>NZ_CP196836.1:0-4800000 GCF_051934385.1 Paenibacillus hebaui | reverse complement strand
TAATTTGAATTTTCTGTTTAGTTTCTCGATCAGGATTATGAATAATGAGACTCCTGCGATTACTATCGAGCAAAAGGCAATCGGTATAGCCTATGAATTGAAAGCAGAGTTTGATTTTGATTTGTATATTCTATAGCAGGGGAACAAGTCATTATGAAAATACATAAAGAGAACAAGTAGTAGACTACCAGACCTTGGGGATGTTGGTGTAGCAAGCACCAAACTTGCAGAATGGTATAAAGGAACAACAATTATGTATGCAATTCAAGTTTGGACAGATGAAGGAATTTACTATTTCGATTGGAAAGCTGGAAACAAGAATTTAATAATTAAGACATAGGAGGAAACATTGTGGAAAAACAAGAAATATTTATGAAGGGGTATCTAAATAGAGGTATCAAGATAACTTTTCTTGATAACTTAAATGTAATTGGTATGTACATTAATTATTATTCCTTTAATAATGTTCTGGTTATTGTACCTGAAGATGCTCATGATGATACACGATTACTGATTCCGTTGAGTGCAATAAAAACGATAGAGCCTTGGGATCTTGAACATGATATAGTTGAAGATCTCTAATAAACATAGAACATTTGCAGGAAATGATTGAAAAACCTACAGACCACATGTGGTCAAGTCCCTGTTTTATAGACACTGAAAAAAGACCCTAGGAGGCAAACTGGCGTCGGTACTCTACCGGCGTCAGTGTTTTTAGTTTCCGTTGTGGCCGTTTCTGGTTGTAGAACAAATATATTTTTCAATTTTGCTTTGTGCTTCGGTAACCGTTTGAATATGAAAAGGGTAGAGTCCTTCCGTTTTGAGATGCGAGAAGAAACTTTCCTTAGAGGCATTATCATAACAATTTCTTCGGCGAGACATGCTGATTCGGGCGCGAACCTTTGGCAGCATCTCGTGGTAAGCGTGAGAAGTGTACTGGAATCCCTGGTCGCTGTGAACGACCAGTCCGGTCACGTCTTTTTGCTTCGCAAACGCTTTGCTGAATGTGCGGAGCACGAGTTCATTGTCGTTGCGTTCGCCGATTTGGTAAGCCACAATTTCGTTATTAAACAGATCCTTTATGGCTGAAAGATAGATATACCCAGCGCTCTCCAACACGATACTGGGTAATGTCGGTTACTCATTTCTGATTCGGCTTTTCCGCACTGAAGTCTTGCTTCAAGCGGTTCTCTGCTACACGCTGAGCAGGTGAATACGAACTACTAGAGCGTCGTTGACGACGAATTCGGGATTGAATACCGAGCATTTGCATCAAGCGGAGCACCTTCTTGTGGTTCACCAAATCCTTTGATCTTGCCAAAGGAATAACTGAAGCTGTCGATAACCATTGTGCCACATGTGAGAATTACCTCGGTGTGGCTTTTTTCTTGACGCATCTAAAAGTGTCTACAGCAAGAGCTATTCATTTAAAAACAGGATTAAGTACAACATTGGAGTTTCATATAGAGCAGAAAATTTCATGGTGGCCAAATAAGCACTACTGGGTAGATATAGTAACATCAAGTGGCCAAATGTGGGAATTGAAGGCGCGAAGAGATGTTCCTTATGGTGATACCGATGGGTACTATGAAGATGCAGAAGAGCAACTCACTAAATATCAGTCTGTAAATAGCAAGCTAAGTAGAGGAGCTCAGTACGAGTCGATAACCACTTGTATCCACCGGAATTTATATTCAAATCTAAAAAAAGGAGAAGGTAGTTTGTCACTAAAAATGTCAGTGTCCATGTTTCTTATTTTTTTGATAGTGGGGTGCAGCATGAAGAATGAACCTGAGTTTAAAAGTGAAGCAATTTATGTAGTAGATGTACTAGAGGCTTCTATTGAAAATAGAGGATTCCCAAAATCAGAGAAACCAAGAATTGAAGGTTTTTTTGAGTTGGATTGCACAGAAGAGGAGGAAGATATTCAAAATCGTTTAATCAGCATCTACATGGCTTTTCTGGGAAAAACAGATTTTAGAAATACAGATACTGAAGAAAACAAAAAGTTGTTTAAGCAATTAATATATGAACTAGAAAAAATTGATGAAGAATTGGAAACATTGTGATGGGAGAAGTCGGTTTATACCTCAAAAGTTGCATGGCTATTATGAGCAGCATAAGTATTGAAGAAAATGATGTTTCAAAAATTTGAATTTTCTATTTACCTTCTCAATCAGAGTTATGAATAACGAGACCCCAGCGATATATATCGAATAAAAGGCAATCGGCCTAGTCCTATGACTTGAATGCAGAATTTGATTTGGATTTATGTATTTTTATAGACTGGGGTTGGAAGTATTGAAAGACATAGAGCTAAGTAAGGAATCTGTTTACTAAATAACAAACATAAATAAAAGGGGAGAGCTAATGAATTCTAGCTCTCCCTTTTTACGTTTAATAAATGAGAAGAGGGAACATGTTTCCGAAATTAACTCATAACTATTAATCATCGGAATAAACTGTAGCATTGAAACTTTCGGGCCCAAGGCGCAGGTTGCTAACACTGTAACTTGGATTATAGGTAAATGTAGCGTATACAGAATAAATAAGTTGACCATTTCCAGGGGGTGTCACATTATAATCCGAGCCAGTAAAGCTTAATACGCAAGGACTAAAAAACGGGTTGGCCTGGACAATAGTACCCGCACGATAAACAAGTTGCTGTGAATTGCTCAATCCTCGATACACTTCTATGACAAGATCCCCGTTAACAGGAAGCTGATCGGCGGTAATTCCGATAATACCCGAAAAAAGCGTCCGGATGACCATTCCTGGATTATTTACTTGTAGTCCAACCTGCGCGAATAATTGTGGGACTCCATTCGTGAAGCTGGGTGTTAATATGTTCTGTCCGTTGGAGCCTTGAGAAGTCCGTGCATCTAAGGTTTTGACCATTTGATGTCCTCCTTCCCTAGAGATTCATATAGAAATTGAAGTTAATCGTCGCTATATGCGACAGCATTAAAGCATTCCGGTCCAATACGGGTAGCTTGTTCCATCCCGGATGCTGGCACAAATGTTGCATAGCAAGAATAGATTAATTGTCCATTTACAGGGGGAGGCACATTGTAATCCGAACCTTCGAAGCTTGCGAGTATGCTGTTGGTGGAAGGGAATACAGGTTGGGAAACGACATAAATAGGTTGGCCTGTATTGGTGGACCCCCTGAAGATTTCCAAGCGAATAGTAGAGGGCAACGAAGATAAACTGGCCACTGAGAAACGATAGGTTCCATTAAACTGAGTACGGATGAGCGGTCCCGGATTAACAATGTTGAGTCCCACGATCCCGAGCAGAGTAGGTGTGTTTGCTGGAAGTGGGATGTTGAGCGGAGTAATGCCCGTCGACGCGAGAGAAGTACGAGCGTCAAGTGTACGAACCATTTTCATTCCTCCAATCTATTATATTGAAATATCGTATGTTGCTGATTTGAAAGAGTTGTCCGCTTAGCGGCAAGAAGTTACAACGATCTATTATGCTTTAGAAGATAAGGCTGAATCTATATAACAATTTAAAACTTGCTTTTAAGATATGACTGGTTATTGACTGAGTTATGAATGAAGGCCATTCGTTGGACTTTTTTCATGATATATTTGTATTGTGGAAATCGAACGAGAGCGAAACGCACATGTGCTTTCTTCTAAGCATTACGTAGAGTTAAACAGTAATATTATTGTCTAAGATTACTATATAAGTTGAACTAATCATTTACACAGAAACGGAGAGGACAGAAAAAACCTGAAAAAGCGAAGCGTTCGCCTTTATCACCGGATTTTCCCCTTGAGAAAAGGGAATCAAAAAAATCTGGGGATAACAGCGATTGGAAGGTTATTCTGTCATCGGAGTGTACGTGTGAATATATCTTTAGTTCAACTTATATAGATCGTAAAGAGAATTAAAAAACAGGAACTTCGGAGCTAAGTAGCATCCCGAGTTCCTGTTTTTTATATTTAGTTTTAAGATGTGCCTGCTTGAGCTAAACCATTAAAGGAAACTGGGCCAATAATAGTTACAGCAGTTGCTGCGGTACTTGCAACATACATTGTATATCGAATCTGGCCAGTTACAACATCAGTTACTGGTGGGAAGTCGCCAGCAGCAAATGTCAGAAGTCTGGAACCCGGACCTGAAGTTAAATCAATCGTTGAATTGAAAATGAGAAATCCTGTACCGAATATACCAGTGCCACCTCTTTCAACATAGATGTTGACTAGGTTTGCTGCAGATCTGTTAACCCCAACTGTTCCCCAAAGTTGAATACGTACATCATTTTCGTTTGAGGTTCCTATAGCACTGACAGTTTGAAGACCTATATCACCCAGCAACGTAGGGGTTGTTGATAAAATTGTAGTGCCAACACTAAAGGTATTATGCAGCGATAGACGAGAATCTAAAAATTGAGTAGGCATTGTTATACCTCGCTTTCTATATATTCATTACCTTATGCAGATAAGATTAAATTGCTTGGACGCAAATTTAATTTAGAAAGCCTTATGTTCAAATCTGTGATATCAATACCCCTTTACCTTTCGATGTAAGGGGCTGTCGTACTGAACCGGGTACAATCCGGGGCATTCCCTTCATCGTCTCGGAGGTGATTTTCCCGAAAGGTCAGTTCACTGCGATCGACGATGGTCAGTAATTAAAAGCCGACCTAAACTGCCTATCGGGCAGCATGATTTTACGCAGTGAGATAGGTTGAGAAATGCTAGGACAATAATTGATAAAATATAAACCCCGGCTATGCCCTGCTGAATGCAGAAGCGTTGCCCGGGTCTTGTTGGTTTGACAGCTGTAACGCTGAGAAGTCGGGCCTGTAATAGTAGGACAACAACTTTATGATGGTTACTGCTGATTTAAAACAAGCGGAACTGGAAGGTTTGACCCTATTGAACTAAACACTCTGCAAGAGAAGCATGGAAATGGAACGTGGCCGCGGCGGGCTGCAACTCCCGGCTCGTCGTGGCAGGATACTCGGCAATGCCCTTGCGATTTTGCTGTGCTGCTTGCTCTTAGGATCACGTCGCAACGATAAAAGACGCAGGGGATGTATATCCCTGCGCCTGATCAAGAATCAAATCCGTGTCCATCAATCCAGATGCGATAAAAAAGACTCTAAAAAATGCCTTTCTAACTCAAGCTGGGCAGAGCTTTTAGTGCTTGTTAACGGATGTTTAGCTCGTTCCAAAGCCGCACGGATTAGAGACTTGGCGGAATCTTTGTTTGCAAGCACATTGTCCATGCGTATACGGGCTTCCTTAGCACCATAACGAAGCATCAGGTTGTATTCCATCTCCATATGTCGCGCCAACAAGGAGGAACCTGCAATTTTACCATCAGCATCGGTTAAGGGATTGAACCCACTGCTTTTTTCCTCTGCTTTGTTCCACGCATCCTGGACTTCTTGAGATGCATTCTTCAAGGCCGCCTGAGCAAATGTATTAACAGAATTGTTAGCAGAAGAGTGAGCTGTCATATCAAATTTAGGTACGATCGAATTCGTATCCGAAGCTGATGAGCCTTTGGGCTTACTTCCCGTATTCCTCATGATAGAACCAGGATAGCCAATTCCTCCAATATTCATATTACATCCTTCCTGTTAACGGACATTAATCCAAGCGGTCCATTGTGTTGGAATATTAATGGAATAGACCGTACCTACAAATTGTCCCCCTGTACTAGGCGCTTCATAAACCCAAGAATGGGCCCAAGCATCTACGACACGATCACCGTCCAAATCAATAGCTTCAGACCAGTTGTTTGTCATTGTATTGCCGGCGAGTGTGCCGTAGTGACTGCTGTCATAACCGATCTGGAAAGTAATACACTGAATCCAAGCCCCACCGTGATCATTGGTCGTGGAGAGCGGGTTGTTATTGAAGCCGTAAATTTCTTGACCGCCATTAGGAGATACGACACCATATACATTAATGTGAGATACTTTCGGAGCAGGCGCAAACAGAACTGGACCACCCGCATTATCAGCCTTCTGCGATTCAAATTCAGCCTTAGCCGCTTTCACAGTTTCACGGAATTCTTTGGAATTAATAATTTCTTCCTTTGTCAACGGTTTGGCTTGAGTCACATCACCGTCTGCAAAGGCAGCTACATTAAACGAAAGAGCTAGAACAAGAATAAGAGCTAAACTAATCAATTTTTTCATAGCAATAAATTCCACCTTTCTTGTTATGGGTATCCTATTACAAAAAACATGCGATTACGACAAAATAGACCCGCTTGCAGATTAAAGCCTCTTACCCTCCTCTCTTTTGAAGATGGTTCTTCCCCTTTTTTTCTTTACTGAAAACAGAAATAAAGGAGGAGAACTCTACAGGCTAGAAAACTCTATGAAGTAGGAATGTATATGTAAAATGAATGCCTGCCAATGGATGATGTGTTGCAGACAAAATGGAAAACTCATTTATACGCATTGTTATCTTAGCTAGCGGTGCTCTAATACCCAGCTTGAAAATAAAAGATTCCAAAATAAATATTTAAATTGTAATATATTCCATTTATACAAACATATAGTACACCTAATCATCGGTACAAGTCAAGTTTATTCATTAATGCCATTAATTGTTAAAGTATGCTGCTCGTCGCAGTAAAATGCCACAGTATCCTGTAGTCATCTTATTGAAGGACAACTCCCAGGAACATGTATACACCTTCAGAGAGATCCTATGGGGCTGAAGGACGGATATAAATCATTCTGAGCGTGGATTCATGAAGTGAAATCAGGAGGTTAGCCGGATGTAATTGCCATTAAACTTCTGCTAACATAGTTGTATCATATCTTAGATGAGCGGTGAAAATGGATGAGTACCATTAAAGTTACCCCTGAACAGTTACATCACGTATCGAATCAGGTGGATCAGGCGAGACAACAATTGGAGCATATACGGGAGGATCTCACAAGACAGATCATGTTCCTTCAGCAGATGTGGCTGGGTGTGACGCAGGAGCGTTTTTATGTGAGTTTGCGCGCTCACGTCCTGTATTGCAGAAGGCGCTGGAAAGTATGGTGAACACCTCTAAGGAACTGAAGGATATTTCCACGCGATTTGAGAATGCCGATGCTGAAAAGGTGAGTCTTGGCAGTGCTGTTGGCGCTGTGGGTGCGGGAGCAATGATGAAGACCACGAGATACTAAGCCGGTTCGGATGATAAGGGTTATCGGATGGCTCAAGTCAATATGTTTGGCAAATGGGTGTGGATGCCTGTGAACGAGAATGGTGTTACGGATCAGGCAGCCCTGCAGGCATATAAGAAGGATCAGGGGCATTTGGATTTTAATCGGATGCAAGCTACGGATGCTGAAGCGCCAGGGGAAGATATTTATGCGATGCAGATCAAAGCCTTTGAAAATGGAATTCATCCCTTCACAGGCGAGGCTGTATCCGATAAGTATGCTCAAATGATGTTGACTTCTCTGAAGTTCAGTCAGCTATTTATGGCGTTTCAGATGGTTCGCGGCAGTATGCCGGGTGGCAAAGGGCCTTTTCGGCTGCCTTCTTCCCATCCAGCTGTGGCGAAGATTAAGAAGAATTTGGAAGCGGCTGAAGCGAGGAAAGCGAATGACCAAAAGAAGGCTACTGAGAGTAAAGGGCTTAGCATCTAAGAGTATAATAAGTGAACATGTAAGTGATGCTGAAAAATTGCAAAGACCATACAATCACCTAGTAAACGTTGATGGATTTAAGAGAGGTAGCAGACCTGGAGTATCAGGTGGTCATAATATGGACAAATTTAATGAGGCCTTACAAGAAGACGCAAATAAGTATGGGCTGAGTGTTAAAAAGGATTATTTTATAGGTGAACCCAAGAAGCACAATGTCGAGGGGATTTACGAGGTGGAGTATCAAATTCTGTCCTTGAAGCGAAGTGAATCAGATAAAAGTATTTTTGAACCGATAACGGACTCAAATGGAAATGTGCTTGGGAAGAGAGTGAATGATCCCAAAACAGTATATGATCCTAATATAATTTCTAATGAAAAAATGTATAATTGGGGAAAAGTAGCATTAGAGCCACAGATACAGGCTGGAAACGTGAAGAACGGGATAGTTAAAGGAGAACTAAATGGGCTGAAATTTGTGGGGTTCGTAGATGAAAAAGGGAACATAAAGAACTTTTATCCTGCTTTTTAATTAACAATGAAGGAGAGATATGATGTATAAAATATTGGCAACAAAAGCTGAAATAGATAGATTAGTCGAATCTTATTTCTGGATTATTGATTTTCCGAGAGCTTTAACATACTTCGGAGATCATGAGAGACATGGGTATGGTTCAGGTCCACTGGAGGTACAATTTTCATCCTATCATATGCCAGAAGAGGAAGAGTATATTGGTGATCAGAAAGTGTGTTTTATTGGAGAGCCGCCAGCATATGATGAAGATGTAATGGCAGTGATGGAGCATGATGAATTTTATAACTATTTGATGTTTTACAGTGAGAAGTACGTGGAGGAGCACCCAGAAGCTAAACAGGAGATTTATAATTTATTAGATATGGTAAAAAAAAGATTGGGTTTACATTCTTAACTCACTGATTGTGAATCATAAATCATTTGCGAGGAACAACGAAAGTTCGTGTATCTTATACGTCCATAGTATTCATAGTCCAAGTATTGGGTGTACAGTTGGGAAGATATGCAAGCACTAAAAACGTTACCGTATGACCCCGATTGGTGTTATAAAAATCCGAGAGCTCTTCCCATCTGAATGTTGTGAGGAATGAGCTTTTTTGTATGCAGAAAATAACCAAAGAAGGTGATAGGACAGCAAATAAAGGAGCATAATAAATTATTGTGGGCTATATTGTTATGATTACATCCGCCTATCCGTTGTATTAAAAAAATTGGAGATACGAACATGATTAAATATAGGTATACAATGGAATATAAAGAAGATTTCAACGAAGTTATCGTGGACTAGGCATCGATTCATCGTTAACCAGGAAGAGATCGGAAAGTTAATCGAATTACTTAAAGGGAAGATAACGTTATACGAAGGTGGAGGGAATGTGAACTTAATAAAATCTTACAAGTGTTTTACAACTTTTGAAGATATTTACATAAGAAGATGAAGAGGGCAGTACATGTGAAATTGAGACGTTAGAATATGTAAAGATACTGTTGCTATGGGCAAAAGAGAACTTTCAGTATAAAAGCCAGCGAAGTGTTATCTTGAAAGAACAAGCGGAATTAGCATTAGAGTGGATAAACCAAAAATATAGTGAGATCAGTGAGATTGAGAGTCAATAATCGCAAAAGATAGTTGACCATGCTGATCGTTTTGTGATCCTATCAATTGCCAAAAGAGGAAGGGTACATTGGCGATCAGAAAGTGTGTTTTATTGGAGAGCCGCCAGCATATGATGAAGATGTAATGGTGGTCATGGAATATGATGAATTTTTATAACTATTTGATGATTTACAGTGAGAAATACGTGGAGGAGCATCCAGAAGCTAAACAGGAGATTTATAATTTATCAGATGCCGTGAAAAAAGATTGGATTTACATTCTTAACTCACTGATTGTGAAACATAAATCATTTGCGAAGAACAACGAATGTTCATATATATATTACGTTCATATATGTGGATATAGAATGTGTTCGCAACATGAAACGAACAGCGGCTTGGTGAAAAAGTGTGTTATCCAGTACAAAGAACCATGATAATCCCCCTCAGTCTTGGATTGTCGGTTTTAAATTATCATGGTTATTTTTAATAATTTGCGAAGTTATCGCGGGGGATTTTCTCTATTGAGTAACTTATTCATTGATTTTTTCAATACTCACAACTGTCCTAATGGGTGGCAAGGATTCTTGTTGGTTAAAGTCAGCAGTGATTATTACTCTTTGCCCTACTTCAATCGACTCATAATTCTCTTTATCGAGGTAATAATACGCACCTTCCTGGTCTTGTGCTAGTTTTACAAAATCCTCAAGATTTCCATTCTCCAAATCTTCCCTACTTATATGTTGAAGAACAAGAAATTTGTACTTGTCATTTTGGTCTGATTTAAATACTACAGTACCCTCGTAAACTGGATAATGCTCTTGCTCATCCTTGTTAGAACAGCCAGGAAGTAGAATCATACTAATTAAGATGAACAGCATTATTTTTTTCATAATGAACCTCCTCGTATATATTATATACCTACATAAAAGATAGGATGAAGTTTTTATCTCGAAACCATTAAGAAGATTGGAGATACTAACATGATTAAATATAGGTATACAGCCATGGGTGTGATATTGCTTAACCCAATAGTGTAAAGTACGTTTTGAAATTCTCTTAATTGATGATATCTCCTTTATTGAAACACCATCAATTAAGTAAAGTTGAATGATATAGTACTCTCCTTTTTAGAAAACTAGTGTGTTAACCTGTTCCATTATTCAAATACTTGACATGTGAATGGATTATCGGTAAAGTGTGAATCAATTCACACTTCACATTAAGGAGTAATCTATGCCAAAAAATACTTTCTTTCGTTTAGATGAAGCAAGGCGCGAGGAAATATCTAATAGCGCTATGCATCTTTTTGTTGATCATCTTTACGAGGATATAACTATGAAGATGGTTTTGGATAGTTTGTCTATGCACCCTGGAACATTTTATCGGTATTTTGAAGACAAAGATGACCTTTATTGTCTCTTAATACGTAATGTGACCCAGAAAAGAGCTGCGTATTTTAATAACAGTAATGAAGATTCCCTTTTCCAGTTTTTCCTGACTGGCTTATTTAGTAACGTTAATGGCATGGTGACCGAGCCACTGAATGAGTTGGAAATCAAACTCACTGAAACATTTTTATACATTCCTGAGAACATTTTGCTTAAAGTATATCTGAATGTGCTAAAGGGCGAGTCATTTCCCTTAATCAAGGACATTTTACGCCGAATGAGGGTTGATGGATATCTCCGACCTGATATTGACGACGACCTGATTTCTTTTATGTTTGAGTCAATGCAGTTTAATTTAGTCATGTTTTTTAGGGAATTCAATATTAAGGACTCTAAGCTGCAACATAAGATTAGCAAGTACTTTGCTGACTTTATGGGTCATGGGCTGCTTGAAGATCATAAATATTCTGAAATTGTTAGCGATCTCAAGAAAGCCAAGGAGTAGATATGATTCACTGAAGATAGGATGTAATCGTTTCACAGTTTTGAAAAGCGCTTATAGCGCAATATATGTATTTCACATTCGCCACTTTATTAATTAAGGGGGAACAAGAAAATGAAAACTTATGACGCATTTCCAGAACCAATTGGCGGCTATACTGTCGGTCGAACCCAGATGGATTTTGAGTACACGGCATCAGATCACTCAAAAAGAGAACTGACGGCGTTTGTGTACTATCCGTCCGACAGTAGCGAAGGTAAGACTACATCAACGTACATGTTTCCTGAAGTCTACGAGATGCTTAATGAGCAGCCGCTTGTCACTGCGAATCTTAACGGGAAGGATTTTTTCTCTATAGATATCAAGACCCAGTGTTACGACGACCTTGCTCTCTCCGGGAAGGAAAAGCGCTATCCGGTGTTATTCTATGTTTGCGGCGGGGGCGGTTCTCCAGAATGGGGTACAGTGATCTGTTCAGACTTGGCAAGCATGGGATATGTTGTGGTAAGCATCGGCCATCAGAATAGCACGATGTATAAGCGTAAAGATGGGCGCCTGTTTAATGTATCCAAGGATTTTTCGGATGTCATTATGGCGTTTGGTGAAGATCCGGAGATGCTGGCGTTGGCTGGTAAGATGGAGATGCGGCCTGACGATGAAACTGCCATTGAGATGTGCCGTAACGTGCTTACACTGCCGATACTTGCTAAGTTAACAGAGTATAGTGAATTACAGGCAGAAGATGTAAGGTATGTAGCCGATTATCTTTACAAACTGGACTCTGGAGAGCTGAATTCCATCTTTAAGGGCAGATTGCTGCTTGACATCGGCATGGGCATAGTCGGACATTCTTATGGAGGGCTTACGACGGCGATGGTTTGCCGGGATGACGACCGGTTCGCCTGCGGGATTGGCTTGGATAGCGGTGCGTTCGGCCTTCAGGGCAGCGACATTAAGAAACCCTTCTTGCTACTGTTTTGTGAACCAAACTATAATATGAATGCGATAATTGGCGCTAACAATAGCATGGAAACCTATTATTTCTCTGTTGACCGTGTTGCGCATTTAGATTACTGCGACATCGTGTTTACCAGTGTTAATGAGGAACTCAGAGGCGAACGGGATGCTATGGAGATGCGAAATCTTGTTACAGACTATACGAAGAACTTTTTTGATCATTACTTACTGCAGAAGGCTGCAAGTGTGGAAAGTCTGGCATACGATGGCGTGGACTTGATCAAGAAGACCAGCAACAAGTGACATAATGAGATTACAAACCTGTCAACAGACTTAACCAAGAAAAAGAAGCTAAAATTATACACGCTTGGAAACAAACTTCTCATACTAACGTCACATAAGATCATACAGGGTTAATTCAATAAAGGGGGACTTTAGTACAAAAAGAGCTTGTATCTAAGTGATACAAGCTCTTGTCTATTTGTGTATTCTTACGCAAAATAAGTTTTGAAAATGGTGCAATATAAATTACAAATTGACTTACATTCATCGTTAAAGAATGGTTATCTGATTAGTAATTCTTTGGGATCTGATATAACATCAAGAGCGCGAAATTCACAATATAAGGATTTTCAAAACACAAAAAAAGCTAACCTCAGTATCTTGAACGAAGAAATTTGGCTTATGATCTTATGCTTAACAGCCGCCGTCGGTGATCAAGATAATGGCTTATTTATCCATTTATAATTAATGAATTTTAACATTTGCCCATTCATTTCAAATTCTTTATCACTAGTTTCGGTATACTCGAATCCGTTTTGCTCTAAAATTTTTTGAGATGCTATATTGTTGGTGGTTGTTTTTGCCTTAACTTCTTTTATATCTAAATCAACTATTGTATGGAGTAATAATTTTAATGCTTTTTTAGCAACACCTTTTCCAGTGTGGATTTGTCCCACTCTATAGCCGAGAAATCCTATTTTATTGGAATCATCAATATCAACTAAATTTATTCTTCCAAGAATAGAATTATTTTCGTCTTTTATTAAATAAAAAAAGGAAAGTCCTTTGACTTGTTCATCAAGCAGAGATTCATTCCTCACTTTAAAAACCTCAGGTATGTAATAATCATCTCCTCGAGACGGTACCATTTCCTCGAAAAAAGTTCTGTTTTCAACTTCGAATTCATACAAGCTTTCAATATCTGTGTGTTTTAACTTCTCAATTACTACATTCATGAATCCTTTCCTCCAATCAACTTTAATGCTAGATACTACGAATCTGCTTCTGTAAACTATAATCTGCATCACGATATGAGTTTGTTCTAATTCCTCATTTTGGATATGTTGAAAAATATTGAATTTAATGCAATTAAGTTTTTGTACAGCAAGTATAACATTCCTATTTCGTTATTCAACATCGCCCCTTGAATCGCGTGTATAGCCTGTGACGAAGGCTTGTTTTTTTAGCACGAATAAATCTCAGGCCTATTTGACCGAATGTGCTTTTGATGGCATGAACTTGGAACAAATGGACATGTCATCATCATTGTTATGTTCGTCCAGTTTTACTGACAGCAACGTAGTAAATGCTGATTTCTATAAGGCGGATTTGTCTTATGCCGATTTTACAGATGCCGATGCACAAGGTGCAAGGTTTGCCAAAGCGGATCTCTCTGAGTCCATCTTTACAAATGCGAATTTGTCAAATGCAAAGCTAATTTCCAGCTCCCTGTACCTTACAGATTTTCGAGATGCTAATATGAATCAGGTAGATGTCAGTTCAGCATCGTTTAAAGGAACTTTGTTGCACGGTGCTAACTTAACAGGGCTTAGGGGAATAGAAGAAGCTTTTATAAAAAGCATCAATATCGGAACGCCAGAAGAACCAAATATTCTGGTGGGTGAAGAAGCTATAAAGTGGTTGAAAACAAGAGTTTGAGTAAAGAGTTGGTAACGAGAGAGTAGTTTGAAATATATAACAAAACAAACCTCTAGAGTATTTCTTAGGTTTGTTTTGTTATGTATAAATCGTAATAACCTAGCTGAAGAGTATGAATTGACAACTTTTTCTTCTGTTTTTCAACAAATTGTGGTTCAATGGTACTATAAGGGAATCCCAAAGATTGGAGGTAGTGTGATTGGATAACATCAATGGGTATGAAATCGTTCGTACATTAGGTGCAGGTAACTTTGGTACTACGTATGAAGTAAAGAAGGATGGGAGTAGTTTCGCATTAAAATTGATACGAGAGAACATTCTTGATAAAGAAGCGGTAAATTCCAAAAGGGTAGAGAGAGAAATTAAATTTATTAAAGCTGTTACGCATGAGAACGTTGTTAAATACGTCGATGATGGATTCATAAATGATGGAATACAAAAATACCGTTATATTGTAATGGAATATGTCAAAGGAAATACACTTGAGGCTTATATAGAAAAACATCCTTTAACTGTTTCTGAAGCATGCTTAATAGCTAAAAATATTTATTTAGGAATTGCAGCTATTCATGCAAATAACATTATCCATCGAGATCTAAAGCCCTCAAACATTATCATTACTGACGATAACTTCAATATCAAAATATTAGACTTTGGTATTTCAAAATTAATAGATGCAAGTACTCTTACCACCACTGGGCAGGGCATGGGCACATTTGCCTACATGGCTCCTGAACAATTACGTTCTGCTAAAGATATAGATTTCAGAGCAGATTATTATTCAGCAGCAGCAGTTTTGTATGAGTTAATATCTGGTGAAAAACCTTTGAGAATGAATAATCAATTAGAGGCAATTCATAAGATCCTAAATGAAGTTCCTGAATCACTTGCCTCTAAAGTTCATTCTGTTCCAGTTGAAATTTCTGAATTAGTAGAGACTTTACTAAAAAAGCATCCCTTTGAAAGAAGCATTTCATTCGAGAATATATTAACAATATTGGATAAGCACAAAAAATCTGGATTCAAACACTCTTCTAAAGTAACAACTGTGTATTTTAATAGCAATATTGAATTCTTGCCTATGGTAATACAGAATGATGCAAAGGCAGTCGTTGAATATCATAATAGTCATAAGATAAAAGGGGCTGTTTTTAATGTTCCTCAATTACTTAAGTCTGATAAAAATTATTCTGAGCTTGCAAAGAATGAGATGAAATTAATTGTTGATCCGTACACTCAGACATTAGGCTATTCAGCATTCACAACAAAAGCTTCTTATAAAAAGATCCCTTACTTAATAAGCCCATTACGGAAAGAGACTCCAAAAGATTTTTCGAATGTTATTTCATTACAACAAAGAGTTAGGAAAGTTATTGAACTCCAGGAACAATACAATGTTACTCAATTAATATCTCCTTATCATTTTTGGGAAGATCCAAAGGATGAGTGGATAAATATCGATTACAATGCCTACAAAGAAGGTAAGTCCTATCTCCAAAGTGCAGGTATTAACAAGAAACTTTATTATGGTATATCATTTGAAATTAGTAAATTTGAAGATATAGACAACATTAAGTCTCTTGTGAATTTGGTCACTTCAGCAAATCCAGATGGATTCTATTTGCAAATATCAGGGAATTTTGAATCGACAAATGCTAACCACTATCTTTCTTATGCTTATTTAGTGAAAATGCTTGCTGAATCAAAGAAAGAAATAATTTTGTCACGTGTTAATGATTTTTCTTTAGGTCTGGTTGCATTGGGAGCAAATACTGTTTCCTCGGGGTTGGGACAAAGTGATAACTTCAAGAAAGAATATCTTGAGCGTGAACAAGGTGGAGGAGCAGCGAGACGATATTATGTTGAAAAATTGATGGGTCTTTTTAATCAAAATATTCTACAGGATATTTTATCAACAAATTCAGGGCAAGAATGTATTTGTGGCTGTGATTTTTGCCAAGGTTCCAGCAACACAAATCAACTTTATGAATTTAATAATGTAATTAAGCATCATATGTATATTAAAAATAAGCAGATGATTGATTTGTCAATTCTGGAACCAAAGGAAAAATTAATTAGTTTTATCTCAAATGTAAATGATGCAATTAAGCTAACAAAAGATATTAATAAGGAGAAGCGAATCAAGAATTTTGGACATTCTCATTTAGAGACATGGAGAGATATTATAATGGAAGTATCACAATCTGAATTTAATGAAGCTTATCAACTCTAACGCTATCTCTTCTTGAGATAATTTCTTCAGCAACCTTATATCGCATAGCAGGGTCTAAAGGTTTGAGTGAAATAGGTTTTATAATCTCTTTAACTTTAGACCCAACACTTATTAATCCGATATTGAATTTATAAAATTCTTCTTGATTAACTCTATGAATATACTGATCATCTATTGCTAAATAAGATTTTTCTGCGAAACGATGATATCTAATTGCTTGAGCAAGCCCTTTTTGCCAATCCTCAAGTTTAGCTTCAATCGCAATTACCCTGGGGCAAAATAATTTAAATTGTTCGCTCTTGCTATAATATTCCCCATTTGTTGTGATTGCACCATTGAATTCTAATCGTTTTAGAACTGAGTACTTCAACTTTGATTTTGAGATGAATAACTTTGTCATTAATTCATCTAAGGTCACTTTATTTCGTTTGCGTATATAATCGAATACCCTAACTTCATCAAGGTCTTTTAAATATACTCCTCGTCGGGTTTCAATAAAACGTATCAAATCTGTTTGGTTTCTAATTATTACTAAATCAGAAATCCCATACCCCACTCCTACTTCTTGAATTGTGTAGTACTTATTGAAATGCTTAACTAATCTATTTACTAACTCCTGCTCGGTCTGAAACATTAGTACTCACCTTTTCATAAGATATATTATCAACAAAGAGTATTATACATTTTAATTTTGAAATCATCTATTATATTGCTAGATCAATTATTATGGGGAATTTGAATCGGTGGAAAAAGTAGGTCCTGAAAACTAATTAAAGAATTCGTTTCCACATTAAATAGAATTGGTCGGTTCCATAATTAGAATCTCTTTTTAACCCCCCTCATGAATGTGGAAGGTAATTAAGAGGTCTTCCTTCGCTATATAACGTTCCGGGGGACGTTTAATATAAGCATCAACATTTTGGGTGACTACTTTAATTTATATTGGAAACGATTTAATTATGCATAGTAATAACCATACATACTATAGATGAGTTTAGCGATTCCTGTTATGGTTACGTCTTTTTGAAACAGAATGACGTTGAGGGTTAATCAGACACTAGCATCTGCTGTTTGGAGGTTTCATTTCAATCCCCAAGAATAGAGAAATACAAATACTTTTGTAATATCCTGTTTTGTGTCTGTACCTGAACAAATCTGTTGTGAAATGATTTCTAGGGAAGCCTTCTCTCTGAATTGTTGTATGGGTAATTCAATTCTAATAGAACAGGTCATCCTTTTTCTGTTTTTACGCTCTCGTCTCTTTTTTATTTTGCGAGAGGAATATTGAGTGAATTATTTAAAAGGGGATATAGAATGGCTACTAATGATAAATCGTTACATAAAATAGGGGAAATTAATACTAAGGCTATTAGTGAAGGTACAATTAACTCATTAATTTCACGTTGTCAGGTTTCACAAATTGAATATTCATCAAATGAAGCAGGTTTTGTAATAAAATTGAATTCAGGAAGAGGTAAATACGAGATTATACTAGAGAGTGAGTCTGATGCTTTAGATCTATTAGATAAAAATTTCGAAGAATACACCGTACTTAAGAATTTTGTGTCTATATGTTCTTACCAGCATAAGACTATCGAGGCTTGTATTGAACATGTATATGTTCAGAATAATGGTATAATGAATCGGAAATTATTTGGTGAGTTTCAATACACTGTATCTAGTGAACCGATTATACTGAGTCAGGTGAGCGACCTCGGAAATGTAATAATCGAGTTGAGTGGTGTTTCTAAAGAAATATCTCTAATCATGAAAAAAGACCTTAGAAGAAACTCTCCTATATCTTTAAAAATTAGAGGTGTGAATTTTAATCAGCATGATAAGGCTCTAGAAATGCTAAAAAGAATCAGCGATTCCCTATTTTTTCAAATTGATTTGAGATTCAAACTTCCTCTTATGCTAACAAAACAGAATTTATTGTTGATAGGAGGAGGAGCACCTCGAAAAGCTAATGTAAGTGAATTGAAATTCCCTAAATTACAATATAGTAGTGAAGCAATTTCGTTGTATTGGTATGCTCGCAGTGCTAGAAGAATGCCATTACTTCAGTACCTTGCTTTTTATCAAGCAATTGAATTCTATTTTCCGATTTATACTGAGATAGATGCAAAAAAAGTTCTGAAGAAAATACTTAAAAACCCAATTTTTGATGGGGATAATGACGGGGATTTAACCAAATTAATTACGACGATCAGACCAAGGCTCAATGGTAGAGGTTTAGCAAATGAGCGTACTCAGTTATTATCAACTCTTAAAGAGTGCATAAATTCAGACGACATAAGAGATTTTTTAAAAGGTCCTAAAAAAAAGGAGTTTTTTTCATTAAAGAATGAACTTGGAGGTCAAAGTAAAAAACTTTCTTTAATTCCGCTTACTGATCAACAGAGTGATGATGAATTAATCAATAACCTAAAAGATCGTATATATGATATTCGTTGTAAAATTGTTCATACTAAGTCAAATGAAACAGATCAATCAAATGAGTTAATATTGCCTTTTTCCAAAGAAGCTGATTACTTGGATTTTGATATAGAACTAATTAAACTAGTTGCTCAGCAAGTAATAATTTCGAGTGGAAGTCCGCTGTTTTAGGTTAGGTTACATCTCGTGGCACTAACAAATCCTTTACTTGGGTGTAGCATTTTTAGTGGTTATAATGTAACTTTGGAACAGTGTATTGCTTTCAATGTGGAAGCCTGTGTGGTCTCAAAAATTTACTAAATAACGTTTCATCTGCTTATCTCTTTGGTTAGGTGTATGTAGCAGGATAAAGAACCATTTGCTTTGGTTTAAGATCCCTCAATAAAATGGTTAATGATTAATGAGATGAGAGTCATCCTTCAATAATTTTCATATTGATAAAAAAATAGAAATATAGAATTTAAATTTACGTATTTATAATTTATAAATTGATAGGAATGCCCTAAGTTATATAAAAATGCTTAGTCAAAAGTAGTCTGTATGGATTTAAAAGACATAGGAGAAGTTTTTTGATACGTTTCTTGATAATAAGGAGGAACATAGTGTAAATGGCTATTTATGGTATTGGTGCTATGTACGAACGCAAATATGACAAGAAAAAAGAATTTATTCAAAATAATTGTGCTTGTATTGGATATGACCCTTATGATGCACCAGCCTTATACAAAATGCTTAGCAAGCTTAAGATTGGCGATTTTATATACATCAAGTCGTTGATCGGACAGTCAGCTAAATCATTGACTATTAAAGCAGTTGGAATTGTGACGGATGACCTCATTAAAGAACGTACTGGTCTTGGTTTAGGTGTATCAACAAAATGGATTTGGGAAGGAGAAGAAAAAATACTTTTGACTGAGCGCATGTATAAGAACAACGTATTCAATAATGCTTTATTTGAAGAGTACAATTTCGAAATTCAGTCACTTGTGTTACAAAAGGTATTTGATCTCCAAAATTCTAGAAATTGAGACCAGTAACGTAATATAGTGGTTGGAATATTCAGTTAGCCACGTTCATAGTTGTTATTATCACGTTGACTAGACTAAGGTATGCTGCCAATTGGTATTTGAGGGTTTAACTTAAACTTCGACTCAATTTCACAAAAAACAAAAAAACAATTCTAGCGGATTTTCCGCTAAATCCCCATGGTACCTCATTCCTTGATGTACAATCTTCCTGAGGTGACCTTACCATGAAGGATAATATGTCAAACCTGATCGAGGATTTGTTTCACGGGAACCTGCGGTTGGATGAGTCAATTCATCCTGAGCAAACTGAGTATCAGGAGATCAATCGCCAGATATCAGACCTGATGCAGAACTACAAAACACAGCTTACCGAGAATGAATACGATGCTCTGGAACAACTGATAGACTTAATCGGACAATCCACATCTATGTATGTGGAAGCGGCATTCGAGCAAGGTTTTCGCACAGGCGGCAGACTGATGATTGAGGTTTTAGCCAAAACATGAGTATCTATCTACCTCATAAGCCAGCAGACAATACAAAGCAATTCAAGAATCCCCTCCTCCATTACCACCGCTTAGGCGAAATGGGGAAGGGGATTTTGCTTTTAATTTATCTTTTTATCTCACTAACTACCACCTACCGCGCCCCAATATTCTTACCCGCTGGCGTACCTGAACCAATTAGATCACTGCCGTGCGCAAGCTTGAGGAAATTACCCAAGACAGGCGTTCCATCCGCGCTGCGTGTTACCGAAGGTACGAGGGAGACAAAGTCGGCTGCGCTGGCGAGCAGGCCTTTGGCGTTCTCGCTTTTTTTGTTCTTCCACCAGACATTGGTGCTGCTGACGTCGGTTCCGCTTGTTTTGTCACTGGCGCCGCCTTGGAAGGACAGGTTGTTGGTGAAGATATGAGTGCCTTTATCGAAAGCAAAATTGCTTTGCCCGTTGTTCCAGGAGGTGTTATTTTTCATCTGGATTGAACCGGGATTGCTGTTGTAGGTGAAGCCGTGCTTTTTGTTGTTAAAAGCAATGCTGTTCTCAACGATATGATTCACCGCGATTTTCTCGCCGCCGAGCTTGAAGCCGTTGCCATCGCTGTTGGAGGTGGAGGTGCCGTCTAATGTTGCCCCGTTAGCGTAGGCGATGCTGTTGCGGATCGTAACCGCGCCGATGGCGCCTGTGTCCGTTTTGCTATAGAGATCCCAGCCATCGTCCACATTATAGGACGCGATACAACCGTCGAAGAGGTTGCCGGGGCCTACAGTCAGTTTTGCGGCAAAACCGTCTGCGTCTTCTCCATTATCCGGGTCATAGTTATCATGGGAATATGAACGAATCACTTCATTATAAGCAGGCCATTCACTCTTGGCGGCCGTGGAAGCATAACGTCCCATTTGAATACCCGTATCCCGGTTGTGATGGGCCTCGATCTGCTCCAGGCGGTTGTAACTGCCCCCGATGAAGATGCCGTTGTCGCCCGCACCCTTCACCTCAAGCCCTTTGACGAACCAGTAGTCTCCGAACATTTGCAGCCCACGATTGGTGGAAGCAAAGGCTTGAGCAGAGAAATCAAAGATCGGTTTTTCCGATCCATATGCCACCAGGTTTTTACGTTGGCTCGATGTACCGCTGTTGCCTCGTTCAATGGTAATGGTCTGGGAGAAGCTATAGGTGCCGCCGCGCAGATAGATGGTTTTGCCCGGTGCGATCTGGGTCAATGCGTTAGCCAGTGACGTTGGACTGTTGAGAGTTCCCGGATTGCTGGCTGAGCCGTTAGGAGCGACATAGAGATCACCCGCAGCAAGTGTCATACTTGAGGCTGCCACGGCTTCTGATGGATTATTTTGCATGCTACTCTCGATCACTTCCGCCGCACCAACCGACCCACCACCAATCAATACTAGAGGGAACGCGGCACTCAGACAGATAAGGGCCATTTTCGATTTCAGGGAACGTTCTTTCGGGGAACGTACAGATTGTGCAGATGCATGAGTAGATGTGGATGGGAATAATTTCATTACGCAAACCTCCTTGGTTAATTGGGAATAGAATGAAGAGTGAGTGGTAGCCGTGTGCCAGACAGTTAATAAAATGGATAAGTGATCACGTCTGGCTTGATACAATCCATATGGCTCAGATTCATGGTAAATGTTGTAAGCGTTATCATCAATAATCATTTGATCAGATGGATCTATATACAGGCAGGTCAGGGGTGGTCGCTCCCAATACCTGTGATTTCACAGGTTACATGTAATCCTGACATTGGCTGATAGACCTGATTTAACGATGAATCATCTGAAATGAACGTAGAGAAGGATGTTTTTGCAACCCCCAAGGCACGAGACTCACCCCTAATCCACCCAAATGAACTTCCGTATATTCAAAAAAAAGGGCAGCACGCATCCAATGGGGGAGCATAATCGATTCCATCTATCGAAATGATGGGGCAATCATCGCAAAACGAAAAGCCCCATAGCGGCTGCCAGAGGCAACGAGACTATTGGGGCGATGTTCAATGTGAAATTCTCTGATCATTTTAAGCACTGTCCTTCATTGCAAGACTCATCAAATCAAGCACTGTCCTCTATTAAACAAACGCCGGAACTTATCGATCCAAACACTGTCATGCATTAAAATCTATGCGTAGACCCAGCGTTCTAAACGCTGTCCACTTTAATATCCGTCCGTCTCACGACTACGCTTCTTCGCTTGCTCGACACTTGGTTCATGTTTGGGCTGAACTGTAGTACTGTCATCTGTTGGCACTGAGGCCAGTCCTTCGGCCACGCGCCGACCATAATCGGCATCCGCTTGTGTGAAGTAAGAGATCATGCGCTCCCGGATATCCGGTTTGCATTGTGCCAACGCGCCGACCATATTGCTGATCAACTCATCTCGCTCCCAATCCTCAAACGCCCGGTACGTATCACCCGCCTGTCCAAAGTCATTGGTACGCTCAATCTTCTCACGGACGAGCCTTCCTTCCACAAGTGGTTCATGATCTTTGCCACGTGGGGCGGCTTCCTTTAATCCACCGAGTGAGGAGGGTTCGTAATTCACATGCGGATTCTGACCGGGTGCACGATCCACTTCATATTGCATCTGTCCACCAGTCTGATTGGTCGCAACACGGGTTTTTGCTGCATTGACAGGTAGTTGCAGATAGTTCGCACCTACCCGGTGACGCTGGGTATCCGAATAGGAGAAGGTGCGGCCTTGCAGCAGCTTGTCATCTGAGAAATCAAGCCCGTCCACCAGGACACCTGTACCAAATGCCACTTGCTCCACTTCATTAAAATAATCCTCGGGATTACGATTCAACGTCATTTTGCCAACGGGTAGAAAAGGAAACTGCTCCTGCGGCCACAACTTGGTCGGGTCCAGCGGATCAAAATCCAGTTCTGGATGATCGCTGTCCTCCATCACTTGAACGCACAGCTCCCACTCGGGATAGTCGCCTTGTTCAATGGCGTGATACAGATCCAATGTCGCATGGTTGAAATTCTGACCCTGAATTTCGTTGGCATCTTTTTGCAGCAGGTTGCGTATGCCTTGTTTGAGTGGTTCCCAGTGGTATTTGATGAGTACGCCTTTGCCGTCCTGGTTCACCCATTTGTATGTATTGACACCGGACCCCTGCATCTGGCGATAATTCGCTGGAATGCCCCAAGGAGAGAAGAGGAACGTCACCATATGGGTCGCTTCAGGACTGAGTGAGACAAAATCGAAAAACCGCTCCATATCCTGTGCATTGGTCAGCGGGTCTGGTTTGAAGGCGTGTACCATATCCGGGAATTTGAGCGGGTCGCGAATGAAAAAGATTTTCAGATTGTTGCCCACCAGATCCCAGTTGCCATCTTCGGTATAGAATTTTACAGCAAACCCGCGCGGGTCCCGCAGTGTCTCCGGTGAATGCCCGCCGTGAATAACGGTGGAGAAGCGAACAAATACGGGTGTTTCTTTGCCTTTTTCCTGAAACAGACGTGCGCGTGTATACTTCGATACCGGTTCATTCCCGGCCGTTCCGTACGCTTCAAATACACCATGAGCACCAGCACCACGGGCATGCACTACCCGTTCCGGAATACGTTCGCGGTCGAAGTGAGTGATCTTTTCGAGAAAATGATAGTTCTCCAGTGTAGTCGGTCCCCGACTGCCAACGGTCCGCACATTCTGATTGTCCGTGATGGGATGACCCTGTCGATCCGTTAATGTCTCGGGAGCCTTGTCTGGGGAATGCTCTGATTGTGAAGAATGGTTATCCATAGAGCACCGCCTTTCCTTAAAGTGGATTCCTGTATATATTTTCCCTGAAAATTGGTTCTATACATTGAACCTCATAAATAACCTCGCAAAAAAAGCTTGTCACCCGCTTCATCGCGTGAGATAATTAACATTTGCCCAGCGGCCTTTTTGAAACGGAAAATTGAAATTGGACCGCTTTGTCTAAGAATGGAGGCTGACCTAGGATTGTCTACACAACGTTATCCTTTTGCATATGATCCGGCTGAACCTTTTGTATCCCGTCTGGGAGAATGGGTTGCCGATGTTTTTTACGATATTTTGCCTGAGTCCGGCTTCGAGGTACGGGATGAACAGATTTTTATGGCGTACCAGCTCGAACGGGCCTATGGAGATAAAAAGACCATTATGGCGGAGGCCGGTGTCGGAACAGGCAAGACGTTAGTCTATCTGCTCTACGCGGTCTGTTATGCACGTTATACGGGCAAACCGGCGGTGATCGCCTGTGCCGATGAGTCCTTGATTGAACAGCTTGTGAAGCCCGGCGGAGATATTGCGAAGCTGGCTGCACATCTGGACTTGGAAGTGGACGCACGTCTGGGCAAGTCACCGGACCAATACGTCTGCCTGAACAAATTAAGTGCGGTGCGATTTGCGGATGAGGATGCGCCTGTTATTGAAGAAGTGCATGAGAGCCTGCCGGATTTTGTGAACACGCCGGGTACACTTCAGGCTTTCCATCCGTATGGTGATCGCAAACAGTATCCACATCTGAATGATCGTCAGTGGAACAAAATTAACTGGGACCCGTTCCAAGATTGTTTTGTTTGTCCAAAAAGACAACGCTGCGGCCTGACGCTGTCGCGTGACCATTACCGTCGTTCCAAAGACATCATCATCTGTTCCCATGATTACTACATGGAGCATGTGTGGACCTATGATGCGCGCAAACGCGAGGGACAACTGCCCCTGCTGCCCGATCACAGCTCGGTTGTATTTGATGAAGGACATTTGCTGGAAGAAGCAGCCCTGAACGCACTGAGCTACAAGTTGAAACACCGCATCTTCGAGGAACTCGTGACTCGCCTGTTAGAAGGAGAGATTCGTGAATCCCTCGCGGAGTGTGTGGATGAAGCGATTGAGAGTAGTGAGCGACTGTTTGCGCTGCTGGATACGTATACGGTGGCGATTCCGGGATCTGAACGGAAAGAAGTTCGAGTAGAGCCGCCATTGCTACGTGAGATCGAACGTCTGAACAGTGTGCTGGATGCGATCGGCGAAGAATTGGTGTTTGAGAGCGGATTGTTCTCGCTGGATGGTTATCAGATGCGTGTTGTGGAAGAACATCTGGACATGATTCAGACCGCACTGGCTTTGTTCCGCAAGGAAGATGGTTACATCTGTTGGGCGGAAGAGAGCGAGGATGAGACGACCTTATCCATTATGCCGCGTACGGTGAAGGAAATGCTGAACGAGCGTGTGTTCAACACAGGTATTCCAATCGTGTTCTCCTCCGCAACGTTATCTGTGGACAGTTCATTCCGTTATGTGGCGGACAGCTTGGGGATTGAAGATTTTGTATCATTCTCGGTGGCTTCCCCCTATGATTATGCGGACAAAATGAAGATGAAGATTACAGATGAAGCTATACCGGGTCACCCGGAGAACGAAAATCGGTTGCGTGACGCGGTGTCTATGCTTCAGGAGAGTGGAGGACGTGCGCTGATTCTGTTCCGTACGATGGAAGAACTACGCGCGTTCAAGCAGGACATCGTTCATGTACCTGAAGCAGAAGGTTTGCGCTTTATGTATGAGGGTGACCGGGAGATCAGTGATCTGATCGCGGCGTTCCAGCAGGATGAGGAAAGTGTGCTGTGCTCCGTTAATCTGTGGGAAGGACTGGACGTTCCAGGCCCGTCATTATCCAACGTGATGATCTGGTCACTTCCGTATCCACCACAGGACCCTGTCTTCAATGCGAAACGCAGTGCATCGGCAGCACCTTACGAAGAGATCGATCTTCCGTATATGCTCCTGCGTGTGAAGCAAGGTCTCGGACGTCTGATTCGGACGAGCACGGATTCGGGTTCAGCGGTCATTCTCGACGAATCACTGTATACCAAAAAGGAAGCCAAAGACCGCATTGCGGCTCTGCTTCCTGAAGGTGTGGAATGGACAACCCTGACACACTAATTGGTGTTAAATGTTATAGAGGGTATACCTTTTCATGTGTTCACATTTTTTTCAAAAGTGATATATTTTCCATAATAAGTTCTTGTTCTCTGCGGATTCAGCATCCGTAGGTGAGCAAGGGCTTTTTTTCTTTTTATTGACGTTTATTCCTTGTTTCTTATCCTCGTTTGGTTTGTTAAACTCCTGATGCCTCTTTGTTAAAAAATACCCATGCTCAGATACCGTTCCCCGGTATCCGGCGCAATGCAGAGCAACCGGTGACCCGGCCCCAGTTCCTTCGCGATGCGAAGGGCGGCCCACACCGAAGCCCCAGAGGAAGGGCCGAGCAGCAGCCCTTCCCGGGCAGCAAGCTGCCGCATCGTATCCAGTGCGTCCTCATCGGACACCTGGATGATGGCATCCCATACGTCGGTATTCAGAATGTCCGGAATGAACCCCGGACTTGTACCGACGAGCTTGTGCGGTCCGGGCTCGCCGCCGGACAGCACCGGAGAACCTTTTGGCTCCACCGCATAGATGCGAATACCGGGTAGCTGCTTGAGCAGCTCTTCCCCGGTGCCGGTAATGGTTCCGCCGGTTCCCGCCGTGGCGATGAAGGCGTCCAGCTTGCCTTCCATCTGCTGCATAATCTCGGGAGCCGTGGTAACCCGGTGAATGTCCGGATTCGCCGGATTCTCGAATTGCTGCGGGATGAAGCTGCCCGGAATGTCGGCCTGAAGCTCTTTTGCTTTGCGAATCGCACCAGGCATCCGTTCCGCAGCAGGGGTAAGCACCACATCTGCGCCATAGGCTTTCAGAATGTTGATGCGCTCCTTGGACATGTTGTCCGGCATGATCAGAATGGCTTTATATCCTTTGGCAGCGGCGTTCATCGCCAGACCGATGCCGGTATTGCCGCTGGTGGGTTCGATAATGGTGGCTCCAGGAAGCAGGAGTCCTGCACGTTCAGCCTGAACAATCAGATTGTAGGCCGCACGGTCTTTGACGCTGCCGCTTGGATTGAAATACTCCAGCTTGACGTACACATCAGCGGAATCGCTGCCTGTGAGTCGGTTCAGTCTAACGGCAGGTGTCTGGCCGATCAGTTCGGTGATATCTGCGGCAATGCCTGTATGTGTAGGTGTTTGATTAGTCAAATTCAAATTCGAATCCACATTCATGAAGTACAACTCCTTGATTGATAAGACATTAAGAGCGAATCGGAATGCAATCCAAGTTCCACCTGACAAGTCTGTCTGCCTTTTGGGTGGCAGGCTTGTTTCTGTTATAGGAATAGGATTAAATTCAGACCATGCCGTATTGGCATGGTCGATATCTCTTATTCTCCATCTTAATGAACGCAAGCTTCTCTGGTCAACCTGTTTCGCTGGTGATGAATCGTCTGAGGTTAAAGACTTTGAAGCAGCAGTGAACATCTACAATCAAATGATGCATATTTGGCAGTGGATTCAAGCCTTGACGCAGACGTTAAGCAGATGGGGCATATCCATCTGTTTAGATGAACGATAGAAGAGGGGCGTATGCCAGTGCCGAATTCTTCAAGTCTGCGTCAGGTCCATCTGCAGATGACGACTGAGTTCTTTTTTTACTTCATTGCGTGCGAACGTCCAGAGCATATAGAACCGTTGCGAGTACCCTCTGCATAGATAGAGGATTTCGATACCATCAGCTTCCCGTTTTTCCTCCAGAACTTTGACACCACGGGTTCTCATCTGTTTGCGAAGCGCAAGCATTTCCTTGAGTACATTATTCTGAATGCGGGTCAGGGACAGGATGTAGACTTCTGGCATTTTGAGCTGCAACGTATCCAACGTGCGAATATCCCGTTCAAGCACATCCAACAGGAGGGTGCGCACAACCATGCTTTTAATCAGACGGTGATCTTCATCCGCAGGGGATGGGGCGGAAGGGGAGGTTGACATACTTTCACTTCCTTAACCTTGAATTCGGACATGTTTTTATTTACAGAACATATGTTCTTATATTATAATCAATATATGCAATGATGATACACAATACAACCGAGAAATATTGGAAGGGGCTTATCCCCCATTTTTGCTCAGGCTGAAGGTGTTGAAATAGGGACAGGCCATCTCCAAAATAAGGTATAATTTATGGGTTTTGCAGGAAACCTAAGGGCATGAAGAAAACGACATGATGCAATGTAAGCTACTACAAAAGTAATTACAGATATGCTTACGACAATGAATGATTACAAAATTGAGTTGAAACTGGAATGACAAGAGTGAAGCAGGATGACGCCGTAACACGATGCCGAGAGCAGTTTATTTTTATGGAAAATGAACAACAAAAAAGCCCCTGCCTTGGGCGGCGGGGCCTATGGTATACTGCCGATTCAGCGGCAGGCTTGATGAAGTGTACAGAAATTTAAGCGAGATATTGAGGCTTTTCGTAGAACGCCTCTTTTTCAAGGATGACCTTATACGGTCTTTCCTTGCCCTTCAGGGACGGACCAATCGTAGTCAACGGTACTGCCGGTTTGTGGAAACGATCTTCTTCCTTAGGTTCCGGAACCGGTCGTGATGATTCGGGCGCAGAACTGAGGCGTACCTTTTTTTCATTGCCCCAGCGCTTGCTTATTTTTTTCGTTTCCGGTTTCATTCCGGTTCGCCTCCTAACAAATCGTTGATGGCGTTGAACAGTTGACGATTCTGCAAGTCAATCTGCTGAAATACCGCCTCATCCGCTTCAATGTGACCAATAATGTGAACAGTAATCACGTACCTCTTGGCTACAGGATAGCATAGCAGGTACTCTTTCTCAAGGTAATCATCATACAGGTTGATCTTGATTTTGTTCTCCAGGTACGAATCGATGACCAGAATACGCTTCGGATCATCAGGTTGCTTGTCGTCATTGGCGGACAAGTCATATTTTCTTCCCGGTTCTCCAACATTACCACATAATTGCTCAATATAACCACTGTCATCTGTACGGTATATGGCTGTGCCGCGCACAGCGAATGGAGGATGAGAGACAAAAGCACTTCGAAGCGCATCGCTCATTCGGTCCAGCATGATGGAATCTGCTTTGCGGGTGCGCAGCAATTCCCTAAAGAATCGCAGCAACTTGAGCAGCTGCACCCGCGCCTCTCCTTCAGACAGTTTATGCTTCTCAATGATTTTCTCCACTTCGGGATCGCTCCAACGTCCTTGTTCCTCGATACTGTCTGCGATTTTGGAACAGGCTACCGAGACGGCTGGCGCCCATTTTCCGTCAGAACGAATTTCATATACCAATGGATTTAATCCCAACAGATCGGTTGGCATGCGTAGCCCTTCGACCTTTGTGGCGTCTTTGATGTCTGTAATATCCTCAGGAAGAATGAAAAAAATACGCTTTCGCCCCAGACGGCCCATAAACAGACCCATTTCCAGCATTGTATTATCACGGATTGAGGCATAGTACTTCCCACGAATTTTGGATATATCATCGGGATGAAAAATAAAGATGGCAAAGTCTGTCGTGCGTACTTCTGCTTCCAGATCGTCCATCGTATAACTGCTTGGATTAAAGACTCCGGAGTACCAAGGGGTAACTTCGGCCGAGAAACGCAAGTTTTCGTGTACTGCGGCTGCAATCGGCTTCGCTTCCAGCGAGCAGCCAATAAAGACTCTTGGCTTTAACGTTTTCATCAATCCGCCTCGCTTAAACGGTAGTGGGATTCAATTGTTATATTATACCATAAAAAGGAGAGTAAGTCTGAAAACGGTCTAAACTAAACAAAGAATAAGCCGACTACACTTGTTATAGTGTATGTGTGACGGGGGAATGATTCCTTTAAAATCCGCGGAAAAATAAAAAAAGGCCCCAAATTGTCACAGTTGGGTGACTGGATAGTTATATTTGGAAGCTTCAGTCATAGAATGAAGGAGCAGGATGCACCATTCGGAAGCATTGCTTGTCCTGGTGTGGCTGTTTGCCTGCTGGAGCAGCCCAGAGCCTGTTTTATGCGCATTTTTGAAGGGGTTGCTGTTTCGACCCACTCCCGTCGGTGTTATATAATAGAAGTACAAGCAAGTTAGCCATGGAGTTTAAATTGAATAGAAAATTTACACGTATGGATATAAGATGAACTCGACAGTTACACGAAAACGAAGAGTGCAGAACCCGTCTGGAGAAGCGAAGCGTTCGCCTAAAAGCTTTCTGAAAGAAAGCTGCTTCGGAAGCATAAGCTATCACAGGATTTTCCCTTAGGAAAAGGGAATCAAAAAAATCCGGGGATAACAGCGATCGAAAGAGGGGTACTGCAATCGAAGTGGCTAAGTGTAAAGTTCATATGTTCAAGCTTGTGCATAGTGTAATATTCAGATCAGTTTAACTTGGCATAGCTAACCACAACAGAACAGAAAGGATCAGGATACCATGAGTTCCCGAAGGACAATCTCCCCAAGGACAATCTGGAAACGTTACGATCTCTCATACACATAGCGCCCCTTGTAGAGTACACCAACCGTATCCAAAAAAAACGGCTGACTCTGCGAAAGAGGGGATTGGAATGAATATTCGAAGGACGTACACGATGATTTCTTCCAGGCTTGCCTTTTGCAGGGTACGGTCGGTCTAACAAACCAACCTACAAACTGCGAGGGAACCTGAATGAAGAGAACATCGTTAACCTTACAACACGTTAAAACAGAGGCGATCAAGTTCGCCATTATGCTACTCGGTACATTTATTTTGGCTTTTGCCTATTATCACATTAACTTTCAAAATCATTTATCGGAGGGCGGATTTGTCGGTCTGGCCCTGCTAGGAAAATACGCGACAGGTTTATCACCTGCCATCGGCATGTTGTTGCTCGATATCCCGGTCATGATAGTGGCCTGGTACATCAAGGGCTGGAAGTTCATGATTCAGGCGTTGCTAGGTGTAGGCGCATTTTCCCTATTCTATGACGGCTTTGAGCGATACTCGACATTGGTGATATCATTCAACGGAAATCTGTGGATTCCGGCAGTTCTATCCGGTGTATTGACAGGGGTAGGCGCTGGAATCGTGCTTCGATTCGGCGGAGCGACAGGCGGAGACGATATTCTCGCCGTGCTGGTTAGCCGCTGGAAGGGATGGAAGCTGGGAACGGTCTTTTTTGTCAGCGATGCTTTTGTATTGGGATTGTCGCTGTTCTTTCTCCCGGTAAAAGAAACTTTATATACGATTCTGGCCGTATGGATTGCCAGCAAAGTCATTACGTACGTAGTCAGTGTTCCGGCTCGCGGAACCGTTGTTACGACTTCAGCTGTGAAATTGCCGATACCATCTGCTGCAGCGAAGGCCGTTAGTGTTGCGTCACAACGAGCTCCCGTGGCTAGAGGGGTATCTCACTAACCATACGTTAATCCATTCAGGATGAGCATCATGCAATAAACGAAATAAAATTACGGAATTCCTCCTAACCTGAATGAACCAAATTCAGATTAGATGGTTTCGGCTCATAACAAAGCCCTTTCACTGCTTTATGGGACTTATTCCATAAGCAGCGGAAGGGCTTTTTGCATCGCTCCAATGCATGACTAGAGCTGTATGGGCTGTATGTTTCCGAATCTCTGATGTCATAAATTCATAAATCAGCGTATTCAAGGCTTGATGGAAGAGGAGATTTGACCGTCTTTATTATGGATAATAGCCCGAATATTTTGTTTGTTGCTCATTTCTTTGGCGGCATCCACGGCCTCGGTCTTGGTGGGGAATGTAGACAATGCTTTGGATTGTCCTTCTTCCTTGATTGCCCAACCGGAGTCTATGGGGACCACATGAATATTGTCATGACTTTTGGAAGAAGCAACCGGCTCAGAATGCCGTCGTTCGGAAGACGAAGTTTCGTGGTTCGACGGTTTGTCTGATGAGGATGACTTCGAGTCCTGCTTCGAACCCTCGGATACCGGATGATTCTCATCCCATTCTTCCGCTTTTGCCGTAGCGATGGCAATGGAGCGCCCTTCCTCATACCCGTCATCCAACAGGGCATTCGCGATTTCAATCGCCTTATCTCTAATACGTGGCTCCAGGTTTTTCATGGAAACCGGATAATCCTGTTTGTTCCAAGGCATCTTGATTCCCTCCTGTACAATAATAATGAGTTAGTTGTATATTACCCTGTACAGAAAAGGGTAAACGACCACCGTGGATGTGTACTGCCGGATATGCCTTTCATTATCTACTCGTTATCGGCCATGCTCATCACGATTCTTGCACTTCCTTTCTATACTTTTATGTGTATGAGGAGTATAATGCTGTCACATGAATGGAAAAAGTTCAATAACAGGAAGATAAAGGAGTACATACATATGTTTAGTCTTAGCCTGGCAATTCCCATGCTGTTCACCATGCTGATTCATGCCGCAGACAGCCTGTCTTATGCGCTTCGTCTTGGTGGCTTGCGCACGCGTAGAATTGCTCTAGCCCTCTCTTTGTCGGGGATCTTGCTTCTGGTCTCCCGAACATCCAATATGGCCCAGGGGCCGATGGTAGGCAATTTGGTGGATACCGCCACGAATGGAGCGAACGCGCATTTTGCCGCGCAGTTACACTGGTTAATGGGTGCGGCAACCATAGGAACAGCATTAGCCGTATTATGTTTCCCAACCATGGTAAAGCTCTCATCGAGAATGGTTGTGCATTTTGAAGCAGCCGGTTCCATCCCGGCGATGGTTCGGGGTATGCTGAAGCGGAGCAAGATTAGAAATGCAGCGTATTACATCACTCCGCCATCCTGGAAGATGGCCAAACGATTAGTACAGCACGGCATGCCAAGACGGTTAATGATGCTGAATGTAGCAGTAACGGCAATTTACACTACTGGTGTTTTATCCAGTTTGTACGCAGCGTACCTTTATCCAGGGCAGGCTGTAGCGGCATCCCAATCGACTGGGCTAATTAACGGAATCGCCACCATTTTGCTGACGATCCTGATTGATCCGCGAATTTCTCTCCTCAGTGACAAATCATTACGTGGAGAGATCCGTTTGGATCGGATGAACCAGATATACGGCTGTATGCTGGTATCCCGCCTGTTCGGTACAGTTTTGGCACAGTTATTATTAATTCCATTTGCGTATTGGATTGGTTGGATTGTAAGTATGATGTGACGACTACTTTCCTGAAATGTAGCCAGGTACTCTCTTATACATCTTCTGAAGGAGATAAGAGGGTGCCTATGCCACGTTGAATTGACGGGGGATTTTAGCTGTGATACTATTAGACCGAATAGTCGGTTTAGTTTATGGAGGTTTTTCCAATCGAAGTCAAACGCAGAAAAGATGTTGCTCAGATTAAGAAAGACATTGCGCGTAATACCAAAGAACTGTTTGCCCAAAAGGGATATAGTGCAACTTCCATGGAAGACATATGTACGATTAACAATCGGAGTAAAGGCAGTATCTATTATCATTTCAAAAGCAAAGAAGAGCTTTTTATGTATCTGATCAAGCTTAATAATGAAGATTGGATGGATGCTTGGCTGGACAAAGAATCCGGGTATGAGACAGCCATAGACAAACTGTACGGACTTGCTGATCATTACGTGGATGACTTGGCGAATCCGCTGAATAACGCCATTAATGAGTTTGTCTCTGGTCAGGTCGTCAGCCAGGAGATGCTCGATGAGATGTTATCCCTGATCCGAATTCCGTATGCGACTTATGAGTCCATTATTTCTAAAGGGATGGAGGACGGGGAGTTAAAGCTGGATGACCCACAGGATGTAATGCACATTATCTACGGTCTGTTTAACGGATTGACTACACTGTATTACGAGAAGGACCTGACGGATATCCGGCGTCTCTACAAAAAAGGCATTGCCAGCCTTTTAGCTGGTATCCAACAACTTCAACAATGAAAAGCTGATGTAACGTCAGTTTTTCTTTTTGAACAATAATAAACCGGACAGTCGGTTTAAAAAGGAGATGGAGAATGAACACATTGTTCAGGAACAAAGCTTTTCTTATCGTCACAGGGTCAGATCTGCTGCAAAATCTAGCGATATGGATACGAAATATGGCGATTCTCTATTATGTGATGGGTCAAACCCAAGGAAATCCAATAGCGGTCTCCCTGATTACTGTACTTGAATATGCCCCGATTTTTGTGTTCTCCATCATTGGCGGTGCATTTGCTGATCGCTGGCATCCCAAACGTACGATGATACTGGGCGACATCCTGAGTGCCATGTCCATTGTCATGATTATTGCCGTTTTATCTTCCGGTTATTGGCAGATCTTGTATGTTGCCACTTTTGTATCCTCTATCGTTAGCCAGTTTTCTCAGCCATCCTCTCTGAAGATTGTGAAGCGAAATGTAAAAGGAGAACATATGCAATCTGCCATTGCTATTACACAGAGTGGTCAATCCATGTTTTTAATTCTCGGACCTATCGTCGGAACCTTTGTATACACTGCAATGGGGATTCAGGCATCCATGTACGCATTACTCATTCTATTCCTGACCTCTGCGGTTCTACTGACGTTTCTGCCCAAGGATTCCACTCAGCGGGAAGCAAATACCTCATTATTTGCGGATATTAAGGAGGGCTGGCAATATGTCGGCCAATCCCGTTCGTTGAAAATGCTTAGTTTGGTATTCGCTTGCGTGGGGCTTTCTTCAGGTCTCATCAGCCCGCTTGAAATATTTCTGATTACTGAACGTTTGGGCCTTGAGCAGACATCGTTACAGTTCCTGTCCGGTGCATCTGGATTGGGTTTGTTGATCGGAGGGGGTATCGCTGCCGCTATCAGTAGCAAGTTGAATCAAACGAGGACTCTAATGACAGGTGTGCTGTGTCTGGTCTTAACCATGATGGGAGAAGTGGTTTCGAGTTGGTTCTGGCTGACCCTTGTGATGAGCTTCCTGAGTGCGATTAGTCTAGCTTTTATCAACATCATTATCTCCACGTACTTGGTTACCCAGATTGATGAGCGCTTGATCGGGAGAGTGAATGGTACCATCACACCCATATTCATGGGCGCCATGCTTCTCGGATCTTCCATGGCAGGGGTGCTTATGAATAACACATCCTTAGTTATTGTCTATGTCATCTCGGTTACCGTGATGATCCTGAGTATCCTTCCAGGTATGAGAATTCAATTTCGCAATGAGCAGCAGTCTGTTCCTTAGAACACTTTGAATTCGGAAGTCACGTCATACAAGGGCTGATCAGAGACCACTTCTTTATCAATCAGCAGTATAACCGAATCACGAAGCAGATCACCTGTGTATGGAGTGAGTATCATAGATGGCGGTGCAGCATATTAGCATCTTAGCCCAATCTTTAACAGGAAGCATGATTATTTAGTATCCCTATAACGCGTGTATCTGACGAAGGGGCTGTACATGTTTCTTCAGAAAAGGAATGTATACCAAAAAAGAGCAGCGGGTTCACCCGCTACTCTCTTTGGTATTCAATCTTATTGGAAAAGCACAGCATACTCGCCATAGCCTTCTTTTTGCAAATCTTCTTTGGGTACAAAACGAAGGGCCGCAGAGTTGATGCAATAACGCATGCCGCCAGCTTCGGCAGGACCATCGTTAAACAGGTGACCCAGATGGGAATCGCCTTCACGGCTTCTCACTTCGGTACGAATCATGAAGTGACTGAGATCCGTTTTTTCCTTCACGTTGTAGTCCCGAAGTGGACGTGTGAAGCTGGGCCAGCCGCAACCGGAATCATATTTATCCGTGGAACTGAACAACGGCTCACCAGAGACGATATCCACATAGATCCCGTCACCATGGTGATCCCAGAACTCGTTATGAAACGCTGGTTCGGTTGCACTGTTCTGGGTCACTTCGTATTGTAGCGGCGTCAGACGCTCTTTCAGGCCGTCTTTATCCACTTTACCGGACCAGTTGCGTTCGATAAAATCTACGCGTCCAGAGCCTTTGCTGTACCGTTTGTAGTGGGCAGGATTTTTGCGGTGGTAGCCTTGGTGATGTTCTTCCGCTTCATAGAACGGTTTGGCTGGTAAAATGGGCGTGAAGATCGGTTTGTCAAAACGTCCGCTTTGTGCCAAAGCCGCTTTGGAAGCTTCCGCGATCTGGCGTTGCTCTTCACTGTGATAGAAGATGGCTGTCTGATAGGATGAGCCACGGTCATGGAATTGTCCACCTGTATCCGTTGGGTCGATCTGTTGCCAGAACAGTTCTACGAGCTTCTCATAAGGGAAGATGGACGGGTCAAACGTAATTTGAACAGCCTCTACATGTCCTGTCGTTTCCGAGCAGACTTCCTCATAGGTTGGGTTCTCGGTATGTCCGCCTGTATAACCCGATACAATCTTATGGATACCGGGCAGTTCCTCAAAGGGGGATACCATACACCAGAAGCATCCGCCTGCAAAAGTTGCTAACTCACTTGAATGTTGTTCCATGCTATAGTCACTCCATTTCTGATGAAGATCCCGCGCTCGTGTTCGAGGTGTTGCTCCGCTTGTTTTGGACATTCGTCCAAAGCCAAAAGTCGCTCCATTTCGATCACTCGCTCCAGCAATCTACCTTTTTTATTGAAACTTGTTAACACAAGATCTTAGCTTACTCTTCTATTATATCCTGAATTGACAAGCCAACCAAGCAGGATCACAAAGAGGGTGAATCTGAATGACTTCTAAATCACTGCTGGACTATTTTTAAATGGTTGGATTCAGGCTTTTTTGCCCGAACGAAAGCGAAACAAAAGCAATATAATCGCCATGAGTACCAGATATCCAGCTAGAATAGCCAGACTCAGCCATATGGAAGTATCAGCTTGTGCCCCGGCATACGCAAAAACAAAAATCGCCGGCATCTTGCCGATTGCCGTGGCGACCATGAAGATCCAGAATGGCGTATATGTTATACCCGCATAGATATTAACCGCCATCTGAGGAACGACAGGCAGCAGACGCAGCGACATGACACCCATGAAGGGATGTGCTTCCATCCATGTCGTAAAACGATTCAGACCACGAATACGTTCAAGGTACGATCTCGCCTGATGCCTGAAGATCGTTCTTGCTCCGCCATAGACGAGCATTGCAGCAAGTGTTGTGCCCAGCCAGCATATCCAGGCTGCCGTTGTGGTACCGTAGCTGTAACCAAAGGCGATAATAACAAACTTATAAGGAATCACAGGCACAAGAGCAAACAACGTTGCCATAGCGAGTAAAAGTGGGATGGACTGATGGAGATCGGTCCAGGCCAGCAGTTCATATCTGTAAATAAACGTGACTACCGCAAGTAAAACATATACGAGAAGCCATAACCATTTTCGCAAAATCCCAAACGCTCCTTTCAGATCAGGCAGGTCTAACCGTGTCCCAATCCGTTCTACCTTACTTCTTAAGTTTACCACGTTCACCCATTCCGTGGGCAATTCGTGCTGGGGTGTGCTGCAATCACTGGCATGTTGCTGCGTGAAGGGTTACACTATAGGACGTAGAAATATTAGAACTCATCTGAAGGTGGAATGATTAATGGAAACAACCAAGCGTACTCGTGCTGCGATCATCGGACTCGGGGATATTGCACGTAAAGTATATTTGCCACTGTTGACTGCCCATTCGGACGTGGAAATTACGGGAATTATGAACCGTTCTCCAGAGCCAGTGAAGGAAATTCAGCATACCTATAGATTAAGCAATGGAACAACAGATATGAAAGAATTGTTGTCTTGGGATCTGGATGCAGTGTTTGTACATACAGCAACGGAAGCTCACTTTGACATTGTGATGCAATGTTTGGAACGGGGACTTGCTGTATACGTGGATAAGCCACTTTCTTACACATTGCGGGAATCGGAAGAGATGACGGCTTTTGCCGAGGCACAGGGTCTGTTGCTGGCAGTAGGCTTCAATCGCAGATTCGCACCGATGTACCAAAAAGCGAAGGAATGGATGCAAGGTGGATCAGGTTTTGAATCTCTGACAGTCACCAAGCACCGGACAGGCATCCAGGATCGTCCTGCTGCCGAAACCATCTATGATGATCTCATCCATATGCTTGACCTGATGCTGTGGTATTCGGATCACAATATAGAGCTGCTTCATCAATGGATACGCAAAAATGATCTGGACAGACTGCTGCATGCCTCAGGATCAGCGAAGCTGGGCAGAAAGGCGTATGGCAGTTTTGATATGGTGCGAGAGGCAGGAGCAGATCTGGAGAAGCTTGAATTGCATGGCGGCGGAAGATCGGTAGAAGTGGTGAACATGGAGATCGCCAGGTATGAGGAACGTGGGGGATTGCAACGCAAGGAGACGTTTGGTAGCTGGGATAACATCTTGACTCGCAGAGGATTTAGCGGAGCCATAGAGCAATTTTTGGCTAATCTTGAAACGCCGGATGATTGTGCAATCAGTGCGAGTCACGTCATGGACAGTCATGACCTGGCTGAGCAGCTTATAAGCGGTTAATTTTGCTTGAAGGATGGGGCGGGAGGTGAATGAGTCTTTCGCACCAATGCTCACGATATAGATATGGGAGGAAAGTACATCATGGATGAATATGAAAAAGAACGCAGTAAACAAATTGAAGAAGCTGTAATTGAAACCTATAAGAAGGAAGAAGAAATGATGATTCTGGTATTCGCTCAGTGGTGTGTGAACCATGGATTGGAACCAGAGGAGATGTATCGGCAGGCCTACCCCAACCAACAGAGCAATGAGCGTTTGCAGCAGGTGCTGAAGCTTGTCGTATCCAAGGAGGAAGCCGGTGAGATCCCGGACGATACCGTATTGGGCGTTCTGTCCATGTTTGGCAACGAAGATCTGGCCATGGTTGTATCCGATGCGATCGCCGCGCGCAAATAAGTTTCGGTTACGTATAATACCTTGTATCAGGGTGACTGCATAAATCAGGCTATGACTTCCAATCAACAGGATGGAGAGCGAAACGATGTTATTTCGTCTGCATCCTGTTGCCTGGGAGTGTTGGGAATCGAATGATGCCACAAAGGGTCCCATGCAGTCTTACATCTGTTCCCGATGAATGAGGCGGAATTCCTTGGGTGACATGCCAAAACGCGCACGGAATACTCGATGGAAATATGTATAGTTGTTAAAGCCCGAAGACTCGGCCACATGCTCCAGGGTCATTGGACTGAAAATGATCCTTTCCCTGGCCATATTGAGCCGCACGTCAAGTGTATACTGCATAATGCTTTTGCCAAATGCTTCTTTGAAGAGGTGAACTCCACGTGACACACTGATTCCGATGTGTGTTGCCACATCTTCAAGCTTGAACAGAGAGGAAGCGTTTTCTTCAATATAGTTCTTGATCTCATAAGCCACGTAGTTGGTGTTGGTAATCGTTGGATGCTCCGAGAGCAGACGATCCACTTCGAGACATAGAATCCGCATATAGTAACTTGAAATTTCAGGATAAGGGTTGGAAATGCGGCGCTGTTCCAGCACAAGCTGACGAAACAGGGTGAGCAGGCTTTCAGTCAGTTCCACCTTAATCCGGTTCGGTCGCTTGTGACGCTTCCACCACTCATCCACCCAGGAGCCGTTAAAGAAAATATGGTAGTCTCCACTCTCCACAAGTCGTTCTCCCATTGGATTGTATTCATTGTCTATTTTCAGCTCATATGGCTCGTCGGGATCAAAAAGAAGCAGATCGCCTGCATCAATTAATGTCATGGCCCCGTCAATACGCGAACGGCAGCGTCCGTCTGTTTGCAGTCTCAGCAGGTAGTTCTTCACTCCTTCAGGCTGCACCATAGTATAAGGTTTACGATGAAATGAGAAGCCTGCTGTAAGAACTTGGCAGGAATGATCTGTCGGCATGGGCATACTCCTTGCAATTTGAAAATTATGACCAGATAGTTCATGTTTCAATCATATTATTCATTTTAATTGAAGCCGAAACGGAATACCATAGTATTAAATTCAAGTACAAACATTCAAACGCAAACATTTCCATTATAAAACATGCAAGTACAGGTTCTCACCATTCATAAGGAGATGAACACCGCTGTGGAGAAAATGAAAGCAGGCATCATTGGTTGCGGTAACATTAGCGCCATTTATCTGGAAAATCTAAAAAATAATCCGTTCATCGAAATCGTGGCTGTTGCGGACTTGATCCGTGAACGGGCGCAGGAACGGGCAGATGAATTTAATATCGCAAACGTTTACAATGTAGATGAGTTGCTGCAAGATAATGAAATTGAGCTTGTGCTGAACCTCACGGTTCCTGGTAGTCATGCCATGACGGATCTGGCTGCCCTCGAAGCAGGCAAACATGTGTATGCCGAGAAACCACTGGCGATCTCTCTTGAGGATGGTCGCAAGGTTATCGAGCTGGCTGAGGAAAAAGGATTGTATGTTGGCTCGGCGCCAGACACCTTCCTCGGTTCAGGCATTCAGACAGCCCGCAAGGCGATTGAAGATGGATTGATTGGAAAGCCAATTGCGGCGACTTCATTCTTCATGGGCGGAGGGCCGGAAGCATGGCACCCGAATCCGGAGTTCTTTTATGTCGCAGGTGGTGGACCGATGTTCGATATGGGACCCTACTATCTGACAGCTCTGATTACGTTGCTTGGACCGATTCGCAGAATCAGTGCCTCGGCAGGGATTCAGATTACGGATCGCAAGATCGGCTCTGGACCTAAGGAAGGAACGCCTTTACGCGTGCAGACACCAACCCATCTGGCGGGAACTATTGATTTCTCGGAAGGCGCCATTGCCACAATGATTACCAGTTTCGATATTCGTGGAGCTTCAGATTTGCCACGAATTGAAATCTACGGCACGGAAGGCACACTCAGCGTACCGGACCCTAACTATTTTAATGGTGAAGTGAAGCTGCGCAGATACGGTCAGGATACGTGGGAAACCGTCGCACCAGCGTTTGAAAGTGGACAGAACGAACGTGGAATGGGTGTAAGAGAGATGGTCGAGTCCATTCGTGCCGGACGAGAACACAAGGCCAGTGGCAAGCTTGCTTATCATGTACTTGAAGCGATGCATGCGTTCCAGCGTTCTTCTCTTGAAGGTAAGCACATCCAGATGGAGAGCACTTATGATGCAGTAACAGCAACTCATGCGGAGGAAAATCAGACAGAGACGGTACAATCGCACTAATCATTTTGGACGAGGTGAACCAGTATATGTTGAAGATTGGATTACAGCTATATACGGGACGTGATGAATTGGAGCGTGATTTGAGCCGAATGGCTTGTTGTGGAACAGGATGAATGTCAGAACCCTCCACTGCAAAGCATCGAGAGCAGCATGAACTGGATCAAAAAATACGCGACTGACGTGGGAATAGTGCAAGTTTAAAAGCTACAGGTTGCCATTGCCAGTGAAATAACCAGTATTCTTACGTTCAATTTCAGGATAGAAACGCTCTTCATTTTCCACAATAATGATACAATTATGTGATCTGAACGGTTTAATTATGCAATTCAATGTTCATAGAACCAGCCATTATATGATATTTAATCCAGGGAGGAATCGCACTTGAAACTCGGCGTATTTTTGGTATTATTCGGAGGACGTAAATTGGAGGATGCACTTGATTATGTAGCATCTAAAGGCTTGAAAGCAGTAGAAATCGGAACTGGGGGACATCCAGGGAATGCTCATTGCAAGCCGGAGGAGTTGCTCAGTAACCAGGCGGCATTGAAAAACTTCAAAAATGCAGTAGAATCACGAGGCCTGACGATCAGCGCATTAAGCTGCCACGGTAACCCGCTCCATCCGCAAAAAGACCTTGCTAAAGGATTCCACGATGATTTTGTCAAATCGGTTGAGTTGGCCGAAAAACTGGAAGTACCTGTCGTAAATACATTTTCCGGGTGTCCGGGAGACCATGAGGATGCCAAATATCCGAACTGGCCTGTAGCGCCATGGCCGAATGATTTCCAGGAAATTTTGAAATGGCAATGGGAAAACAAAGTCATTCCATACTGGACTGAATGGGGCAAGTTTGCGGCAGATCGCAATGTCAAGGTTGGACTGGAGCTGCATGGCGGATTCTCGGTGCATACACCAGCTACCTTGCTGAGACTGCGTGAAGCAGCAGGTGAAGTAATTGGTGCCAACCTGGACCCAAGCCACATGTGGTGGCAAGGAATTGATCCGGTACAGGCCATTCACATTCTGGGACGGGAGAACGCGATCCATCACTTCCATGCCAAAGATACAACGATTGATCCAATAAACGTGAATAAACACGGTGTAACGGATATGCAAGATTATACCAATATGTTGGATCGGGCTTGGCAGTTCCGCTCGGTTGGTTATGGACATGACAATAAGACTTGGGCAGATATTATGAGTGCCTTGCGTCTGGTCGGATATGATTATGTGGTGAGTATTGAACACGAAGACGGTCTGATGTCGGTTGAAGAAGGATTCTCTAAAGCAGTGCAAAATCTCCAACAAGTATTGATTGAAGAACCGGTGGGAGATATGTGGTGGGTTTAGAGCTACACTAGGGGGAAATTGAATATGATTAACGTCACCATTTGGAATGAATTTGTCCATGAGAAAATTCACGATGAAGTAAGGGAAGTCTACCCGGACGGTCTGCACCGTGCGCTGGCTGACGGACTGGGAGGCGAAGGCTTTGCCATTCGTACTGCAACACTGGATCAGCCTGAGCACGGATTAAGTGATGAAGTGCTGAATTCCACGGATGTGCTTATATGGTGGGGACATATGGCACATGATCGGGTGAGTGATGAGATTTCACAAAAGGTTGCACAGCGGGTCCTGAACGGGATGGGTATGATTGTGCTGCACTCTGGTCACTTCTCCAAGCCATTCAAGGCGCTTATGGGCACAAGCTGTGATTTGAAATGGCGTGTAGCAGATGAGCAGGAGATTGTCTGGTGTGTGAATCCGTCCCATCCGATTGCCGATGGCATCGAGGGCAAGATTGTGTTGGAAAAAGAAGAAATGTATGGAGAATTCTTCGATATTCCGGTACCGGATGAGCTGGTGTTTGTAAGCAACTTCCAGGGTGGAGAGGTATTCCGGAGCGGATGTACATTCCGCCGCGGTGAAGGTAAAATCTTTTATTTCCGTCCAGGTCATGAGACATATCCGACCTATTACAAACCGGAAATATTAAGAGTCATCAGCAATGCAGTGAAATGGGCTTATCCTGCCCACAGCTTTAAGCCGGAATTCGGCAAGAGTGAACCTGTAAGACCATTTGGTGGCGTGCTGGTCTAAGCTGCAAATTAGCTTCCTGAATGGACATAGATAACGTATACCTAAGCGCAAACCCAAGAACCCTTCTCCAAGTCATTAATGACTGTGGCAGTTGGGTTCTTTTTGGGTAAGATAGTAGCATGGGGAAGTTATACGATATTTCCCATGGTTACTAAACCGGGTGTCATGTATACTGTGATGTATAATCGAAATAGGGTTATGCCTATAAAATTTCAACTTTTTAGCGGCAGACGTTTTCTTTGAGACTTAAATGTGTTAATATGAAATATACTAACTAAACGTAAGTTGAGTGATCTCTGAAGAGGTGATTAATGTGGAAGGCCAAGATCTGCGGATGTGTCCGCGCTTTGAGACGGCGTTTTCCTTTCTGGGCAAGCGCTGGAACGGTCTGATTATTCAAACGTTGATGAGTGGTTCGAAGCGATTCAAGGATATCTCCAATCTGATTCCATCGATGAGTGACAAGATGTTGTCGGAACGGATGAAGGATCTGGAGAGTGAAGGAATTTTGACTCGTCATGTCTATCCTGAGACGCCGGTTCGTATCGAATATGAGCTGACAGAGAAGGGTAAGGCGTTGCAGCCAGTAATGAATCAGATTCAGGACTGGGCTGAGCACTGGGTTGATTAGGTAGCAGACACCCAGGCTGAATTTATCGAATTATGAACGAACGAATAGACAAAGGCTCTTGATTTCCGCGGAAATCAGGAGTTTTTGTTATATGGGTTCTGCACATGTTGTTCTGAGTTGTAGTATAATTGTAAGAAAAATGGCCGCAGGCGGCCGGAGCGAGGAGGCCACTTGTCATGAGAGAAGAAAGCTTATCCCGTGAAGTACGCTACGGCAAGCAAGATATTGCTGAACTTGAGAGCGCATCCATTCAGGTACATCTGATCTACAAAAAAGCTGCGGAGTTATTCAAACGAACTGCATATTCCCGTTCGGGGAAGGATGATCTTCCAGAAGAGCATACGTATTCTGCGAGCAGCAATGGTCAAGGTTCGGCTCCGGCGGTATTGCAAAAATGGATTCAAACGTCCAGAGGATGGAAGTGTATCGGCTGTGAACTGAGGCAGCCCGACCCCATAGGGATTCAGGCCGAGACTACATTTCATGAAGAACGTCTGTTTCTTAATGTTGGAGAAGGCCATTTTGTACAGGCGGAAATGTTGATCCAAGCGATTGTATGGTCGCAATACGAGAAGATCCGATTGTTTCAGCCCTGGCTCGGTGATGACACATTTTATACGGTGCAGGAACTGGATGTGATTGCCCGTTATATCGTACCTACGTATTTCTCAGAGCGCCCTTTACATGAGCAGGGGAAAGGATTCAAGGTACACCATTCCCGTGGTCGAATTCCACTGTATCAGGAGTATGTGGATGCACCTTCATTCTGCGTACAAGTGGACGGGGGAATGTTAGAGGGCCGTTTGTTGACAGGCGTTTATGTGTTGGAGGAACAGTTTTTGGGACTCAATCCTTATCTGAAAGATGGGGACGGGGGCCGGACTTACATGCAGGCTTGTGTCCAGTAATAACGTAACTGGATATGCGTTAACGACGATTTGTTTAACAAAGAGCCTGCTTGCAGGCTCTTTGTGTTGTACAAGCCATATATGGACGTTGACTGGATTAAATGTAACGGCATTGACACTTTTTTTGCATGAATGTTGTGCCATAATAGAGGTTATGGACAACAGGGTGAATGATTTTACGCAGGGTGGTGTTACCTACATGAAGAAGAGAATCCCCGGTTACATCGGCTTATGTCTGCTGATTTTGGTTATTTTGGCCGGATGTAGCGAGACACAGCCTTCTGAACAGCCAATCGTTAAAGAGACCGAATCATCGAACACCATTACAGTGGCGGTGGATGGCAGTACTTTTCTGCCTGACGCAACAAAGTCCATTAAGAGAGACTTTAGTGAAGGTCTGACACTCAAAAAAGCACTGCTGAACAGTGGACTTGTCGATTTTACGGCGGATGGCAAACGGATTCAATCGGTTGGGGAGGTTTCACTGGATTCCTCACTCAGTTGGGCCGTTAAGCTCAATGGCAAGGATATTGAACAGGAAAATTGGGACATGGAGCTTCATGCCAAAGATGAAGTGATCATATACGTGAAAGCCGCTGACAGTGGGGGAGATGGTGTTGCTTATCAGACAACGTTACTCAAGGTGAGCGGCGGTAATATTATGCCGAATCTCAATCGTCAATATGCCGGTGTTTACGTTCAGGAGTGCACTGTTCGCGATGTATTAAAGTCCAGTGGCATTGTGAGAATGTCAGAGAACAACAAATTCGTCGTTTCGGTTGAGAATGTGATTCCCCGCATGAATCAGCGTTGGGTGATCATGGTGAACGACAAGGAACTGATGGAAAATGGACTGGACATGAAGTTGAACCCACGTGATGCGGTAAAGCTCGAATTGACCACTGCATCCTAAGCATAATAAAAGCCCAATCTTCTTTACAGAAGTTGGGCTTTTTTCTTCATTTGAATAGTGAAACCATACACGATGGGCAAGGATCAGATACGACATATTTCATTAGGGCACAGCTCGCAGTGACAGATGCTTTGTAGCATCTTCAGGTCTTTAATGACAATCATGCCGTTGTCGTATTCGATGCCATCTTTTTTGCGCAGATCGCTTAACATGCGGTTTACACTTTCACGGGTGGCCCCGATCATGTTGGACAGATCCGTATGGGTAATTTTTTTGTGAATGATGACATGCTCTCCATGGGGCTCGCCATATGAATTGGATAGGCGGATCAGTGTAGAACAGAGCGCACCCGGTTTGCCATATAACATCAGATCGCGGAATTTGGTCTGGGTTAACCGATGATGGATACCCATCCATTTCATAAAGTCGATGGCAAAGTCACAATGCTGACAGATCAGCATTTCCAGGTCTTTGTGCTCCAGCACACCAATTTCACTATCCTCCAGCACTTCCGCCGAAAAGCTATGTTTGGACCCGAAAAATGGGTCAGCCTGACCGATCATATCACCGGATTGATACATGTACATGATCAGTTCTTTGCCTTCATCGGTTGATTTGGTGATCTGGGCACGTCCACGCTTCATATAATAAAGTTTGTCTGAGACATCTCCTTCCCAATATAGATGGGTTCCTTCGGGATAGGTTCTGTCCTTCATCGTTACGAGCAGATGGTTGAAATTCACTTCCGAGAAACAGTTGGTATTGCCGCGCTTTTCCAGTACACTCAGTTGTTCTATCATAAGTCTATCTCCCCTTTGTATCCATCGGACAGCCTTCTGTAGCCTGGACTGGCCTCCGTGGTTCGCCGCAAACCGTTGCCGTCCTGATCAGGGTCATCTCGGCCGGGAGGAAGGACGGTACAAATTGCGGTGGTTCAATTTTTAAGTTCAGTATATACCTAATCTTGTCGTTTGAGGGGCATGGAAAGGGGGGAAAGATGGCGAAATTTCAAACATTGTGATTAAATTCACTTTCAAAAGGAAAGGATAGCTTTGATAGTCCTATATTATAAATAGGAAGTGAAAATGGCCGTATGAAGGACACCACAAAACTTAAATTAAATTTGTTATACTTTGTGAAAAAAATCACATAATTAAGTTTATCGCCATGTTACGATGTGAATGTAAAGAAGAGAGACAAACCAATACGAACCTTTAGGAGGATGAGGGAGATGGCTGTAAAGAACGAAGTCGCCCCAGCAAAAGAACCGACAGCAGGTCAGTATATTCAAACGTTAATCGACAAAGCGAATAAAGCACACGCCGCATTCATGAAGATGGACCAGAAGCAAATTGACCGGATTGTGCAAGCAATGGCGCTTGCGGGTCTGGATAAACACATGATGCTCGCCAAGATGGCCGTAGAAGAAACAGGCCGTGGAGTGTATGAGGATAAAATCACCAAAAATATATTTGCAACAGAATATGTGTACCACAGCATCAAGTATGACAAAACCGTAGGTGTGATTGAAGATAACGAGTATGAGAGCTTCCAGAAAATTGCGGAGCCGGTCGGTATCATCATGGGGATCACCCCGGTAACGAATCCAACATCAACGACGATGTTCAAAGCACTGATTTCCATCAAAACACGTAATCCGATCATCTTCGGTTTCCACCCATCTGCACAGAACTGTAGCCGCGAAGCCGCTAGAATTCTGATGGAAGCAGCCGTGAAGCACGGTGCTCCAGCGGATTGTATCCAATGGATTGATGATCCTTCCATGGATCGTACAAACGCCTTGATGAATCATAACGATGTGGCGCTCATTCTGGCAACAGGCGGATCAGGCATGGTGCGGGCAGCTTACAGCTGTGGTAAACCGGCACTGGGCGTGGGACCAGGTAACGTACCTTGCTTTATTGAAAAAAGTGCAAATATCAACCAGGCGGTTACGGATTTGATTTTGTCCAAATCGTTTGATAACGGTATGATCTGTGCTTCCGAGCAAGCGGTCATCATTGAAGAACCGATCTTCGATCAGGTGAAAAAGAAAATGATTGCCAATGGTTGTTACTTCGTCAACAAAGACGAGGCAGCCAAATTGACAGCAGGAGCAATAAACGCTGAGAAGTGTGCGGTGAATCCGGCGATTGTTGGTCAATCTGCAGTCAGCATCGCCCAATTGTGCGGTATCGAAGTTCCGGCAGGTACCAAAATTCTCGTAGCCGAGATTGAAGGGGTGGGAACGAAGTTCCCATTGTCGGCTGAAAAATTAAGCCCGGTACTGGCTTGTTATAAAGTTAAAACAGCAGCTGAGGGTATTGAGCGTGCAGCAGAAGTGGTAGCCTTTGGCGGTATGGGTCACTCCTCGGTCATTCACTCGAACAACGAAGAAGTGATCAGCAAGTTCGCAGATCGCCTGCAAACTGGACGGATCATCGTGAATTCTCCTTCCACACACGGCGCAATCGGTGACATCTATAACACCAACATGCCGTCACTGACACTGGGCTGCGGATCGTATGGACGTAACTCGACTTCTTCCAACGTAACCGCTGTAAACTTAATCAACGTGAAAAGGGTGGCTCGCCGTACCGTGAATATGCAGTGGTTCAAAGTGCCGAACAAAGTCTATTTTGAAAAAGGTGCAACACAGTATCTTGCGAAAATGCCTGACATCACTCGCGTTGCGATTATTACGGATGCCATGATGGTCAAACTCGGTTATGTGGAAAAAGTAGAGCATTATCTGCGTCAACGCCAAATGCCGGTAGCGATCGAAGTATTCTCCGATGTAGAACCCGATCCGTCCACAACAACGGTAGATCGCGGTACAGAAATGATGCGCCGCTTCCAGCCGGACTGCATTATCGCACTCGGCGGGGGATCACCGATGGATGCTGCGAAAGCGATGTGGTTGTTCTATGAATACCCGGACACCGACTTCAACGATCTGAAGCAAAAATTCATGGATATCCGCAAACGGATCTACAAATATCCACGTCTCGGCGTAAAAGCGAAATTCGTAGCTATTCCGACAACATCAGGTACAGGTTCGGAAGTAACATCGTTTGCAGTAATCACGGACAAAAATCAGGGCAATACCAAATACCCACTGGCAGACTATGAGCTGACACCAGACGTAGCCATCGTAGATCCGGAATTCGTATACTCCCTGCCTAGAACAGCAGTTGCAGATACAGGTATGGACGTACTGACTCATGCGATTGAAGCCTATGTGTCTGTCATGGCGAATGATTACACGGATGGTCTGGCGATCAAAGCGATTCAGCTGGTGTTCCAATACCTGGAGCAATCGGCGCTGCAAGGTGACAAATTGGCTCGTGAGAAAATGCATAATGCATCCACGATTGCCGGTATGGCTTTTGCCAACGCATTCCTGGGCATTAACCACAGCTTGGCGCACAAATGGGGTGGACAGTACCACACCGCACATGGACGTACCAATGCAATCCTGTTGCCACACGTCATTCGCTACAATGCGAAAAAACCGACCAAATTTGCATCGTTCCCGAAATATTCGCACTTTGTTGCGGATGAGCGTTATGCGGAAATTGCCCGTATTCTGGGATTGCCTGCACGTACAACAGAAGAAGGGGTTACAAGCCTGATCAATGCCATTCGTAAAATGAACAAAACACTGGGCATTGAGGAATCATTCCAGGAAATTGGATTTGATCCAAAAGACTTCGAAGCACATGTGGATTATCTGGCAGATCGTGCCTTTGAAGACCAATGTACAACCGCTAATCCGAAGTTGCCGCTGGTGACTGAACTGGCAGACGTTTACCGCAATGCGTTCTATGGAAAGTTTGAATAACAATTAATTCAAAACACCAAGCAACGAGCCAAGATTATTGAGGCAATGATTCAGGGTTCCCCGAGATGGGGAGCCCCGATTGCCGTATTTCACACGATAACGAAGAGGGCAGAAAAACGGAAGAGCGAAGCGACCGCTTTTTCAGATGTTCTTTCATTTAAGTAAGCTTGGACCGAGTTGTAGAGGTCCAAATGCTTCTTTTTTATAAGAGGTAACAAGGAATCCGTGATGCGGCTATTTGAACAAGATATTCACACGACAACGGAGAGGGCAGAAAAAACGGAAGAAGCGAAGCGTTCGCCTTTCAAGCATGAGTTCAACCTATAATGCTATATAGATTGAACTATACATGTACACAAGAACGAAGGGGATAGAAATAACCTGAAGAAGCGATAGCGTTCGCCTTTATCCCCGGATTTTCCCCTTTTTAAAGGGAATCAAAAAAATCTGGGGGTAACAGCGATCGGAAGGTTGTTCTATCCTTGGAGTGGCCAGTGTACATATCCTTTCGTTCAATTTATATAGTTCCAATTGAAATCGGGGATAACAGCGATCGGAAGTTGTTCTGCCCACGCAGTGGCTAAGTGTGAATTTTATAGGGTTCAATGAGACACAGCGCAGGTGGAGTGAGGAAGGTCACTGACTTTGTGACAAAAATCACAGATGGTGAAAGCACGAAGTCGTATACTGAAAATGTAAGAAAAACATTCATTCCGCGGTTCCGGTTCCCAAGTAGAGAGAACGTGTTCCGGCTCACATGTGAAATTAATCACATTAATCGCGGCTCTGGGCACAGATGAGACGAGTGAAGCATCCTGTCATGTGTCCGGAAATCCAAATTTGTGGAGGGATTACTATGTCGGTGATCGAAAAAGATGTCAAACAACTAACAGGCTGGAGAAGCTTTACCAAAGGAACTTGGACCAAATCCGTAGACGTGAATGATTTTCTGGTACACAACTTGTCCCCTTATTATGGCGATGAAGCATTTCTCGCAGGTGCAACCCAGAATACGAAAGAGTTATGGGATATCGTATCTGATTTGACCAAAAAAGAGCGCGATAACGGCGGGGTGCTCGATGTTGACGTGAACACGCCAGGAACCATTGTATCTCACCAACCAGGTTATCTGGATAAATCCAAAGAGCAGATTGTCGGTGTACAAACCGATGCTCCATTCAAACGTTCCATTCAACCATTCGGCGGAATTCGCATGATGATTGATGCTTGTGAAGCTTATGGCTTCGAAATGCCTCAAGAAGTCATTGATATATTTACGAACATTCGCAAAACACATAACCAGGGCGTATTCGATGCTTATACATCCGACATGCGTGCAGCACGTAAAGCAGGGATCATTACAGGATTGCCAGATGCTTACGGCCGTGGCCGGATCATCGGTGACTATCGTCGGGTAGCACTCTATGGTGTGGACTTCCTGATTCGGAATAAAAAAGGTGAACTGAATGCACTCGAAGTGGACGTAATTGATGAAGATGTCATTCGTTTACGTGAAGAATTGTCCGAACAAATTCGTGCATTGCAGGAACTGAAACAACTGGGTGAAATGCACGGCTTCGATATTTCCTTACCAGCAACAACGGCAAAAGAAGCATTCCAATGGCTATACTTCGGTTACCTGGCTGCGATCAAAGAGCAAAACGGTGCGGCGATGTCGCTTGGACGTGTCTCTTCGTTCCTGGATATTTACATCGAACGTGATTTGCAAGAAGGTATGTTAACAGAGGAACAGGCACAGGAGCTGGTTGACCACTTTGTAATGAAACTGCGGATCGTCAAATTCCTGCGTACACCGGATTATAACGAACTGTTCAGTGGAGACCCAACATGGGTAACCGAATCCATTGGCGGCATGTCCGTGAACGGAGAAACGCGGGTAACTAAGAACAGCTTCCGTTTCCTGCACACTCTGAACAACCTGGGTCCTGCACCCGAGCCGAATCTGACTGTACTCTGGTCTACCAAGCTTCCGGAAGCTTTCAAAGAATATTGCACGAAAGTATCCATTGAAACCAGCTCGATCCAGTACGAAAATGATGATCTGATGCGTCCAATCTATGGTGAAGATTACGGTATTGCCTGCTGTGTATCCGCCATGAAGATTGGTAAACAAATGCAGTTCTTCGGGGCACGTGCCAACTTGGCGAAAGCATTGCTGTATGCGATCAATGGTGGACGTGATGAGAAATCCGGCGCTCAGGTAGGACCTGAATACCCAGCAATTACAAGCGAAGTACTGGATTACAATGAAGTTATGAAACGTTTCAAACCGATGATGGAGTGGCTCGCCAAACTGTACATGAACTCACTCAACGTCATTCACTACATGCATGATAAATATAGCTACGAGCGCATTGAAATGGCACTGCATGACCGCGACATCGTTCGTACAATGGCTTGTGGTATTGCCGGTCTCTCGGTTGCCGCAGACTCCCTGAGTGCAATCAAATATGCCAAAGTTAAACCGATCCGCAACGAACAAGGCATCGCGATTGACTTTGAAATCGAAGGCGAGTTCCCTTGTTACGGTAACAATGAAGACAGTGTGGACAACATTGCAGTTGAACTGGTAGAAAGCTTCATGGGTATGATTCGCAAACACAAAGCATATCGTAATGCGATTCCAACGCAATCCGTTCTGACGATCACTTCCAACGTGGTATACGGTAAGAAAACAGGTACAACACCGGATGGTCGTAAAGCAGGCGAACCGTTTGCACCAGGGGCGAACCCAATGCATGGCCGAGATAAAAAAGGTGCGCTGGCATCCCTGGGCTCTGTAGCCAAATTACCGTATGAACACAGTCTTGACGGAATTTCCAATACGTTCTCTATTGTACCTAAAGCCTTGGGTAAAGAGTCGGATACACGTAAATCCAATCTGGTTGCCATGATGGACGGATACTTCGGTCAAGGCGCACACCATCTAAACGTAAACGTATTTGATCGTCAGCAACTGATTGACGCCATGGACCACCCGGAAAACTATCCGCAATTGACGGTACGGGTATCTGGTTACGCGGTTAACTTCATCAAGCTGACTCGTGAGCAACAATTGGATGTCATTAACCGGACGTTCCATGGCTCCATGTAATCATTGCATGTCATGAATTTGAGATAAGAAGATGGCCTTGAGAAAAGATTGAACACATATTAAACGCACAGCGGATGCGGATACAGAAAGGAAGAGGCAGCATGGTTAACGGACATATTCATTCACTCGAAACTTTCGGGACGGTTGACGGCCCAGGCATCCGCTTCGTGCTTTTTATGCAGGGATGTCTACTCAAATGCCAGTATTGTCACAACCCGGATACATGGGCACTGGACGGTGGTAAGGAAATGAGCGTGGAGGAGGTACTGGCCGAGATTGAGCCGTACCTCACTTACTATCGCAGCTCTGGCGGGGGACTCACGGTATCTGGTGGGGAGCCTACATTGCAGGCTCATTTTGTAGCCGAAGTCTTCAAGGAAGCGAAACGCCGTTGGGGATTACACACGACGCTGGATAGCAATGGTTTCAATGAACCGGATCGGATTCACGATCTGTTGGATAACACGGACTTGGTTCTGCTGGATCTGAAACATATCGATGATGAGAAGCATATCAAGCTGACGGGTAAATCCAACGAAAGAACACTGAAGACCGCACAGTGGTTATCGGATCAGGGACGGAAAATGTGGATTCGCCACGTGTATGTACCAGGCATTCACAACGAGGAAGAGGATTTGCTCAACCTCGGAAGGTTTATAGGCACATTAAATGGGGTCGAGAAGTTCGAAATCCTGCCTTATCATCAGATGGGCATCTACAAATGGCAAGCTATGGGGAAAATATATCCGCTGGAAGGTGTTCCTTCTCCGAGTGAAGAGGAAGTAGAGCGGGCGTATCGCCTGATTGAACAAGGCCGCTCCGAAACAGCGGGCATGGCTTGCTCCAATAAGTAACTAGCTTTTATATACAGGATCTATCAACCAAGCAGTCTTTGCGAACACGTTTCGCAGGGGCTGTTTTTTTGCTGTTATCCGATGTGTGGCAGTTGATTTATTGGCCCAGTGAAGGATTTTATCCCTCCATTGATGAATTGTCATCCTTACGATGTAAGCTTCGGCTTTTTATAATCAGAGTGTAAAGCCAAATGCTCGATACGTTGAGGAGGGTCAACCAGATGAAAAAAGGAATGACATTGCTGCTTTCATTATTGCTTATCACTTCGTGGACACTGGCGGGATGTGCAAGCTCAAGTAACGAACCACAGCAAGGAGCAGGCAATGCGCCTGCAGAGACGAGCAAGGAACCGGTTGAGATGCTTCTCCGTCACACTCAGGTGGGCGCCGACAAACAAAAAAGGCTGGCCATTCTGCAGGATGTGGTGGACAAAGTGGAGAGCGAAGTACCTAATCTAACTTTTACGCTGGATGGTGTTGAATCGGATGTGAACCGCAAGGAAAAGCTTCGTGGAGAGATGGCAGCAGGCAACCCGCCGGATATCTTCGAACTGTTTGGCAGTCCAGACTCCAAAGTCTATGCCAAAGAAAGCATGTTGCTGGATCTGACGCCAATTCTGCAAGAGCTGGGCCTCCAGGACCAGTTTACCTCACTTGAGCCATTCACTTATGAAGGCAAGGTGTATGGGCTTCCTATTGGGGGATCGGGGGAAGGATTTTTCTACAATAAAGAGTATTTTGCACAAAAAGGTTGGAAAGCGCCTACAACGATGGCTGAACTGGACAACATGCTGGCCGAGATCAAGGCTGACGGTAAAGTCCCGCTTGCTTCTGCTTCCAAGGCAGGCTGGGTTCCACTCATGTTAACCAACCACCTTTGGTCCCGTTATGCCGGACCTGATATCACGGCAAAGTTCGCGACAGGTGAAGCCAAGTGGACCGATCCGGGCGTTGTTGCGGGATTTGCGAAGCATAAAGAATGGGTCGATAAAGGTTATTTCAAAAAAGGCGAACTTGGCTTTGAATATGCGGAATACACCACTCAATTCACGAGCGGTGAAGCCATTCTGATGTATGACGGAACATGGAAATCGTCTGTATTCAAGGAAGGGCAGAGCGGAGAATCGCTCATTGACAAGGTTGGATTCTTCAACATGCCTCCGGTAGAGAATGGTGCAGGAGATCAGACGGCTCTGATGCGTGACGTCAATAATGGATATGGTTTCTCCGCTTCCGTTGCGGATGACCCGCAGAAACTGGAGGCTGTCAAAGCGTTTATCAAAAATTTCTACAACGAAGATATGCAAGTACGCGGGCTCGTGGAAGATGGCGTGTTACCAGCGATGAAACTGGATGAGAAGGTACTGACTGACAGCATCACGGATGAGTTGATGAAGGAAATCGTGGCGGTCCTGAATGCATCCCAGACTTCATTCCCAGCATTTGATGCACTCGTTCAGGCTGATGTGACTACAGAGATCAGCAACCTGCAAATTCAGAAGCTGATTGGTGGACAGACCACTCCAGAGAAGATGGCGGAAGAATTGCAAAAGGTTCAGGAAGAGGCAAATGCTTCGGTTGAATAGTGGAGCTGTACAGGTAAGAAACCAGGTAAGAAACCTGCCTCATCATCATGCTGGCTTGCCCCGGTTGGAATATTGCCGGGGCAAAGCCCTTGGTGAAATCTGAAGACTCCACTGCTGAGGAAACTGCGCGATTCATGAGCATAAGAAGTTGAAGTTACTGAAGGAGGTAGATCATGAACACTTCACTCCGCAGCCCGTTGATCTATACATTGTTTGTATTACCTGCATTGTTCCTGTTTGTCATGTTCTTCCTTTATCCGATTGGCAGTTCACTCTATTACAGCCTGACCAGCTGGAACGGGGTATCCGCAGAGCCACGTTTTGTCGGACTTTCGAATTATGCAAAAGCGCTGACAGATGAACGATTCTGGATTTCCACTCGCAATAATGGGTTCTTTATTGCATTTTCCGTATTGATCCAGGTACCTATTATCGTGCTGTTCTCCCTGCTCATTGCAAACGTGAAGAAGCTGAAGGGATTGTACAAAACAGCTGTTTTTTTGCCTTCAATTATGTCTACGGCAGTCATCGGAATTTTGTGGGGGTTCATCTATGAACCCAACATTGGACTGCTGAACCAGTTGCTTGAAGCTGTAAACATCTCTCCGGTCTATTGGCTGTCCGATAACCGGTTCGCGATGATCTCCATTCTCGTGACCAACGCCTGGCAGTGGACAGGATTTTACATTGTCATGGTATTGGCGGCTATATTGGCCATCCCACGTGATCTAGACGAAGCGGCTGCCATTGATGGAGCCACAGCGGTACAGCGAGCGTTTAAAATTACGTTACCATTAATCAAGCCGATTATTTCGGTTGTGGTCATGCTGTCCATAGCTGGAGCGATGAAGGCGGCTGATATTGTTCTGGTCATGACCAAAGGTGGACCGGCAGGCTCTACCGAGGTGCTTGCCACGTATATGATCAAATATGCGATTACCAATTTTAAATACGGCTATGGCAATACGATTGCGGTTCTAATCTTTGCTCTGACGCTTGTGCTCACCGCGGTGTATCAGCTGCTGGTGGCGAGACACAACGAAAGGGTGGAATATTGATGGCTAAGCGTATCCAAGGCAGTATACCTCATATGTTGTTAATGCTTTATTTAATTGCGATTCTGTTTCCCTTTTTATTCGTGATCTTCTCTTCATTCAAGCAGGATAACAACGAGATTGCACTGAATCCGTTCGGTCTGCCTTCAACCTGGGTGTTTAACAATTACGTGGAAGCTTGGGTGAATGCCAAGATTGGAACGTATTTCTGGAACAGTATGTACATTTCAGTGCTTTCCTCAGCCGGAACGATTGTGCTTGGAGCCATGTTTGCTTTTGCCATCACCCGGATGAGACACCGCAAATGGAGTCTGTTTCTGTACAGCCTCATTCTGGCGGGTATGCTGATACCAAACAACGCGCTCATGCTGCCGATTTATTTACTAGTACGCAAGCTGGGCATTCTGGATACACATCTGGCGCTGATCATTCCTTATGTTGCAAATGCGATTCCGTTCACGATTATTATTCTGGCCGCCTTTATGCGCTCACTCCCTGGAGAAATTGAGGAAGCGGCGGTTATGGATGGCTTGAGGGCTCCGGGTATCTTTGCTAAAATAGTGATACCCCTTACAGTTCCGGCCATAGTCACGGTATTTATCGTGAATTTCCTCGGCAACTGGAACGAGTTTCTACTCGCCAACTATTTCTTATCTACCGATAAACTGCGCACATTGCCTGTCGGCATGGTCCAGTTTCGTGATCAGTATCAGATGAATTATGCCCAGATGTCAGCCGGAATTGTGTACAGTGTTGTACCGGTTATTGTGATCTACGCTGTGCTTCAGGAGAAAATTATTGAAGGTGTAACAGCAGGCGGTGTCAAAGGTTAATTAACGATGTGTTATATAGGGAGAACGGGACATGAATTTGCGGATGAAGCTGGCCATGGCATTTCTGTTGCTTATCATCGTACCAATGTGCACGCTTGGAATCGGCATGTTTCTGGTCACGTCACACACGATTGAGAAGAAATACAATCAGCAGTCTGAATATGCACTCCAGGCCATTAGCTATAATATTGAGAATGTTTTTCAGCAGATCAACAATGTCACGGACAACGGCATTGCCACATCGGTATTCCAGATGGCATTGAATGCTAAAGATCCGACCAAACAGGATCTGGGAACCGGTAATCAATTGTCGCTCAATGCCAGCCAGCGGAATTTCCGTTCCCTTTTATACAATTATCCATTCATCAGTTACGCCTTCTTGTATGATTTGCGTTCACGGTCATCCGAGGACAACCAGATTGTCTCTATTTTTACCAAAGAAAATTTTCAGGCACTCCCTTTTCAACAATTCAAGGTGCATCCACTCTTCAAAGAAATTCAGGAGCTCAACGGTGTACCCAAATGGCTGGCTCCGCTGGAATATCCCGAACTGACTGGCGTAGAACCTGTGTTTACCCAGATCCGGTTGGTCAAGGAACTCAGTTATTTTCAGAATATCGGCGTCCTGGTCGTTCAGATCAAAAAAGGAGAGATGGATCGCATCTTCCGCCATTTGAAAATAAGTGATCCTGCACAGGATACGTCGTTCCTGCTGATTAATGAAGAAGGGCTGATCGTGTACGATCCTTCCGGCCGCTACAGCGGAGAGAAGATGGACAATCTGGGGGTACGTTCTGATAGTTACGGGTTGGGGTTCAGCAGCACCAGAGCTGTGTTTGACGGTAGTGAAAGTATCATTTCCCAATATCATCTGAAAAACTACAACTGGAGTCTGGCTAGTGTCACTTCATGGGAAGCGTTATCCGCAGAGACGAATGTGTTCGCAGGCTGGTCCATCATCATCATTCTGCTGTGTTTACTTGCTGCGATGGTCTTCAATGTGTTCTTCATGAACCGAATTACTGGCAATATTGCCGTGCTTGTTCGATTTATGAGACGTGTGGACGATGGGGACTTTAATGCTCGCGTTGAAGGAAAAGGGTTTGACGAGATGCAGCTTCTGGCTCAAGGGTTCAATGAATTATTGGATCGGATCGGCGGCCTGTTCCGGCGTGTGCGTGCGGAGCAGCAGCAAAAGGCCAAAGCGGAGCTGCGCGTGCTTCAAGCCCAGATCAAACCTCATTTTCTGTTCAACACACTGGAATCTATTAACGGATTAGCCATGAGGGGAGAAGGGCGTAAAGTAAGTGAAATGGTGACTCGACTTGGCAATATGCTGCGCATCAGCATCCAGGATCAGGAGGAAATATCACTCAGTGAGGAGCTTAGGCACTTACAGAGTTATCTGGAGATTCAACAGTACAGATTCAGTGATTTATTTCGGTACGAGATCAACATTTCATCTCATCTGTATACATCATCTATGCTCAAGCTTACCCTCCAACCTCTTGTAGAAAACAGCATTCAGCACGGGTTTGAGGGAATCGAATATCAGGGCGTACTACGAATCAGCGCATTTGTGGTACAGAATAATCTGGTGCTGCGAGTTGAGGATAATGGCATCGGTATTCCCCAGGAAATGTTGGCAAGATTTGAATACATGGCAGAAGACCCGCCCGAATATATCATGGCAGAGGGAACGAAACCCCTGTCTTCCATGGCAGAGCGCCGAGGACTGGGATTAAGAAGTGTGGCAGATCGAATACGGATTCAATATGGAGCCGGATACGGGGTGTTCATATGTTCATCTCCGGGGTATGGCACGATCGTTCAATGTATTATTCCACAATATAAGCAGGGGGAAGATGAATGAATCTAACCGCATTGCTGGTTGACGATGAGCTGCCGATTTTGGAGAATTTAAGCTGTATTTTGCCTTGGGAAGAGATGGGCATTGATATTGTGGGCACGGCCAGAAGCGGGGCAGAAGCACTGGACCAAGTTGCAGAGTATCATCCCGACATCCTGTTGTGTGATATTCGTATGCCCTCTATGGATGGTCTGGAACTGATTCAAATATTGCGGGAACAGGGTGAAACATGCGAAATCATTTTGCTGACCGGATATCAGCAGTTTGAGTATGCCCGTACTGCTATTCGTTATCATGTTCGAGAATACATATGCAAACCGATTGATTATCTGGACCTGGAACATAAATTGCGTGAGCTTGCCGGGCAGATTCAGAAGAAACGGATCGAGATGCAGGCTGAGCGCCACCGCAATTCGGAGATGGAAACCTGGGTCAGAGACAAACATATTATTGAATTGATGCGAAGGGAAGAGGACTCGTCGTTGTTTCCTTACCCACCTTCTGTACCGCAACCCCAGGCCCCTTCATTAAGGTACATTCTGCTACTTATAGATGTATCCGGTTATTTCAAGCATTCCATCGGATGGTCCGGGGCCCGTCATCAAAGCTGGCATGAGATGATCCGTTTCAGGCTTAGGGAGCTTGCCGATGGAATTGGTGATGAAACGCTGTTGATTTCGGCCCGTAAGGGAGAATGGTGCATATTGGTGGAGGCTTCTGGTGAATGGAGACTACGGGCAGATGCATTGGCTCAGCAGATCACATTGGAGTTGGATGCGATATTTGAGCCAGGTTCAGGCATGAAGACACGAGTCATTCAGGATGTTGTGCCTGTGAAGCTGGATGACCAGATTGCTGAGCGGTACCGCCACTGTCAGAGATTGCTGATTATGAGTGACTCGGACCCGTACAGCGCTAAGTTGAAGCGGGAAGCCTCGGAACCTTCCTTAGAGAAATCGAAGGAACCATCCGGAAGGGCGATGATGTGGGTTGCCAAAGAGGATCTGGACTACATCACTCGCTGGATCAGGCAGGGAAATAAGCAGGGCTTGATTGAGTTGTTAACTACGCTCAAACATCGGATGAGTGAACATCAGAGTGAGCTGGATGGTATGGCTGAAAATAGTCTTTGTTTCTTACTTGTACATATGCTGCGTGAATTGCGGGAAGTACATGTGATGGCTGAACAAGACGAAATTCATTTCTGGAGTGCGTTGCATTCAGCAACCTCGATCAAAGAATTCATTGAACTGGCGGAGGCACTTGCTCATGTTTGTTATGACAAGAAGAGCGTGCCACGCCCTTCGGTATCTGAGCTAATGACGTCTGCGTGCGAGTATATGAACGCCAGACTGGAATGTGATTTGGGTATTGATGAAGTAGCGGAATGGCTGGGAATCAGTCCGGGCTACTTTTGCCAGCTGTTCAAGAATCATGTGGGTGTTACTTTTGTTGAATATATGACGCAGAAGCGGATGGAGAGCGCAGCTTTATTGTTAAGTACTACGGAATGGAGCATTACAGCCATCGGTGAAGCAACTGGATTCAAGGAGCGCCGATATTTCTCCAAGGTATTCCATAAACATTTTCATATGAAACCATCGGAATTCAGGTCAAACCAAAGAGCAGGTTCTTAAATGGGAGTGAGCATGCGTATGAAGTCAATCGATCAGCTTTCGTTGGAGCAACGGGTGGGTCAGATGTTTATGTGTGGATTCCATGGGCAGCACGCGGATGAACAAATCCATACGCTGATCCGTGATTATCATGTGGGAGGCGTCATTTATTTCAGGCGGAATGTGGAAAGCGTAAGCCAGTTAACCCGTCTGTCTGCCGACTTGCAAACGATTGCAGCGGATGCCGGGGAATGGCCTCTGATGATCTCTGTGGATCAGGAGGGCGGTATGGTCGCACGGATTGACAAAGAGGGTATGACCCAGGTACCTGGAAACATGGCGCTGGGAGCAACGGGAAAGCCGGACTATACCTTGGGATGCGCCCAGATTTTAGGTCGCGAATTGAAAAGTATCGGAATCGATATGAATCTTGCGCCAGTAGTGGACGTAAATAACAACGTGCTTAACCCGGTCATTGGCGTGCGTTCCTATGGCGAGAAAGCGGATAGTGTAGCCGCCCATGGCGCAGCGGCCATTAAAGGGTATCAATCACAAGGTATTGCTGCGACGGCCAAACATTTTCCCGGACATGGTGATACGGCAGTGGATTCTCATCTCGGCATGGTGACTGTACCTCATGATCGGGACAGGCTGGAGCAGGTAGAACTGCTGCCATTCCGCCGGGCCATCGATGCCGGAGTCGATGCCATCATGACAGCGCATGTCATCTTTCCGACGATAGAACCCGAACCTATTCCGGCTACGTTGTCACGTAAAGTGTTGACAGGTCTGTTACGTGAAGAAATGGGCTATGAGGGGATTATTATAACAGACTGTCTGGAGATGCATGCGATATCCAAACCATATGGTGTAGCTGAGGCAGCCGTTCGTGCTGTAGAAGCCGGTGCTGATCTGGTTCTGGTCAGTCACACCCTGCAAGATCAGATCTCTGCCGTGGAAGCAGTTGTTAAGGCGGTTCGGACTGGACGGATTGCTGAGGATACCATTAACCAGGCATTGAAACGAATTGTTTCATGGAAGTCAGTGCGTTGTGGACAGTGGGATAACACGTTAGTTCCTCTGGAAGTGAATGATTCTGTAGCTGCTATACCTGATGGATCTGATGAGATTGATGGGAACACTTTAGAGGTAAACGAAAAGGTTCAATTACCAAGATCGCTGGCCTCCATTGAATCCTTTTTAAACGAGATCGCATCTAAAAGCATCACTGTGGTTCACAATGACGGGGTGCTTCCACTGAATCCAGAACAGGATGTGTATGTGATATGGCCCGAAGTTGTGCAACGGACAGAAGTGGATGAACCATGGTCTCATACAGATTCGCTCGGCGTAGCGTTATCGCAGCTGAGAGGCGGAGTTCAGGAGCACAAAATAACGACTCAGCCCACGTATGATGAAACGGATCGGATATTGAAGGATGTTTCGGAAGGAGAACAAATTATCGTATGCACCTACACATCCGCAGGTCGTCTTCCGAAAGGGCAACGCTATTTGATTGAAAAACTTGGTGAGAAGTATTCGCTGATTGTGGTCGCCCTGCGTAATCCGTATGATCTGCTGGAAATTTCGAGGCCAGAAAGTTATATATGTACCTACGAGAACACACCCGCAGTGGTTCGGGCATTGTCTCTCGTGTTAACGGGCGAATTGAAGCCAACAGGAAGTCTGCCAGTGGGTTTGCGTTAATAACAACTAATCCAATCTGTAAATCTCCTTGTGGTATGGTCTGTACCCAGCCATATTACAGGGAGATTTTTGGTTGAAAATTGGTTTTGATCATATGGCGGATACTAATAATGATAACTAACTATTTTCATAGTAATGCTCCTCTATTCAAGGTTAACAATTCTTATTAAATATTTTTAGCAACTTTTCCCGGTTATAAGCGTCTAATAGTATGACTTTTTGAGGGGGATATTTATAAAATGGGAGCAGAAGGAGCTAAAGAAAAAGAATGAATTTGAAGAAGAAATTATCCATACTTACCGCGTTTGCTGTTTTTCAAGCGTTTGCAGCGATTCCTGCGAATGCACTGGCAGCCGATCAAAGCGATACAACAACAGTGAATACAGCCAAAGTTAAATCCGTGGAGGTTGTGAAGAAAGAACAAACCATCGCGGAGTCGGAAATAAAGTCCGGATCAGGTACAACACCAACGGATAATGAAACTGTAGAAGATACAACTCCAGTAACAACCGAGCCAACAGATACGGAGGCTACTCCGGTTAAGCCAGTTTCGCCTGTTACAGAGCCTGTAGATGAAGAAGGTACGGAAGAAGAAACGACGGTACCTACGACTCCAGTAGAGGTGCAGCAGCCATCCACAAGTGGTCAAACGGTAGCCGGAAGTAAAGGCGGAGATCTGACCCTGTTCATGAACAGCAACAAAATGGTGCAGGACGGCAAAACGTATCTTGCCGGACAGCCGATGGCTGTTAAAAATGGTGTATCTAATGTAGCGATCCGCGCGCTGGTTGACCGGGTTGGTTATAATGTGAAATATGACAATACAACCAAAGAAACCATTATTATTAGTGGCGAAGATGAGCTTCGCTTCAAAACCAATAGCAAGGTTTATACCGTAAATGGAGAGTCCAGAACGATGAAGGGCCCTGCCTATCAACAAAAAAATACGTTCATGGTGCCGCTGACGTCGATTACTCAGGCACTTAACATTACTTATAAAGTGAATCAATCTGCCAAGACTGTTGTACTGAACCTGAATACCAAACCGGTAGCCAGCTTCACGGTACAAAAAGAGATTTTTGCAGGGGATACGGTGACATACAACACCAAATCCAGCTCTCCTAAAGGACTGAGCATTGTAGACGAAAGATGGACAGGGCAGCAGGATTCATTTGACCAACCGGGTACATATACGGTTACGTATGCTGTTCAGGATTCGAGCGGACAATGGAGTGATCCGTATTCTATAACAATTCAGGTTCAAAGACCAAATCTTCCTCCAGTAGCGATGTTTACGACTGACAAGGAAGAATACAAAATGGGTGAAAAGATCACCTATATTGATCAAAGCACGGATGACGAAAATGCTATTGATAAAACCGAATGGGAAAACAATGCTTTGGCATTCTTTGTTCCAGGACCGAAGACGGTAACGATTACCGTTACGGACAAACATGGCGCGAGCAACAGCTATACAAAAATGGTTAACATCACAAGTGAAACGCTGTACAGTATGTCTGATTTTAATCAGTTGTTCACGCCGGTGGGTGAGAAATTCAGCTTCGACGGTGGCGGAGTACCTGCCATGGAGAAGGTGCCTTTCACGTACTATGACGAGCCAAGTTTGCTGATTCGTAGTAACAGCCCAGAAACCGTTAATTCGGAAGGGATTGTCTACAAAGAGTCTTCAATCGGTCAGACTCGATTCATGATCCACCATGTAAATAACACGGGCAAAAACGTGAAAATGTACGTTGTTGCTACGAATAATAATATGTATACAGCGGCGTTGGAACAGCAAAACATGGGCTTTGCAGGTCCGTCACCAATAGCAACCGCGGCTGGTAAAGTATCCATTGATCGCTGGTTCCAGTCCATACAAAACGGTACAGGACAAAAGAAAGTATACATCGAGCCTGGAGAGAGCAAGTTGATTCTGACTGATCTGAGCGTTCTTCCTATGAAACAGGGTCAAGTCATTTCCTTGTACTCAGATGTATTCAGCGACTATCAACTGGATTACAACGTGATCATGATTGAAGAAAGTAAAGATCCAATGACGGTATGGTCCACATTGCCTGTTCTGGATCGTGACGGTGTGCATAACCGTGGAACATACCCGAATGCAACCCGTATCATTACGTATGATCAAGAAGTAGGTTCGAAGCCTGCACGTCTTCCGCTTGGGGATAATGCAAGTGATCCTAACCTGGTCGGAACAGACCCGATGGCGTTCACAGACGCTTCCAACGCAGGTAACTTCGGTGTACTGTACAAAATTACACTGAACAATGTAGCTCCACGTACGCTGATTTCGTTCAACCCTCGTGGAGGCAAATACTCAGGTGTGGCACTTGTGAACGGACAGGTTGTTCAGCTTTCGAAAGACAACAAATCCTTGAGTGCGCCAAATGAACAAGGTGTACTTTACCGCACAGGTTCATATGGTGAGAGTGTAACGATTCTGTTCTCGGCTGCACCAGGAAGCAATCTTCCTGTCAATTTGCTGTTTACACCACTTCCGACAGAGAAGTAATTGCTTCTCATGTCACCAGGAACGGACGGTTTGGAGTGAAAGCTTACATCACATATACCCGTTCACCCCAAAAGTCGCCCGAACGATTGATCATCTAAACCGTCAGGAAGAGGCTACCCCATGAGTCATAAAAATGGCTAGGGGATAGCCTGTTCTCCAAATTGTAAAACAAAAAGAAACCGTTCCTTGGTGGAAGTACGACCCACCGTTTAAAAGGAGACGGTTTCTTTGTACATTTTATATTTTGTGATTGTTATCTGAACTAAAAAAGATTTATACATACAAAATATTCAAATTATTTAGAAACTTTTTCCTAAACCAAGCGTCTAATAATATGACTTTTTGAGGGGAACAAAATTACAGGGAGCAGAAGGAGCCAAAGACAAAGAATGAATCTGAAGAAGAAATTATCCATTTTTACTGCTTTAGCCGTTTTTCAAGCATTTGCAGTCGGTTCAGTGAATGCGCATTCAGCACCACAAGGTGACATAGCGTCAGAAAACAACACGGCCAAAGTAAAATCGGTTGAGGTGCTAAAGCTAGAGCAACCGATTTCAGAGCGTGAAGTGAAGACGGGTAGCAGTAACCCATCCATCCATGTTCCGTCCACTGAAGGAAAGAAAACCGAAACTCCGACAGGAACGGAGGCAACGCCTAAAACAGATATGGAGAAACCCGCCATTGATGGGGGGAAGACGACTACAAATGAAACTAGTACGGAATCTACGATCCAGGAAGGAACCACGGAGGATGTTGAAACGCAAGTTACGCCTGCTCAAATAGAGCAACCATCCATTGGTGGGGAGTCTACCGTAGCATCAGGCGGAAATCTGACGTTGTACATGAATAGCAACAAAATGGAGCAGGATGGGAAAACGTATCTTGCGGGCCAGCCAATGACTGTAAAAAACGGGGTATCCTATGTTGCGATCCGTGCACTGGTGGACCGTGTAGGATACGGGGTCAAATACGATAACAAAACCAAGGAAACCATCATCATCAGTGGTGATAATGAGCTCCGATTCAAAACAAACAGCAAGGTCTATACCGTAAATGGAGAGTCCAGAACGATGAAAGGCCCTGCTTATCAGCAAAAAAATACGTTCATGGTGCCGTTAACTTCCATTACTCAAGCTCTGAACATCACCTATAAAGTGAATCAGTCGGCTAAAACGGTTGTGTTGAATCTCAATACTAAACCAGTTGCAAGCTTTACGATTTTCCAAAAGGAAATTTTTGCGGGCGATAAGGTGGACTATGTGACTTCTTACAGTTCTCCAAATGGACTGAAGATCGTTGACGAACGCTGGACAGGTCGTCAGGAATCGTTTGACCAACCAGGTACATATACGGTAACGTATGCTGTCCAAGATTCGAGCGGGCAATGGAGTGATCCGTACGCTGTAACGATTCAGGTTCAGCAACCCAATCTTCCCCCTGTAGCGATGTTTACGACAGACAAGGAAGAGTACAAAATGGGTGAAAAGATCACGTACATTGATCAAAGCACCGATGACGAAAATGCCATTGATCATGATAAAACCGTATGGGAAAATAATGCTCTGGCATTCTTTGTTCCAGGACCGAAGACCGTAACGATTACCGTTACGGATAAACATGGCGCTAGCAACAGCTATACAAAGACGGTTAACATCACAAGTGAAACACTGTATAGCATGTCTGATTTTAATCAGTTGTTCACGCCGGTAGGTGATAAATTCAGCTTCGATGGTGGCGGAGTACATGCCATGGAGAAGGTGCCTTTTACGTACAACGACGAGCCAAGTTTGCTGATTCGTAGTAACAGCCCAGAAACCGTTAATTCGGAAGGTATTGTTTATAAAGAATCATCTTCGGGGCAAACCCGTTTCATGATTCACCATGTGAATAATACAGGCAAAAGAGTAAAAATGTATGTTATTGCAACCAATAACAACCCATATCCGGCAGTATTCGAACAACAAAATATGGGCTTCGCGGGACCTACTCCGTATGCTACCGTAGCCGGGAAATTGTCTATTGATAAATGGTTTAAGTCGATTCAGACTGGAACCGATCAAAAGAAAGAGTATATTCAACCTGGAGAAAGCAAGCTGATTTTGACCGAACTAAATAAACTTCCGATGAAAGAAGGACAAGTTATCTCACTCTATTCGGACGCTTTTAGCGATTATGCACTTGACTATAACGTTATCTTAATTGAAGAAAACAAAGATCCGATGGCTGTATGGTCCACATTGCCTGTTCTGGATCGTGATGGTGTGCATAACCGAGGAACGTATCCGAATGCAACACGTGTCATTACGTACGATCAGGAAGTAGGCTCGGAGCCTGCGCGTCTGCCGCTCGGAGACAATTCAAGTGACCCTAACCTGGTCGGCACAGACCCAATGGCGTTCACAGACGCTTCCAACGCAGGTAACTTCGGTGTATTGTACAAAATTACACTGAACAATGTGGCTCCACGCACATTGATTTCATTCAACCCTCGTGGGGGGAAATACTCGGGTGTGGCCCTTGTTAACGGTGAGGTTGTTCAGATTGCGACTGGCAAATCCGTAAGTGCGCCAAGTGAACAAAGCGTCCTTTACCGTACAGGTTCGGTTGGTCAAAGTGTAACGATTCTGTTCTCGGCTGCACCAGGAAGCAATCTTCCTGTTAACTTGCTGTTCACACCACTTCCAGCAGAGAAGTAATTGCTTCTCATGTCACCAGGAACGGACGGTTTGGAGTGAAAGCTTATGTGGTATATATCCTGTCACCCCAAAAGTCACCCGAAGGATTAATTATCTGAACCGTCAGAAAAGGACTCCATTTACACGGAGTCCTTTTTCATTATGCCCGAAGAACCAGATGGCCCATGTGCTTTCGTTGACTCTGCACTTCATTTAAGGCATTATTATAGGTATATAAATCAAGCATAAGTATCAGCATTTTGCATAATTAAATTCGGTCTTTGGATTTATGCAGATGCTCGTATGACAGGAGGTGCTTTAGGTCATGCTGTCGACAGAACAGATTATTACTACCATGTCCTCGCAGGGGCTCCGCATTACGGATCAGCGGAAGACACTGGCCCGGTTATTTGCCGAATCCCCTGGGTATCTGACACCCAAGGACGTATACGAATATATGGGTAAGACTTACAGCGGGCTTAGCTTTGATACGGTGTACCGGAATTTGCGTGTGATGCAGGAATTAGGTGTATTGGAGCAGGTGATCTTTGAAGATGGGGTGAAGTTCAGAGCGCATTGCAGCGAGGATCATCATCACCATCATATGATTTGTCTGAAATGCCAGAAGACATATCCTATCATTTTTTGCCCGATGCAGCTTGCGGATGCGCCCGAACAATTCCAGGTAGTGGATCATAAATTCGAAGTTTTCGGGTACTGTAAGGACTGTGCTGAACATGCTCCGGCCAAAACACCATCCGGAAACCAGCACGCTCACGGGAAGCACTAACGATGAAGATATCTCGTAGACTGGTTCAGGCACCCATTCGAGTGTACCGCAGATATATCTCTCCATTAAAGCCGCCAACATGTCGCTTCTATCCAACCTGCTCGGCTTACGCAATGGAGGCGATTGAGGTACACGGTGCTTTCAAAGGATCGCTGCTTGCGGCGAAGCGTATTGGGAAATGCCATCCGTTTCACCCAGGTGGAGTGGATTTGGTACCACCCAAGGTAGAGAAGTCTGTTATGGTATCGGATTAATGCTCCAACCGGAAGTGTGTGAATAGCATGAGGGAGTCTCGTACTATTTGTTTATGAGTACGTTGTCCACTTGACAAAGGGGGCAGCATTTCAGTATATTTTTCGTATATATGCGTGTTCAAAAAGATCGGTTTTCAGTACCGAGAAGATGGGATGAAGCTAGAAATGGAGTAGCGGAGCGTAGGAAAACTACGTGAGCAAACGGACATTTCGGCTGAATTTCAACTTCGAAGCTGAGGATGCCGCCAGGCGTGATTCGTAATCAAAAGTGAACTTTTTGAACAACCTCTATATGATTTCCAGTGAAGGGATAAGTACAGACACACCCCCAGTGCAGAGAGCCGGATGAGCTGAGAACCGGTCTGGGAGGAGGATGGAATATGGTCCCGGAGGAACCTCTTTCGAGTGTGCAGTCGTTGATTAGGACGGTTGTCGTAAGACTGAGGCGTGATCCAGCGTTAATGGGCGGTCGAAGGACCGGCAGAGCCTGTGGTTTGCAAAAAGCACGGGGAATTTGGGTGGTAACACGTGAGAGCAACTCTCGTCCCATATAGGGACGGGAGTTTTTTGTGTTTTTTTAGGGAAAGCAACGTCTATAAGCAGGACCATATGAAGGAGGAGAAGTCATTTATGACTGACCAAAAAACATTTTATCTGACAACACCAATTTATTATCCGAGTGACAAACTGCACATTGGGCACGCGTACACGACTGTAGCGGGCGACGCAATGGTTCGTTACAAACGTCTGCGCGGCTACGCTGTTCGTTATTTGACAGGAACCGATGAACATGGACAGAAGATTGAGCGCAAGGCACAGGAGAAGGGACAGCCCCCCCAGGCTTTTGTAGACGACATCGTTGTCGGCATTAAGGAACTGTGGAACAAGCTGGACATTTCCAATGACGACTTCATTCGTACCACGGAGGAGCGCCACAAAACGGTGGTTCAGGACATCTTCGACCGTTTGCTGAAACAAGGGGATATCTACAAGGGTGAGTACGAAGGCTGGTACAGTATCCCGGATGAGACGTATTACACGGAAACTCAACTGGTGGATGTGGAGAAGAATGACAAGGGTGAGATTATCTCGGCCAAAAGCCCGGATAGCGGACATCCCGTTGAACTGGTAAAAGAAGAATCTTACTTCTTCCGGATGAGCAAATATGCGGATCGTTTGCTGAAATACTATGAAGAGAATCCAGGCTTTATTCAGCCGGAATCCCGCAAAAACGAAATGATCAACAACTTCATTAAACCGGGTCTGGAAGATCTGGCTGTATCCCGGACAACATTCGAATGGGGCGTTAAAGTCAAAGGTGATCCGAAGCATGTGGTATACGTCTGGATCGACGCGTTGTCCAACTATATTACAGCTCTGGGTTATGGTTCATCCGATGCATCCCTGTATGATAAATTCTGGCCTGCAGATGTTCATCTGGTAGGGAAAGAAATTGTTCGTTTCCATACGATATACTGGCCGATCATGTTGATGGCGCTGGACCTTCCTTTGCCGAAAAAAGTATTCGCACACGGCTGGCTGCTGATGAAGGACGGTAAAATGTCCAAATCGAAAGGCAATGTTGTTGATCCGGTAACCCTGATTGATCGTTATGGTCTGGATGCGCTGCGTTACTACCTGCTGCGTGAAGTGCCGTTTGGTTCTGATGGTACTTTCACACCGGAGAGTTTTGTAGAGCGTGTGAACTCCGACCTCGCGAATGACCTTGGAAACCTGTTGAACCGTACGGTTGCAATGGTAGACAAATATTTCGAAGGCAAGGCGCCTGCATTTGCATCGGGTGTAACTGAATTTGATGTATTGCTTGAAGAAGCGGGTCATGCCGCTGTGGATAAAGTGGAGCAGGCGATGGAAAACCTGCAATTTTCCGTAGCATTGACGGCAATCAGTCAGTTCGTCAGCCGCAGCAACAAATACATTGACGAGACGCAGCCTTGGGCACTGGCGCGTGATGAAGCGAAGCGGGACGAACTGGCATCGGTAATGTCTCACCTGATTGAGAGCTTGCGAATTGCTTCCATCCTGTTGCAGCCGTTCCTGACACGCGCTCCGCGCAAAATCTGGGAACAGCTTGGCATTCAGGAAGGCGAACTGACGGCTTGGGAATCAGCGAAGCAATGGGGCGTCATTCCGACTGGAAACGCGTTGCAGAAAGGTGATCCGATCTTCCCGCGTTTGGACTCCGAACAGGAAGTCGCATTTATTTCGGAGGCGATGACTGGAGGTAAAAAAGCAGAGGCACAGCCTGAGACAACTCAAGCCGGTGCTGGAGCTTTGGCAGCTATTGAACCCGTGACTGCACCTGAAGGTACAGAAGAAATCGGCATTGACGATTTTGCCAAAGTTGAACTGCGTGTCGCTCAAGTAATTGCCTGCGAACCTGTCAAAAAAGCGGACAAATTGCTGAAGCTGCAGCTTGATCTGGGTTATGAGCAACGTCAGGTTGTATCGGGAATCGCGAAGTTTTATTCTCCGGAAGAGATGGTTGGACGTAAAGTCATCTGTGTAACCAATCTCAAGCCTGTGAAATTGCGCGGTGAACTGTCCCAGGGCATGATCCTGGCGGCATCCCATGGCGATCAGCTTACCCTGGCAACGGTACCGGACAATATGCCTAATGGCGCACAAGTTAAATAGGACAGTGTAACAACTGTTGTGATACTACAGGGTGGCCCGATATATTCGGGTCACTTTTTATTTAATTGACTACACATATAGCAGTTAAATAAGAAAACAAGCATAGACTGTTAGAACTCCGTACTCCGGGAGAGAATGAATAGGAACAGGCTGCTTGACAAGAGCGGGCAGGTTACCTATAATTCTATCAGTAATGTTTACGATTAAGAGATGCGGAGTGAATCATAATGAAATTTTATAATGAAAGATATCAAGACAAGGTAAATCGGACGCAACAGGTAGGTAAAAGAAGACACATGAAACTATTGTGGAGCGGTCTGCTTATACTTAGTTTGCTCGTATTATCGGCATGTGGTCAGAATAATTCGGATAGTGCCAAGTTGGTGGATGGCAAAGTGAATGTGATTACAAGCTTCTATCCTGTCTATGCATTTACCACTGCAATAGGTGGCGAAGATGCCAATGTCATTAATTTGTTGCCAACGGGTGTTGAACCTCATGACTGGACGCCTAAGAGTCAGGATATTGTGAATACATCCAAAGCCCAGCTGTTTCTATACAATGGTGCAGGTCTTGAGGGATGGGTACCGAATTTCCTGAAGTCATTGAACAGTGATACTCAGGTGAAATCTGTTGCTGTCAGTGAAGGCGTTACGCTGTTGACCGCTGAAGGTGATGATGGGCACGGTCATGGTGAGGAGCATGAAGACGAACATGCAGATGAGCATGCGGACGAGGCGGCCAATGGAGAAGATGTTGCTAATCATCATATCGACCCGCATACGTGGGTAAGTCCGAAATCGGCCATGATTATGGCAGAGAATATCAAAAACAGTCTGGTCGAGGCAGATCCTGAACATAAAGCAGGTTATGAACAACGTTATGACGAGCTTCGTTCCAAGCTTGAAACGCTGAATCAGCATTTTACGGACGAACTGTCCAAAGTACCCAACAAGGAAATTGTGGTGTCACACCAAGCTTTTGGATATCTTGCACGTGACTATGGATTGACTCAGCATGCGATTATGGGACTTTCTCCAGATGCCGAACCGACAGGTCAGGATATTGTGAATTTGGCCAAGTTGGTGAAGGATGAGGGCATAAAATACATTTTCTTCGAAGAGCTGGTGTCGGATAAACTGGCGAAAACACTGGCGAGCGAAGCAGGTGTTGAGACCATGGTCCTCAATCCTGTTGAAGGATTGACCAAAGAGCAGGCAGCAAATGGAGATGATTATTTCACCCTGATGGAGAAAAATTTGCAAAATCTGCTGATCGCTTTAAAATAAGATAGACTGAAGGATTCAGGTCTTAAGTGTCTTGCAATCCTTATATATAATGAAGGGCGGCTTTGCCATGCAGCAAATCATGCCACTATGTCATGATCCAATTATAGAGATCGAGAAACTATCATTTTCCTACGGTGACCAGCGAGTGATCGAAAATCTTGATTTTATGGTCCAGGAACGGGATTTTGTCGGTATTATCGGTTCAAACGGGGCGGGAAAAACGACATTGCTGCGTATGCTCGTCGGACTTTTACCTCCAGCTCAGGGAGATATCAAGCTATTCGGACAGTCGATCCGAAGGTTCAAGGACTGGGATCGAATCGGTTATGTACCGCAAAAAAATGCGTTTAACCCCTTATTCCCTGCGACAGTACGGGAAGTGGTCATGTCCGGTTTATACAACAACAAGAACATGTTCCGCCGAATGTCCCGCAAATGTCAGCAACAGTGTACGGATGCGTTGCAGGTCATGCGAATTGAGGATCTGGCCAACAAACGGATCGGACAGCTGTCCGGTGGACAGCAGCAGCGTGTATTTCTGGCACGGGCGCTTATTAATCACCCTGATCTGCTAATTCTGGATGAACCTACGGTAGGAATCGATGCGGAATCACAGGCCAGTTTTTTTGAACTGATTACCCATATGCATGAACACCACCGGATGACATTCCTGATGGTATCGCATGATATGGATCGAATGGAAAGTTATCTGGGTTCCAAAGCGGCATTGACGAACGGCAAAATTCATTTCCATGTCCGTCATTCTCATGAGGTGGAAGATTGTGCCGAGACCAACTTGCAGCATACTACCACCCAGGTACGCTAGAAGTTAGCGGGCCAACTAGATTAGAGCAAGGCCGAAGGAGTCGTGTGTGTTTTGGAAATTTTAATGAGTGATTTTTTTCAGCGGGCACTGGCAGGGGGATTACTGATCGGCATAACCGCACCATTGATCGGATTGTTCCTGGTGTTGCGTCGGTTGTCCATGATTGGGGATACTCTGTCTCATGTGACCATTGCCGGGGTTGCACTCGGATTTCTGATTGAAGTGTACCCGATTGCGGTGGGGCTTATCTTTGCCGTGCTGGCGTCATTTGCAATAGAGAAGCTGCGCAAGGCGTACAAAAGTTACGCCGAATTATCGATCGCGATCATTATGTCCGGTGGAGTTGCACTGGCTTCATTGTTCTTTACGCTGGGCAAAGGATATAATACAGATGTCATGAGTTACTTGTTCGGCAGCATTTATACGTTAGACTCGACAGATTTGAAGCTGGTTGGTGTGGTTACACTGATCGTGATCATCGTTGTAGCTTTGTTACATAAGGAATTTTTCCTGCTCAGCTTTGAGGAAGATGCTGCAGCCGTCACCGGCTTGCCTGTCAAACTGCTGAATATGCTGATTACCGTGATGACAGCGCTGGTCATTAGTACGGCGATCAAAATCGTGGGAGCACTTCTTGTGTCCGCACTGTTGACCATTCCTGTAGCTGTGAGCCTCTTGATGGCACGCAGCTTCAAATCGGCTATTATATTGTCCGTAGTCATTGGGGAAATTGCAGTGGTCATTGGACTGGTTGTAGCGGGGATCTGGAACCTTGCACCGGGAGCTACGATTGTACTGTTGCTGATCATGATGCTGATTCTGACGATGATTGGAAAAAAAGGGTTCCGAGCCTGACGTCTGTACGAGCAAGCAAGTGAGCCCGAGAAAGGGGATTGCGCTTCATGCCTGATGTTAATGTATGGATGGCTTTTGTAGCAGGCTTGGTATCATTTATATCACCATGCTGTCTTCCACTGTATCCGTCTTACCTTTCCTATATTACGGGAATGACGGTGCAACAATTGAAAGATGACCGCAATCAGCGTGAAGTCCGCTTCAAGACCATGACGCATACACTGGCGTTTATTCTGGGCTTCTCGGCTGTATTTTATTCGCTGGGGCTTGGGGCCGGATTGTTTGGCCAATTTTTCAATGATAATCGTGAACTTATTCGGCAGTTATCTGCGATCTTGATTATGTTAATGGGTTTATTCTTGCTCGGCTTGTTCAAGCCACAGTTTCTGATGAAAGAACGTAAGATGGATATGAAATGGAAACCTGCAGGTTACCTAGGATCGTTTATATTTGGTATTGGTTTTTCAGCAGGCTGGTCACCTTGTATTGGGCCTATTCTTGCAACAATCATTGCCCTGGCAGCGAGTGAGCCTACCACCTGGTTGGCGCTGATTAGCGGTTATACAGTGGGGTTTGCATTACCTTTCTTCATTCTTGCCTTTTTCATCGGCTCCACGCGCTGGATCTTGCGTTACTCTAATGTGATGATGAAAGCGGGGGGAGCATTAATGTTGTTCCTTGGTGTATTGTTGTTCACGGATCAGATGACGAAAATTACGATCTGGTTGCAGCAGATTACTCCAGACTGGATGATCATCTAGTGTGGCGACGAGCATTTTCAATGGATAGTCGAAATAAGAACAAAGCAGGCTACATGAACTCCAGAATCATTTCTGGCTCATGTAACCTGCTTTTTTAATCGGAATGGTAAGAGTTAAGTTATGAGATTTTAGGTGAAGTAATCAATATTGGCTAGAGGGAAATGTTCGAAAATCTGTTCGGTAATGAACTCGCGCAAGGCATCTTGCTGGTCATCCTTATACACATATTTGTACTGGCCCCACCGGCCCCATTTCATCTTTCGTTTCTCTATATCCATTTCCAGCTTGCTCTTAGGATATCGCTTCTCGATGGTAGCTTTTGCCGTTTTGGTGAAACGGTGCTGAATCATCTCGAAAGTAAGATCCTTAGTTGCTTCCTCAGGAAGTGTATCTGCCAGCTTTTGCAGAAGCTCACGATATCCATCTTGCCATCCGTCGTACCACATAATGGGGGCGATGATGAAGCCGAGCGGATAACCGGCATGGGCTATTTTGCCTGCGGCTTCAATACGCTCTTCAAACCGTGAGGTAGCTGGCTCAAAATTTTTGATGACATAATCCGAGTTGACGCTGAATCGAATACGGGTGTGACCGTTGTGTTTGATGTTTAATAACGGATCAACGTGATGATATTTGGTCACAAAGCGCAGTCGGCCATATTCCTCATCGGCCATAAAACGAATCAGGTCACCCAAATTTTCCGTAATATGCTCCAGTCCTACGGGATCGGATGTACAGGCTGCTTCGAAACGAGTAATTTCAGGTGCACGTTCTTCGATGTACCCTTTGGCAGCCTGAATGATTTCTTCAGTGTTTACATACACGCGGACATAAGGTTTTGCACCGAGCGTAGTCTGTAGATAACAATAATGGCAGTGACCCATACAGCCCGTGGAGATGGGAATGGCATATTCGGCTGAAGGTTTGGATTGATCAAACTTGAGCGTTTTGCGCACGCCGACAACCAGGGTACGTTTGGACATCCGGTATTTTTCCTGTTCAGTCTCACCAGGAAGATTGGTGATCCGGTTATGAGAGGTTGTCATCTGATACGGAATATCCTTGGATGTCACCCACTCCATGATTCGTTTGCCTTTATCATATTCTAGGGCACCGGGTTCAAAATACACCAAATCGGGAATAAAGGGTTTAGTGCCTTTTGCTTTACGAGCCGGGGGATTCGCTACACTCGTACTCATGGAATTCACTCCTTTCAATACGAACCTTGCTTAGTTTGCCTTACTTGGGGATAAGTCACTCATGCCAATACTTGCGTAGTGGTGACAGACAAATGCAACGTCTAGAGGTGAGAATAGAGGGCAGCAGATGGCTCTCGGATTGTACAGGACTTGCCAATGCGTATTGATAACATGTATCATTATAAGATAGGGATCGGGCGAGAAGATTGCCGGTCAGAGAGAAGAGAGGGAAGCAGATGCCAACGCCCAGTATGGAAGATTATTTGGAGCGTATATACAAATTAATTGATGAAAAGGGCTATGCTCGTGTGTCTGATATAGCTGAAGGTTTGGAAGTACATCCTTCATCGGTTACGAAGATGATCCAAAAGCTGGACAAAGACGAGTACCTGATTTACGAAAAATACCGCGGGCTGGTGCTTACGCCAAAAGGCAAAAAAATGGGCAAACGTTTGATGGAACGCCATCATCTACTCGAACAATTTTTGACGACAATTGGCGTTCAGGAAGAAAATATTTATCAGGACGTGGAAGGAATTGAACACCATCTGAGTTGGGATTCCATTACCTGTATCGAGTCTCTGGTTGAATATTTCCGCCAGGACGAGAGTCGTATGCGTGATCTTAAAAATATTCAGGAATTAATGAGCAATCCCGAATCTTAAGCTTCGTAAACGGACTTAAATGAAGGAATATGCAATCTATAGCAATTCAAATTCAGAGGATGCTCCTTGCCGTTAATATGGCATAGGGGCATCTTTTTATTTTTCTCACCATAATTTGGCGATTATTCGCAACTAAACAAACGTTAGGAGCGTCTATTAAACTAGCAGAATTTCCCGCAAATTTATAATTATTTTGGAGGATTGCACTGATGAAGCTTCGTAATGGATTGATCCTGCTGCTTATTTTTGTTCTGGGTTTACAAACAGCAGGACTGACGGCGCAGGCAGCTGGACAAAAGGAAATTGTCATTAATCTGGATGGTCAACGTTTGGAATCGGATGTATCACCTTATATTTTACCGAAAGTAAATGTCACAATGGTCCCCTTGCGTGTTATTAGCGAAGGGCTGGGTGCTTCCGTGCTTTGGTCTCAAGCTACGCGCACCGTTACGATCCAAAAATCCGATTCAGTGATTACGATGACGAGTGGACGCCAGCAGGCTACTGTGGATAACACTGTAGTCGATCTTGATGCATCCGTAGAATTGAAGCAAGGTCGGGTTATGGTCCCGATTCGATTCGTCAGCGAGAACCTTGGAATTCAGGTGAACTGGAATCAATCAGCACAGACCATTGATCTAACCACAGGGAATACACCTGCACCCAACCCGGTAACACCGGCAGAGCCCGGAGGAACGGGAACAACGCCGAGTACGGATGAGATGCGGGGAGCCTGGATTTCCACAGTGAATGGAGACTGGCCTTCCTCCGGTGCCAAAGGAAATGTGGAGAAGCAAAAACAGGAGTATACGAAACAGCTCGATACGTTGCAGGATATGGGGATCAACGCCGTATTCGTTCAAGTACGGGCCAATGGGGATGCGATCTATCCGTCCGGACTGGTACCCTGGAATAGCGTGCTTACAGGAACACAGGGAAAAGATCCCGGCTATGACCCGTTAGCGTTCATGGTTGAGGAAGCGCACAAACGTGGTCTGGAGTTCCATGCCTGGTTCAACCCGTTCCGGGCAACCAACTCTGCTAGTACATCTGGACTGGCAGCCAATCATGTATCCAAGCTTCACCCGGACTGGATTGTTAACGCATCCGGCAAAATGTACATTAATCCGGGTGTCCCGGAAGCCAGACAGCATATTATCGATACCATTATGGAAGTGGTTAATCAGTATAATGTTGATGGCGTGCATCTGGATGATTACTTCTATCCATCCAATGTGACATTCAATGATGATACGGCCTTCAAAACCTATAACACATTGAACACCAAAGACCGTGCTGAATGGCGCCGCGATAACATCAATCAATTCGTCAAGCAGCTCGGTGAGAGCATTCACAGAGTGAAAGCCGACGTTCAATATGGAATTAGTCCATTTGGAGTATGGCGTAACAAATCGGTTGATATGACAGGTTCCGATACCAAAGCGGGTGTTACCGCTTATGACAGCATGAATGCGGATGTGCGTACGTGGGTCAAGCAAGAATGGATCGACTATGTTGCACCACAAGTCTACTGGAGTATGACGCTGAGTGCAGCACGTTATGACAAGGTAGTAGACTGGTGGGCCAATGAGGTGGCCAATACGGATGTGAAGTTGTATATTGGTCACTCACCTTATAAGTTAGGCACACCGGAAATCGGCTGGCATACATCACAGGAGATTATAGATCAGCTGATCTATAATGAGAAATACAAAACGGTAAAAGGGGATATTTTCTTCAGTTCACAGTATCTGATGAAGAATCCGCTGGGCTTGATCGCCAAATTAAAAACCTATTATGGACTCTAAAACATTTTAACGTAATAAGACCAACCCCTGTTCTCATACAGTTGCAGTAGTAGCATGGACTGCCTGGAGAACGGGGGTTTTATTGTGTTGGTCAATGGAGTATTTGAGGGTGGCGGCGTAAAGGGAATTTCGCTTGCTGGTGCTGTGAAAAGCGCTGAGGATCACGGAGTCGAGTTCAATCGGGTTGCGGGAACATCATCCGGCTCCATCGTAGCTTCATTGCTCGCGGCGGGATATCGGGCTGAGGAGATGAGAGAGATTATTGAGAATACGCCGTTTGCTTCGTTGCTGCGGCGTTCTCCCATATTTGATACCAAGTGGATTGGACCGGCTTCACGATTGTTTTTGAAGAAAGGGCTATATTCTGGTGAAGCGCTGGAAGCGTGGATTGGCGATATGCTGAAAAAAAAGGGAGTTCGGACATTTGCCGATCTGCCTCCAGGCAAGTTACGCATTCTTGCATCAGACATTTCCAATGGCACCATTCTGGTGCTGCCTGACGACATCAAACGCTTTGGTATTGACCCAGCGAAGCTGGAGGTGGCCAAGGCGGTACGCATGAGCTGCAGTATCCCCTATTTTTTCGATCCGGTAGCCATTCGGAAGTCCCCATTTCTATCCAGAGGTTTGCATTTTGCAGACCAGTTTGTCTATGTCGTTGATGGTGCGCTATTGAGTAACTTTCCACTCTGGCTGTTCGATGGGGAGCGTACAGAACATGGAGGAGACATCATCCCTGTGGTCGGTTTCAAAATGGTTGGCAAAACGGAAGGTGAGCCGTCGAGAGTCAAGGGGCCGCTCAGTATGCTTCAGGCACTGGTTGAAACCATGCTTACCGCCCATGATGAACGGTATATCGAACAGGTTAATCGGTTCCGTACCGTGAAGATTCCCACCCTTGGTATTAAACCTACGGAATTTCATCTATCTATACAGGACAGTACAGCTTTGTATCAATCCGGGGCCACCGCCGGCACTGAATTTTTCAGTAAGTGGAATACCAAGATTTATGGTGAACAGCTGGACGAACAGCGACGAGAGCTAAGAAAGAAACAAGTGGAGACACCGCCTCTGACTCCACTATGAAACTAAAAAAAAGCAATTCTCCGCAAGTGGGGAGAATTGCTTTTCTGTATGTTCAGCCAATATTAATGATACTTGGGAACGTCTTCTTCACTTTTACCTTTTTGCCCTTGAATGACTTGGAAAGGATAATCCTTGCGTTTTTTGGAAGAAGGACTATTTTTTTTAACACCGGACTGTGCATTAACTTTGGCCATGGTTCGCGCCGATGGCTTGATCCTCGGTGTCGATGTTTTGGGTGCCCAACGCCGGGGAGGATACTTATAGAGCAGGAACACAACTCCGAACACGATCAGGGGTATCACGAATTGAGATATACCCTTACTCCACAGACTAGTTAAAATTCCAACAGCAGCGAGTGCAATGAGCGTCCAAAATATAATTGCCTGCTTCTTCATATCATTCACCCTTTCACAGGATCAAGTGTTGCTACATGTACTTCTGACGTGGCAGAGACATTGGCGAGCTTGGCATCCAATTCACGCATACGGTTAAACGAAGCAATGGATACTTCTACCTGTTCATTGGTTGGTTCTTTGGTTGTAAGCAATTGCAGCCACAGTCCCGGGTATCCCAGATAACGCAGAACTGGAATATCACGTACTGAGTTGGTCAACTTCAACAGTTCAAAGGAAATCCCTAGCACAACTGGCAACAGCAGCAGACGCTGCCCCATGCGTTCCCACAGGTTATCGTATGTGAAGAGGGAGTACAAAAATACGCCGATAATGACTGTCAACATAATAAAACTGCTTCCGCACCGGTAATGCAGACGGCTATACTTCTGCACATTGTCTGGTGTGAGTTCTTCACCGGCTTCGTGAGCACTGATGACTTTATGTTCTGCCCCGTGGTATTGGAACAGACGTTTGATCATCGGAGTCTGAGAGATCAGCCACAGATAGGCCAACAACAAAATCAGCTTAATTCCGCCTTCCAGTAAATTATGCAAAAACTGATTGTCGAATGCATTCTTGAACAGAAAATTCTCAATAACAACCGGCAACAACGTCAGCACAACTTTACCGAAGAGGAATGAAAGGATAGCTACTGCAGTTACACCAATGATCATGCTGAGGCTCCAGCCTGAGCCATCTTTTTCTTTTTGTTTCGCTTTTTCTTCTGGCTCGAGTTCATCATCAGCATAAGCGTCAGCAGAAAAATTAAGATGTTTGCTTCCTTTGACACTCGAATCTATAATGCTGACAATTCCGCGCAGGAGTGGAATCCGCCGCAATTTCATGACCCAGGACTTGTCTTGCTTGGGAACTTCCAGATACGTAATTTCGCCGTCTTTTCTACGTACAGCAGTAACGTTGACATGTTTACCGCCAAACATTACGCCTTCAATGACAGCTTGCCCCCCGTAGCTAACAGGCTTGGATTGTTGAGGCAAATTATTCACCTTCCTATTCTCTTCTAAGCCTTCAAGATAGAAGGCAGTTTAATAACCCTATTGTATCGAATTATGAGAACAATTTCTAGTTTGCGAGTCAAACTAGGGTGGATGTTGTTAAGTTTGTCCTAATTTGAACATACTACCCGGTAGAGTAAGGACGATCATTTGAATCAAACCGCAGTTATACGAACTGAAAGTGAAGGAGAATATCAATGACAGAGCATACGGATGAACGCACATCACATATGGAAAATAAACGTGCTGATGAACGAGTCCAAAAGGACCGGGGCAGGCGTCCTACCCAGCGGCAGAATCAGGCACATTACTTCACCAATCCATTTTCTTTTGCAGTGGAGCTTGGTTTTTTTGCAGGTTTTATCTGGGGCGGCTTGCACTGGCTGTTCTATCTGCTTCATTTCACCATTGTGCCGCTTGGATTCTTGGCCGAACCCTTTTTCAAACACGACTTTATCTATACAGCAGCAGGACATCTGACCGGCTGGTTGTTTTTTATTTTATTCTCGGTACTCGCGTCCCTGATCTATACATTCGCTTTCAGAAAATGGAAAGGCCCGATTCCAGGCATGGGTTACGGGATCGTTTGGTGGATTATTATCTTTGTTGTTGTGGGGCCCAAACTGGATATGGTGAAACCCTTAAACGCCTTAACCTGGGATTCGATCATCACGGAATTTTGTTTCTTTTTGCTGTGGGGGCTGTTTATAGGGTACACCGTAGCCATGGAGTACACAGATGAACGTAAACGGGAGCCGGAAAAAGCAGGAGCATAGCCGCAAAAAAGCTTCTCAATCCGGTAACGGCTGTGTTAAAATAGCAGATGGTTATTTGCAGAAGGGGTGGAGCAGCGATGAAACGGATTGTTGTGATCAATGGACCGAACCTGAACATGCTCGGAGTACGTGAGCCAGGCATCTATGGAACGCTCAGTCTGAAGGATATTGAGGACAAAATTCGCAGACAGGCTGAGGAGCTAGGCGTCTCCATCGCTTTTTATCAATCCAATCACGAAGGGGACATCATTGATCGTATTCATGCAGCCATGGGCGATGCAGACGGAATCATGCTGAACGCCGGAGCACTGACCCATTACAGTTATGCTGTGCGTGATGCCATCAATGCCGTAAAAGTCCCTACAGTAGAAGTACATCTATCGAACATTCATGCACGCGAAGCGTTCAGACATCACTCCGTAATTGCTGCTGAAACGATCGGGCAGATTGCCGGATTTGGCGAAGTAAGCTATGAATTGGGGCTGCTGGCTCTCGTGCGTCATCTGGACAAACAATCCTGAGCCGGGGACCCGGGAATGTGAGAGAAAGAAGGGTTACCGATGGAAAACAAACGAGTAAATAAGTTGCGTGAGGCCATGCGTGAACATGAACTCACGGCTATGCTGATTACAAATCCGATTAACCGTCGTTATATGACGGGGTTTACAGGTTCAGCGGGATATGTGCTGATTACAGAACAGGAAGCTTACTTGCTTACGGATTTCCGTTACATGACACAGGCTCCGCAACAAGCCAAAGGGTTTACCGTTGTGGAACATGGACCGAAACCATTGGAATCGGTACGCGAACTGCTTGCATCGGCGAATATTAAGCAGGTTGGCTTTGAGCAGGATCATGTCACTTATGGCACACACACTGCTTATGCTGAAGCACTTCAGTCTATTGAATTGAAAGCTGTTTCCGGTATTGTGGAACAACTTCGCATATTCAAAGACGAGGATGAAATTGCTGTGATGCAAAGAGCTGCTGATCTGGCAGACGCTACATTCAGCCATGTTTTGCAATTTGCGAAACCAGGTATGACGGAGGGTGAAGTGGATTTGGAGATGGAGTTTTTCATGCGCAAACATGGAGCGACTTCCTCTTCGTTTGATACAATCGTTGCATCGGGTGAGCGTTCCGCAATGCCACACGGCGTGGCGAGCAGCAAAGTCATCGGACAAAATGAGTTAATTACATTTGACTTCGGTGCGCTTTTGGACGGATACTGTTCAGATCTGACACGCACGATTGCAACGGGCACACCTGTACCAGAATTGCGTAAAATTTACGACATCGTACTGGAAGCCCAGTTACATACGCTGGCGAACCTGAAACCGGGCATGAACGGGCGGGAAGCAGATGCACTGGCACGTGATATCATTGCAGGCCACGGATACGGAGAACAATTCGGACACAGCACAGGCCACGGCCTGGGCATGGAAGTCCATGAAGCTCCGCGTTTGTCCAAGCTTAGCGACGATGTATTGAAACCGGGTATGGTGGTTACCGTTGAACCGGGTATATATGTTGATGGTCTTGGCGGCGTGCGTATCGAGGATGACGTAGTGATCACCGAGACAGGTATTCACATTTTAACGAAGTCAGACAAGAAGTTCACTGTAATCGGCTAATTTACAGCCACCAGGGATATAAGACGATTTTTAATGTGTTATTTAAATTGAAAATATGAAAATTCACCATAACGGAGAGTGCAGAACCAATCTGAAGAAGCGAAGCGTTCGCCTTTATCACCGGATTTTCCCATTAATAATGGGATCAAAAAATCTGGGGATAACAGCGATCGGAGGATGGTACTGCAATCGAAGTGACCGAGGTGGCCTTTCTTGGACTCATTTTACATATAACATTAACCCATCGCCCTTATATCACCTACTTTTCAACCATATCAGGAGGGATTTTTTGTGATTTCCGTAAACGATTTTAAAACAGGCTTGACCGTACAAGTGGACAACGACATCTATACCGTACTCGATTTCCAACATGTTAAACCAGGTAAAGGTGCTGCCTTTGTACGCTCCAAACTGAAAAACCTGCGCAACGGTAACACCGTTGAAAAAACATTCCGTGCAGGCGAAACCATTGGTCGTGCCATCATCGAGAACCGTGGCGTATCCTATCTGTATGCAAGTGGTACAGAGCACACGTTCATGGATAACGAAACTTATGATCAATTCACACTGACTAGTGATCAACTGGAATGGGAATTGAACTTCCTGAAAGAAAACATGAACGTAAAGATCATCAGTTACCAAGGTGAAATCCTCGGAATCGATTTGCCTACAAGCGTAGAATTGAAAGTTATTGAAACAGAGCCAAGCGTAAAAGGGAATACTGCACAAGGTGCTACCAAAAACGCAAAAGTGGAAACAGGCTTGAATGTACAAGTTCCTTTGTTCATTAACGAAGGTGATGTTCTGCTGATCGATACGCGTGAAGGTAAATACTCTTCCCGCGCGTAACTTTCACAAGGTGTAAGCCAAATAAAGCGTTACTTTAACCCTTTGCCATTCCTATGGCAGAGGGTTTTTTCGAAAAAAGATTAGCCTATCAGACGCTTTCGTAATATACTGAGTTAAAGTCATTTTTCGGAGAGAATAATGGCGATGGACATCAATTATGCATACTGCACAAGGTAGGGAGTGGATTTGCTTTGTCATTGTACGTCATGAAATTTGGGGGCAGCTCGGTCGGAGATACAGAGCGCATGAAGCGTGTAGCCGGACGTGTTGTAGAAAAAGCGGATGAAGGACATCAGTGTGTAGTTGTGGTTTCGGCCATGGGGGATACGACAGATGATCTGATTGATCAGGCGAAACAGCTGAACAGCGAACTGCCTGCGCGTGAGATGGATATGCTTTTAACTACGGGAGAACAGATCTCCATATCCTTGTTATCGATGGCGATTCAGGCGCTGGGACGCAAGGCGGTATCATTTACAGGCTGGCAGGCGGGCTTCCGCACAGAACCTGTGCATGGGAAAGCACGCATCAACAATATCCACCCGGAACGGGTGAATCAGGCGTTGGCAGAAGGTAACATCGTCATCGTTGCAGGCTTCCAGGGAATGACGGAAGAAGGCGAGATCACGACATTTGGCCGTGGAGGCTCTGATACAACAGCAGTAGCCTTGGCAGCAGCAATCAAGGCAGACGCTTGCGAGATTTACACGGATGTGGACGGGATCTATTCCACCGATCCGCGGATCGTCAAAGTTGCGCGTAAGCTCAAGGAAATTTCGTACGACGAAATGCTGGAACTGGCTAACTTGGGAGCAGCGGTACTGCATCCGCGTGCAGTTGAGTACGCAAAGCATTCCGGTGTGCCTTTGATTGTAAGATCCAGCTTTAACCATAATGAAGGAACGGTTGTGAAGGAGGAAGCAACAATGGAACAGGGTGTGGTAGTCAGTGGTATTGCCTATGATAAAAATGTGGCTCGCATCAGTATTCTAGGTGTGCCGGATGTACCGGGGGTTCTCGCTGAAGTATTTGGTGCTCTCGCATCGGAACAGCTGGATGTAGACATTATCGTGCAGAGTGGTGTGATGGACGGCAAGGCGGACTTCTCGTTCTCTGTTGCGCTGTCTGACCGTGAGAACGCACTGCGTGTCATTGAAGGCATCCACAGCCGTTTGCCTTACCGTGAAGTTACTTCCGAAGATAATCTGGTTAAAGTCTCCATCGTTGGTGCGGGAATGGTCAGCCATCCAGGCGTAGCCGCCAAGATGTTTAAAGTCATCTCTGGTGAAGGTGTGAGCATCAAGATGGTCAGCACGTCCGAGATCAAGGTATCCTGCGTCATTGACGGAGAGAAGCTTCATGACGTGATCAAGGCGCTGCATACGGCGTATGACCTTGATACCGAAGTGCAAGCCGTTGTTGGCGGACCGCAAGTTCGCAGATAATATCTGCTAGTTATGTTATATATCTAAACATACCAAAGGTGTGCTGTAACCCCGCTAATGGGAGAGCAGCACACCTTTTTTTGTTTTATTACAGTAAATTAATCATTCTCTCCCTGCGTGTTCTCCTGAAAGGCTGTATTCGATTGCCCTCACCCATTTCCGGAACACAGTCCAGCAAGTTCAATTGGGTGCAATAGGTTACATCGTGTATCCTGCCCAGCTTTTCGAGCCTTCGGCCGCCAGCGGAGACTCTGATCAGATCTGGCAATCTATCCCCACAATGAGATGCAGCCTGATGGAGCACCAAGCCCAGATCGTTCAGTCGGATGGGAAAAGGGGATTGTCGATACAGTTCCTCAATAATGCAGCCTGCACACAAACCATCCTCCAGAGCAAACTCATCCTGATTCCCAGCACATAATAATAAGACGTCCCTGCGAAGCTCGCACAGAACAGCTGCCACAGCCTGCACATTGAGAAATGAGCCTGCAAGCACATGTCTCGCCTGGGAGGCTTTGATTAGAGCCCGTGTACCATCTGTCGTAGTCAGAATGATTGTTTTGCCCGCAATACTCGGAGTCATATATTCATAGGGGGAATTGCCCGCCTCGAATCCTGTAATTTTTTTGTCAAAACGTTCCCCGCCACGAATGGCATCCTTCACATTGAATTGTTTCGCTTGAGGAACAGTCTCTACAGCAATCACATTCGCCGCATCATTCGCAAGTGCCGTAACAATCGTACTGGTCGTTCGCAACACATCGATCACAACCACACTTCGTCCCGCAATATCCATTCTTCGAACTTCATTTACATTGCCTACCACGTCGACTCGCACTCCCCACAACTCCTTTCTGCATTTGGGGATAGGTGGTTCTGTCTTTCTTTATCCGAAATGGATAACACCTGTCTGCAAGCACTATATGCACTTGGAACTAGACGGGTGCCTAGAATGAGAATAAGTTACTGATCTATGATTTTTAACTCTCATCCCTATTCTGAAGAAAATGATAGATTTCAGCGTCATAAAATCAATGTACACACATAAACTTGAGATATGAACAAGCACCAGAAACGCGATAAAACCGAATCTAAAGTTGGAGGGGCCTATTCATGATGGTGAACTGGAAGGATCTCTTTCCGGAACCGATTCGAACCATTCTGGGAAGAATGCCGCCCGCTTTATTCGAAAAAGTGGAGGAAGTACGTATCCGTGAAGGAAGGCCACTGGAAATCAATGCAGGAGACACCTATCACTTCCTTACAGCTCAGGGCAGTCCGACGGCGAAGCCTGATGAAGCCTATATTCCCTTAAAAGAGGTAACACACAGGCTGCTGGATCTGATCAGTAATCATTCGCTTTATACATTAGAGGAGGAGCTGCGCAAAGGGTTCATAACCATTCCTGGCGGACATCGAATCGGACTGGCTGGTCGGACGGTCCTCAGCGGTGGGCGTGTAGAATATTTGCGCGATATCAATGGATTCAATGTCAGGGTTGCCCGGGAGGTTCACGGAGTTGCTGATCGGATTCTGCCTTATCTGCTGGACATGAAGACTGGACAGGTCATGCACACCTTGATTCTTTCGCCCCCACAGCAAGGCAAGACCACATTGCTGCGGGATCTGGCGAGACAGATCAGCAGTGGAACCAAACTTACAGGGGGAAATGAGCTTGTTCAGGGCATACGTCCACGTCTAAAGGTTGGCATCGTTGATGAACGGTCTGAAATCGCCGGAAGTTACAAGGGTGTACCTGGATTTGATGTGGGTCCACGAACGGATGTGATGGACGGTTGTCCGAAGGCTGAAGGCATGATGATGATGCTTCGTTCCATGTCTCCCGATGTCCTGATTGTGGACGAGATCGGTCGTCCTGAGGATGCAGAGGCAGTGATGGAAGCCTTGCATGCAGGTGTATCTGTCATTGCAACTGCCCACGGACGTGATCTGGCTGAGCTCTCTTCCAGACCAGCGCTGAGAAGCCTTATTGTCGAGCAGATGTTTCAACGCTATGTTCAGCTGCAGCGGACGAGCCGGGGCATGAGCTTTCGATTGGCCGATGGTAAAATGCGTGCTCTACAGCAGACAGAAGCGGGAGGCGAGGCATTTGGTTAACATGCTCGGTGCCGTCATCATTCTGCTGGCCAGTACCCTCGCCGGATTTTATAAAGCAAGGCAATATGCCCTGCGGCCCAGACAACTGCGAGAATTAATTGCTGCTCTTCAGCGCCTGATGACTGAAATCAACTATGGGCTGACTCCATTACCTGATGCAATGGGGAAAATGGGAGCCCAGACAAAAGAACCTGTTCGGACGCTATTCCTTCACGCTGCCAAACAGATGGAGCCTCCTCATGGACATACTGCCCGTGAGAGTCTCCAGTCTGGTATTGAAGAAGCGTGGGGAAGATCAGCCATGAAGACGGACGAGCGGGAAGTCATGCTGCAATTAAGCTTCAGCCTTGGCACCAGCGACCGTCAGGATCAGACCAAACACATCTCGCTAGCCATTCAACAACTAATGCATGAGGAATCCCGCGCCCAGGCCGATCAAATGAAATATGAACGAATGAGCCGAAGTCTCGGGATGCTTGTCGGAGCGTTAATCGTCATTCTGATCTTCTGAAATTGCCGGGATAGTGAGGTGCCAAGGTCATGAATTTAGAAGTGAACGCAATCTTTCAAATTGCGGGCATCGGAATCATTATTGCCATGATTCACACGGTGCTGAAACAAATGGGAAAGGAAGATATGGCTCACTGGGTGACCGTAATCGGATTTGTCGTTGTATTGTTCATGGTGGTCCGTATGCTGGACAGCCTGCTTCAAGAGATCAAATCGATATTTCTTTTTCAATGAAAACGGTCATGAAGCCGGGTTGGTGGTGACCTGTGGAAATTATCCAAGTTGTAGGTTTGGCGCTCATTGCAACGGTACTCATTCTTGTCATCAAGGAACAGAAGCCGATGTTTGCTTTTCTGATTGCTGCCGCTACCGGTATCGTGATCTTTATGCTGCTGATTGGCAAAATTGGCGCAGTCATCGAAGTGTTAAAACGACTTGCTGAGAATTCAGGCATGGAGAGCATCTATCTCAAAACCGTGCTGAAAATTATTGGTATTGCGTACATTGCCGAATTCGGTGCACAGATTGTTAGGGATGCAGGCCAGGAGAGCATCGCTTCCAAGATTGAGCTTGCTGGCAAGGTGCTGATCCTTGTACTCGCTATACCGATTATCAGCATTATTATCGAAACCGTCATGAAGCTGATGCCGGTATAGAAGGAGGCGTGCGGACTTCGTATGAAAATCTTGCCTTACAAGCCGCAGTGGCGCCTTACCTTCGTGCTGACGCTGTGTTTTCTGTTTGGGATCATCGGACAGGTCGCCGCCGTCTCTCCTTCGGGCGAGTGGATGCAGCAGCAGGCAGACCAGCTCCCCAAGGATCAGGTGGAGAAATATTGGGATCAACTCATGCAACAATACGGTGGTTTTTTCCCGGAAGGAAAAACGCCTTCCTTTATGGATATGTTACTTCCCGGCAATGAAGGGTTCAGTCTAAAGTCCGTGTTTACAGCCATCGGAACCTTCATGCTGCATGAAATTTTATATAACGGCAAACTTCTAGTCACGATTGTGATGCTGAGTGTGCTAAGCATGATTTTGGAGACGCTGCAGACCGCTTTTGAGAAGAACAATATTAGCAAAATCGCCTACTCCATCTGTTACATGGTCATCATCATCATTGCCATCAACAGTTTCAGTGTGGCGATTGGATACGCCAAGGATGCCATTGCCGGTATGATCAATTTTATGATGGCCATGGTGCCCCTCTTATTTACACTGCTGGCTTCAATGGGGAATGTGATTACCGTTTCGGTTACCCATCCGCTCATCATTTTCATGATTCATCTGGTAGGTACGTTGATCCATATGCTGGTGTTTCCATTACTCTTTTTCTCGGCAGTGTTACATCTCGTCAGTTCCTTGTCCGACAAGTACAAGCTGACACAGCTGGCAGACCTGTTACGAAATATCAGTGTGGCTCTGCTTGGTATTCTGCTAACGATGTTTCTGGGTGTGATCTCGGTGCAGGGAGCATCGGGCTCTGTGGCAGATGGTGTTAGTCTGAAAGCGGCGAAGTATATCGCAGGTAACTTTGTCCCCATTGTCGGCAGGACGTTTGCGGATGCGACGGATACCGTTATCACAGCCTCACTTCTCGTCAAAAATGCAATCGGGCTAACCGGTGTCATCATCATCTTGTTTTTATGCGCATTTCCAGCGCTTAAAATTCTGACGCTTGCCCTGATATACAACATTACTGGCGCGATCATGCAGCCTTTGGGTGAAACGCCGATTGTAGGATGTTTGCAAGCGATTGGCAAAAGCATGATTTACGTATTCGCAGCACTGGCAGCTGTTGGACTGATGTTTTTTCTGGCCATCACGATCCTGCTAACTGCAGGCAATCTGACGGTCATGATGCGATGAGAGGGAAGTTCATGAGAAAGGGGTGGAAGGATGGGGTGGCTGAGCAGCTGGCTCCGGGAATTGATCATGATCGTTCTGTTGGCAACGTTTGTGGATATGCTGTTGCCAAACCGATCCATGGAACGCTATGTCAAGCTTGTGCTGAGCCTTCTTATCCTGCTGACCCTGTTATCACCCATTACCAAGCTGCTGCGAAGTGATCCGGTTGGAGAGCTGAAGCGGGCGATGACAACCATGGATTCACCTTCGGATGCCAATGCTACGCTGGAACAGATTTTGGCTCAGGGCAAGCAGCTTCAATCCAACGAACAGGAACAATCTTTGCAGTGGACAGCCAAAGAACTGGCTAACGTGATGAAAGGGCAGATTGAAGAAACAACCGGGGAGCGAGTTCAGTCTGTGGAGGTAAAGCTCGCCATGAATACTGCCAAGCAGGAGAGCGAGTTGGCCTCCTCGGTTGAACTGCCTGTGATCCAATATGTTCAGGTGGAAATGGCCGGAGAGGCAAAGGTGAGTAAGGGGAACGCAGGGCAACAGGAAGCGGGGACAAATGCGAAACCGGTGTTCGGCCCAGATCAGCAAACCGGAACGACTGAGATTGATCCAGTACAGCAACCCATCCAGATCGGTCAGGTCGAAGTGCCTGATGTACAGATTAAGGTGGATAGCAGCATTAATCATAACAGTAGCGCGGGTACCGAAAATCTTGAAGAATCACAAAATGATCAGCAAGCTGAATCTCAACTTGGCTCTCAAGCTGTCTCAGGTGATCAGACAGATGCAAGCCCTCAGCATGGACAGACGCCCTCCCGCTCAGAACGCGCAGTACAGATTATCACGCTGCTGACAGAGAAATGGGATATCGATGCGAGCAAAGTACGAGTGAATGAAAAGAAAAGCGCCTCGGCGCTGTGAGAAGGAGGGTGTCCGATGAGGCAATGGCTCAAAAAGATGGAAAGCTGGCTTGGTGGTGGAGAAGGTGGACAACGGCGGAGTCAAACCTTTCGCTGGCTTATTATTCTGGGTTTGATCGGGGTGGGGATCATGCTGTTTAATTCCTTCGTCAATGTCAAAAAAATTGATTCCGAAAATATCGGTCGGGAACCTCCCGATCCGACAACTTCCATGGCATCCATACAGAGCGATGCAACGGATCAGAATCCTTTTCAGGCGATAGAGATCGCATTTGAAGACAAGATCAAGGGTGTCCTGGAGAACATCGTAGGTGTAGGAACCGTTGATGTCATGGTTACTGTCGATTCTACAGAGGAGCTTGTTGTACAACGTAATGTGAAGGATTCTCAGCAGCTTACCGAAGAAACGGATGCTAGCGGGGGCAAGCGACATATGACGCAATATACCCGTGATGGCGAGATCATTACGTATGAAATATCAGGGGACCAGACACCGATTGTCACGAAGAAGCTCAAACCGCAGATCCGGGGGGTACTTGTGGTTGCCAGGGGTGCAGAGAACAAGGTTGTGAAGGACCTGATTACCGATGCTGTGGAAAAAGGACTGAATGTGGCGGCCTACCGAATTTCGGTTGTTCCGCGCAAGCAGGATTAATTCGGAATGTTGAAACTCAGGATTCAATTCTTGTACAAGATTCGATTCGCATAAGAATGAAGTTAATTCGAGGAGGAAGTTCTAATGAATAACAAACGTCAAACGGTGTGGCTCGTTTCCATGTTGAGCCTGATGGTCATTTTGTCTGCGTATTATTTGTTCACTGAAGATTCCGGTCCAGTCAATGCGCCTGTAGCTGACAGTCAGCAGGTGGATAGCATGAAGCAGGGAGAAGCGAAAGAAACGGCTGGAATCCTTGATCCGACGGAAGGTCTGGTTATCAATGAAGTTGTGAATGGCGGTGAAGTTACAGGTACTGAAGGAGAGCAATCTGCGGCTGAATCGGTTGATAATCCTGCTGTTGTAGAAGGTAAAGAAGCCGGAGAAACCGAGAAATCACCTGCTGCAGAATCGGGCGAGAAGCAAGCTGAAGCAGGGAAAGACAGTGAAAAAGGGACTGACAACAAAGGGACGGACAAAGGCGCAGCAACCAGTCCTGAGGCAAGTGGTGGGACAGACGGCAGTGCGACGAAGACCGATGAGGATGTCCTCAAGGAAATGGAGGAGCAAAATACAGCAGCATCCGCGAGCAGTCAGTTCCAGAACTATCAGTGGCAGCGTGAGGAAAGCAATAATCGCAAATATGAGGAACTGATGACCGAAGCGGGTGATCTGAGCAAAACACCAGAGGAAAATGCCAAAGCAACCGAACAGATCCGTACGCTGGAAGAAAAACAAGCCAAAATCAATGGCATTGAAGAAACTCTTTCACAGCAGTTCGCCAATGCCATCGTTCAAGAGGATGCCGACAAGTATAAAGTCGTTGTACTTAGTGATAAACTGGATGTAAAACAAGCGGTTTCCATTGTGGATCTGGTTATGAAAGAACTGGCTGTAACGCAAAATAGAATCAGTGTGCAATACGTGACTGAACAGTAATCCAAATCATGGAAAATGAGCCCCGAGAGCTGGATCAGTTCTCGGGCTCTTTCCATTTTTAACGATTATGATATAATACATAAAGCCATATGACCGTCCTAGTGAGACTGGCATGATGCCGAAGGAGTGAATAATGGAAATGTTTAAATTGAGTGAAATCAAAGAACTGATCAAATTGGTCGATGAAAGTTCCGTTCAGGAGTTGGAAATTGAAAACGAAGGATCGCGGTTGTCGATTCGCAAACCGGGTAAAACCGAGTATGTTCAGGCAGCTGCTATGCAACCACAGATGATTGCTGCTCCACAGGTACAACCGGCTGCAGTGGTAACTGAGGCTGCTCCGCAAGTTGATACTACAAGCCATTTACATAAAATCGTATCCCCGATGGTGGGTACTTTTTACAGAGCTTCCTCGCCGGAAGTGGGTCCTTTTGTAAGCGCTGGTGATAAAGTTGTTGAGAAAACAACCGTATGTATCATTGAAGCAATGAAGCTGATGAACGAGCTTGATGCCGACATCAAGGGAGAAATCGTTGAAGTGCTGGTTGAGAACGGACAGCTGGTCGAGTATGGACAGCCCCTGTTCTTGGTGAAACCAGAATAACGGTTATAGCTGGATAACGGCAACCGCATGAGCTTCGAAGGAGGACAATAACGAAATGAAATTTCAAAAAATACTGATTGCGAACCGTGGCGAGATTGCGGTACGTATTATTCGTGCCTGTCGTGAAATCGGCATTTCGACGGTAGCAGTCTATTCGGAAGCGGATAAGGACTCCCTGCATGTTCGTCTTGCTGATGAGGCGTACTGCATCGGGCCAACACTTTCGAAAGATAGTTATCTGAATTTTACAAATCTGATGAGTGTAGCCACACTGACGGATTGTGATGCGATCCACCCTGGATACGGGTTCCTCGCGGAGAATGCCGATTTTGCAGAAATCTGTGGTTCCTGCAATATTACGTTTATCGGTCCTTCCCCGGAAGCCATTACCAAAATGGGAGATAAAGCTGTGGCTAAACAGACGATGCAAGATGCCGGAGTACCTGTAATTCCGGGATCGGACGGTCTGGTTGAAAATATGGATGAAGCCATCATGATTGCTAGAGATATCGGTTATCCTATTATTATCAAAGCTACTGCTGGTGGTGGAGGTAAAGGGATTCGTATCGCTGAGGATGAAGAAACGCTGATCAAGCAGATCACGGCTGCCCAGCAGGAAGCACAGAAGGCTTTTGGCAATGCCGGAGTATATCTGGAGAAATTCCTGACAGGCATGAAACACGTGGAGATTCAGATCATTGCCGACAAACATGGGAACGCAGCCCATTTGGGCGAGCGCGATTGTTCTGTTCAGCGCCGTCGTCAAAAACTGGTGGAAGAAGCTCCATGTCCTATCCTTTCTGAAGAGGTTCGTACATTAATGGGAGAAGCTGCAGTACGTGCAGCGCTTGCTGTGAACTACTCGGGAGCAGGTACACTGGAGTTTTTGCTCAGCCCTAACGGTGAATTCTATTTCATGGAAATGAATACGCGTATTCAGGTAGAACATCCGGTTACAGAGATGGTTACCGGTGTGGATCTGATCCGTGAGATGATCTCCGTAGCTGAGGGCAACCCGCTCTCTTTCCGTCAGGAAGACGTTGTTATCAACGGCTGGTCCATCGAATGTCGTATCAACGCTGAGGACCCGGACCGCAACTTTATGCCATCACCAGGCAAAATCGGCTTTTATCTTGCGCCGGGAGGACCAGGTGTGCGGGTAGATAGCGCAGCTTATCCTGGTTACACCATCTCTCCTTATTATGACTCCATGATCGCCAAATTGATCGTGTGGGGAGCAAATCGAGAAGAGGCTATAGCGAAGATGAAGCGTGCTTTGGGTGAATTTGCGATTGAAGGGATATCTACAACGATTCCTTTCCATCAGAAATTGCTGGAGCATCCAACGTTCATTCGTGGTGATTTTGATATTAAATTTCTTGAGGAAAACGAGATTTAACATGCATATTGGGCTCGTTTGTCATAATCTAGCCCAAATGATATAGTATGTAATAATAAGAGCGCATGTCTCCTGCAGTGGATAAGCCCGCACGCTCGGCCGCGGATGAAGGTTGCAGGAGTTCCGGTAAAGCCGGACCGGAAGGGGTTCTGAGGGTCGATTGGCCTATTTGCCAGCGCCCTGACGGATGGCCGCAAACTTATTTCGCGAAAGGTGTGTTGAACAGTTATGAGTACACTGCCGACAGAATTTGAACGAACGGATATCGGTGAAATCCAGATCGCACCTGAAGTCATTGAAGTGATCGCTGGACTGGCTACACTTGAAGTAAAAGGTGTTGCAGGTATGAGCGGTGGATTCGCTGGTGGATTTGCTGAATTACTTGGTCGCAAAAATCTTTCCAAAGGCGTTAAGGTTGAAGTAGGTCAGCGTGAAGCTGCAGTGGATGTATCCGTAATTATTGAGTATGGTTACCGTCTTCCACAGGTTGCTACCGAAATTCAACAGAACGTTAAGCGCTCCATTGAGAACATGACAGGTCTGAACGTGAATGAGGTTAATGTACACATTCATGATGTTCAGTTCAAGAATGCCGAGAAAGTCGAAGAGATCGACCTGAACAGTCAGCGCGTAAAATAAAAGAAGACAGATTCCCCCGGCATCAACTGTCGGGGGTTATCCCGTCTTGGACAGGTCTTCAACAGAGAGCGTTAGCTTTCATAAGGGATCTGACTTTTGCCAATGAGTAGGTTAAGCGATGTTAGTGAGCAAGGGAGGCTGTGCAGTTCGTGGCTAAAATACTGGATCGGCTTCTGTTGTTTATATACAGCATAAGCGTTGGAGCAATATCGGCAGCAGTCATACTTCTTATCAGCGGTGTGCTGCCTTACGAATTGAATTACCAGCAGGAACAAAACGTCATTGTTGCGTCGATTGTTGCAGCAGCGATTTTGTTTATCCTGAGTTTGCGATTTTTCTATATCTCGGTTCGTCGCGATCGTGCTTCGCTGCCGTCTGTAGATCAGCGTACGGAGTTCGGTGATGTGCAGATTTCGATGGAAACGATTGAGAATCTCTGTCTAAAAGCGACTTCTCGCTTTCGGGGCGTTCGTGATGTGAAAGCACGTATTCGTGTGGTTGAATCGGGACTGGAGATCATGATCCGTGCGGTTGTGGATGGCGAGACGCCTATCCCTGCGCTGACTTCTGATCTGCAGAAGGCAATACATGATCATGTACAGGAGATTACGGGTATCCCGGTTTCTTTTGTTACCGTGTATATTGCTAACGTTACCCAGTCGCCTAACTACAAGAGTCGAGTGGAATGAGGTGAGTTTCACTGATGCTGTGGAGAGAGATTTGGGATAGCCACAGAGGCCGGATTATAGGAATTGCCGGCGGGATCTTTTTTGGATTTCTTTATGTATGGATCGGTTTTTGGGATATGTTGTTCTTTGCACTCTTGGTGTTCATTGGTTATACATTAGGCAGACGAAGCGACTCGAAGCTGGGTTCGTTCATTCCCTGGAGGGAATGGGCGCAATGGCTGGGTGACCGCTGGCGTCCGTTTAAGTGAGCCGCCCGAACCCTGCAATATGTTTCTTCCGAAAATAGAGCTGTTGTTTAGGTTGCCCGTTTTTTGGAGGAAACACATTGCAGGTTTTTTTTGTGAAAAGGGATAACAATATAATAAAATCACTGATTCCATGAATGGTTTTACTATTATAAAATAAGCATGATGACGCTCCATAAGGAGCGCTGCAGGAGGCAGGACATGAAAAGACGTTTGGCAAGGGAAATTGCAGTACAAAGTCTGTATCAGATGGAAATGAATGAAGTGGGCGCGGCTGAAGCCGTGAACATGCTGATCAATGAAGCTGCGGAGGACAATGAAACCGAAGTGGTCATCCGCGACGCCGATGTGATGCGGACCTACGTTACCGAAATGGTACAGGGAGCCTGGAGCAATAAGGAAGCCATTGACGGGTTGCTGGTGGATTATCTGAAAGGCTGGCAGATTAGCCGTCTATCACGTGTAGACCGACAGATTTTGCGGCTTTCCGCATATGAAATGGTGTTCCGTGATGATATTCCTGCGAAAGTATCCGTCAATGAAGCGATCGAATTATCGAAATATTTCGGTACAGATGAATCCGGTAAATTCGTCAATGGCGTACTTGGACGCATGATTCAGGAAGTTGACGCCATCAAGGAAAAATTGTCATAGATTTGCGAGTTACTCAATATATGTTCACATAAGGGAGAGAGAGTACAATGACAGCATCTATTATTAACGGTAAAGAAGTATCCCAAGAGATCCGCGCAAGCATGACAACAGAAGTAAAACAGCTTAGCGAACAGGGGGTAGTACCTGGTCTGGCTGTTGTGCTCGTCGGGGAAGATCCGGCATCCCAAGTATATGTGCGTAATAAAGAAAAGGCTTGTCATGACCTCGGCTTCTACTCCGAAGTGCATCGTCTGGATGCAAGCACATCCCAGGAGGATCTGCTCGCTCTGGTGGACAAGCTGAACAATCAGGAATCCATTAACGGAATTTTGGTTCAGCTCCCATTACCGAAGCATATTGAAGAGAAAGCCGTTATCGATGCAATCGCCGTGGACAAAGATGTAGACGGATTCCACCCGGTCAATGTGGGTAATCTCGTCATTGGTGACGATAGCTTGCTGCCATGTACTCCTGCAGGAGTAATTGAGCTGATCAAGCGTACTGGGCTTGAAATGTCAGGCAAACATGCGGTTGTCATCGGCCGAAGCAACATTGTCGGCAAACCGGTGTCTTTGTTGCTGCAACGTGAGAATGCAACGGTAACCATGTGTCATTCCCGTACAGCCAACATGAAAGAGATCACACGTCAGGCGGACATTCTTGTTGTAGCCATCGGGCGTGCGAACTTTGTGGATGCCGATTTTGTCAAACCGGGTGCAGTTGTTATCGATGTTGGGATGAATCGTCTGGATAACGGAAAACTGGCAGGAGACGTGGATTTCGAGAGCGTTAAGGCGGTATCTGGCCCAATTACACCGGTTCCTGGAGGCGTTGGTCCAATGACAATCACGATGTTAATGCAGAATACTTTGATCGCTGCGAAGCGCGCTCACGGATTGGCCTAGGTAACTGTCTGTGGCAGATCAAAAGATCTACTCCATTAAAGACCTGAACCGATACATCCGGATGAAACTGGAATCGGATCAGGTCCTGTCGGATGTATGGCTGCGCGGTGAGATTTCCAATTTCACACATCACTCCAGCGGTCATATGTATTTTACATTGAAGGACAAGGACAGCCGAATTAAGTCCATTATGTTTGCGTCCCATAATCAGCGACTGCCCTTTGTACCGAAAGAGGGTGCGAGGGTTGTTGCGCGTGGCAACGTATCGGTGTATGAACGGGACGGGCAATATCAATTTTATGCAACTCATATGCAGCCAGACGGGATCGGAAGTCTGTATCTGGCATATGAGCAGTTGAAAAAAAAGCTGGAGGACGAGGGGCTGTTCTCTGCATCGCGTAAAAGAGAGATCCCACGATATCCTCAGACCATCGGTGTGGTCACATCTCCTACGGGAGCAGCGGTGCGTGATATCATGATCACACTACAACGCAGATATCCCTCAGCCCGAGTAGTGCTTTACCCTGTTCTCGTTCAAGGCAAGGGTGCAGCTCCTTCCATCGTGAAGGCTATCCAAAACCTGAACCGCCTTGGTGAAGCGGATGTGCTGATCGTTGGACGAGGCGGCGGATCACTGGAAGAACTGTGGGCCTTCAATGAGGAGATTGTGGCGAGGGCGATTGTTGCATCGGCCATTCCTGTCATTTCGGCGGTTGGGCACGAAACGGACTTCACCATTGCCGATTTTGCGGCCGATTTGCGTGCGGCAACGCCTACAGCTGCTGCGGAGCTGGCTGTGCCTAACCGGGCTGAATTGCTGGAGCAGATTGCTCAGCGTCAGCGTCAGTTACAGCATAGTTTGCGTCAACGCGCTGTTCATAATCGTGAGCGTTTGGCTAGATTGCAGCGCTCGCCTGTACTTGTGCATCCGAGACGTACCTTGATGCAGCATACGGAGCGGCTGGACATGATACATCAGCGACTGCTGCGAACTGTAGATACACGTATGAAATGGACTGGAGAGAAGCAGGAACGTCTGCTTGCAGCTCTGCAGCGTTTCAATCCTCGTGAACAGGTAAATGCAGCAAGACGCGAGAATGCGTCAGCTCGGCGTCAACTGGAGCTGGCCATCCGCTCCATTTCAAGAGCGAAGCAGCAGCAGTGGAAGTCAACGGTGCGGCATCTGGATGCGCTTAGCCCGCTTAAAGTCATGTCACGCGGATACAGCCTTGTATATGACGAGCAGGAACAGCGATTGATTAAGTCGATGAAGGATGTACAGCCTGGAGATTCGATAAAGATTAAATTAACAGACGGACAGTTGGACTGTCAGGTTTGGGGAATGAAGGAGGACGACAATACCCATGGCGAATGAACCGGAATTGAATTTTGAAGAGGCAATGGCGGCATTGGAAGACATCGTAGGTCAGCTTGAGCATGGTGATGTTCCGTTGGAACAGGCTATCGATCTGTTTCAGCGCGGGATGAAACTTTCCCAGCTTTGTGGTTTGAAGCTGGAACAAGTGGAACGCAAGATCGAGATGATCGTAGAAGAGGATGGGGAACTTCGCAAGAAACCGTTCGGCAATGCCGTCGATGAAAGCGGGGAAGTCAATGAGTAATCGTCCTTCGTTTGAAGCGTACCTTCAGGAGGTCACAGCTGAGGTGACGGGAGAGTTGCAACAGACTCTTCCGGATCACTGGGATGTTCCCCAGTCCTTAGCTGAGGCAATGCAGTATTCACTTATGGCCGGAGGCAAGCGCCTTCGTCCACTCCTGGTCGTTGCTGCGGCGGAAGCCTTCGGTGCACAGCGTACAGCTGCACTGCCGGTAGCCTGCGCCGTGGAGATGGTTCATACCTATTCGTTGATCCACGACGACCTGCCTGCCATGGATAATGATGATTACCGCAGGGGAAAATTAACGAATCATAAGGTATATGGTGAAGCAACTGCCATATTGGCAGGGGATGCACTGTTAACTCATGCTTTTTATAGTATTGTTCAGGCTGGCCGCCGCAGTGGTGTATCGGCAGAGGCATTGCTGTCCATTGTGGAGGATTTGTCCGAACTGGCTGGGGCAAGAGGCATGGTTGGAGGGCAAGTTGCAGATATGGAGGGCGAGCAGGGTATGACTGATCTGGCTCAGTTGCAATATATTCATCTGCACAAAACCGGTGATTTGATTGTGTTCTCCCTCCTTGCAGGGGCACGAATTGGTGGCGCGGATGAAGGGCAATTGGAAGCACTGCGTGTGTTTGGCAGAGATCTGGGTCTGGCTTTCCAGATTCAGGATGATATTCTCGATCTGACGGGCGACGAGCAGAAAATGGGCAAGAAGACGCAAAGTGATGTGACTCAGCAGAAGGTGACGTATCCTTATTTTATTGGTATGGAAGCCTCTCTTGATGAGGTGAAGTCCCTTACCCAATCTGCCCAAAATGCACTGCTTAGAGCTGAGTTACCGGACGACTCCAGATTGATGGAAATTGCCGATTATTTGATGAGTCGAGATCATTAGATTCTGGAGAAACACGGCTGTTTCAAAACACACTGAACAGTGTAATCAATGTAATGTCCTTTTTCCGAATTCATGGAAAGGGTCTTTCGTATGAGGTTCAGGGATACATATGGGGAGAAGGTCATACGTACTATGCTGGCGAAAATGCTCGTTATCTGGAGTAAAGTAGCGTAAATTATGATTCTTGTTCTTTTATGTTATAATGATTTAATGTCATTTAATAAATTATGTATATATGGATTAACCAACAATCAAACAAACAATCTAGGAAAGCGGGGAGATTCTCGTGCTGCTTCCACAAATTAAACAACCCAGTGATCTGAAGTCGATGTCTCATGATGATCTCGTTCTTTTGTCGGCAGAGATCCGGCAGTTTCTGATTGAGAAGCTGTCCGTTACAGGGGGGCATCTCGCACCCAACTTAGGAGTGGTTGAGCTCACGGTAGCCCTGCATTACTGTTATAACAGTCCGGCAGACAAAATGATTTTCGATGTAGGGCATCAGGCTTATGTGCATAAAGTTCTAACGGGGCGGATGGATCGCTTTGATACATTACGTCAGCATAACGGCATGTGCGGATTTGTTAAACGCAATGAAAGTGAGCATGATGTATGGGAAGCTGGTCACAGCAGTACGTCATTGTCCGCTGCGATGGGGATGGCACTTGCCCGTGATTTGAAGGGTGAGGACAATCAGGTCATCGCAATGATTGGTGATGGAGCGCTTACAGGTGGTATGGCTTTTGAAGCACTTAATCATATTGGTCATGAACAGAAAAAGCTGATGGTTATCCTAAATGATAATGAAATGTCCATAGCTCCGAATGTGGGAGCCATGCATAAATATCTGAGTAAGATCCGTTCGGATCGTCATTATTTGAAAGCCAAAGATGATGTAGAGGGAATGCTCAAAAAAATCCCTGCGATTGGTGATCGTTTAGCCAAATCGGCGAGCTGGATTAAAGATAGTGTCAAATATATGATGGTTCCAGGTGTTCTTTTTGAAGAACTGGGCTTCACCTATTTGGGACCCATTGATGGACACGACATTTCCAAATTAATCGAAACATTCAAACAGGCCGATAATGTGGATGGTCCTGTCATGGTACATGTGCTTACAACCAAAGGCAAAGGTTATCAGCCAGCTGAGGCCGATTCACACAAGTGGCACGGAATATCTCCGTACAAAATTGAATCAGGTCAAGTACTCAAGGCTTTGGGCAAACCGATGTACACGGAAGTGTTCGGTCAAACACTACTTGATCTGGCGAAGCAGGACAAGCGGATTGTAGCCGTAACTCCGGCCATGCCGACGGGATCAGGTCTCATTCCATTCAGTAAAGAATTTCCTGAGCGTATGATTGACGTAGGAATTGCAGAACAGCATGCGGCAACCATGTGTGCAGCACTTGCCATGGAAGGATTGAAACCAGTCTTTGCTGTCTATTCCACGTTCATGCAACGTGCATATGACCAGATTGTGCATGATATTTGCCGTCATAACGCGAATGTGATGTTTGCCATTGACCGTGCAGGATTTGTAGGACCGGATGGCGAAACGCATCAGGGGGTATACGATGTGGCGTTTATGCGTCATATTCCGAATATCGTTCTGATGATGCCAAAAGATGAAAATGAACTGCGTCATATGATGAAGACGGCATTGGATTATAATGAAGGTCCAATTGCTTATCGATATCCACGAAATAATGTGGTAGGTGTGCCACTCGATGATGTGCTTGTTCCCATTCCGATTGGAACATGGGAGCAATTGCGTCCTTCCGAAGGTTATTCGATTATAGCTTCGGGATCGATGGTACAGCTTGCTGAAGAAGCTGCGGAGACGGTTAAACGCGAAGGAATTACCGCTGGCGTCGTCAACGCTCGTTTCCTTAAACCACTGGATGAGCAGATGCTGCGTGATCTGGCTGTTCGGGGTACCAAATTGATCGTGCTTGAAGAGGCCTCGCAAGCAGGTAGCATGGGTAGTGCAGTTCTGGAGTTTTATGCGGAACAGGGACTTCATGATGTTCATGTGCAATTGATGGGGATTCCAGATCGTTTTATCGAGCATGGCAGTATCAAGGAACAGCGTGATGAGGTGGGTCTTACTGTTGAGAACGTGTGCGCTGAACTTCGCAATATGGCTGTTCAATCGTCCTACGGCATACCCAAAACGCGTTTTCCTTCGTGATAGCGATAAAAAAATAGACTGTGGTTCACAGTTGAATTTTATAACGGATTAACTAGATGATAGGAGAAGGACATGTCACTCCCGAAAGAACGAATTGATGTTCTACTGGTTGAGCAGGGGTATTACGAAAGCCGTGAGAAGGCAAAAGCGGCGATCATGGCTGGACTGGTATATGCCAACAATGAGCCGATTGAAAAAGCCGGCATGAAGATTCCACGGGAAGCCGAGCTGAAGGTTAAGGGCTCGGTACACCCTTATGTGGGTAGAGGCGGATTGAAGCTGGAAAAAGCAATCCGTCACTTTGATCTCGATATGAATGGACTTGTGATGCTCGATATTGGTTCATCGACCGGTGGTTTCACGGATTGTGCTTTACAGCACGGTGCATCTCACGTCTATGCCATTGATGTAGGATATAATCAGCTGGATTGGTCACTTCGCAATGATGAACGGGTTACCGTGATGGAAAGAACCAATTTCCGTTATGTGACTCCTGAAGATCTGAACGGACCTGTACCGAATTTTGCCAGCATCGATGTATCCTTCATTTCGCTACGAATTATATTGCCACCGTTGCTTGCACTTCTGAAACAACCGGCTAATATTGTAGCGTTAATTAAACCTCAGTTTGAAGCGGGTCGAGAGAAAGTTGGCAAGTCCGGTGTTGTTCGGGATTCGAAGGTACACAAGGATGTACTACAAACGATGCTTCGTTTCGCGAATGAGCTTGGATTGAAGCTGCAAGGTTTAACTTTCTCTCCGATTACAGGTGGAGAAGGAAATATTGAATTTCTCGCCCACTGGCGTCTGGAAGCACCAGAGGCTACACAACAAGAGAACGTTCAGGCTTCACTTGATGCACTTGCAGATCAGGTTGCGAAGGAAGCTGCTCATACTTTTACGGGAAACTCATCATAGGATGGGTTTCTTTTCGCTGGAAAGGTGAAGGTTAGAAAAGGGAAATCGTTGTTGAACCTCGAATAAGTCTTCGAGGTGAGCGATGATGGATGGGCAATATGACACAATCTTTATTGGTGTACTTGCTGTCTGCTTGATCTTTTGGCTGTTCTTCGGCCTGCGGAATTGGTTGAATCGACCGATTCCTGTGAGTTTGTCGGGAATCCGATTGAATTCGAAAATTCATGATTCTCCGGCAGTGGAGCTGCTTGAAGCGGAAGGATATGAAGTCATCGGAGGTAAGATGAAAGTGCCATTAGCTTTTGAAGCTAATGAATCCGTTTATTTCAGCAGGCTGTTCATTGATTATGTTGCAGAGCGGGAAGACCTCAGATATTTGGTGAAGACGTCCCGACGCAGGCAACCATTTGAACTCACCGGACCAGCCCTGCGGGATCGTTTCCTGTATTATTTATTGTTATACCCTGGCTGTGAAGGATTGCTGTATGTGGACTTGGAGAAAGCCAATATTAAGGTAATTAGGTTAATGGACTACCAGGAAGACGTATACGATGGAGATGATCTGGACTAAGGCGTATATATGGAACCCTGAGATTAATGATATATAACGAATTACGAATTGCATGGCAAGTCTGCGGAACCGAATTTGCTGTTTTTATTGCAATACAATGAACTGGAGGCATGTATGAAAGGACAACGGCACATCAAGATACGTGAAATTATCAGTCAAAACGAAATTGAAACCCAGGATGATCTGGTTGAAGCATTACGTCAGTCGGGGTTTCAAGTAACTCAGGCCACCGTGTCACGAGATATTAAAGAACTGCTGTTAATCAAGATCCCGATGGATGATGGGCGGTACAAGTACTCGATGCCAACCGATCAAAGATATAATCCGATTCAGAAGTTGAAACGTGCGCTCGTGGACAACTTCCTTCATATTGACCATACAAACAATCTGGTTGTGATGAAATGTTTGCCTGGCACGGCTAACTCCATTGCGGCGTTGCTCGACAATATTGAGTGGACTGAAGTGATGGGCACGATCTGTGGGGACGATACGATCCTCATCATCTGCCGGACTGAAAGCAACAGTGTGACCGTCATTGAGCGGATTATGGGTTATATTTCCTAGAAAATAACGGTTCAAAAACATAATTTCTGAGTTAGTCATCCGGAGGTGTTTTTGCAGATGTTAGTTACATTATCGATTCGTAACCTGGCTGTGGTGGAAGAGGTGGATGTTGTATTCCACCCGGGATTCCATGTCTTGTCAGGAGAAACAGGCGCGGGTAAATCGATCATTATTGATGCTCTGGGTTTGATTGCAGGTGGACGCAGCTCCGCAGACCTTATTCGATACGGATGCGACAAGGCAGAGATGGAGGCTCTTTTTGAAATGGAGCCAAGTCATCCCGTATGGGAAACGCTGGAGAAGCTTGGTATCCATTGTGAGCCAGAAGAACATCTGGTGATTCGCCGTGAACTGAATATGCAAGGCAAAAGTACATCTCGTATCAATGGACAGTTGGTCAATTTGACCATGCTTCGTGAAGTGGGCGAAAAACTGATCAACATTCACGGTCAGCATGAACATCAAAGTTTGCTGCGTGCAGAGAGCCATCTGGGGCTTTTGGATACTTACGGATCGACAGTCATAGGCCCTGTCAAAACGAAGTATCAGGAACGCTACAGTAAATTTATTACTGCTGAGAAAGAACTGCGTGCACTTCAGGAATCCAGTCAGCGTGCCTATCAGCTACTGGACATGTACCGCTTTCAACTTGAAGAAATCGCAGCAGCAGGTTTAACTCAGGGTGAGGATGAATTACTCGGAGAAGAACGGGTCAAACTATCCCATAGTGAGAAAATGATGGACAGTGTAGCTGGTGCATATGATCTGCTCAGTGGTCAACGCGGGCTGGAGGCTGTAAGCATTGCACTTTCACGAATCGAAGATATATCGGGATATGACAGTAAAGGATTACAGCCTATTGTTGAACAGCTGCAATCGGCCTTTTATCAGTTGGAAGACGCCACATTTCAGTTACGCGATTACCGCGAGAAAATTGAATTTAACCCGGGCAGACTGGAAGAAGTGGAACAGCGACTGAATCTGATTTCTGGCCTCAGACGGAAATACGGTGACAGTGTGGAGCTTATTTTGAGTTATTATGATCAGATCAGCCATGAAACAGACCAACTGGAGAACAAGGATGAGCGTCTGGAGAAGTTGCGTGACGAACGAGATAGGCTGCTCAAGCTGGTCATGGAATCGGCCGAGGAGCTTAGTAAGGTTCGAAAACAATGTGCCGAGGAGCTAGCCGCACAAGTGGAGAGTGAACTGAAGGATCTGCAGATGGAGCGAACTACATTGCGTGTACAAATTACTCCTTTTGAAGATCCAAAAGGCATTGAATGGAATGGACGGCGTATTCGTCTAAACCGTCAGGGTGCAGATAATGCGGAATTCCTGATTTCACCGAATCCAGGTGAGCCATTGCGTCCTCTTGGTAAGATTGCATCCGGTGGTGAGTTATCCAGAATGATGCTGGCGATGAAGAGTATCTTCGCACGTCATGACCGGATACCTGTATTGATCTTTGACGAGGTGGATACGGGGGTAAGCGGAAGAGCAGCTCAATCCATTGCGGAAAAATTATTCCGTTTGTCTTCCACTTGCCAGGTTTTCTCGATTACCCACTTACCACAGGTGGCTTGTATGGCCGATCATCAGTATCTCATCGAAAAACATGTCTACGATGGACGGACGATGACGCAGGTGGAATCGCTGTCAGACGAAGGAAGAGTGAAGGAAATGGCACGTATGCTTGGCGGGGTGGAAATTACAGAAAAAACGTTGCATCATGCACAGGAAATGCTGAATTTGGCGGAAGCCAAAAAAGGGTTAAACGAGCGGCTGGCGTAATGATTGACAGTAATAAAAGCCTGGGGGCGAGGTTATCTTAAAGGTACGCAATTGGCGACCACCTTTCGTCAAGCGAAAGAAGCAAAGGGAGTGTGACAGCCATTGAATTCCCCCCTAAGGAAGAAATTGCTAGGTCTTTTATTTGCCTTCTTTCTCTGTGTGATTAGCCAGGCGATTCAGCCTGTGCAAAGTTATGCCTCACTGCCTGATGAACTACAAGTATTTGCGGGAAGGCAGGCTGACGTTCGTCTAGCTGTACCAGCCGCCTCAAGTGCTGTTGTAGACCGTCCCGACATCGTCGGGTTGGATGGGCAGGAGAATGCGGTGCATGTGACAAAGCAACATCCTTTGCATCTTCACCCCCAACAAACGGGACATGCCAAATTAACGTTGAAGTTGTGGGGTAAAATTCCGGTTAAAACGGTGAATGTTAACGTGATTCCGGATTTGCGTGTAGTACCCGGGGGTCAAACCATTGGCGTTAAAGTAAAATCAGCAGGTATTCTGGTTGTTGGACATCATTTGGTGCGATCTGGACAGGACGAGCATATATCACCTGGAGAATCAGCAGGTATTAAGCTCGGAGATCTGATAACCCACATGGACGGTAAACGTCTTGATGGTGTATCAGGAGTCGCGGAAGCTGTTGAGCTTGCAGGGAAGAGTAAAAAAGGAATCGATGTGGTCTTGAAACGTGGCAAAGAGACGGTTAAAACCCGTTTGACTCCGGCGTATGATGCCGAAGATCAAGCCTGGAGACTAGGTTTGTACATTCGTGACTCAGCAGCAGGGGTTGGGACTCTGACCTTCTACGCTCCCGATCAGGGCGTGTATGGAGCACTTGGCCATGTTATTACGGATATGAATACCCAAACCTCCATCGTTGTGGGCAGTGGTCAGATCGTTCAGTCCAATGTTACGTCGATTTCCAAAAGTGAATCTGGAGATCCGGGCGAGAAACGAGCTCATTTCCTCAAAGAAAGCAAAATTTTGGGCAATATTGAACGCAATACGGCTTTTGGTATCTTTGGTAAAATGTCTGGTAATCCGGAACACAGCTTGTACTCAAAAGGAATTCCTGTTGCTTTCTCCCATGAAGTAAAAGAAGGTCCTGCTGAAATCCTCACGGTTGTTGAGGGACAGGAAGTAGAACGTTTCTCCATTGACATTGTTCATGTTGCAGACCAATCCGAACCGGCAACCAAAGGTCTGGTGCTTCGTATCACAGATTCGAAGCTGCTCGACAAAACCGGAGGTATTGTACAAGGCATGAGCGGTAGCCCGATTGTGCAAAATGGCAAATTGATCGGTGCCGTTACCCATGTGTTCGTTAACGATCCAAAATCCGGTTACGGCTGTTTCATTGAATGGATGTTACAGGATGCTGGAGTCATGATGAAAAAGGATAACGCACCAAACCTTAAGGCGGGTTAACCCACCTTAAGGTTTTTTTGTCGAAAGTAAACATAAAATATCGGATCATGAAATAAATTAATTATTATATAGTAACATGAAAAAAAAATAAAGAAAAATAATTTTCGACAGAAGGAATTTGATCTGCTGTGTCGAAAATTTAACTTGTAAGGAAATGTACGAAACGATGTTTAAATTAAAGGAGGATACCGTTTTGCAAAAAATTGAGGTATTGCTGGCCGATGATAATCGTGAATTTACGAATTTGCTTGCCGAATATATATCCGAACAGGAAGATATGGAAGTAACCGGAATCGCGTACAATGGAGAAGAAGTGCTGCAGTTGCTGGAGCAAACTCGCGATGTACCGGATGTGCTGATTCTGGATATTATTATGCCTCATCTGGATGGACTGGGTGTGTTGGAGCGTCTGCGTGATCTGAATCTGTCTCCACAGCCTAAAGTCATTATGCTTACAGCATTTGGCCAAGAAAATATCACACAGCGTGCCGTGCAACTCGGAGCTTCATACTACATCCTGAAACCGTTTGATATGGAAGTTCTTGCGAATCGCGTGCGTCAGTTGGTAGGTACACAAACAACAATATCTACAGGTGGAAGCGGTTCATCCATGTTTATGAACAAATCCAATGTGGTGCCGATGGGCAAACACAAAAATTTGGATGCAAACATTACGTCCATCATACATGAAATCGGCGTTCCTGCGCATATTAAAGGATATCAGTATTTGCGCGAAGCGATTACGATGGTGTATAACAATATCGAAATATTGGGCGCCATCACCAAAACACTGTATCCGGCCATTGCCGAAAAATTCAAAACTACACCGTCCCGCGTCGAACGTGCCATCCGTCATGCCATTGAAGTGGCGTGGACACGCGGCAACATCGACAGCATCAGCCATCTGTTTGGCTACACGATCAACATCAGTAAGTCGAAACCAACGAACTCCGAATTCATCGCGATGGTCGCTGACAAGCTGAGAATTGAGCATAAGGTATCCTGAACGTAGGCGTGGTGCAGGTTTGAGCGTGTTTACCGACTGATCAATTTTGGTGGTAAATATCTGAATTAGACCATTTGATGCCAGTAAACTTCTGTGATATAAACCAACGAATACCGTCATTTATTGGGTTTGAAAAAATCCAATGAAAGGCGGTATTTTTGTGAATGATATCAAATTCCAGTCAGACAACTTTATGCTTTACTGTTCATCCAAAAACCTTTCTCGAAAAACCTTGGCAAGCTACGAGCAAACGCTCAAATTATTTATCGCCTACCTCCAAAGAGAATTCCAGATTGAGGAGGTCAAGAGAGTACAGTCAGGGCGTTCAGGACATATCCGATTTCGAGGGAGCGAGGAAAATACACAGTGGATAACAAAGAGGAATGAAAGCTTATCAAACGTCTGATGTACCAGTTGTTACACCAGGAGCCGCAAATTTCGTTTCGGATTTAATTTTCAGAGAATACACTCCGAAATGAAACTATAAGCTATGCGTTTGGTGGCGATGGAGGGGTTCCGGTTCCACACGTACCCATCCCGAACACGACCGTTAAGCCCTCTAGCGCCGATGGTACTTGGACAGCAGGGTCTTGTGAGAGAGAAGCGTAGCCAAGCAAAGAACTACTGCCATTGTTATTTCGTGGTGGTTCTATTTTGTTTACCCAGTGCCAGTGACCTCCTACTACTTAAAGTTCAGTCATGTTCGTAGTTTAATCAAATGACCGGCATCATTTCCATTATAGGAAGACAACTTGGTTTATCTAAGATTATCTGACGACAAGGACATACAAGCTTGAGGTGTCGCCATTTATGGTGGCTTTTTTGTTTTAAATGTACAGGATTGAGCTCAAGTAATTCTATTGATAAATCCTATAATGAGGGTATAAATATGACAATACAGAACTTTAATATATTTGTATAAATTTGGAAAAATAATATATGATGGGAGATAATTTTGAGAATTTTATAATATTCAGATCTCATTCTTTCTTTATGGATTTCTATCTTAAAATTACAATTTTATTCAATAATATAGAAACTAAATCCAAATATTTGCTTTATTATGTATGTAATACAAAATTATTCAATAAAATAGAGGCATGAGAATGAGCAAGAGGTTGAAAAGATTTTAGGGTTGAGTTTAGTAATCACGAGCATACTAGCTTTTCCATTGACGAGTAGTGCAAACACTAAAACAATATCCAACAGTAATTATGCAAAATGGCAGCATCCATATTCAGGTTCTTTTGAGGCGTACAGGTACACTTCCAATGGAGAACCGTGGGTTCATGCACAAACCAATTTCAAATACAATGGAACACAATTAACCAATATGAAGAAAACATCATACTACCCTACGATTGAGATTAAACTGGATAATCCGACACCTAAACTAATGGGACGCTCTTTTAGCACTACTATGCCTGATCCAAAAACAGATACAGATTCATGTAAGTACAGTACTTTTTCAGGTATATGTGAAATTGAAGTGGCCTCGAAAAATCCGAACCAAATAGTAGGAGGTAGATTATATAATTTAAGTACTGAATGGATTAATGATTACCCCATTTCAAATGATCCTTATTTGATTACTTATGGCTCTCAGAGCAGGGAACCCACAGTAGCTGAGTGCGCGGCATTACAGTGTGAGTTGAACACAGTTTCTGGAACAGCGGTTTCGCTTGCTGGATTTAAAGTGTCAGAACTTAATTCTAGTAATTTTGTAGCTCAACCATTTACGGATGAACTAATGCCTACTGAAGAATTGGAATCTTTCACGGATTACTACAAACAGCCAGAAACAGTATATGAGAAACTTCAATCGGAAACGGATCTTCAATCGTATGCTAACGAACTAAAGCAGGAAATTCTCCAATCACAAAACAATCAGGAAGAGAAGCAGTTTATTCTCACATTCAAAAGACCTATGTCTAGCGAGGAGATTCTGAAAACTTTAAATGATATTGAGCTAACAAGTATTACAGCTCGAGCTTATAACGATTTAGGCGAGAGAGTTACTGTAGGTTTACTAAGTTTTAGTGAAGAGCAGATTCGAGACTTGGAGAAAAACACTGAAAACTTCCAAGGATATATCGAAATTGAAGGTACTGCGTCTGTAGAAACTATCAAAAACTTGTCAACGACTGAAGGTGTTTTCGGAGTGGAGGTATCTGGACTTACAACTCCTAATGGGCTATATTGGAAATATGAAGATTATATTGAGTCGCCGAAATAAAGTTTATATCAGAAAAAGAAAGGTCCTGTCAATGGATCTTTCTTTTTGAATTTCTTACTTCATAAATTTTTTAGATGAGGGAAGTCGAAATGAAAAAACAATTAAGAAAGTTTGTACTTATTATTGGTCCTTTAGTTTTTTTATTGTTTATTTACCTACAGTTCGGACAGCAACTAAAAGTGTACTATGTGAGCCACTCATTTCTTAAATCAATGGTTCAACAAAACTTTGATAGCGCGTCTAAGTATATTTCTTTCACTTCTGCAAAAAAAGAAGATTGGACTCATAAAGCCCAGGAAGCTAAACAGAAAGGAACCAAGCTGATTGATTACAGGAACATTGAAACAAGAACGAACGATGGTTATTATTTTACCGTTGCTACGTTAGAGATAGAAGACAATGGATCTAAGACGAACGAGAAAGTGTTTCTCCATTTTCGTGATTCAAAAATTAGTGGTGTAGAGTTATTCAATGATGTTCAAAGACGTTATGATTGGATGACTATTTTTGAACCATAATTTACATGAAGGGGGAGGCAATCGTTATTTTCTTAGGTCAGTGTTTTGGCTCTCGCTTTAGGAGGTAATACTGGTGCATTGGCTGCTGGGGTTGGACAAATAATCTGTAAAATTCAGATATAATTGATTTCATTAACATTACACTACTAATTCTTCAATGAGGGACTACCAAAACAATTGCGGCAGGAAAATCGGTAAAACTTGGGTTCGATCGGTTTGTTCTTAACAAGTTTATCAAAATGAATGTAGGAACAGTCCATAATTACTTTTCCCCTAAAACGACCTCAGTACTCGCTTTCAAAAATAAAACTGATGAATGGAACAGTATCAAATTCGATGGTCAAGACTCTCCAATTTGACAATATTTTTTTGGGGATAAGAGTATCATTAATACTGCAAACTTAAACAACTTCCTGACTATCCTCTTCCTTAGAGGCTGAAGGGGAGTGGACACCTTCTTTAGGTGCAAGCTGCTGAATGTCCTTCACCAGATCTCCGATCTTCTGATCCACTTTATTAATCTGGGTATGGATGTCCTGCACCATCTCTCGTTTCTGCTGGAACACAGTGCGTTCTGCATTTTCCAGCATCATCGATTTGACAATATCATTATCCGCATTGATATCGAGCACGATTCGGTCGAAATGTGTTTCTCCCTCCAGTGTCTGAATGGACCCATTCATGCGATCACGCAAACCGACTAATTTGCCTAACTGATCATAAGTCTGGCTGTGCTTGATCAGATGATCCATTGAAGGGGCCTGATTCTCGTCCGTTCGCTGAGGTGGTTGCTGTTTCGTTGGCTCAGGCTGTTTTAGTTTGTTCTTCTCCTGCAACTCTTCAGCTTTGATCTGGGCGATCTGGCTGTCGACTTGCGTAATGGAACTCGTTAATGATTTGATTCGTGCTGCTTGTCGAGCTCATCATTGGATTTAACGGCTTGCACTTCTTCATTAAGTCTCATTTTCTGCTGCATAAGGCCCTGAATTTCCTTTTCTCTGTTGGACACTTGATTCCCAGGGGTGAAGCTGTTTTTGGATGCAGGTGATATTGAATTCAATATCCTTCTCTCCTTCTTGGTTAAATAGTGGTGTTAAATACATATATCGGATGTTAAACGAAGTTAATGAAGGATCTACCAGACTCCACCTGAACCAAATATTTTTGATAGGTTTATTGCACCAAAATAGCTTATTTCGGCAAAGTACGAAACAAAGAGAAAGCTGCTGAAAAATAAACGAATCGAGTGCACGTTGAGTTGATGAAATCCGGTCCTGTTCCAAATTACTGTTGATAATGAAAATTATTATCATCTATAATGAAAGGAATATGATTGAACCTCTGGAATGCATCACTTATAGAGGTTGTTCAAAAAGTCCGCTTTTGATTACGAAGGATGCCTAGTGGCATCATCAGCATCGAATATGGAATTCAGCCGAAATGTCCGTTGCTCACGTAGTTTTCTCTACGCTCCGCTACTCCATTTCTAGCTTCATCCCATCTTCTCGGTACTGAAAACCGGTCTTTTTGAACACGTACTTATAGGGTGGTTTGCAGATTGATGACCTTTGCAAGGTCTGTCTTCCGGGGAAGATGGGGATTGGAGAGTATTCAATGCAATTAGATGAACAGATGAAATGTTGGAATCACGCCGCTGTTAAGATTCTGGATATACGCCGAATCGTCATGGAGGCGGGGGAGATTTTAGAATCTTACTCGTTGCCAGCGAACGGTTTTATGTATACGGTTCGTGGTTCGGGTGTCCTCAAGCTGGATGGACAGGCTCACGAAGCCGAGCGATTTTGTATTCTTCATGGTGGAAAAGGATCCGTATTGGATATTCAGGCGCACGAAGAGTTTGAATATGTACTGCTGTACTACAGGGCTTTCCTAGCTTTTCCAAGTCATCGCAAAACAAGGCGGTTGGGGCAGTATCAGGTTGCTCCATTCTCCTTACAATATGCATTTACACCAAGCAATCCACTTGCCTTGTTACGTTATCTTGGTGAGCTGGAGAAAGCATGGGTTCAGGCAGGGAGTCTGGATCTGCTTCATGTGAAAAGCTTGTTTTACCAATTTATCCATGAACTGATGCTTCAGCTGGTAGAGCAGGAGATCCAAACCGAGCTTCCAGACCCTGTAAAACAAACACTTCGTTACATACAGGATCATTATAGGGAACAGGTATCTCTGGATTTTTTGGCGGAACAATTCAATTACAGCTCCCGTCATTTATCGATGCAATTTAAACGCAAGACGGGCCACAGTCCCATTGATTATCTAATTCAAACCAGACTGACCAAGGCTCGGAGTCTGCTTGCACGTTCTGATGCAACAATGAGCGAAATCGCAGCAGAAGTAGGTTATTCGGATGTATATTATTTCAGTCGCATTTTCAAAAAACATGTAGGTCTGTCCCCTACGCTTTACCAGCAAAAGGTAAGAGATCAGAGCTTAACAGAGGATCGTCCATTGCAAGTCTCCGAATCGTCCATTGGCTGGAGATGGAAGCAAGGATATATTGATTATGAGAATCATTATCAATATATAGACGGAGGGTCTACACGAATGAAAAGAAGAAAAACAAGTTCCAGCATGATTATGGTTGCATTATTGAGCATAACGATGCTCCTTGCAGCATGCTCTTCAGGTACAGCAACAACACCAACAACTGGCGAAGGAACGGGTGCCAGTTCCAATAACGGTAGTACAGCAGTGTCATCGGGCACGGGAAGCCAGACGAACAAAGACAATGAAACACGAACTGTCTCAACGGTAAAGGGCGATGTTGTTGTTCCAGCGAACCCCAAACGGGTTGTTGTGTTGTATCTCCAGGGTGATGTCGTGGCACTTGGAATTAAGCCAATCGCTACCTCAGAAGTATTCAACGGGGCTGCATACAAGGGTGAGCTTGAAGGTGTAAATTCACTGGGCACCTGGTTTGAACCGAATCCTGAAGCTGTCATTGACCTTGATCCGGATCTGATCATTGTTCCTTCAGAAGAGACGTATACATTATTAAAGGATATCGCACCTACGGTATATATTCCATACGAGAAAATGACAACAGAAGAAAGACTCCAGAGTATAGCGAGTATTTTTGGCAAAGAACAGGAAGCCGAAACGTTAATCACTAATCTCAACAGCAAAGTTGAAGAGAGCAAGAAAACACTAGCAGATGCAGGCATATTGGACAAAACGGTTTCCATTGTGGAGGGCGGTTTGAAAAGTATGGTCGTTGTAGAGAGCAAGCAATATGGCCGAGGATCTCAGGCACTATATGAATACTTGGGCATGAAAGCACCTGAAGTAGTGCAGAAAAAAATTGATGTGGTTTCGGAAGCGGGAGGCTCCAACTTATCCATGGAAGTACTGCCTGAATATATCGGAGACTACGTGTTTCGTTCGGTGTATGAAGGGGCAGATAACCTTACGGATGATCCAATATGGAGTAGCATACCGGCTGTCAAGGAAGGCCGTCTAATCGAGATTGACTTTGAATTCTTCTATTATTCCGATATCTATTCAGTCAACAAACAAATCGATTTCGTTGTCGAGCATTTATTAGCAGCTTCCAGAGTGAAATAGTTCGGGATATATCTGATAGAAGTTTTGTATAAGAAATGTTTGAATTTTAGCCATTGTAATTTGATAAGTTTCCCATTAGACTAGAAATTGAGTGATAATGAGAATCGATATCAAATAGCCGAGCACTTCGGGTTTAACTTATGGAGGTAACTAGATGGATCAGCATTTGGAATTATATGATGTAACCATTATCGGTGGGGGACCTGCTGGCATGTACTCTGCCTTTTATAGCGGGATGCGTGATATGAAGACTAAGTTGATTGAGGCGCGGGACAAATTGGGCGGTCGCATGCTCTTTTATCCAGAGAAAATGATCTGGGACGTTGGTGGTGTAACTCCAATCCTCTGTGAAGATTTGATCAAACAATTGGAGGAGCAAGCAAGAACGTTTGATCCTACTATTGTGTTTGAACAGCAGATCGAAGGATTTGAGCGTCAGCCTGACGGTACAATTCTGCTGACATCGGCAACAGGAGAACAACACTGGACACGTACTGTCATATTGGCGATTGGTTACGGTATATATAAAATGGCAAAACTGGAGCTTGAAGGTGCTGACCGTTATGAAGTTACTAACTTGCATTATACGGTACAGGAGCTTGAGCCATTCCGTGGTAAACGTGTACTGATCTCTGGCGGAGGTGACTCCGCTGTGGACTGGGCGAATGAGCTTGAAGCATTGGCAGAGCAAGTGACGGTTGTGCATCGTCGTGACCGCTTTGGCGGACTGGAACGCAATGTACTGCGCATGAGAGAATCCTCTGTGGATATCCGTACACCGTACGCAGTGGATACCTTGCACAGTCTGAGTGGTGAAGTCATCGAACAGGTGACGATTTCACACGTGGAGACAGGCGAAAGTGAAGTGCTTGAAGTGGATGCAATCATCGTTAACCACGGCATGAAGAGTGATTTTGGACCGATCCGTGATTGGGGACTGGATCTTGGTGAATGGCATGTGAGCACGACAGAGAAACTGCAAACGAACATTCCCGGCGTTTTTGCCGCAGGAGACTTTGTGGATTATGGCAGCAAGCTGTATCTGATCGCTGGTACTTTCACGGATGCAGCGCTCGCCGTAAACAGTGCGAAGCTTTACATGGACCCTGAGGCGGATAAAGTAGCTTATGTGTCTTCACATAACAGCCGTTTCAAGGAGAAAAACAAGGCACTTGGTGTTGTAGAAGAATAAGGAACGATGATTTGGATTGAATATCATGGAAGTGGCTTCGGGTTGATCCCGAAGCCACTTTTTTGCATAGAGTTGGTATGAAGATGTTAACTATGCACAACATATAATGAATACTGAAATTGAACATACACCATCAACTGTCTATAATAAGCCTTGAGATGCGAGATAAAACATCAAGAAACGTCAAATAGATCAGAGTGGAGTGCAGGGTATGAAAAATAGTTTGGAGCGTGTTTTCACATTCATTCGTCGCTTTACAGCTAAAGGCCCCAAGAAGAAACGAATCAAATGGTCCGAACTCTATCTTGGGCTTGCGGGTACACTACACCGATGGTTGGTGGAAGGACGTCGTGTACGTTCTGCAGCAAAGAGGTTGCAGCAGGATTTACCTATTACACTCCTGGGACAGATGAAGCTGGAACCAGGGGATATTGTGTATACACCAAGCTCGGAATCGACCTATTACGCCGGGCATATGGGGATTATTGGACTCGACGGCAAAGTGTATCATGTGCACCCTTACGGACCGGTATTTGCGGATTCACTGGACTGGTATATCACCCGCTTCTATGAGGGGGATCGATTCATTGTATTCCGTTCCAGACTGAATCAGGCAGGGCAGAAGGCCGCGGAATGGGTACAGGAACATTATCTGCAGGTGAAATTCTACCGTTTGCAAACGAATCTGCACAGTATTGAACGTAATTATTGCTCCAAATTTGTATATCAGGCATATCAGTTTACATCCGGACTGGATCTATGGAGTCGCAGGTTTGCTAAGCTGAATCAGGGTTATATCTATCCGTTTCGAATTGAGCGCTCACCGGTGCTGGAAGTTCTCGGTACATTTTATAAATAAATAAGGTACAACCGACGCTTATTCTGTTCTTTTACAAGAAAGAGGAGTATGTTCTGTCGGTTTTTTTTTATATGTGTAGAGATTATATACAGGAAAAAGGCTCAAAACGTCGAATAGATTCATGAGATAGACATGCACAACTTGGAATCGTATACATAACCATTGCAGGGTCATTCTTTGCCGAAGACATCAAAAATTAGCTCCTAAGCAGGCAAACAAGGAAGTGTGAGAAAGAGATGAAATGGCTGGGCTTCTTACGCAGAGTCAGACCGAGTACAAACGTAGTAAAGTTATCGGACTACACTCCCAAGAAAGAAAGGAGGAACCATTGTTCCATTTGCAACAAAAAAGTTGAATCCGTAGTGTATTATGCGACTTCCCAGGGAAATGTTACAGGTGTATGCAGATATTGTAAATCGTTGGCAGAGCAACGCGGAATGTTGCCCATTTAATCATGAGGAGAGACGCTCAGGAAATAACATTACTTTGATTTATGAGCGTTTTTGTAGTACATTAGCAAATGTATTCGAAGGAGGATTCTAATGTACTCAGGTAGACAAGACGATACTTTATACATCATGACCTACACCTTAAACAGCGGTATCAAGGGTACGGTTCCACTGTCTAATAAGCAGATTATTGAGTGGCTGGATTGCTACAGAAATGAGAAGCGCTTCGTGACCGAAATCGGCAAGGAGTTTTTTGGATTGAATGCAGGATTGGTGGCAGATTTCAAGGTTCAAAATCATTTATCGGATTATCAGCAGACGATTATGCCTACACAGCAGCAGGATAACCTGGAACGTTTGTCCAGTGCTTATAAATCAACCGAAATATTGATGAAGATTGATTGTAAATGTGGCACGGCTTATGTGACAGAATCTCCATACAAGCGCACCAAATGGTACTGCACAAAGTGTAAAGAAATTTTATTTTTGGATGCCAAAAAAGGAATGGTAGAAACGTCGCGTGGTGACGCTTACTACATGACCAACAAATATTTTGTTTCCCGGGACTAGCGGGAGATGACGATTGGAAAGCATCGCTACGAGGCGGTGCTTTTTTGTGTGCCAAGAGATAGCTAAGAGCGGAAAAAGAGTAGTGACTCGTTTAAAAGTAACCAAAGTAAAAAAAAGCCCTTAAGGGCTTTTCTTTGAGATCTCTGGGACTTGTAGCGACAAATACCGCCCTAACAGAACCTATAGATTGCATTCTACGTTGAGAGCTGGTTCAGCATTCAACTTTGTGAGGAGGAATGAAACAGCAACGGCAGCGTGGCTCGTAAGCTTCTGAATCGCCGATCATGACAACCGGACCGAGGGTAACAGGCTCTCCATTAACGATACGCTGGGTGAATGCCGCGTCCGGGCTTCCACATACCGCGCAGAATGCCGAGAGTTTCTCGATGTCATCTGCCATAGCGAGCAAACCGCCCACATATCCGAATTCCTTGCCACGATAATCCATATTAAGTCCATCCACAATAACATGTTTGCCACAATAGGCGAGCTCGGAGATCAGCTCCATGATGGCGCTACTGAAGAATTGAACTTCATCAAATGCAACAACATCAGCATCTTTAGTCTGAGCGAAGATCATCTCAACGGATTCCGGGGTCAATTGCCGGGGAATGGAATGGGCAGGCAGGCGGTAGCCGATTCGGCTAACGATCTCGTCCTGGGCAAACCGATTATCTTCAGCAGGTTTGTAAGCAACGACCTTTTTACGGCCGAATTGAATTAATTTCTGACAACGGCGAATGAGTTCACCGGATTTTTCACTAAACATAGGTCCTGTAATTACGGTAATACGTCCTGTTTGCACGGTGCTGCTACTCCTCTCACATACGGGATTCAACAAAAAAAGCGACCATTACAGAGTACCACAAAATCTTTGGTAAGAGCCAGAACTAATCTATGCAGCTTTGTGTTACTATATGGAATGTTAAGGCGTTGGTTACGGCAGTGGATTAACCAGGTGTCGATTGAAAAGAGGTGTTAACGATGAGTGAAGCATTATCCGAATTACAGGAGAGATATGAACGGTTGAAAGGACAGGCTGTTCTCGATGAAACTGCGCAGGCATTGATTGCAGATCTGTTCGCAGAGGTGGAGCGACTACAAGCCAGTAACCTGACTTTGCGCAGAACGATTCTGAAGTCTTCTTCCAAAGAGTCACGCATGTCTACCAAGCTGCGGGATGCATTGTACGAATAACCCGGAGATTACTCCGGGTTCTCTTCTGTCTTTAATTTACGCGGAAATAGAATACCTGCTGTAATTCTGGCAATCATGGCAAAGGTCAGGCCGATGCCTGCAAACATGTAAATGACGGTGAACGCTTTGCTAAATCCGGTGGATGGCACAAATTCAGGATGTCCCACCGTGGTTAGTGTAACAGCGCAGAAGTATAGTGCATCAATCCAGTGCAGGCCTTCAACTCGGCTGTAAAATAAGGTGCCCGAAAGCAGCGTTGCCGCAGTCAAGGCAAACAGCGCCAGAAACTGGGGGTCTTTGAACGCATGAAAAATACCTTTGAGCAGTCTTTTCAGCGTAATTAAAAAAGATATCATGATGATCCATCCTGTCTATGTAAAAGTATCGGCATTTCGCATGAAGAGATTTGAATCGATCTTCAGCATTTATGCAAAATGTTCGTTTGAATAAATAAGCATTATACCTGATCGTGCACCGTTTAGAAAGGGAAGTGATCCAGCTTATGTGGCGGTGCATACAGAGCCGTATAAACGACAAAAAGCCCGGACTCAGGAAGTCCTTCCGGGCGGATCTGTCTTTTCGGATACACCTTTGGACCGGAAACGGGGTCCTACATAATTACGCTTGCGATCACGGAACAGAATCCAGCCTCCCAGGAAGCTCATGCCTGCGGCAAACAGGACAAGCCCTCCGCCGAAGGAAAGCCACTGAAAACCCGGTGAGATTTGCTCGTTCCCATGCTCGGCATAATAGAGGAAAAGAGCGTCTTTCATCATCAGAAAACCCTTCATTGCCATTAAACCGGGAATGACCAGAACAACGATTGCCATAAATCGAGCAAAGACCAATCTAGTATTCATTACCATTAAACTCCTTCTGCCTGAAGTTGACGTAAAATAAAGGTTGCGTTTACAGGTCATGCCTGATTCCATCATAGCTTGGATTCTATAGGCTGTCCATGCGTGAATGAACAAACTTTGAGTTGACTGCTTAAGGAGAGTACAATGGAATATAGAGGGTATGTACAAAACAAGAGTTATTCTGATTATTATCTTACAAATAGTTTGAAATCATATCGATAGAGGAGAACAGAAAAGATGCCAATTACATGTGATGTTGCCATTCTTGGAGGCGGGACCGGAGGATACGTTGCCGCGATCCGTGCTGCACAGTTGGGGAAACAAGTCGTAATTATCGAGAAGGATAAGCTGGGGGGCACCTGTTTGCATCGCGGCTGTATTCCAAGTAAGGCACTGCTGAGAAGTGCGGAAGTGTACGCTGAGATTCAGGAGAGCGAAACGTATGGCATTGAAACCGCAGGAGCAACACTCGTGTTCCCCAAGGTACAGGCGCGTAAGGATGCAATTGTGGAGCAGTTACATCAGGGCGTTCAGTATTTGATGAAAAAAAATAAAATTCAGGTGGTACACGCCAATGGGCGCGTCATCGGTCCCTCTATTTTCTCGCCTCAGAGCGGAGCGGTAGCTGTTGAGTTTGAAGATGGCGAGATGGATACGGTTGTGCCAACAAACCTCATTATTGCTACAGGTTCACGTCCACGCGTACTGCCTGGTCTGGAGCCAGACGGCCGATATATTATGACCAGTGACGAGGCCCTGCGGATGGACGAACTTCCTGCATCGATCATCATTGTTGGTGGTGGTGTGATTGGCCTGGAGTGGGCTTCCATGCTGAATGATTTTGGCGTAGAAGTTACGGTTGTCGAAGCAGCCGCTCACGTATTGCCGGCAGAGGATGAAGATGTTGCGAAGGAGATGCAGCGATTGCTCGGCAAACGTGGTGTTCGCTTTCTGACAGGAGCCAGTGTTCTGACTGAGACATATAGCGTTGAGAAAGGCAGCATTCGGATTGATGTTCAGCTAGGCGACGAGAAGCAAGAGACGCTGAAAGCAGACAAAATGCTCGTATCGGTTGGACGTCAGGCCAATGTCGAAAATATCGGACTTGAAAATACGGATATCAAACTCGACCGTGGCTTCATCGCGGTGAACAAACATTTGCAAACCGGTGAGGGGCATATTTATGCCATTGGTGATTGCATCGGCGGATTGCAGCTTGCGCATGCTGCGAGTCATGAAGGCATTCTGGCTGTGAATCATCTGGCGGGTGAAACGGTGCACGCTGTCGAATCCCATCGTATTCCACGCTGTGTATACACACGCCCGGAGGCGGCAAGCATTGGGTTCACCGAGCGGGAAGCCAAAGAGCGCGGTCACGAAATCAAAACAGGCAAGTTCCCGTTTCAGGCGATTGGAAAATCGTTGGTTCATGGAAATCGTGATGGATTCGTGAAGGTAATTGCCGATGCCAAAACGAATGATATATTGGGTGTACATATGATTGGTACCCATGTGACGGAACTGATTGCGGAGGCTTCTCTGGCTCAGATGCTGGATGCCACTCCATGGGAAGTCGGACAGACGATTCATCCTCACCCATCTCTATCGGAAATCATGGGTGAAGCCATGCTGGCGGTTGATGGAAAAGCGATTGGAATGTAAGCCAAACAGGCTTATGAGAAAGGTCCTTTCCTTTTTTGGCGAAAAGGGATTATAATAAGGTTAAGCCAAGTCTTAGTACCAGGTTATAAGATCGGGTAGTAAGACTGGCATAGGCTCTGATTAAAAGGAGGTACCTCATATGAGTTCACAAGGTACTGCAGATGCGGTCCACCGGCATGAACAGCTGGGACTTAGCGATGGTGAAGTATTGGATATGTACAAATACATGCTGTTGGCACGTAAATTCGACGAGCGTTGCTTGTTGTTGCAGCGGGCCGGCAAAATTAACTTTCACGTATCCGGAGTAGGCCAGGAGGCTGCACAGGTAGGCGCGGCCTTTGGTCTGGACCGGAATCACGATTATTACTTACCGTATTACCGCGATTACGGATTTGTACTGGCGGTAGGCATGACTCCGCGTGAGTTGATGCTGTCTGCTTTTGCGAAGGCGGAAGATCCAAATAGTGGCGGGCGGCAAATGCCGGGTCACTTTGGTCACAAAAAGCTGCGGATTGTTACGGGCTCCAGCCCGGTTACAACACAGGTTCCGCACGCTGTAGGATTTGCACTGGCTGCCAAAATGCAGAAGAAAGAATTTGTTTCCTTTGTTACTTTTGGAGAAGGGTCAAGCAACCAGGGAGATTTCCACGAAGGTGCCAATTTTGCAGGTGTTCATAAGCTTCCTGTAATTATCATGTGTGAGAACAATCAGTATGCGATTTCGGTACCGATTCACAAACAGTTGAGCGGCAAAATATCCGATCGTGCACTAGGATACGGGTTCCCCGGAATCCGTGTAGACGGAAACGATGCGTTAGAAGTATATGCAGCGGTGAAGGAAGCTCGTCGCCGTGCCATAGCTGGGGAAGGCCCGACACTTATTGAAGCAATGATGTATCGGTTGTCACCTCATTCCACTTCCGACAATGATCTGGCTTACCGGACCAAAGAAGAAGTTGAGGAGAACTGGAAGAAAGATGGCGTGCCTCGCATGAAGAACTATTTGATTGATTGCGGCATCTGGGACGAAGCCCGGGATGCGGATCTGGCTTCCCAACTTGCGCTGGAAATGAAAGAAGCAACTGAATATGCAGACAACGCGCCATATCCGAAACCTGAGGACACTCTGACTCACGTCTATGCGGACAGCGAAGAAGGGGGACGGTAACGATGGCAGTAATGGAATATATTGATGCAATCCGTCTCGCGATGAAAGAAGAGATGGAGCGAGATGAAAATGTCTTTATTCTTGGTGAAGACGTAGGTCTCAAAGGTGGTGTGTTTACCACAACTAAAGGTTTGCAAGATCAGTTTGGCGAAATGCGGGTGATGGACACGCCTTTGTCTGAATCCGCTATTGCAGGTGTTGCCATTGGTGCTGCGATGTACGGCATGAAGCCGATTGCCGAAATGCAATATTCGGACTTCATGCTGCCGGCAACGAACCAGATCATTAGTGAAGCGGCGAAAATTCGCTATCGCTCCAACAATGACTGGAGTTGCCCGATTGTTATCCGCGCGCCGATTGGTGGCGGGATCTTCGGTGGGCTGTATCACTCGCAATGCCCAGAATCGATCTTCTTTGGCACACCTGGTCTGAAAATTGTAGCTCCCTACTCGGCATACGATGCCAAGGGATTGCTCAAAGCAGCGATTCGTGACCCGGACCCGGTTCTCTTTTTTGAGAACAAAAAATGTTACAAGCTGATTAAGGAAGATGTGCCAGAGGATGATTACATCGTTCCGATTGGTAAAGCCAATGTACTTCGTGAAGGTGCTGATATTACGGTTATTGGCTACAGCCAACCGCTGCATTTCGTGATGCAGGCTGCGGAGGAGCTGGAACGCGAAGAGGGTATTACAGCTCATGTTCTGGATCTGCGCACATTGCAGCCGCTCGATCGTGACGCCATTATTGCTTCTGCTCGTCTGACAGGAAAAGTGCTGATCGTGCACGAAGATAATAAAACTGGTGGTGTAGGTGCCGAAGTTGCGGCAATCATCAGTGAAGAATGTTTGTTTGAACTGGATGCGCCGATTCAGCGTCTCTGCGGACCGGATGTGCCGGCAATGCCTATCAGCCCAACATTGGAGAAATTCTATATGCTGAGCAAGGACAAAGCTAAGGCAGCAATGCGCACACTCGCCGAGTTTTAATTTCGTTTTTTTGGATCGTTTAAAAGTAAAGTTTGGAGTGATAATCAAATGGCTGAACGTATGAAATGGATCGAGGTCATTATGCCGCAATTGGCGGAATCGCTGGTCTCGGCTACCATAGGCAAATGGTTGAAAAAACCGGGCGACCGTGTGGAACAGTACGAGCCGATCTGTGAAGTAATAACCGATAAAGTTAATGCCGAAATCCCATCAACGGTTGATGGGGTTATGGGTGATCTTTTGGTGGAAGAGGGCACAACGATTGCTGTTGGTGAAGCAATCTGCCGCATGCAGGTTGCTGCTTCTAATGAAGAAATGGCAGAGCAAGTCACACAAGCCCCTCAGCAACACAATGGTGACCATGGACATGTACAGCAAGGTACGAATTACGCATCTGCTACAGGTGCAGTGAGCACAGTTGGACATGACTCCAATCAGCCGATGCGTAATCGGTACTCCCCGGCAGTGCAATCCTTGGCAGCGGAGCATGGTCTGAACTTGCAAAGCATCCAGGGCACTGGGGCAGGCGGTCGGATTACACGCAAGGATGTGCTGGCATTTGTTGCACAGGGAGGTAACTCGGCCGGATCGTCTGCGTCTGCACAAGCATCATCTGCAGCAGTACAGCATGCGCCTTCTGGCGTGCCGTCTGCTTCTCCATTCAGCGGAGTGAATCGGGGCAATGGAGAACTCGGCTTATCTACGGGTGAAAATGTCCGGGCGGCTGATGCAGGTGTTCCTGTGAGACATTCCGGTATTCATCTGACCGAAAGTCCGAAAATCCCGCAAATCGAAGTGGAAGGTGGCGGACAGGGAAGATCGGAATATTTCATTGATGTTACCCCTGTGCGTAATGCCATTGCTCGTAATATGCGTCAAAGCGTATCGGAAATCCCGCATGCGTGGACGATGATTGAAGTGGACGTAACCAATCTGGTGATGCTTCGTAACAAACTCAAGGATGAGTTCAAGCGTAAAGAAGGTATCAATCTGACGTATCTGTCCTTCATGATGAAGGGCGTCGTTAATGCGATCAAAGATTATCCGATCATGAACTCGGTCTGGGCTGTTGACAAAATTATTGTCAAACGGGATATCAACCTGTCCATGGCGGTAGGAACCGAAGATTCTGTACTGACACCCGTGATCAAACATGCCGATCAGCGAAACATTGCGGGTCTGGCCCGTGAAGTGGATGAGCTGGCACGCAAAACACGTGAAGGTACATTGAAGCTGGATCATATGCAGGGCGGTACGTTTACGGTGAACAACACGGGTTCGTTTGGTTCGATTCTGTCGCAGCCGATCATTAACTATCCGCAGGCCGCGATTCTTACGTTTGAATCGATCGTGAAGAAGCCGGTAGTCATTAACGACATGATCGCCGTTCGTTCGATGGCTAACCTGTGTTTGTCACTGGATCATCGTATTTTGGATGGCGTGATCAGTGGACGTTTCTTACAACGTGTCAAAGAAAACCTCGAAGGTTACACGATGGACACCAAGGTGTATTAAGCAGGCATTTTGCATCCATATCCGTGAGCGCGTTTGATCACGAATGAGGCAAAACGTTTTGAATAGATGAAGGATGGGAAAGTGTATGCGCCGTAGGCCGTACACTTTTCCATCTGTTTTCAATTAATGCTCCTAATTCATTGAAAATTGAAGCAGAAGGGTGTGGAGGAATCATGAACAAGCCGCTGGATGTTGCATACATACCGATGCTTGATTATGAAGAGGCTTGGAACCGCCAGAAAGCGATTGTACAGCAACTGGATGAGGGTGAAGGAGCGGAACAGATGTTATTGCTCCAGCATCCGCCAACGTATACGATCGGTTCACAGAATCACCCGGAGCATCTGCTACTCAGCCAGGATGAACTACGGGAACAAGGCATCTCCTTGTTTCAAATTGATCGCGGCGGTGATATTACTTATCATGGCCCAGGCCAGCTGGTAGGTTACCCGTTACTGGTTATCGGAAGGGATGAAGCCTTGGATTTACATGGCTATTTGCGCAGTCTGGAGCAGATGATCATGGATTATTTGGCTGATCAGGGAATCGAGGCGGGACGTAAAGATGCCTACACGGGTGTATGGATTGGTGACATGAAAATTGCTGCCATTGGGGTGAAATTCAATCGATGCAAGCATCGGCGCGGTTTCGTGACGAGTCACGGGTTTGCTTTTAATGTGACCTCCGGCATCCAGCATGCGGGTTTTCAGGGGATTGTCCCTTGTGGTATCGAACAGTACGGTGTGACGTCACTTGAGGATATTACAGGCAAGAGCTACACTGTGGAACAGGTGGCGCAAGATATTGTTCCGTACTTCAACCGAATTTTCCCTTATGAGATCACCTGGATAACAGAAAAAGAAGCCCTTCACCGTCTGTGAAACAGACAGTCAAAGACTTCGGGTGTCTATCCGAACAGTAAAGGTTCGAGCGCGATGAAAAGGGTGGACCCAATCATGGCGATCAGCATGAGATAGATGATGATTTTGAACCATTTCTTCTTTTGCATGATGAGAGAACTCCTTTCAACATAAAGTAAACAAGCCATAGTAATTGTATTGTACCGTATCCACGAGAGGGAGGAAAGCCTTATGATTAAGCAGCAGCGTGTCATTGACCAGTTTATGGAACTGGTGCAGATTGACAGTGAAACGAAGAATGAACAGAACATCTCCAACGTGTTAAAAGAACAGTTTGCCCAGCTGGGTCTCAGTGTAGTGGAGGACGATACGATGGAGAAAACCGGACATGGTGCCGGAAACCTCGTCATTACCTGGGAAGCCGAAGGAACAGAAGGGGTTGCACCTATCTTTTTCACATGTCATATGGATACCGTAACGCCAGGACAGGGCATTAAGCCTGAGTTGGGTGAAGACGGGTGGATTCGCAGTGACGGGACGACGATTCTGGGTGCAGATGACAAGGCAGGTATTGCCACTCTGTTTGAAGCGATTCGTGCCATCCAGGAGAACAAGATACCACATGGTAAGATTCAATTTGTCATTACGGTTGGTGAAGAGTCGGGCCTGGTAGGCGCGCGTGCCATGAATCCGAAGGATATCGAAGCGGAGTTTGGCTATGCGCTTGATTCCAACGGAGCCGTAGGCACGATCTGTGTTGCTGCACCAGCGAGAGCGGAAATTCAAATGAGTATCTATGGAAAGTCTGCACATGCGGGAGTGAACCCCGAAGATGGCATCAGCGCAATCCAGGTGGCTGCCAAAGCAATTGCGGCAATGAAGCTGGGACGAATCGATGATGAGACGACGGCGAACATTGGCAAATTCCAGGGCGGATCAGCACTGAACGTTGTCTGTGATTTTGTGCAGATCGAAGCTGAAGCCCGCAGTATTGTACAGGAGAAGGTGGAGCTGCAAATTGCCGAGATGCGTGAAGCACTGGAAACGACGTGCCGCAAGTACGGTGCAACGGCTGAATTCCGCAGTGAGATCTTGTATCCTGCATTTGGTTTCCACGATGAACATGAAGTTGTACAGCTTGCACAGCGTGCCATCCGCAGCTTGGGACTGGAGACCAACACGTTTGCTTCCGGTGGCGGCAGTGATGCGAACATATTCAATGGATTTAATATCCCTACGGTCAACCTGGCAGTGGGCTATGAAGACATCCATACGACAAAAGAACGCATTCGTGCCGAAGACATTGTGAAGCTATCCCAGGTTGTTGTGGCTATTATTCAGGAAACAGCTTCGGACAAGAATTAAAGGTGTAGCAGGCGAAGCGTGCGGTCTTGCTTCCATCCTGTAATTGAAAAGTCCGAACTCGGTCTGTACCCGATTCGGACTTTTTGCTCATTAATGTTATATTTTATAGGAGGTCTGAACATAAACAGGGACTATATTTTATTTGCGTCCAGCGAGCATTTCGCTTAATTTGGCATCTGGGCCCCATTCACGCAGCCATTGTTTGAGTATGAGCTGTACCTGTCGGGCTTGTCCTACCACATGTACGGATTGCGGTGTCAAATAACTGTTCATTTGGTATCCCCCTGATCGTTTTATATTTTGGTTTGATGCCTATAGGCTCACCATATGCCAAAAAACAGAGGTTTATACGTATGATTAAAATAAAAGAATATATAAGTTCGATTAAACATTTACACGATAACGGAGAGGACAGAAATAATCTGAAAAAGCGGAGCTACAAGCTTTCTGCAAGAAAGCTACTTCGTAAGCGTAATCTCGCCTTTATCCCCGGATTTTCCCCTTTAAAAAGGGAATCAAAAAATCTGGGGATAACAGCGATTGGAAGGTTGTTCTGTCATCGGAGTGCCAGTGTAAATAATCATTAGTTGAACGTATATAGATAGAACTGGAGATGAAATGTAAATGAACCCAACGAATCCGATTCACCCAACCAATCCGAAGCTCGATGAAGAGACAATATCCACCCAGCCCATCTTTGAAGGTAAAGTAATCTCCCTTCAGGTCGACACTGTCAAACTGCCCAACGGACAGACGGCAACCCGTGAAATTATCCGCCACCCTGGAGCGGTAGCCGTTCTTGCTCTGAACGGAGACCGTATGGTGGTGGTAGATCAGTATCGTCAGGCCATGGGGCGTACCGAAGTGGAGATTCCAGCGGGCAAGCTTGATCCGGGAGAAGAGCCCGAGATTGCGGCAGCACGTGAATTACGGGAAGAGACTGGTTATGTAGCCAAGTCACTGCGGCATCTGCGTTCGTTTTACACTTCACCGGGGTTTGCGGATGAGATCATCCACTTGTACATTGTTGAGGAATTGGAAGCAGGAGAAATGGCTTTGGATGAAGACGAGTTCCTGGAAGTATCCGAGATCACTATAGAAGAAGCTTATAAGCTGATGGATGAGAACCGAATTAGTGATGCCAAAACGATGATGGCCGTGTATGCGTGGGATCTCTACAGAACAACAGGACGGTTTTAGCTATGAATGAACAACTGGCAGCGACCGCCGTGTGGGAGCCCTGCTATGCAGACCTGCATATTCACATTGGACGAACTTCGCGGGGTGAAGCGGTTAAAATCAGTGGCAGTCGGGATCTGACATTTGAGAATATCGCTCGTGAAGCTTCTGACCGCAAGGGAATTCATCTGCTTGGCGTTATTGATTGTCATTCCCCAGTTGTACAGATGGATATCGAGCAGTTGCTGGACAATGGTACCATGTCGGAGCTTAAGGGCGGAGGCATTGCGTATCAGGACACAACGATCCTGCTGGGTACGGAACTGGAATTGCGCGAACCGGAAATGCGGGAATTCCATATGCTTGCTTACTTCCGTGATCTGCACACGATGAAGTCCTTCACGGACTGGATGAAACGGTATATGAAAAATGTGAACCTTAGTTCTCAGCGAGTCTATGTACCCGCTCTGGAGATGCAGGCCGAGATTAAGGCCCGGGGTGGACTTATTGTGCCTGCACATGTTTTTACACCTCACAAAGGTATATACGGTAGTACAGCACCACGTATGGCTGATGTACTGGATACGAATCTTATCGATGCTGTTGAGCTGGGATTAAGCTCAGATTCATCCATGGCCAGTTACATTCGTGAACTGGATCATGTCCCTTTTTTGACCAACTCTGATGCTCATTCTCTCGGTAAGATTGGACGAGAATATAATGAGCTGCAACTTGCTGCCCCTTCATTTGATGAATTCAGCATGGCGCTCAAGGGACAGGAAGGCAGAAGCATTACAGCCAACTACGGTTTGAATCCGAGACTTGGTAAATATCACCGCACGTATTGTGCATCCTGTGGAAGCATTATGGACGAGCAGGCCATGTCAGCCGAACGTTGTCCACACTGTGGCAGTTTGAAGTTGGTGCAGGGTGTACTAGACCGTATTCTGGCGATCTCTGATCGAGAGAGTCCCCATGTACCGGAGAACCGACCTGCGTATCACTTTCAGGTACCCCTGGAGTTCATCCCGGGACTGGGCAAGGCCAAGCTGCGCCAGTTGCTGGACCATTTTGGGACAGAAATGAACGTATTGCATCGCACCAGTGAAGGCGAGCTCGCAGCGGTTGTTGGGCCTGTACTGGCAGAGTTTATCGTTGCGGCGCGGAATGGTCAATTGGCGTTGTCTTCTGGCGGTGGAGGTACTTACGGAAAGGTGTCCAGCAAGGAAAGATCGGAGTAGAGAGTCTGGGTTAAGCTCATAAGGCGAGATGGAATAAGTTGGAACTGGAATGTGTTGCATGAGGGAGAACCAATCAGGACAAGAAGTCATACGAGTGCGTTCCGGTTCATAAGAATGACTATGAGGATTTCAACGGAGATCCTGCAGCTTGATAACCGGAAAGGGGACCCGTACCTGTATGCGTTCTTCCTACTTTACTTTTAAAGGTCAAACCTCGTTATATGTATTCGTGGCTGTCTTGTTTCTGGTCGGCGTCATTTTTGGCGCCCTGATGGTCAATGCTTTGTCCCTCGAACAGCGTCAGGATCTTGAGGGATACCTAGGCAATTTTTTCATGACAGTACAGCATAGCGGACAGGTCGTTGAAACCGGAGCCTATTGGGATATCGCCATGCTTCATCTGAAATGGGTCGGTCTGATTTTTATTCTTGGCTTATCGGTCATCGGGCTACCGGGCATACTGGTGCTGGATTTTCTAAAAGGTGTGCTCATTGGTTTTACGGTAGGTTACCTTGTCGGACAGTACTCCTGGAAAGGGTTGCTGTTTGCACTGGTTTCAGTTGCACCGCATAATTTATTTGTTATTCCTGTGCTCCTGGTTTGCAGTGTATCGGCCATGACCTTCTCGTTATATATCATTCGGAATCGTGTATTAATGCAGCGGACGCCAGGTCGCCAAAGGCCCTTTGCTTCATATATGGTGCTGACTCTCGTTATGGCTGCACTGCTGTTAGGCGTTGCGTCTTTTGAAACTTGGGTGACACCTGCCATGATGCGCTGGGTCACGCCGATGCTGCTACCTGCGTAGCTTACATGTGAACGTGTAAATTGTTGACTTTAATTACGCACTCCCCCTATAATGAAAGAAGTGGGTTAAGTTGCAGTGTGCAGTGATTTCCTAGGGGGAGGGAGAAAATGGAAGCACGGATCGATAAAATTAAGCAGCAACTACAGTCCCAAGGATATAAATTAACGCCCCAGCGGGAAGCCACCGTGAGAGTACTTCTTGAGAATGAAGAAGATCATCTGAGTGCGGAAGACGTATTCATGCTCGTAAAAGAAAAGGCTCCCGAAATCGGTCTGGCAACCGTGTACCGTACCCTCGAACTGCTGAGTGAGCTGCATGTTGTAGAGAAAATCAACTTCGGCGACGGTGTAGCGCGTTATGATCTACGCGGAGATACATCCAAGCATCACCATCATCACTTAATCTGTGTTCAATGCGGAAGTATGGATGAAATACGTGAGGACTGGCTTGGACCGCTTGAAGAGCGTCTGGAGCGGGAATTTAACTTTTCGGTCGTAGATCACCGTCTGGATTTTCATGGGGTTTGTTATCGTTGCAAAGCTAAAAATGACCAGAAGCCCAAAGATGAAGAATAACATAGCATATCTTCAAGCTCTCACCGGCGGTTTTGACGGGAGAGCTTTTTTGGTACTACATGTGATGTGAGCTTTACCCTGAATGTCATATTTCTGTGTTTGTTGACATACCCTGATTCTAGATGAACCGGATTCGAATCAGGAGGGGGTACAACCCATGATCATATCACTGCGGAGAGGGCTCCGTTTTATTCGTTTTATCGTATTTTTTGCTGCATTAGTTTATCTGTTCTATCATGTCCTGGATTTGTTCAACGGCTGGATCTCGCCTGTGGACCAATATCAGATGCCAACAGGAAATGCGGTTAAAGTATTTCAGGAAACGGTTTGGCCAGGCAACGGGGAAGGACGTCCTTCAATGGCAGAGCGTCTTCGTTTATTCTATTGGTACGGGGAGTAGCTTGAACAGCCAGGGATGCAAATACGGAAGCAGGTTGCCTTTGTGGCAGTCCTGTCAGATGAGGAGCGTTGTGCATGAGACAGACGATACACGCCTATGCCTTATACTTGGAAGAGGATAAAGGGATGTCGAGCAGCACGCTGGAATCGTATCTTCGGGACGTGGACAAGTTCATCGAATTTGCGGATAAAGAATACGGTATCCGGGCAGCGGAGCAGGTGCGCCGGACTCATGTCATCCTGTTTATAGGTCAGCTGAAACAGGCAGGTCGTGCCAATGCAACCATTGCTCGCAGCGTGGTATCCCTGCGCTCCTATTTTCATTTTTTGATGCGGCGGGGTGACATTATCCAGGACCCTACGTTTGACGTTGAGGCTCCAAAAGCAGACAAAACACCACCACAGGTATTAACGATTCATGAGATTGAATTATTACTGGCAGCGCCTGATACACGTTCTCCGCAAGGCGTGCGCGACCGGGCCATGCTGGAACTGTTATATGCCACAGGCATTCGGGTCTCGGAGCTGATTGCGCTGGATGTTCGGGATGTACAACCAGGCATGCGCTTTATCCGCTGCGGTGGAGCGGGTAAAGAACGCATTCTGCCTATTGGGGCGCCAGCGGCACACTGGGCGAGTGTATATGTGGATGATTTTCGCAACCTGCTGATCAAAAAAGAGTCGGACGAGCAGGCACTTTTTGTCAACGTATCCGGCAGACGTTTAACCCGGCAGGGATTCTGGAAGCTGCTCAAAAAATCAGCGGTGGATGCAGGCATCTCGGGTGAAATTACGCCACATACGCTGCGACATTCGTTTGCCGCCCACCTGATTGCCAGTGGGGCAGATACACGTGCGGTTCAGGACATGCTCGGTCATGTGGAGCAACCAGGACAACAGTATGGCAATCATGGACGCAAAACGATGAAAGAGATCTATGAATCGCATCATCCGCGGGCAAGATAGTTGCTTAGTGAATGCAAATCTGCAAAAAAATGCGGAACATTAAGCCAAATTAGGATAAAATAAATTGAACACATCTAAACGCCGTTATACATAAGCATTTTGCATAAATTCAAAGAGCGTCTTTTCCAGTTGAATCGATTATGCAAAATGCGGATACAGACGGATCGTTTCAACTTAAGGGGGAACATCTTATGACAGCATTAAACCAACAGATGATTTTGGAAGCAGCATCCTACATTCAAAGCAAAAGCTCCATCAAGCCGGAAGTCGGTTTGATTTTGGGTTCAGGACTCGGCATTTTGGCAGAACTGATTGAAGATGGCGTAAGCATTGCTTATCAGGATATTCCGCATTTTCCGGTGTCCACAGTAGAAGGACATGAAGGTGAATTGCTGGTCGGAACGATCAAAGGTCGTCCGGTTGTCATGATGAAAGGGCGTTTCCACATGTACGAAGGATACGGTCCGGAACTGACGGCCTTCCCGGTACGTGTCATGAAAGAACTGGGAGTGACCTCCCTGCTTGTCACCAACGCAGCAGGTGGTGTAAATACCTCGTATGAGGCCGGTGACCTGATGCTGATCTCGGATCATCTGAATCTCACGGGCAAAAATCCATTGATCGGACCCAATGATTCTGCTCTGGGCGTACGCTTCCCGGATCTGTCTGAGGCTTACAGCCGTCGCCTGCGCGCACTGGCGAAGGATACGGCTGCATCACAAGGTTTTAACGTACGTGAGGGCGTGTACGCGGGTATGCTTGGTCCTAACTACGAGACACCAGCAGAGATCGTGATGCTGCGTACATTGGGTGCAGATGCAGTTGGCATGTCTACGGTGTCCGAAGTCATCGTGGCACGCCACGCTGGTCTGGAAGTGCTCGGTATTTCCTGTATCAGCAACATGGCTGCCGGAATACTGGATCAGCCGCTTTCGCATGATGAGGTTATGGAAACAACAGAGCGTGTTCGTGAATCGTTCCTGGCTCTTGTTCTGGCTGTTATTCCGCAAATGTAATAGGTAACACGTAAAAGAGGCAATCTACCCTGATGTACTATTCAGGTAGGTTGTCTTTTTGTATTTTGTCATGTTTTTTTGTTCTTGCCTCCTTTTTAAACAAAAAGTTCGGGAAATCATTCTTTACATGGAATAATTTACTTCAATCGGGCCGACAATGATTAGCAGTACATGCATTGACCATGCAGTAAGCAAGTCATTTGAGGAGGTAACCCTAGTGAAAAAACGAATAATGGCATCGTTCATGACCCTTTGTATCCTGCTGCCCCTAATGGCATCAACAGCGCTGGCTGAAGAAACACCCAAACCAGCGGGGGCAGCAGATTTAGCCCCGTCGGCACGCTCTGCCATTTTGATGGATGCAGATACGGGCACCGTTATTTATGAGAAAAACAGTCATGATCAGCTGCCTCCGGCGAGCATTACGAAGATTATGACCATGCTGCTCACCATCGAAGCGATCGATTCTGGCAAGTTGAAGCTAACCGATAAAGTGAGAACCAGTGAATATGCTGCGTCTATGGGTGGATCACAGATCTTTCTGGAGCCCGGGGAAGAAATGACGGTCGACGATATGTTAAAAGGGATCGCCATGGCTTCAGGCAACGATGCCTCTGTCGCCATGGCTGAGAAAATTGCTGGCTCGGAGGAAGCCTTTGTACAGCTAATGAATGAACGTGCGAAGGAGCTTGGCATGAAGGATACGCATTTTGCCAATTGTAATGGTCTGCCGGTCGAAAACCATTATTCTTCCGCCCATGACATTGCAGTCATGAGCCGTGAACTGCTGAAGCATTCCGGCATTACGAAATACACGGGGGCTTACCAGGATTATCTTCGCAAAGATACCAAAAAGCCTTTCTGGCTGGTGAATACGAATAAGCTGGTTCGTTTCTACACAGGAGCAGACGGGTTAAAGACGGGATATACTTCCGAGGCCAAGTTCTGTCTCTCGGCTACAGCGTCGAAGGACGGGCTACGTACGGTTGCGGTGGTACTCGGTGAGCCGAATACCAAAACACGGAACAGTGAAGTATCCTCGATGTTTGATTATGCTTTTGGTCAGTATACGATGAAAGCTCTGTACAAGTCAGGGGACCTGCTGGGTAGCTTGAAGATCGAAAAAGGGGAAGTTGCCGAACTGCCGCTGAATGCAACGCAAAATTATAGTGTGCTGATGCGCAAAGGTGCCAAATCGAATGATATCCGTCATGAATTGTTGATGGCGAAAGAAGTCAAGGCCCCAATCAAGGCCGGTCAGAGTGTTGGCAAGTTGGTTGTCTATCAGGGCAATGAAGTAGTCAAGGAATTCGACATACAGGCTCCTCAGGATGTGAACAAGGCTGGGTGGTGGAAGCTGTTCAAACGGACAACATCCAACCTGTTCGACTAGACGCGATTTACGCGATTGCACGCATCCTTTGAATATATTTTGTAGTTAAATAGGGGTTTTCTTCTAGTTTTGTCGGGGGGCAGGAAAAGCCTTCGGGTGCGTAGAAATCCTTGTTCAAGACAGGGAGGAGAGTGAGCAAACGTGAACTTGCATGTGGAAATGGAACATCACCGCGGGATTCTGATTGTGCGATTATCCGGGGAGCTGGATCACCATACAGCCGACATGGTACGGATGCAGATGGATGAAGCCATCCAGCGCAGACAATGCGAGCATCTGGTACTCAGCCTGAAAGATCTGCAATTTATGGACAGTTCGGGCCTGGGTGTCATTTTGGGAAGATATAAGCTCATTAAGAATAAAGGCGGCAAGATGGTTGTCTGTGATGTCAATCCGCCAGTGTATCGTTTGCTGGAAATGTCGGGGTTGTTCAAGATTATGCCGATTTACGAAAATGAGGGAACTGCTCTCTCAGGTCTGGAGGTCGTCTCATGAATGAAGGAACGGGGACAAATTTCATGAATCTGCAATTCGCGGCCAAGTCGGAGAACGAATCGTTTGCACGGGTCACCGTTGCTGCTTTCATCTCCCAGCTTGATCCAACGATGGATGAGCTCAGTGATCTGAAGACGGTTATTTCGGAAGCCGTGACGAACAGCATCATCCATGGGTATAACAACAATTCGGAAGGCGTTGTGTCCATCCAAGCTGAGATCCGGGAAGACATGATTACGATTATTGTAGAAGACCGCGGTGAAGGAATTGAAGATCTTGAACTGGCCAAGCAGCCGTTATATACGTCCAAACCCGAACTTGAGCGGTCGGGAATGGGTTTTACCATTATGGAAAACTTTATGGATGAATTCGAAGTCAGCAGTGAGCCCGGCAGAGGCACCTCCATCAAGATGAAGAAAAGGATTGAATCCAAGAAAGCATTGTATAATTAGGGGTTGGTGTTCTTATGGATGCTGAAGTGAAACCATCTTCACAGACCTATTTGGACGATGCCGAGGTCAAACGGCTGATTGCGCTCAGTCAGTCGGGTGACCATGTCTCACGGGATACGCTGGTGAACTGCAACATCAGACTCGTCTGGTCCGTCGTACAGCGTTTTATGAACAGGGGATATGATCCGGAGGATCTATTCCAGATTGGTTGTATCGGTCTGCTCAAGTCAGTGGACAAATTCGATCTCAGTTATGATGTGAAATTCTCGACGTACGCTGTTCCGATGATTATCGGAGAAATCCAGCGGTTCCTGCGGGATGACGGTACCTTGAAGGTCAGCCGTTCACTTAAGGAAATGGCGAATAAAGTCCGCAAAAAAAGGGACGAACTGTCCAAACATCTCGATCGTTTGCCAACGATCAAGGAAGTTGCCGCAGAACTGGGGGTAACCCCGGAGGAAGTGGTATTTGCCCAGGAAGCCAACAAACCGCCGACCTCCATTCATGAGACGGTGTTTGAGAATGATGGCGATCCCATCACATTGATGGATCAGATTGCTGACGAATCTCAGGAACGATGGTTTGACAAGCTGGCGCTGAATGAAGCGATTGGTGGCCTCAGTGAACGGGAAAGGCTGATTGTGTATCTCCGGTATTACCGGGATCAGACCCAATCCGAGGTCGCCAACAGGCTGGGTATATCCCAGGTACAGGTGTCACGGCTGGAGAAAAAAATACTTCAATCCATCCGCGACCAGATCGCACAGTAACAGATAGCTTGCAGACAATCATATTGGTGCTGAAGTACCAGAATACGACAACTAACAACCTTCTATCGCGCGATAAAGTGCGAGGGAGGTTATTTGTCGTTAGTCCGACAAGAGTCTATCTTTTCCACTAAAGAGAAACCTTTAAGCCTGAAAAAAAACAGGACAAGTAAAAAAATTGCCGGTAAATAAAACAGAATATCAACAGGTAGATTTCTTTGAGTTTAATATAGTAAAGCATTAAATCGTTATAATTTACATACCGGAACTTTTATTGAAAAAAATTACAGTAAAATGTATCTATTTACATTTCGCGATTATGAATGTTGTTATGGAGGTTATTCTATCATTCGACTGAATGCAACAAAATAAAAAAAATCCAAATAATTGACAAAAAAGAGGGTAGTTATATAATTGGCTTAGTTACAAGGAAGTGTTTTTAAATGAAAATTATCCCAAATTTGAAGAGAAGGTTGTGAAAAAATGTGGTTTTTAGTTCTTTGGTTGCTAGGACTTATATCAGGGGCGGTTCATCTGTATACGCTAGGCTTTCCTGGTGAGATGAGCGAAATCTCAAGAGTGTTGTTACTTCATCAGTTTGTGGTAACGTTTGGCCTCGTTGGAGTAATCGGGTATGTCGTGAATATCGCCAGAGCGGATCAAACGGCTAAAATGCTTGGCTGGCCAGGTGGACCTTTTCAAGTCAAATATGGATTCTCTCAAGTGGGTCTGGGAGTCATGGGAATCATGGCCATCTGGTTCCAGGGGAATTTTTGGGTAGGCGTGCTTGTTACGATGTATATCTATGGGTTGAGCGGGTTATGGTCTCATACGTATGTCATGATCAAAAATCGGAAGGCGGACGGCGATAGTATCGGAAATCTTATTATGGACATTGTCTATCAAACATTCATTACGGTACTCTCCATTCTGGCAGGCGGTATTTGGGTTATGCAGTAAAGTACTCAAGTATACATAGTTTCAGGAAATCATAACAAATGAGGTGGGGAACTTGATCCGTAAGACTGTTGAGCTATCGGAAACTCAGAAAGGAATCTATTTCGATTGTCAGGTCGAAGATCCTTCTTCGTATAACATCGCAGTAACAATCTCTATGAAAGAACTGAACGTTCAACTGTTCCGTAATGCAATCGAACTATTGGTGAATGAGCAAGAGGCACTGCGGTCTTCTCTTGAGATTCAGAACGATCTTCCAGTTCTCGTGATTGAGAGGGAAGTCCCTCTCCAACTGATAGAGCGTGAACTGGATGCAACTCTGAATGAGGTACAGAAAGAACAGCAGTTGAACCTGTGGTTGAAGGAGTTTACAAGCGAGTGTTTTATGCTGAATCAGGCTCCCCTCTATCGTATGATGCTGGTACGAACGGATAACGAGAGTTATTATTTTACGATGTGCGTACATCATTTGATCTGTGACGGGATATCCCTCGAGTTAATGAAGAATAAAATAGTGGATGGCTACACGCGGCTTGTTCATGGCCAGACGGTGGATGTTTACCATGATGAGGGCTTCTCTGCATACATCACCGAGGAAACAAAGAAGCTGGAGACGGGAAAGTATGAAAAGCAGCGGCAATTCTGGATGAATAAAATGCAGGGAGCGGAGCCGCTGACCTTGCCAGGAGACTTCTCGTCCGTATCCCGTCATAAAGGAAATGGGTGTGAGATCCGCCTGGATCTGCAGGAATCCATGGTACAGGAGATTACACAGGCTGCCATGGATCGAGAAGTTACGGTGTTCATGTTTTATATGGGTGTGTTCACCGTGCTCATGCAGAAATATACAGGCAAAGACGACATCACGTATACCTCTCCATTTTCTCATCGCCCGAGATTGGAATATGAAGAATCCATAGGTTGTTTTGTACATATGTTGCCCATGAGATTCCATGTTCTGTCTGAGCTAACCTTCGAAACCCTCTTACAGCAAGTGTCCACAGAATGGATGGATACCTATCGTAATATCGGTTATCCCAACAATTTGATCGTACGGGATAGCGGATTACAATCCCAACCGGGCTCACCTACTCTTTTTGATATTTCATTTGTGTACGATGCCTATGAAGAAACGGATTCACTTCACACTCGTGTAGTGGATCAAGATCAGGTTACTTTTCCGGGTCAACTGATGTTTGTGTTGAGTCGCACCCCTCAAGGAACACAATTAAAACTGCAATTTAAGGATGATATCTTTCTTCCAGACACGATAATGCGGATGGGAGAGCGTTATCTCAAACTGCTCGAACAAGTGCTGGCCTCGCCTGAAAAAGCGATCGGTGAATTGAGTCTATTGCTTGATGGGGAAGCAGAACGAATTTTGCATGATTATAACCAGACCTCCTATTTTCCCTACCAAAAACGCCATATTGCAGATGTTTTCACTGAAAAAGTGCAGCGTGTCCCTCATAGAATCGCCTTGATTGAAGGCGAACTCCAGCAAACATATGAACAGGTAAACATGAAATCCAATCAGCTTGCAAGACGGATCGTAGAGATGAAGACTCGTGAAAATGAAGCTGTTGGTGTGCAAATTCGGCGCTCCTCCGATTTGGTCATCGCGTTGCTCGCCGTTCTGAAGGCAGGATGCGCTTTTGTACCTGTAGACCCTGATTTTCCAACCGCCAGGAAACAGTTTATTTTGCAAGATGCCGGAATTTCCATCCTGATCTCAACGAGTTATGAAGAGGAAGATTCTTTATTGGACAGTTCAATTATTTATGTCGGGGAAGAACAAGCATACACAGGGAATTCCTCTAATCTGGACATTCAGCTTGACCCGCATAGCCTTGCCTACATCATGTATACGTCAGGCTCCACCGGCAAACCGAAAGGAGTCATGATTGAGAACCACAGTGTAGTCAATACGCTGCTGGACTTGGACAGACGGTTTCCGTTAAGGGAGAACGATGTTTATTTGCTAAAAACGGCTTACACATTTGATGTATCTGCGACAGAGCTATTTGGCTGGTTCATGGGAGAAGGAACCCTGAGCATTCTGGAATTCGGAGCGGAGAAGGACCCCGTGGCAATTGCTGCGAAGGTGGTAAAGGATGGGGTAACCCATATCAACTTTGTGCCAACCATGTTCAGATTGTTTCTGGAGACGATGGAGATTCAGGAGAGCAACGAACTTTCATCCCTTCGCTGGATTTTTGTTGGTGGCGAAGCGGTTACGCCGGATATCATCCGCAAGTATAAAGCCCTCGGTTGGCAGGCAAGTTTGGAGAATGTGTATGGTCCCACCGAATGTACGATCTGGGTGTCCCATTATCCATTAAACGAGTATGTAGGTTCGGCGAATATTCCTATCGGCTATCCGCTGAACGAATCCAGATGGTACGTAACCGGAAATAAAGATGAACTCCAGCCCGTTGGAATTCCTGGTGAATTGTGTCTAAGCGGAGTGGGGCTTGCCAGGGGATATCTCAATCTGGAGCAAATTACGAATGAGAAATTTGTACTCAATCCTTTCTTCAGGGAAGGTGAGGACCCGGAGCATTTCCGTTACATGTATCGTACAGGAGACCTGGTTCGCTGGTTACCTTCCGGGACAATTGAATATCTGGGTCGTATGGATTTTCAGGTCAAAATACAGGGCGCGAGACTGGAGACAGGTGAGATCGAAAATGTGCTCTCCACCTACCCGGGCATCATTCAGACGGTTGTCGCCATGAGGAAGCCCGAGAACAATGTGGCAACCTTGTGCGCTTTTTATCTGTCGGAAAAGGAATATTCCGCGAATGAATTGCGTGAGCATTTGTCCAAGGCATTGCCTTCATACATGATACCCGCAATGTTTATTCATCGTACCGAATTTCCGCATAACAGCAGCGGTAAAATGGACCGGAATGCGCTGCTGGCAGATGTGGACGTCAGAGACGAATCCAAGGTAGCGTTCACGCCACCTGCGACCGAGCTTGAGCAGACCATCGCCGAAGTATGGGCGGAAGTACTTGGGGTTGCCCGCATAGGTCGGGATGACCACTTTTTTGAACTGGGTGGCAATTCATTTTCCGTTATACAGGCTCATAACAAACTCAAATATAGGACAGGTATGGATTTTCCGGTTACACGATTTTTCGATTATCCTGCTTTGCAGCAATTTGCTCAATTGCCTGAAAGAAAGCAGAGGATAAGTCCAGTTAAACGAGCAGAGATGTTTGCACGTCCGCAACACTTTGCGCGGGAGGACATTGCCATTATCGGTTTATCCATCAATGTGCCGGGAGCTGTGAACATTCGTGAATTTTGGAACAACTTGATGGATCAGCGGGAAAGTATTTATTTTTATTCGGATGAAGAGTTACGTGAACTTGGTGTGGACGAAGAAAAGCTGAATTCCCCACGGTATGTTAAAGCGAAGGGGCGTGCCAATGGCTTGGACGCATTCGATGCAGCCTTTTTCGATTATACGCCGGAAGAGGTACGTAACATGTCGCCACAATTCCGACTGATGTATCAGGGAATATGGGAGGCACTCGAAGATGGAGGCTGCGATCCGGATCAATCAGGCAAGATTGGTGTCTTTGTCGGTGGATCTGATGATTTTGAGTGGTATCGAAACGTTCTGTTTAACGATGAGGACTATAGCAATAAGTATCAAGCCTTCACACTCAGCACGAATCATTTTTTGGCAACACGGATGGCCTATAAGCTTAATCTGAAAGGGCCTGCCTACACGGCACTAACTGGATGTTCCTCCTCTCTGGTAACACCTCATCTGGCATGTCAATCTCTGATGACTGGTGAATGTGATGTAGCGGTAGCTGGAGGAATTACGGTGGAGCTTCCTAATGAAGGCGGATATATCCATGAAGATGGCATGATGTTTTCGAAGGATGGTCATTGCCGTCCATTCGACGCGAAAGCAAGCGGTACGGTGTTCTCCAACGGGATGGGGATCGTAGTACTGAAACGGGCAAGTGATGCAGTCCGAGACCGCGATCACATCTACGCGGTAATCAAAGGCTCCGCCATTAACAATGACGGTCAGGAAAAGATGAATTTTCTCGCTCCGAGTATAGCCGGGCAAGCCGAAGTGGTTCGTGATGCCTATCGATTTGCAGGAATTGACCCTGAATCGGTCAGTTATGTGGAAGCCCATGGTACAGGCACGTTACTTGGGGACCCGATTGAGGTAACCTCATTGACTCAGGCCTTTGATTCAGATCAAAAACAATTTTGTTATCTCGGATCCGTAAAGGGCAATGTAGGGCACATGGATACAGCAGCAGGTGTTGTTGGTCTAGTCAAAGTGGCACTTGGCCTCAAGCATTCCTACATTCCTGGCACCGTCAATTATGAACAGCCCAATCCGAAAATCAATTTTTCCGACACACCATTCAAGGTAAGCTCGCAAGGGCTGAACTGGCGAGAACTGTCCAAAGGCAGACTCCGGGCGGGCATCAATTCCTTTGGTGTGGGGGGAACAAATGCTCATATGGTATTGGAGGAAGCACCCATGATGGAGAAGAGCAGTCCAGACGATGAAATCAATGTCATGTTGTTTTCTGCGAAAAGTGAATATTCACTGAACGAAACGGCAGAGCAAATTGTGAAACATCTGGTGGAACATTCTGCAGAGTCGTGGTCAGATGCGGCATGGACGTTACAGAAGGGAAGACGCAGATTTGAGTATCGCAAAGCACTTGTGGTGCAACGATCCTGGCAGGATCAACCCGAATTGCTGCTCAAAAAACTAGGAGAAGCCAAAGTACACCGCGCCCATGCTGGCAGTGAACCCATATATTTTATGTTTCCTGGACAAGGGAGCCAGTATCAGGGGATGGGCAGGGATCTATATCTGTGCAAAGAGCAGACAGGCATTGCCCCGCTGTTTAGAAGACATGCGGATCAGGTGCTTGCACTACTCCAACAGGATGAACGTAAAGAGATAACCTCCATTATCTATGGACACGAACAGCCAGAACGAATGAACGAGACAAAGTACAGTCAATTCGCATTGTTTCTAACCAGCTATGCAATCGCAATGAGCTTGATTGAGATCGGCATTCAGCCGGATGGACTGATTGGACATAGCATTGGGGAGATCGCTGCAGCTACAGTAGCTGGCGTATTTGAACTGGCTGATGCGGTGCAACTGGTTCGTTTGCGCGGCAGCCTGATGCAGGATCAGGAACCAGGTGTGATGCTGGCCATCATGGCGGATGCTGACGAGGTTAAGCCAATCTTGCAAGAAGGTGTATGGTTATCCCTCGTCAATACAACGGGTTCATGTGTAATCGGCGGGACTGCAGAAGCAATAACAGGCATGGAAGCACTTGCTCATTCCAGGGGCTGGAAAAGTATTCGTGTGAAAACGTCCCATGCTTTTCATACACCGATGATGTTAGGCGCAGCCGAGCCATTCCAGCGGTGGCTGTCTACAATAACCTTTCATACTCCTCAGATTCCGCAGCTTTCCAACACCAGTGGAACTTGGGCAAAACTACAGGATTTGATGTCGCCCGCTTACTGGGTGAAGCACATTTTGGAACCCGTCCTGTTTGAAGATAACTTGTCTGAGCTGTTGTTGCAGGAGCGTGCATTATGTATTGAGGTGGGGCCGGGAAGAACGTTAGGTTCCTTGTTGAAGCAACACAAGCTTGCCCGTAATTCTCACCGCGTGGTCAATATGTTACGCCATGCCAAGGAAACCGAGCAGGAGAATATATATGTAAATCTGCGGCTGGCTGAACTATGGTGCGAAGGACTGGAACCGGATTGGCAGGTTCTCAAGGGAAGCACATTACGGACAAAGCGTGCATTGCCTACGTACGTCTTCAACAAACAGCCGTTTCCACTGACAGGAATACAGTTCTCCGTTTCCTCCGTGGACACAAGTAAACCAGGAGCCAGAAGAACATCCATGTCTGATCGACATACCGTCTCTAGTCCGCTTTGCTATGAAGGTGTGGTAGATGAACTTCCCACCATTGTACTGGAGTGTTATCGCTTAATTTTTGGTAACGATACTATTGCCGTGGACGATAACTTCTTTAGCTTGGGGGGAGACTCGCTCAAAGCGATAAGTCTGTCGTCAGCGCTTAAGTCCCGCACGGGCATCCGGACAGAAGTGGCCGATTTGTTCAATCATCCGACATCTGCACGTCTGGCGGACTATCTGCAATCGGTTCATGCACCTCGGGAGGAACATCATAAAATTCGGGCAGCTGAACCTATGGATCATTATCCACTCTCATCGGCACAGGTGCGAATGTTGACACAAACCTTGATGGACCCGGAAAGTGTGGCATACAATTTGCCATCTGCAACCTTCATTGATGGTCCGCTTGACCGAAACCGGGTGGAACTTGCACTGGAGAAACTGGTGCAGAAGCACCAGTCACTTCGTACCTCGTTTAAAATTTTGAAGGATAAGGCTGTTCAGATTGTACATCCTTCTGCGACTGTGCAGATTGGATACACGGAGCGGAGTATTGGTGACAAACAGGAAATGGATTCTCTTATTCATTCCTTGATTCGCCCGTTCCATCTGGAACAAGCTCCGCTTATGAGAGTGGAGCTTGTACGATTGGATGAGTTGCGACATATGCTGTTTTTTGATGTACATCATATTGTGGCAGATGGAACTTCCGTCGAGATTATCACGAGAGACTTCAATGGATTCTATTTTGATCAGGAAATGCCGGATCATTTACAGTACAAGGACTATGCGGTCTGGCAGCAGGATGGTCTGCGCCATGGGGTTTTGGACAAACAACGTGATTTCTGGTTGGAGCGGCTGGGTACTTCACTGCCTTTGCTGGAGCTTCCACTGGATTATGACCGACCGGTGCAGCGCACGATGCAAGGAAAACGGATGCACTTCACGTTAGCGCCTTCGCTTACGAAGCAGTTGCATCAGTTGGCTGAAACGTCAGAAGTGACCATGTATATGGTCATGCTAAGTCTGTGGAACATTCTCCTGGCTCGTCAAACGGGACAAGAGGACATTGTGATTGGCACGCCGGTCGCAGGACGTTCACATGAGGAATGGAAAGACACAACGGGCATGTTTGTCAACATGATCGCCATGAGGAACCTTCTGGTACCTGAACAACCCTATGCTGAATTCCTCCAAAAGCTGAAAGGCAGAACGATGGAGGCATTCGCCCATCAAGACTACCCGTTTGATGAGCTTGTCCGCGTACTTGGAAACAGACGGGAATTAAATCGAAATCCGGTCTTCGACGTTTGCTTCGATTATCAGAACATGGAGCAGCATGAATTGGAATTTGGGGAGTTGAAATTCTCGGCATGGCCAATCGACACGGGGACTTCCACCTATGACTTGTTACTGACGTGTCAGGAAAACAAGGGCAATTACGTGATTGAAGGTTACATCGAGTTTGCAACCGACTTGTTTCTCCCGGATTCGGTGGAACGTATGGTCTCACAACTAATCGAATTGGCAGAACAAATTGTAAGGGAGCCTAAGGCCCCATTGCATCAATATATGGAGGGCTCCTTCAGCGTTACGGAGGTTTCAAGGGGCATTTTATCGGGGACAAAGCTGGATTATGACCGAACGCTGCTTGTTCATCGTATGTTCGAGGAACAGTCGATACAAGTCCCGGATAAAATCGCGCTGATTGTCTCTTCCGGCGAATCGTTCACCTATCGTCAACTGAATGAGAAAGCCAACCTTATGGCCTGGAAGCTGATTCATCTTGGGGTACAGCGTGATGAACCGATTGGTATTTTGTCTACAAGGGATGAGGGACTGATTGTCATGATGCTTGCTGTTATGAAAGCAGGCGCAGCTTATGTTCCGCTTGACCCAGCGTTCCCGCAGCAGCGAATTCTCGATATGGTTGGGGATAGTGGTATGAAAGCCATGTTGTGTTCGGAAAAATACCTGGGCATGATTGCGTTTGAAGGTGTCAAGCTTGCCTATGATCCTAAAGCGCAGGATGAGCGTGCAATTGTCAATCCGGTCACGGATGGATATTCGGCTGATCTGGCTAGTGTCATTTTCACTTCCGGTTCAACAGGTAGACCCAAGGGCGTAATGATTAGCCACAGCGCTTTGGTGAATTTTGTTCAAGACATTAGGCATCGAGGAATTTTCAGACATGAAACGGACCGTGTTCTTAGCGTGACCACCATGTCCTTTGATATTTTTGGTTTTGAGACCCTGACTCCCCTGTGCACGGGGCATTCATTCTATCTAGCTAATGAGTTGGAACAGTTGGACCCTGCACTTGCAGCTGGAAAATTGATGGAACACGGAGCTACGCACATTCTCAGTACCGTATCGCGTATCCGTGCATTTGCCGAGAATCCGGAATTTGGCCATGCTCTTAGCCGACTGGATTGCATTTTGACTGGAGGGGAGACCTTCCCCATGTCCTTGTTAAGGGATCTGCAACAGCGATCACGGGCGAAAATCTACAATATGTACGGACCTACGGAGACCACCATCTGGTCTACAGTCAAAGAGCTTACCTTTGCGGACTCCGTATCCATTGGTCAGCCCATTGCTAATACACAGGTGCTTATTTTGAATGAAGCAGGTAAACCTGAACCGAGGGACACATATGGAGAATTGTGTATCGCAGGCCATGGTCTTGCCAGAGGGTATTGGAACCGGGCGGAGGAAACCGCCTTGAAATTCACCTCCAGCCCGGATGTTGTCGGAGGAAGATTGTATCATACGGGGGATAAGGCCAAGATTTTGCCAAACGGTGATATTGAATTGGCAGGTCGTCTGGATCAGCAGGTCAAAATTCGTGGTTACCGGATGGAGCTTACTGAGATTGAGCAGGCGGTATTACGGCATACGAGTGTTCGTGAGGCTGTGGTTAAAGTCAGCGATGAGACAGCTCAGGGGAAACAACTGGTTCTATTTTATCGTCTGAAACCTGGGAAAGAACGGAATGATGCTGATGCAGAAAAGATGTTGCGGTCCTGGCTTGGTGATTGTCTGCCCCATTACATGATTCCTACCCATATGGTTCGAGTGGAGCAGTTCCCGTTTCTTCCCAACGGCAAACTGGATCGCGGTGCTTTGAACATTCCGCTTGGGTCAGATTTAGAAAAGCAGATACCATTTTCGGATATTTCCTTAGAACAGCCAGTACATGATATGAGTTCCCATTTGACTGGAATGCTGACCGAAGCCTGGAGAGAAGTGCTCAATCGGGATCATGTGAGTGTCAATGATCGGTTTTTCGATATTGGAGGTACATCACTGGGACTTATTCTGATTAATAACCGTTTAAATAGCTATTTGGGTAAAGCCGTTCCTCTGGTGAAGCTGTTCGAGCATGCTACCATTGCGTCACTAACCCATTATCTGGTCGGAGAAAGAGAAAGTCACCATGTAAACTCCGTGTCCCCAAACCTCGGTATCGATGCTGCACAATCGAAACGGGAATATGCGCAAACTGGAGAAGAACTTGTCCAGAATTATATCGCTGAACATGTTGGAATGGAGACGACTGAGGAGAAGAACATGAGTCCGTCTCAGCCAGTGGAAGGCGCACCACATCGATCTGCGGATATTGCCGTCATTGGCATGGCTGGACATTTTCCGCAAGCGCGGAATGTGGATGAGTTTTGGGATAATCTGATGCAGGGCAGAGAAGCCATTGCCAGACTTGATGAGGAGGATTTACTCGCAGCAGGTGTACGTGCAGAAGACCTGAATCATCCTCATTATGTGAGAGCCAAAGGTGTACTGGAAGACACGGCCTACTTTGATTCATCATTCTTTGAATATGCCTACCAGGAATCGAACATGATGGACCCTCAGATTCGTATGTTACATCAATGCGCCTGGGAAGCTTTGGAACACGCAGGATGTAATCCTTACGATTATGAAGGAGAGATCGGCTTGTTTGCCGGAAGTGGTCTAAGTCTGCCCTGGATGGCCAAATTGGCAGGTCGATCGGGCAATTTCCTAAGTGCATTTGAAGCCATGACTCTGAATGAGAAAGATTACATCACAACCCGTGTGTCCTATAAGCTCAATCTTAGGGGACCCAGTGTGACTGTACAGACGGCTTGCTCTACTTCGCTCGTAGCCATTCATCAGGCAGCGGAATCGATTGTTCGGGGAGAATGTGATGTGGCACTCGCCGGTGGAGTTTCGATCTCCTATCCAATCAAGGAAGGATATGTATGGCACGAAGGGATGATCTACTCCAAGGATGGGCATTGCAAGCCCTTTTCTGAAGAAGCTTCCGGTACAGTGTCAGGAAACGGTTGTGGCATGGTTGTTCTGAAGGCCCTCGATCAAGCGTTGGAAGATGGAGACCAGATCTATGCGGTCATCAAGGGTTCCGCAATCAATAACGATGGCTTTGACAAAATTGGGTATACGGCTCCCAGCGTGAACGGACAAGTCAAAGTCATCTCAACCGCGCTGAAAAAGGCAGGTATACACCCGGAGCAGATTTCGTACCTTGAGGCACATGGAACAGGGACCAAACTTGGTGATCCAATTGAAATTGAGGCGCTCCGACAATCCTGGAGCAGTTCGAAATCCAATTATTGTGCGCTGGGATCAGTGAAGGCGAATATTGGTCATTTGGATGCTGCCGCTGGTGTTGCCGGATTTATCAAAACCGTGATGACCTTGTATCACCGGACGGTACCCCCGCAGATTCATTATGATCGACCGAATCCAATGCTGGGTCTGGAACAAAGTCCTTTCTATATCAATACGGAACCCAAGCCGTTCGAAGACCCGAATCAAATCCTGAGAGCAGCGGTCAGCTCATTTGGGATTGGTGGAACCAACGCTCATATTATTCTGGAGCAGCCGCCAGTTCTGTCCGAAAACCTGGTCTATGAACCGTTGTTGTTGCTACCTTTTTCGGCCAAAAGCACGACTGCGCTGGAGCGTACGTATGAATCAGTTATAGATCATATTCATACCGTTCCTGCACTTCTGCCCCAAGCCGCATGGACTTTACAGACAGGAAGAGCCCGGCTCAAACACCGCAAAACGCTGGTGGCCGTGGATGGCAGTGTTTTCAATGATGAAACGTACACTTCAAGTGGTGTGGCTACGGAGGAGAAACTGCGTATTGTATTTATCCTGAACGGGGAGAGCGGCACCACGCCTTTTCTTGCCAAGGAACTGTATGCATCCACCTATAACAGTCACATCGCTCGTATGTTCAGAGCAAACGTGGAGAACATGATTAGGCATTTTGACATCAAAGATCAGTATGTCATCAGACAGGGGATGATGAGTCAACGTACCATTTCGGACAAGAAGGTGGATTGCAAACGGTTGTTCACCGTGGAGTATGCATTGTTTACAACCTGTCTGCAACTTGGGATCATTCCCGAAGCTGTTATGGGACAAGGCGTGGGTGAACTTGCTGGACTTGTGATCTCGGGTGTGATTCTGCCAGAGCACGCAGTGCAGGTTCTGGACGAGACATTGGAGTGGGATCATGGATTGGGTGCTCTAGCCAAAGCTCTGTCAGGATCGTCTGATTCTGATGCAATGGTATTACTAGCTCAACGAGTCGGAAGATATATATTCGGGCAGGCACACTTTCCGCTCGTTTTCTCAAGCAGTTCTGGAACAGACCGTGGCTTGGAGACATTATACATGATGACGAGACAAGGATGGCCTGTACAACAGGGGACAAACACATCTGTAACGGATGACTCCGCTATATCCCTGATTCGATCAGAACTTGATTCGCTGCCAGGTGATGTGTATTTAATGAAGGCGCTGGGACAGTGCTGGTGTATGGGAGCGCATTTGGACTGGGAGGTATTGTCTTCCAAGCAGGTTCAACGCAAAATCCCGCTGCCTACGTACGTTTTTGATCCAATTGTACATGAACATGATGTATCCCTTGGTGTTCTGGAATTTAGAACACATGAGAAAACAGTAGCAGGCAGTCCTCTGCAGCCAAGTAGTTCAAGCACCTCTAATAAGGAGAAGCTGACTCAGAGGCAGATTAATGAACGGTTGCAGGCCATGTGGATGGAGGAGCTAGGATGCGAAAGCATCAACCCAACTGATGATTTCTTCCGATTGGGCGGACATTCCTTGAAGGCTATTGCACTCTCGGCCAAAATGACAGAAGCATTCGGATGCCAGGCTGCGCTGGAGCACATCTTCAATTACCCCACGTTGCAATCGATGACAGAGTGGGTTGAAGCACAGCTACAGATGCGCGAGGAAGCAACACTAAATCACTCAATTATGCCGGTCAACCAACAGCCGTATTACAGAACAACCTCGGCCCAACAACGTATGTACGTGGTACATGAGATGATGGAGGGGGGAGTAGCCTACAATCTGGCCAGTTTTTATATGGTGAAGGGTGAGCTGGATTCTGCGAAATTAAGGTCGGTTATGGATTCCCTGGTGCAGCGACATGAAGCTTTCCGGACCCGATTCGAGATGATGAACGGAGACCTTGTGCAGATTGTAGAGGAACAGGTGTCGTCCGTTGTAGAAATGCTGGAATCTTCGGAAGAGAGAATCGCAGAAGACATGAAGCGTTATGTACAGCCTTTTGAGCTGTCCAAGGCACCGCTCATTCGGATCAAGCTGACTCGTCTCGCGGCAGACCGTCATGTGTTGTTTATCGACATGCATCATATCATAGCGGATCAGAGTTCCATTGCTGTTTTATTGAGAGAATTCTCCAGCTTGTATCAGGGTGAACGGATTGAGCCTTTGACAATCCAGTATAAGGATTATGCAGAATGGCAGTACCAGCAATGGGCTGAGGAGAAACGAGATCCTCGGAGTGAAACGTTCTGGAGAAATGAATTCTCAGATCAACCTGCTGTTGTGGAGTTACTTACTGACTACACCAGACAACGGAATATTTCTTCAGCTGGTGGGCGGTTGTCCTTTACACTTGAACCCTCACTATCCCGGAACATACAGGAATTGTGCTCGCAACGGGGAATCACACCGTACATGTTTTTTATGGGCTCCCTGCACTTGTTGTTATGGAAGTACACGGGACAGAACGATATTGTGGTGGGTACGGCGGTGGCCGGAAGAGGTGGACAAGCAGAGCTGAACAACGTCATCGGCATGTTTGTAAACATGTTGGCTGTTCGTACTCCATTGGATGAGCGAATGAAGATCGATCACTACTTGGACGCAGTCAAGGCAAAGATGCTGGCATGTTATGAGCATCAGGACTATCCTTATGAACTGCTCGTGGAGCAGTTGGGGCTTGTTCATGAGTCCAACCGTAACCCGCTCTTTGATATCGTACTGAATTATATCCATATGGGCACAGAAGAACTGGCAGCGAAGGGACTCGAACTTGAACCCTGGTATACCGAACAGATTGAGGCCAAATTTGACATGACATGGACCGTCATCGAGAGCGAAGGAAATTACAAGATTGAGCTGGAATACAAATCGGCATTGTTTGAACATGCTTCGATGGAACTAATGGGTGAGAAGATGGAGAATCTTCTGCTACAGATTACGTCAGACGTTTCCATTGAACTTAGCCAACTCACAATCACTTCACCAGAAGAAGCGCAGTGGCTGATCTATGACATTAATGATAATGCAGTATCCTATCCGAGAGATGCCACCATTATTGACATGTTTGAAGAGCAAGTGGAGCAGAACGGTAACCGCCCGGCGCTGATTTGGGATGGAGGAGAGATGACGTATGTTCAATTGCATGAAGCTGCAAGCAAGCTGGCAGCTTGGCTCGCGGACCGGCATTTTACATCCGGCTCAAGAATTGCTTTGTTACTGGACCGGGGACCGATTCAGGCCATCAGTATCTTTGCTACACTAATGGCGGGTCTCGTGTATGTACCCATAGACCCGAGTTTCCCAGCATCCCGTATTCGTTTCATGCTTGACGATTGCAGTGCCTGTATGGCTCTGACCGAATCGGACTATATGGCGGATTGGGCAGAAGAGATCACTTGTGTTGTGACCCAGGACATTCTGAAATCGGTTGATCCTGCGCCTCCTGCGCTTCAAAGAACGGGGAGCAGATCAGTCGTTGCCACAGATCCGGCATATATTTTATATACATCAGGTTCTACCGGCAAACCGAAGGGTGCATTGATGAGCCATCGCGGTGTAGTCAAAGTCATGAAGGTTAGCAATTTTGTAACGGTAGTCCCAGAAGACCGGATACTTCAAGTATCTAACTATGGATTTGATGGAGCCATTTTTGACTTCTTCGGTTCTCTTCTAAATGGTGCAGCCTTGATGTTTATTACGAAGGATATCGTATTGGATATGGAACGTCTGTCACAGATCATTCGGGAATGGCGGGTTAGTGTGTTCTTTATCACGACCTCATTGTTCAATGTGTTGGTGGACTGGGATGTGACTTGTCTCAAACATGTGAGAAAAGTGATGTTTGGGGGCGAGGCAGCTTCGGTAACCCATGCCAATAAGGCACTGGCTTATGTTGGTCCTGATCGGCTGCTGAACGTCTATGGCCCAACAGAAACCACCTATATCGCATCGTATTATCTGTTGAAGCGTGAAGGTGGATACACCGAGCCGCTGCCAATCAGTCAGGCTTTGCTCAATACATCGCTTTATGTGCTGGACAGCCAGTTGCGCCCTGTTCCTCCCAATGTACCGGGTGAGTTGTATATCGGTGGAGACGGAATCGGTATTGGATACATTAACCGTGATGATCTGACGCAAAAACATTTTGTGAAAGATCCTTTCCATCCGGGGACGATGATGTACCGGACTGGAGATATCGTGAGACGTATGATTGACGGTACATTAATGTTTATTGAACGCTCCGATTTTCAGGTGAAAATCAGAGGCTTCCGTATAGAGCTATTGGAAGTCAAGCATCGGTTAGAGTTTATACCTGGCGTTCGGGCAGCCATGGTGATCGCGGATAAGGATTCTGCGGGAAGCACGTACATTGGTGCGTACTTTACGACCGATCCCGGGGTCACTCTGAGTGCACAGGACATCCGAAAAGTGCTGATGAGTGAACTGCCAGAATACATGATACCCTCGAAAATGTTGTGGTTGGAAGACTTGCCGCTGAATGCGAATGGCAAGGTAGACCGGAACGCATTGCCGTCTTTGGAAGGCGCTGCGATTACACCCGCAATAACAGCGGAACCCGGAACCGGAATGGAACGCAAAATGTTATTGGCCATGCAACAGGTGCTGGCTAAAACCGATTTTGGTATCAGCGACAACTTTTTTGATCACGGGGGTCATTCCCTAAAAGCAATTTCTTTCACTCAGATGATGTCAAAAGAAGGAATTTACATTAAAGTAAACGAATTATTCCAATATCCTACAATTAAAGGACTAGCGTGTCTCCCTCATATTCACAGGCACCAATCGACACAAGGTATCGACAGCCTGCATACTCAGTCTCCAACTATCACACCTCAGAACAATTTACTTCACGAACAGCAAATCGAAAGCTTATTACATCATATCGATAACAGTTGCTCCATAATGTCGTCCTTTTTGGACGCTGCCGACAAGATTGGCACATTTGCGTTATCGGCGATCCAGCTGTCCCATGTATCAACGGATTCACGGGCAAGCGGGTTCACCCGAACGATTGAAGGAGCTTTGGACGAACGACAGATCAGAAGAATCGTCGTTCAAGTCATTGTACAGCATCAGCTTCTGCATAGCATGATTGACGAAGATGCAGAGGGCTTACGCTGGAAACAGATTGACATCGTACCCGTGATGGATCTGCTTGGACAGATGATCCCTTATATAGATGTACATCGCTACATTACAGAGAATCAAAAGCAACTGGAGGAACGTTTGGTGGAATCCTTGTTGCAAGCAAACTATACGCATAACGAGTTGCCATGGAAACTCTGCATTTTGCGTACACACACCGATCGGCACCGCCTGATCTGGGGCTTCGATCATCTAGCGTTTGATGGCATGAGTGCGGAGGTCATTGCTCATGAGCTTGAGAGATTAGCTTCACAGGTACACAAGTACCCTGAGGATGTACCGGATATTTCCCAGATATCTTTGCGAAAGTATGAGGATTACACAGCCTTGTTGGCGCAAGGTCCCGATAACATATCGGTGGAGGAGATCATCCAAAGGTACGAACTGAAGGAATGGAGCTTCTATAACGAAGAAGCCATGAGGGAATTAGGAGCATTCTCAGCTGGTCTTTCCCAAGAGATTACGGTTGAATTGCCGTTGACCGAATCAGGTGCAGGGGAAGACTGGTGGCCTGTATTTACACAGTTTGCCCGTGTCATCACCGAATATCTGGGTACAGCACAGTTGCCATTAGCTTTGGTCCATTACGGAAGAGAGTATCACGGAGTATCTTTCTATCATCATGTGGGTGAGTTTCTGGATTTGGTTCCTGTTTTGATAGATGAGGCATTCAAGCATGAAGACCTGATTGCATTGCTTGATGTTAGCAAACGTCGTGGAATTCACTTCATGTCTCTGCTAAACAATGAAGCATTTGCGAGAACCTATGCGCCCCTTCGTGAATATTTGAGCCATGGTTACGATCCTCAACAAGCCAATATGTACGAAATGGTTCTGTTCAATTACCAGGGATTTGTGTCCCGCGAAGATGCAGCTCCTTTTGAGTCTAGTCATCCTAATCTGGGAGCAACGAGCCATTTGGCCCGTTTTGAATGGATTATCCGGCACGACGAGCACAACTGGTATGTTCAAATGGGCTGTGCTTCAGGTTTGGATCTGAAACATATGCAACAACTGGTAGCTACGCATGTGGGAAGTCAGGCCAAATTACAGGTTCAAAATAAGGTATTGGAGGTGGAACATGTCCAGTAAAGCCATTCAATTCGGACCAGAGCTTGTGTTACCTGAACATTATGCCATTGTGGCAGATCTGCTTCTTCACGCTGCTTCTGCTTATCCAGGCAAAGGAATGACATATATTGATTCTTCGGGTGAAGAACAATTCGAGTCCTACCCTGAATTATTATTGCAGGCACGCCTCTACTTGCACCGTCTTCAGGAAAAGGGGCTTGGGCGAGGACAGGTCGTACTTTTGGAAATTGACCAATCCCGGGAGTTCTATCATGTATTCTGGGCCTGCATGCTGGGCGGCATTATTGCTGCCCCGGTCAGTGCTCCATCTGCATGGGAACCGGGGTCAACAGGGTTGCTGAAATTCACCAGGGTATGGGAAGTATTGGATAAACCTGTCGTAATCATAGAGGATACCTTCCGTCCTCATTACGAGAAATTGCGCGAAGATGCTTCATTTGACGGATTGGAACTGATCTCGGTCAATGAGCTTCAACATGGGGAAAACATAGCGAACATTGTACGCACAGAGCCCAATGATCTGATCTTTCTACAGTTTTCTTCCGGAAGCACGGGGACGCCGAAAGGTGTGCAACTGACCAATCACAATATTGTTTCCAACAGTATTGCGGTCAAGACCTTTATCGGGTCACAAGAAGGCGATACGGTGTTCACATGGCTCCCGCATACCCATGATATGGGATTGTTTGGACAGCATCTGACTCCGATGGCAAGTGGAACCAATATTATGGTGATGTCCCCATACACATTTATCCGTTCTCCGTATTTGTTTCTGCAGAAAATCACGGAGCATCGGGGAAAATGGTTTTGCTGCACCAATTTCGGTTTTGATTGGATGGTCCAGAAGGTGCCTGAGGCGAAGCTGGATACGCTGGATTTATCGTCCCTCCGGATTACGTTAAACGGGGCGGAACCCATTTCAAGACAAGTCATTGACCGTTTCACTGCAAAATTCGCCCGATGTGGCTATCGCTCCAACATGATGTTTCCGGCCTATGGCATGGCGGAAGCAACTGTAGGTGTATGTACACCTACGGTTGGACAAGATCTTCGGGTTGAGCGAATATCCCGGACCAGCTTGGTCAATGAAGGACTTGCGATACCTGTATTGGACCCAGAGAGAGAAGATACCGTCGAATTCGTCCATGAGGGATATCCAATTACAGGCATACAGATTCGCATTGCGGATGAGTATGGCGTGATCTCTAAGGAAAGAGAGATCGGAGAAATTCAGATCCGAGGGGAATCGGTAACGTCTGGTTACTTTAATTGTCCAAGTCTTAATAAGGATACGTTTGTCGAGGGGTGGCTTAGAACAGGGGACCTGGGATTCATGGTGGATGGCTCTCTAGTGGTTAGCGGGCGAATCAAGGATATTATTTTCATTCGCGGACAGAACCACTATGCACACGATCTGGAGGAAGTGCTGTATCGTGGCAATGAAATCCCTAGAGGAAATCTGGCTGTTGTGGGTCATTTTAATGGGATCACCCAAAAGGAAGAATTACTCGTGTTTGTCAAACATAAATCGAACTATACCCGATTGATGGACATACGCAGCCAATTGGTGGACCGCATGAGAGGAGAACTGGGTATCGAAATTACTCATGTGCTTCCAATCAAGGCGATACCCAAAACAACCAGTGGCAAGGTTCAACGTTTTGTATTGCAACAAGCATACGCAAATGGGGATTTTACTCAGGACATCATGGCTATCGATGCGTTCAAGGTAAAGGAAGACCGGCAGGAGGAAGTTACTTCTGGAACCTTGCTGGAACGCAGGATTCAGGAGGTATGGGCAGAAGTGCTGGAATTGCCAGCCAAACGCATCACGCTTGATGCGCCATTTCTTTCACTGGGAGGAAACTCCATTCGGTCCTATCAGTTACTCGACAGATTATCGAGCCAGCTTGGCAGAGAACTTGGGCAGGAAATGCTGATCTTTTGCAAAACCGTACGTGAAATGGCCGAATACATTCAGGAAATGCCGGATGATGAACGTACAGTTAAGGGGTCCAAAGCGGACAACAGCCTGAATATTCATCGTGCCGTAGCCATAACAGGGCTGGCTTTGCGTCTGCCTGATGCGGACACGCAGGAGCAGTTCTGGAGCAATCTGATGGAGGGGAAAGACAGCGTGGTTCGGGTCAGTCCCGAGCGAATTCATCAATCTGGCAGACCGGATTGGAATGAATGGATGGGAGAACTGAAGAACCACGACACATTTGATCATGAGTTTTTTGAGATTCCAGCAGAACAAGCTTCATACATGGACCCTCAGCATCGCAAGTTGCTTGAGGTTGCACATGAAGCGTTGGAGGATGCAGGAATGCTCACAGACCGGGAAGATAAACGCGGCGTCGGTGTATATGTTGGGATTAATCCCAGCACATATTATGGACTCGTGGTGGATTCCATGAACAAAGGTGGACAAGCACCGCTACATTCCCACGCCATGGTTGGCAATATGTCTAATATTGCAGCGGCTACCATCTCGCATCTGTATAATTTCACCGGTCCGGCACTCGCCATTGATACCGCTTGTTCGTCCTTTCTGGTTGCCCTGAATCAGGCGGTAGCCGCAATTCGAAGCCAGGGGATTGAAGGTGCGGTTGTGGGAGGTGCCACGGTACTTGCTACACCGGATGTACATCAGTTATCACGAACCGCAGGCATATGCTCATCAACCAAACATACCAAGGTATTCGACCGTGATGCAGATGGTTCAGTCATCGGAGAGGGAGCAGTGGTCGTATATCTGGAGCCGCTAACTTCGGCTATTCGCAATCATAAACATATTTATGGTCTGATTCGCGGGACTGCCGTGAACAACGACGGATATTCTCTGGGAATTATGGCGCCAAATCCACAGGGACAGTATGAGGTTCTCTCCGAGGCGTACAAGGATGCCAATCTCCTCCCGGGAGAGGTCAGTTATATTGAGGCGCATGGTTCGGGAACACGGATCGGCGATCCCATTGAAGTGAGCGCTTTGACCCGGCTGTTCAGTGAATCCGGTGAACATCGGACATCTTCTATTGGTTTAGGCTCCGTGAAAACGAATATCGGCCATCTGTTTCCGGCTTCCAGCGGAGCGAGTTTGGCGAAGGTGTTACTGAGCCTGAAGCATAAGCAACTCGCACCAAGTCTGCATATGGATGATGTGAACCCTGCGTTGAGACTGGATCAATCTCCTTTTTATATTGTTGAAGAGCCAGGTGATTGGGAAGTGCTAGAAGGGCAGACACGCAAAGCTGGAATTAGTTCTTTTGGACTTGGAGGAACCAATGCTCATGTCGTGATCGAAGAATGGAAGCCTCCGGTGCAGCCGGCTCGGTCTGAAGGTCTCCAAATATTAACCTTCTCCGCCAAGACGAAACTGGCTCTGGAGAAGCAGATTGAACAGGCGGAACAGTACATTAGAGAGCACCCCGAAGCGATGTTGTCCGATGTATGTTTCACCCGGAATCGCTATAGAAAGCATTACCGATACCGGGCTGTTTCCCAACTCGTTCCTACGAAAAGCATGTCCATTCGGGACAAAATGAGATTCGGATATACGCCGAGAATCCGAGCTGCACATGTAGGGATTATGGTTGGAGGTACGAGGGGGCAAGGACAAGTCCATGAGGATTCCGATGGGATCACCCCATATTGGTTTGAAGTGTTGGAGAGCATTACCCGGCTGGTCCCTTCTGTCAAGGATATCCGAGGTGTTCAGTCAGGAGACAGGGTAGTGTCTTTGCTGAATCAGCATCAACCAGTTCATGGTCGAGACGTGAAGTCTTCAAACAGCAAATCCAGGTCCCCAATGGATATCTGGATTGTCATTGGTGCCGAGAGGGATCAGATTCCTGATGAAATCTCCCCTAGAACATTGGTCATTGAACTCCCGATACAGCCGACAGGGACATCTGAAGAACAGATCGCAGACCTGCTGTCTCAATTGTATATTGGCGGGGCTGCATTGGATTGGAAACAGATACATCCAGACGGCTCCGGGCAAATGGTTCATTTACCCGCGTATCCGTTCGAACCGCATAAGCATTGGATTCATGTGAATAAAGAGACGGAGGTCACAATATGACAAAGGATGAGATTCAGTATTTTATGAAGAGTGAAATTGCTGCCATATTGAATCAGGAGCCAGATGATATTGATGAAGAAATGAATTTTCTCAAAATTGGGGTATCTTCTGTCCAGGCACTGAAAATTATCAATCGTGCCCGCAAACGGCTGCAGGTCGATATCAGTCCGGTTGCTTTGTTCGAATATAAAACCATTTCCGAATTTTCCTCCTATCTCGAAGAATGCCTCTTGCAAGAGGGGGTCATAGAATGATTGATCTGGATGTACAAAGTCACATTATTGAAGAAGCAGAAGCATTTGCGGCCCGTGAGATCCGACCATTTATCAAACAAATAGAGCTCAATCAGCGAATTCCGGCATCTCTGATTGATCTGATGGCCCAAAAGGGATATTTAGCCGCGAGCATACCGGAGGAATATGGCGGTCTTGCCCTTGATCCTAAACATTATGGGCTTTTGACTGAAGTATTCGGCAAGGCGATGCCGTCCATCCGAAGTCTCTTGACGGTACATACGTCACTGGTAAGTGAGACATTGCTTCGTTTTGGATCTCAGGCTCAGAAGGAGCAATGGCTCCGCAAATTGACCCGTGGAGAATGGATTGGCGCATTTGGCCTATCCGAACCGGAGGTGGGTTCTGACGCCAAAAATGTGAAGACGGAATGGCGTGAAGAGCCGGACGGATATGTATTAAATGGAACCAAGAAGTGGATCACGTTTGGACACTTGGCGGATGTATTTATTATTATCGCGGCAAACAAGGGCAGAAGTACGGCTTTTCTTGTGGAGAGATCATTTGCTGGCGTGGAAACCCGGCCTATTGAAGGCGTGATGGTTGGTGCGGAAACAGGATTGGCAGAAATCGTTCTGCAAGACGTAAAGGTTCCCAAAGATCATGTCATTGGTCCCTTACATTATGGCTTTGAATATATCGTGTCCTCTGCTCTGGATCATGGGAGATACAGCATTGCCTGGGCAGGGCTGGCCATTGCGCAAGAAGCGCTAGATGCCATGGTCACGTATGCTCGCAAGCGGAAACAGTTCGATGAGAGACTCAGCCATTTCCAACTGGTACGAGGCATGATCGGGGATGCGGTAACTAAAGTGCATGCAGCCAGGGCTTTGTGCTTACGAGCAGCGGAACTTCGGGCAGCTAAAGACCCGCAGGCAGCGATAGAAACTACAATTGCTAAATACTTCACTTCCAAGATTGCGGTTGAGGTGACAGGAGATGCCCTGCAAGTCCATGGTGCAAATGGCATCAGTGAACAGTATCCGGTAGCCAGGCTGTATAAAGAGGCCAAAGTGCTTGAAATTATTGAAGGCTCTTCGCAAATGCAACAGGAGATGATTTCTCATTTTGGGCTTAAACAATACAACAAACGGAAGATTTCCGAATGAAGACGGCGGTCTTGTTTCCTGGTCAGGGCAGCCAGTACGTGGGAATGTGCAAGGAACTGCTTGCATCAGACCCGGTCACCATCACACTTTTCGAGGAAGCTGGAGATGAGCTTGGCATTAATCTTGCTCATCTGGTTCTGGAAGGACCGCTGGACCAGTTGACTCAATCCGAATATGCACAGCCGGCTGTGCTGACTGCCAGTTATGCATTATTTCAGTCCTGGGAACGTCTTGTGGGAGTCAAACCTGATTATGCTGCCGGTCACAGCCTTGGGGAGATATCGGCTCTCATTGCGGCCCAAGCTGTTCCTTTCGCAGAAGGTGTACGGTTTGCCGCCAGGAGGGGAGCTCTTATGCATCGTGCCCTCAAGGAGGATAAAGGCCGTGCGGGCATCGTTGTGGATATGAAACAGTCAGATCTTGAGGAGATTATTGCGGAAATTAGGAAAGAGCATTACTTAACCATTTCCGGATACAACACACCGAGACAATTTATTGTGGCAGGTACAGCGAAGGCGTTACGACTTCTGGATGAGGCCACAGACCGATATGAAGGAGAATTCATTCCTTTTCGCATGATGCCGATGAAGGTGGATGCACCCTACCATAGTGAGCTTATGGCTTTTGTACAGCCAGAGCTTAATGAGATGATTTCACAGCTTACTTTTCACACACCTGAGTTCCCGATCTGTTCGACCGTAAGCGCGGAGGTTGTTCAATCTGCGGAGCAAATTCCGCTATTACTGAGCCGTCAATTGCTCCAGCCCGTGCACTGGAATCAGGTGTTGACGCAACTGAAGGAGCATGGTGTGCAGACCTGGATGGATATTGGTCCTAATGAGACCATTCGCAATATGGTGGCGGAGAATGTGGATCTGCCAGCCGGATACGCCTGGGATAACAGCCTAGACCGAGCCAGGTGCATACATTCATGGAACGTAACATCTGATATACAGGGAGGCGTAGTGGGATGATGACAAGCATGATGCATTATAACGAACGGGTTAAACAAAGGCTGCCCGGCGGAGTTCACTATAATTTTCATCTGCCCTGGGAAGAAACGCCGCTCCATTTTGTCAAGGCATCCGGCAGTCGGGTTACGGACATGAACGGGACGGAGTATCTGGATCTCTATGCACGGTTCGGTGCCCTTATAGTGGGACATGGTAATGAAGAGTATAACGAAAGCTTGAAAGAAACGATCGACCGGGTGCTCTCGGTTAGCCACTGTGATATGGATGCTGAAGCGCTTGAACTGATTCATGAGTATGTACCCTCGGCTGAGATGATCCGTTTTGGGTTATCTGGCACGGAAATCGTTCAAAATGCACTACGTTTGGCGCGTGCCTGGACAGGCAAAAACCGGTTTGTACGGTTTGAAGGCCACTATCATGGCAATGCGGATAACATCATGGGAGGACGTGCTCCGCGCAAGGGTGTACCTATTCCTTCGGATTATGTAGGCGATATGAAAGGAACTTCGGGCCGAGCCAAAGATTCAATGGAATCCCAATCCTACCTGTTGCCTTGGAATGATGCTGAAGTCTTGGAAGAACTGATCTTGCAGCAGGGCGATGATATAGCGGCATTGATTATGGAACCCGTTTGTGTCAATGGGGGCGGTGTTATGCCTGCACCGGGTTACTTGCACAAAGTGAGGGAGCTATGTGATCGCCACCAGATCGTGCTGATCTTTGATGAGATTATCACAGGTTTTCGTATGGGACTAGGGGGCGCACAGGCTATGTTTGGGGTCATGCCGGATTTGACAACACTGGGCAAGGCTATTGGAGGTGGCGGCGTACCCGTATCGGCTCTGGTGGGAAAAGCGGAGATCATGAGCCTGCTGGTAGACAAGAAGGTCATCCATGCAGGTACGTTTAACGGGTATCCCCTTGGGACAGCAGCTGTCAAATCCACACTGGAAATGATTGGGCGAAACGGAGGGCAAGCGCTGGAAAGCATGAACCGTCATACTGTCCTGATTCACGAAGCACTACAAGAGGAATCACTTCGGATCGGTCTGCCATTGTCCATTCAGGGCCCGCCGGGTTGTGCCTCCTATCACTGTTGTGAGCAATCGCTGACCAGTACAGCAGATTACACCTTTGAGCTCATGTCACTCGACATACTTCTGAATAATATCCTTGCCAAGCACGGTATCCTTGTCTCCACCATCTCTCGAATGTATCCCAACATCATGCTGAACTCATCGGATGTTGCATGGTTTCGAGAACGTATACCCGGTGCGTTGTCCGAAATGAAGCAATTGTACGATGAACTGGTTTGACACGCTTGAGGAATGATGGCAATAAAGTGAATACGGAATGGGGGTGATGCCTAAGGCAGGTTAAGCATGGCAGAGCGGGCAACGAAACTTGAAATAATGAATACCATTATTAAAGGGGGAACTGCACTTGGATTACCGTGAGGATATTCGAAAGTTTATCGGAGAGAATCTTTCAACGAATTATGAGGGAACAGGCATTTCGGATGATGAAAATTACTTTGAGCTTCGTTTTGTGAACTCCTTGTTTGCCATGAGGCTGGTGGACTTTGTGGAAAGAAATTTTGATATTGAGATTGGAAATGAAGATCTGGATTTGGCCAATTTCAGTACGATTAATCGTCTGCAAGCCTTAATCGAAAGAAAAATGCTCAACAAGGAGGCAACGCGATGAACGCTGCAAGTATGGTAAACCCTTCGAATAAGTACATGTATATGTTTTTAGGCATTTCATTTGGTGTTTGTTACGGTATTGCCAGTCTGTTCATGTTCTTTCCAGACTTTATTGTTCCTTTAACAGGAGAATTGACACTCATGCACCCATTAGCCATCATTGCTCTTTACTCTCCGTCCCTTGCTGGAATTCTCACCTGTTATGTGATGGGCGGTGGGAAAGCTGTCAAAGGCATGTTTGCTAAAATGCTGCCCCGAAAAAAGGATTTATTCTGGATTCCGCTCATTATTGTCATTTCCATCATTTTTGCGGCAAGCATGCATTACGGTTCTTTGTTATTCGGCATACCTGTTCCAGAAATTCCATATAGTGTACCTGAAATGATCTGGCTAGGTATTCTGAATCTGTTTAAGGAAACGGGACTAATCGGTGGTTTGTTTGGATGGATCGGATTTTTGCTTCCGTTTCTGCAAGGTAAATTGAAGAACAATATTACGAGCGGTCTGATTACCGGGTTGCTGTTTGGAATGTGGGTTCTGCCAGGTTATCTCATTTCTTCTTTTGGTACATCCACAACGTACATATATTATGTGGTGCAGTTGATGGCGTTCATTGTATTCCAAAGTTATATCTTTAACGCCACCAAAGGTACATTGTTTTTCTATTTGCTGGCTTTCTGGCTTGTAGCAACAGGCAGCCAGATTAATCTGTACTACTTTAATCCACAAGTTCAGATTATGCAGTTTGTGTTCTTCGTGCTTGCAGCCATCATCCTGCATGTTGTTCTCAAACGAAAAAAGGTGGATCTTACCCTACAAACGTTCCCTGCATATGTTATGGGCCCATCCAAATCAGTCTAAGAGCAGAGGGGGATTACAGTGGAGCAGATTCATCTTGAAAAATTAAACAGTGGCGCAGGAAGCGGACAGATGGTCTGCTTCCCCTACCTGGGGGGAAGTTCGTCCAGTTTCAGGGGCCTCGCCGGTTACCTTACCGGGTTGGAAGTGTGGGCTTTCAATCCTCCCGGACATGGCGTAGATACTCAAGCTCCCGTGGAGGATATGCAGAGAATGAGCGAGCTGTGCTGTCAAAGGTTGTTGGAGATCGTTAGACCCGGGTGTATTCTGTTTGGACATAGCCTTGGTGGAATCGTAGCTTATTTCGTAGCGCTAAAACTGTATCGAGAACAGCCTGAGCTTGCCCGCACCATGCGTCTTGTGTTATCCGCCTGCAATACACCGGGGGAGTGCAAGAACAACAACTATCATCAATGGACTGATGATGCCCTGATTGAACATTTATTTTCGTATGATGGGCTTCCTAACGATTTGAGGGAAGAAAAGGACTTGTTACGGTATTTCCTTCCTGTCATTCGGGCGGATTTCAAGTTACTGGAATCATCGGCATCTATGGATAACAGCCCGTTGCCAATGTCGACGTTATATCTGTGGGGAGAGAACGACCGCAGCGTGTCCTTGCAATCTGCATTGAGGTGGACAACATATCTTGAAAAACCTATGCAAATGATTACCGTCCGGGATGGGAACCACATGTTTGTACTCCATCAGCCTTTACTTGTGGCCCATCACCTGGATCGCTTTATGACTCCGAATGAAACGATGACTAACTGAATGTACAGGAGAGGAGCCAATTTCACCTATGTTATGGAGAATGCTTAGAAATGACGTGATGAGAAAAAAAGGGATCACCGCAGCTCTTTTTATATTTATATTACTGGCATCATTGCTGGTTTCTTCCGGTACCCGAATGATTCTGGAGCTGACCAGCTCCATTCAACATTTGTTCACTGAGTCGAAGACTCCCCACTTCGTTCAAATGCATGCGGGTCCAATAAACGAAGAGAAGGTCAGCCAATGGGCTGCCAATAACACGATGGTGGAACAGTATCAAAAGGTAGAGATGCTCAATATTGATGGGGCCAATCTGTTTCTGGGTTCCGAGTCAGAGAAGAGCAGTGTCATGGACATTGACTTTGTAACCCAAAACCGGGACTTTGATTATCTGCTGAACCTCAATAGCGAGATTATTCAGGTACAAGATGGTGAGATTGCGGTTCCCGTGTATTATATGCAACAGAAAAACCTCAAGATTGGAGATCAGGTTCGTATTGAGGATGGAACGTTTGTCCAATCACTTACCATTGTGGATTTTGTACGTGATGCCCAGATGAACCCGTCTATTGTGCATTCCAAACGCTTTATTGTGAGCGAAGGTGAGCTTCAGACGCTTAAATCCCAAACGGGTGAGGCAGAGTATCTGCTTGAATTCAGGCTCGTTGACCCGGGCAGGACATCCGAATTTGAGCAAGCGTACCAGTCAGCCGGTCTGCCTAACGCGGGACCTGTGGTCACATATGGATTGTTCCAGTTACTGAACGGAATGACGGATGGAGTCATCGCAGCGGTTATTATCATGATCAGTCTGATCCTGATTGTCATTGCAATGCTGTGTATTCGTTTTACCATGCTGGCCACCATTGAAGAGGATTATCGGGAAATCAGTGTCATGAAGGCGATCGGGATTTCCGAGAATGACATCAAAAAGCTATATCTGACGAAATATGTTGCCATGGCAGGGCTGGCTTCGATCGTCGGATATCTGGCATCCCTCGGGGTTAATCGCCTGTTCATGTCGAACATTATGCTGTATATGGGCACAGCACCGGCTTCAGTAATCCATTTTGCCATCCCGCTATTGGCCGCAGGCCTCATTTTCGGAATGGTTGTGTTCTTTTGCAGGCTCGTACTACGACGGTTTAATACAATCTCTGCTGTGGAAGCTCTTCGTACGGGAAGCCTTGGCGAGACCAAGGTTAGCCGTAATCGTATGCGTTTGTCCCAAAATCGCTGGTCTTCGGTTCCCGTTTTTCTTGGTTTAAAAGATGTGGCACAGCGAATGAAGATGTTCAGACTTCTGTTATTGGTGTTCATTGTGAGTTCGTTCATCATGATTGTGCCGGTCAATTTTCTGAATACGTTGCAAGCCCCCAGTTTTATTTCTTACATGGGTGTAGGACAGAGCGATATACGAATTGACCTGAGGCACTCCGAAGGCATAGAGGAACGTTATGCTAACCTGGTGAGCCAAATGGAAAAGGATGATGATATATCCAAGTTCTCACCGCTGGTTACCAGTCAGTTCAAAGTGAAAAATGCGGAAGGCGCTTATGACAATCTGAGCGTGGAAACAGGAGACTTCACCATCTTTCCATTGTCCTACGTCAGCGGGAATGCGCCTGAGACAGCGAATGAAATCGCTTTGTCGGATGCCAATAGTGGTGAGTTGAGCAAAACGACCGGAGATACACTAGTGCTCGTGGTAGAAGGTCAGGAAAAAACGATGACGGTCAGTGGAATATATCAGGATGTTACGAATGGTGGAAAAACGGCCAAGGCGTTGCTTCCATACAATAAAGATAGCGTACTATGGTATGTGGTCAGCTTGGATCTGAAAGATACCAGCATGATTGGCAGCAAAATGGCACAATATGAACAGGCCTTTGCACCAGCCAAAGTGACCGATTTGCAAGGTTATCTGGATCAGACCCTGGGAGGTACCATAAATCAGTTGAAACTGGTTACCATTCTGGCATTGGTTATTGGGGCATTTGTGTCTGTGCTGATTACTTCCTTGTTTCTACAGATGCTGGTTGCCAAGGATAATGGTGATATTGCCATTCTCAGAAGTCTGGGGTTTGCACTTGCCAAAATCAAGTTGAAGTATATCGTCATGTCGCTAGTTATTCTGGGCGTTGGGGTTGTAGTCGGCACGTTATTGTCCAATACGGTGGGACCTTTACTTGTGAGTGGCATCATGTCATCCTTCGGGGCTTCAGATATCGTATTCGTCATTAATCCGATTCAGGCATATGTTTTGTGCCCGTTACTGCTTGCCATAACCATCATCCTCACAGCTTGGATCAGTATTCAGTCCATCAAGGAATCCAATATATCTAGAACGATTGTGGAATAGGGAGGATCATATATGACAACCATTCTTGAAGCAAAAGAAATGAATAAATCCGTTACTCTCGGCCAAAATGAAGAACATCGTATTCTAAGGGATATTAATCTTCAACTGAACAAGGGAGAGTTTGTATCCATTATGGGACCCTCGGGCTCCGGGAAATCGACCTTGCTCTACAATATTAGTGGTATGGATCAGATCAGCGGAGGCAGTGTTTATTTTGATGGCAAGGAAATATCGGCTTATGAAGAGAAAGATCTTGCACAGCTTCGCCTCAACAAAATGGGATTCATTTTTCAGAACATCCATCTGCTCAAAAATCTGAATTTGCTGGATAATATCGTGCTGTCGGCATATATGGCCAAAAATGGGAGCAGGGAAGCGATCAATGTCAGGGCACTGAATTTGATGAAAAAGATGGGGATTGACGAACTTGCTGGCAACAATATCACCCAGGCTTCTGGAGGACAATTGCAGCGTATTGCGATATGTCGGGCGCTCATTAACAATCCTGAAATTCTGTTCGGAGATGAGCCTACAGGGGCGCTGAATTCAAAGTCCACCCATGAGATTATGGATATTTTGGGAGACATTAATGCAGCGGGAACAACCATTTTGATTGTCACCCACGATGTCAAAGTTGCAGCAAGATCGGAGCGGGTTCTGTTTATGCTGGACGGCAAATTGGTCGCAGATCGCAACATTGGTAAATATGATAACAAAAAGCATGATCTCAAATTAAGGGAGAGTCAGCTATCCAAGTGGTTAACCGAAATGGGGTTCTAAACTTGGAGCTTCATGACTAGAATAGACCGACAGTCGGTCTAGTGTATCGGAGGATATGGCATGAGAGTAATCAAAAATCCGGAAGAGCGTCGAAACGATATTTTAAATGCCGCAGAAGAGCTGTTTATTACAAAAGGATATAACAAAACCGCGATTATTGAAATTTTGCAGGTATGCGAGATTGCCAAAGGTACGTTTTATCACTATTTTCAGTCCAAAGAGGAAGTGATGAATGCCATTGTCGTGCGAATCATCATGAATGGTGTTACGCAGGCAAGGCGGATAGCGGAAGATGATTCTTTGGGTGCACATGAGAAAATTTTCCGGATTATGATGGCTCAAAATCATAACCATGGCGACAAGCAGGGACTGATTGAACAGCTTCATCATGTCAACAATGTGGAAATGCATCAAAAAAGTTTGGTAGAAACGGTGATTATGCTGAGCCCCATTCTCGCAGAGGTTGTGCGGCAAGGCATTAGGGAGGGGGTCTTCGATACACCTAATCCAGAGGAGGCTATTGAATTTCTGCTGGTATCCTCACAGTTTTTACTGGACCGGGGTATCTTCAACTGGGGGGAAGAAGAAATCACCCGGAAAGTTCAGGCTTTCGTTCACATTCTGGAGCGTGTACTTGGTGCGGAGAATGGCAGTTTTTCCTATATTAAGAAGCTGTATTTTCAGTGATGAGATGATTCAAGAAAGGGGAATTACCCTGCATGGAACAAACCGTTCAGAAGTCTTTTGGCAAGTTTCTCATTGTATGGTTCGGTCAGCTGATTTCGATGATTGGTATTGGTTTGACAGCCTTTTCGCTAGGGGTGTATGCCTTTGAAAAAACCAATACGGCAACCAGCGTTGCCCTGATTACCTTGTTTACGTTTCTCCCGAATATTCTGCTGCGCCCCATAGGCGGACTGCTCGCTGACCGATTTGACCGACGCCTGATGATGATTATTGGCGATCTCGGCTCTGCTGCGGGTCTGGTTTTTATTCTGACCATTATGCTTACGGGCGACATACAATTATGGCATATCTATGTGGGCGTGGCATTCAGTGCGGTATTCTCGGCCTTACAGAGTCCAGCTTACAAAGCTTCAGCCACGGATCTCTTGGACAAAGACCAGTTTTCTAAAGGGAGTGGGCTGGTACAGCTCGCAGAATCCTCCAAATTCTTGTTTTCTCCTATTTTAGCGGGGATATTGCTGAGTGTGACCACAATTGAGGTCATCCTGATCATCAATATCCTTACCTTTTTGATTGCGACACTGGCCGTTTTCGTCATTCGCAGAAAGTTGACCGTGACACACAACGAAGAAGAACCGACTTCCTGGGTAGTGGACTTGAAAGAAGGGTGGCGGGAGGTGGTAACCAATAAAGGTGTACTGCTGCTGGTCATCATTATATCCATCATTACCTTTTATCTGGGGTTCCTGGAAACGCTGATCGGACCCATGATTCTTTCCTTTGCTGATGCAAAAACTCTGGGAACATTTCAGTCCGTCAGTGCCATTGGCATGTTGATCAGCAGCCTGTGCATTGGGATATTTACGGTGAGCAAACGGTACTCGAATGTGCTTGTCATTGGTTTAATCATGTCGGGGTTATCCTTCTCACTGATGGGTCTCTCAACCAACATCTACTTTATTATCTTTGCAGGTTTTCTGTTCCTGTCCTCCCTGCCTTTTGTGAACATGAGTGCAGACGTACTGGTACGTAATAATATTTCCAACGAAAAGCAGGGCAGAGTCTGGGGGATTATCGGCATTCTGTCCCAGCTGGGATTCATTATTGCTTACAGTCTGGCCGGATTCCTCGCTGACCATATCTTCAATCCATTAATGATGGAAGGGGGGGCACTCGCTTCAAGCGTAGGCTCTGTCATCGGAACCGGGCAAGGAAGGGGAATTGCGTTACTGTTTATCATCGCCGGACTTTTTGTCATTCTGATCGCATGTATTACATCCCGTTTGAAATCGATCAAGGATTTGGAAAAAGGGATCGACATTAGCCCGCCCGAAACCAATGCCCTGACTCACGACTAAGCAAGGGTTAGAGTCTTATCCTATAACATAGCAAGGCGCGTAACTAGAGATATCAAAGAAAAATGGACTTCCGCTTCCTGGAGATGTGACTGTTGAAAAACAGAACAGCATCGAAGGAAATAGGGAGTCCTTTTCCATTTATCCACAGCTATTTCGCCCGGGTTGTAATAAATTTGGACATTCTTCAAATACTAACCTAAATTACGCAGTAAAGGAGTGTTTCGGATGTCCCTGACACCCACTCCAACGGTCTACGTTCGTCTGCGCAGCCGTATTCGTATCCAGAGGGGAAGAGGCATCAAGCTTGGGGATTTAGCTCACTTGTTAACCTCGCCTGAAGATCAGGAAGAAAGGCTGCTTGAGCTTGAACTGCTGCGCCCCGGACCGGAGGACGGCAATCTGATCCTCATTGACATCATGCAGATCATTCCCCAGATCCGGCGCGTTTTGCCAAATGTCAGCGTTGAATTAATCGGATCGGGTCATACCCTCGTTGAGGTGGTTGTCGGAAGTGGCAAGCCTTCCAAATCACTGTTCATACTGGTATGGCTGCTCCTTTTTTTTGGATCAGCCCTGACCATTATGAATTTTCATGCGGACGTAAATATGCAGGAAGTACAGATTCGAATCGTTGAGATGGTTACAGGACGTCGGGATGAGAACCCCTATCTGTTCCAGATCGCGTATTCTATCGGAATCGGGTTCGGTATGGCGGTGTTCTTCAATCATTTATTCAAGAAGAAATGGAATGAAGAACCTACCCCTCTGGAAGTGGAAATGTTTTTATATCAGCAAAATGTAGACAAGTATGTGGTGATTGAAGAAACCGAACGTATGCATGAACAGGAACGCGGGGAGATGAATACGGATGAGCGTTCTTAATGGAGTGATCAGTATCGTGCTTGGCACCGCCGGAGGAATTGCCGTAGGAAGTGGCGTGATTGCGCTTATTCTTGTGCTCGATATGATCCCCAGATTGGCTCAGCTTACGCGATCCTATGACAAAACCCACTGGTACGAAGGTGCGTTGATCGGAGGTTCGCTGCTCGGTACTGTCGCGGACTTCTGGCATTGGAAAGTACATGGGGTGCTGATGCTCAGTCCAATCATCGGACTGTTCTGCGGTGTATTCATCGGTTTGCTCGCTGCGGCACTTACCGAAGTGCTGAATGTACTACCTGTACTGGCGAAACGACTGGGCATGAAACCTTATTTGTTCGGATTACTGCTCGCCATGATATTGGGCAAAATGACAGGTTCCCTGTTTGACTTTTTTGTATATCAACGCTAGAGCACAGGGCTGAAGGAGGATGGGAATGACATGAAGTCAGACAACACAGAGCATGAAACCGGCGAAGTGACACCGGAAGAGATGATGCATAAATCTTCTTATGAGATTCAGGAGGAAGAAGAGCAGAAGGCATACGAAAAAAAGAAGCAAAATGAGATGTCGGACAGTATAGAAGAATCGGTAGAATATTGGCAGGAAAAAGATGATATCTCTCCTCGCATGAGTGATAACAAATATACGCTAAAACAGGTATTGGGGTTGGGGGAATCCTTCGACGTCAGTATGAGGGAAATGGTTCTGGGGGGCAAACACGTTGGATTGCTGCTGTTAACCGGTTTTGCCAAGGATGAGATTCTGCTTGAAGTGTTAAAAAGATTAACCTATCTCACTCCGGAACAAGTGTCAGGACATGCATTAAAGTCGTATTTTGAATGTTATATTCCTCATATTCAGGTAGAGCGTGTGGAGAAAATGAGCGCCGTGATCAACAAGGTCCTCACCGGGATGAGTGCCATGTTTGTTGAAGGAGACCGTTCCGTCATTATTATGGACACTCGTAGTTATCCGGTACGCTCGCCTGAGGAGCCATCCCTTGAAAGGGTAGTGCGCGGCTCAAGGGATGGATTCACTGAGACACTACTGACTAACGTGGCTCTGGTGCGTCGCAGAATACGCGACCCTGGATTGAAATTTGAAATTATGCAGGTAGGACGGAGAACTCAAACCGATGTCTGTGTTGTCTATATTGATGATATTGTGGATAAGGTTCAGGTGGATTCGGTTCGTGAGAAAATTAAACGGGTGGATATCGATGGTATTCCTGCAGCCGACAAACAGCTCGAGGAAGCGATTATCAACAAGGGATGGAATCCATTCCCATTGGTTCGTTATTCCGAACGGCCGGATGTAACCGCATCTCATTTGCTTGAAGGAAGAGTCGTTATTTTCGTAGATACCTCACCCAGTGTAATGATTCTGCCAACGACTTTCTTTGACCTTTGTGAGCATGCGGAAGAGAACAGACAGACTGCCTTGATGGGAACGTATTTGCGGTGGGTGCGCTTTGCAGGGATTATAATTTCATTGTTTTTGCTGCCACTCTGGCTTCTGATGGTGATCGACCCTTCGATCAAACCGATGGGACTGGACTTTATTGGTCCACAGGAAAATGTGAAGCTGCCGATTATTCTGCAGTTTCTCCTGATCGAGCTTGGTGTGGATCTATTAAGGATGGCGGCGGTTCATACACCTACACCACTGGCTTCAGCCATGGGTTTGATTGCGGCGATTTTGGTCGGGGATATCGCTGTGAAAACAGGATATTTTGTCAATGAAGTGGTACTCTATATGGCGATTGCAGCCATCGGTATGTTCGCCACCCCGAGTTACGAGCTGGGGCTTGCCAACCGGCTGGTCAGGTTGGTTCTGTTAATCGCTGTGGCAATTTTCAAGGTACCCGGTTTGGTGGTGGGCACGACATTACTCATTTTGGCGCTCACCGTTCACCGCTCGTATAATTCGTCTTATTTATGGCCTTTCATACCTTTTAATGCAAAGGCCCTCGGAGCATTTCTGTTCCGGCTTCCTCTGCTGGAAAGTAAAAAACGTCCATCGATCAACAAAACGCGTGACAATACCAAAATGTCCGATGACCCGGACGGGGAACTGCGAAAAAGTAAAAAACACAAATGATCTGCCGAAAAATCCATTCTTCTCGCTCGACAATTTGATATACTGGTGTAAAATCATTGGAATAAGAAATGTTCCAGTATATAAAAAGTGAGGAATGCAGATTATGTATTTACATGGTACAAGTAAAATAAATGCGCAAGGACACTTGGAAATTGGTGGAGTCGATACTACAGAGTTGAAAGAACAATTTGGAACACCACTATACGTTGTGGACGAGCAATTGGTTCGTGAGCGTTGCAGAGAGTATATGGAAGCGTTCCGCGCTTCTGGACTTGGTTTCCAGGTTGCTTATGCAAGTAAAGCGTTCTGCGTGATGGCAATGTGTGCCCTTGCTGCGGAAGAAGGACTTTCCCTGGATGTTGTATCCGATGGCGAATTGTTTACAGCCCTGCAAGCAGGATTCCCGGCTGATCGCATCCATTTCCACGGTAACAACAAAACACTGGAAGAGATCGAGATGGCACTTGATGCTGAGATCGGTTGCTTCGTTGTTGATAACTTCAATGAACTTCACTTGCTGCAAGCTGTAGCTGCGGACAAAAATCGCAAAGTAAACATTTTGCTGCGTGTGACGCCTGGTGTTGAAGCGCATACGCATGAATATATCTCCACAGGACAAACGGATTCCAAATTTGGATTCGATATCGGTAACGGAACGGCATTTGAAGCGATCGAACTGGCTTCCAAGCAGTCCAACTTAGTTTTACTCGGTGTGCATTCACACATCGGATCACAGATCTTTGAGGTGGAAGGCTTCCAGATGGCAATCCAGCGTGTTGCTGAGTTTGCATCGAGCGTATATGAGCGTCTTAACGTTGCTTTCAAAGTGGTTAACCTCGGCGGCGGCTTTGGTATTCGTTATATCGATGGAGATACTCCGCTTGAAGTTTCACAATATGTGAAGGCCATTACAGATGCGGTTAAAAATCATTTTGCCCAAATCGGCTATGCCGTGCCTGAGATCTGGGTTGAACCAGGTCGCAGCATCGTGGGTGAGGCGGGAACAACGCTGTACACTGTAGGCACAAGCAAAGATATTCCAGGCGTGCGCAAATACGTGGCTGTTGATGGTGGTATGACAGATAACCCGCGTCCGGCTTTGTATGAGTCCAAGTATGAAGCTGTGCTTGCCAACCGTGCAAATGAGTCTGCTCAGGAAACCGTATCGGTTGCTGGTAAATGTTGCGAGAGCGGCGACATGCTGATCTGGGATCTGGACCTGCCGAAAGTGCAAAGCGGTGACTTGCTGGCTGTAGCTTGCACAGGCGCTTACAACTACTCTATGGCGAGCAACTACAACCGGATTCGTCGTCCGGCAGTTGTGTTTGTCAAAGACGGTCAAGGAGATGTGGTGGTACGCCGTGAGACGTATCAGGATATCATCCAGAATGACCTGGTACCTGAGCGTATTGCCAAACAGCCGGTTACCCGTTAATTCGAGAACGAGGGCTGAACTGTAAATGATAAGGGGGCTGTTTCGAAAGAGATGGTTCTCTCGTTCCAAGCGCTAACGAATCGACGAATAACGTCTCTGTGGTTCGTTAACCTCAGAACTTGTGCATGTTGGAGCGAATAGCGTGTGCTCGGTTCCTTATACCAAAATAACACTAACAAGGGGTATCCCCGTCATGTTTATGACTTAGGGGATACCCCCTTATTTTGCATCTATAGGGATAGATTTCGAAAAAAACTTGCTGATTATTTTGCGATCAATCCCATTTCGGTGTACACTAAGAAAAGTGCTGTAAAGCTTGGCCCAGGGTCAATGCGTTCTGGCACCATTAACGATGGTCAATACGAAAGGAGTCATTTACATATGGCGAAACAAGCGAAAATTAAATTGGCAAACGGCGGAGAAGTTCTGATCGATCTGTTCGATCAAGAAGCTCCAAACACAGTAGCAAACTTTGAGAAACTGGCTAACTCCGGCTTCTACAATGGTCTTACATTCCACCGCGTTATCCCGGGCTTTGTAGCTCAAGGCGGATGCCCTAACGGTTCCGGTGCAGGCGGTCCAGGTTACACAATCAACTGTGAGATCAACCCGAACAAACATGAGCGCGGAACACTTGCTATGGCACATGCTGGCCGTAACACAGGCGGAAGCCAGTTCTACATCTGCTACCAACCGCAACCACATTTGGATGGACAACATACCGTATTTGGTAAAGTAACCAAAGGTATGGAGTTTGTTGACGCTCTTGAGGGTAAAGATAAAATGGAAACTGTTGAAGTTGTAGAAGCTTAATCGGGATCTCTATATGCAAACCGTTTCGCAATATGCGAGGCGGTTTTTTATTACACTATAACTTATTAAAAGTTAGTATCTGACAAAAAGGAACAAAAAATAATTGATTTTTTGGCATTAAAGTGCTAACATCCAATTAATAACGCAACGATCCTTCAGGGCAGGGTGTAATTCCCTACCGGCGGTGATGCAGCGTGTGAGGATATCTATCCAGCATGATCTGCAAAGTCCGTGACCTGTCTGCCTATGGCAGATGGCTGATCTGGTGCAATTCCAGAACCGACAGTATAGTCTGGATGGGAGAAGGAGAGGGTGCAGCCTTCATGGGCTGCATTCCGCAGTAGTGTTGCTGCACAGAATGGACGAGATTCCAATTTGTGCAGGAAGACCCGTTTATTTCGGCAATCTTCATACATATGCCACACCATAGAAGCTCTTTACCTGTAATTAAGTTCATTAAGGTATGTGTCTGCTTTCACTTGCCTGAAATGAGATTTAGGGCGAAGTGTTGCTGGCACTGTATCAATAGTACTGCTGGTGACACATGTCTCTCATCATCCCCATCGAACGGTTTGTTCGACGGGGATTTTTTATTTGATATAGAACATGCCTCTCTCTGTTGGAAGGGAGGTCAATAACTTAGATTTTAAACCGTGGGGTGAACGGACTTGGAAATGATTAATGATGAATTTTATATGGCACTGGCTCTGGATATGGCAGAACGGGCACAAGGACAGACTGGAATTAACCCGGTCGTAGGATGTGTAATTGTGAAAGAAGGCCGCATTGTAGGTCTGGGGAGTCATCTGAAACGGGGTACGGGCCATGCTGAGGTACATGCACTTAATATGGCAGGCAGTGACGCTAAGGGGAGTACAGCGTACGTTACACTCGAACCTTGCAGTCATTATGGTAAGACACCTCCATGCAGCGAACGTTTGATTCACGAGAAAGTGAAACGTGTCGTAGTATGCTGCGAAGATCCGAATCCGCAAGTATCCGGCAGAGGCATAAGCATGCTCCGTCAACAAGGAATAGAAGTTGAAGTTGGCGTTCTAAGAGAGCGTGGAAGACGGATGAACGAAAAATTCATTAAATATATTACAACGGGTTTACCCTTCGTGACTTTAAAGACAGCTTCCACATTAGATGGGAAGATCGCTACCCGCAGCGGAGATAGCAAATGGATCTCCAACGAGTCTGCTCGTGAGATTGTGCATGCCCTTCGTCATCGCCATCAAGGAATTATGGTTGGTGTGGACACGGTAATAGCGGACAATCCGGAGCTGACGACTCGTATGCAGGTGGAAGGTATTAGCCCTGTACGTATCGTGGTGGATTCCAAGCTGCGTCTTCCTGTTGGTGCCAAAATGGTCAAGGACGGCCTTGCACCAACTTGGGTACTTACAACGGATGAGGCTAGCCCTGAAGCGGCTGAGCGTCTGGAGGCCTACGGTGTGGAAATTATACGCTGTGGTCCTGGACCACGTGTAGATCTGCTAAACGCACTCAGTAAGCTGGGTGAGCGCGAGATCGGTTCGATCCTGCTCGAAGGTGGGGGTACACTGAATGGGGCGATGCTCGAAGCGCGGTTAGTTGATCGGTTGCTTATGTTCATTGCTCCCAAAATCGTCGGAGGGTACGATACACCGGGCAGTTTCCGTTTCGAGGGTGTGGAACGCATGAATCAAGCGGTTCAATTGAATCAGCTGGAAGTTGAGCAAGTTGGAGATAATATCAGCATTGGTGGAATTCCGGTTTGGCCTGAATAGTAGAACTTTTTGGATAAAGAAATGAACAAGGGAGGCGGCAGCATGTTTACCGGTTTGGTGGAAGAAGTCGGTCAGATCCGGCGGATAGGTCGGAAAGGCGAAGCAATGGTCCTGAATATCGGAGCTTCCGCCATCATGGATGATCTGAAGATTGGTGATAGTGTGGCTGTAAACGGGGTATGCTTAACCGCGACAACGCTTGAGGGTGGAGGTTTTACCGCTGATGTGATGCCCGAAACGTATCGTCATACCAACCTCAGTCAGTTGCAATCCGGCAGCAGAGTAAATCTGGAGCGAGCCATGCTGTCAGGCGGCCGATTTGGCGGACATATCGTTCAGGGCCATGTCGATGGTACTGGCGTGATTGGCAGCATTACACGTGACCAGAATGCAGTTGTGTTCGAGATTAAACCTGATGACAGTCAGTTGTTCAAATATTTGATACCCAAAGGATCGGTTACACTGGACGGTATCAGTCTTACAGTTGTGCATACCTCACAGATGGCATTCACCGTTTCGATCATTCCCCATACCATTGGTGAGACTGTACTTGAAGTCAAAAAGACGGGCGATACGATCAATATTGAGTGTGATATTTTGGGGAAATATGTGGATCACCTGCTTCACTACGGGAAGGGACATCAGGATACCGGTGGAGGCAAGCCACGAAGCATCAGTGAGGATTTTCTCTCAAATCATGGATTTGCATAACGAACAATAAGCAAAGAAAATATAACTGAAATGGAAACTGGAGGTGGACGTATGTCAGATCAATCCATTCTGAACCCTATAGAGGAAGCGATTTACGATCTAATGCGGGGTAAACCCGTTATTGTTGTGGATGATGAGGATCGGGAGAACGAAGGCGATTTTATTGCTTTGGCTGAGAAGGCTACACCTGAAGTGATCAATTTCATGATTACCGAGGGTAGAGGTCTGGTCTGTGTTCCCATTACACAGCAACGTGCGGACGAACTTAACCTGAAACCGATGGTTCAGCAAAATACAGACTTTCATGGGACGGCATTCACCGTCTCGGTAGATCACAAGGACACAACCACAGGCATCTCGGCACATGAACGCTCCATCACAGTAAAAGGCCTGATCGATCCGGAGGCTAAAAGTGGAGATTTCCGCAAGCCTGGACATATGTTCCCGCTGATTGCGAAAGATGGCGGTGTGCTGCGCCGTGCCGGACATACGGAAGCAGCTGTAGATCTCGCCATTATGTGTGGTTCCTACCCTGCAGGCGTAATCTGTGAAGTGATCAAGGAAGATGGCACGATGGCCAGACTTCCGGATCTGCAGGAGATTGCCCGTAAGCATGATTTGAAGCTGATCAGCATTCAGGATATGATTCGTTACCGTAATGAGAAAGAGCAGCTGGTTCAACGTGAAGTGGCTGTGCGTATGCCAACAGACTTTGGTGAGTTTCAAGCGGTAGCCTATACAAACACTGTGGACAACAAAGAGCATGTGGCGCTGGTCAAAGGCGAGATTGATGGTTCGAAGCCGGTATTGGTCCGTGTGCACTCCGAATGTCTCACAGGAGATGTATTCCATTCTCATCGTTGTGACTGCGGTCCGCAGTTCGATGCAGCGCTCAAACAGATCCAGGAGGAAGACAACGGCGTTCTGCTCTATATGAGACAGGAAGGCCGCGGCATTGGACTGATCAACAAACTTAAAGCCTACAAGCTACAGGAGGAAGGTTTGGACACCGTGGATGCGAACCTGAAGCTGGGGTTTGAAGCTGACCTGCGTGATTATGGCATCGGGGCCCAAATTCTGAAAGACCTTGGCATTTGTCAGATCCGACTATTAACCAACAACCCGCGCAAAATTAAAGGACTTGAGGGTTATGGTTTGGAAGTGGTGGAACGTGTTTCGATTCAGATGGAGGAGAACGAAGACAATTCGGTTTACCTTCATACCAAGCAAGCCAAGCTGGGGCATATGCTGAAATTCGACGATATCGAACAGAATGAAGAAAAAAACTGACGTGCTGTTTTAATGTAAAATCTGGTAGATATTTTAACTGAAATCAGTTACGTACAACATATATTAAAGTTAGGGAGATGACTTGATTGGCACATTTTTTTGAAGGACATTTAGTTTCGGAAGGATTAAAGTACGGAGTTGTTGTAGGACGGTTCAATGAATTCATTACAAGCAAATTGCTCAGTGCTGCACTGGATGCATTCAAACGTCACGGCGTGCAGGACGATGAAGTGGATGTGGCCTGGGTTCCTGGTGCCTTCGAAATCCCTTTGATTGCACAGAAAATGGCCGAAAGCGGCAAATATGATGCAGTTATTACATTGGGTACGGTCATTCGTGGTTCAACAACTCATTATGATTATGTGTGCAATGAGATGGCCAAAGGAGTAGCAGCCATTAACCTGAAAACGGGCGTGCCGACGATCTTCGGTCTCGTTACGACAGAGAATATTGAACAAGCGATCGAGCGTGCCGGAACCAAGGCGGGTAACAAAGGTTGGGATGCAGCTACAGCCGCGATTGAAATGGCGAACTTGACGAAACAGCTAAAATAGTGCTTATTTAATATAGTGCCCTGCTTTGCGCAGACGAAAACGGGAGACCGAATTCGGCGGCTTAGCGGGGGTTTTTATTTTTCTGGCGGGAGGATTCGTCTAGTGACGGTAGTTACATACAAACTGGAGACTTTTGAAGGGCCTTTGGATCTGCTGCTACATCTGATCGATAAGGCAGAGATTCATATCCAGGATATTCCCATCAGCGATATTACCGATCAATATATGGCGTATTTGCATTCGTTGCAGGAGCTGGAGTTGGATATTACGAGTGAATTTCTGGTTATGGCAGCTACACTTTTGTCTATTAAGAGCAAACTTTTACTGCCCAAGCCACCGGTAATCGAGGACTTTGAGGATTATGATTATATGGAAGATGAAGATTATGATCCACGTGCAGAGCTGATTGCACGTCTGATTGAATATCGCAAATACAAGGGAATTGCGCGTCATCTGCACGAACGGGAGTGGGAACGCAGCCTTATTTTTTCCAAAGAGCCCGAGGATTTGCGACCATACATGCCTGTAGAAGCACAATCAAATCCCGTTGAGGGTTTGCATACCTCTGATCTGATTGCTGCTTTTCAGAAGGCACTCCGCAAAGCGGAGAAGCGAACAACCGTAACCCGGATCAAACGGGATGAAATCTCGGTAAAGGATCGTATTCGTGATGTCATCGGCGCTTTGGAAAGAATGGGGCCAGGAGGCAGGCTGTTATTCTCAAAGCTGATGGATAACCAGATCTACCGACATGAGATTGTCGTGACCTTTCTGGCGGTGCTGGAGCTGATGAAGATGAAACAGATTGTCTGTTATCAGGAGCGGATGTTCGATGATATCGTTATGGAGTGGAGAGGGGAAACAAAGAATCATGGATTTTCCGAAATTGAAGTCGATTATTGAAGGCCTGCTGTTTTTGTCCGGAGAAGAAGGTCTGAGTATCAAACAAATTGCCGAAATCGTAGATCAACGGACAGAACTGGTGTCCGACGCGATCGAGGAAATGATTACTGAATTTGTTGAACAGGGACGAGGGGTACAAATTCTCAAACTCGCAGGCGTAGTGCAATTGGGTACCTTGCCTGAGCACGCCGTGTATTTTGAGAAACTGGCGTACTCGCCTGCACGTACCACCTTGTCCCAGGCAGCACTGGAGACTCTTGCGATTGTGGCGTATCGACAGCCCATTACGAGGGTTGAGATCGAGGAGATTCGTGGTGTGAAGTCGGAACGTGCGATTCATACCCTTGTAAACAAGGATCTGATTCAGGAAGTGGGACGTGCTGAAGCGATTGGGCGTCCAATTCTGTATGGAACGACCAAGTCTTTCCTGGATTACTTTGGCTTGGCCTCGCTCAAAGATCTTCCTGAGCCAGGTCTGTTCGAAGATTCCGAAAACCTGGAGGAAGAGACACAGCTACTCTTTGAAAAACTGGATGTGCAGCATGTCGATGTGGACCTTGGCGATACAAATGTGAAAGACCATGCAGACCATTCAACTGAGGCTAATAACGAAGATGATCATACCGATTCATAACATTGATTTTTATTTTCCATTGAAACCGACACCTGTGAGAGGGGTCGGTTTTTTGTGCATTGCATGGATATATGAAATTCGATTGGAGCCTTCTTAACGTGAAATGGGATTTTTAGGTCAGGAGTGAATTTTTTCCTATATAGAGTGTCATACTAGACGAGAAAAGAATTGAGGGCTTGGAGGTAAGGCCTGTGTGGATGTGGCTAGGAGGAATCGGCTTGTTGATCGCACTGCTGCTCGCCGCAGTCCTCATCTCGAATGTTCATGTGCATTTTACATTCAGTAAACACAAAAGCGATGATTATGCCAAAATTACGGTTCGTCTGCTCTATGGTATTGTGCGTATGAACTATGAAATCCCGAGTATAGTCTTTCGTAATATGAAGGAAGGGTTTCTGGTGAAGACGGAACAGCGGATGAATCATTCGAGGGGAGAAGCCAAGGGCAGTGAGCGTGTCAACAAGCGTAAAGTCAAAAGGTGGGCTAAAGAAGTAAAAATCATGTTAAGAGCAACGGATGCATTGAAGCTTTGGGTCAAACAAACGCTCACGCGTGTACATATGACTCATTTGTCTTGGTCTACGCACATTGGAGTGGGTGATGCAGCGTATACAGCTATTCTCACGGGATGGGTATGGAGTATCAAAACAATCATTATTGGATTTCTATCGTATCAGGTCAAGTTTGAACGAACGCCTGTACTGCAAGTTGTGCCGGTGTGGGAAGATGAGATGGATTTCAAAACTGAGCTCGATTGCAAAATGAAGATTCGGATTACAGCGGTCATGATTGCTGGACTTACGCTATTGACTCGTGTGCTCCAAGTAGAAGGCGGATGGCGTATGTGGTTCCGACTTTTACAGGAGCAACGGCGCAGACACAAGCAAAAGCTTAAGGGCCAACATAGTAAATCCCACGTATAGCATGGTGTGTTGTCCTCATGTAAGTGGTTATACATCTCCAATTGCGAAACCGTTCATGCGTTTCTTCAAGATTCATTCTGGATACTAGTGCAGCTTATGGTGTTGTTAAAATGCTTTTTTACATAAGTCCCTTCAAGATTGGGGATGATATGGTTAGATCAAACCTAGCTTACATTGAAACTGGAGGGAATTTAAATGTCAGATCATCCAATTCAAGGCTTAATGGAAACCGCAATGGAAAATATCAAGGCCATGGTGGATGTCAATACAATCGTTGGTGATGCAGTCGAAACACCAGATGGGTGTGATGTTTATATAATAACCAGAAAAGCTACATTAAATCCCTAATGTTTATAAATATATGATAAAATTTATCTTGAGGTGAACCATGAACAGACTGAACGAAGATAAAGCACTTATAAAATATCAAGAGATGCAGTCAATTATCGAATCAGAGGGCTATAAATTGCTTTCTAAACAATGGGTGGGATTCAGAGGTTACTATGATGTAGAATGTCCTAGAAATCATTCTTATAGTGTACAATGGCCCAACTTTAAAAGAGGTGCAAGATGCATCAAATGTCACCACGAAAGCATGTCTAATGTTAATCCAATTTTCAAAGGAAAAAGCAGAGATGCTCATCGTGACGAGATGGATATAAAGTTTAAAGCTGACTTGACCAGCGAAGGGTACACATTTGATGATGACGTAGAAAAGTACAAAAACAATATAATAAAAATGAATGTGATTTGTCCCAACAATCACGAGTGGGAAGTGTCTTGGAATTCTTGGTCATCGGGAAAGAGATGTAAAAAATGCTTTGAAGATAGAGTTAGGAAAGATACAGAAGAGATAAGAAGGGAGCTTGATTTAGAAGGGTGTCAATTAGTTGGAGAGTACAGAGGAGCACTGAAAACATTTGATTATATTTGTTCTTGTGGCTTTCCGAGTAAAACCAGAATAAAGGATTTTAGAAATGGGACAAGATGTTCTAGATGCAGAGGCGATAGAAACAGAGAGAAATTTAGGGAGTTAAGAATTAGAAAACTTCAAGAATGGGAAGAGCAAAATTTAGACTCATCTAAAAATGAAAAAAATAGCCCCTCAAGAGAATAATATCTCAAGAGGGGCTTAATTATGTTCAAATCTTAGTTTTGCACTATTTTACTCGCTTCAAAGCTTCATCTATCACTATTTCAATAAGTTGACGTTCAGAAACCGTTGGTATGACTGCGTTTTTAGTAAGCAAATCGTCGATAATTCTCAATGAAATTGCCCTTTTATCAACATTGTCATCTATGTGCTCATTTACATAATCTACAACTCTGTCTGCAATATCTAGTGCAAATGTAGCTTTAGTCTTATCTAATTTATCTGTCTTGATCACATCGAGCACAAGTCGAGTCACCAACAACATTTGCTTCATGTTTTCTGTCTTATCCTTCGTAATCCATCCTTTACTCTTCGCAAACGGAATGACAAATAACCCTCCTACAACAGCAGCAAGGATGATTGCAATAATATATAGGTTATCCATTTATCTTATCTCCTTTATGTATGATTACTTGCTTACTTTGATGTTATTATCTTTACGGTAGTTAATCACAAGCTGTCTCCAAAAATCGTAACTACCTGTGGTGTCAGAAATATAATCTTTGTAATACTCATATGCAGCTTTAGCCCAAGATGGACATTCCATATTAGCCTTGATTTTCTCAGCCTTAATCCAATCAGATTGTTGTTGAATTGTTTTCTCAAGACTAGCCACTTGTAACTTTTCTGCTTCGGTCATTGGTTCATCATCCTTTGGTTTTGTAATTGGAGTTGCATTCGAAATCCCATTTCTTAATCGTTCTAACTCTGCTTTAACTTGAGGAATGAAGTTTTTGCTTGCAGAAGCAATTGTGTTGCCGTCTCCCCAGTAAGCAGTGCCCGGACATGACTTACTTGACTTCCCCGGTGTATAGTCTCCTAGACGTGTACCACTGGCAGAGAACCATGCGTGATATACAATCTTATCTGTGTTAACGGGTACATAAAACTTTTCACACAATGCAGCATACAAATGAATCGCAGCTTCCCGTTGAATTGTAGTCATAGTATCTACGCCTTTATCAAAACAGCCGATAATCTCAATGCCCACATATCCAGCATTGTTATTATAGATACAAGCAGGAGTCATATTTAAGTCTCTGTCTAACGATATGCCAACCTTGCCATCCTCAAACAGTGAAATGTGCTGTCCAGTCGCTTTCCACTTGTTTGTGTTGATGTGGAAGTCACGCATCCCCTCTAGACATTTAAAGTGGTCTTGTTGTGCAACTCCATTAACCATCTTACGAGTTGAGTAATTGGGTACTCCAGTATGATGAACTTGCAAACCTTTAATTCTACGTGTTACTTTTTGCTTTTGTAACCATGAACGAAACTCTGATATTTCTAATAGAAGGAAATTGCCTTTTTGGATCATTTATCATCATCCTTTTTATCTTTTTCTTTCTCATCTTTCTGTTCATCGTTTCCACTTTTAACTTGTAGTGCAGATATAGCCTGTCTAAGTTGTTTGGGCATCGCTACATCTAAACGCCCAAGATTTTCCGTTAGGCTAATCAACTCATTGCCAATATAAAAGAAGAGTCCACCCATCATAAAACTCAATGCACCTTCAAGTCCCAGCAGGATGTCAATCCTATATAGCGTCGCCACTACCATGAACATGAGAAACTTTTTGAATATTCCCCAATATCCTCGATTCGAATTTAACCCTTTTGTTTTATCGTTTGGATACTTAACTCCTTCGTAAGCAGCAGCAGCAATTCCAGTCAAATAGTCAAACATACACAGTACTGCAAGAAGAACCAATCCATCATTCCACCCACCGAACATGTACGTCCCTGTGGTAACGAATAATCCCAATAAAAACTTATGTATATTATCCATTTATACACCCATCAATAGTGTGCATTTCTATTTTTTCTCTATCTTCGCACATTCAAATCAATCCTTTTCGAATAATAAAAAACTCCCATAAAGAGAGTCTTAGAGTGTATTAAAGTATGTTACTAGGATGAATATGGAGTAGAGGGGATGGGTGGATTTAAAATCATGTAACATTCTTCCTCTGTAATAACTCCAAATTTAACATATTGCCATAATTGTGATTCCTTAGCCCATTTGCATTCATAGTAGTACTTAAGTCTTTCATAGTCTGATTTAAACATTTTGTTCTCCTTCCATAGACAGTAATCGAAGTTCAACGCCTACAATTTGTGCTCCTAATGCTTCATTTTGCATTCTTAAAATTTCATTCTCCAGTTCTCGTTGAACAATTTGATTCCCCAATATTTCATTCTGTTGTTGTAATTGCAAAGCATCCAATTCATGTGCTACAAGTTGCTCTCCCAATAAATCTGTAGCAGAAGGTTCTTTGATTGGAGGTTGTTTTAATTTATCAATCTCCTCCGAAGAAAGTCCCTCAATCCATAAATCACCAATTGGAGAATCTTGAGTTAACTCCCATAATTTTAGATTGAAAAGTGGATGGAATAAACCGGGAGGAAGGGGTACTCCAACAATATATCCTTCTACAGTTTCCTCTTCAGAATCTGTATTATAAAAAGGGACGACACCACTAAAGGCACCGTCCACCAACTCGTCCTCCAAATAGAGGCCGTCTATATTTACTTTAGGTACGGCTTTCATATGATCCCTCCTTTATTGTTCTGCCGAGAATGTAACACCTTCCAAGCTTATATAATTACCTGTACTTGTAGTGAAGACACTACCGTCAGCAGTGATTCTAATTTCATACGTTTCCCCTGCCCCAGCCACTCGGAATATAAGCTGAAACGCTGGACGATATTTAGCAGGGAGAATAAAAATTCGGGAATTCGTTGGAGCGGTTGCGACTAGTCCCCTTAAATGAACAAACCCAAAACCATCCTTCATGTAACCAACTTTTTGATACTCTGCATACTGCGTTGCCCCATTTAAAAATGTCGGCGCAATCCATGCAGGAGCGTCCTTCTCAGCCTTCTTCGATTCCAGAACTGATATACGTGTCGTGTTTTCTTGGATCGATTTGACCGCATCCAGCAGCAGAGCCTTTTCGTTTTCGGCATACGATCCAGTGAATGGGGCTGCGGGATATTTGTCCAGCATCAGGTATGTGACGCTGTAGGCTGCTGACGGATCGAACAGCGCTGGCGTGATGTAGGCAAAAGCCCCACCTTGACCTGTGGCACTGTTGCTCACCTTAACCACATCAGCAAGTTGATTATTTTTATAAACCGACATGATACGATTTGTCTTATAACGTAACCAACCCGCTGGTACATCCACATGATTGATGAGATAGTTAAGGCCAACAGTTGTCGGCTTTGCTCTTTCCCGCAACACAATCCCCGTACCTACTTCAATCTGATTATCTCCCTCAATTAACGTCAATTGCCCCTCAGACGTAATTGGTTCGACAGTTGGCGTTGCAAGTTGGTATAGGAGTTGGTATGGAGTCCAGTTTGGCGCGGGTGTAGTCGGTAAAGAAGTTGTGCCCGCTCCAGGAGTTGAAATTCCGTCAGACAGTTTATGCCAGTATTTCGTGCCCGTCCCATTGTAAGGCGCGCCACCAGCCTCACCATCATACATGCGCCAGCCCATGAAATACGCCTTAATCTCGTCGGCTGTCGGTGTGTATGAGTCTCCCCATCCGCTGTCTTCTGATTTAACCGATAGAAAGAGGTTGCCAGTAGCCCCTATACCTATAGCATCAGGATTTGTTGAAGTTGGCGCATTTCTCAGCAGGGTTCCATTATATTTTGTTGCGATGAACTGCACTGGAGCATACCCCGCTATAACAGCGGACGCACTGACATTCTTAAATCCTGATGTTGTTCCGGTGTATATCCAGTTTAAAGCCTCGTCCAGTGCAACCTTACGCCACTTCGCCAGTTTGAAATACTGCCCATCTCGCTCAAACACTTCATCAGCATTCGCCCCTGTTACTGGATCAGCGAACAAATCCGTTTGCATTGCTAACATAGCGTCTTCGCGCGGTTTGAATGATTTGGCTGTGTTGCCGATATTGAACATTGGGTTTTTAATGATTTGAGTCTTGTATGCCGTATTATCGTTAAGTACATTCATAACACAATACAATTGGATCTGCATGGCGTTAGTAGGTACAATGTAAGTCCCTCTATACTTTCGAGTTGTTGCATCTTCGCCGGGAAGCCTATTCCCATTTATATCTAGCCAATAGAAGAACAAAGCGTCTACTGCTGAATTAGGGTTCTTAGTAATCTCACCACTGAGAGTGTACGTCTTCCCCGGAATCACTGGTATTTGCACCACGCTGGTAGCGTAGTTCGCTTCATCTTTGGAATCTTGGTAAAGCTCATAGGCCCTGACCATAATGTTCTTAGCGACGCCAATTACAGTATTACTCCACTCGTAAAACGGCGGTATCAAATTCTCCCCGTAACGAATCCCATACGGATTTCGTACAGGTTGAACGCTATCGACGTATGGGTATTTAGCAGCTACCTGTTGCGGTGTCATGCTGTCGAGTGCGGTGTATTCATCTGCGGTGATTTCATAAAATCTTACCGCGTCAAAATAAGCGTATTGACCTGTAGCGCTGCTATTGGTTTGTACAATAACGGATGCAACGACATCCGCTGTAGGCGCATATGCCCTCCACAAAGGTGCAAATTTAGTAGTATCAGCAGTGGAATTAACGCCTTTAGTTGCCGTTAACCCATTGGCATAAAAAGAGGCATTCGTAGCATTGCCATTTTTGGCGTCTACTACAGCAATATAGAATTTGTTTGCTTTGGCATTAATCGTATTTACTGCTGTCGCCGTGGCAAAAGAACCCGAGGTAACCGTTAACTTGATTCCGCTGGAACCTTGGGTTTTGTTTGTGGCGTCAGTAGTTGCTGATCCTTGAAACAACAGCCACCGAGATGCATCCTCACAATTACCGTCACGTCCCAGCAAGTTTACTAGTGTCCTACCTGTGAGTCCAGTGAGGGAAAAAGCAGATTCTTGATCTGCCTGAATGATCTGCATTCCCGGTTGAAGTGTTACCGTTGAACGTTTCTCATTGCTCAAATCATCAATCAATTGGGTTAAACTTTGATGTGTGTGATCACTTCTAGATGCCTGTGTGGATACTCCATTATTTTCTTCGAAATCAACAGTAAGTGTTCGATCCGCAGACAAATCACCTCCACCTGTTAAACCAGCACCAGTTATAATTTCTCGGCTTGTATCAACTAGGCTTGGCTTGTTAAGAATATTATCCCACTCAGTTGATACAGCAGTCTGTACAATAATTCTCCAATATTCAGTATCAACTTCACCCGGCTCGATACCAGTTGAATCTTTAATAGCCATATACAATTTGCTGTTGTACGTAACCATATTGTTAGTTTTATAGGAGACAGTAGGGGAGTATTCTCCACGGAGGACTAAATCATCGCCTCGTTGAGTAGCATAATCTCCTTGATCTTTAGCATAATTCCCTTGTGTATTCGCGAATTCACCCTGAGTTTTAGCATAATCTCCCTGTGTCTTAGCGTAGTCAGCCGATGTATTTGCGTTCCCAGTGGCAGTAATGGCATCCTGTCTTGCAGTTTCCGTTTCAGCAATTTTGTTATTGGCGGCAACAATGGTATCATCCATCTCAACAATTTTTCCGTTGGCTGAAGTAATAACGCCTGATGCAGTATCTGCTTGAGTCTTAGCATAATCTCCCTGAGCTTTGGCATAATCACCTTGTGTCTTTGCGTAATCGGCTGAAGTATTGGCATTAACAGTAGCATCGTTAACCAACTCAAGCGACTCCTCAGTTTCTTGGATCAACTCTGCTAACTCCTTAACTTGTTCAATAGCTTCAGAGCCTGCATCTATAATTTCACCTAGCGTTTCTAAAACCTCACCGTTTTGTTCTTTAGTCCAGATACGATGATAGCTAACAAAGTGATTACCTCTACCTTTATATGTATAAGTTTTCTGAGTGTTTTCAGCAATCATGTGGAACGAAATGATTCCCTCTGTATAATCAACTCGATATTCATTCTCTTTTAGATCACTCTTGCTAGTATGAGGGACTTCGAACATATCGGGGATACGAACCTTATATAAAGGAACAGGGATCTCGTTAAGCTGAATTTGTCCATTTACGACTGGTTTAGTCTCTGTAATGTCTAAATAAGGATCTGTACTTGTACCAGCTCTATATTTAGTGATCGTACTTAATTGATAGTCAAATGATGACATTAGATTCCTCCTTTATGTTTTTTGGATGTGATTAATTAAAAGGTAATTTATTTAATTTGTCGAAATACTAATTCTATTGCCACTATTAATAAAAAAGTGAGGACATTGCTATGAAAGCATTTCACGTTGATCGGTTTGCAAATTTAAAAGAAGGACAAGTAGTTCAACTAGCTAATGTACAAATAGGACAACCCATGCTTCAAGATATTATTGACTCACGTTATCCCGATGGCCTATCAGCACACGGTTATTACTACTATGCACTTCCTTCAAAAGAAGAGGGTAAAATACAGGATGCTTTAGCTGAAAACGTATATGAGTATGAAAGAAGACTATATTTTCCACATCTTCCTTCTAGGTTCCAGTCTATATTTGCATCAGAGACAATAGAAGAAGCTTTAGAATGGGTGAAGATCGTTAGAAGGGATGACATAAAACCTTTAATTTGGGAGATTGAATTTGACCATTCAGACTACATTAAAGCAGATTCTCTTTTGATTGGGATCGACATAAAAGATGTCTCACTTTTAAGCCCACCATACCATGCAAATAGATACTGGAGAGGTGAACCATCTGATAACCCTCAATATGAAATGTTGATTAAATTGCCTGTTAAGGTTAATAAGTTAATCGATTATTAAAGGACACCTGAATGGATTATAGGGTGCTTTCCAAAGCATTCAATGGTGCAAAAATGATCAGGACTCCTAGGGTCAATGTTATTTTCTTTATCTTTAGCTACTGTATAACTCAGCACACCATGGTCATGTCTGCCATCTTTTCTACCAATAATTAAATTTACTTCATATTCAAGATCATCAAAATTATCATCTAGATATTGATTGATAAACTTTTTAAACTCTTCCGTTACTTTTGAAAATCTGATTAAATCTTCTCTGCTTGACAGAACGATCACCTCTAAACTTTTTAATGTATAGTGTCGATATATATGGTAAGAAACGGTAACGCATAGTAAAATTAAACGTAAGTACTTATAGTACATAAAATACAATGAGAGAAGTGATAAAATGAGTAAATTGAAAAAAGTCGGTTATGTAAGTTTGGGTGTTTTACTTGGTGCATCCCTCACCGTCTCAGTTCCAGCCTTAGCAGCTACAGCAAAAACAATCCAAGCTAAGATCAATAGTTCTGTATCTGTTATGGTAGATGGCAAGAAGATGAGTACACAGCCAATCAATTATCAAAACTTAAACTATCTACCTGTCGGTGAAATTGGTAGAGCATTAGACGCTGATGTGAGTTTTGATAAAAGTAAGAATGTGATTAACATTGAGAGTAAGGCTGATACAACAGTTGATAGTGGTAATGGTGGTAATACAACGACACCTGTAACAGATACACCAGTGCAGGAGACAATTCCAACTGTAAAAGCTGGAGAATCCATTACAGCTAAAGGTGTAACCGTTAGCATTGATAAGATTGAGTATGTAACTGAAAAAGAAGAGATTGACGGAATATTTCTATCAAAAGGGTTTAAGGTTTATGCAACAATCACTAATAACTCAGATGATGTCATTGATGTGAGTAGAAATTATGAGTACAAAACTAATAAACTAATAGTCAATAAACAAATAAACAGTCTTGGCAATATGATTTTTATTGAAATTGACGGAAAAGAAACTTTGGGGTCAACGATTACCAAAGGACAAACAGCAAAGGGCTTTATCTATTCCAAATTTGATCAAGATGTAGACATTAAATCTATTAAATATGCTCCATCTGTTGTTAGTTATACAAGTCACGATTACATTGGAACATGGACATTCGAATAATTAAAGCTAATGAGACTGTATCAATTGAGATTCAGTCTCATTTTTCTTAAGCTCCAACAAATGTTTTCATGTATAGATTGGCATTGATTCGACCCAATTGAAGGGATGACAGCTCTATTGTGTGCCATCCGGGCGACTGAATCCATTGGGTAATATCTACATTATTTTCGCTAGAATAGTATCTACTTCCTCTAGCAATACCATCGATAATCACTTGCACCCCTGTTGCCATTGTACCTTCATAAATCCCATATTCAATTGCATGACTGTGAGGTGGAACAGTAATTCTATGGCTATGTGAGGGCATTGTAATACTATGAGCATGTTCAGGAACCGTAAACCTATGAGTATGAGGTTGTAGTGTTACAGCATGTTGATGATTTCCTGATGATTGCCATTCTCTTGTTATTCCATTAATATCCTTAAATTTTAAACCATCTGCCCATCCATGGTTGTGTCCACCTTGACCAACATATACTCCTTCGGTTTGAGTTGATCCATACACATTTTCCGGTTCGGTGGATGTTGCTTGGAAGCTTCTCTCCTCAGTTGTTGTCAAATCAATCCGTTCAGACTCTGTAGTATGCAAGTCTATATATGCGCTTGCAGCACCTTTGCTGTACGCTCTGAAGTTTTCCAGTGTAAAATTTAATTGAAATTGGTCATACCTCAATGTACTTGGTGAAATATAGAACTTCAATTTTAACGCATGGGTAGCATCTACATTATCCGCTAATTGAATTGTATCTGTTTGTACAATTCCATTTTCATCGATCATTACTGTACCTTTAGGGCTTACAATTTTCAACCCATAAACGCCCGGTTTATACTCACCTAACTGTACCCGAATATTCCCCTGCTTATCTTTAATGGTCAATAGGTTACCCTCAATGGTAAACGTGCCATCATTATCAGATATGATCAGTTTGTTACCCAACAATAGTTTACCAATTATTCTCTCCGCTATAATCAAATTTTGAGGGGTGTTAAAATTCTCGATCAATCTTATATTATTTTCTGCGATTTTTTGATATATAATTTTTTTATTATCGTTCTTATTTAAACGAAATACACTTAAAAATCCACCAACTTCTTCACAGCTTAAATAAGAAAATGTATTAAGGAATATCTCAGATACCTTAATTTGATTATTTATTAATTCTATGGCTTTTTCTTCTGCTTCCTGAGTCTTTATTCCAGCAACAAATAAACCTATTTCATTTCCCATTACAAAGTTATGTTTTGGAACAAAATCAAGATATGGTGATAATTGAATCACTTCCGTCTTGTCTGTAACCAAACACACAACTATATCTAAATTTTTATTTGGTATTGGAGAACATTCGTATTCTGTTTTTGCAATAGTTGATAAAGCACTAATTGATCTCTCTTTGGTCTTTTTAAAAATATCCATTATTCTGTAAGAAAGGAGGAGTGAGCCAGAACAAAAAATAACAAAATTATCAATTTCAAATAATTTTTCACCGTCATCAGACACACGGTAGGAATTATTGTTAATCGATGTAGATATCGCACTATCTGAACCAATCCACACATCATCAGCGGTTTGAATTACTAAACAACAACTCATGATGCTTCACCTACTTTAATTCTAGTAAATTTTATGTCAGAGTCTACTAATTTATCAATTGCTTCAGTTAGATCGTTAGTGTTAGGTAGTTTTTTTCCGCCAATAACTCTCAATACTTTCCACCCCATTGATTTTACAACTTCATCTCTTTTTCTGTCTTGTTGCTGATTTTGATGCCAGTACCACCCATCATATTCAACGTCTATTTTTACCCCCTTATAGAAGAGAGCAACATCTAAAGATAATGTACTTAACGGATAGTTTAATTCTACAGAGTAGTTATTGTTATTGCTCAACATTTCAAAAAGCGCCAATTGTTGAGACGATGTTTTAACATTGCCATTCTTGTGTAATGTTTGATTGGCTTTATTTCTTACTTCTGCATTTTGCATTGCACTCTTAAACCCATATTTTATTAAATTAGTGTTTTTGATTTTTTCTTTTACTTCTTCACTTTGGAATGGATGTTCTACGCCGAATTTTTCAAGAGATGTTTTTCTGAATTTTTCTTTATAGTGTTCTGTTTGAGATATGTACTCCACCCCATATTTTTTCATTATTGAAACTTTAAGATTATTTCTAACATCCTCATTTCGCATAGGGTTTTCGTCACCGTATCTTATAAGATTAGTAATTTTTGTTTTTTGTTGTATTCGCTCGTTTTGCATCGGACTTTTGAACCCATATCTTTCAATATTGGTGTTTTCTATTTGATTTTGTCTTTCTTCTGTTTGAGAGTAAAGCATACCGTACTTTTCAAGTTGAGTATTTATAGATTTTTCTTTAAACATCTCTACTTGAAAGTAGTTTTCCACACCATATTTTACAAGACAAACGTCTTTATTTTTTAAATGGGCACAACGAGTGCAAGCATCCTTTTTATAATTACTTCTTCTTTTTTTGTATTTACAAAAAGGAGCAGATAAATTATTTTCCATACCTTTCTCAAAGCAATAATCACATCTATAAAATACATGGGCATTACTAGACGGCATTAGGTCATTTACTTTTACTTCTAATCTATCGCCGTACTTAGTGAAAATGTATCCTTTATCAACGAAATGTTTTTTTGTTTTACTATTCCAACGGATTGTTATTGTTTCGCTAGTCAACAACTGAAACACCTTCAATCCGAACACAAATACTTTTTTCCGCTACAATCCCATCAGGCATAATGGCTGTTTTCCAAGTGTTTCCTCCATCATTGGTTAAAGCTAATTGCCCATGTTGGATAATAAGAAACTTCAATGGATCAGCAGGATCTTTAACAATGACTCCACGCCTAGAAATATCTACTGTTTCATTTACCCCTGCCGTAATATTACGTTTAACCGTATCAATAGTGCTATTAAAAATTTGTGAGACATCATCTGCGGTTGCTTTAGCTTGATCCCATTTATATTTGCTCATATCTAAAGTAGCCGAACTACTAATACTATTCGTGTGTTCACGCATAAATCTTTCTTCGTCTGTCATCAATTCTTGAGCATTAGACACGACCACATCAATACTTGATGCTTCGAAGTCGTATGTAATTTTCGTTGCAAATGCTTTGACATGGATTCCCAATATTTCATGCTCAACTGTGACCACATCTCCAATGGAGAGCTTATCTTTATTGTGTTGTTCGGTAAATATCTCATAGAAGTTAACCAAGGATAAATCAACAATAATTTGTGGTTCCCGAACTTTGTTGAATTCCTTTTTACCGTCCTCAAGCAGCTTTTTAGGATCAGTGTAATTGTCATCACTGATTTCTTTCTCATAAACAAATTGATTTAGTTCAATTAGTTGGTCACGAGTAAAGTTGTTTTCCATTTTGAAAAGATTATGTAATATTTGCATGGACGCATTTACATTATTTATTTGTGTTGTTAGAGTAGAAATCTCCATGTTTTTCGAGTTGATCTGTGCAAGTTTAGCATTTTTGTCGTTGATAAGTTGAGTATTGGGAAGTCCTGATTTATCTGTGGCGTTATATGTATCAAGATTATCTTCAATTAGGGCCAACTCTGTTTTTAAAGCTGTTAACTCATTATTCCTTGTACTAAGTTGTCCATTCAGAATCTCAAGTTGATTAAGTAGGGTAGTGTACTCACCTTGTTTATTCTCGATAACTTTTTCGTAACGAGCTAGAGCAATACATAATTCATCACTCATATAGTGACTATGACTAATTACGTTTCCGTTACTGTCTTGCTTGAATGGATAGACAAAATAGGTGAAGTCTTGGATGAAATTAGTTCCAGTTGGATTAGCGGATTGAATAGACATTCCATCTTTTCCGAACAATTTAAGTCGTGTACAAAACTCATCAAGATTCAATTCTTGAGATACACCTTTCATGAGTTTGCCCATCTTTGCTTTAAATCCCTTATTGATCCCATAGTTTTCGGGGTCGTAAAAACTGATTTGTCTCAAATCGGTATCCCAAACAATCAGAGCATTGAATTGTTCCGCAATCTTCTGGACACCTTCAAGTCTCGTACCGCTAAGATCGAATGAACGATACTTCAATTCAAACTGTGCATCCATATAACCGATATTCCAAATGGTTTCTCTTAATATATCGTTAAGCATTTGTTTGGCATTGTAGGATACTACGCTGTAGTCACGAATCAATTTAGCAGACAATTCATATCCCAAACTATAACAGCTCACATCTACGGTATCCGTATCGTTCATAATTTTAGATACTTTATCGATTATGTAATATTCTGTTTCATATTCATACTCAAAGCGTATAAGAAACTTCTCTCTGATTTCGTCTACATGGTTATTTCTAATTTGCTTCATATCCAATTGGTCGTTGAGAAATAGGGGAAGAGTGAAACTAAGTTCTCCAATGTTTCCTTTGCTGACCTCTCGTTTGATTTGATATGCTTCTGTGAGATTGGCTACAGTGGAACGATTAATATTGGGTCTACATAGGTAAATCTTAGGTTTAGCTATTTTGGTTGTAAATTCTTCTATCAATTAAATCCTCCTAACATTGGTTAAAGATGCAGCGGTACTTGAATGTGATTTTGCAATTTCCCTTTACTTTTAGAAAATTAAACCCTGAGACAAATGAAGGATAGGAGCCGTAAACATGATCGAAGTGGTAAGTAAGAGGGATATCAGAGGTAATGTCTTCTTTTTGACAATCAATAATAACTCTTTCTCTATCGACAAGACTGGTCAAGCGAAAGTTGGGACTCTCAGAATTTGAATAGTTGATAATTTCAATTTCTCCATTACCTATCTTTTCAATTTCAATAACAGGCGGTGAATTCATGTTTCCAAGATTTTCAATTGTAATATCAGATCCAATAGGTGCATTGGAAGAAAAATCATACTGACCTTCGGTGAGAGTGGGGGAGTAGGTGTAAGGACTAATATTTCGCATTGAAATTGTGATATATCCTTGTTTCAGAGCATTATGTATAAGTTTTGGACTATCGTTGTAGATAGCATAGTATCGTCTGTCAATATTATTGGAAAAGTATAGTTCTCTATAGTATGGTTGATTACCAAGCCAGTTTGTGATTGTCGTTATTTTTTCATCATCAAAGACATCTTCAAATGCAAAGCTAAATTCAATTGAAAATGGACTTCGTTCAACTCCAATAAAGTAGGGAGTATCATTATGTCGTATTTTTTCTTCGGTTATCGATTGTTCAGACATTAATTGTTCTTCCAGCATACCACTGTTCAAATTAACATTGATAAGTCCCATTTCTTGACTGGTAATACCATCAAAAACAAAATATAAATCATCACGTATTGTTATATTTATCACCTCCATTATTTAAATTTGGACAAATAAAAAAGCCCTATTTATTTGGGCTTTCTTCTTGGGATAGATGGAGTATTTTTAATTCTCTGCTTCAGTTCTTCATTTACTTTTCCATATAGTAGCTTATTGAATAGTTGTTCTTTCTCAGGTGAATCCAATGTAATTTCTGGATTTTTAAGTAACCGAGTTTCCTCAATCCTTAAAAAGTGTTCCTTTAGTTTCTCAGCATTCTTACGTGATCGTTCAGTTGGTTTATTCCTAAGAGAATCAAGTAAACGTTTAGCATCTTCGCCTTTAAGTGTTGGAGTTGAAGCCATTTGAGTTTTCATCTAATCCCACCTCGATTTCGGTATTAACGTTGCAACCTATGTAACAATGCTTGTGCCTGTTTGTTTCGCTGTTTCGCTGCTTCAGTTGGTTTACTGTGTACTTCTTTGATAAATTGTTCAGCGTATTCACTGTCTATGTAGGTGTGGGTCTTGGATGTATCAATTGTTACGACTTTTACAAATCCATCATTTATATCAACAACAATGTGATTGTCACGTAGGTCAATTGACTTTCTTCTTGTTAAACGTTCAGACATTGGTATATGTGAGTGTGGATTGGATAATTTGGAGCGTGTCAATTGATATGGTGTTTCATTAATTCTACTCTTCATGTCTTTTCCTTTTAGGTGTACGAACATGATTCCTTTGTCGTTCCTTAACCTTTTCAATGATTGCGTCATATGGTTGATTCACACCGTGGGCAAAATCAACGAATGCTCTATATTCTTCTTCACTGTTAATTGTAATCTTGGTCGGACGAATCGGTTTCACTTTAATCTCTGTCATACCTTATCCACTCCCTCACTTTGTTCAAATTGACTCCATTTGGCATTGCACTAATATAACTTTTTAGGACTTCTTTTTGTCTGCTGTCTATACCCAAATTGGTTTTATGTATAGGTTTGACTTGTACCAATCTACCTCATCTCCTAACCAAACTGATTAACAATGAGTGTATAACTGATCAACAATCCGCATTGTGAATGTGGAATTTTGGGAATTGTTGTGCTACACTATGGATACAATAAAAAAGAGCAAGGATGCGTGAACATCCCTACTCTTTGCAACAGCCGCTTCTAAGGGCGGTGGCTGAACATAGGTATCCAGAAATTGACCGTCACCTTTGCCGAGGGCGGTCTATTTCTTTTTGTTGAAGGAAAGAATCAAAATCACCAACGTTGCGAATTGAATCATCAACATAAGTGTATCTTTCACTTCCACGGGCATCACCTCCTTTGCAGGAGACTAGCCGACCGCCCATATTAGCCATTCTGTTGTTAAGGAATATTATACCATACATACTAGAATGATGAACACCATTAGACCGATCAGAAACACATCTGATTTATATGACTAGTGATTGCATACGAGTCTAATGGGTTTACTTCATCAGGAAAGCGTGACACTGTGTCACTCTATTCTATGTACTACTTGCAAATTGCTTACTGTCTGAACCAGTCATGAAACTAAAGCCACAATCACTACATATATAGACTGGGACATTGTGAATCATTGCTATAGTTTGATTGGTACGCTTTGACTTAGATGTATGATGCAAAGTAGCAAATGAACCGCATTGACATCGTTTTTTACCCATTACATTACTCCTCTCGAATACAATATAAGTCAAGGGTATGAAATCGTAAAGATAGATATAGAAAAAAGCACCCATTTCCGAGTGCTTAATTGTATTATTCTAGTATCCTTTTTTTCTTCGCTCAGAGGCAATTCTAGTAAAGAAATCTTTCGCTCCTGCTTCATCAGTGTTCAGTCTGTCAATATGTACATTAATGTCTCCATAAGTGGCGGGGGATAGAGTAGGAGATGTCGCTGGTCTAATTGCATCAAGGTTAAAATTACTCTTGAATCTATTGAACATATCTCTTGCCACATCAACAATTTTCAACACATTTGATGTATCTGACTTGTTCAAAACCATCTCTTTTTCATGCGCCAACAGTAATTTACCTTCTGACCCCCAAGCTGGAGTCATGCCACCAGTTTCAGCGCTAAAGATTTTCTGACTAACTAAATCCTTGAAACTACCATCTGGGAATCCATATACTGAACGCAACTGGTCATTGTTTGTCTTCAACTTGTTAAAATCATTCTCCAAATTTTTGTATTGAGCAGAAGACTTATCAAGCTTTTTCATATCGTTCTTGATTGACTCAGCAGACTGTTTATTGTTTAAATACTCAGTCCAAGCCTTTCTTGAAGCCATTGTCCCCTTAATTTTTTCAGTTTCGCTATTGCTGCTTCCGGGCTCTGGTGCTGAATAATCTCCACCTTTAAACTTGTTAAAAGCGTCTTGACTTTGTTGAAATTGATAGACTAAATTCTGCATCTCTTTTGACGTTTCGAATATATGAGTTTTCATGTTGGCGAATAACTTATCATATTCTCCACCAATAATCCCAAGTGTAGCAGTTACGACTGTTGCGTCCTCACTCATCAATCCTTTTTTCAGATCATAGAAATACTTCTGATCCTCAAGAATATCTTTATACTTTTGTTCAGTCTTTTTCTTTTCATCATCCAACTTATCGAGAGCATCTTGATGCTTCTTATCTTCCTCATCTTTGATCTTGTCGTTTACATCCTTACGACTATCAAGTTGATCCTGTAAACCTTGTTTAATAAGTTCGCGTTCACGGTCACGCTGAAACTTAGAAATTTCTTCTTCAACGGAAGCTAACTGTTCCTTAAGCGCTTTTCTCTTGGCATCAGCTTCAATGGAATCGTCTAAAGAGAGATCATTAATGTCACTAAGGATTTTATTTCTGTCCTTGGTTTTCTTCGCAAGTTCTTCCTCGTGATCATCAGAAGCATATTCTCGGTCAAGTGCTTTGAGTCGAGCATTGATATAATCATCAAATTGTTTCTGTTCATCATCAATATTCTTGGTGCGTTCCTCATGGCGCTTGTCTTCTTTTTCACGTTCTTTATCGATGGCATCCAGTGCTAAGTCACGTTGTTGTTCAATGACTTTTTTATATTCTTCGATAATGTTGTCGGCAGCGGATTCACGTAAGTCTTTGAGAGTTTTGTTAACATCGGCTAAAGCAGAGTTCGCTCCAAGTAACGACAAATTGAACTCTTGAAGTTTATCATTGTAATATGCGGTCATCTCGGCGTTCAATTTACCGCTTTTAAGTAATGATTTGGTGTACTCAATTTCTTTGGTTAAAACAGATCCCTTATGTTCTAGGATTGGAATTTGACTTTTTAGCTCTTTGTTGTATTCAACCGTACCCTCAGTCATCGATTGCAACTTGGCATCAGAAATAGCTAGTGCATCATCGTCAGCTTTGATTTGTTTATCATAAGAAGATAGTTGGCTATCAAATACATTCTTACGCTTATCATCAATTTGAGCCTGATAATCCCACCATTTAGCACTATTTTCAGCAATTTTAGCATCATACTCACCTTGAGTGATTTTCTGCTCCATTAGTTGTTGACGAATATCTTTGTTTTGTTGTTCAACTAATTTCTGCTCTTGCTGGAGATAGCTACTTTGAGCCATTTCCTCTTTGCGCCATTCGGGACTGTCTTGTGTGTATCGACTTTGTTTATTTGCCGACAATTCACGTTTGGATTGTAATTTGGCAATCGCATTATCAGTACCTGCAATTACACCTTCAACAATATCCAAGCCAAATTGATACGATTGCGCCTTATCCGATGATATATCTAACTTGGTCTCGCGAACGGCATCTGCTATTTCTTTACCTGCAGCATTTATGATTTCCGTTGTGATTTTACCGTCTGAGCTAGTGGTCGATTCGCCAACACCTTTAATACGTCGCGCGCTACGATACTTAGGTGCCCAATAACTACTGTTGAGGCTTTGTTCGCTAAGTCCACTTTCCGTACCCATTTGAATAAACTTACTGTTACCCGTATAAATGCCAACATGAGATGCGTTGTGTCCATCTTTGGTCTCAAAGAAGATCAGGTCGCCTTTTTTCAAGTCCTTTTTGGCTACAGCAGTACCTTGTTGCGATTGTTGAGCAGCAGTACGGGGAAGAGTGATATCCATGAACTCTTCAAAGAATTCTTGTACGAATTGAGAACAGTCAGCAAGTGCTCGTTTCTTAAAATCCTCAAATGTCCCCTTAAATTTTCCTTCGACTTGCTGATACTTAAATTGGCCCTGCATATTCAAAGCGGCATTGATCATGGTGTCTAGTTTGCTGTTTGATTTGCCAGAGCCAGAGGAAGAAGATGCTGAAGTAGAGGAGGAGCTGGTGCCAGAGATTGAATTATAGTTGGCTAAAACTTTAGGAGCATAAGCCTTTGTTTCCGAAAACGGAATGTTGCCCATCTGACCTTTTTTAATCCATTTATTCACATTTCCAGAACCCGCATTATACGCAGCTAGAGCATACTCAACATTCCCATTGTATTCCTTAAGAAGATTAGCAATGTGCTTTGTACCACCCGCAATGTTTTGTTCAGGATCATATGCGTTTTTAACACCCAGCCCTTTTGCGGTTTTCGGCATAAGTTGCATTAGTCCCATAGCTCCAGCGCCCGATTTAGCGTTAGGATTAAAAGTACTCTCAGTTTGAATAATGGCAGCCACGAGTCTTGGATCAACGCCGTTTTTAGAGGCGTATTTATTGATTATATCATCGTATTTACCAGAGTAACTGCCACCAGATGATGCTGTTGTAGTGGTGGTGGTCTTAACTTTGGTCGAAACTAATTCGGATGGATTCTTAAGGGCTTCCTCTTGAGTAGCGATTTTATCATCAAGCAATCTCTTTTCTTCTTTAAGACTCTTGATGTACTCTTTCGAACCCTTAACCATCATGCTACGTTCGTTTTGAACTTTCTTGGTAGCGTCTGCTAATTCAATAAGTTTCTTCTGAGTCTCAGTCAGAATTTCATTTGTCTCTGTGTAGGATTCATTGGATTTATCATTGGATTTAGTGGCATCTTTAGTTGCCTTTTCGCTGTCTTTGACTGCTTCAGTTCCATTTTCAATTGTTTGTTTGGTATCCTCGCCAATACCCTTCCATGTTTGAAGTGTAGCTATTAATTCGTTTAATTTTTCTTTTTCTTTGGTCAAGTCAGCCTGTTTATCTGATATAGGAGCCCTGACAGCGCCCATTCTAGATTCGGTCTTAATGTCTTCAAGGGTATCTTTACCAGCAATATCGGCATAATCATCTTTCATTTGATCAGCTAGTTTTTGCCGCGCGCTAATCTCTAGTTCTATGGCTGTAATACGAGCCATAGAGTTTTTGATTGCACTTTCAGTTTTCTTGATTTCGGAGTCAATAAATTCTGTCTTTTCATCCTTTTTAGCCGCTATGAATTTAAGAATTGCCTCTTTACTAAGCCCAGTTACCTTAATAAAGTCACCGTATTTCTCATTCATTTTCTTCACAGTTTCAGCAGAGAGGGTGTTTTTCTTTGATAACTCTAGTTGAGCCTTATTCAAAAGTTCAATCTCTTCTTTTGACTCAGTAGCCCATGTCGCCATCTCATCTAACTTTTGAGACATGACGCTCACTTTTTGACCAGTTTGATCAGCAGAACTGCTCAATCCGTCTGCTGAATCAGCAACACTATCAAGACCTTCTGCGACTGGCTGATAGTTTTGTTGAGATAAAGTGGACTGTAAATCTCTAAAGGAAGTTGCAGTAAGGGTTGTGATCCCCGGCATTTCTTTAAGTAGATTCATTCCTTCTTCTGCACTAGCCAAATCTTTACGTTGGATTGAATAGAAGACTTTTTTAATATTCTCGCTAAACTCATCAGATGAGACTCCACTTTCAGCGGCGGCGGCAGCATAAATATCTAAGAATTCACGAGTGAGACCCTTAATCTCAACATTGTTTGCTTCTTGCTCATCAACGAAAGATTGACCAGCACCCTTAAAAGCCAAAACCTTAGCATTCAAAGCGGTTTGAAATTCTGTTTTAGAGTTAGTGAGTAAATCAGTTTCTTCTTTTAAACGACCAGCTAGGTCTTTAATTGAATCTTGATACCAATCATAGTGAGCTTTATCTGTGACAGGATCAAACTGTTGTGCTTCTGATTTCTTCTGTTCGTATTCAGCAAGTAGTTCATTATACTTCTTCTCTTGATTTATCAAAGCATCTCTTTTACTCTCGATATCTTTTTCAATGTTTACAGAATTCGAGGTATAATCAAGTTCAGCAGCTAATCTTGAAGCTTTTAAATCTTCTTCTTTTAATGCGATTTGAGACTGGATGGCTTTATTATTTTCTTGAAGCGATTTGGTCTGTCCGTCAACATTTGTGGTAGTCACATTGTATTTACTAGACAATTCACTCTCAATCTGAGCAAGTTTAGACTTTTCTTCAAAACTTAGTTCAGTCTTTTTAGACAACTCATCATACTCTTTTGATAGAGATTTGAGATTTGAAAGATCGTATTGGTTCTGATTTAACTCTTCAGTTTTGTCTGTGAAATCTTCGGTTGCTTTGGTTGTGTCAGAGAAAAGACCTATAATCCACTCTAATCCGAGACCTAGTGCAGAAAATCCTAATCCAACCAGTGTAGCTGACCTTAATCCAAGCAATGCGGTTTTTGCAAATGTAGCCGCAGTACCAGCAGATCGAAGCCCACCCGCAGTTGCTTGGCTTGAAACAGTTAAACCTCGCAATCCAGCAGATGCTGTTGCAGCAGAAGGAGCAATATTGAACAATGCTCTAACTGTATTAACTATATCGATAAGCAGTAGTTTAAATGATGCTCTTAATAGAACTAACCCACTACCTACCACGCCTAAGACAACTGGCAGAGCACCAACAGTTTCAACAAGTGAAGCAACACCGTTCATCATGGATGCGAATAATGAAGTAAGTACAACAATTGAGTCGGAGATAATGGCATTACCAAAGGCAATGGACATAGTTTCCCAAGCTGTTTTCATCTTTGCAATGCGAGCTTCGAGTGACTGCATATATTTTTCATTTTCTCGCGCCGCCGAACCTTGAGAATGGAGAGCTGTTTCAGTGGCGGAAAGGGAAATATTGTAATTTTGCATTAATGCGAGAAATCTTGTGAGCTGCCACGTTCCGGCTAATTGAACAGCAGTATACTGCTGTTGTTCTTTGGATAATCCATTCCATTTACCTGCGAGTTCATCCAGAATTATAGGAACATCTTTAACTTCACCACTCATATCACGCATAGAGATACCAACCTTGGCTAACACACCTTCTGATTTTTTCATTGTGGTAAGCCTAGAGTAGATGGCTTTAAGGCTATTTCCTACAACTGCTCCCGATTCCCGAGTGGCGGTCGTAATTGCTGTAGTGTCACCAAGTAACTTCTCCATTGATACGCCGAAGGTATTTCCAGCGGCTCCAGCCTTCGTCAACGATAAGGCTAGATTTTGAGTTGTAATTGCGTAATTGTTATCGATCTCGTTCAACTTATTCGCAATTTCAATACTCTTGCTTGCTTCAACATTGTATATGGTCATTGCTGCCGTTAATGTATCTACAGCTTCACCCGGGGTTAACTCCGATATGTTCTGCAACAAAGTGGTTGTCTTTGCCAAATTCATGGTCTGATCTTCATCGAATCCCATACGTGCAAATCCAATAGCATTCTCGTTTACCTCTGTAATACTTCGACCCAACTCATTTGCCAATTGAATACTACGACTCAACATACCTTCAAAGTCAGTCGATTCATCCATTACACGTTTCAACTGTGTCATTTGACTATCTACTTGAATAACAACACTTACCATATCTCTCAATGCTCGTGTAACCATATATACAGATGAAGTTGCACCTGCCCACATAGCTACTTTAGAAGCTGCATCACCGAAACGTTGTCCTAATGTTCTGGTTTCATTTCCTGCAAGTTTGGCTTGAGTCGTTATCTGTGTTAACTTAGTTTGCAACTCTGTTAGCGCATTCTTATAATTACTAACTTTGCCTACATCTTTAAGTTGAGCATTTAGTGCATTCAACTCAGCAACAGCAGAGGAGTTGCCCTTGAATTTAGTTTGAGCTGACGTTATTTTCGCTTGCATATCAGCAACAGCTTTTTGCCTGTTCAAATTCTCAGTTATAGCTGCTGAATGTGCCTTATCCAATGCGTCTCGATCACGAGCAATCTTCTGCTCTTCGACAAATCGAGTCTTCAACTGATTGAGGAATTGCTGATTACGCTGTTCTTCTTCTTTAAGGTTTTTGTCAGCTAATGCCTTGCGTGTTGCATATTCCTGTTGAGCTACTTGTTCGCGCTGCTTATTAATGGCTTGCTCTTTTTGTAACGCATCTTGTTGTTGCTTGAGATAATCGGTGACTTGACTGTAATTTTTAACATTTCCAGCATTGTCTACATTGACACTAACTTGTTGACCAGTCTGATTCTTATATGTATTGGTTGTACTATTAATCTCGCCAAGTTTATTCTTATTGGCTCTGGTTCGTGCTAGGGAGTATCCATCTAACTCTTTCTCAAGTTGTTGTAGAGTTTTCTTTTGCTCTGAATAAGCTTTAGTTTCTTCATTAATCTTCTTTGTGTTCTGCGTGATAATTGAGCCATTAGAAAGTTGTTTCTGTGTAACTTTCTCAATAGAACCGTCTAGTTTTTTGGTTGTTACGATTGACTCATTAATTACCTTTTGCTGTTGTTCAAGTGCTGTGCTTAATACCTTAGTTGCAGTAACAAACTCATTCATAGCTTTAACAAACGACTTATCAATATCCACTTTCAAATTTAGCGATTTGAGGGAGGGATGACTGGCTAATGCCTTGATATCATTATTGATGTTCTTAATTGAACTACCAACGTTAATTGAACTGTCTATCAATATGCGCAAATCCGTGTTCATATTACTTAAATCACTTCCTTTTTGCTTCTAATATCTAAAGAGAAATAAAAAAGAAGCGATTCAAATGATCGCTTCCCAATGTTTACTCGTGTATGCATTTTTAACATATATATTTATATAAAATGGTAATTTTACATAAATCTTTCATGTTTAAATTCAATGACTCTATCTTTAATTTCTGACGACATCAGATGTTCATATAAAGCCTTAGCAATACCATTGGTATTAATATGAACTTCATTAACACCTCTCATTAATGCAATAGTTAGCACATAAAGAGACATCTCCTTGATGTCCATATTCTGGGCAGCATCAAATTTTTTTGTTTGAGATGTCCTTTTATTTAAATCTTTAACGATAATTAATGAACTGTCTCTTCCATAGTCAACTTCCATGATCACAGTAGGTTTTTGAATTGGGACAGATATACATTTAGATTGATTAATGGTGGAAGTGATCAAGGGAAGTTCGTAAGGAGATGGGGCAATGCTTGGCGATGGAAAGGGGGTATATTTTTTCATGTCAAAGACTAACTGACTAATATGTTTCTCCATTTTTAAATTGAAGTCCACAATTTCTTCTGGTGTTCCTTCAACTTCGATTCCGTTAATTTTAGCTTTCATCTTTTTTATCATCCTCGTTCCTTTTCTTGTTCTTGAGCTTGTTAATCTTATCCCGGACTTCAGCTTTAGATTGAGGTCTAATGTATGATTGCCTTGTAGTTTCAATAGATTTATGATTGGCAAGTTCTGCTGCAAGCGACATATCACCTGTCTTCTCATAAATGGAATTCAATTGTGTTTTACGTATACAGTGGGCATGGAAGTCATCTAGGCCAACAATCTCGCCAATCTTTCGAATGCGATTCTGAATTGTACCTTTGTCCATAGCTTTGTACTCATTCCTGTAACGAGTAATAAATAACGAATCAACTTTCAAATCGTCCATCTCTTTACGCATCTCAAGCCAAGTAGAAATTAAATCCCTACCTTCTTCTGAAAATACAACCTCAACTTTATATCCGCGTTTTTCACGAATATCCGTGAACATCATATTCTCTAAATCTAAAGATGAGAGGGTGAGTTTGGAAATTGCACCAATACGGTTTGCTGATTCAAGCATAACTTCCCAAATAATCTGATCCTGAATATCATATTTCTTCGTATCTTCTTTCAAGCCAACACGAATTAACTCCATTTCTTCATCATTCAAGAAGTAGGAGTTGATAATCTTTTCCTCGTTTGCGCCCTTCATGCGTTCTAATTGTTTATCAAAAGGATGCCTATCTACATATTTACGCTTAATGCTCCAGAGATAAAATGAACTTACGGCAGAGAGCTTAGTGTTAATTACTTTTTTATTGTTTTTCAGTGTTTCTTGGCAAAAAGCAATGAATGACTCCATTATCTCTACAGCGTTTTCGAAAAACTCTTCACTATAAAGATTGATATTGTCCCATTCTTCAGATAAGAAAACGAGAAATTGATTGAAGTAGTTCTCATATGCTCTGTATGTAGTTTCTTTGACATCTCGGTTCTTAATAATGCTACTATGTAAGTATTTCTCGTAAAGTTTCTTGTTTTCTGGAGAAATTAGTGCTTTGCGTTCGTTTGTAAAATATCTAATCTTAATGATCTTTGTAGCCAATTAACATCATCCTTACGTATATTGATCGTAACTTTCCAATGCCATAAATAACACGCTCCCTGTGTTCTATTATTTCAAAGCTATCCCTTGACGTTTTAAACCTTTATACATAGCTGCTTTGTGAGCTCCAGTGTTTCTTAATTCTTCTCGTGTTGCTTCAGTAAATGGACGCGGTACTCCTGCATAATCGAATGAAAAATTATACCCACTACCGGATTCCACGACTTCAGCAACGTTCCTGTCTCCATCTGAACGAATATTTTCAACTACTAGAGTTGTTTCACTAATCAATTCAGACTTCATACTTTCTTCACTGCCCAATAATCCTGTTCGAGAATACATCGTCGGCTCATACACATCATAGACTTCTTCTTTTACTTTTTCTTTCTGAATTTGCTTAACAGTCTTAGCTACATCATTAGCCAATGCTTTTCCAATAGGTTGATTCAACTTTTGAAGAAGCTTAATCAAATCCTGTTGCGTTTTAACCTGCATCTGCAATTTCCTGAGCTTGAGCAACTGAGTAGACAGCCATCTCAGCAATTACTTTAGCTGCATTTTGTTGAGCTACTTTGAATCGTTCTTCGAGTTTATCAAGTTCAGATTTAGGGAACTCATTGATCACCTCATTGGTGATTCCATTGTCCATAAACTTTCTTGAAATCTCGATCAGACTACCCAAACTCATTTTCTTCGGAAATGGGAGGTCAGTGAATTTCTTCATCACCAATACGTTAAATAGACTCAGAGTTCCACGAATCAATACATCATCCAGCTCAGTTTGAGATCTCAATTCCTCAACTAGAGCAATGTATTCTGTTACTGCATCTTCCATCAACGACTCACGAAAAAATGTATGTACGTTTACCTCATAATTTTCAGATGTCACATAGATTGTTTTACGTTGATTGTTCTTGCTATCTACAGCATTAAGTTTTGCCATCGTAAGCTTATTTGTTTTTGCCATTTGTTCATCTCCCTTATGGTTTATAACCATGATACGCATTGATAACTTGCTTAGCTCTCAAATCATAATTATGGTATTTGTACACAAACTGTTGTGCTCTTTTTGCTTTCCAAGTCCTATGTCTATCTGTCATATTCAAAACTTCATCAACCATGAGTAGCATCTCGTCGGTATTCTTTGGTAAATATACATGATCATGAAATAGGTATTCTTGAGCTGGTGTCCAAGGGCTAACTAACAATCCTCCACCTATAGACAGACTCTCATAAGGTCTCATCGAGGTTTGTGTAATAGATTTATCATCTAAATTTTGACCGATAATTACTTTACTTGATGAGTAAAGATAGGGGAGATCTTCATATGCACCATATCCTTTATAAATTGAAGGATGACTCAGCAAATTAATCTCACGATTAGAATCCATCCACCATTCATTGCCGTAAATACTCACGTCATATCCATTCTCAACAACTGGCATGATGAAACGTTTAGTCTGTTCAAATCTACGCTCATAGTTATTAGCAATAAGCACAATATCTCTTTGGATACCTGAATCGACTCGTTTGTGAAAGTTCGGATTGCAGCCAAATAACATCAACTCAGCTTGCTTGCCCTTGTTCCAGTAATTTGGTAAGCATTCCGCTGTAGTCGTAAAGATGTAGTCAGCATAGTCAGACCAGTAGTCACCAATCCAATGATCAAATGGGGTATCCTCAATTGAAAAGAATGCATGAAATATTCCTTTTTCTTTTGTATATTCAAATATACCTTCAGCAAAGTTAGCGAAACACTCAGAAAATACTATATCTACATGATTGTTCTCTATGTATTCTTTGAATAGTTCAACCTGTTGTTCCTTATCTTTATCCCATAGTTGATATATCCCATCCATAATGTGCACTTCATGTCCAAGATTACTGAATCCCGAAGCAACACCATATTTGATAAGGGAACTGTTATTCGTAAATAAAACTTTAAGACCCAATCACAACACCGCTTTTCAGTGTATATTCCTCAATCGCTTTTTCAATTTGCGCGAACCGAACTTCCCATGTGTTATCTGAAGCAATTAGTTTAGCTTTTTCCTTGAATCCTTCTACTTTAGATTTGACAATTGCCTCATCAACCTTAGCCAGAAACTCTTCGTCATTGTCTGCGGTAAGCACCGCCGAAGGATAAAGGTCTGTTTCGTGCCATTTTGTAGCTACGGTAATTGTTCCAGCAGCCAAGTGCTCATACATCTTAACTGGGGACGCTGATTGAGTAATGTTTGTTTTTGTATTAAAAGGAATAAGGCAAACATCTGCATGAGCGTAATAATCGTATAGCTCATCATGATTCTTGCATCCCAAGTTGATAACATTTGAGGGACACTGTTTACCGAATTCTAATCCCACAAATACAGTAGGATACTTTTCTGCAACTTTTTTGATTAGATATGTGCTCGTCCACGAGCCTAAAGCGCCGACAAATGCAACAATGGGGCCATTAATATCTTCATATTCCACTGGTCGTGTAGATTCTCTATCAATGTATTCTGATGGGGCTGCATTACGAACAAGATGTACATTATCATGCATTACGCTGCGGATATCGAACAGTCTTTGGCTAGATGTAAGGACAATATCAGCACTGTTTACCGCATACTCCTCAAATGGTGCCCAATCAGGAAATTCATCAATGCTGTCATAGATATTGATTTTTGCGTTAACTCTATCGAAATACTCAGCAGATTTTGCCCATGTAGCGTATGCAACATCAATTTTGATTTTTCCATGTTTGATGTCTTTCATTAGATTTTCAAAATTATGGACGACAAATAGGTTAGGTTCAACTTCTTCCGTGGAGTCGCCTGTCTGTGTGTTGTTACAAAAATAAACAGTCCATCCGTTACGGGCAAACTGTGAAAGGATTTGTTGTGGACGTTGTTTTAGAAAACTCCAGTTAAGTACAGGAAAATAAAGTATCGTTTTTGGTTTCATTCATAAACTCCCTTAATTGTTCTTGGCTCATAATGTGCTGACAATAAACGTGTAAATCACAAAAAAGCTCAAAGCCTTTATCTTGAGCCATCTTACAAAAATATGCGTCCTCGCCTTGTGGATGAAATCCGTATTTTATAGACTTATAAACTGATTTATCCAATAAAATGACTGCTCCCGTTAAATCCACTCGTTGCAATTTAGAGCAGAGTAGAGCAGGGGCAGTCTTAACATGATAGTTTGTAATGTGTCGATATTGTCCTCTATCATCAATCTTCATAATGTTTGGATATAGATATGGCTTATCTTGATCGGTCAAATATCCATTGTAAATCAATCCCGATATGATCTTTTTCCCGTGTTTAAGCAGTTTAGTAATTACATCGGATTCAACAAGGATATCTGTATCAATAAAGATTAGTTTATCAGTTCTGGTTTTAGTCATAATGTAATTCTTTAAATTGCTCAAATGCTTGTAGATATGTTCGTTTCTAATCTTAAACTCACGTTCGTCTTCGGGCATGCCATTGTTAATTACGTCAATTCGGATGTTGTTATACAAACCCTTATTGTCTTTCTTGAATTCCGTCAACAAATCATATGTCTTATCTAAACTATCATTGACAACAAAATGTAAATCGATTAACGACTTGGGGTAATTAATCTCAAATATCTTAAGTAAATATTGAGGTAGTATCCAGCTTCTATTGCGTACTGGTGCGGCTATCGTAATTGTCTTCATAAGTACTCCTAGAAAAAATTAGGGCCAAGCCAGTTAGACTTAGCCCCTATGTATTTTTAGTCTTGGTCGTCGTAAACGATCATATCAATCAGCGTATCAATACCGTCTACTTTTGCAGGGAAGAGGTCAAACACAAGAGTGAGTGTACTTGGATCTCCCTCGGAAGAGTTTGACAATGTGAAGTTTGGCTGAATTTTCGCCTTATAAAATACCATTTGAGAACCAACAGCTTCAGTACTAGTTTCATCAACCCAAATAGTGTCACCAACCAATTTCACATATTTAGGGAAACCTTTAGCAGTAAATGAAAGTTTATTGACCTGAGTAATCTCAGTTTGATAATAGACCTCAACTTCGTCTCCCGGTTGAACTGTAGCACCCGCTCCAATTGTGATTGTTTTATCCACAACAGTATGAGGCTGGTTTTCTTTTACAGACAAACCATTTACAAAAGGGAAGACTACAACATCACCAACAGGAGTTTTCTTCAGCGTTACAGTATTATCTGATGCCACCTGCAAAATTTCTGTTTTATAAACGTTTTGTTTTCCTTTTTTGATTTCTTCACCTGCTAAGAGAGCCAAGTGCTCAAGGGAAAAGATCTGAGTCTCAACCGTCAACGTTGCTGTTTTTTCTCCATCCCATGCAATACGACGTGTACCCGCACCCATTGCATATACACGGCTAGACGACAACTCAAGCGAAGAAGTGTTTGCATAGTCCATTTTCATCAATGGAGTGCTACTTACTAGATCAATAATTTGCAGATCCAAGATGTCCCGATTACCATAACGACCATCTACCAACATTAATATTTTCCTCCTAATATAAATAATCTCCAATCTAAAAAAAGAAAGGAGGTTAAAGTTTTGTTCTTTTTATCCACTCTGGCAGCTTTGTGTTTTCACCTAAGTGACCATTAGCCCAAACTGGATGAAGCCTGTTGAAGCTCTCTCTTACATTTAATCTTTCAAATTGCTCATAAACTTGATAGATAGTAAGTGTACCGACATTGAATATATTTATCCCATTGTTACCAGCATTACATAGGATAGATAGGATATCTTTTATCTCTAATTTGTCTTCTTTTTTTTGAGTCTTCTTTTTGAAGAAGTTGATACGATCCTGAAATGCCCTAGCCTTTGCCGTTTTCTTTGTTTCATACTCAGGTTCCATATCCATAGCGTTCAACAGTTTGATTGCAAGAGAGTAATCATTATAGTTACTTTTATTTACAAATTCAGTTCCATTCACTTTAAAGGAGCACGATTCAATATCAAAACATACAGAAGACCTGGTAAAAAACGATAAAGAATTAACCATGTACTCTCTGAGATTAGGATGATCTGTTAAAATATCATAATCAGAAGTATCTTTTATTAACTCATATTCCTCTTCAGAGACATTAAACAAATCAAGAAGTATTTTTTCTTTATCAAACAGAGAAAATTGTAATTTTAATAAATATTCTTCATATCCTATAGAAGCTATTTCGTCCATAGTGGGAGAATAAACATTGACTGCTCCATTAAAACTGATAGGTTGAGCCAAAAATAACTGAAGGCGATCCATGATTAAGTGGTCACCTCAATTAAAGTCATAAGTTTTATATGCAACATAGGACCCATGATAATCTGTATTTACACTTAGATGATCCATAGCGTAGAAATTTGCCTTTCCGACTCCAAGACCCTCAAAATCGTTGAATAGTTCATCTAATTTAATAGTAATGTAATCAGTTCTCAGTGATCCGTAACCAGTACGAAATAAGTCTTGATGTGTAAATACATTGAATGTAATAATTCCAGACTTATATGAGGCACCAACTTTTCTATAGGTTCCAAAAGTAATTGTTATATATGTCTTTTTTTCTGCCGAAGTTTTAGGGACAAATCTATATGGAAATATATGATTGTATAAAATTACTTCTGGATCTACGTCTTCTTTATCTAAAAAGTCCATATCGTTGTATACCAAAGCCTTTAATATCTCTTGAGAAGTTAAAATCCTGTCAATCACAACCAACTTATCCCTTGCTAAACTCTCAAATCTAGACATTTATAACTACATCCTTCAAATTACCTTATAATCTCTTACTAACTCATATTTCAGTGGCCCAATAATGTCTACAGATCTAGTATCATCAAACGTAGAGATTACATTCTTTAATTGATCTAGTGTTTGAGGTACTGTGCGATGAATTTCCTCACCCAAACTGTTCCTTGCAATCAGTAAATAGTTATTACCACACACCTCTAGATGACCAAGTTCATAGATGACACTGATACATTTGAGTACATCGATGGCAGTTACCTTGTTGAATTTGGTTTTATCAAAGGCCATTTTCATCTTGTTGTCCGTACCAATCGAATACGCAAATGCATATTTAGGATCGATAGGGACATCTAAATCAACATCGATTATCTCAACTGTGGGTGTGGCACTGATAACAATATCATTATCAATTCCAGATGAGTGTTGACGAGAGTTGGGGAGGGGAGAGAAAACGATCCATCCATTGTTAATCCCCTCGAAATAGTTTTCTACCTTGAGTTCGCCAAAACGAACAATTCCTTGACCCATATACACGCTCCTTTAAATTAGTGATTTTATTTTTATTTCTTTTTGCCCTGCGGATAGGCCATTTGCATTTTTGACATGCAGAATAACAGTACCTAGTTTGCGGTTACTGTTTGCTTTAACTACACATGTATTTGCGATTGGATCTTGCGAGGAGACTGATGCGAGGAGGGTAGGAGCGCCATCCAAATTTGTTAATGAAAATGAACTTTCATCAGAAATTTTAATGCCATTATTGAAGAAGTTTGCCACATACGTAGACTCGCGGTTTAAGTAAATATCATTTGCTCCGTCTATTGTAGCTGCATAATCATAATGGATGGTGGGGGCTACATAAATATTCAGTTTCTCAGTCAAGCCATAGGCACTCACATTAATCACGGCATCGCCTGATTGCAAAGCATTAATGTTGCCAAATGAATCAACTTGCACAATATCTGGATTGAAACTTTCATAAAAGACTTCAGGGTTGGATAGAGGCACATTATCTTTGAAAGCTTTAATTATAACCTTAGCACTCTGATATTGACTTATGGAAAGCGGATTGTCGTTAAGTAATGTCATAGAATACTTAGTTAACTTATTATAATCTGCAATACCCAGCTCTAAATTATCAACAGTTTCATCAATTTGATCGGACTGTAAACTCAAATTTACTAAGCCATCATCTGACATGTAGTCGGTGTCGATTACTTTGAAAGCTTCAGATCCTATAATGAAACGGTCATCACGGCTAAGTTTGATGGTGTGCTTGTTCATTTGTGTGGTGATTTGACGTCGACCTGCTGGAAGATTCATTATTTTGTCTTCCTCAACACCAAAATTGGAACGAGCATTATAGTACAATATAGAAGGTGAAGATTGTATAAAGCCTTCTTCATCAATCCATTTCAAGTCAAAGTTACACTTCTCAATTTTTCCTTTTGAGTATAATGAATTATGATCTGAATACAAGCATAGCCAAACCGTTCCATCTTCCTGAATTATCAAATTTCCCGCTTTAACCTCTAGACCCGGATACATTACGATAGACTTAATAGAGGGTACTTTACCATCCGACATTATATGTACTGGTGATTTCTCAAAAGAATCATTAAGATACACTTCTTCATAGGACAAGGAATTTGCAAAGTCGTTGTTATATATATTTTGATTTTGTTGTTTCTTAACAGCAGGAACAGAAGAGGGAAGAGTGCTAAGTCTTGCCTTTAATCCACTATATGACATATAGTCACCTATTCCATACATATGAAGAGTATGTGTATTGGACAATTAAGTTATCAACACGCTCTTGAATGTTATCCCGCAAATCCATTTTCGCTTTCAAATTGTTAGATTCGGCATAGCGTTTAAAGTCTGAATTATTTAAAGATAGTCGCATCTCTAATACATTGTTTACCTCTTTGTCCATCCACTCGACCTTCATCATCTCTGCCAATATTTCTTCTTCAAGTTCAGATAGATTACTATTAAAATGCTTATTAACTTCGTCACGATCCGATAGATTCTTCCTACAGTGAGTAAATTTTGCTATAGATGATTTCAAAAAGCTGAAAATATAATCCTCGTATGTATCAGTTGATTCTCTAAACAATTCATCCAACATATAATCTTGAATTTTCGTGCTGAAACGTTCATAGATATTTACAAATGGAGTCATTTAAACACGCCCATCTTAATTTTGCTCTTGGTTAGCCAACTCAATCAAACTATTCCCAATGTAATCATCAATAGCTTTGATTTTATTGAAATCCCCAAATCGATTATCTTGAGATTTGATTCCTTGAATGTATCGTTGAATAAAAGTCTCTTTTTGAACCTTAGTCAAACCTTTGAGCACAGACATCATTTCAGATGTAGGCAAATCAACCAATTTTTCAAGTTTATCTTTGTTCAAAATGTTTTCATAATCTGAATCCAGATAGAGAGCTTTAACAACATTTTTATTCAAGATGAAATATGCCCCGTTGCGAGTTAACTCAGGATGATTGTAGTAAATAGCACGAAGTTCTTCGTAGGTTACGGATCGCGTAGCACCAAACTCTGGAAGGTAAAGTGGTTGAGGAGAATTGCCCTTTAAGTTCAATCCACCTTCGATCAGACTTACAATCTTAACTAATTGATTTGAGTTAATATTCAATTCTTCTTCAATGTCGTAATACTCGTCTTTTTCTTTTTCAATAGCTGGAGAGACAGACTGAGTTGCAACTTTATCTTCAAGTAATTGCTTAACCATCGCCCTTAACTCTTCAATCTCGGACGACATCTTTTCTTTCTCTAAAGCACTTTCATCTACAACATCTTTTACAAGTTCAGCGTTGGTTGTCTTTCTTGGTGCTGCCATAAATTAAAACACTCCCTTTGTGAATATAAAATAGGGGCACTATAAAAGCACCCCTTGTTCAATCTATTACGCCAACGAGTTCCACATAGCATATCGACCACTGGTTACGATTTTTACATCCCACCGTTGATGGATAGTGTAGTCTACGGACAAGTCTGCATTTTGAGTTGCTTGAGATTCAATAATTTGAGTGTTACCCTCAAAGCCGATTTTAACAATCTTTTGAACAGCAGAAGAGAGAATCAGTAGAGTTTCTTCGTCAATAGCGAAGTCATCTGTGTTCGGAATCAAGCGTTGCTCCAACTCAAAGAGATCAGTGCCTTGGAAGTTTGTGAGGTATCCATTAGTATTATATTTATCACCTAGACCAAACTTGAAGTACTGATCAGCAGGAACCACTTTGGACAGTGCCAATTTAGAACCAAAAGCAGCGGCACTACCGCCACCGTTAGCAGCTACAACACGTTGGGTGAGACGATTAAATTTGTCTTGTGCAAATGCACCAGTCTCTTTGTAGCCAGCTCCCAATGTGGGATAGCTATCAATAATTGCATTATATACATCGACTGTGATTTGAGTTTCAACTGAACGCACAACTCGCGTAACGAATTCTCCCCAATTGACTTTACCTGAAACAATACGATACCAATCCTCACCTACTGTGATAATGTGATTTACAGGAGTAAGAACTACATCGCTACCAAGCAAACGTTGGCGAGTACCTTTACGTTTACCGTTGGACGCAGTGGACACAACAAACAAGTCGCTGTTTGGTACATTAAATACCATATTATCTCCCCAACCTACAGATTTGACATCTGCAAATTGATTAAAATTATCCAATACTGTCTCAGGTACGATAATGTCCAACATCTCTGAAATTAGAGAGAACATTGTCCACTTAACAGTAGGATGACTTTGGAGCGCTGTTTCATTAAATTGATGTTCGGAAGGCAAGTTTGCGTATTTAACAGCAATAGATGTTAAATTTTTAGAGAACAAATCTTGTTTATCTTGTAAAGACAAAGTTCCAGCATATTGTCGAAGTTTACTCTTTTCAGATTCACTAGTGGAATTTTCGTAGCGATAGTGATGGAAAAGCTCTACACCAGCCTGTACAATATCTTTTTGTTGTTCATCGAGTTTGTTGTATCTCATAGAAAAATAGGGTTTCATTAATTGTTATCTCCTTGGATTATAATATTGGTTAAATTAAACAGAACGTACAACAAGCAATTTAGTGGCGGGGATACGACGATTTCCCACAGAGATAGTTGTTTTGTCCACAACTTTCATAGCTACCAATGTGTTTCCAGTAAGGTCGTCTGCTACAGTAGGTTTAATATCTCCATTCACTGGTACAACATATTTACCTTTAACAGTAACGCCAGTAATACCGTCATCAGTAATGGTAAAGTCATCACCAACTTTTAGATGGAAGGCTGTTGCAGGTCTATTGGCAGGGTTAGTGAACAGAGTTACATCTGTAAGATCGATGCGAAGACCATTTACCTCAATGAGTTCTGGTGAGCGAACCAACAGAACGTCTTCTTTTGTGACATCGGTAGGTGTAGCAGCTACATATAAGTCTGGCTGACCAGAAACTTGTCCAGTTATAGTTACAAAACTACCATTGGGCATATCTACTGTATTTCTTACATTTTTAACAAAGGCATCAACATTAGTTCCTGCCATAGTACCTAGATTAACAATTTGCATTTAAAAATCTCCTTTAATTATATATAATTACTTGCTAAGACGAGACCAAACATCTTTTGATGTAGATGCTTCAGGTTTTTCATCATTTTCAATAGGCAATGTACCCATTTGACTAAAATCTACTTTCACATCTTTATTGCTTTCGGAAATTCTATCATAGGCAAATGCTTTGATATCTTTTTCAAACTCAATAACAGAATTGTAAGAAGCGACTTTCTCACGCCATTCAGTCAACTCTTCTTTGGAAAAGGCTCGTGCAATTTTCGAAAAGATGACTTCAACTTGCTCGTTTTTCTCTTTGTCTTCGACTGATTTTTGATATTCTTTTAGTTGCTCTATAGTAGCATTCAGTCCTTCAATTTCACTTTCTTTTTGAGTCAGTTGCTCTTGAACAACGCTAAACTTATCGTTCAGTTCAATGTAATCGTTTTGTTTGGTGGAAATTTCATCTTTGAGATCATTGATTGCTTTTACCGCATACTCTTTATGTTCATCAACCACTACTTTTGCAAAACTCACTTCAACTTCATCGGCACTGCCATTATCCCAGTCGGTTGGTACATATTTAATCTTAGTTGCAGATTCAAAGTTGAAGGAAACATTATCACCATTCTTTGAATATGGGATTCGTACATCTTGATAATCATTCATTCGATCAACTGCATACACATTCTGATCGTCAAAGTCACGTAAGTAATATCTTACAACCTCAATCTCTTCATCCCACCAATTCATTGTTTCGTATTTAACTTCTGAAAGTTTACGACTCAATTCCTCGCTAAGTTGTCCAACTGTGAGATTAAAGGAGGTTGCGATTTCTTTTTTAGTTTTCAAATCTTCGTTCTCCCTTTGTTTAGTTTCTTTTATTTCATTTGTTGCAAAGTTTTGTTTGAATTTTTCCATCATCGTATTAACCTCATCTGAAAATTCTGAGAAGTCAGTAGAGGTGAATTGCAATTCGATTGTTGAGTTATGCATAGCAGGTTGAACGTTCTCGCCAAGGCCACACGCGCCATAGAACTGAAATTTAGTAAAGTGGAAACAGTTATCATCTCCCCACTCACCTTCAAATTCATCTGATAGCTCCATAGACTGACCCTTAATAATATCTCTATTCATAATGTCAACAGAATCATCAAATTTAGTCCACAACAGTGCCTCAACCGTTAAAAATGTTCTTGTTGCACCATCGTCACACAATCTATCCTCGAATGTAGCATTATTGGATTCAGGAATTATACCTATGGCTTTGCCGAGATATTTAGTGGCAATGTCTCCATCTTTTCTAACTAATATTTCTCGATGATCAGAGAAGTCCATCTGTCCAGTTGATCTATTGCTTTCTACATATGCTAGTACAGGAGTGTTACTGAGAGAGGGAATAGCATCTTCAATTACTTCCTTGGAGAAGTATGATCCATTATGATTCTTACCAGTGTGACAAAGCCAAATTTTCACCTTTTGAAATCTAATATCTGATTCTTCAGACTCATATGTATTTACAGATTGGAATAGTATAGGTATGTTTCTAGAAACTTTATTGTTCAATTAATTATCACCTCCCTTCATTGTTAAATGTCCAAATTCGAGTCGTTGTCTCGTGTTTTTTCTCCGCTATCAGTAAGATTGGATTTTCGCGGAGCGCCGACTTCATTTCCCGATTGGACGTGAGAAGAGGAGAGAGGACGCATTCTGTCTTTTAAATCTATGGAATCCTCAAGGTTTATTAAATTGGAGAATTCTTGTGGGGTTTTTCCCATCGCTGTAGCAACGTAGGTTACGGGAGCTCCATATTGTGCGGCTTTTATGGCACGATCAAATCTCTCTTGTTGATCAAATCGAGTACCCTCAAGATGACACTTAAACCTGTATTTACCCGTAGTTTGACGCAATTGGAAGTTGATAAATCTTTCGAACTGTCTATAAATTCTATATACAAACATTTCATCAGTTTTAATGGATGCTGCCAAACCAGAACCATTCAGTTGCTTTTCGCCAAACAGTACAGGGGATGTGCCCGACGTTTCCCAGAACTCACTATTACCTAAACCTACAATGCTATCCTTGCTATCCGCTTGTTTGAAATCCAATGCTTCAGTTTCCAAAGGGGTAGTTACAACTTTAACTCCTTGAGGTACAGCGGCTTGCATAAGTGCAGAAAATTGACCAGCAGTATCAGCCATGATAGCAAAGTCGTCTTTTTGCTTTCCACTCTTTCCTGCACCATCTTTATGCATAGGAATTTTATTGACCAATAGTTTCCATACATCTAGAGAGGTTTTTGTTTTAAGTAATTCTTTGTAGTTGACGATTTCAATACTGTCTAAAAACAATCCCATTAGAGGAGGAGAGAGACCAGCGCGAGTATCATCAAACTTGAAAGTCCATGCTTTAGCTGGATCTAGTTTTTGCCAAAAGCTATATTGACCAGTTTCATATCCAGATTTCTTCTTAGAGTGTTCTTTTTCTCCAATAAAATTATTGTAGTATTCTCGAAAGTCGGGATGAAAATCATCTAAGCTTACACCCGGATTTAAAAAGTACGACATGTTGAACGCAAACTGGTATCCTAGATCATTTCTTGACCATATTTTACAGTAGTTGCTTGGTAATTCTTGAAGTCGTATACCATTTTCGCTTTCACGAAGATAATAATATTTTGCATCTTCGAGAATCATTCCTTCGGCTACTTTATGTAGTTCAGACACTAAATCAAAATCTTCGATCCACTGCAATGCCTTAGAATATGACTTTTTGAACGCTTTACTTTTCATGTCTTCAGCATCTGCATTTGTTGGTTCCAAATAGTGGTCATATGTAAGTATTTCAGACATATAGATAACAAGTTTCTTGAACTGCATGATAAAATTGAACAAGTATTGAGATAAATCCTTCAATTCTCGTTCGTGATTTTTCGGATCAGCCAACATTCTTTTTACGCTATCACGGTTAAATTTAGCAGGGGACATATTCATATCTTTAAGAATTTGATTTTGCCAAATTGGACTAATCATTGATGGGTTGTTCATAGCGCTGAATAAAACTTGTGTGAATTTTCTTGCGTACTCTTCGTTAAAATCAATGCTGGTTTCTTCTGTCACTTCTTTTGCTTCCGGTTTCTTAGGTGTGCTTTTCATTTTTCACCCACTTTCATTTATGTGTTTAGTAAATCATGTGAAGAAATAGTCAAGGTAATTTACCTCTTCTTCGTCACGTTTTACGTCTTCGTATGTTTTCAAGTAATACAGCACATAGGCGAGTGCCGCCCAAATATCTTTCTCAGTTTTCTTAACCACCTGATCCACACCAAGTTTACCACCCTGTTTTTGAACCAACTTCAAGTTGGCAACCTGATCGATTAGTTGATCTGTTTGATAGTGCGCAGCTTTAACTTGATTTATTTCTGTGTCTTTTTCTTTTGCTTTTGTGGTCTTGCTGTTTAGGTCAAGCATTTTTTCAGGCACAAGAAGCTTCAGCCTTCCGCTCTCAACAAAGTCAATGAAGTTTGTTATGATATCTGTCTGTATACCTTGAGCTTTCAGACTAAATATCTTTAATAGAGATATTCCGTCCTGTGGTACTTCGTCTGTGTTTATTGTATCCCAGCTATCATACGGATCGCTTAACAGAGGATCATAGGTTTCCTTCATAAGTTCCTCAACTACACCTTGTCCAATACCATTAGCATCTACAACAGTCACATTACCAGAATAGTGCTTGTCGAGTCTTTTCAAAAACATTGCTTGATCGCTAAAATTTGTTCCATTGGGAGGGATGAAGATATTTGCAACAGTGACAGACTTAATGGTTCCGTTAGCATTTCTCTCAACTTCCGCAACAACGAACGCTGATTTATTATTATTGTTCGATTGAGATCGCGCAATATCCGCTCCTACATAATATTCCCTGTTCTTTTTCGGAGTAATAGACGCTCTATTAACGGTTCTGAGTTCCATTAATTTATTGATGTTAACAAGAGCACCGTCACTAACTCCACACCATCGAGATTCGTAGTTTTGAGCAAATGAAATAGCACTTGTAGTGGGGTCGTCTTTTTTGGCTAAAATTTGTGTTCTAGTTTCTCCTCGACCATAATGACAAGGAAGTTCCCAACTTGCACCTAAGACCATTTTTCCCTTTAAATCAGCCATATCATCGATCATGTTACTTAGTCGAATGAATTCGTCGCTGCCTCGATATCCACTTGTAGTGAGGTAATTTATCATACCGTTCAATTCATAAGGATTGATTGCAGATAATTTACCTATGGTTCTGCGTGGTACGTTAACTACTGGTTCCAGCGCATCTTTAAAAAGAGCGTTATTTAACAAAGCGGATTCTTCAACATTCAATCTTCTTCTACGTTGTCCTTTTGAGTTTTGAGCATTAGCAAGGACACTGTAAATTGCACCAGAAGTAAAAATGACTTCAACCTGATCTTTTGAGAAACTAGATTTCACGATTTCATTATTCATGAGCGGAAACCATTTTATAATCTCATTATGTTTTTCTTCACTAATAGAAGAAGCATTTTCTCTTGTTTGTGCGCTCATGGCTATTGTAATATCTGGGAAGAAAATACAAGTATGATAAATACTTAGCAATTCTAACATCGTATTGTGACTGATTATGCCGTTTGAAACGAAGCTATTTGTTTCAGGAAGAGATATATCATAGACATGATTTTGACTGTCCTCAACCGACTTAACTCTAGAGAAGAGGTAATGTTGATTGAACAGATTGGAGAAGTACTCATATTGAGAGGAATTATGTGAATCGTTGAGATTTAATATAAACTCAAGTTTTTCATAGGTTAGATCATTGTTACCTTTAAGAACATTGTATAGTTTGTCATACGAATAAGGGTTGCTTTTCTTCACATCTTGATAGAATGTATTTACTCTTGTACGTTGGTAAGGAATAATATCTTTATTGGCATTCCTTTTGACATTGGTGCAAATTTCATTCAGTTTTTTTTTCTTTCTTAAACACGAAAATCCGATTTCCTTATTAAATATGTCAACATTCTTACCAAAAATACATAAAGTAAAAGCATATGTATTGAATTTCTTATTATTTTTTCTAGTTCTTGTAGAAACGATTCCGAAGTTTAACAGTGTTGTTTGAACTTGTTTGCTTAGTTTTTCTGAAGCGGTGCAATACTCAATGTATGCATTAGAAATGCCACCATCAGTATCAAAAAGACCTCTAATAAAAGCGGCAATATTCTCTTTTGTACTTTCTAAAATTACCCTAGGAATAGATTTATGATATGCATTTACTTGATCGAGTCCTAAAAGTTTAAATAAATGCCTAACATAAGATCCATTCACCAGATAATCAATATCATTTTTTTTTACAACGGGTCTACCTAGAACGTTTTGAAAATAGTTAGTGAATCTCTCGATCATATCAGTGTCTTTTGAAGAAAACATTATAGAGTTATGTCTCGTCATACATCCATCGCCAACCAAATAGCCTAGAATTAAAGACAATTCTTCATCGAGCATGTGTGGTATTTTACAAGCACATTTTTCCACTTTCCAACGAGATCCGTTACTTAACTCTTCTAGATAAGAGTCCATATCAAGGTCAAGGAATACTTTATTACCCCAAGTGTCTACATTTCTTTTGATAGGTAAGTAGTCACCTAACTTGATATCCTCTGTTTTCTTCCACACTAACTCACCGTTAGAATCAAGAACGAGTAGGGGGTGATTCAATGTCGCCTCGACTTCATATCCTTCTTCGGTAGCCACTTTTTTAGTTGGGAGATATCCGCTATAGACACCAGCATTAGTTTTTTCTATTTTCCCATATCTATTGACAGCTTCTATGTTCTGTTTACTAAATTTCTCAACGTTAGAAGAATCATAGTCGAAAAATTCTCCTATTTCCTTAATGCCCTGTGACGTAAATATTAGGGTGTCGCCAGTTACACATTTTCCAAAACCACGGGGGAACACACCATATGTACTTACAAATCTACTCATAGATCTTAAAAATACTCTCTGATCTAAGTCTAGCCTCATGCCGCCTTTTTCTGGTGTAATTAAGTCATAAAATAAATCAGGAAACCACTTACTCCACTGGACAAACTCAACCCATTTGGTTAGATTTTTATCAAATGAATTGCTTTTCTTGTCGTCGATTTTAACAGGAGAGTTAAACTCAGCGTTGGTTCCAACTCTAGAGCTCTTCTTAGTATGCTTGAAGTTATCGCTTTGGAAGTTACTATAATTAGCCATGATCCGATTCTTCCTTATTCAAATCACTCATCTGGCTTTCATAATCCATTTTTCTCTTGTCATAAAATTCGTAAATTTCTTTATATTCGCAAGAAGGTAAGCCCTTGATGTCACGGACGTAGTTAATATAGCACCATAAAGTAACATCTACCTTATCTTTTGGTTGCTCAATGAATGAGGGGAGGAGTCCCATTATTTCGTGATTTTCTTCAACTATCCTAGCTAATTGCCCAAACCCATCGAGACCTCCAGATAAATCTGCTTTGCTCATTTGCGATGGTTTAAGTTTTCCAGCTTCTGCTACGTCTTTTACCATTGCAGCCCATTCTTTGGCTCCTTTGAGATCTCCACTTGATTTTGCAAGAGTTTCTTTTACTTTGTTTACACAAAATTCTCTGAAGTACTCCTCATGCATAGTAGTTAAGAGCTGAAAACTAGACTTTAACTGTTGGTACTTATTTTCAAATAGTATGTATTCATCATCTGGATACCCATAACCATATTTGTCTTTTAGTTCGCTTATGTCGTATTCACTGCTAATATTTATCTGACTTTTTGTTCTCGGCTCTTGGATATCTTCAGTTAGTACTGAGTCCTTCCATGTTAAATCCTTGAACTTCTTAAGTTGAATTGTTTTTATGTATAAACCAAAAGTATCTTGTCTTTTTAATGTTGCTTCTTCTATTGCTGATTCCCAGATAGACGCAATGAATGGTCTATTCATTTGTAACAATGCATCTTTTACGGTTTGCATATTAGAGTAGTCTATATTCTTTTTCAGGCATGGTTTACAAACACCGAATCTACCGTCTGCGTCAAATTTGCTTCCTGAGACATAAAAGTCTGTAACGTTTTTATCTCGTTCACATGTATTACAATATTTTTTTTCTTTGATCGATTTACTATCCATAAATCACCTTCCTAAACATGCTCCTTGATAAATAAAGACATGGGGTAGGAGGGAGCGTCCGGTTTAAAGATCCTTATGGCAGGATCTCCCCATGTAAAAGTAAAAATAAATAAGAAAAAACCCGATTCTTTACTTAATCAGGTAGTCGATTTATGTATTCTTTTTATGGCTCATCTATAAATTCAATATCATAGTCAAAGCCCTCTATATCGAACCGCAACATCTCAACTTCTGTTTGCAATTGGCCGATCCTATCCATCAGTGAACTATGGTGTGAAGCATGTTGCCAAACCTGATGCAAGATAATATGCAAATCATTTTTACTTTTTGTTTTAGATATGACATTAACATAGTTGGCGATCACCAAATCAATATCAATGTTTAAATTAGGCAAAATGATTACATTTGTTTCTGCTCCGATATCCTCGTTTGAGAGGAAGGAGGAGGGGAGATCGTCATCGTCTTGAAAATCACCATTAGTACGCCAATATTCATCTTCAGTCATATGTATGGCCTCCTTATTAATAGAGGCATCGACACACATTGTCAGTGTGCATACCATTAATGCTTTATTTAACGTTTTGTAGATTGATATCTACCTTGTATTCCAATCTACCCGAATCATCGAATATATGCATTTTTTGCATTGCATCTGCATACATCCTTTTCGAGATAGAATAGGAATCACTACCACATAAACTTCCGTTGGAAATTACAGTAGTGCGCCCATAATCCTTTACTGTATCATGGTGAATGTGGCCCATGAACACGATTCGAGGAATGATACCTAGGAATTGTGGAATTGTTTTGGCTACGCCAGACACATAATCCATATCGCCATGTACGTAGACGTGAGGTTCATCGAATGTTGTATCAATATAATATCCGTCTTCGCCAGTGATAATCTCAACATTTCCGAAATCTCTCAACCTGCATTCCATATACCAAGGAATCAAATTTTCGAAATTCTCCTTAAGCAAAGCGTCATTCTTATTAGCTATAGCACGACTATGATTGCCAGATATATTGATTACTCTAACTTTTGGCACATGCTTTGATATTTCAGCTACAGCTTCAGACAGTCTTTCGGCGACATACTTAGTCTGATAAACCACGTCTTCACTTTGTTCAATTCTAGAAGTAAGATGAATGAATCCAGATATTTGATCTCCAATTGATCCAATTGTTAGTTCGCTGACACTATGCTTTTTACAATAATCAATTGTTTTTGAAACTAAATACTCAAAACGTTTTTCGAAAACTTGTGGATTATATGTATTTAATGTGTTATTTGATTCTTGACCAAAATGAAAATCAGAGAATAATACATTGGCTCTCACATTCGAGCGACTACGTTCACTAATTCTATAGAAGGAGAGGGGTTTAACTTTTTCTAATTGCTTGATCGCTTCAACTACTTCATCTTTCAAATGGTCATACTTGGCAATCAGTTTAATTTTGTTATTGAACTCTCTTTTTTGATCTTGAAACTGATACTTTTGCTTCTGCAACTCAATGGTCTTATCTTCAATTTCACGAACATATTCATCGCTGGTTGACTTTTTGACTCCGATAGTGATTCCGCGCTTCAAAAGGTGATATTCTTTTCGATACTTAGATTCTGAAAAGTCTTCGCTGAGAAATTCATTCAGAAGAGAAGCTACCTTGCTCCAAGAAAGATTAAGTTCATCTTTACTGTCACCAAGTCTAATCAGATACTCTTCGTAGCTGTCATTAACAAGATGTTCAATAGGAGTCATTTATTCACCCCTTTGGAATAACTGGCAAATCTTCTTTGATTGAAATTGTTACATCTTTTCCATCATAAAATTTAAGCTCATCAAGTAAATCATATACCTTCAAACTATCTTTATCTTTCTCTGTGATCTCCATTACTTCTGTATTAAGAAATCCTTTAAATTGAATAGAGTTGTTGCGTTTTGCCATATATTATTGCCCCCAATATGTATATTATTATCTAAAACTCCAATTGATCTGCTTTTGTAGCTAATTTACCTCTGAAGTTGTGTGTTAAATTGCAAACTTTAATGTATTCCTCATCTTTGAGAAATTCTAAATATGGAACAAATCCACTTTTACTCTTATCGACCAAGTCGCACTGCTTATCATGACCAATGACTACGACTACACATGAGTCCGAAATCCTAGTGAGTATTTTTTTCAATTCGTGTTTAGTGAAGTTCTGCGCTTCGTCGATTATGATAAACTTATCCTCTAAATTGATACCTCTAGCAAAGATATGGGACATAGGAGTTACCCACGCAGTCCCATTTTTAACATTCATCATATTGTCATCTGATACAATCACACGAGAAGGGTCTTCGTTAATCTTCATCAAAGCATCTTTTAATGGAGTTATGTATTTACTTTCTTTTTCTTGAACTGTTCCCGGCGTAAATCCAATTTTATTTTCCTCAACGGGTGAGAAGATGTACAACAGATCCATTTTCAATACTTTTGCCACAGCCACAGCAAGCGTGGTTTTACCTGTACCAGCGCGAGAATTTGTTATTGTTACTCGATTATCAAACATAGAGTCAACATAGTCTTTCTGTTCATCTGTAAGTTTCGGAGCATATCCAAACAACAGATTACCCTTTGGTAGTGGCATAGTCTTTTACCTCGCTTATATGGGAGTGAGGATAGGAGAGAGGGTTAACTTTCACCTATCCGTATTTACTGCCTTTCAATATTGAATCTATGTATTATTTTATCGTTAAAATATAATGAAATTACTCTTTCACAGCGTCTTTGAGTGCTTTACCTGCTTTAAAGGCTGGAGCTTTACTAGCTGGAATATCCATTTCCTCATTTGTTTGAGGATTTCGTCCTTTGCGCGCTGCACGATCACGAACTTCGAAGGCACCAAAACCAGCAATCTTAACTTGATCTCCGTTTTTCAAAGCCTCTGTGATTGTAGCGAAAATTGATTCTATGGTTGCTTCTACGTCTTTCTTTTGCAATCCAGTACTTTCTGTTACAATTTTAATCAATTCTACTTTGTTCATATTTAAATCTCCCTTGTATGTATATTTATTTTTGTAGGAATTAATTTCCCTACATTAGCTAATCTTTTTGATGCTAAAAAAACGTTGATATATCAGTGTTTTTTCTAAGAAATTTATTTTTTTTGTGTCAATTTTCGCAAAAAACGCTTAAAAATACGTCCTTTTGTGTCTTGAACAGAACATTAAGTGTTCTAGAGGTCATCTTATTCTTACTATCTTTTATAATTTTTCTAACTAGAGAATACATCGTTTCCTTGCTTATTTTTAGTTTAGAAACATATATCTCACAATACCTAATTGTATCTTCAGCCATATTGAACTTCTCATCATCTGAGTGGTCACTTGTGTATATGTTATTGAGTTTAACTATCATTTGTTCTATGTATTCAAGTGTTTTCTTTTCTTGTTTTCTAAGGCCATTTTTAAGATCAAACTTATTCAATAAATCTTCAAAGTTTACTGTTTCTCGGCGTTCTGCATACTCAAGGTTTGACATTTTTTCATAAAGATAATCCATGGGGCAACTGTATTTCTGAGTTTTTATTGTATCCGACTTGCTCACATATTTCCAAAACATTGGCTTCTCTCTAATCAACATACCAGATTTTACAATATTATTTATTTCTTTGTTAATGTCTATTTCAAACATTTTCTTTGCAAGGTCTATGCATATGCCAGAAAGAACAGTCACTACATCAATTTTCTTCAATAACTCTTTGATACTAAAGTCAATTTGGTTTCGATTAATTACATCCCAGTATCTAGACATGCATAGTTGTCCTGTATTTACAACTCTCCCTATAAACCTCTGACTGTTTGATAGTTGATTATCAATTATGGCCATATTTTGATTTGTTATATCATATTTTCGTTTGCTGCTAACTACATGATTAACACATACATCGTATAGCCCATAAACTCTTCTTGTAATCTCGTTTAAGTTCACGTCATCAATTAACAATACAGTATCAGAATCATAGTCAGCCCCTGACAGTATGTCTTGGATGGGAAAATCAATAGCATTTACACAAACTATATTCTCAGATAAATTAAAGTACTGTAAGATTTTCTCGTTAAGTACATTTTGTACAACAAGGACATTGTTGGGGCTGGTATGGGGGTTTCTAAAACCACTTAATATTCGCCCATTTAAAAACTTAGTAGAGCATACTTCATTTGCTTTCAGTGATACAGTTTGAGGAGAGTCTTGATCAAGTTCACCCACGGCGTGGAGTAGATACTCTAGAGGATTTCCAAGCATAACTAGATAATCTCCCTTTAATCTGACTTTGCCTCGTTTGACATGTGAAACGTAGTTATGTATATGGGTTCTTCGGAAACTCTTGAATAGCTCAGTTTTTGAAACATCTCTATTCCTTTTGTAAAGATCGTAAAACATCTTATTAACATTTAAGTCGTTTGCTGTAGATATTAAACTTTCAACTAGAACTTCATCGTTGTTTTTTAGGTTATCAATGTGATTTAATTCAAGCTCAGTAAGTTTGTCTATATCATCCCTATGGATCGGTAATGAGTTTAACATTTGGTAACTGGTCTGTTGTAGCGTATTTCCGTTAACATCCATACCTCTTTTTGATTCCTTTTCAGATTTACATACACCGAATAAACACATATCCTTCTCGACAACTCTCTTCCAATGAATCCACATGCTCTTTTCAGAACCTAAAAGATGACTGAATTTGAGCGCCTTGAGGCTGCTAGGTGTAATAATTAAATGTACATCTTTAGCTTTTACTTTAAGATTTTTGAACATTGTTGAAATTTCCCAGTCATCATATTCGATGTTAGCAGGACACCGACTACGCAGGAATGTTTGAATATTGCAATTGAATGCCGCGCTTTTAAACATATGATTTCTAAGAAGCATCATGGACTTACCCCTTGGGAAATACGAAGCCTCTAAAAGCGATTCTCCATCAAACAAACTGTTACTGATAAGTGTTTCACCTGCAAAGCTATCCAAATATCCATCGTTTCCCGTTTTTATTATGTTCGCTTTATGATTAAATTTACTTTCAACATCTGTCACAATGAGTATATTCTCTGGTTTTATTTGTACTAAACTCTCTAGGGATGAGCCGACCAACGATTCATAGGCGAGAAGAGAAGGGTAGTCTATATCGTATCCTTCGCGACCCCTGAATTCAATTCCCATACGACTCCATTTTATCATATGATCATATAGTCTTTGTTTAATAAATAGACATTCACCAACCCTAGACTTGGCACTTGAACGTTTATAAACAACATACTTCTCATTGTTTAACACGAATCCATCTTCATAGAACAATTCTCGCAACTCTCCGCTTGTTTTTCCATGCCACTTATCATCACTAATTTCAGATTTTATTTGCTCGATAAAACTAAGTAATTTGTTCTTGTAATCTTCTCGTGTTTCATTAAGACTATCAATTTTATTATAGAGTTTTGCGATAAGACATGCTCCTGAATCAACTTTGTACGTGAATTTAATATTTATAATATCTTTGCTGATACGTTTTTCTTTGTTTGTTGGACTTTTTCTAATCTTAATTTTTTGAGTTATGAGCTTGTTTAATTCTAAACTTTGAGGAATCATCCCGATGTATTTAATTTCAATTTCTTTATTTCTATGTATGTGACTGTAAATATCACTTGCTTCAATAGAAGGTATGTAAATCTGTTTTTCTAAATTAATTAATATTGTCCCCTTTCTAACACGACTTAATTTCTACAATTTCTATGTATTATTTATTCATATTATTTTTTACCCACAAAACTTCGCTGTCTACAACGTCCATATACTCAATACAATCCTCTGTTCCTTCTCGCATCCAATCTGATACCAATCTTTCATCATAATAATCTACATCATATCCATCATAGTATCGATCCTCCCATGTGATAATAGCGTGATTTCCTTGTTGTCCTTTTTTCATTCAGTTTTCCCTTTCGGCAGCATAGCCTTTATATGTATTCGGATTGTATGTCCGTGTTTCTATTATATTTCCAATATTGAATATCGTCAAGTATTATCTTTACATCATTAAACTCTTCATATATAATAGAATTACAAAGTCAGAGGAGGATAAGAATATGAGTGCAGTTCAAAATGTAACAGGTTTACATAGGGGTTCGATTGATGAAGACATAAAAACTTTCATAGGAAAATTTCAGAGTAAACACACTAGAAAAAGTTATGAGCGAAGTATCAGGAACTTTTTTATGTGGTACAGAAATAAGGATATTGAACAACTTACAATAGAAGATATAAAAATTAGAAATACAGATATCGTCAAATATCAGACCTATTTAAAGAAACATGAAGCAGACTACGCCAATGTTACTGTGAACAACTATATAGAAGCTATTCAGAGCTTATATGAGTTTTTTGAAATTAACGAATACCCTGTTAAGTCAAAACACTTGAAAATAGACATTCTCTCTAACGATAGCGAACATGCAGGAGCCCTATATCTTCATGAAGCAGAGCAGATGGCAGAACTTGTTTTAAGAGACAGGAAACAAGGACAAGAAAAATCAGCATTCTTACGTATGGCTTACACAACTAGTTTTCGTAAAGGTACACTTCAAAATCTTAAATGGACTGATATTAAGCCAAATATCAGCGGCAATTATTATGAAGTTTCAGTAGTAGGAAAGGGAGGAAAGAAGCATGTAGTTCCTATCTCAACTGATCTTTATGATGAACTCCTCAAGATTAGAGAATTTGCATACTACCAAAAATATGAGGATGGTCGTATATTCCATCTAACAGATAAAACCATAAGATTGATGTTGGAATCTTTGAAACAAAAATTAGGCATTTTGCCTGAAAGAAACGTTGTATTCCACAGTTTCAGGAACGTAGCTGCTGGTTTTGGTACTTTAGAAGAAGCAAAGAGACACCTGAACCATTCTAACATCTCAACGACTGAAACGTACTACAGGCACATTAATGAGGACTTATCAAACAGTATTAGTCTGAGAATAGAAGACAAAATTGATGATTCAATCCTTGAGAAACTCACAAAGGAAGAAATGATTGAAATTATAATGAACCAAGATTATGGAACGCTATCACAGATTAAGAGAGAGGCACAAGAAATAGTACAAAATAAAGGAGAGATGAGTAGTTGAGTATTATTGAGTTGAAAATTAACACCAGAAAGAATGATGTTTCCAAGCGTATATTATGTGAAAATAATTAGATTATACTTAAATAGAATGATCGAGTCTATTGGATGAAATTATCCGGTAGACTTTTTTGTGCTTGGACGATTGAGTTACGATTGAAGGTAATCGTGAATTTGGCTGGTTAGAACAAAAACGTATATATATCAAGGAAAATTGGATGATATGAGGGCAGGGGGTATGTTGATCAGAGATACGTATCGTAAAAGTGTATATGTATCAAGGGAAAATGAGTTAAATTGGATGGAAAATAGGTGGATATGTAGTGGTTACAGCGCTGTAATAAGTGTGAAAGTGTAGATGAGAGAAGGGGAATAGAGGGGAGATACGATTGAGATTATGATTGATATTTGGTGAAAATAAAGTGAATAGTTACAAATAGATTACAATTAAATGGAAATAATATGGGAGGGGATAAAATATAAATCGGGGTGTGGGAGTGGATGTGCTAGGCCACTATTTTCCAATTTATCCCCTTTTCTAGATTTAAAATAGCCCCCCATCCATGCTCTATGTATCATATAAGATATATTATAGGGTAGATAGGAGCATCCACCAACACTCCTCAAACTGATCCACTCAATGCACCAATTGTCAATACTATTTTCAAAAAAATATTAAAACTTGCAGAAAAATTTAAAATTTCAACTTAGATATCCATATACCCTAGTGGGGTATGTTAAAATCGCAGGGTAACAGTGTTTCCATTTATCATGACTTATTATAACTACTTTAATAACTATCAATCTAATTGATATTTGTCCACTATATATTATCACTTGTCTATTGTATTATCACTCTATACACATATTACTCTCACATATCTACTCATCTACTTGTCATATTTATCTATCTCATCTCTCACTTTATCCAACACATACTCACCTTATCTCATCTCACATGTCACATTACACTATACTACTCACCTAGCAACACATCCACGACTCGCACTAATCTCTATCTCATTGTCACTCTCACAATTTCAAATCCAAATTCCTAATCCTACTTTCCATTCCCAATTTACCTTTCCACTTACCCACACCATCTATCCCACTTCACTAAATCCACTCCACAATCTCAATTTTCAAGTTTAATAATATAAAGATAATAAAACTATTTACATCCGATAACGGACATGGTATAATTATATATGTAAGGAGGTGATACATATGGACATATGGGGAAAGGTTGGAGTCATCGTTGGTTCACTTACATTCATCCGACTCATCACCAAGGACATCATCGAATGGAAGGAGAAAAAGGAAAAGGCGAAAACGTCCAAGAAGAAACGTAATCGCCGCAAGAGATAACAACTAAGCACTATCGAGAGAGGGAGCCACAACTCCCTTTCTCACCAACATAATACATCACACCTTACAATAGAGTCAACTCATACAATAAACAGAAAGGAATGGTTAAACAATGAATAAACATAAACGAGAAGGTATCGAACGGTTTATACTCACAGGTGTATTGTCTACGATTGCTCTATCCATCAATACTACTTGGGCATCTACATTGCTCCTTATTGTAGCGGCATACTCACTTATCTCAGGTATAGTATACATTACACGTAAACAGTAACAGGAGGAATCCGCATGTCTAACGAACCAACCAAAGAACAACTACAGTCTACAATGGACAACTTAATGTTTCAGCTCATGACTACTGAAGAAGCAGCAGAACGGTGGGTATTGTCTCAAGACCACGTTAAACGTCTATGCAGCTCTCACACTATAATTGCACATAAACGTGGCAAGACTTGGTTAATACTTAGAGAGCAACCTAATCCTAAACAGAAATAAAGGTTATCGCTCAATGGGTCTACAATAGGATCTGTGGAGCGATCTTTCTTTGCAGTGTTATCACAACAGCAATGGATAGAAACTAATCTTAACAGGAGGAATAATGTATGAGTGAACTTACTAAATGTGTAGAGTGTGGGTCAACTAGTCTAACTGACATCAACTATACAATGAAGCATAATGAAGATGGTGAGGTGTTTGTTGTAGAGAACATTCCAGCAACACAATGTAATACATGTAAAGAGATATACTTATCACCTGAAGCCAGTAGATACATTGATAAGCAATTAAGCAATCACCACATTAGTTAAGCCTTGATAGGCTTTTCTTTTTGTTTAATAATAATAAAATAATACTACAAATATACTGTATAAAATGTTATAATAGTATTATCCAATAACAATCCATCTCAGGAGGTGACAAACATGATTCACGAACCACTATCAACGGATACACTGCTTACACTAATACCACAATTGGCATCACAACGTCACATCATACTATCCTCTCACGCTGAACAGAGATTGACTCAGCCAGATAGAAACTTTACATTTGAGCGTTTACTGTTCATCCTAAAGCATCCCAAGTCTATTACTCCTGAATGGGATAGTGATAGGAAGGTGTATAAGTATAGGATACAAGGATTCAATAAACGTCATGCTATTGTTAACTTAATCATCAATGATACATATATCAAAGTAGTCACGGTGTTCTAACTGTGGCTACTGGTTCCATCTATTACAATCACATACGAATGAGGTATAATACTTATGATTACATATGGCAATACAGTAGCCAATACATTAAACGAGGAGGAGTTATATATGAACAACTTCGACAACCTTTATAACAATGACAAGCAACATAAACAAAGTATCATCAACAATGTTATAACGCCTGATAAAACTGAAGCATACAAAAACGCTATAGATTATACTGTGGGTGATCTATTGGGTGTAATGGAGGCATATAAACATGGATCTATTGTAGATGAGGATTCAGCACAGGAGCAGATTAGAATATTCTTGGAAGAGTACGCGGTTAAACTTTTGAGTATAGCAAAGGGGGAATGAATGTTATTTCCTTTTGTTCCAGTAATAATAAAATAATTAATTAATATAAATTCATACTAGTACTCATCAACGCTTTCACTCTAGCAATAGAGTTTTACATATATGATTCAAAATACAATTAAAACCGGAAGGACGATCAGCATTACAATTAAAGTGATTGATTCAATTATGGGTAGCGGCAAGACGACATTTGCCATTGAGAAAATGAACAAAGACACCGAAAGAAAATATATCTACATTACACCGTTCCTTGATGAGATAACACGCATAAAACATCTCTGTCCCAACAAAAGATTTGTTGATCCAAAGAATTATGATAGTGAAGGACATTTTCAAAAGAAACAAGATTCTCTACATAATCTATTAGCAGCAGGGCATAACATAGCAACAACACATGCATTATTCAAACAATCCAACGAAGAGACAAAAGAACTTATACAGGCTGGTAACTATGTGTTGATATTAGATGAGGTCATGGATGTAATTGACCATTTAACAATCAAAAAATCAGATAAAGAATTGTTGTTTGATAATAAATTTCTAGATGTTGATGATGAAGGATATGTAACTTGGAATAATGAAGATGAGAAGATTCGTGACTATGATGGAAAATTCAATGACATTAAACATATGGCTAATAACAGGAATTTGTTGTTTTATCGAGGTTCAATCCTTATATGGACTTTTCCTATTTCAATTTTTGATGTCTTTAAAGAAGTTTTCATTCTTACATACTTATTTGATGGTCAAATACAAAAATACTATTATGACTTAAACAGTGTTAAATATGAATACTATCATGTAGAAAAAGTGGAAGACGAACTAATCCTCAAACAAGGAAAGAATAGAAGTAAGCATATTAAAGAAAAGTATAAAAATTTGATCGATATCTATGATGGAATTCTAAATGATATTGGAACTGAAAAACATTCATTGTCTTTGGGGTGGTATGAAAAAAGAAATCAGTCAGTACAAAAACTTAAAAATAATGTATCAAATTATTTCAAACATAAAATGAAAGCTAAATCTAAAGAAATAATCTGGACTACTTTTAAAGATCATAAACCAAAAATAAATGGGAAGGGATATCAAAGATCATATATCGCTGTCAACCTCAGAGCCACTAATGATTTTAGGCACACTAAATATTTAGCATATGCAGTTAATAGATATATGAATCCGATAATTGAAGGATTCTTTGTTGAAAGAGGAGTGAGAGTTAATCAAGAATTATGGGCGACCTCAGAATTGATACAATGGATATGGAGAAGTTCTATACGCGATGATAATAAAGTGTATATTTATTTACCATCTAAACGAATGAGAGACCTGCTTATTACATGGCTTGAAACATAGTTTGGGAAGTTTTAGTTCCCAACAATGAAAAAAAGTCCTTTAACACCAATGGATTTAGAGGCTGGTTGTTAAAGCAAAAGTTAATTTATATTATTTAAAAAATAGGTAATAATAAAATAATTATTAGTGAATTAATATACATAAATAATGAATAAAAATACAATATTACCGTTCACCAATTGAACAACTTTCCATCACACATCAATAATAGGTGAGCGAGATCCATTCCGTTACACTCCATGGCTGTCGCTCACCTTCATCCACAACAAAAACCGTTGTGTCTGTCATTTGGTTTATTTCTTCCTTAACTCAATTCTAATCCAATAACACATTAAGTCACTGCTAAAAAAGGTGGCTTATTTGTGTTATTATGAATAAATAATACTAGACATTACTTTGATTATCATATATATATGAATATATAAGGTAAAGGAAAACGAAATAAGGAGTTGAAGTCAAATGAGTCAAACTAAACTGGCAATTATGAAGTCACAATGGGTACGTAAACAAGCATTGAAGAGTAAAACAATCGTAGGAGCATTGATCCTTCGTTAATATATAATAAAATAAGATAATACTAGATAATATAAGGTGGTAATTAATATGAAAAAACAAATTGAGGTTGTACTTACTACTAGTTGGGACGCTGGAAAAACGATGATGTATCTCTACACCGAAAAAGAATCAGGTCTACGGCACGAACTAACTGGCGCACAAGTGAAAGAAAAAATCAAACGTGTACCACGCGAAGGTACTACATATACAAAAGAAGTTTTGGAAGTTGAAGTGCAGGAAGAAGTCGAAGAGGTTGGCGGCGTAAATATCATCAAGAAAGGCACAATCACAAATGGTCGCACCGGGAACGTGATCGGATTCTCAGTTAACGTAATCTGCTTGGATGGAACAGAACGCCAAGTAATCAAACGGTTCGGGTCAAAAGGCTATTCCGTTAATAACATTGTGGGGCAATCGACCCCATGTCAAAACTTGAATCAAGGCCGTTACGGAAAAGAACTGCAATCGTGGGTTGATGCTGAAATGGATAAGTTGAGGGGTATATAAGACAACTGTTAAAAGATTTTTGAACGCTCCAACTGAATTCGCAGACACGACCAAACCACACTTGCTGCACGACACGAGAAACTTAACATAACAACCAAATGAAAAAAGTCCATGAAAGTGTCCTTTCACATAGATAAATGAGCTAATAATAAGGAGGCAATCACATGTTAAGAATATATTACATAAGTCCAGTACATAAAACTAATTCATACGGATCGTTTAAGCAGCCAGAGCAAAGAGTAAACTTACAAAATCAGACTAAACGGTCTCCAGTAGGGTTATCCTTCAGCCAACACCTTGAACTTGTTAATTCATTGATTAAATAATAATAAAATAATTTAAATAAGGATGTGTATTAGAATGAAAAAGTTTACTGTATTGTTGATGGTGTTCATATTGTCTCTGATGGTGTCTAGCGTGACTATGGCAAGTGGGACTGAACAAGAGCCCAAACAGGCTACTATGAAAGTCGATAGGGTGTATTACATGAAGGGTAGCGGTTATTATGTTACTCACACAACAAAGGATCAGGAAGGACATTTCTGGGTGTTACAGGTTACAGATATCGCTGTTCCTAAAGAGGATAAGTCATTTACAGAGGTGTTACGCAAACAGTATCAAGGCAAACAAGTTGTTGTGACGTATGTAGAACCATTGGATGATGAAGAAGTAGAGTTTTGGGGAGTTAAAGTTAAATAGGTGATATATGAGAGATTCCATTGTGGGATCTCTTTTTAATTATAATAAAATAATACTAGACACATTATATGTGATGATGGTATAATTACATTATCAAGTAAAGATAATACATAAACAACGCACAAGAACGAGAAACAATGTGCTGTAACGATTTAAAATACTCATTTCATATAAATTAAATATAATAAAGGTGGAATAAAAATGAAGAAAATTAACATTGACAAACTCAAACCACATCCAAAAAACAAGTTTTATTTTACAGATATTACAGGTAAGAAATATAAGGAAATCAAACACAGTATTAATACATATGGAATACGCGATCCTTTAAAAATTACACCTTCTAATATTATCATTTCAGGACATCAACGCTTACGGATTGCTATTGATTTAGGGTGGAATGATGTTCCAGTTGAAATTATTGATATTGATGAAATGCAGATTGAATATCTTCTGATTGCTGAGAACACTGAGCGTAGAGGGGAAGCGGAATTAGATCCAATTAAAAAAGGAAGACAGGCGGCATTCCTGAAAGAGTACTGGGGAATAACGAATAATGGAAATAAACGACTTAAAACTGATAACATGAAGTCGATGAAAGACGTAGCAGAAATGATTGGCGAAAAGTCTCAGCGTACCACTCAGAGAATTATGAAACTTAATGATTTAATTCCTGAGATCCAGTCTTTCGTATCTGATGGTTCCATTGGAGTCAGAACAGCAGAAGAACTAGCACATTTAACTAAAGAAGAGCAAAAAGCAATTTATAATTTTAAAATTAATGATATTAGTAAACTAACTGGGGAAGAAAGCAAGCGTATTCGAACAGAAGTTGAACATAATCGCGGCAAAAAAACAATTAATGCTGTATTGAAATCACTAACAACAAATAAAAAAGACGGGGGCATCCAACAAGAGGCTGACAAACTAGCCATTGAAATAAACGAAGAAAATAAGGCGCTCAGGGAAGAGAACGAAAAACTAAAACACAGAATCAATGATTTAGAAGTCATTGAACAGGAATATAAAGTATTGATGTCCATGCTTGAGAAGGCAAGAGTACAAGCATTTGTTGGTGTAGAATTGGGGAGAACATATAACGTTGAAAACAGCGGGATGGTCTATTTTCCAGAAGCCAGTATTTAATATATTCTGTTCAAATCAAAGAGTGATTTCATAAAATGATGGAGGAAGAGTAGATGAATAATGTTATAAGATTCGCGGAGAAACTTTCCGAAATTGATACGCTTGTGGGTGCAATGACTTCTCAAGAATATGAAATTGTTTCAAATGCACTTTATAAAAGAGGAATTGATTTTTATACTTTACAAAGCTTAAAAAATGAATTGAGAAAAACTGAGTTCGGCGAGATTTAAGTAAAATTCTTGTTTCATAAGGAGGAGCAAAACATGGAAAAACAAATGTATATCGAAAAGTTAAATAAGATTATGACTAAATACAATCTTGATGGTACACTTCTTCAAGAAGCATATCTGGAAGGAATTAAGGAGGAGGACTTGACCTCATGTTATGCCGATAATCATGACAGCAAATTTTGGAAGGAAATTATCTCTTTAGTTGCAGATTTCTTAAACGACTTCCCAAAAGCAAAACATCCATCATATAAATTATTCTAATGAAACTTGTTTGTTTAGAATAATTGAATAAATATTCAATATTAAAAGTTAAACACTCGCGAACAATGATATTTTTACTCATAATGGTGCATAATTATAAAATATTGACGAATGGAGAATGAAAATAATGAAGATTGATAAATTTATTAAGCAAATCACTAAGAAACTTGATGCTGAAGGGTTGAACTATGAAGTAATAGGGATAGGGGATCATCATTCATTCACTATCTCTCCTACATGCACTATACATACAAACCATTGCACAATTGAGGTAATAAAGGATCAGATTACGGTTAATGAGCAGCCTGTAACAGATATTGAAGAAATGATGGAAGAAGTTATGGAGCTTGAGTATGGAGGTGTAATTCATGGATAAAAATGAAATGAAAAGGCTAATGAAAGAACTGCTCAAGGAAGAAATGGTTATTCGTGTCTCAGATGCAAGTGATTTGTACAATGACGGTAGAAAGGCACTTAGGATTACAATAGAATTCGATGGGCTAGAAATCGACTCAGATTTTATTGATGTTTAATCTAAATGAAATGCTTATTTCGTTTAATGATAAATAAATAATACTTGTTTTTGTATGAGTTATATATTATAATGAATTTAACAAACAAAGAGGGAACGACTAAAATGACAGGATATGAAGAGTTGAAAGCTGAATGGGAAGTACTTGCACCAATCTTGGAGGGTTTGGATGCGGTTGATGATTATATCAATGTAGATGCAAAATCTTTCACTCTAGATAAGGAGGGGAACAAAGAATACTATGTGGCAGCCTTCAATGAGTCACGCGATGAAGATGTGGAATTACTTCTCTCACACATTAAGAATATAGGCGTCGTGGCGGTTGAACAGGATCATGGACAAGGTATGATGGTAGTTGGACAGTATGCTCTTTCAATGAAGTAAAATTTTTTTTGCTAATCTATTAAAATAATTTTCAAGGAGGTGAAATACATGACACTAAAGGAAAGAACGCAAAAAGTTATCGATGATTACGGTATCAAGAAATCGTTCATTGCTAGAAAAATAGGAATTAGCAATGCATTGTTTTCATTATTCATTAATGGCAAACAACCCTTACAAAAGCCAGAAGTAAACAAACTTGAGGATTACATTGCAAATTATAAATAAATAAACGGAGATGATAAAATGAATATCGTAAAACAAACCGACAACTTTATTGAAGATCAATTTCTTCGTAATGAATACATAGTCAAAACAGAAGTACTAGACAAGGTTAAGGCTTTAAGTTTGTTGCCAGACGGTGAAAATATGACAATCAGACAGGCAGCGGATTACTTTGAAGTAAGCATAGAAACGATCAGGAAGACCATCCAAAGAAATAGACACGAACTTACGGGGGATGGTATTAAAACCTTGTACAGCAAGGATTTGAAGGAATACAAACTGACTTTAGGACACAATGTCCCAGAGTTGGATAGAGTACCTACAGCGATGATATTAAATAGAAAATGTCTTTTACGTATTGGAATGTTACTAAGGGATAGTATTGTTGCTCAAACTGTTAGGGAATATTTATTAAGAGTTGAATATACTCTTTCAGACAATCAGAAAAAAGCAGTATTAGGAAGTTGGACAGATGAAGAACTGCTGTTAATAGAACAGACTATTGTAGATGAAAAGAGCAAAGGAAGCACAAAAGCAAATGCAATAAGAATAGCTTCAGAGATGCTTAATAGAAATGCTAACAATGTATCTCAGAAATATTATCAGATTACAAAGAAACATGGCTCCATGCATAATTATCTTGTTGAGAAAAATGTTATCTATTTAGACAGTACAAAGAACGTAAATACACCTACTGAAAGCCCTGCTACACCCGTTATGCACTTAGATATAGTCCAAGCTATTACAGATCAATTAGAGTCGTCATTGAAGGATATAAAGGGCAGTGCAACCCTCGTATCTCAGGTCAATGAATTGAAGTTAGAGATTGCTAATTTAAAGAATCAACTAAAAATGAAAGATGTACTGATTGAGGGGAAAGATGCTCAATTAAGCCACAAATCTAAATTAAACATCAAACTTAAAAAGGAAAAATCTGATTTGGAGCACAAGTTGAAATTTATATCTCAAATTATAAACAGCAGCAAGGTTATTGACAATGCTCAGACTGAAGTGCAAGACAGTAAAAAATATGTTCTTAAAAATGGAGTAATAGAGACTAAGTAAAACCAGTCTTTTATATGAACTAAGAAAGGGACTCTATTTTTGAGTCCTTTTGTGCTTTCTATGTATTTTATTCTATTGTGGCGTTTCATAATTGAGAAAAGACTATTGCTCTGTACTTGTTTCTTACTAGAGATTAAAATTAAAACAAAGAACTAAAATTATAAGATGATGGAGAACTGCAATCATGTCAAATCAAGTGAGAAAATGCGAGAGATGTGGGCAATGGAGGTCGCCCAGCTTCTACATGAAAGAAACATCAACCATTTGTAAGATATGTAGAGATGAAAAATTCTTAAGAAAAAAAGAGAAGTTTCAAGATATTGATCTTGGTATTGAAGGTCTGGATTCTACTTTTGATTCCATAATTGTAATGAGCAATGATACAAAGACAGCTCATGAAAGACCATTCAAATATGCTCGGAAACTTGTAGAAGACGGACTTGCTAAAGTAATATATCCCAACATGGTATATGACCTAATTGACCATCAAATTGTATTAACAGAAGCCGGGTATAGATGCCATTACTGCGGAAATTATGGAGACACAATTGACCATGTTATACCTACATCGAAAGGTGGTGAAGACACATATGAAAATAAGGTGTGTTCTTGCAAAGAGTGTAACACATTAAAATTGGATAGAGACTACAACGAATTTAAGTCCATATTTGATGAACATGGCAAGCATTTAGGGAAAAAGATAGCCAGAGAGAGATTCGGTAAAAAACCTAAGAAGAAGGGGCCAAGTCAGACTCCTAAAGAGCCAATTAAATCATTAACAGAAGAAGAGAAATTTGATGCTATGATCAAAGGAGCATTAAGAAAAGATAAATGGTAACAACATGATAGAGTAGATACGTTTTTTATTGCGCTGCTGACCTACATCAATTTGTAGAAAGAAAGTGACCCGCACTTTGGCTCCCAACCTGTGGCGGGTCACTTCAGTCGTATAAGCACCACTCTGAGGTGATCACACCACAAATGCTGTGCAGGAGTAGCTACACCATAATTGTAACAAATACTGGTTAAGAATAAAAGCCTTCCAAGCGGATCAACAGATGATAAAACAAGACTTTCACAGTAGTTTGCAGATAGTTAGTATGATTGTATATCTTTAATATCGTTGTAGTTTCCTAGTAGGTTAAAATCATTCATTTTTCTGCTTGAAATTGCAAAATAAAACTTCAAAAACAGAAAAAAATAGGATTATCTTAGTAAAAATTGTTTTATTTGTAGAAATTTTTGTAATACTATGATATGCTCAAATTGTAATATATACCATTTAAGGAGTGTGAATGTATGAAATTCAAAAAGTCTATCTTAGTTATGCTAGCTTCCTTGTTGTTACTTACAGTCCCTGCCCTAGCTTCTGCTGCTCCCCTCGATAGGTCTGATAGCGATGGACCCACTATTATAAAGGTAGGCAAGGAGGAAGCACAGCGGCTGCGCGCTGAAGCTGGCTTTCCAAACGATGAAAGTGTAACAGGTGGTTTCATTGTATATCCAGAGAATTCATCAGTTCCTGAAGACAATACGGTTACTCCTTCTGAGATTGGGGGTAATGAATATTTTGTAAAAACCCCTAAGACTTCTTACCGTGTTGATTATAATGATCCTTACTTGCCAGGCGCCAGTGGATGTAATATGACGTTGACAACAAGTGCATCTTTCTCCAAAACAACAACCATTACGGGAAATGTATCTTTCTCGGCAAGTATGCTAAAAATCATTACAGCAACAATTGGAGCAAGCTTTGCAGTCGGCGATACGAAAACTGTCACTTCTACCGGATCTAAGACTGTTACAGGCTGCCAAGTTCTGAAAGGGTATCCGAGATACGAAGAAAAAACAGGTGAGCTTTGGGAAGATGATCAGTTCTTTGATGATTACATTTCTCCTTACAAAGCGACTAGACTAGAATCAATTTATTTTGAAAGCAGATCTATGTAAGGTATCGTTTTATCTGTAGAATCCTTGGTTTGAAGAGAAATCTTCAAGAACCAGGGATTCATTTTTTTAGTACAGTCGGTAAATCAATCTTCTGCGAAGAACAACTGTATGTTATAATATATATAGCATCCAGAAGGAGGTGTTTTTGTGAAAATTCGCCTAATCGGTTTCGCCTGTATAATTACGGGAGGTGTCGTGCTAGCTAGCCTGTTATTTCACGATTCTGAGACGAAGGTCTACGTCTATCCGTCTGGTGCGAATGAGAATGCGGTTCATGAAGTTGTTCGATCCACTGAAAGTCAACTTTTGGTGAATGGATGCGAAATTCCTCACAAGATTGTTTCAGTTGATGTGTCAGAGGATGAGGCAAAGAAATTACGCGAAGAAGCCGGATATTCTTCCGAAGGGGTAACAGGAGGAACAATTGTCAAGCTTGAGGAAACTGGAACGTGCCCATAAAATTGCTTGAGTTCCTGATTGAAAACTTGTCTAAAATTATTTCTAATGGAAACTATCCTAAGATGAACAACCATTACTACATGTACAGTTTATATTTTGTAATGATGACCACTCACTTGTTGGGTGGTTTGTTTCTTCATAATTTTAAAAATATATAAAACTTTCCAAGGTAGTTGTTTGAGCCTTCAATGGAAATGATGAAGGTAACTATGAAGTAGCAATTATAAAGATGAAATGTTGCTTTTACATACACTGAAGGAGACTGCAAAATAGCAGCTCCTTTTTTATTTCTTTTTAATTACAAAGTAAATTGAGAGTATCAATAAAACTACTGCACATACTAAGACAATATAAACATATTTAACTAATGAAGTTTTTATATACAATAAATATGCAATGACAGCCATAGTGTTTCCAATAAGCCATATGAGAGTACTCTTATTCATCTTCTTCAATCATGGACATAATTTCATTTACATCAATATCTAACTCAATGCAGATCTTTTCAATAACCTCGAAAGATATGTATACAGCTTCGCCTTTGATTATCTTGCTTATTGTAACGTGTCGCAGTCCTGTGCGTTTCGCAAGTCCTCTAGCTGACATTCCCTTCATTTCTAGTAGATTTCCCAAATGTATTTTTAAACGGCGAGAAACCATACAAAATCCCCCTTTATACAAAATCAGTTGACAACAGACAGTATTTGGTTTAAATTTAGAAGGTGTTACCGTTTGGGTAACAAAAAACGGACATAACAAAAGCACCCTCATAAAAGAGAGTGCTTAACTGGCAGTTAAAAAGACTGATCTGTTAAGTTAAAATGATATAGGTATTGAATGACGCTCCAGAGCATCGACAGAGAATATACATAAGGAGAATCATATATGACATACGAATCCCTATATGCAACATTAGATATCGATGAAGAGGCTATTGTATTGAAATCAAATATGAAAACCATATTGAAAACTCATGACGAAATAAATGAGTTTTGTTTGCGTCTGGAAAATGATCATTCCGAGTTAAATATACATAGAGAGTTGTACAAATTTAGATTGTGGCAACAAAACAATTCTATTGTAATTGAGAGTATTTATCAAGAGTTTCAAGAAGATCCCATAAATACACTTAGTAATTTGTTCTGCGAGACAATAGTAGACGTTCATATTGAGCAGATGAACAAGTATAGGGTCAATTTTAGTGATATGTTGGATATGTGGAGAGAAAATAAAGGAATACGGTTTGGATCAGTGTTGAGTAGGTTAGCCATAATATGCTGACTCTTTCTATAATAATGATAAAATAATACTAGACTATGTAAATATAAAAGTGTATAATTTGATTATGGAGTTAAGGGAACAGAATACTGGAACGAGAAACATCGTACTGGTCAGGATACATAAAACAACATCAAACAACGATTTCATTTAGAAAGAAGGTAAATTAATGATTGTAAAAAAAAATGCGCTTATTGTGACAAGGAAATCAATACAAAGAAAGAATCCCATTATAAGTTTGGCAAAGACGTAGTTTGTTTTAATCCTGAAGAAGCGACTTGCATCACACCTTACGCATGGGGCCACTTGGTGGATTATGAGGAATATAACGAGATTGAGAGTTAATCAAAACAGTATTTCATAGGGAGTGAATTTGGTGGCTATTGGATTAGAATTGATATGTAAATTTAGAGACATTGAATATAAAAAACTTGCAGAACAATTAGGAATTTCATCACCAACTATAATGGGATGGCTGAGTAAGAAAAGACCAATACCAAAACCAAGACTTAGACAACTATCTGAGATTTTAAATGAAGATGAGGCTTTTATCTCAAAAGTTATAAGTATTGAAGACAAGATTTCATTCTTAGAATTAGAAGCGAAAAGGTTGAGAAAAGAACACAGTATAGATATCTAAGTGAAGCAGATCTTACAAGGAGTGAGAAAATGGATCAAGGAACGAAAGTTTACATTTACTCAGAAAAACGAGAAGGTGTATGTAGTGGAGCTGTATATCAAAGTGGTTATTTAATGTATTTGGTCGATGAATCAGCATATTATCCAAGTAATCTTCTTAACATGGACGCTGAATTTACCAATTCAGAACTATGAAATATCGTTGACAAAAAAGATTTTCCTATTGGTATGATTGTTGCAGATCAAGAAGGTAATGAGTTTGTTTACACAGGTAAATCGTTTCAATTATTTGATGAAACTCGTGAAGGTTTATTTAAGGGATTTTGCAAAGGTGACAAATGGAAATTGGTCAGAATAGTAAACTTTAATGAAGAGATGGAGATTGTGTGAAATCAGGACATCATAAGGTGATGGGTGAATCTGTATTCATCTACACTGTAACGATAACACACTAATTATTTGGAGGAATATTCTATGTCAGAGGAAATGAAAATGAATGGGGCAATCTCGGAGTTTTTTCGTCAACATTACAATGGTGATTGGAAACCAGCAGAACAAGTAGAGTTCCTAATTGAGCTTTTTTCTAATCTATCTTTACATGTACGACCAGTATTTCCGTCAGACGAAAAGATGGTGCTTGTTATTTCGCAAATGATGGAAGAAGCCCTAAAACGCCGCAAAGTTAAGACTATATGGGGTGAGGTAGAGGAATCAGAGTTATAAAAATATAGAATAATTGATATTTGTGAGTGACAGACTTGATCAAAGCAGGATTTGATTCAAAATCAAAGTTGGGGAGTAGATTTTATGAAGTTAAATGAATTAATCAAAAGTCTTCAAGAAATTAAAGAGGAGCATGGAGATTTGGATTTATATACATACAATGATTGGGCAACCATTAGCAAATTCAATACATTGCCAAAAGTAAACAAGATTTACTCTCAAAAGTGGGAAGAGTGGGATCGTATGCAAAATGAATTATCGAATGGCGATATCAATACAGAAGACGAAGATTTGTATGATGTTGATCTCAGAAAACCTATTGTTAAAGGTTTAGTTATTTAGTGATAGATGATAAAACAGTTATTTTACATAAATCAAAAAGGAGGAATTTCTAATGAAAAAAGACAATTTGGGAGATCGCATGAAAGGATACGAGGACGTATCTAGAATCTATTTAATGAAGAGAACACCTATAATCTTACGGATCGATGGAAAGGCGTTTCATACATACACCAAGGGATTAGAAAGACCATTCAGCACTTACCTAGCAGATTGCTTTTGGGAAACTACAAAGTATGTTGCAAAAGAAATGATGGGAGTTAAAGTTGCTTATCATCAAAGCGATGAAGTTTCGTTTCTATTAACTAATTATCACAAGGTAACTACAGAGTCTTGGTTCGATAACAATCTACAGAAGATGGTCTCTGTTGCAGCATCCTTATTTACATATAAGTTCAATGAATTAACTCGTGGAGTAATAGATAAACCTGCATTGTTTGATTGTAGAGCTTTTGTATTGCCTAAAGAGGAGGTAGTTAACTACTTTATTTGGAGACAACAAGACGCATCAAAAAACAGTGTATCTATGGTTGCTCAGTCCAACTTTCCTCATAAATCCCTGCAAGGACTAAATGGAGGTCAATTGCAAGAGAAACTGTTCCAAGAGAAAAGCATTAACTGGAGCAACATTCCCACATGGCAAAAACGAGGAGTCTGCATTACTAAAGAACAATTCAATTTAGAAACAGAAAATGGAGTAGCAACAAGGACAAAATGGGATGTGGATATGGATATCCCAATTTTTACTCAAGATCGAAACTACATTGAAAAGTTTGTTTAGAGTTAATAAATGATGAATTACAATTTACTTAAACAAATGGAGGCGATAAGATGAGGAAATCAATATTTGACTATCTAAGTCAGAATGAACTTGACCTATTGGCTAGATCCGAAACTATTGTAAATTTAGTTCATGAGGTGGCAGAATTAAGGGCAGATAACGAATTGCTTCGGAAAAAAGAACAAGAAGAATGGGAAAGACAGCAAGCGAGATTGAATGAACAAAACAAAGAGATTGGAAATATGTTATCTACGATGATTGGCAATATTGTAGGTAAAAGTTGAATTTCAAAGGAAGAGGTGTGTCCATGAGTTACAATGAAGAACTTAACGATATATGGGATGAAGCTTTGAAAAAGTCTATGTGTAAGTGTAAAACAGATGATCATTGGGCACAACTTATGGCTGGTCAGATCTTTTGCAGTAAATGTGAAACACAAGTTACCGAACAAAGAACAGAGACCATTAAGAGAGAATCTATGAGAATCAGGGGAAATATTAATTTTAAATAGAAAGGAAGATTTATTTATGAAGATCAAAGTATTCCAATTTCCTATGTGGGCGGTTTATAAAAACATCCTTAAACTTGAGTTAGAGGAAGATATTACACCTGCGGAAGTAGGATACATTACATTAGATTCTTTTGATCGAGATGAGTGTTGGCATTTGGGAAACTGGGGCGCTTGGGCAGAAGAAAAGCCAGAAAATCTCCATTACGATGGAAGAAGTTTTTCAAGCGATGTTGTTTTTTTAAATCCAACGAACAACAGATATCATTGTGCTTTGCCCTTCGGTTGGTTCGAGGCAAACAGTCTCGATGAAGTAGTTGATTACATTAAAAATTATAGTTTTGAAAAATAATAAAACTTCAATTAGTTTTAACTCTCACTAGATACATACCAAATGCTTGTGAAAGTCTGATATCATTTAATGTTCTCGTCCAATGTGATAAAATAGTGTTGTGATATAAAGGAGGTGAAATACATGCTGATGGTAACCCGAACTACGTTTAACAACGCAAAAGTTGAGACTTCTATAATGGAGTTGGACGGTCGTACATATATTGTCCATTTACATTCAATTGGTGGATTCACTTGCTATTTGGAGGACTTCGAAACTCGCAAAAGGTCTATATCTGAAAAATGTAATGAAGCAGATGAAGCAATTGAAGATGCTTGGAACAAAATCATCAAAGAGTAGCCTTCGGGCTGCTTTTTGCTTTTCAAAGAAAAGATTAAACGATATAGATCTGCCTTATTACTTTAAATTATTTAATAGATATAGTCTTAATAAGGTAGACCATGTCCATGTGCGAAAAGGTTTGCAGTTCTAATTATTTCTTCTTCAATATCTTTTAACTTTTCATTTGGCACGTAAGGAATGGCATTAAAATAATCAAACAATACTGTGTTATTATCTACCAACTGTTTTTCGAAACGGTTAACTGTCTCAGAGTAGACATTGAACTTTTCGTCATCAGATTGAGCAAATGGTCTCGATGAATTGTATTCCAAATCCTTTTCTGGAACCGATTTTTTGATTTGAGATTGGTTAAATAGTAAACCAGTAAGAGTTCTAATGCATTCATCTATGTGCTTTCTGATTGTTGTATCTAAATGTGTTGCCCCTATTAAAAAATCCACACTTTCTCCCATCAAATTAGGAAATTTAGAAAGAGTATCTAGATTGGGTTCACATTTCCCACACTCAATGTCGGTATATTCTTGAATTGTTATTCCCACATGATCAGCAAGCTGCGCCTGTGTTAAATTTTTGTTTTCTCTGATGAATTTCAATCTTGCAGAAAAAATCTCCATAAAAACCCCTCCACTATTTAGAATTTTGTATATGAACAATTACATCTTCTAGTTGACATTCAAGTTTATCGCAGATGTCATCAATGATTTTCATTGTAACATATTCGTTGTGCCACACTTTAGCAACAGTGGATGATGAAGGTCTATCAGTTTTACGATTTTAGAAATCTTTTTTAATTAAGATTTATTTGTGGTAGTTCAAGACCTATCATCAATATCATTCCCCCTTTATTGCTATTTTATAACGTATGGGAGGTATTTACAATTATCTTCAACACCGCAAAATATTTTCAGTTAATGGTCATGTTGAGCGAATGGGAAAATGGTAGCAATGATACCGTCAATATAAAACAAGGTGATCCTAGTGTTCACTTAGAACGTTAGAACGTTTAATACTACTAGTGATAGAATAAATACTCAATTATAATAAAATAATATTGAAATAATTAGTAATATCATATATACTATATATAACGAAACTTAAAGAAAAGAAGGGGATAAACATATGAATCCAATACAATTTATCAAGAACTTAATTAAAGAGTATCGTCACAAGCGTTATGAAGAAGAGTATTACAACTTATCAGAGCGAGAGCAATCTTATTGGTCTCTTTATATGTATCAGATGCAACGTGAAGCTATAGATGTATTCTTTAAATCATCCACACCCTGTGCAATGCTTACTATGTCTCTGATGGATCGAACTAGACAGACACGACCAGAGTGGGAAGTAATGTTGAGGGTGATGGAGATCAAGATGAGACGAAAAAGTAAATTTAAACCTCAGTCATTCATTTTAGAAACAATGTACTCGGAAATGCTGGATGAGATAATTGAAAGTAAATAAAATACATTAAAATAATACTGGAGATGAATACATATGAATATCGAATTATACCCACACAACCAAGAAACATATGAAAAAATTATGGAGACGTGGGAAACGAAGAATCGTGTGGCAACTGTACAGGCAACTGGAACAGGGAAGAGTATGCTTATCCTTAAATGCCTCTATGCTTATCCAAAAGTCAAGAAAGTCGTTTTGGCTCCATCTCATCACATCTTGAATCAATTGGCTGGCAAGGTTGATGCGTTACCTAATACATCCCTTATGACATACTCTAAGTTGGCTTTGATGACAGAAGAAGAGATTCAAGAGTTAAATGTAGATATGATTGTACTGGATGAGTTTCATCGTTGTGGTGCAGAATCGTGGGGTAGCGGAGTAGGCAAATTGATTGATACATATTCGGACGCTAAAATTTTGGGTACAACAGCCACACCTATTCGTTATCTTGATGGTGAGCGTGATATGACAGATGAACTGTTTGATGGAAATGTTGTAACTAACTTATCTCTGCCACACGCAATCGTAAAGGGCATTTTGCCTATGCCTAGGTATGTATCTGCTTTGTACACATTTGAAGATGAGATTTTAAACTTAAATGAAAAAATAATCAAATCAAGCAATAGTGATGAAGATAAAGAGGATATGAGAAAAGAAGTAGAACAAATGAAAAAGAAGCTTGATAAGAGTAAGGGAATCCCTGTTATTCTCAAGAAACATCTTGGTAAAGCATCGGGCAAGTTTATCGTATTCTGTCGTAACACAGAACATCTATTTGAGGTCAAGAATACAGTTGCAGAGTGGTTTATTAAAGGGAAGGTTAATTCTAAAGTTACTAGTTATGAAGTATATACTGGTAGCGATAAAAAGGATGACCATATTATTGAGCAGTTTAGAAATGTAAAGGTCGATGGTTCTATTCATTTGCTGTTCAGTATTAATAAATTAAACGAAGGGTTGCATGTAGATGACATTGATGGAGTTATCTTCTTGCGTTCAACCGTCTCACCCATTATTTATTATCAGCAACTGGGAAGAGCATTGAAAGCTGGAGGCAACACACCAACCGTATTCGATTTTGTAAACAACTTCAATGGAATTAAAAGTAACAAATTTGTACAGGAATTATATGAAACTTTTGAATCAGAAAATGCTGGACGAGCATCAAATAATCAAGAACAGTTGAATATTGAGGATTTCACTATCTATGATGAGATGCAGGACGCGATGGAACTTTTTGGTGGGATTGAGGGACAGTTAAAAGATAATTGGGATGATATTTTTAAGCGATATTGTAACGGTGAAGAAAGTGATCAACTTGAAAGATGGAAAAATAAACAGAGAGTGCTCCAAAAAAACAAATCTTTGGATAGGGATAGATTTGTGTTACTCGATCAAACAGGTTTTGTGTGGGAACCATTAGATTTAAATTGGATAAAATATTATTCCGCTTTAGAAAAATATTATTGCACATATGGACATACAGATGTACCGCCTCCATTTGTAACGGGCGATATAAAGTTGGGTGAGTGGGTGATTAGACAGAGAAGAAGATATAATATTGGTAAATTAACAAAAGAAAGAATTGAAAAGTTAAAGAAACTTAAGTTTTTATGGGCTGCTAGAGACGAGAAGTGGGAAATTAATATTATGTTATTGAAGAATAACGCATCCTTTAGTGAGAATCCAACCTTTAAGAATTGGTGTGCAAACACAAGACAACGATATAAAAAAGGAATACTCTCACAAGAAAAAATTGATCAGTTGAATGCGCTAAGTTTTGAGTGGGAGCCGATACGAGGGCGTTCTAAAACAAAGCAACTCCAATCCGTTTAAATGCATAGGAATGAATATATGAATAAAAACACTAAAATAATCGACCTATCAAAATATAGCCCTCTTACCAAAGATAAAAAAGAGATACTCAAATCTCATATGGGAAGTGCAACATCAGCTATCGATATGAAAAAAGTAAAAGATTGGTGGGAGTATGGATGTGTAAAACGATGAAGGAACCTTTGCCATTGAATGTAACTTTGCTAACTCTGAGAGATAGGAGCAGTAATATTCAATTGTGATAGGAGAGTGATTGAAATGGCTGGGAAAAAAGGAGGAAAACGAATGGCTGTTAGTCTTCGTGAACGACCGACTCTTGAAGGAAAAGATGCAGAACGTTTTATTAGTAAAATGAAAAAAAATGAAGAGTTTATGAAAAAGCATGCCGCAAGAAAAATTAAGGAGTACCATGACAAACTTTCTAGAGGAGAATGAGAATTATACACTTACACAAGTCACCCACAACCATCGTAGATTTTGCATCTAAGAGAAGAGAAAAAGCATTGAAAAACTATCCAGCTCCTAAGCCTATTAAGAGATTGACAGAGGAACAAATGAAATCAACCGAAGCAAAACGCAGACGAGAGGATTGAAATTATGAATAAAGTTAGACCAATTCGTCCAACGAAAGTTACAATCAACAGTGAAGAAGAATATAGAGCATTTGTTGATTTTGCTCACGGTGTTAATCAACCTTACGATCCAATCATTGAAGAGGTAAAAGAAACATTCAATAATCATGTTCGTGTACCTAAAAAGGGTAGTATTGAACACAAATTGATACAATAACGCTTGAGAGGATATCCAAACTTTAAGAATGCTATTGCCAAAGAACTAATTGATACCTATAATATCGATCCTGACTTAGCCATTAAATATGCGTTCAGCGAAGAGATTAGCGATCAAATTATGGATGACATTGCTTGGTCGCAACACATGGGGCCAGAATATTGGGCAGATACCGCTATGGATGAATTTGTGAGGTGAGGACTTTGCTTCTAGATTGGCTAAATGGGCATTAAGGATTATTTGGAATCTAAATATCAAAGAGTAGCCTTCAGGCTGCTTTTTCTTTTGAAAGATTAATTTACTTACCCATATGGACAGTTGATGCTAAAATGTATACACATATAACATCTTAGAACTGACTGGACGGTGGACAATATGAATATTGTTAAATGTTCAAGAGAAAAATGCAACAACTATAGAAGTAGTGGTGATGAGTATGGAATGTGCTTCGTATGCGAAGGTCGTAGGCTAAACGATATAGAAAAGATCGCTGCTAAGAAAATTAAGAGTGCTTCAACGTTTAAGACCAAAGATGAAATAGATAGGTTTGACTATGATGTTTGCACACTGAAAAGCTGTAGAGCAAGAGTTTTTATGAGAGGTAGATGCAAGAAGCATTATATTGAGTTTATGAAGAAGAGCAAATAATCTTAATCAAAAAGAAACGGAGATGTTTAAAGCATCTCTTTTCTTTATTCTAATTATAATAAGATAATACTTGCTTTGTTTAGTGTAATAGATTATAATAAGATTATCAAATAGAAGAGGTGATCACGATGTACCAAGTGGTTGTCATTGAGAAAATTCTTGGTAAGATTACAGAGAATACATATGGATTTCCAACTAGAGAGCAGCGAGACATGTACAAGGAATTGTGTGAAGATGATGATGTAATTATTATTACACGGGAGCAAGTTGCAGTTTGAATGATACTATAATTTCATAAGGAGTTGATGATGTGAAGAGACTTTCTACAACCGCTGTTTACATGACAGGAATTCTATGTATGGAGAAGAAAGAACTTGAGGATCAACTAGAAATATTAGTCGATTCAGTAAAAGACAGAAGAGATTATGACAATAGTGATTTTAAGGCAGTACATAGTATTATCAAAGACAAGACAACGCGGTATGTTCAGTTAATAAATGAACTTGATACATTAAGTAAATTACCATTGAATAGTGGGGGTTGAAATGCCTAATTTAAATGTAGCAATCAAGATTGCAGCCGAAGCACATATGGGCCAATTTGATAAAGCGGGAGATCCTTATATCCTTCATCCTTTGCGGGTTATGATGCATCTTAATACTGAAGCAGAACGAATTGTAGGAGTACTACACGATGTACTCGAAGATACGGAGGTTAACGTAACCGAACTGCTAAAACAAGGCTTCAGTGGGCAAGTAATTGAAGCTCTGGGGAGCGTAACAAGAAGAAAAGATGAGACTTATTTTGACTTTATTCAAAGAGCAAAACAGAACGAGATTGGAAGAAAAGTTAAATTGGCTGATCTGAAGGATAACATGGACTGGAGCCGAATTAAAGTGCCATCTGAAGAAGATATGAAAAGAATGCAGAAGTATCAGAAAGCTTACTATATACTGATGCAAGACCAAAATTAAAAAAGAAGGGGTTGATCAAATGTTGGAGGAAGAAAGAGAGATTTATGTTGTCATTTACACAGAAACAAAAAACATTATGTACTGTGGACATAATATCAATGAAGCAAATGGGTGGCTAGAAATGTCACACTATTCTAAAGATGAGGCTGATAAGTATCAGCTGAGTATCTATCAAAATGGAGCATTAGTTAATGAAGGAATCAAAAAGAAAATTAAATTAAAATGATCCTTTTATGAGTATTTGCTATAATCAGTAAATGAAATAGAATCAATTCAAAAACAGGGGGTAAATCATGTTCTTTTTAGCTAACATCATTGAGAGATATGGGTATGCAATCAATTTGATACATAAAGATAATGAGCACTTAACTTTAGAAGGGATGTATCAGGACGACAAAACTTCTGGAAAAGTTCTCATTAGAAAAGAATCACTATCTACGGTTACTCAGTTGTTCATGGCTGCAAATTATTGTATCGCTAATGGAGTTAATGTCCATATGGACTATCTTGTAGACATACACTCACATGATACAGTTAATGGATATCTGGGATTACTGACAGATGAAGACGCTTATCAAACTTTGAACATTGATCTTTCCACAAGAGATAAAGATGAATTTGAAGTGTTGTTATTGGCCCCTCCTTGTATCAATGGAGCTTTTAATGGTCTATATGTGGGGAAGAAAGTAAACCTGCACCACACTGCTTTCAATATCTTCAATCCGGATTACGAGGAAGACCATAATGATCAATGATTGATTTATGAAACATATAATGTATACTTCATTAAAAAAATAAACGACCCCAACAATCGGAGTCGTCAACCAATTACAATTCGATTAAAGTAGCATTTGTTTCATTTGTATCAAACTCTTTAAGAATAATATCTTCTTCATCTACTTGATATTCATTGCGATTCAATTCAGAGATAACGGCTGTTTTAGCGGCCTCCTCTGAATCTGCGGAAACAATACAGTATTTTTCATCAAGTGAAGATAAAGAAAAGCTTGCAATGTAAACATTCATTTTTGTTCGCTCCTTTAATGAGGTCTATTGAACTAGATTATCTTACCAAAACAATGGACAAGTTACAAGTGAACCCGTATTAAAGGAAGCTGTACAACTGCAAGAGAGCTTGAAGATACTATTGGAGTTTAGCTTACGAAAAGATTATTTTACAAGGAGATGAGCTAGCGTGAAATGTGCAGCATGTGAACATTCCTATGAACTTAGTTCGTGGGAAGAGGGTTATGAGCAAGCAGAGGATTTTATCCATTTGAGATTAAGTAATGAAGTTGAGGTATTGTCTGGTGGTGGAATGTGGGAAAGTGCTGAACGGCATCAATTGTTTGCCTGTCCGAAGTGTGGAACTGTTAAGATACAGGTTTGGAATAGTTAAGTTGGTAAAAGGATTCTTTCAACTAGAAGTAAGGAGATGATTATAGTGAATTATAACTGCCGTATTCTCTGCGTTATGATGGTAAACGGTGAGGTTGACGGAGAAAAGTATGTCATCAATGTTAAAGACGTATTGCATGTACAATCTCAGTCTATTGATAAAATGAAATGGTTTGTGTATATCCCCTCAATAAAAAAATATGACTGGATTGATAAGTACCATTTTCAGTTTCTAGTTGATAAATGCATTACATACCCCAATTACTTTGGGGAGCTTCAGCTACCTGTGATTAGTGAGGACGATCATTCCTATACTTGTATTCAACCAAGTGGTTACGTGACGTGGGTTTCAAAATTAGATGCGGCAACAGTTCAGGATTACGCCGAGACGCAAAAGATCAATTGTGACGATATCCGTTTCAGATAGGGGGGAATCGATGGATTATATTAAATTGCTATCATCAAAATACAATCTAATTCTAAGTTGGTCTAGACATGGCGTGACTGTTCTGGAGAGTGATGAGTTATATATTCAACTAATAGAGCCACACCATGGGACAGACTTTCAATATTGTCTACGAGCAGAATTTCCTGAAACAATGGATCGATGGAGTGTAGCTTTATTCGAGGAATATTTCATTAACGATGGTGGGTTTAAACAGGTATTGGAGGTGCTCGATGTATTTATAAACGATAAAATAATATTTGTAAATGAATACAATAAGAAGAGTTTTAGGTTGGAATAAAAGAAGTAATTCACTAAGAATATGGAGGAATTTATGAGTAAGAAGTTAATCTGCCATGCGCCTCATGAGCCGTATTTTACTGTTAGCAATATTTATCCAGTAGTCAGAGAAGAAATTGATTTAGGTGATATTCCGTTTTTTATCATTATGGATAACGAAGGAGACGAGTATAGTTTTGCAGCAGTATCGGGTCATGGTGAATACAGTTACGATTTTAATTTTTATCTAATGGAAGAGTAAGTGAAAAAGTCTTTTAGAATGGAGATAGAGAAATGACAACAACCACAGACAATGTAAATAAAGATGATGATGTGTATCTGGTTTTAAAGTGGAATGATGGATGGACACTTGATTATATTGGACATGCTTCAAAAAAGGAAGCGAGTGATTACATTGAGAGATGTACGAGAATATTACGTGTCACTAGGCAAGATTATATGATAGCTAAAATCGTTTAATTATAATAAAATAATATAAAAGGAGAAATGATAATGAACACATACAATATTATTGTAAACAATGAGGTAGTTGAAGCAGTAGAAGAACAGGGGCGTTGTAAGGATACTATTGCCCACATCCTTATGGATAGAGTTTACTCACTCACAATGCAACTCAAACAGGCTGTAGACGTTCGCATAGAGCAAACCGGGGAGGCTTACTACTACAATGTATAAACGTGGCAAGAGGCTCTTAGATGGGACTATGTGGGTGCAGGATCACGATGGTGCATGGATGAGTCTAAAAGAAGCTGCTGAATTATATAACAGAGATCGCAATAATACATATTATAAGACGAGAGATTAATTCTCCGTCTTTTTTATTATGATAAAATAATATTGACTAATTTTAATTGGAATGATATGATATAGGTAGTTAGAAAACGCTGTGATGTAAAGAGAAACATTGTATTGGACTAGTATTACATAAATTAAACATGAGGTGAACCCATTTGAATATACCTGTAATTGATACTATGACCAATGAAGTTAAAACCGTAAATGTTTCTGATGTAATGTATGTTACTAGGACTGGACTTAACGGATCGGTTATCAATTTAGTTGCCAGCGGCATTGAGTATAAGATGTTGAGTAATATTGAATTGCTTAGACATCTACATGATAAAGAAATGCTCATCAAATCAGATAGAGCGACGTATATAAATCCATTGAAAGTAAGAAGATTGAATAATGTACAAATGTCTGCTGAGTTTGATAATGGAAAACAAGCCAGCGTCTCTAAAATGGCATTTAAGGGAATAGAAGATCGTTTAAGTAAAACTAAGTAGTGTGTGAGGCGTTGCTGCTATATAATTGAGATAAGAATATAGTGGCAACATACATAATGATTGTGAAAGGTTTATTTCATTTAATTGGGAGGATACATAATGAGCATAATGTCTCAAAAGGTTGAGAGTTTAGGTTATTGGGTAACCTACAATTATTTTGAAGGTGAGGTTATTTATTGTCCAAACTGTAAACAAACTCTCATTGATTATGATTTGATTCTTGAGAATAATTGGGAATGTCCAGAATGTAGTGTGAAGCTCGTTGTTCAAACAGAATGTGATGGAGTTAAAAGATCAGTTGAAAGAATGCTTGTAGATGAATTAGAGGAAGGTATGCTCATAGTAGTGGATCGTATAAATTCAATCCACGAACTTTTATCCATCCAGGTATACTCTCAAAGTACTAAATTAAGGCTTAGGGGATTCGGGTCAATTGACGCGCAAGAACATAAATATTATGAAAATGTACTAGGATCGTGGTGAAACTTGATCAAGTGACTGTTTCATAATATTAATTTGAAATGGAGTGGGAAAAGTGGAGACAAATAATGGGGATTTTGAGAAGATTACTCGCCTATATCAAACTCAATACTTTAAAGAGGATAATACATACCTTAGCGAGGGTTGGATTTTGCTTAATATTCATACGACTGACAGCGGACACCCTGTAGAACGAGATCAATATACGGTTTTCACTCTTGGCTGGGATAGTGAGAAAGGCGAAGTGAGAATGCCATAGTAGTTAGATCAAATGGCTATTTTACATGAAGGAGGATTTTGTCATGATTATTGAATATCTTATAGGGTTTGTTGTTTGTGGTATTGCGATTATTCCTCTTGCTTTCATGTGTAAGGAACAATTAATTAAAAAACACAGGAAGAAATTAATTGATAAAGCGATAAATGATTGTATTAAAGAAAGCCCGATTAATTCAAAGTAAAAGATGTGTTTCATGAAAATTGGAAATAGATAATTATTATCATAGTGCTATAATGGGGTGGTATAAAAGAGAGGTGCTAAAAGTGGTAAAACTAAAACAATATAAATCATACTCAAATGAAAAGTTTTTTATAGGTATGAAAGTAGGAGAGAAATTTAACTACTCACCATATTCTTTGTTTTGGGGAGACATAGTTGAGGCCGCTCAAAAAAGCGGAACCTCAATAGAGAAATGTGGTATTGGTTCGGGAATTGTTGTTTCTAAATATAATACCAAAAAGGAATATCCGGCTATAATAGAAAAAGAGGTAATTATACCAGATCATTTAAAGAAACATAAAAATTATTTAAAGAATCTTAGACCCGATATATACAAACAATTACATCCAACTAAGAACAAAAATGTTGATATAGAAGAGCTTGCTGTTTCGAGCGATAAAAGAGTCTGGTGGCTTTGTGTTAATGGGCATGAGTGGTCTACTGCTGTCTTAAGTAGAACTACTGCTGGTAAAGGGAATTGTCCTCATTGTTGGAGAGATAGAGAAATAAGCGGAAACAACTTTCTGAAGTCTCATCCAATTCTTTCTGAATATTGGGATCGTGAAAATAATGGAGACTATAGACCTGAAACTTGCACAGTTAGGGATGGTATTCGTATTCATTTTAAATGCGACAAAGGACACCAATTCAGCAGAAAACTATACAACAATCTCCCCGATGGATGCCCAAAGTGCAAAATACAAACAAATTACAGTTCACGTTCGTTGAGCAAAGAGGATGCTATGCTGGTTAAAAAGTTGTACAGAGAGGGCCATAAAAAAATAGATATAGCCCGTGAAATGGGGATTAATTACACTACTATTAAAAATATAATTAGTGGAACAACTTACAAAGATATAGAGTAATGGAGGTGCGACCATGACAGATAAGGTTAACCTCTACGTAGATGACCTCAGAGACTGTCCAGATGGCTTCGTGGTCGCTCGTACATATTATGAAGCTATACATATACTTGAGACCAGAGAAGTGGCTATTCTAACATTAGACCACGATCTAGGCGAGGATGTGGATGGCGATGAATTACCCAATGGATATGACTTGGTTAAGTATTTTTGTGAGCATGGATTAAGAGCTGATAAGATATACATACATACAGACAACCCTGTAGGACGACAGAACATGTATGAGACTCTGTTGGCAGCTCAGCGAAGAGGATTCATTGCAGAAGATATTGAGATTTACCATTATCCTATAACGGTGAACAAGTATTCTGGTGAGTAATTTTATAAGAGGGGGAAATTAATAATGCAAGCTGTTGTAACAGATAATTCTGGGTACAGCTCGACTCATGGAAAAATTGAAGATCTATTGTCATTGGGTGAACAGGTCGAAGTCCTGTATCAAGATGAGTGTTGCTTTAAAATTAAAAAAGTAGATGGATATGAGGCTACTTTAAATATTGATAGGTTTAAGACTTTGTAAAAGGCATGTTTCATAGAGAAAATGTATCGAATATAATATTGGTTAACATAAGGAGAAATTGTACATGAAGAATTTTAAGTCCTATTTATTTATCTCGGCTCTAATAGTGTTAATGGCGGGATGCTCTGAGAAGAGTGCGGAGCCCGTTATTCAAGAACCAGCCAGTAAGGAAAGCAGCTCAGTTGACGTTTCAACTGAAGATAGTAGTAGCGATGCTGTTAGCGAGTCTGTAACTTCAGTCAGTGAAAGCGATATGGAACCAAAAGAAACAAAAGAAGAGATCGACGATAAAAGTGTTCCAGAGGATTCTCAGATTGATACGTCGGTATTTGTGTATGCTCAGGATATAAAAGTTACAGATGCATTAGATATAACAAATCATATAGACGTAGCTGTATATATGAGTGAAGACGTTGGGAAAGGATTAGCTGTGCAGCATGTATTTACACAGACATACGATTTTTTACAACAAGATAAGGTAAAAGAAGCTAAGACTGTTACTATTGGAATAATGAGCGGGGATTTCAGAATTACACAAATTACGGTTGATATGGGTAAGTTTGAAGCAGGCGAACACTTTATCCATTCTGTAATGGGTGCTTCTAAAATCGACAAGATGGACGATGATGTTAGGGAGTACGGAGAATCATTGGAATTGTGGTAGGTCAATTAGATAAAATGCAAGTTGTACATAGAATATGGGAGGAGTGTTAGCCATGAGGAATATACTTTTAAAATGTATTGTGTGGTTTAATGGTGGAGAAATTTATTATGAGAATGGAAAGCAATATGTTCAATTACAGAAGATTATGGGAATAGGTAGAACAGGATACAGCACTATGATTAATTATGAGGTTCGATATTTTCTTAGAATACCAATCTTGCTGCCAGTAAGCACAACAAACTAACACTGATACAGATTTATGATTTAACACAACGAGGAGGTAAGAATTATGCGAGGAACGTGCATTGTTAGATCCAACGTTCAACATGGAATTAATGAACAGATGAAAATAATATTGGCTTTCGCCCAGTCGGAAGGAGTAAATGTTAATCATACTGTTATTATTGAATCAGATGCAGATTTGAATGATATTGACTTCACAAATACAGATTGTTTGATTGTTGTTGATGAATCCAGAATATCTAGATATAAAGAAACGTTCGAGAACTTTAGAGACAAACTTGAAGAATTAAATGTCTCCCTAAAGGTTATTAACTCAACTAAGTAAAATGTAGATTAGATAAAGATATATAATTAAACCCACCAATTAAATGGCGGGTTTTTTGTTTTGTTCAAATAGCCCTAGTTCAGCAGCCTTTGAAAGTAACAGTGCTAAAACTTGTTGGTTCTGTTTGGTATCATACATCATCTCAGAACGACGAGATTCAATTTCTAGCGATACATCCTGTATCCTTTTGAGTAAGGTTTGCTTCTCTGTTTCGGTTTGATGTAGATCATCCTTGAGCTTTATAAGACAAGAAATAATACTATCGATGGAGAGAGATTCGTTTGACTTAATTTTGTTAGACTTTCTGTTGAGTTTGATTAACTTAGCCTTAACTATAACATCCAAATGCTTATGCCTGACATTCGAATTCCACCTAAATCCACAAGCAGCCGATGTACGTTTTAGTTTTTCACTGACATCATCAAATGCTTTTAATTGAGTCTTTCCTGTTTTTATATATTCCAAAACTGTATTTGTTAGCAGAGTATCATCTTCGATACTCCATTCATCTTTTCTCTTCATAAACCCACCTCAAAATGATTAGATTAGTGTTAATACCATATATATCCTAAAAGTCAATAGGTTATTCACCATATACAGCAATATTTTAGTCGGCTACTAAAAGTTCTTGACAGAACAAACGTTCCGTATTGTCAGAATAGATGATTACATCTATAATGATAATATAATACTAGTAATTAAGTACATAAATAACGTAGTGAATATAGATTAGAAAAAGATAACCAATAAGGAGTGTTGATCATGGCGGTAGCAATCGAACGAGTTATGAACAAAGTTGTAAAAAGACTAGATATGTGGAATGCTGATCTAGGAGAAAACAAAGGAAGCGTACAAGGAGGAGTTAGACCAGTAGTAATTGTAGGCAATGATATGGGTAACAAATATAGTCCCGTAGTGATGGTCTCACCAGTAACATCAAGAGTGAAAAAGCCAATGCCTACACATGTAAAAGTAAATAAAGAGGATCTTGGACTTTATGAAGATAGTATTATTCTGTTAGAGCAGGTTATGACTATTCCAAAAGATAAACTCGATTTTAAAATCGCCGCAATTCCTAATCACCTTGCTGGTGCAATTAACAAAGCACTGTCGCTATCACTATCTTTGTAATATTTTACCTCTTGCTTTGATTTGATCATATAGGTGAATATAATACTACATACAAATATCAAAGAGGGTGATCCGACTGAAGAGATACCAATTAATGAAGCTGGTTGAATATGATGAGAAGAGTAATTTGCGGACTTGGAAATATACAAACATTAGTACAGATAAACCCCATGAACTAAACAATTTCATGTTCAATGGCTATAGAGTATACGACACAATAGAGGATAAAGTAGTAAGAACAAATCTAGATTTACATAGATGGTTACATGACAAAAGTCTCTGAATGAGGCTTTTTGTTTTGTTTTGCAATGGGGTAGATTGTGTAGTAATATTGATAATGAAATGAAAATAGAAGTATAGAATGTAATGTGAAAGGAGAGTACAGATAACAAGGGATGAAATTATAGTACATATATTATTTTTGATGCTAATTGTATTATCTTTAGTTATTTGTGCTATAATGCTTATTAGAGGTGACTACATAATGAAAGTTGAACGAGAAGAAATTGAAAAAAGAGTAGTTGAAAATTTAAAAAGCTTTCAAAATTCCAGACAAAAATTATATGAGTTAAATTTAAAACTTATGGATCACAATGTGCCTTTTGGAGTGGTTCAAACTATATTTCAAAATGAAGAAAATATTGCGGATCTAGAGTTACATGTTTTGATTGGAATAACACTCGCCTTGTTTGATTTGGGCGAGGAGTCTCTAAACCCTGATGAATTATATGGTAATAGAGAAATACGTGATGCAAAAATATTACTTAATGAAAAACTAATAGATCGTATTTATCTGCCATTGACATTGAAAGATGTATTAAGAGTGAAATTTGATAGTTACATAACCATGATACGGATTGCCGATCTAGTTAAAATGGTTGAGAGTCAATTAATTATTTATGATGAAGAAACTCAACGTGGTGTTGTCTATAAAGAGAGTAAATCTGGAGGAATTGTTAGATCTCCAATTGTCAATAAAGCAAGCGTTAAAAGAATATCTAATAAGGTGACAAAGAATCAATATTTTGAAGATATGATTACTCTGAACGTTTACTCAACGGAAGTTGACCCCGTTACCTATGATGAAGAGTCTAAAAGTCTAATTATAAATGATGGGGTGGTCATATCTATATTGGATGGATTTCACCGTTTACAAGGATTTACTGCTGCCATAAACAACAATCCCAACATTGATTTAACTGAGATTTTATCAATTAGAGTTTACGATTATGAAACAGCCAAGCGGTTTTTTAGTCAGATCAATACAATTAATGTGTTGAAAAAGGAACGAAGAGATGAACTTGCTCAAGAAAGAATGTCAGATAAAGTAGTTTCAGATCTTCAGAGAAAATCTGAAATAGGGGAGCAGATTGCTTCAGCCACATCTGTAAATGATTTGATTGGCGAATTAACAACCTTTGATATTATGTCTTATGCGATTGACCATGTATATGAGTTTGAGAGACAGTTAGACGTTATTAAAACTGCAAAATATCTAAACGAGTTTTTTGCATATCTGGTGGGTACATTCCCAGATGAATTTTCAAATGACGTTAAAAAGCGCAAGAATCGAATTATGACTCACCCATTGATGTTTATTGGATACATTGTACTGTCAAAGTTTATGAAAGAAGCTGAAATTGATTTAGGTGATATTGAAACCCATATTGATAAAATAGACTTTAAAGATGAAAAATTACTGTCTCTTTTATTGAAAAGAAAGTCCTTAACAGGGAATAAAAGAATTCGTGAAATGATTTGTGAGTATTTTGTCCAAGTTTTTGGAGGCGATAAAAGATGAATAGAGTATATAATGATGAATTTTATAATGAGAGTCAAAAGGAAAGATTTTTAAAAGATCTAGGAGAATCCACTAAAAAAGCTTACTCAAGAGTGTTGAAGAGAGTATCTATAATGGAGAATAAATTAAATAAAGACTTATATGATTTCAACCTACAAGAAATTTCACAATTTTTCTTACTTTTAAAGTCCACAAAAATATCGTCTTTACAACAGACGGGATCTATTGTAAAGATGTACATTGATTGGGCTATTGAGCAGGATTTGCGTAAGGATAATATTAATCCTTTAGCTGCTGTTGCATCATTTGACTGGTATAGCCAATTTGTAGACGACAGTCAGCAAACTCTTTTTAATGAAGATGATATTGCAGAAATAGTAGATGGTTGCCTTAATTATCAGGATAAAGCAATGGCACAGGGAATATTCGAAGGTATACTCGGAAGAGAAAATAGTGAATTGCTCAATATGAAAATGAAACACATATCGGCAACAGAAGATAAAGATAAATTTAGGGTTAAATTGTTTAATGATACCCTCACTGGTCGAGAAAGCAGAGAAATAACGATTTCTAAATATTTATATGATATTTTAAGAATAGCAAATGATGAAGACAAGTACATTAAAAACAACGGAATACTAAAGCCAAATATAAAAATTGATCACAATGAATTAATTGAGAATGACTATATAATCAGGTCGGCAATCAACTCTAGAGTAAAACAGGATATTGACGAACCTTCCCCATCTCAATTGGTAAATAGAAGAGTTGCTAAGATTTCTAAGTGGTTCAACCTGCCTCTCTTCACAATTGTCAACATCAGAAATAGCGGGATGTTAAGAATGGCTAAGGAATTATACGAAAAGCATAAGCAACTTGAAATAAAAGAAATTAAAATTATATGTGACCATTATAATATAAAAAAGGATAGGAATGGCGCTTATCACTTTGGCACAATGAGGGCAGAGTTTCTAAATGTGGAGACAATAAAAAGAGTATATAAATTGGAAGAATAGAGTGAAAACTTTATTCTTCTTTTTTTGTATTTTTGTTGTTGACTGATACGGGGTCATATGATATATTTAGTTTATGAATTACATATTATTTTATCATAATAAAAAAAACAACAGAACGGAGAAGTTAGATGATAGAAGGTATTTTATACGCTTCGATGAGTATGTTAGATGGGATATCGATATTTATGTTTGCGTTCGGATGTTTCAAGATCAGCTTTAGAGATTATTGGAAAGAAATCTTAGCAACAAACATTCTTATATCAATTGGAACATTCTTTCTTCGTGATAACGAACTGATCCTAGGTTTCGTACCAGTCATTTGCTTTATGATGCTTGTTGTTTCATTAACATTTTATTTTAGAATTAAAGTTTGGGGAAGTATAAAGTTAGGGCTATATGGATTTGTTGCACAAATAATTTCGCAATTTACTGTAGCTGCTGCATTTATGTTTGGATACCATATGGGTTTTTCAGAAGCATCTCAAATATTTGGATTCAACATTCAATTGATTGGTGATGGGCTGCTGATCGCTTTAACGCTAATGCTTCAAAAAAGAAGAGTCTGGTTCACAACAATGTCCCATGACTATAGCTTCAGAATTAAGTTAAATAAGATAAATGTTCTCAGTTTATTAATATCAATAGTAATTATATCATTTATGTATAACATTAAGTCAGTAGACAATATTTTTCTAACCTTGTTTTTCTGGGGAGTGTGCTTACTAAATTTAATGTACATAGATATCAAAAAGGAGAAAAGTGGAATATATGATTGATAGCTTTGCTACAAAAATTTCAGTCAGACTGGTAGAAAATTTTCCAGATGAGTTACCACCCCTAGGGATAACTAGATATGGAATTAAGTTTTTAATATCAAACATCCTACCTGTTATAATTTTAGTGGTTGCAGGGTTGTTCATGAATACGTTATCGGATATAGTAATATGCTATCTAGCATTCTCTATTTTAAGAATGGTTTCGGGTGGATATCATGCCAAGAATCCAGAAATGTGCTTGGTGATCTCTACAGTGTTGCTGATCTCTATCGCAAAGTTTGGGTATCTCTTAAGTGATTATTTATTAATAATGAATATTTTAAGTTTGATCTTAGTTGTAGTCTTTGCTCCCTCAAACATTGAGAATCAGACTAAAATACTCCAGAAGCATTTTAAATACCTTAAGATAATTTCCATCACTATTATATTAATTAGTTATTTGTTAGATAATTATTTAATCGGCTCTTCGCTGCTAATTCAATCCCTTCTTCTAATTAGGCTGAAGGGAGGTGAAGTAAAATGACTAAATCGAAAATGATTAGAATGGGCATGACTGCCTTTGGATTTTTGTTGACGGCAGTAACAACGGCAGGTGTCAATGTTGCAAGTTGGACAGTGATACACAATGAGGAAGTACCGCAGGAAATGAAGTAAAAGTATAATGGATAGCTCTTCGATTAAAGTTAGTTGGAGAGCTATTTCAAACAATGAGGTGGGAACTTTGGATAGAATCATGGTTCAAAGGAAAGAAGGTAAAAAGATAAGTGACGAGGCCGAATGGATAAATGCCGATGATATAAAAAGATGTGGAAAAGAGATGTTTACAAAGAAAGAATACAAAGTCGTTATATATACCGAATATGGAGAGTTTGTACATTGTTATAGTAATGATGCATTTTTAAGATTGATGAACGAACGTCATGGGATGATGCTTACAGATACAGGAGTACTGGGCAATCTGATGAAGATGAAGGATATAGATTATGAGAACGGTAAGGTGTACTTTGACGAGAAAAAGGAAGAGTACATAACTATTGCACGTAGCAAGACCAAGCTGGTTAGGGAATATATTAAAAAGCTGTTTGGAAAATAAGCAGCTATACATAGAATAAATCGAATCAAAATAAAAAATATGTAGAAGATCTATATCGCTATGAGGATTACAGGTTTTATAGTATAATAAATACGAACACAGGTTCTATTAATATCATATTCGACATGTTACGACATCATTTTGGATTTCATTCCATATTTATGCACCTGTCAAGATAATTTAGTCGGCTACCAAATGTGATTGTCAAGTGTATAATGATGGATTAATATTAGTACATAGGTAGAATTTACATCAAGATAACATATTATAAAGACGAGAGGGTTTGAGTCTATGCAAGAACAACTGGATATGCTTGGTATCAAAAAAAATTCTTTAGAAATTGTAGCCATGATCGAATTTTTGTTTGCAGATAAAATTGATGTGTTATTAGATCGCTGTTTCGATGAGTCCGAGGAATACATCCATACATTTATTTATGATTATCGTAAACAAATGATTAAGATAACGAGATATGTATCTTATTATGAGTTTGAGGATACATATGTTAAAGATAAAAAAGAAGCACTGGAACGTTTGTTTCAGGAGTATATTAACGATGCTAAGTTAGCAGGGCTTCGTTGTAATGACCCAATGGTAATTTACAATCGACATATTGGCGACCCTGAAATTAGATTTAATAGATTTGCTATGCAATTTAGATAGCCGGGGTTTCCCGGCAAGCTTTCAATAATAATAAAATAATACTTGACGATAATTAAGTTGTGAAATATAATAAGAGAGTAAGGTTAAAGAAATACAAACGAAATAATAGTTTCATCAAGAAATTGAATCTGAGAAGAGAAGCATACGAGAGCATATGGAGGAATGACAGAGATTAAAACAACACGCTTTGCGTGATTATATAAACACATCATTCAGGAGGCGTGACTATGAGAAATAGAGCATCACCAGTAAAGAATGAGATGGGTTATGAATGACCTTAGAGCCTACATATGGATACTTTCAACTTAGAGGACAAGTAGTTGGCATGATGAGCGATAAAGCTTATACAGAAGGAGATAACGGTACTTGGAATCGAATCCAATTTGGTGTCAAAGTTAGCAGCAATTCAATAGTGTATGTTGAGCTTATGGGTTCTAAACAAGACAGAGTTAAGATATATAAGAAGATTGGGAAGAGAGTAGACAAGGATGATTCAATTACAGTTCCTTGGTCTGACAGATATAGTGAGAAGTATAGCTCATATAGGAGTTCATTCAATGTTCGATTAAACATTAATGAGAATAGAGAAATGTCATTGTTACCTTATGATTCAATTAAAAGTATCCACGAGAACCTGAGCGATGGAACAATTGTTTTGGTCAAAGGATCTCTTCAGATAGATGAGTATAAAGATAAGATATCAGAGAAGTTTGTAATTAAAGAAATGTATGATTGTGAATCTTCGGAAGAGAACTATAGCAATGAGGAAGCATATTTTAACCAAGAGATCATATACTTGAGCTCCAACAATGGCAAAATCCAGACTAAATTGATCTACCGGAAGCATGGGGATATTGAGATCGTTCCCTATGAATTCAGTGCTAAAGATGATGAGTTGTTGAATTATTTTAAAGATAATATTCAACCCAATTCAACTCTTAGAGTGCATGGAGTGGTTAAGTATTATGTCCCAACAGAGACTATTGAAGGACATGAGATCATTACAGGCTCAGCAGTTAAGGAATTAGTTATAACAGGTGGAAGCACGAACTCTATAGTCCAAAGCAGATACTCAAATGAAGACCTTGAAGATAATAGAATCATGGGAAGTCCATTTGAAGAAGAAAAGCATGATGAAAAGGTCAATCAATGGGGATTTTGAAAGGATGTGAGAGCATAGATATTTTATCCATGCGCAGCCCACCAAACTAATCATACTCACGGTGGAATGATTATATTAAACAATAAAATAATACATAATAGGAGAGATTAATTTAATGACAAACGAAAAACAACTTCAAGAAGGAACAAATGTAGTAGTAGTTGAGGGAATTGTAAAAGATATTCGAATTGAAGAGGGTCAAATTGAAGACAAAGATATGATTTCTGGAGAAATTGATATCCAAGTTTCAACCGACTCAGTTCATACTATCAATATCTTTTCATATAAAATGAACAAAAAAAATGAAATCAGTGGTTTATACAAAGGTTATGTCACGATTCGTGATGAGTTTAAATCGATTGATAAAGATGGCATTGATCTAGCAGATAAAGTTAGAATTGAACATGGTAAAATCGGGAAAAATGAATATGTTGGGCAAGATGGGGATTTCAAATCATACCCTAGGATTTCAACGACTTTTGTAAATCGAGTCAAAGAAAACGATATTTTTGAACCTAAGGCCAAGTTCACACTAGAATTAGTAGTTGCAGGAATGATTGAGGAGAAGCGGAATGGAGAAGAGACAGGAAGACTTATTCTCAAAGGATATGTTCCCGGTTACCCAGAGGGAAAAGATGATACGAAGAAGATATTCCCATTCGAAGTGGTTGTTTCTGATCCGCATTCTGTAAACTATGTTCAGAATACATATGAAAAAGGTCAAACAGTTAAAGTGTTTGGAGATATTGTAAATCAAACAACAGTTACTAAAAAGCTTGTCGAGGTTGGTTTTGGAGAACCACAGGAAGTTATTGATCGCAAAACTGTTCGGGAATACGTTGTCAATGGTGGAACACCGCCTATGGATGAAGATGATAAGAACTCCTTTGACACTAAACTAGTGAAAGAAGCGCTGAAAAAGCGTGAGGCGGCAATTGAAAAGAAAAAACTAAACAAAAAAAATAAAGACACCACTAAAAATAGCTCAAAGGGCAATGAAGGTTTTGGTAAACCTGATCCATTTGCAGACAAATCAGACCCATTCTCTGATGATGGTAAACCCATTGATATTTCTGATGACGATCTTCCGTTTTAGATTATTGATAGGAAAATGAACAAAATGAGCGGTGTTATACTATGCCGCTCATTACAAACAATAAAATAATACATTACTAGGAGAGATTAATTTAATGGCATTTGACATTTTTAACCCTGAAGTTTCGGTTGTATCATATGGTCTGGAAGGAAAGACGATCACTATTTATGGAAGCAATAACCTTGGAAAAACACTTCAAGCCACAAAAATGAAGAAGCCTTTTTACTTAGGATTCGAAAAGGGGATCAAAGCAATTTCAGGTGTAAAGTTCCTTCCGGTAAACAACTGGGCTGACTTTAAAAAAATTAACAAACAACTCACAAGTAAGGCCAACCTTCCTAAAGCCAAAGAGCTATATCAAACCATTATCTTTGATGAGGTGGAAGCTTCGGCACGTTACTGTTCGCGCTATGTATGTGACAAGTTTGAAGTTGAAACAATTACAGAAGGTCGTGGAGGGTATGGCCTATGGAAAGAATATGAGATGGAATATTGGGAAGAAATCGACAAACTTCTAAATGCAGGATACACAGTAGTATTCATTGCCCATGAGACCTTTGATGAAAAGAAAGGCAAGATTGTTCCAAAAGGTGATAAACGGGCCATTGCTCCAGTAATCGATAATAGCGAAATTGTCGTATATCTTCAATCTAACGGTATCGATGATAAAAACAATGTTATTAAATCAAGTGGATTTATGGCTGAAACAAAAGAATTCTTCGCACGAAGTAAACTGGATTACATTAACCCTTACCTACAAGAGTTCACTGCTGAGAATTTGGAGAATGCAGTTATCGAGGCAATCAAGAAACAAGAGGAAGCAGAGGGAATCAAAGCCGTTTCTTATAGCGAGCAAAAGGAAACACTCACTTCCGAAGAATTGGATTTTGATGAACTTAAGAAGAAAATCATTGCAGCAGGGAAAGAGCTTCACAATAATGGTAAGGGTGAAATTGTTAAAGAAATCATTGAAAAAAATATTGGCAAAGGAAAAATGGTTACTGACTTCACCAAAAATCACGTCCAAATTATGAGTTTTGTACTTGATGAGTTGATTGATGAAACTAACAAGCTTGAAAAGAAAGAAGAGTAATACATAGAGTTTATGAAAGACAGATTTCATAAAGAATAAATGTCTATATGTAGATAGTTTGAAAATATATCCATCTACATATAGATTCATAGGAGGGTACATTTTGTCAGAGATTAAAGCTAACTGGACTCCGCTTCCAGTGATTCTTAAAAAGGGTGACATTGTTTATTCGAAAGATGATCTAAGCGTATTGTACGAAGTTATAGGTACTGGATTTGCAGTAGTTGAAGACGATTCTAGAACTAAAACCGAAAGATGTTTAAAAGACAGAATGATCGACTACATCAAGCAAGTAAATAGTAATCCAGATATAAGCAAGCATATAACAAAACTTTACTATGAAGATGAGAATGCTGAACGGAAATGTGTCACTGATTATAGTACTTTTATTGATTATATGTCCGAAGAACTTCAAGAATCGCTCAAGTATGGCAGGACATTAACCAAAAAATTAGAAGATGAATTGAATTACTATCGTATTGAGAGATTTTATAAGCCAGAGATTGAGCAGCCGAATGTTGAAAAGTTAGTGACCATTGGTAAACCAGAAGTAATTCTATCCCAAAAAGACACACAAAAGCTCTTAAAAGTGATTGGAGAATTAAGAAGCATTAATATACTTTAGCATTAATGCAGTAGTCATACATACGGCCTCACTTGAAATAGTGGGGCTTTACTATAATCAAATATCAGGAAGGTGATACGTTGGAAGTACTCCTATCTCTATTGTTGGCACTGTCCATTGGTCAGGCAGGATTAGAAAGTGTCAATCAAGCACGAGAAGCGAAAAACACGAATATGATTGAGAGTGTTAAAGTTAAAAAGTCGGTTGAGCCTAAGAAAGTTGTTCAAAAAGAAGTTAAGCAAGTAAAGGCAACAGTCAGTAAGAAGAGTGATAACAATGAATCTTGGCATACATATAGTGTGACTGCTTATACTGCAGGAAAAGAGTCAACGGGTAAGAGCTATGGAGATAAGAACTATGGTATCACAGCTTCAGGAGAGAAAGTTAAAGAGAATCATACTCTAGCATGTCCAAAATCAATAGAATTTGGAACAAAGATATACATACCATACTTTGATAATACGTTTGTTTGCGAGGATCGTGGTGGAGCCATAGTCAGCGGCAAGCTAGATGTATACATGGGCAATCTACAGGACGCAAAAGATTTTGGAAGGCGACAACTGAAAATTAAGATTATTGATTAGAAGAGGATGAATAATATATATGAAGAAAAAAGTCTTTTGCGTAATGGCATACTCAGGCGCTGGAAAGACCGAGGTTGTGAAAGAGTTGGAGAAGGATGGATATAGCGTCCTTCAATCATACACAACTCGACCACAGCGACATGAAAATGAATGGGGTCACAAATTCTGCAATAACGAAGAGTATGAGGAATTTAAATCTAAAGATGAAATAGCAGCTTACTCTCTTATTGAAGGTAATCATTATTTTGCTACCAAGCAGCAATTGTTTAGCTCAGATATCTATGTAGTTGATCCGGTGGGTATCGAGGATCTAAAAGAACGAATTCTAGATGTTGAGTTTGTAGTTATCTATTTGAAAGTTGATAAAAAAACACGAATGAGTCGTATGCAGAAACGTGGAGACGATGTTCATCGAATCCTATCACGAGTAAATACAGATGGGATCAAATTTAGAAAAAAACGATACGATTATCAGGTAATTAATTATGAGTTCGACAAAGCAGTTAAGATTATCAAAAACATCATTAAAGTAGAGTCTGAATCCAATAGTGTTGAATGAATAGGCTTAAAACAGTCAAATACATAAGCGAAACTTCTGTGGATGAGATGATTGAACAGATCATCTCTAAGCAGAGTGATGTCAGTATGGTTATTGAATTAGCAAAAGCAAGTAGAACAGAGTATGGACTCAAAGTGCAAGAACTAATTAAACGACTTGAGTCATTGTAAAAGCTGTATTTCACAATAAAAGGACAATCCAAGGAGGACATAATCTATGAGGTTTACCGAATATAGTAGAAATGAAGATATATTCATCGAAGAGATGAAGGGGTTAAATGAAGAAGGGTTTACGCATGACATTGTTTTATCCTATAAAGATAAAAAAGTCACTCTAACCTTCCCTGCCAACAATATTAGTTTGTCTGATATTTTCGAAATAATGCAAGACTCATTTTTTAATGAATACTATCTTGGTGAAGTTAGAGAAATAAGGCAGAGATTTTCTAGTCTTGGGGCAGTGGAAGCTGAATTTATTCATCAAAACCACAAGGTATGGATTGAAAAACTGTCAACTGTTATGTCAAAAGTAGAGATGAGTAATTATTTTATGCATGATCTATAAGGAGGATGAAAGATGGAGATTGTAGATAAAAGGATTGCAGTAGAATCAAATGCAGAACATGGTGATGTACTCGTCACTGAGCTAGGTAATTATGTATTCATCACTTATGACGGTAATAGTGGTTTATACGGGTTTGTATGGATCGGAGATGGTCTTGAGATTAGAGATTGGAAAGACAATCTAGATGACATAGCCGTGGGGAACAAGATTAGAGGAACGACTATTGTATCAATTATCAAGAATAAAGAAATTACAATTTCATTTAACAAGGAGAGAACGAATGAGTAAATTTAAAGAATTCATCAAGAAGGTAGCAAGTAAATTCAGTACACCAGTTAAACCATTAGCAGTGGACGTGTTTGAGGAAGACAAGTTTAAAATTGATATGCAAGGCAATGTGAAAGCAAGCGAATTAAAAATGAACGTATCTGTAACTGATGAAGTAGACATTGAAGGACTGAAGTATAAAGTTGATCAGTTAATTATTGATTCTATGTATATTCCAAAAATGATTGAAGTTATTTTGAAAGAGCAGAAAATCAAACAGTTACGCAAAATCCAAAGCAAAACGAACAGCAATCGAATCAAAAAGAAAATTCAGAAACGGATCGATACATATGGAAAAAATACAATCACACGTAATTAAGGATATTTGGAGAGTCAGAGAAGGTTTACTCTTAGAGGTTCATAAGTTTAAAACGCTCGGTCATTGCTGGATTAGATCAAAGAAGAGTGTCAAGCAGATTAGAGGATGTAAAGGTCTAACAGAACTTAAGGAAGATTATTGCGATAGCTACACTAAAAAGACTTTTCCAAAAGGTACATTGATATACAATACCGTTCCAGTTGAACCAGAGATGAACAAAGACAACTTCAAGTTTGAGATTAAATCAAGCGGTGGTTCAATTTTTGGAAAGAGTGCTGAAGAAATGAAAAAGATATTAAACGACATTGAGAAAGCAATTAATACATATGAGTAGGCAGTCTTTCAGATGGTGTAATACGATTAATTGAGTAGCTTCAAAGCTATGTCTTGGTGAAATAAAGAGTTCATTAAGAAAAGGAGATTTTAAATGAAGAAAATCTATGTGTGCCAATTGACAGGAAAGCAATTCGACAATGAACTTGATTGTTTAGAATCAGAGTTTAAGCATGGGGATGAACCAAAGAAGTTCGGTAAACTTGTAAATGAGTTTGTGGATGCGATTGAAAAAAAATTTAAGTTAACAGTTAAAAGAGAGACTTTAAATATCTCTGATACATTAGAGAATTATATTAATGACCGAATGATTCACTGGAGAGATCTCGGATTTACATATACCATCAATGGTCGAGATAAAAAGTATTATAAAACGAGTGATAATGTTGGTGATGGTAGATGGGGGTGGGATTGTGAAGATACAATAGATAGTCTTGTTGCAGACTTTGAGAAAGAACATTTAATAAAACTTCGAAGAAAGTTTGAGGGAGTGTTAACGTGTGAATGGGACGACTATAGAGGTGAGACTTACTCAGTAGGCAACCAAAAAGTTAACGATGTCCTTGCAGCTATTGTCTCCAAATATCCAAATAAGAAAATCAGAATTCAAGTTATAGATTAAGTGAAATTGATATTTCACATAGAAAGGAAGAGAGACACAATTGAAGTTCTCACGTAGAGCACTACAAGAAGACTTTATCCGTGAAAACAGAGAATGGGAATATCTTCTTCATCCCAACATTTTAACAGAATATCATAGCGGTAATATAGGAAAGGCTGTGCTCACACACAGAAATTACAACGGGTGTGGAGTTCAATCGTCAAAACAGGCAATAGAGAACTATACAGGATTCTTACATGCATGGAATGATTTTAAAGAGGGCAAAGAAGTTTTTGTCCAATACTGAACTAGGAAGGGGAGAGGGAAACAACATGAGTATGAATGCTACGCATGTTAACACGATGATATTTTCAGATGAACAATTAAAGGCAGAAGCGAAGATGAATGAGTTAGTTAGTTTCTTGCCTGAGAGATCTATTATCGAAAGAGGAAATAATCATATTAAAACTACAATTGGTACGTATAGAGCTAAAAAATATTCCGAGGGATGTAGGGGGTATAGATATCAAATAGTTTATATCGACAAGTCTTTGTCTGTAATTTCTGATGTGGTCAATTCCATTTTAATTAAGTTGAGATCGCCAGACCTTTATGGAGAACCACAGAATGATAATTATAACTGGAAAGACCATGTATATTTCTTTTGATTTCATCTAGAGAGGAGATTGGCAATGTTAAGAGGTTGGATATGTGCTGATATAGAGGATAGAGATGAGCTTGAGAAATTTGGAATCAAGTTGGGTCAGTACAACTATGAAGACAGTGAATTTACAGAATGTATGGTGAGCGAAGAGGCTTTTTCTTTGCTTGAACCTCAGTGGGGAAAGTACATATGGGGACTCCATTAGAAAAGTATAGAAAGAAGCTGATCAGTTGAACAAAATTGTAGTCCGAGAATATTACTATAGCTGCTCAGATGGTTGCTGTAGTGAATATGGGACAGAGTTATTTGTTAATGAAAAGTTAGTTGGAACATTTACAGATGTTGATGAAGATGTTGTAAGGAATTTATTAGAGGCATTAAATGTGGAGTTTGAACTTGAATACATATATGACCATCAGGATTAAGTTTTTATTTTCCAAGAAAGGAGAGCCGAAATGAACTTTGAAGAAATAAAACCTAAGCCCCACGATCCAAAATTCACCTTAACTCTGTCTCTTGTAGAAGCAATTGATTTGTGGCGTATAGTATGCTTGGCTGAAGATCAAGACTTACAGATCGCTAGTAAGTTCGTTGATGCATTAACTGAACTTGCATCAAACTCAAACCAATATACTGAATATCTAAACGGAAAAGATATCTAGACGAAATCGATCTTTGACTGTGAAAAAGGAGTGAGTGAATGAACGAAGATTTAAAGTTTCTAAAAGAGCTGCAAACAGAATTAAATACTCAAGAGAATGACTCTCAAGCAACACCGCGTTTCTGGACGATCATGGATTACAAAAAGTTACCCGGAAATGAAGATTATGATAGCGGTGAGTTACAGTATTTTTTCAACGATGGTGACCATGTAGTATTTGAAGACTTTAATCACTTAAAGGAGTTCATTGAGGAACACTACGAGGAAGACATAGATGATGAGTTGAGATGGCATTTAAATAATGAAGATTTTGAGTTTCTCTGGCAATACATAACAAACAATTTGAATGATGATGGATATTTTGATTCGCTATTTGTAAAAGAAGAAGAGTTTATTGCTCCCAATACAATGTTTCTGACTAAAGCCGAAGCGAAACGACATCTTGAATTAAATCACTATCACTACACTAGTAAGGCACATACATATGCAATGACAGCTTGGAGAGCTCCAAAGGTAGAAAGACTGTTGAAAATCTTAAGTGAGTTTGATTTTGATTCATTAACCCAAGAGAAGTGAGAAAGGAGCAACTTATACAGTGGTGAAAGTAATAGAAACAAACTTATCTATGGTAGATGGCCAAATTTACGATTTTCAATCTAGAGTAATCGAGGTGTCTAGTTGGGAAGATTTCAAAAATGAATTTATAGAGAATGTATCAGTTACACGAAATGCTTGTATGGGAAGTATGTTTGGAACAACAATTCCTCAAGGTGCTACAATCGAGAATTTAGAATACAGAGACAATATTCTGCAATGTGATATCTATAGTTATTCTGACGTACATACGAAGAAGATTTGCTATTTAATACAATGAAATCAGCAATTCATCGAGAAAGGAGTAAACCATGCAAAGAAATAATGAATTAGATGCCATGGAAGTTTTTAATAAAAAAATCAAACTACTGGAGAGCAAATATTCAGTAAAGCTTTCGGAATCTGATATAGATATGCTAAGGAAGACTTCTAAATATGGTTTAGTTCCACCGCAGTATCGAATGCCCAGAGGATCAGGGAAGAGTCCAACTTTTCATATGAGAAGATTTGATTTGTGTAATAAGTTTAACCAAGTTGTTGTACTTTTGAATGGAAAGGAGATACATAATGTTTAATGTAGATATTGGATTGAAAAATGGAAGCATCCTTCGTAATTGCTCAATTTTCGAAGAAGTAGTAGAAGATATTAGGCTAAAAATGGTTCATATCACTAACAAAGAGAAGATTGAACAACAGTTTTCAAAAATGCCTTGGGGTAATGAACATCGTTTTGTTTATTTTCAGAATGAAGATATGAATGGAAAAGTAAATGTGATGAATATAGATTGGCACAAGGAAAGAAGTAATGAATCGTAAAATGGAAATAGAAGCAGTGAAGAATCTTGGAGAAAACATTGGATACGGAAATTTAATGGATATCGCTTCGGCTTTGTGGGGAGTGTCACTAGAAGATAAATATGGAGTTAAGACTGGCGCATTTGTTCCTACAGCTTTACCATTCATTAAGAAGAAAGATAGAAAAATTGCTGAAGTAAGACTCGATTCAATGATGGAGCATGTCAGAGAGTTGACGAAATGAAACTTTGATCAAAAAAGGGTGAGTTAGATATTGAATGATAAATGTGCTAAGTGTGATGGTGAAATTTATGAGTCAGAATCTTTAAGTAGATGTTTGAGATGCAGAAGAGCAACGGCAAGAGAGGTTTCTGGGGAAGAATATTATAAGGCTAAAAATAATATAATTTCGAAGGAGGAACAGAGTGAATAGGTTTAAAGATATACCTGTTTTCGAATGGGATGATCTAGACGGTAAAACTTTGCTTATACGTGTAGAAGGGTCTGAAGAAATAAAGATTATAGCTGGCTATGATCCAGTGGATGGAAAAATGTATGTTTTAGCCGAAGAGTTTAATGCTAGGGGAGTTGAATTGAATTAGAGACTTTACTAAGGAAGAATCTAATAACTACACCAAAGCCCTAGAAAATTTGTTTTCTCCTACAGCGCGCGCCGCTGGACTTCGAAAGAGGCTTATTAGTCGATAATAAATTGATATACATATTAAAAAATCTTGTTGTAGCTGCTAATGAGTTAGATTCTGAACTCTGCACGATTTGCAGTAGAGGTATCAAAGAGGGTGCTAGTATGACAGGCAATAGATATGAAGAGTTGATGGACTACATTATTGAAACTGAAGACTATTTGAAAGAACAGGGAGTTGAAGTTGAATGAGTTTTACCGCAATTGAGCGAGAAACTGTTTGTGTCTGTAACGATGAAACGAATGAGTGGGAAGTCTATAGTTGTTCTCCCAAAGTAATTACAAAGATTAAGAAAGCGGGATTGGAATTGTTGCGGGTCGATGAAAATGGAGGACATTACTTCAAAGGTGATTATGGACAGGTGTCATTCCGGGCTAAGAGTACTGGTCGAGTATGGACTGAGGAGCAGAAGCAAGCCGCTGCTGAACGTCTTAAGGAAGCCAGATCTAAGAAAGGAGAATAAATGAATAAAGAGACAATAGAACGAACAGAGACGCAGAGGGACAAGATTGTGTCTACATTAAGACATGCGGGAGAACTGGGCGTTACGAATATAGAATTAAACAAAATTGCTTTACGATACAATGCACGTATTCAAGAACTATATGTACGTGGGTATAAAATACATAGCGAAGAATTAGATGGTGGAGTTACAAAATACATATTGATTTCAGAACCGATAGAACCATTTAAGAAGCCAGATAAAGCAGTAGATATTTTAATTGGTGATATAGAGAGTAAATATAATGGAAACATTAGCGCGCGCGATTTGAACGAGTATTTAAACACACAAGGCTTTACCGTTAGACGGAAGATTGGATCATATTGTTGATTTATACAATAAAATAATACTTGGAGTGATTAAATGACAGTGAAAGACGAGTTTATTAGAAGACTAATTGATGAGTTGAATGAGGAAAATTCCAGAAACACGAATAGGAAACCGTTAGACGTTCCATTCATGGTCTCTGTTGTGGATCAACAATTGGAAAACTGTAAAGAGTTTATGAAGGACATCACCGAGCATCGCTACAGTATTAACGGATATGATTTCGATGAGTATTATGCGAACGGAAAAATAAGAGTATTAATTGAAAAACCAGAAGAAGAACGAGAGAGCGAAATGATGTATGACGCCTATTGTAATTATTGCTACTATATCGAATTTTGCTATGACGAGCGATATTGGGGGTATTGTGATTGCCAACCTTCATATAAGGAGTATGATGAGAAGCATGGATGCTGTGGTAGTGGTTGCGATTGGGTAGCTCCTCGGTTTTATATTGAAAAGTCAATTTCTTTGGGTGGAGGAGTATGGGAAGGGTTAGAGCGAGATTATTGGGAATACGAGAAAAAGTTCAATGAAGATCAAGATAATAAAAATACATATGTAGAAGAAATGAAAAAGAAACAAGAGATTGAAGCTCTCGAAGCATCAATAAGAGATGCACAGAGTCGGTTAAGCAAACTCAAATAGAGTCTTAATCAAATAAGAATATCATTTAGAAATGGAGATAATTAAAATGGCAAAAGAGTTGATTTGGTCAGAAGACAGCGATTATGTTTATGGACACAGCAGTAGTTTTAATAGCAAAAAAGAATTTGAAGAAGAAGTAAAGAAACAATATGAAGACGGAGAATGTGAAGTTACAAATATTTTAGTTCAGCCTTGTATTACTTCGGAGAAACCAATTTATTCGGATTATTTAGTTCCCTTAGCCTCTGTTTATGTATCCATTGAAAATTATTATACAGCAGAAGTCTCACACGTTTTTGAAGATTAAGTGATATCGTGATTTCACAAAAGAAAGAGGGAATATATGAATCTAATTGATCAGATCAAGTTTAAGTTTGAAAGTATATACTTAGGCTTGCGTCATAAGATGGAAAGTTGGTACTACAGTAATAAATATGATGACTATGCAGATGACGAATACAACTTGGGTCATTTAAAGCATATTTGGGGGATTAAATCGGGAATCGACTTTACCGGCAATAAGGCACATTTTTACTCCATGAATGACATTGATATTACATACGATAGAAAAAATAAACTGTATTCACTAGGCGTAGAAACAGCAATTGGATTTGAGAATAAAAATGAAGAGTGTGAATATTTACGAGAATTGCTGGGATATTTTACGGAGTTTATGACCGAAAATAATCATTCCATGGATTATGACAAAGTATTCTTCTGTTCATCGCCAAGTATTCTAAGCTCGGCTGATTCTGTTGAGGAACTATACATAAATTTCAAGATATACGTTGAGGGATATTGTTCAGTGTATTGGAGGGAAGTGTAATGGCAAGCGTCGAGTATCTAGATCAAGAAGGATTACAACTGAAGATTGAAAATAAAGATGGGTTTGAATTTCAATTGTTTTGGAATCATGACAGTCCTGAAAAGTCGTTTGAGTATGGTGAAGATGACGAATTCTATATAATTGTAAAAAGCAGAGTTGGCAGAGCTGGAGTGGATTTCTCGCTTGATGATGCAATTGTTTTAAGAGATACCTTGGATCATATGATTAAACGATTAAGTAAATGAGAGCACATTGTAATTAGAAAAAAGGAGATATAAATATGACTGTATTCTGTGATAGCGAATGTGAGATGGTTGGAGCGGTTTGTGATTTCTGTATCCACTACCAAGATGATTACACGAATGGAAAGTTTCAGGGTGAAGGCATATGTAAAGTAAAAGGTATTCAAACTGAAGCACATTTTTCGTGTGATGACGACTTTCATTGCTTTCAGGCTTTGTCAGAAGCATAATAGTTTCTAATGTTGGTGATTTAATTAGGAGGAGGGTTAAGTTTAGATGTCTATTAGGATCACAAGAAGTAGTACAGAGGCAAAAAGAGATACAGAACTTAATAGAGTGTATTGTCCTGAATGTAATTCAAAAGTGTATTTTGGCACATATCATTACGAGGGAACTGGCTTCTTAAGACTAAAAGATATCAAGGTATCAAGTTACAACTGTCACGAATGCGGTTGTCAATTTGAACAAAGGAAATGAAATCGCAATTTTACATAGAAAGGGGACATGTATATGAACGAGAATGAGCATCTTAAACAATCGTTAATAGATGCAAGAAAAATGTATCAAAGGAACAGAAAGCTGTTCAAGAGTTACATGGGTAGAAAAGTAAGAATTAAAAATTCTGAATTAGATTTGCCAGAATGGATTGATACATATGAAATTAATGAGATTGATGTTTCTGAGAATGTTGTTGCATTGGTCTGGTTTGACATTGAAGAGCAAGATTGGATTTTGGAAGATATTACGATTGCGGAATTCGTCCATAATGCTGAGTTCATACAATAGGAATATACATAGAAAGGAATAGCCAAATGAACGAATACACAAAAGAGCATTGTATACGCGATACCAAAGAGCACATAGCCCAAGTTCGAGAGTTTATGATGGAGTTCACAAAAGAGTTAACTGAAAGAGCTCTGATTCATGACAAATCAAAATTGGAATCTCCCGAACTTGAGGTGTTTACTGAGTACACTCCAAAGCTCAAGGGAAGTACTTACGGGTCTGATGAATATAAACTCTATCTAGAAAAAATGGGTGTAGCTCTTAAACATCATTATGCAAATAACTCACATCATCCTGAGCACTACCCTAGAGGAATTGCAGATATGAACCTGTTTGATATCGTAGAAATGTTTTGTGATTGGCATGCAGCAACAAGACGGCACGATGACGGCAACCTTATCAAGAGTATCAGATTAAATATGGAACGTTTTAAGTATTCCCATGACCTGAAACGTATTTTCGAAAACACAGTAGCTAAGCTTTATAAGTATACAGTTCTCTTTGGGAAAACCGATGGGATTGAAGGTGGATTTTACGCCAACAGTGTAGAGGAATTACATATGAAGATAGATGCTGAGAAGGATCTGGCGGATATCGAAAAGGAAGATATTAAATACGGATTCTTCCGAGAGTTCAAAGATACTGACTACGTAACAAAAAATATCTGCTGGGATAATTGTTTTGACGTTTATTGGATTGTTCAACAGTAAATCTGGATTACTTATAAAAGGAGCGTTTAACATGTTTATTGGTGGATGTAAATATAAGAACACTCAAGATGGCTTCGAAGCAATTGCCATCAAAGAATCATCTGAGTTTTCAGGTCATTATGAGATGTATGATATTGAAGGCCATTCTTTTTTCGATCTTGAATCAAATGATTGGAATAACTGGATCATGATTGATTAGATGAAATAGAATTTTATAAGGAGGTAACATTTTAAATGAAAGTTAAACGTAAACCAACTGACAGACAAGCGTTTACTGGCGATATTGTTGTAGTGCAAGATGGCACAGTAGAACGATTCCTAATGCTTACTGAAGATAATGATCAAATTGAAAATGACAAATCAATTTTGTATTTTGTTGACTTGCAAGGAGGAATTTCTTACAAGCATGTGATCACAAATGGAGTTAGACTCAAATTTGAAGCTGGATATTCAATCGAAGATGTAGGAATGATTATAGATGTTATAAGCGGCGATGAAGCAGAACTAATTATCGAATAGAAAATTCATTTAAAGAAAGGAATATATATGGACATTAAAAATTATGCAGATTTGTTGTATCGAAGTGGAGATATTTTCATTAAAAACGGAAAAGAATTTTATTGGGATGAAAGATTTTCCTTAAGTAAAAATCTACAAAATCTTTATGAAATTTTGCAGTGCTTTAATGAATTTAGAGTTGCATTCGATAACGCCGAGGTAGAGGAAAAGATACTAGCTGAACATGAACAGCTCCAAGATACATTCAATAATTATGCGAATTTTTTAAATACTAAAATTGATGCGATTCAGCGATTTAAAGAGACTGATTATAACCGTTTCAATCAGGAGGCAAGTCTGAAGTTGATTACTTTTGAGGAAATAGTAAATACAATTGGAGAAAGAATTGTTGAAAAAATGAGAAACTAATTTTCGATTATTGATCAAAGAGGACTTTCAAAGAGAAAAGGAGAGATTTAAATGGAAAATAACTTGGAGCACATGGAATTGATAATTAAAAACACTAGAGAAAGTACAGAGGTAGTTGGAAATGCATTACGTAGCATCTACGATCGAATTACAGAAGAAGCTTTGAACACTATCGCCTTAGAGTGGAACACATACGATGATGAGAAAAAGAAAGAGGTTGCTGCATTATATGCCGGGAGGCATCAGTCTGGTAAATTCCACGCATTGCTGGATGGATTATCTAATACGGCAATGCCTAAAGGAGAGGGTTGAATATATGAATTGTAACAACAAGCATTGTCTGTGGAATGCCTTTGATCAGTGTTGTCCTGAAAGTGAAGAGCTTTATATAGCAGCTATTCCCGATACGTTAGATTGTCCATCGGCTATGCGTAGTGATCATCAATTTGCAATGTATCAGATTATTGATGAAGTTGACGAGATGATGTTGGGACGTAATTTTAAGGAATTGATTGAGATACATAGATTTGTGAGTGGACAACGACAATGATATTTCAGCCAAAAGAAATGTTTGAGTGGTGTAAGGATATTGTGTTATTCAGGTTTAATTTGAGAGACCTCAGCTTTGGGGAGAGAGTAACAACAATTGTATTTTATCCGCTCGGTTATTCATTTGCTATTCTAGGATTGATGGTGTTTTGGATAGTTGCAAGACGAGATGAAATGTAAATTTCACTTAAACATTAAAGGAGGGTGTGTATGAAGCATGTATATGACTATTTACAGCAAGAAGGCAGAAAAATACTGAAGCATGGACAACTAGATTATAAAGTAATTCTTGAACTTAAAATGATGACATCTTTTTATGATTACATAGAAATCAACACGACTTATCATGATGATAAAAACGACGAAAACCTTGTTACATGGGTAGATATTGAAGGTATGGGATATGGTTGGATTTGGGCCAATCATGAAGAAAGAGACTGGTACAAAATGATGCTGAGATTAGTTGATGAAGAATGTAATCATCTCACCAAAGAGATGAAGAATGTGTACTATTTTGTATACGAGTATAAAAATATATTGATTTATCGTTTTGTTGTTAAAGATGAATACTGTCGAAGAGACAGAATCATTCAATTATCGAATGAGGATCTTTGGGGATAATTTTACTGAGAAGAGGAGAGATGTGAATTTGTACGCAGATTATGACGATGAAAATGAGCAGGGGTTTGAGAGTAGATTTATGGCACTGGTTAATTTAGAGGTTGAAAAACGAGTGAAAGGGCATTTGGATGAATTGGAATCGCTAAGAGAAATGAACAAGTTATACCAGCAAAAAATCGTTGATTTGAGACAATCAAGTAAGAAACTTGAACAGATTGAATTGTTTGAGACTCTTAGATCTAAAATAAACAAAGAAAATATTTCTGAATTAATTAAATATTTAAACCTTGAATCCATCTCGATTAGTTTTGATGGAATGCACAATAATGAAATTCCACAGTGGTTTAAACTAATTGTGAAATACTATCCCGATAAAGATACAATTTTTAAATTACTTGACCTTTTTGATATTGAATATCCACAATGGGCAAAAAGCTACAAGCTTCCCTTTTACTACGATGAAGATGAGTTGAATAGGATTTTTAGTAAACTTCATAAGATGTATGTGTGTAATGGTTGCATCTATGATCATATATGGGTTTTCACTATACTTACATTAGTCGTTATAAAGGAAACTTACAAAGGTTATTTGAAGAGGAATCGTATGTTGAAATGTCCATGAAACATAGATTTTAAGAAGTCCCATCATAAATATCAAAAACTAGCCTAGGTATATCACTAAACTCAATTCTATCTCTTTCAAGCCTGCTCTGTATTATTTCTATGGCGTCATATTTGGAAGTACCATTATTCTTTAAATTTTCTATGTATTTTTTGAAGTTTTTGATTTTTGCGGCTTTTGGGTTATCTGAACCACGGTGTTGATAATTGATGACTATTTTCACAAAAAAACATTTTGTAAGAACTTTAATGACACATCTTTTGAAAAAGGGAAGTCCAGATAGAAGTTCTTTAGTAGCATTCATAAAATCACCTCAAATTGTTTTACTATAACATATGCTTGGAGATGAGATTAATGCCATCACTATATAAATTGTCTGAAGATTACAAGTTCTTATCCGAATATCTTGAAGCATCTTTAGATAATGATGAAGTTGGTGAAGATGATTTCGAAATGTACAAGGATACTTTGGAAGCACTTGAGGACGGAATTGAGAATAAATGTGAGAACATTGTAAAGTTCATGCGAAATCTTGAGGGGGATATCGCAGCCTATAAGGTTGAGGAGCAACGCTTTAGCAAGAAACGTAGATACATGGAAAATAAACAAGAACGATTGAAGAATCTTTTGTGTGAATATCTTGAAGGCAATAATCTGGAGAAATTGAACGCTGGAACGTTTAAGGTTAGGTTGCAAACAAACCCACCTTCAATCAATATTATCGATACTAAGAAGATTCCTGATAAATATAAAACAGCTCAAGATCCTAAGATTGATAGTAAAGCCTTGCTTAAAGACGTGAAAAATGGTCTAGTGGTTGAAGGGGCAGTTCTTGTAACAGACAAAAAACATCTACGAATTTCTTAATTATGATAAAATAATACTAGACACTACATATACGTGGTGATATAATTACTTTAACGAGTTGTTATATCACCATTTTCTTTTTCAAAAGGACGTGATACATAAAGTGCAACACAGGAGTAGGTTAGAAAGATTACTAGAGATGGCAGAAGAGTTAAGCAATAGTGCAGCATTGAGACCAAAAAATCCTGAGTTGTACTTAATTAGAAATGATAATAAAAAGAAGATTGATGTATTAGATGTGATTATAGCTTTATATCCTGAAATCAAAGAATTGGAGAACGGAATAAAGGAGAGTTGCTGATTGAGTAATAGTCCCCAAAGAACATATGACGAGTTAGTAATTGAATATTTAGTGGAAAACACTCATCTAAAAAGCGATGTAGTTTCATTGCTGGTCAACAAATCATTTTTAATGGAGATACTCAAAGAAGATGAACAGTTTGTTGGTCATTATCCACCAGAGTTTTGGGGCTATCAAGTATTAGATGAGTGGAGCGGTGTTTTGAAAGAAGCCGTAAAGCGTTTGAGAGATGATTGAATAGATAAATACTACATAAAAGATCTGTTTTATAAAGATGGAGGATAACAAATTGAAAGATGAAATTGAGCTCACTAATGAGGAAATTATTGAGTTAGCAAAGTCACATGGAGTTGTTGTTGAGGAAAATTCAGACAAGCCCGGGTTTTACATAGTCGTCGGAAATGGAATACGTGAAATTAGTTTGGAGGACATATTGGGTGTCTGGTAACCGTTCCTCATTTGCAAAGATAACTTAGAAAGCATTTTCATAGAAAGGAGGATACCTTATGAGTGAAATGTATTTTATTGAAACAAGTCGAAAAGGTGAAATTGAACTCTACGAGAAAGACGGAACCTTTTATGATCACGACACACAGGATTTGTTAGTAGCAACTTTTTGTGATGAAGAAGAAGCAAATAAAATAGTGAAGATTTTGAATGAGCATCATTCGAAGTAAAAGGCACGTTTCATAGAAAGGAGGATGAGTTTTGATTATTGATATTGAACAATTATCAAGTGAGATTCAGTCGGTGATTAAAAACCAAACTAACGAGAAAAAAGTAGATTTTTATTGGGGCAATTTTTGTAGCGATGAAGGTGAAGATTGTCATGAGCTATATATAGATAGTGAGGACAATCAGATTAATTACATATACAGAACTGGATGGGGAGAAATCACAAGTCTAGAAGAAGCACTGGAGGAATTGGAATGATCGAAATTAACGAAGAAGTAAAATCTGACATAAACAAAGCTCTTGATCATCTTGAGAAGATAATTTATAGTTCTGAAAATTATGAACCTAAATATGACCCGAAAGAAAATGTCTACAATTTCATGTATAAATATCAACCCGACAAAGAGAATCTTGATGGTAAATTGTCAGTTGTAATAAATATTCTCATAGAGCTGGTAACGGAATATAATCTTGATCCAGCAGATAATAAACATTGGAGAGAGTGGGGAGGAGTAAATGAAGATCATCTGTAAAGATAACTTTGACAGGGAATCGGTGGATGATAAATTGGTTTGCAGCAACGTAAGTGAATATTATGGCAGAATTATTGTAGATTCACTTAACGATAAACTTTCAGGGTATAATAGCTCTGATTTTTACAAACTGGTAGACAATGATTATGAGTTATATAGATGGGAGCCTTAAATAATATGGAGTACATAATTAGACTATCTGAGGATTACGAGAAATGTGAACGAGTGCTGAATAAATTGGGAATTGTGGCGTATGTATCACCCGTTATAGATGGATTGATTGGATACTGGAGTAAGCTTGATATTGAATACTTAGAAAAGCGAGACTTTATTAGTCAGATTGAGGTTACCCCAAAAGGAACTTTTGTTAGTTATAGATAGGAGGAGAGATTGTGATTGTTCAAATAAGTAGACTTCCCACATATATGAATACATATTTTCAGAAACACACAGACAGCATAGAAGTAAATGTGCGGTGGAATAACTGCTGCGATGAAGAAGGGAAGGATTGTTGCAAAATATCGGTTGATAGTATAAATGGGGATGCCAACTATTACTATGATGAGGTATGGGGCAGCATCGAAAATATTGAAGAAGTTTTGGAGGAATTAAAATGAAGATCATTTGTAAAGATAATTTTGATAGAGAGTCAGTGAACGATAAATTAGTTTGCGAGAATGTAAGTGAGTATTATGGATATTTGATAGTCGATATTCTTAACGAGAAGTTATCAGGTGATCATAGTTCTGATTATTATGAATTGGTCGATAATGAATATGAACTGTACAGATGGGAGCCATGAGAATACATGAATCTAATTGAAATTCAAAAGTTTATGAGAATTGCAGAACGCCACTCGCCTAATTGTTTCATTAATTCTAAGTTTGAGTTGATCATTGAACCCAAGAATAATATCTATTTTCTACTTAGTGATGTGGAGACTGATTTTGACATTAAAAGAAAAGTGTTGGCGTGGCTAACAAGGCCAAGTTGCAAGGGAGTCAGTCTGTATTGGCAGAAGCGATTTAGAACAATTGTAAATGAATACTTGGGGACTGTTTTTACAATAGAAGATATGAATCAAATTTATACATACCTAGGTAATGACTGCAACAGGAATAAGACAATCAAGTTTATTGAGTCGGGATATGACATGTCGGTGTTAAAGGAGAAGAGAACAGATGTATAAAAAGTATTGGGACGAAGATGGTAATCGATATATGATGAAAATCAATGAAGCAAGAGTTATACAAGTAGGGTATCTGGTACGACATACTATAAAATCATACAAAAGATAAAGATTTGGGAGAAAAGAAAGTATTTTTTTGGTTGGAAGTGTATCTACCTAAATCAGTGGGATGAGCAGTTTGGTACGAATCTAGAAAACAAAATACATAAAAGTGTGAGAGACTGTTTTGTGGGTAACCGCTCAGATAAGATATAAGAATTAAATGCATATGAAAGGTCTATTTGATTAGAAAATGGGAGGTTGCAGGATGAAATATAAATATGCTTTATTCGCATACTCGGGTGAGAGTGAATGCGGAGGGATGAATGATCTACAGTTAAAATTTAATAGTAAATATGAAGTGAAAGAGTGGTATGAAGCTCCTGATTTCGATGTTTATCAATTGGTATTCCTTGAAGATATGGACTCTGTAGAATGGTTTACGAATCATCTGTCGTCTATTACTGAGTATAAGAAATGGAAACAAGAAGAAAAGCAAAGATTTATGGATTGGATTGAAGTACTGATTGTGGAGGATACAATATGACAAAGAAAAGAGCAGAGGACATGCTTTGGGACTTTCACAATGAATTGGTCGGCTTATCAAAAAAATTTGGGATTAGTATTCATGCAAGAAGTGAAGAAGAAATCGACTATGACTATGAAGAAGAGCCCTACGTAAGTGGGATAGGTGATTATGTTGTCTTGTCTGATGCAGAGGGAAATGAAATCGTAGTGGATTTAATTACTCCTGATGATTTAAATACTGGAAATTGATTGTAAAATGCGTGATTGATTAAAAAACAATTAAGTAGGGAGATTATTATGACAATGAAAAAAGAACTGTTTGTAATTGAACTAGTCAATGGTGAATTTGCGAGCTTCATACAAGAAAGTGACGTTGATAACCATGTAGTATCTACGCCGAATTATTACCACTCGAAATTCATGAAGGAGGATTTTGCTAAACAGGCTTTTAACCATTTGATTAATAAAACGGATGGATGGTATTACTACGGGGATTGTCTAGAACCAAAAGTCATTCGAAAAATCATTGTTGAGTTAATTTAATCAAACACAAAAGAAATAACAGGGAGGCAAAAAATGCAGCTATTAGAAATGAAAACCGAATATGAGCAAGCAAAAAAAGACTGCAAAAATGTATTAAGTAGAACAGCAAGAAAAGGCATTAGTGAAGAGATGTACAAATTAAAGCATAAGATTGACGAAGAAGAACGACGATTAACCAGTACACTTAAAAAAGTAAACATTAATGGTGCTGAATATGAATTACCGAAAAGCTTTAACTATACTCCAGATAATGATCGATATACATATGAAATTAAAGATGGCTGTCTTTATCAATTTGAGAAAATGAGAAATGATCCAGACGGAAGTTTCCATTCACATCACTATGTTTGGATTCCCCAAACAGAAAATAAATACGCTGAATTGTGCGTCAGAGTGTTGGGTGGAGATATCTATGGGGAAAGATATTATTTAAGGGTTCATTACTATAAACATCCATCAGATATGATTTCATACTTAACTAAAGATATTAGAACAGACAACTATAACTACAAGCCTTTTTATGATTATGTTCTGGGGAAACTGGGGTTTATACATAAGAAGGATAGACACGAAACAAACAAATTAGAATGGGTAAAAGAGGAGGAAATTGCGAATGTTTAGCAATGAAGTTATCGTCAAAGGAAATTACGTATCGGGAACAATTAAAAGTAATTCAACCAGTAAAGATCCAGATGGGCATCCATACTTACTACACAGCGGCTTAAATTTGGGCAGCAATAGAGGTACTGCATGGAACAGTAAAAAGTTACGTGAAGTGGCTGATGAATTAGAGAAAATTGCAACTGAGATTGATAAATATAATGGCGAAACAAGGGTTACTTTAGAAGAAAATTTCACGGAGTGTACTCAGTACACAGGCAAAGTTACACCATCAAGAGGAATTGTAGCAGACCACATTATTGGAGGCACTTCTATTGGAGTGATTCTGGATCGACTAAAAGGAAAAGAAATTAAGATATCGGTAATTGATTAAAATACATATTTGATTTAAAAGGAGCGAGAACAATGGAAGAAGAATTGAGCAAATTGTTAGTAACTTATGAAGAAAAGATTCTTGAGGAACAAGCTTTTAGAAATCCCATTATGGTTCTTGATGAGTGGGAATGTTTGCCCATTAAGCCTCATCCTACTGACTCGATTAGGTCAGTGGAAAGGGAGCATGCATATAAAGAGATTGTATCAAACCTAAAAGAATTGATGAAATGAACATTTCAAAGGGAATTGATTATGAATAAAAAGGTGGAAGACTATCTGGTTGTTAAGTTTTCAGATGGGACATATTTTAGAAAAAATGGCGTACTGTTTAACGAAAAAACGACTATCAATATTATTGAGGCAACTACATATACTTTTGATTGGCAAATTCACAAAGACTTGTACTTACAACAATATTTGCATGAGAAGAAATTGAGTTATGAAGTAATCAAGGTAAAGGTAGTAACGATGATCGAGATTGGAATTTAAGGAGGATTATAATCGAACACATTATCTATACATACTTAAAGACTGCACTATGGATGACATTATCAATGGTTTTTGCGTACATTCCATCACGTTTAATTAGTTTTGGGAATAAGATGAGATTCTCACATAAGGGCTATTTTACTTAATGATGGGGTCGTTTATTTTGATAGCAGTGCTACGAAAATTTAATATCTTGTGATTGATAAGGAGTTGCAATATGAACATTGATACATACCTCAATAAAGTTTTAGTAAGTAGTGAGCTGTCTAAAGCAATTGCTATTGCAGCCGATCTACATTCAAGTCAAATTGATAAAGGAGGGAATCCATACATTCTCCATCCTTTGAGGGTGATGATGAAAATGGATGACAATACCTCAATGATAGTTGCTGTACTTCATGATGTTGTTGAGGATACATATTTCAGCATTCAAGATATTGAGAAATGTGATTTTAGTACAGAAGTTATTGAAGCTCTTCGGTCAGTCAGTAGGGAGAAGGGTGAGTCATACATGAATTTTATTCGTCGTTGCAAGAAAAATGAGATTGGACATAGAGTTAAAATTGCAGATATAGAAGATAATATGGACTTGAACAGAATTCCCAATCCAACTAAAACAGATTTTGATCGTGTAAAGAAATATGAGAAAGCGCTAAAGGAGTTACTTAATGAAGAATAGGCTGTATATTATATTGTTGGTCGTGGTAGCGATAATGCTTACAGGCTGTGAGAAAGATAGAAAGATAGTATTCAATCAGACATACATAGAAACAATCAGCACACAAAAGGGCGATATAATGATTTTTAAAAACTCAGATGGACATAAGTACGGTTGGATTCTAGATCCAAGCGATTCATTCGACACTATGAAGAACAGAACGTACGATATTGAGGTATCAATAGAAACAATTACTTCATACGGAGGATTTATTAAAGGAATTACAGAGAAATAACTTCATGAAAGACAAGTTTTACAATGAAGTGGGCTCATTATAGAGCCCTTTTTGTCTATCTCGTAATTGTAATTTTCCCGTTGAATTTGCTTACATTGTACCAGCCTAAGGTAGCTGTATGTCCACCTTCAGACTCGGTTTCTCTAACAACATCATATACATGAACAATATAATCTTCTCCTTCAACATGATCAATGTCCACAATTGTTTTTGGTGAAATTATACTGCCATATTCCTTTATTACTAAAGAGATAGCCTCTTGTTCACTAATCGCCATGTCGATTGCTCCTTTATTGTATGAATGTTTATCCAGTTTATTGTACATCATGATGACATAATATATAATAAGAACAAACGTTCTAACTGGAGGTGCAATGTGTTACAACCAAACCATGAAGATACAACATTGATAAAGTCTTTCCTTGAGTTACCCTATCTTCTTACATTGATTCAAATAAATATCAAGAAAATTTCTGCTTCCGATCTAAGGATGAAGGAGTTATTTGTGCTTTACTTGGAGAAGTTGCAGGATGAAATAACTAAAGAAATAGCAGACATTAAGCGTGAAATGAGAAAAAATGGATTGAAAATACTTGAGACATGGGAGTTAGACGACCGACTTCGTGCAGAGTATTTATGTAGAGGATACAAATTTGAGATGATGTTATTGTGGAGTAAAGTTAAAGTTGACACAGAGATTAAATTGTCCGAGTTAATGGAAGTAGACATTAGAAAAATAAACAGACAATAGCAAATATTGTCTTGACTTAATTATGATAAAATAATATGATATAAACAGATGGTGAGGGACAGAGAAAGCAGGATTAAGCTGATACTTTGTCGAATATAAACGATACAAAATTGTACTCAGGAGATGATATTATGTCAGAGTTAGAACCCAATCTTCAGCAAGCACTTATATTTGCCAAAGAGAATGAAGGGGTATTAAGAGCCGTGAGATCTGAAAGAATGAATGAATTTCGAGAATTAGAAAGAGGTGGATACATAGAGTTAGATCAGAAAGCCACAGGGATGTGTGTGGTATACCTTACGCAGTATGGTCATGATCATTTGGATAGTTAAACAGTGCGTTGATAAAATTAGTCTTTCACGGAGAAAAATTCTCACTAGGAAAGGATGAGACTTGACAAATGCAAAAGAAGGATGGATTGCAAATCCTCAAATCAATTGAACTACAAAAGAAAGATAGAATAAGGCCTTTTCCATCAGACAAGCTTATTACCAATGGAGAATTCCTAGAGATAGAGGATCGAATGAGGATAATTGATAATTCAGCAGCTTTAGTGGATCAGGCTTATGGCGGTAGATGCGATATGTGTTTATATTTTTCCTGTTTAGTAAGATATGCTTTAAGATTGCTAGGACATAGAGCAAATGTTTTTGTAGGAGAAGCGACATATACTAATAACGATGTCCAGTTTACTTGGGAACATAGTTGGGTTGAGTTTGAGAATTACATTATAGATGGCAATGTTGATACGATGATAGAGAATCCTGCCGTCCCAATTGGATTAGACCCTAAGCCGTATTGGGGGATAACCGAGAGTCTACCACAGGATAGATTATTAAAAGCAAAGACAAGAGTAGACGTAACAGAAGAATTAGATGCACTAGACAGCGTCTATGTTGATTGGAAATATAGATTTAAACATTTTCTTAAGAGTCAGCAAATGATTTAGCATAATTGTATGGTTATCAGATATAAAAGATAAGTTGATGTGAAAGAGTAGTTTCATAGAAAGGAGAATAAGACATGGATAACATTACTGAAGAAATTGAACAGTATAAGAGGTATGACTTAAATGATCATTACAGAGATACCCACTTGCATGTTAATGATGCTGAAAAGATTTGTGAATTCATTCAAGGCATGGCAAGATATATCGACAAACTTGAATTGAGAATTAATGAACTGGAAGAGAGAGCGGCTTCCAAATAAAACGAATCTTTTATAAGGAGGAGTGAAGAATATGAAGAATGAATTTCTAAAAGATGTTGAAAAAGAAGCAGAAAGAAGAGTTAGAGAGATGGGAGTAAATTGGGGTGCAGATGGGTTTACTCCACTACATTCGTATCCGTATGTATATATGCAGGTTTTTATGGAGAAAGCAAAAGATCATGAAATGTGAGTTTCAAATAGATGTAGGTGGTGATTAGAATGCTTAGTGAAGAAGGAATGCTGTATGAAAACCTAGTAAATGGTGATGTGGTAAGGGTTGTAAATAATTATCCAAATGTAAATCCGAACAATGAGACTGTAATTTGCTTCAACTTAGAGACAGTTCCAAAATTTGATGGTCAAAAAATCAACAAATATCACATGACAGAAAGCACTATGTGAAAATATTATTCTGAGGTAGAGAGATCTAAATAAAATATGACTTTCTTAGAGAAGAGAGTGTTAAGAGTGCAGGAGTTTACTCCCCCTAATGGTGTTGTCGAATCCAAGCTTTATCAAGAGATTCTAAGCTTAATGAGAAGGAAAAGTATACAATTATCTTTTCTAAAGAAAGAGGATCAGACGGAATTTGCTCTAACAAGATTCAAAAGTAAAAAAGAAATCCAAATTATCTTTAAGTCTTCTGAAATTCGCTATGAATCAATTTATTATCATGAATTGTTGCATGTAAAACTAAATTTATTGGGATTTCCTCAGATACGTAGATTTAATAAGGTTACATTACCAACTTGGTTAGAAAATTCACTCACTTCTTTAGAGAATACAGTTGAACATACTTATATTTTTAAAGAGATGGAGAAAATGAAGGTTAATCAGGATTTATTAAACGAGGCATTTATGGAAGATGTACTGTTAACTGCTGAAAATGAGGATGTTCCGTATCTATGCCATGCTGTTAACTTTTTAGAGTTAGAGCTTCGTGATGAAATATCCTTTGGCAAAGTAGAAGGAAAACTATTAATAAAACAAAAAGAAGGATATGAATTGTTTAAAGAAATGAAAGGGCATATAAAAGATGTATCGACTCCTGAGAAGATGAGAAAGGCTTACGCTAATTTATTCAAATTGATTGATAGATCGTTATATGATCATTACGGAGAAGAGTACAATTTGAATCTAATAAATGCTGTACATCCCGGATATCCAAATGATTATTTGAAATTGAATTCCTTGGAGCTACTGTACTTAAAGGAAGAAGTGTCTCTCGGGTCACATATTTTTGTCTTAGACAAAATTCATCATCAGAATTGTTTACACTTAAGCGATAATGAGGGTAACAGCGTCTCGCAAGAAATAGTTCATGAGTTCTTAAGAGAACGAACTCTGGCACAGGTTGTTGAATACTTTGACAATTAGTTTGCAATGAGACGTACATTTTACGAGAAGAGTGATATGAAAATGATTTGGATTCAGGTTCTTATATTTCTAATTACCCTGTTTTATCTACGTGGTATCCTTAGATTAGGAAGAGAAACATTGTTTATAAAGACTGTATTTGTTGTTCTACTAATAGTCACTTTCGCATTGCCTTTTAATTTCATATACAATATTTCTCCATGGAAAGATGGGTCAGCATTGTTATGGATATATTCTTTGTTTTATCTAATAATGATCGTTTACCTTGCAAACATTAAGCCAAAAAACAATGAATCTTAATCAAATTTTCCTTTGATAGAGAAATGGGGTTACAGGGTGAATAAAGGCAAAGATTACAACTCGGGATACAAAAAAGGAAGAATGGACGAGGCCGAAGAAGCATTGCGAAATCTATATACCATCTTAGACCAAATGAACGAAACACCTCATTACTCTAATCATATCCTAGTTTGTATTCGTGATCTTGAGAAGGCAACAGGTAAGAATCGTAAATACTTTAAAGATGAAGAGAATACATTTGACTGATTCCAAATTAAATCTTTCTTTCACATAGAAATGGGGTGAGTATTAGTGGCTCATAATGACGAGTGGTGTGTTTTTTGCGAAGATAAAATCAAAGCAGTTACCGTAGTCTCTCCAAGTGGAAAAGAGTATGATATCTGCAAACATTGTGCAACATTATCACCATATAAAGAGTCAATAAAGACAGGCAGTAGATGATAAATAATTCTCAATAAATGTTTACTTTTACACAAAAAGGAGATTAGCAAAAGATGGGTTGGAGCATTGATTTGATCTCAGATAGAAAGATAACAGAGCAAGAAGTTGATGAACTAGTAAATAAGTTACCTCAAGAGTTGTCATTTACATTGGGAAACAGTAAGCAGCCATGGGGATGGTCAACAGCGGTAGATATATCAATTAAAGATGATAATGTTGTGTGGTTAAGTGGATCATATGGAATGTCGGGTAAAGTAGCAGAAGAATTTGCAGTACATATGAAAAATGAATTAGAGCAATTGGGTCACGATATAGTTGTTAATTATAGATGGTAGACAGATAGGGAGGGGATTATTGAAAGATGAAATTTATTATTGTTGGTGATGTTGGGGTTACAAAATTGTGTGAAGTTGTCGACGAAAAAACAGTAGCTAATCGCGTTCAAGAAATCAAAAATGCAGGGATGCCAAACTTTAAAGTTTATCGGATTGACGAGGAAATTGATATTAAGGTGACTTATCCAGATTATTTTGGTGGTGACGATACTGGTGGATGCCCGTAAGTTAATGAAAGGTTGACTTCATATAGAAATGAGGATGAGAAATGAAAATTAAAAGTCATAAAAGATGGGCTGAGATCAAAGAATCACTTAATTATGCTTCTGAAGTTAGAAAAAAGATGATCTCACTATCTGCAAAATTAACTGTAGCTATACTGAAAAAGCAAGAAGATGATGGAATTAGCAGTGCTGATTTAGCTTTGAAAGCTCAAGTTAGCGAGAAATATATTGTTGATTTAACCGAGGATGATAATATTCCGAGCATCGAAGTGTTGATTAAGTTAGCGTTGGCATTAGAAATAGAGTTTAAAATAAATTAATTATGATAAAATAATACTTGATTATATTGTATTATAATGGTAAGATAAATTTAAAGGAGGAATTAAATACATATATGAATTTAAAAACAATTAAACGGAAACTGCAAAATGCCCACAGAGACTTTATTGGTTCTATCGATGATGAAATAATTGTTAAGATTATTAACGAAAAGTCTTTTATTACCGGAGGAGCTATTGTATCTTTGCTGCTTGATGAAGAACCAAACGACTATGATTACTACTTCATGGATAAAGAATCATGCAAGAAGGTAGCAGATTACTACGTTAAAAAATTTAATAAGAGAACCAATAATCACTACGATGTTAAGGTTGAAGAGAAAGAAAATAGAATCAGGGTTATTGTCCCAAGTGCAGGAGTAGCAGGAGCAAAACACAAAGAAGGATATCTACCAATTTTCGTATCATCTAATGCAATCACCCTCTCAGACAATGTTCAATTAGTAAATAGATTTTACGGCAATCCCGAAGAAATACATAAGAATTACGACTATGTTCATTGCACATGCTACTTTATTCCACACAAAAATGAGTTAGTCTTGCCACAGAAAGCACTTGAGTCAATCGTTACTAAAGAATTGAAATATGTTGGTTCTAAATATCCGTTAGCATCTGTAATTAGATCGAGAAAATACATACAACGTGGTTGGAGTATTAATGCAGGACAATATTTAAAAATGATTCTGCAATGTGGTGAGCTAAATCTAGACGATGCAAATGTCTTAGAAGAGCAGCTTACTGGAGTAGATTTGACTCTATTCAGAGATATTATTGCACAGATCAAAATTCATTCAGTTAAGCCTGACTTTGTTATTAGTACTGAATGGATATCTGAAGTAATTGATCAGGTATTTGATGGGGAAGGGGTAATATCGGCTGACAATGAAGAGTAGGTGAAAGTACAGTTTCATCAGAATATTGGATTAGTAAATAGGAGATATCGAGAGAATGAGTGAGTATTAGTGAGGTGATTTTGTTGAGTTTCGAGGAAACAAAGGGTCAATCATTTAGACATTATAAGGGTGGATTATACAAACTTATAAGACTAGCAAGACACACTGAAACCAGAGAGGTGCTAGTTGTCTACATTGGTGAGGATGACCTTGTATGGGCTAGACCTGCAAACATGTTTTTCGGTCATACAGATGATGGCACAAAGCGATTTGTAGAAATAAATGAATGCGAAGAAAATGAATAAACAAAGATTGGATTGATTGTAAGTGGAAGTAGAGTTTAAAACAGTAGACGATATATTAAAACACTATAATAATAAAGATAAAGAAAATAAGGATTCAGAAGTTATGGAGAAAAGTGAGTAAGTGTACTATATAAAATAATACATATATTACCGATGAAACTGCATAATCCCGTTTGATATACTTAAATGGGTGATAAATATGTTTACTGCTCCAATGTTGCTATACAAAGCACCAAATAACTTGCCATTCGATAGCGATTTGCACTTAACAGAACTTAAACTCGATGGCATACGCCTTATCCTCGACTACAGAGATAAGGTAAAAATCTATACAAGACACAACAACGATGTTACTGCTAAGTTTCCTGAGTTGGTTGAAAACATACCTATACAAGAAGGAACTACACTTGATGGAGAACTGATCGTAACTGACTCAGATGGTAAGCCGAACTTTGAATTTGTCATGGAACGATTCATGTCAAAGAAGAGTAAGAACAAAGCTACGTTCTGTGCATTCGATATTATTAACTTTGAAGGTAAAAGTGTGACTTCCAAACCTCTTATAGAGCGCAAAGGAATACTGTCCAATGCCTTCGTAGACAATGACTACTATGCGAAATCGATCTATATAAGAGGAAATGGAATAGAGTACTTTAACCTCGCTAAGCAGCAAAAACTTGAAGGGGTAGTTTTGAAGGATATCAACTCAAAATATGAAGTTGATAAGCGATCTGATAAATGGTTGAAGGTAATTGCGTATGAGGTAGGCGAATACTACATTGCTGGATACAAGAAAAATGAATTTGGCTGGCTACTCTCTGATGGTAACCGAATAGTAGGAGTAATGAGTTTAGCTGTGGGTACAAACGAGAGAAAAGCGGGATATAGAGTGTTCCAGCAACTTAAAAAGAAAGAGACAGAGGATACGGTTTATATTGATCCTGTCATCAAGTGTGTAGTTAAACACCGGGGATACACCAAAAACAACTTGTTACGCTTGCCTGAGTTCGAAAGTTTTATATTCTAAGGAGGTGATTAAACTGGCTAGACCAGTTAAGTGTCCTATCTGTACTCAATACGGGCAGAAGGAAGATATGAAATATGGAGAAGATAAGAGATATTATCATGTAGAGTATTGCCATGGTAAGTATTTGAAAGACAAAGAATTTAAAGCTAAAGAACGTCTTGAAATGGATCAGTTGGCAAACACAATTGCGAGAATCCATAAATTAAAGACTGTTAGCACAATACCGAATACCTTCTACCCATATATTCAAGAACTAAGGAATGATTCTGTGTTGTTTGGTAGGGTCAGCAAGCGTTACAAGCAGGGAATCACATATCAAACAATTGAAAATACATATACATATTGTTCAGAGAAGATTGAGTGGGCAAAGGGAAACAAAGAATTTAAGAATTTAATGAGTGAACTCAAGTACTGTTTTGCTATTGTGAAGAACAACATTGAGAACTGTTTGCGAGACGAAAGCAAATCTGCAAAACAGAAAGCAGAAACAGAGATACTGATCAACCACGTAGATTCAATGAGAAATGTAAACAAAGCTATTAGCAATGCTCAAACTAAGAGAGTGAATGAAAATAAAGATCTACTAGATATTACTACATTATTTGACTAAACTGGGGCGGTGATATTATTTCGGAAGAAGTTTCGAAGATTGAGGACTTGGCAACTGAGATGTTAATAGTGGGCAGCATGTATTCAAATCCTGATTTGCTTTTAGATTATAGTGAGTTAATCAAGTCTAACTATGATTTTAATCAACCTTCAAATAAGTTTCTATACGATTCCCTTATGGATCTTTATAGTCAACATGCAGGGACAGAAATAAATGAAGTGAAGATTAATATTTACATGAATTCTGATTCTGATAGGAAAGCGAAATATGATTACCTCAAAGGCTACAAATGCATTGATAGGCTAATGAAGCTTGTAGATTTAGAAGACTTTTCAATCTATTATGAAAAGCTTAAGAAGTACTCCCTACTTAGAGAGTTTGAAAGGAAAGGCTTCCCTGTACAAAAACTAATGGGAAGAAAAGACTTTGATAAGATTGGTACAGAAGAGATCATCAAGGGAATGGAATACCAGATCAACACCATTGGCACTATTATAGGCGGTGTTGAAGATAGCATCATACTTGGGCACAATATGCCAGATAAAATTGAAGAGTGGAAGCTAACTCCTGACGTGGGAGTTCCAGTTCCATTTGAAATTATTAATGGTCTGATTAGGGGTCTCAGAGGCAAGAAATTTAACCTATTCGGGATGCATAGTGGATGTGGTAAGAGTAGAACAACGAGCAAGATTGCTTGTTACTTAGGGATCAAGCTACAGATACCAGTATTAGTACTGGTCAACGAACAAGATGAGGCCGAATGGCTGGGTATGCAAATCAGTTGTGTACTTAACAATCCTGAGTTCGGCTTCGATGTTCAGATGAAACGAAGAGGGATCGATGGTATTGATGAAACAAAAATCGTAACAGGTACTTTAAACGCAGACGAAGAAGCAATCGTTAAAGAAGCAGCACAATACATAAAAGCAAACAGTAAGATATACTTTTTGGAGTTAAACAAGTACGATGAAAACACTCTGAAAAGACAGATCAAACGCCATAAACTGAGAAACTGTCAGTTGATTATTTATGACACGATGAAAGCACCGGATCACGACTGGATGACTTTCGTGAGAACTGCCGATATGTTAAAAGAGGTTGCAAGCACTGAGGATATTCCTGTTTGGTCGACCTTTCAATTGACAGATGACAGCTTGTTCAATGATATGCTCACCAGCCAAGCTATTGCAAACGGCAAGCACATCAAACACGTTGCAGACTCATTAATGATGGCAAAGCCGATTTCGCGAGACCAATATGATAAGTTCGTCATTTATAACCCAAATGACCCGTTTATTGGGGAGTCTACGTCACAATTAGAAATGCATATCAACTATTACATGGTAGTAATTGATAAGAACCGAGGCGGCAAAGACAAGGATATCTTGTGCTTTGAAGTAGACAAAGGGAAGAATTTATGGATTGAAAAAGGATACTTAGTTCCATCACAAGGAGAGAAAGAACTTAAGCAACTTAAGAAAGAGAATAAAAAGCTTAAGACAGAAAAAGAAGTTGCCAATTTGCGTAAGGCTTTAAACAAAGAGTAATACGAGAGGTGATATAAAATTGATGCCCAAACTTTAAAGGAAAACATAATACGAGACAATAAAGTTGCTGATATTTTAATCTCTCTTGGGTGTCATATCAACGATAGAATGTCAGACCATATTGAAATACGTTCAACTAGGCCGGGTGGAGACAATCCTACGAGTTTGCAAGTATTCAGAGATAGTCTATTAGTAAACGTTTATAGTCACCCTCTGCCAAAACATGCAGACATAATAACTCTTGTGCAGCACTACAAAGATATTTCATTCTCAAAAGCGATGTATTACATTTGTGATGTGTGTGGATACAGCTATTATTCGGACTATAAGAAAGTAAAAGAAGAGGTAGATCCTATTCTCTCCTTTCTTGATTCAATTGAACCCAAAACGGAAGTTAAAGATGAAGTCCCACTTCGTAAGATTGATGAATCAGTTTTAAATATGTACATATCAATGCCAAATTGGAAGTTCTTAGAGGAGGGGATATCATGCGAAGCACAAAAGCTATTTGAAGTAGGTTACTCTCTCAATGACAACTGCATAACCATACCTATCAGGGATGACCTTGGTTCTCTAGTTGGAGTAAAGGGAAGGACAACTCTTGATTACGAGAAACTGAAAATCTCAAAGTATTGGTATCCTATACCTACACCTAAAAGCTTAATCTTATATGGGCTGGATAAGACATATGAGCATATTAAGTCTGCTGGTCGTGTTTATGTGTTTGAGGCTGAAAAGAGTGTACAGAAGGCGTGGAGCTATGGAGTTAAAAACAGTGTCAGTATAGGTGGACACGAACTTAGTGAAACTCAAGTTCTTAAGTTAGAACGTTTGGGCGTAGAAATTGTACTAGCATTTGATAACAATGTAACTAGTGATGAAATAAAAGTTGAAGCTAGGAAGTTTGTATTGCGGGATAATATATACTGTCTATTTGCTATAAAAAATACAGGTATAATGGGGGAGAAAGATGCTCCTATAGATCATGGAATTGAATTTTTTATGAAGATGACACAAGAAGACAAATACAAAATAAATGTGTAATTAGGAGATGTTAAATGTATACTGTGCGACAACTTGAGACTTTAAGTAGTCTTTCATGGTGGGATCTTAGCTGTCCACCGCTGAAGATACTCTTCGATGATTGGAAAGATGTGAACGGACTGAGTGATGATGATATTGATAAGATGATGGATATTTTGATGGAACAATAAGCTTATAAAATATAGTTTTCATCAAATTTAATGATGATAAAATAATACTAGACAAAAGTACAAACACATATTATAATACGAAGTATCAGATCGAAAGGGATGGTCGAATGTATGTTGAGATAAACGATTCTGATTTGTTACCAACAGCTAATGAGGAGGAAGCCACCCATGTTAAAATTGTAGACAAGTTGCATAACGTACCAGTCACAATCGGTGGAGTGTACGAGTTAAGGATTAAAAAGTATGACGACTGTGCCGCAATTGATGAGGAAACATACATAGTAGACGATAAAGGACAGGAAAATCATTCATTCTGGATCTGTTGTAAGAAGGAATTTTATAAAGTTCAATAATAATAAAATAATACAATAATACAATAATATAAGAATGGAGATGTGGATATGAATATTGAATCACCTTTGACAGTAAAACAAATAACAGATATCTCATTTACCAAAGTAGACGACGGTATCTATGAGGTGAAAAAAGATAGAGGGAACCTGTATAATAACGCAAAATTTGTAGGCTCTGATGGGGTAATCTCTATGCTAAACAACAATAAGACTAAAGTTTTGGTTCTAGATAGAGAGGAACGGAGAATTTTGTGCAAAAACTTTAAGTAAATGTTGGATTTCATAAAGATATAAGGAGTGAAGACCAAAAGATGTCGTTGAACATGAATAGTTTGGTTATGGGGCTTATAAGTAAAACAGACAAAACTGAAGTTGAACATGAACTGTTGAAATACTTTTATGCAATTTTGATTATAGAGGAAATTGTAATTTGCGAAAGTAAGTGCAATTTATCTAGCCAAGATGCAGTAGATAAGATCAGGGAATGTTTGCAAGATAACTTGTGAGAGCGGGGAGAGAGAGTGGAAGCAATTGACTACAACCGATTGCTAGACGATTGGGTTGAATCTATTTACAAGGAAATGGATGAATATAATCTAAAAATGGAATCTGAAGAGTTCGGTAGTTCCAAGTTTTACAAGTACGAAGGATATGTTCATGGGCTAGCCATGTCTCTCGCATATCTGAGTAAATATGAAGTGCGAAAAAAGAAGAATTATCTATTAGAATCTTAATGAAATTTGAATTTCATCAACAAATACATATCGAAGGAGAATGTTAAAATGCAGAATGCTGGTAATGGCAGTGTTACTAAAACAGTTCTTGAGTTTTTGAAAGCAAAGGGAGAAGCAACACTTTACACAAACGAAGTGGACAAGAATTTTGTTATTAAAGTAGCAATTGAAAATAATATTTCGCTAAACAATATGTCTAACAAGCGCATCAAGAATCTAGATGTTAATTATCCAATGGTTGCATGGAGGTTTAATTAAGATGAGAGCTGATAATGAATTCCTTGGAGCTTTGATTAATAAATTAATGGATATTACCAATAAAACTAATGATAAAGAAACTGAAAACGAACTAACTGAGTTTATCAATGTGATTATGGATTCCATGGGAAGAGGGATTTGACGATATGAATGAAGGTATTGTGAGAGTAGTTCCCAGAGAGCCTTTAATGGGGGCAGATATTGCTGAGAAATATGGTTACAAGGTCAACAATGCACTTTGGTCACTGAAAGAGTTGCATCGAACGCATGGAGGAAGTCCAGTTATTTCAGGAGTAGTCACTATTGATGTATCAACTAGATCTCAGATTGTTCCAAGGTATAAACTTATGTTCCCGGATGGATTTGTTGACTATACAAAACTAGAAAATTTCGATACATTTTACACTTTGGTTCCTGAAGTAATATAACAAATTAAAAGGAGAATACATATGAACATCAGAGAAGCAAAAGAAACAATTACAGAGATGTGCAAAGCATTACATGAGTTGCAAATTATCAGTTGGAATGAAGTGTTTGAAAATCTCCCTGATAAGGAGCTGATTGAAGATGACGTTTATGATAACTTACAAAAACTTCAGTATGGTATTAAAGAATTGAAAGATTTCTTTGAGTAAATGAAGCCGGAAAAAGGAGTGCAAATATAGATTTGATTGAGATAGTAGCAACGACTGGTGAGATAGTTCAGGTTGATAGAGTTGATTATGATGATTGGCTAAAAGACTACATTGTTAAGGTTGATAAAAACGGTTACGTATATGGAAGACATGTAAAACATGGTGGAGGAAGAGGTGCGGGAACCCTACATCGATTAATTATGAACCCACCAAAAGGAAGGCTGACACATGTTGACCATATTAATGGAAATAAACTAGACAACCGAAGGCAAAATTTGAGGATTTGCAGTCATGCGGAAAATATGAGAAACAGGCACGGAGATAAAGGAGTGTCAAAACATCGTGGTGTTGTGTGGTTCAAAAACACAAAGCATTGGAAGGTTCAAATTAAAAGTGAAGGCAAAACAATAAGAATTGGTGAGTTTACCAATGAAGTAGCGGCAGCAAATGCATATAACCATTGGGCAAACAAGGAGCATGGTGAATTTGCAAGTCTAAATGATGTTCCATTTATGGAAGAATCAGAGTGGATAAAATACCGATGTGGAAAAAATAAGACCTCAAAATACCATGGGGTAAGTTTTGATAATACACATAAAAAATGGCTGACTCAATGTTGGGATGGAACTAATAAGAAAAACTATTCATGTAGATGTAATTCAGAAGTGGAAGCTGCACTAAAGTACAATGAGTTTGCCACTAAATATCATGGAGACAAAGCCAAATTAAATACAATTCCATCATAAAGGAGAAATACATATGAGCGAAATGAAATATTACAAAATTAAACGAGGTACAAAGTATGATCAAGCGGTCAAAAAACACTTCGAACTCAATAGTCAATGGAAGCAAGTGTATGGGAAATTGAGCGAAACATTGGGAGAAACAATTACAAAAATGGTGCAACATCCAAAATTTTTGACCATCGATTTGACAGAACTTACTAAAGAAGAGAACAAGAAAGCTTTCAAAAAGGACGGAAGTTTAAAAGGAAACTCCAAGAAAGCAAAAGAAATTGCTGAACAATACAAGTTGATCATTGAAGAATCGGGATTAGTTGATTATGAGAATTTAGGAACGATCAATTTCATTTATGGGATGATGAGATATCAAGGTGAGTCACTTACAACATTCGGAACAAGTGAGTACGATCTTTATTATAAAGCAGATTTCGATATTGATGAACGCTCTAAGCGGACAAACGGTGGAGAAAGCCTGATAGAAGAAATTACCGAAGTGGAGTATACAGAGAAGTATCTCGAAGAGATTAAGAAGAAAGAAGCAGCTTAATTAAAACAGAGGAGATGGGTCTTATGATTAAAGGAACTGTAATTCTCACAAAGCATCTTGCATCTGGGAATTCATGCAATTACCTTGTCGTAGATACAAAGCCACACCATAAAATTTTTGGACTCGTTAATTTAGAGAGTTTCAATTTAATGAAGGACTTTTCTACGAAATCTGAAAAAGAGATTTATGAATACATTGAAAGCATTCTCAAATGTGAAATTGTCGAAGTACAGAAACCGATTGAGAAGTTTAAATGAAACTGCTCTTTTACTAACTTAAGGTGGTGAACAATATGACTAAAAATTACATTACAGAAACAGTAACAAATGAAATAAAGAAGCATATCAGTTCAACTTGCAATAAGTGTGGAGTAGTTAAGGAATTTAAGCAAGTAGATGATTACATCTTCAATAATTTTTCTCATAGTATAATTGTAGAGTTTGAAGAAGGAAGCATTTTTGAGAATCAAAGGTGGGCTTTTGATCTATGTGAAGAATGTGTAACGGCGTTGGTTAGAGATTTTAAATTAGCACCTGAAGGGATTCAGACAAATAAGTATCCTAAGGAGTCATTTGAACATTTTAAATTGACTGGAAGTTTCGATGAATTTTCAGGATACAGTGAGATGGAAAAAGAAGAAGCATTAAATAAAAGAAATGACTATCTGGCAAAACAACAAGCTTTCATTGATAGATTTAAACGTTAAAAATTCTGAAACGAGGAGTGATTGATATGAAGAAACCAAATATTCAAATCATCAACAAACGTACAGGATTGGTAGACAAATGGTTAACCTTTGAATACATCAGTGACAATATTGCATTACCTGAAAAATTCAAAATAGTAATTCAATAAATTGTTGAAAGGTGTGATTTTGCCATAGTATGGAAACAAAAGCAACCTAAAATTCCGTTTGAGTCATACGACAATACATATTCAAAGCTGGCAAAGATTAATGGGATTGAGAATATTGATGAGTTTTTAAATCCACTCTCTAATGTGGTACACAGTCCGTATCTGCTGAAGAACATTGATAGATTAGTGGAACGAATTGTGAGGGCAATTAAAGACAAAGAGAAGATTGCGATATTCGCAGATTGTGATAATGATGGCGTGATTTCGGCAGTCATTCTGTATAAGCACTTAATTAAGTTTACTGATAATGTTGAGATTAAATATGTGGAGAGAAGTCGAGGGCACGGTTCGGGGCTAGTTATTGATCAAATTGAGGATGACACAGACTTATACATAGCAGTGGACAGTAGTAGTAATGATGTTGAGCCTTTAAAGATGCTGGTTGATCGAGGAATCGATTGCCTAGTTATTGATCATCACTCAGTTGATATTGAGAATCCATATTGTATTTTGGTGAATCAACAGCAGAATGGCTGCCAATACCCGAACAAAAATGCTTCAGGTGGACTCCTAGTATATAAAGTATGTCAAGTTATAGACGATTACATGGATACTTGTCATTCACTTGATCTGAGCGATTTACCCGGATTTGCTTTAATGGCAGATATGATGTCAATGATGGAAATGGAGAATAGATATTTTGCGAAAGTGTCACTGAAAGGTCTGCGTCATGAGGGATTGAAACTTTTATTTGAAGCAATGAATTCAGATGTAAAAAGCCTTACCTCAACAGACTTCTTGTATGGCGCAAGTCCAGCAGTAACAGCAGCAACGAGAGCAGACAATATCAAGTTAGCAATTGATTTTATGATGTGTGATAAAGCAAATTCAGAAACTAAAGGCTATGTAAAAGAACTAATCAAGTTAAATGAGAACAGAAAGATAGTACAGGCAGAAGCACTGGAAGCTATGAAGACTGGGTTATGTATGACTGACAAGGTGATTATTGTTTTTGATCCAACCGTTGGTAGAGGGCGAAATGGTCTGGTGGCTCAGGAGATTGCTAAGAAATACAACAGACCAGCGATTGTACTTGGTTTTGGTGATAACGAAGACACATATTCGGGAAGCTTCAGGGGATTAGATGACTTTTCAATGCTGAACTTACTGAAAAGCTGTGAAAATACAGTCTATGCGGCAGGACATGATAGTGCTGGGGGCGTTGGAGTTTTAATAACAAATATTGAGGTGCTTCGGCTTGAACTCAACTCCAAGCTTAGAGATTTTGTTCCAGATGATACTCTTTATTACGACTTGGAGTTTAGCGCCAACAATGTAAATGGAAATTTAATTAACTATCTAACTGAATTCTACCGCTACTCAGGAAACAACTTTAAACCGGGCACATTTCTAATTAAAGACTTATTTATCTCAGACAAGAAACTTATGGGTAAAACCAATAACACAGTTAAGATGGATTGCGGCAACTTACAATTAATGAAGTTTAAAACAGATGAAGAATATTACGATAAAGTGCCAGTATTCACGGATATAGAAGCTGTTGGTTCACTCAACATGAACATTTGGACTAAATATAGACCTAAGTATCAAGTAATTAAGACATGTCAATTGTTCATCGAAGAGTACAGAGAAATTAGAAAACAATAAAATAATACATAAGCGAATGGAGAAATATACATATGAAATTTTATGGTATCGCAACTAACAACAATCAAAGCGTGGTAATCGACAACCTTCCAACTGATTATCTAGGAGCTATTAATGCAGCGAAAAAACAGGCAGCTAAAAAAGGTTTCACGTTCCAATATGTTAAGCCAGCAGAAAATGGACGGAAGGAAGGATCTGTGTTGACTAAATTCAAGAAGCAACGTACTCAGCGCAAATCTAATAGACGGTAACTCATATGGGAAAGTAAAAAGTAAGAATCAAGGTCAGCGCACATGCAAAGTTACGCTGTGAGCAATGCAATGTTGGAGTGGGATATCTCATTAAGATGATATCCTCCATTCCAAATGTTCAGGGAAAGCTTAGATGGATGACCGAAAAGGGCGTAATTGTGATCGAAAGAGTAAATGAAGGATTGATTCTGATTCGTACATTTATCGCTAGATTCAAGTATAAAGGTAAGAGATATCGCAAAGGATGCACAACTTTTTAATACATAGAGGAGATGGGCGATGGCTACTATTTTGAAACACAAGAAAGACGATACATATGGGACTCTTGAATATTCAATGTTTGGTGGTAGTGTCCATTTTTATGGAAATGACGGTATTATTAGTAAAAATCTAGGAGGTCGATTAAACAAGATCCTCGAAGATTGGGACATCGTTGATATGCCAGAGGGATACGAAATTGGTGAATATGGTGGATTAAAAAAGATTAAGTGAAAGAACTGTTTCATCAAGACTTAGTCCATTAAATTGGCTACTACTTCAAGAATTGTTGCCACTTCAGACAAGGCACTATCGTTTGATACGCCCTTCTCTAATAACCATTTGAAGTAAGAATCATATATATCTTCACCTTCGGGCTTACTCGAACCAGAAAGAAAGTCTCTAAACATCATAGTATATGTATTCACGCTTTACCCCTCTTTTTAAATAGTGTCTTAGACATTTTAAGGGAAACAGCTTATGAATGATATAGGTTGATTATTCCATGGAAAACGTTATGAAATACAAGTATCATAAAGATTTTAGAGAGGGGAGGTGTTTCAATTAAGGAATAAACTATCATTTGAGGATTCCCATAAGGTTGAAAACAATAATGAATACAAATTATGTAACATTTGTCTTCAATGGTTTTTGTGTAGTACGGAGAATTTCTACTCAAATCCAAAAAATAAGAGCGATGGACTTTATCCGTACTGTAAAAAATGTGGAATCAAAAAAGCAACAAGTCACATTAATAACAACAGAGCTAATCATAATAAGAATAATCTAAAATACAGTAAAACAAAAAAGGGAAAAGAAAACAATCGAAAAATTTCTAAGAAAAGAAGAAAACTCGGCTATCACAAGAATTGGTGGAATTCAATAGAAGGGAAAAAGAAACTTAAAGGATATGGACTTAAAAGAAAAGAAAAGGAACATGAAATAACACCTAAAGAGTGGGATGATTGTCGACAATATTTCAATTTCAGATGTGCATATTGTGGGAAGACATGGGAACAAAATAAATTAGAAACTAAGAAAGACTTGCATAAAGAACATGTTGTGCACGAAGGGAAAAACGATCTAAGAAATTGTGTACCAAGTTGTATGGTTTGTAACTCTTCCAAGCACACTGCTTCATTGAATAACTGGTACAATAGCGAACTCCAAGTTTTTTCAAGAGAAAGATATTTAAAAATATATAATTGGTTGAGATATGATCATAAAAAATACATAAAAGAGAAGATCAAATAGTGGTTTCACTGAGAATGGAGGTAGGGGAATGAAAGAATCAATCTCGCAGATGAGTAAAGCAATGAAATCTACAAAAGAGTCAGCGCTAATTATTGGAGAAGCAATGAAAAGTATCCTGAAGAGATTAAATGAAGGGGGTAAGTAAATGTTTCCTGAGTTGAGCTACCTAGATATTACGAAAAAACTTGAAGTTCTACGAACAAAGCAGCGGCAAATCAATATTGAGATTGTCAATCTGGAAGAGATGAAAGGCCGTAAATTGTCTGAAGAATTTAATAGTTGGAGCTTGAATCAAAATAGAAAGAAAGATATTTACGATCCTTATCCCACTGTTCGATTCTAGAGAGGAGATACATATATGGATGCTTTGATTGAGAAGATCAAAGAAGAGATTGAGATTACGCTTAACTATTATATAGAATCAGATCCCGTAGCATACGAAGGTGAAATTCTTGGCCTTCAGGAAGCATTAGATATTATTCACGACCAGTATGAAATTAGTAAACATACATAGAGGAGAATTGAAAATATGTTGATTATTGATCTAGAGAATGAAGAGAAAACTTTTACAGAGGTAGATGAGGCTGTGGAATTCTGCGAGAAAGAGTTTGGATATAAGGGTGTTATGTGGGATGCAGTTAAACGAAAGTGCAATCTAAATCAACTTTGTGAACTACTTCGTGCAGATGAGATTTGTGCTTGGATTCATCCATAAAATATTAGGAGTGATTTAATTATATGATGATTTTTCTGTCTATCTTATTCTTTGTGATTAACTTGAGTACAATTTTTAGAGGTTCGCTCTTTTCAGAAACAAGTCGTAAATTAAAACTACTTGAGATTGAGCAAATACAAAGTAATGAATCAATTGAAAAAAGAAATGAAGCCTACCTAAAAGCAGGTTGTCTGCCTTTAATTGGAGCTTTAACTTATATCATTATTGAGATTGTCTTTCTTGTGAATGCATTCAATTATGACCTTTCTAAGTATCCAACTTTGTTCATCGTAATGATCTTATCTTTGTCATTCGTTATTGGGTTTTCCAAGAAAAACATTAATAAGATGAACGAGGAAGAGTTGTCCGCTGCGAAATTGAAAATATTGAACACTAAAAAAGTAACTTTAAAAAGTATTATTAGAAGCTTGATTTGGACTACATACTACGGCTATATGATTTACATCCTTATATTTTAAGTGAAAGATATATTTCAACTAGAAAGGAAAAGCTATGGATAAATTCACAGCGATTGAAAGATACGAAACTAAAGTAAATGAGCTGGAATCAAAAAAGAGGTTGCTAATATCTATTCTTAAAGATAAAGATGTATCCAAACACTCAAAGGGCGTGTTCAAGGATATAGAAAGTATCAATGCTGAAATCGCAATATACATAGATGCTATAGAAACAATTAGCTCACTGGAAATTTGATAAATGTGAGATTTTATAAGGAAAAGAGAGATAGTCATGAGTTTCGAGAAAATTATAGAGAAAGTCAGAAGCGATCCGAAAAAACTAAGGCTAATTGAAGACATTATGTTTCTGGATCATGTGACAGATCAAATGACACGGTTAGAAGAGGCACTAAAAGAGAGAATTGGTTAAAAGTGTATCTAATAAATGAAGGTGTGAATATGAGTCTAAGCAGAACAATGAAATACATAGAAGACAACAAGGATGAATATTTAACTCGACTATTGGAAGGAGAGAAGTCTATGGGACTCACCCCAGAGCGTCTGAGAGAGATTACTGAGGCATACTATTCAGACGATGATTCTTTCAAAGAGGGGATGATTGTTGAACTGATCAATGGAGTAAATGTGCTACGTGAAGGATTTGAATGGATTAAGTATGGTGAGAACGATTTCTACAATCAGGTCTCCGAAACAGAGCTTGGGGAAATTAGAAGATTAGATACTCGCCTGAAACCTTGGGCTAATCAAATTCAAGTTATCTTTGCAACTGTGAATGAATCGCTGAATCCTAAGTATTAACTCAACGAAACAAGCGGAATGGAGGACAACTAACTGAATTGTGTGAGCGCTCTAATATTGGCATGGCTCTTATCACTGTTTGGATTCGATGTGATATGTGTAACTGGGCTGGATGAGTTATTCGGTCTTACTATTACTGTTGCAGGATATTATGTGATTTTCTTTTTGGTGGGACTGTTGTTTGACTTATATAACTTAGTGAGATCCAAATGAAAGGCGTATTTGATTCAGAAGGGAAGAATCAATGAATCATTCAGAATTCAAAGCTAAAGCGAAGATTGGTGAAGAAGTTTGGATCTGCGATTACCGCTACAATGATGTTGACAATAAGCCAATTCGCCATATTTCACCTAAAAAAGTTGTAGTGGTTAGCAATGAAGACTTACCAAAAAACAAAAGAGTGTACTATTCAGAATTTCATTTTCGAGGATTAAGAGAGAGTGGTAAGATGTCCAATACGGTTATTGCTCCATATGATAATACTGGTTATAGAGCATATGCAGGTGTACCATTAAATATTTTTTATGATAAAGAAGAGCGTATCAAGCACTATTTGAACCAGTGTGTTGAAAATATGAAGCAATTCGACGATGCAAAGGTAAAGAAAATTACATATTATAGTCAGAAGATTGATGAGATCAATCAAGAAATCATGAATTTAATTTAAGGGAGATAAGCAATGAGTAAATACACATTATCAAAACCCAGAAAGGAACAGTGTGATTTCTTTAAAGTTACGATTGTTGCTGATTCTAATGATGGAGATTACATTACTACAACAAGAACATATATATCAAAACAGTTTAATGGAGCTATTGTAGATGAATTGATTGAATTGAAATTTAAATATGGTGAGTCGCATCAACTTGCGGACTGTCCACTGGGAGAGTATATCGATATTCCTTACAATGGGTATGATGGCTTCTGTCACTCGTTAAAGTCCATATCTATTGTTTATATTGATGAGGATGGGTTTACTTGGGACGTTAATTTACAAGGAGGTGAATAAATGGATATTGCTGAAGTTTTGAGAAATAAAATTGAGGTATTGCAAGAATACATAGACGAAATCAACACGAGCATTGAAGAAGACTACAACCCCGAAGACTGGGCAGGTGGGAACTTTGATGATTGTTATGAGATGGGATGTAGTCATGGAAGGAAATTCGGTCGAATGACTGCCTATTATGAGATTTTAGCTTTGCTTGAGTCAGAAAAACGTTGATACATAAGGGGTTTTAGAGGTAGAAATGTTGATGAAAGTCAAATTTTATCAAGAAACTATTAGGAGGATATAGAGATGACAGATGAAGAAATCAAAATTGATGAACTATGGGATCAATACTATGATCTCAAGGATACTATTAGAACATATGAACGTCGAATTGAAGAAACAGAAGAAGATCTAGACGCGATTAAAAAAGAACTCGAAAACTTAGGGGAAGAAGTTTAAATTCTACCAATTATAGGGGGATTAATAAATGGATAACAAAGTAAAAGAACTTGTACAAGAACTTGATAGCCTACATGGTGATTATGAATGGGAGTATGATAAAGCTTTGAGCCTGAAAAACAAATATCATGAGCAGCAGGGAAGATATGAAAAGATAGGCGAAAAGATCGTCGAGAAATTGAGAGAGCTCCAGAAGGCAGATCCAAACTATGAGTACGAAACCGATTTTATTTAAGAGAGGACGGCTATATGAAACAATACGATGAAGAGACCGAAGAGTACTATGTACTTAAGATGATGAATGCTGAAGATATTGCTCTAAATGGTGATCAGGCAAAAGTTGTCAAGACGCATCATGAGAGACTGCCGTCTCCAGACATCATCTCCAAAGAAGTGAAACGTTCGGGGTTTGATACATTTGAAGTAACCCATGTTAAAGAAACAGTTAAACGATATCAGGCATAGGAGAGATAGATGAACCTATTAAAAGCAGCGGAATTAATGGATAAGTACTCAGACTGTAAAGAATGTGGAAATGATAAAGTTGGAAACGGACAGGGTGTATTGAAGATTGATGATAATGTATTCTTTCGTTCGTGTAAATGTGGATGGGAAATCGAAGTAAACACTGATAAGTAAGAGGAGGACATTGAATGATCATTGCTAAGAAGCTGGATAGTGTTAGTGGAAATGTTGAGTATAGTGTAAATTTTAAGGGCTACTCAGAAAGTGAGGAATTGCTTGAGTATGAGAAGTTCTCGAACATCAAAGAGTTGACTGATGCACTCAGTGAATCAAAATTAAAGGACATCAAGGATCACTATGAGGCAGACAATGTTTTTGTCACGAGTGTCTCCTTCAACGGACATTCAGAAGATAAGGAAACGAGCTCACGCTTCTTTTTGACTGAAGATGGAGTCAGTGGAGGAGTGTCAGCCAAAATTGATAACGAAGATATTGATAACAGATTGCTTATGAACATCCAAAACATTAAGAGACTGATTGATAATACACTCGAACAATATCCAGTTAAATACTGATGAAATGCACATTTGACTAAGAAGAGGAGAACGAGTATGGATAATGCTACCCTTAAGCTTAAAATGAAGATTGGTGGACTAAAAGAAGTGATTGTTACCGAAGCTAAACTTCTTGCTATTGGTAAGAGCGACTTAAAAACATTGAAGGATCTTGGTGGACAACTTGATCAAGCACAAGACGAATTAACTAAACACTTAAAATCCTTATAAAATGTACCTTTGATTAAGAAACGTATTGGATAACTTTACCGGAAGCGCAAATGGCACATTGTTTGGTATTATTAGATTCAAACGACTAAGTTAAATTTAATTATGATAAGATAATACTTGACTGTATTACAAACTGGTATTATACTGAGAGAGTAAGATAACAACAAAGAAGAGGTGTTGAAGATGGATAGAAATACTAGACTTCAAAGATCAATAGACAAATTAAACAAGAGTGTTGAGGAGTTAAATATGGCTATTGATCGACAACATCTCACAACTAGCAATGTGGAGCAGTCAGTGAAGGAATATTTTCAAGTAAGAAACCATCTAGAAATGAAGAGAATGAAGGACAAGGAGTGGAAGAGTAATTCAACTAAATGAAGCAACGTTGAGTTTATCCAGAGTGTTGATTGATTGTTTTAAAGATGATATCGACACAGATAGAGAGAGCTTATGGCACGAAGACAGCTACATTAGCAAGACAATGAAAAAGAAAATAGGCAAAAAGCAATTCGATGAGTTTGATAAATATGGACAAGAGGTGTGGAGTAATGCTTGGAGTGAGTTTAGTCGGGTAGTATTTCACACCAGATCAGGTAAGTAAGTAAATACATATGCGAAGAGGGATATAAGAATGAAATATGGACAAAGATCAGTAATTGATTTGTATGTGTTTAATGAGAATGGAAAATTGATCACTATTTTGGATAGTTTGAAAGAGAGTTACATTGATCCAAATAAAGCTTACCCCATTTTGTATGCTAAGGATGCGTTGCTAGATGACTCTCTATTAGAATTCTTCAATAGACGAGAAATTGATAACAAAACTGATTACGAGAAATTTGTTTCAAATGGCTTTGAAGAAGAAAAATCAATAAAAACTCTTGTTTATCGTCAAAATACAAAAGAATGTAAACTTATTGCAAAAGCAACAATCAGAGATTCCGAATCTAGTTCGGAAAGATATATCTATTATGAGGTTCCAGAAGCAAACGTTAGTAATTATGACAGTTTTAATTCTAGCGCAACGCAAGTTTCTGAATGGGATTTAGTATTTAACATCAAACCATACAATGAAGATAAGGATTTATATAAGATTCACATCGAACAAGATGAAACGGATAGATTGCAAGAGTTTTTTGCTGACACGGCAGATACAATTGAAAAAGTAAAGAGTATGCAGGGAAAACAAAATGCATAGGAGTTGAAAAATGTACTCTAAATATGGATGGAAATTTGAAAAACATCGTTATGACAAGGGAACCTTTCTCATAGGTATGAATTTTAACACTAATGATGAGTGGAGCGAGAATGAAAGAGAGTCATACATAAGTATCTATCTTGGTAGATTTAGTTTTACGATTGGTAAATTCCATTACAGAGTTGACTGAGTTTTGTAGCGATTGATCTAAGGAGGTGATGATAGTGCAGTTTAATGTAATTCTAGAACGAGATTATGGAGAACAAACAGAAGATCTTGACTTTTGGGTAAATGTAGACGAGGAAGATTGCTACGAAATGGCGGGAGATAATCCAGTCACAATTTGTGAAATGAAGAAAGTGGCAATTGAATATGCAATGGCACGATTCTTCAAGCAAAACTATGTACTTGATGTAGGCGACAGGATTAGGGTTGTAGAGGTTGAAGAGAAATGCACATAAATAATACATAATATTTAATGAAATAATTCTTTTACACAGATAGAGACATTTGAAAGTGAGGATTTTAATGCCCCGATTAGTAAACAAACCGAACAACAGACAGTTAGCTTTTGATGAAAATAGAATTAATACATATGCTGATAGAGTGATGAGCGGATTTGAATTAGGCAAAGAAAAGTTGGTCAAAGGTGTTAATAGCAAACTAAGACGTGACGAGGTAACAGCAGAAGAGATTAGTGAAGCATTCTCAATGACAGCACTAGACCTGATTACGAAAGAAGAGCCAGATTGGAAGTTTGTTGCTGCAAGAGGACTTCTAACGAAGCTTTATAAAAAAGCAGCCAATAACCGAAAGTATAAATCCTATGTTGATGATCCATACGGTTCATTTTACCCTCTGATTCAAACGTTGGTTGAGAAAGGAATCTTCAGAGAAGAGCTTCTCACCTGTTATACAAAGGAACAAATTGAAGAATTGGGAGATTACATTAATCCAGAACATGATCTACTGTTCGATTATATTGGATTGCTTACTCTAACAGAACGCTATCTAACGCATGACTTTGATGGAAAATTAATGGAGTTGCCACAACAAAGATATATGGTTATTGCGATGTATCTAATGCATCAAGAACCTGAAGATAAACGCATGGATCTAGTCAAAGAAGCATATTGGGCAATGAGTAATTTGTATATGACTGCTGCTACACCAACAATGTCCAATGCTGGTAAAAAAGTTGCTGGTCAATTGTCTAGTTGCTTCATTGATACGGTTGATGACTCACTTGAAGGAATTTTTGATTCCAACACAGATGTCGCAAGATTAAGTAAAACAGGTGGAGGAATTGGGGTCTACCTTGGAAAAGTTAGAGCAAGAGGTTCTGACATTCGGGGACATAAAAACACAAGCTCAGGCATTATCCCTTGGATTCGACAATTAAATAATACAGCCGTAAGTGTCGATCAGCTCGGAACTCGCAAGGGTGCCATAGCAGTATATTTAGATGTCTTTCATCGTGATATTTTAGCCTTCCTAGACTTAAAGCTTAACAATGGCGATGAACGAATGAGAGCGCATGATATCTTTCATGGTGTGTGTATTCCAGACTTGTTTATGGAAAGAGTAACTGATCGTGGCGAGTGGAGTCTGTTTTGTCCTCATGAAGTTAAGTCGATTATGGGATGGAAAGATTCGGATGGTCGTTCTCTTGGACTTGAAGACTTCTTCGATGAGAAATTGGGTAGTGGATCGTTCCGTGACAAATATGAAGAAGCTCTGAATCATCCACTCTTGCAACGTATTACGGTTCAAGCAATCGATATAATGAAACGTATCATGAAGTCTCAACTAGAGACAGGTACGCCATATATGTTCTACAGGGACACGGTAAACAGAGCTAATACAAATAGCATTCACGGAATGGTGTATTCTTCCAATCTTTGTACGGAAGTGCTTCAAAACCAGTCACCTACTGTAATTGAAAAAGAAGAATTGGTAACTAAAGATGGTCAAACTCGTATCATTATTTCTAAAATTCCCGGTGACTTTGTAGTGTGCAATCTAAACTCCATTAACTTGTCTAGAGCAGTGCCAGATAATGTTCTTGAGCGACTCGTTCCAATTCAAACTCGCATGCTAGACAATGTTATCGACATCAACAATATTGATGTACTGCAAGCTCAATACACAAATGCACAGTATAGAGCTGTCGGATTAGGAACATTCGGGTTGCATCACTTGCTTGCTCTCGAAGGTATTCGTTGGGAGTCTGAAGAAGCTGTTGCGTACAATGATAATCTATACGAAAAAATTAACTACCTTCTTGTAAAAGCGAGCATGGAACTGTCCAAAGAAAAAGGACATTATCCTAAATTTAAAGGTTCTGACTGGGACACAGGAGAGTATTTTGTTAAGCGAGACTATGTGTCAGGCACACACATAGGCGAGTTCGTGACAACGGAACAGTGGAGAGAACTACAATCTCAGGTCAGAGAAAATGGAGTACGTAATGCATGGATGTTTGCTATTGCGCCAAATGGATCTACATCTATTATTGCTGGCTCAACTGCATCTATTGATCCACTATACGAATTGATTTCGTATGAAGAGAAAACTACATATAAAATTGCTAATCCAGCACCAGATTTGAATGCAAAAACAATTTGGTATTATAAAACAGCATTTATGGTTGACCAACACTCTAGTATCAACATGGCAGCAGCCCGTCAGCGGCACGTTGATCAAGGCCAGAGCTTTAATTTTTATGTTCAACCAGATATTAAAGCAACCGAGTTTCTCGAACTTCATATTCATGCATGGAGAGCTGGCATGAAAACAACCTACTATGTTCGAAGTCGTGCTTTGACAATTGCTGAGTGTGAGTCATGTAGCTCATAAAAGAAGCAAAAATCCAATTGAGTAAAAATAAGTATACTCTTGTGGATTATGATGACTACCTTCACTTGAATTTATATAATTGGTACTACTTAAATGGATACGCTGTTCGCACAAGTTATAAAAATGGTAAGAAGGTCACCATTAGAATACACCGTGAGATTATGAAAACGCCTCGTGGCATGGTTTGTGATCACATAGACGGGGACGGACTCAACAATCGAAGAGTAAACTTACGTAATTGCAAACAATCAGAAAATGTCAGAAACAGAAAAGTAGGCGGAGATAAGCTCAAAGGAGTTTCACCATATCGCTATGGAAAAGACAAGTGGGTCGCTAGAATAACAATTAACAAAAAGATAATAAATATAGGAGTTTTTAATTGTCGAATTGCCGCAGCCAATGCCTATAATTTTTATGCATTGATAGAGCATGGAGAATATACGAATCTTAATGATGTACCTCATATGAGACAGGATGAATGGGAATTACAATATTCATGGAAAAGAACTTTTCCAACTGGAGTTAGAATACATAGAAATGGTAGATATGGAGCGCACATTACTGTAAAAGGTAAACAATTATCTTTGGGAACTTATGACACCATAGAAGAGGCTGCCAGAGCAAGAAGAAAATATAAGGAGAATACATAATTGAAAATTCAGAAAATCTTCAACACAGAAGCACCAAACAAATCAACACGTATCATCGAAGGGGAAAATTCGGGTATCCTAAATTGGAACGATATCCGAATGCCTCACATGTACAAATTGTACAAAGTATTGTTACTCAATCATTGGATTGCAGATGAAATTCCGATGTCTAAAGATGCTTCACAGTTCACTCAACTTAGCAAAGTAGAGCAGGATACATTCAAAATTAATATCTCTCTACTTGCAGTATTGGACTCAATGCAAACAATGTTTGTTGGCGATGTAAAAAGGTATTTTACCGATTCATCGTTGGAGGCAATTTCTGCAATCATTGGGCAGCAAGAAGTAGTACATAACCAGTCTTACTCCTATGTGCTTTCCTCAATTGTATCTGATCAAGAGCAGAAAGAAATTTTTGAGTACTGGAAACATGATCCTGTATTGCTAGAGCGGAATCAATTCATCTCAGATATTTATCAAGAATTCCGTGACAACCCTAACCCCCAAACATTCTTTAAATCAATGGTGGCAGATTTGATCCTAGAAGGTATCTTCTTCTATAGTACATTTGCTTTTTTCTATAACTTGGCTCGTGATCAGAAAATGATGGCGACAAGTCAAATGGTCTCTTACATACAAAGAGACGAGAACCAACACTGCTACTTCTTTGCTGAAGTATACAAACAGTTGCTGGTTGATTTCCCTGAGTTGAATACAAAAGAGAACATGGATTATGTATATAGAACGATTGATCAAGCAGTTAAACTTGAAACAAATTGGGGCTATTATACACTTAAAGATATTCAGAGTATTGATCTGGATGAGTTGAGCGACTATATCAAGTACACGGCAAATAAGCGTCTGAAGCTAATGGGCATGGAGAAGCTATATGAAGGAGTAGATGTCAACTGTATGCCTTGGATTAAGCCGTTTTCGGATGAAGCTTTGAACTCAACAAAAACTGATTTCTTCGAGGCTAAATCTCGCAACTATGGTAAGGTTGGCGATGATAACGGGTTTGATGACCTGTAAAATATCTAATTAAGGGAGCATTAAATATATATGGTAGATACGACGAATAAAAAGAAAACAGACTTTGAAAAGGTGCGAGAGTTTCAAAAAGCATTTAATTGTCCAGCACCAGAAGTGCCAACTCCATTGGATGATAAATTAGCAACTAATAGAGCTAATTTTATTATGGAAGAGGTTGTTGAACTACTATATGCATCTTCTGATGGTGACAGAGATAAGTTTCAAAGGTTCATCAATAATCTGATCGCTTCGGTTTTCGATACATTCAAAAAACAATTGGATAAACCTTTTCCTGAAGATCGTCTAATAGGACAGGTTGATGCGCTGATTGACATCAAATACTTTGCAGAAGGTGGACTTGTTGAAACATCGGTCATCCCAGATGAAATTTTTAACATTGTACATAATGCAAATATGCAGAAACTATTTCCTGATGGACTACCACATTACAACGAGGTTGGTAAAGTAGTTAAGCCTGATGGATGGGAGGCTCCAGAACCTAAGATTGAAGAGGAAATTAAACGTCAAATTGATCTAGGAACATTGAGATTTAACTAATACATAATTGGGCGGTGGGCAACCACTGCCTTTTAATTTATCTACGGAGGTAGCAAATGTCTACAATTGATAAGCAGTATAAGGAATTGATTAAGGAGATTCTAGAAAATGGATACGAAGGCACAAATAGAACCTCTGATAAATCAAAAAAAGTATTTGGGAAGGTTTTGCGATTCGATCTTTCTAAAGAGTTTCCACTACTCTCACTAAAATTTACTGGATATAAGACACTTACACAAGAAATGTTATGGATATATCAGCAAGGCTCCAATGAGATTAAATGGCTAAATGACAGAAATATCTCTATTTGGGATGAGTGGTGTTTGCCAGATGGTACAATTGGTGAAGCATACGGAAAACAAATCGCCAAGCATAATCAAATTAGTAAATTAATTGATACATTAAAGAGTAATCCACAGTCTAGACGAATGGTAATTGATCTTTGGGCTGTTGGAGATCTAGAGAAAATGTCTTTGACTCCTTGTATGTTTAATCATATTGCCGATGTAAATGACGGCAAGTTGAATTGGCACACAACTATAAGATCTTCTGATACCGCATTGGGTTTGCCATACAACATTGCTCAAATAGCTATTCTAATTCATATGCTTGCACAAGTAACCGATCTAGAAGTTGGAGAATTAATTGTTTGTATAACTAATGCCCATCTTTATGAGCAGCACTATGAACCAATTAAAGCTATATTTGATCGGGAAGAACAAGAAGGAGTGCAACTGTGGCTTAACCCAGAAGTTAATGATTTTTATGATTTCACTGTTGACGATGTGAAAATTCTAAATTATAATCCACATCCAGTGATTAAGATGAGGGTTTCTGTGTGAGTAAATCAGGACATATTTGTAATAGGAGGATCATCAATATATGAGCAGTTCTTACCGATAGTTGATTCAATGTACATTAATGAAATTCAACGTATGTTTAATGGTGATTCTAATTTTCCTGATTACAATGAGAGGGAATGGGATACTACAACAGAGACAACAATAGAATCAACCGCCAACGAAACATTATACAAAATCAAAGTGAAATACCTGAAGAGAAGAACTTAATTATGATAAGATAATACTAGACATACAACAAAATACATGATAAGATGAGTACAGGTCAAAGAGAACCTGTACTTTTTTCTATAGGAGGGGGATTAAATGAATAAGAAGGTGATTGATAATTTTAAAATTGGCTCTAATCTTTATGCCACCAATATTGCTATTATGGTTTGTATCTAAAAATAAAACTCGAATAGTTGATGAATTGATTAAGTTAAAACGAATAAATAATATAGAATATATTTTTTATTCAACTAGTTTTGCCTTTATAGGATTCAACATTATTAACTCTTTGACAACTCAATACTTTGAGACAGCTACGGTAATAAGTGTACCTCCTAGTATTCCTGTGCTTTACATCTATAGCGTAACATTCAGCCCCATCATCGAAGAGTACATATGCAGAGGTATCATATTCAAAAAACTTAACAGCAAATTTGGTTTCGCGGTTTCTGCGCTGGTAAGTTCAATAGTATTCGCGATACCACATTTTAATCTAACTGCATTTATCGGCTACGTATTTATAGGATTTATCTGGTGCTGGTATTACAAAAAGAGTGGCAGCCTATTGCTTCCAATCTTAAGTCACGCACTATTCAATTTCACAACTATACTAATCATGTCGCTGAAAGGGTGATAAATACATATGATAAGCAAGTTAATCAACTATCTATTTTGGAGTAAATCATTTGAGAAAGTTAGAGAGTCACACAGGAAGATGTGTTATGAGCTAGGTAAACATGATCAAGAGCAAGCGTTTTGTTATACATATATTGACGAACAGTATGAGCAATAGGGGGAAGAGGAACGCATATGAAAATCAAGCCAACTGTATTTGATAAGTATAGTCAACTCTGCATGAAGAGTTATCTGAGTTGTGATTCTTTCGAGGAAGTAAGGTATAAGATTAAGAAGTGTGTAACATTGGGACAAGTCGTAAAAGTCGAAGGGAATACTACACACATTCAATATTACTACAATCGATTTATTGTTGAAGATGATGTGGTTGTTGATCTGTACCAAAACAAGAATTCATACATAGAAGTTTCTGAACGAGTAAAAGCTGCATATGATCGATTGGAAGGTAAGGTAGTAGTTTAAATGAAAGAAAGCCGTCTTTTATCAAAATATTGAATGCATATAACAATGCATAAACAACACAATTAAGGAGATGATACAAATGGAATACCCTAAAACTATTGAACTGTCTACTCATGGCTTTGAAAGAATGCAAGAAAGATTCCCTGAATACAGCAAAAACAAGAAAATGGCTACTGACTATGTCAGATCACTATTGAAAAGCTCTGAATACATTGGAATTGTACCAGATCAATTTGGAGTTGATTCACACATGTACGTTTTCAATCATACAGTTGCTATCCATATTGGATTAGATCCTGTGAAAATTACTACGGTGTATCCAATTGAAAGAGATATTGAAAAAGAACATAGGAAGATTACGTTTCGAGACAGAGTTGAAGAGTTATACAAAAAAGAATTCAGAAAAATACATAGAACAGAACTAGCAAAACGCAAGAAGATTAAATACTCCAAAGCTAAAAATGAAGCTGAGATTGCTGCACTTAAATACAAGCAACTCATTACACGCTCTGAGAATGTAAAAGAGTTGTGTGCAAAAAGAATTAAAGAATTACAAAACGAGATCCTTCATGAAGAAAACATAATCAAGGATGTTCAAGTATTAAAGAGAAGTGTAGCCTATGCCATTGCAACAGGAAATTACTAGAGGTGAAAATATGAATCTACTACAAGCAGCTCAGTATAGCGCACATGGATTCACGGTGATTTCAAACACAGGTAGACGATATTCTCCAGACATGTTCGATATTAAGTGGATTGGGTCTCACTATGCTTCAATGAACAATTGTGGAATGACAGATGAAGAACGTAAGGGTGAATGGGAAGCAGTAATTAGTCTGAAATTCGAAGGAGATATAATATGAAGAACTATCGTACAGAGACAGTAACTGAAGAGAAAGATATTCATGAATCAACAACTTGCAATAAATGTGGCAAATTAACGAAATATGAACAAGTAGACCATTACGTATGGGAAAATTTCGCTTATGAATTTTACGTGAACTTCAAAGAAGGGAGCATTTATGAGCGAGAGAAGTGGAAATTTGATCTATGCGAGAATTGTGTAATCGAACTTGTTAAGTCGTTTAAGTTTGTTCCTGAATGGTTCAACTTTAGTGAGAAATCTCAAGAAGTTTTTGAACAATGGAAGGCCACAGACAATAAATAAGTCAGTAAAAATCTAATTTTATCAGGAGGTGATCTAGATGGCAAATGAAGTGAGTAACGCGTTCAGACTCGCCTTCTTCCCTACGCCGGAGGAAGCCCGCAGACAAAAAGAGTTTTTACATGAGCTTATAAAAGAATCGAGAGGAGAAAGCAGGGCATATCTTTCTGAGCAAGGTTTGAATGAGGATGAAATAAGCATTCTCGAAGAACTTGAGTCAGAGGAAGCTTCTAAGGTGAGCCGTTTCCAGTCTTATTCAAACCGAGATTCGTTATTGCGTAGCGGGATTATAACTATCGAAAGAGTGAAAGATGACATAAGAAAATATAAGGAGAATACATAAGATGCCAATTTTAAAATATGAAGGTCAAACACAAATTGAATTTGGAACAGGGGACATCAACGTTTCACCGGGATTGCTTCAATTAGATTATCCTTGCGGTGTGATTGCTTTCCAGCCGAAAGAGTCAGGGCAAATTGGAGAGCGTAAGAAGAACGAAACAATTGTTGCGTCACCAGCAGAGACACCAGTAAGGATGACATTCGACAAAGTAGAGTCAATTGATGTAGTTATCAGGGCACTAAAAGAAGCGAAACGCATGATGAAAGAAGAAACATGGAGTAGTCTTATGGCTCCCAAGGAAGGAGAAGGTAAGCATGAACAATAAACATCGTGGAAAACGCATCGAAACAGGTGAATGGATTTATGGTTACTTGATTGGTGATAATGTCATTGTTGGTGAAATTGTAGATTGGAATGATGAGTATTTTAACACCGAATATTGGTATGCCGTTGATCCAGCTACGGTTGGAAAATATATAGGTATCAAAGATGGAACTAGCAATGAAGAGTGGTGTGTAGGAGATATTCTCTCTCCCAACCCTCATCTACACAATCAAGAAGTACAGATAATTTGTTATGACAGCCACCAAGCAAAATATAAAAGTGTTCCATTGAGTACATACAGAACTAATGCAGGCAATGGTGGATGGACTGGGTACGATATCAAATACTGGCAGAGAAGACTTGGTAATATACACGACAATCCTGAACTATTGGAGGTCAAACAATGAACCAGTATCTTGTATGCTTTAAGACAAAGACTGAATGGAAAGTTGGTCTAATGATTAAGATTGATGTCTCAGTTAATAGACCGAATAACCCATCCGATGATGAATTAATCAATGACTATTTGAAAGTTAATTATGGTGAATCCATTGATTATGAAACCTTACAATGTCATGTACTAGATGATGTTATACATATTGATCATGAATATTGCGTTGAAACCTGATCGAGCAAATTGAATAAGGAGTGTGGGATAAAAGTGAAAGTAATCGATGTAAATAAACTTACTCAATGGGTTAATAGTGAGGGAGTAGAATTTGAAGCAGAAGGTCAATCAGCATTAAGTATGGTTCTAAATGAGATTGTAAGTGGAACGTTTGACTCATCTGATTACTATATTGGAATTGAAGATAGCAATGGTAAAAAGATGTATAAGGGCAGCATAATAAAAATCACCTTTGACACTAATTACTCTGAAGAAGAATACTACGTTGGAGTAATTGAATACGGAGCAGAAAGAGGATATCCAGCCTTTGATTTGGAACCTCGGATTGATTGCAGTATGAACGCAATTAGTTGGCTCAAAAGTGAGAGTGACCCGTCTGTAATCAAGTATGAGGTTATTGGAAACATCCATGATAATCCTGAATTATTGGAGGTGTAAAAATGAAAAACATTGAAGTTGGTCAGACGCTTTATGTAAACATCAGTGGATTTCTATATAAAGAGGCAAATTTAAAAGAATACAAAGTACAAAAAGTTAACACATCTAGTGTATATGTTGCTCAAGAAGGAGACAAGCATCCTCTTAGATTAGACAAGAAAACACTGACTAACAATAATGGAGTCTTAGGTCATTACAAGGCATATGTTAATGCGGAAGATTACTGGGGCAAGATCAATCGAGTAAATGAGCGCAGAGATCTAGCCAACAACATTAAAGAGAGAATTACTCGATTGAATCTAGAGCAATTGAAAGAAGTCGAAGCGTTTATCGATAATCAAAAGTCTGTGAAAGTCTAGTTTGATCAAAAAAAACACCCACTTATTTAATGGGTGCGGGAGGTGAAGTATTATGACAGGTGGAACTTGGAAGAAAAATATGGATGAGAAAATTGCTCGTCTAATTGCCATTGCTAAAAAGAAGGTTACTTAACTGACTGTAGAGCTATTGATTTAACACCTGCTAACTCATTGTGGTATTTATGAAGAGTCTGTTCAGCAATTTGGGTAGACAATCCTGTCAATAGTGCAGCAAAAAGCTTATACTTCTCAAACTCAGGATCATTATCTTTTCCATTATCGTGTTTTGTTTTAAGGAAATCAAAATCTCCTTGTTTAATACTTCGATCTAAAACATCTTCGGAGATCTCGGTAGCGATTTTGTGAAAATCGAAATCAAATTTTTTAACTTCCTTATTGCTCACTATAAGCACCTCTATGTATTGGACTTGATTCTATCTGACTAACTAGGGTGACTATTGAACCAGTACATTAATACTATGACAAATTTCTACATACAGCAATACGGAACGTCAGTTCTGTCAAGTGTTTTTAGTCGGCTACCTAAATATATTGACAAATGAAAATACTTTGATCTCTTTGAGATAGGAGGAATATAAGTGCTAAGAATTAAGGATGATTACTTCAAACACATTATAGACAGTATCAAAGATAGGACGTTGAATTTTGATGCTGAGGGTGGATGTGCATGTGGACGACTGGAGATTAAATTAAGCGATCATTTATATTTAAGTGTTTATCGAAGTTGTCGTAAATCGAATTCAACTCCTGATGATAAATTGTGGAATATTGAGAGTGTAGAATTCTTTGATAAATCATTTGATGAATTTGCAGAAGACTATCCTAATTCAGTCAAGATGAAATTAGACAAGACACAAGAAACAGAACTTATTGAGCTTTTAAAAGAGACAACAAGGGAAACGTGGGGAAAAGAATACCGATGAAATATGCTATCGAATATGAACATCTTATAGATGAATTGGAGCAGAACGAGGATAAACAATGGCACTTCAATGAAGTTAAAAAGTTAGCCAATAAATACAGATTAGAACTGGCAGATGATGAATTTAAGGGGTTTTTAAAACTTAGTTTGAGAGACAAAGATATTGGTTGGTTGATGAATCAAATGAGCTATGGCACTACATTTTCTGAGGCACTAATATCATATATAGTCTATTAGAAACATAATAAGCAAATAATTAAAGGAGGAGTAGGACATGGAAGAATATTACGAATATCTTAAAGTTATCAATGATAGTTTAGTTAACAAAGGTGACTACATTTTTAAGGAAGAAAACGACGCTCAAAGATTTGCAAGAGAAGTATTATCAGAGGCAGAAAATCAATATTCAGATGAGGGTTTTTATCACACTTATGAGGACCTCAAAGATTTTCTTTATACTCATCATGTAGATAGTATTGCATACTTTATTTATGAAGAGAAATATAGGTAAGTTGATGAATTACCTGTTTTATATTGACATAAAAAAGGAGGGGGACTACTCTATGAAACAAAAGTATCTATGCATAAAAGATTGGAAGATTGATAGTGGTACTTATTTTAGAAAAGGCGAATATTACAAAGGTGCTCCATTTAATAATGGCGAATCCGTAAAAATGTTTGGCTTGGTCGGAATGACGATAAATTTTCATAAAGGAAGCGACTATTTTCACATTTAGAGTACTTAATACTTGATAAAACCTGTTTCACAGAGAAAAGAGGCGAAGCTTTATCGACTACCATAGTGCTTTTTTAGCCATAAAGTCAGCAGATCAAGAGAGATATGAATATGCATTTGTGAAATGGCTTGAATACTACTATCAAACCGAAGTTTATGATAGACGAGTCTGTTCTGGATACGATGAGAAGACTCAGAGTGCCATACCTCTTAATACAGTTGAATACATAGATATAAATCGAAATGCCAAACGTCTTATGAATAAGATAGTTGCAGAACTGAGGGACAAAAGAATAGATGAAGACACTTGGAGATCAGCAAGAAATGAAGCTGCCAGATACTCGCACGACAAGGTAGAAGAACTATTGAAAAGCTACGGTGTCTTATAGGGAGATGATTAATTGAGCAAATATGAATTGAGTTTATCCAAAGATTATGTTCCAAATTGGACGGTTGTTGATGCAATACGAGAATTGTTTCAAAATGCTTTGGATCAGCAATCGACAGTAGAAAATAACACTATGTTCTTCGATTATGATGAATCGCAACAAACTCTAAAGATAGGTAATAAACTGTCCGTACTTGATGTCAAGACGCTTCTGCTAGGTTCATCAACTAAGAGAAACGATCCCAATACTATCGGTCAGTTTGGCGAAGGGTACAAAATTGCCACTCTAGTGCTCACACGTTTAAATAAAAAGGTTATATTCTTCAACTATGGTGCTAAAGAAGTGTGGAGCCCACGCTTTGTGAAAGCGCGCAGATATGGTGGAGAAGAAATATTAACATTTTTTATAGACAAGAAGTACCCTTGGACTTCTGTTCCTGATAATAATCTCACCATTGTTATCGAAGGGATCGACACAAAAGAATACAAAGATATTATAGAGTCTAATTTACATCTTCAAGATGTGGGTAAAACCATACAAAGCAAACTAGGAAGAGTACTTGAAGAAGAGAGATATAGAGGCAAAGTATTTGTTAATGGATTATTTATCTGTGACTATAGCGAATACACTCAAGGATATGATTTCAAACCTGAATACATAAAAATTGATCGTGACAGAAAATTGGCAGACTCTTTTGAATTAAGATGGCTGTCTTCTAGAATGCTGAGCGGGATTGATTCTAGCAAAACTGTAGAACTAATTAAGAATAATGCGGCGGATGTTCAGTACATAGCTAGTATGAATGGAGTTTCATGGGATTCAAACGAACCTCTAAAAAAGATTCTTAACGATGTTTATGAGGATTTTAAAAAGGAAAATGGCGAAAAGGCTGTACCCGTTACAACTCAAGATGAATACAACTTGATTCAAAAATCATCAAACTATAGCCCGGTTTATGTTTCAGAAAATTATGCAGTAGCAATCAAATCGAGCAATAGTTACTCTGATCCGGTATTAGATATTGAAAAGAAAGAGTCTGTCAACCACCGTTTAGTAAATTGGCTCAATAGCCATAAGCAATCGTTGTCTAAGAAAGCAATCAAGCAGCTTGAAGAAATTATTGACGAAGTAGTTGAATAATTAAATTTAAAATAAGGGAGATATAATATATGACACTCGAAAACAGTATTAAAGATACGATTACTAGAAAACTTGAGGATGGAACTGTAGAGAAATTGATTGAACAACAATTAGAAAAAGGTGTGGTAAATGCTCTAGAGAATCTATTCCGCTCATATGGGGATGTAACAAAGATTATCAAAGACAAAGTGAAATCGGTGATGGTTCCTTATCTAGAATCTTACGACTATTCTCAACACATAACTAAATTGGATGCAGTGCTGGTAGATGTACTTCAAAACTCAGCACTTGAGAATAAACAACTTCTTAGTAATTTCAAAAATCTTATGATTACAGACGACAAAGTAAAGCAATTGAATGTATCGGATCTCTATAAGCATTGGATGGATTACGTAGCTAAGAATATTGATACGAATAAGTTAGAGGTTGATTACGATGATGGAGTTAACTATGAATATGCAGAAGTTACATTAGAAGTTGAGTATAGCGAAGAAAGACACTGGGGGTCTTACGAATATGCAAATTTGATTTTTGAATGTGAGAAAGATGAAGAGATGAACCAGTCAATCAGATTGCATCGTTGGAAGGACAGTAAAGATAAAGGGTGGGATATTGAGCGTCATGAAGTAAAGGATTTGAAGTCTCTTAGACATTTAAATGATTTTGAACTCTTGCTAATGAAGTTGAATCAAAACTACACTTCCTTGATTATCGATGTTGAGTCAGATTCAGATTGTGTTGAAGTTGAAGCAAAACCAGAGCCAACATTCAGTTAATACATAGTCCTAATAAAACACTTGTTTTATGACAAAAAAGAGCAGCCCTACCAATTAAGGTAATGACTGCTCCCGTTGAATCTCTATATGTTACCGGCCAAAGTAACAATTAAATTATAGCCAAATTTTCACAATAAATCAATAGAAATGAGGCCATACACATCAGAAGACTCGTAGTTAGCGATATTCATGGTTGTCATGATGAATTCAATTATATTCTCAGTAAGTGCAAATACGATCCCACATCAGATCAACTGATACTAATTGGAGATTATGTAGATAGAGGATTGAAAAGTAAACAAGTTGTTGAGCATGTTATGGACTTAAAAAATGAACACAACGCTATCATACTAAAAGGAAATCATGATGACATGATGGTAGCTGCACTAAAACATGACGATGAGGCATATGATACTCAGTGGCTGAACAATGGTGGATTTACAACGCTGATTAGTTACATTGGCGGAGATTATTTTGAAGAAGGTTTTGAATGGGATAAATACATAGAAGTGAAAGAGAACGTACGCAAACATTATCAACACCATATAGATTTTCTAGATTTGCTTCCATTGTATTACGAAGACGACCATCATACATATGTTCATGCTGGTATTAATCCATTGCTTAATAATTGGAAGAATACATCGGATGATGATTTTATTTGGATCAGAGAGCAGTTTTTTAGAAACCACACAGGATTAGATAAGAAAGTGATTTTTGGACATACTCCAGCAATGCATTTACATGGTTCTGCTGATATCTGGTTTGATTCCAAAGGTGACAAAATAGGTATTGATGGAGCATGTGCATATGGTAAACAACTAAATCTACTAGAAATTACAGAGGAAGGTCTGTACATTCAACATAGTATACAGAGGGGTGAAAAATATGAATTTTAATAATATGCTTAAACATTATGACAAAGATTTCAACAACGAAGAGAATATTAAACTAGCAAAAGAAACTAATAATGAAGAGTTAAAAGATAAAGTAATTAGCAATAACATTAAACTTGTTGCAAAGATGGCTAATGACTGGGCATCTAAAGGTTCTGATGAAGCTGACGATTTAGTTGGTATTGGGATGATTGCTTTAATCAATGCTTACAATACATATGATTGCACAAGAGATATTAAATTTACTACTTATCTTACTAAGGCTGTTTGGATGGAGTTCGTCAAGCATGCCAATAAAAAGAAGCGCAAAGGTAGAGACAAATACAGTTTTGTAAGTATGGATGGATCATTTATCAAGGAAAGTGATACTGGTAGCGATAAATCCATTGCCGATTTATTGTCAAATGATAGCCATCTGGATTATGAAAAAGTGGAAGACAGCTTCTTTAATAGAGACTTAAATAAGGCCATAGATTCAGAATTAACCATGACTGAGCAAAAAGTATCACGCAAGTATTTTCTAGAGGGGAGGGAGCTCGTTGAAATCGGAGTCGAATTGAATGTGTCACGACAAGCAGTTCATCAAGCATTTAAACGAAGCGTAAAGAAATTGACTCCAGTGTTTGCATAAATACATAGAATACATAGTTTAAATGGAACTTATATTTGATCAAAAGTAATAGTGATTGCTATTATTAAGAAAATCAAACAGGAGGTTCAACATGAGTGAATTAAATTTTGCACGTAATTTGAAGAGGTTTCGTGAAAGATTAGAATTATCGAAGGAAGAGTTGGGTCAAAAGCTAGGTGTTTCAGGTGCTACCATAGGCTATTGGGAAAGTGGCAGGAATGAACCACGCATGGGTAAATTAGAAAACATTGCGGATACATTGGGCGTTACTACGTATGAACTATTGTTTATGCAGCAGATTAACTTAAAAAGTAAAATGTCAGTTGAACAGATGAGAGCATTAGATATAATTCATGCACTGCCCAGTGAAGATTTGAAGATTATCAATGATTTAATGGTGCGGATTTTGAAGAAAAACAATACATAGGGTGTTTAAGTAAAAGATGCATTTCATCTGAAAGGGGAAACAACATGAAATATGCATACCTTGTTATGGAGAAGATTGATGACACTCATGAAGAAATAAGGCGAATTTGTATTTCTGAGGATAGCGCTAAAAAGTATAGAAATAAATTGATCTCCGAAAAACAAGAGGATTTCTATAGTGAATATATCCATATCAATAAGTGGAGAGTATACGAATGAAGAAAGTGAAAAAGCATTTAGGGATATATGGATATAAACCATCGGCAAGAATACATATTAACGCTGAATCACTGTATTGTGAAAACTGCAAGAGTGTACCGCAATTCACATCAACCAAGGAGTATTTTGTGCCATCCAAATGGTATCAGTTTTCGAACTGTTTGGAAACATGCAATTGGATTATCTGCTCAGATTGCTACACACCATTAAAAGTTAAATAGGAGAAATACACATGAGTACATTTTACACTTCAGACTCCCACTTCTCGCACAAGAACATCATTCAGCATGAAAGTAGACCATTTAACTCTGTTGAGGAGATGGATGAATTCCTTGTTGTACAATGGAATAACACAGTAACCAATAATGACACAGTATATCATCTTGGCGACATTGTATTTGGTGGCATCTCTAAATGGGATAAGATCATTCCTCGCCTAAAAGGAAAAATCCATCTAACGGTCGGTAATCACGATAATACTAATACTGTAAAAAAGATGGCACATTACTTTGAAGAAGTTGAAAATATGATCGTTAGGAAAATCGATAAGCAGCATCTATTCCTGCTCCATTATCCGATTGAGATTGGATTGACCCCTAATGCCTATTCAATTCATGGACACATTCACAGCAAACCATCCAACCACATCAATCAAATTAACGTAGGCATTGATAGTCCTTTTACAAGGGATTGTGTTGGATTTGGAAATTTGATTCCTGAAGAGTTGATTTTGGAAGAGTTGAAAGATAGAAAAGAACAGGTTATGCAACTTCGATCAGAAAGACAGTAGAGGTGATGACTATAAATATTCAAGAATCAATACGATTACTTAACATTAAACTTAAAAACAATAGAATAACGGAAGAGAAGTACAAACAATACATAGCAAAGCTTTATGAATGGCAACTCAATGATCCATTAGAATACTATCAGAACACAAACGATCCATATTAAAGAAAGGAGTCAACGAGGTATGTTTAAACGTATCATCAAAAAGACTCATAAGAAGGAATATCTGAAAAGTATTATAAGAATGTATTTTGTTATGTCTCTGGCGTTGTTATTGTCAGTAATGAATATGATAACGCTCCTTTTAATTATAATAAAATAATACTATACATTAGTATATATAAATGGTACAATCAATCTATAAATTTGTATTACATTGTTGTTAAAATAAAGCGTTTATACTCAGAGATGCGACAATGTAGTGGGATTGATAAGGAGGTTGTACCGTGTCGTCAATTGTAGCAGAAGATATAAGTGTTTTTGATCTAGGATTTAGTTGGGCTAAAGGGAAAAAGAACAAAAAATTATTTGTCCAGCCGTCCATTGTAGGAGAATCACAGCCCTTGTATGACATAAATATTAAGCCCAATGATTTTTTCTTTGAGGATATGATGTTTGTTGGTGATTTAGCATTAAGAGAAAGTGAGATTAAGTATTTCACTCTAAATAAACAGAAGAGTGAAGCGATGACATCTGAGATAATTCTCAAAACTGGTCTAGGGTATCTTAATGGAAGTAAAAAGTTCAGTCTTATTACTGGATTGCCAATACTGTTCTATTTTAAGCAGATGTCTGAAATGGAAGATATGATTGCCAGATTAGCAGACTCAGATCCTTACGAGATAAAAAAAGGTCGCGGTAGTTTCAGCAAGGTGAAACTTAATATCGATAAATATAAAATATTTCCTCAAGGTTATGGTATTGCTATGAATCACCTATTAAATAGCTCTGGTAAGATTCAAAACAAAACAGACGCAAGGAAGAAGATACTTGTAATAGACCTAGGATTCTACACATTAAATCTACTGGGTTTAGATGGATTAGATATCATGAAAGAGTCCACAAGTTTATTTTTAGGAGTAGAGAAGGCATATAAGCTTCTTAGAAAATATCTTCAGGATTTGGTGGGAACCGCCCCAGCAATATACGAGTTAGATAAATATGTGATTAGTGGTACATATGAAGGCAGAGATATTCGTCACTTAGTTTCTAGAGCGTTCAAGGCTCTAGCAATACAAATACAGAATGAAATTGAAGGCTTAAACATCAACTTTGACATGTACATGATTGGTGGTGGGGCAGCACGTTACATATATGAATATCTTCGCCTTAACAATAAATCTCTTTATGGTCAACTGGATCAGGTAAACGGGAACGAGAAGGTAGGTGTGCGATTGTGGGGAAGCAGCATGTTATTGCGCGCCTAAGACCAGTAAAAGACGATGATATTCGATTAGCAATGTCCAAACTCCCAGTATATTACGATGAAGCTGATATCGTTAGAGAGGCATTGAGACAGTTCTTGTTTAGTCATACTGGAAGAGAACCAATAATTAAGGGTGTTCAAGTCTTCAAGGAAACCGCAACACATAAATCGGATAAGCGAGAAGGTGTGGTTATGGAGGATGTTGATATCTCCAGATTCGAAGATGAAGATGATTTAGACACAAAGTTAAATGATTTCCTCAGTTCTTAACGTAGGCTTCGGCCTACTTATACATAGATTTTATTCCCAATGCAGTTGAGCATTTTACCACTACATCGCCCATATACTGTCTTAACGAGGTGATGACTGTGGACGAAGGTGTCAGACGGATTACTGTTAATGAATCAAGGATTAACATTGTATTTAATGCAGACGAGGGGTATAAGTTGTCTCATGATTTGACAGAACAAGTTTCACCAATAAGCAATCAGAATGAATCCGCAGCAGACATTTTTAGGGAAATGGGCGAGATGATTGGACTTGAGAAAGTAAAGGATCTTATATATGAAATTCATGCACTCATAGAAGTCAATAAACTTCGGTATGAGGAAGGTCTCAAGAATAGTAAGCAAGTGTATCACATGATATTTAAGGGTAATCCCGGCACTGGTAAAACCACCGTAGCAAGAATTATATCTAAAATGCTCAATAAAATGGGCGTACTAAGCAAGGGGCATCTGATCGAGGTTGAACGTGCCGACTTAGTTGGAGAATACATTGGACATACAGCATTGAAGACTCGCGATCTTGTCAAGAAAGCTATGGGAGGCATACTTTTCATCGATGAAGCTTATAGCCTAGCCAGAGGAGGAGAAAAAGACTTTGGCAAAGAGGCTATCGATACACTTGTAAAAGTAATGGAAGACAAAAGTGAAGACTTGATTATCATCCTTGCTGGATATCCGAATGAAATGGATGACTTCCTTCAAATAAATACGGGATTGCCTTCTCGATTTCCGATTCAAATCAACTTTGATGACTACAGTACCGAGGAATTAATGTTGATTGCCCTAAAGATGGCTTCAGAAAAAGATTATAATTTTACGGGAGAAGCCATTGATAAGCTAAAACACATTGTTCAATTAGAAAAGGATACAAGAATTCACTTCAGTAACGCTAGGTATGTTCGCAATATTATCGAGAAGGCAATAAGACATCAAGCAGTTCGATTAATGAAAAGACGTGAGAAGATATCTCGACAAAGCCTTATGGAGATAGCAGCAAAAGATATTACATCTAAACTGAATGAAACAAAGAAAGTAGAAGGTGTCTATACGGTATAGAGATGACTCCTATAAAGAGTGTAAAAGCTCAGGAACGATCTACTCTTTATAGGAGGACTTTAAGGAGGTGATTAAAGTGTAGGTTAATAATGATAATATAATATATAAAATCAATATTTTACAATGACTCGGAGAGGAGAAACGAATTGGCAGAAGAAGCGATTGGAGCAAATGATAAAAATTACACGGTTTACCACCTACATAGCGACTTGAGCAACGGCACTATGATGGATGCATCTTCTAAATATATCGACTACATATTAAAAGCTAAATCTTTAGGAATGAAAGCTATAGCCTTCTCGGAACACGGAAATGTTTACAACTGGATATCTAAGAAAATTAGTTGTGACGAACATGGATTGAAGTATATTCATGGCATGGAAGCATATATCACGACCACACTTGAAGAGAAGGTTAGAGAAGCGTATCATCTGGGGATGTACGCAAAGAATTGGGAGGGTGTAAAGGAGCTAAACAAACTTTCTTCAGACTCGTTTAATAAAGAAGACAATCATTTCTTTTACAGACCACGAGTATCTCTAGATGAAGTCTTAAATACCTCCGATAACATCATTATAACATCGGCTTGCCTTGGCTCTTTACTCAATAAGAAAAATGACTATGTAGAAAAGTTGATCGAATTCATGGTGGAGAATAAGCACCGCTGTTTTTTTGAAATCCAGTATCACACCGATCCCGAACAAGTGGCGTTCAATCAGTTTTTGTATCAGAAATCACTGGAAACAGGAGTACCTCTGATAGCTGGAACAGACACCCACGCATTGAACGAAAAAAGAGCAAAACTTCGTTTGGTCTTGCAAAAGTCCAAGAATATTAACTTTAGCAATGAGGATGCATACGATTTAACATTTAAGAGCTACAAAGAACTAGTGGATATGTTTAATGAACAAAACTCCTTGCCGATGGATGTAGTTTTGGAGGCAATAGAAAACACAAACCGATTCGCTGACATGGTTGAAAATTTCGAGTTGGACTTTTCTCATAAATACCCGAAAATATATAACGAAGAAGAAAAGGAGCTTAAAGACAGAATCAACAAGGGTGTAGTCGCGAGAGGGGTTCAATTGTACCCTAGAGATAAAAAGGAAGAATATTTTAAAAGAATTAGAGAAGAATTCGATGTAATGAATGGGATGGGAAACCTGAGTTACTTCCTTTTGCTAGATGACATTGTTAAGTTTTGCAAATCGAAGGACATCGGGACATCTCCACGTGGATCTTGCAATGGCAGTTTAATCTTGTGGGTATTGGGCATCACGGATATCGATAGTATTAAATATGGATTGCCATTTTTTAGATTCCTAAATCCATCTCGCGTAAGCCTTGCCGATGTAGATATTGATCTTTCTGGTAAAAGAAGAGATGAGGTAAAAGATTTCTTGTATACATACCCCGGCATCAATGGTAGTGCGATTATCACTTATCAAACTTTTCAGTGGAAGGGCGCAATAAAGGCTATCGGTCGTGGGCTAGACATCCCACTTAGCGTTGTCGATCAAATATCCAAGGATATCGACGAAATTGAAGAAGAAGATGGAGAAACAGGAGAAGCCAAAATGACAACCACTTTTCACAACAAAGAGAAGTGGGATAAAGAGTATCCAGAATTTATGGAATTGGTCGGAGAAGCAATTGGTCTAATAGAAAACGTTTCTGTTCACGCCTGTGGGTTCGTAGTTTCTGATAGAAACCTCGATGAAGAGCTAGGAACATTTAGAACGGATAAGAGCAAATGGCCCATCTCTCAGAACAACATGAAGGCAGTTGATACCGCTAATTTTGTGAAAATGGATTTGCTTGTTGTTGACAATGTTCAAATGGTAGAAGATGTTTGTTTGTTAGCTGGGATAGATAAACTTAACAACGATCAAATAAATTTCGAAGATGAAAATGTCTGGAATGAGATGAAAAAATCTGGTCTGGGTATATTTCAATTTGAAAAAACTGGATGGAGGTATCTAAACGAGTCTCTCAACAACTTTGATAAGTTCGAAGAAAATTCTGGCGGGAAAATGAGTCGCTTGGATATGATGACTGCTTTAAACGGCATCATACGCCCTTCAGGGGATTCGATCAGAGACGATTTTGTTAAAGGAATACCTCATGATAACGGCATGAAGGAGATAAATTCTTTCCTTGGAAAGACACTCGGCTACCTTATATATCAAGAGCAGATAATGACATGGCTTAATGAGTTTTGTGCTTACGACATGGCTCAAAGCGACATGGTGAGGCGCGCCATTTCAAAAAAGGGTGGAACTGAGAAACTGACACCGGAAATCAAAAAAGGATTTATGGATTATTGTTTGGGTGAGTTTGATTACGATATTGATCATTTAGATTATGTTGTTGATGAAAATCTCAAGGTTATTAAGGATGCATCGGATTATGGATTCTCGGAAAATCATAGTTGCCCCTACTCTATCCTCGGGTTTAAGGGGGCATATCTAAGACACTATCACCCACTAGAATTTATAACAGTCCAACTAATAATTAATGAGAATAAACAAGAAAAGACAACAAAAATAGTCGAATTCATGAAAACAAACACTGACATCAGAATTCTACCTATTAAATTTAGAAAATCAAGATCTGGATACATAATGTCTAAAAGTGAGAACGCAATATATAAAGGAATCAAAAGTATTAAAGACTTGAGCGAGGTGGTAGCGGAAGAACTCTATTCGCTGAAAGATAATACGTATAGATCATTCATCGATTTATTAATTGATATTAATGATAACACGAAAACCAATAAGACTCAGACGTTAATATTGATTAAGTTAAATTTTTTCTCTGAATTTGGGAGAATATCGGAGTTGGTTCAAATCTATGAAGAATTTTATGATGGGGGCAGTAAGTATAAGAAGACTTACGCTGACAAAACAAAAGTAAAGAGAGTTGAAGAACTAAAAAGTAAGGAAAGACAAATAAAAGAATCTAATGTGTCAGATATGATTCCGAATGAAGTTGTCATGTTCCAAGAAGAGTATCTCGGGTATACGGACGCTGTTTATCCAAATATTGATGTTAAATGGTGCGTAGTTACCGAATTAGACACTAAATATAGCCCGAAATTGACGCTGTATAACCTAAAAAGGGGCGAGAAGAAAGTATTTAAGATGGATAAGAAAACTTTCAACAACAAGGACGACTCTCTTAAGATTTGCAAAGGAGATTTAATTGAAATAACTAGCCATAAGAAAAAACCAAGGCAAGTACCAGACGGTAACGGTGGGTTTAGAGCAACAGATCAAATAGATGTTTGGATCACTGGTTACAACAAATACAAGAATATGGAGGATGTATAGATGGAAAACAAACTTAGAAAGTCAAAGATTGAACAGACTATTGGACGTAAATTGACTGAGGATGAATACGCAGAAGTTGTAGGAACAGTTCTTAATCAATTACTGAATGAAAAAGTCGAAAAATCAAATGGATAGATTCGATAGTGATTACTACTATATCCACTTTCCTGATCCACAAGAAAATACAATTCAATATTCAACTTGCTATGGATGCAGAGAAACTATAAATGTTGGCGAAGAAGTATTGGATGTGTACGGAGTGTGTGTGCATGATACATATGATTGTTTATTCAAAGCAGTAGACGCTAAACGACTAATTGCAGGAGAGGAATGATTGATTGGCTACAAATCAAGGGAAATTATTCGAAGAGGACTTTCAAAAGTCTGCGGCTCAAGGCTCTGATAAAATCTTCTTTGTACGTTTGAAAGACACGCCAATTCCAGTAGACCTTCGTTCGAGAATCAGAGTAACAAAAAATGACTATGACTGTATGATGTTTGCAAAGAACCATCTTTTCACTTTAGAACTTAAATCAACAAAAGATAAGTCTATAAGCTTTCAAGAGAGCGTAATCAAGCAGCATCAGATCGATAAGTTAACTGAAGCAAATACATATGAAGGTGTCATATCAGGGTTCATCATGAATTTTCGGGAACCTGAGAATAGAGTGTTCTTTATACATATTAAAGAGTTTTTAAAGTATCAGCACATAGCTCAGAATCAAATTAAGGAACATACATATAGAAGTAAAGTAAATAAAAGTAGTATTTCACTAGCTATTTGCGAAGAGATTGGAATTGAAATTAAAGGATTTAAGCCTAGAACCAGATGGCATTACCATTTGAAAGATTTTATAACGGAGGCAGTGAATGCTTATTTTATAGTAAGACAATGAATGAAAAATAATACATAGAGATTGAATATTACAATTTAACTTGGAAATAGATATAATTAGAGGTGATCGATCTGAAAAAACAAAATAACTCGGAAACATACGATATCCCGAACCTTGGCACTTTGATTATCAATGGGGAGCCATCTGTGGAAAACTGTAAAACATTTATTAAGATTTTAATGGACAACAAAAGAAGAAAATAATCCATAGAAAAGTCATGTTGCTACTTGGCAGCTTGGCTTTTTTTGTACTATAATTGATTATGCAACCAAACATGTGATGTTCGTAAATAACCCAGTTGGGAGGTCGTACATTGAATCAATATGTAATAAAACACGTGGCGGTTTATCTGCGTAAATCACGTGGTGACGAAGAGAAGGATTTAGAAAAACACAGAGCAGAGCTTCTGGCAATGTGTGGACAAAACAATTGGGCGTTTGTAGAATACGCTGAAGTTGGAACGGCAGACTCTATCTCGATGAGACCGAAGATGACTGAACTGATGAGCGACATCGAACAAGGGATGTTTGATGCTGTACTTGTAATTCACATTGACCGTCTGAGTCGTGGTGATGAAGTTGATAGGGCGACACTGAGCAAATTATTTGCCAGATCTGAAACTCTGTTGGTTACTCCTCAAAGGGTATATGATTACAACAATGATACCGATATGCTTATGGCTGAATTTGAGGGTATGATGGCTCGGATGGAATATAAGCAAATAGCAAGACGTTTCAGACAAGGTAAAGCGAGAAATGCCAAGCAAGGGCTATGGAGTAACGGAGTCCCACCGTTTCCGTATATTAGAAATCCGCAAACAGGAAGGGCTGAGCCTGTCGAGGAAAACCTCCCTACATACAGATTTATGGTGGAAAAATGTATGAGTGGATGGTCGAGTACAGACATTGCTTGGGAACTTAATAAGATGGGAATCAGATCTCCTAGGGATGGAATGTGGAATCCAGCAGTCGTTCGAAGGATATTGTGCGATGAGGTTCATCTAGGTAAAGTGGTCGTTGGGAAGAAGCGAAAAATGTCCAACACAGGTGACTTGGTTTACAAGCCCAAAGATGAATGGATCATTTATAATAATTGTCATACAGCAGTTAAGACTCAACTCGAACATGACAAGATTATGTTCATTATCAGCTCTCAGATTAAAACACCCAAAGCAAGTCGATCTGGGAAAAATGCACTATCTGGATTAGTTATTTGTGGCAAATGCAAACACACCATGTCTATACAAAAAAGAACAGGAAGAAGCTATGACACATTAAAATCTTGTACTCATCGGAATCCTTTTGGTGAGAGATGTAGCAACTTAGGTGACAGATCAGATGTGGTAACAAACTTCATTTTGAATGCTTTGATCATTAAAAAGAAACAAATTGAAGATGCAATTGCTGAAGGTTTGAGTTCGTCCGATATGAGTAACTTAGCCGACATAGCGCAAACAAAGGTTCAAGAAATTAAAAAGCAAGAAAACGCAATTGAACGGATTCACGATTTTTTAGAAGACGGAACATATACAAAAGAGAAGTATTTGGAGAGGCTAAATCGTGCAAACGAAATTCTCAATAAACTCGAAGAAGAATACAGAGTAATAAAGACACAACTTGATAATACATTGAATGCTAAAAATGAAGATATGCTCATCAGCGTTAATGATGTACTAGATCAGATTTCAGAAACGAAAGACCCTAAAGAGCTTAATCGGGCTTACAAAAGTATCATTCACAATGTAATATGGTCTAAGAATGATTTCGATGAAAAGCCAACGGTAACCGTAAATTTTCTTTAGGGGTTTAATGTGTATAAAGGCTTATAAATGGGCCATGCTAGCTGGTTCTTTCATCAACACCAGATGGTACTGTGATTCTGCCAATCAGTAAAGTGGGATTCGGATTCGCTGCTGGCGGCAGTGATTTTCACGTGAATGAAGGAAGCAGCAAAAGTGGAAGTGGAGGAACCAGCACTGAACATGCTCATTCCTCAACGGTTGCTTCCCCGTTTGGTGGAGGAAGTGGCGGCGGTGTATCCATTCGTCCTATTGCTTTTTTGGTCGTAGGTAAACAAGGTGTTCACATCGTGCCACTTGATAATTCCACTCACCTGTTCGAGAAATTAATCGACTCCACACCTTATGTAATGGACCGAATTCAGGACATGTTCCGCAATCGTAATACCGCACAAACTGCTGGGTCCGACATAGGGGACACACCAGATCATTCAACATATAGCTAAGTTTTTAGACCAAGATCCCTTCCGCAGCCTGTATGCGAGAGGGATTTTTGTTGTTTTACCCCATGAGGACATACTTCAGGTTGTCCAGACATAAGCTAGTACAAGATTCCAAGTGACCCGGAGGAATGAATTGATGCGAAAAATAATGAAAGTTATGGTATGTATGCTTATCCCTTTACTCTTATTGCCTTCATTCGGGCTCGTCGAAGCCCAGGGAAGCTTACCTGGTCCGTCTACACATGCACAAAGTGCTGCACTCATTGACGTGACATCGGGACGGATTTTGTATAGCAAAGATGGAGACAAGGAATTGCGAATTGCCAGCTTGACCAAAATCATGACGGCGATTGTAGCTATTGAACACAGTAAACTGGATGACAAAGTCAAAGTGACTCCCTCATCTTTTGCCAAGGAAGGTTCGTCGATCTATCTCAAGTTGGGTGAAGAAATGACGCTTGAGAACATGTTATATGGGCTGATGCTGAGATCAGGCAATGATGCGGCCTCGGCGATTGCTGAACATGTCGGTGGTTCGGAAGAGGGTTTTGTCCTGTTAATGAACAAGAAGGCAGAACAGATTGGATTGAGTCATTCCCATTTTATGAACCCCCATGGATTGGATGCGGAAGGCCATTACTCTACTGCCAATGATCTGGCCCGCTTAACGGCATATGCGTTAAAGAACCCGGTGTTCAAACGGATCGTAGCTACTGAGAATAAATCTGCCCCAAATCCGAATGAGAGCTGGGAATATTCCTGGCACAACAAAAATAAAATGCTGCGGATGTATGAAGGAGCCGATGGGGTGAAAACGGGGTATACCAAAAAGGCTTTCAGGTGTCTGGTTAGCTCTGCTACTCGTAACGGGCAACAACTTGCTGCTGTTACGCTGAATGATGGCGACGATTGGAACGATCATGCGCGCATGCTTGATTTCGGATTTGAGCACTTCCCATTGGTCGAGATTGCAAAGAAGGAGCAGCCTGTTGAAAATACGGATGTAGTTACAGGCCGAGGCTTTACCTATCCACTGGCGGAGAGTGAGAAATCAAGTGTAACCAAAAAGCTGATTTTACTTCAAAATCGTGGCAAGACGGAAGCGGAGGGGGATGCCAAATCGACTGATCCTTCTTTTGGATTAGCGGGCCGCATTGATATGCACCTGGACGGTAAAATGATCGGTTCAATTCCAGTGTATTTAAGAGGAAGTTATATACCACCTGAACCGAAAACAGAAGATGCAACTTTGGGTGGAATAAGTGATGTCTCCTCTTGGGCAGCCGCATGGCGTGCCGTATTAAGTCATTTGTTATCTCCATAATCTTGGCTAATGAATTTAAAGGAACGTCGGAAATTTTAATCTGTACCACAGATATCTTCGATCTGTAATAGAAGGATGTCGTAGTTGAAGGGAGGGTTCATCCTTTGATTAATGTAATCTGGCTTCTGATGATTGTTATCGGATTTGCTTTTGCAGCAGCACAGGGCAATATTGAAGTTGTCACACAGGCGGCTTTTGATGGAGCGGCAACCGGAGTGACCGTATGTTTTGGGCTAATCAGTGTGCTGGTGTTCTGGATGGGGATGATGAAAATGGCTGAGGATGCTGGACTGCTTGGTCGGATTGCGAAGCTCCTTGGTCCAGTGGTTGGATTTTTATTCCCCGATGTGCCCAAAAATCATCCAGCCATGGGCTATATTCTCTCCAATATGAGTGCTAATCTGCTGGGACTTGGTAATGCGGCTACTCCGATGGGAATCAAAGCAATGCAACAGCTGCAGGAGCTTAATCCTGATAAACAAACGGCTTCTCCCGCCATGTGTACCTTACTGGCCCTGAATACGGCAAGCATAACCATTATTCCGACAACCCTGATAGCCATTCGGCTAAATTATCATTCAGCCAATGCAACAGAGATCGTGGGTACAACACTGATGGCTACTCTCGTCGCCACACTTGCCGCCATCTTTGCCGATCGCTGGTACCGAAACAGGGCGCTGCACAGACCGCCGCGTGTACATAAGAGTGGCAATCCCGGTATGAAAGGATGAGCACCATTGTTAACCTTCATCAACTGGATCTCCGTCTGGGCCATTCCGGTTATTATCGCGTTTGTTCCATTATATGCGTTTACCAAAAAGGTCCCGGTTTACGAATCCTTTGTTGATGGGGCCAAGGATGGATTCTCCACGGCAATCAGCATTATCCCTCATCTCGTAGGCATGATGGTTGCGATCAGCGTATTTCGTGCCTCGGGTGCATTGGATTATGTGATCAGTCTGTTTGCTCCACTCGTTTCCTGGATGGGAGTGCCTGGAGAGGTGCTGCCATTGGGCATTCTGCGTCCTTTGACCGGGACAGGCTCGCTTGCGTTTACAACCGATCTAATCAAAACCCATGGTCCTGACTCTATGATTGGACGCATGGCATCTACAATTCAGGGGAGTACGGATACCACGCTGTATGTGTTAACTGTCTATTTTGGAGCTGTAGGCATACGTAACGGTCGATACGCGCTCAAAGTGGGGTTGTTTTCCGATGTCGTTGGTTTTATCGCTGCGCTTGCCATTTGCTTGATTGTTTTTGGTTAAAAGATATCTGCTCTCCCTCCGATATATTAGATATGCTAGAATAATAGCGGAGGAGAGTGAGACATGCAGAAGAATTGGAAACAAATGCTCCGTTTCGGGATGTCAGGCGTGCTTGCCATTGCAATGCTCGCTGGGTCAACGGGACTGGCTGCGGCTCAAGCCGTTCAGACGATCCATTTTACAGGTTACTTTGACAAACAACTGCGTTCACAAATGGCAGTTACTGCCGATTCTTTTCCAGTCGTGAATGTGCGCTTGATCAAGAAAGATGAACCTGATACGGTATATTATGATGTGGGTACCTCCATATTGATCTCCAAAGATGAAGTGCTGACCAACTATCATGTCGTGCAGGATTTCGCCGAGCTATCGGATGGGGATGAAGGCACATTGACAGTGGCGAGCCCAGGTCATTTGAATAAGCCTGTAAAGGCCAAAATTATTAAGACAGATCCGGTGACGGATATGGCACTGCTGAAGCTGGACAAAGAAATCGATGCACAGCCAGTTACGTTTGCCAATGCGAAGGATAACCAGATTGTCTATACCATTGGATTCCCCAAAAATCCTGCTGGTGATCTCTTGCTATTGGACGAGAAGTTTCCTTCAACTTATAATACGATAGCCAAGAGCCGTGTATTTAGCTCGCAGGATGCGGATGTGCCAGGCAAGAAAGGGATTGGCAGTATTGTAAAATCGATGGCACAAGGCAACTCAGGTGGCCCTGTACTGGATCAGAACAATCGGGTCATTGGCATGATGACCTTTGTGTATGGCGGAAGAACCTATTTTATTACTTCCAAAACGTTGCAATCCTTCATTAAAGAAAAGGCAGCGCCTGATAAAAAGCAGGTTGCAGTTGCGGGTATAGTATCCAACTAACTTCGTTCGTTTACCTTGGTGTAGTCCAATGAATGATAAAAAATGAATGGCTTACCTTAACGCTTCCTGTTGAACACAGGCGGTGGAAAGGTGAGCTTATTTAGCATAAATGTATAGTTGAAGGCAGCTGAAAACGGGTATTCATGCTATCAGTTTATAAAATCCTTGGATAATCCTTGTGATTTCCCCCCTTGATGGGTATCATTAGTGTGAGGTGACATGACAAACATGGAAAGATTACAAAAAATTATTGCACAGGCAGGTATTGCTTCCCGCCGCAAGAGCGAGGAACTAATTAAGGCTGGCAAAGTAGAAGTTAACGGGGAGGTCGTAACCGAACTGGGTACGAAAGCGAACCCCGAAGAGGATATGATCACGGTTAATGGAAGACCGATCCGCAGCGAAAAGAAAGTGTACTTGCTAATGAACAAACCCAAAGGGGTTATTACGAGTGCGTCTGACCCGGAAGGCCGGAAAATTGTATCCGACTATCTTAAAGGTGTCAAAGAACGTGTGTATCCAGTGGGTCGTCTGGACTATGACACAGAGGGCTTGCTAATTCTGACCAATGATGGCGAGTTTGCGCATTTGTTGACGCATCCGAAGCATCACGTACCCAAAACGTATCATGCAACCGTTAAAGGTGTTCCGCATGGTTCAGCTCTGGAAAAATTAAAGACAGGCATTATGCTTGACGACGGTATGACAGCTCCTGCTGAGGTCGAGTATAAGGATGTGGATACAGCCGCGAATGAATCGGTGATCTCCATTACAATCTACGAAGGGCGTAACCGTCAGGTTAGACGTATGTTCGAGGCGATTAACCATCCGGTAACCCGTTTGAAACGGATTTCGTTTGGTGGTATTTTGCTACAAAACCTGAAACGGGGTCTGACACGCAATCTGACCAAAGAGGAAGTCAACAATCTGATTCAGCTCGCTTTATCAGAACCAGTCAAAAAAATGAAAAAAAGGTAATGTGAGGACACATAATTTTCATAAAACCGCCGCAGTTTTGTGACGAAATTCGCTATAATTGTTCATAGGATGTTCACAGTTGTCCGAGACAATGGATATTGCGAATGATGTAAGTCACTAAAAAGGGGAGCAGCACATGGGCAAATCAAGAAGAACGGTGCAAATCGTCATTTTGTTATTGATCCTGGTGTTGGGCGGATATGCGATTACCACATCGGTATCCGGCTCGAATGGCAAGCCAAAAGAAGGAGACAAAGCTCCTTCTTTTGAACTGCTGGGCTTGGATGGTCAAGTTCATACATCTGATGAGTACAAAGGAAAAGCTATGGTAATCAACTTCTGGGGGACATGGTGTGAGCCTTGTGTCAAAGAAATGCCTGCACTACAAGCACAAGCGGATAAGTGGAAGGACCAGGGTGTTCAATTTGTAGGTATCAATGTTGGGGAAGACCAGATGACGGTGGATAATTTTGTTCGACAGGTGGGTGTTACGTTTCCAATTATGCTCGACCGGGACAAAAACTCAGTCCGTGATTTTGGGATCTCTCCGATGCCAACGACATTTTTTGTCTCCAACACGGGTAAAATCTCTACTATTCATATCGGTCAACTCGATTTGGACACACTTGACGCTCAAATTTCACAATTGGCGAAACAGCCCTGACAGGAGGTCTAGTCGTGTTCGAAAATACCAAGTGTGAATGCGGACACCAGAATCCGGTGGGTACCGTGTTGTGTGAGGCATGCGGTAAGCCGCTGCTTGATGCTGAGGTTAAATCAGATGAAGTACTGGAAATGCGCTATGATGGCATGGCGCGACGTTCGCAGCGTAGAAATCCCAATATTATCGATCGGGTATGGAACTTTTTTTCATCTGTTAAAATTGCCGTGTATATGATTGTGTTTACACTCGTAGGTTCCATGTTAGGCACGATCTATCCACAGGAAAGTACGTTTCTTAATATTGATCCTTCCGTTTATTACAAAGAAACATACGGTCAGTTGGGTCATATCTATTACCTGCTGGGTTTGTCCCATACATACGAATCCTGGTGGTTTATCTTGCTACTGGTGATGATCGGTGCTTCATTGGTCATATGCAGTCTTGACCGGGTACTTCCGCTCTACAAAGCGCTGAACAAGCAGAGAATACGCAAACATATGCAGTTTCTAACTAGACAGCGTCTGGTGTACCAAGGTTCTATTGAAGAAGCCTCTGAAGACTGGATCAAGAAAGCGGTTACGCCGCTAAAAAAGAAAGGATATCGTGTGCATACGGAAGGTGATGCACTGCTGGCCGAGAAACAGCGATTCAGTCGCTGGGGACCATATGTTATCCATATCGGACTCATTATATTTCTTCTGGCTGTACTTGCCAGGGGGCTTCCTGGCCTGAATCTGGACGAGCATGTAGCTTTTCCCGAAGGGGAGATCAAGAAAATTCCGAATACATCCATGTATTTGAAGAATGAACAGTTCAATGTCGAGTTTTATAGTGAAGACGAAGTACCGGAACAGTTTCGCAATTTGAACAAAACGGTGCCGAAGCTTTTTGAAACCAAAGTGGTGTTGTATGAATGTACGGCGGATTGCTCGGATCTTTCGAAGAAACCTCAGTTGTCTGAGGTGACAAGACATGATGTTCGAGTGAATCATCCCTTGAATTACAACGGATTGAAAGCGTATCAGTTTGATTATGATTTGACTCCAACCATTCGTTCTGTAACGCCAGATCTGGTCAATGCCAAAACAGGCGAGAAGTACGGGTCGCTCCAAATCGATATGGTAGATACCCAGAGAACGTTCAAAGTGGGGCCTTATAATCTGAAGGTGAAAGAAAAATTTATGGATTTTGGGTTGGATGAGAACGGTAAGCCCAAATCAAAATCACCTTCACCGAATGCACCTGCCTTTCTTTTTATTATCAATGGGCCGGATCTTCCTGCAGAAGGACTTCAATATCTGTATTTCGCAAAGCAGATTGACAAGCAACGTTTTCAGCAGGACGCGATAAACAAACAGCTCGCTCAAGGAGAGATTCCATTACAGCTGGAAGTGGACAGTATGGAGAAGGTTGATATCATTCAATCCGTGAGTTACCTGAATATACGTGTGGACAAGGCCATGCCTTTTGTGTGGATCGGGGCCGCTATCGTAATGTTGGGTCTGGTTATGGGCTTTTACTGGCATCACCGCCGCATTTGGATTCGGATTGATGATGGGCAGCTTACCCTGGGCGGACATACCAACAAAAACTGGTTTGGCTTCAGGCGTGAAGTTGCAGCTGTGTTAAAACACATGAATGTGGTAGTGGATGAGAAGTCGTTGGATAACGGGGGGAACCAAGCATGAGTTTATTGGATTTCAGCAGCGACGCATTTATCGTATCTTTTTTTCTATACTGTGCTGCATTTATGTTATACGGCGTTGCCGTTATGGGCAAAAAGTGGAGTAATCGTGATCCTCAGGCTCATGTGGAACGTTGGGGGAAGCGCGCTTTCATTGCTTCGACCATTGCGCTGGCTGCGCACCTTGTCTTTTTTGGAACACGTTGGGCAGGGGCAGGTCACATCCCGGTAAGTAATATGTACGAGTTCATGAGTTTTCTGTCCATGATGATCATGGTTGCATTTATTGTGGTATATGCTATTTATCGTAAGTCGTTGCTCGGTTTGTTTGCATTGCCACTGACCATCATTATTATGGCTTATGCAGCGGTATTTCCTCAGGAGGTACAGCCACTGATTCCAGCTTTACAATCGATATGGCTCAAAATTCACGTGACATTGGCAGCGCTTGGAGAAGCGTTCTTCGCCGTAGGTTTTGCAGCGGGATTCATGTACTTGCTGCGAACAGTCGATTTTAGTGGTAAGGACAAATCATCCAGACGCCAGCGCGGCTGGGTTGAATTCACACTGATTACTATAGTTGTTGTCATCGGGTTTATCGGGACTGTATTTGCTTTTCGGGCATCTGGTTATGAAGCAGTTTTTGTACAGAAAACGACTAGCATTGACACAGAGGTACAGGAAAATAGTACAATAGAGAAAGTGATTTATCGCATGCCTCCTATTTTTGCACCGTATAATAGCGAAGTGGAGAGCATAAAACCGTTTCTTGGGATGAAAGAACCCTTGCTGGAGACGCCATCCTGGATGAACGGAGTAAATGCCGGACGTAAACTGAACACGGTTGTCTGGTCTTTAATTGTGGGATTAATCCTGTATGGGGTTATTCGTTTGATTGTAAGAAGACCACTTGGACAAGCGCTGCAACCAATGATGGATGGTATTGATGCGGACGATCTGGATGAGATTAGTTATCGCGCAATTGCTATCGGATTCCCTATTTTTACATTGGGAGCATTAATTTTCGCCATGATCTGGGCTCAGATTGCGTGGAGTCGCTTCTGGGGCTGGGACCCCAAAGAAGTGTGGGCACTGATAACATGGTTATATTATAGTGTGTACCTGCATTTACGTTTATCCAGAGGCTGGCAGGGCCGCAAGTCTGCCTGGCTCGCTGTGCTCGGATTTTTGGTTGTCATGTTTACATTGGTTGGCGTAAATCTGATTATTGCCGGGTTGCATTCTTACGCAGGAGCAGACTAGGATAGGTCGTTTCAGGAAGTTCTGGAGAGAAATCCATGAAACATATACGTAAGCCCCTGCGTCCAAGAGGGGCATTCATATATTGTTCGCCAGATCGAACATAATAGAAGTGATGAGGAGTTATTGCAAAGGGGCTGGAGTGGAATGGCTGAACATGAGAACCGAATACTGGTCGTGGATGATGAGGAAAGAATACGTAGACTTCTGAAAATGTATCTCGAAAAAGAAGGTTATGAAATTGACGAAGCTGAGGACGGGGAAACCGCGTTGCGAAAAGCAACGGCAGGTGACTATGGGCTGATTTTGCTTGACGTGATGTTGCCAGGTATGGACGGTGTTGAAGTATGCACCCGTCTGCGTCAGGTGAAATCAACACCGGTTTTGATGCTTACCGCAAAAGGAGAAGAGATAAATCGCGTTCAGGGCTTTGAAGTTGGCGCAGACGACTATGTGGTTAAGCCATTCAGTCCGCGTGAAGTGATTTACCGGGTGAAGGCGATTTTGCGTCGTTCATCTGCCACAGCCTATCTGTCCAAAGAGAGTAATTCAAGCAATAATATTGTGTTCCCCCATTTGGTCATCGAACATGATGCTCACCGGGTAACTGCAGGCGGGGAAGAGATCAGTCTTACGCCTAAAGAATATGAACTGTTGCACTATCTGGCGACATCCCCAGATAAAGTTTTCTCCAGAGAAGAACTGCTAAAGGATGTATGGAACTATGAATTCTTTGGTGATCTTCGTACTGTAGATACGCATGTAAAGCGTCTTCGCGAGAAGTTAAACAAGGTATCGCCAGAATCAGCGGCGATGATTACGACGGTGTGGGGTGTGGGTTATAAACTGGAAGTACCGAAGTAGTTTTAATTTCTGGAGATCGCTGGTCGGGAAGTTATGGATCACCATTATTTGCCTTGTGGGTTGTGTACTCATAGCGCTGGGTCTTTTTTTGCTGCCGTACATTGATACGAATTTTGCGGAGTCTGAATCAAGGGATATCAAGCGTTTATTCACGTATGTCTGTATCATTGGTTTCAGCCTGACAACCTTTTTTGCCCTGTTTCTTTTTACGAAAATTACGCAGCCGATGCAGCAATTAATTCAGGCAGCGAATGCGATTCGGAAAGGAAACTACGGGACGCGGCTCTCTCTTGTCACAAGTGATGAGATTGGAGAACTTGGCAATACCTTCAACCATATGGCTGCTCAGCTGGAAGATAATATTCGCAATCTTAACCACGAGAAGGAACATTTGGCGAGCGTACTCCGAAGTATGACCGATGCAGTAGTTACATTCGACGGTGAGGGTAAAGTTATTCTGACAAACCCCCCAGGGGAGAAAATCATGCAGGCATGGTATGCTATGGACTGGGCTCAGATGGATGAGGTGCATGATTCGGATCATTCGGCTAGCTCTTCACGTGATGTGCCCGAGCCACTCGTTCCTTTGTTCAAAATGGTTATGGAGCAAGGCGGTGATCAGAACTCCAACGTTCATGTGCAGCAGGGCGTCTGGTCTGTGCAGATGGCTCCTCTGTATGCGGACAGTGTCGTAAGGGGTGCTGTTGCTGTGCTTCGTGACGTGACAGAAGAAGTGCGGCTGGAGAAAATGCGTCGTGATTTTGTTGCGAACGTATCTCATGAAATTCGTACTCCGTTATCGATGATGCAAGGGTACAGTGAAGCCCTATTGGATGGGATGGCAGCATCCCCGGAAGAAAGTGAAGAATTGATTCAAGTCATTCATGATGAGTCTCTACGCATGGGCAGACTGGTTAAAGATTTGCTTGATCTTGCCCGGATGGAGGCAGGTCATACGGATATGGCAATGAACGAAGTTGATCTGGTGGAAATGCTGGAGCGGGTATCCCGGAAGTTCTCAGTACGTTCCAAAGAACAGGATATAAGCCTTCAGTTTGAATGCAGACCATCTTCCATTGAGCTTCACCAGGCAGATGAGGATCGACTTGAACAGGTGTTTACGAATTTGCTGGATAATGCGTTCCGACACACTCCATCTGGTAAACGTGTTGTTATCTCGGCAGAATTGTTAACGGATATCCGGACACCTGCAGCTAAAGTAATTGTAAAAGATGAGGGAGTAGGTATACCTTCTTCTGATCTGCCATTCATCTTTGAACGATTCTACAAAGCGGATAAAGCTCGTGTTCGAGGTGAAGGTGGGGGTACTGGCCTGGGCCTTGCAATTGTGAAAAATATTGTGGATGCCCATCACGGTACAATTAACGTCAACAGTGTACTTGGCGAGGGGACGGAGTTTATTTTACAATTTCCGGTCGATTCATCGAAATAGCCTGATTTCATACAAAAAGTGCGGAGACACCCTCTTATGGAGGGTGTTTTTTTGTTGAAGAGTACCGTTTAATCTTGTTCAACGTGGAACATGTGTGGTCATTTTTATTTATTTTCAAAAAAAAGGTCCAAGATAATTTTGCCTCCAGCCTAACATAAGCTTAGAAAACAAGAAAGTTAAAGGAGGAATGGATCACGCATGTCTGATGAAAGAAAAAGGGTCAATATCAAGGCTTTTTTAGAAGGAAGATCCTTTAGAGCAAGCTCACCGTTTATTCCCATAACGTCGAGTGAAGTGGAGCAGTTCGAATCCATTCTGCGCTCGTTGGCAGTGACTATCCCAGCAGCAATCAGTCAACCCACTTCGGCTAATATTGTTGCGTTGCAAACAGGTTTACGAAATTTACTTACCTTTGTTAATAATTCAGGATTTCGTGCAGGAGTAAAAGCGGAACTGCAGGGAGTACTGGAGTTAATCATTGCAGGATCTGAGGTTGTACCAACGGCATTAATTAATTTGGCAGCAAATCTGCAAAATGTACTGGAAGACTTGTTAAGTGTGACATTGCTTCTGGAAATTCGGCCTCCAGAAAAAGATAAACTCGTAGAGTTGATTCGTTCCATATCTGTTTCGTTAAGTCGGGCAACGACGACATTTGGAATTGGGGGAATCACTGGGCCAGCGGGTCCCCCGGGAGTCCCAGGTGTACCTGGTGTGCCAGGGTCGACTGGCCCTCAAGGGGAAGTGGTCCAGTAGGACCTGTCGGTCCAGTGGGGCCTCAGGGCCCTCAAGGTCCTCAAGGTCCTAAAGGTCCTGCAGGTGTACCTGGAGTGGGGCTCAACGACATTATAGCATTTGATCCGTCTCAGGCAACGGGTTATGCCCAAGGGCAGATCGTCTCATTTAATGGGAGTCTTTATGTTGCTAATGTAAATGGTCCTACTGGGGTACCTGGGAGTTCTCCAGACTAACCCTTGCTCGCAGGTGCAGGAGCCACGGGAACGACCGGGGTAACTGGAGTTGGTGTTACGGGCAGTACGGGCGCGACTGGAGCGCCGGGTATAACCGGAGCCACAGGCGTAGGTCTGAGTGGCGTAGTGCCATTCAATCCAGCAGTAGCGCCGACGTATCCAGCGGGTCAAGTGGTCACGTTTAACGGAAGCACCTATATTGCAAATGTGGCTTCGCCAACGGGAACACCGGGCACATCGCCAGATTACACGTTGCTGGCAGGCGCCGGAGTAACAGGAGCAACCGGCGTGAGTGTAACGGGCAGTACAGGTGCGACTGGTACGCCGGGTGTAACCGGAGCCACAGGAGTAGGTCTGAGTGGCGTGTGCCATTCGATCCAGCAGTAGCGCCGACGTATCCAGCGGGTCAAGTGGTCACGTTTAACGGAAGTACCTACATTGCAAATGTGGTGTCACCAATGGGAACACCGGGCACGTCGCCAGATTACACGTTGCTCGCAGGTGCAGGAGCCACGGGAGCTACAGGTGTAGTTACGGGATTAACAGGTGCGACCGGAATTGGCGTCACTGGAGCTACAGGGTCTACCGGAGCAACCGGAATTACTGGTGACACAGGAGCGACTGGCGCCACAGGAATTTCTGTAACTTCCAACTCGGCTTTTGCTGAGAACACTAGTGGCACAATTGTTGTAATATTGGGTGGTACACTCATTCCATTGCCGAACAACCAAAATATAGGCACAGGGATAACTGTCAATGGGACAAATGACACCTTCACGCTTACCAATGCAGGTCGTTACTATATCTCATACAAATTAAATCTGACAGCAGCACTCGCTATTCAATCTCGAATTTTGCTTAACGGGGCAGCAATTCCAGCGAGTGTAGTATCTCCAGCACTTTCTATCAGTCAGTTGCAATCTGACTTTATTGTGACTATTACCGCTGGTTCAACAATTCAGCTTCAATTATTTGGACTCATTGCTACAGCTGTTCTATCTCCTCCGGGTGCTACACTAAATTATTCAGTTAAGTTAATCGTTCGATACCATTCAAAGTTCCCTCTGGGTGAACAAAAGAGGCGAACCTGTATTGGATCCGTCTCTCAGATTATCGATAAACCCAGGTCAGTTTTTACGACCTCGGGTTTACTTTATGATCAGGCAGAGGTACGAAAAAGTGAGTGGGGTACCCTCGCTGTTCCAGGGGCTTTCCCAAAACGGACGGCGTCAAATAAGAAAAATTCAAAAATGACCCCAAAATCCACAATGATCTAATCAGCTTGAAAATTGATTAGATAGGCGGTTTTTTTAGCAGACAAAAGATAAGACGGAAACCGCAACGGTCCCGTCTTATCTTATATTTTATCAATTAAATCAATCGTCTACTCAAGAACAATTTCAACTGCTGTATTCAATTCCGGCAGAGCTGCAAGCTGCACAAGCACATCTTTTGGAACAGCTTTGTCAACGGTCAGGATCATGATCGCAGCACCACCAATAATTTTCCGTCCAACCTGCATGGATGCGATATTGACATCGTTCTGTCCAAGCAGTGTACCTACACGTCCGATAATGCCCGGCTTATCGTTATGGGAGATGAGAATTTGATGACTTTCCGGAGCGATATCCACCGGGAATTTATCAAGTCGTACAATCCGTTCGCCATAACCCGCAAGCAACGTACCGGCAACGCGACGTTCTTCAGCATCCTGAGTTGTCACCAGTGTAACAGTAATCAGATTGGTGAACCCTTTGGAAGTCGATGTTTGGCTAACCACTACGTTGAGATCCCGCACTTTAGCCAAATGCATGGAGTTGACAATGTTGGCTTCTCCACCCAGATGTCTGGCAAGAATACCTTTTACAATATAACGCGTCAGTGGGGACGTATCCACCTCGGACAGTTCACCCGCGTAATCGATCCGAATTTCCTGTACTGGGTTCTGCGTAATCTGTGCAGCAAAACTGCCCAATGTTTCCCCAAGTTTAAAGTACGGTTGCAATTTGTTCATTACCGTTGGTGCAACAGCCGGCATGTTAACTGCGTTTTTAAACGGTTCGTTACGCAAAATGTGAAGTACCTGTTCCGACACATCGATAGCTACGTTCTCTTGTGCTTCTACTGTAGATGCACCAAGGTGAGGTGTCACAATAATGCTTGGGTGATTCAGGAACGGGTGATCAGCAGCTGGCGGCTCGCTTTCGAATACGTCAAATGCAGCACCAGCAACGATTCCTCCATCAATGGCTTCCACGAGAGCCATCTCATCGACTACGCCACCACGGGCACAGTTGATAATACGCATCCCCTTTTTCATAACTTCGAATTGAGGACGGGAAATCATATGGCGTGTTTCTGGTGTTAATGGTGTGTGTACAGTCATGAAGTCGGCATTGCGGATGATGTCATCCACGCTGGCCAGCTTGACTTGAAGCTTCTCTGCGCGTTCCTGCGTGAGGAACGGGTCATAAGCAAGAATGTCCATACCGAACGCTTTGGCACGTTTGGCAACTTCGCTACCAATCCGTCCCATACCGAGTACGCCCAGTGTTTTGTTTCTTAATTCCACACCAAGGAAGGTTTTACGATCCCAAGTACCTTGGATGGTTTTGGCATAAGCTTGAGGAATATGTCGTGCAAGTGCCATCATCATGGCGAACGTATGCTCACATGTCGTAATGGTGTTACCGTCAGGGGCATTAATAACAATAATTCCACGTTGCGTAGCGGCTTCCAAATCAATGTTATCTACACCTACACCAGCACGTCCGATGACTTTAAGGTTTGTACCCGCAATCATAATACGATCCGTAACACGCGTCTGGCTGCGAACGAGAAGGGCATCATAATTGCCGATAATTGCAACTAGCTCATCTTCGCTAAGACCTGTTTTTTTCTCAACAACAACATCATTTGCATCCACCAGTTGCTGGATACCCAGATCACTAATAGGGTCCGACACTAACACTTTGTACATGGTTTCTTCCTCCTTGGTATGTGTATCTATATCGTCAAGGCCTGACCTCACAGAAGAGGTAATCCTTAAAACCGTTTCATTCCTTCCTCTCAACAACGCGGTGTCGCAGTAGAGGGGGAGGGTGTAGCGAATAGGGCGATTCCCACGTCTGTACTTTAAAATAAATCAAAAAACTCTCAATCCGCATACTGCTTGCGCAATAAGGGACGAGAGTTGTCGTGGTACCACCCTAATTCACCGCCGTTTCGCAACGACAGTCTTAGCGGTCAATGAAGACCGAAGAGGATAACGGGTCTAAACCGATTGCACCTACTCCATTTTCAATGCAATAACTCAGGAGCGCTCAAGATCATCTGCCTGCCACCGATTTACACCATCCATCGGCTCTCTGTAAGACAAAGCAACGTCTTTTTTCCATCATCGTGTTTAACGTGACTAATTTTTTCATAATGTATCATGGCTGACATGAGCATGTCAATAGGCATAAATGTTTTAATTCCATTTGCTAATATCATTTGAAGCGGAGTCGGAGATCACGTATAATCATCGAGAATTGACTTTTGCATTCGGCTAGAAAAGCTCGAATACCCGCTGTTTTGAGAATTAGATTTCATTGCATTAATGAGGCAATGCGGATCGTGTAACAGGGATGGAAAATCGAGACTTGGGGCAGGTCTTGAACCTATTGGGTTTTTTGGCTATCATTTAGTATACAATCCGACTGGATAACGAACTTGTTACCCATCAAATTTAAGTCAAGAGGACAGACACATGCGATGAAAAAATTGAAGTTTCCCAAGTTCAAGATTCAGAAGGCTGAACCGCAACAGCTCACCGAGCGTTTACTTCTTATCAATCTATACTTTACACAAGGTTTAACTCTGATCATTGGTGTTGTGTGGGTTTTATTGCAGAAGAGAAATTTGTTTGATGTGTTTGCCTGGCCTGACAATTACCAATTCATATGGTGGGGACTTGGTCTTGCTGGCATTATGCTTGTGATGGACTTGGTTCTGTCGTATGTCATTCCTCAAGAAAGCATGGATGACGGTGGAATCAATGATATGCTGTTCCGCAAGCGTCCGATCTGGCACATTGTATGTATAGCGGCAATTGTCGCTATATGTGAAGAATTGTTGTTCCGCGGAGCTATACAGCACGCAATAGGTCCTTACTGGACAAGTATTATATTTGCAGTCATCCACATTCGTTACCTGCGGCACTGGATTCCAACGGGATGGGTATTTGTTTCGAGCTATGGTTTGGGTTGGATATATATGCAATCCGGCACATTATGGGCGCCTATATTATGTCACTTTATTATTGACTTGGTGTCTGGATTAGCGATACGTTTTCGGAGGGGATCATGACTCAGCAATTAAGTAGAATGAAGACATACGGAAGACAGCGCCATCGTCACTCGGATAAGACAGAGACATCTGAGCGTCCAGCGGCTTCTCAAGTTAATCTGGTTGTTGAACCAGCGGCTGCCGCGGAGATAGGCATAATCCCGCAAATCACCTCTGTCTCCATACCAAGATCAGAACGCAAGGCCAATACATCATCGCTGGAAGCTCCGGTACTTCCCCAGCGAGCACCCGCACGTTCACAAAAATCGCAAAAACCATCGGACGAACCCGTTTCCGAAGCAAGGACACTGCCAACCCGGACGGAACTTCATCCTTCTCGCCGATTACGGCTAAGTAAACGATTTGTTAATTCACTTATTTTTATATTTGTTTTACTTACGATGAGTCTTATTTGGTGGGGAATAAAAGGAGCACCTGCTCCGAACACTTTCCTTCCATGGCCTTGGTAATATTGGCCTGTTTTGTGGTCGTTCTATTGGCAGGAATCGCTTTGGTCGTTCATATGTGGCGTGAAGCGCATCTTCACCAAGTTGTCTTAGAAGAGGTGGAGGTTCCAAATTTACCTGCTTCCTTTGATGGCAGTGTAATTTTATATTTATCTGACATTCATAAGCGTAAGCTGAGACAGAAGGATCTGACATGTCTTGGTGATCAGGTGGACTGGGTTTTCATTGGGGGAGATGTGGCGGAAAAAGGAATTTCATGGCCCATCGTCAGACATAATATGAGCTTGTTGTCAGACATTGCGCCTGCTTTTACGGTCTATGGTAATCATGATAAAAGAGCAGGCACTGCCCAACTGGGTCGCATATTCAAAGAAACAGGAGTTCAACTCCTGCAAGATCAGACCACTTTCCTTTACAAGGGGAACAGTAAACTGTGCCTGATCGGAGTCGATTATCGTTCGAAGCGAGGAGATTCGCTGCTCGCAGAATTGGACAATAGCGTTTGCAAGATAGCAATCGTCCATGATCCTTTACAAGCTCTTCATCTGAAGCATCCGGTTGATCTCTTGTTGAGTGGTCACACACACGGTGGGCAATTGGTATTGCCAGGATTCGGCCCCGTATTTCTTAACAAAGCGTATCGATCCGTGTCTAGCGGGTGGTTCACTTTGAAAAAGGATAATGATGATACTAACGAGGGTAGAATGTTTGTTAGCAGAGGGTATGGAACGAATCATCTGCCCCTCAGATTGTGCTGTCCCGCAGAGATGCATATGATTACACTGAGGATGTCCTCACACAAACAGCCTTGATCCCAAACGGATCAAGGCTGTTTCAGTTGGTTCAGCAACTTACATATTGTCGATGACTCAGCGCGCTTCCAATTCTATGGCCCGAGGGTCAACAAAGGTGTATCCTTTCTTTTCGAGTTTTGTTAACAACTCATCCATTGCTTCAACAGTCCATGGCAGCTCATGCATCAAAATATTGCTTCCGGGATTTAATTGATCCAGCACATTCTGAATGACTTTATCCGGTTTGTTTTTGGTACTCTTATCCCAATCCAGTGAACCATTGGACCAGGTCATATATAACATGCCGTTCTCTTTGACAGCGGCTTTCAGTGCGTCATTACCGGAGCCAAAGGGCGGGCGGAAAAATTGGGGTTCCACACCAATAGTGTCCTTCACAATCTTTTGCACATCGGTAACTTGTTTGGCTGCTTCTGTACTGGACATTTTTTGGAGATCCTCATGATCCCAGGCATGATTCCCAATAATCTGACCACGTTCATGGATGATTTCCAACAATTCGGGATGACTTTTCACTCGGTAACCGTTGACAAAAAATATGGCCTTGGCGTCATGTTTATCCAACGTGTCGATTAACCCGTTAATCATTTTTTCTTCTTTGGGCCCATCGTCAAATGTCAACAATACCACTTTGCCTTCACCTGTTTTGTCGTTGGGCTTAATGTAATAATTGGTGTTCATGTGATACGTTTTATCAATTTTTTCCTCAGTTGCATCTGTTTCAGAGGAACTAGCTTTTTCCGTCAAAGTGGTTTCCTTGTTGTCTGAGGTCTCTTCATCAGACGTTGGTTCGGTTGAACCGGAACCTGAATCCGAAATGGAAGTTTCTCCTGTGGCAGTGCTAGAAGGTTTGTTCTTTTGTTCTTGGGTCGAAGGCACCGATTCATTGTTGGAATGGGATGTTTCAGGCGATGTTACTTCCTTGGCTCCGCACGCTGACAACAGCATGCATGCAATCATAATTAAGGCGGCGGTGTTTCTAACCATGATTTTCAACTCGCTTTCCTGTATTTATGCAGAATGAGATGGGGCATTCCCGCAAACACTAGTTGTGACTTTAACATTAAAAGGAGGTTGGTGTAATGAAGGCGTCATCCTTTCTCTGGGGTATCGTCATTGGCGTTGCAGCCAGTTCATGGCTGTCCAAAGGTAAAATGCCAATGCTGTCTTCCGGTTCATCCCGAAACATGATGGATCAGGCCAAACATAAGATGATGGAGATGACTTTTCCGGGTATGGACGGATTCAGTTCCAAGCAAAATGAGCATGGTGAAACCCACAAAAACCCAACGAATAAAATGGCAAGACCAATTACGCCAAAGGAAAAAGAAGAGAACATGAACATGCTCAAGGATTTTATTCGCACCAATCCAGAAGTTAAACATGAAGTTGAGCAGATTCTAACTCAAACAAACACAACAGTACCGGGTTTATAAACCAAAACAGCTCATAAGAATCATCCACAGTCCAGTTTGCTGTGGAATGATTCTTTTTTTGTCGATTTTACTTCGTGCATTTGAAGGTATAAAATGATAACATAACTACATAGATTTATTTTCAGCACATATTGTTTTGTGCTTCATAATCTGTTATAAGACTTGCTTAAAAAGGGGAGATCCTGTATGAAAATAGAAAGATTAAGTCACGATAAGATACGGATTTTCCTGACCTTTGACGATCTGAGCGAGCGCGGAATACAAAAAGATGATATGTGGCAGGAAATACCTAGAGTTCATGAACTGTTCACTGAAATGATGGACCAGGCATATTCCGAACTTGGATTTGATGCTACGGGTCCACTTGCTGTCGAAGTATTCGCACTTCCCGCTCAAGGGATGGTTGTCATTGTCACTCGTGGGAAATATGATCCGCAACAATATGGTTCAGGCAATGAAGATGACCTGCCTGAAGAAGTATATGAAATGGAAGTTACACTTGAACAAAGTGATTCCATTGTCTATGCATTTAAGGATTTCGAAGTGCTAATTGAGGCTGCACATATGTTGCGTCAGCATGTAACGAATGCTGGGAGACTCTATTCCTATAAAGACAAGTGGTTCTTGCACTTGGAGCCGGACGAAGTGGACACTACCAAACATGCAGCATTGATTGCTTTGCTTGCTGAATTTGGTGAAGGATCTTCGGTTACTCCCGCTGTCATGGAAGAGTATGGTAAGGTAGTTATTCCTGAACTAGCGATTGATGTTATTTGCACCCACTTCAAACGTCAGGATTAAGCTCCAGTTATAATCGCGTCTTAGTCAGAGGAGGGAATTTCGGTGCTTTTGTTTTCGGTTTTAGCTGCAGCAGTAGCTCCGGGTCTCGCCTTGTTAACATACTTTTATCTGAAAGACCGTTATGACTCCGAACCGCTTCACATGGTACTGCGAGTTTTTGTCATGGGGATTCTGATGGTGTTGCCTGTGATGATTATCCAGCGTGGCATGATGATTTGGCTTGGAGATAATCCTTATGTTGAAGCCATCCTGATTTCGGGTTGGGTCGAAGAATTCGTTAAATGGTTTGTGTTATACCACATCATTTATAACCATACCGAGTTCGACGAGCCATATGACGGGATTTTATATGCGGTGGCTGTTTCACTCGGGTTCGCTACGGTAGAGAATGTGTTGTATGCCTTTGCGGGGAATGCTTCAGTCTCAGCCATGTTTATCCGGGCACTGCTTCCAGTATCAGGTCACGCCATGTTTGCCGTAATCATGGGTTATTACATGGGGCGTGCCAAGTTCACGGATGGTAAGAAAAAACGTTGGTTTATTGCGCTCTCACTCATCTTACCATTCTTCTGGCATGCACTATACGATGTCATTATGAACACCATGGTGAATTATTGGCTGTGGTTTATTGCACCACTGATGGCAGGATTATGGTACGGAGCGATGGGGAAGATCGCAAGGGCCAACAACCGTTCTCCATTTCGTTTTGTGAAACGTGAGGAAGAGGTTAAATTATAAAAATACGGACACACTGGTGGACATGGAGCGCAACCTGCGCCTAACGCCCCGGTGTGTTTTTTTGTCATTTAGAGGTTGTTCAAAAAGTCCGCTTTTGATTACGAAGGATGCTAGTGGCATCCTCAGCATCGAATATGGAATTCAGCCGAAATGTCCGTTGCTCACGTAGTTTTCCCTACGCTCCGCTACTCCATTTCTAGCTTCATCCCATCTTCTCGGTACTGAAAAGCGCTCTTTTTGAACACGCACTTTTAAATAAAAAATTCTCCGGGAAATGACCAATAGAAACGGGGATAAGTGTGATGAGGATCAAAATTAAAATTAGATGCAAGCAATGTGGGGAGCGTTTTACACTCCGAGGCAAGAAGGAACGAGGACGAATTGAAACGGGGTTTAAACAGTGCCTGTGTGATAACCGAGATCAGTTTGAAATTGAAGAAGATGGCGTTACGAGCTGGCTTCAGTTGAATTAAACGGATCACTCCGAAATCAAAATGAAGAGCCCGACAATGGACAGACTGGAAATCGCATGCATAAGAGATCTTTCTTCGATCCACAATAGAGGTAGTGGCTTAGAAGAAAGGAGACTCTACCGATGTATAAACGTTTAAGTTCAGTTATGTTTCCGATATTTGCAGTTCTGTTGATCGGTGCTCTTGTATGGGGATACCAAGAGAATCAGGAGAAGAATGCAATTCTGATCAAAGCGGAGAATCAATATCAGCGTGCCTTTCACGATTTATCTTTTCATATGGATAAATTGCATTCGGAGATTGGAAATACACTGGCTGTGCATGCAACCTCCCAGGGAATGCATCGCAAAGGTCTGATGAACGTATGGCGCCTCACAAGTGAAGCACAGAATGAAATTAACCAACTGCCCCTCACGATGCTACCTTTTAACGAAACCGAGGATTTCCTCTCCCGTATCTCGAACTTTGCTTATCAGGCTTCCATGCGTGATATGACAAACGAGCCTTTGAGTGAAAAGGAAATGGGTAACCTGAAAAAGCTATATCAGAATTCATCTGAGATCACCAAGAATCTGCAGGTCGTTCAGCAAAAAGTCATTTCAGAGCGTTTGCGCTGGATGGATGCGGAGTCGGCTATGGCAACGGAAGAGAAAGCAATGGACAATACCATTCTTGATGGATTCCGCACCGTAAACAAAAAGGTACAGGAGTACCCTGAACTCGATTGGGGTCCTTCCGTCTCCAGCATTTATGCCAAACGTTCGGTGAAGAAGCTGGATGGTTTACCGATGACGAAAGAACAGATACAAAGTAAAGCGGCGAAGTTCTCTAATGCCGATATGAACAAGATTCAAGTGCAGGAAAACGGTAAAGGCACAGATTGGGAGTCGTACACTGCCTCGATTGATCAAGCCAAAAACGGGAAACTAATGATGGATTTCACTCGCAATGGCGGTATGCTGATCTCTTACAGCGATACTCGCCCCATCGGAACCAAAAAAGTAACTCGTAAGGAAGCGATGGCCAAAGCAGATCAATTCCTATCCAATAAAGGTTACAAGGATATGAAGGCGGTCAACTATGATGAGTATGGGAATCTCGGCAATCTGACTTATGTACGTAAACAAGGGGATACGTTAATTTATCCTGAGAAAATGTCAGTCCGGGTTGGACTGGATACGGGTGAAGTAACGGGCTTCCAGGCCAGTGATTTTGTTTATGAGCATAATGATCAGCGGAAGATTCCCAAAGCTCATCTTACAGTTGAGCAAGCACGTAAGAAGCTGAACCCTGATTTTAAAGAGAGTTATGGTCGCAAATCACTGATTGAGAATGAACTTAGCAAAGAAGTTCTATGTTATGAATTTGGTGGTCGCATCAATGGTTCCAAGTATCGAATTTACATCAATGCCGATACGGGTGTAGAGGAAGCGGTTGAGGAAGTGAAACCGGTTAATGCAACCTCATAGGCCTAACGAATAGTAGTTCCAAATCGAAAATAAACAAACAAGACAGGCCACTCGGTGGTCTGTTTTTTGTTTGTCCACTATGATAAAGGTCATGGTATAATAGTCCTTGTACATATGAAGATAAATAGCTAAGGTGGCGGTGGACAGCTTGTTTCCCAAAATAAATGAAATTCTATACATTCAGATTGCCTCTGCGGATGAAAAAGAAGAAATTAAACAATATAAATCACGCATTGCGGATACGGATGATAACAGTTTTCTGATCGAAGTTCCCATGCAGCAAGGAAGCAGCCGATTAAAAAGGTTGTTTTTTGGCGAGGAGCTATCCATTTCTTATATTACGGAAGAAGGAGTCCGTCATTATTTCAATACCTACGTCACGGGGTTTGAGGAAGATGTCATTCGTCTTGTACGGATTCGCAAACCTTTGCCAGACGATATTACCAAAATTCAGCGTCGCAGCTTTCTACGCGTTCATGCAAACCTTGAAATGGCCATACAGGCTGAAGATCTGAGCCGCGCAGTGGGCTTAACTGAAGATATTGGCGGCGGTGGATTGTCCATCTACGGGGAGCCTGATTTTCCAATTACGGAAGGGCAGACGCTGAAGTGCTGGTTGCTTGTTCCTTATCGTAACGCAGCGATTGAACATGCTAATTTTGAAGCAGAAGTGGTGAGGGTCAAAACCCTGGAAACCGGCAGGCTGTTGTGCATGTTGAAGTTTGTACAGATCACCGATTTGGAGCGGCAGAAGATCATCAAATTTTGTTTTGAACGACAATTGGATTATCGTACGAAATAATGAGGTTTCAGTAGGGGGATAAAATGGGATAGCTGCGGGCAATGTAATGGGAAAAACGGAGGTTCAAGTCATGAATCATCGCCATGCATCCCGAAGATACGAGCGTTTATATGTTGTGTTCTCCAGACGGATGGAGAGTAGGGCTCTGATTCTTATTACAGTGCTTCTAATTCTGCTTGTGATCTATCAATTATTACTTCTTGTGCCTAGTTTAAAAAAGAATATGACCTCGATTGATCGTATGGAAGGAACACCAATTCAGATGCAAATGGTAAACGAACAGGTAGATCACTGATTTGTCTGTTTTTGCATCCATGTGTATAGTGTGGTATAATTTTGACGATGCAGGCAATGCCTGTTTTTTTATTGAGGCTTATCGTTTGAGGAGGAATGCCCCGTTGGCAAGCCAGAACACATCAGAGAACGGGAAGATGAACGTTGCAATTGACGGACCTGCCGGTGCCGGGAAAAGCACGGTGGCCCGATTGGTTGCAGAGGCGCTCGCGTATATATACGTCGATACTGGCGCAATGTACCGCGCGGTAACCCTGCATATGCTTCGGAAAGGCATTACACCTGAAGATGTGCCAGAGGTGCTTCAGGAAACCCAAAAGCTGGTCATTGATTTACAACCGGATCCCGACGGACAGAAAGTGTTCTGTAATGGGGAAGATGTAACCTCGGAAATCCGCTCCCGTGAAGTGACGGGAATCGTGTCCCGATATGCGCAAATCGAGGGGCTGCGTACGCAATTAGTGGATACACAGCGGCAAATGGCTTTGCGCAAGGGCGTCGTCATGGATGGACGCGATATCGGAACGACAGTACTGCCCGATGCGGAAGTGAAAATCTTCATGACTGCCAGTGTGGAAGAGCGTGCACTTCGCCGCTTCAAAGAACTGGACCCCTCAGAAGGACTGACGTTGCAGCAACTTGAGCGAGACATTGCCACCCGTGATAAATTGGATGAAGGTCGGGAAATTTCCCCACTTCGTTGTGCTGAGGACGCTACTGTTCTTGATACAACCGAGATGAGCATCCATGAAGTGGTTGACAAAATCGTATCTTATTGCACAATGGTCAGAGGAGAGATCGGTCTATGATTTACACATTTTGCAGCACATTACTGCGGATCATTTACACCATTCTTTTCCGCCTGGAGGCAGTTGGACGGGAGAACATCCCCGAAGAAGGCGGCGTACTTTTATGTTCCAATCATATCAGTAACTTTGATCCTCCAACGGTTGGTATCAAGATTCGTCGTAAGGTTCGTTTCATGGCCAAAAGCGAATTGTTTGATATTCCGGTCTTGGGCCGAATTATCAAAGCTGTAGGTGCTTTCCCGGTAAAACGTGGAGGCGTCAGCAAAGAATCCATCAAAACATCACTCAACCTTTTGCGTAGTGGTGAAGTGCTTGGCATTTTCCCTTCGGGAAGCCGTCACAATGATGGAGGAATCGGTAAAAAAGGTGCAGCGAGCTTCGCTCTACGGAGTGGTGCTACAGTTATTCCTACTGCTATTATCGGCAACTACAAGGTTTTTCGTAAGATGAAAGTTGTGTATGGAGCACCCGTAAGTTTGGACGAGTTCAAGGAAGATCCAACCGGAGATGCTCTGGAGAGAGCGACTGAGAAGATTATGTCCAAGATTAATGAAATGGTGCGAACAGGCATGCCGAGCAAGTGATGGCTTCGTCTGACAACTGAGTGCATGTTTCCATATTTTTGAGGGAAGCTAAGCAACGGTATTCAGTTATGAAAGTGTTTTGAACTCTGCTACAGGCAGGTTTGAATATAATGGGGTTTTTGAATTGAGGAGGGTATTTGACATGTCGGAAGAAATGAAAAATCAAGAAGCAACCCAAGATGAGTTGGATCAATTCGTTTCCTTGAAAAAAGGAGATACCGTAAAAGGAACCATCGTCAAATTGGAAGATAACCAAGCCTATGTGAGCATTGGATATAAATATGACGGTGTCATTCCAATTCGTGAACTGTCTTCTTTACACGTAGACAGCGCGTCTGATGCAGTTGAAGTTGGACAAGAAGTTGAAGCTAAAGTACTTAGCATCGATGACGAGAAAGAAAAACTCGTGTTGTCCAAACGTGCGATCGACAGCGAAAACGCTTGGGACGTATTGCAAAAGCACTTTGAAGATCAAGACGTATTCGAAGTAGTTGTAGCGGACGTTGTTAAAGGCGGTTTGGTAGCAGACGTGGGCGTACGCGGATTTATTCCGGCTTCCATGGTAGAGCGCCATTTCGTTGAAAATTTCAGCGACTACAAAGGACGCACATTGCGTGTTAAAGTGAAAGAGATCGACCGTGAGAACAACAAAGTGATCCTTTCCCAAAAAGACGTACTTGAGCAAGAATTCGAAGCAAACAAAGCTACGGTTATGGCTGGTTTGCAAGAAGGTCAAGTGATTGAAGGTACGGTACAACGTCTGACTCAATTCGGTGCATTTGTTGATGTAGGCGGAGTAGACGGTCTGGTTCACGTATCTGAGCTGGCTTGGACACACGTTGAAAAACCATCTGACGTTCTGTCTGAAGGTGATAAAGTTAACGTGAAAGTGCTGAAAGTTGATCCTGAAAAAGGTAAAATCAGCTTGAGCATGAAAGCTGTTCAACCAGGTCCTTGGGAAACAGCTGGCGACAAATTCAACTCCAGCGATATCGTAACAGGTGTTGTAAAACGTCTGGTTGATTTCGGTGCTTTTGTTGAAATCGCTCCTGGTGTTGAGGGACTTGTGCATATCTCGCAAATCTCCCACAAACACATCGGCACTCCTCACGAAGTGTTGAAAGAAGGTCAGGAAGTTCAAGTTAAGATCTTGGACATGAATCCTTCTGAGCAACGTGTAAGCCTGAGCATCAAGGAAACAGAAGAAGCTCCTGCCCAAACGCAAAAATCAGAAAGACCTGCTAGAAACAACGCTCCACGTGAAGAAATCAACAACCCGAACGTTTCCATGAGCAATCAAGGTCTGAGCATCACGCTTGGCGAACGTTTCGGTGACAAACTCAGCAAATTTAAATAAGTTAACAATGCATGGTTCTAAGTTAAATACTGCATATTTTGCTGAACAATAAAAGCAGGATCGGCGAGCCCAGGTGGGTTCGCCGATTGTTGTTATTGTGAGCATAAGGGTATGAAACGTTAGCCAAGACATATCTTTTTTGCTATGATGAGTATCGTAAGTATGGACAGGAGGAGTGGAATGTATGGCAAGACCCGTTGTGGCAATTGTCGGACGACCGAACGTGGGTAAATCCACCATTTTCAATCGGATCATCGGCGACAGACTGGCCATTGTGGAAGACAAGCCGGGCATTACCCGTGACCGGATTTACGGAATCGGTGAATGGAACGGTAAACCTTTCAGCATTATCGATACAGGTGGTATCGAAATTGACGGCGAGGACGTCATTTTAAAATCAATCCGGATGCAGGCAGAGCTCGCCATTGAAGAAGCGGATGTTATTGTGTTCATGTGTGATGCAAAAGCAGGGATTACACAATCTGATGAAGAAGTCGCAGAGATGTTGTACCGCTCAGGTAAGCCTATCGTTGTAGCCGTTAACAAAGTGGATAATATTGGGCGCAGTGAGCTCATTTATGAGTTTTATGGGTTTGGATTTGGTGATCCCATTGGAATATCAGGAAGTCATGGTACGGGTGTAGGTGACTTGCTGGATGCCATCGTGGAGAAATTGCCAGAACTTGAGGAAGAGACTTACGATGACGATGTCATTCGTGTAGCTCTAATCGGACGTCCTAACGTGGGTAAATCTTCGTTGGTGAACGCCATTCTGGGTGAAGAACGTGTTATTGTCAGTGACGTAGCCGGGACAACCCGTGACGCCATTGATACTCCGTTTGAAAAAGACGGGCAGCGCTATGTGCTGATCGATACAGCAGGTATGCGTAAACGCGGTAAAGTCTATGAAACGACTGAGAAATACAGCGTAATGCGTGCCATGCGTGCCATTGAGCGTGCGGATGTCGTTCTGATTGTCATTAATGGTGAAGAAGGCATTATTGAGCAGGACAAGCATATCGCAGGTTATGCATTCGAAGCAGGGAAAGCGTCTTTGTTCGTCGTGAACAAATGGGACGTTGTAGAGAAGCATGACAAAACGATGAAAGAATTTGAACAAAAAATTCGGGATCACTTCCTGTTTATGACGTATGCGCCAGTTGTATTTTTGTCAGCCCTGACAAAACAACGCTTACAAAAATTGTTACCGGTTGTGCAACGTGTAGCACAGCAGCATTCGTTACGTGTGCAGACTCATCTGCTTAACGATGTCCTGTCTGATGCGGTTGCTATTAATCCGCCGCCAACAGACAAAGGACGCAGAATGAGAATTAACTATGTGACTCAGGTTGCAGTTAAACCTCCGACCATGGTTATCTTTGTGAACGACCCGGAATTGATGCACTTCTCGTATGAGCGCTATTTGGAGAATAAAATCCGTGCAGCGTTTGATTTTGAAGGCACACCAATTCGCATATTCACTCGGAAGAAGTCCGACGAAGGTTAGGGGAGAAGTATGTGATTTTACAAATCGCAGCGATTGTACTGAGCTACCTGCTCGGTTCAATCAGCTTTAGTGTGCTCCTTGCAAAAGCGTTACGGGGAATTGACATCCGTCAGCACGGAAGTGGAAACGCAGGGGCTACCAATACGTTGCGTATATTGGGTAAGGGACCAGCAATTCTGGTTCTTCTGTTGGATGTACTCAAAGGGATTGCGGCCGTATGGATTGGAATTTGGTTCAGCAATGGTTCCGAATGGGTCCCTGCACTTAGTGGTATAGCTGCCATCGCAGGACATAACTGGCCGCTTTACTTCCGTTTCCGCGGGGGAAAAGGAATCGCGACAGCGATCGGTGTACTTGTGACTCTAGCTTTTATTCCTGCGCTATGCGCTGGAGTTTTTGCCATTCTGTCGATCGTAGTGACACGATATGTTTCGCTCGGTTCCCTGATTTTTGTAGCTTTGACACCGATCTTCATCCTGGTACTGCCCGGATATTCAACGAATCTCTTCTGGGGAAGTCTGATTATTTGTCTGTTTGCGTTCTGGAGACATCGTACCAATATTGCGAAGCTCGCCAAAGGACAGGAAAATAAATTGGGATCGAAAAACCCTGGAGGGGGAAAACGCGTTGTCTAAAAAAGTTGCTGTTCTGGTTGCAGGCAGTTGGGGAACTGCACTTGCCAGTGTATTGGCTGCCAATGAACTGGATGTGATGATGTGGACACGTGGTGAAGAGCAGGCGGCTGAGATCAATAACCAACATACCAACAGTCGCTTCCTTCCCGATGCAGAGCTGTCAGTGCGTATTCAGGCAACTACGGATATGGCAGCGGCAGTTGAAGGGGCTTCGGCCGTGTTAATTGTTGCTCCGTCGTCAGCCATGCGTTCGGTTGCCCATCAGTTCAAGGCTTATTATAAGCCGGAAATGTTAATCATTCATGCAACCAAGGGTTTTGAGACGGAAAGCTTGAAACGAATGTCCACGGTCATTTCGGAGGAACTCGAATGTGAAGAAGGGCGTGTCGTTGTGCTTTCTGGCCCAAGTCATGCAGAAGAAGTTGTTAAGCGTTGTCCAACGACAGTTGTTGTGGCTTCACTGGATAAAGCTTCTGCTGAGGCAGCTCAAGGGTTGTTTATGAATGCCTATTTCCGTGTGTATACGAATCGCGATATGATTGGGGTTGAACTGGCTGGAGCCTTCAAGAATATTATCGCGCTTGGTGCAGGCATGTCGGACGGCCTTCATTTTGGTGACAATGCCAAAGCAGCGTTGTTAACACGTGGCTTGGCTGAAATCACTCGCATAGGTGTGGAAATGGGAGCAAATCCGCTTACGTTTTCCGGACTTGCAGGGGTCGGCGATCTGGTCGTGACCGCGACAAGTCAGCACAGCCGGAACTGGAGAGCAGGCTCCATGCTGGGGCAAGGACAGAAGCTGGATGATGTTTTGAATTCCATGGGCATGGTTGTGGAAGGAATTCGGACCACGCAGGCCGCCTATTTTATTTCTCAGAAATACGGTGTGCAAATGCCAATTGCTGATCAGCTGTATCATGTTCTTTTTCAGGAGAGAAAACCGCGAGATGCGGTGGAAGCCTTGATGGGACGTGATCCCAAGACCGAAATGGAAATCATGACGCTTGAAACCTGGGAGCAATGGCATTCCTGATTGAGGCAGCTTACGCAAACTTTATGAAATGAGAAGCTTATTCACCTTTCCTTTGGTGCACTCATACTATACACATGAGTATTACCGGAGGAGGGGAGACGAATGGGTAACAACATTTCCAAGGATGCGCTGAAAGCGATCAACAAAAAAACAGGCAAAGCGATAACGGAAGGCGCCGTCAAGAAATTGGCAAGCACAGTGAAACCATCCACGATCCAAAATGAAGCTCAGTTGCGCCAACTGATCAAGCAAGTATCTGCTATGGCGAAAGTTCCGGTATCTGAGGATACGGTTCAGGATATTGTGAGTGCTGTCAAAAAGAGCGGATTAAACCCAAACAGTATGGAATCATTAATGAAAATGATGATGAAAAAATAATAGATCGCGCCTGCTCATGCAGGTGATCCAGCAAGACAAAAAGACGAGTCGGCTTCTGCCGACTTGCTTTTTGTCTTTTTTTTGGAAAGCTGGGCTAAGTTTCGTGTTATAATAGTTGCAATTGTCACAGTGTCAGTGATGAATAACGGACTGAAGGGGAGACTGCTGGATTATGAGCGCAATGGACAAGATGTGGCTGTCATTGGTCGCCATCCTCATTATGGGACTATCTGTATTCCTAATTACGTTTGCTCGTGCCAAAACAAAAGGCATTGTACGGGGGATACTTTCTTTAATTGCATTTCTGATTATGCTGATTGGCTTTTTTGGCGGAATAGCTTCTCTGACCTGATCTTTCTTGCCTGAGAGAGATTACATCCGCATAGACACATCATAAGAACTGACACAACGAAAACGGATGAGGGGGAAGGTGAGCCTATGGGGCCGCATGAAACGGAGGATCGGACAGAGCACTATCCGGAATTACACGCGGCTTTGCTGGAGACGGCCAAAGCCTGGAACACAGCGCCTCATACATGGTTGCTCGGAGGAAGCTGTGGGCTGTTACTACAGCAGGTGGAGCTGCAACAAGCGCCTAGGGATATAGACATTTACGCGGATATCGCTGCAGCGAAGGAATTACATAAATCTGCGCCTGGAATGGTGCTGGACGAGCCTGTTGTAGATAAGACAGGACCTTACGCCTCGCTGCTCAGTCATTATCAAGTGGGTAACTGTGCCTTGGAGCTGGTTGGTGGTTTTGAAGTGTGGTCACGAAAAAGCTGGTATCGTATTGAAATTGAACATGTGCTGGCTCAGCATGCAGCTGAAGCCCAGATTGGCCCATATACGTTACGACTGATGCCGCTCGCTCATGAACTGCTGTTTAACCTGTTGAGAGGTCGCTCGGATCGTTATGAACCCATTGCGAGACAGATTCGCCAGAATCCACAGTCACATCAGCCTCTGATGGATTTGTTGGGACGGCAGAATGTATGGACAAGCCGATTCAGAGCAGAAGTGGAAGAGCTTGTTGGATTCGAATGGCCTCAGTAGGCTGAGGGAGGAAAAGGCATGGATTACGTGATTACATTTTTACCACAAAATAAAACGATCCGGCTTAAGCCGGGGGTGACACTGTTAAACGCGGCACGTCGCGCGGGCGTGAAGATAACGACCCGATGTGATGGCAAGGCCGCCTGCCTGATGTGTAAGGTGAAAGTGGACGAGCAGCACCTTGCGGCCTTGCAACCACCAACGGATGCAGAAAAGCGTAAGCTCGGTTCGCTGCTGGATGCGGGGACTCGCCTGGCTTGCCAAGCCAAGGTCAATGGATCGGTATCGGTTCATGTTCCGGAGGACCCGCTCAAGGCAGCGATTCGTAAACAATTGGAACGTCAACAGCAGGAAGAGGACGACTGGTTCTAAGATGACCTGAATGAAACGATTCAAGGAGGATACGGATGAACGAGAATAAAATGAAGTACCCGAAGGTAAGCGGACGGAGGCGTCAGGTGCAGCAGATGTCCAGTCTGCTGTTATTCCTGCTGTTTGCTTTTACAGCGAGTGGGTGCATGTACCAATCCCAGAGTAGTAATACCGATCCCAAAATAGCGGAGAGCGTGAGCCGTATCCAGAGTGCAGTAGACGCATTCCAACAGGATCAAGGGATTTTGCCTATGATCAATGCGGATTTGAAAACGCCTAAGTATGAAAAATTCAGAGTAGATCTGTCTAAGCTGAAACAGCAGGGGTATTTGGATGAAATCCCAGGAACCGCATTTGAAAGTGGTGGTAGCGCTTACTTCCTCATTCAGGATGAAGAAGTGAAACCTACGGTTAAGGTTATGGACTTACAAACCGTGCAGAAAGTAAATGATGTTCAGCGAATGGTCAATCAATATAAGTCCGTACATAACAATCAACTGCCAAGTGGGGAAGAACGATATCCGGGTTTATATGCTGTAGATATGAAACAAGCTGCACAGGCTGGTGCTCCTGAGGTTACGCTGAATAGTGTATATTCGGGGCAGGAGTTACCTTTCATGATGGATGATGAAGGGAATGTCTATGTTGATTATGCTTTTGACATTATGCAGGCTGTGGAGAAGTCCGATAACCCGCCAACAAAGGATGAAGATGTTCGGGATTTCCTATTGGAACATTCCTACTTCGTCCCTGTAAAATCGGTAAGCTATACTTGGCAAAATAATAGCCCGCTGGCACAGCCTAATGAATGAGCACATTCGATTCGAATGATGTAATAGGTTGAAATAGGCCTAAGGGTCAAAAAAGAGATATTCCGTATCACGGGATATCTCTTTTGATATATAAGGTGGTTCATAAGTTCATACTTCACGAAATGCCTAGTCTGACTTCCGTCTCTAGATTTTAACTTTATAAGACAAGTCAAGTTCGTCACCAGGCAACCCGCGAATACCCCAGTGACTGCGCGGCGTTTCAAATAGGGTAATTTCCACATCATGCGGGGATAGCTTCAATTGTTCATTTAGCTGTGCAAATAATTGCTGTATCAGTTCTCTTTTAACTTCGTCAGTTCGTCCCTCGAACATGCTGATCTCAATAATGGTATACGCTATTGAACGATCTGGAGGGAAAAGAAAATCCTCCGTCTCCATCGGGAAATAACGTTGAAACTTTTTGTTCTCCGGCAAACCCAAGACACCCATCATAACGGAGTGTATGACTTGTGAAAGCTGCTCTTTCAATGGGTTAAGGTGTACACTTATTCCATAGACTTTGATCTGTGCCATGCTCATCTCACCTTTCTCAACTCGTTATGTCATCTACTCAACTCTGCTATGCTCTGTGGAAAATACGTTCCTCCTCATTATAACTTCTTCGCTGCTGACCGGGTACACCAAATACAAAATAAAGAAGCAGCATAAATGCTTCGCCGCGTACATAAAGTAGATTGAAATAAAGACGCGCAGTCCGAGAGCGGAGCGATTTTCTTAAGGTCACTACCTTGAGAAAAAAACAAAAATACGCGTCATAATGCTGCATACGGATACATAAGATGATACTAGTCCAATTGCATGTACGAGTTAACGCCGCTCTCGCCGGTTTCATCAGAATGCAACGTTCGGCGGCGGACGACTTCCGGGCACTCACAAAGGCGGCTCTACCGTTGCAGGGATTTCAGTCTTCTGATTGAAAAAACGAAGCGGATGCTCTTTAGCATTTTTCCTTCGGAGTAATTTAGGGAGGGGATTTCATTGGAGAAAGTGGACATTTTTAAGGACATAGCCGAGCGGACCGGAGGGGATATCTATCTCGGGGTTGTCGGCGCAGTCCGGACGGGTAAATCAACATTTATCAAACGTTTCATGGAAACAATCGTCTTGCCGAACATCACAAACGAGGCAGACCGTGGGCGTGCAGTGGATGAACTCCCTCAAAGTGCCGCAGGCAAAACGATCATGACAACGGAGCCGAAATTCGTACCCAATAACGCGGTTCAGATCAAGGTCGCCGAAGGACTCGATGTCAATGTGCGCCTTGTGGATTGTGTAGGTTACGCGGTGGAAGGAGCCAAGGGTTACGAGGACGAGAATGGTCCGCGCATGATCTCCACACCTTGGTTCGAAGAACCCATTCCTTTTCAGGAAGCAGCGGAGATTGGCACACGCAAAGTCATTCAGGAGCACTCTACGCTGGGTGTAGTGGTCACAACTGACGGCACAATTGCAGAGATTGCCCGCAGTTCCTATGTGGAATCCGAAGAACGGGTCATTGCTGAACTGAAAGAAGTGGGCAAACCGTTTGTACTGATTATCAACTCTACCCGCCCTCGCAGTGAAGAAGCGTTGCAGTTGCGCAGTGAGCTTGCTGCCAAATATGACATTCCGGTCATGACCCTCAGTGCAGCAACAATGACAGAAGATGATGTGACAGGTGTCCTTCGTGAAGTACTCTATGAGTTCCCTGTTCATGAGGTGAATGTGAACCTGCCGAGCTGGGTGATGGTCCTCAATGAAACTCACTGGCTGCGCAGCAACTACGAAAATTCCGTGCGTGATACTGTGAAGGATATTCGCAGGCTGCGTGACGTGGATCGGGTTGTCGCTCAGTTCATGGAGTATGAATTCATCGACCGTGCAGGTCTCAGCGGTATGAACATGGGTCAGGGTGTAGCAGAAATCGATCTGTACGCACCGGATGAATTATACGATCAGATCCTTGTGGAAGTGGTCGGTATTGAGATCCGGGGTAAGGATCATCTGCTGCAACTGATGCAGGAATTCTCTCATGCCAAGAAAGAGTATGATCGCTTCGCAGAAGCGCTGGAGATGGTCAAAACAACTGGGTACGGCATTGCGGCTCCATCTCTTGCTGAAATGGCACTGGATGAACCTGAGCTCATCCGGCAAGGCACGAAATTCGGCGTCCGCCTGAAAGCGACCGCACCATCCATTCACATGATCCGGGTTGACGTGGAATCGGAGTTCGCACCGATTATCGGAACGGAGAAGCAGAGTGAGGAACTGGTGAGGTACTTGATGCAGGACTTCGAGAACGATCCAATCAAGGTATGGGATTCAGATATGTTCGGTCGTTCGCTGCACTCCATCGTGAGAGAAGGCATTCAGGGTAAAATTGCGATGATGCCAGATAATGCAAGATACAAACTGCAAGAGACGTTGGGACGTATCATTAACGAAGGTTCAGGTGGTTTGATCGCCATCATTCTGTAATCCCAAAAGATCGTAAGGGCCCCCCCTTGCGGTCTTTTTCTTGCTTACATTTTTCTTGATTCTGGATGAAATGGATGCGAAGTTGAATGTTACAAAAAAAATTTAGCAAGTTTTAGCTTTAAATTACTAAAACCCATTTACATACTAGGGATTAGTCGTTATATTAATATTCAACGATTGTGATCGAGATCACAGAGAGCGCGAATAGGGGGAGACAGAGATGAAAAAGAAAGATACAAAATGGGTATGGTTGAGTATGTTACTTGTATTCACACTGGCACTTTCTGCTTGCGGGATTAAAAAAGAACCCGCTTCGACTACAGCCTCGGGAACCGCTGAGGACAAGCCCAAGACTGAAGCAGTCACAGGCGCACTCAGTGGCAAGCGAGTCGCTTTAATTATGGAATTTAATACGGGTACCTTCTCACAGCAATATGTGCAAGGGGTCAAAGAAGAAATTGAAAAATTCGGTGGAGAACTGACCACGTTTGTTGCCGATAATGATAAAGCCAAGATGGTGTCGTTGCTTGATAGCGCGATTAACCAGAAATTCGATGCTATCCTGACGGATCACGGGGATTCCCTGCTGGAGCCGGGTGTGAAAAAGGCTGTAGAGCAGAATATTCCGGTTGTTGTGTTTGATGCAGACATTAGTGTTCCCGGAGCTACGGTGTTGTCACAGGATGATCAGAAGATGGCTGAGCTGACACTGGAGCAAATGAAAAAAGATATCAATGGAAAAGGGAACATCGTAAAAGTATGGGTGGCAGGCTTCGCACCGATGGAACGTCGTCAAATTGCCTATGACAAGTTCATGAAAGAAAACACGGATATTAAGGAGATTGCCACATTTGGTTCTGCACAGAACCCGGCACTGGATACACAGGCCAAAATGGAGGCCATCCTCAAACAGTATCCAAAAGGCGAGATTACAGCAGTATGGACTGCTTGGGATGAGTTCGCCAAAGGTGCGGCACGTGCCATTCAGCAAGCCGGGCGTGATGAGATCAAAGTGTATGGTATCGACATGAGTGACGAGGATTTGCAAATGATTCAGGACCCGAAAAATCCTTGGGTTGCTTCAGCTGCTGTTGATCCAACTGATATTGGCCGTGTACAGGTTCGTTATGCGTATCAGAAGCTAAATGGGGATGAAGCTGAAGATCAAGTCGTTCTCAATCCGGTTTATGTACAGCGTGAGGCACTGCCTGACAAACAAATCTCCACTTCGGAATTGTCCGAGTACGTTGAAGGTTGGGGAGGAAGCACACAAGGAATCAAGGACTGGATGAAAGAATACGGAATTACTGCTAAATAAAGCAGCGTAAGGGAGGCGCGCCGCAGGGCGCGCTTTTTCCAACTTAAAAGATATGTGAGAACAGTGATACTCCCAGAGGGAAATGATTGGAGGTTTACATCATGAATGCTGCACCGATTCTGCTTCAAATGGAACATATCCACAAGCAGTTTGCAGGTATTCCTGCACTGAAAGATGTTGAGTTCTCTGTAAAAGGCGGAGAGATTCATGCGCTGCTGGGTGCGAATGGTGCCGGGAAGAGCACTTTGATGAAGATTCTGTCTGGTGCCTATCAGCTGGATCAGGGAACCATTCGCTTGAGTGGACAAACCCTTCATCTGACTTCTCCAGGAGAGGCCAAGGCAAGCGGTATCCACTGTGTATATCAGGAAGTGGATGCTGCATTGGTACCCCAATTGACGGCTGCTGAGAACATCATGCTGGACCAACTGGCCTCGCCTGGTGGCGGCTGGTGGAAGAGTCCGCGGAAGCTGCAACAGCGTGCTGCTGAAGCTCTGAAGCAATTAGGGGCGGACATATCCGTTCACCAAAAAGTAGCCGACCTGACACTTGCTGAGAAACAGATGATTCTGCTCGCACGCATCCTCATTCAGGATGCCAAGGTCATTATTTTTGATGAACCGACCGCACCGTTGAGCCGAGAAGAAACCGATGCGTTTTTCCGGATTGTGCATCTGCTGAAAGATCGTGGCGTTGCCTGTATTTTCATTACTCACCGTCTTCCTGAAGTTACAGGCCACTGTGATCGCGTTACCGTCATGAGAGATGGTCAACATGTGTTTACTGGTGAGGCACGGGAGCTGACGATCAACGATCTGGTCACACAGATGTTGGGCAAACCCTTTGAAGAGGAATTTCCGAAGACGGAAGCTCCTGTTGGTGAACTTTTGCTGGAGGCACATGGACTTCGTCGTGGGGTCAGAGTCAAAGGGGTAGACCTGTCTGTTCGTCGAGGTGAAGTGCTTGCTGTGGTAGGTCTTGTAGGCGCTGGCAAAACGGAATGTTCCCGCCTGCTGATTGGCGCAGATCGGTTGGAGGGAGGCGAGATTCGGCTTAAAAACCGTGATCTCCGCTTGTCTCAGCCCGCTGATGCTGCGGCTCTGGGGATTGTTTCTGTGCCGGAGGAACGCCGTAAGCAAGGCATTTTGATTCAGGAAAATGTGGAACGGAATTTAAGTCTGCCTTTACTGGGACGCCTGAGCACATTGGGATTTGTGAGTCGAAAGCGTGAGCGTAAGAACGCGGAATCATTGGTGCAGCAACTTGGCATCAAGACTTCCTCCGTGAGGCAGGAAGTAAAATATTTAAGTGGAGGTAATCAGCAGAAAGTAGCCATTGGCAAATGGTTGAATGCGGAAGCTGACGTCTTTATATTTGATGAACCGACAAAGGGCGTTGATATTGGCGCAAAAAGCGATATTTTTCGCATCATTAACGAACTGGCTTTGGCTGGCAAAGCTATCATCTATTTCACGTGTGAACTGGATGAAGGATTGGGTATAGGTGACCGGATTGCAGTCATGTGTGAAGGGACCATTGTCAAAGAATTCAAACGGGGCGAGACTAACCAAGAACAGCTGCTATACTACGCAAGCGGTGGACAAGAGGTGCAAGCATGAAGGATAAATCATTGGATTTTGCGTTCCGTTATGGCGCGATCATCGTTATTATTGGGGTTATTGCATATTTTGGCATTAAATTGCCTTATTTCTTTACGTACAGTAACATGACTGATATTTTGGGCTCAATCTCCATTGTGACGTTTGTAGCAATCGGTGTTACCTTATCTCTCATAGTGGATGGATTTGATCTTTCGGTGGGAGCAACTGTCTCTCTGACGACTGTCGTTACAGCTTCTTTAATGATCTGGTATCAGCAACCGTTGGCCGTTGTAATTATTGTTCCCCTTATCATCGGGGCAGTGATTGGCCTGCTCAATGCTTTGCTGATCGTGAAACTGCGTATCCCGGATCTGTTGGCTACGCTTGCCACGATGTACATCATTGGAGGTATTCACAAAACGTACGCTCAAGGATACACTATCTATAACCATATGCAGTTTCCTGATGGGAGCAAGGCTGCCGGAGAGATGGACCCGGCATTTCTGCAGCTTGGGCAGGGGAAATGGCTGGGAATGCCGATATCGGTCATCCTGTTGCTCATTGCTGTGATCGGGGTGCATATCTTTTTGACGTATACGAAGTATGGGCGCCAGATGTACGTTACGGGTGGCAATGAAGAAGCGGCACGGCTGTCTGGCATCAAGGTGAAAAAAGTGCGTACACTCGCTTATGTGGCAGCTGGAGTATTTGCTGCAATCGGCGGGATCATCTATGCATCCAAAGTAGGATCAGGGCAAATTGATGCCGGATCTCCGTTGTTAATGGAATCGGTAGCCGCAGTATTTGTCGGATTCTCCGTATTTGGCGCGGGTAAGCCAAACGTGATTGGAACATTCATTGGGTCGGTATTGATTGGTGTACTTGTAAACGGATTGACGATGATGAACGTACAGTATTTCACGCATGATATTGTAAAAGGTGGGGTTCTCGTGCTGGCCCTGGCGGTTACATTTTACGTCTTAAACCGCAACCGCACTTGAAATTGTGTGCTGTCTGTATTAGTATGAAATTTGTTCGGCGTCTGGAACGCCGTTGGTTTCAGGCGATATTCTGCCGGAAATGACTGTTGACCGTAGGCAGAGATTTGTGTTCATCGCTCAAGATGTACGTAGATTTTTTGCGTATGAACGTATATTTCGCTATAAAACGGAAACACAGTATAACATTCAGGACATTGATTCAGGAGGTGAAAAACAAATGAACAAATCAGACTTGATTACAAACGTATCCGAAGCGACTGAATTGTCCAAGAAAGATGTAACGAAAGCGGTTGATGCCGTATTCGAAGCAATCGCTGAGGCTCTTCAAAGCGGAGATAAAGTACAATTGGTTGGTTTTGGGAACTTCGAAGTTCGCGAGCGCTCTGCACGTAAAGGACGCAACCCGCAAACAGGTGAAGAAATCGAAATTCCTGCGAGCAAAATTCCTGCATTCAAACCAGGTAAAGCGCTCAAAGACGGAATTAAATAAGATTTCTACATATTCCATATGTCGACCAAAAGACCGTGACTTGTTCACGGCCTTTTCTTTTGCCCTTTAACGTTGTTTCTTGCGGTTTTTCGCATAAGGCGCTGGTTGACAAATGAAATAAAATTTATCATCATTAACGCTATCGAACTAGAGAAGGGGACGTGCGTGATGGATCAACCAACCGGCAATGATTATATCGTAATTAAGGCAGAGGAAAATGGTGTCCAGGTGATCGGCTTAACCCGAGGTCAGGATACACGCTTTCATCATACCGAGAAGCTGGACAAGGGAGAAGTCATGTTTGCCCAGTTTACGACTCATACTTCAGCCATCAAAATCCGGGGCAAAGCCACGCTGATTACCAAGCATGGACAGATTCAGTCGGAATAATGAAAATTGCAGGCATAGCCTGCTTTTTTTCATTGTACAATGAGGTATGAGCCTTTACCGGACAGACTACACTAACAGGTAAGGGCAGGGAGGCATTTATGAAACCGCGGATGATCGTAATTGCTTCAATGCTGGCAACGGTTGCGGCGGTTCTTCTGCTTGTTGCCATACAAACCTTACATATGCGTACATGGGGCGGAGAAAGTGTACAACCGGTCTCGGCAGCACACCATCCCATCCAGTTAACGGACAACAATCTGGTGGACGTGTTAAGTACCATGGAACTATCCACACCCATTACGAGAGTGGAGTGGAAACAATCGATTTTGACACTCGACCTGAAAGTTACCGGAACGGGCACCAGTTATACCGAAATCTATGGTAATATGGCCACTGTAGCTGATCTTGGCTTTCGAAGTCTGGAAAATGTGAATCAGGTGCTGTTACGTGTGATGGCGGAGGACGAATGGCTCCACAAAAGGCATTTGTTAATCGCTGCTGATATTCGCCGTGGAGAGTGGCCTATGTATGCAATCGAAACGCTGCGGAACTGGGAAAGTCCGACTCTCTCGGACGAATTGAAGGACTGGTTTCACATGATGGAGACCGAACTCTGGAAGAAGCAATTCGAAATGACAAGTTAGGGGTAATAGAATAGCAGGATTCAGTGCGTGCCCGATAAACATATGCTATAATATATAAGATTGTAGTGCAGAAATGGTATAACAATGCAAAGGCTCGGAGGCTGAGAATGAATTCATATCGCGTACCCCAACTAGCAAAGAAATATACGGATTACGACATGATTCGACAACATACGGAAATCCCATCATTTCCTGATAGCCGGGCACGTCTGCTGCAGGTATTTGTGGGCCGCACAGATGAAAAGGTGCATGATGAGCTCTATGCTCTCGCAACCTCGCTCGTACAGTTGGCCATGGATACGCATGATCGAATCGATACGATATCTGGAGAGCGAAGAGAACTGGAAATGCGTTCACGCCAGTTGAATGTACTTGCCGGAGATTATTTAAGCAGTCGATTCTATCAGTTGCTTGCCCATGCAGGCAGAATTGAAATGATCGGCAAACTCAGTGCTGCTGTATCCAAAGTGAACGCACGCAAGATGACGCTGTATGAACGAATGAAGAAGCTTCTCGTTTCGCCTGAAGAATACTTGCGTGAAACGGTGCAGCTGAAGATGCAGCTGTTTCTTTCTTTTACAGGCATGATTGCGGAAAATGAACAGTCCTTATGGAACAGTCTGCTTACGGAATTCAGTTGCTGCGAAACGCTTGTGGAAGAGCTGGGACGGATGAATGACGAACGGAGCTTTCTCCACAGTTATGCTTTCTGGCATATTAACGAGCACGGTAATGACGACGAGCGGAAACGGCTTCGTCAGCCGGAGCCGGATTCACGGGCATGGAATGGCATGGTGCTCAGACATCGGACCCGCGAGGTTATGCTGGACAAGCTTCGCGAGTGTACACACCGCATACAGCTATTGCTGCAAGACGAGGAAGATCGATTAGGCTTGCGTGAGTTTGATGCAATCCTGGAGCCTTACCTGACGTATTTGCAGCCATCCCATGCGGCAGTAAGGGAAGATTGAGGGGGAGACAGACGAATGGGGAGCGGAGAGACCAAACCGAAAGAAGAATTTGTCCATTCGGTTTTTCAGAGTATAGCCGGAAAATATGACGTCATGAATGATATTCTGAGTTTCCGCAGGCACAAGGCTTGGCGCAAATTCACCATGAAGAAGATGGATATGTCCAAAGGCGATACCGGACTCGATTTGTGCTGTGGCACTTGCGACTGGACACTCGCTATGGCAGAGGCAAGTGAAACGGGTCACATGCATGGGCTTGATTTTAGCAATAATATGCTGGAGGTTGGACAGAACAAGGTTAATGCTGTAAACCGGCAGAAACAGATTACGTTGGTACAAGGCAACGCGATGTCACTTCCCTTTGAAGACAATTCATTCGATTATGTTACCATTGGGTTCGGGTTGCGCAATGTACCTGATTTAAGACAGGTGTTGTCAGAAATGAAGCGTGTGGTGAAACCGGGCGGTATGGTAGTTTGTCTGGAATTGTCCAAGCCTACCTGGCAGCCGTTTAAAGGCATTTATTATTTTTATTTTGAACAAGTCTTGCCGAAGCTTGCCAAACTGTTTGCCAAACGTTATGAGCAGTATAAATGGCTGCCTGACTCATTGGCACTCTTTCCGGGAAGGAAGGAACTGGCCGATATTTTCGCAGAAACCGGATTGCAGCAAGTGCAGGCCTACCCTCTGACCGGAGGCGTTGCAGCACTGCATATTGGAACCAAGGAGAATCAGCATGTTTAGGAAAATTCGCATCTTTTTAGAAATGATCAAGATTGAACATACGCTTTTTGCGTTACCTTTTGCATTTATGGGGGCTATTCTCGGTTCCATGGTGGTGAATGATACTTTCCCAACCTGGATGCAGATTGTATGGGTATTATTGGCCATGATTGGTGCGCGCAGTGCGGCCTTCGGCTTGAATCGTATGATTGACCAGGCGATCGATCGGGATAATCCACGTACCGCGATGAGAGCGATCCCGGCTGGATTGTTGAAAAATGGTGAGGTTGTTATCTTTATCATATTGTCATTTATACTCTTGTTCTGGGCCTCATCGAACCTTAATGTGTTATCCATGCAGCTGTTGCCAATAGCTGTATTTATGCTGGTATTATATTCGTATACCAAACGATTCACATGGCTGTGCCACATTGTTCTCGGCATGACCATCGGTCTCGCTCCACTTGGGGGCTGGGTTGCTGTTACGGGGACTATGGATTGGACAGCCATTGTGTTGTACATTACGATTGTATTCTGGACAGCGGGTTTCGATATCATCTATGCCTGTCAGGATCTGGAATTCGATCAGGGAGCGGGACTTCATTCGATACCATCCCGTTTCGGTCTTATTAAGTCATTGCAAATCGCCAAGTTTTTCCATGTCATTACTGCAATAGGATTTCTTGCACTGTTATTGATGACGGATCTGAGTTGGTGGTATGGTGCTGGTATGTTGATCACATATGGCATTCTTTTCTATGAGCACTATATCGTATCTCCGAATGACATGAGCCGTGTACAAACGGCGTTCTTTACAATGAATAGTGTACTCAGCCTGGTTGTATTTACGTTTACTCTGATTGACTTGGCGGTGAAGTAAAGATGTTGCAGCCGGACAATAAACGACTTGTTGTCGGAATTACCGGAGCGAGTGGCAGTATCTATGGCATCCGATTGATTGAAACGCTGCTTGATCTGGAGTATACCGTTCATTTGGTAATATCCAATGCTGGCTGGCGTGTATTAAAAGAAGAAATGGACTGGGATGTGACCAATCGAGACCGCATGCTTGAAGTGAAATTCGGCAACCGTGGGGGCTCCTTGATTTATCATCCTGTTAGTGATATTGGTGCTTCAATCGCAAGTGGTTCTTTCTTGGCAGAAGGCATGATTATTATGCCATGCTCGATGGGAACTCTTTCATCCATCGCACAGGGGACGTCTGATAATCTGATGTCCCGTGCTGCCGATGTCATGATGAAAGAGGGAAGAACACTGATACTGGTACCGCGTGAGACGCCGCTGCATGCAATCCATCTGGAGAACATGCTGAAGCTCTCTCGGCTTGGTGTCCGAATGATACCAGCCATGCCTGCTTTTTATTACAAACCCCAGACGATGGATGAGTTGATTCTGTTTCTGGTGGGAAAAGTGCTGGATAGTCTGCGCATCCCACATCAACTCTTCACCAGATGGGGAGAACCGGACAACGGGGATAAGGACTGAGTTTCATACACACTTGCTATGGTCACGAAATGTGTAGGTCGCTCGGTCGCCCCCGAATCCCGGGGTATTGGTGAGCGCTGATGGTGACAGTATGAATGAACCATAGCCTTGACCCATGCTCCGGCAACTTCTGTACTATGTTTCAGAACAAGTCGCAGAGTTTAATTCCCGGATGTCGGCCATGACATTCGAAAAAGGTTAGTGCGTTATAGAAGATTACAAGCAGGAACGGCAAGCCCTGGTTTTTCGTTATGCCTGTAGGCCCGACTTGCTGGAGGGGAAGGTAAGCATGGATTTATGGACTGACAATACGCTGACACGGGTGAACAAATGAAACTATTGGATATTTTCGGGTTGTTAAAAAAAGATATGGGTTACATTGAGAAAGAATTGTATCGCAGTGTTCAGGGAGAACAGAAGCTGCTCAGTGAAACATCGCTCCATCTGCTTAAGGCAGGGGGTAAGCGGTTGCGGCCCGTATTTGTATTGCTCGGTGGGAAATTTGGTACATATGACATCGAGCGACTGAAGTTGGTAGCAGTTCCGCTGGAGCTGATTCATTCGGCTTCTCTCGTTCATGACGATGTAATTGATAATGCCGAGACACGGCGGGGCAAACCAACGGTGAAGTCCAAATGGGATAACCGGATTGCCATGTATACCGGAGATTATATTTACGGCAAAGCACTTGAAATGACGGCGGGTCTGTCTGATCCAGCCATACACCGCATTCTTGCCAAAGCCATGGTGCAGATGTCCATTGGTGAAATGGAGCAAATTCGGGACTTTTTTAATACGGGACAAAGTGTTCGTAATTACTTGCTGCGAATCCGTCGCAAAACGGCACTTCTTATTGCGGTCAGCTGTCAGTTGGGGGCATTGGCTACTCGCGCGCCTGAACATGTATCCTCTTTGCTCTACAGCTATGGATACAACGTCGGCATGGCGTTCCAGATTCAGGATGATGTGTTAGATCTAGTGGGTACAGAGAAACAACTTGGCAAGCCCCCAGGCAGTGACATGAAGCAAGGAAACATTACGCTGCCTGTACTGTACGCACTACAGGAGTCTAATTTGCGTGAGCCTTTGCTAGAGGAGATTTCCCGTGTCCAGCATGAGGAAGGACGGGCAAGTGCATCGGATGCCATTGGAATGATTCGCCAAAGTCAAGGAATTGCTAAAGCCGAAGCCTTGGCTGACCGATATATGAAGAAAGCGCTCGATGCTCTAGATCAACTGCCTAACATCAGGACGACCAAAAACTTGCGGGATATCGCACATTTTGTGGTCAAACGCACTCATTAATATCGTTTGATTACTCCTCTGCTGGCGGGATAAATTATGCCTGATCCTGGTTTGCAAGCAGATGTCCTAACTCAAAAAAATAACGTGCGTGGATATTCCTCATTGGGAGGATTTGGACATGTATGTTACAATCAAAGGGATTGCGTTTACATAAAGAAATAACTTTGAACCGTGAGTGAGGAGTGAGCCGATGGATCGTACATTTTTGATGGTGAAGCCGGATGGTGTGCAGCGTGGTTTGATAGGGCGTATCGTTAGCCGTCTGGAAGACAAAGGGTTTAAGTTGGTGGCAGGCAAACTGGTGCAGATGTCAGAGGATCAGGCCAAGCGCCATTATGCTGAACATGAGGGAAAGCCTTTTTTCGATGATTTGGTTCGTTTTATCACATCTGGACCTGTATTTGCTATGGTCTGGGAAGGTGACGACATCGTGACACTTGCGCGCATCGTAATTGGCAAGACCAATGTGAAGGAAGCGGCTCCCGGTACAATTCGCGGAGATTTCGCCAGCCACACACCGCATAATCTGATTCATGGGGCAGATTCACCAGAAAGTGCCTCTCGTGAAGCAGCGAATTTCTTTGCTCCGGATGAACTGGTAACGTACGACAAGAGCATCGCAGCCTGGTTGTAATTTTTTAGCCAAAAGGGTGATACGATGCTGGAGCAGGAACAATTATTAGACCCGGATTACACGGGATTTATTCGTAAAATCAAAGAGAGCACAGGCATTGATCTTGCTCAATACAAGGAAGGCCAGATGAAAAGACGGCTGACCACACTTCGTAACAAAAACGGATTTCATACGTTTTCTAACTTTTTCGATGCTATGCAGAAGGATAAGTCATTGTTCTATGAGTTTCTGGATCGCATGACCATCAACGTCTCGGAATTTTGGCGTAACCCTAATCGCTGGGAAGTGCTTCGTGATGAAATTCTGCCTGAGCTATTAGGTTCGAAGCGTGGTGTTAAAGTGTGGAGTGCGGCTTGTTCCACAGGCGAAGAACCATATACTTTGGCGATGATTCTGGATACGATGGGTATTCTCAAGGGTAGCTCCATCACAGCAAGCGACCTGGATGAAGGTGCTCTCGCCAAGGCGAAGGAAGGGCGTTATATGGAACGCTCGCTCAAAGATGTGCCGAAAGAAACAGCGAGTCGTTATTTCAAGCAGGATGGCTTGGTGTACCGGATTGATGAGCAATTGAAAAGTTCGATCAAGTTCATGAAGCAAAATCTGCTGTTGGATCGATTTGACGATGGGTATGATCTGATTGTATGCCGGAATGTCATGATCTATTTTACCGAGGAAGCCAAAAACCTGTTGTACCACAAGTTTGCGACAAGTTTGCGTCCAGGCGGTATTTTGTTCGTGGGCAGTACGGAACAGATCTTCTCTCCGGGACAATATGGTCTGGAGACAGCGGAGACATTCTTTTATCGCAAAAAATAACCTCAATTGATTTCGTAACCGTCTGGAGTGCACATATACATGTGTCCAGGCGGTTATTTGTATAACTGATGCGTTGGTGTCACCCACGCAAGTCATAATCTTAAACCTTCTCCATCCTGCCAAGTTCATCTTAGGAGAAGAAACGACCGGCTTTCTTGTCAAAGCCCGTCAGCTATACTATAATAAGCAAAGAAATTATGGGATTTTAGCAATGTGAAGTTTAACAGTTTAAAGGGGGAACGTATGATGAGTTTACGCTTTTTAACCGCAGGGGAGACACACGGACCCCAATTAACCGCAATTATTGAAGGTTTGCCTAGTAATCTGAATATTGACTTTGAAGAGCTGAATTTCCAGCTTCACCGCCGCCAGAAAGGGTATGGCCGTGGTCGCCGGATGCAAATCGAGAAAGATCAGGCCAATTTTGTTGGTGGTATCCGTCACGGATATACAACCGGTGCTCCTGTAGCATTGGTTGTTCAAAATAATGACTGGAAACACTGGCAGAATATTATGAATATTGAGCCGATTGAAGGCAGTGATGAAGAAAAACGCCGTGTTCATCGCCCGCGTCCGGGACATGCCGATCTGAATGGTGGACTGAAATATAACTTGAAAGACTTGCGTAACGTATTGGAGCGTTCCAGTGCCCGCGAGACAACCGTTCGTGTAGCTTGTGGCGCCATTGCACGTCAGTTCCTGGCTGAATTCGGGATTAAAGTAGCAGGACGTGTACTGCGTATCGGCGAGATTGAAGCACCTTATCAGGATCTGCCGATCGATGAACTAATCGAAGTAACCGAAGCTTCCTCTGTGCGTGTAACCGATGCGGAGACAGAGAAGAAGATGGAGGCTTACATCGACCAAATCAAGCAAGAAGGCGATTCTATTGGCGGAATTGTGGAATGTATCGTTGAAGGTGTTCCTATCGGACTTGGAAGTCACGTACAGTATGATCGCAAACTGGATGCACGCATCGCTCAGGGAGTAATGTCTATTAACGCATTCAAGGGTGTGGAAATTGGTATCGGGTTCGAGGCTGGAACGATTCGTGGTTCTCAGGTACATGATGAGATCATGCATAGTGAAGAGCGCGGTTACCACCGGGCTACCAATCGTCTTGGCGGGTTTGAGGGCGGGATGACAAATGGCATGCCGGTTGTTGTACGTGGAGTTATGAAGCCTATTCCGACTTTGTACAAACCGCTGCAAAGTGTGGATATCGATACAAAAGAAGCATTCACAGCTCAGGTTGAGCGTTCAGACGCCTGTGCCGTTCCGGCAGCTAGTGTCGTTATGGAGCATGTGGTGGCCTGGGAGATTGCGAAAGCTTTCCTGGAGAAATTCGGCGGAGACTCCATGGAGGAAATCCGCGCGAACGTTGCCAACTATAATAATCAACTGGAGAACTACTAAGATGCGCCAGCTGACAGTGCAGTTGGAGGAGCGTTCTTATCCAATCCTGATTGGCAGCGGCTTGTTGGCTCAAGCACCTCAATTTTTTGAGCAATATGGCTTAACCAAAAAAAGTCCGTTACTCATTATTACCGATGAGAATGTGGCACCCAAATACCTGTCAGACCTTGAGCAGACGCTGCGTACGGCTGGTTTTACAGTCGTATCCGCAGTTGTTCCAGCTGGTGAAACATCGAAATCACTTTCCGTGTATCAGGATATGATGACTGTCGCCATTGAAGGCAAACTGGATCGCAGTTCGGCTATTGTCGCCTTAGGCGGCGGTGTGGTGGGTGATCTGGCTGGTTTTGTCGCTGCTACATATATGCGTGGAATCAAGTTTGTCCAAGTGCCTACGACGATCCTGGCGCATGACAGCAGTGTTGGCGGCAAGGTAGCTGTCAATCATCCGCTGGCTAAAAACATGATTGGGGCGTTCCACCAGCCGGAGCTGGTGCTCTACGATGTCGATACTCTTCAATCCCTGCCACCACGTGATGTCTCGGCTGGGTTGTCAGAGATGCTAAAGCATGGGCTAATCCGGGATGAAGCTTTTGCACAATGGTGTGAAGAGCACGCAGAAGAACTGCTTGCACTTGATCCCGAGGCACTGGGGTATGGTCTGGAACGAGGATGTGGCATCAAGGCAGACATTGTATCCAGAGACGAACGTGAAAATGGAGAGCGAGCGCTGTTGAACCTGGGTCATACCATAGGTCATGCCATTGAAGCAATTGCGGGTTACGGTGAATTCCTGCATGGTGAAGCCATCTCGATTGGAATGGCAGGATCGGCATTGCTTGGGGAGAAGTTGGGAGCGCCAGCAGGGCTTTATGAGGATACGGTTCGTATGCTGCGTTCACTTCGCCTTCCGGTAACGATGCCGAAACATCTGGATACAGATGCCTTAATGGATGCGATGATGCATGACAAAAAGTTTCGTGAGGGCCACATGGTCTTCATCATTCCTGACCGGATTGGGACTGCCAGAATTGTGAAGGATGTACCTGTATCCACAGTTCGGGACGTCATTGAATTGCTTAAGAAGGGAGATTAAAAGCAATGGTTACAAGGGGAATCCGCGGGGCGACAACCGTCACGCATAACAACGAAGAACAGATTTTGAAGGAAACGGCTGTATTGTTGCAGGAGATCGTTGATCGCAATGAGATCAAACCGGAAGATATCTGCAGTGTATGGATTACGATGACTGGAGATCTGGATGCAGCTTTTCCAGCGAAGGCTATTCGCCAGTTGGACGGCTGGGAGCTTGTACCCTTGATGTGTGCGCTGGAAGTCCCGGTTAAGGGAGCTTTGCCACAATGCATTCGTTTCATGGTACATGTGAACACAACGAAGGGTCAAAATGAAATGAACCATGTGTACCTCAATGGAGCACAGGCTTTGCGTCCAGATTTGGCAGCACCTACAGGCTCTTAAGTACGTGGGTTGTCAAACCGTTCGGAATGATGTATAGTGAGAACCAGTTGAGTAGAGTATGAGATTGAGCTGAGAGCAGCTGAGATGAGTGGAGTATATAGCAGAGTCCAGCGGGTGGTAGCCGGAGCAACAGAAGCCGGTCAACTGATTCGCGGTACGTCGTGCTACGGAATTTGAAACAGGAGTAGGAAGAGAACGTGTCTAACGACATCGTTTTGTTTTGGTATAACACGATTAATAACTACCATGTATTCCAGGATAGAATGGATTAGATGGAGGCCATTAGTGTTTGCCGCTACAATTCCTTTGTATTGATACATGTGATGTATCTATACAGCAACCTGTGTGATGATTCGGTAATGGATGTATAGGGACTTGTTATTTATGAAAACACGAACCTGTTGACAACAGCTTATAACCAACCTCTACCTGATGGTAGAGGTTTTTTGTTGTACATATTGCTTTTCTTCTACCTAATCTGAAAGGACGTGACCTGATGATAACGCCAAACGTTAATCAAGTACTGAAAATGTCGAATGAATATAATCTGATTCCGGTAGTCAAACGGATTCTGGCTGATATGGAGACCCCCATTCGGATTTTCCGCCGTTATGCTGACAACGACCGGGCATTTCTGCTGGAAAGTGTGGAGGGTGGTATTCAATGGGCAAGATATTCCTTCATTGGTACGGATCCCTTCCTGATGATTTCGGCCAAAAAAGGCCGGATTGTGGTTGAAGAAGCAGGGCAGATCCGGGAACTGCCTGGTAAACCAATTGAAGAACTTAAAGCGTTGCTACGCAAGTATCGTAGTCCTAAAGATGATGAACTGCCGCCATTTACAGGTGGAGCTATTGGTTTCTTTGGATACGATCTGCTGCAGTATTATGAGAAACTTCCGGCCCACGCGCTGGATGATCTGAATATGGATGATATTCGCTTCATGTTCTGTGACCAGATTATCGTGTTTGACCATGTGAAGCAGCAGATGCTGCTCGTAGGTAATGTACACGTAAAAGACGGTGCTACAGATGAGGAGATTCGGGCGGCATACGAACTGACTTCAGAGAAGCTGGAACAGGCAGCTGAGCGCTTGCAACAGCAAGGACCGGGGGAGAACATGAATCCACGCTCCATTCCAGGAGACGTTGAACTGGGGGATATTCGTTCCAACCTCACGAAGGAGCAATTTATCGGTAATGTGCAGCAAGCCAAGGATTACATCAGCGCTGGTGATATTTTTCAAGTGGTATTATCCCAGCGTTTCCATATCGACACGGAAGTTTCTCCGCTTCACGTGTATCGTGTGCTTCGGACTCTGAATCCATCCCCTTACATGTATTATCTGAAAATGGACGATGAGATTATTGTGGGAACTTCACCAGAAGCGCTGGTTAAAGTGGACGGGAATCGTGTAGAGACACGGCCCATTGCCGGTACTCGGCCAAGAGGAGCTACGGAAGCGGAAGACCGTGCACTCGCCGCGGATCTGTTACAGGATGAGAAGGAGCGTGCAGAGCATCTGATGCTTGTGGATCTGGGCCGTAATGATCTGGGTCGGGTGTCCAACTTCGGTAGTGTGAAATGTGACATGTTCATGGAGATTGAACGTTATTCCCACGTCATGCACATGGTGTCCAATGTTAAGGGTGAGCTTAGAGAAGATAAGGATTTCTTCGATGCATTTCTCTCTTGTCTACCTGCGGGAACGGTATCCGGTGCACCGAAGCTGCGTGCGATGGAGATCATCGCGGAACTTGAGAAAGAGGCGCGCGGTGCATATGCAGGAGCAATCGGGTATCTTGGTTTCTCGGGCAACATGGATTCCTGTATTACGATCCGCACGATAATTTTCAAAAAAGGAAAAGCATATGTACAGGCTGGAGCCGGAATTGTATGGGATTCAGTGCCTGAGAATGAATATGAAGAAACGGTTAATAAAGCCAAAGCGCTACTCAAAGCTATTCGCACAGCAGAAGCGATGTTTCCTGCCAAAGAAAAGGACAGCACGTTGAGACTGGCGAACGCAGATTATTTTGTTACCCCAGCCACTGCACAGAACTGAGAGAGGAGAGACCGGACAATGAATATGAACCCAGTGATGAATGAAGGCTCCATGCGGCTTGTATCTGAGGTTGCCCACACGGAAGGAATGAAGAATGGCCTTGCCAAAATTTTGGAGGGCAATCATTTGGAACAATCGGAAGCGCGTGATGTGATGTACTCGATTATGAGAGGTGAGGCAACTCCCGCTCAAATCGGAGGTTTGCTTATGGCTTTGCGAATGAAGGGAGAAACGGTGGATGAAATCACCGGATTTGCCGAAGCGATGCGTGGACAGGGCGGACGAATTCTCACCGATGGCAGCGGCTTGCTGGATACCTGTGGAACAGGGGGTTCAGGGATTCATAAGTTCAACATATCAACAGCATCCGCTATTATTGCATCAGCGGTTTCTGTTCGGGTAGCGAAACATGGCAATCGTTCGGCATCAGGCAAAGCAGGGAGTGCGGATGTCCTTGAAGCCCTTGGCGTGAATATTCATCTGAACGGAGAACAGGCGAGGCAATGTCTCGATGAGATCGGAATCTGTTTCTGTTTTGCTCAGGTGTACCATCCGTCTATGAAACATGCAGCTGCCCCAAGAAAAGAGCTCGGTGTACGCACGATCTTTAATATGCTTGGACCTCTAACCAACCCTGCCGGAGCGGATCGTCAACTGCTTGGTTTATATGACCGGAGCCGGACGCCAATGATTGCTGAAGTGCTGAATCGTCTGGGATTGAAAAGAGCGTTGGTTGTAGCCAGTCATGATGGTTTGGATGAAATAAGTATCTCTGCACCTACTCAAGTATCCGAACTGCGTAATGGTGAAGTGCATACGTATGACATTGATCCACGTGATATGGGATTATCGTTGCACCCGCTGGAGTCGGTTCTTGGAGGAGATGCAACCCAGAATGCCGAAATTATTAAAAGGATCTTCCAGGGAGAACATAGCGCATATCGTGACGTCGTTCTGTTGAACGCGGGAGCTTGCATCTATGTATCGGGTCTTGCGGGTACCATTGCGGAAGGTGTATCTATGGCAGCAGAGGCTGTAGATTCAGGCAAGGCTGCTGCAAAACTGGAACAGTTAATTCATACATCGGAGGCGTATAGTCATGTATCTTGATCGAATCGTTGCAACCAAACATAAAGAAGTTGAAGTTCTGGCACAAACATTTCGCATGAATGAGGCTTTGAAAAAAATAGAGGGATTACCCGAAACGCGGGGATTTGAACGGGCTTTATCAAAGGCGCGCAACCGGAAGCTGGGTCTTATTGCGGAAGTGAAGAAAGCTTCTCCGTCCAAAGGTCTGATTCGTCCGGATTTTCATCCGGTAGAGATTGCTTCCGCTTATGAACGCGCAGGAGCAGATTGCATCTCCGTATTGACTGATGTTTCGTATTTCCAGGGTAGTGGGGAGTATTTGCAGGCCATTCATCAGGCTGTATCAATTCCGCTGCTGCGCAAGGATTTTATCATAGATGAACGTCAGATTGCTGAGGCGAGATTGTTGGGTGCAGATGCCATTTTACTGATTGCGAGTATTCTGACACCGGAACAGATTCGTCAATATTTGGAGTTTGCGAAAAGCTTGGGCCTCGATGCCTTGATTGAAGTCCACGATCGGACAGAGCTGGAGCAAGTTCTGGATATTCCACAGGCAACGCTTGTGGGCATCAACAACCGCAATCTGAAAACGTTCGAGACCAGTCTGAACACTACGCTGGATCTGATGGAACTGATTCCAGATGGCGTAACTTTGATTAGTGAAAGTGGAATTGACGGTCCGGAGCGACTGGAATCACTCATAGAGGCTGGTGTACACGGTATCCTTGTTGGAGAGCATCTGATGCGCAAGGATGATGTAGAAGCGGCTGTATACGAGCTGATGGGACCAAAAGCATGAAAGCATTCACGGATGACGGCTTAAACGGCAGAGATCCAGATCTGCGCAACCAGCCGGCGGTGGCTGTAAAAATATGTGGACTTCAGGACGTTGAAGTGCTAAAATCGATGATAAACTTGCCTGTGGATTACGTTGGTGTTGTCTTTGCCAAATCCCGTCGCCGCATTGAACCGGAACAGGCTGCCAAGTTAAGAACGGTCCTGCTGGACTGGACAACGTTTGAACGGCCAAAGCTGGCGGGAGTATTTGTGAACCCCACAATCGAAGAGCTGGAACGTGTCTTGGATGTGGCGGATCTGGATGTCATTCAGCTGCATGGACAGGAGTCTCCGGAATTTTGTCTGCAGGTCAAGCAGCGCTGGAGCACCGAAGTATTTAAGGCCTTTTCTTTTCCCAAGGGTGAGGAAGGTTCAGCGGCTGACGCTGCTGCTATGACAGCACTTGATCCCTATCAAGAAGTCGTGGATGCTATATTACTTGATACTTATGATCCCCTGTACGGTGGGGGTTCCGGGGAAACTTTTGCCTGGGGACGTATTCCTGCATATGCCGAATGGGCCAAAAAACATGAGATTGCGTTGTTTGTGGCAGGAGGGTTACAGCCGGATAATGTGCAACAACTCATACAGACATATGCACCGGACGGCGTCGATGTATCTAGCGGCGTAGAGTCCGAAGGTGTGAAGGATATTGCAAAAATAACAGCATTTGTAGAAAGGGTGAAGCAGGCATGACACATCAATTGCCGGATCAACACGGGCGTTTCGGTCCCTTCGGAGGCCGCTTTGTACCCGAAACACTAATGAACGCACTCATCGAACTGGAAGAAGCGTACAGCCACTTCTCCGAAGACGAAGAATTCAACAAGGAATTGAACTATCTGCTGAGTGAGTACTCTGGACGGGAAACGCCTCTTTATCATGCAGAGCAATTGTCCCGCCGTTTGGGTGGACCGAAAATTTATCTGAAACGTGAGGACCTGAACCATACGGGTGCTCACAAGATTAATAACGCCATTGGACAGGGATTGCTGGCCAAACGGATGGGCAAAAAGAAAGTCATTGCTGAAACAGGTGCGGGACAGCATGGCGTTGCAACGGCAACCGTTGCCGCATTGCTGGGTCTCGAATGTAAAGTGTTCATGGGAGAAGAAGATACGCAGCGTCAACAATTGAATGTATTTCGAATGAAGTTGCTTGGCGCAGAAGTAATTCCGGTGACGTCAGGAACGCGGACGCTGAAGGATGCCGGTAACGAGGCACTTCGCTACTGGGTTAGCAATGTGGAAGATACTTTTTATGTGCTTGGATCGGTTGTCGGTCCTCATCCATATCCGATGATGGTCCGTAACTTTCAGCGTGTTATTGGTGATGAGACACGGCGCCAGATTCAGGAGATTGAAGGACGTTTGCCGGATGTCATTGTAGCGGCTGTAGGCGGTGGAAGCAACGCAATCGGCATGTTTTATCCCTTCATTGGAGATCAGGATGTGAAGCTGGTCGGGGTTGAAGCTGCTGGTAAAGGGGTCGACACGGAGTTCCACGCAGCTACGATGAGCAAAGGAACTCATGGTGTATTCCAGGGGTCCATGAGTTATTTGTTGCAGGATGAATATGGACAGGTTCAGCCTGCCCACTCCATCTCGGCGGGGCTTGATTATCCGGGGGTTGGTCCTGAGCATTCATATCTCAAAGATATCGAACGCGCAAAATATGTGCCGATTACGGATCAGGAAGCGCTGGATGCGCTGCAATTGCTCTGCCGAACAGAAGGTATCATTCCTGCTCTGGAGTCAGCACATGCTGTCGCACAGGTCGTCAAGCTCGCGCCTGAACTCAGCGCTGAGGACATCGTTGTAATCTGTCTGTCCGGTCGTGGTGACAAGGACGTAGAATCGATTATGAAATATACGGGAGGGGACTTGGCATGAATCTGATGGACCAGACCTTCCAGCAATTGAGGGAACAGAAACGAACAGCACTTATTCCATTCCTCACCGTTGGAGATCCAGATGTGGATACAACGGTGGAAATTATCAAAGTACTTGAGGAAGCAGGGGCAGACATTCTGGAGTTGGGTGTTCCCTATTCCGATCCACTCGCGGATGGACCCGTGATTCAACGTGCTTCCGAACGTGCATTGAAAAGCCGGATTACGATTCGGACTTGCATGGAAACAGCTGCAAGAGCACGCGAAGCGGGGGTAAAAATGCCTTTTGTGCTATTTACCTACTACAATCCGGTGTTACAAACAGGGCTGGACGTATTCTTTGACGAGTTGGTCAAACATGGGATTAGCGGCATGATTATTCCGGATCTTCCTATTGAAGAGGCAGAGGATATGCGTCGCCGTGCAGATGCTGCAGGTGTCCATCTGGTTCCGCTTGTTGCCCCTACATCCAACGCACGAATCGAGCGTATCGTCACAGGTGCCCGTGGTTTTATTTATTGTGTCTCATCTCTGGGTGTGACGGGCGAGAGAGCTTCCTTTTTTGATGGAGTAGAAAGCTTCATTGAGACGGTGAAGAGTCTGACAGATCTCCCGGTAGCGGTAGGTTTCGGTATATCCAGCCACGAGCAGGTTGCCCATTTCTCTCGTATCTGTGACGGGGTAGTCGTGGGTAGCGCCATCGTACGTCAAGTGGAAGAAGCCATTCCACTGCTTGGAAATCCCGATACACGCGAGGCGGGGCTGTTGCAAATTCGTAACTTTGTGGCACAATTAAAAGGATAGGGATTTAACGATGTTAAATCCTCTGGACATGCTTAAGCATGTCACCACTACTTAAATTACAGGAGGCGGTTGGGTTGAAACCGAAGTCCCAGATTGTCAATCTGCCTGTGTACCAGCCGGGCAAACCGATTGAAGAAGTGAAACGTGAACTGGGTTTGGAGCAAGTGATTAAGCTGGCTTCCAACGAAAATCCATATGGCAGTTCCCCTGCCGCACTGGAAGCAATCACGAGAGAATTGGTCAATATAAGCACATATCCGGATGGCAGCTCGTCTGAGCTGGCTGGGGTGCTGGCTAAGCATCTTGGTGTAGAACGGAACAATCTTATTTTTGGCTGTGGATCTGACGAGATCATTGCTCTGATAACTCGTGCGTTCTTCCTTCCGGGAGACGAGAACATTATGGCTGATCAGACGTTCTCGGTATACAAAAGCAACGCTGAGATTGAAGGTGCGGTGAGCATTGAAGTACCGCTCAAGGATGGAACACATGATCTGAACTCTATGCTGGCGCAAATCAATGACAAGACAAAAGCGGTCTGGGTATGTAATCCGAATAACCCTACAGGAACGATTATTTCCGAACAGGAATTAACCGCGTTTATGGACCGTGTGCCATCCCATGTTATGGTTGTACTGGACGAAGCCTATTATGAATTCGTAACGGACGAGGCTTATCCTCAGAGCTTGCCTATGCTGGATCGTTATCCTAATCTGGTTATTCTGCGGACATTCTCCAAAATTTACGGTTTGGCTTCGTTGCGTATCGGATACGGAATTGCACGCCCGGAAGTAATTGATCTGATCAACCGTGTGCGTGAGCCATTTAACACTTCACGTTTCGGTCAGGCTGCGGCAACGGCTGCACTTGCGGATCAGGCTTTTGTACAAGAGTGCTCGGAACGGAATGCGAAAGAGCGCGATTATTTGCAAAATGAATTTGCACGGCTAGGACTGCCCTATTTCCCTTCGCAGGGGAACTTCATCATGGTTGATCTGGATATGCCTTCTGCAACGGCGTTCGAATCGCTGTTGAAACAAGGCCTTATTGTTCGTCCGGGCTTCCATGTATACCCAACATACATTCGTGTGTCCGTGGGAACATCAGAACAGAACCGTGTATTTGTCACGGCGCTGGAGAACACGCTGGCTGAGAAGGCGGTAGCACGCCCTTAATACTGGCGACGAAAAGAGTGAGGACCCATGAAATTAAAAATTGCAATGATCGGTGTCGGGCTCATCGGCGGTTCACTCGCGCTTTGCTTCAAAGGCAAGCCGGGTGTGACGGTGATGGGCTATGCCCATCTCCCTGAACTGAAGGATAAATACATAGCGAGTGGTGTAGTGGATGATGCTACGCTCTCCCTGGACGAAGCGGTACAGGATGCCGACTTTATTTTTTTGTGCGTGCCTGTAGGTCTGTTGGAATCGTATTTTGAGCAATTGGCCAAGCTTCCCTTGAAACAAGGATGTATTATCACGGACGTTGGCAGCACCAAGGCCTCCATCGCAGCTTGTGCAGAGCATATACGTATGGCTAATGCCTTCTTCATCGGTGGTCATCCCATGGCAGGATCAGAGCGGGCAGGTGTAGATGCGGCTTCGGCAGTGTTATTTGAGAATGCCTACTATGTCTTAACTCCTTCAGAACATGTACCGGAGGAGGCTTACGACAGATTATCTGCGCTACTCGCATATACGAGGGCGCAGATTGTTCGTGTGGAACCACTTCTGCATGATGATATCGTGGGGGCTATAAGTCATCTGCCACATGTCATTGCAGTTGCGTTAGTGAATCAGGTACGTGAGTATAATGAATCGAATCCATTGTATAAAATGCTGGCTGCAGGCGGATTCCGCGATATTACCCGGATTGCCTCCAGTGACGCCATTGTATGGAGAGACATTCTGCTCAGTAACCGTGAGGTGCTGTTAGGTTTGCTTAAGGACTGGAACAGCCAGATGACGGCATTTACCGAGATGCTTGAGCAGCAGAATGGTGACGGTATCGAGGATGCATTCCGTCAGGCACGCGAGTTCCGTAGCATATTGCCTGAACGACGGAAGGGCATGATCTCGCCGCTCTTCGATCTGTATACAGATGTACAGGATGCGCCAGGGATGATTGGCAAGATTGCGACTGAACTGGGGACGAATGACATCAACCTGAGCAATATGGAGATTATCGAGAACCGGGTGGATGTGCCGGGTATTATGCGTTTGTCGTTCCGTCAGGAAGAAGACATGGAACGGGCAAAAACATTACTGGATTCCCTGGGATATCAAGTATGGGTTTGATTTTTGAAAGAGGGCGAATGCCCTCTTTTTTTTGTATCGAGGATGAATTGTTACTGTACGTAACCTAAAAAAGGACAAAAAAAAGACCGCTTACATAAGCGGCCATTGCTCACGTGGAGCAATACAGTTATTGGATAGGAGTGGAGAGAAACCATACTGTTCCTTTATTATATGTATACGTTTTCATTTTGTCAACACTTTAAGTAAAATTATTTGATTTAATTATAACTTTCGTAAATTCAGGAAATATAATCCTCTATCCATGAGAACAGTAAACTCCTTAGGAAGCTCAAGTCAGATGGAACAATGAACAGTCAGCAAGATTTTCTTGAGTACAAAAATGGGTTAATGAATTATATCCATTCACATGTTATCTATAATGAAATCCATCCATTAATTTAAAATAATTTTCAGTCACGCAAACTTTTTGGGGAGTTCGTTCGTCCAATACAAGAGTAACTTAACCAAATGGCTCAAATTGAAGTCATGTACGCGAAAAAGACCGCATATGAATGACAGGTCGGGGTTCTGTGGTAGCAATGGATTTGCCAGGATGATGCAGACCGTTGTACAATAAATACTGTTAATGTAGAAACGTTGGGGAAATTGCCATTACATAGGGGAATTTGGCGGGAAGGCCAGTTATGGCGCTGAACGCTGTTTTATGCGGTGAGAACCGCAACTTTTTTGTGCCTGTTCGGTAATACATGGATAGAGTCGAACGGGGAGAAGCACATGGATGGGCGAGGAGGGGTCGCACTCAAATGACGGATTCCCAGTTGATTCGTGAGATCAAGGAAGGTAACCTGGAGTTATATTCCGAGCTGATGAGTCGTTATCAGCGTAAAATACTGGCTTTTGTATATCATATGTTGAAAAGTTCCAATATGGAGCTGCTTGCGGAAGATCTCTGTTCTGAGACTTTCTATAAGGCGTACCGCAGTCTGCACTCATTCCGCGAGGTGGATGCCTCATTCTCGACCTGGTTGTATACCATTGCGAGAAATACGGTACTGAGTGAGCTTCGCAAACAGCGTAGCGGGAATATTCCACTTGAAGAGAGCGGTTTTGTACCCGTTGCTCCGTCCGAGAATGCGCCAGAGTATGCTGCATTGCGCAGTGAGCGGGTGATGCTGGTTAGGGATGCGATTAACAATTTACCGGAGAAGCAGCGTTCTGCCATTATACTCCGTGAGTATGATCAACTAGACTATCAAGAGATTGCAAATATCCTTGGGCAGAGCGTCAGTTCTGTGAAATCGTTATTATTCAGAGCAAGATCAAGCGTAAAAACTCAATTGGAACCTTATTTCTTCGAACCGGTGTACGAGCCATATGAAGGGATGAAGAACCGATGAACTGCAATGAAGCCCAGGAACTGTTTGCAATGATCTGGGACTTGCCGGAAGCTCATCCTCAGCGGATTGCATTTCATGCTCATCTCGCTGGTTGTGAAGAATGCGCGCAGCAATTTGAGGTCTGGGAAGAAGCTCAAATTTTGCTGCACAGCATACCGGTCCCTGTGACAGAACAACAAGCAGAGAAAGTAAACCGTAATGTTATGGACCGGATCTATGCGGAGTCTCCATGGCTATTGCCGGAAGAGGCAAAGGTTAACCGTTTCTCGGCTGCGATCCGCAAGCATATGTCTTTGTGGATTGCTGCGTTCCTGGCAATTTTCTTATGCAGCTTTTTGTACATGGCGATGTTTAAACCCGACGTGTCAGAAGCGGAGCAGACCCGCGTGGTCTCCACGGGTATTTTGGAGACAGGTGTTGCAGGGAGTGATCCTGCTTCCTCCGGGGTGTATCAGTACAACATGCAGGGAGCGGACAGAGGGAGTATCATAGAGCCGTTTGTTGTGAGCATGGGACCTACGTATCCTCAGTACTGGATGGGGTTGTCATTACTCGCCATTGGTATGGCTTTGTTCTCTCTTGGACGTATGCATCGTACAACGAACAAACGCAAACAAGGTGCGCGTGCTTAAGTAAAGCTGTCGTTCATCGTGTAGAGAAATGAGGGATCAGATGCGGATTGGACTTATTCGTCACGGTCTAACAGACTGGAATGCGGCTGGACGCATTCAGGGGCAGACCGATATTCCTCTGAATGTGGAAGGTCGTGAGCAAGCAGAGCGTCTGGGAAGACGTCTGCTGGCCGAAGAGTATCGCTGGGACCATATCATTACGAGCGGATTGTCCAGGGCGCAGGAGACAGGAGAGATCATCTCCGGGCTATTGAATGTTCCCCTGCTGAAGCCGGATGCACGCTTGAAGGAGCGAGCTTTTGGACAGATTGAAGGCATGACTTCAGAAGAACGTGTTGCCCGTTGGGGGACAGCATGGGAAACGCTTGATCTGGGACAGGAACAGATTGCTGACATACAGACAAGGGCTTTAAGCTTTCTCGAGGATTTATGGGCGGCATATCATGACAAAGATATACTGATTGTCTCTCACGGTGCATTTTTGGCCAATCTGCTGTCAGCGCTGTATCAAGACCGCTATACGGAACGAATTGGTAACCTGTCACTCACGATTCTGGAGAAGGAACGTGAGGATTGGAGTCCACTGCTTTACAACTGTACACGACATCTGTCATTGGATCTAGCGAAACAACCTGAGTAATTCGACTCAGGTTGTTTTTTTGCGTTTATAGTGTATGAACTGCTATTTTAGTTGATTTTGAACCTCTCATTCTTCTTCTGAGCAGGCCACTTCAGGCATAGTATGGTTAAAACATAAAAGATTTGTAAAAAACAGGTTTAGATCATGGGAATTCCGTCAACGATATTTACAAAACCAAACTACTCCAGGCCCCGAATCATCAGCCAAAAAGTAGTCAACGGGCGAGGTGATGGACCCATGAATCTAGCGGATATGCTTACTTTTGCCGATATTGGCCAGCTTAACCGAATAGCAGACTATTACCAATGCGATTGCAAGCCCAATTCCAAACATGAACTCATCCAGAGTATTCTCACTACATTGGGCAGCAGACCTTTTTTTGAGCAGCAGGTTCGAGAACTGAATCAGGTAGATCTTCGATTTTTGAACAACTTGCTGTTTGATGCCCGCCAATACTTCGGTATGGAGGAGCTCGTTGCCATTGCTCGTCAGTCGATGGACAAAAAGGATAGTGAGGCTGGAGCCAGTCCACGTGATCTCATCGTACGCTTTAACAAAAGCGGATGGTTGTTCAATGGCACGACACAAAACACGAGATATCTGTATCAGGTACCCCAGGATTTGAAAATGAGATTCCGGGATGTGTTATCTGCTCACCTGAAGGCAGGCATCGAACTGACAAGTGAACCACCGGTGTACAGGGATGAATACCATTTACTCGCAGATGATCTCAAGCTCTTTCTGCAGTTTGTGCAGCAACATGAAATTGCTCTTAACGCAGAAGGCATGATGTACCGCCGCTCCCAACAGCAGATCATGGAGCATTTACACGTCAGTGAGGTACTGGTCGGGAAAGCAGGATGGCGATTCGGTTACGGACGTTCATTTAAGGATTATCCCGATCGTTTCGCCTTCATTTATGACTATGCTTTTCATCATCGGCTCGTTCGGGAAGAACAAGGTATTCTGAAGTTGACACTGTCTGGTGAAGAAAAGCTTGGCTTGGAGAAAACCGCTGAGATGATACAGTTATTTCGGTTTTGGTTAAGACTGTATAAAGGTGCTATTCCTAATCTGTCTTCCATCGTGTATTGGACGGGCGAATGTGCCGCAGGCTGGTCAACAGCAGAGTCCTTATTCCACCAGATAGGCCCGTTCATTCAGCCTTTCTACTACGATACGGCAGAGACGATTTATGACAACAGGGTAATCAAAATGATGCTGCATTTGGGCATGCTTCGCGTAGGTGAGCATACGGATGGACGAACAATACAGATGACGGCATGGGGTTCACGTCTTGCTTCATCCTGTCGCTCGCTCTCTGGGGATATTACACCGGTCATGTTTGACAACTGAAGGACAAGTTGCTAAAATCACTTCCAAATTAAGGAGTGAAACTAGTGATAATTCCATACAAAGGTTTACAGCCACAGCTACACACTTCTGTATATATGGCTGAAGGTGCCAAACTTATAGGTGATCTAAGAATGGGTGAAGAGTCTACCGTTTGGTTCAACGCTGTGCTGCGGGCCGATCTGGCCCCCATTAGAATAGGACGACGCTGTAACATACAGGATAATGCCGTTGGACATGTCAATACGGATCAACCTTTGATTTTGGAAGATGATGTATCTGTGGGACATTCTGCGATCATCCATGGTTGTCATATCGGAACAGGTTCGCTGATTGGTATGGGAGCTATCCTTCTCAATGGAGCCGAAATTGGTGAATATACGCTGATCGGGGCCGGTTCTGTTGTAACTGAAAATACTAAAATTCCGCCCTATACTCTTGCTTTGGGCACACCAGCCAAAGTGATACGTGAGTTGACTGATGCAGATCTTGAGCGGATGTCGAGAACTTCACTAGGTTATGTTGCCAGAGGAAAGGAATATAGGAGCTCTTAAATCCGTTTTGGAGGTGCATCCTATTGGATAAAATGAAAGTTACGTATGAAGTCATGTTGGGGCTGGCTGCTGAGATGGTGTGGGACGACGCGCTTCGTAAACAGCGCAGCGAGAAGCTATATAATGAAATCGATAAAGCGTTGGCTACCGGAGACGAAGTAGCTTTCCGGAGTCTGACGGATGAACTGAAGGCCATAAACTGATGAGCATATTAAAAATAAGCAAAGACATGATAGGAAATGCGTGGACACGCATTTCTTTTTTGTGTTCAGAACATTCTCCTAAGGAAAGCTAGCTACGATGGAATATAAAAAGCGAGGTTTATCTTCATTTATAATGCTAGTGAATCAAATATCTGGATTTATACCCTAAGCTCATATATAATATGGGAATAAAATGGATAGAGAGGGGAAATAGGGAATTGAAATTCAGTGAGATGACTCAAGACAGCTGGGCTGAACTGCAACTCTATCTGGATACATGCCTTATTCCGTATACGGGGCTTACAGGGGAACAGTCTCCGGTTGAAGCAACTGAAGCGTTGGAGCGGCTTAGAGATTTTTTGGATCTGGTAGAAATCCCTTTTAAAGGGCGTATGATGACGTACCCTGCATTCCATTATGCTTATCCAGAGATGTCAATGGCATTAAACACCTTATCCCAACAACTCAAATCTTCCGGTTTCAAATATGTGGTTATAATGTCAGCTGATAGTGTATTGGAAGAGACGAATATTCCCTTAGCAGATCTGATATTAAGTCGTTCTGTTTTGATACAAGAAGTAGGAGAAGAGGGGATTGCACGATGTGTCGGGGAAAAGATACGTGAATTATGGAAAAAATGATCTTTTAGCGACAAATGTGACAATTTACCAACAGTTTTTTAATAACGCTTACAATTGAACCTTAAAAATGTGTGACAAATTCTTGACGGTGTTCTAGGGCTACTATATGATTATGTATGTTCTAGTAAGTCGTGGAATTTCTGATAATGAAAACGATTGAGAGAGTTGGCTGAAAAAGGGGGTTGGAGACAGTATGAGCAGTGAGCATGACCAGCACGAAGCTTCGATGAAATTGCCAAGCCGCAAGGAGATGTCACGCAGGCAGTTTTTGACGTACACGCTTGGTGGAGCTACAGCCTATATGGCCGCCGGTGCAATCCTTCCCATGGTCCGTTTTGCGGTGGACCCGATTTTGCAGCACAAGGGAGAAGGCGCCTCTGTTAAAGTAGCTGAGATTAGCAAAATTACGAATGAACCTCAAGAATTTACCTTTGAACTGAAACAGCAAGACGGTTGGTATTTGAGCAATGCTTCGTTGGTGGCCTGGATCAGGAAAGATGAACAGGGTAAAATTTATGCGCTTTCACCCATTTGTAAACATTTAGGATGTACCGTGGGTTGGAATAGTGATAAACAGTATCCTGACGAGTACCATTGCCCTTGTCATGGCGCGCACTATAACAAAGAAGGCAAGAATCTTGCCGTAGCCCCGAAACCGCTAGATGAGTATGTAGTTAAGGAAGAGCAGGGTTGGGTTTATCTGGGCGACATTATTCCGAACACCCGAGTCAAATAGGAGGCGTGAACGCAGATGTTTAAAAATGTCTATGATTGGATTGACGAGCGTCTCGATATCACGCCAATCTGGAGGGACGTTGCGGATCATGAAGTTCCAGAGCACGTAAACCCGGCTCATCACTTTTCCGCATTCGTGTACTGCTTTGGGGGATTGACGTTCTTTATCACGGTTATTCAGATTTTGTCAGGAATGTTCCTGACGATGTATTATGTGCCTGATATTATTAATGCTTACGCCAGTGTTGAGTATTTGCAGACCAAAGTAGCCTTCGGCCAAATTGTTCGCGGGATGCACCATTGGGGAGCCAGTCTGGTTATCGTTATGATGTTCTTACATACGATGCGTGTGTTCTTTACCGGCTCTTACAAAGCACCGCGCGAGATGAACTGGGTTGTCGGCATGCTGATCTTTTTCGTCATGCTGGGCCTGGGGCTGACAGGGTATTTGCTGCCCTGGGATAACAAAGCCTACTTTGCAACCAAGGTTACCTTGGAGATTGCGAACACGGTTCCTTGGCTGGGGCCGATCATTAAGGAATTCCTGCAAGGCGGAACCATTGTGGGTGCACAGACATTAACTCGTTTCTTTGCCCTGCACGTCTTTTTCCTCCCTGCTGTGCTTCTGGTGCTTCTGGTCGGACACTTTATTATGATCCGCAAACAGGGCATTTCGGGACCACTATAATCTGAGAAGGGAGGAATCGAAATGGCTCACGGACCCAAGTCCGATGATCAAGAAAAGATTATCTTCGTCGGGGATTCACGCGTCCGTAAAGGGGCGGGGTTTATCACTCCACCAGACTACACGGCGTATCCCGGCAAATCAGAGGCCTTTATCCCCAACTTTTTGCTGAAGGAATGGATGGTTGGTGTCGTTGTATTGGTGGGTATTTTGGTATTAACGATTTCGGAACCTGCACCTCTGGGTTATCCGGCCAATCCTAGTGCATCGGTAATCCCGATGCCGGACTGGTATTTCCTTTTTCTGTACCAGTATCTGAAATACCCCTATGCATCAGGCGATTATGTCCTGCTGGGGGTACTGGGAGTCAGCGGAGTTGCCTTCGGCGCTTTGTTACTCGCACCGTTTCTGGATACAGGTAAAGAACGGCGCTTTTACAGACGTCCCATTGCATCATCGCTCATGATCCTGTCGATTATTTCCGTGTTCTATCTGACCAATGTTGCGTGGACACACTACGAGCATGAGTTGGAAGCAAACGGTCAGAAGCCGGAACATATTCAGCGTGAGGAAGAAGCGCTGGAGAAACATGAACAGGGGCTGCCTACCTCAAATGCGCCAGGTCAGCAACAAGAAGTGGCGATCGTGGACAAGGATGACCCGGCGATGGAAACGTTCAAAAAGGCTGGCTGTATTGGTTGTCATGCGGCCGATATGAAGGGAGCAGGTGGACCTTCACTTCGGGGTGTAGGTGACAAACACAGCCAGGAAGAAATCCTGACAATCATCAAAGAAGGATATAATACGATGCCACCTCAATACGACCAAGCTATTGCTCAAGGACTGACAGATGATGACATCAATCACCTGGCGGAATGGCTTGCGAAACAGAAGGCAGAACAGTAAAATCGAAATAACCAATGAAACCTGATCGTTTATGCGGTCAGGTTTTTTTGAAGTGTTTTTTAAAGGAAGGGGCAGCGAACGTGGCATTATCGTACTTCTGGAGCCGGGAATTTCTAACAAACCGTTATTTCCTGTGGCTTTTATTTTGGTGTAATGCACTAGGAACAGTATATGGATACATATGGTACGGGGGTCAATTGGAATATACGTTGGCACAGCAACCGTTATGGCAAATTGTGTTTGTGCCAGATAGTCCCACAGCGAGCTTGTTCTTCACGCTGTCTTTATTGTGGATTTTATATAAACCGAAATCCATGATTCTTAATCGGATCGGACACATCATTCAGGCTCTCGCTGTAGTCACTTCAGTGAAGTATGGCGTTTGGGCGGTATCCATTATTTTTGCAGGCTGGATGCAAGGAGGGTCGCAGGATTGGCAGGATTGGATGTTGATTGCATCACATAGTGCCATGGCTATTGAAGCGCTGCTGTATGTACGATTCTTCGGGTTCCGCTGGGGTGCATTGGTCATCGCTGGTTTGTGGACGTTGCTTAATGATACGGTGGATTATACGTACGACATTTTCCCTTGGCTGCCCGCATCATTGATGGAGCATCTGGATGGTGTCCGCAATTTCACTGTAGGACTGACGCTGGTGAGCATTCTGTGTGCTTGGCTTGCGCTGAGACAGGCGAGACGGACCTGATTTGATGCTCCAAGCTTGTTCTAAGGAACTGGACCCTGCCATACATTGATGGTGGGAGGGATGTCCATGAAGAGAACGTTCAGGATCAGAACGGGATTAGTGGTGGTGTCGTTCATGGCTCTACTGTTCTGGACGAACTTGTCATACCGTGTATCAGCGGAAAGTACAGGGGTGAATGGAGATACGGATCAGCAAGTCTCCGTCAAGAATTCAATCGATCAACTGAATGAGGAAGCCGCTTTGCTGTATCGACATGCTCTGGAGCATGATATTGAGGAAGTGAGAGGCAGCATTTTACGAATCAGTAAAGGTCTGGAGCATATATCCTTTGAGGGTCAAACGACAGTAGAAGGCATACATGCCCTATCCGAGACCATCGTTGAGGTGAAAGAAGCGGCCGTCAGGGTGAAAAATGATGATGCTTCTCTCCAGCAGGCCTCTGCCAAACTCCGGCTTGCAGCGGACAGTCTCGCCAATCCAGCCAAACCTTTATGGCTCCAGTATTATAAAATTGTGAAAAATGATCTGGATGCCCTGTCGACTGCGGCAGATCAGCAGCAAAGTGCGTCCATATTAGCGAACCGCTATGCCGTTCTGGAGGAGCATTATGAAACGATTCGTCCTGCAGCAATGATTCGTCGTGAACCTTACGAAATCGCCCAGCTGGACGCCTGGTTATCTCATACGAGAGGTCTGACTACATCGAAGCAGCCCGACATTGCACAATTGAAGAGTATGCTAACCCATGGGGAAGAATTGGTGAACCAGTTGTTTGGACGTGAAAAGGATGAGAGTGCCTTTGTGCCTTTTGTTCAAGGGCCGAATCGTAGAGCGGCAGGATTGTTCATCAGTTCCGTTATCGTAGCAGCGTTAAGTTATGCGGGATACCGTAAATATAGGGCGCAGCAGCAAGGGATTCTTCCGTTTCGGCGTTAATTCGAGTTTTCCATCACGATATGAAAAAAAGACCTCACTCTCCAGAAAAGGCCATCTCGTTGGCACTTCTCATGGAAGGGAGGTTTTCTTTTGCTTGAAGAGGTTGTTCAAAAAGTCCGCTTTTGATTACGAAGGATGCCTAGTGGCATCATCAGCATCGAATATGGAATTCAGCCGAATAAGCATATGCTTGCAAAGGTTGTTTCCTTCGGAAACATTGTAGTTGCTCACGTAGTTTTCCCTACGCTCCGCTACTCCATTTCTAGCTTCATCCCATCTTCTCCGTACTGAAAACCGATCTTTTTGAACACGCACTTGAAATAAAGTCAGCTTTCCTTAAATCCTTCTCCATGCACATCATGGACGTCGCTAATGATAACAAATGCTCTAGGATCGACGGACCGCACAATCGTCTGCAATCGTCTGAACTCTTGTCTGGAAATGACACAGTAAGCAACATGTTTGGCTTGTTTGGAATACGCCCCTATGGCTGGAATGAGCGTTACGCCGCGATCCATATCACGAGTAATTAGATCTGCAATCTCGGGTGCGTGGTCACTGATAATCATAAAGGCGCGGGCGGAATAGGCCCCTTCCTGAATGAAGTCAATCACTTTGGAGGCGATAAATACAGCTACCAGGGTATACAGTATTTTTTCTTTGGGAATGTAGACCAGAGAAATGCCAATAATGATGAAATCGATGCCCAGCAGCACACGCCCCATACTCCAGCCATACTTTCGGTTGAGGATGCGGGCGATAATGTCAGAACCACCTGTCGTTCCGCCCCAGCGGAATACGATGCCAAGACCAGCACCCAGCGTGACTCCAGCGTAAAGGGCGGCAAGCAAAAGATCGTTCTCGGTATGTAACGGTTCAATCCATCCAAGATGAATCATTTTTTCAAATAACCACAGGAATACCGTAAGCGCTCCAATACCGACACCCGTATAAATCATCTGTCTGCCACCCAAAATTTTGAGTCCGATCAAAAAGAGGGGGACGTTAACAATCAAAGTCGTAAGTGAAGGAGAGATGCCGAACGCATAATTTAACAGGACCGTAACCCCGGTTACTCCGCCTTCCATGAGTTGGTTGGGGATGATGAAATACAGGAGTCCAAAAGCATACAATGCGGTACCCAACAGGATGGGCAGAATCAATTTGAATTGAACCCAGGTTTTGGAAGTGCTCATAAGATCCCTCGCCATATTATAAATTAGAATGAGAAAGCAATCATTCCCATCTTAGTATACCTATTTATCGATTCTTTAAAAATAATTTGTAGTTTATGATGGTGGAAGTGAATCTAAATAACTGATATATTAGGAACAAATACGACACAATTTCAAAAGGAGAATCCGTTCTCATGGAGAAAAGCATCGCAGAAATGCAGCGTGAGGTTGATCTTTATATCTCCCAGTTCAAAGAGGGATACTTCAGCCCGCTTGCCATGCTCGCACGTATGTCTGAAGAGGTGGGAGAACTTGCACGGGAAGTGAATCACGAATTCGGTGAAAAACCGAAAAAATCTTCCGAAGCAGATAATTCCATTGAGCTTGAACTCGGTGACATTTTATTTATCACGATTTGTTTTGCCAATTCGCTGGGGATCGATCTGGCGGAGGCACACGACAAAGTCATGCATAAATTTAATACACGTGATGCTAATCGGTGGACTCCAAGAAACACCGATTAGGCATAGATTACATATGCTGTACCATCACCCGATTGGGGAGGGACAGCTTGGATGATGAAACCGGAAGATTATATGCAGCATGCTTACCGCTGTATTTTGCAAAATGATTTTGAGCAGGCCATTCGTTGGTTTGAATCGGCGATTCATGCTCATCCGGAACATGCGGAGCTCTATTATCGCTGTTCCATTACACATGCCCGCAGTCAGCACCTAAGCACAGCGCTTGAATACGCCCGTAAGGCCGTTGAGCTGTCTCAGGGGACAGAGGAGTATGTTCTGCATTTGCAGACGCTGGAAGCGAAACAATTGAGCACACAGGCCAAGACGCTGCTTGAACAAGCAGGAACCGGGACGCATGAACGTTATGTGCAAGCGGCAGAACTGCTGAAAGAGGCAGTCAGACTTGATCCGTTGTATTTGGAAGCGCATGTTATGCTTGCTCTTGCTCACAGCGATCTGAACGAATTCGATCTTGCGACCAGGTCCGTTCGTGATGGCTTGTCACTGGACCCGCAAAATCGGCAATTGCATCTATTGTTACAGGAAATTAAGCAGCGTATGAAGTCCATTCAATAAGAATCCATTTCACAAGGATAGAGCAACAGGTTGAAATGGATTCAACCATTTGATCCAACATAGCGAGGAGATGCAGCCAAGATGAGTGAAGTAATAAGAGTAGCCGTGATTGGAGCGGCTGGCCGGATGGGCCGTGAAGTCGTGAAGCTGGTTCTTCAGGACCCTGAACTGGAGCTGGCAGCGGCGGTCAACCGCTCCGGAGCGGGCACGGATGCAGGAACACTTGTTGGTTTGCCGGAATGTGGCGTACTGGTGACTGATGATATCGAAATGGCTTTTGCCGAGACTAAACCGCAGGTCATGGTGGATTTTACAGTTCCTCAATTTGCTTTTGCACATACAGAAATTGCAATCCGTCATGGCGTCAGACCTGTCATGGGTGTTACCGGCTTTACGCCGGAGCAGATTGAACAGTTGGACAAGCAGTGTCAGGACAAAGGTATTGGAGGGCTGATTGCCCCGAATTTCTCCATTGGCGCAATTCTGATGATGAGATTTGCAGCACAGGCTGCCAAACATATGCCGAATGTGGAGATCATTGAATATCACGGGGATCAGAAGCTGGATGCTCCTTCAGGAACAGCCATCAAAACAGCGGAGCTGATTGCAGCAAACCGAGAGGAACTTCGCCAAGGTAACCCGAATGAAGAAGAGACAATCGAAGGATCGCGCGGCGGTTATTACAACGGTTTCAGAATTCACAGTGTACGATTGCCAGGCGTATTCGCGCAGCAGGAAGTTGTATTTGGCGATTATGGCCAGTCACTGAAAATTCGGCATGACTCCTATGAACGTGCAGGTTATATGCCTGGTGTTAAGATAGGCGTTCAGAAGGTTATGGAATATACAGGACTCATCTACGGATTTGATCACTTTATCGATTAAAGGAGATTGTCATGTTGAAAATAGCATTTATTGCCCATGATCGCAAAAAAGAAGAGATGGTTAACTTCGTGACAGCCTACGAACCTGTATTTACAGACCATCAATTATACTCGACAGGTACCACCGGCCTTCGCATTATGGAAGGAACCTCTTTGAACATCCACCGATTTGAATCCGGCCCACTGGGCGGGGATCAGCAGATCGGAGCTATGGTTGCCCAGAACGAGATGGATCTGATCATATTCCTGCGTGATCCATTGATGGCTCAGCCTCACGAACCGGATATTAATGCATTGCTGCGCCTGTGTGATGTGCAGGGTATCCCCCTTGCCACGAATATTGCAACTGCTGAGATTCTGGTTAAAGCACTCGACCGTGGTGATTTTGGTTGGAGAGAGCTGGTACATAAATACAAGCCTGAGGGTGGACTGAATTCTGGTGATGCTCAATGAGTCTGGACATTCTCATTTTTGGTGCACACGCTGATGATGCCGAGATTGGCATGGCAGGAACGATTGCCAAGCACACTGCAGCAGGACTGAAAGTAGGCGTGTGTGATCTCACCCGTGCAGAGATGTCTTCGAACGGGACTGTAGACCGCAGAGCCGAGGAAGCGGAGCAAGCCTCCCGCGTCCTCGGTCTTTCGTGTCGTAGTAATCTGGGCCTGCCGGATCGAGGCCTGTACATCACACCTGAACACGTTCAAGCTGTGACTGCTGAGATACGACGTCATGCCCCCCGTGTGGTGTTTGCGCCCTATTGGGTAGATCGTCATCCAGATCATGTCATGTGCAGCAAGCTTGTGCAGGAAGCTGTATTTAATGCCAAGCTTCGAAACTATATGCCTGACATGCCATCCATTCAGGTGAAGGAATTATATTTTTACTTTATTAACGATATTGGACCTACGGATTTGATTGTGGATATTTCGGAACACTATGAGCAGAAGGAAAAATCGTTGCTTAGTTACCGTTCCCAGTTCGAATTGGGAGAAGGGGCAGTATCCACTCCGCTCAATCAAGGGTATATCGAACGGGTGAGAGCCCGGGATTCCTTGCTCGGACAGCGCAGCCTTATTCCTTATGCGGAAGGGTTCGCAAGCATCACACCTTATGTGGTTAATCAATTTGGCCTAGCCGCCAGTAATATACGATAGAGCTTGTTATGAAAAATGATCAATTTCATTTTCCGTTGCATTACATCAACCTGCGAACGCGGGAGATTAAAGGAGCGTCCACCGGATGGATCAAAAGTTAAAGATTGGTATCACCTGTTATCCGTCCCTCGGAGGGTCTGGCGTTGTCGCAACGGAGCTGGGCAAATTGCTTGCCGAACAGGGCCACCAGGTTCACTTTATTGCTAATAGTATCCCGTTCAGATTGGGTACATTTCAGAAGAATATTTTTTATCATGAAGTTGAAGTCAACGATTATTACGTCTTCCGTTATCCGCCATATGACCTGTCTCTGGCAACGAAAATGGCTCAAGTAGCCAAGTCTCAGCAGCTGGATCTGCTGCATGTACATTATGCAGTCCCGCATGCGGTATGTGCCTTTTTGGCGAAACAAATGGTGGGTGAGGACTTAAAGGTTGTTACTACCTTGCATGGAACGGATATTACGGTACTTGCGCAGGATGAATCTCTGAAAGATCTGATTCGTCTCGCCATTAATGAGAGTGACGCTGTTACGGCGGTATCTCAGGATTTGATTCGTGAAACGGTTGAATTGCTGGATATTCAGCGTCCAATCGATCTGACGTATAACTTTATTGATAAAAGAATTTATTATCCGCGGGATGCAGCAAGTTTGCGTAGAGATTTCGCAGCACCCCACGAAAAAATAATGATGCACATCTCGAACTTCCGTCCTGTGAAGAGAACTCAGGATGTGGTCGAAGTTTTCCGCCAGGTGCAGGAACAGGTCCCTACCAAACTGTTATTTGTTGGTGAAGGACCGGATCTGCCTAAGATTCAATGGAAGATCAATGAGTTGGGGTTAAATGACAAGGTTCATTTTCTCGGTAAACAGGATGATATCGCTCAAGTGATTTCCATGGCCGATGTCCTAATGCTCCCGTCAGAGAAGGAAAGCTTTGGACTCGTTGCACTGGAAGCCATGGCATGTGGTGTGCCAACCGTTGGATCACAGGCTGGGGGTATTCCCGAACTGGTATTACACGGCAAAACCGGATTTTTGTCTCCGATTGGAGACACACAATCTATGGCAGAGAACGCGATTCGTTTGTTGACAGACGACCGTTTGGCGGCAGATTTGAGAGAGGCGTGTTTGAGAAGGGCCCATCATGATTTTTGCAATGATGCCATTCGGCATGAATATGAACAAATATACTACCGAGTGCTGGGACGAGAAGTTCCAAATCTGAAGCCGGTCTGTGGCTGATTGTAGTAATGAGGTGATAAGTGGTGGTTCAATGGACACAGGTAGATCATGAAATGGCACGACAAAGCGAACAGGTGCTATGTACATTAAATGAACAAGGGTACAAAGCATATTGGGTCGGCGGTTGTGTACGCGATGAACTGCTGGAACGAAGGGTGGATGATATGGACATCACCACTTCGGCTTCTCCTGAACAAGTAATGGAACTGTTCGCAGATTGTATTCCTACGGGTCTCCAGCACGGAACGGTTACCGTTCGTTCAGGAGGTTATTATTTTGAAGTGACGACCTTTCGCACGGAATCGGAATACAAGGACAATCGCAGGCCAGCAGCCGTTCATTTTGTCCAAGATGTGAAAGAGGATCTGCAGCGACGTGACTTTACCATGAATGCACTGGCCATGGACAGAAATGGAACTATTGAAGACCCATTTGGCGGCCAGTTGGATATACAAGATGGGCGGGTCAGATGTGTGGGATCAGCAGTCGAGCGTTTCGGTGAAGATGCGCTGCGGATGCTTCGGTGTGTTCGCTTTGCTTCGGTATTTGATTTCAAAATTGCCTACAACACCTGGAAGGGACTCGTTCGGCAGAAGGATCTACTCCAACATATCGCTATGGAACGTGTACGTACCGAGATGGTGAAAATGATAGCAGGACCCCATCCGCTGAGAGGACTGGAATTACTGGTTCGAAGTCAGATACTGGAGCATGTAAAGGCGCCTGTCCGTTCTTCTAGATTCAATAAGGATCTGCTGATTAACCTGGAGCAATTGTTAGGAGAGGAAGCACTGCTGCGCTGGTCTTTGATGCTGATCGCAGGTCATTATACCAGAGAAGAGGCAGATGCTTTACTTCGAAATTGGACATTCTCCAACGACGATCGTTCACGTATCACTGGCGTTCTTCTAGTTGAACAATACATCCGTGCTGTAGTTCAGGAGCCGAGAGATATTCAGGCGCTAAGATCGGAGTGGATTGTCACCGTTTTGGCTTGTGGTCGTCAGGCAGCTGAAGATTGGACTTTGCTACAGCCGCTGCTTCCGACAGGCTGGCGTAACGGAGAGGTTTTGAGTGAAGCACAGTTCGGTGTGATACAATCCAATGCCCTGGAATGGAGTCAATCTATGAAGGTGCACGAATTGAAAGATCTGCATATTACGGGTGAGAATGTGCTGAAGCTGCTTGACCGCAAGGGTGGACCTTGGCTTGGACAGTTGATGAAATACTTGTTAAGAGAGACGGCGATTGGAAACATAGAGAATCAACATGAAGCGTTGACTCACGAAGCGAAGCGGGTGGCTGCAGATGACAAAGCATGAGGAACTGTTACATATGTTACTGAATGCAGAAGGGCAATTCGTTTCTGGTGAAGAGATCAGTCGCAGTCTGTCCATCAGTCGAACGGCCGTGTGGAAACACGTCAACAAACTGCGTGACCTGGGATATGAGTTTGAGGCCGTATCTCGGAAAGGGTATCGCCTGGTCACGAAACCGGACAGTATTGATGCAACAGCACTTCAACTGGCACTGGGGACGACGTCTTTTGGCCGAAAGGCTGTTCTATTGAACTCTACGTTGTCCACGCAAGGTGATGTTCAGAAATTGGCTGAACAGGGACAGGCTGAGGGGGCTGTCGTGCTTGCGGAGGAGCAGACCGGTGGACGGGGACGTTTCGGCCGTAAATGGTTCTCTCCGCCTGGCAAGGGAATCTGGATGAGCGTCCTGTTGCGTCCCGATCTGCCACTGCAAAATACCCCACAACTTACATTGTTAACGGGAGTGGCGGTGTGTCGTGCCGTTCGATCCTGTACAGGTGCGGATGCGGGCATCAAATGGCCGAATGATCTGTTGATTGATGGCCGCAAGGTATGTGGTATTTTGCTTGAATCAACGGTAGAGGATCACGAGGTACGTTATTGTATAGCGGGTATTGGGGTGGATGTGAACTTCGATCCCAAGGATTACCCGGAAGATCTGATGACGATTGCTACTTCACTCAAGATGGAGACAGGACAGTCCATTGACCGTACCAAGCTTGCAGCCGCTATTTTGACGGAACTGGAGCAGTTATATTTTTTGTATCAGAAAGAAGGGTTCGGTGTCATTTCAGCACTCTGGGAGGCTCTGTCCGTGTCCATGAATCGAGCCATTAAAGTGGCTAATCCACAAGGTGTCATCGAAGGGACGGCAATTGGACTTGATCCTTCCGGAGCGTTGATTGTGGAGAGAGAGCATGGAGAACGTGTGACCATCTTTTCTGGTGAGATTTCCTTGCTATAATGATCAAGTTGTCGAATTTCCACTGATAAATTGAACATAAGACGTGAAGTTTGAGCAGAACTTTGGTATACTGTGTTCGTGAGGCGATATCGGCTAATGCAGACCGAATTGCACTCGTCAACAGTAGCCTTTGTTCTGCTTTGATGTGTTCATACAAACAGGCAGACGGCATTGCAAGAATAAAATAAGTTTGAAGTGAGTTGTTGGATTCTGCTCTGAGCCGAAGAGGACCGAGACAGAAGGGACGATCGCAAGTGACTCTTTTTTGACTATTCGGGACTTTTTAGTGGAAACTAAAAGGTTTTTTTGTTGTGTTTGAATTGAAAAGAAGAGAGGAGCCATGGAGAAAATGGCGAACAAACAAGCATTGAATATTGTGAAAATGAAAAAATATAAGCAGGACGGTGTGCCGCTTAGCATGATTACGGCCTACGATTATCCAACCGCGCTTTTGGCGGAGGAAGCAGGTATTGACCTGATTCTGGTTGGTGATTCACTGGGAAATGTGGTTCTTGGCTACAACTCTACCCTGCCTGTAACGATCGATGATATGGTGTACCACACACGCTCAGTCGTGCGTGGGGCCGGAAATACCTTTATCGTGGCAGACATGCCTTTTATGACGTACCATGGCAGTGTGGATGAGACACTGAAGGGTGTGCGTCGCCTGATGCAGGAAGGTCACGCCCATGCAGTCAAGATGGAAGGCGGAGTCGAAATAGCGGATACAGTCAAAGCAGTTGTACAGGCAGGCGTCCCTGTTCTTGGACATATTGGACTGACTCCTCAATCGGTGAATCAAATCGGCGGCTACCGCATTCAAGGTAAAGATGCAGCAGATGCCAAACGGCTCATGGACGAAGCCAAGGCACTGGAGGCTGCAGGTGCTTTCGGTATTGTGCTTGAACTGGTCACGGAGGAGGTTGCCCGAGCGATCTCTGAAGAAGTATCCATTCCTACCATCGGAATTGGAGCTGGACGAGGCTGTGACGGTCAGGTATTGGTATTCCATGATGTAGTTCAGTATTCTTCTCCCTACACTCCCAAACGATTTGTCAAAACGTATGGAGATGTGGGTACATTGATTCGCAATAGTATTGCAGCCTATGTGAAAGAAGTTAAGGATCGCTCATTCCCGGCAGAAGAACATGTGTTTAATGCTGCTGACGGTGTTCTGGATCAACTATACGGACATCATAAAGAAAAGGTGGAGAGCAACTCATGAAAGTATTACGGACGATCGCAGAATTAAGACAAGAACTTCGCTGGATGCGCCAGTCGATTCGGTCCAGAGAGTCCGTTGTGGGTCTCGTCCCTACGATGGGATTTCTTCATGAAGGACATGGGAGCTTGATGCATGCTGCCAAACAACAAAGCGATATCGTGGTATTAAGTATATTTGTAAATCCAATTCAATTTGGTCCTAATGAAGACTTTGACAGCTATCCCCGGGATGAAGCGAGGGATATGGAGACGGCGCGTGCACAAGGGGTGGATATCGTATTTATTCCCTCCGTTGAAGAGATGTATCCACAGCCTACGCAAACGACCGTATCCGTTTCCCGTTTGACAGATCACTTGTGCGGCGCTTCACGTCCAGGGCATTTTGATGGTGTGACAACCGTAGTGTCAAAGCTGTTTAACATTGTACAGCCACAGCGTGCTTTTTTCGGCATGAAAGACGCTCAGCAAGTGGCAGTGATCCAACAGATGGTTACCGACTTAAACATGCCTGTTGAGATTGTAGCCTGTCCTATCGTGCGTGAAAATGATGGACTGGCGCTTAGCTCACGCAACGTGTATCTGGGCGCTGAACAGCGTCAAGAGGCTCTGGTTCTATCCAGAGCGCTGCGGGCAGCACAAGAGGCTGTAGACCATGCTACAGTGACAACTGCGGCTGGTATCCGTCGCTTATTGCGTGAGAACATTGAAAGTTCACCGCTGGCAATGATTGATTACGCCGAAATTCAGGCTTTTCCAAGTCTGGAGCCCCTTGCAGATCAGGAAGAAGTTCAAGGACGTGACGATTTGCTGATTGCACTTGCGGTGAAATTTGGTAAAACAAGATTAATTGACAATACAAGGCTGCAAAAATCGGAGGTACTGTCCCATGTTTAGAACCCTTATGAAATCCAAAATCCACCGGGCTACCGTTACGGAAGCAAACCTGAACTATGTGGGGAGTATAACCATTGATGAAGATCTGATGGAAACATCCGACCTGATGGAAAACGAGAAAGTGCAAATTGTAAATAACAACAATGGAGCTCGTCTGGAAACTTACGTCATACCAGGACCACGCGGAAGTGGAGTTATCTGTCTGAACGGAGCAGCTGCACGTCTGGTGCAGCCCGGGGATACGGTCATTATTATTTCCTACGCAATGATGTCTCAAGAAGAGGCAAATTCTCACAAACCTACAGTTGTATTTGTAGATGGGCAGAATAAACCTGTGCAAACGATGAAGCATGAGGTTCATGCGACAATTATGTAATCGACTGGTAAGAGGAATGAAATCGGGCCATCAAGCAAAAAATGAGTACAGGTCACTGCACTAATCCATTTTTTCAAGGGTGGGGATGCAACGATGTTCCAGCATGTTTTCGCAGAAATGAACGACATGTTAGATGAAATTATCAAGCGCTATCCTTCCGCTGAAGGCCTGAACAAAGAGGAATTGCTGCAAAAGTGGAACTTGCTGAAGCGAATGAGTGACTGCATGATTGATGAGTGGCTGATGTTTGAAGAAAAGATGAGCCAAGTAAGGGAAAGGGAAGTGGTTAAACCCGCTTCTCTTGAACCGGAACAGGAAGCTGTGACGGCTCTGCCTGAACTTCATCTGGAATGTTTCAGTCGAGGCCAGGGATATTTCAAACTGCAGATGTATCCGCAGGCGATTATGCAATTTTCCAGAGTTGTGACCGACTATCCGGAGAGTGCCCTAACTCGTTTCTACCTGGCTCTTGCTCATCTTAATCTGGAACAAGTCACCGAAGCCGGATTACATTTACATCGGATCATGCATCTGAATGGCTCACCGAGATTAAAAGGACTGGTATGTAATGTCCTGGGCTGTATTGAGGCCAAGCTTGAGAACCCTGATGGTGCATGTTCACTATTTGCACAGGCGCTTCAGCATGACCCAACGTTGACCGAACCACTGTACAACATGGAAGCCTGCCGGTTGAACAGCGGACAATTGCAATATGCAAATCAGCTGACTGCCCTGAATTAAGGGTGTTTGGCGGCATGAAGACGGTGTTCCCTCCTCTGGCATAGCGGCGGGGACACCGCCTTTTTTGTCAGTTAATTTTCAAATGCCCTTTTTTTTGCTATGCTGTAACATAGACTGGAATGGAAGGGATCGTACATTGCAATGAAATTTGCCGTATTGGATTTCGAAACAACCGGCACGCAGTCCGACGGTGAGATTATACAGACCGGACTCGCCATCATAGATCATGACAACAGCATTACTCAAATATATAGTTCTTATGTAAATCCTGGTGTGCCGATTCCTCCATTTATAACGGGGTTAACCGGTATTACCGATGAAGACGTGGCAGATGCTCCCTCATTAGAAGAGATGATGATGGAGATGGTTCCGCTGCTGGACGATGTCGTTCTTGTTGGGCACAACGTTTCTTTTGACTTTTATTTTCTGCAAAATGCTTTGGATCGTTGCGGTTATCTGCCGTTTACCGGAAGGATACTGGATACGATTGATTTCCTGAAGATTACATTCCCATCCTTGGGCTCCTATCAGCTCGGTTATGTATCTTCCGAATTCGGATTTCAACATGATCGCCCTCATCAGGCAGACAGTGATGCACTTGCGACAGCTTATGTGCTCCTAAAGTGTTTCGATGAGTTGCGCGAATTGCCGTTGATAACGATTCAGCGCCTTAGTGACCTGTTTGCGCCAGAAGATAGTGATCTAGGTTGGTTCTTCGATGGAATGCGCAGTGAGAGGGAAGCAGAGCCCATTCAAGATCTGGATGGACATACGTATTACCGTCAGCTCGCGCTAAACGTAAGTGACTGGACTGATATTGGTGCACCGCGTGATGAGCGGGAAGGCAATCCCCTGGAAGGTGTTAGCTTCGAGCAGTATATGGATCAGGTCAGAGATAATCTGAAAGAGACGTTGGATCATTACGAGGAGCGCGAGGCACAAACCCAGATGTTCAGTACGGTAAGGCAAGCACTGGATGAAGAGAAACATCTCTTGATTGAAGCTGGAACAGGTACAGGGAAATCACTAGGTTATCTATTGCCTGCGATCTATGAAAGTGTGAAGCAAGAACAGAAAGTCATGGTCAGCACACATACGATAAACCTGCAGGAGCAATTGAGAGAGCGGGATATTCCCATGCTGACCAAAGTCGTTCCTTTCCCGTTTAAGGCGGCTGTGTTCAAAGGACGTGGGCATTATCTATGCTTGCGCAAATTCGAGCACAAAATCAACAAACGTGAATTTGCTACACCCAAGGAGGACTACTTCACTGCGGCACAGATGATTGTCTGGCTCACCCAGACGGAGACCGGAGATGATGAGGAACTTAACCTCAGCGGCCGCGGAGGAGACTTCTGGGAGACCGTTCAGAGCGAGTCGGAGTCTTGTCTTGGACGCTCCTGTCCATGGTTCCGCAAATGTTTCTATCACCGGGCCAAACATGAGGCTGGACTGTCCGATATCGTCATTACAAATCACTCGAAATTGTTTACCGATGTCAAAGCAGCCCATCAGCTGCTGCCTGCCTACGAAAGTCTGGTGATCGATGAAGCCCATCATCTGGAGGACGTGGCAGGTAAGCACCTTGGCCTGCATATGAAATATTTCACGTTGGTCCATACATTGACTCGACTGTTCAAAGACAGCCGGAACGGTCAACTCCCGATGCTGCGTTCTCAATTGTCAGGTCATGAAAAGTCAGCGCAGTGGGGTTCCGTGATTGATCAGATGTTCCCACTTGCGGTTGAAGTTAAGGAGATGTGGGATCGGTTAAGTGATACATTGTTCGGTCTGCTGCCTGAACGAAGTGATGCTTCTCCAGGAGAGACGGGACAATTTTCCCTCCGGTTGAAACCTTCACAAAAACCTGCCAAATGGCAGGAGTTGCAGGATGTTGAGAACCAGATTTATGTAACGCTTGGTGACTTGATTCGTAAGGGCGACAAGCTGCTGCTTGAGGTAAAAGAAGATCAGGATGATTATCAGTCTGATAGTCTGATCACGGACATTACAGGCCTGCTCAAGGATCTGGCTATGATCAAGGATAATCTGCGTTTCTTTATGCGCATGGATGATGCCAATACCGTTTACTGGATGGAGGCTAGTGGCCAATTCCGCAGTAAATCACTGCAGCTGTACGCTGTTCCTGTTGATGTCAGTGCACAATTGAAGGATATGTTCTTTGATAAAAAGAAAAGTGTTGTGCTTACATCGGCTACGCTCTCCGTTGACAAGTCATTTCAATTCATGATTGAACAGCTTGGCTTACAGGAAGCTTCCGAGAATAATCGTCTATTGACGTCCATGCTGCCGTCTCCATTCAACTATCGCGATCAGGCCCTATTGGTTATTCCGCGTGACTTCCCAAGCGTGAAGGGCAGTGTAGGTGATGCTCACTTTGTGGAAATGCTGGTTCATTCACTGGCGGAGACGGCCATCGCAACGCGTGGGCGGATGATGGTGCTGTTCACTTCCTACCGCATGCTGAGACAAGTCTACGACCCGCTTAAAGAGGCATTGTCCGGCAACGACATCTCCTTGCTGGGGCAAGGGGTAGACAGTGGTAATCGCTCCAAGCTGACACGCCGTTTTCAGGAAGCAAAAGCAACCGTGCTTCTCGGAACAAGCAGTTTCTGGGAAGGGGTAGACATTCCCGGAGAAGCCTTGACCTGCCTAGCGATTGTCAGACTGCCCTTCCAGCCGCCAAACCATCCTTTGGTTGAAGCGAAGAGCGAGCTTTTGCAGCAACAGAAGAAAAATCCGTTTACGAAGCTGTCTGTACCTCAAGCGGTCATCCGTTTCAAACAGGGTTTCGGCAGGCTGGTTCGTACTGCCCAAGACAGAGGTATTGTCATTGTATATGATACACGCGTCATTGAAGCTTATTATGGCAAGTACTTTTTATATTCATTACCAGGTCCCAAGATGGAACATATGCTCACGCAGCAGATGGTTCCACGGATTGCGGAATGGCTCGAGAAACCAGCTGAGGAATAGCAATAACAGAGATGTTTCACCTGCTCAATCCTTGCAGGATGCTTGGATTTAGCGGTAAACTTTATGGATCATTCCTCTTCAAATATTTACAATGTAATGCACTTATTGCTTATATAAAGAGCATTCTATATGATTCCTTATCTTTCGTAATGGTTTCATGTGGATTGCTCCACTTTTTTCATCAATCTATCGAGGCATTGGTCAGGGGGAGCATATAATGAAATCGGATAAAATTTCGGAAGCCGTGGTGCGGCGCCTGCCTGTTTACTTGCGCTATTTGAGTGAATTGCATCAGCGTGAAGTCAATACGGTTTCTTCTCAAGAACTTGGACTGAGACTGGATCTGAATCCGGCTCAAATTCGTAAAGACCTGGCTTACTTCGGTGATTTTGGTCGTAAAGGTATTGGTTATGACGTTTCTTATCTGATTGAGAAAATTCGTCATATCTTAAAAATTGATCAGCAAATCAATGTAGCTCTTGTCGGAGCTGGTAATCTAGGACAGGCCTTGTCTAATTACAACGCATATCTGAAAGATAATATGAAGATTGTCGCTATATTTGATGCCTACGGTCCGAAGATTGGCAGTCAAATCAATAGTCTGATTGTTCAGCCGATGAATGAGTTAACGGATTCGGTCAAAAAGGATAACATTCGTATTGGAATTATTACAGTTCCGGATACGGAAGCTCAAAATGTAGCTGATCAGCTGATTGAATCCGGGATTGAAGCGATCCTGAATTTTGCACCGACGATTCTGAAAACTCCGCCGCATATCCGCATTCATCATGCCGATTTTACGACGGATCTGCTTAGTCTGGCTTATTACTTGGAGAACGGAAAGGACGACGAGGAAGATGACGACAACAAATAGATGGGTAATTCACAACGGCAAATTTGCCGTCAGTGAGGGTGCGAAATGGAAAGTGGTTCAAGGTTATATGGTCGTGGAGGATGACAAGATTGTGCATATTGGTGAGACATTGCCGGAAGGAGACGAAGGTCTGACCAAGGTTGATGGAAAAGGACTGTTCTTCCTGCCGGGTCTGATCAATACGCATGGTCACGCGGCTATGTCGCTTCTCAGAGGCCATGGAGACGATCTGGCGCTGCAGGTATGGTTGCAGGAGAAGATGTGGCCAATGGAAGCCAAGATGACGTCTGAGGACGTATACTGGGGCACATCGCTATCCGTGCTTGAGATGTTGAAAGGTGGAACAACGGCATTCCTGGATATGTATGATCATATGGATCAGGTTGCCAAAGTTGTTGAACAGTCCGGCGTGCGGGCAGCACTGGCCCGTGGTGTGATCGGTCTGTGCTCCGAAGAAGAACAATTGCGGAAGCTGGAGGAGTCGGCTGCTTTTGCTCGTGAATGGAATGGACAGGCAGATGGACGAATAACAACCGTAATCTCTCCACACGCACCCTATACTTGTCCTCCTGACTACATAGAGAAGCTGGTGCAGGTTGCACATGATCTGAATCTGCCGCTGCATACGCATATGTCTGAAACGCTTCGTGAAGTGGAACAGAACGTGACAGATTATGGATTGCGTCCGGTCGCACATTTGGAGAAACTGGGCTTCTTCTCACGTCCCTCTCTGGTCGCACACGCGGTGCATCTGAATGATGAAGAGATTGAAATCCTGGCACGGCATGATGTAGCGGTTTCCCATAATCCAGGTAGTAACCTGAAACTGGCTTCCGGTGTTGCGCGTGTCCCTGATCTGTTGAGAGCAGGTGTTACCGTTTCCCTCGGAACAGACGGACCGGCGAGCAACAACAACCTGGATATGTTTGAAGAGATGAGACTGGCTGCATTGATTCATAAAGGCGTATCCGGTGATCCTACGGCAGTACCAGCAGGAGAAGCGCTTACGCTCGGAACTTCGTATGGTGCAAAATCTATTTTCCTGAACAACACAGGTACACTGCAAGTAGGCATGAAGGCTGACTTTATTGCTCTGAACATCGAACAGGCCCATTTCTACCCGCATACGGATCTGATTTCCCATACTATTTACTCGGCATCTGCCAAGGACGTGGAGCATGTGTGGGTGGATGGTAAACAACTGGTCAAACATGGTGAATGTCTTACGATGGATGAAGAGCGCATTTTGCGAGAATCCCAACTGGCATTTAATGGTCTGCTCGCCCGCTAATTACAGGACAGCAGCGTCCTAGGGAAAGGAAGTTCGGCTTTTGAAGAAAAAAAAGAAGTGGATATGGATTTCGCTGCTGCTCCTGATTCTGATCCTGTTTGGACTTCAGCGCTATTATGTCTATGTAACCCAAGACCAGCGCCAAGAAGAGGCATTGGCTATACAGGCGGCACAGGAACAGCTAGGGATCACATCTTATGAAGAACTGCGAAAGTACGTCTGGGGACAGAAAGACGGCGGAGATAATATATACTGGACCTTGATCGGCAAGAATAAGGATAATCAGGAAGTTGTGGTGTGGGTCAAGTTTGACAAAAATAACAAACCAGTCACCGGTGCCAAAGCGGTTCATAGTGAACTATTGCAGAACGGCATGTCTGAAGCGCAAATTCGGAATCGATTCATCTCTGAAGTACCTGCTGGAGAGATTAAGAGAATTATGCCTGGTGTAGTTAACGGAATCTATGTATGGCAAGTCTATTATAACGATGATACACACAATTATTATCGCTTTTATCGCTTTAGTAATGGGGAGCAGGTTGATCTCGTCTACACGATCCCGAATAGGTAGATCAGCTAGCATACCCGTTATTTTCTGGGAAATGATTGCAAAGAACCGGCAGACGGAAACCCGACTGGACCGGTTCTTTGGCGTATATTCAATATCAGTTTTGATTTAAATAGTTAAAAATATTAATTTATTCATATTTTCGCCTTCGAAATTGTATATACGATGTGATATACTCAAATATGTATTCAAGGTAACATCAAACACAAATAATCCTGTTGGGTGCATCACAGGAAAAGCGTACATTAATTCATAATTATGCCTATAAGCTATAGGATGGGCCAAAATCATGGGAGGGGAAACTCACTTGAAGCTAAAAGTATTGCCTATTGCTTTAACTGCCGTCATTTCAGCCGTTCTGTTGTTTGGAGGTTGGTTTGTGTATCGTCAGATGGCTGTGCAAGGTCCAATTCAAAACATGGTGACCCAGTATGATGGAGTCAACGATGTTCAATTAACTATTAACCGCAATGATGTGCAGTTGAAACTTGATCTGCAGCCAGATGTTGATTTGGGCAGGTTGGTACAATATATTCACAAAGAAGGACAGACTTTAATTGGTACCCGCTCGTTAAAGCTTGATGTGGTGGACCATTCGAATGAAGCGTTAGAGTCTTGGTGGGGTGACGCCATGTTTACCGTAGCTCAGGCGATGGAAAACAAGCAATACACCGAGATTACACCAACCTTGTCCAAGATGGCGACGAATGGAATCAAGGTCAATACAGCAATGGACGATAATAATGTATATGTCAGTCTCAGAGACGGTGATGCCAGCAAGTTTATTATTCTGCCGCGTGTGCCCGGTCAGATAGGAGTGTGGCCCAATGCCTAAGTGGACGAAAGAAATTGCCATTGGATTTGTCCCTGTATTGATTGTTTTTCTTGCTTTTATAGGTGTAAACATTGTTCCGATTCTGATCGCGCTGATGGTTGTCGGAGCGTTGTTACTCGTGATGCAAATGCGCGGCGGGATTACGGTGGGAGCGGGTGAGGAGCGCAAACGCAAGAAAAAAGGACCTTCCAAACTTACCTTCGAAGAAATTGGTGGTCAGGAAAGTGCCAAGCAGGAACTTCGGGAAGCGCTTGATTTTCTCATCCGACATGAAGAAATTCAGAAGTTCGGGATTCGACCATTGAAAGGTATCTTGCTCACGGGTCCTCCTGGAACAGGAAAGACATTGATGGCCAAAGCGGCTGCTCACTATACCGATTCAATATTTGTAGCAGCATCAGGTAGTGAATTCGTCGAAATGTATGTCGGTGTGGGAGCTGGCAGAATCCGTGATTTATTTCGTGATGCCAGAACGCGTGCCGCCAAAGAAAACAAGGAAAATGTCATTATATTCATTGATGAGATTGATGTTATCGGCGGTAAACGTGAAGGTGGACAGCAGCGTGAATATGATCAGACGTTGAATCAGCTGTTGACGGAAATGGATGGCATATACTCTTCCGATACACCGCGAATACTTGTAATTGCTGCAACAAACCGAAAAGAGATGTTGGATAGTGCATTGACTCGTCCGGGACGTTTTGACCGTCACATTCAGGTGGACTTGCCTGACAAGAAGGGCAGAAAACATATTCTGGAGTTGCATGCAGTCAACAAGCCTCTCTTGGAGGGAGTTAGCCTGGACAAGACCGCGGAGGAATCCTATGGTTTCTCAGGAGCACAGCTGGAGAGTGTCATGAATGAAGCGGCAATCTATGCGATGAGAGATGACATGCTCCATATTGAACAGCGCCACTTGTCCCTTGCGATTGATAAAGTGATGATGGGTGAGAAGACAGACCGCGAATCAAGCGTTGAAGAAAAGAAACGAGTGGCTATTCATGAATTGGGTCATGCCATTATGGCTGAACTGGTTCGGCCCGGCAGCGTAAGTCAGGTAGCGCTCAGTCCACGTGGACAGGCTTTGGGATACGTGCGTCATAACCCTCAGCAAGAACAATTTCTGTACACGAAACGCTTTCTTGAAGAGCAGATCATGATTGCTTTGGGTGGTGCGGCTGCAGAGGAGATGTACTATGGTGGACGCAGTACAGGATCACGTAATGATTTTGAACAAGCGACCAATCTGGTGCAGACGATGATGGCATCTGGTCTTACATCTCTTGGTATTGTTAACATGGAAATGGTAACCACCGAAGAATTGATGCGGGAGAACAAGGACATCCTGCAAGACCTGATGGAACAGACCAAACGTTTGCTTGAAGCGCAACGGACAATTTTCGACAATTCACTCGACACGTTGATGAAGGAAGAAGTATTGTCTGGCGATCAATTTCGTTGTCAATTTCGTGACAACGCCCTTCTACCGGCATAATTTAATTATGTCGGTTATTTTTTTTTACATTTCACTCATGCTAAGATATTATTATATGTTGGGTCGAAATTTGTAATTTTCGGCGAACAGGGTACAATAGAGAAATAGAGAACCGAAAGGATGGAGCAGAACCATGTTTTTCAAAAAAATAGGAGTTGTCGGCGGCGGTACAATGGGACAAGGTATTTCCCAAATGCTTGCAGCCAAAGGACTTGATGTGCTTCTGGTGGAGCACACAACGGAGAAGTTGGATCATGCCTATGACATGATTGAAACTAACCTCGATAAGCAACTGGAGAAATGGGCTATTACGAAGGCGGAGAAGAAATTGATTCTCTCCCGCATTACCAAAGTTGCTCACTTGGCTGAACTGGGAACTTGCGATATGGTTATTGAAACCATCACGGAAGATCTGGACGCGAAAAAAGCGGTATTCAGTCAACTGGATCAGGTTTGCCCGAGTAACGTAATTCTTGCAAGTAATACATCCACGCTGAGTTTGACTGAGCTTGCAAGCTCAACCAAATATCCAGAGCGTGTTATTGGTATGCACTTTATTCACCCGGTATCCCGGGTTGATCTTGTAGAAATTATCCGTGGTCTGAAAACGTCAGATACCACATTTGAAGAAACCAGACGCTTCGTGGAAGAAGTAGCGGACAAAAAAGGCGTTATGATCTACGAGTCGCCAGGATTTGTTACTTCCAGACTGATCTGTCTTTTGATAAATGAAGCTCTGCATGTGCTGCAAGAAGGAGTCGCTTCTGCCGAAGATATTGATGACGCTATGCGCATCGGATACAACTTCCAGCATGGTCCGCTTGAAATGGCTGACCGTTTCGGACTGGATTCTGTCGAAGCTGCACTCGAAAGAATGTTCCGTGAATTCGGCGAATTGAAATATCGTCCTTCCACTGTCCTGAAGAAAATGGTTCGGGCAGGACACCTGGGTGTCAAAACTGGCGAAGGATTCTTCAAGTACGACAAGGATGGTGACCGACTGTGAAAGTACTCGTAATTAATGCGGGGAGTTCCTCGCTCAAATATCAATTGTATAACATGACAGATGAATCCGTTCTGGCGAAAGGTCTGGTTGAGCGGATCGGAATGGACTCGTCCATCCTGACTCACAAACCAACGGGCCGTGAGGATGTTACTGAAGTAAGCGAGATTCTGGAGCATACTACGGCAATCCGCAAAGTCATCGACATTCTGACACACAAAGAAAACGGTGTACTCGGTTCAGTTAGTGAAATCCAGGCTGTAGGACACCGCGTTGTTCACGGTGGTGAAGCATTTAAAGAATCTGCATTGGTAGATGATGCGGCCAAAGCTGAAATTCGCCGTTTGTTCGATCTGGCTCCGCTTCACAACCCGGCAGCAATGATGGGTATTCGTGCAGCAGAATTGAATATGCCGGGTGTTCCGCAAGTGATGGTATTCGACACAGCGTTCCACCAAACGATGCCTGAGAAAGCATATCTCTACGCGATTCCGCGTGTGTTGTACAAAAAATATAAAGTACGTCGCTACGGTGCACACGGCACTTCGCATGACTTTGTGAGCAAGGCAGCTGCAGAGTTCCTGGGTCGTCCGCTGGAAGATCTGAAGATCATCACTTGTCACGTGGGTAACGGCGGCAGTGTAACTGCAGTTAAAGGCGGTGTATCCGTTGATACTTCGATGGGGATGACTCCACTTGAAGGATTGATGATGGGAACGCGCTCTGGTGACCTTGATCCAGCGATCGTACCTTATGTGATGAACAAGGAAGAACTGAGCGTAAGCGAAGTGAACTCCATGTTGAACAAACACAGTGGATTGCTTGCGATCTCCGGGATTAGCAGCGACATGCGCGAAATCACGGAAGGTATGGAGAATGGCGATGCTAACTCCACGCTTGCATTTGAAATGTACGAATACCGTCTTCGTAAATACATTGGTTCTTATGCAGCAGCAATGAACGGTGTAGACGTCATCGTATTTACAGCTGGTGTAGGTGAAAACTCCGTCGTTCTTCGTCAAAAAGTATGTGAGCAGCTCACTTACCTGGGCGTTGAATTGGATGAAGCTTTGAATGCAATCCGTTCGGGCGAACCGCGCCGTATCACAACAGCGAATTCCAAAGTGGACGTTCTCATTGTGCCTACAAACGAAGAATTGGTGATTGCGAGAGATACACACCGAATCGTATTGAATTCTCAGTAATCTAATTGTAAAGTGAATATAGCATGACAAGGAAGTGCAGAGGACAGGCATAAGCCTGCCCGCTGCATTTTCAAATTTCAGGAACTAAGGGGAGATAAGGGCATGAGTACGAATTCCGTAATTCGTAATGTGAATGAGCATGTGGGAGAGACGGTAAAGATCGGCGCCTGGATTAACAACAAACGTTCCAGCGGCAAAATTCAATTTTTGCAACTGCGTGATGGAACAGGATATATTCAAGGGGTAGTCGTTAAGAGTGAAGTCAGCGAAGATATCTGGAATGCTGCCAAGAGTTTGACGCAAGAAAGTTCATTGTATGTAACCGGCATTATTCGTGAAGAACCACGCAGTGCTTCTGGTTATGAGATGACGGTTACGGATGTTGAAATTATTCATCTGACTGAAAACTATCCGATCACTCCGAAAGAGCACGGCGTTGACTTCTTGATGGATCATCGTCACCTGTGGCTGCGTTCTACCAAACAACGCGCTGTTATGGTCATTCGTGCAGAGATTATCCGCGCTGTCCAACAGTTCTTTGATGGTAACGGATTCACACAGGTTGACCCTCCGATTTTGACACCATCGTCTGCGGAAGGTACAACTAACCTGTTCCACATCAAATACTTTGATGAAGATGCTTATCTGACACAAAGTGGACAATTGTATATGGAAGCAGCAGCTATGGCGCTGGGCAAAGTATATTCCTTTGGTCCAACATTCCGTGCCGAGAAATCCAAAACACGTCGCCACCTGATTGAGTTCTGGATGATTGAACCGGAAATGGCATTTGTAAATCACGAGGAGAGTTTGCGAGTACAAGAGAAATTTATCGCTCATGTCGTTCAATCTGTGGTGAAAAACTGCCGTGCAGAACTGGAATCCATCGGTCGTGACGTATCCAAACTCGAAGGAATCGTAGCACCCTTCCCTCGAATTACGTATGATGAAGCAATTGAGTTCCTGAATGGACAAGGCTTTGATATCCCTTGGGGAGAAGACTTTGGTGCACCGCACGAGACAGCGATTGCTGAGAAATACAATACGCCTGTATTTATCACTCACTATCCGGCAGGAATCAAAGCGTTCTACATGAAACCGGATCCGAATCGCCCTGAAGTTGTTCTCTGTGCAGATATGATTGCTCCAGAAGGCTACGGAGAGATTATTGGCGGTTCGCAGCGTATCGATGATCCTGAACTGATGCAACAGCGCTTTGAAGAGCATAAACTGTCGGACGAGGCATATCAGTGGTATATGGATCTGCGTAAATATGGATCGGTTCCTCACTCCGGTTTCGGTCTTGGATTGGAGCGGACGGTAGCATGGATCTGTGGATTGGATCATGTACGTGAGACTATTGCATTCCCACGCATGCTCTATCGTCTGTACCCTTAATGGTTAACCGCGAGTCCATAGAAGAAACAAGCTCCAAAGCTTGGCTGAATGGCGCGGCTTACGGTATGGCGTCAGGGACAGCGCAGCTCCCATATGCTTTATTACGCTATTATCATCAGCTCGGATTAAGTGATACAGAGGTACTTTTGCTGATTCAATTGCTTGGATTCCGTCAGGCAGAATTCAATGAATTCCCAACCCTGGAAGAACTCGCTGTCCGTATGGGTCTGGCACCGGAAGGAATCGCAAGAATGTTGCAACGTCTGATGAGAGACGGCTACATTCACATTGACGAACACCGGGATGAAGAGCGAGACATCCAGTATGAACGTTATGATTTGCATGGGCTATATGCCAAGCTCGCGGCTTGTTCAGCGGAGGAAATGGCCGCCACCCGTAAGCAGCAGCTTGATAGCAATACATCGCGACCGGATTCGAACAGTGTTCAAAAAGAAGAGGAAGAGCGAAATATGTTCTCCATTTTCGAAAAAGAATTCGGACGTCCGCTTTCACCGATGGAATGTGAGACTATTTCCAGTTGGCTGGATCAGGATCGCTACCAGGAGGAGTTAATTCTCATGGCATTGAAAGAAGCGGTGTTTGCTGGTAAAGTCCATTTCCGCTATATCGACCGTATTCTGCTTGAATGGAGCCGTAATCGTGTGAAGAATGTGCAGGATGCCAAGGCGTACACGCAACGGTTCCGCAACGGAGGACGTTGATTTCAGTTGGAGCAAACATAATCCATTCAGATTAAACCAAAAATAGGCCAGAAGACATTCTGAGCCTGTTTTTTTTGGATATATAGGCGTTAAATAAGCATCCAAGCTTATCTTTTCAGGTGATGTGTACACTTTTTTATAATAAATATGAATGAATACGCAGGGGTCACCCCATAAGTTGTCGTCTATTGTATTGGAGAGGAGGGGAGAGTTATTGACGAAGCGCGCTTAATAGATCAAATCCGTCAAGGAGATACATCCAAGCTGCGCTTGTTGATCGAAAAGTACAGTCAGCATGTGTACCATGTGGCCTATTCCGTTTTGCGGAGCGATCAGGAAGCACAGGATGCAGCTCAGGAGGCGTTCATTCAAATGGTTAAATCTCTCCCCGATTACCGTTCCGAAGGTTTCAAAACGTGGTTAACCCGAATTGCCTTTCATAAAGCCATTGATGCCAAACGCAAGCTGGGCAGACGAAGTGCTGAGGATCTGGGCGGAGAAGAAAAAATAGTAAACATGCCCGGACGGGAAGAAGACGTTCTTGCCCGTCTTATTCGTGAAGAACGTCAGGAAAAGCTTCGCGAACGAATTAATCAACTGCCTGCCCAGCATAGGGATATTATTACTGCGTATTACTTAAGTGAAAAAAATTATGATCAGATCGCCCGTGATGCACAGGTGGCTGTGAAGACCGTAGAGTCCCGCTTGTATCGTGCCCGGCAGTGGATTCGAAACCATTGGAAGGAGGATGAGTGGCGTGAGTAAACAAGGGATGCATACCGTTCAGGAATGGACTGATTATATCGAGGGCCGAATGACCGAGAATCAAGCAAATATCATGGAACAGGCTCTTATGGAAGAGCCGGATGTGATGGATAACTACCTCGAAGCACTTGGCATACACCGGGATTTGCCTCAGCTGAATGATCCGACAGGTTTTGCAGATTCGGTTATGAATCGCATTACGGTTATGCAAGCATCCAAGCCAAAACGCAAATCACGTTCCAGACGAAACCGACGCTGGCTCGAACACAAAGTGTTTCATTATGCGGTAGCGGCCTGTCTGACGCTAATCTTTCTCTCTTCAGGGCTCTTTGACAAGGTGGCTCCTTATCATAAGTTCCAGGATGGCGATCACAGGGGATCTTTCACGGAAAAATGGACGGAGACGGCCACTTCATGGTTGGATAACTTCAAGCCTAAACGATAAATTGTAGCGCATTGCCTGAAAAGAAAGGATGACGACTGTGCAATCAGATCGTAACAAATTACTTGCATTTCTATTAAACCTGATACCCGGTCTTGGTTTTCTGTACTGGGGTAGAGCCGCAAGGGCTGTAATCTATCCATTGCTTTTCTTTGGGACAGCTGTTGGCTCGTTTATGCTGGCAATGATGGTTAGTGAACAGGAATTGATGATTCTCGGAGCTGTGGGGGCAGCGTTCTTCTGGTGTATCAGCATGCTGGATATCATTATCGTACTGCTCCGTGCCCCTTCTCCACGCGATGCTCGATACCAAGGCTACGGAACACATTACGGTGGCCCCCATCAAGGTGCCGCCTACCAGGAAGCATATGCTGGTCAGGAAGGCCATATCGGACAGATGGACCAGGAGGGAATGCATCAGCATCCGGGTGGTGAATATGGCGTGCCAACGGGTCCTTATGGTCAACCCATGTATCAAAAAGGCAGTGAGGGTGAACGATTCTTCACCATTTTACTTTCCTTTGTTCCGGGGCTTGGACATCTTCATCTGGGACTGCTTCATCGTGGACTTTCATTTCTAATCGCCTTCTTTGGTTCCTTTGCCATGATGGTCTTTGTTGCATCGATTACGAATGAATCGGTATTTCTAATGTTTTTACTCATACTGCCCGTAATTTGGGTATACTGCATGTTTGATGCTGTGCAGCATGTACACCGCAAGCAGGCTGGTGAGGTATTACAGGATCGGACGTTGTTCGAAGAACTGGAGATGGGGAGAGTGTCCGGTCGGCGCAGCAAGGTACTTGCGACGCTATTATCCGCTTTTCCGGGTGCGGGCCATCTATATCTGGGACTGCAAAAAAGAGGCATGCAATTGATGTTCCTGTTCCTGGGCAGCATCTATGTTCTGGACCTGCTTCACTTATCGGTGTTCCTGTTTATGATTCCGCTGATCTGGTTCTACAGCTTCTTTGACGGGCTTCAGTGCTCGAGTCGTTATGGGCGTGAGCCCTTGACAGATCAGCCTATTTTCAAAGACTGGGCTCGTCATCAGCGCCTGATTGGATTTGGTATTGCGGCGCTGGGTCTATATTATCTGACCATCCGGCTTGTCATTCCACAGCTGAATGAGTTGTTCCCCAATATATTTATGACGTACGAAATTCGTTCCTATGTGAACACGGTCATTGTATCCTTCCTGCTCATTTTTGGTGGTCTGAAGCTATTGTTCGGCAAGCAGCGGGGCTCGGGTACAAGTAGTACAGCGATTCAAAATGACGAAGGAGCAGACAGCCTCTTTTTGTTCAAAGATCGGGATGATCGATTGTAGAGCTTTACTATCTAAGTTGCACTAAAGATTATTTACACTGACACTACGATGACAGAACAACCTTCCAATCGCTGTTATCCCCAGATTTTGTCGAATCCTTTTCCGAAGGGGAAAATCTGGGGATAAAGGCGAAGACTATGCTTCCGATGCAGCTTTCTTTCAGAAAGCTTTTAGCTTCGCTTCTTCAGGTTTTTTCTGTCCTCTCGGTTATCGTGTAAATGATTAGTACAACTTATGTAGCACATGCACACATGTACTAAGCGATCCCGGGAAATAGAGATATTTCCCAAAATATAAAAACACGCCAAGGGCTATGTCTACCAGCCTTGGCGTGTTTTTTTGGTTATGCAGCTCTAGTTTCGAATGAATGATTGCTATTTCGTAGCACTCTTCAACAGAAGCTGACGGTACATGACTTCGAATAAAAATTCGAAGGCTTCCAGATGACGTTTCGCTTCAAAAGCATCCTTGCCCCAGGCATATATACCGTGATTACGCAGTAAAATCCCTGGCACTTTGGCGTCAAGTACGTCTGGAACCAGTTCAGCGATAGATGGAATATCCGCAAAGTTAGGCAAAATGGGTACACGAATCTCCGCATTTTCTTCCCAGATATTGAAAGCCTTGATCAACTCGATTCCCTGGATGGGTACTTGGCCCTCTGCTCCAAAAAACTCACTAATCAGGTTGTTAAACACGGTATGCACATGGAACACAGCGCCACAGCCAGTCAAACGATAGATTTCGCAGTGAATCAACGTTTCAGCGCTTGGTTTCAGGGTTGTGGTCTCAATCGCTTTGCCGTGCTTGTCCACAAACAGAAAATCCTCTGGTGTACGGAGAGACTTGTCCTTGCCTGAAGCGGTAACCGCAAAATAAAATTGTTCAGGATCGAAGTCGCCCACACGCATCGACAGATTACCACTTGTACCGGGGAACCAGTTACGACTGGCAAATAGCGCTTTAACATCAGCCAGTTCTTCAAGGACCTGGCGTTTGTGCTCCAATGTAATCTTTTCAAAACCCATCTTTACAGCACTCCTTGTGTTTGCTTCTGTTTCATATCTTCGATGATATCGTAAAAGGTCGCGAATGGCACGTGGTCCACGCCAAGCTCGATACATTTATCGGTCAGGATGGAACGGGAGTAGACCAGATCGGCAATCTTGGCACCTTCAAAATCCGTCAGACTATCACCGATGAGGATACGATTATATTCTTCTTCAGGGAACGTACGGATTACCGTCGTTTTGCACATGCCGCAGCCGTTCTCACAAGGAGGCTGGCATGGATGAGGCCATTCGATTCGGATGAATTCCCCCGTGAAGTCGGCTCCATTGCAGTAGACATGATCCTGTGGAATATGAAATGGTGCGAGTAACGGTTCTATGAAAAAGTCCATGCCGCCGCTGGTCACATTGAATTCAATGCCTTCGCTTCGAACATATTCAAGAAATTCACTGAATCCTTCGCGGATACCTGCTTGTCCAAGTACAAATTCCACAATCTCATCTTTTTGCGAAGCAGGCAATAGAGCGAACATGGCTCCAACCCCTTCACGCAGGGAAATTCTCTGTTCGATCGTGTCTTTCATAATGGCTTCAATGCCATCCGGCTTGAAATGTTTCATGATGGCTACGATGTTGTCCGAGAGGGTGATGGTACCATCGAAGTCACAGAAAATGACTGTCTTTTTATCACTTCTCATCGTTCACCACCCCACAGGTCCAATGCGCTTTTCAGCTCCGGATGTTCGGTTGCATAATCTGCCAATGGAATGGAGCGCTGGGCTGCTTCAATAGCCTGCAAGAACGCACGTCCGCCTGCCTCAGTGCCCATAGGATGTCCATGAATGCCGCCACCAGCATTGACGATGACATCTGTGCCAAAGTCGCGCAGAATAAGCGGTACAAGCCCTGGATGGATGCCGGCTGAAGGCACAGGCATACTGGCTCTTACAGGCAATTCAGGTGAAAGTAACTGTTCCGTGATCGCCATATTTTCTTCCTTCGGCATTGTTACCGACCCATAAGGAGAAGGGAAGAGCACCAGATCCGCTCCGGCAAGACGCATCAGCTGACCAAGTACAACCGAGGCCGAGATGCCGTAATGTGGCGAAGGATACAGTGCACCTGCAAGAGCAGGGTGAGCCATGATTGGAACGTTAATGTCTGGATCACTGCTAAGTTCATGCAGCACGTCATATCCGTAGGACAAGACGTTGAACAATAGCGCATTGGCTCCTGCGTCGATTGCGCGCTCCGCCTGTTGTTTCAGACGTGATGTAGGCCCGGTAAGGTTGGCGGCATAGAGAAGTTTTTTGCCCGTCTCCTGGCGTGTCTGTTCTGCGGCTTTCATGCAGACCTCGACTCTCTTTTCAATCGGAGTCAATTTGTTCTCGAACAGAATTTCATCATCCTTGATCAGATCGACCCCGCCAAGAGCCTGACGGATAAACTGTTCACGCAGCTCATCTGCGTCCAGTCCGATGACCGATTTGAAGATACTCATTAATAATGGACGGTCGTGGACACCAAGCAGATCCCGAACACCATTCAGTCCAAACTTGGGACCAGAGAACGCGCTCAGGAAGCCGTCCGAGAAACCAAGTCGTGTCAATTTTATGCGGCCATCCATTGAGATTTTGCCAAAGACTGTTACGAGCAGGGCTGGGATATCGCGGCTGAAGTTCACATCAGGATAACCGATGGTAATGTCGGCGTAACGCTCACCCGGTGACATCCCCTCAGCTTCATGGACCTCTACGCTGATAACCTCGCCCAGATGTTTCTTCATGGCTTCACGCTGGGCCTGCGGCAATTCGGTCCAACTGCCAACGGTCATGCCGATCGCAATGGACTCCGCTTTCTTGCGGAAGTCTGCACGATCATCATGCAGACGATATGTGGCTGTGCACATGTTGTTCATTTTAAATCCCCTTCCAGAGCAGCTCCCATCTCCCGTGAGCGCTCTGCACAGCGGTTGACGGCTGCAATAACATTCTCGAAGAAATCTCCCTCGTCCAGCGTCTTCAGTGCTGCCTGAGTTGCCCCACCTGGGGATGTCACATCACTGCGGAGTTTCATTGGTTCCAGCCCGGTCTGTTGCACCATGCGTGACGCACCCAGCACGGTCTGAACCGTCAGATCTCGAGATTGCTGGCTGGACAAGCCACCACGAATACCTGCGGCAATCATGGCCTCCATAAGATAGTATACATAAGCAGGACCACTCCCGGAAATACCCGTGAGTACTTCCAGTTTATCTTCAGGCACAATGGTTACAATCCCAACCGCTTCAAACATGGTCATGACCGTGCTGCGTTGTTCATCCGAGATTTCAGCAGAGAAGGCAAGCCCGGTTGCACCGAGCCCGATGCTACTGGATGTATTAGGCATAGTTCTGGCGATAGGCTGTTTGCGACCCAGCAGGGTCTGCATCGTGCGGATGGATAATCCGGCAATAACGGATACGATCAGTTGATCTGGTGAGAGAAGCGGTCCCAGTTCACGCAGAGCTGCTGCTGCGTCTTTGGGCTTCATGCATAGTACAATGACTGGAGCAGCGGCGAGATGATCCAGGGATTGTGCCGCAGTTCCAGTATGTACAGCATAACGGGTGCTGAGCTCCTCCTGACGTTTCTGGTTGCTGCGGTTCAGCATCGTAATATCCTGAGGACGCACGACAAGGCGGGAGATTAGTCCGCGCACGATGGCTTCCGCCATCGCACCTGCTCCGTGGAATGTAATCTTCTGTTGTAGTAACGTCTGTTGCTCTTGACTCATATTTATCGTTCCTCCTATATAACTGTAGCTGCGCTATTATTGCCGGATTTGACCATTTCCAGTGATACGATATTTGGTTGATGTGAGGGCAGGCAGTCCCATGGGTCCGCGTGCGTGCAGCTTCTGGGTACTGATGCCGATTTCAGCCCCATAGCCAAATTCGAATCCGTCGGTGAAACGAGTGGATGCATTATGATAGACAGCCGCAGCATCTACATCATGCAGAAAGCGTTCCGCATGGGATGTATCCCGGGTCACGATGCACTCGGAATGTTTGGTTCCGTAACGGGCGATGTGCTGCATCGCTTCATCCAAGTTCTCTACCACACGGATATTCAAAATATAATCATTGTACTCGGTCGCATAATCTTCTTCGGTTACATCAAGGGCAGATGGCACCAGTCGGCGCACGGTGTTACAACCTTTCAATGTCACATTGGCCTCGCGGAATTGTTCCGCCAGCTCAGGAAGATGCTCTTCTGCGTAAGTGGCATGCAATAGCAAAGTTTCCATGGAGTTACATACTGATGGCCGTTGTGCCTTGGCATTGATGGCAATTTCGGCTGCCATGATTGGATCGGCTGATTCATCCACATAGGTATGACAGATGCCTGCTCCGGTTTCGATAACCGGTACTGTGGCATTGGCTACGACATTACGGATCAACGAGGCTCCGCCACGTGGAATGATGACATCCAGCAATCCATTCAGCTTGAGCATTTCATCCACGGAGGCGCGATCCGCATCCTCAACCAGTTGTAGTGCATCTGCTGGCATATCCGTTGTTGCGAGTGCCTGATGCAGCACCTCCACAATTTTACGATTGGAGGAAAGGGCAGAGGAGCCTCCACGCAGAAGAACGGCATTCCCTGTTTTGAGACAAAGTCCGGCTGCGTCTACGGTCACATTTGGACGAGCTTCGTAGATAATACCGATCAGGCCGATCGGCACTCTTAATTTTTCAACATGCAATCCGTTTGGACGGGTGAATGTCTCCAATACTTCGCCTACCGGGTCCTGCAGATCCACGATTTGGCGCAATCCTTCAGCGATCCCAGCAATACGTTCCTTGTCCAGTGCAAGCCGATCCAGCATCGATTCCGCTGTGCCTTGCTGTCTGCCACGTGCCAAATCTTCCGCATTGGCTGCAATAATGGACTCTGCTTGAGCAATCAAAGCGTCTGCCATAACGAGCAGAGCGGTATTTTTTTGTTCTGTGCTCAGCCGATTCAGCTGTGGAACCACGGCTTGGGCCTTGCTTGCTTTTTCTCTGACTTCACTCACTTTAAATTCCTCCTTCATATATATAAAGTGCATTTATGAATCTGGTTGAAATCTACAACACTATTTTAACGTAATCCATTCGTCTCGATGAACGACTTCAAGCCGATGGATGCTGTTCAACTGCTTCATTACTTCGCCACTGGGGAGTCCCGCGATCAGTCGAAGCTGGTCATCATCATAATTGACGATACCGCGGCCGAGCAAGGTGTCATCCATGCCTAGCACCTCGACAACGTCTCCGGCGTGGAAAGTGCCCAGTACACGCTTCACGCCTACAGGCAGAAGACTATGTCCCCCATGGACAAGTGCTTCTTCAGCACCATTATCCACAACGACAGTACCAAGTGGAGTAGACATGAAGCCCAGCCACTGCTTTTTACGGGATAGGGCAGCCAAGCGTGTCTCGAAATAGGTTCCTTTTCCACAACCATCAACCGCGTTCTGCATATCTCCAGGTTCCTTGACACTTCCGACAAAGACAGGAACACCACCGCGCGTTGCGACTTTCGCAGCATCCACCTTGGATCGCATGCCGCCTGTACCTACAGACGATCCCGAACCACCGGCATAAGCGTAGATCTCAGCGGTAATTTCAGGAATGCGGTCATAACGAAACGCAGACGGATCTTTGCGTGGATCTGCTGTGTACAATCCGTTGGTATCCGTGAGAATGATCAAATGTTGTGCCTTCACCAGATTCGCGACCAATGCGGATAACAGGTCGTTATCCCCGAACTTCAATTCATCAACAGATACCGTATCATTCTCGTTAAAGATCGGAATAACCCGCTGTTTGAGTAGTTCTTCAACGGTCATGCCCGCGTTGCCCATTCGTTTACGGCTGTGAAAGTCGGTACGTGTGAGCAGGATTTGTGCTGTAGTAACGCGGTGCGCCGCAAAAGCCTGTTGATATGCCTGCATCAGTAAAGCTTGCCCAACGGCCGCGGCGGCTTGTTTCTCATGGAGCTGTTTGGGACGCTGGGGATAACCGATCTCCCGGAATCCGGCAGCAACTGCACCCGAGGTCACCAGAAGAACTTCATGGCCCTTTTCAGCCAAAGCGGCGATCTCTCCGGCAAAAAAAGTGATGGAACTGCGATCGAGACCGCCTTCTTCCGTTGTAAGCGAGCTGCTTCCGATCTTAATTACAATACGTGAAGTCATGGTTTCACTTCCTTAAACATGATTAATACGTGACCTTGGAAGTCCTTATTACGGTACAAAAAAAACTCCCGCCCTTTAGTTAAAAAGGACGAAAGTTCGTTACTTCCGCGGTACCACCTTTATTGATGATTAGATCATCCGGCTTCATACCCTGTAACAGAAGGCACTGTCCTGTGCATAACAGGCCGCTCAGGGGTAGGTTTCGGAGAAGAGCCGCGGTAAATTCTTTCAGCAGGGTGGAATTTACTCTCTGGGCGCGGCCGATATTCTCTTACTGGTCCCGTCATCACGTTTCGTTCAATATTTCTTATAACATACCATGGAAACTTGGCAGATGCAAAGGGGTTATATCCCTGTTCATTACTTGAATAAATTTAGTTTGCCAATCCGTTCAGCCGCTTCGCGCAATCGATTTTCATCACTTAGTAGTCCAGCGCGCACATAGCCTTCACCATGCGAACCAAAACCAATGCCCGGCGCTACGGCAACCTTTGCTTCCCGCAGCAGCAAGTCTGCCAAAGAAGCAGAAGTAAACCCAGCAGGTACAGGCAGCCAGCTGAAGAAGGAACCACCCGGTTTAGGGGCCTGCCAGCCGATGGATGCGAGTGCATCATAGAACGCATTGCGACGAGATTCATAACGCGCAACCAGCGAAGTGACACATTCCTGCGAACCGGTAAGAGCCTCGGCCGCCGCAGCCTGAATGCCGCCGAAAAGGCTGACATAAATGTGATCCTGTAGCAGATTGATTTTTGAGATAATCTCAGCATTACCCAGTGCGAATCCAACACGCCATCCAGCCATATTGTACGTTTTGGACAACGTATAGAATTCGATACCCACTTCCTTGGCACCTGGTGCCTGCAAGAAGCTTACTGGACGGTGTCCATCGAACCCGATCGCTCCATAAGCAAAGTCACTGGCTACGACGATTTGATTTTGAATGGCGAATTCAACCGTATCTTCATAGAAAGACAGTGGGGCAGTCGCCGACGTGGGGTTGTTGGGATAGTTCAGGAACATGAGCTTGGCCTGATCTCGATCCAACTCAGGGATGGCAGTATAATCGGGCAGGAAGGCGTTGGACTCCAGCAGAGGCATAAATGACATCCGTGCTTTTGCCAGTGCAACACCGGACCAGTAATCCGGATAGCCCGGATCGGGAACAAGACATACGTCGCCAGGATTAAGCAATACCTGAGGTAACTGAACTAAACCCGTTTTTCCCCCAAATAGAATCGCAACCTCAGTCTCCGGGTCAAGATCGACATTGTAATCTTCCTTGTAACGTTTCGCGACGGCTTCTTTCAGGAAAAAGTGTCCTCTAAAAGGTGAATATTTGTGGTAGAGGGGATTTTCAGCCGACTCTTGCAGTGTTTTCACAATATGAGGCGGTGTAGGTGTATCCGGATTACCCTGACCAAGATTGATCACGTCATGTCCGCTTGCGATTTCGCGGTTTACATTTTGAACAAGGGTAGCAAAAAATTGTGTCGGCAGCTGTGTCATTACATCCGATGTAGGTATAGTAAAGGCTGAACGACCCAAATTCGTTGGTTGATTACTCATTATATTCATCACTCCGGTTAATAAAAATGGCGATAGTACTCATTAACTTATCACGTCAATCCCGAGCTGTATAGAGGGGAAAGCACAACGTTTTACTGTGAGACAGTGGGAGTTATGTGGTTTTTGTACAAAACTAAAATGCGCTATTTATTTTTGTCCATTGGAATCAGAGTGAATTCTGTTTTATGATAACTTACGATAATGATAATCAATATCATTGCATAATCATCAATGAAGCACTATAGGGGGAGAAATAAAAATGAAAAAGGGTATACGAAATACGGCAGTATTATTGACGGTTACATGGTTGTCCATACTTTTACTGGCATGTGGGAACCAGACTTCGACACCAGCTGCTGGAGCGGATGATTCCAAAGTAGCCGCAGAAACTCAGAGAGACCAAGACACTCAAAGTGGGGAACAGACTGCATCCGAAGATAACAGTGAGGGTGAAACCCGTATATTTAAAGATTGGACGGGCCATGAGGTCAAGGTGCCTGTAACTCCGAAACGAGTCATCTATCATGGAGAAGTGACTGGGGACTTGCTGGCGCTGGGCGTTGTTCCTGTAGGTATACTTCGTCAGGATGGAACGGTATACGATGAACAGGTGGCTCAGGCAGAAGATGTTGGGTTCCCGATGAGTGTTGAAAAGGCGCTTATATTGAATCCCGATTTGATCATCTTCTCCAACAGTGATGAAGCACAGTACGAGCAGATTTCAAAGGTTGCCCCAACAGTGACATTTGATTCGTTCGGGTCGTTGGAAGACCGCATGCGTATCCTTGGCGACCTGTTGAACAAAAAGCAGGAGGCCGAGAAGTGGGTTACAGCCCACCAAGAGGCGACAGAAGAAATGTGGCAGCAGCTTCATGAAAACGGACTGAAAGAAGGTGAAACGGCTTCGGTATTCACTATGTATCCCGGCAATCGGCTGTTTGTCATGGCGGGAGCAGGATTGCCACAGTTGTTATATGGAAAAGACGGGATGAAGCCAACTGCGGAAATTCAGAAAGTATTGGATGAAGGCATGGGCTTTGTGGAAATTTCCACTGAAAAATTGCCTGAAATTGTGGGTGACCGTGTATTTATTCTTGATCCTGTGACGGATGATGCCAAACAATCCACCAAAGAAATGCTGGATAGTCCAATATGGAAGAACCTGCCCGCTGTAAAAGAAGGAAAAGTATATCGTTTTGATATCGTGAAAGCTTCAAGTGATGCCCTTTCCAGGGAGTGGTTGCTTAAGGAGCTCCCGAAACAGATGATCCAATAATGGATCTAAGATTTGCAGTAAGTATTCTATGATCTATTACGAAAAGGGAGGTGCTCCAAAAGTCGTGAATATGACTGCTGGAACAGCTCCTTTTGGCATGGTATTCCACCTTCTAACGAAGTGAGCCCATTTTAATATATGAAATGATGAAGTACGCAACTTTAACGAATCGTGGCGACTTTAGTTGATGGATTCCGGCTATATTTTGTCATCCTTTTACCGAAATAACTTAAATAACGTTGATGAGGTTCTTTAATTAGTGCATTTCTCGCGGATCTGGATAGTAAGGTGGATGGATTATTGCAAAAGGTTCGCTTATAATCAGAGCATGTAGAATAAATGATAATTATTCTCAATTATAAAACGAGGTGTATCCACATGCAGGTTTTAGGTGCAGATGCACAAGGGTTGTATTTTTCAGCATTTATGTTTCGGCTGGATCAACTGGAACAACGAATCGAACAACCAGAACAGATGATGTTAGAAGTGTCATGCGATCAACATACGTTCCTGATCTGCGTAGAAGGGGAAGGTCGCTTATATATAGGCTGTGAACAGTTTCCCTTCACAACCGGATGTGTGTACCCACTTTCTCCGGGTGAGGGGTATCAGATTGAACATGGAAACCAGTTGGAATTAAAATATATGGTGATGGCTTTTGATGTTATTCATGTGTTGACAGGTGATCCGGAACAGTATACGCGCCCTGTATTTGAATATAGAAATCAATTGAACGGCTATCCTTACGCTTCATTAAGCGGGTTGCTGGAGCGACTGTATGCGATTAGAGAATATAAAACAGATGCCGAATACAGTCATTTGAATGCACAGTTTCAGCGATGGATGGAGATGATTATCACCCGGTACACTTCACCAAAAACGGAGCAGAGCATGGAATCAAGACTCCACAGCACGATTCAATATGCAGAAGACCACTACGCTGAAGAAATTACAGTACAGAAACTGGCGAAACTCGCGGACATTCGGCCGGTGCAATACACCACCATGTTCAGACAACTAACCGGCCACAAGCCGCTTGATTATGTGAACCATATACGAATTAAACATGCCAAGGAGTGGCTACGCAAATCCAATGAACCGCTTCGTGATATAGCCAGCCGAGTGGGCTTCAAAGATGAGTATTATTTCAGCAGGCGTTTTCGACAAATGACTGGCTTATCTCCCCGTCAATATGACAGATCCATTCAGCAGCATACATTGGTGCAGGATTGGTTGGGTCATGATGTGAACATTCCCGCAAACCCGGAGCGAATTATGTATTATGGAGATTCCGCTGGGGATCTGCTTATGCTGGGCATTCGGTTGCTTGGAGATCAGGCATATGATGCGGTTGCACCGGTTAATGTGGAAGCAGCTGTTAAAATGAAGCCGGATCTGATTATTTTTGATAGCAGTAATGAACAGCAATATGAACAATTCTCCCGTATAGCGCCTACGCTGGCATACAACTCTCATGCAACGCTGGAAGCTCGAGTTCGCAGAGTGGGAAGCTGGTTTGGCAAGCAACCTCAGGCTGAGCAATGGCTTTCCTCCTATTGGAAGCGTACAGAGAAGATGTGGGAGAAGATCCATACTTCTGTTGAACCTGGCGCAACTGCGTCTGTCTTTGCGTACCATCGCGGTGCGCGATTGTTTGTTATGGGCAACATTGGGCTTGCCCCGATGTTATATCATCCAATGGGATTCAGTCCTGTTACCAAAGTGAAGGAAGCACTTACTGCTGGCAGAGCGTATAAGGAAATTTCGGCCGAGGCGGTTCGTCAATATGCAGGGGACCATATATTTGTCATACTGCCTGAGGAAACCGTGGCAAGGCAAGCCACAGAGTTGCTGATGCAAAGCTCCAGTTGGAGTGATCTTCCGGCCGTGAAGAATGGACAAGTCTACCATGTGGAGGAGACAACCTGGAATTTGAGTGATGCGATGAGCAGCAATCGATTGCTGACTCTGCTGCCTGAGTTGTTATGTGGAAGTTCATAACGAAAACAGGGTTGCGGTTCTTTGGATGATCAAGCTATGATAACAGGTATTACGGTTCAGAGGAGTGCTTGTCATGACAGAAAAACAACAGGGAGAAATGCGTGTAGCCCTGATTCAGGGCGATATTCAGCTCGGAGATCCCGAAGCCAACCATAAACATATGCAGATGTTGCTGGAACGCGCGGTAGAACAATATCCTGATCTGGGACTCGCCGTGCTGCCTGAGATGTGGAACACGGGCTATGCTTTGGAGCAAATCCATGAACTCGCTGACCCGGAAGGTCAAAAATCACGGGAGTGGATGTCCGCTTTTGCCCAAAAACATCAAATCTCGATCGTAGGCGGTTCAATCGCCGAGAAGCGTGACGGACAAATTTACAATACAATGTATGCTTACAATCGTGAAGGGAATCAAGTCACGCGTTACGATAAATTGCATCTGTTTCGCTTGATGGATGAAGAGAAATATTTACAGCCTGGTGCGGAGCCTGAGATTTTTGAACTGGAGAATGGTCTTACTGCTGGTGCTTCGATCTGTTACGATATCCGGTTTCCTGAACTGGCTCGTACACTTGCTTTAAACGGTGCAAAGGCGTTGATTGTTCCTGCTGAATGGCCTAATCCTCGTTTGAACCACTGGCGTACGTTGCTTACGGCCCGAGCGATTGAGAATCAGATGTACGTGATCGCCTGTAACCGTGTAGGTAAAGGGGGAGACACCGAATTTTTCGGACATTCTCTCATTATCGATCCTTGGGGTGAGATTGTGGCTGAAGGCGGAGAAGGGGAAGAGATCGTGACCGGGTTTATCCGCCCTGCTCTTGTGGATGAAGTTCGCGGCCGTATTCCGGTATTTGAAGATCGGAGACCCGGCATTTATTTTGGCAGCCAATAAAAATCTGTAATTTTCCGATAAAGTGTTTATTCCTCAAGGAGGCGGGTAATGATAACTATCCCGTCACCAAGGAGGATGATCAATCAATGGACAACCATGTGAAAGATACGCTCAGGAGACTGGAACAGGAAAACACAAGGGTAGATCACTTGAGGCTATTCTTAGAGAATGGGGCAGGAGGGCTATCCCCCCCTGAACAAGCTGTTCAGGATGAAGGCCGTCTTATGAATCAGCAGAACAGGCTGACCAGTGATCGTAATTTGCGCAAATAAACCGTCAAACTTGAAATTCTCATATGTACGTTTTTACGTTAACATTTAAATCTTAATGATACGAGCAACATTGTACTGTAACGATGCACTACAATGATCATGCAAGTATGCAAGAACTTTATCCTACGGATGTGGGAGACGAGTATATGACAAAGGCTTGGCCCGATGGGTCAAGCCTTTGTTAGCGTTTACTGGTCTAATAAACCTGGCACACGATATTAGCTCTGATTGGCTCAGATCTGAGGTGTAACGAATCACAGAGACCTTATTTCATCGATGTTGGAGGGAAATGCCTTTCGAGACGATGGACCTAGTGCTCTCCTTCGGAGAGACCGGCCACGGTTTGTTTAAACGTATGAATGAATGCCTCGGCTGCTTTGGAAAGGACTCTTCCTTGACGGTAAGCTACAACCAGGGTTCGACTGGGAGTGGGTTCAGCCAGCGGTACGTAAACCGGCACGAATTCACTGCGCGGTGCACGGGCAATAAAGCGTGGAACCAGTGTAATGCCCATACCTGTGGCGACCAGCGACTGCACAGTTTCGATGTTTGTGCTCTCGAACACAACATTGGGATCAAAACCAGCCTGCTCACACAGATCAAAAGTGAGTTTACGGAAGCCTTGTCCTTTCTTCAACACAACAAAGGGTTCATCGCGAAGCTCCTCCATCCGTACGGGAATCGTATTTTCCGGATCTGCTCTGAGTGCCAGGGGATGATTTGGAGGGACAGCCAGATCAATCCGCTCCTCGCCAATCGTTACATAAGATAAGCTGGGCTCCTGTAAGGGAAGGGAGAGCAGGCTTAAATCAGCCTTGCCACTTGCCGTCAACTTCTCCAGCGTAAGCCCTGAATCTTCCAGCAAGGTGACCTCAATCTCAGGATAGGCTTGTTGGAACGCGGGAAGCACATGTGGAAGCAGGTGAGAGCCAGTGATTGGCATACTGCCTACAACGACTTTACCTTTGCGTAGCTGGGAAATGTCCGACATTTCCTGTCTGAGCAACTCCACTGCATCCACAATTTTTTGTGCCTGTTCTACAAAAGTTACCCCTGCATGTGTAAGTTCCACAGCGCTGGTGTTCCGTTGGAATAACAGCACCCCTAATTCTTTTTCGAGCTTGGATAGCTGCTGGCTCAGTGAAGGCTGGGCGATGTGCAGCTTCTCGGCTGCCCGGGAGAAATTCCGCTCTGCCGCAATCTGCAGCGTATACTGAAGTTGTCTGAATTCCATATCAACATGTCATTCCTTTCGTTATGCCACCATTATATCACTACAGAAGAAGAAATCATTATTTTCAACGGAACGCTTGCACTGCATAAAAAGAGCTGATATACTGATTTTGAAAACGCTTAACGATTTACACTTACCCGGGTATAACAAGATGATCGTTTTCAAATGCAATCGGTCTGTTAGGACAGATGCAGTACAAATGTATATTTTCTTTTTCGTTAATATAATTGAATAGTAGTTCATCCAACAATGGCGTGTTACTGTTCGGCAGGCAAGACCTAGATTGGGTGGGAAGAGTTTTTTTCCTACCCTCTTTAGGTCTTTTTTTGTTCCATTTATGAAAAAAATCGCGGAGGTGCACCATGAATTACAAACAATTAGCCCAATCGATTATGGAGCTGGTCGGTGGCAATGATAATATCAATACGGCAATTCATTGCTCAACAAGGCTGAGGCTTACCCTGAAGAATCCAGATATGGCGAAGACTAACGAAATTAAGAGTCTGGATGGCGTCATTGGCGCAGTGAACAGCGGTGGGCAATATCAGATAATCATCGGTAATGACGTTGGATACGTCTACAATGAACTTGCCAAGATGGTGGATACCCAGCAATCAGGCGAGGTTCAAGAAAAGCCAAAAGCGGATTATAGCCCCAAAGGTCTGTTTAATACCTTTGCCAGCGTCATTGCAGGCATTTTCCAGCCTATTATCCCAGCTATTGCTGCCTCGGGAATGCTTAAGGCCCTGTTGTTGCTGGCCACTGTGACCGGCTTGATGTCCAAAGAGAGCCAGACATATACCGTTTTGAGTGTCATGTCGGATGCAGCTTTTTATTTTCTGCCGATTCTACTGGCCTTTTCCAGTGCCAATAAATTCAAAACGAATCCCTTTGTTGCCGTCCTGTTCGGTGGGATCATGTTACACCCGAATATGATTGGTCTGCTTGGTGGTGAAGATCCGGTGTCCTTTATTGGTATACCTGTTGCTTCCGTGCAATACGCGACATCTGTGGTACCGATTATTTTAACAGTCTGGTTCATGTCTTACATTGAACGGTTCGCGGACAAAATCTCACCAGGGCCGGTTAAAATTTTCCTTAAACCGTTGATTGTTATTCTAATTGTTGCTCCAGTCACCCTGATTGTACTTGGACCTCTGGGGATGTATCTCGGAACGGGAATGTCCAACCTGATCTATTGGATTCAGGACAAGATTGGATGGTTGACCGTAGTTATTATGGCAATACTGATGCCTTTGATTGTTATGTTCGGCATGCACAAAGTGTTTTACCCCATTATTTTCGCAGCACTTGCTTCACCGGGTTACGAGACTCTGGTACTGGTCGCGATGCTGGCTTCCAATATGGCGCAGGGCGCTGGCGCACTGGCAGTATCATTCAAAACCAAGGATACGAAGCTCAAACAAGTCGCATTGTCTGCCGGTATCTCCGGTGTATTCGGTATCACGGAACCCGCTCTGTACGGAGTACATTTAAGGCTTAAGAAAACGCTGTTTGCCTGCATGATCGGCGCCGGAGTCGCAGGGTTGTTCGCAGGTATTGTGAATCTCAAGGCTTATGCTGCCGTGGGTCCGGGGATTGCATCGATGCCTATGTTTATCAGTGAAGATCATATGAACATTATCTATGCGATCATTACTATGCTGATTTCTGCAGTTATTGCGTTTGTTGCAGTATATGTCATTGGATTTCAGGATGTAGTTCCAGCAACAGTTCCAACGGCGGGTAGTTCCGAAGGTAAAGTGGGCGGGGAAGCTGAAATCCAGCCATCTACAGGCATCAAATCCAAAAAGATCGTATTTGCTCCATTGGAGGGTAAGGTTCTGCCATTAAGAGAGGTGAAGGACGAGGCCTTCTCACAAGAAGCGATGGGACAAGGAATGGCCATTCAGCCGAGTGTGGGCAAGGTGTTTGCCCCGTTTGATGGTACCGTTGAAACGGTGTTTCGTACCAAACATTCCATTGGTCTGAAGTCGGTGGATGGTGTGGAAATTCTGATTCATGTTGGACTGGATACGGTGAAACTGAAAGGTCAGCATTTTGATGTAAAAGTGAACGAAGGAGAACAGATCTCTCATGGTCAGCTCCTGATCGAATTTGATCTTGCAGCAATACAAGCTGCAGGTTATGACACCACGACCCCTGTAATTGTAACGAATTCCTCGGACTATTTGGAGGTATTGGGCAATGAATCTGCACCAGTTACGGGACCGGGAAAACCATTAATTACGGTGTTGTAACCCGCTGAAATATGAATGAAAGGCAGGTTGCCTGATATGGATGTCGTAAAAATACTGAATTCGAGCATTGTTCTCGCCCGACGTGGTGAGGATGACAAGGAAATTATTGTGATGGGGAAGGGCATCGGCTATAAGAGCAAACCGGGAGATGCCGTGAACGAGGATGAGATCGAGAAGATCTATGTCCTTGAAAATGAAACAATCTCTTCGGATCTCACCGCTTTGATGAAGGAAACGCCAAAAGAATATCTGATTCTGGCTGATGAAATCATCTCCCATGCCAAACATATATTGTCCCGACATCTGAGTGATCATCTTTATGTCGCATTAACGGATCACCTGTATATGGCAATGAAGCGATTCAAGGACAATATGACGATCCAGAACCGAATGCTGTGGGAGGTGAAAAAGTTCTATCCGCAGGAGTTCGGTATCGGGTTGCATGGCCTGTCTCTCATTCAAAAACAGCTTGGTCTATCCCTGCCTGAAGAGGAAGCGGCCAATATCGCATTTCATCTCGTCAATGCCCAGCAGAATGATGACAATATGAATCAGGTCATGCTGATGACAAATACAGTCAAGGATGTACTCAATATTATAAAAATTCACTATCAGGTGGAACTGGATACTCACAGCATTAACTATTCACGTTTTTTGACCCATTTACAGTTTTTCATCCAGCGACTTTTTGAACACAAAACATTAAATACGCAGGATCATGAACTCTTTGACCAGATTGCCCACAAATATCCACATGAAGAAGCGTGCGTACTGCTAATCAAGGATTATATTGAAGCCCGTTTCGAACATACGATCTCTAGCGAAGAGATGATGTACCTTATTATTCATCTCAATCGGGTCATGAGTCGTAATTGAGCAAGAGTTAAAGAGTTAATCCAAGGAGGAATACACAATGACCAATACAACAAGAACGTTTCCAGAAGATTTTCTGTGGGGAGGGGCGATTGCTGCTAACCAGGCTGAAGGAGCCTGGAATGTGGATGGGAAAGGTCTATCTACAGCCGATATCGCGATCTATCGAAAAGGTGTTGCCAAGAGTGAGTATAAGAAACACAATGCCATCACTGAAGAACAGATCAAGGCTGCGATGGAGTCTACCTCGGATAGAGAATATCCGAAACGCAGAGGAATCGATTTCTACCACCGTTATGAGGAGGATCTGGCCCTGTTTGGGGAGATGGGTCTCAAAACGTTGCGCTTATCCATTGCATGGACCCGAATTTTCCCTAATGGCGACGAAACAGAGCCTAATGAAGCCGGTTTGCAGTTCTATGACCACGTTATTGATGGGATGTTGAAACAAGGCATTGAACCATTAATCACGTTGTCCCACTATGAAATGCCAATGTATCTGGTGAATCATCATGGGGGATGGACGGATCGCAAAGTCGTCGATTATTTTGTTCATTTTTGCAAAACCGTGTTCACCCGCTACAAGGATAAAGTAAAGTACTGGATTACGTTTAATGAGATTGACAGCATTGTTCGTCATCCCTTTACCAGTGGTGGCATTGTGCCAGAGCGTTTTGAAAATGTGGAACAGGCTGTATATCAGGCGTTGCATCATCAATTTGTAGCGAGTGCTCTCGCAGTAAAATACGGTCATGAGATCATTCCCGGTTCCCAGATCGGATGTATGCTGACCAAGCTTACAACCTATGCACATACGTGTAATCCCGAAGATGTACTCGTTGCTTCCAGGGACAATCAATTCAATCTCATGTTCACGGATGTACAGGTGCGCGGAGCATATCCATACTTTACCAAAAGATTATTTGCTGAAAAAGGAATTGTGCTCGAGATACTTGAAGGTGATGAGGAGATTCTGAAAGTACACACTGTTGACTTTATTTCATTCAGTTATTATATGTCTCTTGTATCAAGTGTCGACGGAGATCGGCTGGAGCAGGTGAGTGGTAACACAACAGGTGGCGTGAAGAATCCATATCTCACAACCAATGATTGGGGCTGGCAGATCGATCCGGTAGGTCTGCGAATCTCACTGAATGAGCTATATAGTCGTTATGGGGTGCCCTTGTTTATCGTTGAAAATGGGATTGGAGCCGTAGATACGATTGAAGAAGATGGCAGCATTCAGGATGATTACCGGATCGATTATTTCCGTTCCCACATGGAACAGATGCATGAAGCAATTCTGGACGGGGTGGAGCTGATGGGTTATACCAGCTGGGGAGTCATTGATCTGATCAGTTATTCTTCTTCAGAGATGGAGAAAAGGTATGGCTTTATTTATGTCGATCAGGATAATGATGGTAACGGAACTCTGGAGAGAAAGCGCAAGAAAAGCTTCTATTGGTACAAAGATGTGATTGCGAATAACGGCTTGTAATAAACACTAGATGACAAGCACTCTCATAGGTCGGTGATGATTGGAAATGTTCATCAAATGAGAACTTGGGAAAGCAGTTCTGATTTTCAGGGCTGTTTTTTTCTCTTTTACAGAAAAAGCATTGACAGCGATGGAGCGGGAACGTAGTATAAGACTTATCTGATAATGATAATTGTTATCAATTGAAACCTCTGCTATGAGCAGTGGTTTATTTGTCTTTTTCGCATTATAGGTTAAACCTATTACATCTATAGATATTATATCTTGGAACAATGAAGGACAGGGTGATATATTTATGTCATTCAAGAGCTTCACTTTTAGAGGAAACAATGAGCTCTTCCAAGGACCGAACTAATGATGAGGTGAAAATGATGAGTAAAAAAACGATGTTTGAGAAAATTTGGGAAAACCACGTAATTCATCAGGAAGAAGGCAAACCAAGCATTTTGTATATCGATCTGCATCTGGTGCATGAGGTAACATCTCCACAAGCATTTGAAGGTCTGCGTCTGAGCGGCCGTAAAGTTCGTCGCCCTGAGCTGACATTTGCAACAATGGATCACAACGTTCCGACCAAGGATCGTTTCAACATTACAGATCCGATTTCGAAACAACAAATCGATACACTTTCTCAAAACTGCCGTGACTTCGGTGTGAAATTGTATGATCTGGATTCCCTTGACCAGGGTGTTGTGCACGTTATGGGACCTGAATTGGGTCTGACTCATCCAGGCAAAACGATTGTCTGTGGCGACAGCCATACATCCACACACGGTGCGTTTGGCGCACTCGCATTCGGGATCGGAACGAGTGAAGTAGAGCATGTTATGGCAACACAATGTTTGCAGCAAGCCAAAGCCAAAACGATGGAAGTTCGTTTTGTCGGCAAACGTAATCCGGGTGTAACAGCGAAGGACATGATCCTTGCAGTTATTGCAAAATACGGTACGGACTTTGCAACAGGTTATGTTATCGAGTATACAGGTGAATCCATTCGTGAGCTGAGCATGGAAGAGCGTATGACGGTCTGCAACATGTCCATTGAAGGTGGAGCAAGAGCCGGTTTGATCGCTCCAGATGAAACGACATTCGAATATCTGCGTGGACGTGAGTACGTACCAACGGGTGCCAAATTCGATGAAGCTGTAGCAGGTTGGAAACAGCTTGTTTCAGATGAGGGTGCTGAATTTGACCATGTGGTTGAAATCGATGTGGAAACATTGATTCCGCAAGTAACTTGGGGAACAAGCCCTGGCATGGGAACCGACATTTCTTCTAAAGTTCCTGTTCCAGCTGAACTGCCAACAGAAAATGAACGTAAAGCGGCTGAAAAAGCGCTTGAATATATGGGACTTACACCTGGAACTCCAATTTCCGAGATTCCAATTGACTATGTATTTATCGGTTCTTGCACGAACGGACGGATCGAGGATCTGCGTGCAGCTGCACAGGTAGCCAAAGGTCACACTGTATCCAGTAATGTTACAGCAATCGTTGTCCCAGGCTCGGGACGTGTCAAAATCCAGGCGGAAAAAGAAGGTTTGGATAAAATTTTCACGGAAGCCGGCTTTGAATGGCGTGATGCAGGATGCAGCATGTGTCTGGCCATGAACCCGGATGTATTGCAGCCAGGTCAACGCTGTGCCTCGACTTCCAACCGTAACTTTGAAGGGCGTCAAGGGCGCGGAGGACGTACACATCTGGTATCTCCGGCAATGGCAGCAGCAGCAGCAGTTAAAGGTCACTTCGTAGATGTACGTGACTGGAATTTCAAAACAGAAGCGGTTATCTAACCAATAACGGACAGAAGGGAGAACGGATCATATGGAAGAATTCAAAACACTGCAAGGTATTGTTGCACCGGTAGACCGGGTCAATGTAGATACAGATGCAATCATTCCTAAACAATTTTTGAAACGCATCGAACGGACGGGATTTGGACAATTTTTGTTCTACGAATGGCGTTTCGACGAAGAGGGCAACAACATTCCTTCTTTCGAATTGAACAAACCCCGTTATGAAGGGGCATCCATCCTGATCTCTCGTGCCAACTTTGGCTGTGGATCTTCTCGTGAGCATGCGCCATGGGCGATTATGGACTATGGATTCCGCTGCGTGATTGCACCATCGTATGCAGACATCTTCTATAATAACTGCTTCAAGAACGGGATCTTGCCAATCAAGTTGTCGGAAGAGCAGGTAGAAAATCTGTTCCAACGTACAGCGACACATGAAGGCTATGAGATGAATGTAAATCTGGAAAACAAAACGATTACAGATGCATACGGACTGCATATCGATTTTGATCTGGATGAGCATCGTCGCCAATTCCTGTTGCAAGGTTTGGACGATATTGGTCTTACACTGCAACATGATGATGAAATAGCTGCTTACGAACAACGCCACGCGGCTAAATTATTCGGTTAATCGCTAAAGTATCGTATAATGTAGAAAGCTTCTGTCTCCCAATAGGAACCTTGTTCCGATTGGTGAGACAGAAGCTTTTTGTATTCCCAAAAACGAAATGAAACTTTAGATTCATCTATACATAGAATTCCAGATTCTTCTTGGCTGAATGCTTCAACACGTATTCCTCGTTACTGTTCCGTTCTCTGGATGCAATTTTGATCCTAGTATAGTCGAGCCGCGTCTCTCGGAGCACACGTGCTTAATCGCTTGAATACCAAGTTCTTCCTCCATAACACTCTCTTGGGTCAAAGTTTTAACGAATCTACCGCAATAACAGCCGGCTAAATAGTCGGCTGTCTTTTCGTTAAGCGAATGGTCAGGAAAGGATCATAGCGATTGATGATAGGATTGTAATGGAAGGAAGGTGAAAATCGACTACTGAGGTAAATCCAAACGGTTGTTTTTTGTATTCTGAATATAGACGTAAACATAGCAAGCCAAATGCATGGAATTCACAAGCGACCATACAATAAGCCATATGATAGGAGACGACAGGGTTGTCCAGATGCCGAACCTAGGCAGCACGCGTCCTCCGCCGATAAACGTCATCAATGGGGACAGAGACAAGAGAATCAGAATCGGGATCAGTCTTCCGACCGTTATCAGAATCAATTTGCGGATGGTTAGGCGTTTGTTCCTCCGACGGATGCGAAAATAGGCGTATATACCCCATACAAGCGTAGCGAGGATCAGCGCAATCATGAACAATTCCATATTTCGACCGTTTAGAAAAGAGGTTTGGGGCTTCTCCCCCCTCATGATATCCGCAATTCCATCAATAAATGCCGAGTAATTCACATAAGCGTTTAAACCAGAATTAAACATTACCGCAATGCCCATCTGCTCGTTCAAATAAACCAGTTCTTCTGACTTGTAGGTCCAGAAAATACCGCTGTGGGAGATCGTTCGGCCGCTAGACTCATCTTGGTTTGCAAGCCATCCCATGCCGTACGGACCGATAGCTCCTACAGCATGATATTGTTTCATCAGCACAGGGGAAACGAGGCTGCCGTGATATTGGGCAAGCATCCATAGGGACATGTCCTCCGCGGTTGAAACGATGCCAGCAGGGCCGTCAATGAACCAAAGCGGTTCGGATTGACCTATGGAGCGTCCCAAACTCAAGTAATGTCCTAGCGGAATAGTATTATTCTCATAGAGTTGCTGCGTCGTGCTGATACTGAAGGTATGGTTCATTCCTAGCGGTTCAAAAATATGTTTTTTCAGGTAATCCGAAAAGCGCTCTCCGCTGACGCTTTCCACGAGGTTCGCCAGCAGCACGTAATTGGGATTATGATAGCTGTAGGCTGTTCCGGGGATATGGGCAAGTTGAACCTTGTTTAATAATCGGTTCGCCTCATTCAGCGATTGGAATTGCGGAGTCCTCGTCATATCGGGATTTATTTTGTCATTGAGACCACTGGTCTGATTCAGTAAATGACGGACCGTGATGTCAAGAACGCGGGGATCCTGTGGAGAAAGCTCGGGGAAATAGGAAGCGTAAGTAGCATCCAAGTCGATCCGACCCTTGTCCACCAGCTGCAGAACGGCCAATGCAGTAAAGGACTTGCTTAGTGAAGCAATGGGAAAAGGGGTGTTACCCGTAACCTTCTGGCCATCCGCGAATGTCCCGTAGCCTTTTGCGTAAAAGACCTCATTGTTATTGGCAATCGCCAGTGAAGCAGCCTTGATGTGATTGGCCTTCATGCTCTGATTCATATATTCGTCGATCTCCTGCTGGACTTCTGTCCTGTCTCTGGCTTCCTTGGCGGATACGGGGGTTGCCCACACGGTACATAACAACAACAAGCAGCTAATTGTGATATACACTCTTTTTTTCAGTTTTAGCATGATAACACTCCTTGAATTCAAGATAAGGAAATGTTATCAGATCATTTTCAACTATTTATCAACTTGGGTCCCAATACTTGCCGTCACGCTCCCGCCTCCGTTAGGTCCGTTTGCGATCTGGAGAATCCCTTCATGTTTTTCGCAAAACACCTTGCAAACGTAAAGGCCCAACCCGCGATGTTCGGTCGCATCCCACACTTCGCCGCGGTAAAAAGGGAGTATAGCCTTACTCAGGGCTTCGTCCGAGAAACCAGGACCGTCGTCTGAGACGGTAATCTTCATAATGCCTCCCTGAACGTCATAGCGGACGTTTACTTGACTGGCTGCGTATCTCACCCCATTGGCCACCACATTCTCGAAAATCTGCATGACGAGATAGGGATCCACATGTATTGAGGCATTATCATATTCCACGGAAGAGACGAAGCGTATACCGAACTGTCTTGCGATTTGTTCGGCGCTGCCGTCCAGCAAAGCCGTCAATGAAATCGTATCTATCGACTGGCAATTCAACGGGACATCCTCCAGCCTCTGAATCGAGTTCATGGCCTCCGCATAGCTCTCCAGACGCGAGATGTGAAGGTTCATAGTATGGATTAGGTCCAGCACCTTTTCTTCTGACAACTTTTTCTCGGGCAGATAGGTGGCGAGAAGCTCGGCGTTTCCTTTCAACACTGACAGGGGTGTTCTCAGATCATGGGCAAAAATAGCATTGATCTGCTTGCGCTCTTCAACCGAACGCCAGAGTGTCTTTAGGTTTTTCTCCAATTGTGAGCGCATGTTTTCAAATACCGCGATCAACTCGCCCATCTCGTCCTGGCTGTCATAGGAAATGCGGAAGCCTAGATCGTTGGCCGAGATGTTCTCGGATGCTCGTTTTAATAGCTCCAGCGGACGTTTTAGCTTCCATCTGTAAAATAGAACGGCCATGGTGACAATTCCAGCGGCTACGGTTAGCAGCACCGCCGTGACGAGGGAGGGCAGCACCCAATCCGTTTCTCCGAAACGCAGTCGCAGGTTCTCCGCCCAAGCAAACTCCATAGTTATGATGGCCAGCACGGCAATGAGTGTGACCACGCACAACAGCATAAAAGATTGCAGTAAGGACAATCGCTTTAAAAACAGGAGCCTAGTCATGAACTTGGCCATTTGTATCCTACTCCCCAAACGGTCTCGATTTTGTTATCACAGCCGTAATCCTTTAATTTGTAGCGAATTCGCCGGATATGCTCCGCGATCACGTTACTGTCGCCTTGATCGTCCATGCCCCAAATCTTTTCGTATATGCGTTCCTTTCCAAACACCATACCAGGATGCGTGGACAGCAATTCGACGATATCAAACTCTTTTTTGGCCAGTGAAATTCGCTTACCCAGGTAGTAGAGCTCTCGGGCGGTATAATCAATGACCAAATCATCGTTAAACCTTACCGAAGATTTGCTTTGGATTCGCTGTTCCCTGCGCATATGCGCTTCGACCCTGGCCCCTAACTCGCGAATGCTGAAAGGTTTCAGGATATAGTCATCGCCTCCGGCCCGAAATCCGGCTATTTTATCAGCATCTTCGATTCGAGCCGTTAAAAATAAGATCGGGCAAGAGACGAAGTTGCGGATTTTTTCGCATAATTGAAGGCCGTTCTGTTCAGGCATGTTGATATCTAACAAAACGAGATCGGGTTGTTGTTCCACTTTCCGCAGCGCTTCCCGACTGTCCTTGGCCGTCATGACGGAATATCCGTTAATTTCAAAATAGTCAGTCAGTAGCTTTCGAAGATCTGCTTCATCGTCCACGATCAGTATTTTAGGCATCAAGGCTCAGTCTCCTGTATCCGAGTATTTGAACTCAGCATAGCAAAAATTGGCGAGGAATGTAATCTCCATACGATTTTGGGAACTAGACTAATGGAGAAAGCACCCTTTTTTTGATCCCCCTGTTTCCGACTAAATATGACAACGTTGTAACCGGATAATCAGACAATATCTGATAAACTGATTAGTAGATTATGGAAGGGTTGATCGTGTTGGGCGTTGCATCACAGCGAATCAGATTGAAGGTTCAAAAGACAAACAGAATGGTGGATGATGTATGAAGAAATGGTCGGCAGCAGTCTTTGTTTTTCTGTTCCTATGTTTATTTCCTGTCATGGCAAATGCCGATTCTTCGCCCTCGATTGTGCTGGACGGTGTGACCATTAAGCAACAATCGGGAGCTCCGGCCGAGAACATGGGCAAGACCGTCATGGTGCCTATTCGGATTGTCTCTGAAAACCTCGGTTATCAGGTGAAGTGGGAGAAAGCGACCCAGACCGTTCGTATTCTTAAAGGCAACAGCAGTATTCAGATGACGGCAGGGGAAGATGCAGCTACCGTGAATGGAAACGTGGTGAATCTAGATTCTCCCCCTTTGATCAAACAGGGAACTACACTCGTTCCATTACGTTTTGTTGGTGAAGGCATGGGCCTACAGGTAGGATGGGACAACGGAACTAAGACAGTAAGCCTATTCAGTATTCCTCCTGTGACAGGTACAGAGAGTGAGACTGATCCAGTAGAAACTCCTGAACCGGTTGGACTTGGAGAGATTCAAAGCATTAGCTTCAGCGGAGATCGATTGATCATTGCGACGAATGGGAAAATCACCCCCAAAGTGTCCAGTCTCAGTGGACCCGACCGTATTATCGTGGATCTGCCTGGAACCACATTTGCGCAGGAATTTATGCAGGGACAAGCCACTAATCCGGATGGGAGTGGAAGTGTTCAGGTTACGGATTCGGCACTGGTCTCCAAGGTTCGTTATGCGATATTCAGCAAGTCACCTTCAACAGTGCGTGTGGTCCTGGATCTAAGTCAGGCAGCTACTGCCAAATGGTCACTCGGTGATAACAACGTGATGCTCGTGGACCTCGCGATGGCCACTGGAGAATCGACAAGTCAGCCGGCTATCCCAACCAATGATGGAAAAAAAGTGGTGATCATCGATCCGGGACATGGTGGACGTCAGTCGGGGGCCGTTAGTGTGAAAGGTGCCTACGAGAAGGATTTTAATTTGTCAGTGGGATTAAAAGTTCAAGAGCTTCTGCAACAGCATACGGATATTCAGACGGTCATTACAAGGCAGGATGATACGGAGTTGTCCTTGCAACAACGCGTGGATATTGCCCAACTGAATCAAGCGGATATTTTTGTATCCATTCATGGAAACAAATTTACGACTCCTGTTCCCAATGGAATAGAGACACTCTATAGTCGCAAGGAAAGCAAAGTTTTGGCGGACATACTTCACAAACATGTGCAGCCGATTACAGGACTTAAGGATCGGGGGGTCAAAACGGCAAGTCTGCATGTGACCCGAGAAACAACCATGCCTGCAGTCCTGCTTGAACTCGGCTTTCTGAGTAATCCTACCGATGAAGCGCTGATGCTCACAGAGGATTATCAGAACAAATGTGCACAGGCAATCGTGGACGGAATCGTTGAATTTTTGGGATTGTAACGTGGGTTATGCGTAAATGTGAAGGTTAGGGTCGTACGTTGTTTAGAGATGCATAATTGATAATAAAGGAAAAATAAAGACATTAAAATGTAGAAAAAGCTTGATTTGACAACGTTTTTTTTCTGTTATGTTGGAATATATTCGCAACTTTTGAGAGTGCGGGGCGTCTAATAGGTGTCTGGTAATGCCCAAGTGGTCAGTCGGAGCTGAAGATTCACAACATGCGGCAAAAAAATATGAGAATGGTAGGGGTGGAGGATGAAGAAGTTCGGTTTTTTGGTACTGTTATTTGTCTTTGGGCTCGTTTTCCCGGGCTATAGTCATGCAGCAGCAGATACGCACATTATCCTAGATGGGGAAGAAATTGTTCAGCCTTCGAATGCCAAAGCGGTAAACATCAACAGCACGGTGATGGTTCCTATTCGGGTTATTTCTGAAAGCCTGGGATATGGCGTGGACTGGAAACAGTCAACAAGCACCGTGACTATCAGTAAAGACAACACTGCCATGCAGATGATTGTTGGACAGAAGACGGCAAAGGTGAACGGCAGTAACGTGAGCTTGGATGCCCCACCACTCGTGAAAAATGGTACCACACTTGTGCCTCTCCGGTTCATCGGTGAGCAAATGGGTCTTAAGGTGGGTTGGAACAATACAACGAAGACGGTAACATTAGTTACCCAGAATTCAGGTTCCGGAAACGGGACAATCACTCCTCCGAACTCTGGCAATAATGGTGGAGGTTCCAATCAGGAGGGTCTTGTACTGGTGAACGGCATCAGCTTTAGCGATAACCGCTTCTTGATTGCAACAAGCGGAAGTACGAAGCCGAACGTCTTCACGATGACAGGACCGGATCGAATCGTGATCGACTTGCCGAATACCGCATTCGCTGATTCTTTCAGTGAGGGACAAGCTCTGGACAGCAATCAGAATGGACAGCTTGTTGTGAGTGGATATCCGGATGTATCGAAGATTCGTTATTCCTTGTACAGCAGTAGTCCTTCTACCCTTCGTTTTGTGATTGATTTGAGCAATGCTAAGGGTTATGACGTGCAAAGTGACTCCGGTCTCGTTATGATTGATCTGAACAAAGAAGGCACTTCAACGCCGCAACCTCCAGTTGGAAACAATGGTAAAAAGGTGGTTGTTGTAGACGCTGGACACGGTAATCATGACCCTGGAGCCATTGGGGTAACCGGCAAAAGGGAAAAAGATTTCAATTTGGCAATGGCGCTGAAAGTGGAAGCATTGCTGAAAAAAGAATCCAACATTGACGTTGTGCTGACGCGCAGCGATGATACATTTTTGGCATTGAAAGAACGAGTGAAGATCGCAGAGAGCTTGAAGGCAGATATCTTTATATCCATCCATGCAAATAGCGGGTCTGCTGCGGCAAACGGTGTGGAGACATTCTACACCCGTTCTAACAGCAAGGCACTGGCTACGGTGATGCACAAGTATCTTCTGCAGTCATCTGGTTTGAAAGACCGCGGTGTGAAAACGGCAAGTCTCCATGTAACCCGTCAAACAACGATGCCAGCTGTTTTGCTGGAAGCTGGTTTCCTAAGCAACAAGAGTGATGAAGCGGCATTGTTCAATGAAAGTTTCCAGAACAGTGTAGCCAAAGGGATTGTTGCAGGGATCAAGGAGTATCTGGGAATTAAATAAGGGTTCTAGCCCTTATGATCAGGAGGCGGAGTTAGGATGAACAAAAAATTATGGATTGCAGCGCTGCTGGTAACGGTTATGGCAGTTGCTGCTGGATGTGGAAGCAAGCCAACAGCTGCTCCATCTCCAACTCAGACTCAAGGTGCGGGAACAGAGAACAATGCGCCTGATGATCAGGACGAGACGGAGATTACTGAACCTGTTACCGTGGAACCGGAGGATACAACAACAACGACACCGGATAAGACAGAAGACAGTACTACTGAAGGCAATACAGAGGGTACAACAACGCCATCTGGCGGAACTTCTTCAGAGAAGCCAACGACTTCTGAAAGTAACGAGAAGAAGTCCATTAATGTATTCTATACGGATCCGGAAGAACTGGAATTACACAAGGCAACCGCAGAGATTTCTTACGCATCAGATGATGCCAAATACAAGGCTGCATTTGCAGCACTGCAACAAACCAAAGATGATAAACTCGTTCCGCTTTGGGCGAAAGAAATCGAATTGAAGTCTGTTCAATTCAAAGACGGAGCACTTACTCTGGATATTCATATGCCGGATACCGCACGTCTTGGTGCGGGCGGGGAAGTATTTGCACTGGATGCTTTGAAACAAACGTTCTTCCAGTTTGATGAAGTCAAATCATTGGATCTGCTGGTGGACGGTCAACAATCCGAGAGTTTGATGGGCCATGTGGACCTTGAGCATCCAATGACGCGATCCGAATAGGCTGCACAGCATGTTGTTGTACCGTGAATCCACGGAATATCGGCCGTTTTACATGAGAGAGGGGAATCATAGGTGACTTTTAAATATAACAATCCATCACACTCTAAAAAAGTAGTATCAGCCGTGCTTGCAGGCATGATGGCCCTTAGCGCCGGCGGAGCTGCCATGGCAGCAGAATCAACAGAAACGGGGCAGGGCCAGAATGCGGCTGTAACAAATACGGCTGCACCAACCGGTTTGTTCAGTGACATTAAAGTCGGATACTGGGCTGAGAAACATGTGTACAAACTGGCATACCAAGGCATTCTTCTCGGTAATAACGGCCTGTTCCGTCCAGGAGACGCAGTAACACAACAGGAAGCTGTAACAATGGCCATTCGTTTTATGAATAAACAAGACCAGTTGAACACCGGCACGGCTGCGGCATTACCGACAAACATGGAAGTGGGAAACTATTTTAAGCCATATGTCGCACTGGCAGTTCAACTTGGACTCATTGATAAAACGGAAGAATCCACAGTGGATGTATCCAAAACATCCTGGGGGCAAAAGCCAGCATCTCGTGAGTGGATCACGAAGCTATTGATCCGTTCGTTGAACAAAGATGCTGAAGCGAAGGCACAAAATAATCAATCTACCGGATTTGCTGATAATGCAAGTATCTCTGAGAATGGTAAAGGTTACGTCAATTTGGCTGTTAGTCTGGATCTGGCCAAGGGTGTTGAAGGCAACAAATTCAATCCAATCGGCTCCGTTACCCGTGCTCAACTCGCTACATTCTTCAGCCGTGGTGAATCGTTAACGGATACAAAGTATCCAAACACATCGACGGGGTATGTAACGGGATTGAAGGATGGGCAGATCACGCTGGTAGTGGACGGAAAAGTCGTTAACTATGCAGTGAACAGCAGTACGCCGTACTTTACCAAAGACAGTGAATCCCGTGCTTCGTCTGCGGATGTGAAGCTGTATACGAAAGTACAGGTTGTCGGCGCTGCCGGTGGGGCTTCCTATGTGGAAGTGGTTGATGCAACCCCACAGGTAGAAAGCGTTGAGGGTACTTTTGCACGTTCATTATCAGGTAATAAAATAGGTTTGTTTGTAGGAGAGAATTATGAAACTTACAGCTATGATGATGCGACTGCATTTGTTGACCAGAACGGAAATGCAATCAAACTGTCTGATATCACAGCAGACAGCATCATCGAAGTACAGCGGGAGACGTTCTCTGCGGACAAAAAAACAGTAGTGATTCGTGTGAAGTCCGGTATTGTCAACAAAAGTGACAGTGGGACTATTGCAGAAGTAACCACTACTGCTAAAACCATAAAACTGACCAATGCGGCCGGGGTTACAGAGCAATATGCGTTTAACGACAATCTAATCATTCTTTATCAGGACCGAATTCTGTCTCTGGCTGAACTTAAAGCGGGTAGTACCGTAAAATACACAGTGAAAGACAGTGTCCTGCAAACCATAGAGTTATCCCAAGGTGCGGAGCAGTCAGTACGTGGCACGCTGGTCGAGATTGGTGGTAATCAGTCCACACTGATGTTCAAACGTCAAGGTGGATCTTTGGAAGCGAAACTGCTGGTTGAGAAGCCAGAAGTGATCATTAATGGAATAAAGGATGCAACGCTGAATGATCTGATTACTGACGCAACGAGTGGAGATCAGGTTGAGCTTACATTGAACTCCGAAGATCGAGTGACACGTATTCAGGTGATTGGCCGTCAGATGGAGCCTATGAACGGAGTAACCATTATATCTTACAACAGCAAAACCAAAGTACTAACGGTGCTCGACAGCAACAAAAAACCGTTTGTATTTACATTGGATGAAAAAACGAAGCTCGACTATAATACAACCAAACCTACATTGGCTGGTCTGGAGTCGGTGTTGAGTGAGGGTCGCAAATTGGATCTGACTTATGTGGGAACTCGTGCGCTATCGATTAAAGTAATCTATAAGTACGAAGGCACAATCAGCAGCATCGATACTGCGGGCAGAAAAATCAGTTTGTTGTCCGGAAACAAGACAATTACAGTCCCTTACTCCATAGTTCCAACGATTGAAGTCTACAATAAGTCTGGAGCAAGTCTGAGTGACCTGAAGATCGGTGACAATGTGACGGTTACGTTGGGTTCGAATCAGGATTATGTACAGAAGGTCGCACTGAACACTGTGGCACAATTTGAGGTTACGTCTGTGGAAACCAATGGTCGTATTCGTGTGAAATCGGATTCCCTGACAAGTCAGTTCTACGTCGATCAAGCGGTTCTGACAAGTGAAAATGGGCAGACCATTACGGCTTCACAGTTGACGGCAGGAAATCTGATTAATGTAACGTTTGAGGGAGCTACGTCTAAAGCGGTTCAGGTTGTTAAACGTACTCTAGCTGAGGTTACATCGGTGGATGCTGCGTCAGTTACGCTTAAATTGTTTAATGGTCAGAGTGAGACGGTTCCTGTTAGCGGTACTGTGAAAGTAGTTAAATCAGGATCTACGTTAACTTCACTGGGCAGTCTTACGGTAGGTGACCGTGTTGAAATGACGAAGGATACGGATAATTCCACCCGTTTCAGAGTACTGACTGTCATGAGCAAACAGTTCTGGTCTTATGATGGAGTGGGTAACCAGATTTTGGTTAAGCGTGAGTCTACTTCAGACACCAACTATCGTTTTGCACTAGGTTCTGGTGTATTTGTTCACCAGGGCGACAACACTTTAAGCGTGCAATCTCTCAAAGATAATGATAATATTGTATTGTATCTCCTGAACAATGTTGTAATGGAGATTCAAAAACAGTAATCGTTTCTTTTCGAGGATCAAAAGAATGACCGTCTTGATGCGGGATCTTTCCCGCATCAGGACGTTTTTTTTGCAAGCTTTTTGGCGTCCCCGCAGAGAACTCGAAATAAGGTTCGAAGTAAGTCCACTTTGTGTGGTGATTTTGTGGGAGGTAGCTCTTCATGAATGCAGCGACTGTTAGGCATATACTCGATACAATGGAAACGATGTTTCCTGATGCACATTGCGAATTAAATCACAGCAATGCGTTTGAATTGACTGTAGCTGTTCTGTTGTCTGCTCAGTGCACCGACGAAACGGTAAACAAGGTAACCGCAGACTTGTTCAAAAAGTATACCAGCCCTGCCGATTATCTTACTGTTCCTCTCGAAGAGTTGGAGCAGGATATCCGGCGCATCGGCCTGTACCGGAACAAGGCCAAGCATATTCAGAACATGTGCCGAATTCTAATAGAGCAGTATGGCGGTGATGTACCTCAGGAACATGATCAGCTTGTGACGCTCCCTGGAGTTGGGCGGAAAACTGCAAATGTCGTTGTATCCAATGCGTTTGGAGTCCCCGCAATTGCCGTGGATACGCATGTCGAACGTGTGTCCAAACGACTCGCACTGGCAGGTTGGAATGACTCTGTAATTGAAGTCGAGAAAAAACTGATGAAGCGTGTACCTCGGGATGAGTGGACCTTAACTCATCACCGGATCATTTTTTTTGGACGCTACCATTGCAAGGCACAGAACCCTCAATGTCATATCTGTCCTTTGCTGGACATATGCAGAGAAGGGAAAAAACGTATGAAAACGTCCCAAATCAGGAAAGATAAGGAACGTGCAACAACCCCAAAACGAAAAATAAACTAATGAGTAGAAGAGGATGAGTAATCATGAAATGCATTTCCGTGTACACTGACAATTTTGAGGCCTTCTCCGATATTTTCGAACAAATCGTTGAACAGGAAATGGCTGAAAATGAAGAAAAAGAAGTAGAAGGCATCACTGTAAGCCATTCTGGCGATGTGCCTGAACATTATCTGGAGCGTATGTCTACGAAACCAGAAGTGGTTGTCATGAGAGACAAAGGCCGCGACATTACGATTTTGCAGCATGGACAAGTATTTGAAATTTTGCTGCCTTCGATGGAGAACGCTGTTTCCTAAGAGATCATTAGCCCCAAAGGCTAGGTTGCATCGATGCCAAGTATGGTCATCTTCATAAAGGTGATCATACTTGGCATTGGAGGCAACAGGTTCATGTTCATGTAATAGAATATTTGAACAGAAAAAACCGACAGGATCGGTTTTTTTTAGTATGAAGAATGATCTGATCTGGTATATTCAATTTCGAAGCGTTCAAATTCAAACTTGTTAATGTTAAAATAGTTCTATTATAAGATAAAGGCATCGCATGAGATGCCAAATTAGAGGAGCCAGGGGGAAGGCCAGTCATGTCCAGAACAGATTACCCAGTAGAAATGGCCAAACCTCTGCTTCCACTGCGAGAAGCGATGGAGCAGACTAGGGACCATACGGCTGTACAGGCTTTAACGGATTTGATCAGCAAGGCGGAAATGAAACAATTAACGATTGCGTTCTGTGGACACTTCTCGGCAGGCAAATCGAGTCTTATCAATAGTTTATGCGGTAAGCGGGTGTTGCCTTCGAGTCCCGTACCTACAAGTGCGAATGTGGTATCGATCCGTAATGGTGAGCCCAGAGCGCTTATTTATACGTCTTCTAACGTAAGCGCTGACAATTCAGGCGGGGTTCTTGAGGTTTCACCAGAACAGCTGGAAGAGTATTGCAAGAATGGTGGAGAATACAGCTCTATTGAAGTGTGGGATGATATCCCTTTGCTTAAAGATGATGCGGTACTGCTTGATACGCCAGGCGTGGACTCGACCGATCAGGGGCATAGCCTTGCTACTCATTCGGCGCTTCATCTGGCTGATGTGGTGTTCTATGTGATGGATTATAATCATGTTCAATCGGAAACCAATCTGTCTTTTGCCAAAAGTTTATCGGATTGGGGCAAACCGTTGTTTCTTATTGTGAACCAGATTGATAAATATCGGGAACGGGAGCTATCGTTTGACGACTATGTTGAAGGTGTAGAAGCGATTTTTGCCGCCTGGGAAGTCAGATATGATGGCCTGTTGTTTACTTCGCTTCGGGAACGGGAGCATCGTTACAATCAATGGGAGCAGCTTCCACGACTGATTGAACATATGATGGAGCAGAAGGAAGGACTAATACGGCACAGTCTGGCCAGTTCGGCAAGTCATGTAACGGAGCAGTATCTGACAAGGAAAACCGGAGAACGCGAAGAGGAAGAAGCTGCACTTCTGGAGGAAGTCGGAGGCAAGGAAGGTATGGAGCGTTTGGAACGGGAGATGGATCTTCTGGATCAACAGGAAGCTGAACTTCGTTCCAAACCTTCACGTGAGCGTGAGAAGTTTCGGGCAGAACTGGAACCTCTTCTCGCGAATGCAAACCTTACCCCCGCTGATATTCGAACTTCCGCAGGGGCTTATTTGGAGAGCCGCAAACCCGGATTTCGGGTAGGGTTACTATTCTCCGGGGGCAAGACCGAGCAGGAGAAACAGCGTCGTGCTGCCGAGCTTGTAAGGCTCTTGCAGGATCAGACCTCAGGACAAGTGGAGGTACATATTCGCACCATGCTCAGGCAGTTGGGGGAATCTCATCAGCTGTGGGGAGCGGATTGGGAGCAGGCACTGAACACAGAGCTGCCTGTGGTGGATGAAGCACTGTTGGAGATGAAACGGAGCGCCAGTGCAGAGGTATCTCCCGAGTATGTGCTTCAATTCAGCAAAGATATACGGGGCGAGATTGAGGCCCGCTACCGCAGGTCGGCTATGATGCTGGCCGACCGTTTGCTCGATGCGCTGGGCGCGCAAGGCGAAGCCGCGCTCCAGGCGCTGGACGCCAGCCGCGCAGCGCTGCTGGCGCAATCCGCGGCGGCGGCGCGCTACACGGCGCTCCAGCGCAGCGCCGTCGCAGAGGCAGCAGGGCTGCGCAGCCTGCTGCCTCCTGCGGGCCCCCTCACCTCCGGGCTATTGCCGGAGGTACAGGGCCCGCCCGTGCCCGCGAACGAGCCGGGCGAAGCTCCCGGCCCGCATACGGGCACGGCAGAGTCTGTGGCTGCGCAGCCACAGACTCCAGGCACAGCGCCGCCGCAACGCAAAGCGGCGGTGCCTGGGCCATCGGCGGCTGGCGCACAGCGCCGCCAGCGCCTGGACGCAGCGGCGGCACGGCTGGAAGCCGCCGCTGCGCTGGTGGAGCCGTACCCCGCCATGGGGTCGGCGGTACGGGATCTGCGTGCACGCGCGGCTTCGCTTGCGGGCGGCACGTTCACCCTGGCGCTGTTCGGAGCATTCAGCGCCGGCAAATCCTCCTTCGCCAACGCGTTGCTGGGCGAAGACGTACTACCCGTCTCGCCGCATCCAACGACAGCGGCGATTAACCGGATCATGGCTCCGGCCGGTGGCGCGGAGCATGGAACAGCCCGGGTCCGGATGAAGACCCGGGACGCCTTCCAGGAAGACCTCGTCTATTCCTTCCGGTTACTCGGACTGGGGGAGCCTGGGGCAGATTGGCAGAAACGTGTCAAAGCGCTCTCCCCACAGGACGTACATCCGGCGGGACGCCCACATTACAGCTTTTTGCAGGCAGCGGCAGCCGGATGGGAAGATACGGCAGACCAATTGGGTCAGGATGTGCAGGTAGATCTGAACGGATACCGAAACTTTGTGGCCAATGAGAAGAAATCCTGCTTTGTGGATAGTATTGACCTGTATTACAGCTGTGATGTGACGGAACAGGGAATTGTACTGGTGGATACGCCGGGAGCTGATTCCGTGAATGCGCGTCATACGGGCGTGACATTTAACTATATGAAGAATGCGGATGCACTCATTTTCGTAACGTATTACAACCACGCCTTCTCTCAGGGAGATCGACAGTTCCTAAACCAACTGGGACGGGTGAAAGACAGCTCTGCGATGGATCAGATGTTCTTTGTTGTGAATGCGAGTGACCTGTCTTCTTCTGAAGAGGAGCTGGAGCAGGTACTTGATCATGTGAGCACACAGCTACGCAGTAATGGCATCCGGGCACCTCGTCTATTTCCGGTATCCAGTATGCTGGCGATGGAAGGCAAGATTGCCAGTGACGCCAATCTGCTGGAACAATCTCGTTTTATCCGCTTTGAGGAAGAATTTAACCGGTTTGCAGGCAGAGAGCTGGCCGATCTCGCGGTTGGTGGAGCTTCCGAAGAGCTGGCACGTGTCATTCAGCGACTGAAAAAGCGTGCTGAGGATGCGGCCCAGGGTGAGGAAGTCCTGCAACAGCGGCGCGATGAGCTGGGCTCCATTCAGGGACAATCACTCCAGCGGGTACAACTGCTCGCGGAACGGTCCATGAAGGAGGAGTTGTCTCAGGAAACGACAGAACTGCTCTTTCATGTACGGCAGCGTCTGGGATATCGTTTTGGTCAATTCATGGCAGAAGCGTTCCATCCGTCGGTACTTCGGGAGGATCGTGGTAATCTGAAGGCGGCTTTTGCAGCCTGTGGACGTGAACTGTTGCGCATGATTTCCATCGAACTGGAGCAGGAATTGCTTGCAACAACCCTCAGACTCGAACAGACAGGTCAGACCTGGTTGCTTAAGCAGGTTACGGAATGTATAGATGAAGTGAAACGATTATCAGGAGGCATGGATCTGTCACTGCCACTGAATGAACGCTGGAGTACACCTGTCCTTGAAGAAGTTCGTCTGGAAGAACCTTCTGGGTGGAAAACCTATCTGGGTTACTTCCGTAATCCGAAGCAATTCTTTGAAGGGGATGGACGACAACGGCTGCAAGAAGCACTGGAACCTATTATCAAACAGATGGTGATTGAGGTTCTCCCTACTGCGCAGAACAAGCTGATTCAATTTTATGACAACCAGCTTCAACAATCATTGCAGCATCAATCTCGTCAATTGGAAGAGAGAATTGAAGAGGCTGTGGGTGCCATTCATGAGACACTGACAAGTGGAGTTTCCACAACGCAATGGGAGGACTTGTCGGTACGACTCGAACAGATTGAACGTGAATAGAAGGCGGTAGAACCAAGCATTATCTGGAAACCGCTGTAAGACTAAATGAACGATACAGCCATACTTTGAAGTGTTTCGCAATGAATACAAAAAAGGCTCCTGCCCCAAAAGGCATACAGGGAGCCTTTTTTGGTAAGAACAACCTGAAATGAAGAGAATATTCAAACATTTGATTGATAGGAGGGTATCTACCTCCGTTAATGCGTTATTAAGGTGAAAGTAGCCTGAATATGGTCAGTTATTCGCTTTGCCGCGAATGGGGGACGGTGATAAACTTCATAAATGTTCATACTGTTTTTGAACGAGACAAGAGGAGGAGAAACATGGATGTTCTCAGGCAACTGCAAACCTTTTATTGGGAAAAGCGAACGTATTTATTTGGTTCAATCTTATTCCTCGCCATAGCGACCGCGCTCGGGCTGGTGTATCCGAACCTGCTAAGGATACTGATTGATGATGTCATTGTTCCACGAAATTTTGAAGACGTTCCCACACTTGCTTTAACCGTGTTAGGGGTTGTAATTTTGAAAGCGGGAATGCAGTTTTTACACGGTTTCTATGGAGGACGCCTGGGTAACTTCCTGGCGTACCGACTTCGTAACGCTTGTTACGAAAAGCTTCAGTTTTTATCCTTCCGTTATTATGATACGGCCAAGACGGGTGATCTGATGTCCCGCCTCACGGGAGATTTGGAAGCCATCCGGAACTTTATCGGATTTGGTTTCGCCCAGATTCTCAACATGGTTTTGATGGTCGTATTCGGCGCAATCATGATGATGACCATGAGCTGGCAGCTTACGCTGTTCACACTCATTTGTATTCCTCTGCTTGCCTTCGTTGCGCTGAGATTCGAGTCCAAAATTCACCCTGCGTTTCAGGAGATGCGGCTGGCGCTCAGTTCACTGACGACAGCGGTACAGGAGAATATTACTGGTGTACGTACCGTAAAATCTTTTGCACGTGAGCCTTATGAAGTGGAGAAGTTTTCCACACGGAATGAGCGTTACAAGACCAATCAGATTCATGCTGCAACCTTGTGGAGTCGCTATTTTCCCATCATGGAGATTCTAGCTTCCGTAAGTGTCGTTCTGTTACTGGTAATCGGGGGAAGAATGGTTATACAGAAAACCCTGACACTCGGTGAACTCGTTGCCTTTTTCAGTTTGATCTGGTACATAATCGGTCCAATGTGGAACTTGGGATTCCATATCAATAACTATACGCAATCCAAAGCATCGGGTGAACGGGTACTCGAACTGTTGAATACCCCTGTGGATGTCGAAGAGACAGAAGATCCAGTCATTGTGAAGGCTGATCAAGTTAACGGTCATGTGACGTTTGAATCCGTTACCTTTGCCTATGGGAACAAAATGCCAGCTGTAACCGATGTTAACTTTGATGCGCCACCAGGTTCTGTAATCGGTTTCCTTGGGGGAACAGGGTCAGGTAAGTCGACCATTATTCAGCTTCTAATGCGTGCATACAATGTGAGCTCGGGAACGATCAAGCTGGACGGTAAAAACATTAAAGACATCGGCATTCGCAGCTTACGGAGTCAGATCGCTTCTGTATTCCAGGAAACGTTTCTGTTTTCATCCAGTATTCAGAACAATATTTCTTATGGACTCAAGAACGTGACCATGGAAGAAATTATCCGTGCAGCCAAGTTGGCTAAAGCTCATGAGTTCATTATGGAGTTCCCTGATGGATATGACACGGTTGTTGGAGAACGTGGAATGGGGCTTTCGGGAGGTCAGAAACAGCGGATTGCCATTGCAAGGGCCTTGCTGAAGAATCCGAAAATTCTGGTGCTTGATGATGCAACGAGCGCAGTAGATATGGAAACGGAGCATGAGATTCAATCCGGATTCCAGGAAGTCATGCGCGGAAGAACCACCTTTATCATCGCACATCGTATTTCTTCACTGCGTCATGCAGATGAGATTCTGGTGCTGGATGAAGGACGCGTTGTTCAGCGTGGAACACACAAAGACCTCATCGAAGAACCTGGGCCTTACCAGGATGTATATCAGATTCAATACGCAGATTATATTGCCCGCGGCAAGCGGGAGGCTGGGGAGCAGGTGAATTCATGAGTACCGAAACGGTAGCAGACAGGCGCGAGACGAAAGGGACCTCTGAAAAGAAACTGAATGAACGATTTGTTTATCAGGATGATGAAATTATTGAAAAACCGTTTAACTGGAATGAATTTGGACGTTTGTTCGGGTATATGAAACCTTATGCCAAACAACTCCTGCCATTCATCATTCTGATGATGATCCTGGGTACGATTACGAAATTGTCCGTGCCTTTCCTGATCAGTTTGGCGATTGACAGGGCAATTGCACCGGCAACGGGATTGCCAAGCATGACCATGCTTTATATCATTGCGGGCTCCATACTCTTGCTGTATCTGATCCAGTGGGCAGCCAATACGTACCGAATCAAACTGACCAACATTATTGGACAGCGCGTTATTTATGACCTTCGTTCGGATCTGTTCAAGCATATCCAGAAGCTGTCCTTTAACTTTTTTGACAAGAGACCTGCGGGTTCGGTATTGGTACGTGTAACCAATGACATCAATTCTCTACAGGATCTGTTCACCAACGGTGCGGTTAACGTCATGATTGACTGTGTACAGTTGCTGGGAATTATCGTCATATTGCTTCTCATTAACTGGAAACTCGGTCTTGCCGTTATCATTACGGTGCCGATCATGTTTATCATCTCGACCAAGCTGCGGGTGCTGATCCGTCGTGCTTGGCAGGATGTACGCATGAAGAACTCCCGTATTAACTCCCACTTGAATGAATCCATTCAGGGGATTCGGGTGACACAGGCCTACACGCAGGAAAAAGCAAACATGAAATACTTTGACAATATGAACCTGTCCAGCAAAAAATCTTGGGATAAAGCGTCGGCCATGAACCAGGGCTTTGGTCCGTTGATCGAAATTACCGGTGGTTTCGGTACATTAATCCTCTTCTGGTTTGGTGCCTATCTGATTCAAGATGGTCAGTTGACTGTGGGATTGCTTGTAGCCTTTGCTAACTATGTCGGCAACTTCTGGGACCCGATCAACCGTCTTGGACAGATGTATAATCAGCTGCTGGTTGCGATGGCTTCTTCCGAACGCATCTTCGAATTCATGGATGAAAAGCCAAGTATCGCAGATAAACCGGGTGCCAAGCCACTTCCTTCTATTAAAGGAGATATCGTATTTGACAACGTCGTATTCGAATACGAGAAAGGCAGACAGGCGCTGAAGGGTATTACGTTCTCTGCTGATGCAGGGCAGTCCATTGCACTTGTTGGTCATACAGGCTCGGGTAAGAGTACGATTATCAATCTGATCAGTCGTTTCTATGATATATCCGGTGGGCGTCTTACGATTGACGGACAGGACGTTCGGGATGTAACGGTGGAGAGTTTGCGCAGCCAGATCAGCATTGTATTGCAGGATACGTTCATCTTCTCTGGCACGATTCGTGATAATATCCGGTTCGGACGATTGAATGCAACCAATGAGGAAGTGGAGGAAGCAGCGAAGGCTGTTAATGCCCATGAATTCATTATGAAGCTGCCAGGCGGATATGATACCGAAGTCGAGGAACGTGGGAATGTACTATCCATGGGACAAAGACAGTTGTTATCCTTTGCTCGTGCGCTCCTTGCTGATCCTCGCATATTGATTCTGGATGAAGCGACAGCCAGCATTGACACCGAGACGGAGCTTAAAATTCAGGAAGCGCTGAAGGTTCTGTTACAGGGAAGAACGTCCTTTATGGTCGCTCACCGCCTCTCGACGATTCGAAACGCGGATCACATTATCGTCCTGGATCATGGCGAGATTAAAGAAGAAGGAACCCATGAGGAACTTATCCAGAAACAGGGCGTTTATAATGGATTAATTGAAGCTCAGTACAGATTTTTATAATTAAATGCTGGACGCGTGCGAAGCGTCTCGTAGCAAATGAACTCATAGCACTCTGGCGTTCTTTAGCCTGATCCTTCAAAATAAGAGAAACTTACTTATTGAAGGCAGGTATAGGGATTGCCGGAGTGTTTTTATGTTGATTAAGAGGTTGCTCTTCTCGGTACTGAAAAACAGACTTTTTGAACACGCACTTTAAGTTTTTCGAATTTAGCTCATGGTTGTCCAGTATGTTATATTTTGAAAGGAACAATAGGAACCCATATTCACGGCTGGAGGGAGATCAATGCACATTGACAACAACGAAATAAGATCAGAGCGTTTTGATCACCTGGATCAGATGAGCTTTAAGCTCATAGATGTGGATCATACTAGTGAAAATGCAAGGGAGTGGTCTTTGAGGAAACACTTCATTGAAACATACATGTTATTATTTGTAGCCAGTGGTCAGGGCTGGTTAATGGCAGATGGAAACTTTATTGAATTGAGGTCGGGCGGACTGTATATGGGATTCCCGGGACAGCTGGTTGAAGCGGATGTCCGTTCCTTGGATGAACGCGGCGTATATCACATGAGCTTTGATGTCATGTATTCATCGGAGCAAAATGGTCAGGGGGTCCTTGATATTATGAAGCAGCTTCTGCGTTATGAGGTGAACGGCGAGGTCACGTCTGCTTCTCCGGTTGCCGTGGGTGTACTCTGTCAGATGATTTACCACCACACCTTGAAGAAGGATGGATTGCAGCGTTATTATGGTCAGATCCGTTTTCAGGAGCTGTTGTATACGATGTTTTACGATGGTGCCTGTGCAGAAGGGACAGATTTAGCTTCACTGATTGAACATGTTAAGGCCTATCTGGAACAGAATTACACGAACAAAATAACAATTGAGGAATTGGCAATCGTTGCACGAATGAGCTCTCGTCACTTCATGCGTTTGTTCAAAAGAAGATATGGCTGTAGTCCAATGGACTACCTGACCATTTACCGAATAAAACAGGCCCAAATATTAATGAGGAATGATCATAATTATCGACTCAAGGATGTTGCATCGTATGTGGGTTACCAGGATGAAACGTATTTCCGGCGCAAATTCAAGCAAATCTCCGGCATTCCGCCAGCAGCATTTATACGCAATAGTAAACAAAAAATTGCTGCGGTTCATCCCTTAAGTATTGGTACATTGCTAGCCTTGCAGATCATCCCTTGTGCCGCTCCAGCAAGTCACCCGTGGACATATTATTACAGACGTAAATATGAAACAGACAAAGTTATGCCGCTGGCAGAGGTCGAGACGATCTGGTTGGAACAGCTTCGTTTGGTCAATCCTGACTATATTATCACGCTCCAGACCGAGATGTCTGCTGCCCTGCATAGTCAGCTTCGTGCCATCGCACCAGTATGTATCATTCCGTATAAAAAAGGCGATTGGCGGGAGCATTTGAGATTTCTTGCACACTTTTTGGACAGATCGGATATTGCAGAGGTGTGGTTGCAAAGATATGAAGAGAAGGTAGCTTTGGTGAAGCAGCAGCTTGCAGTAACCATACAGAAAGATCGGCTTCTTGTACTGAAAATATACGGTGAAGCGTTGCAGGTGTTGGGCCCAAGTAGCATTGCATCTGTATTTTACGTAGATATGCAAATGGACGGCCCAGAAGAAATAGAGAAGTATTGGGAACAGAGTAAAGTGACAATGGGGCAATTGTCGACCCTTAACATCGAAAGAATACTGCTGATCGTGGGTGAAGACGAGACATCCAGACAGACATGGGCATCCCTTCGGAAATCCGATGAATGGGGCGGTATAACAGCAGTACAGAATGGGCGCCTGGATATGCTTATGTCGAGTGTTCTGTTGGATTATACAGCGTTTACTCATGAACTTATGCTTGATGAAATATTAAAGTTATGGCAAGATCGTCCATAGCAAAAAGTCTGAATCGTCAATATCATGCCAGCGCGTATTTTATTATACTACTCCTATATCACAATGATAATGATAATTATTATTAATTAGACATTGTCAACTATTATTGACTTATAGGGGGTACATACAGAGATGAAGTTCAAATGGTTAACAGTCGTATGCTCAATTTTGATCCTGCTTGTTATATCGGCGTGCGGTGTGAGCAATCAGGAGAAGTCCACGAGCAATGAAGAAGAGGCGGGCTCTGCCAATTCATCAGCAGGGAAAGCCGATAAGGTGAAAACGGTGAAGAGTGAAATGGGAGAAATTACGATTCCGGAAACGCCGCAAAGAGTAATTGGTCTCTCGGTGGTATATCCAGAATTTTTATACTCACTTGGTATCGTACCTGTTGCTGTACAGAACTATCACTCCGACTTTCCTTCTTATTTAGAAGGACCGTTCACCAATACTCAGAAAATGGGTATAGCAAATACACCGGATTTTGAAGCCATCTTGGATGCAAATCCTGATTTGATTGTTGCACCTACCTGGTGGTCGAAGAAGGACTATGATCAGCTAACCCAGATTGCACCAACCGTACTTCTACCACAACGTGATGATTGGCGTGAGGAACTGCGTGATATTGCAGTGATTGTGGGCCAAGAGGAGCAGGCAGAGAAAGTGATACAAGACTTGGAGAAGAAGGAGAAGAAGGCTGCCGAAACGCTACAAAATTGGATTGGTGACGAGACGGTGCTGTACATCAGAGTGATGGAGAAGGAAATTATAGTGCATGGCGAGAACATCGACCGGGGAGGCTTTATCCACAAACGATTGGGTATGAACCCCCTTCCTAATTTCCCGAAAGCAGAAAATGCAATGTCTGTATCCTTAGAAGTACTGCCCGAATATGATGCAGATCATCTGATCGTTCAGCTCGACGATGAGACGAACACAGCAATAAAAAACAAATTCGAAGAGATGTTATCTACGTCGTTGTGGCAGAATCTAAAGGCCATCAAGCAGGACCATGTGTACATGGTCGGAGGCAAGGAATGGTTCAATCTGGGGATGTCTCCGCTTGCGGACAACTACGTAATTGATGATATTGTTGCTGCTTTTGAGGAGAAGAATAAATAAGTCAGACAGGCTACTGCTTAAGCAGTTTATGATTGATCAAACTCCAAAAACAGGATGTGTTCAAAATGTGTGAAGAAGAAATAGTTGACGTGACCATTATCGGGGGCGGACCGGCTGGAATGTATGCCGCCTTTTATGCAGGGATGCGTGAGATGAAAGTCAAAATCATTGAAGGCAAGGACCAGCTTGGCGGATTTCTGCATACCTATTCGGAAAAAACAATTTGGGATGTAGGCGGGGTGCCGCCTATGAAATGTTCCAAGCTGATCGAGTGGCTTGTTCAGCAGGCAATGACCTTTGATCCAGCCGTTGTGCTGAATTGCAAAGTGGAGAAATTCACTCGTCTGGAGAACGGAATATTGGCCCTGCATACTGCCGGCGGAGAGCTACATTATACGCGTACCCTTATTGTGGCTGTAGGTCGTGGCATAGCTGAAGCTCATAAGCTGGATATCGAAGATACGAATGAATATGAACGGGGTAATCTCTATTATACGGTGCAAAATCCGGAGCATTTTAGGGGTAAACATGTACTCATCTCTGGTGGAGGCAACAGCGCCGTTGACTGGGCGATTGAACTTGCTGGTATAGCCGATCGTGTAACCGTTATTCATCGTCAAGCGGAGTTTCGCGCCATGGAACGAAATGTAAGTCAAATGAAAGATATCGCTGATGTGAAGACACCCTATCAAATCACAAAGCTGCATGGCAATGGCGAACGTATCCATCAGGTGGTCATTACCCATATGCACAGCCAGGAAAATGTATTGTTAGATGTGGATGAAGTTGTGGTCAGTCACGGCTATAAAAGCAATGTAAGTGATCTCGCCAGCTGTGGCTTGGTCATGAACGATGGAACGATACTTATGAGTCAGCTTGCCGAGACCAGCATACCCGGTATTTTCGCGGCAGGAGATTGTGCAACCCACGATAGCAAAGTCAGACTTATTGCCGGAGCCTTTAATGATGCGATTGTAGCAGTAAATAGTGCGAAAAAATACTTGACTCCAGAGGCTCCCGACATGGCCTATGTTTCCTCACATAATGAGCTTTTTAGAGAAAAAAATCGGCATATCAAAAGCGTTTGAGTTTGAGAAAAACGTGTTTAATCAGATTTATTAGATGAATGACATTAACACTGTCAATATATCCTTATTTCTGGGAAGAATGGAAGGAGTATCGAATCGCTGAGCAGTAATTGTAAAATTTGATCGAAAAAACACAAAAAATCTTGTAAAATTCACAAGAAAAATAGGGAGCACTCTTGCATTCTTTAACCAAAACCCCGAAAATAGAGAGATAGATATAGAAGATTTCTCTTTGGGAGGATTGGAAAGAACATGTGGGGTGCTCCTTTTACGGCTCAAGCCAAAAAAATGCTGCTTTTGGGTAGCGGAGAATTGGGAAAAGAGGTCGTTATTGAGGCCCAACGACTCGGAGTGGAAACGATCGCTGTAGATCGTTACGACAATGCGCCTGCCATGCAGGTTGCTCACCGGTCATACTGCATCGACATGCTGGATGCGGAAGCTTTGAAACAATTGATCCGTAAAGAAAAACCTCATTACATCGTACCTGAGATTGAAGCTATTGCAACAGAAGCTTTACTGGAACTTGAGGAAGAAGGATTTTGTGTCGTACCTACGGCTCGTGCTGCACGTTTAACGATGGATCGCGAAGGCATTCGTCGTCTGGCAGCTGAACATTTGAAACTTCCGACAGCAGCCTACCTTTTTGCGGACAACCTGGAGCAGCTTCAGGAAGCCGTTCGTGAACTTGGCACACCTTGTGTCATTAAACCGCTAATGAGTTCTTCCGGCAAAGGGCAGAGCGTATGCCGTACACCGGATGATGTGGAGGATTGTTGGGACATCGCACTTTCGGGTGCTCGTGGCAAATCCGTTCGTGTCATCGTGGAGAGCTTTGTGCAATTTGATAGTGAGATTACATTGCTCACTGTTAGGTCTGTATCAGGCACCGTATTTTGTCCTCCGATTGGTCATATTCAGAAGGATGGGGATTATGTCGAATCCTGGCAGCCACATGCAATGACTACTGAGCAGTGGGAGCAAGCTTGTCATATTGCCAAATTAGTTACGGATGAACTTGGTGGTTATGGACTATTTGGAGTTGAATTGTTCCTGACATCGGATGGCGTTGTGTTTAGCGAGGTATCACCTCGTCCGCATGATACGGGCATGGTTACAATGGTAACGCAAGACAGTTCCGAGTTTGCGCTGCATGTACGTGCAATTCTTGGTTTTCCGGTCACAGGAGTACATTTACTGACACCGGGAGCTTCAGCAACGCTGAAGGCTAATGATGAAACATCTGACTTTACGGTAGGCGGGATCGAAGAAGCACTGGCTCTTCCTCGTACTCAGGTTCGTGTATTTGGCAAGCCTGAGACCAAAGTGGGACGCCGAATGGCCGTAGCGCTAAGTGCTGGCCAAGATGTGGAAGAAGCTCGTAAAACAGTGGTGCAAGCCGCTAATATGCTGAAAGTGGAGGTAAATCATGTCCTATAATGTTGAGGCCCCTGTACTGATGATCCGAGAGTGTGAGCTGCGAGATGCTGAAGCGGTAACGGGACTGATGCGAGAGGTCAGCTACCCGACAACAGCCAATGTTATGAAAGAGCGCATTGAATGTTTGGAGACTAATCCAAACGCATGTATGCTTGTTGCCGAAGTGGATGAACAAATTATTGGTGTGATTGGCGTGCAATGTGTACAAAGTCATGCCTATCCGGAACCAGCAGCACAAATCACTTCCCTCATTGTAGGTCAGGAATATCGTGGAGGCGGAATTGGCCGCAGGCTGATGGCTCGTGCTGAAGAGTGGGGTAGAAAAAAAGGTGGTAAACAACTGTTTTTCACTGGTGCGAACCGTGAAATTACTTCAAAGACTTGTTCTTTCTATGAGCACATTGGCTTCCAGAAGAGAGGCTATCGTTTCAGTAAAGTTCTCTTGTAGCAAAAAGATTCTCATTATATCGTGATCTTCACGTTCTGTTGTGGTGAATGATAAATAGATGATAAAGTGGCATTCGGCAAGCATTTTTTGTCCGAATGCCGTTTTTTTTATGATTTGACGTGAAGCTACCGAATCCTGCTGACTGAACCTTACTTTAAAGTAATAAAGAGCCCAGTGCAGTGTGATATAAACCTTCTGAACCTGCTTGAAACATGCCCTAAAAATGACAAAAAATTTACTTTTCCATATTTTATAGGTTAACATGCTTCCTATGAATTGATATACTGCTAGAGTATTCATTACAAAGTTGTAATAACTAATTCTTAAGGAGATGAATGAATTTGAAGAAGAAATGGATGAAAACAGTCGTAACTAGCAGTCTGACAGCTGTACTGGCCGTAGGGATCATGCTCCCTGCCTCCGCATCTGCTGCAGATACAACATATAAGACTACAACGACGTACAAGATTGCGAGCACAGACAGCCTGAAGGCTTACATTGAGAAATGGCTGAAGCAAAACGGATACACCGTATCCGAGGGACAAATAGTAGTGAAGCCTGTAACGAAGCCAGAAACTACAAAGCCAGAAACTACTAAACCTGCTCAACCAACTCAAGAAGAGAAACCGGCAACTACACCGGCTAAAAATCCTTCGAACACGGGTAATACGGATAACAATACAAGCAACAGCGGTAGCGAAAGCACACAATCAAACTTTGCAACTGAGGTTGTTAAGCTTGTGAACGCTGAACGTGCGAAAGCAGGCCTGAGCGCGTTAGCTTCAGATGCTCTACTCGACAAAGTGGCATTAGCCAAAGCTAAAGATATGAGCGATAACAATTATTTTGCTCACCAATCCCCAACGTACGGTTCTCCGTTTGACATGATGAAACAATTCGGAGTAACTTACAGCTATGCTGGCGAGAACATCGCCAAAGGGCAAAAGACACCTCAAGAGGTGGTTACAGCCTGGATGAATAGTGAAGGACACCGTGCAAATATCCTGAGCAAAAACTTTACGAAGATCGGTGTAGGTTACTACAACGGATACTGGGCTCAAGAATTTATCGGCAAATAATAATATATTATGAAAAACGTTCACACTTGATTTGAAAAAGGTTATGTCATCACAGCTTGGAGCTGTGCATGGCATAGCTTTTTTTCGTAGATTCGATATGCATTATGAATTTTCATATATATATCGGCAAAGTTTGCAAATTAACGACAGAACATTTATGTTATTTAGGAAAAGCGTCATCTTAATGTAGAAATATTTTAAAAATTTTAGCACCAAGTTCCGGTGTACATGAGCGGAGATGTGATGAATGAAAAGTAAAAAAAGCCTTGATTCAGCGCCAGGGATCTGGAGAACCATCAGTACAGTATCCATTTTGGCAACCTTGTTGCTGTTATTCGGATTCGGGTACGCCATAAAAGATGTGATCTTTCCCAAGGGAGATTCTGAGTTAACTACAGGCCAGGAGACAACCGCATCACCTAAGGATAACGAGGGGCAACCAGCTGTAGTGGAGGATGGCAAGATTCGGATGGCTGTCATCGGTGATTCCCTGGCAAGAGGCACAGGAGACGATGAGGGTCTTGGTTTTGTGAGACGGGCGGGGAATCTGCTCAAAGATAAAGGATATGATGTACAGGTTCTTAACAATCTGGGTGTGAATGGTCTGAGAACAGACGCACTTTTGAACAAGCTGGATGAACAGGGTGTACGTTATGTATTGCAACAGTCCAACTTTATTCTGTTGTCCATTGGAGCCAATGACCTCTTTCAGGGTGGACAAGTACTTCAGGGAGAAGACACGCCAACGGCTGAGCAACTGGCGGCAGCTTTACCAGAGACATCGAAACGTCTGCAGGAGATTTTGAAGAAAGTGAAAGAGATTAACCCTGATGCACAGATTGCTTACATAGGGTTGTACAATCCATTTGGTGATGTGAAGGAACTGGAGAAACCGGGAAATGCAGTTGTAGCTGCATGGAACGATGCTGCACTGGCTATTTTGAACAACGAGGACAAGATGACACTTGTGCCTACATTTGATTTGTTTGAAAATCATCTCGGACAGTACCTGTCTTCAGATCATTTCCATCCCAATGGCGAAGGATATGAGCAAATTGCAGTTCGGATTGCACAAGAATATCAGGCAGAAACCCCAGCAGAAGGGAGTGTGAAATAAATGACAGAAGAGCGAGTTGATCCCGTACTGTCTGTTCAGCATCTGAAGAAAAAAATCGGACGTAAGTGGATTATTAATGATGTTACATTTGACGTCAAACCTGGCGAGATTTTTGGCTTCTTGGGACCCAACGGTGCAGGGAAAACAACAACCATTCGTATGCTGGTCGATCTGATCAAACCAACGGAAGGCAAAATCAAGGTCTGTGGTTATGATGTGAATCGTGATCCTGAACGAGCATTGAGATACGTGGGTTCTATTGTGGAGAACCCGGAAGTCTACACGTATTTGACCGGATGGGAGAATCTGGAGCACTTTGCCCGTATGCAGCCTGGCGTGGATAATGATCGTATTCAGGAAGTGGTAGATATTGTACGCCTCGATCAGCGGATTCATGATAAAGTAAGAACTTACTCCTTGGGCATGCGTCAACGTATTGGTATTGCACAGGCTTTGCTCGGACGTCCTCGGTTGCTGATTCTGGATGAACCAACGAATGGGCTTGATCCCAAAGGAATCAAAGAATTGCGTGTCTTTATCAAGCAACTGGCAAGCGAAGGCATGGCTGTATTTGTCAGCAGTCATTTGCTGAGTGAGATTCAGTTGTTATGTGACAGAGTGGCTATTATCAGTGCCGGACGCGTACTGGCGGTTGGTGGAGTCAACGAACTGATCGAAGACCATTCCAAATTAGCGATATGGCATGTTTCTCCACTGGAAGCTGGCAAAAAGATATTGCTGGATGCAGGCTTTGCCTTGGTCGATCGGCCTGCTGATGTAATGGATGATACCATCGTTGCAGGACTTGGTCCAAACGCTGTCGTTGCTGAAATGCATGAGGATCAGATTCCGGTCCTGGTACAACAGATGATTCAAGCTGGAATTCAGGTTGAAGGTGTACAGCGGATTCAGCCAACGCTGGAACAACTATTTTTAAAATTGACAGAAGGTGAATCCATTGAGTAACATTATGCCTCTGATCCGAAACGAAACGATCAAGATGGTGAAGAAAAAACGTCTTTATATTATTTTTATCGTACTCGCGGTCCTGGTACCGATGTTCACGTATGCCCAGATGAAATCTGCGGAAAATAACCGTGACAAGTTTAACGGCGATTGGCGGCTTGAACTGCAACAGGCCATCACGGATAATCAAAACTCGCTGGGTAGTGATCGGGTACCTGAAGAATACAAAAAGTATAGAACAGTGTACATTCAACAGATGCAGTATTATCTGGAGAATGATATCAATCCGAAGGAACCAGGCGGTGTTACCTTTACGCGTGAGTTCATGAATAATGCGGTTGGGTTGTTTATTCCGTTGCTGATCATGGCGATTGCTTCAGATCTTGTGTCAGGCGAGCGCACCACAGGCACAATTAAAATGTTACTGACCCGTCCGGTCAAACGATGGAAAGTATTGCTGAGCAAACTGATTACGCTGATTATGTTTGTGTCGATCATTGTGGTATCTGCGTATATTATCTGCTATGTGATATCTGGAGCTGTGTTCGGATACAAAGGTTTTGGTATGCCGATCTTCACCGGATTTAAGGTTGTGGGAACGGATGTCGATATGTCCGCTGTGCACGCGGTAGACCAGTGGTTGTATCTGCTCATGCAGGCGGGATTAATCTGGTTTGTCAGTGTAATCGTGGCTATGCTTGCATTTATGGTATCTGTGCTTGTCCGCAGTACTGCCGCAAGTATTGTCATTATGATGGCCGCTCTGATTGCTGGAACGATCTTGACCAGTATGGCGGCATCCTGGCAGACAGCGAAGTATCTGTTCATGGTTAACCTTGAGCTTCCTAATTATTTGTCTGGAGGATTACCGCCAATCGAGGGAATGAATCTTGGTTTTTCCCTTATTGTGCTTAGTGTTTGGGGCATTGCTTCACTCATTGTGTCATTCCTTGTCTTTACGAAACGGGATATCTTGAATTAAAATGGACAAGGATAAGAAAACATCTGTTTGCATTTTAGGCATTTTTTTAGTTGCAAGTTAAGAAGGGGGAGCATGAATGGTCGAGCAAAGCGATATGTCGGCAGGTTCGACAGGCGGAGGACAAGGGTCTTCAGGCTACGACGCGGACGACATTCAAGTACTTGAAGGGTTGGTAGCGGTACGGAAACGGCCGGGGATGTACATCGGCAGCACCAGCACTTCGGGTCTACATCATTTGGTATGGGAAATCGTGGACAATGCTGTCGACGAACATCTTGCCAAATTCTGCTCCAAAATCGATATCACACTGCATAAGGACGGTTCTATTACGGTTCAAGATAACGGTAGAGGAATTCCGACAGGTATACATAAAACAGGAATTCCTACTCCCCAGGTCGTGTTTACGATTTTGCACGCAGGCGGTAAGTTCGGTGGATCAGGTTACAAAAAATCCGGCGGTTTGCACGGTGTAGGTGCGTCAGTTACAAACGCATTGTCCGAATGGCTTGAAGTCGAGATTTTCCGTGATGGCAAGATTCATCGTCAGCGATTCGAGTATTGGCAGGACAAAAAAGGGATTGAACATGTCGGAGAATCGGTGACCGGTCTCGAAGTGTTGGGTAATACCAACCGGACAGGTACAAAAGTTACATTTAAACCGGATATTCGAGTGTTCCAGACCGGCATTCAATTTAATTATGATACACTGGCAGAACGTCTTCAGGAGATTGCTTTTCTGAACTCTGGACTGAGAATTGTGCTCAAGGACGAACGTTCAGGTAATCAGGATGAATACATGTATGAAGGTGGAGCAAGCCAGTTTGTTGCTTTTCTTAATGAAAATAAAGATGTGCTGCATGATGTCATTCACTTCTATGCGGAGAAGGATGACATTGAGGTTGAAGTGGCGATCCAGTATAACGCGGGTTATACGGAAACGCTGGCTTCGTTCGTGAACTCGATCCCTACTCGGGGTGGCGGAACACATGAGACCGGATTCAGGGCAGCTTATACCCGTGTGATGAACGATTACGCACGGCGTACCAGTATGATTAAGGAAAAAGATAAAAACCTCGAAGGTAATGACTTGCGTGAAGGCATGATGGCTGTCATCAGTGTCAAAATGTCAGAGGTTGAATTCGTGGGGCAAACGAAGGATCAGCTCGGTAGCGCTTCCGCTCGAAGTGCAGTGGATTCGGTCGTATCCGAGAATATTCAGAGGTTCCTGGAAGAAAACCCACAAGTTGCGCAAACGTTAATTCGCAAAGCGGTTCAAGCTTCCAGGGCTAGAGAAGCAGCTCGCAAAGCACGTGATGATATGCGCACAGGCAAAAAACGCAGTGAAAGCTCCAACCTGAATGGCAAGCTGACTCCTGCGCAATCCAAGGATTTTACCCGTAATGAGTTGTTTATTGTCGAAGGTGATTCCGCAGGTGGTTCTGCCAAACAGGGACGTGACTCGAAGATTCAGGCTATTTTGCCCCTCAAGGGAAAACCGCTCAATCCGGAAAAATCGAAGCTGGCTGATATTCTCAAAAATGAAGAATACCGTGCCATTACAGCGGCGATCGGGGCGGGCATAGGAACCGAATTTGCAGTTGAAGACAGCAATTATTCCAAAATCATAATTATGACCGATGCCGATACGGATGGTGCACATATTCAGGTACTGTTGTTGACGTTTTTCTACCGCTATATGAAACCGTTAATTGACGCAGGGAAAATATATATCGCTCAGCCACCACTGTACAAACTCACTCGCAAATCCGGCAAAATGGCAAGTGTACGTTATGCCTGGACGGATGAAGAGCTGGCGAATTACATGAAAGAATTTGGAAACAATGTGGAGCTTCAACGTTATAAAGGTCTTGGTGAGATGAATCCAGATCAACTGTGGGAGACAACGATGAACCCTGAAACGCGTGCGATGCTTAAGGTACAGATTGTTGATGCAGCAAAAGCGGAACGTCGTGTATCTACGCTCATGGGTGATAAGGTTGATCCACGGAAACGCTGGATTGTAGAGAACGTCGACTTTACAGAGTACGAAGAATAGAAGGTGCTTGGAATGAGTCCATCAGAACAATTTATGCCGGCCTTTCTCGAAGAGGTCGTAGGTGACCGTTTTGGTCGCTACTCCAAATACATTATTCAGGATCGAGCCATTCCCGACGTGCGGGATGGTTTGAAGCCTGTACAGCGGCGTATTCTGTATGCCATGTACGATTCAGGTAATACGCCTGATAAGACTTACCGCAAGTCTGCCAAAACCGTTGGGGACGTAATGGGTAACTATCATCCTCATGGTGACTCCTCCATCTATGAGGGTATGGTGCGGATGGCACAGCCATGGAAAATGGGCCATATGCTCGTGGACGGTCATGGTAACTGGGGATCTCAGGATGATGACCCGGCAGCGGCGATGCGGTATACGGAGGCTCGTTTGTCGCCCATTGCGATGGAGATGCTTCGCGATATCGAGAAACGTACCGTTCTGTTTAAGGATAATTTTGATAATACGGCTAAAGAACCGGTTGTACTGCCATCTCGTTATCCGAACTTGCTGGTTAATGGTGTAAGTGGAATTTCCTCAGGGTTTGCAACGGAGATTCCTCCACACAATTTGCGTGAAGTCATTGATGCTTCCATCGCTGTAATGGAGAAGCCGTCCATTGAGCTGGACGAGATCATGATGTTTATGAAAGGTCCTGACTTTCCGACAGGCGGATTGATTATGGGCGGGGACGGCATTCTGGATGCCTATCGAACAGGTAAAGGACGGATCTATATCCGGTCCAAAACCGAGATTGAAAACATGCGCGGTGGCCGACAGCAGATTGTCATTACCGAGATCCCTTATCAGGTCGTGAAATCTCGTCTGGTTACAGCAATGGAGAACATTCGACTTGAGAAAAAGGTTGAAGGTATTGCCGAAGTGCGTGATGAGAGTGGACGTGAAGGTCTGCGAATCGTGGTTGAGCTGAAAAAAGAAGCGGACGCACAAGGTATTTTGGCTTATTTGCTGAAGAAAACAGACCTACAGGTCACCTATAACTTCAATATGGTTGCGATTGTAAATAAAGCGCCTCAGCAATTGGGATTGAAATCAATCCTCGAGGCTTACATTGCCCATCAGCGTGAAGTTGTGACCTTCCGTACCCGGTTTGAGCTGGAGAAGGCGGAAGACCGTGCTCATGTGCTTGAGGGCCTGGTTAAAGCTCTTAACATCCTCGACGAGGTCATTGCTGCGATCAAAGCCTCGAAGAACCGTCAGGATGCTCAAAATAACCTAATGTGGATGTTTGGATTCACCGAACGTCAGGCAGATTCCATCCTTACGTTGCAATTATACCGGTTGACGAATCTGGAGATCAATTCTCTGGAGAAGGAACTCGGTGAACTGATGAAAAAGATTGCACAATTACGATCCATTCTGGATAGTGACCGCAAGCTGATCGGAGTCATTCGCAAAGAATTGATGGAGATTCGTGAGAAATACGGAATAGACCGTCGCTCGGCGATTCAGGGTGAAGTGGAAGAACTCAAGGTGAATCTGGAAGTGCTGGTCAACTCGGAAGATGTATTCGTTACGTTGTCCAAAGAGGGATACATCAAGCGCACAGGTATGCAGTCATTCACACGATCGGGCGGCGAACGTAACGCAAGTGGTGTGAAGGACGGCGATTATATCTCACAGGTCCTTGAAGTCAACACGCTTGAAAATCTGCTGGTATTTACGAAGAAAGGCCAGTATTTCCTGTTACCTGTTCATCAGGTGCCGGAATTCAAGTGGAAGGACCCGGGAACAGCGATTGTCAACGTCATTCCACTTGCGAAGGATGACCGGATATCCAGTGTACTTGCTGTGAAATCCTTCGAAGAGCCGAATCACAGTCTGGTCTTTGTCACGCGCAAAGGACAGGTGAAACGAACCGAGCTGAAGGAGTACGTTACCAAGCGGTCAGGGGCAGTAGCGGCGTGCAAAGTGGGCAAGGATGATGAAGTATTATCTGTACATCTGAGTACAGGTGGTAAAGATATTATGCTGGTTACCAGGGAAGCGATGGCGATTCGTTTTTGTGAGGATGAGGTCAATCCGATGGGCCGTGTATCCGGTGGTGTTCGTGGTATTCAGTTAAAAGACACGGATGAAGTGGTTTCTGTTCTATGGGTAGAAGGCGATGAAGGCGAAGTTGCTGTATTGTCTGACCTCGGTTATGGTAAACGCTCGTTATTGCTTGACTATGCTCTTCAGAGCCGTGGAGGCAAGGGACTGGCGACCTTTGAATTCAAGGAAGGCAAACGGGTGAAACCAAACGGTAGCCGAATTGCCGGAGCTTTCTATTGTCGAGAACAACGGAATGTAACGGTGATGACCAAGGAAGGACAAGCACATCACATTTCTTCCGAAGCCGTACCTATTACTGAACGCAAACATATCGGTAAATTATTAATTCATGTGGATAAACAGGATGAAATTATGGAGCTTATGATAGATATCACTGAGAATCAATCCAGTTCATCCTCATAAAAAAGGAATGAAATAAGACTCTTTGCAGCGCAGGATAGCCTGTCATGCGAAGAGTCTTATTTTGTTGTTCTGGCGCGGAATGAAAGAGGCCGTCCATGCGAAGTTTAACAACCTTCGTCGATTACGGTCGATCGCTAGGAAATTGAAAAAAGGCAGCAGGAATGCGGCTTTGAAGCGCGAAAACTTAAGCATGTGAAGTGATAACCGGTTGCAGAGAGGAGCGATTCAAGATGTATAATTCCGATTTTGCCAAGTGCTGGTCGAAGCTGACCAAGGACTACAAGCTTCATATGGATCATGAATTGGCACCAACATTAACGGAGGCACAGCTGGCCGTGCTGGAGGTTCTTGAGGATCACCAGAAGATGAAGCCGTCCGATCTTATTCCTTTTCTGGCTACAACACCAGCAGCGGTAACTATGCTGTTGGATCGTATGGAGAAAAATGGACTGATTCGCAGGAACCGGGACGATCAGGATCGGCGTATTGTATGGGTATCCCTTTCCGATAAGGGGCGGACGGAGACCGAACGGGGAATCTCCATCCGCAATGAATTTATGAATTCGGTTCTGAGCAACATTTCGATGCATAATCAGCAATTGCTGGTTTATCTGTTAGGTAAGATGACCACACCTAAGAACAAAGAGCATGCATTGTCCACATCTTAATAATCGATCCTGGTTGATCATAATAACCATAGGAGAACCTGTCTGTGTACAGGAGTCCTATGGTTATTTTATGTGTAGCTATCGATATACAACTCGCATGACAAGGGTAATCTTATGGTCAATTTGGATATGGATGATGTGTTATTTAGTATGCTTCAATATTATTTGTTAAAATTATATGTAAAGAGTTGACTATGTAAATATTTTTGCTATAATAAGTAATTGTTCCCCTGATATTTCGTGTACGAAATATTATATTCCATAAGTAAAAGGGTGAATTAATGTCACACATATACGAAGTATTTTACATTATTAATTCGTTTCGGCAGGTCAATCAAATGCTCTTCCGGGCATTCTGGAATGAAAACAAGCAGATTGAGCTTACTTCAATTCAATTTATGGTGTTATCCATATTGAGGGAACGTCCTTCCATCGGAATAAACGAAGTGGCTGAACTATGCCATATGGGAAGCAGTTCTATGAGTGCTGTTGTGGAGCGTTTGGTTAAAGGCGAGTATATTGTTCGCACACGATCTCACTCTGACCGCCGATCCGTCATGCTGCAAATTACGGACAAAGGGGAAAAGGCCCAACAGGAGACACACCACTTGTGGATGGAGAGAGTATCTCCCATTCTGGATATCCCGAAGGAAGACATTGAGCACCTGCTCAGAATTCATAATCAAATGATTGAAAAGTTAGAAGGAAGAGAGATGAACAACCCATGAGTACTACTGCAACAGCAGCGCCATCCTCCGCAATGGACAACATTAAGAAAGGCCCAATTGTGGCCGCACTGTTAATCGGTGCTTTTGTTGCCTTCCTGAATCAGACCCTGATGAACGTAGCTCTTCCTAAAATTATGGAAGACCTCGCTATTAATGCAAACAAAGCTCAGTGGTTAACCACAGGTTATATGCTCGTCAACGGTGTGCTGATTCCGATTACGGCTTATCTGATCGCCAAATTCTCGACACGTCAAATTTTTATTGCAGCCATGACACTATTTACAATAGGGACTCTGGTCTGTGGATTAAGTCCGAACTTTTCTATCCTGATGGTCGGTCGTGTGATTCAAGCAGCAGGTGCAGGTATTCTGATGCCTCTGATGACCGTTGTGTTCCTGACCATCTTCCCAATTGAAAAACGCGGTCAAGCGATGGGTACGATGGGGATCGCGATGATCCTGGCTCCTGCGATTGGACCGACTCTGTCGGGTTATGTGGTTGAACATTATTCATGGAGATTACTGTTCTACATCATTTTGCCATTCTCCGTTATTGCGACTGCAATCGGAATCGCTTTTGTCAAAAATGTAACACGGCAATCCAAACCTAAACTGGACTATCCAGGTGTAATTTTATCCACACTTGGTTTTGGTAGCTTGTTGTACGGCTTCAGTGATGCGGGTACAGACGGATGGGGAAGTGCCATTGTTATCGGATGTCTGGTCATCGGGTCGATCTCCCTGATCCTGTTCGTTATTCGCCAGCTGACAACCGATCATCCGCTCTTGGAGTTCCGTATTTTCAAATACAACATGTACACATTAACAACGATCATCAATATGCTCGTGACGATGGCGATGTTCGCCGGTATGATTTTGCTTCCGATTTTCCTGCAAAATATTCGCGGCTTCTCACCGATTGAATCGGGTTTGCTGATGATGCCGGGCGCCATCCTGATGGGGATTATGTCTCCGATCACTGGCCGCATCTTTGATAAAGTTGGAGCACGCTGGCTGTCTGTTGCTGGTCTTGCAATTACAGCCATCACAACATGGGGACTCAGCCGCCTGTCGATTGATACAACTTACAGCTACATGATGTTTATCTATACAGCTCGTATGTTTGGTATGTCGATGTTGATGATGCCCATTCAAACGGCGGGTCTGAATCAGTTGCCACAGCGCCTGAACGCGCATGGTACAGCGATGTCCAATACACTGCGTACCGTTGCAGGTGCGATTGGTACAGCGATTCTCGTTACGATTATGAGCAGTAAGCTGAAATCCCATCTGGCAGATGCCTTGGCTACAGGCCAAGTCGCTACAGATGATAAGGCTGCGATGCTTCGTGCTACCGCCGATGCAACCATCTATGGGGTAAACTATGCGTTTATGATAGCAACCGCAATGACAGTTGTTGCTTTGCTGCTGGCGTTCTTTATCCGTAAAACAAAACCGGCTATTGAACCTGTAACAGCTGAGCAGCAAAAAGTGAATGCAACTGCGTAAACCGTACTCGCTTAATGTCCTTATCTATTCAATATTTCGCGTTAAAAATAATAAAAGAGAGTTCAGGCAGTCTCTACTGCTTGAGCTCTCTTTTTTGGGATTATGTCGTGAATGGACATTATTCTTCATGAGCCGATGCATCTATGAGAAAGATCGGTTCAGGATCATGGCCGTAGATTCTGAGGTTGATACTTCCATCCATTTGAAATTCAATACCTTCGCTTATGAGTTCCGTTTCTTGCATCAAGCGCGAGTGTTCATCTGGAATGGAGATTTGACCTTTAGCATTGACAACACGGTGCCAAGGAAGGCGCTCCTTGCGGCTCATGGAATGCAGAATGCGTACAACCTGTCTGGCAGCTCTAGGACTGCCGGCATGAGCAGCAATCTGCCCATACGTCATCACTTTGCCTTCAGGAATGGCTGTGATAATGGCGACGACCTGTTTGGTAAATGGTGTCATAATGCAGAGTCTTCCTTTCTGGTGGAGGTATCGAATAAGGCTCCAAGTGTGCAGTCTTCTAAGGAACAGTTTAACATATGGTTGGAGTCGTTAAGAAAGAGTTCGTTCCGAAAGGCAGCTACTAAAAAACCGTGCCATCGGGATATAGAATCCAGATGACACGGCTTACGATCAACTCTGATCCTGTGATCGTGTATAGTAAATGAATAATTTAATGATCCGTGTTAAACGCGTTGTCATAAACAGCAGACGGCCACTCTGCCCAAGGAAATTCCCGGGGAGGCAGGGACTGTAGAACAATCTCTTCCTTCGTGACCGGATGAGGAAAAGCTGCAATAGTAGACCAAAGGGCAATTTGTTGGCCTGGCTTATTTACATCTGCGCCGTATTTCTGATCTCCAAACAGGGGGCAGCCGATTTCTTTCATTTGCACCCGAATCTGATGAGATCTGCCTGTATGCAGTTCAATGTGAACCAGACTGTAACGGTCATTTTGGCCGATGACTCTGTAATCCAGAACGGCATCTTTGCCGCCAACTGTACCCTGAGGCACAACGGTGACGGTATTTGTGCGCGCATCCTTCAGCAGGGTGTGCTTTAACGTTCCTTGCTGAGCAGGCGGCTTGCCGTGGACAACAGCCGCATATATTTTGCGAAAATGACGTCCTCGGACCGTCTCGGATAATCTGGAAGCCGCTTTTGATGTTTTGGCAAAAATCATCGCTCCACCAACGGGTCGGTCAAGTCGATGCACCAGTCCAAGATAGACATTGCCGGGTTTGTTATACCTGTCTTTCAGGTCCTGCTTCAGCAAGGTAAGCAAATCCGGATCACCTGATGCATCTTCCTGGGTAGGTACATTGACCGGCTTTGTAATGCCTAACAAGTGGTTGTCTTCGAACAAGATCGGAATTTCTCCGGTTCCATGCAGTTGTTCCGACATGATCAGGACTCCCAGCGGCCCAAGATGCCACAAGGCAGATCAAGGCCACTGCGGGTAATCGGAAGACCAATTTCACCTGCCGTAATGTTTCCACCGTATTGTGCAGACATCGTCATCGTCAGCATGTTGCGCAGAACCGTTGAGGAGATGCCTGTTGTATAGGAATTAACCAGCATGAATAATGGGTTGTCCGACAAAATATCCATGCACGATTTCAGGAACGGGTAGAGGTTCTCTTCCAGCTTCCATGTCTCTCCGTTAGGGCCTCGGCCGTAGGAAGGAGGGTCCATGATAATCGCGTCATATCGATTTCCACGCCGCTGTTCCCGTTGTACGAATTTGAATACATCATCTGTGATGAAACGAACAGGACGATCAGCCAGTCCAGATAATTGAACATTTTCTTTGGCCCACTGTACCATGCCTTTGGCAGCATCTACGTGTACCACCGAAGCCCCGGCATAAGCAGCCGCAACGGTTGCACCGCCTGTATAGGCAAACAGATTCAGTACAGAAATCGGACGTCCTGCACCTGCGATTTTATCCATCATCCAGCTCCAATTGGCCGCTTGTTCAGGGAACAGGCCCGTATGCTTGAAGCTGGTCGGTTTAATGTGAAATTTCAGGTTCTCGTATCCGATGGTCCAGCGTTCCGGGATCGGTTTTTTCATATCCCAGTTTCCGCCGCCGGAAGAGCTACGGTGATAATGACCGTGCACCTGGCGCCATTCATTCGTTTCTTGTTCGAGAGGCCAGATAATCTGTGGATCAGGTCTGCGCAAAATGACATCGCCCCAACGCTCTAGCTTCTCGCCACCTCCTGTATCGATTACTTCATAGTCCTTCCAGTTCTTTGCTACGTACATAGTGGTTTATCCATCCTTCAAAAGTCATTTGGATACTATTGTACAACAAAAAAGGGCCTGTACGCCAGTTGTGGTGGGCAGGAAAAGAAAGAGGTGTGAGCATTTTGCCTGAAAGGAAGGAGTGCTTTTCATTGTGGTGAAATTCGACACACGCCATATACTTGGAAAAGTATAATAGATAAGTTCAACTATACATTTACACAATAACGGAGAGGACAGAAATAACCTGAAGAAGCGAAGCGTTCGCCTTTATCCCCGGATTTTCCCTATTGAAAAGGAATTGAAAAAATCTGGGGGTAACAGTGATCGGAAGGTTGTTCTGTCATCGGAGTGCCAGTGTAAATATACATAAGTTGAATTTATATAGATAAAAATTAATTTGACAATGATAATCATTATCACTTATGATTTTGATAATTCAAATGTTACTTCTTCAGGAACAGTATGTAGATGATTAAATAAAGTGAGGGAAAATAGATGGCTAAATTGTTGGTGGCTTATGCAAGTATGACAGGAAACACAGAAGAAATTGCAGAACTGATTGTTGAAGGAATTACGCAGGGAGGACACGAGGTGGATTTGAAGTCAGTAACGGATTGCAATGCAGCCGATGTGTTGGACTATGACGGTTTTCTCATCGGGGTCTATACCTGGGGAGATGGCGAGCTGCCAGACGAATTTCTTGATTTTTACGAAGAATTGGATGAGCTTGATTTAAGCGGCAAAAGAGCTGCGGTGTTTGGAAGTGGTGACACTTCTTACGAGCAGTACTGCGGGGCGGTTGATCTTGCGGCTGCGAAGCTGCAGGAGCGTGGGGCGGAGGTATCTCCAGAGATGCTGAAGATTGAATACAGTCCATTGGAGCAGGAGAAGGATACATGCCGTGAATTTGGCAAAAACTTCGCTGCTGCCGGATTACAGGTATCTTAAAACGTATGGTAAGACATCATGTTCAGGCAGCTATGCAACCGGGAAAGTCAGACATACCGGAACGGCTGCTTGAAGATTACCGATTGGAAGAGATGCTGCGCAGTCCGCACTGGTTCATCCGCCCGGAACTGGAGGCTGAACAGCGCTCTCCGCTGCAGTGGAGACACCGCGTACAGTATGCGGTCAGCCATGCAGTCAATGCATTTTACAGTATGGAGCCAAGTGTACGCAGAGAAGTGCCGGTACAATATTTGCTCGAAAAGTGGTGGCCCAGAAAGACAACCGGTTTCGAATCGGTACTTCATTACTGGGACGTGAAGAACAAGATTACGGATGAATTATCACTCGCAATTGCGATGAACGATGTTTTGAAGCATCCTTCCATTCTGTTTGAACAGTGGAGAACGGAGCTTCCTTCATTGTCGATGCATTTATCGATGATCTTTCAAGCGGCCTGGCAGCCTGAGGGTTGGGATTCCCTGCTCGTTCAGAAATATATGGTTGTCCATGATCCAAACGTCGTTGAGGCGTTTCAGCATATGGTGAGTGTATTCTGCTGGGAAGCTTTCGGCAAATTACCGGGTATGATCGAAGTCTACTGTCTGCTGGAAGGTCGCAAGATTCGATATATCCCTGGGCGTCAATCTCTGGTTCGCGCCATGGATTATATTCAATTGATTCGTGACAGTATTCCAACTGTGGAAAAAGTGGAGTCTGACCGATTTACGATGCGGGACAAAGCACGTGTTCATGAAGAGGTTGATCGCTGGAGAAGTGAGGCTGAACCGAAGAAAACGTGGTTAATGTGAAGACTTGTAGGGGATGACGTGATATATCGTGCAGATAGAGGAAGGGATGATGTTATGTCTACCGGTTTGAGACAAGAGGCGATAAGCAGCAAGAGGCGTACAGGAGCTTGTGAATTCAGCCCGTTGCCGGTGCCACAATCCGTAATAAGACGATTGCTGGATGAAGCAGATCCGACTTTGTATGTCATGAGTTCAGAACCTTGGCGGTTTATGTTATTTGCAGGTGAAGGACGGCAGCTTTATCTGGAGGCAGTCAGACAGAGTTACCCGCCCCATCTGGCTGATCGCTACGGGGATTGGGCTACATATCAATATACCGAGGCCATTCCTGCACATCTGGTGGTCGTGGCCCCTTCATGCGCCCGAGAAGACCATCTATTGCCTGCAAAAGCCTGGAGCAAGCGCTTTTGCATCCTGGCCGCGGAACAGGGATTAAATGCTGTATGGAAAATCAATGATTACCAACAGCATCCTGTGTTTATGAATTTGATGGGCTTAACCAGTGAAGAAAAGGTGCTGGGGGTATTTCACCTCGGTTACGGAGACCAGCCTGCACTGCGCGATGTCGATGCAAGCAGACCAGCCTCTGAACTGATGACGGTCTATGACCATCTGGTTTAAATATCGGTATCAGTCCCGAATCTTATTTGTCGGTGTTGGCGATAAATTCGCGCACAAGCTGACGATACTGGAGATCCTTTGAGCAGGCAGAGTATAGCCGGTTAGAGACTGTAATCGAGTTGCCAAAAAAGAAGCGTTCGAACTGGGTCTGTCTGCCACCAAATGATCCAGCACCAAGCTCCCAGATCAGACGGAACAAGGCTGTTCGTTCCTGGGATGCCATATCTGTTCCTCTCAGGTAAGTATCCAGGTGCGGAGCAATGTCTGAGCGAAATTCTTCTTCCTGAGGAACCATAATTACACCGCTCGAACCCAGGAGCTGAAGGATTTCAATCATTTCAGGATACAGCTTAGGAAACAGAAGGTTTGCTGCCATCAAAGGTTTGGGTGCGGGTAACACAAATCCCCGCCCGTCCGGTATGGCACCGGCTTCTGCAGCCAGGGCCAGTGCTTTTAATGATTCAAGGCCAGCAAACACTCGCGCAGTTTTCTCAACAACGTGAGTCTCGGAAGCCTGGTCGAGCGTATCAACGAGTAATTGGATCGTACCGAGTACAAATTCCGTTTTGGCAATATATCGGCATAACACCTGATGACCCGCGTGAATGTGGAAATGGCTCCCGCTGAAGAGACGGGAGGACATGTCTTCACTGCCGGCAAAAAATATCCGTTCATGTGGAACAAGTACATGATCAAAAATGACAATGTTGTCCATCTCTTCATATCTGGAACTGAGTGGATAGTTGAACTTGGAATCGCCTGCATAGGTATCCCGGCAGATGAAGCTAATTCCGGGCAGGTCGTTTGGCACAGCAAAGGCAAAAGCGAACGGATTTTCATCGTCGAATGGTGCTGGTGAAGGAGAAGGGTATACCAGGATCTCGTCTGACGTTGCGGCCTGAGTAGCCATCATGAACGCACCAGTGATGATCAGACCTTCGTTGGTTCGTTCAACGATTTTGGCAGCAATGGCATCCTCAGTAGCATCCATCTGGCCCGATATTTTACTGGCATGCGGTTGAATGAAAGCATGGGAGAGCGTGATGTCATGATCACGGCAGTAGGCATAGTAATTTTTCAAGTTTTCGGCGTATTGTGGTGATAATTCATTAAGAAGATCCGCACCCGTATAAAAGGCCATGATCGCTGTGTTCATGTAATCTGGTGAACGTCCCAGAAAACCATGATGAGTTCCCGACCAGATCCTCATGGCTTCACGGCGCTTGCGCAGATCATCTACACTGGTGGGAGGAAGAAAGGATATGCCTACAGGTTTTCCATCAGCAGGGGATGCAAAAGTCATTGTATCGATTAATTTTGGATCTGACTGCAGATCGTAGAGCTCGGCCTGTGTCTTCATTAAACCAGCAAAGGCGACATGTTCTGAGCGTTTTTCGGTAACAAGCTCCCCTTTGTACCAGCAGGGAACGGTCTGGGCATCAATTCGTTCAATGTACTGTGTGCCATTTTTGACGGACATTGTTATTCACCTCTTGGATCTAATCGTTCATGGGCAGTTTGACTGCTCTCGTAGTGTACGTAAATGGGCAGTCGAATGTGCAACCTAGGAGATGAATACAATTTTTGCGGGATAGGGCTTGATAATAATTATCATTCTTGTTACAATACAAAAAGAAAAGGAACCCCTTAGGGCTCCTTTAACTGGTTACAACCTGTACATTTTTTATTTTACCTCGAAGGTTTTGCAGTCTGTTTCAGCGGAATGACTTGCTTCTTGTTTGGAACTGTGACTTACAATGTAGATTGAAGATGCGCTGCATTTGTTCTCTTCAGCCCAGTGACGACAGGAATTAACTTCACACAATACGTCTTTTGCCATGATTGTTAACCTCACTTTAGATTGGATTACATTCGTTGGTATAAAGAAATCTGGAGATAGCAAGTTGCCGCTTGCCAATCTGGATATTCTACTCGCTCTCAAGAAAATAGAGGGCTTTTTTGTGTTATACACAACGATGCACTTTCAGGATAGCAAAGTTTCCTGCGGCTTGCAACTAAATGACCTCATCTGTGGCAAAATAGTGGACGTGCTGTAGTTATCTTTGCAAACAGGCTATAGTGTGATATTGTTTAATAGTAAATATTACGATTAAATAAAGTCGAAGTGATTCCTTCTTGAATCACGGAGAGAAACCATAGAATGAAGGAGCACATGCACACATGAGCAAAACGAATCATATCAACCGAATTCCCCGAGCGAAAGGGATTGATATGGCTACCTTTTACACACCGAAAGAGTGCAGGCGCAGAGCCCAGCATATCGTATTTTCAGCTGAAAACAAGCGCATCATTGATGAATTCATCACCATTCTGGGCATGAAAGAGAAATTCAGAGAGCATGAGGTATCGATACCCAACAAGATGGTCATGTTTGGGCCACCCGGCACGGGAAAAACATTAACGGCATCACATCTGGCTGAACGTCTTGATCTACCCTTGGTGCTCGTGAGACTGGATGCAATTATTCATAGCCATCTTGGGGAAACAGGAAGCAATGTGCGCAAGTTGTTCGAATATGCACGAGTTAATCCCTGTGTGCTTTTCCTGGATGAATTTGATGCCATAGGTCGTACACGTGAGAGTAATGATGAAGTGAAAGAGATGGCTCGTGTCGTAAACACGTTGTTGCAGTGTCTGGATGAATTCGAAGGTGACAGCATTCTGGTTGCGGCTACCAATCTGGAAACCCAACTGGATCACGCCATCTGGCGTCGTTTTGATACTAAAATGACGTACGGGATGCCAGATGATTCAAGTCGCAGATTGTATATCAGCAAGTTGGTTGGCACATTTGAACAGGAGGCCCAACTGGATGATTACATATGTGAACGTTTGGCAGGATGCAGTTATGCGGACGTAGAGCAGATTGTTCTAAAAGCAAAGCGGAAAGCGATCATTGCGAGCAGTGTACTTCATAAGGAATTGATCTCGGATGCTTACGATGAATACAGGCCACGTGTATTATAGGGCTAAAGCTGCCATTTATGATAATACGACGAGGAACGAAGAACAACATGCCAAATAGCCCAGTCTCCTGTAATGGAGTGCTGGGTTATTTGGCATGTTAGCGCGGTGCGTTAAGCCTTGGCGGGCGTTCCGTATGCCTTTTCTGGTACAGTGGCTTCGTGTGTTGCCATCCAGCGCGGAAGGCTTAGTCTGAACATACTTCCTTCTGAGCTACTGGAGACAAGCGTTAGTTCACCGCCCTGTTCCTGGGCAAGCAGGCGACTATATGTCAAGCCAAGACCCAGACCACGATTGCGACGTTTCTTGAGTTCCCCACGGTAGAAACGTTCGAAGATTTTGGGCTGATCTTCCTGGGCAATGCCTGTACCGTTGTCCTGAACATCAATGAACAGGTGATCTTCTTCGACGCGCAGTCGAATATGAAAGATCGTTGCCTGTTCTGAGGCCGCTGCCTGGAGTCCATTATTCAGCAGATTTACGATAATTTGCTGAATCCGGAGGGCATCACCGATCGTATAATGCGTGCCCGAAGGGGTATGCAGCTCAACCTCGGGAGATTTATCCTCATAAGCGATTTTCCATTGATAGACAATTTCACCCACCAGCAACTTCAGATCAATGCGTTCTTGACAAACGGCAACACTGCCAGCACTCATGGCGTTGTAATCGAGCAGATCAGTTACCATACGCTCCATTCGTTCAGATTCCTTCAAGGCAATGTCGAGGAACTCCTTTGCTTCCTGCGGAGACACGATATCATCCCGAACAGCCATTACCAATCCTTTAATAGAAGTGACCGGTGTTTTCAATTCATGACTTACACCAGCAAGTGACAGGGCACGCCATTCCTCCAACTGCTGCAAACGAATGGACATCTCCCGGAAGGATTCAACGAGCTCGCTCATCTCCCGTTCTCGTGTGTTCAGATCCAGATTCACTTCGTAATTTCCGTTTCGAATCTGCTCGGCGGCATGAGCGACCTGCCTTATGGGCCTGGACAGTTTACGAGACAACAGGTAGATGGTAAACCAGCCACACAGAATGAGCGCTGCAAGGAGCAACCCAACAATCAGCAGTGTTTCCTGACTGTAGGAAATGGATTTTTTGGATTGCATTACCCAGACTTTCCCCAGTGGTTGATCACCGTCCAAGACAGTGACGTTTACGCCTGCGTATTTACTATTCCGTGGTTCACGCATGTCATCAGACAGTCTGTAATGAACATCTTTCTGAGTCATTTCAGGCTTAGAGTAGAGTAATTGGTTGTCATTGTCCAGTACCATAATGCAAAAGTAATTATCGGTATTAAATAACTGTGTACGCTTGTCCATCAGCCTGTCGAGATCTGGAGGAATCTGTAATTTGTTTTCACTGTCGGTCACTTTTTCGGCAATTTCCAAGCCCAATAGCTGGGCTGTCTTCAGACTTTTCTCAATGGACGTTGTCCTGATCCAGTAGAGTGCTCCTGCGGCAATTAACGTGAAGCCGATACAAAGGATTAGAAAATATTGAAGTGTCCAGTAAGACAAAATGGATGTCTTCCGTCTTGGCGTCTTTCGCTTCAGTTGGCGATCCAAAATTGATACCCCATTCCCCGTAAAGTCCGGATTTCTCCCGTTTCAGGTAACCAGTGGGAGAGGGCCTGGCGTAATCGTTTGATGGAGAGGTCCACAGCGCGGTCGCTTCCATCGTAGTCCATGCCCCATACCTGCTCAATGAGATGATCACGCGTAAAAGTACGGTTGGGATATTCCGACAGAAACAGCAGCAACGACAAATCACGCGGGGTCAGTGCGACTTCGGCTCCGTTTAATAGTACGTGTTTGGCTGCCAGGTCAATGACCAGATTGCCAAAATAACGTTTGCCTTTACCACCAGCTGTCCAATGGGAGTTGCGGCGAAGTACAGCATTAACCCGGGCTACGACTTCTTCGGGCACAAATGGTTTGCTCATATAATCGTCAGCACCGGCATTCAGACCGTCCAGTCGGTCCTGAATATCATCCAGTGCAGTTAGCATGATGACGGGACAAGCACTTTTTTCGCGGATGATCCGCAATAAATCCCAACCGTCCATTCCTGGTAACATAATGTCCAGCAAGACAAGAGAAGGCACGGCAGAGTCGAACAAGGTTAGAGCGGTGTGTCCATCAGCGGCGTGACGAACTTCAAATCCCGCTTTTCTCAGATAGGCAGCCAGCACACGGGCGATAGCTTCCTCATCTTCGACGATGAGTATGGATTTCAAGAAGGTGTCTCCTTTCACTTCGGAAGCTTGTGTACTGATTTTACATGAGGTGAGGGATAAAGCCAATCCTGCAATTATTTTCTGAAAAAAATGCATGATGAGTCATCGCTTGACGTCTTCCTGACACATTGGGCTGATAAGATGGATTTTAACAACCAACTTATACATATACCATTGGAGGAGAATAGAGATGAACCAAAAAACAAAAACGTGGATTATATCAGGTGTCGCAGCGGTGGCAGTACTCGGAGGTGGAGGTTATTACTTCGCGAACAGCTACCTGGGAAACAATGTAGCGATTGAGCAGGTACTCCCTGCCAGCACAGCAGCGTCTACAACGGATGCGGGAGCAGACAGTGGCAAAGGAAAAGTGGTAGCTAAGGAGTCTGCTGGACCAGAACAACTTAATGGAGACTGGAGCATTAGCGAAGGTTCGAAGGTATATTTCTCTGTTACGACATCTCAGGAGACCGTCAACTTTGTGGACCCGCAGGTAAGCGGTAAATGGACCATTAATGTTGATGATACATCCAAGATGAAAGCGGATGGACAAATCGAGATGAGTGGAATTGATTCGGGTAACGGTCAGCGGGATGCTCATGTCAAAGAAGCGGATTTCTTCGACGTCAGCACTCATCCACAAGCTACATTCACTGCTAATTCATTCGAAGGACTACCGACAGAATGGCCTGCGGGTCAGACAGTTGATTTCAAAATGAACGGAACCATTACAGTGAAAGGTGTGGAGAAAAAGGTCACGTTGGACGCCAAAGCGGCTTATGAAAATAACCAGGTGTTGTTGTCTGCAACAACAATGGTTACCTTTGAAGATTTTGGTATGAAAAATCCCCACTCTGTTGTGCTCACGACTGAAAATGACATCAAGGTTCAACTGGAGCTGAAGCTTAGCAAGTAAGCATTCGGCATATATTCAGAGAGGAAATTTAATTTGAGCCTATAAGGATTAACATAAAAAAATCAAAATCTGTTCCTTTCTGCCAGAGGCGGTGGGGGACAGGTTTTTTTCATTAGGCATTCCCAGTCCGTCTAGGTTGTGATGAAGGTAGTTATATCGCCAATTCGTTAAAATAACTGCTGTTTCCTTTGAATAATACCGTGTCCACTATCGTTGTAAAGCGCTTACAATGATAGTGGTTTACAACATTCATTGATCCAAGCACATTAAAACACAAAAAGGGGGAGATCAAGAGTGAACAAAAGATACATAAGCGGGTGTCTGGTTTTGCTAATGCTGTTCTGTGATCTAGGGATGATGGTTCGTCCGGCAGCGGCGGCAACGAAAGTGAACGTTGCTTTGAACAAGGAGGTAACGGTTAGCTCTGAATATCTGGAGTGGGGTAGCAATAAGGACCATCTGGTAGATGGTAAAACAGAAACGCATTGGAGTGCGAATGATGGAACCTCGGTGGAACAGCCACAGTGGGTGATGATTGATCTGGGTGGAGCCTATCATTTATCCGGGGCTGAACTGTTATGGAAAGATGATAGAATTGTGAAATATATGGTTGAAACATCTCCAGATCAGACCAACTGGACCAAAGTAGCTGATCAGAGTGACAATAATTCGCTTCAACAGACGGTTAATCTGGAATTTCAGATGGATGCTGTTCAATATGTAAGGGTTACGATACCTTTTTACGATCAAACAGGCGCGTGGCCTGCCATTTCGGAGATCAAAGTTTGGGGAGAAGAGGAGGGACGTGAACCAGCAGACATTAAGAGTTATGATACGGTTCAAGTTTCCACTGTGACTGGAAGCGCTCCTATTTTGCCTGCGGAGGTTCAGGCAAAATATCAGAACGTAAAATCGGGAGCTGTTCCAGTCGAATGGGAGAACATTGATTCTTCGCAGTACGCAAAGGCGGGCGATTTTACCGTGACAGGTGCAGTATATGGTGCGTCTGTTAAACCGGAGGCCACTGTAAAGGTAGGAGGATATCGAGCGGATTATGTCAGAGGAGTGGATATTTCCACGTTAACTGCCATTGAGGATAATGGTGGGAAGTATCTGGATAGCAATGGCACAGAAAGGGATTTGCTCGATATCCTCAAAGACCGTGGCGTGAACTATGTGCGTCTGCGTTTGTGGAATGATCCACAGAAATCTGGCGGGTATAACGACAAAGATGATGTCATTGAATTAGCTGCGCGTGTGAAGGCAAAAGGCATGAAAGTGCTGCTTGATTTCCATTACTCAGATGAGTGGGCACATCCCGGACAGCAACTTCGTCCGAAGGCATGGGAAGGTCTGTCATTTGATGAGTTGAAGCAGGCTGTTTATGATTATACGGTTGAAGTCGTGGGTGAGATGAAGGCTGCAAAAGCGATGCCTGATATGGTTCAAATCGGTAACGAGATAAACAGCGGTGTACTGAATGGCTTGAACAGTAATGTTAATTTTGACGAGAATGTAGCGTTGTTGAAGAGTGGGGTAGATGGTGTGCACGCGGCCGCAGGAGAAGAGAAGGTTCAAATCATGATCCATCTGGCTGAAGGCGGCAAGCCGGAGATGTTCGACTGGTATTTCAGTGAGTTAAAGGAGGGTGGACTGGAGTACGACATTATCGGACTTTCCTATTACCCGTTCTGGCATGGGACATTTGCCGATGTGCAGAAGACCATGAATGAAGTATCTGACAAGTTCAAAAAAGACGTTATTATTGCCGAGACTTCGTATCCGTTTTCGTATAAAAACGGGGATGCTCACGGTAATATCATTGGATCAGACGAAGCGCTCCATGTGGGTGGAGCAACATTCCCTGCAACGGTAGAAGGTCAATATGATGCTATTGCTGGCATTATGGATATGATCGCTGACGTGCCTGAGGGTCGCGGAGCAGGGTTCTTCTATTGGGAGCCCGCATGGATTGCAGCAGAAGTAGGCTGGATTGCTTCCGAGGGAAATGCGTGGGAAAATCAAGCCATGTTCGATTATGATGAATACCCGGACAATGGGGGTTACTCTTATGAGGGGCGAGCCTTACCATCCCTTAATGTGTACAAACGCGGACTGGAACTTCTGCCAGCAGATCGACAGCATTTGTCGGCAGCCCTTACACGGGCAAAATCGCTGGTTTCCAGTGATTTTACACCTGAAAGCTGGGGAAATCTTGCTCCTGCCATTGAAGCCGCAGAGGCTGTTTATCGTAAGGCATATACATCAGGTGGACTTACGCAACAGGAGACGGATACAGCAACAACAGCACTGGAAGGTGTAATTCTACAGTTAGGTGTTATTGCTCCGCAGCTGGGCGATCTCACAGCAAAAATGGCGGAAGCACGCACGTACAAACAGGAAGATTGGTCTGCTGCAACGTGGGCTGTTTTAACCAAAGCGCTTGAACGCGCCGAGCAGGTGATCGCTGATCCAAGGGCGACTCAGACAGACGCCAACACTGCGGTAAAACATCTGAATGATGCCATTCAGGGTCTATCCAATGTGGACAAGACGGAGCTGCATAAGTTGATTGGGGAAATGCAGCAACAGAATGAATCTTCATATACACGCAGAAGCTGGACAACATTGAAGAATGCGTTGCAGGCGGCAATCGTTGTTAGAGACAACACGAGTGCCGTGCAGTCCGAAGTGAATTCAGCGCTGAATGGATTAAAGCAAGCCTCTAATGACCTTGTATTGCTGGAAGCATTGACCACAGGCAAAACAGCAACCGCTTCAACCAGTGCCGGTACAGGTGGCGGACAAGACAATTCTCCAGGAGGAGCTATTGATAGTAATCCAAACACATCTTGGGGGACCGATCAGAGCGTAGGCAAAAGGTGGTGGCAAGTGGATTTGGGACAGGTTGCTAACCTTCGCAAGATCGAGATGTCAATGTGGAGTGGCGGGATCAAATACATGATCGAAGTGTCCAACGATAACGAAAATTTTGTGGAAGTGGTTAATACCACAAATGATGTTATCGTTTCGACAGCGCCAAGCCATGTACTTCCTGCTAATACAGAGGCACGTTATATTCGCGTAACGATTACCGCAGGTTCTACATGGGTAGGATTTATGGATTTTGAAGCATATGGTACATTCCCGGCGGATAAATCTGCACTGCAAGCTACGGTAGATACCGCTGTGAAATTAAAGCAAAGCGAATACACCGCTTCAAGCTGGAATGTATTCAGTAAGGCGCTTGCTGAAGCGAAGGCGTTCATTCAAGATGCAGAATCTTCAACTCAAGACGTAAGCAAGGCTGATCGTGCGTTACAAGATGCCATTAGCCAATTGGTACGTCAAGATGCAACACCTGGCCCTGGCCAGCCATCAGAACCTAATGGTCCATCGCAACCTTCCAACCCGGGAACAGTTACAACGCCGGGGAACCCAGCTGTAACCCCGCCGGTTGGAACGGGTGATACGCCAGCGAAGGGTTCCATCACGTTAAAAGGAACGACATCCGGGGATAATCAGTATTCCATTCGTCCGGATGCATCCCAATTAACACGGGCACTGCAATCCATGGATGCAGGAGACCGAACTTTGAAGCTGATTGCAGATGTGCCTGACACCTCCAAGTCAGTCACATTCCAGTTGGCTGCAAGTCAACTTGCAGCGTGGATTCGTTCCGAGGAAGTGCAATCCATGGATGTAGTCGCAGGACAGACAAGCATACGCGTACCATTGAAGTCGCTTCCGCCAATGAATGCGGAGACTGCTGGAACGTTGGATATTGTAGTGGCCAAAGGATCAACAGACACGCTGTCTGCATCGCAAAAAGCAGCCATCGGTAATCATTCGATTGTCAATGTGGATTTGTTGATGAACAATAAGCTATTGCAATGGAAGGACCGAGCGGTTGAAGTTGCCCTATCCAATGTGAAGAAACCTCAGAAGAGTGACGTCGTTATGGTTGTGCAATCCATATCTCCAAGCGGGGAGATGAAGCCTGTTACGTATTCCAATTACGATGACAAGACAACGACCATGGCGTTCAAACCTCTGGAATCCGGCAGTTATGTCATTGTAGAAGTTGAGGTGCCACTAAGTGATTTGCAAAATCACAATTGGGCAATCCAAGAGGTGCAGAACCTTTACGCTAAAGGGATTATTTTGGGGATGAGCCAAACCCGTTTTGCCCCGGAAGGTGAACTGACCAGAGCACAATTTTTACAAATGATTATTAAAAGCATGGGTGATGCACGCCAGCCCGATCCATCGATTTCAACTCCATCGGATGTGAAGGAAGGGCAGTGGTATGCAGACTCGGTACGACTTGGTATTGAGATGAACATTATTCAAGGGCGAGCAGATGGAACATTTGGAGCTAATGAGCGCATCTCTCGGGAAGATATGGCCGTTATGCTGAATCGAGCTTTACAGGTTATGCAGCATGATCTGGATGCGACCACTTCTGCACAAGGAAATACGGTGTTTGAAGACAACGCCGAGATCGCAGGATATGCCAAAGAAGCCGTAGCCTCGATGCAGCAACTTGGACTGCTGAATGGCATGCCTGATGGCACGTTTGCTCCGAAAGAAACTGCGAATCGTGCACAAGGTGCGGTCGCAGTAGCCAGACTGATGAAACAGCTGTATTAGAGGTCCATTTCTAGCTTCATCCCATCTTCTCGGTACTGAAAACCGGTCTTTTTGAACACGCACTATTAGAAAATAATGAAGCAGGTAAAGAGATCGGATCAAATGATTCGATCTCTTTATTTTTTTTGCGGAAGAAGAGAAGTTCAGTCTTTCTCCCTTTTTTAATAGGCATATGAATAATTTGTTAATGTCGTATTGACAATATCATTTCCGTTTGTTATCATTTCGATAATATCATAATGACATTATTAAGGGATGGGGAATGAGCCATGTTTGGATTCCGCTTTGTGAAGTTTCAACCCAGTGAATATGTGATGAAAGTGAAGAACGGTCAGGTGCAACGTCAGGGTGTGGGTTTGTCTTTTTATTACTATGAGCCGACAACGTCGGTTGTGGTTCTGCCAGTATCCTCTGTTGATGTACCATTCATGTTTGAAGAGATTACCGCAGATTATCAGACAGTTACCGTTCAGGGCCAACTCAGCTATCGCATTGTCGATTACATGAAAATCACGCAAAGCTTGAATTATACGTACAATTTACGTAAAAACCGATACATCTCTGACGACCCGGGCAAGCTGGATCAACGCGTGATTACCACCGCCAAAGTGTTAACCAAAAAACAGCTGGAACAGATGCCCATGAAAGAAGCCATTCAGTCCAGTGAGCGGCTGGCAAGCAGCATGAAACGTGAAGTGGTTCAAAATGCGGAGCTGGAAAAATGGGGCGTAGAGCTCATGAGTGTATCCATACTCGCCATTCTGCCAAACAAAGAGACCATGCGTGCATTGGAAGCACAGGCGCGAGAAGAGATTTTACGTCAGGCTGACGAAGCACTGTATGTACGGCGCAATGCTTCCATCGAACAGGAACGCAAGGTGAAGGAGAATGAGCTGAACACGGAAATCGCGGTAGAAACGAAGAAACAGCAAATCCGTGAGGCACAATTACATGCTGAGCGTTCCGTGAAACAGAAACAAAATGAGATGGAGCAGGAGCAGCTTCAGTTCAATACAGCGATGGAGGAACGCAAGCAGCAGCTCATTGAGCTGACCATTGCGAATCATAATGCCGAAGCGGATGCCAAGGCCTATGAAATCGCGGCCGTAATGAATTCATTGCAAAATGTACAGCCGAATGTACTGCAAGCGATGGCGAACATGGGGATGAATTCCGATAAGCTGATCGCACTTGCATTCCAGGAATTGGCCGAAAATGCAGGCAAGATCGGACAGCTTAATATCTCGCCAGATCTGTTGCAGGGATTGATGTCTCCCGCACCAGGCAGAGAGCAGGGAGGTCGAACCAGATGAGGCTGGGTCAAGCAGGGAAGTCAGCACGTCAGCAGACTATGACGGACGATCGAATGAGCGAACACAAGCTAATCCTGGTTAAGCGCAGAACGAGGCTGGAGGAACTGGTGGTTCGATATAATACCGTGCAGCAAGCACAATTTTATATTGAACGTCTGGGTGCAGACTTCAGTGATTATTTGGAGGAAGACCGCCGCTACCGGCAATCCGTGCAGCAGGCGCAGCAGCAACTGGGTCAGCTGGGGAGGGTGCAGACCATTGATCGTGAACATGTGCCCAATTTTATTTTTGGAGAGCAGGATATCGTGGTGGTAATCGGACAGGATGGGCTTGTGGCCAATACCCTCAAATATGTAACCGAGCAGCCACTCATTGGTGTGAATCCGGATCCGATGCGTTGGGATGGTGTGCTGTTACCTTTTACCGTGGAGGACCTGAGCTTCATTATCCCGGATGTCATTCGTAAGCAAAGATCGCTAAAAGAAGTCACTCTGGCCAAAGTCGAACTGAACGATGGGCAATATCTGTATGGTGTCAATGATCTATTCATTGGCCGGAAAACGCATGTATCTGCCCGTTATGAAGTTCGATGGGGTTCGTCAGTAGAACAACAATCCTCCAGCGGTGTCATTGTGTCCACGGGCATGGGATCGACGGGCTGGTTCAAAAGTGTACTGGCTGGAGCCGCCGGAATTGTTGAGTCAGCGGCTTGGCAGCGTATGAGTCCAGAAGGTGAAGTTGCTCCAGCATCTGCATTTGTTCAAGAAAACAGGAATAGTCTGGCCCACTTTGGCTGGGATTCACCTTATCTTTATTTTACAGTACGTGAACCGTTTCCTAGTCGGACAACGGCCGCCAATCTGGTGTTCGGGCAGATTGATCAGAAGCAACCACTGCGGATTGTATCGCAGATGCCAGAAGATGGTGTCATTTTCAGCGACGGGGTAGAACAGGACTTTCTTGAATTTAATTCAGGGGTGGAAGCAACCATTGGTTTGGCAGAGAAAAGGGGGCGTCTGGTGGTCTGACCCTTTATTTCTAATCCGTTTCCGACTAGAATGGTAAATTAGATCATATAGGCTACGTCAGCGAACGGAAAGAAGGGTTACGATGCAATCGATATTATTGGTCGAAGATGATGCTAAGCTTGCAGGCTTGCTGGCGGTTTATCTGACTCGAAATGGATTCCAGGTGCAGATCACAGATGAGTTCCGTCATGTACTGGATGAATTTGTGAAGCTGAAGCCAGATCTGGTACTGATGGATGTGAATCTGCCACAATACGATGGTTACTACTGGTGCAGGCAGATTCGTACACACTCTATCTGTCCCATTCTGTTTATTTCGGCACGCGACAGTGGCATGGATCAGGTTATGGCGCTGGAGCATGGGGCGGATGATTATATTACGAAACCTTTTCAATATGAAGTGGTGCTTGCAAAAGTAAGAAGTCATTTGCGCAGGGCTTACGGTACGTATGCTGCTGCACAACAGGAAGTGAGAGTAAGAAATGGTCCCATGAACCTTTACCCCGAGCGCTATGTGCTGGAGTATGGCGATCGTTCAGTGGAGCTGACACAGAAGGAATCGATACTGGTGGAGGTGTTAATGGCAAAAGCCGGCCGGGTTGTCAGCCGGGAGCGTCTCCTTGAACTGATGTGGGAGGACGAGCATTTTATCGATGATAATACGTTGAATGTGTACATTACACGTGTTCGCCGCAAGCTGAAGGAGCTGGGTGCAGAAGAGATATTGGAGACCGTTCGGGGAGCGGGGTATCGGTTACTGGAACTGGATTCCTCCGTTCAGGAGAAAGGGCAATGAGGCTTTTTCTGAAGGACCATTTGACTTTATTCAGCTTCTATTTGCTGCAAATGCTACTTGTTCCTTGTGTATATTGGCTCTCCGGTGAGGAACGGCCTATGAAAATCGTCCTTTACGGTATGGTGCTAAGTACGGTTGTTCTGATTATATTTCTGGTTGTACGTTATTTCCAGCTAAGTCATTACTACCGAGCACTGCAACAGCCGCAACTGCTGGTACAGGAGCCTTTTCAAGCGCTTGGTACAACTCCAGTAGCTGAAGCGGCTCATCGTTTGATGCACGAACTGGAGCGTAACCGCCAGAATGAACTCAGCCAATTGCGTACCCATAATGAACAGCAGGTTGTCTTCATGAATCGATGGGTACACCTGATGAAAACCCCGCTCTCCATCATTCAATTAACACTGGAAGACGTGGAGGGTGAGACGGCTGGCAGCATTCAGGATGAACTGGATAAAATGCGAAAAGGACTTGAAATGGTTTTGCACTCTTCCCGGCTGGAACAGTTTGAAGGGGATTTCCGTGTGGAACTTCTATCCCTGCGTGAGGTGGTCCGGAGCAGCATAGCCGAGAATCGGCGTTTGTTCATTCGCAGAGGGATTGCGCCGGATATTCGGATCGAAAGCGACCTCCAAATCTATAGTGACTCCAAGTGGCTGCGTTTTATGTTTACCCAGATTCTGACCAATGCTGTTAACTACTCCGATAGCAAATCAGGCAAAAAAGTGATCATTACCGGCTATAAGCAGGAAGACTGTACCGTACTTGATATTCAGGATGAGGGGATCGGCATATCCTCTGAAGATATTCATCGCGTGTTCAATCCCTACTTCACAGGGGAGCGGGGAAGACAATATCATGAGTCAACAGGCATGGGATTGTATCTGGTTCGTGAGATCAGTGCACGTTTGGATAACCGGATCGAGCTGTTCTCAGAGCCGGACGAGGGAACGTTGGTCAGATTCAGCTGGATGAATCAGAAGTAGAGCGCTTTGCCCATGGGCAAAGCGCTTTTTTTATTGGATGCAAGGTTTGGGCACGAAAGGGGAACACAAGCTTAATGACGGTGTAAGGAAAGTTTAAGGTAAATCGATAGCGTGGTTCTGGGAGGTCGTTTAGGATAGGATAAGTAAACTAATAATGGTTATGTTGGAGGGGATATACGTATGGAGATGTTGCAAGTAACGGCACTTAACAAAGTGTATCAGGGCAAAGTGCAGACACAGGCCCTTAGTGATATTCATCTGACCATCAAGCAGGGTGAATTTGTAGGGATTATGGGACCATCCGGCAGTGGCAAAACCACGTTGTTAAACATGGTCTCCACCATTGATGAACCCACCTCAGGCAAAGTGCTGATTAACGGCATGAATCCTTTTGATATGAAAAAGAAAGAACTCGCCATGTTCCGGCGTCGGGAACTCGGGTTTGTGTTTCAGGATTTCAATCTGCTGGACACGTTGACTGTCGCTGAAAATATTGTCCTTCCACTGACCTTGGACAAGGTGAAGTTTAAGGAGATGGAGAGCAGACTAAACCGTATAACGACCCACCTTGGAATCGATCACATTCTGGATAAACGCGTATATGAAATCTCGGGCGGACAACGGCAGCGTACAGCCATAGCCAGGGCCATGATTAATATGCCATCCCTTGTACTGGCTGACGAACCAACCGGAGCCTTGGATTCTACCTCTTCACAGGCCGTGATGGAATCGCTTGAACAGATTAACCAACAGGAGAAAACAACGATTCTGCTGGTCACCCATGATCCTCTTGCTGCAAGTTTTTGTAATCGGATTGTGTTCATTAAGGATGGTAAATTGGCTGCCGAGGTGCATCGGGGAGATAATCGTCAGACATTCTTCCAGCGAATCATTGATACCTTATCTTTCTGGGGAGGGAATTCACATGAGCTTTCCTCAGTTCGCGTTTAACAACATTCGCCGAAATGGGCGAGCGTATATTGCTTTTTTTCTCAGCAGTGCATTTATGGTTATGATCTTCTTCGCGTATGCGATGTTCATGTATCATCCGTATGTGACAAAGTTGCCGATGGGTGCAACAACCGCTGCGGGTATGCAGGCGGCTTCGGTTATTGTGTATGTGTTTGCATTCTTCTTTGTCATGTTTTCCATCAGTGCTTTTCTCAAATCACGGAACAAGGAATTTGGCATTCTGACCATACTTGGTGCAGAACCCGGACAGATTCGGAGATTGGTCATTCTGGAAAATATGTTGATCGGTTGCTTGTCTATTATTGCCGGTATAGGCGGAGGCATGTTGTTGTCGAAGCTGTTCCTGATGTTAACCACTCGTTTTATCGGCATGGATGATCTGCCCTTTTATTTTCCGATCAAAGCGATTCTGATTACCGTAGGAGCCTTTTTGCTATTATTCTTCTGCATTTCGCTCTTCACGCTGGTTTTTATCGGGAACAAGCGGGCATTGGAGCTCTTGAAGGGTACCAGCAAACCCAAAAAAGAACCCAAAGCTTCATGGTTCTTCTCACTTCTGGGATTGGTATTACTTACAGTGGGTTTTGTTGCACTCCGCAGTGACTTGAATGGCGGGACGATCATGACTGCAGCAGTGACAGGAATTGCAGGAACCTATTTCTATTACTCTCAACTTTCCGTGCTCGTCCTCCGTTTGTTGAAGCGTAACCGCAAGCGGGTGTGGTATGGAACACGATTGTTGTGGATTTCGGAAATGAGTTACAAGATCAAGGATAACGCACGGATGCTGTTTATGGTGACCGTGGTTATTGCCATTGCTTCGATGAGTGCGGTTGTGATTTTGTCACTGGATCAGGAGAATCGGGAACAGTTTACAAATAATGATTTTCCAATTCGTTACAACGTATACAGTGCATCGGAAGAGCCAAATATGGCTCCTGTCAATGAGATTCTCGATGCCGCTGGTCTTCAATATGAAGCGATCTATCTTAAATATTTATGGGCAAGCACGAATGATAGCGGCATCAGTGTGATGTCTATAAGTGATTACCATCGGTTCAACACGATTCGGAACAAATCAATCCGTACGCTCCCATCTGATGCAGCGATTTTCATTGATTCTCGGAATGAGAAAAACAAGGATCAGTACAGCCAGTTTCGTACCTATGCCGAGGGAGATTCGTTGAAGCTGAATATGAAATCAGAGCAGGTTAGACTCGATATTAAATATTCAGAGAAAGAACCGGAGTTCAGTGACCTTCTGCACTCGTCAGCCATGGTTATTGTTAATGATGAGGAGTTCAAGGCAATGGCCAGAAAAGTGGATAAAGATGATATTTTCAGTAAATACCTGTATCAAGTTCCCTCATGGGGAAAGGCAGTTCCTGATCGGCAATCTTCGGAGGTCATGGTGAGCCATCGCCTGGATGGCATGGATGAGATCATTAGAAACCACTCTAGTGATAAGGAGTATTCTGGATTTTTCACGACGCGATATGCTGACTACGAAAAGTTCAGACAGACGACGGCACTCTTTACCTTTTTGGGCATTTTCATTGGATTGATCTTCTCTATCTCGTCCGCCAGCTTCTTGTATTTCAGGCTGCACACGGATCTTGAAGCCGATGGGAAAATGGTGCATTCTCTTTCGAAAATGGGTCTCACTTTCCAGGAGATGAAACGATCATCCACCATTCAGATTGCGATCCTGTTCTTCTTTCCGATCGGGATTGCGATTATTGAAACCTTGGTAGTGGTTAAGCCATTCCTGACTGCATTCGGTATTACCAATTATACCGTTCCGGTATTAACCGTATTTGGTGCATTTCTGCTTGCACAGACCTTCTATTTCTTCGTTATTCGTTTAAGATATATATCTTCACTGCGCAAAATGATGGTTTAATCCAGAGTCAGGTTACGCTGGAAAGGGACCGATCATGAAACATAGCCTGGAATCCTTGATTTAGATCAAGGAGTTCCAGGCGTTTGTGCGTTATGATGAATTCATCCCAAGGTGATAGAAGGAGGAAAACAATCATGAGTATTACATCTCTGCAAAGCGTCAAGGAGTTTAGTGCAGACCGTTTTACAAAACGTGTTTTATTTCAACAGGGAGGTGGAGTCACATTTGTGCTTCATTTTCTGCCAGGACAACAGCTTCCGGTTCATAAACATCCGGGCACAGACGTTATTTTGCTGGTGGTCGAAGGTACAGGCACACTTATTCTGGATGGAACAGAACAAGAAGTGAAACAAGAGGATGTGATCCATTGCGGCGGTGAGACGGAGTTTGCATTCCATAATACGGGAGCTCAGGAAGTTCGTTTGTTCGTTGTGTTAAATAAAGTGCCAGAAGCTTCGTATGCAAAGGATATCTAAGCAGTAAAACAACAAAAAAAAGCGTACTTGGGCCTGAGATCCTCAGAGCTTAAGTACGTTTTTTAATAAGCATTTTAGGATTAATCTATAAACCATCAAGTGATTCCTAACCCAAATTACGAAGTTCAAGGTGAGCCGGAAACCATCCATCTTCTTATTTTAGAAGTATCCCAGCATTTCCTTGGCTTCACTGGACATGAGTTGAGGGGTCCAATGAGGCTCCCACACGACTTGAACTTCAATGTCGGTCTTATTCGTATTCTCCTGCAATACCCACTTCACCGCACCTACAATGGTGTCATGCAGAGGACACCCTGGTGTAGTCAAAGTCATCCGTACATATACTCGCTCCGGTTCTTCCCGCACTTCATACACGAGCCCCAGGTCAACGATATTGACACCCAATTCAGGGTCATAGACTTCCTTTAGACATTCCAACAATGGCGTTGTTTGTTCCATCATTTTCACTCTCCAGTTATTCAAGTTAACGTCTGAACACGAAAGCAATATTCGTTATATAAACGATTGAGACAAGAGATAAAATCGTTCCTCCAACCATCATGACCTCTGCCAGATTAATCAAAATTCCACTTACAAGCAGAAGGCTTCCAGCCATCATGGCGAGCAAACCCCAATTGACGTTCCGTTCGCTCAGCATACCGGCCATCAGCGGTGTGCCGGGTCTGCCTGCCAATTTTCCATACTTATGGGTCCACCATAGAAATGGTACGATTTTGGAGGCGTAACCCAATATGGTGAGAGACACCCAGCCCCCGAGATATACCCATCCCGACAGTAGAACAACGCGTGGATGGAGCAGCAGTTCGAACCCTTGTGCGGAATAGATTAGCAGCGCAACAGCATACACGGCAAAGGCACGGCTTACATAGACAGACCAGCGAATGCCTGGTCCCGGATTGCTTTTGTGCCGTTTCTCCTGAATTTGCTCCAGATGGTACACGTAACAGATCAGTGCTGCGGTCAGAAGCAAGAGCGCGAACCAGAGCAAGCCACCCTTCATCCCCGTCAGAAATGCGACGACACCTGTAACAACAGCTGCATTCCATAAAATCAAGACCACTTTTTGCAGCCGTATCGAATAATCGTGAGACAAGTAGAACATAGGCAGCATCTTGTAGCTGAATCCGGTAATTAACATGCCAAACCAGCCGAGTGTTCCCATCCAGATATGTGCTCCGAATAAGCGTTCATGCAGACCATTCCAATCACCAAAGGCAAAATTCAGCCCCATCAGCATGCCGGACAGACCGGTTAACACCAGGTAAAGACAGGAGCAGGAGGCACTAATCGTCACGGGGTTCCACTGTGAAGCTCGGAAAAGGGTAACGGCCATATTCCATGCAAACAACAGAATGCCTGAGAGCGCCAGTGTGGCAGAACCTGCAATCCAGCTGACATCTGCACGAATGAAGCCGTATAACATGCCCGTAATTCCGAGCGTGAACAAGAAGTAATGACAATAACCGAGAAACAGACTATAGATATTGGATTGCAAAATGACATGTATCAATTGATAAACGGCACCCATGGCCAGCATGGTTGCCCACCCGAGCACAAACAGATGGGCATGAAACCAGCCTTCGGGACCTCTTAGTTCATCACCAAGCCAGCCTGTGAGCGAGAGCAGGGAGAATGCGTGATACATTACAAATCCAAAGATGCCTGTGATGATAAACAGAAACGGCAGCCTGGACATCGCTTTCGCCCCCTCACCCTTTTTCAATTCTCACTTTGGCCGTACCATCAGCTTGATCCTCAATCGTATAGGGACAGCCCAGGCTGGTGAGTTCCTCAATCAAAAATACAGGGACCCGATCATTGTGAATCAGAACCACATCCCCGGGCTTGCAGCGCTCCAGTGCGGCAAGCGTTCGCATCATCGGTTGTGGAGGTTCTAATCCGCGGTTATCCAGCACAACGGTTGGAGCTTTGAGACATTCATTTCCTCCAACTGCAACAGCATTCGCCTCCGGATGTCCCGTACATGAAGCTGATTCTTCGTCTGAATCTGGTTCTGAATTATCCTCGGAACCGGATAAAGCAATTGCAGATAATGCTTTTGCACCGGTTTTATTTTTTTTGTGAATAAATGTGGTGACCCAGTGATCTGAACTCTTTTTTTCAGATGAATTGGAGTACCCTTTCAGTTTGAGAATACCGAGCAGGGGAGTAGGTTTAAATGGAGCATGAAGTACAAACACATCCTCGGTTCGTAGTCCTTTCACCGTATCCATGATCAACTGAAATGGTTCAAGCTTTTTACTCAGATGAGGACGGACATCCAATTCAACAATATGAACATCAGATGGAGACATGTGCGTTCACATCCGATCCTGTTCCTACTACATCAGTCTGCTGAACCAACTTTAGAGACGATTCATACAGGGCAGCCATTCCACCATACAGGGCATAGAAGAATGAATCAGGCGCATCAAGAGAGAAGGACAAATATTGTTTGGGGTCTATCCCGAGCATATGCTCAAAGAGTCCTGCACTGTCATAAGCATAAAAACAGAAATGAGTATATTCAAATACAGGCATTTTTTCATAAATAGTCATGATTTCTTGTGCATATTTCACTTGCTCACAATGCGCCATCTGCACCATGGCAATTGCATCCTCCAGCCGAAGCGTGATGCGAAGTGTAGTGTCATCAATGATTTCAACTTGCGGCATGGCTGCTCAGCTCCAATCTATAATTTGCTGATCTTGACCTGAAAGGTAGTAGGACCCTGTTCAATATACTCCCACTTAAATCCGTCGGGATGTGTAGATTGGAACTGGAATCTCAAAGGTTTCGGGTCGTGATCATTGATCAGCAGCATAGCTTCCTGAGGTTTAAGCTGGTCAAAGGTTTCGAAAATAGTTTTATGTTTCAGGTGTGGTGGGTACTCCGTGGCATTAATAGTAGCTGCATATGTGTTCATGTGTTATTCCTCCTAATTGGGATCATGTGATGTTACAATTTGATTATAGAAAACGTGATGAAGGGTCTGTGTGAGCCTGCTCACATATTTGTTTTTGTCATGAGCTTGCCTTATTTAGGGCAGGCACCCTGCTCGGTAAAGCGGTGCGGTTGTCCAATAAATGTCCCGATTAAAAGTGCATACCAAAAGAGACCTTAACATGGTTGCAGGGGTTAAGGTCTCTTATATATACAGATCATATATCTCTTTGTTCTTTCAATGCTTGCAAATCATGTATGATAATCCGGCTGCGATCCACCTCGAGCAGATGTTCCTTCGTTAGCTGATTCAGAAGTCGATTGGTCGTTTCTCGGGTTGTTCCGATGGAATTGGCGAACTCCTGATGCGTCATGGGCAGGTTAATGATGCTCTGGTTACCCTTGATTTGGCCGTGTTGCTCTGACAGCATCAAGAGGAAGGAAAGTACACGGTTACGAACATCCTGACCGGAGAGTACCTGCAGTTTATCTTGTAATTCCCGTATTTTATCACCAAGTACACGCATGATTTTGATCGCAATGGATGGTGTGTCCAGCATTAACCGTTCAAATAATCGGACGGGGATGGCGAACAGTTCGGTTGGTGTGATCGCTTCGGCCGTTGCTGGATAAGGGTGGGAGTTGAAAAATCCGGTGTGTGGGAACATATCTCCCATTTTCAGGAATGAAACAATCTGTTCATGTCCATTCTCATCGGTTTTGAATGCTTTGACAATGCCAGTACGGATGAAAAAAACAGCTTCTTTTTCACTGCCTTCGGTAAAAATGACGGATTTCTTGTGAATCGTTCTGGAGATGGCGATATCTTCGACCTGCTTCAATTCCTCGGCACTTAGGTCCTGGAAGATGGGGAACTGCTGTAGAAACTCGGCTGCTGTATCTTTGTTTTCCCTGCTCATAACGATTCTTCCTCTCTGCGTTAGATAATGGTGTGATTTCCAGTAGTCCGCTATTATGCATCATTCCATCATATCGTGATTTCGAAGGGTGATAGGTGATATAGATCACAAAATTTCCATTTGTCACATGGGATAGTGTTAGCGATGAAAGAGAGATACACTCCACTTGATTTCGCTTGCTGTTTGTGGAATGCCTGCTCGGGTTAATGGAGTGATAGATCATAAATGAACAAGAGAGGGGTCGGCCCAGATGTGGACTGCATTCATGTGGGGCGGCATCTCCGCCTCAGCGGTTGTAATTGGGGCGCTTGCGGCGCTGTTTCTGAAGATTCCGAAACGTGTTATTGGATGGATTATGGCTTTTGGTACAGGGACTCTGATTGGTGCGGCTGCATTTGAATTGATTGGAGATGCATTGAATGATGGAGGGATTGTTCCTACAGCGATCGGCTTTACTGCGGGGGCGGTTGTGTACACTCTGTTTGATCTGATCATTTCCAGTAAGGGAGGAGCAGGGCGTAAACGTTCAGGAGAGGCGGGCACAGGTGAATCGAACCAAAGTGGGCTCGGTATTTTTGCAGGTACGGTAATGGATGCCATTCCGGAATCGATTATGCTAGGAGCGAGTCTGCTGGCCGGGAACGGTGTCAGCGTGGTCCTGGTTGTTTCCATCTTTGTCAGCAACATTCCTGAAGGACTGTCCAGTACAGTTGGACTGCAGCGTAATAAGTTTACGAGGTCCAAAATTATGTTCATGTGGTTGGGTGTGCTGTTGATCTCCGCGACTGCAGCGTTGGGTGGATATCTGTTTCTGGAGCAGCTTCCCGACGAGCTGGGAGCTGCCATTGGAGCATTTGCAGGTGGTGGAATTATTGCCATGATCTGCTCGACCATGATGCCTGAAGCCTTTGAAGAAGGTGGGCCCATTGTAGGATTCATTGCATCCATGGGATTGCTTGTGTCGCTACTGCTCGATCTTTAACAAGACTGGTTGACTATATACGTCAAAAGAGTATCCGCTCAGATCCTTACCTGATGCATGGATACTCTTTTTTCTAGGTTTAATGCTGTGAACTAGTAAAAAGTTCCTGAAATAACGTGCTTAAGCTGGAAATCCTCAAGCTGATCCTTGTTATTCGCAAGCCAATGTTTTATATTGACATAAGAGTAGGTCAAAAATAAAAGAGGTGAACGGACGAGATGACTCCACGCACGAAGGAACAAAACGAACAGATCCGATTGCGGCGTCTGGCACAAATCCGGAAAGCCGCTGCCGATGTGTTTTTGGCTAAAGGGCTTTTGCTGGAAATCCGAGATGTAGCCGCGGAGGCGGGACTCGGCTATGGCACGGTATACCATTATTACAGCAATAAGGGCGATTTGCTCCACGATCTGTTATGGGACGCGTTGGAGCGGGCCGAGGGATGGCTGGAGGCCCCGCTAGAAACTTCGAAGCAGGCCCCGTTGGAGGCTCAACCGAAGGCCCCTCTGGAGGCCCCGCGCGCTTTGGCTTCAGGGCGGCCGCCAGCGGGCGGGGATTTCGGCTTGCCTGTTGCGACGGAGACAGGGAACTCGGCAGCAGCGGGTTCCCGAAGCAGCAGCCGCGAAACGGCCGCTGCCGGAGAGCTGGCTCCCATCGCCGCAGCCAGCGTCCGGCTGCTTCAGCTTTGGGCGGAGGACCACGCCCTGTACCTGCTGCATAAGCTGGCCGGTGAGGGCTTTGCCTCGCTGCCTGAAGCTCGCTCGGGCCCGCTCTTGGCCGCCTTTCGCCGGGAGATACTCGCGCCGCTTGCGGCGTTACTGGAAACCGGGCGTGCGGCGGACGGGGCAGCTGCTTCCGGCGGAAACGCGGCGGAGCCGCCCTATCGGTTACAGCACGCGGAAATGCTGCTCGCCGCCTTGGTCGGCTGCGCCTCACTTTCGCTTCGCCGCGGCAAGCTGCATGAAGAGGCCATGGATATCGTCCGGTTTTTAAAATTATAGAATGGATAAGGAGCGAATAAACCAAGATGATCATTATTAAATCACCTAGGGAAATTGAAGAGATGAAACCGGCGAGTCAAATCGTTGCGGACTGCTACCGCGAGGTGTCCAAATTGATCGAGCCTGGGATCACCACCCAAGAAATCAATGACTTTGTTGCCAGACACATCACCAAGCTGGGCGGAAAGCAGTTTACGAAAGGGTATAACGGTTACCCCGCCGAAACCTGTATTTCGGTCAACGATGTGGTGGCCCACGGCATACCTTCGAAACAGGTGCTCAGGGACGGCGACTTGATGAAGCTCGACATCGTCGTGGAATACGGCGGATGGTTCGGTGATGCGTGCTGGTGTTATGCGGTAGGCAATATCCGACCGGAGGCACAAAAATTAATGAAGGTGACAAAGGAATGCTTGGATCTGGGGATTGCCCAGGCGCTCCCCGGGGGCAGACTCGGCGACATAACGTCGGCGATTCAACAGCATGCAGAAGCAAACGGATATTCGGTCGTACGTGATCTGCTGGCGCACGGGATCGGGCGGAGCCTGCACGAGGAGCCGAGCTATGAGCATATCGGCGTATCCGGTAAAGGCATTCGGTTAAAAGAAGGTATGGTGTTTACGATTGAACCGATGATCAACGTAGGAACGTACCGTATCACGATTGATGACGATCAGTGGACGGCGAGAACGGCCGACGGCAAGCTATCGGCGCAATATGAGCATACGATCGCAATCACGGCGGACGGACCGCTGATTTTAACAGCCCAGTAAGGATAACATAGTTTACTGTTTGATCGGTCTGAATATATAGCTTCCCTAGGAGAAGTTGAAATTACAACAGCGTCAGCCATGGACTAGAGAATAATGTCCTGGGCTGACGCTGTTGTATTGAACTTTTGTTGAATCGAATGATGCAAAATGCTGAACTAATTCATCGATCACAGCCATTTCGTATAATGATCTGCGAGTGATTGTATCTCATTATACATCAGACCGGCATGGTAACCGTCACAAACAGCATGATGGAATTGGGCTGACAGTGGCAGCAGTATCTTCCCATCAGACTGAAAGTATTTTCCCATGGTAAAGATGGGTAGTAAATAGGTTCCTTCATTATAAACGTTCAGATTGAAGCCGGTGAAACTGACCCACGGAATACTAGAAATGGGGAAGGTATTTGGTGGTTCTTTTGGTTTCGCAACAAATTGTTTAACATCTCCATACTTATCCAGATCATCAAGATATCGACTGTAGAAAACATTAAAATCTTCACTGTACAACGTCCAGATACTTGCAAAAGTTTTATCATCATCATGGAAAATGGTAAAGCTAGGCGACATGCTGTCCCAATAACCTAATCTGCCCTCGGAATCGAGACTGATGCGACACTCCCTGTGGCGGTTTACCACCGTTGTGATCATGTGAATCAGGGCTGGGTAAAGCTTAATTCCCTTATTCTTAAGTTCTGCAAGTAACCGGGTAATGTCAATATTAGCCGTCATACTATAGGTGCATCTAACATGGTTTATATAATGCTCAAAATAGGGTTTTCTGCTCCAGTTCTCTAGGTCAATCCGATTGAAAATCATTAATGATAACCTCCTAAAAATCATATTGAATTCTTCATTTTAGGAGGTATGTTTCACTGATTTAACCATATCCTTATCACAATCCCAAGCATTTATTTTTAATACTATATAAGTTGAATTAAAGATTATTTACAATGACAGAACAACCTTCCAAATGGCAAATTAATCTCTGACTTAGAGTATACACTATCATGATACCCCAAACATTAAAAGAAGCCACAGGCTTCCTTGAGTTGTTCCAGTTGAAGAATAAGTATGCAGTTTCCTGTAACCTGAAGAAGTCCTTGTTTCTGCATGACGGCCAGTTTGCGGCTAAGTGTTTCGGGTGTGATGCCAAGCAGTAATGCCATGTCCTTTTTGAAAACAGGCAATCGAATCTCATGTGGTGTATGATTTCGAGTATGAAAATACAAGAGCAGCTTTGCTATCTTTTGTTCTGTGTTCATGGAGCTGAGCGCACTATTCCACTCATCTGTCGCACCGAGGAGATCAGAAACGGCAAGCAGGAAATGATACGCAAGCTTAGGATAATGTTCAAGCAGCTGATCAAAGCTGCGCTTGTTCATTGAGCAGAGGGCAGAAGACTCCAGAATTTCGGCGTTTGCATCATGAGGCTTCTGGTGTAACAGGGCAGCTTGCCCAAAGAAATCACCGGGAAACAGGAAGCGGATGATATGCTCCTTGCCGTTCTGAGCGTATTTCGATATTTTGACACATCCCTGATGAACAATGTACAGCGTATCCGAGCGTTCGCCCTCCTGAACGATACACTCTCCTTTATCATACTTGCGGGAGTGCAGGAGTGAGGTCAACATTACAGATTCTTCTGGGCCCAGATGTTGAAATAGAGGTACTTTGGAAAAACAGGGGTCTTGCGTTTGATGTGTACAGATCATTTCATCGGTCACCTCGATTCGTCCAGGATATGTGAAGCTTTCAGGATGTCTCAGTGCGACATTGCTTGACCCCCGTGGTTCTTGCCATCTTTGGTTACACGAAGGACGGCAGAAGCCCCTTTGGATACATGGTTAAACTGATGCGTCACAATCGGATAATCTCCTTCTTCCGTTACGGTGAATTCTACAACAGCTCCACCACTTGCCGGAAGCATAACCGTCTGTAGGCCATATTGTATATTTCGTGGATTTCCGTCTGTGTATACTCGGTCCATGATCGTACCCACAATGTGGAAAGAAGAGACTTCATTCGGTCCAGCATTACTTACATAGAGTCGAACCGTATCTCCAACTTTGGCAAGCAGAGGATTACGGGTTAACCCATAATCATTCCCGTTGAACACAACGTAGTTCGGTTCTTCGTTCAAAAAGGCATGATAACTATGCTCCTTGTACCATTCACTCTGAACAAGTGTATACTCACGTTGAATCAGATGATCAGAAGGGTAACCGTTTTTGGGTTCAACAATAATCATGCCATACATACCGTTGGCAATATGAGCGAGAACGGGTTTCGTCCCGCAATGGTACATAAACACACCAGGTGAAGAAGTGGCATAAGTGAAGGTACCTTCCTCACCTGGCATGACATCAATGAATTTGCTGCTGGGGGAAGCATGAACGGCATGAAAATCCATAGAGTGTGACAGGCTGGAATCTTTGTTTACAAGCGTGAAATTCAGTGTATCTCCCTCGGTCACACGAAGTATCGGTCCCGGGGCTGTACCGTTGAACGTCCAAGCGTTGTACAAGACGCCTTCCGAGATTTCAATATCCGTTACTTGAGCAGTCATCTCAATATATACGGTGGTGCCTTCTCTGCGAATGATCGGATCGACGGGCGGTTGACTCGGTTGACTGACCCCGATCGAGGAGACTTCACTATGCTCAACAGGTTTAATGGTTCCAGAAGAACTGCAATGAGAGAGTACAGTGGTGAATATAACGAGCGCTAAAGATAATTTAGATACATTTAATAAAGAGAGCATGGAGGACACAACCTTATTCAAGTGATAGTGATATTTTTCACAAATAAATTGAAACGAATTTGGTTCTTTTAAACATAGATTACGACATTGGAACGAGGTCGGGTGTGATGCGAGACACACTTTTTTACGTCATTGCTGTGAAAACAACGATCTTATCTGATTAGGTTTCTTGTGATAAGCAAAAGAGTTTCATATAATTTTAGATAGTACAACTGGGAAATGTTGAATATTTCGATTCGGTCATACTCTATTTGGGTAATGAAACGCGGCATTCTATGATTTTGTGTTATTTCATTTTACAGACATATGGCGTATTTCAAAAAGAGAAGGTATTATCTGACTATGCTCTAGCTGTAGACGTCAACGGAAAATCTTATGAAGCCTGGCCGCTTATTAATAGTTTTGCCGCCATGGATAAAGAAGGAGACAACCGTCAGTTATACTACAGGGTGGACATGAACCATATCCAATACCTTTTTCACATTGCCTATCAGGAGTATGAAGTTAAGTCAAGTGAGGACAATCCGTATCTGGCGGGTAACGTGAACTATCAGTACACGGATAACACATATGTAAAAAGCGAGAGGCAATATAAAAATGCCAATGACTTTATTAACATTACGGAATTATTCCACGATAAACTGGATATCGACGTGAAGTTGCATGTAGACGAAGAACATAAAGTAGTAACCATTCGAATGAATAAAGCGGAGGCGAGATCATGAATTCAGGTGGTGTACATAGAGGACCTGCATATTTGGAAGGTTTGGTTCAGGAAATCTCGGATGAGCAGACTCATGAGGTCGAATGGAAAGGCAAGCTGCAAACAAAGGATGCACATGACAAGTTCCATATTTTTTATTATGGTGACTTAACCGAAGATGATCTGATAACTTGGAAGGGTTCGACACCGTTGATCGTATACGCAGAACACACCGTTACTGGGGAACGTTACTTGCTTATTGATGCAGCGAAACACGGTTATAATGCGATGGTATGTGAGACCTATCCAGAGGAAGATCTGAATAACAGACCGCTGCGGCCCTATTTGGACGTTGAAGGTGAGGACATATTTGAAGTGCAGCTATCTGCTTTTTACAATGTGCCGTGGGATGAGGAGTTTGGAGAAGATGTGCAGGAAGATGGAGCCTTTGAATTAATTACGGGTGAGCGCATGGAGTTTGAGCAGGTGAAACGTGATGGCTATGATGCATTTGCCATTAGTATTGTAAACCGCAAGGGTGTAGTGACCGAAATTGTGCAGGAAGAGCTGGCTTAGCTGATGGATTACTGAGAGGTTGAATAACCGCCACCGCCAGATATTCCATGAATGATTCTCAAGAAATGAATAATTGAATGAATCAATAAACGATCTGATTGTAGGGAGATGCCGCAAAATGTATATCGTAACCCGTGCATTTAAGCCAGTACTTGCTGAAGAACTGGATCAATTTGAACAACAGTATGCCATTTCTTTGCCTCCATCTTACCGCAGATGGCTTGAACAGTATGGGGAAGGAACATACACAGGCTGGATGAATGTGCAGCGACCAGATCAGGAGGTACTGAAACCTTTTGCCGAATATGACTTTTGGATGCATACGGAGGATACTCCCGTCACTCAAGATCAGCTTCAGGAGTGTATCAGTATCGGTAGTTCGGTTGAGGGTGACTTCCTTGCGGTTCATCCTGAAGTGGAAGGATTACTATGGTTACCGCGTCATGATGAGAACATCCTCCTGTGGACATGCCCTGAAGCGGAGTTTGGAGAGACACTGGACCGGATCTATTGCCGTTATTATCATCAGGATAAACCCCTGGCCCCAGCCTATTTTGAACCATGGAATGAACTGCGTAACCACACGTTTTACCACTTGGCAAAAGTAGAGCATGATAACTCGATGAAAGAGCTGGCCGATCTGTGCAGGGCACAATTCAAGTGGGATGCCGTGCTGGAAAATGAGTATATGTGTAAGCTGTTTATGGCTTCCATGGGAGGATATTTACGTTTTAATTATGCCAATGGCCGAGAAATTGCGCTTTTCTATGAAGAAATGGACGGTACAGAAGGGGCCATGGATCACGAGATTAATCTGTTTTTGTTGGCACATCACTGTACAGCATTGGATAAAGGCGGAGTGGAGGACTGACAATTGAGTTGGATAAATGAAGAAATTGCGGAATCATGGCGTAATGAAGGCAAACGATATGCAAGGGACGTTAATACATTTGTACGAAGAGGAATGGCAGGAGAGCAGCTGGATGAATCGGAACTTGCGGAGGATGCCAGAGTCCGGATAAGCACTGAAGTGTGGAGTATGGTGAAGCAAGCCAATCTTCAAGGAGATTTGGAACGGCTTCGGAGCGAATTACCTGCTGCGACGTGGCCGCTGAGCGAAACCTATTCATCGTCCATGCAGGCTGTGCATGTGGCTGGTTATCTGAACGACGAAACGATCGTATTCCATACGGCTACCCCTACAGAGAGTGGTTGTGTGTATACAGCAGATCAGCAAGGATGGTTGCTTTTCTCCCAGTACCTATTCGCAGGTTGTTCACCGGACGGTATGGACTATGCGCTGGCTGGAACGGAAGGTATCCGTGTTATTAGACAGCCGAATCGTCAACTGGAAGGACAAGAGCTTGCCTTGTATCGCTGGCAAGATATACAATCCAGTATTCAGAAGGCTCTACCCCGCATCGAGTCACTTGCTGATTGTGAACAACCCGAACGCACTCTTGAAGGACTTATTCCATTCAATGATGGAAAATCCATTTTGATTCTTTCCCGTTATGGAATCTATTTGTTGGATCAGGGTCAGGTATCCTTGCTGCATCCTGATCTTGCGGAGATCGAAGAGTACGAATTGGAAGATACACAGATGGATATGGGGCATGCGGCTGTATCCCGCGATGGTCGGTGGATTGCCTACGGCAGCCAGAGCAGTAATCATATGGTGCTGGATCGCAAGCTGGATAAGACATATTCACTCTACCCGGAATCCAGCTATCCTCATCATGCGGTGTTTACAAGGGACAGCTCGGAAGCTTGGTTTAATGCATGTCACTTTTACAACGGGGTCACGATACAGGTTCAGCTGGAATCCATGGATGGCAATGAGAGTAAGGAAGATTGGCCCGTCATGGATGAGAATGCCCGCGTATACGCCGCAATGGAGATCAGCGCAGGTATGGTGCTTGGGGATGCATACGGTTATTTATATTGTGTGGATGGTGACGGTCAGGAAGTCTGGAGACATTATGTAGGCAGCACCATCTATTCCCTAGCTGTTTCGCCTGATCAATCCAAGCTTGTGGTTGGTACGTATGGAGGGATGCTGCATATTCTTGATCTGCAATCCGAAGAGATGGACGAGTATGGGATCGGAACAGGAGTCATACGTGAGCTTGAGCGTTACGTGTTATGGCGTGGAGAAGATCCCCTGCGCTGGTAGACCCCAAGTATTAATGAATGAAGTTTGGATAAGAGGGACACTGAAATGAAGCGTGAAGAAGCAGTGATTTTGTTAAAATGTCATGCCTTTTCCTATGAGGATCTGTATCATCCCAAAATGGAGACGGGCTTTCTTGGCAGTCTGCGTCCCTTCCGAGGGCAGCTAATGGAAGAAAACTTTCATGAGTTAATGGAAATTCTGCGTACTCTGGTTCCAGATCTGCAAGGACCTACGCTGGATCGTGAAGTTATGGCTTGTCTATGGGGGATTACCCATCTGGGACGTGCCTGGGCGGTTGAACCTGACGGGATGCTGCGCAGCAATAACATTATCTCAGATGAGCAGGTCACCCTAATGGAAAAGTGGCTGGACCTGTTCTCCTATGCGGTCATGATCCTCATTGAAGACGGTGGGGAAGATGAAGCTTTCTGGGGTTACCGGGAATATGTACAGGAACGGGCAGAAACAGAGTGAGGAAGGAGAGATCTTCATGAATTCAAATGCAGAATCCACATTGAATGTGTTGGCTGATGAGTTGAATCGATTACTGGATGAAAAAATACAGGATGATGAGATTCGCCAATTGTATGAAGAATATCAGCATCGGGAAGGCGCAACCGAGGAAAGTCTGGATATATTCGAAAAGGATTATAGTATCCGGCTGCCAGCTGATTTTCGTGCGTTCTATCAGCACAAGGACGGCAGTGGGTATGCGTTACATGTCCTGTATCCAGGTGATGAAGAGATTGATGAATGTACTCCCTTTTATCTGATGTCCCTGGATGAAATTCGAGAAACCAAGCAGTATTTCTGTGAAGTGGATGAGAAGTTGGAAGCGTATTATTCTCCTGAAGAGATCAGCGAACTGGACCCGGAGATCAAGCCATATTTATTTCATAAACAATGGATGCCTTTTGCAACAATGGCTGGGGGCTCACTGTACCTCATGCTTGATTTTGATCCGACAGATGAAGGAACCTATGGACAGATTATTATGTATGTGCACGATCCGGACTTTGTATATTATCTAACGGATACATTCACTAATCTGCTCACCGTTTCGAACCGTAATCTGAAGTTGATGGATGAGATAACCTATTAGTACGTGTTCAAAAAGTCAGTTTTTCAGTACCGAGAAGATGGAATGAAGCTAGAAATGGAGTAGCGGAGCGTAGGGAAAACTACGTGAGTAACGGACATTTCGGCTGAATTTCAACTTCGATGCTGACGATGCTGCTAGGCATGATTCGTAATCAAAAGCGGACTTTTTGAACAACCTCTATTAAGTCATGGGTAGAAGTGTATGGAGATTTCGGGAGCCCATTTTCATCATCATAGGTTTGGGGAAGATGAATAAAGGAGCTGCCAAAAGCAGCTCCTTCTTCTGGGTGTAGCCAGGGATTACCCTTGAAAGTAGCGATGTCCGTGGAACCCACCACCAGGCCCGCCGGGCCCGCCAGGACCGCCAGGACCTCCTCCATGAGGTCCGCCGTGATAACCGCCTCCCGGGAATGGACCGTGAGGTCCGCCTGGATAGCCACCACCCGGATAGCCGCCATGCCACCAAGGGCCGCCGATGGGGAATGGGAGTGGAAACGGGACGATGGGCGGGTATGGATAAGGGTAAGGGTAGGGATAAGGTGGGGGTGGAGTCGGTGGATAATAAGGGTAAGGATAACCCGTTGGTTGCGGGGATGGAACAGAACCAGGGCCATATGCCATGTTACATGCCTCCAATGACTTGATTGATGATATCAGCCTATGCCGCGATGTGATCAGATGATACAACGGATTTAACATAACGAAACAAGTGTGGAGGAGGGGGATGGTATTCTTCAAAATGGGCTCACGCCTCTGGGCTCATCGCATAAGCTGTCGTATAGGTAATCACCTAAACCGAGAGCGAAGGGCAGGCGTTTTATTTTGGCAACCTCCTATATGGACTACACTTTACCAACCACCCAGTTTACTTATGATTTGAGCCAGAATCCGTTATTCAAAAAAGATGAAAACAACTATATTAACTCCCTTTCCATCCAACAGTTAAATACACTGGGCAATGCCTCTTTATTGGATATTTTCCTCAGTGCCGGCAATGTCGTTGAACCACATACTCATCCAAATGCGACAGAACTGGTCTATTGCATTAGCGGCTCAGCGGTAGTTTCCTTAATTAATCCGTTTACCAACGAGCTGTTGAATTTCACAATTACGCCAGGCCAAGTAGCTAATGTTCCGCAAGGCTGGTGGCACTATGAGATTGCGATTGCTGATCATACCCACTTGCTTGCCATCTTCGATGCCCCTGTACCCGAGGCGATTTTTGGTTCTGACACGTTGCGTCTGACACCCGCCGCTTTACTCGCACACACCTACTGTCTTGATGTGAACAAAGTGAAAGAAACCCTTGCTCCAATACAGAAAACCGTGATCATCGGACCACCTGCGGATTGTGCAACTGAGATTTCGCCAACCACGAACAACATGCCGAAAGCGAATAGCCAACCAAATGCACAACCAAACGCACAACCAAATGTACAACCGTATGCACAACCATATGTGAATCGGCTCCCCTATTGGGGAACGTGGGTTGATCCACGCATTATTCACGAACCGGGCTGTCCCTATTATAGAGAACTTCCCGTGAATACGAATCATCAAGGATAGAATAAGCGTTGCTTGTCTATTGGGAATTCCATCACAAGATATTATGAATAGTAAAGGGGTATCTCGTATAAAAAAAGGGAAGCGTGCAATAGCGAACGCTTCCTTTTATGTTTGTTATCATCTTTAATTCACGATGTATAATTCCGGCCCAAACCAAGCTCTGTCAGTAACTGACGATAAGCAATCGAGGTGCGGTCTGCGGGAATATGTGCTTCTGCGTGCAGATCGAGCGGCAAATCCTCCGGCTTCTGTGATTCCACCATTTCACGGTCTTCCTCGAATACCTGCAAATTAAACTTAATCGTGTCTTCAATCGGAGCATCTTTGTCGAAGTTGCGTGTGATTGGGCAGAATAGACGTGTATAACGTGCAGAGATCGGCGATGCACAGTTTAGAATGTTCAGCTTGTCGTTTCCCGGGAAATGTACCGTTAGTGATGCAGCAAAGGGTGGGAATACACGGAATTCACGTAGCCATTGGAAGCCTTCCGGCGCCACGTTATCCTGACCTTTGCCGTAGTTGCTGACGGAACTCCAATACTCGGCAAACAGCTCATTACCTTCACGTATCACTTTGTATTGCGGCACTTCGGTATTGTTCCGATCGCCGAATGTCTCGGTATGCACATATGCAAAATGGGAGACATCCAGAAATCCTTCCATCTGTCTTCCAGCAGAACCTGCGATATCAAAGTTTGGAGGCAGGATGTTGATATAATCTGGATTGTCCCATCCCGGGAATGAAGGAATCTGCTCGTCAGTGCAAGCAAGTGAAGTCCAGATCAATCCGTAGCGTTCCACTGCCGGGTATACGATAAGCTTTAACTTGGGAGAGATTTTGGAGCTGGGGTGTGCAGGCACCGCCGTACATTTACCCTCACAATTATAACGAAAACCATGATACGGACACACGATCTCGCCGTTCTCCACCCAGCCTTTGCTAAGTGGAGCCCCACGGTGAAAACAAAGATCCTTCGCTACGACAACCTTGTCGTTACTGCGGTAAAGAACCAGTTTTACATCAAGCAGTTGAGCAGCCAATGGTGTATCGGTCACTTCACTTGCCTGAGCAATCGGATACCAATATTGGGATAATACATGCCAGTCTTCGGCGGAGAACGTGCAGCCGCGGGGCAGTTCGGATGTCATTGGAGAATTGGATTGGGAATTGGAAGTTATCATGTGAGTCACTCCTTGCGGGATAAATGAACTATTTAATATGATTATCTTACATGTTAGAAAAGTTTACTTTGTAGCCGTATGTTACTACTTCTTTGGTCGAAGTATCAATACATGTAATGCTATTTTGTTTGAAATCACAAACGATACAGCAAAGAACGAACATGAATACGGAAATATTCGATTTTATTTCACGTTTAATGTTAATTGTATGTAAGAATATAGTCTTTCCCGTATGTTATTTCCTTTACCGATGGTTGGATTGTGTGCCTTCGTGCTTATGGAAATAAATATTTTTGCAAAAAGAATGTCACAGAATACAGCCTTCAATTGTCTTCAGGATGTACACCAATTAACGGAGGCGAATGAGATATGAATTTAAGAATGAACTACAGAGTAGCAAATCCAAGTGCTTTTAAAGCGATAATGGCGATGGAGCAATACATTTCAGGCCAATTTGAAGACAAAGTGTTGTATGAACTATTGAAGATTCGGGTATCCCAAATCAATGGCTGTGCCTTTTGTCTCGATAAACATGCCAAAGATTTGATGAAACTGGGAGAGTATGCAGATCACATTTTGCTGCTCAGTGTGTGGCGCGAGGTACCTTTGTTTACGGAAAAAGAACGTGTTATGCTGGAGCTGGCTGAAGTGGTGACCCGGATCTCCGATCAAGGCGTACCGCTTGAATTGTTTGAAAAAGTGAAGGAACATTTCAGTGATGCCGAAGTCGTGGATCTGATTATGGCGATCAACACCATTAACAACTGGAATCGAATTGCAATTACAACGGGCATGTACCCGGGCTGCTTTAATTAAATGTTCTAAACAACCATCTGCCAGAGGAGGCCATTCTCATGAAATCCAATCCCCTCACCAATGAGCCAGAACAGTCTTCTCTGGAAGTTGGTGAATTGTATATTCGTTACAAAGCCTATGCGTTCTCCATTGCTTATCGTATGCTTGGCAGTGTGATGGAGGCTGAGGATGTTGTGCAGGACTGTTTTGCAGGAATGCATAGTCACGCTACAGATGTAATCCGAAATCCCAAATCGTACATTGCCAAACTGGTCGTGAACCGAAGCCTGAATCTGCTGAACTCTGCCCGCAATCAGAGGGAAAGTTATGTTGGAGAATGGCTGCCAGAGCCGATGGGTGACGGTCAAATGGGAAACATTCCAGAGGAAACCATGCAGCAGAAGGAGATGATCTCCTACGCCTATCTGGTCATGCTGGAACGTCTTTCGCCCATGGAACGTGCTGTCTTTGTGCTTCGTGAAGCGTTCCAGTATGAGTATTCCGAAATCGCGGAGTGGCTTGGCAAAACGGAAAGTAACTGCCGTCAGATCTTTAGCCGGGCCAGAAGGAATCTGCCCGAAAGACTGCCAGTGATGGAACAATGTCATGCTGATCATGCTGCAAAAGAGAAGCTGCTCGCTCGTTTTACAACGGCTTTCCTAAATTATGACGTCTCTGCCATGCTGGAATTATTAGCTGATCAGCCTGTATTTACGGCAGATGGCGGGGGACGTGTTCACACCGTCATGAGAACGATGAATGTTCACAAGGGCGTGCTTGCGCTTCTGACCTCTCGGCGAGTGCTTACCCGATTACGGGAAAGGCAATGGCTGCCAACATTCATTAATGGAGAACTTCAATTGGCCTTGTTGGATGGGGAACAGTTGTCCGAGGTGCTTTGTTTGCAGCTGAGCCCTTCTGGAGAGCAGATTGAGGGGGTTTATCTGGTTGTGAATCCGGACAAACTTGCATCGGTACACACTTCAATCCATTTTCAATTGGAGAAATAGCCTGGAAGACAAGCCAAAGCGGCACATCCTGTAAAGAGGAGTGCCGCTTTTTTTATGTTCTGTTATTCTGTTATATCATTCTTTGGCAAATTGCGTGTAAACAGGATCGATAATTTTTCTGACTTCAGGCGTAAGTTCGTCATTGTTTTGATTAAGGACAGTCAAGATCTTTTCCATGGTATCCAGAAGTACACTCTTGGTATGGGGCTCCCTTTTTGCCAACGCCTTCTCGTATGCCTTTTTCAATTCAGGATCGATTGTCCGAATCTCTTCGTCTGTGTACCAGTCATAAGCAGGTGTGTTGTCACTTCCGTAGAATAGATAATCCACAAATAACCAACGCTTCACCGTTGTTGTGCGATTGGAATTCGGGAAGTTGTTCAAGAAGGCTTCCTTCTCCAAAGTACGCTGAATTAATTCGTCCCAGGGGATGATAATGCCGCCATCCGAAGTGGTCATTTGATTGGACTCGGTAGCCATGATATCAATATATGCAGCGATATCAGGCTTCACAAAGGGTTGAAACTTTTTGTAAACCTCATAATTAATGATTGGATAATAGATGCCTTCGCTGGTTTCCAGCTTGTATCCAAGGTCAGAGGCTTCCTGTAATAGCTTGCGAACAGTGGGATCTTTGATCTCTTTGAGCAGACTGCTGTATGTAAGCTGTTGTTCGTAACCGATTTTGGTATGGGCTTCGGACAGTGCGGATTGGACCAGCTCCGTATACATTTTTTTCATCCAAATCAGCCAGCTTGATATTTTGTATATTCTCCAGTTGCAAAGTCATTAAGGTGGCTTGCGAAGGACCCACTTTGTCGATGTTATTTATCAGATATTTACGTGCCTTAATTAGACTGGCTGTGGATTTCACCGCATCTGTGCGATAGGTTTGGAACTGATGATACACCGCTTTGGAAGCTGGAACAGGCGCAGCCAACGCTGTTTGGGGTGTAAGTGTTGCGCCAATGGCAGTACAACCCAAAGTCATAGCCAGAAAACCGAGTTTGATCAATTGATTCATTCGGATCCTCATACCTCCCAGAATAAACAATACGTAATTTAAACCATTCTATGGCTATATAAGTTGAAATAATCATTTACACAGAAACGGAGAGGACAGAAAAAACCTGAAAAAGCGAAGCGTTCGCCTTTATCACCGGATTTTTCCCTTGAGAAAAGGAAATCAAAAAAATCTGGGGATAACAGCGATTGGAAGGTTATTCTGTCATCGGAGTGTACGTGTGAATATATCTTTAGTTCAACTTATATAGAATACACCATGTATTATACGTATGATCGACATATCGACCGTGTATAGGTTTTAAATCAGTTTCTGGTAACCGAATCAAGGAATATATGCATTGAACATGTGTACCCATGGTATGATGGATTCATGAAATGGAAGCAAGAGCTTTACATCATGACTAAATTCATGAAAGCGGTGTAGTCGCACGTATGAAAATAGATTGTTTAATTGTAGATGATGAGTTGGAACTTGCCGAGAGCACAGCGGAATACTTCAATCTGTTCGGTGTTCACACGGAGTATGTCACAAGTGCGGAGGCGTGTCGTGTTTTTTTGCGTGAACATTCCGTTTCTCTCCTTCTGCTGGATATTAATCTGGGTGAATCGTCCGGGTTTCAATTGTGCAAGGAGCTCAGGCAGACAACGGACATTCCAATTCTGTTCATCAGTGCCCGATCAAGTGAAGATGATGTCCTGATTGCCCTGAATATCGGTGGAGATGACTATATTCACAAGCCTTATACACTCCGAATTATCCTTGCCAAGGTCAAGGCTGTGTTAAAGCGGTATGGGAACGAGGATGAACCCCCGCCTAGAACGGTCAAGCTTCAGGCAGGTCCGATACAGATCGATGAGGAGTTGCGACGTGTTAGTCTGAATGGGAATCCACTGAAACTTACCGCGATGGAGTTTAAATTGTTGAATTACCTGATAAGTCACAAAAATCGAGTGATTCCGAAGGAAGAGTTATTCAGGGAGGTATGGGGAGACAGTATTACCGGAGATGGTACCCTGAATGTACATATTCGTCATTTGCGCGAAAAGATTGAGTCTGATCCTAAAGATCCGGTGCTCATTCAGACGGTCTGGGGCATCGGATACGTATTAGAGGATTCATTAGATGTTTAAAAAAATGATCTACGCACTGTTGTGCGGCATTGTTGTTTTTGTAGTCGTACAGACCGTTTTATTACAAAAGTTAATGCAGATGCCTGTAACGGATCGGGCAGCCATTAACGCAGTTGTTAAAATTACAGAACAGCATTGGGATGCATTAAATTCGGAGCTTTATGCACAGAGTGCACTTGATTTTACCATTCTCGATAACGAGGGAACCGTCAGGTTTCAAACCAGGAAGGATATCTCTGCAACCATCAATGACGCAGTTAATCATCGAGATACAATGCTTGATCTAACAGTAGATCGCCAAACCGTGGGAAAAGTGATCTTTGACAATAATAATCAGGTCATATTTGAACAATGGAGAACCCGATTGGCCGTGGCGGGCATATGGACAGCATTATTGCTGTTTCTGCTCGGCTTGATCTATGCGCTGTACCTGAATCGTTCCATTCTTCGTCCGTTCCGGCGATTGCAACGGTTTGCAAAACAGATTGCCAAGGGCAATCTGGATGTTCCTCTGGAGATGGACCGTAATCATCTGTTCGGAGCCTTTACTGAAAGCTTTGACATGATGAGGGAAGAGCTGGCCGCTGCCCGCCAGAGTGAGTATCGCGCGAACAAAAGCAAAAAAGAACTGGTCGCCAGCCTCAGTCACGACATCAAAACTCCGGTTGCCTCCATTAAAGCGTTGACTGAACTCATGCTGATCAAAACAACGGATGAGAAAACGTCTAGACAGCTGCACACCCTGTATGCCAAGGCAGACCAGATCGATCGGCTTGTGACAGACATGTTTCATTCCACGCTGGAAGAGCTGAACGAGCTGCAAGTTCATGTGCAGGATGAAACAAGCTCCATTCTGAATAAATTGGTGGAGGAAGCGAATTTTTATGAACGAATTACAACGGGTGTTGTCCCTGAATGCCTGATTTCGGTAGATCCACTGCGATTGCAGCAGGTGCTGGATAACGTAGTTAGTAATTCCTATAAGTATGCCGGTACATCTATAGTGATTTCATTTACGATTCAGGATCCGTATCTCGAAGTGGAAATCCGCGATTATGGACCAGGTGTGCAGGAAGATGAATTGCCCCTGATTTTTAACAAGTTCTACCGGGGGAGTCACGCCGGAAATCAGATAGGTTCGGGCCTTGGCTTGACGATCTCCCGCAATCTGATGCGTGGTATGGGAGGAGAGCTGACCTGCCGCAATCTGGAGAATGGATTCGTCATGACAATGCTGATCCCGCTTGTCGGCGTGAATTAAGGATTGCTTAAGGAATGCACAAAGACTCGTTAAGAACCTGCATTGTACGATAAGGATGCAATAGCAGTAAATAAGGCGATTGCAGCCATTATGGTGCCTTTATCTCTAACAGGAGTTGATGTGTGGCATAATGAGCATCAACGTAAATGGAGTGTTCCGAGTGAACAAAATGGTGAATAGCTTGAATACAGATCGTAATAAAGAAAGATCGGATTTTAGCAAAGACACGGCTCGAGTGTTGCTTCAGACTACCAAGCTTGGGAAAACATTCTCGCACGGCGGAAACCAACAGCATGTTCTGAAAAATGTGGATCTAACCTTGTACGAGGGAGATTTTACAATCATTATGGGCAGTTCAGGGTCAGGAAAGTCAACGTTGTTATATGCCATTTCAGGCATGGATAAACCGACATTGGGCGAGATTATGTTCGGAGGGCAGGACATTACAAAGCTGAACAATGACCAACTTGCGGTATTTCGGCGACAAAATTGCGGATTTGTATTTCAGCAGATTCATTTGCTCGACACGATGAGTGTGTTGGACAATGTGCTTTCCAGTGCATATCTGGTACAGAAAAATAGATCAGAAGCAGTCTTCAAAGCGAAGGAAATGTTGGAGAAAGTAGGTCTTGGACCTGAAACGTGGGGGAAATTCCCTTCCCAGATCTCGGGCGGAGAAGCTCAACGTGCAGGTATGATCCGGGCACTTATCAACAGTCCCAAAGTGGTATTTGCCGATGAACCTACCGGTGCGCTCAACAGCGCCTCGGGTACAAGTGTGCTTCGTGTGCTCACGGAAGTGAACAGGCAGGGGCAGAGTATTGTCCTGGTGACTCACGATATCAAGACAGCACTGCGTGGCAACCGAATTTTGTACCTGCGTGACGGCATCGTTGTGGGAGAACTTCGGCTGTCCTCTTACGATGAAGATCATGGCACAGAGCGGCTAGAACAGGTTCAATCGTTCCTCTCTGAGTTGGGGTGGTAGTGATGAAAAGTTTAACAAGTATGCTGGCCTGGTCCAATATTCGCAGACGGAAGAGTGCAACGATAACGTTAATCATACTCGTCATGCTGGCCGTTCTAATCCTGAATATCGGTCTTTCCATTTTGCTCAAGCTAGGGTCTTTTCAGAAGGAGAGAATGAAAGAGCTTCACACACCTGATATCATATCCTATTTTGAAAAAGGCAGTCAGACCAAAAAGATTGAGTCTGTTGCGGAGCAGTTTCCACAGACGAAACATTGGGAGAGCGAGCAGGCACTTCTACTGTACGAGGCCAGGATTAACCAGGGAGAAGAAGTGGTATCAGGGAACCTGATGATACTGGATGCTCATCAGCAGCGGCAACTAAGTCCTTTTCAGACGATTACACCGCTAGAGTCAGAGGACGCTAGAACCATCTATCTTCCCTATACGTTCCAGGTAGGCTCAGGGTATAACGTGGGTGATCCATTTGCCTTTATGTATGATAATCAGCTGTATACCTACACCATCGGCGGATTTATTGAGGACCCACTCATGGGTACATCAACCATCGGCGCCATGAAAGTTTTTCTGACCTCGGAAGGTTTTAATTCGTTATATGCCAAGGTATCGGCACAAGCTCGATATCAGTTTCTCAGTGTTGCCCTGACTGACCCTACGAAGGCGGTAGATTTGGAAAAAGTATTGGGAGAAGCAATCTCCTCTTCAGGCGGAAATGCTTTCTTTTCCGTAATGACTGCTGAGGCGGGGTTAGAAGGAAATCGAATATTTGTGAGCCTGCTCGCTGCGATTCTGGTTATTTTTGCAATGATGATGGTTATCATCTCATTGATTGTCATTCGATTCCAGATTGTCACACATATCGAAGATCAGATGATGAATATGGGTGTGTTGAAAGCGAATGGGTATACTACGGGGCAGATTGTTCGTGCGATTCTGCTGCAATTTACGGCTGTTACCCTGATTGCGGTCATCCCGGGCCTCATTCTTTCCATTCTCGCTATGCCGCTGGTGGGGAACCTGATTTCGGCTTCCATCGGTTTATTATGGCCTTCGACGTTTGACGGACTTAGTGGTTTGCTGAGTCTGCTCATTGTTACAGGTCTGGTACTCTTAGTGGCGCTACTATCCAGCTTACGCATTCGGTCCATTACGCCCGTAATGGCATTGCAAAACGGATTGAAGGCCCATAATTTCCAGCGGAATTATGCTCCACTTGAGAAGAATCGTATGCCCTTACAATTTGTCTTAAGTCTGAAGTCCGTATTGCAGCAATGGAAACAGAACGTCATGATTGTGATTGTGGTGGCGGGGCTGACTTTTTCCTCCATTTTCTGCTCTATCCTGAATTTTAACTTCAATGGCGATGCCACTGCTTTGACGGATCTTATTGGGCTCGAACGAAGCAGCCTGCTTCTTACACTGAAAGAAAAACAAAAACAGCCGCAGTTGTTCGCAGAAGTTGCTGCTCTGAATCACGTTGACAAAACAACGATACTGGACACCAAAGTGGCGTCCGTGAAAGATATCAACCTGGCGTTACAAGTGTCTGACGACTTCAGCCGAATGGAAACCAAGACGATCTATCAAGGCAGACAACCAGAGCATGACAATGAAATTGCCATCTCCGGTATTGTTGCTAAAAAGGCTGATCTCCACATCGGAGATGAAGCGCCAGTAACTGTGGATGGTGTCACGTCTACATACCTCATTACAGGTTTGAGCCAGCAGATCAATCAGTTGGGCATGGTGGCATCTATGACGACAGACGGCATGAAACAGATGTTGCCCGATTACCGTCCTGCAATGATCAATGTGTATCTGGATGGGGAGACGACTGCTGAAGAGTTTACGCAGCTATTGAATGAACAGTACCCCGGAGTATGGAATATCACGAACATTCAGGAATTGCAAAAAAGTAACATGGGCTCGTTCACTTCAGCAGTGTCGTCCTTAACAACTGTCATTACAGTGGTCACGATTCTGGTGGTCAGTCTGATCCTTTATCTGGTGATCAAGACCTTAATCCAGAAGCGAAAGCTTGAGTTTGGCATACTCAAGGCAACAGGATACACGACGCTGAATCTAATGACTCAAATTACATTAAGTTTACTTCCGGTTATTGGTGCAGGAGTACTGCTTGGTGGACTGTTGGGTTACTTTTATACCGATCAGACCTTTGTATTGATGTTATCCAGTCTCGGTATATATAATTCGAAACTATCGGTTAATCTGCCTCAGATGTTGCTGTTATGTATTCTAATTCTTGGGGTTGCTTATATGGTATCGATGCTGGTGACACGCCGAATCCGTAATATTAGTGTATACGACTTGATGAGCGAATAGAGAGATAAGATTTGCAGAGATAAAGGAAAGAACAAAGAACAGGACAAAAAACAGGACAAAGAACAGGACAAAGAACAGGACAAAGAACAGGACAAAGAACAGGACAAAGAACAGGACAAAGAACAGTCCCTTGAAACCTGGATGGGTTAGAGAGACTGTTCTTTGTTTATTGATCTTGCTTTACTGTAGATTAGTGGAGGGGCGGTTTATTGTTCTGTGGCATCTGAGGTGCTCCAGTTGCCGGGACATAGGTCTGAAGCATCTGTTGCGTATCCTTCGCGTTTAGCTGCGGTACTTGATAATAGGCATTCTTGTTTTGATACATGAAAATTTCGTAAGCCATCTCGATAAAATGCTGTATCTGCGAAGCGATAACACGGCGGACAGTGCCGTTCGTGATTTCAGGAGCAGACATAGCAAGCAGGGAAGCGTGGGACTTGATCAGTCCCAACATATGACCACTGATTCCAGCGTCTTTCACATCAGTCATGGCTTGATTGGGCTTTTTGGGTGCAGATGGTGTGAGACCATATACAGGTGGTACCATGTTTGGAATCATGTAGGTTGCCGTCTCTTGATGTGGTTTCTGTCCGGTTGAGAAACATTCTGCAGTCAGATTGTATTGGGACAGCATGAAGTTGTATTGACGATCAAGAATGCCAAGCAGTTCAGAGTCCTGCACAAATGTACGGAACATCATGTACTGATCCAATACATTGACGGCCCCTGACAGAATTTCATGCATATCAAACATTTCATGTCCGCCATGGTTCATTTGAGGTGTAAGGGCTGGATTTGCGTTCGTTGTAGGTTGCATTTGGTTTTGAGGTTGCATTGAATTTGGATTCATTGTGAATTTGATTCTCCTTTGGTAAATGGTATGATTCTAGTATGCTTAATCAAGAGTAAAATTATGTAATATGTTATGGGAATGAGCAGAAATAGAGACAGGTATGGTGGTGGTTGGATGGAAACAGACTGGAGTATTCCCAAAGCAATGTTCGTCAAACATTATGGAAGTGCAATATAGATGCATCGAGAAGGTGTATATACCGACTACAAGCATTGGGAGATACCGAAAGAACTGGAAGAACTGTGGATGGATGAGAGAATCCGACAATTAACCTCGGAGTTATCCATTATGAACTGGGATGCGGTGGATGAGCTTACGTTGATCGCCAAGCATTATGCAGATCCAGCTATTGTTGCTGCGATAACGGTATTTGCTTCAAGACAACTGAAGAGCGCGGATAGTATGGTGCGTGTCGTGTATGCTGAACGCTTGATTGAACTGATCAAACGTTATGAGTCGCTTCTGCCGATGGACAAGCTGCGTGAAACCTATCAACTGACGATTAACTTGCTGGAGGATGTGGCAACCAAGCCATTGGTGCTTGACCCGGGTCATGAGCTACAACAGTACGGTCTAAGGGACAAACGTGGACTGAACCTGCGTGTCGAAAAGAATAAGGAAGAGATCATCCGATATTTTCGGAATTGATTGAATTTGATCAAGAGAGGTCTAAATCATTGAGAAAATTGAATTATATCAAAATATTTATATTCCTTAGTTTGGTTACTGTGGTGACCCTCGGTTTGTATTATGCAGAGGCGGATTGGCTGGATCAGCGCTATTTTCGTTTCCTGATCTGGAATCTGTTTCTGGGCTGGATTCCATTTGTATTCTCTTATCTGGCCTATGGCTTCAGTTACGTGAAATGGAAAGGGGCAGTATGGCTTGCGGTGGCAAGTGCTCTGCTGTGGTTACTGTTTTTCCCTAACTCGTCCTACATTGTAACGGATCTGGTTCATCTGACGGCCAGAAGTTCCCGTTATTACGGTGGTGATGGCCTGGATTACAACTATTGGTACGACTTGATTGTTGTATTAATGTTTGTCTGGACTGGACTTCTGCTTGGATTCTTATCTATGTACCAGCTTCAGGAAGTGATATATTACCGAATCGGACGGATGGCATCCTGGATCTTTGTGCTGGCGGGATGTGCTTTGGGGAGTTATGGGGTACTGCTTGGACGTGTGTATCGTCTGAATAGCTGGGATGCATTGACGAATCGGGAGACACTCATTAATCTGATGCATGAAAGTGTAAGCCGTCCATCTCTGGCGTTTTGTATGTTCTTTGGTGTATTTCTCCTCACGATCTATGCAACGCTGTACTATCTGATCAATACGAGGGCTTCAGGTGAGACGAAGACGAGTGCAGGAAATCCAGATGCTGATCTGCAAGCGTTGCGGTAACCAACTCGGGAGACAGCACAGTATCTAAGTATCTAAGTATCTAATCATTCCAAATCTAATTCGTCATAAAATGTTTAAGGGGGGTGTCCCAAGTCATGAACATGGCTTGTGGGACAGCCCCTTAAACATTTTCAACGAACTGAGTGTGTTATTAGATTCTGACCTATTGTTGATCTGGGAGTAACTCAAGGATGGTCTGCACAACCAGTTCGGGTTCATCATGAATAATCATATGACCGCTTTTCTTGGCAATGATGAGCTGGCTATTCTCCGATATATTCAGCATGCTACGTTGCCCTGATTGCCAGATGGATTCAAGTTTCTGTCCAACTTCCGCTGAAAGCCCTGCCTGAGCATAGTTCTGGGGGAGCCCGCGTGCCAGGATACGTACAGGTATTGAACCGAGATGTTGGCCACGAATGGCATTTTCAGTTGTATAGGCGAGAGCTGCTTCTTCTTCTTTGGCATGAAAAAAGGCGGGTGTTGCGATCACATTAATAAATGCATCCCGATCTTGCTTGGCTACCAGGCCCTCAAGCATAAAGTCTGGAAAAAGCCTGAAGCTTCCCGATAACTTCAATACAGACAGTAACCAAGCAGGCGGGGTTCCTTGGAACTGAGCTTGTTCTAGCAAAACCTTCGTATTCTGTTCATCATCCTCAGGTCTTGCATCAATCAAGACAAGGCTCTGTACTTCATTCGTATAGGTCTGTGCGAACAGTCTTGCATACATGCCACCAAGGGAATGACCTACCATAATATAAGGGCCAGGGATCTTCGCTTTCTCTAGAGCTGAATGTAACTCTTTGACGATATTCGCGCCCGTACGTTCTGTAGCTGCAGATTCACTCCATGCATATCCCGCGCGATCATAAGTGACTACCGTTGCATGTTTTGCTAGTTCCGTAGGAATATCTCTCCAGGACAAACTGGTCTCACCACTACCCGCCTCCATAATAATGGTCGGTGAACCACTGCCCTGTTTATGGATATGCAGCTGATAACTGCCGACTTGCACCAATTTCCCGGGAGGTGGAAAGTCCTCTTTGGCCTGAGAAGAGGCATACCATTCATAGAGAAACCCTGCACCGATAAGCACTAGTACTGCGAAGAACATTCCTAGTATGAATTTTAATACTCCAAATTTTTGGCGTCGTTTGTCTGGAATGCTTGTGTGTATCATCCGTTAATTCCTCTCTGTGCAGCTTTATGTTATTTTTTAATACGTTGTATTAAAAAGATTATAGCACAATGTATTATATAAATAGAAGCTTAGTGTATAATGGAACTATGCCAAAAATCGTAGATCATGAACAACAAAGGAAAATCGTTGCTGCTGCGGCCATTCGAGTCATTCGAGATCATGGGCTGGAGCATGCTACCGTTCGGAATATAGCGAAGGAAGCGGAGCTATCGGTAGGTTCCATGCGACACTATTTTGCCACACAGGCCGAGCTGTTCGCCTTCTGCATGAATCTTTTTGCGGAACGGGTACAGGAGAGAGTAGAAGCGTTAGAGATGACCGGATCTGTGCTGCAGAATATGAAAAATCTGCTTTTGCAATTTCTCCCGCTGGATGAAGACAGAATTATGGAAATGGAGGTCTGGTTTTCTTTTACAGCGAAAGTGCTGGTATATCCCGAACTAAAAAAGTTAAGTGATCAGATGCATCATGGGATGTACCTGTCTGCTCAATCTGTAATTCAGGAGTTGCAGAAGCAGGGCATGACACATCGGGATCTGGATGCAGGGATGGAGACAGAGAAGTTATACGCGCTTGTAGATGGACTGGCCCTTCACCTCGTCATGCAGCCTGAAAGGCTTACGGTTGAACGAGTGGAACAAGTGATTGAACAACATTTGAGCATGTTATGTCAAACGTAAACTGCAAGGATATGAAGAAGGGGGATTACCTTGAAAAAGGGATTAGCCCTTCTTTTTTGTGAAAATTTGAAGGAATACAGCATATGATGAAGAAATAGGATGAAGAACATAACAAATACATAGATAAGTCTGTAGGTGATTTTGGAATGATTAATGTAACGGATCTGACAAGTAAGATAGAAGAAGTCATGGAACACGTTGATTTTTCGGGTGTAGTTTTGCTCAAACAAGGCGGTCAAATTCTTATGAGTATCAAACGTGGTTACGCAAATCGCAGCGAAGAGCTTCCCAATCAGGTAGATACCCGGTTCGGGATTGCTTCTGGTTGTAAAATCTTCACGGCTGTGAGTATATGCCAGCTGATTGAGCAGGGCAAGCTGTCCTATGATTCTAGGCTGACAGATGTTCTGAATATTGATTTTCCCCTCTGGGACAAAGGGGTTACTGTCCATCAGCTGTTAACACATACTTCAGGTATCCCTGACTATTTTGATGAAGAAGTGATGGAAGACTTTTCTGAATTGTGGAAAGAGAGACCTGTCTATTCCATGCGGGAGTTGAGTGACTTTCTGCCCATGTTTCAGCACCTGCCGATGAAGGCGGCACCGGGTGAGCGTTTTCACTATAACAATGCGGGATTCATCGTCTTGGGGCTGATTGTGGAGCAGCATGCAGGACAGGCCTTTGCCGACTATGTGGAAGAGCACATTTTCGAGCGGTGTGGCATGAGTGATTCAGGTTATTTTGTGACATATCAGCTTCCACGCAACACAGCGATCGGATATCTGGATCATGAGGATGGCTCATGGAGTACCAATGTATTCTCCATTCCAGTCAAAGGTGGAGCGGATGGTGGGGCGTATATTACGGCACCTGATATGATTCAATTCTGGGAGGCATTGCTGGGTTATCAATTATTGAGTGAAGAGAGCACCAAACAGTTATTAACTCCACACGCCCACTACAAGGATGAAAAATATTACGGACAGGGTGTCTGGATTAATCATAAAGGAGAAGGCATCTTTAAAATGCATGTGATGGGATTCGATCCGGGAGTGTCTTTCATGTCTTCCGTGTATCCCGACCATGATGTACAACTTGTTGTGATCTCTAACAAGGAGTCCGGTCCATATCCAGTAACGCTTGCCGTGGAAGAAGCGCTGGCATGATCGTGGTGATGCAGTGTAATGTGAGCGTTAATAACAGAATGCTACATTAGTGCAACAAGGTTAGAGCGATGACAATGACCCCCAGCCCTTCGGACCGTTCCGGGTTAAGGTTGGGGGTTAACTTTTGTAGATATGGAATAAGAAGTCCTGTCTATAACAGTTTCCATAACGGAGGGGCAAGAAGCCGAGGAAAAACATCCAGTGGAGGTTTTTCCTTCTTTCGTTTGTCATTGGTCAACACTGTAACGAGTTCCAGTTCAGGCACAACATACACGAACTGACCGCCAAACCCTCGCGCGTAATAATAGTGAAGTTTCGGTTTGTCCTGATCTGTTGGGGTGGAAGGAGTGGATATGGAGTCGGCGGAGGCCTCGGACACAACATTTCCATTATAGGTATCCACCCACCAGTGCCAGGCGTAACTGCCGCGATTAGGTGGGGTAACGGTAATGGCAGGTTTGGTAGAGAGGGCAACAAGTTCACTCGAAATCAGGGACTTCCCGTTCCACATGCCTTGCTGTAGAAACAGCTGACCGAATTTCAGCAAATCAACAGGTAACATTTTTAAACCAAATCCACCGGTATGTACACCCTGAGGGTCACTTTCCCATTCATAATCCTTGATTCCCAAAGGGCCGAACAGATAACGTTCCGCAAACTCCGCTACGGGCATACCCGTATTTTGCATGAGGATCGCAGATAACATCTGTGATACGCCTGAATTGTATTCCATATGTGTACCTGGCACATGACTTAAGCGTTGCTCCAACGCAAAATTTACCCAATGCTCGGTACGCGTCATGCGAGGGAAGGAATTTTGTCCACCGAACTCGTCCCAGTTGAAGCCGGCTGTCATGGTGAGCAGCTGTTCCAGTGTAATTTGCGGTTTGCGTGGGTCAGGATCGGACTTCAGCTGTGGGAAAAAGGTAGAGATGGGTGCTGATGCCTCGGGCAGCCATCCGTGATCCATGGCAATACAGACGAGTGCGGACAGCACACTTTTGGTGCATGAATTGATTTTGGCAATATGAGTCGCAGCCTCTTGGTTGCGATAGTGTTCGTATATGATCTCACCGCGCACGCTGACAAGACAGCTTCGCAGATCCAGCGGCGGGATGATTTGATTCAACATGGAGATTATGGATGAAGGATTCATAGTGTCCTTTCTGTAAGCTTGATTTGTTATAGAATGTTGTGGAAATAGATGTCCATTATCTTAGCATAATCTCGAGGTAGGGCTCAACAAGCATACATTTTTTTGCCAAAGCAAGCATGTAGAATGCGATTTTCTAGGAAAGTTTAAGAATCATATGCGAATATCGCATAAAACCCAATCATTTTCTGCGAATCTTATATAATGGCCTTGAGAAGAGTGAAAGACCTTTATTCGAGAAAGGAGGGCTGTGGCGTGGGAAGTATAATAGAAGAAATATATTACGGTAATCTCAGACCAGAAGAAAGTATTGTTCCTCAAGATGCTGAGTACCGCGAGTTGAATAAGAAAGTTACAGTGTACATAGAGACGCTTCAAAGCAAATTATCAAAAAATGATTTTGAGGACCTTGAACAAATGATGGATCTTATAGATCAAGTACATTCATTGTATTCAGCTGCTTGTTTTGTTCAGGGATTCAAGACAGGTGCTATGATTATGGCTGAGGTATTTACAAAAGATGAATAAGTGAATTTTGGGATAATGATATATTAAATAAATGCAAGGAGGTTACACCTTTTTTCAAAATCGGTAATCAATGAACGTTTGAAACGTTGCTCGATCACGCCATGGCGATCTACAAGGGAGATGCTGCTGCGGTAGAAAAACATATCACAGAGAGCATGGATCTCGAAAAAGAGATTTCACTCAGTAAATACATAGCTTTGACCCCACTGGACCTTGCTCTTATTACCAATCAACAGGCAGTGGTCAAGCTGTTGGTGGAGCATGGGGCTAAACTGAATGTAAAGGATAATCCAGCGATCCTCAAGGCGGTCAGATACGGCGGAGAAGAGATTATTCGATATTTACACCAGAACGGTGCAAAGTTGAACGGTTTAAGCAGGTCAAGTCCAATGCATACGATGAAGCGTATTACGGTAACATTAACTAACAGACCAGACATACAAACAACATCTGACAAGACTCAACGAATTTATATCAATGCGCCTCTTTCCGTATTTTATATGCGAAAGAGGCATATTTGTGTAGAGGTAATTCTTCGATAGGAAAAATAACACAGGAAAAATGAACTATATTAGTGCGGAAAGAGGTTAGAAATGGTAAAATAGCAATGCCTAAACATGAAATCAATATAATCATAGATTTGGGCTAAGTGATACTTTGTAAGTAGAGTTATAGTACGGATAACGATTTTGAGATTCTAGTAACTATATACTGAAGTGAGGAATTGAACATGGCAATTATTGATGTAATTAAGTATGATGGTTCACCAGATGTGTTTGCCTGGAAACATCCAGAGAATGAACTCGGAACATGGACCCAACTTATCGTGAATCAGTCTCAACAAGCCATTCTTTTCAAAGATGGTAGAGCACTCGATTTATTTGGACCGGGGCGTCACACCTTGAGTACAGCTAATATTCCTATTTTAAACCAGATTGTAAATCTTCCGTTTGGTGGTAAGTCGCCTTTTGCTGCAGAAGTATGGTATGTAAGTCAAGTTAGCGCTTTGGATGTAAAATGGGGAACAGCTAATCCGATTCAAGTACAGGATCCCAAATACAATATTATTGTTCCTGTAAGAGCTTTTGGACAGATGGGCATTAAGATCACTGATTCACGAAAATTTTTGGTCAAGCTTGTGGGTACACTGCCTGAATTCAATCAAACTAATTTAATCAATTACTTCCGTGGTTTGATTATTATGAATATTAATTCCATGCTTTCTTCATATCTAATACATAAAAAAGTTAGTGTTCTGGAAATTAATGCTTATATCTCAGAAATATCCCGACATTTTGCAGATACAATAGCTCCAACATTTGAAGAGTTCGGTATTGAATTGATTAATCTCTATATTCAAAATGTGAATCTACCAGAAGAGGACCCTTCTGTCATTCGATTGAGAGAGGCGCTGGCGCGCAAAGCAGAGATGGATATTATCGGATATACCTATCAACAGGAACGCTCTTTCGATACGCTTGAAGGTGCAGCCAAAAATGAAGGAAGCATGCAATCTGGCTTAATGGGAGCGGGACTTGGAATGGGCATGGGGGTTGGCCTAGGTGGCACATTCGGAGGCGAAATGTCCCAGATTTCACGGACAATGTCTACTACCGAAACACCAAGCATGCGCTTATGTGAGCATTGTCAACACCCGAATCAGGAAAATGCTTCTTTCTGTAGTAAATGCGGCAAGTCTTTGAAAAATGAAACAGCATTGAAAGACTGTAATCAATGTGGACATGCCATGCAAAAAGGAACCAAATTTTGTCCGAATTGTGGAGACCAATACCATGCGTGTCCTTCTTGCGGAGCAGATAATCCGGAGAATGCAAATGAATGTGTTCAGTGTCATCAACCCATGCCAAGACCATGTCCATCGTGTAATCACATCAATTTAGGTAATATCAAATTCTGTGGCAATTGTGGTTCTAGCTTGGTTTTGAAATGTAATCATTGTCATCACGAAGTGAAACCAGGTCAGAAGTTCTGTCTGGAGTGCGGCAACAATCTGCAGCAAGATGGAGGGCAGGCCTAGTGATGGTTAATCGGAGCAATCTTGTCATTTTGAATGTTATCTATCTGATCGGCATGCTGGTAACTTCCATTCTTTCAGTTACGGTGTTTAGTCATGCCATTGTATCGTTTTCTTTTTGGATGAATCTTGTGGCTTCTTATGTCGCGATTACGGCGATTTGGATCTATCTGAGGCATGTCATGCTACATATGGATCGCTTTAAACGATTTGTTCCTGGTTACACAGCGTTAGGTGTAGTATTGGTGATTTATCTGATTTGTGTAATGATATATTCTCTGTTTACAGGTTCAGCAGATCATGGTCTCCGCTGGTTCGTCTTGTTACATACGGTAACTTTAGCACTCGCCGTCATTCTGTGCGGAATCATTTTGATCTATATTCAGATTACACGTCGGAATGAAGCCGTTGAGCAAACGAAAATGGCCAATCTACATTTGATAGAGAACGCCTTGCAGCAGTTGTTTCAAACGATGGAGCACCATTCTATCCTGACGGTGGAAGAGGAACGAAAGGCAGTTCAGTCCTTAATTGAACTGGTGAAGTATAGTGATCCAATTGCTCCAGATTTACTTGAACATACGGACCATCAGATATTGATGGATATTGAATTAATGCACAGTGAGATTGCAACACAATGTAAAGCAGGGGAACTGGTAAATAGCGAGCATCTTGTTTCACAGCTATCGGGGTTAAAACTCCGTTTACAAGAACGCAATCAACATATTCTGTTAAGCAAATCATAGGGTTGGAGGAGGAACCGCAGTGAAAAGATTCTTTGGGATTATTCTAATTATCATTTCGTTCCTTATGCTCCTGTTATCTTTGCTTATGCTCTCGGAAGGAACCGATGTAGCCATTATCAGTACGATCATACTTTTTATACCTGGGGTTGTCGTGCTTGTTACGGGGATTAAAATGTGTGCTCGACCTAAATCTCATCGCAAGGCTGATAAGTATCACTACAATAACAAGCGTGACGAGAAATACGATAAGGAAAGTTATAATGAGCATAAATACAATGAGCATAAAAACAAGGAACCGCAAGAGCCTATATCTGTGAATTGTTCCGGATGCGGAGCCAAGGCCAAGGTTTACCCCAATTTATCGACGGACTGTGAGTATTGCGGAACACGGATTAGGATCTCGTAGACTAATAACATATATACCATGGTCGTGGTTGTTGGGAGGAATCATCTTGAGAAAGTTTTTCGGTATATTATTTATTTTTTATGCAATTGTGCAAGCAATCGTATTTTTTAATACGGAGAATGGTACTATATGGGCATTTATTCTTGTTGAATTTATCTTTTTATTCTTTGGTATTCGATTGCTCAGAAAAAAAAGAGTCCCGCAACGGAAATTTTATGGTGGAGACTATGGAGGCGATCTTGATCGCAAAAATGAGAATGTGCATGCTTATTCAAGTTACAATAGCAACACCGTGAGTTACACCAGTCACAATACAATCAACTATACGGAAATCAATATAGCAGATGAGGCAGACGTTGAAGAAAAGGTCGAAGAGCCGCAAAGGCAAGTTTCGGTAAGTTGCCCGGGATGTGGGGCGAAGGCGAAGGTATATCGGAAGCAATCCACGGATTGTGAGTATTGTGGGACTACAGTTGAAGCACCGTAAATTTGAATAAGGGATGCGCGAGAAAGGTCTTAGCCTGATTCCTGATTCCAATAGGAATCAGGCTTTTTCTTTCAACTCATTTTAGAAAAACAGGTCTTTCATATCTCATTTATCACCGAATCTAAAAATCCCTCATGTAATCAAACACCTCATATACTGCCTCACGATGAATCTCGATAGTACTTTCTTGACCCAGTTTCTGTTCCAGTTGATCCAGTAGCTCCATAAGAACAACGTAAATTTCCTCGCGCTCAATCGTTTCAATAAAACCAGCCTTGGCATCCATTTTGTTGAAGGTCTGTGTATAGGTTTCAACCATGGAGATGAGTTGTTTCTGGAAAGCTTCTTGGTCATTTGCGTTTTGACTCAGAAGACGAATTTCCTTTAGACATTGTTTGTACAATTGGGCCGCTTTCTTGGCATGAGTTGCCTGAATATGGGTCCGTCCATCCCAATCCCGGAAAGGATTGCTCAGATTCTCGGCAAGCCATTCCGGTTTGCGTGGTTTGCTGACTTCCAGTTCAAGCCCAGCTGCGGCCGCTTTTTTGTATCTCGTTTTGATCGATTTGGCGGCATCTGCTGGCAGGCTGGTTAGCCAGAGTCTAGCCAGTTCAGGGAGCTGTTCGGGGCCAGGAAATTGTTCCCCACTGAATCCGAACAGGTCATATGTAGTGAACTCTTGCAAATGTGTTAAATGCTGAATCGACTCCAGATTGGATAAGTTCCCCGGTTTACCCCACAGACGTAATTCCTCTAGTTCGGGATAAAGCTGTACAAGCGGCTCCAAGTCGAGTTCCTTGATTTCTCTGATAAGCAGACCTCCAAGACGTGCAACTCCGCTGACCTGTGGCAAATCTGCTGCAACATTCAACGTGATCCATCTTCCATCCTCTGCAGCCTCAATACGGAGTTCAGGAGAGAGGTTTCCTGTGAAATTCAGACTTTTCATCTTGGGGTTCAAAACGAGTCGTTCCAACCCGCTGACATCCAGGACAAGTTTGGTCAAATGACTTTTGCTGAAATCCAGTGATATTTGATGATGCTTCATCAGGTGAAGTTCATTCACCAATGGGTTATCGTTAATAAACGGAATAATCGATTCCGAATATCCGTTTATTTCAATGTGTGTCAGACAGGGCAGCTTTGCAAGTTCACCCACATCTTTCGCAGAGTGTGGACTGAAATCACGAATAGTACTTGTGTTACGACTCATTACACGATCACCAACCGTGATATCTTGGTAATCGTCCATAGCTTGTTTGAATTGAGCTCTCCGTGTTTCGTCAATGGATTCCCATTCACGCTGTAGATACAGACTGTTCCCCATCAGCCAACCCCCGCTATAACTATTGGTTTCCGCTGTGACAAGGGGAGTGACATTTCCTGCAAGAACATAATCAGAAGGAACGTTGGCTTTCACAAAGCTGTGATCAAACCGGTCTTTCCAGAAATAAAAGTTACAGATTAACGGTTTCATCTGACGGAGCTCCGCTTCATTGGGCAGTTGAACACCTGACCAGTCCAATTGCAGGACAGCGGCGAGCGGATAGGAACCTTTGCCCTCCGTTTCTTTGAATCCAGTTACCTGACAGGCAGCATATTGTTGTATTTTTTCGACGTACACACAATAAATATCTCCGATCGTTGGGACCATGTTATGCTCCTTTCGTTCTGCACGAATCAATGCTAAGCTACTTGTTAACACAGCATTCTGCAAAATATTAATAATTAAATTATATCAAAGGCATTCAGAGACTTCCATTTTTGGATAGAGTCTGTGTTACTTTGATCCATTTTTACATAAAGGGGCGGTGTATATGAGATGAGTACAGGAGCGAGCCGTAACAAAACACTGGGTGAATTTTTGAAATCGCGGAGAAGCCGCCTTCAGCCAGAACAAGTCGGATTATCGGGATCTTATGGACAGCGAAGAACTCCAGGTTTAAGGCGAGAAGAAGTGGCGGTATTGGCTGGTGTCAGTGCAACATATTACACATGGCTTGAACAGGGCAGGGAATTGGCGGCTTCGCGAGAAGTGATGGAGAGTATAGCGAGTGCACTCCAGTTAACGCTGGAAGAGAAGGATCATCTGTTTCATTTATGGGACCCGAATGCGGAGCATAAATTCATTGCTTCGTATTCTCAACTGGAGCCGGGGTGGGAGAGCATTATTGGGCAGTTGACATACCCTTCTTTTATTACGAATGAACGCTCGGAGGTACTTGCCTGGAATAAAGCTGCAGATAAGAGCCTTTTCAACTTTTCCTCAATGAAGGTTAATGATCGTTTCATGATGCGAATTTTGTTTCTGGATACATCGCTTAGGGAACGCATGCATAACTGGGAGGAATTCGCGCGGCACTCGGTAGCCGTGTTTCGGACGTACTATGACAAGTATCAGGGTGATCCTGAATTTACCAAAATAGTAGAACAGTTGAGTGAAGAAAGTGAGGATTTCCAAACGATCTGGAACCTGCACCAAGTTGGATTGAAACAAGTCAATCGTGTCCTGCTTGAAACTACTGATCGGGCAGATAGTGTTGTTTATGCGTACGATATCTTTTCCATGAATAATCTGAACAGCCAATCAGGCATTCATTGTTGTATTTACGTTCCTGTTGCCGTATAGAAGGTTGATCAGACTGGTAATCTCATTACTAGTATAAACAGAGTGTGGTTGGGAATTCGAGAGTGAAATAGAATGAACTCAAGTTCAATAGTTTCTATTTCAACATGGAAAGAGGGAACCACATGCTCAAGATAAGAACGCTGGGAAATGATAAATTACGGATATCCGGGCTCGGCCTAGGCGTGATGATGATGCCGGATAATGACGAATCCGTACATACAATTCAGGGTGCGCTGGATGCAGGAGTTACTATGTTTGATACGGCGGATCTGTATGGAGAATATGTAAAACAGCAATTCGGAGGCAATGAAAAGCTGCTTGGACGTGCACTTCAAGGTCGAAGATCCGAGGTCGTTGTTGCGACCAAATTTGGCATAACGCACACTCAGGGCCCCAAGGGAGATCCGGCCTATATTAAAAAGTCGGTAGATGCCAGCCTGTACAACTTGGGAATGGATTATATCGATCTGTATTATCAGCATCGTCCTGATCCTAATACTCCGATTGAAGAGACGGTAGGCACCCTTGCCGATCTGGTCCAACAGGGGAAGATTCGATATATTGGTTTGTCCGAAGCGCCAGTAGAGATCATTCGGCGTGCGCATGCTGTTCACCCGATTACAGCGCTCCAGACTGAATATTCATTGTGGAGTCGTGAGATTGAGGATGAGATTCTGCCGGTCTTGCAGGAATTGAACATTGGCCTGGTTCCGTACAGCCCATTGGGACGTGGCTTCCTGACAGGTCAGATCCGATCGGTGGATGATCTGCCGGAAGATGATTATCGTCGTCACTATCCACGTTTCCAGGGCGAGAACTTTCAGAAAAATCTGGAGGTTGTTGAACTGATTCAAGAGATGGCTAAGCAAAAAGGATGCACTGTTTCTCAACTTGCCCTGGCCTGGTTGCTTGGAAGGGGAGAACATATCGTTCCAATCCCGGGTACTCGTAGTCTTGAACGAGTCCGCGAAAATCTTGGCGCATTACAAGTGTCACTATCCTCCGATGAAATGGCTGAGATTGAAGGGATATCGCCAAAAGGAATTGCCACTGGTGGAAGATATCCAGGGATGGCTTGATGCACACATGAGCGTTTTTTGCATCCATCCAAAGAGCGGTTTGAATCGAATGATGCAAAAATGCAGACATAGATAAAAATGGCGCCCCAGACCGGTCTCTATAGGTCTGGAGCGTCATTTTTTAACTGATCGTGATTGAATACTAATATTACATTTCACCGTGCGTTAAGGTGTCCATTGATCATGGACGATTCCGACGAGTGTATGTTCTTCACCGATCTTCTCAAAAACAAGACGTAGTGTGCTCCAGTCTCTTCCGTCGGCTGCAGTCCCTTTGACATGAAATTCAACAAAATCATGATTGGCCTGAGGATATACTTCATATAAGTTGCTTGGATCGGAGCTTGTTGCGATATTTGCATTCACTGCGTTCTCGCCAGCCGTAATAAAGTCTTTGTTATATACATATTGCTGATGATAATCCGCATAAGTCAGTTCAATTTTATCCTCGTTACCGGGTGTGCTGCGCCACACATATTTGGTTGTATCTTGCATCAGTTTGGCAACTTCATCTGCACTGAACACCAGATCATGTTCTGGATTGATGTTGGCATAGGGAGAGAAACGTACTCCTTGATTGGATACCCATGATGAGACCGTTTGTAAATCTTCTGCCTTTAGAGCTTTAATAACCTCCGTGGATGCTTCGGTAATGGTTGGTGACTGTCCTTCCTCGGAATTATTCTCCGAATTGGGTTCCTCTGGTTCAGATGTTTGACCATCCTGATCCTGCTCGGATTGGTCTTGTACGGGCACTTTAACTTTAGGTGTCACACTCTCTTCTGGGACAGGACTGCATGCTGCAAGAGATGAAGTGATGGCAACGATCATTGCAAGAAACGTGATTTTACTTATTTTCAACATGTGTTCTCTTCCCACTTCCTTCTGCCTATTTAGTGTATTAACCTTATTGACGTTATTGAGCGCATGAAGTTACAGAGCAGGTATAAAAATTGTAATGGAATAGCTATATAAGTTGAACTAATCATTTACACAGAAACGGAGAGGACAGAAAAAACCTGAAAAAGCGAAGCGTTCGCCTTTATCACCGGATTTTCCCCTTGAGAAAAGGGAATCAAAAAAATCTGGGGATAACAGCGATTGGAAGGTTATTCTGTCATCGGAGTGTACGTGTGAATATATCTTTAGTTCAACTTATATAGCAACAGTATTATTTCTATCCTATAAGGCATACAGTACAACAATGCATGAGTGAGTGATCGAAATGGAACGACTTTTGGCATTGCGTACGCAAAACAAGGGAAGAGACAGCTCGAACACGAGCGACTTATAAGGAGGAAACAACGGAATGATTAATCCGATTCTGCAATCTCCGAATGTTCAGCTTGCGGCTGATTCCACAGCAGTTATGAATTATCAGAGGGATTCGCGCAATTATATCACCCAATTGTTTGGAGAGCAGCTGCCTGCAATCAAAAATGGATTCTTTAACGTACACATGAGCAAGGGGATTATTGTTCAGCCTCACTGGCATACGAATGTGACCGAAATGGTCGTTCTGATTAGCGGCGAGATAACCACATCAGTCTTCGATCCGTTTACACGTGAACGAATAAGTTATCACTTGAAACCGGGTCAGGTTTCGATTTTCCCGCAAGGATGGTTTCACTGGTTTGTAGCGGAGACAGATGATGTGCATCTTTTAACCATTTTTGATCAGCCTACACCGGATATTGTGCTTGGGGCTGATTTCCTCGCTGCAACGCCACCGGAAGTGGCACATCGGGCATACTGTATTGATGAGGAAGCATACGCGAAGGCGATTGCCTCTATCAAAAATGATGCCATTGTGGGGCCACCCGTTGGCGGATGTGATGAATTCGTTTCAGATCAGTCGACCAAAGCTACCAAAGCCTCCAAATCATCCAAAGGATCTTAAGGCGTAGCGACAACCTTTGCTTCCCAATATACCTGTTCAAGCCCATAACTGGAAAACTTCCGGTTGCGGGCTTATGTGTACTTCAGTTTACTTCATTGCTACCTTAAGTTCATACTATGGGATTGGTGTAAAATAGCAAAATTAACACGTTCAGATTTCTCTGTTAATATAGTTGTAACCGTTTGTATCTTTACAATAATGAGGATGGCAGGAAGATTAGCGTGAAATGATGGATGGTACATAGATGATACATCCTGAAATTGGAGGCGTTATCCATGACAATGACAGAGGCGGAAATGCTGGAAACAGCGAAGAGTTATGCACCTGTGTTGATGTTTGATCAGAATGAACCCTTTTACCCGGATTTTGTAGGTGTTTCGGTATTGGATCGTTCCGGACCCTCTCCGTCATTCAGACGAGAAGTTCATTTTCCAACTGAGGTAGTTCAATATGTCATCGAATATGCGATCTGGTGGGATTACGAGATTGGGCATTTGTATGAAATGGAGCATGTGTGGGTTTATGTTGACCATGATGGTGAAGTCGTGGACTGTGAGGCCAGCTTTCACGGCAAAGTACTGCGGGGGTTGTTGAAGGATCGGGTCAATATGGTGGGACGCCATGTCTGTCTCTATTCGCAGCCAGGCAAACACGCTTTTTCACCGCTGCCTGTTGTGTTTGAACTTTTGCCAGACTTGTACAGTGCAGCAGGTGCCAAAGCTGGATGTGACGGATTACTCGTGAATGAACTGTTTCGCGTCTATTTTGAAACCAATGATGAGATCGATGGTCAGGTTAGGGAATATTTGCAGACGAAGGCTTTTGTACCTGCCATGGTGTTCGAAGAATTCTTACTGGAACCAGCCATGTTCATGACTTGGGAGCAACTGTTTGTCATCATTCCGCAGCGAATTGCGCGCCGATTAAGTGATTTAGAACAACTGTATGCGAAGTGAATCTTTGATGTTAGATTAGTAAATAAAACGTTGGGCACGTATTTCGATGCCATGAACCATCTGTTTGGCGCAACGATCCTCGAAACGGCAGGGTTGCCATCATATTGGACGCATCTTATCTGGTCAGCATTAAATGAGACCTACAAAATGAGACCAACTAGAAGAAGAGCTTCATCATCCATGAGTGGACGGTGAGGCTCTTCTTGTTTCTACTGATTGCTAAGGGCTGAAAATAAGATCCATAAAACGGTTTGCTGCAAGAGAAATCGGCATATTTCGCTTCGTCATAATCCCCACGTGGGAAGGGGGCAGTGGGACATCCAACTGAATTTCAAAGAGAGATCCTTCTTCCAGCTCTTTGGAAATAAATTCACGCGTAACATAGGAAATGCCCAATCCTCGCCGTGCAAATTCAATTAACAGATCTACGCTTCCGACCTCTATCTCAGGTTTTAACGTATAGCCGTAGCTGTTAAACAATTCCGTTATGGCCATCCGAACCCGGCTGTTCCGGGAGAAGAGAATCAGTTGGTGCTCCATCAGCATCTCCAGTGTCATGACTTTGCCTTTCAGCTGAGCATAACGTTCACCTGCTACGAAACAATCCTTGATCTGAATACTTTCCCTAACTTCTAACTGGGGATCAACTATGGGCATACGGACAACGCCTAGGTCAATTTTTCCTTCTTTCAGGAACGTAATCACTTCCGGCGTCGTCCCGTGACTTAGATGCAGCTTGATGTTAGGGTAGAGCTCATGGAATTCTTCCAGATAGGAAAGCATGTAATGCTTGAACAGCGAATCACTGCCGCCAATCCTCAATTCGCCGTTATCCAAACTTTTCAGTGCGGCCATTTTTTCTTCCGCAAGCGAGATCAGAATCTGGGATTGTTCAATATAGGAATAGAGACTGAGACCTTCCTGTGTGAGCGCAACGCCCTTGGAATTTCGATAAAACAGGATCAGTCCGAAGCGCTCTTCAAGCTGCTTGATGGCATGACTGACGCTTGGTTGGGTGATGTAAAGTGCTTTTGCCGCCTGGGTTAAACTGCCCGTTTTGGCGGCCCAGTAAAATACCTTATATAGTTCGTAATTTGTTGTCATAGATATGGTCTATAGCTCCTGTGAAATATATTAATTACTTGTATGGCTATAAAACGTATTATAGTGTAACTAGAGCAAAGAAACCAGAGTTACTTGGAAGGAGAACGGTGAGATGGAACCAACAACCATTATTTTATTTGGTGCTACTGGCGATTTAGCCAAAAGAAAAATATATCCTGCCTTATATAATTTATACATTGAGCAGAAGCTTCCTGAATCCTTCTCATTGATTGGTCTGGGGCGCAGAGAGTGGTCTGATGAATTCTTCCAGGCACAAGTCGAGAAATCATTGAATGAATTTTCCAGACGCCAGGCTGACCCTGAAGTTGTGAAGTCATTTGTGAAGGCTTTTCGCTACAGTGTATTGAATATAAGTCATAAGGAAGATTATATAAAGTTGTTAGAAATGGTTGAGCGAAGAGAGGCACAGCTTGATCTGCCGTCCAATCGACTGTTTTATCTTTCAGTCGGTCCAGAGTTCTTCGAGCCGATTGCTGAGAACATCCAGAACAGTGGACTTGGTTCCAATGAAGGCTGGAAGCGTCTCGTGATTGAAAAGCCATTTGGTCATGATCTTCAATCCGCCCGTGATCTCAATCTCAAGTTGAGTGAAGCGTTCACGGAAGAAGAAATTTATCGGATCGACCATTATTTGGGTAAGCCAATGGTACAACGTCTTGAAACTTTGCACCAGAGCAACCCGATCATGAAGGCATTGTGGAACAACCGATACATCTCCAATGTGCAGATTACAGCCAATGAGACTGTTGGTGTGGAAGAACGGGCATCCTATTATGATCATGTAGGCGCTGTGCGAGATATGTTCCAGAATCATATGCTGCAACTGCTTATGATGATGGCGATTCAGCTTCCTTACAACAGTACCTCTGAAAAAGTCGGGTTGAAGAAAAAGCATATTATGGAGTCCATTCTGCCTTTGCAAAAGCAAACTGTGGGCGCAAGCGTCATTCGTGGACAATATGCTGAAGGTAGCATCCAAGGCAAACAGGTAAGTGGTTATGCTGCTGAACCGGGTGTAGCCGAGAATACGATGAATGACACGTTTATCGCTGCAAAATTGCAAATTGATGATTTCTTCTGGCGCGGTGTTCCGTTTTATATCCGCACGGGTAAAAGAATGAAGGAGAAATCAACACGTATCGTTATTGAATTCAAAGAACCATCAGGACAGGCTAACGTGGTGAGCAATGGCTCCAAGCCGAATCTGCTTGTCATCGAGATGAGTCCTGACCAGAGCATGACGCTACAGCTCAATGCGAGCGACCCGCAGAACAAAGGCGAATTCAAACCGGTTCATATTGATTTGTCTCCAGATCGTGAGGATCTCGCCGAAGCGTATGAGAACCTGATTCATGATGCAATGCACGGTGATCCAACGTTCTTTGCCCACTGGGACGAGGTTGAGTTGTCCTGGGCTTGGGTGCAACCGATTCTTGACGCATTTAGGGAAAACCTGTTGCCGCTTCATCTCTACCCTGCGGGAAGCTATGGACCAGCAGAGTCCGATGAGATGCTCGCAGCTGATGGTCACCACTGGTGGTTTGATGAGCCGTCTGGTCAGGATAGCGAGAATGTTGTTGGAACACCGTTGGCTGTTAATGCAAACCTGTAAAACAAAAAAATCCTTTGGAGGTAATTGAATATGAAATTTTTTATCGATACTGCAAATGTGGAAGATATCAAGAAAGCCTATAAAATCGGCGTGTTGTCTGGTGTAACTACAAATCCCTCTTTGGTAGCCAAAGAAGGCGTGAAATTTGAAGACCGCATTGAAGAAATTCTGCGTTTGGTGCCTGAAGTTGAATCCGTTTCTGCGGAAGTAACACCAGATGCAATCACAGCTGAAGAGATGATTGCTCAAGCGAATGAGTTAATCAAAATCAACAATAACGACAAAAACATTACGATCAAACTGCCAATGACACTGGCAGGATTGGAAGCTTGTCGTTACCTGACCAAAAAAGGCGTGAAAACAAACGTAACGTTGATTTTCACTGTGAATCAGGCTCTTCTGGCAGCTCGTGCTGGCGCAACGTATGTATCTCCATTCTTGGGACGTCTTGATGATATTTCCGAAGATGGCGTACAATTGATCGTGAAAGTGGCTGAATTGTTCCGCACTCATAACCTGGACGCTCAGATTATTGCGGCATCCGTAAGACATCCGGACCATGTTACGCGTGTAGCTATGGCTGGAGCACATATTGCTACCGTTCCATTCGCAGTTATTGATCAAATCTCCAAGCACCCACTGACAGATCAAGGCATGGAGAAATTCGCAGCTGACTGGAAAAAAACAGTTCAATAATAGTTAATAATTAATCCGTTCAACTTATAAATACGATATAAAACATGGACTATCGGGAGGACATAATGAGTAAACAACAGATTGGTGTTATTGGATTAGCAGTAATGGGCAAAAACCTGGCTTTGAATATCGAAAGCAAAGGTTTCTCGGTAGCGGTATTTAACCGTTCCCCAGAGAAAACGAATGACCTTCTGAAAGAAGCTGAAGGCAAAAACCTGACAGGAGCGTTCTCGATCGAAGAGTTCGTGGCATCGCTGGAATCCCCACGCAAAATTTTGATTATGGTGCAAGCGGGTAAAGCGACTGATGCAACGATTGAGCAACTGCTTCCTCATCTGGATAAAGGCGATATTATTATCGATGGAGGTAATGCCTACTTCCCTGACACCCAACGTCGCAGCAAAGAGCTGGAAGCCAAAGGGTTCCGTTTCGTTGGTGCAGGTGTATCCGGGGGTGAAGAAGGCGCACTGAAAGGACCGGCGATCATGCCAGGTGGACAGGAAAGTGCGTACGAACTGATTGAACCGATTCTGACAGCCATCTCAGCGAAGGTTGGCGACGATGCTTGCAGCACTTATATCGGACCAGATGGTGCCGGACACTATGTAAAAATGGTGCATAACGGTATTGAATACGGAGATATGCAACTGATCGGTGAAGCTTATCACTTGCTCAAATCCGTATTGAACGTTTCCGTTGAGGAATTGCACGAGATCTTCACGGAGTGGAACCAGGGTGAGCTGGATAGCTACCTGATCGAAATTACGGCGGATATCTTCTCCAAATATGATCCAGAAACCGGCAAACCGATGGTTGACGTCATTTTGGATGCTGCTGGACAAAAAGGAACAGGCAAATGGACAAGCCAAAGTGCGCTCGATCTCGGCGTACCACTGTCCATGATTACGGAATCCGTATTCTCCCGTTTCCTGTCTGCCATGAAAGACGAGCGTGTGGCGGCCAGCAAAATCCTGAATGGACCGGCTACCGAGGCGTTCTCTGGCGACAAAAAAGCATTTATTGAGAATGTGCGTAAAGCACTGTTCGCAAGTAAAATCGTATCCTACGCTCAAGGATTTGCCCAAATGCGTGCGGCATCCGACGAGTATGGCTGGGATCTGAAATACGGCAACATTGCTATGATCTTCCGCGGTGGTTGCATCATTCGTTCACAGTTCCTGCAAAACATCAAGGAAGCGTATGACAAGGATGCAGAACTGAAAAACCTGCTGCTTGATCCGTACTTCCAAAATATTGTTGAATCTTATCAAGGTGCATGGCGTGAAGTCATTTCTGCTGCGGTAACCCAAGGAATTCCAGTTCCTGGCTTCTCCAGCGCACTCTCTTACTACGATAGCTACCGTACAGAGCGTTTGCCAGCTAACCTGCTGCAAGCACAACGTGACTACTTCGGTGCTCACACATTCAAGCGTGTGGACAAAGAAGGTTCATTCCACTTCCAGTGGATGGACACTAACGAATAAGTTGTAATTTCGATTACGATCAAGCAGCATCCCTGCGGTCGTTCATGATGAAATTCATTCATGAGCGGACGCAGGGATGTTTTAGTGTTCTCACAAAAAATGGTCTTCTGTTTGTGACTTGTCCCCTTATTCGTAATGGTTAGAATTTAAGTATCACCAAATTGTAATAAAATGTACGAATCTGGTTAATGGAAACAGATGATCTGACCTTTGAACTACGTTATACTTGTTCAGACGGTCATAAATCCGTTTTGAGAATTCAGAATACAACTTATTGACGTGGAGGTTAACCGGGGCATGTTTGTATTAGTAGGTATATTGTTTTTGGTTGTATACAGTTTATTAGTGTTCTACATAGGGTGGAGCGGCTGGAGTTGGATGAAACCTGTCGTGTCAGCCAGATTCCGTTGGTTCTATATTATAGCGCTTGTATTTCTCGCCATCTCATTCATTCTGGCACGAATGTTTGGAAGCTTTTCCTTTCTAAGTATCATCGGTTCATACTGGCTGGCGATCTTTTCGTTGTTGTTATTGATCTTGCCAGTTGTTCATCTCACATTATGGTTACTAAAGTTGACACGGATTCCAAGACATCATGCGCATAAGTGGGCAGGGGTTGTTACACTTGTGCTGCTGCTCTCAACGATGGGTTATGGAGTTTATAACGCCTATAGCCCAGTAGTCAGAGAATACAACATTCATATTGATAAAAAAGTGGAAGGTGTAGATAAGCTCAACATTGTGATGGCTGCGGATATGCACTTTGGCCTGTTGTCCGGTCCTGCCCATGCGAAACGCATGGTGGAGGAAATTAACGCACTGAAGCCGGATCTGGTGCTGTATCCTGGAGATATTATTGACGACAATCTGGAGATGTACCGCAAGAGTGGCATTGCGGACATTATCAGTGACATTCAGGCCCCTTACGGTGTCTATGCTTCTCTTGGCAATCATGACAAGTTCGACGGACCGATCGAAGATCTGATTGCAGCTCTGGAGCAGAGCAATATGCAAGTTCTGTACGATGACAAGATTACGTTGGATGATAAGATTACTTTGATTGGGCGCAAAGACCGCACAGAGAAAGATCGGGCAGAAGTGGCCACATTGATGCAAGATACGGACTTGAGCAAGCCGGTGCTTATGATGGATCACCAGCCTTATGATCTGGATATTGCAGAGCAGAACAATGTAGACCTGGTTGTGTCCGGTCACACCCATCGTGGGCAGATTGCACCCGCTCAGTTCATTACACAGGCTATCTACGAGAATGATTGGGGTTATCTGCAAAAGGGCTCTATGCATTCCATCGTGACCTCAGGATTTGGTTTCTGGGGACCTCCGATTCGCACAAGCAGTCGTTCGGAGATTGTACAGATTAATGTAACATTCCAGCAGTGATAGAAGGCTTGGAAATGACCTGGTGAGGAGGGTTGAGGAATGGAAATGTTTAATTCCTAATGGATACCTTGCCTCCTTACCTGGATAGAGACGTCACAAAAGCGTTTTTTCTCCTTGGAGATCTTCTACGTGGTGTCATAATTAATGAGAGTGTTATCATATTTAGTAGGAAAACTTTTGCATAATTACTGATAAGTATATTTTTATGCATTTATGTAGATTTATTGAATTAGTTGTAAGATTATGGGTATTTTTGAAGAATGGAATTGAATTGTAGATAAAGGGTAACAAAGTCTGAAGCAGTATTTTTATCAGATATGTAACGCTGGGGGACGGTGCCGCACGGATATCAACGTGGCGCCGTCCTCTATCTTTATCCGAGATAGAAAGTGAAATACATAATGTGAAAAAAACGGAAATTCATGACCCGTATATTCTTACCATTTCGTTCTCATCCAGCGTCACGTCTGTGCTTAAACTGGCAAGTTGAAACAAAGGGTTACACACCTTTCTTGTTCATGGTTGTTCGAGAATTCCATGATTCCAAACAAGCGAGGTGTTTTTTTGTTGAAAAAAATAGCTGCGTTGAATTCTTCTTACGCCTCCATGGGGTTAGGGCGATATTCTAGGCGCGAAAGGTTGAGTTTTCAGTTTTTTTGTTGAGTTTTTATGAATAAATATGGTATCTTTTCTTTTATGAGTGATTTAACACTTTAATTTTACATGTAAATAAAATACATATTGTATATTTATACAAAATAAAACGCTTTATTCCCGGAGTTATATTTGTTCGGTATTCATTAGTTTACATAATACAAACTAAGTAGGGGTGAATCCAATTATGAGTTTAATTCTTCCGATGAACTATCCTGTTGTTACTTGCTATCCAAATCATTCAAATCTATTATCTGTTATTTCGCAAAACGAAAGATATGTAGATTGGTTTTTGGATAATTATATCCAACTACTAGCAAACAAGGATGAATATAAAAGGAACATTCTGAGACTCGACTTCTATACAAATGATTTATGGAAAACCTGCCCGTTTGTTCAGATTCAACAAATATCTCGAAAAACTATAGCGAAGAAGTATGATAATATAATAGATTTCTTTCGAGACAGTATAAGAGAGCAGAGTTATGTATATGTGTTAGTTGATAAATATTATATTTCAAAATATCAAAACTCCTATAAGAAAAATCACTATGTACATGACATATTTTTATATGGTTTTGATAATGACAAGGAAGTTTTTTATGCAGCGGATAATTTTGCTGGAGGCAAATATAGCTACGAAACAATTAAATTTAGTGAATCGACTGACGCCTACAATCACGTCGGAATTTTAAATTTGGAGGACTGGTTGGAGGGAATTCAGTTAGTTACATATAGAGAGAAAAATAATTTTTGGGGCCTTACACATTATTATAAGTTTGATATTGATAAGTTGATCATTGAGCTCAGTGATTACTTAACATCCTTTAAGACAGTTAAAAGATATGGTCATGCATACTATCAATGGATGCTACATGCAGCCGATTATGCTTTTGGGTTGGAAGTATATGATGTAATCATTAATTATTTGAATGCTACATCTGATTTAAATGACTTAAGACCACTCTTTGTTTTATGGGAACATAAGAAAGTTATGTTATTACGAATTAAGTATCTTGAAGAAAATAAATTCATTCATACTGTCTTGTCAACAGGTTACATCAAAATTGAACAAGAAACAAAAATATTAATGGGATTATATTTAAAATATTTGTTAACAAGAGAAGAAAAGATACGTCAACGTATTATAAGTAAACTATCAGCTGTAAGACAGGAGGAAGAAGTAATTCTAAGAAATTTATTAAACCTACTAAAGACTTCAAATGCTGATCAATTGACAACCGATAAGGTTAATTAAACAAATTTATAGAAGAAGGGCTTAATTTACTTGATAATACACTTTGGGACGGTATTAGTGCAGCCCATGTAATAATGTCGTCGGTTTCTGAAATAATATGAGTGGAAGGATCAATGCTGTATGTATGACAATATTCGTTACCCTTTGGGGCAATTCAAATTGGCAGTACAAAATCCAACATCAGAAGAACGGGATAAATGGATCAATGATATTGGTGAGATGCCAAAAATTCTAAGATATACTGTACAAGGTCTTTCTATGGAACAGTTGCAAATACCGTATCGTCAAGGCGGTTGGACAATCAAACAAATTGTTCATCACTTAGCCGATAATAATATGAATGCCTATATTCGTTTCAAGAAAGCCTTAACGGAGGATAATCCAACATCTACGACGTACAGGGAGGACTTATGGGCAGAATTGTTTGATTATAAAGATGAACCAATCGATACTTCATTGATACTCATTGAAGCACTTCACAGTCGCTTTATAACGTTACTTCGCTCATTAAGCACAGTTGAATTCTCAAAGCAATTAACAAGTCCGACTCATGGAATCATGAGCTTAAATGTCGCAACACAAAGATATGTCTGGCATGGGCAACATCATATTGCACAAATAAACCAATTTAAAAATCGAATGGGTTGGTTGTCTATATAAATTGAACTAAAGAAAATTTACACTTGCCACTACGATGACAGAACAACCTTCCAATCGCTGTTATCCCTAGATTTTTTAAACTCCTTTTTATAAGGGAAAATCCAGGGATAAAGGCGAACGCTCCGCTTTTTCAGGTTATTTCTGTCCTCTCCGTTCTCGTGTAAATGTTTAGTTCAATTTATATAGTTAACAAACGGAAAAACATTTCTACAATGTATTCTCTAATAGTTATAATAAACTGACCTACATAATTAGACGCTAAAATCGACATTATCTCATTCCAACTTTAAAGCCTTCAATTATTATAGTAACCATACAGACCTACAGGTATTTTCGTTTACCATCAAGCTAAAAACAGCTAATATCTTGTCACCTTTTTTATTGATTGTGATTGTGCCAACAAGGGTCGGAGCTCCTTTCTTCATAAACGTGTATTCGTTATCTTTGATACTAACTGCATACCCCTTTAAGTTCATTCCAAATATGGATTTTGCTTTAGGCGTAACGATGGATAGTGCTTTGCTTTTACTAAGCTTGGGTTTGGCAAAAGATCGATTGAAATCAGCGTGGTCGTTCCAATCTATGCCGAATTCGTTCGTGACCTTCCATACTTTACCTGAGCTGCTGCCGATATATACATGGTTCATATTGATGTCATCGCGATATTTCCATAACGCATCTTTTCCTTTTTTGGTGAGCTGTACGTAATCAAAGGGGAGGATTGGTTGAATTCCAAGTGTGTTGAGTGATTTTCGAGCTTTGTTGGTCAGCGCAGCCTGGACGTCTTTTATTTTATAATTCATACTTGCCGAAATTTGATTTTTATTATCCAGGTCCATGTACAGACTTTGATTCGGGCCCCAGATGACCCAATAATTTTTGAGCCCGTCTTCATTCACCAGATCTTTAACACGCCAAAGAGCTTCCGGTTCGAATTTTTGGTTTTTATCAAATGTTTTCAGGAACGTCGCTATTTTTAAGCGCAAAGCATTATCCATCACTTTGTTTATGTCAACGACATTATAAACGAGGATTGTTGAGATGACACGTCCTTTCTGGGCATCGTAGGTTTGAAAGGAATCAGCATTAGCGGTTCCATTTACAGTTCCGTTTACGATCCCATTTGCCCAAAGACGTATCTGCTATCGTAAAATGAATCTTTTGTTTTCCCGTCAATTCAGTTATGGCATCGGTCAAACGTTTCACTACATTCGGATTCAGATTCAAGGTGGCTTGTGTCTCCTGAATCACTGAGGAGGCTGTTTGCTGTGTTGCTGATATGGGAGTTGCGGATTAAATCAATGTCATGGCTGCGATGGCTGCGGTAATGGAAGTGATTCTTTTCAAAGTGAATTCCTCCTGTTTGCTTTTGAGTTATCATATAAATATTAAACCTTACATCAATTTTAAACGTCGAATAAAAGGAAAATGTTGCATAAGAATATGATGATTGGACTCAAACTAAAAGGGGTGGCTTCATGACTTCCAGGATGGTATACTGTGTTCGTATTGGGGAGGGGTAACCATGAAGAAGCCTATTATTGCTGTAGATATGGATGACACGATATGTCATCTGGTCCAGCGAGCGATTTATCATAACAACATCAACTTCCCAACCCATCCGCTACGCTATGAGGATATGATCCACTGGGATACAACCCACATGCGTCATCCGGATAGCACCCATGATGTATTTTATGGTCGGCCGGGTCTGTTTGAGGAGTTGGAAGTGTACGATGAGTATGTTGTAGAAGAGATGAAGAAGCTGAATGATGCCTATGATGTTATTGTTGTGACGGCAGCGGAACCGAGAACGGTTGTTGAGAAGTGGAACTGGCTTCAGCAGCACATGCCTTTTATATCGGCAGAACAGTTTATTACGTGCAAAAGAAAGAATTTGCTCGGCTTCGATCTTTTGATTGACGATGGAGCACATAATCTGATCCCTGCGCTGAACGATGGCAAAAAAGTGATCTGTATCCCCCATCCATGGAACGTGAATGAACGGGAGCAGTACAAGTTTCCTTTAATGTCATCCTGGGAAGGTGCCAAGGAATACATAGATGACCTTATACAGACGGTGCATGTATAGATCATTTGGAGCAAACATTATACGATCACGGTGAGGGCAGAACAAATCTGGAGAGAAGAGGAGCGTTTGCTTTTATCCCCGGATTTTCCCTTCTATAATAAGAGATTCAAAGAAATCTGGAGGATAACAGCCGTCGGAAGATGGTCTGGCGGCGCAGTGCTCCAGTGTAAAAAGCTTCGTAAATGATGGCTGTCGAGGGCATCATACTCTGGATTTTCTACGGTAAACAAGAGGGGTCTCTCCCGTAATTCTTCTGAATACGGCGTGAAATGAGTCGACATCTTGGTACCCAACCTGTTCTGCAATAAAGCTGACTTTTTGTTGTGAACTCTTTAGGAGTTCACAGCTTTTTTGTATGCGCAGATGCTGAAGATACGAACCAAATGTCTGCCCGGTATGACGAAGAAACATCCTTCCAATATGCTTTTCGCTCCATCTGGAGAACTTGACCAAATCATTCAGACGTATTCGTTCATGGATGTGCTGGTCTAAATAATAGAGGATATGCTCAAAATCAGTTGGTCGACCCTGTTCAAAATGGATGTCCTGGTGCAGCTGCCGGTAGGTAGTGACGACCAGCTGGCTTACGAGTGTGTATAACATAGTAGAAGATCCTATACCGGGTACGGAGGATTCGCGGTACAGCTTCACCATAAGCTCCTCAATGTGTGGACCGGTATTTGTAATGGACACATAAGGAATTTGATTTTTAGCCAAATCAGTCCAATGATCTCTAATCTCTTGCTCATGGATGATGAAGGACAGTGTAAGCATCAGCTCCGAATTGAAAAGACAATTATATAGTATCAACGGATGTTCAGAGTTGTTCGAAGTTGCCGGACGAAAAACGTGAGGGACACCGACGGGAATGACAAAAAGCATCCCTTTGTGAACAGGAATAATATCTTCCCCAATATGGTGAAATCCCTTTCCCTCTGCAACATAGCTGTATTCAACGAAATCGTGAGTATGAAAAGGCAGATCGAAATTTTCAGAGCAACGGTTCACGAAGAGCTTCAAATTATTTTGTAAAAAGGACTCACTCTTGAAAAGCTGGATGGAAGGATTCACAGGTTAACCTCCTCGCTTTGATGGCTGGATCACCGGGTTAAACAGTCCTTATTACCGGGTATTTCCGATCACAGGATCGATATAATTATATCGTAACCCGGAACGGTAAAACCATGATGGAAAGGATGTTTTGCTGATGCTTAGTGTTCATCATCTTCGCTGTGAGTATAGAATCAATCCGCTTGGTCTGGATGTGAAATCGCCAAGATTAAGCTGGCAGCTGCAATCGGATCGCCGAAACTGTATACAATCCGTTTATCAGATTCAGCTATCTCTGAAGGAAGGGTTTGACCAGATGGTATGGGATTCCGGCGAGCAAAGCTCAGATCAATCCATACATGTTGAACTGGAGCATTTTGAACCAGAGCCCCGAACTCGCTATTACTACCGGGTTCGTGCATGGGATGGTGTTGGAGAAGAATCGGATTGGTCCGAAACGGCATACTTCGAGACGGGACTTATGGACAGTGACAATAAGTGGCAAGCCGATTGGATTACTGCCCGTCCCACAGAGGAGAACGATACCTCATGCCCACGTCTTCGCCGACAATTTGAACTGCAACAACCGGTTATTACAGCGAGGATTTATGTGACGGCACTTGGGTTATATGAGCTACATTTGAACAACACAAGAGTGGGAGAAGATTATTTTACACCCGGCTGGACCACGTATCGTAAGCGGTTGCAATATCAAGTCTATGATGTTACGGATTTGCTTCAGACTGGACAAAACATACTCGGTGCATATCTGGGAGATGGCTGGTACAAAGGATATCTCGGCTGGAAGAAAGAGCAGAAAATATACGGAACAACGTCCGCGCTATTACTGGAACTTCATATAGTGTATGCAGATGGTTCGGAGGAACGGATTTTATCAAATGCGGATTGGTCGGCGACTTCAAGTGCCATTTGCATGTCAGACATTTATATGGGGGAGACGTATGATGCCCGCATGGAGTCCGATTGGTCGGATTCATCTCAGGCAAACGGGGCGCAAGTGGAAGTGCTGAAATATTCAAAAGATATTATTGTTGCGCAGGAGAATGTATCGGTCACCAAAGTGGAGCAGCTTCAACCAATCGCCATACGGATAACGCCACAGGGGGACCGGGTAATAGACATGGGTCAGAATATGGTGGGTTGGGTGAAATTCAGTATTCAGGGTGAAGCGGGACAGACCGTCGAGCTGCATCATGCCGAAATATTGGATCATGAGGGTAACTTCTATACCGACAATCTGCGAGGGGCCAAGCAGTGTATCCGATATACGCTGAAGGGTGACGGAGTGGAGACGTATGAGCCGCACTTCACATTCCAGGGATTCCGTTATGTGAAGCTGATCGGCTTCCCGGAACAGGTTCGTCTGGATCATTTCACTGGAGTGGTCTTGCATTCCAATATGGAGCGTACAGGTCAGTTCACTTGCTCCAGCCCACTGGTGAATCAACTGCACCATAATATATTGTGGGGGCAAAAAGGTAATTTTCTTGACGTGCCAACAGACTGCCCGCAGCGGGATGAACGGCTTGGCTGGACCGGGGATGCACAGATGTTTGTGCGCACAGCTTCCTATCTGATGAACACGGCACCGTTTTTCACGAAATGGCTTCGGGATCTGGCAGCCGATCAGGGGGAGGATGGAGGTATTCCCTTCTTCGTTCCTGATCTGAGGAGTTCCACTTCCGAAGGGTGGGGGGATACCAGCCACTCCTCCGCTGCTTGGGGAGATGCGGCAGTAATCTGTCCATGGACTTTATACGAAATGTATGGCGACCGCAGATTGCTGGCTGAACAATATGACAGTATGAAACGATGGGTTCAATATATTCATGCTCAAGGGGACAATCCATATTTGTGGAACACGGGATTTCACTTTGGCGATTGGCTGGGACTTGACTCCAAGCCTGATAGTTATGTTGGCGCAACGGACACGGATTATGTAGCAACCGCATTTTATGCTTATTCTGTTTCTTTAATCAAGAAAACAGCCGATGTGCTTGGGCATACGGAGGACGCGGCTTACTATGAACAGTTACATGACAACGTTGTTCTAGCATTCCGGGATGAATTTGTAACGCCAGCGGGCAAAATAGCTGTACCAACACAGACGGCACATGTACTTGCTTTACACTTTGACCTTCTGGACTCGAAGGATCGAAGCCGCACCATTGATCAGTTAGGGAAGCTGGTTGCGGAAGCTGGCAATCATCTGACCACGGGATTTGTGGGAACACCTTATCTGAATCCTGTGCTTAGCGATGCAGGTCTTCACGACCTGGCGTATACATTACTTTTTCAAGAGGATTATCCGTCCTGGCTATATCAAGTCACACAAGGAGCCACCACGGTCTGGGAACACTGGGATGGGATCAGAGAGGATGGCAGTCTCTGGAGTGCAGATATGAATTCGTTTAATCATTATGCGTATGGAGCTATTGGTGAATGGTTATACCGCTATGTTGCAGGTATTCGTTTGGATGCAAAGCAACCAGGATTCCGAATCGTGCATATTGAGCCGCAGCCAGGGCCGGGACTGGACTGGGTGGAAGCAAGTCTTGACACCCTGTATGGTCAGGTCGCTTCAAGCTGGCACCGACATGAGAATAACGAGATGGAAATCCGGGTGGATATCCCTGCCAATACGAGCGGTACGGTTCGACTTCCAAGAGCAGGTATGCAGACGGTTCTGGAGCAGGGGATACCTGTCGATCAGGTTAGCGAAATTCAGGATATTCGAAACGTTGGGCATGATGTTGAGATCTCATTGGGATCGGGAAGCTACCAGTTCACATATAAGGTACTCGAAGAGAAGAAGGAATAGGCTGTACAGCAGGGGAAATGGACAGAGCCCGTATAATAATAGAATAAGCAGACGATGGATCATGAAGAGGATCTGCACATACGCAGGTCCTTTTTCACACATGTGTAAAGGTGAATTTGGAATTCTTGAGAAATGAAAGGAGCATAAACATGACAGTGCCAGCATTTAAAGATGCACCTGTGCGTCAAGAGATGGAAAATGTGGCTAAGCAAAAGGATCACCACACATTGGCCTATTGGGCTGCGGGATGCGCGGAGCGTGTGTTACATTTATTCGAAGCACAGCAGACGGAGGATCCTCGCGCCCGTGAAGCCATTATCGCAGGACAAGGATGGATACGTGGTGAGATTGCCATGGCTGACGCTCGAAAGGCAGCTTTTGCAGCTCATGCTGCTGCACGAGAATCGGATAATTCGGCAGCTTCGGCTGCAGCTCGTGCGGCGGGACATGCTGCCGCAACCGCTCATGTGAAGGAACATGCGGTGCATGCAGCAACATATGCAGCGAAAGCAGTCTTTTATGGTAGCACTTCGGAGGCACGGGAAACTCGTGTTAGGGAAGAACGGAATTGGCAATATCAATCGCTGATAGGAGGAGGCAAATAACATGGCGAAAGAAAAAGTTAGACTTGTCAAACCATCGGTAGAATATCAGTCAACCTATTTGGCATTTTATGAGGATTGGATCGAAAGTGGAGAATCGATGGTACCCTGGGTGATTGCCAAAGAACCGTATCCATTTGAGGAAATGTTGGCTTCTCTCCAGCGCAGTGAACAAGGAATAGATATTCCAGAGGGATGGGTCAGAGACAGTACATACTGGCTTGTGACGGAGCGTGATAATAACGTTGTTGGAGCCGTGAATATACGGCATGAGCTGAATGAGAAGCTGCTCAACGGCGGAGGGCATATCGGTTACGGAATTCGTCCGGGGGAGCGACACAATGGTTACGGTTCAGAGATCCTCAGGCTGTCTCTGGAGAAAACGAGGGAGCTTGGAATTACCAAAGTACTGGTCGTATGTGACGCGTGTAATGAGCCTTCCAAAAGAGTCATTCTTCGAAATGGTGGCATCCGGGATGAAGACTACATAGAGCCGGATGGTAACGTCGTCGAACGCTTCTGGATAAAATTTGTCGAATAATGAAGAATAATGATTAAATATGACGAAAATAATATCGATTAAGATTGTAATATCCTCGCTTGCTGATTAAAATAAAGCATAGAATCTGGATTGCGGCCGGAAACTATCATCCCATATCAGTCATAAGTGAGGTTTTTTTATGAATCAACCGGTTAATCGGCCCCGGCGCATTGAGTATCTGGATCTTTATCGGGCATTTGCAATCATGGCGGTTGTAGCCATTCATGCCACTTCAACGGCAGTTGCGCATTATCCCAAGCACACGCTACATCACGACTTTTATTATTTTTGGAACAGTTTTCTGCAATTTGCCGTTCCTGCATTTCTGTTCCTGTCCTCGCTGGTTTTGTTCTACAATTACAGTTCCAAGGTAAAGGAAAAGGGCTGGATGCCCGCTTTTTATAAAAAGCGTTTATTCTATGTGTTTGTCCCTTATCTAGCGTGGTCCCTCATCTATTTTACAATCAAACAACTGCTTACAGGTAAAGAACCCTTGGAGCATGCCATTCCGTTTGCCAAGCAATTATTAACGGGAACGGCCCACACACATTTGTACTTTTTTTTGATTATACTTCAGTTTTATGTCGTATTCCCGCTGCTCCTATCGTTAACACGCCATCGTTTATTTAATCGTTACCTACCATTGTTCTTTATTGCGGCACAAGCGATATTTTATGCATTGCATTTGCAGTTTCACTTCGAGCGAATGGGCAGTCTGCTGCCGAGTTATCTGATCGTTATCGGATTTGGCGCATGGATTGGGTTAAACTTTGATCCAGCATTGAAGAAGCTGTATACCTATCGTTATGTGTTAATCGCTGCATTATTGAGCGGAGGGGCCATCTTTATTTATGGAAATGCATATGTTAAATCGACCTTTGCTGAATCTCCGGTGTTCACTTATACGTTGTTGTTTCTTTTCCGTAACCTATTTACCCTCTCAGCCTGTTTACTCTTGCTCATCGTATGTGAACGAATAGGTTCATGGAATAAGAACAGAAACCTTCGGGCAACCCGCATGTTGGACTCTTTGGGGACAGTTGCCTTTGGTATATTCTTGATCCATCCCTTAGTACTGCTATTCTGGAGAAGAGAACTTTCGGTGGAACTCGCCCCGCATTTCAGCATTGGCATTATACTTTCTTATATTGTGGCGATTTTGCTCTCATGGGCCATGGCCATCGGACTGCGACGAATGAATTGGGGATGGGTCCTGATTGGACGTTAAAATTGGATATGATATGAACTGATCAACAGGAGGTTTCAAGCCCTTAAACAACAGGGGATACTTGAAACCTCTTTTTGATTTTGGTCATGCATAACGAGGAGATGTTTGAACCTGGAACCCATGTAAACTTATGAATCTAGGGGTGCTACGCCGCGGGAAATGTTCACTCGCCAGGAGTTGAACAGAGAAGGCCACCAAACGGACCTTCTCCTAGGTCCACGCCAAGGTGGGCCATCAACTCTGGCTTAGCGAAGGCTTGCCCTTGCCGATGCCCTGCCTGCTGAAATCATTCAGCAACAGTTCGAGCGTTTCTTATTCCAGTTGGTACAGGGAGCCCAACCTGTCAATTAATTAGATAATATTTTCCTCAGATTGGGTTATCTCGTATTTCAAAAATTGGTTAAGCATAATCGTTGTTTCTTTTTCGATTCGAGTATAGTTATCCTTAAAAACGGCGGGGAAACGATAGTGTCCTTCCTGTTCAATATATTTAATTTTAAGATTCATGAATTTCTTATGCTCTCTAAGCGTATACACCAAACGTGCATCAATGGTTCGCTGCTTGGAAAGCATCAACTCAAGAATCATTATAAGTTTGTTATAAATCTCCAGTCCAAAGGTTCGATCCGAGTACAGCTTTGGCGTGTAGAAGCTTTTAAAATTCTCCGCCTCATTAATGGAGGTATAATAGTTTTCCATGCATTCCGCAAAATACGAGAGGGAGAATTCATAGATTTTGCCGTCGTGGTACTCCGGGTTAATTTTTAGCAAATGAGTGTAGTTAAGAAAATCTTCATCGATATCGCAATGCTCGAACGCCGTCTTCAAATCATCGTATGAGATGGTTGTTCGAGAATAGTTACGATACTTGAAAAATCCGGCAAGTTGGAACTCCCGAGTTGAGTCATCATATCCGTAGATCATAACCGCATGAGCGAACCGCCGGTATTGATATGAAGGCGTATCGGGGATATAGTATTCGTCAACATGTGTCCAAACGTAATATCCTGAGTCGATTTGATTCTTAATAAACGATACTAGATTGGGAATAGATCCCAGAATGAGATCGCGGTGCAGTCTTTGTGAATCCTTAAACCAGGGGTTAAAGTGATGCTCTGGTGTCTGTACATAGAAATCCAGAAAAATCTCATCATTTTTCCAGTCAGATAAAAACATATTTGTATAGTTGGAGTAAATCCAAGGTTGGCAATCCTTTTTGTCAGAAATAATCGATAGGTAGAAGGCATGTTGAGGGTAGTTCGAAATTAGAGGATCGCAAAGAGGTAACATTTTCATGATTAGAGCTCCTTTCACCAAATGAACTTTTTATACATACTGCAACAAAAATGGGTAAAACTGGTTTATTTATATTTTAAGGGGAATTGGTAATTAATGCAAATATTCAGATGTGAAAGTGACCAAATTTGGCTATGATATGGTAACATTTTCTCGCTGTTTCCTTATGGTCCGATTCTGGCAGGGGCCATTTAAAGACTTCCTTTATATCTAATATTCATTATTCAGACACATTAACCCCTCTCTTGTGGAAGACTTTTTTGCTAAATCATGATCGGAATTTCACATAATTTAAGATGGTTGTAAACTAGATTAGTAGTGAAGAAGTGCAAGCTTCTCGGGATTGAAATGACGTAAGGAAGTATGGGGAGAAACAAAGAAGAAGTTAATTTATATAGACATGTTAAAGTCTGGAGATCCGTTAATGGTGGAAGAGATTGCACTTCTGTTCCTACTCCTTCAAGACAAGTATAATTCCCCGCATATGTCAGCATGCTAAAGGAGTGATGTCTGCCGACATTCGGGAAGTCCAGAACGGATACGAATTAAATGAAAAAAAACACAAAGCAGATAAACTGATTTATATAGACCATGAGAACGCGGTTTATCAGGCTTCAAGCCCAACCGATTTTTATGTTGCATCTTGTAGAAAAATGTAATACCATGAACGCACATATAGTTAACATTGAAGTGAAATGGGCAAGGCCAGGACCTCGTGGAAGGTACGGTTTGCCTTTTTCTGTATATTGGAGTGATGAAGTGAAAATCGAGAAGGTGTTAAACAATAATGCTGTAGTTGCGATCAAGAATGAACGGGAAGTCATTGTCATTGGCCGGGGGATTGCTTTCCAGAAGCGGGCTGGCGATGAGGTGTCGGAGCAGCTTATTGATAAGATCTTTACTTTACAGAATGAAGATATTCAGGAAAATTTCAAGGCATTAATCGCGAGCATACCACTGGAGTACATGAAAGTATCTGAAGAAATCATCGCCTATGCCAAGAGGAAGCTCGGCAAAAATCTTAACGAGAGCATTTATCTTCATCTGACGGATCATATTCATTTTGCCATCGAGCGTTACCGTAACAATCTGCCGATCCGTAATGGATTGTTATGGGAGACCAAGCAGCTCTACAAGGATGAATATGAAGTGGGGCTCGAAGCGTTGAATATGATCTGTGATCAGTTTGGTGTGATCCTACCGGAAGATGAGGCGGGGTTCATGGCACTTCATTTTGTAAATGCGGCACTAAATGAAGAGATGCCTAACATTCGAAGCATGACTCAGGTGATGCAGGAGATTTTGACGATTATCAAATATCATTTCAAAATGGACTTTGATGAGAATGCACTGAACTATTATCGATTTGTGACCCATCTTAAATTCTTCGCTCAACGACTGGTCAAGGGCAAGCATTACAAGAGCAACAATGATGAAGAATTGTTTGATATGATTCAGAAGAAATATCCTGACGCACACAAGTGCTCGGAGAAAATTAAAAAATTTATTGAAAATAACTACACGTATCAACTGACTAACGAAGAACTGATGTATCTAACCATTCATATTGAGCGTGTGGTGCATGCCACATCAGAGTAAAACAAAACAAAATGGGACTTTAGAAAAAACGCTTGCAAAAGATCAAAAGGTATACTATTATGAACTCATAAAGTAAGCGCATTCATCAATCGGCTTGTAACTGTTCAATCAGGCAATGCCGACTACTCTAAGTCAGTAAAGATGGGTTGCAACTTACTTTAAGCTGAAGTTGTAAGGGTATAACAACTAAATACCAATGTGTACAGCCTTACAGGGTTGCAACCGTTAAGGGCAAAACCTGAATTGCTGAATAACACGACTGATTTCCGGATCTTCCGGTACGTTGTGTATGTTCAGTAGTTCAGGTTTTCTTTGTTTCACAAGCATGGGGAGTCTACTTAGAGAGGGAGATTACAATGAGTAACTACGATCAACTAGCCAAAGATATCCTGTCTGGTGTAGGTGGATCTGGGAATGTGAATAGCGTGTTCCATTGCGTAACCAGATTACGTTTTAAACTTAAAGATGAAAGCGTTGCTAAAACAGAGGAGCTTAAAAATCTGCCAGGTGTCATTACCGTAATGCAGAGTGGTGGACAATATCAGGTCGTTATCGGTAATGAAGTGCCAGATGTATATAAAGCAGTTGTTAAAGTGGGGAATCTACCTGCTGAAGGACAGGTTCCAGAGGAACAGGAAAATTCAGGTAACAAGGTGGGATTGTTCAGTCGTTTTATCGACATGATCTCCGGCGTGTTCACTCCGCTATTGGGATTACTTGCAGCAACCGGGATGATTAAAGGTTTTACAGCCATGTTCTTATCGTTTGGATGGGTCGCAGAGACTTCCGGAACATACCAACTGTTGAATGCAACGGGTGACTGTCTGTTCTTCTTCTTCCCGATCTTCCTTGGATATACAGCAATCAAGAAATTTGGAGGTTCACCGTTCCTGGGTATGGCGATTGGTGCATCTCTCGTATATCCGACATTGGCCGGCCTTAAGGCAGGGGATCCACTATACACATTGTTCGCAGGTACATTGTTTGAATCACCAATTCACATTACGTTCCTGGGTATTCCGGTTATCCTGATGACCTATTCAACATCGGTTATTCCGATCATTATCGCTACATTCTTCGCTGTGAAAATTGAAAGATTTTTCAAAAATATTATTCCTAAAGTAGTCAGCACGTTCCTTGTTCCGTTCTTTACTTTGCTTGTTATCGTTCCAGCAACGTTCATTCTGATTGGTCCAGTATCCACTTGGGCCGGCCAGTTAATTGGTGCAGGAGCAACTGGGATCTACGATTTAAGTCCAGTGGTTACAGGTTTGATTATCGGTGGATTATGGCAAGTGTTTGTATTGTTTGGTCTTCACTGGGGACTCGTGCCAGTCATGCTTCTTAACTTGAGTACCTCTGGGGCAGATCCGATAGTTGCAATGTCTTTCGCTGCCTCCTTTGCCCAAATCGGTGCTGTGCTCGCCGTTATGTTGAAAAGTAAAAATACAAAAATAAAATCTTTAGGTATTCCCGCCTTCATCTCGGGCATCTTCGGTGTAACCGAGCCAGCAATTTACGGTGTGACACTTCCACTGAAAAAGCCGTTTATCATGAGCTGTATTGCCGGTGGTATCGGTGGGGGTATCTTGGGATTGGCCGGTTCGAAGTTATACATCTTTGGTGGACTGGGTGTGTTTGGTTTCCCAAGCTTCATTAATAAAGCAACAGGCGTTGATTCCGGATTCTATATGGCTCTGGTTGCATGTGGAATAGCGTTCATCCTTGGTTTTATTCTGACGTACGTGGTTGGATTCAAAGACAAAGTAGAAGCTACACCAGCTCCAGCTCCTGTACTCGATCCAAACCCGAACAACAGATACGAAATCTTCAGCCCAATGGCTGGTGAAGTGGTTCAACTGAAAGAAATTAATGACGTAACGTTTGCAGGAGAGCATATGGGTAAAGGGATTGCGATTCGTCCAACCAATGGTAGAGTGGTATCTCCAATCACGGGTGTCGTTCAAACCGTATATCGTACCAAACACGCCATTGGTCTTGTAAGCGATGATGGTGTAGAGATGCTGATCCATATTGGGCAGGATACGGTAAAGCTGAAAGGTCAACATTTTAAAACTCATGTGAAGGACGGAGATCGTGTTAACGCAGGTGACCTGATTGTTGAGTTTGATCTGCAAGCGATTAAGGATGCAGGGTATGAGACTGTTACACCAATCATTGTCACTAATACTTCGAAATATCTGGACGTTGTAGGTACGAAAGATGCATCCGTTCATGAGAAAGATAAATTGATCACCGTATTAAGCTAATCGAAATTACAGATGGTTTAGGAGGAACTTCTCAATGAATGAAAAGTTTACAGCCTTCCCGGAGAATTTTCTCTGGGGAGGAGCAACCGCAGCGAATCAGCTAGAGGGAGCCTATCTTGAAGGGGGCAAAGGGTTAACTACAGTTGACCTGATTCCCACAGGGGCTAATCGCTTCCCCATTGCCATGGGAAATCTCGATTCATATGAACCAAAAGAAGGGGAGTTCTATCCTTCACATGAAGCTATAGACTTCTATCATCGGTATAAGGAAGATATTGCGTTATTTGCAGAAATGGGTTTCAAGTGCCTCAGGCTCTCCATTGCATGGGCACGAATTTTCCCGAATGGTGATGACGCGGAACCGAATGAGGCTGGGCTTCAATTTTACGATGATGTCTTCAACGAGTTGCTGAAATATAATATCGAACCTGTTGTGACCATCTGCCATTTCGATGTCCCTGTACATCTGGTCGAGACATACGGCGGTTGGAAGAATCGGAAGATGATCGGATTTTTCGAGACCTATTCGAAGACACTCTTCAAGCGTTATAAAGACAAAGTGAAGTACTGGATGACATTTAACGAGATCAACATGCTGCTGCATCTTCCTTACATTGGCGCAGGTATTGTTCTTCAGGATGGTGAAAACAAAGAGCAGGTCCTGTACCAGGCAGCGCACCATGAATTGGTAGCCAGTGCACTTGCGGTTAAGGCTTGTCATGAGATGATCCCCGGCGCACAGATTGGATGTATGCTCGCCGCAGGTATGGTTTATCCTTACACTTCGAATCCGGATGACGTATGGAAGGCAATGGAGAAAGATCGCGAGTCCTTCTTCTTCATCGATGTGCAATCCAAGGGAGCATATCCGGGATATACCAAAAGATTTTTCAGGGAAAATGACATTCAGATTGAAATGCAACCGGAAGATACAGATATCTTGATGCAAAATACGGTCGATTATATCGGTTTTAGCTATTATGCAAGCCGCTGTACAAGTACAGACCCTAAGATTTTGAGAGATTCGACAGAAGGCAATGTATTTGGTTCGGTGAAGAACCCGTATCTTCAAGCATCGGAGTGGGGATGGACGATTGATCCAAAGGGACTTCGAATTACATGCAACCAACTTCATGATCGTTATGGCAAGCCCTTGTTTATTGTAGAAAACGGACTCGGGGCTACAGATGTATTGCTGGAAGATGATAGGGTTGAAGATGACTATCGCATCGAATATTTGAACAGTCACTTTACCGAAATGGCCGAAGCCATTCAAGATGGAGTCGAGATTTTGGGTTACACAAGCTGGGGACCGATTGATCTGGTCAGCGCGGGTACCGGCGAGATGAAGAAACGTTACGGATACATTTATGTAGACCGGAATAATGATGGAACTGGCACACTCCGCAGAGTGAAAAAGAAAAGTTTCCATTGGTACAAAGAGGTTATTGCTAATAATGGTGCACAATATTTCTGATTCAGGGTGTTCGCCGCTTTAGCATAGTCAAAGAGCAGTCTCGTTGACAATGGACTGCTCTTTGCTTATGAGGGATGAATTTGACCCATGTTGTGTTTCTTATATATAATGAAAAAATCAAGAGAATCTTGTCACTTAAGAAGGGAGGAGCATCCAATCATGAAGAAAAAATCACTTGTGTTTATATCCTCGGGATATGGATACTCCACTGCTGTCTTTTTCTAGAATTTATTCCAAGGGTGAAGTCTGTCTAAATTAGGAAGAAAACTAGGGAATAACACAGAAAAATCTTAAGAATGACGAGGTAATCAAAATGAAAAACGACAAAATTACTAGAAAAAATCCATCTAATATGCCAGCCCCTGTAGGAAACTATACGCATATTACAAGAATTCCGAGGAATGCAGAGTTGTTTGTGACTTCGGGTCAAATTGGAGCAGACCGTAGTGGGCACTTTTCAGACAGTCTGAATGAGCAAGTAACAAATACATTCAATAATATCAAAACCGTGTTAGAATCTGAGGGTTTAGATGCTGAACATATTATCAAAGTTAACGTATGGGCAACGGAGAAAATTGATTGGGATTTCTTATATGCCGAGTGGGGACAATTATTTAGTCATGATTATCCTGCGATGACGATTGGATATATTACGGAGTTAGGTCTACCAGAGATTAAAATTGAAATCGAAATTTGGGCAGCAAAAGTTTAAATTTAAATCAATTACATGCAAACCAAGGAGCGTCTAACTTACAGATGCTCCTTGGTTTTTTAATTCGTGAAAAATGGAGAGGGCTATGCTCTGTGTAATCATGATTCAATGTAGGTGTATTATGGCACTTGCAGACTCTGATAGGCATTCAGTCGCCCATAGGTCCAGTAGATACCAGAGCCCGATACAGGATCGGAAGCGAAACACAGGGCATCGCGAATCTGAGCATTGGTTTTGCCGCGGGCGGCGATCAATGCTGCGACTCCAGCTACGTGGGGAGCAGCCATGGACGTCCCACTTAGATAGGCGTATGAACCGCCCAGATATGTGGAGAGGATCGCATCACCGGGGGCAGCCATATCTACCCACGGACCATAGTTCGAAAAGTTTGATTTGAGGTCGGAAGGATTGGTGGAAGCTACCGCAATGACGTTGGGATAAGACGCGGGTACGATTGGAAATGAGGTGTTATCATTCCCTGCTGCGGCGATGATGACTGCTCCCCGATCCCATGCATATTGCACGGCAGCTTGAAGAAAAGCTTCTCCCGTGGGTCCACCGAGGCTCAGGTTAACGACTTGAACACCGTTGTTGGCCGCGTAAACAAGACCGTTTCCGACGTTACCCGTTGTACCTTGTCCATTGTTGTCCAATACACGCAGTGGGACGATGGAAGCGAGGGGGGCCACGCCTGCAATACCAACACTGTTATTGGTTATGGAAGCCGCAATTCCGGCTACATGGGTTCCGTGTCCATTACCATCTTCGGGGATATTGTCGTAATCGACGTAATCGTAACCGGGCAGAATCTTGCCTGCGAGCTCCGGGTGATTCAGCTGTACGCCTGTATCAATGATGGCGATTTTCACCGAGCTGTTACCCTGGGAAATATCCCAGGCAGCGGGAGCATTGATTTTTGGCAGGTTATATTGGTAGGGAAAAAAGGGATCATTTGGAGTAAACGATGACTGGACATAATAGTTGGGTTCAGCATGTTTGATAAGCTCATGATCCTTATAGCACTTTAGAATGCGATGCATTTTCTTTCTTGATTCGACGCGGAGCCAGCCCAGGTCTTCGTACGTTTCGGCTACGCTGCATTTCGCTTTTTTATGCAAAGTGTACATCTCGTCGGCCGTTGTACCTTCTCTGAACTTGATTAACAACTGCCTTGGTGCGTGGGGATGAAACTTTTTGGCTGCACGTTTATCTTCCACGCAGTGATAGACGAGCCCAATGGCCATTAGGATTGCAACAGAAATTCCTAGCCATAACCACATATGTTCTTCCCCCTTGAAATTTGATATTGACACGCCTTATCGTATGCGAACTCTATCAAATCGCGTGGGCACTCTGCTATTTTGGTCAGGAGTTTAGATAGATTGATAGGAAGGGGGGAATTCGGTAGAATTGTAAGTAGAGAGCGAGCTTGTAATTCGAAATGAGTTCGTATGCGGAGCTGAAAACTGGCTCTAATCTTAGGATAAGGAATGTGGGCTTATTGACACAGCTTCAGACGGAACCAAGAGTGATAACTATTCAGGAGTACCAAATGAATGATGCCATTGATTTTGCCATGCGTGTACGCAGAGAAGTGTTTCCTATGATGGATCATACGAGATTACCTGTGGACTTCCAGCAGTTCAAGGAACATTATCTGGACTCCGATGATGCGATCTTTCTTGTCGCAGTCATGGAGGACAACCGAATTGTGGGTTCCATTGGCATCCTGCCATATGATGGACGTATCGAAGCAATCGCAGGAAGATACCCTGCGCAGTCTGCAGCCGAAATAGTAAAATGTTATGTCGATCCTGCGTATCGTAGGTACGGTATTGGTTCACTAATGGTGAAAGAGCTGGAGCGTGTGGTGAGAGAAATGCACTACACAACGTTGTATTTACATACACATCGCTTCTTGCCTGGAGCCGTGGATTTCTGGAAACGTCAGGGATATGTGGTTGTTGTAGAGCAGGACGATGATTGGCAGACGGTGCATATGGACAAGTTGTCATGTAAGTGACCGTTGAAATTATTGAGGAATGGGAAGTATCAGACCCGAAGCAAGGAACGGCAACCGGAAACGGATAACCTAAAATCTTGTATTAAAACAACTTCCAATAAATAGCGGAAATTGCTTTTGCGATGGTATTGGGTGAGAGCGACTTTTGGCTTTGCATAAACAAAACAAGGGAAGTGAGCAGTCAAAACCGGAACAAATGATAGGAGAGATGTATCTGTGTATACAAGTCTGATTGAGAAACTGGAGCATACGGAAGAGATTATATGGATTAGAAATGATTGAACTAACATATGCAAGATACACAATGGGGGCAAATGCAGATGAACACAACGAATCGAAAGATTGTTTTTATTGATATTGATGGCACATTGGTAGATGATGACGGCAGCATTCCGTTGTCTGCACAACAGGCGTGTAAGCAGGCTCGAGAGAATGGACATCTTCTCTATTTATGCACAGGTCGTTCCAAGGCGGAAATCTATGATTCCATCTGGGACGTGGGTTTTGACGGTCTGATTGGTGCTGGTGGTGGTTATGTGGAGCTTGGTCAGGATGTGCTGTATCACAAAAGGGTAACGGCTGAAGATGTTCGTCATATGGTCGATTTCTTCAATGAACACCAGATTGACTTTTATCTGGAATCCAATTCGGCCTTGTACGCAAGCAGCCATCTTCAACCACATCTGGAACGTCGCATCTATGGCGATGTGCAGAATGATCCCGCGGCCCGAGCGAAGAAAGAGCAAAAGCCACATCCATTTATTTCCGGATTGACGTATGGCGAAGCTGATTTATACAAGGATGACGTAAATAAAGTATGTTTTCTGGAAAGTCCTACGGTTCCGTTCGACCGAATTAAGCAGGAGTTTGAAGGCAAATTTGAAGTTATTCAGTGCACCGTGCCGATCTTTGGTGAAGGAAGTGGTGAGCTGATGATCCCTGGCATACACAAAGCCATTGCCATCGCAGATTTGCTGGAACATCTGGACATGTCACGTGAAGATACATTCGCCATCGGAGACGGCATGAATGATGCAGAGATGCTGGAATTCTGTGCCGTCGGGATTGCGATGGGCAATGCGAAGCCAGGTCTGAAAGCCATTGCAGATGATATCACCGGAACGGTCGAAGAGGACGGATTGTACCAAAGCTTTATGAAGTATGGATTGATCTAATCCTCTCTAACCATAAAACCAAGTTGAGACACAAAGACTGGTAATACGCACATCCTTTATCCCAAACCTTATTTTAGACCCTGCATATATTAATTGCAGGGTCTTTATTTTGGTCTAAAAAGATCACTTTTATTTAGTTTAGTGAAGGATTGAAATTAAATCATAACACCTAAGTAGAGGAGATAATCGATATGACCATTCTGTCAACAGGACCTATTGAGAATAATGCCGTCAGTGGTGTTCGCCCAACTCAACAGGTTACAGTTAAAATCGATAACAGGAATTCTCTGGATGGATCTGCTGTCTTAATACAAGGTTTTAACTTGACCTTAACGCGGAGTTTATATGTTAGCGAGCAAATATCCATTGCTCCGGATCAAGTCGTGACAAGGACTTATTTCGCCGATCTTGATGCGTTTGAATTCGTCTTTACAGTAGAAGGTGTGGCTATAGAGCAGACAGAGATTTCCGTGTGGGGCAAAAATGCATCTGGGCAGCTTGTCGCGGCCCATCGATTAGTCTCTTCTGAACTTGAAATGAAGGAAGATAACACATCAGTCAACCGCATTTATGTAGCCAATTTCAACAGTAACGATGTTTCCGTTATTAACGGCGCAACGAATACAGTGATTGCTACCATTCCAGTGGGCACGAATCCTGCGGGGGTGGACATCAATCCGTTAACGAATCGTATTTATGTCGCGAACAGAGGCAGTAATACTATTTCCGTCATTAATGGTGTAACCAACGCGGTAATTGCTTCTGTTCCGGTTGGGAATGAGCCAGGGGACGTAGGGGTCAATATAGCAACCAATGCCGTTTATACAGCAAATTTTAATTCATTGGACATCACTGAAGATGTAACCGTCATTGACGGATTGACCAACACGGTGATTGATGCCATTACTATTCCGGGGCTGAATTTTTTAACTGGAGTAGGTGTCAATTCCTTAACCAATCGGATCTATGCAGCTAATTTTAATTTTGATGCTGTGACTGTGATCGATGGAGTAACCAATACTGTGATTACTACGATACCGGTTCAGGTCAATCCATTCCGTATAGGTGTCAATCCAGCCACCAACCGTATTTATGTATCGAATTTCACCAGTAATACGGTTTCCGTTATTGATGGAGTGACCAATACCGTGATCGATACCATTCCGGTCGGGATTACGCCAGCTGAAGTAGCTGTTAATACTTCGACAAACGCCATTTACGTACCAAATCGAGACACGGATAATGTTTCAGTAATTAGCGGATTAACGAATACCGTGATTGCTACTGTTCTGGTCGGGAATAATCCAAACGGAGCGGGCGCCAATCCGTTAACCAATCGAGTTTATGTAAGCAATCAAGATGACAATACCGTTTCTGTGATTGATGGCGCAACGAATACGGTAATTGATGTCATTCCGGTAGGAGCGCGTCCGTTCGCAGTAGGTGTAAATCCGTAGAAAGGTGAGGTGTTTTGGATGAAAGAAGTTATAACAGCAGAAGACTTAATGGAGCAACTGATAACCATGAACAAAGAGAATTCCGTATGCCAAGTTAGGATTCCAGGTAAGGGGATGTATGCCATTGTATTACAGGACGATTATTCAACTGTACCCGTAATTCAATCTAATCCTTATCCAGATCAAATGTTGAATGATACAGAGAACGAAGTGAGCGAAAAATGGGGATCTAAAATAAATAGAAATCCTTTTCTCTAAGATATGTGGTTAACACACCATTTTAAGTTGACACAGTATTTGCTCTCTTATCTAATGATTCCGGCTATTCATAAAGCGAGCACTTAGGATAATGGAATCGTAAGCCTTGAATAATCAGATAAGAACGAGACAGGCATCTCCTCATTGGAGGTGTCTATTTGCATTAGTATTCAGACTACAGACAAGATCCAGTAAAGAACAGCACTAAATGCCCCGACACAGAGGCCAACAAGGAGCCCAAAAAGGATCACGAATTTTTTTCCGTTCATAGATATAGATAACCCTCCTTTTGACTTTATTATTGCATAACTCACAATGAAAGTTTATTATAAATTTTGCAAACAAGGAATTTATTGGTTTTGTTTAGCTTGGGTATATGAAATATAAAGTTGAATACATGGAGGGTGCTGGATGAGTAATGTAGCTCTGTTGTTTCCGGGACAAGGTTCTCAGATGGTTGGAATGGGTAAGGGCTTTTGGAATCATTTCGATGTAGCCAAGAAGTTATTTGAAGAAGCCAGTGATGCTATTTCTATTGATTTGAGAAAGTTATGTTTTGAAGGCAGCATGGATGATTTGACCATGACGATGAACGCTCAGCCTGCACTTTTAACTGTTAGTGTCATAGCTTTTCAGGTGTATATGCAAGAATTGGGTGTAGAACCCGCTTATTTGGCTGGACATAGTCTGGGAGAATATTCGGCTCTGGTATGCGCTGGTGTTCTTTCTTTTCATGATGCTATTAAACTCGTAAGACAACGAGGGATCATTATGCACAATGCAGACCCACATCAGCAAGGTACTATGGCGGCTATCTCACACATTCCATTAGATACACTTCAAAAAATATGCGATGAAGTTTCCACGAGTGAGCGCCCTGCCTGTGTAGCTTGTATGAATACCGACCAACAGTTTGTGATCTCGGGACATCGTCACTCCATACAAGAAATTATAAAAAGAACAGAATCCATGGGAACAAAACATTCTTATATCAATGTAAGTGGTCCCTATCATTCGCCCATGATGCAACTCGCAGCAGAACAATTCAAAGTTGAATTGGAACAATATCAATATGAACATGCGAAATACCCGATTATTTCCAATGTTACAGCGGTACCCTATCAGCCTGATCAATCTGTCGTGGATTACTTAAATGGGCAGATGACGATGCCTGTAAGATGGTCAGAGTCTATGCACTATCTGGTTGAAAATGGGGTTACTGAAGTTATAGAGTTGGGTTCTAAACATGTGTTAGTTAGTCTTATGAGTAAAATTACGAAGCGTATTGTACCTTACTCTCTAAATCAGCCTTCTGATTTACTAATGCTTACAAATACACAAGAAAGAAAAAATAAGTTGTTAACGATTCGGAAAAAGTTGTTATCTAAACTGATGGTAACTGCACTCATTTCACGGAATTATAACCAAGATTCGATATCATACACCAAAACGGTTGAGCCCTTATTTCATCAATTACAACGGGTAAAGGAACAAATAAACAAGAATGGATATGGACTCAATGAAGAAGAGATAAATGATGCTCTACAGGTATGCCATTCCATTCTTACAGCGAAACAAATTCCAATGGACGCAACCGCGTTGATTGATGCAATCTAGTACCCTATTTGTTCTCTCGCAAGATTTATAATATAGCGCCAGGCTGCCTCATTAAAGGTGGCCTGTTTGTCGTTTGATGCTTCTGAAGTTGTTGAAGGTTCAGACATTTTGTCATAAATATGTAAAAAGTCAGCTATTTAATCTCTATATTTTACCATATAGTAACAATAAATTGATTGAAATTACATATATTTCTATGGTAAAATTTTGCTTGAAAGTATGTGTAACTAATTAGATAAGCGTGATAGAGATGATCCATTTGGAGGAGAGATATGTATACTAATCAGTTTCGAACATTAGTGGATGTAATCCACGACAGAAGTAAAATAATGGACCGTGGTATTCGTTTTATCGACGCGGACAAACGTGAAACTTTTATACCATACCATCAATTATTCATTGAAGCACAAGGCTATTTGGGTCACCTACAAGACATCGGCATGAAACCAAAGCAAGAGATTATTTTTCAGATCCAAGAGAACAAACGCTTTTTAGTCGCATTCTGGGCTTGTCTACTAGGTGGAATGATCCCCGTACCTGTAAGTATTGGTGAAGATGAAGAACAAAACTTGAAGGTATGCCGTATATGGGAATTGCTGAATAACCCCTTCATGATTGCATCTGAAAAGGTACTGGATAAACTGAGAAAGTTCGCTTTAGAACATGAATTACTGGATTTTCATCATCAACTAGAGTCTAGAACGGAAATGATACAAGACCACGTATATGATTATAAATCTGTAAAATATGATGAGCCTAAGCCAGATGACTTGGCATTTATTCAATTTTCTTCCGGATCAACCGGCGACCCCAAGGGCGTTATGCTGACCCATCGAAACCTCATTTATAATGCTTGTGCTGCTATTAATGGTACTAAAATCAGCTCAAACGATAGTTTTCTCTCCTGGATGCCACTTACCCATGATATGGGTTTGATTGGATTTCATCTCGTACCCCTCGTGGCAGGTATTCATCAATACTTGATCCCAACGGAAGTATTTATTCGAAAACCGATTCTATGGATGAAAAAAGTAAATGAACACAAAGCAACCGTACTGTCCTCTCCTAACTTCGGTTATAAGTATTTCTTGAATTTCTTTCGCGAAGACAAAGCGGAGGGATGGGATCTGTCATCTGTCAGAGTCATCTATAATGGTGCGGAACCTATATTACCCGAAGTGTGCTATGAGTTCCTAAATGTATTGTCAGCATATCACTTAAAGAAAACAGCTATGTTTACCGTATATGGGTTAGCAGAGGCCTCTGTTGCCGTTTCCTTTCCTAAGGTAGAAGAAGAATTTACTGCGGTATACGTTCACCGGGATCATCTGAACTTAGGGGAGCGTGTCATCGAAGTCGAGAAGCATGCTGAACATGTGGCATCGTTTGTTGCCGTTGGCGAGGCAGTTGATTATTGCCATTTTAGAATTTGCGATGAGGAAATGAACAGTGTTCCCGATTTGGTTATTGGAAAAATTCAAATCAAGGGGGATAACGTCACCCAAGGTTATTATAATAATTCACTAGCAACGGAGAAGTTATTAACGCACGACGGATGGGTGAATACAGGAGATCTGGGTTTCATCATGAACGGAAAACTGGTTGTAACAGGGCGGGAAAAAGACATTATTTTTATCAATGGTAAAAATGTATATCCCCATGACATTGAACGTGTCGCCATACAATTAGATGATATTGAACTCGGAAGAGTTGCTGCTTGTGGTGTGTTTGATTCGAATAGTCAAAGTGAAGAAATTATTGTGTTTGTCGTTTACAAAAAAAAGATCGAACACTTTCTGCCCCTTGCTAAAGAAATCAAGAAACACCTATATAAACATGGAGGATGGAGTATCAAAGAGGTACTGCCCATCAAAAAATTACCAAAAACAACAAGTGGGAAAATCCAGCGATATCAGTTAGCCAAGCAGTATGAAGCAGGCAAATTCTCAAGAGAGTCTGCTTTCATCCATGACTGGAATAAGAATGATAATGACAAGGCAAAAGAAAAGGCTGCTGTTTCGGTTCGAGTCATAGAACGTGAATTGATTTCACTATTTTCTGAAGTGCTGGTTGGGAAAAAGGTTGAACTTGAGGATAGTTATTTTGATATGGGTGCAACTTCATTGCAGCTGGCCCAAATCGCTGAACGTATAGAACAAAAATATGGAGAAGAGCTCGCTGTTACGGACCTCTTTACTTATCCCTCGATAACTGAATTGGCAGCATATCTGGTTAGAGGCTACAGTGAGACCAAGCAAGTCAACAAAACGCTGGAGGATCATACTCCCTCCAAAGATATTGCTATTATCGGTATGTCTTTGAATCTCCCTGGTGCATCGAATGCAAGCGATTTTTGGCGTGTTTTGGAAAATGGAGTGCATAACATTCGGGACTATCCTGAAAGTAGGGGAAAAGACGCAGCGGATTATATGCAATCCATGCGAAGTGAAATGAGCGAAATTCAATGGATCAAGGGTGGTTACTTAGATCAAATTGATCAATTCGACTATTCTTTCTTTGGAATAACCCCAAAAACCGCACAATTTATGGACCCGAATCAAAGAATGTTCTTGCAAACGGCATGGCATTCGATTGAAGACGCTGGGTACGCAGGGGAAGGAATCAATGGAAGAAATGTGGGCGTGTACGTGGGGTATTCCAAAGTTGGATATGACTACGAACGGCTCGTGACGGCGAGTTACCCCGCAGAACTCAAAAATTATATCATTGGAAATTTACCATCTGTACTGGCGAGCAGAATTGCATATTTCTTGAATTTAAAAGGCCCAGCCTTAACGATTGATACCGCCTGTTCATCCTCACTTGTTGCTGTTCACATGGCATGTAAAGGATTGCTTGCTGGAGATTGTGAAATGGCAATCGCAGGCGGCATTCGAACGGCATTATTACCGATAAGTATCGGATTGGATATGGAATCTCCAGATGCATTGACAAGAACGTTTAGCGAAGATGCCAACGGCACGGGATTTGGCGAAGGTGTTGGAGCGGTAATGTTGAAGCCAATGCAGCAAGCGATTAAGGATGGGGATCATATCTATGGTGTGATTAAGGGAAGTGCGATTAATCAGGATGGTAAGACGGTAGGAATCACAGCACCTAACCCGGAGTCACAGACAAATGTGATCGAACAGGCATGGAAAGAAGCTGGCATTTCTCCTGATACGCTTAACTTTATTGAAGCACATGGAACCGGGACAAAATTAGGTGATCCTGTTGAGTTCAATGCTTTGCGTAAAGCTTTTGAGAAATATACGGATCGGAAACAATTTTGTGCGATTGGATCTGCCAAAGCAAATATTGGACATAGCTTTGAAGCGGCGGGTATTGCTGGATTAATTAAATCTATTCTTATGTTTCAACATAGAAAGATTCCACCATTGGTTCACTTTGACAAGCCTAATCCCATGCTTAAGTTTGAAGCTTCACCTTTTTATGTGAATCAGGAATTAATGGCTTTTGGTGAAGAAGAGGGTCCATTACGATGCGGGGTTAGTTCTTTTGGTTTCAGTGGTACCAATGCGCATGTGGTTCTCGAAGAATATGTTCCTTCCAAAACAGTAGATAGAAGGATGTCCCAAGAGCCTAATCTATTTGTTCTATCTGCTGCTACGGAACGGGCGCTGGATGAACTGGTCAGAACGTATCATCAATATATAACCGATCACACGGATGTTTCCATTCAACAAATCTGTTATACAGCCAGTACGGGAAGGGCTAATCTGGATTATCGACTTGCCATCGTAATCACGAGTACACAAGAATTACATGAAAAATTGCAACACATTGCAAGCGGAGAGGGCAAGCTGCCAAATGTTTATTTTGGTTATGCCAAAAAAGACAAGACGCTTGTTACCGAACATCTGTATGCTCGGAGGAAGGCAGAATCTTTAAATGAACTCGGTCAGTTATTTACACTTGGGGCAGTGATTGATTGGGAGAGGTTTTATAATCACGAAGTCATTCGGAAAATTCCATTGCCTTTATACCCATTTGAACAGAAGCGGTGTTGGATTGAAGTTAAACATCCGATACCAGCGGGACATAGGTCAGAGAGGAATGAGGTTCAAATGGAGATGAATACAAACGATATTGAATTAAAGATTAAAACAAGCATCAGTCGTGCCTCAGGGTTGAAGTTGGAAGAGTTGGATCATCATGCTCATTTTCTCCAAATGGGGTTGGATTCCATCATTCTTGTGCAAATTCAGAAGGAGATATCAGAGCTGTTCCGTTTGGATATCCCGATGGAAATGTTCTTTGAAACCCTTACAAATATTAATTCCTTAGTTAAATATGTGTCAGAGAATAGTAAGCATAATGATGTATTTGAAAATATAAACAATCAAACGGATCAGGAGCATACCGAACAACGAAATCTGGCATCTGTGAACAATACAAACATGGCAAAATCATCAGGTAATGTTTCGGAGCAAATTGTGATGTCTGCCATTCAGCTCATGGAATCCCAATTAAAAAGTTTGAATATGCTGTTAGGCGACCAGATGAATGCTGTTCAATCCCCGCTTTTGGAAATGAAACATAATGAAACCAAAAAGATCCAACCTATTTCGGAATCGAAGGAAGCTAAACCCTTTATACCGTATCAATCGTTGAAAATTCATGAAGAGAGTGGATTCTCACCGCTTCAGAACCAGTATATTGAACAATTTATAACAAAGTATACCGCAAGAACCAAAGGCTCGAAGTTAAAAACAGGCCAAACTCGTTTGGTTCATGCGAATAATCGCAATGTATCTGGATTTCGTTCGTATTGGAAGGAAATGGTGTATCCCATCATTTCAACTCGTGCAGAGGGATCTAAGATATGGGATATGGATGGCAACGAGTATTTGGATCTGACGATGGGATTTGGTGTGAATCTATTTGGCCATAATCCAGCTTTTATTCAACATGTAATGGTAGACAGCCTTCAAGAACAAATGCCCCCATTGGGTCCGATGTCAGACTTGGCAGGAGATGTCGCAGCAAAAATTTCCGAGCTGACGGGTGTAGAGCGTGTCGCATTTTATAATTCAGGAACAGAGGCTGTCATGGTTGCGCTTCGTTTAGCGAGGGCAGCAACAGGGCGTTCCAAAGTTGTATTATTTTCAGGATCTTACCACGGTACACATGACGGAGTGTTGGGTGTAGCGAATCCAGGGGATGCTTTATCGTCTGCGCTGCCTATGGCTCCTGGTATTGTACAAAGCGCTATGGATGATTTGATTATTCTTAATTATAACCATCCGCAATCATTGGAAATGATTCAGAGCCTGGGTGATGAATTGGCTGCTGTGCTTGTAGAGCCGGTGCAAAGTCGAAGACCTGATGTGCAACCAACGCAGTTTTTACGCGAACTCAGAAAGATTACGAAACAATTCGGGATTTCACTTATTTTCGATGAGGTCATCACTGGATTTAGAATTGGTTTGGCTGGAGCGCAGGATTGGTTTGGCGTTCAAGCAGATTTGGTTACCTATGGAAAAGTCGTCGGTGGAGGTTTGCCTATTGGCATAGTCGCGGGTAAAGCTGAATTTATGAATGCGGTAGATGGTGGAACCTGGAACTTTGGTGATGATTCTTACCCTTCCGACGCAGATAAGAAAACGTTTGTCGGTGGAACCTTCTGTACACACCCTCTTACGATGAGAGTAACGTTAACGGTATTACAGTATCTACAATCCGAAGCAGGGACTTTATATAAGGAATTAAATGAAAAAACAGATTATCTTGTAAAAGAATTAAATGCGTTTTTCAAAACATCGAATGTACCTATGCAAATGGTAAACTATGGATCTTTATTTAGATTTATTTCATTTGGGGATATGGAGTTATTCTTCTACCATTTAATTTATAAAGGTTTATATATTTGGGAAGGCCGCAACTGTTTTATATCGACTGTGCATTCCATGGATGACATGGATACGATTATCAAAATTGTGAAAGAGACGATCCATGAACTCCGTGAGTGGGGATTTATCCCTGGCGACTCGCCTGTTTCGGAATATCCGCTCTCTTTAGAGCAAAAACAATTATTATTAACTTCGTTACATGGCGAAGATGCAAATGCTGCATTAAATCAGAGTGTTATTTTAAAAATGACAGGCGACATAAAACCTTCCACACTGGATCAGGCCGTGAATCAGATCGCACAGCGTCATGAAGCCCTGAGAACAGTCATTCATGCCGATCGTGAAACACAACAAATCAGATCCGTAATGGAATTTCAGTGCACTTGCTTGGATTTCTCATCGTATGCCGGTGAGGATCAGGAACAGGAAATTTCCAATTGGTTATCTGCCGATGCGAGTGAAGCCTTCGATTTACAGTCTGGGGAACCGCTATTTAGAATCACCTTGCTGAAACAGGCAGCGAATCAATACCTTATGGTGCTGACATTTCATCATATTGTTGTAGATGGCTGGTCGATTGCTGTATTCATTCAAGAGTTGGAACATACCTATTCTGCTCTTGTCCGAGGGGTTCCGGTTCAATTACCTGAAGCCACTCCATTCCGTCAGTATTTAAGCTGGCAACGACTTGAACATGAAAAAGGGTCATTTACCCAAGGGGTCCAGTTCTGGAAAGAGCAATTCTCCTTATCCTATCCCAACGTTACACTTCCAACGGTGCAGTCCGATGATGTGCAAAAGGGTTATTCAGGTGAAAGATATTCCATGAAGCTGGATCATCGATTAACAGAATCATTGCGAACGTTAAGTATTAATAATAAGAGCAGTTTGTTTGTAACCATGTTTGCAGCGTTTCATTTATATTTGCATCAACTAACAGGGCAGTCTCAACTTGTCATCGGCGTGCCTACGGCGGGGCAGTCTCATATGCGAAAAAATGCGCTGATTGGCAACTGTGTCAACATTGTACCTGTTCATCATGCCGTGTTGACGGAGCAGTCCGTAGTAGACCATATTACTCAGCTCAAGGAAGCGCTGGCTCTTGTCATGAAGCATCAGCATGTTCCATTGACCCTCGTATCCGAACAGCTTGCTCATATGACTGCACCGGATACCCGGATTTTATTCAATATGGACAGAACGATTCATCATCTTCAATTTGAAAATATAAAGACTGAATTCATGTCGTATCCCATCAAACATATTCCTTACGATTTATTTCTTAATATTACGGATGTTAGCCATGAATTGTACCTGGATTTTGATTACAATACCGATCTTATTGGACCTGAGATGATGAAATTGTGGTCCGAAGGATTTAAGGGTTTGCTGCAAAATATGGTGAGTCATCCAGAGGCTGAAATTTCGTCTTTGACGTTGTTCTCATCCGAGCAACAGGACCAATTACAGGAAATGTACAATCGGTTTGTTACGGAGCGACTTCCTCACGTTAATTATGCAGCCATGTTCGAGCCTCCAGTCAATGATGTAGAGAAAAAGCTGGCTTTGATCTGGGAGGACGTATTATCCCTGGATCAAATGGGGAGAAATGATCACTTTTTTGATCTCGGAGGAAACTCGCTCAAGGCGACAGTAATGCTCTCCAAGGTACATGAGCAGTTTCAACACAAAATTTCAATCGTTCAATTTTTCAAAAACCAACGTCTGAAAGAGCTTGCCAGTCTAATTACAGGCGAGAACGAGGAAGCATTCATTCCGATCAAGGCATTGGACGTGAAGGAATTCTATGAGACGTCATCTGCACAACAGCGAATCTACTTTCTGGATCAATTTGAGCCGAATAGTGTGTTTCAGAACATGTGCGGTCATATTACGGTTACAGGAAAAATCGATGAAGCTAAATTAATTTCGTCATTAGAACAAATCGTGCACCGTCACGAAGCTTTTCGCACCAGTTTCCATCTGATTGATGGAGAGCTTTACCAGCGTATTGCCCCAACGATTGATTTTGAAGTGAAACGATCTCAGGAAAGCCCTGATTCATTCGAACAACATGTTAAGGCGTTTGCAAAACCATTTGATTGTTCCAAGGCGCCATTAATACGTGCCGAGTTCATTCTTGTAAACGATGATCATGCAGAGATTCTCATCGAGATGCATCATATTATATCGGACGGATATTCTGTTGGCATTCTTGCGAATGAACTGATCGATGCGTATGACGGAAGAAGCATGCCGGAGATTGAGGTTGAATACAAAGACTTTGCAGCTTGGCAGAAAGAATTTCTGGCGGGGGAGTCGTATAAGCAGCAAGAAAAATATTGGCTGGATCAATTTAAAGGGGAGATTCCGAACCTTAATCTGCCTACTGATTTTGTTCGGACACCCCATTTGACTTCGGCAGGGTCAAGACTGTCATTTGTGTTGGATCAACATTTGAAGCAGTCGCTGGAGAGGCTTGCGAAACAAACGGGAACCACGATGTTTATGGTGTTATTGGCAGCGTACAATGTGCTGCTTCATCAATATACGGCTCAAGAAGACATGATTGTAGGTACGCCGACATCAGGAAGAAACCATCCGGATGTCGAGAATATGATAGGTGTCTTTATTCAGACGGTAGCAATTCGATCACAGCCAGCCGGGAATAAGTCGTTTCGATCCTATCTCGAAGAAATTAAAAAACAATCCCTGGATGCATTGGATAACCAGGACTACCTTTTTGACAACCTTGTAGAGAAATTAAACACACATCGTGAGTCAACCGGGACAGCACTTTTCAATACCATGTATATCTTTTTGAATACTGCGCTGAACCAAAGGCGAGAAAAGGATTGCAGCTTTAAAGTCAGAGAATTAAATATCGGTGTATCGTTGTATGATCTGATGTTCATTGTTGAGGATGATAACGAGTGCCTGGAAATGCACTTTAATTACAAGACAGAACTATTTGAACGGGATACCATCGACAGGATGAAAACCCATCTGTTCAACATCCTCAGAGACATTGTGATCGAACCGGATGCTGCCTTGTCCGATATTCAAATGCTGTCTGAACATGAGCAGAACATTCTTTTATATGACTTTAATGATACTAACATAGAATATTCCGATCGGACCATCCAGGAATTATTTGAAGCGCAGGTGGAACGGGCACCCGATCAAGTTGCCGTTAGCTTTGGAGATCAGCGATTGACGTATCGTCAATTGAATGAACGGGCGAATCAGTTGGCACATACGCTTAGAGCTCAGGGAGTGAATCAGGATCAATTTGTAGGCATCATGACAGATCGTTCGATTGAAATGATCGTTGGCATCTTTGGCATTTTAAAAGCAGGCGGGGCGTATGTACCGATTGATCCGGATTCTCCTGGAGAGCGTATCCGGTACATCTTGCATGATTCGGGAGCAACGCTGTTAGTCACGCAAACCCATCTAAAGCAGGTGGTATCGTTCAATGGCCAAATCATGGATTTGAACGATGAAAAAACCTATGCAGCTAATCTGTCGAATCTGGATCCGGCCGGGGATTCCGGGCAGTTGGCTTATGTGATCTATACTTCGGGTACAACTGGTATGCCAAAAGGCGTGATGATCGAACACCGTCAGATTCATCACTTGGTAAAAGCGTTGTATAGCCAGGTTATGGATGATCAGCATAAAAGTTTGCAAGTCGCTTTACTTGCGCCATACTATTTCGATGCATCTGTTAAGCAGATTTTTGGCGCACTGCTATCAGGTCACGCCTTGTTTATTGTAGACAAGGAAACGGTATTGGATGGACAAGATTTAATGAATTATTATCAGCAACACCAAATTGATTTGACAGACGGTACACCTGCGCACCTGAAATTACTTTCGAAGGCAAACAACGTTCAAGGAATATCGTTGAAATATATGCTCATTGGCGGTGAGGCTCTTTCTCCGCACAGTGTAGCTGAACTCACATCATTATTTTCTCGCAATCATATCACGCCGCCAGCCATGATCAATGTATACGGTCCGACCGAATGTTGTGTGGATGTTGCGACGTACAGTGTAACTCCAGAGCAACTGAATACAGCAAATAGACAAGCTTACCTACCGATTGGACGAACGTTAGGAAATAACCGGCTGTATGTATTAAACAAACATGAAAAAGTCCAGCCTGTGGGCGTCGCGGGAGAATTATGTATTTCTGGCGATGGGGTAGGTAGAGGGTACTTGAATTTACCTGAGCTAACAGCGGAGAAATTTGTGCGTGATCCGTTTGTCCAGGGGGCGAAAATGTACAAAACGGGAGATTTGGTGAAATGGCTTCCGGCTGGCAATATCGAGTATTTGGGAAGAATGGATCACCAAATTAAAATTCGCGGATATCGGATCGAAGTAGGGGAAGTCGAAGCAGCACTGGTAAATATAGAGTGTGTGAAAGAAGTCATCGTCATTGCACATGAGGATGATCATGGGGACAAATCGTTATGTGCATACTTTACAGCGGATTCCACGCTGACCGTGGGAGAGTTAAAACAAAGCCTCTCTAAGGTATTGCCAAATTACATGGTTCCAGCCTACTTTATACAATTGGATCACATGCCTCTGACATCAAACGGGAAAATCAATCGCAAATCACTTCCGAGTCCAGAAGAAAACATACAAACGGGAAGTGAATATATAGAACCCCGAACTGGGGTGGAAAAACAGCTACTGTCTATTTGGCAAGACGTGCTTGCCGTGAAAAAAATCAGTGTAAAAGATCATTTTTTTGATGTAGGTGGCAACTCTTTACGTGCGACCAAGCTGGCATCCAAAATCAATCAAAAACTGAATATCCATATTTCGGTAAGAAACGTCTTTGAGTGGCAGACCATTGAACAGATGGCTCAATGTATTGAACAAATGGAGCAGGATGTATTAGTGTCCATTCCCCAAGTGGAGGAAAAAGAATATTATCCTATTTCTTCAGCACAAATGAGAATGTACATCATGAGTATCAAAGCCGGCAAGGAACTCATGTACAACATGTCAGGTATGTTTAGGCTGGAAGGAGCGCTTGATCGGATCAGATTGGAAGAAGCATTCCAACAATTGATTCATCGTCATGAATCGCTTCGGACCGCATTTAAAGTCGTACACGGGGAACCCAAACAAATCGTATATTCTGAAGTGAATTTTGGGATTGAATTGATCAAGTCAACGGAAGAAGAGATCGAAGACCAAATTGAACAGTTTGTTCGATCATTTGATCTCGGACAAGCACCTCTTATGAGAGTAAGGCTGATTGAACTTCAGCAGGAGCGTCATGTATTGCTGGTAGATCTGCACCATATCATTGCAGACGGGCTATCCGTGCAAATTCTGATGACCGAACTTAGTCAGTTCTATAAGGGAGAGGAGCTGTCTCCTCTTCAAATTCAATACAAGGACTATGCTGAATGGCAGCAAATGCAACTTCATAGTGAGCGGATGAAAAAGCAGGAGAAGTATTGGCTTACTGTGTTTGGTGAAAGTATCCCGCTATTGGATCTGCCAACAGACTATGAAAGACCCGAAACCCTAAGCTATGAGGGAGATGTATTGGACATTGTTTTGGAGGAAGACATCCTTCCGGGCTTAAGAAAAATGGAAGCTCTGACAGGAACAACGCTATACATGATTCTATTAGCCGCCTATACCATTTTGTTGTCTAAATACAGCGGGCAAGAAGATATCATCGTGGGAACGCCGATTGCAGGAAGGACGCATGCTGAGCTGGAGCCGGTTATGGGGATGTTCGTGAATACACTGGCTATTCGAAATTATCCTGCGGCGGATAAAACATTCACGGAGTATCTGCTGGAAGTGAAAGAAAATATGTTGAACGCTTATGAGAATCAGGATTATCCGTTTGAGGAATTGATCGAGAAAGTGAATGTAACCAAAGATGCTCGGCGGAATCCGTTGTTTGACACCATGTTTGTATTGCAAAATACAGATGCCTCAGAGATTCAGATGGATGGAGTAACATGTATGCCTTATGCTCCAAATACTAGAGTATCCAAATTCGATTTAACGCTGTATATCACCGAACTGCATCACAAGTTAGAAGTGGCCTTTGAATACAGTACGATATTATTTGAGAAAACAACGATTGAGGCGATGTCACAAAATTTATTGCTCATATTAACGACGATTTGCCATGAACCTCATATCGAAATCAACAAGATTCAATTGGTTGAAGAATTAATGAATGAGGATACGCTGACAGATTTAATTGAAGTGGATTTCTTCTAAACTAACCTAAAAATATAAATGTGATCGGGGTGCCGTATGTCTATTTTTAAGAAACAGGAATCGTATTGGGCAAGCCGATTTGAAGATGATGATGTTCTTGTTCATTTGCCTTATTGCAAGACAACTTCCAAGCACTCAGACGATACGCAGCGCCAGAATTATATATATAAGCCTTTGTCAGCCGATATTTCACATAAAATCAAGTCCATGTCGCGAAACGCTCCGATGGCAATTTATACGATATTATTAACCGGAGTTCAGTGTCTGTTATATAAATACACAAATGAAACCAAGATGATTATTGGCATACCGACGATGGAAGAAAAGAACAATGATCTGTCGCTCTCGAATAAGGTTCTTATCTTAAAAAATAATATCAATCATGCGATGACATTCAAATCCTTATTTAATCAAGTGAAGACCAGTTTAACCGAAGCCATTCAGCATCAACGAATACCTTTTAGAAAAATGGTTGAGCATTTAAATGTTCAATATGATTCGAACCATGTACCTCTGATTCATACCTTGGTTTCGTTGAATGAAATTCATCCTACCCTTGATGAAAACAACGTAAAAGCAGCGACTATTTTTCACTTTGATCTGGAGAACGACTTCGTTCATTTAAAACTAATTTATGATGAAGAACGTTATGATCAAGATTATATGATTCAAGTTGTAGAACATCTTGACCAACTGTTATCCGTTGTTTTGAACCAACCTGATCTGGAGTTAAGTAAGGTCGATATGCTATCAGAGTTTCATCGAAACAAGCTGTTATTCGACTTTAACGATACAAGGGTGGAGTATCCAAAGAACAAGACGATGCATCAATTATTTGAAGAACAGGTGGAACGAACACCGGACCATCCAGCAGTGGTATTTGAGAATAAACAACTAACGTACAGAGAGTTAAATCATCAATCCAATCAATTGGCCTGGACACTTCGGTCTAAAGGGGTGCAGCCGGGTCAGTTCGTTGGGATTATGGCAGAACGCTCACTTGAGATGATCGTAGGTTTATTCGGTATTCTCAAGGCCGGGGGCGCTTATGTTCCAATCGATCCGGAATATCCGGCAGATCGTATTCACTATATCCTTGAGGATTCAAAAGTGGATTGGTTGCTGCATCAAAGTCATATACAGAAACCTGAACATTTTGCAGGGACATGTGTCATTCTGGATGCTGAACTAATTCACAATAATCATAATTTGAATGTGGAGCATGGAGCGAGTGCAAGTGACCTGGCATACATGATCTACACGTCTGGAACAACAGGCAATCCCAAAGGCGTGATGATTGAACATGCCAGCATTGCGAATTCCCTGCAATGGAAATCGGATTTTTATCATTTTACCGGAGATGATCGGGTATTAATGCTGAATCCCTTCGTTTTTGATTCGTTTATTACCCACTTCTTTGGTCCGATGATATCTGGATCGACAGTGTATTTGTTAAACCAGCAACAGTGTAAAGATGCTGTAGCCATCAATACGATGATAAACAAACAGCAAATCACGCACATCCAAAGTCCACCCAGTTTCTTGATGACTCTATTGGAACAAGTGAACGCGGATGATTGGGCATCCATGAAAAATGTGGTGGCTGCGGGAGAGAAGATTGTTCCTGCCTTAATACACAAATTGCAGCGCATCAATCCACTCATCGAAGTGTGTAATGAATACGGTCCAACCGAAAATAGTGTTGTGTCCACGGTTCTGTCAATCAACTCCGCAGATCAAAATATCTCAATCGGGAAGCCTATTGCGAACAATAGAGTCTACATTTTAGGGGAATGGAATGAATTGCAGCCTATTGGAGTTCAAGGAGAATTATGTGTAGCCGGAGCAGGGCTATCCAGAGGTTACTTGAACCGTCCAGATCTGACGGCGGAGAAATTCGTAGATGATCCATTTGTTTCGGGAGCGAAAATGTACAAGACGGGTGACTTCGCAAGATGGTTGCCCGATGGGAACATTGAATATATGGGAAGGGTGGATCATCAAGAGAAAATTCGTGGATACCGGATTGAACTTGGCGAAGTAGAGACAGCCCTTTTGAACATGTCCAACATACAAGAGGTCATCGTTCTGGCCAGAGAAGATGAAGCGGGAACAAAGCAATTATGTGCATACCTGGTAGGAGAAGATGCAATCACGATCGGGGAACTGCGGGAGGAGCTGTCCCAGCAGCTGCCAAATTACATGATTCCGTCCTATTTTGTACAACTGGATCAGATGCCGCTCACGTCCAATGGGAAAATCGATCGCAAAGCGCTACCTGCTCCCAAAGAACATATGTTAAAGGGAATGGAGTACGAAGCACCCCGAACGATAGTGGAACAACAACTCGCATCCATCTGGGAAGAGGTGCTTGGCGTAGAGAACATCGGGATTTTGGATAATTTCTTCGAGCTAGGTGGAGATTCGATTAAGTCCATTCAAGTCTCTTCAAGATTATATCAAGCAGGTTACCAGGTACAGATGGATCATCTGTTTAAACACCCAACCATTGCAAGCTTGGTTCCCTATGTTCAACCCATAAGTACCATGTCAGAACAGGGAATCATCACTGGAAAAGTGATGCTGACTCCAATCCAGCATTGGTTTTTTGAGCAATACAAGGTGGACGCCCATCATTATAATCAGTCCGTGATGTTGTATCGGAAAGAAGGTTTTCACGAAGCCACACTTCGCCGCGTATTCGATAAACTGAGTGAGCATCATGATGCACTTCGTATGGTATATCGCCTTACGGAACAGGGTTATGAAGCGTGGAATGAAGGGCAGGAAAAGGAACCCTTATATACACTTGAAGTGGTGGACTTCAAGTCATTAGCAGATCCGTCTCAACAGATCGAGAAGAAAGCAAATGAAATTCAAAGTGCGTTTACCTTGGAACGTGGACCCTTGATGAAGCTGGGCGTGTTTCAATGTGCAGACGGTGATCATCTATTAATCGTTATTCATCATTTGGTCATCGACGGGGTTTCATGGCGAATTTTGATCGAAGACCTATCAAGGGGTTATGAACAATTATGTCATGGAGAACCGATTCAATTACCGCAAAAAACGGCTTCATTTCAATTATGGGCAGAACAGCTCAAGTTGTATGCGGACAGTGATGCGACAACACAAGAGCTTGCATACTGGAATGAAATTGAACAGGCATCCTATAAGCCGTTACCTACAGATTTCCATGCGGATCATGCACTGGAAAAAGACAGCGAAGAAATCACGATGGAATGGACAGCAGCGGAAACGGAGCAGTTATTGAAACATGCGAATCGTGCTTATAAAACGGAGATTAACGATTTGCTGCTCCATGCATTAGGCATGTCTATTCACCAATGGACGGGCATGGATAAAGTGCTGGTCAATCTGGAGGGACATGGAAGAGAATCTATTATACCGGATCTAGATATTACACGAACGATCGGATGGTTTACGAGCCAGTATCCGGTTGTACTTGATATGGAAGCAAGTTCAAATATGTCTCTTCTCATCAAGACAAACAAAGAAATGATTCGTCAAATCCCTAAAAAAGGGATTGGTTATGGTATTTTAAGATATTTAAGTGCACATCAGCAAGAAACTCCATTTACCTTGAATCCTGAAATTAGTTTTAACTATTTGGGACAATTTGATCAGGATCTTCAGAATAGTGGGATGCAGATCTCTCCCTACCCAGGCGGAGCAACAGCAAGCGACAATCACAGAAGAAATGTTCTTATTGATATGAATGCCTTAATTGTGGAAGGCAAATTGACGTTGTCACTTCGGTATAGTCGCACACAATATCGAAAAGAAACGATGGAGCGAGTGGCGAAATATTTTAGAGATCATCTGCAAGAAATAGTGATGCATTGTGTGACAAAAGAGAAGCCGGAATTAACACCAAGTGATCTAACGTTAAAAGGAATTACCATTGAAGAATTAGAAGGATTTGTTCATGAATCGGAACACATTGGTGAAATCGAAGATATTTATGCTTTGTCACCGATGCAAAATGGGATGTTCTTCCATCATTTGCTTCATTCAAAATCTGAAGCGTATTTCCTTCAAACGACGCTGGATCTTCATGGTTCGTTAGACGTGGACGCTTTTACGAAGAGTTTGGATCAGTTGATGCAACGAAATTCGATTCTCAGAACGAATTTCCACAGCAAATGGAAGAATGGACCCCTGCAAGTGGTATACCGTCATAAACGGAATGGGCTTATCTACGAAGATTTGCGTGAGATGAATGAAGATGATCGTGAAGCATACGTGGCAGACTATACGAGAGCAGATAAAATAAAAGGTTTCGACCTGTCTCAGGATGTGTTAATGCGTATCTCGATCTTGCAAACTCATGATCAAACCTATCGTTTTATTTGGAATTATCATCATATTTTGATGGATGGCTGGTGCCTATCTCTTGTCATCCAGGAGCTGTTTGATGGATACTTTGCTATTCAGGAGCAACGAAAACTAGAGGAAAAGGGTACGATTCCATACAAACACTATATTGAATGGCTGGACAACCAAGATCATGAAGAATCCCTGAAATACTGGAGTGACTATCTGCAAGGTTATGATGAGCAGACCACTTTGCCAAAAGAACATTCAATAACGAAGAGTGATGAATATCATTCAGAGCATATGATTTGTACACTTAGTCAGGAATTAACCGGACAAATTGCACAAGTTGCCAGTCAGAATCAGGTGACGCTGAATACGTTAATGCAGACCGCATGGGGAATGTTGCTACAGATATATAACGGCAGTGAGGATGTCGTATTCGGAAGCGTGGTGTCGGGCAGACCAGCGGCGATTGTCGGAGTTGAGCGAATCATTGGCTTATTCATCAATACCGTTCCCGTACGTATTCAGACTCAAGGTAACGAGACATTTGCAGCGGTCATGAAGCGGAATCAGGAACAAGCTGTCGCTTCGCATCCACATGACACCTATCCGTTATACGAGATTCAAGCGGAAACATCGCAAAAGCAAAATTTGATTGATCATATCCTGATATTCGAGAATTATCCTGTACAAGGCATTATGGAACAGTTTGGGGATCAGGGGGAGACAGCTCTTCGGATTACGAATGTAGAAGCAGATGAACAAACGAATTATGACTTTAACCTGATTATCAAACCAGGCCAATCTATGAAATGCATGTTCTATTACAATGCTAACGTCTATGACCGGGCAAGCGTAGAACGGATTCAAGGTCACTTGATTCAGATGTTGGAGCAAGTGGTCAACAATCCGCATATCCCTATCCATGACATTGACTTGACCACAACACAGGAAAAAACACAAATTTTGGAACAGTTTAATGATTCTATGGCTGAATATCCAAAGGACAAGACGATTCATGGACTGTTTGAGGAACAAGCGGCTAGAACTCCTGAACATGTTGCGGTTGTATTTGAGGATCAACACTTGACCTATCAAGGGCTGAACGAGAAAGCCAATCAATTGGCAAGAACGCTGAAGGTCAAAGGCATTCAAAATGATCAGTTAACCGGGATCATCGCTGATCGTTCGCTAGACATGGTTATAGGAATCCTTGCGATTTTGAAAGCGGGTGGCGCATACGTACCGATTGATCCCGAATATCCAGAGGATCGTGTAAACTACATGCTTGAGGATTCGGGCGTACATGTATTATTGCTGCAAAGTCATTTGCAAAAACGCATCTCTTTTGCAGGAGAGGTCGTTTGCCTGGATCAACCTGAGTCCTATCATGAAGATCATTCCAACTTGGGAATTACTGTTGCCCCAACAGGCCTAGCATATGTAATTTATACCTCAGGAACGACAGGGAAACCAAAAGGTACCTGTATCGAACATAAAAATGTGGTTCGGTTGTTGTTTAACAGTAAAAATTTGTTTGATTTTAATGCATCCGATACATGGACACTGTTTCATTCCTTTTGTTTTGATTTTTCGGTATGGGAAATGTACGGGGCATTGCTCTATGGCGGAAAACTGGTTATCGTACCTCAAATGACGGCAAAAAGTCCGGAGCAATTCTTACAATTGTTAAAAGACGGGCAAGTGACGATATTGAATCAAACACCGACGTACTTCTATCATCTTCTTCAGGAAGAACTGGCAGGTCATGCAGCAGATCTGAAATTAAGAAAAGTGATTTTTGGAGGAGAAGCCCTCAATCCCGTGTTATTGAAGGACTGGAAGCTGAAATATCCATTTATCCAGTTAATTAATATGTATGGGATAACCGAAACAACGGTTCATGTGACTTATAAGGAAATAACCGACATCGAAATACATGCTGGAAAGAGCAATATTGGAAAACCAATCCCGACGTTGCAGACCTATATTTTGGATCAACATCAACGAATTCAACCGATCGGTGTTCAGGGAGAATTATATGTAGCAGGTGAGGGACTTGCCAGAGGATATCTGAACCGGCCTGATTTAACAGCAGAGAAATTTGTAGAGCATCCCTGGATTACAGAAGGGAAAATGTACCGAACAGGAGATGCTGCGAGATGGCTGACGGATGGGAATATTGAATATCTGGGACGGATCGATCATCAAGTGAAAATCCGTGGTTACCGAATTGAGCTTGGCGAAGTGGAAACCGCGCTTTTGAAAATAGACTCCATTCAGGAAGCGGTTGTTATTGCCCGTGAGAATGAGGATGGTTCGAAGCAGTTGTGTGCATATTGGAAAGGCGACAGCTCACTGACAGCGAAGAATATCAGAATGGCATTATCTCATGAAATTCCGGATTATATGATCCCGTCATATTTTGTTCAATTAGAGCATATGCCGTTAACATCCAATGGAAAGATTGACCGAAAGGCATTGCCATCTCCACAAGAACGTATGCAAAAAGGTACCGAGTATATGGCACCGCAAAACGCTGTAGAACAAGCGATCGTCTCTGCCTGGGAAGCTGTGCTTGGCGTTCAAAAGGTTAGCATATCAGATAATTTCTTTGAACTCGGGGGCGATTCGATAAAATGTATTCAAGTTTCCTCACGACTGCTTCAAGCAGGGTATAAAGTGGAAATGAAGCATTTCTTCACCTATCCGACAGTAGCAGAGTTGAGTGAACACGTTACATCCGTGAGCACTATTTCTGACCAAGGGGAAGTTACGGGACAAGTGATGCTGACACCTGTTCAGCGCTGGTTCTTTGATCAAAATATGGCGGACGCACATCATTACAATCAGGAAATGATGTTCTTTCGTGAAAAAGGGTTTGATGTCCGCTTTATTCACAGCATCATGAACAAAATCGTTAAACAGCATGATGCTCTCCGCATCCGTTATCGTCAAGCGCCTGAAGGCGGGTATGAGGCGTGGAACCAAGGGGCAGACGAAGATGGATTATACAGCCTTGAAATCGTTGACCTCAAAACAGAAGCAGATCCTGCACCGTTCATTGAAAATAAAGCGAAAGAAATACAGAGCGGTATGGATCTGTCTCACGGGCCTTTGATCAAACTCGGGTTGTTCCAATGTGCTGAAGGGGATCACCTGCTTATTGCTATCCATCATTTGTTGGTAGACGGGGTTTCATGGCGTATTTTATATGAAGATATTCAGACAGGGCAAGACCAGTTCTTAAGAGGTCAAGAAATTCGGCTTCCCCAAAAAACGACCTCGTTTAAACAATGGGCAGAACAATTGTCTACGTTTGCAGACAGCGCGGCGATAAAGCAAGAGAATCAATACTGGAGTCGTGTGGAGCAGGCTGAGCTAAGCCTTTTGCCTAAAGATATGGATTGGGATGAGACGATTGGCAAAGATAGTGAAACGATCACCATTCATTGGACATCAGCGGCAACCGAGCAATTATTAAAACAGACACATCATGCGTACAATACGGAAATTAATGATATATTGCTAACGGCTTTGGGAATGGCTGTTCATGATTGGACAGGCATGGAAAAAATCCTCGTAAATCTGGAAGGGCACGGTAGAGAAGACATCCTTCCGGAGCTGGATATTACGCGTACAGTGGGATGGTTTACCAGCATGTACCCCGTCATGGTTACGATGGAATCCGGGGCTGACATATCAATGAGAATTAAGTCCATCAAGGAAGGGCTGCGCCAGATCCCAAACAAGGGCATTGGTTACGGGATTTCAAGGTATTTGTCACACGGACATGAAGGATTCAAGTTAGAGAAAAACCCCGAAATTAGTTTCAATTATATGGGACAGGTGAATCAGGATTCAGGCCAAGATGGCATTAAATTCTCGCATTATTCCAGCGGACCATCCGTAAGCGAAAACAACAAGAGACCATTTGTGCTTAATATCAATGGCATCGTTACAGAGGGTCGGTTGTCGCTGTCCATTAACTATAGTCAAAAACAATATCGCCAGGAAACGATGGAGCAACTGGCTTGTCTCTATAAGGAAAGTCTTAATAGAGTCGTTGAACATTGTGTAACGAAAGAACAAACCGAACTTACACCAAGTGATATTTCATGCAAGTCATTATCCATTGATCAATTGGATCAAATCGTGGAACAAACTGGGCACATCGGTCGAATCGAAAATGTGTACCCACTTACACCATTACAGAAGGAAATGCTTTACGAAAGTGAACGGAATCCAATTTCGGGCGCTTACTTTGTACAAATCATGTTTGACATGCGTGGAGATTTTGATGTTAACTCTTTTGCGCAAAGCTTGGATCAATTAATGCAAAGGCATGCGATATTAAGAACTAATTTTTACAGTGATTTCGTGGACATCCCTCTTCAAATTGTGTATCAAGAGAAGACATTTGAATTTAACTATGAAGATGTAGCGGGCACAAGTGAACTGCAACGTAAAACGTATGTTGACGAGTATATTGAGCAGGACAAGGCAAGAGGATTTGACTTACAACGAGATTCACTAATACGCATGTCTGTTTTACGAACAAAGAATGAGGGATACCGTGTCATATGGAGTTTTCACCATATTTTGATGGACGGCTGGTGTATGTCTCTGGTAAGCAAAGAGATATTTGAGAATTACTTTGCGATTCGGGAGAATAGAAAGCCTGAAGTGACTCTATTAACACCGTATAGTCAATTCATTGAATGGTTGGAACAGCAAGATCATGAAGGTGCAATAACCTATTGGAGTCATTACCTGGAAGGTTATGAAGGGCAAACGAAATTGCCTGGAGAAAAAATCAAACCGAAACATGAAAGACAGGATTCCAGAACGCTAAACTGCTATTTGGATGAAGCACTGGTTCAGCAAATGAAACAGATCGCGGAACAGCAGCATGTAACTCTCCATACGTTAGTGCAGACTGCCTGGGGTGTATTGTTGCAGCAATACAATGAAAGCCATGATGTTGTATTTGGCAGTGTTGTATCGGGCAGACCACCTGTCATTCCTGGAATCGAAAGCATGATTGGATTATTTATTAATGCAATTCCTGTTCGTATCCACGCTAAGGGTGAAGAATCATTTACATCCTTAATGAAAAGGAATCAGGCACAAGCTGTGGAGTCACATGCATATGATACGTATTCGTTATATGATATTCAAAATCTGACCAAGCAAAAACAATCTCTGATTAACCATGTTGTTGTATATCAGAACTTCCCGGTAGATCATCGAATGGAGAGTTTGGGTGAAAAAGGCGAAATACCGCTTGAGATTATGAATGTTGGGGGTACAGAACACAATAGTTTTGATTTTACTTTGATCGTCAAGCCTCATGAGAACATGAAGATCATATTGATGTACAATGCCAATGTGTATGACCTATCCATCGTTGAACAGATTCAAAAACATTTTATTTCCATGATTCAACAAGTGGTAGGTAACCCGGAACTTAAAATAAATGAACTTGCATTGATTACGTCGGACAGTTATTAATGCACTCAAACAAACCCAAACAGCTTCGATTCCAATGAAGCAAGCTGTTTGGGTTGTTTTTCTGTTCAGTTGTTTTTGATAATTCCCCCGGACTGAGCAACAAAATGAGGCTGTCCCCGTCTAGGAGGTATGGAGAAAATATGCAAGGAGTGTTGAGATGAAACGATTATATTTAATAATCATCACAATATTGTGTATCACCTGCGGTTGCAGTTGGAAAACCAATCAACCTCCTATCGCCTATTCTATGCCCCAAGAAATGCCTGGGGATTTTAATTTCATGGTTCGTTTTGGATATGGTGAGGTGACCAAAAATGAAATAAACACTTATGAGGATCAGGTTGTTAAGGATCTCATTATTAAAGGAACGGCCACGGCAGACATCATCTTGACTACCGAAGAGATGCGTAGTATCTATAAAAAGATGTATGAGATGAACGTGATGGGGATGCAAGATGTTGCATTAACTGGTTTAAACTCAAACTGTTCAAGAGAACCTTATAATGAAGAGAGCTGGAAAATAACTGTAGATGGAGAAATACAGTCTCTTATGTGGTCGGATCAACATTGTGATGTCACAAACGAGGCAGATCAGCTATTGAAATTGCGGAAGTTCATTCAACAGATCGTTGAAACGAAAGAAGCCTACAAGGAACTGCCCGAAGCTGAGGGAGGGTATGATTGAATGGATGCCCGTATAAACTCTGACCACCCTTTTAACAATTCCTCCCTTCTAACCGATATATAATAAGTACGCCCAAATGACAAGACAGCGAAAGGAGTAGAGAGCATGGATATTGCAGCATTATCAATGGCGATGAGCCAGGTTTCCGTAGCACAAACGGCGAGCTTGCAGGTGATGTCTATGTCGAAAGACATGGCGGAGCAACAAGGACAGCAATTAACGGAAATGTTAAAGTCAGTTCCGGCTCCTCATCCCAATCTGGGTGGAAGCCTCGATCTTTCGGTTTAGTTGAAATTACAGCATGTGTCCTCATGTAAGACCCATTGCAGCAAGCAAAACCCAAACAGCTCCAATTCGATTGAATTGAAGCCGTTTGGGTTGTTTTTTTCTAAATGTTCATTTCGAACCTTACCATCTTCTCAGCGGAACTTCGACAAGCTTGGCAATCTGCCTTCAAAGGGCAGTGTATCCTTCAATGTCCATAACTCATCGTAACTGGAAATCCGAAGATCGGCTTTGGACAAGTCCTGGTTGCCTGATCCCGGATTGCGATATCCGATGCAGCGCATGCCTGCACTTTTGGCGGCCTGAACACCATTGCGCGAGTCCTCGATCACCAGACAATTCGAAGGAGATGCACCAATCATTTCAGCTGTGGTCAGGAAAATATCTGGTGCCGGCTTGCCGTTCGCAACTTCCTCACCTGTCATTCGCACCTCAAAGTATTGCCCAAGTCCGGTTTTGTCCATGATCAAATCAATCAGTGCACGTGGAGAGGAAGAAGCAACGGCTATTGGAATGTGTTGCTCATGCAGCCAGCTTAACCAGCGTTCCACGGAAGGCATTGCCGTCAAATTGGGATGAGCGAGCATCGTTTGCATCACATTATGCTGATGATAAGCGAATATTTCTTCCAGCGTAGCTGTCAGCTGATGTTTGTCCAATACTTGCTGCCACATGGATTCCAGCGTAACTCCAACATAGGTATGATGTTCTTCATCAGTCACCACTGCGCCAAAATAGGCAAAAGAGCTGCGCTCAATCTCGAAATAAATCGGTTCGCTGTCAATCAGTACGCCATCCATGTCAAAAATGACCGCTTGAATGATGTCATCATTGGACGCTCCCAGTCCGTCAGACTCTTTGTTTGCTGCCATGTTGTATTCCTCCTCCAGGATTCTGTAAACATATATCTCTAATCTAATCCATTCATGATTAACTTTCCGCTTTAAAAACTGGAACCGCTGGATTGCAGTACAACTTTAATGGCATGTGAAGAGGCTTGAAGTGTACGTCCCTGAATATCGCAGCCGAGTGTGCGGAATGCCTCTTCGTAATCCTCTAACGGGAAGGAGTGGGTGATGATTTTTTTTGCCGGAATAATCTGTTGTTCAATCATATAATGTGCGGTAGCAAATGTCCCCAGAGAATCGATGGAACCAATAATTTTCAGACTGCGGTCCACGACTTCCTTGGGATTGAAGGATGTGTTTCCATCTCTCAGACCAACCAGCATCAGGTAACCTCCGCTGGCGAGCTGGGAAAGCACTTGTGTGCCCACAACACCTGTCGTATCCACGATCATATCGACCTGATGGGTTGCAGGTGCCAGCGACTCAATTGCATGTTCAAAGGATGAATGAACCTCCCAACGATCTGGGGCTATGGAACCTGCAATGGCTAAGCGTTCTTCGGAGATGTCAACCAGACAGCCGGTAACACCTTTGGAAGCGAGTGCGTAGCTGTACAGAATGCCAATCGGGCCTGCGCCGAGGATGATCGTTCTGAAATTCGGCAGCAGATGAATCTGATTAATCCCCGTCAGCATACAGCTGAGCGGTTCTGTCAAAGTTGCTTCCTCATAGCTCACATGGTCCTTCAATTTGTACAAAAAGCGATCCTCGGTCACATAATAATCCGTAAATGTTCCGTCAGCACTCACACCTGTCTCGGTAACAGACTTATGTGAGCAATGATTTTGTCTGCCTGTTCTGCACATGTCGCATTGTCCGCAGTAGTAGGTAGGATCGATCACAACACGGTCGCCCGGTTGCAATGTCGTTACCGCAGAGCCAACATCAATGACTTCCCCGGCAGACTCATGACCGAGAATGACGGAAGGAACCGCATGATATTTCCCACTGACAATACCAAGGTCGGTACCGCATACTCCGGTTGCTCGAATACGAACCAACACCTGATTATCTCTTGTGATCTCCGGAACAGGCCGTTCCTCTAATGCGACATCCCAAGCCGATTTGTATACTAATGCAAGCATGATATAACCTCCTTGTAATTATATAAAATATAAATATAGCGATTCATCTTAAAACAGTTTCTGACAAGATACGAAAGTAGTGAAGGGGACGAAATCGAATCTGGAGAAGCGAAGCGTTCGCCTCAAAGCTTTCTGAAAGAAAGCTGCTTCGGAAGCATACGCTATCCACGGATTTTTCCCTTGGGAAAGGGAAAAATCCGTGGATAACAGCGATCATAAGAACGATTCGTAACCGGAACAATCACTTCGAACAGTTGCATTGAAATGTTTTAATGAACGCTGGCAAGCACTGAATCCAGCCGCTCTACAATCTCAACCAGTTCGTCTTCAGTTGTGGTAAGGGAAGGCCGGACCTTAACAACGTTGCCAAAGCCATATCTTGAACTTCTCAAGATCAGATGCTCATCTGTAAAAGCGCGGTCAATAATGGCATTGGTTTTTAGCGTATCCGGTTCATTACCGTCACCTACAATCTCCAAACCCCACATTAACCCAACGCCGCGAGCTTCACCGATACTTGGGTATTTCACAGCCAATTCTTGCAGCAATTCACCCAGAATTTCACCTTTGCGTTTCACGGCATCCAGAAATCCGGGTTCGGATACCACCTCCAGGGTGGATTTGGCAGCGGTAACGGAGATCAGATTGCTTCCAGAGGTGAAGGAATGTTCATGCTTATCCAACACGTTCAGCCGGGATTGCATTAATACGGCAGCAACAGGTACGCCGATTCCGCCAAGACCTTTCGCAAGGGTAATCATGTCAGGCTGGATATCAAACAGTTCGCTGGCGAACATGGTTCCGGTACGACCGATGCCGGTCTGTACTTCGTCAGCAATGAGAAGGATGTTGTACTCATCACACAGTTTTCGCAGTCGTTTGAAATATCCGGCAGGAGGGATGATATTGCCGCCATTCCCGAGAATAGGTTCGATAATCATGCAGGCGACTGAGCCGGAGCTCGCATATTCTATGGCATCAGATATTGCTTCAACGCATTGATAGCCGCAGTCACCGTTTAAAGATTTGAAAGGGCAGCGATAACAGTATGGGGCAGGTACATGAACAGAGTTAGCCACAGCCGAATTGGGGAACCGTTTCCGACGGAAGGCATTCCCCGAAATCCCGGTGGCAAATTGGGTCTGTCCATGATGGGACAGATACAGGCTGATGATGTCTGTCGACTCGGTATACTTCTGTGCAATTTTGGTCGCACATTCGTTTGCAGTAGAACCAGTAATATCCCGCATCCATCCGGCATTAATGTCGTTTGGAGCATATTCGATTAAGTGATCAAGCACTTCATTTACGTACGGTTCGGTGAAGGAGGAAGACATATGCGTCAGATTGCCGACTTGTTCCTGAATTTTGCTGACTACATGTGGGTGATTATAGCCCAGTGACAGATTGAACGTGCCCGACACGCCATCCAGGTATTCAACACCTGAATCGTCAATCAACTTAATCCCTTTTCCGGCTATGAAGCGGTTGTTGGTTAAAGTTTGCATACGATTTCCTCCAATATAATGGTGTACTAGCTCGAACTAAGCTCAACAATCCCGGATTATGCGGGCATCACCTCCCTTAAGAAACGATGTTTACATTTCCTTACTATGTTGTGCGAGAGCAGCACTTACTGCATTATTTTTTACAGTCCATAGATGAGAGACCATCAATGTAAGAAGCAAGATCAGACAGAATCCGGCCAAAATCCAGATCGTATTCACGACAGGCCCTGTGCTCATACTCCATCCAGTCACATACTGCAAGATGGCACCTCCAATACCCCCCGATGCGATCAGGATACTAGTTGTCCGCTCGGTCATGCCGGGAATCAGAATATTTGCATAGACCAGTGCGATACAGAACAGCCCTGACATGAACAGACCGGTTCCGAAGATCAGGACATACGTTGCCCACTGTCCAGTTACAAATACCATAGCGACTGCAAACAAAAGCGTGCCGACCGTACTCCAGATCAGGAAAGGCATATAGTTGACGGCTTCCGCTATTTTCCCCGAGAAAAGACGGCCGATGATCATCGCAATCCACAGGATGGAGACACTCAGCGATGCGACAGATTCCTGAAGCTGCAGTCGTTCTACGAGAATGGAGGGCAGGAAATTCATTAACCCAAGTTCCAATCCCATGTAGATGAAAAAGAAGATGACGAAAATCGTCAGCAGTCCCAGATGCTTTCTCGAATAACGGGCTTTACCTGCTGCATGTGCAACTGTATTCTCGCCAGCCTGTTTCAGATAGAGTGAAGCTGCACGAGGCATGGTGACCCACAGCAGCATGAGAACCAGTGACAACACGGCCACCGTATAAAAAGTAAGATGCCACAGATCCAGCCAAATGAACAGGGCAGCGATAGCTGGAATGAGGAGTGCACCGAGAGCAAAGAACACATCAAGCTTGGACATCGCCACGGCCTTCTGATTTTCAGTAAATTCTATCGTAAACGCACCAACGGAAGGCTCAATGATGCCTGAGCCGAAGCCTATGAGAATGGTAAGTAGAAGAACGACAGTCCAGGATGGCAAAAATCCGAGAACAGCATAAGCAGCTACAATGCAGACAAGCGCAATCAGCAGCATGGATTTTCTTCCGATGCGGGCAGTCATTGAAGGAGCGACAAGCACCCCGACAAGAAAACCGAGGAACTGCAAAAAGAGTAAAAAGCCGCCATCACTGTAACCGCGCCCATAGTGTGACAACACCACAGGTAAAAGCGCCCCCATTACTACGCTGGTTATGCCGATTAATAGATAAAAACCGCAGCTTAAAGCGAAAATTCGTCTCATCCGTTACCCTCCTGAGGTGGATATAAATTTAATATTATGTAATAATTGTTTCTTTCGTATATAACTTATACCATAATTATGAAATTGTACATGCTTTTTATTGTAAAATAATGTTATCTTTTGGCGAATAAATCAAGTTTATCGAACCATGTTTGTCCTAAAACGATTTCGTGTCGAAAGGATAGATATGATCAAATCAATATGACCTTTTAACAGTGTTTGGCATTTGTATTGATCAGGGATTGTAAGATGTCCATATTAAAAAACGTTCCCTGTCTGAGCAGACGGGAAACGTTCTGATTATCCGTTCTATGCGAAGATATCTGACATAAACCTATCGCTATTAAGCAATCTGTAAAAAAAATCCCGTCGAATGGTGCGTGAGTAGACGCGCTATAATGAATTAATCATGAAGGATATCACGTTACATTTGAACTGAAACTGCATCCCCAAACAGCTTGCGCGCTATGTTCCAATTCACACCAAGATTACCTTCCCAGCCCGCCCACGGCATCTCCATATCGGAGCGACCTTTGGTATTGTTAAGCAATAGCTCACCATCGAGAATTTCTTCAATGTTAGTCCAGTGGTCAGGACTGAGAGGAAGAACCCGGTTAGGCAGAACCCCTACCATGGATAGCGATTTCAAGATCCCTCTGCGGATTCCAGCGTGTCCTTTGACCAGTTTTGCAGCAGTGAGTCGTTTTTCATATTTTCCTGGAGATTCCTCATCCTCAGCCTGATCCAGACTGTGAAGCAGTTGGTTGAACGTTGCAATGTCATCCACAGTTGGTGTAATTGGCCCTTGCGCTAATAAGGTGACAAACTCCGTAAAATCGGCATATGCACCAACGCTTGTCCCGCTATAATCATAACCCTGGTGGAGGGAATTCCGGATAGAGGAGAGATTCTTCCAACCCTCATCGCTGTGACTGAAACCGCAAACCTTGCAAGCGAGGAATCGTTCCGCTTCTTCATAAGGGTGTTGCTGCATATGAATCATCATATGGTAGCTGGCGAGTGTAGGTATGCCGCGGGGGTAGCTGCCACCGACACCTGCAATAAATGCATTCGTAATGGTGGTCCAGGACAGACGCTTATTCTGCTGCAAGGCAATGAATTGGTGAATGATATCATCGTGGCGGATCATCTCCAGGTCATTAGCTACCCAGTCATGTGTGATTAATAGGTCCTGTTCGGCAGCAGTTAGTGTATCGGTATTGTATATCATAACTTCGCGCTCCCTGTCGTAGTCACCATTAGCGTGCAGATATAACTTTTTCAGTACTTTCATGCATTTTTTGTCCATGGATATCTCCTTTTAGAGGTTGTTCAAAAAGTCCGCTTTTGATTACGAAGGATGCCAAGTGGCATCATCAGCATCGAAGTTGGAATTCAGCCGAAATGTCCGTTGCTCACGTCGTTTTCCCTACGCTCCGCTACTCCATTTCTAGCTTCATCCCATCTTCTCGGTACTGAAAACCGGTCTTTTTGAACACGCACTTTTAGAGTGCAGCTTGGCTTTTCTATGTACCGTCGTATGTGTTTTCAATAACCATTCATTGCTTCGTTTCATTATAAGTGAGATGATATGGAATGAGAATCAGTACAAGGTACTAACTCGTTGAACGAAGTAAATGAACGTACCTTTAACTCAACGAACCAGCGGAAATATTACAGATGAGAAGCGGTGGAACATGTTAATTAACAAATACATAAGTGAAACTGGGTTCTGCTCCCGCAGGGAAACGAACCGATTAATTGCAGCTGGACGCATAACGATCAATGGCAGGGTATGTGAAAAAGGGGCGAATGTTGAACCTCACGATGTCGTACTCATTGATGGCAATGAAATTCCTCATCATGACAGCGAGCCAGTTTACCTCGCCTTGAATAAACCGATCGGTATTGTGTGCACCGCAGCCGAACAGGTGAAGGGGAACATCATTCAGTATGTGAATTATCCATCTCGCATTTTTGCCATCGGCAGGCTGGATAAAGCATCAGAGGGTTTGATTTTGCTTACGAATGACGGCGGTATTGTGAACAAAATGATGCGTTCGGAGCATAACCATGAGAAAGAATATGTGGTGACTGTAGACAAACCGGTGACCGATGCATTTGTGCAGTCCATGTCCCAAGGCGTTGAGATTCTGGACGTGGTGACCAAGCGATGCAAGGTTTACAGGCAAAGCGAAGACGTATTCCGTATTATTTTGACACAGGGCCTTAACCTGCAGATTCGCAGAATGTGCAAAGCCTTGGGGTACAGAGTGCTGAAACTGGAGCGCATCCGAATTATGAATATTACGTTGGATCACCTGGAACGGGGACAATGGAGACATCTGGAGAAAGAGGAACTTGAGATTCTTTTGTCCAAATTGAATTAGCCCATAATTAGCCCCTCCGTTATGTTGGTAAAAAATGAAACAGACACTAACCCATACTGAGATTAGTGTCTTTGGATTTGCTTCGACCTTTTCGCTCTGAAATAGTTGATCCCAATAAGGTTAAGAACGCCCCAAGAATGATCACCCAGGTTATCCGTTCATGAAGAATCAGTGTAGATGACACGACAGTAATGACAGGCACCAAGTAGATATAAACACTCGTTTTGACTGCTCCGAGAAGACTCACAGCACGGTTCCAGGTCACAAAACACAACGCGGAGGCACCCAGACCAAGGTAGAGAAAATTGGAGAGATTGGCCATGTTTGTAAAGCGTCTGAGATCAAAGTGAAACTCGAACAGGAACAGGGCTGGCAGCATGAAAACTAAACCATAGAAGAACACTTTGCGCGTGGCACCGATGGTGTGATAGGGAAGCACACCAATTTTGCGCATGAGCACAGAGTAGATGGCCCATACCGCTGGTGCTATGAAAGCGAGCAAATCACCCAGCGGATTCAGCTGCAGGATGAAACTGCCGTTCAGTGCGATGAGTATGATGCCGCTCAAGGCAATCCCGAATCCGATAATAAAGCGACGAGTTAACTTTTCTCCATCCAGAAAGAAATGCGCGAGCACGGCAGTGAAGAATGGGGCAATGGAGACAATAACACCCACATTGGAAGCCGTTGTGTACACCAGCGCAATATTTTCAATGAGAAAATATAACGTCACCCCGCATAATCCGGCTGCAATAAAGAGCAATTCTTCTCTGAATGATGTAATCTTCACTGAACGCGGATAGATCAGGAACAGTACCAAATACCCGATCAGGAAACGGAAAAACAAAATCTCCACAGGGGTAAAGTCATTCAGCAGAACTTTGGTGGAGACAAACGTTGTGCCCCAGATCAGTATCGTTAGTAAAGCGAGCAGATGTCCGGTAGGGACTTTGTGTTGACTCGTCATACCTTATTATCCGGGATACGTTTCGGTTCCGTGTCATGGTTGAAGATACGTCTGTATTGCTTGGGCGTGAGGCCGATCAGTTTTTTGAAAAAATTCGTAAAGTGGCTCTGGTCACTGAATCCTGTCTGTGCAGCCACTTCAATCGGAAGCTGGCCTTGTTCCAACAGCCGTTTGGCTTGATTAATGCGAATCGTTTCCAGATAGCGGTAAGGGGATATCCCTTTCTGGCGGGTGAATAAACGCAGCAGGTGATACTTGCTCAATTTCGTCAAGTCGGCTAACTGGTTCAGCGTGATACTCTCCATGTAATGAGACTCTATGTAATCACATATGTGTCTGATCTCCGTGGTGACGTCCTGCGTGGAAACAGGCGGCTCAGCATCCGCATACTCTCTCATCAATTGATCCAGCAGAAAGAGTAACAGTTCTTCTTTGTAGAAATCGGATTGCTCTTCCAGGATCATCTGATGCAGCTCATGCAGGGAACTAACAAGTTCACTTTGGTAGAGAACGGGGGAAGTAAACCGGGGTAAGAAATTTTGTCCGGTAATTTCCCGCGCATACTCTCGCATGACCTCAGGCTGGATGTTGATACAGCGATAATCGAGTGTTCTCCCGTCCACCTGTTCGCAGGCATGGGGATCATGTGGATTGAAGACAATGATGTCTCCACTGTTCAGTATATATTCTTCGTTGTTGCAGACGAGATGTCGCTTGCCTTGCTCAATAAATCCAATAACATAATAGTCATGAAAATGATTGGGAAACTTCTGCATAATGCCTTCAAATTGATAAGCTTCTAGCTGTAGATCGGTATCAAATACGACGGTCCGAACTTCCCGAGTCATGATGCACCTTCTTTCTGGTATGTTAACGTCATTATAATATGCATAGCAGGAATTTTCTTGGACGATATTGCTATTGCTCGAAGGGCACGCCCAACAGCTAGATCGAGTTAACTAGTTGAAAGGGGTATATGTACATATGAAGTGTGACTTAAGACTCCGTTACATCTAGTCCAAATGTCCTGTTGATGTTATAATTTATGAGGTATAAATTTCCTGAAGGAGGTGAAATGGGAAGGGGGTTATTTTTTTTGCGTGAAAATAAAATGATTAAAGGGTGTGCAGTGTTGAAGGGGAAATCGAAGACAAAGGGTTTAGCATTAACTCTACTTATTGGGTTAGTGACTATTATGTTATCTGCGTGTGGAAAGCCAATAACAGAAGAGCTGTATTCAGAGACTGTCTCACAGGATGTGAAGACTACGACTGAACTTACACAAGAAGATAAAGATTTTTATAGCAAGGCAATTGAGCATGCAAGCAGCGAAAATACAGACCTCTCATCAAAAACGGTGATCCAAATTATAACGGATGAAAAAGAAAGACAGCGGAAGATTGAGGAAGAGGAAAAAAAGAGACAAGAAGAAATTAAAAGAAAACAGGAAGAAGCAGAAAAAGAAAAACAAGCCCAATTAAAACTTCTGAATGATACATTGAGCGTAGGGTTACTCAAAAAGAGTGTGACGTTCAAAGATACGGATAAGTGGATATTTAAAGACGTCATCAACATGACGCTTGACATTAAAAATATCTCTGACAAAAAGGTGAAAGGGTTTCAAGGCCTCATCACATTCAAGGATATGTTTGATAATGAGATCAAATCACTTAATGTAAAATATGATAAAGCAATTACGGCCGGAACATCTGCTACATATGACGGTAGTTTCGAAGTAAATCAATTTATGGATGAGGATATTGAGTTTAGGGATACTCCAAAAGAAAAAATTACGGTTGAATTTGAGATGGATCAAATCATTTTTGATGATGGCACTACGGTCAAGCGTAGCGATATTGAATAACTTAGCGTAGGTGAGACACATTAGTGAGGAGCCTAAGCTAAGCTTAGTTGGATGGGGACCACTTGTTCTAAAAATAAAACCGCTTATCTCGAGACCAAAGTCTCAGGGTGAGCGGTATTTTTATTCCTTAATCGAAACTACGATGAAGAATATGTTTTTGAAAAATAATATTTTGCTTGCCGTTCTCATCTGAGGTTGTTGTTATTTATGTTGATCTGTCGGAGCTTCAAAGACGAATGTTCGAGAATAGAATATTCAGCATTTTTTCAATGCTTCTGAGATATGTATTTTGCGATGTAAATGGGTGATGTTAACCCATTATGTTAATTAATATGACGCGAAATAGGCGGCGTCCGATTTTATTTTGTACAATATGCCCAATAAAATAAGATTTATTTGGCCCGTATAACAATTCTATGTTATGAATCATGGAACTGTCTTGAGTTGTTTATATAATGTGAATCAACATAACATGATTTTGCAGCGGATTCGGTTGATTCTAATTCAGGGGGGCAACTTTGGATGAAAGAAATCAAAAAGATGAGAATTTTTTCACTGGGGATTCAGCACGTATTGGCGATGTATGCGGGAGCGATTTTGGTTCCATTGCTGGTGGGAAGGGCTCTAAACCTGACTGCTGAGCAATTGGCGTATCTGGTATCCATTGATCTGTTAACGTGTGGGATTGCAACTTGGCTTCAGGCTCGAAAAGGAAAGTATTTGGGGATAGGCTTGCCAGCGGTGCTTGGAAGCTCTTTTGTAGCAGTCACACCCATGATTGCGATAGGATCACAATATGGGATTCCAGCCATTTACGGGTCCATCATCGCAGCGGGAGTATTCATCGTTGTCTTCGCTGTGTTTTTCAGCAAAATCGTCAAACTGTTCCCGCCAGTCGTGATTGGTACAGTTGTAACCATCATCGGTCTTGCGCTTATCCCAACCGGTATTAAAAACATGGCGGGTGGAGCAAACAGCGAGAATTTCGGAAGTTTGGATAATTTGATGCTTTCTTTTGGGGTGTTACTCTTCATTCTGATCCTGAATCGATATGCTCGTGGCTTTGTTAAATCCCTCGCGGTTCTCCTCGGCATTATTGTAGGTACCCTCGTCGCTGCTCTCATGGGGATAGTGAATTTCAGCTCTGTGCAGGAAGCCTCCTGGTTCCACTTGCCACAGCCCTTTTACTTTGGGTGGCCGACATTCGAAATCGGTCCGATCATTACCATGATGATTGTCGGTACGGTTGTCATTATCGAGTCTACAGGTGTGTTTATGGCCTTGAGCAAAATCTGTGATCAACCGATTAACGAAAAGGATCTGGCAAGGGGGTATCGTGCAGAAGGTCTGGCGTTTGTACTTGGCGGCATATTCAATGCTTTCCCATATAATACATTTGCTCAGAATGTCGGTTTGGTTCAGCTCTCTAAGGTGAAAACGACCAATGTGGTGGTTGCGGCTGGAGGCATTCTGATTTTTCTCGGACTTATTCCAAAAGTTGCTGCGTTCGCAACGATTATACCCAGCGCGGTACTTGGCGGGGCCACGGTTGTTCTGTTCGGCATGGTGGTTTCATCCGGTATTAAAATGCTGCAAAGCGTGGATTTCAGCAAGCAATCCAATCTACTGATCGTTGCTTGTTCGGTATCATTGGGGCTTGGTGTCACGGCTGTACCCGATCTGTTTGCCCAGCTTCCTCAAAGTATTCGCATTATTGTTAGCGACGGCATCATCACTGGCAGTCTGTGCGCCATCCTGCTCAATGTCTTCTTTAACCTCGGATTTAAAAAGGAGAGTTTGCCCGTACAGTCTGTACAGGCACAAGAAGCTACGTAATAACTAGCTTGTGCTGATGATAAATTCACCCGTCAGAGTGGATAAGGCTCATGGAAAGTGCCATGAGCTTTTTTTGTGCTAAAATCAAATAGATTCTGATATGATAAAATTATAGTATCGATTGAATATAGCAATTAATTTTGGTCAAAGGGAGAGAAAGGTTTAAATGAATAAGATTTTAGGTGGGTTAATGGACCTTTTATATAGTCCATTAATTATAGGTAGCATATTAGCAATTTCATAGTGGTATATTCTTTAGAGGAATTAACTATGAAGCTAGCATTAACTATGAAGCTAGCATTAAGTGTTATTTTTCTAGTATACATATTAAGTCACAGGAAAAGAAAAATTTGGATTTTATGTTTGTTGCCTGCGATTTTTTCTCCTCCCTTCATTATTTTGTTAGCTATATTTCCTATTTTCTTAGTAATGGTAATAATGCGGTATAGAAATGCCTATAATAGGTGGTTAAAGCGAATATATGGACTGAATTTTGCAAGGATATATTTTAAATATTTGTTCATAGTGATGGGATATTTTTTGTTTTTTACTTTATTCTTGTTTATGCTATCCCCACTAGTTAGTTCTAATTATACAGGGAATTACGATAAATATATCAACATAGGTGTTTAATAGGGTATTTATGTGCAATCATTTCGGTATCAGTATTGTTTCTATTGGTATTCTTGAGTATCGATCTAGTTAGAATAACATTACAAATTCATAAAGGAAATGATGGTTTGTTAAAAGTCATACTCTCCTTTGTATCAGTAATTTTAGTCTTCATGTTGTTGCCGGATTTTCTTTTTGCGACAATTTATAGCTTTTCGTTAAATATAATATTTAATTCGTCTTATGAAATAATTGATATGTTCTATTATTCATTTATCCTACACTACCTTATACCAAGGCAGCGTCAAGATTTTTGTGTAAATGAAATAACCTTTTCTTATGTAGGGTGATGTTACTCTTTTGTGGTGAACATGGCTAGCAGTTCTGCTCGTGCTTGATCGAAGCCAATATGACAACGGGTAGCAAAACGTTGGTTATAGCTTTCAAACTGGGAAACCAGGAATTTTTCTAATGCCTCTTCATGAGGGAATTGTTCTTTCCGATTCGTGTATTTCTTGATTTGCTTGTTAAACGATTCGATCAGATTCGTCGAATACAGGCTTCTCCAGATGGGTTTGGGAAAGCTGTAAAACGTGAAAATATAGGGATTCTCTCTCAACGATTGAACCACTTTGGGATAGGTGGCTTTCCATTTGTCACAGAAGGTAGTCAGAGCAGCCTTACCTGCTTCTTCATCCTCAGCACGATACACGGACTTGAAATCTTCACAGATCTCTGCTCGATCCGTCACCCGAACTTTGTGGGCGATGTTACGAGATAAATGAACGCAACAGGTTTGGTACTTCGCTTGGGGATATACCTCTTGGATTGCATTCACAATCCCGGTCAGTCCGTCAGAGATAAACAGAAGGATTTGTTCGGTGCCACGCTGTTTGACGTCCTGAAGTAGTTCTTTCCAGATATAAGCGGATTCGGTCGGTGCAATCGCGTACGTAAGTACCTCTTTGGAGCCATCCTCACGAATGCCTACGGCAATATAGACCGCTTCCTTGGCTACCGTTTCACGCTTCACAGGGATGTACGTCGCATCAATATAGACGCAGACATAACGCTTCTCCAGCGGTCGTTTCATAAATGCATCGACATGCTGGGTCATGACTTTGGTCATGTTGGAAACCGTTTGAGGCGTGTAGTGATGGCCATACATTTTCTCGATGAGGTCAGCGATTTCCGTCATGGTGACCCCCTTTTGAAACAGGTGAATGACAAAGGATTCCAGGGTGTCATTGGAACGTTTATACGGCGCTACCGTCTGCTGTTTGAACACTCCATTCCGATCCCGAGGCATACTAAGCTGCAAGTCGCCATACTCGGTATGAAGCGTACGAGTGTACGATCCGTTACGAGAGTTGCCTGAATTCACGCCAGCACGGTCGTATTTTTCATAATCCAGAAACGCTGTAAGCTCCGTTTCGAGCAAGTGGTTCATGGCAGACTCTAAATGATTGCGAAATACTTCTGTAATATCTTGTTTGGTGACTAGAGCTTGAACTAAATCTGTTGTAAAATGATTCATAGGGAAGACCTCTCTCTGAATTGTTGTGTGGTAACTCAATTCTACTAGAAAAGGTCTTCCTTTTTCTATTTACACAATATATTTTACGCTCTCTATACCAATGAATAGCTACTACCTTTCTATACAAAGTGTTATTCAACAAAACTATATGTTAGGGTTACTCAATGGAATACATACAATTATGATTAAGGCAATAGATAACATTGTTATTACCTCAATTGTTCTTGCTTTATTTACAAACAATCTATTAAAGAGGGTTGATGAGCGAAGTTAGAATAGTAAACTTGAGGTTTGGAGATTATTATAATGGTTTAGAGAATGCAATTCAAAATGACTAAATCTAAGTACTAGGGGTCAATTATAAATGTAACTGGAATAGGAAAAGGAGTTGTGATCACATGCAACCAGAAACAAAGAAAAAAGGATGGAATTTGGACAACAGTTATGCCCGTTTGCCGCAAACCTTCTATACGAGTCAGGGAGCTGTACCTGTTCAAGCCCCTGAGCTGCTCATTTTCAACGCACCACTGGCGACAAGCCTTGGATTGAATGCCGTAGCGCTTAACAATGAAGAGGGGGCGACTGTTTTTGCAGGTAACCTGATTCCTGAAGGAGCCGAGCCTCTCGCCCAGGCATACGCAGGTCATCAATTCGCTAATTTTAACATGCTTGGTGATGGACGGGCTTTATTGCTTGGTGAACAGATCACACCACAAGGCGAGCGAATGGATATCCAGCTGAAAGGTTCAGGAAGAACACCATATTCCCGCGGAGGAGATGGGCGTGCTGCCGTTGGACCGATGCTGCGTGAGTATATTATTAGTGAAGCGATGTATGCACTGGGTATTCCAACAACCCGAAGTCTGGCAGTGGTATCTACCGGAGAAAACATTACACGCGAAACAGAACGGCCTGGGGCGATACTGACCCGAGTTGCGGCTAGTCATATCCGAGTAGCAACCTTCCAGTACGCAGCCAGATGGGGGTCTATTGATGATCTTCGAGCATTAGCTGATTATACGTTGCATCGACATTTTCCTAATATCGCCGTAGCTGACAATCGCTATCTTCTGCTCCTTCAGGAGGTGATTCAACGCCAGGCGTCTCTCATTGCCAAGTGGCAACAGGTTGGATTCATCCACGGTGTGATGAACACGGATAATATGGCGATCAGTGGTGAGACGATTGATTATGGACCGTGTGCCTTTATGGATGCTTATAATCCGGCGACAGTATTCAGTTCAATTGATACACAAGGTCGGTATGCCTACGGCAATCAACCGTATATTGGTGGCTGGAATTTGGCTCGATTTGCCGAGACACTTCTGCCGCTGCTGCATGAAGATGAAGAACAGGCTGTGCAAATCGCTCAGACTGCCATTGCCCAGTTCTCTGAGTTGTATCATCATCATTGGCTCTCCGGTATGAGATCCAAGTTGGGTTTGTTTAATGAAGAGGCTGAGGACGAAACGCTAATCAGAGACCTTCTTGAACTCATGGAGAAGCATAATGCAGATTACACCAATACTTTCCTGGCATTGACCTTTGATACGTTGGAGAGGAATTCTTGGTTTGGCACTTCAGAGTTTGCTGAATGGAACGATCGGTGGCAGGCAAGGTTGGGCAGACAGCAGGAAGCGAAGGATGTTTCGCAGCAATTGATGAAAGACAGCAATCCGGCGGTAATTCCTCGGAATCATCGGGTAGAAGAAGCACTTGAACGAGCGGAGAATCATGGAGACCTTAGTGTGATGGAAAAGCTTCTTGCTGTTCTGGCAAGCCCGTACGCGCATTCCCATGATCAAGCTGAATATGCTAAACTGCCTGCACAATGCGATACGTCTTATCAGACTTTTTGTGGGACTTGATTGAAAATGTGTGTAATGAAGAGGCTGCCATTGGCAGCTTTTTCATTATGAGGTCAACGTCAGCTTTCACCGTTCTTACTGAATTCGGAGAAAGATCGTGCAACCAAATGAAATAGAAGTGTGTAACTTTTTGAAGTGGGTGATTTCATGTCCAACATCCGAAGTAAACGAGAACTGGCAGCCATTCTTATAAAGTTGCTTGTGCAGACATCATTCCGTAGGGAACAGATGGAGAACTATGTTAATCGTTTGTTTGAGACCTTTAAATGGGAAGGTGTTCCATATGTCAGGCAAACGTCAGGAGCTTGAACGGCAGACACTAAAACCAAGAAAAGAGAGGTGATTGACGTGAGTGAACAGGATATCAATGATATCTGGTATGAGTATGCGGTATCATTTGTCGAGAAAAAGAATGAATCTGCACAGGGATGGGCTGCGTTAACTCCAAATGAGCAGGAAATTGCTGCTATATGGCTGTTAGAGGTGGATGTCTTTAACGGTGGCTTTATACAGTTTTTCTGCAACTGGGGCGAAGAGGCATATCTCCATGCCTTGCGGGCATTACATACCATTGGTGCGACTCAAGTGTTGGAGATTATAAAGTCAGCATACGGCTGCATTGAGCATTTGGAAGAGGATGAAAGGCTTACAGAGCTGTGGGATATTCCTCAATATCTAACAGCAGAACAGGAGCAACAGCTGGATACACTGGATCAGCAATTCTGGGCCAATGAGGATCAGATCGCGCAGAAGGCCTTTGATTATTATCACGGGAAGTTAAAAATGATGACTCTATAAGTTGGGTGCAGGCTCGCATCTATCGTTCGGTCTAGAGATTGTACACTTGCCCTTGCAATGATTTTAACGTTCGGCTATACTGGCTATAAATTGAATACATGAATTACGTTGATAGAGCGCAGTAGCGGCTTTGTCCCTGTTACAGAAAGTCAGGGGGTGATGGAACCTGATACATACAAGGGCTGCGAATTACACTCTGGAGTACTTGGGTAATGCCAAGCGGAATGGCGATCGATATTTTGCCGAAAGCGGTATGGACAGCGTGTAAGCTGTTGTCTGTGCAAGTTGGGTGGTACCACGGTTATGATAATCGTCCCTATGTCTATTGAAGACAAGGCGGCGATTTTTTTGTGTCCAAAAAAGTCTCACCAGGCTTAGCTCTTTATGAATTAACGTAAATCATGGACTAATACCAATGGATAGAGAAGGGGTTGTTTGTTTTGAATATTATTGATGAACTGGAATGGCGCGATGCTATTAACCAACAGACGGATGCGGAGGGTCTTCGTGAGTTGACTGAGACGACGTCGGTTTCCTTGTACTGTGGAGTTGACCCTACAGGTGACAGCATGCATATTGGGCATTTAATTCCGTTTATGATGCTGAAACGTTTCCAACTCGCCGGCCACCGTCCTGTCATTCTGATTGGGGGAGCTACAGGCACCATTGGTGATCCAAGTGGTCGTCAATCGGAGCGTTCCCTGCAAACGATGGAAGAAGTACAGGCTAATGTGGATGCTCTGACTGCACAAATGAAAAAGCTCTTTGTCACCGATGGAGACAATCAGGTACGTATGGTAAACAATTACGACTGGACACATAAAATCAATGTGATTGAATTTTTGCGCGACTACGGGAAGAACTTTAACCTCAACACGATGCTGGCCAAAGACGTGGTTGCGAGCAGACTGGAAGACGGAATCTCGTTTACCGAGTTCTCCTACCAGATTCTCCAATCGCTCGATTACCTGCACCTGTTCCAACATGAGGATGTTCAGCTGCAAATCGGCGGTTCTGATCAATGGGGCAACATCACAAGTGGTCTTGATCTGATTCGGAAAAAAGAAGGATCAGAAGCAAAAGCTTATGGTCTGACGATTCCACTCATGCTCAAAGCAGACGGTACTAAATTTGGTAAATCGGCGGGCGGTGCCATCTGGCTTGATCCAAACAAGACAACTCCATTTGAATTCTACCAGTTCTGGGCGAATACCGATGACCGTGATGTGATCAAATACCTGAAATACTTCACGTTCCTGAGCAAAGAAGAAATTGAGGCTTTAGCGGAAAAAGTAGAAACCGAGCCGCATAAGCGTGAAGCACAAAAGGCGCTCGCTGAAGAAATGACGAAATTCGTTCACGGCGACGACATGCTGGAGCAGGCGAAACGTATTACCGCAGCACTGTTCAGCGGAGATATTCGTTCTCTTACAGCAGGCGAAATCGAGCAGGGCTTCAAGGAAATGCCAACGTTCGAAACCGACGGTGAAGCGAAAAATATTGTAGACTGGCTCGTGGATCTTGGCCTGGAGCCATCCAAACGTCAGGCACGTGAGGATGTCACCAAAGGAGCGATCTCCATGAACGGTGAGAAAATTACGGAGCTGGAATTCACGGTCTCCGCAGAGCACGCCATCGGTGGTAAATTCATCATTATCCGTAAAGGCAAGAAGAACTACAGTTTGGTGAAGTTGAAGTAGTATTCTTAGCAATCGTATGAATCCTGGAAAGGTCATAACGGATGTTTTACCTTCCCAAGGAACACAAAAAGACCGTCTCCATTCATGTCAATGACATGATGGAGACGGTCTTTTACTATTCCATCCGCAGATGGCGTATATTATTGATTTACAATCGCTGTGATCTCTTCATCCAGATCAAGCCTTACATTCTCACGGTATGCCCGGATGTTGTATTCACTATGCAGGTAGCGCAGGATCGCTTCGATCATGTTGGATTCAACCAAAAATTGACTACGGCCCTGAATCCAGACTTCAGCGGAATACCCTGTGTCTTCTTCCCAGCTCAGTTCTACGTTAACATCGGTTGGACGCACACCTTTGCGTTCAGCCATATGAATACAGATCGCGTTTATAATCTCATCCATGCTCAGAACCATAGAGATTAGTACCGTCCGTTTCTGTTGCGGTCATCATCGCGATCATTACGACGGTCATATCGACCATCCTGTGCTGGTTTACGACGATTGGTAATAGCTCTGAAGATAGCCATTGCGAGCATAACGATCAACATGATTGCAGCAACGTTTACCAGCAGTCCAAGAATATTACCGAGGGCTCCCATGCCACCAAACAATCCACCAAACATCATACCTGCCAAACCACCAAGCATCATGCCTTTCATGAATCCGCCGCCACCGCCGAAGAATCCGCCACGGTTTGTATTTGCTGCTCCGGAGTTGTTATTGGTGTTTGATTTGCTCACATTATTGTTGGAATCGGATTTCTTAGGTGTGTTGGTATAACTTTTCGTACCTGATTTGAAACCGCCGCCACGTCTAGCGTCAGCAGAATCCGGATTTGCGACTCCAACTGTTGCGAACAACAATGTAAAGGCCATGAAAACCATCATGAGATGTTTAATTCCGAATTTTTTCTTCATTGTAAAGATCGTACCCCCCGATTAATTTGTTTGATTACCCAAAAAAATGGGCCTTACTCCAATAATACGGTCGACTTACAGGAACGTTTCAAATTTTGATTAATTTTCTGAAATACTTGGACAATGATCCTGAATGGCCGTTTGACCATCGAGTAATTGGGTAACCCAGTTGCACCATTCGAGGCCTGTCTGTGCATTCATTAAACCTTTTTGGACCAGAATGTAACTTCCGAATTCCCGGCTGCCTACACGCAGATTATCCTGAGGTATTCGGGCCTTCAGTTCCTCAAAATATCGAATGCGTTCCATAAACCAGTTTTTACGTTCATTCAGAATGCGTCTCATGCTTCCGTCTTCCGCAATGCCGACACATAGAATACGCAGATTGAACTCATCGCGTGTAACCGGAGCGGTAACGGGAGTGATCATCCATCCCAGCAGTTTTTCAATTCCTTTGTCCGTGACTGCATACATTTTTTTGTCCGGTTTATCAGACTGTTGCACCCAGCGGGAGGCTAAAAGCTCATCGTTTTCCATTTTGGAAAGGAGTGGATAGATCTGACTGTGTTTGGCCTGCCAATGTGGCTGGATCTTCAGCATCAGATCATATCCTGATGACTCCTCGCGGGTAAGCAGCCCGAGCAATCCGTAGGAAAGTATGTTCATGCACATGTCTCCTTAATATTAGGGCTGGGCCATTGAGAACAACAAAAATTGCTTTCTTTGACCGCTTTCATAAAAGTGTACACTGAAACTGTATGGTTTGACAACCTGACAGCTGAACTGCCTCAATTTAGACAAAAAAAGAGTGCGGACCCCGAGGTCCGCACCCAAAACCATTTAGAGAGAGGTCTATTGCCCATATCCCTCAGCGACAAGATCAAGCTTACCTGTGTAAGAATCAATGACCATGCCGTGAACGGGTACATTGGGCGGAAGCAATGGATGTTTATTGATCACTTCCACAGTATGTTTTACCCCTTCTTCAACGCTGTCAAACCCGCGCAACCACTTTTGCAAACGGATGCCCGAGTTCTCCAGCGTGCTCATGACTTCTGCCGATACTCCCCGTTCAACCATATGTCCAATCATCGTTTCGGCGTGCAGGGAAGCCATGCCGCATTCCGTATGTCCGACAACCAGGACTTCATCTGCACCCAGCTCATAGATGGCGACAAGTACACTACGCATGACAGATCCAAAGGGCTGAGAAATAATCGCACCAGCGTTTTTGATGATTTTCACATCGCCATTCTTCAGGTTCATGGCCTTGGGCAGCATTTCTACCAGACGGGTATCCATACACGTAATGATGACCATCTTTTTGGTTGGAAATTTGCCAGCCGTATACTTTTCGTATTCTTTAGTCTCGACAAATGTTTTGTTGTACTCCAAAATCTCTTGAATGTTGTTCATGTCTATTGCCTCCTGTTATCCAATACGATGAGCACGACCACTTGCACCAAAGTGCAGCTTGTCCTACGTCCTATATTTTTATGTTTTTTACCACGGTCAGCAACTCGCAATATTTTGCTCTATAGAAGAGTAATGCAAATTGCATCTGTTAAAAGTTGATTATATACAATGCAAAAAGTATCATCAATAGGGTGTATACATTTTTTTTGAAGAGGTGACGTTAACAATGGAACAACAAACACAGAAACATCTGGAATCCTTCCGTAATCTGACTCGCAAAATCAAGAGTTATCATGAAGCTATTGGCTTGCTTCACTGGGACCTGCGCACAGGTGCGCCGAAAAAAGGCGTTCCAACCCGTTCGGAGACGCTGGGTATGTTATCGACCGAAGCATTCAAACTGCAAACCTCTGCTGAGATGAAATCCTGCCTGGATGCCTTAACTAATCCCGAGGTATTGGAACAACTGGAAGATATCGATCGCCGTCAGGTCGAAGATTGCCAGAAAGAATATAATCGCAGTCAGTCCGTGCCGCCGGAGAAAGTGCAAGCTTACACCGTGCTCACCGCTAAGTCGGAAACGGCATGGGAAGATGCCAAGCATAACAGTGACTTTGCTGGTTTCTCACCTTACCTCACTGACATCGTGAAGCTCAAACAGGAGTTTATTGATTATTGGGGTGTGAAGGATACACGCTATGATACGCTGCTTGATATGTATGAGCCGGATCTGACCGTTGAGAAAGTAGACGCCGTATTTGCCCGCCTCAAGGCACGCCTAGTACCTCTGCAGGAAAAGATCAATGCCTCGGAGAGCAAGCCGAATACGGAGTTCCTGAACCAGCTTTTTGACACGGATCAACAGGAGAAGTTCAGTCTATTCATTCTGGAACAGATGGGATATGACTTTGAAGCAGGACGACTTGACGAAAGTGTACATCCTTTTGCAACAGGCCTTAACCCGGGTGATGTGCGAATCACGACGAATTATTTGCAGGATGACGTTACCAGTGCGGTTTTCAGTTCATTGCATGAGGGTGGACACGCCTTGTATGAGCAAAATATTGACGACAGCCTGGCGGGCACCCTTCTTGCCGAGGGAACGTCTATGGGTATTCATGAATCCCAGTCCCGTCTTTGGGAAAATATGATTGGCCGCAGCCTTCCGTTCTGGAAACGCTATTACACCGATTTGCAGCAGCATTTCCCACAACTGAGTGAGGTTGAACTGGAAGACTTCTATCGTGCAATCAACCGGGTGGAGAGTTCTCTGATTCGGATTGAAGCGGATGAATTGACGTACAATCTGCACATTATTATCCGCTATGAAATTGAGAAAATGCTGTTCAATGAAGGCTTGGAAGTCAAAGACCTGCCAGAGACCTGGAATGCTAAATATAAAGAGTACCTTGGCATCGTGCCTCCAAATGATGGGATGGGTGTGCTTCAGGATGTTCACTGGTCCGGTGGGGATTTCGGTTACTTTGCTTCATATTCACTAGGCAATATGTATGCAGCACAAATTCTACATACATTGCGTAAGGAAATGCCTGAGTTCGATGCCAATATTGCGCAAGGCAACTTGGTTCCCATTAAGGAATGGCTGACAGATAAAATTTATCGCTATGGTAAAAGCCGCACACCTTCCGAATTGATCATGGCAGTTACGGGGGAAGAATTGAACCCGGATTATCTGGCCGATTATCTGGAAGCGAAGTATGCCGAGATATACAAGCTGTAAGACAGAGACAACAACATTGTAAAATCTAGAGGAGCGGGGCTTCATTGCCCGGCTCTTTTTTTTGCGTGTAAGTTCTTAACCTTTTGTTGGGCATCAGCATATCCATAGTAGAGAGAAACAGCCGAAGACCAGTGAAGGAGGGAACTGCCATGAAATACACGCCCTGGTTTGTCCGGGCCATTGTCATTTTGCTCATTATTATTGTGGCGCTCACCAGCTGCAATCAAGAGAAGAATGAAGCCAAAATTACGATTGGTGAGGTTACACGTTCTGTATTCTACGCACCCGAGTATGTAGCCGTGGCCCAAGGTTTTTTTGAGGAACAGGGGCTTGAAGTGGACATTCAAACGACAGCTGGCGGGGATAAAACGATGGCGGCATTGCTCGCAGGTTCGGTAGATATTGCGCTGGTTGGAGCAGAGACGTCTATCTACGTCTATCAGCAAGGTGCAGAAGATCCGGTCATTAGCTTTGCCCAGCTCACACAAACGGATGGAACCTTTCTGTTTGCCCGGAATCCGGAAGGCACCTTCGATTGGGATCAACTGAAGCAGAGTGCCTTCCTTGGACAAAGGAAAGGCGGCATGCCTCAAATGGCAGGTGAATTCACGCTGAACAAACACGGGATTGATCCTCAGAATGATCTGGAGCTGATCCAAAATGTGGATTTTGCCAATATTGCGTCAGCATTCGCCTCAGGTACCGGAGATTATGTGCAGTTGTTTGAACCACAGGCATCAATCTTTGAACAAGAAGGTCGTGGCAAGGTCGTTGCGTCATTTGGGGCGGAAGGCGGACACCTGCCGTATACCGTTTTTATGACCAAACAAAGCTATATCCGTGACAATCAAGATATCGTCCAGAAGTTCACGAACGGCCTGCACAAAGCGCAAGCTTGGGTGGATTCCCATTCTGCTGAAGAGATCGCCGAAGTCATCACTCCCTATTTCAAAGATATCGATCCAGCCATTTTGGTAAGTAGTGTGAACCGTTATAAGGAACAGGGCACATATGCAACCGATCCAGTCATTGATGAGAAAGAATGGAATAACTTACTGGACATCATGAGCGCTGCGGGGGAGCTGAAACAGCGGGTAGACTCACATACTCTTGTTGATAATACCTATGCAGAACAAGCGGCGGTAACCAAGTAAGAAGGTATTCAGGAAAGGAAGTGAGCATATATGCCTGAATCCGAAATGATGATCAGAATGGAAGGAATCTCTCAAGTCTATGTGAATGAGCGTGAAGCATCCCTGGTTATCGAAAATCTGAGTTTTCAGGTCGAGCGAGGAGAATTCGTCAGTCTTGTCGGCCCGAGCGGATGCGGTAAAACCACATTGTTGTCGATCATCGCCGGGCTGCTCACCCCGACTGCAGGTGAGATCAAGGTTAAAGGTAAACTGGTGGAAGGGCCATCCCCCCAGATTGGCTATATGCTGCAACAGGATTATCTGTTTCCGTGGCGCACCATTCTGGACAATGCCCTAATTGGGCTTGAATTGACAGGCAGACTGGATGGGCGGAGTCGTGAGCATACGCGTGAACTGTTGGCAGGCATGGGTCTTGCCGGAACCGAAGATCAGTATCCTTCGGAGCTATCCGGCGGGATGAGGCAAAGGGTTGCGTTGGTACGCACACTGGCTATTGATCCAGGAATATTGTTGCTTGACGAACCCTTCTCCGCCCTGGACTACCAGACCAAATTGCAGTTGGAGGATCTGGTCTCCGACATATTGAAGAAGTCCGGTAAAACATCAGTGCTTGTCACACATGACCTGTCCGAAGCCATTGCGGTCAGTGATCGCGTCATTGTGCTTGATCGTAATCCGGGCCGTATTCGACGGGAATTCATTGTTCCCGAAGCGATTCGAAATGCACAACCTTTTTACGCCAGGGAGCAGCAAGGATTCAATGAGCTGTTTAAGGCATTATGGAGTGAGCTGGATCAGTCCGGAGGAGGTGAGAAGAGCGGGTGAATCAGACAAATCAGAAGCAGGAAATGCGTGACGAATGGATGGGACAGCTGCACCGAAGCCATATCCAGCAAGTTGCCAGATGGCGCCGTCAAGTACTCATGGTGCAGCTGTCCATGCTGGTGTGTATGTTTTTGCTGTGGGAGCTGGCGGGAAGGCTGCGCTGGATTGATGTGCTCTTGTTCAGTTACCCAAGCAAAATTTTCAACCAGATTGGCAAGGACATCGCCAGCGGGGAGCTGTGGGCTCATGTCGCGGTCACCGTAGGAGAAACGGCAGTCGGTTTTTTGCTGGGGACACTTATCGGAACGCTACTTGCGGTTCTGATCTGGTGGTCTCCTTTTTTGTCCAAAGTGCTTGATCCCTATATGGTTGTATTCAACAGTATGCCCAAGGTAGCGTTGGGTCCGATCTTTATTGTGATGTTTGGTGCGGGTTTTACGGCGATTGTGATGACAACCTTGTCGATTACCGTCATTATAACGACACTTGTCGTGTATAACAGTTTCAATGAAGTGGATCAGAATTATATTAAGGTTATTCGTACGTTCGGCGGGGATCGCTCCGAGATTTTTACCAAGGTGGTTCTGCCAGCTTCATTTCCAGCCATTGTGTCTACTCTAAAAGTAAACGTTGGCATGGCCTGGGTAGGTGTTATTGTAGGGGAATTTCTGGTCGCGAAGCAGGGGCTTGGTTATCTGATTATTTATGGCTTTCAGGTATTTAACTTCACCTTGGTTCTATCGAGTCTGCTGATTATTGCCGCTGTTGCGACAGCCATGTATCAACTTGTTGTATTTGTAGAGCGCAAATTACTGGCTGGGCGAAGATAATTCGGCATTGTGCAACATGCTGATATAACCGTTCATAATATGTATACAATTTCACAAGGGTTGTCACGTTGCCCGAACCTGTAAAATCAAGTACGATAATTATTACGAAGAATATGCGCAGATTCGAAATGAATGCGACAACGGAGAAGCGGGCCGTGTGGCTTCCGTCGCATCAATCCAATTGCCAGCGTCCCTTATCTGGGGGGCGCGTTGTTGTGACCGGCATGTATGCGCATGCCGGTTGATGCCGTTTATGAGTAAAGAAAAAATTCCGACTTACCGTCATCCAGACGAATTCTTTTATATCGGGAAAGAAATGGTTTATAGCAGGATGTGTAATACTACGTATACAACCTACGATAGGACATTCTGTCATGTATAAGGGACAAGCGTTACCGATGGGTCTTGACTTGGTGGTTTTGACATTTTTGCAGCTTAGAGGAGAGGGAATGTTAGATGGGTTTTAGGGTAATTAAAACCGCGATAGCCGCGCTGATGGCCGTGCTGATTGCGGACTGGTGCCGATTGCCGGGACCAACATCGGCAGGTTTGCTTGCGATACTTGGTGTCGATGTAACCAGAAAAAGAAGTATTCGTACCATATCAGCAAGATTTTTTGCTTCAGTGGTAGGACTTTTATTTGCAAGTGTACTTTTTCACTTTCTCGGCTTTCATTACTGGGTGCTGGGGGTCTACATACTGATTGCGTTTCCGGTTATTGTTCGGGTTGGATTCAAGGAAGGCATTGTGACGGGCTCGGTCGTGGTGTTCCGGGTATTTGGCGGGGGAGTAATAGACGTACACGTCGTTTTAGTGCAAATTGCACTTCTCCTGATCGGTCTTGGTTCAGCAATGGTTGTCAATCTGGCTTATATGCCAGCTGCGGACCCGCAGATGCTGCGTATACGTAAACGGATTGATGAATTATTCTCTGTGATCTTTCGGGAGTTTGCAGCCACATTGCGCAACCCAAACGAAGTATGGGCAGGGGAAGAATTGATTGAAGCGGATAAGGCCGTGTTGGGCGGTATTGAAGCAGCCAAACGTTCATTAGAGAATCAGGTGATCCATCCCAATGAGGAGTGGAGTGTTTATTTTTATATGCGCAAAACGCAGCTGGATTCCATCCAGCATATGATGCATCTGGTGTCCCAGATCTATCAGAAGATGCCTCATGCGGAGATGGTGTCAGAACTGTTTGATCAGCTCAGTCAGGATGTACTCACTGAATCTTACACCGGACGTACGGAAAAACTTCTTGCAGATGTGCAAGAAGAATTCAGGCAAATGGAGTTACCGGATACAAGGGAAGAATTCGAGATTCGTTCCGCGATTCTCCAGCTGTGCCGGGAACTCGCACTGTATCTGAAGATTGCGAAGAAGGACAAAGCGCCGTCGCCGATTACGGACCGGTCCCAATCTACAAACGAATAATAGAAAATAGTTGTCACCCTAGACGGATGTCCTGCATACACTTGTAGTGAATGATTGTATGGAGGAGGTTTAAAGATGTCATTGAGTCATAAACATCAATGTAGAGAGATCATCACGAAGGCGATCTGCGGCAAGGGTCGTAAGTTCTCTACCGTAACACATACCGTGACTCCGCCACATGGTCCGACCAGTATTTTGGGGGCTTGGATTATCAACCACCAATATGAAGCCGTATCAGCGGGGGACGGAATTGAAGTTATTGGTACTTACGATATCAACATCTGGTATTCTTATGACAAAAATTCGCAGACGGATGTAGCCAAAGAAACAGTGTCGTATGTAGAACATGTGCCTTTGTCCTATCTGGACCCGAAACACCGGGCCACCACAGTAGAGGTATCTGCGGATGCAACGCAGGAACCAAGCTGTGTGGAAGCCACGGTATCGGCAGGTGGTAGCAGCGTAATTATCCGGGTAGAACGGGAATTCGCTGTGGAACTGGTCGCGGAGACCAAAGTATGTGTGAAAGTGTGTACAGATGGCTGTGGAGATTATGATGACAAGGATTATGACTATGGCAGTGGCGATGGAGATTATGACGATCTCGATCCCGACCTGCTTGACGAAGAACTGTAAGTTCGTCGCTCTGGGTTCATTAGATAAGGTATCATATGCGCCGCAAGCGGCATTGAAGAGGGCGTAAGCCCTCTTCTTTCATAATTATTTATGTTATCGGTGGAATGGGCCTCGCAAAGCACCTGGAATACCTTTCACAGGAAGGCTCCACTTTGTGGGGTTGTTTTTATTTGGGGCGAAAGAGAAGGAGTGACGGGATGAATGTGAGGGAAGAGGCTGAGGAGGCGGTGCGCCGGTATGAACGTATGCTCCCTGGTGAACGGGCGGATCGGCTGAAACGGTCCGGCATTGAAGTGCTTGCATCACAAGGAAGACGTACCAGAGAGCCGGGCCTGCGTGTGCGTTACGATGTAGAGGTAAGCTGCCTGCAAGCGATTAAGATCAAACGCAGGGATACCAGTGGCATGGGTGGGGCTCAGGAAAGCGTGCTGGCACGTGAAGCAGCTTCAACGTTGTTTAGACGCATTGAACGGCTCGCAGTCAAAACACTATATACACTTGGCTTGGATCATGGAGCTGTACGATTGGAGGCCTCGGGGAAAAGCGGTTGCGCTGTGATCTCGATTGATCCACGTCCATGGAAGGGCATGACGAACGTTACCGCTGCCTATCAGGCAAGCTGGAATCAGCTTCAAGCTGAGCTGGATCAGGAAAGGCGGCTTAATCCTGTCCCCATATTGGGGATGGACCCGGAGTTTTTACTTGTGCAGATGCCAGAGTCCAAAATCGTTCCTGCTTCCCGTTTTCTCGATCGTACAGGAGTAGCGGGCTGTGATTCAGTGACAATCAATGGACGGCGAATATACCCTGTAGCCGAACTGAGACCGGCTCCCAGCTCTGAACCGCGTGAACTGCTTGCCCACTTGCTTAGAGCATTTGCCTCCGCTTCGCGCAGCATTACGGATCACTCGCTAATCTGGCAGGCTGGAGGTATGCCGCAGCGTGGGCTGCCCTTAGGGGGACATGTTCATTTCAGTGGCGTGACGCTGAATGGTGAGATGCTGCGTGCACTGGACAATTATCTAGCCTTGCCAGTCGCCTTTCTTCAGGACCCGCGAGGTTCAGGCAGACGTCCACGATATGGGGCATTGGGTGATTTTCGACTGAAATCCTATGGTGGGTTCGAGTACCGTACATTACCGAGTTTCCTGGTATCCCCCCTGGTAGCCAAAGGGGTGGTTGCCTTGGCTGGTCTCATTGCCGGAGGCTATGGTCAACTTCGTCAACGTCCTTTGGCGAAGGCTGCTGTTCATACTGCTTTTTATGAAGGCAACCGCGAGGTGATGCAAGCTCATATTTCAGCGCTGCTGAATGACCTGATGGGGTTGGAAGGTTATGCCCGTTATGAACGGTATGCATCTCCCTTGCTTAATCAACTAAGACAGGGAAGAACATGGGACGAGAGCCGGGATATCCGCAAACTCTGGAATATTCGGGCAGGTTCATGAAGAACGGACTCTTTTTTGTTATAATGGGAAGTAAGACAATTTTGATCATCGTTACGGAAGAAATGGAACAGCACCCTGTGAGGGAAGCGGCGGATGGCCCAAAAATGAGGCGGAGGCACAAATAAGGTGCCTGACCGCCTTATTGTTCCTTCCAGGGCAGTGCCTCTTCCTGACATCATAGGAACGGATGGAGGATACTCATGGCTCAATATACGCCAATGATTCAACAATATTTGCAAGTGAAGGCCGAAGCGCAGGACGCTTTTCTTTTTTTTAGATTAGGTGATTTCTATGAAATGTTCTTCGAGGATGCGGTCAACGCTTCCCGTGAGCTTGAGATTACACTGACTGCACGTGCAGGAGGCGGAGATGACAAAATCCCGATGTGCGGTGTGCCTTATCATTCGGCTGACAATTACATACAGCGTCTGATTGAAAAAGGATACAAAGTAGCCATTTGCGAACAGATGGAAGATGCATCGGTAACGAAAGGCATGGTACGACGTGAAATTGTACGTGTCATTACGCCCGGAACGGTAATGGAAGGCAAAACACTGGGGGACAAGTCCAACAATTATATGGTGTGCCTGACGGGTGACCAGAATACGTTGGCGCTGGCTGCCTGTGATTTGTCTACCGGGGAGCTTTATGTGACTTCGGTCCCTTATTCCCAGGAATGGCTCAAGGATGAGATCGGCATTTACGAACCTTCGGAGCTATTGGGAGATGCTGCATTACTGGATACGGTAGCTACCCAGGCTTCTCCAATCGGTCGACCTGTTGTATACACTCCATGGACCAAGAGTAAGGAAGATCTGGTACGTCAGCAATTCGGTGAAGCGGTATGGGCGCGTCTGGAACCTGAACGTCAGACGTGTATTGCGCGTCTCTTCTCCTATCTAAGTGAGACACAGAAACGTTCACTCGGACAACTAACACAAATCTCGACGTATGAGCCGGATCACTTCATGATTCTGGACCCGTTTACCCGTCGTAACCTGGAACTGGTGGAAACGGTGCGCGAGCGCTCCAAGAAAGGTTCGTTACTCTGGCTGCTGGACCGCACTGAGACGTCGATGGGTGCAAGGATGCTGCGACGCTGGGTCGATAAGCCCTTGCTGCAAAAAGGGAAAATCAACGAGCGTTTAGAAGCGGTGGATACGTTGTATAACCAGTTTATTTTGCGGGAAGATCTGCGGGCAGAACTCAAAGACATCTATGATCTGGAACGTTTAGTGGGTCGAATTGCTTTTGGTAACGCCAATGGTCGGGATCTGAATGCGTTGAAGCTATCACTGGACAAAATTCCGAGGCTTCGTCAGTATTGTGAAGGTTCGCCTTCCACAACGCTGCAACATATTGCTGGCATTATGGATGACTGTAGTGATCTGCGTGATGCGATTGAGCAGGCTATCGTTGATGAACCTCCGGTGTCTGTGCGGGACGGGGGTTTGATCCGCGAAGGTTACCATGAACGGTTGGACGAGCTGCGTGAAGCATCGGTGAACGGCAAACAGTGGATTGCAGAGCTGGAAGCCAGAGAACGGGAAGCGACCGGTATTCGTTCGCTGAAAATCGGCTACAACAAAGTGTTTGGTTACTATATCGAAATTACGAAATCGAACCTGGCTTCTCTGCCAGAAGGCCGTTACGAGCGGAAGCAGACCCTTGCCAACGCTGAGCGTTATATTACTCCAGAGCTAAAAGAAAGAGAAATCCTGATTCTCGAGGCTCAGGACAAAATGGTTGATATCGAATACGGCTTGTTCGCCGAGTTGCGGGAACGTCTCAATCAGGAGATTGCAAGGCTGCAGAAGCTGGCTGAACAGGTCGCAGAGATTGATGTGTATCAATCTTTTGCTGTGATCAGTGCGGAGCGCAATTTCGTAAGACCTACATTGACCGATGGTTACGATATGGTCGTGGAACAAGGCCGCCATCCGGTGGTTGAAGCGGTGATGCGAGATGGAGCATTCATTGCGAATAGTACGGCTATGCGCAAGGAGGAGGCTCGCATTTTGCTGATTACCGGTCCGAATATGGCTGGGAAAAGTACGTATATGCGGCAAGTGGCGCTAATTTCGATTCTGGCGCAGATTGGTTGTTTCGTGCCGGCAGGACAGGCAGAGGTCCCGATTATGGATCGTATCTTCACTCGAATTGGCGCAGCCGATGATCTCATCGGCGGGCAGAGTACATTTATGGTGGAAATGGCTGATATTCAGGTCATGACGGATAAAGCGACACCGCGCAGTCTGATCATTATCGATGAATTGGGACGGGGAACGTCAACCAGTGAAGGCATGGCGATCGCTCAGTCTGTTATTGAATATGTGCATGATATCATTGGCTGTAAAGCGCTTGTATCCACCCATTTCCATGAGCTTGCTCATCTGGAGGAGAGCCTGGACAAGCTGGCGAACTATTCGATGGCCGTTCAGGAGAGCGGGGACAAGGTCAATTTCCTGCGCAAATTGATTGCCGGTGCAGCAAGCAGCAGTTATGGCATCTATTGTGCACGGCTTGCGGGTCTGCCTGACAGCATTATTGAGCGGGCGAATGGTTTGTTGCACGGTTTTGAGCATGCAGCTGCACAGGTCGCGGTTGGAATTGAATATGTCGGGAATGACAAACAGCGAATGGGTGATCCTGTTCAACGTGCGGAGTTCCAGGCAACAGATCATTCACCATTGATCCGGGAGCGCGAATCTGCGGAAAGTGTAGACTCTACTGTTTCGGTTGAAGATTCAGATAAGCAACATCCCAAGAAACCAAACAGCAAAGAGCAATTGGGCTCCAAACATACAGATGTGGTTCAACTCTCCATCTTTGGGGATGACGAGCCACGTGTCACTCCGAAACCAGATGTGGTTACGGTTGACAAGCCAGCCCGGGAGTTTATTCGCAATCTGAAAGATATTGATGTCATGAATATGACGCCTCTCCAGGCGATGCAGATATTGAATGATCTCAAATTAAAGGCACAGCAATTATCCTGAGTATAGGGAGGGGGAAAACCTGTGGCGAAAATACATGTACTTGATGAACATATTGCCAACCAGATTGCGGCAGGTGAGGTAGTTGAGCGGCCTGCTTCAGTCGTCAAGGAGTTGCTGGAAAACTCGGTGGATGCAGGCGCCACCAAGATTGAAGTAACGGTGGAAGAGGGCGGACTGCTCAGTATTCGTGTCAAGGACAATGGTTCAGGTATCGAGCCAGAGGATATGGAAACCGCCTTTTATCGTCATGCGACCAGCAAAATAATGCATGGCCGTGATCTGTTCCAGATCACAAGTCTTGGATTCCGCGGAGAAGCCTTGGCGAGTATTGCTGCTGTATCCAAGGTCGAAGTGTTATCAGCCAGTGGAAATGACGGGCGAGGGCGCCGCATCGTGATTGAAGGCGGGAATCTCTGCTCACATGAAGATGCAACCTCACCCCAAGGTACAGATTTTGCCGTGAGAGAGCTATTTTTTAATACACCAGCTAGACTGAAATATATGAAAACGATCCAGACCGAGCTGGGACATATCTCGGATGTCCTTTATCGGATGGCGATGTCTCATCCTAATATCTCGTTCAGGCTGCGCCATAATGAGAATGTGCTGCTTCAGACGTTGGGAAACGGGGATCTGCTGCAAGTGGTTGCAGCGATCTATGGTACAAGTGCAGCAAAAGCGATGCTCCCCATCCAGGGAGAAAGTCTGGACTATCGTGTGAGCGGGCTGATCAGTCTGCCAGAATGGACACGGGCGAATCGTGGCGGTATGTCGACCATTGTTAATGGGCGATTTGTTCGCAATTACGGGCTCAATCAGGCTATTCTGAAGGCCTATCATACCTTACTGCCCATCAATCGGTTTCCGCTTGTGGTGGTGCAATTGGAGATGCATCCGTCCCTGGTTGATGTGAATGTGCACCCCGCCAAACTGGAAGTTCGTTTCAGCAAGGAAGCGGAGTTGTATGAGTTTGTGGAAACGACACTTCGTGGTATATTGCGTCAGGAAGTGCTCATTCCACAGGTAACCAAACAACAGATCAGACGTGGAGACAATAGTTCTTTTATTCAGGAACAATTTCTCTTTCCGAGGGGGCCTCTGAAGGAGGAAGCCGAATCCGCAGGTTACGGGCAACAGGGCCCAATGGGGAAACCTCCTGGACTCGTTAACATGACTGTGGAGGATGATGATCTGGATGCTCCTGCTGATGTACAGACTGGTCATGATGGGAATAGTGACGGAGAGGGGTTGCCATTACCTGAAGCTCCGCCCGAGATACGGCCATCCTATGACCCATTTGAGATTCCCAGTGGGGATAAGCCGAAGGATAAACAACATCATGTTGAGAATGCCAGTAGCCAGTCAGCTTCTACAATGAGCGGTAGTCCCGTTTCTAAAGATTTGACAGGTTCTACAGAGCAACCTTCCCAGACTGACACAGCTTTACGAGACGACGGAGGTCCATCTACATCGCAGGATACTCCTGCTGAATCCGATTATCGTTCCAATCTGGTTCACCCTCCGGTTAGAGAAGCTCGTTCATCCTATAGTTCTTCTGCGGCTGCTGCAAAAGGTGAACGGAGCTGGAAGGTCCCAAGCATGCCGGACCCTGTGCGGCTGGCGGCTGCGGTGAAATCGGATGCATCAATGCCAGCGTTTCCTGAACTGAGCTTGATAGGGCAGCATCACGGAACGTACTTGATCGCGCAAAATCAAAACGGTCTATATCTGATCGATCAGCATGCCGCCCATGAACGTGTGAATTATGAGTATTATTACGAGAAGTTCGGGAATCCGGCTCAGGCCTCACAAGAATTACTGCTGCCCATTACACTGGAGTTCACGCCATCCGAAACCGAAAAGCTCAAAACAAGACTGGCTTGGTTCGAACAGGCAGGTGTGTATTTGGAGCATTTTGGCGGGCAGACCTTCCGGGTGCGTTCCCATCCATTCTGGTTCCCCAAAGGGGATGAGAAGGACATTATCGAAGAGATGTCGGAATGGGTTCTGAGTGAACGCAGCATCGATGTTGCCAAGATGCGAGAAGCGGCCTCTATCATGTGTTCTTGCAAGGCATCTATCAAAGCCAATCAGAAGCTGACGGATCAGGAGGCAGAAATGTTGATTCAGCGTCTTGGTTCTTGCCGTCAGCCGTATACTTGTCCACACGGGCGACCGATTGTGGTTTCATTTTCAACCTATGATCTGGAGAAATTGTTCAAACGGGTCATGTAGCTGTTTAGGAGGAAGTTATGTATATTACAACCGGTGAAAAGGAAGCAGCCTCACTTGTGGAGCGCGCACGAAACCTTGCTGAAACAACGGGGGGAACCTACGTACCACGCAATAAAATGTCTCTCCCCATGCTGATTGAACACTATGGAGCAGAGGAAGTCCTGATTGTGCTCCAGGGTAAGGTACGTTTGTTTCGTAAGGATTCACCGCTGCTTGAGTTTCACCCCAGTATGGGATTTGTTCGTGCCAAACGTATTTTAAGAGGAGAACCTGATCCGATGCTGGAGGCGGGGGCAGTGAATGAAGGGGATACCATTATTGACTGTACAGCCGGTTTGGGTACAGATGCACTGGTATTCTCGGTTGCAGTGGGCAAAAGTGGACGGGTGATCGCATGCGAAAGCTCCCTTCCGCTTTACACACTATTAGTTGAGGGGATGTCTCAATATGAGACTATCAAGCCTGCGGTAAATGAAGCTTTCCGGCGGATTGAGCTGCGTCATGCGAATCATCTGGATTTACTTCGATCCTTGCCGGATCAAAGCTGTGATACGGTTTATTTTGACCCCATGTTCCGTGAAGCGATGATGGATTCAAGTGGCATCAAGCCTTTGAGGAATTATGCGAATCACAATGCACTGGATGAACAGAGTATTGTTGAAGCGAGACGTGTTGCCCGTAAGCGGGTAGTCATGAAAGAGAAGCGCGGAAGCGCGGAGTTTATGAGACTCGGTTTTGAAGTGCATGACCGGGGCAATGCCAAAACACTGTACGGAGTGATTAATGTTGAAAGCGGAAGTTAAACCGAAACTGCTTGTGTTGGTCGGACCGACAGCTGTCGGTAAAACGAGAATGAGTATTGAGCTTGCACAAGCGTTCAATTGTGAGATTATTTCAGGGGACTCGATGCAGGTATATCGCGAAATGGACATCGGAACGGCTAAAATTACCAGCGAAGAGATGAAGGGTGTTCCCCACCACCTGATCGATATCCATGAACCGGAGTATCCTTATTCTGTTGCCGAATTTCAGGAGAGCTGTAGAGGTTTGATTGGGAACATGCATGAACGCGGCAAGCTGCCTTTTATTGTTGGGGGAACGGGTCTATATGTGGAATCGGTCTGTTATGGCTTTCAATTCTCGGAAAGCGGCTCCGATGAAGCATTTCGGGATGAACAGTTTCGTTACGCTGAGCAGCATGGCCCACAGGCGCTCCATGATAAATTACGGGATATTGATCCGGTTAGTGCTGATCGCTTGCACCCGAACGACCAGCGTCGAATTGTTCGTGCATTGGAGATTTATCACCTCACAGGTGAGAAATGGTCTGAACAGCTGGCTTCCCAGAAAAAAGAGTCTCCTTATGACCTTCTTATTATTGGTCTGACGATGGATCGGCAGAAGCTGTATTCCCGGGTAGAAGAACGGATTGACCTCATGATTAAGCAGGGTCTGGTTGAAGAGGTCAAGTCACTTTTGGAGCGCGGCGTGTCCAGAGGACATATTTCCATGCAAGGGCTCGGCTATAAGGAAATAGCTGCTTATCTTCAGGGTGAGGTGAGCTGGGAGGCTGCGGTCGAGTGGCTAAAAAGGGATACGAGGCGTTTTGCGAAACGCCAACTGTCCTGGTTCCGGCATATGAAGGATATCGAGTGGGTGGATATGGCGGATACCAAAGATTTTGAAGGCAATTATAATCAGGTATGTGAGTTGATCAAACGCAAGTTTAACTAAATCTAGAAGGTGGAACTTGCACCCGATTAGAACGATGTGGCCTCTATCTTTTGACTATCAAATGATAGAGGCCTTATATATACCTTCAACTTCTCATTATTGAAGAAAACGTTTAAAATCGGAGGATTTATCCCTCTTTTGCAATTCTGACAAGCGGTGTATAATGGATAAGTCTTCTAGTTGCATGTGAGGCTCAGGCATGGGTGCAAATAGCAGGCAAGGGGTTTTTGTGGATTATATGAATCTGTTCATGATATAATAGCACGAAAGCTACTCAGCGATATTGAATACTATTCAAACACGAATTCAAATGAACCAATGGGGGTACGGCTAATGAACAAGTCCATCAACATCCAAGATACGTTCTTGAACCAACTGCGGAAAGAAAACATTCCGGCTACGGTCTATTTGACCAACGGCTTTCAAATCCGCGGAACGATCAAGGCATTTGACAATTTTACGATCGTCATTGACAGCGACGGACGCCAGCAAATGGTCTACAAGCACGCCATCTCCACGTTCACGCCGCAACGCAGCGTATCGCTGATGCAGCAAGATAACAGCGGCGAAGCTTAAAAATTACGAAACCTTTTCATCAACCATTTCGTCTACAAGTATAGGAATTGAAGCAGAGCAACCTGAATAAGGGTTGTTCTTTTCATTCCGGGCAAAATATGCTTAATATAAGCCCTAGCCAACAGACGAATAGAAATTATGCAACCGAAAGGGAGTCAGGAGGTAACATGCCAAACGATCCGTTGTCGAGGTCTAACAATCGCAACAGTAACAACAAGTCAACCAAAAAAGCGAAGCCAAAGACCTCTAAAAAGAAAAAAATTACGGGTAAACGTGTTGGGTGGACACTGTTCTTCACAATGGCCATAGCCATTTTTTGCGCACTTGGCGGCTATTTGTTTATTATGGTGAGTGGAGAAAAGCTACTTGCTGCCAACATGGACAAAACCACAATAAATGAAACGTCAAAAGTATATGACCGCAACGGTCAATTAATGGGCGAGCTGTCCATCCAGAAGTTGGAGCCGGTCAAAAGCGATGAAATTCCAAAACTGTTGAAGGAAGCTTTTGTCGCAACAGAGGATAAACGGTTTTATGAACATCAGGGTGTGGACATCTGGTCCATTGGGCGTGCTGCAGTAAAAGATATCATGGCGCGTTCCATGGTTGAGGGAGGCAGTACGCTAACTCAGCAGCTTGCCAAAAACATGTTCTTGTCTCGTGACAAGACATTCTTCCGAAAAGCGACGGAAGTGTCGATTGCCATGGCACTGGAGCGCAAATTCACGAAAGATGAAATTTTGACGATGTATATGAATCGGATTTTCTTCGGTCATCAGCGTTATGGAATTAAGGCAGCATCTGAGTTTTATTTTGGAAAGGGAGATTTGGAGAAGCTGGATCTTTGGCAAATTGCCACACTGGCTGCCATGCCTAAAGGGCCCTCAGCCTATAATCCACTGAGCAACCCGAACGATTCCAAGGCACGCCGCGGCGTTGTGTTGCAGCTGATGTATGAGCAAGGTTACATCACCAAAGCAGAGATGGATGAAGCCAAAGCGGTTGATTACAACTATACACCGCCAGTAAAAGAGAAGAAATATCAAGCTTTTATCGACTATGTGCTGCGTGAAGCTGAACGTGTAACAGGTAAAACCGAAGATGATCTGAATATCGGCGGGTACAAAATTTACACGACGATGGATGCTCAGGCTCAAACGGCCATGGAGACCGCCTTTACAGATGATAATCTGTTCGAGGCAAGTAAAGATGATCAACAGGTTCAAGGCTCGATGGTGATCATGAACCATGAAAATGGCAGTCTCGTCGCATTGCTTGGTGGGCGGGATTATCAAACGAAGGGGTATAGCCGGGTAACGCAGAGTCGCAGACAGCCGGGATCGGCATTTAAACCCATTGTGTCTTATGCGCCGGCTCTGGAGACAGGAAATTATAGTTCCAACTCGTCGCTTAGTAATGAAAAGCAATGTTTTGGCAACTATTGTCCGGGCAACTTGCACGGTTATTCTTCAACCATTAGCATGACGGAAGCCATTACGAAATCGGAGAACATTCCGGCAGTATGGCTGTTAAACAAAATTGGTGTGAATACAGGTGTTCAGTTTGCTAAAAGTGTAGGCATCCAGCTAACGAATGAAGACAAAAACCTGGCGATTGCCCTTGGTGGGCTTAGCAAAGGTACAAACACGCTAGAAATGGCGCAGGCCTATAGTGCGTTTGCCAACCTGGGTGAGTATCAGGAAGCCTACGCCATTAAAGAAATCAAGGATAGTACAGGAAAAACAAGCTACAAACATGATAAGTCGGATACAAAGCGTGTAATGAGTGAGCAAAATGCTTATCAACTGACGCAAATGCTCCAGAATGTTGTTAATGATGGTACAGGTCGTTCAGCACGTCTGGATCGTCCGGTTGCGGGTAAAACAGGAACCGTACAAAGTGGTATATCAGGAAACAGTGCTAACCGGGATGTATGGTTTGTGGGATATACACCGGAATGGACTGCAGCCGTCTGGATGGGTTACGACAATCCGGATGCAACCCATATGCTCAAAAATAGCAGTAAGCTGTCTGCAGCATTCTTTGCCAAAGTTATGGGCGATGCATTGAAAGGAGTTCCTGTGAAGGACTTTAAAGCTCCAGCAGGAGCGCAGACACCTCCGCCGGAAAAAGAGCCAGAGAAGCCAACGCTTTCGGTTAGTGGTTTGAATGGCTCTTACGATCCATCTACACAAACGGTATCGTTGAACTGGACTGCAACGGGGGATTCTTCAACGCAGTACCGGATTCACCGGAGAGAAACATCAGAGGTTCAATTCGCCCATCTCATGGATGCGGTTGGTAGCACCACTGCACAGGATCTAAGTGCTCTGCCGGGTCTGACTTATGAGTACTATGTCACCGCCTATGATCTTGCTACAGGTGTTGAGAGCAATCCTTCCAATACGATATCGCTTATGATTGAAGCGGAGGAAGTGGAACCGGTGCAGCCTGATCCGGGTACGGACCCAGGAACAGAGCCGGACACAGGAGAGCCTGGTACAGAGAATCCGGATAACGGTTCGCCGGGCATTGACAATCCTGATGGTAACAATGGCAACGGGAATGAAAATGGCAACAACGGGAATGGCAATGGAAATAACGGAAATAACGGCAATAACGGCAATAACGGTGGGACAGATCAAGGGAACGGTCAACCGGGAGATGGCAACACGCCGCCTGGGCAAGGAACAACAGAGCCTGGTGGCACTGGTGAGGGTTCCAATGATGGACCCGTAACAACACCGGGTGAGGTAGTACCGCCGGATAACGGCAATACTGGTAATACGGGAGAGACGGATGCTCCTGTAGACCCTCAAGCGGGTACCAGTGGTTAAAGAATGAAATAGTTTCAACTTGAAAACCTGCTTCCCCGAACTTCGGCGAAGCAGGTTTTTTTGCATCCGACACAGACATTCGGAAATAGTGTGCATATACATATAGATGGGACAAAGCATGATTTTGAGTGTATAACTTAAATATGGTAAGCTGTAACTATTGTAATACGTTGTGCAAAGCGGATTCAGGAGCTGTCGGGATCGGCAATGCGGACGTTATTCGCTGTTCATTAATATCAGCAGGTCACGGACCTGTGGTCGGCAAAGAGGGGTTCGTATGAAACGGAAATTCGGGGACCGCGCGAACTGGCGCCGGATTACGAACCGACAATTTACATGCCGGTTCGTTCAATCCAAAATATTTACAGGTTACATTACGTTGTATACGATTCAGGATTTGAAAGAACCTTTGTGGAAAACCTATGGAGGAAGTACCTTTTGCATTGCAGATAAAGGATATTCTTGGTTGCAGTATTATCCAAAGGGCGAGCACTTTGTCGTTACGGCCATGTTTGACGATCAGGAGCGGATTGTTGAATGGTACATTGATACATGCCGCAGCCAGGGAATCACGGATCAGGGCGTTCCATGGTTTGATGATTTATATCTGGATGTTGTTGTGCTGAAGGATGGAGAAGTATTTTTGCTTGACGAAGATGAACTTGAAGATGCTCTTTCGCGCAAGCATATTACGACGGGGGATTATGATCTGGCTAATCGAACGGCTAAGGAATTGTTGCATGCCATTGATGCCCATTTATTTCCTTATTTCCAACTATCGCTGAAGCATAGAAAGTCCTTATTCGAGAATGGAGAGTTCAGAAAAAATACGCAGATATGAGTTGAGGGAAAAGCCAAAGAATTCTTCGTCATCCTTCTAATATTGGAGCACCTGATAGAATACATTAATAATCAGGAGAGTTCAGCCCGATAAAATAGAGGTGATGGCGAATGAACGGACGGGTCATGGCTGCAGGAGGACAACCGGGAGGCAGACCATCCAGACAAATTAATGTTGTACTGCGCAACCAGGAACCTCAGATGCTGGTCAAGGAAGACGAAACGGCAGTACAGGCAGCCAAAGGGTTAGCCAAGCATGCGCATTTCCAGGAGATTCAAGGTGAATTGGAGCAACTGGTTGGACTTGAAAATATCAAGGATTTGGTATTCGAAATCTATGCTTTCTTACAGATTGCCCAGATGCGTACCGAAGCAGGATTGCTAAGTGGCGCGCACGTGTATCATATGATTTTCAAAGGAAACCCGGGAACAGGCAAAACTACGGTAGCACGGATTGTTGCCAAGCTGTTTCAGAAGATGGGTGTGTTAAGCAAAGGTCACCTGATTGAAGTGGAACGGGCGGATCTCGTCGGAGAATATATCGGACATACGGCCCAGAAAACCAGGGATCTAGTTAAGAAGGCACTGGGAGGCATCTTGTTTATAGACGAGGCGTACAGTCTGGCTCGCGGGGGCGAGAAGGATTTTGGAAAGGAAGCTATTGATACACTTGTAAAGTCCATGGAAGATAATAAGAATCAATTTATTCTCATCTTGGCGGGCTACTCGGAAGAGATTGATTTTTTTCTACAGACGAATCCCGGTTTGCCCTCGCGTTTTCCGATTCAGGTTGAATTTCCAGACTACAGCATTGATCAGTTGATTCAAATCTCTGAGATTATGGCCAAGGAACGTGACTATATTCTCATGCCCCAGACAATACTCAAATTAAAGCACCATCTGCTTCAGGAAAAAAATGATTCTCTGCACGCATTCAGTAATGCCCGATATGTTCGAAATGCCATTGAACGCTCGATTCGCCATCAGGCGGTTCGACTGCTGGAGCAGTACACCCAGGGAAATCCAGGAAAATTGGAACTCATGACTATTCGTACAGAGGATTTGAAGTTTGAGCAAAAGTAAGCGATAATATAATTTTCAGATCAGCCGGCCGGGTTAACCGGTTCGGCTTAAAGCATGCCATGGGAGCATGGTGGGAATAAATATATGCTGAAGAGTAATAGAAGGAGTGAATCTAAACGATGACAACTGTCACACATGATACAGACATGGAAAAGAAAGATCGCGCCATATTGGTAAGTCTCGTTACCGATGAAGTTAAGCGTTCAGGCATCAACCCGGAGTACTCTCTGGAGGAATTGGTGAAGCTCGCCGAGACGGCTGGAGTAGAAGTACTAAGTGTGCTCTCTCAGAACCGGGAAAAACGCGATACAAAATGGTTCATTGGTAAGGGGAAAGTGGATGAACTCCGCGCAGCGGCTGAAGAATTGGGAGCAACAACGGCTATTTTTGACCAGGAACTGTCTGGGGCTCAGGTTCGTAATCTGGAAGAGGCGCTGGATCTCAAAATTATTGACCGCACCCAGCTGATTTTGGATATTTTTGCGCAACGCGCCAACACAAGAGAAGGGATTATCCAGGTTGAATTGGCGCAGTTGAGCTACTTGCTGCCACGCTTGTCGGGTCATGGCAAGAATCTGTCCAGACTCGGTGGAGGAATCGGAACCCGGGGACCTGGTGAAAGTAAGCTGGAGACAGATCGTCGTCATATTCGGGGTCGCATTGATGACTTGAAGCGTCATCTGGAAGAAGTAACGCGTCATCGTACATTGCACCGAGAACGCCGCAAGAAGACGGGGATCGTGCAGGTTGCTTTAGTGGGTTATACGAATGCAGGCAAATCAACCTTGCTCAAGCAATTAACTGCAGCAGATGTGTATATTCAAGATCAGCTCTTTGCTACACTTGACCCAACGTCACGGACGATGGAACTGCCAAGTGGTAAAGAAATCGTACTAACTGACACGGTAGGATTTATACAGAATCTTCCACATGACCTTATTGCTGCTTTCCGGGCAACGCTAGAGGAAGTGAATGAAGCAGATCTAATCTTGCATGTTGTGGATGCATCATCTGCGATGCGTGAAGATCAGATGAAAGTTGTATACACGATTCTACAGCAGCTGGGTTCAGGAGATAAACCCCAACTGGTGTTGTATAACAAAAAGGATGCGTGTACACCGGAGCAACTTGAGATGCTTCCATTAGATAAAGATCATATCAAAGTGAGCGCATTGGACGAAGACGACTTGCTGAAAATTCGGGAGCATATTCAAAGCGAATTAACAGGTGATACGAAACGATTCCGTATTCCGGGTGAACGTGGAGATCTTACATCTGTGCTCTACAAAATTGGTGATGTCGTTGAGACCACATTTGAAGAGAACGATGTGATTTATGAAGTGGAATTACAAAAAGGCGAATATGAGAAATACGGATATGTACTTGAAGAATTCATAGAACTGTAATATTCATGACATATTTGTTTGATAAGTTGACACGATAATTGATATTTGACGTCAGATTCGTGCTATGAAGGGGAATGGAGCAAGATGGCAAGCTTTGATTCAGACATTAATGAACTTCAACATCAGGTCGAACGTGAGATTGAAGAACAATTACGAAAGATAGATCAGCTCACAGATCACAATCAATGGAAAGTCATCAATGCTTTTCAGCGTAGAAAAGTCAGTGACTTTCACTTTGCCGGTTCAACGGGTTACGGATATAACGATCGCGGTCGTGAAGTGCTGGATGAGGTATATGCCGATATATTTGGCGCGGAGGCTGCGTTGGTTCGTCCTCATTTTGCATCAGGAACACATACAATCGCTACGGCTCTATTCGGAGTATTGCGGCCGGGGGACGAGTTGTTGTACATCACAGGTAAGCCTTATGATACGTTGCACAAAGTCATAGGCAAGCCGGGTGATGGGACAGGTTCATTACGGGATTTTGGCATTGGTTATCGGGAGACGGCTCTGCTTGCAGACGGTGGGGTGGACTGGGAAGTGGTAGAGAAGAGTATCAATGCAGCTACCAAAGTCATCGGTATCCAACGCTCACGTGGATATGACTGGAGGTCTTCGTTCTGTATTGAAGAAATTGCTGATATGGTTGCGCGTGTAAAGGCAATTAAGGAAGATGTCATTGTATTTGTGGATAACTGTTATGGTGAGTTTACAGAGGAACGTGAACCCACAGAAATCGGAGTAGATCTGATGGCAGGATCACTAATCAAGAATCCCGGTGGCGGTCTGGCGGAAACCGGGGGATACATATGTGGGAAGGGAAAATACGTGCAATTGGCAGCCTATCGATTGACTGCACCTGGAATCGGCGGTGAAGTTGGGGCAATGTTAGGCACAACTCGTGGCATTTATCAAGGACTTTATATGGCTCCGACAATTGTGGGGCAAGCCATTAAGGGCAGCGTGTTTGCTGCAGCGATGTTTGCCGCATCCGGATTTGTAACCAAGCCTGCGTGGCATGAGAAACGCACAGATCTGATTCAGGCAGTTCAATTCAGTTCGGCAGAACATCTGATTGCTTTTGTACAAGGAATCCAGCGTGCGGCTGCGGTAGATAGCCATGTTGTTCCTGAACCGTGGGACATGCCGGGTTACGAGCACCCTGTCATTATGGCGGCAGGTACGTTCATCCAGGGTGGAAGTCTGGAATTATCAGCCGATGCGCCTATTAGAGAGCCCTATATTGGTTATATGCAAGGTGGTTTAACGTACTCTCATGTTAAATATGGCGTTTTGATGGCGTTACAGACCATGAAAGATCGTAAATTATTGTGAGTTTATCTAACACATCATTGACACTTAGTAATAACTGAATGTACAATAGGGTCAAGAATAGAGACTGGAAGGTTGATGAAGATGGGTGACGAAATTCGCAGAAATATGGCCTTATTCCCGATAGGTATCGTAATGAAACTTACGGATCTGTCCGCACGTCAGATTCGTTATTATGAGCAACACAGTTTGATTGTTCCAGCGAGAACATCAGGTAATCAGCGTTTATTTTCTTTTAATGACGTAGAACGATTACTTGAGATCAAGGCTTTGATCGAAAAAGGGGTTAACATTGCTGGTATTAAACAAGTGATGAACCCTGTCTCGAAAGAATCCGAAGAGGCAACTGTCATTACGCCAGATACCGAAGTGAAACGCAGAGAGTTGTCGGATACGCAGCTGCATCGTTTGTTGAAGCAACAGCTGGTGTCAGGTAAGCGACCTGGACAAGTATCTCTCATTCAGGGAGAGCTTTCCCGCTTCTTTAATAAAAAATAAATTCGTATAACCTCGCAGGTCAGGGGAAATCCTGCTTTTGAGAAGAGGACTCCTTGACCCGTGGAACTTTCTAAGGTACAAATATAACAGGCAAGCCAAATACGCAGATAAGAAAGGGAGAGGGTAACGTGAGTTTTACTAAAGAAGACATTCTCCGCATCGCAAAAGAAGAAAATGTACGATTCATTCGATTGCAATTTACCGATTTGCTTGGGGCTATTAAGAACGTTGAAATCCCTACGAGCCAGCTTACAAAGGCTCTGGATAATAAAATGATGTTCGATGGATCTTCCATTGAAGGTTATGTACGTATTGAAGAATCCGACATGTATCTCTATCCGGATCTTGATTCTTGGCTCATTTTCCCTTGGGTAGCTGACAATCGGGTTGCTCGTCTGATCTGTGACGTTTATCTTCCAGATGGTAATCAATTTTCTGGAGATCCACGTGGCATTTTGAAACGTGTTCTGAAGGAAGCCGAGGAAATGGGCTACACAGCAATGAACGTTGGACCTGAGCCGGAATTCTTCCTGTTCAAGACCGATGAAAAAGGAAACCCAACCAGTGAATTGAATGACCAAGGTGGATATTTTGACCTTGCGCCAACAGATCTTGGTGAAAACTGTCGTCGTGATATCGTAATCACGCTCGAAGAGATGGGTTTTGAGATCGAAGCCTCTCACCATGAGGTAGCTCCTGGTCAGCATGAGATCGACTTCAAATATGCAGATGCTTTGAAAGCGGCTGACCAAATCCAAACGTTCAAATTGGTTGTTAAAACGATTGCACGCCAGCATGGATTGCACGCTACCTTTATGCCGAAGCCACTGTTTGGCATGAACGGTTCCGGTATGCACTGTAACCAATCCTTGTTCCAAGGCAATGTAAACTCATTTGTAGACGAGTCGGATGAGTTGGGTCTGAGCAAGACAGCACGTCATTACATGGCTGGTATTTTGAAGCACGCTCGTGCATTTGCAGCAATCACTAACCCAAGTGTAAACTCATACAAACGTCTCGTGCCTGGTTACGAAGCACCTTGCTATGTAGCATGGTCTGCAAGTAATCGGAGCCCAATGATCCGTATTCCGGCTTCCCGTGGTTTGAGCACACGTGTTGAAGTGCGTAACCCGGATCCGGCTGCGAACCCGTACCTTGCTTTGGCTGTTATGCTGAAAGCAGGTCTGGATGGAATCAAACGTGAGATGTCCTTACCAGCTCCAATTGACCGCAATATCTACATCATGTCGGAAGAAGAGCGTGTGGAAGAAGGCATTCCAAGCTTGCCGGCTGACCTGAAAGAAGCTTTGAACGAATTGATCCGCAGCGAAGTGATCTGTGATGCTCTCGGCGACCATGCCTTGGCTCACTTCTATGAGCTGAAAGAAATTGAGTGGGATATGTACCGTACACAAGTTCACCAATGGGAACGCGATCAATATATTACGTTGTACTAATAGCGGAATCCCTTGGCGCTCTAGCGCTGAGGGGTTTTTCTTTTTGTGGGCGAATGCTATGAAAACTAACTTGAAAAACTAATGCCCACAAAATGCCCACAAACTTTTTACTATTCAAATATATGTTCAGTAAATTTTTCGAATCTGTCCATATTGCTTGTAGGGATTTTGTCCGAGATGTGGGGCGTATACGTCTGATGTGAATTGGATGCTTGAATTATCTGGTTGCTCTTTCACAAATTAGCACGGGATTCTAGCAAGAGGACTGCACAATTATGTCGAAGAGAGTGAATAGAAAGTGAAAGAAGGTCACAACGCTCTAAAATGCGAAAATAAGCATTGAACAGTTGGGTTTGAAGTTACCTGCACAACACTAGATCAAGATCATGATGATATGATACTTATCCCCTAAAGCTCCTTTGTTTTGTCCTTGCCACTCTCTATGATATTCGATGTCCTTTTACTAGGTTTTTAGTTATCTTTATTTTTCTTTCTAAGTTCCTCGTCTTTGTAGCTCAAAATAATTATTCTTTGTTTTTTTCTGTGAAATCCAAAGTCCATCTATAATGATGAGTTGATTTTCTAAAACTATATCCGACCAATTTAGTGTAGCGGCTTCACCTTTGCGCATGCCAGTTTCGGTCAAGGATTTGAAGGATATCTAAAAGATATAATCATGATACTACCTATTATATGTATACAAACAACGTCCGGTTTGCCATTACAATATGAAAGATCACCACTAGAGAGTAAGGGCGATATTGTTGTGTTTGGAAGGTAAGAAGTATCTGAAAGCACATACCTGGAGAAGGGATACCGTAAGGATGTTTCTGGCGTTGCAGCAACTACATTAGCAGATAAACGGTGTAGGGCAATAGCAAACATTGCTAACAAGCTCAAATTCAACCGAACATTAGACTTTGTGATAATTGATTATGGTCGTGGTCGGAATGCAGAAGGAGAAGTGGGGTCAAGAATGCCAGAGTGAAATTATAAAAATGTGTAATTAAAAAAATATCGGAAATATTAACATTACCTTAAATGGCGGAAAAAGAATACATAAAAATATCATCTCTTTTAATAAAAGGTTGGCAGCGTCAAGATTTTTGTGTAAATGAAATAACCTTTTCTTATGTAGGGTGATGTTACTCTTTTGTGGTGAACATGGCTAGCAGTTCTGCTCGTGCTTGATCGAAGCCAATATGACAACGGGTAGCAAAACGTTGGTTATAGCTTTCAAACTGGGAAACCAGGAATTTTTCTAATGCCTCTTCATGAGGGAATTGTTCTTTCCGATTCGTGTATTTCTTGATTTGCTTGTTAAACGATTCGATCAGATTCGTCGAATACAGGCTTCTCCAGATGGGTTTGGGAAAGCTGTAAAACGTGAAAATATAGGGATTCTCTCTCAACGATTGAACCACTTTGGGATAGGTGGCTTTCCATTTGTCACAGAAGGTAGTCAGAGCAGCCTTACCTGCTTCTTCATCCTCAGCACGATACACGGACTTGAAATCTTCACAGATCTCTGCTCGATCCGTCACCCGAACTTTGTGGGCGATGTTACGAGATAAATGAACGCAACAGGTTTGGTACTTCGCTTGGGGATATACCTCTTGGATTGCATTCACAATCCCGGTCAGTCCGTCAGAGATAAACAGAAGGATTTGTTCGGTGCCACGCTGTTTGACGTCCTGAAGTAGTTCTTTCCAGATATAAGCGGATTCGGTCGGTGCAATCGCGTACGTAAGTACCTCTTTGGAGCCATCCTCACGAATGCCTACGGCAATATAGACCGCTTCCTTGGCTACCGTTTCACGCTTCACAGGGATGTACGTCGCATCAATATAGACGCAGACATAACGCTTCTCCAGCGGTCGTTTCATAAATGCATCGACATGCTGGGTCATGACTTTGGTCATGTTGGAAACCGTTTGAGGCGTGTAGTGATGGCCATACATTTTCTCGATGAGGTCAGCGATTTCCGTCATGGTGACCCCCTTTTGAAACAGGTGAATGACAAAGGATTCCAGGGTGTCATTGGAACGTTTATACGGCGCTACCGTCTGCTGTTTGAACACTCCATTCCGATCCCGAGGCATACTAAGCTGCAAGTCGCCATACTCGGTATGAAGCGTACGAGTGTACGATCCGTTACGAGAGTTGCCTGAATTCACGCCAGCACGGTCGTATTTTTCATAATCCAGAAACGCTGTAAGCTCCGTTTCGAGCAAGTGGTTCATGGCAGACTCTAAATGATTGCGAAATACTTCTGTAATATCTTGTTTGGTGACTAGAGCTTGAACTAAATCTGTTGTAAAATGATTCATAGGGAAGACCTCTCTCTGAATTGTTGTGTGGTAACTCAATTCTACTAGAAAAGGTCTTCCTTTTTCTATTTACACAATATATTTTACGCTCTCAAAAGGTTAAATTATATATAAAAAGAAAAATATTTAAACAATATACAGATTCTATTAAAATGAAAGATAGAAATATATAATTTGAAAGAGAGGTTTTTTTGAAAAAAAACTTTTAGCAACATCAATGGTATTATTTTTATCACTAAGTTCGGGAATCGTAAGTGCAAGTGCTGCAGAGTCAAACATTACCCCCGTTGCATCTAAAGTTCTTACTTACACTATTACATTAAAGGTTGGACAAACTTACCAATTAGGTTATAACCCTACTTACGGACGTCATTATACATATTATAAATCTGGCTTTGCAGAGGATTCTTTCGGGGTTAGTAGTAATTGACTATTAACAGCATATAGTTACACTTTTCAAGTGGCGGACTGGGAAGATCATGGTATTGTAAATGTTGTGGATGCTAATGGGAACGAGATTGAAGAAGTGCACGTAAGAATAATTCGATAAGTAAATCAATATATTTTTCTATCTTTGAGAAGACAGACAAGAGTATAGGGACAAGTGACTAAGCATTCTTCGGGGTGCTTTTTATTTTGCCTTTGAGAGGAAAAACCTTCTTGACTATCGAAAGTGGACTTAAGAAAAAAGGGAGGCGTGACTTTGAAGAACACTTTGTTGATGGGTTTTACTCATTCGTTAGAAATAAAGCAAAAGAGTACCCTGTTTGGGCTGTATGGGTTATAAAAACGAGCAGAAAACAAGAAAATTCATCAGTTCTACAAAGGCGGGAGTAACTCTAGAATGTCGAGACTGTAGTAGTGAATGAGTGGTAACTATAAAAATGGGATTAACAATTAAAAGTAAGCAAGTCGCCTTTGGGCGGCTCCTTATTTTGCCTTTATGTGAAAGAATGTGAACTGTTCTGAGCCCATTTGCTTTAAATTACAGAACCATTCCTTTTTGAAGTGCGGAGAACAGTGTCTGGATGAGCTTACGCATGCATATGAGGGTATCCCAAACGCGGTAACCAACTCAACACAAATTCACTTGGTGTAAATTCCAGAATCTGATTATGATAGTTCTGAGAGGAGGGATAAGATGCGCGAAGTCAACAAAGACACATTACACCTGGACCTTGATGATTTGCAAGAGATTGAATTTCATTTGAAGAATACTCCTGGAGCAAGTTTATTAGAGGCACTGGGAAGTCAAGCCTATTTGAGTAGAGTTACTTCAGATATCAAACTTCCAGAACACTACACAAAGATTGAAGTAAATGAAATTGCGGTACCCCGGTACAACGATTTGGTTTCTCTATTAGAGGATGCACTTAGAGTGCGTAATAATTAAATATGATCAATAAGGGCAAGCCACGGAGTTGGTCTTTTTTTATTTGTTACGTTTTCGTTTGTCCCCTCGATGATCAAGCGCGAGATATCTAAAGGCAGCTATACCGAGTTTAAACATTTCAGGAAGCGTGTCACTAAGTAAAACTTTCAAAAGAGAAATGTCGATTTTCCAATATGGAACTTCGATATTCCTCTTTAATACAGATGAATTTCATAACAGTATAGTTAGGGAATCTCTGATAATGATTTAATACGTACGCCGAACACGTGCAACTCATCCTACTTAAGCCGCATCTTCAAGAGTTACAAGAATGTCCATAAAATACTATTTGATCCAGTTCCGAATTAGCCGGGTTATGGAGCTTCTCAAGCTGCAGCTTACCTTTCCATCGAGGAGATCTGACGGGAGATCGAGTATGCGAATGTAAGCTACTTAAGCAAGAACTTAAAGCTCGAACGGGACTTACTCCAGGTCAATACCGAAACCAGCAAGCGGCAGGCAGGCTGCTTTCCTAGAGAAGGAAGGGGCGGAATAAACAGATCTATACAGCGCCCGCTTCTAGGTTCAGGATACATAACTGTAGTTGATGCCAAGCTCCCTGGCGATAGTTATCTTCATTTATTGAATGAATATTCTTACCTCTTTAAGGGATAAATAGAACTGCTTCTTTGGCGTCCCATTTGATATGAGTCTACACAGGAGGTTGGAATAACATGCCGGGCGTTACTCACAAGCAGACAGTCAGAGCAATTGACAGTCCTGAGATCCGAAATCTGGTTCAGCGAATAGACAAGGAGTCATATGCCACAGTCTTAAAGCATCTGGCAACTTACCCTACACGTCATTCAGCAAGTGAATCCTTTAGAGAAGCAGCGCTGTGGAGCAAAGAACAATTTCAGAAGATGGGTTATGATCAATTGACTGAGCAATTCACCCTTCCTGGCAACGGTATTGGTAGTTGGAATATTGTCGCCGGGCAGAACGGCTCAGGAACAGTACCCCGTAAGTTATTCCTGCTTACTGCCCATCTGGATTCAGTGAATCTTGCAGACAATGGGCTAGGTATTGCTGCTCCAGCACCAGGGGCGGATGACAATGCCAGCGGAAGCGCAGGGGTGCTTGAACTTGCGCGGATATTGGCAGGAGTCAAATTCAGGAATGATGTGAGATTTGTACTTTTTGGAGGAGAAGAGCAAGGATTATTTGGAAGCAAGCATCACATTGAGCAGTTAACAACTGAAGACCGAAATCGTATTCAAGCGGTAATCAATATGGATATGATCGGGTGCATCAATGTGAATCCTCCATCGGTTTTAATTGAAGCCGCAGCTATTTCCGTGACCCTTATGGAGAGTCTGCAGGCTGCTGCCTCTGCTTATACCTCATTGCAAGTCCACACATCGCTGAATCCTTTTGCAAGTGATCATGTACCATTTCTGGATGCCGGAATCCCTGCGGTCCTAACCATCGAAGGGGCGGACGACCATAATCTTTTTGAACACTCTGAAAAGGATACCGAAGAACGTATTCATTATGACCTGGCCGCGGACATTCTTAGAATGAAGCAGCCGTTCTGATACAACAGCTAGACATCATCTAATCCATGGAGGTAAACACATTGAATGATTCCAACAGAGAAGCCTCAGACAGTTCCAACGAAGCTTCACCAGTTACTGTTCCATCCCACAGAAGATGTGCCACTGACGAAAAGCACCGCTTGTTGCTTGCCTCTTCCTCGGAGTATGCAAACAACCGCAAGCAGCTGCAACAGACGGTTATGGCTGCGCTCAGTAATGTCCGTTCCAGTAACCGTGAGGTCGTCACCATTCCGGTGGTGGTGCATGTTGTCTGGAAATTACCCGAAGAGAACATCTCAATAGAGCAAATCAACAGTCAAATCGATGTGCTCAACCGTGATTTTCGCAAAAAAAATAGCGACGTGTCCAAGGTGCCCGATGTGTGGAAGCCACTTGTAACCGATGCACGGATAGAATTCAAGCTGACTTCTACAGATCCCAACGGAAATCCTACGGATGGTATTACACGGACTCAATCGAATAAAAATAGTTTTGATGTTAACGAGGATGATGTGAAGTTCTCGGCAAATGGAGGCAGCGATGCTTGGCCTTCCGGCCGTTATCTTAACCTTTGGGTATGTAGACAGATCAAGCAAGGAGTCCAAGATGGAATTCTAGGTTATGCCCAATTTCCTGGAGGTGCGGCCAAGACGGATGGCGTTGTCATTATGACTAGTGCTTTTGGCACCACCGGGACGGTTAATTTGCCTAATAACCCTTATAACTTGGGTCGTACAGCCACGCACGAAATCGGGCATTGGCTGGACCTGTACCACATTTGGGGTGATGAAAAGCCATGGGAGGACGAATGCAGTAAATCCGACAAAATAGATGATACCCCCAATCAAGGCCAGTTTAACGTTGGAAAACCTGAATACCCCCACATCAGCTGTAATAACGGCCCCTATGGGGATATGTTCATGAACTACATGGATTATGTTGACGACGACACCATGTATATGTTCACGAAAGATCAGGTGGCCCGCATGGATATTTGCCTAAGTACGATTCGCTCATCCTTTCTGAATCAGCCGGTTCATAACTAATCTTTAGAACATATTCGAATGGAGGCCAAGGATGAAGAAACTTCAGAAGGAAGTTTTTGGAATATGGCGGCACTCGTATGAAGAAGATGACGAAGACATCACCGTCTTTCGACCTGCCGGCTATTCTTTCGCACCCTCCCGTGGAAGGGACAGGCTGGAGATCAAGCCAGACGGTACCTTCGAACGATCGGTTCCTGCTCGTGGGGACGGATTAGACACGATAAGTGGGGAATGGAAGCTTGAGGAGAATAACCGGATTAAATTCACTTACGATAGCGAAGGCTCCTCGCCACATAAGATTGAAATTACCGAAAGCTCAGACGATATCCTGAAGGTGCGTAAAGTGTAGGCAGACCCTAAAGAGGTATCCCAAAAGCCATGAAATGGCTTCTTGGGATACCTCTTATTTTGTTTTTTTTCACTTTGTTTTAATTGTTATATCATTGTATCAGTTTCAATTCAATTCGCTTTATATCAGAGTATTGTGTAGATTCCCACAAGAACGGATCTCCGATGGCTCTAGCCTTTGCGACGGTGGAGGGTGAATTACGTGACATCTAGTGGTTTCACACCGATCGTGAAGTGAATTTAAAAATCAAGATATGGATGAGTTTCTGAAAACCTTCCACATAAGCAGTTCCCTCCATATGAAAGGCTGTGCCTACGATAACGCGGTGGCAGAAGCCACGTTCAAAGTCATGAAGAGGAGTTTGTGTGTCAGATGGATTTTCAGAGTCTTCAACATCTGGAATTGGAGCTTTTTAATTATATAAATTGGTACAATAAACATTGTATTCACGGAACAGTGGGCTACATGCCTTCTGTTCTTTATCGAAACGCAGCCCTTAAAAAAGTTTTTGATTAACTGTTGACAGAGTAGTGGCAGAAAGAGTGAATATAGAGGGTCAGGAAACTTTCCCTGATCTTTTTTGGTTGTTTAGGAGTTCAGCAGTATCTTCTAAGGAAGGTTGCTATGGCGAGAGTAATCGTTTATCTATATAAGTTGAACTAAAGATTATTTACACTGACACTACGATGACAGAATAACCTTCCAATCGCTGTTATCCCCAGATTTTTTCGATTTCCTTTTCTCAAGGGAAAATCCGGGGATAAAGGCGAAGCGTATGCTTCCGAAGTAACTTTCTTACAGAAAGCTTTTAGCTTCGCTTTTCCAGGTTTTTTCTATCCTCTCCGTTAACGTGTAAATGATTAGTTTAACTTATATAGTAGAAAATCAGTAGTAAATCTGAAAAAAACTGATGTTATTCTGTATTTATAGAAGTTTGCAGTGAAAGGTGGTAAAAATTTGAAATGGCATCATAAAGTCATATATTCATTTGCAATTCGGTTCTTCCGGCAGCGGTAAAGCGTCAGATGATGGGTTTTGGCAGGATGACCTCACAAAGTTCTTCAACCCGATGGGATATATTCGATTGGCTCTCGAAAAAGTACCAGAGTGCTAATAATATTGATCTGACCAAACTCCAAAACCATACAGCAGAGGAATTACTTGAGATTCTTGTGTCTGTTCATCCCGATATTCGCATGCACTCTATAACTTTTGCGTATGGGGGATACGCCACTTACGTTTACAGCCAAGAAACAGAATGGTAGTGATGATAAGACCGGACAGAAATCGTTGAAGTCAATTAAAAGCTTGTTCGAGTCCCCACTTCCTTCACCGGGTTATCTGCATGGAAGGTCGCTGGACAAGCTTGATACAATTCAGCGGATTATGATCATGGTACGTGAAGCTTGTGCTGGTGAAGAAGTTCTGAATGAACGCTGTACGATGTGATCGATATCGTACCTGTCGACCCTGCGACGATTTGGTTAGGAGAGAAGAGGGAACGAATCGACGTGTGCATTGGCAATACGTCAAGAATCCACGACCTCGCACTGGAGAAGAGTGGTTTGGACAGTATAAAAAGATTGATACACCGATATTCATCTATGAAGAGTTCGATCCGAATATTGATGATCGGTATGGACGAACACCAATATTGCCGGTTCTTCAAGCAGTGTTTTTTCATATACAGGTATTGCAGGACTTGAAGGCCGTTGTTCACAATCAGGGATACCCAAGGCTGGATATATCCGTAGTTGAGGAAGTTTTATTAAAAAACATGTCTAATCAAAATAAAAATAATCCTGCTGGTCAGCAACAGTGTTTGACTGAACGTATGAGTGAAATTATGGGGGATTTCAATTCGCTGAATCCAGAAGATGCCATGATTCATTGGGATAGCGTAAAAGTAGAGTACCTTAAGGGCGGGAATTCAGGCCTGATGATTGATATCAAAAAAATTGATCGATATTATTGATACGCAGAGGGCAACCGGATTAAAAACGTTGCTCACATTACTGTCCAGGAATCAAGGTTCTACTGAGACGTACAACTATGTGGATACTCAAATATATATCAAGTTCGTAGAGTCCGCTCGAAACGTAACCAAGCGTTTCTGGAAGCCGGCTTTTCTATGCTGCAAGAGTGCGTGGCGTTCAGACGCTGGCGGAAGCGGACAGTGTAACTATAAATGTGCCTAGTCTGCGTGACTGGGTATTTCTGTTGTTGGTAGAAGAACGAGTGTTCACATACAATGAATCCAAGTTTATTAACATGTTGCCGCATCTTATACAACTAATAGGCAAGCATGAGCAGGATGTAAATGGCTCTCTGGATGCAGTTGTTGCTGCTGAATCAATACATTGGGAAGACAATTCAGATAAGGCTAATATCGTCTTCTTGGAGGATTGGGAGCGTGAGGGAAAACGTCCGAAGATTGAATGTACACCTTCGTCTGGAAACACAGATTATTGGGCTGAATATTAAAGGAGAATTTTTTGATTGAACACTGTTGAAAATAATGTTAAGTTGAAGTTAGGTGAAGGGTATCGCTTCGGGATTGTTGCTGAATAATATCTGCATCTCTATGACATTTGTATGATTTTGGCTATGTAATTGCCGCATCGTCCTTTATAATAATTTTAAAGTTATTTTAATTAGGATGGTGCAGATTGAACACAGTCATTTATATCACTCTCGGTTTTTTTGATGCGCTTGCAATGCTTCTTTTGATTCTAAAACTATACATGCTACCGGTTCGAGAGTATGCGGGGAAAATGTTTGCTTTTTCTTTTTTCATAGCGTCTTTCTCATATATGATGCGTATCACTTTAGACTCGGCAAAGCTAGATCTTCCTTTGCAATATATCTTCTTTATAATTTTTTTACGCTTTGGGATGGAATTGAAAGTTCATATTTCAGCATTTATTACCGGGGCAGGAATATCAGCTTATGCGACACTTCAAATGGGCATATTTCTTTTGTACAAATGGTTCGATATAATGCATATTGGAGTTTTGCAGGAAAATGAAGGCATGGTTAACATTCTTCAATTGTCATCCATACTTGTTGTATATCTCATTTGTTTTATATTTCATATGTTCGACTATGGGTTCTCTTTCGTTATAAAGCCACCACACGATTTCATTACCAAAGAGGATTACTTTTCGAAGGTAAATGTACCCTTCATAATAGGGACAGTTGTTTCCTCAATAACGATTAGTGCGACTCTAATATTATTGTATAATGCTGATCCGATGTGGCTATTTTTAATGACACTTCCGACTTTTGGTGTTTCATGTTACTTTTCATACAGGAGAGAACAAGGTGATATTAGAGAGGCTGTCGAAGCGTATCGCAATAGAAATAAAAGAGTCTGACCCAGATGGACCTGGGACAGTAGAAATTTTGGAGTACGAGTTAGGGCTACGCCTTAATTGGTACACTGGATTATTATTAACTGCAATTTTTGGTTTATTATTAGGGGATTTTTTTGGTGCATTAATAGCATTGTTCTCATTTGCGTTTATAAGAAAATTCTCTGGCGGTGTTCACTTGCCAATTACAATCTGCTCTATCGTAACAGGACTAGTGGCGGCTCTAATTCCGTTGGTAGACTTAAACTATGAAACAATGATAATTTTGAATCTTCTTAGTCTTATGATCATGCTACTTTATGCCCCTAATGAATTTGAATATGTTAATCCTTCCGTATGGGACCCTTGGCTTAAATGGATTTCAACCGCACTTGTGATTTGTAGTTTAATTGTACAGTCGCCGATTATAACGATTTCCTTCTTTATTCAATCCTTGCTCATACTTCCAGTATGGGCAAAACAGAAAGGAGGTGTTTAAATGAATAAAAAAATAGCTCGTGTTTTTTCTATTGACCTGACCAAAGGCGCCAATAAATCTTCAAAAAAGCGCAAAAGTATTGCAGGAGCAGTGAAAATGCCAGAAGCGCTTAAAAAGAAGTGAGATTTGCAAAATGAATGAACGTAAAATTATAGGAATACAAGCGCGAAGCGACGGTTCTTATGGGCCGCGCTTTTAATTTTCGGAAAATGATATATGGGTGTCGAAATGTGAAAGCTGTCAAATAACTATAACGTTTCATTTTTTAAACGAGATCAGGAAACTTCATGTTCTAACGACGATGGGTTCATATTGTAGCTCTTTGAATAGAGGCCTCTTTATTATGAAAAATTGAATCATACATATAAAGTAACACAAATGAAAAAAAGGCTCTCCGGCACTTGAGCTGGGGAGCCTTTAAAAATCGACTATAATTATTTAGCTAGTTCTTGTGAATTGAATTGTATAAGGTTCGTTGTAGTTGTTGATGCCGTTATCCATAATTCTGAAGTAAACCTTCTCACCAGGTTTAGCACTCATACCAATTGCCTCAGCGTAACCAGGTCCATTCCAGTTATCCATTTGAATGGACAGTATCGCACCGCTTGCATCCATTTTAATAACACCCATAATAATATCGAAATTAGCTGGTGGAGTAGCAATAACGCCAAATGAAATTACAGAAGATCCATTTGTGTTGTCTACAACATAATAATCATTATCACTCATGCTATCTAAACGAACGGTTGCATTGTATGAGGAATTTTGACTAACGCTTGAATACATAACCTCAGCAGTCTCAAAAGAGTCGCCCCATCCAATAGCAGCGGACGCTGACGAAGAGCCGAATGCCAATAAACCAACTGCTAGTGCAACGGAAGCAGATAATTTTCTTAATCTTTTCATATTCAAACCTCCCAATTATACTAGAACCAATAAAATTTAGATTCTGTCTTAAGTTGTTATTTGAAATTAAAGATATCGAATAAACTATTACATAATTAGGTTGGCCAACCATGGGTAAATATACCATATATAATTTATATTTGTAAATGAAATTAATGTAAAATGTTGTTTTTATTGGTAATATTATAGAATTTGATGTTTATGATATTGCATGAAATAAGAGTTATAATAAAAAAGTGTTTTTTAAATTGCGCAAAAATTAGTTTTAATATAGGCACAATACAAAAAAGAGCAAAGTGTATAACCTCGTTTTTCTTTTGTAATCTAACCTACTGTTTTAACCGATTTCTCATTGTTGTTTCCCACAACAGTTGGTAGAGATGTAAATGGAACGGTTACGATAACTGATCCAATTGAAATTACACCAAGAGAATACCAAGGGATAAAAGTAGAAGTAGAGGAAGTAGCTTCTTGCGCTCACCTAAGTGAACTTACGATAGGTACAACTAATCCCATTATTATTGACATTAAAGCAGATGCGGCCAATAAGCATAGTAAATAGTGCAGAGAGTTATACAATGCGATATGGGAATTGAGCCAGGCAATTATACAGAAACCGTTGTAGCAACAACACATGAATATGAATACTTAATTATTCCAAATTAACAAACGGAACTACTTATTATTTTGGAGTAGCTGCCACAGTTAATAGTGTTGAAACCGAATACTCCAACGAAGCATCAGCTACTTCAAATGAGGAAGAACAACCTATTCCTGCACCTAAAGAGCCTACAACTCCAAAACAACCTTTAGGCAACTGAGCCTATCTTGTGGTGACCATGACAAGTGGAGTCGAGATAGAATTTGACTTAAGTATGAAAGAAGTGAATGACTTTATCGGGTGGTATGAAGTCTAGCAGGCTGGAAGCGGAAAGGCATCGTATGCACTTGACAAGCATGGAAACAACTAAGGCCCGTTCAAGAACCGCTAGTACTGCATTCTATTTGATCGGGTTCTGACGTTTGAGGTAAGTGAATACTAAAAAAGTTAAGTTCCATCAGTTTATACTGATCGGGCTTTTTTTGCACTCTCAATGAGAGTTGCTACTATTACTTAATGAACGCCATACTTCTGCAACAAAAGAGTTGTTCATATTTTTCCAAATTACATATGATCTCATTATGTTGAAAGTTTCATATGATTAGGTTATAATATATTTGATTTTCAGCAATTTAATTTTGGATTATTAATTGGAGATGTTAATATGGATCAAGCGAAACAACTTGTTACAGAACAGCGGACATTTTTTTATACAGGTCAGACCAAGAATATTGAATATCGCATTGGAGCTCTTCAACAATTAAGACAGGGAATTGAGAAGTATCAGCAACGTATTTTGGACGCACTTCGTACTGATCTCAATAAATCCCAGGCAGAAGCTTATGGCTCCGAAATTCGCATCGTACTGGGTGAATTGGATTTTGCATTGGAACATCTGAAGGAATGGGCTACACCAAGATCTGTTCCAACAAATTCGGCTATGCCGGATGGCGTAAGTACAATTTATCCTGAACCCTATGGAGTCGCTTTAATTATTGCACCATGGAATTATCCGTTCCAGCTGGCTTTTGGCCCACTGATTGGAGCGATTGCAGCAGGTAACTGTGCCATTATCAAGCCATCTGAATTAACGCCTGCCGTATCGCGTCTGACTTATGATCTGGTTCACGAGATTTTTCCTAAAGAGTATGTGACGGTTATGGAAGGGGAAGTCGAGACCAGTACAGCATTGTTGAAAGAGAAATTTGATTACATCTTCTTTACAGGTAGCACTGGTGTCGGCCGCATTGTTATGAAGGCAGCTGCAGAGCATTTGACTCCTGTTACGTTGGAACTAGGTGGTAAGAGTCCAGCCATTGTATATGAGGATGCAGATTTGGAGCTGGCAGCTCAGCGTATTGTTCGTGGTAAATTTCTGAATGCCGGACAAACTTGTGTTGCACCGGATTACTTGCTTGTTCATGAAAAGGTACATGATAAGCTATTAGATCTGATTGGTGCAGAGATTAAGGATAAATTCGGAGATGATGTGTTGCAGAATGCTGATTTTCCGCATATTGTGAACGCTCGTAACTTTGATCGATTGGCGGTTTTTCTCAAAGACGGTAATGCTCTGATCGGTGGTCGTTCTGAACGGGACCAGTTACTCATTGAACCAACAGTGCTGGGAGATGTAAATTGGGATTCGCCTGTTATGCAAGAAGAAATTTTTGGCCCAATTCTACCTGTATTCAAGTACAGTGATCTCAACCCGATGCTGAATGAGATTGTGCGTCGTCCAAAACCACTGGCATTATATCTATTCACTCAGGATGAGGAGCTACAGAATCGGGTGCTGAATCAAGTATCCTTCGGTGGAGGTTGCATTAACGATACACTATCTCATATGACCTCTCATTATCTCCCGTTTGGTGGCGTAGGAGAGAGTGGTATGGGTTCATACCATGGCCAGCAGAGCTTTGATGTGTTCTCTCATCACAAGAGTGTCCTTAAACGCAGTGAGTAGAGGGGCAGCATACAATGAATGAAATAATTAATATGTAAAAAAGAGGTTATCCCGAATCATCAGGACAACCTCTTTGCGTATTTCATTGTATTACATCTGATCTGTGGTGATAAATATTAATGAATATCACGGAAAAGGCCAATGACTTTTCCCAGAATGCTAACGTGCTTCAAACGCAAAGGTTCAAAGGTCGAATTCTCCGGTTGAAGGCGAATATGATCTTTTTCTTTGTAGAACGTTTTCACCGTTGCTTCATCATCTTCAGTCATCGCAACCACGATATCACCGTTATCAGCAGTTTGCTGTTGACGTACAATAACGTAGTCTCCGTTAACGATACCCGCTTCAACCATACTGTCTCCCACGACCGAAAGCATAAATACTTTCTGCTCTCCTACATAATGTGTAGGGAGAGGGAAGTAGTCTTCGATGTTCTCTGTAGCAGTGATAGGAACCCCTGCCGTGACTTTACCAACGACAGGAATGCGTGCAACGCTGTGAGCAAATTGATGTGAGTGCTCAGACTCTTCCTGGCTCAAAAGTTCGATGGCTCTTGGTTTGGTAGGGTCACGTCTAATCAGACCTTTCTTCTCCAAACGATCCAGATGTCCATGTACTGTAGAGCTTGAAGCCAGTCCAACAGCTTCTCCAATTTCTCGTACGGAAGGAGGATACCCCTTCAACCGGACTTCATTTCGTATAAACTCCAGAATAGCCTGTTGCCTGCTGGATATCTTCGACATACCGTATCAACCCCATTTTAGTAACGTTTGGGAAAATTATAACATAGAACCTCCGTTCGTACAAACATAAGTTCTAAATAAAATGCTATGAAATCAATGTTTTTGTGTGATTTGAGCTAATGTCTTTCTGTAGAGCAGAGCAAATAATACAAAGCCATTTTTAAAACGATAGTATAAAGAAGATTATGAATAAAAAAAGCGAACAATTGTTCTAAAATTCTATTGAACAAAACAAGTGTTCGTGCTATATTGATTTCAATAGATAGGAACAAACGTTTGGAGGTCGATGTTTTATGAGATATTCTACTTATCAAAGTATTTATGAACCGGTTAATTCAGAAGTGGTCAAAACAAACATAGGGAACTTCAAGAACGTTTTTGTACAAGGTAAAGTTTCGACTTGGTTGCTGAAATTAATGGTGGTGTCCTTAATTATATTCATTGGATGCAGTACTGTACTAACCGTTTTTGCGGGGGATGAGAACGATTTGTTGCCTGGAGGCAAGATGGCAGTTTCACAAGGAGAAACGTTGTGGAGCATTTCCTTGGCTCACAAACCGGATAACATGGATACACGTATATATATAGAAGCAATCAAAAAAGTGAATCAACTTCATACAACCTCAATTCAGGTCGGACAAGTGTTGGTTTTGCCTCAATTCTCAGAATAAAATGTACATCAATGAGTGCCAGTGCGTGTCAACTTGACAAGGCGCCCTTATCATGGCAAAGTTAATATGACTTTGTATTTTTGGAGGGGACAAGCTTGGATATAGATAGTCTGGTAGCACGTATTAATGAATTGGCCCGTAAGCAAAAGTCCTCTGGATTATCGGAGGAAGAACTTGCAGAACGTGCCAAGCTTAGAGAAATTTACTTGAACAACATTCGCAGCAATTTCAGACAGCAGCTGGAAACCATTGAAATTGTGGATGATGAGAATGATCAGGACCACCAGAGCAAACTCAAACACTAAGGAAACCTAATGATATCATTATGATATTTAGGTTTCTTCCTGTTATTTCGAGTGGGCAATTTATAGGGGGAAGCATTGGTTTTCATTTTATGTAAGCCGATACAAAAACACATAAGGGGGATTCACATGTCGCGTTCGTTCGAGAGAACGGTTCGGAAAAATTCAAAGCAGTTGAATCATCAGCGCAAAAAAAATGGTCAACCGATTTCAGGTACACCAGGTGAAGATGTCTTTAAAGGACGAAGTCTTCTGTTTCCCATCTTTTTGATTGGACTCGCTTTTTTGTATCTGTTTATGAGCACTTTCCTTGTACAAGCACCGATGACAACTTGGGACTGGGTCACTATGCTGTTGTACGTATTTTTGGCAGTCATCTTCATGCTCCGGCGTCCGTATATCAAAATTGGAAGTAACCGGATTTTGACAACAAAAGGGAACCGTGAGCGTTCAATCGGGGTTGATGATATTGTCAAGTTCAGAATTGAACCAGGCTCCATCGTTATTGAGCATAACAGTCGTGGTAAAAGATGGGTATTTACCAAATTGCTAAACCGCTATGATACGGATGCAATTGCTGAGCGTCTTCTCAAATTTGCGAAAGCGCACCAGATCACCGTGGAAACCGTCGAGAAGTAATTACTGCATAAAGGGGAAGATGATCGAAATGGCGTTAAAAGCGATTTTGTTCGACCTGGATGATACTTTGTTATGGGATGAGCGCAGTGTTCGAGAGGCATTTCATGAGACTTGCCTAATAGCATCGCAAGAGACCGGGATTAAACCTGAAGAACTTGAAGAATCCGTTCGTAATGAGGCACGCGGTCTTTATGAGTCCTATGAAACCTTTCCGTTTACCAAAATGATTGGGATCAACCCGTTTGAAGGTCTTTGGGCTAACTTTACGGGTGGGGATCAGCCGGAGTTCCGCAAGTTGGAGCAACTTGCTCCCGCGTATCGTAAAGAGTCTTGGCATCGTGGTCTGTTAAAGCTGGGAGTAGATCGGGAAGATCTGGCTGAACGGCTAGCTTCACAGTTTGGGGCAGAGCGGAGATCCAGACCCCATGTCTATGAGGAAACAATGGATACCCTGCGCCATTTACAAGGGAAGTTCAAACTTTTGCTGTTAACCAACGGTTGTCCCGCTTTGCAACAAGAGAAGCTGGACGGGGTTCCTGAATTGGCTCTTTTCTTTGATGAGATTATTATCTCGGGTACCTTTGGTAAAGGAAAACCGGACCCTTCCATTTTTGAACATGCCTTGAGTAAGCTCGGTGTGAAACCCGAAGAAAGCATGATGGTGGGAGATAAGCTTACGACTGATATTCGTGGAGCTTTATCCGCAGGGATCCAATCCGTATGGATTAATCGTGAGAATAAAGGCAACACAGAATCCTATACGCCTGACCATGAAATTAAGCATTTATCAGAATTAGAACGTCTTATTGCTAATTTCTGAGTAGATGCATCATAGCTCTTTTTCTCTATACCCGAAAACATTGATGGCTTTCATGAGTGATGAATCATTCATGAAGTTATCAATGTTTTTTATTATGGAAAGTGCCTTAGAACTACAATCGTGTTAATGTAAGACATATTTTTTTTCAAAAAGTTATTGAAATTATGAAACAGCTGAATTAGAATATAACTAACATACTAGTATGACTAGTATGCGAATCATCCCAATACAATATCTTTTGACTTACCAAAATGAATGGAAGCAGGAGTAATTGTATATTATTTTTATATTTATTGTAAGCGCTTTACATAAGTGAGAGAACACTTTTATTTTGGGAATCGCAATAGTTAATGAGTGATTTCAGCATGAAGGTAAGGCTCTCGTACTGTGTGATTCTAAATAGCACATCAAAATGATATCGCTTACATTCGCAGAGTTATTTATTCCGTGGTGGGGGTGAAGTTAATCAGGTTGATGGTCTTCTACAAAGAGAGATGGGAGTTGTAGTTGAATTAGATTTTACTTTATCAAGTTAAGGATCGGAGTGAATAACAAATGGAGTCGGAGACTGCTAAAAGAACTTTAACCATGACATCTTTACGTAAGGAGAGCAGATTACGAACGGCAGCAACCCTGTTCCGCAAAGATTGGCAGCTGTACTCACTGTTAATTCTTCCTATCATCTACCTCATCGTTTTCAAATATGGACCGATGGTTGGTAACATTATCGCTTTTAGACGTTTTGTGCCTGGAGGAAGCATATTTGGAGAAAGTTGGGTCGGGTTACGATATTTTAAGATGTTCATTGAGGACCCTACGTTTTGGAGAGTTTTCAGTAATACGCTGATGCTTGGTGGACTTGCGTTACTCTTCACGTTCCCAGTGCCAATCATTTTTGCCCTGATGCTTAACGAAGTGAAGAGCAAACGGTTCAAAAAGTTCGTGCAAACGGCATCTTACCTACCACACTTTCTCTCCATCGTTATCGTAGCTGGCATGATTCTGCAACTGACTGCAGTGAACGGCTCAATTAATGGTATGGTGGCTTTCTTTACAGGAGATAACATTCCTTTCATGCAGCGGGCTGAATGGTTCAGAACGGTCTATATCACCTCTGAGGTATGGCAGGGTATGGGCTGGGGAGCAATTCTGTATCTGGCTGCTCTGACGACCATCGATGATTCTTTGTATGAAGCTGCTCGTATTGACGGTGCGAACCGTTGGAAGCAAACGATATATATAACCATTCCTGGTATTTTGCCAACGATTGTTACCTTGTTGATTCTGAATATGGGTAATTTCCTGGCAGTTGGTTTCGAGAAAATCTTGCTTCTGTACAATCCACTCATTTACGAAACATCTGACGTGATCTCCACATACCTGTATCGGGTTGGACTGGAATCTAGCAATTTCAGCTATGCTACCGCAATTGGCTTGTTCGAATCGCTTATCGGTCTGATTCTGGTGTTCTCCGTAAATGCAATCTCACGCAGACTGACACAAAGAAGTTTATGGTAAAGGAGGAGCATCATGCAGGAATCAAGATCCTACAAAGTGTTCAAAGTATTCAATGTCATCTTTCTGCTATTCGTGGTGTTTATTACGCTCTACCCATTCTTAAATGTCGTGGCTCAATCCTTTAGTAGTGAATCCTACATCAATTCGGGCAAGGTTAGTCTGTTCCCTAGAGGGTTCAATGTGGAGACGTACAAGATGATTTCCCGTGACACCATGTTTTGGACCAATTATAAAAATACGATTATCTATACGGTGGTAGGTACGCTGATTTCGATGTTCATGACTACGATATTTGCGTACGCCTTGTCTAAAAAAAGATTGATGGGCCGCAAGTTTTTGACTATGTTCGCTGTGTTTACGATGTTCTTCAGTGGCGGACTCATTCCTAACTACGTTTTGATTAATTCCCTTGGTTTCAACAACACCATGTGGGCGTTGGTTGTCCCTGGTGCGATCAGCATATACAACATGTTAATCATGAAATCATTTTTCGAAAACATGCCGGAAGAACTGGAGGAAGCTGCCGCAATTGATGGACTGAATACCTATGGCATATTATTACGCATCATTTTACCACTCAGTAAAGCAGTTATGGCGACGATGGTCCTGTTTTACGCAGTCGGTCATTGGAACTCATGGTTCCCCGCCTTCCTGTACCTGGATAAGAAAGAGTTGTTCCCGGTAACTATTTATTTGCGCAATATGATTGCAGGGGCAACGAGTGGAGCATCAGCCGGTGCGACCTCAGCCGATAACCTGACCCAGATTGCTGCAAATATTAAATCGGTAACGATGGTATTGACTATTTTACCAATCCTTACGATCTATCCATTTGTTCAAAGATACTTTGTAACCGGTATCATGCTGGGATCTGTGAAACAGTAGTCACCAGATATATCAAGCTTACACATCATCATGATGTGTAAGGTCAATCTAAACCATATGCAGGGGGAGAATTGAATGAAACTGAGACCACGGAAGCTTGTAGGCAAGATGGTGTTGGCAACCATGATGAGTGTTGTTTTGGCGGCATGCAGTAGCGGCACGGGCGGAGAAAAAGTTGAACCTGAATCCAAAGGGGCCATGGAATCCTACAAAGTAGGGGACACATTTAAAGCCACGGAGCCGTTTGATCTGTCCATCCTATACAGTGATCAGCCTTCATACCCGTACAAAAAGGATTGGATGCTTTTCCAAAAAATCACCGAAATGACTGGAGTAACGCTGGACCCTACCATCGTACCGATGAGCGACTATCCTCAGAAGAGATCTCTTTTGATCAGTTCTGGCGACGCTCCACTGGTTATTCCTAAGACATATCCGGGTGAAGAGTCTGCTTTTGTATCTTCAGGTGCGATTTTGCCAGTGAGTGATTATGTGGACTTGATGCCAAATTTCAAAGATAAGGTAGAGAAGTGGGGGCTTGAGGACGAACTGGAGGGACTGCGACAAGAGGATGGGAAGTATTACGTGCTTCCGGGCATGCATGAAGAGGTTTGGCCTGACTACACGCTCATTGTTAGAACAGATGTTTTTGAAAAAAACAATATCGCTATTCCCAAGACATGGGATGAACTGTATAATGCAGCCAAAAAGCTGAAGGAAGTTTATCCAGATTCTATCCCGTTCTCCGATCGGTTCAAGTTCAATAGTACGTTGGGTATTGCATCTATTGGCTTTGGTACAAAAGGTGGATGGGGCTTCGGAAACGGCCTGACGTACCAGGCTGACAAGGATGAATTTGTTTACACCGCTACAACACCGGAATATAAGGAGATGTTAACGTACTTTAACAAACTGGTATCCGAAGGACTACTGGATAAGGAAAGCTTCACGCAAGACGATGATCAAGCTACTCAAAAATTTGTATCCGGCAAATCTTTTATGATTAACGGCAATTCCCAAACGCTTGTATTGCATAGAAATGATATGAACAAAACATTGGGAGAAGGAAAATTCTCTGTTGCGAAAATTACGGTTCCGGGTGGTCCTAAAGGCCAACTGATGTCTGGCTCAAGACTTGAAAACGGTGTCATGCTTTCCGGGAAAATTAAAGACAGTGAATATTTTAAAGCAACTCTGCAGTTTATCGACTGGCTCTACTATAGTGATGAAGGCCAAGAGTTTGCCAAGTGGGGTGTAGAAGGGGAAACCTTCACTAAAGAAAATGGTACACGTAAGTTGGCAGAAGGCGTCAATTACAATGGCTTGAATCCAAAAGGCACGAAGGACTTGCGTATTGACTATGGTTTCTCTGGTGGTGTGTTTGCGTATGGAGGAACCACAGATTTGCTGCAATCCATGTTTAGTGAAGAAGAGTTGAAATTCCAGCAAGACATGAAAGATACAAAGGAAGTAATTCCGGCTGAACCGCCAATTCCTTATTCTTCTGAGGATCGCGAACGAGTGACACTTCTTAGTACACCATTGAAGGACTATTCGGATCAGAATACGCTCAAATTTATATTAGGAGAACGGAAGTTATCCGAATATGATACCTTTGTTAAAGAATTGGAGAGTCAAGGCTTGTCTAATTACCTGAAGCTTGCAAATGATACGTACAAAAACTATAAAGCAAACAAGCAATAGAAGAAAAGTGGCTTAGATTGGCTGGGTTACCGTTTCACTCGTAATATTTAAGTGAAGCGGTAATTTGTGCTAAGATGAATGAATACGGCTGAGAGGAAGAGGTTAAGGAATGTCACTTAATCAAAAAATTAGAGGCTCGACCCGGGCATATTCATACAATCTGTTAAAAGAACGAATCCTCCACCTTGAACTGAAGCCTGGTACCAAGATTTCAGAAAAGGAAATTGCTGACGAATTGCAAGTGAGTAGAACGCCTGTGCGTGAAGCATTCATGAAACTTGCTGAAGAGGAACTACTGGATATTATTCCACAGAGTGGAACCATTGTTTCCCACATTAATCTGGAGCACGTTGAGGAAGGCCGATTCATGAGAGAAAAAATGGAGAAGGAAATCGTCACTCTGGCTTGCGCATCTTTTCCAGAGGAATTCAGATTCAGGCTTGAAACCAATATTGCAATGCAGGAAGTCTGCATAGGAAAAAATAATTTTTATAGACTTTTTGAATTGGATGAAGAGTTTCATCAAATATTGTTTCAGGGCACGGGGAAGATGAGAACGTGGAAAATGTTGCAGCAACTCAATATTCCATTCAATCGCCTTCGTTTATTGCGCCTGTCTGAAGATTCCAATGCAGAGGTTATTATTTCGCAACACAAAGAGATCTACCGTCTTATCACAGAACGAGAGACTGATCAAGCTGTTGAAGTCATGGAAGCTCATCTTAGACTTGTTGTCGTTGAACAGGAGACGATAAAGGCAAAATATCCGCATTATTTTATATAGTGCACAAGTGTTGTATAATATTTCAATATGCAAACCCCCTGTTCAAACGAACAGGGGGTTTGCATATTGAAATATATCACCAAACGGTAGAATTAGGCTTGTTTGATAAATGTAGGATCCGGGTATGGATCTGCGATCCAACCATCTTTTTCGATAAACAGACGAACAGCAATAATCTGTTTGTTCTCCATTAAAGTGAAGAAGTGTGGTGTGTTTTCAGGAACTGAAATAACGTCCCCAGGAGACAATTCTACATTAAAATAACCTACATCGTCTGTAGCTTTGATAACAAAGATTCCTTTACCGGCAACGATTGCACGGATTTCATCTTCAGCGTGGGTGTGGATCTCTTCAAACTTGGCAAGTTTAGCTTCAATGTCCGGTGTTTCATCAGACAAGGTGATAACATCCCAGATTTGGTATCCACGACGTGCGGCCAAGTCTCTGATCTCATAATCATACGTTTCCAGAACTTTAGTTTTCTGATCCTCAGTCAATCCAAAGTTGTTCTGCAGATCGGCGTTCAATTTGGATGCGTCCCACTTTTCATATAACACTTCATATTTGTCTAAGAAATTTCGAACATTTTCGTCTCCAGTGATACGTTCGTTCGTATTTCGGATTACAATTTCAGCCATGTTCTTTCCCTCTTTTCCACTTGGTTTAATCGCTATTATATCGGATTCCTCTGTTTTTGTCGATTCGCAAATTCATTCCGAATTCACATAAACCCGCCACCCTATTGAACAAAACCGATCTTTCACATTAAGTTAGTTTCTGTTAAACTAATATTTAACGTTTTGCGGGGGTGAAGATATTGGATAAGCTTAGTCTACACGATGCATTAAAACAACGAATATTAATCCTCGACGGTGCAATGGGGACCATGATTCAACAGGTTGATCTCACAGGCGCAGATTTTGGCGGAGAAGACCTGGATGGATGTAATGAAATGCTTGTACTTACGCGTCCAGAACTGATTCAGCGTATTCATGAAGATTATCTGGAAGCCGGTGCGGATTTAATTGAGACCAATACATTTGGTGCGACTTCTGTTGTACTCGCTGAATACGATATTCAGGACCGTGCACGTGAGATCAATCTGGAAGCAGCCAGAATTGCGAAAGCTGCCGTGGATCGTTTCTCCACACCTGAGTCTCCGCGTTATGTGGTGGGTGCAATGGGACCAACAACCAAAACGCTGTCTGTAACCGGTGGGGTGACGTTCCAGGAACTCATCGACAGTTATTTCGAGCAAGCGCTTGCTTTAATCGAGGGAGGCGTTGATGCGTTACTGCTTGAAACCTCGCAGGATACCCTTAATGTAAAAGCAGGTAGCATTGGAATCCAGCAAGCATTCGAACAGAGTGGTATCCAACTTCCTCTCATGATCTCAGGAACGATAGAACCGATGGGAACGACCCTTGCCGGTCAGAACATTGAGTCCTTTTATATATCCCTTGAACACCTTAACCCAATTTCGGTAGGACTAAACTGCGCTACAGGTCCTGAGTTTATGCGTGACCATATTCGATCCCTTTCCGGGATGGCGTCGGTTGCGGTCAGTTGTTATCCAAATGCAGGTCTTCCAGATGAGGACGGTAATTACCATGAATCACCTGAGTCACTTGCTCAGAAAATCGGTGCCTTTGCTGAACAGGGATGGTTGAACATTGCCGGTGGTTGCTGTGGAACAACACCAGCACATATTCGGGCAATGCGCGACACACTTGCCAAGTACCCCCCAAGAGATCTGAACGGAACTCATCCACCTGCATTGTCAGGAATTGATCCAGTCTACGTTGAGCAGGACAATCGTCCATACATGGTCGGTGAACGCACGAACGTGCTTGGATCACGGAAATTTAAGCGCCTTATTGTTGAAGGCAAATATGAGGAAGCTTCGGAGATTGCCCGGGCTCAGGTAAAAAATGGGGCACATGTTGTAGATGTTTGTGTTCAGGACCCGGACCGTGAGGAAGCGGAAGACATGGTGAAGTTTCTTGAACTTGTTGTCAAAAAAGTAAAGGTGCCACTCATGATTGATACGACAGATGCAGCCGTCATCGACCTGGCCCTGCAGTACTCTCAAGGTAAAGCGATCATTAACTCCATTAACCTTGAGGACGGTGAGGAGAAGTTCGAACTGGTCACACCGCTCCTGCATAAATACGGGGGTGCTGTCGTTGTCGGAACGATAGATGAACGTGGTCAGGCGATTAGTCGTGAGGACAAGCTGGAGGTAGCCCAGCGATCTTACGATCTGCTGGTGAACAAATATGGACTAAAGGCAGAAGACCTGATCTTTGATACCTTGGTGTTCCCGGTAGGTACAGGAGATGAACAGTATATTGGTTCAGCCAAAGAAACCATTGAAGGTATTCGCGTCATTAAAGAGTCCATGCCTGAGTGTCATACCATTCTGGGGATTAGTAACATTTCATTTGGACTGCCAGAGGCAGGCCGTGAAGTGTTAAACTCCGTATTTTTGTATGAGTGTACCAAAGCAGGTCTTGACTATGCGATCGTTAACACGGAGAAACTGGAGCGTTACGCTTCCATTCCGGACATGGAGCGCAGACTCTCGGAAGAACTGTTATACAATACGAATGATGAAACACTTGCAGCTTTCGTAGCCGCCTTCCGTAACAAGAAGGTTGAGAAAAAAGAAAAAATTTCGAACCTGTCGTTAGAAGAACGACTTGGATCATATGTTGTTGAAGGAAGTAAAGAAGGCTTGTTGCCCGATCTGGAGCAGGCACTTACCAAATACACAGCCCTTGAAGTGATCAATGGTCCGCTGATGCGGGGCATGGAAGAAGTAGGGCGACTGTTTAACAACAATGAGTTGATTGTAGCAGAGGTATTGCAGAGCGCGGAGGTTATGAAGGCTTCGGTGGCTTTTCTGGAGCAATACATGGAGAAGAATGAGACATCGGTAAAAGGGAAGATTATGCTGGCGACGGTGAAGGGCGATGTACACGACATCGGTAAAAACCTGGTGGAGATCATCCTGTCCAATAACGGTTACCGGATCATTAATTTGGGTATAAAAGTACCACCAGAGCGAATTATCGAGGCGTACAGAGAAGAAAAAGTCGATGCGATCGGCCTATCCGGTCTATTGGTGAAATCAGCGCAGCAGATGATTCTTACAGCTCAGGATTTACGCACAGCGGGTATTGATGTACCTATTATGGTTGGTGGAGCGGCATTGACACGCAAATTCACCAAAAATCGGATACGTCCCGAATATAACGGCATGGTTGTATATGCAAAAGATGCAATGGACGGCCTAGATCTCGCTAACAAGCTGATGAATCCAAGCACACGCGAGGTGATGCAACTGGAGATGGAGGCAGAGAAAGCGGCTGACGCTTCCGGTGCAGAAACCGCTCAACCACTTCCAGAACTTACACGCGTAGAGCGTTCGGATATTGCCATAGACAATCCGGTACTTATTCCACCGGATCTGGAACGGCATACGATGCGCAACTATCCGCTGTCGCACATTTTACCTTATGTGAACATGCAGATGTTGCTCGGTCATCATCTCGGTTTGCGTGGTTCGGTTGAGCAATTACTTGCTTCCGGTGATCCCAAGGCAACCAACCTGAAAGCGGTAGTGGATGAGATTATGCAAGAGGCTGTTCGTGACGGAATTATTCAGGCGCATGCCATGTATCGTTTCTTCCCGGCTCAGTCTAGTGGTAACAGCGTCATCATCTATGACCCGGAGAATACCAGCAATATTTTGCATACTTTTACGTTCCCACGCCAAAAAGTTGAACCATTCTTGTGCCTGTCCGACTTCTTGAAGCCCGTAGAATCCGGCCAAATGGATTACGTTGGTTTCATGGTTGTCACTGCCGGACATGGCGTGCGTGAGCTATCAACTGCTTGGAAAGATCATGGGGATTATCTACGTTCACATGCTCTGCAATCCGTAGCGCTTGAAGTAGCAGAGGGGTTAGCTGAACGGGTCCATCATATGATGAGAGACATTTGGGGATTCCCAGATTCTGCACAGATGACCATGAAGCAACGTCACGGTGCGCGTTATCAGGGGATAAGGGTATCCTTTGGATATCCGGCGTGTCCGGATTTGGAAGATCAGGGGCCTCTATTCAAGTTGCTGCAGCCTGAGGATATCGGTGTGGAATTGACGGAAGGTTTCATGATGGAACCTGAAGCATCCGTATCGGCGATGGTGTTCAGCCATCCGCAAGCGAAGTATTTTAACGTGGAAAAGGCTTAATTGAGTAGATAGTCAGGCAAAGCCCTCCGCATTGTCGGAGGCTTTTTGCTGGCAGCAGAAAGAGGTGCGATCCAGAATGGAACTATATTTCCTGGGAACTAACGCTGGTGTACCTACGCTACAGCGGAATGTAACTTCTATAGGGCTCCGCATGCTGGATGAGCGCAGAGCTTTGTGGTTGTTTGACTGCGGGGAAGGAACCCAACACCAGATTTTAAGTTCTCCACTTAAACTAAGCAAATTGGAGAAAATATTCATAACCCATCTTCATGGTGATCATGTATTTGGACTTCCGGGTTTGCTCTCCAGCAGAGCGTATCAGGGAGGCACCACACCTTTAACCGTATATGGTCCACCAGGTACGGAGCGAATGATTACGACAACGATGGAACTTAGCCAATCACGTGTCAGCTACGATTTGAACATTGTAGAACATACGGGCGGAGTCCTTTTTGAAGACGAGAGCTTCATTGTGGAGTCTGAATTGCTGGAGCACCGAATTGACAGTTACGGGTATCGGATTACCGAAAAGGATCGTCCAGGCAGTCTTGACCCAGCCAAATTGGCCGAATATGGTTTGAAGCCTGGGCCTCTATTCGGTCGCTTGAAACGCGGAGAAACCATTATCCTGGATAACGGGGACTCGCTTCGTCCTGAAGATGTGCTTGGAGTACCCAAGCGTGGGATGGTAATCACCATATTGGGCGATACACGACCATGTGACAATGTACAGCCGCTTGCTCTAAATGCAGATGTTCTGGTACACGAAGCTACCTTTCTGCATGATATGGCCGATACAGCTCATGAATACTATCACAGTACTTCGAAGCAAGCTGCCGAGGCGGCGAGAGCGGCAAATGCAGGGCAGTTGATTATGACTCACTTTAGCTCCCGCTACAAGGATGAGGAACAATTGCAGCCCCTTCTGGAAGAGGCACAGTCAATATTCCCAAATACAAGACTGGCAAACGAACACCAGTTGATTCCGGTTGTTCACCGCAAGGACGAATCCTACTAGTGATTGTGGACGGGTTGCACAGCCAAACACGACTTGAGAAGAAGCCGTTAATTGCACGGGACTGAGGGGGAGTTTCTCCCACGGTCCCTTTTGCAATCTGGTCAGAAAGCGTGTAGGATGGGCAATATAAGTAGGGAAATGATTCAAATTATTTTCCGGGAAAGCGCAGGAAATGACAAGCTTGTACAGAAGACGCGTGAGACCAACCGTCTGTGTTCGATCCGGTTCGACTTGTTGCGTGCAGATGCGAGCAAGCTATTGATTTACCTGTATACATAGCTTTGCGTTGAAGTTCGATGTAAATGGTTAAGGACATGAAACGTTAATGGAATAAAGAAAGGAAGTGCTGTGTATGATTAAGGCCTATCTGATTGACCTGGATGGTACGCTCTATCATGGCAGACATCGCATTGAAGGAGCCGATGAACTTATTCGAACATTGAATGAGCAGGGCACACCTTATTTGTATGTGACTAACAATTCTTCGCGTACTCCCCAAGGAGTGGCTGATCATCTGAATGGGATGGGAATTCCAGCCGATGCTTCTCAGGTATGCACTTCTGCCGTGGCGGCTGCGGAATATGTGGCAGATGAGGCTCCGGGTGCAAAAGTGGCCTGTATCGGAGAAGAAGGGCTTTTGCAAGCCATAGAAGATGCGGGACTAATCCTGACGGAAGATGAGCCAGAGTACGTTATACAAGGGATTGATCGTGAATTTTCCTACAATAAACTGACTAAGGCGCTCCGATGGATTAATGGGGGCTCCAAATTCATTATGACCAACCCTGATCTGCAGCTTCCTTCCGATGACGGGCTTACACCAGGTGCGGGAACGATTGGAGCTGCGATAGAAGCAGCGACCGGTGTTCACCCTACAGTCATTGGCAAACCGTCGAGTATTATTATGAAGTCGGCGATCAGCCGATTGAACTTAAAGTCTGATGAAGTTGCTGTAATTGGAGACAATATGCGCACAGATATTGCAGCAGGAGCAGCAGCGGGATGTGAGACACTACTTGTTCTTACCGGAGTGACCACACGGGAAAATATGGATAGCCATATCCAGGCAGCCAGAGTTCGTCCTGATCATGTGTTCGAAGATTTGCATAAACTGATTGAGTGGCTGTTGCAGACGACAGGCCAAGCATCCAAGAAGGGGTAGATGTACGATGCCAGAACTGCCGGAAATGGAAAACTACCGGACCTTGCTGTCCGAAAAAATACTTGATTTACTGATTACAGGTGTGATGGTTAATCGTGAGAAGACCATTAATACAGAACCTGACGTGTTCATTCGTGAACTTACAGGTAACCGTATCATATTTGTAGAGCGCCGAGCCAAACACCTTATCTTTCACCTGGCAAATGGCAAACGGCTTGTACTGCATCTCATGCTGGGCGGAATGATTTTCTGGGGCACGGAAGCCGAACGCCCTGATCGTTCCACTCAAGTAGAGATTCAGTTCGGAGAACATATTTTATTCTTCATTGGACTCCGATTAGGATATCTACATCTACTTACCTCGAAGGAGACCGAAGAGGCGATGTCTGACCTTGGACCTGAACCTCTTGATCGGCGCATGAATGCAGAGCGTTTTGCTGCCCTGTTGAAAGGACGTCGAGGTACACTCAAAACAACATTGGTTAACCAACACATTATTGCAGGCATCGGAAATTGTTATTCGGACGAGATTGCCTTTGCAGCAGGTCTGAGACCCAGCTCCAAAATGCCCAATATTGCTGCTTCACCTGAGCTAACGGAGCGTTTATACCGGTCTGTACAGTCCGTGTTGAGGGAAGCTGCATCGGAAGGCGGTTATATGGAAATGCCGCTGATGCAAGGAGATACCAAGACTGGAAGTTATGATGAGCAATGCCGAGTGTACGATCGTGAAGGGGAAACCTGTCCGCGTTGCGGGGGAACAATAGAACGTGTGGAAATTACGGGCAAGAAGGCGTTTTTCTGTCCGGATTGCCAGCATGAGGCCTAAAAGCGGACTGGGGGCACATGTCAGCACGCGAGGTGGGTTTCTTCAGGCAGCCAAGAGGGCATATGAGATGGGAGCTACGGCATTTCAATATTTTCCGAAGAATCCCAGGAGCCTTGGCCTGAAAGATCTGGATGCCAAAGATGCTGAACAGTGCAGGGATTGGTGTGAAAAGCAGGAACTTGCTTCAATTGCCCATTCACCCTATCCCACCAATCCGGCCTTGGGCATGACTCGTGGAGAGGCGGGTTACCATGCAACAATAGCTTCTATACGAAATGATCTGGAGATTGCGGATGCCTGCGGTTCAGTGGGAACCGTGGTGCATTTTGGTCATATCAAAAGCAACGAACCACTTGAAGGTTATCAGAATCTTATTGCCTGTCTCGATACCGTGTTAGCGAATTGGAAGGGGCAGGCGAAGATTTTGCTTGAAAACCAAGCTGGAGATCATGGCCCCATGGGAACAACGATGGAAGAATTGATACAGATTCGCAAGCTAAGTCGGTATCCCGAGCATATTGCTTTTTGTTTTGACACGTGTCATGCTTTTGCTTCGGGTATGTGGACGACAGGCAACGAGATGGCGATGCTGGAGAGAGGCAGGTTGCTGGGATATTGGGATGCCCTTGCGGCTGTACATTTTAATGATTCGAAATATCCATCCGGTTCATGCAAGGACAGACATGCACGGATTGGACAGGGTTATATAGGAAAAGAAGCGATGCAGGAACTGTTATGTGCGCCTGAGTTTCATCAAGTGGTAGTTGTGCTGGAGACCGAATCAGGCGAAGATGGAACACACCGTGGTGACATTGAACTCATGCGTTCCTGGCTTTAAATGGGGAAAGGAGCGATTGTAATGCATGTTTTTTTGGATGATTACCGGGCATGCCCAAAAGGATTTGTTCTGGCTACCAACGCAGAAGAATGCCTGATGCTGCTTAGAGAAGGTAACGTGGACATTTTATCCCTGGATTATGAACTGGGTCCGGATTCACCGAATGGCGGCGAGGTTGCTGCTGCAATCGTACGGGAAGGATTATTTCCACGTCAGATCTATTTGCACACGTCCAGCATGTATGGCAAACGTCAAATGTACGAATTGTTATACGGTAATAAACCGGATTCTCTAACTGTCCATAATGGACCGATGTCGGGCGAGGTCATGCTTCGTGTTGCTGCGGGAGAAGAAAGCAGATGAAGCCGATCACGACTAAAATGTTAATGCGCGGTGTATGGGAAGGCATGCCACAGGCTGTATTTATCTATACCCCATTATGTGGAACTTGTGCGGCAGCCCGGCGGATGCTGGAAATCGCTGAGCATTTGTTACCAGAGGGTATTATTTCTGAGATGAATATTCACGATATTCCCGAACTTGTACAGCAGTTTCAGATTTCGAGCGTGCCAGCAGTCATGCTTTTTGATGGAGAACATGATGTCCCCAAAATGGTCTATCGGATGAGCTCTGTAGAGCATCTGCTAGGTGAGATCCGAAAGGCGGTACTGAAATGAGTATAATTACGATGGAACATGTCTCTCTTCGACGGGAAGACAATCAGATTCTGGATGATGTTCATCTGCACATCGAAGAAGGCGAGCATTGGGTCATTCTCGGTCGCAATGGTTCTGGCAAAACAACGCTGCTGGAAATGATGAATGGATATATGTTTCCAAGTCAGGGGCGTATTGAGGTATTGGGTAACCTGTATGGACAATGTGACGTCCGGGAAGTTCGGAAAGAAATAGGCTATATCAGTCAAACGCTGATTGAGAAGCTGACACCACGTGATCCGGTATGGGAGGTTGTCGCGACAGGGGCTTATGCTTTTTTGCGTTTTTATCAGACCATCCCGGATGAGGTAAAGGACAAAGCGATGAATCTGCTTGATGAGATGGGCTTCGCAAAGCTGGCAAACCATTCTCTTGGAACCCTTTCTCAAGGAGAGCGCAAAAAAGTGATGCTTGCTCGTTCATTGATGGCTGATCCTAAATTGCTGATTATGGACGAGCCTTGTGCAGGTCTGGATCTGTATGAACGAGAGAAAATGTTAGCCGAAATTGATCGACTGCGTCAGCGTAATATCACAGTTGTATATGTGACTCATCACGTCGAAGAAATCGTACCATTGTTTACACATGTTGCCTTGATCCGCGATGGACGTATTGCTGCGGCAGGGCCCAAACATGAAGTTTTAACACAAGATACAATTAAGCATACGTATGATGTTCCGGTCGATATCCAGTGGGATGATGGACGTCCTTGGATCCGCGTACGTTCTGGAGGGTAACACAATTTGAGTACACAGTCGTCTTGGGGAGAAGGAAGCTTCTCCCGTTTTATCTGCACAGCCAATCATGGCTTTGCTCCTTATGCTCAGGAAGAGCTGCGCCGTACGTTTGGTGCAGTCAAGAGTACGGTACTTGTACCGGGAGAAATTCTGCTTGCCGGGCTGCCGGTAGCGGAGGAAGAAGTAGCGGTTAAGCTTTTAGAAGAATATCCGACGTTTTTACGTCATATTCAGCCTGTTCAGTTTCAGGAGAATACGGAAGATTCTACGGAAGCTATGGAGAAATTGATTGCATTTGTATTGAATCATACCGAATTGTCAGGTGCCAATGTAGTGCTTCAGGTTCGAAAAACGGAAGGTTCCTTCTGGCTGGAAAATGCAGCTTCATTGAAACAATTGCTCAGCGAGAAGCTGGATGAACTTGGTTGTAAGTGGGTTGTTCGTGATGCCGATTATGTCATTTCCGTATTTGCTTCGGATGATATGTTGTATGCAGGCGTATCCAGACCTGAACAAAATCTGTCAGATTGGAGTGGGGGAGCCGTTCGTTTTCAAAAAGAGGATGGGCAGATCTCACGGGCCAAATTCAAATTACTTGAAGCCGAGCAGACATTTGGCATTGACTTTACTTCTTTTCATAAAGCTCTGGATATTGGTGCTGCGCCAGGCGGATGGACCTCTTTCCTGCTTGAGCGAGGGCTCGAAGTTACGGCAGTTGACCCAGCCAAGATGGATGCAACGCTCCTCAGATCGCCCAAACTTACCTTTTTGAAAAAAAATGCAGGTGATGTACGTTTCCGCGAAGGTGAATTCGATCTGCTTGTATGTGATATGAGCTGGAGCCCCAAGCTGATGAGCCGACTTGTATCGGACTTGCTGTATAGCCTTCAATCGGGGGGGACTGCCGTCGTGACGGTGAAGCTGCTGCATAAGAAACCACTGGCGTTAATTAAGGATGTTATCGATACATTTGAGCGCTCGCGAATGCAGATCCAACGTTCCAAGCAGTTGTTCCACAACCGGGAAGAGATCACATTATATATGATTAAGTATTAAGATATTAAAGTGCGGTTCAAAAAGTCTGTTTTTCAGTACCGAAAAGATGGAATGAAGCTAGAAATGGAGTATTGGAGCGTAGGGAAAACGACGTGAGCAACGGACATTTCGGCTGAATTTCAACTTCGATGCTGATGATGCTGCTAGGCATAATTCGTAATCAAAAAGGACTTTTTGAACAACCTCTTAAAGGCATTAAATTTATGCTTTACAATATCTTATGGCATATACTATAATGATACCAATATTAACCATAACGAATTGAGGGAAAGCATCCCGAAGTGAACAAGTCCGGATATCCGGTTTGTTCCGCTTCGGTGAAGCTTTCCCTTTTTTGTTGTGCAGAAGGAGGAGTACACATGAGACATCCGGCCAGGCTGGAGCACGGAAGCCTGCTGGGAGGACGATATCGTATCGTGTCCATTCTGGGTTCGGGCGGAATGAGTCATGTATATGAGGCAGAGGACCTGAAGTTGCCAGGCAAGACTTGGGCAATCAAAGAAAGCGTCACGGCGATGCCATATGAAGGCAGTATGGAGTCGGAAGCGGCTCTCCTGACATCTCTCCGGCATCCCAGGCTGCCGCAAATTGTTGATTTTTTTGTCCCGGATGAGCACGGATACACCTATCTTGTAATGGAATACATAGAGGGATTAACACTGGGTGAATATTTCAAACAATGTCGAGGGAAGATTCCGCTTGAACATATGACAGAGTTTGTGCTTCAGTTGCTCGATGTATTGGGTTACTTGCATAGTCTGGACCCTCCTGTGATCTATAGGGATCTGAAACCATCCAACATAATGATTACACCAGAGCATGAAATAAGGCTGATTGATTTTGGCATAGCGCGGAGCTATAAAGCACAACGATTGGATGATACGGTCAAATTGGGAACAGCCGGCTTCGCTGCACCAGAACAATACGGCTCAGGTCAGACCGATGCACGCTCAGATCTGTATGGGCTTGGGGCACTGTTACTTTATCTCTTGACTTGTGGTACTTATACGGAATGGATTCAGGGAGTAGAGGGTTCTATTCGAAGTGATGTTCCACGTACCTACATACCTGTTGCAAGACGGTTGCTGAGACTGAATCCGAATGAGCGATTTCAATCTGCTGATGAAGTACGTAAGGAACTGCTGCGCAGGCCAGGAGTAGCAGCAAGTGGTGCAGAAACAATGCTGACGATAAGTGGAGGGACAAGAGTGATCGCTTTGACGGGGGCATCCTCCGGAGTGGGGGTTACACATACGGCTATAGCCATCAGTCACTATCTGGAAAGACAGAATTTCAAAGTGGCCGTGATCGAGATGTCTCCGCGTTCTCAATCGTTTGCTCGTATTCAACAAGTGGCCCAAGCGGGTAAACCGATGCCAACAGGCAGACAGTTTGCAGTGGATGGGGTGCATTATTGGAAACAATCGGGACGAGCAGACATTCTGTCTTTACTTGGGGGCAGCTATCAGTTCATTGTGATGGATCTGGGCAGTGGTCAGGACCAGAACCGGCTTGAAGAGTTTCTCAGAGCTGATCTGCCTATTGTTATCGGTTCCGGTGCGGAATGGAGACAGGCCGAGATTGGAGCTTTTGTCCGTTCACACCATCGATACCCGAGAGACAAATGGATTTACTGTCTGCCGCTTGCAGCAGCCGAAGCCGTTCAGCGTGTACGCAAAACGTTGGATACTTCCAGTGTCTACGGTCTGCCGTTACATATCGATCCCTTTGATCGGGAACCACAGATGGATAAGGTTTTTGCTCATATTTTGACTCATCTGATTAGGCAGCTTCCCAAGAAGCGTTCATTCTTTGCAAGGAAAAGAGTACATGATTAGAAGAGTTTGCGAAAGGAGAGCCTCTTTTGTCTAAATTAAGAAAACAAAGCCGTCAACTGATTTATGCCGGCCTGACGGGAGCGGGAGTGATTGGCCTGCTGTTTGGGGCATATGTCATTTATAATGTCAAAACCATGAGTGATGCGAGGTCTGCAGTGGAGGCCCGTTACTCGTCAGCCTATGAACAAAAAGAAGCCGAATTAATGCAACAGTGGAACTCGGGGGCACAGGGCTGGGTAACGATACGCGATGTTGAAGCAGGAGAGCCGATATTGTCTGAGGATATCAAACTCATTGCAGTTCCAGATGCACAGGCACCTAGGAATCTATGGTCCAGCACAAAGCAGATGGATGGTCAAGTAGCGAAAATAGAATTGAAAAAAGGTACAGCCATTACAACGGAAATGGTATATGAAGATACGCCAGCGCCACCGGATTTAAGGAACCGTGAATTACAGGTCGTTTTGTTGCCCTCTTCACTTGTAAAAGGAGATAACATCGATATTCGTATTCAGTTTCCCACGGGGCAAGACTACATTCTGCTATCCAAAAAGAAAGTCGAGAGATTAAATGCAGCTACGTTATGGATTACGATGACCGAGGAGGAAATTCTAACGCTTTCAAGTGCAATTGTAGATGCTTATTTACATAAAGCTTCAATCTATGCTTTAACCTATGTAGAACCACAGTTCCAGACACCTGCGATTCCGACCTATCCCGCCAACAATGAAGTGTTAAAACTGCTGGAGAGCGACCCAAACCTTGTTCGTCGGGCCGAGGTGGAATTAGCTCGGCAGGTGCGAAGTTCGTTGGAAAGCTCACTCGCTGCATCCGTGACAGCGCCATCCCGAGGTGTGGAACAGGATGTTGCACAATCTTCCGTCACTTACAATAACCGTCCTGAAGCGAATAACTCTCCATCTGCTGAGGGTGTCATCTGGAATGACGGTTCAGGAACCGGGGGAACGACTGGCATAGGAAGTAGCGATTCTTCAGCGTCAGCTTCGAGTGTGGATGAGCAGAAAAGCTTGTTGACTGGTGGAGAGTGAAAAATAGGGGGGGATTCTCATCTGATTCATATAACAATGTATAAAAGAAATTTATAAGGAGTTTTGATAGCTATGCATACGTGGATCTTTGCCGGGTTATGCGAGAAGAATGACCTGATGTTGTACCTTTGCAAAATACTGGCCTCCTCAGGCAAACATGTCTTGCTTGTTGACGGAACATTACAGCAGAAGTATGGATATGGCGTGGGGGGAAGTCAGCAATCTTTGCGCATAACGGAATTTGAGGGGTTTGATATCGCTTGTCAGTTTGTCACTTCAGCAGCTGTCGAGAACCATCTTGAGGCCAATGGCGAGAAGTTAGAGGCCTATGATTACGTCATTTATGATATGGAAACCTCTCACTTCGCTTCACGCGATCTATGGCTCAAGGCAGATATTCGTGTCTGGGTCAGTGATTATGAACGTTACAATCTGGAACGAGGTAAGGGCTGGCTAAAGCGGTTGCTTGAAGAACAGTCCCTGCCAGCAGAATTAACGTTTCAACGGATTTTGATCAATGCGGTTGATTGCAAGCTGGAGTCTCGATATCTCTGGGCGTATCTGGAAGGCAGTCCGTTTGTATGGACAGGGGAATCTTTAATACTCCCTTGGGATGAGTTGACCGCGGCAGTCAAATTGGAAAATGAGCATCATCGACGAGTTCATCTCGGAGCATTGTCACGAAACTATAAAAAATCGCTGTGCCGCTTGGTGGAGCAATTGACTGGCTGGGAAAATGTCCGAAGTCGACGGGCCATTAAAGAAGCAGAAAGGATGAGGGCATGAGTACCATTACGTTTTGGAGCCCTTTCGCAGGGACAGGCAGCACTTCAAGCGCATTAATCAGCGCCTATGCTATGGCACTTCATTATAGGACAAGGATTTTACTTGTAAACACAGGTCCAGTGGGGAGCAGCACTGAAGCTGCTCTGCCAGCCAAAGAAATAGAGGATATGGGTTCGGCGTTCAACTTCGAAGAGGGTGGCTGGGATGCTATTGAACGACTGCACACAAGTGGCAGCCTGAACAAGCATAATTTGAGGGATTATACGAAGCCGCTTCTCAAAGACCGTCTGGATTTGTTGACCGGTAGAATTAACAGGATGGAACGTTCCCCGCAGGAGCATGTAGAGACATTGAAAAGACTGCTGGACGTAGCAAATGAATATTATGATCTGGTTCTTCTGGATGCAGATCGAGCGGATACAAATGCTCGGGTACTGCTGGATCAGGCTGACTATGTTGTCGTGAACCTGAACCAAAACATGAGGGATATGGAGTATTTTTTTGAAGGGATAAGGCCAGAGAGCATGAGTAATCAGAAGATGCATATCGTACTGAACAAGTATGATCCGCATTCACGCGCAACCATTACCAACATTCGCCGTCGTTTTCGATACAAAGGATCGATATCAATACTGCCGTATACAACCGGATTTCTGGATGCCTTCAATCGCCGTGATACGGCAGCGTATTTACAGTTGGAAGGTCTGAGTGACAATAAGGACATTCGTAAGGGGAGCTTTGCTGCAAGTATGGCTGAACTCGCTCGCCTCATTATGGACGGCGCAGGTATGCGTACCGTTCTGAAGAGGCTCGAAAGGGGAGCCTGAACCTCCGATGCTCTGGAATACCCTGTGGATAAGTTTAATTCTGTTGTTATGTCTTACGTATATCTGGTTCAAATATAGAGCTTCCCATCGTGAAAAGAATAACCGTGCTCCTGAGCGTGAATCCTTCACGATTGAAGTACTGACAGAGAAAGTGAAGATTTCACTTCATGAGCTGAGTCATAGCCAACTTGCAGATGCCGGCCTGCATGAAGAAGAATACCGCCGGAGAATCAATCAGCGCGCTGAGATGCGCAAGGCACTTAAAGGCTGTGTATCAGGCAGCATCAGTGACAAAACGTATGTCAAAAATCTGATAGGGGATCTGTTGACTCGTAGTATAGGTCTGAACAAGTCCAATATAGATGAGGTCATTTATTTTGGAGAAACGGATTTGCTGACGATCCAGGATCAGTTCGAAATTGTATTTTATCTCTACCGGCAGCAATTTGGTGTGGATGCTTTATCCCGCATGATCGATACCTATGATCTTGGCAGGCTGAGGCTGGAAGAAGGTGCGGATGACGGAGGAGGATATTATATCTCTGAAGAGGATATCCGCTATGTATTCGAGTGTGAGTATAGAGAGCTTGGATTCAGAGAAAAAACGGATATTATTGTTCAACGCATCTATCAGCACTACAAAGGATTTTCAGTTGTGGATGAGATTAGGGATCAACGTATTGATGGTGTCAGTGGTGGGGTTAGCGGCATGCTGGATGCAGTTCAGGATATGGGACTTCGCCAGCCTGCTTCATGGAATGATCTGTTAGAGGATGGGCTTGAAGATGCTCCACATGAAGAACCGCTGAGTGGGATGGAAAGTGTCTGGATTTTCTATAAGGGTAAATCGATTCATCTATCCTTCCTGTCATTTGGCAGTATTCGTGAACTGAAGAGGGTATGTCAAAATATTTATAAATACAACTATCCAGGACAGCTTTCGGAAGCAAATGGATACAAGGTGAACGAAATGAAGGATGGATCGCGGGTTGTGGTCGTACGTCCTCCCTTTACTGAGTCATGGGCATTCTTTGTCCGGAAATTCGATATTCCCAACGCTTCACTGGAACAGCTGATTACCGGAAACAACGCAGATTTGCCCATTACGTTGCTTCAATATCTGATGAAAGGTAGTCGGATTACAGCCGTAACAGGAGCACAAGGTTCGGGTAAAACGACGCTGCTAATGGCCATGGTCAAGCACATCTATGCTTCGTATACCTTGCGTGTACAGGAGATGGCCTTTGAACTTCAATTAAGACGGATATATAGCCGGCGTAACATCTTGAGTTTTCGAGAAACGGAGCACATTTCTGGTCAACAGGGGCTGGATTTACAGAAAAAAACAGATGGTACTGTAAATATTCTGGGTGAGGTTGCAAGTGACGAAGTAGCTGCATGGATGATTCAGATGTCCCAGGTTGCCAGTCTGTTCACGTTGTTCACCCACCATGCCAAAACATTTCGCGATCTGGTCTTCTCTCTTCGTAATTCCTTGCTCAAAACAGGCATGTTCCAACACGAACATATTGCAGAGGAACAGGTAGTAAGTGTCATTAATTTCGATGTACATATGAAAAAGGACGCAGAGGGACGCAGATATATTGAGCGGATCACAGAGTGTTTACCACGTGCGAATAAAGGCGACAGCGTGGAAGAAAGAGCAGGTTTTACGTTCCGCAATGTGTTGGAGTACAGAGAGGGTAACTACTTTGCCACAGCTCCGATCTCAACAGGCAGTATCGAGGATATGCGGGATCAGATGACACTACACGACGCTGCACAGTTCGAACAGTTCATCAAGCAACACTGGGGTGATACCTATGAACATTAAGTTCGCTCTTCTCCTGGTACTGGGGATATGTGTGGGTGGTTTGCTCCTCACGCTACTTGTTCTGAATCTGTTGCGTCATCGGGGAGGTGATTCTACAAGTAAATCGATCGGCATCGTTACTCTCAACGGAAGTCGAACGCTGCAATGGGGATCATTCCTGTTACAGTCCTATCGCTGGGGCATGAAATTGCCAGTGATCTCTGCTTATATTTTACAAGTGCAAAAGCGAATTTCCTTCCGGCATATTGGAGACGAAGTAGCACTAAGACGAATGACTATGACCGTGGTTCTGATTATATTCGGAGGATACGGGAGTATCAGTGTGATTTTGTTCCTCATGCAACCGGGTATCGCCTTTGTCATATTGTCGGTACTCTGCGCTGTCGTGTTGAACAGTCTGGTGCTGGACATGTGTTTAAGCCGTATGGAGAAACGACTCTTGGTGCAGATGCTGGACCTGTTTGCCGATGTGAGACATCGGTATCATCAGCATGGAATGGTGGAGGAGGCACTCTATGAAGCAGCGGAAGCTGGTCAAGGAGAGGCCGCCGAGCAAGTGCTGCTAATTTATGAAGCCTTGACTTCTCCAGATCCAAACGAAGCTTTGGAAAGATACTATGAAGTTGCTGCTAATCGTTTTCTGAAGGGTTTTGCAGGGATTTCATACATGGTGATGGAGTTTGGTGATAAAGACAGAGCACAGGGTTCAATTTACCTTAAAGGTCTGGGGAATCTGACGCAGGAAATTCATCTGGAAATATTGCGGCGTGACAAACTGGATTATCTGTTAAAAGGGCTGAACATCATTGCGCTGGCTCCTGTCCTGTTCACAGCATCAATCGAACGTTGGGCCAGAGGAAGTTTTCCGACCATGGATGAATTCTACCGTAGCAAGATCGGATTTGTAACCAAAATATCGATCTACATCATTATCATCCTTGCCTACCTGCTCTTACAAAGACTTCAGCAATATGATGAAACCCGCTTTAGGACAGGACGCAAACAATCCAGAATCGATCAATTCCTGTATAAGCAACCATTTATTCGTAGAGTGGCTATGTTGTTCGCAGCCAAACCTGGCAGTGTCCATTACAGTCAAACCTTAAGACTCATGCGGGAAAGTAGCTCAGAGCTGAAATATGAATGGCTGGCTATTCGCAGGGTGATGTTATTTGCAGGTTGTTTTGTCCTGACCATTGGATGTGTTTTGCTACTGCATCAGGTTGAACGCAATCATATCTTACATGATCCTGTGCGAGATGACCGGATGTTTGGCGCGATGGGAGAAGCGGAATTGAATCAAGCCAGAGAAAAGACAAGCTTGGATCAAGCTGTTCTTGAGCGCATCGAAATGAAGCGTGGGACAACTTATGATGAGATCTCCAATGCACTGCAGACTGTGAATCTCATTCAACTGGATCATGATACTCAGACTGAAACCATCGCTCGTATCATGCAGAAGCTGGACGTGTATAACAAGCAATATCTTCACTGGTGGGAGCTGATTATCGCAGTGATGATAGGAATAGCGGGTTATCACATGCCGGTCTGGCTCATGATGTTCCAGCGCAAGATGCGAAGTATGGATATGAGACATGAAATCTATCAGTTTCAGACGGTTATATCCATTTTGCGAGAAATGGACCGCATGTCTGTAGAAGAGATATTGGAGTGGCTTAATCGGTTTGCTGTCATTTTCAAAAGACCGCTTCAAAAATGTCTGTTGCACTTTGAACATGGGCCGGAGCAAGCGCTGGAACAATTAAAAGAAGATGCGGTTCTGCCTGAGTTTCAACGTCTGGTTGATAAATTGCAGCTTGCTCTAGGGAAAATCTCGATTCGCGAAGCTTTTGATGATCTGGACAGCATGATGGCCTTTTATTTTGAACAGCGCAAGCAGGAATATACCAAGATGATCGATGTAAAAGCATCCTGGGGGAGAATGATCGGATTCACACCGATGTATGCTCTGATCTTTCTCTATCTGGTCATTCCGCTGGTAGGCATGAGTTTCCTGCAAATGAACATGTATTATGAACAGATTCAGAAACTGTAACGAACAAGTACGTCACAGTCTGAAATAAATGAATTAAAACTATAAAATTAGGAGGATTTATTATGAACAATGCATCAAGCGCTTTAAAGGTGGCAGCAGGGATTTTCCTAACCATCGCCCTTATTACCATTGTGGTTCTGTTATTTATTTCGGCTCAGGAAGCGACCAAAACGGCACAGAACAATTTTGCCGATATCCAGACCGAGTTGTCCCAGGCTGCATTTACGGTGTATGACGGTACAACCATTAGCGGCTCACAGGTAACCAACGCGTTGCGTAAATACGCGGACAAAGATCAGTTTGGTATTCAAGTTATTACAGGTAAAAATAAATCAGGTCAGTGGTACGGAAATCAGTTGAACATTTCTCAGGATCTCAATAATGCGGATTACGGCTCTGTAATTGCACCTGATGACAAAGTGGGCATTATTAACCAGACCATGAGTGAAAAAGACAATCAATATGTCAATCCAAGTGGGAAATTTAAAGCCTTAATCGTAAAAGACAGATCCAATGTAGTCAGAGGACTTATTTTCCAGCAATCCTGACAGGAGTTGGTTTAGAATGTCCCAGAATACACAGCAGCTCATGTTGTTCTGTACGGCGGTTGTCCTTTTTGTGACAGCCTGCCTGTACGGGCAACAGAATGTTAAGGTTTTGTCAGATTCTCTGAATCGTATGGTACAGACAACAGCAGGCATGGAAGGACGGCTAAATACAACTTTACGCATTACAAAGCCAGATCGATACAGCGGTGCTGAGGTGCTACATACAGTGAGGCTAATGACAGGGACAGCGATCCGTGTTGAGGTGGATGGGATTGCATATGTCATTGATCCCCTTCTGAATAGAACAGTGACTATTCCTGTCCAACTTAATGCATCGTATAGGCCTGAGTTCATAAGAAGTGAGGCTGGCGAACTGCTGAAGATTGCCTTTTGGAAGGAGGCCAGTATACCTTGATTAATGCCGCATCCAAGTTGCTTGCCGTTTTGCTGGCAGTGAGCTTGTTATATATATACCCGGCAGCAGAGACCGCAGATCGACAGGATGATATGGCACGCATGACCGTTGTTCAGACGGTTACACGTTTTGTTGATGCTGTGAGGACCAAGGGGTATATTTCCCCTGCCATGTATGCAGAGTTCGAAGAACAGATGGCCCGAACGGGGAATGCTTATGAGATTTCCATGGAACATTTACACAAAAAGTATGTACCTCATTACTCAGATCCGATGAATCAGAGTACATTCTCAGGAACTTATGAGATCGTGCAGGATGGCTATTATTCAGCTCAAATTCAAGCAAAGTTATTTCCCTCTTCCGGTGTATTGGCAGCGGATGACCCTGGGCGCAGATATACACTGGCCATGGGTGATTTTTTCACGGTAACTGTCAAAAATACGAATCGGACACCTGCCATGCTGATTCGTGAGTGGTTGAATGGGTCTGCACAGGCTGCAGCCGTGTTTACCACATATGGAGGTATGGTGCTCAATGAAGATTATTGATCTTTCCATTGTGTTTGTACTTATATTTCTACCTATTTTCTGGGTCATATCACACAACACGAACCATGCTGAAGAGGCTCAATATTTAAGCAATCGATATCGGATGGCACTTCAAACTGCCGTATTGGATGCAGGAGCAGTCATGCATCAAAATGAGAAGCAAAATGATGAAGCGGGTTATGATTCGACCAAGTTCGTGAAAGCAGATAAAGAGCTTGCATTGCTTACGTTTACCCAAACGATGGCTCTAAATATGGGAATCCAGGATGATCCTGTTGCTATACGAGCCATGTTTAACTATATTCCAGCGATGGTTGTACTGGATTATGACGGTTATTACATTTTGGCTAACGAAACAGAAATGACCGGAAATCTTGAAGATTCATTAAGGCAAGTGTGGAGCCCCAAAAAGCCTTATACATATTTCGATGCAAATGGTAGCAGTATTAACTTCACCCTCGATGACTACGTGTATGCCTATGATGCAGGTTTGGGCAAGTGGGTGGAGGGTTACCAAAAAGAACTGGTCTCCAGCACACACATCCCTCTGCTTCAAAATGCCGAAACGTTTGAGCAGGTGAGACGAAGCCGAATCGTTACAGCTGTGCAGGAAGATTTGGCAGATGTCATCAACCGACATAATGAGTTTGCAAGGAAGAGCGGTATATCCTATACCTTTACCCTGCCACAGATCTCTCAGGAAGACTGGTACAATTCGATAAATGATACGGGTATTATGGCGTTTATTCAAGGTATGCCTGTGGGTAATCAGAAGGTTAATAATTACGCAATCGGTGGTGGCAGACTGGTGAAGAAAAAGGCGATTGTTGGTGGAGTTGATCCATCAACAGGCATTAAATATTATTACTCTTCCACATGCAATAATGGTTACAGAGCCGAAGAAGTGTTTACAGATGCCAAACAAGCGGCAGCACAAGGTTATTTTGAGTATAAATGTTCCATAAATTAGGGATAGTTCGTTTGAAATATAAATGAGAGGTTGCATGAGATGTTTACATTACTTTCAGAAAGGGCGGGACCTGTGCTAAAATAGGGTTTCGGAACTATATAGTAATGTCCAATAGATAGGAGCAACCTCATCTTATGAGTTTATTGTCAGTAGAGAACGTGAGTCACAATTTTGGAGACCGTACGTTATTTAAGAATGTATCTTTTCGTTTGCTCGCCGGAGAGCGTGTAGGCCTTGTTGGAGCAAATGGTGTGGGCAAGTCCACATTGATGAACATCCTCACCGGGAAATTGTTGAAGGACGAAGGGAAGGTTGAATGGACCCCCAAAGTTCGTTATGGATATCTGGACCAGCATACCAAGCTGACGCCGGGCAAGACGATTCGTGATGTGCTCAAGGATGCATTCCTCCCCTTGCTTGAATTAGAAAAAGAAATGTTGTCCATCACCGATCAAATGGCGGATGCCGATCCGGACAAGCTTGAATTGTTGTTGGAAGAGATGGGTGATATCCAGGAACAATTGGAGCAAGGTGATTTTTATCTGATTGATGTAAAAGTGGAAGAGATGGCTAATGGTCTTGGTTTGTCCGCCATCGGACTTGATCGTGATGTAGCCTCTCTGAGTGGGGGTCAGCGTACAAAGGTTTTGTTGGCAAAGCTTTTGCTGGAGAAACCTACTGCTCTTCTGCTGGATGAGCCGACGAACTATCTGGATGTGGAGCATATAGAGTGGCTGATACGTTACCTGAAGGATTACCCTTATGCGTTCATTCTGATCTCGCATGATACAGAGTTTATGAATGAAGTCGTCAACGTCATTTATCATCTGGAATTTGCTAAATTAACGCGTTATGCAGCGAACTATAACAAATTCCTTGAAATGGCCGATATGAATAAAGCTCAGCATATCGATGCTTATGAGAAACAGCAGGAGTACATCAAGAAGCAGGAAGATTTCATTCAGCGGAACAAAGCGCGTGCTTCCACTTCTGGTCGTGCCAAGAGCCGTGAGAAGCAACTTGGCAAGATTGAACGGATTGATCGTCCAGATGAAGCTGCCAAACCAACATTCAAATTCAAAGATGCCCGGGCGAGCAGTAAAACGGTCTTCGAGGGTATTGATTTTGAAATTGGATATTCACATGCTCTGTTACCCAAGATGACAATGACCATCGAACGCGGTGAGAAAATCGCCATTGTCGGCTGTAACGGTGTAGGTAAATCCACATTGCTCAAGACCATTCTGGGGAAAATACAGCCACTTAGTGGTAAGACTTTCCTAGGGGATTACCTGGAAACAGCCTACTTCGAACAGGAAGTGCGGGCGGGTAATATTACTCCGATAGAAGATGTATGGAATGAGTTCTCCCATCTGACCCAGAATGAAGTTCGGGGTCATCTCGCCCGTTGTGGATTGAAGAATGAACATATTACTCGTCCGCTGAACATGCTTAGTGGTGGAGAACAAGCCAAAGTTCGTTTGTGCAAACTTCTGATGCGTGAAAGTAACTGGATCTTGTTCGATGAGCCAACCAACCATCTGGATGTTACGGCAAAAGCGGAGTTGAAGCGTGCCCTGCAAGAATTCAAAGGTACCGTTCTGCTGGTATCTCATGAACCTGAGTTTTACGAGGGCTGGGTCACCAAAACATGGGATGTTGAGGCTTGGTCCGAGAAATAATAGATTCAACGAACAACTCAACCCACCTTAGGTGATGAGTGAACGATGAAACAAACGAAAATGTACGGTGACAAAAAAAGGGGTCTATGGTAACATAGGCTACAACTTCATATGAACACTAGGGGGGCCGCGCGAGGCGGCTGAGATGGAAGAATGCGATTCTGGACCCTTTGCACCTGATCTGGATCATACCAGCGTAGGGAAGTGGCGCGTTTCAGTTGATGACAGTGTGACAGCAATTCACTTATATTGTGAAGATTGCTTTGCCTGCCTCAGAATGAAGCATGCAGTTTCTATGTTAAAGCTTACAACTATGCATTTCATGGTTGCTATTACATAGAGTACGGCATGGCAGTCATCATTCAAGCTGATTCCTGAATTTAAATTCGCGGCCACTCCCCTATGGGAGTGGCTTTTTTGTCGTTTCGTAGGCGTTTCGTAGTTGTTTCATATCATGCTTATATCATACAAAAGGAGGGTGAAGGAGACGTCATTATCCCACGAACATGTGAAGACAACTTCCTTCGAGCTGCATGCTGTTTCGCAAGGCAGAGGAGACAGGTATTCTTTTCTGAATGCAGCTAAGGAGGTATGGCGATGGGTGGATTATATTCACATCCGGGAAAAACAGCTGACGTTGGAGCAACGGATGAACTGGGCACAAAGCCTGAAGTCGCAAGGGGTTCCGCCTGAACAAATTATCATGAATGGCTCAGAGCGGCTTGCTCCAGATCCGTTGCTCGGCGGTGCGCATTGGGGACAGGCTGCTCTACGAGACTATGATTCTAGTGAGTTAAATCGAGAGGATCGGCTTCGGCTAGGGGTATCGGTTCATTCTCTGGAAGAAGCCAAAGTTGCAGAAGAACGTGGAGCAAATTATCTCTTTTACGGACATGTCTATGCCTCAAATAGTAAACCAAATAGCGAACCAAGAGGACTGGAGGCATTGGCTGAAATATGTTCCAATGTATCGATTCCCGTAATTGGCATTGGCGGGATTGGACCGGAAAATATTGCTGCGATTCGATCTGCTGGTGCCCAAGGCGCTGCTGTGATTTCAACCATTTGGATGAGCCATAACCCGGAACTGGCTGCTGCTTCATTACGACAGGTGATAGCGGATTCAGAAAAGTAAACTGAACTAAGGAGATGAGACGATGAAAGATGCAGCAATAAGTCGTAGCCGGAATCGTTCAGGATATCATCCAGAAGCAGAATCTATAAGTAAAGCAGGAGCAGCTACTCGGAGTAAGCTTTATGCAGAAACCATTATCGTAGGCGGAGGAATTATCGGTTGTGCCATTGCATGTGAGCTTGCTACAAGAGGACGGGATGTACTGCTGGTTGAACGCTCGCGGATTGCCGTGGGGACTTCATGTGCAGCGGCCGGAATGATTGCAGCCGACAGTGAGGAATTCACTCAACCTGTAATGGCGAAGCTTGCCCGACAGAGCAGAGAATTACTTCATGAGCAGAAGGAACGTATCAGCTCACTCAGTGGTGTGGAAATGGGGTTACAGCAGCATGGATTTATTACCCCTTTTCGTTCATACAGTGAAGTCAGCAGTTACAAGAATAATCGATCTTCTATCTTGTCTACAGAGCATATATGGTGGGATCGTTTCTCCGTTCAACAAGAAGCAGCATGGTTAAACAGGAATACTTATGGTGCTTATTACTTGCCTTATGAGAGCGAGGTTCTTCCTGTCCATCTTACGCAAGCTTACGCTAAGTCGGCTCAGGCAATGGGTGCGCGAGTGATGGAAGGTATACAGGATGTCCGCTTGCATACGGATATAAACGGTGTGCAGGGAATAGAGACATCCTTTGGAATAATGACATCCAAGAACGTCATTATTGCTACAGGGCTGCATGGTGAAGAATTGATGAAACATGTGGGTCTGAATATGCCTGTTTTGCCCGTCAAAGGAGAAATTGCAGCGGTTCAGTTCTCATCTCATGATGCAGGCTATAGGCCTGACAGAACGTTATATGCAGAAGATATTTACATTGTACCCAAAGCCAATGGAGAAGTGTGGCTTGGGGCAACGAGCCTTCCTGGAAGGACGGATATGAAAGTGTCTGTTCAGGGAATACAGAAGTTACTTACAGCTGCGACAAGCTGGGTTCCTGGTATCAAGGAAGCACATTTTATACGGGCATGGACGGGAATCAGACCATCGACTCCGGATGGATTGCCGTATATAGGGGCTTGTGAAAGTGTTCCTGGCCTATTCGCTGCCTTTGGGCATTATCGAAATGGAATACTGCTTAGTGCGATAACGGGTAGTTTAATGGCTGACCTGATTGATGGTAAAACTTCGGAAGAGTTAGGAGTTCAGGAGCTTTGTCCAGAACGTATGAACAGAAAGGAGATGCTGCAGTGAACATCATTGTCAACGGGCAAAACATGCACATTGAAGACAGCTTAAATCGTGTGGACAAATTGCTCCATTCCTTTAATCTGCAAGTGAAGACCGTAGTGGTTGAATTGAATCGACAAATTTTAACGCGTGAATATCATGAGACAACGGCGTTAAGAGACGGAGATCGTATTGAGATTGTACATTTTGTGGGAGGCGGTTAAAACATGTTGCAGATTGGAAAATATACGTTTGAATCAAGATTGTTGCTGGGTACTGGGAAATTTTCGGATTTGGACGTGCAAAGTCAGGCTGTTGAAGCATCTGGAACGGAGGTGCTAACGTTTGCTGTTAGGCGTTTAAATCTGGAAGATCGAAATAAACAGCACTTTTTGGACACGTTGGATCTGAAGAGGTATACCCTGCTTCCTAACACGGCAGGTGCTTCGACTGCAGAAGAGGCTGTGCGGATCGCCGAACTTGCTCGGGCTTCAGGACTTTGTGATATGATAAAAGTGGAAGTCATCGGAGATGGAATCACATTGCTTCCTGATCCGATCGAAACGTTCAAGGCATGCGAGATCTTACTTGAAAAAGGTTTTATAGTACTGCCTTATATTTCAGATGATGTTATTCTGGCCAAAAGATTGCAACTGCTCGGCGTACATGCCGTAATGCCGGGAGCTTCACCTATAGGAGCGGGTAGAGGAATCATCAACCCTTATAATCTGGAGATCATTATTGAGCAAGCCGTGGTTCCTGTCATTGTGGATGCAGGTCTTCGTGCACCAAAGGATGCTGCCCATGCCATGGAACTGGGGGCGGACGGTGTATTGTTAAACACGGCTGTATCTGGATCGGGTGATCCGGTGAAGATGGCCATCGCGATGCGAATGGGTGTTGAAGCAGGCAGATTGGCTTATGAGGCAGGCATGATTCCCATGAAGCGCTATGCAGCAGCAAGTAGTCCGGTGGAAGGAATGGTTCATACATGACGACAGATCAGATACGTGCCTCCGAACAGGAGGAACGCTACTCAAGGCAGGAACGATACGCACCGCTTGGCAAGGAAGGCCAACAAAGATTGAGTAACAGCAGAGTGGTCATTGTTGGAGCGGGCGCGCTTGGAACCGGAATTGCAGAGACATTGGTTCGTTCAGGAATCGGACATATCTCCATCGCGGATCGTGATTATGTGGAATGGAGCAATCTGCAGCGGCAACAGTTATATGTGGAACAGGATGCGATTCAACGTATGCCCAAGGCGATGGCTGCTGAGAAACGGTTATCAGCCATTAACTCCACCGTTCAAGTGGAAGGCAAGGTAATGGACGTCAGGGTGGATGAACTGGAGGATCTAATCGGAAACGCAGACTTGATTATGGACGCAACGGATAATTTTGATACCCGACTGCTGATTAATGATATGGCACAGAAATATCGCATTCCCTGGATTTATGGTGGATGTGTGGGGAGTTATGGCATTACCTACACGTTCTTGCCTGGAGATACGCCTTGTTTGAACTGTTTACTGGGTGAGGTTCCTCTGGGCGGGGACACCTGTGATACGTCAGGCATTATTCCTCAGGCGGTGCAGATGGTTACAGCTAACCAGACAGCAGAAGCCATGAAGCTTCTCAGCGGGAATTCAGGTGCATTGAGACGCAAGTTGTTATCATTTGATGTGTGGAGAAATGAATACATATCCATTAATGTTGATGGTGCCAAAAAAGCAGACTGTGCTTCTTGCGGAGAAACGGCAACGTATCCATATTTGAAGGCCTCTAACCTGGAAAAAACAGACGTTTTATGCGGTAGGGATACGGTACAGATTCGTCCTTCTAAGCGCATGAATCTGGATTTGCAGCAGACAGCTGATCGTCTCAGGAAGCTGGGGGATGGCAAAGTAGAGGCTAATCCTTTTCTGGTCTCATATACGACTGGAGCGCACAGAATGGTCATTTTTCAGGATGGCCGCATCCTTGTTCATGGAACGAAAGACACAGCAGAGGCTCGTACTCTGGTTCACCGATACTTTGGATAAAAAATGAATATTCCCAGTCTGTTCCTTCCAGGAATGGACTTTTTCATTTTACGGCATGATAAACATACAACAATGCTGCTATGCAGAATGGTATCAAGCATGTGCAAACGTTATAACTTCATAGCAGCGGTACAGAGACAGGCCGGGTGACAAAATGAAAACATCCATATTGCTGGTTGGTGCAGGAGAGCGGGTTACATTCATACAGGAAGTTTTATGTGCTGAAGGGTATCATGTTGAACGGATGAAGTTGGCCCATCTGACCATGGAATCTGAGTTTACCATACCGCATATCAACATGATCATACTTATCAATCAAGATTGTCAGGAAAATGAACTGAAAGCTGGACTTGTGTCCTTGGTACAAATGGGTGTTACTTGCCCACTACTTGTGATAACCCCCAAGATCTCTGCAGAATTAATGGTGGAATGGTTGGATTATGGCGCTAATGATGTGATGGAAGACCCCATTCACTGCAACATTATGATGGCCAGAATACGAAATCTGTTGCGTGTGTTTGCGCACACATCACAGGAAGAGGAGGAAGTCATTGTTGTGCATGACCTGAAGGTGAATCTGCGTTCACGTCGAGTAAGTCGTGCAGGTGAATATCTCGTGTTGACTCCTAAAGAGTACGAATTGCTTGAGTTTCTGGCCCGCCATGTTAACGAGGCATGTGCCCGTAGCGTCATTTTGAGGGAAGTATGGGGGTATGATTTTGCGATGGATACCAACGTGGTAGATGTGTACATTAAACATTTGCGGGTAAAGGTAGATAAGGGAAGAGACGTCAAATTAATTCATACTGTGCGTGGAATCGGCTATATGCTTCATACAAAATAAAGAGTTCGCGAATCCAACTCCATTCACCGATTTCCACATAACGACAGTTTGGCAGTGGGAATTAGCGGGTAAATATAAAAGGACCGGATCAAAAGATCCGGTCCACTCGCTTTACTATTAAAATGGAGTACTAACTACAGTACACGGCGAGCTTTGATATATGTCTTTTTCCAATTTCCCGAGTTCATATCGGAGAGGGTTACACCTGGTGATCCGTAAGTGTGCAGAACTTTACCGTTACCTGCATATACACCAACATGTGTAATGTTGGACCCTGTGGAACGACTACCACTGGAGAAGAAAACAAGATCTCCCACTTGCAGATTTGCTTTGGATACGGCTTTACCTTTTTTGGACTGGCTAACGGACGTACGCGGCAAGTCTACACCATACTTTTTGAAAATATACTTCATAAAAGAAGAGCAGTCAAAATTCTTGGTAGTTGTAGTTGAAGCGCCAAATTTATATGGTGTTCCTGTAAAGGTTTTGCCATAGTTTACAATTTGTTGTCCTGTGGATACAGACGCGCTTGCCGCCTGCGCTACAGGTGCATTAGTCATTAATACAGCTCCAAAACCTAGTGTAGCGCACAACCCGACGGTTACGGCCTTTTGGACAAAGATGTTTGTTTTCATTTGAGTACCTCCAAAATTCGTTTTCGTTTAGTTGCTAGAGCGAGTATAACAGCTTTGTAATAGCCTATAAATTGGATGGATGCCATTAATCCCTTGGGGCACAACGCTTTGGGTTTGTTTATTAAAATACCATTAAAAATGTCAAAAAATTAATCATTGACGAATGTGGAATGTTAGGGACAGAGAAAAGACCCTTGATCATCAAGGGTCTTCGTTGTATAACAAGATTGTTTTCAAGATGAATCATAGTTACAAAAACGTAATAAGTATCTGCGAAGGTTTAATCTTTGCTCTGAATGATGAGTAATAACCCGCTATCGATCAGGACGGTGCCGGACTGTCCAAGCAGTTTGTTGCTTATTCCCAGTGATTGTCCCATACGTATCGTGGCTTGATCCAATGGATACATGAAGCCCTCCAGAGTAATACCTGTTACTTCATTCGTTAGTGGCAGCAAGGAGATGTATTCATAACCACGATCTTCTACAAAAGCTTTGGATGTGGTTAGCATCATATAATTGTGTTCATCTTGAAGGGTACAGGAAATATGGTGCTGCATAGCCCGAACCATGATATGTACATTAGCCAGTGTATGATCCATACGCGTGCCTGTCGCACCCAGCATCAGAATGTGGGTAGGCTCAAGATCCAGTGCCGTTTCAAAAGCCATCTCGGTATCTGTCAAATCTTTCAGGATAGGGTCGCAGATGATCATCCGTTCGCTGTTCTCTCTTACAATCTCTCGTTCATGCTCAGTAATAGAATCAAAATCTCCCACAGCGATATGAGGCTGAATGCCATGCTCAATGAGAAATAATGCTCCACGATCAGCGGCGATAATGATGTCATTCTGACCAATTTCTTTGAGAAACTCAGCAGAGAGGTTTCCACCTGTAAAAATAACAACCCTTTTCATAGTCATTCTATTTCATCCTTCCTTATTAATGAGAAAAAAATCTACATCTTAATATTGTGATGGAATTATACGAATTTCATTCACCAAACCAGTATAATCCACAAAATGTGGTTGCACAATTTCAGTCCTCGCGGATACAATGGGTAGAGCGACATGGAGATGACTTAAAAAGTGAGGTTTGAACAGGTTGGACTTACACATTTTTGAAGTATTCAGCATTATAGGCACCATAGCGTTTGCGATGTCCGGTGCTTTCGTGGCAATGGAAGAGGAATATGATATTCTAGGCGTGCTTGTGCTGGGACTCGTGACCGCATTTGGAGGCGGCATTATTCGCAATGTGCTCATAGGTGTACCTGTAACCACGCTGTGGAGTCAGAGCGGACTTATTATGCTAGCCCTTGCTTCTGTTGCGATTGCGTTTGTATTGCCTCTCAAGTGGATTGATCACTGGAAGCGTACAGAAGCGCTGTTTGATGCGATCGGGCTTGCAGCATTTGCTATTCAAGGGGCGTTGTACGCGGCAAATATGGGACATCCGATTAGTGCGGTTATCGTTGCGGCAGTGATGACCGGTATAGGCGGAGGGATTATCCGTGATCTGCTGGCTGGCCGAAAGCCGCTTGTCCTGCGCGACGAAATCTATGCCGTGTGGGCGATGACAGCTGGTTTTGCGATCGGCATGGGGTGGTTCACCACCAATGTCGGGCTACTGTTATGTTTCGCCGCAGTGGTGTTCTTTCGGATGTGTTCTGTACATTATAAATGGAAGTTGCCACGTCGCTCGTTGGTGCACTCGGAGAATGTTAAGCCGCAGGCATCACAGCCGGCACTTCATGTTACTTTAAGCAGCAAGGGGGATTAACATGATTCACGTTTTGTTTGTATGTCTGGGCAATATTTGCCGATCACCAATGGCTGAAGCCGTTCTTCGTCATAAAATTGTTGAGAAGGGTCTGGAGGGTCAGATTCGCGTGGACTCGGCAGGAACGGGCGACTGGCATGTTGGCAAACCACCGCACGAGGGAACCCGTAAGTTGCTGGATTCATATCAAATTTCATACGCCAATATGGCGGCAAGACAATTCGCAAGTGCAGACTTCACTCAGTTTGATTACATTGTTTGTATGGACGATTCGAATGCAGCCAACGTGCGAAACATTCCAGGTGGAGCCGAAGCGGAAATCATCAAGCTGATGGATCTGCTCCCGGATGAGAAACTCAGGGAAGTGCCAGACCCGTACCATACAGGGGATTTTGAAGAAGTGTACGAGCTGGTTAATGCAGGTTGCGATGTGTTGCTGGAACAGATCCAAAGGGAACATGTATTAACGTAATTATAGTGAAGGTTTCCAAGAAGTTAGCCTCGCTGATACAGAAGAAGAAGCGGAACGTACAAAGCAGGAAATCCTGCTTCTTTTTTGAATAATCATGTAAGCGATATCATTATGTTGCAAAACAATAGCGGCCTTTCAGCCGCTTATTAGCTTGCTATTGGAAGTTTTAGTTTTCCTGAAGAAAATAAAGCAATGCCTCGGGCAGTTCCTTCTGCCAGAAGCCCCATTGGTGATTCCCGTCCTTCTCCTGATAGGAGACGAGAGCACCACGTTTTTCCAGCAAATCACGGGTATCCCGGTTCAGTTGCACAAAATCATACGTACCGGTATCTGCTTCAAAGGCAGTCTCCTGCAAACCAACAATCATCCAGATCGATAGCCAGGACAAGTCCTCAGCAGCCGCATAAATTTCTTGGGAAGCGGAGTAGTAAGCTCCGGACATGCTGATCACTCGTGTGAAAAGATCAGGGTAGAGTAGGGCAAGATGGAGTGAGACGCTGCCACCCAGTGAGTCACCTGCAAGAATGCGCTCCTGGGAAGAGCGGCGTACAGGATATTTCTCTTCTATATAGGGAATAATCTCTTCAGCGAAGCATGCGGTATAGGCCTTGAACCGATCGCCGAAGGGGGCATATTCCTGAGTCCTTACTGACACGTCAACTTGAACCCCTACTATAATGAAAGGTTCAGCACCTTCGTCCAGAATAATTCGGTTAGCCGTTGTGGCAATTCGTCCAAAATTGAAAAACTCTTCTCCGTCCTGGCAATAAACGACAGGGTAGCTTAACAATTCGTTATAGCCTGGGGGAAGATAGATACGCAGTGTGCGTTTCTCTCCGAGATAACGACTCTCGATCTCTTCTTTTACAATCGTACGTTTCAAATAGCGGGAATCCGTCATAAAACGTCACCTTTCTCGGTTTATTTTTGCATTCGACCGCGCAATACGGTAAGATTACCCTTGTACGGGGATAGGTCAAACACGCAAAGATGTATTATGCTGTTATACCAATATTAAGCCCCTGTTATACATACAATCCGGAAGGAAACATAAAAAAATTACGGATATCTTTGACGTATGCAGTGAAACAGGTGTATAATAATATTATAACAGCGGAACTTGATATTCAAATTTTTTGTTGAGGTGAAGAAAAAAATGAGCAAGGTTCCTTATGAAGTGTATACAGAGGATGTAGAAGCTCTGTCCGTGCTGTCTCCTGACGGCGAAATTGTTAATAAAGACATGATGCCTAAACTTTCCGATGATCAATTAAAAGAAATTATGTACCGCATGGTATTTACCCGTACTTGGGATGACCGTGCAGTAAACCTGGGCCGTCAAGGTCGTCTTGGTTTCTATGCTCCAGTATCTGGTCAAGAAGCTACAATGGTTGGTAGTGAATTTGCAATTGAAAAAGAAGACTTTGTATGTCCTGGCTATCGTGACATTCCGCAACTCGTATGGCATGGACTTCCTCTTTATCAAGCATTCCTGTACTCCCGTGGACACCAGCATGGTGGACAAATTCCGGATGGCGTTAATGTATTGATGCCACAAATCATCATTGGTGCACAAATTCTGCACGCAATGGGTATTGCAATGGGTTATAAATTGAAGAAACAAAAACAAGTTGTTATTACGTACACAGGTGATGGTGGTTCTTCTGAAGGTGACTTCTATGAAGGTCTGAACTACGCTGGTGTTTACAAACTGCCTGTTATTTTCTTCGTGCAAAACAATGGTTATGCCATCACAACTCCTTTTGCCAAACAAACGGCAGCTCTGTCCATCGCTCATAAAGCGGTAGCAGCAGGTATCAAAGGTGTTAAAGTTGACGGTATGGATATCTTTGCTGTAATCAAAGCGGTTCAGGAAGCTGCTGAACGTGGTCGTAATGGCGAAGGCGCAACATTGATCGAAGCAGTAACTTACCGTTTCCGTCCGCACTCCCTTTCTGACGATGCTTCCAAGTATCGTACAAAAGAAGAAGAGGCAGAATGGAATGCTAAAGATCCAATCGCACGTTTTGCTAAATATCTGGAGAAAAAAGGTCTTTGGACTGAAGAAGATACAGCACGTGTGAAAGAGGAAGCAAAAGCAAAAGTAAACGAAGAGATCAAAAAAGCGGAAAAAACCGAGAAAATGACGATTTCAGGCTTGATCGACAGCATGTTCGAACAAACGCCTAAGCACTTGGAAGAGCAAAAAGCAGACTTCCAATAAGTTTTTTCCGATAAAGCATAAACATCCGGGGCGGATTCCGGTGTCCTGGTATACATGTATGAATCATTTTAATGTGAACTGTCAATGTTTAAGGAGGAAATGAAGCAAATGGCACAAATGAACATGAAAGAAGCAATCCGTGATGCGCTTCGCGTTGAATTGAAACGCGACCCTAACGTTCTGCTTTTCGGTGAAGATGTAGGTAACGTGGGCGGCGTTTTCCGTGTAACTGAAGGTTTGCAAAAAGAATTTGGCGAAGAGCGTGTATTTGATACTCCACTCGCTGAGTCCGCTATTGGTGGTCTGGCTGTAGGTCTGGGTGTGCAAGGCTTCCGTCCGGTTGCTGAGATCCAATTCATTGGTTTTATCTTTGAAGCTCTTGACCAAATGGTAGTGCAAGCTGCTCGTATGCGTTTCCGCTCCGGCGGAAAATACAATTCTCCAATCGTATTCCGTACACCATTCGGTGGTGGAGTTAAAGCTGCAGAATTGCATACAGATTCCCTGGAAGGTCTGCTTACGCAAACACCAGGTATCAAAGTGGTAGTTCCTTCTAACCCTTACGATGCAAAAGGTCTGATGATCGCTTCGATTCGCGATAACGACCCTGTATTCTTCATGGAGCACTTGAACCTGTACCATGCTTTCCGTGCAGAAGTACCTGAAGAAGACTACGTTGTTGAGTTGGGTAAAGCGAACGTTGTTCGTGAAGGTTCTGACGTAACTATCATTACTTACGGTATGATGGTTCACACTTCTGTGAAAGCTGCAGATGAGCTTGAAAAACAAGGAATCAAAGTTGAAGTTATCGACCTTCGTACGGTTAGTCCTATCGACATCGATACGATCGTTGCTTCCATTAAGAAAACAAACCGTGCAATTGTTGTACAGGAAGCTCAAAAGAGCGCAGGTGTTGCAGCTGAAGTCATTGCACAAATCAATGAAAAAGCAATCCTGCACTTGGAAGCTCCGGTTCTGCGTGTAGCTGGTCCGGATACTGTATATCCTTTTGCACAAATCGAAGATTCATGGCTGCCTAACCCGGCGCGTATCGTTGCTGCGGTTAATAAAGTCGTAAATTTCTAATTTAATCATCTGACATGCCGCAAGGCGCAGTATGGTGATTCACACCGCAGCGCAAGCTGCACTGTAAACAGCCATTAGCCCCTTGAGTAACCGTTATTTGCATTTGCAGTAACAGTTGTTTTATGGAGTTAAGGGTTGTTTTCAGGATTGAGCAGATAATCAAGGAGGTTTTTCAGTTGGCTAAATTTGAATATAAATTCCCTGAACTAGGCGAAGGCCTACACGAAGGCGAAATCATCAAAATGCACATCAAAGTCGGTGACAAAGTAACTGACGACGATATCATCATGGAAGTACAGAACGACAAAGCGGTTGTTGAAGTACCTTGTCCGGTTAACGGAACAATTACTGAAGTGTTCGCAAAAGACGGTCAAATCTGCCACGTAGGCGAAGTTGTAGCGATCATCGATGCTGAAGGCGAACTTCCTGAACAAGACGACGCACCTGCTGGCGATCAAGGCGAGCAAGAAAAAGATGCAGCTCAAGGTGGAGCTGATACAAGTGGTTCTTCTGCAGCAGCATCCAGCTCGGATTCAGCTAAAGAAGGCGGCAACAACAGCGTTCCGGCAGTACCTGCCAAAGACGTTTTGGCAACACCAAGCGTGCGTAAATTCGCTCGCGAACAAGGTGTAGACATCGCTCAGGTTAACGGTACTGGCAACAACGGTAAAGTAACCAAAGAAGATGTTGAATCCTTCAAAAACGGTGGCGGTTCATCCGCAGCGCCCTCTTCCGAAGCTCCAGCTCAAGAAGAGAAAAAATCCGCGGCACCAGCAGCGGCTGCAGCTGATCAACGTGTTGAAGAAGAGCGCGTACCATTCAAAGGTATCCGTAAAGCAATCTCCAACGCAATGGTTAAATCGGCTTACACAGCACCTCACGTTACAATCATGGACGAAGTGGACGTAACTGAACTGGTTGCTTTCCGTACTCGCATGAAACCAATTGCAGAGAAAAAAGGTACAAAAGTAACTTATCTGCCATTCATCGTTAAAGCACTGGTTGCGGCTTCCCGTGAGTTCCCAGCTTTGAACGCTATGATTGATGAAGAAGCTAACGAAATTGTATACAAAAAATACTACAACATCGGTATCGCTACAGATACAGACAACGGCCTGATCGTTCCTGTTATCAAAGATGCTGATCGTAAATCCATCTGGATGATCGCTGATTCCATTCGTGACCTGGCTGCTCGTGGCCGCGAAGGCAAATTGAGCGCAAACGAGATGAGAGGAAGCACAATCTCAATCAGTAACATCGGTTCTGCTGGCGGTATGTTCTTCACTCCGATCATCAACTTCCCTGAAGTTGCAATCCTCGGAACAGGACGTATCAGCGAAAAAGCGGTTGTTAAAAACGGCGAAATCGTTGCTGCACCTGTAATGGCTCTTTCCCTGAGCTTTGACCACCGTATCATCGATGGCGCAACTGCACAAAACTTTATGAATTACATTAAACAGCTGCTTGCTAACCCTGAGCTGCTTGTTATGGAGGTGTAAGATATGGTAGTAGGCGACGCTTCTCTAGATATCGACACATTAGTAATTGGTGCAGGACCTGGCGGCTATGTAGCTGCCATCCGTGCTGCTCAACTGGGCCAAAGCGTATTGATCGTAGATAAATCCGAACTGGGCGGCGTATGTTTGAACCGCGGATGTATTCCATCCAAAGCCCTGATCTCGGCTGCACACCAATATGAGTCTGCACTTCACGGTGAAGCTTTTGGTATCTCTGCAGAGAACGTAAAAGTGGACTTCAGCAAAACTCAAGAATTCAAAAACGGTGTTGTTAAGAAAATGACTGGCGGCGTAGCTGGTTTGCTCAAAGGAAACAAAGTTGAAGTTTTCAACGGTGAGTGCATGTTCATCAATGAAAACGAAGCGCGTGTATTCAATGATCACGAATCTCCGCGTTACCGTTTCAAAAACTGCATCATTGCAACAGGTTCCCGTCCAATCGAACTGAAACCTTTCCCGTTTGGCGGACGCATTCTGTCTTCGACAGAAGCACTGAACTTGCCTGAAGTTCCAAAAAGCATGATCGTTATCGGTGGCGGTTATATCGGTGCCGAGCTTGGCCAAATGTACTCCAAATTCGGTTCTAAAGTAACAATTATCGAAGGTTTGGATACAGTACTGCCAGGTTTCGATAAAGACATGACTAGCCTCGTAGCTAAAAACATGAAGAAAACAGGCATCGAAATCGTAACGGGTGCAAAAGCAGAAAGTGCTGAGCAAACGGACAAAGACGTAACTGTTAAATATTCCGTAAATGGTGAATCCAAAGAAGTAACTGCAGATTACCTGCTCGTAACTGTTGGACGTCGCCCTAATACGGACGGAGAGCTTGGTTTGGATATGATTGGTGTTGACGTTGACGAGCGTGGATTTGTCAAAGTTGATCACCAAGGCCGTACCAGCATTCCACACATCTTCGCAATTGGTGATATCGTATCTGGTCTGGCTCTGGCACACAAAGCTTCTTACGAAGGTAAAGTGGCTGCTGAAGCAATCGCAGGTCAACCATCTGTAGTTGACTACAAATGTATGCCTGCAGTTGTATTCACAGATCCTGAGTGCTCCAGCGTAGGTTACACTGAAAAAGAAGCGAAAGAAAAAGGCCACAAAGTTAAAGCTGGCAAATTCCCTTATGCGGGTAATGGTCGTGCTGTATCTTTGAACCATGCTGAAGGCTTCGTGAAAATCGTAGCTGACGAAGAAAGCGGCCTGGTATTGGGTTGCCAAATCGTAGGTCTGGAAGCTTCCAACCTGATTGCTGAGCTTGGCTTGGCAATTGAGATGGGCGCTACTTTGGAAGATCTGGCTCTGACTATTCACGCTCACCCTACTTTGGGCGAAATCGTGATGGAAGCTGCGGAATTGGTTATGGGTCACCCGATCCACATCATTTCCCGTTAAGATTGTCTAAGCTTCGGATTCGTCCGGCATTATACGTAAATCAAGAAGGGATGAATAACGCTAATGCGTTATTCGTCTCTTTTTTTGAGTGGAAATTGAAAAAATCAGGATACCGGTGTACATGATATGCGTAACGTTACACTCACCAAATTGTTCAACACGTTTTATCCCGATGCTCAGTGTGGTAAACTGATATAATGATCAGTCATGATGTGGCTTCAAGCCAATCACGGTCTATGTATGAAATTAAGAAGTGTGAGGAGACACCAACATGAAAAACTATCTCGATTTATTACAGGATGTCCTGGACACGGGTGTGCATAAGGGAGATCGCACCGGAACCGGAACTCAGTCCGTTTTTGGCAGACAGCTGCGTTATGATCTCTCCGAAGGATTTCCGCTTGTGACAACCAAACGAATCCATTTAAAATCGGTTATTCATGAGCTGTTATGGTTTTTGAGTGGCGATACAAATATCTCCTACCTGAAGGAAAATGGTGTGAAGATTTGGGATGATTGGGCCGATGAAAATGGGGATTTGGGTCCGGTCTATGGTTCTCAGTGGCGTACATGGGAAGCACCAAGCGGAGAAAAAATCGATCAGATCGCTGCTGTTATTGACTCCATCAAAAACAATCCGGATTCACGCCGCCATCTGGTTAGTGCATGGAACGTGGCTGAGATTAATAATATGAAGCTGCCACCATGTCATTTCGCGTTTCAGTTTTACGTATCTGAGGGTAAGTTATCTTGTATGCTTACGATGCGTTCCGTGGATACATTCCTCGGCTTGCCATTTAACATTGCCAGCTATGCGTTGCTAACACATATGATTGCTCAGCAGTGTGACCTTGAAGTGGGCGATTTCATCTGGTCTGGAGGCGATGTACACATCTACTCGAACCATGTGGAACAAGTGAAAACCCAGCTGGAGCGCGAACCTTATGCGTTGCCTAAATTGGTGATTAAGCGTAAGCCGGATTCCATTTTTGATTATAAGTTTGAAGATTTCGAGTTTGAGAACTATCAGCATCATCCGGGCATCAAAGCGCCGATTGCGGTGTGAACAGATACGGATTAAAGACGGATTGAAGGAGTGTTTATCTTTGAGTATTGAACTTGTATGGGCGATGGGTGAGAACGGCGTAATTGGACTGAACAATTCAATTCCATGGCGATTGCCTAAGGATATGGCTTTTTTCAAGCAACGTACATTGAACAAAACGATTATTATGGGACGAAATACATGGGAATCCTTCGGTGGTAAACCGCTTCCTCAGCGTCGCAATATTGTAGTAACAAGGGATTTGAATTACACAGCAGAGCAGGCTGAAGTCGTGCACACGATTGAAGAGGGGCTTAAGGTTACCAAAGGTGAGGAACTTTGCGTCATTGGCGGTTCCCAAGTGTATCTTGAGTTTTTGCCACTGGCAGATCGTCTGGTAGTGACCCGAATTCATGAGAATTTCGAGGGAGACACTTTTTTCCCTGAAGTGGATTGGTCAGAATGGGAACTGAAAGAACAGATTGAAGGCGAGCAGGATGAGAAAAATGTTTATGCGTATACCTTTGAATTCTATGAGCGCAAGCGCTAAAATTCATATATGTTGATATAAAAGAGCTCAATCATATTATACTACGAATCGAAATAGTGAGACGCTGATTACGAGTTATTCGTGAACAACGTCTTTTTTTTATGGAAATTAAACCATGTGTAAAATAAACAAAGCATAATTAACATAAATATAACATTAATTAGGCCCATGATGAATATTATACATAGATTGAATTACATTTTAGTGAAAAAGTATAAGTGATATTGGAATTCACCGTTATAAAGCCCTAAATCAAACGCAATATTCGGAAATGACGGCATGAAGTAGGGCAATATGTTGTATACAATGATAATTTATCTGACATTTACATAACGTTTAAGTTTTTTGTTTTATGATTGAACGTCTAATATTGTATATCTCAGCTTGTTAAAGGACCAAATTAAGGGTATTGACCATGGGTAGACTTGAACGATATGATGTATAAAATACAAAGAATTATGCGGATAATCCATTTAATATTTAACAGGCAAAGTGCTACTATTATTGAAATATCTTCGAGAAGATTTTGTGATACAATAGACAAAAACTCTATGATGAGTAATCCATTTCATATAGAACCATGCAGATGAAGGGATTAAGACAAGAACGGATGGGGGAAAACGTAAGATGTCTACACCTACTGGATTTATGGAATACAAACGGCAACTGCCTGCGGACCGCCAGCCAGCGGAGCGAGTTAAGGATTGGGAAGAGTTTCATAAACATATGGCTGAAGAAGAGCTCAGAACACAAGGTGCACGATGCATGGATTGTGGTACACCGTATTGCCATACAGGTATAGATATGATTGGCGGAACATCGGGTTGCCCTGTGCATAACCTGATTCCAGAATGGAATAACCTCGTATATCGCGGATTGTGGAGAGAGGCTCTGGATCGTCTGCACAAAACGAATAATTTCCCTGAATTTACAGGTCGCGTCTGTCCTGCTCCTTGTGAAGGATCATGTACTGTTGGACTTATCGGTGAGCCTGTAACGATCAAAACGATTGAAGAAGCTATAATTGAAAAGGGCTTTGAAGAAGGATGGGTTGTTCCCCAACCTCCAGAGAAGCGGACGGGTAAACGTGTAGCGGTTGTAGGTTCAGGTCCTGCGGGACTGGCTACAGCGGCTCAGCTGAACAAAGCAGGTCACTCGGTAACGGTATACGAGCGTTCTGATCGTGTTGGCGGTTTGTTGATGTACGGTATACCGACGATGAAATTGGATAAAAACGTGGTTCAGCGTCGTGTGGATTTGCTTGAAGCAGAAGGCATTCAATTTGTAACAAACACGGAGATCGGCAAAGATATTGCTGCGCAGCAACTGGTAGACGAGTATGATGCAGTTGTCCTGTGCGGCGGTGCAACTAAACCGCGTGAATTTAACATTGAAGGCAGCGACTTGAAAGGCGTTCATTACGCAATGGATTTCCTGAATGGCAGCATCAAAAGTTACCTGGATTCCAATCTGGAGGATGGCAACTATCTTTCTGCACAGGACAAGGATGTTATCGTTATTGGTGGTGGCGATACAGGTTCTGACTGTGTGGCTACATCGCTCCGTCACGGTTGTCGTACGATAACTCAATTTGGTACACATACACAAGCGCCTATGGAGCGTGATCGTATGAACAACCCTTGGCCGCAATTCCCTAATGTGTATACGCTTGATTATGCACAAGAGGAAGCCAAAGCACTGTTCGGTCAAGATCCGCGTGAATTCTCCATCATGACGACCAAATTTGTCGGTGACGATGAGGGGAACCTCAAAGAATTACACACAGTGCAAATCGAGCGTATTGTGGATGAGACAGGACGTAAGATCTATCAGCCTATCCCGGGGACGGAGCGTATATTCCCAGCGCAAATGGCGATGATTGCTATTGGTTTTAATGGACCAGAGCAGACATTGGTGGAACAACTGGGACTGGCAACAGACCGTCGTACCAACGTTAAAGCGCGTTATGGTAAGTACAACACCAATGTGGATAAAGTATTTGCAGCAGGCGACATGCGTCGTGGTCAAAGTCTGGTTGTGTGGGCAATCAATGAAGGTCGTGAGGCTGCCCGTGAAGTGGACAAATATTTGATGGGTGCTACAGTTCTGGCGTAACGTGTCGAACAAGCATGATGGGATTAATGTTATCCATAATCCATAAATAGTTGTATAAGATAAACAAACAACTCTCACGACTAGCGGGGGTTGTTTGTTTTTTTATCATGTTAAGAATGGAGTCAGGTCGTGTAGCCTACAGTTAATTATTTTATGCAAGTGTGATGTATAGCATTGCTTTTTCCTCCATAAAGATTTACTATTATATTATAATCATTCTAAATAAGAAGCATAAAGACACTCAATTAAAATTAAACGAATAGACAATATAATAAAATCCGGAGGTGCAACCTTATGGCAAGTGACCGGGGCAAATCCATATCAGAACAGATTTATCACATTAAAAATCAATTGGTTGAAAAAGGTTATAAGTTGACACAGCAACGAGAAGTTACTGTACGTGTTTTACTAGAGCATGAGAAGGATCATTTTAGTGCAGAGGAAGTATTTCTGCTGGTTAAGGAACAGTTTCCCGAGATTGGATTGGCTACGGTCTATCGTACGCTTGAGCTGCTCAGTGACCTTCAGGTGGTAGAAAAGATTAACTTTGGAGACGGCGCTGCGCGCTTCGATCTGCGAAGTACGGATGGCTCGCATCACCATCATCATCTAATCTGCACAGATTGTGGTCGTGTGGAAGAGATCATGGAGGACGGTTTGCTTCGTCTGGAACAACAAATTGAGCGGCAATATGGTTTTGCTGTAACGGATCATCGCCTTGATTTTCAAGGTGTGTGCAAAGAGTGCAGGGCAAAGCAGGCATTGAATGAACAGGCAGCTGGTTAAATGATCTGGAGGATGCTCCAGGAATCAAAATCTGATATAATAAGTTTCAGAAGCAAGGGGCTTCCGTGGGCGGAAGGCCCCTTTTTGCCGTCATGCGGACGGTGAAGGAGGAGAGATGGACGGATGAAGACACTGGTTATAGCGGAAAAGCCCGACATGGGACGAACCATTGCCGCCGTCATAGAACCAAGGGCCAAGAACAATCGCAATTATTTGGAAGGTGAGCATTACATTATCACTTGGGCGATTGGTCATCTATTGGGACTTGCAGAACCGGATGCCTATGATACGAAATATAAGCGCTGGAATATAGGTGACCTGCCGATTATTCCAGATCAGTTCAAAATTGTGCCCAATCCGAGAACGAAAGACCAACTGAAAATGATCGGAGAACTTGCCAAACGGGCGTCAGCTATCGTTAATGCTTGTGATGCGGGGCGTGAGGGGCAATATATCTTTGCCTTAATTCAACAACAGCTGAAGCTGCGTCAGCCCGTGAAGCGTCTGTGGATATCGGATTTGACCGCAGAAAGTATTAAACGTGGTTTCGACGGATTGAAGGATGCCTCGGAATTTGAAAATTTGACCCATGCTGCCAGGGCACGAAGTGAAGCGGACTGGCTAATTGGCATGAATGCATCACGGGCGTTTACCACGCGTCATAACGCTTTGCTGTCTGTAGGACGAGTCCAGACTCCGGTATTGGCCTTGATCTATGACCGGGAAATCGAGATTGAAGCGTTCCAATCCCAGACCTTTTATGAAGTGGCTGCATGGTTTCGTCAGGAAGGGGTGGAATACAGGGGATTACGTCAAGGGGACAAGCTGACCGGCCCCGCAGTAGCAGAATCTATTGCTGCCAGTGTGAAGGGGAAGACGGGGCAGATTGCCAAGTACGAAGCAAAAAATACCAAGGAGTATCCATACCGATTGTATGATCTGACCCTTTTGCAGCGAGAAGCGAATGCCAAGTTCGGTTATGGGGCGAAGAAAACGTTGGATATTGCTCAGGCTTTGTACGAGAAACATAAAGTAATCTCTTATCCACGGACCAATTCAAACTATGTTACGGAACAGAATATCGAAGGCATGCACAAGACGCTGAATTTGCTCAAAAATGGATCTTACAGTGAACTTGCGCAGGGGGCAAAGTCTGAGCTTGTACACAAGAATAACAAGGGCGTATGTAACCCCTCCAAAGTCGAAGATCACCATGCCATTCTTCCTACATTGAAGCGACCAGGGACGTTATCGAAGGATGAACAGAACATCTATGATCTGATCGTAAGACGTTTCTTGTCTCATTTCTATCCGCCAGCCGAGTATAAGCAGCATACTGTGCTCACAGAAGTGGAGAAACACCAGTTCAAGACCTCTGTAAAAGAACTGTTATCGCTGGGATGGAAAGTGGTACTGGGTTCCGGAGATCAAGAACAAGGTAGCTCAGGCAAAAAAAAGACGAAGAAAAACAGCAATGAAGAAGAGGAAGCGGAGGAATGGACGGACAAAGCATTCTCCGTACAGCCTGAATTGCCTGTTCAATGTACGAAGAGTGAGTTCAAGGAGAAGGCGACCCAGCCTCCCAAAAGTTATACGGAGGGAACATTGCTGAAGGCGATGGAAAGTGCAGGTAAGCAGATTGAAAATGAAGAGTTGCGTGATGCGATGAAAGACAGTGGGCTGGGAACACCGGCTACACGCGCAGCAACGATTGAACGTCTCAAAAATGTGGGTTACATTACAATGCAGGGTAAAAAAATGCAACTGACGTTGAAGGGCCGAACTGCCATCGAATTGATCCGCCGAGCGGGTGTAGATCTCTTAACTTCCCCTGAGATGACGGGCCAATGGGAGAGAAGATTGGTTCAGATTTCCAAAGGCGAAGCAGAACAGGAAAAGTTTATGGAGAACGTCAAAAAATTCACCATGTCCATTATTGATAAAGTACGTGTTCAAGCCCCGGCGCCAGCGGATGCTTTTGGTGAAGATAAACGTGGGGGACGTGGCAAAGGCAAGGGAGCTAGAGCCCAGACATCCAGTACAAGAACTTCCACCAAGGCATCAGGTACAGGTTCAAATGGGGGGACAAAAACGTTACGTCAACCATCTGCAACTTCGTCCAGGACTGGCGGTATCACAAGCTCCAATGCAAAAGCACAATCTGCGAATTCGAGCCAAACGGGAGTCCGTGAAACATTGGCATCCTGTCCATCTCCGGGTTGTTCCGGTCAGATTATTGAAGGTAAGAAGGGGTATGGCTGTACACGTTTCAAGGAAGGCTGCGGATTTGTCATCTGGAAAGAATACGTTGGCAAAAAGATTACCAGTACAATGTTGAAATCGTTGATTGAAAAGGGGAGTACTCAGGTACTGTCTTTCAAGCGAAAAGACGGGAGTACAGTAAAGGCACGTATTATTCTGCAAGATGTGGCAACAGGCAAGCTGTCTGCCGAGAAACAAGAAGCTTAAGCTCTCCTGATTGGAAAGAACGAAATCGTGACACGTTGTAGCGACGCTGTAACATACGAGACAACTAAGAGTAACCGTAAAATAAGTGTAACAATAAGAAAAGGACCCTTTAACCTAGGGTCCTTTTTTGTTGATGTTGTTGTATATTTTCGTGTATGACCTTCGGTACCTCTTCCAGTGCAGTGATGGTGTACATCGATGTTTCGGGATTAGGCTGAAGCTCTACAATATTGTACTGCCACTCATTCGGCTGTTTGATATATATGCTATGGATTCCAGCCGTCACTGCTGGCATGATATCTGTTCGTAACGAATTTCCAATCATCCATGTTGCACGACGCTCAAACGGGCCATTAGACAATATACCTTCAAGCGCCTCAACGTTCTTGTGTTGACGGATGTAGATCCGGTCATCGAAATAAGCGGAAAGCTTCATCTGATCAATCTTCCGTTGCTGGATTACGGTTTCACCACCCGTATACAGGTAGAGGGAATGTCCAGCCGATTTAAGATTCTCTAGTGTTTCAACCATGTGAGGATATGGCTCAACTTCTTTGTCATACACGCTCATTCCCAACTTGCTTAGATAGGACTCTTCCTGAGCAGAGGTGGATTTTGCGAATTTTTGAGAGAAGTAGCGGTAGGTATCAATTAGGGATTGTGGGAAGTGATGACTTGCAAATCCCAATTTGTTCACTCCGGTGACATCGATCTCAAGCTGTTTCTCGCGAATCTGTTGAATCGTCAGGGCATGTCCATCAAACCATTCTTGCATACTCTCGAAGAATTCACCCAGAACCAGGTTGAAATATTTATTACAATAAACGAGTGTATCATCAAGATCAAACAAAATATGTTGTTTTATAATTTTCATATTGAAATCACTCCTTGCAGCCGGCAAGTATACAGTTAGTCACATTTTTATATGCGAATATAGGATTCAAGAAACATGTTCAATTCAGACACGCCATCCGGCCGGATACTGTATTTCTCTTTGCGGTTACTGCCGAGCAGATGGGTCCGTAACAGACCAGCGATACGCAGAGCCATGACCTGATCTTTAACCATATCCTCGTCCTTACCCAGTTCTTCACACATCTCGGCAAGAGACTTAGGCTCACCAGATACATAACGCAGAAGACGAAGTCTTTCCGGGTCAGCCAGAGCATGTGTGAAACGAAGCAGACAGGTTGGCGGCTGGTCTTCATCTTCTTCAGGTGTATCCACGGGATACTGCATAATCATCATGCCCTCATAGAAGCAGTACATATTAATGGGGCGGTTGTGAACCGTTGGAAAGAGGATGACCTCATCCAGTCCAGGCATAGGTTCAACCAGCACGCCAGCGGTAGCATACTCAATGAGTAGCTCAGATCCCATTTTCTCAAGCAATATGCGTTTCTCTTCAGCGTCCTCTTCCAACCAGATTCGATAATCTTCACTCATATGTTGGCAGTAATGCTGATCCCAGAGTCTAAGCAGAGGAACATAACTGTCCCGAATACGTGTAGATTCTTCTATTGTAAGATTCGGAAGCAAAGGCGATACCCGTGCGAACAGCTCATCGGCTGTCTGCTCTGCAAGCATATCCAGAAATTCGCGATTCTCTACAGACCCATTCCGGTAGGCAGCCCATGCAAACAATACGTCAAAGTCATCAAAAGGCCAGGTGGCGGCAGGTGCGAGCGCAGCTCGTACATTGGAGCTTAGTTTGCCTTCCACTTCAATAATCCATTCCGGACCGACATCCAGGTGTTGAATCCACTTCTTGGTTACATAGACAAGAAAGCTATTCAGCATTTCATATATCGGTGAAACATCAATTTTAACATGATAAGCCATAACGATGCAGAATCCTCCCGTCACATCTAAATGTACGCAGCGACTTAAGTACTATTATGGCTTGTTTTGCAGGGCGTTGTCCACTATAATGTTCAAGTCCAGGACAAAGGCACGGGTATAACCATGCACGATGAAAAGAATATTTATCACATGCGGAAGGTCGTCAGTGATGGCGATTTTTCTTTGTATGCTTGCAGGAGGAATGAATTTCGTGTCATCTGTAACCGCTCCAAAATGTTCACATTCTACATCAAACTATCTCATTCTGATTACCGTTATTGTTGTAGCGGGTATCAGTCAGGGGCTATTGCTGCCAGTGTTGTCTATATTTTTGGAGCAAAAGGGAGTTTCACCAGGATTAAATGGTTTAAATGCAGCTGCGTTGTATGTTGGCTCTTTTGCCATGACCTTGGTCGCTGAACGACTATTGGGAGCGATTGGGTTTAAGAAGCTGATTGTTGGCGGACTGTTATTTGTGATGTTCCCCTTGATCCTGTTTCCTTATTTTCCAGATATCAAACTATGGTTTATTCTGCGTATCGTTGTCGGAATCGGTGATAGTGCGCTCCATTATGCGGCCCAGCTTTGGGTTCTTCTAGTCACCGCACCGGAGAAACGCGGACGATATATATCGCTATATGGCATGTCCTATGGTTTGGGATTTAGTATTGGGCCTTTGGGAATCAAGCTGTTAGGGTATGGTGATGCTGTACCATTCTGGGTGCTGTTTGTTTGTATGGCGGCCGTACTAATCCTTGTATTAATGAAGCTTCCCGATACCAAGCCTGAAAAAGCAGAACAGGGTCAACTGCCTGAACGCCGGTTCCGTCAAAGTTTCACTTGGGCCTGGTATGCACTGCTACCTGCGTTATTGTACGGGTACATGGAAGCCGGAATGAACAGCAACTTCCCGGTATACGGACTGCGTATTGGTTTCGATGCGAATCAGATTTCCTCTTTGCTGCCCTTCGTTGGAATTGGAGGTCTGTTTCTGCAATTACCTCTGGGTATGTTAAGTGACCGTTATGGTCGTAAAAAGACGTTAATGTTTGCCGGTATAACGGGAGGGATTGTCTTCATGTTGGTTCCTTTGGCGGGAACGCATTTCTGGTGGACACTCGCGCTGTTGACGATAGCAGGAGGTCTGGTAGGATCATTTTTCTCGTTGGGCCTTGCCTATGCGGCAGATATCTTGCCTAAAGTGCTGCTGCCGGCAGCAAACGTAGTGGCCTCATTTCATTTTACGATTGGAAGCATTATCGGACCGAATTTGGGCGGTCAAGTGATCAACTGGAGCTCCCCCGGAAGCATGTTTACCTTGCTTGGATTCATGTATCTTCTCTTTGGTGCAGCAGGTGTATTATTTCGTCGTCAACCTGTGCTCGAAACTGTGGTAAAATAGAAGCTGGTGTTCGCATGGAAATTGATGTCCATTTCCGAGTACACTAGTGGTAGGGAAATACATGGACAAGAGGAGACATCGCGATGATCAGAGTGGAGAACTTGAGCAAATCCGTTGGAGCGGACCGGATTCCGGTTCTGCGGGATATTCGATTTGATATGCAACAGGGTGAAATGATCGCTGTAGTTGGTTCCAGCGGGAGTGGAAAAAGCATGCTGCTCAAATGTCTGGCCATGATGGAGAAGTGGGATAGTGGCCGATTTACGGTGGATGGGGCCGAGATTCTAAAAGAAGGCTGGTCCGGAAAACGGAAAATTAAACGGGAATGGGCATACTTGGAACAGAATCCGCAATTGTATCCGAGACGTACAGCGTTGAAAAACGTATTGATCGGTCGGGTTGGTCAGACCCCTTTGTGGAGAATGGTAACAGGTATGGTTCGTTCCGATGATTATATGGGTGCCATGGATTACCTCGAAGGATTGGGATTGCTTGATAAAGCGCACCAAACTGCAGAGAAGCTGAGTGGTGGAGAGAAGCAGCGTGTGGCAATTGCTAGAGCTCTTGCCCATGGTGCCAAAGTTGTTTTGGCAGATGAACCTGTTGTCGGGCTTGATCCGCATACGGCAGATACGGTACTGGAAACGTTGCGCAAATTATGCGAGGAGGAACGTGCTACCATTATAGCGGTATTGCCCATTGAACTGGCGGAGAAACATGCGACCCGCATCTGGGGGCTTGCGGAAGGCAAGATTGCTTTTGATATACGTGGACGGAGACTGACACAGCAAGAAAAAAATATGATTTAAACTATCGAAAAGAGTGATGAAATTGCTTAATTCACGATGGGGACGCTACATAGCAGGTGGAGCAGTCAGTGTCTTGCTTGGGTCTGTTCTTAGTGGATGTACGGTTATAAGCGACCCCAAGGGCTTGATGCGAAAACCGATAATGTCGTTGGATAAAGAGAAATTGTACACGATTGTACAGAAGGAACAACCACCCGAAAGCAAATTGATCCGCCCCAAAGACATGAACAACACCAGCATGATTCGTGTCGAGGACTTGAACGGAGATGGTACGCGAGAAGCCATCGTTTTTTATGAAACCCCTAATGAAAATGTGCGGATTCATGGCATGTTACTGGAGGAGCAGGGGGATTCTTGGGTGAAAAAGCTGACATTTGATGTTCCGGGAAATGAACTGCAATCGTTCAAAGTTTTGGACATTACAAATGACGGCAATCCAGATATCATTCTCGGTGTAAGTTTACAAGAACAGAAAGCGTTAACCGCTTATTCTTATAAGGGTGGGGCACTTGAACAAGTGCTAGGCGGTGTGCCGTATAACCAATATATTATAGATGATGTTCAAGGGAACACACTGGATCTAAACGGGGATCGAAAAAATGATTTTGCTATCGTATCCCTGAACAACAGCGGATTTGTATCTATTGCCTTATATCAATATGACGAAGGCAGCTTCAAGGAAGTGGACAGGATGCAAACGGACTACACCGTAAAAGAGATTTATAATGCTGTCGGAGGGCAGATTGCCAAAAATAAAATAGGGATCGTGCTGGATGCGGAGCTGGATGACCGGAGTACATTTTCACAGATTGTGTACGTGAAAGATAATAAGTTAGTCAATGCTTTTAAATCACCTGATCAAACCTACAGAGATGACAAAATTTTAAGCGTTGATGTCAATAATGATGGTATTATTGAGTTTGGATTGAAGGAAACGCCCAAAGGCTGGGAGCATTACGTATTTGATTCCCGGATGTGGTTTTATACTTTTTATCAATGGGATGGCAAGGATGGAAAAGATTTTGTTTCATTCCAATATCGAGATGATGCTGATCTATTTCACTTGAATCTGAAGCCCGAGTGGTATGGAAAGATTACCATTGATACCAAATCGGAAAAAGAAAAATACATTCGCTTCAAAATGATGGATACTGATGAAACCGTAGGTGAAATTAAATATTTCACACTTTCCCAGTGGGAACAGGAAAAAAGTAAAAACTGGAAAGAAATAACCCGGACAAATGATCGGGTCATTGCTTCACGTGGTGCAAAACTGGATGCGGATGAGGGATTGTTGGACAATATGTCGCAACTGAACAGAAAGGAAGAACTTAATGAGTAAAGTGCTTATTCTTGAGGATGAGGAATCCATACGCAGTTTTATTGTTATTAATTTGAAAAGAAATGGGTTCGAAGTGCTTGAAGCAGGGGACGGACATGAAGCACTTCGCATTCTGCAAACTGTTCCAGATATAGATCTGGCTTTGCTGGATGTTATGGTTCCTGGCATTGATGGATTTGAAGTATGTCGCCGTATTCGTGAAACCAATGAACGTTTAGGTATTATTTTTCTTACCGCGAAAGTACAGGAACAGGACAAGGTATATGCATTGTCTGTTGGAGCGGACGACCATGTAAGTAAGCCATTTAGCCCAACGGAACTCATTGCACGTATTCAGTCTTTGCTGCGTCGGGTGAACGTTCACCGGGAAACAGCCGCCAAGGTTACATTCCAGTCAGGACCATTTTCGCTGGATCTGATCTCCAAGCAATTCAAGAAACAAAATGAAATAATTGAGTTAACACCAACCGAGTTTTCCCTGATTCAATTTTTCCTGGAAAAAGAAAATACACCGCTTAGCAGAGATGTGCTGCTGGATCACGTGTGGGGTAAAGAGTACATGGGTGATCCAAAGATCGTGGACGTGAACATTCGCCGCTTGCGTCAGAAAATTGAGAACAATCCTTCCGAACCTGAATACCTGCAGACTGTATGGGGTCACGGGTACAAATGGAAGGGCAGGGAGCAATGATTAAAAAAGGCATTACACGGCAGATCGTACTACATTACTTCTTTGTAGTGTTTCTTGCTCTGCTGTTGGTTGAATTCGTATTTATGCTGGCGGTGCAAAGATATTATTATGAGAGCATCTATAATACGATCAGTACTCATATCTCCAATTCAAAGGATTTTTTCGAGCCTCTGGCACGTGAGAGTAATTCGGAAGACGGGAATAATCTGTCCAGACTACTCGTTAATTTGGAATTATTCAATACCGAGCTAGAGATTCTGGATCTGAACGGCAAAGTGTTAGCTAGTTCAACTGCTTTTGAATCTGACCGTGCCGTTCTACAGACCAGCGATATTCAACAGGCATTGAGCGGCGGTATGGGGCGGTGGGTAGGCAGACAGCCTGCCACAGGCGAGCAGGTCATGGCCGTTTCACATAAATTCGACCTGGGCGGCGAAAATACTTATGTTATTCGATACTTAACGTCACTGGAAGATGTTAACTCCAAGCTGGTGAATATGGGAATGCTAGCGATTGCGGTCGGTGTTGCCGTGCTTGCAATTGTCTTGATCATCAGTATTGGTATGGCGAATTCCATTGTACGTCCCATCAACAACATCACTGCGGTATCTGCTCAAATGGCTAGAGGACGACTGGATGTCAGGGTCAAAGGGAACTACAAGCATGAACTTGGCGAGCTGGCTTCCACACTGAACTTCATGGCGCATGAAATCGTCAGAAGTAATCAGATCAAGGATGATTTTATCTCTTCCATATCCCATGAACTGCGGACTCCGCTAACGAGTATCAAAGGCTGGAGCGAAACGCTGGACTCTGGGGGCTATGATCCTGACGAGACAAGAATTGGAATGAGCATTATTTCCAAAGAGACTGAGCGTCTGATTGGTCTTGTTGAAGAGATGCTGGATTTCTCCAAATTACAGCAGAATCAAATGAAACTGGTCAAAGGATCAGTCAGCATTCGTGAGATTGTGCAGGAAACGATGCTGAATGTCTGGGCCAAAGCGGAACAAAAGCAGATACACCTCAAGCTGGAAACCGATGAAACTCGTGCGTTCAACGTTCATGGGGATGGTAACAGACTGAAACAAGTCTTCCTGAACCTCGTGGACAATGCAATTAAATTCTCACATGAAAATTCCTGGATCTTCCTGACTGTAAAAGAGGAGGATGGGCAGATTATAGCTGCTGTTCAGGATACGGGCATTGGAATCAGTGAAGAGCATCTGATTAAGGTACGTGATCGTTTCTTCCAGGTCAATCACCAGAACGGGGGAACAGGTCTGGGGCTTGCGATTACGCAGGAACTGGTAGAACTGCATGAAGGTACTATTACCATACAGAGTGAACTTGGATCAGGGACTACGGTTACGGTTGCGTTACCGGCTTTACCGGAGGAAGAGATCGTGGAGGAGCTTACAACGCAGAAGGATGAGGATGGAGTAGCTCTGGAACCTAATATCACTAAGACGGAGTCTGATCAGGATAAATCTTAGTTTTGTGAAAGATTGATCCATACTAATACTCCTCCAATAAGCTTCAATGTATGCGATCCAAAAAGAACATATCAAAAAAGGCGAGCCATTAACGGCTCGCCTTTTCTTTATCTTATGAGGAAAGCTCACCAGCACGCAGGCGTCCACTTTTCTCATACACTTCTTTCAGCATGCGTACAGGTTGTGTGCGAACTGCCGGTTTGGCAGAAACAATCTCATGGGGTCCAACAACGATAATTTCATCCGCTGTACCTTTGACGATGGCGCCATCTTTAATAATAGCACCTTCACCAATAATAGCGCGTTCGATGTGAACACCGCGACCTACGCGTGCGTTTGGCATCACAACGCTATCCTTCACTTCAGAGCCTTTACCAACTTCCGCACCGCAGAAGATAACGGAACGTTCAGCGCGCCCTTCAATGGCGCATGAATCATGAATCATGGAAGCTACATGGCCGGTATGAGCATGGCGTGCCTTATGAGCACTTGGCTTGGAGCGCCATTCACGGGTAAACATGGGCCACTCTTCTTTGTGTAGGCTCCAATCTTCCTCATTGTGCAATAAATCCATATGTGCATCCCATAGACTTTTTACGGTACCTACATCTTTCCAATAGCCGTTAAAGTTATAGACGAAGAGATCATTGTTTTCTTTCAACATTTGAGGGATCACATCTTTACCGAAGTCATGACTGGATTCCGGATTAGCAGCATCTTCAATCAAGTGACGCTTCAGATAGTCCCATTTGAACATGTAAATACCCATGGAGGCCAGATTACTTTTGGGTTCAGCAGGTTTCTCGGCAAACTCCGTTACACGCAAATTGGCATCAGCAGCCATAATCCCGAAGCGATGAGCTTCATCCCATGGTACTTCCATCACTGAAATCGTCGCTACAGCTTCATTAGCCGTATGAGCATCCAGCATTTCACGATAATTCATATGATAAATATGGTCACCCGACAAAATCAGCACATTTTCGGGGTTTTGTTGGTCAATATAGTCCATATTTTTATAAATAGCATCCGCCGTTCCCAAGTATTCGTCATTTCCTGTATGATAAGATGGAAGCAAGGAGATTCCTGCCTCACTTGAATTTGAATGTCCCCATGGTTCTCCTCCACCAATATGATCATGCAATGAATCAGCTTGGTACTGCGTCAGTACACCTACAGTGTCGATGCCTGAGTTAACGCAGTTGCTGAGAGGAAAATCGATGATCCGGTAGTGCCCGCCAAACGGTACAGCGGGTTTTGCGATACTTGAAGTTAAGGGAGCTAATCGTTTCCCTTCTCCTCCCGCCAACAGCATTGCGATGCAATCTTTTTTAAACATAATCGTTTCCCTCCCAAGATAATTGTCCAGTGTAGTACATACATAAACGCAATTTGGAGCTATTGAAACGATGTATACTGTAAATATTCTGAAAAAATACAACATTTTTTTAAACACGTCATTTTTCTTTTCAACTTGGCTAGAATGGGGTAATGGTAATGTAAAGTCAATTCTCTAGAGGAAGAAGGTGGTCTCGTGGCCATTCAACCGTTGCCAAACCCGGTCATATCGCCGGAGCATATTTATTTGTTTCATGAAGGAAACCTTCATCACAGTTATCGAATATTGGGCGCTCAGCCTGCGATAGAGGATCATCGTCAGGGATATCGTTTTACCGTGTGGGCTCCGAATGCCAAAGAAGTAGGTTTGGCTCTGGACCGTAATGATTGGAAAGGTGAACAGGAACCTTTATATAAGATACCCGATTCTGGATTTTGGACTCGTTTTTTTCCGGAAATCAGTGAAGGAACTTTATACAAATTCCGTATATTAACGGAAGAGGGTACAGAAATCCTCAAAGCAGACCCTTACGCGTTCCAGGCAGAGGTTCGCCCTCAGACGGCTTCTGTCACCAGTTCAATCGAAGGATACCAATGGAATGATGGGGCCTGGAGACGCAAACAGCGAACCATGTATAACAAACCTCTACATATTTACGAAATGCATATAGGCACCTGGAAGCGCAAAGAAGATGGGTCTCTTTACAGCTATCGTGAGATTGCTGACTTGCTCGTTCCTTACTTATTGGAAATGAAGTATACCCATGTTGAAATGATGCCCCTGAGTGAGCATCCGTATGACCTCTCGTGGGGATACCAGAACACAGGGTTTTATGCGCCAACGAGTCGTTACGGACAGCCGAAAGATCTGATGTACCTAGTCGATACGTTGCATCAGGCCGGAATTGGCGTATTGCTGGATTGGGTACCCGCCCATTTTGCCAAGGATGCACACGGCTTACGTATGTTTGATGGATCGCCTTTGTATGAATATGAAGATCCGTTGTTAGCTGAGAGACCTGGCTGGGGCACACTTAGCTTTGACTACTCGAAACCTGAGATTCGTTCATTTCTCATCTCCAATGCACTGTATTGGATGGAAATGTACCATTTTGACGGACTTCGCGTCGATGCTGTGACCAGCATGCTGAAATTGGATTTTGAGAAACAGCCAGGACAGTACCGAACCAATGATGAAGGGGGTCTTGAAAACAAGGAAGCTATTGCCTTTTTGCAGCAGCTGAATGAGACAGTGTTCAAGTATTTCCCTTATGCATTGATGATGGCAGAAGAGTCCAGTGCATGGCCGATGGTTACTTCGCCTGTGGATCAGGGTGGTCTTGGTTTCAACTATAAATGGAACATGGGCTGGATGAATGATACGCTCGATTATATGAAATCGGATTTTCACCAGCGTCCTTCCAAACATCATTTACTGACATTCCCGGTCGCATACTCCTTTGCTGAAAATTACGTGCTTCCACTGTCTCATGACGAGGTTGTTCATGGCAAAAAGTCGCTCCTAGACAAGATGCCAGGAACATACGAGCAGAAGTTTGCCGGCATGCGTGCCTTTTTGGGTTACTTTATGACCTTCCCAGGTAAAAAGCTGCTGTTTATGGGGGGAGAATTCGGTCAGTTTATCGAATGGAAAGATGAAGATCAACTGGACTGGTTCTTGCTAAACTATGACAGTCACCGCAAACTGCACAAGTTTGTGCGCGAACTGTCCGACGTATACGTGGGCGAAAAAGCTTTATGGGAGCTTGATCATTCCTTTGACGGCTATGAATGGATCACTCCGGATGATCAGGGCCAAAGTGTCATTTCATATGTTCGCAAAGGAAAAAAACCTGCGGATACACTCCTTGTGTTAGTTAACTTTCAGCCGGTCAAACAGGAGCGTTACCGGATTGGTGTCATGCGTCCCGGTATGTATACCGAAGTGCTGAACAGTGATCATTCCGATTACGGAGGATCAGGCATAATTAATGATATGCAGATCCCCACCGAAAAGATTCCTTTTCATGGGCAACCACATAGTCTTGAAGTGGTTTTACCACCGCTAAGCGTAGTCGTTCTAAAAAAGAATCCACGTCGGAAAACGGATGAGTCGTCTACTGAAATCACTTCCGTCAGACCAAAAACCATAAAAACAAAAGATAGCACCACGGTTAAATCGAAAAGGAGGACGAAGGCATGAATATTTTATTTGCTGCTGCTGAAGTACATCCATTTATCAAAACAGGAGGTCTTGCTGACGTTATCGGTGCATTGCCTCAGGCACTGAAGAAAAGCGGAGCGGATGTTCGTGTCATTTTGCCCAAATATAAAGGCATACCTGATGAGTATAAAGACGCAATGGAGCCAGTGATCATAACAGATGTGCCACTGGGTTGGCGCAGAGCCTATTGTGGAATCGAGATGCTGGTCCATGACGGGATTCCTGTCTACTTTGTGGACAATGAGTACTACTTTGGACGAGACGGTGTGTACGGGTATATGGACGATGGTGAGCGTTTTGCCTTTTTCAATCGTGCTGTTCTCGAAGTGTTGCCGCAAATTGAGTTTAAGCCTGACGTGCTGCACAGTCATGACTGGCATGCGGGAATGATTCCTTTGCTCTTAGAGGCTCATTATGCCCATGATTCGTTTTACAGTGAGATAAGAACCGTGTTCACGATACATAACCTGTTATATCAAGGTGTGTTTCCACATGAGCTATTCAGTGATTTGCTTGAACTGGACGACCGTTATTTCACGATGGACGGAGCAGAATATTACGGCAATGTGAATTTCCTGAAAGCAGGGATTGTCTACTCAGATCATGTGACGACAGTGAGTCCCACTTATGCACAGGAGGTACAAACCGAGTATTATGGCTATGGTATGGATGGCTTGCTTGGATCACTTGGAGATCGTTTCAGTGGAATCGTAAACGGTATCGATACCAAAAGCTACAACCCGGCAGCGGACAACAAAATTGCTGTGAAATACAGAACAAGCCTGTCCAAGAAAATAGAGAACAAGATTGAGCTGCAGAAGGAATTGGGCCTGCCCGTACGTCCGGATGCACCACTTATGGTCATGGTAACCAGGCTTGTGGACTCCAAAGGGCTAGATCTGGTTTGCCGTGTATTGGATGAATTGCTGTATTATGATGACATTCAGTTTGCATTGTTGGGTACGGGTGATCCGGCCTATGAACACTGGTTCCGTGAAGCTGCTAATCGTTATCCTCTGAAGATGTCCGCCCAGATTACATTTAACGACGGATTATCCCGACGCTTCTATGCAGGCAGTGATTTGTTCCTGATGCCGTCCCGGTTTGAGCCATGTGGTATTAGCCAGTTGCTTGCGCTACGATACGGTAGTGTGCCACTGGTGAGAGAAACAGGGGGGCTGAATGATACAGTGCAGGCATACAATGAATTCAATGGTGAAGGGAACGGCTTCTCCTTTGAAAGCTTTAATGCCCATGACATGATGAACACGATTCGTCGTGCGGAGGCGTTATACCGACAACCGGAACACTGGAAGAAAATCGTGAAAAATGCGATGAGTGGAGATTACAGCTGGAACGTATCGGCCCAAGAGTACCTGAATATATATCGCCGTATTACTCTTGAATCTGTGAAATAGATCGCACAAATGAGCCGCAGTAGAGGATACTGTGGCTTTTTGTTCTTTTTTGCAAATGAGAAAATCCTGAAGTGCAGATGAGAATACAAAATCATCTGAAGCAAACTTCAGGATTTATCTTCTTCATTTTTCTTTTTTTCAAAGGATTGAAGTTCAAGCTCAAATCGGATCAAGCTGTCTGTACAAAATACGGTAGCCATAGGGGTCCAGCTTGATATTCATCATACCATCGGTTGGAACTACGGGATCTTCGGTTAAGGCATCTTTCCAGTCTTTTGTTTCCATGGGGTGCGAGAGGGTACGTTCTTGCGGTGTATTATTCATCCACACTGTAAAGTGAAGCTGGTCATCCACACGTTCATAAATAATACATGGATCATTGTGATCAGCCTTCAGGAAACGGAAGCGACCTTTGCGCAGTGCTTCATTACTTTTCCGCAAATCAATCATCAACCTATAGAAATCGTAAAGTTCCCGATCTTGCTTGGATGGGTCCCATTCCATACATTTTCGGCAATCCGGATCACCTTCACCACTTATACCCACCTCGTCGCCATAGAATATACAAGGTGTACCGATATAGGTGAAAAGAAACACAACAGACAATTTTAATCTTCGCTTATCTTCTCCAGACCGAGTAAGCAGGCGAGGGGTATCATGACTGCATAACATATTAAAAATCACTTCGTTCGTCTGCTGCGGATAACGCATGATCAGTGAGCCCATCTCGTTAGCAAAGTTATACCCATCCATAGAGCCGCAGAAGAACTCAAGCACTTTGTCGGCAAAAGGATAGTTCATGACGGAATCAAATTGATCCCCCATAAGCCAAGTAAGGGAATCGCTCCATACCTCGCCCACAATATAGGCCTCCGGATTCGCGGTCTTGACCACTTTACGGAAGTCGCGCCAGAAGTGGTTATCCACTTCATTGGCTACATCCAGTCGCCACCCATCGAGCTTGATTTCCTTGATCCAGTATTCTGCCACGTCGAGTAAGTAATCTTTGACCTCAGGATTGGCTGTATTAAATTTGGGCATATTTCCATAAAATCCAAACGTATCGTAGGTGGGTATTCCCTCCTTAATCTGTACGGGATATTCATTGATATGAAACCAGTCGGCATATTTGGAGTTTTTTCCATTCTTGAGCACATCCTGAAAAGGGGGGAAGTCTTCGCTGCAATGGTTGAATACGGCGTCCAGCATGACACGAATTCCAAGACGATGGCATTCTTCTGTCACTTGTTTGAGCATGGCGTTGTCGCCGAAATGGGGGTCGACCTTTTTATAGTCAATGGTGTCGTATTTATGATAGGAATTGGCTTGGAATAGCGGGGTAAAGTAAAGGGCATTAATACCGAGTTCAGTCAGATCATCCAGATGATCGAGTACACCTTGCAGATCGCCGCCGAAGTAATTATCAAGTTCGGGCTTACCACCCCAGTCATGTGTCCCTTCGGGACTCAGGTTGGGATCTCCGTTAGCAAACCTTTCTGTCATGATTTGATAAAAGACGGCCTCTTTTGCCCACTCCGGCACCTTAAATACATCGATTTCATGTATGTAAGAGAATTCATAATATCCTCCGGTAGGATAGGGGACTTCATGATGAATTCCGTTATCCGCCAGAAAAACATCCTCGTAACCAGCAGTTATTCGAAATATATAGGTTAGGCGTTTGAATCGCGGCTTAACTGGAGCCTCCCAATAATCAAACATGCTGTCAGAAGCAGCTTTCTCCAGTTGAATTTCCTTGTATGTTCCGTTCCAATCATACTTATCACCGGTCAGTGCAGTCACATATTCTACATCATTTCTCTTCGTTCGTACACGCAGATGAATCGTAGACGGGTTATAGGCATAAGCCCATTTGTCACGGGGGACGTGATACATCGCTTCGAGCAGCATGACAGCACCTCCTGAATTAGGATAAGTTATAGAAGTTGTTCAAAAAGTCCGCGTTCCATCTTCTTGGCACTGAAAAACAGACTTTTTGAACACGCACTTATAGCTATAAGTAACCAAGTTAGACAGCAAATGAACCACATAAACTGTCATAAAATGGTTTATTTTAAGTGTTTTCAAGGTTTTATTTTCACAGCATCTCCAGCTTCTGACTGGATATACTTATGCTTCATAAACAAAAGAAGTGCTCTGGACCGCTTGAAATTCAAGTCTGCCCGAAGCGCCCCTAGATATATGTTTTGTAATGGAAAATCAGCGAATGGCTTGCTCAAACTCTGTCCGAATGCTTTGCAGCAGTTTCGGCTGGGTCAGAATATCGTAGGCTGTTGCAGCAAGTGCTTTGGCTCCCAGAATCATGCCATCCAGGGCCCGGTCTTGCAGTGCGAGATCACGGAATTCAATGGAATGAAGCGTATGAACTTCGTCCACGACACGAATATAGGGGTGGATTGCTGGACAACGCAAGGAAACATTCCCGATATCCATGGAACCATGGTCGTTACCGCTCACAATCTCCTCCTGAGAAATGCCGAGTTCGAGCAGATTTTCACTGAAAGCAGCAGATAGTGATTCATTGGTGACCATTTCATCATAAGAAGTCTCATAATTGGAGGTAACCAGTCGGCAGCCGGTTTGAAGGGCAGAACCTTCCGCGATCTGAATCACACGCTGGGTGAGGATATTTAGTTCTTTCCTCGTTGAAGCTCGTACATAAAACTGAGCCGAAGCATAGTCAGGGATGATGTTGGCCGCCTGACCTCCGCTGTTAATGACACCGTGAATCCGAACCGTACTTTTTACTTGCTGGCGGAATGCGTTAATTCCGTTAAATGTCTGAATCACGGCATCAAGTGCATTAATGCCCTCATGCGGACTTGCAGCAGCATGTGAGGATTTTCCATGGAATTCAAATTGCACTGCATCGATCGCTAGGGAACTGCCTGACTTCTCGTAAGCGTAATAAGGATGAGCCATAAGAGCGATATCACAATCATCGAAGAAACCAGCTTCAGCCATAGGCACTTTGGCTCCCCGTGTCTCTTCCGCAGGTGTACCGAACACTTTCAATGTTCCGCCCACTTCATCCAGTATGGATTTCAGGCCAACGGCTGCTCCTAAGCTCATCATGCAGATCAGATGATGACCACAGGCGTGACCGATCTCCGGCAATGCATCATATTCACACAGCAACGCAATGGTCGGCCCTGGCTTGGGAGCCGAATACGTACCGATAAATGCAGTATCCAGCCCAAGCACAGGTGCTTCTACGGTGAAACCGTGGTAGGCAAGTTCTTCCTTCAGACGAGCAGAAGCGAGAAATTCTTCATTCCCAAGTTCGGGATTCGCACCAATGTATGATGAAATCTCCTTGAAACGGGAAGCATATTGATCAATAACCGTTAGAATTTGTGTTTTGTTAATTGTCATCATTGTGGACTCCTTATGAAAAAATGAAAATAATTCGATAATTATATCATATTGGCCTATTTATTTCAGAAACAAGTCAGGAATTGTAATGTCAAAATGCATTGCATAATCATGCATTGTACTTTATAATGACTCAGGCATCAACTTGAGAAAGCACACAAACACAAAGTATTATAAGGGGAGAACAGGGTTGAAATTGATTAGTCGTTACACCATGATGCTGTTGGCCTTTGTGGTCTTGCTAACAGTAGTCGCACCTACTGCGCTGGCAACCGGAACCACAGGCAATTCAAGCAGTAAAAAGCTGGTGCTCGGTACAAGTGCCGATTTTGCACCATATGAATTCCATAAAGTGATTGATGGAAAAGACGAAATTGTTGGATTTGATATTGCCATTGCTAAAGAAATTGCTGCCGACCTCGGCGCAGAACTTGTCATTGAGGATATGGGCTTTGACGGGCTGCTGCCTGCATTGCAGAGTGGCCGCGTGGACATGGTCATCTCAGGAATGACTCCGACAGATGAACGTAAGAAAAGCATCGACTTTTCGGACACCTATTATAAATCAAAACAAGTCATCATGATTCGCAACACGGATAAAGACAAATATCCAACGATGGCTGAGCTGGAGAATCAGAAAATTGGTGTGCAAAAAGGCTCCATTCAGGAAACAATCGGACAGAAGATTCCGGGTGCGAAGCTGACCTCGCTCGATAAAATTTCCGACATCGTGCTGCAACTGCAAACGAAGCGTGTGGACGCTGCAATTGTGGAAGATACGGTCGCTGCTGGTTATCTGGACGATATCATTGGACTGGCTCCTGCTGTTCCTGATGAAGAACAGGTGGAAGCTGCAATCGGTATTCGCAAAGGTAATACGGAGCTGCTGATTGCTGTCAACGGAACGCTTGAACGACTGAAAAGCGAGAATAAAATCGAGCAAATGGTTACGGAAGCGAGCCAGTTGAATGCGGACAGGCTGGACAAAAATCAGAACATTTTTGAAATCTTCTGGCAATACAAAAGTTTCTACGCAACGGGCGTAGGCTACACATTGTTATTATCTGCACTTGGCGTACTCTTCGGGGTTATTATCGGTTTGATCATCTGTTTGTTCCGTCTGCATGACGTGGCCATTCTGCGCTGGATTGGAACAGCCTATGTTGAGGTCATTCGGGGTACACCAATGCTGGTGCAATTAATGATTATCTACTATGGTGTTTCCTTGACCTTTGGTATTAATTTCTCTGCTCTACAGGCTGGTATTATGACACTTTCCATTAATAGCGGTGCCTATCTGGCGGAGATTTTCCGTGCAGGTATACAAGGTGTGGATCGAGGTCAATTGGAGGCGGCTCGTTCTCTGGGTATGGGGAGAGGCGCGGCAATGCGATATATCGTGCTTCCACAAGCTTTCAAAGCCGTATTGCCGGCAATTGGTAATGAGTTCGTGACCATCATCAAGGAATCCTCCATTATTTCGGTTATCGGTATGGTGGATATCATGTACCAGGCAAGTGTAGTCAAAAACATTACGTACCAGGGAATGAATCCATTCCTTATTGCGGCAGCGATCTACTTTGTGTTGACATTCATATTGTCCAAGCTGCTCGGTCGATTGGAAAGGAAGTTGAGTGCAAGTGATAGACGTTAGACAATTACACAAATCTTATGGAAACAACGATGTGCTTAAGGGCATTAACGTTACAATCGGCAAAGGCGAGGTTGTTGTGGTCATCGGTCCATCTGGATCGGGAAAAAGTACCTTCCTGCGCTGTCTGAATCTGCTGGAGCAGCCTACTTCAGGTGAAATTGATTTCGAAGGCGTGTCGATCACGGACCCGAAACACAATATTAATGCAACGCGTGAAAAAATGGGGATGGTGTTCCAACATTTCAATCTGTTCCCGCACAAAACGGTGCAGCAGAACATCACGATTGCTCCTATTAAAGTGAAAAAACAATCGTCACAGGAAGCGGACCAAATTGCAGCGGACCTGCTAAAAACGGTTGGCTTATCTGATAAAAAGGATACATTCCCGAATCAACTGTCTGGTGGACAGAAGCAGCGCATCGCCATTGCACGGGCACTTGCCATGCAACCACATGTAATGCTGTTTGATGAACCTACCTCGGCGCTGGACCCTGAGATGGTCGGGGAAGTGCTCGATGTCATGAAACGGCTTGCTGAAGGCGGTATGACGATGGTTATCGTAACGCATGAGATGGGTTTTGCTCGTGAAGTGGGTGACCGTATCTTGTTCATGGATGGCGGAGTTATTGTTGAAGAGGGAACACCGGCAGAAGTGTTTGGTCAACCCAAACATGCACGTACACGTGACTTCCTTGCCAAAGTGCTTTAATTAATTTGTTACGATTACTCATGCCATTTTGGTATATGCATTGCTTGAGATAGTATCAAAAAAGAGCCTTTACTGACTTCAAGTCGGTAAGGCTCTTTTTTATGGGTAGCATAAGAATGAATTTACATAAAAAGTAACGTTTTTGTTACCGATATTAATCATTTTTTATAGACAATTTCTTGAAAAACCTTTATTTAATCCACATGGATTAAACGCTGTACACGTATTTGGTAACATTTACTACAACTATAGGTTACAATATTGTGATATATTGTTCCTGCCGAAACTTTCAGAGTGGGAAGTGTGGAGGATGTAACGATGCAGATTGTGCAGGGGAAGATCTATAGCACGCTGCTTGGGGTGAATTAGGTCGTACATAACGTATGGAATGTGATTTAGTACCTATAGGGTGGGTCTCCTCTATCCGAATCCGACAACTAACTTCGCAGGCATAATGAGGGAGGAAGACCATGATTAACAAGAAACGTATAGCCAAAACAGCAACAGCATTGCTGACCGCAGTAATGCTCATTCAAGCCGTTCCGGCTCACGCAGATTCAGTTCATGTGGCCAAAGAAGGGGATACCTTCTACACCTTATCGAAGACATATGGAGTAGCACTTAACACACTTATAAAAGCTAATAATGACATTTCGCCTTACAACATTTATGGTGGTGTAAAAATTACGATTCCTGGCAAAGCAAACACGGTATCTGCAGCTGCTGCGGCTCCTGAGGCTAAATCACAGGCCAAAACAGTCACGACAGCAAGTCTGGATGTCAACGCAGATAACAAGGTCGTTCAAGCCTGGGGGAAAACGTTCGATTACAGCAAGGCAGTGGATGTGAAAGCAACGGCATACTCTGCAGATGCATCCGAAAACGGGGGATGGGGTGCGGTGGATTACTTCGGTAATGCACTAGAATTGGGCACGATCGCAGTAGATCCATCTGTAATTCCACTGGGTACTAAAGTGCTGGTGACAGGTCATAGTCATCCCGGACTGCCGAAACAGGCATTTGTAGCCACAGCACGTGATGTGGGAGGCGCTATCAAAGGCCATCGGATTGATATCTTTATCCCTGGAAGTAAACAGTCTGTGAGCACATTTGGCTTCCAGAATGTAGAGTTGTATATTTTGAAATAACACAGAGATAGGTCTTGCATCCATCCAAGAAAAAAAAGGTGTCCATCGGTCACGGTTAAAGTGATTGACGGACACCTTTTTTATACCCGATGGCAGCGAAGCTGAAAGAGCCGAAGGACGCAGTAGAATCTGAACGAGTGATGTTATTATCCGTCAGTACACACCTGCTTCTAGTGCTGATCCATGCGAGGATACCCGTAAAGGAAGCTTTCTAATTCTTGCCCTTTGGCAGCCCCAACATTTCGTCCAAGGTTACCAGATCATACCCGTGGTTACGCAACTCCTCAATGATTTCAGGAAGTGCCTCAATTGTACCGCTCAGATTCGATCCCACACCGCCTCCTGCATGTTGCAGAACGATTGAACCGGGTTTCACGGCGGATAGGATGTTTTCTTTCACCTTGTCTTTGGAAAGACCTTTCCAATCTAGTGAATCAACGTTCCAGTTCACAATGCTGTAATGTTGTCTGGCAGCCCATTGCAGCTGTTGTTCATTAATGTCCCCATAGGGTGGGCGAATCATCTTGGGCGTGTAACCTGTTAGATTGCGAATGATATCTCCTGTATGTAGGATTTGTTTACGAAATGCATTCATGGTCAGCTTGCTGAACTCGGGATGATTATAACTGTGATTGCCTACGATATGTCCTTCCTTCACCATGCGTTTCACCAGATCCGGGTGTTTCTCTGCACGGCTTCCCACAATGAAAAAAGTAGCTCTTACCTTATATTTCTTCAAAATATCCAGAACCTGCGGGGTGAACCGTGGATCAGGGACATCATCAAACGTCAGTGCGACCTGTTTCGTAGAGGGACCATTGGTTTTGAATGTATCAGCATATTTTTGTCGGAGCTGTCCAAGTGTCAGCTGTTCTTCTTGTGAAGAATTGGAATTCGAAGCGGGTTCACTTTGCAGGCTTGAAGCAGCCCATAACAAAGCAGGAGAATAACTCCCTCCAAGAAGAATAATTATGACCGATAACATAATGAGGCGTACACGCATGATAGCGGCCTCCTTTTCCCAGTTTGCGTTCTCTATGGTATGCCCGAAGAATCCAACGAATATGCGTGCTGTGAGATGTTTCATTGCTCATTTTTTCAATCCCAGCGATAATTCCACCATAGATATCATATATAAAAAAGGATAGGTGGATTAGATGAATACATATGACTTGAAATCCGTTCGTTTGCAGGTAATTGAAGCTGGAGAAGATAAGGTTTTTCTGGTGACTGGAGGAAAATCGCATATCGGAGCGGTTGCGACATTTTACTCCGATCGTGATCGAGTGAGTGGGGCTACGGTTCAAATTCCAGGGCACAAAGAACAAGAGCTGTGTGAACGTCTTGCTCGCAAGGCAGCGGCTCACTTGCAGGTAACAGTGACCGTTATTATGGGTATTCATTTTGATACAATTACACGAATGCAGATTGATGAGATTGTGCAGACTGCAGAGAAGTTGCTCGATGAGCATTTGAACAAAACCGATCGGCCTGTTCAATAGTTCCATAAGGGGGATAATCGTCTTTCATGATTTTTTTTGTTAAAATTGAAACGAGAGGCAACTTCCTACGTATGTATGATTATATACAAGGATGTACTATCGACTAGGAGGAATTCCATAATGTCCATTTTCAAACGATTGCGTGACTTAACCATGTCTAACATTAATTCCATTATTGACAAGGCAGAAGATCCGATCAAGATGACCGATCAATATATCCGTGATATGCATGAAGATCTAGAAGATGCGGAGAAAGCTGTTGCTGCTCAGATTGCCATTGAGAAGAAATTCAAGCAACTGTTCGAAGAACAGGAAGCTCTCGTGAAGAAGCGTGAAGAGCAAGCACACACAGCTGCGCGTGCACAGAACCTGGAGCTTGCTCGTCGGGCATTGGAAGAGAAGAAGGTCGCTGAAGAGAAGATGACCGAGTACAAAACAAGCTATGACCAGAACAAGGCATCTGCTGATAACCTGCGCAGTAAGCTGGACGAAATGCGCAAACAGTTGAACCAGATGAAAAATAAACGTGAAACATTGGTTGCGCGTTATAACGCAGCAAAAGCACAAACTGAAATCAACAAGGCACTGAGCGGATTCGGCTCCGATACAGCTAGTGCTGGTATGAAGCGCATGGAAGAAAAAATGATGCAGATGGAAGCTCAAGCTGAGGCAAGCAACGAAATGTCATCCAAAGGGAAATCGTTGGATGAAGAGTTCGAGAAGATGGGTAAAGACCAGGCAGTTGAGGATGAATTGGCTGCGTTGATGAAGCAGTATGATAATAAGAACTAGAACCTTGTAATTGATCAGGGTTAACCAGCGAAGGAGAGACCGGCTTTCTCCTTCGCTTTTAAATGCGGTTCATGTTGAAATGTGGGGGCTATGTAAATGGATTTGAACATTTTGGCAATGCTGGTCTGGGCATTATCAGGTTCGGTTTTGTTGTTTGTTTTGATGTATGTGGATTCTTTGTTCACGAAATATAAGGATTTTGCTGAAGTGAAGGCAGGCAATATGGCCGTTACGACACGTATGGTTATGAAGCTGTTTGCTCAGGGATATGTATTGGCAACCTCTATCTCGACAGCGGGTCATCTTGGAGAAGCATTACTGGTGTCCGTCGTTTCATTTATCATTTTGCTGATTTTGGAGAGTGTTGTTCACTTTATCATCCGCAGATGGGCCAACCTGGATCTGGATACGGGCATTCAGCAGGGAAAAACAGGATACGGTTTGTTCTCTGGTGCACTTCACATCGTGGGCGCATTAATCATTGCAGCTTGTTTATAAGATAAAGAACAGGAGTAATCGGTATGAGTGTATGGAAACGAATTAAAGGAATACTAACGAAACCCGAACCGCCGCAGGCAGAGAAAACTATGCTTCAGCTTGCACCTGGTGATATCTGTGAGGTTTCTCTGGTAACTTATGAAGTCGTTGGTCGGGTACAAAATCGCGCTCGAAATGCAGTTGTGCTCACGCTTCAGGATGGTACCGCATTTCGATATTTGCATATTGAAGAGCGGGAAATCACTCGTTACGCCCTTTATACACCCATTGATGGCAGGCTTGATGCGCCTGACGAGGTGCCTACTTTGCTGGATCTGGATGGACGCGCATACCATCTGGAGGAAGAATACGGAGGAATGGTCACCACTGCAGGCAGGACACCCTATGGTCAGGCCGGGGAGCAATTGGTATGGCAATATCAGTCAGATGATAACATGCTTCTGCGCGTAGAGTGGCAAGACAGAAGATTTTCACTGTATGAGGGTGAGTCCATTCTTCCTGCGGATATCAAAGTGATTCGTTCGAGCTAGGAGAGGTTCCAATGAAAAAGTGCTTGGCACATGGATTAAAATTAATGCTGGTCCTCAGCCTTGTGATGTCCCTGTTGTCCGCGTGCGGAGCACCTTCCGTTCAGGACACCTACCCGCTTGAATCGGTTAGCGGCAGTGGTAATATGACATCCTACGTGTACCGAGCTGCTGATCAGACGGTACCTGAGGTAGCTCAGGAACTGTCTGATCAGCGCAAACCGGATCAGATCTCAGCGGAAAATACAGAGCGGATGTTCCTGGTATATCAAGACCAGTATTATCATTTGCAACAGGACCCCAACAAAGCGGAAGACACACTAGTTGAGGTGGATTCCAAGGAATATGTTCGCCAGAATTATGATTCATCCTTTTTGCAAGGGTACTTGACCGCAACGTTAATCGGTAACTTATTTGATTCTTTTGGTGGTAGAGGGTCCGGAAAGTATCGAGGTTATACAAACAAGGACACGTACAAGCCAAGAGAGGGTACTTATCGGACACCAACAAGTAAAGACAAAAAAGTGGCTCCGCCGATTACCGTTGATCGAAAAGGTTCGATTACACGGCGTGGAAGTGATAAAGATTCGAGCGTAGGCTCAGGTGGGGGAATATTTAACCGCAACAAAGATCAGAGCAAGGGAACCATTGATCGCAATAAAAGCAGTGGTGGCCTGGGCGGGTTGTTTGATTCACCAAAGAAATCCTACAAAAAGCCGAAAACAAGAGTGGGCGGCGGCCGGATTAAGAGGCGAAGATAATAAGCATATCAGAAGCTTGGCTGCCAATCGAATAGTTCAACTAAAGAACAGTGAAAAGGTAAGGTGGAGCGAGCTCTGCCACAGTCATATTACCTTGGATGCTGTTCTTTTTGTTATTTTATGATTTACGGACACGATGGGATTTGCGTACACGCGGAATAGTTGTGGTCGGTTGTTTGCGAATCCAGTGAATATAAGGTGCTATGCGCTCGTCGTGTCTCAAAGCTGTAAGCTCAGTCAAACCGAGTGTTATAAGATCGCGATTGGTATAAAGCGAGTGAATTTGTTTGTGACAAGGTATACATAAATCGGCAGTAGGCATAAAAGCTCCACCCATTTCTTTGGGCGTCAGGTGATGGATGGTTGTGTCGACAGGTTCCCTTCCACATAATTCGCATCGCTGGTTCATAGATCGTCAGCTCCTTTTCTCGAATATAGTATGGTCCATCCATCTAGCTTTCATGTTCAATAGCATGTTTGTTGGCACTTGTCACCAAACAGCTTTCCGGCTACACTTTTTAACATACAATCAAATGCTCAAGGAGGTATGAACACTATTGAAATTGAACTCACATTCTACGGATATGACAACTGCCAAGTTTAACCGCACTGCTATACAGGTACCGGATGCTCAAGCGAAAGTTGCGGCTCATGTCACCTTAGGTATGATAGAAAAGGTATCACTTGAAGCCGCGCATGGACGAACACTGTCCGAAACCATTCATGCCCCACATCCGTATCCTTTCTTCCGTCGTTCGGGGATGGATGGCTTCGCTATACTAAGTTCAGACACGATCGAAGCATCAAGTGATCAGCAAATTTGGTTGCGTATCATAGATGAAATTCCATGCGGGTATACATCGGATCATACGATAACATCTGGCACAACTGCACGGATCATGACAGGGGCTCAGGTACCGGAAGGTGCAGACGCTGTGGTGATGATGGAGATGACGGAGAGCAAAGAAGAGAATGGGGAACAATGGATTGCACTCAAGCGGCATATTCAGCCGGATGCCAACATCACACCGATTGGATTGGAGGTTCAAGAGGGACAACAGTTGATTGAGAAAGGAACCATTATTCAGGCTGGTGAGCAGTCGGTGCTTGCAACATTCGGGGTAGCCGAAGTGCCTGTATATAAACGTCCCAAGGTTGCCATTTTTGCAACAGGTACAGAATTACTGGAAGTGGACGAGCCGCTGCAGCCAGGGCGCATTCGGAACAGCAATAGTTACATGCTACGTTCTCTTGTAGTCGAAGCGGGGGGTGAGCCAGTCATGTATGGTTCGATTGCAGATGATGTAGATACCGCACGTGCGAAGCTAGGTGAGGCAGTTGAGCATAATGATATTGTGGTAACCACAGGTGGGGTATCGGTCGGAGATTATGACATTATGGGTGATCTTGTTCGGGAAGGCAATATGGAGATGCTGTTTAATAAGGTGACCATGCGTCCTGGTAGTGTAACCACGGCAGCAGTGGTCAGTGATAAGTTGCTCTTTGCACTTTCCGGTAATCCGGGAGCTTGTTTTGTCGGATTTGGCTTGTTTGTTCGCCCGACGATTCGTTCCATGCAAGCCGATGCTCATCCATATCTGGAAGAATGGACAGCGATTTTGGATGAAGAGTATTCGAAGGTCAATAATTTCACACGATTTGTACGTGGACGTACAGAGATCCGTAACGGGATGGTGTATGCAAAGCCTGCCGCTTCGCGTGTAGATGAATCCAGTGTCATGATTACGATCAAGGATAGCGATTGCCTGATTATCGTACCGCCGGAGAAAAAGGGTATTCCTGCTGGAGAACCGGTTCGGATACTAAAACTTCCCACAGGTCAGGTAAGGTAGAACTCATATGGTGAAAATAAGTGATGGTGATAAACCACATGTAATGCAAATTGTGGGCTACAAAAATACAGGAAAAAGTACTTTGGTCGTTGCACTAACCCGTTATCTTTCCTCAATTGGACGTAGAGTAGCTGTAATTAAACATGATGGTCATGATCATTTTGAGATGGATCGTGAAGGAACGGATTCCCATCGCTTTGCTCAGGCAGGGGCGGATGCGGTTGTTGTCATGTCGGAGAAACGTACCGCAATCATAAAGCGACAAGCGACGAGTCTGGCGGAAATGCTGAATTATCTATCAGGTTATGATTGGATTCTCATTGAGGGGTACAAACAAGCTGCTTATCCCAAAATAGTCATGATTCGTGAAGAGGGAGACCTAACTCTGGTGGAAGAATTACAGGGCGTACTTGGTATTGTTTCATGGCTGCCGCTTGAAATAAACAATTTAACAGAAAAAAGAGAGAGTATCAGCTGGCATTCTGTCCATGAGACGGAAGATATAGGAAGATGGTTAATATCACTTGAGTAGTAGGTCGGAAAGAGTGATTGCATTACGAATACGTAATATATATTATGTAAACCGATTGATAAATTGATCTGAAATGGAACTATAGACGACTTAAATCATATCTAGAATAAACAAAAAAAGAGATCTTTATCTAAGCTAATAATGGGATAAAGATCTCTTCTTGTTATATGCTTTTATGAAATTCGTGCCAGCTAAGTATGAAATAAGGTCTACATTCCCTCATCTGTACGGCGTTCAATCGCTTCAGACATCGTTTTATCTGTGAGGTGAGCATAAATCTCGGTAGTTTCCGTAGAAGCGTGTCCAAGCTGTTCCTTCGTTTTATAAATATCATTTTGTAAGTAATAGTCAGTTGCGAAGGAATGGCGCAGTTTATGCACAGTGAGATACGGTTTGCCAAAGCACTTGGCGTATTTCATAATCATGGCCTGTATGGCACGTTTGGTCATCCGGCTACCCTCGGAATCACCATTACGCAGAGCGATGAACAGACCCTTTTCCCGTTTGGGGGTGCGATAACGTGTCTGCCGCAGATTCATATAAGTTGCAAGCTCATCTTTGGCTTGCTCTCTGAAATAAACAGGGGTCTTAAAGGTCTCGTCATTATTACCCTTACGATATACATATAGCAGTTTATTGTTCAGATCCAGATCATCCACGTTCAGGTTCACCACTTCCGATACCCGCAAACCCGAGTTCAGAATGAGACTGGCAATGCAGGCATCCCGTTCTTTGTTTAGTTCATGGGAGTACAGCGCCTGCTTGTTCTTCTCCATATCGACGGCGTAGCCCTCCAGGATATATCCGACAAATTCCAGCAGTTCTTCTTCTTCCAGAAGCTTGCCTTTCAATTTTGCTGCTGTATCCTTCGGTTTATGCGTACGTTTGATCTCAATCTTCGCCATAATATTTCGTTTCAGTAGAGGATAGAACTCCTCATCTTCGGCAATCTGACTCAGGTAATGAAAGAGCGAGCGTAAGGAAGAAAGCTTACGGGAAACCGTGATTCTGGAATTGGCTCCTTCACGTTTGGTGGTCAGAAACAATCGATAGGCCGTCACTGAGTCCATACGAAGGACTTCCAGTTCAATCAGCTTAACTTCCTTATTGGAGCTTGCTTGGGATAAGCCTTCTGCGCGCAACCAACCAAAAAAGGCATCATAATCCCTTAAATATTCAAGCAAGGTAGATGGCGATAAATCGGGTAGCTTATAGTCAATGAATTGCTGAACGAACCAAGGCATGGAAGGCAATTTTTCATCCAGCTTGCGTCGGTCAATTTCTTTTTGCACATTGGTCAAGTTCGGCACCTCCATGTAAAATCTTTTTGATTTTTAAGAGCTTTTTAAAAAAAAATATTCGATAATCTAGCATGCTATGCGTTGCAAACTATATTTTAGTGTACCATAATTTACATGCTTTGAGCCTCTTTATTCATAACAATGAACGGTAATAAACAGATCGCAAAGGTCTTGGGGTATCCTTGCCCTTCTGCACGCAAAGCTTTAAAGTAATGAATATACGCACAGTAGAGGAGGCGGACCGGATGAATATGCAGATTGAACTGGTTCCCCACGAACGCAGTCAGGTGATTCGGCATTTAATGCAATTTTATCTCTATGATTTTACCAAATATCTGAATATTGATGTGAACAGTGATGGCATTTTCCCTGAATATCCCGGTCTGGATGCATTCTGGATAGAAAAAGGGCGCAAGTTTCCTTTTTTGATTACAAGCGATGGTGCACCAGCAGGTTTCGCTCTCGTGGAGAAGCTGGAACCGGGAAGCAAGGACAATGATTACTATTTAACCGAGTTTTTTGTCATGCAAAAATATAGGCGCAGCGGTGTAGGGACCCGGGCGGCTTATGAATTGTTCCAACGTTTTCCGGGCAGATGGAAAGTGACCCAGGTTCGCAATAATGTGATTGCACAGGCATTCTGGCGGAAAATTATAGGGGAATACACCGGAGGGCGTTTTCGGGAAAAGTTCCACCCGGAGCTAGGCAATCCCAGTCAGTATTTTGTAACCTGATCCGATATCGGATTCAATTTACATAATCGGCCTGGCCCAATCGGGCAGTGATGTTGTACTTGTATCCCCGAACAATGAAAGAAATTGAGGAGACAGCAAAAGTGGGTGGAACCGCCTGGAAGAGGGTAATAACATACGGGAAGTAATTTGTAATTCTATTGATCTATACCAATATAAGAATTTGGAGGAAGATAACGATGGAACTACGCAATTACGGTAATACAGGCATGAAAGTAAGTACACTTGGATTCGGCGGAGCAGAGATCGGCAAAGATGTATCAAGGTCCGATGTGGACAATTTGCTGGGCAGCGCGCTGGATGCAGGTCTGAATGTGATTGATACGGCGGAATGTTACGGTGACAGTGAGGAATTAATCGGTGAGGTGCTGTCACACCGACGTGATGATTACTATTTGTTCACCAAATGTGGACATGCTGCCGGGATTGAAGGTCCGGATTGGAATGCCAAGGTACTGGAACAGACCATTGATCGTAGTCTGAAACGGTTGAAAACAGACTATGTGGATGTCATTCACTTGCACAGTTGTTCTGAAGAAGTGCTGAGGCAAGGGGCCGTTATTGAAGTGCTTCAGCGTGCCAAACAGGCAGGGAAAACCAGATTTATCGGTTACAGTGGGGATACGACAGATGCGCTGTATGCCATTCAGATCGGGGTATTTGACAGTCTGGAGACTTCATTAAATGTCGCAGATCAGGAAGCGATTGAACTGACCTTACCTGAAGCGAGAAAGAGAAATATGGGTGTAATCGCCAAAAGACCAATAGCCAATGCGGCCTGGACGTATGAGACGCTTTCGGAAGAAGCCTATCCACATGTATATTGGAAACGCTTAAATGAGCTTAACTATGGTTTTCTGGGCGAAGATGCCCAGGCAGCGGTAGAAACAGCACTTCGGTTTACGCTAAGTACAGCAGGTGTAGATACGGCTATTGTAGGAACAGCTAAGCCAAATCGTTGGCAACAGAATGCCGACCTTGTGGCTAAAGGCGCGCTTCCACAGGAACTGTACGATGAGATCAGAGCACGATGGAAGGAAATTGCTAGAGCGGACTGGACTGGCCGGACCTGACATTTGGACTCAAAAACTGCCGTTAAGGCAGTTTTTTTCTTCTAAGGTTAGCCAATTCATTCATGGCTGGCCTTTTTTATGTTTTCATGATTGCCATCTAGCAGCGAGGTAATTAATACTATTTATTTTCAACATATGAAAAATTCAGAATAGAAAAGGCGCAGAATCGCGTCCCAATGGTGGTTCTCCGCAAAGGCCTCTTTCAACCGTTTACTTATACTCTCATGGGAGAAGCGTGCCATTTTCGAATAACCCAGTACATACCACAAACAACAAGCCCCTTAGGGGGCTTGTCTTGTCTATGCGTTTCGTTTACAAGGCTTTATTTCTGGAGTGATTTTCCTTATTCAAAGGAACCGCTGTGGGACGATCATTGGTTTTGCCATAAGTCAGCTTACGCCATATCCATTCCATCGGGCCGTACTTAAAGCGTTTCAACCACAAGGTACTGAAAATGACGAGGACAAGGTACACGGCCAGGCTGATCATGAACGTGCCGGCTGACTGAATGTGATCAGCAAGTCCGAATCCATATCCGAGGAGCAGAATAGTTCCGATGATGGAGTGCAGAAGATAACAGGTTAGCGACATGCGGCCCACTTTGGTGAAGATCATCAAGGCGCTGCGCAGCTTGGGAACATACAGGAACAACATGGCAAGGGTACTCAAATAGAACATACTGCCGGTTAATCCGCCATTTTGTCCGAGGGCAGAGGAAATTTCCATCCACATCAAATTCTGAAAAGGAATCAGCATGCCGAGCATCATACTGCTCTGTGTAATCAGAAAAGCGATTGTGCTAATAAACCAAATTTTCTTCCACACCTGTTTTTTTGATTCCATATTTTTGAATAACTCCATCTTAACAAAGTACATGCCGAGCAGAAACATCAGAAACATGGAATAGACGGTGGAGAAAGAGCTGGCTACCATTGTTCCCATATCTGCCCAGCGAGCTGTGATGGATTCCACATAGGTAAGTCCACTATTATGGCTTGAGAGAGCAAAATCCGCGAAATTCGGTTCTGATGCTGCAGTATTTATGGTATTGTACAGCATCATGAAGACCGGAGACAGGAATTGAACCACGATGAGTACGATGATCCAGCGCAGCATCGTTTTTGGCGAGCGATTGTAGAATGCGAGCAACAGGAAGCCGATTACGGCGTAAAAGGCTAATATGTCGCCGACCCAAACCAATGTGATGTGCAGAACGCCAAAACCTAGCAAGATGGATAACCTGCGTGCAAACAGCTTGTTTGGACTCTCAACTCGCTGCGCGGCTCGATCCATAAAAATGATGAATCCGACACCAAACAAGAATGAGAATAACGTAACGAATTTGCCTTCAGCAAACCAGGAAACGAGATTGTGCACCACATCATCCGAGGACATTTCGAATCCCTTTACGGAATCCGCGATCAGAAAATAATTGACAATGATAATACCTAACATGGCGAATCCACGAACAATGTCCAGAAAATGAACCCGTTCATTCAGACTCATGGGTTGTCCGTGTCCTTCTTTTTGTAGACTCATATCAATGCTCCTTTTCAACTTATAATTGCTAACATAGGGTACGGATCGGAAAAACATGCATAAACTTGATCCTTATAATGGATAAATATAATGAACGAATCTTAACGGTTTATGAAGGGCAATCATTTTCTTAAATGATGTGACAAAAGTGTGTCGTTCAACTGCTTTCATAAACTGTTAAGATTTAAGTCTTATCTTTATAACGTAGGTGCTACTTATGGACGATATATAGTAAGGGCATACGAGAAATGAGTGGGGCATAATGGATTATTACTCGCCACTAATCATTAACATCAAGAATCAAGAATCATGAGGTGAAAGGAATATGACCCATCGTATTTTAGTGGTAGAAGATGATCAGGATATTGGTGACTTGCTTGAGGAATCTCTAATTCGCGCAGAATATGAGGTATTAAGAGCCAAGGATGGGCAGCGGGCATTGCAACTTGTAGATGAGTCCTTGGATTTAGTCATTCTTGATATTATGATGCCTGGCATGTCAGGGATTGAAACTTGCCAGCATATCAGGCAGTATTCTAACGTTCCTATTTTGTTCCTGACTGCTAGATCCAGTACATTCGACAAAACAGAAGGACTGCTCGCCGGCGGTGATGATTATATGACGAAGCCTTTTTCGGAAGATGAACTTCACGCCAGAGTCATTGCTCAACTGCGAAGGTACAAAATTTATAAGGAAAAAAAGGAACACGGAGAAATTTTTCTGGTTGGGGCAAGCTTAGAGTAAATGAGCAATTTAACGACGTTTGGAAAGAGGGTCGGCAAATGAAGCTATCCGATTTGGAGTATCGCATCTTGAAGCTGCTGATGAGTAAGCACAACAAAATATTCTCGGCCCAAAATATATATGAAAGTGTTTGGAGCCAGCCTTATTTTTACAATTCTAACAATACCGTTATGGTGCATATTCGCAAACTGCGCTCCAAAATTGAGGATGACCCGGCACGTCCGGCTTATATACAGACTGAATGGGGAAGAGGATACCATTTTGGCGCGTCGTAGATTCATGCTTACCCAAAAACTGGGATTGCTTATCATACTCGCTGCTACGGTAAGTGGTGTAGTATTTCTGACGTTACAAAAGATCACGAATGAACTGATCGACGAATATCTTAATTCGGAGGCGTATTATCAACAAGAGTCTGCCAGATATATTCAAAAATTTAGTCATTATGTTTCAGCGAATCAACTCTCTGTTACTGATCGACGAGCATTTGCAGATTGGGTCAGAAAAGAAAATTATGTGATGCTCACCATATTCAAAGACCAATTGCTGCAATACGATTCAAACTATTTGCGTGAAGATGAATCTGGATATGGAGTGGAGAAGGAGACCCGATACGCTCAAAAACATTCCTTTCCGGTCAAGTTTAGCGATGGGGAAGGAAGAGTCATTATTGATGGTTTCTTTTCTTCACGATATTACGATCTTGCCTTCACGTTTGAGCTTCTTGGGGCAACAATGATTTTTTTGTTGATCGTTCTCCTTGGCATTCGGCGGAGTCTTGCCTATCTAAGAACAATTCATGAAGAAATTCATATTCTTGAGGGTGGGGAATTGGAATATGAGATGACCATTCGAGGACATGATGAACTGGCTATGATCGCAGAGAGCGTTGAGGAACTTCGTAAAGCTTTTCTGGACAAGCTGGAGGCTATTGAAGGATTGCAGACCGAAAGCCGCAGCCTGGTTACCGAAATGTCTCATGATATGCGCACGCCGCTCACATCCTTAATCATGTATCTGGAATTTGCAAAAAAGAACGAAGCGAACTGCATACCAAGAAAGATCATTATGTAACCAATGCGTATGGGAAAGCTATCCAGTTAAAAAGCCTGTCTGATAATCTGTTTGCATATTTCCTTCTGGATAAGGAACATGAGGCAGATTTGGAGAACGTTGCTGTGAAAGAAGCAATCTATGATTTGGTATCGGATCAGATTGCTATACTCCGTCAAGAACAATTCCATGTTCATATCACAGGCGAGTTACCCGAGACCTATATTCAAGTAAATATGGAGGAACTGGGAAGAGTATTTGATAATATTCTGTCTAATTTATTGAAATACGCAGAACCGCAAGATGAAATCAGTATTTCGTTTATCTCCGATCAAGAGATATTTGAAATTCATGTCTGCAATACTATAAAAAATACGGATTCATCTCCGGAAAGCACCGGCTTTGGCGAAAGAATCATTGCTAAAATGATGTCCCGGATGCAAGGGGAATTTTACAGCACTCAAGAAAAGTCGAGATACTACACGGTTCTAAAATTCCGGAACACCAAGGTGTAAGGAACTGACTGTATTATATATCAACACTCACCAAGAATATATCACAACAGGAGCTAAAATAATGAAGCTATTCGAGAAATTTAACAAAGTCCCTCATCTGTTACAAACCCTTCTCAACATCTGCCTGTTCTGTTTGGCCATAGCACTAAGTGCACTTCTTATTAGTGAGACGTGGTACATTGTGCAATTTGTGTACAAATCATTTTTCAATAAAGTCGATAGCTATTACGAAATGATAGCGGAATTACTCGTATTCTTTTTATACTTTGAGTTCATTGCGTTAATTATTAAATATTTCAATTCAAACTTTCATTTTCCGCTGCGTTACTTTATATATATTGGCATCACCGCGATAATTCGTTTGATTATCGTCGATCATGATGAAGCTGTTTCAACGTTCTGGTGGGCGATGGCGATCCTGGTTATGATCTGTGCTCTATTTATCGCCAATAAACGCAAAGCACATCCAGAACAATAAACTACATTTTTACAGCAGGAGTTCTATAGGATGAATAAAATTATGATACGCGGCAAAGAAATTACAAGTGTTGAGGAAATGCAGTGTATTCTTCAGAAGGAAACGGGTCTGGATTCCTCTCACTTCAAGGACCTGGATGCACTGCGAGAAGGTATAATGTGGCATACAGTCATGCCAATCACACTTGAATGGGTGAATTTCAACGAGAGCAGATATGCGCTTGGAGCATATGCCGACCAATTAATGAATGTATTATATGAGGTCGATGAACAACTTGAGGAACTTTTTACGTTAATTCTAAAATGATAAACGGAAACATCGATGGGATGAAGCGACGAATTACAGAGCTTCATCCCTTTTTCATTGTTCCTCAGTAGAGTAGAACCAACAATGTAAAATTTCAACATATGAAAAATTCACAATAGATAAGTATAGCGCTCCTTCGTTTCTTTATTCCACCAACACTCTATCCAGCACCCACATCGTATCAACGAACTGCCATATAAGCAAATCCACTTCAACCTTTTTTTCCAGAAATGCGGTAAACAAGCGAAAAACAAAAAAAGAAAACAGAAATAAAACCAAGCTGCTCCTCGAAGAGAGAGGGGGAGCTTGGTTGAGATGGACAAAGGACGTTTAATACATATACTGCCACACCGCCAGCACGAATTTATACAAAAAGTAAAAGGAAAAGCCGAGCAAAAGCACACCCGCCAATGCAGAGACAACCTGGATCATTTTCTGGCTCATCACTTTTCGTGTCACGGAGACGATCGAGAGCAGGCCCAGATCATGAAGGAGAATGCCGCATAACACGCCGATCGCTGACACCACAAAGCTCAGCTTTCCCGAGGATTGATAAGAGTCTGACAATACAGCACCAAAAACGGATATCCAAAAAATAAGATTGCCAGGGGAGATCGCCACCAATAAGCCATTTCGGTATGTTCGGCAAAACGATTTGTTCGTCTTTCCATTTTTTCCATCGGACACCGCAATATTCAGATCTGAGTTCCGGATAGAATCGTAACCCAAAAACGCCAGAAATGCTGCACCTGCAAGCCATAGTGGAATCTGGACGTAAGGCAGGGACAAGAAGGAAGCAAATCCAAAGTACATGGCAAGAATTAAACCGGCATCGACCGTCATACCTCCCAGCCCGACTGCCCAACCGTGAATGAATCCGTTTCTTAATCCCTGCTTGGTCATCTCTACGGTGATTGCTCCAACAGGCATGGCGATTGCCAGACCAATCAGAACGAATTTGATATAGATCTCCATAGTCATTTCCTTTCATTCGGGAATGGATGTGTAGCGATAGAAGCTTGTCTCATCTGAAAAAATGCATTTTGATAGTCCAGAGGTCTGGTGAATTCTGAGGGGTGATCCAGATGCTTGTACAGATTTATGTATCGCAACCAATGAGTCCAGTGCTCTCCTCCTGTTACGGCTGGTATACAGCTTATTCGGAGGAGAGCACTTTTAGAATCAGGCTTGTTCTATTCTTTTCCTTTTTCCAGCTGCAGTGAGCGGAGGAAAGGACACTTGGAGGGAGCCGTATCATCATCTCGCAAAAAGTACTGTTTATATTCCAGATTTCCTTGTGCTCCGTACTGTTTTAACTCAGGATGAGCTGGTACTGTATCGTAGGCGGCCAATCGTTCACGAATTTTCGGAGCAATGGCCTCTGCTTTCTGCGGGTGTGCATTCCATATGTCCAATACCCACCGTGGCGTCATTGCGAGCATGAAATAAGGGAAGCTCCGACTCTGACGTGATGTATGCGCAGGAGTACCGCAATAGACGAAATAACGTTCATCGCTAAAACAGAACTCCCACATGGATTGCTCCGGATCTTCCGGAATATCTTGCGGCCAAGGTTTATCGTCCAGACTCCTGATCTGACTTAACAAATCCCAGAATAGTGTTTCATAGCCTATGACATCTCTGATCTCTTGCTCCTTTTCAAAAAAGATCACCAATGATGAATATTGCCCGAAGGAACGCGAAGATTGGCCATATTCCGTAATGATGTTGGACAGAATACGGCTTGCCGATTCGCTTCCAGGCGGTGATACAAAACCATATCGGAGGTGACCCAAGGCAAAGGCCTGTGTGGCCGGAATACAGGGAAACCGGGCTTCTCGGTCACTCATTTTGGAAGCAAACAAACGGTAGGCATCCCTCTTCCAGGCTTCCAGAGGTGCCTCTTCATTCTCCATTTCAGAAGCGGTGAATAACAACGACATGAACAGTCCTCCTTTTACCTATAGGATATAACCTAAGCGCAAATTGGTGACAGTCCATATTTCTTTTAAAAACAGAAGCAGATATCCATCATACAAATGATGACCACCCAAAGATTGTTAACCGTACGATTACATAATATTAGGAACCTCGTAGAAAAATAGAATTGTAAGTTAATCCAGAATGGAGGACAACCATGTTTTTCTATCGTGAAGACCTGATTAATATGATCGTACCGGACAAGCCTGATCCCGCTGCTGCAAAAGTATTGCAAGAGACCCTCGGTGGTCAATTCGGTGAAATGCGGACCATGATGCAATTTTTCTTCCAAAGCAGCAATTTTCGGGGTAATGCTACGCAGTATAGAGATCTGATTCGTGGGGTATTTCTTGAGGAATTAAGTCATATTGAACTTGTACAGCACACCATTAATCAGTTATTAACCGGTGCGGGAGCGGAAGGAGCTGGAGATGCAGGGGTGGATGGTGCTCCACTGGATGAAGCGATTAAACATGCCAACCCGCATCATTACATCATGGGGGCCCAAAGCTCATTGCCGGTAGATGCTGCCGGTAATCCGTGGCTTGGGAATTATGTATACGACCACGGGAATCTGATAAGCAATTTGCTTGATAATATTGTGTTGGAATCTACGGGTGTGTTGCAAAAGTCACGAATATATGAGATGAGTACCAACAAGGCGTTCCGGGAAACGTTAGCGTTCCTGATTGTTCGCGATAATGCTCACCAAAATGCATTCGCTAAAGCGCTGGAGAGCCTGGGCGTTAATTGGGGGAAAATATTCCCGATACCGAATTATGATATCAACAAGTATCCGGAATGCCGAAAATATGTGGATATGGGCTTCCATAATGCTCAGTTTAATTTCCGCTTGGACAATACGCGCATCGCTGAGATTTTTAGTGGTCAAACGCCAAGTCGTAATGGTGGCGAACTGCAAGTAGTTGACCCGCCGCAAGGACATCCACTGCCTTATATGCCCGAACTTCCGAATGAACATAGCCCAGGGATATATGATCTCAATGCTTAAAATATGAACCGGCAACGCATAGAATAGGAGCGATTTGAAGCTGAAGGTGAGACAAAAAAGAGACACTTGTGGTCTCTTTTTTTGATATAGATACGAAAAAGGAACCCAATGATGAGTTCCTCCATGAGTTGTTGCATGACTATGTTATTGCGGGCGATGTTGGTTTGAATACGTACCAAAAGAAGATTGACCATTTGTTGTAATGTTAGGGTTATTATAGGGCTGCTCCAGGTAAGACACGTGCTGTGAAGAGGTATTGGCAAGTTGCTGTGCAAGGCTAGAGATTTGTTGCAATTGTTGGATCGCAGTTTGATGTCCCTGCAGAGCTGTTTGAATAATGTGAGCTGCTTGTTGCTCGCGTTGTGCCAATTGCTCCAGTTGTTGAGCGTTGCTTTGTTCTTGTCTCAGTAGTTGTTGGTATTGCATCGAAGCCTGTTGTGTTTGTTGGGTAAGTTGTTGAGCCAATTGTGTATTTGCTGCGTCTGTGAGAATTGATTCACGTGTGAAAACCTCCTATATGTTTTGATTTACCTGTGTAGTATGTAAAGAGGTTCTGAGAAATATTCAAACCTGCTTTTTCTGAAATCTATTTCTTTTATTATCCTATACGTTCAAGCTTCACAAAATCTTTTTACGAACATGTTTCCCTGTAAATTGGGAAGGCTACCATAAGAAACGTAAAATTGATACAGAAAAGGAATGACAACATGAGTAAAGCATCAACTAACTCTACAGAAGAAAAGAAACTAAAATGGTGGCAACTAAGTCTGCTGGGTGTGGCAGGAACGATTGGCACGGGATACTTTTTGGGTTCCAGCCTTGCAATCTCGATTGGTGGTCCTGCTGTGTTGCTGGGCTATATCTTGGCGGCTTTGGGTACATATGTAGTTTTTGATGCGCTCGCGAGAATGACAGCAGATCATCCGGAGGAAGGATCATTCCGTTCTTATGCAAAGAAGGCTTTTGGAAGCTGGGCAGGCTTTGCCAGTGGATGGTTCTATTGGTTCTCCGAGTTGCTGATCATGGGGAGTCAGTTAACGGCGTTGTCCATTTTCTCACGATTCTGGTTCCCGTCTGTACCACTCTGGATCTTTGCTGCCGGATTTGGGATCGTGGGTCTTTGCATTGTGTTCTTCGGCAATAAAGGATTTGACCGAGTTGAAAATGTATTGGCAATCATTAAGATTGCAGCCATCATCATGTTCTTGGTCCTTGCCATTGCGCTTCTAGCAGGATGGATTGGGGGAACCAAGTACGAACATAAAGTACCGTTGGATATGGCAGCGATTTTTCCAAAGGGTGGAATTGGCTTGTGGTCTGCGTTTCTATTTGCGTTCTATGCCTATGGAGGTATTGAAGTGCTTGGAATCATGTCATACCGGCTTCAAAAACCGGAGGAAGCACCCAAGGCAGGAAAGGTCATGCTTATCGGGCTATCAGCTGTATATGTAGTATCCATTGGACTGGCATTAACCATGGTTCCTTTGAATGCATTCAATCCCAAAGAGAGTCCGTTTGTTCTTGCGCTCAGCAGTGATCATCTGGCATTCGTTCCACATGTGTTCAATGGGGTGTTAATTGTGGCGGGCTTTTCAACGATGACAGCTTCTCTCTATGCGGTTACCTCCATGATCATTACACTGGCAAAAGAGGGAGATGCTCCACCGTTGTTCTCCAAGAAATGGAAGGAGAAGTATCCCTTATTTGCACTCAGCCTTATTGGCTGCGGGTTGATTGGCACCATAATCATGTCGCTATTACTCCCTGGAAAAGTATATGAATACATTACGACTGCAGCCGGACTGATGTTGTTGTATAACTGGTCGTTTATTTTGCTGTCGTCTGGTCGACTTTTAAAATCAGGCAAGTTCGATACGGTCAAACGCTGGATCGGATTGTTCCTAATCGCTACTGCGGTAACAGGGACTCTCTTTCATGCACTCAGCAGACCCGGATTCTATATAAGCTTGCTACTTGTTTCCCTGATTGGCATCAGTGACTTTATTGTGCAACGAATTCGCAAGAAAAACTCGACCAAAACTACTAACAGCAAGTCGGAAGAAGAGGAGGAAGATGAACAAGGGGCCGATGAACCATCAGGATATCACATCACAGGTATTCGGCTGCGCAAAAAAAGCAGACTTAAATGAAAAAAAGAAATTGTATGGCTTGAAACCCAAAGTAACATCCAAAACCGACTAAGGATAACCCGGAAATTAGAGCTATGCCCTTGAGTACAGGAGAAGTGAGATATTTGCGAAAAAAACTTACCGCTGTTGCCATGAACAAGTCCCACAAAAGCACGCCAAAAATGATAGCTCCACTATAAATCAATAATTGATCCATAGGAGAATCATTTACAGCTTTGGCCAGAACAGAGCCATATATACCAAGCCAGAACATGATGGAGAGAGGATTAAACAGAGACATCAGGAATCCCTGAATGAATGACTTGGAGAGTTGTGAATGATCTCCTCTCATCTGAGAGGGAGCAAGCGTTCCTGCATTTTTGATACTTTCCACACCGGTATACACGAGTACAAAACAACCAAACATCCACAAGAATACCTTTACAAAAGGGAGTTCAAGCAAATGCACGATGCCAAAATATACGAGCAACATGTAAATGATATCTGCTGCGATGGCTCCCAGTCCAACAAACCAAGCCGGCATAAACCCTCCTCGGACACCCTTGTCCAATTGTGCGGCATTGATGGGTCCAATGGGTGCTGAGAGTGTCAGCCCGAGAAAAACATACCCTAGCATGATATAAATGAAATGGTCCTCCTTTCGCATACTATAAAAGCATATTCTTCTGATATCCAATATAGGACATGTTTATTTCTTTTAAGTCATTGGAGATGCATACTTTCGGCACAACTGACCCATATTAAGCGGAAAATAAAGGAGGTGATTCTATGCTGATGCGTTGGATTAAGAATGTATTTACATCTCAAAAAAAAGAAGAAATCCCCAAAAAGCGTACTCAGCATTCGGATAACCTGGATACATCACTACGAAATAAACTCAATACCATTTTAGAGGCATTTGAGCATAGTCCTGATTTTGTGGTTCGTGATTTTCCTGCTTCTAAGGCAGGAGGTAACTCTTTAGCCGTTTGTTACATGGAAGGTCTGACTGATTCGGTCCTGTTAGTTGATCTGATGGATAATGTCATTCAATGGGTTAACTCGACTTCACCAATCGAAGAACAGCCAGCAGATGTATTAGTAAAAAGAATATTACCCTCCGGAAATATCCGAAATATAGATTCGACAGAACGAATCTATGAAGCTCTGTTAACGGGTAACATCGTAATTCTTATTGATGGTGTAAGAAACGTCTTAGCGGTACCGATCGCCGGGGGAGTCAGAAGATCTGTGGAGGAGCCGACGTCCCAAACGGTCGTTAGAGGCCCGAAGGAAGGATTCACAGAAGAATTAAACACCAACATCACTTTGGTTCGACGAAAAATACGGACACCTGACCTGAAGTTTCAAATGCACAACATTGGAGAGCATACGCAAACAGCAGTTGCGTTGGCTTATATCCAAGGTATTGCCAAGCCGCAAGTGATTGAAGAAGTCACTAAGCGTCTAAATTCTATCAACACAGACAGCATACTTGAGAGTGGTTACATAGAAGAATTTATTCAGGACGCACCCCTTACTCCCTTCCCAACCATGATCAATACAGAGCGCCCCGATACTGTTGCAGGCAGTCTATTGGATGGGCAAGTGGCCATTCTGGTTGACGGGACTCCATTTGTCCTGATTGCTCCCGTTACTTTTTTTAATTTCTTTCAAACACCCGAGGATTATTACCAGCGCTATGATATCTCAACTTTTCTGAGAACGATCCGATTAATCTGCTTCGGGGTATCTTTGTTGTTACCTTCGACTTTCATAGCATTAACCACATTCCAGCAAGAGATGATACCGACCACGTTATTGGTTACCTTAGCTGCACAACGGGAAGGGGTTCCTTTTCCAGCTTTGGTTGAAGCATTACTTATGGAAATTACGTTTGAGGTCATACGTGAAGCTGGTGTTCGAATGCCGCGGGCGATTGGACCCGCCATCTCAATTGTTGGCGCATTGGTTATTGGACAGGCCGCGGTAGAAGCAGGATTGGTCTCAGGAGCGATGGTCATCGTGGTGTCTTTTACAGCGATCGCGAACTTTGCCATTCCTTATTTTAGTATGGCAACAGCAGTGAGGCTACTGCGTTTTCCGTTTATGTTACTGGCAGGTACGCTTGGTTTATTTGGAATACTGGCTGGAGCAGTACCTTTGCTTGCACACTTGGTTTCGCTGAAGTCATTTGGTGTTGATTACTTAATGCCGTACAGTCCATTTTTCAAGTCTAATATGAAGGATCTATGGCTGAGAGTGCCGTGGTGGGCAATGAAGACGAGACCCGATGAGAAGTCCAATTCTAAAATAAGACAAGCACCTCACCAATATCCGACAGGATCGAATAATGTGGTAGACAGTATTAACGAAGCTGAGAACGAATAGGGAGTGATATCGATGATTCGATGGAAGTCCATTCTAATGTTATTTGTGTTTGGTCTAGCCACTACTGGATGTGGAAATTGGACAGAATTAAATGATCTGGGGATCAGTACGGCAACAGGATTTGACAGGCAAAACGGAAAGTGGATTATTACCTATCAGATTATTGTGCCGCCTGTTAGCAGCCAAAATGGATCTTCGTCTGGTGGTTCTCAAGCCCCCGTAAACACGTTCTCGTCAGAGGGGAAAACCATACGGGAAGCCATTGCCAAAAGCAGTGTGGAGAATCCCAAAAGGTTATATTTTGCTCATACCAATGTTGTTCTGATCGGCGAAGAAGCTGCAAAGTATGGGATCGCAGAGATCCTGGATCACTATTACCGTAATATTGGTGCTCGGGAATCTGCCAAGATTATCATTGCAGGCGGTGAAGCAAGAGAATATCTTAAGAAATTGGTTCCTCCAGAAAAACAGCCAGGTCGGGCACTATCCGACATTTTGGCACGGAACAACGAGAAGGGGTCATTTTATCCTGTCATGAATCTTCATGAAGTTGGTCTGAAGATCACTTCTGATAGTGCTTCTGCGGGAATTCCGACTCTTAAGGTCAGAGGACACAACGCGGATCGATTGAATTCAATTGACATTTTTAAAGAGATATCGTCACCCAGTAAATTGAGTCTTGAAGGATTAAGTGTATTCTATAAAGACAAACAAATCGGAATACTGAATCAACACGAAAGTATGGGGATTTCTTGGCTGACGAACAGGGTGAACAGCTCTAACTTGACCTACTTAGGTGAAAAAGGAGAGGCTAACTCTTTTCTTGTGAGGAAAGCAAAAATCAAGGTCGCACCTGTGAAAAAGAGTCATCATTACGCCGTCCAGGTGGATGCCAGAGTTGACGCGGAGCTCGATGAGAGCACATCTGGAGAAGATATTATGAGCACACATACTATTCATGAGTTGCAGCGACAGGCTGAACAAATCATCAGGGAACAGATCATGGATGGATGGAAAGGAAACCAGCGGCTCCATGTCGATATGCTGGGGATCGCAAATACAATACATCAAAGGCATCCAAAAGACTGGAAGACATTGAAAGACAACTGGCGCACTGAATTGGCAAAGATGGATATAAACATCAAAGTGGACGTAACTCTGAAACGAGTAGGTTTGCTTCAAGACTCTTTCAGCAAGTTGCTTCGTTCTAAAGATGAAGGGAAAGACTAACAGCAAGGAGATGTGTAAATCATGAGATTAGCTAGAGGACTTCGCGTATCCGAAGTGGCTGTTTGTCTTTCCCTATTTGAAGTTGGAAGTACCACCTTGTTTCTGATTGGGGGAGAGGCCAAACAGGATGCTTGGTTAGCCATGCTTGCAGGGGCTGCTGGTGGTCTTGTGTTATTATTTCTTCATCTGGCTATTCATCATCAGGAACCCGAATTGGACTTGTTCCTGTTATGTCGTCGCTATATGGGTAAAATACTGGGCACATTCGTGAACCTTTCATTTATAGGTTATTTTGCTTATGAAGCTTCACGAAATTTACGTGACATAAGTGAGGTCACTGAATTGACTTTGCTGAATAGAACGTCAATGTGGATCATCAGTTCGATCACGATTATAGTGGTTTCCAACACGGTACGGTATGGATATCGTGTACTGTTTCTCACGTGCATGATCCTGTTCCCGGTCATGATGCTGGGATATATGTTTATCATCATTTTGATACCGGCTACAGGTCTATTTCACTCAGAACTGGCTTTGCCTGTGTTAGAGAATGGCTTGAAACCCGTAATCAAAGCTGCATTCCCGGAAATAGTCTCCTTTCCATTTGGACAAGTTGTCTTGTTTTTGGTTTTTTATCCATATGCCCGTAAAAACAGGAACCTAAATAAAGTGGTAGTCATCACCTATATTATAACTGCGCTCGCATTAACATTTATTAATCAACTTATCATTTTTGTCCTGGGTCCTCAGATTGCTGCATATAGTACCCTTCCACTGTTGGAGACGGTTCAATTGATTGATATGACCGAGGTGCTTGAGCGTATGGATGCTATGTTCACTTTGCTTCTCTTCCTGGGGTTAGGCATTAAAATGGCTGCATTTTTTCATGGAGTCGTGATTGGGCTGGAGAGAGTTACTGGAGCGAACTATAGGAAATGGGTGTTACCCGCGGGACTCGTTCTATACGGGTTGTCTTTCTTATCAACGACATTTACGGAACATATTGAGGTCGGGCGAGTGTTTACGTTGAATTATACTTCACCTGTGTTTCAGATCTTTCTTCCTGCATTATTATTTATAGTTATCCTCCTGAAAAAAAGAAGGAATACAAGAAACGAAAAAAAAATCAGCGAAGAAAAAAGTTGATGCCGTATCTAAACAGAAAAATACAAAAAAAGGAGAATTGTTGTCGATTCTCCTTTTTTGTCTCATCAAATTACTTCAAAATGTGGTTAGAGCGTCGCCAGAGGAAATTTATTCTGAATCTGGTCTTTTGATTTGAAGCGGTGGGGGGATGAGCCATCCTTTTTCTTTGTTCATTTGAAGAATTCGGACACCCAATGCTAACTTGGTCACATGATATTTGGCAAAAAGTACACCAATATCTTCTCTGATTGATTGCCCGATCGTTTGGCTCGCAGAAACCAGCCCCAGAGATGTATCAGCAGCGATTTTTGCAGCAATTTCAGGATCAGTGAATCTCGCGCCAGCCGGAATATCTTCCAAAGCTACAACCGGTCTTTCCGGAAGCGTTGGCGCAGGGGCTATACCATTTTCGGTCAATAACGTATCACATTCTTTAATTTCGAGTTTGGCTTGCTCCAGCAAGGCTTTCAGGATTTTCTTCAAATCTTTATCACCTGCATGGTTCAAATAGGCTTGATAGCAGGACACTGCACCTTTGGCTATCGTGGAAGTTTGCCACACACTAAAGATTTCACCATAATGCATCGGTTCGTTTTTGGGGTTACCACCTAAAATACCCATGTTTATTTCCCTCCCAGAAGTTCATTTTTACAAACTTATGCTCTCCTACTGCTGGGTGGTTTATGCGGAAGGAATAGGATTTAGATAACTTTTCTAAATTAAATAACATCATAATTATTATGTAAACCATTTACTGAGCAACAGTGATTTAAAGAGTGTTGAAAAGTGAAAACGCCAGCAATATAGCTCTGCTGGCGTTTGACATATGATGTTTTTAAGATGGAAACATGGGGTTCCCATTCATCCCAATCCAGAGGTCTGATTTTTCAAGCTGACCAGCCAGATGTAATAACCAATCTTCACGACCTTTGGTTGCCATGACTTGTACACCCATCGGCAAACCTTCTGGTGTCACATGCAGAGGTACACTCATCGCAGGTTGACCCGTCAGATTTGCGAGTTGAGTAAAGGGTGTATATGTGAGGCTTGGCTCAAACATCTCATAGATGAGTTGCTGCTGCTCGGTCTTGTCCAGCTCGCTAATCCGCATGAGGTTACGGATCTGTTCGTCATGAGGCGTCAATTTGCCAACCTTTGGAGCAGCGGATGCGTTCACAGGCGTGACGTAGAAGTCATAGCGCTCAAACAAAGTGGACATCTGAGCTGCAGCGACATCCCATTCAGCCAGACTATGTACGAATTCAGCAGCAGATACCTTTTTGCCAGCCTCAGCCAGAACCCAGGATTCAATCTCCATATCGTCGGAGGTCAGAACACGACCCAGGGAACGTTCCATGGAAGAGATCATTGCGGCCATCTCGCCACTGTTCATCATGTAATAATTCTCCATCAGCCTGACTCCGTTGACAGGGCTCAGCTTTTCTTCCACATGATGACCTTGATCTTCCAACCAGCGAACAAGCTTATAGACAGCTTCTTTGGCTTCTGCACTAACAGGTGTGCCTACTGGTGAGGCTGTCGTGTACGCAATTTTTAATTTTCGTTGATGAGGATAGTTCATGTCAGCAAAATAACTTCCTGGGAATAATGGAGCATGGAACGCCGCTTCAGGCTGAATGACTTGCAACGTATCGAGCAGGGCAGCACTGTCCCGAACCGAGCGGGATAGAGCAAAATCAATGGATGCGCCTTGCCATTGCCGACCTACACCAGGTCCTACAGGTGTGCGTCCACGTGTTGGCTTAAGTCCAAATAAGCCGCTAAAGGAAGCAGGAATACGGATCGAACCGCCTCCATCGCTGGCTCCCGCAAGCGGGACAATACCAGAAGCTACAGCCGCGGCGGCACCGCCGCTTGAACCCCCTGGGGAGTGATTGATATTCCATGGATTGCGACTTGGACCATGAAGGCGGGGCTCTGTAATATTTTTCAACCCAAACTCTGGCGTATTGGTGTGACCTATGATGATAAAGCCTGCATCGCGAAGTCGGGACACAAAATTGGAACTGCGCAATGCGCGATGCTCACTGAACAGACGAGAGCCTGAAGTCAGGAATTCACCTTCCAAAGATTGTGAAATATCCTTCAGGAGCAGGGGAACACCGGCAAAAGGCTGTTCTTCAGGGCGTACCAAGCTGGCTTCTTGACGAGCACGGGTTTCATATGTACGAATGACCGCATTAAGCTGCGGATTCACTTCTTCCAGGCGTGCAAACGCTGCTTCCAGCATTTCGACCGGGGAAATTTCTCGTGATCGGATCAGTTCAGCCAAACCTACGGCATCATAGGAGGTATATGAGAATGAAGACATTAATATCGTTCCTCTCTGAATATAGTTCATCGTTTATTCCATATGTCATCGTACCATCGGAACAGACAAAAGACAAAAGACAAAAGACGAATAGTCGCCTGTGAACCAACTATGCAGCTCGATGTGAATAGCTAAGATGAAAACCAAGGATCGGAGGGTTAGGTGGTTCAAAGTTCGGATAGTCTTGATAGAAGGTTCGACAGATAAATGGAAGGTCCTATAGATAAATCGAAAGACAGATAGTTAAATAAGAGTAAGATCAAGCCGATGTTGATCATATATCCAATGATAGATTACAGATCAATCATTGGATATACGATCATTACTTACAAAAAAGCACTGCTCATCCATTTCGATGTGCAGTGCTTTTAGTTTTATATTTTAGCCACCAAACAATATATTCACTTATTCTGTTCGCAGCTTCGGTGCTGCATCAGCTGCTGTCGCTGAGCGTTCCTGCTGCCTGGAGATGGCGAAGAGGGCTACCCAGATCAGGATGAAACCAAGCAACTGCTCCCAGGTAATGAGCGTACGGAAGGCAATCCAGTTGACCAATACACCCGCCATTGGGAAGCTAAGTTCCGCGAGGGTTGCAACCGAAGCCTTGGTTGAGGACAGACCTTTATAATACAATAGAAGACTGAGCAAGCCTGGCAACAAAGCCTGACCGAGAATATTGAGGATCACAGCAGCCTGTTCACCTGTTCCGGATGGAAGTGTCCATGGAGCACCTTCGTTCCATGTCATAAAGATCAGGAGCGGCAGAGCGACGACGAAGCGAAGGGAAGTGACCGTTTCGTAACGCGCCTGACCAAGCATCAGTCGGCCCATAACGGTTGAACCTCCCCATAAGGCTGCGGCCCCCAGAGATAACAGGCTGCCTGCATGAATCCAGTTGTCCCATTGACCAAGTGGCAGTGTGAAGCCGAATGTAAGCAGGTACGTTCCTGCCAGAGCGATGAAGAATAATCCGCCGAAGCGACGTGGCAACGTTTCTTTCAGTAATAGTTTTGCCAAAACAATAGCGAAGAGTGGTTGCATTTTTTGAAGCAACAGCACGGTATTCGGATCATTATGTGTAAGTGCCAATGTGAATAATACCGTCGCAAGCGCTGATCCTCCCCATGATATAAAGATCACGGCAATCCAGTGTCGTGCGCGCAGGTTTTTCAGATCAGCCCGGAATTTCCACAAGACGGGAATGGCTATAAGGCTGACGATAACATGTTCGACAAGTACAATCTGTGTGGATGTCATCGTGTGAAGTAAAATAATGCGGAAGAGTGGATCGACACCCCATAGGGCGGCTCCCAGAACAACTAGCCAGAAACCGGTATTACTTCGTTCCTTGCGATAAACCGTTGATGCAGATGATGTTTTTTCCATATTCAGGACTCCTTCGTCAGAACACGGAATCTTCAGTTGGCAAAATCGACAAAATCCCCCGTATTGGCATAAACCAAATAAACGGGGGACTATCCAAGGACATGCGTCAGGAAAGAGGCCTTCCCGTGAACGGCATGTCAATGTGTTGATCTTCTCTCATCCGGACTGTACCGTCGGCCTTGGATTCACACCAAGTCAGTCGCTGAATGTCCTTAGTTAAGTACAAACAGCGAGTCGCGGGCTGGTTCCGTAGAACATCACCGCCGGTTGGGAATTGCACCCTACCCCGAAGATCCTATTCAATTCGTTAGTATGTTAAACAAGCTGTAACATTAATAAGTTCATCTTATTCCTGTAAGCGCTAGCAGTTCAAGTGTTTTTTTAGAAAACGATAGTCCAGCTTCCCTGCTGTCTGCGGAGAAGGACAATCTGACCCGCATGATAGGCGTCATGAAGCATCCAACGGGCAATTGCTTGTGCCCATTTATCTTCGGAGTCCATATAAGTAGCTTCAAGCTCGGACTCCTCTAATGCCGCCAAGTGATTACGCAATTGCTGTGCCAACTGAGCTGTATCCTCCATAAGCGTATTCCAGCCGACTGTATTGGAAGGATCGCCGGAATGCCCAAAAGTAGATTCGTTGGAGTCCGCAGCGGGCACAGAAGAAGCATTGCCCTGAATCCGACATAACAAGCGATGATTGTAGTAATACATATGGTTAACCAACTGCCATATGCTTAGTCCTCCTGAAGGTGGAATCCAGGCCGCTTGTTCTGCTGTAAGTCCTTCCAGTGCCTTCGATAATGGAACAATCCAATTACATTGATCCCAAGAGTCATCTTTCTGAATCAGTAACACATCTAATGCTGTTGTCCTCGTCATTGCTTCATTCCACTCCTTAAATGTAATTGTAGTGTAACTAGCTAAAATGGTTCAATAAGGTTACACTTAATATAACACATTAAAGACGTGGTGTAACCTTCTTTTATAATATAAGGTAGTTACAACAAAACGGAGGCTTGTATGGACAGATTATGGACTGATTTCGTAAACAGTGATTATCATGATTGGCGTGGTGGGGATCGATCGGAGGACAGGCTCGGCAAGTCGAGCTGGCAGCAAGACTTTCTGAATCGATGGCAGCTTCACGCACCCGTTCCGGCTTCCTCGGAAGATGAATTCATGATGAGAAACGTTAGAAATGAAATGCTGGCTCTGGGAGCCCGCCTATCATCAGGCATATCAATAACTGATCAGGAACAGCAGTGGTTGAACTCCATTATGGAAGCTGGGAATGTGAAGAGAAGATTAACCTCAACCGAGCAGGGGATAAAAATTCAACTTATACCAGCAGAAGCTCATTGGCTTCAGGTCATGGCAGAGGTTGCTGCTGATATGGCAATGACTTTGGTGGAGGGGGAAGGAAGAAGGATACGAATCTGCGATAATACGGATTGTCGCTGGATGTTCTATGATGATACCCGCAGCAGAACGCAGAAGTATTGTGATGACAAGATGTGCGGGAATCTGATGAAGGTCAGAAGGTTTCGGGCGAAACGAAAATCCCAAAATTGACCATATTTAACTACAGCTATATAATGTATATATACTAGCGAAAAAATAGTCATAAGCAGCACAGATTTGTATGCAGGGTGTGATCGTCTTTTAAATTATAATTAGATGGGAGATGTATCTTGTGCAGACAAGCTATCTGTTGAAAAATGGCTGTGTGTTATCGATGGATGCTCGGGTTGGGCAGTATAGCAGGGCAGATGTTCTGATTCAGGATTCGCTGATCACGGCGGTTCAGCCTGATCTGGATATTCCGGATGCAGAGGTTATTGATGCTTCATCCATGATTATTATGCCAGGGCTGGTGGACACGCATCGCCATATGTGGGAGTCGCTTGTGAGAACAGCAGGTACTAACTGGTCGCTGCCAGTCTATTTGAAAAATCTGTATTACGGGGCCCTCGGAAGTAAACTCCGGCCGCAGGACTGTTATATTGCAAACCTGCTCGGTTCCTTGGAAGCGCTGAACGCAGGGGTGACAACGGTGCTCGATTGGAGCATGCCATATTCCCCAGAGCATACGGATGAATTGATTCGCGGACTTCAGGATGCAGGCATTCGGGCAGTATTCGCTCACGGTGTACCTGGGGAGACAGAATACTGGAACCGGGATAGTCAATTAACGTATTCGAACGATGTGAGAAGAGTCAAAGAGCGATATTTCTCGTCGCGGGATCAATTGCTCACCTACGGACTGGCCATTCGTGGACCGGAGTTCAGTCATTGGGATACAACCGTGAAAGAAATCCAGCTTGCACAAGAACTGGATGCGATCTGTTCCATGCATGTCGGCTTTGGCAGTTGGGGATCTGTGGATCGCTCGATTAGTCACATGTATGAGGCGGGGCTGTTGAGTCCACGATTGAATGTCGTTCATGGGAATACGATGGGGATGGATGAATACAAAATGCTGGCTGATCGTGGTGCTTCCCTGTCAGTCACACCTGAGGTTGAGATGATGATGGGTCATGGCTATCCGGCAACAGGCTTCTTCCTTGAACATGGGGGAACGCCTACACTTGGTGTTGACGTGGTAACGTCCACAGGTGGGGATATGTTCTCTCAGATGAAGTTTGCACTTCAGGCTGAACGTTCCAGAATGAACGAACAACTTCTGCAACAAGGTGAGATGCCTGGTGAGTTGAGTTTGCAGTCCAGCCAGGTACTGAGATTTGCAACTTCAGCGGGTGCGCAAGCGTTAGGGCTGGAGCAGAAGAGCGGTTCGCTCACTCCAGGTAAGGAAGCAGATCTGATCATGATTCGTACCACAGATCTGAATATGTTCCCGGTATATGATCCGATCGGTGCTGTCGTTCAATTTGCGAATCCTTCCAATGTAGATACGGTGTTTGTGGCAGGCAGGCTTGTGAAGCGAGAGGGCAAGCTGCTGCATGTGGATCTGGACGCAATTCGCCATACGGCGATGCAGAGCAAAGAATATCTGTTGACTCAGTATCAGATGTCCGATGCAGAGAGAATACCGTTTTCCTAATGGCAATCTAAATGAAAGAGCAAGAATGAGATGCACGATTATACTTATATGAATCTTCATCTATAAGAGAAACCGAAGGGCCACATAACGCTATGTGGCTCTTTAACATACCTGCGTATCGTGGATTAAGACAGGATAAGGTAGGAAGGGACAGCGGAAAAAGACGAAAAGAGCCTTCTTTCTCATGGATTCATATAACAAGGGTTAAACGTCGTTTTAATCGGAAAATAAGACTTCAAAAAACTGCGCATAATATAAATTATACGCAGTTTTGTTTTAAATCCATTTTCATATTCACCCGTGTGCAACAGATCATGATAATTTTCGTCCATAAAGCACAAAATAATACAACTTGCCGAAATTAATTTAATCAAGCAACGCGACAATGTGTAGAAATCATTAGTTTCCTATAGGTGGTCGGTAAGATAGAACAAACGACTTTTTCATAGAACAGATGAAGCGAATAAGCGCAATTGAAACAAAAGGCATATTCATCATTTCAAATTGAGAGGAAACTGTGTATGAACCAAAACCAGGAACGATCTTCATTGTTCAGAAAAAAACTGATTGCTTCCGGAGAACATGAAAGCAACAGCGCCCTGAAAAGGGTTTTGGGCCCACTCGATCTGATGACCCTTGGGGTTGGAGCGATTATTGGTACAGGTATCTTTGTATTAACAGGTGTTGCTGCTGCAACATATGCAGGTCCCGGATTGGTGTTATCATTTCTGCTGGCAGGTATCATCTGCGCCTTCGCTGCGTTATGTTACTCCGAATTTGCATCAAGTGTACCCGCCTCGGGAAGTGCATATACGTATAGCTATACCGCATTCGGCGAAGTCATCGCCTGGATTCTCGGGTGGGACCTCATTCTGGAATATGGATTTGCAAGTGCGGCAGTGGCCAGCGGTTGGTCTGGATATTTTCAAACGTTATTATCTGGATTCGGGTTGGAATTGCCACATGCACTCACCAGTGCGTTCAGTCCTGAAAAGGGAACCTATTTTGACATCACAGCTGCGATCATTACTTTGGTCATTACCTTCCTGCTCACGCGAGGGGTGAAGGAAGCAGCGCGTGCGAACGGTATCATGGTGGCGATTAAGATTATCGTGGTGCTGATTTTCATCGGGGTAGGTGTATTCTATGTACAGCCAGATAACTGGCAACCGTTCCTTCCTTTTGGCATCTCGGGTGTGACCGCGGGAGCAGCAACTGTATTTTTTGCCTACATTGGATTTGATGCAGTCTCTACCGCAGCGGAAGAAGTGAAGCGACCCCAACGGGACTTGCCGATTGGAATTATTGCATCACTTGCAATCTGCACCGTGCTTTATATCGTGGTATCTTTGATTCTGACAGGGATTGTGCCTTATCATATGCTGAACGTGAGTGATCCGGTTGCTTTTGCGTTTGAATTTGTGCAGCTGAAAGGTTTGTCCTGGATTGTTTCCCTCGGTGCGATTACCGGGATTACTACCGTATTACTGGTGATGATGTATGGGCAGACACGGCTGCTCTATGCCATGTCACGGGACGGCCTGTTGTCTCCGGTATTCTCCAAGGTCAGTGGCAAACGCCAAATACCGGCTACAGGAACTTGGGTGGCAGGAATCATCGTAGCTTTATTCTCGGGTTTCATCTCTCTCGGGCATCTGGCGGAGTTAACGAACATCGGCACGCTGTTTGCTTTTGCGGTTGTAAGTCTGGGGATTATTGTATTACGTAAAAACAACCCGGATCTCAAAAGAGGATTTCGCGTTCCTTTTGTACCATTGATCCCTATTCTAAGCGCCGTGGGCTGTATGTATCTCATGACACGTCTTACTGCTCTGACCTGGATTACATTTTTTGCTTGGTTGATGGTTGGATTAATCATCTACTTTGCCTATGGTCGTCATCATAGTCATCTGAACCTGGCACGGCGGATACCCAACGCATTCAAATCACAGGATAAGTAGACAAGCAGGTAATCCTTCCTCATCCTAAAGCGCTCAGGCGAAGCGGGATGGGGATTTTTATTTTTTTCATGATCGTAGTGAGTTGGAAATAGAAAAATCCGAGTTGGAGTAAGAAATATATGGGTATGTAATAAGTGGTGTGCCTGTACTAGTAATTGGGTACCGGGGTTGCGGTTAAGCCAAATATGAAATATATTTGGGGGTGTGACATGCCATCAGTCATAAGAGAGGGGATGTATCATGAACACACATTTACATACCAATCAACAACACAGAAACTCGAATTTTGGATTCGCACTGGCTGACTCAGCCGTACTTGCAGAGGCGCAGATGATTGTTTCGCATTCGGGAGAGGCGGATAGCTTGCATTTGGAGATTGATCCGCAGCGCTGCTTGAAGGATGGACGTAAAGTATCCGTAGTTGCACAACATATCGATACACCGGTGGATCGACAAGATGCCAGTGTGATCTATGGTCAGGAGCTTTCGTTTGTACAATACACCGTATCCTTGCAACCAGGTAGTACATTTTCACTTGGTCCCATTGAAGGGGTAGAGCAACCTGTCCAGTTAGGATGGTCAGACTTTGCAGAAGGAGAGTACGAGCTACGAATTTCTATGCATAGAAAAACACCCCGTATTGCTGAAGGTCCGCTGGAGCCTGAACAGAATGCAATGGTCAAATACGCTCAGGTCGTAACCGTATATATTTCTCTGTTTCCTGCAGAAGGCATACAGTTGAGTGCGGCATCTGCTCCAGTGTGGAGTCGGGACAATCATGTTTTTGACTCCTATGGCAGGGGCGGCTTCATCCTCGCTGACCTTCCTTGTATGGCCCAACGCGTAGAGGAGTTGATTGGACCCGGAAACCATAATCTGATTGAAAAATTCGGGGAAGGTAATCTGTCAGATACTTTGCTTGATGAAGGTCTGATGGCTATGGCCTGGGGCGTAACTCCATGGTGCTACTCACTTTATTCCGCGCCTGATCCGCAATCCGCTTCAACACTAGTTGTGGACAAGCTTGGCGATGAGCCTGAGATGCAGGGGGTATATCGGATCGCGCCCTCCATCCAGCAATTAAGCATCGTACCAGCAAATGAACTGTTGTCTTGGCCGTCCTGTGTCCAGAAAGAATGGCCGGTAATTGATGTGGCAGGTGCAGGTGAAACACTTCATATGGATTTGTACATGCAAATATGTGAATCTGTGAGTGGGCTTCACGAAAATCCACTGCCTTCCTTTGTATTAACACGTACTGAAGGGCGACCGGAAACGATCATCCCGTTGATTAATGTTGTAATTATTGACGAATAAATAAGAAACGTGGTGACGAATACAGATGATGACCGAGGAGATTCAGGAGCAGTACGCTGACGAACTTGAAGCTTTTCACATATGGATGAAGGATGCCGGTTACACGGGATATACGGTGAAATCATACACGGGTGACGTTGCTGAATTCCTCGTCTCTATTAATGGAAAGTCACTGGAGCAGGTCAAAAAGCTGCATATATTGTCTTTTCTGTCCCGTGCCCGGGAACGTGGGGTTAGTGATGCCACGAGAAATCGGAAACATGCGGCGGTGAATTGCTTTTACAAGTCTCTTATCGAATTGGAATTGTTGACGAATAATCCGGCGTTCGGTATCAAGAAGTCCAAAACCGAGAAAAACCGTGCTCCCGTTTTCCTTGATGAAAGTGGTCTGACGCGTTTTCTACAGTCCGTAGAGGGCAAGTACCGTACACGTAATCTGGCTGTTTTTCTGTTGATGGGTTATATGGGATTGCGGGTCGGAGAAGTGCATGCCTTGAACTGCAAAGACTATAATGCGGAGCGGCGTACATTGGATGTATTCGGTAAAGGGCGGAAATGGCGTACGCTGCCCGTACCTGAGACGGTTGCCGAACTGTTATCTCAGGCTTTGGCTGAACGGTTGGAGCCGTGGCGGGCGAAGGAGGAAGCGCTCTTTGTCTCGCAAAAAGGAAAGAGATTATCGATTCGCAGTATCCAGCTCATATCCACGGAAACGTTTGAACGCTTCCAGCAGGATTCGCCTTCCAATCAGCGTCTGAACTATTCCAGCCATAAGCTGCGTCACTCGTTCGCTACCATGATGCTGCGGCGCGGTGCGGACTTGCGTACAGTTCAGGAGCTGCTCGGTCACGCATCGATTCAAACCACGACAGTGTACACACACGTAACCAGCCGAGAGAAGGAAGAGGCGATGGCATTGCTGGATGTTAAACTTCCGACATATGCGGTAACACAACCACTTCATGATTAGGAGAGATGTAACAGCATGGAAGAGGAGAAGCAGATCCTGAAGCCGGACACCCCACATTGGAAAATACGCTCTCTTTGGGAGGTGCTCCTGGTATCAACTAAGCTTGGGTTGACGTCCTTTGGGGGACCTACTGCACACCTGGGTTATTTTCACAATGAATACATACGCAAACGGCAATGGATGGACGAACGAAGTTATGCGGATCTTGTGGGGCTGTGTCAGTTCCTTCCTGGACCGGCGAGTAGCCAGGTTGGCATGGGTATTGGTATAATTCGTGCCGGTATTGTTGGAGGACTGATTGCCTGGATTGGCTTTACGCTTCCATCCGTGATTGCTTTGGTGTTGTTTGCCTTTCTGTTAAAAGGATTTGATATCAGTCATGCTGGATGGCTTAGCGGGTTGAAAATCGTAGCTGTAGCCATTGTGGCTCATGCGATCCTCGGAATGGGGCAAAAACTTACACCTGATAAAGTGAGAGTTACGCTTGCTGTGCTAACAGCTATTGTTGCTTTACTATGGACAGCCTTATACAGTCAGGTGGTTCTTATTCTGTTTGCAGGATTGCTTGGTTGGTGGCTCTACCGGAAATCACCCGCTCCGCACGTTCCTGATCTTGTAGTTCCGATAAGCCGAACCGTCGCCGTGCTGTGTTTGTTCATCTTTCTCGGTCTATTCATGGCACTGCCGTTATTGCGGGAAATTACGGGGATCGAGTGGTTATCCTTATTCGATTATATGTATCGATCGGGTTCACTGGTATTTGGTGGAGGACATGTAGTTCTCCCCCTTCTGGAACAGGAGTTGGTACCCAGGGGATTGCTGAGCAAGGATGATTTTCTGGCTGGATATGGTGCAACTCAAGCTGTGCCAGGTCCACTTTTTACGTTTGCTTCTTATCTAGGTGCCATAACAATGGGGATTTCAGGTGCATTCGTTGCTACTATAGCGATTTTTTTGCCAGCTTTTTTGCTTATCATCGGAACGCTGCCTTTCTGGAGTGCTCTTCGTAAAAATCCGCATATACAAGGGGCTTTGACTGGTGTCAATGCAGCAGTGGTTGGCATTTTGCTTGCTGCGCTCTACCAACCGCTGTGGACGACAGCCATAGTAACACCAGCTGATTTCTCGTTGGTATCCATTTTGTTTATTATGCTTGCCTTCTGGAAATGTCCGCCCTGGGTCATTGTCGTTGCCGGAATCATCGGAGGTATGCTAATAGAGCTAATATAGGGGGAAGCGAAAGCTCTGAAAAGAAAGGATTCCATCCTTTCTTTTCCTGTAAGGTATTTTGGAAGCGCTAGCATCGTTGGGAATTTTCTATTCAAAGGAACAAGGCAGAAATACAAGATTAAGTTAATGAAAAAAACGTAATTATTATTATGTAAACTATAAGGAGTGCTGTGGAAATTGAAATCTTAAATCAAACTTCCAATGAAACTGGTAATAAGACGGTCAATGGATCAGTTGCTGATTTGGTAGAACAGTTCCTGATGGTGGCGTAACGTGTGCTGGATGGCACACTTGAGAAAAATAGAAAAGAACGAATCCAGCGATATGCCACTAACAGCCAGCCATTATTCATACATGATCCTGATAAGACCAAAGGACCATTCGAATCTTCTCTAAGGAAGACACAAATGGCCCTTTTAACTATATAAATTATGAACTTTCATTGTACTGATTGGATCAACACTTCATTGATTGCCTAGCTGGATTACTCCAGTCCGGCAATCTGTTCCTTCAACTTGTTCGCGGATGCCTGGAAAGCGATTTTCTCCGTCTCATTCAAAGGAAGTGGCAGAATTTCACGCACGCCGTTGCGGTCTACAACACAAGGAACGCCCAGATAGACATCCGATACGCCATTGTAATCTTCCAGCAACGTAGATACGTTCAGAACAGAACCTTCATTGCCAAGAATGGCAGCTACAATACGATCCAAAGCAAGCGCGATTGCGTAGGAAGTAGCGCCTTTGGCATTAATAATCTCATACGCTGCATTTTTGGTCCGCTCAAAGATATCCTGCTGTGTTTCTTCATCCAGCTCCAGGTCTGTACCTGCAACGTTCGCGATGCTCCACACCGGCACTTCGGAATCTCCGTGTTCACCGATAATATGCGCGTGAATACTGCGTGGATCGATACCTTTGTTTTTACCAATAAGATAACGGAAACGTGCACTGTCCAGCAATGTGCCTGAACCGATTACACGGGAAGCAGGCCATCCGCTTTGTTTCCATGAAGTATAGGACAAAATATCTACAGGATTGGTAGCGATCAATAAAATACCATGGGAATTAACCTCAGTAATGCGCTCAATGATGTCTTTGAAAATGCTTGCATTTTTCTTCAGCAGATCAATTCGCGTCTCTCCCGGTTTCTGGGAAGCACCCGCAGTAATAATGATGATGTCTGCATCTTTGCAGTCCGAGTAATCGCCAGCCCAGACTTTCACGCCTCCGGTAAACGGAAGACCGTGGTTCATATCCAGCATTTCACCGGTAGCCTTATCATGATTCACATCCACAAATACCAACTCGGACGAACGCTGTCTTAACATCAGCGTGTATCCCGTTGTTGTTCCTACCGCACCCATGCCTACAATAACGACACGGCTTGGTTTCAGCACTGCACTATTTGCCATTTTCATAACATCTCCTTTTTTGGGTATACTTCCATCCATATTAAGGGATACACGCAAGAAAAGCGAGTGATGTCTATAAACTTTTTCACATTCGATGTCTCTTTACGAAATATCTTGTCGAAAAACATGATTTGCGATTTATAAAAGAAGCGCCTCATCGAAATGGACCGCTATCTGCTCGCCTGGAGTGGGGATGACCCTTTTCGACATCGTTTGTGGTAGAATAGGAGCAGTGGATTCGGATGAATCGTAAAAACAACTTGAATGGTCAGGCATGCGCGCCTGCTTATTGGATGAGAGAGGTGGAAGCCACTTGCGTTCGCAATGGATCAAAATCGCGCAGACAGCACTGCTGTCTATAGGTATAGCAGCTCTTCTGGCTGCCTGCACGGATACAGGACAAACCCCGGTGGCTGAGCCGCCGCAAGAGCCGGAAGATGTCGTGAATACGGGTCAAACCCTTACGGTCGTTCCTCCTGTAAACAGTACTGAATCTGCGGACATGGCGAAATACCAGATTCAGACCCGATTAACCGACTTTCAGTTGCTGAATGGTAACGGGGGATTGGCATGGGGAGTGACGCGGAATGCCCTGCGTCTGTATTACACTCAGGATCAGGGAGCTACCTGGATCAATATTTCGCCTTCGGAGAATGTTCAGTTTCCCGCTAATCCGCAATATGGTCAAAGCATTTATTTTGTAGATAGTACACATGGATGGATTGTCCGTGAAGGAATGGGCGGAACGGATACAATGGTGCTTCGCACGAACAACGGGGGAGCGAGCTGGAGTTTATCTTCCTTGTCCAAGACGGACAAGGTTACTGCGATTTCATTTGTATCTCCCGAAAAGGGCTGGATACTAACGACGTTAGATACTTCGATTGGCAAGCAGGACAAGAAGTTGTATTTTACGGAGGATGGCGGTATTACCTGGAACCAGATGGCATCAAGTGATACAGACGGCAAATCCGCATCGGCAGAGATTCCTACACGGGGGTACACCACAGGCATGACGTTCTCGGACTCGAATCACGGGTTCCTGACCGTTCTTGAGTTTGGTACGCCTAAACTGTATGTCACAGCTGATGGCGGTGAACACTGGAAGGCAGGACCGTCATTTTTTGATCGTAACAAATTCAACGGATGTGGTAATTTCAACATCAGCTCACCACAGTTCTTTGGACGTGAGGCTGAGGGAGCTTGGATGCCATTCTCCTGTTCACAGGGGGAAAGCACCAAATATAACGGTTTCTTCACTACAGATGGGGGAGTAAGCTGGCAGCTCTCCACGTTTAGTTTGATGAAACAAACCGGACTCAACCGTAACCTCGTACCTGTCTTTCTGAACGCTTCGGAAGGCTGGGCTATGCAGAAAGGCAAGACTTATCATACGAAGGATTCCGGGAAAACTTGGAAAGCACTGCCTGTAAGTCAAGTGTTGGATGGCATTCTCGAAGACTATCCGGAAATTGTGAAGGTTCAGATGGTTTCATCAAAATTAGGCTGGGTTCTGGTCGAAAACACAGATGCCAAAAGGTCACTACTGTTACAAACCGTAGACGGCGGTGTTCACTGGAAAGTGTTATAAACACATGATAAATAGCGTGTTGTAAGAAGAGGAACCTGCGGGTTTCTTTTCTTTTTTAATACTTTGTGAAAAAAATCACAATAAATCCCTTCAAATGATGTTATATTGAATTCAAGAAGAGATGGGAGTGATGAACATGAGAACGAACGAACAAGCTCAATTCACGCAGGCGGACGAATTAACCAGATATATGCTTCAATTATGCTACACATGTGATGATGCCAACCGTTGTACAACCGAGGAAGAAGTTAAAGCCTGCATGGCAAAGTACGCACAAACAGACGAGACGGAACAGGCAGATGGTGAAGAAGTAACTCGCGGATTCATGGATCTGATGTACGCATAATTTACGAAATAAATGGAAAAGTGCTGTTGTATCAACGTTATGCCCCCGATGGATTGGGGGCTTTTTTATTGGACACTCATTTTTTATTGATTTATTCCGTGACTATTTATGACGTAAGGGATGAACCCTGAAAGGAGCGGAGAACAAACATCGAGTGAGTGTACGCATGAATATGATGGCCATCCAAACGAGGAAGCCGACTCAACACAATTGCTATGCCCTTTAGATATAGTGTAGTCTATAATTTGACTATAAAAAGGGGGGAGTTTGATGGAGCTTCAAACCATTTTAACCTTTCTGGGAACAGCAGTGTTGCTCACTATTATGCCTGGACCCGACAACATGTTTACATTGGCCCAAAGCATAGGAAAAGGTAGGAATGCAGGAATATTCACTACTTTAGGGCTTTGCACAGGATTGTTGGTTCATATTTTAGCAGCAACCTTCGGCCTCGCCGCGATGATCTACCAATCTTCCTTAGCATTTTCGGTAATCAAATACGTTGGGGCAGCATATCTTTTGTTTTTGGCATATAAATCGTTTAGAGCAAAAGACTCAGGATTTGAACTTAAGAGTGGGCAATCCCTGAATTACAAAGCATTGTACAAAAAAGGTGTGATCATGAATGTGTTGAATCCAAAGATATCACTGTTCTTCTTGGCCTTTCTGCCACAATTTATAAACCAAGAAAGTGGCAACGTATCCATTCAAATGCTGGTACTTGGTGTGGTATTCTTGGTGCAGACCTTGGTGATTTTTGGTTTGATAAGCATTTTTGCTGGAAAGGTAGGCTCTTTTCTTCGGAAAACCCCCACTTTTTCTAAAAAAATCAACTATATTCAAGGTTCATTATTTACACTCATCGGGCTGAAAATCGCATTCACACAAAAATAAAATACAAACACACCAGGACTGGCTGATGAGCCAGTCCTGGTGTGGTATGCTACGTTCCAACCGCGAAAAACAGAAATCCTACGAATTGGTTTCCATTGAAGACTTAGTTCCTCCAGATCATTTGCTCCGTAAAAAATCACATTTTTTCTGCACATACAATAAGGAGAAATTTCGCTCGAAATTCTAAATAACCATATATTCACAAAATTTAATGCATATGCTATGTTTACTATGAAAGCGCAACCATGACTGGGCAGATGGATTATTCTTTATCCTATTTGATATGGAAAGGAAGATGAAAATGAAAAATTTGCTCAAAAAGGCAAGCGCAGTGATGCTGGCATTTATTCTGCTCATTGGATTGATGACAGCGCCCGTACATGCAGGCACCCCACTTTTCACCATTGAAAGCGAAGACACTCAGCTCAGCTCCGATCTTCAGGTGGTGACTGAAATTTACGGACAACCCAAGCCCGGATTCTCCGGCAGTGGATTTGTCTGGATGCAGAATTCCGGCACATTAACTTTCACAGTGACTGTCCCGGAAACCGGCATGTATGCGATCTCCACCCGGTATATGCAGGAGCTTAGTCCAGACGGCAGGCTTCAAGATTTAAAAGTTAACGGCGTTACCAAGGGATCGTATATGCTGCCCTACACGACCGCGTGGTCGAATTTCGATTTTGGCTTTCATAAGCTAAATCAAGGAAGCAACACCATTCAACTGAAGGCCGGTTGGGGATTCGCTTATTTTGACACCTTCACTGTGGATTATGCCGATCTTGATCCTTTGGATGTGCAACCTGTCCTCACCGATCCTGAGGCCACAGCGGAAACGCAACTACTGATGAATTATTTAACGGAGGTATACGGAAACAATATCATTTCTGGTCAGCAAGAGATCTATGGAGGAGGGAATGACGGAGATACGGAGCTTGAATTCGAGTGGATTCATGATCTGACCGGAAAGTATCCGGCTATCCGCGGCTTTGATTTGATGAATTACAATCCGTTGTATGGTTGGGAGGACGGTACAACCGATCGCATGATTGATTGGGTGAATAACCGTGAAGGCATTGCAACAGCTTCCTGGCATATCAATGTACCTCGAAATTTCAATACGTATGAGCTCGGGGACTTTGTCGATTGGAAGGAAGCGACCTACAAGCCGACAGAAACCAATTTTAATACAGCAAATGCGGTGGTTCCCGGTACAAAAGAATATCAATACGTAATGATGACGATTGAGGATCTGGCGGAACAGCTGCTGATTCTCCAAGATAACAATGTGCCGGTTCTTTTCCGTCCGTATCATGAAGCAGAAGGTAACGGCGGCTTGAATGGGGAAGGCGCGTGGTTCTGGTGGGCTTCCGCAGGCGCTGATGTATACAAACAACTGTGGGATCTGCTCTATACCGAACTTACGGAGACGTACGGCTTGCACAATTTGATCTGGACCTACAACAGCTATGTGTATAATACGTCTCCTGCATGGTACCCCGGCGACGATCAGGTAGATATTGTCGGCTATGATAAGTACAACACGATTTATAACCGTAATGATGGTTTGTCCGGCGTACCGAATGAGGATGCCATCTCCTCCATTTTCTATAAGCTTGTTGATTTAACGGATGGCACGAAAATGGTTGCCATGACGGAGAACGATACCATCCCAAGCGTACAGAATCTGTTAGATGAAAAATCGGGATGGCTCTACTTCTGCCCATGGTATGGCGAGCATCTCATGAGTTCTGCCTTTAATAGTCCGGCCACCTTGACGACGCTCTATCAAAGTGACTATGTCATCACGTTGGATGAGCTACCTAATTTAAAGGTTAACAATCCCAACCCCAGTGCATCCATCACACCTGTAAACGTCGAATTTGATAAATACACGCCCAATCAAAGCGATAAAGCCGTAACCGTGAATGCGAACGGCCATACGTTAACCGCTCTCCGGGCAGGTGCCAATGCATTGACCGCGAATCAAGATTACACTTTAAACGGAAGTACGTTGCTGCTGAAAAAAGAATTTCTGGCCGGGCTGCCAGTTGGCGAGCATTCGATCGTATTTGATTTTAATCAAGGACAGGACCCTGTATTAAAAGTTAAAATTGTTGATTCAACACTGAGCGCTACGATTTCGCCCGTGAATGCGACATTTGATAAAGCAGCAAATCTAGGGCAGGATGTTTCCGTGTCCCTTACCTTAAACGGAAAACAGCTTACAAGCATAACAAATGGAACGTATACACTTGTATCCGGCCAGGATTATACGGCATCAAGCTCCGCTGTTGTTTTGAACAAATCCTATCTTTCCACGTTGCCGCTGAGCAAGAATACGATATCCTTTCATTTCAGCGGAGGAAATAATGCTGTTCTTACCGTAAATGTAGCAGACAGCAGTGTTCCTGTACCCGCAGGAGACTTGACGATCCAAGCCTATAACGGCAACACAAGTGCGTCCACCAATGGAATCTCACCCAAGTTCAAAGTCGTCAACAACGGTGATTCAGCGATTCAGTTAAGTGATGTAAAACTGCGGTATTACTATACGATTGATGGGGAAGACGCACAGAGTTTCTGGCCCGACTGGGCCAGTATCGGGAGTGCAAATGTAACCAGTACATTCGTTAAAATGGCGACTCCGGTTGCCAAAGCCGATTATGTTCTGGAAGTGGGCTTTTCGAGTTCGGTTGGAACGCTTAATCCAGGCCAGAGCGCAGAAATTCAGACACGGTTCTCCAAAAACAACTGGTCCAATTACAACCAGACTAACGATTACTCGTTTAAGGCATCCAGCAGTCAATTCGCAAATAACGAACAGGTTACCGGGTATATAGATGGTCAGCTTGTATGGGGAATTGAGCCGTAATTAGTTAAGGGTCATGGGTTGGTACGGGGCTTATACCCTGCGCCAACCCTTTTTGTTGTGTTAGATTAGGCAAGTGTGCTATCACAAATTCTTGTTTTCGTTAAATAGTATGGTAAAATATTGAAAAACATCAGAGGTGAGTACATGAAAAGTGGACAATTGAGCAAAATGACATGGATTCTTGCGGCATTATTATTCATTACGATCACGGCTTGCAGTAATAACAAATTCAATCCAAATGAGTTTTCTGTACAGGATATGGCTGTGACGAAAACCGATGGTGAGGACAAGATTACGTACGGAATGAGTCAGGAAGAGGCGGAGAAAATCCTCGGTGAGGGGACATCAATCGGTTTGAATCAAATGTATAAATACACCAACGGCATCATCATTGGTTATAGGGATCATAAAGTCGTGGGCATCATTCTGGATAAAGAATCGAAAGGGCACTTCAAGACAGCTCGCGGGGCAGAGGCGGGCATGACGCACGAAGAGATTCTAAATCTGTATGGCAAGGAGCATGTTCTGGGCGAATCCGACGAGACTATCGATTATGCTTATAATAGTCAAAAGGAAACATTCTTGGATGCAAAGTCGTTGCAAGCAGAAAAAGACGATTTGGCCACATATCGTGCATCGTTCATGCTGATAGAAGAGGGACAGGTCAATCAGATTATGCTGTTGGATCATCGATTTGCAACGACGTTTAAGTGAAACCCGGCTGCGAGCATGGTATTAAATATTTGAGATAGTACTCGTGTCTATTGTATGAAGTAACCCTCGGTATTTGGGGTCAAGCTGCTACTTTTTAGAAACTGAAAATTAGGCTGTAAGCTGCTTTTGGTACTTAACCGGAGGCAGCTTATTTAGTCTTCTTCTGGTAGTTCTTTTACACTTCGCATATAAGGGTATCTGGGTTATTATAGATGTAGTTCAGATATTTACCTAGAAATGTGGAGATTACGGAGTATATAAATTAGATGTTATCGGAAATTCCAGAAAATAAACAAGAGGTGCATTATCATGAAGTCCAAATTTTACGGTTATCAAAAGAAGTCGGAAGATAAAATCAATCAGGTTTGGGAAAATTGTATTTTTGTTTATGACACCAATGTATTATTGAATCTCTATAGATATAGCCAAGCTACTCAAATGGTTTTTTTGGGATTGTTAAATCAATTGAAGGAAAGAAGTTGGATTCCCTATTATGTTGGACATGAGTTTTTCAAAAACAGACTCGAGGTAATAAAAGATCAAGAAAACTTGTATGAAAAAATTGAGCGTATGTTTAACTTCGAAAAAATTAAGAATGAAATATCTCATTATAACGACAGACATTTTTCTATTAATGTTGATGAAATCATTACAATACTTGAAGAAACTAAAGAGAAATTAACAGACAAATTGAGTGCGTCAAAAGCTAGAGACGTGAACTACCTAAATAAGGATAGTGTATTAGCCCAAATATATGAAATTTTCGATAATAGAGTTAGTGAGCCGTTGTCAGATAAGGATTTAGAAGAAATATATAAGGAAGGAAAAATAAGATATGAGAAAAAAATACCTCCAGGTTATATGGATGAAAAAGAAAAACCTGGTAACGAGAAGTACAATGATTATATTATTTGGTCAATGATTTTAAATTACTCTAAATTAAATAATAAACCAATTATATTTGTAACTGATGACAGAAAAGAGGACTGGTGGCAAGAATATAAGGGAAGAACTATCGGCCCTAGATTTGAATTGATAAATGAATTCTATATTAATTCAGGATTAGATTGCTTAATTTACAAGCCACAGTTTTTTTTGAAGTTTGCATCTCAAAAATATAATATTCCAAATGACAATAACAATGTAACTAATGCGGTTGAAGAGATAATAAAGGTTCAAGAAGCGAAACAAGAAGATAAAGTAAACTTACTATTGAGAGCGGCACTAGATACACTTGAAGAAGGATATTCAATAAGTGTAGACGACATACTTAATAGTATCGATGAAGTCGACGATGAATTTACTACTGTTGATGTAGTAAGGGTACTTGATAACGGAGACTATATCGTTGGTTTACCAATAAATAAGGCAGTAGGTAGAATATTAAGTGAGATAAAAAATGAATTAAATTTAGAGTCACTTGGGAGAACTAATATTGTTGATGATCATGGAAATGCAACAACAACACAGATTTGGAGAAAGAAATTCGCTTAGTATTTCAGGGTTGTCTGGAACATCCGATAACACAATATTCGCGCTGCGGACCATGCGGTCCTTGATCTGCCAGGAGCGTTTTCGATGAAGTTGGATCAGGCAGATACATCGATTCCCTTAAGATAGGAGTTATCTAAGGGGAATGGACGTCGCGAATACGACAACGTTATGTCCCTAAGAGCTTTAAAACAAAATAACACTTTTTGGAGGTTAATTGATGGGAGCATGGGGAACTGGAATTTTTGAGAACGATGATGTATTAGATTGGAAGGCAGATTTACTTGATTCTGATGACATCGAATTAATTGAAGAGACGATTGAAGAAGTATTAGAAGAAGAATATATTGAGTCAGATTTAGCTTCAAATGCTCTAGGCGCAATTGAGATCCTTGCAGCATTACAAGGTAGTCCTGGGAAAGAGATATTGAATAATCAAAGAAATACAGAAGATCTATATGACTGGATCGATACACATAAAGGTAAAGGAAAAAAACTCATTTCAAAAGCTAAACGAGCAGTTAAAAAAATTAAGAAAGATTCAGAACTAAAAGAGCTATGGGAAGAATCAGAAGAATATCCGATCTGGTTAAATACAATAAATGACTTAGAAAATCGATTGTAAAGAAAGTGATAGCTTTTCGAGAAGAGGGAACTTCACATAACAAAATATTCAAGCAGCGGCTCCGTTGGAACCTTAGTCTGCGGGGTGGATTTCGAAGAGGTATTTCAGCGGACAACCCCTTCGGGGTGCATGAATACAGGAACGTTAGACGAAAGTTCTGTAATACATTATTTACAAGACCTAAATTCAAATTAATTGGGAGGGCTTGATTTGTCTAAGAATTTTTCAAAAGAAGAACTTATCAACATGGATGTAAATACAATCAAGTCACAATTAGGTGAGCATCTTTACACAGATTACATTCAATACCTTATTAGAAAACACAAGAAACCACAAATTGGAGAACTTTCTTCTTACTATTTGGGCCTATTCTCAGATGATCATGCGAAATGTAGACAATCAATAGGACATGAAACTGAATCAATCGGGACAGAATTCTGGAGATTAAAAGCAAAGGATGTTTTTGATTTAGTAGCTTCAAGATTTAATACTTGGGATGAGGCTGTTACTGATTCGCAAATAATAGATATGTTTCAGAATATATCTTTTTTATATGCAGCGAGTTGTTATATAAATAAGAATTTTAGAAAGTCTATTGGTGTAAAGATTGGATTATTTTCATAGCGAATTTAAATTTATTTATGTATCTCGATGAGGTCAGAAACTTTGTTTAACACTATATTCGCGTTGCGGGCCATGCGGCCTTTGATCTGCCAGAAGTATTTTCAATGTAGAAGATTCAGGCAGACACATCCATTCCCCTAAGACATGAGCTATCTAAGGGGAATGGACGTCGCGAATACCTGAACGTTAAGTGAAATCTTCGAAAAGCATTTCTGAAATTGATCAAGAAGTCGAGAGTAAGAATAAATGGTGAAGGTGTTAGAGAGAGAGTCTGTTGTAATAAGAACCTTATATTTATAAAAAGGAGGATTGCGTAATGACTAGTTTTTACGGATCAGACTTGCCTATTATAGGCGTCGATACATATGAACTGCGATGGGTTCTTCACTGGGAGTCTGACTTGTTTGAGAATGATCATCGACGACTAACTCGGCTGCTTGCCGATATTTATCCTGCTTATACTGCCCGTTTTAAAGAGGCCTGTTCTTGGTCAGGCGCACAGCCGGAAGGACGTATTGTTGGGTATCAAGGGGAGAATGCAGTTGCGCATTTAGGCTTTGTGCGACGGACTTTACGAACCGATTCCAATGAAATCGGTATACTTACAGCTGACGTTGGGCTGGTCGGAATTAGACCCGAGTTACAGGGAAAGGGAGTCGGTCGAGAGTTATTGCAACAGGTTGCGATTGTCTTCAGAAGTTTAAACCTACCTTATGCCTTTTTGACGTGTCGTGAAGCAGTCGTTCCTTTTTATGAAAGTGGTGGCTGGTTGCGACTACTTGATTCGAAGGTCAGAATGATCGACAATCATTATCTACCTGAGCTATATACTGGACCTGCAATGATCCTACCTGTCGTCCTTCCTTTTGAACAATGGCCTCATGGAGAACCCATTATCCGGGACGGACTCGAAGTTTAGGTACTTCAGCATCTAGCTCTGGAGAGAAAATGGTCCGGCGGAAGCCCGGTCACCTCGGCATTTGCTGGGGCATGAATACAGAAATGTTAACTGAAATCATCGCATAATCAAAGCAGGCAATTAAAGAGGTGAATGAATTGATACTATGGATTAATGGGGCTTTCGGATCTGGAAAAACAACAATTGCATATGAATTAAATAGGAGAATTCCTAATTCGTTTATTTATGATCCCGAGAATATTGGATACTTTATAAGAAAAAATTCCCCTAAACAAATTCTGAAAGATGATTTTCAAGATCATCGTATTTGGAGAGAGTTTAATTTCTCAATGCTTCAAATGATATACAGAGAATTTTCGGGAACAATTATTGTGCCCATGACTATTGTGAACCCTCAATATTTTGATGAGATCGTTAATAAGTTAAGGGCGGATGGAGTAGAATTGAATCATTTTACATTACTGGCCGCTCGAGAAACATTATTAAAGAGATTAAAAAGCCGTGGAGACTATAGTAATTCCTGGCCAGCAAAACAGATAGATCAGTGTATAACAAGCTTGTCTCAAAACATGTTTAGAAATCATATTGACACAGATCATCTAACTCCTGAAGAGATACTTGATCAAATAGCAATAAAAGCAAGTATTCAACTTCAACCTGATCATAGAGGGTTATTAAAGAAGAAAATGGATCGATTAATCATAAAAATAAAGCATATAAGAAGCTAGCAATCTGTAAGTGGATTAGAGAAAAGTAATGACATCAGCCAACATAACACCCGCTGTCGGTTATATAGCACTTGATCTGCCCAAGAGATTCAAACAATAAATAATAAAGGAGGACTATAGTGTGTTAGTCAGTCCACATGAGAGAATTCTAAGTGAAATAATTGCAGATATCAAAGGGAATCTGGGACTTATTACAGATAATGCAGAACAAAACCATTTTGGATTTGCTAATCTGAAATGGAAGCTTAATACGAATTCCGGAACCTACTTTGTTAAGCAATATAATGCTTCAAGATATTCAGATAACCTACTAGTTTCGGTTGAAAGGGCATTAGGTTTTCAAGATCGTTTACAGAAGGCAGGCATTCCTTGTCCTAAAGTTCTGCCTCATGGGAGAAGGTATATTCAAAGAACACCCTCTGGTGAACGGTATATGATATCAAGCTTTTGTAAAGGTACCATGGTTAATCCAGGAGAAGTTAATACAAACCAGATGTATCATTTGGGTTATGTAACCGGTAAGCTGCATAAATGGTTAAATTACAATGCGCCTAAATCAGTACCTTTACACTGGGCACCAATTTCAAAGGAATTGATGATATCTCGATGGAAACAAAATTGGGATGAAGCGCAAAGAGGTGAGTCAAGTAAGTACATATCTGCACTGGAACTTCAGAAGAAGATCATTGAAGAAATAGATTTAGCACAATTTGAATTATGCGAAGAAGGTTGGGTTCATTGGGATTTATTTGTAGACAACATATTGTTTTATCCTAATCAAGTTTCGGGAATTTTAGACTTCGATAGAATGCATTATATTTACCCTGAATTTGATATCTCAAGAGCCATTTTGTCAGGATGTATATTGAACAATAACATCAATATTGAATCCACTAGAGCATTTATTAAGGGGTATCGCGAGAGTATTCCTTTATCGGTATCCAAGATTGTGAGATCAATTAAATTAACGTGGTGGAAAGAAGCCTCTTGGATTAAGGTTAAATCTGAAGAATATAGAACTTTAAGAAGGTTTGTTGAAGAATTAATTTGGGTAAGTGAAAACTGGTCTAATTTAGATGAGATTTTTAATGATATGTGAGTGGAAACATAAGAGGCACTGACCACAGTATTTACGCATCGGGTATTCGCCTTTGATCCGGTATAGAAGGACTTCAGGAGACATATGCAGAATGATATGACCTTGAAGTAAATACTGAAGAGTTGAATCCAATAGAATGTGCCGAAAAGAGATTAATTTTTATTAAGTCCGATCAGGATTACTCGGCATCTAAGAAATTAAGTAAAAGAGAGATTAGTGTTTCATAGAAATCGTATCTATCAGATAACAATATATTCAGCATCGGACATTCGTCCTCGGCTCGGCAGTCGCCGGACACCCAGCATGTGCTGGGTTGTGAGTATAGGAGCGTTATACGACAGAATCAAAAACAATAGAAAAAGAGGGTCAGATGGCCCTTTAAATACTAGAATTTCGCAATTCACTAAATAGTTGTAGAGCATCTTTGAAACCTTGTATGTAGATACTTCTTTCTAGGATGGATTGGAGAGAATTTTGGGCGTCTTCGTAAAGAAAAACCGTATGTTGAAGTTGATCTGGCAAAGCACCACGAAGCGTTTTGAAATATTGATCTGTCTCCGAAGAAAGCTGAGTGTACTCCGTATGGTACTCCAAAAGCTCAGCAATGAGTAATTCTAAACGTATTCTTACAGGTGGCTCTGCCAAAGATTCTAATGCATTAATGGTTACTGATATGGGAGATAAGATAGAATTATGGAGGGGAAAAGATGACCGTAATCAAGTGCAATATAAGAGAACTCATGGCAGAACATCGAATAGATGATATAACAGAATTGATGGCGAAATCGGGATTGAGTCGGAATTCAATTAATAAGCTATATAGGGAACCGAATATAGAAACAACAAAGCTGGAAACCTTATTCAAGCTATGCGATACATTTAATTGCAAATTATCAGATTTAATTGAGTATGTACCCAAAGAAAGCTAAGTGGGGACGATCTTTATACCTATATTAAAGATTGACGGGTGAGTGTTTTGTAATTCACTGAATGAAAACGCAATCATCTTCTACCATGTTATACGAAACTCTTGAAGAAGGCGAGGCAAACCATGAAGCTATTTCATTTCAGTGAAGAACCAGATATCAGAATCTTTGAACCTCGTACCATTTATAACCAACTAGATGCGAAGGTCTGGACCATTGATGAGTATCATGCGCCACATTACTATTTCCCAAGGGAATGTCCAAGAGTTTGCGTTTGGCCCAAAGAAGATACCAATGAACTGGATTTTGCGCGTTTTTTTGGAATGTCGGCAGCTAGTCGGATGATTGCGATTGAGAATAGTTGGTACGAGCGAGTGAAGAATGGCTGTATATATCGATATATTTTTAATTCTGATGAATTCGAGTTAGAGGATGCCAATGCAGGCTACTATGTGTCGAGAAGAACAGTTAAACCAGTTGGTATTGAAAGAGTTAATCATTTGATTGAAGTGATATTAAATGAGGAAATAGAACTTCGGATAACCCCATCCTTAACGCTTTTAAAAGAGCGGATTCTTAACTCTACAGTCAACTTTTCTATGATCCGAATGAGAAATGCAATTAAACATACCCATACAAAGGAAGATGAGAAATATGGATAAAGGAAGAATTTATTTTTGAATGGCGTAACCAGTTCAGGTAAAACTTCAATCTTTGAAGCGATGCAAAATTACTCTGAACCCTTTTTTTATGTTGTGACCAATGATCTTTTTGAAAATACGATTGGTGATAAACATTTGCAAACAGACTATTGGAAGTATTTAAGTGAAGTAGTAGTTATGATGTATCATACAGCAAAATTATTTTCCGATCATGGAAAGAATGTTTTAATCGATGGGGTACTTGTTGAAAGACCGGAGTTAAAGCCGCATTATGATAAAGTCCAAGATATATTTGATGGTTATCCTTTGGATATCGTTGAGGTGTATTGTCCTTTAGATCTTTGTCGTAAGCGAAATGTAGAACGTGGTGACAGAAGAGAAGACCAATCCGATGAGCAAAATGAAATAATGTCACAAAACATTCGCTATAGATACTCAGTCGATACGAGTTTGATTACGCCAGAAGAATGTGCAGAAATGATTATCGCATCATTATTCAAAAATGTTCCAGTTCTCGATTGACGTATTTGAAGAGAAAAATACATTATCGAATTTATATCAATTTTATGAATATGATTTTAGTCCATTTACCAATCAAGAGATCAATAAGGACGGTCGATATGAAGTGAATATCGATTATTTTTGGGAAGGAGACAACAGGTGGAATCCTTACTTTATTGATTTGTCAGGAACGATCGTAGGATTCGTGGTTGTATTATTTGAAAATATGGATATTGATCCAGATCCCACACATGTTATATATGATTTTATGATTTTGCAAAAGCACAGGAGAAAAGGTTTAGGGTATTGTGCAGCGAAGAATGTATTTGAGTTATTTAATGCAAATTGGGCAGTTGCACAAATGGGAAATAATGATCCCGCGTTACATTTCTGGAGAAAAGTAATACGTGACTTTACAGACCATAATTACATCGAGTCGAGACATATAGAGAAGATTCTAAAAAATATATACAACAGTTCAGTACAAAGGAATAGGATTTTCAGCGCAAAAAAACTCTTTTTCAGGAGGAGCCGTTCAAATGAACACCATTTTTGAACAAGCTCAAACCAATGATTAACGTGCGCATCAATCAATTACGTCCTGATTCACAACCGCAATGGGGCAAAATGAAGGTTGCACAAATGTTAGCCCATTGCTCATCTTTTCAGGAAATAGCGACGGGGAACTCTACATCCTCCAGAAGTTGGCTGGGGTTAATAATAGGAAAGTTCGTGAGACCTATGTTTTATAACGATAAGCCACTTCCAAAGAATATGTCCACGATTCAAAATATCATGATTGTAGAAGAAAGAGAATTTGAGTTAGAAAAGAAATCTTGATCCAAAAAATAATGACGTTTCAAAATAATGGACCCGAGAAATGTACAACACAACCTCATCCTTTTTTTGGCAAGCTCTCTCCTGAAGAATGGGGCAAGGGTATATATAAACATCTGGACCATCATTTAAAGCAGTTTGGCGTATAGCTAATGAAAAATAATCATGTCGGTTATTTAAGTAAGCGCTAACATGTAATGAGGGGTGAATTCTTCAATGGAGCAACAAATCAAAGAGCTTATGAATGAGCAAATACTTGCAAATGCTGCGAAATCTTTCGGAATGGGATTGTCAGATTTGAAGTATATCGGTGGTTTTCAAAACTTTGTTTATGAGTATGTTAAGAATGGCAAGGCCTATATTCTAAGAATCACTCATAGCTCGCACAGATGTTCAAATGGTGTAAGTGGGGAACTTGAGTGGGTCGATTATCTTTATAACAATGGAGTGTCTGTCAGTAAACCAATAGCATCCGAAAAGGACAGACTTGTTGAGAGGATAGAACTTGAAAACTCTTATTTTATTGTTACTTCATTTGAGAAGGCATTAGGAAAGAAGATCTTCTACCCGGAGTGTATGAATAATGATTCACTCTCTGAGATGTGTGGAGAAATAACAGGACAAATTCACGAATTATCAAGAAGGTATGTACCAAGTAGAAAGGAGTTCGTCCGTCATGATTGGACTGAGAACTCTTATTTGAAGGATATGAAGAAGTTCATTCCTTTAAACCAGAATCGTGTGTATGAGAATTTTGAGCAACTCACTGCTCAGATCAGTAATTTGAAAAAAGAAAATAAATATGGGCTTATTCATGGCGATATTAATGTGGGGAACTTCTTTATCGAGCACCATAAAATGACGCTTTTTGATTTTGATGAATGTCAATATAGCTGGTATGAAGAGGATATCGCCATTCAAATTTTTTACATGGTTTATGTGGTGCTTAATGATTCGATGTTGGAGAGACATAAACAGGCTAGAAGATTTTTGAAGTGTTTTCTTAGAGGGTATGAACGATACACAGCAATGGATAATGAGTCACTAAATAACTTGAGTTTATTTCTTAGACTAAGGGAGCTTATCGTTTACATCGGGATGTACAGGAGTTTTGATCTTTCTAATTTGAACGACTGGACGAGTACATACATGAAAGAGAGCCAAGAAAGACTGGAACGAGGAGTACCGATCATTGAAGATATCTTGTGAACAATAATATTCAAAACATACTAAGGAGGCACTTCTTTGTCAGCGTCTAAATTACTCGTTCGTGAAGTCGTTCAAAAGGATATACCGTTTTTGGTAGAGTTGAATTACCTATTCAATGGAGTTCGACGAAATATAGAAGAGGTAGAGCGAGATCTGTTAAATACAAGAGAAACGATTGTAGTAGCTGTAATGGAAGAACAAGTCGTCGGATTTGCATGCGGGCAAATGTATAAGTCGTTTTGTTACGCGGAATATCAGGCTGAAATAACAGAGATGTACATTCAGGAATCTGCGCGAAGAAACGGCCTAGCTGTAAGGATGATCGAGCTACTGGAAGAAATATTTAAGAATGCTGGAGTAAAGAGTGTGAAAATTTTAACCGGATTAAAGAATACAAAAGCAATAAAGACATACGAAAAAGCAGGGTATATCCAAGAAGAAGAAATGGTACTGGATAAGAGGCTAGAGTAGACATATCCGACTACGCCAGGCGCCATGAATACGGGGCATTATGAGTCATCATCGTGATATAATCAAAGTAAAACGGATGAGAACAGGAGACACATTGCATATGGATGACTTTACGAAGAAGCGGATTACGAAGATTATGGACAAGTACACTAAAAATGCAGTACCCGAACATGCGAAGAGTCAGATTCGAATCGATTACAAAATCAGAGGAAATCATGTGACATTGCTGGAAGAAAGACAAGGATTTAGGAGTGATCAATGGGTGCAGATGCCTGTAGCACAGTTCAGGTTAGATGAAAAGAACGAATGGAACATCTATTGGCAAGACAGTAAAGAAAAATGGCATTTCATAGATGATATAGAACCAAATGAAGATTTTGAGACACAATTAAAGATTGTGGACGAAGGACATAACGGAATGTTTTGGGGTTAACAATCAGAACCCCTGTCAATTTCAATCCGGATAACAAGTTCCGCGCCCATGTGCATATACATTACTGGAGACGGGTCAAGACTCCGGCTGTCCTAGGTTTGATGAACGGAGGGGAGAGACATGGGCATTGAATCATCCTGGATGTTTGATTTTTTTGGAACCGTCTTTCCGGTAGTATTTGTCCTGATTATAGGTATTGTTCTCTTGTCGGTCGGAAAAGAAGTATGGAGATGGGGACGTAATAATTCAGAACCTCTGCTTACTGTCCCTTCACGTATTACCAGCAGGAGAATGAAGGTGAGTCAGTCGCAATCTGAACCAGGGAGTGCAGCCTGTACGCTGTATTACATCACATTTGAAGTGGAGAGCGGGGATCGGCTCGAATTCAAGGTGAATGGGGATGAGTACGGCTTGTGCGCCGAGGGAGATGAAGGTCGACTCTCTTTCAAGGGAACGCGTTATGTAGGCTTCGAACGCTATAATCGTTTGTATTCGGAGCGTGTACGCGGATAAACCGACTGGCTTGCGCCATAGTGGCGTAAGCTTTTTTTTATATTCTTTTCGGGGACAAGGGTTTCGTAATAAGCCAATCGTGTTTCTATATATAGAAGAGAGGGATTTCAAATTATGGTTACTGGGATCGCTTTATCCGTCTTGCGATCCCAGAATCATCTCAATAGAGGAGGAACTGAACATGTCATATACAGATCAAGTCGTGGTTGTGACGGGAGCAGCCCAAGGGATTGGGAAAAGTGTCGCTGAGGCCTATGCGGTTGCAGGGGCTAAAGTCGTACTTGCCGACTATCAGGAGGCCGAGGGAGCGGCAGCAGCAGCTTCGATTCGGAATGAAGGTGGGGAAGCCATCTTTGTCCAGTGTGACGTTCGGAAGGAAAAGGATATTACGAATCTCATCCAAACGGCCATCGAGGAATTCAAACAGATTGATGTATTGGTCAACAATGCGGGGGTTGCCCGTTGGAAGTCTCCCTATGAGCTAACACTGGAAGAGTGGGACGATGTGCTCAATACGAATGTGCGGAGTTGCTTTCTTGCAAGTCGAGAAGCCGCCAAACATATGAAGCACAATGAACATGGCGGTGCGATCGTGAATATGGCCTCTACACGGGCGTTTATGTCTGAACCTGAGACAGAGGCCTATGCAGCCTCCAAGGGTGCGATCGTCGCACTGACACATGCCATGGCGGTCTCCCTGGGCAAGGATCAGATTCGGGTCAATTGTATCAGTCCGGGATGGATTGAGAACGGTAATGTCGAGGAATTGAAGCCAAAGGACCATGAACAGCACCCTGCAGGACGTGTGGGCATTCCTTCGGATATCTCCCGCGCTTGTTTGTATTTGTCCGATCCAAGCAATACCTTTGTCACAGGGACCAACCTGATTATTGACGGAGGCATGACCCGAAAAATGATATATGAGGACTAGAACCGGGATTTATCTGGTTTTTGTAAATTTATGTAAAAGTAGTACAAATAAGCCCAAGTTAAGCACTTGGGCTTATTTGTTTTTGATAACTCGGTTGCTATAATAAATGTGATTTTACCACAGTACAGGAATGGAGGGAGAATATGTTCGGGAAACCAACCCGGAAAGTGTTTTGGCTACTACTGCTGATTGGAGGGATGATAATGACAGGTTTTGAGTCACCTGCTGAAGCTAGCGCAGATATACGTGCAGCCTGGGTATGGCAGGCCAAGTCTGTTAGTGACGGAGGGGATGAGCTGCTGGCCAATGCAGCTAAACATAAGATTAATCGCTTGTATGTGAATGTAGATATGAATCTATCCGATGAAGTCTATCATGCGTTTATAGCCAAAGCCAGCAAGGCCGGAATTGCGGTTGAAGCTCTCGGAGGAGATCCGTCTTGGGCGGTGACCGGTCGTGAAGGTCCAATGCTTAGGCTTGCCTCATGGGTAAGCAATTATAATGGTGCTGCTGCGCCAGAGGAGCAATTCGACGCTCTTCATCTGGATATCAAACCCTATGTGCTGCCACAGTGGAAAGAGGATGCAAAGCCGCTGGTCCAATCCTGGGTTGCCAATATGAAGCTGTTGCTTGCACAGATGGAACAGACTGGAGCGGTCGAGGTCAATGTCGACTTGCCATTTTGGCTGGATTCTTACACCGTAGCAGGCAACAGAATGGCTGAAGATGCAGATAACGAATCGTTGTCACGCTGGTTTATAGACCAATTTGATCACATCACTTTATTGGCTTATCGTGATAACGCACAAGGGAATAATGGGATTATACGTTTGATCGAACAGGAAATGACATGGGCTGATGCAAGAAATGGATCTGTGACCATTGGGGTAAACACCAAACCTATGCCTGGAGAAGAATTCACCTCTTTTGCAGGCAAAGGTGCAACCCAACTGGAAAGTGTCTTAGGAGAGGTCGCATCTGCATTCAGTGACCATTCTTCCTATGCGGGTTCCGCTGTACACGACATCGTATATTGGGGTCAGCTGGAGCCCGAGGAACAACCTATGCCGGAGAACCCATCCAATCAACCGGACACCCGGGGAACGTATATCTGGCAGGCCTCTCAGGTTACGGATGACGGGGGAGATCACATTCTGGCGTTTGCCAAAGAGCGTAAACTTAACTGGTTATATGTCCGACTTGATCTGGATCAACCGCACTCCAGCTATCGCAGCTTTGTGAAACGTGCACAGGCTCAAGGTATTGAAGTTCATGCCATGGGAGGCCATCCGATCTGGGGAAAAAAAGAGAATCGGCCACGTATTCAGCGATTGATTGATTATGTGAAAAACTATAATGCCGAATCCGAGCCGGATGAACAGTTTCAGGGAATTCATCTGGATATCGAACCCTACACATTGCCTGATTGGGAAAATAATCGCGATACGCTGTTGACCGAATGGGCTGCGAATATAGCATATTTCCAGGAAGAAACGAAGAAGGACAGCACCCTTGAAACGAGTGCAGATCTGGCTGTTTGGCTCGATACCTTTGCATTACCGGGAAAAGACATGTCTGTCAGTGAATACATGATTACCACACTGGATCACGTATCATTGATGGCATTCCGTAACATTGCCGAGGGCTCCAATGGTATTGCTAACGTGGTCAGTCAGGAGATGGAAATTGCCGATCGTCTGGGTAAATCCTTGTTAATTTCGGTGGAGATGAAAGAAAACTTTGAAGGCAATCATATTTCATTTCACGGTAAGGGAACCACGGAAATGGAGCGTCAGCTTGCCTTGCTTCCAGATCTCTTGAGGGACTATAAAGCCTACAAAGGGAACATTGTTCACTCTTATGATTACTGGATAGAAGCCAAGCCCTGAATAGGCGGGTTTTATAGGAAATGTTATGTCTCGGGACTTCACTTGTGGTGAGGTTCTGGGCTTTTTTTGTGGAAAAAAGATGGAATCGTGTCACCGAATAGGCTCCTGCACAATAGGATATACGGTGATGAAGAGGTTCAACAAGGGAGGAAACAGACTATGGCTGTTATTAAAGCCAACTCGGAAGACGTCAAGCTGCTGGCTAGGCTGATGAGGGCGGAGGCTGAAGGTGACGGCGAACAGGGCATGTTGCTTGTTGGCAATGTAGGTGTGAACCGCGTACTGGTGGATTGTTTGGACTTCCGTGATATTCGGGACATTAATCGAATGGTTTTTCAGAATCCAGGCGGCTTCGAGGCTACACAGAAAGGTTACTTTTATCAACGGGCGAGACAATCCGAGATTCGTCTGGCACAGCGTGTGGTGAATGGTGAGCGTATATGGCCAGCCAGCAATTCTCTTTGGTTCTTCCGTCCTGTGGGTGACTGTCCAGCAACGTGGTATGACCAGCAAAATACAGGCCGTTTCAAGGCTCATTGCTTCTTCAGTCCGACAGGCGATGACTGTCCGAGTGTATATTAAATTTTGGGAGGAATCATAATGATTAATCAACCGTATCAACCAACAACGCAATCCATGGGTATGCAGGCTAACTCGCAAGTACAAGGGACTTCTTACAAAGTTGGAAACGGCATGCCTATGATGTCGCCAACGCCAGGCATGGTTTCACCTAGCTCTACAAGCGTACCTCCACTGGTATCCAGCGGTAGTCCCATGACGCCAGCAGGTGGTGTTGTAACAACAACTGCACCGCAGTTTGAACAGTCCTACATCGAAAACATTTTGCGTCTTAACCTGGGGAAATATGGAACATTCTATATGACTTATGAAGGCAACAAAGAGTGGAATGCTCGTATTTTCCAAGGCATATTGGAAGCAGCAGGGCGCGACCATATCATAATCAGTGACCCGAATACCGGCAAACGGATCATGATGCTGATGGTGAATTTCGACTACGCTACATTCGATGAGCCATTGCTGTATCAATATCCAGGTGTCATCGGAAACTATCCGCAAGCACCGAGCAGACGTTAATCCGTAGTGGAAAACAGAACATAATATAACTTGGTCCTACACAGGCTGTCTCGAATGTGGAATTTATTCCGCAAACGGGACGGCTTTTCCTATTTATTATAAAATAGAAGTAACCTTTTCATGAAATCAGGGCACTTAAAGATAAATACAGCAAGAGCATCATGCACATAGGGAGGAGTTAGCGATATTGAAGTTTTGGGTTGAGGGCGCAATTAGAGGAGAAGCGGAGGCTTATGAACAGCTGGTACTGCAGTTTCGAGGGATGGCATTGGCTGTCGCCTACCAAAAGTTAGAGGACATGTTCCTGGCCGAAGATGTGGTACAAGAAGCGTTTACAGAGGCCTTTGCAAATCTGTCCAAATTGGAGAAGCCGGATGCTTTCCCCGGGTGGTTCAAAGTCATTGTGGAGAGGCAGTGTTACCGTCAGTTAAGGCGCAAACAGCATGCCACCATTCCGGTTCTGGACATTCAGCATGTAATGGAGGAAGAGGATCATGCGCATAATCCGGAAGAACAGGTTTTGAAAGGAGAGGTGCATCGCATTCTGCGAGATTCAATTGCGACATTGCCGACGTCCATGCGGCTTGCTGTTGACTTGTTTTATTTTCAGGGATACTCACTCAAGGAAATATCGGAATCTCTCGGCGTCCATGTTCCGGCTCTGAAAAAACGGTTATACGATGCCCGGTCCAAGCTCAAGCGTTCTTTGCCTGTGGCAGACGTAGTCTCTGTATTTAGTGATCTATATGAAGGAGGACAAGGTATGCTACACATTATGAATGGGGACCATGCGGCTGATCGGTTAAGGAAAAGTGGGATTCAGGGTGAAATTCTGGTCTGGCGAGAGCTGTACACATTTGGGCCGGTATTCAGGCATATGGGCAATGAGCGGGAGAGAAACACACGGGCACAGTATTTAGAGCAGCATTTGGGCATTCCCCAGACTGAATATTTGAAAATCAAAGCGCTTGAGCAAAGGCTACATGCCTTTCATCAATACAAAGAAATCGTCCTGTGGTTTGAGTATGATCTTTATGATCAGACGATGTTATCTTACCTTTTGCACTATTTCAAAGAGCAGGACCTAAAGGAAACCAAGCTGAATCTGTTATGTATAGATACTTACCCGGAAATCGAACAATTTCGGGGACTTGGACAGCTTACACCGGGGCAAATAGGACGTTTATCTGGGACCTGGCATGTCATGGGATCAGAGGAGATCCGAGCGGGCAGTCGGTTCTGGAAAGCTTATACTTCAACGGATATACAGAACCATAAGAATTATTTGTTGGAAGACACTTCAGTTTATCCATTTGCGAATGCTGCATTCAAAGCTCACCTATCCCGTCTGCCTTCCATATCGAACGGATTGGGAATTATTGAGCAGACGACACTGGAGGCCGTAAAAGAGGGCGTGGATCAGCCTTATCCCTTATTCAGGCATGTAGGAGAGCATCTTCATATCCTGGGACTGGGTGATCTGGAATACTGGGCTTATCTGAAGAGAATGACAGAGGGACCGCATGCTTTGCTTCAAGTGAGCGGTGTAGAAGCCTTTCCTGATTTTCAACAGCAGCCTGATGACTTTCGTGATGGAATCTTGTCTATGACCGCTCTGGGTACTCAGGTGTTAAATGGAGAAGCAGATTGGGCCTTGTTGAGCAAAGAGGAACCATGGATTGGCGGGCTTCAGAATGGAAAAGGGGAAGAATTACCTTGGCGCTGGGACACGGTTAATGAAACTGTAGTGACATTACAGAGGGGATAAAGAAGTTGTAGTAAAGAAACCAAAGAGTATTCCCGCCATGTCTAGCATGAGCGGGGATACTCTTTGGTTGTCCAACGTTATTCTACTTGGATGCATTCAATTGCAACGCGGTTACCATCTTGCGGAATACGTCCGTATTGTCCAGATAACCTGAGAACAGGTGAGACCCGGGTCCAGAGGCATTGATAGGCACATCGTCAAAGGTGTGAACCTCCTGGCCTTCGTCATGTGGAAGGTTACCGGTATAATGTACGCCGTGCGGGTCTTTGTCTGGATTGGCAATATACCAGGTCTTATCCTTCACGCTTGGGTCCTGAATGGTAGGGCTGATCGGTACAGGATTAGCGAGGTAATCCTCATTGTTATCTGGCATATTGCCCCAGCCTACAGCAATTTTCCATTTGGAATCCGGGTTGTCCGGGAAACCGTCACCGTCTTCGTCCACGTACGTAGGGAACTTGGAATCAGCATAAGTGCCGATTAATTCTCGGAGCTCGTCGCCAGATTTTCCTTGAGCAGCTTCGGTGTTGTAGGTTCCGTTCAGGGTCAGGGAATGACCGTGGTCGGATGTCACAATGACGAGGGTATCCGGGTGTTCCTTGGCATAAGCCTTGACTCGTCCAACCGTTTGATCGAATTCAATCGCATCCCATACGGAACGTTCAAAATCCATGCTGTGGGCTTGTTTATCAATAGATGCGCCTTCGACCATCAGGAAAAATCCACTTTTGTTCTGCTCCAGCACCTGCAGAGCCGTATCCGTCATTTCCATCAGTGTAGGCTGATCTGTATCCTTGCCAACGATATCCGCATTATTTGGCTGTGTATATTCTCTATCGTAATAGACGCTCATATTGCCTTTGCGGAATAATCCAAGCAGTGATTTGGTAGAGGTGGACTTGTCCAGATTTGTTGCATCCGTAACGTAGGTGTATCCTTCTTTTTTAAACTCTTCCACAATGTTGCGCCCATCCTTGCGTTTGCCGCCGTCAGTTGCAGGAAGGAACCACTCCAGACCACCGCCAAGGATTACATCCGGTCGGTTGGCTTCATTCAGATACATCCCTGCAATCGCCTCTTGCTCGCCCCGTTTACGTGTGTGTACGGCCATCGCCGCAGGTGTCGCGTCGGTTACATCGGCAGTAGTCACAAGCCCAGTGGCCATGCCACGGCTCCGTTTGACCAATTCAACGATATTCTCAACCTTGGGATCGTCAAAAGGGTCCGGCGTATTATCCGGGTAGACACCCTCGGCATTAACGGCAGTCTTGTGACCTGTTGCATAAGCGGAAGCGCTATTTGCTGAGTCGGTGACGATGGAATCCATACCGGATGTGGTGACCATGCCCATGGCTTCCATTTGCTCCATCTCCAGCCAGCCATTGAATTTGCCTTCGTTAATACCCTTGGAAACTACACGAGCGGCAGTGCGAATATTTGCACTCATACCATCGCCAATCATCAGCACCACATTCTTGGCCTGTTTACCGTTTGCGAGAGTCGCTGTATCTTTGGAAGGATCGAATACGTTATATACGACCCGCGAATATGTACGCTTGCCAGTAGCAGTCGTTTCGGCAGTTACCACGATAGAATTGCTCTCTTTGAAGATAACATCCCGAATAGTGTACTCTGTGCTCAGATCGCTACTGCTTGTCCACGTTCCGGATTTACCGAAGTATTGGTCTGGTGACAAGCCGTTGACCCGAATTTTAATATCTCCAGATTTCAGCTTGGCACCGTTCAGCTCGACTCTGAAATCCAGCTTTTGGCCTGCGAGAATCTGAGCGCGGTCAATAGGCAAAATGGTAAATGCAGCGGGTGCAGTCTGTTGCTGTGTGGAAACGGGTTCCGCATGTACCTGCCAAGGTACAGCTGTAATAGCAACAGCTGCGCTCAAGAGAAGAGCATTCCATTTCATTGCATGTTGGCTTTTCATGAACCTACCTCCGAAATCAAATTGTTGTTCTATTTCGAAGTATATAGCTGAATGATTATCGAAGTGTAAGACAAAGGTTAAACCATCAGGAAGAAGATCCATATATTTGTTAGTAAAACGTAAAAAAACAGCGTATTCGGTACATTTGTTAAAGTATAAGCCCGTTTGCACCATTTCGTTGTCATAGGACACGGATTGACTGTGTAGTGTAGAATTATATAATAAAAGAAGCATATCCTTGTTATTCGATAGAACAAAGGTGGAGGTGGAAGCATTGGGAAATTGAAACTGCATATGAGCGGCAGAATGGCAAATATCCTACATTTTCGAAGGAGGTGGACCTATTTGCCGAAGAATGACGGCGAATAGGATGAAAATTTGAGTGACCCCTTACCGAGTATTTTAAATTTATTTATAATTGTTTTGCTCGTACTGATGAATGGTTTCTTCGTCTCGGCAGAATTCGCGATGGTCAAAGTTCGTGGGAGTCGGATTGAAGCGTTAGTAGAAATGGGCAACAAAAATGCGATCTATGCATCCAATATTGTTAACAATCTGGATGCTTATTTATCAGCTTGCCAATTGGGCATCACATTGGCTTCACTGGGACTCGGGTGGCTGGGAGAACCAGCGATTGCTCACCTTTTAGAGCCTATGTTTACCGCATTTGGACTGGGACCGGTATACGTACATGGGATCTCCATTGCGATTGCTTTTGTAATTATTACGATTTTGCATATTGTACTCGGGGAACTTGCTCCCAAGACGATGGCCATCCGCAAATCAGAGAAAGTTACGTTGTGGTCTGCGGCACTGCTTACGTTTTTTTACAAAATAATGTATCCCTTTATATGGGCGCTGAATGGAATGGCAAACGGCTTGTTGAGACTGTTTGGAATGGCACCAGCTTCGGAGATGGACTCTGCGCATAGTGAAGATGAAATACGTATTCTGATGAAAGAAAGCAATAAGAGCGGTTTAATTGACAATACTGAATTGGCGCTTGTTGATAATATATTTGATTTTACGGATACAACCGCCCGTGAAATTATGATTCCGCGGACGGAAATGATCTGTCTGAATGCCAATCAGTCGATGCTGGAGAATCTGGAAATTGCCAGTGAGAGCATGCGAACCCGTTATCCGGTATATAACGGTGACAAGGATCATATTATTGGCTTTATTCACATTAAGGATCTGATGCGATCCCAACTTACGGATACCATCTCCGTAATCCGGCCCATCCTGGCTGTGCCAGATACAACGCTGATCAGCGATTTGCTCAAGCGTATGCAGCGTAGCAAGACACAGATTGCTATTCTGATTGATGAATACGGAGGAACCTCCGGGCTTGTCACGCTTGAGGATATTATGGAAGAGATCGTGGGCGAGATTCAGGATGAATTCGATCACGAGCGTCCTGTGATTGAGAAAGTGGATGAGATGGAATACTCCATTGACGGCCTGATGCTGATTGAAGAGGTTAGTGAGCGCTTTGGACTGGAGATGGACCGAGCCGATTATGATACGATTGGTGGCTGGCTGTACTCCAGAGTGGATGCCATCCCCCCTGAGGTTGGTCAATCCGTAGAGTATGGAGGCTATGTTTTCGTTATTCAGGAGACAGAGCATAAGCGGATTTCCCGTGTGAATGTCATTAAGCTGGAACTGTTGGTTGAAGAGGAAGGTGCCTGATATGGGCCAGATATTGTGCTTGCAACATAACAGGTAAACAGGTACAAACGTATGGAGCTGTGTCGTGATCTTTGATCACTGCACAGCTTCTTTGTATTGTTGATCATTCCGCAGGCGCGTGAATAATGAGATCGGCATAGCGATCCTCTGTTACCGGGCTGCTCGATATGAATACGTTTAAGAGAAGTGCTTCCCGGGCTGTGGACAAGAGATATATCAAGGTCCCGACGATAAGCATGCCAATCAGGATCAGAAGAATACGTTTGAACGAGCCAGAGACTTCGATGTTTAATTCATTGGGATTCGAGCTGTGGCGGATGCTTGCTTTGGCGTACCCAAAAGAAAGACGCTGCCGACGTGAAAGTCGGAGCGTCAATTTTTTTGAAACCTGTCACCCAATCCATCCGTTTAATACTTTACACAAAAACAAATATGGATGTGGAGGATGAATATATATGTGGAAAATGAGTATAGCGAGTATGCTCAAAGTCACACTTGTTGCTGCATTATCGTTACCAATGATCCTGGCCATACCACCCGCCAGGGTCGCAATCGCTAGTCCAAGCATCACGTCCGGTGCCCTTACTCCACCACCACCGCCATCAGAACCAAGTATTCACGCGATGGCTACTTTGAAATATATCTTTCAGGCCGTTGGAACGATCACACCTGGAGGTGGGCTTACAGCAAATGTAAATACAATGACAACAACCTTCTCGGAAGTGAAATCACTCCAAGTCGAGTATCGGCTTGAGCGCTGGACAGGATCGGAATGGGTATTCTATCGATCCAATGCCAAAAAGAAAACTCAAGCGCAATCCCTCAATGCCCAGTCCAGTTGGACGGTTATATCGGGGTATTATTATCGAGTCGTAAGTCTTCACACGGCTAATGACGGGACCCAACAGGAAACGACAACACATACGTCAACCACGATATTATTCTAATTCATCGCTTGGTGCTGCCCGGAAATTTCTGTTCCAGCAGATCATTGGCGATAGCTATCATTTCTTCTTCGGTGAGCGTGCCGAAGAGGCTCATATTAACGGATCCCATCATCCATTGAAAGGTGTTATAGGGAGGCCCAACCGACATGAAGGCATCACTTCCATCGTCCAGCTTGACGATGCTGGTTTCTCGGAGCAAGGAGCCTTCCAGTATCTGACCAGGGTATACATAGGCATAATCGAACTGAATAATTTCTTTCTCTTTGCCCTTAAGCAAACTGAGGTAGCGAACCCTCATACGTTGCGATTCATAATAATCATCAGGGTTGATCGGATTATTGACATCCAGCATCAATTCGTATGTGATGTCTGTGAAGCGCTCGGGTATGGCTTTCGATAGGATAAAGTCACCTATAAACCCTGAGCGCGCCGTTTCTTTACTTACCACTACAGGCTCCAACAAGTGAGACTCTAATGGGGGCTGGTAAACATCTGCAGTTTCATAATCAAAGAACAGGGGGGGCTGACTAATCCCATTTTCAGGCGGGGGAGCCGTCTTGGCTGTGGATGGATCAGCACCCATTGGTTTGGCTGTACGGTCCTGAATCACAAATGTTTTTACGCCATTGCCCCAATCCTTAATCGACTGTACAAAGGGTGAGACAGCTTGCGTCCCGGTTGGCAGACTGAAGATCACTGCGCCGATCGTTACGGAAGCCGCTACGATGATAGACAAGCGCAAGGTTCGTACTCTTTTCTTGCGTGCACCAAGCTTTGTGATTTCCTTTTGTACATTGAGCCAGGATTGCCGCATATTTTCTGTATTGGTCACAGGAGGGGGGGCAGAGACGGCCTGATCAAAAGCTCCATCAAATGCCAGATCAAATGCAGCATCGAAAAAGTCGTCTTCCAGCTCTGCATTCAATTGATACGTGTGCTTATCGGACTTGCCTGTGCTCAATGCTCCCACCCCATTCCTTATGTAATTGTTTCTTGATACTGCCACGGGCTCTAAACAGACGTTGCTTCACAATTTCTTCCGATGTATCGAGCAGGTCAGCCATTTCTCGGTAGGAAAGACCTTCTTTCCAGCGTAACTCTACGAGCACCCGATATTCCGGCTTGAGCTTTTCAAGATAGAATTCAATCGATTCCTGCATCATTTGAGTCTCCACCGTGCTTTCCACGGAAGCTGCCGTCTGATTCATGGTCTCCATATCTATAAAAACACTATCCGTATCCAGTTGGTTACGGTTATTTTTATTTTTTCTCAGATAATTAATGGCAGTGTTGCGTGTTACGACCTTAAGCCATGCTTTTAGCTTGACTTCATTCTCAAAAAGGGGTTTGTTTTTGATAATTTTAATAAAAGCTTCCTGGATGATATCTTCTGCAGCAGCACGTTCTTTGATGATGTAAACGATGAGACCATGTACCATATTATAGTATTCATAGTACACTTCTTCCTGGAGTGCAGGGCCCAAATTATGGAAATCTGAGGCTAATAGTAATTGGAGCCGGTTGGCCATGATGTTCTCCTTTCTGGTGAACAATCCACAAACATTGTTATCATTTCATTTTACAACATTATATGGAAGCCTTACAATGGGGGGGGAGTCTGACAACACAATCAGATGTAGGAGTATGTAAAGGATGAAGCCATGTACCTGGCATACAAATAAGCTGTCCTGTAACCATGAGATAATGGTTACAGGACAGCTTATTAATTATTAAAAGATAATATAGAGAATAAAATAAGAGGCGTCTATATTTAGAATGCCCAGTCTCCGTTTAGGAAGATCTCTTCACGTTCCCCATTGGCCGTAATGCCGTAAATGTTCGTTTCCCGGGAACCCATCATGAAGTCCACGTGTGTGATGCTAGAGTTCATGTCGCGAGCTGCAAGTTCTTCGGAAGACATCGTTTTACCGCCCTCGATATTAAAAGCATAAGAGCTGCCGATAGCCAGGTGGCACGAAGCATTCTCATCATACAGTGTTGTGTAATACAGGATGCCGCTCTCCGAGATAGGAGAATGGAAGGGCACCAAAGCGACCTCACCGAGGTAATGTGATCCTTCATCCATGTTAATAAGTCTCTCCAGCGTATCTTGTCCTTCTTCGGCATGGAAGTCCACGATTCGTCCGTTCTCAAACGTGAGTGAAAAACGATCAATGATACTTCCACCATAACTGAATGGTTTGGTACTCGAGACCTTACCGTTGACTCCGTGTTTGGCAGGAGCAGTAAATACTTCCTCTGTCGGAATATTGGCGACAAACGGTGTACCTTGCTCATTAATACTTCCAGCCTGAGCCCAAATATGACCTTCAGGGAGCTCAACCGTTAGATCGGTGCCTGGGGAGACAAAGTGCAGGGCCTTATACTTTTTGCTGTTCAACGCGACGGCCTTATGCTCCAACCGTTCAATATGCTGCTCCCAAGACTTTATAGGATCTTCCAGATCCGCTCTTACGGCGGCGAAAATGGCTTCCCAAAGCTGTTTCATCTGCTCGGCAGCAGGAAGGTCAGGGAATACTTTGGCTGCCCAATCTGGCGAAGGATAGGCCACGCCTGTCCAGCTCATTTTATCGGCTTGCTGATACTGACGGTACTTGGACATCGCCTGACCGTATGTACGCTGATGGGTAGAGATCCGCTCGGAGTCAATGCCTTTCAGCAGGTCCGGGCTGGATGACAGTACAGTCAGGAAAGCAGCATTGTTTGCTGCCAGTTCCTCAAGTTCGGCGGCATGCCACTTTGGAGGCTCCTGGAAGGAGTCCTCGGGAGCCATTTCAAACCGCAGGCGGTTTACGGTTTCATCTCCGTATTTGACGATAACTTTCTTGGCTCCAGCTTCGTAGCCTTTGCGCACCAGCAGACGCACGAATTCGGCTGTATCGATCATGGCGCTGATCACAAATATTTGTCCCGGCTGAACGTTGGCGCCTACTTTCACAGCAAGCTCAGCGTAGCGATCCAGTTTTTGTTCAAAACTTAACATAGGTTACCCTCCATAAAATAATTGCCTGCTGACGCAGGAAAAGAGAGGAGTGGCCTCCTCTCTCATTTAACCGTTATGATTAATATGCCCAGTTGCCTTGCAGGAAGATGGGCTCTTCGTTACCCTCTGAAGTGACACCGTGAATATTCATTTCTGCCGATCCAATCATGAAATCCACATGCGTGAGACTGGAGTTCATACCATGATCAATCAGTTCCTGTTTGGACATCTTTTTGCCGCCTTCAATACAGAATGCGTAAGCATTTCCAATCGCAAGGTGGTTGGATGCATTTTCATCAAACAGGGTGTTGAAGAACAAAATATTCGTATCGGAAATCGGTGATTGATGTGGAACGAGGGCCACTTCACCCAGATAATGTGATCCTTCATCCATCTCAATCAGATTTTTCAGTGCATCGAGTCCTTGTTCAGCAGTGTAATCCACGATTCGACCATTCTCGAAAGTAAGGGAGAATCCGTCGATCAGGTTGCCGCCATAGCTCAGTGGCTTGGTGCTGCGTACAGTACCATTTACTCCAGTTTTCAGTGGAGCGGTGAATACTTCTTCCGTAGGCATATTGGCAACAAAAACATGTCCCTGCTCATTGACGCTGCCACCGGATACCCACAAATGTCCCTCAGGGAGCTCAATGGTTAGGTCTGTCCCAGGGCCAGTATAGTGAAGCTTCTTGTATTTTTTCGTGTTGAGCAGATCAGCGCGGGTGTCGAGATTCAGCAAATGTGTTTTCCATTCGGCAACCGCATCCTGCTCGCCAATTCGCACGGTTTTGAAGATGACATCCCACAACCGATCAACTTGTTGTGTTTCAGGGAGATCAGGGAACACTTTGGCTGCCCATTCAGGGGAAGGTACGGCCACAATGGACCAGCTGAATTTATCAGCCATCTGATAGGAGCGATATTTCTCCATCGCTTTGCCACGGACTTTCTGGCTGGTCACGATACGTTCCTGCGGCACACCGGTGAGCAGATCCGGGTTTTCGGCAATAACATGAAGGATAGCCGCACCTTCTTCCACCAGTTCAGTCATTTCAGCTGCGAACCATTTCGGTTCAATGGAGAAAGCCTCATCTGGTGCGAGATCATAGTGAAGACGCGTAACGGTTTCATCGCTCCAGTTTACTTTGACGAGTTTGGCACCTGTGCCATAGGCTGCTTTGACGATCAGACGTACAAAATGTGCAGCTGAGATGGGTGCGTTAACAACGAGAGTCTGTCCGGGGTGAACATTGACACCGACTTTGACAGCCAGTTCGGCATATTGCTGTAAATTAAGTTCAAAATTATTCATGCTATTTTTTCCTCCAGTTTGGTATAATGTCGTAGCTGTTTGTTATTATTGTCCTCATTACATGTATGTAAGGAGTCAAAATGGTTCCTTCATTGAATAAGGTATACGTTGCTACGATATATATTGTACAATTAACCAATAATAATTACCAAACCAGGTTTACCATAAATTGTGGAGAACCGTTACAGATGAGAGATTAAAGGAGAGAACGACTGTGAATATTGAGATTATCCGAACTGAGATGCGTCGTGAAGGCGAGAAGAGTTTTGTAGGAAATACGGTATTTCGTGTTGAAGGCGAAAAATCCGTTTATGAGATTACGTTTATGAGCAAGAACGGCAAGGATTGGGATTACAGCCTGCATTTCACCGAACAATCCGGTGATGAAGAGGAATTAATGCGTATGGACGAGCTGCTCGAAAATGATGACGATATGTATAATCAGTTGCTTGATGCAGCTCTGGATGCTTTTCCAGCGTAACGAATGCGAGGTTATTGTTCTATTATGTAATACAGCTGACTATACTAGACGGTGTATGCCTGAAACAGGGTGTACATCGTCTGTTTTTTTATTGGAAATAAGGAATAGATGTTCCAGAAAAGGGAAGTCTAGAACAGATGAATGAAACCAGAGAGACAATCCGCCTGAATGGGAGGTAACCGTGAATGGCATCTGACAATCTGATTACAGCAGGAATGACGGGACTTGAAGAAGTCGCGCACGATATCCTCAGTCTGCGTACACTATTCGTTAATGTTGTGTTCATCGGTGAGCCGGGAAGCAGGAACTGGGTACTCGTGGACACCGGAGTGGCGAGGTTCACTGATCATATCGTTCATGTGGCAGCAGAGCGTTTCCCAGGACCGCCGTCTGCAATTATTTTGACTCATGGTCATTTTGATCATGTAGGAACCGTCATTGAACTGGAACAATTCTGGGGTGTACCTGTGTATGCTCACCCGCTGGAACTGCCTTATTTGACGGGATTGAAGGATTACCCTCCTGCGGACCCAACCGTAGGTGGCGGTTTGATGGCACGGCTGTCCTTCACTTATCCGAATGAAGCCATTAATCTGGATGATCGGATTTTCAGTCTGCCGAATGATCATTCGATTCCCGGAGTTACTGGCTGGAAATGGGTGCACACTCCTGGTCACACTCCGGGACATGTGTCACTATTTCGGGAAGAGGATCGCTTCCTGATCGCGGGAGACGCGATTGTCTCTGTGAAACAGGAATCGCTCTGGAGTGTGCTGCTTCAGGACAAACAGTTGCATGGACCACCGTCATATTTCACGACAGATTGGCAAGCAGCCCATCGATCGGTTCAAGATATTCGACGTTTGGAGCCGGCAATTGCCGTTACGGGGCATGGGCACGCTTTAACCGGAGATATGCTGAAGGATTCGCTAGAGCTGCTGGATCTGGATTTTGAGCAGACAGCTGTGCCGGATCATGGGAAATATGTGGATTAATGGAGCGGATTACATGATTGCTGTTCCAAGGGATCATGAATGATTCTATATAACATCAGTGCCGTTCAGAGACAGCCGCGTAGCTTCGTAGCTGTCTTTTTTGTCATTCCCTGATGAATTTGTTCTCTATCACAGATTGGTATTTTGTGCCCTGACATGATATAGTCGAGCCGTATAATATAACCTTAGTATGCAGGAGGTACATATATCAATGACTCATCAAAATGCAGCGTTCGAAGAACAATTTGGAGGTATACCCGCCGTCTGGCTTCGCTTTAATCAATTCGAAGCGGCCGTCATTCCGAGCGTGGGTGCCAATCTGGTTGCTTTCCGTGATACAGAGCAGGGATTCCGTTATTTGCGAGAGCCGAACCCGGATCAAATGGATGATTTTATGGCAGCACCTGCTGTATATGGGGTTCCAATTCTTTCACCACCTAACCGTTATGAGGATGGTCGCTTTCCTTGGAATGGCGAAGTCTACCAACTGCCTGTGAATGAACCGGCTACAGGCAACCATTTGCATGGATTTTTACATGATGCTAAATGGAAGGTAGAAGGGTATGGATCTGACCAGCTGGAGAGTTATGTACTGCTAAGTCAAGAAGTGAAAGAAGGTCATGTGTTCCACAAATACTTGCCATTCACCTTCACCGTCACGCTACGTTATTCTCTAAGCAGTCAAGGACTTCGGCAGCAATTGAATGTTCGAAATAACGGGAAGGAACGTATGCCGAATCTGTTCGCCTTCCATACGGCAATTAATGTTCCTTTTGTGCCGGGCAGCCAAGTTTCGGATTACACTGTAAAAATTACGATTGGTCAGCGTCGTGAATTAAATGAACGTTCTTTGCCTACGGGACAATTTCAACCGCTTACACCCGATGAAGAAAAAATGAAGGGTGATGGAGTAAGTCCGTTCTTTGCGGCTATGGACAATCATTATACTGCGGAACCACAGAATGGTCGTAACTATATGGAACTTACGAATAACCCTACAGGAGAAAAGCTGGTTTATGATGTGGGCACATCGTACAAGCACTGGATGATCTGGAACAACAATATGGAAGGCGGATTTTTCTGCCCTGAACCACAGATGAATCTGGTGAATGCTCCGAATGTGCAGGGATTACCAGCGGAAGAAATCGGATTGATCGGCCTTGAGCCGGGAGAAATATTTGAACAGGTGAGTCGCCTGTATCCGATTCGTTCACAAAACTAAACATTCTAACGTTTTGCTATGCGCTTACAATTTTGTCGAAAAGGTGAAAACCTGCTCTTAAATCATGTATAATATGACGAGATACACAAGCTTTGCTCATAAAAGAAAAGAATGTATATGTATTTTCTAGAGACCCAACCATCTTTTTGGAGGAGGAGAAGCAAGTGGAATACCGCATTGAGAGAGATACGTTAGGTGAAATGAAAGTACCAGCCGACAGGCTGTGGGGAGCTCAGACGCAGCGCAGCAAGGAGAACTTTCCGATTGGCCGTGAACATATGCCGATGGAAGTTGTACGTGCCCTTGCCATTTTGAAAAAAAGCGCTGCTGCCAGCAACCATAAATTGGGTAAATTATCTGCTGCCAAGTCCGATGCCATTGCTTATGCAGCTGATGAGATTATTGCAGGCCGAATTGACGATCATTTCCCACTCGTCGTATGGCAGACAGGTAGCGGAACACAGTCGAACATGAACGTAAACGAGGTCATTGCCAATCTGGGTAACCAGTTGCTTGAACAGAAAGACAAGGAAGAGCGTCTTCACCCGAATGATGATGTGAACATGTCCCAGAGCTCCAACGATACATTTCCAACCGCTCTGCATGTGGCAGGTGTACTTGCGGTTGAAGATCAGCTCTTGCCTGCGATTGCGGTACTGAAAGCCACCTTTGCTGACAAATCCGCAGCGTTCAAGGACATTATTAAGATTGGTCGTACCCATCTTCAGGATGCAACTCCAATCACGTTGGGACAGGAAATTAGTGGCTGGGAAGCCATGCTTGATAAGAGCGAGCGCATGATTCGAGACAGTGTTCAATATATGAAGGAACTTGCAATTGGCGGCACGGCTGTAGGAACCGGAATTAATGCACACCCGGACTTTGGTGATTATACAGCCAAGGAAATTGGCAAACATACGGGTAAGGATTTTGTATCGGCTCCAAACAAATTCCACGCTCTCACGAGTCACGATGAAGTGGTATACGCACATGGTGCGGTTAAAGCGCTTGCAGCTGACTTGATGAAAATCGCCAATGATGTACGCTGGCTCGCGAGCGGTCCACGTAGTGGTCTGGGCGAGATTCGTATTCCCGAAAATGAACCAGGCAGCTCTATTATGCCGGGTAAAGTCAATCCTACTCAGAGCGAAGCCATGACCATGGTGGTTACGCAAGTCATGGGGAATGATGCTGCGATTGGTTTTGCTGCAAGCCAGGGCAATTTCGAGCTGAATGTATTTAAACCGGTTATTATCTATAATTTCCTGCAATCCGTTCAGTTGCTTGCTGATTCTATCATAGCCTTCAACGATAAGTGTGCGGTGGGTATTGAACCTAATCTCAGTCAGATTAAACACAATCTGAATAATTCACTTATGCTGGTTACTGCACTCAATCCGCACATCGGTTATGAGAATGCAGCCAAAATTGCCAAGCTCGCGCATAAGGAAGGATTATCTCTGAAGGAAGCAACACTGCAGACCGGCCTGCTTACGGAAGAGCAATTCGATCAGTATGTTGATCCTGCCAAGATGATTGCGCCTAAGGCCTAATTTCATCTTCATTGGGCATATCGCACTACTTAAGAAGAAACGACCTGTGTATGCAGGTCGTTTTTTTTGAGTGGGCAGATGATCATATCAACATTTTTCATAAATTCAGGGGCGTCTTTTAATCTACAAAATACAGAGATCGAAGGGCATTTATTCATTGATAACTATCACCCGGGAGCATTCGGATTCGGATTAAGAAAAATGCTGAACTAAAGCTTGTCAGACTATACGCATACATATAAAATACAGATGCAACTATTTTATTTATACGATCAGGGAATTGTTTATTTCATTGGAGGTTTCCGTGTTGTTTAAAAAGAGAAGATTTACGATACGCTCCAAAATTCTTTTGGGTTATCTTGTCGTTTTGCTCTTATTTGGTGTGGTTTTACTGGTTCTATCGGCCCAAATTAATGTATTACAAAAAGAAAATGATTTTATCAGCCACCATGATCTGGAAGTGCACAACTTGACTAACGCGATTGAAAAAAATGTGTTGAACATGGAAACAGGACAGCGAGGATTCATGATTACAGGCAATGAAAGCTACCTGGAGCCTTATATTCAAGGTCTCTCCCAGTGGAAGTCCAACTACGACCAGTTGAATGCACTAATTAGTGATAATCCGTCACAGCAGCAGAGTCTGCAAAACATCAAAACACACATTACACGCTGGGTTGAAATCGCGGGTGTACCTTCGGTGGAATTGAAAAAACAAGGCGATCAAGCGAGTGTTGTTGCGTTTTTCCAATCAGATCCGGGAAAAAATGAAATAGATTTGGTGAGATCTCAGCTGGCAGATTTCCGCAATACAGAGGTCGCTCTGACCGAAACGCGGGTTAACGAGCTTGCTGTACGCAGTTCGGCATTGATTACTGTGATGTATACGTTGTGGGGGATTATTGCTGCATTGTCTATTGCCGCAGCCATCATTATTTCCGGAAATATTGTCAAAACGCTGCGTGAAGTCATGCAGACGATTAGCGATATTTCCAAAGGTGGCAACCTGACACAGCGGATTCATGTGCGAACACATGATGAAGTGGGGGATTTGGGCCAAGAGACCAATAAGTTGCTCGACACGGTTCAGGAACAGAATCGATTGAAGGGCCAAATCACCGATATTGCCACTTTGCTGCAGAATCCGACCAATCTTGAAGGGTTGTCACGCTTGTTCCTGAACCAGATTGCAATTCTGCTTGAAATTCCTTATGGCGTTTTATATTACATGAAAGATAATCGGTTGGTTCGTGTTGCTGCATATGCAGCAGATGGAGAGAAGGAACGTTCGCTCGGGAAAGTGTCACTTGCACCAGGTGAAGGACTGGTCGGTCAGAGTGCAATGGAGAAACGGATGTTGCAGATGAACGACTTACCTCAAAATTATATTCGGATCTCCTCTGGACTCGGATACGCGTCGGCAGCATCAATCACGGTTGCACCCGTCGTATTCGAAAGCAAAACCATTGCTGTAATTGAACTGGCTTCCATGAAGCAGCTCCCATCCAAAGACACGAAATTGCTGACTGAGCTGATCGAAATTTTCAGTGTCTCACTTCACTCGACAGCTACACGCATGGAATTGCAGGAGTTATATAATCAATCTCAGGTACTGAATGAAGAATTGCAGGCACAGTCAGAGAAACTTCAGGTTCAAACCGAAGAGATGGTGTCCCAGACGGAAGAGTTGCATATGCAAACGGAAGAACTTCATATGCTTAATGAGCGTCTGGAACAACAGAGAAATGCCGCTGAGACCTCTGCCAGCGAACTTGCAGAGGTAGCGGATCAGTTACGGACAAGCTCGGGATACAAGTCCGAGTTTCTGGCAAATATGTCGCATGAACTGCGTACTCCGCTGAACAGTATGCTGATTCTGTCTGAGATTTTGGCTGAGAACAAACATCAGCACCTAAACAGTGAAGAACAGAAATATGCTTCAGTGATCCATGCCTCAGGCAAGGATCTGTTGAACCTGATTAACGACATTCTCGATCTCTCCAAAGTGGAAGCCGGGGAGATGGAAGTGAATTGTGATGATGTCTATCTGGAGAGCCTGCCCGAAGCGATGAATCAGTATTTTCTGAAAACGGCTGAGCAAAAAGCAATCGATTTCCGTATTCAGCTGCAAAGTCCTTTGCCGAAAACGATTGTTTCAGACGAGATGCGATTACATCAGATTCTAAGGAATCTGCTCTCAAACGCATTCAAGTTCACCCATGAAGGAGTAGTTGCTTTAACCATCTCCAGGATGAGTTTGCCTCATCCTGAAAAACCGGGGGCAGAGACGGACGTCATTGCATTCGCGGTTAGTGATACCGGTATCGGCATTGCAGACAACAAACTACTGCAGATCTTTGATGCATTCAAACAGGCAGATGGGGCTACCGCACGTAAATACGGCGGCACTGGACTTGGATTGTCGATTTCTCAATCGCTTGCGAATCTGTTGGGTGGTTCAATCTCGGCAACAAGCCGTGAGGGACAAGGAAGTGTCTTCACCCTTTTCCTCCCGCTGAGAAGAGAAGAGCCTGAAGTGATAAACTCCTCTAGATTGTTCCAGAATGAGGTCGCCGTTACTTCGCCTGAAATAACAAGTACCTCAGGCTTGAATGTTACAAATGTGGAGATGTTGTTGACACCGCTGGAAGAGTCTTTACTGAATGGGCGCCAAGTTCTCGTTGTGGATGATGATATCCGCAATGTATACGCATTGGCTAATGCACTTGAGCAATATGGCATGCATGTGATCACCGCTCAAACCGGATATGAATGTCTGGAGATGCTGGAGAGCGAGGAAGCAAAGCCGGATATTATCATGATGGATATCATGATGCCTGAGCTGGATGGATATGAGACCACTCGCCAGATCCGTGAGAGATTAAATCTCAAAGAGCTTCCCATTATTGCACTGACTGCCAAAGCCATGAAAGAAGATCGCGACAAATGTATCGTGTCAGGAGCATCGGACTATATCAGCAAACCGCTGAATATCAAAGAGGTATTGTCCCGGATGAAACTACATCTGAGTCATGAAACATTGGGAATATGATATCTTGCTTCGTGAATACACCACCATGAACCCAAGAAACCATCATGAACCCAGAATTGAAACCTATGCCAGTTGCGGAATTTTTGCTGCAATTGTGTCATAGGTTTTTTTATTTTTGTTGATGTAAGCTTTTGAAAAAGAAATGATGTTATAATACTTAACAACATTCAGGGTTTTTCGTAAAGATATGGATGAAATCAATGGTTTTATACAAGTGCATGTCTTATACAGACAATGTAAACCGCATTTTGTGTTATATATATGGGAGGTAGTGTCCATGCAACTTACGGTAAAAGAGGCTTTACAGGTATACCCATTGTCTGAGGCTAGACTGGTTGCAGGTGGTGAAGGGACTTCACGGATGATGAAATCCGTGAACGTCATGGACGCTCCTGATATTGCAGATTGGATCAAATCTGGAGAACTGCTATTCACAACTGCATTTATTATGAAAGACAATGAAACGGATGCACTTCGTTTGATGCGCCGCTTGAATGAACGTGGTTGTGCGGGACTGGGCATCAAGTTGGGCCGCTTCTGGCAGTCCATCCCTCAAGGAATCATTGAAGAAGCAGATCGGTTGCGGCTACCCTTGCTTGAGCTTCCTTTCCAGTTTACCTTTTCCGATCAGATGAATGCATTGTTCAAGGCTGAACACGAACGCAGCAATCGTTTGCTGCATGAGGTTGTGCAAAAACAGAAGAAATTGATGCAGTTTGCACTGCATCAGCAACAGCACCGCAATGTATTTGCGGAACTTGCAATCGTATTGAATTACCCGCTTGCTGTGATTGGTTCTCGTGGGCATGTACTCTATGGTAGCGAAGGCATTAACGGAGATGCTGTAGTGCAGGGCTGGCCTTGGAAATCAGTCATGCACCGTGTGAAATGGAATCAGGGCAGCTGTCATCGTGTTCCTATCAAGCAAAATGATGAAGAATATGGCTCGTTGCTTGTTTTTACAGAATCGGCTTTGTCACTAAGAGCAGAGGAAGAATTGTTTCAGCAGGCTGCGGATGTTCTTGCGTTCTATATGGATATGACGTATCGAGAGCACATCAATCCAACGGTTCAAGATGAGATGCGTACCCTCCTCGCACAGTACTTGGATCATAAAATGACTGTGGAGGAACTGATCGATCGGAGTGAAAATAAAGGGATTCACCTGTTCCAGGGAACCTATCAATGTGTGATGATTACATTGGAGCCGTCTGCCTTTGCAGAAGGGAAATTGCTAAAACAGATTCACCGCGAGTTGCAATATAATCCGCTTATGCAATTCACAGCCTCGCAACATTTTCAGATCGAAGATGGCATCCTGTCTATCTATACCTGTCCAACGGGAAGGGATTATGGAGAGGAGTTGTCGGGTTTTCTGCTGAATCGGTTCGGTGATGTGCTCGCCGCACAGGAAGCTAAGGGCGCACCCGCACCGCGGTTCTGGATTAGCAAGATGAAACATGAGCCAAAGTCGTTACGGGAGGCATATCAGGAATGTCTGGATACACGTCAACTGGCCCGACAATTCGGGGTGAAGGATCGTGCCCTTCAGTTCGAAATGCTCGAATTTGCTTACGTGTTCCAACATGTTCCTGATCATATCATGGAGAATTACTGTAACAAAGTGCTGGAGCCTTTGCTGGCAAGAGATGGTGATCCCAGTCAGGTACTGATGAACACTTTGGAATCCTTCATAGAGAATGATGGGCTCATCAACGAGGCTGCCAAGCAGCTGTTTGTACACCGGAACACCGTCACGTATCGTATGGAGAAAATCGGAAGCCTGCTGCAAATGGATTTTAAGAAGACCAATGATTTGCTAAAATTAAAACTGGTGTTCACCTTCCGCAAGTTTGTGCGAGACAAAACAGTGGCAAAACCTCAAGGACAGCGTTACTAACCTGAGGCTGGAGGCGGCAAGGTCGCTTTTTTATAAACCGTTAAAGAATATTTACACTAGCCATAACTGTCACCTGAACATGTGTTGTGCATCATAACCATACATTGCGCTGATCAACAAAAACCGTATTTCCTCTAAGGAATTGCGGTTTTTTTTGATGTTTTATTACATCTTGTGGATCAAATCCCGTGCATTGCTAACAAATCATATCACTGATGTTATGTTATATCACAAATTTGCGTAAATATCGTTGCCGCAGTATAGATCGACACTTAAAATGAAGAACAACAATCTACAGAAGACCGGAGGTTCTAACATGAGCGACTTCATTAAACTTGTGAACAACTGGTCTACTACGCAGTTCGTGCATACGTTTGGCGGATTATTCGAGGAATCACCATGGGTAGCCGAGCGTTCCTGTCTTTTCCGGCCGTTTGAGTCATTTGAACAGATGATGAATGTGATGAAAAATGTAGTTCAGCTAACGGATGACAAGGTGAAGCTGCAACTGCTTCGCAACCATCCGGATCTCGGGGCACGGATCAGCATGAGTAGCAACTCTGTGCAAGAACAAGCTGGCGCTGGACTCGATGCACTCTCGCCAGAGTTATACAACGAACTCAATACAATAAACAAGGAATATACGAGCCAATTCGGTTTTCCTTTTATATTGGCAGTGAAAGGGCACACAACCCAGTCCATCCTGGAATCGATGCGGATGCGCAATCGGGGAGGCAGGGAAGAAGAATTCCAGACTGCCCTTAATGAAGTATTCAAGATTGCTTCCATTCGATTGGAACAGTGGCTGGTGCAGAGTGGTCATGAAGGCGGTTTGACGGCGATGGCGGGAGGACGAATTACCACGCATGTACTGGATACATCGAAAGGGGTTCCAGCCGCGGGAGTTCGGATTGAACTCTATCTTCTTAACAAGGACGGAGAGCAGGATAGTAAGGTAAAGGTTGCCGAATCCGTGACGAATACGGATGGGCGTCTGGATGCCCCGTTGCTGGACAGCGGAAAGCTTGAGCAGGCCGTTTACGAGCTTCAATTCCATGTCGAGGGTTATTACGCACAACGATCTCTTGAAGAATTGGGGCAGGCGTTGTGGACGGTTGTGCCGATTCGTTTTGCCGTATCCGACGCTTCAAGCCATTATCACATTCCTTTATTAATTGCTCCAGGAGGTTACAGTACATACCGGGGAAGCTGAACATGCACGAATCCGGTTCTGATGCAGGGGAGGGTCATCCATATGACAAGATTTGATACGATCATCCGGGGGGCCCGGGTAGTGTTGAGAGATCGTGTGGCGGAACTTGATATTGGTATTACAGGTGAAAAAATAACCGCTTTGTCTACTCATCTGGTAGAGGATGAAACGACAGAAGTGATAGAAGCAGCAGGGCTTACCGTGATGCCGGGAGTGGTGGACATTCATGTTCATTTCAATGAGCCCGGACTCGCACGCTGGGAGGGATTCCAGTCGGGATCGTCATCACTGGCTGCTGGAGGAATTACGACCTATGTCGATATGCCGCTTAACGGCGTTCCTCCAACGACAAGACCGGATGCATGGGATCTAAAAATGAAAGCGGCAGAAGGTCAATCTTATGTCGATTATGCATTTTGGGGAGGGCTTGTCCCTGGCAATCAGGCTGAGCTTGCGCCGTTAGCCAATTTGGGTGCTGCCGGATTCAAGGCATTTATGTCCGAACCGGGCGGAGAAGGGGAAGATATTTTCGCCAGAGCAGATGACAATACACTTCTGGATGGCATGTACGAGATTGCCAAGCTAAACCGTGTACTGGCACTTCACGCAGAAGACGAGGCACTGGTTGCTGAACTTGCTGCCAAAGCTATAGCCGAGGGAAGAACAGGGCCTATGGATTATGTGAAGTCACGTCCAGCAGAAGCTGAAGTAACGGCCGTTGCCCAGGCGCTTCACTATGGGAAGCAGACGGGATGTGCGCTTCATTTTGTTCATATCAGCACAAGGGAAGCACTCGATCTGATCGCAGAGGCGAAAGGTCGTGGGCAGGATGTAACCTCGGAAACCTGTCCTCATTATCTAACGCTGACAGATGAGGATGTTGTTCGTCTAGGGGCTGTCGCCAAATGCGCGCCACCACTGCGTAACTCTGCTGAGCAAGAGAAGTTATGGGAAGCGCTGACGTCAGGATTAATTGATGTTATCGCTTCCGACCATTCGCCCTGTCCGCCCTCGATGAAACAATCCGATCATTTCTTCGAAATCTGGGGTGGGATTTCAGGAGCACAAAGTACACTCTTGATCATGCTGGAAGAGGGGCATATCCAACGCGAAGTATCCCTTCCGTTGCTGGGAAGAGTTCTGGCTCTGCAACCTGCGAAGCGGCTTGGGTTGGAGAGCAAAGGAGAGATCGCCATCGGCAAGGATGCAGATCTGGTGTTGATTGATTGGGAGAAGAGTACAACCTTGAGCATGGAGGACCTGCTTTACACGCATAAACAGAGTCCCTATGTGGGACGGACGTTTGGATGTAGCATCAAGGAGGTATTGTGTCGGGGCGGACGCGTATACAGCAGGGAAGCGGGATTAACTCCTAAACCTGGAGGGAAATTTATTGCTTCCAGCGTATCTCTTCCCGTTGCGATAGATGGAACGGAGGGAACAACATGACAGAGTTTGGAATACACATGCCATCCGGGATGGAAGATTCGATTATTCCTTTGCCCCAGTTGGAGCAGGTGGAGCTTCTAGGCATGCTCGACTGGCTATCTGCATATGGAAGAGATGCTCAGGGAGGCGTGACACGTCTACTGTATGACCAAGCATGGTGCGAGGCGCAGCATGCACTCGCTGCCAAAATGCAGGAGAACGGGCTGGCTCCAGAATTCGACCAGTCGGGTAATTTGTATGGCACGTTGAAGGCCGCGGATTCGGCAGCAGGCATTGAAGCACTGCCGATTGTAACCGGGTCTCATATTGATTCTGTTGTGTATGGCGGAAAGTATGATGGCGCCTATGGGGTAGTTGCTGGAGTGCTCGCTCTGGCATATTTGCAAAAGCATTTCGGGGCGCCGAAGCGTACGCTCCAAGTGGTGTCGCTCAGCGAAGAAGAAGGCAGTCGATTTCCCTTTGCATATTGGGGATCACGGAGTATAACTGGCGTAACTGGGCTGGAAGAAGTTCAGTACTTGAAGGATCAAGATGGAATTACCTTTGCGCAGGCAATCCATGAGGCAGGTTTCGGCCCAGATAGCTCCTACAGAACGGCCTCACAAACGTACGGGGCCTTTATCGAACTTCATATCGAGCAGGGCCAGGTGCTTGAACGGCTCGGCCACTCGATAGGTATTGTTTCGGATATTGTAGGACAGAAACGATTCAGCATTTCCGTAAGTGGCGAAGCGAATCATGCGGGGACTACGCCGATGTCCTGGCGCAAGGATGCACTTGCAGGTGCAGCCGAGATGATTACAGCCGTAAGAAGCATCGCGTTGGAAGCAGGTGAACCGCTCGTAGCCACTGTCGGACGGTTAACGGCAGATCCGGGTGTTGGGAACGTTGTCGCATCACAAGCTGTATTCTCGCTGGATATCCGGCACATCCGGCAGGAAAGCATTGAACGCTGCTGGCAGGATATGCTTCAGGCTTTTAGTCGTATTGCAGCCGAGCAGCAACTCGGACTGAATTGGGAAGAACATCTATCCGTTACACCCACTCCGATGAATGAACAGATCATATCAGATATTCAATACATCTGTGAACGAGAACAATTATCCTATTGGTCTATGTCCAGTGGGGCAGGACATGATTCGCAGATTTTTCAGCCGGTTTGTCCAACGGCCATGATCTTTGTGCCAAGTCAGAAAGGGATTAGCCATAATCCTCTTGAATATACCGCTGAGGAGGACCTGATACGAGGTTTCCGGGTTCTGGTTCAGCTACTCTATAAATACGGTTACGGGAGTTGAGTGAAGATGTCCAACTATAAAGAATTGTCCCCGTCCCTGCGGACGATCATGACACCGGGGCCCGTTGAAGTCGACCCCAGAGTTCTGAGGGCATTATCCTTCCCCATACTGGGCCAGTTTGATCCGGAGTTCACTTCCCTTATGAATGAAACGATGGTGATGCTGCGTGAACTATACATGACGGATAATGAGTGGTGTTATCCAATTGATGGCACCTCCCGCTCAGGAATCGAAGCAGTGTTGGTTAGTCTGATCCAGCCGGGTGACAAGGTACTCGTTCCGATATACGGACGATTTGGACATTTGCTGGTGGAAATATCGGAGCGTTGTGGTGCCGAGGTTGTCTTTTTTGAAACCAAATGGGGAACGGTATTTGATCCGGAAGAGGTGATCAAGGCCATTCATGCGCATAAGCCGAGTCTGGTCGCGATGGTCCATGGTGAGACATCAACAGGGCAAATGCAGCCTCTCACCGAGATTGGCAAAGCCTGCCGTGAACTGGATATTTTACTCGTCGTTGATGCGGTCGCTACGATTGGCGGTACGCCTGTCGAGACAGATGCTTGGCACTTGGATGCAGTGATGGGTGGAACACAGAAGTGTTTATCCGTTCCATCCGGGATGGCGCCGCTGACGTACAACAGCCGTGTGGAGAAGAAACTGATGAGCCGCAAAACGGTTGAACGTGGACTTCGGGATGCCACAAGCGCTCGGGCTGAAGGTCGTACCATTGCAAGTAATTATTTTGACCTGAGCCAGTTGCAGGATTACTGGAGTTCAGCGCGGTTGAACCACCACACGGAAGCCACCTCCATGCTCTATGGTCTCTACGAGGGGCTTCGTATTCTGCTCCAGGAAGGGCTGGACGCCCGTTTCCAGAGACATCGGGTGAACGAGCGTGCGTTGGTGGCTGGAATTCAGGGTATGGGACTCCAACTGTATGGAGATATGTCCAGCAAACTTCCGGTAGTGACTTGTATCGAAATTCCGGAAGGCATAGACGGTGAATCGGTGCGAAATATGCTACTGGATGTTTTCAGTATTGAGATTGCCAGCTCGTTCGGACCCTTGAAGGGCAAAATTTGGCGTATTGGTACGATGGGATTCAGCTGTCAGCGCAAAAATGTACTGCATGTACTCGGTGCCCTGGAAGCCGTACTGTTGCGTCATCGCTACACATTGCCGGCAGGTGAAGCAGTACAAGCGGCGCTGGACGTCTATGCAGGAAAGGAGGAAGCCTTATGCTGAACCAGATGCCGATATCCAGGGAAGTGATGGTCACCTCCCCGCATTACCTAGCGAGTGCTGTTGGAAGCTCGATTCTCCAGCAGGGAGGCAACGCCTATGATGCGGCTGTTGCGATTAGTGCTGCACTCGGTGTAGTGTACCCCCACATGACGGGTCTTGGTGGCGATGCCTTTTTCCTCATCTACGATGGAGCCAGCGGAGACATTACCGCCTATAACGGAAGTGGTCGTTCAGCTGCGGGAATTCATGCCGATACATTCAAAGCGATGGGCATGAGTACCATTCCACAGCGGGGTGTGCTGAGTGCCATTACCGTTCCGGGAATGGTAGATGCGTGGTGGGAGGTCTGGTCCAGCTATGGCAGGTTGACGTGGGAACAGTTGCTTGAACCGGCAGCACAGTATGCGGAAAAGGGATGCCCTGTATCCCGTAACCTGCGCCTGTGGCTGGAACGGGATGAAGATTTCATTATGGGGCATACACCGCTGCGAGCGGTATTTGCCCCTTTTGGTACACTTTTGCAGGAAGGTGAGCTGCTGTTACAGCCTGAACTCGCCGCCTCCATTCGTCTGATCCAGACGGGGGGGCGGGATGTTTTTTATACAGGAGAACTGGCGGATCGCCTAACTTCGGCTATTCGAGAGGACGGGGGCATGCTTGCACCAATGGACTTTGCGGGTCACAAGGGGGAATGGGTGAAGCCGGTTAGCACCGACTACCGTGGTTATCAAGTTCACCAGATGCCGCCTAATTCGCAAGGGTTCTCAATGCTGATGATGTTAAATATGCTGGAGCATGTTGATCTGTCCTCCGTTGCACGTACGTCACCCGAGTTCTATCATCTGATGGCTGAGGTGGTGAAAAAGGCTTTTCGTGATCGTGACCGCTATCTCACAGACCCGGATTTCAGGGATATTCCTCTGGACCAGCTGTTATCCAAGTTTTACGGAGATGAATTGTGGAATGAGATCCAATCGGCCCCACCTGTTGCTCAGCCTTTTCTATCCAAAACGATGGGTCAGGATACAGCCTATGCTGCGGTTGTGGACAATGAAGGAAATGCCGTATCGTTCATTCAAAGTCTATACTTTGATTTTGGGGCAGCCTACGTGCCCGGGGATACGGGTGTGATTATGCAGAACCGGGGGTCCTTTTTCTCACTAGATCCGAAGGATGCCAATGTACTGGAGCCGAATAAACGCTCTTTTCACACACTTATGCCAGGCCTCGTCACACGTAATGGAAAACCTTATATGCTCGTAGGTACGCAAGGAGGAGAGGGGCAGCCTCAGACACAGTTATCGGTTCTGACAGGTGTTCTGGACTACGGTCTGAACATACAGGAAGCGATCAGCCTGCCACGTTGGGTGTACGGGCGTACCTGGGGAGAAGAGGGTGACACGATGCGAGTAGAGAACCGCTACCATGACGACGTATGTGAAACACTTGCCCAATGGGGGCATAACGTCGAAGCCAGAGCGCCGTGGGACGGGATTATGGGACAGTCGCAAGGCATTGTTATCCGTGAAGATGGCATGATCAGCGGTGCAGCAGATCCCAGAGGTGATGGCATGGCTATCGGATGGTAGCGTTCCTGACGGAGTGGGCTGAGAAATCTGGGGATCACAATGATATAAAGATGAAGGTTGTTCTGTCATCATAGTGGCCAGTGTAAATATGCTTTAGCTGAAATTATATAGATACGGATAGGGGAGATTATCATGGGAACGATCCTGTTGAAAGGCGCACAGCTCGTCACGATGAATGCAGAAGAGGACGTATTTACGGGAGATCTACTGATCGAGGATAACAAAATCAAAGAGATTGCAGAGCATGTCGACGTTCAGGCAGATCAGGTGATTGATGCTCGGGGCAAAGTACTGCTGCCTGGGTTTATCCAGACACATATTCATCTGTGTCAGACCCTCTTCCGCGGACGTGCGGATGATCTGGAATTGATGGATTGGCTCCGCCAACGGATTTGGCCGCTTGAGGCAGCGCATGATGAGGAATCTGTCTATTACTCGGCGATGCTCGGCTTGGGCGAATTGATCTCCAGTGGCACGACAACGATTTTGGATATGGAGACGGTGCATCACACCGATTCGGCTTTCCAGGCGATGGCACAGAGTGGCATTCGGATTATTTCCGGCAAAGTGATGATGGATCATGGAGATGAAGTTCCTGAACCACTGCGAGAAAATACAGCAACTTCGCTGCAACAGAGTGTGGATTTGTTGGAGAAATGGAACGGATTTGGCGGCGGTCGCATTCAATATGCCTTCTGTCCACGTTTCGTCGTATCGTGCACCGAGGAATTGCTGGTCGAGGTACGCGATCTCTCCAATAAGTACCATGTGAAAGTGCACACCCATGCTTCCGAGAATCGCGGGGAGATTGAACTGGTCGAGCATGAGCACGGGATGCGCAACATCGTTTATCTGGATCATATCGGTCTGGCTACCCCAAGACTGGTATTGGCCCACTGTGTGTGGCTGAGTGAGGAAGAGAAGGAGATTATTCGCAAGCGAGGCGTCAAAGTTACCCATTGTCCGGGATCGAATATGAAGCTTTCCTCCGGTATAGCGGATATCCCTGATCTACTGAACCGCCAGATTGCGGTAGGGATCGGTGCTGATGGTGCTCCGTGCAACAACAATCTGGATATGTTCCAGGAGATGCGCCTGACGGCCCTAATTCAAAAGGTTCCTCATGGCCCAACCGTAATGGATGCGCGAACCGTGCTTCGCATGGCAACGATGGGCGGTGCAGAAGTGCTCGGAATGTCCAAGGAGATCGGCAGTCTGGAAGTGGGCAAAAAAGCAGATATGGTGCTGCTGGACTTGGAAGATTTCCATACGTATCCCTCTTATGAGACCGATGTGTATTCTCGCGTAGTTTATTCGGCAACACGCAGCTGCGTGGATACAGTCATTATTGATGGAAGCATTGTACTCAAAAACCGCAAGATTCAAACGATTGACCGTGGCATCGTACTACGCGAATCGGATAAAAGTATTGCAAGATTAATGAAACGAATCTGATCGCGTCTAATCCATAAAACCAATCCCGGCACTTGCCGGAGCAGAGATCCGGGATTTGCTCCTCACGGAAATGTCTTGACTCATATCTTCGCATACTGATTCTTGAAAGGTGGAGACAATTATGGAAATGCATGATCTGTGTGCAATTGCAGCCCGTGAAAAGCGCTGTGTACTTGCGACAGCGGTCAAGGTAGAGGGTCATGCTTACCGCAAGCAGGGGGTCTCTATGCTTTTGACCGATGAAGGTGTCATGTATGGCAGTATTAGTCCAGGATGTCTGGAGAGTGATCTGCAGGTACGGGTGGATCATGTGCTGGATACGGAAGAGCTGCAGCTCGTTGAATATGATATGCGTCCGGAAGATGACCTGTCCTGGGGCGAAACGATTGGCTGTGGTGGGCTAATCGTTATACTGCTTGAGCCTGTCTGCGGTAAGCTCAGATCCATTTTGTCGGAGATGCATTCCTGTTTTCAGTCTGGATCAGCTGTGGAACTAACTCGTTCGTTTCAGCATCGTTATACAAGTATTCAATATGAAATGAAGCTGTCAGATCATGCTGGCGGTCAGGCATCCTCGCGTCCTTCCCTGGTTACGAAGGATGGGGGAGCGAGTAAGGTGGGTCGTATAGAAAAAGCGATTGAAACCAAAGTGGTTGAAATATCCAAGGACCCGGTGGAAAAGTCTCACCTTTCATTGGTGATTCCTGCACATTTTCTTGAATCCTCGAATGCCGTGAATGACCCCAGGAAGAATGGTCTTACCAGAGACAGAGAGGCTTTAGCTGAACCCAATGGCTGGGGTATCCCTTTACAGATTACGTCGATATACCCGCCGAAACCCCGTTTGATTATCATTGGAGCGGGAAACGATGTTATTCCTGTAGCCAGTCTGAGCAGAGCAGCAGGGTTCCGTGTAGTTGTGGGGGATTGGAGAGAATCGTTGTGTACAGCGATGCGTTTCCCGGGAGCGGAGCTTGTGCTTGGTTTCCCTCGTGAGATCATGTCCGTTCTGGAGATCAAAAGTGGGGATTATATCGTACTCATGAGTCATCAATTTCCAAGAGAACGGGAGTTCCTTGAATTACTTGGTGATAGAACCTATTCATATTTGGGTATTATGGGCTCCAGAACACGGACAGCACGTTTGCTGAATGGCCTGCCTCCTTTTGAACACGTGCATTCGCCTGTCGGTTTGACCATAGGGGCTGATGGACCCGAAGAGATTGCAATCAGCATTGTGGCTGAGCTGATCGCTTGCAGACGTACGGGAGCTGCAAAGAGCTGCAATCCACAGAGGGGGATTGCACATGCGACTGACGGGCATAGTGCTCGCGGCAGGTAAGAGCAGCCGACTGGGACGGGATAAACTGTCTGTTAGGATGCCTGATGGCAGGTGTTTGGCTGCCTGGGCATTGGAAGCTGCCTTGAATTCCGATTTGGAACAAATCATCTGTGTGGTTAAACCAGAGGATTCATTGGCATGGATACCCTCGGCACGGCTTAATACGGCATCGTATAGATGTGATAAACAAACGAGACTTCGGATTGCAGTCTGTACCGATTATTCTTATGGTATGGCGATGTCTCTCCACTGTGGCCTTCTGTCGGCTATGGAATACGAGCCAGATGGCGTGATGATGATTTTGGCAGATCAGCCCTTATTGCAAGCTCATGATATCAACAAGGTTGCTGAGGCGTTAGCTGCCAACAAGCTGTGTGATTATGCAGCGGCTACAGATGGTGAAGGGGGTAAACCTCCTGTGGCTTTTCGTGAGCATATGCTGGGGCCTCTTTTGTCGCTAAGTGGAGACGAAGGCGCACGCAAGATTATGCGTAATATCAAGTACTCGGGCACCCATGTACTCTTATCAGATGTTAGCTTTTGGGATGCCGATACCGAACCGGAGTTGGAGCGCATACTGAAATATGTGAATGGGAAAAGATGAATGAAGATCACGGCAGAAGGAGCGATTCCTTGTGTATCATTTCTCGATGTAAAGAGGTCAGCCAGACCATCTGGTTGGCCTCTTTGTTTTTGCATGCCTAGCCAAGCTAGACACAACTTTCCGGTGAAAGTCCTGTCGAGGTAAGAGCCAATTCACCTCGTAGCTGACTGGTAACACTCCGTAAGCCCGAGGATTCAACTCGGTTCTGATAGAAAGGGTATGCCACATAATTGAGTTGGAGACATCTTTAGTAGGAAGATTTTCTTCTAAGATGTTCTTCTTTTTTCTGATGCTGATTTCATAAAAGTGCCTTCTCCCAGTAGCAATATCCCACTGTTCTGGGATTGTAGGCGCATCATACTCTTTTATAATAATAGTAGACACCAAGGGTCAGATCTGCTTTAAAAACTAAGAAAATTTCTATTCAATCCATGAGATAAGTTAAAAGAGGTGTACTTGTATGTCAATAAAAATGATTCAGAATCAAACAAAGAATGAGCGCCTCTTTAAGGCAACTCAGGAATATGTAGTATCCCCCGAGAAGCAACTTCAACTACATAAAAGAACAATGGGGATTGTCATCGTATCTCAAATATTTGGTGGTGCAGGGTTAGCTGCGGGCATCACTGTGGGAGCACTACTTGCTCAGGAGATGCTAGGAACGGACCGTTATGCCGGAATTCCAACATCACTATTTACGTTAGGTTCTGCCGCAGCAGCTCTACTTGTTGGTCGCCTATCTCAACATAAAGGCCGTAGAATAGGCTTGGCCACAGGATTTCTGGCAGGTGGGATGGGCGCGATTGGTGTTGTGCTCGCCGCTATATTCAATAATCTGCCGCTACTCTTTATTTCATTGTTGGTCTATGGTGGAGGTACTGCCACAAACATGCAAGCACGTTATGCTGGTACAGATCTGGCATTGCCAACGGAACGAGCAAAAGCGATAAGCATGGCTATGCTTTTCACTACGTTCGGTGCGGTTGCCGGTCCAAACCTAGTAAATGCAATGGGGAGATTTGCTACTTCCGTGGGTGCTCCAGCATTGTCAGGACCGTTCATGCTGGCGGCAGTCGCATATATTGTAGCTGGTTTGGTATTACTCATTTTTCTGCGACCTGATCCATTCTTCGTTGCCAAGGCAATTGCGGAGGCTAAATTAGTAAAAGAAAGGCTTAATGGCACAGAAAAATCGGAGAAAATGATACCAAGCGTCCAAAAACGTGGTATCATCATTGGCTCAACAGTCATGATTCTTACTCAGATTGTCATGGTTGCCATTATGATAATGACTCCTGTTCATATGAATCATCACGGACATGGAATAAGCGACGTGGGAATTGTCATCGGTATTCATGTTGCTGCTATGTATCTGCCTTCTTTGATTACCGGCATCCTCGTCGATAAACTTGGACGCACAGTGATGTTTTATGCTTCTGGTGTGACATTGCTATTGGCAGGATTACTTGCTGCTTATGCGCCTGGAGACTCTTTGATGTTATTTATTCTAGCATTAACTCTTCTAGGTCTAGGGTGGAATTTCGGTTTAATCAGTGGAACTGCTGCCATAATCGATGCAACTCCACCCCAAGTTCGTGCGAAGATCCAAGGTAAGGTGGATGTGTTGATTGCTTTAGCAGGAGCATCTGGAGGTGCGATGTCCGGTATGATTGTAGCACAAACCAGTTTTTCCACACTCTCATTGATTGGAGGGTTCCTATCCCTACTGCTTATTCCCGTAGTCGTGTGGTCACGAACCAAACAACAAGACTGAAAGACAGAAGAGGTGTTATTTTAATTTCCTATAGTGACCCATAATAGCCGATTGCTCAAAATGAGCAATCGGCTATTATGCATGCTCAGGGAGATCGTGATGGGCCATTATATGACGACTTCAACTGTCCTCCAATGAAATTCCAGTTTCCTACTCTGCTTCTATATGTAGAATGAAATGTTTTGTGTTAGCTTTCTGAGATTAGATCATGCATGAGGCACAAATTGATTAGCTAATTTATACATTTATCCAAAAGCATGTGAAGGTAATTGACGTTATATCTGTAGTCCCATATGATTTGAAGAATTATTTGGATCATCCGGTCACTGCCAACGCCCCGCAGATTCAAGAAAGAGAAAGGGGATGGAACGATGGTTATGCCAGCATATGGCTCGGGAGCGATGCCAACAGTATGGCAGCCTGAAGACTTGGAAGAACTTCAGGATTTGAAGAACAGGCTGAAGGGAACGTATGGTTTCGCGGCAGGCGGAACATTGCTGAGAACCCAGTGGGAAGGAGGCCTAGTTCCTACACCTGAACACATGATTAGCCTTGCACGTCTTCCGAATACGAGCGGAGTACAGTTTGATGGAGATCAACTGGTGATCGGTGCACTGACCCGGTTGAATCCATGTGCGACAAACACATTGATTCAACAACTACCGTTACTGCAAGAAGCGGTGCATACCATAGCTGCCCCCTCTATTCGCAATGTGGCAACGATTGGGGGAAATATTGTATCAGGTGTAGGGGACACCATCCCGGCGCTGCTAGTATACGACGCACAGCTGCACTGGATGACGGATCAGGGCATGGAGACTCGCAGCTTGTCTGCCTGGTTGAGTGGAGGAACTGACGGCAGTCGCAACCCGAATGATGTGTTAATCGCCATTCATATCCCGATGAAGAATGCATCTCGGGTTGATATTGATAGCCAACCGATCCCTGTTGCACGAGAGATTTCATTTTACCGCAAACTGGGTCGGCGGGAGACATTCACTGCGTCGCTCGTGACGATTGCTTTTCACGGCGAAGTTGGCGCAGATGGACGTTGGAAGAACGTTGCGATAGCCGCTGGGGGAGGTTCAGGTATGGCGATGAGGCTTCCGGAGTCGGAACGGTTACTCCGTAGTGGTGAGATCTCCGCAATGCAGGTGGCAGCTCTGGGAACCTCGGCAGCTTCGGAATTCTTGACTTACGGAGATGCATTCGCTACGGAACGGTACCGCAAGCAGACAGCCGGCAATATGCTTGGGGCTGGACTCTGGGAAGCACTTTACTCCTAGGCGATCAATGTCTCTCTGAAGAGGCGAAGCCTAAGCCTATGTAAATTGAACTAAACATTTACACGAAAACGGAGCGGGCAGAAATAACCTGGAAAAGCGGAGCTAAAAGCTTTCTGAAAGAAAAAAGGGGGAGAGATCATGCTGCTGAATCGGGAACGTAGTGGAAAACGCTGGCATCTGCGCCCAGATGGGATAGGCAAAGTGACAGGACAGCTTCAATATCTGACAGACATGACCTTGCCCGGAATGTTATACGGAAGGGTGCTGCGAAGCTCATACCCCTATGCACGCATATTGTCTATAGATATTACCGCTGCTGAGGCCATGGAAGGTGTATTTGCCGTTCTGACATCCAAGGATATACCGGGCTTGAATCGATTTGGCATTGCTACTCCGGATCAGCCTGTATTTTGCGAGGACGTTGTACGTTATGTCGGGGATGCCATTGCTGCGGTTGCTGCGGATTCACCCGAACGTGCGGCACTTGCTCTGGATGCGATTCGGGTAGAGTATCAGGAATGGACCCCGCTGGACAGCACAGAGGCTGCATTGGCCCCTGGCGCGCCAGAGCTACATGAACATGGACCGGGCAATGTACTGCATCGCACTGAAATCAAACGAGGGAGTGTCGAAGAAGCCTTCGCTACATGCGAACATGTCGTGACGGAAACCTATTATACGCCACGCCAGATGCATGCCTATATGGAAACGGAGGGCGGGTTGTTTGTTCCTGATGAAGAAGGAAGACTTCATGTGTATGCGGCCACACAACATGGGTACAAGGATCGGATGCAACTTGCGCGTATTATAGGCTGTCCCGAAGAGGATATACGGGTTATCTCGTCTCCTATTGGTGGTTCATTTGGCGGTAAAGATGAACTGAATGTACAGCCTTACGGTTCGCTTCTGGCTCTGAGGTGTGGACGCCCGGTGAAGATGCACAATTCACGCAAAGAATCCGTGCGTGCAGGCTTGAAGCGGCACCCGATGAAAATTGAAATGCAGACCGGGATCAGCCGTGAAGGCATCCTTCAGGCTCACCGGGTTCGCATTACAGCTGACACTGGAGCATATGCCACACTGGGGGCCCCTGTTTTGAATTTTTGCACAGAGCACTGCCTTGGACCTTACTCCATTCCCCATGTGGATGTGGAGGGCATCTCGGTTTATACGAATAATGGTGTGTCGGGGGAGTTTCGTGGATTTGGCGGCAATCAGGCCATCTTTGCAATGGAAGGCCAGATGGATCGACTCGCCGAGATCATGCAGATGGACCCATGGGAGTTTCGTAGACGTAATATGAGGCAAAAGGAAGATCCAGGACCGTTGAATCAACGGATATTGGTCACAGATGGATTGTCGCAAGTATGGGAGGCCATGGATCGCTCTGAATTATGGCAAAAACATCAGCATCCACCGGCATACCCTTCCCTGCTTCCCTGGATTAAACGGGGTGTAGGGGCGGCTATTGCCATGCACGGTGCCGGACTCGGTTACGGCATTCCCGATCCGGCGGGTGGACGTCTATCCCTGAATCCAGAAGGCAAAATTGAAGTGGCATTCAGTTACGAAGAATTCGGTCAGGGTCTTATTGCAACTCTCGAAATCATGCTATGTGATCTGTTCCAGTGCAGCACTTCGGATCTGAGCATTATCATCGGGGATACAGATCGGGTCCCGCATAGCGGTTCAAGTACCGCTTCGCGTTCGACAACGATGGCCTGGATGGCACTTCAGCGATTACAGACCCCATTTCGTTCCAGACTCTTGGAAGTAGCATCCGTATTGTCATCTATCCCGGCAGATGAGCTGGTGACAGGGCCTGGCGGTGTATGGCGCAGAGGGCAGCTGCCTACAGAAGTTACAGGCGAGACAATAGCTATGTCCCCGGTAATAATCGGAGACACGGATGAACGGATGAGTGGGATCACAGAGGCACTGGATACTGCGAATAACATTGCGAATGATGCGGCGCTGACATCCGGAGTTGTTGTTTCTTATGAGGATCTGGTGAAGCAGGGTGAAGCCGATGAATGGATTTTTGATACTCATTTCGAATATCCGACTACGCCGGACAATGTGGTTGGCGGACATTATTTGTATACGTACGCCGCGGTTGCTGCAGAGGTAGAAGTGAACACGTTAACCGGAGAAGCCAAATTGCTGGATACACGTCATGTGGTTGCTGCAGGCCCTGTTATTAATCCCATGGGCTTCATCGGGCAGATTGAGGGTGGCAGTGTGATGGCGCTTGGATTTACATTAACCGAGGATGCGGTTATGCAAGACAGCCGATATGTAACAACCAATCTGGATACGTATCTGATCCCAACCATTCGAGATATTCATACCAACCTGGAGGTGGAGGCGATTGAAGACCTGCCCGAAGGGGATTCATTTGGGCCGAGGGGAATTGGGGAGATCGGTTCCGTAGCACTTGCCCCGGCGATAACAGCGGCAATTCATCAGGCTACAGGTGTATGGGTGAACCGTCTGCCCGTTACGCGAGAAGAATTGATGAAACCACTGGATGTACCACTACAGGAAGGGGTGAGTCCAGCATGAGTGAACCTCTGGGCAACAACTGGACAGCGCTCGTGAATGGCGAAGAGAAACATTTGCACATTGCCCAGACGACTCGCCTTGTCGATGTGCTGCGGACTCATCTGAATCTAACCGGAACGAAAGTATCCTGCGAAGTTGGCCGCTGCGGTGCATGTATGGTGCTGATGGATGGAGAACCGATTAATTCTTGTCTAGTTATGGCGTATCAATGTGCAGGCCGTGAGATAACAACGATTGAGGGCTTGCATGGTGACGAGGCAGGCAGTCTGCATCCGATTCAACAGGCTTTTATAGAAGAAGGCGGATTCCAGTGTGGTTACTGTACCCCGGGGATGGTGATTTCCACCAAAGCGCTGCTGGATCGTCATCCTCAGCCTACTCAGGAACAGATCGAAACAGGATTGTGTGGCAATTTGTGCCGATGTACCGGGTATGGAGGAATTCTTCGAGCCGTACGAAAAGCTGGAGAAACCTGGACATCCCCATGTTCTTTTACAACGAAGAGAGAAGAAGGGCATGAACTAGATTTAGTTGAATAACGGCGTAAAGAAGACCGGGTACTGGAGTATATCTCTGCTTCGCCCGGTCTTTGTTGTCTAAGGATAAATGGACAATGTCCATCTAACCTAGTCGAATAATTCTGAGTACCATTATTGCAATGAAGTAGTTACAGGGATTTATTATAATAGAATGAATGTTATGGAGATAAGTATAGCGTTTTATCTCTAAAACGATTAGGAGGGCTTACATGTCCCTTTGGAGTGCATCCCGCATTTTCTTACTTTTACTTGTTGTGCTGTTGCTCACGAGCTTCCAGACTCTTCAGGGGGAGCTTGAACTTAAACCGTCTATCTCAATGAATGAACTGCAGGCCTTTGCTGAGAACGGAGATCAACTAGGATGGGATGATTTTGCAGCATACGCTTATGAAGATGAAGGATCAGGACTATATATCCGCATGTTTTCAATTGAAGGTGGGCATCAATTACTGGTCATTGGCAAAAGTTTGGATCGACAACCTGATCATGTGTATGTCAAACATAAAGATGGTAAGCAAATCGACCTTTTGAAAGAAAACATCGAAAAAGCGAATCTTTTTTAACGTAATAAATATTATGTAAACTTATTATTTTTGATGGCCTCCATAAGCTGTATCTATATGGCTAATTACGTTTAAGAGGTGATATTGGCGGAGTTTCTGAGGGTTTTAGTACGAAATTCGGAAGGGAAAGTCACCATTTACGATTACTTTAATAAGGTTATATTAGCTGTATAGCTGGTCTGATTTCTCTTTTTTAAATCGTTTTCGATGCAAGGCGATAAGGGAGGGTTTGTCCTCTATAAATGCTATTTCAGTGTTTTATTTATGTTGTTTAATGAAGTTAATGCGATAATTATTTCTTCTTTCAAGCTTAACATCATTAATATGGAATTTTGAGGGATAAAAGGTAATTTGGATCTTATAAGAAGGCGTTATTTGATCAAATAGATCTAAAGAAACGCTTGCTTAAAGGGAAGTGATTTTGTTCATTTGAGGAACTGCAATAAAAAGGATATATTCCCCAAAACGAGGCCGCTGCGCCTATTTTAGATCAATTTCATATGGATTTGCGATGGATTTAGTACCGCTTTCAATGTATGCTTTGGGAAATTGGAAAGGAAGTGGGAAAATGGAACGCGAACTGGCGTTGGAAATTGTCCGAGTAACAGAATTGGCTGCGTTAGCTTCAGCACCCTGGATGGGGCGGGGCGACAAGAACAGTGCAGATGAAGCGGCTACTTTGGCTATGCGCGCCATGTTCGATTCCGTGTCCATTCGCGGCACGGTGGTTATCGGTGAAGGAGAAATGGATGAAGCACCCATGTTGTATATCGGCGAGCAAGTTGGTAACGCTGAGGGGCCCGAGGTGGATGTGGCAGTAGATCCATTGGAAGGTACAGAGATTGTAGCCAAGGGTCTGAACAACGCTTTATCGGTTATTGCAGTGGCGGGAAAAGGCAACCTGCTCCACGCACCGGATATGTATATGGAGAAGCTGGCTGTAGGTCCGGCTCTGGTGGGTAAGGTCAGTATTGAAGACCCGGTTGAGGTGACATTGGAGAAGGCAGCTGCCGCATTGAACAAAAATATCTCGGATCTGACCGTTATGATTCTGGACCGGGTCCGGCATGAGAGTACAATCAAAACGCTGCGCAAAGTTGGTGTACGTATCAAGTTTCTCAGTGATGGCGATGTTGCTGGCGCGATGGCACCAGCCTTCCCGGAGGCGGGAATTGATCTGTATGTCGGATCAGGCGGGGCGCCGGAAGGGGTGCTTGCTGCCGCAGCACTGTCCTGCCTGGGGGGCGAGATTCAAGGTCGCCTGATGCCTGCCAATGCAGACGAATTCCAGCGCTGCTTGCAGATGGGAATCGACAATCCCTATAAAGTATTAACGATGCAGGATATGATCGGCACGGAAGATGTTATTTTTGCAGCAACAGGTGTGACTCCCGGTGAGATTCTTGGCGGTGTGCGTTACCTTGCAGATGACCGGGCAGAGACCGATTCCATCGTCATGCGTGCCAAAACCAAAACGATCCGTTTCATTCGTTCCCAGCATTTCCTCCCTAATAAGGAAGTGTTGCATAAAGTAAGGCAGCTTCAATCCACCCCAGAACCTTCGGATCGCGTGTCGAGTCAGGTGACCATGCTGGAGCAGGCTGAATACAGTCAATCGGCGGTGGATAACGGTGTGACGACCTAATCTAGCCATGCCTAAAGCTCGCTTGTTTCTGCGCCATAACACTTTAATCCCATGTGCTAGAGTAGGAGCTATGGAACAAGACATCAACTATACATGACAAGTGCAGGATGGGGAATCTGTTCATACAGATTTCCATCCTTTTTTTTATGTTAAAAGCATTGACAACGGTTACAACACATGAGAAAATGTACGCGCGTACATAAATATTATTTTTTAAACATTTGTATCTAATTTTCAATATTTACAGGTAACGTGAAGGAGGGGGACCTATGGCATCGCGTAAAGAAGTAGCCGATCTGGCAGGTGTTTCTGAGGCTACAGTATCCCGCGTGCTTAATGGTGTTGGTCCTATTAAAGAGGAGACCCGACGCAAGGTAATTGAGGCTTCCGAGCAGCTAGGTTACGTGCCCAGCGCGCTGGCCCGCAGCTTTGCGAGAAGCAAAAGCGGAAATATGGGTGTTGTCCTACCCTATGTGCCGAAGGCGCATTTGTTCTCTGCATATTTCTTCTCGGAAATGCTAAGCGGCATTGGGAACAAAGCCAGAGATAGCGGTATGGATCTGCTGGTCATGTTCAGGACACCCGGTGAAGTGATGAGTTATACGGATCTGTTCCGGCGCCAGAAAGTGGATGCATGCATCATCCTGGGAGCCAGAGAAGATGACGGAGAACGGGCGGCTATACAGCAGCTTCATCAGGAAGGGCACCCCTACTGTGTGATGAACCAGCATTTTGCAGGAGAATCCTTCATGGAAGTGGATGCCGATCATGTGGAGGGCAGCAGGCTTGCCATACATCACCTTACGGAACAGGGGTACCGGAATATTGCGTTTCTCAATGGCCCGGATAGTTACTCCAACAGCCAGGAGCGGCTTCAGGGCGTTCAGATTGGATTGAAAGAAGCCGGGATGAGTACACAGCCCAGCCTGGTGTTGGAGGGGAATTATAGTCGACGAAGCGGAATGGAGGCAGCTGGCATCATTGCAGCCCGGCTTGGCGAAATAGATGCCGTCTTTGCGGCAAATGACCGGATGGCGATCGGCGTCATGCAGGGTTTGCGTGAACGTGGGATCAGCGTCCAGGATTTCCCGGCTTTTGTGGGTTACGATGACTCCGATGCCGCCGAGATGGCGGTTCCGCCACTGAGCAGTGTCAGGGTCCCTTTTTATGAAATGGGGGAACTGGCCGCATCCAAGCTGATCCATGGTTCATTGGGCATAACCCCTCCACCCGGGGAGTCAGGGCACACCTCAGAAACATCGGTAAGGCAATTGTTGCCCACGGAGCTAGTTATCCGGGCTTCTTCGCTCCGTCATTAGTATGAAGTAACTTATATTCCAAAGGAGGAAATGACCATGTCAAATCGTCTTCGTGTCGGAATGGTTGGATACAAATTTATGGGGAAGGCCCATAGCAACGCTTATCGCAGTCTGCCCATGTTTTTCCCGTCAGCGCCTTTGCAGCCTGAGATGTCAGTGATCTGTGGACGTAATGAACAGGGAGTTCAGGAAGCCGCTAGCCAGTTCGGCTGGTCAGAAAGTGTAACAGACTGGCGTGAATTGGTGCGTCGTGATGACATCGATCTGATTGATATCAACGCACCAAGTGATGCCCATAAGGAAATTGCACTGGAAGCCGCGCGTCAGGGTAAACATCTGTTCTGTGAAAAACCGCTGGCACTGTCACTCGCTGATTCGCGGGAAATGCTTCAGGCTGCGGAAGAAGCGGGCGTTGCCCATATGGTCGGGTTCAACTATCGTTTCTCCCCGGCGGTACAGCTGGCAAAGGAACTGGTGGAGAGCGGGCGATTGGGTAAAATCTATCATTTCCGCGCGTTTTTCCTTCAGGATTGGATTATGGACCCTTCGTTCCCGCTGGTATGGCGCTTGCAAAAAGAAGTAGCAGGTTCTGGCTCGCATGGCGACCTTGGCGCACACCTGATCGATCTGGCACGTTTTCTGGTAGGCGAATTCAAGGAAGTGATCGGTATGAGTGAGACGTTCATCAAAGAACGCCCGCTTGCATCGGAAATGACCGGACTTAGTGCAAAAGGCAGTTCAAGTGCAGATGCACCTATGGGTGAAGTGACGGTAGATGATGCCACATTGTTCCTGGCACGATTCGCTGATGGGGCGCTCGGCAGCTTTGAGGCAACACGTTTTGCAGCGGGTCACCGCAGTACGAACTCCTTTGAGATCAACGGCAGTCTGGGCAGCGTCCGATTTGATTTTGAACGGATGAATGAACTGGAAGTGTATTTTACGAAGGATGAAGAAGATGTGCAGGGCTTCCGCCGTGTTCTGGCTACCGATCCAGCGCACAAATATGCCGAAGCCTGGTGGCCTGCGGGACACACGATTGGATTCGAGCATACGTTCACGCATGAAATGCTGGAGCTGGTGACCGCAATCTCTGAAGGCCGTCAGCCTGAGCCAAGTTTCCATGATGGTGTTGCCTGTCAAGCGGTACTTGAAGCAGTGGAACGTTCCGTTACAGAGCGGCGCTGGGTTTCACTTGAAGAGATGTAACTGTTCAATTGCTGGGAAAGTGAACAGTTACATCTTGATAGCACTTGTTCTCATTTGAAATTTGAATGGCACTTATATGAAATGAAATGAAATGTACTCGAACTGGATATTGGCCGCTGAGAGGTTTGGAGTCGGCAAAAGGTTAGAGAGCATGACAATACGTAACTTGAGAAAGCGAGTGATAGGTGATGAGCAAAGCACTAATCGTATGGGGCGGTTGGGATGGACATGAGCCGGAGCAGGTAGCTGGGATTTTTGAACGCATTTTGAAGGAAGAACAATTCGAGGTTGAAGTCTCGGACACACTGAATGCTTATGCGGATGCCGAGAAACTGCTGGGTCTGGATCTGATCGTTCCGCTGTGGACGATGGGACAGATTGAACAGGAGCTGGTCAATAACGTATCTGCTGCTGTTCAGAGCGGAGTAGGTCTGGCGGGGATTCATGGCGGAATGTGCGATGCGTTTCGCAACAACGTTGACTGGCAGTTCATGACGGGTGGACAGTGGGTTGCGCATCCGGGGAACGACGGCGTGGAGTATACGGTGAACATGAAGCGTGGCTCCAGTCCGCTCTTGGATCATATTGAAGATTTCCAGGTGAAAAGTGAACAGTACTACTTGCATGTTGACCCTGCTGTAGAAGTGTTGGCCACAACACGCTTCCCAATCGTTAACGGGCCTCATGCGGCGAATGGCCCAGTGGATATGCCTGTCGTATGGACCAAACGCTGGGGTGCAGGCCGTGTATTCTACAACTCGCTCGGACACCATGCAGATATCGTGGAGATGAAACAAGTGACGGAAATGATGCGCAGTGGTTTCAAATGGACTGCCGCAGGAAAAGCACTTGCAAAGACTCGTACGGATGCAGCCGCCGAGGTATATACGGGCATGGCCGATAACCAAAGTCACTAATACATTCTCATCTGTTCAGATGATATATTTACCCACATTACAGCGAGCAGAATGTTGTTCCGCATCGCATGATGAAGTGGGAATTACGAAGGGAGTCCCGGCATGAAAACAATGAAAGTTGGTATTATTGGCTGTGGTAAAATCAGCGGTATTTATATGGAAAACTGTCACCGATTCGAGGTGCTCGATCTGGTTGCGGTTGCGGATCTGGACCGGAAACGGGCCGAGGAGCAGGCTGCTGCCTATAACGTGCCAAACGTATATACGGTAGATGAAATGTTGGCGAATCCCGAGATCGATCTGATTATCAATCTGACGATTCCTGCCGTTCATGCAGATGTGTGTCTGCGGGCACTTGAAGCAGGTAAACATGTTTATGTGGAAAAACCACTTGCCGTTACGCGGGAAGAAGGGCAGGCCGTGCTTGAAATGGCGAAGCGTAAAGGTCTGCTCGTAGGCTGTGCCCCAGAGACGTTCTTCGGCTCTGGCATCCAGACTGCACTTAAGCTGGTGGAGGATGGTGTCATTGGCAAACCCGTGGCGGCAACTGCATTTATGATGGCTCGCGGGCATGAACACTGGCATCCCGATCCAGAATTTTATTATGCTGCTGGCGGTGGGCCGATGTTTGATATGGGTCCTTACTACCTCACTGCGTTGGTACAACTGTTGGGACCGATTCAGGCGATTGCAGGCATGACGGGGAAAGCGATGGAAGAGCGCACCATTACCAGTGAGAAAAAAAGAGGCCAGACCATCCCGGTCGAAATTCCGACGCATGTGGCGGGATTGTTGCAGTTCGAACAGGGTGCCATTGGTACGCTGATTACCAGCTTTGACATTTTTGGCGGAAGTACACTGCCACCAATTGAGATATATGGCACACATGGCACTTTGCAAGTGCCAGATCCCAACACCTTTGGCGGCCCGGTTCGATACCAATTGATGGGTGAGCGGGAGTGGACGGAAGTGCCTCTGCTTCCCGGATATCAGGAGAATACACGTGGAATCGGTGTAGCCGATATGGCATATGCTGCGAGCAGTGGGCGTGCACACCGGGCGAGTGGAGAACTGGCCTACCATGTGCTTGAAGCCATGTGGGCGTTCCATGATTCTTCAGATGAACAAGTGTTCTATAAAATGAAGAGTACATGTCAGCGCCCGGCTGCCCTGCCGGCAGATCTGCCATTGTACACATTGGATCAATAATCGAACAATACAGTCTGTATACCAACTATAGCCCTGACTCCCGATATGAGGGAAGCAGGGCTGTTTTTTTATATCCAAGCATGATCACGGTTCGAAACCGGCCTGACTGATCCAGATCTCATTCTCCGCAAAATGCTCCTTCATTCGTTGGACTACAATGTTGTAAGCCTCCGGTCTGTACCAATCTTCCTCACCCACTTGCTGGTAAAACGATTCCATACCAAGTCTTCGCGTTCGCTTGCCCTCACTGCCATCTCCCATAAAGTAGTCGTCAATACATACCCTCTCGACAAGCGGTCTCAGGATGGCTGCAAAGTTATCGCTACTAGGTAACACAGGTGCAATGGCTACCTGTGTGGGGATTCCGGCATCCCGCAATTGTTCCAGTGCACGCAATCTGCCGGCAATTGGCGGAGCTGAAGGGCTGAAATGCTTGCGCATTTCGTCCAGGTCTGTTTCCACAGTCATGCTGACACGTACTCGGTCACCTAACTGCTGCAACAGGTCGATATCACGGGTTACCAGGGGACTTCGGGTCTGAACTAATATAAAATCTGGTGTATGTTCAATCATGATTTCAAGTAAAGAACGTGTAATTTGCTCTTTATACTCGACTGGTTGATAGGGGTCTGTGCTCGACGACATAAAGATGGTGACTTTGCCTTTGGCTTGTGCACGCTGCAACTCCTTGGCAAGCACTGTGGCCGCTTCCTGTTTAATATCAACCCAGCTCCCCCAGGGTTCTTTACGAAATAGAGATACGGGCATTTGTCTTACGTAACAGTAAGAACATCCGAAAGAGCATCCTGTGTAGGGATTTAGTGTGTGCGAATACCCTTTCAGGAACCCCGTCCCTTTATTCAGCAACGTTTTGGGTACTTTATATAGGAGATTGGTTTTCATAATTTGCCTTTCTTCTGCTCACGGTAAATTGCAGGTGTGCGTCCCGTGGTTTTGCGAAATACAGAAATAAAATAAGCCGGGTTGGATATACCCACATGGCGGCCAACCTCAGCGATGTGGAGCTGCGTGCCAGTCAGTAACCTCTTCGCCTCAGTTATGCGTTTGTCCTGAATATATTGAACCGGGGTCATGCCCGTTATCCGTTTGAATACCCGATGCAGATGATAGGGACTTCCGTGACTTACACTCGCAAGCAGATCCAAAGTAAGAGGTTCCCCATAATGATGCTCGATATAGTTGGTTACGACCGATATCCATTCCTGATCCGGGACCCGTTGACCTGTTGGTTTGCACCGTTTGCATGGTCTGAACTCCCGTGTTAACGCTTCTTCGACATCGGAAAATATGAACACATTCTCCACATTGGGTGCTTTTGACTTACAGGAAGGCCGGCAAAAAATGCCTGTCGTCTTGACGCCATAATAGAATATTCCGTCATAAGAGACATCATTTTCGATGATGGCTTTCCAGTACTTTTCATCTATAGAAAGTGAATTTAATATATGCTTTGTATGACTAACCATAGGATCACCTCCATTCTTATTATACCCCGCATCCCATACGGATCAACGAGTTACCCATTGAAAAAGCAAGATATCAATAGGATAGGAAAACACACTCCCTTCATTCTGAATGAAATATAGGCTACAATATACAGGACAAGTAAACGGGTTATGACATCAGATAACGAAAGAGGTAGGTAAGAATGGTTCGTTTCGGCGTGGTAGGTACCAACTGGATTACAGAAAGGCTCCTTGAAGCCGCTGCACAGGTAGAAGGATTCGAATTGACGGCAGTTTACTCAAGAACAGAAGATAAAGCTAATGCATTTGCTGATAAATATCATGCTGCACATCGGTTCACTAATCTTGAAGAGATGGCGGCAAGTGATGGAATTGATGCTGTATATATTGCGACACCGAATACGGTTCATGCGGAGCAGGCGGAGCTATTTCTGAGAAACGGTAAACATGTATTATGCGAGAAGCCTTTGGCTGCGAATAGCGCGGAAGTCCAGCGTATGGTGGATACAGCCCGTGAAAATCAAGTTTTGCTCATGGAAGCGATGAAGTCGACCCTTGTTCCCCAATTCAAATTAGTGCAATCCAACCTGCATAAAATTGGTCCGGTCCGCAAATATATAGCAGGTTACTCCCAGTATTCCTCGCGATACGACAAGTATAAGGAGGGGATAATCCTCAATGCGTTCAAGCCTGAACTCGCCAATGGCGCGTTGATGGATCTCGGTGTATATTGTCTCTATCCGCTGATTACGCTGTTCGGTGCACCGAATAAAGTCCAATCCCAGGCGATGATGCTAAAATCGGGAGTGGATGGTCAAGGCAGCGTTATACTGGAATATGATGAGATGGATGCGATAGTTACGTACTCCAAAATCTCCAATTCTCATGTGCCAAGTGAAATTATGGGGGAACGGGGCAGTATCATCATTGATAAGATAGGCTCTCCTGAACATGCGGAGATTCGATATAATGACGGTACGGTGGAGCAACTGACGGCAGAACAGATTCATCCGGCGATGTACTATGAAGTAGAAGAGTTCGTGAATTTGGTTCAGCAGGGCAAAAAGGAATCGGACATGAACACGCATGAGCGCTCGTATGTCACTATGCAGGTAATGGATCAGATCCGGCAGCAGATTGGTCTTGTTTTTCCTAACGATTAATTCAGGACAAAACAGTCCATTCTTCATGATGAAGGTTAATATATTTAAAATCGTACACCAGAACGGGGTAGGAGGGTTATCGAATGAAAAAGGTACTTATACTTGGCGGGACGCGCTTCTTCGGAAAACGTCTGGTTGATCACTTGCTGTGGGAAGGAAAATCACAGATTACGGTTGCTACCCGCGGCAAAACAGACGTGGACTTCGGACCTGAGGTGAATCGGATCAAAATGGATCGCGAAGATCCGGAATCTCTGGCTGAGGTTGCGCAAACGGACATGTGGGATATCGTCTATGATAACATTTGTTACTCGCCGGATGCGGCGAAGTCGGCATGTGAAGCCTTTGCTGGGCGCACCCAAAGATATATTTTGACATCAACACTCTCTGTGTATGGTGATCCCAAGCCCGGATTTTCAGAAGGGGATTATGACCCGTATACATATCCATTGCAATATGGGAGCCATGAGGATTTCTCTTATGGAGAAGGTAAACGGCTTGCTGAAGCTGTATTTTTCCAGGAAGCGGATTTCCCGGTGGCGGCGATGCGCATTCCGATTGTACTCGGAATCGATGATTATACACGAAGACTTCATTTTCATATCGAGCATGTACAAAAAGGAAAACCCATTGGCATGCCGAATCCGGATGCCGAGATTGGATTCATCAATTCCACCGAAGCTGCGAGATTTCTCGCCTGGCTTGGGCATTCCTCTGTCACTGGACCAGTGAATGCGGCTTCCAAAGGTACAATTACGCTATCCGCCATGATGAAACTGATCGAAACGGTAACAGGCATGCAGTCACAGGTATTGTCCGAAACAATGAAGGAAGATATGTCGCCTTTTGGCATCTCGGAGTCGTGGACGATGGATACGTCCAAGGCAGAGCAGGCCGGGTATACATTTGAAGCTTTGATGGACTGGTTCCCGGGTCTGGTTCGTGAAGTGGCTCTCGCGCTTCAGTCCGAGGGCTGATTCGAATCAATGTCTGGCATATCCACGATAGACAAACAGGATGCAGTCAGAGAGAAATCTCCGATGCGTCCTGTTTGTGGTTCTCTTTTACCAAAGAAAGGTTCTCAAATTCGACCTGATTCAATCCAGGTATTCAGTTTGTCCAGAAGGAGCAGAGGCTGAGGCACGTATGCGCAGTTCGGATGGCATAATGACCGTTTGGGGCTCCGGCGGAGCCTTGCCTTCAATGCGGTCAATCAACATCTGCATGCCAATGGCCCCGAAGTCGTATGCGGGTTGTGCAGCAACGGTGAGGAAGGGATCAAAGGCGGAAGCCAGATCCAGATCATCAAAACAGACGACAGAGATATCGTCAGGCACACACAGTCCCCGTTTACGCAAAAGTCGAATGACACCTATGGCGAGCATGTTATTTGCTGCAAAAATGGCTGTAGGTTTGTTCTGCTGTGCTAGCAGTCGGTCGATACCCTCTTCATCGCTGAAATCGCGGTAACCGGTTCGAAGAATGAGAGCCGAATCGACAGGAAGACCGGCTTCCTGCAATCCCTGTATGTAACCTTCTTCCCGCAGCCTGGCCGTCGAAACCTCGGAAGAACCGTTGACCAGCGCAATGCGGCGATGCCCCAAATCTGTCAGGTATCGAATTAGTTGAAGCGCACCTTCCCGACTGTCTCCGGCAATCACATCGGAAGTGATACCAGGTACGGTCCGATCCAAAATGACAAAGGGTATATTACGTCCATGCAATTGATTCAGGTGAGGGATTGAACGATCCCCCGCAGGTGCAAACAGCACACCATCCACGCGTGTAGACAGAATCGTATCCACATAATCTTTTTCCTTGTTGTAGTCTTCATCGCTGTTAGCGAACAACAGCCGGTATCCGCGAAGATTGGCTGCATCTTCGGCACCACGGGCCAGGGTGGTATAGAAGGGATTGGTAATATCGGTAATCAGCAGGGAGAGCATCTGGGTGCGTTGAAGCACAAGACTGCGTGCATTCGAGTTCGGAATGTATCCCAATTCTTCAATGACCTGTTGTACACGTTCTCGTGTAGCAGGGCTAATGCGCCCGGTATGATTAATGACTTTGGAGACGGTCATGGCGGAGACGTTGGCTTTTTTGGCAATATCATAAATGGTGATCAATGGAATCGAACCTTTCCGCAACATAGTCTTCCTATTCTATAGGATAATGCCGATTGACAGCAAGATAGGCTCATGCTATGTTAGGGTTACCGATAACCCTATTGAATAAAAAAGGTGATTTTTCTAAAGGACCGCTCATTTTTTTGCTCATATCGCTTCTAGCATTCTTCATTCAAAGGACAGCAACCTGAAGCCAGATCAATAGAGCGGTTTATGGATTTTATTTATTTGTAAACGCATTCAATATGAAAGAGAGAATGACTTTTGGCATGGAATTGACATTGCTTCCACCGGGTATCGGTAAACGGTGCTATCATCGGACCAGTCAAGCTGCGCACGGATAAGTCACAATCATTCGTACCTATTCTATGAAATTATTGAAGGAGGACGTTTAAGTATGACACATCAGGATTACCGTTATAAACAGGCTTTCCCCAAGATTGGTATTCGTCCCACGATTGACGGAAGACGCAAGGGCGTTCGGGAGTCTCTGGAAGAACAGACGATGCGAATGGCAACTTCGGTTGCAGAGCTGTTAGTGGCAGAACTTCGCTATCCCGACGGTTCACCGGTAGAATGTGTCGTGGCTGAGTCCTGTATTGGCGGCGTGGCCGAAGCAGCAGCGGCGGCAGAACTCTTCAGTCGATCCAACGTGGGCGTGACGATCACTGTGACACCGTGCTGGTGTTATGGGACGGAAACGATGGATATGTCGCCAGCCATTCCTACAGCCATCTGGGGTTTTAACGGGACTGAACGTCCGGGTGCAGTATATCTGGCAGCGGTACTCTCTGCCCATGCTCAGAAGGGGATACCTGCTTTTGGGATCTATGGAGAGGATGTTCAGGACGGAGGAGATACAACGATTCCCGATGATGTACGTGAGAAATTGCTCCGGTTCAGCCGTGCAGGTCTTGCAGCCGCTACCTTGAAAGGAAGAGCATATCTGTCGATTGGCTCGGTATCCATGGGAATTGCGGGATCGATTGTGAACGATTCATTTTTCCAGGAGTATCTGGGCATGCGGAACGAATATGTGGATATGAGCGAACTGACTCGCCGTATTGAAGAAGAAATCTATGATCCCGAGGAGTATAAGCTCGCGCTGGCCTGGGTGAAGGAGAACTGTAGCGAAGGTCCGGACAACAACGCAGCCCTCCTACAGACAGATCGCAAACGCAAAGAGTACGAATGGGAAACCGTTGTGAAGATGACCCAAATCGTGCGTGATTTGATGGCAGGCAATCCAAGATTGGCAGAGCTTGGTTATACGGAGGAATCGATGGGCCACCACGCGATTGTATCCGGCTTTCAGGGACAACGACAGTGGACGGATCATTCCCCTAACGGAGATTTTCTGGAGTCGATACTGAATTCATCCTTTGACTGGAACGGTAAACGCTCGCCTTATCTGGTAGCAACGGAGAATGATAGCCTGAATGGGGTATCGATGCTATTCGGTTCGCTGCTGACACATACGGCGCAGATCTTTGCCGATGTGCGTACGTATTGGAGTCCAGATTCAGTACAGCGTGTTACAGGGCATACATTGGAAGGAAACGCGAAGGATGGCATTCTGCATCTAATCAACTCGGGTTCCGCAGCATTGGATGGCACCGGACAACAGTCCAGAGATGGTAAGCCTGTACTCAAGCCTTTCTGGGAGATTACTGATGAGGAAGTTCAGGACTGCTTGCAAGCTACATCCTGGAGACCGGCATCCGTAGAATATTTCCGAGGCGGCGGTTATTCAGCTGATTTCCTGACCAAAGGCGGCATGCCTGTAACGATGACACGTCTGAATCTGGTCAAAGGACTGGGGCCTGTGCTGCAAATCGCTCAGGGATACACGGTCGATCTGCCTGAAGATGTACATGATACGCTGGATCAGCGGACAGATCCAACGTGGCCATCGACCTGGTTTGCACCTGTTCTGACAGGAACCGGAGCGTTTACTTCGGTCTATGAAGTGATGAATCAATGGGGTGCGAACCATGGGTCGATCTCCTATGGACACATCGGTGCAGATCTGATTACACTCGCTTCCATGCTTCGCATTCCGGTAAATATGCATAATGTACCTGAATCCGAGATTTTCCGTCCGCGTGCGTGGGGGTTATTCGGAACGAGTGAGCCGGAAAGTGCGGACTACCGTGCTTGCAGCGTATTTGGCCCGTTGTATCGTTAAAGCAAATCTCCATTCCTGTCATACGCCATGTTCCTTATAGAAATTAAAAGTAGCATGGCGTTCTCTTGAAAGCTGTGTTCAGAACTTGAATACGGCTTATCAAATAGAGCAAAGGAGGCATGAGAGATGGGCAATCAGGCAACATATGTGCTTGCTGCCGATTACGGCGCTGGAAGTGGCCGGGTAGTCCGGGGAGCTTTTGATGGAAGCAGACTCTCGTTACAAGAAGTACACCGATTCAGCAACGAACCCGTGCAGCTGGGAGATGGATTGTACTGGGATTTCCTGCGTCTTTTTCACGAATTAAAACAAGGGATTGTGAAAGGAACCCAAAGCATCTCTCATCCGATTCGTTCCATAGCGGTGGATACGTGGGGAGTGGATTATGGGCTGGTAGATGGTGCGGGAAGATTGTACTCCAACCCGCGCCATTATCGGGAAGCACTAAATGCGCAGTGGATGGAAGAAGTTCTGCACATTGTGAATGAAGAAGAACTATATACCATATCCGGTGTTCTACCTCAGCAAATCAATACGGTATTTCAACTGCTGGGGAGTGTACGAGCGCACTCCGAAGGTTTGCGTCCGGATCTGCGCATGTTATTTATGCCGGATTTATTTCACTATTATCTATCAGGTCAGCAGGCTTGTGAATATACGATTGCGAGTACCAGCGGACTGTTGCATGCAGGCAAGGCTCGTTGGAATGAGCACCTGATCGGGCGCCTCGGTATACCGGAAACATTATTTCCGCGTCTCGTTCTGCCTGGTACCGTGCTGGGGCGGATAACCGATGATTTGTGCGCCGAGTTAAGGATTGAACCGATGCAGGTCATCTCTGTGGGCTCACATGATACTGCATCTGCATTGGCGGCGATCCCTGCGACGGATTCGAATGTTGCTTTTATTAGCTGTGGAACCTGGTCTCTTATGGGTGTGGAACGTGATACACCTGTATTGGATGACCGAAGCCGTGAATTGGGATTTACCAATGAAGGGACGGTAAGTGGCAAAGTCCGAACCCAGAAAAATCGTTCAGGCCTGTGGCTGTTGCAGGAATGCAAACGGCAATGGGAGCGGGAGAATCAACTTTTTTCACACGGGGAACTGGTTCAGCTGGCCGCTTCATCAACGGCGCATCAATGTTACGTATCTCCGGGAGATGCAGTGTATTTGGCGCCAGGTAACATGCCTGAACGAATACGGCAACAGTGCAGTGCCAGCGGACAGATTGTACCCGATACGACTGGAGCGTTTGTTCGCTGTATTTTGGAGAGTCTGGCGTTGGAATTCAGACAGACGCTGGATGAACTGAAGTTGATCACGGGTGCAAGACCTCGTGTGATTCATATGGTAGGTGGAGGCGTACACAATCGGCTATTATGCCAATTTACTGCGAATGCAGCCGGTGTCCCAGTGGTTGCAGGCCCGGCAGAGGCAACTTCAGCCGGGAATTGCATGCTGCAATTCCTTGCACATGGAGAAGTGAGCAGTTTAGCCGAGGTTCAGGAGGTCATGGCTTCTTCCTTTTCCCCCGAGACCTATGAGCCTGCGGATACAGAACTGTGGCAGGAAGCTTATGAAATATATCAAAGTCTGAGGAGTGGAGAAGATCATGTCTGAACAACAAGTAAGGGAAGAGTTGACGAAATATGCCCGCAGAGCAGTTGCGCAAGGATTGGTGGTTGGTCCAGGGGGGAATCTGAGCGCCCGTTCCGAGGGGACGATGCTGTTGTCACCAAGTGGTTATGCACTTGAGGATCTGGAGCCAGACGAATGGATTGCGATTGATATTGCAACAGGAGAGACACGTGTCGGATCGACACGTCCTTCTTCCGAAGTATTGATGCATCTGTACAGCTATCGTGTGAATCCTGATATTCAGGCCATTGTGCATACACACCCGGCGTATACCATTGCCCTCAGTCTCGTTTTCGATGAATTGCCACACTTGTTCCCCGATCAGTCGGCGTTGGTGGGCGATATCGGATTCGTTCCATACGTCTTGCCGACTACGAAACTTCTTGCCGATGCAGTAGCAGCAAAGGTTGAAGAACATACGGCACTCATTCTCGTCAATCACGGCTTGGTCACTACCGGCAAAAACCTCCGTGAAGCCTATTACCGTACCCAGGTGGTGGAAGAAAGCGCCAAGGTCTATATGATCGCAAAGGCAGCTGGGGAACCCAAAGTGCTCACTGCCGAAGAATACAAGGAAATTCAGTCCCTTGAAAGTGAAGCCTACCGGGTACAGCTGCTGCAACAACTCAACTCCTAACGTGGTGGCATAAATCAACTTTTTCCGACAAGTATTGCATATCCCGAAATACCGAGTATAATACTTGGTAAATAGACGAAAAGGGGATGCAATAAACGATGAAAACACATGCTGAATTGAACTCACTTCTTATTGACGATTATCTGGATCTCCTGAACATAGCGAAACAGCTGGGTGATGAGGAGTGGAGACAGGCCATTCTGCAAGCGCTGAAAGAAGAGGTGGAAGCTAATCGTCATCTGGATTCAACAGAGGTAAGGCAGGATCTATGGAGTCAATTTGAGGGAATCAATGCACAGATGCATGATTTGTTAATGCAACTGAAAAATGCAGAGCAATCTGAGGATAAAGAGAAGATTATCGAAGCAATCTGGGGTTTGAAGATTGACCGTAATGCCATTACACGCAAACTTGAAACCATTAGCCGTGCCAGCGTTAGACAGCAATAACACCTTTTAGTTAATGATTGATTATATTAATATAAATAGAAGCCGATAGGTAACCCATTATCATTCCGGGTTAACCCATCGGCTTCATTCTTTTTCTGTCCAATTAAAATTGCTTTGCTAACGTGCGTGCCTGTTCTATGGCTTTTTGTTTAATCTGATCCGCTTGATCACGGAACTGATTGTGCCCTTCAACAAATATGCCATCTAGCTCTGGAATACCTAGGAAGGACATGATAATGCTCAGATAGCGATGTCCGGACTCCATCTCGGCGGCTGGACCTTCGGAATAAATGCCTCCACGAGCTTGAATATGCAATGCCTTTTTACCCGTAAGTAATCCAACAGGGCCTTGTTCCGTATAGCGGAACGTTTTGCCAGCTACGCAGATGGAGTCGATATAAGCTTTCAAGATCGGAGGAAAAGAGAAGTTCCACATCGGTGTCACAAAAACATATTTATCTGCTGCTGCAAATTGATCGGAGAGTTCATTCAGACGATTTACTTTGGCCTGTTCATCAGCGGTTAGATCACTGCCCGATTGCAGTTTACCCCATCCACTGAATACATCTGCATCAATATGAGGAATGTCTGATCGATACAGATCCAAGTGTACAACCTCATCCGATGGATGACTGTCACGATATGCATCGACGAAAGCTTTGCCTGCAGCCATACTGAAAGAGGTTTCATGATCATGAGGGTGGGCAGTAATATACAATAAGGTAGGCATGGAATACTTCCTCTCTGTGTTGTTTTTGCGTAGATGGATTGCATTATAAGGCGACCGCTGTAGTATGTAATCGTTTATAACGTTTTATACCTAAGCATTCTTACCGTAAATAATAAATTGTGTATAATAAACAGGATAAGTATCGTCATACGTGTAATGAAGCGAGAAGGGTATAGTGATTTCAAACGATAATAGGGATGAGTGAGATGAGCGCATATGGGAATGGATATGGAAAAGCAACGATTAAGCATTGAAGCAGCCAAATTGTATTATCAGTCCGATTACAGTCAGCAGGATATTGCAGTTAGATTAGGCGTATCACGTCCAACCGTATCGCGGTTACTTCAGTATGCCAAGGATCATGGTTACGTCCGTATTGATATTATGGACCCGCTGGAGGATATCGACATTATCGCCGGAGAGCTTAAGGCCAAATATGATCTTGATACGGCACTCGTTTGTTTTGCCCCGCTGAAGAGTGATGAAGAAATCCAGAAACATATTAGTAAAAGGGCAGCAGACTATTTACAGGATACGGTTCAAGATGCAGACATCATTGGTGTTACTTGGGGAACAACGATGTACGCCGTGGCTCGTCAGCTTCGTCCAAAGCAGGTCAAAGGGGTCGAGGTCGTTCAATTAAAAGGAGGCGTAAGTCATTCCCATGTGAATACGTATGCCGCTGAGATCGTTCATTTGTTTGCGGAAGCGTTTCACACCGTTCCCCGATATTTGCCTCTGCCCGTGATCTTCGATAACATTGAAGTCAAAAAAATGGTGGAAGCTGACCGGCATATCGGAAGAATTGTGGAATTGGGCAGACAGGCTAACATTGCCTTGTTTACAGTGGGTACAGTTAAGGAAGATGCCTTGCTGTTCAGGCTGGGATACTTCAATGAAGAGGAACAACAATTGCTGATGCATTCAGGTGCAGGTGACATCTGCTCACGTTTTTTTGATGCCGAAGGCCAACTGATCAGTGAAGAAATTAACAATAGGACTGTCGGAATTGATCTGGCAGAGTTGCGAAATAAGGAGAAATCCATCCTTGTGGCCGGAGGACAGCGTAAAATAGAAGCCATTCATGCAGCGCTCAAAGGCCATTACGCCAATATTTTGGTAACCGATCAGTACACAGCTCAGGCTTTGCTTCGATTATAATTCCATGCATGACAACATCTGCCACGCAATATGGGCGGATGTTTTGCTTTCTTAGGCAGAAGCTATATGGTAATGAATTCACTCACTTAGGTAAATTAATGCATATTCATAAATGGTCCATGGGATATGATGACATAATGTAAGAATTCATCATTGAACAAAAGTTCATATTGATTTTTACATATGTTCATGTTAGGGTAGGGATATAGAAAATAACTAGTTCAGATAAGGGAGAGATTCAATTGACTACACCTCAATTAGCGAAAATGATCGATCATACCTTGCTTCGTGCAGATGCAACATTAAGTGAAATGGCTAAGTTAACCGCAGAAGCGAAGCAATATCAGTTTGCTTCCGTATGTGTTAACCCAGCCTGGGTTGCTTATGCTGCTGAGCAATTGCAGGGTACTGGCGTAGATATCTGTACCGTTATCGGTTTCCCTCTGGGAGCATCCACAACAGAGACAAAAGCCTTCGAAACCAAGGATGCGATCGCTAAAGGTGCAACTGAAGTAGATATGGTCATTAACATCAGTGCTTTGAAAGATGGCAAAGATGATGTTGTGGAACAGGATATTCGTGCTGTTGTTGAAGCGGCAGCGGGTAAAGCTTTGGTGAAAGTCATTATTGAAGCTTGTCTGTTGACGGATGAAGAGAAAGTACGTGCTTGTCAGTTAGCAGTGAAAGCTGGAACTGATTATGTCAAAACATCCACGGGTTTCTCCACGGGTGGAGCAACCCCAGAAGATATCGCTTTGATGCGTCGCACAGTAGGTCCAGATGTGGGTGTTAAAGCTTCCGGTGGTGTGCGCAGTCTGGAAGATGTGCAAAAGATGATTGAAGCAGGAGCATCACGGATCGGTGCCAGCTCTGGTGTGAAAATCATGCAAGGCGAACAATCTACATCTTCTTACTAAGTCGTTGGAGTCTGATTTGTTAGAAAACATCTAGGCTTTGCTTTGCGGGAATGGACTTGTTCTTCATGTTAATTCTTAATGTGGAGAACAAGATTCAAGCCTGAAGGAGCCTTTTTCATTTTTTTAGCATGAAAAATTAATGCAAACCGAATTTATTGTAAGCGCTTTACTTGTTTTCTGAAAGGTTCATTTCATTTAATACATGAAAAACCTTTGAGCTGATTTCACATCCGGCTTCACTAACTTCAAAGGAGAGATAGCATGAAATTTCTAATTGCCATTATCGGCTTACTCGTTGTTTTTGGACTGGCTTATATCGCAAGCAACGGCAAAAAGCAGATTCGTTACCGGCCACTGGCTATCATGATTGTTTTGCAAGTTATACTAGCTTATGCTCTGTTGAATACAGGAGTGGGTACTTTTTTAATTGGCGGTTTCGCGACCGTATTTAAAAGTTTACTCGACTATGCGAATGAAGGTATCGCATTTGTATTTGGGGGTTTGACTACCGTAGGTGCAGAGAGCGGGGGGGCACCGTTCTTCCTCAGCGTATTGATGCCGATTGTTGTCATCTCGGCACTCATTGGGATATTGCAGTATATCCGAATCTTACCTTTTGTTATAAAATATATTGGTCTGGTATTAAGCAAAATCAACGGAATGGGCAAACTGGAATCATATAACGCGGTTGCTTCGGCTGTATTGGGGCAATCTGAAGTGTTCATTTCTGTGAAAAAACAAATTGGGTTGTTGCCAAAACATCGCCTGTACACCTTGTGTGCCTCGGCGATGTCCACGGTCTCGATGTCCATTGTTGGTGCTTATATGACCATGATCGAGCCGAAATATGTGGTTACAGCTCTTGTACTGAACCTGTTTGGCGGTTTTATCATTGCTTCGATCGTTAACCCTTATCGGGTGACGGAAGAAGAAGATATATTGGAAGTGCAGGATGAAGAGAAACAATCGTTCTTCGAAATGCTTGGCGAGTACATCCTGGATGGATTCAAAGTTGCTATCATCGTAGCTGCGATGTTAATCGGTTTTGTTGCCTTGATTGCGCTCGTTAACGGAATTTTCAGCTCGGTGCTTGGCATTTCGTTCCAAGAGCTACTTGGTTATGTGTTTGCACCATTTGCCTTCATCATGGGTGTTCCATGGAAAGAAGCGATTCAGGCAGGAAGTATTATGGCAACCAAAATGGTATCCAACGAATTCGTAGCTATGCTTAATTTGAAGGAGACTGCAATGTCTGCCAGAACAACGGGTATCGTATCCGTCTTCCTCGTGTCGTTCGCCAACTTCTCCTCCATCGGTATCATTGCTGGTGCGGTGAAGGGACTCCATGAGAAGCAAGGTAATGTGGTCGCCCGCTTCGGTCTGAAGCTGCTTTACGGTGCATCGCTTGTCAGCGTGCTGTCAGCGATCATTACTGGACTGTTCTTGTAAGCTGGATTATTTGGAAGGAGTGCTTAATTCATGTCAACGTTTAAAAGAGTACATTTGATCGTTATGGATTCTGTAGGAATTGGCGAAGCGCCGGATGCGGCGGAATTCGATGATTTCGATGTCGATACGTTCGGTCATATCGCTCGTGAACGTGGAGGTTTGAACATGCCTCACATGGCAAGTCTCGGACTGTCCAACATTAAGGAAATCGAGGGTGTTCCTGTAGCGGACGCACCCAAAGCGTATTACACCAAGATGCAGGAAGCATCCAGAGGTAAAGACACCATGACAGGTCACTGGGAAATAATGGGTCTCTATATTGATACACCTTTCCGGGTGTTTGAGAATGGTTTTCCCGATGAGCTGATCCAACGAATTGAAGAGAAAACGGGTCGTAAGGTCATCGGTAACAAACCGGCCAGCGGCACGGAAATTCTGGATGAGCTGGGTGCAGAGCATGTTGAAACTGGCGCCTTAATTGTATACACATCCGCAGATTCGGTTCTGCAAATTGCAGCGCATGAGGATGTTGTTCCACTGAAAGAACTATACGAAATTTGTGAGTTCTGCCGCGAAATTACACTTGAAGATCCCTACATGCTGGGCCGGATCATCGCACGTCCATTCGTAGGTGAAGCGGGTGATTGGAAGCGTACTGCCAATCGTCATGACTATGCGCTTAAACCATTTGGTCGCACTGTAATGAACGAACTCAAAGACGGTGGGTTTGACGTTATCGCTCTGGGTAAAATCGCAGACATCTATGATGGCGAAGGCGTGACCAAGTCCGTACGAACAGTCTCCAACATGGACGGAATGGACAAGCTCTCCGAAACGATGGACGAAGAGTTCACCGGTATCAGCTTCCTGAACCTGGTTGACTTTGATGCTTTGTTCGGACACCGTCGTGATCCACAAGGCTATGCTCAGGCGCTTGAAGACTATGATGCACGTCTGCCGGAGATATTTGCGAAAATGACGAATGATGATCTGCTGCTGATTACAGCTGACCATGGTAACGATCCAACTTACCGTGGTACAGACCATACACGCGAATATGTACCTCTGCTTGCCTACTCTCCGCGCTTCAAAGAGGGCAAACAGCTTGATCTGCGCAGCACGTTTGCGGATCTTGGTGCAACCGTAGCCGAAAACTTTGGTGTGAAAATGCCGGAATACGGAACCAGCTTCCTGAAAGATTTGAAATAGGTTCGGTTCTGGGTAGATAACGCAACTTTGGAAATGCAGCACTCTTTTCAGAAAACTGGACAGGGAAGGTCGGAGTGGCCGTGGCTGCTCCGGTGCCTGTCAAGCACGATAACCAAATGTATAACTGGAGGAGATTGAAACCATGAGTACACATATTGGAGCAAAACCTGGAGATATTGCAGAAACGATTCTTTTGCCAGGAGACCCTTTGCGGGCGAAGTTTATTGCAGATACGTACCTTGAAGATGTTGTATGTTACAACGAGGTTCGCGGAATGCTCGGCTTCACGGGTACATATCAAGGACACCGTATCTCGGTGCAAGGTTCCGGCATGGGGATTCCTTCATTCGCGATCTATGCCAACGAACTGATCAGCGAATATGGCGTGAAAAACTTGATTCGTGTAGGTACTTGCGGCGGAATGCAGGAGCATGTACGTGTTCGTGACGTTATTCTTGCGCAAGCATCATGTACCGATTCAAGCATGAACAAGCTCGTATTTGGCGGATATGATTTCTCGCCAATCGCTACGTTCTCCCTGTTGAAAGAAGCCTATGACCGCGCAACGGCCAAAGGCATGAAAATTCATGTCGGTAACGTATTCAGCTCCGATTCTTTCTATCGTGATGACCGTTCCGTGACTGAGAAATTGATGCAGCATGGCGTTCTGGGCGTGGAAATGGAAACAACAGCTTTGTACACCATCGCTGCGAAGTTTGGTGTAAATGCACTGACGATCCTGACGGTAAGTGACCACTTGCTGACAGGGGAAGAGACATCTGCCGAAGAACGCCAAAAAACGTTCAACGATATGATGGTTGTTGCACTGGATACAGCAATTACGCTGTAAATCAATTCATTTATTATATCAATAGATTTTGATCGAAACTTTTGTTTTAAGCACATAGTGAAGGAAACGGAATCGATTCTGAAGAAGCGAAGCGCTCGCCTTTGTCTCCGAATTTCAACCTTATTAAAGGTGATTCAAGAAAATTTGGAGACAACAGCGATCGAAAGAACGATCCGGGGCCGGAACGGATGCTGCACAAAGTGTTCTATAAGATGACAACATGATGTTGTTGCATTTTATATTCAATAATCAATTGATTTTGATCGAAACTTTTGTTTTGAGCACATAGTGAAGGAACCGGAATCGATTCTGAAGAAGCGAAGCGCTCGCCTTTGTCTCCGAGTTTTTTCCATTGCAAAATGGATTGAAAAAAACTTGGAGACAACAGCGATCGAAAGAACGATCCGGGGCCGGAACGAGCTAACAACAAAGTGTTCTATACAAATCATTTACCCGAGGAGAGATCATCATGAGAATGGTAGACATTATTGCCAAGAAACGCGACGGAAAAGAACTGACAACAGCTGAAATTGATTTTGTTGTACAAGGATATACAAAAGGTGAGATCCCGGACTATCAGGTCAGCGCATGGGCGATGGCAGTATTTTTCAAGGATATGACCGACAAGGAACGCGCAGATTTGACCATGTCTATGGTAAACTCGGGCGAGACAATCGATCTGTCCGCAATCGAAGGTATCAAGGTAGACAAGCACTCCACTGGAGGCGTGGGCGACACAACAACGTTGGTACTGGCGCCACTAGTAGCAGCTCTGGATGTTCCGGTTGCCAAAATGTCTGGACGTGGACTAGGTCACACAGGCGGTACAACAGACAAATTGGAATCCGTTGCTGGCTTCCATGTAGAGCTGGACAAAGAAGAGTTCATCCGTCTCGTTAATGAACACAAAGTTGCGGTTATCGGTCAAAGTGGCAACCTCACACCTGCGGACAAGAAACTGTATGCATTGCGTGATGTTACGGCTACCGTAAACTCGATTCCACTGATCGCCAGCTCCATCATGAGCAAGAAAATTGCAGCAGGTGCAGATGCAATCGTATTGGATGTCAAAACGGGTGCTGGTGCATTTATGAAAACAACGGAAGATGCCAAAGAACTGGCGCATGCGATGGTAAGCATCGGTAACAATGTTGGACGTAAAACGATGGCTGTTATCTCCGATATGTCCCAACCCCTGGGTCTGGCGATCGGTAACGCGCTTGAAGTGAAAGAGGCCATTCTCACACTTCAAGGTAAAGGACCGAAGGATCTGGAAGAACTGTGTATGGCACTTGGACGTCAAATGGTATTCCTTGCTGGCAAAGCAGACTCTCTGGAGCAAGCTGAGGAGAAACTGAAAGAAGTGATCCAGAACGGTAAAGCTCTGGAGAAATTCAAAGACTTCCTGGCTAACCAAGGCGGAGATGCTTCGGTTGTAGATCACCCGGATCGCTTGCCTCAGGCCAAATATCTGGTTGAAGTCCCAGCGGACAAAGACGGATATGTAGCTGGAATCGTTGCTGACGAAATCGGAACTGCGGCAATGTTGCTCGGCGCAGGCCGTGCAACGAAAGAATCCGAAATCGATCTTGCCGTAGGTTTGATGCTGAACAAAAAAGTCGGTGACCCGGTTAAAGCTGGCGAATCCCTCGTAACAATCCATGCCAATCGTGAAGACGTGGCAGACGTGATTGCGAAAATCAAAGAAAACATTACGATTGCGGATCATGCCGATGCTCCTGTATTGGTTCATGATATCGTAACCGAATAATAAAATCAGGGTAGATGAGGATAAACTCATCCTGATCTAAAAGAAAAGACCCGAAGCTATGTCTCCATAGTTTCGGGTCTTTTTCGTTTCGTATTTTTTAAAGAGATATGTTTCATGAAGTTTATTTGTTCTTCATTTTTTCATACGCCATCACTGAATCTGCACTCGTGTAAATATAAGGCGTGGGTGGCTCCGATACAGGTGTTACCTTTGTTGCCCGAATCTCAATCGTATCCTTTCCGTTCACCTGTGCAGACCCGATTCTGCCATTGATTTGCACCCAACTGTCTGTAGGGAAGCTGTCTGCATCCGAAATATGAATCATGACGCCAAAGGGAGCTGCATCAGCGGGGCAACACATCACGAGAAATCGCCCAAGTGCAAAATGCGATTCATGATCCATACTTTTATCGCGGTATACAAACCCGGTTAAAGAGATATCTTTGCCTGCAAATTGTCGCTGGAACATGTCGATGGCACCAAGTGTCTCGGAGAAGATTTCGGGATACACCTTAATGATCGATTCTGCATATAACTTCTCTGCCAGTTCGGCAAATTCACGACTGTACTCATCCGGTGGTACGAATTGTACTTTTGTGGCAGGGACGGAGGATTCATTAGCCGTGGTATTTTTTGTTCGATCTTTAATATCTATTTTTACTGCATCAGGTAAAGGCTCTTTTCGACGAATCTCGGGGGGAGCATAGGATAATGACATGCCTTTCTGGCTGGCCATGGAACTCCCGAGAGCACGATCAGGCAATAGAAAGCCGAGTAACAATGGAATGACAATCAGACCATAGACCAACGAGTTGCGTATCCACCCGGATGGAGACGGGTGCTCACAGTCGCAATGGATTAGACTTCTGCCGAACAGACCATGCCAAGCCATGATTACTGCAATAAACAGAAAAGGAATAGGGCAACAAAGCAACAATCGCTGCATTGTTGGCGCCAGATAATAATGTAGAGAATCATTTGTGTTTAAGTGAATGATGTATACCGCCAGCCCGCCGATCCACAGTGCGCGAATCAGGTTATGCCACTGGACGGGATGTGATTTGGGGACAGAAGCTTTGGTCATCATATACCCATGATGGTTCATAACATCACCTCATTTCCGTTATTTCGTTGAAATCGTGAATACCTTCGTTTATTCGGTAAATCGACCTAACATACCCGGTTTGTTGTTCAAAATAAAATTCATGTAATTAAATATTCATGTAATTAAACATTTTCTTGAATACTTATACCAGAAGGTTAATCAACCATGACCCAGCAAAAACCAACCCAATAATCGCTAGGCTCAAACCAATAACAAACCGGGTACGGAAGGTGGAGAGCAGCATCAGGGTGCTTTTGAAATCAAGCATGGGACCAAGAACGAGAAAGGACACCAACGGCCCGAGCGCAAACGTGTGAGAGAACGCAGAAGCAACAAAAGCATCGGAAGTCGAGCAGAGGGACAATACATAAGCAAATCCCATCATGAACACATAGGAAGCAACAGGGCCATTACCGAGAGAAATGAGATCACTACGGCTGATAAAGGTTTGGATGCAGGCTGTAATTAAGGCACCGATCACCAGATATTTGCTCATATCGACGAATTCGTCTCCGGCATGAATGAAGAAGCTGCGCCAGTTCTTCACATGATTGTGGTCATGAACATTTGCCTGGGCGTGTGCATGAGGTTGAGCCATTTTAAACCCTGGATGCGTCTTGACCTCCGTCACTGTAGTCTTTGGCTTACGCAGAGGATTCTGGCGAACGAACACATACACCAGACCGCCTATAGAAGCTGCTACAGCAAAGGCCAGTCCCATGCGGGCTATCGTAATTTCAGGGTGGGAAGGAAAAGCGAGCAATGTTGCGGTAAATACGATGGGATTCACTACGGGACCACTAAGGATGAATGTAACTGCGATATAGGGCGGCATGCCTTTATGCATCAATCGCCGTACAACCGGAATCATGCCGCATTCACAGATGGGAAAAATAATGCCTAGCGACCCCGCGACCAGCACACCTCCGACGGGGTTCTTAGGCGTGAGTTTGCGAACCATTTCCTCAGAAACAAACCATTGCATGAGCGATGACAACAGCACACCCATCAACAGAAAAGGGGCGGCTTCAAGGAAGATGCCTATGAATACCGTTTTCATATTTTGCAAGGCTTCACTGTTCCATGCCTCTTTCAGATCGGGAGCCATCGTGATTAACACGGGAACAAGAAATGCACAAGGGATCAGGAATGACAAGAGCTTCAGATTGGCTGCCATTTTCATGAAACAGACCTCCACAACTAGGACTTTGCTAAAATATATGCTTGTACCCTGCGCAACATACTAAGGCAATACCAGCGTAGCTGATATCACTTGCAAACAAGTGAATACCAGAAGTCTTGGCTGACAAGGTAAGTGAAGGTGACTCATCCTTTTGGTCGCCCGGAAGGTGGGAGTACGATGGGAGAAGTGATCAACTTTTTTAGTGTCTGTCCATGATGGTTAAACGTCAGCTCCATGCAGGAATGTTAGAGACAGAAGTTGAGGGATCATTACAACGGCGGTCTCTCTTTCTTCTGTTATTTGGATTGGTACATACCGTTTATCATTCTAGGGGTGGATATTCTTGCTTTCTACGGAATCTCAGGGCTACTTATTGGTAAGCTACTGTTCCGTCAGGATCGGATACTGATACGAGCCATATTGTTGGTCAGCTTGTTATTCCTCGGTGAATTCCATGCCAGATTCATATGTAGCGGCTGCTCTTCATAATCTTATCAGGATTCCGTTCATGATAATTGCTCAGCTTTTCATGTACCCGATGCTTCTTCCGGTACTTATCGGGATATGGGCAGCACGTCAGAACTTGTTATATGGAGATATTCACCGTAAACGTCTGATTCGTATTGCGATCATTGGGATCTCTATCTCAATTGCTGGGGCGCTTCCGCTGGCCATGGTTGGTGTGAAACTGTGGACCCCACATCCTACGATGGTTGGGTTGGTCACTGATCTTCAAATGCTGACCGGACTTGCTGGTGGCTTCGGATACGCCGCAGTTTTTGGGTTTATTGGCCCGGGTACGAATCGCACAGGAATAGTCATTCGGTCACTGGGAGCTCTGGGTAAGCGATCGCTAACCTTTTATCTGTTCAATGAGGCCATGTTGGTTATTATCATGTCTCCGGTTGCGTTCGGCATGGGTAATATTTTGCATAGTACTGGAGCGTTTATTGTTGCCGTGCTCGTATGGATAACCAGCCTCTTATTAGCAACAGTTTTAGAGCGTAGGGGGATATCAGGCCCTGCTGACGTTTTGCTTCGTCGACTTATCTATCCAAATAACTGAAAAATCCAATTCCGAGCCGGAGTTAAATTGAAAATTAAAAAGATCTTCAAGTGCAATCGTGCACCTGAAGATCAATGATTATATTGAATTATGGATTTTAGCTAAAGTACAAATCGCCAAGATAAAAATCGCCGTTGCCGCTTTTTTGCGGACTAAACACAAAGGTAAGGTGCACTCCAAAGGAACCCGTCCATCCTTGTGGATAATAAATGGCTTTGTAACTTTTACTTATTTTGGTTTTGTCATTCATTGAAATCACTTTAAAATCAGCTGATTTGACGTTAATCAATTGATCTGCATATTTAGTCACTGTTTTTTTATCATTTGCTGCAATGATATCTTTAACTTTAGTCTTGAATTTATCTTTTTGATACTGCTTGCCCCGATCAAAGAAATCAATCTCGACATTTTCAATGACTTTGTCATCTATGTACTTATCAAACTCACTAGTACTGCCCGTTTTAAGTGCTTTGCCATACATTTTAATCAGGGTTAACGATTCTTTTTGCAATTTGGCTATCATTTGAGCCTCAGTTCCAGTCATCTTGATTGAGCCTGAAGTGCTCGAATTACTTGCTTTGCTTGAATCTTCAGAACCTTTGGTACCTGTACTGCTGTTGCTGTTTGAACCGCTGGACTTTCCGGTATTGCCTGAGTTGGTGATACTTACGATCTTGTTACTTACATTCAGAGATACGTTGGCTCCTAATGCTTCTGCTGTGGTACTTACAGGCAAGTAGACATCACCGTCATATACCAGTGCGTTCAGTTTGTCTCCAGCTTCATTTTTGGGTGTCCAGGACAAACCATTTACTTTAAAGCTAATGTTGCTGTCGAGTGCTGCTTCAATATCTTGAATTCCGTTTGAAGCTGCAACACCCAGGGCACCGAAAGCCAAACTGCATGCTACCAATGACCCAATAAAAGTTGTTTTTTTGATCTTCATCTAGTTCCTCCGTAGGTATAGTATAATGATACCAAAGAAGTATATCATATGAATTTGTATTGTGCATACAAATTATTACTGTAGCAGATATGGAGTTGACAAACGAAAAGGCATAGGCTAGTATCATTAAATAGTAATAATTACGATTAAATAATTAAAGGAGGACATATCCATGAGAGTCATTGTAACCTTAGCCTGCACCGAGTGCGGAGATCGCAACTATACAACAACCAAGAATAAGCGTAACCACCCGGAACGAATTGAATTGAAGAAGTACTCCCCACGTTTGAAGAAGATGACGATTCACCGGGAAACCAGATAAATTTTTTTGTTATTTTTAAATCGTAATAATTACGGAAAGAAGGAAAGTCATGATTCTATCTTCCATGCGTGATGTGGTATTTGGATACGGCAAAGAGCCTGTCATTGATCAACTGTCGCTGGATATCCATGTGGGAGAATTCGTGGGCATCACAGGTCCCAACGGTTCTGCCAAAACGACCATGTTAAAGTTGCTGCTGGGGCTATTAAAGCCCTGGAGCGGCACAGTACATATGAATGCACAGACAGTACGTGGCAACAAGCTCAACATCGGGTATGTGCCTCAGCAGGTGGCCTCGTTTAATGGCGGATTTCCCAGTACAGTCATTGAACTTGTACGATCTGGATGTTACCTCAAGCTGGGCCTGTTCCGCAGATTCAAAACCGAGCAGGAGGCCATTGTAGAGCGCAATTTGCGGGAAGTTGGCATGTGGGAATACCGCAATACACGTGTGGGTGAGTTGTCCGGTGGACAGAAGCAGCGGATCTGTGTTGCTAGAGCCTTGGCAGGACAACCACAGGTGCTAGTGCTCGATGAGCCCACAACAGGCATGGACCAACGCAGTCGTGAAGGCTTCTATGATCTGATGCGCCATTATGCAGATGTTCACGGGATGACCATTATTATGGTAACCCACGGACTGGAAGAGATAGGAAACCGACTGGACCGTATGATTACCCTGGAGCGGCAAGAAAGTGAGGAATGGCAGTGTTTGAGTACGAATTCATGCAGCGTGCGTTCTGGGCAGGCGGACTGATCGGAGTCATTGCTCCGATTCTGGGAGTCTATCTGATGCTCCGACGACAGGTGCTGATGGCGGATACATTATCCCACGTTTCACTGGCAGGGGTTGCGCTAGGATCTGTAATGAATCTCGATCCGGTGATCTGTGGATTCGCGATTGCGATTATCGGCGCATTATTGGTAGAACAACTCCGGCGAAACTATCTGACATATAGTGAAGTGCCTGTAGCGATCATCATGACGTCGGGGCTGGCTCTTGCTGTGGTACTTATGAGTTTGAAAATCAATCTGTCCAAGACATTCAGCTCCTACTTGTTTGGCTCCATCGTTGCTGTAAGTGATATGCAGTTGTGGATTATGGCGTCTGTGAGCGTCATTGGGTTACTTTTTTTCATGGTGCTGAGAAGACCATTGTACAATCTGACATTTGATGAAGAGACGGCTTCCATCGGAGGCGTACAGGTGAAGGGGTTGTCGTTTGCATTTGCCGTACTGACAGGAATGACCGTAGCTTCAGCCATGCCCATTGTGGGCGTATTGCTTGTGTCTGCCTTGATCGTACTGCCCGCTGCCCTGGCACTGAGATTGTCACGTAGTTTTGCAGCAGCGATCCTTATCGCGGTTGTCACCGGATTAATCGGTATTTTTAGCGGTTTGACGACATCGTACCATTTGAACACACCACCAGGAGGGACAATCGCTCTCATTCTGTTGGTCTTTCTACTGATTGGAATATCGGCGCAGAAGCTGATTGGACGATATAACCGTAAACGTCAACGCAAAGAGAGAAAACAACAGCGCGCAACTCTATTCATACATTCAAGGGAGAATACACCACATGAAATTCAATAAAAAATCAGCTCTAGCACTGTTATTCAGTCTTACACTAATCGTAGCCGGTTGCGGACAAAATCAATCCTCATCTGATTCCAGTACCGGTTCGGCCAACACTCCAACTCCAGCCGAGACCGAGGAAGCTAAACTAAATGTTGAAGTCAGTTTCTATCCAATGTACGAATTCACCAAAAATGTGGCAGGTGATCTGGCCAATGTCCATACACTTGTTCCTGCGGGTACGGAACCCCATGACTGGGAGCCTACACCAAAGGATATGGCGAGTATGGAGAAGGCAGATGTACTTGTCTATAATGGGGCGGGCATGGAGTCCTGGATTGATCAGGTTACCAATACTCTAAGCAATGATAAACTCATTCAAGTGGAAGCGAGCCATGGCATCGATCTGCTTGAAGGCACGGAAGAAGATGAGCATGAACACGAGCATGGGGATGCCGATACCACAGAAGTCCATGAGCATGCGGATGAAGCCAATGCGGAGGAACATGATCACAATCATGACGCTGAGGCTGAAGAAGGACATGCACATGATCATGGTGGACTTGATCCCCACGTATGGTTGTCACCTGCACTTGCCGTGAAGGAAGTACGGAATATTGAAGCAGGACTTGCACAGGCTGCGCCTGAACATGCTGAACAGTTCAAGCAAAATGCCGACGCCTACGTTGCCAAACTTGAGGCACTGGATCAGGATTTCAAGACGGCTGTAGCGAACAGCAAACGTAAGGATTTCATCACACAACATGCAGCATTCGGTTATCTTGCTAAGGAATACGGTCTTCAGCAAGTACCGATTGCTGGGTTATCTCCTGAACAGGAGCCTTCCGCAGCGCAGATGGCATCCGTTATCCATTTTGCCAAGGAGCATCAGGTGAAGACGATTTTCTTCGAAACGCTGGTTTCGTCCAAAGTGTCGGAGACGATCGCAAGTGAAGTAGGGGCCAAAACCGCCGTATTGAATCCGATTGAAGGACTCACCGAAGATGAGATTACTGCGGGAATGGACTACATCCGTGTGATGCGACAGAATCTGGAGGCTCTGAAGCTGGCACTGAATGAATAGTGTTCTTGTTTCACCTGAGTTGAATATTGGAAAAAGAATAAGCATTTGATGCCTGTCATCGAAAAAGGTACAATAATACAACATGCTGAGGAATGGCATAGCCGTTCCTTTGCCTTTTGCCACGCAGAGAGCACAGGGATGTGCTCTTTTCGTTGTTCAGGGCGACCGGAGGAGATTCCGCGGGGAATGGGAGGACGCGTCTTATGGATTTAAATGAAGAACAGGAAGTACTGCTTACGCAACAGCCCGCCCACCTGTGGCGAAGACGCAAATTGGAGCTGATGCATTGGACGGAGCGTGAGAAACATACTGTATCAGCAAAGAGAACGGAGATATGGAACGGCATTGAAGTGGATGCCGAGCTGGTAAAGGCTTTGTCTTTGCTTGAGGGTGCAGGGGTAGAAACAGAGTTTTCATGTGCAGGTGTGAGTCCGCTCGATGAACCTGTAGATCATTCCCTCTATGCCTACGTGACCCTTGTGCAAGATGAAGCAGCAGACCAATTTGTACAATATGCGCTGACTCATATGCGAAACAGATTGCTCGTCACACTGGAGACTGGAAAAGGCCGCTATGATCTGTCTTCTTTTTTCATCGGTCACAATCGCAGTTTCTGCTGGTGGATGCAGCATTGCGCTGCGCATTTCATGGGTCGAAACAATTAGAGGTACAGCAGCGTATTATAATGATAGGCTTGTTTACTTGAAGGCAAGGGAGGTAAGACAGCATTGAATAAATGGCTCAAAACCATACTGTTTCTGATGGGCTCAGCGATACTGACACGCTTTATTCCGTTTTCTTCATTGTTCCGGAACCTGGATACGATGATTCACGAATTCGGTCATGCTCTGGTAACACTGTTGTTGTCCGGCAAAGTATTGCGCATTGAATTATACGCTGATCACAGCGGTGTAACGTATTCGTCCATGCTGACACCTGGAAAATCGATTCTGGTTTCCCTGGCAGGATATGTGACGGCATCCCTCTTTGCCTTGCTGCTATTCTATCTGTACCGGAAAGGGCTACAGATGTGGGGGCTGGGCATTATGACGGCTGTAGCTCTTGTATCGCTTCTCTTCTATGTAAGGGGAGAGTTCGGCATGTTATGGCTGACAGGCTTCATTGCCCTGAATGTCGTTATTATGATTTTTGGTGCCAAAATTATGAAGTTCTATTATCTGTTACTGGCCTTCCTTACACTGGAAGAGTCCGTGGTTAGTGCCATGTATGTTGGACTGATGTCCTGGACTCAGCCTTCCAGGGCAGGGGATGCAGCGAATCTGGCTCAGCAGACTTTCCTGCCAGCCTTGTTCTGGGGAACACTATTCGCCTTGTTCGCACTGTGGTGCGCCAAAGGGGCACTGACTCTCTTTTTCCGCAAAGAAAGCACGGCTCGAACGTCAAGGTCCCGTGGATTACGAAGAGCGTAACGTATAGAAAGTTATAGAAAGCAAAGAAGGCACTTCCTTTTTTATTTAAGGAGAGTGCCTTTTACCTTTGGACTTATCTCTGATATTGGACCTAATTTCCAAGATTATCCCATAACACATAAAAGTAATAAATCTCTTCCATAATCGCCTTATCATCCTGTGCCGCAACGCCGCCCTTGATCCGAGCGAGGGTGCCTAGAATATCGTAAATCGTTTCACGCTCCACACTGAACTGAATGCGGTTGACGACTTTGTTCCAGGCTTGCATTGCGTAATCGACTTGAGACTTGGCTTCAGTCCATTTTTGGCCCACAACCTGTTTCTCTAATGTTTGTATAGATTCAAACAAGCGATCATCCGTGCCGAAGGGCTTTTTGAGAATGGCTCCGCTAGCCATAATCGCCACGAACAGGAGAATGAGGCAGATCGGAAGCACATACAGCAACCAGAAACGTGTTTTCATTCAACCGCCTCCTTCATCTAAGAGTTTAGAAAGGTCCCTCATAATCTCCCATATCGATTTTTTCTGTGAGCTTATCTTTGAATAGATCAATATACAATTTATCGTTAGGCAATATGGCAGCAAAAGCAATATCCTGTATCGTCACTTTCTGCTTTTCAAGCTGCTCGCTGAGCCAATTCGTGTCCTTGTTTCGTTCCTCCAGATTTTGCTTAATCAGCAAACCGTCAATGATAATCTCGGTCATCAGCCTGCTCTTGGGCGGATGCATATTCATGTCCTTGGCAGTTAACGGTTGATGCTCAGGTTTCAAAACAACCGAGAGGCTGCCGTCCGGCTCCAGAATGGCATAATCCACTGTGGTGATATCAAATACATCCTTTTGCCGCAGCATGACGGTCAATTCGTCGAATTTCACACGCATTTTATGCAGGTTCTGTTCAAGGATTTTACCGTCCTGGATGACCAGTGTAGGGTCAGAGTCCATCAGTTTGGAGATGGTGCGATTTTTCAACGTAATAAACTGAAAGATGATCGTAATGATCGTGAAAATGGTCAAAGCTACAAAATGAATCCACGCTTTAGATGATAGATCGGTCGCAAATGTACCTGCAATGGAACCGATGGTAATGCCGTTAATATAATCAAAATACGTCAAGTTTCCCATTTGCTGTTTGCCCAGCACCCTTGTGTAGATGATCAGGGTCAAGAAGGCAATAATAGACCGTACTGCAACAACCCACGTTTCTTCCATCATGTATGTATCACCTTCCTTCGCTTTGCCAAGCCTATTTGAAAATGTGGACACTTGAGTCGGATTTTCCATGTTATACGACAGTTTGTTGTACTATAACAAGCTTTGCCTATGCCGGATATTCTTATTCTTGAACGAAAAAAAACCGAAACCTGGTTAAATGTCCCAGGCTTCGGATTCCGCATTCGATACACTATTTAGTTCGCCTATTCTATGCAAATAGAATAGAAGTTATACACCAGAGTATGCCATAAATCCGCCATCCACAGGAATAACCGTGCCTGTAACAAAACCAGACTGCCGTTCATCTGCAAGCCACATTAACGTGCCCAGCAAATCCTCAGGTTTGCCAAAACGCCGCATCGGTGTGTGGGCAATGATTTTACTTGAACGTTCAGTCGGTGAACCATCCGGTTGAAGGAGTAGATTACGGTTCTGATCTGTCAGGAAGAATCCAGGTGCAATGGCATTCACCCGAATGCCCGATTCTGCCAGATGCACCGCAAGCCATTGTGTGAAATTGTTAATGGCAGCCTTGGCCGCACTATACGCTGGAACTTTGGTCATGGGCGATGGGGCACTCATGGATGAAATATTGATGACTGTTGCCGGAACATCACGGTCAATCATCTGTTTTGCAAAGATCTGGGTAGGAATGAGCGACCCGACAAAATTCAGATCCATGACCTGACGGAATCCAGCAACACTTACATCAAAAAAAGTAGTGATATCCGGCTGTTCCAGATCTTCCAGCCTGAAAATTTCATTCGTCGTATTGGCACTGGAATTGTTGCCGCCGGCTCCATTAATAAGGATATCGCAGGGACCAAGCTTCTCCAGAACAACAGCTGCCGCTGCCGTTACACTATCGGTCTGAGTCACATCACAAGCTACAGCGATCGCTTTCCCACCTGCAGCTTCGATGGCCGCAACGACTTCTTCGCCTTTGGACACGGTCCGGTTCAGAATGGCTACGCCTGCACCATGACGCGCAAGCTCTTCAGCCATGGAACGGCACAGCACACCTGCTCCGCCTGTAATAACAGCGGTTCTGCCTTCCAGACGGTTTGATCTTTCTTTGGCAAATTCATTCATGATTTTGACCTCCTTTGCAGGGAGTCCCAGACGCCCCACAGATACATGATTCCCAGAGCCCGGTCATAGAGTCCATACCCCGGTCTGCACTGTTCACCCCAGAGATGACGTCCGTGATCCGGTCGTGCATAACCTTCGAATCCAATATCGTGATAAGCTTCAACCACACCTGCAATATCGACATTCCCGTCCTGACTGCGGTGGGAGGTTTCAATAAAGTCCCCGTTATCGTAGACTTTGACATTACGAATATGGGCAAAAGGAATTCGATCCTGAAACTCGTGAATCATACCGATAATATCATTGTTTGGATTGGCTCCAAGAGAGCCGCTGCACAGAGTCACGCTATTATAAGGGCTATCATAAAGGTTCAGATACTTGCGAATATTGTCCTGGCTGGTAATAATCTTCGGCAGACCAAAGATCGGCCATGGGGGATCATCCGGGTGAATAGCCATTCGAATACCCAGCCGTTCAGCCGTAGGAATAATCTCCTGCAGGAAATAACGGGCGTGTTCCCACATCTGATCCTCTGTTACATCCTTATATGCTTCGAAGAGGCCGGTTAAATACTGCAATCGTTCCGGTTCCCAGCCAGGCATCGTTAATGCAGTATTTTCGGTAATACGTCGAACCAGTTCCAGCGGTTCAATATCGGCGAGTTTACTATTCTCATAGAAGAGGGCGGTGGAGCCATCCTCCATTTCCTTATGCATATCGGTCCGGAGCCAGTCGAAGATGGGCATGAAATTGTAACAGATGACTTTAACGCCGACTTGGGCGAGTTTTTCCATCGTTTTTTTGTAATTGGCAATATATTGGTCACGTGTAGGCAGACCGAGTTTGATATCTTCATGAATATTGACACTTTCAACAACATCGAGATGTAATCCTGCCTTGTCCGCAGCGGCTTTGACCGCCAGAATTTTGTCCATGGGCCATTCTTCACCTGCAGGAACATCATGCAGTGCCCATACAATACCCTCAACACCAGGAATTTGCCGAATGTGATCAAGCGTTACGGTATCATTGCCTTCACCAAACCAGCGAAAAACCATTCTCATCACGTTCACCTCATCAAGATTAGTATTATAGTGCGTGTTCAAAAAGACCGGTTTTCAGTACCGAGAAGATGGGATGAAGCTAGAAATGGAGTAGCGGAGCGTAGGGAAAACTACGTGAGCAACGGACATTTCGGCTGAATTCCATCTTCGATGCTGAGGATGCCACTAGGCATCCTTCGTAATCAAAAGCGGACTTTTTGAACAACCTCTTAAAGAACAGGTCTATCCATTATTGAAAATAGGAAGGGTATGTATCCCGCAGGACAGCCAGATCCGTGACCGTTAAATGCAGATGTTCCTCCATGATACGTTCTGCGGTTGTGGCATCATGCTGCTGTATGGCTTGAACCATGGATCGGTGCTGCTCAACCAAGTGATCCCAATGATGATCTGAAGACAGACGAAGCATTCGGCTTCGGTTCAGATGCACGTTCATGTGCTGGATCACGGACCATGTATTGCTTTTATTGCAGCCTGCAAAGAGAGTGCTATGGAATTCCTCATCCAATCCGAACATTCGTTCATCATCCGGGTTGAGCATGCATTCCTGCTGTTGTGCAAGATTTTGTTCCAATTTCATCATGGACTGATCTGGAAATTGAACACATGCAAGCTGTACAACGGCACGCTCAAGCTGCTCACGCATGAATCTCGCTTCCTCTACAAGGTCAACCTGAATCAGAGAGACATATGTACCTCGCTGTGGATAAACTTCGAGTAGGCCTTCCTGCGCAAGTCGAACAAAGCTTTCCCGAACAGGGGTCCGGCTCACATTGAATTCAAGCGAGATCTCTTTCTCCGAGATGGCGGTTCCAGGAGGCAGCTTCAAGCTCAGAATCTGCTGCTTCAACGATGTATAGACCGCATCACGTGAAGAGTAGACTTGCTTGCTCAAGGAAGAGGGGCTTTGCAATGATGGTAATACATCGGCTTTGGACGGTAACTTAGGGGTATATTCCACAACTTCAACTCCTTCATTACCATACTACCATACTTGTATGGTAGTATGGAAGCGCTTTATATTACTTGTTTATATCCTTTTTTAGTCAAGGCTTGCAGTGCGCATGGAAGAAGAGTAGAATATAATTATTAAGTTTAAATGTTTAAACCAACAGACAGAATAGTTGTAATATTTAGAATAATTGAGGTGAAACTAACCATGGGACAAAAAGCAATCTCCATTTTTCAAACCTGTATCCCCTTGTTTCAGGTACTTAGCGATAACCATCGACAGGCTATCTTGCTGATGCTCAGTGAGAAGGGTAAAATGACGGTTAATGAAATAACAGAACAATCCAGCCTGTCTCGGCCAGCCATATCTCATCATCTCAAACTTCTGCTTGAGAAGGGGCTTATCTCCGTAGAACAGAAGGGCACACAGCGATATTACTCCGCTTCATTGAAGTCATCGGTGGAACTATTGAAAGAACTGGTCGCGGCGATGGAGGAAGAGTGCTTGTAGGCTACAGTTTCTAACATGTGTAAACATGTGGGCAATATGTTCGTAGGTTTAAACGGATGATCAATAAATGAATCACTAAATAACTTGTGAAGGAGTTTTATTCAATGAGTACCATACAAGAAATAAGCGAAAATGAAGTCGAAGAGATTCTTCAGCAGCAAGGGCAATTCTTTCGATCAGGGGCCACTCGTTCTGCGGAGACTCGCATTGCACATTTAACTCGGTTGAAGCAAGCGATTCAGAAATATGAGTCCCGCCTTACCGGTGCGCTATATCAGGATTTGGGTAAAAGTGAATTCGAATCCTATACCACCGAGATCGGTTTCATGCTGGATAGCATCACGCATACGATTCGGCAAGTGAAGAAATGGGTCAAACCTGTGAAAGTAAAAACCCAATTCGCGCTGATTGGCTCCAAAAGTTATATCATTCCTGAACCTTATGGTGCGGTGCTGATTATTGGACCCTTTAACTATCCATTTCAGCTGCTGATTGAACCGCTGGTTGGCGCGTTAGCGGCAGGGAACACGGCAGTCCTCAAAGCATCAGAGAACACACCGGCTGTCTCCGCTGTTATTGGCGAAATGATCGCCTCGGTGTTCGAACCTGCTTATGTACGAGTCGTTGAGGGGGCTAAAGATACAACAACAGCGCTCATTAACGCCCCGTTTGACTATATCTTTTTTACAGGCAGTGTACCGGTAGGCAAAATCGTCATGGAAGCTGCTTCCAAAAATCTCGTTCCAGTTACATTAGAATTGGGCGGTAAGAGTCCAGTTATTGTAGATGAACACGCAGATATCAAAGTGGCTGCACAACGCATTATATGGGGCAAATTGCTCAATACGGGTCAGACCTGTATCGCACCTGATTATCTACTTGTACATGAGCGGGTGAAAGATCAACTGATCTCTGAGATGAAAGCTTCCATAGAGTCTTTCTTCGGCACGGATATTCAGCATAACCGTGACTATGGTCGGATCGTGAACAAGGCTCATTTTAAACGTCTGACGACCCTTATTGAACGTGATCAGGCACATGTGATTTACGGCGGCAGATCGGATGAAGAAGATCGATTCATTGAACCGACCCTGATCGATGCAAAATCCTGGGAGGCGGCCACGATGGAGGACGAGATTTTTGGGCCAATTCTGCCCATTATCAGCTATCGCACCATCGATGAAGCGATCGCAGGCATCGTGAAGCGGCCCAAACCGCTGGCGCTCTACCTCTTTACTTCCGATACAGAGTTGCAGGACAAAGTGATGCGAGAGGTTTCTTTTGGGGGCGGGTGCATTAACGATACGATTACGCATGTAGCCAACCCGCGTCTGCCCTTTGGCGGCGTAGGGCACTCCGGGGTTGGAGCTTATCATGGGCGGTACAGCCTGGAGACCTTCTCTCATATGAAAAGTGTGCTCAAGAAGAGCACCAAACTGAATTTGTCGATTCTGTATCCGCCCTACGATAACAAGCTGAAGACCATTAAACGTTTGCTCAAATAAATATCCAATCACTATATCCATACGCAGTGAAATACGGTATTAAAAAAGTAACCTCTGCGGAACTCATTCAGGAGCAGACTGCTCCTGTCTGTAGCGTGATGGAGATACACCCGACCAGCGCTTGAATTGACGACTGAAATGGGCAATATCTTTATAACCGAGCATGGCAGCGATGTTCTGAACGGACAGTTCTGGATTACCGAGCAGCACTTTAGCTTCATGCAGAACCATTTCGGACAAATATACCCGCGGCGACTGACCGTGTACCTGACGGAATACGCGATTACAATGTGAACTGCTGATCCCCAGTTCTGCTGCAATATCGTCAATGCCATAATGGCTGTCTGACTCTCTTCCTTGCTTGAACTGTTGGTTCACCAGGCCTTGTAGCCGATTACGAATTTGATGAGCCAGCTCAATTTTCTCATACCCGTCGGTGAACAGATGAGCGACTTCCTGAGAGACGGCTTCCCACAAATGGCCGAATAATTCAAACACCGCTGATTGCAGCTGCATGCGTTGTACCATCGTACTCGCTGCTCGATCGTCAGCAGAAGACATTAATTTGCGCAGTACTGGCTCGATCTGCCGGGTAACCGGACTATCTGCATCGAATTGCACCTGCTTGATTCGTGCAAGTAAAGAGAGAAATAACTGATCATCGATATCAAAATGCATACAAAAATACGTGAAACCCTTGCCGTTATGGCTCAGGCTGGAATGAATGCTTCCCGGAGGAATCAGGAGCAATTCGCCAGCCTTTTGTATATATAATTTACCGTTCACGGTCATGTGCTGTTCGCCTTCTGTTACATAATTCAGTTCATATTGGGGATGCTCATGCGCTGGATAATCCCAATCTGCGCCGACACTCCGCAAATGAATGGCGAACAAATTCACCGTTGTTTGTACATCCGGGTAAAACACCTCATGTACACTTTCTCCCAAAGTGGGAGGCAAATAGGTGGAAGACATGGAGAGCCTCCTTATTGTAATTTTTTCGTAGGACCATATGGAATGAATGATCAGATCAAACAAAAGGGATGTAACCGCTTTATTAGTATTATAGTCTATCAGCTTGATTTGGGTAAATATCCGATTGATTTGACCATGGTCTATGTTGGAATGCCCATGGTAGGATGGGGCTAATGAAAACGTATGCAAACCATTTTGAGAGGGGTCATCATTTATGAGTACATCCAAATCCATTTTTTATAATGCCCATCACTCCCCAATCGGGGCTTTTGCGAGCTTTACGCTTGGTTACAAAGGAGCCAAAGGCGGACTAGGTCTGGAACTCGGCAAACCAGCCGATCAGAATGTATATATTGGTTTACAATCTCGCGACGGTGAGAACTACGAAGCTTTACCGTTTTTTGAAGCTGTTGAGGATGCGAGCGTACGATATGATGTTGAGAAGGGGGATAGTGCGGACGCCGATCAGGCATCGTCAACTTCTACGGGCAATGGAGAGAGCACGCCGGCAGCAGTTGCCGCGCAAACGTCACGCCCGCTGATTTCAGCGTTCCGAGATGATGATATAAGCCGTGAATTCACTTCAGGAACCGATACGTGGACCGCGGGTGATCTGACTTTCCGAATTTACTCTCCTGTACGTCCTGTACCCGAACCGCTCAGCGGCGATCGTGAAGGATTAATGGATGCGCTTGTGCCTGCAGTACTGGTGGAAATGACGATTGATAACACGCAGGGACAGCAGTCACGTAAAGCATATTTTGGCTATCAGGGTAATGATCCTTATTCCGCCATGCGCATCATTGGAGGCCCTGAGGGTGGAGCACTAACCGGGGTTGGACAAGGACGTTTAACCGCCATTTTGTCCGCGGATGAGGGTCTGTGGCCTGCACGCGGATTCACGCTGGAGAAGATTTTGCAGGAGAAACATCAGGAGAATTTGGCTTTTGGATTGGGCGAAACAACTGCGTTGTTGATGGACGTGCCAGCCGGGGAAAAACGGACGTATCAATTTGCCGTCTGTTTCTATCGCGGCGGGATTGTTACTTCGGGTATGGATACAACTTACTGGTACACTCGGTACTTTGCGGATATCCTGGAAGCTGGTACGTATGCGCTTGACCGTTTCAGCGAGCTGACTGCTTCCTGTGTGGAAGCTGAACAACGTCTCGGCGTAGCTGCTTTGAGTGAAGATCAGGCATTCATGCTTGCCCATTCCATTCATAGTTACTACGCAAGCACACAGCTCCTGGATGCGGATGGTGAACCGTTCTGGATCGTGAATGAGGGCGAATACCGGATGATGAATACACTTGATTTGACAGCGGATCAACTGTACTTTGAGCTAGCCCTGAACCCATGGACGGTACGTAACGAACTGGAGTGGTTCGTGAAACGCTATAGTTACACAGATCAAGTACGGTTCCCAGGCGAAGAGAAGGAATATCCGGGCGGCATTACTTTTACCCACGATATTGGAGTTGCCAATGTATTCTCCCGTCCGGGACACTCGGCGTATGAGCTTGTGGGCATTGACGACTGTTTCTCTCAAATGAGCCATGAGGAGCTGGTAAACTGGCTGTGCTGCGCAACGGTATATATCGAACAGACACAGGATCGGGAGTTTGTTAAAGAGATGCTTCCCGTCATTCGCGATTGTTTCGATAGCATGCTGAATCGAGATCACCCGGATGAACAGCAGCGTAACGGTCTGATGGGTCTGGATAGCAGTCGCACCAAAGGCGGAGCTGAGATTACAACTTACGACAGTCTGGATGTGTCGCTTGGACAATCTCGCAACAATATCTATCTGGCAGGCAAGTGCTGGGCGGTCTACGTTGCATTGGAAAAACTGTTCGCTGCGGAGAAACTCGCGGATCTGTCTCATCATGCAGGACGTCAGGCGGATCGCTGTGCAGCCAGCATAGCAGCCCAGTTGACTGATGGTGGTTACATTCCTGCAGTTATCGCGGAAAATAATGATTCCCGCATCATTCCGGCGATCGAAGGTCTGGTGTTCCCTTACTTCACAGGCTGTGAAGGCGCTTTGGATGTGAATGGCCGTTTCGGTCCTTACCTCCAAGCACTCCGTACCCATCTCAAGACGGTTCTTGTACCGGGTACATGTCTGTTCGATGATGGAGGATGGAAGCTTTCCTCGACGAGTAACAACTCATGGCTTAGCAAAATATATCTGTCCCAGTTCATAACAAGAGAACTGCTGGGCGTCGAGTGGGATGAAGCAGGGAAAGCTTCGGACGAGGCTCATGTAAACTGGCTGTTGCACCCAGAGGAGTCTTACTGGTGCTGGAGCGACCAGATCTTGTCCGGTGTTGCGGTTGGAAGCAAGTATTACCCGCGTGGTGTAACATCCATTCTATGGCTACTTGAAGGTAAAGGTCATCGTCTGGAGCAGATCTATGCAAGCAAGGAGGCGGTAAAATGAGCCATTCGGCTGTTGAATCCAGTTTGTCCGGCCCACAATATGATGCATGGCTGGGATATTGCTCAGGAAAGTCGGGCGTAAAGGGAGCTGCCAAGAAGGCGGCTCCTGTCTGGAGTCATGCCGTGTCGGCGGCAGAAGATCATGAGATTATAGCTACGGCTATGGCTGAACTTGCACAGGGACTGGAGAAGCTGTATGGAGCGGAGCCGAAGGTTAGTCACGTAGCTGCCAGTCAAACAACCGATCCTGATTTCTCCAATCAGGAAGCACAGGGAATATGGATCGGCACCTGGTCAGGATGTACCGTCGTTGCCCAAACCTTCAGTGAAGCTGAACGTGCTTCTGTCCAGGATGAAGGCTATATCATCCGTGAAGATAAGGAACAAGGCACATTGATGATTGGAGCAGACTCTCCACAAGGCGTACTGTATGGTACATTTCACCTATTGAGAGAGCTGGTACTTAAGCATGACGATTCGGAACCAGCCCATTTCACTACAGGTGAATTGAATCATATCGCTGAGCAACCCGTGAATTCACTGCGGATGATCAATCAGTGGGACAATGTGGACGGTAGCATTGAACGTGGCTACGCGGGTGATTCCATTTTCTATGATAACGGGGAGTTCACCCGTGATCTGGGGCGTATCCGGGATTATGCGAGACTACTCGCTTCCACAGGATTGAATGCCATATCGATTAATAACGTCAACGTACATCAGCGCGAGACCTTGTTTCTGACGGAACGTTTCCTGGGTGATGTAGCAAAAGTTGCTGCTGAGTTCAGAGCCTACGGCATTCGACTGTTCCTGAGCGCCAACTATGCCAGCCCGATGGAGATCGGTGGGTTGCGTACAGCGGACCCTTTGGATGAACAGGTCCGTGAATGGTGGAGTATCCAGACAGCCAAGGTGTATGCGGCAATACCGGATTTCGGAGGTTATCTGATTAAGGCAGATTCAGAGAATCGACCGGGTCCTTTTACGTATAATCGGGATCACGCCGATGGGGCGAACATGCTGGCAGAAGCGCTTCGTCCATTTGGTGGACTGGTGATCTGGCGCTGCTTCGTCTATAACTGCAAACAGGATTGGCGCGATCGCACCACGGATCGTGCGCGGGCAGCGTATGATCACTTTATGCCGCTGGATGGCCGCTTTGCCGACAATGTCATTTTGCAGATCAAGAATGGTCCAATGGACTTTCAGGTTAGGGAAGCCGTATCTCCACTGTTTGGTGCAATGGAGAAGACAAACCAGGTGATTGAATTCCAGATTACGCAGGAGTATACAGGTCAGCAACGACATCTGTGTTATCTGGTCCCCCAGTGGAAGGAAGTATTGGCTTTTGATACATTTGCGAAGGGTGAGGGTTCGGAAGTTAAGCGGATTGCGAATGGCTCTCTGTACCAAAGGCCGTATAGCGGTTTTGCCGCCGTTTCGAACATCGGCGCAGATGCCTGCTGGACAGGCCACCCACTTGCTCAGGCTAATTTGTACGGGTACGGTAGACTTGCATGGAATCCCGAGCTGTCCGCGGAAGAGATTGCGGACGAGTGGGTCAGACTTACGTTTGGGCATGACGAAGATGTCGTTCGTTTGATCACTGGCATGCTTTTGAATTCGTTAGACATCTATGAAAAGTATACGGCACCACTTGGTGTAGGCTGGATGGTTAATCCGAACCATCATTATGGGCCTAATGTGGATGGCTATGAGTATTCCAAATGGGGTACGTACCATTTTGCCGATTGTAAGGGCCTTGGTGTGGATCGAACCGTGAAGAGTGGTACGGGATATACCTCGCAATATCACCGGGAGAACACCGAGATGTACGAATCTGTAGAGAGTTGTCCAGATGAGCTGCTGTTATTTTTCCACCATGTCCCTTACACGCATATCCTGCACTCCGGCAAGACGGTCATTCAGCATATTTATGACACTCACTTTGAAGGTGCTGAACAGGCAGAAGCGTTAGCTCAGACCTGGAGAGAGCTGGAGGGTAAAATCGACCCGGCCATATATGATAAAGTGGTTTCCTTACAGGAAGAGCAGGCAGAACATGCAAAAGAGTGGCGAGATATGATTAATACGTATTTCTATCGCAAGAGCGGCATTGAGGATCAACAGGAACGAATCATATATTAATGATGATATGAACTACAGAGCAGGCACATCCTCTTCGGAGAAAAACAACATTGGCATACAGGAGAAGGAGGGAACGTATGGGACATCATCAACTACCCGATACCATGAAGGCTGCTGTCATGACGGAGCCAGGTCACATTATCATTGAGGAGCAGGCGGTACCGCAACCCGCTGAAGATGAGGTGCTTATCCAGGTCATGGCTGTTGGCGTCTGCGGATCAGATGTACATTATTATGAGCATGGACGCATTGGCAGGTTCGTGGTGGAGAAACCGATCATTCTGGGACATGAGTGTGCGGGGATCGTTGCAGCTGTTGGCTCAAAGGTATCACGGCTGAAAGAAGGAGATCGGGTAGCCGTAGAGCCGGGAGTAACATGTGGTCGCTGTACGGCGTGTAAAGAAGGACGCTATAATCTGTGTCCGGATGTACAATTTCTGGCAACCCCTCCGGTCGATGGAGCATTTGTACAGTACATGACGATACGTGAGGATATGGTATTCCCGATCCCGGATCATCTATCCTTCGAGGAAGCGGCTATGAACGAACCTTTTTCGGTGGGGATTCATGCGGCGCGTCGCAGCAAACTGGCTCCAGGAACAACGCTGGCGATTATGGGCATGGGACCGGTGGGACTGATGGGCGTGGCTGCTGCCAAATCGTTCGGTGTGGAACGGATCATTGTGACGGATCTGGAAGAAGTGAGGCTGGAAGCAGCTCGGCGTATGGGGGCCACTCATACCATTAATGTGAGGAATGAAGATGCGCTTTCGGTGATTCGTGAGTTAACGAACGGCGTTGGTGTAGACACGGCATGGGAAACTGCCGGTAATCCGAAGGCTTTGCAATCCGCATTGTATTCGTTGCGCCGTGGGGGCAAGCTGGCTATTGTTGGCCTGCCTGCACAGGATGAGATCGCATTGAATGTTCCTTTTATTGCAGACAATGAAGTGGATATATACGGGATTTTCCGTTATGCCAATACGTATTCCGCAGGAATTGAGTTCCTGAGCTCAGGCCAGCATGATGTGATGTCTCTGATTACAGACCGTTATTCACTAGATGAGACACAACAGGCGATGGAGCGAGCACTGCACAACAAAAGCGGTAGTCTGAAAGTAATGGTATATCCGAACGGACGATAAGGTGATACTATTAGAGGTTGTTCAAAAAGTCCGCTTTTGATTACGAAGGATGCCTAGTAGCATCATCAGCATCGAATATGAAATTCAGCCGAAATATCCGTTGCTCACGTAGTGTTCCCTACGCTCCGCTACTCTATTTCTAGCTTCATTCCATCTTCTCGGTACTGAAAAACTAACTTTTTGAACACGCACTAAGGGAGCCCTGATTATTATTATTATCAGGGTTCTTTTTTTGCATTTTTCACCAATAAAGGATTAGACAAGACCCCATAACATGGTATAATTCATGAAGATTTTAATATATAAAATCATACAGACCAAACAGGCTGATTAGCAACTTATCGAAAGGAACTGAAGGTTGTGAGAACACATGAATTTACCATTCACTCTGATTTTCACCGGGATTCTCTGATGTCCGTATCTTCTCAAGCGTCGCGTTTTTCCTCGGATATTTCATTGTCGTTTATGGAGTCTGATCATGAGCATCGTGTAGATGTCAAAAGCCTGCTCGGGATGGCACTTCTTCCCTTGCGTCATGGCAGTGTTGTCCGATTGCAGACAAGGGGCAGAGATGAACTAGAAGCATTGGAATACATGCTGTGCCTATTGGAGAAGGGGATAACTTAACCTCAGATGTGGTGCGAATCAAAGCGAATTGTGAAATATTTATCGTTTGTTCAAATCTGACTGGTGCTTCTTGCGAAAAAAGAGTATAATAAAGTTTAGTTCTATTCTTGGAAGTACCCATATTAAAGGAGTGTAAATAGATTATGCCAAAAGCTGACATCCATCCAAAGACACAAACAGTAATTTTCTTCGATGCAAGTGCTGATTTCAAATTCCTGAGTTCTTCGACTAAATTCTCGAACGAAACAATGGAATGGGAAGACGGCAACTCTTATCCAGTAATTCGTGTGGACACAAGTTCCGCATCCCACCCGTTCTTCACTGGTAAACAAAGAAACGTGGACATCGGTGGTCGTGTGGATCGCTTTAACCGTAAATACAACCTCAAAGACTAGTCTGTCCATAGATTGCAATGAAGCCTCGGGGATTTTGTCCTTGAGGTTTTTTTGTTTCGTTTGTACCATATGATTCACGCGAGGATCTATTATCATTTCGTATTCATATCTTTAATATCCATTTCATGAGAAATTAATCTTATACTATTATTGCGCTTACATATCATTCAGAGGTACACTAAGAAACAGAGTGAAATCATATTCTAGGAGGAAATAGAGATGAGTAGCATCACACATATGGTAACGTTTACACTTTATGCTGGCAAAGATACGCCCGAGGCTGAGGGATTTTTGAAAGAAAGCACGGATGCTTTGGCGAAGATTCCAGGTGTGGAGCAATTTCAGGTTCTCCGTCAAGTCAGTGACAAAAATGAGTTTGACTACAGTTTTTCAATGGTGTTCGCTGATCAGGCTGCATACGATGCATACAATAATCACCCGGTTCACCGCAAATATGTGGAAGAACGTTGGGAAAAGGAAGTCAGTCGTTTTCAGGAAATTGATCTGATTCAGCACGGTAAGTGATAAATACAATACAATTTCAATACACTCAATATAGTGAAGTATGAATGATGATCGAAATCGTTTTCGAACTAAGCTTCACATCCTTTCGTGAATTAAATGTGATTTAATTTAATTTGATGGAGGTAATGCCCCTATGCAATTGAATCTCACAGGTAAAACAGCGCTGGTCACTGGTGCCACCGGACAACTGGGAAGAGTCATTGCCCGTACGTTGGCAAACTGTGGTGCAAATCTCGCTATACATTACATAAATAATGAAACGAAGGCTCGGGAGCTTCAGGGTGAGATTGAAGCCATCGGTCGTCAGGCTGTGATTGTTCAGGGAGATATTACGAAGCAGGAGACGGCATTTCAGATTCGTGATGAAATTCAATCCAGCCTCGGCGGAGTGGATATTGTCGTTGCCAATGCGGTCATTCAATATGAATGGACAACCGTACTGGAACAGTCACCTGAAGATTACTTGAGCCAATTTGAATCTTGTGTAATGCAAAACGTGTATCTTGCCAAAGCATTCATTCCTTATATGCAAGAAGTCAAAGGTGGCCGGTTCATTGGTATCAATACGGAATGTGCCATGCAAAATTTTGCTACCCAATCCGCGTATACTGCAGGTAAGCGTGGAATGGATGGTTTGTATCGTGTGCTGGCGAAAGAAGTTGGCGAGCATCAAATTACCGTCAACCAGGTAGCGCCAGGATGGACAATCAGTGAACGTGACCGTTCCAGTGAGTCAGTGAATGATGAAGCGTATACCCGCACTGTACCGCTGAAGCGCAGAGGAGAAGATCAGGATATTGCCAATGCGGTGGCCTTTTTGGCATCCGATCTATCCTCTTTTATCACAGGGGCCTATATCCCGGTAAGTGGCGGTAACGTTATGCCTGCCATCTAAAGTAATACAAAACCTATCCCTAACGTTGAGAAAACGATTTAAGGGGTAGGTTTTTGTGTATATATCCATAAATACATATGATTTTGATTCGGATTTCAAAAGATTGGGGATAAGAATAGGTATATTAACGGGGTGGAAACATAACTCAAAATAAGCGATTAAAGGAGATCGATCATGAAAAAAACAATCGCAGACGTTGTTGTTGAAGCGTTGCTCAATGCAGGAATCAAACGTATATACGGTATCGTCGGAGACTCCTTAAATGCAGTACTCGATTCCATCCGGCGCTCGGGTAAAATCGAGTGGATTCATGTGCGTCACGAAGAAGTGGCTGCTTTTGCAGCAGGAGCAGATGCTGAAGTGAGTGGAAGTATCGCAGTATGTGCGGGCAGTAGCGGGCCAGGAAACATGCATTTGATTAACGGCTTATACGACTGCCATAGGAACCGTGTACCGGTGCTGGCGATTGCGGCTCATATTCCAAGTGACGAGATTGGGAGCGAGTATTTTCAGGCGACTCATCCAGAATATTTGTTCCAGGAATGCAGTCATTATTGCGAGGTCATTACTACGGCCAAACAGATGCCACGCTCGCTTACGATGGCAATGCAGACGGCAGTCGCTCGCTCAGGGGTATCTGTTATTGTACTCCCAGGAGATGTAGCAGCCCTCGAAGCGGCGGATCTGCCTGTGCCTGAGCATGTATACCATGCCACTACACCTGTTGTGCACCCGTCGGAGCCTGAATTGATAAAGCTTGCGAAATATCTGAATGAGGGTAAAAAAATTACGCTGCTGTGCGGAGCAGGATGCGCAGGTGCTCGTGAACCTCTGATGCAGTTGTGTGACCGCTTGAAATCCCCTATGGTCATTGCCCTTCGGGGGAAAGAGTACCTGGAGTATGATAATCCGTATTCGGTGGGCCTCACGGGATTAATCGGGTATTCGTCGGGTTATCACACCATGATGGATTGTGACGTGCTGTTGATGCTGGGAACGGATTTCCCTTATCGTCAATTCTTCCCCGAGGATGCCACTGTCCTTCAGGTAGACATTCAAGCATCACATCTGGGTCGTCGTACCAAACTCGATTATGGATTGTGTGGTGACGTGAAGGCGACCATTGAAGCGTTGCTGCCCTACCTGACGGAAGATCATAGTGACAAACATCTGCGTAAAAGTGTGGATCATTACACAAAAGTACGCAAAGATCTGGATGAACTCGCGGTGGGTAAACCCGGGAAAACACCAATTCATCCGCAGTACCTAACCAAGATTATTAGCGACGCCGCAGCCAACAATGCAATCTTCACTTGTGATGTAGGCACACCTACCGTCTGGGCGGCACGCTATCTGGAGATGAGCCGCAATCGCAGATTGCTGGGTTCCTTCAGTCACGGCACTATGGCGAATGCACTTCCGCAGGCCATTGGAGCCCAGGTGGCAGATCCGGGAAGACAAGTCATCTCGTTATCTGGTGACGGAGGCATCACGATGTTAATGGGCGATCTGCTAACTCTCAAGCAGCATAACCTTCCAATTAAAGTTGTTGTATTCAACAATGGAGCACTTGGTTTTGTTGAACTGGAGATGAAGGCCGCAGGATTCCTTGAATCCGGCACGGAGCTTGTGAATCCCAACTTTGCCATGGTAGCTCAGGCGATGGGCATGGAAGGAATCCGTGTTGAAGATCCGGCAGACCTGGAAGGGGCAGTGCAGCGTGCACTTCTGCATGATGGTCCTGTTCTGATTGACGTTGTGGTGAACCGTCAGGAGTTGTCCTTGCCTCCGAAGATTAATATTAAACAGGCCGAAGGATTCACCTTGTGGATGATGAAAGCGGTACTGAACGGACGTGGCGATGAATTGATTGAGTTGGCAAAAACGAATTTGCTGAGATAAGCACATGACTTGCATGATTAGTTTACATTTGATATCTCACAACAAAGAAAGTGAGTACATTCCGCTGTGATAGCGGGGTGGCTCTTTTGTGGGATGTTGAGTGTGTGATCTGTGATATAGTATGTACTGATATTATATGATTTGTTTTTATGTTGAGAGTCTATTAAAATAGGTAAAGTCAGGCAGGGTTTATGTTATTTTTAACCTACATATGTTGCATAGTTTGAAGCAAGACCGTTTCATAAGAATTCGCCGATCCGATGACAGATGACGAACACACATGGAGGAGATCATAATGAGTCACACAGGAAAAGTAGCAATTATTACTGGGGCAGGAAGTGGATTAGGCCAAGCGGCCGCACTGAAACTGGCTGAGAAGGGCGCATCTATTGTGGTCGTTGATCTCGTGGTAGAGACAGGTGAGGCAACCGTGAAACAGATTGAGAAGCTGGGCGGTAAAGCCATTTTTGTACAAGCGGATGTAAGTAAGGCAAGTGAAGTAGAGAATTATGTGAAAAAAACGATCGAAGAGTTTGGCCGAATCGATATGTTCTTTAATAACGCAGGGATCGCGGGTCCCGGTATCAAATTAATTGAACACACGATCGAGCAGTTTGACCAGATTATTGATATTAACCTGAGAAGTGTATTTTACGGGTTGAAATACGTTATTACTGAAATGCTCAAAACAGGTGGGGGTTCCATTCTGAACACGGCATCTACAGCGGGGATTGTTGGTGTGCCTACGGTTGCGCCTTACGCAGCAACAAAGCACGGAGTAATTGGGTTAACACGCACGGCAGCCATTGAATATGGTAAAGACAACATTCGTGTAAATGCGATTGCTCCAGGTACAATTGAGACCCCAATGGTGGTTCAGTTTGGTAAAGATAATCCGGAAGTGTTCAAAGCGACTGTTGACAGCATACCGTCCGGACGTCTTGGCAGACCGGAAGAAATCGCCAACCTGGTTGCTTTCCTGCTTGGAGATGAAGCTCCTTATATTAATGGTGCTGTATATCCAATTGATGGCGCAGTAACGGCACAATAAGAGTCTTTGCAGAAATAAGAAGAGAGGCTACTGTAGATTTACAGTGCCTCTCTTTTTGGCTTTTGTACCTTTGTTAGGTTCTTCACTTTTGTTACTTCAGAGGGACAGGTGCAGCTTCAGAGTTAGCAGGAGTCGGGAGTCTCGACACATTAATTATAGGCGTTCAAAAGACTCGACATAATCTTTGGCATCTTTGAGAGACAGATTTTTGGCTTCACGAACCTTTTTGATCGCAACGATTTTTTTGCCTTGTTGTACAAGTGCCAGCAATTCACGATCAAGTTCGGTCAGTTCAGCCTGTGACGCTGAATGAGGTGATACATCCAACGATGTAGGGCTGTAGTTCAAAGAAGAGTGTGAAACAGGACCTCCCCCGATCTCAAGGCGTTCGACATCCTGTTTCAATTCATTCAATTGGCTCTGCAAACTAATAACACGCACCAATAAAATGAGTATGAGCAGTAAAAAAACGATAAAAACGATGGTGTTTATTTCCATGCTGTTCAGTGCCTCACTTTCAATACTAGACATGTTTATTTCAGTATCCGGTCTCCATTCCAGTTCTTATAATAGGTGAATGTCTTTGCCAAAAGCAAGATGAGAAATCTTGCCGTCAAGGGGGGATACGTAAATGATTTGGCTTTATACATAATGTCTGCACCTTTTATATATTCAATACTCAAGCTTTTGAGACCTTGTCTACAATTATAGAAATAAGCTAAGTGAGCTTTGAAAAGACGATGATTTCATTTATAGATAGATATATCGGTCGATGGAGCAGGAGAATAGAGGAAGAAGGAAGAAATAAGAGAGTTTCTGTAGAGGTGCATTATAAAATAAAAAAACGAGGAGAAATCTGACATGTCTCATTTACAACTCCCCCTGCACCATCACCAGATTCCCGCAAGTCCGCTTGTCCTTGGCTGTATGCGGTTCGGAGGCGAATGGGATGGCCTTCCGATTACCCCAGATCTGGTTCTGGAAGGTCACAAAGCTGTGGAAGCAGCGCTTGAGATAGGCATTAATCATTATGATCTGGCCGATATTTACACACGTGGCAAAGCAGAGCATGTATTTGGACGCGTGTTATCAGAGCGTGCAGGTTTGAGAGAACAGATCATTATACAGTCCAAGTGTGGTATACGTCTGGCTGGTGATGATGAAGGACCTCAACGCTACGATTCTTCGTCTGCACATATTCTAGCAAGTGTGGACGGTATCCTCCAAAGATTAGGTGTGGATTATCTGGACATCCTGCTACTGCATCGTCCCGACCCCCTTGCCCATCCGCAAGAGATCGCAGAAGCCCTTGCCAAACTTCATTATTCGGGCAAAGTAAGACACTTTGGTGTGTCCAACATGGGTTCTGAACAAATTCGTCTTCTTCAGCTACACAGCAGCGTCCCTCTGATTGTGAATCAGCTTGAGATGAGCTTGGACAAAATAGGATTTGTTGAAGCAGGCGTGACTGTGAATCGCCCACCAGCGAGGGAAAACGTATTTCCTTACGGCACGATGGAGTACTGTCAGGCAGAGCATATTCAGCTGCAAGCGTGGGGTCCACTCGCTCAAGGTCGATTTACCAGCAGGGTAGTTGAAGGACAACGCCCGGAAATTGAGCATACGGCTCAGTTGGTTCATCGAATGGCGAAGGAGCGAGGAGTGACGCCAGAATCCATTGTACTGGCATGGTTAATGAAACATCCGGCAGGAATTCAACCCGTCATCGGTTCGATTCGACCCAAGCGTATTTTGGCCTGCCGGGATGCTGCGAAGATTGAGCTAACACGTTATGAATGGTATGAGCTGTATTCTGCTTCGTGTGGACGAAGAATGTGATCCGCGAACAACATGGAAGATTCACATGATTTTAATAGGAACTCTGAAAAAAGATTGAATATAAATTGAACTTAAAATGGAGACACAGGCTACCCGCCCTGTGTTTCTTTGTGATATTGGGCTTAAATTGGTTAAAACACAATATCAATCGTTTAATGAGTGATAGGGACATATGACCTATAATACGAATGTATTTACATTCATTGCTCTGATTCAAGTTCCAACTCTATGCAATCAGCAGTGACTCAATGATACAGCCAGTTCATAATTGCGCTATAGACTATGTCCATGGACTTATGAGAAGTGCTGATAAGAAGGACGTTTCAACCATTTTTATTGTTTTCTACGTTCGTGGATAGGTTGCTGTGATAAAATGATTCTAACGAATAAGAACATACGATCTGTTTATACGAAAGGAGACACCTTGACGATGGAAATGCTTAAGCCACCCGCCGAGACACTATACGACACCGAATTACGTGCATTGCGAGAGGAAGATATTGGAAAGAGGCCTCCGAACTGGCTGTTATCACCGGCCTATGTACGGGATTTTATTGTAGGCAGGGATAAACCTGCGATATTGGATGGCAATGAGGTACCGATTACCCGCAAATTTTATGGCAATGATGTGCTGATTGAACGTGCAGTGGTAACCTTGGCAGGCAATCGGGGGTTGATGTTAGTAGGTGAACCAGGAACAGCCAAGACCATGCTCAGCGAATTGCTGACGGCAGCCATCTCGGGAACAAGCCTGAACACCATTCAAGGTACGGCTGGCACAACGGAGGATATGATCAAGTATTCTTGGAATTATGCCATGTTGCTTGACAAAGGCCCCTCGGAAGCGGCACTTGTACCCTCACCGCTATATAACGGGATGAAGAAAGGGATTCTTACCCGTTTTGAAGAGATTACACGTTGTCCTGCCGAAGCGCAGGATAGTCTAATCAGTATTCTGAGTGATAAGGTGATGAATATTCCTGAACTGGATGGCGGTGTTCTTTTTGCTAAACCGGGATTTAACGTCATTGCTACAGCGAACATTCGCGATAAGGGTGTCAATGAAATGAGTGGTGCATTGAAGCGGCGCTTCAATTTTGAAACGATCAAACCGATCAGTAATGTGAAAATGGAAGCTAAAATTATTGAATCCCAGGCACGCAGCCTGTTATTACATAGTGGTATTGATATCGAAATTAATTCGGACGTGGTTGAATTGCTGGCCACGACATTTATGGAACTTCGCACCGGCATGACGCGGGAAGGGTACAAACTGGATACACCTCAAGCGTCCATGAGTACCGCTGAAGCCGTATCTGTATATGTTCAGAGCGCCATGACTTCTTATTATTACGAAGACAAGGGCATTGCGCTGGATCGATTGGTGCAGAACATGCTGGGAACCATTGCGAAGGAAAATGACAAGGATCTGTCCATTCTCAAAACCTACTTCTCCAAGGTCGTGAAAGAGCGATCCAAGACAGAAGGGATTTGGAAGAACTACTACGAGGAGAAAAAATGGATCGGTTAACTGGAACGGCGGAGCCGGATGTTACTCAGTTACATACGTTGTTTGAGGCCGAGGTATATAACCTGGATAACGGTACGGTTTATTTTCCTGTACGGCACCATAGTCCAGTGTGTTCCTATCACTTAATACGATTGATTGAGGAGTACAAACCCGACACCATTCTGATTGAGGGACCCGAGAGTGGTAATCCATTGATTCAGGTCCTGGCTGATGAAGCAACGGTACCTCCTGTCAGTCTGTACTACACCTACGAAAGTGAACATGAGAGAGAGGCTTGCTATTATCCGATGCTTCGCTACTCGCCTGAATATGTGGCTTTGAAGGAAGCTGCAAGATTGGGTATTCCGGCGCAGTTTATCGACCTGGACTATCACCACTTTTCCAAGCCCGGCAAAACAGAGCAGAAGGAAATATCCATTCAGGATGAAACCTTGCTGGCCGGATCAGACTTCATCAACCGCTTGTGTCAGAAAACAAACTGTCGCAGCTTTGATGAGTTATGGGAAAAGGTATTTGAGATTGGCGGTTTGGAGAAAACAACCCGGGAGTTTGTGCAAGATGTATTCACGTACTGCACCTTATCGCGGATGTGTTATTCAGCGGAACGATTGAGCACTACAGGTGATCTGGCAAGAGAAGCGCATATGAGAGAGCGGATTGGGCAAGTCAGGCAGGTGCATAACCGTGTGCTTGTGATTACGGGTGGGTTTCATACGTATGGACTTTTGATGTCAGAGCCTGATGAACCGGACTCAGAAGGGATGACGTTGAACGAGCAAGTACGGGGTGGGGATTCGGTTCATCAGCAGATGTATCCGATGGTCTATACGTTTGCTGAGGCGGATCGATTGAATGGTTATGCGAGCGGAATGCCTTATGTGAACTACTACGAACAGATTTGGAACCAAATGCTCCGCCAAAAGAGTACACCGTATAACATGACGGCGCTGGATTTATTGTCTCGGCTCACACGAAAGCTGCGAGAAAGTCATGAGCATGTATCCACCAGTGACGCGATTGAGGCTTACAGCATGATTCAGGGTCTGGCTGGACTGCGGGGCAAGAGGGAAGGTGGAGTTTACGAGCTGATGGATGCGGCACTCTCTTCTTTTGTTAAGGGGGAGCTGACACTAGCTTCAGATAAACCTCTTCAAGAACTGCAACGATTGTTGACTGGAGACGTCATTGGAAGTGTTGCCCCTAACCCATTCAGCATTCCAATCGTTGAGGATTTCAAAGCACGCTGTATGGGTTCGAAACTGCAAATACGTACGACCGGCCAACATAAGAAAGTACTCGATTTATATGCCAAACCGGACCATCGTCAGACTAGTCAATTATTTCAATGTATATCCTATCTTGTTCCAGAATTTTCAAAACGGCAATCCGGACCAGATTGGATCGCACAACGAGACATGAATCTTGTTCGGGAAACATGGGTCTACACGTACTCCTCACGGATTGAAGCCAGATTAATTGAGAATTCAATCTATGGGGGAACGCTTCGGGAAGCGGCAACACGTAAAATGGAAGAACAGATGCGGGAAATACCGGATCATCATAGTGGTGAACTTGCCAAGTCCATGCTTCAGGCTCTGCTCATGGGTCTGCAGGATACCGCGATGAAGCTGTATGAACAGGTTGAGTCAGCTTTGCGCAAGGATGGAAATTTCCTCTCTCTGTGTGGGAGTCTGCATATTTTGAACCGAATTCAGCAACACCGTAGACTCCTCGGTCTGTCTGAGGACGAGCATCTCCCTAAACTTGTATCCGAAGCTTATACCAATGCAGTAGACAAGCTTCTGCAGCTCTCAAGAACCAATCCGGATGAACATGAAGCCATCGTTCAGGGGCTAAAGCTGCTTGCGATGCTGGCGGAGTCATCTGAGGAACGTTTCCAAGATGAGACGTTTAGGGCACATTTGAATGAACTTCTGTCAGATCATAAACTTCCGGCACAGCTGGAGGGGGTATGTATTGCCATCTCTTCAGGACTCGGTGACAGGCAAAGGGAAGAAATCGTTGATCGTGCACGTGGATATATCCGGGGAACACCGGAACAGACCCGGCAAACGGCGCTTTACTTACAGGGTGTTTTTTCTGTAGCACGCGATGCTTTCTTATATGAAGATCAGTTGTTAACCGAGTTGAATTATATGATAGAGAATCTCGACTATGATGAATTTATAAGCATGATACCGCAACTACGTCTAGCCTTCACCTATTTTACCCCTATGGAGACAGGCCTCATCGCGGATCGCGTCGCGAGCTTGCATAAGGTACACATAGAGACGATGTCCATACCTCCTGTGGACGAGCAACTCTTGATTCAGGCGAGAACATGGGATGAAGCCATCAGAAAGGAGTTTGACGCATGGGAGCTGATCTAAACGAGCTGGATACATCCGAGCATGTTGATAAGGGCAGCGCTGAGCTTAATCAGGTGGAAACCTTGAATCGCTGGCGTCTTATTCTGGGCGAATCAGCCGAACAAGGCTTATCCAATTCGGATGCGTACACTCCTGATGAGTTTCAGTATTCCGAAATAGATGAGATTCTAGGCTATTTGTACAATCGCGAATACGGTGAAGAGCAAGGGTACAGAAAAGAGGGCGGGCGCGGACCGTCCAACTTAACCGTTCCCAAGTGGTTGCATAAAGTTAGGGAGTTATTCCCCAAATCAACGGTAGAAATACTGGAAAAGCAGGCGCTTGACCGTTATGGGTTGACGGAATTATTAACCGACAAGAAGCTGCTGGAATCACTCGAACCGAACATGAATTTGCTCAAAAATATTATGCAGTTCAAGGGGCGGATGAAGGGTGAGGTATTAAAGAGCGCCAAGGAAATTGTGCGAACTGTAGTCGAGGATTTGCGCAGCAAGCTGGAATCTCAAACAAGAGCGAGTATTATGGGGAAACGCAGCCGCTATGCATCCAGTTCGGTACGATCCTTACGCAATCTAAATTTCAAACAGACCATTACCAAGAACCTGAAGAACTATGATAAAAACAATCGCAGATTTGTAATTGAGCGCCTTTATTTTGACGGGAATATTCAGTCTCATAACAAGTGGGACATCATCATTGGTGTGGACGAAAGTGGCAGCATGCTGGATTCAGTCATATACAGCTCGGTGATGGCAAGCATTTTCTATCGATTGAATGCACTGCGAACGAAATTATTCATTTTTGACACTCAGGTTGTCGATCTTAGCGAAAGGCTGGAAGATCCCGTGGATGTGCTCATGAATGTACAGCTTGGCGGGGGGACACATATCACCAAAGCACTGCGTTACGGAGAAACGTTAATCGATAATCCGGGCAAAACCATCTATATTCTGGTCAGTGACCTGGAGGAAGGGTACCCGATTCAACAGATGTACAAAGCTTGTAAAGATATCATTGACACCGGGTGCAGGTTACTTGTTCTAACCGCACTCGATTTTAACGGAGAATCGGTTTACAACAAACATGCAGCACAGACGTTAACCAATATGGGTGCACATGTAGCGGCGATTACACCTAACGAGCTCGCGGATTGGATTGGCGAGATTATCACTTAATTAATTCAATTAACTCAAATTTCTAGGAGGAATGTGTAATGCTTATTGCAGACCGTGGAATAGAGACCTTGGTGGAGAAATTTGCTGAAATGTGTTCGAACGATTACTCGCTTAAAACAGATCGTAGTCAAGAAATCATTGATTATGTTCTCGGAACGACGGACAAATTTCCTGAAATGATGGGTAATTCCAGTCATTATGTCTACTATACGACTGAAGCACTTATGAAGCTTGCCAAGAAAGATGATGGAGATATATTTTTTCGGGCAGGGGCTATTGTCATTCATCTGGAATCTCAGTATTCCAGACGTAATTCGTGGAGGACAGATGGCTTCACGATCTGTATCGGCGATGATTCAACAGCCTACGGATTAAGCGGAAAGAGCAAAAGCCAGGATCGGATGGGCGATTTACTGTTCCGATTGCAGAAAATCCGTCAGTTTGCTGGAGAGAAGGAAATTTTGGAGGAGTTAAAAAGCAGGCTAAGCCGTGTTCGGTTGTTTGTTGAATCCAAGAAAGGAAATGGATATGGAAACCATCAACGGGAAATTATTGACGCTTTGTTACTTCTGAAACTGTATTCCAGATTGGAAGGCATTACCTCACAAGCAGCACAAGTACAATTACTCAGCCAAAACCTGCATGAGTTACTCCAACTGGTGATCGTTGAAGATGCAGAACAGCTTCGGCCAACGTTACATAAGCTTATTGAACCATTGGTTGTATGCTCCGTCCAGAGCCGTTCTATGCAGTCCGTTCGTGATCTGGATCCGGAATTCCTTCAACAAAAACGGAATCAACTGATTGTAGAGCATTATCCGAACACTTCATTGAATAAAAAGGATCAATTGTCCCAAAATGTGTTTCACCAAACGATGATATTGCTAAGTAGTTCGTTATTATATCTGATTAATATCAATGGCGGCAAAGAACGCTTCCTCGAAAACAAGGGGGAAACGGGGCAGGCTTTACTGGAAGCAATAATTCAATTGCATGAAATCTATCCCTTCGAAATGCGCATGTACCTACTGAGTTTGGACTCCAGAGCCAAGAATGTAGACAACCTGTTTACTGGTCTTCTTCCGATCGACGAACCTTACCAGTTGATCGAGCTAATCAATTACGAACTTAACATGTATTCTGTATCGTGGCCCACGCTACAGTTAGCGATTGCGAGTGAGCCTGATCAATCAAGACGGGCATATGAGCTGCTCAAAGCCCCGTATCTCAAGCTCATTATTCAAAAGATAATGGAGGACCGCGGGCTGGAACTTCCAGAAGCTGAAGGAACGATTGAACAAGCCGTCTATGCTGTACTAAGAGAGCCATTGGATGGGGGACGCAGTGGCCTAGCCATCGCACGGTATCTGGAAGGCAAAACTTCGTTGGAGGAATACTGGAACGATCCAAACAGCCGGGAGTTGTTTAACAACCTGAATCGTGACAAAAAGCGAATTCAGAGCTTAATTTCCATCAGCTTCCTGCCTGAGGAATCGGAGGCAATGCGGCGGTTCGTCATTTTGACTACATATCCTGATTGGACAATGGATATCGTCTCAGATATGTATCGATCCTATGCATTTAGTGGTGAAAAGCTTCTTCAACGTTATGGTCAAGATCCAGAGGTACAGCATGAGAAACTGTTGACCAGCCTCATCTCACTTAATGGCATGACAGATTATAGATACAATTCCATGCCCAAGGATGAGTATCGTCGGATCATTCAGCAGAATCTTGAATATGCGCTGAAACAGTATAAAAAACTTCCAACGGACACTCGCATTTTAGTATTAGAGATCACCTTTGAGCAGCGTCAGGGACTGCCCAAAAAACAGTTGTCTGAAGCGATTCGTGCCGGATTACAGGATTCGTCGAAGAAAGCCAACGGCGTAGCGTTGGCTGAATTCAACCGGATTCCTGATGAAGAGTTATACTCGCTTATATACCACGCGGAGAAAAAAGCGGGGATCAAAGAGATGGCTCTGACCGCGATCCGCAGTCTGGAAAACAGCAAGGAGCTGTACGGTGAGCTTTTGAAGAAAGAGAAGTCGGAGGATTGGAAGAACCTGATTCAAATTCTGCTGGATACCGCAGATCTAAGCCCTGAGTATGCTCATGCTGCGCTTGCTGATCAGGCAGATGGCAAAAAGCTGGCCAGACTAAGCTGGTTGACTCTGAATGATCTCCCTTCCCTGACGCGAACAGAGGACAATCAGCCGTTAGATGATCGAATTAAGCTATATGCTTTGGTGCAATCGCTGGATCGCACGTCAGGACCCAATGAAAGATTAAATGAATTACGGGACTACGTAAGCGACGCATCGCTTGCTCGCTTTGCAAGTGAACTGCTCCAGGTCTGGATTCAGGAAGGGGCTCCTGCAAAAGAGAAGTGGGTGATGTATGTATCAGCACTCTTTGGCGATATTCAGATTGTGAATATTCTGGCTCCGCAAATTAAGGAATGGACAGAAAACAGCCGCGGCGCAATTGCAGCAGATGCTGTGAAAGTGCTCGCATACCTGAAAGATCCATCCGCTCTCATGGCGATTGACAAGATCAAACGTGGCGTGAAGAACCGTCAGGTGAAAGGTGCTGCAGAAGAAGCATTGCAGCTTGCAGCCGATAATATGGGACTTACTCCGGAACAACTGGAAGATCGGCTCGTCACCACGCTTGGTTTTGATGAAAAAGGAACCATGCAACTGAGCTACGGAGAGCGTTCATTCCTGATTAAGGTGAATGGAGACTTGCAAGTTGTTGTATTCAATGAAGAAACGGGCAAATCCGTGAAGAGTCTGCCTGCTCCTGCACAGAAAGACGATGCTGAACTGGCAGCGCAGTCCAAGGCACGTTTCACGCAGCTGAAAAAAGATCTCAAATCCATGGTTAACATTCAGGCGCAGCGTCTGGAAGAGTCATTGTCCAAGCAACGTCTATGGTCTGCAGATGAGTGGAAAGCACTGTTTGTACAAAATGTAATCATGCAGAAATTCGCTGTAGGTCTGATCTGGGGCACGTATGAAGATGGTCAACTGGTCACCACCTTCCGTTATATGGAGGACGGCACGTTTAATACCGTTGATGAGGATGAATATGAGCTGCCCTCAGGTTCGCTGGTGGGCCTGATTCATCCACTCGAACTTGACCAAGCTACGCTCGAAGGATGGAAAACGCAGCTGGAGAATTACGAGATTAAGCAGCCGTTTGAGCAGCTTAATCGGGAAATCCATGTGCCTGAGGATGAAGACAAAAACAAGGTTGAATATGAACGCTTGCCGGAGTCTGATTTTTCACCCACTGCATTCCCCAAAGCACTGGAGAAATACGGCTGGATCAAAGGGCCCGCGCAGGATGGCGGTTGGTATCATGAGTTTTACAAAGAGTATGGAGATCTTGTCGCAGAACTGCGTTTCAGTGGTACGAGCATAACGTATTACGAGGGACTGGATGATATTACACTGGAATCCCTACATTTCTTCAAACCGAATAACAAGCAATATTATTATTATGGTGACAACAAACCCATTGCTTTGGGCAACATTCCAGGTCGGGTATTCAGTGAAACGATCTATGATATTCTGAGAGCAACGGGGCGTTGATGACGTGAGTGGATTCAAGGAGAAATACCTGGTTTTTTCGAAGCTGTGTACGGAGGATTATCTGATCCGGTATGCCAACAAGGGATTGTACAAAAGGTCTTTGAAAGAGTTGGACAATGGTGTAAGTGTAACGTACACATGGAATGAATCATCTGTGAGTTGCCAGTTAAGTGACGGGACACACTGTACGCTTGAGAATACGCTGGATCATTGGGAATGCTCCTGCCCGGCCGATCATATCTGCAAACATGTCCTGATTTCGATCTTGTATTTTCAACGGAAACACCAGGAAGAAGATACGGTGAACCTTAATGAAGAGCCCTCCTCGGAAGAGCTGGGTGTGGAGACAAGTATTGATGAAAGTGATGTAAAACAGAATTCACCATCCCTGGTGACGGAGTCCCGCTTCCGCTGGATGATTGAAGCTGATCTATCAACGTTGATTAAATCGTATAGTTCTTCGATGATTGAGGAAGTTCTATTTCGACTAAAGTATCCCGAAGAGATTAAGATTACTGAGGACTCGCTCCTTACTGTGCATCTTGTAAGTCAAGATATCGAAGTTTCGTTTACCGAGGAGTCAAGCCTGGCGAAAGCGTTATGTAAAGTGAAGCAGACAGCGGGAAATATGGCTAAGCTCGAAGCGTTGTTGCGATATCGGAAACAACAAGGTTTGGACGATACGGAAGCGTTAGGTGGCAGAGTGTACGAACCCAAGTTTTCCCTTCAAACGGTACGAGAATGTCGTGTCATGCTGGCAGGCCTGTTGAAAACGGGGCTTGCTAGGCTGCCGCAGTCGTATATGGCACAATTGGAGACCTTGGCGATTGCGGCCCATAGTGGCAACCTTCCAGATGTGGAGCGAAGTTTGCGTGGGATTCAGGGGGAGCTGCAGCTGTTTTTTAATAGACATGTACGCTTCTCCATGCAATCCATGCTTGATCGAGTAAGCAAGCTGTATCTTGCATTGCAGGTATTGGAGCAAAATGAGATATCTGCAATGAAGCAGAGTCAGCTCATTGGCAGTTTCCGCAGTAAATACTATGCTGTTCCTGCATTACATCTGTACGGTTTGGGAGCTGATGCGTGGGAGACGCGATCCGGTTACCGTGGAATCACCTACTATTTCTATTGTTTTGATGATCAGGAGATCTACACTTACAGTGATGTGCGGGCTGTATACTATGAAGATAATCCGTTTTCATATACAGAGCATTACGGATCGTTCACTCCCTGGCTTCCTAATCTGACCTTTCGTCAGCTTGGGGGAGAAGAGATACAGTTTCGTTCCGTGAAAGTGAATGAGGAACGTCGGATTTCCTCTGGCGAAGGTGCTAAGCTGATGTTGCTGCCCCGAACGGGAGTGGAAGAAGTGAACCTGGGTAAGTACATGCAAGATGTATCGTCTATACTCCTTAAGGATCTACGATTATTTGACCTTTTTTCCGTTCCAAAAGAGCGATTGGCAATCATCAAAGTTGCCCGAATCGTAGAACATAGCTTTGATAAGCAAACGCAGGATCTTATTCTTACGATTGAGATTGAAGATGGGGAAAGACTAGCCCTGACACTTCCTTATTCAGTGGACTATGAAACGATGATCAAACGGCTGGAGTCAGGGTATGGTGCTGCATCGCTCGAACACTTTTATGTCTTTGTTCGCGTTGAACAAAAGCATATATACCCGATCAGTTTCCTAAAGGGTCAAACGGTGATCAGTCTGAAACTGGATACGGGCTATGGAAGGACGGGAAGACTTGGAAGACTATAATCAGTTGATGCAGAAGATCAGCAGCTGGTCAGAAGAGTTATTATTGCGAGGGATATCCCAATTCACACTGAGAGATATTGAATTCCTGGAACAGCTGGTCGTGGAGAGCACAAGGTTCCAAATGACTTTTCTTCGTGAAATAATGGAAGTTGTTATCGAGGAAGGTCGCAAAACGGCGCTGGGGAACGGTGATGAGGAGTTTTTACTGTTTCAGTATTGCCGCCTCACTCAATATGTACAACTGAGCACTCAGGAATCATCCTGAACTAATACGTATATGAAGATTTGCAGAAGCGTAAGCCTCTGCAAATCTTTTTTTATCGAATTTGAGTAAATGGTGTTTCTGAAACGAATCTATTATGGAGTCACGTTTTAATGGATATATCCGTATCTGACTAACTCGTATATCACTCTATATGGAAGGGAGGGTAAGCATGAAGGAAGAACAGATCAGGGAAGCAGTCGCAAGACGTGACCATGAAGCCATGGAATGGGTGATGAATCAGTATGCCGGATTGTTGTGGAAAATTATTTATTCCATATTACATAATGCTTCATCTGAAGAAGTCGAAGAATGTGTAGCAGACACCTTTTTTTCATTTTGGCAAAATCCACTTTCTTTCCAGCCCGAGCGCAGTAGTTTGAAAAATTATCTGGCGACCATCGCGAAGCACAAGGCCATTGATCGTTACCGGAAATTGAATCGCAGAAGTGAGATTGCATATGAGGAGAGCATTCATTTTGTTCAAACTGAGGACACGCTTTCGCAATTGATTAGTAAAGAAAGGTATCAAGAATTGGAACAAGCTATTGAATCATTTCCTGAACCTGACCGGGAGATTATGAAACGTCGATTTTACGAAGGTCAGAAGCCATTGGAGATTTCAGAAGCATTGTCGTTGCACATCAGACAGGTCCATAACAAAATTTATCGTTCGAAACAGTGGTTGCGTAAGTGGTGGTTGCAAAAGAAATAGAGGAGGTGATTCACATATCGAATCCAGGAGATCATTTTACGGAGCAGAATCTAACCCATATCAAGAAATTATTCTATGAAAAAGCGGGCCTTAAGGCAAATTCTCAACGTAATTCACAAAAGAATAGAACACAACTGTACAAAAGGAGAATCCCTAAGATAATCTATATCCCCATTGCAGCCTTCCTGTCTTTAACTATTGTTACAGGTGCAGCAGCGGCTCTGGGGGTAATTGATCTTTCATCTATCCTGCAATTTTTGAGTGGAGATCGAATTAACATTCTTCGTCCCGTAAATAAGACCAGTGAAGATCAGGGCATACGCATGCAGACTCTCGGTGCGGTTCGAGACGGCAGCACAACTGAAATATATGTATCCCTCACGGATTTAACAGAAGACCGAGTGAATGCTTCGCTTGATGTATATGATTTTCATGTATCAGGTGGTCGGTCACATAATGCACAGTTAGTACAGTATGATCCTGCCGAGAAGACTGCGATTATCCGATTTCTGGTTCAGGGAAAACGGCTCAGCAATCGAATGAGTGTCCAGATTAGTTCTTTTTTATCAGGTGCAACTAAAGAAGAGAACTATGATTCTGGGCTCAATCTCTCAGAACTCCTGAGTAAGAAGCAGCAGAACGAATATGATACTCTTGATCCACTCAAAGACTGGATTAGCGGGTGGGGAGGTGAATCCGCTCTGGAATTAAGTGAACAGGAACTCATTCATGTACTTCGTCAGGATCAAACCCATATTAAGTTGCCTGGGATCGATTGGATGTATATATCCAATATAGGTTTCATTGATGGTAAATTGCATATTCAGATTAATCCAGATGACGAGATGGGTAGATACAATCATGGTGATTTTTTCTTCACTGATGATCGAGGGAACAAGCAGGATATTCCTATGAATAGTGTCTCCTATGGCTCTTATATCAAAGATGGTACTAGATACGGCGGGGATTATAAGGAGTATATTTTTGATATTTCAGATATCAGTCAACTCAATAATCTTCAACTTAAAGGATATTTTACTCGTTACGATCAGTTCGTTAGGGGGGACTGGGAAACGACCTTTAATCTGAAGCAAGATACATTAAGTAAAACTGGAGAAACGACGCTGGTTATGAATGAGGATATACGTACGGAGATTAAAGTCTCCTCCCTAGGTGTTACACTTATGGGCAAGGGTGTAAACCAAATCAAGCCTGAGGATCTACGTATGGAGCTTTATTTGAACGATGGCACAAGCATTCTTCCCCAATCAGGGTTTTTGAATATAGATGAAGATTTGTTGAAGTGGATATCGCCTCGCACGATACCAATCAAAGAAGTAAATTATCTTATACTCAACGGACAGAAAGTAATGTTACACGATCAGTAGGGTTGGAGACGACTGAAAAGGGTGGCCTTAGCGGCTGCCCTATTTTTATATAATTACATTCTTACAATGGCTTGAGACACTCTCACGTTCAATTTTTCAAAGTTAGCGGTTATATTCGTTCTGATGTCATATCCCGGTTTGTGATGCATACCATTAGGCGAATGCGGTCATAAGGGAGGAAATAACATGTCCATGAGCGAACCGCTGTTAACACAAATTGTGAATCAACATATTCCGGCTGGAGCAACAGTCGTCACCATTGATAAACCTGTCAAACATCCAGCCATCTATGCGTCAGATCTTACTGGTGACGGCATGCCGGAGATTGTTGCGGTATATCAGTTGGGCGGAGAATTGTTGCTGCTTGTTCTGAAGTTTTACGAGGGTAACTGGATCAAAATGTCTCTGACGAAGGGCATGGGTTATGGGGTAACTCTGCTGACAGCAGCACCCGTGACTTCAACCGTGAGGAACAATCTGATTGTCGGTTGGCAGATTGGAGCGATCTGGTCAAAGCTTGCTGTATACGAGTGGACGGAATCAGGACTGACAGATGTAGCACCAGAGGATATGTATTATAGCTATGCTGAGATCATTGATATGCCTAGTCAGCATGGAAGAGATGGCAAAGTGGAGATTGCACTCTGGATTCACGACACAGGGGAGGCCTATCGGGTCGAGATCATCCGATGGCAAAATGGGAAATGGGTTCCTTCACCGGATGTATATCTCTATTACTACCCTAAGGTGGTACAGTACTATGAGAAATTGACCCAGCATTATCCTGATTACACCTTCTACTGGTACTATCTTGCGGATGCTCAGTATCATGCGGGATTATTGCCAGCGGCGCTTGTTTCCGTCCAGAAGGCCCTTAGCTTTGCTAATCCATACCCTTCCAGAGAGGTGTTACTTGAACTGGAAAAGAAGATTAGGCAGGCCATGGGAATGGGTAGTCATGAGCGTGAAACGACGTGGTTATTTCCGGTTTCCGTAAGAACAACAGCCGGAACCAAGTGGGGGTATATGGATGCGCATGGTCGTATCCGACTTCAACCGGTACTGGATGATGCCCAGAATTTCCAGCAGAACGGTTTGGCTGTTGTTGTAAAGGACGGGAAAGCGGGCGTCATCAATCTTAGTGGGCAGTATGTCGTTCAATCTGTATACGATTCCATTAACGATTTCGCAGAAGGTCGGGCTATTGTTATTGATTCCCAAGGATTCAAGATGATTAACGAACAGGGTACTGTGTTGACCAAACGTGCATATTCGTATATTTCAAATCTGGAGGACGGGCGAGCTTTGTTTTATGATTCAGACAACAGCCAGTCAGGAGGGATAGTCAGTCTGTATGGCTATTTAGACACCGTCGGTAATGAGGTGATTCGAGCACAGTTCGCGTCGGCGAACGATTTTCAGGATGGCAAAGCGGTTGTGCAGATCAAGGATAATGAATTTGCGCTCATTGATCGGAATGGTCAAAGACTGGCGACTTATCCATATGCCTATGTGGGGCCACTGGGGGAAGGGCTGCTTGCTTTTCAAAAAGAGACTTCGGGTAAATATGGGTATATCGATGAACGGGGTAATATTCGTATACAGCCCCAGTTTACATCGGCATTTCCTTTCAGTGGTGGGCAAGCGATCGTAAATACAGCGGAGGATTACAAGTCAACGTATGGCGTCATTAATCTGCAAGGTACATTCATCATCCAGCCGACCTACAATGACATTCGAGATCTTGGGGAACAACGGCTTGCGCTAGGTAACGCCATTGATCCGGAGCAACCGTTTATTGGCTCTGTGTACGCGATTGCAGATGTCAGCGGCAGAAGACTTTCGGAATTTGTATATCGGGATGTCCGCAATTACAAAGGTGGGCTGGCCTCCGCATCGGATGCGAGACAGACGTATCTGCTGGATTTGAGCGGACGGCCTGCACAAGGATATCCCCGTGTTGAAGGCTCGGGTACATTGGAAGTTGTGGCGCCTGATTTGATCAAGGCCTATGTGGATCAGCGTTTATCCTATGTGAACCGGGCCGGACAGATGATCTGGCGGCAAAATACAATCGTACCGCTTCGCTCGCCTTATCGTGTGCGAGAAGAGAAGTATAAGCCCAATCCGGATTACCTCGTCTATTATCCACAGGTGGAGGGCATGACGGATCAAGCGGCACAACTTGCGGTAAATGCCAAGTTAAAGACCCTTTCTCAGGTTAAGCCCATACCTGCTGATCAGAAGCTGGACTATACGTACACAGGAGATTTTGATATATCTTTTTATCAGCAACAACTGCTTCAACTGAAACTTACGGGTTACAACTATCCATTTGGTGCGGCACATGGCATGCCTACGATGGTTTATGCAATTATTAATTTGGGCAGTGGTCAGATGTATGAACTGAAGGATTTATTTAAACCGAATAGTGACTATGTCAAAGTGTTGAGCCAGATTGTGGGAGATCAGATTAAGAATGATCCGCAGTACTCCTACGTGTTTCCAGATACCTATGAGGGCATTAGTCCGAATCAGCCCTTTTTTGTCACAGCAGATGCTCTGCATCTCTACTTCAGTCCTTATGAGATCGCTCCTTATGTGGCGGGATTTCCGACGTTCACGATTTCTTTTGCCCAGATCAAGGATATCATTGATACAGAGGGGTCGTTCTGGAGAGCTTTTCATATGTGAGAGCCCATTCACAGGTTAAGCGATGAGGCCATATGTCCAATATGGCTTCTTCAGCTCTCATGTACAGAGTCAAAGTTTGGATTAAGGTATGATATCGGCAGAATAGGTGTAGATGCTATCTTTTTAAGCACCGGACCCCTGCAAAAAAATGAGAAATAGCCATGTTAGATGATCCAATATACATGGGACCTGATGAGTTCTCCATGAGCGGAACATCAATCCTTCCGGCACGTACACAAATCTAAGAGCTGGCAAATGAACATGCAATAAGCATTAAAGAGGCCGTTCTGTCCAAAGGGGAATTGAATATATGGAAAAAGCAATGATCAAGGAGCAGCGAATACAGCTAATGCGCTGTATTCGCTGAGGGAAGCGTCTGCCAGTAAGTTTTCCGGCAGGCGCATTTTTGTTGAGCCTGCAATGCAAGTTGTTAAGCCGGTGGGTATGCATTGGAGTGGTATGTTAAAAATCATCGTACTCCCGGCAAAGTACTTAATCCACAGGCTTGGAATGCTGCTTTCTATATTGCTGAGGCGATACGCCGAATCTCTTTTTGAAGCAGCGGGAGAAGTAGCTGATTTGCGAAAATGCGGTTTCTTCCGCAATCCGCTGTATGAACCAGTCCGTTTGAAGCAACAGGCTGCGAGCCTGTTCCAGGCGGTACATCAGCAAATATTCAAGAGGCGTACAATGAAAGACTGTTTTCATGCATCTTGCCAAGTAATTTTCATGGACATGAAAACGACTTTAGAGCTGTTTATTCGTTATTGGCGTTTTATAGTTTTGTTTCAGATAGATTTCAATCTGTTCTGCTAGTTGAGTGGAGGAATCCTTGTGATTCTGATTATTTTCCAGGCCTTGTAACACCTTCATAAATGTCTGCTGGGTTTCCCAAAGGGCGAGCTTTCTCGGCTTCAACGTTGTACTCAGCAGTAAATCGAGCATTTCAAACAGTTCGCCGGAGTTCACGATTTGCTGATATTTGGGCAGGTGAATGGTTGTGTGCTCTGCATAATAATGCAGCTTGGAGACGGGCTCCTTAGGTATGATCATCTGTGGTTCGGTTTGGCATAGCCAACTGTTATTCGTCTGAAAATGGAACCAGTAAAAGGACGTGTTCTCATGGCATGGCTTCACAGGAAAATGGTGCTTGTCCGGTTCCAGAATAAGAGCATGATTGGAATACATTGTCCACATACAATCCTCCTCACCTAAATAAAGCGTGCCCTCCTTGACAAGGATGACATCGAAATAGCCCAATCGGTAGCGGTTCGGGTGTTGCTCTCCAGGACGGTATGTCGTGACATTGCCCTCAATGAAGAATGGAAACGGAGGGACTAAAAAGGATAAAGCTTCGGTGTATCCCATAGATGTAAAGCTCCTTAAGTGTGAAATTGTGCAAATATTAGTTAAAGGACGGGATTATTTCGGGCTCGGTGCATTGTTAGAATCAAAGTGTAAAGAGATTCGGAAGCATGTTTGAAGCCTCTGCTTTAATTTACTTTACCTCTATAGAGAACAAAATGAAAGCGCTGCATACAAGCTTGAAAGGATGATGTGTATCATGAAAACGGCTAATCCCGTCAAGGGCGTTCGCGTGAACGATGTCTTTTGGAAAAAATATAAACGAATTGTAGCAGAGGAGGTCATTCCTTATCAGTGGAAAGCTTTAAACGATGAACTGCCGGACACTGAACCAAGCCATGCCATTAAAAATTTCAAAATTGCCGCTGGGGAATCAAGCGGAGAATATTACGGATCGGTGTTTCAGGATAGCGATGTAGCTAAATGGCTTGAAACAGTGGCATTTAGCCTGCGAGATCATCCTAACGAGGAACTGGAACAGCGTGCGGATGAGGTTATTGCGCTGCTGGGCAGGGCTCAGGCAGAGGATGGTTATCTGAACACCTATTACATGTTGAAGGAACCAAACAATCGCTGGACCAACCTTAGGGATAACCATGAATTGTACTGCGCGGGACATTTCATCGAAGCTGCGGTCGCTTATTACGAAACTACAGGTAAAATCGAATTTCTGCACATCATGGAGAAGTACGTGAGCCTGATTGAGCAGGAATTTGGTGAAGAAGACGGCAAACTGAACGGATATCCAGGACATGAAGAAATCGAACTGGCGCTTGTTAAACTGTACGACGCGACCCACAATGAACGATATTTGAAATTAGCCCAATACTTTATAAACCAGCGTGGTCAGCATCCGATATATTTTGAAGAAGAGAAGGAGATGCGGAAAAATATCAAAACAGCACCAACCTGGAATGATGACAACCATATCAATTTCGGGCTCGGCTATGAGTATCAACAAGCTCATCAACCGGTCCGGGACCAGGAGGAGGCAGTAGGCCACGCGGTCCGGGCCATGTATTTATACATTGCGATGGCGGATCTAGCAGACAAAACAGGGGATGAATCGCTAAAGAAGGCATGTCAGATGTTGTGGGATGATGTAACGCAACAGAAGATGTACATCACTGGAGGCATCGGCTCTGCCCATAATGGAGAGGCATTTACTTGCAGTCACGATCTGCCTAACGACAGCATGTATTGTGAAACCTGCGCATCGGTCGGACTCGCGTTTTGGGCTAATCGGATGCTTCGTCTCGACCCGGATCGGAAGTATGCGGATGTTCTGGAACGGGCTCTTTATAACGGTACGCTCAGCGGCATGGACCTGGACGGACAGCGATTTTTCTATGTCAATCCCTTAGAGGTCAATCCTCATCAAAAAGGAAGGAAGGACCAGGAACATGTGAAACCTGAACGTCAAAAATGGTTTTTCTGCGCCTGTTGTCCGCCGAACCTGGCACGGATGATCGTCTCCGTGGAAGATCATGTGTACACACAGACAGAGAATATGCTTTACGCGCATTTATATATCGCGGGAAAGGTCGACATTCAGTTTGGAAATACACAGGTTGAAATCGTGCAATTTCATGAGTACCCTTGGAACGGGCAAATCATGATGAACGTGAATCCGGAAGAGCCGGTTTCCTTTACCATTGCATTACGAATTCCCGGATGGTGCAGAAAGACAAAAGTGCACATAAACGGGGAAGAGATTGCTGTGGATCAGTTGGAAAAAGGTTATTTGAAACTTAGCCGAACATGGTATCCGGGAGATCGGATCTCTCTAGTGCTGGACATGCCGGTTGAGCGAATCCGGAGCAATCCGCTAGTATCCATGAATCAAGGTCAAACGGTACTACAACGCGGACCAGTTGTCTACTGCTTGGAAGAAACGGATAACAAGGGGAATTTGGCGGCCCTGCGACTTCCAAAAGAAAGTGAAATTGCAGCAAATCTGGATAGGGAACTGCTGGGCGGTGTAGTCAAACTGACAGCGGAAGGCTATCGTGTAAAACCAATCACTGAACTGTACAGTTCAGCGGAATCGGCGTTAGAAGCCAAGACGATTACTGCTGTTCCTTATTATGCTTGGTGTAATCGGGAAAAAGGTGAAATGCGCGTATGGATATTCGAAATGTATTCCCAGCCCAAAAAAAGAGAAGAGGTAGATCATGAGCACCCAGCAGGCAGAAGCAAGCGCATCTGTACCACTGCACCGCAAGCTCAGCTATTCGCTGACGGATACCGCGGGCAATCTCTTATATTGTGTTATATCCAGTTATTTGTTGTACTTTTACACAGACGTTTTCGGGATATCGATCGGGGTAGCGGGCACGCTACTCTTTATTACCCGGTTTATCGATGCGATTGATGCTCCATTATGGGGGATATTGATTGACCGGACTAAATCAAAATACGGTCAGAGCAGGCCGTATTTTCTATGGCTATGCGTCCCGTTTGCGCTATTTATGGTGCTTACATTCACAACGCCGGATTTAAGCAATACGGGCAAGATGATCTACGCATACGTGACATACATTATAGCCGGGATTTTGTATACCGGCATTAGCACACTGATCACTTCCATTCTTCCGAATTTGACGACAAACTCGAACGAGCGGGTAGTGCTGAATTCTTTCCGTATGGTGGGCGGAAATATAGGCTTTTTCATCGCGACGACCTTTACGCTTCCCCTTGTGGAGTACTTTGGGCAGAGAAGTGACCAGAAAGGGTTTACGTTTACGATGGTCCTGTTTGGATTGGCTGCAGTAGTCATGTTCTTGATTGCATTCAGGGATTTGAAGGAAGTGACAACCGAGAAAGTGAAATCGATCCCGATCCGTGAAAGCTTTGGGGCGATTAAGCGAAATTGGCCTTGGATGCTGGTAGTGGCGGCAAATTTGTGTTATTGGATAGGATTAAATATCCGTTCCTCTACAGTCATTTTCTACTTTGAAAATAACCTGGGCAGAAAGGATTTAGTACCGCTTATTAACGGCATTACCTCGATCCAGCTGCTTTCCATGGTTTTGATTCCGTTTTTTGTAAAGAAAATGAGTAAGAACCCGGTAATGGTAATTGGTTTTATTCTGGCCGCGTTTGGCCAGGTTGTGATTTTGGCGGGCGATACGAACCTGAACCTGATCATTGCGGGTTGGATTCTCGGCGCATTGGGATCGGGCTTTGCTTGTTCAATGCCTTTTGCGATGCTTTCCGATACGGTTGACTAAGGAGAATGGAAAAACGGCATTCGTGCGAGCGGTTTTCTAACCTCTATTGGAAGCGCCTTCTGCATAAAGGCAGGGAGCGGGCTTGGCGGATTGCTGCCGGCCAGCATTATGGGCAGCTTCGGTTACGTTGCCGGACAGACGCAATCGCCGCCATATAGTAATGGCGACTTTTTCCCTTCACACATTTATCCATATAAAATGAAAAATGTTTCGGGTGAAATAGATCAAAGAAGTCATATTTATTTATACAGACTTAACTTATGTAGGGAGACTATACAACGTTTATGGCCAAAAACGAGAAAGGCAGAAGAGCGTATACGTGAGGTGGTTAAAGAACGATTGGCCCCGCCAAATATGCGTGTAAAAACGTTCGCGGAGCAGGTAGCGTGTTTACACGAACTACAGCCAAAAGAAACTCCAAGACATATTCACAAAACTCGTATTTTGTACATATGTATAGAATATGTTCTTGTCTCTCGACACCCTTTTTGTCTCCGCATTTCTGAGGACAAGAACTTGTACCGTTAAAGGACAACCAAAAATAAAAAAAACCTTATTTTATAAGGATTTTCTTGGTGGGTATCTTTATGTCATTCAACAACCTATGACCACTTCGATCTCCCATGCTTCTGTATAGTCTCTAGGCAGCGTCATACCATTTCCAATATCCTTTTGTGTACTGTGTGTGTTGACGGTCACTGGTGAGTGGTCTATTCCATTTGTGACTCGCCAGATGACCTCACCATTAACGCCCCACTTACTTCTTAGTTTGGAAAGAGGTGTATTCGCCAGGTCTCTAATAGTTCGGATGCCCATCTTCCAAAGATGTTTTCCATTCTGGAGCCAATCCTCCACATATCGCGGATGGGCTTATCTCCTATGTGAAGGTGTAACACCTCTTTCTTTAAGTGGAAAATGCCCCCCTCTGCTTTTTTAGCAATCATATCGCAGCACAATTTACTGATGACTTTGTTTCACCAATGCCGCTCTCGCGTAAACACCTGTTTCATTATAGATTTTGTCTTGAATTTGCTTGGCTAAATCGAATTGAATGGTTTCACTTTGTGAGCTCGTGTTTACCACGATAAATGTCTCATCTTTGGCCAGCGTTTTCTTCAATAAAGCTGGTTCTGATGCAGAGTAATAGGTTGCCTTTTCTACATCTCCCGTAAAAGTTACTGAATTCCCCGTAACCGTAACAACTAGCCTTCCGTTGCTAGGGATTGACCTTGACGTAACAACTGACTCTAGATCATGACCAACGCCTTCTCCTTCGTCATTGTAAGCTGCGTAGTTCTGCATGTTGTGTGGCTTTGGGCCAGCCCCTCAATTAATGTCTATGAGCTTTTAAACCTTCGATAAATATGCGTTGTAAACCATCAAGAACTCGTTGGCTCGTAAAGCCTTCATCTTGGAGATGGTAATCGATATTGTGAAGCACGGCCAGCAGGGCTTCAATGGTATATGGAATGTCCACCCCGGATACGTCTCCCCGTTCAACGGCCTCATTTAGCAGATTTCTGCTTATATTGCGCATCCATTGGCATAACGGAGATTGTAGCGGACGATGCCCGGTTGAGGCCCGACTGACCTCACAGAGCCAAGGAACTTTCGCCTCTAAAAAAGAAACATATCTTACGATTACGTGGTAGAGCCGGTCCAAGGCAGCGGTTTCCGGGGGTTGATCAAGAAATGCTTGAACTTCATCAAACAAGGGTTGGTATTCTTCACATGCGATCTCCTGACAGATGTCGCCCTTATCTGAGTAGCGGCGGTATAAGCTTGCTTGTCCGACTCCAGCAGTCTTCGCAATCTGATGCATATTGACATTGTCAACACCGTTTTTGATGAAAAGTTCTCTAGCTGACGCTAAAATTCGTCTTCGGTTTAACTCCTCTCTGGGAATTTTCAGAGAGGCAGGTTGCGATTCTGAATTCACTATAAACATCTCCCTTCATCTTAAATTAACTGTTATTTAATACGAAAAACGGACGATATGTCCGTCTCTCGTGTATTGGACATGTTGTCCGTTTTTCGTATTATAATACATTTCGTGAAAAATTAAAAATACATTCATTTGGGGGACCGATGTATTTTTTTTTATTTGTTGGTATAGTACCTTTTGTGAATGGGAGGCAAAAGCGGTTCAATGCCCGTTAGGTCCAGTTCCTTCAAACTTGCAATCGTAGGAATAAACTGCTCGTACGTTTTTTTGTTGTCGCTCGCCGTATCTGTTCCGGTTACGGTCGATGCTTTCCTGTTAACTTCAGAGTCGAGTTGCTTCTGTTCCATAGGATACCCTCCATCAAATTTAGTCAGGCTTACAAATCCGGATGTCTCTTGTGCCAGTCGGTATTCATCTCATAAGTATTGCCGATACCTAGTACAGTCGCTTCCTCGAAGGGGCGGCCAATCAATTGCATATTAATCGGCAGACCAGAAGGTGAGAAACCGCAAGGCATGCTCAGGCTAGGCAAGCCGGTCAAATTGGTCGGAACCGTAAATGAGTTCAATCTGAATACACTAGTAGTATCATCTGCACGCGGCGCGGTGATCGGTGTTGCCGGCGTCAACAGGATGTCGATTCCGGACAAAGCATTCAAAAAATCATTGACAATTAGTTGCCGGGCCCGCTGAGACTGGAGGTAAATGGAAGCCGGAATATCTCTACTGCTTTCAAGAAACATTCGGACATCCGGACCATACTGTTCCAAATCTGTCTCAAGCCACTTCTCGTGATTCGAGAACATCTCCGTCATCATAATGGCCATCGTCGCGCTTTGGGCATGTTTGATCATGGGTAGGCTGACTTCGATGATTTCCGCTCCCAGTTCACGGAATTTATTGATAGCGGCCTTCATCGCAGCTTCTACTTCCGGCATCAAATCCTCGTAATAGTAGCTTGTCGGCAATCCGATACGTACACCCCTGAGACCATTCGGATACATCTTGATACCTGGCGCAGGCAGATCGACCGTCGATTCATCCTTCGGATCGAAGCCTGACATCACATCCAAGCACAGGGACGCATCCATGACGCTTCGGGTCAACGGACCCGAGTGGTCCAATGACCAGGCCATTGGAATGATACCATACCGGCTGACCCGACCGTACGTCGGCTTCATTCCTACGACGCCGCACAATGCGGCGGGTATGCGGATCGATCCTCCGGTATCCGAGCCTGTTCCCAGATAAGCAAGTCCAGCCGCCAAAGCAGAAGCCGAGCCGCCGCTTGAACCTCCCGGTACAAGTTCAGTGTTCCACGGATTGAGGCAAGGACCGAAGTGCGGGCTAGTTGTTGTCAATCCCGCAGCGAACTCGTGAGTCTGTACTTTGCCTAGCAGAACTGTTCCAGCCTCATGTAGCTTAGTTGCAACCGTCGAATCGTAATCGGGGACGAAGCTGTTTAATATTTTTGAACCGGCAGTTGTTCGGATCCCTTTAGTGTAATATAGATCCTTATGAACGATGGGAATCCCGTGAAGGGGCCCTTTGTACCGACCATGCATAATATCGCGTTCCGTTTGCTTCGCTTGTTCAACCGCCAGCTCGGCCGTCTGGGTAACGAAAACGTTCAGTTTCGGATTCAAACGTTCGATGCGATGAAGTGCATGTTCCGTAATCTCTACCGGGGATATTTTCCTTGTCCGGATCCCTTCGGCTAGCTCATGAATAGCAGCAAAGGACAGTTGGGAATTTAATTTACTCATCTCGTCATCCTCCCTATCTTCGGACAAGTCGTCCGTCTACCCGCAGGATTTGTTTTTCTTGCCCATAAGTATGTCAGGATTGCCAACAGGGCAATGGTAAAATATACAACAGAAAAAGGTATCTTTAAATCAATCAGTCGGCTGACCAGCGCAGGACCGAATGCTCCGCCTAGCAGATAGGCCAGCGTGAAAATACTCATCCCCACACCCAGCTCAGCCGAACGGAGTGTCGTCGAAACTAAATTGCTGCTAGAGGTGAGGACACCGTTGAATCCAATCATAAGGATAATGATCAATAAAGCATCGAACCATGGCGGCAAATGTACGGATACACCAAGCAGTATAAATCCGCCGATGACGAGACTTTGCGATATGACAAGCACGCGGGAGCTTCCGAAACGATCCGTCCAACCTCCGATCCGGGATCCGAGCAAGGCTGCGCAAGCAGCACCGGGAAGCATCAGTAGACCGATTTTGCTAGTCGGTAAATGAAAGGCGTTCTTCATCATGACAGGAAAAGTAAAGGTTAACCCCGTGTTGCAAACGAAGGTAAGAAATCCAATTCCTAGAATTCGTCGGTAAGGAGCATTTTTCATGAAAGATGCATCGATAAATGGATCTTCTTTTTTCTGAATATGAGTACCGAACCATAGAAGAACTGCTGCTCCTGCAATGAGCATAAACCAATAGTTAGTAACCCCTAGCAATACAAACGCCAGTCCGGCGGAGAACAAAACAGCTCCGAGAATATCGAATGAACCGCGGTCGTGTTTCTTGCTTGGAACATATTTGAATACCAAAGGGATAACAAATAGGCTTAGACTGGACACGATGAACAAAGCGCGCCAGCCAAAGTATTGCTCCACGAAACCGCCGAACACAGGCCCGAAGCCGGAAGCAAAGGCAATTGTGGCGGACAACGTTCCCAGTACCCGTCCCTTGACGGCAGGCTTAAAATATAGGGTTACTGCCGCATAAGACAGGGGCGAGATGGACGAAGCCCCTGCTGCTTGCATTAATCTCCCAATAATGACTTGCAAGTATGAAGCTGCAAAGAAGCCGATCATAGAGCCGAAAGCAAAAAGGATTAAACCACTGACATACAGCTGACGGAAGGAAAAGGACTCCGTTAACTTGCCGTAAGTACCGGCGCCGATGGCCATCAAAATGCTATATCCGACCATGACCCAGCTTACTTGCGAAGAGGTCAGAGCAAAGTCAGCGGAAATCGACGGTATAGCCAAGTTAAACATGGTCATATTGATGTTTCCGAAAATAATGAGTAAGCAAAGTGTCCCCATTAATTTCCGCTCATTACCGGATAAAGCCATTGATTGAGTATCCATAGCCTATTCCTCCATTACAGGAAGTCAGGAAAGGTGCGGCATGTTTGCGCTTGATCTCTATCGTGTCCCAAGAAAACATAGGACGGCCGAACATCCTCAATCAACTCCTGCATGCGAGTAATCGATTTGGCAGCCATCTCTTGATCGAATGTCAAGAACGGTACGCTACTCTCGAAGTTCTCCCGAGTATAAGCAACATCAATCGTCAGAAGCACTGGACCCGACTTTTCCGTTGTGACGAGGACTGATTGATGGCCAGGGGAATGACCTGGAGTAAAGAAAATTTGAACCCCCGGCACCAATTCATGGTCACCCTCAATGATTTGATATTGTAAATCGGGCAGCCTGCATTCTAAAGGAGAGTAATCCTCGTTGCCTATGGCTGCATCATACTCTGCCCTTTGAATAAGGATCGGCGTATTGCGGAAATGCCCGTTTCCCCCAGAATGATCCAAGTGTAAATGAGAGCTAATGACCATCTGAATATCGTCAGGTCGATAACCGGCACGCTTTAACACATTTACGATCGAGTCGCCGTCCGACATGTTGGGTACGACGCGCCCTTCACGTCTAGTCCCCTTGTAGTAATCGGGATTGTTGATAAAAGCATCGGGCATTCCCGTATCGATGAGTATCGGCCCGCTGGTCGTTTCTAACAGAAAAGACCACACAGGCATTCCGACTAATTTCCCGGGGGCAAGGGTTCGATTAACTGCCGATTGATCTAGGAAACATTCACCTACAGGTAAAAAATACAGCTTCTTGACATACATCCCAATTTCACCCTTCATACTATAAATTCGGACAACTTGTCCGTTCGGGGTTTATTGTATAGGACAACTTGTCCGTTGTCAATTCGTCATCAGAAAATAAGGCCGATCATTTTGCTGAGGTGTTTTTTATGTTTGTCAACATTTCTATATTATGCGAAAGGCATGACCACTAGAGATATTCATGATCACTTAAATCAACTCTACGGAATCGACATATCCCCAAGCTTTACACTGCTCGAAGAAGAGCCGGTTTACAAGGAAGGGATTACCCCTGACATCGCCGGTCGAATTGCGGCAAGCGGTCAGCTTTTTGACACCGTTCGCCTTGCGGAAAAACGATTCCCCAAAAATAGCAAAAAGGCTGCTGGATCGATTTGTCCAAACAGCCTTTTGGGAGTGAATTTCCTACTTTACTTGAATATTATTTTGCTGCATCCACAAAGCCTAACTTTGAATCAGCATCTACTACACTCTAAGTTCCAACTTTGTTTTAGCAAACGGAACTTAGGGTGTTTTATCTGTTTATTTGTACATTTTTTCCAGTAAAGTTATACTGATCCTATCTGAACTGTATAACCTGGTGGAGCTCCTTATTCAGATTATTCATCGCATTGGGGTTAGAGCAGAACGAAAGGTAGAAAAGGAAATCCTGAAGGATTTACGGCGAGTCAGCACAAATATGGAATCTTGTTCAATCTAAGGTAAGGGCAGCAAGGATCGGATTGTTCCTTTCCCACAGACCTTTAAAGAGCTGCTGGCCATGCACGTCGATGTGATGAAAAAGAAACAGGCGGTCTATTTATTTGAATCCTCCTGGAAGAAAAAATCTTACGGATCGGGGAATCCGTAAGATTTTGGCCAAATATTCCGAGGAAGCCGGGCTAACTGAAAACCTATCCCCGCACAAGCTGCGTCACTTTCTGTTGACCTGGCTAAAAAAGCAGGGCATCGATGACGCGCTCATACAACCATATTCCGGCCACGAAAGCCGTAAATCGCTGGAAGTATATTCAAAGTTGGCGATCACCGATGCACAGTTTGAATACAACGAGGTTATCAATAAGTTCCCGATATAATTTCTGCTACTTTGCAGCGACGCTGGTACTACCCCTTCTACTCGCTTTGCACAGCGAATTCATAATAACTTTAAGCCTTGCGAAGCATTTGTCTCTCGCTTAGCTGGGAAAGCATATCCTTCGTCATGGCCTGCAGGTCGTAGCGGGCATGAAATCCCCATTCTGTTTTCGCTGCCGTCGCATCAATGGAATGCGGCCAGCTATCGGCAATCGCCTGTCTCTTCGGATCAACGTCATAATCGAGGATAAAGCCGGGAAACTCATCCCGAATCGCTTCAGCGATCGCCTCCGGATCCACGCTCATTGCGGTGACATTAAATGAATTTCGGTGCATCAACCGGGAAGAATCCGCTTCCATCAATTCGATGATAGCGTTCAGGGCATCCGGCATATACATCATGTCCATGTTTGAGTCCTTGGCGATATAAGATGTATACCGGCCAGCCGTCACGGCTGCGTAATAAATTTCCACCGCGTAATCCGTCGTTCCTCCGCCGGGAGGCGTCATATAAGATATCAAACCTGGGAATCGCAGCCCCCTAGTATCCAGGCCGTATTTGTGAAAATAATAATCACAAAGCAGTTCGCCGGACACTTTGTTCACGCCGTACATCGTATTGGGCCTCTGGATCGTATCCTGCGGGGTATTTTCTTTCGGAGTCGAAGGACCAAAAGATCCAATGGAGCTTGGAGTGAAAAATTGGCAGCTGAGCTCCCTGGATATTTCAAGTGCATTCATCAATCCGCCCATATTCAAATTCCAGGCAAGCAACGGTTTCTCCTCTGCGGTAGCCGACAGCAGCGCAGCCAAATGGATGACGGTATCAACTTCGTACCGCTTGGCGATTTCGAACATCGCCTTATCATTCGTCACGTCCAGCAGCTCGAATGGCCCGGATCGGGTGATTTCGTGGGCTGATGACCTGAGATCCGTAGCAACGACGTGATCCGCACCATAAATTTCACGTAATTTAACAACTAACTCAGAACCGATTTGGCCCAGTGCTCCGGTCACCAAAATCTTGTTCATAAGACATTCCTCCCGAAATATACTCCCGCGAATGCAGCTAAATCAGCTTCATTTCCTTGCCAACTCTCTCATAAACGGAGATCACCTGGTCGAGCATCTCCTTGGTATGGGCAGCTGTCGGCATGTTGCGTATTCTTCCGGTTCCTTTCGGAACCGTCGGAAACAGGATTGCCTTGGCGTAAACGCCTTCTTCATAGAGCCGTTTGCTGAACTGTTGGGTGGTTACTTCATCGCCAATGATACAAGGTGTGATCGGCGTTTCGCTTTGGCCTACATCATATCCAAGCCGGCTCAAGCCATTTTTCAAATCATTGCCGTTCTCCCACAGCTTCTCGATCAGCTCTTTGTCATTCATCAAAATGTCGACAGAAGCGCTGCAAGAAGCGATTGCAGCCGGAGGTAGCGATGTCGAGAACAGAAACGGACGGCTTCTCAGCTTCAACCATTCGATCAGTTGTTTTTTACCCGCCACATAACCGCCGACAACGCCGATCGCCTTGGAAAGAGTACCAATTTGAAAGTCAATGCGATCGGACAATCCAAAATGCTTCACGGTTCCCGCACCTGCTCCGAGAACGCCCGAACCGTGGGCATCATCCACATAAGTAATCAGATCGAATTCTTCTGCTATTTTCACGATTTCGGGCAGCTTTGCTATATCACCATCCATGGAGAAAACCCCGTCGGTGATGACCATAATTTTATGGTACTGACCGGATTCCTTGGCATCTTTCGCCTGCTGTCTTAAATCATTCATATCCGAATGCTTAAAGCGAATCACCTTGGCTCTCGACAGGCGGCAGCCATCAATAATCGAAGCGTGATTCAGCTCATCTGATAAAATCGCATCATGCTGGTCCATTACCGCGGATATAGCAGCCATATTGCAGTTAAATCCCGATTGATACACGATAACGGCTTCCGTTTTTTTGAAACGGGCCAGTTTTTCTTCAAGCTCAATATGAAGATCCATCGTACCATTAATTGTTCTCACAGCCCCTGCGCCTGCCCCGTATGTCTGCGACGCCTTAACTGAAGCATCAATCAGGCGGTAATCTGTTGCCAGTCCCAAGTAGTTATTGGAAGACAAATTGATTAGGGACTTTCCGTCGATACGAATAACAGGACCATTTGCACCCTGCAGCGTATCGATGACGTTATATAGACCTTTAGTCTTTAGATCTTCGATGTTCGAACTTAAAAATTGGTCCAATGCTTGACTTGACATTCCATTCCCTCCTCGATATACGTATGTCCTCGTACAGGAGACATAGTAATCTCCAAAAAACCCTGTTATAAAAGGGATTAAACTAATTTCAATGTATCATCTTTTTTATTTATTGTACACATGTGGCGGACAAAAAATAAAAATATCCGCAAAAAAAACATAGCGATTGCTTCCCCCATTCCCGGAAGCAATCGCTACTAAAACTTTGCTTATATCTTTCGCTGCTCGGTAACTTCTTGTGCAGCCATTATTTCTTTTGCTTATTCCTTTAAATCAATCGATTTACCCCGGTTCAAACGGGATTCTTCCGCGGCAAACGCAATGAGATGACTCCGTACGGAAGCGCTTGCCGAGGTTAGGATCTCCTGACCACTATAGTTCCATAGCTACAAACTCCTTAAGGGGCTAGCATTACCCATGCCAACAGCGCTGTTCGGATCATCATGTTCGCCTGTAGCAAAAGCTGCCTCTTCAATATAATAGACACTCGTTTCTTTTGAAAAATGTCGACGCCATCATGCAAGAAACGGGTGGCCGCGGAGTCGATGTCGTGTTCGACACCATCGGCGGCAACACATTGTCGCGCAGCCCCGACACGCAAGCACTCCTTGAACGAAGCTATTTTTCAAGCCCTTGCGCAAAGGGATACTGCCTTAGTAAAAAAAATCATGCAGCAGTCCCAATGGAATATCAATGAAGGTGTCGTCAGCATCGCGAAGGGCTGACAAGGGCGAAGCAATTATACGCTCATTAATATTACCAATGAAGTAACAGCTCTACCTTGAAATGGTGAAAAAAAGACCTACAACATTGGTGTAGGTCTTTTTTTAATGCAGCGTTTACTCGTACGCGGACACAAATCGCCCATACCAAGTCTACAGCATCCCCCCCGTCGATCTCAACATTTGCTGCCGTATTCCATGTCATTATAATCCGGTTGCCGACGCAGTATTTTGCTTGAACCAATGGACCTGCTTTACTAGATCATTTCGTTGATAGTGACATAGATATATACCCTCCTTCTTTACAGCTCTTTTATGATGAATATACACGGGTAAAAACACAAAATATCAATATCACCCGGGTATATTTATTAAATCCTATAGATTCTGTGCACTCTTTCTAGAGCATCACATTACTTTTTTGGTTCGTATCACTGACCACTCGTAATTGTATTTTCTTAATATTGGACTGGATATTAAGACTATTTTGCCCATTAGATTTACAAAAGAAAAAAACAATTAAATATATGCCTATTCGGTAATCGGACTAAGTTCTTGTCCTCAGATTGGTGAATGGAGCAATTTCTTGTTTGCGACACCATACCGATTAGATACACGACTAATTGGTAATAGGAACAGGTTCTTGTCTAATACGGTAATCGGTACAAGTTCTTGTCTTTAGTAAAGTAGCTATAACATGCTTGTTAGTGATAAGATTCATGTGGACAATGATTTTTAGTCTTTACAATTGGTAGCTCCGGAAGTTCAATGGTCAGAGATTACTGCTGATACCTCCTTCACTTCCAATTTTTTTACTTATCATGTTTATTTTTCATCTCACAGCATCAATGCAATAAAAAATGAAAGAATTGTGGCTAGAGCATTATGCACAATATGCACTATCACACCAGGCCAAATAGATTTTGTTCGATAAAACAAGTAAGAAGTAAATAACCCCGTTATAAAAGCTACAATAAAAATCTCGTTGAGACCGTGCGCTAATGCAAAGATCAGAGAGCTTCCCGTGATGCTTACCCAAGGACGATAACGTAATAAAGCACTCGTGATAACACCTCTGAAAGCCAATTCTTCACCGATAGGTGTTGCTATTGCGATTAGTATAAATTGAATGCTAAAAGAAAGTGCCCCACCTGTAGCAGCTGCATAATAAGGTTCTTGAACATTAGAGAAAGTGCCGCCCAGTAATGCGTATAGCAGCGTCCCCCCCCTTGCGAGTATAAATACGATTACTCCGAAGCCCACTCCTATCATTAACCATCGTCTAGATATGGGACGTATTCCAAAAGGGACTTTTGTCCGAAGGCGAATAGAATACGCTGCCAAAAACGCCCCTATGCCGGATAATGCAGACAAAGCCGAATAACTTAAACCGTAAAATACGAGATTGGACTGCCCGAACGTATTAATAACTTGGGCTCCTATAGCAACTATTAAAACATAACTGATAAGACATATTACAACTTCATATAAACCTGGACGATGTAATTGATTATTATTCCCATGTAATGTTTCCTCCATCATTCATTCACCTTAAAGCATGTTTAAATTCAATGCTTTCCCTTTCATATGTGTATTCTAGATATAGATACGTAGAGTTAACTCGTGATCGTGAGGAGATGGTTGAGATTATTCAATCAAAATAAAATAGTTCTTCAAACTTCTTATCCAAAGCAATACAAAGAATCAAGGCCAGTTTTGCTGTAGGATTAAATTGTCCTGTTTCGATGGAACTAATAGTATTCCGAGAAACGCCGACTAACTTTGCAAGCTGAGCTTGTGATATGTTTTTTTCAGATCTTGCTTCTCTTAGAAAATTTTTTAAGATCAATTCATTTTCCATCAGATCACCCTATATAAGTTGTTATCAATTTAGAAATATGGATATACGTTAAAATCACCGTTGCGAGCGTATATAAAATCGCTAACACTATATCTCTTCTTTGTTTCATACGAAGTGCTGTAACAACGAAACTGACGGCAGAAACAGAAAATATAATAGCATACAAACCAAAGTTCAATCCCCCACCAACCAGACTTTGCGTCACAAAAAAGATCGTAGCCAAAAAGATTGCTGCAATAGAACCAACATTTCCTGCATTGATCTGGACTTCTCTTTTATGTAAATCCCTGTCTTTGTTTTCTTTCCTACTTTTCGATAATATTTCATCTTTGTTCACAAAATCCCTCCTAAGAAATTGCCAAGTTTTATTGTCATGAGCCAATCATACTCCTGCCAAGTTTTGTTGTCAATTATTTAATAAGATCGCATTAGTCGGCAGTAGCACAATATTCTTGTCCCTACCAAAAAGGAACCCAGCTCATGTCCCCAGATCGGGGCAAGAACTTGGTAATGAATTTAACCATTACGCCGGAAGCTTAACGAAAAATAGAGCAGTTGCCGACAGGCAATCTACTCCATAATGTCCTATACTAACGCTCCCCATTAGTATTTGAGTAATACTTCCCTTTCACCAAACGGCCTGTATACAGCCAACGATAGATTGGTTTGAAGCGGACCATAGGGTATCCCTCTTGACGGAGACGGCCTACGATCTGCTCGGAAGACCACGTGGCTTGAAGCTGTCCATTTTCCGGCTGGGATGGAGGACTTGCGTCGCTGGATATAGCTCTCCGGAGATCGCTCGGCACGGTAGGGCTTTTGCGTTTCGACGGAGTTCTCGGCAAATGCGTGATGCTTGGCCAAATCACTTAAACATAAAATGGCCCTCTTATTTCTGTGATTTAAAATAATTATAATATTAACGCACCCACATCTCTTGGAAAGAAGAGGTGGGTCCAACTATCGTTTCCCGTTAGTTGATTAATAAAAATGTTACCTTGTCCTTAACTTATCCTCGATTATGATCTAACCCTTGCCCCAAATAAGTCTTTTGAGGTAAATCCATATTGTTGTATAATTTAGAAATTTCCGAACGAAAAGTATCCTGTGATTTAATAGTGAGTAGATATCCATTTATAGTGTTAACAATCATCTCAATTTCAGATAAATTGTATGAATCCATATCCATTTTCGAAATGATCACTTGCTTACCAAGCACTTCTGATAAAGAAAAGATAATTTGTTTCTTTACACCGTCATTTAAATCTTCAAACAGGAGTACAAGGTTTTCAAGGTCATCCTTGTTACCTTTCGTCAAACTGGGGGATTGTATAGCAATATGTTCAGGCGATGAAGACTTGATAGCATAAATCTCAATGATGTCATCCATTTTAAATTTATAGTTTATGCTTCTTCTGTTTCAACAAATAAGTAGCCCTCATTTAATTCTTTTGAAACACCACGGAAAAATTCATCTTGATTATTAACTTTAAGTACTACAGAACGTTGTTTATTAACTGTCATCTCAATAAATTGTCTCTTATTCATCATATTATGCAATGTGTTCTCCTCCCTTTTTAGAGATAAGGTTATTCTATATGAGGTATGCTGTTCCCTTTTTTCCTTAAACTAACCTGCCCGTTAGCTTAATGAATTAATGGGCGGAACAACGATTAGATATATGACTAATCGGAAATAGGAACAAGTTCTTGTCCAATACGGTATTCGGTACAAGGCACAAGTTCTTGTCCTTGGCTCGGGACACGAACTTGTGCCGATAAAATAAAAAAGTCGCTTAAATAGCGACTTCAATGGGAATATGTTCTTGTCCCTCGACAGTACCGGGGTTCATTTCCTCCGGCAACTGGCGGCTGCTTAGAACTCGAAAGGTGCTTTAATCTCTGTCTCACAAACAGGAGTCAGTCCCCCTCCTTGTTTGCTTTTTTCTCGTTCTCGACAATCCGTATCGTTGTGTTTCTTTATAGATGAATACCTTCTAATCACTTAGAGATAAACTGCTAATCAAGTGAAGGTTATCGTAAAGACTTAGAAAAGCCTGTTCTCCATGTGGGATATTGAGGAATCCACCCGCATTCGTGTTTGGCTTTGCGGTTCGAGGCCCCTCTCTCCCACGGACTTGCTCCAGATTGAATGTCTGGTGTAGGTGCACCTAAGGCTTGAGCGTATACAGGAAGCCAGTCTATCCCTTTAGCTGGTTCATCATCAACGATGTTATACGTACCTGTCGGCCAATCCAACGCCAGCAAAGCAGCATTCGCGGCATCTTCAACATGAATAAAAGAAGATACCCCATCCGTTGCCTTAACTTCTTTTTTACTGATCTTTTCTGCTGTTTCCCCATTTTTAGCGTACCAAGTTGCTGGTCCATACAAAGTGCCATATCGCAAAATGACATGCGCAGGAATTTCTTTAACGGCTTCCTCGAGAGCCAACACTCCGTTAATCGTGGTATTTCTAGGCATAGGAGCATACATGTCCAATGCTGTTTCTTCCGTCGCAGGAGTCGTGCCAGGTTCATATGCCCATGAAATACTCTGTGCGATGATTTTCTCTACCTTCGCCTGTTTTGCTGCATCTACCAAATTCCGGGTTCCTTCAATTCGTATGCGCGCATTTTCTGCTGAGCTGCCTTGTCTTAATGAGGTTAATTGATGAATAACAACATCAGGTTTAATTTCATTTAGAATTTTCACCATTTGCTCCCCATTGAACACATCTGCAAGAATGGCTTTGGCTCCTATTTGTTCGATGGCCTGTCTTTGCTCTTCTTTCCGCGTCATACCGATTACTTCATGGCCAGCTTGTATTAACTGCGGCAGCAATAATCTCCCAATAACGCCACTAGCACCAGCAACAAAAATTTTCATAAATATAGCCCTCCCAAGTTCATTTTTACATTCTTTTATTGTGTCATTTTCTTAGATTTTGTTTGAAAATATCAATGAATCTTCTTTAGATGCAATAGATAAGGATATGATTCCCATAGCTACAGAGATGAATACCATTGCCAAGATTGCTGCATTAAAATGACCCATACGATCATGCAAGTAGCCCGTTAACAAAGGACCGGCCGCTCCAATGAGAAATCCTATGCACTGAGTCATGGCTGCCCATGAGACCGCCTCTTCAGGTGAAGAGGTCATTTCAACCGGAAGTAAGTTGAGCAATGCAAACAGCATACCTGATCCCAAACCACAGATTACCACTGCAAGCCACAAATAAGAGGAACATAAGATAAGTAACAGACCTGCAGCTTGCATGATAGAGGATGCGATTAGCCAGTTCCGTCTTGAAGTATGCACTTTTAGAAGCTGTTGCAAAACGGCACCACTCGGAATTTGTACTAAAGCAAACAGGGTTAGCATAAGTGCGGCGTGAAGTATGGATACACCTGCCGCAATGAGCATTAAGGGAAGCCAAGCTAAAAGGGAATAAAATACAAGAGATAACAATCCGAATTGCACAGCTAGAATCCATGCTGTTCCCTTTTTCCAAGGTAGTTCTAACGATTTCCCAAGTAAACTTTTTGAATTAGCTTTAGAGCTACAAGACTGTCGTTTCAACACAATGAACCATATAGGCAAAGCCAGAATCACAGGTATCAGCCAGAATGACAGAGACATTTGCCACGAATGAAGCCTCCAATGCAAGGGAGAAGTAAGGCCTGAACCAAGTGCTGCCCCTAACGCTAAAGCCATGGAGTAGATTGCAATCATGGAGGGTGCTCTGTCAGCCATATGTTTTTTAATAAAGCCGGATAACAAAGGTCCCATCATAGCAATACCCATACCGGATAACAATGTAGTCAAAAATAACAATGAAGCGGAATGGATAAACAGGCGTAAAAGCGTACTCCCTCCGATCAGCATCAAGGACAAGGTGATAACTCGCTCAATGCCCAGCCTTTCACTTAATTTTACAGAGAACGGAGCAAGTATTCCCATACATAACACCGGAATAGAAACTAGCAAGCTGGATACAGCACCACTTAGGCCAAGATCATGTTGAATGCTTCCCAAGACGGGGGCAATGGATGAAACAACGGGTCTCAAATTGAGTGATGCCATAAAAAGTGCCGTAACGCACAGCCAACGATTCAATACGTAGTCTTTGTCGATTGGTTTGGAAGATATAGTCTCAGGTATTATACTCATCGTGGGTGCTCTAAGGCTGTGGGCTCTACGGTTTCTCATGAGATTAACTTCTTTCTTTAAGGATTTGGAATTGGTATGATTTATGATAGCATGATATATTGGTTATCATTAGTGCCAATTTTGATATAATTTGACCATACCAATTTAATTTAAAAAGGAGATCCCTCATGCAACTCGGACGAAATGAAACGAAAACCAGACGGGTATACTCGTTTATCAGAGACCGAATTATGCAAGGCAGTTACAAGGCAGGAACTCCACTTCCCTCTACTCGGGAGCTTGCCAAAGAACTTGGGGTCTCACGTGCCCTTATTGTGGAGGTATATGAGCAGCTAACAGCTGAAGGATTTTTGGAAGGTAAACAAGGTGCGGGAACCTTTGTAAGAGATATTGGAACAAGCAGACCACTCCATAAGCAGCCTGAAAAATGTCTTGGCCGTAATGAGTATGTCGCTCCTGAAGATGCCAATCGTTTACCAAATATTGATTTTCGTCCCAGTTTTCCTGCTCTCGAGCATGTTCCTCTTCAGAAATGGAGAAGAGCTGCACTGGATGTATATCATGATCTTCCCCCTTCTGTGCTTGGGTATCAGGAGGATATGGCCGGCGAAGTTCATCTTCGAGAAGCCATTTGTGAGCATCTTCTTCATATTAAAGGCCTTCACTGCCTGCCTTCGCAAATTATAGTCACGGCTGGCGCAACCCAGGCTTTTTCGATATTGAGCAAGCTTTTATTAACGCCTGGTGAAACGATTGCCATGGAGGACCCTACGGCAACATTTATTCAAAATGTCTTTGCATCGTCAAATGCCCGGATTATACCTGTGCCCGTCGATGCCAATGGTCTATGTGTAGAGCAGCTTCCAACCCATGAGAAGCTTAGATGTATCTTTGTGACCCCTTCTCATCAATTTCCATTTGGGAGTATACTGTCGATCAGCAGGCGCCTCCAATTACTTGACTATGCTCGAAGCTCAGGAGCTTACATCATAGAGGATGATTATGATAGCGAGTTCCGTTATGGCGGAATGCCTGTTCATGCTTTGCGAGAGCTTGATGAAGAGCGGGTAATCTACGTAGGAACGTTTAGTAAAAATATGTTCCCTGCTCTAAGGCTTGGTTATATTGTGGCTCCGCAAGAGCTGGTAGACTCGATCATACAGCTAAAACGTACGGCCGATATGCAATGTCCTGCCTTATCGCAACTAACTTTGACCAAATTTATGAACGAAGGGCATTTGAAACGTCATATTTTGCGAATGAAACGAATCTATAATAAACGAAGAACTCACCTGATTACGGTGTTGACGGATACGTTCGGAGAAAAGGTTCAAATATCGGGTGATGCTGCGGGTTTGCATCTTATCGCAACTTGGCCAGGCCGAAACGCCGATCTTTTGACTGCAATGGAACTTGAGGAGCACCGTATCAAGATTTACCCAGCCGAGCGATATACTATTCGCAAAGACCAGTATAACGAAAGCCTTATCATGGGGTTTGGCAATGTGAACGAAGTACAGATCTCCCAAGGAATTCAGGCTCTTGCACAATTTATATAAAACAGTGAGCAGTTATGTTCGTCTAACGTTCCCATCTATTATTTACAAGCAAAAAGGAAGGGCCTTTGCCCTTCCTTTTAATATTCATTCCATTGTAAAATCAGATGATTCCTTCATCAAAATAGGATACCTGCATGCTTTTCCTAACGATTTCTTGTAGACTTTCCTTGTAAAATGGCATGAGCGCATCCGCTTCTTCAAGACGAATCCAGGCAATCTGTCTGATCTCATCAGGTCTTGAAATGGCTTCAACTCAGTCACAATACATGCTCTGAAGGTTACACATATACCGTATTCTGAACAATCTCTCTTTTGATACTCATTAATAGCTACGACTCCCTTGAGCTTTACATGTAACCCTGTTTCCTCACATACTTCACGAATAGCAGCGACTTCTAACGTTTCATGAGCTTCAACTTTACCTCCCGGAAGAGACCAAGTCTCTGAGCCTATGTTTTGAACCATTAATATATGTGAATCATTCGGGTTGGTGATCAATGAATAAACGGTATGCAATCTGTTCATCTTATAATCCTTTCTAGATGTTTACGCTAATGACCCCGAGAAGAATAATAGCAATGCCAGTCCATTGGCTTTTCGTCAGCTTTTCTTTTAAAATCAAGCCAGCCATAAGTATGGTAACGACACTATATAACGAAGTAAGTGCAGATGACTGAGGGAATGGAACGATGCGTTCCTTGCTGCCCTTTCCATTATTAATGCGAACTTGGCAGTAATAAAAATCAATATCCGTCAGCAGAATATTGATTAGTTCGCTAACGCGGATACTGGTCTTATGCTCATGATATTTCGCTTATTAATATCTAACTGCCCGTGTTTATCTCTTATCGAGTCATTTGTTACATAAGAAATGCGAAAACTGTCCTGCATTATGCTGAGTATTAGGGTTTTAATTCATCGCTTTTCATTTAGATATTCATCTAATCGGTAATCGGACTATGTTCTTATCCATTCTGGCAATCGGTACAAGTTCTTGTCCCTCGATATCAGTTCTTGCATTAAGTCGGAAAATCAACCAACCTTCGCAGATTTGATTAACTTTACCTCAGCTAATCTCTACGGAAATTTCCTGCAGGTCCCTTGAATGCGGTCTAACTCTTCCGATAAGCAACCTTGTGAAAAGCATTGATATAACGAAACAGTGCTTCACCATCATCAGGCACATGCGTGCTTCTATCCAGTGGCAGCATCATTGCCTGATACGGCTCTGGCACCATTCTATATTGATGGACATAGGAGGTCAGGATGAACCCGTTGCGTTGCCAGAACTGAACGCGTTCCTGATGAGCCTCCGTTGTCCCGGACTCCGCCTCGATAATCATACCTTTGATCCCGTGTTTCCTTAACGCCCAGGCTCTGAGCTGCTCCAGCATCCAGGTCCCTATGCCCAACCCGCGCAGCTTCTGTTCAACCGCGAGGTAATCGATGATCAGGATGCGGTCCGCAGCCTTCCCCTCCAGTCCAGTAACAGCCATCGCAACCACTTCTCCATGATGCACGCCCGTGTGTAAATAACCAATCCCCCGGTCCAGCATACTGCGCAGAATCGCTTTTGTCTTAGCGCCGCTTTGAAAAGCCTCATGATAGATCCGCTCCATCCGCGCCCACAATGCTTCATCCCATTCCTCTATAGTAGTAAACTCTAATTCCAGCATCTCATTCGCCTCCAGATTTTTATCATAACAAATCCCGCCTCTGCTAATAACACTGTTAAACGTTTGTAAAATGAAAGGGGTAAATTTCCAACTAATTATTTTATATATATCCACGTTCCATAAAGGTATATCTTTAAGGATATGTAAGATAAAAAACTGAATTGACCCTCCGTTATTCCAATGTATTCTATTCTTTCACATGGTGACTCATCCAACTGATGCAGCTTTAAATCCCAGTTCGTGTGCCTTAGCCCTAAAGCTTTATTCAGATTTATCGTGATCACCCTTTCTCTTGCCTGACGATAGGGACTCTACTGTCTAGTTCTTTTATAAATGAGTCAAAGAAAAAGCAGTGTACACCGCTTGTACGCTGCTTTTTACTCGCTTTATCAGCTTACACCGAATTCAAGACATGTAAGAGATATTCCTTCCGATTTAATGGATTATGATCGTATCTTGTACATGATGGCACTTCACCATCGAAGGGCTGATAGCCATAAAATTCGGATAGCAATACACCTTCACCTTGGGTCCAACCCGGAAGTTGGTTCTTGAATGACTGAATATTCTTAATCGGGATCATGCCATATATCATAAATACCTGGTCATTCTGAATCGGATCCTGATAGGTTGAAGACGCTTGAGTTAGTTTAAATAAAATCCTACTTAGATAATTAGCCGGAACCTCTAATTCGAACCGATGAATGGGTTCATAAATTTGAGTAGTTGCTTCAGCTAGTGCTCTCATTAACACAAGAGGCGTTAATTTTCGAAAATCACTAGCTGTACTAACTGCACTTGCATAGGCGGTATCAGTAAGTGTCACGATTAGATCGCGAACTTCCCAACCATATAGTCCTTGCTTAAGCGTCTCATAGACGGTTTCTTCAATTGCCTTATGAAACGATAAAGGTAGGGAGCCGAGCTCTACTTCTAGATGATATTCTATACCGGTTGAACGAGGATTCGGATCAATCCGAAAGCCTACGGTACCATAAAATGGGTTTATCTGGTCTCCCATTCTCTCAACTGCCTCCCCTGTAAAGATAGGCTTTTCAATATAAATAGGCTGTGTCGCAAGAAATTCGATATCGATTTGAGCGTCTTTTTTCAGTTGATCCCGAATCACTTCTTTTTGAATTTCACCATAAAGATGAATAGATAGCTCCCTTTGAAGAGAATTCTGTTTGATATGAATAAATGGATCCTGTTCGGCTAATTTTTTCAATGCTCTGAATAAATGAATTGTCTCGTTTTCGTCAGAGGCTTTGATCGTTGTTACTAAACTAGGCGGCGAGAACAGAGTTTCAGTCGTTTCATTGGAAGGAACACCGATATCATCGCCAACCTGGCACTCTGTTAACCCCATAATCTTTACGATATCTCCACTTGCAGCAATTGTTCCATCTGTTGTTTTTCCAGAAAAGAAGTGTTTCAACCCCGTGACCTTGTTGGTAAATTTGATAATTTCTCCTGTTTGATTCATCCGATAATAGGAAAGACTCTCACGTATCTTGATTTCACCAGAGAAAACTCGTACGTAAGCGATCTTTTCGTCGTTTTTTCCACGTTCAATTTTAAAAACTTTCCCTCTTGTAAAAGAAGTATTTTCATAATGAACGGAAGAATGGCAATTCTGTATGGCTGTAATCAAATGGGGAATGCCCTCACCAGTAATTGCTGAACCAAATAGCACCGGATAAAGCTGTGCTTGCTTGAACTGTTCTAGAAACTCCGATTCAAAGTCAACGGGGGCTAAGTCTTTAGCGCTGTAAAGATATCGTTCGAGAAAGCGTTCATTATTATCAGCTAAACGATTTGCTAGGCCCTCCATAAATTTCTGATTGTTTTCCGTGAACAATTCCATATGCGCGGCTGATGTGCCGATATTATAAACAAAGCCCATTGCTAGAGCATGAGGTGTCAATTTATCATGGATCTCAGTTAGTAACGATTCGTACCTAGCACCCACACGATCAATTTTATTGATAAAAAAGATTGTAGGGATTTTTAATTTAGCAAGTGTCTTCATCAAAACTCGTGTCTGAGTTTGAATACCTTCGACAGATGAAATGACAAGGATGACTCCATCTAATACTCGTAAAGCCCTCTCAACTTCAGAGATGAATTCGGGGTGACCTGGTGTATCAATCAAATTCACTTTCACATTATTAACCGTAAAGGAAACGACAGCAGATTGAATAGTAATTCCTCGTTGTCGTTCCATTTCCATAGAATCTGTTTGCGTATTTCCTTTATCAACACTGCCGATTTCAGATATGATACCAGTTTCAAAAAGTAATCTTTCAGTTAAACTCGTCTTTCCTGCGTCTACATGCGCAAGAATCCCTATATTTATATTTTTCAATCGTTATCATCCTTTTTATTTTCATATTATTCTCCTTTTGTATAGTCATAGTATTTTTTCGCATACTATTCACGCTCCTTATATGTAATACCCTTATTATACTTTTTATGAATTTTATTACAAACCTTCAACATCACATGACAATGAATAAAACAAAAAAACGCTATAATAGCGACTTTAATGGGTATATGTCCTTGTCCCTCGACAGTACAGCACTAATTCGTCGTGTTCGGAACAAAATCGGTAAAAAAATGAAAATTTCGAATGAAATTCTGCAAAAGTTTTCAGACATGAATTATTAAGTACTTTTAATAGAAGGAAAAGAAATTGATACTGTCTATTAACAAATAAGTACCGTTAGCCTCCCTCTTCTGTGACAAGAACTCTGGTGCCATGTTCAACATCGGCGCAGCCGTGAATCCGATCCACTGGTTGGGCTAATGGGAATCTGTTCTTGTCCCTTGACAAGATCTTCTCAGAAGAGATCACTATTATCAAATAGGTATTTTCGTTCTCCTGTCCACGATTATTTATGGTAATTGAATTGCTCTAGCCATAAAAATCTCATCTACTTCACTCACGGACATCCCCAAATGTTTACTAGCTTTCTCAAGTACAATGGGGTCGTGTATTTTAGGAACGTAATTGTTTCCGTAATTCGTTAAAACATCGAACTCCTGCATCATATACTTGTGAACTGTGTCAGCATCACTGTTTTGAGTATTACTTGTTTGTACGCTTTCAGTTTTATAATATGCAAAGGAACTTGTGGTAATTTGTTTTTTTGTAGAGTGCTACGTAATCTTAAAGATAAATGGAGATTCATCCTCATAGAAATCATTCAAGTATTTGTAATAATTGATCAAATCCTCGTTTCGGCCCGTGTAACCCTTGGGAATGCTGTACAAGGACTCTAATACTTTTTTATCTTCTCTAGCTTGGTCATAGATATGATACATAGAAAGGTAATACATCATCTGGAGATCCTGACTTGGTGTTTGGAGCTTATCAATGAAATCCGTTATGAGTGTGTATTGTTCTGTGGCTAAATAGCCGTTTACCTCATCCCAAATTGTCTCGCTCTCGATCGCTGCTGTCAGAGAATCACTCGTACTAAAAGCGTATGTATATCCAATCATTTTTCCAAGGGTATCTTCGGACAAAACAAACTCACCCTCAAGATTTTCGCCTTGCTTACCAATTATGTTTTGAACTGAGTCAGGCTGTATCATAGCTGCTTGAGATGTGATTCGAAGACTATACGTTCCAGGTATTAAACCTTCTCCATTATTAGAGATCTACTCACTTTCTATCATACCGTTATTGACTTGAACTTTTGCCTGAGCAGAATATTCATCTTCACCTTTTACAGATAGAACAAGTTTCATTTCATTTGGTAAATTAGTGGTGCCGGTGAATTTGAGTCTGTTTTCCTTATCAAAATCTTCTGTTACGGTAAGTTCAACATGGAGACTACCGCTCCCTTTCCCTGAGCACGCACGGAGTACGAGAATTATACTAAAGATGTAGTATAATTCCTGCTTTGATTTTCTTATGTTTGATGTATATCCCTCCCAATTTTATTACTCTTTATATCTGAGAGATCTTGAATGTTGATACTTCATTGGGGCAAATCAGTTATGTCCACTCCCTGTTTACCTTTCCATCGTTTCCGTTGACTCATACAATGTAAACATTTTCATGTATTATGGTACTTAATTAGGTTTTAAGTGCATGTGATGGACGTTTAAATATATATCTAATCGGTAATAGGAACATGTTCTTGTCCATTCCGGCAATCGGTACAAGTTCTTGTCCGCCGCCGCCCGGTTCTCTAACTAATTGGAGCGGCTGACACACAGTGACTCAGCTAATTCAGCGTCGATAAGTTTTTCTCGAGGCTGTAATGTGCCATCGATAATCCAGCGTTGGATTTGAAAGAAGGCTCTCTCTTTTGCAGAAATCGGAGTTGTTTATACAAAATCTTTAGGTATCGGCATTTTAAACATCCTTATGTTAGTAATAATAGTAATATTGCAATGCAATATATCGTATATATACATTATATTTAAGAGAAACAATAGAATATCTGACTTCGCAATATTCAATTATCATTACCGTTACCAAGCTAATTGCCCGTAAGCTTAAAAAGGCAGCGGTCGCACTGACCAGCTGCCTTTTCTTCTATATTCAACTATCGTTTGCCAGTAGCTTAGCCATAGTTCTGATAAAAGGTTATATTTTATTCAATTATATCTGTTACTGCACCTCTTGATGCAGAGGAAACAAGTCTAGCATATTTGGCTAGTACACCTGAACTTACTTTAAGTGGAGGTTGCACCCAAGCTTGCGCCCGAGCAGTCAATTCTTCTTCTGTCACTTGAACCGTTATCTCCTGTATTTCGCTGTCAATGGTGATTATATCCCCATTCCTCAGCAGAGAGATCGGTCCACCTACCTGTGCTTCGGGTGACACATGGCCGACTACAAATCCATGCGAGCCACCCGAGAATCTACCATCCGTTATAAGGGCAACTTCCCCGCCCAGACCTTTACCTACAATTAATGCTGTAACGGATAGCATCTCAGGCATACCTGGCCCGCCCTTGGGACCGCAATAACGTATGACCAATACATCTCCTTGTTGGATTTCATTTTTCATAATAGCTTCCGTTGCTTCCTCTTCGCTGTCGTACACCTTTGTCGGACCGGAAAACTGCTGTTTCTTCATACCTGACATTTTGGCAACGGCACCTTCAGGAGCGAGGTTACCTCTAAGCACCACCAATGGTCCATTTGGCTTAAGTGGCTTATCCAATGGGCGAATAATCTCTTGGTCATTTTGAAGTGGAGTTGCTTCGGCTAGGTTTTCTGCCAAGGTTTTTCCAGTGACTGTGAGACAGTCACCATGAAGGAGTCCCTCAGCAAGCAATAACTTCATTACCCCGGGTATACCGCCAACATCATTCAAATCCTGCATGACATATTGGCCGCTTGGCTTAAGATCTGCCAAATGAGGAACACGCAAGCGGATTCGCTCAAAATCGTCTAATGTTAAATCAACTTCTACCGAATGCGCAATGGCCAGCAAATGGAGGAACGCATTTGTTGAACCACCCAAAGCCATCACAACCGTAATCGCATTCTCAAACGCCTTCTTTGTCATAATGTCTCTTGGGTAGATTTCCTGTTCAAGTAGTGAGATGACCTGTTTACCTGCTGCTGCACATTCAGCTGCTTTATCAGTTGAAATGGCTGCCGTAGAAGAGGAACCGGGTAAACACATTCCCATCGCTTCTGCCGCTGCGGCCATAGTATTAGCGGTATACATTCCTCCACAAGATCCTGGACCTGGGCAGACACTGCATTCTACCTTATGAAGTTGTTCATCTGTCATTTTTCCATCATGATATTGGCCAACTGCTTCGAAGGCTGAAACGATATCAACATTTTTACCGTCGAGATTGCCAGGTTGAATCGTTCCGCCATATACGTAGACGGATGGAATATTCATCCGTCCGATTGCCATCAAACATGCAGGAGTGTTCTTGTCGCATCCACCTATGGCTACGATGCCGTCAAAACGCTCGGCCCCAGTGACAATTTCAATAGAATCTGCAATAGCTTCCCTGCTCGGCAGTGAGAACAACATGCCTCCATGCCCCATCGAGATTCCGTCTGAAACTGTAATCGTATTAAAAATTAGGGGAGCACCGCCATGATTACGTGCCCCTTGCTTGGCTTGAATAGCTAATTCATTTATGTGCATATTGCACGGTGTTACCTCACTCCAAGTACTAGCTACGCCAATCATTGGCTTTTTGAAATCATCATCAGTAAAACCAACTGCACGTAGCATCGCTCTGTTCGGTACACGGTTAACACCTTCACTGATTACCTTGCTTCGAATACGAAGATCTTTTCCCTTTTCCAATTTTCCTTGCCCCTCTCAGTTCAAAGTATTTCGTTCAGCTCCTGCATCGGACGGATGAAATTTTGTTTCATTAGTACGTGAGCATAGTCGCTATCCTTACTCTCAAGAGCTTTAATAATGGAATCATGCTCTTCGACAGAAGCGTGTGTGGCAGTAATAGGCTGCTTTAAGAACACGTATTTAAATCGTCGAATGTGAATCTGAAGCGATGCACTGAATGTAGTCACATATGGATTATCTGAAAGCTCCACGATATGGTTATGAAATTGTTCATCCATCTCCATTGCTTGGTAAACTTGACCGCTATTAATGGCACTTGCAAATTCTAGATTAATTGCTCTCAGTTGCTCTATCTGCTCTGGAACAATAATCTTAGCGGTAACTTCAGCTGCTAAGGCATGAAGAGCAGCCATAGTTGAATACATCTTAAAAATATCATCTTTCTCGACTTCCGTTACTTTTGTTTCTTTTCCAGGATGCATGGAAACGAGACCTTGTACTTCGAGTAACTGAAATGCTTCCCGAATAGGTGTCCGGCTTACTCCAAGCGTTTCCGCCAATTCAGAATCAATAAGCTTTTCACCTGGTTGAAGCGTACCATCGATAATCCATCGTTGAATCTGGGAAAATGTTCTTTCTTTTGCAGACATACGGATAGGTGAGGCAAAATCTTTAGGTATCGGCATGGTTATCATCCTCACTTTTCAATTTCTTATATGCAATATATCGCATACATATATTGAATGCAAGGTTTGTTTGATTTTTGTAGTTTCAATTAAATTAGATATTATCTACCGATACGTTATCCTGCCTGTTTGTATTATGAGATCAACCTGTTCTTTCTGGTTGATCCTTTTTGTATTAAATTCTAGGATTAGGGTGGCCGAGTCGAACGTACCTGCCCGTGGGACTGAGATCCCGAGCGCTATAATGTTCACCCCTACTTGTCATGCCATGTTTGAGGCTGGTTGGGACCTAGTTCCCGTATCACATGCAATGCTGAGGAGAGAAAAGATAGTTCATAGGGGGCTACCGATAAATTTACTTTGATGAGAGATCAAATGAACCCCGTTATAGGTTATAGGGCTAGACATACATAAAGAAGAAAGCCACGGACAAGCTTTTTTACATCGAGGACAATCATATCGAGGGATTTTCCATTTCGAACATACACGAGATGGTCTCGATCTATTCAGGACATCGAAAATGAATCAGATCTAGAGGAGAGGAATTCGAACCATTCAAAAAAAGAGGTGTGCAACTACTTAATATAAAGTCATTGACGAGATACTTAAAATGACAATCAACGTACTGTTATCTTCAAAAATATGGGCGATGAGAGAGGTGGATTAATGAACGAGTTCAACGGTTGATAGTGGCTGCAAAACAAAACCCATTTCAGCAAATGATGTATGAGAGCCGCCTCATCAATCTTAAGATCTTAATTAGCCTTATTCTTTAGTACCAGTCCCAAGAGCATCTTGCTATGTTGAAACAACCATTGATGCCCTGGCTACTGAGATTGAAGATTATGATTTAATCCAGTCGATTCCTGGTATTGGCCCTAAAATTGGTGAAATCAACAGATTTGATCATCCCAAAGAAACTGGTTGCTTTTGCAGGCATAGATCCTTTACCATTGCGATACCTTTTGCTTTAACAATCTGTCCCTTGGTTCGGGTCACTTCGAATTCAAGATGGAATTGATCCCCTGGTTTTACTTGCTTTTTGAACCGACTATTATCAATAGCAGTCAGTAACCCTATCTTATGGTTATTTCTCTCTACGTTGGACATAGCGATACCACCCACCTGTGCTAGTACTTCGACAATCAAGACTCCAGGCATGACAGGATAATCGGGAAGGTGACCAAGGAAATAAGGTTCTTTAAAAGTCACATTTTTGATTCCAACGGCTTTCTTTCCCTCAACAATTTCTAAGATTCTATCGACCAAAAGAAAGGGATATCTATGGGGAATAAGCTCTTTAATTTGATTAATATCAAGCATGGATTTCCTCCTCTAATATTGGCTTATAACCATTCTAACGTCATTTGGAGAAATCAGCCATTATTAAACTAACCCGCCCGTTAGCTTAACGAATTAACAGGCGAAAATCGACTAGATACATTAATCAGTAATCGGACTATGTTCTTGTCCATTCCGGCAATCGGTACAAGTTCTTGTCCTTGGCTCGGGACACGAACTTGTACCGTTAACATAAAAAAGCCGCTAAAATAGCGGCTTCAATGGGAATATGTTCTTGTCCCTCGACAAATGATTTCATCAAAATTGTATTTCAATGGTTACTCCACTCCTAAGGCAAGATTCTGATTTTTCACTTAAAAAAGTAGACATTATGCGATATATTTCTCGCATAATGTCTACGCTTCTACAAAACAATCAAGTATTCGTGGTTTTAACCGTTAAGTGTATACGTTTAAGTCACTTTAACGTTTCTTTCAATGGTGTTTCTCACAGGCGATATTTCTATAGCTTTCGCAATCAATTTTTCAATCTGTGCGTCATCTGCGTCACTGTCTACATTGAACCGAACGTTTATTTCATCGAATCCAGAATTCCCTTCCTTTAAGCCAAAGAAAACATTTAGATCGATTTCGCCAAGCTGTCGCAATGAATCCAACACCTACACACGCTCAACTGGATTTGGCCCTTTTCCAGTTCCGGATAGCCATTCTGGCTCATCCATAGGTACCGGCTTATAGTCCCCAACCTCGGCTTCAGAGTAAAAGCCATCTTTCCATTTTACTGTAGAAGCAAAACTTGTAATCGCCTCTTCAGGGTTCTTCTTATAATTTTCTGCCAAGCTTCCGAGCATATTCACATCTACACCATTTAATTTACTCATGTTTAGGCTCCTCTATTTTAAATTTTTACGTAAACCGATCTAATTGAATCCTCGCTTGTCTTTTATGACTTTTTAGGAGGGATCGCACATCCTGCATCAGTACATATTCCCTCACTAGAGGTTTCATCAGAAAGCATTTCAAACTTAGCTGCAGGATGCTCTTCTTCCCAAACTTTCTCCAACACTTGAGAGAACGATTCTGACGGCTGTGCTCCTGAGACTGCGTATTTTTGATTGAATATAAAGAACGGTACCCCACTAATTCCAACTCGACGAGCCTCATCCTGATCTTTTCGTACTTGATCTGCATAGAGATCTTTGGATCTCAAGACACCAAGTGCTTCTTCTCTATCCAATCCAACGGATACTGCAATATCCGCCAACGTATCATAATTTCCTACATCCTTTGATTCCGTGAAATGAGCGACAAGCAACTTTTCATTTAGCGTTGTTTCTTTATCTTTCGTTTTCGCCCATTTTAATAAACGGTGGGCATCCAATGTATTGGTAGGTTTCAGACTGTCTAATTGAAAAGATAATCCTACGCTATTGGCTTGTTGAGTCAAGTGACTCATGAATTCTTTCGCTTGTTCTCTTCCACCGAACTTTGGGGCTAATTTATCTGCAAAACTTGTTCCATCGTATGAGGAAGCGGACGGATCAAGTTCAAAGCTCTTGTATTCAATATTAATTTTATCTTTATAAGGCAATCCTTCTAGAGCTTTTTCCAGATTTTGTTTACCTATATAGCAGAATGGACATGCGATGTCAGACCAGATTTCAATATTCATGTGTATCCTCCCGTTTCAGTTAAAGTTACTCGTCAAATGCAACCAGAGCATTTACGCCATGTGCAAGAGCCGAACCTGCTTTTAATGCTGTAGCTACCATGATTGATTCAGCCAGTTCTTCTTTCGTTGCACCAGCTTTTTTAGAGGCTTTGGTATGAATGTCAATGCAATATGGACAACCCGTGGTATGAGCTACCGCAACTGCAATCAATTCTTTCTCCTTGGTACTGAGTGTGTCGGCTTTTAACGCTTGCTGATCAAAAGAACCAAAGGCTTTAAAGGAATCACTTAGTTGGGTAAACTCTCTCAGCCGATTAATATATGATGCACGATACAACTCATCGTCCTCATTTCCATCATACGCGTTCAAAGCATTAACACCATGAGCCATTGCCGAACCTGCTTTGAGTGCTGTTGCAACCATGATTGATTCAGCCATTTCCTCTTTTGAAACACCATTTTTCTTAGCTTGTTTCACATGAGCTTCAATACAGTAAGGGCATCCCGTGGTATGGGCTATAGCAATTGCAATAATTTCTTTGAATTTTGCAGTTAACTTACCTTCAGCTAGTGCTAACTTTTCAAAAGTGATAAATGCCTTGAAGATCTCTGGAGAAACCGAGTTGAATTCTCCAATACGCTTGAAATTTGATTTTTTAAATAAACTGTCTGTATGACTCATAGTAAATCCCTCTATTCATTCGATTTTGTTAAAGAATCTAGCTTACACTTTAATTGTATTAATCAATTGATTAATTGAATAATAAGACGTGTTGACACACTAGTCAAGCACTTTATACAAGTACGTTCCTTTTAAAATAAAGTATTCAACGCCTCACGTGTATACGGAAGTAAGTCTTCGGTTTTTCCTTCGCGTATTTTATTTAGGAAACACAGCTAAAGGGAACCAACTGAGCCTGTGTCCATATAAAATCCAGCAACGGGTATTTTTTTGCGATCTAACAGGTACGCTAGAGTTAAAGCATAACAAGCGATGGCAGAGGACATCAGAAGTTGTTGTGGATTAGTTCCTCTCCGCTTCCCCCTTTAGAAACTGGGATGGCTACTTGGGTTTGCAAATTATCGCTTTTAATGCGACCCAATCCCTTTGCGTCTTTGAACCAAACCGTATTCATAATCATCTTTTGATCCTGCATTCTAATTTGCTCCTTTCCCCATGTTTTTAATTATGTTCTAAAGAGTCGATAAACTTTTCGCTATCCATGGCTGCCATAGCTCCTGATCCTGCTGCAGTAATGGCTTGACGATAACGAGTATCTTGTACATCACCACAAGCAAAGACACCTGAGATATTGGTCAATGATGTGCCGGGAACTGTGACAATGTAGCCATTCCCATCCGTCTCAATTTGACCATTTAAAAACTCTGTATTCGGATGATGACCAATTGCTACAAATACACCGTGTGCGTCTAGAATTTCTTCTTCCCCTGAGACATTGTTTTTGACTTTCAATCCGGTCACTCCACGTTCTCCAGCCACTACTTCAAGTGGGGTTTTACTTAAAGCCCACGCAATTTTAGGGTTTGAACGAGCGCGATCTTGCATAATTTTGGAAGCTCGTAGTTCCTCGCGACGATGCACCACAGTCACTTTGGAAGCGAATCGTGTTAGAAAGTTTGCCTCTTCCAAGGCCGTATCGCCCCCACCGACTACAATGAGTTCCTTATTTCTAAAGAAGAACCCATCGCAAGTGGCACAAGTGCTCACTCCACGACCTACATTTTCTGTTTCACCTGGTATTCCTAAATATTTCGCACTGGCACCGGTTGAAATGATAAGCGTTTCAGTAATAATTTCACCTTTGCCATCCACGTCCAGTTTAAACGGTCGGTTATTCAAATCTACTGCTTTTACCCAACCGTTAACAAACGTAGCCCCGAAGCGCTCAGCTTGTTTACGCATATTATCCATTAACTCAGGTCCCATGATTCCTTCTGGAAACCCAGGATAATTCTCAATTTCGGTTGTGGTTGTAAGCTGCCCTCCTGGTTCGAGTCCTTCAATGACGAGTGGATTCATATTCGCACGAGCCAAGTAAATTGCTGCGGTCAATCCCGCTGGCCCTGTTCCGACAATTACAGATTTGTACATAAGCTATCCCTCCAAATTTGGGTGTGTATAACAATTACATATACGAACAACTTTTAATATTCAATTGATTAATTGAATTATAGCATTGTAAATTGTCTTCGTCAACTGTTCCTTATTAATTGACTACAAGCGGGAAATCCATGGTTTGAAATGAGTGCCTGGGAGTTAGATTTCATATTAAGATGCATTTTAGCCTTATAACTTGACTTCACTCTGGTTGTTCATGTTAAAATTTTAATATTCAATTGAATCAATAAAGAGTTCAATTTAAAGCGATTTTTAAAATATTGATTTTAGTTCGAATTGAAATTGGGAATCCCCGTTGATAATAAAATAAGAATAGAGGTTGACGATAATGGAAGAATTATTGAATTCAGCGAAGCTTTTTAAGGAAGATCTATATAAACAATTGGCCAGAATAGGAAAATGTTTATCCAGTGATAAGCGTCTGGAGATTTTGAACCTGTTGTCCAATGGCTCTAGAACAGTAGAAAAAATAGCTGCATCTACAGATATGAATGTTGCGAATGTATCCAGACACCTTCAAGTTCTACTCGATGCCAAGCTGGTTAAATTCACGAAAAAAGGAACTTTTGTGATCTACTCTTTAGCTGATCCGGAGATCATCAATTTTCTGTCCTCTTTATGGCGAATTAGTGAGAAACAGATTCCTGACATCAGTAGAATGAAAGATGACTTTATTAACAATCTTGACGACATTCAAACACTTACCATGGACGAGGTCAGGGAGAGAATAAAAAATGATTCAATCATTCTGGTGGATTTACGTCCTAAAGAAGAATATGAAATGGATCATATCGCGGGAGCAATCTCGATGCCGATGGAAGAGTTAGAAGTATTCATAAGAGAAATTCCAAAAAACACAGAGATTATCGCATATTGTAGAGGCCCACTGTGTGTCTACTCCGCATTGGCAGCACAGAAACTTCAATCGGAAGGCTTTACGGCGTATCGCATGGAAGAGGGCCTGAACGAGTGGCAAGAGCACTTCCAATTACACTAAGCCGAATTCTAGGCCAAACTGAAGAACAACCGATTACAATCCAGAGTAAAAAAAGGACTTCAAGGCCTGTACTAGGCTTTGAAGTCCTTTTCAGTTGTAAGAAACGGGATAGGATTTAGAGTTTTAATGAACCCTATTATACAAGAAGGGACTTTTTCGGGTGAAACTGAGGCAAATACTGTTTATGTGCCTCAAGTAATTCATCCAACAAAGCTTTGGCCGAGTCTCCGCTTTGAACCAGTGGATTAGACGTAAATGCTTGCAGGGCCGTTGCATAGCTTCCTGTTACCGCTGCTTCAATCGTTAATTCCTCCATGGACTTCATCAACTGTAATAATCCTCGTTGTGCAGGAGGAAAAGAACCGAAGTGAATAGGCTCAGCACCATGGGAGGTGATTACACTGGTGATTTCAATGGCACTTTCCTTCGGTAGATCACTGATGGCACCATTGTTGCGTGTACTAACAACCATCTGAGTCCCTTTATTGTTATAGATGGAGTTAATAATCTCACAGGCAGCATCACTATAATAGGCGCCACCTCGTTTCTCAAGTTCCTCGGGCTTATGATCTAAAGCTGGATTTTTATATAGCTCGAAGAGGCTTTCTTCAAGACGTTTTACAACTTGTCCGCGAGTCCCTTCTCCCTTGGCTTCTTCAAGTTCCTCCTGGATCATTGCATCTGTCATGTAATAGTACCGATGATATGGACAAGGTAACATCTCTAATTGGACAAGTTGTTCATGCAGGAATCGCATGTTTTTGATATTTTCAACGATTTTCTCTGATTTTGCATCAGGGCCATACAGTTTATCAATTGCTTGACGTGTAAGATCTTGGCCGTTGTGTCCATAAATCTTATGCCAGTGCAGATGATTAATCCCCGCAAATTTGAAAAAGAGTTCATCTTCGTTTTTTTCTAGCACTGCTGATTCGCTTTTCACGGCCACAATGGGGACGTTACACAATCCAATAACCTTCTCCCACATTCCGTAACGAAGAACCGCTTCAGTAACCATGCCTGCTGGATTCGTGAAGTTGATCAGCCATGCATTTGGACAAAGTACTTTCATATCCTCAACGATCTCTAGAATAACTGGAATGGTTCGAAATGCTTTTAGCATCCCCCCCGCCCCATTTGTTTCCTGTCCAATTAATCCGTATCGATTGGGGATCGTCTCGTCTTTGATCCGCGCATCCATGTGTCCTACTCGTAATTGAGTCGTTACAAAATCTGCACCCCTCAAAGCTTCCTGTCGATCAAGTGTCAAATGGACTTCACAATCAATCCCAGCAGCTTTTACCATACGTTGAGCCATGGCACCAACAATCTCAAGTTTTTCTCTGCCTGCTTCAATGTCGACCAACCATAGCTCAGTTATCGGAAGTTCATGATATCGTTTTATAAATCCTTCCACCAATTCCGGTGTATAACTTGAACCTCCACCGATAGTTACAATCTTCAAACTTTTTTTCATATGGAGCTCCTCCTCATGACTAAATTCTTATTGTATTTGTACTGTAATTTATGTAATGCATTACATGTCAAGCATAAAAAAACAAGCTTCGAATGTCGTCCTTTTCTTCTTTGTGGCAGCTTAGAAAACGTGATATGCTGTCTCAGAAGAGGTGGTTAGAGGTGCCGAATATTCAAGATGTTGCTCGCTTAGCTGGAGTATCTACAGCAACTGTATCAAGAGTAATTAACAACCGTGGCTATGTAAGTGACTTAACCAAACGAAAAGTTTTAGGAATTATCAAGGAGCTTGATTATGTTCCCAATGCTAATGCGATTTCTCTAAAAAAAGGTGAAACTCATCAGATTGGAATAATAACGGCCTCTTTTAGTCCCATTATTATTAATTTTGTTCGTGCATTCACTCTAATAGCTGAGAAGAACGGATTTAACATCACTCTTTTTATCACGAATGAGGATGCTGAAAAGGAACTTGTCGCCCTGGAAATGCTAAAACGGAAGCAATTAGATGCTATTGTATGTATGATACGGTCCAATGACTGGAATGTAATTGAATCCTATACCAGATATGGCCCCATTGTGACCTGGCAACGTCTTCAAAACGAGAATCTTCCATCTGTCTTTATGGATCAATTCCATGCTTATTGGACAGGTCTTGAACATCTTCATTCCAAAGGTTACCGAAAAATACTTAGCATATATCCCATGTCCAAAGGATTAAATACAAAGGTACGCATTCGTGCCCATACCGAATTCATTAAAAAGCACAAACTCATGACGTATCCCTTTCCTCATTTCGAAGATAAAACTGTAGTTCGAGATGGTGAGGAAATAGCTGAGTGGTGGGTTTTGCAGGAAAATAGACCTGATGCTATTTTTTGTGCTAATGATGAAGTGGCAGCTGGTCTTATGACAGCTTTGCGTCGGTTAGGTTTTTCCATTCCGGGAGATTTGGGGATTATGGGTTTTGATAATACGGAAGTCGCTCACTTGCTTGATTTGACAACGATTGATTATCCTGTTGTTCAGCAAGCTGAGAATGCCTTTCTCATTTTGCAAAATAGGTGGAATAATACGAGCAACAGGCTAAACCCTTTATCATATAAGTTAGTTGAACGTCGCTCGACATAACATTGTATCGTGTTCAAGCATAGAACCAACCTCAACGTATGCTTAAAACCACTTGTTCAACTTGAACAAGTGGTTTTAAGCATACGTTGCGATTTTTTTTTGCAAATCGTGTTATCTCTACTTGAGATTACAGCTTTATTCAGAAATATTCAGGACAGCACGGAAACGAGTGGATGCTGACATCATTTTATCATAAGCTTCGCTAGCACGATCTAATGGATATGACTCAATCATGGGACGAGTATCCGTCAGTACACTGAAATTAATCGTCGCTTGTATTTCTTTTGGTCCGCCTGTAAACGTGAACTTTACTATTTTTGATGGCACTAAACGTTGTTTCGCCAGCACACATTAGTGGAGCAGCTTCCATCACCGAAATTTCATTTGGAATACTGGACAAACTGTCTTCATAGGCAACCATGTATTCAGCATATCCACCGTCCATTGTTAATCCGGTAACATGGCTATGCCCTCCATTCCATCCAATGCCGACACGTTCTCCAATTTTCCATTTTGACGAGCCTACTCCAAGCTCATCAACAATTCCTATCACTTCATGTCCAGGAATACGAGGATATGCTGACGCAGCGCCCCCCCCCTTGGCCATGGAGTCTCCATTGCATAGCGGGACTGGCACCTCAACTAACTACATTTCTTCTCCTGCTGCTGGAATTTGCATGGCTTTCATTTTCTTCATGAATATACCCCCATAGTTCTATAATGATGGAACTCTCAACAGAATAGTCCAAACCTTTTTATTGTTCAATTAATTAATTGTATATCAGAATAATATAGTTGCTTTATTTTCATTCTAATTTTATATAGCGTTATAAACCTCATCTAATCTTGCTTTTAATTGCTCAAACTGGACAAACCGACCGTCACGAAGATACTCCCTTTGGTCATAGAACAAGATAATCGTGGGAACTGTAAAAGTTAACAATTTGCCAGCCACTGCTTCTACTTGACTAGCATCTATATGAGCAAGCTTTATTTCTGGATAATGGTTAAGCAATTCTTTTAGTTTGGGATAAATTGCATGACATACGCTACAATTATCTTGAGAGACATATAGCATACTTAGTCGGTTATTCTGAATGAACGTATCTATTTCATTCACTGAAGTTATTTCTTGGACATTTGTCATAAAATCACGCCTTACTGTATGTTATTCGGAACATGTATGGCTACTGCTCCAATCATATTCATTACAAAATTGTTCTGAATTTTTCTGCTGACTTTGACCCCATTCAATGAATTGAGTTATCGTGCCTACTAATAAATACAAATCATAAAATCCCTGTTTTCGTAAAATACGTATAGCTTTTATCCCTTTAAAATATTTATTGGTCAGTATAATTACGCTATCTTCGGTGGTCAAATTTTCTTTTCCCCAAACATAAGGCAATCGTCCTAAGGAAATATTAATGGAACCTGGAACGTACTCTTTTTCAAAATCAGAACTATCTCTTATGTCGAGGCATTTAGTATGATCAGGCACCAAAATTAGGTTTGATTTTAAAGATAAAACCGTTACATTACGTATGAAGCGGAGATATTTATATATCCAGTAAATTAGCATAAGAACGATTAAAAGGACATATATCATCTGTTTGCCTTGGCTGAAACCGGACTTCCGTAAGCATTCCACTCGTGTACTCCTTCTTCTATTCGGTATGCTCTGAAGCCCTGTTCTTGGATATAATTCACAGCTTGAGATGCAATAGAACAAAAAGGCCCTCGGCAATAGGCAGCAAGTTCTATATCTTTATTTAATGTTTGTAGATATACTTCTAACTGTTCTAAGGGTACAGAAATAGCACCTGGGATGTGAGATGTTTCATACTCCTCAACGGGACGAAGATCTATGAGAACGAGGTTATCCTGCTTCATTTTAAGCATCAGGTCGTTTTTGCTAATATTGCGAACTCCTTCATATTGCTCTTCCAGTTCATCTTTAATCAGCTTGATGTCAGCGAGTCTGTCCTCGCATAAATTCCACAATGAGGACAAGAATTGTGTTACAGATGAGTCACTGATGTTATATATAACAAACGTACCTTTTTTATGAAATTTAACGAGCTTAGCTTCCAGCAAAATCTGTAAGTGACGGGATACATTCGCCACGCTCATACCTGTTTGGGTAGCTAAACTATCAACAGATTTCGGTCCGTTTGACAAGATATCCATTATCTCAAGTCTTTTGTCACTCGATAAACATTTCCCAATTCGAGCAAATTGTTGATATAAACGTTCTTTAATATCTGATTTAGAACATGTAACTTCCATTTTAAACACTCCTTTCTTTGGTTTGGACTTATCATCCCCTCAATTCTTATGTTGAAAAGAACGCGGTTCAGATGAATCCCTGATCCGTCGTTCTCTTCACATAGGTTCAAGAACAGATTAACCACTTACTTATTTTGAATTGAGCAATCCTTGAATTTTTTCTTTAAGAGCTTGTTTTTGATTAACACCAATCATGGTCTCAGCCAATTTGCCATCTTTAAATAAGAGAAGCGTTGGAATACTTCTAACTCCGAATTGCTGAGCCAATTCGAGTTCCTCATCAACATTGACTTTGGCAATAGTCGCTTGCCCAGCCAAATCATCAGCTAGATCATTTACGATTGGAAGTTGCACTTGACAAGGTGGACACCATGGTGCCCAGAAATCGACTAAAGTCACTCCCGTGTTAACATTCGATTCAAAATTTTGTTTTGTTAATGATACTGCTTCCATAATATAATCCCCCTCATTTAATTTATCAATTATTCAATCGATTAATTGAATTATATGTTTGAAGTTGAATTGTGTCAACCCTCTCGATGAGGTTTAAAAGGAATCTCTCGACTCAGGACAAGGACTATCGTTAACCTTAATGCAAAAAAGCCGCTATATTAGCGACTTTAGATTTGCACTGTTCTTCAATTACTGCTTATATTGATCGTGCCATCACTTAATGGGACATTTAGTATAGCTTTTGACCATTTTATATAAAAGGATACAGTTCCCGTTAGCTCAACGATTCTTCAGTAACAAAAACTCCAACAGGCTAGATATCGTCTTCTTCCGCATCTAATTTAGGGTACCGATTAAAGACTCACGCCTTCCGAACAGAGGGTGAGTAAAATACGTCAGCATGCATATGCTGAATTTTGTCCCAGTTACCGGGATTGGTCGTGTCTGGAGTGCGGTGCTCCAAAATCGCCTGGTATAGGGCAGTTTTTTGTTCTAGATGCTCAACGTGCCGTTTGGCTTCTTCGAGCTGAACTATAGCCGCTTCTTTATGCTCCATCATGAGTGCGAATCGTTGCGGGATGGTAGAATCCCCTTCGAGACAGAGATCGATATACTTTTTGATGAATTCAATTGGCATCCCGGATTGCTTGAGGCATTTGACGCCATGTAGCCAGTTGATCGATTCATCGTCGAACATCCGAATGTTGTTTTGATTGCGCTGTAAGCTAGGTACAAGACCTTTATCCGTGTAAAAGCGCACGGCGTGCTCGGTGAGTCCCGTTATCTGGGCAGCTTCTTTGACCGTATGCATGTGAAACTCTCCTTAAAATAAATTTTTGAAGACGGCTTGACTTCGTGTAGCACGAAGATTCTAAGCTTATTGTAATGCAATTCAGCCGTAAGTGGAATCACCGTTGCCCGATTCCCGGGATACGTGCCGTTTGCTGTTATATATTTGAACACTAGGAGGAGCTAAAATGCAAAATGTAATATTGAACAACGGAGTGAAAATGCCCATCATCGGCTTAGGTGTCTACCAGATTCCCGATGCTGAAGAATGCGAGAATGCTGTATATGAAGCGCTGATGGCTGGTTACCGACTGATTGACACCGCCGCCGGTTATCTGAACGAGGAAGCGGTCGGACGCGCGATCAAACGCAGCGGGGTACCGCGTGAGGAGCTTTTTATCACGACTAAGCTGTGGGTTCAGGATGCTGACTACGCGAGTGCCAAGATGGCGTTTTCCAAATCCTTGAAGAAGCTACAGCTCGACTATCTCGATCTATACCTTATACACCAGCCGTTCGGCGATTACTACAGCGCTTGGCGTGCAATGGAAGACCTTTACCGCGAAGGGAGGATCAAGGCGATCGGTGTCAGCAACTTCCTGCCCGACCGTCTGATGGACCTCATTGTGCATAACGAAATCGTACCTGCCGTCAATCAGGTTGAAACGCACCCATTCTACCAACAGATCGAAAATGCCGCTTTTATGAAAGAGCATGGAGTGCAGCATCAGTCGTGGGCACCATTCGCTGAAGGACAGGGCAACATGTTCGGCAACGAAGTGCTAGCCTCGATAGCGGAAAAACATAACAAGTCAGCTGCCCAGGTCGTACTGCGCTGGCTTGCTCAGCGTGAAATCGTTGTTATCCCAAAATCGGTGAGAAAAGAGCGTATCGTCGAAAACTTCAACATTTTTGATTTTGAGTTGAGCGCAGATGATATGGAACAAATTTTCTCCCTCGATACACGGGAAAGTCTTTTCTTATCCTACCACGATCCGAAATTCGTGAAAATGCTGGGTACCTTGAAAGTTGATCTGTAAAAATTTTTCACGTCGTAAACTCATTCTGTTACGATAATCAGCGTATTCAGATGTTTCAAAGCACTACGAATAACATTTTCTAAAGATTCTGGGTACGCTCCCTATCAGCCGGAACAGGGATAAGAGACCCTCCGGGCCGAAGAACTCATGCGGTCTGCCAAGCTCCTTGGCTAAATACACTTCAAAAAGTTTTTGTCTATTATCGGCTTTTAAATTTCGATGTTGAATGGTATGAATAGCTTCAGCCAACATAGTTCCTAATCCACTCAAAGCGATTTCGTATTCCAAAGTCCAATTTTTTGCAAAATAGAGATTTATATTTCCTTGCAAAGAACCATACGCATCTGTAAGAGTTCCCGATTTATGTTCTTTCAAGGAATCAATTGTTTCTGCAGAAAGGGGTTCCTTGATCAGATCAATTATCTTGGCGAATGCTGCACTACTAACTTTAGCATAACTCTGGATTTCTTCTTTAAAGCTGGACTGAGTCCCGAAAGCTTGATTTAACAAATGATTAATCTGTTCAGTCTCTAGTCCAATCTCTTCAGCTACCGTTTGAATATTGTCCTCTTTAACTTTTGTACCCGTTACAATAATGTCATCTTCACACCCATTCTCGGCTCCAAGGCTCATGGCATGATCTAAGAATGCCTTGAACTTGATTTCCTTATTACAGACGACATCAAGATTCGGCGTTCTTCGCGTTCTTCACGCTTTATTAATAATAATGAAAGAGACCCTTCAAGGGTCTCTTTCCATACAAATTTAAATTTACTAGACGTTTTTTCTGTTTTCACCTTAAAATGAGTAAGATTCTCCATCATCCGGCACTAATACATTAGTCTTGATTCCTTTTTCGTTGATAAAGTTCTTTAATTCTTTTCTGGACAATCCCCAATGGTTAACTGCTTCCATGTGACTAACAATGATGTCTGCTTCAGGAGCAGCCTTGTATACTTTATATACGTCTTCTTTCCCCATAATAAGAGGGCCAGTAGGTCCACCTTCAGTAAATTGGTTTTCGCCACCATTTAGCAAAATAACTTCTGGTTTATAGGTATCGATATTCTCTTGTACTTTGTCATACCAGACGGTATCACCAGCTAAATACACTGTTTTTTCATCCGGGTGTTGGAAGACAATCCCCATCACATTTCCAGCGATCTTTGCCGTTTCTCCATGTCCGTGACGACCATCAACTTCAGTAAGTTCAACTCCATTAAAGTCTATACCTACTTCTTCTTCCATGACTTCAACATTCGTGAACCCTGATTCTTTGGCTAATTTAGCATCCTGTTCATCTTGCATAAACATCTTAATGTCTTTAGGCAACTGGTCTTTTGCCGCTTGGTCAAAGTGATCCTCATGTGTATGAGTTATGATGACAGCATCTACCCCATCAAGAACCTCATCAACGGACATTGGTAATTCAACGATTGGATTCCGATCATCTCTTTCGGCAGGAAGGAAAGGATCAAATTCACCTTTTTTTGATAACATCGGATCAACCAAGAACTTTTGCCCACCGTATTCTACAGTTAATGTAGCATTTCGGATTTGTTGGATAGTCATTTCCTGTTCTTGTTTTTCTTGTTTAGCTGTATCCTTCTCTTCTACGTTCTCCTGCGAGCTACCGCAAGCAGCTAATATGGCGCTCATCAGAAGCCCTGTCGCCGTAAGACTCAATTTCTTTTTAAGATTCTTCATATTAATAAAACCTCATTTCTTAAATTTAATATTTATTTTTCATTTAAATACACAACATAATGAAACGAATTGACTCTTCTTCTGTGTTCGGCATCGGCTGAATAATAAAACCACCAGCAGCTTGAATCGTAAAGTCCGGATTTACTAGTACACCTACAGCAACAGAGGGGGGGACTTGTTCTGAATGCAGTAGGTAAGAGGTAATATCCTCACTGTTTTCATCCGATTCAATGGGAACCTGGCAAAACAGCCCTGCATGTGTATGGGAAATGAAACATAACCTCTCACTTCCCCCGTAACAAGTCCAACACGTTTTTCACCGTCCTAATTGATTTAAATTTATTCAATAATTTGAGTATGGAAGCAACGTTTCATATGGTTTACCATTGTTTCTCCTAGGTCAGTAAATGTTGCTATCCCTCGTTTATGAATGGCTGTTTTGAATCCTTCTGCGTCTGCTCCTGCAACTGTTAAAAAGTCACAAATATCCGTCGTTACCCCAATAGTATGAACCTTTTCTACTCCTAAAATTCTTAAATTTTCAGCTAAATCGGTTTTAAAAAATGCATTATAGTTCGTTTTAGGTGTATAAAATACATTTTCATGATTCTTATTATCTTGAAACCAATCATATAATTCTCCGTACAATTGTTGTCCTTCTGTACCCACAATATTATGAGGTGGCCACAATTCAAAATGTGGGTCATTTTGTTGGTGCGCATCCATTGATACGACAACTACATTTCCCTCTGCTAAAAAACTTGTTGCCAAATCCTTAATATAAGGCACGATGTCTTGGGCTGGCTTACCAACGGTCAATGTTCCATTATCAGCAACAAAATCATTACTCATATCAACAATTAACAAAGCTTCTTTCACCATTTTAATTCAACTCCCAGAAGTTTTTTTCGGAATTACACTTCTTCTAGATGTTTTCCCCTATACAGGGACAGCATTTCGGGCGTGTATTTTTGCTTCCTCAATGTTTTTCATTTTGTTGTCCCAACAAGCCTGACTTAGATCCACAGGATATTCCGCTGGATTTAATGAACGTTTGTATTCGTCCCATAAAAGGCCTAGTTGTTGCCCGGCATAGGATTGAATCTCTTGGACTGACGGACTTTCATACACAAGTGTGCCATGGTCGAAAACATCTTCGTGCAAGTCTTTCGCTGTAAAATTGGTGACAAAATTTCCAATGTACGTATGCACAGGGTGAAACATATGAAGTTTTGATTCTTTTTCTGGTTGTTCGTTGGCTAAGGCGATATAATCCCCTTCTGATTTTTTCGTAAGATTATTGATAATACGATATACCTTTTTTAAGCCTGGTGTTGTGACTTTTTCAGGGCTTGCAGAAATTTTGATCGTGTCACGCATCTGTCCGTTGTCATCTTCAATGGAGACCAGTTTGTACACAGCACCTAAAGCTGGTTGATCGTAGGCAGTGATGGCTTTGGTACCAACTCCCCATGCATCTATTTTCGCTCCTTGTGCGTTTAAGCTCATAACCGTATATTCATCAAGATCATTCGAAGCAAAAATTTTAGTGTCGACAAATCCTGCTTGATCTAATAACTTTCTTGCTTCTTTGGAGAGGTAAGCCAAATCTCCACTATCTAAGCGAATGCCTACAAAATTTATCTTGTCGCCTAGTTCTTTGGCAACTTTGATTGCCATAGGAACACCTGATTTTAAAGTGTTATAGGTATCCACTAAGAAGACACAATCTTTGTGACTTTTTGCATATTTATGGAAAGCAGTGTATTCATCTTGATACGCTTGTACAAAGGAATGTGCATGTGTTCCTGAAACAGGAAGCCCAAATCTTTTTCCTGCTCGAACATTGCTTGTGCTTGAGAACCCACCAATATAAGCAGCTCTTGTCCCCCATAAGGCGGCATCGAATTCATGTGCGCGTCTTGATCCAAACTCTGAGACGGGTTGATCACCTGCGACTTGTTTAATTCGAGAAGCTTTGGTTGCAATGAGTGTTTGATAGTTCACGATATTCAACAATGCCGTCTCGATGAGTTGGGCTTCGATTAACGGTGCTTCGATACGAAGAATGGGTTCGTTGCCAAATACAACTTCCCCTTCTTTCATGGCACGAACCGTCCCTGTAAAACGTACAGTTCGTAAGAAGTCAACATAGTCTTCTTGATAACCAAGTTCTTTTAAATACTCCAAATCGCTTTCAGAAAAATAAAACGTTTGGAGATAATCAATGATTCGTTCCAACCCGGCAAAAATCGCATACCCATTTCCAAACGGCAATTTCCGAAAATACAAATCAAAAACAGCTTTTTTTGTATGAATGTTATCTTCCCAATAAGCTTTCGCCATATTAATTTGGTACAAGTCCGTGTGTAAGGCGAAGCTATCATCTATATATTTGTTCATCACACTTTCCTCCTAACCCTTGTAAAATATGATCGGACTTGCTCACGAAAAGTAGATATTTACAACTTAGTTTCACTACTTTTACGTAAGAGATCTTTAGCAAAGTCAACAAGTTGACTTGCCTCTTCGGTCCGAAGAAACTTTACATCCAAACCATCAGGGCCTAGACGGAATCGATCCAGTGCATCAGCATCCTTGAAAATTTGATACAACAATACGGCTCGTTCACATAAACTAGATGACTTTTTAATCTCTGACAAACCAAGAGAATCATCCTGGTCATGGTAGTAGGTGATGTAATAGGTTTGCTCATCATATGGCAAATCGTGCTCACGGCAATAATCCTTATAGTACTCTGCAGCTCGACCACCATGTCCCTTATCAATCCCATCATCAAGACGACGGGAATCATGGAATACAGCTGCCATTCCAAGTGCATCCTTCTCATCATCACTTAAACCTTTTTGATGTCCGATGAGAAGTGACAGCAAAAGGACACGAGCACAATGGGATTTCGTATGCCATTCACTCTCGGGAAGCCAAAACTCTACATTATTCTCCATGAATGCGTACCATCGTTCATAAGGCTCTTTGATGGGTCCGCAGTTAGGTTCATCCAAAATATTCGCTAAAAACACCTTTCCATTCCTCCCCTAATTCATCTGAACTAATTGCTCTAACACTTCCGCAATATCACCGTCGACACCAATGGATTTATCAGCAATGACATCTGGAATATAAAGCTCCATCCCCTTATTAAAGGTAATATAGATGGCATTTTCCTCCGAGCTGGTTAAATTCATAAATGGGGCTTTGATCAATTGATTTCTTGCACCTACGCCCAATTCCAGTAAGACTATTTTTTTGCCATGAGCATTATCGATAAAATCCTGATAAGCCTGAAGGCTGGCTTGCCATGCCTCACCTCTTAGAAAATTCCGATCGACTTCGACATGGACCTGCATGGGGCCACCACATTCTGGACATTTAGGAATAAGGTTTGCGGGAATTTTTCCGTTTTCTTGGTTTTGGGCCATTTTCATCAATATTTCGTCACCTTGGTAAATTTGATTATGGCAACCATTAGAACATTGCAAATACCGACTATTACCCTCTATTTCGAAAAGCCGTTCCTTTTGAAATCCCGCATGTGTAAAATGAGAATCTGTATTTGAGGTAACCACAAAATAATTTTTATCCTTCACCAGTTCATAAAGGTTCTTCATAACAGGACTGGCTTCCTTGTTATTTAAAAAGTACGCGTACGAACGGCTAAAAAATGCCCATTTTTCTTCCTCGGTAGGATATGGATAAAAAACTCCCTGCAGGATGCTACGAAAACCATACCTTTTACTAAAATCACCAAAATGTTCCAGAAAGGATGAATCCTCTGCAAAAATATTATAACCTCCCGAAATGGCCAGGCCGTTACTTGCGCCGATTAAAATGCTATCTGCCTTCTTGATTTTGCTTAAAACTTCTTGATACTTCTCTTCCATACGAACCTCCATTTTTTTAAATTTTGATGAATCTATTTTGCTTATTGAATTCGTGTAATGCGAAGCCGGATTGCTCAGTACTTATCCAATATCCGAATCTCTTTTTCCCTTCCCGTTCAAAGCATCTTGTAAGACACGTCCAATATCTTCTTTAATCGCAAGTCCTTTTTCACTTAACTCTTGAGGAACTAACGCATCTTTAGGATTTATTGTAATGTAGTAGGCATCCGGAAAACTGTAAGTCATATTCCAGAATGGCTCTTTAATAAACATCGGTGTCATTGTTCCAACGCCTAATTCCAGAAAGAGAATCTTTTTATCTTTGTTATTGATAAGATACTCATTGTATTTTCTTAATTCATATCTGTAAGAGCTTCCTTCCAAAAATACATAAGAGCGCACCCATGGTTCCATTTCCTGCCCGCATTTTGGACATACTGGAACTAACTCTGTTGGAATTCTGGTTCCATCTATGTTTGCATACATGTTCTCAACTTGCTCTTTATTAAAATAAACCTGGTCATGGCAACGGGAGCCACATTGAAAATAACGCATATCCCCTTGAATTGGGGAAACTTTTTCTTCAGGGAAAGTCTTGGAAAACTGTGCGTCTTGATTCGTTGTAACAATGAAATAGTCTTTACCTTGAAGAAGTTGCAATAAATCAAGGTAAGGGCGACCGGCTTCGGCATCATACATATACTTGATATCAGTAGCTAGAAAAGCCCAGCGTTCTTCTCTCGACGGAAAAGGGTAATAAAAACCATCAAAGATATTTTTAATACCATACTTATCCTCAAACTCCCTGAAATATTTTAGAAAGTTTTCATCGGTCTGATAAGCGCTGAATCCACCAGCCTCAGACATCCCAGCAGCTCCACCAACCACAATTGCCTCAGCTTCTTCAATTTTTTGCAGTAATCTGTTTATATTGTCTTGATATTGTTGTTGTAATAACATCTTTTTATTTGTCTCCTTTACTTTGAATTAAATATAATATACAGCTGTTGTGGACAAGTAAACAAGTATGCACTTTTTAGACATATACTATCCAAAAGGATAGTGAGGTTTTAATAAAATCCATACAATAAGGATGCTGACAGCCGATTATTGGTTCAATAAAATAACCTCCTATACGGAGCGGCGTCCCTTCAAACAAGTGCTTCCTTCCACCAAGTATCAAATGGAGTTACGGGTAACTCCCGTTTATGCTTTGTTACATCGAATCGGTTTTCAATATTCTCATTTACACTAGGCATAACTTTGTTACCTAATATATATTGATCAAGAACCTCGTGCTTAATCCCAAGTTCTGTCTCATCCGCTTGCAGAGGTTTGTTATCGAGCAAGTCTGCCGATGGAGTATTTAGATAAAATTGCTCGGTGGCATTAAGGCTCCTTCAAGAGTTCGCGCCCCTGCCCTTTTGTGAGGCCGGCCAATGGATGGATGTCAGCTGCACCGTCGTCGAATTTCGTAAAGTACCCTGTTACAGCCTCGGCTGCATGATCCGTACTGATGACCAGACATTGCTGTTCTCCAGCAATCGTGTACTGTGCAACCATACGCATTCTTGCTTTAACATTCCCCTTATGACAGTCAGCCATGACTTCACCCGTCGCATTATTATAGGCTTTGACAAAAGCCTGCCAATTGTGACAGCCTTCCGGCAAGCTTCGAATGAAATATGCATTTGTTTGTCGGAACGCTGACTGGAGCAAGGCAGGAAGATGACGCGATCCAATTTACATCGATGAGCGACTGTACTTGCCGTCCACAGGTGAATATTAGTGACCGGGTCGAAGGAAGATCCGAAAATCCCGATTTTTCCCATACCATCTTAACTTTTGAATGGGCAAATATTTAAACCTAGGGGTGTATAATTCGCCCCAAAATTTATTCCAATCCTCCTTTACTTAAATTCAAATGTATTATATAGTCTATATATATTTTTAAACAAGTATGCACTTTTACGGCGCATACTATCTAGGAGGATAGTGTAATTATGACAAAATCCAAGGTTAATGTTGCTGATAGCAACAAGAAGATTTCTGATAACCAAGAACCTTTTTTTGGCTACACACTCTCTATTATCAGCGGTAAATGGAAACTGTTAATTATTTACCATTTATCAAATAACGGTGCAGCACGCTATAATGAACTGCAGCGTATGATAGGTAAAATAACCTATAGAACACTCAGTTCCACCTTAAAGGAAATGGAGAGTGATGGATTAGTTCATCGTGAGGAGTATCCTCAAATCCCCCCAAAGGTTGAATATAGTCTTACTGAAAAGGGACAAAGTCTCTGGCCTATTATTCAGGAAATGTGCCAATGGGGAGAGTTTAATAAAGAACGTTAAAGAGAGATAACCGGATAATTGCATGGATGGCTGGATCCTGAAGGATCATATGCTTCGTCTAATTGATAACTTTTATTCGATTTATTTATCAGATTAAAAGCATGAGTTAAGGGAGGAAATTTCGAAACAATTTAGTGGGATTTTGGGGTGGCGTCCGGAGTCTAGACGGAAAATCTCTAAGTTGTAAGTCGGATGCAGACGTGAATGAGTCTTCCTATAATGAGGCCTGGGAGAATGGCAACTATTTCTCCAATACAAACTATATTCTGCGTGAATATGGAATTCCAAGTGTGTCTGTAAGTATGGGGGCGATGAAGGATACGGGCATGCCTGTCAATCTAACCCTGGCGGGTGCAGCTTATACCGACAATGACCTGCTCCGATATGCATATTCCTATGAACAGGCATCGCACAACCCGTCCGATTGCAACCCGTACGCCTCCGCTGCAAGATGAGACTATTTCATACAATCCTAAAACATCAATTACTCCTGCAAAGCGGCTCGAGAAAGATACTCCTGTAATAACATTAAATGCTGCAATCAAAGAGTAAGCTCTTGTCTTAAGCGGATCCGTCACCGATCAGAGTACGATTACTGAACTTCGTGTTTATGTCAATGGCATTCGTGTAGGGCCGAAGCATATATACCTAATTGGATATACCTAATTGGTTATCCACACTCTCAACTGCAAAATATAAACAACCCGGTGCCTTTAAGGCAGATACAATACATGTTTTTGCCCTGGCCAAAGATATTTCATGGAAATACCTCTGCTCAAATTACCTCTTTGGATTTAGCACCTTGAGATACTGACACCTATTAACTTGGTAATTGAAATAAACAGGGAGAAACCGGTAACTATCTGGCCCCCCTGTTTAATTTATCCCTCTTCCAAAAACCTCTCTAACGTAAACCAAAAAACAACACCATCGTCCGTATACAGCAGCCGCAGGATTGGCCAAGATCATTTACAATCTGCTTGACGATAGCCAGTCCCAGGCCTGAGCCAGACACGTTCCGACTTCTGCCCTCTGCAACTTGATAAAATTGGTCCCATATCCGCTGCAAGTGTTCAACCGATATCGAATTGCCAGGGCTCCATATAATCCCTCTTAATTGTGCTTTGGGCGGAAACAAGCGTCCGCCATCTCCTATCTATTGATCATATCGGTTCCGTGGAACCCCATCCGGTCATCCTTGCCTTTAATTATATAGAAATATGGCGATTGGCGGTAAGGACGCAGGTTCTGGGTTTCGGGCTTGCAGGCAATGTCATTAAGATAAGGAACAGGCCCAGAATGAATCACAAGAGCAGGCCATCCAAAAGATGGCTTGTTTTTTTGCGTAAAAAAAGCTTGACAAGTTCGTAGAAATATGTGGCGAAGCCCCTTGAAACAAAAGGAGGCTACGCCAATGAATTTGTACGCTATTTCGCTAAAAGATAAGTTGACATCCCTCATACGAGAAATGTCTCTCACGCCCGCGCTTTATGTTAGGAACCCGGAAACTGATTTTACTCGGAAGAAAAAGCTACCTTTTGAAACGGTCATGCATCTTCTCATCTCTATGGGAGGAAACAGCTTATACAAGGAACTTCTGGAATCACAAGGCTATGACGTCAACACGGCAACTACTTCTGCGTTTGTTCAGCAACGGAATAAAATTCTCCCATCTGCCGTGGAATTCTTGTTTCACAACTTTACGCAATCGGTTACCGAACTCAAGAACTACCGTGGTTATCGTTTACTTGCCATGGATGGCTCGGATTTGCACATTCCAACGGACCCCGCAGACCCAAACACCTATTTTCAAAATGCGCCCGGTAGCAAAGGCTACAACCTGCTGCGCTTGAACGCAGCCTATGATTTATGTAACCGACTATATGTGGATGCGGTCATTCAACCGCGAAGGTTGTGCAACGAGGGAAGAGCGCTCGCCACGATGGTGGATCGTTCTCCCATTCAGGGGAAAACCATTGTCATTGCTGACCGTGGCTATGAAAGCTACAATAATTTCGCACATTTAGAACGCAAAGGATGGGGCTATGTCATTCGGGTAAAGGATCTGGATTCAAGAGGAATTCTTTCCGGTTTACACTTGCCCTACAGCGGAGAATTTGATACAGACGTTCATTTGACACTCACCAAAAAGCAAACCAAAGAGGTAAAGGCAGAGCCCGAGAAATATAAGTTCGTCCCAGCCACCTCTACCTTTGACTTTTTAGATTTGCAAGACCATCTGTTTTACCCGATTTCCTTTCGGGTTGTTCGTTTTGTTCTGCCGACTGGCGGTTACGAGACGATCATCACCAATCTGCCAACTGCTGAATTCCCGCCAGATGAAATTAAATCGATTTACAACAAGCGGTGGTCATCATCTCGCAAATGGATAAACAGCACCCGTACCAAATAAACTTTACAGTTGCTGTTCATGTGTGCAGACACTTCCTACGCTCCAAGGACAATGAACCCCCGCCCGATGTTGAAGCACTGATTTGCAAGAATATTTTGCCGATTCGACTAAAGCGACCAGGTCAGGAGAATACGCGCAAAATCCGTGGGAAATCAGTGGTTAGCTTCGTATACAGAGTAGCATAATGGATGCCATATGAACATTTTTTAAGGGATATTTCCTCCGCTTTGTTTGCTGTACCCTTTTTTCGTATTTGGACAAAAAAAAGAAACGGCATAGGACTTTTCCCATACCGTTTCAGATTTCATTTTATTCTCCGTCTTGTCTTTGAGTTAAACTTAATGACATTGGATATCTAGCCCTATCTTTCTTCTACGATAAACAGGAGTTTGGTTCATTTTAATCTTTAAACATTTAATTAAATTTTGTTTGATGTGATTTGAACTTCTAAGAAAAGGAAAAGTGAATCTCCTGTAAATGTCTTTACTAAATCATAAAATTCTTCTTTAGTAACCTCTTTTTCTCCATTTACCATAGCCTCATATAAACACCAGCGATCTTTATATAAGAGTCCTGAACTTTCATAACCATTCCGCTCATAAAACTTTTTCCTTGTTAACCTTTGCACAAAATTAATTGCACTTTCATCAATAACTTCTATATTGAGTATTATTTGGTTTTTTGAGTATTTATCTTTAATTTGAGATAGTACCAGGCTACCATAGCCTTTTGATCTAACATTACCGTCTATTGCCAAATACAGAACATATGTTAAATTTTTATGGGTAATTAAATAAGTAAACCCTACAAAAATATCCTTATCGTAAATAGCAAGAAAATCTACACAATTTAGATTTGCTTTATAGAATAACAAATCCATAGGATGTCGTTCAACTTCAGGAAAAGATCCATAATATAAATCTTTTACTTTCTCGATGTCTTTTGAGTTTTTATTTATTGATTCTAATAATAGTTCCATACTATCAAATCCTTTATTTTTTTTCTTCACATAAAAAAACTATATTCTTTAAGTTTTAGGAATTCAGGCCTTCCATGTTCTCCATTTGTTTTAGCCAGCCACCGCCAATATTGCAACTGTAATTAAACATAATTGGATCAGTTTCTATTCACCAAGTATATCTACCATTTTTCCAAACATAAAAACTTGGATAACAACTCCGAAAATTGAGCTGATTGTAATAATAGCCCGAATCTCCTTCGGCGTGAAGCCAAATTTATGATCAGAAAATAGACTAAAACAGTTTCATATGCTGGTAAACCGAAAGCAAGTACAAATACAATGATTAAGGCAGTAAAGTAACGTGGATTAAGTGATCTTTTGAAATCGCCTATAAAGTTTGTTTGCTTTGTATTAGCAGAAAATTCTGCAATCTATTCCTTTGTTAGCGGCTCTTTTAAAATAAATATGGATGAGTTGCATACTAAAAAGGCAATACCTGCCGCAAAGAAAAAGGCATACCTATACCGTATTCTGCAATAAAGCCACCGATGGCAGGTCCGATAATAAAGCCAGTACTATTGGCGGGAGAGATATAGCCTATCGCTTTTGACCGTTTCTGAACAGATGTAATATCTGCAACATATGCAGTAACACCCGGCATAATAAAGGTGGCACTATTTCCCCCTAGAATCTTTGGAAAAGTGCTTCATAAAAACGACGAACTTATTCTTAATTGGTTTCAACTGACATGATTGTCTTTCCACTCATGAAAAATTAAAACTACAATTTCTGTCTTCTCTATTCTTTAAAATGAATATGATTCTCCGTCATCAGGTACTAAAACATTCGAGGAGATTCCTTTTTCACTAATAAAGCTTTTTAATTCTTCTTTTGATAATGTCCAATGATTGACAGCTTCCATATGGACAGAAATGATTTTTGCATCTGGAGCAGCTTTATAAACTTCATAAATGTCATCTTTCCCCATAATTAGAGAACCACCTTCAGAAAGTTGAACATCCCCGCCGTTGACTACAATTACTTCTGGTTTGTGTGTTTCAATTACTTCCTGAACAGCTTCATACCAAACAGTATCTCCAGCTACATATAAAGTTTTCTCATTTGAGTGTTTGAAGACTACGCCGCACACTAGACCAGTACCCTTTAGGATTTCGCCTCTTCCATGCTCACCTTTTGTTTTAATTAATTGGATTCCTTCAAAGACTGTATTCTCTTGTAAAACCTCAACATTTTGGAAGCCTGCATTTCGAATTTCAGTCGCATCTTCTTCATTTTGGGAAAATATTTTAATCTCTTTGGGCAGCGCTTCTTTAGCAGCATCATCCCAGTGGTCATAATGTAGATGAGTGACAATAACAGCATCAACATTATGAATGATATCGTCAATGGATATTGGTAAACTAACTAAAGGATTATTTGAGTTGTTTTGTCTTAATGAAGGGAAAGGCGGGTAAGTGCCTTTTTCTGATAACATTGGATCAATTAAAAATTTCTTTCCCGCATATTCAACGACAATTGTTGCATTACGAATTTGATGTATATTCATATATATTAACCCCTTTATATTTTAAATTTCATCTGAACAATGTATATTCTACACTATGGACACATAACATATACATAGATTAAGTAAAGTCTTTTGGCGGTTTGACTTTATTTATGAAAGGAGTTAAATAAATGTTACATAACACATATATGCATATCTTGAAGAAACTAACTAAGAACAGTCGGATTACAATGAAAGAATTGGGTGAAAAAGTCCATTTGACTGGACCGGCTACTTCAGCTAGAGTGGCAAAATTAGAGGACAATGGGATTATTGAGGGGTATACCATTAAAGTGAATCAAGTAAAAATGGGGTATATTGTTAACCCAATTATACATATTTATACGAAAAGCACGAATCATCAACCTTATCTGTCGTTTATAAAAAAACAAGTTCAATTCGTCATAAACAACTACAAAGTCAGTGGAGAAAATTGTTACCTTCTCGAATGCAAATTCCCAGGCAATGAAATATTAGATGAATTCTTGACAGGTTTGAGCAATTTGGTGAGCTACAAATTATCCATTGTTATTAACAAATAGTATCAATAAACATGCGACATTGTGAAGGAATACAGTTAAACAAACGGAGGTATTAATCCAAGAAAGAACGATGCCTTTTAAGTTGAAGTTACTTATTGAATGTAGTGTATTGTTTAGAGGAAATCAAAGATCGGTCACTTAAAGAAAAATCCCTTTTTAATAGACTTAGAAAAGGTTCTTATTATTCAAGAAAAGCCTTCGTTACTTCCCCTTAAGATAGAGTTTACATCAGTTATCCTTTCAACCTTAATTGCAACTAGTTCTTTGTGGTAATAATTTAAAAAGCTACTTATGGTCTTTTTACCTTAAAAATCATAAAGAAACCCTTAAAGGCATTGTTCCCCTCCCTATTAGCGTTAGATTTCCTCTTTAACTTTTGTACCCATTACAAAAATGTCATCTTCACTCACACCAATTCTCGGCTCCAAGGCTCATGGCATGATCTAAGAATGCCTTGAACTTGATTTCTTATTACAGACGAAATCAAGATTCGGCGTTCTTCGCGTTCTTCACGCTTTATTAATAATAACGAAAGAGACCCTTCAAGGGTCTCTTTCCATACAAATTCAAATTACTTATGATTTTTTAGTGACTTTTATTGATTTTGATATGCGAGACCATATTATAACCGGAATCACTAGCAGTGAAAGTACACCTCCAATGTATGAAAGTAAGGCGAAACTAGAATGTGCTACCACCATACCTGATAGTACTCCTCCTAATGCCCCGGCTATTCCAACAAACACATCAATCATTCCTTGTATTTTTGCGCGATCAGTTGGATTAGTCGAATCAACAATAATTGCAGTTCCACTAATTAAACCAATATTCCACCCAATACCTAACAAAGCAAGAGCAGTGATTAGTAATAACATTGAATCCACAGGAGCTGTAGCTGCAACAATGCCTGCAAGTAATAAAATAGCTGCTGAGACCATCGACATACGTAAACGACCTATCCTGTCTACTAGAATACCTGTTATTAGAGAAGGAAAATACATTGAACCAATGTGGATACCAATGACTAATCCTACGTCATTTAGGTTATGTCCATGATGTTTCATGTGAATCGGTGTCATTGTCATAATTGCAACCATAACGATTTGAGTTAGAATCATGACTGTTGCGCCTACAACTAGTGCTCTATGATTTGTCGCAATTAAAGTTCTGTTCTCTACCGTTTTGTAATGAACAGACTCTTTAATTAGACTTTTAGCTAAAAATAAAGGGTCGGGATTCAAAAAAATTAATATAACCAAGCCCGCTAAAATAAATGCCACTGAAGCTAATACAAATAATCCTGAAAGTGGGGGTAGGCCGATTACCGTTGCAAATTTTCCTGTAGCGTCTACCATATTTGGCCCAGCAACAGCACCAAAAGTTGTCGAAACCATAGAGATACTAATGGCTTTTGCTCGCTGGTTAGGATTAGCCAAGTCTGTTCCTGCATAACGTGCCTGTAGGTTAGCGGCTGTACCGAATCCGTAAATCACTAGTGAGATAAACAAAAGAAATATACTATTATGCACCGTAGCCACTATAACCCCAATAGCTCCAAATCCTCCTGTTAAAAATCCACCTGCAAGGCCAATTCGACGACCATAACGTTGTGAAAATCGTCCGATTATAAATGCAGCTACAGCCGACCCGAGTGTTAATAACGCGGATGGAATACCCGCTAAACTCTCTGTACCTAACATATCCTGAGCCAGCAGTGCTCCAACTGTTACCCCCGCTGCCAGTCCAGCACCCCCAAAAATTTGAGATAACACGACTACAAATAGTGACCTTTTATATAAGCGTTTTTTTAATTCATAATGTTCCGCATGACTTTGAGTATTGTTGGTCAACAACGAAACCCCCTCTTTATTTTGTTTATACTGTACTTGTCAATAATTTCTTCAAGTATTTGTAAATTCAAAGAGCTGATAATATCCCTATGCCACTTCTCTCCATTGGTCCAGTGTCGATATCTCTTTCCAGTTCAAAAAAAGCACTCCTTTGTGCAAAAATCAGATTATTAATGATTGCTTACATAGTTGATTAGTTGACTAGGATAATATTATAGTGCATAAGGCTGCCCCTAACGCGATGATTGTTTCAGTTCACATGGAAGCAGTAAATCACTGGACCTTGTCAAGAGCAGAGTTAAAAAGCTTCCTAAATGAAAAAGGGATTACTTCTAATGTATTAGTGCCGGATGATGGCGAATCTTATACATTCTAACCTATAAGCATTACTGTTCACCTATAAATTCAAATAACAGCAACCGGAGGTTCCGGCTGCTGTTATTTGTTTGCCATAGCCCCCCACCGTATTCAAAAAACGACTCAGCCTTGGCTGAATCGTCATCATTAGTGAATTATTCAGTATAAATCTGATAAATATGGTCCAGCTTTTCCTTCAACAGTGATAAAAGAACAAATCGATCTTCTCTCAAATACTCTTTTGTTCGATGAACAAGAGCATCATCGGAGCACTCAGAATGAGAAACTTCTCTGTTACCTCTTCGACTTTGCTGGCATCAATATGCCCGAGACGGATAAGTGGATAATGGGACAGGAGTTCTTTTAGTTTGGGCAATCGCTTCTGCAATAGAGCAGCAGTTCACGATCCTTTGGGAGATCACCAAGCCGGAAATTCAATTCAGACAAAGGGATATTCGTGGCTCCTTTAATGTGCCCTCCCTTAAATTCCCCTGATTCACGAACATCAATAAGAATCGCCTCTTTGAACTGCTCTAGTTCTCATTTAAAACCTTTCCCATTCAACGTTTTCAAGCCTTTCGTCTTTCCAAATCGAATGTACATAAATACGATGACCAGCAAGATTATAGACAAGCTCGACAAAAGATCATTATTCATATATAGCTCACCTTCCTCATTATTAATTCCTCCTCAGGAAACAGAAGGATGATTAATCACAAACCAATTCATCTTTCCAATTATTAAGTCCTCCGGTCATACTCACGACGTTGTAACCACTAGCGATTAACAGTTCACACGCTAATCCGCTTCTTCCGCCGCTTCTGCAGATCACAATGGTCTCGCGATCGGGGTCCAGTTCATTGAGACGCTCGCTTAGTTGTCCGAGAGGAAGGTGTTTTGCGCCGGCTATATGTCCCTCCTGCCATTCTTCCGGTTCTCTTACATCAAGCATCATGAGAGACTTCCCTTTTTTCAGACGTGCTGCAACCTCCTGCGGTGAAATTTCCTTCAGAACTCTAAATATATATTTGAATACTCCCTCTGATTTGTTTTTCCTTAATGGATTCTGGATATATATTTCTCCATTATTTCATAGCTGATTGCCCCTTGAAATTTTTCCAAGATGACTCCTTCGGTATCCAGTAAATATGTCGTGGGATAAGCAACAACTTGATAAGTTTGCACAACATCACTCTTCTCGTCCATGACAATTGGAAACGTGAGTTGTTGTTCATTAACGAAGGTCTGAACGTCTTCCAAATTCTCTTCTGTAAGCGTCATGTTGACCCCCAGAATGACAACATCTTTTGCCTTGAAATCCTGAAAAATATTCTGCATATGAGGCATTTCCACCTGACATGGCGGACACCAGGTAGCCCAAAAATTAACCAGTACGATCTTGCCCTTAAAATCAGACAGCTGAACTGTAGTCCCCTTTAAGTCCGTAAGCGCAAAGTCCGGCGCCAGCTGTCCCTTCAGGATCCCCGTCCTCAACTGCTTGTTTTCTGACTTCGTTATTTGTATTGTTTCTGAGGGTGATTTTTTAAAATAATCGTAGCCGCCATAAACGACAAGTCCTATCAAAACAAGGATCGCAATCAGGTTTTTTCTCAACTGATTCATCACCATCCACTAAAAGTTGATATCCAAAAGTGTATATTGGGCCAGCCAGGCACTAATTCTCTGCAGTTGTCCGGTAAACAACAAAAATCCCAGACCAATGACTAACCAGCCGTTCAATTTGGACAGAAAAGGAACCCATTTGTTGATTTTTTTCATTAATTGCAGAGAATAAGTCAATAACCATGAAATCAACAGGAACGGCACTCCCATTCCGAGGGAATAGACGGTAAGCAGCCCAACGCCATTCCACAGCGTATCACTGGACCCGGCCAGAAGTAAAATAGCTGACAACGCCAAACCCACACAAGGGCTAAAGCCCGCACCAAAGGCCACACCAGTAAGCAGTGAACGCACTGCACCACGTCTTCTTTTCGTCTTGAATTCTCTTGTCTTACCGGACATCAGCAACCGGAAATTTAGAATCCCCGCCATTTGCAAGCCAAAGATAATAATCAATAAGCCGCTTATTTTTTGAATTACATCGCGTTCCCGGGCAAAGAAATGGCCTATAAAACTTGCCGAAGCTCCCAGCGCAATAAAAACAAGGCTGAAACCCGCGATGAAAAAAAGGGATAGAAAAATCATCTTCCCCCTATTTACAACCAGCTTGCCATCTTGAACGGATGAACCGGTCAAATGAGAAATGAAAGCGGGGAGTAGCGGAAAAACACAAGGGGATAAAAAGGATAGTACACCTGCGGCAAAGGCTGAGAAAACATTAATATTATTCATCGAACCCTCTCTTTTGCTTGTTATCGGTCAACCCGCCCATTCCGGCCAGACCCGCGGCGGCTATAAGGTAGAATACCTGCTGCTTGTTGAATGATAAAAACCACGGTTGCCGTTCGGAAATGAAAAACCAAAGTACAATATGTCCGATACAGAACCAGACAACATAAACGAACCTTCTGGCGGCAGGCAAATTTGATGCTCTTGTAGTCTGTAGAAGGATAAGAAGTACAATGGATAATACTGCGCTTGTCAAATGAAACCATATGAGCTCCGCTCCGGTAAGGAGCAACAATATCCGTGAAGCTAAGTAACCCGCCAGCATATATATAATCAAGATGTCGACCCAAGCCATAAATATTATATTCCGCTTTGAGGCTGCCTTCCAGATATAGACCACTGCTGCCAAAGCTGCCAGCCATGCCCCGCGTTCCCCGCCATCATAATACAGGAGAGAGATCGGACGCTGAATAACCTCTACGGGATAAAATAGCAAATAACTTGCTTTCCAGACAACCATCCATAACCAGAACGCGTTGGTAAGGGGGGGCAAAACTTCCTCTTGTACCCTTTGATTCCGATATTGGTAACGCAACATCAACCAGCCCGCTGTCCCAAACCAAAGATAGAATATCAGTTGTCCGTTTAAGACTAAAGAACCGACTTGAATATTATGCAATTAGCCACCCCTCACTGAAGAGAATAACGCATCTTTACTCCACAATCATTCTCGTCTAAGCACTTCGTGGAACACCTGCTTATGTTCCACGAGCGTCCATTTCTTCTAGCCTTGTTTACGAGCGATAATGACATAATGCTGCTCGTTTGGAAATGAAATCTGTTCGATTGTAAAGCCGTGTTCTTCGAAAGACTTGGACAACTCGCTGGAATGCAAACGATGTTCAAGCGGTGGCCCCTGCTCCATCTCCTTCTTTTCCCATTCGATACAAAGTACTTTACCTCCCGGCTTCAACACTCTTTGTATTTCTTTTAAACCGTCTTGCAGCGGCTCCACCTCATGGATTACGAAAGAAGCAATAATATGGTCTGCAGCTTGTGATTCCACAGGTATCAGCTCAATTTCTCCCTCTAAAAGTTCTACATTGGTTGCTCCTTGTTCAGCTATTTTTTCTTGAAGATGCTGCAGCATCAGAGGAGAAACGTCTAATGCATAAACTTGATGACAGAGAGTCGAAGCCGGTAACGTAAAATACCCTGTACCCGCACCCAAATCTAATATGGTATCACTTTTCTTAATATCCAATAAAGCTAGAATGGTTTCCGGTGGTAAAGCCTTTTGTCTCTCCGGACTGTCTAACCTTGCAAGTTTTTCGGGATTGAATCTTTTTTCCATCATGTGATACACTTCCTTTCTTACTTCCTGATCTATTTCTCACAACAGTTCTACCGCTTAAGTTCTATATTCATATACGATACCATTGAATTTTTAAGTTCAACGGCCAATTTACTTAGCGATACGGCTTAATCGGTAACCTTCATTGTGGAGGACAAGTGCTTCCATGCAGTTGAATCCGCATTCTGGGCGAGATCTTTCGTTTTTTCTGTGGTATCAGACCAAGCCGCCATCGTTGACACCACTTCATCAGTGCCAGATGACATCTATTGCGTAACCGATGATACTTCTTGCATCTCCTTGGATAAGCTTGGCCACGTTCTGCGCTGAGTTCTGAGTTTGCTCTGCCAGCCGTTTGACCTCGGCGGCAACAACTGCAAATCCTTTCCCCTCTTCCCCAGCGTGCGCTGCCTCGATTGCAGCGTTCAGAGAAAGCAAGCCTGTCTGATTCGCTATATTGTTTATTGTATCCGTAATAGAACTGATGCTTTTTGATTTTTCCAGAAGGGAAGCCACAACCTCTCCCAGTTTCTGATAACAATCATACAAGACATTCATAATGTATCTCAAGCCTTGAGGATCGATTTGCCAGCCCCACTCGCTCGCTGTCTGATAGTAACTAAAAGAAATAAAATCAACCGTGTGTTTCAGAATCTCTTCGTCTCCAGGTTAAAATTGGATGGGAATTCCATCTTCTCTAAGTAACGCTTGATATAGTTTGGGTAATATCCACGTGCATGTACATCAGCAAAAAATGTATTTTTATGGTCAGCATTCATAACTTGGATGACATCCTTAGGATCAGGAGTCAGTGGATAAATTGGCATTGCAGTGACCATACAACCTATTTTGAAATCTGGATTGATTTCATGTCCAACTTTCACTGCAAGTGCACTTGCAACAAATTCGTGGTGAACGGCTTGATACAAATCCTGTTTACTCACGCTAGGGTTATCATTTTCGAGTTAGTGGATCTCCCCATGTATTTACTCCACCTTGGAGTTGAACGAGTTTAGAGTATCCACTCTTACTTAAAATTTTGGCTGCACTTTTGCTGCGCATACCGCTTTGGCAGTAAAGAAAAACGGTGTTATCTTTTGGTATCTCGACCAGGCGTCGCTTTAACTGAGATAAAGGAATGTTTACAGCTCCCTTGATGAAACCTCTTTTATACTCGCCAGGTTCACGTACATCAACCACAAGACTTTTACTGTCTGCTTTCATCTCATTTCGGAAATCGTCTGATCTTAAATTTTTCAGGCCTTTTACCGGCTTAAGCCGTGTATAAAGCAACCATACAACAAGAAGCAGGATTGCGATATTAATAACAGTATTTATGTTCACAGGATTCTCCCTTTCTATTCACGGATAAAAAGCAACCTTTGACTGCATATAGTTGATAAAATCCGCGGCGTGCAAGAATTCTGGCTGCTTTTCTTCTCGTGAGCCAGTTTCGTGAAAAAATAATCACTTCGTTATGTGGTGAAAGTTCCTTATGCCATACAACTGGCAAACGACCAATGGATATATTTATCGAGTCGGGAATATGACTAAGCCAATATTCACTTGAATCCCTAACATCTAGTATTTTTACGTTGGACCACCGATCATCTAAAGGATCCCACTCTTTGCTGTCCACATAAGTAAGTGAGGGGACTGGCCACAACTGAACCAACAACCATATAATCAGTAAACCCGCTAAGATGAAAATAAGAGTCATTTATGACATCCTTTCAGTAACATTAGAAACCTATGATCAAATTAATTGATCGAAATCTGACCACTCATTAAGGCCACCTGTCATATTCACAACTTTATATCCTTTCTCATGAAGAAGCTCACAGGCAAGACCGCTTCGATTTCCGCTTCGGCACATAATGATGATCTCCTGAGCAGGATTTAATTCATGAAGTTGTTCCATTAATTGTCCTAACGGAATGTGCTTAGCTCCTTTCACATGTCCTTCTGCCCATTCAGCAGTTTCACGGACATCCAGCATGATGAGATCTTTTCCTTGTTTTAGTTGCTCAGCTACTTCTTGCGGTGTAACCCCTTTCGGGACTCGAAATGTCATAATTATCCTCTCCTTGTTGTTTGAAATTATATTTTAACTAGCTCACCATAGCTCTTTAACTTAGGTTACTAGTATTGCGTTATCTGAGTGTTGTTCATTCCTCAGGTTTTTGTAGCTAGTAAGACAATTGAGAGATGACCTATTAGCTAGGTATATCCTTACTTCATCAGCCGCAGAACACCGCGAAACTGGCCTAATCTACCTGACTTAGTACATTCGCTTATTACCCATACTCCTATAGGTATCATGATGCCGCATTTGACCTTTAACAACCCTCTGCTGAAAGATTACTTTTAGCTCGATTCACAGTAGGAAATCATAAAGTCTATATAGCAATAGAGTGATCTATAGATATAAAGATTCTAGTACTTGTTTTCAAATCTTAGCCTATGCTTTCGAAATGAAAACATAATCAAACTGTTTTGATTTTATCATCTGTAATAAGTCAACATATCATTTCGCTGCAAAACTCGACATGTGAAGGGAATTGTACCTTTTAACTACCAGATTCTCTTCATCTAAAACAACAGCAGCTGTCAAAAATCACAGCAGCTGTTGTTTTTGTTAGATGAACTAGTTAAAGGATATTGAAGTTAACGGCTTTTCACAAGGAGATCTATGGCTTCCTTCACCAATTTACCTGTATCCTTATTACCAGCCTCCTGTTCAGCCATAATGCACTCTTGGAGATTCTCAGCAACGATTTGCGCAATAGCTCTGTCAGAGGCATTACGAACGGCAGACAACTGGGCAACGACCTCTTTACAAGATTTACCTTCCTCCATTAATCGAAGCACACCACGAACCTGGCCTTCAATTCTCCGCAAACGTGTTTTCAAGCTGTCTGTATAGTTATACTCCATATAAAATCTACACTCCTTCATAACATACCTGTATAGGTATATTATAGAGCAAAAAATATTAGCGTACACCTTTAAATAAATTAGTTTATCTATCCAATTGTTTCATTCCCAGCAGGGCCACGGTCATAGTACAGGCAACCTCTAATCCTGTGCCACCTCAATCAATTTGAGACAAAGACAAAGCGTTGGGCTTATCACGTGCTTAATTACCTGCGGTCCGTGCCCCCAAATAATTCTTATTGAACTGCCCGAGTTTTGATGACCTCATTCTTCCGCAGAGCATTGAGCTTCTAGAAAGTAAAAAGTATAGTTAATTCGTGATTATAGGCAGTTGCAAAGAGCAATTGAAATAAAAAATCTTACTAATGCTTTATAGCAATTTACTGCTAAACATACGATTGATGTTTTTTTCAGCCACTAAGGAATACTACTTTCTCGTTATACACATCCCCCTGTAGGATAATGTATAGTAGGTACACTCTGTAAGACAGTTCTTTTCTATATGCTCTTAAAGGATAGATGCCCAAACCTTTACAGCTGTCAGGGCAATAAGCACGACCAGTCCATAACGAAGTACTTTAACATTGATTTTAGAACTGATTTTGGAACCGAAAGGGGCACCGATCAGGCTTCCGACCACCATGAATAAAGTAGGCCAAAAGGGAATATGACCGCCGGTGAGTTTTCCAATAACTCCGCCAATGGCTGAAATAAAGACGATCGCAAGAGAGGAAGCGATGGTCGTACGGGTTGGAATCTTAAGGATAGTGAGCATAATGGGAATCAGGATAAAAGCGCCACCCGCACCCACGATCCCGGATACAATCCCGACTATAAAGGCCGAGACTATCGCTATAACTTTATTGAATTGAAGATTGTCTTTAATTTCGTCTGAGCCATTGCGAGGTATCAGCATCAGAATAACTGCTAACACGGCAAGGATGCCATAGATCAGGTTAATGATATCTCCTTGAAGCAGCCCCGATATATATCCTCCGATCAGGCTTCCCGTCAAAATGCTGATGCCCATGTAAACAACCAGTTCCTTATGAATGACAGAAGGCCCCATTTTGCCCTTGCTTCTTTTCTGAAACGCCAGTAGACCTGCAAGAGACGCAAAAAAAACTTGGAACATACTGATCGAAGAAACCTCATGTGCTGAGAAAGATGCTGCATCGAATAAAGGTGGTACATACAGCAGTAACGGATACATTATGATAGCACCACCTATTCCAAGCAATCCTGAAAAGAAGGATCCGATTAAGCCGAGAACGATCATGATGACCAATAACGAAATATCCACAATTCCCCTCCTTTCTTTGTTTGAGGGTTGCTTACGAAAGTTTGAAATAAGCGAACACACCGCAGTGTGTTCGCTTTGTTTCATTTTTTCATTTAAATCTTTTTGACGTGAAATGTATAGATACCGTTCACTTCTTCATGGGCAATCAATTTGTGATTCGTTTGTTTTACCCATGCTTGAAAGTCATTAACCGAGCCTTTGTCCGTTGAAAGTACTTCCATAATTTGTCCGGATTCAAGACCATCCAGCGCCTTTTTTGCTTTTACGATTGGCATAGGGCATGACAGCCCTTTCGTATCTACTACCAAGTCTGTTTTCATCTTGAGTTTTCCTCCTTTAGTGGTCATGCACGGCACAGCGATTCGGACCGATTTCCATCTCACGCTGTTCATCTTCGTGTGGTGTTATTCTCCCCATGTTCGTCTGGCGGATTTCTTGGTACGCATTCGGCTGAGGTGGAAGATTCTCAGTCACAGTACGCCGGAATACATCCTCATCACGAATGTTAAGACCAGGGTTATTGTGATACAAGTCAGAAAGTTTGGCCATTACTCGACCACCCTCACCCAACTCAGTCACTTTTCCGAAATGAGCAGGCAATACGATCAGATCTTGAGATAGTTCTGTAAATCGCTTATAAAGCGTATTATGAAGATCACCCACCCAGTCTTCAGCGAGACCCGCCAAATCAGGGCGACCGATCGATTCAACAAAAAGGATATCGCCGGTTAACAAATATTGATCATCCACAATGAATGATGTGCTTCCAATCGTGTGACCAGGAGAGTAAATCGGCTGAATCCGAATTGTTGTGGAACCTACTGTGATATCACGACCCTCTTCAAGTTTTTCGTAATTGAAAGTGACTTCAGTTGCATCTTTTGGCGGCAACCAATAAGTCGCTCCGCTTTGCTCGGCCAGTTTACGTCCGCCGGAAATATGATCGGCATGCAGGTGTGTGTCCAGTGTGTGTTTAATCTGTACATCTTGCTCTTTGGCAAACTGTTCAAACACTTCGGTCATGCGAAGAGTGTCAATAACTGCGGCTTCACCGCCTGAAACAACCATATAAGACAAGCACCCTTTACCAATTCGTACGAACTGATACAAAGAGCCACCGTCCTTTAATTCTCCAATCTGCACTGGCTCCAGATGCTCACTCCAAGATTTCATACCGCCTTCTAGGTAATACACGTTGGATCTGCCGGCTTCAATAATTTGTTCTGCTACAAATTTGGAAGACCCCTCTTTAGCACAGACAACAAGCATTTTTTTGTCATCAGGAATCTTGTTGAGCGCATCATCTACACCGTCTAAGAGATCGAAATAAGGAATGTTAATGATATCTACACTGTCGCCTTCAACTTTCCAATCGTTAAAGTCCGTTTCATTACGAACATCAAGGATAAAGATTTCTTCTTTAGCCAAGACGATTCGAGTAAGTTCTTTGGCCGTCATCGCTTTTAATTCCATTTTCGTTTCTCCTTTCATTTAAAAAGTTAATGTAACATTGGCATCTTTCGCAAAATCCAGAAAAGTGACAGCTCCGCCTACTTCAATGCCTTCAATAAAATCCTCTATTGTCAAGTTCATAACGTCCATAGTCATCTGACAAGCAATAATCTTAACACCTAACTCCTGAGCCATTTCTACAAGCTGTGGTATCGTTGGAACATTTGCATTCTTGAACCCTTCAGCAAAATGTTCAGCCCCTTCAGGTAACGGCAGTTGGTGATGTGCTTGCTTATGAATCAGATTCAATCCTTCAAATGTAAAGAAAATGGCAACCTCTGCTTCAGTCGCTGCAGAAGCAGTTGCGATATTAAACACCTTATATGCATCGAACATTCCACCATTACTTGCAATAATAGCTACTTTTGTACTCATTGATATACCTCCGTTATTTTGTTGGTTTTATTATTTTTCGCTTGGACCTGTCCAACTAGTCATGCCGGGTTCTACATTCGTGACTTGTTTAAACCCTTTTTCAGTAAGCAATTGACAGGCAAGGTCACTGCGGTTGCCTGTTTGGCATATTACATAAATTTCTGCATCCTGATTAAGTCCCTGGATTCGACTTTCGAGTTCACCTAGTGGAATGGAAAGGGCTCCAGCAATTCGGTTAAACGCATATTCGGCAGGTTCACGTACATCCAGTAAGATCATCTTTTCGTTTTCAACAAGTTTTTCCTCCAAATCTTCATTGGATATGACTTGTGGATGCTTCTTCTCTTTCTTTATTTCAGTAGAATTTGCCTTACGGACGTAATGCTTGAGAACATTGCCATCCTCTACTGTACCGAGATAATGATGTCCAGTATTTTTGGTCCATCCTTGAATGTCTGCCAGAGATCCTTTGTCTGTGGCTTGCACTTCAATAACTTGACCAGCATCAAGTTGATCCATTGCTTTTTTTGTTCTAACGATTGGCATTGGACATGAAAGCCCCATGCAATCGAGTGTCTGATCTACTTTAATTTCGGCCATGAAAGCACCCTCCTTAAAATTTGTTGCAAACAAGACAATCTCTTAGGATATATTAAATTCTCCCTTTTGGACTGTAGTTTACAACGAGAATCTCATTAGGGTCGATAACTTAATACTCATACCCCTATGGGTATAATACAAAGAGTTTTCGTTATTGTCAACCTCAAGTACTAAAATAATGAAGTGTCGCTTCAAGCCTGGGATAATAGTGATTGACTTTACATCCCTTTTGAACTTTGTTTGTTCAGAACGTTATAATTTATATTTTTTTATGACGGATTGTAATATGAAGTGCGACACCTACTGAAAATAAAAAAATGGCTCATAGCCTGATTCGTGTAGAATGAAAGTTACCACACCAGCATTCACACAAGGAGAATCAGTCCATGAGTTATTCACATCTTAGCATAATCGAACGTAGCAAGCTAGAAATCCTCCACAAGCAAGGCCAAAGTTCACGAGCCATTGCAAAGGAACTGGGTAGACATCCTTCCACGATTTGCCGTGAGCTAGATCGTGTTGTTGCATCGCATCCCTATCAGGCAGAACAAGCTCAGAACGCTTATGAGGAGCGTCGTAAGGTTTCTGTCTCTCCAGGTAAATGGTCAGACGCCTTGGCTGCTTCACTGGAGGAAAAACTTGAGGCAACGTGGTCTCCGGAACAAATCACTGAACGTTTCCGCACCGAAGGCCGGCGTGCAGTCTCTTTCAAAACCATCTACCGCTGGATCTACGCTGGGCGCTTGGTTCGAGGTGTATTACAGGTTCTTCGACACAAGGGGAAGCGCCAGAAACCCGCAGAAACTCGCGGTAAATTCGCTATTGGTCAATCCATTTCAGATCGCCCCAAAGAGGTTCGTTCCCGTGAAACGTTTGGACACTGGGAACTGGATACCGTCGTATCGGGTCGTGGGAAAAGTAAAGGATGCGTAGCGACGTTGATTGAACGCAAAACACGCTTATATACCGCTGTTCTCATGCCCGACCGTACCGCTTTGTCGATGGAGATTGCGCTCGGTGTAGCTATATCACAGTACCCTACTGGGACCTTCCTCACAGCTACGGCTGATCGAGGAAAGGAGTTTGCATGCTATGCCAATCTGGAAACGACCCACAACCTGCACGTTTATTTTGCTGATCCGTATTCGTCTTGGCAACGCGGTTCCAACGAGAATGCAAACGGGTTGCTTCGAGAGTTTTTCCCTAAAGGTACCGATCTCGCTCAAGTGGAGGATGAAGATCTCGCCCATTCACTCGATCTAATGAATCACAGACCACGAAAATGCTTGGGTTGGAGAACCGCTCACGAATCTTTCACAGAGGAACTGTCGCACTTAGTTTGACAATCCGTCTTATATAAAAAAGCCAACCTATTCTGGTATTATCCCCTTTTAGTGGACAAGAAAAAAAGGACATCTGTTAGGATGGACTTGATCTTGCCTAACTAAGGGGATTTTTTCATGGCTAAAAAAGGCCAAGCTTACCGGCAGTACTCCTTGGGATTAAAATTGGAGGCGACCCGGCTGGTCAACGAAGAACATATGAGTATACGTGAAGTCGCGAAACGTTTGGATATTCAAAATAAATCTCAAGTACAAGATGGGCGGCAAAAACGAAATGTGGAATAAGCCTAGAACCTGCCACATCCAAACGGGGACGCCCCAGAACGAAATTTTCCAATATAGAGGCATACTTGCGAGTGGAGATTGAATATTTAAAAAATCAGTTTCCAAATCTACACAAGTAGTGACGAGTAAAGTTGCTAGATTTCAGATCATAGAGGACTTGCGAGTACTCCATCGTCTTGTTTGGCTCTTGAAGTTAGCTGCGGTTTCCCGGTCAGGCTATTACAAGTGGAGAAAAGGTTGCAAGCGGCAAAAGAACGTAGAAAAAAAACAACATGAATTGGAATCGTACCAGCTTGCCATCCATCGCATTCATCCCTCTTTGGTTATTCTCGAATGACGGTAGCTTTACGGAGGGAAGGCATTAAGGTCAACCACAAAAAGGTGTATCGTTTAATGAAGCAATTAGGGATCGGTTCTGTCATTCGAAAGAAGCGTCGATTCTTCGGGAAACAAGATTCTGTCGTGAATCCGAATCGGCTTGAGCGCCAGTTTCAAGCGATTTTACCACGAACTAAACTGGTTACTGACATCACCTATATTCACACTGGAGAACAGTTTGTGTACCTGTCTGTCATTCAGGATTTATACAATAACGAGATTGTGGCTTGGCATCTTTCCGAACGAAATGACCTCTCTTTCTCATGAAACGCTGGTTAGACTCTGTCAGCACACGGATCCGAGTAGCATAATCCTACACTCGGATCAAGGATTTCAATACACCTCTAAGCCATTCAACCGTAAACTGAAACAACTCGGCATGCTAGGAAGTCACTCCAGGCGTGGGAATTGCCTGGACAATGCCTGTACCCGAGTCTTTCTTCTCTCATTTAAAGACCGAGAAAATATACTTGAATGAGGCAGCAAACAAAGCGGAGGTTGAGCAGCAAGTGAGCGAATATATTCTGTTCTATAACCAGAACCAAATTTTCAGCACCGCTGGCTGATCATGCGCTTGAAAAAGGCGAATAGTCATCTTCTTGTCCTCCTACCGCAAAGTATGCATGTAGACATCTTTTATGTTACCAGCTTCATAATATGGATACTCCAGTTTCTGCTGAACTTGAAGAACAATCTCCGTACTCGTCAACATTTCAACCATGTAAAGTCCCAGGTCAATGGAAGCCGTAACCCCCGCACCAGTTACCGTATTACCATCACGCACTACACGCGCTGAAATTACTTCTGCACAATAAAGAGCCAATAAATCATAAGCTGATGAGTTTGTAGTAGCCTTTTTTCCATTCAGGAAACCTGCTGCGCCCAATAGCAAAGCCCCGGTACAAATAGAAATCTTATACGGTACGTTCTCTGCCGTTCGGACCCAGCGCATGAAATCCTCATCAAATCGAAGCGTTCTAGTTGATAATCCACCGGGAAAAAACACTAGATCAAAATCACCTAGATTAGGTAACACTTCATCGGATTTCATTTTCAGTCCCCGATCATCTGTAATCTCATCCTTGACTGCACAGAATGTCCATGATACGTTTTCCTTCGCTTTCAGAATCGCTAGCCAAGTCACTGCTTCATAAAATCCAGCTAAGTCCATGCTTGTCATTCCATCGAATAACACAAACGCCATTTTCATTGCCGCCACCATTCCTTTCATTCCCTGAATAATAAATAAAGTGTTTGATCAAAAGATCAAACACTTTGCCCAGGCGTACGGCATATAAAATATGTGCTTCCTCGTGGTTCACTCCACGTTTACGCCAGTCACACATACCAGATATTTAACACTAAGTATACATGACATCTTTTTTCTTTGTAAATATATGAAATTTATACATACTTTCACTTTCCTTTGTTTTTGATATCGAGCTTAATTCCTATCTTGAAACATTTATTTCTAGACAATCTGCTTTCACTTTTTACAGCTATTCAAAGATTCTGCAATTAAGAAAAGCATATTTATTTTCCTCCATTTTATTGAACTAACCTGCCGTTAGTTCAATAAAATAGATGAGCAGTATCGTCCGGGTCTGAACCAGCTGATCCCCATACTTCCCCATCAACGCTATAACCGCCACCACTCCATTGAAGCAAGTAGCCTCCAGTATTCATGCCTTGTGTGAAACCTTCTTTAATATTTATCCAATCTAAAGATTCCCCGGCAGCAATCGTTATAGCGAAATACACTTTACTAGTATCTAAGTGCGTTAAACTAACATTGACTTCATGCCTACTATTGTTCTTCATTAGCAGTTTTATATGTACAAATCCCGGATTTACGGAAAAGGGTTGCTGTACCGTTGCGCCTCCAGAAGCAATATAGTGCGAAGGTTTGTTCTCTTGTTCGCTTAAAGAATTAGTAAGGGTTGTACTTTCGGACTTGCTTGATAATACACCAGACTTTGGAGTAGACATATTCTCTTGAGTTGGACTTGTTGAATCACAGGCAGTTACGGTCGCTGTTGTTAAAGCTAATGATAAAACAGTAAAAAAAAGTCCCTTTTTCTTCAATACTTTATCCCTCGTATTCTTTTATTAGTTATTCTAAAACCTATAAGAAGTTCCTCGTTATTAATAACGCTATCAATCAATAAAAGTTACATCTGTAATTCGCAAGATGGCATTGAGTTAACCTGCCCGTTAGTTTAATGAATTAACGGAAAAATAATGATTGGATATATGTCTAATCGGAAATAGGAACATGTTTTTGTCCATTTCGGTAATCGGTACAAGTTCTTGTCCTTGGCTTGGGACACGAACTTGTACCGATAAAACAAAAAAGCCGCTAAAATAGCGACTTTCAATGGGACTATGTTCTTGTCCCTCGACATGTAAAGTTATTTTTTTTTGAACTTTTATTGTTTGAGGACAAGTGTCCTTGACAAGGAGGACTTTTCGTTGTAAAACTTATGTTCATCACTTGGAAAAAAGTTGTGTATGGCAAAATTGTACCATGTCTAAGTTTTTTTAAGAGAAAACCTGTCAGCTCGATACCATTCTATAAACGAGTCTATAAACGAGAAAATACCTGCCCCTCTCCCGGGCAGGTATTAAAGGTGAATCGTATGAATGGCTTACCAACATCGATCACTAAATATTAGTCCAGAAGGCTGTAGATCTGAATGCTCTCCACCTTGGCATCCTTGATATGAAACGACATCACATCCACATAATTGGATGGCTCGTAACGGAAGTCATCCTCCTCATTAGGGGCTCCATCACCAAGCAGTTTCCCCTCAGGGTAGGCGTTTTTGAGTGTATCCAGGCTATCTCCTGCTTTAATGTTTCGCACTGTCGCGTACTTAGGATCTGTAATTTCGATATGAAAGATGGAGTCTTGTTTCCCCTCCGGTATACTGATTGTTTTAATCTCCAGACCAGGATACGTATAAACCTTTTCTGTAAAACCGATTAACGTATCCATGTTTGTTCCATCGTCGGCACTGTACGTATGAGATTTCAGGTTATCCGGTTTGCCCAGCATCTGTTCCATCTGATCTTCATTCGCTGTATCCGAAATCGCAATGGTGTGCTCATTATAGACAAAAGCAAGCTCCTTCAGCACCACATTGCCTTCCTTCTCCATCGAACCTTCCTTAATAGCTTCAGCACTCTGTCCTTCCGAATTTTCTGAAGCAGACGCAGTAGAATTTGATGCTCCTTCGCCTTTGGCCTGTTCGTTCGACGTGTTTTTTTCAGCCGAGTTCTGCGCCGCTTCTGGCGACTTGGCACCATTGGACTGACAGCCCGTCAGTGCCATCGTTAGTAAAATACTCAGCAGGATAACAGCTGTAGCTTTGTTTATCAATTTCATCATGATCCCTCCATAAATGTGTGATTTCTTCTTATGAAGTGATTATAAAAAAAGCATTTGTTAGTCTCATAACAGAATTGTATCAATCTTGTAACGTTCACTATTTACGCGCGTGTTTACGCACGGGGTAACACAATCGTAACGGTCGTTCCTTCCCCGATTTGACTTTCCATGTCGATATATCCATTAAACCGCTCTACAATCTCTTTGCAAATAGAAAGTCCAAGACCTGAACCGTTCGCTGTGCTTGCATTTTTCGCCCGGTAAAAGCGTTCCTGCACTCTCTCCAGCTCATCACCCGCGATACCGATACCTTGATCACGTATCCGTATAACTACCTCGCTTGGCGTATGTTCCAACTTCAATTCGATTAGCGATGGACTGCCTGAATATTTGATGGCATTGTCCACAAGGTTGGCGATCGCATGGGACATCAGCATTGGATTCACGTTGGCGTGGACTCTCGTCAGAAGCTTATCCTCCAGTTCCGCTTCCGCCTCCCTGAACATAATCTCGATTCCTTTATCTTTGGCCTTGGCACCCATACTCGTTGCGACTTGCTGAATCAGTTTGTTCATTTCCGTCTTCTCGACTTCCAGTTCGTTAGAACCAGCCTTGTCGAATCGGGATAGCAACAACAGTTCATTAATCAAGCGCGTCAGCCGATCCGATTCCTGCAGCAGATGAGCATAGATTTTTTGCAGCTCCTTGTTCTCGTTCTCCCCTTCATACAAGTATTGAGAGAAACCACGAATTGCTGCCAAGGGTGTTTTTAACTCGTGAGATACGTTGGAGACAAATTGTTTCTGGTACTGAATGTAATCATGAAGCTGCCGCCCCATGGAGTCCAGCCCATCTGCCAGCATGCCCAGCTCATCCTTCCGGTTTAGATGAACTCTCCGAAACTCCTGTCTAGAGAAACTTTGCGCAGCGCCAAGCAACAGCTTAATCGGCTTGGTTGTGTTGCGGGCAATCCACAGACTGGATAACGTAATCAGTACAATAAATCCGCCTGCACCCGCAAACAGGATATAACGGATTTGATTCATAATCGCATAAAAGTAGGAAATGTCCTCCACGAACTCATACACATAAGCGTTTTGGTAGTATTGATCCTGAATGGGAGTGGCAAAATAAAGCAGATGATCTTCCGTTACGGTGTAGGCATAACTGCCGCTCAGGGCTTTCTCAATATTCTTTTCAAAAATAAGAGGTTTGCCATCATTAATGATGATGCCATCCACAGCCAAGCCCAGCAACTGCTTGGAGCTATCATAGATACGTACTTCCTTGCCTGAAGCTTTCAGCTTCTCCAGAGTAAGTCTGACGATTTCTTTTGTCTGTGGCTCTCCTGTCGATGATCTATGCTGTGCCAACACCTCACGGAAGGACAACTCGGACAGATCCGCCTTCTCCATCATCTGTTTTTCAATGGTAATGAAGCTGTAGTAATCGATGGCTTTATTCACCGCAAAAATGATGATGCCAAAGGACAGCACGGAGAAAAATAAATAATTCAGCAGTAACCGGGTTGCATACTTCAGGCCTCGCCACCTCCAAGTTGATAGCCAAATCCATAGATCGTCCTGACATACTTCGGTTCGTCCGCGTTATCCTCCAGCTTCTTCCGTAATCGCATAATGGTCATATCCACACTGCGACTGTCTCCCATAAAGTCATATCCCCATCCGATCTGCAGCAGCTCATCCCGGGTAAAGATTTTGTCTGGCCTTTTGAGTAACGTTTCCAGAATTTTAAACTCTTTGGCCGTTAAAGACACGGGTACACCGTTTTTCAGCACCCTTCGGCTTTCCAGATCAAATGTCAGCTCTTCATGAATGATGCGTGTAGATTTCACTTCTGTTTCTTCACTTGATTCCTCCTTGCTCTCGTTTCTTCTCAGAATCACCTTGATCCGAGCGAGCAATTCACGATTGTCAAAGGGTTTGGTCATGTAATCTTCCGCCCCTAGCTCTAGTCCCAACACCTTGTCGATTACCTCATTTTTGGCAGAGAGCATGATCACAGGAACGGCACGTTTCCCGGTGATTTCCTTGCACAGGTCATATCCGGAGCAGTCAGGCAGCATCAAGTCAAGCACCACCAGGTCCGGTTGAAAAGCATCCAGCAGCTGCAGGGCTATTTTACCGTTTTCAGCCGTTTGAACGACGTAGTTTTCTCTTCTCAGTACGAGCTCAATTAAATCTCTGATTGCGACTTCATCGTCAATGACAAGTATTTTCTTCAATGTGCACCCCTTCTAGCCTTGTTCCCCAGCTTGAATCATAATTTACCCTCATCTTAGCACAGACACTTTAGATTCCTCCACCAACTGGAAGATGAGGTATATTCCACTGAGCCCAACATAACTTGTAATAAACCCGAAGAAAGGAGAACAATCCATGGATCTGCTCTGGGTACTCATTGTTGGTGGACTTATTGGCTGGTTAAGCGGCAACTTGGTTGGGCGGGACGTACCGGGCGGTGTACTTGGGAACATTATTGCGGGTTTTATCGGTTCCTGGTTAGGAACGGAATTGCTGGGACCAAGGGGGCCGGTGATTGGCGGATTTCATATTATTCCAGCCATCGTTGGCTCGATTATTGCCCTGCTCATCTTCTTCGCTCTGGCACGCGGCGGAGCCTTCCGAAGACGTTAACAAAGAGAGGCAAAAACCGATACCGTCGTTAATTAGATATTTTTATAAAGATGCTGCCAGGGCATAAAGGTACAGGATAAACATAAAAGGACCGAAAGCATTCATCGATGGAAGATGAACACTTACGGTCCTTTTTTTATTTTTGTACTGATTTCATCCATTCTTTCAGTGCCTGAACAACCGAATGTCGTGTTTTTCGGAAGATTGGTTTTGACTTTTTCCCACGCTTCCCAGTTCAGAACACCATCATTACTTCCCGTAAGTTGCAGTGCAGACAAGTTTGTTCCGTCCAGTCTCCCGCCATCATCCGCATAGGATGCAAGGTAAAAAAACCCTTTGATCTGATCTGTGTGTGCTGCGGCATATCTTGAGGCAAACACACCCCCTAGAGAATGCCCGCCAATGACATACGTTTCACCCGGATGCTCCGCGAGAAACGACTCTGCCCGGTTTCCACCGAACATTGCCAAATTCAGGGGCATCTTCGTAATATACACGCGTGGTTTCAAACGACCAAGTAGCTGCAGGGTTTGTTACATGTAGTAAGGAAAAGGGAATTTCAATACCGGATGAACTGGCAGTTATAGGGTTTGACAATCAACCAATAGCTAAAATTATGAATATTACTACAATTGAAATACCTTTAGTGGAGATGGGAAGAAAGTTATTACTTCGGGCAATTAGTAATGAAGATCTTTCATGCGAAGAAATAGCAGTTAAATTAGTTGAACGACTCACGGTATAGTAAAAAACTTTGGCGGTTCCCTCCACCTGCTTTTATGGCTATTTTTCGGTAATGATTTCATGCGTTTTTTCATGGGAGATCTACCTCTCTTTTCATTATCATTATGTAGATAGGACTACCTGACACGTCCATACAATTTCGGTGGGCAGTTCATTGAATCTGCCGTCTGACGAAGCTCTTCACGCAATTCCTTGTCAATGGACATACACGTCTCCTCCCGGCCTTTCGAAACGTTTCCGGAGTTGTTTCATTACCAGATGATGCCTGGATTTACTATGCCAACGGTGATCTGCAGCATGTCTGCGATTTCAGAGCATAGTCGTGAAAATAGCGCAGGATGACGACCATACGAAGTTTGTACGACTTATTAATATAATGATCGCAAAGTCTTTTCTCGACATGGCACGTTTTTGATTCAGCCATTCTTGGTGAAGAGATCGTAAGGTACCTTAAACGAAAAAAAGCACCTCTCTCGAGATGCAAACGAATCTACAATATATTCAATCTGTTGGAACGTAACCATATCAACCATTCACCGTTACTTGTGGTACGGAACACCGCTATTCAAGCTGCAAAAGTAGGGCCGTCGGACTGCGCTTATCGAAAGGGCGATACAGGATCAGCACTAAGTACGATCTCGGTATATGTTTTCATCCCTTGAGCCAAAAGACACATCCACCATCCTCTTCATTTCTTTTCTAAAGTGCTTTGACGAGTTTGTTTTATCTAATTCAAATGAGATCACAGTTTAAATTGAAGTACTTCCGATCATTGAAGCTGGTTTCTTTGACCATAAAACAGCATTCAGCGTTTCAGTCACTCAAAAGAGACATAATACTTCTACTCAGATCTTCATCTAATCGAAATACGAAAACTGTCCTGCATAATGCTACTTAATGAGGTTTTAATTATATCGCTTTTCATTTAGATACTCATCTAATCGGTAATCGAACTATGTTTTTGTCCATTCCGGCAATCGGTACAAGTTCTTGTCCGCTATGAGCCGCAACCATTTGCAGCGTACGCGTCAATTCAGGAATATAGGACAGTTCTGATTGCACGTACTTAAGTCTCGCCTTCCAATCCTTGTAGGATTTCAGCCATAATTCTACTTTCTCATAAGGAACGGGGTGCTGATGCTGGGTCATCATAAAGCCCCTCCTTGCTGTGAATGCTGTCCAAGCATTCTTTCGCCAGCCAGCCTGTCAGTCGTCACGGTCGTACATCGTTCACTCTCCGTTTCCATTGTCATCGTCCCTTCTCCTAGTAAGTTGGGGATGCTGTTAAGATTCCTTTTTCGCTACTTTAGCACATTTTTTTTGATTTCCACCTCCGACATACCTGGTAAAGTCCTTCTATAGCCTACCATCCGTTGTTGCCAAACGGGTCGATGTCTACCAGCAATACTTGCATCCTGCATTCTTTCCAATGCATGACTTCTTCAACTTCTACAGCGTAACTTACAGGCTACTTCCTATATCATCACCTCGTATTCATTCTGGAATCACGACAAAAAAGGCACGTACCCTCAACGGTCGTGCCTTGTCCTGACAGCAAGTTTGAGGGGGTAACCCGGCGGTCATTGCATTTTCTGCAGAAGACCCGTGGCTTTGCGTCCCAGCCTTTCGATCTGGTTTGCCTTTTCCCTGGATTTATAGCATATCTTAGATGAAAAGCGGAAAGGTCTTGCGAGATAACTACGAATACGTTCGCAAAGGAACTCGAAGCATTTTCATGTTTACCGAACCGTTAGCCAGATGGCGTGATTTGCTATTTACAACTGAGCAACCACATTTTCTCGATTAATTAACTAGAAATATAAACAATACTATTGAAAGAATCTGGATTGTTCAATTGAGCAGTCATACATTCAGCTAGATCGGCACGTGATATATATCCCTTCCCTTTATGTGAGGATTGATTAATGGCGATTCTGTACTTACTTGTTTGTAAACCATTTGTTAATCTTGGAGGACGAACGATTGTCCAATCAAGTCCAGATTGATAAACCTTCTGTTCCATACGTTTCATGTCATCATATAGGTTGAAAAATATCTTCCATAAAACTGTTATTAGAATTCTCTCTGTAAATGAAGCCTCTTGCTTCGGCTTAAGGGTTTCAGCTGATAGGCAAATAAGTCGCTTAACTCCGCAATTTTGCATTTCATTCATTATATTTTCGATACCTTTCGAATAGACAGTTGTCGGTTTACGATGATTAACGCCAAGCACTGAAAGTACTGCATCTTTTCCGACCATCGCTTTTTGTAAGGTAGAAGGATTTAGAACATCTCCCTTTTTGATCTCCAGATGTTTATCGCATACATCTGATATATCTAATTTCTCTGGTTGACGCACGATAGCTGTTACCTCATGTCCATCGAGAAGTAATTCTTTCACTAATTGAACACCTGTGTTACCTGTAGCTCCGAATACAATTAGTTTCATTTCACACACCTCATTTTTGTTAGTTATTGATAACTAACATTTAATATAAAATTTTACTTATTCCTTCTTTGTTTATCTTGTTTATCCGCTTAATTTATATACTATAGAATAAGGTTTATTGAACAATTAATGTGGCGACCATATCCTTATGTCCTGTACCACAAGGGATAGAGCATCTAATAGTATATTCACCGGGGTCTAACAATGCAGTTGCAGAAACCTCTCCTTCAATTTCGATACCATGATGACCTTCTCTTCGTTGGAGAGATTCACGACTACTTCCAAATTATTATCGTAAGTACTAACCCAAATAGAACCAACATTATGACTGGATGTATTGCCCCCATCCCTGGAATATTAATGCTAACATATTGAAGTGGAACGATAAGAAGGAATAATCCAACCACCTGCCAGCGAACAAGCTTGGAAAGTTTCCCAGTAAAAAGATAGTACCAGCTTGAGGATTGGTATAAATTGAAACCAAATCACGAATGTTGTATAATGCGCCCAATATGAATAATTGGTAAAAACCACTACACCAGCAATGAAAGTCTGGACAACAATACAAACTGTATATATCCATGCTAAAATAAGGAAACCTATCCTTGAATATTGAATTCGATTATTTGGCCGATCTTTAACACCTCCTTTACTTTTTAATGCCATTACAAAATGTTTTAACACTATTTGTAATGAAGTCTTCCTTCGTTACATTAATAAATTTTTTATCCCATAAAGCTGTTGAGATAAAAAAACTAAATAACATAGCTAAAAAAGTAGAAGCTTGTATATAGGAATCGAATTTAACGATCTTGTTCTTTACTTGCATCTTGGTAAAATACTCTGTAATAAAAATCTTTAACTGCTCTGTATTATCAGAAACTAAATCAATTAGTTCAGGCATCGTAAATCGCTCTTGTATAGCAATTAAACAAATAGAATCATTACTTTCCATCAGATCAAGATATAAATTAGCTATCAATCGCAGATCTTGTTCCAAATCCCATACAATATTTTTGTCAAAGGTTTGTTTAAAATTAGGAACAATTGTATTTTTTTCAATAGCAGCTTCCAAGACCCCTTTCTTGGTTTCAAAGTGGCGAAATACTGTCATTTCACTCACATTTGATGCCTCCGCAATTTCTTTTATAGTCACTAAATTAAATCCCTTGTCCTTCATTAATTGAAGAGCTGATTGAAGAATACGATCTGCTGTGCTTAACTTTTTTCCTTGCATAAGTACACCTCACATATATATAATCCCCCCAACGCCTTGCTGTACAAGTGTTTGGAAAAATATGTCGCCAAACTTGGGACAATAATTAGTCTCATGTTATCATATACCATTATATTCTATTCTTCTCACTTTTTTTATTACAGTAAGTACTAACCAAAATAGAACCAACGTTATGACTGGATGTATTGCCCCCATTCCTGGAATATTAATGCTAACATATTGAAGTGGAACGATAAGAAGGAATAATCCAACCACCTGCCAGCGAATAAGCTTGGAAAGTTTCCCAGTAAAAGATAGTACCAGCATGAGGATTGGTATAAATTGAAACCAAATCACGAATGTTGTATAATGCGCCCAATATGAATAATTGGTAAAAACCACTACACCAGCAATGAAAGTCTGGACAACAATACAAACTGCAAATATCCATGCTAAAATAAGGAAACCTTTGAATATTGAATTTGATTATTTAAATGAGCCAATCTTTAAAACCTCCTTTACTTTTTAATTCCATGACAAAATGTTTGAATAATAAATGTTAGTTAGTTATAACTAACATTTATTATTATTGATTATATCTCTTAATAACTGGATAGTCAAAAGTTCTTGTCAAAAAATCATAACATAGAAAAATAACCCAATCAGGCAATGGTCTGGTATTCTTAAGTTCTCACAAAGGTTAAGCTGATGCACTTCTGCAAGGGGCCCGCACGCTGTAATTGATATTGCAATGCCCTTTCTCTAAGTTTCCCATGCTTTCCAAAAATAGATACAATGAAAACACTTTTTGTTCAACTTTTGTATTAAAGTTACATTAAAAAGCACTTTTATCACCATTCCTGCCTTCGCAATGCAGAAAAAATATTTTTATTGACCGAGCGGTACAATAATTTTATACTTATATAAAGTAAAGTGTTATGGGAAGGAGACACGCATGAACAAACGGGGTAGACCTAGAGACTTTAAATACGACAACATTATCGATGCAGCGATGAAGACATTTTGGAAAAATGGATATGAAGCTTGCTCCACACAAGAACTGTGCAGGGATACTGGTCTTGGCAAAGGCAGTTTATATAATACGTTTGGAAGTAAGCATGAACTGTTTAAACAAGTGTTGGAGCGCTATCAAGCCAATGGAATTCGAGACCAATTAGCGTTGCTACAAGGACCGAAATCTGTAAAGACCCGTTTGCATAGCCTTTTAGCGTGGGCGATGACCGAGGATTTTGAACAAGCTAATCAGAACGGATGCTTGTTGATTAATGTGAGTTTAGAACGACCACAAGACCAAATGGTAGAAGGTTTCGTAAGCAAACATGTAGAAAAGCTCAGAGAAGGTCTCGTTAGCGTAATGGAAGAAGGCCTTCAAACGAAGGAAATTTCTAAAGGCAGTTCAGCTGAGGAACTGGCAAGCCTTTTTTTGAGCAGTTATTATGGATTGCGTGTGCTGAATACTTCTATGAAAAATCGAGACCTTTCGAATCAAATAACCACTGGAGTAATTGAGACTATCTTTAGCACTTAGTGTGCTTTTTTTTAACTTATTTCTGTACCGAACATTACAAAATTAGGAGTGATTATATGCCATCAGTTATATATGTATTGGCTTTTGCAATTTTTTCAATGACAACATCTGAGTTTATGGTGGCTGGTATGATGCCTGAGTTAGCAGAGGCTTTTAGTGTATCCATATCCAGCATTGGTTTTCTAATAACTGCGTTTGCAGCGTCTATGGTTCTAGGAGGACCGATTTTAACAGCTATATTGCTTAAAATCCGTAGCAAACAAGCGATTCTCGTTCTTATAATTGTTTTTTTTATTGGTCAGACACTTGGCGCGCTTGCTTGGAACTACGAAATGATGATGGTTGCTCGGATTATTACAGGGACCGCATCTTCCGCAACCTTTGGCATTGCCATTTCGCTTTCTGCCTCGTTAGTTGGTTCTGAATTAAGAGGAAGAGCCGTATCAGTGGTTCTTGCAGGGCTAATGATTTCCATGGTTGTAGGGTTGCCCGTAACGACCTTCATTTCCCAAGAATTGGGATGGCGCGTCAGTTTTTGGGCGGTTGCATTGCTAGTATTTGTAGCAGGTATTATTATTTTATCGAAATTGCCTTCCTCTCCAGCACCTGGCGCTATCCAGTTTAAGAAAGAGTTGGAGCCATTTCGCAATCGCCATCTATGGGCGGCATATGCAACTAGTACACTTATCATCGGCGGTACTTTCGCTGGCTTTAGTTTTTTCACTCCCATATTTACGGACATATCTGGATTTTCTGAATCAAGCGTCCCTCTTTTACTTTCCCTATATGGCGGCGCTACTGTGATTGGAAATATTCTTATTGGACGCTATGCCGATCGTTTTACAATGAGGATACTTTTTGTGGGACTCATGATTTTATTCGCGGCTATGATGTTATTTGCAATTGGTGCCGAAACCAAATGGATTGCCATTATTGCTATTCTATTGATTGGCTTGACAGGGGTTTCATTGAATCCAGCCATGGCCACACGAGTGATGAAGACCGCAGGTAGCGGGACAATGATTAACACCGTCCATTCATCTTTTATTACTCTTGGGGTAGTCATTGGTTCCTCACTAGGAGGAGTAGCCATCAGTGGGGGTTATGGCCTTCACTCCCCTTTATGGATTGGCGCAATATTAGCCGCATTAGGCCTGCTATCCTTACTGCCCTATTTTAATTTACAGGTTACTGAAACGAAAAGGCAAAATTAGACTGTATTGTTGTAGATTTGTAAAAAAGATTGATTATTTGTATTAAAGTTTGATTATTTATTATAAAGATTTATTAAAATCACCTCTTATTACATAGAGGTGATTTTCTATTGGTTATTTATGTTAATGTCACTTTAGATTGTGAAAAGATGTACTTAAACTAACGAGGGCTTTACTTGAAGAAGAAGTCAAATAAAAAAGTCGGTTCCTTAATAAACTGTACCCTATGTAAAGGACATTTCTAAAAAAGACCTACATGGCCCGAAGAAGGTGATCTCTGTATTCTACAGGGGTCATCCTTTTTAAGTTCCATTGGTATCTGTAGTGGTTGTAGTAGGTCATATATGATTTAATTTCTCGTTTGACTTCTTCCAGTGTGGTGCAGTCCTTCAGCAATACTTCATCCTTAAAATGACCAAAGAACGACTCCTGCGGAGCGTTATCCCAGCAGTTCCCTCGTCTGGACATGGATTGTCCAAAGCCCATACGTTTCACTTTCTTCTGAAAATCCGGATGGGTATAGTGGGTACCTTGATCCGAATGAATGAACGCGTCTTTGGTCTTCTTCCATCTTCGATTCTTCTGTAAGTGAAGCAACGTATTTGTCGCGAGATCCATGGTAATTCGTTCCGACACATGGTAAGCCAGAATTTCATTGGTGGAGCTGTCCTTGATGGTGGACAGGTAGGCTCGTTTCCCTTTTCCATAAGTTAAGTAGGTAATATCGGTTAGAAGCACTTTGCCCGGCACGCCCTGTTTGAAGTTACGTTGTAACAAGTTAGGCACGGTCCGATGTTCGTGGGTCGCCTTCATCATTCGCTTGTACGGATTGGCCTTTCGAATAGGACATACGATACTATATTTCTTCATGATTCTTCGGATTCGCTTGAGGTTCCAGACGATTTGAAACTTTCCCTCCAGTGTCATCTTGATGGAGCGTGCACCTTTGTAGCGCTTTTTAAAATGGAAGGCCCGGCTGACGTGAACGCGCAACTCTTCATCGGCCTGTTCGCTCCGATGGCGTCTGTGGATGGCTGGAGCGCTAAAGTAGCGGTAGTAGCCGCTTTTAGAGACACCTGCGACCTCGCACAAAACACTCACCATCCGCCTTAGATGGTATTTCTGAATCACGAATCGAATCAATCTGTATCGAAGACCAGGCACTAGTTTTACTCGTGGTTCCACCCCCGTTCGGCCATCCGAATCTTTTTTAAGAGTTCATTCTCTGCTTGGAGCAAACGAATCTGCGCTTCGAGTCTCGCGTTCTTCTCATCCAAGGTTAATTCTCGCTTTAAAGGTCTTCCTGAATGCTTGCCTCTTGCATCGTGTAAACCTAAATCGCCCTGCTCTCTGTATCTGGCTCTCCACCGTTTGGCAGCGGCTTCGATGCGAGTCATTCCAACGATCTCCGCATCCAACCCACAGGACTCAAAAATGTCTCTGGGCGGCTTTCCTTGCTGATTCGATGCAATAAAGAGTTGCTTGAACTCGTCTGTATACGTAATCCCTTTGGTCGATACGGACTTTACATATGGGTTTTTTGAAAGTTGTTTCATTTCTCGATCTGTAAACATTTTTTTACTCATCAGCTTATCTCCATCCTCGTCTCGTTCGTGGCATACAACAAAAATACCCCATAGAGAGACTTTTTTCAAAGTGTCTACTCTATAGGGTACAGTTTATAACGTACAGGGAATTCGACTTTTTTATGTTTGAATTTGCTTAGCGTACAAAATTTCCGAAATGTTGGCGATACCCCTAAAATAACTCTCGATTCGTTGGTTTTCTTTCTATCCCTGGGAATACTGAATGGTGGATCGGCTACACTTAGTTGGACAATAAAAATAGGGGCTTGTAGAATAGATCTATCATATGAAGGAGCGGATCTCTACCATGTCCAAACTAATGTTTCCCGTTTAATCCTTTTTTGACAATGGGAAGTGACTCTCAATCTGGTCAATATCATCTTTTTCTAATTCCCACCCTAAGGCATCTAGATTATCAACGATGTGTTCCTTGTTCGCAGCTTTAGGGATCGAAACTAATCCTTGCTGTCTTAAAGCCCAGTTTAATGCAACTTGATATGCTGTTTTACCGTATTTGCCCCCTATTGTGTTCAGTATATTTCTTTCTTTTGAGCCCACTTCAGGAAAACCTTTCATACCAAATGTATGTATATGAGGAGCAAATCCAAATGGTGAATATCCCATAATTGTGATCCCATTCTCTTCTGCAAAGGGTAAAATCTGATTCTCTATGCTTCTATCGTTTAAATGGTAAGGTACTTGATTACATATTAAAGGAACAGTTCCTAAATGATATTGAGCTTCTTTCATTAATTGAATGCTAAAGTTACTCACCCCAATATATTTGACTAATCCCTTATTGACTAATTCAATCATAGCCCCCATTGTTTCTGAAACATCATGTTGTTGACTAGGCCAATGCTGTAAATACAAGTCAATGTGGCTTGTTTTTAAGCGTTCTAAACTTGCCTCTGCCGCTCTAAGGACTCCTTTGTAAGAACTATTTTTTGCAGAAACTTTAGTCACAAGAAAAACATCATTTCTAATATCATGGATGGCTTGACCAACAATTTTCTCTGCTCCTCCATTCCCATATTCTTCAGCAGTGTCAATCAGAGTAAGTCCATTCCTAATACCAAAACGCAACGCTTCTACTTCCTCTTTTTCTTCCTGCTTATCTTCACCATATTTCCAAGTTCCTTGGCCTATAACGGGAATGCTTACTTCCGTGTTACCTAGCTTACGATATAGCATCTACAAAACCTCCTGAGAATACTGAAAACTTATTCATATACCAACATTCTTTATTCATGTTAACTGCTTAGCTTAACGAAAAATGGAGCATCTACCGGAAAACTGCTCCTTGCTGTTTTGACTAACGTTTCCCGTTAGTTGAATAAACGAACTAGACACTCCTATGAAGCTTGACATTAAATTCTGTCGTTGTAGCAGTAACGTACTCCATATAATTCACAGAGCCGTTAAAGTTTAAATAAGCTTCATAACGCATGCGGATTCCAGGTAAAGTAATCAAATCCAGAACATTTTCCTTTGGAACCCACCTGCATTCGCTCGTTTCATTAGAAGTAGTTAACTCTCCCCCCACAGCTTTACACGCGAAATCAAACATGACCTTCGTAGGTACATTAGTCACTCCGTCATACCACTTATGGATTGCTGTATTCGAAACAACACTAATTAAATGACTAACCGTGGCGTCTATTCCACTTTCTTCTTTGATTTCACGAATCACGCCATCAATCAGGTTTTCTCCAACTTCAGTTATCCCACCAGGATACACCCAACCATCATCATGAGCTTTTACTAAAAGGATATTTCCATTTCCATCTTCTACAATTCCGCCTGCAGAAACAATATGTGTCGGGAACGACATTTTAAACCTCCAGATAAATAGATTTGTATATTTATTCCACATAATCCTCGTACTTTCCTGCCTCTGTGAATTTCTATGAGGTACTCTCGACACGATCCAACTAACCTGCCCGTTAGCTTAATGAATAGTGGGCGAAAATCGATTAGATACATGGCTAATCGGTAATCGGACTATGTTCTTGTCCATTTCGGCAATCGGTACAAGTTCTTGTCCTCGGCTCGGGACACGAACTTGTACCGATAAAATAAAAAAGCCGCTAAAATAGCGACTTTAGTGGGATTATGTTCTTGTCTCCCGCCATCAAAGTCAGTCAAAGTCAATACATGACAACTCTCTTCGACAAACTTACGCCGAAGATGTGCCCAGCATAGGCAAGATGTCTTCCCTGCTAGATTCGCATAGCCGGAGTAAGCATCGCTATGTAAGTATCCCTTGAACCCTTTCAGGAACGCTTGCGGGTACTTTGCCCCTCGTCTTGGTTGGTACTCAAAGATCCGTATGGGATGCACACTATGCTGCCCGCTGCTGTAGATCCACATGTAGGAGGGGGGCGTGTTCTTCCGTCCCTTCTCATTCATTACCTGCAAGGGTGTCTCATCCGCATGCAGATATCGCTCTTGTACAAGTAGCCGAGATCACCTTTGATAAATTTCACGTCATGAAGCTGGTGAATGAAGCCGTTGATGAAGTCCGGATCGCCGAGCAGAGGCAACCGCCGGCGTCGAAGCACATCAATCTGAAATAAAAAATGCCCAGAATGAACTTAATCAGTCTGGGCAATTGTTTGATACTTTTTTGAAAAAATTCGGATTTATATGCCGTAATTTGTTTTCAATCGGTCATTGATAGCAAAGGTACCTGAGTATGTCGAATAGATAATTTCATTTCCTGCAACGTTATCCTGGTTATAAATACCCCCAAGTGTCCAATTGACAGGCATGGCGTAAGTGTCCCAAGTGCCTGTGATTTCGTGGAAAATTTTAATACCGCCGACGATTCCCATATTCAATGCGATTTCGCTACCGGGTACACCGTCCAAATCGGAAATGCCCCCTGATATGAGAATCCAATTGGCGCCCACGTCATAATCTTTCATGATTCCTGTTTTATCATGCAGAAATCTAAGGTTTCCGTTAACGTTAAACACTAACTCTGCTCCGGCAACGCCGTCTGTATCTGCAATGCCTCCTTTTAAGAGCCACCAATTGCTGTTCATCGGGTAGCTGCTCGTTGTCTGTGACGCGTCGTGTACAATTTTTACGGTACCGCTTACATTAAAGATAAGATCAATCCCTGGAGCTCCATCCGTATCCGCTGCGCCCATTATAAACCAGTTGCTTGCAAGTGGGTATATACGGGAGCTGCCGTCGGATTCTTTAATTGTGATATTGGAGCCGCTATTGTAGACGGTTTCAATAGCTCCGTCGCCATCCGTATCCCAACCACCCATTACAATATCGGCTGCGTAACTCGTGGGCAAATACGCGAAGAACAGTAGTGTGGCCGTTACAAATAGACCCAGTAGCCTTTTTTTCATTTGATAATCCCTCCAATAGTAAATTTGTACCTACGAAGATAATACTTCTATTTATAAGATAGAAACCCCTTCTTTTAATGTAAAGTTTTACAAAAATTTACGACTAGCGTTGCATTAATTTTATCTGGATGTTCATAATCTTCTGTCTTTACATCGTCTCGCACCGGTCAAGGAGCCACAGGGGAAACTGGGTAATGTCGGTTACCCATTTCTGATTCGGTTTTTCCGCACGGAAGTCACGCTTCAAGCGGGTTCTCTGCTACACGCTGAGCAGGTGCATACGAACTGCTAGAGCGTCGTTTACGACGAATTAGGGATTGAATACCGAGCGTTTGCATCAGGCGGAGTACCTTCTTGTGGTTCATCCAAAATCCCTTGATCTTGCCAAAGGAACAACTGGAGCTGTCGATAACCATATTTGCCTTCATATCGTTGATACGTTTGAAGCACCTGTTTCTTCGCCTTTGCATCGCGATCAATTCGTTTACGTTTTGCATAGGCATAAAACCCACTCCGGGACACACCAAACACGCGGCAGAGTTTCTGGATATCACCGTATGCCGCTACCTTTTCCATGATCTGAAATCTCTCTTGTTTGCTTCCTCCTTCCAGGCTACCAAGCACTTTTTTAGCAACTCATTCTCCCGTTTCAGGTTTTGCACATAGCGGTCTTGATCCATGTATTCTTTTCGGCGACCACGCTGATCCATCAGTCCGAACTCGCCTTGTTCCCGATATTTTCGCATCCATCTCTTCATTCGTCCCGGGTCATGAATCCCCAAATGTTCATTAATCTTTCGGTAAGTCCACCCCTCAACAGTATGTAGACGAATGGCCTCTTTTTTAATCTTCTCCGAATACGTTTTAAACGTTTGCCCCTTTATCGCCATAAAAAATGCTCCCCCTAGAATTTTATCGGTTAAACTTAGGGGGTTTTCCAATGTCTATTCTAAGGGGTGCACTTCATCATTCAGAGGTTGTTTTGTATTTATTTATTCTTTGAAAAGTTAAAAATTGTAGACAGAGATTGATTCACTTTCAGAAGAAACGTTTATTTCAGCGTCAACTTTAAAGACATCACGCAACATTTTCTGTGTAATGACATCTCGAGGAATGCCAAAGTCATAAAGTTCTCCAGATTGAAGCACAATGATTTGATCTGAAATCATAGCTGCTTGATTAATATCATGTAGGACTAGGATGATTGTGATGCCTTGTTCGATATTTAGGCGTTTAATCAGTTCAATAATCTCAAGTTGGTGATGGATGTCTAGATAGGACGTAGGTTCATCTAATAACAAGATAGCAGGCTGTTGAGCTAGTGCCATTGCAATCCATGCCCTCTGGCGCTCCCCTCCAGACAAACTATCTACTGTTCTTTCTGCTAAGTCCACTAAGTGGGTAAGTGAGATGGCCTGATCTACTATTGCATGATCTTCTTGATTTAATCGTTTAAATTTCCTTTTATGTGGGAAACGGCCATATTCAATTAACTGTCTAACCGTAACCTCCGGATTGCTCTCATGTACTTGCATTAAAAAGGCTAGCTCTCTAGCAAATGCTTTTCTACTCCATGTATTGATTTCGCTATTCTTAAATAAAATTTCTCCATCCGTAGTCTGAATTTGCTTTCCAAGTGCCTTTAAAAGTGTACTTTTACCACAACCATTTGGTCCAAGAATACTGTGAATCCTTCCTGCTTCAAACTGAAGAGTTAAAGCCGAAATAACCTCATTATCATGATATCCAATATGAACATTTTTTGCTTCAAGTGTCATATCGTTCTCTTCTTTCGTAACAAATATAAGAAAAATGGAGCACCTATAACGCCCATAATTATACCCACTGGCAGCTCAATTGGTGCGAAGGCAACACGGCCAATAGTGTCAGATAAACACAGTACGGTCACTCCGAGCAACGCTGAAGCTGGCAGCAATATTCGATAATCATTTCCAACCATAAGCCTGGCAGCATGAGGAACGATTAATCCAACAAAACCAAGAAGACCGACAATACTTATTGCACTGGCAGCAAGCAGCGCGCTTATAGCAATAAACCATAAACGATAACCCTCCGTGTTTAATCCAAGTGATTTGGATTCAGCATCGCCCAGTAATAACACATTCATTCGTTGGGCACTTAGTAAAGCCAATACTAGCCCAATAATGCTATAAGGAATGATAATTTCTACATGCCCCCAACTCTTTGCAGAAAGGTTACCAACCATAAAGGAAATAGCTCCTTGTATACGATCACTATAAAATGTATACAGTGCTGAGACTCCAGAGTTTAAAAAAGCAGAGGTTGCAATTCCAGCGAGGATTATTCTCATAGGAGAAACTCCCTTGTCCCAAGCTAGCATATATATGAGCAAGGCTGAAGCCAAAGCTCCAATAAATGCAACAGGAACTAACAAATATGAAAAGGCAGGAAACATTAGCAACAGGGTTGTTCCGAATAAACCTGCACCAGAGGAAACACCGATAATATGGGGGTCAGCCATAGGGTTACGCATAACCCCTTGTAACAATGCACCCGAAATAGCTAAATTCATGCCCACAAACACGGCTACAAGTGTACGAGGTAGCCTAATATTCCATATTATTGCGTAATATTCGGAATCTGTGTTCCCCAGTAAAATACTTATAATCGACTGTATGTGCACAGAAACTGCTCCAAAACCTAAACTAATCAGAACACTTAGTATAGCCAAGATAAAAAAGAAACCAATGATGAATAGCTTCCAACTTATCTTTTTTTTAACCCCGTTATTACCATTCATAAAGATTACTTAAAAGTTCTACATACACTTCTAAATAGCTCCCTTCACTATTTTCTTGAGTGCAACAATAACCTAATTTAATTGACTTGAATACACTATGTCAGCCATATATTTATATGAATCGACTACATCCATACCAGGAGCCATTACAAATTTATCTTTGGGAAGAAAGTATATATGGTCGTTTGAGATAGCCGAAAGTGAATTCCAAGCCGGATTCGTTTTAAAATTGCTGTCAATCACCTTTTCAGCCTCCTCATCCGTAGTATGAGAAAGAATAAACAGATAATCGGGATCAATCATGACCATCTCTTCCATACTAAACGGGATATAACCGGCTATAACTTCTCCATCTAATGATTCTGCTACATTACGAAGCTTTAACTGATCAGCAATATCAACCGCTATTGTAGAACCCTGCTCAACAAATACGGCGTCGCCCATCACTGTCACTATGGCATAAGTAGGCATCTCTTTTTCTTCTGGAATCTGATCGATCACTTGATTGATTTCCGAGTTCATCTTTTGTATAAGTTCTTCAGCTTTTCTCTCATTGCCCGTAATTTTCCCCATCAAAGTCATATCCTGTCTCATGTCTTCAATGGATTGGGTGTTAAGGTTTGCGAAAGGAACATTAGCTTCTTTAAAAATTTCTCTTAGTGCACCATGGGTGAAACGCTGGCCAATCACTAAGTCAGGTTTTAATTCCAATACCTTTTCAATATTAGCCTCATGCATAAAGCCTACTTTCGGAACATGGATAGCCTCCTCAGGTGGATCAATGGTAAAAGCATTTGTTATACCGACTGCTTTGCCCCCGACTTGATAAAATGAGTGAAGAACTTGATCATTTAAGACAACAATATTTTGTGGTTTATTTTGGAGTGTGACAAGCTGCCCGTCAAAGTCTTCAAAAGATAGATAAGGTTCAGCTGATTGATTAATAGCAACGTCCTCTCTTTTGCCCTCTTGTTGCTGTGAAGTATTTTGACAACCACTTACAATTACCATCATAATTAAAGTAATAATTATAAATTTAAATCGATGCTTTATCATTTTTGTCCCCTTATTAGATCATTTTTCTTAAAGCCGTATTATCCTTGGTTTACAATTTAACTATGAATGGCTTGTCCGCCACTAGCTGCTTCATCTACGACGAAGCCTTCTTTCTCAAAGTATTTTAAGAAGCGCACGAATTTTATTCACACGTCACCCCTCTATATCAAATGAACTGCAGAAACAAGATTCTACATTTATAAGCATATCCTCAGATTTATAATAGCTGAATGGCTCTGCTGAGCTATTCGAGGGAGACAATATGGTTTAATTGTAAACAATCTGTGAACCTGTTTCTTATACCATTAAATAGCTCCCTCTATACATGATTTGAATAAAAAAGGCCCCCACAATGATGTATTCGATCATTGTGGGGGCATCTTTTAAATATCAGTTTAATTCAGATATGAGTATGAATAATACCGACTCACCTTATAATAGGAAAAGCCGCTATTACAGCGACTTTAATGGTATTTGCTTGTGTTCAAGGTGCTTACATATGCTGTAGACCCCAGTTTTGCAATTGCAATAAAATCGGGGTGAGACTATGTCCTTTATCTGTTAGTGAGTATTCGACACGAGGGGGCATTTCAGCATAAGCAACGCGGTTCACTAGCCCACCTTCTTCAAGCTCACGCAATTGACGCGTAAGTGTACGATGCGTCACCGTGGAGAGCAATTTTTGTAGTTCGTTAAACCGTATAATATCTTTATTCAATAACTGGTACAAAATCAGAATCTTCCACTTCCCGCCGATTGCATTAACTGCAAATTCGACCGGACAAGTACTGCAATTTTCCAGTGGTTCGATCTCCATAAGTTTACCTCCAATAGTATCACGAGAGATACCAGATATCCCAAATGTGCGTACTTACATAAAGTTTGTAAGTTGGTTATTATGAATATAACATTTAGTTCGATACTGAACAAATGAATGTAACTATAAGGAGCTGTTGTATATATGGAAACGATATTAGTCTATGGAGCGTCAGGGGTACAAGGTGGAGCGGTAGCAAGATTGTTAACTTCCAAAGGAGTAGCAGTTCGCACAATTACACGTCATGAGAAGAACGTAACGGCTTTGAAAGAACAAGGCATAGATGCATTTGTTGGCGATCTGTCTGTACTGGAAACTCTGAATGAAGTTAACAACGGTGTTGATAAAGTTTTCTTGAATATGCCAATCGAGTATGACACAGCATTAATGAAGCAACAGATTACGAATGCTGTTGAAGCTGCCCGACAAGCGAACGTAAAATTAATCGTTGTGAATTCCAATGGCTTTCTACCAGAACAGCCAACCGATACCCAAACGTTGGATGTTAAAAGAGAAATGATCGAGTACGTTCAAAACAGTGGTATTCCAACCATTTTGGTAAAACCCACACTCTATATGGAGAACTTCTTGATTCCGGGTCTAATCAATAATGGGATGCTTTTCTACCCTGTTCCAGCAGATAAACCAATCCCATGGATCAGTTCCGAAGACGCAGCGCAATATCATGATTATGCGTTAAGCCATCCTGAGCTGGCAGGACAAGTGCTGTTAGCTCCAGGTCCGGAAGCACTTACTGGTGCAGAACTGGGCGAGCGTTTTACACAAGCGTTGGGAAAAGATATAACCTTCAATTTCCTGAACTATGATGATTTTGAAGCAGCTCTCACGCCAGTAATGGGGGCAAAACAAGCAGCTGGTGTTGCGGGCTTCTATCGTTGGATCGGAGCCAATATTGATTCACTGAACTACTATGACGTGAAAGATCGCGTGGTTGTCCCTGATCTCCAACTGACCTCGCTGAAGGATTGGTTGCAACAACCGCATGTAAATACAATGTTTGGTTCTTAAGAGTAGATTCAGTAGCATCACTCTAGAATTCGTTGAAATAATGCCTTTATCTCTCAGGGGATGTGCTATAGTACATTCCCTGAGAGATTATTTTATCAGCCACCCTACTTTATGTTGTCTCAAGGCTATACTCCACGGCCCTTCCACTTGGCGTTTCCACCCTTAAAAACACTTCTTATCGGAGTGAGGCTTGATTAGATTTTCCTTTCCATAATACTGTAAGTCCTAAACCAATGATCAGAACTATTCCCGCAAAAAGGTAAGGGTAATGAATGTTAATATCAAATAGTATACCACCCAGTGCTGGACCAAAAAAATTCCCCAAGCTAGTGTAAGTAGAGTTCATACCTGCTACAAAACCTTGCTGTTTACCAGCAGTTTTAGATAAGAAGGTAGTTAGGGCGGGTCTTAACAAATCAAACGCTAAAAAAATAAAACAAGTTACAATTAAAACGGATGTGAAGCTAGTTACAACAGTAGATATGAAAGCTAAAACCGAAGCCATGATTAGGCAGAGCTGAATCACCATTTTTTCGCCTAATTTATTTACTAATTTCCCGAACAATAAAATTTGAATAATCACAGCTACAATTGAACTTATTGTGATAATGCTTGCGATATCCTTGGGAGTAAAGCCAAATTTCTCATCAGAAAACAAGCTGAATACCGTTTCGTAGGCAGATAAACCGAAAGCAAGGACAAAGACCATAATAAACGCTATTAAGTAGATTGGTTGAATTGATTTCTTTAAATCCTTAATGAAGCTAGATCCCTTTGTGTTTGACGATAGTTGTTCCATCTCTTCATGTGACAGAGGCTCTTTTAATATAAGTGAAGAGGAAATAGCAGCTAAGAGTGCCATAGCAGCGGCGAAGAAAAATGGCATCCTAATTCCATAATCGGCAATAAACCCACCCACACCTGGCCCAATAATAAATCCGGTGCTGATCGCAGCGGAGACGTATCCCATCGCCTTTGGTCTATCCTCTGTAGTAGTAATATCAGCCACGTATGCTGTTACAGCAGGCATGATAAAGGCAGCACTTATTCCTCCCAGTACCCTGGACAAATAAAGTATTGAAACATGTGTTCCTAGTCCAAAAATCAATTCTGATAAACTGAATACCAGTAAACCGATAACGATCATTTTTTTTCTTCCAAAACGATCAACCCATCTACCAGCAAAAGGCGAAATAACTAACTGGGATAAGGCATAAACTGCAACCAGATAGCCCATTGTACTTCCGGATAAATCCAACATGTCTTTGAAAGAAGGCATTACAGGAACAATTAATCCAATCCCGAGAAAGGCTGTGAAAATATTACTTAGTAAAATCACCATTATCATTTTTTGATCTTTTAGTGGCTTTTTCATCTGAATACTCCTCTTACTACTGAATTCATATGTCGAACAAATTTCCCTTTTTATACTAAAACCAAAGGGAGATGATTACAGTATAGTCGAGGAGATTAATAGACTCTTTTTATAAAGTAATTCACAATTGTGAGCTAACTTCAAATGATTAGATAACGCTAGATATAAGAGTTAAAATTTTTCACTGAGTTATTATTTCATCATAAGATATAGTCTATAAGCTTTTAGTCTATTTTTACATAGATGAAGTAAAGTGTTTCGGGCATTTTAATTGATTGATGAAAGTATTTAATATCAACATCTTATTTCTTGAAAATCCATTAATAAGTACTGTAATAAGGATCAAGTTGGGAGAGCGTAAAATATATTGTGTAAATAGAAAAAGGAAGACCTTTTCTAGTAGAATTGAGTTACCACACAACAATTCAGAGAGAGGTCTTCCCTATGAATCATTTTACAACAGATTTAGTTCAAGCTCTAGTCACCAAACAAGATATTACAGAAGTATTTCGCAATCATTTAGAGTCTGCCATGAACCACTTGCTCGAAACGGAGCTTACAGCGTTTCTGGATTATGAAAAATACGACCGTGCTGGCGTGAATTCAGGCAACTCTCGTAACGGATCGTACACTCGTACGCTTCATACCGAGTATGGCGACTTGCAGCTTAGTATGCCTCGGGATCGGAATGGAGTGTTCAAACAGCAGACGGTAGCGCCGTATAAACGTTCCAATGATTCTTTTCTTCAAAAAAAAGTCGCATATTTAGCGACTTTAAATGGACTATATTCTTGTTTCTCGACAAATCTATTCACTAAAGCAGTTTTCACGTTCTGTCTGACCCAGCCTTTGGAGCTACAAAACGGAATAAATACGATTGTTCATACGCAAATTGTAGTTGATCTTCTACCTGGTTGTACCACTTCTTCCCATGCGACAAATCAACAAAACCTGTTGGTAGCATGCGGCGAACACTCACCTGAAATCCCTCCTGTATGAAAGCTTGGGATATAGTATCCAGTGAATGATTTTGCATGGGTATAACCGCGTTGCTATTAATGCGTTCTCGTATCTTGGGTAGACTGGGATTACTCGTATAGTCCGCAAAGGTTGCATAATAGACTCCACCGGCTTTGAGGCAGGATTTGATCTTTGATGCATGTTCATCCAGATTCGGAATCAAGTATAAAACAGCTAGGCTAAAAGCAAAATCAAATCGATGTTGGAACTGTTCAGGCTGTCCGGTAGCATAAAATTCGAGCGGCAGCTCTCCCTTGCGCTGATTTGCAATCTCAACGGATTTGCGTGCCAGATCTGTTCCAATACCTTCTTTGTAAGGACGAAGTTCATAGAGGAGTCTCAAGAATCCACCCTGGTTACACCCGAAATCAAGAATACTTCTTCCCTCCAGATTCTCTTCCGGTATGAAGTTCAGCACTCTCTTCCAGTGTGGAACATGATCATCCTCCATCCCCTGATCCCCTTCTCCAGGATGATGCCACCATTCGTTATATAGCATGTCTTCGTTCAAAATTATAACCTCCTCATTTAAAATACATTTCCAAGTGTCTATTGAGTTTTGGCTGAACCACTCTGACTAGATAAAGCAATACACCCCACAACAATAATGATGCCACCGATTAGTGTCAGCATATCTGGAATCTCCCGCCAAAACATAAAACCAAAAAATCCATTCAGTACAAGACCGAAATAACTAACAACCTGAACTACGATGGCACTCTCATGCGTAAATGCCCGGGTCAGAAACACTTGTCCTAGCAGTGAAACTACACCAATGGCTACTAGGTACACCAATTGAATGAAGTCAGGAACGACAAATTGCTTCCACATAAAAGGTATCGACACCAGTGCAGATGTTGCCACAAAATAAAATACAATTTCATAGGATGGATGTGTTTTACTTAAATACCGAATGGAAATCCCCGCTGCTGCCGAAAAAACAGCACTTAATATTCCTACCAAAGCATAGACTGAATAGCTTGTATACTCATGAGGCTTAGTAAGCAATATGGCACCCAGAAAAATAAAGGGAAGTATACTTAGCATTCTGTTTGAAGGCCGTTCTTTTAGGAAAATAACGGATAGTACAATTACAAATACAGGAGACATCTGTGCGAGTATACTCGCATCCGTCAATGGAATCTTGGATAAGGTGAAGAAATAGGCCAGCATGTACAACCCGCCCAACACGCCTCTTAATGCCAGCATGGGAATTCCTTTTCTGGAAAAAGAAATCTGTCTGGAACGCATTAACACAAGGATCAGAATCGTTCCGATTAGGCCACGGAAGAATGCAATCTCGGCTGGTGGAATCGTTATACTAACCTTCTTTACAAGAACGTTCGTCACGCTGAATACCAAAGATGAGACCAGAGCTAACCAAACACCGTTTTTCATGAGAACCTCTTTCATCACAGCCTATATAAACACATCTATTGCTCCAGAACATATGCAGCTGACAACATGCACTGTGTATATTCATGTCGTTCAGGGGCACTAATTAACTCACTTGCAAAATGATCTATGATTTCTCCATCTTTCATGACGATAATTCGATTGCTCATCTGATGAACAACTGCAATATCATGGGAAATAAACAGGAAAGACATCTCAAGATCAGTCTGCAGTTGTTTCAACAACTGGAGAATATGAGCTTGTACAGTAACATCCAGACTAGAAGTGGGTTCATCACAGATGAGTAACTGTGGTTGAAGACTGATGCCTCTCGCTATCGCAATTCGCTGACGTTGTCCTCCGCTCAGTTCATGGGGGTAACGATCAAGATATTCCGGGCCGAGACCAACCATATCCATCAGCCTTGCCGCTGTTTCACGTCTGGCATGCCTTACATCTGCAAGAAAGGCGGGTTTAACTTCCGGAAAATTATCCAATGGTTCTAGTACGGAACGCCAGACAGGCAATCGATCATTCAGTGAGGCGTTGCTATCTTGAAATACAATCTGCATATGTTGTCTCATATTTCTGAGCAAACTCTTTTTTGCCTGTATAAGTGAAGTCCCATGCATCCGTATATCGCCATGATCCGGCTTCTCTAACACTAACAGCAGACGTGCAAGTGAGCTTTTGCCACTACCACTTTCACCAACAAGGCCCAGACACTCTCCTTTCTGTATGGTGAAGGAAACCTGCCGAACTGCATAAACAACATCCTTACCTTGTCGATATGTTTTGACCAGATTTTCAGCAATCAGTATAGGCTCCACAATCTGCTACCTCCCAAATTTTCTTTCTTATAGACGCTCGTTCTGCTTGTTAGGGATTGAGGGACAAGCTTTCAGCAAAGCTTGCGTATACAGATGATGGGGATCATCCCGAATCTGATCACGTCTGGCTAATTCCACAATGTTCCCTTTTTGCATAACCGCAATCCGATGCGAACGTTTGACTACCTGCCTCAATTCATGTGAAATTAACAGGATTGCACAGCCGACTTCACTTTGAATATCTTCCATTAAATTCATGATAGTTTGTCCTGTGATGCTATCCAATGCGGTGATCGGCTCATCTGCAATCAGCAATGCAGGCTTCAGCATTAATGCGGCAGCAAGCGCAATCCGCTGCAACTGTCCGCCGCTCAATTGGAAGGGATAGCTTCGAAATGATCGCTCTGCAGGGAGCTTCACACGATGCAGCCAGTCCATAGCCATTTCCTTCGCTTCCCTCCGCGTTGCACGGGTATGTGCTCGAATAACTTCCACCAGTTGATGACCCACTTTTATAAATGGCGTAAAGCTGCCTTGATAATCCTGAAACACGCATCCGATAGCTTTGCCACGGAGCGATTTCACATATTGGTTCGAAGCTTCTAGGAGATTTATTCCTTGAAAATAAATTTGACCATGAGTAACGGTAAGAGGTTTCGTCAAGAGGCCAGCAATGGCACTCGCTGTCACACTTTTACCACTTCCGCTTTCTCCGACAAGGGAAAATGTTTCTCCAGTACGAATATCGAATGAAATGTTTTTCGTAATGCGCTGTAAATTTCCTTTATCCAAGACACTAATTTCCAGCTGATTAACTCTAAGGACGGGCTGCATTTTTTGTAATTCCATCAATACTATACCCTCTCCTGTGTACGTTTTTTGTACGTTGTATTTCATTGACGATTGCGTACGTCCAGATGATCCCGAATTCCATCACTGATCAGATTACAGCTTAATACAACGATCAGAATACACATTCCCGGGTAAATCATCAGTTGTGGAGCAGCCTGAAAATACGATCTTCCCTCATTTAGCATGGCTCCCCACTCGGGAGCAGGAAGCTGTACACCCAGACCAAGAAACGAAAGCATGGATATCAACAGAATAAATCTGCCTATGTCCAGCGCAGCCATCACGGTGAGTGGAGACGTGACCTGTCGTATTAAATGACGGCTTAAAATGGTCCATGTCCCACTGCCTGCTACGATAGCTGCTCTGACATAATCTTTTTCCTTTTCCAGCAGTACAATACTCCGGACCATACGCGCATATGTAATCCATTTCACACATGCAACGGACAGCATGACATGTAGGAGACCAGGGCCGAGGAAACCAGCAACTGCAACGGCGAGGAGAAATTCGGGCACTGCCCCTATTCCGTCAACGAATCTCATAAGGACAGTGTCCAGGCGTCCGCTCCAATATCCGGATAACATCCCTATGGGTACGCCAATTAGGAGGACTGTTAGCAAGACTAGAAAGGATGTACTCATCGTGGTGCTGGTTCCTTCAATAATACGTGATAATATGCATCTTCCGAGGTGATCTGTACCCAGTGGGAACTGCGCACTGGGTGGCAGTAAACGATCCGACATACGGACCATCAAAGGATCGTTCGGCGATATCCAGGGTCCCATCAGAGCGATGACCAGAAAGAAAAGGATAAGTCCTACACCAATCCACATCATTGGATTGAATCGGATTTGCCGACTTACACGAGTTTCTGAAAACTTCTGAGGAGATGTCAATTTCACAAGTTCCTCCTCCTCACCGAGCGGATTCGGGGATCAAGCAGACTGTAACTGAGGTCTACCATTATATTGGCTGTCACAATAAATACACCTGTCAAAAGCACATATCCCTGAATCACTGGATAATTCCTTTGGGTAATCGCCTCCATGACCATGCTTCCCAAGCCCGGCCAGGCAAACAGCGTTTCTGTCACAATAGACCCTGCTAGCAGCGTACTAAGACTCATTCCAAAGATCGTTATGACTGGAAGTAATGCAGCGCGAAGAGCATGCCTGAGAATGACCCGCCACTCCGCGAGGCCCCTTGCTCGTGCGGCACGAACATACTCCTGTGATATAGCATCCAGCAATCCGGATCGAATCAGTCGGATGTATTCTGGAGCCATAACAAACCCTAAAGTGATTGATGGCAGGATCAGATGACGAACGTTACCATTTCCCATTGTAGGCAGCCAATTCAATTTGTAGGAAAAAGCATAGATAAACAACAATCCTAACCAAAAGCTGGGTATAGAAGCCCCAATGAGCGCGAACAAGCGACTAAGATAATCTGGCCATCTTCCTTTATATTTTGCGGCCATTATGCCAAGCGGTACAGATACAAGCAATAATACGATAATCGCACCGATCGTCAGGGAAACGGTAGCAGGAAGTCGATCCATCATCAGGTCCCAGACGGACCGATTGTTAACGAGTGACTTTCCAAGATCAAGTTGTATTACATTCAGAAGCCAGAAGCCATACTGATGCACCAAGGGTAGGTTCAATCCAAGTTGTTCTCGCACCTCCTCCCGATCAGATTGGGAGACTGCACCCTCACTGGCTTTCAGTATCGTGAGCACCGGATCGCCCGGTGCCATCTTCATCAGCAGAAATGTTATTATACTGAGCATCAAGAGCACAAAGATTAACTGAGTCATTCGTGAAAATAACTGCCAAAACATATTACTTCACATCCAGCGTGTGAGTAACAATATAGAACTCCTCTGCTCCAGGGTTCCAGCCCGTTACTCGCTGGTTCATTCCGACCAGAATATTAGGATTGATAATATAAGAATGAGGTATTGCTTTATTAATCACCTTGACGGCCTGTTGCGTGAGAGCGTTTCTCTTCTCCGTCTCTCCTGTTTTGTTCAGTTCAAGTAGAACAGGCTCAAGTCCTTCTATTTCAATATTGGCAGGATTATATGAACCTCCAGGTACATAAGCAGAATTTAGAAATGACCCGCCGTCTCCCCTAGGAGAAGTTAAATAACTAGCCGTGGAAATGTCCCAATCCGCATGATCTGCAATATATACTTCTGGATACTCGACAGAAACGATTTCAATAGTGATGCCCGCTTTAGCCGCTTCGGATTGAACTACCTGCGGGATCAGGGGAAGTTCGGGATTGACACTGGTAAAGGCAATGAGTTTCAATGTCAAAGGTTTACCATCCTTTTGCAATTTTCCATCTGTTCCTTTGGCATATCCAGCGCTTTGCAAGAGCTGAAGTGCGCCCGCTTCGTCCAGTTTCTGATATTCCTCTTTGTTGCCGAAAGGAAGAGACGCATTGAACGGTCCGTTGGCTGGTGACGCATGGCCAAGCATTATATCCTGAACGATTGCCTCCCGATCAATCAGCATATCCAACGCTTGTCGTACACGAATGTCACTAACGTTTGAACTGGCTGGATTATACGTGAAATAGTGTGTCCGCAAGCTCGTGACAGAGTTAACAGCCAGTTCAAGGTCCGATTCAATGGAAGCAAGCATCTCAGGAGCCAAATGAAACACAATGTCTGCTTGTTTGGATTGAAAAGCGAGTGTTCTGACATTGGCATCGGCATTAAACTTGAAAGTAACCTCATTTAATTGGGGCTTCCCATCCCAGTAATCGTCGAAACGTTCCAGTTGAATTTCACTGCCCGGTGTAAAGCGCGTGACCTTGAATGGCCCCGTTCCTACCGGGGCACTGTTAAATGCCTCTTTTCCCATACTTTCCTCCGCATCTACACTGATGATACTGGTGGTTGGATGTACAAGTTCAGTCGGAAAAGCAGGGTACGGTTCTTTAGTTGTAATCTGAAGCTGCTGTCCATTCGCCTCAATTGAATCAATTTTCAGTGCGGCGTCAAGTGCCTTGCTATCGGCAATGCCTCTCTCGAATGATGCTTTTACAGCTTCAGCATTCAGCGGCGTGCCATCCTGAAATTTGATTCCTTCCCGTATCGTGAAGGTCCATGTTCGGTCATCCATGGCTTTCCAGTCACTTGCGAGCCATGGGGAAACCTTCATCTTCTCATCAAGGCGCAGCAATGTTTCTGTTACACCAGCACGTAGCGCAATCCACGTATTGTGCGGATCAAGCGTGTCATTCGGAAGACTATGTATGATGGTGATATTTTTCGATGTAGCTTCCGTGGAAGTTCTTTCTTGGGCGGATGAACCGGCAGAAGTACTCCCCCCATTGCCTTGACCGCATCCGGACAGAACTATGGTCAGGCATAACATCAATATAAGACTGAACAAGACTGTTCTACGCTGAGGTCGAGCCCATAAATTCATAATTCGAAAACATCCTCTCTACTCATTAAATTTTGCGTTTGTATTACTTTAATAATGATTCCTGCTTCATCCAGTGCGTTGTCATTTACAACATCAAGGCGAAAATCGACCGTTTCTTGCTCCTCCATAAATTCTTCTATTTGGTTTTCAAAAGTTAGAATAAACGTCTTGGTTTGGGGCATTTGAATATGCAATGCCTGTCCGACACTGTACATCAACTTTAATTTTCTGTAATCTTCATAAGGAACACGGGGAATAACCCATTTCCTCTCTTGATTCAAGCTCACCTGTTGATAGGGTACAGCTGCGAATGGACGATATTGACCCTGTTCGCTCGGGGTGGAGAATGGGTCGATGAGGAGCGAAGCGTACCTGATATATAACAAGTACTCCTGATGGATTTCTTCGAGTTGAACGAATCCCTCAATTTCTGCTCTCGAGAGCGTTTGCTCTTGGACAGGATAATTGTCATCATTCATAAATTTCAGCAAGTTCACCGGCTTCGTCCCAAGCTTTACAACCACGCTGGAAATTTCCTTCCACAATCGCACCATACTACGTATTGCATCTGGTGTAATGGGCCCTTCCGGGTATAACTTGTACATATACTTGGTGGAGTGAGTAAGACTAAAGATTTCATTTAAAGAAAATGAATTCAAGAAAAACGGCGGATGGACATAAGTCGTAATACTTTTGCTCTCAGCCTCGATTGGATGGGATGTCAGTTCAGCTTCTATGCCCAGGCTCGCCATAAAACCCTGAAGTTCAAATAACATGTTGCTGTTGGCCTGACTGGAACCGATGTATATCTTCCTCTTCATTCCTTTAACAATGGATTTCAGCAGATTGGACACACCGGGGTCAAATTTTGTCGCCGCATAGTATGTGGAGAAGCTAATAACTTCTACACGATCTCGCGCCAAGCCCAGACTCTCCTGCACAAGGATGTTGGAGCCTATTCCCGGCGATATCAAAATGATTTGTTCAACCTGAAGCCGGTTAGCCAGCTTTAATTCACGAATGACCTCAACGTAGCTGTGGCTAGGAACACACAGAATGATAGTTTGCCAATCATCTTCAATGGTTTCGAATCCCGCATAAAAATGGTCCAATCGTGCTGCAGCTGACAGATGCTTAGAACGTTCAACCAGAACTTCTGTGCGTAACCAGAACGATTGATGTTCAAGTTCATTTTTAAGACGATTAGTGTGTATTCCCTTGCGATTGGCCAGGCCTATACGACGAGACCAACCTTGGGAGAGATCCACGGCAACATGAATTCCCGCTGGCCCTGCACCAACTATCAATACATTGCCGAGAGGTGCTGTTCCTTTCAGCTTTTTCACCCTTCTCACCTTCCTTGTACTAAACTGTGCTTCAGTTCAATGATCATCGTTTGATAGAAATCTTCTCCTGTTGAAATGTAAGTCCGTCGCCAGTCATCCGACAAGTCCTCTTCCAGCGGATAATTAAAAAGCGACTTCAGTCCGTTTCCATACCTCATCATGATTTGCGTTCTGGGTTGAATTGTCTCTTTTAGATCATTTAAAATCTCCAATTTGTTACTAACTAACGATGCAATAACAATATGTGTTGCTTCACCCACATAAGATAGTTCCTTTAGCGGCTTCCCAGAAAAAATAATTTTGTTGCCGAGTCCAGAAGTTTCTGCAACTCTTTTTCCCTTTTCAACGGCTTCCAAATCAATATCTAAGCATACTATTTCTGCATTTGTTTCTTGTGCTATGGTAAGTGCCGAAAGAGGAAATGCTCCTGAACCTACGAAAAGAACTTTCGAGGAATCACTAATCCGGAAAATCCGAAGCTCATTCCGGACAGATCTGGAGAGAGTTTCGATGTATTTACTTATATTCAGACGCTGTTCAATGGCAAGTCCTGATTGATACTTTTCCATTTCACACAGGGCCTGTACTGCTGTCTCACGAAGTTGCTTTACGTATAACTGGATCTCATCTTTGTTCCCCCACTTTAGCCACTGTTTATCATTTTCTTCGATCGTTATAAACTGACAAAGCGCATCAAGCTTCAGTTGTAATAGATCGAAACACTCCTCGTTTTCTTTGGCATAAATACTTAATTGTTTGATTTCGTATTCAAGAGATCTCAATGAAAGTAAGAAGGTATATTTGCTTTTCATTCCATTCCTCCGTTCAGAATTAAGCACTCTACCAAGTCTATTGCAGTTGGGCATATACTGAGATGCGCATAAATGATGACTTTGACATTTCTCATATTGTACATAACAAGATATCTTTTCCATATAGCTCAATCTAGCTATAGAGTTCAATGTTTTGTGTCTAAAGTGTGAGGTTACTTTTATGGGGATAAACGGAAAAAAGTGCGAATCCCAATAAACTTTTTTGTATGTAATTAAAGAAAAAGGAAAGCCACTTTAATTAAGTAGCCTTCCTATTTTGAATTAAAAACATCATCAATAATTTTGTCATCCAGCTTGGCATGCATATTTCAACCATTTCTCTTCGTGATCATTGATTTGCTAGGGAAGTCATGCTTCGTATTTGTTAACGTAATTATAGCTTCATTTTTTGAAGACGTAAGGAATTAAGTACAACTGAAACACTACTGAATGCCATCGCTGCACCAGCCAGCCAAGGAGCCAGAAGACCAATGGCAGCAATAGGAATACCTACTACGTTGTAAGCGAGTGCCCAAAAAAGATTTTGTTTAATATTTCGCATCGTTCTTTTACTTAATTCAATAGCGTCCGCAACACCGTTTAGATCTCCGCGCATGAGTGTAACATCTGCAGCCTCTACGGCAACGTCAGTGCCTGTTCCGATGGCCATGCCGATATTAGACACGGCTAGAGCGGGCGCATCGTTAATTCCATCCCCTACCATGGCTACAATCTGACCCATATGCTTTAATCTCTCTACTTCTGCAGCTTTTTCCTCCGGTTGAATGCCTGCGATGACTGTGGAGATTCCAACTTGATTTGCAACAGTACGAGCTGTGTGTACGTTGTCACCAGTCATTAACACCACTTCGATTCCCATCGCTTGAAGCCGGCTAACCGCTTGTGAAGATGTTTCCTTTACGGTATCCGCAACAGCAACCATTCCAGCCCATACATTGTCTACTGCCACGAGCATTACTGTTTTTCCTTGACCCTCCAATTCAGACATATGGGCCAATGCTTCTGGAGGAACCTGCACCTTAGCATCGGCTAGCAGTCGGCGTGTTCCAACGAGAATATCTTGGTTGTAACCACGTGCACGTACGCCAGATCCCGGAATATTCTCAAACTGTTCTGGCGTGAACATGATTTTGATATCTTTCTCTCTGATCCCCTCAATAATCGCTTGGGCGAGAGGATGTTCAGAGCTCGACTCAGCAATTCCAACCCGCTGCAACAGTTCGTTGGTTGACCAAGCCGGTGCAGACATTACATCGGTCATGACTGGTTTTCCGTGAGTGACTGTGCCTGTTTTATCGAGAATAACCGTCTGAATGTGTTGCGCAGTCTCCAGATGCTCCCCGCCTTTGAACAGAATACCGTATTCGGCCGCACGCCCCGAACCAGCCATTATGGATGTCGGTGTGGCTAAGCCCAGTGCGCATGGACAGGCAATCACCAAAACTGCAATCGCTCTCTCCAGAGCAGCGCTGAATCCTTCCGAGTTTCCGAAGATCAATGATAATAGAAAGGTTACAACAGCTATGCCTACGACCACAGGTACAAAAACCCCTGAAATTGAATCAGCAACGCGCTGGATCGGAGCTTTCGATCCTTGTGCCTGTTCCACGATATGGATAATCCGAGATAATGCGCTATCAGCACCTACCTGAGTTGCACGAATAACAAGACGTCCATTTTTGTTCAAGGTCGCGCCGGTTACACGATCGCCAAAATTCTTGTCCACAGGAAGACTTTCTCCAGTTAACATGGACTCGTCTACGGAGGAAGCTCCCTCCTCAACAATTCCATCCACAGGAATTTTTTCGCCAGGCTTTACGATGACGAGATCATTGGCGAGTACATATTCAGGAAGAAGTTCTGTCTCCTCACCGTTTCGGAGAACCCGAGCAGTTCTTGGAGCCAGTTGCATCAAACTTTTAATAGATTGCGCAGATCTTCCTTTAGCTAAAGCCTCCAGCCACTTACCGAGCAATATCAATGTAATCAACACCGCGCTGGTTTCGAAGTACAAATTAACAGGTCCTTGAGTGGTCGTATTAATAACATCCGCCACTGGGGCGCTTCCTCCATGGCTATGACCTGATGTACCGCCAGTACTCGTAAGCGATGTTAGATATAAACTATATAGGTAAGCTGAGCTAGTCCCCAGCGCGACAAGCACATCCATATTGGCACTTCGATTTTTCAAAGCTTTGTAAGCACCTTTATAAAATTGAGCTCCTAAATAGAACTGTATGGGCGTTGCAAGCAACCATTGGAACAGTGGATTCATAAATACATCAGGTACCCATATCCAAGATGTGAACGAGAAATGTGATACCATGGCCCATAACAAGGGAAAAGAAAGCACGGCTGACAAGATCATCTTCCATTTTTTTCGTTGAAGCTCCTGTTCTCTCATGGATAGAGCTTCTGCCTCTGTTGCTTTAATACGTGCTTCAAAACCCAGTTGCCTAATTTTATAGATGAGGTCGGAACCTTTCAACGTTCCTGCTACGAATTCTATATGCCCTGACTCCAGCGCCAGGTTTACATTCACACGCGTCACCCCTGGGAGACGACTGAGGCCTTTTTCGATGCGTGCTGAGCATGCTGCACAGGTCATGCCTGAAATGTTCAGGTCAACGGCAGTCGAAGCCGTTCCGAAGCCCAAGGTCTCTATTTTATTGCGAAGAGACTGAATATCTACTGAGGCGGGGTCATATGCTACTGTTGCTTCCTCTGTAGTTAGATTTACATTCGCCTGTTTCACACCGTTCAAGCGGGATAGTCCTTTCTCAATCCTGTTCGAGCATGCTGCACAGGTCATGCCTGTAATCTGAAGCGTCGTTTGGCGATGTCCTGCATCGTTTGCATTCGCTGGTTGCCGTGACGTGGGGGTGCTATCAATATTGTCCATAAATTTTGCCTCTCCTTATCTGAACGTTAGCCTTATATGAGATTCATATAGTTTTATTCTGGATGTCGTTTGGCCTCCGACACAAGCCCCTGTTCCAATGCGTAACGTGTAAGTTGAACCCGATTTTGTAACTGCAACTTTTGTAATATGTTTTTCAGATGGTTCTTAACTGTGTACTCCGAGATATCGCATTTACCTGCAATCTCTCTATTCGTCCATCCAGCTGCCACTCCGTATAAAATATCCAGCTCCCTAGTTGTAAGTTTTACAATGGGCTGCTTGTGTTCTATCACGTTGACTTCCTTCAGAATTTGATAAGCCACGTCCCTTGACAAGGGAGCTTCCTCGTTAATAATTGAATGCAAGTACTCTAGCCATGTCGAGGGCTCCAGATTTTTAAGCAAATAGCCTTGGGCTCCGCGTTTTAGAGCTTCCAGCAAATGAAGCATATCGTCCGACACGGTTATCATAACAATTTTCACATAAGGAAACGTAAGCTTGATTCTGCGAGTTGCCTCCAGTCCATCCAAGACGGGCATTTGAATATCCATTAAAATAAGGTCTGGAAGCCACTTTTCCATGAATTCGATTGCTTCTTGACCGTTGGAGACGATACCGATGACGTTAAAGTGATCATCCATTTCCAAAATCTCACGGATGGCTTCCCTTGCATGTGCGTGATCATCAACAACCAATACTCTTGTTGTTGTGGTTAATGTCATGTTAGAGCCCCCTTGTGAATCTCAACGACCGTCTCTCTATCCTCTCGATACATGTTCATGATCCATCCCATCTCATTGCAGCGTTCTTTCATAATGCGTAGACCGAACTTTCCTTTTTTAGCAAATGGATCGCCATCGAACCCTTTTCCGTTATCCTTTACAGTAACCTTCCAGCTATGGCTCATTCCTATCGCTGTAATTGATCCTGCTGTGGCAGAAGCATACTTGTTCATGTTGATGAGTGCCTCTCGAATGCAGGCTAGCAGTTCAACCTTTTCCTTTTCATCTAGCTGGTGGTCTTTTAATTCCCACTGAATATTGATTTGCGCACGGACGTCCTTGGCCATGACATGAACTTGCTCCACAAGTGGTGATGACATTGGCGCGGAGGATCGACTTACATCCCGATCGAGACGAAGATTTGTGATCGCTTGCCTTACATAGCGATTCACTTCATGAATCGTTTTGCGAATGGACAAAATGTTCTGTTCCTGCTGTTTCTCGTTGCTTCCCTTTTCGAGCTTTTCGGCCTTGACTGACAGTAGGAAAAGGGATTGGGCAATCCCGTCGTGAAGCTCACGTGCTAGCTGTTCGCGTGCTTCAAGCGCAGCTTTTTCGGAGCGTTCAGTTTCCAATTCTTTCTGTATTTTTTCTAAGATGCGAAATAATTGGGTTAACAATGTGATACTGACGACATACACTAGAACCGGCGTTAGCCAATTGCCTAAATCCATTGAGATGTAAGGCAAAAGGAATTGATGCCTGACATATTCCCATATGGCTACAGTGAAAGTTGGAATGAAAAGAATCATCCATTTGATTTGTTTATAGTACATAGGTTACTCCTCACAATCTATAATCCAATTTAACATAGCGGTTACTCGGGACTGCGGAACCTATAGCCGTATCCCCATAAAGTCTGAATGAACTCGTTTCCTTTCGAGTATTGGGCAAATAGCTTTTCGCGCAATCGTTTGATGTGAGTATCGATAGTACGTTGATCATAAATTTCTTTGTAAGATGACTTCCATACTTCGATAAGCAATTCTTCTCGGGAAAACGCTTTTTCCTGGTGTGTAGCGAGAAAATAGAGTAAATCGTATTCTTTTGGCGTCAGATGTACTTCATTATCTTGAACCAAAACACGCCGAGCGGAAGGTTGGATCAGAATCTCGTCAATAAGAAGCTCGTTGCTAGATGTGCTTTTAAAGTCATGCAAGCTGATTCCTTGTGTGCGAGCCACAATGCTTTGAATACGTAGCACAACTTCTCTAGGGCTGAACGGTTTGGAAACATAATCATCGGCGCCTGCCTTGAAACCTTCGATTCGATCTTTTTCTTTGGAATACTCAGACAACATGATGATCGGAATTTCATGATAGTTGTGCTTCATATATTTGCAGATCTCAACTCCACTCATATCGGGCAACGATAAATCAAGCAACATCAAATCGTAATTTCCATTGTTTAAATAACATCTCTGAATGGCTTGGCCTCCACTGGAGGCTTCGTCCACAACGAAACCCTCTTTCTCCAAATACCTTCTCATGAGCACTCGGATTCTAGTCTCATGGTCTACCATTAAAATGTTTTTGTGAATATTGGTCACGTGCTTCCCCTCCATTGCATGAACCACAGAACTTGATGTCACAGGTTTACAGAAAATCATAACTGCAGCTGTCCATTAACTGAATGGCTCTGTAGGGCTATCCGAAACATGTAATATCGTTCAAATGTAAACAAATCATGAACGTACCCTCATAACCAGCTCACAACAAGTCCTAAATATCTAAATGAAGAATAATTTAGGATCTGGTACAAAACTCTACGCATCTATCGTTGTTCTCGTGTATTGATTGTTCTTATTGATCAAAAAAAGGCCGAAAAGCGGCTTTCTGTGGATAACAGAAACCGTTTTTCGGCCTTTTACAAGTAATATAGATAATGCGATTAATTAGAGCATATCTCTACTCTTACCCTCTAACTTCTCTAGTTAAGTGTCACTTGATTTTCTTTGTCTGTTAATAACGTTTTTATTCATTAACTCAAAGTAGGAATTGACTTTAAATAAATAGGTTATGATTCGCTTGGGATGCTTGTCCAAGATAGTAACCGACACCACCAATTGTAACTTGATCTATTAATTCTTCACGCTGAATGCCCATTAAATCCATGGACATTTGGCAGGCTACCAACTCAGCCCCTTGTGCAATGACGGACTCTATCAATTCTTCTAAAGACGGAACGTTATTATTTTTCATCAGACCACGGATAATCTTTGGACCAACACCAAGCATATTCATTTTGGACATGCCAAGCTTCTTGCTGCCACGTGGCAGCATCATATCAAACATCCGGCCAATCATGGTTTTGGATACAGGCTGCGTCTGATGCTTCCGAATAACATTCAATCCCCAAAATGTGAAAAACATCGTTACCTTACGTCCACTTGCTGCAGCTCCATTTGCAATAATAAGAGAGGCAATGGCTTTATCCAGATCGCCGCTGAAGACAACCATCGTGCTAGCGGGATCATGGTGGCTAGGCGAATCGGAAATGGGTTGCACTGAATTCTTGGCAATGACAGCTTCAATAATTCCGCCTTTGATTCGTTCCAGGTGTAAGAGTGCGGATCCAGACATGGTTGCCCATGCTTTCACATCTTCATAGAATCCTGGATCGGAAGCTTTGACTCTCAGAGTCTCTCCATTCGATAGTTGATCCATCTTTTGCTTAACTTGTATAAGCGGACCAGGACAACTTAAACCGCATACGTTCAATTCATTATCGATGCGTTGTGGCTGTTCGGAAGTTGGTTTGATCGGCTCCGATTTAGGTGCTTCGATCATTGGTTTAATATCTTTCTTACCGCCATGATTATCTTGATTTGCTGAAGAAATTGGGGCAGGCTTAAACTGGGCTTGACGGTATGTTTTGTAGCCTCCACTCAAGTTTTTCACGTTGAAGCCATGCTGACGCAAAATTTGTGAAGCTGTATACCCACGCAGACCTACCTGGCAGTATACCCAGATGTCTTTTGAGATGTCTAATTCATTTAACCGCTGACGAAGCTCATCCACTGAAATATTGATCGAGCCTGGAATATTCCCATTGCGGTGCTCCAGCTCACTGCGTACATCCAGCAGTATTGACTGCTCCGGCTGACGCTCGGACAACTGATCGTAGGTGAATGTTTCAACACGCCCTGCCGTAATATTCTCTGCTGCATAGCCAGCCATATTCACAGGATCTTTTGCAGAAGAATAAGGTGGGGCGTAACTCAGTTCAAGCTCTGTTAGATCTCGGATGTGACCCCCAAAATGAATGGCTACGGCAATGTCATCAATCCGTTTATCCACTCCGTCATAACCAACGGCTTGCGCACCAAGAATTTTACCTTCCGGTGTAAACAGTAGTTTAAGAGTAATCGCGCTGGAACCAGGATAATACGATGCATGAGAGGCAGGATGTACGATTACAGTTCGATATTCCACGCCGAGACGCTTTAGTGTTTTCTCATTACTTCCTGTAGTAGCTCCTGTCATTCCAAATACTTTAATAATGGATGTCCCTTGTGTTCCTTTATAGATCGAACTTAGTCCGGCAATTCGATCAGCAACAATTCTTCCTTGTTTGTTGGCAGGTCCGGCAAGTGGAATAGCTGTCTTAGTACCATGAATGGTTTCAGTTACTTCGATAGCATCGCCAACAGCATAGATATGTGGCTCACTGCTTTCCAGGGCTTCATTTACAATGATATGTCCACGTGTGCCCAAGGAAACGCCACTACTTTTCAGAAAAGATGTATCCGGGGTTACCCCTATAGCAAGAATAACCAGGTCAGCTGTCAGAACATGACCATCAGCAAGCTCTACTCCAATGCCCTGCTCAAGGGAATGAAATCCCTGAACACGTTGGGAGAACAACAGGTTTACACCATTCTGTTCCATTTCCTGGGCCAAAGCTGCTGCCAGTTCAGTATCAAACGGCGTGAGTAGCTGCCCATTACCCTCGATTAACGTTACATCCAATCCGGCTTCTTTTAAGTTTTCTGCCATTTCAACACCAATAAATCCACCACCTATAACGATTGATGATTGGTTGTTAGATGAACTTACTTGTTCTTTGATACGATCAATATCAGGAATGCTACGTACCGTGTAAATCAGTGGATTGTCCTTACCCGGTAGATCGGGAACGATTGGTTTTGCACCTGGTGACAAAATTAACTCGTCATAGCTTTCTTCATATTGACCACGCTCCTGGCTCTGTACTCGAACCGTACGCTTTTGCGGATCAATAGCCATGACCTCGCTTCTTGTACGCACATCAATACGAAAGCGATCTGCCATACCTTTAGGGGTTTGTACCAGCAGACGCTCTCGATCATCAATCGAGCCACCAATATAATAAGGTAAGCCGCAATTGGCAAACGATATATAGGGTCCTTTCTCAAAGATAATAATTTCAGCATGTTCATCCAGACGGCGCAGACGTGCAGCCGCAGATGCACCCCCTGCTACACCGCCAACAATCAGTATTTTTTTGCTCATGATTCACAGTCTTCCTTTCCAAACAAAGTAGTTATAATCTGTTCAACCCGTTGATCGGCAAGTACATAATTCACTTCAAGACCATTCCGCTCTGTAGCGACAATACCGGCACTGCGAAGCTTCTGCAAGTGCTGAGATACGGTTGATTGGGGTAGATCCAGACATTCCTGCATATATGAAACATTACATTTCTTTTTTTGCATCAGTCCACGTACAATGCATAAACGAATTGGGTGAGATAAAGCTTTCAGCAGATTAGCGGGTTCGTCGAACTGTTTTAAAGTATTGATATCAAAAGCGGGAGTGTTCAAATGTATTCCTCCTAAATCATTATAACGTAATATTACGATATAATGATTTATATGTCAATATACTCTCTTATATTCAAATTCATCACGCAATTCTTCATTCTGAGAAAAAGGTATAAAACACTTTGTACGAGGAATTATACCTTTTTAGTTGTTACTTATAGAAAATTAAACACGTTTAGTCAGGTAGCAGCTATAGAGTTCTGGTTTTTTATTTCTTGTATAGATAGATGTAAAGTATAATTCCCATACTTAAGAATATCGTCCAGAAAAAGATTCAATTGCTCTTGAGAACTAGTTTTAATTTTTAAATGGTAACAGCCTTCTCCCGATACTCGGTGAACCTCTAATACCTCTCTTCGGACATTCATTAATCTTATAAACGAATGATGGTCTGCTGTTTTCATATAGAAAATGACAAAGGCTGTAAAGGTAAGTCCCATTTTCATTTCATCAACTATTACAGAATAACCTTTAATAACACCACTTTCCTCAAGTTTTTTTATACGATTTCCTACTGCTTGTCCAGTCATATGAATCTGTTCACCTAATTCTTTCCATTGAATACGTGCATTTTCAGATAGTAACCGAAGGATCTGAAAATCAATATTATCAAGTTCCATAATGTATTCCTTTCACCATGAATTTTTTTGGGATAAAAGTGTTTCGTTAACTTATCGAATAAAATTACAATTCGATTTATGATCATAGTGTAACAAAATAATCTATACGAGGTGGAGAATAATGAGCACAGCTCTAATTATTGTAGATATTCAAAATGACTATTTCCCAAATGGGAAGATGGAATTAAGCAATCCTGAAAAAGCAGCCTCTAATGCTGCAAAAGTCCTTGATTGGTTCAGACAAAACCACAAGGATAATATTTTCCATGTTCAGCATATCGCAAGTGACCCAGCGATAGGTTTCTTTCTTCCAGGTTCGGAAGGAGCAAAAATACATGAGGCTGTTCTACCATTAGAAAATGAAAGTGTTATTAAAAAACATTTCCCTAACAGCTTTTTAAAGACCGAATTACAAAGCAAACTTAAAGAGAAAGAAATAACCAAAGTAGTGGTTGTAGGTATGATGACACATATGTGTATTGATGCAACCGTTAGAGCTGCAGTGGATCTCGGCTATGAAACAACACTTATTGAAGATGCATGTGCAACGAGAGAACTATCCTATCAAAATAAGGTCGTACCAGCTGAGCAGGTCCATTATGCGTTTGTCGGCGCACTTAATGGCATGTATTGCGATGTAAAATCGACTGAAGATTTCCTGCAATAAGAAATTAACACGATTTGCAGAACACAATGGTTCAGATTAAAGTTGAAGGTGAAAAACTTCGAAACCAGTTGCATAATCAATTTATCGTAAAATAATAAAAGTAGAAAACATAAGGTCACTTCCACTTTGTCAAGCAAAGTGGGAGTGACCTTTCTCATATCGGACCTTAATCGTGCACCCTTTGTTTAAAGTATCTAAACTAGTTCGTCAGGACAATACAACACAGCAGTCACGGATACAACAAACCCATGACTGCTGAAAATCAAAATTATGAATTAGGCATCCAGATTCTGACCATTTGACTCAATAACCTTCTTGTACCATTCGAATGATTTTTTCTTGGAGCGTTTTAATGTTCCTTGACCGTCGTCGTCTCGGTCAACATAAATGAATCCATATCTTTTTTTCATTTCGCCGGTACTTGCGCTCACAATATCAATCGGTCCCCAGACAGTATACCCAAGTAAATCAACGCCATCGTAGTCGACAGCATCTCTCATCGCTTGAATATGCTCGCTTAGATAAGCAATTCGATAGTCATCGTCAACATATCCGCTCTCATCCGCTATATCTGCAGCACCGAGACCATTTTCTACGATGAATAAAGGTTTTTGATATCGATCATAAATGTTGTTCATCGTAATCCGCAACCCGAGTGGATCAATTTGCCAGCCCCAATCACTAGCTTTCAAGTAGGGGTTAGGCAAGCTTGGGAACAAATTGCCTCCAATCGTATCCGTTTGTGTAGGATCTGCGCTAACCACACTGGAAGAATAGTACGAAAATCCGATAAAATCAACTGTATGTTGTTTCAATAGTTCCAAATCTCCAGCTTCAATCGGAAGCTCAATCTTTTTCCGCTCCAAATCTTTTAGTGTATACGCAGGATATTCCCCTCTGACTTGTACGTCAATAAAGAAGTAACTCTGATTTTCTACTTGTTTGGCTTTCCAAATGTCTTTGGGGTCACATGTTCGTGGATACGGAGCGTTAGCAGCAAGCATGCAGCCCACTTGATTTTCCGGATCGACTTCATGGGCAATCTTCGTTGCCAAAGCACTCGCTACCAGTTCATGATGACTTGCTGTATATTTTACAGCCTCTGCGTTCTCATTTTCTTCAATGTACAGCCCGGCAGCCAAAAATGGAGCTTCCAATACCATGTTAATTTCATTAAAGGTAATCCAGTATTTTACCAACCCCTTGTAACGATTAAATATTACTGTGCATAATCTTTCGTAGAAGGTGACTAACTTTCTATTTCTCCAAGATCCATACTCTGTAACCAGGTGCATCGGAACATCAAAATGAGTAATTGTTACGAGAGGTTCGATGTTATACTTACGGCACTCTTTAAATAAATCTTCATAAAACTGAAGACCTTCTTCATTCGGTTCAGTTTCATCCCCTTTAGGGAAAATTCTGCTCCAGCCTATCGATAAACGATACACCTTGAATCCCATTTCAGCAAAAAGGGCAATGTCCTCTTTATAGTGATGATACATATCAATGGCTTCTTTGGCTGGATAATAATAATTGTCATCAAAGTCAAACATTTTGATTTTCCCCATTAACACGCTCTCTCGATCCTCACCTGTTGGGCTTAAATCTACGTTTGCAAGCCCCCTGCCATCCTTATCGTAGGCACCTTCGGTTTGATTGGCCGAGGTAGCTCCGCCCCATAGAAATCCTTCTCTAAATCCCATATTGATCGTCTCCTTCATATATTGTATAAACCTTCTTAGCGCAGACCTGTTAGCAAAAGATCGCCTGCATTCACTTTGGATTCTTTAGTTTCAATGATTTCCAGATAATTCTCCGTGTTCGTAACAATCATTGGCGTTTCTACGGAGTATCCTTCTTTCTCGATCTCGGCAATGTTAAATTCGACCAGTTTCTGTCCCTGTTGCACAATGTCCCCTTCTTGAACGAAGCTTTCAAAATGCTTTCCTTTCAATCGAACGGTGTTAAAACCAATGTGAATCAATACTTCCATTCCTTCATCCGAAATTATTCCAACGGCATGTTTGGTCGGGAAGAGCGTAACGATCCTTCCGGCAAAGGGGGCAAACAGTTCGCCTGTAGAAGGGCGAATCCCAATCCCTCGGCCTAATAGTTCTTGCGAGAAAGCTCCATCCTGCACGTCTTTAATCGGAATGATGTCCCCGTTCATCGGACTGAGCATCGTATGTTTTTTTCCAGTTTCAGACACCGATTTAGGTGGCTCTACAGACAATGTAGCAGAGTCAGCTTCCGTCTTATCATCCTTGAACATGACGAGTGTTAATGCAAACGAGACAACCATGGCAAACACTACACCAATGATGGCAATCATAATATTAGACGTGCCTGGTTCATTAGGGTCGAACATAGTCAAAAACTCAAATACACCCAATCCCCCGAAAGTAAACTCTCTAAGGTTGTACAGTCCGTAAAATCCGCCGGCAACGCCCGAAACGATACAGCTCATAATAAACAGCTTCTTGCGCGGTAAGATAATACCGTAAACGACGGGCTCAGTAATGCCAAACAATGCAGAAATGGCTGAAGGGAAGCCTAGAGCCTTAAGTTTTTTATCCTTAGTTTTGAAGATAATCGCGAGCACTATGGCTAATTGGGCAAAAGATGTTGCAAAAACGGATGCCATGATAGTGTCATATCCCATGCTCGTAATGTTGTTAATATATAAAGGGATGATTCCCCAATGCAGTCCGAACACGACAAGTACTTGCCATAAGAGCCCCAAAAGGAATCCTGCAAATAATGGACTTGCGTCTCGTACCACCAGTATGCCTTGTGCAATTAATTCAGACGCATAACTCGCAACAGGTCCGATCAATAAGAAGCCCAAGGATAAGGAAATCAGCACCGTGACCATCGGTACCATGAAAAATTTAATCACACTCGGAACTATCTTATCCAGCGTACGTTGAACTTTAGAAGCAAAGTAAACAACGATGATGATTGGGAGAACAGTGGATGTGTAGTTCATGCTAATCAATGGAACGCCGAACACATCCAGATAAACTGGAGAACTGAAGGCAGATCCGCTGAATAGCGTGTAAAGTGGCTCTCTAGATCCTGCCAAGGCATCCAACTGAATAGCGGGGTAACACATAGCTAAGCCAATGAGTATACCGATAAAAGGTTGTACTTTAAACTTGTTAGCAGATGTATATCCCAAAAATACAGGGAGGAACATAAACAAAGCATCCCCCATGGCATTAATGATCATATATGCCCCGCTATCCGTTGTATAAAGATGTAGTGTGCTGAACAACGTATTGAAGCCTTTCAGCATCCCCGCAGCTAATAGAATGCCGAGAATAGGTTGAAACAAGCTTGATATTACATCAATGAAAGCGTCCAGCGGCTTTTTCTTTTTAACAACTTTTTCGGTTGAAGAACTCGTATTGTTTGGATTCAGTTTAACTAGTGAGTTGACCTCCGAATAAACTTCTGAAACATGATTTCCAATAACGACTTGATACTGCCCACCTGAACGTACGACTGTTACTACTCCGTCCAGCTTTTTCATAACTTCATCATCGGGTATGGAATCGTCCTTCAGATGAAATCTTAACCTTGTAACGCAATGAGTGAGGTCACCAATGTTATCTGATCCCCCTACTTGACTCACAATCTCTTCCGCTAACTGTTGATATTTTCCCATTATGTTCTCCTCCATATTCTAGCTGAAACAGCATAGTGAAGGGTTTGGCCAACTTAATGTCACCATCCTGGCTTGCTTTTAAACCCTCACCTCCTTTCAAGGTTACGTTATGATCTTGTCTTATACACCACACGTTGAATGTGGACCGTCAAATACAGCTTTTCTTCACCCGTAAGGCTGTAATTGTAGTTGTTTTTGATGTAGGTTTCGATTTTCTCTACACAACGATACGCATTCTGATGTTTTCCTTTTATCACATCCAGAAGATCCTGATCGCTTTCATTCTCATGCAAATTTCCACTGATTAATCTTTGAGCAAAAAATTTCAGATGCGTAATAAATCGATAGAATGCTACGGATTGCTCATCGAATTCAATTTGAAAATAATATCTGACAATGTCGCTAATTTCTTGAATGATTTTGGTCACTCTGTAGATATCCTGACTTTCTTGGCGATCCTCCGCATTGACTATGTGCAAAGCAAGGAAACCAGCCTCGTCTTCCGGGAACTGAATATCAAAAGACTCCTTGATGAATTGAAGCGCCTTCAAACCAACCTTAAACTCATCTGCGTAAAACCGTTTAATATCCCAAAGTAATGCATTTTTGAGGGAGATCCCATCTTTGAAACGGCTTACGGTTGAGAAAATATGGTCGCTGAGCGATATATATACACTATCATTCAGTTTTTTGCCTAGCGTCATTTTTGCAAAATTTATGATTCTATCGGCAACATCGAAGTAATCTAAAGGGATTTCCGTCAGAAGTTCCTGAAATTTGATAAATGCCTCCTTGGTAGAAAGTGAGTAAATTTTATCAATGCTTTGCTCGTCAAGAGCATCGCCTATTCTCTTCTGGTAAGCAATCCCTTTACCCATGACAATGACTTCCTGACCCAATTTGTCTTGTGTAACCGCCACATTGTTGTTAAGGATCTTAAGAATAATCATCTCATCCCCCCTTAATACAAATAAAAAGACCCACCCGCACATCTCGAAATAAACGCTAAATATAAGCGCAAATTCACGATGTGCAAGCAGGTCTAGCTTGTAATTAAACAATCACTATCCTTAACTCGCATTCTCATTATAGCCGCGGCCGAAAGATTTAGCAATAACCGTTTTAATTTGTTCAACTGCTTGTTGTTGCCTTAAATCTGATGCACAGCCATTAATGAAACGTTTCATTGCATACATGGACACGGAGATGCCACGTTTCCCTTATTAATTGAAAGAAAACAACCTCTAACAGCATACAACTGCCGAAAGCCTCGACGTGCCAGAATTCTGGCAGCTTTTTTTCGCTGAATCCAGCTGCGGGAAAAGATGAATACTTCATCATGCGGCTCAATATGTTTGCTCCACAATACAGGCAGTCTGCCAACCGAGACATTTATTGAACCCGGAATATGACCAGTCCAATACTCGCTCGCGTCTCTAACATCCAGGATTTTCACCTTTCCCCAACGTTCTTGAGTGAGGTCCAAGTCCTCGATATTAATATAAGTAAGGGAACGCAGAGGCCATAGTTGAGTCAGTCCCCATATACCCGCCAGCCCCAATAAGATATAAATCAATGTCATCGTACTATCCCTTCCTCCACAAAATTGCAAGTCCTGAAACTTGCTTGAACTTTCTCCCAAGTTACGTGACAAGGCCAGACATCCTTCTTACCAAATGCGTTTCAATTCATGGAATCCATCGCTGTTTTCATCGTGTCGTACGTAATTGCACCTTGAAACTTTTGGCGGATAACCCCACTCGTATCAATCATATAGGTGGTCGGGTACGAGCGAATCGCAAATAGATCAGCTACCTTTGCCTTCTCATCTTTCAAAATAGGGAAGGTCACATTATATTTTCGAAGGAATGTTGACACATCCTCTATCGAATCTTCCGTATAACTCAAATTGATCCCTATGACGACAACGTTCTGATCTTTATACTCTTCATGAAATTTCTCGATATGTGGCATTTCGGCACGACACGGCGGGCACCAAGTGGCCCAGAAATTAAGTAAAACCCGTTTTCCCTTCAATTCAGTCAGCGACATTTCTTCGTTATCCAGGGATGCCAGCTTAAAATTTGGTGCAATTTTGCCCACCTGGATGCCTGTTTCTATTCCGTTGATACCGTTCGCGTTATCATGAAACTTCAATTCATTCTGTTCGCGCAGATGATCGTAGACTCCCCATACAACCAAGCCTGTCAGAAAAACGCCAACGAGCATATTACGAATATTTTTCACGAGCAGTAGTCCTCCATTAGAAACTGAAAAATGAGTACTTGGCAAGCAATGCACTTAATCGTTGGAAACTCCCGGTATACAGCATAACGCCCAGAGCCACCATGATGGCTCCGTTGAATACGCTCAGCACAGGAAGGACCCGATTGATGCGCTTAACGATCGATAGCGAAAATGTAACTAACAGCGAAATAAGCAAAAAAGGAATGCCTAAACCTAATGAATAAGCCGCTAAGAGACCGATCCCTTGATATAGGGATTCAGAAGAACCAGCAAAGATTAATATGGAGGACAGGGCGAGTCCCACACAAGGTGTCCAACCTACACCAAAGGCCAGCCCGAGAAAGAAGGAACCGAACCAGCCACCGTATTTCTTTTCGTTTTGCAATGGCTTGGAGTTCATCAAGAACTTGAGTTTCAGCAAACCCATCATCTGCAATCCGAATACGATAATTAAAATCCCGCCGAACTTCTCGATTAAATCCCTGCGCATAGAAATGAAATTCCCGATAGTGCTGGCAGAAGCCCCCATCAATACGAAAATAACGCCAAAACCAAGGATAAAACCGATCGATCGGAGGAATAATTGTTTCCGATTCGCCGCAATCCTTCCTGCTTCAACCATTGTATCCGAGATATGCGAAACATAAGCAGGTACAAGCGGGAAGACACAAGGGGAGAAAAACGAAAGCGCACCTGCTGTAAATGCTACTAAAAGCGTCACTTGTTCCAAATCATCACTCCTTCACGGATCAGATTCCCCCATGGAATAAAATCAATCGTGTTCGGTTCGCCTCTCCAGCATGATTTTAGTCAAAAAAGAGATGCATGCTGCACTAAGAAAAAACAGCTGTTCAGCGGCAATCCCGTAAACAACAATTTCATTGTTTCCGTACACAAAGGCGATCACTGTTCTGCCCACGCTGTACCATAAGACGGTTACTACCAATCCTAGAAAAGACAACATTCGTTTGTTGTTGAATTTGAATTGAGTGATGACCATAACCAAGCCGAGCAAGCCTAACGCTAAAGATCGAATTCCTCCTTGGAGAAGGATAAAATATAACAGGCCATACAAGGCTGATGAAGCCAGGTAGAACGTCAGCAAGAGGTCAGGGAACATAAAGAATGAAAGTTTCTTTCTCCACGTATGAATCATCAACACGATGCAGCCATACAAGGCAGCAATCCAGAGGCCGTTTGCTCCTCCGTTAAAGTAGATCAGGGACAACGGATCGTGAATGACTAGCTGAAAGTCCAAAATCAGCGGGCTGAATTTCCAAATAAAGAGACCTGCAATCAAAATGTTTGTCATGAGATGATCAATCGAAGTTCCTTCAACGTTTCGCATTACACGCAGACGCCATTTTAAGACAAAATAACCTGCAAGTACAGAAGCACTACCGATCAACATTTCCAGGCTAAAAGTGAAAGGACCCATTGTAATAGACTCCAAAGCGTATCTCCTATTCGAGTGCACAGCCGGCACAAGTAATCAAAGGGAAATGAATCAAGCTGGCTCCAAATCTGATGGGTGCCAGCTTGATTAAGTGTGACTTTTGCCCGGTGTTGTTCCCCAAGAGTTCAGATTCATTGGGTTTACATGGACTGGGTGTACAATTCGTATATCTGATCCAATTTATTCTTCAGTTCGTTAAAGCGAACAAATCGATCTGCTCTAACATATTCCTTCTGTTCTATGATCAGCAACATGATCGGAGCTGTGAAAATCAGATATTTCTCTGCTATGCTCTCTACATCGTGAATGTCGATATGCCCCAATTGAATCATAGGATATTCTTCTAATAGCATTCTGATCTTAGGGAGCAATGCATGACAAACACTACAATCCGTTTGAGATACATATAAAAAACTTAATTCATGTTCATCAACAAACCGTTCCACCATATCCAGCGAAGTTAATTCCATCATTTCTTTCATGTCTGTATCCTCACTGACGAACCTGCATTATGAATGAACGTCAATCCCAGTTTAGTTGGTTTTCCTCAATATATTGACTTACTACATCTGTATCAGATTCAATCTCTACTTTGCCTTCGACTTCAATCTGAACGCCTGCTTTTTTGAGCAGACTTCCTACTTCACACACCTGTTCCGCGCTAATCATGATTTTGCGCACAGACTGAATCTGCTCTTCCGTGGAATTCGCGGACAAAATAACCTGAGGAAGATGGACAATTCGAAATCCTTCTTCTTTGGAATTTACAGCCTCTGTGTTCATCACTATTCCAGTAACTGACAGTTGCTTCTGTTCCAACATATACACGAGTGTCATGATGTAACAAGTAGTGGCAGAGGAAACCAATAATTCTTTAGGATTGGCTCCTTCCCCACTCCCTCCCGAAGACTCGGGAATCGCGATATTCGTTTTAAGATAATCTGCCTTCAGTCTACCGCTACCTTTAGTGTCTTTATACCATACAGTGTTCAAATTAGATTTCATATCGGCCATGTCGATCCGCTCCTTTTATTATCCAGTCAGTTTCCCTCAGACGATGCGCTTTAAGGCATGGATGAATCCCGTATGCATCGCTTCGTGATACAGGGCTAAGTTACACACTTCCCCCATGCTATTTAATTGGAGAACAGGTCCCAATTTCAATGGTTCTGGCAGGGTTTCATCAGAATAAATCTCTACGTGTTGTTTGATGCGTACAACCTGATCCTGCAACTGCGCAAGTAATGTTGACAACGGAATGGGCTCACCTGTCCAGTCAGACGGTTTGGTACCGGGAGCGAACAAGCTGGTATACTCCTTAGGTAGGCCGGAAGTTTGGAGATTGTTGAAAATAAACATTTCAGCTACTGTAAGAATGTGCCCAACATTCCAACGTATCGTGTTACTGAATCCGACGGGTTGTTTGTCGGCGCTAGTTTCGGATACCGATTCCAATACTTTGTATAAATTTCCGCGAGTGATCTCTAACTGTTTGGCAAATTGTGAATAATCCATTGTATACCATCCTTCATTTTAGGTTTATAAAGTTGTAGTTATTAGTTCAAAACAGCGGCTATGTGTTCTTTTGTAATCGACCAATGAGAGGCAGTCCAAAATTTCTCTTTGTTCTTAACATAGATAATTTGAGGAGATTCATGTTTAACATCAAGATCCTGAGCAATTTGATTAGACACATGTCTCGATTCAATGACCTTAACAAGATAAAAATCAATGTCTTCAGTGTGGTTCTCTTTGATGTACTGTTCGTATTCCGCTAGTGCATTCGCACTCACTGGGCATGTAGTGCTATGCTTAAGTATTATCTTTCCGCGTTGATCCGACTGTTCCAATCCTTCTTTCCATTGGTCTAGTGTCGATATCTCTTTCCAGTTCAACAAAATCACTCCTTTGTACAATAATCAGATTATTAATGATTGGTTGCATAGTTAAATGGTTAACTAGAACAATAATATTTGATTAATTTTTATTTGTCAAGATGACCTTTCCTCATATAAAACCACTATTTTATAGTGTTTCGCCCTTCATTGATTTTTGTGAGTGATTGTTTTAATATTAAGCTTATCTAGAATACTAGTTAACCCAGAAAGTTGGATGGTTACATGGAACATTCTCGTTTGCCTTTTAAAACAGATCCCCAATCCCCACTGCCTATTAATGTGCAAATCAAAGAGCAAGTTAAATGGTTGATCAGTAAAGACTTTCTGAAAGCGGATGATGCTTTGCCTTCAACGAATGAATTGGCGGAGCAGCTCTCTGTTAATAGAAACACGATTCAGTGGATATATTCACAGCTGAAAGAAGAAGGGCTGCTGATCATGCAAAAAGGACGAGGAACTCGAATAGCCACTGAAGATCGGATTAAGGAATTCAAGCAGCAAAATCCTTACTTTTCATTCGTGGAGAAGACCGTAAAAGACGCATTTGAACAAGGTTTCAATATAGAAAGTGTCATGTTGTCAGGCTTTGCATATACTCAATTATTTGGAGCCAAACACGAGAAAAAAAAGCGTTATCTTTTTATTGAATGCAAAACTATGGCATGCCTCTTTTATTTGGACGAAATCCAGCGTCGTTCTTCCGCCGACATCCAAACGATTGATATCTCATCACCAGACGAAGTACTTTTTCACGCTTTACAAGAAGCTGATGTGGTAGTGACTGTGAACGAAATGACGGAAGTTGTGAAAAAGAAAGCTGGATCTTCAGAAATAAAAATGATATCTGTAAGCTCGACCCAAGATGTGACTCTGTTATTCGACATGCTGTTGCAATAAGTGCAAACGTATACGATTAGGTTTACTTTTTCTATGTACGAAATAAACGGAATATCCCTGAATCCGGTATGAGTTAATCCAACCCAGTGAATTCAGGGATATTCCGCGTGATCAGATGACTAATGCTGATGAATATTTGTGATCCTGTTAACTTTTCTTCCTTTATTGATGAAACTGTGGCAAATAAGCTTGGTGTACTTCAAGTAACTCATCCAGTAAGGCCTTTGCTATGTCACCACTTTGAACAAGCGGATTCATGGTGAATGCTTGTAATGCCGTAGCATAATCGCCTGTGACCGCCGCTTCTATAGTGAGTTCTTCCATTGCTTTCATAACTTGCAACAATCCTCGTTGTGCGGGAGGGAATGAGCCGAAATGGACAGGTTCTGCACCGTGAGAAGTAATCATGCTTGTAATTTCAATCGCACTCTCACTTGGTAGATCACTGATTGCCCCGTTGTTCCGAGTGCTTACAACCATTCGAGTTCCTTTATCGTTATAAATGGAATTGATGATCTCGCATGCAGCATCACTATAGTGCGCGCCACCTCTTTTTTCCAGCTCTTTCGGTTTGTAATCCAGCTTCGGATTCCTGTAAAGTTCAAAAAGGCTTTCTTCCAACTGTTTAACGACTTGACCACGGCTACCGACTGTGTTTACTTCTTCCAGCTCTTCCTGGATCATGGCATCCGTCATGTAGTAATAACGGTGGTATGGACAAGGAAGCATTCTCAATTGGAGAACCTGTTCGTGCAAAAATCTCATATTTTTGATATTCTCAACCATTTTATCCGCTTTGGCTTCCGGTCCGTACATTTTGTCGATTGCTTCAAGGGTAAGATCTTGTCCTGACTTATCATAAATCTTGTGCCAGTGCAGATGGTTAATGCCCGCAAATTTGAAGAATAGTTCCTCCTCCGGTTTTTCCAATACGGCTGATTCAATTTTGGTGGACATAATAGGAACATTGCACAGTCCGATCACTTTGTCCCACTTTCCGTAACGGAGAACCGCTTCGGTCACCATGCCTGCAGGATTGGTAAAGTTAATGAGCCATGCATCCGGACAGAGTTCTTTCATATCATTAACAATATCTAAAATTACCGGAATGGTTCGAAAAGCTTTAAACATGCCTCCTGCCCCATTTGTTTCTTGTCCAATCATTCCATATTTATTGGGAATGGTTTCGTCCTTGATACGGGCATCCATCAGCCCTACTCTAAGTTGTGTAGTTACAAAGTCAGCATCCTTTAATGCTTCCCGGCGATCTAGCGATAAATGAACTTCACAGTCGATCCCTGCGGCTTTTACCATGCGTTTAGCCATGGCACCAACGACCTCGAGTTTTTCCTTCCCCGCCTCGATGTCCACAAGCCATAATTCTTTGACAGGAAGTTCATGATGGCGTTTAATAAATCCTTCCATGAGTTCCGGTGTATAGCTGGAACCACCGCCGATTGTTACAATCTTTAATCCTTTTTTCATATCTTTACCTCCTGATGTAAGTGTTTTCTGAATCATAGTTGTATCGTAAATTGTGTAATGCATTACATGTCAAGCATCAATTCCACGATTTATTTTATAAGCTCATTGAGATGGCAAGAATACAACAAAGAGGTGGAATACATGGCAAATATCAGCGAGATCGCCCGTTTGGCGGGTGTATCTACTGCAACCATTTCACGTGTTATCAATAGGCACCCCCACGTAAGCGAATCAACCAGAAAGAAAGTAATTGAAATTATGGAACAACTGGATTATGTACCTAACGGCAATGCAATATCTCTAAAAAAGGGCGCTACCTGTTTGATTGGAATTGTCGCAGTCGCTTTCAATCCGCTATTTATCAGATTCATACAGGCCTTTACTCAGCCTGCCGAGAAACAGGGATTCAACATCACTCTGTTCATTACGAATGGTCAGGTAGAGAAAGAACTGGTGGCACTCGAAATGCTGAAACGGAAACAACTGGACGCGATAGTATGCGTGCTCCGAAGCAATGAGTGGAACGTTATCGAATCCTATACCAAATATGGCCCGATCGTCACATGGCAGCGTCTTGAAAACAGTAGTATCCCCTCTGTGTTTATGGATCAATACGAAGCATATGGGATTGGACTCGAACACTTATACCTCAAAGGCTATAGAAAGATACTTAGTGTATATCCCATATCTAACGGACTTAACACAAAAGAGCGCATGAGAGCATACGCTGACTTTATTGCCAAATATAAATTGACGGTAGAATTCCCGAATTTTCAGGATAAGATTTATGTGCGAGACGGAGAAGAACTTGCAAGATGGTGGATTGCACAAACAAACAGACCAGATGCTATTTTCTGTGCTAATGATGAGGTTGCAGCCGGATTTATTACTCAACTACGGAGAACCAAATTTTCGGTTCCAGGGGACGTTGGAATCATCGGATTTGATAACACCGAGGTCGCTCATTTACTCGATTTGACGACAATTCATTATCCAGTTGATCAGCAAGCAGAGAATGCTTTCACTATTATACAAAACATGCTTGATACCACTGCCAAAGAGTTAATCCCTCTGAAATATACTTTAATTGAACGACAATCAACATGACTATTACAATATTATCACCCCACATTTTTATATGAAATGATCTGGAGTTTAATTGGACCTTTTCTGTTGATTATCCTTCGGCGGAGACCTTTCTTAAGATCGGACCAATTGTTTTTGAGCTTGTTTATATGGTCCTCGCTTGGTCGTTTCTATGTAGAAGGTGTGCGTACAGGTAGCCTTTCTTTTCCCGGTCCGCAGTGGCTTGCCACATTTCTGAAAGCCATATGGAATCCAATGGAGTTTTTGGGTTCTCCCAGAAAGACATACGAAAAACCACTAAATCGGCAGTACGATTTAGTGGTCACACAGAAGTTGAAAATTCAGTCACCCGAGCTGATTGTAGTTAATTAACCTATGCAGATGTACTGCGAGGTATGCCAACTCTTCGTTTGGCACAGCTTTTCCGTAAACTTGCTCAATATACTCTCGGATCTTAAATGCACCTGACATGGCCTCAGGATGCAAGCTAGCGATATGCTCGAATAGAACGTGGCTCTCATCATTCAACATCTGACCTGAATAAAATCGTTCCACAAAAAATTTGATATGGGTGATAAACCGACTGTAATGAACATTATCATCGTCCATCTCAATATTAAACGTATACTTAGCCAGATTAACAATGCTTCCGATCATCTTGGCAAATTTCATTCCGTCGGAAGAATCACTGTGCTCCCCTTGAGCATTAATTAAATGAAAAGCAATATTAGCTGCTTCCTCAACAGGCAGATCCGTTTGCAGAGTTTGATTCATCAGCTGAAGTGCAAACACGCCCACTTTGTATTCTTTGGGATAATACGTTTTGATCTCCCAGTATACCCGATTCGTAATATTGATGTTTTTCTTATGCCTTTCCACTGCAAAACTCAAATGGTCCATCAGCATAAAATAAACACTTGCGTTAAGTTTAACTGAAAGCTCATTCTCCGCATACGTTACGATCTTTTGTGTCAGTTCCACAAACACTGGAGAAATGGTATCCAGAAGACCAAGAAACTCTTTGACTTTAATGTTTTCGACGGGTATGAAAATTTGATCGGCTTGATGCTCCTCAATCACAGTCCCCATTTTCCTTCCGTATCCAATGCCTTTGCCTAGAAGGATAAATTCATTTTTTTGCTGATCCTCTGCTAAAACCACATTTGAATTCAATACTTTTTTTATCTTTTTCATTTGATCACCTCTTCCATTTCACTAATCTAAAGGGAATTTAAACGATTTAGATAGCAATCTACACAAAGAACAAGGCGATTACGAACAATATCATTAATCGAGATCGCTACCATTCGACTGAATCACTTGCTGATACCAAAAGAACGAGTCTTTCCTGATTCGTCGGAATGTCCCATTTCCATAATCATCCACATCCACGTAAATTAGTCCGTATCTTTTCTTCATTTCACCCGTGCTCGCCGAGATAATATCGATCGGTGACCACATGGTATACCCCATTACAGGAATACCGTCGATCTCAATGGCCTTTTTCATCTGCTCTATATGTTGGCGTAAATAATCGATTCGATACGAATCATGGATACTCCGGTCTTCCTCGACCTTATCGACCGCGCCCATTCCATTCTCCACTATCATCAGCGGAATTTGATAGCGGTCATATAGTAGATTTAACGAATACCGAAGTCCCATCGGATTGATAGTCCATCCCCATTCTGTTGTTGGCAGATAAGGGTTTTTGTATCCTGTTTTCACGCCATTTAGTCCTTTAAACTCTGTACTGGTTTCCTTCCCGACGACATGTGTTAAGTAATAACTGTACGACAGAAAATCAACTTTTCCTTTCAATAATTGTTCCAAATCATCTTCCAGAATAGGCAAAACAATCCCCTGACGTTCAAATTCCTTTAACTTGTATGCCGGATAATAACCTCGACATTGTACATCGCAATAAAACAACATCTTCTGCATGAAATCAGCATTAGCTTGCATATCTTCGGGATCGCAACTGTTGGGATACGAAAAGTGTCCGGCATACATCATTCCGACTTTATTTTCCGGATCAATCGTATGCGCAAGCTGAACAGCCTTAGCGCTAGCTAGAAATTGATGATAGGCTGCAGTCATTCTTGTCTGCTCATCATCCGAATTAATCCCCCCAGCCATCCAGGCCTTAGTTGACATAACATTAATCTCATTAAATGTAATCCAGTACTTTACCTTTCCTTTATAGCGATTAAAAATAACTTGACAGTAGTTTAAATAAAAGTCAACTACCTTGCGATTTTCCCATGAACCATATTCCAACAATCCGAGGGGTGTTTCGAAATGGGATATTGTAACCAATGGCTCAATCCCGTATGCTCTGCATGTGTCGAATATTTGATCGTAATATTCTAATCCTGCCTCGTTTGGAATTTCTTCGTCTCCATTAGGGAAAATACGTGTCCAATTAATGGACAGGCGGTAACATTTAAATCCCATCTCTGCAAACAAAGCAAGATCTTCCTTAAACCGATTGTAGTGATCAATACCTACATGACTCGGATAGTATTCGCCTTCCATAATACTTTCAGTAATTTTTCTGGGAGAATCCAAATCCCCTGAAGTCATTACATCAGCCGTACTTAACCCTTTACCGTCTTTTAAAAATGCTCCTTCACACTGGTTGGCGGCTGTTGCTCCGCCCCATAAGAAATTATTAGGAAACCCCTGATTCATTATGACTTTCTCCTCCATTTATATAGTAGTTATAAACATTAAAGGATCATTACCTTTACGGTCGCCCTCGGCATATTGGACATTGTAGCCCTCTCTACTTGTAACGACAGTTATCAATACTGGATCATAGCCCGCTTCGACAATTCCCTCGATGTCAAACTTGACCAGTACATCCCCTGCCTTCACTTGGTCTCCGATTTTGACTTGAGACTCAAAAAACTTTCCTTTTAGTTTAACTGTGTCAACACCGATGTGGAAAAGCAACTCACTTCCGTTAGCTGTTTCCATCGCTACTGCATGTTGAGTACGGAATACCATTTTTATAGTCCCGTCCGTTGGGGCATAGAGTTCGCCTTTCGAAGGAATGACGGCTATCCCTTCGCCCATCGATTTGGTTGAAAACACATCATCTTTTACTTCTGTAAGAGGAATAATTTCCCCTTGAACAGGCTGTTTGATGGCAACTACTTCTTTGCTTCTAACCACCGTATTCATGCTCTTCGTTGATTCTTTGTTATCCACGGCATTCGATTCACCTGGTTGCTGAGCATCGTCTTTCCACAAAAATAACGTAAGCACAAAAGAGATAACATAAGAAATAACCAAACCCAAGATCGCGTATACAAAATTCATTTTGTTGCTTGGATCAATAAACATCGAGATGCTTGCCAAGCTTGGACTCACTACCGTACTACCAGCTACTCCAAGCAATCCAAGACTCAATCCGCCAATCAAACTGGAGATAACAATACTTGTGAGTACACGCTTTCGTTGTAGCGTAACTCCGTATAGGGCTGGCTCCGCAATACCAAACATAGCGGAAATAGCAGATGACACAGCGACCCCTCTTAGTCTCGTATCCTTAGTGCGAATCGCCACGGCAAAACTTGCCGCGCTTTCAGCCATATTATGTGCGAATAAAGCAGGCAGCAGGAGAAGTTCCTTTCCAGAGGCAGCTATGGCGGAAATAACGTATGGCGTCAGTGCTTTATGCATACCAGTAGCAATCATAAACGGAAGGAGTGCTGCCAAAATGCCGACGGCAACCCAGCCGAAATTAGAAAATAAAAAGAGTATGGCGACTGTTAAATACGTTCCCAAATGAAAACCAAGTGGACCTAAAACACCCAGAGTCACAGGAACCGTTAGAAGCAAGGACATCATCGGCACGAAAAAGACACGGATCGGCTTAGGTGACACTTTAAAGAAAAATCTTTCCATAAAGGCATAGAATATAACGCCTAAGATTGATGGAAAAACTTGCGAGGCATAATTTACATTAGTTAAAGGAATAGAAAGGAAACTAGCCCCACTCCCTAAATTCGCAATCATGTCAGGGAACAGCAGAACACTCATAGCAGCTGCTGCAACCACATGATTAACTTTTAGTTTTGCAGCCGCAGTAAGCGCCACCAAAATAGGCAAGAAATAAAAGACTGCACCGCTAATGGAAGTTAAGACGACATACGTTGAACCTTTCGGATCGATCAACCCAATGACGGATAATAATAACAGCATGGATTTTAGTATCCCTGCTCCAGCCATGGCTGGAATCAAAGGTTGGAACACGCTAACAAAAAAATCAAGAATCATTGATCCGATATTCTTTTTCTCCCGTTTGGAATCGTTTGACCTGGCATCAGCCTCGTTTCCTGTCCCACCCTCAAAATTTCCTGCTTTCACCAGTTCATCATAAACTTCAACGACATTATTACCTACGACAACTTGAAATTGACCTTTATTAACGACATCAAGTACGCCTGGCACTTTCTTGATCGCCTCAACATTTGCCTGACGATCATCCTTCAGAGTAAATCGCAATCGTGTTGCACAATGCCCTAAATGAGCTACATTTTTTTTCCCACCTACATAATTCAGAATGTCTTTTGCCGTTTTTTCATAATTCATTCTCGTTCCCCCTCGGTGGATCTGTGCGTTTATTGTTCGGCCATACAATAAACAAAAACAAAAAAGACAGGTATCCTCTAAAAATTAGATAGCACTTCAAAGTGTTACCTAATCTTTATGGATCCTGCCTGCTTTACCAGTGACATGTCCGGTTATTTTTTTTGTTTATTGTATTATAACCGGGCGGTAATCAAAATACAAGCGGTTTCATTGAGCATACGATTCTATATATTTAAGCGTATTTCCTAGATCCGATCTTTGACCAAATATACGGTTCTAAATACCCCTTATCTTCATCATCGTAGAAAGGGTCTAGTTTAGTTCACCAGGAGTGCTTCATTACATATCTGTTCAGTCCTATCTGGATTGCAGGACCCGGAATATCTATCAAAATATAACGATACCGCATACTGCTGATAACAAGATTACTGCGAATGGATGGATCTTGTATTTAGTTACCGCGATGAGACTGCTGACACAAATGACAAGCATCCCGAAGGTTGACCAGCTAAACAATGGTTCCTTATGCCCTCCAATTCCAAAGTGGATCGCAGCATAAATGATAAGTCCTGTAATGATTGGACGCAGTCCATAAAACGAGGATCGGACCCAATGATTGTTTTGTACGCGGAGAAAAAAAGCTGCAAAAAGGATGACAATAACGAGAGAGGGCAAAATTATCCCAATAGTAGATATGATCCCACCTAAGATGCCCATTTGAGAGTAACCGATTAGAGTTGCAGTATTAGTAGCAATGGAACCTGGGGCCATCCCAGCTAAAGCAACAAAATCTTGAAACTGTTCTGGCTTAATCCATCCTTTTTCAGTCACTTCGCGTTGAATGAGAGTTATTACTGCATACCCCCCACCAAATGAAAGAGATCCAATTTTCAAAAATAAGATAAACAATTCCCACAACATGCGATCAACACCTTCAGATGTAATATTCAGGATAATTTAGTTCTGACTGATGACTTTCTTCTTCCTTCTCTGTTGGGGCTGAAAGACCAAGAGCACGTTTAATTGAAATAATAGTCACGCCCACAATTGGACCTCCAAGAATCAGGTATAAAGAGTGAAGCGATGTGAAAAGCAGTAGAAAGGTGCTTAGACCTGCAATAAACAATGTGGATGAATCCATTATGGATGTCTTACCCACTTTGAATGCGGCCACAATGATTAATGCAACAACTGCAGCATGAACTCCTTTTAGAGCTGCATTTACCTTGGAAACATCTTGAAACATCATGCCTAATATACTGAGACTTAGCACAATTAAAAAGGTCGGTAGTGTTATAGCAATAACGGAGATGATCGCACCGAGTATTCCTGCAAGCCTATATCCGACGAAAGCAGCTGAGTTTACAACTACGCCCCCAGGTGCGGATGCAGAAACGGATACCATATCCCCTACCTCATTAGGTTTTAGCCATGCTTTCTTATCCACAATTTCCCGCTCAATTGCTGTAATCATTGCATATCCTCCCCCGAAAGTTGAGGGGCCCAACTTGACAAAAACAACAAACAGTTGTGTGAGCATTTTAATGTATTCCTTTTGTTTTACACTCATATGGTACCTCCGTTACATAATACTCATACATATTCGATCTCTAATATTATAACACGTTAATTTCATTTTGGAATAAAGTAAATATCTCAAAAGCGTAAATTGTAATAATTACATCATTTTATATTATATAATTCAAAAATAGCTGAGGAAAATAACTAAGTTAAATTCATTACAGTATAAACTATATTATTCCTATAACATTAGCTGGAAAACCAGTCTTCCATCAGCTATACTAAATATATCCCGACTTATTCACTTGGAAATGGAGTAGAATATAATGTTGAATCATTCCCATTTTTCAATTAAGAAGCAAATTTATGATCGAATCGCTTTTCTTGGAACAGTCTCCAAAGCAGATTTGCTAGAATATTTCTCAATCACGAGTAGTAGCATGACTCGTATGCTCGAAGACATGCTAGCTCAAAAACTTATACTTGTCTCCGGACTTGGTACATCAACTGGAGGGCGTAAACCCATTCTCTTTCAAACAAACCCACATTATCGCTATCTTATGGGTTTGGAAATCTCACGCATCAGTTCCTCACTTGGCCTATTTGATCTACATCTCAACCGATTATCTGCTGTTCGTTGGGAGATGGACCATAGCCTCACGCCAGAGCGCTTAGTGGAACTGGTGGTGAACGAGTCAAATAAAATGCTACATCATCACCATATAGCTCATGAACAAATTCTGGGAATGGGGATCGGTGCAGTAGGCCCTTTGGATCCTAAAAAGGGTATTATATTAGAGCCAGAATATTTCCCTTCCGATTCTTGGAGTAATGTTCCTATATGCAAGTTGCTGGAAAAGGAACTTAATATCCCTACAAAACTCGATAACGGCGCAAACACTGCCTTGCTTGCAGAGCATTGGGCGCTCCGAAATGAAGCTTGTGAGCATATGCTGTATGTTCATGCCGGAGTGAACATACGATCGTCGATTATGTCTGGAGGTCAGATTTTGCGTGGTGCTGCTGACACTGAAGGAGCGATCGGCCAAATGATCATTCAAACAGGAGGGCGTAGACTCAGTGACAAGGGGAATTATGGATCTTTAGAGGCATATGTATCTGTTCCTTCACTTGAAGAGCGTGTACAGTCTCAACTTAAAATAGGACGCGAAAGCTCGCTTTCGATCATCCCACCTGAATGTGTTAATTTCCCTTCTCTTGTTAATGCTTTGAAAGAGGAAGATGCTCTGGTAAGAGAGCTGTTCATTGAAACAGCTTCCTATCTGGGAGTTGGGCTTGCCAATTTGATCAATACTGTTCATCCCGAATATGTCATTATGGGTGGAGCACTTATTAATGCGGACCCGATAGTATATCATACGGCAATACAGGTTGCCCGAAAAAATATATACCATTATCCTAAATACAACCCCATTTTTACCCCGGGTATTCTTAAAGAGGAAGGCGTGGTGACTGGAGCCGCACTCCAGATTCTGCAAAGTTGGGAGAAGTAAACAAACATTAAATAATGCGAAACTCTGTTCCCACCGCTCAGCGGTTAATACAGAGTTTTTTTGATTTTTTTTACATGCTAATGAGCCGACTTAATAAATCCTAAATAAACATGAGCCTTTATTTACTTTCTAATTGGAAATGAGTATACCGTGCAGGTCGAATGGCTTAACGCCAATCAACCCTATCTATGAATTTGCAGATGTTACCTGCTGGGGGCATTATCGAACGGAACAGAATAGCGCTATACCCCCACATTAATATCTCACAGCGCCCTGAGTGATCAATACCTCTAACGAGCAATAATACCTCTTATCGGATGTTATATCAGCGCCCATTTTCAAGCTTTCGTGCAACAGGCGGGTGCTTTCATGGTAGCAACAATGAACGTGAGAAATATTTTCCGGAGCGAAAATAAACTAACCTCCTTATGCAAAAATAGATCGGTTTCGGGTCAAGTTCAATTGATCCAAAACCGATCTTTTTTTGTTTTAAGCTATAGATGTGCAAAAACGGACGGCGGAAAGAAAAATAAACTCTTTCGTCCATAGTTTAGGATTATCTGGCTCATGGTTATTCTCCTTGCTTATTTAGTTGGGTATTTAACCGACTTGACTTGTATCATAAACATTTTCAATATTCAAAGCTGAACTCTATGAAGGTTTACTTATTCGAACTTGAATTTACTGTTTAAATTCAAACTCATGTCCTCATTTGATTACTCCGTTTCTTTTACTGTTTTCTTGAAATAATATATAGTCTATACTTGTTGTGTTGGGGATAAAATAAAATCAATCAAAGATATCTGATAATTACTTGATTAAAGAAAGGAATAAAAATGTTAGACAATACCGATCGTCGAATATTGGATGAATTATCCAATAACAGTCGAGTTACTATGAAAGAACTGGGCACAAAAATTCATATGACTGGACAAGCTACTGCGTCCAGAGTAGCAAAATTAGAAGACAATGGAGTTATTGAGGGATATACCATTAAAGTGAATCAAGCTAAACTAAGCTGCTATATACACGCTTTTATTACAATATTCACAAAAGAAACAAACCATCAATTTTATCTCTCTTTTATAAAGACACAAATGAACTATATAATAAATAACTATAGGATTAGTGGAGAGGGATGTTATATTTTGGAGTGCAGGTTTCCATCGAATGATTATCTTAATGATTTTCTAGTCGACTTAAATAAACATGCCAATTACAAACTTTCAACTGTTATTAATAAACTGGATATTTGAAAGTGTGCTTACTAATAGAAATTTTAGATTTTATCAACTTATACGTTACTCTCCTAGCTACATTTTATAATAATGATGAAAATGTACTTACTTCTCTGTTCTATAAAATGCCTAATGATACACTACTTCATATGAAAAATTGTATTTGTATTTCTATACTCCCCTAGTGTTTTATATAAATAGAATGCCCTCACAAATTTCGTTAGAGGCTTCAGTGAGTTTGAAAGAATCTGTAGCGTTACTATTTTTTTATGTAATTATTCTATATAAGTTGAACTAATCATTTACACAGAAACGGAGAGGACAGAAAAAACCTGAAAAAGCGAAGCGTTCGCCTTTATCAGCGGATTTTCCCCTTGAGAAAAGGGAATCAAAAAAATCTGGGGATAACAGCGATTGGAAGGTTATTCTGTCATCGGAGTGTACGTGTGAATATATCTTTAGTTCAACTTATATAGCACTTACATCGGATAAAAATCTCTTCAGTAATATCGATTTTCATACTTTTCGCTTGATTTATGAAAGTTTATAATTGGATTTCAGTAGTTCACATCGCTTTCGATGGAAGTTAAAAATTTGCCTCATAAGTAAGGACAGTCGCGACATACAGTATCCTCTAAGGAGTGGTAATATGAAAAATGAAATTGAAGCATTCGAAGGCCAATGTCCGGTCGAAGCAAGTGTTAATCTTATTGGAGGAAAATGGAAAATACTGGTTCTCTATCATTTAATCTCACATAAAGTCAAACGCTTTAATGAGCTTCAAAGAGCACTACCGAATATTACTCACCGAACATTGACCCGCCAGTTGCGCGAGCTTGAAGAAGACAATTTAATTAGCCGCAGAGTGTATCCCGAAGTCCCACCAAAAGTCGAATATATGTTGACAGAGTTGGGTGAGAGTCTAGTACCCATTTTGATCGAATTGCAGAACTGGGGAACTGACTATTTAAGAAAAACGGTGAATGAAACTGAAAAGCCAGCGGAGAATGAAGAAAGTTTTCTGAGCTCGGTGGAATTAACACAGTAATATATTGGGGATTAAAGCGTTATCAGTTAATTTATACAGTAACCTTCAGTTTAAACACTTGAACAGCTTTCAGTGATTAGATATTAAGATTCATGATGATTCCAGGAAGAAGCAGGTCTTAATGAATCCTGCTTCTTCCTGGAATTATTGTTATTTCATAGATGACTGAATTAACTTTCTTCAAGTCACTTTTGATCAAATAACTCATCCACAACGCGTTTTAAAATTTCATAAGAATGAATTTCCTTTTTGGATTCGTAAATATTTGATATCACAATGAGTTCATCTACCTGATAAGTCTGCTGAAATTCAATTAAATCAAGCCGAAGAGTGTCTGCATCACCTAGGAGTGTATACCCTAGTCGATGATAGATAATTTCCAGCTCAGCTTGAGATAAAGATTGAAGGAAGTTTTCAGTTGGCGGAATAAGCTGACTTAAATTATTTGTATAAATATCGATATATACTTGCAAATGACTCGCAGAAATCAGTGTTGCCTCTTCCATTGAATCAGCTGCAATCACATTTATACAAGCCATCACATAAGGTTCCTGCAAATAAGCGGACGGTTGGAAGTTTTCTCGATAAATAGCGAGCCCTTCGGTCATCTCATGAGGTGAAAATTGAGCACCAAATGCATAAGGTAAACCAAGGCTAGCCGCGATTTTAGCTGAACCTGTTGAAGAGCCTAACACAAAAATTGGTACATTCGTTCCCATACCTGGATAAGCACGAACCTCCCCTTGGATGCTCTCATCTCCTACATATTGCAAGATATCTTTTACTTCTCGTTCAAAGAAAAATACACCATTATGGTTTGAACGCCGAATTACTTCAGCAGTCTTTTGATCCGTTCCTGGTGCACGCCCTAATGCTAGATCTACTCGATTTGGGTACAATGTTTCAAGTGTTCCAAATTGCTCAGCTACGACTAGTGGGGAATGATTGGGCAACATAATACCACCTGAACCTACACGAATATCCTCAGTATTTGCTAATATGTGTTGTACAATTGAAACGACGGCTGCACTTGCGTAAGCATCGTGATTATGGTGTTCTGCAAACCAAATCCGTTTATAACCCATTTTATCTACAGCTTTAGCTAAAGATACTGCGGAATCAATCCCTTCTTTCATTGTTTCTCCTTGTCTTAATGGAGCAACTGATAAAACAGATATATCAAATTTTTTCATGATTTCACCTCAAAAAATCTAGTTTTATACAAAATTAGAGAAAGATAATATTTTATATTGAATGTATAATCGCTCTCGATTGTGTACCAAATAAATGTATACTTTCTCAATCAATTGTTACATAGAGAAAACAAAGTAATTTCGCGCTTTTGCTTTATAGTTGAAAGTTTACATAAAAATAGAACTTGAATAGTGAACGAGATGTACTAACTAACGGTCAAACATACTCTATTACGAACTTTACTTCTAAACGTCCTGTTACTAAAATACTTACTACTTTCAAACATAAACTAAAACATCGAAAACACTTGAATTAATTTATGTATTAGCCTGAATTGCATTTGATATATCTTCCAGTGCCAACTGAAAGCCTGTTGATGAACTGTATTGGCTCAAAGAGATACTTTTTAAACTAAGGAGATCACAAATAAAATCCGGCTCTCGAAGCCGGATTTTATTTGTGATCTCCCTAAACGATTTGATACAGTGCAAGGATTTGCAGAATCTATTTCAGTATTTCTGAGTAGACTCCTTCCTACCCCTTTACTTAAAATCAATGCATGAATTTTTGAATGTATTGTTGGGTATACACAAGTCTCTCCGACGAAAACAATTCTTCTTTGGCAAAATGGTCAATGATTCTGCCCTGATGCAATACTATAATTCTATGAGATATGCGCTGCACTGTAGCCAGATCATGTGAAATAAACAAACAGGCAAATCCGATATTTTTTTGCAGTGTCATAAGCATATCGATCATCTGGGCCTGTGTAATCATATCCAGACTGGATGTGGGTTCATCCATGATGATCAGGGCTGGCTCGCTGCTTACCGCTCTGGCAATAGCGACCCGCTGCTTCTGTCCTCCACTCAGCTCATGGGGATACTGATGCAAGATATGCCCTGGCAGATCCACCATATCCAGTAGCCGTTCGGCACACTTCAGCCTGTCCTGTCTGTACTCCTTTAGGATTGCCGGTGTTCGATTCTTGAAGGTATCCAGCGGTTCCATCACGGAATCGATGATCCGTAGCCTGGAATTGAGACTGGACGCGGGATTTTGGAATACGGCCTGAACTTGACCCTGAATGGCTCGGTAGGCGGAATCAGTTCGTGGTTTTAACATCTCTCTTCCCTGAAACCACATTTGTCCGGAGTCCATTTTCTCCATGAGCAAAATACACCGTGCCAGCGTACTCTTGCCGCTCCCGCTTTCTCCAATCAGTCCTAGGCATTCTCCTGGCAGGATGTTGAAGGATATTCCGTTCATCGCACTTATATTTCCAGGATAGGTCTTGTTCAGTTTTTGGACAGCAAGTACAGCTTCTTGTTTCATAACTATTCCCCCCTCATCGTTGGTATTTCAGGTTCAGCATAAGTTAGTACCGACTCTGCTGCCAGAAGCGTTCGTGTATACGGATGTTCAGGCTGCGCTAGCACATTTTCAACTTTGCCTGATTCAAGAATTCGTCCTTCTTTCATAATAACGATCTGATCCGCGTAGCGTCTTGCCAGTTTCAAGTCATGTGTAATGAACATAATAGCGCAACCCGTTTTCTGCCTTAACCGGGTTAACAGGTTTAAGATTTCTGCTCCGCTCATCCAGTCCAGCGCAGATGTTGGCTCGTCCGCTATCAATAGTTTTGGCTCTAGCAGCATGGCCGTCGCGATAGATACACGTTGTAATTGTCCGCCACTCAGCTGAAACGGGTAGCTGAGAACAACCCGTTCTTCAGGCAAGGAAACGTCATTTAGGGACTGTAGGATTCGTTCTTTACGCTCCTTACGTCCCCAGTTATAATGAACCCGAAGTGTCTCATCCATCTGCTTGCCCAATGGAAGGAATGGGCTGAATATACCAGCGTACTCTTGAAATACATAGGAGATTTCTCTCCCCCGTAACCGTTGCATCTTTTTGTTGGAGAGGTCGGATAAAGACTGACCGTTGAACGTTATTTGTCCTGCTATATGGCGGATTCCGTTTGGAAGCAGACGACCGATCGAAAGTCCTGTTATCGTTTTTCCACTCCCACTTTCCCCAATGACAGCCATCCATTCGCCAGAGTCAATAGACAGGTTAATGTCGTGAACGAGGGTCTTCTCTCCTGCCGCAAGGCGGAGTCCGTTCATATTGAGTATAGTCGTCATTCCTTGTTCATCCCCTATTCCGTTTATTATCCATTCGATCACGAATACGATCTCCTAACATGTTGGACCAGAGAACTACAAGCATGATGGCAAGTCCAGGGGCTATCATAAGGTAGGGTACACTATGAAAGTGTACCCGTCCCTCGTTCAGCATCGCCCCCCATTCTGGTGCAGGGGGCTGCGAGCCAAGCCCGATATAGGAGAGCGAGGCAATCATGAGAATGATTTTACCAATATCCAGCGAAGCGATCACAATCACCTGAGACAGCGCATGTGGCAACATATGCTTCCACAAAATCTGATGAGGACGTAATCCGCTCAGGCGGGCAATCGTAACATAGTCCTGATTCTTCTCCGCGATAACGCTATTGCGAACGATCCGGGAATACGTAATCCATTTGACCGAAACGATGGCAATCATCAGGTTGAAGATGCCTGGTCCCATCAGCCCACTGAGCACAATGGCAATGATGAAATCTGGAAATGCAAGAAATGCATCCGATATTCGTTTATAGATTCGGTCTATCCACCCTCCTGCATACCCAGCCATTAATCCTGCGGGAATCCCGATCGCCAGTGCACTCAGGAGCACAATCAGACTGGTTCCTACCGTATTCCTTCCACCGAGCAGCAGACGTGAGAACAGATCTCGACCGAGATCATCGGTCCCTAGCAGATGTTTCATATCTGGGGGCAGAAGCCTTATCGCTAAGTCTACCGCATATGGGTCATGAGGAACAAAATAAGGCGAACAGATCAAAGTCAAGACAACAACTATCATAATGATGATGTGAACTCTATTATTTGATGCTCCAGCAGTAGAGGCAACATGTGATTTAGCCTTAAACATGATTATCGTTCCCCCTTCAGTCGGATCTCAGGGGTTAAATAGTCATTTAGAAGGTCAACCAAAATGTGGATTATCGTAACGATCAGACCCATCAGAACCATATAACCCTGAATAACCGGGTAATCACGACTCTGAATAGCGTCAACAATGAATTTTCCCATACCCGGATAAGCGAACAACACTTCTATCACAACCGTTCCCCCGAGCAAGCTTCCGATACTTACACCAAACATCGTGATGACGGGAGTTAATGCATGTCGAAAGGCGTGTCGAGTGAGTATACTCGCTTCCCCTATTCCTCTGGATCGGGCACCCCGAACAAAATCCTGATCTAAACTTTTCAGCAAACTGGAACGAATGAGACGAACGTAAACGGCTGCCATGGTCAATCCCAGTGTTAACGATGGAAGCACAAGGTGTGCGATGGTCCCCATTCCCATAGAGGGAAACAGATGAGTTCTCACAGAAAAGCCTTCTATAAAAAGAAGCCCCAGCCAGAAGCTAGGGACTGAGGTACCTAATACAGCCAAAAGACGACTGAACCGGTCTATAATGCGATTGGGATATAAAGCAGAAAGCGTACCAAGAGGAATGGCAATGAGCATTAATACTAGCAGCGAAGTACACGTCAGCAGTAATGTTGCAGGTAACTTGCCCAGCAATTCCTCCGTTACGGGACGATTAGTCATGTACGAATTACCCAAATCCAGTCGCACAAGACGCGAAAGCCATTGCCCGTACTGCACGAGCACAGGGTCATTAAACCCCAACGCTTCTCGTTGCTTTTCTATTTCGGAAGTGGTCACGGCCACATCATCCGAACGCAATAATTCCCTTACTGCATCACCAGGAGCTAATTTCACAAAAACAAAGCTTATAAAGGATAGAAGTAAAATAAAGAGGATGAATTCTAAACTTCGTTTCAAAAGCTTGTTCATACCTACTCCACATCCAATTGATTCGTCAGCATGTAATACTCACTTTTGCTGGTTATCCAATTTTTCACACGATCTTTGTACACAACGAGTGTATTAGGATGAACCAAGTAGGAATAATATGTCTCCTGATCAATATGCATCAGAATTTTTTCAATTAATGCATTACGTTTATTGGTATCCACCATCTGATCCAACTGATCAATCCACTGGATTAATTCCGGGTCATTGATTTTGCCGAAATTCAGTGTACCGTCAGGTTTGAAGACTACATTCAGGAAGTAACTTGCATCTCCGCGTGGTGCAATCAATGGACTATATGTGCCCAAATCCCAGTCATCTTTGGTGAGCAGATAATCTTCATAATTATCCACGTACTGAATCGTAATGTTGATGCCGATTTTCTTCGCTTGCGCTTGTAATACTTGAGCAAATAGCGGGAATTCAGCCCGTGATGTATACGTTACAAGTTTCAGGTTGAGCGGCTTTCCGTCTTTACTGACATTGCCTTGTTCCACCTGATACCCAGCCTTTTCAAACCATGTCAATGCTACTTCGGATCCTGTCTTTTTGGCTTCATATGAAGGAATAAATGAGAAACCTGGCATGAATGGCCCCGTTGCAAGCGTAGCCTGTCCACCCATAATCACGTCCTTCAATTCTTCACGATTCACGAGGGCATCGAAGGCTTTTCTTACATATTTGTTTTTGAATTCAGGTTGGTTTGTATTGAAAATAAGCTCGTGTGTCCGCAAGCTTGTGACCGATTCCATATGAAGGGTCGAGTCACTTTTCATTGTGTCCAGGCTCTCGGTTGGCGGACGATACACAATATCGGCATCTCCGGACATTAACGCGGAAAGGCGGGCACTCGGATCTTCATTGAAGTTGAATGAAGCGCGACTGAGCTTGGCAGCCCCACCCCAATATTCATTATAGCGATCCACCTTGAGCGTGCTTCCGGATGTGAAGGACGTGACTTTGAAAGGTCCGGTTCCAACTGGTTTTTTGTCCGGATCAGGCGCGTTTACATCAAGAATCGATGCGTTCGGGTGAACAAGCTCTGACGGAAATTGAGGGAATGCCTTCTCAGTCGTAATGTTAAGTGTCTGGCCTGATGCACTCATTTCCTTGATCTTCAACACCTGCTCTACACCAGGATTAACCTTGATTGCCCTTTCCAAAGATTGTTTCACGGCTTCTGCATCAAGGGTCCGTCCATCCTGAAAGGTTACGTTCTTTTTAATCTCAAATGTCCAGTGCTGTCCATCCGCGGTGTCCCATTTCTCAGCCAACCAGGGCTCGATCTGAAGATCTTCCCCCAGTTTAACAAGGGTTTCTGTAACTCCAGCCCTTAGCGGAGTATAATCCAGATGGGGATCAATCGTCTGGCTTGCAAAGTTGAACAAAAACGTAACTTCCTTGTCTTCAGTTTCTGCAGGTTGCGTTGTTGCATCCTTGGGTGCACTGGAACAAGCAGAAATTAAAAGAATTAAGCATAGAACCAAAATCATCGTTATTTTTCTCTGTGTGTGCAACGTTGTCTAACCTCCACTGATAAAGCTTTCAGATGATATAAAAACAATACGTTTTATATCGTACTTGATGATATGTATATTCGTAATAGCCCCAATGAGCTATTATCGCTAAAAATTGTGACAAAAAACTCAAGCTATTGAAATCAATCGCTTGAGTTAATATTTTTCTACATATGATTTTTGGAACGTAGTAAGGATAAGAATAACGGAGCACCGATCACCCCATGATGATGCCTACTGGAAGTTCGATAAGAGCAAACAGGAGTCTCGCAATGAAATCTGATATTTCCAAATCAATAACTCCCAGCAGTTTGATAAAAATAATAATTCGCTCTGGCTTTTTCCCGTTATCACTCTCTTTCAGTACAGTCTGATCCTCAAAAGATAAATGATGCCACCACGCATCCCGCGGATAATGTAAGTCAATGGTGTTATTTAGTTAATCAATTGTTTTTTACTGTTACGTTCTTTCTTTCCATACAAATAGTGATAAAAAGGAACTGACGCTAGTATAATTAATCCTAATACTACATACAGACCTTTATAGCCTGTAACTGGAATCAATAACCCGATAATAGATGGTCCAAAACCGTTCCCAAGATCATAAAATATAAAAAAAGTCGCAGTTGCTAAACCAATTCTATGGGGTTCAGCTAAACTGATTGCTATAGATTGGGATATCGATGAAATATTCCCAAATCCTAAAGCAACTAATGCACCAGCTATTAAGAGTGAAACACCAGTAGTAACTGAGCTTAAAAGAAGCATGCCTGCTCCGAATATAAGAAGAGCTGGATAGATGATAATGTTTGCACCTTTCCTGTCCATTATTCGTCCTGTAAAAGGTCTTGATATCAATACAAACACTGTATAGACCATAAAGAAGAAACTTGCGGTGTCTAATAATCCGATTTCTGAAGCATAAACATTCAAATATGAAACTATACCCGAGAAAGAAAAAGCCATAATGAACATTAAAGTTGCTATTGGTATCACTTTAGGCTCAATAAAGTCAGAGATTTTCAGTCTCTGTCCTTTTTTTATCTCAGTTATATTGCTTGTAGGAAACTTTATTAAAACTGCAATTATTAAATTAATAATCCCAAGCAAAAGAGAAAATGAAAAAATCATATCAAAGTTTGCGTTTTGGCTCATTTTCAAACCAATTAAAGGGCCAATCCCCGTAGCGAGAGCAGTACTAATTGCAAAATAACTGATTCCTTCACCTTTACGTGAAACAGGAAGGCTAAGTACTGCACTTGTACTAACGACAGTAGTTACTACCCCTACTGTGATACCGTTCAGAAATCGGCTTAATATGAGAAATGCAATATTTAAATGGGTGAAATAAAGTAAAGTTGTGAAAATAAAGAAAAGCAACCAGGTCATCAAAACCTTTTTGGTTAGTATAAGACGTCCTATAAATAAACGCCCTAATAATGAACCGATAATAAAAATACCTGCAATGATCCCAGCTTGGCTGGTAGACGCATTAAATTCATTAATTGCATATAGGATGATTGTTGCATTTAATAAGAAGAAAATTAATGTCATAGTAAAGTTGACTGACGAAAGAGCAATAAAGTTTTTCGTCCACAATTTAGGATTCGTTTGGTTCATAGCCGTTCTCCTGTCTCAGTTAGATTATAACCTCTTGGTGTAACAATCTATATTGCGGGTCTAAGTAACTGTTTGAGTAATCATATATAAAATGAGACCCTTAAGGGTCTCATTACTTGTTAAAATCTTAATAGTGACTTAAGCATCATTTTCATTATTAAAAAGTGTACGACTCGCCATCTTCAGGAATTAATAAACTAGAAGAAAAACCCTTTTCATCTGCATAGCGTTCAAGTTCTTCTCTAGATAAAGTCCAGTGGTTAACAGCTTCCATGTGAACAGCTATAATTTTAGACTTAGGAGCTGCCTTCAATACCTCATAAACATCTTCTTTACCCATAATAAGCGAGCCCATACTTTGCCAAACATTGTTTCCAGCGTTTACAACAATAACGTCAGGAGTGTGTGCATCAATTTCATTTTGGATACCATCATACCAAACGGTGTCTCCAGCTACATATAATGTCTTTTCGCTGCGATGATTGAAAACAATACCACAAACCTCTCCCATAGCCTTTAGTAATTCTTCTCCTCTTCCGTGTTCACCTTGTGTTTTAACTAACTGGATTCCTTCAAAAACTGTATTTTCAGTGAGTACTTCCACTTGTTGAAAACCATCATTCATAACTTGTTTTGCATCCTTTTCATCTTGAACGAAAACTTTAATACTCTTGGGAAGCACTTTTTTTGCTACATCATCATAATGATCCTGGTGCAAGTGAGTTAAAATGATTGCATCGACGTCCTTGATAATATCGTCAACCGACATTGGCAAATCAATTATAGGATTCCTTACGTCTTCTCTGAACCCTGCAGGAAATGGAGAATACGCACCCTTGTCCGCGAGCATTGGATCGACTAGAAATTTTTTCCCTGCATATTGTACATTGATTGTGGCATTTCGAATTTGTTGAATCTTCATTATATATGGATTCCCCTTTGTTTTTGTTTTACAAGATCGATTTTATACCAATCGCACTGTCCATATACATCGATTAAATAAAGCGTTTTGACCGGTTTACTTCATTTATTAAAGAAAGTCATGTTTGCTGGATAAATACAGACAAAAAACAATGTAATTGAAGATATAATAACGCTAACGGCTGCCCCACCAAAATGGTTTATACATTCATTAAGTGGTAAAGGCTACAATCACATTAATGATAATTTCAATTGATGTGGGCAAACTGAATTTAAGAACATGATTTCGTTGTTATCAAACTTTGGAAAAGTTAGTACATACCTCTTTTAGATAACCTGCGCTCTAGTATAGTTTTAATTTACTTATTCGATAGTAATTATTCGTGTAATGTTACGATTCGAACTCTTTTCTTTCATTTAAAGTTAGTTTATATTATGAATAATCATTAAAAGCAGAGACACTTAAGTCTTCCAAACAATGAACTTCATTTTTGAAAGGATACAGATCGATGTTAGATTCCACGGATAAACTTATCATAGATGAACTTTCAATAAACAGCCGAATTACGATGAAGGAATTAGGTAGAAAAGTTCACTTGACTGGTCCAGCCGCAGCAGCTAGAGTGGCAAAACTAGAGGATAGAGGAGTAATTGAAAGGTATACAATCCAAGTAAATCAGAATGAACTCGGTTGTTGGGTACATGCCTGGATTACAATTTTTACAAAAAGCACATCCCATCAGCCTTATCTTTCGCTTATAAAAGAACAAGAAAAATTTGTGTTGAACAACTACAGAATAAGTGGTGATGGTTGTTACCTTTTGGAATGTAAATTCCAGTCTAATGAGGTGTTAGACCAGTTTTTAATAGATTTAAACAAACATGTTAATTATAAGATATCGATTGTAATTAATAAACTTTAAAAAATATTAGAAATACCTTTTTCGGTGGAATAACGAAGCATGTTTTATCTAGTGCCGAAAACCCTTGAATATAGTGGGTTTTCGGAGTTTCTTACATAATCCTATTTGATCGTCGTTGACGGTTCCTAGCTCGTTGCGTCGTAAAAGAAGTGGATCATTCTTTATGGTGAATTGCTAAACGCGAATGAAAACTTGCACATACATAAGACAATACTGCAAATATAGTATCTGCTCTGATGCCTTCTACTGGCTTGAGAAAGAAGCATAGCTCTAGCCAGCCTTCTATATAACAGATGTTTGTAAATAGAATGGGACGGCGAGAATAAAACACACTTCAGAAATCTGAGATATGGATAATAAGATGGATGAATACTGTACCACAAGACTATCTTTAAATTCAGGATCCAAGTACCCTATGTAAAGGACACTTCTAAAAAAACTACATGGCTTGAAGAAGATGATCTCTTTATTCTACAGCGGTCATCCTTTTTAAGTTCCACTGGTATCTGTAGTGGTTTATTAGGTCTACAGGCTTTGGTTTGCAGTTTAACCTCATATGAAGGTTTCGAACGTGTTTCCTACTCGACTCTTAATCCATCATTCTCCCTCCCTTCGAGTTCCGATCCTCAATCAGAAAAAATAAACGACCGTTCCCCGTTAGAATATCGGGAAAAAGTCGCTGCTTGAATTTCGTCTATTTTGTACTGTCTACTTGACAGGGGTGATAGTATCATAATTAAATGTTTGCTTACTAATGGGACAACACATATTGATCGACATATGCTGGACTGTCATTCCAAAAGTTCGTCAATTCCAGATGGATACCGCGTGCAGCTTCTTCGATGGAGATTCCAGTAACAGATTGGACTATATCCACGGGCTTCTCTACGGATTCCTCTGTGAGTTCCTCTTCTGTTTTATTCCGAATACATTCCAGGAATTCTTGTGTGTCCTCATCTCCCGGCTCCAGTCGATCGGCTGCTTCAAAAGCTTCACGCGCGTTCTCGTACTGCTCCAAATAATAATATGCCAGACATATACGGTAATGCCAAAGCGGGTCATCCTGTCCCTCTTCTAAAGTTCCCTACCACAAAATGACTCCTTTTCGACTGTTAGATTTCTTTAATCATCGTTTTAACAAAATCTAAACCCGTTGGACTTTTAGTGCTCGGTAACGCTGGTCACTCTGGGTTTCCCGGACGGTGTTGATCGTTGTGGAGCACCGTTCCTCCCTCCATTCCTCTTCAGCGTCAGCATTTGAGCGCTAAAGGGATATAGAAACAGCGGCATTGTAGGACACAAATATCCTAGAATGCCGCTGTACGTTCCCCGTTTGTATATCAATGCATCATCTCTGCAGTACCGAGGAGTTAATGTACATTTAGGACTGGGCAACTTGATAGCTGTGAAACCTTGTGGCTGACACTCCCAAGCATCATTTCTTTTATGCCCCTTAGCCCACGGCTTCCGATAATAATAAGTTGCTGCTCGGTATCCTTTGCATAATTTAATATTTCATGTGCAGGATCACCCTTAAGATGAACTGTTTCCGTGTTAATCCCCGCAGATTTTAATTTAGATTTGGTTTGTTGCAGCTGTTCCAAACTCGCTTTCTCCATTTCGTTCAATAATTCTTCCAAGAAATTCTCGGGTACATATGTCATGCCATTCGGCACATATTCCTGGCTGACATTAACCAAGGTAACTTGAGTTGGTTTGTTTCGTGCTATTTCAATGGTTGCATCAAGGAGTTTGTTCGTTGTCTCAGCTTTATCAATGGCCACCATAATTTTGTCAAACATATTTATCGTCCTTTCCGTGGTAGTTCGTAACTATTTGGGCAACCTACAAAACGGTTTCTTGCTGCTCCTATACCGACTAAAAAGAGTAAGACCGATGCGCCAAGCAGAATGAAAAGTGGCAGGTTCCAACTATTTGTCGCATCATGCAGATATCCTATAAGGGCAGGACCGATTGCGGCAAGAAGATATCCGATCGATTGCGCCATGCCAGACAGTTCCGCTGCTTGGTGCGCATTTTCAGTACGTAACCCGAAAAACATCATGGCCAAACTAAAGGCGAAGCCTCCACCAATTCCGAGTATTATGATCCACAACAGAATGACATTGGAGCTTCCGTAAAGAAGTCCGAGCGTCCCCGTCAAAAGCAAAATGGTTGTGATGACCACTAACAAACGTTGGCTAGACATACGCCCAGCAATAACGGGGACAATAAAGGTAAATGGAAGCATAGCTAACTGCATGATCGAGAGGTACCATCCAGATTGGTTGGAGTCAATTCCTTGCTGCTTTAAAATTTCAGGCAACCATGCGATCAACACATAGAAAACCATGGACTGTATACCCATAAACATGGTTACTTGCCAGGCAAGCGGGGATCGCCAAACATTCACATCGTTGCTGGCCATCTGTTGACTCGTCGTGGCTGTTTGTTTCGTTTGATTTCTTAATTGGGGTAACCAACAGAGGATCGATACAAAGCTTAGTATCCCCCATATCCCCATTGCTCCCTGCCATTTTAGCCCTGCGTTCATGGCTAGCGGTACACTGATTCCCGATGCGATTGCTCCACATAAATTCATTGAAATGGAGTAAACTCCTGTCATGGAGCCAATTTTATGTGGGAAATCCCGTTTAATTATACTGGGCAATAATACATTACAAACGGCAATTGCGAATCCAAGAACTGCTGTCCCAATAAACAGATTAACTGCGCCAGATAAAGATCGTATTACAATACCAACAGTCAGAAAGATTAGGGCAATCAAAATGATACGCTCAACCCCATACCTTCGTCCTAATTTTGGTACTAGAGGCGATAATAAAGCAAAGGCAAGCAAGGGTACCGTTGTGATCAGGCCTGCTAATGTATTTGAGATATGAACGTCATCCCTTATAAGGCCCACTAAAGGACCAACTGAGGTTAAGGGAGTACGTAAATTAGCAGCAATAACAATAATGCCGAGAATGATCAGCCCTATAGAGGATGGCACGAATTTTTTATTTTGTTTTTTCGGCATTCTTTTTCTCCTTCCTGAATTCATACGTATTATTTGTTTCTATATGACAATAACATCACATCCGCGCGAATAACAAAAGTATATTATAATATATTATAATTAACAATAATTATTTTATAATATACCAAATCTCATCTAAACAACAAAAATACAACTCTGAATTCACGCCATGAATTCGGAGTTGTATTTAATAAGTAGAAATTATCGACTTTTAGAAACCATATTTTAAGGATATATGGAGCACTGTTTCGCTTTCCGTATGGTTGGTATAAGAGTGAGGATAATCTGCTCGAAAACTGATCGTATCATATTGATTCAATGTGTAAATCTCTCCATTGACTTGAATTTCAATGGAGCCAGTCATTACTGTCGCAATTTCAGTTGTATTCACATGATGACCTTCGGGGTGATACGAGCTATTCGGCTGTAAGTAAGCCCGACACATTTCAATATCGTTGCTTGCGTTTTTAAAAACTGGTTCAATGATCCAATTTTTTTGATCATTAGAAAACCGCAGTCCCTCGCCTGCTCGATACAAATTAACAGGGTCTTCTGATTTGAACAAAGCAAATAGCGGTAAAGATATGCCTTTTGAAATTTTCCATATAATCGCCAAAGTTGGATTTGTTTCGCCACGTTCGATATTCCCCAGAGTAAGTTTGCTTACGCCCGTTAATTCCGCTAAGTCGTCTAAGCTCATATTTTTTTCTTTTCTGTACTTTTTCAAGGCACCGCCCATTAGTAATACAATTTGTTTTGATTCATTGACTTCATCCATTTAATATTCACCTCAACAATAAACTGTTATAGCTAGTATATTGATAATCTAGATTCTTTTCCATATAGTATTTTCAACAGAGGCGTAAGCCTGCCTCAACTCTTTCACCATGATCTTTCACTGACGGCCACCTTCACCGGATCCGAATATCGCCCGAAGCTGCCCGTACCTTGATAACGTCCGTCGTCTCTTGCGGGGATTCGGGCGTGTTGCGCCGCCAATTCTTCCATTTCAACAGTATCTCCAGCCTGCCGCCCCGATACAGCCATGCGTAACAGCACCATTTCTTCAGTAAGAACGGTTTAATAGTGACATTAGGCTACACGATTTCTCGCACCACAAACGCCACATCCATCTCGCGCCGCCCAATACTATCAAAAGCTTCCTGAGTACAAGGCTTGTTTCATGCATTTATGTGGTCTCCATTGTTTTATTACAATCTTATGCTATTCTTCTATTAAATATGATAAATGAGGCATGATGTTCTGCGAGCCGTCAGATAGATCACGCCATAGAATGCCTTAACGTGCTACCCAAAACATCCCATGGTAACATGATCCGTTTTTCCAATGCGGGACGTCCTCATTATTCGGATGAATCACAAAATAACTAAGTCAAAAGGCCGCATCGTTGCGGCCTATGTGGAAAAACTGATCCCTTTATGCAGTTGCCCAACCCTCTCCATTTATGCGATGACTCGTTATTTTCTGACAACAGGAATCCACTCGGGAACCTGCACTTTAATTAGATGATTATCTAATCAATAATCGAACCATGTTCTTGTCCCTCGACAACAACTGGAGCCTTCTGGAATAATCTCTAATCCGTTACTCGGGCCTTCGGTCTTTATTCATCAATAACCGAGGTATGTATAGCACAAGCACACCAACAAAACCAAGGAGCTAAGCGGGACATATACCGCCTAGCTCCTTGGTTTTTCAAATTATAATTCTATTTATTCAGCAAGGCATCGGCCTTCTTCGCCGCTTCAGCCACAGCTCCCTCTGCGGAAACGGACGAATCAACCACCGCGCGAAGAATCTCATCCTTGATCATCTCACCAATCTCCGGATAAACCTTCTGCATTGGACGTGGACCCGCATATTCCAGTTGGTCTACCGCCACCTTGAACAGCGGCTTTTCCTCATAAAGCTTCTTCATTTCATCGCTTTCCACCGCACTGATTCGGCTAGGCAAATAACCCGTGAAGGAACTTGCATAAATCGTTTGCTCTTTGGAGGTCATCCACTTAATAAACTTCCACGCCGCCTCCTGCTTTTCTAGAGACAGTCCAGAAGTCATCACCAGGTTGGCACCGCCTGTCGGCACTCCATACGTATCATTTGCAGGCATAAATGTCGTTCCAAGTTCAAAGCCCTGCTCTTCTGCAACCTTCATATTATTGGTCAAGTCTGCAGTTGAAGCGAACAGCATTGCTGAACGTTGATTGTGGAAATCCGTCTTGGCTTGCGTACCCGCATCATCGGTTGTACCGATGCTCATTATGCCTTCATCCTTCATCTTCAGCCACAACTTCACTGGTTCAATTCCGGTTTCATTATTGAATGCCGCACTTTTTCCATCCTCGCTAACCATTGTTCCTCCGCTCTGCCTAACAAAAGCCTCATAGAACCAAATATCAACAGGCATCGAGATACCATAGCGTTGATCCTTAATCGTTAGCTTGCGTGCATAATCTTCAAATTCCGTCCAATTCTTCGGTCCAGCAGGATCAAGTCCCGCCTCCTTCATCATCGTACGATTAAAGTACAGGATTGGTGTACTGCGTAAATAAGGAAGAGCATACAGTTTGTCATTCACGTAGGAATTTCCCATTAGTCCTTGAATGAAATCATCTGTATCAAGCTGATCTTTCTCAACAAAAGAAGTCAACTCCTGCGTCATGCCGGATTCGGCAAATACACCAACCGAAGCAATTTCATTTTGCCATACTTCGGGTGCATTGCCCGCTGCGAAAGCAGCCTGTGCCTTAGAATGCTGATCTGCATACGATCCCTGATATTCCGCCTTCACGATCACTTCATTTTGGGATTCATTAAACATTTTAACCAAGTTCTCATTGTTCTCGGCGATTTTGTCTCCCCATGAGTACCAATATGTAATCTCTATGGGTTTATTGGCTGTGCCATTGGAATTGCTCCCCGAAGCAGCATTATTAGTCGAACCAGCAGAGCTGGAATCAGCGCAAGCAGTCAAAGTAAGTGCAAGCGTTGCCGCTAACAAAATGGATCCAAATTTTTTCATGGTTAAGTCCTCCCATTAAATCGATTATTTTACACCCGAATAGACAAATGCTTTAATAATTTGACGTTGTCCAAATAAGAAAACAATAAGGATCGGAACGACTAGAATCATGTTGCCAGCCATCAAAATATGCCAAGCAGCTCCTCCATCAACTTCGCGCAGCTTAGAAATCCCAATCGGAAGCGTTCTTGCTGCATCCGAGGTTGTCATCACGAGCGGCCAGAAATAATCATTCCAGTGTGCAATGAAGCTGAATAACGCAAAGGTCACCAGCGTTGGGCGGGCCATGGGCACCATGATCTTAAGAATAATCTTCCATTCCGGCGTTTGGTCAAGCCGTGCCGCTTCTATAAGCTCTTGCTGTACTTGCTTGAATGACTGCCTGAGCATGAATATGCCAAAAGCGCTGGAAGAGAAGGGCAGAATGAGTGCCAGCAAGTTGTTAATGAGTCCCCACTTGCTCAACAACAAATACACAGGCAGGAAAATAAGCTGACCAGGAATCATCAAGGTCACCATCGTTATCCCGAATAACAGCTTGTCTCCTTTGAAGGAATACCTCGCAAACGCATAGGCTGCCAAAATAATAGTTGTGAATTGAAGAATGAGTATACTGACTGATACGACAACGCTGTTCATTAGATATTTCAAAAAAGGCCCCGATTCCCACGCCGCTTGAAAATTGCTCCACATCACCTTGGAAGGAATCCACTTGGGTGGAAAGATTACCGTTTCCGGGTAAGACTTCAATGATGTTGAAATCATCCATAGAAAAGGGACTGCAAAAATCGCAACCAATGCTATCGTGGCAGTAACATTCAGGATACGCAGCAATGATTTCCTTGCCATAAAATTCCGCTTCTCCTCTCTATTGGTAGTGAACCTTGCGGCTCAGCAACTTGAAGTAGACTAGTGTAAGCAAACCAACGACAACGAGCAATATAACTCCCGCTGCCGAAGCGTAACCGATTTTGAAGTAGCGGAATCCATACTCGTAGATGTAAAAGACGAGCGTGTTGGTTGAATTGATCGGACCCCCGTTCGTCATAATGGCAATGGTCTCAAACACTTGGAATGAACTGATCAGATTAATGATGATTAAGAAAAACAGGGTCGGCGAAAGCATGGGCAGCGTAATTTTGTAGAACTTCCGCCACCAATTGGCCTCGTCCAGAGCTGAGGCTTCATAGACATCCTTGGGGATGCTCTGGAGACCAGCGATGAAGATGAGAGCGTTGTAGCCCACGCCTTTCCAGACCGAAACAAGTACAAGCGACAGTAATGAACTGTCGGGACTACTCAGCCATTCCAGCTTGGGCAAACCAACCATATCCAGCAGAGCGTTAAGCAAACCGAATTTGGGATCCATCAGCCACATCCACACGAGGGATACAGATACAAGCGAAACAATATGTGGACTGAAAAGTGCGCCCTGGACAAACCCATACCACGCTCCTTCCCGATTCAGCCATATCGCTAGCAGAAGCGAAATCACAATGGATAAGGATACGGAAAGAAGCGTATAGTTCAAGGAGTTGCTCAGCACCTGAAGAAACGCACTATCCTTAAATAACTCGATAAAGTTGTTGAAGCCCACGAACTCCTTGACCGGATTAATGAAATCCCAGTTGTAAAAACTTAAAAAGATCATATAGAAGATTGGATAAATGAAAAAAATGGAGAATATCACGATGGAGGGAGCCACCATGACATAGGGGCGAAACCTGGACCAAACGGTCATGAATAGTTCCCTCCCAGGACAACAAGCTCTCTAGCTTCGGACCGCTCATGATGACGAGCACGCACTCCGTTCCGATCAAAATAGTACAGGTCCTGCATAGACACGGAGATGTACACCTCTGAGGCAGACTCCAAAGGCTTCAAAAAACTCTTCACGGCGACAGGTCCAAGCACGGTATCCAGTTGATAGATAATTTCTGCCCCCAGTGTCTCACGTGTCAGGATACGAGCCGGGAATTGCACATGTCCAGGTTGCAGCCTGTTTTCAAGCATCATCGTCGTTTTCTCTGGACGGAAGCCTATCTGCCCGATTTTGTCATGCAGCTGCCCATTCATAAACGGCAGGATCTGTTCACGATCAATCACATTCATCGGCGGTGTGCCGATAAACTGGGCTGTGAAAACATTATCCGGATCATCGTAGATTTTCATTGGACGATCTGCTTGTTGAATACGCCCTTTATTCATGATGACGATACGATCTCCCATCGACATTGCCTCAACCTGGTCATGAGTAACAAAGACAAAGGTTGCGCCTAGCCGTTTGTGCAGCTGAATTAGCTCTGTTCGCATCTGATGGCGAAGCTTGGCATCCAGATTGGACAATGGCTCGTCCATCAGGAAAACTGCAGGATTTTTAACCATTGCCCGAGCCAAGGCAACCCGCTGACGCTGACCTCCGGACAGAGCCTGGGGCTTCTTATGCAAATACTCGGCTAGGCCGACGACATCGGTGATCTCCTTAACGAGACGCTCTCGCTCGGGCCGAGGCACTTTACGGTTCACTAATCCGAATTCGATGTTCTCCTTGACCGTCATCATTGGATATAATGCATAGTTTTGAAATACCATGGCGACATTGCGCTTGCCCGGCTCCACTCCATTGACACAATGGTCTCCGATCCAAATTTCACCGCCAGACTCCTTATCAAGTCCTGCGATCATGCGGAGTGTCGTCGATTTTCCACAGCCGGACGGGCCGACCAATACCGTAAAGGAACCTTCCTCAATAGTCAGATCGAGACCCTCGATGACTTTATCCTGCTTGAAGTTTTTTTCAATTTGCTTCAATACAATTTGTGCCATGCTATTCCCTCCTTTTTCTTCACATTATTGTGCGGCAGATGCTAACTGAACGGATAAGATAAGGTCGCTTTCTTCTCCCAATGCATCAGCGACAGGTTCAAAGCCCGGCATATCACAACAAAAGCTCTGAATATCATCGATGAGACCAGTCCCCTGTATAAGTCGGTGCGTTATCGCTACTTTTCCCTCATGAACTTCAATAACACGGTATGCTGGCACATCAAGACAAGCTGCGGTCTGTACATAATGCCAGTTACCTTGCTTCACGATGGAGTTCATATGATTATGCCCGCAGAAATAGATGCCTCCCTCTGGCCGACTATTGAATATGCCTTTCAGTTCATCCTCCGGTCGGATGTATAACTTATCGAGCGTCGAGCGTGCAGTCGTATTGAATACTGGATGATGACCGAAAAGGAGCACTTGCTTCCCATGCGAATCAGCAAGCTGGACTTTGAGCCATGCCAGTTGCTCTTCATCTAGCTCCCCTCCCCAATCCTCACGGTTCATTTCCTGGGTAGTATCCAGAAAAATCAGCCTGGCATGAGGCGTAGCAATGACTTGATAGCGCGCCTGACCTGTTAGCGTGGAAATTTCATGCTTTGGCATCGAATATGTATCATGATTGCCCAGCACATGAATGAATTTCCGTTCACTTTTTGCAAGAATGGAGAAAATCGATTGAAGTTCCTGAGCCGTTCCTTCATGCGTTAAATCGCCAATAGAGATATGAAAGTCCGCCTTCTCCTCCAGAAAAGCCTTGAGCATATGCTCGTATGCCCGGACTCTCGCAGCCTTCATTTCTTTGGTCCCATGACTCATGCTTGAATAGTGAAAATCACCAAGTAACGCCAGATGCATAAACGCCACCTCCATCTTTAGTTTGGAAACTTACTGCTCAAGTCCTCTCCACTTGCAACACATTTGAAGGCTTTACATGGATCTGCTGCTCCATGATGCACTCGTTGAAGGAAGGCCATATATAATCCGGAACGATATCTGTCTTTCCGACATCCTCTCTTGAGGAGATGCCCGTAAGTACTAGGGCAGTCTTCATTCCATTCTGCTGTCCAAATAAAATGTCTGTTTCCAGCCGGTCACCGATCATGAGGCATCGGTTGCTATCCACATCCAAAAGCTGAAACACCTTCTCTGCATAGTATCGGGAAGGCTTGCCAATCACGACCGCTGCTTTTTGCTGGCTTGCCGCCTCAATCGAGCTTAGAATGGCACCGGTGTCCGGAATAATGTCCCCTTGGACGGGACAGCAATTGTCTGGATTCGTGGCGAGCAGAGCTGCTCCATGGCGTACTGCTTTTGCCGCTAAATGAAGCTTATCGTAATGAAATTGCCGATCCATTCCGACTAACACATGCGTTGATCGGTACGGGTCCTCGGAAATGACGATCCCCATGGCCTGAAGTTCTTTCCGTAGTGCCTCCTCCCCTACAACCAGCACCCTGGCTTCCGGCGCATGCTCTGTAAAATAAAGTCCCGACACGTAACCTGCAGTCAGAATTTCATCAAGCTGGCACGAAATACCCAAACCCAGCAGCCGATTGTAACAATCCTCTCTGGTATGAACGGGAGTATTTGTAAGGAACAACAGACGCTTGCCTCGTGACCGCAAGCTACTTAAAAAGCTCTTTACACCAGGCAGCCTCATTTGGTCAATATAAATCGTCCCGTCTAAATCGAAGCAGTAAGCATCGTAAGCATATAAATTCTTCATGACCTTACTCCTGCCCGCTCACACTGAGCTGGACAACTCCGATACATCTATGAAGCATTCCAGTTCGTCTGTGCAGACCCATACGGACGGATACTCCTGAAATTTTTTCATGATGGAAGTCTCGTTTATTGTCCAAGCCATAAGTTGAATTCCCGATTTTTGACATTGATGAATGTAATGCTCGGTCACAAAGGCATGGTGCATGGACAAGAAAGTCGCCCCCATCTCTAACGACCAGTTAAGAATAGCCTTCGAACAGCCAAAGGTGATGAGACCGATGCGTACATCGCCAGATCGTTGCCTGATCTTCTCCAGGGCATCAAAATCAAATGACGTAATTACCACCTGATCCAGCATGTTAAATTCCTCGATAACTTCAAGTACCCTTTCCTCCAGCTGAGGATAATACTCTCCCATCTGCTTTAGCTCAATGTTAAGTTGAATCTTACCCTTTAGCGCACGCAGTACCTCTTCAAGGGTTGGAATATGCTCATCTTGCTCCATTTTGAATGATTGCAGCTCTGAAGCTGTATAATCAGCTACCCTCCCTGTTACATTTGTCATGCGATCAAGAGTATGGTCATGAATGACAACAGGAACTCCATCCTTGCTGAGATGAACATCCAGTTCGAGATGTGTGAACCCAAGCTCTACCGCTTTTAAAAAGGAAGACAACGTATTTTCAGGATACTTCTTTGGATAGCCGCGATGAGCAACTGCTTGAATGATCATGCTCTATTACCTCCCGTTGTATTTTTTGGACAACACAAAAAACCCAGCAGCAAATCACCCTCCTTCAACATCAAGGTTGTATTGATTTACTTACCACCGGGTTTTCTCGTCGTCTCCACCCAAGGATAAATGTATGAAATTAAGTCCAGAATTTCTCATGGCCTACCGAAACAAAATCTGCCCCGGCCTTTAATGCTTGCTTTATTTCTTCCTCATGCCGGATAAGGCCTCCCACAATCAATGGCTGCGAGATGCGTTCTTTCAGTTCTTGTATGATTCGAGGCATAAGCCCCGGCATCAGTTCAACTTCATCAGGCTTGTAGCTTTTAATCATCCGAACCGCAGTCTCTATTGCCGCCGTATCAATGGCAAATATGCGCTGAATGCTTAATATGCCCGCTTGCTTTGCTGCAGAAACCGCATTGCTCTTCGTCGTCACGATCCCGTCAACTTTAAACACATCAGCAAGATACTGAATTGCGGAAGCATCTCGTCCAATTCCCGATACCATCTCGGTATGCACATAAGCCTGTTTCCCGCTTTGATGCAGACTTTCTATAATTGTACCAAGATTGGTAATGTTACCTGTCATCAGAATAACTCGTTTCACATCGCTTGCTATAGCTTGTGAAATTTGTTCGTCTACCGTGATGGAGGCTATGATAGGATAATTCTTCATAAGTCAGTCCTCATTTTCTCGTTTGTCATCTTATATATTAAAGTGAAAATATTCGTTTTATATCATCTTCATGTAAACGGGTTGTTAATTTCATCTATCAACATAAACCATCCTCGTCTAACGTAAAAAATGCAAAAAAAGATCAGTGCGTATCTCTTATCGCACTGATCTTTCGATGGAGCCAGCCTGACTCAGTTACGCCTTATATCACGACTTCCTCGTCTTTCAGATACATCGTACAGTCCCACTAACGAACTCGGAAAGGAAAGCATATCAGCGTGGTCACGACTAGCAGCTCATCCAGAGGCGTATCCCATTTTGCTTCCTCTTTCAGGCGAAGAGATTCCTCTTGAAGCCGCTGATCGTCCCATGCCTCCAAATTCCGTTCCCTGAAGAGTTCCACCATAAGCCTACGTACCTATATTGAACTGTGCTCCCTCAAGAGTGTAATTCTTGCGGCTTAACATGTACCACTTTACTATAAATTGCATGTTGAAAGTCTCCTACCCGTTAGTTTACCGCCTTATTAGTCCTTTGTGGAGTTGGAAACTCCACAAATTGAATCTTAAATAGATCCAAAACCGTAATTATAGCCAAAGCGAAACCGCTGTCCCATTCTTCATCAATCCAAATATTACCTAGCCGCCTCTGTTTACCTTTCCTCGAGGCAAGTCTGAATAAATCCAGTATAATCATGATATTTATAATAGTGGTAGTCTTTCCTAATGGTTAAAGTCGCATGAAAATCACTTTGCCTGGCTTCTTTAGTGCATGTTTTTGTTATCTAATAAGCTCTTGGTGCATCCTTAGAAAGATAATAACCACCGATGCTTACAAGTATTCCTAATATTTTTCCACCTGTAGGTCCGCCTATAAAGGAAGCAAGTACACCTACTACTGCAGAGGCAGTGGCATATAATATCTCAGTCGAATTTTCTACTTTTCCTTGCCGGTTTGCAGGTTTTCATACTTTACGTTATTATCATCAACTTTTGTGATTTTTAACTCATCTTTTCCATTGAATCTGTTACAATATAGTAATTGTCATATTGAAATAATGTAGAACCATCTGTAAAAGTGATAGAATTACTGGTTGTGCTTTCAACTAAGTCTAAGAGGCTTTTAGCTTGACCTACTTGTGATACTGGCGAAGAATATGGTGAATTTCCCAGATCCTGAGCGAATGCTGGAATTGAAATAGATGTAGAGAGCAGAACTCCTGCAAAAAATGTTTTAGCAATTTTTGATTCTATCATTTTTATCCTCCATTCATTCCTTCCTTTTTTCTATTTCTTTTTCTTTTTTCTGAAGAAATCGAACTTGATCACATAATCAAAAAGAGACGTAATTACAACAGCTCCAAGTGGAAACAATGAATATACCCATGGCGGATTATTTGGAGCTTCACCAGGGGGGGCATCAGTTAAAAAAACATAAAGGACAACACAATAAATTACGGCCACTACAATACCCGTTATGTTTCTATTTTTCATAGCTGTTTTCCACCTCTTGTTTACACAAATTCAAAGTATTGTATTTTCCACCTAAGAATATTATAATACAGCGCTACTAAAATTGGAGTAATTTCTCTCCCTTATTTAATACTCCGTAATATCGATTGCAAGAAAACTAGATTATGTGAACCCAGATATTCTCACAGAGACGTTTGCTTTCAACCAGTCTATATCGTCAAGATCGATCGAGATGGCTTCTGATATCCGGAGTCCTGATCCAAGAATAAGGCTGATCTCGACTTACATTCGAGGACTCTCGTTCGCGAAATGGCCGTAATCCTTCGTGACCGACACCCTGAAGTCTCAATGATGTTCAACTCAGCAGGTATTATGCGAGCGTTACTTGTGACACGGTTCACCATAACGGACATAACGGCGAAATTTTTGTTTACAATGAAATAAAATAAAAGCAACCCAAGTGAACCACTGACCACGGCAAGAGCTATCAAGAGATCAATGCAGTAAAAAGACACTGATATTCTATTCATCAGTGTCTTTTTTATTGATACTTTTCCACCAACATCATGTTTCATCGTTGAACTCAGACTAATTCACTTTAGCCCTATTCGCTGTGACTGACTTCACTTTCTTGTAATCATTTCAATCAGAGAGTTATAATTTAAAGCAACTTAATCAGCTCTTCTAGCTCATCAACCAAACCTTTTGCAAGTTCAAAATTAGTATCTTTTAAAGCCAATTCTATTTTCATTTCAACTGATTTTTTCTTTTGTTCAGTTTCCAAATAGTCTTTATCAAAATGACTAGCATAAATCATCTCACTAAATTCTTGCATACTCATTTTTCTAATCGTCTGATCGTCAATGATTAAAACATAATTCATACCATTTACAACAGAATAGAAATCATGAGAAATCATGAGAATCGCACCTTTATAGTCTTCAATGGCTTTCTCCAGTGCTATTTGTGTATAGGTGTCTAAGTGGCTTGTCGGTTCATCAAGAAGCAATACGTTTGCTTTACTGGCAGAAACTTTAGCCAATTGAAGCATGTTTTTTTCTCCACCAGATAAAGATTCTATCTTTTGATTAAGGATTTCTCCTTCAAAGCCATAGTTTGAAAGATACGATCTGATCTCATCATAAGTTTTAAACCCAGCCTCGATGAATTCATCTAGTATTGTATTGGAATCCTTTAGCATTTCGCCTTGAACCTGAGATAAATAAGCCACTTTAACATCCGAATTTATTTCAATTGAAGCATGATTATTTTTAAAGATTTCTCGGAGTAAAGTCGTTTTCCCGGTACCGTTTGAACCGATAATGGCTACTTTATCTGTAGATTTTATCTCAAAGTTCACATTTTCCAAAAGCAGCTCGTCAAAAGCAACCCTATAATTTTTGACCTTTACAACAACCGTGTCTTCAATTTCATGATCAAGATCAAAACGAATATTCGGCTGCTTGATATCGACAAAAGGCTCTTTGATTTTACGTGCTTCCAATCTCTCTTGAAACTTGACTCTGGCTTTTAACGCTCTGCCTCTGGAGGCTTCCGAATTATACGTGGCGATCTCTCTAAGATTGTCGATGATGTGATCGTATCTCTCAATTTCTTCAGCTTCAGCAACCGCGATTTCTTGCAGCTCGATCTTAGTCTGAAGCAGCGAGAAGTTATAATCGATATATCGCCCGTCAAATTCTTGGATCTCTGTGTTTTCCAGGTGGATGATTTTGTTGAAGCAATGATTCAACAGATACCGGTTGTGCGTAACGACCAGCAGCATGCCTTTATGGGAATTGATCAACTTTTTAAGGGCATTCAGGTTCTCAAAGTCCAAAAACACATCGGGTTCGTCCATAATCAGCAAATCCGGACGAACGAGCATTTCCTTCATCACTTGAATAAGTTTGAATTCCCCGCCGCTTATAGAGGATACGTTAAGATCTTTTAGCTTCATGAGGTTGGCCAGGTTTAGCTGCTTATTAATGGTGTTTTCGAAGTTATCTCCATCCATCGCCTCGAAAGCGTCCAAAGCCAATTGAACCTTTTCCAGCAGCGAATCCATATCCGATGTGGTTTCCATTTCAGCATAAATCGATGTGATTTCATCTTGTATCTTGATAAATTCTTCTCCGATATATTCAAAGACGGTCATTTCTTTCGTTTTGTCGACTTGCGAGAACTGACTGACATACCCGATTCTGCAATCCGGGTCTATCTCTAACTTGCCCTCAAACAAATATCTTTCCGGATCCATCAGTATATCGATTAGTGTACTTTTCCCACTACCACTTGTTCCTATAAAAGCACAATGTTGTGCCTCTTCAAACGTAAATGAAATGTTTTTATATAGTTCTTTTTGCGGAAATGAGAAGGATAAGTTATCAACTTTTATCATAGTGTTACCTTTCTTTATAACTAAAATGGTGACTATTATTAAATGTACTGTCGAACATAGACTTTTAGAGTAACACTGTTTACCACCAAGTTCAATCCATTTTTAGCCCTTACCCTCACTTCGAAATTCTGATACTTTCTTTAGAATGGTGGCTTGTTGGACGATTTTCAGAATCAACCATTGCTTACGATAATCAAGATCCATCAAAAACGATGGAAGAAGCAGCCTGGACGTTTATCTAATCCCATGAAAATACATCAAACAAAATCATGACAACGATCCACCCTACGCATATTATGGGACCAAGCATTGTGCCTTGGCACAATGCTATGATTTATGCCATGCTTCGCGACGATAGAGCTATGGTAGATTCGCAACTATATGGGGTTGATGTGCGCGACGCAGCGGCAACGAACATTGCGTTGATGAAATCGACTGCAGCAAATGGAAAGCGCCATTTCTCCTCTGCTTTTAAATCAACATACTCTACTCTCTTAAATTTGATTAAAGAACAATTTACAAATGAGCAGATTAAAACCCTGTTAGGTGATGCTGCTCGAATCATTCCTAGAAATGACGCGGCCGATTTATTAGGCCATTGTTATTCAAAGTCATACTATTATGAGAATTTTCCAGGGAAATGAACAAAAAAAGTGTATCCTGCCACAATAGGGAGGCTACACTTTTATTTGTGTAACATGTTATCCTTTGTATTTATCCTTCAACATTTTTTCCATGGCTTGTATGACTGTAGTATTCGGTTCTGTATACTCATACGCGTACGCACATCACTCAATATAGCGCATCAAATAGGTATCATTTTCAACTCGAAATCCTCTTCGCTAATCATTTAGAGCTAAATCAACTAAAGCCTTGAGGCTCCGTGTGACTTAACCCATAAGTTTGCCAAAATACACACTTATGCTTCCAAAAACTCACGGCAAACTTAAACTTCTAATATATCAATCCCACGCGTACATGTTTCCTTAAATGAGGGAAATCTTCTTATCTCCCCCAATAGATCATCGAAAAAGGAGCAGCCTGCTAACCTGCGACTGTTCCCTTTATTTTTTAAGCATTCTTCATCCTGGCCCTTACTCTTTCGCCCAGATCACTTTTCTAAAGGAAGTCTTGAGGTATATTCCGGGCCCATTCGTTCGAACACTCGATCCAATTGTCTGGTTAGGTAAGGCGAAACGACACCAATACCGGCCGTTGCTTCTAACAAGGAAAAGGTTTGTCCACCCCACGGGCCTTGGGGATCAAACACTTGTCTTCCGACTTGTAAGCCTTCTGCTGTCATAGATGTATTCAAGCGTTCCAATCCTTCTCTAAACAGCCAGACCGGTAGCAGTTTGTTCCTACGCCGGGACCATTCTGCCAAGAATGACATGCCGCGCAAAATATCATATTCAAAAAACCTTGGAAAGCAAGGCTTCAGCCATTCCATTTCGATGACGTCCCCATTTTGTTTAGAACATACAAGACGATGTTCAATTAAATAACGTGCACCTTCGTCTAAGAAAACAACTTCCTGTTCAGTAAATTCACGGTCAGTATGCCATAAGATAGCTTCAAGCGGAGGCAATGTTGAAACAATAGAGCTTTTTTTAGAATGAGTATAAGCTTCAGGATCGCAGTTCAGTCCACCATCAGGTAGCTGATGCTTTAAGAACCATTCACGAATCCAAGGTAGTTCCTTGTCCAAATCACAACCATACGCCATTAGAATCATATAGTACACGGCAAGTTCACAATGGCAGCAATCCATCTTCATCTTATCACTTTCACTTGTTGGATGGTCATTGGCGGATATAATGAAAGTTGGCCAGACCTGGGTTTTGAGTAGATGTTTAGCTCTTTCAATAGCGGACTGGGGAATCCTTTTCACCTCTCCCATTTCATAAAGAGCAGCCATATGCCACCAAGCTCCATCCCATTTTCGACGAGTGCACTCGCCGTGAGCCATCGTAAAATGCGGTGCAAATTCAAGAAACTGTATAGATTCTTCGACTGCCAGTCGAATAGTTTGATTAGTTTCCATCTGGTACCTCCTTTTTAAGTACTTCTACCTCACTCAGTTTAGCAAATAACTCACGTCATATTCCTTTCCAAGCTTCAATATTCGATATGTTATTAAACTATCCTGCCCGTTAGCTTAATGAATTAACGGACGTAAATCGATTAGATACATGCCTAATCCGTAATGGGAACATATTTTTGTCCCACGACAAAAAAAAGCCGAATGGATCGTTCTCATCCATTCGGCTCTTAGAGTTACTTTACACGATCACATGAAGTGGTTCCATACAAATTCGATAACTCACATGTATACGTAACTGCTATCATATAAGCCGCCTGTTGCAACACCGCTATTATTCGGAGAGCGTCGGTTGACCTGGCGCCTCATTTGCAAGCAGCTCTGAACTAACGGAATGCCGTTCGAACTTCACTGCATCAACCCTCGTATAGATCATATCCGCAGGAAGCGTTGGCGGGTCTACCGTTGTAGGAGTGACCCTGGTTAACCGAACATACTCGCTACCGTCACCCGTAAAGTCGAACGTTCCGAGATTAACCCAACCCGATGAGCCGACCGTTGCATCCATATAGGTGACCTCGGTATCCGTCTTATGCTTCACTTCCACTTTGACATTATTATCGTTTGCCGTCGTATGGACGAGCTTGTAGATCGAGACCGTATATTTCCCCTCTGGAAACTGGCCTTTCCACGTTGCTGATGATCCTTGAACTGTAGAGTAGCGGGATTTAACCCCAATTTTATATCCGGCTAAATTGCTTTGGCTCCAAGACCCTTCTGTCGTGTATAACCCTGTTGTATTTGTACTGTCCACGATAACTGTCAGGTCCTTGATCGTGATGGTCAAAGGCGGTGTGGTCAAGGTCACTCCGTCAATCGTGACAGTGGCCCATACCTCAATGTGATCCGTGTCCCCATCGAGATTGAGAAGGGTCAACAACCCACTGCTATCCACTTCGGCCAGATCCATACGATCAACGAAATACTGCACATTGGCCTGTGTTAGATCACCGATCAAACCGTTATCCAAATAGCCGGTTACGCTCAGTTGTGCGGTTTGAGTCATCTGCAGTTCGTTCCGATCGGACATGACCACAGCAGACTCCAATTGCGGTATCCTGTTCGGGTCCACCCACATGATTGCATCGGCTACAACCCTGGACTTGTTGGCCTTGTTGGTTAGTTCCACGTACCCGCTATCGCCTGCAGCAAATGGATAATCACCTAAATGCACCCAAGTACCATTCGCTGTTGTCTCATCAACAGTAACCGTCTCGGAGCCTCCGCTATAATACACAGTAAATGAGGCATTCGTTGCCCAATTTTCACTCGCAGCGGTTATTTGGGGAATCTTGTAATACACACTGTAAGTGACACTTTCCGGCAGTTCAGGCCGCCATCTCATTTTGCTTGTCGCTGTGCCAGCCGTAGATTTGGCATATACATAGTTGTCATAATAATAGTCGTTAGCCGTCGTATCCCTTATCCAGACGCCTTCTGTCTCCGCCTCCGTATTATCCACAATGATAGATGAACTATCCTGCCCATCGGGTTTGACTGGAGTTTCCGTTACCTGATCAGGCAGATAAAGTGTACGCTTGTTGGTCTGTTTCCCCTCCGATTCCACATAATACGTAAAGGTTTGGGATAAATCATTCACCCGTATTGACCATTCCATCGGGTATATCGTATCGGGGATAGTCGTATACGTAGCCCCGCCATCCAAGGAATAATGGATTGTCGCTGGTTTCGTCGTTTTTGCCTGTACATAAGCATCATAAACCGTTTCGTCAGGCTTGACGATCAGCATGCCTTTAACCGCATCGATTGGACTGTGGATATCGAAAAAATAGCTTGCATCCGATGTATCAGCCGTTCTGACCTGATGCAGCGGTACATCAATGTTAAGTCCTTCTACAATGATAGCGGTGATGCCCTTGCTTGAAACTGTGGCTTGAATGATTCCGCCGCTCATAACCGCTTGTTCTGGTGTACCATTGTCGCGGATGATCGTTACGGTATAATCTTGTGCAGGGTTGAATCCAATGATATGTTCATTCAATTCGATAGGAGTCTGAACTTCTTCAGATGATGCGTTGCTTAGCCCGATGTAAAATTTATCCCCGCTCTCACCCGTTATCCAATTCAATTGAGGATGATTAGTCTTAATAATCCCCTTGGGCATCCAGAGCCAAACGTCTGAATTACCATAAAATTGACCAGGTTTATTCCCATAAAGATGATATTTGAACCATAAAAAATTCGTTTCGAATACGGAAGGAAACGTAATACTCCCGTTCGATTTCAATGATTGTTCGCTGATCAAATAATCCATCGTTTGCCCGAGTTGCCCCGGTATATGGTGATAATAGATGGATGTAGCTCCGCTTGGGCCTTCCAGAGGAAAATCCGGTTCTAGTTGGCTAACGGCGAAGCCCTTATAGTAATAACCTGGATAACTGGAATATCGACCAATAACCGCATTATGAGCAATATCCTGCAGCAGTTTATCCCCTGTATAGAGCGACAATCTCAGCATGAATGGAGCTTCCTGAGCATTCATCCGATAATAACCTGTTGTACTTCCTGCTTCAAACGTCAATCCGCTCGGTGAAACAAGCCACCTATCCGCTTGTACGCCTCCGGCTACATCTTCTGGTAGCTTGAGCCTAGGATATTGAAATTTACCGCTTTCCGGCCAATGGAACGACTCCGCGTAATTATACGTCTCAGGCTGCGGAATCGTAACGTTACCTTCAGGAACTGGACGAGCAACGAACATGGTTGCATACCGTTTGGCTTCTTTATATGCAGCGTTCAAGTATTTGGGATCCTGAGTTTCCTCGTAAAGCTCCAAAATCTCCATCCACAGCTTACTATAATAATAAATGAACTCATTTTTACTCACATCCACGGATGCAGGTGTATCGATATGCTGCATGATATAGCTGTCGGCTGCATCCTTCGCAGCCTGCAAATACTGCGCATCTCCCGTCATACGATACATCATCAGGGGCTGAATGACAGGCCCACGGTCTTTCTGATCAGGGTCACGCACGAGGTACTCTTCCTGTGCCAGCGCCCCAATTCCTGCCGAAGTGCCCATCATCTGATTAACCGCGGCGACGCTTGAAACATCGAACGGCAGGGTGGCCATTTTCCATAACGAAGGCACACCATATACTTTCTTCTGCGTTGGAGACCACCCGATACCATTTCGGGATACGCCATACTGGACGGACGGCAGTGCTCTCGTATCGTAAAGCTGGTCATCCCCAGTCAAATAGTAAGCCCCCAAAAGAACCGCATTCGAGCTTGTTCGAACGCTATCCTCGTTTTCGATATCAATAAAGCCCTTGGCACGGCTCCACCACCCGCTGGGTGACGGGACATAATTAACAGAGTCGTCCCCTTGCGGCTCAATTTTAAGTAGATCAATCATATTAAACATTGCGTCAGTAAGCGATTTATTTGAAACATTTTCCCGGTATGCTGAATAATCGTACTCATTGCGAAGAATATCCGCGTAGGACTCATACAGATTGCTTTTTTGCGCGATTAGCCCCATATGAAATTGATAGGTGCTTTCTGCGGTCATCTGCGAGTAAGTCCCCAACTGAGGGGCGTAAAGGATTGGCTGTACGCTGCCTTCGTTGTTAACAAGGCTCATACCCAGCCGTTGTTTTGTAACGCCTCCCGTCGGCTCAAATTCAACTGGTAACTCTTCCGAAGGTACAAATACCCCATACGTCAATGGATTTCCCGCACTATCATTCTTCTCAACCAGACTCATCGGAGCGCTCAGCTCCCGCAAGCTTGTTGATTCCACTGTACCTACCATTTTGGCATGCGACCTAAATCCATTTAACACTTCATTGATGCCCGAGACTGCCTCTGTTGTGAAGGACTGATATCCAATCACATAATTGCCATCGCGACGAGGCGTAAAAGCAAAGGAAACATCGGGTTTATCCCCTGCCATGGACCAGTTCACTTCAAAATCGTAATCACTGCCATGCATAGAATCAGTTAATACCGCTGTATGGCTGTCGGGAAAATGAATTCCGTCGAATGTAATCCAGCGTTTGTTCATCGTATCGTAGTAATTGGTTCGGCTGCCCGCATTCCCGTCCAATAAAACCCATTGCTCCTCAAGTCTTTCCGATTCATTATTTATTGGAACCCAGTTCCCCGTCTCCGTGTTTTTGTAGAACATGTCACGAACGATGGATTTGCCTCCATCCCATGCTGCCTCATAGAAAGTTGCCTTATAGTTCGCATTTTCGATGCTGCCTTTTTCGGTGTAACTGAGATTCGCTAAGGTACGGCTTCTTAGTGGGGGCAGCGGCGGTGCTTGTTGACGGATATTCCCCTCGAACTTGACTGCATCGGCCCGCGTAATAATTGTACCCGTCGTAGGTTGCGTTCGAGTCAACCTGACAAATTCGCTATCATCACCACTAAACTCATACTCCCCCAGATCTACCCATCCAACCGATGGACCTGACGAAGGTCTAAGATCCATAAACTTAACATTGGTAATCCCGTTATGAACAATCTCAATTTTCACATTACTATCTGCTTTATCCGCCCAATCCAGCTTATAGAACGATATTCTTGCAGTCCCTGCTTCCAAGCGTGGATTCCAGGTGATGCTTCTACCTACAGCGTCTGTATATTTGGAACTGGAATTATTGTATCCCTTCACTCCTGCACTTGTCGTCCAATAAGGAGCGGAGAATCCGTTACTGACGTTGCCTGAATCAACAGTGACGACATTATCAATTGTGAGGTTTCCATCATCAATGATGATCGTTTTATGTGGCTCTTTCTGCCTTATATTTCCTTCGAACTTGACCGCATCAGCACGTGTAAGGATCGTGTTCGTGGTGCCGGTAGACCGGGTCAATTGAACAAATTCTTCACCAACTCCGGAAAAATAGTACTCTCCCAAATCAACCCACCCTGCTGGATCGCCAGATGAGGGTCTTAGATCCATAAAGACTACATCCGTCGTTCCATTATGAACAATTTCGATTTTCACATTGCTATCTGCTTTATCTGCCCAATCCAGCTTATAGAACGATATTTTCGCCGTTCCTGCTTCCAAGCGTGGATTCCATGTTATCGTTCTGCCTGCTGTACTCGTATATTTGGTGCTGGAAAGATCATACCCCTTCACCCCTGTGCTTGTGGCCCAATTTGGAGCGGAATATCCATTGTTCTCGTTACCCGCATCAGGTGTCACAACATCATTGATCTTGATACTCCCGTCATCGATGATAATCGTCTGATAAGGTAAGGTTTCCGCATAAGCGGCCCTTATTCCGATCAGGCTGGAAGGAACCACGATCGTCAACATGAAAACGATGAAGAAAAACAGCTTCCTTTTGACCATACAATTCACAGCCTCTCCTCAAAATGATAACGCTTCCAAAAAATACATTACCTTTTGCTCAAATAATCGTAAAAAAGCACTTAACCTACCCCTTCTGCCTAATCCCACTCTGTCGTTTTTATCTTAGCATGATACATCGAGGTGAAATTTCTTTCATTTTAAGAATTTCTTATACGATTTTAAGTAAAAAAAGAAACCTACATCCTAATTGATTGCTCAGTTGCAGTCAGATAGAATATAGGTCTTCCAAGTGTTCCAAGAGGACTAATCAATTATAATGGCGGCTGCACCAATAACAACTTTCCAAGCTGAATGACCGTTTGATCATACCAAGCTGGATGCTCCCGAACATGCTCCATACTTCGTTCATTGCCGCTAGCCTCAAACACGGCCGCTTTGTCAGTCTTCTCGTGATCGATCTCAAAGCGAACTGTATGTTTCCCATTTGGTAGCTCCGGCAAGAAAACATACTGATTTCGATTATGATCGTTGTAGGGTGTGAATCGATCGATAAGAAAGGGTTCCCCTCCATCCACTGACACCTTCAATCGGCCAGAATCCGGCCCCCCGATATCAAACAAGCCGATGTGGGTTCCCTCAAACTCCACTGTGATCGTCTCTCCGGGATCAACTGCTCGCCATAGACCGGGGAACAACCAATCGTACTCGCGCACTAAAGGAAAATCATCAGGGGTCATGTAAGACCACCCAGCGGAAAAATGAGTAAGACGATCCAGTGGCAGCATGGTTGCATACTCCCAAGGATTGGCCGAGACCAAAGTGTCTTGCGGCAATTGATGTTCGACTTTTCCCACGTGATCTCGAAGTTCTCTGATTTTCTCAAACGACCGGGTGATTGTATCTGTGTAAATCTGATGTCCTACTGGAATCGTTGGATGGATCGAATCATGTGTAAAAATAACGGCTCCGGGAATGGATACGTCTGCCCTCGAGGTGAAAATAAGCTTTCCGTCCGAAACCAATTGACTGACCGCTACGCCCAGATGAATCGAAGGAATGCCGTAATAGTCGGCGACTTCCTCTTGAATAAGAGCGCCCTTCTGGTACTCGCCGGATTGAAATAAGTTCAAATCCCGCTCCTTAACCGTATATACAAACAGGATATCGGTAAACCGGCTGCGCTTGCGAATCTGTCGGACAATGCCTTCGATCCGCGCCTTGGATTCGGGAACTCCGCCATCGTTTCCAACGAATTCAACAAATACGAGATCAGGCTGATGACGCAGTACATCTGTCTCCAAACGGGCGCAGCCGAGGTCCGATCCTGTCCCATCAATGCCTGCGTTCACAGCGCGGATATCGGCATGGGGATATTGCTCCCGCAGCCAATCCGCCGTCATGACCCTGTATCCTGCCGAACGTGTATTACTACCGCCAAAATAAACGATGGTCACGGGTTCCCCATTTTCCAACTTCTGAATGACATTAGGCAGCCCTCTTCGAGGAAAAAATTCCTTCATCATGACTTCACCCGACCTCACTTAGCGTTTTTAGAAGCAAAAAGTTTTACAGCAAACACTTCATAATAAGGTGAACCATACGTTGCACAGAAATCAAACCGGATTTGGGTTACACCTTTTGCATGCACCTGATGTTTATTTAACGAAAGATAATTCCCACGGACTTTAATGTCACTCTCGGTTCCGTCTTCTAATGTTAAGGTCACATCATAATCCTGGATCAGTGGCTCGATTGGATCATCGAAATGCTCCAAATTCAGCTGTGAATTGAAGACAAGATGGATTTCATCCAGATTTTTGGGGCTTGCAAAACCAAATTCCAACCATTCGTGTCCTTCTGTACGTTCCGACATCCAGCCGTTCGGCAGACCATAAGGTCTGGAGAAGCCGTTGACGACATTCGCGGGTTTATACATATCTTGGGATGGTTTCAGATCCTTGAAGCAAATGCTCTTATTAAACTTCTTCAGCCTGGACGGCTCTTCCGGTCTATAAAGGAAGCTAACCGCTCCCGTCATTTTCTCCTCACTGCTGTGTACGGTAAGGCTCGCCGTACCTTCCAATACGATGTAGATTTTATCGTCTTCTGGCTTCTTGCAGCTGAGGTCCAGTGTAATCCAGTCATCGTGACCAGCTGAAATAAGCAAGCGGTAGTCTTTCAGCTCACTGGTGGGAATATAGTTTTCCTCCCGCTCCCCGCCAAACAGTTTCACTTGCAACGTTTCCGCATGCTCGGCCCTATTTTTAATTTTGATCTGCACGCTTTCAACCACGGATGTCTGAATCGGCAAGACCAAACATAACGCTTTCTCCAAGGAAATCTCTTCGGTTGGATGAAGATGTTCATAGCTTCGCTGAGATGAGGCACGAATCGTTAATCCGTCAGCGAAATAAGGGTCCAACGGCTCTTGAAGCCCTACAATCGTTTGCCCGTCTCGAAGCAGCTGCGCTTGAAGCTCACCCATATGGGCTTTGACGATGGCCGCGGGGTCTGTCTCGTATTTTAAGCATAACGCAGCAGCCGTTCCTACCGCCTGCCCCATACAACCACAGGTTGCCATGACCCTTGTAGATCCGAAAGCCACATGGGTAGCGCTTATATTGCGGCCAGCGAACATGAGATTAGGGATATTTCGTGAAAATAAGCTGCGGAAAGGGATGTTATACAATCCCGGCACGAAATTCCACGCGGTAGCCGGCCCCTCATCGTAGATGCCTTTATTCGCATGCAGATCCATATACCAGCCTCCGACGGATACAGCATCTTCGAAATGAGGTTTTGCTGTAAGATCATTCTGAGACAGCATGTGTTCCCCTATAAACCGCCTCGACTCCCGCTTCCCCGGAATCGGGCATACATAATCCAAGATGAGATTGTCTACATCATCAAACTCGCCGCTATTTTTGATATAATCCCATATCCCGTACACCAATTTCCGCAGTTCCAATGCGATGTCTTCATTATTCTTGATAATATCCATATGTCCGCCGTATTCCAGCCACCACAATCCACCAAGCCCGTTGATTTTCCTTGGAAAAGACCGATGGTTTAAGCCTTTTCTGATACTATCGAAAAAAGCCAACTTTGTAATATCATACGCAAAGCCAGGCCTTTTGTAAGGAACGGAATAGTCTACGTCACGGGCTTGAAACAGAATCGTATCGCCCATGGTGTAATGATCCGCCACTTCAGGAGCCAACTCCTCCTGGTATTCATGCTTCGCCTCTCTTCCCCATCGGAAGTGAGCTCCTGCTTGATATCCAACAATTCCATCGCCGGAGCAATCGATGTAGGTTCGGCTTTCAAAACGAAATTTCCTTTCGGAAGCCAATTGAAGGCCCTCCACCCATTTGATTCTGCCGTTCTCCAAGCCTGTTTCATGCACGCATGTATTCAGGAATAGAGAAATGTTAGGCTCATCATATACCATGTCGAGCAAGACGGTATCCGAAAGCGAAAGCATAAGCTTCTTGTTGTATAACGGATTATAATGAAAGATCTTCAGCTTGAGTTCTTCCACCAACCCGCCCTCGCGAGCATAATAGGATGGACTGTTTCCGAGATATGCCGACCCGTTGATATGAACCCTGACCTCGCTGCTCGCATTTCCCCCAAGAACCGGTCGATCATTAATAAGTGAAACCTGCAGCCCTTGGCGTGCGGCAGCAATGGCAGCGCATATCCCTGCAATCCCTCCGCCTACAACGGTTACATCTGCTTTCATAAGCTCCATTTTGATAACCTCCATGATTAGATGCTTCTATCATGGTAATGGTTTTGGCCCCTTTTTTTTTACAGGATTTCGCGAAAAAATCATACATTTTTTGCATCCTTATTTGGATTCGTACCGCGTCATTTTTATCCGGTATTGCTTAGGCGTATCCCCCGTATATTCTTTAAATAGTTTGCAAAAGTAACCTTCATTGACGATGCCTACTTCCTCGCACAATTCCAATAAAGAATAATCTTGAACATTTAACAACTCAAGAGCTAATTGGATTTTTTTACGGTTGATGTAGCTGATCACGCCTTCGTTCATTGTTTTTTTGAATAAGCTGCTAAAATAGGATGGTGCTAAATTCACTTCCTCGGCAATAGCCTCCAGCGTTAAACGCTGTTTCAGGTTTTTCTCTATAAAATGCATAGCACTCATGATTTCTGCACGATGTAATAGTTGGCCCGCGTGTACGTATTCGAATGTGAAGTCGCCAATATAGGCGAGCTGCTCCTGAAATGCCATAAATTCCATGGGGAATTCAGCTGCTTCCGTGTACAGCTTGTTTCCCGATTTAAACTTCACGGTAATGTCTCTGTACAAATCCCTAATCATTGGCGCCATGATAGACTTGTGGATTTTATGGTCCGTAACAAATTGGTTCAGATCGGCGAGTGCATTCTCCAACTCTTCCTTGGAAATCTTTCGTTTCAGCCGTATAAGAAAATCAGCCAGCTTCTGCTGAAAGTCTGCTTTTTTGTCATTATGGTACTGGAACCGATGCATCGGTGTTTTTACGACTTTCTCTGTATGATAGTAAAAATCCTCACTCACATTTTTTGCTTCCGTATACGCTTGTTTGATTGATTCCCAGCCTCGGTGTGGACCTCCAAAAGCGACGGATACCCTTTGATTCAAATATTGATGCAAATGAGAGACGATCTGCCCTCCCAAGGATAGGCAAGCATATTCCGTTTCCATATCACTGCGATTATTTTCCCAGGATAAAAAGCCAATAAAACGATGATCGGACAGATCCGCAGCTACCCCACTGCTACCATTCATCACCGTTTCTTCGATGATATTTGTAATCGCATACTTCAAGATGTTTTGATCTGCCGCCGCGTATTCGTTGCGGAAACTTTCATACGTATTCATTTCAACGATGAAGCAGCAATAGTTGGCTTGAAAGAAATGAAACTGCATGCGATTGGCAAAATCCGATGCCCGATGAGAAGGAATTTCACCTCGAATCAATTCGTTAAAAAATTGCTTGCGAACTCTATATTTATTTTCAAGTACAGATACGTTTAACGAGTGAAATTCCGCTTCTTTTTTCTCAAACTCATTTAAAATTCCGGCTGCCTTATCCAATGCTCGATTCAAATCGGCTTCCCTCAGTGGAACCTTTACAATGTACTCCAATACGTTGGCTTGAATCGCTCGCTGAGCGTATTCGAAGGATGAATAGGCGGTCAGAAGTATGTACTGGGTATGGGGGAGCTCCGCCTTTAGCTGCTCAATCATGGAGATTCCGTCCATTCGCGGCATGACGATATCGGATATAACGATATCCGGTTTAAGTTTTATGATCTCCTCGATCCCATTCAGGCCATTATTCGCTTTGCCCACTAGAACAAAACGTCTATCCCTATGAGAAAGCTCATTAAAAAACAATTCCAATCGTTGAATGATCAGGTCTTCATCGTCAACAATGAAGCAGGTATAGTCTCTCCCCATTATGCATCTCCTTTTTGCAATTCTGCCGGGAATAAAGCGCGTACACGGGTTATTTCCTTAGGTATGCTAATGATTTGCAGTCCGAATTGATCTCCATAGTGAAGTCTTATACGACCATGAATATTGTTCAGCCCGATTCGTTTTCTTTTCACTTCCTCTTCACTCGGTTCTGAGATTAAAATATGTTTTATTCTATCAGCTGGAATTCCCTCGCCTTGATCAACAACTTCGATGATGACGATGTCGTCCTCCCTGTACGCATGAATCGTAATAGGCCCCTCAATTCCCCCTCCGTTATAACCATGGAAGATACTATTCTCCACAAGGGGCTGCAACAGCATTCGGAAAACTGGAAAATCCATCAGTCCTGCTTCAATATTTTCAATCAAGTTGAAGTTTCGGTTATACCGAATGTTTTGGATCTCGATATAGTCCGCTACATTGCGTAATTCCTGGCGTAGGGAAACCTTCTCTGAAGCATCGTCTATCCCGTACTCCAATAATGAAATGAGCGACCCGATCACCACATCTACTTTCTCTATTTGTCCGAGACGTATCACATTACTGATCGATCCAAGTGTGTTATATAGAAAATGAGGGTTAATTTGAGACTGTAACACCTGGATTTCCAACTTCCGCTCAAGTTCATTATGAAGCTCGGCTCGGCGAATCAGTTCAACAATTTGCTGCAGCATACGATCGAATGCTCGTGAAAGATCGCCAAACTCATCGTTTCGATTAATCGTTATTGTCGTTGTGAGGATGCCTTGTTCCACTTGCTTCATTTTTGTTTTGAGCGTATAGAGTGGTTTTCTTATATATTTGGCAATCAAAAAAGAAATGAACAAACTTAAAAGAAGACCTGCAGCGAGAAGTTCGATATAATAGGTTTCCAATCTGGACAAAGCTGCTTTTAAGCGTGATTCATCGTTGATCGAGATGATGGTCCAGTTGAATTTCTCCGTTGGTTTTTTCAAAAGGGAGACCGGAGTGCCATCGTTGGTATACAGTTGAAGATTTGTTTCTGTCGTATCCAGAATTTCTTCCGCTGACGTCTCTCCGATCGAAAAAGAATGATCTTGAATATTCAGAGGTCCTTTATTTTCAGAAAATCCGGCAATGATCTTACCTGACGCAGTGATCAGAGCCAGATTCATTTGTTCCTGTTTATTAATCTTGAACAACGTTTCTTCAATGGCATTTAGATCCAAATCAACTGCAATGGCCATAGGAAACGGAGCACCGTTCAGATATCGAACCATCGTAACGGTCCAGCCGGAATACTTCGATTGGTAAGGTTCACTAACAAAGGTAGTCCTTCTATTCTTGTCAGCCGCATCAAACAAAGGTTCTCTTTCAGATAAAGGTTCATCGAATATTCGAGTAGGTGTACTTCCACCCAGAATGGATAAATCGCTTTTGATCAAATAAATATTACTGACATAAATACTGTTGAGTTCATACAGCTCCCTTAATTGCTTTTTAATCACTTCGGTATTGTTAATGTTGGCTTTCACTGATGTTTCGACTGAGAAGAGAATCGTCTGGAAGGAGGAAAAATTAACGGTGAAATACTGGTCTACCTTGTCTAGTATTTGATTGGTGTAAAAAATGTCATTGGTTCTTATTTCCTTTTGGACATAGCGATAAGACAATTGGCTTATCAAGATGATGCAGCCTAATACAAAGGCAAACACAATAAAAAATAATTTTAAAGGCAAGCTGATTCTTCTTCGCATCGATCATCTTCCTTTTAGTTCCGTTTTAAACTAAGAATAGCATATGCTAATAAAGAGAGGGCTACGAATAGCCACTCTCTCTTCGTTTATTTTACTTGATAAGGCCGGCTTCTTTAAATTGTTTGATTGCTGTTTCCTTATATTTCTGCATGTCAAACTTGGTATCCAGCGTTTGGAGGAAATTGTCCCAGTTGGAAAGAGGCTCTTTGCCCGTCATAAATTTAACCAAGCTTTCATTAATGAAACGAGTGCGGTCAGCATCCAAGGTATCGCTGGGGTCTGGGGTCAATAAATTTCCGGGCAACGTTGGCCCCACATATTGCTGATTGTCCTTGAAAGCTTCCGCCGTCTTCGGATTCTGGAAACTGAAGTACTCCGCATCATCACCACGGCGCGGCATTCTATAATGATCGACCCACAGGTACTTTTCTTTCATTTCCTTCGATAACTCGGAGGTTTTATTTTTGATCTTGCCGTCTACGACATCCCAATGAATCCCTTTGATTCCGTATGCAAAATTCGGATAGGCTTCTTCGTCTGTAAAGAGATAATTTAGCATGGACAAGATCCGAATGATTTTGTCCTCGTCCGCTTTTGCGGATATGGCCCATGAATTGCCCTGGAATGATTTTCTCTCTACAATTTGATCCCCGTAAGGACCTTTCATTGGAGGTATAACAATCCATTCCGGCACCTCTCCACTAATTTCTTTCATTTTCTGTTGATAATCCGGCTCCAGTCTACGAGCATCTCTGATCATGAAGCCAACTTTACCCTTAAACATCTTTTGGTCCAACAGATCAGGCGAATTCATCGTCACCCAGTCCGGGTCTACGACTTTGGCTGCCATCATTTTATTAATGTAAGCAAGTGCTTCTTTCATTTTGGGATCGATAAATAGAAATACCGGTTCATTATCTTTTATCTCAACGGCCGAAGGAGGATTGACGCCAAACATCCACATCAAGCTATCAAAGCCATAGGTTTGCAGATTACCTTCTTTATTCATACCGCCGATGAATCCGTACGTATCGTTTTTGCCATTCCCGTCCGGGTCTTTCTCTGTAAAGGCTTTCATAACTTCAAACAACTCATCAGGTGTCGTTGGTACCTCCATATTCAGCTTTTTCAGCCAATCGTTGCGGATGAAGAAGCTTCGACTGATACCGTTTACATTATCATAGCCTGGAACTCCAATGGTTTTTCCTTGATAGGACATCGCCTCCCACGAGTCGGTGCCAAACCGTTTCTGTAGTTCAGGGAATTGGTCCATATACGGTGTCAAATCCGCAAGAACACCTTGGTCGTAATATTGAGCGAGATCAGCACGACTTTTTAAGAAGATCAAGTCTGGAATATCACCGCCTGCAATGAGCGTATTCAGTTTGGTTGTTGCTTGACCCGCTTGAGGAATCATCATATCCAAGTCGATGTTCATCTCTTCTTCCAACATTTGGCGTTGAATATCTTCATCACGTGGAGGTACCGGAGCAGCAGCATTAAAAGTGCCTTGGTTAAACATTGAGATTTTCATCTTGGTTGCAAACTGGCCAGACTGGCCTTGCGAATTACTCGAAGCTGTCGATGTAACTTCTTCATTTCCCCCACATCCTGACAATAGCGTTCCCAGTCCTAAGATTGCCGACAGAATAGCAACTGAAATCTTTTTACGCTGCATATTGACCTCTCCTTTGCTTGTATATTATCACGGTTTCCCCGTAATAAGTTAGGTTGGAACACCTTTTAACCTTTAACGGATCCCAGGAGCACACCTTTGGTAAAATGCTTTTGCAAAAATGGATAAACGATCAAAATCGGGACCGTAGTCACGACAACTGTAGCCATTTGCACAGCGAACGTACTGACAGCTCCGGAATTGGCGAGCGAATCAGCGCTTTGAGTTGCGACGTTAAGCAGGATATTGCGCAAAATAACTTGAAGTGGCATGTAGTTGGAATCATTAATATAAACAATGGCATCGAAATAACTGTTCCAATGTCCGACTGCGTAAAATAAGGAAATGGTGGAAAGGACGGGTAAGGACAGGGGTAAAATGATCCGCCATAACGTCTGAAGCTCACTTGCACCGTCTACCCTCGCTGATTCCTCGATTTCACCAGGCAATTGCTCAAAAAAACCTTTAATGATCACCAGATTAAATGCACTAATGAGATTTGGAATAATCAATACCCACGGACTGTTTAACAAGCCCAGAGAACGGATTAGTAGATAAGTCGGAATTAACCCCCCACTGAACATCATGGTAAACACAATGAATAATAAAAACGGACTTCTTCCCGGCAAATATTTTTTGGATAACGGGTATGCCGCAATTACAGTAAAAAACACATTTAACGCAGTGCCTACAATCGTTCGAAACAACGTAATTTTATACGCCTGCCAGATCCCATGAGAAATGAATACTTCTTTATAGGCCAGAAAGGTAAAGGATTCTGGTATAATCACAATCCCTCTCCTTAATACTTCCGATTCTGGCGTCACGGAGACAGCAACCACATATAGAAAGGGGAGCACGCAAAGTAGCGATAAAAAAATAAGAATCACATAAACGACGGTTTGCCAGACTTTTTCTCCGATTGTCAAATGAATCATTCTAATGACCACCTCACCAAATTTGCCCATCGAATTTTTTGGCGAGCTTATTCGCTGCCAACACTAAAACAAATCCGATGACAGCTTTAAACAATCCTACAGCAGTAGCCAAGCCAATCTTAAGACGCTCCAACCCTTCACGGTATACCCATGTGTCGATAATGTCGATCTTCTCTTGGTTAAAGGTGTTGGCAAACATGAATATTTGGTCAAAACCCGCATCCAAAATATGGCTTAATTTAAGAATCAGCATCAGAATAATGACTCCTCGGATGCCGGGTAAAGTGATATGCCAGAGCTGTCTCCATTTGGAAGCACCATCCATTCGAGCTGCTTCATATAAGCTCGGATCGATTCCTGCCAAGGCGGCAAGGTACAAAATCGCCCCCCATCCAATATCCTTCCATACTTCAGATAAGATGATCAGCATTCTCCCCCAGGCAGGTTCCGTTAGAAACGAGATGGGTTCAAAACCAAAATCCTTCAAAATCATGTTAAAGAGACCATCGCCTGGGGCTAGTAATGCTACCATAATTCCATAAACGATGACCCATGACAGAAAATGAGGCAAATAAGTGATTGTCTGTACGATTTTCTTAAACCATTGGCTATAAACTTCATTGAGGAGTAAAGCAAGTACGATGGGCGCGGAGAAACCGAACAATAGCTTATACAACGATATGATGATCGTATTTTTCATGATGTCCCAGAAATAAACGCCGTTCATAAAATCCGTAAAATTTTTGAATCCCACCCATGGGCTATCCCATAGTCCCAAAGCTAGGTTGTAGTTTTTAAAAGCAATCATGATTCCCGCCATAGGAATGTATTTGAATACCGCAAAGTAAATTAAGGCTGGTAATAAGAGAGCATACATGACTTTGTACTTTTGTATCGTCCTTATCCATGTCTTTCGCTTTTTGGAGATGGGAATGGCGTCCGCTGCCAATTTTGCTTGCATTTCATCACCTCGTCTTTGTTTGTATTTGTATAATAGCACCCGCCTATCGGATAAATTTCTGAAATTTCAAGAATTTCTTATAAGATTTTAAGGTAATGGGCCTTGCCTGATCGTATTTATTCGAAGTTTCCGGTATGCGGATTTGGCCTTCTTCCCTACGGACACCACTTTCATATCGGGAAAAAAACTCGAGGCAGTTGTTCCATAAAGATGCGAAAACTTTTATGTATCATGCCCAGTAGTGTACTACTGAGGTTTGAACTACATACGCTTAATATTTAGTATCCATCTAATTGGTAATCGGAAGATGTTCTTGTCCTTGACATGGGACAAGAACTTGTGCCGATAAAATAAAAAAGCCGCTAAAATAGCGACTTTCATTGGGACCATCTTATTGTACTTCTTATGTTCCGCGTCTAGTGAAATAAAAGAGCCTAGTTGCGGATTGTAATTTCGCCCAGTCTCTGCATTGTATCTATAACTAGCATAACGATATGGGTTTTCATCCGCAAGAGATCCGCTTTGATTAACAATATTCCCCCATGCATCATATTCATACTGAGCTACTTCACTAGCTTGATCCGTTAAACTGACGACATCACCATGGCCATTCAAATGGTAATAATAGGATTGCCCATCTTTAGCCGTTGCTACCGGACTTCCACCATCATCCCACGTGTACTCTAGAAGTGTTTTTTATTTCCATCCGTTTCAATATTTAACCTGTTCTTGCTACCCCACGCTATCCTGCCCGTTAGTTCAGTCCTATCACTCTTTTCCTATGGTTTCTTCATAAAACACTACTGACATACTGTTGTCAGTAGTGTTTATATATAGTCAGAGTAATTAATCGTAAAGGAGTAGGAGTAAATGCGAAGTATTTTGGGTCCAAAATGATATATACGGTATTGTATCACTTATTATAGGAAGGATGGTATCTCGTGAATTTTGCTTCTGTACCCATCATTACTGATGACGTGGATCGTCTCGTCGAGTTCTATGAGAAAATCACTGGTGTTTCGGCGGAACGCCCTGCGCCTGTCTTTGCCGAACTTGTTATGCCATCGTGCGCCCTGGCGATCGGCCACTCTCAGACGGTGCAACTGTTCGGCGCTGGTTCCGCTGTGGCGGCCAACAATCACACTGTCATCATCGAGTTCCACGTCCACGATGTCGATGCCGAATACGAGCGCTTGAAGCCGTTTGTCGATTAGTGGGTAAAGGAGCCTACCACAATGCCGTGGGGGAATCGTGCTGTGCTGTTTCGCGATCCTGACGGCAATCTTGTTAACCTCTTCGCGCCGGCGACTGAGGAAGCAATCAAACGGTTCAGTGGTAGGCGTTGAAGGACAGTTGAAGTGTTTAAACCTTTCATAGTTGAGCGCCTGGATTTTTGATACATCTCTGACTTATGCTTTATCGCTTAAACCAACGATTGTTTCGAACGGTCGCAACATCATTGGCAGCTTGCCATTCTCATAGTTGGTAAGCCAGATCTCTGAAAAGTTGAGGCCAAGCTCTTCTTCCCCAAACTCCACGATTCGTTCAGTAAGATTGATTAACACCAGCACCTGTTGATCTGCCAGTGTACGTGTATATGCAAATACACTCGGATGATCCGGCATAAGAAGCTCATAGATACCATAAGTCAACGTATCGTGTTCTTTTCGCAGCTGAATCATTTGTTTATAGAAGTTAAGGATGGAACGTGGTTCCTGGAGTTGTTTCTCTACATTAATATTGACGTAATTGTCATTGACCTCTAGCCATGGAGTAACGGTGGTAAACCCGGCCTGTTTGGCTGAAGACCACTGCATCGGCGTTCTGGAGTTATCGCGACTCGAAGCCCAGATGATGTTCATGATCTGCTCATGCGACATCCCCTCTTCGCGTTTGATCTGATATAAATTCCGATCCGCTATGTCGTTATAATCCTCTATGGAAGGATAAGCCACGTTTGTCATGCCTATCTCTTGCCCCTGGTAAATGAAAGGAGTGCCTTGCATGAAAAAGTACATGGCTCCAAGCGCTGTGGCGCTTTCATACCAATACTCCGCATCATTTCCCCAAGAGGAAACTTTGCGAGGCTGATCGTGATTTTCAATAAACAAAGCATTCCAGCCGATGCCTTCCAGAGATTTTTGCCACTTGGTCAAGACGTTTTTCAATTTGGGAACATCAAGTTGCCTGTCCGTGCTGTTTTTCCACAGGTCAAGGTGTTCGAATTGAAAGACCATATTAAATTTTCCTCTGACTTCACAAATCCAATCATAGAGATCTTCTTGGTCCTCTACCTTTACTCCATTCGCTTCCCCAACAGTCACTACGTCATATTTGGATAGTGTTTCCTCTTTCATTTCTTGCAGATAACGCTGGATACCTTTGACATTCATATGCTTTTCAAAAGAAGAGATGTATTTGACGCCTTCTTTGATTGGCATGTCCAACAGGCCCTCTTCTTTGTGAATATGGCTGATTGCATCAACCCGGAAACCATCAATACCCTTATTCAGCCACCAATTCATCATTTCATAAACGGATTTCCGAACTTCTTCATTTGCCCAATTCAAGTCCGGTTGTTTCTTGGAGAACAGATGGAGATAGTACTGTCCGAAGACTTCATCATATTCCCAAGCAGAACCGCCAAAGATGCTCTCCCAGTTATTCGGTTCGTCTCCGTTCTTCCCATCTCTCCAGATGTACCAATCTCGTTTGGGGTTATCCAGCGAAGCTCTGGATTCCATAAACCACGGGTGTTCGTCGCTTGTATGATTGATCACCAAGTCCATGATGAGTTTCATACCGCGAAGATGAACTTCATTCAGTAATTGATCAAAGTCCGCCATCGTGCCGAATTCATCCATAATGGAACAATAATCGCTGATGTCATAACCATTATCATCGTTGGGTGACTTATACATCGGGCAGATCCATATCAGATCAATACCGAGATTTTGGATATAATCCAGTTTTGTAATGATCCCCCTAATGTCGCCAATCCCATCCCCGTTGGAATCCATAAAGCTTCTCGGATAGATTTGATAAGCTACTGCTTCTTTCCACCATACTCTTTTCATTTGATACAATCCTTCTTTCTTAAGGACTAAACTTTATTTAACGTATTATGCTTTAAGCATGGATAAGGTACATTTTTGCTTCGTATGGACGCAATTCGTTCTCCGTCATATCACCTGTATAATTGGATATCAACAGCTGATTCGACTCTGTCAATTCCTCCTGAAGCGGGAGTTCGGTCGTATTTCCTTGGAAATTGCATACGACAAGAATTTTGGTGCCATTCAACGTTCGGGTATAAGCGAACACGTCTGGATTCTCTGGAAATATCAGCTCATAATCGCCATATACGATGACTTCATGATCTTTCCTTAATTGAATTAACTTCCGGTAATAATGGAATATGGATTCAGGGTCATTCAAACTTTGCTCGGCATGGATATGCTTATAATTCGGATTCACCTTAATCCAAGGTTCCCCTTGTGTAAAACCTGCGTTATCGGAAGCATCCCATTGCATAGGTGTTCGCGCGTTATCGCGCCCCTTGGCGTAGATCGACTCCATAACGTTGCGTTCAGGATAACCTCTCTCCATTCCTTCCTTATAAAAATTGAGCAATTCAATATCCCGATAATCTTCAATAGCATATTGAACATTCGTCATACCCAATTCTTCACCCTGATAAATGTAAGGCGTACCTTGCATACCATGAAGAAGGGTGGCCAACATTTTACCCGATTCAATCCTGAATTCTCCATCATTTCCCCAACGTGAAACGATTCGAGGCAAGTCGTGGTTATTCCAGAACAAACTGTTCCAGGCGTCGCCCTTGAGCTCCGTCTGCCATTTGGACAGCACTTTTTTTAATGCCATAACATCTAAAGGTTTAAGTTCCCACTTTCCTTTGCCTTCTTGTTCATCCAAGCCGATGTGTTCAAATTGGAATACCATTGAAAACTCACTGCCGTCCGGGTTGCTGTACAGTTTGGCGATTTCCGGAGTGGCGCCCCATGTTTCTCCAACCGTTAGCAGGTCTTCCGCTTTTTGAAACGTCGCTTTGCTCAATTCCCTGATATATTTATGCAGATTAGGTCCGTTTCCCGTAATCTTCAAATCCGGTTCTTTGCCGATTAAGTCGATCACATCAAGTCGAAAACCACCAATACCCTTGTCGATCCACCAATTAATCATGTTGTATATCTTCTGCCGGACTTTTGGGTTTTCCCAGTTGAGATCTGGCTGTTTTACAGAAAATAGATGCAAATAATATTGCCCGATCTCAGGCACCCATTCCCAGGCTGAACCACCGAATGTGGACCCCAAGTCGTTCGGAGGCGTTCCTTCCACGCCATCTCTCCAGACGTAGTAGTCATGGTACGGATTGTCTTTGCCTTTTTTGGCTTCTTGAAACCAAGGGTGTTCATCCGACGTATGGTTCAACACTAAATCCATAATGATTCGAATATCTCGTTTCCCGGCTTCATGAATTAACGTTTCCATATCTTCCAAAGACCCAAACATCGGATCGATATCCTGATAATCTGAAATATCATACCCATAATCATCTTGAGGGGACTTGCAAACGGGTGATAACCAAATCGCACCGATGCCGAGTTCTTGCAAATAATCCAATCGGGACACAATGCCCTGCAAGTCGCCGATTCCATCTCCGTTACTATCTTGAAAGCTCCGTGGATATATTTGATATACAACGGTTTCTTTCCACCATTTTTTATTTTCCATATTCCCTTCAACCTCTCTAATACACGAAAACGTGGTTTATTTTTATTTTCACCATCTCACAGCATCTCGTTATTCTTTGACCGAGCCTACGACAATGCCAGTCACAAAGTATTTTTGCAGCAGCGGATAAATCAGCAATAGGGGGATAACAGCGACTACAATTTTGGCTGCGTTCAGGTTTTTGTTCGAAATTTCAGTCAGGTTGCTGAGCTCACTGGAATTCGTGCCGGCTTGAAGCAAATCGGCAATATTCACGTTAAGGGACTGAATATAGGTCATGAGTGGATAATTGCTGACTTTGGTCATATAGATCAAACCGCTGAAGAAGTCATTCCATGTACCCACGATACTGAATAAGGCGACTGTCGCCAGCGCAGGAATGGACACGGGAACATACACTTTGAACAAGACCTGGAGCGGATTCGCTCCATCGATGAATGCTGCTTCTTCAAGCGCTTTAGGTACAGCGGAGAAGAAGTTCATCACGAGGATGACACTGAATATCGGGACAGCGCCTGGCAGAACAAGTGCCCAAATCGTATTCAGCATATCCAGGTTTTTGATCAGCAGGTAACTCGGAATCATGCCTCCACTGAACAACATGGCAAAAATCATAATATTCATATAAATGTTTCTGCCTTTAAAATCCCTTTTTGATTTGGATAACGGATAAGCCATCAAAATAATCAGAATCATGTTAAGCACAAGGGTAAGCACGACACGTAGAACGGATATGCCAAAGGAACGCCAGAACTGTGCATCATCGATAATTTTGGTATACGCTGCTGTTGTAAAATTGACCGGAACGAGACCTACTGCATTCGCTGATACCGCCTCGCTGCTGCTGAATGAAATGGCAACGATATTCCATAACGGAAGAAGGCAGATCAATGCCAGCATGATGACGATGGCATAGATGACAAACTGGCCAATTCGATCTTTAAAGTTTGCAGAATAGGACACAGGTTTGGCCTCCTTAGAATATTTTTCGGTCCGTATATTTTTTGGCCAACTGGTTGGCAGACAAGAGCAGAACAATGCCGATCACGGACTTGAACAAGCCAACAGCCGTACCGAAGCTATACTGTCGCCCAACGAGACCGATCCGGTAGACATAGGTATCCAGAATGTCGCCCGACTCATAGACAACCGGGTTATACAGATTATAGATTTGATCGAAACCGGCGCTCAAAATATTGGTCAGGCTCATTACACCCATGAGCAGAATAATAGGGAGCATGCCTGGCAACGTAATATGCCATACTTTTCTCCACCAACTGGCTCCATCCATTCCTGCCGCTTCATACAGACCGGGATCAATCGACGTAATAGCAGCCAAATAAACGATGGAACTGTAACCAAACTCCTTCCACACGTCTGTTCCTATAATCAGTGGCTGGAACCAGGTGTTGCTGCCAAGGAAATTAATATTTTCCAGGCCAAAGAACGCCAACATTTGATTCACAATTCCGTCCAAACTGAACATGTTGACAACGACGGATGCCAGTACAACCCAGGATAGAAAGTGTGGCAGATAAACAATCGTCTGCACGGATTTTTTTACGTATTTAATACGAATTTCATTTAACAAAACGGAAAAAATGATGGCCATCATCGTTCCGAGCAGAATCTTGCCAATAGCAATCACCAACGTATTGCTGACGACCTGCGCGATATCCGGTAGCTTAAACATATAAATAAAATGCTTCAGCCCTACAAATTCGGAGCCGAACATGCCCTTGGCCGGTATATAGTCCTGAAAAGCCGTAATGATGCCGACCATTGGAACATAGCTGAATACAAGCAAAAACAAAATGCCTGGCAGCATCATCATATGGTACATGGCACCTGCGCCAAGCCGGCCTCTTGCTTTCAATTTCCCCTGTTTCATGGATGAACCCCTTTTCTGAAGAAAGGCTGCGTAACGCAGCCTTGCCAGTATTCATGATGTTTATTGTTTTGATGCGACCTCATCTTCAATTTCCTGAATGATTTGATCACCACCTTGTTTCTTCCAATTGCTGACGAATGTATCGAAGTAATCGAGCGGTTCTGAACCCGTCACGATTTTGATAAACGATTCCTGCTCCAACTTCGTCAGATTGGCCCAAGTCTGTTTCATGCTTGATGTAGTTCCAGAGAAAGCAGGTGTCATCCAAACGAATTTGTTTTCCTGTGTCAGTTTGTCGATCAGTCCAACTCCGTTGATCCGCGAATGATATTTCGACCAAGCAGTCGCGTCATCCGTATCCATGTCGCTCAAATAGGTTTTGATGCTTCCGATATTGTTCTTCGATTCGGTTGTGCGAACCTCATCCAGGCCAATCTCTCCTTTAATCCCACGAACGACGTCAGAGTAATCATCCAGCAGCGATGTAGCCGAGTTGACTTCGATATTAAAAGGTCTCGTAGAACCGTCTACCCCGGTCTCCTGATACTTGGCAGCTTCCGGCATGGTTGCTGCGGCATCTTTATCATTTGCCAGTTTATCGTAGAACAGGTTTACAATCTTAACGGCCAGTTCAGGGTGTTCATATCCTTTTCTCACCACGATAAACTGATTGGATGGATTGGCATGCGCCACGTTAACATTGCCGTCTGCATCCTCCAACGTATACGCCGAGAATTTTGCATTTTTATCCATCTGCTTCACGCTGATCAGTCCCCAGTCAGGGATATGCCACGGTCCAAAAGCGATACCGCTTTGGCCATTGGCGTAGAGTGCAGTAATGTCATCAAACGTGCGGGTCCCAAATTGCGGGTCAATGATGCCATTCTTGAACCAATCCGCCATGATGCCCAGCATTTGCTTGGTATCTTCTGTCGTGGAACCATACACGATTTTGCCATCTTCACCATTCATCCAATATTGTGGGAATGCGCCCTCGGTTGAGGCAACACCCAGCATGGTATAAGCAGAGCCATTATAATCTGTTGTATTCAGCGTGTTCACAAATGGAATACCTACCGGGTTCCCGGATTGGCCAGGATCTCTTTTCAGGAATTCCAGTGCTGTTTTCTCCACTTCATCCAGTGAAAGGGCGCCGTCACCGTCTGCATCCAGTTGAATCCCCAGTAGATCCAGCCAATCTTGACGGACCCAAACCATCGTTGGTGCGGAATCCAGAGAAGTCGCCGGGAGGCCCATCAAACGTCCGTCGATCGTCGCATTGTCTAATGCACGTCCATCATAGGAATCGTACATCTGCTTGATGTTATCCGTAGCATATTGATCGTAAATGGCAGTCAGATCCTCAATCAGATCATTATCCACCAGTTCTTTCAGTTCATCTTTGGAATCGACGCGCATCATGTCAGGCAATTCCCCAGAGGCGATGGCGAGCGAAACTTGACGGCTATAATCTTCGCCATTGGCTTCAAATTGATCAGTAATCTTAGCGTTAAACGTGTCTTTGACCAGCCGGGTATAGGCGTTATTCTCATAGGTATCTCCAGCCGGCAGTTTCGGGTTGGCTGTGGTTACCCGTCCCATGGTTACGGTGATTTCGTCTTTATAGGCACTGAACGGATCTCCCGGCGTTACCTCATATTTGCCTGCTTCCTCTGCAGTAGGAGGAGGATTGGAAGAGTCTCCACATGCCGCGAGGGTTGCAACCATCAAGGCAGACATGGACAGCACTGCCAGACGTTTCGTCAACCGTTTGCTTTTCATGGACCATTTTGTTCTCATCTAATTCGATTCCCCTTTATTCTGATGTTCAATTATGTTTACGCTTTCATTATAAAATGGATTGAAGACCAATCGAGATAGGGATTACACGTCCGTTTGGATAGAGAAATGTATACGGTTTTCAACCGGTGTCATAAAGCATGGGTTAGCTTGTGAGCATATACCCTACCTACTGACTTACATTCGTCTATCTATCCTTATTTCTTGATCAAAAACAAAAGCCGGCAGCTCCTAAAACAGGAAACTGTCGGCCTTCATTTATCAAAAATCGATATAATGTCTCTTGTACATTTATATGACGGCCTACAACGATCATTATGGAATACGGTCACTTTTCTCATTGAATGGATGTTCGGTCATTGGGAAGATGTCCGTTATTTATTTCCTCTGCCTAGCTGCCGATACTCGCTTGGCAGAAGACCTGTCAGTTCGCGAAAAATCCGGCTGAAGTATTTTTCATCTGTATAACCCACTCGCTCCGCAATCCAGAAAATCGTGTTGTTTGTATTAAGCAGATACTCTTTGGACTTCTCTACCCGGATGAACCGGGAATACTCATTAAAGGTTTTCCCCATCAGATCTTTGAAACATTGACTGAAATAGCTTCGGCTGATGTTGAGTTGTTGGGAGAGAGCTAAAGCTGTATAGGCCTGCTCCAAATCATGCTGCACGATCATCACCGCTTTTTTCACGGCATCGATGATTTCCTGTGAATACGAAATCTGTTCATCGACCTTTCGAATGCCTGCAGCAGTCTGCTTGATCCATTCTTCAACCTTGTACCAGGACTCGAAAGAATGGATCATGGAGATTCTTCCAAGCGTAGTTTGGGCAAAAAGGTTGTTCCACTCCATAACGATCGAGTACAGCAATCCCATCAACTGACCTTTATGTAATCGTAATGATATAAACTGGTCAATAAGTTGGTTGTAGTAACTGTCATGGTGGGTCCATGGTGTTTGGAACCAACTTTGCTTAATCCGGTCAAGGTCCTCATCCTGCGGTTCGTTTGAAAATGCGTCTTCCTCATTCATCGAAACGGCAATGACTTGGTTATTGGGGTTGTACGCATAGAATAAAGATGTCTCTGTATAATTCATAATCCAGTTTTTGATTTGCGACCACGTACGCTCTTGTACATCAGACAAAACCAATAACGTACTTTGGGGGATTTGATCCAGGGATTCCTTCAATTGATGAAATAGTTGATCCTCTTCGTACGGTGGTGCAGCCCACATGCAGCTATTTCGCTCTACCTCCCACCTTATCTCATCTTCATGCGCAGTTAGCTCCATTGGCCACATATGTTCTGATTTGCGATCCAGTGAAACAAGTGCATACACTTTTCGATAATGGACATTGATTTCATTCTGCGAAGGCATCTTTCGGTTAGTGTTCGTCAACCCGTCAATTCGGGTATGTATCCGATGCAGAACATGTTCGAATTGCTCTTTCTCCAGCTGGACTTTGGCTATATAGTCGATGGCTCCCAGCCTGAGCGCTTCCTGGATATAATCGAAATCCTGATGCAGTGTTAACACAACGATATGAAGTTCAGGATAGAGCTGCCTCGCCGCTCGCATCAGTTCGATCCCTGACATTACGGGCATCGCAAGATCCGTCAACATCAGATCGACCGGTTGGGATTTCAGGAAATCCAGTGCTTTCACCCCGTTGCTTGCTTCTCCTACAACCTCCATGTTGAACTCGTTCCATGGCATCGCAGAGCTAATGCCTTTACGTACCAGCTTATCATCATCTACAATCAATACCTTAATCATGCCGAGATATCTTCTCCTTTAATAGGCAATACGAGCAGTATGCTTGTCCCTGTTCCCAATTCACTCTCGATCACCAGTTGTGCTTGATCCCCGTACTGTGCCTTCAACATGCGGTGAACGTAATTGAGTCCAATGCCCATCCCTACTTTTTGTTGTTCAGCTTCACGATTGTTCAGCAGATTATGAATGGTTTCCTCGGTCATGCCTGTACCATTATCTTGTATCATAATGTTCAATGTTGCTGTGCATGTCACTTCAATTTGAATAAAACCTTCGTCACTCAATCCATGATATAGCGAATTTTCAACCAGCGGTTGCAGAATAAAGCGGGGCACAGGAATTTGAAGCACTTGTTCATCTGCAGTAATGCGGACGTCAAATTCAAAGTCATATCGAATTTGCTGCAATATCAGATACTGCCTTAACGCATCAATCTCCTCTTCCATCGTGGATACTTGCCCTAATTTGCCCAAATTGTAATAGAGCAGCTTGTTCAATGACTGCACCAGCTTGTCGATCTCCCCTTGTCCGTTCATGACGGCCAGCCAGTGCACCGTATCCAGCGTATTCATCAGAAAGTGCGGGTTAATCTGATAGAGCAGTTTTTCCACTTCCAGGTCTGCACGAATCTTCTCTTTCTGCTGTACTTCCTTGAAAAGGTCACCGATTTGATGCTGCATATTGGAGAATTCACCCAGCAAAAAATCAAATTCGGGAATCTGAGTTCGAGTTCGGTTCCCTGTCGTTTGTGGATTCTTGGACATCCCATTGATTTCGGAATGGAAGAGTCCGAGTGGTTTGTAGACCATCTTCCACAGAAGCCAAGCAAGAAATATTGTAAATCCGAGGAAAAATAAAGCGACCAGCAATATTTGAAGCAACCACTGGTTTTTCTCCTGTTGATATTGAGCCTGCGAAATGATTGATACGATACTCCATTTCTGTGAGGAATCCTCCTTAAACCAGTGATACCCGCGGGATATTCCGTCCTTGGCAGGATCGGCTGTTAAGCTGGAGAAATTCTCCCCGACCTTCATGGCTTCCGGTATTTCACTGTACACAATGTTGCCTTCTCCATCCAGGATCAGATGAGATAAAGCGCTGTTGTATTGATTGTAACCCAAGATATCCTGTGTAAGACGAAAGCCGGATTCTACGTAAATGTACACGTCGTCCCTTTTGGGAAGTTGTACTCTTCGCATAGCAGACAGAACGAGTTGGTCATCGAATCGGTTCATGCTGATATGGGGACCATAGTACTTAATTCCATAGGTTTGGAAGAGCATGGGCAAAGACTCAGGAGAAAAATGATCCTTGATCGGAAAGTTACCGAACTGCGTAGTGCCTTCTTTCTGGAAGTAATATAAGGTCAAACCGATATTTGGATTGGTAAACGTGACAACGCTTAACTCGCTCTTTAATTCGTCCCTGGCCTCGATCAATTCGAAGATATCAGAGGACGGATTTAAGAATTCATCCATCCTTTTGCCTAAAGTGCCACTGTAAGACAATTGCTGCGTAACGTGATTCAGATTGGTGATTGAATTCTCCAATGAGGATGTCACCTGCTGTAAATTGCTACGGATGCCATCATCGATCTTATTTGCGAAAATGGAGTCAAGGGTATAGTAAGAAATCGCAAATATGCTGATAAAGGGGATAAACGCACTGAGAAAGAACAATAAAAAGATTCTTTTTTTAAGTGTCATTTTGACCTATTCTCCTTCTAAAAATGAAACAACAAGCCTCCTACTTATGGAAGCTTGCTGTGAATATACATACAGCTATACCGATTATCGTTTTCCTCATAGCCCTCGGCCAATTTGAAGCTTGTCGGCATTTTAATCCATTCAGTCTGACACAAATCAGGACAATCTGTCTGTGTCCTATCCAAGTCCAATTTCCTTTCATCATTATAGATTGATATTCAAATTAGTCAAACGCTTTCATACTGAACGGTGCCACTATCCTGCTCGTTAGCTTAAAGAAACAGATAACATGTTACAAATCGGACTATGTTCTTGTCCATTTCGGCAATCGGTACAAGTTCTTGTCCTTGATATTATCATTGTAATACTAAACGATCTTTTCTCAACTCCAAAATATGATTTTTTTAGAGATTAACCAGTGCAAAGCCCTTATGTTTCATTTTCTGATTAAGCCATCTGCCCCACTACCTTCACTTCCAAGGAGCAATGAATCTGGTTTCTTTTTTAATAAGCAAATGATAATATGTTTATATAATGATTAAGGAGGATGAATGATGAAGATTGTTATTGTAGGTTCAGTCGCTTCTGGGACATCCGTGGCAGCCAAAGCTAGGCGAAATGATGAATCAGCTGAAATTATTGTTTATGAAAAGGGACCGGATATTTCATACTCCATTTGCGGAATCCCTTATTTCTTAGGCGATGAGGTCTCTGAAATATCTGAACTTATCCCTCGTGATAAAAAATGGTTTGAAGCGCGATACAATGTCCAGATGAATATTAATTACGAAGTCAATTCTATTGATCCGGTGAAACAAACCGTGACTGTCACCGATTTGGCTAGTGGAGTAGTACATGAAGAATCATTCGATAAGCTGGTTCTCGCTACAGGTGCAAATGTAGTCATTCCAGATGTTTTCAATACCCCAAGTTCAAATGTTTTTCCTGTACGAACAATGGAGGATACGCGGCATATTAATACGTTTATTGAAACCAACCAGCCTAAACAAGCCATTATTATTGGTGCAGGCTATATAGGATTGGAAATCGCTGAACAATTTACGAAAAAAGGAATTCAGTCAACCCTCTTACAACGAGGAAGCCAAATCATGTCTTCCTTTGATCCAGAGATTGCTTTCCGCGTACAGGACTATTTGCAACAAAATGGTGTGGAAGTGCATACGAATGAGGAAGTCAGCCACATCCACAAGGATGAATCCAATCATATTTATGCCGTTGAAACGAAAAGTGGTCATCGTTACGATGCCGATATGGTAATCCTGGCGACTGGGGTCCGCCCTAACGTTACACTTGCGAAGCAAGCCGATCTAAAACTGGGTGTGACAGGCGCTATTCAAGTGGATAAGCATATGCGAACAAGCCATGAGAATATTTACGCAGTCGGTGATGCAGCTGAAAGTTATTTGTCGATTACAGGTAAGCCATTTTACCATCCACTTGGCTCCACAGCTAACAAAACAGGCCGAATTGCTGGAGATGTGATTACAGGCGGAGATCTGGAATTCCAAGGAGTTCTGGGAACTGGCATTTTCCGCGTGTTTGAACTGGCCGTTGCCACAACGGGCCTGACTGAAAAAGCAGCATGTGCAGATGGATGGGACATTGAAGTTCTATACAATCTCAAGCCAGCAAAGCCTGAATATATGAACGGCAGTGAACTTTTGATTAAAGCCATAGCTGACCGAGCAAGCGGTCGTCTATTAGGTGCTCAAATCGTTGGTAAAGAAGGAGTCGACAAACGGCTGGATGTGCTGGCGACAGCATTGCATTTCAAAGCTCACGTCAAAGATCTCTTTCATCTGGATTTGGGGTATGCTCCTCCCTTTTCCACAACGAAGGACCCTGTCTTATATACCGGGATGGCGCTAGATAATGCAATTCGTCACGAGCGTTCCCTCTTATCTCCGTCTGAACTGGTGGGTAAAGAAGCGAATTATCAAATTATCGACACACGCTCCAAAAAGCAATTTGAAGCAGGTCACGTTCATGGTGCACAGCATATTCCCCTAAGTGACCTAAGGGAAAGAGCGGGAACATTGGATTCCAAGAAGCCAACCATCACCTACTGTAACAAGGGAACTACCGGGAATGCTGCACAGAACATTCTAATTAACCTGGGGTTTGATAAAGTATATAACCTGTCCGGAGGCAACAAGAATTATCAGCTATACCTTCGTTACTCGAATTCCACAGAAAAGAAATAAATCATTCAGATTGCCATGATAGACGAATAACGGAACTGTATCAATCGATTAACGGCCTAATCGAGAAGCAGAGCCTCAAACGCACATTCGTCAGTATTTCGGAAGATGTTGAGCTTATGAAAAGACTGTTTGCACTATCCTGTGTCGTCATAATTAGAGAGAATACAACAAAATATTTGGTTTTCTATATTGAGACACTACTTAAAAGGAACTGTGAGTTGATTTTTCAGAAGCAAAAACCCGCCTATTCCCTTAGAAGGAAGAAGCGGGTGCAACCTCTCTTTTTTACAACATTAATTTATAGCTCTTCAACATTGGATTCAATGACTTTTTTACACCAGTGGAAACTCTTCTTCGGCTTTCTGCTGAGGTCACCGTTACCATCATTATCCTTGTTGACATGGAATGAAGCCATAACATGTGCTCGGGCCTTTGCTGCCCTTGTTCCATCCACCCTCGAATTGATTCGCGGCCGTTGCACCGCCCCAGTAAAATCCTTCTTTCATTTTCATGACCAGTCCTTCTATAATGAGCCACTTCTAACTGTAACATCAGCAATATTAATACACTGACATCATCTCAAACTCATTTCTTAAATCTGAAAAGAGGGCAATATATTTGAACTTAGTACAACTTTTTGTATTTAGATTTGAAGTGAAGATCAATGAGGATCTGTAGTGAAGGACGTGATAAAGTGTAATGAGTAAGGATCAACAGTGGAAAATGTGAGTGAAAGCTTTATCTTAATGTACGTTCAGGATTTTAAAAACTCACTGATATACAGATATAGGTCTAACACAGGGATTCCATACTTTTATGGATTTGTTAGGAGCACTACCAACCTGCTAAGTTCGATAACTTTACAAAATTAAAACAATTAAACTCATTCCAGAAATACTTATTATTCTTCTGTAACAATGGTGGATATTGCTTTTTTACTTAACAAACTTTTTCTTCCTGCTGATGAAATGATAATAATATCATACCTATCGAAACCTTCAATTATGCCTTTAAGATGAACACCGTTCGTAGTTATAATAGTGCACATTTGGCGTTGATTCTGGAGATTTTGTAGTAGATTATCTTGTGTGTTGTTTTCTAACTCATATTGTTTTTAGACATTCTGCTATCCCTCTCTCTCACTGCTATAACTCAAGGGAAGGAATTCCCGGATTGCTTAATAATTGCGTTTAACTTCGCTTTGTATTTTTAGGTACAAGTTCTTGTATTCAGCTCGGAACAAGAACTTGTACAGATATATCAAAATGCCGTGATTAGCTACTCTGTTCCATAAATTTAATAGACATTAATTATATCTTGCTATTGGAATGGATTTTCTTTTCATCAACCAATTTGGATGGTGTGACATCATTACCTTCAGGGTCAACCACGGATACCGCAAGCATCGTTGTTAGAAGTTGCCCTCGGATCATTTTCAAGTAATTTTGCCTAAGTTCCATCTGTTCTGATTTCTCCTGGTCGGTCAGACCGGTGTTATTTTGTTTTCTGCTTAATTCATTAATTCTGTCCAGATATGGGATCAGCATGTTCATACGCTCCTCTGTTTTTATTTGTGGAGCCAAGCTTGATTATACTTGGCAAATTTGATCATATATATTTAGCAAGCTAAATATATATGATCAAATAGAGAGTCATACTATATTCCTCTCCATTTGTTGCATTAGGTGTCTTAATATCAACCGATCTTCCGTGGAAATGGATTGAAGCAATTTCTCCTGCTGCTCCCTCCATTTAATCTCAACCGGTTTTTCTAATGCTTTTCCTTTGTCCGTTAGAAAAATACGCATGATCCGTGCATCTTGTACATCACGTTTACGATATATAAATCCGTTCTGCTCCAGTGATTTAACCATGTTTGTTACCGTTGGTGGTTCGCACTTCAAGTGTTCACATAGTTGCATTTGTGTTACCCCATCACCCAACCACAGACGATACAACAAATTATCTTGCCCTACATAGAGATTAAGCTCCCTAAGCGACTCACTATAATTCCGACGCATTTGGGAGGATATCCGATCTAACGACTGTCGAATATCACAATCTACTGCATCTGTCATGAATTATCCCTTCCTGTCGTCCAAATGATATTTAGCATACTAAATGTATCACGATAAATTACAGTTGTCAATTTACCTTAGAGCTACCGCCTATTGAGGGCAACTCTAAAGTTCAGGAAGTTTGGCCTTGTCATAAACCTATTTTTTAGCAAATCCTTGCTTGTTCAAATAGTCCATCATCTGAGGCTGAATACTTCTCTGGAGATGATCCTGGATATGGTCACTCCATCCTTTTACTTTTTTCACGGTGAAAGGGGCTCTCGTCGGACGATTTTCATAATACTTCAACATGCTCTCATCATAGATAGCTAATTTCTCTTGATCAAGAGATTGATACTGATTTTCAAGTAAAACCATGGATTGAAGGAGCCGAGGTTTCAGCTCAGGTTTATCTCCAGCTGGATTACCGATGCATAACCCCACCAAAGGGATCACATACTTCGGTAAATTCAATATGTCAGATAGTTCGTTAATATTTGCTCTGACCCCACCAATAAACACCCCGCCTAGCCCCAAGGATTCGGCCGCGGTCAACGCATTTTGTGCCACCAGTCCGGCGTCGAATGAACCGATTAACAGAAATTCAATATATTCGATATCCACTTCCGGGGCAATTTGATGATTTCGGTTGAAATCTGCACAGAAAATCCAAAACTCAGCCGCTTCTTCAATGTAAGGTTGATTGACAGAAAGGTGTCTGACCTTTTTTCGAAGCACCGGATCTGTGATTCGAATAATGGACACGGCCTGCAGGAGACTGAACGATGAAGTTTGATTCGCAGCCTGAAAGATTGCATCGATTTGTTCCTCAGTCAGGGGTTGAGATGTGTAAGAACGAAACGATGTATGGTTATGAAGCAATTCAAGCGTATGATTCATTAAAATCCTCTCCTCTATTCGTTTATTCCATATTCCCGCATTCCATATTCGTATGGAACGTCCATATTCTCTCGTAGTGTTTTTCCTTCATACTCCTTGTGGAACAAACCACGCTCCTGCAAGATGGGCACAACCTGATTTACAAAATTAGCAACACCATCAAAAGATACATCGGGCACGACTGAGAATCCGTCACATGCTTCAGCCAAAAACCATTCTTCTAAAAAGTCAGCAACCTGTGTGGGTGTGCCTGCAACGACGGGATGATAGTTGATGACCCCGTGGGCGAGAACATCCCGAACGGATAGCCCTTGTAACAACAACTTCAAGGCTATTGGAGAACGTGGGTCCATTGGGTTGGCATATGCATTTTTCAACATGTCGGCCGATAAAGGTTTATCAATATCTACCGAGTTTACCGATAAGGGTAAACCAATCATGGAACCGAGGTAACTTACCCTACTAGGGATTTCCTGGGGATTGAAGCTCATAAGCTGTTTTCGACGATCCAACGCTTCTTCTTCCGTTAAAGCCAGAGAAAACATAAAACCTGCAAACATTTTGATATCATCAGGGTTTCGACCGAAACGGGCAGCACTTTGCCGAATGGCTTGTCTGTGTTCACGAGCAGACGCTATATCATAAGGATTGGCGTAGACGCCCGAAGCGTATTTCCCCGCCAATTCCAATCCCTCACTCCCTCCTCCTGCCTGGAAAATAACAGGCTGCCCTTGCTCGGAAGGGGGAATGGGTAGTGGACCACGAGATGCATAATATTGACCTTGTAGATATATAGGCTGGATTTTGTCCATATCGGCAAACTTCCCTCCTTCTACATCCAACGTCCAAGCATCTGGTTCCCAACTCCCCCACAATGCCTGAACAATTTGTATGCTTTCATGTGCTTTGTCATATCGTTCTTTGCGATTAACAACCCCGGCACCGAAATTTGCTGCCGCTAAGGGGTCGGATGTGGTAACCGCATTCCATCCCACACGTCCATGACTGATTACATCCAGTGCTTTGAACTGACGTGCGATGTTATATGGATAATTAAATGTCGTAGAGAGAGTAGCAACAAGCCCAATGTGGTTCGTCTCTCTTGCTACAGCCATCAGTGCTAACATAGGGTCCATAGGGAACATAGGCGTCTGAGGACCTAAGTTGTTGGATAATACTGGAGTGTCGGCAATGAAAATCATTTGAAATTTTCCTTGTTCAGCCAATTTAGCCCGCTCCACATAACTATCTATATTAGTGTAAGCTGCAGGGTCAGTGCCAGGCATTCTCCATGCGCTGAATTCGCCTCCATAGCCGGAAACCATCTGTAAAGCCAGTTGCATCCCATTTCTTGTTTTCATATCGTTTCTTCTCCTTATATTCCAGATAGGCACAGAGTGGAATCCCTTCATGTGATGACTAATAATTAGCCTGCTAAATAAATGTTGTACGATATTACTCTGTTCAGCGACATTGATACTATCATAAAATTCTTTGATAAATCTGCAAAGAGGGCAATTTAAATGAACATAGTACAACTTTCTGTACCTATAGATTAGAAGTGCTCGTAAAAGATCAAGAATCCGCAGCTGCAATGTACATGATTGCTGCGGATTCGAGTGTTTAAGCATTAAACATATTGACGTTCACCAGTCTGTGCTGATTTTTCGACGGCATCCAGTAACTGATGAAGTTTAACCGCATCCGCAAAAGTAGGTGTTAAGGTTGTGCCTTCTTGAATATCTTGGGCAAATTTACGATATGCTTGAGCCATATTCAGAACAAATCCCGAGTCATTTTTTAGAGAATGTGGAGCCCAGTAATAAGAATCGGGAATGGTTAGTTCACGAAGCTCATTGTCCGCATGTCCAGCGCCACGTAGTTGGTGTGATCCGAATTGAATGGATGCCGGAGCACTCAGCACGATTGTGCCCTTTTCTCCAAAAATTTCAAGTGTTAGTCCTGTTTGATGTTTGACTCCACCTTGAATATGAACACTGGCTGCGGCACCACTCGTTAATTTTCCTGTAATCAGTATTTGATCATCCGCCGTCTTCTTCATGGTTTTCTGAATATCCACCAATTCGACTTCAGGAAACTGCTGTGCTGTGAGAGCAGAAAGTTCGGTAAAGTCCCCAAGCATGTAGGTAAATGCATCCAGATTATGTCCACCTACAATAGTCAGCAAATTCCCTCCAATCTTCCGATCAAATAGGTACGCACTGGACTTGTCGCCCACGCCACCCATGCCATCAATAGAAACCTTTAAATTGGCAGACAAGACTTTACCCACATAACCTTCTGCCAATAGATCTTTCACATACTGAACGGCCGGGGCTTGTCTGGCCTGTAATCCAATCGCATTTGGCAATTTTGCGGATGCTACCCATTCCTGCATTTCAAGTGCTTCACCTGTATTGGATCCCAGTGGCCATTCACAATAGATCGGTTTTCCAGCAGGCGCGATGGCTTTGACGGCGTTATAATGTTCCTTGACGTTTATACTGACGACTACCATGTCCACATCAGGATGTTGAGCCAGCTCCTCCATGTTATCAAAGCCGTGATCTGCATAGAAAGCTTCTGCGCTTTTCTTCGCACTCGCCATATTGCTTGTCCCCACTGCTGTAAGCTCAAACTCATCCAAATGCTCAATGGCCGGAATATGTGTACCACTCGCCCACCCATTATTAATTGAAGCGCCTATGATTCCTGTACGAATTTTTTTACTCAATGTAAAACATCTCCCTTATTTTAAATGTATTATCTCAGCCGATCCTGATCTCAACAGATCAATCATGAAAAAATCTTTGATATGCTCTAGCGTCCCAATTAATTCATTAATTGCTTGATCCTTTTGGGAAAAGTCTCCTCTGCCTGTGCTCTGTTCATGTATAGGTCATACCAATGTTTTGGCCAGTGAAAAACCCAGGCCGGGACCAGCCCCGATTATAGCAATTGTTTTCAAAAAGTAACCTCTCTTCTTTGGGTAATCACACATGGGGTGGCGCCAAAATATTCTCTTTCCTCATGGTGATACTAAATCACAACTATTTAGCTTGTTAAATACATACAGATGATGGAGAATTCATGATAAATTCCGCTCTAATTTCTGGATTAATTGTCGGAGGATCAAACGATCTTCTACAGAAATGGTCTGTAGTAATTTTTCCTGTTGTGTTTTCCATTTGATATCAACGGGAACCTCTAATTCTTTTCCTTTTTCGGTGAGATATATTCGCATTACTCTTGCGTCTTGTTCATCACGTTTCCGGTATATAAATCCATTTTGCTCTAGTGATTTAACCATATTTGTTACTGTAGGAGGTTCGCATTTTAGATGTTCACTGAGTTGCATTTGTGTGATCCCATCGTCTAACCACAAGCGATACAGTAAATTTTCTTGGCCCACGTAGAGGTTAAGTTCTCTTAGAGATTCGCTATAATGTCGACGCATTTGAGAGGAAACTCGATCTAACGACTGACGAATATCACAATCCACCTGATCTGTCATCCATTCATCCTCCCTCTCATTTTATTTCGCGGGCTACTTCACAGACAATCCTCCATTAATTACATAATCAGCACCCGTTATGGCAATAGCACGATCAGGGAAATCGTTATTTATACGGTTCACTACAGCTTGTACACTTTCATATTGGATATCCGTAGCAATGACGTTTGCTCCTTCTTTAGCAAACAAATACGCTTCAGCTTCCCCTTGACCAGCACCAGCTCCAGTAATCATGGTTACTTTATTCGAAAGTCTTCCCATCTAATCCCCCTCCTGATCAAATTTTTGTTGAGATCTTCATCCAATGAATTTAACAATTTCATCAACCACTTCTTGACACGTAAGAATGTGCTGAATGCCACCAGCTGCTTCAGATACACTAATGGTACCGTTGATCAAATCGCCATCTAACATGCCTATTTTGAACCCTTCTCCATAGTATTTGTAGGCTTCGGCATGATTTCCTTGATTAATGAGTTCTAATGCTTTTTTGCCCGCTTCTGTCGGAATGGTTCTCAAATGTCCCATACCTGATTTAAATTCAATGAACTCTTCACTTTTCACATTAACAATGGCTTTCTTCGTTTCAATGCTAGCCGGGTTTTCCTTCGTTGCAATGAACCTTGTCCCCATATACACACCTTCGGCACCCATTGAAAATGCTGCTTTCGCTCCCTGACCATCTATAATCCCACCGGCAGCAATTACAGGTATTTTCACAATTGAAGTGATTTGTGGAACAAGCGAAAGCGTACTGATTTTATAATCACTCATATGGCCACCAGCCTCATAACCTGTAACGATAAGCGCATCTACTCCTGTTTTCTCAGCTTCTACAAGCTTTTCTACCGTTGGGCTCAAGTCTCTGTATACGACCTTAATATCATGTTCTTTCAGTCGTTGAAGTTCACGTTCAACCACATGTTGTCCAATGGCTATAACGTTTTTTACATTCTCTTGAAGCAAGACATCAAAAACAGCATTCGTAAATGGGTCTTCTGCGGCCCCTCCCATTGGGAAAATGTAGTTTACTGCAAAGGGCTTATCGGTTAATGCTTTCACTTTACGAATTTCTTTGGTCAGTCGATCCGCCATATCTTCCGCACTCGTTGCTTTTTCCGACTGACCAGCATTAGGTCCAAGCACCCCCATTCCCCCTGCATTGGATACTGCTGCAACAAATTCTGCCGAAGTGACCCATGTCATCGCAGCTGAAATAATAGGATACTCAATTCCAAGTAGTTCTGTAATTCGGTTTTTCATCATTAATTTCTCCTCTTGTTAAAAAATTACTTGATTATTATTTCGTGTATTTATTTTCAGGGTAAGGTAGACCTAAATTTCCCCGAAGTGTGTCGTCCTCATATTCCTTGCGGAATATGCCTTTATCTTGCAAGATGGGAACAACCAATCGGATAAAGTCCTTAAATCCTGCTGGATGATCTTGTCTGATGAGCATAATATCCATAACGCCTTCTCGATACCAATGTTCGATTTGTTCGGCAACGTGCTCCGCCGATCCTATCAACCCAGGTTTCGGCATTCGATAACCTTGGGGCATCCATGATTCGATTTCCTTTAGCTTTTCCAGGGCCTCTTTTTCCGTTTTACCAACGATTGGGTTGTGAGAAGGCATCATCAACAGGTCATGTGGTGAACGCCCTTGATTTTGAACTTTACGTTTCAGTTCAGCAGTGAATGCCTTGAGATATTCCAGATCATGTCCAGGTGCCATGATAACTTCGGCATGCTGTGCAGCAATATCCATGAACTCCGGGGAAGTACCTGCTTGAAAGACCACAGGTCTGCCTTGCCTCGATCGACTGATATTTAAGGGTCCCTCCACGGAAAAGTAATTCCCGGTATAAAGTAGCGGATGCATTTTACGCGGGTCATAAAATACCCCACGTTCCTTATCACGTATAAAGGCATCGTCTTCATACGAATCCCAAAGGCCTTCAACAATCTCCAAAAACTCTTTTTTCATCGGATAAAGATCTGCTTTTCTTAAATGGGACCGACTGTAATTGGCTAATCCTCCCGGATTCGAGGTGATCGCATTCCACCCTGCTCTACCTTTGCTAATCTTGTCGAGTGAGGCAATTTGCCTGGCAACCGTATAGGGATCAGCATATGAAGTCGCTATCGTTGCAGCCAAGCCAATGGTATGTGTTACCATACTTAGTGCAGACAAAATGGATACACCCTCAAACATGCTTAAATAGTGTGGGATCATGCCAGGTCCAATATGACTTACGTCTGCCAAAAAGATGAGATCGAACTTACCCTGTTCAAGTTGTATGGCTTTCTGTACGTAATACTCAATATTTTCACTGGCATCTGCTGGAATAGCGGGGTGTCTCCAACCCGTGTGATTCCAACCCACGCCATCAATAATTCCTCCTAGTTTAAGCTTTCTTTCTTCCATAGTTGAATGATCCCCTTTTCACGAGCTCACTTATTTCCTTGTGATAAACCTAATTCTTTTGCCAATAATACATGCCCTTTCTTGCGGCTCTCTTGATTAGGATAGAAGTCTGCAATCATGATTTCATCTACTAAACTTGCTTTCGCTAGCTGCCTAAGGTGCTCCGCAACCTGTTCAACACTTCCAATCACAAAGCGATCTTTATTACGTTCCCTGGCCAGCTCTTCATGAGGCGTGTATTTGTGATTTTTGGCTTCTTCCGGTGTAGGGAAAGTAAGATTTCTCGTCCCTGTGCTCATCTGTGCCCACATTAACTCCGCCGGCCCTGCAATATATTTAGCCTCTTCTTCCGTCTCAGCTGTAATAACCATTGTCGCTAACATACTTTGGGGTTCAGTCAAATAGGACGAAGGCTTAAAATTCGAACGGTAAGCTCTCAACATAGGAATAGCCAGTTGCGGTGCCAAATGTGCAGCAAATACAAACCCTAATCCTTTTTCCAAGGCAAAATGTAATCCCCCCTCGCTAGATCCCAGCATAAACATATCCGGAACCATTGAATGATCTCCCGGAGGATGGATGTGACTAAACGGGTGGTTTTCTTTAAAGTCACGGGCAAAGAAGGAAAGCAGGTTATCTAATTGCTCTGGAAAATCATTAACCTCCATTAATTCTCGGGATCTTAACAATGCCCACATGGTTCTGCCATCCGTACCTGAAGCCCTGCCAATCCCGAGGTCAACACGCCCTGGATATAATCCTTCGAGAAGCGTAAAGTTCTCCATCACTTTCAAGGGGCTGTGATTAGGCAACATGATTCCTCCAGAACCTACTCGAATGCTTTTAGTGTGAGCTGCTGCATGCAGACTCAATAAGTCTGGTGAAGTACTCATCAAGGTTGTTGTGTTATGGTGTTCAGTAAACCAATATCTGTTGAACCCCCACTGTTCTGCTAATTGAACCATTTCCGTCACGTTCTGGAGGCTTTTCGTAGCCTCAGTTCTGTTATAGATATGAACAAAGTCCAAAATCGAAAGTTTTAGTTCATTTGCTGTATTCACATCAGTTCTCCTTTCTATGTTTTATTTATTATTTAGCTTGCTAACTATAAGATTAAAAAATATAATGATTACTTAGCCTGCTAACTATAAAACCAAAATAAGATTATTATTCTTTTACACTTTAACCAAACTAAAATGATTTGTGTTTTGGTTGTTGACCCAATCATAAGTGTATTCGTTTCGTTTGCAAAGAGGGCAATCTAGATGTACATAGTACATCTATTTGTACCTACAGATTAGGAGTGATATCAATGAGAGTTTGTAATGAAGGATTTGAACAAGAGTTCATGAATGAGAAAAGTGATATGTACGCGATAGCTTTTACCCAAAATGTTCTTTCCGGACGTTGGAAGTATTTTATATTATGGTATCTAAAAGATGAAACGCGTCGTTATTCGGACATCAAAAAATTCCTTGGAGATCTATCTCAGGGCTCTCTTACGAAGCAACTTAAAGAGCTGGAGAATGATGGCGTTATTCAACGTGATGTTTATCCGGAAGTTCCTCCACGAGTCGAGTATTCGTTAACAGACAAGGGAATCAAGTTACTACCGATCCTTGAAAAGATGGAGGACTTCGGTAAAGAATACGGCGACAACACGTAATTTGAGAATAGTTTTCCAAACAGGCTTAACACCGAAATTTCGGCTCCAAATAAGCATTATCCAGTCTAATATACCAAAGCTCATGAATGAATAAGAAAAACGATATCTGTTGTAATTGCCCTTTAGGGACATTATCTTTCATGTGAGGCATTAGGACCCTGTCATCTCTTAAACAGTTCATTTCAACCATAATGACACTAATCCTGAAGAATAAGAAATAGGTCAAGATATTTAATCTTGACCCTTCTTTCCTCATTGGCATGCTAGGCATGTTTTTGCCTATCTAAAGGATTACAAAATCTTTGATCGTTGCATCAGCTCGCAGTATCTTATCCTCTTCCATTTTAGCTAGTTGCTTTCCTTCTTTAACTTTAGTAACGCAATCATGGTTAATGCTTGACAGATTGTCAAGTCAAGTGCGACAGTTCCTCTGTGAAAGATTCGCAAATGGCTTTATCTAATCAATAGTAGCCGGTTACGTTGCTCGGCTGCCTTGTTAGTTTTGTTCAACTAACCTGCCCGTTAACTTAATAAATACCGGTGAAGATCGATTAGATATATGCCTAATCGTTAATTGGAACATGTTTTTGTCAAATACGGTAATAGGTACAAGTTCTTGTCCTTATAAACTAAAAAAGCCGCTAAATTAGCGACCTTAATGGGACCATGTTCTTGTCCCTCGACAGGATAAGAAAGAACTTATTCCCTTAATCACCACGCGCCTTTACTTCATAATCATTCGGAATTAATTCATACAAAGTACGAACATCACAACCGATGGAATCGGCGATCGATATGGCAATTTTGAGTGGCATCACTCTTTTGTTTTCAATAAAGTCGAAAATTCGTTCCGGTTTAAAAAGTAAGTCTTTTGCCAGCCATTCTACTGACTTTCCGTATTCCATCAATCGTTCATTCAATAAACAACGTCCTAGTTCAAATTTCAAGAAGCGATGACCTCCCGCGTAACATAATATTTAACCTTAAGCGTTGTCCGTTACCAGCATGAATATACTTAGTATAGGGAGCCACGATGAATTTCCCCATGCGTCTGCCCCATTTGTTGGGCGAGTGCTATCGTTTCCATAAAGTAACTAACTATGTAAGGATTCATAATTTCACACTTTCAAGGTCTTTTTTGTTTGTGACTAAAGATAAAATGATCATCACGATTCCAAACGAATATCAAATCAGTTCCATCGCTCTTTTAAAGAACTACCCCGTAGTAGCTCCATCAGGAAAAGCCAAGTTTACCACATAATATCGTCTGTTCGAAAAATGTTCTAAGTACAACATCTATAAGCACAAAACTAACCACCGGTATAAAAGTATATCGGTGGTAATTATCAATACAGCCAAGCTTGTGAAAGAACGTTTGCCCACAAGCGATCTGTTTTATCAAAAATAAAGTCGCCTACTGTATTCTTTGATTTTTTTTAGTCAAAAGGTTTAGCAGATAAGCTTTTAAATCTACCATACGTAAATATTCAGGCTTTTGATCTGTACCACTGATTATCAAGGGGACAAGGGATTCCATTTTACGAATGGAACCGTGACCGCCTCCTCCCTTGTGCGTTGGTGAACTGCCGCCAGTAAATTCATATCCTGGTTTTGCCGTGACAACCAAAAATTCGCCTTGATGTGAGCGGAGCGCGCTTGACAATCGTTTCAGAACATCGGGATACTGATCGTAACTCAACGAGTGTGTAGCCATATTTAAGCTTAAATCCAATACCTCTTCGTCCTGTTCGACCGTCCATGATTGGTTGTATGGATCAGTCAGGTTGCCTCCTGCTTTAAATTTGATCTGTTTGGCTGTTGATCCTTGAATGGCATAATTCCATTCCTTTTCTTTCCAGGAGATAAAATCGATGCCTGGATCGTTCATTAAAAGGTTCGCCGTATCTCTCAGGGAACGATCCACTTTCAATGAATATACATAGGCCATCGTTTCATTGACGGCAAGAATGATCTCAGTCTCCTTCGATACAGCTTCACCAGGACGCAAAATTTTGGCATCTCCAAGCAAGGAAGACAGATCAATGACCGGATTCTGTTCGGCAGGCAGAATACGGGTCATCCCGCTGTCGCTTGCAATGATAAAGATGGCATCATGCAAAGCTTTTTCCGGAGAACCGAATGTTTGCAATACAGATTGAAGCTGCTGATCCAACTCTTTGACCTTACGAAGTCCCGTGGGGCCTTTCTTATGTAACTCCCGGTCTAAATCCGGCAAATAGACAAACAGAAAATCCGGCAATTTATTGGATTGAACCAAATATTTTACGGCCTCAATAGCGAAATCATTATGGAGGCCCATCCGATTCGTTAGGCCATCCGGCAAGTTTTTAATACCTTGAAACGGATTAGACAATGCACCTAGGGACAGTAAGTCCGGCCCTTTCACATCAATCTCTTTCGGTAAAGAAGAAGGCCCTTGAATCCAATCAGGTATCGACAACTTATGAGCGGACGCCCCCCTGTAAATCAAGCCGTTGATCGAACCAGACTTTAACCCGTGCCGGGCTAAGTCCTCATAAATCGTGGGTAAATCCCTGTTCAAGTGACTCCCGTTCAAATGGATTAGTGCATCCGCCAACACCGGATTAACTCCGTGTTTGAGTACTTCCATGGGTCCGGTTCCGTAATTGATCATTTTCTTGTTGTCCGTAGAATACCAAGCTAGACCCGGGATACGGTGAATGTCTGAATACGCACCGGTAAGTAATGAGCTGTCGATCGTGACGGACATTGTGGGAAAAGAACTGACCAAATTTTTATAATATTGCCCGTGTTCGATCAGGAATTTTAATGCGGGAAGTTCCTGCTTACTAATTCCTTGGTCGATCGCCTGATACATCAAAGAGTCCACCATCAGGAAAATGACTTTCTTCGCATTTTCTCCATTAGTGGAGTTTATCCGTATCAAATCCTGTTCTTTTGGTTTCGAGTTCTGGCATCCGATAAGCATGCTCATTAATAAGATCGAAGCTAACATCTGTTTCCCTTTTTTCCTCATACAGTTCACCCCATTTATGTAAATTGTGCATTAAAAATCTTGGAGTTATTCGAGGTTTTTTTTGCCAAGAGGGTAGATCGGACTCGGATGAGGTGTATACAGAATATAATAATCATTCTAACTCATCGCTGTTAACAACACGGCAATTGTATTAAACACACCGTGAACGATCATAGCAGGCACGACCGATCCCGTACGTTCATAGGTCCATGCAAGCACAACTCCACTAATAAAATTCACGGGCATGGCATTCATAGTGGGAAAATGCGCAAGAGTAAAGATTAGCGAACTAATCAGAAGCGCCCATCTCATACTAACACGAGCCCGTAGCCAACGATATATAAATCCACGGTAAAATATCTCCTCATAAAAGGGTGACACGATCCCTGCCGACACAATACCAATAATCATAGTAAATAGAGTGACATTTTGCTTTAGACTCTCTGTTTTGCTGTTGTCCACTGTATTCCCAAGAAAACTCGTGAGATAGAGAGTCGCCACACTGAATACGATGAGAATGAGTGTCCACAGCGCAATCCTCCACCAATCTTTCGCAGGAAATCCCTTTACTCCTACCTCTGTCCAGGACATTTTCTTCGGTCGTAAAGCAACAAAATATAATCCTAACAAAAGTACAATCGCGATGGTAAGCCCTGTAAGAGTCCCTGAGTATAGAGTATTCCCCAACCATTGCTCATACATTGACTGTACTGCGTATTTGATAACGAATATTACGAATACAAACTCAAGCGCAAGTAAAGCAATAAACTCACGCCATGTCCACTGATCCATCTTCTTCCACATTTCCGTACTAGTCATCCTTAATCCCTCAATCCTCTGTGATATAATTTAATGATATTAGGTGACGTTACGTCACCTGCAAGCATTATTTTCGGGAGGAAAGAAGAAACATGAATAGATGGACAACAGGACAAGTATCCAAACAGCGGAACATTTCTGTTCGAACCCTACGTTATTATGATCAGATCGGTCTTCTTAAACCGAGTTATAAGGAAGAAAACGGCCGCCGTTATTATTCAGAGGAAGATTTATTCAATCTCGAAAAGATAACATTGCTTAAATCACTATCACTACCGCTTGATGACATCCAAAATGTAATGGACAGGCTATCTTTTCGTCATATTCTTATCGCACACCATAATCATCTTCAGGAGCAGCTCACTTCTCTTCAGGGGAGTATTGCAAATACTACGTCTTTGATCAACATGATTGATCTAGAAGGTAGCCTCTCCTGGGAACGGGTTTCTCATCTGGTCCATAACGTGCAACCTATTTCTAAACAGTGGGTCGATTACTTCAACGATGACGAAAGTGCATTTCTACAACATGCACTGCCCAATCTCAACAGTAATGACCAGACCACTCAGCAATATGCCTCTTTGCTGCGCCGGATTGAGTGGTGCATACAGGAATCTGTTCCACCTAAATCTGATGAAGGTTATAACATTGCCTGCGAGCTAATGAAGCTATCAGATGAAACCTTTAATGGAGACGAGAAATTGATGGAGAAGTTTTGGGAAGTGAGGAAGCTTCCTACATTAGAGTCAGGACTATACCCCGTATCCGACGAAGTGCTGAACTTTGTGGAGATTAGCGTAGCTCACGCTCTAGAAAAAGGAGAGGAACAGAAATAGGAAATGAGGAAATATTATTGAAATCATGCGTACAACCGGGGCTTTGATGGTTATATTTTCTTTTAATAATGAACGAGTCATTTCTCCATAACGATGTGGAAATTGTCATGTATTATGGTGTTTATTTACACTGTCCTGCCCGTTAGATGAATAAGAGCAGCCGATCACAAAGATCCGCTGCTCTTATTGTTTTATTCGCTTTTCGTTTCCCGTTAGCCTAAATAGAGATCTTTTGAAACTGTTGAATTTCCATATGGCTTAGTTAGCATATTTATTAGCGTTGTCTACTCCTCGATCCTTGGTTGAGCCTCGTACCCACCTTTTCTTATGAAAAATCCTTTTTATATTGGGCGGCTAGGTAAATACCACCAGCTAAAAATGCCAGCGTATATTTGAACAAGAAAAAGATGGTCCACATATCGTCTTTAGGAAAAATCATGTCACATAGAATAATTGCCAACAGCATATATGAACCGCTTTTCAAAAAGATTTTATTTGTCCGTTCGTCGTCTTGCCCAATCTTCTTATAAAATACATAAGCGAAAATCGCACTACCCATAACCAGTAAAAAACCAACTCCAATGAGAATATTCCAATTTCCTGTAGATTGTTCAGCCCAGGACTTTAAAGGGGAAAAAATTGCGTTATGGATATATGAGATAGACTTAGTTATCATTTTAATCATTCCCTTTCACATAAGTAAAAATATCGTTTACATCTACATTAAAAAATTTGGCAATTCGAAAAGCTAACAGTAGAGTCGGAACATAATTTCCTTTTTCCATTACGAAGATGGTTTGTTTGGAAACCCCGACTTTCTCTGCTAATTCTTGCTGAGACATTCTGGCAAGTACACGATATTCATAAACCTTATTTGATATCGAATCACCAAAATCTTTCTTCATGACAACCACCCCTTGAATCAAATTATAAACTCATTTTTTATAAAAGTAAAGTAAACTTATATATAAGTATCATATACTTCTACTTATGTTTAAATTACTTTAACCAAAAAGAGCCGGAATATAGAAAAAACTTCAAAAAATTCATGATTCCGTCAGGTTCACTTATCGATTCGGAAAAGCCTGGTTATAAGTAGTGGCCTAAATCATTGTGTTAACCTGCCCGTTAGCTTAATGAATTAGCGGGCGAAAATCGATTAGTTACATGCCTAATCGGTAATCGGGCTATGTTCTTGTCCATTTCGGCAATCGGTACAAGAACTCGTACCGATAAACTAAAAAAGCCGCTATAATAGCGACTTTGAATGGGAGCTTCTTCTTGTCTCTCGACAGTTTGTTGTGTTGTGAATTAAAAAAAAGAGCCGCATAGGCCCAGTCCTTCCTTGATATTGTGTACAGCACAATATGTTTAGCCCTTATTTGATTCGAACATATTTTTCAGCACATTACGCATTTCGGGCTTGATCGAAATATCCGGGCGTCTTTCCATCGCCAGCTTTTCTGCTTCTTCCACCGTGGTGGCTTCACCCAGATTAATCAGTAGAGCTGTTGCCACAGTTCCTGTTCGATTGCGTCCTCCGGCACAGTGAAAGAATACTTTTTTATCGGACTGAACAGCCTCAGTGACGGCTACAATCGCTGCTTTAATGGACTCTTCCTGATCATCCCGGTCTTCAATAATCGGATAATGATGTCGCTTGGCCGAAGCAGGAAACCCCTCTTGTGCCTTACCGTCATCCCGGAGATCAAATACTTCAGTGACACCTTGCTCCTTGATCGCACTCAGAGCAGCATCTGCTCCTCCAATATATACTTTACCTTTAACGAGTTCATGATAGTTAGACATCGTTATCCTCTCCTTCTCTAGTTGTACTTAACAGCAGCTTGAGCCTCCACTAACGACCAGTCCAGGTCCATCAGCAGATTGTTCCACATCCAGGGTAATCGATTCTACGGTAGCTGCAATCTCAGGATCGACAGCTACGCGTATCGCATTGATTTCCTGTACCACATCGTTCTCTATAGGATCAGAGAGCCCTAGTTGAAAACTGGGTCCACAGCATCCGCCGCCAACCATGGCAAACCGAAGCGTATGCACGCCTGCTTCTTTCATCATTGCCTCGATATAGGTTTTAGCACCATCGGTAATCATCATCGTCGGTTGTCTCCTCTCTATACTTCACTCGTGCTTCCCGCTTCAGCCCAGGTCTTTAAGCTGTCATAACCAACTACTTCTCTGGATTCCCATGGTATAATCACGGAGTTTCCATCCGAAGCTTTATGAATCTGCTGAATCCATTCCTGCTCAGCGATGGCCCGTCCGCTAAGAATGGGGTCCATGGTGTCTGTCACAGCAAAACTTTGATTAATGGTCCACCACTTGGTTGGTATACTGGCCCGCTGTAAGTCCTGTTCCAAACGAAAAGCCTCATAATACGGTGTAGCCTCTGCGAGTGTAACAATAACAACACTTGTTTCATTCGGATCACGAAGTCGTGGTAACAAATGCTGAACCGCAGCGGGTATGGCACCTGCTGAACGTGCAATCTCCTTATGGTACTCTTCCGTTGCATCGAGAAGAAGTAACGTGTGCCCTGTTGGAGCCGTATCAATAACCACAATCTCATCGCTGCTTCGTTCAACCAGATTGGCAAATGCACGGAAAACTGCAATTTCTTCCGTACAAGGTGATCTTAAATCTTCTTCCAAGTAAGCCAGACCATCCTCATCCAAAGAATCCTTGTTCTGCTCCAGGACTTCCTGTTTATATCGTTCCAGTTCGACCTTCGGATCGATACAGCTCACGGTGATGTTGTCCGTCTCTTGTTCGAGCACATGACTCAGATGGGAAGCGGGATCGGTTGTGCTCAGATGTACCCGGTGACCTCTCTCTGCTAGACCAACTGCTATAGCTGATGCGACTGTTGTTTTGCCAACGCCGCCTTTTCCCATGGTGAAAATCACTCGGATACCCTTGTTCTCCATATCATCTACGAGATGTTGCAAAGGGAAAACCAACGAAGATTTTACATTTTTCTCTTGTACCAGCCTAACCTCCGGGGCATCGAAGAAATGACGCAAATGCTCAATGCCAGTGATGTTAAACGGCGCTAGAGGAATTTGATAGATTGGAAGCTGCTGAACAGCTTCAGGAAGTTTCTCCAATGCACGTACCTGTCGACCGTAAAAAGCAGAAGAAACCGCATCCTGCTCCACAACAGAAGAAAGTAGCCCATTCACAATTAACAACTGGTTCTGAATGCCGATCTCTCGAAGTTCTTGTGATGCCCGCGCTGCTTCTTTCAGCGGGGAAACATCCGGGCGGGTAACCAGTACAAGTGTTGTTTCGTTTGAATCAGACAACGTTTTTACGGCTTCCTGGTATAGCATTTTTTTCGCTTCCAGACCGGCAAGTGGTCCCAAACAGGAAGCCCCATGCGTACTTTCGGATAAAAATCCACTCCAAGCGGTAGGCAATTGCAATAAACGAAGCGTGTGCCCTGTCGGAGCCGTATCGAACAAGATGTGATCATACTGCTCTCGCAGTTCTTGATTGGTTAGCATGGAACTGAACTCATTAAAGGCAGCAATTTCCACGGTGCAGGCTCCTGACAACTGCTCTTCCATCGTTGCAATAACCGTATCAGGCAGAACGCCGCGGTATGGACCAACGACTTCAGCTTTGTACTCTCCGGCAGCCGTTTCAGGATCCAGGTTGGCAGCATCCAGATTTTGAATTCCCTTAACAGGTACAGGATGATTGGATAAGGTCATCCCAAAAACATCTTGCAGGTTTGAAGCTGGATCGGTGCTCACCAGCAAAACACGCTTCCCCGAATCGGCAAGGGATACGGCTGTTGCACAAGCCGTAGACGTCTTGCCTACGCCCCCTTTTCCGGTAAAAAACAGATAAGGGGTTAACGACATGGATTTCGGTTCAAATCGGTTTAACATGTTGAGAGGACCTTCTTTCCTAAAGCTCGGATTTGGTTTTGACTTCAAGACGTATTCTCGGCTTAGCCACCAGTTCTTCTTCCGTCAAACCGGTCCATTGAATGAATTCTTCGTTGCTTGGATAACCATTTTCCTTTACCACTTGACCATCTACAATGATAATTGGCAGCACTTGAGGACCCTTTTCAGCCAAAAGCTGTCCTACGAGCGGACTTGCCACAAAAGCATCAGGTTCACTGGTTAAGTTATAACGTGATACCTGAAACTGTTTCTTTTGCAAATTATGGACGACAGCAGATACACGAATCAGTTCCGGATCAACACCTGGACCACACACGCCGGAAGAACAACACATGGCAGGATCGTAGATCTCCATTGTTTTCAACGCGAACCCCCCTCTCGAAATTAGAAAAGCCGGGAAACATTCTCCCGGCGGTTTGTATTATTTGCCGGTTTCAGCGAACGTTTTAATGCGCTCCCCAATCTGGTCACGAACCGTTTGGAATACAGCCCATTTCTCTTCATCTGTACCTTGTGCTTTGGCAGGATCATCGAATCCCCAGTGTTCCCGCTTCACATGTGGTGGTGTCATTGGACACTTATCCGCGGCGTCTCCACACAATGTGACTACAAAATCAGCATTGTTCAACAACTCGGAATCAATGATATCGGAAGTTTGAGTGGAAATATCCAGGCCGACTTCCTTCATGGCTTCAACTGCTTTTGGATTCAGACCGTGTGCCTCAATGCCTGCACTATAAATGTTCCAGTCCTCACTCAGATATTTCTTGGCCCAGCCTTCGGCCATTTGGCTCCGGCAAGAATTGCCTGTGCATAGGAAGTACAGTGTTTTTTTACTCATGTTCATCGTCTCCTCGTTGTTTGAATTATAGAATGCTTAACCACAGATACAGACCCAATAGCGTAATAAGCAGAGTTGGAACGGTGATAATGATACCTGTCTTAAAGTAAGTGCCCCATGAGATTTTGACGCCTTTCGTGCTAAGCACATGAAGCCAGAGCAGCGTCGCCAGTGAACCGATCGGGGTAATCTTGGGACCCAGGTCTGATCCAATAATATTGGCGTAGATGAGCGCCTCCCGAACCGTTCCCGTAGCCGTTGTTGCATCAATGGCAAGCGCATCAATCAACACGGTAGGCATATTGTTCATCAGGGATGAAATAATTGCCGCAATAAATCCCATACCAATCGTTGCGGCAAACAATCCTTGATCAGCCAAAGCCTGAATGACTACGGCGAGCAGATCCGTCAAACCTTCATTCCGCAAACCATATACGACGACATACATGCCGATAGAGAAAAATACAATGGCCCAAGGTGCTTCCTTAACGACAACTTTGGTCGGTACAGCAGAACTGCGAGACGCCATGATCAGGAAGAAGATAGCCACAATTCCTGCAATTATTGATACTGGAATACCAACAAATTCACTGGCAAAGTAACCAATCAGCAGGATGCCCAGTACAATCCATGATAACCGGAACATCTTCAGGTCTTTGATCGCTGTTGCTGGAGCTTTCAGTTCACTGGCATCAAACCGTTTGGGAATACTTTTTCTGAAAAAGAGATACAATACACCGATACTTGCACCCAGTGAAAACAGATTCGGAACAAACATTTTGCCTGCATACTCCATAAACGTAATACCGAAGAAATCGGCAGATACAATGTTTACAAGGTTACTGACAACCAGTGGCAATGAAGTTGTATCGGCAATAAATCCGCTGGCAATAATGAAAGGGAACACTTTTTTCTCATCGAAATTCAGTGCTCGTACCATTGCCAGGACAATCGGTGTCAGAATCAATGCTGCACCATCATTGGCAAAAAATGCTGCAACCACGGCTCCAAGAAGCGAGACGTAAACAAACATCCGGACACCTCTACCGTGAGCTGCCTTCGCCATATGTAAGGCTGCCCATTCAAAGAAACCGATGCGGTCCAAAATCAGTGAGATGATAATGATGGCCACAAAAGCAAGCGTGGCGTTCCATACAATTTGCGTAACATCCCAAACATCCTGGAAATTGACCACACCTACAAGTAAAGCAAGAATTGCTCCGCCGCAAGCAGACCAACCAATGGACAGGTTTTTAGGCTGCCAGATGACGAGGACTAGCGTAATTAAAAAGATAATGCAGGCCATGACGACAGAAAACACAAGTTCTACCTCCTCTAATCAAATGCATTATAGCTAATAACATTCTCCTCATACCTTCATGTCATTCAATCATTATATAATGATGTACTTATATAATGATTGAAAGTTTAACTACAAATGCAAATGCGAGGTACATCCACCTTGTTCAAAGTACGGAGAATGTTTTTGGAATCAGGCATGGCGTCCAGAACGGTTTTGATATAAGGTGTATCATCCACATTTAAAGAATAATAAACCCACTGTCCTCGTTTGTTTTCCTTAACGATCCCTTGATCCTTTAATTTGCGTAAATGCTGACTAATCCCCGGTTGAGAAATATCCAAGACATCAACAAATTCGCATACACACCATTCCCGATCTTTTAAGAGCGTTAACATGGTTAGACGTGTTTTGTCTCCCAAGAGCTTTAGTTTGTCTGCCGCTTCATGAATGGTATTCAATTGAAATTCCTCCTTCCAGGTAATATATAATCGAATAATTATATTATAATATGTTGATATCTTTTAATCAACCCTTTACCATGAAATAGTAATGCGTTGACTCCACATTTTGTAGAGTCAACGCACAATCGTTTTATTCGGTTTAGGATTCAGACTCCCCTTAACACTGGGAACCGACTCCTTTTTTGCCCAAAGACAGCAGCACAGTTTCATGATCTGGCATCTGATCGAGCACCGCTTTAATATATGGCTTATCTTCAACATCTAAGGAATAGTGTACCCACTGCCCCCGGCGTGTTTCACTAACAATCCCCTGAGACTTTAATTTGCGTAAATGTTGGCTAATTCCGGGCTGAGACATATCAAGCACTTCAACGAAATCACATACACACCATTCTTTCTCTCTTAAGAGAATGAGCATGGTCAGACGAGTCTTATCTCCAAGCAACTTTAACTTATCTGAAATTTGTTCAATGGATTCCACTTGCGTTCATCCTTCCCTGCGTTCAACAATCCTAACGATAATAATATATAAGTTTATATTTATATTCTAAAGCAAGGATATGCTGAAATCAAGGAATCCTGTGTAATGCTTTTTCCGTGAACATAACCTTCAACCAAAACGACCCGCAACATAATTCTCCGTTTTTTGATTTTTCGGGTTACTAAACATTTGACTTGTGTCGTCGTATTCAACCAGTTCTCCATCCAGGAAAAACGCACATTGATCTGAAATCCTTGCAGCTTGATGCAAGTTGTGAGTTACCATTACAATCGTATAGGATTGTCGAAGTTCTTTAACTAATTCTTCAATTTTAAGAGTGGATAACGGATCTAATGCAGCAGTAGACTCATCCATCAGCAAAATTTCAGGATTCATCGCCAGAGCCCGGGCAATACACAAGCGCTGCTGTTGTCCTCCTGAAAGCTGCAGAGCGGATTTTTTGAGCAGGTCTTTCACTTCGTCCCATAAAACCGCTGCTTTCAGACTCTTCTCCACAATATCATTCAACTCGGGTTTGCGGGTAATTCCGTGTTGCTTTTCAGTACTCCGAGCCCAAATCACCATGACGGACACAGGTTAGTTGAGTAAGAATAAAAAAAGTACGCAACAACTTGGTTGTTAGCGTACTTTTTTGAATTTCAACTTATGTCATCGTTCAATAGAACAGGATGAGCTGCAGTCACTCTGTTGTTGCACTTGTTGTACATCTGGACGCTTCACACTACATACCCCCGTTTCAGGCAGATCCAGCTCTACTTGTGCAGCAGCCTCTAAATCACCCGCCAGAAAAGCAACGACGGATCGGACCTGTTCATAACCGGTGGCCATCAGGAAGGTCGGCGCACGACCGTAACTTTTCATACCCACGATATACAGACCTTGTTCTGTATGACGAAGTTCCTTCTCCCCATGAGGTCGAACGGTACCGCAGCTATGGACGTTTGGATCGATCAGTGGAGCCAACGTTTCCACACTTTCTGTTGCGTGGTCAATGCTCAAACGTAGTTCTCCAAGAAAGGAAAAGTCAGGACGACTCCCTGCATTAACAATGATTTCATCAATGTGCTGCAATTCCTGGCTTTCCCCCAGTTGCTCTCCACCAATATTGATCTTCCCCCCTTCTTGTCTCAACTCCTGAATGTGGAAGGGGGTGACCACACTAACCTTTCCGGAATCCACCAGCTCATGCATGCGACTGCCTAATTCACCCCTGGCTTCAAGCTGATCGCTTGCTTCTCCGCCATAAGCTTCTTCCACTCGATCTCTCCGCATAATCCAGGTCAGTATCGTATCGGGATTCGTTTCTTGCAGTTTAGCTAAATCAAGTAAGGTATTTAAGGCTGAATGACCGCCACCTACAACAGCAATATGTTTATCTGTATAGCGCTCTTGATCGACCCCAAGTACATCTGGTATGCCATAAAACATCTGCTTATGAAGAGATTGCTCCAGGGAGGTCAACACCCCGCTCGCAAGCACCGGGTTTGCTTTACCCCAGGTTCCAGAAGCATCAATGACAGCTTTCGCCTCATACCGCTTGGCCTTGCCCTCTTCTTCTACATAGATGATGAAGGGTTGTCGTTCCCGGTCGTGTGTTTTCATTTTGTCCGTATTTTTGCGACTGATACCGACAACGCGTGTATTCAAATGAAGGTTGGATTTAGTCTCAGGTAACTCAGCAAGTGGTCGTAAATACAGATCATGCAGCTCATGCCCTGTCGGTAATTCATCTGGAGATGGGGCAATCCACCCATTCTTCGTCAACAACCGCTCTGCTGCCTTATCCACGTTATACTGCCATGGCGAAAACAGACGAACATGGCCCCATTTGGAGATGTTCTCACCAACTTTACTCCCCGCCTCAAGAATGATAAATGATTGGCCGGCTTCAATCAGATGTGCTGCTGCTGCCAAACCAATAGGCCCAGCACCAATGATGGCTACAGGTAAATGAGTTAACTCTCCTTGGTGTACAGGCTCTTGAAGGGAGACCTGCTTTTCCTCCAACGTAGGTGCACAACAGGACTCGACTTGTTTGAATTCGATGTTTTTCATTTCAAATGACCTCCAGTAGTTGGTTAAATATATATTTGCAAATTACAAGTATTAGAGAAATGTAACGGGGTAATACCGTTGATTACCCCACTGGCGTGCAACACATTTTCGATTTCAACATGCTCTCATTCAGCAGTTTAACGGATTGCATAACGATTGCTTTTTCCGTATCGGTCATGAACGAAAAAACCTCTTCCAGATGCGTATTCATCCGATGATCTATAGCCGTCGTCACAAACTTCCCCTCAACTGTCAAACGGAGAATGTATACTCTTCGATCATCAGGATGAGGTGTTTTTCGAACCAGATTCTTCTTAATCAACGTTTGTATTTGACGACTGAAGGTTGTAATATCCATCGCAAGCGTTTCGGCAATTTGTTGCATGGATGGCTCATGCTGATGGTCAATTTCGTAGAGAATATGACTTTGAATCAACGATATTTCCTGCTCTCCAATTGTGCAACAATTTTTATCCAGCAAGCCGAAGCGACGCACCATGATTTGCAATAGCTCTCTTGGGTTTTGGTTATCTGGCAACATGATCACCTCTTGGTGACTATTATAAATGAATTATTTGTATAATACAACTATTTGAATTCATGCTGCTTGTCTACATTGCTTTGGATATGTTTGACTACATACTCAGCATCTGGTCCCACACCCCGAAGGGTCGCAGATGCAAAGGAGCGCTGTCCAGACAATCCCACAAAATAGAGTCCAGGGACCTTCCTGCTGATCCCGTTCTTTTGCACGGGTTCTCCTTGACCATCCAGTCCACCTAATGCATCGATATAAGAAACGTTAGAACGATATCCTGTCGCAAAAATAACAGCTTGGATCTCTTCTTGGGTTCCATCAGACCAGATCACCCCTTTGTCATAAAATGCGGTGAACATTTTCTTTTGTTTCGGGTTTCCCGCTTGAAGCCGCTGCTTATATCCATCCAAATCCAGAACGGATGAACCGTTCGCAAATGACTTTCCAAATTTCCAAAATGCATCGATCCCCGTTAGCTTAAACCAGAAATGAATATCTTGGCCTAAGAGACGTTGTGGGATTAGTGCTACTGGTTCTCTTACAGCAAGTGTTGTATCCGCTACTTCGGATAGTTCCATCGCAATCTGAACCGCGGAATTTCCTCTCCCCACAACAATGACCGATTGATCATGAAAAAGGGCCGGTGTTCGATACGTCGCGGAATGCAAGATTGTCCCCTTAAATTGTTCATCGTTTGGAATCGAAGGGGTATAGGGTCTGCTAAAAGATCCTGTCGCCGAGATCAGATTGCGAGCCATATATTTCTCTCCACTTGAAGTTGTTACTCTAAATACTCCAGATTCTTTGGATACTTGAACTACACGCGTGTGATAAATCAAAGGCAAGTCAAAATGAGAAGCATAGTCCTTCAGGTATTGAATAACTTCATCACGATGTGGGTAGCGATCCCCTGGTGACTCTATCGGAAGCCCCGGCAGAGACGAGTACCTGGCCGGTGAGAATAATTTCAAATTATCGTAATACTGAGGCCAAGCTCCTCCCGCTTCTACACCTGCCTCCAAAATCAGAAAGGACAGTCCTCTCTTTTTCAAATGATAACCGGAAGCAAGTCCTGCCTGACCTCCACCTATAACAATGACATCCCAGATTAGTCCCATAATGCATCTCCTTCACCAAAAAAAAAATTGTATTTTGCAAGTATTGTACATGAGCAGGAATTGCATCATGTATTTCGTTGCACCCAATGCTTACGTGAAATTTAGAATTAAAACTCATTCTAAGCTGATAAAGCCCGACCTTTGAACATCAAACCGTTTTGACATTTGAATTCACATTGAACTGTTTGTTCTTTTATGAGTATATCAATTTAATTGCAATATGCAAATTTTTCTGTCGAATGTTTTCTTATTGAATCCTATAGACTTTCCATACAAGAAAAGACGAGAAATCAATATGACAGTTCTCCCGCCACATGATTTCTCTGATTTTATCCAATGAGAATATGATCCTCGGCATATCCAATTTTGGAAGAACGCTTTTTCTGAGCCAAGGCGAAGGCCAGTGTTAATGGACCCAGACGCCCTGCAAACATGGTTACCGTTACGATAACTTTTCCGACAGGAGATAATTCGCCAGTCAACCCCATGGATAGCCCCGTCGTGCTGAAAGCAGATGTTGCCTCAAAGAGTACCTCCAAAAAATGATCCTCAAGCAGTCCCTCTGATAGGGTAAGCATTTCCGATCATTAGCAATATGTCGCCAGTATGAATTGGATCATCGGCATGGGGAGAAATATGCATCTGATGTCCTGTTCTAACAGCTATAATGGTGCAGCCATATTCTGCTCGAATGTCAAGCTCTTTAATCACCTTTCCGTTCATTGAAGGTGCTGCTTTAATTTCAACCAGATTATAGTCTGGGGATAATTCAATGTAATCGATGATATTATCCGAACTTAACTGGTTACCAAGCCGGGCGGCCATGTCTCGTTCTGGATATACAATCTGATCTGCACCTATTTTAAGCAGAACCTGACCATGCATTTCATTACGCGCCTTGGCTGTCACCTGCGATATTTGAAGTTCTTTTAACAGCAACGTTATTAAAATGCTGGAGTGCATATCGTCTCCTATGGCTACGATCGCATGAGTGAAATTTCGTGCCCCCAATTCGCGTAAAACAGATTCGTCCGTGCAATCAGCCTGGACAGCATGAGTTGCCACAGCAGAAATATCCTGAATATGAGATTCATCTTTATCAACGCCAAAACCTCATGACCGTTATGGATTAACGTTCGTACGAGACTCGACCCAAAACGGCCAAGTCCAATGACAATAAATTGTTTTTTCATTTCTTTTTTCCTTCCTCCTCCCCAGTCTGTTACAAAATGGTCAGGAATGAATCTTGTTTTCATAAGATGAATTCTATTCATTGCACAACATTAAACATCATCTAGCCATCGGTTAATATATTTTGATTCGGTTCTTTGAAAACGAATTAATTGATCCGTAATTTCCAGTAAGAAATATCTATCTTTCTTGGTAAAACATTCGACAAGGTACTTCTCTAGCAAATCAATATCATCATCCGTTTTAATGAGGACAAGATTAGAATGAACATACTTAATATCATAAAGCATATCCAAGTGAGATTGAATACACCGATCCGTCCATCCACTTTTCTCAGGTGAGTACGAAAAAAGGTACGTTTTTGCAACCATTCCCATCTCTCCTTCTCATCGATATACAGATTATTGTGCTAAGTCGTTAAACATTTGATTTCTTGAGAGTATGTTCCCCACTTTAAGCAGATTAATCCTTTGAAAATCAGGATATTTCAGCGCCTTGTTTTTGATGCAGAATATGCAAATCATTCATGAAATCCAATACCAAGCGATTAAATATCTGGGGCTGGCATAAATGAGTAGGATACATTGCATCCTGTAACACAACTTTTTGTGCATGAGGAAGGTTCTCCATTGTCTGTTTAGCCTGTCGTAGCCTCCGTCCATTTTGCGCTCCTGCCACACATAAAACAGGAACTCGAATTTGTTTGGTGCAAATCAGAATGTCAATTTGGCTTAAAGCAATGTGCTGTTTGATTAGCTCGGTTGGACGTTTATGCTGCAATTCTCTTCTAAGAATGTGATAAGCAATAAGCCATCTATTATAGCTAACTCTTAAAGAGCGAATGAAAAATTCGGCTGGAAGATAATGAGTAACCCGTGTAAAAGTTTCAAACATGCTCTGAAGTCTTTTATTTTTGAATGATAGGCTAGCATTCAAACCACTATCTACTAGAACGAGAGCATGAACATATCCGGGATATAAAGTTGTGAATTTTTGAGCCAGAATGCCTCCGCTCGAACTTGCCACCAGAATTGCTTTGGGTATTCCCAGTTTTTCTAATAGTTCTTTTACATCCTCACATTGTGTATCAATAATCCGGTTAACCTCAACATTCATTCTACCCGAGAGTCCATATCCTCTTAGGTCAAATACGATCACCCTGACCCGTTTGCTGAAATATTCAACTTGAGGCTCAAATACATGATGGGACGAAAGATGATCATGGATAAATACGATTGGAACACCGCTACCATATGCTTCATAGTAAAGGGATGTACCATTGATTTGAATCTGCGGGATGGAAATACGCCCCCTTTCATTCTGCTTGAATCCCTAAAAAAACACAAAAAGAGCCCGCTGTTGGCAGGCTCCTCCGGGTCATTCAATATCTTGTTATGGTTATTATATAACCCAAAATAGAAACTGTAAAGCAACGACCAAGAAGCTTAAGGTGGATGAAACTAGGCTTACTTTATGAATCAATTGAAGTAGGGCAAAGAGTAAAAATCACTGCTGACTTTGACCAACTAGAATCCTTGCCGCCCATTAGGACGGTTGTGAGTATTGAAAAAATCAATTAATTTGAGACTTCTTAATCATTTCTACACCGTCAAAGGTAAGGCTTTCAATTTCCGTTCCCTTTTTCAACATATATTTATCAAAAAAACGCCTTTGTATAAGAAGTAATAATGTTACGCTGTTCCATGGCGTCCCGGGTTCCTCTGGAGGCTTCATTCGTAGTCGTAAACAAGGAATCGGAGAAGTCACCATGCGTCACATGATCAATAATGGCAAAATAGGTTTCCTGGCTGTTGGATTCAAGAAGAAATGCATTCGTATTATAGGCAAGCGCGGTGCCGAGCTGCATGAAGGGTTTTTTAAGGTCGCTATCTAAAGCGCCCAACATATTACCATCAAGATTTACAGCGCCGACAAATCGGTCATCGTCACGGCTAACAATTGCCGCTGTCGTTCCTCCAAAAGAATGTCCAAACACTCCCATACCGATTTCAAGCTGCAATCTGCCTTTAAACATGGATTCAATATCACCTCTATTCATCCTGTACAGATGATCTGCGACATATCTAATATCCTCGCTCTGTAAAACGGCATATTTTGCAAACTTGACTGCTTCAGGCGCCGAAGTCAATTTGCGAGAGAGCTCCATAGCTTCTTCTGCCACAAGCTTCTCTGTCACAATTTCAGGAGGAGTTAGGGCGGCTGCTTCCATTCCGTATTTCGTTAATTCGTCCATAAATTCCTCGGACATACCAACAGTTCGTCCATCCTTAAGTTTGTACACACCACTTTCGGCATGGCCGATGGATACCACAATATAGCCGGTGCTTGCAAGGTCTTGAGCGAACAAAGTGCCTTGCTGCGGGTAAGCGCCAGCGCCATGAACAAAGAATAAAACCGGATATTGTTTTTCCTTTTCAGACAAGGCCAGATCGTCGTAAGACCATGTCTTAAAGTTGGAGTCAAAAAGCTGCTCACCACCCGCTGTAGCCCCTAATCTTACCAGAAGTTCATCCCTCAGTGTATGAAACTCCGGAAATGCATATTCTGCTGTTGGCTTGCCTTCACTGCTGTCGGACGGATAGAAAAATAACGCCGTCAGTTCCCTTTCTGAATGATCTGATGCTTTGTACTTGAAGTCCATCTGTGTACGCCCGACCGTATAACTTCCGACAGGTTTCGGAAATTCATCCTGTTCGGAAGTGCTGCTATTTTCCGGTTTCGGAATTTCCTCCTGTGTGGAAGTCCCGCTATTTTTGCCGCAGGCGGAGAGCATAGTCAGTGCGAGAACAATGGCCAGAATCGCTGTCAGTCGTTTTTTCATGATTTTTCCTCCAATTTTTATTCATGCATCTATCATATACGGAGGAGAAAAATAAAAAATCGTACAAAAGGGCAATCCCCAAGTGTACGATCGGGCAAATCAATGTAACTATGAAACGTTCGATTATAAATGCAGGATTCGACGCTCCACCGCAACTGCGACGGCCTGCGTTCTCGAATCCACACCCAATTTATTGTAAATACTAGTTAAATGAGTCTTTATCGGTCGTCCCAAGCCAAACCAGTGAAACAGAAAACAAGGTACAATAAAAGGTACAAACCAAAAGCACCTTCATCCGTTGAGAGTATACACCAATACTTTGTCCGGCCAAAGCCGTCAATAGACTTACAAAGATGAGCGAATGAGCATTAGGCATGAATAACGCACAACCCCAGACAATAAATCCTTGCGTCACAAAATATATCCAGGACCTTCTATCAACAACGGATCCGGCATACCAATGCAGCAAAATGTGGATCAGAATGAGACCTGTAAAAATAATAAATTCGAAACATGTGGGCAACATGGGAAGCTGGGAGAACAATGCAGAAAAATAAATCAGAATGCCCCAGATTACAGCAGGTAGACGAGAATCACGCAGAACATTTTGGATATCAGATCGGGAGCTTTTATACGGTTTGTTTATCGAAAAATCACTCATGCTTAATCACCTCTATCAGGTACTTTCTTAAAAACAGTCTCCCTGGACACAAAAAAACGGTACATTATTGTACCGATCATTGACTCACTCAATCTCTGTTAATGTACTAAGCGTCTCGAAGTCCAGCGCCTGAAGAAACCGTCACGATCCCACGCAGCCTTCCCGCAATCTCTATTGAACACGACTTAAACAGACATAAGGTTGTTTGGATGTAGAGTGTAACTCTAGGGTTTAATATTCTCCTGATGATGGATACGCTCAGGCTTATTGGTCGTGTTCGCATTCTTACGCTTCTTGAATTCTTTAAAAGTAAAATACCCCATGATGATTAAGATAGCGGGAATTCCCAAGTGAATCAGAGTATATAAAAGAAATGTAATAAATATAACGACAATACCTTCTGTTGGGCTCAATTTTCCGTTCTCCCCATAAAAAAATATGTAAAATATGTATATTATACAAACTTCCCAGTAAAATTTCACCAGTGTTCTACAGATGCCTTGACCAACGTTCTTTCATTTTCTTGAAAGTTAATCTGATCGTAGCTTCATTGTTCTAAATGTTGTCAAAAAAGTGAGCATTCCTGAATTTTGACCTCCACTGTATGGTTCTTGCAAAAAGGATGGTACAATAAATACCAAAAATATGATATCAAAGGAGTTTTGACATGATCGAAAGACCTGGCACAGAAGAATATGCTTCTTTCTATGAAGGGTACATCCGTCTTGTTCCCGGAGGTAACGTGATTGAGCTTTTAGAGCAACAAGCTGAACTGTTGAAAAAATTAATCCATTCTCTAACGGAGGAACAAGGTAATTACCGCTACGACGAGGGCAAATGGAGCGTCAAAGAGGTCATCGGCCACCTTGCCGATAACGAACGAATTATGAGTAGCCGTTTGCTTCGCATCGCCAGGGGGGATACCACGCCTCTTCCAGGGTACGAGCAGGACATTCTCATGCAAAACCATCCTTTTGATACATACACGTTAGTTGATCTGGCTGAAGAATATGCAGCTGCACGACACTCAACCATCCTTATGCTCCGTCACCTTACCCCGGAGGCTTGGCTGTGCAAAGGGACGGTCAGCAATCACACAGCGTCTGTTCGTTCAATCGCCTGCATTATCGCTGGGCATGAGTTGCATCACCTGTCTGTGCTTCGTGATCGGTATGCAGTCCATTCGTAGTTCAGCGCCACAAATAGAACCTTTCACAATTCTTTTATCTTTAACCAAGACTCATACCAAAATGTTTTCGATTTATATGGTTTGGCAATCTCTAGATGCTCACCATTTTTTATTATAAAAACTGCATTATCTGTGGTTTCCAAGATATCTCCAAAACCAATACGATATTTTGGCTGTCTTTTCTATATTGTTCTTCTCTTGTATCTGACCACTTTGCTTTCTGAACCGAAGACCTTTTTTTCAAGTTTCTTTATTCCCCCGTCCTAATATGAAAAAACTGATCTAGAGCAGATTGCCACTTAGCGGTAAAGTAAGCCATTTACTATGCCTTGTGAAAACGTTCGTCCCGAAAAAACAGTCGCAGAGTACCGACGGTCATGCCGATATCCTGCGACTTTTCGGCGAGTCTAGTTCTATTTTATTCCTCGTCGGCTGAGGGACCGTAGAGGCCAGGCACCGGAATATCGAGAAGCCGCAAATAAACCCCGATCTGTGCCCGGTGATGGACCATGTGGCTTAATCCGAAGGTGCGAAGCGCGATCGCCCGCGGTCGGCACAGGATGATATGGTCGCCGTTCCGCAAGGTCCATTCCTCGCCAAGCGTTTTCTCGTCGCATTCGGCTAATAGCTTTTCAAGCTTGACGACGTTGGTGTCAAATTCCTCCAGCACGTCTTCGCGTCTTTCCAAAGCTTCCCGCCGAGGCGGCAAGGTCGAAAGATCCAACTCTGGGTATAAAAAAATCGCCACTTGCCAGTTCAGCAGGTTGATCAGGTGCGTGGTCAGCCCGCCTAACGTCATCGATTTCACATGCGGCTTCCACGTCATATGCTCCTCGGGCAAGCGCTCCAGGATGCGACGTGTACTGGACAGCTCATGCATAACGTCTCCGACGATCAGTTGTTTCACCAAGTTTCCCTCTCCTCACTTATATGAAATGTACTCTATTCTATACTAACATATATTGTAAGTATTCTACCCGTCAGTTTAATGACATAGCTGTTGAATTGTATTTAAATATGCTTCTAACGATAAAGAGACTAAGTTCTTGTCCTTCGATATCCTCGTAATTACGATGTTTCTATGGAAACGTTCTTCGGCCATATGAAAGATCAACTCTGGCAGATATTATTGGGCATTAAAAAAGATGACCCCCGATGAATGATGAATACAGGAGTCATCTTCTAAGTACTTAGCAACCTAAAGTTTCTTTTCTAAAAATGTCCACAACAAGGGTCATCGTTCAGGGGAGCATATCCGTATCGGTGTAGACCGTTGGGTTGTTCGTTTCTTTATATACAAAGTAATCAAAATCCGCGTGTTTCCGGGTCCCACCAAGATCCTGTACACAAAGACCGATATAGGTTCCTGTAAACCGGATATATTCCGGAGATTCATCTGACAGATGTGTGATATCAAGCCACCCGCCTACCCTATACCAGGATGGATCATTATATAACGCATAATAAAAGCAGGCACGATCGTGATTGACCACAACCTTTAACCGAATTCTATTCACTGATTTTAACGGGATATCCTCCAGCAGCAGTTCGTCGTATATCCCGTATTTGGACTGAATAATTCCCAAGCACAGCCCCTTCTCTTCACGATAAGTTACACGTAAATAGAGATAGTCTTTGGTATCGTAATACAGAATCAATCCTGCCATTTGCTGAGGATGATCCGGTGCAAATTCCAGACAAGTCTCTGCTTCACACTCATAAGCCTGCAGTCTCCGGCCGACCATGCTTTGCCTGTGCGTCGAGCTCATTGACTCCATTCCGCGCAGGCGCAAGTATCCGGGACGTTCTGAAAGGCTTAACCAAGTCGGATCGGGTGGTATACGAAGTGTATTCCAATCGTTCTGGAGCTCGTATTGATCAAAGTGGTCCATTTCTGCTGCCGGTTCAAATGGATGTACCGTGATCTTTGGTGCGGGCACCTGAACCTCGGGATACCGATCACCGCTCGCTAGCCGCAGCCACCCGTCTTCGTTCCAAGTACACTGCTGAAGAGCGGTCTCACGCCCAAGTATGCAAAACTTTTGATTGACGGGTCGGCCGACCAGGTGAGCCATGTACCACTCGCCGGTGTGTGTTTCGACGAGACTGCCGTGACCAGCCTTTTGCAGATCTAAATCCGGCCTGCCGTATGAAGTGAGGATCGGATTGGCAGGATCGACCTCATAAGGGCCTTGTAATGTACGGGATCGCGCTGCCGTAACCGCATGCTCATAACCGGTCCCCCCTTCAGCCGTTATTAAATAATAATAGTCCTTGTGCTTATACAGATGTGGCGCTTCCGTCAGTCCTAATTCTGTTCCTTTAAATATGTTAACAGCAGGCCCGACCATGTTTTGTTCCCGGACGGAATATTCCTGGAGAACGATGCCTGAAAACCGATTTTTGCCCATACGGTGATCCCAAATCATATTGACCAGCCACTTACGTCCGTCTTCATCATGAAATAAGGAAGGATCAAAGCCGCTGCTGTTCAGATACACCGGCTCGGACCAAGGGCCTTCGATATCTGTTGCTGCCACAAGGTAATTGTGGGTATCTTTAAAAGCACCTACCCGGCTTTTAACATCTGTGTAGATCAGGTAAAACACGCCATTGTCATAGCTAAGGCAGGGAGCCCATACGCCTCCAGAGTTAATGTTTCCTTCCATGTTCAACTGTGTAATGCGGGTCAGCGGAGAAGCGATCGGCCGCCAATGAACCAGATCCCGGGAATGGTGAATCCGTACACCAGGGAACCATTCGAAGGTGGAAGTGGCGATATAATAATCTTCTCCCGCTCGGCATATGGACGGATCGGGATGAAAACCGCGAAGAATGGGGTTGGTGATCATATTCATTATATAAGCAACCTCCGGTATGAAAATAATGACAAGTACAACAGAATATAAGATTTCAATACCATCCCAGCGCTTTTTTGCCGGCTTCCAGGGCGGTTATGATCCGCTCTACATCGTACACATTTCCTCTCCATGTCCCTCCACTGACGGATTGCAGCGCAGCCCACAGCCTGGTATCATCCGGCAGAGCTTCGTCAGGCCGCATATCCGGATGGAAGGGCCTTTGTGCCAGGATGTGAGTACCTTCTTCCGGCGAAACCTCCGTCTCCCCTTCTCCTACAAAGTTAACGCTGCCTTCCAGCGTGTTGCGATCCACGACGATGTCAATCAAGTCTCCGTTCCGTAGCTTGCCAATCGGCCCGCCTGCCAGCGCTTCGGGGCCAACATGGCCAATACACGCTCCGGTGGAAACACCGGAGAAGCGGGCATCCGTAATGAGCGACACATATTTGCCAAAAGGCAAATGCTTGAGCGCAGACGTAAGCTGATACGTTTCCTCCATCCCGGTCCCTGAGGGTCCACGCCCGAGCAGGACTACAACGTCGCCGGCCAGAATACCGCCAGTCTTAATCGCATGGATTGCCTCACGTTCGGTTGTAAACACCTTTGCCCTGCCACGATGACGATACACGCCATGCTCATCCAGCACAGCAGGGTCAATGGATGTGGATTTGATTACAGAGCCTTCCGGCGCGATATTCCCGGTTGGAAAGGTCACGGTCGAAGAAATCCCAAGACGCTGTGAGTGCTCTACGCTCATGATGACACTGTTCGGATCAATGCCGTCCTTCTCTTTCAATTGCTTTCGCATGAGATACCGGCGTTCCGACGATTCCCACCAATCAAGTACTTGGCCCAATGACGTACCTGTTACTGTAGGTACAGACTCATCCAGCAGGCCAAGCTGTCTGAGGTGGAGCATGACCTCTGGGACGCCTCCGGCCTGAAAAACCCGAATGGTCGGGTAGAAGATAGGTCCGTTCGGCAGGGCACTAACCAGTCTCGGAACATTTTTGTTGACCTGTATCCAGTCCTGTACCGTGGGCACGGTTAAACCGGCTGCATGAGCAATAGCCGGTATGTGAAGAAGCAGATTGGTAGATCCGCCAAATGCGGCATGAACGGTCATGGCATTACGAATGGCTGCATCTGTGACGATATCAGCCATCCTCATCCCCTGGGACTCCATCTTGATCAGTGCGCGTGAGGATTGGCGTGCCATTTCAATCCAGATAGGCTGCCCGGAAGGTGCAAGCGCGGCATGCGGTACCGTCATACCCATTGCCTCTGCAACGACTTGGGCTGTTGCCGCGGTACCTAGAAACTGACAGCCTCCCCCCGGTGTAGCACAAGCCCGGCATCCTAACTCTGACGCCATTTCCAGAGAGAGTTCTCCGCTGACGTACCTTGCGCCGATGGTCTGAATTTTACCAGCGTCCTCTCCATCGATAGGCGGAAGCGTAACACCACCGGGTACGATCACGCCTGGCAGCTGGGGCATGCCTGCGAGTGCGAGCATCATCGCCGGTAGACCTTTGTCACACGTTGCGACCCCGATCACGCCTTTACGCGTCGGCAGCGAGCGAATCAGTCTGCGAAACACTAGAGCGGCATCGTTCCGGTATGGGAGCGAGTCAAACATGCCGGTCGTTCCCTGTGATCTGCCGTCACAAGGGTCGCTGACATATCCGGCAAACGGGATTCCTCCGCGGCTTGATATTTCTTCTGCTGCAGCTTTCATCAGCAGGCCGACCTCCCAGTGGCCCGTATGGTAACCGAGAGCTGCGGGACTGCCATCCTCATTGCGGATACCGCCCTGTGTACTTAAGATCAGATACTGTTTTCCATTCAATTCCCCTGGCTTCCAGCCCATTCCAACATTTTGGGACATGCCGAACAAGTCGCCGCTTGGAGCATTCCGCAACAAATCATCGGTTAAAGGCAGACGTCCTGCTGCCCCTGGAGCATGTGCTATGATATCGAAGCAGTTGGACTCTTGCTCCCCCATAATCGACATAATCTGTTCGTACATGATAGCCTCCTACAGTTTATGACTTCACGAAGACCGTTTTGATCGCCGTGAAAAACTCGATGGCCGCTTGCCCCTGTTCTCTGGAATGCGAGCTTGACATCTTCATTCCACCGAACGGAGCCTGCAACTCTACGCCGGCCGTTTCCGCATTAATCCTGACCAATCCGGCATCCATATCCCGGATGAAAGACAGCATAGACCCGACATTTTGTGTATAGATGGAAGCACTCAAGCCGTAATCGCTATCATTAGCCGCCTCTATAGCTTCTTCTATGGAATCCACCGAAATCAAGGCAAGCACTGGGCCGAAGATCTCTTCCCGGGCTATGGACATGTGCGACTCGACACCTTCAAATACGGTCGGCTGGACATAAAATCCCTCTTCAAGCCCTGGACCGTCCGCTCTTTTTCCGCCGGCCAGCAGAACGGCACCTTCATCTTGTCCTTTTTGTATATAGCTCAGCACGGTCTTGAGCTGTCCTTCGTTCGCACATGGACCCATCCAGCTTCCGGAAGACATGCCGTCGCCCAGCCGGATCTTCTGGATTTGCGATAGGAGCTTTTCTTTAAAGGCATCATATACTTTATGTTCAATAATGACCCGGCTGGTGGCCGTGCATTTTTGGCCGGTAGATTTCAAGCCACCGCTGATGGTGCCCTCGACAGCTAAATCCAAATCAGCGTCTGCTGCGATGATAATCGGGTTTTTTCCGCCCATTTCAAGTTGATACTTGGCCCCTCGTCCCAGTGCTGCGGCGCCGACCCGCTTACCAACTTCATTGGAACCTGTGAATGTAATCCCGTTGACATCTGGATGCTCAGCAAGTGCAGATCCAATCACCGAGCCCTTGCCGCATATCAGATTAAGAACGCCTGCCGGAATACCCGCCTCCTCAAAGCATTCCATCATTTTTGCCGCTGTGACCGCTGTTTCCTGTGCTGGCTTTAACACAACTGTATTGCCATAAATTAAGGCGGGAGCCGTCTTCCAAATCGGAATTGCTACAGGAAAGTTCCACGGAGCAATAACGCCCACAACGCCAAGCGGTACGCGGGTCGTAAACATCAAGGCTTCGCTATCCGTCGAAGGAATGACATCGCCGGTTTTTCGCATCCCTTCTCCGGCGTAATACCTTAAGATCGCGACTCCGCGCATCGTCTCTCCTTTGGCTTCTGGGAGCGTTTTGCCCATTTCCCTTGTCATCGCCTCCGCAACCTCATCGGCCCGGCGTTCCAGTACGTTTGCTGCCTGAAATAGATAGTTACCGCGTTCCGCACCCGTTAACCTCCGCCAATCTCTTGCTGCTTCCTTCGCCGCTGCGACAGCACGGTTCAGATCCTCTGCGCCAGAGTTTGGTACATGCCCCACTACCTCATTCCGATTCGCCGGATTTATGCTGGGTTCGGTTTCTCCGGATGCAGCCTTCACCCATTCTCCATTAATATAATTCCTGTATGTCTGCTCTACCTGAAATGCGGTCATCGCATTCATCCTCCTTATAAACTAGTTTGATATGACAGGATTGATGAGTGTTCCGATATCACTAATAGATATTTCAATGCGGTCCCCCGGTTCAAGCGTAAAATCATTGGGTGGTACTATGCTTGTACCTGTCAAAAGTACTGTACCGTCAAACAAATCGTTGTCTCTTGCCAGAAAGGAGACCAGTTCATCCAGCTTTCGGTTTAATTCACTCGTACTCGCCTCACTCTTAACAACCATTACTCCATCGCGATATATCTCGCAGACGATGCTGAACTCATACGGATTCTGCACCGTTTCCGCTAGTCGAATAGCCGGACCTATGGAACAGGAATTGCGCCATATTTTTGCTTGTGGCAGATACAGCGGGTTTTCTCCTTCGATATCGCGGCAACTCATGTCATTGCCGACGATGTATCCTACAATGCTGCCATCAGCGGAAAGCACTAATCCCAGCTCAGGCTCCGGGATCTGCCAAGTGGAATCGCTGCGAAGTGTGACAGCCTCATTCGGTCCAACGGTCCGGGCTGCTGTGGATTTAAAAAAGATCTCTGGTCTTTCTGCATCATAAACCTTATCGTAAAAGGTCTTTGCATCCAACTTTCCATCCGTGGCTTCATAATTTCGCGCTTCCCGGCTCCGCTGATAAGTAACACCCGCCGCCCATACTTCCGGAGCTTCCACTGGAGTGATAAGGTGTAGGGAAGTCCAATCGTTAGTCAGCTCATTCAATGGATTAAAAGCGCTTTCAACTAGTTGAACTGGAGAAATTCCCCGCTCTCTCGCTTGATAGATCAAAGTCATAAAATCTGCTTGTGGCAAACGATAGGCTTTTTCATCATCCGTAACTGCTGCCAGCCACTTCTGTTGTCCATCCAGAAATCGAATAATTCTCATTCAAGCTTGCCCCCATTCTTCCCCATCGGGTTGATAATACTACCATAGCACCAGCTATGGTTCATGACGATGTTCTAATCACTCCGACGATTTACCCTTTTCACGCATTTTTTTTCTGTTAAGATGAATCTATACGTATTTGGAATACAGAACATTTCGAGGAGGTTGCTGTGACCAAGCTTTCAGAAGCCGTGTATTTAGGTCGTCTGCCCGATGTTCGCATGTCTTTTCAATTACTGGGGCTGCATGCAAGAAAAGTAGATTCAAGCTGGACTTATCCATCCCATGAGCATTCTATGTATGAAATTCACTGGATGATGGACGGTCAGATGAACATGGTGGTTAACGGACAGTTGCACAGTCAGTCCGTTGGAGACCTTCTGTTCATACGCCCTGGTGTAACCCATTCCTGCACCGGTGCCGGACCGCAGGGCTTCACTTACTTTTCCGTTCATTTCAGCGTACACGATACTTCCTTTTGCAGAGAACTCAACCGCTGCAAGGACATTTATTATCCGGCAGATTCGGATTTAGCTCTTGGATTGTCTTCTTCACTGTCTACACTGTATGATCTGGCCACAGAGCACTTGTCCATCTCGCTGTCTTCCTCCAAACAGATGAAGGTTCATGCCGCCGTATTCGAACTGCTCGGCTCCTTGGTCGGCCAGTTATCTCAGAACGCATCCGTTACCTTATCCAGAAAAGAAGCCATCGCCCATCAAATTGCTGAGCACATTGAGGATTCCGTAAGATATATCCACCTTCATGGTGAAATTCGGGAGAGCGAGCGAACCTGGATCCAAGACATTGCCAAGTCGCTGAACATTAGCCCGTCGCAGGTCAATCGGATCTTTCGGCAGGTATACGGCACAGCACCGCGCAAGTTTTTATCAGAAACCCTTCTGAACGAAGCACAGCGGCTGTTAAAGCAAACAGACCTAAACATTGACCATATTGCGATGATGTTGGGGTATAAGACCAATGCGCATTTCAGCCGTCAGTTCAAGCGGTGGACAGGCATCGCGCCGAGCGAATTTCGCAGCCATTCCCAGCAGGCGGCAGCATCAGCCGATCATCCTGGATGATTGAAGGATTCCTTTTCATACCGATAAGCTTGTAAGCAGGAGATTCAGTAGCGTTCCTGAACCTCTCGGGCGCTTAACCATTTTGAGTCCCCGAGAATAAGTTGTAATTCTAAGAACAAGCGAATATTTCCAGGAAAGCGTTATCATTATTTTCGGAAATGCACCACTCTTTTTGTACAGTCGATGTTCACATTAAATAAGCAGCTGCTGGATTACCAGAAGCTGCTTTGGCTTTACACTGGCCGAATCTGTTCAGCCATTTATTCTAATGTAAATGAGGCCAAGCTCGCGCCTCCCGCTCCCCTGTATGTAAAATACAAAGCCTGTCTGCCGTCTGGAACGGTAATCTCGGCCGTATATTTTTTCCAATCATTTGTAAAATGTACGGGGATCATTCCCAGAACAGGACCGTCCCATGCGGTTTTGACCTCGAAAACTCCATTACAATATCCGCGCACCTTAATCGTGACCTGACGGATTCCGTTGCAATCGAAATATTTAAAACCAGCCGTTGCTGATTCGACCATATTGGATATATATCCGTTCTCTTCATCGCCGTCTCTTCCATCCTGGGTAATTTTCGGAAAGCGGCTGTCCAGCCACGCTCCCGCTCCGAAACCTCCTGTATACATTTGATTATCTTTAGTAAAAAGATTGCATGCAAGGTACGCAGGATACTCCCCTTTTCCTTCAAGAGGCCCCCATTCAGACCGCAGGAGGTCATTTCCGCCTGAGGAATGGTACCGTCCTCATCAAAAGAGATCCGTTCGATGCAGCCTTGACGGTTGAATGCGTCCCCGTTTGTATGGCGGTGATAAAAAATATACCAGTCCCCGTTCATTTCGTTAATGCTGCCATGGTTATTGCCGCCATAATACATCGGCTTGTCAGCCGGTTTATAAGAGTCGATATGAAGATCGCAGTTGCTTACGATCACGCCCTGATATTCAAACGCTTTGTTTGGATATAGACTGGTAGCATAACATAATTCATGCATGACGATAGAGGAATACACCAAATAGTAGATGTCCCCTCTTTTCCGGATGGAAGGTGCCTCAAAAAATTCATGACCCTCAAATCCACTGCCATCGCTGTATGGTTGGCTCGGTGCTACGAATACGGGTTCCTCCACAATCGTCAGCATGTCCGCACCAAGTACCGTCGCCATCGCGCCATGTCTCGATTTATCTCCGGGCGCACAGAAGCCGGTATACAGATACGTATGCTCCCCTTCGGTCAACACACCGGGATCGAATTGTGGCTCGTCCCCGTCTCTTTCTCCCAGTCGAGTGCCATCGGCAGATTTTACGTAACCATAGAATTCGTATTTGCCCGCAGGTATATCGCATACAGCCACAGAAACAACCGGCACTTTATCCAGCACATAATAAAGATAATACCGTCCGTCAGGACCTAACGTAACGTCTGGCGCATAAAGGCACATACTGCCATCCGGATTTAGCGGATCATCTGTTTTTCGGTAGATTACACCTTCATTTCGCCAATTTCCGAGGTCGTCCACTGGCGCCGACCAGCATACATAGTCGTTTAAACAAAAGACATGTCCGTTAAACCGGTCATGCGAACCATACACATAAACTCTGCCGTCAAATACATAAGGTTCACTATCAGGGACATACTCCCAGGATGGAAGGTATGGATTTAACCCTTGTTTTTTCATTCAAGCTACACTCCTCGTAAAAAGTAATTAGGCAATTTATTAATTTATAAAAATAAAGCCGTATAATAGAAAGAAATTAAAGCGTTTACACATTTTTCTATTCTAACAATATTTATTAGCGATGACGATGAAATAATCCACACTCGAGTATTTTGCATGGTCCGTTTGACAAACCTACATGGTAGTAGTGGTGATTATTGGGCTTGCCCCGTTAGAGCCTAGCGAACGTGATGTAATCAACTTGGACAGGCTCTGCCGATTCAATTCGAAGTGCCCGGTTGATCTGTCCCCGGTGATATTGCCCATGTAAGATGACCTGCGACAGGATGTCCCGGACGGACGTTCGAAACGGAACCCCGTTCTGGTTCGCATAGTCAATTATCTCATCCAACTCGGATTCCTCAAGCCCTTCGATATAGACGCGATATTGCACGGCGTTTTCTTCGAACATCGTCCGGATCGCCGTCAGGTCTTCCGTTTCCTCCCACAACGAATATTGTGCGCTGCCCTTGCCCTGCAATCGGGACAGCCAGACTCGTTCCGCGACCGCGACGTGCCGAACCAGCTTCAGAAGGTCCTTGTTTTTCGTCTTAGTCTCCTCGATTGCGTCTAAGATGCGTTCGTCCGCCCAGTACAGGTGTTCCATCATGCACTTGATCGTCTTCATTTCGGTTTCCCCTCTTCGTCTCATCGATTATTTGAACCTACTGTGATCTCCTCGTTAGCTTAACGAAAAATGGAGCAGCTGCCAACCGGCAAACTACTCCTTACAGTTTTACACTAACGTTTCTGTTAGTATAACGCATATGGATTAACTCGTTCCCATCACCAGTATCGTTTTTCCGTCATATCACCACTGAGAATCTCGAAAACGATGTGATATCCTAAAATTAAATCTTTATTATCCCGTTTAGCCACCATTCTACGTACTTAGTTACTGAAGGCGCGACCCAAATAAATCCCCAATATCACTTTCTGCAAAGAATATTAGAATTAGGTCTACTTTGTAATGGCTAGAAAAGGAGGATCTCAGTCTTTTTTTATTCTACAGGCATGCGTAATACCTCTGTCTCATAGGATTGAAAAGCGTTTTCCAAACCCATAATGACATCCTTGATTTTCATATATCCTTTGGTATAAGGCTCCGAATCACGGATTTCTTCCCACATATAGTGGTATTGTTTGATATCTTCAGTCTCGCATACTACAAAATCAGTGTAATCTTTACCTGGTAGAGCCTCAGCATCAAAGAATCGCACACTAACTTCTGAACTATACTTATTGATAATTTCCTGTAATGACGCCGCATAATTTCTGCGATCTTCACGCGATAGCGCTAACCAAGAAGGATAAAACTCCAATAATACAATCATCATTTGCCGCATATTTCTGTCACCTCGTCTGAGTAATGGTTGTTGTGATTCCATTTTAACGCGCCTGAACTAGGATGGCATTAACATAGGTTAATCACTCTAATGTAGTATTCGACTTAGTGACACAGGTGAGATACCTAAGTAGGAGGCAATGTGATATTGGGGAATCCTCTTCTCCAGACCTGGATATTTTACTAAAAAGGCTTGATATCGCTCCAGCGCAGATAGATATAACAATTCTCTTTCACGTGCTTCTTTTCGGATATAAAGTCGTTCCACAGCCGTTCTAACGAATCGTTCCCACATATGACTCCGATCCATCAACATCTTTAAGGCAGCATAGGGAATCTCGATTACTGTGGAATCTTCCATAGCCTGGATCGTGTACTTTGATGTTGACCCGGTTACCATTGCCCCGTAAGATGTTGCAAAGTCATTTTCCAATGTGAAGGCAACATTATATTCTCTTCCATCAGGTAACGTATAATACAGACGAAATAACCCATGCGTACAGAAATAAGCATGACTTACTTCATCATCTGATTGAACAACCGCAACTCCACCTGGAATATGCTTAACAGTCGTTGCATTCACAAACCAGTTCCACTCTCTAGAGGATATAGAAGCTTGAGAAGCCATGGACTGAAGTATTTGATAATGTTGCTGCATAAGGATTTCCTCTCTCTTACTAGGTTACATTTCTAATGTATTATACAATTAATTTTCACATAATAATCTCTCACTCATAACAAACCTTTCCAAGTACATCAGTAAATTTCCTCCCTTAATTTATAAATTGATTATAGCCGATCTATATTTTGATGCTATCGAGGCGTGATTTTTGAGCTAAACCATTGGTTGGAATTCTACACCATTCGTTGTTTCCTGGAGTGCAAAACGACATGGTCTTTACTTTTAACGGAGTTATCGGCGAATAAATAGCTTCATCAATTTTATATAAATCGGGTTAACCATGTAGCCATTCGGGCTTACGGAATATCTCCTACCCGTGTCCAACCCTCGTATTTGTTCCATTTCCTTCTCATTCAGCTCAAAGTCGAATGTTTCGTTGTTCTCTTTTATCCTTTGAGGATTGGACGATTTGGGGATGACAATAATTCCGCGTTGCAGATGCCAGCGCAAAATGACTTGTGCAACCGATTTCTGATGACGAAGGGCAATTGCGGCCAGCTCCGGGTGCTCCAGCAGCGCTTTGCTTCCCTGCCCTAACGGACCCCAAGCCTCATGCAGAATCCGATGCGGAACCATATAATCATGCAATTCATGTTGCGGAAATTCCGGATGGGTCTCGATCTGATTTACCATCGGCGAAATACGGGAATTCTTCTTGAGATGCTCCAGATGCCGGATCTCGAAATTGGCTACACCTATAACTTTGATTTTACCTTCGCCGTATAACTCTTCCATCGCCTTCCAGGATTCCACGTAATGAGGACCAGCGAAATGAATCAAATACATATCGAGATAAGTTACGTTCAGCTTCCGGCAAGTCTGCTCGAACGCCTTTTTCGTCGCACGGTAGCCGAGATCTGTCGTCCACACTTTGGAGGTAATGAAGAACTCCTCCCGGGGAATGCCGATTTTTTGGATGACTCGGCCTAACGCCGCTTCATTACCGTAAATTTTCGCCGTATCGAAATGCCGATAACCAATTCGAATAGCCTCCTCGACAGTCGTCTCGAAGGCTTCCCCGTCCTTGATCTTATATAGGCCGAACCCGAGTTGAGGAATGTTGACTCCGTTTGCCGCTTCGACTGTCCGATTCATTCGCAACTCCCCTCCCTGTTTTTCCTAATCGTGTTCGGATGGTTGTTCTTCGCATTGCGCAAGCACCTTCTCTATTTCGTTCACCAGGTTTTTCAACAATTTCAGCTTGCTTCCGGAGTTCAGGCTGTAATAGTTGAGGGTCCCTTCTTTACGAACGCTTATAATCTGCGATTCTTTCAATATTTTCAGATGATGTGATACGGTTGGGCGGGATAGGTGAGTTTTCTCCCTGATCTCGCCTACGCGCATGCCGGGTTTTTGCGGCCCTTGAATCAAAGCCATAAGGATGGCTTGCCGGGTCTCGTCTCCGATCGCGTTCAACACCTTCTGATTGTTCTTGAATTCGATAGCAATAGTAGCCGCAAGTTCCTGATCCAGGCAAATCTTCCCCTTCCGTATAATCGTTTAATTCTTCTGCAGATACAGCCTACCACAATCTCCGATTCAGTTGCATATTGGGAAAGAAAATCAAGAACCTGTTTTTCCCATATCCTAAGACAAAGGATCTCATGAGCAGCGTTTGACCACATAATTTACATCAGTATATAAAGAAGAAGCCACGCCTGATAAATGGAGTGGTTTCTATAAATTGAACTTTTTAACTTTGCTATTCATCTCTATGTAATCCAATTACCTATTCATCGTCTTAACAGAAGTATAGTTATGTTATTGCTACTTATAGAGGTAAGTCCTTGGACCGGTTGAGAAGGTGTTAAACCAACCTGCCCGTTAGAGGAAAACGAAAAGAGAGGAAACACAGCTTAGTATTGCAATGAAAATATGAAGACAACTGAATGAGGCTTTTTCCAGAAAATTCCTTTGTTTTTTTGAATTAGGGTCGAGTAAATAAATACAGTAATCACAATGGGCAAATATTGATGAAGATCCGGTCCAGCATTACTCGGTAATACTTTATTAATATATCCACCTATAGTTTCATCAATGATCATATATCCATATATAACTCCGATTATAGCTGAAATAAAAAACTGAGATGCTATCTGAACTAGATTATTCTTCAAAAAGAAAGGACCACGTTTTCGGTATAGGTCATTGACCATAATATGTTAGTTTACACCGTTGTTAATACGAGATAACTTCTCATTAACCTTGAATATTTTTGAGTTCGGCTCTTGTACCCCAAACCCACTTAATCTTTCTAAATGCATTTTCAGATAGTTCTCTGCGTCTTCTTTCGTTTCGAAAAGATAGATTCCACCAGCTTCCTTTCTTTCCTCACTCTCAGTCCATAATTTCGTAATGAACCCTTTTTCTAGATTGATGCTTTCCGCCAACTTCTCGAATTCCATTGACATTGCTTCTCCAAAAGGACCATCAAATTTAAAATCGATTTGCAAAATGTAAGACATATTAATCTACTCTCCTTCTTAGTTTCGTTTGAGATACATTTCATTCATGATTTCGTTGAGTTGATATGTGTCTTCTGCCAGTGTTTCCTTAACGAATGCTTTGACCTTGCTTTGTTCAATATCGTACATTACCTCAATCTCTTTAGCAAAGAGAACATGACCTGGTTTAAGCAGTTTGGCCAAACTTGGTTTCTTTTTAGGTTTAGGATCTTCGTTTAGAACTTTTTGAAGAGCTTCCAGATAAGTTTCCAAGGATCTTGCCCCAACGATTTTGACTCCTTTGTTCTCTTCGTTAACCAGAATAATGGTAGGGAAGCCTCTTACACCGAGTTTCGCAACCATTTCGAAATCTTCATCCAGTAAATTTTGCGCCGATTGTTGGCTCGCCTTTTCTACAATATCCTTACCGCTCAACCCCAATTGATTTACAATTTCGATCAAAACATTGTCTTCCCCAATGTTTCGATTGAAGGCAAAGACAGCTTCACGAGCGTTTCGGAGAAAATCCATCTCTTTTCCAGGATGGTTTTGCTGGATGACTTTAAATACTCTGGACGGAGGGTAAGAAGAAAGGATGGGATTAGAGTACCAAAGTGATCCATCAATTGGCATCCGGGAATGCTCCCCTACCTCTTTCCAATGCTCCGCAACATCGGAGGGTTTTTGAATCCCATTTCCACCATCCGAGAAACCGTGCCAACTTGCCAAAAGTCCACCCATTAGCGTTTCCGTTTTAAAATATTGACCATATTCCTCAACAAACCGATTCAATACTGGTTCAAGAGCCCAACAGTGCGAACAGATCGGGTCCGTAACATAATACATAGTTACTTTCTTCGCTGACTGAGTAAGATCAATCTCTTGCATGGTATCATCCTCAGCGACACCACATACACCGGTTTCAAGATCACAGACCATATTTTGATTATCCATACATGTTTACCACCTTTTTTGTTTATTATCTCAATGTCTTCAGTGCGCCGTACCAAGCAACCACCTGATCAAGCATTTGGTCAATTGTGTTTTTGTGATGCGGACCTGGTTTGAAGGTTCTCATTTCTTCAAAATCCGTGAACAAGCTCAATGCCCTCCTTTTAATTCATTTCAAAGGGATAATCTTTTGTGAATTTCCTTTGTATAGTATAATTATAAAACTTAGATATATTATAACAAGTACTATTCTTTTTCTTACTAAGTATAAAAAAGTATACTATTGGAGGATAACAATGAAATATGACTTTAATTTTGACCAATTGTGCCCGGCAACCTATGCGTTTAATGTCATTGGGGGTAAATGGAATTTGCCTATCTTGGCCATTTTGAGTGAAAACGAAACGATAAGATACAATGAACTGAAAAGAAGGCTTCACGGGATTACAGGAACCATGCTCACCAATTGCTTGAAAGATCTGATTGATTATGGCATTGTTCACAGGGAGCAATTTAATGAAGTCCCACCAAGAGTAGAGTACTCACTCACCGATTCCGGGAAAAAACTGGTCCCTTTGATTGAATCCATTGTCGTTTGGGGCCAAGACAACATGATGAGCAGCTTACCGGGACAAGAACTTGTACCGAAAAGACAAAAAAAACCGCTAAAATAGCGGCTTTCAATGAAAAAGTTCCTGGCTTCATCAAATTTTTAAAAATAGAATTTGTCATCCAGTCACTACGGTAACCCCACACACAAACCCATCATGCTTGCACAGCAGTAAAATGGTCAGGGCCACCAGTAATGCGTACTCCCGGATATGGATCCTTATATGTTTGAATTAGGCCCCCCTTCTGACTTTAAAATTAGGTGATCCCTAGCTTTCTCTGATCATCCCATATTCAACAACTTTCCATTGCCCTTCCTGATAAGCCAGTTTCATGTTTAAAGTGATTGCTCCCTCGTTTGCACGGTACTTACTGACCTCAATCGTCATCTCATCGGGGTTGTTCGACTGCCATGTTGCCAAACGTTGTTCAAGTCCTGGTTCGAAACTGTTTAGATAATCAACTAATCCGCAAAGACACAATGTTGTTATTCGGCGATATTTCGCAGCTAAAATTGTTAGACAAACCCTTGATATAGCTGTGTAAACTAGAGATCCAATCCTGTCGTTGATAAAGAACAGCTGTTTTGTTTTTCTTCGTTTTGGACTCTGCCATTTCGAGAAATAAATTCATAAGTTGCTGAAGTGCGGTCTTGAAGTCCAGATCACGGACTTCATCCGCGAAGAGCAAAAAGAGTCCTCCATGTGTCCTGTCATCACTCGATTCACGCCGTTTATATTCCATCGCTAACTTCATGTTTCCTTCCTCAAAGCCTCCACGATACTCGTTTGATTTAATCGATACATCGGCCAAGCTGTAGCAACGAGCGTTGTTGCTATGGCACCTCCACAAGCAAGAACAATGCTGCCCCATGGAATCGTCCAGTCTATATCCACGACACCTCTTAAGAGACGATCTATACCATAGCTCAGAACCGTTCCGAGGGTGCTGCCGTAAACTGCAGCGTACAAGCCGTAAAATAATCCTTCCAGCAAGATCATTTTGCTTACATTTCTATGTGTCATGCCAATGGCCTTGAGAACGGCGAATTCTTTGGTTCGAAGAATGAGATTTGTGCTAACGGTATTCAATATATTCAGGAATGCAATAAGAACAATAACACCGATAAAACCATACAAAAAGATGCTTGCTGTGGTGGCGTCGTTTTTGGCCTCTGCACGCGCTATCACATTATCCATATAGTTGTAACCAGCGTCTTTTTCGGTTAGAGACTTGAGGTAATCCGTGATCGGTTTGTTGGAAATATCGGTTTTCGCAAGAATAAAGATCCTTGAATACGCATCGTTACCGGTAACTTTCTCTATGACTTTAGGTGTCGTAATGAGTTCAAGCATCGCGCTCTCATTATAATCTTTCGACAACACCCCTTGATCAACGATTCCAGTCACCGTCAGTGTCTTGTATTTTTGATTCCCCCCCTCTAAAGTACGTACTTGGATGTGATCCCCAACCTTAAACTCGGTTTGGTCGATGATAATCTGTTTGCCTTCCTCCGTCGTTATGATTCGTAACTTCTGATTGAGAATGACGCCATTCTCCTGGTTCATCTTATCTTTGTCGATCGTACCTGCCGTTAGTTTGGATTTCAGAGCATCGAGTCCGTTATCTCCGTAGGATTGGAGGTAATTGTTGTCAGTTCGATACCCCTCTCCTTCTTCAACAGAATACATTCCCTTCCTGAGTTCATAGTATTTGGGATTGACTTTATCCTTCGGAAGGATTGCCATCACTTGATGGTTATATAACTTATAGGCATGTTCTACTGCGTCAATTTTGACAATATCTGAATATACGGAATCATCGATCCGCTTGGAATTCCCTTCATATTGAACTGAATAGGAATACTCGATCCCCGATTGAGACGTCTGTCCTAAGAATCCGGCCAAGCCGCTAAAGACAATAAATAAAAGCATACTGACAACCATGGAAAAGGCTGTGATGCGGAAGCGTTTTTTATTCCGTCGTATGTTTCGACTAGCAAACTGGCCTTCCATACCAAACAGCTTTTTCACCAGCATCGATTTCCGGATGGATGTTACGTTGTCCACCTTTGTGCTTCCCGAGCCATTTATTGCTTCAAGTGGGGATACCTTGGCTGCCAGTCTAGCCGGTCCGATGGCAGAAAGATACACAGTCAGCAGTCCAAGTACACCAGCAATAATCAGAATCGGTAGGGAAATGACCATTTGCATATCATTCAGAAAACCTAGTGCCAAAAAGCTAATGTTGTAAAACAGAAGCTTCATAAAGATAGTTCCCGTGAATAGTCCTACGGGAATGCCAATCAGGCTGAGAATTGTCGCCTCTTTGAGCACTAATTTGCGTATTTGTGATGGGGTAGCTCCTATGCAACGCAGCATACCGAATTGGGAAGTGCGCTCCAAAACAGAAATATGAAACGTGTTATAAATTACCGCACTCGTACAACCCATAATAATGATGATGATTGCAGCGAATGCGTATAGTAGGCTATGGTTTACACCTTCGTAGGTGCTTTTGCCATATAACTTGAGCAGTTCATTATTGTAATCGATCCGAACATTTTTAATGTCGATAGCCCTATCGAGCTTTACGGCAGAACCTTGTTCCACTTTCTCAACATTCAGTGATGAAATGATAGCTTTTGTCTTTGGCTCGATTTGATCCATCGTTTTCATTTTGACGTAAATGAAGTATTTTTTATCCGGTTCAATCGTTTGGTTATCTTCGTAAGTGATGGCCGGTAATATGAAGTTCGCCGACCAGGAAGCCTTAGCGCCTGGGTTACTAAACCCGACGACGGTAAATTCCCTCTCTGTTTGGGGTCGAAAACCTTCATCCTGATCCCAGCCGAGATCTCCCAGACCATTGATTTTTTTGATCTCCCCTGTTGATGCGACAATCCGTTCTCCCAGATTTAGCTTAATCGAATCACCCAGTTTCGGTTTCGTCGGAAAGCTATCCAGACTCAACGTCGGTAGGATAACTTCATGCGAATTCCTGGGCAGTCTGCCCGCATCCAACTGGATCTGGAGTTTGCTCATCGCATCGGTGTTATAACCTTTGAGATTCAAATACCGATAAGGCGCAGCAAATGGATTTTCTCGCTTCTCTTTCTCACTCGTTTTACTAAGGACCGAATATCCTTCCCTACTAATAATCCCGGCACTCTCCACCGATGCATTATTGACAACTTTAGAGATGGCTTCTCCGGGTATTCCGTTAAAAGAAACATGGTAATCCCCATACTCTTGAACGGTTTGCCGAACTACCTTGTCTCTGAAGCTGAGGCCAATGGTTTCGATGGCTGTAAGTAGTGTCACAGACAAAATAATGCCGACGATGGTTAGTATTGATCTTTTTTTCTGCCCTAGCAAATATTTTTGGGTAAGACTGGTATACTTATTCACGATCTCTCACCCCAGTTTGTTGCAAGAGTGTGCCATCTTTTATATTTACAACACGGTCTGCTCTCTGGGCTACATTCAAATCATGCGTGATCATAATCAAGGTTTGATTGTACTTTCTGACGGAGTAGGTAAGCAGATCCACGATTTCTTTACTGTTCTTGCTGTCCAGGTTGCCCGTGGGTTCATCAGCCAGAATAATCGATGGTTTATTGATCAAAGCGCGCCCAATTGCTGTTCGCTGCTGTTGACCGCCTGATAATTGGGACGGAAGGTGCTGTCTTCTATCGCTGAGTCCCAATACGCTCAATAATTCCTCGAGATAACCTTCGTCCACATTTTTATTCTCAAGCAGCATCGGCAACTTGATATTTTCTTCCGTGGATAGCACCGGGATTAGATTGTACGACTGAAAAATAAAACCGATTTTGCGTCTTCTGAACACAGCGAGTTCATTTTCACTTTGAGAATACAGGTCCATACCATCAATGATGACATGGCCACTTGTCGGTTGATCAACTCCTCCGAGCAGATGCAGCAAAGAACTTTTTCCAGACCCGCTGGCGCCCACGATTGCAACGAATTCTCCTCTTTCGACGGATAAATTAACGTTTTTCAATGCTTCCACCCTAGCTTCAGCACTTCCGTATATTTTACATAAATGATCGGTCTTCAAAATTTCCACCTTGTTGTACCTCCAGTTGTGTGATTAACATTGCTTGATTGTTAGTATAGGTGTGGAAGCTTACGATGAAGTGAAGAAGAAGCTTACATTTTCGTAAGCTTCTTCTTCACTTCATTCCCTTTTGAAAAACGAAATTCTGAAAGTAGTCCCTTCTCCAAGCGCGCTCTCAACTGTAATGATCCCATTTTGTTCCTCAATGATTGATTTTGTCAAAGCCAGACCAATACCTATACTGTGAGGCTTGTTATGGTTCTTGCCTTTATAGAATCGCTTGAAAATGTGAGGTATATCATCGGGATGAATGCCTTCACCGTTGTCTTGGATAACGATCGTATTAAATAGTGAGTTCTCTTCCAAATTGATTCGGACCTCCCCCTCTGGAGGGGTGTGTTCCAGTGCATTTTTAATCAAGTTCATGACGGCTTCCTTTAGCCATTCTTCATCCGCTTGGACATACGCATTTTCACTACCGAGGATGGTGATGGTCTGCCGCTTCTGGTCTGCTGCCGTCCGAAGCGAATAGACAGCGCTCTCTATCAGCTCCCTTAGCTTGATCCTTTCTGTTCGAAATCTGATGGCACCCGCTTCGACCCGTGCCAGCTTCAGCAGGCTGATAATGAGCCATTCCATTTGGTCAAGCTGCTGCCGACTTCGTTCCAGAAACTTCATTCTCATTTCTTCTTTCATCCCGGGATCATTCAGCAGATTTTCATTGAACACAATGAGGGAAGCCAAGGGTGTTTTGAGCTGGTGGGAAATATCGGATAACAGATTCCGCAAAAAGGTTTTTTCCTGTTGGAGTAGCTCCAAGCTGTTGGTTAGTCTACCAGCCATCGCGTTGAAGCTTCGGCCTAGCGAGCCGAAATCTCCATCCTCAGTCTCAGGCAGTTGTTTGTCGAATTGGTTCTCCACAACCTGCTCCGCTGCGTGGGAAATGGTTCTGATTTTCACGAAAAGTTTACGATACTCCCATAGAAGCAATACCATGAGTGGGATCAGGAACAATAATACTTGAGCCGCTGTTTTCAAGGGTAATGCTCGTCCTGAAAGAGCGGGCTGATCTTCTAAAGGCATATCCGCCTGATAACCATATTGTGCGAGGATGCGTTGGCCCTCAGCGAGTTCAGCTGTTTGAGCTCCTTGGGTAATAAAGTGAATCACCTCATTCTCCAACTGCGGCTCTTTCATCAACAGATGTCCAATTAGGGCGCTATTTTGATTCACTATGGTTGTATTGATGCTCTCAACTTGGTGGTGCATGTAAAAGAACATCATAAACGACAAAAGAACTTGCAGGCCAAGTACTTTAATGGTGATGGATTTCCATTCTGGATTTCGGAGGACTTCGATCATGTTCATTTTCCTATGACTTCCACGTTCCATTTATATCCGATCCCCCGAACCGTTACGATATATTGTGGTGCTGCGGGAATATCTTCGACTTTCTCTCTTAACCTGCGGATATGGACGGAGAGCGTGTTGTCATCAATGAAGTCGCCCGAGAGATCCCAGAGATGATTCAGAATTGAACTTCTGCTGCATATCTGTTTGGGATGAGAGATTAACATCAATAGTAGTCGATATTCAAGTGCCGTCAGTGTAATTTCAGTATTGTTTTTAAGTACAGTTCCTTCTAATATACGTACCTGAATATTGTCGGATGTCCATAGGCTTACTTCTTGTTTTCCTTTGTTGTTGCGTCGCAATACGGCTTTAATCCGTGAAATTAGTTCTTTGGTTCGGACAGGCTTGGTTACGTAGTCGTCTGCTCCGAGATCAAGTCCTGCGACAACGTTCGCTTCCTCATCCAAAGCTGTCAAAAAGATAATGGGCACCTGCGACGTTACCCGGATTTCACTGCACAGTTGATATCCTGACCCATCAGGCAAATTGACATCCAACAAAATCAGATCGATAGACTCTGCCTGCAACGCCCGCCGGGCTTCTTTCAAGCTACCAGCCACAACGACATCATATCCTTCACTGGACAATGTATATTGAATACCGAACACCAAATTTTCATCATCTTCTACGAGTAATAACCGATTCATCGTGCACCTCAGCTCATGCTATTTTCAATTTAGAATTTTTTGAATTTTGATAATATGGTTCCAGCGTCATTATACATCATTTGAGTTTCTACGCTAAATCTGTATTTCTTGTCCCTCGACATTAATCAAAAAATACAAATAGCCTTGCACACCGCCAAAAGCGGTTTACAAGGCTATTGATATACACCGGCGGGAGGAATCGAACCTCCATGGTTCCCCACTGAATTTTGAGTGACATCCGCTATCGGGAAGATAGAAAAAAGCAATCAAACGCTAAGATAAAAGTCGGTTTTGGTTATTGGGACAATACTCATTTAGTTATTTCAAGCGAGTGAGACATTGATGCCGACATCGATCAATTTGACCTCGTCCAGCAACTGCACCTCAATTTTGGCTCTTGACTTGCGTTTATCAATTTTTCGTATCAACGCTTCTTTGCCAAGGAGTGGTCCAGATGTTACTTTCATTTGGTCCCCGCCGAGAATGATATCCGAGTATCCCATTGTTCCGTTGGCACCACATAGCTGGATGAGCCAGTCCATCTGTTCCTTGGGAATCGGAGTAAAAAAGTTGGTAGCCAGGTCATGCTTGTGAATTCCGCCGTTGACCATATACAAAATATGCGGCGTTTCTTTGATGGTGTAATATAAATCCTGAATCTGTCCGGTCTGGATAAAAATATAGCCTGGAAACAATACTCTGGTGCAATGATGAGTCTTTCCCTGTTTTCGTTCAGGAATCATTCGTTTGGGCACCAGACAACTCAAGTGCTCTAGCGCATAAAATCGATCCATAAAAAGTTTGATTTCTTCTTCTCTCCCACTTCGTACAAAAAAGCTGTACCAGTTCATAGATCCTCCCACGATCTTTTTTTATGGACGAATTTAAACCCATTCATTATGTAATATTATAATAAATTACATTTAAGTAAATAAAAAGTGCCTAAGGTCATGGTTCAACCCAGGCACTTTTTACGTCTTTTCACCTAACAGATCGATCAGCCTTGAAGCAGAATGGATAAATTTTTCAGCCCATATACATTGCTGGGGTTGACGTCCACCTCATATTCGGGATGCACTTGAAGCCCCGGATAGGTAGTCAGCATCGCTGTCAGCGCCGCTTTGGCTTCCATTCTGGCCAGGTGGGAGCCCATGCAGAAATGGATGCCTTTGCCCAGAGCCAAATGGGGATTATTCTTTCTGCCAAGCATAAACTTATCGGCTTCTTCAAATATGTCCTCATCCCGGTTCGCCGAACCGATCCAATTGACAACATAGTCGCCGGGCTCCAGTACTTTTCCGCCAATCTCTGTGCGTTTGAGCACTTTGCGAATCGCGCGCTGCAACGGAGAGCGGTAACGCAACATCTCCTCGACAGCGGATGGGATCGTTTGCGGATGCTGCGCCAGTTCCTCAACCAGCTTATAATCATTGAATGTATAGATGGAATTGGCGATGAGACTGGTGGTGGTTTCATTTCCTGCGATAAGCAGCATGACACAGCTTGCAATCAGCGATTCGGGAGACAGCTTCTCCCCGCCTTCCTCCGCCTGTGTCAGATCAGATATGATATCATCGGCTGGATTACGACGTTTCAGTTCAATGATGTCCTGAAAATAAGCCACAAGCTGTGCACTCGCCTGAGCCTGCAACTGATAAATGCGCATATATTCTTCGGGCGTATTCTCCTGGGGTGCCAGAGTCAGCGTGTTTGCCCAGTCCCGGAATTGCTCGCGGTCGCTTGTAGGAACGCCAAGCAACTCGGAAATAACAATCATCGGCAGCGGGGAGGCAAAGTCCTGCACCATATCTATTTCGATGCGTCCTTCAATCGATTCCATCAGCTCCTGGACAATCATATCAATTCTGGACGCCCAGGAGGACATCGCTTTTGGTGTGAATGCTTTGGCTAACAGCGCGCGGCCGATGGTATGCTTGGGTTGATCCTGAAAAATGATCGTATCCTGAATAATCGGTGGAGCAAGTACCTTGTTGGAGAAGTACTCCTTATCCTCAGCAACCCGTTTGACATCCTCGTATTTGAATACACTCCAGACATCCTCGGCTTCGTTATAATGAACCGGATCTTCCTGCCGCATTTTTTTGTACCATGCAAATGGCTCATATTTCTCCGCGTCGGTCTTAAAACCTGTAACCAAGTTCAAATCAGGAAAACTGCTTCTTTCCTTGATATTCATGCCAATCGCTCTCCTTTATATCCATATGTGCAGAGGGGATGCAGCCCGTTTGGTCCAAACAGCCATTGGAAAGAGCCAGCAGCTGCCGTAAGGTTACAACCAGTTCCTAGTACTGAGTGAACGTTTGTTTCATCACTTTTTCCTCGAGATTAATCCGGTTGAACAGTGTAATGAGATGAAGGATAAACAAAGGCACAAATACAGGCCAGGCTTGAGAAATCAGTGCAAAACCGATAAGCTCGGGAATAATGTTCAGGTAATAATTGGGATGGCGCACAAGCCGGAACAGCGCGCTTTGCACCAGTTTGTGGTCCCTGGCAATGTATAGCTTGTAGGTCCAAAAAGGGCTGAGTTTGCGAATAACATAGATGAGACAGCAAAGGGCAAACACATACACGACAAGACCAATTACGGTCAACGCATTAAACTGCACATCGTAAATAAATGCGTATACAATGCAGCTCAGATAAATCAGGTTTTGCAGCACAAATAGCACTTTGCTGTTCAGGTTGCCGTACTCGGTACCGCCTCCTGCAACGATCTTTTTCTCGTTACGCATGGCAATAATAACTGATGGTATACGAATGAGTGAGATTATAATTAACAAAAATCCAATCCACATGGTGATCCGCTCCTTCTTCTCGCTTTTTATATTGGCAAGTATGGATTACATGCATTTCCTCGCCGGGACTTTCTCGCTGGAACTTTATTCGACTTGGTACTCATCAGGGGGTGTCCGGTACCAGTCTCCTCTGATCTTCTGGATGCGTTGGGTTCAGGGAAACGCTGATGACGTCCTGCAAGGTATGGCATTGATTCAGATCCTCCATACCAATTTCAGAGGAAATCCGGGCCTGGAGATGATGAAGAAGCTGAAGCGCCAGTACAGAGTCCATTCCGTAATCTTCCAGCGAACGATGTTCGTCCATGTCGTCTGGGGGGATCCCCAGCAGAGCAGCCATGATACTTCTGACCTCATTTTCAACCGAAGGATTCGGCGCTGTTGATCCGATAGCTTCAGCTTTGGCAACGGGTACGGTTTCAATTTCTTCGTTACTTGCTTCGAATGAATCTTCCGTCCCAGTACTCTTCATTCCAACCCAGTATTTCTCGGGTGCAAACGGATAGGTTGGAAGGGATATCCGCTCTGGACGATCCTCTGTATATAACAGCTCCCACTGAATCTCTACGCCCTGCACCCACAGTTCAAGCAGTTTATGGTATTTGCGACGTATAATCCATTTTTGCAGCGCTTCGCCGAGTTCTTTATCCTCTCTGAACAGTGCTGCCGTCCGTTTGTGAGCAGCAATGGAGCCAAGATGGAGCTTGTGACCTTTCGCAGATTCTGATAATCGCTGCGAATTTACGGAATCATCCGAATCGGTCCACAGGTGCGCTTCCTGAACATAGCCGTCCAGCAAGGATTTAAGCTCTGTAATCGATGCGGCTATGAAGCCTGCACGGTATTCCATCGCTTGTCTTCCTGTCTGAAGTGTACAGGCAATGCGGCGAAGCTGTTGAGAAGTATCCTCCTCCTCCTCCTCATTGCGAAGCAGGGCAGCCGACAGCTGGATCATCTGTTCCCTGAGCCGCTCCTTGCTTTTGGCCGACAGCACGATTGCTACAGGAGCCAACTCGGATTCAGAAACGGTCACCTCATCATGCTGTCGTGGTGGTATATATTCCTCCAGAATAACGTGGGCATTCGAACCCCCAAAACCAAAGGAGCTTACTCCTGCCCTACGAGGAATTTCGCTGCCATTGCCGTCTTTGAGTCTCTCCCATTCCTGCGTCTGTCTGACAATGTAGAACGGGCTGTGCTCAAGCTGGATATACGGGCTGAGCTGCTCTGCATGCAGGCTGGGAACAAGCTTGCGGTGTTTCATCTGCAATAACACTTTAATTATTCCAGCAATGCCTGAAGCAAGCTCCAGATGACCGATATTTGTTTTGACAGAGCCGACGCCACAGTATGCGGTTGACTGCCCTGGAGTGGAAGGACGTCTTGCGGGCGATAAGTCTGCCCTCGTCTCCTGAAATGCTGTCTTGAGCGCATTGATCTCAATTGGATCACCAAGCGGTGTGCCTGTGCCATGCGCTTCAATATAATTTATGGTGGAAGGATCAATTCCCGCCCGAGCATACACGGAATTCAGCAGCGCTGTTTGTGCCTTAGGGTTGGGAGCAGTAAGTGAACCTGCCCTTCCACCGTGATTTTCCCCGCTACCGCGGATCAAGCCGTAAATGTGGTCATGGTCGCGCTGAGCATCACTCAATTTCTTCAGAAAAATCATTCCAACCCCTTCGCCACGGCCGTAACCGTTTGCCTCGCTTGAAAAGGTTTTGCAACGCCCGTCCGCGCTAAGCATGCCCGCTTTGGTCAGACTGATATGAGCATCCACGGACAGAATCGTATTTACACCACCGGCTACAGCCGTCTCGCAATCCCCATTTCGAATGGCTTGAACGGCCCGATGAATGGCGACCAGGGAGCTGGAGCAGGACGTTTCGACAGGCTGGCTAGGACCGTGTATGTTCAGTGTGTAGCTCATCCGATTAGGGCCGACTGAAGGAACGGTGGCTGTGACGGAGTAAGCCTCGACCGCTTCATTCGACTGGGCCAGCATGACATTATATCCACTGCTGCCTGTACCAATGAACAGTCCCATGGCCGAACCTGACAGGTCTGACGGTGCATAGCCCGCATCTTCAATCACTTTCCACACATGCATCATCAGCAAGCGCTGTTGTGGGTCCATGTGCATGGCTTCCTTGGGAGAAATGCCAAAAAACAGTGGATCGAACTCACTGATTCCGCTCATAAATCCCGCATGTTTTACGTTGGTTTTGCCATTCTCTCTAAGCGGATCTCCCATATAATCCTGCCAGCGCCAACGTTCCTCCGGAACTTCCGAAATGCAGTCTTTGCCATCAAGCAGATTGTGCCAAAACTGCTCCGCATTATCGGCCATCGGAAACTTGGCGCTAATGCCCACAATGGCTATCGGCTCGGCGGAAGACAACTGGTCTGAACGAGAATCAAGCTTGCTGCCTGTACCTGCATTGGAACGGGCAGAGGCATGTTTCTCTTCTTCTAAAGTGGTCGACCGCAGTGAAGTTTGCAGCGGTTCTTCCCTTCTTGATGCCCCTGGCACAGAATGAGACATCACATTCAGCGATTCGGGTTGAGAGACCGTTCTGGTGGCAGCAAGCTGTGTCCACTTATCCGTATGATTTTGCAGCAAATGAACCGCTAACTCGCGAATAGTGGCATACTCGAAAAAGATAGCGGGTGTCAAACCCAATCCATGGTCGTGGTTCAACCGATCCGCAAGCTCTGTGAACAGAATGGAATCAAAACCGTATTCTGCCCATTCTGCATCACTGTCCAGATCGTAGATACTGACTTTCAACAGAGAGGATACCGTTTGGGATAATAAGGATAGAACCTGATCTTCCCGCGGATCTTCCTGAAACGAAGACGCCATAGCAGATCCCGTAACCGGGTCCGATGTTTCATCCATATGCTGGACGATGTCCGCGACTTCAACTTCAGAAGAGGATGTTTCCGCACGATTCAATTGCAATCCTTTCTTCTCCTTCTCTTTCTTTGTCTCTCCGAGTGAGTGATCTTCAGCCTGAATCCAGTAACGATTTCTGGCAAAAGGATACATTGGCACACGAACAATGGTCGGTTTTGTCTGAAGATCGTCATACAAAGTTGTCCAGTCTATCCCCTGTCCCTGCTCCCACAATGCAGCCCATTGATGAAGCCTCTCCTGCGACGAAGGACAATTTTCCAGCAAAGTCATTTCATCTGATTTTTCACTGGAATGTTGTTGTAATGATGACTGGCCTTTCAGGAACTGATCGATCTGTTCCACCAGTTCACTGTGGCTGCTGCCCGTCCAAGCAATCCTGTATTTCATGTCCGTTCTTCCAACCTGAAACGTGTAGGCGATGTCGATCAGGCGTTCAGACAGACCACCGTTCTCCAAATAAAGACGAACCTGGCGAGCGTATTCCATCAATCTCTCCTGTGTTCTGGCCGAGAGCGGAAGAACCACTTCACCATCCCCTGAAGCTTCCGCTCCATTGGAATCCGCATCTAAAGCAGAACGATCTGTCCATGAGGCTACAGTTGGAATATATTCCTCCACGATCAGGTGTGCATTGCTTCCGCTTGCGCCAAAAGAGCTCAACCCGGCACGAACAGGCCACTCCGCGTAGCGCCCATTTTGTTGTCCATGACGGCGCTCCCAGCGCTCGGTCGTCTGCTGCACGTGGAAGCAGGTGTTCTCAAACGGAATGAGCGGGTTCAGCTCTTTGGCATGCAGCGAAGGAAACAGCTCCCTGTGCTTGATTTGCAGGATAAGCTTGGTTAGCCCGGCGACGCCTGCCGCTGCCTCCAGATGTCCAATGTTGGACTTCAGGGAACCGACAGCACAGTTTCGGCCCGGATTGCTGCTGTTTCGAAAGGCTCGCTCCAGCCCCTGAATTTCAATGGGATCACCCAGTGACGTCCCGGTTCCGTGGGCTTCGATATATCCGATGGTTCCTGGCTCGACACCTGCTGCCGCGAGTGCATCTGCAATGACTTCTGATTGGGCCACTGGATCTGGCACCGTCGTTCCGGACGTTTTGCCAGCATGATTCAGAGCCGAGCCCTTAATGACACCATAGACCGGATAACCTTGCTTGCGGGCTTCAGCCACCGTTGTGAGCAGGACAGCGCCTACCCCTTCACTTGGCACATAGCCGTCCCCATCCTTGCCAAAACTGCGACATTTTCCGTCCGATGACAGAAACTTGGCCTGTTTCAGGAATACATACTTATGGGGATGGGTGACCAGATTCACACCCCCTGCTATGGCATACTGGCTCTGTCCATGTCGAATGCTCTCGCAGGCCAAATGTATCGCTGTCAGTGAGGAAGAGCACATGCTGTCTACAGCGATGGATGGTCCATGGAAATTCAGGTGGTAAGAAACCAGATTGGCGATGGCTGAAGCGTTGCTGCCCATGGCCGTAGGAGTGCCTTGCTGCGTCATGGCTGCGCCAAGCAGCTCATAATGGTTCCAGAACACGCCAGCAAATACACCGACATTCCGCTTGGCTGCTGATGCATCATGATGCTTGTCACGTTCAATAGCAAAGCCTGCATCCTCACAGGCTGTCCAGGCCGCCTGCAAGAACAGGCGTGCCTGTGGGTCCATCCTCTCGGCTTGAAGCGGCGAAATTTGAAAGAAGGCCGGGTCAAAGTCATCGATCATGTCCAGAAATCCGCCAGCCGGGTAATATTCAGAAGCGGAATATGGAAGATGCAGCCCCGCCCAGCGTTCATCCGGCATGGGCGTGATACAATCTCGTCCCTCCTTCAAAATCCGGGCCAATTCGTCCATGTTGTTCGCCGAGGGATACCTTCCCGCCATGCCAATGACTGCAATATCTTCCGGATCAGATGGCGGGGGAAAATGAATGGCCATGTCGTCTCCCATAACGGACTGAATCCGGGATTTATTTCCGTATACAAGTACGATCTGCGAAACATCCTGAGCAATAATCCGGTCGATAAGCGCCATCCCCTCAGCCAGTGGCAGCGGCATTGAACCTGAGGACGTATACATACTGCTGCGAATATGATCATTCACTTGCATGCCGCCATCTGCCCATAACGGCCAGTTAATTGTAAACTGGCGTGGAATTGCCCCTTTTGTTCCATCTCTCTCCTGATGATTCAACAAAAGTCTGTCCATGCAGCTGTTGGCCACAGCATAATCAGCCTGCCCTTTGTTACCTACAATGGCTGACAGGGAGGAAAACGCAACCGTGAACTCTGGCCTAAGATCATTTAAGGCTTGCTCCAGATTCCAGAATCCGTCCATTTTGGGCTTCAACACCTGCTCCAGGTCGGACAAAGGCTTTTGCAGCATTAACTGGTCTTTGGCAGCTCCTGCACAGTGAAATACCCCCGTGATTCCGCCATACTGATCCCGAATCTGCAGGACAGCCTGCTCCAGCTCGGCCTGATTGGTCGTATCGGCCTGAATATACATGGCTTCTGCACCGTTGATGCGCAGCGGATTCAGTTTGCTCTGAATGCGTTCATTCAGCGGAGAACGTCCGACAAGAACTAGCTTGCATCTGCATTGACGGGAAAGATGAACGGCCAGCGCATACCCCAGCCCGCCCATACCGCCGGTAATAAGATAGACTCCGCCAGGCTTATAGCGTTTTTTCGTAGGGGCCCCTGGAACAGGTATCTCCACCAGCTTGCGAACATGTCGCTGAAGGGAGTCCCCTTTGTACCATATGGAGACAGCGGACCCTGACGGGATGTTTTCGGCTTCGAATCGAAGTCGACGAATCAACGTCTCATCCATGGAGCTTTCATGCAGATCCATTCTGATTAATTGAGCCCCAAAGTCTGGAAGCTCCATAGCGGCCGTCTTTACCAGCCCTTCAAACCCGTGAATGTATCCTCCCGTGTCACGGGAATCTGACAGCACTTGAAGAACTATTCGTCTGCCCGCATTCGGGTGAATTGCTTTTGCCTGGATCATTCCGTATAACGCGGTTACCTTCTGGCGGTACAGATCAGCGTCCATGGACGAATGATCAGGCAATTGATGAACCTCGTATATGTCAGACTGAAGCTCCATCCTGGCAGCAAGATCCGGATAGTTGCCATAGAGAACAACTATCCGGTACGGGGTGTGATCGGACTGCAGCTCTTTTCCATCCGCTATCGTGTGTCGGGCAGATTCAGCCTCATGGATCTCCAGGGTTTCAATCCATTTAGGCTCATAACACACAGGTTCTCCATTCCCCTCGATTTCTCTGGTTGTTGCCGGTATTTCCGAATGCGTTGCAGGTTGTTCATCGGTCGAATGGCTACCTTGGGATGAAACTGTAATCAAGTTCACACTTTCCGACACCGCTGCTGCCTCATTCCAGGCGTCGGAACAATGTGTGTGCAGGTATTCGGTCAACGCCTGCACGGAAGAGTGCTCAAACAGCAGCGTTGGATAAAGCGCCATGTTCACCCGGTTTTCCAGCCGTTTCACCAGCTCAAGCAGATGCATGGAATCTAGCCCCTGCTCATAGAAGCCTGCACGCTCATCCACTGCCTCAGGTAAAATGTGCAGCATGCGTGCGATTTCAACTTTCACATAAGTCGAAATCGTGGTTCGGATCTGATCTTGGGAGGCCGTAGACATTACAGTTGTCTTTGCCCATTCGAAACTTCCGGCTATTGCCGCTTCAGAAGTTGGTTTGTCGTTGCGTCCATTGGTTATCGTGTTTGTCAGTCCGGTAATGGATGCGGCATGGCGAACTCGCTTTGCCTTCAAATGCACAAACTCCGCAAGCAACCTGCCCTCCCGATCCGTAACAGAAATGCTGCGGGAGATGATGTCCCCACCGGAAAGATCACTTGGTGTTTGTTCGGTAAAGGTGCGAATCTCGGCTGGAAAACGGTCGTATATAACAAATCGTTCAATCATGAACGGAATGTATGGCGGAACTTCAGCATCCAGATCGCCGACATTCCCCAGGCGGAAGGACGACCCGGCAAAGGTCGCCCCGTCCAGCAGGGCCACATGAGCGTGAAACTTGTCCAGATACTGCTCGGCCAGGCTGCTCAGCCGGATATCCATCCACTCCATTTGGTCTTGTCTGTAAACATCTCCGTGGTTTTTCATAAAGGAAAAATGCTGTATATCCGCCTGTCGGGCGAGCTGATAGATCTGATCCATATCCCACGTCTGGAGCCCGTCCGTGTCTTTGGATGGCAGCGGGTGTGTATGCTGTGCAGGTTGTACAAGCCCCTTCCCGCTGAGCAAATACAGCTTGCATTCCATATTCAGCACATCAGGTGGAGGTGGCTCACCGTCTTTTGGTACTTTACGGCTATGAATGGTGACCTGACCCTGACCCTCATCCATCTTCATGGACAATGTCAGCATGATATCCACATCAAAATCCGTCGAAGTGACAATCGGCTGTGTAAACACGATATCCCGAAGTTCAATGGAGGTTGTACGCAGATGGCTCCCGCTCAGTCGGTACACCATATCCAGCAGCACCACACCCGGAAGGGTGCAGACGCCGTGAACACGATGATCCCTCACGAAATAGTCGCTGTGGCGCAATCGCTGTAAAAATGATTCGGTTGCAGGCAATGTCATGATCCGCGTCACTCCCTTCTCATAGCTTGATGAAATCAAAAAAGCTCGAATGCTCCGACTGTTCCGGAAGCTGTTGCATCGGCAACGCAGCTGAAACAATGGACGATGCCTCTACCGATTCCGTTATCTTGACGGGTGGCCAGCAATACTTGCGTTGAAAAGGTGAATCAGGGAAACGAAGCGGCAGGCTCACCATACGTTCGGCAGGAATGCCTTCATTGCTGACAATAACGTGTGCGTTGTTGCCTCCAAGTCCGAATGCACTAATGCCTGCCCGCAGTGTGTCGCTTGAACCACTTCCCCACGGCTGGTGCTGCTGCACGATATAAAAAGGAGATTCCCCGAACTGGAACCGCGGATTGGGCTGGTCGCAGTGAATCGTCGGCGGAAGCTCGCGGTGAGCAAGCGAGAGCAGCACCTTGATCAGGCTGGCAATGCCCGATGCGCTCAGCAGATGCCCGATATTGCTTTTGACACTGCCTACGCCGCAAAACTGGCGCTGATTTGTATATTTTGCAAAAACACCTGTCAAGGCCTTAAGTTCAATGGGATCACCAATTAGTGTCCCTGTTCCATGTGTCTCGATATAGCTGATGGTGGAAGGATGAATGCCTGCATTTGAAATCGCTTTTTCCAGTAATTCCTGCTGGGCTTCCGGGTTAGGTGTGGTAATGCCCATCGTTTGACCGTCATTGTTGATGGAGGTACCATCGATGACCCCATAGATCGCGTCCTGATCGGCGATGGCTGTTGACAGCAGTTTAAGTAATACAACGCCGCAACCTTCACCCAGCCCGATGCCGTTTGCGTCCGCACTGAACGTTTTGCAGCGAGAATCCGGGGATAATACGCTGGCAGCTCCAAGCATCTCGTAGGGCGCATCATCAAGCAGAATGTCCACACCGCCCGCAAAAGCGAGATCGCATTCCCCATCCAGCAGACTTCGTACAGCAAGATGAACTGCGGTAAGTGAACTGGAGCAAGCGGTATCCACCACCATGTTGGGGCCTTTCAGATTATAAAAATGGGACAGATGTGCAGCGATAAAGTTTTGGCCGATGCCGACGATCGTATCTTTGGTGCTGCCGCCCAGCTTGGACGAAAAGTTGCTCGCTCTGGAGCCGACAAACACGCCGGTCTGCGAATTCCATAAACGTTCCCGGCTGTATCCTGCGTCTGCGGCGGCCTCCACGCTCACTTCCAGCAGTTGGCGCTGGAGCGGATCAAGCTGTTCTGCCAGCGTATCCGTAATTCGGAAAAATTCGGGATCAAACTGCTCAATGTCCCGAATGAATGCCCCAATGCGCTTGCTGGAAGCGGAAGTCCTATTGGGGCTGCTGTTGCCTGTCAACCTCAAGCGATCCGCCGGGAGCTCGGTCATGCTATCTTTGCCCTTTTGCAGATTGGACCAGAATTGCGCCGGATTCTCGGCATCAGGAAAATGACAGGCAACGCCTACAATCGCGATTTTATCCCGTTTCTTGGTTTGCTCCAGCTCCACTGGTTTTTCGTATGCTTCATCCACAGGATCATTCAATTCGTTCAGTCCGGTGCGACCATCCATATCTGGTTCAGCATGTTGCACAGGAATGGAAGTCATTGAACGAACATCGGAATGCGTTCCAGTCGAATTTTCCGCCAGCTTGGAGTTGGGTTGCACCAACAGATCAGCCAAAGATTCGGGATAGATCCGAACCAGATGTTTTGCCAATTGGCGCAGTGTTGGATGTTCAAGCAGCAGCGAAGGGTCTGTAGCAACATGCTGTAGCTCTCGGTCCATGACCGTCAGAACCTGGACAAGCAGGATCGAATCCATTCCATAGTGCTGAAAAGGAGTATCTTCATCCAGCCGGGATTCATCCAATCTCAGTTCTTTCGCCATCAAAGCCTTGAGCCACGCCAGTGTCCTGTTCTCCATCTCCTCCGTGAAGCTTGTGGTTATCCGCTCCACCTGGCGTGGAATTAACGGAATGGATACCTGCTGTCCATCGCCTAACGATGCCTCTGCCTGATGCTCTCTTTTGTGAACGGCTTGCGATGCAACTACAGCCGGCTGAATAACAGGTCCCCTGTTTTCCCGAATAATCCGATCCAGCCATAACAATCCTTCCGCATCGGTGATGCTGAGAAGGCCGCTCTGGCGATATGCTTCGCTAGTGACCGCACCAAAGCCAGATTCCTGCCAGCTTGGCCACTGGATGCTGATGACCGGGAATGGAGAGATCGCACTTTCCCGGGATGCGGCTTCGGCAAAATAGTCCATATAGGCGTTAGCCATCGCATAATCGCTCTGCCCTGCTCCCAGCGAAGGTCTCGCTGAGGACACGGAGGAAAACAGCACAAAGAAGCGCAGTGGCTCATGCCTGAACGCATGAAACAACGCATGCACACCGCCTGTTTTTGGATCAAGCACCCGCTGCATGGCATCCGCCTGCTTGCGAATAAAAGCCGGATTGGCATTATCCACGTTGCCTGCACAATGAATAACCCCTCCAACAGGACCCATTGAGCGCTTAACTCTGGCCAGTTCTGCCTGAATGGCGTTCTCCTCCGTAAGAGGGATATCCGTAACAAGCACCTCGGCCCCCAGTTGTTCGAGTTCCAACAGGGATCTGATTTTGGTGCCTGTCGCAGTGTCATGGCTTGCGTATGTGTCCCATTCCTCCCGCTGTGGGATGGCTTCCCGTCCAGTCAACACCAGCCGCTTCACGTTGTGATGCTTCACAAAATGGCGGGCACATGCCATTCCAAGGCCGCGGGTACCTCCGGTAATCCACAACACCTGATTTGCTTCCAGAATCGGTCGTTCCGGATCGATTGAAGATTCCGTAACATCTTTGTTCATACCCGCCCCATTAGGCATCTCACGCATGTAGGAACGCCAGCGTTTACCGTCACGGTAGCATATCTCCGGTTCCCGATCTGTTTGCCGGAACTCTGTTGTAATGCATTCGATCTTCGCCTCTTCCGATGCTGACGGATCCACATCCAGATGTCTGGATTGGATGCTTCGGTATTCGGATTGCAGCATGCGGAACAGACCCGCACGAGAGGCGTGGGCCAGATTCACTTTGGAATTGCGGAACGACTCCAGGCCACAGGTCACCAATAGCAGCAGCATCCCTTCATGGCCATGGACTTCAATGACCTCCTGCACAAGCTTCAGCCATCCCGGCCGGATCTGTTCTTCGCAAGCATCATCAACAGTGTTCTGCCTCATGCATGCTGTCAGATCAATCAAGCCTGTCAGTCCATGTTTCAAACGTTCCTCATCTTCCAGCCAATGGCGTCCCGGATCATCCAACTGTTCTTCATTCAAAACCACCGTATGTTTAAAATGTTCTGTTAATCTCGCAGCAAGGGCTGCTGAATCCCGATTGGCAAGAATCAGAATCATTCCAACAGAATCGCTTTCATCGGAGATGGGTGCAATGTCCGCAAGTTGCCAGTCTTTGTGATAAGCAGTCATTTGGCGCTCCGGTGCTGCTTTCTGAATTCCTGCAGGTGCAGCAGAGTTAAGATCATCCACGTATTCCCGGATAACGGCTTCTTTCGGCAAGTCAAACCAGCAGCGCTCGCGCTCAAACGGATAGCCAGGTAGACTAATTCGACGAGGCTGTCCTGTGGAGTATAGAACGCTCCAGTCCGCTTTGATGCCTTTCACCCACAACTCCAGCACTTTTCCGTAAAGCCCTTCATGCAACCAACGGCTCACCACTTCGCCAAAATGCTCATCCATGGCGATTGCCGCCTGCACAGCCTGATAGGACTTGACATTACCCAGGTACATTTCGTCTACTGCCTCGTTCGCGTTCTCATTTCCCAGGAAAAGTTGAAGACGTTCCTTCAACTCCTGAACGGATCGCACTACGAATCCGAGGCGCTCTTCCATCTCCTGTCTTCCGGTCTGAAGCGTAAATGCCAAGCGCTCCAGCAAACGTTCCGGCTCTTCCTCTGCTCCTCCGGTGAGATGCTTCTCATCCACAGCAGTGAGCAAACGTCTGGCTCGTTCCCTGAGAGCGGATCGGGTTCGCGCCGAGAGCACAATGATGACAGCTCCTCCTCTTGTTACTTCGTTGAAGGTCACCCTCTCATGTGGACGGTAATCTGCTTCCTCAATGATCAGGTGGGCATTGGAACCGCCCGCTCCAAAAGAAGACAAGCCCGCCCTGCGCGGTATCTGGACCGGCTTGCCGTTTTCCATCCGCTGCAATGGCTCCCACGCTTCTGCATCACGCTGTACACGAAACGGGGTCTGCGCAAAGTCGATATGCGGATTGGCCGGGTCTGAATGCAGAGAGGGCACCAGTTGTCCATGTTTCAGCTGAAGCAAAATTTTGGTCAGTCCGGCAATACCCGCCGCACTTTCGGCGTGCCCGATGTTGGATTTTACCGACCCGAGAGCGCAAAACTGCTGCTGGTCCGTGGACTCAGCAAATGCCTTGCTCAGACCGGCAACCTCAATCGGATCACCAAGCGATGTGCCTGTGCCGTGAGCCTCCACATAGGTAATGGTGTCGGCGGAGATGTCCGCCTCAGCAATGGCTCTCCCTATGACACATGACTGCGCCGCCGGATTGGGCACGGTATATCCATTCGTTTTTCCGCCGTGATTCAGTGCACTGCCTTTAATAACCCCGTAGATATGATCTCCGTCTTCGATTGCCTTGTTGAGCGGCTTGAGAATGACTGCTCCGACACCCTCGCCAGGGACATAGCCGTCCCCTTGTGCACCAAAGCTTTTGCATCGGCCTTCGCTTGAAAGGAAGCCACCTTGGTTCAGTAAAATATACTTGTTTGGATGAATCGATACGTTGACACCGCCCGCCACCGCCACCTCGCATTCCTTCAATACAAGACTCTGGCAGGCCAGATGAATCGCAGTCAAGGAAGAGGAACACATCGTATCAACAGCCATGCTTGGCCCATTGAAATTGCAATAATACGATATTCGGTTGGCGATGGATGCCGGATTGCCACTTAAAGCGATGGAGGAATCTCCCTTGGCCTGAGCCTGGGCAGCGTACAGCTGGTATTCCTCGTACATGACTCCGACGTACACGCCAACCCTGTTTCCCCAAGTATCTCCGGTTGCAGAAGCCAAACCCTCCGGTGTATACCCTGCATCCTCAATGGCATCATACGCCGTTTCCAGGAACAGCCGCTCCTGCGGATCCATCATCTGTGCTTCTCTCGGCGAGATATGGAAAAACAAGGGATCAAAACGATCCACGCCCTGAAGGAAGCCTCCCCACTTGCTGCCAGACTTCGGTGAATTAGGGTCCGCATGGTGCATATGTAGCCTGTAATCCCAGCGATCCAAAGGAATTTCGGTGACACTGTCCCTGCCTTGCATCAAGTTTTCCCAAAATTGTTCCAGGTCGTCCGCCTCGGGATAACGTCCGGCCAGGCCAATAATGGCGATATCCTTGGCAAGTGAGCGCACAAGAACATCTGCTGGCCCCAAGGGACGCTGAGCTGGACGCTGAAATGCACGAAATGGAGGGTGTGGCAGACCGGATTGGGCAGTCTTATCCGAACGTTCCTTACGTTCTTCATATGGCAGCGCAGGAACGGAAATCAGGCGATTGACAGTATCGCGGTGGGCCTTGATCAGATATCCTCTCAACTCTTTGAGAGTCTGATATTCAAAAAGCAGCGTTTTGGACAACGGCCCGAATGTATCTTCAAGCTGATCCGTCAATTGAGTAATGCTAATCGAGTCTATACCATACTCTTCCAGTCGGGCGTGGCTCACAATTTGATCTGCGGGCACTTTGAGCACCGCGGACAAGGCCTTTTTCAGAAAAGTATCCAATGCTTCCGCCAGTATATTGTCTGCTGCTGTGGTCTGCGCGTGCTTCGTCGAACGATCCGTTGGCAGGCTCGTTTGGCTTGAACGCGGTAATGGTTCGCTCTCAGGCACTAACGGTGCTGACGGGAAAGCGTTCGGGTATCGCTGGCTCAGAAATGCCGAAGCAGATTGCAGCGTTGGATATTCCACGAACAGAACATGACTCAGATCCAGCCCACATCGCTCGTTCAACCTTTGGGCCATGAGCGTTAATTGAGGCTGGTCCAGACCGCATTCAAGCCATTCTGCTTCATGGCTAATCTCATCAGGCCCTACACCAAGCAACTCCGCAGCCAATTCTTGCAACACAGACATGGCACCTGCTTCTGAAACAAATGGGGTATCCCGCATTGCACGGTTCATATTCCAACGTGCCTCCAGGCTGGAAATCAGCTTGGAAATGTCCCCTTGTACCCCAATGATTTCACATTCGGTGGACTGAAAAGCTCTGTAGAGTATCGTAATACCTGCTTCAAGATCCAGTGGACGCATTCCCGTATTTTCCCATAACCCCTTCTCTTCAACAGGGCTTAAATGCATGCCGCCATCTTTCCATAACGGCCAGTGGATGGCCAGGGTCCTTCCTTGCCGTTTTCCGGCCAGCATTAACTGATGACGATACTGTGCATAGCTGCCCATATACGCGTTGGCTGCAGCGTAATCGCATTGGCCTGGATTTCCATATACACCCGACATGGAGGAGAACAGGATAAAAAAGTCCAGCTTCATCGCCCGGGTTGCTTCATCCAGATGAAAGGTGCCAGCAACTTTCGGAGCCAGCACCTTCTCCATTTCGGCTTTCGTTTTGTTCAAAATGTACTGATCTCCCGTTAAACCTGCGCTATGGATGATTCCATCCAGACGGCCGAAGCTATGCTGAATAAAAGCAACAAGCTCCGATGTATCTTTTTCCCGGGATATATCCCCTTGGCGATAGATAATCGTGGTACCGTTTGTTTTCAATGGTTCCCACGCTTGCTCCTGATTCGCTGATATGTCCGATCTACCTGTCAAAACCAGCGTGGCGTTGACAACCCTAGAGGCAATCTCACGGGCAAAAATATGGCCCAGACCACCTGCACCGCCTGTAATAAGGTACACCCCGCCATTCTTCCAAGGCATGACATCTGTCTCAGCAGGCAGATGGAGGGCTTTCCAGTGAAGCACTTGCCGCTGTGCGCCTTGGTAGCCGATGCATGTATCCTCTGACTCCCGGTTGAGCTTAATTAGTTCGACAGCACGCTTGGCATTACGCGGTTCCCGAGATCGCCTCTTCGATTCTGAATATCCCTCTCCCATATCTTCAATGAACTGAACATGGATCCGGGGATTTTCCAGTGCCGCCGTTCGCAGCAATCCTGTTAATCCGCTGTACAGCTGAAAATGATCTTCACGGCTGTACAGCAGCTGAATAAGCACATTCTCAGCGTTGGATGGACTGCTCACCAGTTGTTGAAGTACGTGGAGTACCTGGGTTGAAGCATACGCAAAACGTTTGGAGCTTGCACCAACGTTGTGAATGTCAGCAACCTTTTCAGATCCAAGCGCTACGATCTCGGTTAGCATTTGCTCTCGCTTCAGTCTTTCCTTTATTTCCTCCGCCAGTTCGGTCCAAGGTTCAGCCAGCATTACGATATGCCTGTCATAAGGGTGGCCCCACTCATTTCGGACATCGGCATTTTCTTCCCAACGAGGCACCAACATGGCCGTTGCTCGCCCATGCTGCTCAGCCCCCGGGACTGTACCGTTGTTCAAGGCTCTGCAACTAAGTCCCTGAATAAGAACACATGGAGCACCTGTACTGGAGAACAAATCAATATCCAGCTTAGGCATGGCATCCGCAGCGGATGAAGCAGAATCAGAGCTGTAACGCACATGAGCCCACATTTCTTCAGTGAAGGAGCCCAGAACCTGAAGTTCATCCATGGCATAGGGAATGGGCAGCATAGAATTTGCGTTTTCCAGCTCCTTGTCCTCCATCCACAGCCCGATCGCGGATTGCAATGCCCCGTCCAGGATGGCGGGATGCAGTACATAGGATTGCATTTCGTGCTTCAGAACAGAAGGCAGGCGAATCTGTCCTAACACCTCGCCTTCTCCCACGTGTAACTCAACCAACATCCGATGAGCGGGTCCGTAGTTGAGACCACCTTGTTCGTAAATTCGGTAGCATTGATCCGCAGTAAAGCGCTTGGTGTTGCAGCGCGCCTTTATCTCGCCCGGATCAATTGCCATTGCTGCGACAAGCTCGGGTTCCAGTGAAACGATGCTGGCATAACCGCTGCTGTGCACCCTATTTTCGCCCGGTCCATCCGCAGACATCTCACTGTACATTTCATATTGAATAGGCTGATCCTCCAATGAGGCATGTAATCGAATATGCAGAGGCACCGGAGTCTCCCTGACAATAAGAGGACGCATCCACACATGGTTTTGCAGGGTAACCGCTGCATGCTCTCCCTTTTGATCGCCGAGAGCATCGCTGACTGCAGCTTGCGCCATTTCAAGGTAAGCCGCACCGGGTAGAATCCGCTCTTGCCCGATCCGATGATCATTCAGGTAAAATTCCTGGCCGGTCAGAACCGTCACGTATTTTTGCTCAGACAAGTTAGACTTATTCTCATGAAGTAGTGGATGAATAAATGGAATATGACCGGAGTATCCGTTATGGGAAGAATGCTCATTCATCTGGAACTCAGCAGAAGGTTCACCAGGTACCCAATACCGTTCTTTGGCAAACGGATACGTAGGCAGGCTGATCTTGCAGTGCCTGAATCCGTTATGGAGCAAGTTCCAGTCCACATTCAGGCCTTTCACCCAAAACTCCAGCAATTTTCCGAACTTGCGTTTGGTAATCCACTTCATTAGGGTATGGCTCATGTCTGCATCGGTTGACAGTATGGATAGCGGCTGTTGTGCATCACCTGCATATCCCACATACATGTTGTCCGAATCCGGGTCCCCCGAACAGTAGCTTTCCAGTTTCGACCTAAGTTCCTGTAGCGAACCTGTCACGATGCCAAGACGCATGTTCATCATCTCACGTCCGGTTTGCAGCGTATAAGCGATGTTCGCCAGTTGTTCCTCTTGATATCGATTGGATCGCAGAGCCGTCAGCATGCGTTCACACAATTCATGAAGCTGCTCTTCATTCCGGGCCGACAAAACGATAAGTGCCTGCTGTTTAGCTGGTTTATCCTGCTCAGCCAGCAACATATCTGACTGCTCGTGACAATACTCCTGCACAATGATGTGGGCATTGGAACCCCCAGCACCAAATGAGGAAATTCCCGCAATCCGCGGGATTTCCCGTGTAGAGTCTCCTGAATCAATCGTTATTCTGTCCCAGTCACTTAATTGCTTCTGCACCGCAAAAGGTGTCTTGTCGAACTGAATGTGTGGATTAGGCGGGTCCGCATGAATGGAAGGAACCAGCTGCCGATGCTGCATCTGCAAAAGGACCTTGGTCAGTCCTGCAATGCCTGCTGCACTTTCGCAATGCCCAATATTCGATTTGGCTGAGCCAATGGCACATTTGCTGTTCGTTGCTTTTCCTTTCCTAAATGCCTGGGTTAACCCTGTAATTTCGATGGGATCTCCCAGTGAGGTGCCTGTCCCATGAGCTTCGATATAGCTGATGTCCGTAATGTCGATTCCGGCCTCGGCAACGGCTGTTTCAATGACCTCCGCCTGTCTGGCAGGATTGGGAACCGTATAACCGTTCGTTTTGCCGCCGTGGTTAACGGCAGTTCCTTTAATGACGCCATAGATATGATCGCCGTCGGCTATGGCACGGCTTAAAGGTTTGAGCATCACAGCCCCTACACCTTCTCCGGGGACGTAACCGTCACCGCCTTCACCGAAGCTTTCGCAGCGACCTTTCGAAGACAGGAATTGTCCCTGTGTTAACATCACATATTTATTGGGGTGAACAGATACATTGACACCTCCGGCAATTGCGGTTCGGCATTCTTTTTTACTCAGACTCTGACAGGCCAGATGAATGGCTGTGAGTGATGAGGAACACATGGTATCTACCACCATGCTGGGCCCATGAAAATTACAAAAGTACGAGACACGATTGGCAATGGAAGCCGGATTGCCGTTTAATGCAAATGGCTCTCTACCCGCAATCCTGGCTTCCGCGCCATACAGCTGATACTCCTGATACATGACTCCTGCGAACACACCGACATTTCCCATCTGATCCGGGGAGGCATCTGGACCTGCGGCCTGTTCGCGGGTATATCCCGCATCCTGAAGCGTTTCGTACACACATTCCAGAAACAATCGTTCCTGTGGATCAATTCGTTCAGCTTCCTTCGGAGAAATCTGAAAAAAGAGTGGATCAAAACGATCCACTCCATCCAAAAATCCGCCCCATTTCCCAGAATGTTTTGCTTTGCTCGCATTCATCTCGGTATGAATCCGGTAGTCCCAGCGATCTTCCGGTATTTCGGTGATGCAGTCCTTCCCATGTTTCAGGTTCTCCCAGAACTGCTCAAGGTTATTAGACTTCGGATATCGTCCAGACATGCCAATGATGGCAATGTCCAGTGATTTACTGTGGACATGCTCTTCGCTGATCGATTCTCCGCCTGCGCTTGCCGCTGTTAGAATTCTTCTCCGCGAGCCAGCAGACGGCTGCCGCTTATTGAACGAATTCGGGCTTTCAGCCTTCCGAATTGTGCTGGACTCAAGCTCTGAAGGATGGGATTGCACGGCTGAATTGCTCTTCGCCCGTGCCCCTGTGAGCTGTTCCAGCCGTTCCCGGTGATGGCTTATGAAATACCCGGCAAGCTCCGCTATATTTTGGTATTCATAGAATAATGTCTTGGAGAGCGTACCAAATTGCTGTTCCAATTGATCCGTCAATTTCATCACCATCACGGAATCAATGCCATAGTTCTCCAGAGGCGCATGTGCATCGATATGCCGTTCCGGCAGCATAAGGCTAGAGGACAACACTTTTTTGACATAACGAATAGCTTTTTCGCTGGTATCGTCCTCTCGCTCTTCATGGGGCGTCTCTCTCAAGCTTGACTCCTGTTCTCCAGATTCGGACAACAGCCTTTGCAGCTGCTCCGCTGCTTGCTGATCGCTGAGCTTTCCTTGCTGAATCTTTCGATACAATGTGGACAGTTGGTCTTCCAAAGCGATCACCTCCTTAAAGAAAAACGTCAATCGATATCATTGCTGAAAAGTCAATTCGCATTCCGCGAAATTCTTAAAATCGGCTCAGAAGCAAGCAAAGCAAAGTGCAACTATTTGAGATGCATTAGCTGATCAAGGGTACATTCGCCGCTGCGAATTTTCTCTACAAGGTGGAGGTAATTCTCGTCATCGGAACGGCTGTATGTTTCATCCGTATTCATAATCGGTGCTGTCCCGGAATTACCCATGAAGCTTCGCATTTGATCAGCCTCCCCCTGCATGACGACTACAGGTGACCTTCTCTCTTGCAGCGTCTGCTGGAGAGATCGCATTGCATTTACACGCTCCAATGGAGCCGTGCCTGATATTCGCTCCATGTTCTGTCTCGCATGATCACTCATATGCATACCGCCCTCTTCCCACAAGGGCCAATTAATGGCGAGTGTAAACCCGTGACGTTCTCCCTGCTGAACACGTTCATTGCGGTATTCGGAATATTCGTCCATAAACGCATTCGCTGCCGCATAATCGGCCTGACCCACATTGCCATGCACCCCGGCAAGCGAGGAAAACAATACAAAAAAGTCCAGCTTGAAATACTGGCTTGCTTCATCCAAATGAACCGTTCCAGCGACTTTTGGAGCCAGCACCTCCTCGATGTCATCAAGCTCTTTCCGGATCATATAGCTGTCGCGAATCAAGCCCGCATTATGAATAATTCCATGCAATACGCCGTAATTTCGGCTGATTTCCAGCATCAGTTCATCTACAGCTACTCTCTTCGAGACATCCGAACGCCGATAGATGACCTCTGCCCCCATCTGTTCCAGCAACGCCATCTGCTGGCGATCTGAATCATCCGGTTCCGAGCGCCCCGTAAGGATGAGTACTGGATGTTCCGCCTGCTCGGCGATATGCTCCGCTATGATAGATCCGATTGCTCCCAGACCGCCTGTAATCAGATACACGCCTCGATCTTTCCAAGGCAGCTCGACAAAGGATGAATGCGAAGAACCGACCTCTTTCCACAATGATGTATATCTTTTATCGTTCTGATAGCGGATATGTGTGTCGCCAGCGCTTTGACTGCTTTCCGTCAGTATCTGCACCACTCGTTCGGTACTCTGAAGCTCATCTGCTTCAATGATTTGAATGATGACTTTCGGATTTTCCAATTCAGCCGTTTTCAGCAAGGCGGATAATCCTCTGAATAATTTGAATTGTGCCCGCTTGGCAACCAGCAGTTGAATGAGTACAGCACCTTCCGGTCTAGCTTTGAGCAACTGTTGCACATAATGATAGGCCTTCTTAACAGCAAACAAGTATTGCTCATGCATCAAGTCGGAATGACCAACTCGATCCGCTGGGTCTGGACCAAGGGATACATACTGCACATTCGGAAGTTTGGCAGCCATGACGTGTTCCTGCTCTGTCCAAGGGCCAGATAACATGACGATATGACGACTGTATACCACCTCAGGCACAACTACAGCTTCCTGCTCCTTCCACTCTCTTGCAAACATCAGTGTTTGTGATTCGGTTGGAGATGATGTTTTCCCCATCTGAATCTCTCCCTTCAACGGTTTGCTGGTGAAGCCCTCGAATTGCACACATACATTTCCATCTTCATCACACAAGTCAATATCCAGCTTTTGCAGCGAATAAGAAGGTTTATGTCCGCTACTGTAACGAATATAAGCCCACATGTGTGCTGTACAAGGACGGTGGAAAACGGCCCGCTCCAGTGCAAAAGGAAGCAGCGGACTATGACTAGTTTGCAGTCTGTGATCATCAGGCATTGAATGTGCAAGCAGCAATCCAATGGCGGACTGCAAAGCCGCATCTGTCATGGACGGATGAAGGACGAAGTCACGAGCGGAGTCCTTCACCCGGGCAGGCAGAGCGAGCTTGGCCAGCACCGCGTTTTCTCCCGTATAGACCGTTTCGATCCCTCGCATGGCTGCGCCATAGTGCAGTCCCATCCGTTCAAAGGCCTGATAGCATTCATCCGCTGTCCACGGCTTGATGCATCTGTTTCGTATTTCTGCCAGATTCAGCCTTAAGTCTTGAGATTCGGTACTTAGCAAAGCCAAACCCTGACTGTGCAGCAACTCGGCTGACGCATCTTGGGTGTATACTTCATAGTGAATGTCTCCCTGCTCTTCCGTATACAAACGCACATGAACGTCGGTGGCCTGATCGGTTATTACCACTGGCCTGCCCCAGATGATATTTTCCAGCACGATCACCTCAGGCACGGAATCAGCATGTTCTACAGAGCGTTTCACAGCCTCGCGAGCCATTTCCAAATAGGCCACTCCCGGAAGCACCCGGTAGGATCCGACCTGGTGATCTGACAGGAAAAATTCATCACCGCTGAACCGCGAGGTAAAGCGCTGCTCCGATAACAGGGAGGTATTATGGTGAAGCATCGGATGAAGCACAATGGTATTGCGGGAATCTGCCTCGGTGGTATTAGCAACATGCAGCGGCATTCCTTTGGCGTCAGGCAGCCAATATTTTTCCCGCTCAAACGGATAGGTGGGCAGACTTATTTTGCCTGGCGTTATTGCACCATATATTTGCTTCCAGTCCAGCTTCGCGCCATTCACCCATAATTCCAGCAATTGATCCACGTTAACTTGCATCATGGCCTGTCTGACATCTTCTGAAGGAGGTATGGTTCCTTCTTGCTCGGTGTCTAAAGGAGTATACGAGGTTCGATTAACCCGTCCTCTGTATATTCCGGGAATGGCTTGTTTTAACTTCCCGGTTTGAATTGTGGCAAGTCTAGCCATTAGTTCACGTATCGTGCTTGCTGTAAAAGCCAATCGTTCTTCCATTGCCTCTCTGCCGGTTTGAAGTGTATAGGCCAGCTTGTCTAACATCTGATCATCCAATGTTCTGCGGCTAATATATAGTAGAAGTTTCTCCGCCACAGCAACCAGCCTTTCTTCATTTCGGGCAGACAAAACGATCATTACCGGTTGCTCTGACTTACGCCCTATTCTGCCAGCAGAGCTTTCTATCACAGGGAAAGAAGGTTGAGCAGGAGCAGGAATGTATTCTTCAACGATTACATGAGCGTTTGCGCCCCCGGCGCCAAATGAGGATACACCGGCAATGCGCGGTATTTCCCGCATCTGTCCGTCCACCTCAACCATCGGTCTTGACCAATCGCTCGCCTTCTGCTGTACGATGAACGGCGTGTTCTTGAAGTCAATTTCCCTGTTCAGCTCTCCGGCATGCAGGCTGGGTGCAATCTGACCATGCTTCAACTGAAGAATAATCTTGGTGAGTCCGCCAATCCCGGCAGCCGATTCCATATGTCCAACGTTGCTTTTCAGTGATCCGATGGAACAGTATCCTTTATCCTGCGTATCCTGGCGGAACGCACGGGCAAGTCCGGCCATTTCAATCGGATCTCCCAGGCTTGTCCCGGTTCCATGAGCTTCAATATAGCTGATCCAGCGGGCATCAATACCTGCTATGTTGATCGTCTCCCGAATCAGGTCTCCCTGGGCTGCAGGATTGGGAACCATATAGCCATTCGTTTTGCCGCCATGGTTAATGTGGGTTCCGCGGATGACCGCATGGACCTGATCACCATCTTCAACCGCTTTGGACAGCTGTTTCAGGATAACCACCCCCACGCCTTCCCCAGGTACAAAACCGTCTGCCTCCTGAGCGAAGCTTTTGCATTTACCGTCAGCTGCCAGCATCTGCTGGGCACACAAGGCAACATAGCTTGAAGGATGCAGATACAGGTTCACCCCGCCTGCAATCGCTGCCTCACATTCGCCGCGGCGAATGCTTTCACATGCTTCATGGATAGCCGTGAGTGAAGAGGAGCACATCGTATCCACCGGCATGCTGGGACCATGGAGGTTCAGCAAATAGGAAACCCGGTTTGCGACCGAACTGAACGAGGTCTGCGGGAACCATTCACTGCCTTCATTCCATAGAGGCGGGCCGTAGAGGTTGAAGCCACTTTTGGTAATGCCCGCGAACACCCCCACTTTGCCATTGTACTGTCGATCCATCTGTTCCCTTGTATAGCCCGAGTCTTCAAGCGCTTCCCATACGGTTTGCAAAAAGAGCCTTTCCTGCGGGTCCATGTTCATGACCTCTCGGGGAGAGAGCTGGAAGAACAGCGGATCAAAATCGGCGTATCCTTCGATGAAGCCACCCCATTTGCTGTAGCTTTTGCCTTTACGTGCGGCTTCCTTGCGATCCGGTTCATAGAATCCTTCAAGTGACCAGCGTTCTTCCGGGATTTCCGTGATGCAGTCCTTGCCTGAAATCAGATTGTCCCAAAATTGCTCCAGATTATCTGCCTGCGGATATTTTCCGCTAATGCCGATAATGGCAATCGGTTCATTGGCAGCCAAGTTGAGAGATGCCGTGATGGGTACAGGCTTTGCCGGATGTAAAACAGGTTTGTGCATCGTCCTTTCCACTGCGGAAACGGTTGGCTGAATATGGGATTCGAGCGTTTGTTCCGGCTCTTTTTCAGGCAGATTCGGTAGAGCCGCCGCCAGCAGCTCCTGTCTGTGCTGTTTCATAAAATAATGAATTAATGATGCAAGTGTTTTGTGCTCAAAAAACAGCGTGGTGTTCACGCCGTCAAAATGCTTGCGCAACTGATTCGTCAGTTGAACAATCAGGATGGAATCGATGCCGTAAGCCTCCAACGGTTCGGACTCATCGATGTGTTCAGGTGACATCCGGATAACCTCTCCGACCAGACATTTGAAAAATGCCAGGCTGGCCTGCCACATCTGATCGGAATCCAGTTCTGACTCCGACTGTGACTGTTGTTCTATCTGCATTTTGTCCATGTTCATGACCGATGTGTTTTCAGAAGAAATCGGCTCATGATTCGACCTGGATTCCGCAGGAGGTGTGGCCATGGAAATATAGCCGTCGCTGAAGGCGGTGATGATCTGCTGCCCAAGACTCTCACCTGGTTCGGTAGGCAGCATTGCCTGTCCAAACCCGTTCTCTTGTAGCGCCTTCTGCCATTGCTGCTTGCCAAGAACTGGGGAACCCCCGATACGGATATCATCATCTTCATACAGCCACCACCCTTCCAGCAAACCAAATGTCAGGTGGCTAAACAGCGAGCTGCGAGTCAATTCATTCAGCAGAAGCAGGCCGTTTTGTTTCAACAGATAGTGTACGTGACCCAGGGTGCGGCTTATGTTCCGGGTAGCATGAAGAACATTGGCTGCGATGACCAGATCATACCTCCCCAGATCATAGGATTGTTCGGCAGGAGGCTTTTCGATATCCAGCATGGTGCAGTTCAGATAAGGGTAATTCTCCCCATAGATCTTTTCTCCATGCAGCAGGAATGCTCTGGAGATGTCGGTGTATGCATACTCCGCAATAGAGGCGGCAAAGGGTTTTATCCGCTCAAGCACCTTTTCGGTCGTTCCTCCTGTCCCGGCACCGATTTCAAGAATCCGCAAGCTGGCCTGCGGATTGGATTCAAGCCGCTCGGCAAGGTACGCTGCGGCGGTATCGGCCAGTATTTCGTTGAAATAGTCTGCTGCTGAATTATGCTTGTAAATATTCTGCACCATATCCATCGCTCCGTCGGGGAACATGATATTGGTGGCAGCCAGTTCTCCTCTGACAATCTCCGGCAGGCTGCGTATCATCTGGTCGACTAACTTAACCTGGGGCGCAAAATCCGGGTCCAGCAGCCAGTGCTTCATACGCTGGTCCCATGCCGACCACATTGAGTCAGAAGCAAGAGACTGTTCCGACAACGTATACTGCTCTAAGCGCTTTTTACTTTCCTTCATCCAGCGATCATAGATGGCAATAGGACGGTATGCCGAATCAGATGAGGCCATCTGCTGCAACTGAATCGATAGCAGTCCGGCCAGCATGGACTCGAATTCATCGTTAAAGGCAGCCCACTTTTGTTGAATCGGCTTCACGTTGAGCTGTTGCCCAGAAATTCGATTCATGAGCTGATGGCGCCCTACTTGCTTGGCTTCAGGCGCTGCAATAAACATATGGTCCAACTCTGTGCCTTCCACTGCCCCTGGCTTGTCCGTCTGAATGAACGCCAGCTGATGCTTGCCTCCTGCCATCAGCAGTTCCAGCGCCCGCATGGCATCCTCAGGATGTATGGAACCAATTCCCGACTGATTCAGTCTTTGCTTGAAAGCGGCAGGCACCTGACTGGCGATGCCGGTCTCAGCCCAGTAACCCCAATTCATCACTTTTACAGGGAATTTCCAGGATTGTGCTGCAGTGCTCATGCCATCGATAAAGGCACATCCAGCGGCATATCCGGCTTGTCCAGCTGGTGTGGTGAACGAGCTCATGGAGGAGAAAAACAGCATAAAATCCAGAGGCTCCTGTCCAAAAATGTCCATCATATTCACACTGGCATCCAGCTTGGAAGACAATACATTGCGGAAATAATCTAGAGTCATCTGAGACAGACTTTGATCCATCAGGCCCACCGCAGCATGCACGACCCCGTGAATGGCTGGCGCCAATGGTTTGATCTGGCGGTATGCCTCCTGCAAGCTGTGCTTGTCGGCTGCATCCGCAGAAATATACAACGGTTCGGTTCCCAAATCGCCAAGGCGTCTGCATAACTCTTCGATCCGTGCATCGACCGTTCTTCGGCCAATCCAGATAAGCCGCGCCTGATAGCGCCGAATCATATATTCACTCCATGCTTCCCCAATGCCGCCCGCACCGCCAATAACGACGTAGACGCCATTTTTTCTGAATGCTTCATGCGTGTCACCCATAGAGCAGACGTTCACAAGTATACTTTCATACCCTTTTCCATTCCGCCAGGCGCGCGTATTCCCATCCCATATCCCTGGAAAATGGCGTTCGGGATGCGCTCCGATGTCATGGACATCATCCACATCCAGATGGCAGACCCTCCAATCCGGCATTTCTTTGGCGAGGGAACCTGCCAGTCCGCTAATTCCGGCGTGCGCAGGATAGATGGCTTCTCCAGCCAATACGTTGCAGGCCCTCTCCGTTATGATGGTCAGATCGAGTCTGCGTGCGTCGTAGCCCAGATTCATCAAGACTTTAATGAGGAGAAATGTCTGAAACAATCCCTGGTTCTGCTCATTCATCACTTCCACAGCATGCTCCGGTCCATGAATGATGCTTGAGGGCGGCACAATCCAGACCAGACGGCTGATTACGCCATGGCGCTTTAACTTGAGCTCTAGTTCTGTTTCCGATGCATCCCATTCAACCGCAACAGGTCGCAGGTCGGGATGCCATTGCTGAATGACGGCATGCTGCCTCGACGTCCCGCCTATGATAATCCCCGAACCACCGAAAGACATGGACATAGGTTGGGTTACATCAGGACTGGTCGATACTTCTCTCCAACTTGGCGCATAAGTCATCGCTCCCGAGAGCGGAATTGGTGTCAGTGTCTGCTTCTCCGGGGTGGCGTAAGCTATTGTTTCATACGGTAGTGGCTTTGCAAATGTATTGGACTCTTCCTGAAAAACGCCGGATGGTTCCCCAGGGTACGGTCTGTGCAAAATCGTCAGCCCTATGAATTGCAGGACTATTTTTCCCTGGTCGTCACATAGATCGATCTGCACTTTGCTAGCCGTTCCGGAAGAATTCTGTTCCGGCAAAAGACGTACCCATGCCCAGACGGAATCCGGGCAATCTCGATAGATTACAGCCTGATCCAAGGAAAAAGGGGTAACTCCCCCTTCCTTGAATTGCGGCAATCCGATGCATGCCTGTATAGCTGAATCCACCAGCGCCGGATGCAGACCGTACTCCTCAGCCGTGGATGCAAGAGATGGCGGAAGTTTCAACTGTGCGATGACTTGCCCCTCTCCAATATGAAGACGCTGAATCCCCTGATGACCCGGTCCATAAAACAGGCCGGACTGCTCAAAGAAACGGTAACATTCAGCAGCCGTCATCGATTGTTTTCCGCATTGCAACAGCAAGGATTCCAGATCGATCGTTGGATAGGATGAGGCTTGACGAGTGGACGTCGAAATCGTTCCTATATGATGTACATTCCGTTTGGATGGTTCGGATCGTACGGATATCGGGTTGTTTTCCCCGCTGGTTATTTCATAACGGATCTCCCCTGTATCCAGCGGAGTCAATCCCAATTGCGCTTGGAGCCTGCCCGGTGTGTCTGAATGCAGTTCCATCCCCAGCGGCACAGTCCAGTAGATGTCGCGAATAACAATAACCCTGTCCTGCCGGGATGTATCTGTCGGAATAACCTGTTCCACCGCTGCCCTGGCCATTTCGAGGCAGGCCGCCCCTGGCATGATTTTACGATTGTGAATGACATGATCGTTCAGAAAAAATTCCTGTCCGCTCCACTCTGAACTGAAACGAATCCCTTGCAGATCCGATGTATTTCGCTGGAGAAGCGGGTGAAGATAAGATGTCGGTACAGGTTGTCCCGATTTTCGCTCCTTCTGTTCAGGAACCCAATAACGTTCTGTGGCAAACGGATAAGTGGGCAGACTGATTCGCTGGGGCGTCCTTCCCGTGTAACCTTCAGACCACGGAACCTCAAGACCCTTCACCCAAAGATCCAGCAGCTGTCCATACTTGTGTTTGCGGACCCAGCTTTTTACCGTTTCCTGCATATCTGCATCCTCTGCCAGTGCAGCGATGGAGGCTCTGTGGGACTTTATTTTGCCTCGATAGATGTTATCAGCCTTCTCCGGATCATGAATATAAGCGTCCAGCCGGTCTTCTATTTCAGCAATGGAATCTGCCACAAAAGCCAGTCGTTCTTCCATCGCAGCACGCCCTGTCTGAAGTGTGTACGCGAGCTGAGGCAGATGACGATCCTCATATCGTCCCGATTGCAACACCGCCAGCAATTGCCGAGCCTGTTCCTGAAGTCTTTTTTCGGTTTTGGCTGACAGTACGATGCATACTGAAGTAGCTTTGTTCATTGCGTCTTCGTGAGCTGGATGAAGGGTCCTATCAGAATGGGCTACCGATTCAGCCGGAATATACTCTTCAAGCAGCACATGTGCGTTTACGCCTCCGAATCCGAAGGAACTCACTCCTGCTCGTCTTGGCAGCATTCTGCCGGCAGAGTCATTGAGCGCTTCCCATGACTTGTTCTCATCGACGATGTAAAAAGGACTTCCTTCCAATTGAATGTAAGGGTTAGCTCTCTTATAATGAACCGTCTTCACGAGCGTTTTGTATTTCATTTGCAGCAGTACCTTAATGACCCCGGCAATGCCCGCAGCAAGCTCCAGATGTCCAATGTTGGTTTTGATGGAGCCCAGTCCGCAGGAGGCTGAGGTTGTCATATTGGGTTCCACAGTTGCAGGAGTCTCCTGAAACGCGATCTTCAAGCCATTAATTTCAATGGGATCACCAAGGGGCGTGCCTGTTCCATGAGCCTCAATGTATCCTATGGTAGAAGGGTGCACACCAGCCTTTGAATATACGGATTTAATCAAGTCGGCCTGTGCTCGCGGATTCGGTGCGGTGAGCGATGCGGCCCGTCCACCGTGATTTTCATCCGTAGCACGAATCAGGCCATATATGTGGTCACCTGCTTGCTCAGCGGCCCGTAACCCTTTCAAAAAAATCATGCCAACGCCTTCTCCGCGTACATATCCGTTAACCTCATCGGAGAATGTTCTACAACGTCCATCCGGACTCAGCATCCCCGCTTTATTGAAACTGATATGATAGTCCGGGTCCAGAATGGTATTAACTCCACCCACTATAGCAGTATCACAGTCTCCATTTCGTATCGCCTGAACAGCCCTATGAAGTGCCACCAGCGAACTGGAGCATGCCGTCTCCACGGGTTCGCTTGGACCGTGTACATTCAGGAAAAAGCTCATTCGGTTAGGACCTACGGAAGCCACATGGCCTGTCGAGGTATATCCTTCGATTACGGTATCCGCCTGTGCCAACAGACGATGATACCCGCTGCTCGCAGTGCCAACAAAGATACCCATTCTTGAACCGGACAAGCTCGGTGGTGCATAGCCCGCATCTTCAATAGCTTTCCAGGCATACATCATCAAAAGCCGCTGCTGCGGGTCCATCAATTCCGCTTCACGCGGGGAAATGCCAAAGAAGCCAGGATCAAATTCGGCGACACCCTCCATAAATCCGCCCCATTTGATGTTGGTTTTGTTGTGAGCCTGATCGGGGTCTCCGTAATAGGCTCTCCAGTCCCACCGCTCCGGTGGAATTTCCGAGATGCAATCCCGTCCCTGAAGCAGGTTATCCCATAATGCGTCAATGTCCTTCGCCATCGGAAAACGGCCGCTCATGCCAATAATAGCGATGGGTTCCGGTGCCTTATGATTATGATGATCGGATTCAGGAAGGCCGGATTCTCTATGGCGTTCGGAGGATGATATTGAACCTCCTATTTGTTCTTTCTGCTCAGAGGAATCTTTCGTTTCCTTTGGAAATGTATATGGGTTACGGATCGAAAACGAATCAGTCTGTTCCACCTGTCCGAGCAGATTAGAGGAGACACCTTCTGTCTCCTTCTTCTGTGATGAGTCATCAGCATGCAGTCCCTCGGTGTCCATGTGTTTCTCAGGCAAAAGTGTATCCCACTGTTTCGGATAGGCTCCGACAAGATGTCCTGTTAAAGACCTTAGGGTGGAGTGCTCAAAGAAAACAGTAGGTGTAAGTTGAAGCGCATAGTGCTCATTAAGAATACCGGCGAAATCGGTAAACGAAATGGAATCAAATCCATATTCGCCAAATTCCACATCTGGAAAGATGTCGGTCCGGTTTACCTGCAACAAGTCAGACATATGATCCGTTAAAGCGTCTTGGACTCTGGAAACGAGCAGCCGTTTTCGCTCATCCTCTGTCGGCCATGTTCGTTTTTGCGACTCAGGGACGTCGCTTGGGACGGCAACAGACGTCATGGATTGTGAAGGAGCTGTTGACACGTTCCATATCGACGGCAGATCCACCGAACCTGCGGAATCAGACATTACACCTGACAGAAATACGTCCGCTTCACCGTAAAAAGCCAGCACTTGGGATGAACCGCTGTTCATGGCCATATGCAGCAGTTTGATTCCGATAGAGGTGTCCATCGGGTGCATTCCCCATTGGCGGCGAATTTTCTGCTCCGCTGCTGCCCCTGGTTGCATGCGTCCTTCCTTCCAGAGCGGCCAGTTGATAGCGAGCGTTGTGCCTTTACGCTGTCCGTTCCGAACCAGCCCATCTCGGTATGTGGCGTAAGCATCCATGAAAGCATTCGCACAGGCGTAATCCGCTTGACCCGGATTGCCTGTCACAGCAGCCAATGAAGAGAACAGGACAAAAAAATCGAGCGCCATGTGGGCGGTCGATTCATCGATCCATATCGTGCCATCCACTTTGGGAGCCAAGACGGAGCGCAGTTCTTTTGAATCTTTGAGCCGTAAGGCACGATCTTTCACGACACCTGCCGCATGAATAATGCCGTTCAGCTCACCGTAATCAGACTGAATCTCCTGTACCAGTCTCTGAACTGCTTCACGTGAAGTGATGTCCGCTTTCCTGTATAGCACGTGATTTCCGTTCAATTGAAGCTGTTGAAGATGGGCCTGCTGCTCTGCGTTTGGAGTCGAGCGGCCGTTTAACAAAATCGTGGCATTCCTGATCTGACTGACAAGCGTACGTGTCAATGCTAATCCGAGTCCGCCGATGCCTCCGGTTATCAGATATACCCCACCGTCTTTCCAGGACAATGAATTGCCAGCGGAGTGAGCAGATAGCTCATGCCAGACTCTTGTCTGCCTGATGCCGGGAGCTGGATAGCGGGCAATTGCGTTTTCTGAATGACGGCTCTCTGAAGCCACTTTATCAATCAGTTCTCCTGTTTGTATGGAGGATTGCAGCTGAATGAGCTGGCATGTCAACTGTCGATGCTCTCTTGAAGCCGTCAATAACATCCCGGCAAGACCGTTGAGCAGACCGCCCTGCCCCTCTTCCTCGAAAGGAATAACGAGCTGAATAAGTGTGCTTCCGGTTTCCGTGTTCACCATTTGGCTGATTTCTTCGAGCAGGTGTGCAGCTGATTCAGTAAAAAAGCCTGCAAGCGGGTGCAGCAATGCATCATCTTGCTCCAATCGCTCTGCGGATGCAAATGCGTCCGTTGCCAGTCGCACACAGCGAGCATGAGGGAACGATTCACGCAATGAAGATAGCTGCCCGGCAAAATGATCCGAAATCAAGATCAGATGACTGTTGTACTGAGCGGCTGATCGGTCGGAAGAGATCTCAAGGGGCTTCCATTCCGGCACCATTAGAATTGGCCTCACGCTTTCTTCCTTCTGTGTATCGAAATCCTTCTCCAGAATACGCGGCGTAAATCCGGTCATGCGTATACGTACCACTCCGTCCATGTCGCACAGTTCTACATCCAGCTTGTGAATTTTGCTGTCCCGGCTGTTTCCTGAATTGTACGTGGCAACCACCCACATCTCCGCTGTGCAGTGGCCCAGAATATCCAACTGCTCCAGCGCAAACGGCAGAGCAGGCCTGCCGGAGGCAGCCTGCTCCGTCACAATGCCGAGCAGATATCCGATGGTGACCTGAAGTGCCGAGTCCATCAAGCTGGGATGAAGAATATATTTCTCACCCGAAGCCGTCAGAGATTGCGGGAGTGACAAGTGTGCTATGACACGATCCTGTCCAACATATACGGATTGTATCCCGCGTAAGCTCGGCCCAAGGACAATGCCAGTTTGAGCGGAGGCAGCGTAGAATGCTTCGGCATGGACCGGGCTGGGTTTGCAAGCTGCAAGTTCGGATTGAATATCCCGCTCCATCTGGACCGGAAGCTTGGCAAGCATGACTTGGCCCTGACTGTATACCTGTTTATGTTGATCGCTTTCCTTTCCCTGCTCCTGAACAATTTCAAAGTGCATCGTTTCGTCACCCTCTGTCTGCTCGACAGGACGAAAACGGATGGCAAAGGACGCGGATGTTTCATCCAGAATTAACGGGGCAGACCAGATCACGTTTCTCAAGCGAATCATCCTGGATTCCGAGAAATCACCCCAGGCTTTATCTGCTGCAAAGCACACCCACTCCAAATGAGCCACACCCGGAAGCACTTTCATCCCCTTCACCAAGTGATCCTTGAAAAAGAATTCCTGACCACTGAACGTGGACGAATATTGCAATTGCCTCACGCTGGATGTGTTTCTGTGAACCAGTGGATGCAGCACCATTCCAAAAGAATGTCCGGCACTCGACGGCTGTTTAACCCGCTGAGTTTCTTCATGTGCCGGTACCCAGTAGTCGTCCCCTGCAAATGGGTAAGTTGGGAGCGGGATACGCCGTGCAGAGATTGGAAACAGCTTGTCGAATGAAAGATCGTAGCCCTGTACATACATTTCGCAGAGGGCTGACAAATGCTCCAGATAAACAGACGAATCCTCCGTTTCCCGGCACTGCCTTATACATTCGGCGGCGTATCGCTTCAACGAGGCGTTGCCGCGTTGTTCGTTTCGATTAACGAATCCGCTGGTTACCGAAGTGCTCTCCCCTTTCGCAAGCCACTCACTCAACTGATTTGCAAGCTGCTCCCCGTTGCGGGCAATGCAGATCATTCGATGGGCCGAGTGAGGTCTGCCTGTAAGCAAGGTATAACTCATGTGCAGACTTCCCACCGCGGAGTTTTCCTTTGCATAGGACACAAGCTGCTCAGCTTGCTGACGCAGTTGGTCCGCAGTGCGGGCTGACAGTGCAATCAGATAGCCGGGACGCAGATCCGACTTGGCAGCCGGACGCGGTGGTGCCTCTTCAATGACCATATGGGCATTGGTTCCGCTGAATCCAAATGAACTGATCGCAGCCCTTCTCATCTGTCCTTTTTCCGTGTCCCATGCTTTGGTCTCCGTATTGACATAAAAAGGACTGTCGCCGAACGAAATGTTGGGATTGGCCTTTTCCATATGCAGCGAAGCTGGAATGCGCTTGTGACGCAAGGAAAGCAAAACCTTGATCAATCCGGCAATGCCCGCTGCTGTTGCTAGATGCCCGATATTGGTTTTGATGGAGCCCAGCGCACAGTATTGCTTCTGATCCGTATATGACGAAAATGCGTTAGTGAGCGCTTGGAACTCGATCGGGTCCCCTAGCCGGGTTCCGGTTCCATGCGCCTCTACCAGCTGAATGCTGGCCGGATCGATACCAAAGCGATCATAGACCTGTTTCTCCAGAGCAGTCTGCGATTTGGCACTTGGTGCGGTAATCCCGTTGGTTGTACCATCCTGATTAATGCCTGTTCCGCGAATTACGCCATGTATGTGATCTCCATCACGTATAGCATCACTGAGCCGTTTCAGCAGAACCGCTCCAGCTCCTTCTCCTGGCACAAAACCGTCTGCCCGTTCATCAAACGTATGACATCGCCCGGTGGTTGAAAGCATGCCGGCACGGTTGGCATCCATATAGAACTGGGGAGTCGATTGAATAAACACCCCGCCCGCAAGCGCCATTTCCGTTTCCCTCGCCCACAGCGACTGACACGCCAGATGAATCGCCACCAACGAGCTGGAGCAGGCGGTATCTACCGCAATGGCAGGACCTTTCAAATCGAGATAATAGGCGATCCTGGCCGGAATGATGGACCCGGCTTTCCCCCAGAACGACTGAGCCGGAGGCTGTTCACCCATCAGCTGTCCATAATCCATTTCCGTACAGCCTACATATACGCCGCATTTGCGGCCCTGCATCGAGAGGCCGGCATAACCGGCATCCTCGAATGTTCTCCAGGCTTCCTCCAGAAAAATCCGTTGCTGAGGGTCCATGTAGGCCGCTTCTTGCCCGGAAATGTTAAAAAAGAGCGGATCAAACGCATGAATGTTATCCAAAAAGCTGCCCTGGTCGCAAAACGAAACATCCGCTCCATAATGCTTGGCAAGATTCCAGCGCTGCTCGCGTTGGATCAGGTCATCTCCCTTTTCGAGATGCGACCACAATTCCGCTACGTCGCGCGAACCCGCAAATCGGCCGCTCATGCCAATGATCGCCACCGGCTCATACGTTGTCAGCTCTTCGCTTTTGTTTCCCAATCCGTCACTTTCAATCCGGAATCGGGTGGTGACACCGGCAGAATCGGCTGGAAGAGTGGCAGCGACAGGCTGATAGCGCATATATTCCGGCACGTTGATGACAATTTTGCCGATATTTTTTCGTTGATCCATGCAACGATAGGCTTCCTGCAATCTGTCCATCGGGAATGTTTGACCGATCAGGGGACGGATGACCCCTTCTTCTACCCAATGCATCATCTCTTGCCTGTATTCCGCAAGCATTTCGGGCTGCTCCATGCCCAGCTTGCGCAGATCCAGACTGTAGAAGCTCTGGTTGTGATTGAGTCCCGACAGGTTGACTGCATGGGCGCTTTTGAGAGCTGTCATCGCGATCTCGATGTATCTTCCGTTCCGCGCAAGACAGTTTAGTCCTTTTTGCAGCGCCTCGCCTGGCAGGGTATTTAGAATGACGTGTACCCCTTCTCCGTTCGTGAGCTGTTGTACTTCCTGTTCAAAGTCCGTAGTGGCATAGTTGATTACATAGCTGGCGCCCATTTCGCGCAAATACTCCAGCTTGTGCTGCATGCTGGCCGTGGCGAAAATTTCTGCACCAAGATGGCGGGCAAGCTGAATGGCTACAAGTCCGACACCTCCGGTCGCCGTTTGGATCAAAACCCGTTCGCCGGGTTGAATATTGGCTTTGCGGAAGGCGGCAATGACGGTCATGGCTACGACGGGCAGCGAGCAAGCTTCCTCATGAGTAAGCCGATCAGGTTTGGCAAACACTTGCTCTGCTTTACACGTAATGGCGGTGGCATGCGCTCCGAGAGAGGCATCTGCATAGAACACTACCTCATCGCCGGTTTTTACCGTTGTAACGGAGGAACCTGTTTCGACTACAATACCGGCTGCCTCAAAGCCTGGAGTGAACGGATACGGCGGCATGGTTGGATACAGGCCTCGAATACAGAGCAAATCCCCAAAATTCAGGGAAAACGCTCTGACCGAAATGCGCACTTCGTCAGGCCGCAGCTCCTGCACAAGGATCTGATGAAGCTGAAGATCGCTGATCTCCGAGGGGCTGCCAATATGTGTGTGATAAAAATAAGAACCCGGGGTCTTGTCATTGATTCGGGTATTGGGTGCTTCCGCGTTGCTGCTGTCCACAAAGGGAGTCGATGGATAATTAACAGATTCGGAAGGCAGCGATGTGCCCGGAAAAATGGTTGTCTCTTTATCTAATGCCATTGCAGCTGCCGGTTCTGGCTCCCAAGCCTGACTCTGCAAGAGCAGCGATTCGATCGTTTTTCCGTATTCCTGCAAAATGTGTTCTGTCAGACGATCCACATTGTTATAGTCGAATAGCACGGTTGTTTGCAAGGTCAGTTTGCACTTCTGATTAAGCACGTTGACCAGATGTACGGCAATAATGGAATCGACGCCATAGTCCGAGAAGCTGCGATTGTTCTGGATTCTGGACTGTTCCATTTTCAGGTCCTCCGCGATGCTTTCACGGATCGCCTTTTTCACAAACTGTTCAGTCATCTCCGCGGTGATGATCCCATGATCCGCAGCGGGCTGCTCCTGTTTATAGAACGATTCGCTCTGGTGTACGATATCGGCAGGACAACTGGGTTGAAAAACGTTCTTAACAACCGGTACAGATACATTAGCCCGAATGACGATACCGTCACTTTTGGCGGCAATGATGTGCTGTCCATAGCGGTCTGCCTGTGCTGACGGGTAATGAACGGAATGATAGCCTTCCCGCTGGAGCAGCTTTTTCCAGTTTGCGGCCGACAAGGCCGGACACCCCGGGATGCGGACATTCTCATCCGTGTACTGCCACCAACCCTCCAGCAGTCCGAAGGTCAGGTGATTTATTACGGTTTTGCGCGTAATCTCGTTTAACAGCAATTGTCCATCCTTTTTGAGTGATGCCTTGATCATACGAAGTGTGTCTCGGATATCCGGGGTGGTATGCAGTACGTTACTCGCAATAATGAGATCATACCTACCAGGTTCAATGCCTTGCTCGGCAAAAGGAATTTTCAAATCGGCAATTTTGTATGTCAAATAGGGTACCGAGGGGCCATACTGCTGTTCAGCATGCATAAGAAAGGCACGGGATATATCGGAATAACAATATTCCTGTATCTTGTGTGCGACAGGCTTTAACTTTTCAAAAACGACTTCGCTTGTGCCTCCGGTACCGGCGCCGATTTCCAGAATGCTTACTTTCCTGTGTTCTGTTATCTCGGACGTAAATTCACTGATCACGCTCAGCGCTTGTTCCGCAAGGATTCCGTTGAAATAATCGGCAATGGCGTGATGTTTATAAATACCTTCAACCATATGCATCGACGAGTCGGGAAACATCACCTCGGTAGCGGCCATATGCCCTTTGAGAATGTCCGGAAGCGCACGAATCGTCGAATCGGCCAATCTCGCATAAGCGCGCACATCGGGATGTGAGATCCAGCCCGGAAGTCTGCTCTCCCATTCCTCCCAGGATAACCGGGTCCAGGCAGCAATCTCTTCTGATTGGAGGCTTTCAACTGGATCAGGCAACTCCTGGGCATATTCGGCAAGCATCAGGCGACTTTCGATCAGCCATTTTTGGTAGAATGGGCGGACCGTTTTTTCAAACACAAAATGTTCGTCCATACATCCCGCATTGTGCAGCTGCCCCCATAATAACCGAATAAGAAGCCGTTCGATGCTGCTCATCTGCTCCTGAACTGAATCCATATGTTCTGTAATGATCATCTACTACACTCCCTTTGCATATCGGTCAATGTGCACTTGGTCTAACGATATACCGTTAACATTTGATTTTCATTCAGTACAAGCATTTCGGGTTTGCGGGTCATCTTGAGTATGACGGCCTGTTGCAGGGAACCTGTCATCAGCCATTCCAGCATGGGATGGGCTTCCTCCGCTTCGATGGAACCAATGCCTTTCTGCTGCATGCTTTGCCTTACCTGCTCAGATACGACCGAGCCGACGCTGCCCCAATATCCCCAGTTGACCACTTTGATCCGTCCAGGCCATTTCCTGTTCATCTGCGAGGCCAGGGCATCGGCATAACAGCAGGCGGCTACATAGTTGCCCTGACCTGGCAGTTTCATAAAGGAGTTCAGCGAAGAGAAAAACAAGACAAAATCGGGTTGCTTCTGAAGCCGACTCATTAATGCATTCACTTGTTCGCTAATTTGAACTTTAGCAGACAGCACATTGTTGAAAATCTCCTCATCCATACGTGCCAGACTTCTGTCAGACAACACTAGTGCAGAGTGGATTATTCCATTCACCTGTCCAAACCGCTTTATGACAGACTCATAAGCCTGTTCCAAACGACCGGGAATCGAAGCGTCTGCCTGGATATAAAGAGGCTCTGGCCCCATTTGGCTCAACTGTTCGATTTTACGGCGAATCTCGGTACTCATGGAGCTTCTTCCTAGCCAGATCACCTGGGCGTTGTAGGTCGCAATCATATAGCGTGTCCAGACTTCGCCGATTCCTCCGGCTCCGCCAATAACCAAATAGACCCCTCCCTGCCGATAAGCGGCTAGTGGAACGGAATCGTATTCTACAGGCACCAATTCCTGGCGATACCATTCCTGATCCCGCCACATATATGCGTTTCCGTGCGGGTCCGGTGTCATATCTGCAATAGCATCCATTGGGAGAATTTCGCCGCCATTCAGATCAATGACGCGAATGGCCCAATGGGCATATTCCTTAGCAAGTGAACCCGTCAACCCATGAATGGCTGCCTGGTCCGGGTCGATGGTATCATCGAAGGAGAGCGCTTGCGCATTCGTTGTAACGACCGTGAGGTGAAGACTTCTGGAACCGTATCCCAGGTGCAGAAGACTTTTGACAAACCTGAAAAAACGAGTAAGCTCGGGTACGAAGCTTTCCTTCTCTTCCCTGTTTGTTTCTGTCATGCGATTCTCGGACGGTTTAGGGCGACAAAGCCAGATCATATGATCGCAATCGCCTTCGGCCGCAAGCATATCCGCCATCTGTGCCACAGATGTCTGACTCGGAAAGGCAATCTGCCGAAAAGCATTCCCTGTCGGGAACTGGATGTTCATGTCGGCATTCACGCAGAGAATCAGAAGTTTTTCCGCCGAATACACCTCAGTGCCGGAAACGTCTTCACTTGATGATTGCTGCTCTAATGGAGCCCACACCGTGGTAAGAACGGCCAGTTTAGCATCATTTTCAGCTGTTGCCGCTGCTGCCGACATGGTCAGATCTTGTGTCCAGGGCTCCAGTGCATGCAGATGATTTAAATGATGCCCGAACGGATTAGTCAAGCCAGCTTCCTCTCCGGTCCAATCCTGCTGGGATTGGGGCGTGGTAGCCCACTTCCGTAACGCCAAACCTTCAAACTTCGCGCAAAGCAATCCATCATCACTATAGAGCGTGAGGTCATAACGAGGCATGGGATGCCCAGGACCACTGCCCGCGGAATAACGGACTTCTACCCACATCACAGAAGAACATGGTCTGTAAATCTCCGCTTGTTGCAGTGCATATGGCAGCCAGGGCTCAGGCGAAAGACCTTCTTCCTGGCTCAACTGGCTCAAATCCATAGCAAGTGCCAGACAGGCCTGAAAAGCCGAATCTAGCATGGATGGGTGGAGTCCGTATTCCTCCAGACTTTCTGTACCCGACAATGGCATGGCTAGTCGTGCCATAACGCTGTGCTGACCTGTATACAAATGTGAGATGCAGCGGTGAGTGCTTCCATAAACCAGACCTATTCGAGAAAAAAATTCATATCCTCTCTCAGGTGGAACGATCTTGTTGCCATGACGCTTATGCCAATCAGCAGGTTGGAATACAGGCGTGTCCCCTGTGGAGCGAATCAGGGAAACGAATCCTTGACTGCATAATACGGATGGAGCCTCCGCTTTCGTATTGCTTGTAATTTCAAATCGGTACCCCTGCTGGTGTCGCTCGGCCTGCAATTCAAGATGTACAGACAACGGCTGATCCTCTACAGATGCGGGATGCAACCATACCAGATCATGCAGACGAATATGATCGTTTCCGTTTTGCTCTCTGTTATGTTCTTCGGGCGGCAGGGAATGCCGTAGAGCTGCTGCTGTCATCTCCAGATGAGCCGCTCCGGGTAATATGCTCACCCCTCTTACTTGATGATCACGCAGGAATGATTCGTTTCCGGTAAAACGTGAGCTAAACCGCTGACTGCCCAAATAACTGGTGTTTTTATGCAGCAGCGGATGCAGCCATTCTGTCTGGTTTGGCACTAAGGCGTTCGCGGTTTCAAAGTCTTCATTCCCCGATGAGGAGGAGGATACACAAGGGATCATGTAGTGCTCTTCCGCAAAAGGGTATCCCGGCAGACTAATTCGCCGTGGTTTAACCGTTCCATACCACTGCTGCCAATCCAGCTTCATTCCCCGAACCCATTGCTCCAGAAGCCGAACCGTTTTTCGTTTGCGCATCCAGCTGGCTGCCAGTTCCTGCATATCGTCATCGTCTACAAGTCGATTGTCATTCCGTTCAATATCGATCTCTCCGGTGAATATCTGTTCATGTGCCGTTTCCCCGGTGAGATACGCCTGCAATTTGCCTAGCATCTCCATGAGGGTATACGCCGTGAAAGCGCATCTGCATTCCATCTCTTCTCTTCCGGTTTGCAGCGTGTAGGCGATCCTAGCGAGATGTAAGTCCGTATAAGCGTTGTCCTGAACGGCTTGTGCAAGCTGTCTCACCTTTATCCTGAGGCGATCTTCGGTTTTTGCGGATAGGACGATCATTACCGGTGTATTGGACTCCCCTACCGCCGCAGCTTTCTGGTCCATGTGGTTGCCCGTCCTGTATTCCTCAAGGATGACATGGGCATTCGCACCGCCTGCTCCGAATGAGGAGATGCCCGCAATCCGCGGATATTCGCGCATGCCTTCAGGTGTATCCAGTACGGGACGAATCCATGGGGTCATGTGCTGCTGAATGCGAAATGGGGTTTGACTGAACCGGATATTCGGGTTGCTGCTCTCTGCATGCAGTGAAGGCACCAGGCAGCCGTGGCGCATTTGCAGCAATATTTTGCTGACCCCGGCGATGCCGGCCGCACTCTCGGCATGGCCGATGTTCGACTTCACCGAGCCGATTGCACAAAATTGTCTATCCGCTGTATGTTTCTCAAATGCCCGGCGCAAGCCTTCGATTTCAATCGGGTCACCCAGTGCAGTACCGGTGCCATGGGCCTCAATATAACTGATGGTCCGGGCATCCACTCCAGATCGTGACATGGCTTCGCTGATCACCTTTGCCTGCTGGCCGGGATTGGGGACGGTGTACCCTTTTGTTCTACCCGCTGCATTAATCATGCTTCCTTTAAGGATGCCGTAAATGAAATCCCCGTCGGCCTCCGCCAGATGAAGCGGCTTGAGCAGTAATGCACCAACACCTTCTCCGTCCACAAAACCGTTAGCCCCCTCTCCAAAAGGACTACACTCGTTGCCCGGAGACAGCATGGTTTTTTCGGATAACCTGACATAATGAACCGGGTCAACAATCAGATTCACACCGCCTGCGATGGCTAGGTCGCAGGTGCCGTTGCGCAGACTTTCCATTGCCAGGTGAATGGCCGTCAAGGAGGAAGAACATGCCGTATCCACGGCCAGACTTGGCCCCGTGAAATTAAACGTGTAGGATACCCGATTGGCTATAGACCAAAAGGAAGCTCCCGTAGGATAGTTGCCATTCATTACGCCTGCGTATACACCAACTGTACCCGCATCGGCAAGAGCCTGAGGCGTATAGCCCGCATCTTCGATGGCAACATAGACCGTTTGCAGGAACTGCCGTTCCTGAGGGTCCATTTGTTCGGCCTCTTTAGGAGAGATATGGAAGAACAACGGGTCAAAGTGATAGATACCACGGATAAATCCTCCCCACCTGCTGTAAGACGTTCCTTTTTGTCCTTTCTCCGAATGATAGTGGGTTCTCCAATCCCAACGTTGTGAAGGTATTTCAGTAATGCAATTTTTGCCCTGCATCAGATTGTTCCAAAATTCTGCCATATCATCAGCCTGAGCGTAACGCCCGGCAAGCCCTATGATGGCTACTTCACTAGTTGCATCAGATGGTCGTTGCTGCTTGTAACTTTCAGTTAGGTGAGTAGCAGCTTCTGCCGAAAATTCACCAATATTCAGTTCAGGCTCTGTTATCGATTCCTGTTGTAACCCTTTCTGCCCTACAGGCTCCGGGTCATGTTGCATTTTCGTTAACCCAAGCATCGAGATCAGTTCAAATTTGCGCTTTTCCACAAAATGGTTGACCAGTGCGTCAAGGGTTGTATATTCAAAAAAGAGCACGCTGCTCACATGCTCCCCCATTTCCTTATTTAGCTGTTCGGTTAACTGAATGATGAGAATCGAATCCAGTCCATACATTTCCAGAGCTTCCGCGGGATCGATCTGCTGCGGCTCTACATCCAGAATGGCACCGATCATCTTTTGTAAATACATCATGCATGCTTGTTTTAATTCCCTCTCATCTACAGCAGGGCCTTTCGGGGTTAACGCGTTTAACGCTGGTTCTAGGTCTTGAGCTGTAATCGTCTCTTGTGGCTGTAGAGGCTCTTCCCTTCCAGCTGTGGGCAGCATCTGAGCCGCTGATGAAAAGGTGTGTTTCTGCCGAACCATTCCGTCACTCGCTGCTCTTATAATTTGCTGGCCCAGTCCTTCGGCGGTGGATGCCGGAAATTCTACGTCAAAGTAGCCCTCCAGTTCCAGTGCCGCTTTCCACTGATCCGGATGCAGCAGCGGAGTGCCGGGAATACGCACCTGTTCGTCTTCGAACAGCCACCACCCGGTCAGCAAGCCAAACGTGACGTGGTTAAACAGGGAATCCTCAATAATTTCGTTGATTAGCAGTTTACCGTTCAAGGTCAACAACGCTTTGGCATTGCGCAAAGTATGGCGGATCTGACGTGTGGCGTGCAGTACATTGGTAGCCACGACCAGGTCATATCGTCCCGCTTCAATTCCCTGAGAATGCAAGGGCTCTTCAATATTGAGCAGGCTGTACGTCAGGTAGGGGTAATACGGACCATATTGTTTCCTTGCATGTTGTAGAAAAGATTTGGAGACGTCTGTGTAACAGTATTCCTGAATAAGTTCACGGTAGGGCTCGAACTTTTGAAACAGCATGGAGCTTGTTCCTCCAGTTCCGGCGCCGATTTCAAGAATGCGGATCTTGCGATTGCCATGCCCGGAGAACTCCCGGATCAGTTCCACGGCCTCATCTGCAAGCAGTCCATTGAAATAATCTGCAATTGCATTTTGCTTGTATATTCCCTCCACTCTTGACATGGAGCCACCCGGAAACATGATCTCTGTTGCGGACTGTTTGCCTGTAACAATGTCGGGCAGCGCACGGATCATCACGTCAGCGAGCTCCACCCTTGCTCTCATTTCTGGCTGTGTAATCCAGCGCTCCTTGTGCTCCTCCCAATCAGACCAAATGTTGCTTCGTTCGAATTCACCGAGTTCAGGATTACGCTGAAGAATGCGAAGTGTGTGGTCCATCCAGCGTTGGTATGCAGGAAGCAGCCCCGGATAAGAAGTGCAGTGCGAAGCTCCTGCCATCGTTCTAACATCTCCAAGCTGTTCCATCTGAACAATCAACACATGCATCAGCATCTGGTTTAATGAATTCCACAGCTTGTGCTGTAAGGATAACCGCTCGTTATCTTGCATGATTTCGCCCTCCTGTTGGATTACACGCTTCATGCCTAATGATATACTGTCATGAATTCCTGCTCGCTGATCGCGTATGGCTTTGCCTCACCAATGATTTTGACCAGTCCCAGTTGAGGAAGTGAACTGGCCAGAAGCAGTTCAAGCGCAGCCATCGCTTCGGGAGGCTCAATCGAGCCAATGCCCTGTTTGGTCATCCGCTCACGATAAGCTGGAGAAGCCACCGTTCCGGTGCTCCCCCAATACCCCCAATTAATGGTTTTAACAGGATAATGAAGCCGACGATGAAGCCACTGGGCGAATGAGTCCTTGAATGTACACCCGGCCGTATAATTGCTTTGCCCGGCAGGTGTGGCAAACGCATTGATGGAGGAGAAAAACAGCATAAAATCAAGCGGTTCCTTCTCAAAGACCTCAAGCATTCCCGCGCATACGTTGACTTTTGCATATAATCCTTCATTGAATTGTGGCAAGTCCATTTTCATTACACTGCTGTCTCTCAGTGCGATGGCAGCATGAATAACCCCATGAATTGTTCCATGGCGTTGTTTGATTAACCTGTAAGCCTCATGCAAGGCCTCAGGACTGCCTGCATCTGCTGATATATATTCTGGAGCCGGACCAGTTAGAGCAAGCCTTTCCTGTTCTTTTGCAATATCGGGGTTGAGCGGTGTTCGTCCGATCCAAATGATCTGAGCGTTGTAGCGACTAATCATATACTCGCTCCATACTTTACCCAATCCGCCAGCACCGCCTATAACGACATATACGCCGCAGCGTCGATAAGCCGATTGCTGGATGGAAGGCAGCTTGACAGGCAGCAATTCGCAGCGATGCCACTGTTTGGCCCGATAGACAGTCAGATTGCTCCAAGTGTTCTCAGGCACAATGGGCATGTCGCTGAGCGATGGCAGACTTCGATCTGCAAAATCCAGATCGACTACTCGGAACGTCCAGTTTTTGTATTCTTTGGCCAAAGAACCGAGGAAGCCATGTATGCTTGCATGGAGCGGATGCACTTTATCCTGCGCATGAATGGCAATGGCACTAAAAGTAACTACGGTCCATTGGAGAGGGATTCTGTCATACCCTAGCTGCAATAGACTTTTGACCAAACTGAATACAATAATCACGCCTTCCTCCTGGCTCTGAGTGATCGCGCTGGCATCCTTCCCTTCTGCGCTGCCCAAGCCCGAGACCCACACCAGATGGTCAAACTGTCCACAATTTTCCAGTTCTTGGGCCGTTTGCTCCACAGTTTCGCCAGGCTTCATCAATATCAGCGAAGCTCCCGGATATTGCTGTCTAACCTCATCAAGGTATCCACTCATCTCTACTGTCTCTGCAACAATGAGGGCCGTTCGGAGGCTCGCGCAAGAAATCCTGCTATCTTTCTCCGATGGAAGCACACTCCACACAGGAGCCAGCAACGCTGTACCAGGTGGAAAATCTTCGTGCAAATCTCTGGTGATCGTTACCCGCTCTGCATCCTGCATCACGTGCTCCTGCCTCTTCTCTCCCGGCATGCTGCGGCACATGTAATTCCGAATCCGGACACAGACGTTTCCCTCAGCATCCATTAGATCCATGTCCAGCTTCGCCACGTTCCCTCCCATTGAACCACCATCACCGAAACGCACATGCACCCACATCTCCGCTGTACACGGAAACAAGCAATCCAACTCTTCCATATAAAAAGGAAGCTTCGTTCCCTTCTCTTGATCCTGAAGGGTGGCGTTATCGTCAAGCAATAACATTGCCGTCTGCAAGGCCCCATCCATCATGCTAGGATGCAGCGCATAATCGCCCAATGTATGCTCTATATGGGAAGGGATGTTCAGATGTGCCAGAGCCTGACCCGAACCGATGTACATTCGCTCAATCGCCTGATGACCTGGTCCATATTCCAGCCCTTGTTCTCGCAAGCGGCCATAGATGGTCTCATGATCCAATAAACTCTTCTCTCGCATTGCTGCAATCAGAGACAAAATATCGAGACGATCAACAGGGTCCAACGATTTCAAGGCGACACGTCCTGTTCCGCAGCTCAGACGATCTAGGGGTTCATTGCCTTCCGCACTGATTTCATATCGCAGGATTCCTCGTTCCGCGTCTTCGTAATGTAGTCGAACAGATACCTCAATCGGATGTTCATCTACGAAAATCGGACTCGTCCAGGCTGCATTTTTAATCTGGAACGCTGCAAAGGAGGAAGAGGGCGCTTGGTTTACACTGTGCAAAGCCATGCGGCCCATCTCCAGATATGCCACACCTGGAAGTACCCGTTGCCCTCGAACCCGATGATCGTTGAGAAAAAATTCATGCCCTGTAAAGTCCGAACAGAATCTTATGTCCTGATTAGCCGAAAGGTTGCGGTGAAGCATTGGATGAAGCCGATCATGATCTTTTTTGCTTTCCGTTTCTTGAAAGGAATCCTTCGCTTTTCTACCAAAGTTGGCAGACCAACGGAATGTTTTTCTTTGAAATGCATAACGTGGCAACCGTACTTTCTGATAAGGCTCCTCTTCCGCAAGCTGACGCATATCGAGCTCCATGCCGGACAGCCATAACCGCAGTACATTTTCGTGAAATGGTAATTCCAAGGTCACTTCCTCTGCTTCTTGTCCGGCCTGCTTCATCCAGTCTGTGGCTTTTTCTGAATGAGGTAGAGGTATCTTGCGATCCTTTTCATTTTTAATACCGGGTTGAAGGAAGTCATGTAGAAATTGGACTGCGTTGTGCATTCCACCTGTCCGCTGTTGATGCTGACGAATGAGTGTGTACGCGCGTTCTGGCAGCATGAGTCCGGAATTCTGGTTTAACTGCGCTGTGATCCGTGAAAGTTCATGATGTTTCCCTGTCTCGTTAAACAACATCTCGATAATGTCTCTCCGAGTAATAACCTGATCCGCCAGAAGATCAAGCAGTTCCTGTACAGCCGGAATGTCTGACTCTTCCGAAACCTGAAGCTGCCACTTTCGTTTCACCCTGCGCAGTGCATCCATGACTGCAATGCATAACACAGCCGACGTGGAACGGAAAGATTCGCTTGTACTGCTGCTGTCAGACGTTGGTTGCAACGGCCATGGCATGGTAGTTCCCGTGCTCTCCTGCCATTCGTCATTCCATTCATTTATGTAGTTCCTGAACGTATACTGATGGGTGTATAAACGATGCGCACGATCCATCAATTCGTCTCGGAACCCGTCGTAAGCCTGTTCCTCCACGATCCTTACAGATTGAATCAAATCATGTACATAGGAATCATCAAAAGCAAAGGGCATGATTGGGGATGAGCTTCCCTCTTGCATGACAGGCCATATGGGGCTGCACAGTCTCACGTCTTCGGCACGCTTCTGCTTGAGCAGAACGGAGATCATATCTTCAACAGAAATGTGACCTCCAATGACCCATGCAATCAGCATGCCAATTCCTGTTCCCTGAATCCAGCGAGGGGCAAAACCCAGTTGAATCAAGGAAGCAGCATGAACATATCCGGCTATAAAACAATACAGCTCTCGCCGATCTTCATGCCACGTATCCTGATAGTACCCTGCCATCAAGTCTTCCCATTCTTCCCTCATGCCGTTTGCTTTTAATGCTGCCTCGATTTGCTTTTCCACCTTTCCTAGTAATAACTGAGATGTGTGTCCAGAGCATTTTAATTGGGTGTATCCTTCCCATATGGGACTTTGAATGTTCAGATACCCTGCGGATGCTCCAATTTGCGGGCTGCCGTAACAGTCGGAATTCAGCAATTTTCTGAGCTCTTCCTGGGTATGAGCCCATCCGCCAAACCGGTATTTGAAATGCTCTCTGCCTTTAAGCAACGACAGGCTGATGGCTCGTAGTGTGTCTTCCGTTTTAGAATGCCTGTCGAACCACTGCTGCCAATCTGCGACATGCTCCTGTAAGCTCGCTTCCGACTTGGCAGACAGCAGAAATAATCGGGATGGCTCTCTGGATTCCTGCTGAAAGGATACCTTGGAGGGAACAGATGGTTTGGGAGCAGGTTCGTAGTGTTCGACCACAATGTGGGCGTTTACACCTCCAAAACCGAATGAACTGATCCCTGCGCGTAAAGGCTGTCCCTGCTCCCGACTGTGCCAAGTCTCTTGTTTTCGTACAACCTCCAGCGGGGTGCGCGAAAAAGGAATCATCGGATTCAGCGTCTTAACATGAAGAGAGGCCGGAATCTTCCGATGTTTCAACATCATCATCACTTTAACAAGACCAGCTATGCCCGCTGCACTCTCCAGATGACCGATGTTCGTTTTAACCGATCCGATCTTACAGAATGACCGATCCGGGGTATGGTGCCGAAATGCCTGAGTTAACGCCTCGACCTCAATTGGGTCCCCCAGCGAGGTGCCAGTCCCGTGTGCTTCAATATAGGTAATGGTGCGAGGATCGATATCTGCAGCCCTCCACGCAGCCAAAATGACATCACGTTGCGCCTCCATGCGAGGTGCCGTAATGGACAAACTTTTTCCCGTGTGGTTGACAGCCGAGCCTTTAATGATGCCATAAACCGTATTCCCTTGCTCAAGGGCTTCCTCCAATCGCTGCAGGAGCAAAACAGCAACTCCGTCCCCAGGGACGTATCCGTCCGCGCTCTGGTCAAATGTTTTGCACTGCCCTGTTGGGCTTAACATTCTCGATTGGGAAAAAGAAACATATTTGAGCGGGTCGAGATTCAAATTCACGGCAGAAGCCAAGGCATAATCACATTCTCCCAGAATCAGGGCACGTCTCGCCTCGTGAATAGCCACGAGTGAGGAAGCGCAGGCCGCATTAATCGGCAGGCTCATGCCACTCAAATTAAACGCGTAGGATATTCGGTTCGCAAGCAAGCTCTCATAATTGCCAAGACAGGCATAGCTGTCTGCCTGTGAGGCTTCCATTTGCTGCAAATAACCCGCTGTCATCACGCCGGTATAGACAGCTGTCACCTTCTGCTGAAGCTCCGAAATAGAAATGCCCGAATCTTCGATGCAATGCCATGTATCTTCGAGGAGCAGTCGCTGCTGTGGGTCCATGCTCGCAGCCTCGCGCGGGGAAATGTTAAAAAAGCTGTGGTCAAAATCATATGCTCCTTCCACCACCCCGCACCATTTGCTTGAGGTTTTGCCTGCGTCATTAAAATTTGGCGAATAAAACTGCTCCAAGTCCCAGCGTTCCGGGGGAATCTCGGAGATAGAATTGCGGCCTTGAATCAGGTTTTCCCAAAACGAATCATATCCGTCGGCTCCCGGGAAACGGCAGGCCATACCCACAACGGCAATTTCCGTCCTTTTGCTTCCCATCTGAATGTCTCCTCTCCTTCTGTATCGGCATACTGACCTTTTATCAAGGCTTCATAAGTCCCGCAAAGCGCAGCATGTGTGAGAATGACGGCGGTTTGTCACTGTATCCCGACGTAGTCAGCATTTGTTCCTTCAGCAGATTGGGACACTTGCCGATTCGACGAAAAGCAGCATTGCGAAGCGTCACAAAGGCGCGGTTCTTCACAAACCAGCAATAGGTATGAGCTGTGCTGTTGCGCTGGATGAGACGCACATACTTTCTTCTTTTTTTCTCATACACGCGAAGCTGACTTTCCGAGCAGTCATCGGTAATGAGCGCTTCTTCCAACGTATTGGACAGTTCAACAGCACCCTGAATCGCCAGATTCATTCCCTGTCCCAGTGCCGGACTTAGAGCATGGCATGCATCTCCCAGCAGAACGGCGCCGTTAATCGCCCATTTTTCGGTATGCAGATAATAGGCAGGAATGGACTGAACCTGTTTGAAATCCTCGATCTGCGATATTTCTTGCTGCAAGTGCGGACAGAGGGACAGCAGCATGCCGCGCAAGGATTCGATACCGTCCTCCCGGATGCGCTGCCATATATCCTTTCGCAAAGCTAGGTAGATCCGCAGCCTATGGCCCGGCAAAGGAAAGACTCCGCAGCTTACACCTTCACCGAAGAAAAAGCTGGCTTCTTCCCTCGTTTGTGTGACATCGTGAAAAGTAAAAGCGAACATTTTTGCCATCTTTTCCTCATAGGGATAAAGGTGATATTTAAGCCCCAGCTGATCACGAATTTTGGACTTGATGCCGTCCGACCCGACAAGGATTTTGCTGCCGATGCGTACCGTTTTGCCCGCAGAATCCGCTTCGATTCCACTCACATAATGATTGGTGAACAACAGTTTGCCTGCGTTCATGCCGGGGTAGAAACGTACGTTGGGCATTTCCTCAATGGCATTAAACAGGCTTTGATGAATATGGTGATGGTCCCCGTTCAGCGCATAACGCACAGGCATGTCCATTTCCTCGTAGCTACCCGTAAAACAGTTGACACCCCCAAGCGTGCCATAGTTTACCCGTGCTACATGAGCACAGTGTTTGGTTACTTCAGGAAGAACGCCAAGCTTGTCCAGCAGATCGATCGTTACCGGCTGAAGAAAATCTCCTTTTGGAATGTTGGGAAATTGTTTTGAGCGTTCAATCAACACCACCTGTCGACCTTTTCTGCCCATGGCAAGTGCCAGCGCCACGCCTGCAATGCCCGCCCCCACGATAAGCACTTCACTTTCAATATCCATTCGATTCCTCCTTATTGGCTTGTTTCACTGCTCATCTAATTGTGCTGGGCCGTTTTATACCTGTTGAAGCAGGCTTTCGTTAAGCAGTTGGGCTGTTTCTTCCATTAACTTCTCTCCGATCAGGTGCACATGGCGCTGTGTCCAGGATTCAAGCGTTGTTCCTCGTACCCACTGATTAAAAGCACCAAGTGCCGGACCGCAATATACCTGAAAGTCCACCCTGTGCTGATGATTCTCATCCCCCTGAAGCGCCAGTTTGGCGGAGTGCTCCAGATACCATTTGAAAATAACGGCCATTCTGGCCTTGGGACTACGTTCGGCAAGTGCTCTCTCCTGGGTCGTAAGAACGGATTCCATCTCCGCGTAAATGCTGTCAAAGCTCCTTTTGAAATACTGCTCCTGAAGCCTTGTTTTTGTTTTCTCATCGATCTCGTCGATGCTGTCGTACTGGCGATACAGTTCATGTAATTTGTTAGCACGCGCAGGAAAATAAACCCCTTTCTTCAGCACCTGTACCTTGCCTCCCAGTTCAAACATGCCTGCTGCGGGCGCATATCCAGTATCCTGGACGTTGATTTGCTGAAGCAGTTCCTTTACGAGTTGGCTTGTATTGGCTTCGACCGTACATTGATTAATGGAGCCGGTCAAAATAAAGTCCGCCCCCATGACGAATACTGCCGCAGCCGCTTGCGGTGTACCAATACCCCCAGCTGCACCGACCCGGATTGCTTTGGCGTAGCCATGCTTGTTCATCATCTGATTGCGCAGGGACAGCATGGCAGGCAGCAGGGTCATGGATACTGCACCATCGGTATATCCGGCACAGTCGGCTTCTGCACAGATGTCATCCGCCATCGGCAATTGCCGCGCCCATTGGGCCTGTTCAGCGGAAATGCGTCCTTCAACCAGCAATTGGTCCAGCATATGTTGCGGAGCCGGACTCATAAACAGCTCTGCCACCTCTGGACGGGAGCATTTGGCGAGAAGAAGATGAGATGAAGCCACAGTACCATCGGATCTGCGATAGATTCCTTTGACCCGATAGTGGACAAGTGCCGGAGTCATGCCCAGAAATCCTTTTGCCTCCATCTTGTTCAGGCCCAATCTAAGCATTAACTTGATCATCTCTTCCTCGCGCTGAGGGTGGAGAGGATCATGAAGCACATTCAATCCCCAGCAATGTTGGACAGGCAATTCTTGGCGGATGGACATCACCGCCTCTTCCACTTCTTCAGCGCGCAGTCCGCCTGTTCCGAGAAAGCCGACCATGCCAGCTTTTGCAAGTGTTGTGATCATCGCCACAGACGAAATGCCGCCAAACATGCCTCCCGCAACGTACGCCAGCCTGGCGCCGTAATCCTGCCTGAATTCAGCGCTGCCCATCCGTTCAGATCGGAAACGCCGCGAACTGCTGAAGGGATGGGCAGCGGTCTCAGACACTCGCAATGATTCATCCTTAGGTACGTCCTTTATCATTGCGGGTGAAGCCGCAGGCGGTTCAACGGATAATTTCTCCACAAAAAGTGGCTGAGCCTGAGCCTGGATAGCCTTTACGAGTTTGCTTAGAGCAGTGCCGGGTCCAATCTGTACAATGTCGTTAACCCCTTTTCCCATCAGATATCGAATGGTATCGGTCCATTGCACAGAGGAAGTCATCTGCTCCACCATGTTGTGTTGCACATGGTCGATTGTATAGGGTCTCGCCTCGACATTGGAAATAACGGATAGCGTCGGGGCAGCAAACTGAAATTGCTTGAGATATGCAGCAAGTTGCTGCTTGGCCGCTTCCATATATCTGGAGTGAAATGCGCCGCTCACATTCAAGATGACGTAATTCGTTGCTCCTTCCTGTTCAAACACAGACTTCGCCTGGATTAGCAAATCCTGCGGACCCGAAATAACGATCTGACTGGGGCTGTTGATATTGGCGATATCCAAGTGGTCAAGGCCATGCCGCGCAATAATCTTACCCACCACATCCGCATGCAGCCCAATCACAGCAGCCATCCCACCGCCTTCTGCTCTTCCCATTAATTCACCGCGGAACTGGACGATACGAAGTCCGGTTGCAAAATCAAACACGCCTGCAGCCAGCAATGCATTAAATTCGCCCAAACTGTGTCCCGCAGCATAGTCCGGCTTACCCTGTTGCTCGAGTTCCCTGTAGTACATCAGGGCATTGACGGTGTACAGGGCCGGCTGGGTGTATTCCGTACGTTTGAGTCGGTCTCCGGGGTCCTCAAGACACAGCTCGCGTATGGAATATCCCAATATTTCATCTGCGGTGCGGACCAGGTCAGGATAATGATTCCAAACGTCGTGCCCCATGCCCTTGAACTGCGAGCCTTGCCCTGGAAATACATAAGCCCTCATGCTCTGCTCTCCCCTCTGAATGTTTATGGACGGCTGTTGATATTGCCTGGCCACGCTCTCCAACTGTTCCTTATCCCTGTAAAAGGGAGATAACAAAACGACCGCTGCTGATGAAACTTGTTTGTCTGCAAGCCGCTTCACAAAACCTGCAAGCGTACCGCCCGGACTGATATCGATATAGTGATGCGGTCCGGCAGATTCAAGCTTTTGTATTGCTTCGCGAAAGAGAATTGGTTTTCGCGCAACCTGCCAGAAGTGATTTTGTGCAATTCGGGCAGCCTCCCCTCCAGTCATACAGGAGATTAAAGGGATATGAGGGGCAGCAAATGTAAATGCCTGCAAATCCTCCGTGTATGCTGCCTCTGCCCTATCAATCCCTTGAGAATGATAGGCAAAAGAAACCGGGAGCATCTGACTTAGCACAGCATGCGATGTAAGCCACTTCTGCGCTTTTTCCAGTGCATGCACCGGTCCGGAAATAACAAAATGCCCGTCATAATTGACGGACACCAAGGTACAATATTCAATTTCCGGAAGTTCCGGATATAGAGATGCATCTCCCAATATCGCTAACATCGCGCCAGAAGGGCAATGTTGCTCGAATCGTATTGCCTGCTTCATAACACAGCGCAAGCCATCTTTTGCACTGAATACGCCCGCAATGGCAGCGGCGGCAAATTCCCCAAGGCTGCTGCCAAGGACGTAATCAGGTATCACACCACGAGTCAACAACGATTGGGCAAGTGCATACTCCACCATATAGATGGCGGGATGCGACAGAATCGTACGTTCGAAGCGGTCCTCATCGGTCGACGATTCGCCGTACATATACTGGACGATTGACTCGCCCCCGCATTCCAAAACCGTTTGATCCAGAGTAAGCATCGTTTCCCTGAACAATGCATCCTGCTCAAACAGCTCCTTCCCCATCCGCGGATACTGCGATCCTTGTCCAGAAAACATAAAAACAACGGAATCGCTCAGCCTGAGCACCTCCTTACAAGCGCATCAAAAGACATATCAAATAAACTCCGTCATCCCAATGATAAGGGACAGAAGGTTGTAATTGAACACAAAACTATCATTATATGTGCATTTTCCTATCTTCAACGTGCCGAAACAACGATTGAATTAGTTGAAAAGCTTGTTGAATATACTATAATCAATTTTGTAATTTTTGTAAATGATGGATTATGTAAATGGAGGCATTGTATATCGTAAAATGATGAATGAAATAGAACTATGAAAGTAAACAGAGAAAATAATGTGATTTCGTGTCATTTCTCTTTCCGTAAACAGGTAATTTATCCGATTAAACGAATAGGAAACAATTAAATAGTTAACATTAAATGTCGTTTATTTCTTTCTGCCATCGTAAGTGTTGACTCTTTATAATCAATTGAACCGATTAATGAAGATTACACTTGGCTTTGTGGACAGTCCGGCAATAGCTGCGACCCAAGTCAAAGCCAGCGTAAACAGCACGAGTATACCTGCTATGGCAAACCAAGATAGTACCCTGCTGAGGAGCGAAATCCCATAATGAGCGCTACGAGAATGATGACGACAATAGAAATGACGTTGGATACCACCGAGGTTAGCACATGCCCCCACAGCACAGTGGAACGCGCAATCGGCATGGAGTGGAACCGCTCAATGATGCCCCGTTGTTTATCCATAAACAGGCGGTAAGCAACGTAAGCCACCCCACTGGCAATAGCCATGAGCATTATGCCAGGCAACAGGTAGTTTACATAGTTATCCGTACCGGTTTCGATTGCGCCACCAAGCACATAGACGAACAGCAGCATCATTGCAATCGGAGTGATACAGACCGTGAAGATAGTATCCATACTGCGGAAAATATGGCGCATGGAACGACCGAGCATGACGCTCATGTCGCTGAAGAAATGTTTCATTGTTGTCTCCATTAGATGGCCTCCTTCTTACCGATGATTGCGAGGAACATTTCCTCTAATGTCGGCTGTTTTTCAACATACTCTACCTTTGGGGATGGAAACAGCTTTTTCAGTTCCGCGAGCGTGCCGCCCGCGATAATCCTTCCCACCTTTCACTTCAATTGCTTTTTCCATCCCGAAGCCCCCTTTTAACTTCTTGGTCAACAGATTCTTGATAGAGGTCAGCGTAAGTTTTTGAATCTTTGATTAGTTCATCGCAAAAAGCGGCTACGTCACTGCCCGTCACTTCGAGCACCCCTTTCCCCACGGCCGTGCCCTCTTCAAAAAGATCGACAATTCCCGAGAGCAAATCTATCCCGTCGGTTAGCCCAACAGGGCCAACCTTAAAGAGATATTTTTGAATCTCTTTATAAACAATCTGATAATCTTGCGGGAGTGCTTTGACACGCGCGACATGAGCTCGCCACTCTTTTTTCCCTTCAATAATATCTCGGATTTTCATTGTATTCTCCTCCTATTTACCTAATTTTTTAGCAATATTATTGTTGAGTTGCTCGCGCCACTTGTCCCGAAAAGACTTTGCCCCTTCTTCGCCAGCCAGTGCAGAACAGAAGCCTTTGATATCGTCACCTAAAACCTCTTGGATACTCTGCCCATCCCCTGCGGTTTCTTCCAGCAGGCCAAGCACACCGTCCAAAATTGGCATGAGGTTGCGTCCGGTAAAATCGGAGTGTGGCCAAAGATGGCCATTAATTTCTTTCCATGCCGCTTGATAATCCGCCGGCAGCTTTTTGACTCGCGCTTCAAAAGCTTTGAATTCTTTTGTCATGTCGTTTCCGGTGATTTTATCCCAAAAATTCATTGTTTTTTCTCCTTTAACTCGTTCATTTTTGATGATACGAACTCCCATTTTGCCCAGAACTTCCGCAGTTCCTCATGCCCTGCTTCGTTGATCGCGAAAAACTTTCGCGGCGGTCCCATTTCGGAAGGCTTCTTGGTGGTTTCCACCAACTTGTTTTTTTCAAGCCGGATCAGGATGGTGTACACCGTTCCCTCGACGACATCTGTGAAGCCAAGGGCGTTCAGCCGTCGCGTGATTTCGTAGCCGTAGGTTTCTTGGCGGCTTATAATTTCAAGGACACAGCCCTCAAGCACACCTTTGAGCATTTCCGTTAAATTTTCCAGTACAATCACCCTTTACTATTCTGTATGACAGGTATGCAGTGTTACTTAATACTGCTATAAAGTATCACGTAGTAGATGATATGTCAACAGCGTTATCTTTGACACAGATTTTACATTTCCAACGATCCTGCCCGTCAGCTTAATGAAGAGATAAGGAAAAAGCAGGTAAAGTATTATCTAATCGGTAATCGGAACATTTTTTCAGCAGTCGTCTTTTTTGCGATAAAACAAAAAAAGCCGCTAAAATAGCGACTTTCAATGGACTATGTTCTTGCTCCTCGCCCCACATATTGAGTCATGCGAATCGATGCAACTTCGGCAAACATCTATTCAACAAATCGGGCCCCTTTTTCACGGCTTGGTATCCTACTAAATCATAGGAATGATGGAACAGCAGCTTTAGTGCTTCCGTATCGGTATCCAGATCTCGCTTTTGTATTGCAGAGAAGTGACATCCTTGTGCTCATTCCATAGGATTTCCGGTCCTTCGTTCAGCTCATAATCCGAAGAAGGAGACCACTCGGAATAGATTCGTCCCCATACGTCTTGAAGCGTATCCGGAAAAGGACCAACGGCAGTAAACACTGCCCACGTCGAGGCAGGCACTTCCAGTTGTGCCAAACCTTCAGGAGCCGATTGTGTCGTGGCTGCACCGATATAATGATCCAGTTCCCCCTTTTCCTCCATCCGTTCCTCACTAAAATGAGCCGAAGCACTGATTAGCCCAGTCGGCTGAACATTGGATAATCCCTTAATCGTCTCAATTAATTCCGGCGTAAGACGTTGATACATCGCAGCAATGTCCGGGTTGACCCCGTTAAATACGATCGGTACCCTTTTGCTGATGCCTACAATCCGAAAGGCCTCTTTGTCTTCAATACGATAGTTCATTTCGCTTCCTCCTTGAATGGTCAATTGAAATGTCATCCGAGGGAAGGCCTTGAGTGATGGACCATGATTTCTCGCTTCGGAGGGTGTAACCCCATGCATGCTTTGAAAAGCCCTAGCGAAGGAATCCGGAGAGGTATATCCAAATTTGAGGGCAACATCAATGACTTTACTGTCATTCCGGCTTAGTTCCAGTGCTGCCAGCGTCAAGCGCCGACGTCGAATATACTCTGACAAGGTAATGCCGCTAAGAAAGGAAAACATACGTGTAAAATGGTATTCCGAGCAGCAGGCAATTCGTGCTACCTCTTTCATATCCACGGAATCCATTAGATTCTCCTCAATGTAGCTCAAGCCCTCATTTAGTCGTGCTAGTGTATTCATGATCTTACCTCCCTCGTTGATCCAAGCATATCAAAGCCTTTCTCCTCTCATCCGACATTCCCTGCACCATTCTGCAGGCATTGTTATTCACGGGAGATAAGCTTAGCCCAAAAACTTCGAAACGTACACGTTTTTCGTCTTCCGAAACAATCCTCTCTAGGCACTTGTCTAAATTACAGTTAAAACAAAAAAAAGCGCTAATTTAGCGACTTTTAGTGGGGCTATGTTTTTGTCCTTCGATAACTACAAATAGAAATTTGGAGGTTACGGGCACCATTTATTGAAAAGAATATCTGAACAGCCCATAGTAAAGTGGTCCCATCAAAATAACGAATGTTAGCAACATCCAGAATCTTCTCGTTACAATAGGTAGTTCTTCCAGGATTTCTTCACCTTCGTAGTCTTTTAGAAGCATTGTGAATGATATATCCCACAGAAAAGATGTTACGGTAATAACTTTCCAGACAGCAGGATTTAGATAAGTTCTATCTTTCTTTTATATCCTTTTGCATTATAGCCAATCAGCTTCGTAATGGATATATTAAAATCCTTCCATATATACTGGCTATGTAATGTTCATTTCGGTTATACTTTCCTCACCTCGCAACAAGTTCTTAATTCCATAAAAAAAGCCGCTGCATTAGCGGCTTTCAATGGAACAATTTTTTTGTATCCTGACAGTATGTTTGTGTTGTTTCATCAACTTCATTAGATCCAAATATCATTGACTGCTGTTAATTCTGACTCAGTTTCGCCCGTGTTTACTACTCCCTTGGGCTCTACCATCATGATATGACATTCCTGGTGCGCAAAAGTTTTGTGTTCGACCCCTCTTGGTACAATAAACATCTCTCCTTGGGAAATCTTTACTTGGCCATCGCGGAAATCGATAAACATCTCCCCTTTGATCACGATAAACACCTCATCGGTATCTTGATGATCGTGCCATACAAAATCGCCTTCGATTTTAACCAATTTAAATTGATAGTCATTCATTTCACCAATGACTTTCGGAGACCAATGTTCATTGAACTTAGATAATTTCTCATTAAAATTAATAGGTTGGTAACTAATGTTAAACACTCCTTTTTATTTTGGCTTTAAGGCTTTAAACTATTGATTCAAAATAAGCATAAATAATTCATTGATAAGCGTTTCATCAAATCCGTTGTGGAATCGAAACGGTTCGTTCATTCGCTACATTTCCCGTGTTTAGAGTAGTTTTTGGTTCGATTAAGAGTAAATGGGCCTCTTCTTCTGCAATTGGCTGATGTTCAACTCCTTTAGGTATAATAACAAACTCTCCTTCGTTAACAGCTATTTCACCGTCTCTCAAACGGATTAGTAGTCTCCCTTTCCATACGAAGAACATTTCGTCCTCGTGATCATGGTGATGCCAAATGAATTCTCCCTTTATCTTTACCATTTTCACGTAAGAATCATTCAACTCTCCACTTATTCTGGGATTAAAATAATCATTGATTTGCAGCAATTTATCTTGTACATTTACCTTTGAAATCATGAGATTCCCTCCTCATTATTGATAACGTGGGCTGCATTTTGCCCCGGCTAGAATCTCCTTTTTTCCATTCACATTCTCATCATCAGATAACGAGATACTCAACCCATTGGCAATAGTGTTAATCCCTCTGATTCATTAAGTTTACATACTATGATGCATCACGTAAAATCAAAGAAAAGTATATAGATCATCATAATATGTGATGCAAAAAGGAGAGAGTTGTTTTGGATTTTAAATCTTTGGAGGTGTTTAAGGCAGTAGCCATTGAACAGAGTATTACCAAAGCTGCTGAGAAATTGAATTATGTACAGTCCAACGTTACTGCACGAATACAACGTCTTGAGCAAGAGTTGGACGTTCCTCTATTATATCGATATCATAAGAAGGTATCCTTAACGCCTGCAGGACGTGAACTGTTGCCGCATGTAAACAAGTTGCTTTACGATTTCGAGGAAGCGATTGAGGCAGTTAAGCTTTCTTCTGCCCCGCGGGGAACTTTGCGCATTGGAGCTATGGAGTCAACTGCTTCTACACGATTGCCATTGATTTTCACACAATATCACAAGAATTTTCCACAAGTAGAATTAAGCTTATATATGGCACCTACTGTAGATCAAGTAAGTACCATTCTCGAATATAAGGTAGACGGCGCATTTGTGGATGGGCCAATTCTTCATCCGGAGATTGTTGAATACCCTGTCTTTGAAGAATCTCTAGTTTTGATTACAAGCTACTCTCTGGAACCATTTCAATTAGAATTGATTTTACATGAACCGCTGCTTTCGTCATTCGCGCATTGCATCTATTTGGGACGTTGGCAGCGATGGCTCGAGGACAATGGGTATGCCCCTATGAAGGTGATGGAATACGGCACACTGGAGGGTGTTCTTAAATGCGTTGAGAACGGGTTAGGAGTCACTGTTTTACCCGTATCTATGGTTGAATCACGCATGGAAGGAAGACTCAGCTGTCATCCATTACCGGAATCGTACAGAACAGTGCCCACGGTGTTTATAAGGCGTCGTGACTCGTACATGACCAGTGCTCTCTCTCGATTTATGGAATTGGTGGGCATAACTAATCTGTGATTTGTTGCTATATGCCCACTTAGAGTATTATTCGTAGGTTTACTCATTACAAATATGAAAATTTCATGGCACTAAAAAGAATCCACCTTATTGTGGACTCTTTTTAGTATCCTGGCTGAATTATAGTTTAACTTCTATGTCCCGATCAGGATCGGCGTATTTATAAATACCAGGGTTTAGTTCAATTACCTCATTCAAAGGAATGCCGCTATACCTGTCAATATTTATTTTTTTAGATACCATACCCTTAGGTATAATTTCAGGTACGACTTCTTTGCCATTAATCCGTAACGTAGTTTGGTTAACGCCTTTGAAGCCTGGAGACTCGGAATGTGATTCTACAATCAAACTGCTCCCTTCTGTATAATACGTGAACTGAATTTCAAGTCCATCGACATTGATTTTGGTGTACTGCTTTTCTTGTTTTGGTTTGTTTAGTGTAGTCCAGTTTGTCGTCGTATCCCTTTTCTCAACGACAGCATCTTTTAATATCAGCTTCATTGGAACATTAGACCAACTTTTGTACCACTCTGGAGATTCAAATTGAAATAAATGCTGATAGCTTCCCGGAAGGTCTCCTTTCAAATTCCTGTCCCCAGAAATGATGTTATCCCCTATACCCAGCTGAACCGTTTGATAGTGAGCAATTCCATTCTTAAGAGAACCTTCTTCGTCTATTAAAATTTGGATATCTAAAGGAGTAACCGCAAGTTGTTCTAAAGTGATACCTGTTTTTTCTTGGAATTCAGTATTAGTAGGTAATGCCTTCCTGTAGATAGCCTCACTTGCTTTTTTGCCATCAGCTCTAAAATCAAACTTCCAAGTGCCCGTCTGTTTTTCTTCTTCCATGTAACTAAACTGAATACTCGCATCTGTCCAGTCTTTTTTGGTCATATTGAATACCTGTTCAATAAACAGATCTTTATCTTTGTTCGGCAAAATAGTAGGAATTGCGTTTAATTCTTGATCACCGGTATGAACGACCAAATGAGGATTACCACGTCCTAAGTCGGATGGCGAAGCAGCGACTTTATAACGGACAACGGTTTGATCTCCATCCTGTCTAACGGATTCAATATGGATCGTTGGATACTGTGCAACTCCCGTAACCATTGTATCTCCGGGTTGATGATTAGATTTTAAGGGAATATTCCGATCACGGTAAAAAATAAGATTTTGTGCTTCGAACGTATACTCTTTTGTATCATCCTTTAAGGTATCAGGAGTTTCATACACCCCAACGAGTTTCTGGCTGTCCGGATCGTATCCTAAAATACCATACACTTTTGCCTTCGATTCGTTGTCACTTGTCAAGGTATTTATCTCTGTAGCAAATCCAGTATATTGCGTCAGATCAGTTGGAGTGTCCAGAGATATGAGCATCTTCATTTTTTCCCCATCCGTCACCACACCATTCAAATTCATGGTCACACCTGAACTGGAGGAATGAAGATCATACTGCTGGCCGATCCCGTTCTTCAATGCATTCGCAACGGTACGACCTCCTCCGATCCGGTCCCAATCAATCGTCACACTGGCGAATACAGGAATGGCGACAAGTAAGAAACAAGAGAAAACGACACTGATCGGAATAGCTTTACCGCGATGCCGAGTAGCCTTCTGCAAAGTTTGCAGATTGTCTCGGCGATTGTGTGCTTCATTTTCTATGGCTGTCCACATCAAATCATAATCCGGCTTAGGCGTACTCTTCACATTTTCAATAAACCGATTCATTACTTCTCATCTCCTTTAGTTGAGGTTCAACCATTGTATTAAGAAGTTTTAGCCCCTTGTTTAATCTGGATTTTACAGTTCCTTCGGGAATATTCATCACTTTGGAAATCTCAGGTACAGTCAATTCGTTGATAAATCGAAGCACAACCACCATTCTAATTTTGTCAGGGAGTTCACTATATAACCCATGTAGCTCATCTTTTGTTTCCCGATGGTTTAGGCATTCTTCGACGGGGTTATAGTCCTGTGTTTTGGATAACAAATAATGGCGCACTTCTTTCATCCATCCTGTTTTACGTCTTCTCATAACACTGTTACACTCATTTGAAGCTATTCGTAAAATCCACGATTTCAAGTTTCTTACCTTAGTTCGGTCTGCCAAGATTACTTTGACAAATACCTCTTGGCAAATATCCTCAGCATCCGCTTGATTTTTCATTAAGTAGTAACAAAAAAAATATACTTGCTCTTTATACATTTCGAAAATCTCTCGATCATTCATTCTCCAGCACCCCCTTTTGTTGTTCTCATACATAAGACGGATAAGGCTATGTAATCGTTCATTTTGGTTAACTTTTCCTCTCTCAGGACAATTTCTTGATTCATTAAAAAAAGCCGCTGAATTAGCGACTTGAATCGTAACTCTAAATAAGTTTCAGACAAGTTGATTTCAACAGACCCACCGGAATTATCCACTGTATCAATTTTCACACCCATGAATGTTCCCAATCACCATGATTTACGGAAGTGGAAAGAAAACGCAAACGGAACGGAGCAGGATGAAGCCATGCCTCGTTCCGTTTTGAACAATCAGTATGGTAAGTTATACTCATCAATCAGAGGAGCTTTGAATCGAGTTCATATTTAAAATTCATAGGCCTTCTTTTATTGGATAGAAAATACTTCTTTTTTCAATAGTTCTTCCGGGATTTGGCCGATCACATCACTGTGAAAATAATCGCGTATAATGCCATCTTGAAGATAGTTAGCGATAGACACCATAATCATCCCTTGATCAAGTGCAAGATAGGCTTTTGCAAGTTCTCCAGTTTCAACATTAACGGAGTCATAGAACCCGTATTTGTTATACATTTTGAAATTCTTTAACGTTCTAATGTTCTTCCGAACAGCTTCAGGGGCATACTCCAGGGCAAGGAATGTTGCGTGTGCTGTTACCGTTGCCCCGTCTTTATAACCTGAGGTACCCAGCGGCGTTGCTGCAAATTCACTGTATCCTGTCGGAGTTGCAGCAGGTGAAAACCCCCATGCGGGATATCCTTTTTCTTTGGCATATTCGATTTGCAGCTCTACATGACGTTTATTGTTCAAACCCAGAGCTTTTGTACCGAGTTCTTTTTCTTTCAAAACCATCCCAGGCATAAGGCCCTCAAACATGCTACCTCCCCAGCTTGGCACAAACTTCGTACCATTGTATACATAGCTTCCTTCAAAGACACTCACTTCATCGTACTGGATGTTTTGTCCTTGTGGAACCTGAGCTTGCCAATCCCACTCTTTAGGCAGTGTGCGGTACAACTTCCACCAATGTTCTTGTGGAACGTCCCCTTTTCCGATCGCAATATAGCTCGCAACACGTGGTTCCGTATAAAACATTCCGTAATGGTGATCCGTAAGTTGGCCTTTAGACACATCATATCCTCCGTAGAATTGGCCGACTTCAGGATCATATAACGGTGTATAATTCATATTCTTAATCAACTCGCTTGTTTGTCCATAAAGTTCTTCATAGGCTTGCCCAACGACAATTAAACCTGCCGATAGCCATCCATTATCTACTTGAGAGATAAATTGTCCCCAATCTTTCTTCACTGAACCGTCATCTGTGTTATACCAGTTATAGAACAGGCCGTTCCACTTTTCTAACTTTTCAAGCGAATTTATAGTTGTTTGCATACGATGTACAGCTTCTTTCTTAGAAATAATGCCCAATTGTTGGGCTGAAACTGTACTCATCATATACATGCCGATATTTGTGGGCGAGGTACGTTTAGCTTCTTCAGTTCCATTTTCAGTGATTCGTACTTCATCATAAGTCAATCCGGTGTTCTGATCCGTATAGTCCTCAAAAAACGTATAGGTTTTATAAGCAATCGCTTTCAATTCTGCCCGAAATCCAATTAAATTTCTTGAGTCACCTGCTGAGACCATAGGAGTTAAAGTTAGAGTAGCTAACAGACAAAAAGTTAAAAGAAAACTAATTTTTTTTACTTTTTTCATAATTTTCTCCCTCCAAGTGGATTCGAAACGTTCATCTGTCATCCAAGTCAACAATAGAAATAAATCTTTTATTCGCCTGCGTTTTGTTCTCTTCATGTCTGTTCTAGGGTTACCGATACCTTTCCATCCCTTTTTTTATTAACCAAAGCAACCTCAAAATCAGAAACCCATTTAAGTTCACCAAGATGTCTAGTATAGGCAAATTCATCGGGTAGTTCTGATATCACCTTCTCTAAAAGTAACTGTGTACCATCTCGGTGAATAATAGATATAAATATATCCATGCTTTCTACATGATGATGGCATATGACTTTAGCATTGTACTTCTTATTAGGACTCTTTATGGTTTTTTTCCAAGTCCATTCATTTACATAACCTAACTCCTCTATATGCAAGGCTATCTCTCTAAATGGCTTAACATCCCAATTATTGTTTAGACTAAGTTTCTCTATCCCGTCCATAAGTAATTGAAGCGTAGTCCTTTTTTTCTCTAACTCACTTTTTGCACCAAAATCATTCAACCTACATTGGATTGGCACCGAATAAACACCTGAGTTGTTAACAATCCTTTCGTCCGAAATGTTTTCTACGCATTCTATAAGAACTTTCCAACAATCTTTCGTTTTATATTTCCCAAACAAACGTTCATACATAGCTGTAATGCACCGAGTTTCTAATCTGAACGAACGTCTTTTCCATTTCCAATTTAACTCATAATCTAACTTTGTTGCTTCGTTGTAGTCACATTTTTGTGATTTTATTATTGATTCAACATTTTCATCATCTACAATATATGGTAAATCTAATTCAAATTCTTTGAGATACATCTGATCCTCCTCAGATAAAAAAACTTGAAGTCAATAAGCAAATCAAGGTCCAAAACACATATACTAACCTGTATAAATTAACTCATTATAATACGGGTCCCATTCTCCAGTCACAAACCTACCATTGACTACGTCCTCTATACGTAAGTTGGGCAAAAATTCGTCCATGAACTCATACAACTCCATGCTTTCACTTGAGTATATTTCCCATTCATCCACTGCACAGTACTCTGCAAATTCCTTTTTAGGCCAAAATGGAAGTAATTTGTTACCATTATTGCATTCAATTTGAATTCTTCGGTATACGTCTGAAATGTTTGCCCTTTTTTCGCCATAAAAATATCCCCTCCAAGTGTCACTTGAACCCCCATGATAACATGAAGGTTTTTTTAAGTGTCTACTTAAAGGGGATAATACCAACTTTGATTGGTACAATGTTCTTGTCCCTCGACAGAAAGTCACTCTAATAAGTTAATTTCATTCAACTAACCTGCCCGTTAGTTGAACAAAAGCAGCCGATCACATGGTCAGTTGCTTCCTTGTTTTTTTATTGAGCTATCGTTCCCCGTTTGCTTAATACACTATACCCTAGTACAACTAAACACTTCTTTGAAGCTTGACATCAAATTCTGTCGTTGACGCAGTTACATACTCCATATAATTCACAGATCCGTTAAAGCTCAAATAAGCTTCATAACGCATGCGGATTCCAGGTAAAGTAATCAAATCCAGAACATTTTCCTTTGGTACCCACCTACATTCGCTTGTTTCATTAGAAGTCGCTAACTCTCCACCCACAGCTTTACACACGAAATCAAACATGACCTTTGTAGGGACATCAGTCACACCGTCATACCACTTATGGATTGCTGTATTCGAAACAACACTAATCAAATGGCTAACCGTGGCATCTATTCCACTTTCCTCTTTGATTTCACGAATGACGCCATCAATCAGGTTTTCTCCTACTTCAGTTATCCCACCAGGATACACCCAACCATCGTCATGAGCTTTTACTAAAAGGATATTTCCAGTTCTATCTTCTACAATTCCGCCTGCAGATACAATATGTGTCGGGAACGCCATTTTACAACCTCCAAATAAGATAAAGTTGTATATTTATTCCACACAATTCCTACACTTTCCTGCCTTTGTGAATTTCTAAAAGATACTGCCGGCATGATTGAACCAACCTGCCCGTTGGCTTAATGAGGCATCATCACTCTAATATAATTTCTTCGTTCACTACCGTCCCTAAAGGTATATACAAAGGATCGTCAGCATTTCTGCAACGATCCCTATTATCATCCACTAGTTGTAAACCGCAGTTGATCACGAGGATGCTTTAAGCTAACATTTCTACGTTAGACTAATTGATGCTCGTTGAAGCTATTCCAGCCTAAAGACAATCTTTGTTCCCGTCTTCTTGTCACTGAATGGCTTACAATATTCTATGAACGTTAATTCAAGTCCTGATGTCTTATCTGGTAATGGCGGAGATATTACATAATTAGTAAAAGCATGACCTGAATGTCCACCACCTTTTACCACTCGGCAATCATATTCTTCTCCAATTTGCAATTCAAAATGGTGTAGACCATTTTGAATTGAGGGTACCTCAGCCTCATCCCAATCAATATTAAAAGTCACTACATTTGCATTACTATATTGCCTTATTGAATTTAAAGTATAAAAGAAGTTCCCTTCTTCGACTGACATTAGTACGGGTACATGTTTTCTAAAGTCCGATGGACCAACCATTGGTTTATAATGCTCTTCACTTCTCAATGTTCCAAAAACGAGTTTCAGAAAATCCTCGTTCAAAAGTTTCAGCCCATTTAGAGATATATTCAAATGGCGGGAAACCAGGATTGTTATTTGAAAGCTGCTTCCGAAGTTTTAACATTTCACAAATTTGTTCGTCAATTTTATAAATTCGTTCGTCATAATGCTCCGTTGGACGTTCAAAAGGAATTCGTTTCAACATTGATCTTCCCTTTATAACTAAAATTTATTAAGTTACCTTGGTTTTGTTATTGAATTCTATCTGAATTTATCCTCCACCTTCACTAAACTTCCTGCTCGTTAGTTGAACTTAATAGAACACCTGTAGGGAATTTGTGATACATGAAAGTACAATAATTCAACGGTTAATGCATTCAACGTCGATACCAATAAATATATACTAATCCCACCACGTTAAGATAATGAATCACAACGGAATCGGAGGTGTAAATGACATGAATCAAAATGTTACTTTAATAGGCAAGACAATAAAACTCTTACCCCTAGAATCTAAACATAAAGAAGATTTACTTGAAACACTGATGAATCCAAACATATGGGAATTTACTTGGAGAAAAAATGCAACATATGATGATATTAAGCATTTAATCGAACAAGCCATACAAAACCAGCTTCATGGCACCCAACTCCCTTTCGTCATCGTCGAACTCATGTCGGAAAAAATTATTGGAACCACAAGAATCGGAGATATTGATATGATCAATCAAAATGCGGAAATCGGCTGGACATGGCTAACACCAACTTACTGGCGTACAGGTGTAAATACGGAATGTAAGTTTTTACTGTTAAATTATTGCTTCGAACAATTAGCGCTAGTCCGCGTGCAATTTTCCATCAGCGGCTATAACATAAGGTCACAGCGAGCGATAGAACGGATTGGGGCAACTAAAGAAGGCATATTTAGGAAGCATAGGCGGGATACTCAAGGTAGATTTCATGACAATGTTTTTTATAGCATTACGGATAACGACTGGCCTGAGGTAAAAAGCACTCTTGAACATATGATCCATATAAAATACTCGCCAAAAAACACAAGATAGATGTTTGTACAAAAGGGAAAAAAGAAGCACCCTGATATTTTCCTAGCCAAATGCCATTGGTAAGCTCAATAAAAGCCCATCGTAACAAGGGCCTTTATTGAGCTACCCTGCCCGTTACTTGAACAAAAGCAGCCGATCACGTTGATCTGGCTTTCTTTGTATTATTGAGCTAAAGTTTCTTCGTTAGTTCAATGAGTTTTAATGATTTCTTGCCAGTTAGGAGGCAGGTCATAATCCCTAATGTGCTTATACTCAAGAACCACTATTGATCCCGAGTTATCTATACTAAACCTCATTGAGTCGAGTCCAACATCCAAATGAGGTCCTACGTACGGGATAGTTTTAACCTGAACATCAATATGTGAAGAATGATATTTAACGTCTACATCAGTTCCATCCAAAAAAGGCGTAAACGTAGGTGATACAGTTAATTTATTTTTGTAGTAGTGGTTAATCTGTTCCTGTATTTTTGGAGCTAACAAAGTAAGTACAAGCCGTTTCAATGGTTCATCGTTTGGCTTTGCACAAATGGGCTGGATTACCATCAAGAAAATGATGACTGTTAGCAATGATCCCATAAATCTTTTCATTTCTGAAACCCTCATCCCCAGATTTTTAAGGGTAGTTTTCACTAAATGAAGATAATTTATTATGCTAACCTGCCCGTTAGCTTAATGAGGAGCTCATCATCCTAATATATTTTTCGTGTTCTCCACTTTCTGTAAAGGTATACAAAAAAGGAGCGTCAGCATTTCTGCAACGCTCCTATTGTCCGTCCGCTAGTTGAAAACAGCAGATGATCACTTTGATGCCTTCTCAGTTTTATTGAGCTAACGTTTCCCGTTAGTTTAATCCATGCTCGTTGAGCTATTCCAGCCTAAAGACAATCTTTGCTCCCGTCTGTTTGTCACTAAATGGCTTACTATATTCTATGAACGCTAGTTCAAGTCCTGAAGTTTTATCGGGTAAAGGCGGAGATATTACATAATTAGTAAAAGCATGACCTGAATGTCCACCACCTTTTACCATTCGGCAATCATACTCTTTTCCAATTTGCAATTCATAATGGCGGTGGTTATTAGAAATTGAGGGTGCCTCAGTCTCATCCCAATCAATATTAAAAGTCACTACACTTGCATTACTATATTGCCTTATTGAATTTAAAGTATAAAAGAAGATCCCTTCTTCGACTGACTTTAGTACGGGTATATGTTTTCTAAAATCTGATGGATCAACCATTGGTTTATAATGCTCTTCACTTCTAAAAGTTCCAAAAACGACTTTTAGAAAATCTTCGTAGAGTTCAAAAGTTTCAGCCCATTTAGAGATATATTCAAATGGTGGGAAACCAGGATTGTTATTTGAAAGCTGTTTTCGAAGTTTCAACATTTCACAAATTTGTTCGTCGATTTTAGAAATTCGTTCGTCATAATGCTCCGTCGGGCGTTCAAAAGGCATTCGTTTCAAGTTTGATCTCTCCTTTGTTATCGATTCTAAAAGAAGGTTATTCTCCACCATCACTAAATTACATGCCCGTTAGCTTAACAAAATAAACCGACAGCTGAAGCTTTTTATTCGTGTCGTTCACAGTAAACAAGCCACGATTTGACTAAAGATCCTTCTTATTCGAGGTATTCTCATATTCCTTGTTGTCTATATAACGAAACCAAGCTAAATAAAAAAGCCGCTTCATTAGCGACTTTTAGTAATAAACGTTCTTGTTTCTAAACATTTAATCTTTTGTTTTAACAACACATTGTGATATCCCACGTTCCTTTAGAACATCTTAATATTATTTTACAAATTCAGAAGAAGGGGTATCATTTCCCACATAAAAATGCAAGTACTGAGTAGTGGTAAGTCCTCCACCTGAATACTTCCATCTTAGACTCACTTTTGCTGGTCCACTTAAACTTTCTGTTGCTTTTACAGTTGTAAGATTTTCGCTATCGTACGATCCAGCAACAACTTGAATATTGTAGTCATATTTAGCACTGACGTAATCCATTCCACCATTAACTAAGGTGAAATCAACGTAGAAGTATGCTGAACTAGTTATGCTTCCTCCAGAAACTTTAGTTTTTTTATAGTTACAATATCCAGTCCCGCATGTTACTTGATCATGTGTAAGAACATAAGTGGTAATTGATCCATCTGGAAATTCCTCTACGGTACTTTCAACTGTTTTCCCCTCTGAATTAACATAAGTACTTTTTGTAACATCACTCTCAATTTCACCCTGAGCTCTGAATAGGACTTGGTCAGAATCCAAAGGCTCTCCTTTGGATAATTTATCCAAAAGCCCAGCCCTTTTTTCCTCTTTTACTCCAAGTTCATCAAATCTCTTTGTATAATCTGTAATTTGTTTTGCTGTTAATCCATCGTATGTTGCTGACTCATTTGGCACTGCGCCTACTATACCTGCGCTCGATAAAGAAAATGCTGTTAAGACTGTCGCGAGTAACAAACGGTGAATAGTCTTTTTGAAGTTTTTCTCTCCCTCAAATTATATTTTTTTGGATTCCCTTTAATAAAATACCATAATAATGAAATATATGTAAACAAAAAAAACAAGACTGTTTAAAAAAAAAATTATTTCGCATATAATTGATAACTAAGGGGGCTCAGCATATGTTATTTATAATAATATTGTTAGGTGTAATAATACTTATTCTTCTTAAAATTCAAAATAATACATCAAAAAGCAAAGTTAGAAGAGATATTGAAAATTCAAGAAGATTAAGAAAAATGTCTCGTAATCTTAAATCAAAAGATCGGAGCGATGAAGATGTGTAATTTGGATAGACTGACTAGAATCCACGTGTAGTTCATTCAGCCTATCTCTTTTTAATTAGGCTTAACTGACTTCACTCTCCGCCTCGCACTTTCCCTTTTGCATAATTTCAATAGAAATCATTAGGTCTCCCCTCTAGTATTATTCTTTATTTGAATCCCTATTTTTTTCGAGACACCTCTTCTCGCCAGATTCTAAGATGTTTGTTTATACGTGATCATTCATGGGAAAGAGAACACAGTGTTTCAATATATAAGGAAATTCAGCTCGCTGTTTATCATTAAAAAGTAAAAAAGCCTGATATACCAAGCTTTTTCTTATAGTTCATTATCATTTTCTCTGTACATTTTATCATTACATGTGGGAACTTTAGTTGCACTGTAACCACTATCATTGCCATAGTAATGATAAGAAACAAAATGCCAAATTCCGGCGTTTATCAAAATGAATGGTGAAAATCACCTCCCTGAAACAGGAACATTCGTTTGTAAATCATAGTTTTATCTTTTCTTGTGGGAATTCCCCTTGATTTACAATGCTTTGTGCTGTTTTTTTTATCATTTCGTGTGGTGACCTACACCAGTTCCATGGACTTCCACCCCCAAGAGATTAGCCGGTTAAAGACAGAGTAAGTGATTACCAGCCAGAAGTAATATGTGAAGCGACAAGGGTGCCTGAAGTGGGCCAAATAATTATATTCTTGGCGAAGGGGATTGTTGATGTCATGCAGGCTTTCTTTCCTACAAGTTACAAGGGAGTTTGGTTAAATTGAAGAGTATCGCCCTCATTACAAACCTGAATATGATCTGATTCATATGTTATCGTATTACTATGTTTGTAACATTCATGAACAGCTTAGAGAAGCCCAGCTTGAAGATTAAGAAGTAAACAATGGTATGTCTGCCGTCTGGATCGACATACATCAGGCCATTATGCATAATCGACAGTTTAATAAAGTAAAGGGACCAAACTCTCTTCCTAAACAGGGACAAGAGTTTGGCCTTTATCATTAAACTAATCTGCCCGTTAGCTGAACAAAAGCAGCCGATCACATGGGTCAGCTGCTTTCTTGGCATTGTGGAGTTATCGTTTCCTGTTAGCTTAGACAGCTGTCTTAAAAGATTAACTCACAATCTTTATGCTCCCATACATCAAATAAGTTTCCATCTAGATCTTCAAAAATAAAAAACTTGCCGTAATGCCTTCATTGCTAATTGGTCTAGTTGTAACTCCTTCCGATGTTAGTCTCATGTGTAATGATTCGATATCATCTGTAAAAAATGTTACAACCCACCTTGGCCGTCCGTTATTTCAAAAACCGCTCTGGTGTCATTATCAGATTCAATTAAATCAATTATTGTGCGGTTATCCCTGAATAAACTTATATAATTCCCTCTATCATTTCTGATGTTAAAACCAAAGTGACTGACAAACCATTCTGCAGATTTTTTTGCATTTTTAACTGGAATTACATTATATGCGATTCCTAAAATACTCCCACTTATCATACTACTCAGCCCCTGTCATAAATTCGTCTCCAAATTAATTCAAGGTTACTGTTGCGTTATCCTGCCCGTTAGTTTAATGAATTGATGGGCAAGATGACGATTAGATATACGCCTAACCGACAATAGGAACATGTTCTTGTCCAATACAGTAATCGGTCCAAGTTCTTGTCCTCAGCAGCTAGTTTCAGTCCGATATTTCGCTTTTTTAATACCCAGCCCAATCTTGTTTAACCTCTCATTGAGTCAGTTATCCATAACAATGTGAACATTTTCATGTATTATGTTACTTAATGAAGTTTTAAGTGCATGCAATCAAATTTTAGATATATATCTAATCGGCAATCGGACTATGTTCTTGTCCATTTCGGTAATAGGTACAAGTTCTTGTCTTTTGCTCGGGACAAGAACTTGTACCGATAAAACAAAAAAGCCGCTAAAATAGCGACTTCAATAGGACTATGTTCTTGTCCCTCGACAATTATTATCTTGAGTAACGGACCATCCATCCTCGTAAAGACCCCACACAAGCTTTGAATCCACTACCTTACCATTCAATGTATTAAATGCGGTCATGACGAGCTTTGCCCCCGCATCAATGGCAGCTTGGTATCCTGGTAAATAATATTCACGCAACATATGCTCCGACATATCTACAGCGTTGTATTCCCGTCCGGATATAGGCGCACAATAAGCGGCAAAATGCTTAACACATGCGGCAATTTTATGGAAGGGGATACTGTCTTGCCCCCGGCCCTGAAGTAAAGAAAACGCCTTTTGCTTTGCTTACGTTCTCGATAAACTCATCATCAATAATGTCCCTGTCCTTTACAATCAGCCTGAGACGTGTGGCACAATGTGCCATTGAAATGATATTCTCTTTTCCACCCAGCCCATGGATTACATCCTGGGCAATTTTTTCATATTCCTTATCAGGACCCATCTGTCTCTTCCTTTCAATTCATAAGTGTTTACCTGCTTATAAGCATATCAAGATGGCGCTTACAAACAACGGTCTTATTTTACGTGATTAAGGTCAATTTTTTACTTTTTGTGTTCTTTTCCAGAGTGGACAGGGCCATTAACCATATATATTCTCTGGAAAATCTAACAAACCCAATATAATCTATTCCTCATTTCTTGCAACTCGGATTTTTACTCAGTAGGAAATACCAACACGAGAGTTGATATAAGAGCTTTCCTTGATCTGATTGTACGTAAATTCGGCGGTATCCCCAACCGAGATTTCTGCGCCGCCTTCAGGTAGCACCTCACGTTCTACACGGTATGTACCCAGTCGTTCTCCATCCGGCAAATACGTAGGGCACACGATCGTCCATTGCAAAGTCGATTCTTTCAGCAACGAATAGACTCGATGATGCTCTTCAGCTGCTCGGGTTGACTTCCGTCTGGATTCACTGGATTGATATCGCAACATATGCGGAGAGGTCGCGCTCTGCAAAATGCCGGCAGTTCCCACCGTGATGATTCGTTGTATGCCTTCCTTATGCATGGCTTGGATGAGCAATGGCATGCTTTCCGACAGCGTAGTTGTTCCATCGGTGTTCAACGCACTAATTACAACGTCCATTCCATGGGTTGCACGCACCAGCTCATCCTGATGCAGAACGTTGCCTTGAATAATCGTCAAGTTGTGATCATGAGTCTGTATTTTCCCCGGGGTACGAACCAACGCAGTCACATGATGTCCATCTTGAAGAGCGTGTGCAACGATATGGCTTCCGACGCGTCCAGTTGCTCCCAAAACTAAAATATGCATGAGAAAAACCTCCTAATTAATGTAATGGACGAGTTCATAAGACTTTCGATCGTGAAAGAATAGAATAACAAAAAAACCGTTAACCCGATACTCCGATTAACGGTCCAAAACTCAATTTCGATGGATAACTCCCGCAAAATCCTTTATTTTCTCAGTGATTTCCTTTGCAAAATGAAGTTGCATTTGCTCTAAATCATAGATGAGACTGTAAGTAGTATGCCTTTTTTTATTGCTAGCTGTTCCCTACTTTGAGGGATCGGCATTCTATCATGAATTTTAGTAGAATTAAAAAAAAGAGAACTGCCTGTTTATAAGCAGTTCTCTTTTTGAATAGACCGTTACTAGTGATCCAGGAATACAAGCTGGATGAAGAATAATACTGCAAAAATGTAGAATATCGGATGAACATCCTTACCTTTTCCGCGGAGCAGCTTGAGTACAGGATAGAAGATGAAACCTACGCCGATGCCTGTCGCAATACTGTGTGTCAGTGGAGTAAGTATGATAATCAGGAAAGCAGGAAATGCTTCTTCGAGATCATTCCAATTGATTTTACTGATTACGCTAATCATAAAGTACCCGACAATAATCAGTGCCGGAGAAGTGATGGCCGGAATGCCTGATATCACACTTACGATAGGCGTAAAGAACAAAGTAAGAGCAAGCAGTACACTTACCGTTACCGCCGTCAGTCCCGTTCTTCCTCCTGCAGCCACCCCTGTGCTGGATTCAATATAAGCGGATGTTGGGCTCGTTCCGAGCAAAGCGCCAGTGGTAGTCCCTACGGCATCTGCCAATAACGCGCCACGTGAGCGCGGAAATTTACCGTCCTTCAGCAGTCCGGCTTGTTCAGCAACTCCGAGCATCGTTCCCGTTGTATCAAACAGTGTAATCAGCAGGAAAGTAAATATGATCGTATACAAGCCATTGGAGAACACGCCTGCCAAATCCAGTTGAAAAGCCGTAGATGTGAGGCCTTGCGGCATGGAAACAATCGATTCCGGCATTTGAAATAGTCCTAAGATCCAGGCAAGTATCGCTGTAACCACCATTCCGATGAACAGATAACCTTTTACATTGTAAGCCATAAGAACAACCGTAATAATCAATCCGATTATGGTCAGGTAAGTCATTGGCTCTGCCAAGTTACCGAGTGTAATCAAATTCGATTCAGAATCGGCAATAATCCCGGAATTTTGCAGACCTACTGTTGTAATAAATAATCCGATCCCTGCAGTTATCGCGTGCTTCAGACTTGCAGGAATGGCGTCAAGCAACATGTAACGAAATGAAGTAAGTGATAAAATAATAAACAAAAGCCCTGCAATAAATACCGCTCCCAATGCTACCTGCCAAGACACGCCATACCCGGCAACGACACTATAGGCAAAGAATGCATTCAGACCCATACCCGGCGCAATGACGATCGGATAATTAGACCCTATCCCCATAATCAGAGTCGCTACAATACTCGCCAGCACCGTAGCAATGAATACTCCGTTAAAGTCCATCCCCGTGCTGCTGAGTATTCCTGGATTGACGATAACTATGTATACCATCGTGAAGAATGTGGTGATTCCTGCAATGATTTCCGTTGAAACGGTCGTGCCTCTTTCTTTTAGTTTGAACCAATTATCCATTGTAAAGCCAGCCTCCAACTTTCAAATTATTCTCCAAAGCTAAAAACAAAAAAATCCTAATCTTCATATAGGATTGTAATATTATCGCTCCTATATTCGTCATTAGGATTTAACAGCTAAGCTTCTAAAAGCAAAAATAAAGATACTCATATCTGTTTTAACCTGATGTCCATTTCGTATCTTAATCAATATAACATTCATTGTCAACGGATTAACCGATTGTTCACAGTTATTTACGAACTATATGGATATGGTATTAATTATTCATTCGTTTTTTAAAATGGGTTATAGTCCTCATTAACGTAATTAAGATTTTTCTTTCTCAACCGACTCCAGACTCAATGTCTCTTTTTCCTCGGTACGTCCCTTGAGGCGGATAGAGAGATCCAGTACGCAAATCCCCCAAGAACATGATCTGATCGGTAATCAGACCATGCTTTTGTCTATTTCGGATCCAATTACGAATTTGCTGTACGTTTTCCTTTATTTATCACGTTCATTCTTTTTTAAGTCATTTTTTAGACGATCCAGTTGTAAAAGATGATGTCTGTAGTGCATTTCTATTAACATAAACCACTCTTTAGCGTTTAATTCACCGAATCCTGGGTGGAGAACATACTTATCATCAGGAGCTTGATGCAGAACAGGTTCTTTATGTTTCATGCATTTCATTACACGGTGAAGACCATCTGACAGTTGTCGCTTACTCTCCGGTTGCTGTGGGGTGTATTGCGGCGAAGCAGGTACCCGTATCCGAACTTCTGGGAAGCTCCCTAGTTTAAATATTGCCTTACCCGCCTCCGTTTTCTCTCCAACAGTGCTCAATGCCGCCACATCATGATCTGCTAAACATTGGTCGACATTCTTCAAATGCATGAATAGCGCGGATTGAATCAAATGTATGTACATTTGTCCTATGGACCATTCCTCCTCACACCTTTTATAAAGCAATTGCTCCATATCGTAGTTATTCAGTTCGCTTACATACTGATCTATCGTCTTTTCAAGCGAATGCAATACCTTCTCTGTTCTTCTCATGATTCAAACATCTCCTCTTGTTTATGGATATGTCTTCATCATAAAAAAACGCTGTTGACAACAGTGTGTCAGTAGCGTTTCATGATTTTTTGGGCTTCTTCCTGTATCCGGTCACATAAAGATTGAGGTTCGATGACTTCAACATCTCCACCCCAGCTTAAGATATAAGGTACCAGCTCTTCTGGGTCGCGGACTCGATAATATACCAAAAGACTGTCCTCGTGTTCCTCCGTAGCCTCCATATAAAAATTACCAATCTCCAGAATTTTGTCGGCTATAATCAAATCAGCCTTAATTAACACACGTTTGTTCCGATCATCCCGCGGGCGATAGTCATTTAAATTAAATTCCGGCGGCATGACGAAATATGATTCCAGCACAATAAGCTCTGTCATTCGTGACAAACGAAAGTGGCGAATATCCTTGCGGATATCACATCGTCCAATTAAAGTCCAATTGCCTTGAACGAACGTCAAACCATATGGATCAACCTCACGTATGGTCTTTCGATTTCCATTAGAGTCCGCCATTTTTTTCACATACGTAATACTTATTTTTCGCCTCTCTAAAATAGCCCTGCGCACCTGTCCCAGATAGTTCTTTACCTTTTGGTGCGTAAATGGTTCACCAGTATGAAGAACTCTCATCGTTTCACGTATGCGAGTAGACTTGTCACGCACCGATTCCGGCAAAATGGCTTCAATCTTGGGCCTTGCTCCCTCAACTTCACTGCTGTATTCACGATCTAGTCTTTGTAAAATAAAATCTGTTCCCATAAGCAGCGTTACGGCTTCTTCTGCTGTAAAGGTAATTGGCGGAAGAAAATAGCCTTCCATTAGAGAGTAGCCTTGCCCGGGAGCTCCATAAATGGGTACTCCCGCCTCGCTCAAAGCCTGGATATCCCGATATATGGTCCTCACGCTTGTCTCAAATTTAGCCCCCAAATCTTCTGCTCTCAACATCTTATTTCGCTGAAGTTCAAGCGTTATAGCGAGCTGTCGTTCGGTCTTATTCATTGTCTTTTCCCCCGCCAAAGTTTTTGTCCCTAGACACTTAGCCAGTCAAGGTCCAACTCCTACTTCCTATGTTCTACCTATGCTTGAAGCCCATTCTTTGAAACAAATTAGGATCTCTTCTAAATTCGTTGCTCCGCCAGCACCGTGAAAAACTCCATCCCTCACAATGCAGTAGAACCAATCTTCATCATTTCTCTCTTCTTTGATCAACTCAAAAGGTACATCCTCTAAATTAGTATCTGTCAAGTCGATTTCGACAGACCAACCCGGATTATCCACAGTATCAATTTTCACACCGTATGAATGCTCCCAATCCCCATTACAGTTTTCATCATACCAGTTCTGAAGCCACTTTAATGTATTCATCATCTCTACCTCTTATTCGGAATTTCACTATGCTTTCTAACGGACACCTTGTATTCTTCGACAAACACTAATGATGGAAGAGGATAAAGGAGTGAACGGAGTTTTGTCCCAGTCTGAATATTGGTTTTCAATACAAAAGCCGTGGTTATTTAACAAACGCTTGAGTGTGTCATGATCAGTAAAACGACATGCAATTCGTGAAGTTGTTTTCCTAGATCCCCAATCACGGAAAGTGACCCAATGCATGATATGGTTTCTTGCATCATAGGATTGTGTCCCTTATACCTTGACTTTAACCCCATCTATATCGATAAATTCTCCCCAAATGGATTCCTCTTGATCTGATAAATCGGTTCCCATGGGGTTACGTGTTTCAAAAATAAACATCCCATTTGGCTCTAAGTGCTTGTAGACTGTTTCGAGTAAGGCGATCTGATCTTCATCACTCAAAAATGCCTGAAATGCATTTCCTGTCAAATAAATCAGGGAAAAACGCTTTTCAGAATCGAATAGACGAGCATCTGCTTCAATAAAATTCACAGGTAAACCTTGAGCTTTGACTCTCGCATAGGCAAGCATGGCTGAAGAAATATCAACCCCTGTGATATGTATCCCCGATTTTGATAAATGAATTGTTGTTAATCCTGTGCCACATGCAAGTTCTAAAACTTCACCCGGATTCAATTCAGCAAATTCAAGATAGAAATTGTATTTTTTTGGTTCATCACCAAATTCAAGATCATAATTAATCGGATCTCGATACTCTTCAAGGTTATTGTGATCTATCAACACTTATCATTCCTTTACTGTAATGTGTTGTGAGTTTCTTTAGTAATATCGCTAACCGCCCATCGGTTGGTAACATATTCGGTGAGGTCGATAATCTTATCAAAGCAGTATGAATCTCTGTCATAGCCGTTATGCTTATAAAAAGCATGGGCGTCGGTTCGCTTAACTCCGCTACATAAAATAATACTTGATATTCCCCGTTCTTTCGCATAATTTTCAGTGTGTCTTAGTAGTTTTGTACCTATCTCACTATTTTGAAAATCCCTTTTAACAGCAATAGCTTGAATATGTAGATAACCAATTGGAACTCCTACGGATAATGCCTGAACAATAGTTACAAAACCGATCACATCATTTTCAAATAATACGACAAATGTTTTGTAATTCCCGTCCTTATTCATCTCTTCCATAGTAACTCGAAAGTTTGCATCATTAACATTGCGATTTCCAAGTACATCGTTCCATAAGAAAACAACTTCAGCATAATCATCTGATATAATTTCTCGTATTTTAATATCCATACCTAACCCCCTCAATATAAAAAATCGAACATTCTTCCCTTTCCCCCTATTTGTGATAAGGTTCACCTCGCAATAAGTAACGGCAAGTTTTAAGAGCCATCCTTCGCCGGATGGTCCTGCTTTTGATTTCTCGCTTTATGCAACAATCGTGCCCGTGAACTTAAAACCTAAATTGAACTGAATGCAAACATTATTTCAGATTCACAAACCAGTTCATTGTTTACTGTGGCGAAACCTTTCCCTTTGACTATCTGTCCCTTGATACGAGTTACCTCGAATGTAAGAAGGAGTTGGTCTCCAGGTTTTACTTGCCGTTTGAATCGACAATTATCAATACCAGTCAATAAACCTATTTTATGATTATTGCTCTCTCCCTTAGACATAACGATACCACCGACCTGCGCCAGTGCTTCAACAATCGCGACTCCAGGCATTACCGGATGGTCGGGAAAATGACCAATGAAATAAGGCTCATTGATTGTCACATTTTTAATTCCGACAGCTTTCTTGCCCTCATCAATTTCCAAGATTCTATCTACCAAAAGAAATGGATATCTGTGAGGAATTACCTCTTTTATTCTTTCAATATCAAACATGGATTGCCTCCTCTTGTAGGTAAATTACCACTTTTGCTCCATTTTGAAAAAAAGACCATAAAAACTAAACTAATACCGCTTTAAGATCATTTTCAGACATATATCATTTTCATTTTCAGAAGCCTTTTGTACCTTTCCGGCGTTACCATAGCCTGAAAGCTACACACATATATACAAATCCATGCCCCGCAAGGAATTCAACAAGGCAAAGGTCTTATTCTCAAGCGTACTTAACTGCTCTTTCACAGTATCAATTACTGTCCTTTTCGTTTAAAACACATCTTGCCAACAATAAGTCCCATACCAGATGAACATATAAGATATCCAAAGAACAAGAAAAGTAAATAAACACCATGAAGATCTTCAGGAATCTGTTTTAAACCTTCAAACCAAGCAGAACGAAAAGGATACAGGAGTGCTACCCAAATGATCAGTAAGAAAAGAAGAAAATTAATTATTTTTAGCACAATAACAATCCTTTCAAGTCCGAGTGGAAACAGTCGGAGGTATACGCTGCATCTTTCATTTCGTATACCTTAACGCTGCACGTACAATATTAGTTAGCTTATGTATTAAAGTTGATATGTTGAATCTATAAATAATTTCAAATTATAATAGGAAACATTAGGGATATTTCTTATTATTCAGTGATTATAACAAATAAAGGTAATATAAGCACATGAAATAATATTGATAAATCTACATGCTCAAACAAATAACCTACTCTCAACCAACGTTGAAGTTAAGTGGGAAATTCGTGTCTTGCTTTAAGTTTAGGACGATGATCGCTACGGTATAAAGAAGCCCTTTCTTTATCAGAACGGTCTTCTTTATGCGTTTCGTGGCAGCGCTTCATGTTCAGTGGACACCAGGTGCACTTTCTTGCACAGTGGGGTTCGATCTTTTTTTCTTTCTTGGCTGTCCTTTCCAGGATAGGTATGTCCAAATTCGCAGGACGTACTCGACCGGCCCATTGCGAAATTTTTTAAGATATAGCGGACTGAGCCACAATTGAATGATGTAGACAGCAAGCGCAATCACCGTGCCGATGAACACGCCAGCATGGCCGAATAGTCCAAGACCGTATCCGTAAAAAATTGTCGTACAGATTACGCTTTGCATCAAATAATTGGTCAGTGAGAGGCGTCCTACGGCCTCAAACCTGCCCATTAGGCTAGAATGGCGGCTTCCCGCATACAACAGCGCAAATGCATAAATGTATCCGAGTGCAAGCAACGTTCCCCCGAGCGTCCCGCCGATTCCGACTCCGGGCCATCCTCCCGCACCAAATTGTGGCGCCAATTGGCCATATGCTTTGAGTATCAAACCAACTGGAATCAAAAACGAGGCACGGCGAAGATACATACGCCACATCGCTTGCGGATCGCTAAACGTGCCGATTCTGGCAGCGCGCATGCCGAACAGAAACATCGGCACCGTCATGAGTGGGGCTAACATCAGGGCCATCAGGGCGTATGACACCTCCAAATCCCCACCGAATGGATCGCCGTTATTGCTGAAATCCCTGATCTCCGCGTAACTGCCACTACCGTATACATCCTGACTTTGAATGATGTAGTTATTCATATGAGTGGACTCACTAGCCAGCGGATTCATCGGATTGGATGCGGGCAGACCAAGCAGCCCCACTCCGACGAGTAGCAGTACCGCCCAGATGAGCAGCGTTTTGGACTTCCGATTCAGGAACATGAGCAGGAAGAAACCGAGTACGCCGTAAAAAGCCAGGATATCCCCTTCCCACAGATAGGTTATGTGCAGCAATCCAATACCAAACAGTAGTAGAAAACGTCGAGCCAGATGACATTTTGGTCGTAAATCTCGTGATTTTAGGCTTTCCGATAGCTTAATCATTCCGAAGCCGAACATAAATGCAAAAATCGGCATAAAACTACCCACCACAGTGATAAGCAGGAACGAGAGGAAAGCCTGGTCTGCACCGCCGATCCCAAACAGTTGGGGTTTACTCTGGCCGAACATTCCATATTGGAAAGCCAGCATATTCGCCATCACGATGCCAGCCAGACTGAATCCGCGCAGTCCATCAATTAATTGGACGCGCTTTTTTGATGTGCTCAATCAATCACCTCTGTCTATAACGTAAAGATCAGTCCTAAATATACGTTAAATCCTTCCATAATTTCAACACAAATTAATAAGTGAAAGTTCTGATAACGATCCCATCTGTATAGTAAAAAAAGTCGCTAAATCAGCGACTTTTAATTTGAACATCTTAAAGTGTGACAATAATTGGACCATTTTTAGTAAGGATAATCGTATGTTCCATTTGAGCTACATAGCTATTTTTTGTAGCAAAGGTCCAGCCGTCTCCTTTTTGGTATACTTCTTCTTCTGAAGTTGAGATAAATGGCTCGAATGCGATAACCATGCCTTCCTTCAACAATTCATCATCCGTTGGATCGTTATAATTAAGGATGTGATCAGATGCTTCGTGTATTGCACGCGTCCAACACCATACAAAATAACTGTTCTTGGAGCCAGACACATCAATGTTGACGATTCTCCTTCTTGAATAACCCGCTCTCCCGGAATACCATGTGCCACTTCGTCATTAACACTAATACAAGTATAGCCTGGAAAATCATATTCACTTTTTGGAGCAGAAACTGCACCTGCTTTTTCAAAAAGCTCTCCGGCTATATAAGTTGAACTAAAGATATATTCACACGTACACTCCGATGACAGAATAACCTTCCAATCGCTGTTATCCCCAGATTTTTTTGATCCCCTTTTCTCAAGGGGGAAATCCGGTGATAAAGGCGAACGCTTCGCTTTTTCAGGTTTTTTCTGTCCTCTCCGTTTCTGTGTAAATGATTAGTTCAACTTATATAGATCATCAAGTTCTTTAGTCGTTATGCCCGGAATAGTTTTTTGTACCAATTCATCTCTAATAGATGCGACAATTTTTTTCGATTTCCTTCAAACCATTAAAATCTTCTTCTGTTCTTGAAATCATTTTTTCTACCTCACTATCTTTTATCATCCATTGATTACATAAGTGTTATCTTTTCGCAAAACTCAAGCAATGTAAATAAATATACGTTGATTGAACATTAGATAATCATATCCAAAGCAGCAAAGCTTCGCAACTTTTTTTCAACATCGTAATTTTAGTTATTTCATTCTCATTTTCCTTCATATTATTGAAGTTCAATTCTCCATCCCTTCATATGTTCTGCGCTATAAGTAAGGGTGTAGTTGTGAAGTAGTTGCTGTATTGTGGTTATCTGTACTGCAATAGCGTTACTACCCGTTCTGACGATAAATACAGGAGAAATATCATTTTCCGTGAATTGGTTGATTATCCATGTCAAAACTTGAATATCGTCACAGTTTAATGAATCCAAAGTTTCTTCCAGTGTTGATTTTTCTTCGTCAGGTCCAAATATGTCGATGGGAATCCATCTATTTCGTTCATTGCTGATCGTCTCAGGAATTTTAAATAAGCTACGATGTCTTGCAAGAACTAATGCTGGATCGATGACTTCTCTGGCGCGTTCTTTCATCTCCCGTTTCTTTATATGTTGTTCACGAAATACTTTTGGTCCTTCCGGGAAGATCTTATTGAATCGTTGATAAAAGTACCTGGGCGAAGAAAAACCACTCTCGATTGATATTTCTACCAGACTCTGTTCGGTCGTTAATAATTGTTTAATGGCATGCTCAATGCGTAAGTAATGTAGCAAGTTTTGCAGCGTATCGCCTATCAATAGCTTGAATTGTGATGATAAATAATCCAAATTTAAATATTCCTCTGTATGTTTGGCGATGTCATTCAAAGATGCTTTGTTAATAAACCCCCTGTGATTAAACAAATAATCATATATTCTTCCTATTCGTTGCAGCTTGGTTGCGTTCCCTTCGAACATTCTTTTCGCATCAAAATTCATAATGAGCAGATCCAGCAAATGTTCGACTGTATTCTTTATACTTAACAATGGAACTTCGCTCGTAGTTACAATTGGAGTAATGAACGTGCATATTTCTTCATTGATGCCTTCTATTCGTTCCAATCCTAGATATGCTCTAGGGCTAAATTCGTGAGCAAACCAGACATATGATAAATCCTGGTAATAACCTTTTGCAAATTCAGCATCGATATTTATTTGCAGTACGACATTGTTTTCATCGGTCTGCCATAAACGGTGAACTTGATTGATATTGAAAATTTCTATTGTACCCGCACCTAAATGTTCTTTGCTCATCTGCAATGGCAACATGAATACTACCTTCCAACACAATCGCCACTTCAATGGAATTATGCCATCCGAACGGTTCATCTTTAACTTTTAGAAACTGTACGTTCATGGGAGAACGGTGGGCCAAATAACCCGTAGCACTCATCCTGTATTTTCCCCTTTCACTGCAAGTTAACTAATCATTAGCAACACATAGAAGCAACATTCAAAAGAAATCTAAGAAATGCACCAACAATTCAAAGAAATGTGAATTGTTCACCCGTCTTCATTTTAGGAAAATGAATGATAGAACAGAACATCTATTAACTCTTAAATGAAGGATTGGGGAGATATCCATGAACCAAATTCAATTCACACAACAGCTTCATTTACAACATCAAGAACAAGTTGCTTATTTATTTTACGAAGCTATTCCATTGAAAGTTAAACATCTGTGGTTTTATGCAAAAACGAAAGAACAAGCAGTCAAGCTACTCGTGGCCATGGAATAGGCAAATTGTTACTAAGTAAGGTGGAGCAACTCGCAATGAATAAACACATGACTAAGATCAATTTAGAGGTTGTTGATACGAATCCATCAGCACAAAAATTATATGAGCATTTCGGTTATAGGATCCAAAAAGAACTGAAATCCGGCCCAGTTACTGTAAAGACTGGCTTCAGAAAAGTGATATTTATGCAAAAATGCTTAGAGGGCACGAAAACAATATAATCTGACAAGGTATTTTATTTCTATTGTGAACCCCATCTTTTGCTTTATTGCTTCTCCTCCTCAATAGTGATAACCTCCCTTGCTGCTTCAATGAAAGATAAGAGGATTGGCGAAAGCCACTTGTCTTTGTGCCATAACATCTGTGTATACACGTGCAAGTCTGGAATTTGCCATGGAAGGGCAACAAGGTCGCCTCTTTTAACTTCTTCCGTGGTTATTTCAGGGAGAAAAGCAATACCGATTCCTGCAATGGCACATTGTTTAATGGCTTCGGCATTTTGAAATTCCAAGTATGTAATAGTATCCATGCCTTCTTGCTCAAATGAACGGTCAAACATGGTTCGATAAGTACAGCCTTTTTCATTCGTCAGAAAAACTTCTCCGTGAAAATCCTCCAACTGTAGTACAGTTTGATTCGCGAGTGGATGGTCTGGAGCCGCGAAAAAGCGGAACGTTTCTTCCAGCAGCGGTTCCACTGCAAGTCCCGTTGAGCGAATGGGCTCGTCCAACATAAAGACAACATCCAATGATGGAATATGAAATTTTTAATTTGGGTGACGTGAGCTTGCAATCCGGAGTGACATTACCGAACGCTTTTCTTGCGTATAAGACGTATGGAAAATTAAATGAGAAGAAAGATAATGTCATCATCTATCCAACGGCATTTGGTGACCAGCATGTGCAGAATGAATGGTTAATTGAAAACGGCATGGCACTCGATCCGGAGAAATACTTCATTATCGTACCGAATCTATTAGGCAACGGGTTATCTTCGTCCCCTAGTAACACACCTCCCCCATTTGATCGGGCTAATTTTCCTCAGGTAACCATCTATGACAACGTAACGTTGCAACATCGACTGGTGACCGAAAAATTCGATATTCAAAAGATTGCTCTCGTCGTGGGTTGGTCCATGGGAGGCATTCAAGCATTCCAATGGGGAGCAACATATCCCGACATGGTAGAACGCATTGCGCCGATCGCTGGAATTGCCAAGCCGTGGCCTCAGACCTTAGTGGTGCTGAATGGAGTTAGCGCCCCGCTTATGGCTGTCGCTCAGTTCGAACCAAGCAAACTCAATGATTTGACTTCTGCAGACTTGCGCGCTGTGGGTCGTACTTATGCAGGATGGGGATTTTCGCAAGCATTTTATAGAAAGGAGCTCTATCGTGAGTTAGGATTTGATTCACTCGCAGCGTTTGTGGCTGACTTCTGGGAGGCTGTGTTTATGACGATGGATCCACACAATGTCTTGACCATGTTATGGACAGGCGAACATGCAGACATTAGTGCCAACCCCTTCTATAACGGGGATTTTGATCAGGCACTCAAAAGCATTCAAGCCCTTGCCTACGTTATGCCAGGAAGCTCGGATCTCTTTTGTACGGCGGAAGATAACGAATACGAGGTTAAGCTCATGCCTAACGCGGTGCTAAAACCTATCGAATCGATCTGGGGGCACTTTGCCGGTCGTGGAATCAACAGTGCGGATAATACATTTATTGATGACAACCTTAAACAATTGCTCACGCTTAGTGTAAATGGATAACCAAGTAGGAAACCACACGTGCATTTATAAGAATGATTTCCTTTTACATGGATAAATGTGGTTTTCAAGTTGTATATGCCTCGGCATATCTCTCATTCCATATGGATTAATATGCTAAAACATCTGCTTTTAGGCGATATAATTGAAGGCACAGACGGGCGTAAAGTATACGAATACTTGATTTCTGAACTTGCTAAACTGAACTTAGCCTATCTTCATATTCTGCATGGTGGGGACAGCCGCGGCTATACTGATTATCCAACGATGAAATAAAAGTCACTTTGAACTTTTTTCTGCGCCCTACTACAGCGAAGCTGTTTTAGGGCATTTTCCATTTATAACTCCGTCACTTTACAAGTGTTGAATTATTCACTACGCTTATAGAAGTACAAGCGGAAAGGTGAAAAGTGATGAACAACTTTGAAGAAGAACACAAACCAGACTCTAATACATCTCATGTAGAAAAAGAAATGCAAGTCATCCAGCAATTCCCCATTAACTTTGCGGTTTTTTCCATGGCGAGATCACATCGTGGTTTAGCTGCGCACTTGTTGCGTGAAGTTGGACTGTTTACTGGTCAAGAAATTATGTTAATGCAATTAGGAGAGCAAGATGGACAATCGCAGCAGAGTCTCGGACGGACGATGCGCTTGGACCATTCAACGATTGCCAAATCCGTTCGGCGATTAGAAGAATCTGGCCTAGTCACTCGCTCTAAATCGCCCAAAGATGGGCGCGTCACGCTAGTTACACTGACTGAAAATGGCCGACAACTCGTTGACGAGGCTGTTGCCGTTTGGACAAAAATGGAGGAAGCTGCATCACAAGATCTTTCGGAACAAGAACGTGAGCTGTTAATCTCGGTATCTCGAAAAATTTCATCCAACCTAGAGGGTTTCCTTTAGGACTTACAACCCCCTCCAAAGGTGCATTTGACTTCTTCTACCTTCAAGGGGGTTATTCTAAACTTCATATACAAAACTTACATAAAACAACTTCGTTGGGTGATACTACCTAGAAATATATTCTCCGGTTTGGAGTGAAGGCCAATGAAGCAATCCACATCTCAGATCAATACCTCCGAGGTTATTATCGTGGTTATCAATTCAATACTTGGAGCTGGAATCCTAACACTCCCTCGAACCATCAGTAAAGCAGTGGAGACACCGGATGTATGGATTTCCGTCATTCTGTCAGGGTTGATCGTAACCGCCATCAGCCTGCTTCTTGTAACCTTGTGTCGTAGATTTCCCGGTAAAACGGTGTTCGAGTTTATACCTGAAATCACAGGTAATTGGATTGCTTATCTATTGGGACTTTTAATTATCGTATATTTTGTTGTTCTCTGTTCATTCGAAGTCAGAGTCATGGCTGAGATTACAAGTATGTACATCCTTGAGCGCACGCCCACTTGGGTCACCATTATGGTCAGTTTGTGGATTGGTATCTATATGTTAACGGGTGGTCTTAAAGTCATCATTCGGGTCTTTTCAATGGTGTTGCCCGTTACGCTGGTGTTGCTTGCGCTGGTGTTCCTTTTAAGCACTAAGATGTTTGAAATCAATAATCTCAGGCCCATTCTGGGCGAGGGCCTCATGCCCGTGTTGAAGGGTCTCAAGCCTTCATGTCTCTCCTATTCTGGATATGAGGTTTTACTTATCATCACAGCTTACATGACAGACGTAAAGGCAAGCAATAAGGCCGCGATATATAGCATCCTTATTTGCACGATTATCTATTTGATCACGATTGTCACAGTGGTGGGGAATTTATCTTTGCCAGGAATTGAGACGCGGATGTGGCCAACATTTGACATGGTACGAAGTTTTGAAATTGAGGGATTCCTTTTTGAGCGTTATGAATCGCTGTTCATCGTATTTTGGCTGATGCAAATATTTGCAACGTATGCTTTTAAACACTATTTTGCGGCAATAGGTATCCGAGATTTGTTTCGTCTCAAAAATATTACGAGCATACAATTCGCGATGTTGCCTGTCTTGTATCTGATTGCTTACTTGCCTAAAAACTTGGAGGAAACGTTAGCTTTGGGTGATTTTCTCGGCAATATGTCCATTTTTTTATTTGGCCTGTTGCCACTACTGTTGCTCATCATTAGTTTCGTTCGTAAAAAAGGCGGGAAGCAGGCTTCTAGTGAAGCCCTATAGATAGGCTGAATGGTTAGTTCTTCTTGTATGTGCTCAGGAGAACCTTTTCGTTCTCCTGGCTCCATGAGCATAAAATTAGTCTCGGCTTCAACTTGTTTCATGACCGAATCGAAATGGTGACCCTCGAACATCAAATTTTCGTAATTTGACTTGCTGTGGCTTCATCCGTAATGAGCATATTAATATACCCTCCCCGCAAAGCAGCCAGAATGCAGTCGATTTTATGCAGACCAAAGGCCATACCTACCACTGTTTTTGTCTTCTTTAACTGCTCAAGTCCAAGGCCAATCACTTTATGATTAATGGGATGCTCTGTGATTGTTCCTTCACGAGTGATAAATACGGAATTAATATCCGCAACGGTGTTCAAGGCTTCTAATTCAGCTAACACTTGCTCATTTAGATAACCTGATCTTTCCATCGTTGACATGGAATACGGGTTTCCGATCCCCACCAGGGCGAGATTGATATTCTCTCCCTCTTTGAGAACAGCCGAAATATTAGACATGCCAATAATTTGCTCCCTTAACTCTTCTGTCTCAACGACTGCGGGGGCATATAACGTATCGCACGTTACACCCATTTTTTTGGATAACTCATAAGCGATCTGGTTAGAGTGCATTTCGTTTCGGGAATTCCCTGTTCCACCAACCAGTGGAATAACTTTGACATTCTCTTTTTTCTCCAGGGGGAACTCTCGCACCATATGATAGAGCGTATTGCCCCATGAGACACCGACACGGTCGCCGTTTTTGATCAGTTTTTGAACAAATTGGGCGGCAGCCTTGCCTACTGCACTCGACAACAACTCTTTATTCAGATCCTTCGTTGGAACGACCAGTACTTGTTTGAGGTTAAATAAGTCTTCCAGTTTTTTCTCTAATTTGGACGTTTCGTAATCATCATCGTAAATGACAATCTCAATAATGCCCTCTTCCTTCGCACGTTGCAGCATCTTGGAGATGACCGGCCTGGATACACCAAGCTTCTCAGCAATCTTCTCCTGTGTCCAGGATTCATAGTAATACATCTTACAGACTCTTATCATATTTTTGCGTTCGTCTATATTCACATATAAGTCCGCCTTTTACATTTAAATTTCCCTTCTTACACATTACCCACTATAAAATGGGATTCGCAGCGCAGTCAAGCCAGGATAACATTCCCAAAAGTATTTTACAAAAGATTGACACTCGGTTGACACAAGAGTAATAAACTCTTTTTACAATTGTAACTGTACAGAACATTTGTAAAGAGTACAGATCAAGACAGACAGAGGTGCAAAAGATGAATGTGAAGATATTAGGTTACTGGGGGGGATATCCCTCCGCTGGCGGAGCAACTGCGGGATACCTTGTAACCACAGATGAAGGGCAGATTTTGTTGGACTGTGGCAGCGGCGTTATGAGTAAGCTCCCCTCCGAGACATGCGTGGAAGATCTATCAGGTGTTATTTTGTCTCACTTACACCATGATCATATCGCGGATCTGGGAGTCCTCCAATATGCTGCAGCGGGTGCGATCCGCAATGGTCGCATGTTGAATAAACTGAAGCTGTATGCACCGGATAATCCAGTGGATATTCTGAATGGTCTATATGGTGAACATACCGAGGTCATCTCGATTGATCCTTCATCCAAGATTCAGCTTGCTGGCGCAGAGATCGAATTCGTACAGGTGCAGCATACCATTACATGTTACGCCGTTAAGATCACATATAAAGGCAAGGTGCTGGTGTATTCCGGTGATACCTCGTACTGTAATTCACTTATCGAACTTGCTCGTGATGCAGACATCTTTCTATGTGAGGCTACCATCTGTGAAGGCAGCGTACACACAACTGGCCAAGGACATATGAATGCACTTCAGGCAGGCATGATTGCTGGTCAGGCTAACGTCAAGCAGCTCGTCCTTGTCCATCTTCCCGGAGATGGCGATCTGGAGTTCATGCGGGATGAAGCAAGTCGCTCTTTCCAAGGGCCTGTGGATATACCCGAACCACTTCGTATGTATGTTGTGTAAGTCTATACATCCGGGAGGGATATGTTCATGTACAAATTGTTAGCCCTTGATCTGGACGGCACGATGCTCAATCCAGACAAAATGATAACCCCTATGACACGAAGCTCCATTCAACAATTAATGTCAGCAGATGTGAATGTCACGATTGCATCCGGTCGCTTTCCCGCTTCCGTATGGTTACACGCTCGGGAAGTCTCCATGAATTTCCCACTGGTAGCATTGAACGGTGCAGTGACGGTAGATCCCGTGACAGGACAGATGCTTGATGGGGTTGCACTGAAAACAGAAAATATGCTGTTCATGTTGGATGTCATCGAGCAAGAAGGAGCTTACATCCATTTCTATGGATACAATGTCCTCTATGTTCAAGAGATTAATGATATCAATAGAAACTGGGCCTTGAACAATAGGGTCAACAGACCGGAATTAGATTCGCCCGAAGAACTTGATGAACTTGATGCAAAACAGGCTGATCTTATTCGCTTCGTCGAAGTTGGACAGGATTTCAGAACCTTTGTCAGCCAGATGCCAGACATGCTCTTCAAAGCAGCGGTTATCTGTACAGACCACGACTCACGCGAGAAACTTTTTCGTACCCTTGACGAATCAGGGTTGTTCCAATGTACACGGACCGGACGTTTGCGATTTGATGTTAATTCAATCGGAGTCAGTAAACGTGGAGCACTGGAGCGATTGTGTCATGCACATCATATCGAACGTGCGCAGGTAGCTGCAGCCGGGGATTATGATAATGACCTGGAAATGCTGCAATGGGCCGGACTAGGTATAGCGATGGGAAATGCCGAGTTTCATGTGAAGGAAATCGCTAATGTTGTTACAGGTAGTAACACTGAAGATGGTGTTGCGCAGGCTATCCATACGTTCTTACTCTAATTTATCAGCTAGACACCCAAAGGAGAGATTATCTGTGATTCCATTCAAAAAGACGTTACTACTGCCACTTCTGGCAGGCATGATTGTATTCAGCGGTTGTTCTGCACAGGGACAAGCCACTCCAGATCAAGGTAGTTCAGGCGGAGCTTCAAGCTCTGTGTCAGGCAAACTGTCCTTCTATACTTCCCAGCCTGAAGAAGATGCAGGCAAATTGGTAAATGCGTTTAACGAAAAATATCCAGATGTTCAAGTCAGCATCTTCCGTTCCGGAACGGAAGAAGTCACTGCCAAACTTCAGGCAGAACGCCAAGCCGGTAAAACTCAGGCGGATGTACTCCTGCTGGCTGATGCAGTTACCTTTGAAAATCTGAAAAAGGATGATCTTCTTCAAGCTTACAAGTCGCCAGAACTAAGTGCAATCCCGACCGATCTTGTTGATCCGGATGGTATGTACGCCGGTACGAAGGTCATGGCAACGGTACTTGCTACCAATACCCAGAAGGTCACTGCCCAACCAACATCTTGGCAAGTGCTGACCCTGCCCGACAGCAAGGATGCAAGTATTATGCCGAGTCCCCTATACTCTGGCGCAGCAGCGTACAACATCGGTGTTTTTAGTCGTACAGATGGATTCGGATGGGATTTTCTGCAGGAGACCAAGATGAACGGCATGGCCGTAATTAAAGGAAACGGTGCTGTTATGAAGGCTGTAGCCAGCGGTGAAAAATCATATGGCGTCGTTGTTGATTACCTCGTAGCGCGTGAAAAAGCGAAAGGTTCTCCAGTTGAACTGATCTATCCAGAAGAAGGTGTTCCCATCATCACAGAACCGATCGGAATTATGAAAGAAGCTGCCAACGTGCCGGCTGCTCAAGCCTTTGTAGATTTCATTCTCTCTGAAGAGGGTCAGAAGTTGTCTGCCGAGATCGGTTACTCCCCTATTCGTGAAGGCATTGCTCCGCCTGAAGGACTGAAAGGTGTATCGGAAATGAAGATTTTGCCTGGCGATGCGGCCAAACTTGCATCGGATCGTGAAACAGATAAACAGCAATTCATTAATGTGTTTGGCGAGTAAGGATTGGAGCTGTCCGAATGGAGAAGTTGTTTCGTTGGAATCGATTGATCGCCTTGTTGGGTGCTATAGCTGTCCTGTTATTCTTTGTATACCCCATCCTGAAGCTGGTTCTTCTCAGCTTTCAGGGTGAGCAAGGTTTAACGTTATCTCATTATAACGAATTGCTTCAGCAGGAGCGTTTCTGGTCCACATTGCGCAATACCGTATATATCGTCATCGGTTCAACCGTGTTCTCGTTAGTAATTGGAACTGCACTGGCCTGGGTCGTCGCTTATACGGATATACGACACAAATCGGCTCTTCACATGGGGATCATGCTATGTTTTATTCTTCCCTCTTATGTTCTCACGTTGTCCTGGTCCTCTTTTACCGGGTCACAGAGCTGGCTTGCACATTTGCTGCAATGGATTCATCCCTCCCTGTCTCCTTGGAATATGTACAGTATGGGCGGGATTGTGTTTGTGATGGGTATTCATCATTTCCCATTAGTGTATATGTTCACTTTGGATGTACTCCGCAAAATCCCGCGTGATCTGGAGTGGTCGGCCAGAGCTGGTGGTGCCAGCAGGATCGAAGTCTTTCGTCGTATTACATTGCCACTTGCCCTTCCGGGTCTAACGGCGGGCGGATTGCTGGTTTTCCTGGCTTCGCTGGACAATTTCGGCATACCTGCCTTCCTTGGTACGCCTGTGAATATTTCCGTTCTCAGCACACTTATATATGAAGAGATTATCGGGTTCGGGCCTTCGGCATTTGCCCGTGGCGCATCGTTATCTGTGCTGCTCGGTGCTGCTGCGGTAGTCGGCAGTCTGTTGCAATGGATTCTATTGCGTAAAAGTCATGCTTCGGATACGATGCAACCCGATCTGACTCCGAGATATGAGTTGGGTCGCATGCGGAAGCCATTAACCTATGCCATATGGGCGGGTCTCGCACTGATTACGATTATTCCATTGTCATCCATGATCTCGATGTCTTTAAAAAGAGCATATGGTCTCGGTCTGACTCGTGCCAATATGACCCTGGACAATTATAGATATATTCTCTTTGAAAATGAGCGTGTATGGCAGGCGATCCAGAACAGCCTTGTCCTCTCTATAGTCACGATGCTGGCATGTCTGATTATTGGCTCAGGATTTGCTTATATCCGGGTACGTAAGCCTAATCAATTCAATAAAATGGCCGAGCTGGCCACTGCCGTTCCTTATACCCTTCCAGGCATTGTGTTCGCACTGTCCATGATTCTGGTATGGATGGAGCCGGTTCCCGGTTGGAACCCTGGCATATATGGCACCATGACCATCTTGTTTATTGCCTACATCTGCCGATTCCTTATTCTTCAGATCCGTTCAAGTGTCACTTCATTCATGCAGTTGGATGCGTCTATGGAAGAAGCTGCCCGGATCTCCGGAGCCGGTTTTTGGCGTAAGTGGACTGCTGTTCTGCTGCCTTTATTGCTACCAGGTATTCTCACTGGAGGCATGTTGGTCTTCCTGACTGCCCTGACCGAGCTTACTGTATCGGCATTGTTATATTCATCAGGTTCACAGACCATTGGTGTTACCATATTTAGTTTTGAACAGGCAGGGGACACCCTCTATTCAACTGCATTGTCCAGTCTGATTGTCGCACTTATTGCGGCAGGAGGAGTAATTTTGCTCATCGCTCAACGCTGGGCAACTCGTAAGGGAGTGAAGTCATGAGTATCCAGATTCAACAGGTTAGCAAATCCTTCGGAAGTTACCAGGCACTTCATTCCATTGATTTAACGATTAAGGATGGAGAATTCGTGGCGATTCTTGGACCGTCAGGCTGTGGGAAAACCACATTACTGCGCATTCTTGCCGGATTTGAGCAGCCAAGCAGCGGTAATGTTTTGATGGACGGTAAAGTGGTTGCAGGCTCGGGGACATTGCTTCCTCCCGAAAAACGTAGAATCGGCATGGTGTTCCAGTCATTCGCACTTTGGCCACATATGAATGTATCAGAACATGTCCGTTTTCCCATCCGAACGCATAAATCAACGCCTTCCCATATTAAAAATAACGAGCAGAACCGCATTCAGGAAGTCCTGAATATGTCGGGGCTGTCCCATCTGGCTGAACGTATGCCGCATGAGCTATCCGGAGGACAAAAACAACGCGTCGCTATCGCACGCGCCATCGCTCCCCAGCCGTCTTTGTTGCTGATGGATGAACCTCTCAGCAGCTTGGATGCCATGCTTCGTATGGACATGCGGCGTGAGATTCAACAAGTACACCGGAATACCCAATCAGCCGTAGTTTATGTTACGCATGATCAGGGCGAAGCCCTTGCCATGGCTGACCGAATTATCGTGATGAAGGATGGTCGGATTGAGCAGGCTGGAACTCCGCAGGAGATTTATTTGCGGCCGGAGACCGAGTTTGTTGCGAGGTTTGTATCGAAGTCCAATTTGGTCAAGGGGCACTGGGATACAGACATGTTCATACCTGAGGGCGGTACGAATATTGCTTGGCCTGGCAAGCAGGTCGCGAACTATTTTAAATCCAACGGGTTGTATCCCGTTAGGCCGGATCAGTTCCAGTTACAGCCTTCCAGTGAAGCTGGAATATTGGGCTCGATCGCCAATGTTCAGTTTCAAGGGAAAGAATTTCACTATGATATTCGCAGTGATACCAAACGTTGGGAAGTCATCTCTCCTCTTCCTTTTGCCCTGAATGAACAAGTGAGCATGAGTCTTTCTGCTTTCGGCGGTGAAGGAGTGTGACGTTGTGACTCAAACCCCAAAATTGATTTTCTTTGACATTGACGGTACGCTGCTGGACCGCCATAATCGAATTCCCGCTTCCGCAAAGCAAGCCGTTCTTGCATTAAAGGAAGCCGGACATGTAGTAGCTTTAGCCTCAGGACGATCTCCGTTTATGATGGAACAAGTCCGGCTTGAACTTGAGCTGGAGTCTTATGTTAGTTTTAATGGACAATATGTGATGCATCAAGGAGAGCTCATTCACAGTAATCCCATCCGTTCGGATGCTTTGGATCAATTGTCTGCATTCGCTGACTTGTCGGGACATCCACTCGTTTATCTTGATCATTCGCAGATGAGTTGCAGTCAGGAGTATCATCCACATGTAGACCTTTGTCTAACTTCACTTGGTGTTACGCATCCTGGGTATAGCAAGAGCTTTTGTACAGACAGACTCATCTATCAGACGATGTTATTCTGCTCCTCAGAAGAGGAAACGGTATACCACGAAAGGTTTCGTGAGCTCCACTTTGTACGCTGGCATCCGTTGTCCATGGACGTTCTGCCCGCTGGAGGCTCCAAAGCCGAAGGTGTTTCCCGACTCGCAGACCGAACGGGGTTTTCCCCTGAAAATGTGTATGCTTTTGGCGATAACTTCAATGATATCGAGATGTTCCGTTATGCAGGCTGCAGCATTGCCATGGGCAACTCCCCACAACCACTACAACAACTGGCGTCTCATGTTACAGCAAGTGCAGAGCAGGACGGGATTTGGCATGGTCTGAAATGGGCAGGCTTGTTGTAAAGATGGTACAGTACCCTCCTTTATGTAAAAAATACGAATGCTACAAAGACCTCTTCTATAAACATAGGGAGGTCTTTTCAATTTGTCTGTTAATCCCTTTCGTATTCCTTATATAATACATTGCATAGACAGTACGGAAAGCAAAAAAAGCCGCTAAAATAGCGACTTTCAATGGGCTTATATTTTCTTCATTATTTATTGAGAGTGCCGCCGAACACGTTAGTCTCTTTGAAGGAGCCGACGTGGTCTTTTATCGTTATCAGTTCTTAGCTATACTGCAGTCTATCCTTGTACCAAACGTCCGGAATCATCTTACGCTCCAGTTCCAACAATTCATGGATGATCTTGTCCGCGTCACTGATGGAATTCACGAGCGGGTCAGTGAGCATCGCCCTTCTCAGCTTCTCGTAGCTCTGTTCCAGAACAGCTTCGACCGTAAGCTCATGCGTATCCAGTACAAGTTCTTGCATACCTCTTATTCCGCGCGGCATCTCGCCTACATGGACTGGCTTCACCCCATCCATATCTACATCGCACAGTAACTCCAGGAACGAATCGGCATTCACATTGGTTACCGCGCCTTGATTGAGCGTATTGATGAAGAACTTCTTGCCCAAGTTCCCCACCATATTCTCAATGATGTCGGTCGCATGATCCGGGCCGAAGGTGCTCATGTAATCAGCAATCGGGATATTCCCCGCAAGAAAGTCATCCACCTGACGCCACATTTCGTCGTGACGCTGATATCTGTCCTCTGTCTCCCAGATCGATAATGGAGGAATGGTGTCCGCAGTTTTGCCAAGACCCTGCCAATACCGAACGTATTCCTTCGTATGCGCCGTGCAAGTGGGAATGATTCCGAAAATATCATAGAGTTCATAGGTAATCGCATCGTTAAAAAGAGCTTTTGCGCCGCGATCACCGCCGTTGTTCTCGTCACCTGCCATCTTGCGCATGGCTTCTGCGATTGTGGGCATTACATTTTTTCCTTCATACTCCGCTTTGAGCAGCCAAGTGAAATGATTGACACCAGCGATGCGAAAATCGAATTTCTGGTTGATCTCTTCGGTGAACTCGTCTGTCTTTTCGATAATTCCGGCGCGTACAGCGTAATAGGCTTTTTTATGCGGCATATGATGACTATCGCAGAGCGCAAACGATTTAAGCTTCGGTGCATAACGATGTAAAGCGATGCCATGAACGGTAGACGGGTTAATGTAATTGATCACCCACGCATCAGGACACAGCTCCTCAATGTCTTTGGCGCATTCCATAATAACTGGCAGTTCCCGCATTGCGCGAAAGATCCCGCCAGGACCAATCGTATCGCCGGAGCACATGCGAATGCCGTACTTTAAAGAAATCTGGCAGTCGATGCCCCGATATTTCACCGATTGCTCCGCAAAGCTGAGCACAACGAAGTCCGCTCCCGGAAGCACCTGTCTTCGGTCCACCGAGCCCTCAATCTTTAAGGATACGTTGTTCTCCCGGGCGACCCTCTCCGCCAGTGTTACCATTTTGGAGAGCCGTTCCTCGTCCGTATCCACCAAAGCCAGCGTTCCCTGATTCAAATATGTGGAGTGAACCATCTGCCAGATGGACTGACGACCGAAAAACAAGCTGCCCGCCCCAATAACGACTACCTTTGGATGCTGTGTGTTTGTAGCATTCATCATTAATCCCTCCTCGTAACGATATAAGTTCATTATAGGTGAGTGGGCTGGTATCGGAATGTTCGATAGTTTTCAATACATGTCATATCGTACGATAATTAACAAGGAGTAAAACCTTTGATATGATAGTAAAGTGGAGAGGATTGGGTTGGATTACATGCATGCAGGAACTGTAAATATGAGTATAATCGACGAACTTTCGGAGTATATCACAATTCGCATGAGCTCTTATTTGGAACAAACGCACGACAGCAATTGGATAGAGCACAAGTCTCATTCCGATTATGATCTGTGGTTCATTACAGCAGGCTCCATCCAGATTACCATCGATGGAATCGAACATATGGCGGACCCGGGTGACGTCGTGTTTTTTTATCCGGAGATGCCCTATATTGCTTCCACGACCAGAGAGCTGTGCCGATTCGTGTACATGCACTTTGATTTCAGCATCGCTGAGCAGAAGCGAATTCTCGGCGAGTTTCAACTTCCGGGCATTGTACCTGACAACCTGATTAGGGAGGAATCAAAACTGTTTACCTCGTCCTATCGAAGGTTCAAACAGGGTAGCGGCGCTTCCGGAAGTCCACTTTACTTGAAAGCCTCTCTGCTTCTCGTCATCGCCAAAATTTTGGAATTACACGGGCAAGGCTTATATCACGGTGAGTTTCTGAAAGACCGAAAACCGAGGAAGATCGAAGGAAGTCTGGAGGTTCTGCAGAACGTGTTCCCATACGTAGATGCGAATCTGCATCGTGCCATCCGAGTTAACGAGCTTGCAGACATTGCTGGCGTCTCTGAGAAATATTTTATTTCTTTGTTCAAAAAAATTCTGGGTATTACACCGGGGCAGTATATCAATCAAATCAAAATGAATCGAGCCAGAGACTATCTCTACGAGAAAAAATATACGATTCAGCAAATTGCCGGATTTCTGGGATATCCTGATCCCTTTACGTTCTCCAAAGCATTCAAAAAATTCTACAACGTGCCCCCTTCCAAATTTGAATAACATGCCGCAGACAAACAAAGAGGCAACCGGTCGATCCGGCTGCCTCCATACTTGATGAATCCTTGGTTGTTCAGGGTTTAGTTTACGTACAGGTCCCTTCAGCGTTCCTCATATTCAAAAGGAGCTTCAGTGGAATACATCTCATGGAAAAATCCTCGGTAAGGTATATCTTCTTCCAAACATTTAATGAGATACAACAGTGCTTCGTCAGCTTCCGGTTCTTCGCCAGCACGCTGCATTTCCTCAAATTGACCTAGAATATTCTCTAAAAGGTTGACTTGAATAAATAAAGGCAGCTTCTCCAACATCGAATCTTCGATCTTGGTCTCGGAAGTATATCCAGCGAGGGCAGTTTGGAAATAGTCATCCATGAACTGTCTGCGTTTGTCCACATCCGACTCAAATTGTATCCAGCCCATACCGTGCGTCCATAGATCAGCCAGATCATACATATACCAACCGAAGCATGAATTATCAAAATCATACACAGTGATCTGACCGGTATCAAAATCGATCGAGTAATTCCCATCGTTATAATCAAAATGGATCATGCCGAATGTCTCCTGGTTTGTATCCAAACCTTGTAAGGTATTCAGGAGCTCAACCATCTTCTCCTTCAGCAGAGGGAATGATTCAGGTACCAGGTTATCGATATATTCACCGCTGTAATTGTCAATCAAATGATGCCGGCGATGGACGGGAGTGTACCCTTTCGATAGCTGATGCATTCTGCCCAAAACTTTTCCGCTATTATAATAGTATTCGGTAAGTGGGACCCCTTCACGATACTGATAATGGTTCTCTACCAGCAACTTTCCCTTGGCCTTCACAAACATACAGACAAAGAATGTATGCCCATCATAAGTGATCTCTTCTAACAAATAGCCCTTTTTCGAGCTAACTACATTCGAGACACTTGCACCGTGCTCAAACAGATACCGGACATACTCCAGTTCGGCAATGTAATCTCCCCGCTTTCTGTCAGGCAAAAAAGATACCCGTAGAATTAGCGATTCACGCCCCTCTTGCTCGCAAGTGTAAACGACATTACGTCCACCCTCATGAGGCGGAATAAGCTGAATATTGTAACCCTCCAGATGAAACAGCTCGGGTACCAGCGTCAGTACATGTGTATTGCTGATGTTAACAGCTTCGTTAAAATTAATAATAATCTCCTCCAGTAAACATTGTTTGGACGGTTTCCCGCACTGCAATGTCCACAAAAGGAATCCCTGTAACGCAAATATCCTTCTGTGAACCTAAAGCATAATCACCTTGTTAGACATTTAAAAACGCTCCTTTTTGTTCAGATGGTTATATCTTATCCTAAAATTCCACATTTTACTAGCCGGATTTATAACTCAGCAGCCTCGTAATAGTACCGTATCAAAATGTCCTGATCGTAGTTACCGAACCCTTTCCCGAACAGCGTAAGTCCGCCTCGACCGGGCACCCCTTCTTCCGGTCTTAATCCAAACGTCCAGTAAGTGGATGAATCCAGTTCCAGATCATGGATACGCACATCCGAGATGCGCTGGCTATCCATAAACGTCCCTTCTCCGTTAATGCGCAGCACCTTCAGTACACCATACTGGTTGACGTCCAATTTCCACCATAGCGGTGTATGTTTTCCTTTCCGATCTCCAAAGTCCCCGGGGCTTGTCCATGTTCCCAGGTGTTTGCCATTAAGGGAAAAACGAATGTCGGAAGGCCAGTTTTCATTAACTTGGGGTGCTTCCGAACTGAGTTCGAGTGAAATTTCAATTTCCTGGAGATGCTGTTCTGTATTCAGATAATTGGGAATCTTATATTCCAGAAAACCTCTTGCCAACCAGAGAATACCTGCATTGACCCGATCCGGGTCCATGAAGCAGGCCGGGGTATCATATTGCCCAATCATCTGCGTTGTTGTTGCAATGCCACAGGTGGGCCAGGCTTCGTAATCTGTATACTGACCAACCGGAATAGAGACTTCATGATAAGGAGCATCAACTGGTTCAGGAGAGAGATTGATAGTCATAAATTCTTGCAGAATAAAGCAGTATTTGTACGTTCCACCGTTCTCACGCTTCATGCGGCTGCCTACGATGCCCGCCTTCTGCAATTTGCTCACATGTGTACTAACGATGGCTTTGCTCAGATACAGCTCTTTGGCAAGCGCATTGATATGCATCTCCCTGTTTTGCAATAATAAGCGAACGATATTTAAACGGGCCTCGCTGGCGAGCGCCTCATATATGATCAAGGATGAGGAATCCGTGCCAAGCATCATGAACTTCACTTCCCTATCTCTATAGAATTCGATATATTATTGATTTAGAATTCGTTATTTAGCAAACCCTGAGAAATAAACTTGCTCAATATAATAGCATTATGATACACATTAGATAACAAATCAATCAGTTGATTTTGCTTTTATGCGAACTCATCGTGAAATAAAGATTCTTACACACCTAAAATTAATTCTATGGAGGTTTTCATTTTGCTTACATCCAAGATGCTTATTGATAAAGATTTTCAGGTAGCCGAGGTCGATCCACGTTTGTATGGCTCCTTCGTTGAACATTTGGGACGTGCTGTCTATGGCGGTATTTACGACCCAGGTCATCCCACGGCGGATGAACAAGGTTTCCGTCAGGACGCCATCGAAGCCATCAAAGCGTTGAATGTGCCAATTATCCGGTATCCGGGCGGGAATTTCGTATCCGGTTACAATTGGGAAGATGGTGTGGGCCCGGTAGCAGAGCGGAAACGCAGACTTGAGCTGGCCTGGTGGACCATTGAAACCAATGCGGTTGGCACTAACGAATTCGCGGATTGGGCCAAGCTCGTTGGAACCGAGGTCATGATGGCGGTCAATCTCGGTACCCGAGGCATTGATGCGGCAAGAAATCTGGTGGAATACTGCAACCATCCTTCGGGCACCTATTGGAGTGATCTGCGGATTTCCCATGGGTATAAGGAGCCTCACAAATTCAAAACGTGGTGTCTTGGCAACGAAATGGATGGACCTTGGCAGATTGGCGCCATGACCGCGCACGAGTACGGCCGAATTGCGAATGAAACGGCGAAGGCGATGAAATGGGTTGATCCAAATATTGAGCTTGTGGCGTGCGGTAGCTCCAGCCGAGGCATGAGCACTTTTGCAGATTGGGAAGCGACGGTTCTCGACCTGTCGTATGAAAATGTGGATTATCTGTCCTTGCATGCTTACTACAACAATAATAAAGACAACACCTATAATTTCCTGGCTACATCGCTGGATCTGGACCAATTCATCGACAGCGTGGCATCAATCTGCGACTATGTGCAAGCCAAGAAACGCAGCAAAAAGAAATTGATGCTGTCACTGGACGAATGGAATGTCTGGAAGTCCATTGGCACAAGCCGGGCTGAAGAACGCTGGCAGATTGCACCGCCGGAATTCGAAGATGTATACACGCATGAAGATGCTCTGGCAGTGGGCTGTTACCTGATTACACTTCTCAAACATGCGGACCGCGTGAAGATGGCTTGCCTCGCACAGTTAATCAATGTCATAGCGCCAATCATGACCGAGAACAACGGAGCGATCTGGTTCCAGACGACCTATTTCCCGTTCATGCATGCATCCAACTTCGGTCGCGGTACTGTGCTTCAGTCTGTCGTATCTTCACCGAAGTATGATTCCAAGGACTATACGGACGTGCCTTACCTTGAAGCGATCAGCGTGCATGATGAAGAAAACGGTATGATCACCATCTTTGCGGTGAACAGACACCTGGACGAACAGATGGAGCTTAATGTGGATCTTCGTTCCTTCGGGGAAACTACATTTATTGAGCATATCGTACTGGAAAACGACGATCTGAAAGCCATCAATACCAAAGCGAACCCACATAACGTTGTTCCTCATTCCGGCGGGCATACAAAGGTTGATCAGGGTAAAGTGCAAGCTGTGCTGAACAAAGCGTCGTGGAACGTGATTCGCCTGAAAACCAAACAGCCTTGAGCTAATAGATATAATGAACTGCCTAAGTAAAGTTTGGTAACGCACGATTGTTAACCATGCACATTAAACAAAGACCTCTAGTCTTCTTACGAAGCTTGAGGTCTTTTGGTATTCCATTCACCCGAATTTAAATCAACCTAACCATTCAGGCCTCATGTTCTTCATTTCCTAAATACATCACCGTTTCTTCTCCCTCAAACAATCTAAGAATCTGCTTTCGTAATTTTGCTGGATATAAGGGTTGTTGGGTAATATCTTTAATTTCGAGCCATTCATATCCTACTTGGTCTTGGTTACCTTGCACAGCAGAATCCTCAAGTATACCTGCGTACTGGCATAAAAAAACCAAATCTACACGATGAAGAGCTTCACCGTATACCCCTTCAATCACAAATTTCAAGGATAACGGTTCTACATCGACTCCGATTTCTTCAGCTACTTCACGCTTAACAGCATCCGTCAGTGTTTCGCCTGCATTCTGGCTCCCACCAGGTAGGCTATAGAAAACATCACCATTATCATTGAGCTTAGTGGCAAGCATTTTCCCATCCTTTATAATTAATGCTTTTGCAGAATTTCTTATTTTTCGCTCCATTGTGAATCCCCCATTAAAAATAGTCTATATCGATTACGTTGCTCAGCTTCAGATCCATTCCGCTTAACATCACGCTTTTCGTGAAGAAAATTTTAACATATAGATCTTAACAAATTCTGAACATTCATATTTAACACCCTATCGTTGCTGGAGATGGGCGTCATTTTGGAGGAACAACTCTTCCACCAGAGATTTGAATTGCATGGTTATGGTAGACGGTACATAGCTCCATAGTTCAGCAGTTCGACTAAGCTCTAGGTAGAAGCAAGTGTGCAAAAGGTTTTTAGTTGGCATATTTCTATAAATTGAGCACCTTATATGTTCAAAAAAAATGAACGATATAATCAAAAACGTTTCGTTGAATTGATGGAAGGCGTATTGTAGAGTGAAATCAAGTTATTACTTTTTTTAAAGGAGAATCCACCAATGAACGATTATGAAACCTATTCGCTTGGAGATATATTACTTCAATCGGGTCAGCAACTCCCTCAAGCCTTTATTGCTTACAAGACCTACGGTACCTTAAATGCCGCAAAGGACAATGTTATTGTATATCCAACGTGGTTTGCTGGTCTTCACACAGATAATGAATGGTTAGTTGGAGAGGACAAGGCACTAGATCCCAATCGGTATTTTATCATTGTGCCTAATATGTTAGGGAACGGATTGTCGTCTTCTCCCAGCAATACTCCCGTCCCATTCGGTAAGGAGAACTTCCCTCTCATCTCCATGTATGACAATGTGCGTTTACAACATCAACTCATCACTCAAAAATTCGGTATTACCAAGATCAAACTCGCTGTAGGCTGGTCCCTAGGTGCTATGCAGGTTTTTCAATGGGGAACGAGTTATCCTGAGATGGTTGAACGTATTGCTCCTTTTGGCGGAGCGGCAAAGACCAGACCACATGCACAGCTGGTTTTCGAAGGAATGATCGCAGCGTTACAGGCAGATGCGAATTATAAAAATGGAAAGTATGAAGAACCACCGGTTATGGGTCTCGCAGCGATGGGAAGAGCCTATGCTCCATGGGGTTTTTCGCAGGCGTACTACTTGGAGAAATTGTATCAATCCGAGGGTTACGATTCCTTGAAATCTTATGTAGAAGATTACTGGGATCAGGTATTTCTGTCCTTTGATGCGAACGACTTGATTGCCATGTTGCGTACAGGAATCCACGGGGACATTAGCGATAACCCCGTGGATGGCCGCAACTTCGAACAGGCGTTACGTAAAATCACCTCTCCTGCACTCGTTATGCCGGGGTCAAGTGACTTATTTTTCACGCCAGAGGACAGTGCGTATGATGTTCAACATATGCTGAATGCTGTTTTTCAACCTATAGAATCCAAGTGGGGACACTGCTTTGGAATCGGAGCAAATGAACCGGATTCTATCGTTATAGATCGTCATCTAAAGCGATTTTTGGAGCAGGAATAGTTAACCAATCGTTAGGCATCCTTGTTATCTTTTACGCAATTATTTAGGTGTGTATCGATCCAGCAATAGCACGATGTTTACGGCAAAGGAACCCAGTCTGGCCCAGTTAAGGGCAAGGCTGGGTTCCTTACAACAAGAAAAGCTGCTAAAAAAGCGACTTCGCGTTTTGCCCCGGTAGACAGGCGCATCATAAGGCCTTGTTTTTAAATATCCCAACTTGTAGCCCTGAACTCCTTGATAAGACGGCCGGTTTCTGTGTGTGGATTAGGAAAAAATGCTGTCCAGTTCGTCCTGCGTCAGCCCCACACTGTCAATATCGGAAGGGGTAAATACAGGAGAACTCTGCGCAGAGCAATAGGCAACCAGTTCAGACAAATGCGCCAGTCCCCCGCTCTCCCGGGATGACGTAAGTTTCCAGTCTTGCTCCGTTGTTGTTATTGACTACATGCTCCCCACATATTTAAGATTGGCTTCGGTAACATGGGCTTTATGAATCTTGGACTTCATCAGTGTACGGAACAGTTAAATGACCCCCTTCAAATAATGAACCACCGTATTGATCACTCGGTCATGATCTTCATATATGAAATAATGCCCACCGGGAAACGTGATGTTATGACAGGGTGCATCAATCAGTTCATCCCATTCCTGTGGTTCAGCTTGAACACCCTTGTCTGATGCACCGTTCATAATGACCACAGGACTTCTGTATTTGCTTCTGCCTTTCTTGTGACTGTAGCTATCACACAGGCTCAGGTCTGCTCTCAGAATGGGTAGGTACATGTCCCGTATCTGTTCCCCATGTTCATGCTCATCCCATGGAGTCTGGCTGCCTGCGAGCAAAATGTCCCACAAGTCATCATCGGACATACCGGAAAAGCGCGGACTATCGCCAAAGTGGTGCGGGGGCTTCTGGCCCGCCAGAAATAGCATCACCGGTGGCTCCCCCTCTTGTTGTGCCAACATGGCAAGTTCATAGGCAAGCAGACTCCCCATGCTATGTCCCAGAATGGCATAAGGCTGATCAGAACGCTGTTGGCACAATTCCTTGTAAAGATCATCCAGGGCGGCCTGAAAATCCGAATACAACTCATCATTGAATCTTCGCCCCCTACCGGCAAGTTCCAAAGGTACCATTTGGATGTTGGTGGGCAGGTCTTGCTTCCAGTCGCCATACATCGTTGCCGAACCAGCGGCATGGGGAATACAGAATAACTGGATGCACGGTTTATGAACGGCTTGGATCATGTTCAGGTTCTCCCTCCATAAAATGGGATAGTTCTTCAATAGTCTGGTGCTGTGGTCGAGATAGTGATGAGTCAGATAAGACAGGGTAATTCGCAAACCCCCAATGGTCTGAACACCTGTGGAGATTGGATAGTGAGCGTGTCCTATTATTGATATGAAGTGATTGCGAGTGGTTTGTCGGGAGTGCCATCCATTCGGATCAAAGGATAATTCTGAACGACAAATAACGTATCGAACCCCTGGGTAGATTGATCCGTTCCTGCAAAATCCGTACCAATGGATAATGGCTGTTATGTTCACATTCCTGTAAGGTTAGCTGTACCAGCACCCAATTATGTATCCATTTGATATAATCGATCGTCTTTCTTTTGGGGAGTAGCTCGGCTTCAGTTCATTCGCCTTTTTCTTCCTTGAAATATAAAGAGTGTAGTGAGAATTATGGTATATTTGTTCAGATGATGAAAGTATAAAGGATATCTTAAGTCGAAATCTTAGGAAATTTGTCGTTGATTACATTTTAATTTTATTATGGAATTTACAGGATTTTACTGGAGTGTTTTTTAAAGCAGTTAAATGGTAATTTTAATCACACTTATAGCATAAAAAGAACGATATCGGAATTGCGCTTGTATTGAGAAAAAAGGGACCCAATCCATATCGGATGGGTCCCTGCTTTATCTGCTTACGGCTTGTCGGTTCCGTTAATCTTCTCGAAGTACGGGGCCAGCTTGGAAGCGAGCTGCTCAAACTGCTGCTTTTCTTCTTTGGTCAGCTTCTCCTCATGTTTGACTCCTTTTTCATCGGTGATCTTCAGCTTTAATTGCACCACCTGTTTGGTCAGTTCCATATACTTATTGAATTCGTCTTCGGTAAGCTTGCCTTTGGCTGCTTGAAGCATTCCCTCAATCTCTTGATAACTTTCCTGTGTACCGCCGTGCTGCTCAATGGTTGCAACAGAACCGAAAATATCATCGGCCAGGTAGGAAGCAGCAAATGCGGCAGACGGAATCAGGATTGCTACTGCGGCAATACCTGCGAGCATGCGTTTTTTCATGGGAGACCTACCTCTCTTTTCGTTAGTATAGTGTTGATAGGACTGTTGGACACGTTCATACATTTCGGGTGGGCAGTGCATCGAATCTGCCGCCTGGCGAAGCTCTTCACGCAATTCCTTTTCAATGGACATACACGTCTCCTCCCGTCATTTCAAAACGTTTCCGGAGTTCTTTCAGTGCCAGATGATGTCTGGATTTCACTGTACCGACGGGGATCTGTAGCAAGTCTGCAATTTCTTCCAGAGCATAGTCGTGAAAATAGCGCAAGATGATGACCACACGCAGTTTATACGACAACTGGCGGACAAGACTGAACAGTTCATGCTGCATTTCAGACCGCAGGACGGCCTTGTCCGTCCACTCGAACTGTTCGCAAGTCATCTGGCGGTTTCGTTCAAAGAGGCGAATGCGCCGCCAGGCCTTTCTTTTCCAGTCCTGAACCTGACGTACAGTGATCCCGTGCAACCAATACCTGACTGGCCGATTCGGGTCGTATGTATGAAACGACCGCCACATGCGCATGTAAACTTCATTTACAATATCGTCAATGTCCTGTTTGTTGAAGACGAGAAAAGCAACCGTCCGATAGACGTCTTGATGAGTCGCTTGATAGACAAGCTGAAAGGCTGACTCGTCGCCCAACGTTGCTTTTTCAAGCCATGGAAGTAACTCTTTATCATTCATGGGGGCCCCTCCCTAACGTGTTACAATTCTTAATTCGCTCTTGCCGGGAAAAAGGTTCAGTAAGAGAATATAATTTCTTTGATGATACTCGTCTTTCTATATCGACCGTACTTTATTCCAATTGGTTTTATCCAGATCCTCATACAAAAAAAGCCGCTAACTTAGCGACTTATAATGGGACTATATTCTTGTCTCTCGACAACTTAAAATTTGGTTCTCTTATCTCTATTATGAATGTGATGTCAATGGAATCAAGAAATGTCTTGTACTATCTTCACATAACGGACGTACAAACAATGTATCGTCACTCTCTGTGATGAACTCTTTATGAAGGTTCTTGTTATCATAATCTGGCGTGAAATGAAAATGAATGATTTCTGTACGATCTGAAACAATACTATTGAATATAATATTGAAATCAACTGGTTGTTTGCTAATGATATCAAAAATATGAAGATTGTTGTCTTCCTGCTCGAAAATAACAATGGTATCCACTTCTTCAATATAATAAATCGCCTCATTAAATACTAAGATAAAGTAAAACATTAATAGATGTTCATTATTCTTCACACCCATTAATGAAGATACAGGTATTCTCTGTGCTGCGAATTGCTCCATCATTCGGAAATCTTCCGTGTTATTTGTATTCAACCTGCGTAGAGCATGAGATGTTACTGGTTCCATTTCAAGATCCGATATTTTCAGCGAAAAACGACTTTCTTTTACTTTTTCAAACCCGAATCTAGGATAGAAGTCTAGAACCGATTCATTGGCAAATAAGTAGATAAAATCGTATTCTTCTTCATATTTCTCAACAATATGGTTCATTAGGGCTCCAGATAACCCTTGATTACGATAGTCAGGATGCGTCATGACTGTACCCACTTGAATGGCTCTATACTCTTTGCCGTTAGATACTATGGTCATCTTGTTTATGGAAGCATTGGCGATCACTTTATCTCCATCAACGTATGAATAACATATATAATTGTCGTTCCAACACCCTTTTTCATACCATTGTTTAAAATCAAGTTCAAATATCATTTTAGCCAATGCATTAAAACTTTCTTTATATGTATCAACTTTCTTGTAGTCACTTATCAATTGATAATTTCTCATATAAACCTCTCTTTTTCTTTAGTAATTACTTCAGCAAATTATATAAAGTAATTCTATTTATAGTTTATAAGAATACTACAGGTTTTTCTTCTTTCAATCAAATCATGCCATTCACCACTGCCCCCCCTTGTTGCTTATCCTTCATTTCGTTGATTACCATCCATCTATTCCATACCAAAAAGCCGCCAAAGTTGGCGGCTTTCATGTCGTATTACAGTATTATAAACTGGTTCTGATAATTACAGGGAATCACCGTTGCTCTCAATAACTTGTTTGTACCAGGCAAACGAATCTTTGCGGTATCTTTGCAGTGTTCCGTTACCGGCATTGTCCTGGTCTACGTAAATGAAGCCATAACGTTTACCCATTTCGGATGTGGAACAGCTAATAATGTCGATCGGTCCCCAGCTTGTGAAGCCCATCAAATCTACACCATCCGCTACAGCTTCCTTCATTTGCTCGATGTGCCGACGCAGATAGTCAATCCGATACGTGTCATGAATGGAGCCGTCTTCTTCCAGTTTGTCAGTAGCACCAAGGCCGTTCTCAACGATGAATAAAGGCATCCGGTAACGGTCGTATAAACGGTTCAGCGCAACACGAAGACCGATTGGATCAATTGGCCAGCCCCATTCAGTAACTTCCAAGTGAGGGTTTTTCACTTGACTAACCAGCATGCCGGAATTGCTGTTGTCGTTCGGGTCGTATTTTCCGATATAGGTCATGTAATAGCTGAATGCAATGAAATCGACCGTGTTGTCTTTAATGATCGCATCATCCTCAGGTTCCTTCACGAGTTCAATCCCGTTTTCCTCAAAATATCTATTCATGTAGGATGGGTATTCGCCTCGTGCCTGAACCTCTGGATAGAACAGATTCATCTGATCTTCCTTCAGCGTTTGCAGAACGTCCTCTGGTTTGCTTGATGCAGCGTAAGTTTCCAGACGGCAAATCATACATCCGATTTGGGCGTTTGGCATCTTCTCTTTACCGCTTTTTACAGCCAGTGCGCTCGCTACAAACTGGTGATGAGTCGCTTGGTAGGCAACTTGCTCTTTGCTGCCCTTGATTTTATCCTCAAGAATACCGCCACCCGTATACAGGCTTGTAAGGATCATGTTCATTTCATTAAACGTAATCCAGTATTTCACTTTGTCTTTATAACGATCAAACAGGGTGTTGGCGAATTTCAGATACAGGTCAATGAGTCTGCGGTCTTCCCAACCATTGTATTTCTGAGTTAAATGTACAGGCATTTCGTAATGGGAGATGGTAACCAATGGTTCGATGTTGTGTTTCAAGAGTTCATCCAGCACATTGTCATAGAACGCCAGACCCGCTTCATTGGGCACCTCTTCTTCCCCAGTAGGGAAAATGCGTGTCCATGCCATAGAGATCCGTAATACTTTGAATCCCATCTCGGCGAACAAGGCAATGTCTTCTTTATAACGATGATAGAAATCTACCCCGTTGCGTTTCGGGAAATACACATCTGTGTTTCCTCCCAGGAACTCTTCAAGCTCAACAGAATTGACGTCAAAGGTAAAATCCTTGCCATTGCGAAGTTCCTTGGGTACGAATGGAGCCATGTCCGAAGTGGACAGCCCTTTCCCGTCAGCATCAAATGCTCCCTCCAACTGGTTGGCTGCTGTAGCGCCTCCCCACAAAAAGTCTGCTGGGAATACTTGTTTAATGTCTTTTTTTGTCATGATAGTTGTGCTCCTTTTATATGATAGTTTGTGTTTAAAGTTAAAATCACTTCATATGATAAATGCGAAAAAACATTTAGCGAACGGTGAGAAGAAGCAATTCATTCATTGAAATCACCCCCTTCACATGTACTGGCACAACATCCAGATAATCCGGAGTATTCGTCACAATAACAGGCGAAACGATGTCCAGTCCTGCAGCTTTGATGCTCTCCAGATCGAATTCAACAAGTGGATCGCCTAGGCGGACTTCTTGTCCCGCTTCTACTTTGACATCAAAAAACTTTCCTTTAAGCGAGACGGTATTTAGTCCGACGTGGATGAGTATATCAATGCCATCTGTGGAATGAAGCATAATGGCATGTTTACTTTTGGCCACCATCGTGACTGTTCCGTCAAAAGGCGCGGTCACTTTGCCTTCCGTCGGTCTGATGGCAATCCCTTTACCTGTCAGCTCATCCGCAAATGTTTTGTCTGGAAGCTCTGCAAGTGGAACAAGTTCCCCGGTAAGTGGACTCTGCACTTCTCCCTTCTTCTCTTCGATGGAGTGAACCGTGACTGGCAATTCGTTTTCCTTCGGCGAGGACTCAGGTTTCACTTCGGAAGAATGAGCGTTTGGCGCAGCCGATGGGTCCGAATCATCCCATTTCAGCATCAAGGTTAAGACCAACGAAACGGTAAAGCTGATGGCGATCCCGATCAACGCATACCAGAAGTTGGACATCCCTCCATTCGGGTCAATATATAATGGCAGTGACAATATGCCAGGTATAGCAAAACCGAAACTTTTCAGACCAACAGCTGTAATGAATCCCCCACCTGCGGCCCCGCCAACAAGTGATGCGTAGAATGGTTTTTTCAACTTTAGACTTACCCCGTACAATGCAGGTTCCGTAATGCCCAGAAAAGCGGAAATTCCACTCGATAGAGCAAGCGACTTCATTTTTGGGTTTTTCGTTTTGAGGAACACGGCCAGCACAGCACCTACCTGTCCCATGTTTGTGACCAAATTAATAGGTAACAAAAGAACGTCATATCCAAGTTTGCTCAAATTTTGCAGCGTTCCCGGAAAGAAAGCATAGTGCATACCCGTCATGACAATGATTGGCATCAGCCCGCCAAGGATAATGCCCGTTAGAGGCCCGGAATGGGTGAAGAGCCAGGAGGTACCCATTTCCAAGTAAATTCCCATGTAAGTGCCGAGCGGCCCTATGGCAATCAGCAGAACCGGAACCGTTATCACTAGAACGATCATTGATGTGAAAATAACTTTAACCGGGCCTGGAACAACCTTGTCTACCCAGCGATACACGTAGCTAAGCAACCACACACCCAGGATAATCGGAATGACAGACTGCGTGTAATTCACGATCGACACAGGGAGCGAAAGGAAACGAATCGGTTCAAGGTGATTGGCATTGAAAGCATCCAGAATGGTCGGGTACATCAATGTACCTGCCAACGTCAGAGCAATATACTCATTCACCTTGAATTTGCGAGCGGACGATACGGCTAACAGGAAAGGCAAGAAATAAAAAGCAGCATTTCCGATGGAGGACAAGATCTGATACTCGCCACTGGTTTCGTGCAACAGCCCCAAGGTCACCAGCAGTGCCAGAATTCCTTTGAGCATACCGGTGCCCACAATAGCTGGCAGAATCGGTGTGAATATGCCCGAGATGGTATCCAAAACGGCGTTGATGCCTCTGGAACGTGGAGCCTGTTTGTTCTGCTCCGAAGAGATGCCTTGCTTCAGTTGTCCCTCCAGTTCCTCATATACCGCAGAGACGCTATTACCGATAACAACCTGGAATTGATCATTCTGAAACTGGGCACCGAGGACACCATCCAGTTTCTTGATCTGCTCCAATTGAACTTTTTTCTCATCCTTAACGTTGAAACGGAGCCTGGTGATGCAGTGCCAGGCCTGGGGGATGTTTTCTTCTCCTCCCGTTAATTGGATGATCTCCTTGGACAACTCCCTGTGGTTCATGCTGATTCCTCCTCTGTTTTGGACGAAAAAAAACCAAATGCTTAACCGGTCCGCCGCAGGTGCAGAGTCGGTAACATTTGGTGGTGCCTGATCGAATCAGTAACACTCCATATTCAATTCTTATTCAAACGCGATGTTCAGTCCGCATCGGAATGCGACGTCACTCTCTCGATGTGAATCATTAGGTAAACCATCTCATCCGGAGTAATGGTGAACTCATGCTGCCGTTCCATAAACTCCTTTATTTTTTGCGCACATTGGAAGCTGGAAGGATACCTTTCCGACAACACGTCATACAAAAAATGCTGATCATTGAACGAAAGTACCTCCCGGTTCATTTGGCGGACGATGAAGTAACGCAAATGGGTGATGAATCTGGAATAGTTCACAGATTCCTGATCCAGCGCGATGCCGAAATGGTGGGACATGATCTCCAGGCTATCATTGATTATCTTCGTAATTTTAATCGTTTGGTTCATGCTGCCTGAATCAATTTGCGAATTCACGAAGTGGAGTGCGATGGAACTTGCTTCACTATGGGACATCGCCACTTGAAAAGCTTCGTTTATCCGGTTCACGGCTTGTTCGCCTACACTATATTCCACAGGATACAGATGCCGAATGTCCCAGTGAAGGGGGTTCTGCACATCCATACCGATTTTATGGCGTTCCAGTGCAAAATGAATATGATCTGCAAGGGTTAACAGGATTGAATCGTTAAGCTTTTTCCCAATCCTCTCCTGACCTATTTCAATAATCTGATCGGTTATATCAATGACTTGCAGAGGAATGTCGTTGAAAAATTGCTCGATCCGCTGGTATTTGTCATTGGCTCCAATTCTGAACATTTTCTGGATCTGGTCGCGATCAAGGGATTGCCCTTTAGCTTTTTTGAAACCAATGCCAGTACCTATGACAATGACTTCGCAACCTTCGTCATCTTCAGCAAGGGCGATGTTGTTATTTAGTGACTTTTTGAATTTCATGCTGCCTTCACCCCCTATATGAAAAAAGCACCACCATTGTCTACAAACACAAGCATACACTTGTGAAATCCAGACTGTGGTGGTGCCTGATCGAATCAGTGACACGCCTTATTAAGTTTTCAGCTATTGAACAGGACCCATATTGATCAAGCTTACGTCAGACAACGTAATGGTTGTATCCCCATCCTCTGCACCTGAAATATTGCCCATGTCAAATGAAATTCGAGTATTCGGATAGCTTTCTTCTGTTGCATCAAATGTGAAGGTGAACGCTTGTTCTTCGTTGATCAGATCCACCCTCTGTCCATAGAAACCATGCCATTCATAATTCGCTGCTGCGTCAACCCATCCGATGCCCAGGCCCAATTTTCGAGGCTTTTCGGATTTGGCCTTAAACGTCAGCTTGTATTTGAAACCTTGCTGAATGCCAAATCCTTCGTTGATGACTTGACGGTCCCATGGATTCTGTCCTGCATTCCCGATTTTAGCCTGAAGCTGCTGATTACTAACGTTCATCTCCAGGTTTTTGGAGTCCCCATCTGCATAGGTAAACCAACCTTCACTTCCTTTGGATAAATCCCCATTCGGAATCAGATTCACATGAGCGGGCTGTCCTCCTTGGTCTGCAGTCGGATTGACCTCAAATAACAACACATTTTGGATGGACATTGTATGTGGACCAGTGGATGCTGGAGAACCCAAGCCAAATGCAAGCACTGCTGCGGCATCCGAGGTATCCCCCATTGTAAATGTATAAGCATACTGCTGTTTGCTATCGGTTAGCCCTACTTCCTGATCCATATACTTCGTATAGTCTCCAGTGCTCTGCGAGATTACGGCTTGCATTTTTTTGGGACTAGATGCCGATGCTTCAAATGTGAGCCGATACGTTTTTCCTGCTTCAAGCTCGATCTCTCTTTGTTGCAGCAAGGCATCCCACCAATTCGTGCTCGTGTCTGGCAAGTCAATCGTAATGCCTGCATTCTCTGTATAAGTGGCTGTCAGAACGTTGGGGATCAGCTCCCAACGATTTCCGTCTGTTGCAAGTTCTCCATTTTGAACTTTACTCTTTGAAATATCCACCCAGCGAGTATTATAGTTCTCGCCTTCAAAATCAATATAATATTGCTTTCCTGCCGCTAAGGAAACTGCCGGGAAGTATACTGTTTTGTAAGTCTGCCATCCACCTGTATCCCCGAGATTGAGATCAGATTGTGCAACAATTGTGCCTTGTTCGTCTTTGATGCTGAAACGAACGCTCGAATCGCTTTTTCCACTGGCCATTCGGGCAGACAGGGCGTAAACACCATCCTTCGCTACATCGATCTTGTATTGCAACAGATCCCCTTTATCCATGTAACTGACATGTTTGCCTCCTTCATCGGAGTTCTCCAACTGCAAGCCTTGCATGTTCCAGGCTTCGGTTGCAGGCACGTGTGCGTAGCCATTGACCGATACAGGTTTACCGCGTTTCGTCAAACGAACATTGTCTACATAAGCTGTGCCTTTGGAGCTTCCGAACAATAGTCTAAGCTCGGCGTTCACAGTGGATACGCCATCGCCAATCATGATTTCTCCGGTATACGTCTTCATCTCCTGTCCAAGCTGAAGATTCTGGCCCTGATGCACCTGAACGGAATGTCCGTCACTGCTGATGAGATCCATGTTCATGCTCCGTGGGGTATCAGCCTTAGCATCAAAGGAGAAGCCGTATGTTGTATTTGCCTCCAGCTTCATATCCGGTTGGGTTACCGCAACCTGCTCAGGATCGCCATTCGTTTGTGTCACATCAACAACCAGTTGGCGCTCCATAATCGGGAATTTCGAAAAGTTATTTACGCTAATCTTGGCTGTAGCACTTTCCTGAATGCTGCTTGACCAGAATCCCAGACGTTCCTTGCCTTGATCAAACGTTCCATTGAAGATGAAATTGCCATCAGGCAGTGCTTTGCGCTCCGCAATCAACGGATCAGCCTCACCGATCTCGATCAGTCGAGCATTGGCAAGCAGAACGGATTTATCATCCAGCCCCAAATTAAACTCGAATCTGGCATTATTATCGGAGCCATCCCGCATGTTGAACGTATATTCGTAGGATTTCCAATTCGTCGTCAGGTCAAAGGAATGCTCTCCTGAATAGTTCGTCCAGCCTTTTTCGAATTGGGTCACTTTGGAACGGATTGAACGGTCAGCGGATGCTTTAGCATCAAACTGAATCTTGTATTTTTTGTTTTTCTTGACGTAGATCGGCATCTGTGTGAGCTGAACCGAATAATTCTCAGTTCCGGCTTGTGTAATGCTTACCTTCGCTGCTTTTCCTTTTTGCTCATCCTCCACAACGCTAACATCTCCGGCTCCGCCAGCATTTGTAATGAACTGCCATTGAAGAGGAACACCATTGGAAGCAGAACCTTCTGTAAACTGATCATTATAGATCTGGTTGCCATCGGCTTGTGGTTCACGCTGTGATTCAGGCTCAATAGGATTCGTGGTTACATCAGGCCATTGGTTTAAGTTTTTGTAAGAGTACACACGAACAAAATCAACATTCATCGCTTCTGAAGTAAATTCGCTTTCCGGTGATCCCGGCCAGTCTCCTCCAACTGCCAAATTCAGAATCAGATAAAATGGACGATCAAATGGTGCAGGAAAAGTATAATATTCCGGCTGACCCGCAGCCTTTGTCTGCCAGTTGGTCACTTCATGATGCAGCTTGCCATCCACATAGAAACGAATCATGCCCGGAAGCCACTCTACCTGGAAATCATGATAATCGTCAGCGAAGGATTCTCCTTCCGGTAGCGTGAGACTGCCCTGATTGTGTCCATGAGAACCATCAGGCTTTACGGCGTCATAATGCAATGTGCTATATACCTTGTTGCTGCTCTCTTTCCCACCGATTAGCTCCATAATGTCAATTTCTCCAGACGCAGGCCATCCTCCATAATGCGCTTCATCTGTCGGCATCATCCAAATGGCTGGCCACATGCCTTTTTCTACAGGGAGCTTCGCACGAACAACCACCTTGCCGTATGTCCAGTCGCCTTTCCCCATGGAAATCAATTTGCCGGAGGAGTAATCTTTACCGTTTTTCTGATCCCGTTTCGCTTCGATTTGCAGCACGCTTCGATCCTTATCCTTCACAATGCGTGTATTATCCGGGCTGTAATATTGCAATTCATTGTTATAGACCAGTCCCGTATCCTGCACAGTCCATTTGGAAGAATCAACCGCTGATCCGTTGAATTCATCATTCCAGACAAGATCCCATTGATCATGGGGAATCGTCGTTGCTGGAATCGGCTTTTCACCTGACGGATTGCTTGGCGTTGATGGTGTTGTTGGCGTTTGCCCGCCCGGAGCAGATTCGGTTGGGGTATTTCCCGCATTCGTTGAATTACCGGGCTGAGACGAAGCGGGTTGTTCAGCTTCTCCCGTCATGGATGCACGCCATCCTGATTTTACTTTCTCTCCATTAATCACAACGTCGCTCGCATCCACACTTAGATTTTTAATCTTACCCTTCGAATCAATCTGGGTCTGATGCGCTTCCTGAAGTACTGTCAGCGAATCGATCAAGCTATTTGCAGATAGTTCTATGATGGCTTTTTGCTTTACGATCATCTCTTGTATGTTGCTTCCTTCCGCAATGGCAATTCTGACGGGTTCTCCGCTTTTGTCAATAACGACTCGATTCAGCTTGGAGTTGCTGATGTCGATCGAATGTCTGCCTCCCCCTTTAACGATGACAGAGCCAGTAACCGTTACTCCCTGTAGCACAACTGAGCCATCCCCAATTCCCTCAGTAAGCAACAGGTTTCCGTTCACGACTGTGTTTTTCAACGTCGTATTGGACGTTCGCACAATCAAGTTACCCTCGACCCGAGATTCATGTGTACCAGGGGAGCTTTTGACATCCGCAATCATGGCAGACAATAACCCAGCCGTCTCGGCGCGTGTGATTGGGGATTTGGGATTTAATTTGCCTTGGTATCCTTTTATAATATGTTCACTGACTAAATAATTAAGCGCTTTCGCTGCATAACTGGAAACATCATTCGCATCTTGAAACTTCAAAAGTTCCCGATCCTCTTCCATTCCGGTTGAGAGTTGAAAAGCACGATCCACCATTACGGCTGCATCCTGACGAGTTATAGGCTGTTTGGGGGACAAATGTTCCTGATCTGTTCCCTGGATAATGCCTGACCCGTGCGCACGTGTCATCGCATCATAGTACCAATCCCCTGAGGTCAGGTCTGCAAATGAATTCGACACCGCTCCACCCGTGAAGCCAAAAGCACGATCCAAAATCATGACAAACTCCGCTCGGCTAATCACCTGATTCGGCTTAAACGTACCATCCGCATAGCCTTGTAATAATGCTAAATCTTGCATCCGGGTGACTGCGGACTGCGACCAATGCCCGGTCAGGTCTTCATAGGTAACAGCGGATTGCAGGCTTTTCGCTTGAATGTTCCCCTTTTCCGCTTGCCCCTGTAAACTTTCTGCGCCAGCAAATGCAGGCAAAACGAGTGAAGCCACTAAACACCCTGCAACTATACTTGCCATTCCTTTTCTCATCTTACTTCCCCCTCAGGTCTGTTATCTTTCCCTGGTTGTTCTCTTCTTTAACTGCTCCCATGACGATTCCTATAACTCCATGTTCTGAAAATTTGTATTTTACAAGTCATCGTGAACTTGTATATTAAAATTATAGCAATGGAAATTTGCAATCTATATCCTAATATTGCAACAACGATATCCTTATTTTAATGAGATTTGAGGAGGTTACACTTTGCTCAGCCGTTTGAATGTTTTCACCAAAATTACATTGTTATTTGTAATACTGCTTATTCTGGTGCTGTTCCTATACACCTACTCGAATAGAGAAAGTGTGCGCGTTATTGAACATGAAATCCAGAACAACACCATGAATCATCTATCCACGTTTGCCGACTCTGTAGAATCCAACATTTACCAATTGTCTCTTTACGGAGTTTCGATCGGACAGGATTCCAGCATTCAGGAATATCAGCGCCCCGACTACAAAGATGTTCCCTACGAACGCGTGAAAGCAGGCAGTGCCATACTGGAAAAAATGAATCTGTACAACGCAGCAAGCAAATGGCACTCGACCATCACCCTGTATTTCCCACGCATGCAAAAAGTAATTTCAACCGACTATTATGCGCAGATTCCTTACAAGGAAGATGAATTTAACGAACCACTCTCGCAGTCATGGACGTATGCAAATAACCGTTTTATCTGGTACACGACCGAGCCAACCACCGCGATGGCTAAACCCGGTAAAGCCAAATTAATAACCAAAATAAGCTTTCCTGTCCATCATTTATTATCACTACTCAATCAAAACAAGCTAAATAACAATGGTGATCCTTTCATGTTTCACCCTGATTATGGCTTAATCAGCAATAGCACCTCCGAGAATACCTTGAATGCGATCCTGCCTTCACTGAAAGAAGCAAAATTGCAAGCCAAAGGCGGCTTTGGCATCACACTGGATCAAACGGAATATTACGTTTCCTATATTCAATCCAAGAGTCTGGGCTGGTATTATGTTGACTACGTTCCCATGCAGCAAATATTAGGACCCATTACAAGCAGCCGAAATCTATTTTACGCATCCATTGCCGTTCTGATTGTGATGAGCATTGTTGTTTTGTATACGCTCTATCGCAGCGTCCAGCTCCCGCTTCTTCAGTTGGTGAGAGGAACAAACCGTTTATCCACCGGGGATTTTTCAGTTCGTCTGAACTACACGGCCCGCAACGAATTCAGCCTGCTGTTCGCCCGTTTCAACATCATGGCGCAGCGGATTCAGGAGCTGATTGAGAATGTATACGAGGAGAAATTGCGGAGCAGAGAAGCTACGCTAAAACAGCTACAGTCCCAGATTAATCCCCATTTTCTGTATAACTGTCTGTTTTATATTAAAAATATGGCGAGGATGAAAAATGAAAAAGCCGTGGTAGCCATGGCACTGAATCTGGGGGAGTATTACCGGTACATAACAAGGTCTGAGAAAGACTTGGCAACCATTCGTGAGGAATTGAACATGGTCAAAAATTATCTGGAGATCCAGTCTCTCAGGCTGGAGCGAATGCAATTTACAATCGATGTGCCCCATGCTATTTTAAATAAAACGGTGCCCAGACTGACACTTCAGCCCATCATTGAAAACGCTATTATTCATGGTCTTGAGCCTCGATCTGAGAACGGCGAGATCAAGATCTACGCCGAATTTAAGGATAATGTATATTCCATTACGGTGGAAGACAGTGGACTTGGCATGTCCGACGAACAGTTGGATCAACTGAAATGTGATCTGCTCAAACCACTCGATGAGAACATGGGCTGCGGCACATGGAATGTCCATCAGCGGTTAACCTTTATGTACGGTGAGGCAGCAGGATTGGCCTATGACCATTCTTCATTAGGTGGCGTTAAAGTCAACATCATATGGCACGACAATACAAACAAGTAGGTGAAGTACCCAATGCTGCAAATATTATTAGTGGACGATGAACGTTCAGTTGTAGAAACGTTAGCCGAGACCATTCCGTGGGAAAGCTGCGGGATCGGCACGGTTCATGAAGCATTATCCGGGGCTGTAGCTCTCGAAATGATGGAAAATCACGACATTGACATTGTCATTACCGATATCCGTATGCCCGAAATGTCAGGCATTGAACTTATTACGGCGATCCACGAAAAGTGGCCGCATGTGCAGACCATTCTGTTATCGGGCTACGCCGATTTTGAATATGCCAAGCAGGCGATTACGCAGGAAAGCTTCGATTATTTGCTGAAACCTGTTAGTGATGAAGATCTGATCGAATCGGTTCAACGTCTCGTTAATCGAATCAAGCAAAGATGGGAAACGGCGGCTTCCCATCAAAAAGCCTTGCACGCTTTTCAGGATAATCTGCCTTTGCTGCAATCCACAATGCTCAATGAGCTGTTGACCGGAAAAATCTATAACCCAGAAACGCTGGCGGACAAGCTTGAACTGTTAGAACTGCCCTATTCGGTGGGCGAGGATCTCGGCATGCTGATAATTCGCATGGAGAAACATCTATCGGCGATGGTCCAGAGTGACCTGGCTCTGATGGAATATGCCATTTGCAACATCATTAGTGAAGTTATGCATAGTCATTTTCATATCTGGCATACGCGAGATGTCCATGATTACATCGTTGTTCTGGTCAGCATGAGGCAATCAGCCACGATGAGCTATAACAAAGACGAAACTCCTCAGACGCTGCTTGAACAGTACGCTGCCCAAATTCAAACGAATGTTCAGTTGTACTTGAAAGGTGCCATTTCGATTTCGGTTTCTAACTGGGGAACGTTTCCTTACGACATTGGAGAAATTTATGATCGAACCGTCATGTCCATGCGTAAACGGATGGGTCAAGTTCAAGGCTTGTTTGTGACAGCCTCTGATGAAACAGATGTCAATCCTCTTCATATGCTCAGATCTCTCTATCAGCCGCCAACGTTAATTAGCCTGTTGGAAGCAGGACGCTTTGAGGATGTAGAACAGAAAATCGAGCACATTTTTGAGGAGCTGCTGCTTTCGAACGAGCAGCATGATATCGCAGAGTCAACGATTGAGGTGTATTTTGCTATAGCTGGAGCCTTTGCTTACATCATTCATAAAAACGGCAAGCAAATATCTTCTTTAATGCCAGCGGAGTCCTATCGTTACTTTCAAGCTCCCATCTACTCTACTGCACAGCAATTGCAGGACTGGTCCATTCGCACGCTCCATTACATCCGCGACGATGCTGAACAAGAGCTGAAGGATAATCACAGCACCATTGTTCGTAGCGTTAAAATTTTTGTGGATCTGCATTTGGCATCTGACGTATCCTTGCCCGCGATTGCCGATCATGTACACCTCCACCCTGTATATTTGTCCAAGGTCTACAAGGCGGAAACGGGAGAGGCCCTTACTGCATATGTGTACAGATTAAGAATGGAAAAGGCAGCATATTATTTACGTACTTCAACAACCAAGGTATTTGAAATTGCCGAGCTTGTCGGTTACAACAATACTGCGTATTTCATTCGTGTATTCAAAAAATATTATGACGTTACTCCGCAAGAATATCGTGAAAACCTGCCTGTTTAATTGACGTTGCACCAGCCTGAAATCCAGGCGGCTTCTAATCTTATCGAAACCGCACAAAGAGGCATTGCCGGAGATATCTCCTGCGATGCCTTCATTGCGAATGTGGCTGTGATGAATGAATTCAATGCCCTGCCGCTTATTATTTTCCACTTTTCACGGACTCATACCACTCGTTTACTTCTTTGGTGATTTGGTCCCCGCCAGAGGACTTCCACTTCTCTACAAATGAGTCGAACGCATCAACAGAAGTTTTACCGTAGATGATCTGTGAGAAGGTATCCTTCTCCATTTTGGTCAAAATATCATTGTTCATCTGCATGGTCATCGTAGGCGCACCCGTAAACATTTGCTTGAGAACGATGTCCTTTTGATCCAGAACAATTTTGGCTGCTTCTACCATAGCTGCGGGTATACCTGATTTCAACTTTTGCTCAAATGGTGTTGTTGGCGATTCACCATTTGCCAGCTTCGTCAGCGTGATCATATTAAGACTTGGAATCCGTGCTCCATCAAAGGTCAACGTATATTTTTCGGGAGCATAACCGCCTGTAAGACTTATATCGGTGGATGAATTACTGTCGACCATAACATAATCGTATCCTTCAGCGAATCCATGCTCAAACTCATCGCCTACTTTTGGATTAGCATAATGATCGAATAGATAATTCTGATAGGTGAAGAAAGCTTCTGGATGCTTCATGTCTTTGTTAATCAGAACAACACCATTCTCGTTTGGCGTCCCATGTCTGCCTGCTTTGCCATTAGGACCTGAAGGAATAGGATATACCTTGAATTCAGCTTCTGGAATGTTTCTCTTCACATCCTCCAGCGGCCAGGATGGCATCCAGTGAGGACCCACCACAATTCCTGCCTTTCCGGCAGTGAATTCTTCGGCTGCCTTCGTCTCGTCATAGACGCCAACTTCTTCCGGGATATAGCCTTTGCTCATCCAGCTTTGTAATTTTGCCAGAGCTTGCTTCGCTCCTGGTGTAACTGATCCGTATTCCAGAGTGCCATCTTTCGTCAGATTCCATTGGTTGGGCATTGTGCCATATGCGCCGAAGATCCATCCTGCATCAGACATCCAGGTGTTTAACCAGTTCTTGAATCCGATGGTCAGTCCGAACGTATCCTTCTTTCCATTTCCATCCGGGTCCTGATTCGTAAACGTTTCCATAAGTACTTCAAGATCATCTATAGTTTTCGGTGCTTTCAAGTCAAACTTCTTCATCCAGTCTTCCCGAATCCACATGACAGGATCACCATTATAGGAGTAATCCAGAATGGGAATACCAATTCGTTTGCCGTCTTGCATATATGGATACCATACCGAAGGATCTTCGTTAACGGCTTCCTTCCATGTATCGCTGGCATATTTATCAAATAACTCGCCAGCATCGATAAATTTACCCGATTCAATTAATTCGCGTACCAGATTGAGTTCACCACGATACGAAATAATATCCGGCATTTCCGTATTCGAGGCAAGAGACAGACGCAGCTTTGTCTCGAAAGCATTGTTGGTGGATGGAGATATCCATTGGTTTTTCAGTTCGATTCCCAGCTTTTCCTTCGCCCATTGGGTATGGACATTGTTATCCTGATCCTCGCCTTGTTTGAACTTGACGTCTGGGCCCCATGGCCGCAAATACGTAATGCTCACCGGTGGATTGTATTTTCCATCTTTCAGCTCCAGCGTTGCCGCTGGTGTGTTTGATTCTACTTTCTTGTCACCCCCGCTGCTGCACCCGGTCAGGATCGCTGAAAGTGCCAACATGCCTGCCATGATCAAGCCACCTACCCGTCTTTGTTTCCTTGCATCCAACTTTGTTCCCCCCCCCAGTCTATGTAGTGTTGTTTACAGAGTTCATCATAATGAATGATTGAGGTTTATGGCAACATTTATTGCATTAATTTGGGATATTAGAAATTGGATGTGCAGCTTGACTAAATGAAATCTGCTGTCATAAAAAAAGCAGCCTCAGGAACGGCTGCTTCTGCATTTTAAGATTAATTACTTGTATATTTAACCCAGTCATATTCTGCGTACAACGGATTGGCTCCATTATAAGGACCAAGCCAGCTGTCAACACCAGTTCCATTCCACAAATTCATCATAATCTTACCTGGTGTTTTGGGAATATTGTTGGTAGCCGTATGTTTTAATACGCCATCCACATACCATTTGATATGACCTGGCTGCCAGTCAAAACTATAGGTATGGAATCCTTGTGATGCATCAAAGCCAAGATTGATAATCTTCTCATGATTACCAACACCATTGGTATAATAATTAAACTGTACTTTTGTCGTGTCTTTTCCTAAAAACTCAATATCGATCTCATCCCATTGGGTGCCATGAGAAGGGCCAGTGTACGTGAAAAAGGAAGAAACCACGCCCGTATTTTTGGCAGGCTTCATACTGACTTCATAAAGTCCGTACCCATAAGTATTGGTTGAACGATACTCCCCGCAATCAAACTTATTGTTTGCAGAACTTGTCAATCCCAGCTTGAGCTTACCATCGCTCGTGAAATTAACATTTTTGGCTCGCCAAGTGCAGTTGAACATGGATCCATTGGAGTAACCATCTGCTTTTTGCCACGTGTTTGAATTAAAATAGCTTAACGGTTCCCAGAAAACATAACCCGCGAAAGCGCTTACTGAAAAAAATAAAGAAACTATACCAGTCACCACCAGTGTATACCAAGCCTTCCTTTTCATCCAATACACCTCCATAATTAGTTCCAAACATGTATGAAGTTGAGGTAGGCAATCCGACGATTAAAATCGGTAAATCTCATCTCCTTAGCGTATTTATATAAAACGCTTACATGGTTGGTATTTCCATTTTATATGGATATGGATCGCTTTAACTATAGCAAATTTTAAAGAATAGATATTCATTTCTAAAGATGAAGCCAAGTGCAAAAAAATCCCCCCTCAGAATATGAAGGGACTCGTTATTCTTAGATTCTTGTCACTCGACAAAAATCCCTCTTCGACAGCAAAAAGACCTTGAATGAAATCAATCCATTCAAGGTCTTTGAATTTTGATGATTTGACCTGGCAATTTTACCGATTTGGGTGGTCTGTCACTTTTTTACGCATGCCAGCCAGACCTAGTAAACCTAGTAAGCCAAGCCATCCCCAATCCATATCGTTGTCGTTATCTGTGGCGTTAGCACGTATAGCGTTAGCATTATTATTGTAGCTGTTGTCTTGATATGTGTTACTGTCTTGCCCCTTAGCAGAAGCTTCGTTTACATTTTGAGCCGATGCAGGGACAACTAAAGCTGCAAACAAAAATAATGAAGCAACAACAGTTGTGACTCGTTTATTCATTAAATAACCTCCTTCAAAGTTTGGTGATATTAATATCTCCCCATATTCATTTCATTATTCAGTATTCTTAAAATACGTAATATTTCTTTGGCACTTTGTATCTGTCGGATCATTAAGTTAGAAGGAGTGATGGAAATAAATGTTTGGTTAATATTACGGTTTAAATATCTGATAAGGGTAAAACATAAGAGAGTAAAACTGACTAATTACTTGGAGGGGAATAACGAATGGGCATTTTAAGTGGTAATCCCAAAAATGAACCCATGCATTATGGAGAAATTTTTAGTGCATGGCAATGTTCCGTAGTAGCAAAAGGAGCAGTATCCTGTTATCAAGCATACCTGAATCATGCCGGAGACAAGGATCTAAAAAAAATTCTAAATGATTTGTTGGATCAAGCCAAACTTGAAGTTAAAGAATGTGATGCGTTGTTAACCGAAAATGGAATTGCCCCTGCTCCAACTTTGCCGGAAAGACCTCCAGTGAAGTTGGAAGATATCCCTGCTGGCGCGAGATTCACAGACCCTGAGATTGCGGCTATGGTGGCAGCTGACACCTCATTAGGATTGGTTGCGGCAAGTCAAGTCATGGGTCAATCCATCAGAGAAGACATTGGGGCATTATTTGCCAAATATCACGTAACCAAGACGGCATTAGGCGTACGAATTCTTCAAATGAGTAAAGAAAAGGGATGGCTTGTCCCTCCACCTCTTCAAGTCAAAAGACCCGTTTCTAACGAAGCCTAATTGCATTAACGTTTTGCCATTAGTCAGATTTCATTCTGAGACAAAGATGGAGAAGATCTTATTCTCCATTCTTTGTTTTTTTTCTTTGTTGAATTTTTATCATTATTAAAATCAAATTACGATCAAAGCATATCCAATATCGTATACTTTTACGCTCCAGCGTCTCCAATCATTTGCCACTCGATTTTCTTCATCTCATAAAAATAACCCTCTTGCTTCATCAACTCCGAGTAGGAACCCGTTTCCACGATCCTGCCCTGGTCCATAACGACAATCCGATCCATCTGTTCCAGTCCGGTAAGCCGATGACAGATCAGGAGAAGTGTATCTTCGGCCGCCTGTGCCAAGAGATGCTGCAATACGTGTTGCTCTGTGACATAATCCAGTGAAGACGTCGGTTCGTCCAGAAGCCATAACCGTCCTTTGCGCACCATTGCCCGTGCCAGAGCTAGCCGCTGCTTCTCGCCATCTGACAGGTTCTCCCCTTTTTCATACACGATATCGGTCAACGATATATTCGGCAGTTGCACTTTATCCAGCACAGCTGACAGTTGTTCGTCAGAATGTGCTTCTCCATTCAGCAGCAGATTATCCCGGATGGTTCCCCGGAAGAAATGACTTTGCTGTAAGACAACATTCGCCGTTTGCCAAATGCTCTCCTCATTCAGTTCCTTCACCGAAAAGTCGTTTAATTGTATATCGCCAGACGTTGGTGCACGCAGCTTGAGCAGCAAATCAATAATCGTTGACTTTCCTGAACCGCTTGGGCCGACAATCGCCGTTTTGGAACCTGCTGCAAGTTGCAGGGACAACTCCCTCAGCGCCGGTCTCCACTCTCCTTCATAATCAAAGCTAACACGGGATAGCTCTATTGAAACGGCGTGATCGGCAGACAATTGCCCGCCTGGCTGAGCAGAATGTACATCGGAGGTGTGTACCGTTTCCGTCAGTCGTTTGGCTGCATGTTCGCTATCCTGCTTATACAAGGGTAACGTAGCCATTGCCGCAGCTTCTTCGAACACGGTCTGCGTGGCCAGAATCAGCATGGCGAGGAATACACCAGCAAACGCTCCATCCATAATTAAGAAGGCGCTCAGTGCCAGCACTCCCCATGTAACGAGATACGTCACAAAAACGTGCATGGATTGCCCGCGCAGCAAGTGCGATGCTGCTCGTTTCTGTTCCGTTGCCAATGCAGCGGAAGCCTGCTGAAGCTGCTGCTCGCGCTGTTCCAATTGGCCGTATACTTTCAAATCCAGGAAACCATACAACACTTCGGTTACTTCTGTGGAAAGCAAAGCCCGTTGCTGGCGGACACGTCCGTGTATTTTCCGCTGGCCTAGCAAAACAATTCCCGGTACAACAAATGCCGTGATCAGCATGCCTAGCACTAACAGGCACGCAATCCAGAGCGAAAAGGCTGAAGTGAACAGCATTGTAGCCAAGAACACCATAACGACAATAATCGGTGGATACGCCACGCGCAAAAAGTAATTTTGCAAGCTTTCCACATCGCCAACGATCCGTGCAAGCAGATCCCCGCTTCGGTTTTTGTTCAATATACCCGGAGTCAACGGAATAAGCTTGGCAAAAAAGGATGTCCGCAAACGGCTCAGCATGGAGAACGTTGCCCTGTGGGAATACAGGCGTTCTCCGTACCGACTCGCCGCTCGAAGGAAACCGAGCAGTTTGACCATCGAGGTGAGTACAATTAATGTGTAGAGCGGTGGCGCAAATACCGTTTGTGAAATCATATACCCACTCGCGGAAAAGAGAGCCACACCTGCTATGCCGGCGATGAATCCGCCTAAAATTGAAAGCAAGATATCCTTGCGCTCCTGAATCATCGCTTTTGACAGAATTGTCAGCTCATTCATGCTAATCCTCCTTTCCGTTGAATATCTACCATCTCGGCATACTGAGGCAGACGCTCCATAAGCCCGTTATGATGTCCTGAATCCACCAACAACCCATTGTCCATAAACAAAATGTTGTCTGCATGTTGAATCGTATATAATCGGTGAGCTACCGTAATCATCGTCGCCGTTTTGGCCAATGACGCAATGGATCGTTGCAGTACCCGCTCGGTGTGCAAATCCAGTCCCACAGTGGGTTCATCAAACAAAATGATGGCAGGTCGCTTCAAAAAAGCGCGAGCCAAGGCAAGGCGTTGCTTTTCCCCACCAGACAGCCCCCTGCCTCCTTCACCAACAAAGGTATCCAATCCTTGCTCTAATTGAGCGATAACTCCAGTAAGTCCGGCTTCCTCTACCGCCTGCTCCATTTCAGCCCTGGATACGTTCCGACCCACGCCAATCGCAATATTCTCAGCAAATGTACCTGCAAAAATATACGGATGCTGTGTAATGTAGCTAACCTGTTCGAACCAGGCGGCCTCCGTAAATCCAGACAGCGGACTTCCATTTACCAGAACCTCCCCCGAATCAGGTTTCAGCAAACCAGCAATCAGATGAAGCAACGTTGTTTTACCTGAGCCACTTTTGCCAACAATAGCGATCTGTTCTCCAGGCCCAAGGAAGATCCGTCCTGTCTCAAGTCCAAAGGAATCAGGTGCGTACTGGAACCGGACATGGTCCAGTTCAATGGTCGGTGGCATTGGAATCAGTGCGGCACGAGCTGTACGCAACCCTTCCTGCTGCACCATCAGATCGTTTGTATCGCTGGTATGTGTACCCTTTTCGGCTTTCTCATCTAGGGTTGGCATGCTTGTGCTACTTGTTTCCGCAAGCATCTGCTCCACCTTGCGAATCGCCCCCATACTGGTTCGCCCGCTGTGAAAAGCCGTTCCTGTATTCTTCAACAGGCTGTAAAACTCGGGAACGAGCAACAACACGAGAAAGGCCGTGTGGAAGGTCATCGATTTGAAAACAAGTAACTGGATGGCCAGTTCGAGCGCGACAATACCGATGCTTAACATCACGATCGATTCCAGCATAAAGGTGTTCGTAAACGCAATCTTCAAAATGCCCATTGTCGCATCACGATAACCCAGACTGCTGCGTTCAATCTCCTGCTGCTGACGTTTAGCCCGTCCGAATATTTTCAACGTAACCAGCCCTTGAAGCGAATCCAGAAACGTACCGGAAAACTCGGCCAGTTGCGCATATTTCTCTTCTGACTTGTTCTTTGTCTGGAGTCCCACCAAAATCATGAACAACGGGATAAACGGTGCCGTAAACAGCATAATGAAGCCTGTGTTGGCGTGCTGAGTAAACGTAACGACCAGAATCAGAATCGGGATCATCGCAGCTTCCATCATACGCGGCATATACTGACTGAAATAACTGTCAGCTTCGTCCACAGCATCCAATGCAACACTGACCTTTCCTCCCGTCTGTCCACGAAGGGTTGAAGGCATGGAAGCGCGGGTCAGGTTCTGCAATACAGATGCTCGCATATTCGTCTTGGCACGGGCAGCCATATGCAAGCCCACTTTCCCGTTTCCATAAGACAACAATGTGCGTATAGCCATAACAGCCAACAAGATGCCGAGCAACAGCATCACCGATGAGAAGGAAGCTCCCTCTACAAAAATTCGTTGGACTGCTTCAGCCACCAATGCGGCCTGACTTACAATAGCTACACCAAGCGCCAGCGAAATGACGGCTAGGAGAAGCCTGTTTTTTCGTTGTAAAGACATTTGCTGAGAGATCAGACTGGATTTACTTTGCCTTTGCCTTTTCACAGAACGCTCCTCCTTTATTTTTTGCCTTTTACATAATCCGCATCAAACAGGAAAAGTTTGAAGACCAGAATAAGAGAAGGAATCAACAGGCACAGCCCCCCGATAAACACAACGACTAGCGCGAAACCCATCGCTGGCGATGTGGCGCTGCTCTGAATCGTGATGTATGGATCAAGAATATAAGGATACTGCCCAATCCCGTAAGCGAAAAAGGCTGTGAAAAATTGCAGCATGATGCAAATAAAAGCTAATCCGTAACGGCGTCCGTTATATAACAGCCACATGGCGATCATGAAGAAAGCAACGGAAAGCGCAAGCAGCCACCATAAATCCATCATATTTTGAAAATGGCGCTCATTGTGTTGACCCAAATAAATAAATGCGGTCAGTGCGAGAATAATGGTCGGTGTGCTCCAGAATAAAGCATAGTTCCGCATCAGCTTCAATGCCGAATGATCCTCTGCCCGAGAAGCGTAAAATGTCAGAAATGTTCCGCTAATGAACAATACGGACACGATCGCGAGTCCCACGATGCTCCACGATAACGGATTGGTAAACAGCGCCCAATAATCCAGGGAAACCGTCTCGCCTTGTTTCAGGATAAATCCGCCTTCAGACAGTGTCAGCGCTACTGACAGCGAAGCCGGAATAAGCAAACCTGTAGCTCCGTATAAAAACAGATACACTATGTTGTTTTTGGAACCGTAGTTTTCAAAAGCATAAAACGAACCACGAATGGCAAGTAGAATGACGGCAATACTTCCCGGAACAAGCAGCGCGGAGCCATAATAATAGGCCGTATCCGGGAAAAATCCGACGATGCCAATATAGAAAAAGACAAAAAATACATTGGTGATCTCCCAGACCGGTGATAAATAGCGGGAGATCAGACGATTAATCAGGTGATCCTGCTTCGTCAGGCGTGCATAAAAGGCGAAGAAGCCTGCTCCAAAATCGATGGAAGCTACAATAAGATAGCCGTACAAGAACAGCCAGAGTACCGAAATACCAATCAATTCATAACTCATTATGCAGGTCCACCTTTCTCTGTTGGTTGATCAGGCTTCTCCTTCATCCATTTCTCCATCTCAAGGTCAGCAGGATTGTTATTGAACAAACGTCTTAACACGAGAACACATATGGTGCCGAGTACGATGTACAGTAGCAAGAAGACGAAAAACAAAACTCTAACACTCGGTGAAGAAGTCGCGGCTTCCTCTACACGCATATATCCTCGGATAATCCATGGCTGCCGCCCCACTTCTGCATAAAACCAGCCCATCTCCACGGCCAGAAAAGCAAGTGGTGCGCTCAGTGCAATGACACGAAGCAGCCACTTGTTCAGCTCATTGCGCTTCTTCCAGAACACAAACAGGAAATATAGACATGATATAGCGAGCAGAGCGAATCCAATTCCCGCCATTAAATCAAACATGTAATGCACAAGAAGTGGCGGACGCTCATCCAGAGGGAATTCCTCCAGCCCGGTTACCTCGGCATTAAAGTCTCCAAAGGCCAGAAAACTGAGCAGTTTCGGCAGGTGAAGAGCGCCTATAATTTCATGCTCAGCATTCAGCCATCCCAAGAAAATCAAGTCCGCGCCGCTTTCCGTCTCAAAATGCCATTCGGCTGCTGCAAGCTTCTCCGGCTGGTGTTCGGCCAAAAACTTGGCAGATACATCTCCAGCTAAGGTATTCAGTAAGCTGAATACCAAAACAACGGCCATCATGAGGTTCAAGCCTTTCTTGTGATAGGCAGATACGCCTTTTCTCAGCATTGCAAAGGCTGCAATTCCCGCTAACAGGGCTGCTCCTGTCAGATAGGCCGAGCTTAATACATGGAATACCTTGGAGAACGTCGCCGTATTCAGCATCGCCTGCACGGGGTTAACCGCCATGAATTGACCTGCTTCCATGACAAAGCCTTCAGGCTGGTTCATGAATCCGTTCACTGTCGTAATAAAAACAGCAGACATACCTGCCCCGGCGACAATCGGAATGGTCAGCAGCCAGTGAATATACGGGTTTTTGAACCGATCCCACGTATACAAATAAATGCCCAGGAAAATAGCTTCAAAAAAGAACGCGAACACTTCCATAAATAGCGGCAGTGCAATGACATTCCCCGCCAGCTTCATAAAATTCGGCCACACCAAGGCCAGTTGCAGGGATATCGCTGTGCCTGTCACGACACCAACCGCCACAGAAATGACAAACCCTCGTGACCACCTCTTCGCCATAAGTATGTAATGGGGGTCCTTCTTCCGGATGCCCATGAACTCTGCAATAGCGATCATTAGCGGTACACCGACACCAAGCGTTGCAAAAATAACGTGAAACCCGAGCGTCAAACCTGTCACTAGCCTGCTCCATAGCACTGTATCAATAGCCATACTTTGTACTGCCTCCTTTCAAACTCTGTTCAATTTTCATTCATGCTTATGACTAGGCCTACTGCTCTTGTTTACATTCAAAATGAGGTTTGACCAAGCTCTACGGCATCGTTGCCTTTTCCGACTTGTGGACGTTTCTTTAATTCATGCATCAATTAAGAGAATTTTTTCACAAAGTAAGGAATAACGATATCTTGCCACACGTTCATTGGGTGTACGCCTGTTTGTTACTGGCTGAAGCAAGAGTTGGAAGCTTATTGGAACCTGATTGGAATGCATTCAAAGTAGTAGACGAAACCTAATAATCAAAATTATTATATCTTTATTTTTTAGCAATTCAATCACCGACACATCTTCTACTATAAACGTTCAAGAAAGGATCAACTCTTTCTGACAACTTGGTGAAAAACAAAAAAATCACCCAATCGAGCTATTGCTTCATTAAGCTAGAACGTGGTAATACAAGAGAAAATTTCGTTCAATAACAAAAAAGCCGCTAAATTAGCGACTTTCAATAGAACCATTAATTACCGCTTACTCGCCCAGGCTGTTCCAGAACGCTTGAAACGCGCTTTTCTCAACCTATTTATCCTGGCCGCTCAGCTCATCGATGCCGCCAATTGTGGTGCCGAACTTCTCGCCGAGCAGGGTGAGCGCATTAGCGCCGTCAAGCGATGTGGCGGACTGTGTATATACGTACTGGTCTACTTAATTGCTGCCATACACTCGGCGCAGCCAGTCCGATGCTGGCAGCGATAACGACGCTTGCTGCAATGTATAGAGGTTTGCGCTGGCGTTTTGGCCCCTGACGTTGCGTGTTCAAGGATTGCTCTACCCGTTTTTTCATTTGGTCGTTGGTTTTCATATGATCCACCGCTGATTCGCTCAGTTCCAGGATCTCGCCGATTTCGCGGATCGGATAATCTTCGTAATAATACTGATGAACCACCGATCTATACTTGACAGGCAGTGACAGCACAAGTTCAATCAGCGCCTGATCTTCGGGGTTATCCGTCGTAAGGGGATCAAATCCCTCCAGCTTGACCTCTCGTTTGCGCCAGCCTCTGCCTAATAAGGATTTGCAATGATTGGTGATGACTCGAGTCAACCATGCTTTCTGATGTTCCGCATCGTTGAACGTAGGGGCTTTTTCTATTAGTTTGATGAAGGTATCCTGAGTGGCTTCCTCCGCATCTTCTCGTCTGCCAAGGTGCACCATGGCAATTCGGAATAGCGTATCCGCTAACACTCTTAAGGACAGCATTTGGTCACATTTTGTTGTGTGATTTTTTATTTAGATATGTATCTAACTGATAATCGGCCAAGTTCTTTTTATAATGGATATATAAACTACTTGTACCCATTAAAAAAGTCGCTATTTAAGCGACTCTGAATAACAGGGTGTCTTGCTCCGTAAAACATGATCAACAGAGTTATCATGTATTCTGCGTTAGAGTATTGCCCTGTATATTTTTATATCTACCCCTGCCTCTGTTGCATGTCCTTCCCCAATGAGCGTATCGCTGTTCAAAAAAGATAATGCCGTACTATTCGTAATCATTTTGGGCGAAGTGCGAAATAATGCAGTTTTCAGTTTTTTATCCATATTTCCATTATTTTCGATATAAATTTTGCAGGTTTGCCCTGTGTGGTCTTTTCCTTGGAGCATGTACCTTGCCGACAGACTGTGCCGATCACCATACTTTCCGATCATCTGGGTATCCACTCCTCCATCAAGCACCATTCCTTCAAAATAATCTCCGGTCACGCTGCCTGTGAAAGTAATCATAACGACTGAATCATCCTCACTATTGTGTAATTCGAATGATTTCTCTATGTTCACATGTACTGTGAACAATTCTTCTAATTTCACGCGTATCCACCTCCAGACCTTTGCGAGTTTGTTCATTCGGATCGAAAATAGTAATAAGACAATTATAAATGCGAATTTGTTAAGATGCTGCTCCATTTTGCCTGTAGCGAGGAAATGCCAGAGGATAGCATGTAGATTAAATATCAAAAAGACTGATTCCGTTTGCTGAAATCAGTCCTTTTGATCCTATCATGAAGGTACGTCATCACACTTTCCGATCCTGTCTGCTGAAGGTTGTCATCTTCATGGACTACCCCTTCACACCACCAATCGTCATGCCCTGTACAAAGTATTTCTGCAAGAACGGATACACCATCAGAATAGGAACACTCGCAATAATGGTCATGGTCGCTCGAATCGAGGTTGGCGTGACCGCCGTTGCATTGCTCTCGGCAGACTGATAAGCATCGCTTGCTGATGAAGTGGCTGTTGTCGTCGAGGTTTGCAGAATCTTCATTAATTCGTATTGCAGCGTGCTTAATTCTTTATTGGAAGAGTTGTACAGGAATACGTCAAACCAGGAGTTCCATTGTCCTACGGCTACAAAGAGCGATACGGTTGCCATGGCGGGAATCGTTAGCGGCAGGACAACGCGGATAAATGTCGTGAACTCCCCTGCCCCGTCAATACGGGCTGACTCCAGAATACCTTCAGGAAGACCTTCAATAAAGGAACGGATGACGATCATATTGAAGACACCGATTACACCCGGAATGATATATACCCAGAAGGAACCGATCAATCCAAGGTCACGAATCAACAGATAACCCGGGATCAGCCCCCCGCTGAAGTACATAGTAAATACAAAAAACATTGTAACAAACTTGCGAAGCACAAACTCCTGACGACTGACCGTATACGCGAGCATGGCTGTACAGAAGACAGATACAATGGTTCCAATGACCGTACGCAGCGCCGAGATCAGAGTCGCGTGATAGATATCGGATTCGCCAAAAATGTATTTGTAATTGTCCAGTGTCCATACCCGCGGCCATAGATATATTCCACCCCGAATGGCATCATTGGCATTATTAAAGGATACGGCAATCATATTAACAAAGGGATAGATCGTCACAATCATCAGGCACACCATGAAAATAATGTTAATGGTGTCAAACGCTCGATCCCCAGTGCTGCTATTCCGCAAGCGGGATGTGTTTCCTTTTCGCATGGCATAGGCCTCCTTTTAGAATAATCTGCTCTCTCCCATTTTTTTCGCTATAAAGTTTGCGGAGAAAAGGAAGATGAAGCTGACCACGGTTTTGAATATGCCTGCTGCTGTACCTAAGGAAAAGTTCCCCATCCCTAAACCATATTTCAGTACAAAGATGTCCAGATTCTCCGAATAGTCCATATTCATCCCGTTACCCAGCAGATACTGTGGTTCAAATCCGGATTCCAGAATACTTCCCATGTTCATGATCAACAAAATCACAATAACTGGTTTCAAGCCTGGCAGGGTGATATATAACATCCGTTTGAAACGACTGGCTCCGTCGATTTCAGCAGCCTCATATTGCGCTGGATCAATAGCCGTAATCGCTGCCAGATAGATAATAGTGTTCCAGCCGACATCCTTCCACACCTCGGTTGCACCCAGAATACCCCAGAAGTATTCACCTTTCCCCATCCACAGCACCGGACTGTCAATCAGGTGAAGTTTCATCATCAGCAGATTGATAATTCCGTCTGGTGACAAGACCGTTAATACAATGCTGGAAGCAACAACCCACGAAATAAAGTGAGGCAGATAACTGACGGTTTGCACAAAACGTTTAAAAATCACATTTTTCAGTTCATTCAACAATAGAGCCAGCGTAATCGCTGTCACAAATCCCAACACCAGTTTAATGGAACTCATGACAAGCGTATTTCGCAGCACCCGGTAGAACGTATTATCCTCAAACAATATACGAAAGTGGTGCCAGCCTACCCACTGTTGATCCGAGAAGGATCTCGCTGGTTTGAAGTTCTGAAAAGCCATGGTCCATCCCCATAACGGCAGGTACTTGAAGATAAACGCCCAGGCGACAAAAGGAATACACATCCAGGCAAGCGTTCGTTGCTGCACAAGCCGTTTGAAAAATGAATTTGTTTTACGTCCCTTTGGCTCCAAGGCTGGAGGTATAGAATTAAGGGAGACATTATGTTTCTCCACGTTGAGCCTGCTCCTTTCCTATGCTGTTATTCATGGGAGGGGAAGACTGATTTCTTGGTCTTTCGTCTTCCCTACGCATGTAACCGTTTGTTTTAATGCGTTCGTATTACCATTTTCCTGCGACACGATCCTTCACGACTTTGGTAATGGTCTCTTCATAGCCGGCTTTGTCCAATTTGTTCAATTCAGCCATGTAGGTTTCCCACAGTTTGTTAAAATTCGCTGGTGATCCCAGGATCATTTCCGGCAAATATTTACGTTGCAGATCATCGGATTTGGTGGTAAAAACTTGCTCAGGTGAACCTTGTTCAAGCGCGATGGACCATGCTGGGAACCACGGCCGCTCTTCCGGCTTGTTAAATAATTCACTAAAGGTTTGGATGCCATAAGCTTCGAGGAACTTCTTGTCCCCCTCTGTGTATGATGCATAAGCTACTTCAGCCTGGTTACCCGGGCTATAAGCGTTACCATCGGATAGTGTGGATTCACCACCATAACGCGGCCAGTCTGAGGAGAAATAGGTGAACCCGAATTTGCGGCTCAGCTCCAGATCATCATGCGCTTTACGTTGATCCTCATTGGCAAAATAGAATCGGCCCTTCTCATCGACACTATACGTCTCGTCCTTGATTCCCCATTGGACCAAAATCTGATTCTCTTCCTTCAGCAAATTATCGAAATATTTGATGATACGAACAGGATCTTTGGCATTCACCGAGATACCCGTTGCATAGTTGTTGACGAAGCCGGGAGGATCAACATACTGATCTTTAATTTCTTTGTCAAAAACAATAGGAAGCGGTGCATAACGTTTCTCATCAATACCTGCTGAGAGCAGGTTTTTCGACGCGTCTCCAACCTGCCAGCCGTAATTGAAATAACCTAGAACACGACCCGAGGTAAGCTTGGCCAGATACTGGTCTTTGTTCATCGTAAAGGATTCTGGATCAAGCATGCCTTCCGCATTGATTTCATTCAGCTTCTGAATCCATTTTTTCTGGGCATCTGTTCCGGCGACCACTTTCGCCTCATGGGTGTTCATATCCACCATGACACTTCCATCGTTCGGGTAACCGGCCAGATGCATCGCTGGATTTTGCAAAGTGAAAAAGTTATTGGCTACCCCCGCAAGTGAGACAAATCCAATGGTCTCCGCACCATCGATAGTTGGATGCTTTTCCTTGTAATCCTCGATCAGATCAAAGTATTCATCCAGTGTGGTGATCTTGGGATAGTTAAACTCCTTGAGCACAGAGCGCTGAATCCAGAAGGCCCCTCCGCCGACATTTGGACTACCGTAGTACTCACCCTGATTAGCCGTGTATGGCAGTGCATAGATTTTTCCGTCTTCTGCATTTTTCATTTTATCGAAATACGGTCCATATACTTTTTTGATATTCGGACCATATTCCTCAATCAGATCATCCAGTGGAATGTAGGCCCCGGCATCCAGTAACTTGGACATTTCACCACTGGAGCTAATGACATCAGGATAGTCTCCACTAGCAATCATGACACCGGCTTTCGTAGCACTATCGCCGACCAGATATTCCATCTTCCAGTCCACACCCGTTTGCTCTTGCAATGCTTTACCGATTGTTGTTTCACTTGCCAGAGTATCCTTCTTGCCTGGAGAGAACATGTAATATGAGAACGTGACTGGACTGTTCTCATCATCACTTGCAGCTGAAGGCGCTGAGGACGAATTGTTCTGACTGCACCCAGCCAGTAGAGCTGTCAGTAATACCGCTAAACCCGCTGTTTTTAATTTTGGTCTCAACATGTGAAGATTCCCCCGTTCAATGTGATCTGATTGGATTTCACCACCATTTTCCTGCTACACGATCCTTCACGGCCTGTGTGATCGTTTCTTCGTATGTTTTCTTGTCCAATTGATTCAATTGACTCATATATTCGTTCCATGTGTTCTCGAAAGTGGAAGGCGAATCCATAATCATTTGGGGCAAGTATTTCTTCTGCAGATCTTCTGCCTTGGTGATGAAAATCTGTTCAGGAGAGCCTTGCTCCAGTGCAATGGACCATGCAGGAGACCAAGGACGCTCATCAGGTGTGCTGAATAATTCTGAAAATGTCTCCACGCCATATTTCTCTAACAACAGCTTGTCACCGTCCGTGTAGCTAAAGGTTGCCACCTCTGGTTGGTTGCCTGGTCCATAGGCATTGCCATCCTCCAGCAAGGAGTTGTTGCCGTAACGAGGCCAACTGTAGTTAAAATAGTCAAAGCCGAACTTCCGGCTTAACTCCGGATCTTCATGGGCTTTGCGCTGGTCCTCATTTTTGTAATAAAAGCGGCCCTCATCATTCACACTATACGTCTCGTCCTTAATGCCCCATTGAACCAGAATCTGGTTTTCTTCCTTGAGCAAATTGTCAAAATATTTAATAATTCGCACCGGATCTTTGGCATTTACGGTAATCCCGACACCATAGTTGTTCACAAAGCCCGGCGGGTCGATATACTGGTCTTTGACGTTCTTATCAAATACGATCGGTAGCGATACGTAACGTTTATCGTCAATACCGGCCTTCTTCAGATTGTTCGTTGCATCTCCAACCTGCCAGGAATAACTGAAATATCCCAGCACCCGACCGGACGTCAATTTGGCGAGATACTGATCCTGGTTCATCGTAAAGGACTCTGGATCAAACATACCCTGTGCATTAACCTCGCTTAGCTTCTGAATCCATTGTTTCTGATAATCAGACCCTGCTACCAGTTTGGCTTCATGGCTCTGCATATCCACCATCACACTTCCATCATTGGGATAACCTGCCAGATGCATGGCCGGATTTAGCAGGCTGAAGAAGCTGCCGGATTCACCCGCAAGTGTTGCGAAGCCGATGGTCTCCTTTCCATCGATTTGCGAATACTTTTGCTTATATTGCTCAATCAAGTCGAAATATTCGTCCAGCGTCTTGATCTTGGGGTAGTTGAACTCTTTCAGTACAGCACGCTGAATATAGAAGCCGGTCTGGAAGTTAGGCTCTGACACATAACCAATGTTGGCAGTGTACGGGAAGAAATATATCTTTCCATCCTCCTGTCTGAATTTGTCCATATAGGGACCATATACTCGCTTGATGTTAGGCCCGTATTGTTCAATCAGTTCATCCAGTGGGATAAAAGATCCTGCATCCATCAACTTGGCCATTTCTCCGCTGGAGTCAATAATGTCAGGGTAATCTCCACTCGCAATCATCACGCCTGCCTTGGTTGCGCCGTCGCCGACCAGATATTCCATCTTCCAGTCCACGCCTGTTTGTTCCTGTAGCTTCTTACCAATGGTCGTACTGCTTGCCAGAATGTCCTTCTTGCCCCCACCAAACGTGAAATATTTGAAGGTGACCGGGGTGTTGTCATTACTGTCAGGAGAAGTCGTTTCCGGGCTGGTTTTATTGCAGCCTGCCAGTGTTGCGGCGAGTAAGATGGCCAGACCTGTTACAAAGACTTTTTTTCTAAACATGCAGCGGATGCCCCCTTAACGTATTCTTTTTGTCTGTAAGCCTTCTCAATATATCAAGATAGCGCTTTCAACGTTACCCATGAAAGTGTACCTTCTACTTTGTAAAGTATATTCGTCGTTGTTTCAATCGTCCTGCATGGCCGCTTGATCAAGCGGCAGCTTAATCTGGATATGCGTTCCTTCTCCTTCGCATGTCTGGATTTCGAAAGAAAAGCGATCCTGGTAGCATAGTTTTAAGCGACTATACGCATTCTTCATGCCGACATGCTCTCCCATATCCGTGTTCTGAGCTAGGTAGCTCAGCAGCTCATCCAATCTGGCTGGTGACATGCCTATTCCATTGTCCGTAATTCTGATATGGAGCTGGTCATGTTCAATAGAAACGAGGAGTTGAATGTTGCCTATACCTGGAGATGACTCGATGCCATGAATACTTGCATTCTCAACAAATGGAAGAATAACCATCTTGGGGATACGGTACATCAGTACCGCACGATCTGCTTCAATGCTGTATTGGAGTTTTTCTCCGAAGCGGTATTTCTGAATTTGCAAAAAACTCTCGATGAGTTCCAATTCTTCCTTCACCGTCACATCATTCTGGTTCCAGCTGATCGACTTGCGAAACATCTTGGCCATGTTATGCACAATTTTGGCTGTCTCCTTCTCGCCTTTGATGAGGCTCCGCATCCGTACCGATTCAAGAGTATTGAACAGAAAATGCGGGTTGATTTGGCTATGGAGCGCATGAAGCTGTGCTTGCTGCTGTTTTAACTCCAAGTCTTTCTTCTGAATGTCCGCCAGATATACCTCATGGATCAGGTTATGGATCGTCTCGGTCATTCGATTGAATTCCATCGTGAGCTGACCAATCTCATCTCTTGCATCTTCAGGAGGAATCGTCTGAAAATTCTGCGTTTTTATTTTTTTCATATGTTTAAGTATCCGCACCAGTCTGACATGGATGGATCTGGACATGGCCGCAATGATGATGGTAGGCAATACAAAATTAATGCAAGCAAGCCAAACAACGAAAGAGCGGGACTTGCGAACCTCCTGCAACACAATCTCTTCATCCATGCCCCCTTGCAGTGACCAGCCCTCCAGATAGTTAATGCCCGTATACGTACGTTCGAACGGAATCGTCTTGTTCGGAAACTGGATCTCGCTGTAGAGTTTCCCTACCTGAGATTCTTCGGCTATCAAATCGTTTGAAAATTGGATGTGCCCTCCTGGATCAATCAGATATACTTTTCCGTCAAAACCGCTGTTATGAAAATGTTGCTTGATCAGATCCATGTTCAGATCAATTTTAAGCAGCTGCTCTACACCTCCGGTATCGAAATTGTCGAGGCGTTGAACCAGACTTAAACTCTGATCCGCTGCGATCAGTGCCGGATAAGGATGGGAGTATGCCTGAAACTGAATGTACCAGTTAGCGTTGCGGGTGGCGTCACTTAACCGTTCAATATACCCGGAGGATAAAATGGTAGGATTATCGGTATACACTTGATACCAGCGAATTCCCTGGTTCAATTGACTGGAGAATTCCCCTTTTAAATACGAATTATAGGCTTGAATGTACTCGAAGTGACTGCGAAACGGACGGGAAAGTGTGTCATTGAACACTGGATCAGCATATAACGAATAGGACAAGCCAACGCCCTGATCAATGGTTACTCGCAGGTCATTCTTCAGATTGTTCAACGCCATGCCAGCATCACGGGTTTTCTGACTGCGAATATTGGCGGTTGTGACATTGTAGAACACCACATTGGTGACAACGATGGGAATAAACACGGACAGGACGTACATGAGCAGCAGCTTGTCCCGGAGCTTCATATAGTTCAGGTTCCATCTGGTCATCGTGCACCTCGCTGCTCATTTCCCATAAGGAGATTACGATATTCCGTAGGTGACAGCTTGACGAGCTTCTCAAACTGCGTTACAAAATAATCCGCATTCTGAAATCCTACGCGTGCAGCAACCTCGTACATCCTCAGATCCGTTTGGCGTAGCAATTTCTTCGCTTCCTGGATCCGCAGGCTAAGCAGATACTCATTGAAATAAAGATGGTAGCTTTTGCGAAATAACCGTCCGAGATAGACGGGATTCATATAGAAGAGCGCAGCAATGCTTTTGAGACTGATGTTTTCGGTATAATGTGTATCAATATATCGTTTGATCTTGTTAATATCCCCTTTGGACTGTTCACTCCGCAAATGGGAGATATATTCCTCAGCTTCCTCCAGTGCGATTAGAAAAGCGTTCTTCAATAGCCGCAAATTCCAGCCTTCATGACTTTGTTGTACCAACTCCTTTAGTCGCTGCAACCCTTCATCACTACCGCCCATTTCTTTGGCCACAGCCAAAATGCACGTTATACAGCGTAGAAGAGAGCCTGATACAGCCTGAGGAGAGAATCGATTCACATGAAACAATTGGAACTTCTCCTCTACAATCTCATGGTAAGCAGGCCGGTCCCCCTCTTCCAAGCTCAAGATTAATTGTTCCACATCGTCCTGATATACATTAAAAACGTACAATGGTTTATCCTTGATCTCTGCATACCGCACGACACCAGCATCTTCTGCAAATTTATGCCTGGCTGCTTCTTCTGCCTCCTGATTGGATTGCGGGACATCGCCAATTTCTTTGACAAGGGTTCCAGCGTAAAGACCGATGTCCAGCTTAAGCCGCTCGCTCAGCGCCAGATGAATGCCATGCAGCTTATCTCGTAGCGCTGAGTTCTCGTCGTTGTATTCCTGCTTATTCCACAGCAGCAATAGGCGAAATCTGCCGTGCTGTTGTTCAATAACGAACATAGTGGAGAAATCATCCTCCAGAGAAGGCAGCGCTTCACGTACTAGCTCAATGGTGACTTTTCTTTTGTCTAATCCCGTCTGAAGTTCAACAAGTGCAATCAGCAGACCCGAATGATGATTGATCCCGAATACTTCGGCATACCGATGCTCATCTTCCTTCCGTACATGGCCTTTAATCATATCTTCCAGCATGATGTTGCAGGCCTGTTCCTCTGCCAAGAGGATATGTTTTCTTTTATTGCAAATCATATGAGCCGACTTCTGTAACGTCGCCGTCATTTCTTCATCATCAATAGGCTTCAGGATATAGTCATGAACGCCGTACTTGATGGCCTGCTGTGCATACTTAAAGTCATGATAACCACTAATGATAATGAACACCGGCTCCAGATGTCGCAGTTCCTCCACGGCCCGTATAAGTTCCAGCCCGTCCAGGATCGGCATCCGTATATCCGTAATGATCACGTCAGGTTGCAGGCATTCAATCATGTTCAATGCCTCTAGCCCGTTCTCTGCTTCTCCGATAATCTCCATATTAAGATCGTCCCAGTTAATGAGTTCATGCATCCCTCTCCGAACATACATCTCGTCGTCTACCAGTAATACTTTTAACATCCTTTCGTCCCCTTTCTTCAAACGAAAATAAACCGCCGGTAGCATGTTCTCCTATCGGCGGAATCCAGTATGGTTCCTTCTGCATATTCGTATTGATATAGGCCACGCCAATAGCTTCGCATACCCATGTATGGAAATCGTTGGCATATTTCTGTTTAAATATGCCAGAATGCTTCCATTCTATAGGTTCCCGTCTGCAATTTCATTGCGCAGATCGTCATATTTATTGCGCGAAAAGACTAGGAGGTAATCCGCTTACACCAAAAAGCCGCTGATCCGATTAGAATCAACGACTTGCATGTACAGCCCTTTTTCTGAGTCTTTTCCAGCAAACCCGCCATATTGCGCATTTCATGCTTCTCCCGGTAGGTTTGTATTATTCGCCTGTTTCAGCAAACGTTTTAATGCGCTCCCCAATCTGGTCACGAACCCTCTGGAATACGGCCCATTTCTCTTCATCTGTACCTTGCGCTTTGGCAGGATCATCGAATCCCCAGTGTTCTCGCTTCACATGTGGTGGTGTCATTGGACATAACGGACAGGTTTATTAAGCCTACTTATCTGTCCGTTAGCTAAATGAAAATAAGAGAAGCCTGGCAACCTGGAGTAATGATTCCAAAGTTCACTTAAAATCATAATAAAACCTCCTATAAGAGCAATTAATTCTAGTTTGCTTCAAATAAGAGGTTTTAGACTAGGGCCAACTAAAGTTTCCTGTTAGTTAAAACGCAGTCAGTAAAAAGCTTCGAACACGTCATGATAAGCTCTCTCGAAACTTCTTGGGCTTTGCTTTTCTCTCTTCCACTATGATTTTGTTGAGATTACCTTATTGGAATTAGTTTTTCAGACACGCCCCAATTTATGATCTCTAAGCTGACGAAGGATTTTTCTTTCATACAATGTGGTTGCTCAAGTGTCTTTGACTACACTCCACACTTCATTTCTAACTTCTTCTCATCTTTTCCGTATTGAAAAACCGATCGTTCTTTATCCCTGCTTTTAATTAAGTTTAATGTATTTCGGGCTAAAGGTTCAATTCGTTGCTGAACCATTGATATACTTCCCTGCACAATGGTTCCTTTCTAATTCCATAATTCATCCAGTTCTTTTGCCGAAATTGAATTAGCGGAACTACTGAATTGTCTTAACCTTTGATCTGGATTCGCCATGACAGATTCCAAAATCCGTATATATTTATCTGAGAACAAATGGATGGTTTCTTTATCATACAAATCAGTATTATATTCTAGTGCTATGAGCATGTTGTTAGATTGTTCAATAATATTAATACTCAGATCAAATTTGGACGTTCCTGCATCAAGATGCTCAGGTATAGATACCACATGAGGAAGGTTTAACATTAACTCTTTACTTGTTTCAAACATGATCTGGAAGAAAGGAGAATAGGCTGGATTTCTTTCTTCTAACAACATTTCGGTTAATTGCTCGAAAGAAACATCAGCATGATCATACGCTTCTAATGTTCTTCGTTGGATACGTCTAAGTAATTGCTCAAAGGTTGGATTGGAGGAAAGCTCCATTTTTATTACAACTGTATTTACAAAGAAACCCACAATCCCCTCAACTTCTTTGTCAGTACGGTTGGCAATGGGAGTACCTATGCAAATCTCTTCTTGCTCTGTGACTGTGTACATCAACACACCAAAGGCGGATAAAGTCGTTGTAAATAAACTGACTCCTTGGGATCGGCTGTAATGAATTAAATCGGTATACAGTTGGTCTGAAACTGAAATATAATGTGTATATCCATGAGTAGATAACTTACCCGGCCGGGCATGATCTGTAGGAAGTGTCACATTAGCGTTACTGCCCTCTAGCGTACTTTTCCAATATCTCAGTTGTTCCTTTATATATTGGTTATTTAGCTTATATTGCTCTAACTTTATAAATTCCTCATATTGAAGAGGTTCTGGGAAACTATCATGTTGCTCACCATTAAACTGCTCGCCATAATAATATTCAATTTCTTTAAAGATGATACTGAGAGACCAAGCATCGACAACGATATGATGAAAATTTAACATAAACAGAAATTCAAAATCTTGGGTTTGGATCATGTAGGCACGAATCAAAGAATCCTCTTTCAAATTAAATGGGACTTTAGCTTCATTCTTCAAATAATCTAAACCACACTGTCTACTATTTGTTGTTTTACGCAGATCCATTACAACGATCGGTAAATCCCTGTCTTCTTGCACAGTTTGTACAGGTTCCCCACACACTTCTTCATATATAGTACGTAAAATTTCATGACGTTTCACAATTTTCTTCAAACTTCTCGCCATAACATCCATCTGAAAATCGCCTTCTATCCGTACTACCTTGGGAACATTGTACAATGCAGTGTTGCCTTCCAATTGATCCAGAAACCATAGTCTTTGTTGAGCAGAGGATAGTTTTCCGTTCGTCTGAACTTTCACAAGTTGCTCTTGAGATGCAGAGGTGCTGGATACATCCGTACTCACAACCTTCTTCGTCAAATCAAATATTGTGGCATATTCAAAAATAAAGGATAGTGGAATATTCTTTCCCCATTCTTTCCTAATTCTTGATATGACTTGCGTAGCTAACAGAGAATGTCCTCCCAGCACAAAAAAATTGTCATAGAGTCCTATTTCAGAAGGCTGCAATTGAAGAATCTCTGCCCATATATTTCTGATTCTTTGTTCATCTTCTGTGAGTTTATCTTTCTGCCTCTGTGGCTTAAGCTCCTTAATACCTGGGGCCTTAGCCAGAGCAAATGTGTCTACCTTTCCATTCATGGTAAGAGGGATAACATCCAAAATATAAAATTTAGCAGGTACCATATAATTAGGCAGATGAAGCAATCCATAATCCCTTAATTCCACTAAATGTAATAAGTTTGGATGATCAGAGACAATGTAAGCAACTAATTCATGTGTTTGATGGTTCTCGATCTGTACATAAATAGAACGGATATGATGATGCTTTGTATAGGCGGATACGATCTCAGGTATCTCGATGCGATAACCTCTAATTTTCACTTGGTCATCCTGACGCCCCAGATACTCTACCGAATAATCGGGTAGTTGCCTAATCCAATCTCCTGTACGATATAGCCGCTTACTGTCATGAAGATGCTCGAATGTCACATAGTTCCGAGCTGTCATTTCATCTTGATTTCTATACCCTCGAGAAAGAGAAGGACCGCTCACATATAACTCTCCTCTAACGCCTCTAGGTACAGGTTGAAATGCCTCATCCAATATATAGAATTCAGTGTTGGCGATGGGATAACCTAAAGGAACCGCAGAAGAGTATCTAGGCATGTTTTGTTTCAGTGTATGTGTAGCTACCCCAATCGTCGTTTCTGTTGGACCATAATGGTTAATTACTTCACAATCCGGTTGTAAGCTCCATATCATGTCCACTTGCTCCCATAATAATGCTTCTCCCCCTAAAACGATACGCCGCTTAGGTAGAATATCTTTTGGTTCAGAAGCAGACAAAAGAAAATTCAAATGCGAAGGAACGATTTTCAAACAATCCACTGGATTACTACGGAAGTATGCTGCAAATTGTTCAGGATCTGACACCCTTTCTTTGCTTATGACATGTAATACCCCCCCACTAATTAAAGAATGAAATATCATCGTATTCCCTAGATCAGCAGCAAGAGTAGAAACGGTTGCATAACTGGAAACCGCCTCTAAACGAATGGTTTTTTGCGTACCAGATAAATAACTCATTAGATTTCGATGTTCCACCATAACTCCCTTAGGATAACCCGTGGAACCTGAAGTATATATCAAATAAACTAGATCGGTCTCCTCAATATGACAAGTTGGATTAGTGGTAGGCTGGTTATCCAGTTGGGAGCGAATCCATTCGCTCTTCACATCTATTGTCCGTATGGCGTCTTTTATCGAGAAGAATGCGTCTGAAAATCCACTGGTGAGTACAAACTCAACACCCGAATCTTGAAGTTGATATTGCAATCTTTGCTTAGGAATCGCAGGATCCAGGGGCAAATAAGCCATACCTGCCTTTAAAACTCCCAGTAAAGCAGTAATCATATCGATGGATCTTTCTATGCAAATACCTACAATGTCTACCTTGTTATTCGTCTGTTGCCCCACTAAAAAATGTGCGATCTGATTTGCGTCTTGATTTAATTGTTCATATGTTATAGTTTCCAATTCATACGTTGCTGCTATATGTTGAGGAGTTTCACGAGCCTGTTTTTCAAATAAATCTACAACATTCGCTCCTGCAAAGTGTGCTCCTTCAGCGTCAGCTTGAATAGCGATCGTTTTTAATTCATTAGGACTAAGAAGTTGTAACTGACTAATCTTAATCTCAGGGTTTTCAACAGCGTCTATTATTAATTTCTGAAAATGTGTGCTGAATTGGCCTATCCATGCTTCGCTAAATAAGTCCGTTCGATAATTGATTTGTCCATATAAACATTCATTACTGACCTTCATATTTAAACCAATATCAAATTTAGATGTACTTATCCCAACTGCTTTTTCTTGGATATCTATCCCTTCGATTGATAGCCTGATTTCTGGGGCAACTTGAAACATAGCTTGGATTAAAGAGTGATCCCCTCTGGAATGATCTTGTTTCAGAACTTCCACTAACTTATCAAATGGAACTTGATGTTCAAAAGCTTCTAGTACCGTTTGACGTACATCTTGTAGAAGCTGCTTGAATGTCAGGTCTCCCCCTACATCTGCGGAAATAATAACCGTATTCACAAAAAAACCTATAACATTTTCAGTTTCAATTTGATTTCGGTTACTGACAGGCGATCCAATAAGAAACCTAGATTGACCAGAGTATTTATAGCACAAGATTTGAAATATCGTGAGTAAAACCATGTACATTGTGCTGTTATTTTCCTCACCAAGGTTCAGAAGCTTTTCTGTTATGTGCTTAGGTATAACAAAAGTAAAAACATCTCCCTTATGTGATGTTTTCTTTACAAGTTTACGATCGGAAGGTAAAGCAAGGGCAGACCAATCCCACTCCAGCTTTTTCTTCCAATACTCCAAATGCAGATTAATTTGATTAGATTGAGTCGGCAATTGTTCCCACAATGCATAATCTCCGTATTGAATAGAACGTGGCACAAGTTTATGCGCTCTATTCAAAACTTTATTTTCATAAAACATGGAGAATTCTTTCATAAACAACTCAATAGACCAATCGTCACTAATGATATGATGGAATACAATGCCCATCATATATTTCTGTCTCTCTAAACGAATTAACGCAACATGAAACAAGGGTGGGTGATCCAATATGAATTCCATACGAATCAGCTCTTGGGAAAGCTTATCGGATTGAGTAACCTTTTGCTGCTCTGAAAGCCCACTCAAATCATGGTACCTATAAGAAATTTCAGCCTCCATAACTTGAACCTTTGAGAATCCCCCAATGGAAGTAAAGGCAGAACGGAGTACTTCATGCCTCTTCACAATTTCAAGTATACATTCTTCAACAATAAACGGATTCAGTTCACCAGTCAGCTCCATAAAAAAGGGCACGTTATAAAGGTACTTCTCTTCAAGCAATTGATTCAAAAAGAGCACCCTATCTTGTGCAAACGACGGCTTTGTTCTTTCCTGTTTCGAAGTCGCCCTAATTTCATGTTCGGCCAATGGATTATTACCTAAAGTATGAATAAATTGAGCAAGCCCATCAATGGTGGGCGAATTGAAGATTACACTCAAGGACAAATTACCTTGAATGATTCTATTGATACGAACCATCATTTTGGTTGCCGCTAGAGAGTGACCCCCTAATTCAAAAAAATTATCATACACTCCGACTGACCTAAGATTAAGAGTCTCTTCCCAGATCTCTGCCAGCATTTTTTCAATCGTATTCCGCGGCAATACTTTATTTCCTGTGTTTTCCATATTAACTTCTTGTAACATTAACAATTTTCGATCTATTTTCCCATTTGGTGTTAACGGTAGTTTTTCGATTTCCATATACGATGTGGGCAGCATATATTCAGGAAGTGATCGTTGCAAATATTGCCGCATTGCCTGATGACCTGGCCACGCCATACCCGGCTTTCGTACGAGGTACGCAGCCAACTGTGCTTCTTCACCCACCTGCACAGATACCACGACAGCATTTTCAATCGATTCATGCTGCAGCAGCTGGCTTTCAATTTCAGACAATTCAATCCGGTAACCTCTAATTTTTACTTGCTGATCCATCCGTCCCAAGCACTCCAGAATGCCTTCGGCATTGTACCTTGCCAAGTCACCCGTTCCGTACATCTTGTCCTTCCCCGTAAACACATTGTCTACAAACTTCTCCTCGGTAAGTTCTCCCCGGTTCCAGTATCCATTCGCTACCCCTTCTCCGCCTATATAGAGCTCACCAGCTACACCAACGGGCACGGGTTCCTTATGACGATCCAGCACATACATCTGGGTATTCGCAATCGGGCGGCCAATTGGAATGATTCCTTCCTGTTCTCTGACTTGGTGGATTGCTGACCAAATGGTCGTCTCGGTAGGCCCATACATATTCCAAACTTCCTTGCTTCTGGCCTGCAATTGACTTGCGAGCTCTCTCGACCAGCTCTCACCCCCGCACAAAATCTTTAACTCCGCGCTTCCTTCCCATCCAGCTGCAAGTAACAACTGCCATGTTGATGGTGTAGCCTGCATCATTGTTGGTTCCTTCTCCTCAATTAGACGTGTTAACCGGAGGCCATCTGTTGCGGTCTCGCGGTCAACCAAGATGACTCTCGCACCTGTTGTGAGAGGAAGAAATAACTCTAATAAACTGATGTCAAATGATATCGACGTTACGGACAGTAACCGGTCTTCCTTACTCATGCCCGGTTCTTCGGACATACTTGTTAAAAAATTGCTCAAAGCTTGATGTGAAATCTCCACACCCTTAGGTTTCCCCGTTGATCCTGACGTGTACAAAATATAGGCCAGGCCTCCTGGCTCTGAACGATCATTAACAGCAATCCCTTCGGCCATAGTCGATGACTCAAACAGTGCCTGTACATTCAAGCTTGGAATCGCATGAGATTCCCAAGTTGCCGCTGTAATATGGTCAAGAAGCAGCAACTGAGCTTCTGAATCGGCTAACATATACGCTAGACGCTCTTGGGGGAAATACGGATCTAAAGGCACATAGGCACCGCCAGCTTTCCAGATGGCCAGAAGTGAAACGACCAGATTAGCGGAGCTCCGCATACTGACGGCTACCTTCGTTCCCCGGTTAATCCCTTGTGCGCACAAGGCAGCTGCACACTGATCTACTTTTTGGGCAAGTTCCTGATAACAAAACTGCTCCTGAAGATGCTCCACAGCAATTCGGTTTGGATATCGTTCTGCCATCTCTTCGAAACGCTGAATTGCAGTATACTGGCCTGCATCTTTTCGTTCAGTTTGATTCCACTGAACCAGCTGTCGGTTGCGTTCATTCTCATCCAATATGCCGATTTCCCCAACAGGCATATGTATATTATCGATCAGATTTATTAGTAGTCTCTCAAAGTGAGATAACATCTGGTTAATAAAATCCAAGCTGTGCTTCATTTGCTTGCCACACAGGAGAGCACAGTTTAGATCCATACCCTGTAATTTATAAATCATCACCATATCATAAGAGATACCTGGGGCTACAAAATACTCCATGTTCTCCCCAAGTTCTCTCTCTTCAAGTAAGAAATAATTATGGTTTTGTTTGTTTAATTGAGAAAAGTTCACCGTTTGTCGAGATACTTTTCCGTCTGAAAACCCGTTTACGATGTCATTGAAAGAATCACTGTCGGCATAATCAATACTTACTGCTTCCAGCTCCCTTCCAGTCACAGCATAGATTGGGACCTCTTTATTCAAATTGTATTTATGTAGTAATAGATAAAAGGTTAATTTCAAAATATCATGTTCTGTTACTTTTTCCTGTTGACAAATCACACTTAACTCATCCATCATCCTGTTTTTTAAAGGAATATGTCTGGCACTAGTCAGGAAATTCTCATACACATTGACTTGATTTTCAAGTAAAGAAGTTTTGGATGTATCCATATCTGTACCTCTCAATTCAATCACCCTCAAGTTTGATGAATTTTTAAACAGGCGCCTTGCAATTTAATAATTCTCCTGTTTCTGATCTATATTGGAGGAACTAATAGATTTATTGGTGAGTACAGCTATAGTCGCAATCCCTCCAAGAAGTACAAGACCAACTCCAGCTCCTAAAAATACAAAGTTAGTTGAGAATGCTGCTGCCAAAGAAGCACCCAATAAAGGAGCCAGAAATGTAGATACATTTTGAAGTGCATTAGAACTCCCCGTAACCCGCCCAATTAAATGGGTAGGCGTCTCTGTCTGTAATATATATCCGAAAGGTACAGTCGTGAATGCGGCGCACACACCGGCACAGAATGCCATGGCGCTCCAGACAAGAGTTGGAAGCTGAAGAGCCAGCATACCGCCTAGTCCAAGTATAGTAACTAGAATTCCTGAAATGAAAACAGCACTGCTTATACTAGATAACGGACTCTTCTTCCATCCATCCCAACTCCCCCCACCTAAAACTCCCACGAGGCTACCAAAACCAATTGCACTTATAAGCATGCCATAAGCCTGCTCTGACAGATTTTGTTCCTTGGCCCACAATACAAATAAACCTTCAAAAAGAAAAATCAAGAATAAGGAAGCCGATACTAGAATCACTGCCACTAAAAGTGTAGATGTCGTTTTTAAATGTTTGATCCCACCTGTTAACTCCTTCCAAAACTTTGGCTTATCAACAGACTGTGCTCGGTTCAAATCATTTGGTATAAAAGAAAGTAACACTGAAGAGATGAGAAAGAGAACCCCTTCAATTAGAAAGATAAATGACGAGGAAGTATGAGCAGCAATAACCCCGCCAACAATAGGAGCAATAATTTTCATTAAATAAATAGAAGTCTGACTAAGTGAGATCGCTTGAGAAAGTTCTGGATGAGGGATAATACTCTTAATAGTTTTCATTCTTGCAGGTTCAAAGGCTGTAGCAATAGAGTTCTTCAAAAAAACCAGCATTAACAATAACCAAAGCGAGTTCGTAAAAAATAAACAAAACACAATGATTGCACGAAGTATATCTGATACAACAAGGGTCATTTTAGTAGGTAGACGGTCTACCCATACACTAATTAATGGTCCAAGAAATATCCAAGGAACACCTGCGGCAATAACTTGTGCTGCCACCGCATCAGGACCAAGTTGCCATGTATACACCAGTAATGTATATATGGCAATATAGTCAAGCCAATTGCCGCAGTCCGACATTAATTGTCCTGAAAATAATAAGGAAAATCGCTTATTTTTCAAGGGCCGCAAAAACTTGATTGTACCCAAATTCATCATCCTTTCCTGACTCCAATCTTCTCTGCCTTAGTGGTGAAGAATACTTAACTGTCCATCACATTATTTATTGTGGAAACGGAATGAAAGATCTTGACCTCACCATAGACATTTCTCAGAGCTACATGGATCGCTTCTAATTTTTCTTTATAATCAATCTCATCATCTGAAAGTAAAATACCAATATACGTACCACTATGGGCTATGATAATGCCCAACGCGTTATGGTTATTCGATATCTCAAGTAAGTGCGAGATACTTTGCTTCGCTAGCCGATCTTGATTTAAAAGGGCACTTCTAGTGGCAACCTGACCGATCAAATACACATCTTGATTACAAAAAGCATACTTTAACTGCATCATTAAATCTGTATATTGAGTGCGCTCATCGAGCGTAAATTCTTTTTTATTACGATTGTATTGGATCGTATCAATCTCACCGCCTTCATCGATAGCAAGCACAGTAAGTCTTGGAAGAACGCCTAATCTTTCAAATAATTCAACCTCCCTGTGATAGAATGCCACAACCTCTGGATACATAACTCCATCACTAGGTTCAATTTCTTTCATCACCTTCTGCAGCAGCTGTAAGGGAATCGTTATACCATAATATGATTCAATTGATCTCGCGGTAGCAACCAGATCTGCAGATGAACTTGCTAATCCTTTTCCCACTGGCAAATCACTTTCAATAAAAATCGTGCCGCCTGGTGGCAGCTGAAATATTTTCAAAATTTCGGTTGCCAATCTAGCTGATTTTTGTTTGAACTCCGGTGCGACTTTCAAGCGTGAGGTTGAATCGGGACAAAACGTGACTTTAGTGAAATTTTGTATAGGGAAAGTAACCAGAAAATCCTGGTTACTTTCCACCGTCATCCCTTGTAATAACTCTCCAAAAGTACCATAAGCCATACCTATTCCTATCTTTTCTTTGGATACTACATTATTTTCGAGATCCGATATCAATAGTCTCCCTCCCACTCTCTGAAGAGTATTCATTCCAATAGGTCTTAATCATCTGAGCCAACTCGTCTACGTGAGGTGGTAAAGCCATGGTATTATGATCCCCAGGCACAAGGAATGTGCTTAACTTGCCTTTAGTTCTGTACTTCCACTGACTTGGGTTAATCAGCTTATGAAGATGCTTAGATACTTTTTCTACATAGAATAACTGTAGATCTGAATTAATCGGGTCGCCATATCTGTATTTTCTCATCGCTTGCCCCGCAGCTACCAAAACATTCATCTTTCGTTTTAATTCCTTAGAGCTCATGCCTACTGGCCAATCCTCACGTTTCCTCGCTTCATCCAGTAGTAGATTTAACGCGGTCTCGCTATCCGTTTCATCAAATTGAAGGGGATCTAGATCGAATAAAGTAGCAAAATACTTAATTGCATCTTGCTCTGTAAATTCATCATAAATATTCATAGATTGGTCGAGAGGCTGCACATCAAACAAACCAATAAACTCAATCTTCTCACCCATCGTTTCAAATATTCGTGCCATCTCGTAAGCGACCATTCCACCAAAGGACCAACCGATAAGTTTGTATGGGCCAGCAGGAATCTTTCTTTTGATCTCTGTAACATAGAGTTCTGCCATTTCTTCAATGCTATTTAATGGTTCTTCATCCGATTCATAGCCAGGCGCTTGAATTCCATAGATGCACTCTGATGTTCCCAATGAATTAACCAAATGGAAATAGTGAAGAATGCCTCCCCCCTGTGGATGGATTAAAATTAGTGGACTTGTTGAACGATCCTCATCTTCTTGAAGTTGAATAAGGTAAGAAGAAGCCAAGTCTTGTTTCTTTCCACCCACCAGTGCACAGATACATTCAATTGTTGGCTCTTTCAAAAGGGTAGCAAGAAGTAATTCCGTACCAAACTGCTCGTTAATTTCATGTAATAATTGAATAGCTTTCAAAGAATGGCCACCTATCGAGAAAAAGTTACTTGTAACACTAATCGGGTGAATTTTCAAAACTTTCTCCCAAATTTGTGTCATTTTTAACTCCTGCAGATCACGAGGCGGTACGTAAGATTCATCATTTTGCATGTGCATGATCACCGGTAATGATTTTCGATCTATTTTCCCATTTGGTGTTAACGGTAGTTTTTCGATTTCCATATACGATGTGGGCAGCATATATTCAGGAAGTGATCGTTGCAAATATTGCCGCATTGCCTGATGACCCGGCCACGCCATACCCGGCTTGCGTACGAGGTACGCAGCCAACTGCGCTTCTTCACCTACTTGCACAGCTACCACGACAGCATTTTCAATCGATTCATGCTGCAGCAGCTGGCTTTCAATTTCAGACAATTCAACCCGGTAACCTCTAATTTTTACTTGCTGATCCATCCGTCCCAAGCACTCCAGAATGCCTTCGGCATTGTACCTTGCCAAGTCACCCGTTCCGTACATCTTGCCCTTCCCCGTAAACACATTGTCTACAAATTTCTCCTCGGTAAGTTCTCCCCGGTTCCAGTATCCATTCGCTACCCCTTCTCCGCCTATATAGAGCTCACCAGCTACACCAACGGGCACGGGTTCCTTATGACGATCCAGCACATACATCTGGGTATTCGCAATCGGGCGGCCAATTGGAATGATTCCTTCCTGTTCTCTGACTTGGTGGATTGCTGACCAAATGGTCGTCTCGGTAGGCCCATACATATTCCAAACTTCCTTGCTTCTGGCCTGCAATTGACTTGCGAGCTCTCTCGACCAGCTCTCACCCCCGCACAAAATCTTTAACTCCGCGCTTCCTTCCCATCCAGCTGCAAGTAACAACTGCCATGTTGATGGTGTAGCCTGCATCATTGTTGGTTCCTTCTCCTCAATTAGACGTGTTAACCGGAGGCCATCTGTTGCGGTCTCGCGGTCAACCAAGATGACTCTCGCACCTGTTGTGAGAGGAAGAAATAACTCTAATAAACTGATGTCAAATGATATCGACGTTACGGACAGTAACCGGTCTTCCTTACTCATGCCCGGTTCTTCGGACATACTTGTTAAAAAATTGCTCAAAGCTTGATGTGAAATCTCCACACCCTTAGGTTTCCCCGTTGATCCTGACGTGTACAAAATATAGGCCAGGCCTCCTGGCTCTGAACGATCATTAACAGCAATCCCTTCGGCCATAGTCGATGACTCAAACAGTGCCTGTACATTCAAGCTTGGAATCGCATGAGATTCCCAAGTTGCCGCTGTAATATGGTCAAGAAGCAGCAACTGAGCTTCTGAATCGGCTAACATATACGCTAGACGCTCTTGGGGGAAATACGGATCTAAAGGCACATAGGCACCGCCAGCTTTCCAGATGGCCAGAAGTGAAACGACCAGATTAGCGGAGCTCCGCATACTGACGGCTACCTTCGTTCCCCGGTTAATCCCTTGTGCGCACAAGGCAGCTGCACACTGATCTACTTTTTGGGCAAGTTCCTGATAACAAAACTGCTCCTGAAGATGCTCCACAGCAATTCGGTTCGGATATCGTTCTGCCATCTCTTCGAAACGCTGAATTGCAGTATACTGGCCTGCATCTTTTCGTTCAGTTTGATTCCACTGAACCAGCTGTCGGTTGCGTTCTTCACCAATAACTAAAGGAATGCTCTCAATTTTGATGGTTGGGGTTGTCAAAACAGATTCAACGATAAGCATAAAATAATTCATCCATCGACTTACCGTAGCTTCATTAAAGATATCTGTTCTATATTGCAATTCCAGTTTGAGTCCCTCTTTAACCTCCGTGGCCAATAATAAAATATCAACATCGATGTAATAATTTTTAGTAGGACGTAATTGGATTTGTATTTGATCCGTCATAAGATCATCTTCTAATGGGATAAGTTGAAATTGGCTATTATATAATGTAGGCCGATTAAAATTACGCTCTAATTTCATATCCTCAACCAATAAATTAAAAGGATATTCACTGTTTGAATACGCTTCTATTGTCATGTCTCTATTTTTCTTTAATAAATCCAAAAATGACGGATCATCTTCAAAGCTCATTCGAATCATTAAATTATTCACAAAAAATCCTACAACGTCTTCAAATTGCATTTGATGCCTTCCTGCCTCTGGCGTTCCAATAATCAAATCCTTTTGTTGACTAAGCCTAGTTAGGAGAAAACCATATAGAGATGAAAGGGTAACAAACAAACTGGTGTTATGTTCAAATGACATTTTTTTTATTTTCTCTAGTTGAGCATTATTAATAAAACCTTCTACTTGACTTGAACTAAAATTGGACGTGATCACACTTGAATAGTCAACAGGCATGCTTAAAGTAGGTAAGTCCCCTGCCAATTGATTAAGCCAATAGGTTCTCATGCCTTCCAATTCTCCATTTTCAAGCCGCTTATTCTGCCAATTCGCATATTCTTTATAGTGGTACTCTGCTGGTTTCTGTACAGGTGTAAACTGATTATTCATTTCATACGACTCATACAGCTCCATTAAGTCCTTGACAATAATCTTCCAAGACCAATAATCACTTATGATATGGTGCATACTCATCCAAATGATACAATGATCAACTGATACTTCTGTGACCTGTACTTTAAATAAAGGCCCTTGTTCTAGATCAAATGAAAAACTCTTCTCTTCATGTTCAATTTGATTGATCTTCTTCGTTTGAGAAGTCTGATCCAGTCCTGAAATATTTTCAAACTTCACCTCTATGTTAGCTTGGGGATTAATTCGTTGAGCCGGCACTCCTTCGTTGAGCACAAAGGTCGTGCGAAGTGATTCATGTTTATCTACCAATGCTACAACTGCTTTTTGGAAAGCAGCCAGGTTCAATTCCCTTTTAAAATCAAAAGAAACTAACATATTGTACGAATGATTGTGCGGTTCTAGCAAATTTAAAAAGTAGAGCCTATGTTGCGCATTCGACATAGCATAGGATGTATCGGTATCTAGTTTCTCTATACTTTGCTGCTCATGAACCTCAGACGTAGAGATATGATTAAGAAAGAGAGCAAGCTTTCGGATTGTTTGATGTTCAAAAAGAGACTTAATTGAAACATCAATCCCTAGTTGTTGTTTGAAACGTGAGCGAACTTGAATCGTTTTTAATGAGTTTCCGCCCAATGAGAAGAACGTTGCCTCAACGCTGATCTTTTCTAGACCCAGCACATCTAACCATATTTGTGTAACCGTATTTTCCCAATATCCTTCCGGGGAAACATAATGCTCCTCCGAAAATGAGTTTGCCCCAAAAACGGGCAAGGCCTTTCGATCAATTTTACCATTTTGGTTAAGCGGCATTTCCTCCAGTATCATCATTCGTTGTGGTATCATATAAACGGGTAATAATACCTCCATATATTTCCTTAATTCCTCTTCACTTATATTGGAATTTAAAACAAGATACGCTGCAATTTCATTTTCCCCATTGTCTCTTGCTTCAGCTACCACAATGACTTGTCTTACCTCATCATGTTTCAGTAACACAGACTCAATTTCGCCTAATTCAATGCGCAGGCCTCTAATTTTGACCTGAAAATCACTTCTAGAAATAAACATAAGCCTGCCATCTGGCGTATATCTTCCTAAGTCTCCTGTTTTATAAAATTTTTGCACTTCCTCCCCTTGCAGTTCATAACTAAAAAAGGAGGCCTCTGTACGTTCAATATCATTCAAATATCCTCTACCCACACCGATTCCGCTGATATATATTTCGCCGGTACAGCCAATAGGAACTATCCGTCTCCATGTATCCAATACGTAATGCTTCATATTGGGGATGGGCTTACCTAATTCGACATAATGGTCATTATGGTGGTAATCCTTATCAATAATAATATGGGACGTATCATCAGAACATTCAGTAGCCCCATATGTATTTACAATTCTCACATCCGGGTAACTGTTTTGCCAGCGCTGCAATAATGGAACAGAAAGGCCTTCTCCTGTAGAAATCATATATTGGAGATGTTCAAGGTTGATTTTGTTTTCTGTTGCACTTTGAAGGAATAATTCACTAATTGCAGGTACCATCTCTAGTACATTTACCCGGTCAGTACATACCGAATTCAACAAAACTAAAGGATCCATTGCAACCTCATTTGGATATATAATAACCTGTCCCCCAACCATAAGAGGGGATAAAAATTGCCACACAGAGATATCAAAGCAGTGTGAAGCATTCTGCGCGACAATACTCTCTTCATTCAAACCCAGCAAGTTAATTTTGGAATATAAATGATTAAGCATGCCTTCATGTTCTATCATGGCTCCTTTTGGTTGCCCTGTAGAACCCGATGTGAAAAACACGTTTGCTAGATTGTTTTTGGAATGAATGACGTTCAAATTATCCGTTGGGAAACTATGGAGAGGATCATCTCCCTCTACAGTTTCCATTGCAGTATGAATGGCAAGTAACTTTGGCCGTTTGCTCGAATCCTGAAAAATACCAAAGTATCGGCTTTGCGCTTGATGATCAATGAGCATAATGGAGATATTCCCACTATCCACAATATGCTGCAACCGCTTATCAGGATAGGAAAGATCTAGTGGAACATACGCACCTCCTGCCTTCATAACAGCAACTATACTTGTAAGCATCTCTATGCTTCGATCAGCCCATATACCTACTAGATCATCTGGCTTGAGATGTTGATCTCGGAGCCACCCTGCCATCTGGTTTGCTCTATCATTTATTTCCTGATATGTTATCGACTCCTCATTACATCTGACCGCAATTTTATCTGGATATTTTCTTACTTGCTCTTCAATAATTTCATGAACCGCATGGTTAACAGAAAACAGAGGAATCGTACTTTGATTAAAATCATCCACTAAAAGTTTACGTTCAATCTCTGGCAAGATATTTAAAGTATCAAGATTATGATTCATTCCTAAAACCACACTTCTCAAAATGGTTTGAAAATGAATCATGATATGTTGCAGCTGTTCAAGTGATGCCCCGCTTGAATTATGGAATTCAATATTCCATCTCGTTCCCGTGGTAATGAAGATTTCCATAAAGGATTGACTCTCTTTAAACAACACACCATGTGATCTCTCTGTAGATCGATTATTATTAACGGTTACATTTGTATCGAATAACGGTCTGTCCTGGTGGGAAGAAGTATTATTTTTCAACATCCTGGCTGTTGTACTGCCGAATGTTCTGATAGACTTCAATTGATATTCCACATCTTGAATTACATGGAAGCACTTCTGACTCCGATCCAACCGGACTTGTATAGGTAACGAATGACTAAATGTCCCTATCATTTCATCGGTGGCGGGGAATGTTTTGAAGTCTGCTGACAGAGTCGATCCGCAGGCAACGTTCTCATCCCCCGTATACACGTGTAATGTAAGCAACCAGGCGGTGTAAAATATGCTATTCATGGAAGTGTTATATCGACGGCTGCACTCCTGGATCAATCCAACCAGATCTGCTGGGAGGTCTGCATTTATTTTTTTATAATAATCTTGGTTGTCGGAACTAGATTGGGTCGCAGGCACTTGGAGAGCCGAAAATGAGTAATCCCCCATCTTATCGAACCAATAATCCTGTGCTGGATTTCCATCTTGCTCTGCTTCCCATTGAAGATAACTTTTTATATCCCCATGTCGTAAGCCCTTATCTTGAACTGCCTTTGCTTGTCCCATCCATTTGTTGAATAATAGCTCACAACTATACATATCTATGCTCAAAACATTAAATGTCCATATTAAAACAGATCTAACTTGTCCAAATGTAAGGATAACCAATCTGTGCAAGGGCTCTTCACTTATAAGAAACTCGCCTCTATATTCTTCTGCGACGTGTTCAATTACAATTTGCTGATCTGCCGAAGTTAATGCCTCATTATCCATCCACTGCAATGCAATCGGTCTCGATTTGAGTACAACTTGTACAGTTCTATTTTTTAAAGAACGGAAAATTGTTCGTAACGCAGGAGAATCTTCAACCAAAGTATCCCATGTCAATTGGATTTGTGTTCTGTCTATATTTAAGGGGATTTCAAATATAAGTTGGTTTATAGCATCCTTTTGTTGTAAATACTCTTTCTGAATGTGAGATAATTCCAGAACTTCTGAAACGTTCTCTTTCGATAGATAGTTCATGAAATAGATACACCCTCTGCCAGTTATTTTTTAATTGAACAGTTCATGTAACAATGTATCATCATTTAATTTAATTTGTGATAACCTCATGTTTGGGGAATTTACCGTTTGATTAAGAACTTGTTCAATTTGCTCAAAAAAAGTCTGGATCGTATCTGCACAAAATTTAGTCTGGTTATAATAAATTTCAAACAAGAGTTGATCTTCATTATCGAACAAATAAATCAACAAATCTAATTTTGTTTTTTCATTCTGATCCATCTCATAGTTACCAAGTGCGGCATCCGTTCCCTTGACCTGAAACTCATCCAAGTTACAGAATCGAACTTCAATCTCATCGTTCTGAAGTTTGGTCGTGTGCGCATTTTGTCCTATTAGACATACGGAGTATAACGACTTAACTTGGTCATGCATAACATACTGATCCTGCATAACTAAATCAAAAGGATACTCTTGATTCGTGTATGCTCCAACACATGTATCCCCAACCCTTTTCAGAACATCGTGCATTGTAGGATTTCCTGATAACTCAGTACGCATGGCAACTGGATTAATGCATAAACCGATCATGCTCTCTAAGTCCGGATGTGTACGCCCAGAAAGGGTCGAACCTATCGTAATAAGTGTGTGATCCGTTATATGAGACATCCAGATTTTCAAAGCAGCTAGGACAGTAATATATGTGGTGGTTCCTCCACTTAAAGCATTCAATTCATAAATCTTATTTGTTAATTCTGGTGTGATGGTGTATTTGCACATCTCCGAGATCGTTTCCTGTTCTTTTATTTCCTCCTCAGAATCGCTTGGTAATTGAAGAACAGGGGCGAATCTTTGCAATTTCTCCTTCCAATATTCCTTCTGTTTCCCAACTGCTTCAGTTGTAATATGCTTGTACTGCCATAACGAAAAATCTGCATATTGACGAGGTTGATCTATTCTATGAAGATCCTCTCCTTGACTTAAGGAGGAATATATATTTAATAAGTCATTCAAGAAGGCATAATGGGACCAGCCATCATGACCAATATGATGCACCGATAGCAAGAATATAAATTTTTGATCAGCTAATTGATAAAATTTCATGCGGTAAAAGGATTCCAATCCTAAGTCGAATTCTGTATTCTTGTGTATTTGTATATCTTCAGCAACACGCTCACGTTGTTCTTCATCGGATCTATGAGCCAAATCAACATACTCAAAGGGAACTTTCAGGAAATCATGAACTTTTTGATAAAATACTCCTTCCACTTCGGTAATTGTGGTCCTCATGATCTCATGCCGATCAATTAAGATGTGTACGGCCTGCTGAAAAATTTCGATATCCAATCCATTTTTGAATTCATAGAGATACACGTCTCCGTATGCATGCCCAGTAAACTGTGCCCTAAACCACACTCTTGCTTGAGCATTGGAGAGCGGATAACAATTTGCTTCAGGTAATTTTTTTTCATTTCCCACCAAAAGTACTGCTCTACTAGGGATAGGTGTGTATTCTGTACGATCAGAATCTTCGAAATTTTCAATATATCTACTTAATGCACGAATGGTTGTAGAAACAAACAATTCACTTAAAGGAATAGATACATTTAATTCCTTGTGAATTCTAGAGAAAATCGTTGTGGCTTGTAATGAATTTCCCCCAAGTTCAAAAAAACTTTCGTCTACTCCAATATCCGTAATGGATAAAATCTCTTTCCAAATCGCAGTTAATTTTTCTTCGGTTATCGACATGTTCCCCGAGTTTGAATCACCCGCTTGATCTGACTCATCCAGCTGCGGTGCATAGTCACTCAACGTACTTATCTGGTTGTTTCTTGGATCCACATGTTTAATTGTCTTTGGTACCCAGTATTCTTTTAATGTTTGTAACAGTTTCTTCCTCATGAGTGAAAGGTCACTTGGAGTATTGCCATGAACATAAGCTATAATCTCATGTCCCTCTTCTTCTACGCGTACATCACAACGAGTTACTTCTTCGGCGAATTCCTCGCAAATATAGTTTTCCAAAAGTTCCAAATAAACAGGATTCCCTTTGATCCAAGCGAGTTTTTCTTCAGAAACTAATGCCTTCAACCTATGCTCTAGCTCGTGTTCAACGATGATTTTTTCTAAATGCAGATGTTCATTTTCGGTGATATGGAACACAAGTTCATTAAAATAATTCACCCACTGATCTATTTCATGCTCTTGAACGAGTTGTGTATTCACATCTAATTCGAACCAAAGCTCTCCGCTTACGTACATCACATTCATAAAGAGATCATATTTGGAGTATTGAATCGGAGTGGGAATGAGTTCAACATCCAGATCATGTAATTTCGTTTTTGAGATCGGCCTGTCCATGTTAAATAGAATATTTAATTCGGGCACATTATTAAAATTTAATGAATCAATAAACATGGAGAATGGAAACTTCTTCACGTCTTCTAATTCGTTCATCACTTCTTTCAGAGACGTCAAGTAATCTCTAAAGGAGCCCCACTTGTTTACTTTACTGACCACGGGTAGAACACTTGCGCAATTCCCAATCAAATTATAATTTTGCATTTGGGCCTGACCAGACATGGGAATGCCTATAACGAGTTTCGAATAGCCTGTTAAACGGTGTATAAAGACTTTGTATACAGCAAATAAAGTAACAAAAAGGCTATTTTGAGAGTGGATACTCAATTTTCTGAGTTTATCAGTTACCGATTTTTCCAATTTGAAATGAACCCGTTTGCCCTGATATTCCCTCTTTAACATCCCTTCGGTGATCGAAGGAATTGTAATACTTCGAACAGGCTCTTCAAAGATAGAGCTCCAATACTGTACTGCCTTTGTATGTTCCGAAGTATTTAGCTGCTTCTCTCGCCAATCTAAATATTCTCTAAATTGACCCGGTGCAGGTAATTCAATGAGATCATTTTCATTTCTAGAGTACGCTCTATACAACTTATGGAGTTCATCCACAACGACAGAAATAGACCAGCCATCGGCAATAATATGATGAAAGGACATAATAAGAACGTGAAGGTCTTCCGCCATTTTAAGCAGATGGTATTTAGTGAGCACTGAGTCTGGACTAAGTTCAATCTGGTTCTCACTCTCTTTAGCCATCCATTCCTTAAAAACTAAATCCTTGTCTGTTCTTAAGTCTGCTGTAAGATCTGTGCTATGAATCTCTACATTTCCATGCTTTAGCACAATTTGCTGTTCTCCACTGTTATCTATGACTGTTCGAAGCGCTTCATGTCTACTCGTGATGGTTTGGAGCGCTTTCGTTAACTTCTCCCTGTCAATAGAACCCTTTAATCTCAAAGCCACTCGTTCGGTAAACGCAGCAGATTGCTGCTTTCTTGCTTTGGATGCAAACCATAATTGCTTTTGTTCACTCGTAACTGGGAAAACTTCACTTGTTTTTTCTGGTTCCCTTGGTGGACTGTCTGCGCTAGGCTGTTGTTGAAAGAACATATTTTTTTTCAGCTCAAATATGCTCATATACACAGCACGCAAAATTTTATTAATATCCTCTTCCGTATGCGCTGTTGATAAGAAGCAGTTACGCCCCTCCCAAATGTACACGCCGTTTTTGATCATCAGATAATAGAACAGTTCAATATCTACAAACGATACAAACCTGAAGAGTGATCCACAGTTGACCATATGAATTGGCACGTTTTCTTGTTTAAAGAACTCATTCAAGGTATGCATTAGTTTATTGGTGCGTTCATTTAATTCCCTTTGCAGTCCGGGCCCTTTGTCCTTTAAGTACTCTAACGTTTTTAATGCTGCCTTCATTGTTATAGGATGAGTACAGAATGTCCCGCCTACAAATGTTTTGATGTCAGCATGAGGTGGATAGGAATCATCTCCGAATTCCCAATATCCCCCATCTACCGCATCCAAGTATTTTGATTTTCCAGCGACCACACCTATCGGCATCCCGCCGCCAACGATTTTTCCATATACAGCGATATCAGCTTCGATATCGTACCATCCTTGGGAGCCCCTCATATCAATCCGAAAACCCGTGATGACTTCATCAAAAATCAAGGCTATATCAGATTGCTCTGTTAGGGTTCTGATCTCTTGAATGAAAGCCTTAGGTTGTAAATCGGGTCTGCGGCTCTGGATTGGTTCTACTACCACTGCAGCAATTTCATTTTTATATCGATCCAAAATTTCTAACGAATGCGGGCTATTATAATTTAGGATGAGAACATCCTTTAAGTAACTTTCCGGGATACCTGGAGCCATCGGCAGCGCTTGACCATCATCTGCATTCATATCGGCTACTCCCAGCACTCCGTCAAAGGTTCCATGATATGATCCGGAAAATAGCGCTATTTTGGAACGCCCACTCTGTGCTCTAGCCAATCGGATCGCCACCATAATTGCTTCAGTTCCAGAATTATAAAAAGCAACCCTTTCACAGCCAGTTATCTCTCGAATTAACTCCGATACCTGACCTGCTATGTTAGACATAGGACCGAGAGGAGCCGGTTGACTGCTAATCTCCTCTTTCAATTCATCTGTTATAAATGGAGGATTATGACCAAACAAATTCACGCCGAATCCCATCGTAAGATCAATATATTCATTTCCATCAAGATCCCATAGTCTCGAACCCATTGATTTTTCTGCAATCACGGGGTATACAATTTCTTTCATATATGAACGAAAGCCTGAGGCATTACGATTATTAGCATGTGCTTTTCTATAGGTTTGCGTGTATTCTTTAGACTGTTTCGTTTTCTTGGAATACTCTTCAATGAAAGAATCCAAAAAGTGCTGCTGCTCTTCAGACAAACCACTTTCAGAACTAATGACAATAGGTTGGAAAGGTACAAATACCTTTTGTTTTGGTTGCAGATCAGCATGGACAGTAGCATCTCTATGCTCCTTAATGTGTTCAATACGGGTTTCTCCGCGATCGCTATGGCTGTTCATCGGAGCAGATGTTGTAGCATGTTGTATAGCACCGCCATTTTCCATTCTCAATAGCTCTAATTGTTGATTGAAAATCTCACTTATATTTTTTTGGTGATTATTTAACAGATTAATTTGCTTCTCAATAATGTTTAAGAAACTTGAATCACTTGAGCGATTTGTTGGTGCTGATCTAATAACATTCTCAGGGGTTAGAAATTGAGATGTTTCATTTTTCTCTTGAACATAATCTGAATCAATCACTGGGGTATGCTCAATGATATACTCATTTAACTTGTTTAAATTAGTAACGGATTCAAACAATAAATTCACAGGAATATCCACTGAGAATTGTTTCATGATACTAATTTTGACTTGATTCAACATAATAGAGTCGATACCCATCTCTAAGAAATGGGTGCCTGTATTTATTTCATCCTTGGAGAATCCGGTTATTTTTTGGAATATATCTTTTAAAAGGTCCCTATGATCAACAGTACTTTTTAATGTTTTTTCCACATTTCGATCCTCCTCCACCATGACCTCTTTACGAACTGCCTTTTCTTTTTGAGTTTCAGATCGTTCTACCCAGCATCTTTTTTTCATGAACGGATACACAGGCAGCGGCACTTTGTTTGGTTTGGAATCACCTTTATACAAATCGAAATTTGCACCTCGGATATAGCACTCACATAAGGTTTCTATATCTTGTTTGCTTATTGGAGTCTGTGCGTCATATTTGTCTAAAATCTCATTCGCTTGTTTAGAAAAATCCTGAATACGTAGTGATTGCTCATCCACATGTTCTTTTTGGATGGGTACTCCTGCACCTAGAACCTCTGTTAATTTCCATCTCAACTCTTCAAGCGTATGCGCAACGATACCGATCCGCAGCGGGAAATGAGATCTACCCATGTTAGCCGTATAACAAATTTCACTTATCGTGTAATTAACATTACAGGAAAGAAATTCTGTATATTTTTTTACCAGTTCATACAACGAATCATGCGTCTTAGCTGATAATGTAAACAATTGATAGCGATCCGTAATTGTTTGAACAGGCTGCTCAATCCGGTTAAATTCTTCAAGAACAACATGACAATTCGTACCGCTGAACCCGAACGAACTCACTCCACTGCGCCTAGGAACATCATTGGCTTGCCAATTAGTCAAATCTTTCGGAATATATAAGGGAGTATCCAAAAAATTAATGTTACGGTTAGGTTTTTTAAAATGGGTTAGTGGCGGTATTTCCTTATGCTGCAAACAAAGAATCGTTTTAATTAGACTAGCAATACCCGCTGCTTCATAAAGATGCCCAATATTGGCTTTGACTGATCCAATTCCACAGAACTGTTTGTTGGAAGTATGCTTCTGGAACGCATGACTAATCGCGTTAATCTCTATAGGATCACCTAAAGGAGTACCTGTACCATGAGTTTCAATATATGAAATGGTTTCTGGTTCAATCTCAGCGTTCTCCCACGCTTTTGAAATAAGGTTGGTCTGAGACTCTGTATTAGGAGCTGTCATACTCACCGTTGCTCCGTCTTGATTAATCGCACTTCCTTTAATAACTGCGTGAATATAGTCCCCATCCGCAATAGCTTGCTTTAACGGCTTTAGTAAAATGGAGGCTACCCCTTCTCCAGTTCCTGTACCATCAGAATCATCATCGAAGCTTCTAGCTCGATCGTCTGAAGACTCCATGCCAATTCCCGCCTTGATTGGAAGGAGAAGTGTCCTTACACCTCCAGCAATTGCCAGTTCACATTCGCCTCGTATAATACTTTCACATGCCATATGCACGGCTACCAGCGAGGAAGAACACGCCGTGTCGATCGTTATTGCTGGCCCTTTAAAATTGAGTAAATATGAAATTCGACCTGATATGATTGATGAAAGATTACCAACAGCATATTGTGCTACGGAGGCATCTCCACTTTCCAGCAATAACTGTTCATAGGTATAGCCGATCTTAGAAGCTCCTACAAACACACCGACTTGACGTCCGGATAGCTGTCCTCCTCCATACCCCGCATTTTCAAGCGTGTGCCAGACCGTCTGTAAAAATAATCTTTGATTAGGATCCATAAGCTCTGCTTCTTTGGGTGTCATTCCAAAAAATGAATAATCAAATTTATCGATCTCTTTGAGAAATCCTCCCTCTATAAATGTAAAATCTTCGTCCTTTCTATTCATAAAATGACGTGCATCCTCAGCTCTCTCAACATTCAATGGACTGATCGCATCTTGCCCTGTAGCAATCACTCTCCAATATTCATCTAAATCATCCGCTCCAGCAAATTCACCTGACATTCCAATGACAGCGATATCATTTTTCTTATAGTTTGGGAGATCATCGACCTCTTCTTTTCGTTTTGTTACAGGTATGACACTTATTTCATCCCTTTCAATACCTAAGAGATATTTCGCTAACTGATTAATCGTTGGATACGAGAAGAAGTCAGTTGTCGGAATAATCATGTTCAATTCATCTTCTAATTGAGTAGCGATCTCCGTTAACTGTATGGAAGTTGCTCCTATTTCAAAGAAACGATCATGTTTGTTCACATCATGGATCGACAACACATCTTTAAATATTTTTACGAGTTTATCTTCCAATTCTCCAATATTTGCTTTGGAACTTTTATTGGCTTCTGGACTTTCTTCCTCAACTGCTTCATTGCCAGGTACAGATCGGGAATGGTACACACCACTGGAATATTCATCTGCCAATTTGTATCGTTGCACTTTCCCACTCGTCGTTTTAGGCAATTGTCGAATAGGTACCACATTTGAAATTTTCCATCCGGTCTGTTCATTAATATAGCCTTTTAATCGAGTAGAATACGCTGAGAAGTCCTTGCTAGAATCTTTATGCACCACAAAAAGAATAATTTGATCTTCATTTGTCGTTGTGTCGTATACACCACATGCAGCCACTTTCCCTAGCTCAATATTCTCGAATCCTTCAGCGACTCTTTCTATATCATGAGGGTATACATTTTGCCCGTTAACAAAAATAATATCTTTATATCTTCCGATCACATATAATTTTCGATCTACGATAAATCCTAAATCTCCTGTTCTAGTCCAGCCGTCTATCGTTTTTAGTTTGGCGGTAGCTTCCTTGTTGCGATAGTAACCTTGGGTCACATTTTTCCCTTTTATTTGAATATGTCCGTAGAACCGATCTGGTACTACAACATCGTTATCGTCTGTGATCCGCAAATCGCAGTCTTCAAAAACAGTGCCCACATTAACAACCGATAAGCCCTCTTCTTGTTCGCCAGTTACATGTATAGCATTACCTATACTTAATAATTTTCTATTAAGTAACAGCGGATCTGACATTAATTTCCCTATTGAAACTCCTACCGAGGCTTCAGCAAGTCCATACCCGGCAAACATGGCGTCTTCTCTCAGATGATATGGGGCCAAACATTGCATAAAATTCATACTGACTTGATGTGCTATCGGCTCTGCTCCATTTAGGATAATTCTTAAACTGGATAGATCCCAATACTCTGCATTTTCTTCTTTAAATTTTGAAACGAAATATTTAAGTCCAAAATTAGGAGAAGCTGTAAACGTAATTTTATGATCGCTAATTTTTTTCATCCATAACATAGGGCGGCGAATAAACGTTGAAGTAGCAATAAGATGCTGATTTAGACCGCTAACTAAGGGCAAGAGATGGAATACAATTAATCCCATATCATGAGTTAATGGCATCCATGATAAAGTAGAATCTTTTTCTGTAATACCTAAATGGCTCGTAATATCCTTGATGTTATACATTAAATTTTGATGTGTTAAAACTACCCCTTTAGGTGTACCTGTTGATCCGGAAGAGTATTGGATAAACGCAATCTCTTCGCTTGTTCGGGATATGCCGGAATGATTTTGATCATGAGTTCTTGCATCTTTCTCCTCATAAAACAACACCCTCTCTTGCATATTCAGAGAATGCGGATCAATTAGCGATTTAGACAGAAGTCTATCCCATATAGAATGATCTGTGATTATGTACGGATTTTTGAGAGTCATCCAGATTTCGAACAATTTTTTTCTATGCTCATTATTATTTCCTGTAGCCAAGGGAACCGGAATGATGCCGCCGAGAATGCATGCCCAATAATAGGTTACAAATCTGTTCATGTCCTTCTCTTCGAAATAAAGAACCAATTCATTATCAACGCTTAGCCCTTTGCTGTTGAGGTAATCCAACGTATGAACTGCTTCGAAATACAGTTGTTTATAAGAAATGAATGTTGTATCGCTGTCCCCATTAATAAAATTAATACCGCGATCTTCGACCTCACTAACTCTTTTAAAAGCCTCTATTAAAGAAGTAGGAAAATTCATTTCAACAACTCCCACTGAAATTTTATTTTACGCATAATTTCTCAACCAATTTGCTTTGAAGCTCTCTTGTTCTTCAAATGGAATATTTTTTAAATTACATATTTCTAATATATATTGGATTATTTGTCTATTCGTATTTTCATTAATGGTACCATTGTTCTTCAAATCTTTTATTTTATGATAGATTTCATGAATTGCATTATAATTGATATTTGTATAGTTATAATTTTTCATCACAATACTGTGATTCACCAATTCATCAACAATAGAAAAATCATCTTTACTCCCTTCAGAATTATTAGGCTGAATTTCTAACATAGATCTCACCTGATCCACGTCTTTACTTGTACAAAAAGATAAAAACTGAAAATTCTTCTTATCATGATCGATCATATTTCCTAATACTTTTCTCGGTCCAATTTCGACAAAAGATGTTGCACCATGTCTGACTAAGTTATCCACTGTTTCTCTCCATCTAACCGGTTTAGTAATTTGTAGCACCAACATTTTTTTCAATGTATTCATCGTATGAGGAAGAGCATCTACGTTAGATAGAACTGGGAAATCCCCTTTATTCACCTTTACATCACTTAATACTTCAAACATTTTATTCGCTGCACTTTGCATGGTATCGTTATGAAATGCTCCTGAGTTATTAATCACTTTATATTGGATATTTTTATCTTTAAGTTGGTCTATGAACATTCCTGTAGCTTCAATAGTTCCCGAAAACACCTTGTGCAATTTTGAGTTGTCACATGCGAGAGTGAAATTTCTCCAACGTCTCCTAGTGCGATCATAAATTTCTTCTACATCTGAATAATTAGAATGCATTGTCGCAACCATTCGCCCAGGAAACTGATCAGAAGCCGCTTGCATCAATTCGCCTCGTACTTTTACAATATTTAAAGCATCTTTTAAAGAGATGTGTCCACTACTGACCAAAGCGGCGTATTCTCCTAAACTATGACCAGCAGCTGCAGAGGGGCTCAATCCAATTTCTTGATAAAAAACTCGAAACGCTGCAATACTGACAGCGAGAATCATGGGTTGTGCATCCCGCGTATTATTTAGGTTATAATCCGTCCTCCAGCATTTTGTTATATCCATGTTGATGATTTCACTTGCTTCTTCAATTGTCTGGCTCGCCAGTGAAAATGATGTGCATAGCTCCTTCCCCATACCAATGTATTGAGAACCTTGCCCTGGAAAAATTAAAGCTACTGACATCGTATCCTCCCTCTTTTCATCCAAAAAATCATTTCCTTCGCCTTATCCAGCCAATATGGAATGTATTATTTCAAGCGCTTTTTTGATATCAGTAGAGTTAATACCCGAATGAGTAACCATTCGAATTCTGTCCGTGCCTAGTTCTGCCAGATTAAGCCCTCTTTCATTTGCTTCCTTGATAAAAATTTCTGTTGTAAGCTTAGATGAATCGATACGAAAGAACACAATGTTAGTTTCGACGTTTTCCATTTCTAAAATCACTCCAGGTATATTGGCTAAGCCTTCAGCCAGTATCCTCGCATGTTCATGATCCACAGTTAACCTTCCCATATATCCTTCTAACGCTATTAATCCCGGAGCTGCTATGATTCCTGCCTGTCTCATACCTCCCCCTAACATCTTTCGAATTCGATACACTTTATTGATAAACTCTTTTGAACCTGCAACCATAGAACCTATCGGAGAAGACAACCCTTTGGATAAACATATTTGTACTGTGTCAGCATATTTAGTGATTTCCTTTGGTTCCACTCCCAGAGAAATTGCAGCATTAAAAAGCCTTGCTCCATCCATATGAACAGGTATATTTTTATTCATTGAAAATGACTTCAATTCCTCGAGATACGATATGGGTAAAACCCTTCCCCCCATTCTATTATGCGAGTTTTCAATACAAATTAATGATGGGATCGCGAATTGAGGATCGTCCATATCCTTTGGAAATGCTTCTTCCAAGTCTTGGATACGTAACGTTCCATCTAACATGGTTGGAATCTTCTCATACATAATGCCTCCACATACTGAAGCACCCGCAGCTTCATAGATATAAATGTCACTTTCATCCCCCACAAGAATTTTCGACCCCCTTGAGCAATGAACCATAATCGATGATAAGTTTGCCATAGTACCACTAGGCATCAGAATGGATGCTTCTTTTCCTAAGATTAAAGCTGCCTTCTCCTCTAGTGCTCTGACTGTAGGATCTTCACCATACACATCGTCTCCAAGAGTTGCATTCTGTATGGCTTGCATCATCTTTCGTGTAGGAAGGGTAAAGGTATCACTTCTAAATTCAATCATTTCCTGCTCCTTTTCCATTCAAAATTAATGTTTTTTGCCCAACTTGCAGTGGATCAATTGAATACGTTGTCAACTGGTCAATCTGCTTCAATAATTGATTTACTTCTTCATAAGAAGTGCCAGCAACAATAACATGTCCTATTCTATGCGAGAAATTTTCTGGTGCCTGAACAGCTTCTCCTTCATTTATATAGATAGAAATACTTTTCACTTCTGCCATCTCTGTAATTTGTTCTAAGTTATTTATGTTTCGTAATATACCAGATACTTCCACCGTAAAAAAGTAAATTCCTGAAACTCCCAGGTTCTCTTTAATAAATTCCGGTTTTATACCCACTGAGCTTAAAATTTGGCTGTTCAACAAATCTATTCCAGTTGAATTTTTGACAAGTTCAGGTATCATACCTCCAGGCAATCGTGCATTCGTTTCAATTACATATGCACCTCTGTCTGTTAGTTTAATTTCAGTATGTGAAGCACCGTTTGTGAATTTAACGGCTTTAAGTGTTGAATTGACCACCTCTATAATGTGATGCTCCTTCTCTTTAGAAAGTTTGGCTGGGAATATATGCGCATATTCAACGAAGTAGGGGCTTCCCGTTACAGCTTTCTCTGTGATCCCAATACACTCCGCAACGCCATCCCATGAGAACATTTCAACACTAAATTCAGGACCTTCAATATACTCTTCCACTAATACTGTTTGCATTGTTTTTTGGCCACGTCCATTGAACTCAATTTTTAGGATCTTCAAAGCATGTTCCTCTAACTCTTCCCATGAGGAACACAGACGTACATTATTGGACCCACTATCATCTGCAACTTTACAAACACAGGGGAAATCGATTTCAGAACGAAGTGAATACAACTCAGACTCCGATGTTATTATGTCGTATTTCGGTTGTTTAACGCTGTGCTCATGAAGCTTTTCTCTGAAAAGAACTTTATTCCGGCAAATATGTATTGATTCACGACTGTTGCCCTTCAGTTCAAAATATCCAGCTAATTCAGCAGCCATTTCTAAGTAAAAATCACTTGTGGTCATAATCCCTGCAATTGATTGGATATTCTCTTTAATCACAGCCTGATACAAACTTGCTTTATCATTAGTTTCAGCCGTTATAACAACACAAAGATCGTGACTTAAATTTCGGTATAAATCTGGATTTCTAGAAATTAACACAGGTTCATAATTTAAATCCCTTGCCTTTTGTAGTGCCTGCATTCCTGTTCCTGTTGTATTTGACTCAATAAAAACAAGACGTTTGCTGGATTGCTTCTTTGGCAGAGAAGTATATGACCAGCAATCTGCAACTGCATTTAAATCAATACATTTAGGCTTCGTTTGTGTTCTGCCTAAAAACAAATTATTTTGTTCATGGTAATCTTGATTATAGATATTGTTCGCATATCGGTCCCCCCGATCAGGGAAAATCGCAACAACATTACATGATACCTCGGCTTGTTCTGCTAACCACTTAGCAACATGATAAGCTGATCCAGAACTGTTTCCTGCAAAGATTTGCTCTTGGTATGCAAGTTCTAGGGTAGCATTGAATGCTTCCTCATCATTTAACCAATGTACTTCATCTATGATATTAAAATTAACATTAGGAGCAATTATGCTGTTTCCCAATCCACCCTGCAAGCGGCCTGGTTGATCAGGTTGACCGAAAATCACACTGCCAACTGCATCAACTGCAACTACTTTTAAATTCGGATTATATTTCTTTAACGTTTGAGCTGTTCCGGACAGTGAACCCCCACTTCCTACAGATCCAACTAGAACATCTACTTTGCCAATATCCTTCATTATCTCCATGGCCATATCCTCATACGCATTCGGGTTTTCTGGATTTTCATATTGCCTCGGCCAAAAAGCATCAGGGTATTGCTGTAGTAGAGAGTCTAACAACTCCAAACGTGCCGTTTGCCACCCTCCCTCTTTCCCCATTTTCGTGACAATATGAATATTGCAGCCCAATGATTCTAACTTAGCATGTGTGACCCTATCTATACGGGGATCTGTAACAATATGAACAGGGTGTCCCATACAACGTCCGACCAGAGCAAGCCCGCAAGCCATGGTTCCAGATGAACTTTCAATAATGGGGGCCCCTTCTTTTAACATCCCTGATTTCTTAGCACATTCTATTACTCTTTTAGCAACTCGATCTTTCATTCCAAATGGATTCATCAATTCCAGTTTTGCGAATAATTTTCCTTGCTGCGTTGGGGAGGCGGTCGCCTTCAACTGAATTAGAGGCGTATTACCAATCATACCTACCATATTCTCAATCATATTTGTTCCCCCTGCTTATTTTGATCTTCTCATTCCGTATTCTATTTTTATTTACGCAAAAAGCGTGAAAATTGATTTTCTCTTTCAATTTCGGCGTTTAATAAATCCGCTACTCTAGATATTAAGTTACTCTTACATCTCGTAATCTCTTCCAGTTGATGATCAATACTTTTTTGTACCATAGATGGATTGGTAGATCCGAGGGATTTCTTTAAGTTCAGATTATTTTCTACATCAAAAGACAAGGCAAGTATTTCAACCGGGTTATGAATACTAAATCCTTCTTCTGCGCATTTTTGCTCTAGAATGTGCACGTTGTATTCTTCGGGTGAAAGATTCATACGCATCGCTTCTATAATGTAGCGACCTGCTATAATTTGAGATTTTCTATAGGGAATGTTTTCTCTAATCGTCAAAAAATTAGCCAAACTGAACCCACCAAAATAATCCTTTTTACAGAGATATAACATTCTCTCTTTATTAAAACTTAAATGCTGAATAACGAGTGTTAGTAGAGTAAGTATGGATTGACTTGTGTGAGAAAGATCTATGAAGTAAGTGCTACTTTCTTTTGAGGTTTCGACCAAATTAGAATATGGAGTATTTTTTTGTCCTAGAATAAAGTTGTTATGAAAAGCGGCCAAATGTGAACATTTCCCCCTAATGCGTTCAAGGATGGGGAAATTTTTTTTCTGAGGCATTGCAGAAGAAATACCTGACAGGTTTCCTGGCAAGTCAATAAAATGAAATTCGCTGCTGCCCCACAGCATAAGATCAGTAAGAAATCTTGAAATCAAAACGGAGAAAACAGATAATTCAGCAGATATTTGTAAAACCCATTGCCTAGAGGCCACTGATCTTAAAGCATTTGTGTAAGTATTACTGAAGCCAAGCAGGCTAGCAAGTGACTCACTATCCCAGTTCAACTCCACTCCAGCCATTGCACCAGCAGTTAGCGGAGATTTATTGATATTGTCATATGTATGTATCCAATTTCTATGTATTTGTATCAGTTCATCAGCCATAGCAGAGAGGTAAAAACCTGGAGTAATTATCTGTGCAGATTGGAAATGAGTGTACCCAGGCATCGGGGTATCTGTATATCGCTTGGCCAAATTCAATATTTCATCAATTAAGAAGCCTAACTTTGCTATCAAGTCTAATAATTCTTGCCGAGCAAACATCAGTTGGGCGCATGCCTGAACGTCATTTCGACTCCGATCCGCATGCCAGTAAGGAACTGAATCAGTCAAAGAGCTTTCAACATTTTTTTCGATTGCGAATAGGATATCAGACATATTATTTTCAGGGCTGGCAACCAATACTTCCTTCGTAATCGACTTTAAAATTTTGTTAATTTCAGCACCTTGGCTTTTACTAATACAGTGCATTTTCACGTACTCTAACAACATAACTTGTTCAATATTGATATAGTACTTCAGCAAGTTTTCTACTTCGTAATTAAATTGCGGCTCTAAAATCTCATCATGTAATATTTGTTCAGGGAAATTGTCAATTCTACCAGTAAATACATTCGACATCTCAAGCACCCCTTTGAATTTCTGATTTCTATATATTCTTCTTGGGACGTAGATTCAAATCACACTTTTACCTTGTATGCAAATGACAGTTCTAAAATAGTTAGGATTTTACATCAAAGAGCAGAGGCAGTTTCACAATTCTGTATTGGGGGTAATTTCACTGAATTTAATATATATGAAAACCATACTATTTCAATCAAGTAAAACTAATATTTTCTAATATAGATTAAATATACATTATTGATAGTCTGTTTTCAATATTCAACACCAAAGTATTCTATTATAGAACGCAATAAATAAATCAACAAAGTCTCTCAGATCGCCTAATTGGGTAATACATTGTAAACACATCCAAGGCGGCGATGAAAATGAGCAATGAAGAAATCAAACAACTAGATGCAGCTATGAGAGAAACATCTGATAAACGTCTCTACGAAAGAGTTATAGCGGTTCGGCTTTCGTCTCGAAAGACATACGTTTGGTGAGATTGGCGATTTACTAAGTCGTTGATGACAAATAAATATCATTTATTGAGACGGATTGTCAAGTCAAGTGCGACAGTTCCTCTGTGAAAGATTCGTGAGCGGTCTTCCAACCCAAGCATTTTCTTGGCCTGTGATTGATTAAATCAAGGGAGTCGGCGAGATCTTCATCCTCCACTTGAGCGAAATCGGTGCCCTTAGGGTGGAACTCTCGTAGTAACCCATTCGCATTCTCGTTGGAGCCGCGTTGCCAAGATGACTACGGATTAGCAAAGTAAACATGGAGGCCGTAGGTCGTCTCTAGATTGGCGTAGTAAGCAAACTCCTTTCCACGGTCAGCGGTTGCGGTGAGGAAGGCCCCTTTGGGGTACTGTGAGATGCTACACCAAGCGCGATCTCCATGGACAATGCCGTACGATTAGGCATGAGAATAGCGGTATATAGACGCGTTTTACGTTCAATGAGTGTGGCTACGCAACCTTTACTTTTCCCACGACCCGATACGACGGTATCCAGTTCCTATTGTCCAAAGGTTTCACGGGAACGGACTTCTTTCGGACGATCTGAATAGTTCTGCCAATGGCGAATTTACAGCGAGTTTCTGCGGGTTTCTGACGCTTCCCTTTGTGACGTAAGACTTGTAATGTACCTTGAACCAGACGTCCTGCGTAGATCCAGCGATAGATGGTTTTAAAGGAGACCGCAGGCAGGCCATCGGCGCGAAACCGTTCCGTGATATGTTTCGGAGACCACGTTGCCTCAAGTGTTTTCTCCAGTGAAGCAGCCAAGGCGTCTGACCATTTACCGGGAGATACCGAAGCCTTACGACTTTCCTGATAAGCATTCTGAGCTTGTTCTGCCTGATAGGGTTGCGATGAAACGCTGCGCTCCAATTCACGGCAAATCGTCGAAGGATGCCTTTCCAGCTCTTTTGCGATGGCGTGCACTTTGGCCGTGCTGGTGAAGGATTTCTAGCTTGCTGCGTTCGATTATGCTAAGATGTGTGTAGCTCATGGTGGATTCTCCTTGTGTGAATGTGGTGTAGGAACCTTCATTTTACACGAATCCGGCCATGGGCCCTTTTTTTATTTATTTCCAGTAGGTGTCGCACTTCATATTACAATCCGTCATAGGAGTTCCATAGGCGAAATCAGTAATTTCCAACAGGTCGTTTTTGTCGGAACAAGCATTTCACCCCCCTACCTTCCCCAGGCATACGATTGTCTAATAATTCAACTCTAGTGTTTCCTGGAACCAGAAAACTCCTTTGACCACAATCTTCACTTGCCTCCCAATATTACGTTTAAACTTTCTGAGCCTTGACTCTCTCCTTTGGATAGAGTTTATGCTTAACTTATTCTGGATTGAAAGGAATGACATGAAATGAATGAAACGACAAATAAACGAACGCTACGTCTGATCATGCCGCAGTGGCAAGGAGGAAACAACACTGCCTATCACTTTGGCGCACAGCTTCTGGCATGGCTTGCTCCAGTGACCCGACAAGAGACAGTTGAAGTTCCCATTGTAGTTACGGAGTCCCTTAGTCAAATAAAAGAAGATGGTATTATCGCCAAACAACAACTACTCGCTCAAACAAAGCGTGCTTCTGAAATAATCCATGAGCATCAACCTGATCGTCTTGTCGTACTTGGCGGGGATTGTAGTGTCGAACTCGCTCCTTTTGCATATCTGGCCGACAAATACGGAGATGATCTTGCCATTCTATGGATCGATGCACACCCCGACGTTACGACAGCAGAGATATTTCCACATTATCATGCAATGGTATTGGCAACGCTTCTGGGTGAGGGAGATACGGATTTTGCTGCTTTGGTTCCAAACAAGGTAAATCCAGCACACGTTGTTTTTGCAGGTATCAACGATGAGAGCGAAAAAGATCGGTCCGTTTATCAAAAATTTAATTTTCCTAATGTCCCTGCTGCGGAATTTGGAACCTCCAGCGATTCGGTGCTATCATTGCTGAAGAAAACGGGTGCTACTCGAATAGCTATTCATTTTGATCTGGACGTTCTGGATATCCAGCAGATTCGCTCCACTTACTTTGCTCGACCTGGCGAATATGAGAAGAACGTGGACACGATGCCGAAAGGTGCTTCTGTGGAATCTGTAACGCGTCTCATTCAAGAGGTTGCTTCCGAGTTTGAGGTCGTAGGACTTGGAATTACGGAGCACTTGCCTTGGGATTCGATTGCCCTCTCTTCTATGCTGAACAAGTTGCCTCTGCTGAAGGATTAGTCAAATAAAAAAGCATCAAAAAAAGGGGACTGCACCCCTTTTGTGAGACAGGGATCAAAACACCTTGCAAGTTTAAGCAGCCAGTCTTCGGAAATGTATCGGAGACTGGTTATTTAGTTTCGCTTGAATCCGAATTGAGTTATAGTAGTTGATGTAGTCTCGAACGGTCTGTTCAACGATGTCCGTCGTTGTACAGATCCAAAATGCTTGATAGGTATAACATTTTATTTCCGAAAGGCAAATAAGTAATGTCGGTCACCAGTTTTTGCAAAGGAGCTTATGCATGAAATTTACGTTTTAGCAGATGTTCCACAGGTTTTGCAGGTTGCCCTGTGTTCTTTCGTTTTTTCATCCTCACTCGGCACTGTAAGCCCTCGTACTGCATAATTCGCTTTATCCGTTTATGATTTATGGGACCTTCAATCCGAAGCAAGGCAGTGATTCTTCGATATCCATACCGGAACTTGTGCTGAGCACAAAGCTGAACTACTTTCTCCACCATCGGATCTGGACGTTTGCTCTCCCAGGCTGCCTTCCAGCGGTAGTAGGTCGCTCGAGCAATTCCAAGCCATGCACAAGCCTCAGATATGGTCACTTCTTTTCGAATGGACTCGACCCAAGCGATAACGACTTCTGCTTCCACCGCTTTTCCAGTTCCTTGTACTTTTTTAGCAGATCCAGTTGCTGTTTCAAGAATCGGTTTTCTGCTTTTACTTTTTCGAGTTCTGTCGCGTGTTCTGGACCTCTTCCGTAGCTATATTGCTTACCAACTGGTTGCTCTAAGTGGTGCAATTCTCCTTTTCGATATCATCTCATCCACGTTTCTAATTGTGTCTTATTTCGTATTCCGAGCTGATCCATAACCTCTTTCACGGGCACCTCTGCCAATCTCATTTCTATGGCTTTCATTTTTAATTCCACGGGATAACTCACTCTGGTTGCCATTACAAAAACACCTCCAAGATGATCTCCCTATCTTACGATAAGGTTTCATTCTCTTGAAGGTGTTTTGATTTGTCTCACATTATGGGGTCAGTTCCTTTTTATGATGCTTCTATTGATCTATTCGGATCTGTAATTCTGAAATAAAGTCCTCGTCTTTGTCTACAGCATAATTATTCGGAAGTGAAACCTCATATACTTCTACTTCGTTTTTCAACGGTAATCCCATTGCAATGTATGCCTCTTTTAGTTTGGAGAAATAGCCGTAGTATGCCTCAACCGACCATTTAAACGTGATGCATAGATACGTCCCAGCTGGGATGGAAGTCACGGAAATATCCGTGTGCTCGGAAGAAATGGCCTCTTTGTGTACATTGGTGTACAAAGCCTTATATTGAATATCTGCTGTATGCTTATAATCTTGAAGAGGATAGATGCAGCCATACAAATTATCAATAATCATTCCTTCGAATTCCAGAACATTGGCGAGATCACGAAAAAAAACATCCGGGTTATCGAGAGGAGTAACCTGTTTATTTAATTGCAGCTTTAAAACTTTTCTATCCGCTAACTTTCGTTGGTAAACAACTCCTTTTGTCTGACGCTCCAGTAAAATTTGTTCTTGAAGTTGATCTTTACGATGGTTCAAAATGCGATGAGAATCCTCTAGCTGTCTAATCTTTTCTTTGACTATACTCTCCTGCTTATCCAGAAACAGATAAATCTCCTCAGGTGGCAATTTGATTACCTGCTTAATCTGGTCAAGAGGCGTACCAATAAACTTCAAATATTTGATGATATCAAGATAAAATATTTGTCTCACGCTATAGTAACGATAATTATTATCTTTATTCACATGTTCAGGCTTGAATATATCCAGTTTATCGTAGTGACGAAGCGTCTGAATGGTGACGTTATTCAGTTTTGCCATCTCTCCAATAGATAAGAACGTATTCATGTGGTCACTCCCGTGTAATGTTTCATATCACATAGCGCTTGCATTCAGCAAATCACTCTTGACTGTATTGTAACAATAGACTTTATTATACCATCATGAACAACCATATTGTAGTTCACAATCAATAAAGGAGGATTCTTATGCATTCCATTGTTTTCATATTTAGGCGACATTCTGGACTCACGTTGGAGGAATTCCATCATCACTATGAGCATGTTCATGGTCCGATTGCGCGACAACTGCCTGGATTAGTTGAATATCGACAGCATCCAGTAAGAGAAACTGGATTAGGAGATGGAGATTATGCTGATAAACTGGAGGGGTTTGATGCCATTTCCATATACACATTTGAAAGTGCCGAAGCAGCAGCCTGGGCTTCCGAGACAGGAAAAATCTTAGATGACGATACTCTGAGAATGCTGGATGTATCAACGATGATAACGATACCTGTAACGATTAGAACGGTGTTTACTCAATTGTAAGAATAGATTTCAGAGGAGCGGAACCTTATGGCAAAAGAGAGCAGCAGTAAAAAATATGAAAATGCAGCAGCAGATATTGTCCGCTTGGTCGGCGGTGAGTCTAATATTGAAAGTCTAGTACATTGTGCGACGCGCTTAAGATTCGTCCTAAACGATCCAAGCAAAGCGGATAAGATTTCACTGGAACAAATGAAGGAAGTACTAACGGTGGTAGAGAGTGGTGGCCAATATCAAGTTGTCATTGGAAATCAGGTTCCCGAAGTTTATAGCGTTTATGGAGCAACTTAATGTGAATTCTCCCAAAGAAAAGCAGTCCAATGCGAAAAAGACAAGCGTTACTTCCCGGATCTTTGAAATTATTTCAGGCAGCTTCTCCCCCCTTCTTCCAGCTTTGGCCGGCTCAGGTATGATTAAAGCATTATTGAGTATCTTGATCACACTCGGAGTCACACACGTACCTGATCCTTGCTGCTGCAAGTAATGCGGTGTTTTATTTCCTCCCCATCCTACTAGGGATTACGTTGGCTACTAAACTTGGCTCTACCCCATACGTAGGCGGTGTTATCGGTGCTGCATTAATGGAACCTAATTTTACAGGAATACTAACTTCCGGTGTGGAACGAACGACATTCCTTGGCATACCAGTCATCGTTGCTGACTATGCCTCTACCGTGTTTCCCGTCTTTATTGCAGTTTCAATCTTTACGGTACTGGAAAGACATCTGAAGAGATACATTCCGAAGAGTGTTCAGTTGTTCCTCGTTCCCATGCTGTCACTTATTATTGTTGTACCATTAACAGTCATTGCATTTGGGCCATTTGGTGTTTACGTAAGCCAGGGCATCGCTAGCGGTATAACATTTCTAGTGGAAAATAGTGGGGTTATTGCTGGTCTAGTCATTGGAGGTCTAGTTCCTTTCCTCGTGGTTCTGGGCGTCCACTGGGGATTGGTACCCATTATTTTGTTGAATCTGAGCGAGCTTGGAGCAGATCCGATCATCGGTATGTGGTTAGCAGCGACATTCTCTCAAACGGGTATCGCATTAGGTGTTTTCCTGAAAACTAAGGATTCCTCGTTGAAGGCAGCGGCAGGTTCCTCAACCATGACCGCATTACTCGCAGGAGTTACAGAACCGATTCTATATGGTATCGTTCTTCGTTATAAAAGGTTAATTCCGCTAATGATTTTGGCGGGTGCCATCGGTGGGGTTCTCCTTGCTGTGTTTAAAGTCAATGCGACCTCCTTTGTTCTCCAGAGTGTTTTTGCCTTCGGTGCCTTTACTCCAATCGGGTACGCTATACTCGGCGCATTCGTGTCCTTGATCGTGGCAACGGTGCTTGTACTACAGTTATACCAACAGAGGATAGTCAAACGACCCATCCGAATCTAGTCCTGACTCTTAAACTATAACACTATTCATATATAACAGTAGCATCATTCACTAGTGATGCTACTCAGAAAGGAAGAATATTGTGGAAAAATTTCCGGATAACTTTCTATGGGGCGGCGCATTAGCTGCCAATCAAGTCGAAGGAGCTTACATGGAAGGAGGTAAAGGTCTATCTGTTGCAGACGTATTACCTAACGGAATTTGGGGACCAATCGTCTCTCCTCCCCAAAGTGAGTATTTGAAACATCAAGCTGTCGATTTTTATCATCATTTCAAGTCGGATCTAGTGGACAGGAAAACATTTCCAAGTGACTTTGATGAGTATCCGTGTTGGCGAAGATATCGGATTGGAGGTCCATCCGACAACCGATCAATTCATTCGTATTGAAGAAGGTCAGGGACTTGTGCAAATGGGAGACCGGAAAGACCAATTGGATTTCCAAACGATGGCCTCGGAGGACTATGCTATTATGGTGCCTGCTGGCAAATGGCACAATATCACCAATACAGGCACTATACCTCTAAAAGTATACGTGATCTACGCTCCCCCAGAACATCCTTATGGAACAGTTCATGAAACGAAAGCCATTGCCATGTCTGCTGAAGGATAGTAAATTAAATTCGTAGAACCTCTAATGTTTTTTTGAATGTTCGTGTCAAGATACCGACTTCACTGTCGACCAACAAAAAGACTCCTACCAGGGGAAATGAAACGTCTCACTGGTAGGAGTCTTTTTGTCTTGCGGCGGTTAGTAATACTATCAGGAACCCAAATAGCGGTATAATGTCGTTTTGCTGATTCCGGTTTCTTCACGGATCTGAGCGAGACTGTACTCCTTGCTTTCATACATCTGCAACGCCTTCATCACATTACCATCCAGTTTACGAGGTCGTCCTAACTTCGTCCCCTTTTCTTTTGCTTCATCCATTCCTCTTTTGGTATGTTCACTGCTTAGATCACCTTGAAAATCAAGTAAAGCTTTAACGTGCTCCAGGAAAATATGCCCTGAACCATCCTGGGTATTCAAGTTTTCGTTCAAAGAATATAGACAGGCCTGCCTTAGCTCGAATACGCCCAACAGATCGGCAAGATGCCTCGCAGAATCAGCGAGGCAGAACAATCGGGTTATAACAACAGTGTCCCCTGCTTTCAACTCCTTCATCATCCTCTCCAATTGGACTCTCTGCTTGGCAGAAGAATGCTCCTCTTTGAACAACAGATCACAGGATTTTCGTTTTAAAATTTCGTATTGAGTATGACATTGTGGATCATCCTGAGAAGGTCTCATGTAGCCAATAATCATGTGAAAGCTCCTAACTGCAATTGACATTATAAAATTATAACACAAATAAAGAACCATAAAGGTTCCATTTTGGAACGATCCGTGGTACGATCGATTTACTTCAACCGGGCATGACTTTCCGTACAGGGCGAAAGTCATATCAAAATAACAGATAAGGAGTGGAAGTACACGTGATTGAACGAATTAAGACAGACTGGTTTTCCAACATCAGGGGAGACGTCCTGGCTGGCATTGTAGTTGCCCTGGCGTTGATCCCCGAAGCGATTGCATTTTCGATTATTGCTGGTGTAGATCCTATGGTGGGACTATATGCATCCTTCTGTATTGCAGTAATCATCTCGTTTATCGGTGGACGCCCGGGCATGATATCGGCAGCTACCGGAGCCATGGCTCTACTGATGGTGCCCTTGGTCAAAGAACATGGGATTCAGTATCTGCTCGCGGCCACCATTCTCACAGGTGTAATACAACTCATCTTTGGCGTGCTTAAAATTGGAAAACTCATGAAATTTATACCAAGGGCTGTCATGATTGGATTTGTCAACGCTCTTGCCATACTCATCTTTATGGCACAGGTTCCGCATTTTGTAGGCATATCTACACTAACATATTTGTTCGTGGCGTTTACTTTACTCATTGTATATGTTTTACCCCGATTCTTCAAAGCGATTCCTGCACCTCTCATTGCCATCGTCGCTCTGACCGCAGCTGCTATCTGGGGCAATCTGAATCTCGGGACCGTTGGAGAACTGGGAGTAATCACGCAGTCTCTACCTTCATTCTTCATTCCCGATATTCCTTTAAACATGGAGACCTTGCAAATCATATTCCCATTCTCTATCTCGCTGGCGATTGTCGGGTTGGTTGAATCTCTTCTGACATCTTCCATCGTAGATGATATGACAGGCACGGACAGCAACAAAAACAAAGAAGCCCGCGGACAAGGGATTGCCAACATTATTACCGGATTCTTCGGTGGTATGGCTGGTTGTGCCATGATTGGACAGTCTGTCATCAACGTCAAGTCGGGCGGACGGGGAAGATTGTCCACACTGGTGGCTGGACTTTTTCTCATGTTCCTCATTCTTGTACTTGGCGGAGTCGTTGTACAGATACCGATGCCGGTACTTGCAGGAATCATGATTATGGTGGCCATTGGAACATTCGACTGGTCATCCTTCTCTTATCTCCGTAAAGCGCCCATAAGTGATGCTTTCGTTATGCTGGTAACCGTTATTGTGGTTGTGGCAACAGATAATTTGGCCATTGGTGTCATTGTTGGAGTGATTTTCAGTGCCATATTCTTTGCCGCCAAAATTTCCAAGGTTAGTGTGAAGAGTCTCTCCACGAAGAACAGCGTAAGATTTGATGTGACAGGTCAGATATTCTTTGCTTCTGTAGAAGGATTCATCGAAGCTTTTGACTTTGACATTGCAGATGCAGATATCGTCATTGACTTTTCGAATGCGCACATCTGGGATGATTCGGGTGTAGGTGCTGTCGATAAGGTCGTCATCAAGTACCGCGAGAAACATAATCGTGTCACGATTATGGGCCTCAATGCCTCCAGTGAAAAACTCATTAATAAACTGGCGGTATACCGTGATGTTAATGCACAACTTAAATCACATTAAGATGGGAGAGATTAATATGTATCAACATATTATGCTTGCGGCAGATGGCTCCAATAATGCCATTCGTGCGGCGAAAGAAGCAGCTTATATTGCATCCTTGGTTCCTGATGCTGAGGTTGAGATTTTGTTTGTCGTTGACTTGTCCAAGGTGAAGGAGGAAGTTCTCCATTCTGCAAATCATGAGGAAATTGAACTGAAACGCAAACAGAAACTGATTCCTGTCCAACAAGAGCTCATACAAAAGAATGTAAAACATCGAGTTACCTTTGTAAATGGAGACCCTGGCCCCACGATTGTTGATTATGCGAACAAGAACAACGTTGATTTGCTTATTATTGGAAGCCGTGGACTGAACTCCTTACAGGAATTTGTACTGGGAAGTGTGAGTCACAAAGTAGTCAAGAGAGCTCGATGTCCAGTTATGATTGTGAAATAGATGACAATGAGAATAATTCAAAAGTTGATCCACCCAGATACACCTAATTTGAGTGGACGGATATTTGAACGACAAGCGGCACGTGGTATTATTTTGCGTGGCTCTGACATTCTTCTACTCTATACCCGTAGATATAATGATTACAGTTTCCCTGGAGGTGGTGTGGAAGCTAATGAGGAACTACTTAGTGGACTACGAAGAGAAATTACAGAAGAAACAGGCGCTATTCAAGTTGAGGTGGCTAGTGAGTTCGGGTACATTGAAGAGTACCGTCCCCATTACAAACCTGAGTATGACGTCATTCATATGTTATCTTATTACTATGTTTGTAACATTCATGAACAACTTGGAGAAGCACAGCTTGAAGACTATGAAATGCATAACGGCATGTCTGCCGTCTGGATCGATATTCACCAGGCTATTTCGCATAATCGGCAGGTGATATTGAACAAAGAGGCTTCCATGGGATTCTCGATCCAAAGAGAGACGATTGTTCTGGAGCTTATTGCATCCGAATTACTTCAATAGCTTTAGTCCTTGCGTCACAGAAACACATTATAAGTTTATAAGAAGCTAAAAAATGCAAGCAAAGGTCCCGCTTTTCCAGGTCCTATGCTTGCATTTTTTAGTAGTCAAACTTTAAAACCCACCCCATCGGCTGCTGACTGTGCATAATCCCAATAGTCGCCAACAAGTCCTTCGATAATCGATCCGCTGGCCCAGGGCATCAGACAAAACCAGGTGCTGGCTGATGTGCCATCCGCATACTTTTCGGTAACCAGTCCTTCGGAGTGACAGAACCGTTCGGACATCCATCCTTTTTTGCCATATCCGAATTCCCGATCATAGCGATTGTAGGTCTGACACCCCCACCCAATCGTATCCATCATGCGTTGGCGTACATAGGCATCTTCACGCTGCTGAACATAGTATAACAATTCGTCCACCAGGTTACTCGACATGGGGTGAATGTGCGGATTGGCTACAGAAGTAACACTTCCCCCGGAACTGGACCAATTTAATGTACTGAGCGGCGGAATTTTAACAGGTGAGTTGTAACAAAAATTGAAGCTGAACTCGTAGCAGATCGCATCTCTCATGTGATCAAGGAATAGCTCATCGCCGGTCAGCGCGTGCAGAAACCGAACGGCTTTGATGTAAGCCAAAATGCCTTCCGAATCAACCGCCTTATCCGCATCGAGCGGAGCGCCGTAACATTCCATATGTTTGACATAGGTATCGTAGTAATGGGCTTCACTTCGTCTCAGTTCATCCAGGGAGGATAAATCTTGGGTTAACCAACTGTAATATGCCATGGCAGCGAGACACCAGGTCCCGCTAAAGGCATCATATTCGAGACCTGTCCCTGTCCGCTCTGACATAATAGTAGGATATTCTCCATCCGTATTCTTTGTACACTCCAGACGATCAAGCACCTGCCTGACATATGCAAGCCAATCATCGTGCCTGTTATTACGAATGCGTTTCTCATAATCGTAGCACTTAAGAATGTAGAACATTGCTTGTGCTACGAGGTATGAGGAATGTCCCGGCGTACGCATCCCGTCAAACCACCAACCTTTGATGCTCCATATGCCGTCCTGATAGGCATCGTAAGGAAGACCGGATTCGGGATTCATGGCATGCTCGATAATATTCGTAATACAGGACAAGGCCTGCTGTCGCATGGGCTCATGATTCAGGCGCAGTGCGGCCATCAGCATCGGTGCAGCTATCGTCATGCCATTGGTCCAACTGATCGAGATAATTTTATTGAATCGGTAGTTTCCGGTTGTAGCGCGTCTTCATATACAAAGGTGGAGTAATGACGTTCCTCTGGAAGCCAGGCATACTCGTAGATGGCATTGGACATATCCGATACCGTTACCTGAATGTTGCTTCCTTCTCTTGGCTGCTCGTGATACCGCTCATAGATTGACTCCATCGCGGAATTAATGCCGAGCTCTGATGCCGACTCGTAGTTATATAGTTCAAGAGTGAGTCCAACCGACTCCCCTACCCCCAGTTCGAAGCAGTTCTCTCCAAGGGGAGCTCGCTCATGAACAAGTCTTGATTTGATAAACAGCAACGGGGCATTCTCATATCCTAACGTGTACCCGACCGTCCCTTTTTCAATAGAGCATGTGAATCCCCCATATTGTACAAACGTTCCTTTCATGTCTGGATACCACTGCTGCGAGGTACCTATCTCATCTATTGCTTCTTAATTGACTCAAGGTTTTCTCGCGCCTGATCACTTTTCCCGTCCTCCGACAGTAGGATCACTTCGTACTATGCGCGGTAATCGAAAAAGGGGATATACGGCATGGCTTCCCGAACATACGTAAAAAGGACTCCACGCGGTCTATACGCTTTTCCAACGCTAACATGCTATTTCCGAATCGACTTGAAGGACTCTGTCTGCTGTGTAATGCCCTTCTCCGCCGCAAAACGCTCGATGCTGGACGCGCCGAAGAATCCATCGATGCCCTGCGTTCTCTCAATGACATAGGCCGCATCCTCAGGATCTGCAATGGGTCCACCGTGGCAAATAATCATGATATCCGGGTTCACAGCCCGACCGGCTTCAATAATCGCCTCGATTCGTTCTACACAATCGTCCAAGGTCAGTGCTGTTTTTGCGCCAATCGAGCCCTTGGTTGTCAAGCCCATATGTGCAACCAAAATGTCGGCTCCCGCTTTCGCCATGGCCTTCGCCTGAGCTGGATCAAAAACATACGGAGTGGTCAGCAAATCCAGCTCATGGGCAATCCGGATCATTTCAACCTCCAGGTAGTACCCCATATCGGTTTCCTCCAGGTTTTGTCTGAACACCCCATCAATCAAGCCTACTGTTGGGAAGTTCTGAACACCGCTGAAGCCCTGCTCCTTCAGCTGCTTCAGATATACCTCCATCACTCGAAACGGATCGGTGCCGCATACCCCTGCCAGAACAGGCGTATGCTTGACAACGGGCAGCACTTCGGCTCCCATCTCCACGACGATTTGATTGGCATCTCCATAGGAAAGCAAGCCCGCAAGCGAGCCGCGGCCCGCCATTCTGTACCGGCCGGAATTGTATACGATCAGCATATCCGCTCCACCCGCTTCACTGCTCTTGGCCGTAATGCCTGTGCCTGCCCCGACACCAAGGAGAATTTTACCCTGCGTAACCTCTTCCCTGAATTTGGCCATAATTTCTGATCTGGACAGCTTATTCATTTCGTATCTCCCTCCCTATTGGATTCAGTTGGAATTTGAAGCATGCATGAGAGCGATCAGCTTTTGAGCTGCGGCCTCTGCAAAGGCCGGATCGTTGATGGCGCAATCCAATTCAATCACTTCAACTATCGAGATATCGACATGCTGGCGCAGGGTATCGAACAGCATCTGGTCCTCCTCCGGGCCGTAGAAAGGTTGCCCCTCCACATCAATGGCGGAGATGCCTCCAAGCGGCAGCATTAGCACTGTGCTTTCCTTGGCCATATTCAGCTTCTCCGCAAGCTTCCTGCCGATCTGTTCATTCTCTTTCACCGTGGTTCTCATCAGAGTTACGGTCGGATTATGCTGATAAAACGTATGATCCTTGAATTTCTCTGGCACGGAATCTATCGGCCCAAAATTGCACATATCCAAGGCGCCCACCGAAACCACCTGCGGAATACGATTGCGGCCTGCAGCCTCCAGGCGATGCGGCCCCGCGTTCAAGACACCGCCGATGATCTCATCCGCCCACTCCGTTGTCGTCAGGTCCAATACCCCTTCAATGAAGCCCGCCTTAATCAACGCCTCCATCGACTGCCCTCCGATGCCCGTGGCGTGAAACACAAGCACCTCGTAGCCTCGCTCCTCCAAATATTTTCTTGCCGCTGTCACACAGGAAGTCGTCACTCCAAACATCGTAGCTGCAACCAGCGGCTTCTTCTCTAGTTTGTGCGTATGCTCAAACTGGAGCATGCCCGCCATCGCAAATAACGCATTTGTGAATATTTTCGTAGAAATCGAATTCAATCCTGCTACATCCACCACAGACGGAATCATGACAATATCACTCGTGCCTACGTATGGAGCTGTGTTTCCAGACGCAACGGTCGATACCATCACCTTCGGAACGCCAATCGGCAGGGCTCTCATGGCCGGTGCGACCAGTGAGGTTCCGCCCGTGCCTCCAAAGGAAATGATTCCATCAAATTCCCCCTGCTTGTACAACTGTGGTACCAGCTTCTCCAATCCTTTGGACAAAACCTCTGTAGCCAAGGCCCGATCCTTCCTTGCCGCAAGCTCCTCTATTTCCATGTCCGCAGCACGGGCAACTTCCCGATTAGACACATCCGGAACAAAGGCTGACTCGAATACGCCTGTATGAATCATCAAGGTCCCCAGCCCAAGCTCCTCTGCAATCCTCTTAATGTAAAGGTACTCATCACCTTTCGTATCAAACGTTCCAGCTATTGCGACGGTCTTCATCCTGCTGCCTCCTCGTATGAATCATTTAGAGTCAAGCTTGATCGCAGGTAGCATTCTGATTTTTTTCGCTAACAGAAAAACCAGTACGATCACTATAGCTTCATCATACTGGTCCTGTTCATTCGTGAAAACGCTTTTATGTTCTATGTTTTTGTGTTTAGGTTAGATCTGTACTTCTTGGGAGAGCAGTCTTTAAGCTTTTTAAACATTTTGCTGAATTGGGCATAGTCCGGATACCCTACCATCTCGGCCACCACGGATAATTGAAGCTGTGGCGCATGGAGAAGCGTGACGGCTTTATTTATGCGGAAGCTCACAAGATAGGTCTGAAAGCTGCAACCAACCTCCTTTTTAAACAAACTGCTCAAATAGCTGCGCGATACATGAGCAACCTTGGCCAGATCGGAAAAAACAATTTCACTGCTGTAGTTTTGTGCTACGTATTCCTTGACAAACTCTACGTAATCATAATGCTTGGTGATGCCGTTCAGCATTTTGACCATCAAATCGTCCTCATCCAGTTTACCCAGGCGTTTAAAATCGCGAGTAATTGCTGTAATCAAATTCTCGGAAGGAATTCGTTCAAAGGCAGATCCGCCAATATAACCCATAATGTCTGTGTTGTTGTTATACATGTACTGGACATCGACAGGCGTCTTTACCGGACCGCCGTAAATCATCTTGATCAAATCAGGCTTAAGATGCTCGCAGGCATCGAAAATACGCAGTGCCTTTGATTTAGCGGCCTCTAAGGATACAACCTTCCGCGCACCCAATAATCCGCCCTCGGTCAGGCCGAGATGAGCACAGATTACATCTGCCCCCGCCTCGATCATTTGTGCCGCTTGAAGCTCGTCAAATACAAAAGCCACTGTAAACAACTCCTGTCGATGGGCCAAGCGTATGGCCTCAACCTCTCTCTCATAGCTGATCCCGTCTTCCTCCAGAGCCTCTCTGAACAATCCATCTATCAGGCCGACCGTCGGATAATTATTGACTCCCGAAAATCCTCTGCCCTTGATTTCCCCAATATAATCGGCCATTTCTATGGTTGGATCATTCGCATTCAGTCCAAAAAGTACGGGAGCTTGCCTCACCAGCGGCACAATTTCTCTTGACGCAAAATCCATCACCATATCGTTACTGTTGCAAAACGGCAAAAAGCCCGCCAGAGAGCTTCTTCCCATCTGGCGAAACTTGCCGGAGTTCAGCATTAATATAAAGTCCGCTCCGCTCTGAGCTGCATACTTGGCTGTGATCCCCGTGCCTGTCGAAACGCCGATGATGTGATTACCCTCGTGCAGCTGTGATTGAAGACGCTCCAGTACGGCTGTTCTGTTCAAGCTCCATCAGCCCCTTATCTCTACAGATTTCTCTTCAATACCCATGGGGACAGAAGCCAAGCTCACCTCATCGCAAAACAGCCTTATAATTCTGCAAGAACTATCCTCATTATCCTCTTATTATAACATGCCAATTCCTGGACACATAAGCTCAAAGACTACTGCCGGACAGTCTTAACAAAAGCATAGGGGCAGCCGGCGCCCTCGTCATTTTGCAAGATTTAGCATCGGGCACCTTTTTAGTAAAAATAAGATTAGGCAAAAGTAAAATAAGTGCATGATCTCTTCTTTTCATTCCTCTTTTATCCATCGAAAGTCAAAAAACGAACTGCTTGTCGTCAATAACCTTTATATCACGTGACCCCTTCTTCGATTACAATAATTCCTAGTAGACCATGATTACACAATCGCGAAAAAGGGGGCACAACGATGAATAGGAAAACCAAAACGTTACTATTGTCTTTATGCATGTCTACCTTGTTATTCACAGCCTGCTCAAATGGAAGCGCTATCAAGAAATCTTCAGACAACACGGATTCGGACACCAACGAGGCTGGGACAATAACCATCCACACGGTTACTTCTGAATACACTTCAGCGAAATATCCAAAGGGCGACGACATTACAAACAATGTGTGGACCAGGCGCTACAAAGAGAAGTTTAATATTGATCTCAAAACCGATTGGGTTAGCGATGAGTACGATACAAAATTGAATTTGGCTATAGCTTCGAACGACCTTCCCGACGTGTTTAGAGTTAATCCATCGCAATTGAGGCAGTTGGTTGAAGCGGATATGGTGATGGACCTTACGGAAGTTTTTGATCAACACGCCTCTGAACGTCTTAAAGGCTACATGGAAACCGATGCAGATAGCTATGAGTCTGGTAAGAAGGACAGCAAGCTGTACGGGATACCGCAAATGCACTGGGGATTAATTGACCAACCAGACTTCGTCTGGATTCGGAATGATTGGAAAGAAGAGCTTGGTCTTCAGGACCCCAAATCGGTAGAAGACATCGAAAATATAGCATTGAAATTTATGGAAAAGCACGGAGCTTATGGCCTAGCGGTAGATCAAACGCTGGATTACCTGAACCTGCTCGCCATTGCATGGAATGCACACCCCGATCTTTGGCTTGAGGATAGCAGTGGCAAACTGGTGTACGGTTCCATCCAGCCTGAGATGAAGGATGCACTGGCTAAATGGTCGGAATGGTACAAGCGGGGCATTATTGATCCGGAGTTCGCCATCAAAGACTTTAACGCAATGAATGCCGATATCGTAGCAGGCAAAGTGGGAATGCAGCCCTATTACCAGTGGTGGGGCTATAATCCCGGTGTAGATACGGTATCCAATTTGGGCAAGGATGCCATCTTTTATCCTTATACCATCCCTACCATCGATGGCAAGGAAGCGAAGCAATCCATTACCTTTGCTAACAACTATTATATTGTCATGAAGAAAGGGTTTAAACACCCTCAAGAAGTGATTAAAATTTTGAACGATTATGCTTATATCGTCGATGAAGGTACAGGCAAGGAATCCAAAGAAACGTTATCTGCCTTGCTGGACAATGATATCGCCCATGTGGTCGGAGCGTTCCGTGTGCTTAATCCCAATTCCGACTACGAGCAGTTTGAGGCTGTATCAGCAGCCCTTCAATCCAAGGATACGAGCGGACTAACGACTTCAGGAATGTGGCAAAAGTATAACAACAGTGTTGAATTCAAGGAGAATGCAACACCAGGTGCGGTCGGTGATTATTTGCAACAAGGCGCCCCAAAGAATGCGTATGGTCTGGCAAAGAAAGTGCTTGATAGCGAGAACTACACAAAGACGGCTTTATGGGGAGGTGCACCGGAGGTACTTTCGAGTTACGGTACAACCCTGGATGATATCCTGACGGAAGGTTTCACCAAGATCATTATGGGTAGTGAAAATATCGATTATTTCGATGTTGTCGTGCAGAATTGGCGATCAGCCGGAGGTGATGAAGCAACCCAGGCCGTCAATGACGCTTACGGAAAAAAATAAATGTTCACTTAGAGGGGATGAGGATGTTCTCGCCCCCTTTATTTAATGGTGGTACATCTTCATTATCCCAAGAACGGAGGAATATGAATGCTGAGAAAATGGAAACAGCAGAGTCCCTATCATCTCATGTTGATCCCCAGCGTGGTCCTGGTCTTCATTTTCAGTTACATCCCTTTTTACGGGCTTATTATTGCGTTTCAGAAATACAATCCAGGTCTCGGCTTCAACTCACCATGGGTAGGATGGGACAATTTTTCACATGTCTTTAATCAGCCGAACTTCGTAAGGACGATCTGGAATACACTGTACATGTCGATCTTCAAAATGATCGGTGGTATTCTCGTGCCCGTTATTTTTGCCTTATTGCTGAACGAGGTACTCAACAGTGGAATCAAACGCACATTTCAAACCCTTGTATACATTCCGAACTTCCTGTCCTGGGTCATTATGGCCGGGATCATGCTGGATATACTTAGCTCCGATGGCATCGTCAATACGTTTTTGGGCGTATTCGGAATAGAGCCTATTTCCTTTCTTGGCACACCATCCCTATTTCCATGGACCATGATCGTGAGTGATATCTGGAAGGGCTTCGGCTTTGGCACGGTTGTTTACTTGGCTGCCCTCACCAGCATTGACCCGGGACTTTACGAGGCTGCGGTGATTGACGGAGCCAAGCGGTGGAAGCAGACCATCTATATCACCTTGCCCCTGCTTATGCCAACAATTGTGTTAATGACGGTATTGTCGCTTGGAAACGTTCTTAATGCCGGCTTTGACCAAATTTATAACCTGTACTCCCCTGTCGTGTATCAGACCGGTGATATTATTGACACCTATGTATACCGTTTGGGAATTCAGCAGGCTCAATATTCGATTGGTACCGCCATTGGATTATTCAAATCCGTCATTTCCAGCGTACTGGTTGCCCTGTCCTATTTCCTGGCCTATAGAGTTGCCGGCTATCGCATCTTTTAATGCTTCTAAGGAGGAACTGTCATTATGATCAATGATAAAAGTCTGAGCAGGCGTTTGTTTCATATCATGAACTACACGATCCTACTTCTCATTTCTCTACTCTGTGTCCTGCCGTTTATCAACCTGTTGGCTGTTTCATTCAGCAGCAGTTCGGCTGTATCTGCCGGGGGTGTTACATTTTGGCCAGTCGATTTCACCACTAAAGCTTATGAATTTGCATTAACTGGCGGGTCATTTTTTTCCTCTCTCTGGGTAGCCATTAAACGAACCGTGCTCGGGACGTTTGTGAATCTCGTTTTAATCGTGCTTGCTGCTTATCCGCTTTCCAAATCAAAACAAAAAGTAATGGGACGTAATATTTATATGGGATTTTTTGTTGTAACCATGCTATTTAGTGGAGGATTAATTCCAACCTACCTTGTGGTCGTCAAAATGGGATTGATCGATTCCATCTGGTCTCTGATTCTGCCCGGAGCACTTCCTGTATTTAGCATGATTATTCTCATGAATTTCATCAGGGGACTGCCAGAGGAGATTGAAGAATCAGCGATCATCGACGGTGCCGGGCCTTTACAGGTGTTGATCCGTATTCTACTCCCGCTCCTCAAGCCCGCTCTCGCAACGGTCGGCTTGTTCAGTATCGTCGGGCATTGGAATTCATGGTTCGATGGCATTATCTATATGAATAATCCGGCTAACTATCCATTACAAAGCTATCTGCAGACCCTTCTGCAAAGCTTTGAGCAAATCATGCTGAAATCAGGCTCGGATTACACCCAACTGCTATCCATGATGAACGCCAGAACGGGTCGCGCTGCTCAAATGTTTTTAGGTGCCATTCCAATTTTGCTCGTTTATCCGTTCTTACAGAAGTACTTTACCAAAGGATTGGTACTCGGCAGCGTCAAAGGATAAACTGAAGGGGGATGTTCCATACGTCATGAGAATGCCGGAGGACATCCCTTGTTTGTTAGTGTTATTTTATTCTAATGAATCTAGCACACGCTATTCGCTCCGATATGTACAAGACTGAGATGTAACGAATCACAGAGACGTTATTGTGTCAATTGGATCGATTTTCAGGTTCTGACGCCGGTTTATGACGGAATAACATGAAAGAGGTTCGTTAAACGTTGCGTTCCTTGATTATTCGCCTTTTAAGACGTGGTAGGTTCGTTAGCGCTTGGAGCGAATTTGGAGACGATATCCACCTCAATATTAAATCCGCTTACAACATCCTGAAAAAGTCATCCTTGAGATGGGCAGGCTCTTTGAATAATCATGGCCCACCTCCTTGTAACCTGCTTCAGGGCCATATCTTACTTTGAAGTTCGTATAGCACTTTGAGGTGCGTACTTCTCCGTTTCTTTGTTTTGCGCCACAATAAGGAACAGAACACGAGAGGAGAAATGCCCATTGAAACCCAATCCATCTGTTACTCCATACACTGCCCTTGTCATCGGTGCTGCAGGGGTCATTGGAAAAAATCTGATTGACTATCTCATGACACTCCCGGAATGGGACATCATCGGCGTATCGCGCCGTGGAGGGAAAGATGCCCCAGGATTACGTTATATATCGGCGGATTTACTGAACGAAGCGGATACGCGGGCCAAGCTGCAAGATTTAACAACGGTTACTCATATATTTTATGCTGCTTACCAGGACCGCCCGACATGGGCCGAATTGGTGCAGCCTAACCTGGCGATGCTCGTCAATGTAGTGAATACCATCGAACCGATTGCCCCCCGCCTTCAGCATATCAGCCTAATGCAGGGCTACAAGGTATACGGCGCACATCTTGGCCCCTTTAAGACACCTGCAAGGGAAACCGATGCACATCATATGCCTCCTGAATTTAATGTCGATCAGCAGCGATTTTTGGAGGAACGGCAACCTAAAAGCAACTGGACCTGGTCAGCGCTGCGCCCCTCTGTTGTGTGCGGAATTGCTCTCGGCAATCCAATGAATCTGGCTATGGTGATCGGAGTATATGCCTCGATCTCTAAGGAGCTTGGCTTGCCACTTCGTTTTCCGGGGAAACCGGGGGCGTACCATTCCCTGCTCGAAATGACCGATGCATCATTGCTCGCTCGTGCAACCGTTTGGGCGGCAACAGATCCGCGCTGTGCGAACCAGGCCTTTAATATCAACAACGGTGATCTGTTTCGCTGGGATGAACTTTGGCCCAAAATTGCTGCGTTTTTCGAATTGGAAACGGCTCCTCCCCTGCCTCTCTCGCTTGGTACGGTGATGGCAGACAAAGAACAACTTTGGAATTCAATGATTGAGAAGTATGGTCTGATGAATAATTCCTATGATGCGGTCTCTTCTTGGGCATTCGGTGACTTTGTCTTTTCCTGGGACTATGATTTCTTCGCAGACGGCTCCAAAGCCCGCCGCTTCGGTTTTCACGATTTTATAGACACAGAGACGATGTTTATGGATATATTCACCAATTTGCGAGAGAGCAAAATCATCCCGTAATGGACTAGCACACTCGGAATATCACACTTAATAAGCCGCTTCCTGATTTTGAGGAAGCGGCTTTGCTTATATCCGTCAACGCTCGGAAGTCGGCGGCTCGAACAGAATTTTCCCTCGATCACCATACACCTTTTCCACATGTGTATCGCCCCATTTGCACATCAGATGAAGGATTTCTTTAAGACTCCACCCATACTCCGTTAACTCATACTCCACTTTTGGCGGAACTTGATGATGGGAAATACGTACAATGATTCCTGCCTCCTTCAGTTCATTAAGCTGCTGTGTCAACACCTTCTGCGTAATGGATGGGATCATTTTCATCAATTCACCATTCCGTTTCTTACCAAAGGTAAGAAGGAATAGAATAATCGGCTTCCATTTGCCACCAATCACTTCAAGAAGAGCCTCAACTGCGGTGTTATATACTTTGATCGGTTCCTGCTGCATATCCTATTCTGTCTCCCTTCCCCATTATTTTGCCTGCTTCAATTACCTCATATATTTTCGTCTTTGGCAATCCGGCTTTTCACCCCCATTTCAACTGCAGAAAAAAATGGAACGGCCAAAAAAAACGGAAGTTCCCGAATGCTTGCCGGAATCTTCCGCTCTCTGGTTGGATATGGCTTCATTGTACGTCTAATACTCACCTTTGATTACAAAAAATGAGCCTCGGATTGTGCCTGCCAACTTGGACTTCTGGCGGGCAAACTTAAATTTGCCTTCCAGCTCTCCGGGGATCTCCATGCCTTCTGAAAGCTTGAAACCTACAGCTCGTTTCTTGGGATCATCTACGGTGTACATCACATTCAATCCAAGACCATCTTCATAGAAGACGAATGTGAACTGGATATTTTCCACTTGAAAGCGTGACGTTTCCAGTGGCTTGGCTGCGAACTCGATCCCCCGCTCATCCCTCAGAATCCGGTTCACATAATCAAGGACATCCTGACTTTCATTTGCAGGTACAACGGTAAATTCATGCTTATATTTATTCATAAAGTATCGGGCTTCGTTTGCACGCAAACCCGCAAGCGCTGCTGCCACTGGCGAGGACTCTAAACCAGCGGTAATCACATGCTTGAAATCAACGCTAGCGGACATTTTCATCGTTCCTTTCCTCTTTTATTTTCGAACAACCGGAATCCACATCTCGCCATACACGAAACCGTCCCGCTGCCCTATCTCAACCACCGTGTTCGGCCCGCCGACATAGGCAATATGCCTCGCTTCTGACAAGACCTGTCCAAAAGCAATCCCGGTAAGCAGATTACTCAACGCCTCGGGCGTTTTCTCTTCTCCTTCTACAACGAGGTAATCCCCCTTCGGAAACTGTATGATTCTGGTAATCCCCGGTATGGATGCCTCAGTCATAACGCCAGCGTAATGCATCATTTTGTTGTTTACCGCCTCATTCACAGCAAAAATGTAGTTATTTGCGGCAATGGCCTTTAATTCGTCGAGTGTCCCATCCTGCTGGATCGTCTGCCAGAAGACAGCTTTTTCTTGACTTATGCCAGCATAATCCGTGTAATCGCTTTTTAGTTCAATTCCGATACCTGATACGGCAAAGCTTTCTTTTTCAACCAAAGTGTAATTTGACATATTCATTACCATCCTTATCATTTATTTTCGTCAAATGTTTGTGTTTGTCTTTTCACTTGATAAGGTTATAATAGCCTTAAATCATGTCAGAAAATGATACTGTTTAGGAGGACAGATGAAAAAGGTAGAACGGATTAATACGATCATGAGGTATATCAACAATCGCGCCCGTTTTACTATTACTGAGATCATGCGCGAATTTGACATTTCCCGTTCTACTGCTATAAGGGATATCAAAGAAATTGAAGCCTTGGGGATGCCGCTTGTGGCTGAGGTCGGACGGGACGGCGGCTATTTTGTCATGAACAACTCTGTTCTCCCAACAGTTCGATTTACCGATAATGAGATTAAAGCTCTTTTTATTGCCTTTATGGCTACACGAAATCAACAGCTACCTTACCTCAAAAGTCGCCAGTCCCTGGCTGAAAAATTGTTAGGCCTGATCTCGAAGAATCAGCAGGATGATCTTGTTCTTTTGAATGAACTTTTGCTTTTTGAAGGAACGAATCCCCATCATCCCGACTTGCTTGATCTGACAGACCTGCCCCATCCTATTTTGGAAAAAATCATTCACCTTTTGCTTTCAGATGCTTGCTTAATGCTTACTACGCTTGAAGAACAAGTGGAGATCTCTTATCCGGTGTATCTTCTGCACCTTTATCGTGAAAAAAGCCTGTGGCTGATTGAATGCTTTGACTTACAACAAGAAAAGAGACGGATTATTCCTGTTGACCTTGTTACCGACGTTGAACCCCATACAATGCATAAAAGAATGAGCAAAAAAAAGATTTTAGACCAACTAAGACAGCAGAAAGAGGAGATCAATCTTATTCTTGAACTTGGCCCCAGAGCAATCTCCCAGTTCAGAAAATACCATCCGCTGCACTTGTCCATCTCTTATACGAATCCGTTTCAAACAGCGGCAGTTCTACAGACTTATATACAAGTTAACCGTTCGGAGGAATTAACCGAAATCACGAATTGGCTGCTTTTCCTAGGTGAGGATATCCAGTTCAGAGAAGTACCGGCGGAAGTACTGGCACGGATACAAAACAGAATGCATGACAAACTGAATCAAAGATTGTAAGCATCATGTCCGGATTTCTCCAGGCTGGCAGCTTTCAGAATTACACTATTTCAATGTACCCTTCCGTTCCATGCACACGAATGCGTTGGCCGTCTTTAATCAGGCGGGTAGCATTCTCCACGCCAACTACGGCAGGTAAACCATACTCACGTGCGATAACAGCTCCATGGGTCATCAATCCACCAACCTCGGTGACCAGCCCTTTTATGCTTACAAACCATGGCGTCCAGCTAGGGTCGGTAAATGAGGTGACTAAAATATCTCCATCTTCGAGAACAGCATCTTCCATATCCAGGATGACTCGTGCCCTTCCCTCAATAACTCCGGAAGAAACAGGTAATCCTGCAATAGCTCCGGCGGGCAGATCGTCCCGGTTGTACTTGCCTGTAATGATTTCTCCATCCGACGTGATTACACGTGGAGGTGTTAGTTTTTCAAAGAATCTGTAGTCTTCCTTTCGTTTGCTGATAATCTGGGAATCCAGTGTATTGGTGCGCACAACATCGTGAAGTTCTTCAAAGGTGAGATAATAGATATCTTCTTTTTCGGAAATAATGCCAGCTTGTACAAGTTGTTCGGCTTCTTTCAATAAAGCCTGCTTATATATGAAGTAGCGATTAACCATGACGTATTTGGGATATTCACGATATCCGATGAAATTTCGGAGCAGGTCGATCATTCGTTTGGTTTCTTGAGCCTTCTGTTCCCCATCGGGCAATTCCTTTAATCGCTCCAGTAGCTCTTGTTCCTTGTTCAGTGCCTCCTGACGGCCTTGCTCAAATTTACGTTTGCTGGCATGAGGCTCGAAGTTTTTGATATTAGCCAGAATTAACGGCAGAAGTGTGGTTGGTTTTTCGCTCCATCGAGTCCTCGTTATATCGATTTCACCGGGGCATCGCATTCCGTATTTATCCAGATAAGCACAAATCGCGTCTCGGGTTTCCTGTCCCCCAGGGAAATTCACGAGTTCATTCAAAAAGTCATCATCCTTTACCTGCTGCAAATAAGCAATGACTTCCGGATAAAGACGAATAACATCTGCGACATCCAATAGCGCCAGACCCATTTCCGAAGTAATATTGTGGGGTACGGATTGAGAAAGTGTATCTGCTGCGTTTTTTTCACCCAACCACTCTTTGATATGGTCATTGATCCAGAAGGAAGCATTCATGGCAGCCATAAATATGCTTGTGCTTTGCGGGTCAAATAAAATTCTTCTTAATTCTTGTATATCCTCCAATATAAAATTAAATAGATCGGACCCTGATTTCGTTTGGATTGTTTGTTTTAACTCTTCGATTGATATCTGACTCTTGTGAATCAGATTCGTAACGATTGCCGGATTGTTCTCCATGGATGCCTGAAAACCTGAAGATGAGGGAGCAGCATTCGTATTGCTTTTATTGAGATTGGCTGTTTCTTCACCAGCAGGTGAAGATGTAATAAAACCTTCTCGTGCTACGATGGTCGTGAGTGCATCTTTGGTGAGCAGATCGTATTTTCCCAAGTTATCTATCAGCTGATCTCTGCCCGCAGATGAGGATAGCATTGGAGTAACGTCCACAAAAAGTCTTCCACCTGCTCTCCGCATAGGGGCAGGAGTCGTTAACAGATAAAACGACAATCCCAGCGGTTTCATGGGATCAGTCATCATTTGCTGATGTCCAACGGACACATAAACATGATTTTCTGGATCGTTTGCTTCAGGGATTGGATACAATGTGGTGATTGGACGACTCTGGACGATATAAAAGGTATCTCTGGACAAACACCATTCAATATCTTGCGGGTTTCCAAAATAAGCTTCAATCTTTCTGCCTAAGCGTTCCAATTGCAGAATTTGTTTGTCAGTCAGTGTTTGAATATTTTGCTGATCTGGCTTGATCTGCCGGGTCTCTGTTCCACCTTCTTGTAGTCCATAGATCGCCAATGTTTTGGTTGCGATCCTCTTATTCACGATCTTACCTTCCTGTACAGTATAACCATCCGCGGATACTAAGCCGGAAACCAGCGCTTCTCCTAGTCCAAAACTGGCATCAATGGTTAACAGCTTTCGGTTGGAGGTCAGCGGGTCAGCGGTGAATAATATACCCGAAGCTTCTGGGAAAACCATTCTCTGCACGATAACGGATATATAAACCTGACGGTGATCAAAGCCGTTTTGGTTCCGGTAGATTACCGAGCGATCCGTAAACAGAGATGCCCAGCATTTGCGGATATGTGTCAAAATGACGTCTTTGCCTATAATATTTAAGTACGTATCCTGTTGACCCGCAAAAGAGGCATGTGGCAGATCTTCAGCTGTTGCACTGGAGCGTACGGCATAGGCATGTCCCTCGCCAAACCGAGAGAGATAGCGAGCAACTTCGCTTACGACATCGGAGGGCAGTTCCACTTCCATAATGAGTTGGCGAATCTCTCTGCTGACTTCGCCAACAGCAGCTCGATCTTCGGCTTTTAAGATCGTTAGTCGATTCAACAAAGCGTGATAGGTTTCATTGTGTCCTAATGCTTTTTGATATCCGACAGTTGTAATGCAAAACCCTTCGGGAACCTGTATTCCCTCGATTTTTGATAACTCTCCTAAATTCAATCCTTTTCCACCAACGAGAAAAAGCTGTGTTTTACTCATTTCCTGAAAATCGAGAACCAAAGAACTCATTCCGTATCTCTCCCTTAGCCGTTAGATTGAGAAAAAAACATTTGACAAGAGTTTGCCAGCATGATAAATTTAGATTATAAGATAACCCGTTTATGCCTACATATCCTTTGACAGATGCGATCTGATTATATCATTGTGTCTTTTTATATGCAATATGAAAGAACCTGACAATACTATTCAGGTTCTTTTTTTTGTTTCAGAACTACTTGGGTTCTAGAAAACCTGAAATGGCTGGAAGCAGAATCGTAAAAATCGTACCTTCTCCAATTTTACTATCCACCTGTATTCCATACGGCTTCCCGAAATGAAGCTGAATGCGCCGTTGCACATTATGTAGACCGATCCCTTTGGTTCCAGTAGGTGCGTCGAACTTTTCTTCCATCAGGTTCTGCATCGTATGAAGCTCCATACCGACCCCATTATCGCGGACTTCAATCGCAATATCACTGCCCTGTGGTTGAATCCGAATCGTAATGATTCCGTCATCTTCGAGTTCGGCAAGACCGTGAAAAATTGCATTTTCCACAATCGGTTGCAGAATCATTCTGGGCATACGATAATCCATTAGTCTATTCTCAATCTCATATCTCATCTGAATACAACCATAGTATCTGACATTCTGGATCGTTACGTAATTGACTATATTATCGATCTCTTCACGAATCGTGACCAGCGTTCCATCGGATCTTGTTGCATAGCGGAGCATCGAGATTAGTGCATCTGTCATTTCCACGATTTTGTCAGCCTGTTGCATGGACGCGATCCATTTCACCGACCCGAGAGTATTATACAGAAAATGTGGTTTAATCTGATCATGGAGCGCACGCATCTCGGCTTGCGCTTTTTCTATTTCTTCCTGCTGCATCCGTTCGACCATACGCTTCAATTCATGAGACATCTTATTAAATCGAATCGATAAATGTCCAATCTCATCTCGTGAGCGAATATGTTCAACTTGTTCAAATTGCCCCTTTTCGACCAGAGCGATGTTGCGTAGGAGTTTCTTTATAGGGGTTGTAATGACATGTGATAGAAAGGTGGAGATGATGGCAGCAAAAAGAAACATGACAATGGCCAGCGTCACCAGACTACGGCCCAACAGCTTGCCGTCGGCAGTCAGTTCATCCAAAGGCATGTATAAGTATGTCGTCCATTTTTGCTGACTAAGCGGATTCGTCACTACGACATTTAAGGATTCGTCTGGACGGACGTTGTCCCTGAACAATGTGCCAATCAACCGGTCGTTCACGTTATATACAATTTTGTCATCCTCATCAACAATCATGAATCTTGAGCGTAGCGCTTCCTGCAAATTACGATTAACAATTTCGATGAATTTGATATCAATGCTGACAATAATCACACCAAGCATTTCTCCGTTAGTCACATCATGAATTTTTCGAGCGTGTGAGACGGCCAGTATTTTATTTTCCAATTGCTCATCTATTCGGGTTGTCAACGTGATGGTTCGATCATTGCCATGCATAAACTTTTTGAACCATAATTCGTTCACCATTTTGAAATTTGGGTCAATAGGCTGGTTAGGGCTTACGAACAGATCTTGTCCACCGTTCAAGTTATAGAGGTAAATGGAGAATACGCGATCCTTCATCATGATGTAGTTCATCAGAATATTGTATGCTGCAATCTCACGCTGCTCGCCACCATCTCGCAAAAAATCTTGAATTGGAAAGCTCCCTTCATGTGTCGCAGATAAATCGTTGTTCAGTCCATTGCTGGCCAACAGTGTAATTTTCTCAATCTCTTTTAGAAACTCGTCAATACGAATATTCGTCTGTTTAGCCAGGTCGCTTAACAGCTTCGTGTAATTCTGTGCTAATAACCGCTCAGACGAGTAATACGAATTGATCGTCATCACGAATACTGGAAGGATAATGACGGTCATACATATGACCATGATTTTGTACCTGATTTGGAAGAGCTTCCCACGTCTCATTTGATGCACCTCTATTCACGGATTACATGGATTTCTGCTGACTTTCTCGATATTCCTCAGGAGTGAGCCCTACTAATTTTTTGAAAAGTTTGCTGAAATACGTGTAATTGTGGTAACCCACCTTATCCGCGATCTCATATACTCTCCACTCCCTGCTCAATAGATAAGCCTTTGCATGCTCAATCCGAACTCGTGTCAGGTAAGAAATAAAATTCTCTCCTTTTTCATGCTTAAATAATCGGCTGAGATACGATGGATTGACATTAATTTGGCTGGCTACACCCTGCAAAGAAATATCCTCGGCATAATACTTGTCGATTAGCTCAATGGCGAGGTCTGTGTAGGTATGTTCCTGCATGATTTGAGAATCGGTTTGAAAATAATACGCAATATGAGCCAGCATCTCCCGATGGATATCCCTCCAGAACTCGCCCTTCAGCACGATTTCGTAGGGTGATTTCTCTGTAAAAGAAGGCTTGCTTTGATGTGTAGCCCGTGTTAAATGGGAGTGGATCGTTTCCATTACCATAATATATTGCTTCCGAATACTGCTCTCATCGGCCCGCAGCGACTCCAGATCAGCTCGAATTCCTTCAAGGAAATCCTCCGCTTTTTTGTTATCTTTGCTTACCCATAATTTCAAAAAATCTCTTTCTTGCTGCGGGTTCATTATCCCATTTACTTCTTTTCGCTCTGGGGTGTGGACCACTTCCTCGTAGTACAACACCTGATTGCTGCCTGTGAAGAAAGCTTGCTTTAGGGCGAATTCCGCCTCTTGACATGCCTGTCTGATGCAACGAAAACTAGTAACAACTGTACTTACACCCGCCGTAAGGGATAGATTCATAAAATCCTTTATCGAAGATATGAGCTTATTGCATAATCTATTTATATCAGTGTGTACCGTTTCACGTTCAGGAAGCACATTGACAACAACCCAATATTCAGAGGAGCTTTCAACCAAAATCTCTTTCTCCCATTTGGATGGAATGATCTCTTCCATAATATTCAGAATCGAAAATCGAAGCAGTTTTTCACCCTTCTCGATATATTTCATCTTCGCATCCTCGTAATAATTAACAATGAACTTGATGACAATCAGATTGTCCGATCTTATGCGAAATTGCAGTTCTTCCGCTTTGGAGACAATGTCTTTTTCATTGATGAATCCGCTTACAACATCCTGGAAAAAGCTGTCTTTCAGATGTCTCAGGCTCTTTGAATAATCATGGCCTATAAATGGTGCGTTTGTCGGGCTGCCATGTTCACTTTGCAGTTTCTGTCTAATGGTAGTAAGCAGCTCGACAAGGGTGGTTTCGGTAATCTCGCTTTTAATCAAGTAGTCTGTAGCGCCAAGTTTTAAAGCCTCTTTCACATAATGGAATTCATCAAAATTACTCAGGATGACATACTTACAGGTATTTAGTATAAAAGATACCTCTTGTATAAGCTGTAGTCCATCCATGACAGGCATCTTGATATCCGTAATAATTAGATCAGGCTTTACTTCAAGCGCAAGCTCCAAGGCCTCTTTTCCGTTCCCCGCTTCACCAACCACATCAAAGTTGTACTCTTCCCAATTCAGCATGGAACGTATGCCAACCCGCATTAGTAATTCGTCATCTACAATCATCAGTTTATACATAGAAGTCCCCCATTTTTGTTTTTCATATCTAAGCTATTTTACCATTAAACGAATAATTACCATTCTACACAATACAATTTGTGCTTTTCTCTTGGTATATAATAAATCAAGCGCCTGCCCTTCACATGTGAAGGAAACAGGCGCTTGATTTCAAATCTAACGATTACGATCTAACGATTACGATCTAACGGTTGTCTGCTAACCTACTGTTAGATTTATTCTTTTACACCACCAAGCTGCAACCCAACAACAAAATACTTTTGCAAAAATGGATAGACGACCAAGATAGGCAATGCTGCTACGATTGTAATGGCCGCCCGAATAGATATAGGTGTGACCATATTACGCGCAGCGCCTATATCTGAACCATTGGCAACCGATGCGCTGCTGTTGGAATTCATGGAAGAAGACAGCAGTTTCATCAATTCATATTGCAGTGTGCTCAGGTTTTGCTTGGAAGAGGCGTACAGAAACGTATCAAACCAGGAATTCCATTGGCCAACTGCAATGAACAGCGCAACCGTAGCCAGAACAGGCTGGCACAGCGGTAGAATAATAGATATGAATGTTCTGAAATCACCAGCTCCATCGATTTTGGCTGATTCGATCAGTCCCTCGGGTAGGGTCTGGATATAGGTTCGAATGACAATCATATTGAACGCACTGATCAGCCCAGGAATAATGTAAACCAGAAAGTTGTTTAACAAATGCAGGTCTTTCATCAAGAAGTAGGTTGGAATAAGACCCGCACTAAAATACATCGTAAGTACAACGATAATGGTAATTGGCTTCCGTAATATATAGTCCTTTCGGCTTAACGTGTACGCCAGCATGGAGGTCAGAAACAGACTCAGGACTGTTCCCAACACCGTTCTCGCTACAGAAATACCAAAGGCGTTAAAGATGGTCCCACCTGCAAATACAGCTCTGTAATTTTGATCCGTCCATACTCGGGGCCACAAATAGATACCACCCCGGATGGTGTCGTTACCGGCGTTGAACGAAACGGCGAGTGTATTCACAAACGGATACAGGGTAATAATCGCGATCGCGATCATCAGCACACCATTTAACGTATGGAAGACAATCGGCTCAAGCCGAGATTTATTTATGCCCATCTCTTAGTCCCCCTCATATTAATCGGTCTTCCCCGAATCGTTTGGAAATGGAATTCGCCGCAAAGATCAGTGTGATACTAACCACGGTCTTGAAGATACCTGCCGCCGTTGCTAAAGAGTAATTACCAATCTGTAGTCCATATTTCAGGACAAATATATCTATCGTCTGCGACCAGTCTACAACCACGCCATTGCCTAACAAATACTGAACTTCGAATCCAGCCTCCAAAATCCAGCCCATATTCATGATCAGCAAAATGATTACAATGGATTTGATTCCGGGTAGGGTCACATACAGCATTTTCTGATATCGGTTTGCACCATCGATCTCTGCCGCTTCATAGAGCGAGGGATCAATAGACGTTATGGCTGCCAGATAAATAATGGCATTCCATCCCACTTCTTTCCACACATGCGATGCGCCTACAATGCCCCAGAAGTATTCGGGAACGCTGAGCCACATGATGGGTTCTTGAATGATGTTCAGTTTCATGAGTACAACATTGACAATCCCGCCGTCTACAGACAACGAACTTGCCACGATGCCTGTCACGATGATCCATGAGAGAAAGTGAGGCAAATAGGATATAGTCTGAATGGTTCGTTTATAAAACCGGTGTTTGATCTCATTAAGTAAAATAGCAAATACAATAGCTGTTGCAAATCCTAGAACCATATTGATCACACTCATCGCAATGGTATTGCGAAGCACATTTAGAAATGCGTCGTCTGTCAACAAGAATTTGAAGTGTTTGAGTCCAACCCATTCCTGCTGTGTGAAACTCTTGGCAGGACTGTAATTCTGAAAGGCCATAGCCCAGCCCCAGATGGGATAATACGCGAATACAAGAATGTAAGCGACAATCGGTAGCGACATGAACATCAGTTGCTTTTGTTCGCGTAACCGCTTTAAAATGGGTGTTTTGACAACGACTGTTCGGGTAGTTTGCTCCGGTATGGCTCCAGGCGTGTTCGCCATCGTTCACTCCTCCTATTGGCTTGCAGCGGCATTATGCATAATAGTCCCGGAAGGCTCATGTTGAGCCTTCTTCTGGTTCGAACCTTCCGGGCCGATCATTGCCGCATTTTTTTATTTAACAGACCAGTTCTCAATTCTCCATTTCAATTGTTCATTAATCCGGTCCTCGTAAGATTTGACATTGATTTTCTTGTAAGCGTCAACATATTCAGTCCAGATGGAGTCGAATTCATTGGCCTTGGACATAATCGCCTTAGGCAAGAATTTGAGCGAAGTATCTGTCATTTGCTTGTTTGCAACCGAAGCATCTGAGCCTTCTTTAAGATCGACCTGCATGCTGGGTAATAGATGGGATTCTCTGGTGCAGGGGAGAAGAAATCACTCCATGTTTTGAGCCCGTAAGCATCCAGAAGTTCTTTGTCTTCCGGCTTAAGATTGTCGTAAAATTCCTCTGGTTGGTTGATTGCTCCAATGGCATTGCCATCCTCAAACGTTCCTTCGAGCTTCGGTGCTGCACCGTAGAAACCCTCTGCGCGGTTTGCCAATCTCCATGCCGGATCTTCCTGCTGGGTCCGTTGCTCTTTCGTACGATAAAATCTTCCTTTATCATTTACCTGATAATCCACGCCCTCTTCACCCCAGGACAGAAGCTTTTGGTATTTTTCGTCCATAAGCTTATCGAGGAATTTGATGAGTGCAACGGGGTCCTCAGCATCTTTACTGATGCCAAAACCATTATTCAGGTTAATGACTGGACGGTCGAGATAATGATCTTTGATACTGGTGTCATAGACTAGAGGGAAACCGACATAGGTCTGTCCGATCTTGCCCTGAGCAACGAGTGTGTCTTCACCCGTCTGGAAATTCCAGTGCTGGTCGAACATGCCAAGCACACGTCCCGATGAAATTTTCGCCAGATACTGATCGTAGTTTTGAACAAATGCTTCTTTGTCAAGCAATCCTTCATTATACAGTTTGTTCAGTTCCTTATAATATCGTTTGGAGATGTCCTTGTCGGCAAAAACGCTGGCGACTCCATTCTCGTCCACGACTACACCCCCATCATTGGGGTGACCCGTAAGATGTTCTGGTGGATTGAGCAATGGGAACGTCCGCCAGTCTGAGGCCAGTGTAGTAAAGCCAATTGTCGGTTGACCGTCAATGGTTGGATTTTTGGCTGCGTAATTACGGATTAACTCCGTGAACTCATCCAACGTTTTGGGTGTCGGGTAACCGGCATCTTTCAGAATGGATTTCTGAATCCAAAAGGCAGGGCCAGAATAATAGTTACTTATGAATTCCCCTGTATACACGCCATAGTTAGGCAACCAGTAAATATGTCCGTCACTTGAATCTTTCATCCGGTTCCAGTCTTTTCCAAAATGTTTCTTCAGATTGGGTGCATGTTCTTCAATCAGATCTTCCAGCGGAATTACCGCTCCAGCCGCAACCAGCTTGGTATCCGCTGTGATCAAGTCAGGGAAATCGCCACCGGCGATCATGACTCCTAACTTCTGTTGCAGATCCCCCACCAGAAATTCCATCTCCAGTTTGACGCCCAGCTCATCCTGGATTTTTTTGTAGATTCGGTTATCTGGAGTTGGTGCCTGATTCGGTGTTCCGATAAACGCCGAGATGTTTAACACCTCTTTACCGTCCGCTGTGGTCGTTTTGCCGCTGTCACCGCTGCATCCTGCCAGAGCCAAACTTAATGCCAGAACGATTGATACGGAACCCCAAAGCTTCTTTTTCTTCAGTCCCCCCATGTACTTGCCCTCCTTGGAAGTGGTATGTTTTACTATTCTTAGTATGATGAAATGTATGCGGTTACAAAATATATAAATTTAAGATCCACCCCCCTTTAATTGTAGGTCTTATGAAGGAGGGGTTCTTTTCTTACCTGTATCAAGTTGTAAACTTCAACCTGAATTCTAAGGGTTTCATGGCTGTTCGTTTCTCAAAATGTTTCAGAAAATGCTGATAACTGCGGTACCCTACCTGTTCTGCAATTGCACTTGATGTCTGGTTCGTCTCTTGGAGCAGACGCTTCGCTTCCTCCATTCGCAGATCATGTACCACCTCTATTACACCCTTGCCGTACTTGCGCAAGAAGGATTGGCCCAAATGGACCGGGTTCATGTAAAATCGTTCTGCGAGCTCCTGGATCGTAAATGTCTCTTTGTAATGCGTCCGCACATATTCCGCTACCCTGGCCTGAATGCCTCCCACCTGTCTCTCGCGGAGAATAGCCAATGCCGACTTGCACTGCAAACAGAAATTCTCCAGGTTGTACGCGATCTCTTCTATGTTTCGATGGCTCCTCTCCAGGATGCGGCTGGCCGATTCATGCATCAGGGCATTAGGCCCTCCTCCCAACTCTTTACATAGGGAGAGCCCTCGGAACATAATATGTGTGGAGAAAATATGAATGAGCTCTGGCGCAGCCTTCATCTGTTTGAACATATCAAAGGTCTTCCTCACAGAACACGAGAGTTCATCTACAGATCCGTTCTCAAGCAAGTCGGTAATACGGTCTATGTCTGATAGTGTTTCTGGATCAAAATGCAGATTCTCAGGCTTGAGATCTTCGGCAAACAAAACACGAGCTTGATTAAAAAACAAATAACGTCCAACTTCCTGAACGGAGCGGAAGGAATCGGATAAATTCTCGATATTGCTGACAGGTAATCCGACGACGATACTTATATCCTCGCAGCCGTTCTCTTGCATGTTGTTCATTAAGAGCTCGGTAAAAGCTTTAATTCTTTCAGATGACCCAGCTTTACTTGGCGCTTCTTCCCCCCATACCAATCCCAAGATGTCTCTTGTTCGCTCTATCACATAACAATAGGTTGTTTCACCAGCCATTTGTTCGGCGACTGAACAGGCTTGCTGAATATCTCCCTGAAAAGCAATCTGAAGGTAGGTCCAATGTGACTTATTTAAACGAGAGACGATCTCTGACATCTCTTGTCCAGAAGTATCCTTTTTATCCTTAATCAGTGCTGACAAGAATACTTTGATCCTTTGTTGGTCCGCATGTCCCCGAACACGCTCCTGCTCTTCGCGTTCCTGTAATTCCGAACGGAGACGTTCCAACATGTCGTCTGCTTCAGTACTGTCAACCGGTTTGGTTAAATAGTTGGAAACGCCTAATCGAATAGCTTGTCTGGCATAATTAAAATCACTGTATCCGCTCGTAATGACAAATAGCACAGATTCATGGTCCAAGCGGCGTGCTTCTTCAATCAGCTCCAGACCATTCATGACGGGCATACGAATGTCTGTAACCACAAGATCAGGCCGATCTTGTTGCATCATACGAATGGCTTCCTCCCCATTGGAGCACACACCTCTGATTTCAAAACCGTATTTTTCCCAGTTGATCAAAAGCTGTAGACCTTCAATGGCAAACGGTTCATCATCTACTAACAGCACTTTATACATAAGAAGTCAGCTCCTATTTCCTAGGTTCCAGTTTGGCAAACGGTATACGGTACCCCGCTATGGTCTCCTTTCCCGGCACACTGCTTAGATTGAAGATCGCATTCCCTTCATAAAATAACTCTAACCTCCGGTATACATTGCGGAGCCCTACATGCTCTCCGTTCCTGGGTCTTTCAGAACGAATATCTCTTAGGAGTTGGGTTAGTCTGGCCGCATCCATGCCGATTCCGTTATCAATAACCTGAATATCCAGCTCAGAAGCGTCTCGTTTCGCGGTTACCTTGATCTGTCTTCCATCCTTCCGAGCCTGCAATCCGTGTTTGCATGCATTTTCGACGAGAGGTTGAATACTCATTCGGGGTATGAGCAACGACGCTGCATCAGGATCAACATCGAAGGTGTAATCAAACAGTTCTCCAAAGCGAAACTTCTCAATCTGAAGGTAAAGATTCGTGAATTGAAGCTCTTCATGCAAGGGAATCAGATTATCGGAATGACTAAGCAGCTGTCTCATCAGTACAGACAGACTTTTAATAATCTCGATGACTTCGGTATACCCGTTCTTCGTGCTAACCACCAGTAAGGCATTCAAGGTGTTAAACAGGAAATGGGGATTCATCTGGCTCTGGAGCATGGACAATTCGGTCCTCACCTGATCCAGCTCTAAATCTTTTTGCCTGATTTCCAGTTTATATACGTCATTGATAAGTGTATGAATTTTACCAATCATAATGTTAAATGTGCGAATAAGTCCGCCAATTTCGTCGCGCCCCTCTTGAATTTCGATAAGGTCGAATCGTTCATTGCGAACCTTCTCCATATGCCTGGAGAGTTTGCGGATTCGATAGTGGTAGGAGCGTAAAATAATGTAAATCAAAACCGATGGCACTACGATGCTTATGGCGAGTAGTCCCAAAATTGAATTACGGGCTTCTTTCAGCAGTTGGTCAAGATGTCGGGTATCCGCGACTCCAATCAATTTCCAGCCCTTTAGATAGGCTAGGTTTCCCAATGATTTTTCGAGTGTGTAAGCAGAATTCCCACTTTCCTTGGATATCAGCTCATCGCGGGTTTGGGACAAGTCACTTTCGCTACTCTCGCCACTCGAAACGACTGTACGATTGTTGCTGTCCACTAGACGTAGCTGGAGACTGTCTGATTCACGATTTAATATGCTATACACCCGGCTCACTTCCAAATCAATCTTGGAATATTTTGCATAATTGGCATACGAGGTATAGGTATCCATCTTGCCAATCACACTGATGCGTCTCCCCGGATTAAACACGGATGGATCATTATAATCAACAACGAGAATACCGCCGATCGTGGATTCCAGCTGTTTCAATCCAGGAAGTGATTCCATCTTGTCTTTCATCACGATATAATGACTGCCCGTCTGTATGGTATCGTTATCCGTATAAATTCGTACCTCCAGAATATTGGCTGACATATAACGTGTTAATTTGTCTCGTAGAAATGCATGGTACTCGTTGTAATAATCCACAGGCGATGGATAGGTTCGATCCAGTGCCTCATAGAGTGAATCGTCTGCTGCGATAATTCTGCTCAGAGCAACGCTCTCGTCAATCATACCCAGAAGTTCACCCGCAGCCCGTTCTATGGATTTGCGGAGATTTTCCTGTTCACGTATCTTGATGTCTGCCGAGGTTCGTTGATAAAAGAAAATATTAATGGTTATTACAGGAAGGAGAATACTAAGTACATAAATCAGCAGAAATTTGGATCGGAGAGGAATATCATTAACCTTACGGAACATCCAGAATTTATGGCGCATATGATCACCCTTGGTTTTTGTTTTTATAGACAGATGGAAGCTCCCCTGTATGCGCTCTGAATTTTTGGGCGAAATATTCAGGATCATGATATCCCAGGCTGAGTGCAATATCAGCTATCTTCATGTTGGTACGTCTTAGAAGTTTGCGGGCCTCCTCGACTCGAAGCTGGTGTACATAATCATTGAAACTGACCCCCATCTCTCGCTTGAACTGCTGGCCCAGATAAGCAGAATTAACGTGAATCCGATTAGCCACGTCTTGTAATTTAATTTTGCTGCGGTAGTGTTGCTTCAGTTCATTGACTGCATCTGCAACCAGACCTCCTGTGCCTAACTCCGTCATATCAGTCTGAGAGATTTGCACGGATATGCGAACACATAGCTCTTGTAATGTACCGGAAGACCAACTTGCTGTCTCATGCCATTCTTTCTCACACAGTATTTCCTTGCACGCGTCCTTTTTGCCATACTTGCGTAGTAGCTCGCCATGGATGTATCGGATGACATGGTGTATCCATTCCAACGAAACTTCAGCTTTTTCAGCCATATGTAGCATTTCTCTCACTGCATTATCAATGGGATAAGCGTCCCCTGCTTCAATCAAAGCCAATATATCCTTTGAGAGATTCATCATTTTCTCTAAATCATATTTTTCCGTTATATGCTCATTGAGATGATCAACTTGGATTTCATCTGCTAAGACTAATCGATCATACTGCTTCTGCTCATGTCTGCGTTTGTCCAGAGGCTCAATCATTTCCATAAGTACTTGATGGATTTCCTCGGGCACAAGTGGCTTGAGCACATATTGATCAACCTGATACCGTATAGCTTGTTTCGCGTAATTGAAATCTGAATATCCTGTAACGATGACAATTTTCGAGGTATAGGCTAGATCTTCTCGCAACGTTTGAATCAAACCCAGTCCATCCATAATGGGCATTTGTATATCCGTGACGACAAGATCAGGTTGAACAGAATGGAATAAAGCAAGTGCTTCTTCACCATCCGTTGCTGTTCCGCAGAGTTCGTATCCACAAGCTCGCCAGTCAATCATGGTTCTCCATCCTTCAAGCATAAACGGCTCATCATCCGCAACAATGACCTTGTACATTCGCTCACCTGCCATTCCTCGTGATCAGCTATATGAAACTTTCCTGGTATTAAACTTTAAAAAGCAATTGAGAAAAATCATACAATCCGCTTTTCCAAACAGGCCAATCATGTCCGCCCTCTTCCTCACGCGAAATATGTGGAACATCATGTTGAACCAAGTAAGCATGCAGGTTATCACTGATATGCTTGAGGTTATCCTGGTCACCGCAGGACAGCCAGAGCTTCCTCACAAGCGCAGAAGTTTCTACTGGATTCGGAACGATTTCTCCAGGAGCTCTCGTATTAGGAGCAGCGGAAAAGGCCCCAATCCACGCAAAGCGATCAAGATTGCTCAATCCTATATTTAAAGACTGCCCTCCGCCCATCGATAAACCGGCAATAGCGCGGGTTTCCCGATCTGTCCACACCGAGTAATTCTCTTCAATGAATGGAATCAAATCGTGAAGCAGATCGAATTCAAACCTTTCGAAAGCTTGTATTTTAACCGGATCAAACACGTCCCCCTCCGCTCGGTCATTTGGCATGGCGCGGCCGTTAGGGAAAATAACGATCATAGGTTCAAGCTTGTTATCATTGTACAAATTATCGAGTATGACCTGTGGATTGCCATGATTATGCCATTCGAATTCGTCTCCGCCTATGCCATGCAAAAGGTAGAGCGTGTTGTACCGATGAGTTGCCGAATATTCAGGCGGTGTATATATCATAGTTTGTCGTGAGACTCCAACTGTATCAGAGAAGTACTCTATTCGTTCCATTTTTCCACGAGGGATATGTTCCCTCATCTGATCAAATCCATCAGAAGATAGCATCATTCACTTCTTCTCCCTTCTATTTGTTTTGTCACGTCCCGAATGTAGCGCAGGACAGCGAGTTCTTTTTTTCAAGTGTAGCGCTTACAATTGAGCACGACAACCTGTTAAATCATAGATTTTTACCCGACAAATTATAGATTAAACTCCAAAAAGGCCTCCTCTCAGGGAGGGGCCAATTATTCTCCGCGTACGATACGAAACCCTTGATCGGGACCAAAACCATTCGCATCAAACTTGCCTCGGAATGATATTTCATTGTTATTGGTGCCGCCCATCCAGCCGCCGCCCTTCACAACTCGCCAGGTTTGTTCGGGACTCTCCGAATCGCTGTACCAGTCCCAACACCATTCCCTCACATTTCCAGACATATCATAGATTCCTAACTCATTGGCTTTCTGGGTTCCCATCCTTTGCGTTTGATTCCGATTGCTCTCAATAGCGGGCCAGCTCCAGTCACCACTCAGGATTTTATCCCCGGCGTTTTTCCAGTACCATGCTACTTCGTCGGGATTATTACTTCCACTGTATGTGTAATTCAAACTCTTTTGGCCGCCGCTCGCAGCATATTCCCATTCCGCTTCTGTAGGCAAACGGTAACCGTTAGCTCCCTCGTTGATCGTTACAATCCATTTTATATTATCGTTTTCATTGTTATTTTCCGTGTCCTTGTTATCCTTGTCTATGTTGTAATACGGTTCTAAGTTTTCCTTTATACTTCTTTGATTACAGTATTCCACGGCGTCATACCAACTCACCATTTCAACCGGCAAATCATCTCCTTTGAAGCCGGAAGGGTTATTTCCCATGACCTCAACCCATTCCTTCTGAGTCACTTCGTATTTGCTAATATAAAAGGTGGACAGCTTTATTTTTTTTTCAGTATCATTGGACTTGTTGCTCTTAAATGTTCCCCCTTCCACGAGTACGAGGTCATCCTTTATTACAGGTTTATCCGTTGAACAAGCACTTAGGCTAACTGCTATTGCGATTAAAGTAAGCATTACCAGCTTTTTCATTCATCTAACTCCTTTAGGCTGATAGAAAATTATAAATAATGACGACGTTCTTAGCCGCGCTTGCATCCGGCAACATCGAAGGCCGCTAATCTGACGATAAACGGCCCGCAACGCATCCAGAAAATTCAAGAGCAGGCGTTGGCCTGCCCCACAACATTTTACCAAACAGTCACGTTTGCGCTTCCGCTGCTTTGATATCCCTCTGTTGCCATCACCTGATAGGACCAACTGCTTCCCAGATTCATTCCTTTGCTCTTCCATGCGTTCACGTGATTAATGAACGTAATCGTGGAGTTAACTCCAATCGGTTTCTTTGACTGTCTAACACTCCAATACTGGGCAAATGTCTGTGTGCCATCAATGGAAGGAGCATTGTAACGCATCGTTGTATAGATGTCGTATGTGCCGCCATCACTATTCACCGTGCCTTTGTAAGTTCCCGTTGGACGATAAGTCCCCCAGTTATCCACCACGTAATATTCAATGAGTGCATTTCTGGTCCAACCATAGAAGGTCAAGTATCCATTCCCGGAAGGAGAAAATACCCCGGCATTATAATTAACCACTCGGTTTGGAGAACCGGTTGTCCAACCTTTCCCGACTACAAAGTTCCCGGTATTTTGCCAGTTCACGCTGTAATTTCCACCAGATCCGTTCACGGCGTTGACCGTTCCTCCGCCATCCGTCCAATTTTGCCAATAATCCGTTGCTGCACTGGAAGTTGCTGCAAATACGCCAAAACTCATGGATGTTGCGAGAACGACCGTTAACAATTTTTTGCCAAACTTGAACATTAGAATACCTCCTAGTATTTATAATTCAAATGGGATGCGAATCCGATTTTAATGGACATAGCCAAAACCCAGAATCGTAAAACGTTTATCTTCATTCCCTTCATCCATTTCAATTTCAATGGTGTGCTCGCCGGCATCCTTCTCATCAAGTAGAAGTATGGCATGGCAGTGCGTCCAGTTCACTTGACGCGGATCAGCTTTTCTTACGATTTCTCCATTCACCTTAATCATGGCGGTCCCGAATTCGTCACTTCCAGAATCCTTGAAGACCAGAATAAGCCGTCTGCAACACAAGCTGAGCTTAAAACTGCCCTGGCCCTCTCCGTCCTCGTTGGAATACATCCAGTTATTGGGGAATAGAGGTGTGCCATAGTCATGATCATCTATTTCTGTCATTTGTAGATCCGTGTCTGTTTTCCCAAAACCACCCGTTTCGATTCGTGCGATGGTATCGCCGTTTTGTCGATCCATGAGTTTTATATCCGTATAGTCATTTCCGATCAGAGGCGGTTTTTCAATCGCATAATCCTCTTTGTCCGGTTGGGAATGAGCAGTTACGTCGAAGAGAAAACTCAGACAATCGGCCATAATGTTGTGTCCAGCGTTGGTCGGATGATAGATATCATAGAAAAATTGCTCTTTGGAAATGATGTTGCCCTCATCCTTTGTCCACTGGAACTGCTCTACAACAGCATCCTTCACGCTTACCATAGGCAGATTATAATGCCAGCCGATCGGAGCCAGACGATCCTGAAGGTTCCAGTCATTCTCAAACACACTGAACAGCAGGATGACTGCTGGCTTGTTATCCGCAGAAAGTGCTTTGAGCACAAGACTTTCATAACAATTGCCCTGGGTTTCATCGTCTGCATCGTTCACAGCAAATTCTACAATCACAATATCCGGCTGAACGGTGCCATCCCGGAGCACATCTCGCTCATAACGCACGATTCCCAACTCTGATGGTGTTCCGCCTACACCTGCTTTAATTAGACGAATAGAGCTATCGTTCGCAGGTGCGAACATAAGCTTGAACTTTTCGTATGAACGATAGGCGTAACATTGGAGATGAATTGGCTCAGCACCAGCACCGTGGGTAATCGAGCCTCCAATGTAGGCAATGACTAGAGGTTCGCCTTTTTTGGCTTTTTCTATTGCGCGTTTTAATCTGGTATTGTTCCCTTTGTTCAAAAGTGATTTTTCAATCATGTCACGATAGGACTGAGATTCCAAATCAATTGCAGGCTCAATGACAGGTTCCGCCCTCTTCACGGGATCACGCGGTGCTGTTAATGCTTTTTTTCGTCCACATCTCCTGAATTGCGGAGCATACACACCATCCTTTCTGAATGAATGTAATAAGTGCTTCAGAACATTGTGAAGGAACTATATGCTACAGTCGTATTTACACTTGATGTAAGCCTTCTACCAAAGTGTAGCGCTTTCATAATATGGCAACAACCTGACGAATGATAGTTTTCTACCAGGTAAAGTATAGCATTTGAATCAATATAGCCTTTAAAAAAATAAACGTTGAATGAAATACCTATAATTTCTTAAGTAAGCGCTTTAATTTGATGGGGTCAGCCATGCTATAATTTGAACAGACCGATAGATCAAGGAGGATACGAAACGAATGACGATTACCGATAAAGGCGCATATTACACTGGAACATACAGAAATCTGTTTCTGGAACTGGGCTATAGCGACGATGAAATCAACGCAAAACTCGAAGAAACATGGAACGAATTATTTTATGGGGATGCAGATTCACGAATATATCATCCTATGGGTGAGGACAAAGGTTACTTGCTGGATACCGGCAATCTTGATGTGCGCTCTGAAGGTATGTCTTATGGCATGATGATGGCTGTGCAAATGGATAAAAAAGAAGAGTTCGATCGACTCTGGAATTTCTCGAAAACATTCATGCAGCACACGGATGGCCGATACAAGGATTATTTTGCATGGCATTGCAAACCGGATGGCACGCGGATATCGCACGGACCTGCACCGGACGGGGAAGAATTTTTTGCCATGGCCCTCTTCTTCGCCTCCAACCGCTGGGGGGATGGACCTGCGCCATATAATTATGCCGAGCAAGCGAGAAGAATACTTCACGCCTGCGTGCATCAAGGAGAACATGGCGAGGGTGATCCGATGTGGGACCCGGAAACGAAATTAATCAAATTCACACCGGAAACACCATTCAGTGATCCCTCCTATCATCTGCCTCATTTTTATGAATTGTTCGCAAAGTATGCAGATGAAGGTGATCAGTCCTTCTGGGCTGAGGCTGCGGAAGAAAGCCGGGCTTATCTTCATAAAGCTTGTCACCCGGTAACCGGACTTTCCCCCGAGTATGCCAATTTTGACGGCACACCAGCACCACCTCAGCCTCATGGGGATTTTGGACATTTCTATAGTGATGCTTACCGGGTTGCGGCAAACATTGCTCTTGACTGGGAATGGTTCCGCAAGGACCGCTGGCAAGTACAGCAGTCCAATCGAATCCAGGCATTCTTCAGTGACATTGAAGTATCCGATTACCGGCGTTATACCATCGCAGGTGAACCGTTCGACGAGCCATCGCTGCATCCCGTTGGACTTCTTGCCACCAATGCCATGGCTTCTTTAGCTGCGGATGGTCCACATGCAAGCCAGTTCGTACACCAGTTTTGGAACACGCCGCTGCGCCAGGGTGTACGCCGTTACTATGACAATTGTCTGTACTTCTTCAGTCTGCTTGCTTTGAGTGGCAACTATCGCATGTATTAATTTGTACGTCAATGCAATCATTCCATCTTATGCTACCAAAGGATTCAACTTCTAACCCAACAACCCAACAAGCCAACCGTCATTTCTACGTTGGCTTGTTGGCATTTTTTCAGGATGTTCTACTGGCTATTCGTTGTTTCGTCTGAATTCAGAATAGATCTAATATACTTCGAATGAAGCAAGCGTAGGATACCATCTGGATTCGCTGATCTTGAGCCGAATGTGCTGCGAGGTCACAGGCTCGAAACGGCATATACGCTTATAACCTACTACAGTGCCGCTGAACAGGGGCTTCCATTCACTCCCGTCCTTGTACTCCAGTTCAAACTGCTCAATCCGCTGGGTATACCGATATTCCTGCAATACGATATGACTGAACGTCTTTTCAGTTAGTAGATTCAAATCAACAATAGCCGCCTCCGTTCCCTCTTCACTAGCCCAATACGTATCCTTGTTCCCATCCAGCATAAGGTTGGCATCGTGGTCATGTGTTGATTCAGTGGCATTCACCAACGCGTCTGCGGCCAGATTGTTTTGGAAGATAGAACGGAGATTCTCCCCAAGCTCCTTCATTCGGGCCGCATCATTCTCATGAATGAGACCCCGTGGATCTGGTGGAAGATTCAATAGAAATGTCGCGTTTCCACCAACTGAACCGTAATATACATTCATTAGCTCATCCAGCGTTTTGACCTGATTATCCTCTTCCGAATGATAAAACCACCCAGGACGAATAGATGTATTTACCTCAGCCGGGTACCATACAAGCTCTTGTTCATTGCGTATGATCTCCCTGCTCCCCAAATCATCTTCGTTTGAACTGTATCGCTTCGCAAACTCCCGATCATCCGACTGCTGCGAATTTTCTTGGATTTTTTCGTTGTCGCGAAGAGAAGCCGGGACTACGTTCCATTCAGAGGTGCGACAATGTCCCGCTTCGTTCCCACACCATCGCATATCCGGTCCGCAAACGGAAATCGCGGCATCGGGCTGTAATTCTCGAATTAACGTATAGTATGCATCCCAATCATACACTTGACGTTTGCCATTAAACGTCGCCGTAATTCGTTAACAGCTCTCGCAATTGATTCAGAAAAAAGGCGTTATATCGGGGCGAGTCTCCATAACACGGTTCGTGCCGATCCCACGGAGAAAGGTATACTCCGAATCGGAAACCAGCTCTCTGGCAGGCTTCTGCCACCTCTTTTACCATGTCCCCTTCGCCGTTCTTCCATGGACTTCTCTGGATGGTATGCTCCGTATATTGACTCGGCCACAGGCAGAAGCCGTCATGGTGCTTGCAGGTCAGGATCAATCCCTTCATCCCGGCCGATTGACATACGCTTACCCATTGATCGGGATCGAACTGAGTCGGATCAACGATCGAAGGATCTTCCTCTCCTGTCCCCCACTCCTCACCCGTATATGTATTAACTGTGTAGTGAACAAACGCATAAAATCCCATTTCCTGTACTGCCAGTTGACGCTCGGATGGTCGTACCAGCGCAGCCTGCTTAACCCAGTCCAGTGTCATTATGAAATCCTCCATTCGTCATATGCGTCTTGATGGTCCTGCAAATACTTTTCGAGCTTCACCCCCTTGAACCCTGCAACATCGTTATGCCATTCCTTCGAAATATCTTTATTTCCTGTATCACAAAGTTAGGTAACACTGAAATGCCAAGACCGCTTCTAACTGAAATAGACACTCCGTTACAGATCGTAGCCCCAAACATTAAAATATTTAACGAAAAACGTTCCCGATTCGCATGAACCTCCCTGCGAACCGAGAACGTTTTGTTATACAGCCGGGTACTCCTTACTTGGAAATGGACGAGGAATCATAAGCTGCCTGCATAATTTCCAGGTAACGCTTGATGTTCAGTCCCTCCAACCCTTTTACATAATCATCCCAATCTTTATCCAGGTCCTTCGCTCCTGTAATGAACTGCAGGGCGTTCTGGTCAATATAATCCTTGAGATTCGTCTGCATCATACTTGTTTCATCTGCATTTGCCGGGTCAACCCATAATGCCCAATGCGGAAAGACTTCATCGGGTTCTTTGCCTTCCATCAGCAATGTTGCCTCATAAAGCCGGCGTTCATATCCGTCGTTTGCATAGATGTCCTTGCCTTGCACTTCGGCATCGCGGTATGCTCTGTGGTGATTGTACTGACTCAGCGCACCCCAGCTGTCATTACGGGGTTCCTCTCCCGAAGGAAGAGGGATTGCTTTGTATAGAGGCTGTACCTGATCATTCAGGGCCACCTCTCCTTCCTGCGGCTTGCGCCAGCTTGTGCCTTCCTCACCCAGATAAGAACTCATGGCGCCTTCCTCGGTGTAGAGATAATCCAGCATTTTTATGGCTGCAATTTGCGTTTCTTCGCTTGCCTTGTTTGTCAGTACAAACGATGCTCCAGGATCAATCGGATAGTTATAACTTGCATAATTACCGTGCGGCCCTTTCAGTGGAGGGATCGGATTGTAATCCTTTGCATACGGAGCGTCCTCCCCAGTGCTCACAAAAAGAGACGGGTGCATGGCCGCACCTGCGCCAAGAAGCTGCGCCTCCGCGTTATCTCCGATTTTTTTGAAAGCCCCGACATTTTGCGTGAAAGCACCAGGGTCAATCAAACCCTCATCGTACAGCGACTTGATATAGGCAAGTCCTTCCTTCCACTCCGGTTTGCTCGCAACCGTCTCAACCCGGCCATCCTTCGCAATGAGATAGGTTCTGTCATCGTCGTAGATGAACCCGTTCATCAAATACGGAATGATATGCACGCCGAAATTTTCAATGGAACCGCTAAAAGGAACTTCATCGGCTTTGCCGTTACCGTTCGGGTCCTTTGTTTTGAAGGCTTTCAGCACTTCCTTGAATTCCTCTGTCGTTGCGGGCTCGGATAAGCCGAGCTGTTTCAACCATTTGGTATTCATCCACATTTTGTTTGGATAGGAGCAGTGGAAGCATTCATTCAAGCCCGTCAGACCGTAAATCTTGCCGTCTGGAGCCGTATTCATCGCTTTATAGTATTCACTGCTGTCCAGTACTTTTTTGATGTTTGGTGCATATTGGTCAATCAAATCGTTGAGCGGCACGATGACACCTTGCTGGCCAAATTTCAACAAGTCCGTTTGTGAAAAACGGTCCACCCAGGGAATGAGCAAATACAGGTCCGGGTAGTCACCCGAAGCCAGTGAAATCTGTCTTTTTTCAGCAGCGCCGTCAAAAGGTACGGTCGTCCATTTAAACTGAATGTTGAACTTCTCTTCCATTTTTTTGTAAACTTGTTGGTCAGAAGGTTGGTATCCGAGCTTTGATGAGCAAACACATTAATGGAAACGTTGTCGCCGGATGAAGCGCCGTCTCCCTTTTCCCCGCTGCCTTGACTTGAGGATGAACATCCCGCCAGCGCCACAGACAGAAACAGTACACAAGCAAGTACGAATGATCCTGTTTTTCTCAAAAAGACCCTCTCCCTTACGAATGGTTGTAGTGAACTAACCCTTGACGGAGCCAATCAACATGCCCTGAACGAAATATCGCTGCACAAATGGATAAATAATGAGTACAGGCAAGCTGGCCATAACAATTAGTGAAAACTTCATCAACTCGGCCATTTGCTGCTGTTTCACCATCTCTCCTGCGTCCATGTTGCCAGTGCCGTTGCTCAGAATCAGAATGCTGCGGAGAATTAACTGAAGCGGATAGAGCGATTGCGATTTCAAATAGATCAGGGCATCAAAATATGCGTTCCACTGCCCCACGGCATACATCAGCGACAGAACGGCGACGATGGGTTTAGCCAGAGGCAGAACGACACTGAAAACAAAACGAATATCGCTGCATCCGTCAATATCGGCAGCCTCGGACAGCTCTTCCGGGATCGAATTCTGAAAAAAGGTGCGTGCGATGATCACTTGCCATACCCAAATGGCATTCGGAATCAGCAACGCCCAGCGAGTATCAATCAGTCCCATGGATTTGACCACCAGATAGGTGGGGATCAGTCCGCCGGAGAATAGCATAGTGAACGTGATGAACATCATAAGAGGGCTGCGCCCAACAAAGGTTTTTTTGGAAAGTGGATAAGCAATCATAATCGTCAGCGCTACGCTAATTAGCGTTCCACTTGCGGTATAAAACAACGAATTGGCGTAACCCATAATCACCTGCTCGTTGCGCAAGACCGACTTGTAACCGTCGAACGTCAAGTCAATGGGCCACAGCCAAACTTTCCCCGAGGAAACCGCTGTCGGACTGCTCAGAGAAGAGCTTACGATATAGATCAGCGGATAAAGTACCGCAATCAGCACCAACGTCAGAACGACGTAGATGATAGCTATAAACACACGGTCACCCAAAGATTCTCTGATTGTGCTCCCGCGATTAAGGGATTGCAACTTGCTCATCTATGGACCCCTCCCTTTTGCCGCATCACCATAAGCTTGTATTGGATAGACGCTTGGCGGCAGCATTGACTGTTAACAACAGAATCAGGTTAATTAGCGAATTGAAGAGGCCAACAGCGGTAGCAAAGCTGTAATTGGCGTTCAGCAATCCCATCTTGTACACATATGTGGAGATGATTTCCGAAGCGGACAGATTCAGCGGGTTTTGCAATAAATAAATTTTCTCGAAGCCAACCGCCATAATGTTGCCCACACTCAGGATCAGGATAATGACTGCCGCTGGCAGAAGGCCGGGCAGATCGATGTTCACCATTTTCTGAAATCGGTTAGCCCCGTCAACCTTGGCAGCCTCGTACAGTGAAGGATCAATACCCGCAAGTGCTGCCAAATAGATGACCGCCGAATACCCCATGCTCTGCCATACATCAGAAAATACATAGATGGACCGGAACAGGCCAGGCTCTCCCAGAAAATTGACGGCTTCAAAACCCAACGCGCCTGCAATCGTGTTAACGATACCTAGCCGTGGGGAAAGGAATAGCATGATGATGGATACCATAACTACCGTAGAAATAAAGTAAGGTGCATAAGTCACCATCTGTACCGTTTTCTTGAATCTGGCGTTCTTGACTTCGTTCAGTGCCAGCGCAAGTAATATAGGAACCGGAAAACCAACGACCAAACTATAGAACGAAATATACAGTGTGTTTTTGATCAGGGTAACAAACGCGGGGTTTTGGAAAAGCAGCTCAAAATATTTGGTTCCTACCCACGGACTTCCCCAGATCCCCTTAATCACGTTGTACTCCTTAAAAGCGAGCACTGCATTAACCATGGGCACATACTTAAAAATGATGAAGTACGCGACGGGAGGAATAATCAACAGGTAAAGCTGCCAGTGCCTCCTCCAACTCCTGGACAAGGCCTGTTTCACTGCGGATCGCCTGCCTTGTTTCACAACCATTTTGCCATTCGAAATTGTCGTTCTCAGAGTCATCCCCCCAGTAGGTAGCCTATCTGACAATAAGGCCCTCTTTTTTTGATAGCGCTTTCTTGTTCGTAATCATAAGAGGGCATCCCCTGTTGCGTAAAGGTACACTTTATCCAATGAGGTACGATCCAAGTACAAGAAGGCCGAGAAGCCTGATATGCCTGGGGATTAGAGCCGTTTTATTTCATTGGATGATCCATCTGCCGAAATGCACTAGGTAAGATACCCCGAACCCGTTTGAAGGCTCTTCGGAACGAATGAGCGCTATTATATCCGGTTGTCAGTGCGATCTCATCAATCGTCTGCTGACTCTCACGCAGCAGCTCAGCTGCCTTGTTGATACGCACCACTTCCACATAATCGGAAAGGTTCTCTCCGGTATGCTCTTTGAATAATTGCGAGATATATTTTTCCGGTTTGCCCATTTGTTCCGCAATCCGGTACACCGTTAAGGTCGCATCGGCATAACGTTCCTGAATGTAAGCCATCGTTTCGTTAACAATTTCGGCATGCATGTTGGATTTTTTGCGTTGTACGTCCCGACAGACATCTTTTGCCAGTTGATGAAACTTGTCCTGCAGTACAGCAACACTGTCCGTTACCTGAATGGCCGTAACCCGATTCTTGAACTGCTCGACAAGCGCTTCGTCCAGCATGATCTTAGGTTCCAACTTCAGAAATGTTCCCTTTAATTCCATGATGAACTGCTGTGTCATGTCATACGACAGCTCTCGCTCTACAAAATTTCGGCTGAACAACTGATCAATATTACGGTCGGATTCTTCCATTTCTCCCGCCTTGAGTGTATTTAGCAGCCGCTGTTCCGACTCAATCGGATAGTAGTACAATTCCGTTTCCTTCACGGCGTCCTCGAATCTCACCAGCTGGTCCGTTCCCATGTGTATGGCATATTCCAGCGCTTGTCTAGCCTCGTTGAACGAACGGCCAACGTCATTCCATACTTCATAAGAAGAACTCATTCCAATGGTCGTCGATACGCGGTAATCCTGGTACACCGAATCCATCCGTTTGACCAATTCAGCTTCGCATGTACGCAAGGTTTTATCCGAAGAATCTTCACTAAGCGGTTGCACAAAAGCAATCTGATCCGTTCCCCAGTCTGTTATCAACACATCGGCATTCCATGTTGTCATGGCTTCCCGCACAATGAGCCTCGCAACGCTTAGTTCTTGAATAATCTCTTCGCTATCCAGACTGCCATAGCCGTCCACCTTCAGAATTCCTACAAAACCCCGGCTGGTATGGAGGGAAATACCTGTCTGGGAAGAAATTGCCTCCAACTCGCGGTTCGTGTAGAACTCGCCAGTCAGCAGTCGCTTGATAAACCCATCCCGCAGCATGGGGAGCTGCTCATTTAATGCATTCTTGAGAAGATGGTTATTGGTGATGAGGCTGGTGATGTTACTTGCCAAAAAATCGTATTCGTTGCGTGTCTTTCCAGGTAGCCCCAGATCCTGTTCTCGGAACACGGACAGAAGCCGATGAATCGGCGCGCTGTTTCGATAAGCCAGTAACAGCCCAATCAATAGCCCGAAACCAAGTGTTGCTAACGTAAAAGTAAAGGTAACCTGCTTGATTTGGTCTGCTTTTGCCATAAGCGCATGTTCGGGAATGCCAGCCAAGTAATTCCAGCCGTTTTGATTGGAGCGAATTGAAATTAACAGACGTCCATCGCCCATAGGCTGCACTTCATTGTCCTTTCCAGCAGGCATGTCCTTCAAGTGTTTCGCCTCGGCTTCATTCATACCTCGCGAAAAAATGATGTTCCCGTTGGCGTCTGTCACCATTGTCCAACCTCCATATTGCTCCACAATATGTTGAGTAAGGCTCGCCATCTGATTTTCATCAATGATGACACCGATTGTAGCCTGAGGTTTGTTGAAGCTATTTAATGGAAGCGACTGAAGAAACGTGATGGCAGGAGCGTCCACAAGCACATTACTGCGAATCTCCTGTTTGTAGTTTCGAAGGGGAATAATTTCGTTTAAATGCGGCTTTTTCAATATCTTCTCTTTCCATTCTTCGAACGTCATGCCTTCTAAAGGATTGGCTTCGTAATAATGTTCAGGTCGGTAGTATACCGTCTTAGGTGTAATAATGACGTTATAGTTCGGAATATAAATGAAGAAATGAGACAAATAATCATTGGTACTGCTATACATGGACAGACTGCGTTGCATACGGCCCACACCATACACATTATTAGCGTCCAGCGGCTTAGGATCGGCTATTAAACGGTATAAATCCTGATTAATTGCCAACTGTCTCGTGAAATCCTCGACCTGCATGAGATTTCGTTCAATAATTTCTTTGCCCAGGTTGAGCGATTTGAGGCTGTTCTCAATGGAGCTTGTTCTCGCTGCTTCAATGGATGCTTTATAGGAGGCATATCCGGCAATTTGAGGAATCATGAGAATGATGAGATAAGAAATCATAAATCTGCGAAATAACGGGGAGAATTTGGACCATAGGCGCTGCATATGTACCTCCTTTTTAGTAAACGCTTACATAATGATTTTCTTAATAATACACCTTTCATTAGTGAATGGTGAAGGTACACCTTCTTCTTTTGGGTACAAATGCTTAAAATCCAGCTACAAGACCCACTATCCTTAAAGGAGAGTGACCGCTACGTCTGCTTTGCAAAAAAAAAAGAAACCTCCCCAGGCGCAATGGCTTAGGGAGGTCCCTTTATACATTTTTTTAATTTACAGCGACAAACTTCCATTGCTGATTGGTAGCATTGGTAAAGGTATTTTGCTGCAATTTTGCGCCGTCTGTCGCCGCAGAACCTGTTACTTCAACGGCTTTATTGCTGTTTACATTTATAATGCTCCAATATCCATTGCCCAGATCGTTAATTTTGAAGTGCTGCGCGGTGGTATTTAAATTACTCATAAGCTGTACCGCCTCGCCGTTGTTACTAGAACCGTTCTTAACCTCGAGTACCTTATCAGGTGAATTTACGCTTGTTAAACTGTAATTCCCACCAGCGATCTGGTTCAGGATCCACTTTTGAGGATTGCCTCCCAGATCGGACCATTGCTGAAGCTGTACATTGTTCTCATTTACCCCACCCGGCACATCAATCACCTTGCCCGAATGTCTAGCCACAATCTTATAGGTTCCACCCGAGATCAAACCGGTTGATGGAGTCGTGCCACCGTTCGGGTAGTTCTGAGCACGTTCATAAAACCAATTGAAGAGGAACCTTCCCATCGCGCTCCGCGAAGCATCGCCGTCCCATTTCAGGCCTGCCGTAGGGTCAGCAAAGGAGCTCCGTGCTCCAGCATCCAGAATAAATCCGTTCATGTGAGCCGCAATACTGACATTGCCGGACGCGTTGAAAATGGTCTTTGTATTGTTACCAAAGCCTTCATTGCTGCCGTTGAACAGATCCCAGTAAGCGGAATCGCCTGCTTTCTTTTTAAACCATGTTACTTCTGTGATATTGATTGGATATTTATCGGCCGCAGCCTTTACATTCGTATTCCACTGATCCTGAAGGATCGAAAAGTTGTCATAGGCACCATACCCTGGATACCAGTGAACAGCATAACCGTAATTGTTCAGTGGGTCTGTCAAAGGATGGCTTGCTGTCAGGCTGTAGAATTGGTTGTAACCAAGTCCAGCGGCCCAGATGACATTATCTGCACCTTTGCTTCGAATGGTAGAGATAATGGAATTCTGGAAATTGCGCAGATCGTTCCAGTGATCTACAAAGTCGTTCTCGCCATTATAGCCACCCCAGTGTCCATTGGCATACGATTTAATCGGCTCGTTGATCAGCTCGAAATGTACGTTGTCTGCACTTTTGATTTCCGGGCGTTCAGCGAGATACCCCCAAATTTGGTTGAACTTTTGCAGATTGGCTGCAGTAGTAGCCTGGTCATCCTTCAGTGTGAAGTCAAGGCCGAGCGTGACATAGACACCTTTTGTTTTTGCATATTGGATATAAGGGATAATGACATTTTGCGTTACCGTTTGTAAACCTGCAAAATTGTAAGTACCTGCTGCTACGTCTCCCATGTCCTCACGGTCGATGAACAAACGAATCTGATTCATATTCCAGCCATGGCTGCTTCCGTATTTTGGACTTGTACTTGTGAACGTATCCGTAATATCTTTCAGATAAGCTAATGTGGCAGCATGGCGGTTATTGCCATGAAGATTCAGATAATATTTGCTGTCCTGGTATGTCCAGTAAGCGCCTGAAGGCTGATGCCAACCGCTCATCAGGACAGGCTGGTTATTACTGTTCACCAGATTTTTACCATTAACGTGAAGCTTGTCCATCGGCATACCGACCCATGCTTCCGCACGTCCCGGTCCGAATGGTGTAATGGACAACATTAAAGCAATAACGAGCATGAATTTCAATGAAATCAACAATTTTTTCAACATAATCCCTCCGGTATTTTTTTGTAAAGCAGTGAAACAGACGGCATCACCTCCTCTACTGGATGGTGTTGGGGCCTGCCTTCGCGGCCCCTTTTAATCGGAATCATCATCCAACGATTCCGGTACGTTCTACACTTTCAACGAAATAACGCTGTACAAACAGGTAAATGATGATCAAAGGCAAGATGGCCAGCAAAATCCCCGTATCCTGAATCATGCTCAGATAGAAAGGATCGGCTTTGGATGCCCCATCGCTTACCTGCTGGGCCAGATTGTACGGAAGGGAAGACAACTGGGTTGACATGACTTTGCTCGATGTCAGATACGTTGTCGTATAAAAGCTGTCATTCCACTGCCACACAAAGGAAAAGAGAAGCACCGTAACGATTGACGGAATAGCGTTAGGCAGCATAATGCGTGCAAATGTACGGCTGATGCCTGCACCATCGACGTAAGCTGCTTCCTCTACCTCCTTAGGAATACCTCTGAAAAACTGGCGGAAGATGAAAATATACAAACCTGCTTTTAGCGAATTCGCTGTAATGGCGGTCAGGATAAACGGCCAGTACGTATTCAGCAAATTCACGGGTTTGCCAAAAATGAGTGTCATCAATCCCATGAGATCGAAGCTCTTTAGATTCAGGTACACCGGAATCAGAATCGTGGTGGGTGGAACCAGAATCGTCAGGATGACTCCGGCGAATAACAGATTGCTGCCTTTGAATTTCAAACGGGCAAACCCGTATCCAGCGAGTGCACAGGAAAGCGTTGTCAAAATGGTCGTTGTTGCAGACAACGCAAAAGTGTTAAATAGCGTTGCCCAGTAATCCATAACACGAATAGCCTCTCGGAAATTGTCGAGGGAGAAATTCTGTGGAATCCAGACCACAACTGCTGAATACAAATCACTCTTATGCTTGATGGACGTTGATATTTTCTGAAATATGGGAAACAGAATCACAAAGGATAGTCCGGTAATCAGCGTGAATCGCACGATGGACCATAGCCAGCTTTTCCACTGCTCAAGTGACAACAGCCTGGAGATCATCAATCCGAACACCCCCTTTTAATCTTGATAGAAGACACGTTTGGAGAAAATGAGTGATACAAACACCAAAATTAAGGCAATGGCCACGAAATACACCCACGCCATGGCTGAGCTTAATCCAAAATCGAATTTGACAAAACCCGTATCCCGAATAAGTGTTGTCATGGCATTGTTGGCAAACGAATCAACAATGGTATAGATGACGTTGACAAAAATAAGCGGGCTGACCATCGGAAATGTAATTTTCCAGAAGGCTTCATACCCGGTAGCTCCTTCCATTTTGGATGCCTCGTACAGTTGGGGTGATATGGTCTGGATGCCAGCCAGGAAGATCAGAATTTGGACACCCGATTGACTAACGATCTGATAAATGCGGTCTACAGCCCCACTCAGATACGTCACAACCCACTCACTCAGCCCGGCGTCCAGCATCAGGCTTTCCAGCTCAAATGTGCCCAAGGCACTGCCGCCGGTACTGCTCTGATTTACAGCCTCGATCAGGCTTGTGCTTTCCAGTGACATAATGACCCCCGATGCCAGAATGACCGGAAGGAAAAAGATGGACCGTGCGATCGCCCGACCTGGGAACTTCTGATTGAGAATAACCGCAAGAAACAAACTAAAGATAACGATCAACGGCACATTGACTAAAACATCCGTAATGGATTCAATAAGCGCTCGGTTGAAGCTGGTATTTACCGTCAAAGCCTGGATGTAGTTGGCAAGACCTGTGAACTGGATGGATATGCCCTCTGCGTTTGCCTGGATGGAGCTCAAACTGTAACGCAGAGAAGCCAGCAGCGGAACAAAGAAAAATAGCACAAACCCGATAAGCCAGGGAAGTACATAGATGACTCCCCAAGCCGCCTTCTGCTGGGCATAGGTTCGACGTCCCCACTTCCCTCTCAATAGCGCTTTCAGAGTTGCTCACCACCTGTCACATAACTTTTGGCTTCCACAGTCTGACCTGCTGCCTGTACCGGGAAGTCATTATAATTCACTATCGCGAAGCCGCCGTTTTCATAACTCGTTTGGAACACTCCTTCAGCAAGCTTCTCGTGGGATACCATGTGAGATCCTGTGAATGGACGATTGGCCTGATTGACCTCTTGATACATTTCGGCTGCCAGATCCATCCACTGCTCATAATGGGCAGCATACAGATTGTCGTAGTCCGTTTCCTTAACAACATGATTAGGTGCGTTAAACCAAGTGAAATAAGGACTTGCACCGTACTCCACGAGTTTTAACACGTATTGTCTCGCATCGGTATACGTTGACAGATTGTAGGCAGCTCCTGTATAGCTGATTCCCCCATGTGTCACCAGTTGGAAGAACGGGATTTCTTCATCTTCCAATTTGAAGCGACTGCTGGACATGGGTGCATCCGTCAGACCTGTCACATATGGCAGGGCATAAGCGTTCCCTCCTTCAGCGACAACCGGTATACCTTGCTGTGCAATCTGTTTCAGGGTTTCGGTGGCTGCGGCTTGTGCTCCTGTGCGATCCAGCAGTTTTTTCGGATTCATGTCACTGTTCAGCTGCTCAGCGAGATCACGAAGCGACAATCCACCCGGCTCAAAGGGTTGCAGTGCTTTCAACATGTCTTGAGTCACATCACCCAGCATATGTGGAGACAGGATATAGGACGGGAGTCGCTCACGGTCACGCCGCAATCTTGCCGGGTCCATGGGATACAGAAGTGCCGGTTCCTGCGTCAGTGTACGTGAAGCCTCCTTGGAAGGACTGAACCCTTTCTTGGAATGTACATTTAGCACAGCAACATCGGGATAAAAACCAATGCCCGCCTCACGGGCGTAGTCGCTGAACGCTTGCATACCTTTTTGTCCACCAACCGCTCCATCCACTTTGATGGAATCAGGCATCTGGTGTTGAAGTCCCCCGTTGAACCATCCCGCGTACCGAACCTGAATGTTGGATACTTGTTTTTCCTTGAGAGTCGACAAGATTTGCCGAGCTTCATCAAAGGTGGTCAACGCTTGGGTGGAGTCGTATGGTATGCCCAAAATATGTTTCTTTGTCGTCATTCCGCCGATAAGCTTCAAGTAAAACGGAATGTCTTTGTCTGCCTCAGCCGTTTGCTTCGCAGGAAGGCCATTCGTCTTGATTAAGTAGTCACGATACAAGGAAGCCAGCCCGGAGTAGGAAGCGTTCTCTTCCCCAGCAAAGGCATAACGAACGACAAAATCGGATGCGGTCGGCTTCTTCTGAAACTTGGGAAGTGTCCGTACCATGTCGCTGGCCTGAAGTGTTATATCGCTCTTGTTTACAACGTAAAAGCTTGGATACACATTGTTGTAGCTATTCAACTTTCCGCTGATATCTGCATTCACAACGGCCGCTGCTGCACCCTCCTCAATGATGCCAAGAAATGCGCCGCCCTCACGAATGAGACCGAATACCGGCAGCCTGGCTCTTTCCTCAGAGGAATCTACTTCCCGAAGCTTCATCGTTAGATCGGGTCCATATACGTCCTGCTGATAGGAAGGGTATTGAACCTTTCCATTATTGAAATGAATGAGCGCTCCTGAGCCGTCAGGTACAAACAGTGAACCCTCTTGATCCGCTGCACCTGCCCCGAAGTAATCCAGCACAGAAATGCTGTTAATCGGATATTGCTCTGGAAAATGGATGCCTGCTGCTGGAACACGTACAACCAAGGATTCCCCGTCCAGCTCGTATTCGATGGAAACCATGAACATTCGGGGGCCACTTGTATCCTGTTCAACGCCGTGCTCGGCATTGTCCAGTTCAAGGTCCTCAGATGTGTATCCAGCTGTCTCAAAAGCCTTCAGAGCACGCGTTAGCTGAAGCCCCTGCATCGCCTTGTCGTTCCGAACATAAACATCTTCATTCTTATCCTGTGCATATCCAATTTTCAAAGCCCGCTGCCCAGCCTTGTCGAGAGACGCAAGCAGCTTCTGCTCGAAGCGCTCTTTGCTGATTTTTACAGGCAGATCATCGATTGAGCTCTCATCGGTTCCAAACTGGTAATTCACCCGAACGCCGTTTGGCAATGATTCGTAGCTTATCTGCTGATGAGCCACACTATCGGTATAGGAATTGACCGAGTTACTCTGTCCCAAACTGTTATAAAAGGTGAGCTTGGCCTGCGCTGACAGCAGGTCCTTGTTAATTCCTGCCGCAAGCGCATCCAGATTCCGCTCCTCAGGATTGCTGCGCCAGACCTGCCCGCTTCGCTTGTGAACCACCGCGATTTCGGCTGTATCCTCCTGGATGAGCAGCTGCATCTCATCATTCTGAGCGAGTCCGAGCATATCCGGGAGACGGGCATCACTGAAAGACGATGCCAGCTTCTCTCCAGGTGGCAGCACAGGTACTTCGGCTTGCTCATCTGCATTTGCCGACATCTTGGTTACAGGCGCAGAACCGGACTGGCACCCGCCAAGAAACAGGCCGAATACGAGCAAGATCACGATCATTTTTTTGGCCACGTCATAGTTCATCTCCATTCTCCTTCCTTAGCCCCGAAGTACAAGTTCCTGATAGATGGTGGCTGCAAAGGACACAATCTGCTGCACCAGACTGAAGAACAGCAGGCAGAGAAAGGCCATGAATGCCATGGCAACCAGCGTCAAAAGCATGGTCAGCACCGTTTTGGCGGGTGAGTATTGATGCACCGTCATATTGCCAACAAATAACAGGTATACCGTCCAGCCCGTGGCAGCCATGTTAAAGAAATAATAAAAGGCGGTTTCCTGACCGGACATGATCAGACTTAGCCAGATCAATGGAAACTGTATCAGAATTAGCGGAACCAATGCGAAACAGGTGGACATGAAGATTTCTGAAAATTTGCCCTCTCCGTCCATAAGTGTGGTTAACGACCAGTTCGCTGTGCACCAGAACAGCACCGGGACAATAACGTAGACCATTTCCATCAGACTGTTCAGTTGTTTCGGATTGTTGAAATTGACCAAGAAACCGCTGTATTGAGCCTGAAGAATCGTTGTCAGCATCAGCACTGCAAGAATGATCCATGCGATCATCAGTGTTGTTCTCTGATTTCGTTCATATTTCAGCTCCCAATACCCGTCAAATGGATGGAAAATGAGATGAAACGGATATTGGATCAGCTGCCTACTTGATGCCTGCATGTGTGTTCCCCCTTCTCTGTCTGCGAACCATAAATGCAATCACCAGCATGACAGTGACTAGTAGCAGTCCAGACATGATCCATGAAAAATGCTCGCGGAGCAGTTCTTTTCGATACAGGAGAAACGCTTTGGAATACCCTTCTCTTTCCATGCTTCGCTTAAAGTATTGCGCAGATTGCTCATAATCCTTCTGACGCAAGAGCGCTTTTCCGATGCCTGCGTAGGCATATTCGAGATTGGCATTCATATCTGCTGCTTTGGCAAAGTTCGCTGCAGAACCCTTTTCATCCCCATTGAAATAACTTTGTACGGCCTCATGAAGCGTACGTCCATATTCAGTGGTTTGAAAAACGGTGATTTCTCCGAGCGCTTTGTCCAGCACAAGCATACGATCCCCCACACGTTCCAGAGCAATAGGGGTATTGAATTGTCCTAGCCGATTCCCGATACCTCCGAACATGTGCAGCAGATAACCATCTCCGTTATAGGTGAAGATGCGTCCCATATTGGCATCCAGCACAGAATACATATCACTGTCTCCAACGTCGACATCAATTAGACGTGAAGGTCCCTTCTCATTGCTGTACAGCAAATCACCCTGGGGTGGATAATATCCTTCTCTTCTCAAAATGTCCAAGCCCTGTGCATTCAGTTTTTTGATCGGTAATCCGGTCTTGTCTCCACTCGTTGCATAAATGAAGCCCTCTCCGTCAATGTCCATATTGGTGAACTCGGTGGGTGTGAACATGACCATCTGGCTACGCTGCTGACGAGTTGCGAACCGTTTCCACAAATACTCCACCGGGTCAACCTGGACTCGGTTGGCTCCAATGAACGAAGCAAAGGTTCCATCGGAATTAAACTCCATGAAGCCATCGAATACCCCTTCGGCCATGACATAGATCCGCTCGCCTTTATCCATAACAACACGCAGTGGCTTGAACTGAAAGTCTGGCTTCAGCAGCTCGGATTGTGGCTGTTCCACAATTTTGATCAGTTGACCTTGCTTATCCAGATGCACAACCCGCTGGTTACCCGTATCCGCTATGAGCAGTTGCCCGTTATCCGATACATATAATCCCTGTGGAAGTTTGAACTTGTCTTTCGTTCCATCATGATTAAAAGAATCGATAACCCTTGTCAGCTTCATCTCTGGATTCAGCTCAACAATACGGCTGTTGCCCGAATCCAGCACATACACCCGCTTATCAGCAGTGACGTGCATATCGTTCGGTTCTTTGAATGTACCAATATCCAGTTCCTTGCCCGTAACAATTCCCGTCGCCTCATATGCGGCAGGAGAACGAACCGCATCTCCCCAGTAGGAATAATTGTACGCATTCGTCTGACCGTCGGCGAAAGCCGTTGACGCTGCGTTTCCCAAGCATAGGAGGCAGGCAAGGCCCAGGGTGAGCCATCCGCATTTTTTCCACACGCTGTTCAATATGTTGCTGCCCCCCTTCTACTCTTTCATACCGGAAGTTGCCATCGTCTGCATGACACTGCTCTGGGAGATGATAAACAGGGTAATGGGCACGATCATGAGCAGCAGTGCTACCGCAGCACCAACACCTGCCCGGGCGATACCACCCTGGATAATCTGACTGAGCGCATAATGCAGCGTTTTCAGGTTTTCACTGTAAATGAAACTTCCACCGTCTGTTCCCCATAATGCTGGAAATTGCAAAATCATGAGCGTAAGCCAAGCGGGCTTCACGTTGGGCATTACGATGCTCCAAAATATACGGTATTCGTTCGCCCCGTCGATTTTGGCTGCCTCCAGCAGCGCATCGGGAATCTGCTCCATGAATTGTTTCATCAGGAACAGACCTAGAGAGAATGCGAGAGAAGGCACAATGATGGACGCATGTGTGTTGATCCATCCAAGCCAGGACATCACCATGTAGTTCGGAATTGCCGTTACATGTGGTGAGAACATCAGCGACAGGATGACGATCGTAAACAGCACATTTGAACCGGGAAATCTGTATTTCGCCAACGGATAAGCCGCTGCGGAAGCGAGAAGGATATGACCTGCCGTTCCCAGTAGCGTAATCAATAGTGTATTGGCAATGTATCTGGATAAAGGAACCCAGGAGTTGCCCATCAGATTGATCAGATCCGCAAAATTTTCCATCGTCGGATTGTTCACCCAGAAACGCGGCGGAAAAATAAACAGCTCATCCAGAGGTTTGAAGGCATTGTTGACCGTATAGATCAGCGGCAATACCATAAATGACCCGAACAGACCAAGCAGTGCAAACAACATCAGACTGACGGTAAATGACCGATTGAGTCTTCTCGGCATGCCGAAAACGGCACGTACCTTGCTGGTCATTGTCATTCACCTATCTTTCTAAGCATTTTTTGTGTCAGAACATTCGTTCCCAGCATCAGGGCGAACAAAACGGTTGCGATCGCCGACGCATAGCCCATCTCGAACCGAATGGTTCCAAAGTCCATCAAATGGGTTACAACGGTATGTGCTGCATAGTTAACGCTCGGGAAACCAGCCAGCGCAATGGAGATTTCGGCCACGGCAAACGAGGCTGTAATCTGCATGACCGCACCAAACATCAACTGCGGTCTCATAGAAGGCAAGGTAATATACCAAAGCTCCTGCCAGCGGTTTTTGATTCCGTCCACCGTACCCGCTTCGACTAGGGAACGATCGATGGTCTGAAGTCCGGCAATGAAGGCAAGGAAGCTCGTGCCAAGACTGAGCCACAGTTGTACAAGGATGACAATGGCCAGCACGTACTTCTCATTCGACAACCATTGAATTGGTTCAAGAATAACGCCGAGGCGCATCAGAAAACCGTTCATGTATCCGTAGCTGTCTCCCGAGAAAACGATTAGCCAGATGAAAAAAACGTTTCCTGAAATGGAAGGTGCATAAAACACAAGTGTCATGATTGCACGGATTTTGGGTGACAGCTCATTGATAATCCATGCAAACAAAAAACAGGCAATATAGCTGACAGGCCCCGTAATAACGGCAAACAGCAGCGTATTTTTAAGTGCAATCAAAAAAACATCATCGTTCAGGAACAGCCGTGAATAATTTTGCCAGCCGACAAATCGGGGCAGCTCCAGCATGTTGAAGTGAAAAAAGCTGAGCCCCAGCGAGATGCCAACCGGAATGACAGTAAACATGAAAAAGATCAGCATAAACGGTGCCATCAGCACATAATAGTGCCTGCTTCGGTATAAATCCCTTTTCAAAAGGGACCACCAGCTGCTCTGCCTAGTGTTGATGGCAGGAGCAGTGGATGACTTGGTGGTTTCTGCGTGCAACCGTTACCCTCCCTTCTCTCTACTTCAGATTGAATTCCTTTCGCTTGAGCTCGATTTCATCATCAATGTATAGGACATAATCAGCCAAGGCTTCACGCGGATTCTCATTGGCATTGACCACCTTGCGGAATGCGTTGTCCAGATGCCGGCCCGTAAAGTATCCGCCGGGAACCTGAGGAATGCCTTCTACCCACTCCCACTGTTTCTTCAGGTTTTGATAATCCTTAACTGGCCATGGCAGCTGCTCCAGCGCTTCAATATTGGCAGTCGGGTAACGCGCCGCGGCTCCCATCAGCCCTTCCATCTCTCTGCCATAATCGATCTGAGTCTGCTTGTCGGTCCACCACTTCATGAACTCCCAGGCAGCTTCCTTGTTCTTGGCGTTTTCCAGCATCATGACCGCACTCGTGGCACTTGCCACCTCATGCCTTATGGACCCGTCCTCCAGCTGCGTGCCGGGAACGATTGTGAAATCCCAAAGGTTGCGAATTTCCGGTGCCATGACCGTCAGCATGTTGTAGGTGGTGTAATCCGCAATGCCAATCGGCATCTCCCCGGTACGGAAGCGGTTTGGAAAATCAGCTTTGAGAGGGAATTTGTAATTGGTATAAAATTGAGTCCAACGCTTGAATGCGTCCATGGAAATCTCCGAATTCAGCGCGCTTTCCTTCTGATCTGCCGAATAAAATTCGCCATCGTTCTGATAGAGCAACATGGCAAAGGTAGCGTTGGGTACCATATTGGCATTGTTCGTCGTATCCTCAATGGGCAGGTAGAACTCCATGTTGTGCTTTTGCAGCACCGAAATGGCATTATACACATCCTGCCACGTTTTTGGCGGTTCCAGGCCAAGCTCATTCAGAATATCCTTTCGATAAAACAACATTGGAAAATGCTGCTGCTCCGGAAGGGCATACACCCCGTTGTTGAATTGGTATGGCGTCAGCCCGCTTGCGCGAAATCTGCTCGCAACCTGTTCAAAATCCGGGAATTTACTCAGATCCGCCGATGCATTCCGCATGGCGTAATTAACGGGAATATCTTCGCCCATCTGCATGGCAACGTCCGGTCCTTCCCCGGCAAGCGTTGCAGGCAGCAGGATATTGGGCGGAACGAGACGCAACTGAACGGATATATCGGTTTCCGGCGTAAAGGAATCATCAATCAGACCTTTCAGAACCTGTGCCTGATCACGTCCCGTTGTAATCCATACCGTAATGGAATCCTTATTTTTCTCAACGTTTCCGATGCTGTCGTAATCCTCCGTATAAGAAGCGACATAAGCTCCCATTTCATGTTTCATCTGCTTAAGCATGGTAGCCTCTGCCTTCGGCATCTTCTGATCCGGTGAGGATACCAGGACGTAATCCAGTGAGATAGGCTGTTCACGTACGGATAGAATCCATGTGCCTAACCCGCCAACGTTGATCTTAAAGGTATCCAGACGTTTGGGCACGGTTTCCGGTCTTGCCGCCATGTCCTCTAGCTGAAGTACCATGGCATGGAGAATGGCTACCTTGTCGCTCTGTTCACCTGTCGCCTTCTCCAGGTAGTCAGCAACCGATCGAAGAATGTCTGCCTGCTGCTTGAATACCTCAACCATCTCTGGAATGCGAGTTTCCAGCTGATAATCCCTCATAGGGTCCGGTTTATTGGAGGTAATCATCAGAATTTTGCGATACATCTCGTTCAACTCCAGCACGCTTGATTCCACTGTACGCAGCAGTGGAGCGATATCCCCCAGCGTAACTGTCATACGCAAACGGTGAGTTCCTTTCTCCAAATGAAACAGGTAAGGCTCACTCTCACTCGTGCCCAGCACCCGTGTCTGCCAATCAGGGCTGTAGTTGAATCGAATGCGCTTCATTTCTTCAAAAGGAATTTTGCCATCGATCGTCAGACTTCGTGTGGCATACACGCCGCGAAGCTGATCCTGCTTCACTTTGAGCGCAATTTGGTACAAACCGTCCTCCGGTACATCCACATCCCATTCGATCCATTCACCAGGAAGCTTCCAGTTGGTGCCCCCGATAGCGTTGACACGGATTTTGGATACATCATACGGTTCAAGAGACGGGCTTGAGCGATCGGAGATGGGGGCAAGGGTTGGCGAGGATTTACTCATGGCCTGCTCCCCCTGTACCTTGATCATGACAGGATCAGCTGGCTTCAGACCTGCTGCTTCATAAGTAGCCTGAAGCTCTGCGTAGGCTGGAATGCTCTCTTCCCGATATAGCTCGATATAATCGATCGCCATGCTTTCGCGCAGCGAAGTCAGTGACAGTTTCTGTTTTCCCTTTTCAAAATAAAATTGGTATGGCTCTTCGAAGTAACCAGCACTGTCCTTAAAAGAGGCAAGCTGCCAGACTGGTTGCTCAACCTGTCGTGGCCTGAGGTCGTTCCCGCGATCGTCCCTGCGAACACTGTCATCGCGATTCCCCCATACCCTGTCAAATAACAGCACATCGGCTCCTCTGAACGGAACCTCTCCATTCAGCTCCAGCTGCCGTTCAATCCCTGAGCTTTTGCCTGTAACAGGATAATAATGTATTCGCAACTGGTATAACCCGCTGGTTTGAACAGGCACCTCCCAATTGATTGTGCCGGATTCCGGAGTGATGACGGCTTTCCCGTCCAAACCGGCATACGCATTGACGATCTCGAACTCCCCGTTCACAGCCTGGGTGAATGACTCTCCCTCAATCCGTATGGTCTGCTCCGGCTTGTCTGCATCAGCATGAACGGAGAGGTAATGCTCATAGCTGCGAGAGTCTTCTGTACCGGATACCGCTTCGAAATCCTCGCGTGCCTGAACGATGCTGGGACCACGATCCCTTGTAAAGTAAATGCTCCATAATGAGAGAATCATCACCATGGCCAGCAGCAGGATCAGTGCCTTTTTATTTCGTGACCGCATGTTCGAATACGTCCCCCTTCCTTCTGCCGTGGAGTATGAATGTTATGGATTGAAATGGCCTCTCGGGACAGTGGCCTGTAACCCCTTTTCGTCCCGAGAGAGCAGCTAAGTGCGTTTATTTGTAGACCTCATCAATGGAAGCTTGGAAAGGCGCCTTGTATTTTTCAATGACCGTTGATACGGATACCCCTTCAAGCAGCTCACCGTTGAAATCCCAGAATGGCAGAGACGGGAACGTATTGTGGTCCAGCACCAGCATACCCTCGGCAACGGTTTTGGCATTTTCAATATCGGCTTCATCCGTCAGATGAGTCTCTAGGGTAGACTGACTAGGGTAATCGTAGATGGAGTCAATCTCGTTGATTTTTTCCCAGATATACATCAGTTGCTCCGGATTTTCGACAGCCTTCGGGATCGTTAGGGCTTGGTAACGCGATTCCCCGGAGTGGTACGCTGTAGCACTTGGCCCTTTTGGAAAAGGAACAAAACCAATGTCGTAGTCCTTCATATCTGTACGAATGCCTTCAATCTCATACATGGCTCCTGAATACATAAGCGTGTTCCCCTGACGGAAGAATGTCGCCGGTTCCGTCCAGTCTCCACCCTCCGTAGGTCTTCCTACCTTCTCTGTCGCCAATTTGGAAACAAAGCTCAGCGCTTCTTTTGTTTTTGGGTCCTCCAGATTTTGTTTGTCATCCTTGGTCAGAGACGCTTCGTTGGAATACAGGACAGGCTCCAGCAGTCCCGTTTGGGCCAATCCCCAAGTGTCGAGCTTTCCGTCGTTGTTGCGATCCTTGTTCGCTTTTTTGGCGACTTCAATGAACGTATCCCAGCTCCATTGATCTTCGTCCACATATTCCTGTAATGGCTTCATGCCAAGCTCCTGCATGAGTGTCCGGTTGTAAAAGACCCCACTAATAAATGAAGATTGATCTTCCGTGAATCCATAACCTCTGCCTTCATACTGAAAGTATTCGTTCGTCGTTTTCTGGTTGAATACCTTATCATTCTTGGTGTATTCATCAATAGGCCATAACAGGTCCTGCTTGGTCAGTGCTGGGATAGCATAGTTTTTGCCCAGCCGCACAATATCACCAAGCGGTTCGCCCGCCATGAGTGATGCCACGACCTTTTCCTGATATTCACCGAAATCAATGGAGACATATTCGATGTTGAAGTTATGCTTTTTCTTCAACGCTTCCAAATTTTCAATGCGTTGAATATTATCCGGATTGTTATCCGTTATTTTCATGTCCCACCAGGCTACGACTTTGATCGTCCTGCCTCCCATGTCAAAGTCCATTTCTGGTGTGGATTTTTCGTTCTTGGGTTCTGTTTCAGTTGTTGTTTGTTCCTTTTGCGGTGTCTTGGCCTCCGGCTCAGGTTGAGCGGTAGTACCGGAACTGCATGCGGTGATTAACAGCATTACAGCAAAAACCAAACTGAGCAGCATATACGTGTTTTTTCTCATCGTCTTCCCCCCTGATTGTCGTTTGCTCTCAAAGTGTATCGCCGAAATGAAAGCGCAAACAACCTGGCGAAATACAGATGTTTATCCTGGCAAAATATAGAAAGGAGTATTTTTCACCGAGCAGAGTACCTTATCGGTTTCATATTAGTAAAGAAATGGTGTCTCCGCAAAAATATGCACATTGTATACGCTTTCTTTTATTACCATAATGAAATTAAGCTATATTTCAGTTACCAGTGGATTCGAAATTCAGGAGAAGGTGAGGTATTGCTTAGTGTATGATATTTTACTTGTGGATTTTAGCGGTCGCCTGTGCAGAGAGCTGCAACAGTTGCTACAGCGAAGCAAAGCCCATTATACAGTCGCAGATTGTGTGTTCTCATCGTCTGCTGCCTTGAACGCGTTATCTGAACGAGATTTTTCCGTCGTGATTGTATATACAGAGCGGTGTGATGCTGCGGGCCTCTGGCTATGCCACGATATTCGAAAAAAAAGCCAGGTTCCCATTCTTCTGATCGGCGGAAGAGATCATTTCAGGCTAGTGCGTAAAGCTATGACGTATCAAGTGAATGATTATTTGCCCTTTCCTGTAAATTCATCTTCATTGTTGAACAGTCTGCACGGACTCCGGTCCAAGCTTGAAACCGAGCCTGCATATAAAACATCATCTTTCTTCAAAACGCCAGTTCAAATGAATGGCAAGCCCAAGCATTCAAGTCAAGTTATTCGTATTGTCAAAGCCTATATTCGGGATCATCTAAGCGGTGACCTCACATTGAAGAATATCTCCGACATGCTTCATTTTAATTGCGCCTACCTTGGACAAAAGTTCAAGCTGGAAGAGAAAATGTCTTTTAATGATTACATCCTTCAACAACGAATGGAAAAAGCCAAACAGCTCCTGTCCTCGACCAACCTGCGAATATATGAAATTGCCTTGGAGGTGGGCTATAAGGATATTGACTGGTTTTATAAAAAGTTTAGAGCCTATGTTGGATCAAGTCCGAATGCCTATAGGAGACAAAAAGTTCACACCGCTTAGGGATGAATCGTCGCCTTATTCGTTCATCCATTTCATATCCGCATCAAAACCGCAGGTCTGCTGCCCCTGCGGTTTTTTGCATTGCCTTTTGTACTCATCGTTTGTTACCGATGTTCATAACTAACGTACCAAAAGAGATTCCCGGTAGTCCTGAGGAGTCATGCCCGTTATTTTTTTGAAAAGTCGGGTGAAAGAATGAGCGGCCTCATAACCTACGTGAAGTGCAACCTCGCGAATCATCAGATCCGTATTCTGAAGCAGTTCCTTGGCTCTCCTGATTCTACAGTCATCAATGAACTCCGACAAATTTATTCCCATTTCTTGTTTGAAGAATCGTGATAAATAGGAGGGGTTAAAATGATGAAGCTCGGCCAGTCTCACCAGAGAGAGATCTTTCTCCAGATTCTCTTTGACGTAACTACACAAGGAATGAATGATAACCTTCGCACGTTCCTGCTCATTCGATCTCTTGAAATGGACTAATTCATCGGCTGCACGGTACAGAAATTGGACCGCATCTTTCATACAGGTAAACTCTCCTAGATGAAATAAGCTTCGTTGCTCAGGGATTTTATGCTGAAGTCCCCAACGATTAATGGTGGAATACAATAACAACGCCAGATTGTAGTAGGTCTCCATGGCCCGTTCCATCGTAATATCCTGTTGCAGCAGTTCACTCGCAAGCTCCTCAAATATGTCGTAAAAAGGCTGAAATCTTCCCGACTCCAAATATCCCGACATAATCTCGATCCTGCTCGAGATACGTACAGATTCTTTTGGTGTTCCAGCCGAAAGGTCATTGTGATAATCTGTAAGCACCATCGATATTCCATCGCCGATCTTCATCCACTGAAGTAATCTTAAACGTTCATATTGTCTTGTGATCTCAGACCACTGGCAGCTTCGTCCACTTAAAGTGAACGCGATGGATACGCCAAGTGTAGACATGCAAGCTTCCTGTACAAGTTCCAGGGTGCCCTCAAGAAATCGCACAAGTTTATCATTCTCCGTCTCTTCCTCCTGTTTCGGCTGAAGTATCCAGATCGTATCACCGTAATGGTCTGTAACGTTAGCGTACACCGTACGTTCATGCATCAGAGTAGAGCCGATAATTCGCACAGATTCCTGGATCCGATTGAGATCCGAACCGGTTCCTGGCGGCGTGTTAAACCGACCCAGTACCAGATAAACCGGTGAGTCAAGCCGCAAGCCTATGTCTCGTTTGGACAATTCATCTTGCGTTTCAAACGGTGAAGATGTAACTGCTGTACAATCCTGAAGAAGCTTCCGCAAATACTCCTCTTGCTGAATCACTGCCAGCTGGGAAGTGACTTTACGAGATTGTTCCAACAATTTAAGCATGCTGTAACTCTGCCGAATCTCTTCTAATACATCTTCGACAACAGCCAATACCTTGTCATAGCCTTCCGTTTTGAGCAAGTAACGCACATTAGACATTTGAAAAGCCCGATAGGCATAGTCAAAATCGCTATGTCCTGTCAGGAAAATGACCCGGCAATTCGGCCAACTGGCCTGAATCTGTTCTGTCAGCTCAAGACCACTCATACCCGGCATACGGATGTCCGTTAGAACGATGTCGATTCTTGAGCGTTGCATCCAGGTCAGAGCTTCCATCGCGGAATAGGCCTTGCATACATCCAGCCGGTCGGGCATATGCCTGGCGAATGTTTCATAGAGACTGTCTGTAATGATTTCCTCGTCATCCACAATCAAAAGTCGATACATTCGCTTTCCCCTTCCTTCCAGTGAATTCGAATCGTGACTTTCAACCCCTTCAATTCGCTTCTGGCCAGAAAAAGGCCACTTCCCTCTCCATACGTTAGGACCAGACGTCGGTGAATATTCATTAATCCGGTCATTTCATCCGTGTCATCGTCCTTGTGCAGGCGCTGTTGAAGGACATGGATTTGACTTTCTTCCAATCCACTCCCATTGTCCTCCACCGTGATCTCAGCATATGGGGCTTCCAGGTTAAATCGGACGATTAGAAGACCCGAGGCTGTATTCTTTTCAAGGCTGTGCTCATAGGCGTTTTCGATAATCGGTTGAATAATGAGCCTGGGCACCTGAATATGTTCCATCTGAGTCGGCAGTGGTCCGAAATCGACCTTGATTCGTCTGGAGAATCGCAACTGTTGAATTTCAGTGTAGATTCGTGAATGGTCAACTTCCTCTTTCAACTTGACATGATCTGTTTCATTCCGGGTAATGAACCTGAAATATTCACCAAGCATGTTAGTGAATTGCTCAATGCGTTCTGTTTCCCCTGTTCTTGCGAGCGAATTTAGAATAAAGAAGCTATTGTACAGAAAATGAGGATTGATTTGGGATTGGAGCTGTTTCAACTCGGCCCGCTGCATCATCATTGTTTTTTTGAAATCCCGGTCTATAAGGGATTGAAGATTCTCAATCATTTGATTGAAACGGGTGTAAAGGAAACCAAACTCGTCCTTTCGATTGTGCGCGATCGGGATATCAAGCACGCCTCCCTCCATTTTTTTGAATCTTTTCACCAAAAACAGCAATGGGATGTGAATCAGCTTATAACTTGAATAGAGATAAGCCGTGATGGCAACAAACGATGTGATGGCAAACAGCCAAGCCCAATGATAGAACTTGCTAAGGGGTCTGGTTACTATTTCCTCAGGCAAATATGTAGCTACGGACAGGCCCAGGGAGTCCATATGGAGCTGGCTAACATGATACCATGTTCCCTCCAACTTCATGCGGAAGCCGTCATGTGTGGCCTTGGCACTGTGCTCACGATAATTCGAAAGAATAATATTGCGTTGTTGCTTATCCATGATGGCATACCCCGTTTTGTCCTCAATAAGAAAAGTGGCACTCTCCGGGTACAAATTAAGCCGTGTTAATTCATTTTGAAATTGCTCTTTATCCAGCTCTACTTGTACAACAAACAGCGGAGGCTCGTCTCTCTTGCCTGTCAGCCGAACGGCACTCAAGTTCATGGTGTCCTCTTTCACCGTGAAGCGTGTGCCTTTTCCCTGTATGCCTGATCTGAAATATTCATATGAAGCCTCATCGAAGTTATCGATGCCTTGGGTCGAGGAAATGCTCTTGCCGACGGTAGGGATATGTACATGAACGTTCTTGATGTAAGCACTGCTGTTCTTAAATGCTGCCAGCCGTTCAGATAGGTAATTGAACGTTTCGCGTCGCTCAACCTGATCCATCATGTCCCATAGGATCGCGAGCCGATTCAGTTTCCGATCTTCGGCGATATCAAACTGCTGTAACTCCATCCATTCAATTTCCCTATTCAACTCCACTACATACTGGTTCAACCGTCTTTCCGTCGACAAAGATATTTCCTGGCTCGCATTATCATAACTCCAATGATACAGATACACTCCAAGAAGGATAAGAGGCAGCACAAAGGCTAGATAGGTGATGATTAATCGTGCAAATATACTGTTAAACCATGATTTAGCAGGGATCTTAATCAGTGCATCCACCTCCAATGCAAAGGGCTGGATTACTTCCTTGTATGAGTACGGCGAGGAGAACGCTTAGTGCTTCTGTGATAAATCGGTTCTGAACCACGTATTAACTTCAGATGTGATCTGATCTCCACCCAGCTTGCGCCAATTCTCTACAAATCGATCGAACTCATCGATTGGCCAACCGAGAATGATGTTCATATAAGCTTCAAGTTGAAGATCCCGAAGGATGATCTGCCGATCAACCATCGTATCCGTAATTCCGCCAGTGAACTGGTCATAGAGAAGTTGACCGTTCTTCTCGTAGGCATCTGCAATGCTAAAGGCCCCCGAAGGTCCATAGGTTTGTTTCCAACCCCATCCGCTATCCACACCTTCCGATTCATAAGCCACTATACGTTTGTAAATGGCGAGAGCTTCATTCTGCAGACCCAAAAAATCTCCTGTGCTTCTGGCATCACGGATTTGTTTGTATGCATCTATATTTTTGTTGCCAGGAAAAGGAGTAACCGGTGAGAGCATCCACACCGCTCGGGAATCGTCATTGTAGTAGGTTTCGTACTGTGCCTGCTCGCCCCAGTTGGTGTCCAGGTGCAGATTCATGAGCTTCACGACAACTTCAGGGTTAGAATATCCTTTCTTTACAGCGAAGTAATGCCCTGTGTTCGAACGCAGTGGTACCAACTGACTCCTGCCTGATTCCGCAACAATGGGATAACACTGCCATTCTACATCTGGATCTGTATCACGGGTGCTCTGAATCATAAAAGAAGTCCATTGTTCTCCATAGAGCATACCTATTTTGCCATCCTGAATCAGACGAAACTCCTTGCTTCCACTTTTGTAGCCGAAATCCGGATCGAGCTGGCCTTCAAGATACATGGTTTGCAGTACTTGCAGAGCCTCGCGAACTTCTGGTTGTATGCCGCCATAAGCGAGGTTGCCTTCCTTATCTTTGATCCATATATTGGGGAAGGCTCCGTACCCGGCCATCAGTCCCGCAGCCCCCATAACGGGATCCCACAAATGGTTCGTCAGCGCCAGTCCGTATGTATCCTGCTCTCCGTTTCCGTCAGGATCTCCTTCTGTAAACGCTTTCGAGATTTGAAGCACGTCTTCCATGGTTTTGGGTGCTTCCAGACCCAGTCGCTCCAACCAATCTGTTCTAATCCACAGGTACTGTGCAGTCTCGATAGAGGAAGATGATTCGGGAATCGCCATAAGTTTGCCATCAATGCTTGCTGCATCGAATGACCCTCTTCCTTCTGCTTCCAATATTTTCTTCGTAAGTGGAGAGGCATACTCTTGATACACGTCAGTTAGATCTTCGATCAATCCAGCGTTGCTCAATTGTCTGAGTTGGTATGGATTCACTTTTACCACGTCCGGGAAGCGTCCTGCAGCAAGAGATACCCCCAGCTTTTGACTGTATACGTCTCCGTTGGCAATCCAGTCATAGCGAATTCGAATGCCGAGTTCTTCCTCGTACAAACGAGTCCAGCGATTATCCAACACCGTCTCACCAGGCAGCTGGCTAATCATTCGCTGAAGGTCATCTCCGGTTTCCCTGACAAAAGAGACCTCTATGGGAGGGGAGTATTTCCCATACATAGCGGGTGGTTGAACCTTGTGCCCGTCCGACTGCAAATTTCGTTGTTCAGAATCCCCTTCGGTATGACCTGTTGGTATACATACAGCAAGGAACAGAATGAAGGTCCATCTAGTTTTGTCCAGCCATCTCTTATACACGACGACATGCCCCCAATTCGGTTGGAATGAACATATCTCTGTTCTATACCATCTTGAATCTTTATCATTGTACAACAACTTGAACCCATTGAATACGAAAAAGCTGCCGTTTGGCAGCTTCTATGTGTATCAATCGTTCTCTCTTGACATGAGTACATCATATTCAAAATTCGAAAAGTCAGCTGATCCTCCAATCACCCTGGTTGAATATACAAACAATCCAATCCGACAACCCATAAAATGATCCAGTTTGTACATCATTTTGTGGGAAATGCCTATGTTTCTCCATTCAATCCCATCCAAATAGGAGAAAGAGCACTCATCCTGATTGTCCACAAAATCCCCAAATGCTCTTAGTGTAACCACTGGACCTGATACAGGAATACGAGCATGCTCAGTGGCAGGCTCCTGGTCAATCAGATTGCCGAATATGCCGGAATCCTCACTATCTCTAGCCTGCATGACCAAGTAGAACTGGCCTTCATTCCTCGTAAGGGCAATCATACCGTAGGTGCCGATCAGGAAGCACAACCCGGCAAAATCCCCATCATTCAGTCCGCTGCCATCGAGCGTGACCGTTGCTTCGCAAGCGGGTCCCATCGAACGCTGGGTTAGCGTATTTACGGCAAACGTCAGATTCGGGCTGATCTGTCCGGTACGGACGCGGTAAACTCCCGGTTTCTCTGTTACAGACCAGAGTTCATCGTGGGGTGTATGATTCCATTGCCAAAAATCACGTAGACGTATCCTGCCGTCTTGCCCAGTTTCATAATCAAATTGATCACTTCCTACCAGCGGGTTATAACGGTACCCTGGTCTTGTGCTTGGAATATCAATCTGTTTTGGAGCTTCGTTTGCAAACACAGGAATATCGTTATCGAAACGTAGCGGAACCAGTACAGGGATACGACCAACTGCCCCATGATCCTGAAACAGCATCGCATACCAGTTACCATCGGGCGTATCCACGATTCCGCCCTGGGCAACACCGGAATTGAAATAACCCATATCGTCATTGAATACTTCTCCACCAACAAAGAGACCTTCCAGCGAGTCTGCCATATAGCAAGCCTGTGTTCTCCGTCCCGTTGCCTTCGTTATGTGAATCAGGAATAAAACATATTTCCCATGAATTTTATAGAAATGGGCACCTTCATAACCAAGGTAGTAAGGTTGCTCATCTTTTACGATCAGGCGTTGTATTCCACCCGGCTTGGGTTCGGACAGGTCAGCGCTTAGCTCGGTCAGATAGATTTCGGCATTACCATGAACCAGATATATCCGATCGTCATCGTCAAAGAACAAGGAGCAGTCATGGTAAAAGCCCTTCACAACCTGCTTGTTCCATGGTCCTGATATGGAGGTAGACGTATACAAATACGTCTTCCGCGTATCATTGGCAACAAAGATAACGTAGAACATCCCTTGATGGTACCGGAGTGATGCCGCCCACATGCCTTTACTATAAATCTGTTGGCCATCCTCAAGCCTCTGGGCTGGTGTATCATCCAGCCTGTCGTATACATATGTGGCTACTTCCCAATGGATCAGGTCATACGAACGCAGGATGACACATCCCGGCATCATATGCATGGTTGTACTGACCATATAATACGTATCCTCCACCCGGATCACGTCAAGATCCGGGTAATCGGCCCAAATAATCGGATTTGGATACATGCTTTAATTACACCTCATTTTTCCGGGTTATTTGAACTCAACACCAGGCTTTATGTCGTCGCATCTGTTTCTCTTTCGAACTTCCATTCCCTCAAAAGGATATATGGGCTATCCGTTGAGCTTTTGAGCACCATATACAAGTCTTGCACATCTTGCGCACCGGTAATTTCGGTTGTAAGCTCCATCCAGTGAAGTGATCCTTTTGTGGAGGGGAACATTATTTCTCCAATCAAGGGTCCGTTGGCACGACCAAGACGAAGTTCCAAAATACCTTCTGTTCCTTTACTTGAAATGATGGCTGTGAAGCTTGTTGGCCCTTCGCTGCCAAAGTCGACGTTCGATATTGCAATCCAACTGCCACTTTGCAGCTCGGCGGCAATCATATCCGAGTCTGATGAAGACATCTCCTCGGAGCCCAGATATTGCGCTGTTGATACTCCGCTACTCCATCCAATCGTCGAACCAGTTACCCGCTGATAGGGATCGAAGGGCTTGATTTGATCTACGCCTAGATAATCTGCGTGTACCTCCTTGATCCCACCAGACGCCTCATCGTATTCAATTCGGTTTAGATGTGTGGATCGGTAACCTTCGGGTATATTCATGGCCTGGCATAACGTCTGAGCATGATAGGCAATGTACCACTGATTTTCCAATTGAAATATGGCATGATGGTTGTTGCCGCCGATACCGAAATAGTGCCCTGGATTCTTGAGAAGCGTTCCCTGATATGTCCATGGTCCCATTGGCTGAACGCTGGTCATATATGCAATTTCTCCGGGTGGTGGATTGCCTTCTGGCCGATGGCCTTCGTGAAAATTGGAGCAGTACGTATAGTAGTACATATTATTATATTTATGTATCCCTGAATCTTCAAACATATAGGGTGCCGGGATAACCTTCGCTTTGCCAACAACGCTGATCATATCGTCTCCCAATCGCATAACTCTTGCCGTATCGGGCCTTTCTGCTTTTCCTTCAGGAATACCACCTCCAAAATAGAGGTAAGCCTGATGATCATCATCTACGAACACGGCTGGATCAAATAGCCAGGTTACTTCCTCCACTCCCGGGGTCTCTCTTGTAACGAGTGCTTTCCCAAGAGGATCTATCCAGGGGCCAACAGGGGTTGGTGCGGATAATACGCCGATCCCACTGGCATTGTTAGCGAAATAAAGAAAGAAACAATCCTTACCATCTAAGATGCGATGAGCAGCTGCTGGAGCCCAGGATTGCGTAGCCCATGTCGCTGCGCCTTGAGGCCCAGCAACCTTAATCTCGCCATGATCAGTCCAGTTGACCAAGTCTTCTGAAGAAATGACCGTGATCCGATTGATCGACGAATAGCTGTTTTTCTGAGGAAGACCATTCATATCATATTCCAACTTATCGCTAGTCATATATAAGTAGACTCGATTGTTAAATACTAAAGCATATGGATCGGCTCCGAATTTGTGAGCTATCAGAGGATTTCCGTTTGCACGAAGCTTCCCCATTCCCTCTTTTACACTCTCCAGATTAGCAGACTGACCGGTTCCTTCCTTTTGCTCACCAGCATGTGATGTAGAATTGTGATTCATTGAAAGAATTCCCCCTATAACCGTTGTTGGTAGTTTCTTTGACCCGTTGCGGTGTCCCTGATCCGTGGTTCCATGAATAGAAAGCGTTTGCAATAAAAATCGCATCATGATAGGATGATTACATTTTAAGGTAAGCTGAGTACAATTTCATTGCGTAACCCGCTCTATTTATTGCGTGAAATGACGGGAGGTGTTTTATGAGCGGGTCCTCTGAATATTTTTATGACCCCATCCAGCCTGAACTCTTGTATCTGCACCACGTAACTACCTATAAGCTGGATACGATCTATCATCGACATAATGCATACGAGATCTACCTGTTTCTTCGTGGCAATGTCCACTTTTATGTTGAAAACCGATGTTATCATGTGCAACCGGGTGATCTGCTTATCATGTCTCCCGAAGAAATGCATCGGGCCTTTATTCTGGATGAATCTGAATATGAGCGAATTACAATAAATCTCAAAAAAACGTACCTCTATCAGCTATCTACTCCATCAACCAATCTGTCGTCATGTTTTGATTATCGTCCCAAAGGAACAGGCAACATCGTTCACCTTGACGATTATAACTTAAAGCAGATGCTGAAATGGACCAACGAACTGGAGAAATGGCTTCATTCTGATGCTTATGGCGCAGATATCAAAACCAACGCAGTAGTAGCACAATTGCTGGTTATGATTAATGTCTGGTTTCACAACAACTCTTTTGTTCCAAATGACATCATGCCTGAGCTGGTGTGTAGAACAATGGAGTACATCGAAGCCCATCTAAATCAAGACATCACGCTACGCAAACTTGCCGAAGAGTTTTATATGAACAGCACTTATATCAGCCGCCAGTTCAAGAAACATACCGGGTTGACCATTCGATCTTACATTTTGGGCCGGCGCATTGAACGAGCCAAATTCCACTTGTCTGAGGGAATGAGTATTACAGATACTTGCTTTCATTCCGGCTTTAGTGATTATGCCAATTTTATTCGGAGCTTTACCAATATGGTGGGCATTTCTCCGGGCAGATTTGGTAAGCAACGTCGACTTTTAGCCGAATCTTCATCTTCCTTTGACAACTAGAGCGTAAGACTGGGGCCCAAAGGTATTCATTTTCACTACAACTAGGAGGACATCTATGGACATTCCCAGAGGTACCTATGGCTTTCGGTTCGCCGAAGATAAAGAACTCCAGCTGTGTGTACTATTTGCGGCCGGATGTGATTCTATAACCGATCCTTCTTATCGCTGGGATGGACTGGAACGTACGGATGGGCCTCTCCTGTTATTCCAGTACACAATCTCCGGCGAAGGTGTGTTTGAGTCGAGAGACCGAATTCACCATGTTACCTCAGGACAAGCTTTCTTGGCCGAAATTCCAAGTCCGCATCGCTATTATTACCACTCCAACTCGAAAGAGCCTTGGGAATTTCTTTTCCTGCTATTCCGGCCCAATCTTGTTCTGCCCCATTGGCAAAGATTCCTTCGGGAAGCGGGAGAAGTCCCCAATCTACCCGCTGATTGTACACCGATTCGACTATTGCGCATGATTGTCACCGATGCGGCGGCAGGCAGAATCACAGATCCTCTGAGCGCATCATCTAGCGTCTACCAGTTCATGACGGAACTGGTCAGATTGCAGAAAACAACGCTGCGCAACAGGGAGAACTGGTCTGAGAACATACAACGAGCAGTCGAATATATAGAACTCAACTATTCAAAGATGATCAGTATCGATCAACTTGCTGAGCATGTGTCCCTTTCCAAATATCACTTCATACGTCGCTTCTCATCCAGCACGGGCTTGACACCAGGAGCTTATCTGACACGCATACGTACCGAGAAGGCGATGGAACTGCTTCGTGGAACTACTCATAGCGTTGAAGCCATCGCCGAACGAGTCGGATACTCCAGCGGAAGCTATTTTATCAAAGCATTCCGCAGCTTGACTGGGCTTACGCCAGGCGAATTCCGCAGCGGTGGAGAAAGTCTTGCTTATCGTAAACTGTTCTTCGACTAAGCGCAATATTATGCTATTTTGCTTTCAAGATTACTGTAGATTAATGATAAACTCCTATACTATGATGAAATTAGCGAGAGCAATAATGAATTAGTAAAGGAGAATTATCATGAAAAATACGCTTGCAGCATCAACTCCACCGCTTGGCTGGAACAGCTGGGATTGCTACGGTGCGGCCGTTACCGAGGACGAAATTCGTGGCAACGCTGAATACATGGCAGAACATCTTAAAGACTTCGGCTGGAGCTACATTACGGTCGACATTCAATGGTACGAGCCTTCAGCTAATTCTTCTCAATACCGTCCGTTCGTTCCACTAACCATGGATGAATATTCACGCCTTATGCCTGCGGAGAACCGGTTTCCTTCCGCAGCAGGTGGACATGGGTTTAAGCCATTAGCTGATTATGTACATAGTCTGGGACTACAATTTGGCATTCACATCATGCGCGGTATTCCACGTCAAGCTGCACATGCTGCTACTCCGATTCTGGGAACAACCGCTACTGCACGCGATATTGCTCATACGAACTCCATCTGTCCATGGAATACGGATATGTACGGTGTCGATAGCTCAAAAGAAGGAGCACAGGCCTATTACGATTCGCTTTTTGAACTGTATGCACAATGGGGCGTTGACTTGGTGAAGGTAGACGATATTGCTGCTTCCAGGCTCTACGACACACATCAGCCGGAGATTGAAATGATCTCCAAAGCGATTGAGCGATCCGGTCGTCCCATGGTACTGAGTCTCTCTCCTGGACCGGCGCCAGTGGAATACTCGGAATTTTTAGCCGCACATGCCAACATGTGGCGCGTCACGGACGACTTCTGGGACCTTTGGCCGCTGTTACTGGATATGTTCGACCGTTGCCGCACATGGCAGGGCGTCCCTAAGGAAGGCTGCTGGCCGGACTGTGATATGCTGCCTTTGGGTCACATCGGTATCCGTTCTGTGGATGGCGGAGGCGCGGATCGCTGGACCCGATTCACGCCTGACGAACAGTTGACGATGATGTCGCTGTGGAGTATTTTCCGTTCCCCGCTCATCTTTGGTGGTGAGCTGCGAGACAATGATGACTGGACGCTATCACTGTTAACCAATCGTGAGGTTCTCCGTATGCAACGAGAGAGCTACGGCGCCAGAGAAGCCTTACGCAAAGAGGATCTTATCGTATGGACAGCCCAAAATGCTGAGGGCTCCTCCTACGTCGCTTTATTCAACATTGGTGAGGATAGCCTTCCAGTGGATATGAACATCGAGGTAATCGGCCTTTCCGGTATAACCGAAGGCACTGAACTGTGGAGCGGTGCGATAGCGGAGTTAATGGATAACTCGCTACGTACCACTGTACCGCCGCATGGTGTGCGCCTCTATCAGTTTGTCTAAAGTGGTTGAGGATGTGACAAGGAGACTTCTCTAGGTGTAAGTCTTTATAAGTCAATGATGTATTAATATAAGTGGAGAAAGGGTTGCTGACTCTAATAGTCAACAATCCTTTTTTTTGTTGAACAATGAAATACGTTCTACCTTCGCTTTGTTGCAAATTAAACTTTTGTCATGATAATATATCAATCATTGGAGTGTTAATAACATTCAACATTTTATTAAAAATGCAATCCATAATGTCAGCATGAGCACTGGAGTTGAATCAATGCTAAAAGTGAATCGAAATGACCATCGCCCGATCTGGCAGCAACTTCTTGACCAAGCGATTCATAATATTACAACCGGAAAATGGCCGCCAGGCGAATTGCTACTTCCATCACGTGAACTCGCTCAATTAATTGGCGTTTCACGGTCAACCATACAAATTGTCTACGAGGAATTATTCAGCCGAGGGTATACGGTAACCTCCCGTCGCGGCGGGACAAGGGTTAGTGATTGGACATATGCGCCTCGTTCACCTGAGGATGTCGAGATCCAAGGACCTATTCCTCCTGAACTACCTATACTAAACGATTCGATTGGTCATCTGCACAGTTGGTTCGGAAATAGAGATAATCGAAAAGTAGAAATTGATTTTAATCCCCATGAGCCTTATCTGGACGAACATTTCACAAAATCCTGGAGACAATCGTTTATACAGGCTTCCACTGAACCCAATCTGGACATTTGGGCTTACGGCGATGCCAGAGGATTATTGCCGTTACGAGAGCAGATTCAACGTTATTTGTCACTTGAACGAGGCATTCATATCGATGTTGATCAAATCTTATTAACCTCGGGCGCACAACATAGCATCGATTTGATTGCCCAGTCCCTCTTAAATGAGGGAGACAGAGTTTCGGTAGAGGACCCCGGCTTCCCTGCCGCTTGGATGGCGATGAAATACCGACGGATGCAAGTCGAATCCGTTCCAGTCGATGAGTACGGATTATGTGTAGATCGTATTCACCCACAAACTAAACTCGTATTTGTCACGCCTTCTCATCAATGCGCAGTTGGCGTTATTATGTCGGAGCCACGCAGGCAGCAATTAATACACTTGGCTGCTCATCATCAATATTGGATTGTTGAGGATGATTACGATAGCGAATTTAGGTACCGCGGAGATCCGCTTCCCACAATATTCAGTCAGCTACCTCAGAATACACTTTATATGATGAGTTTTTCCAAAATGGTTGCGCCTGGCATCCGACTATCCGCTATCATCGGACCCCCAAAAGCCATCGATCGTCTTACCCAAGTTCATGAATTAACCTATCGTCATCTGCCGATTATGGAACAATTAACGCTTACTCATTTTATCGAACGTGGTCATTTTATGCGCCATATGAGAAGAGTTCGGAACATATATCGGCGCAGACACGAAGTCATGACAAAAGCCATTGTTGCTTCCGGGTTAAGTTCACGATTTACATTAAGTGGAGTGGAAACGGGATTGCATTTGCTTCTTGAATCTGAAACATCATTTGACGAAGAAGCGATGACGAATGCTGTCCTTGATCAAGGAGTACGCGTGTACCCGCTTAGTAAATATTGCCTGGAAAGTAATCGAAAAGGATGGATATTAGGTTTTGCCAAAGTGGATGAGGATTTGATTGAGGAAGGCATACATCGACTTGCAAAAACGATATTATGATGGAGGACATGCGTTCCAATATCTCTTCTGTTCACAACGGTATGTTTTCAATATGAGCAAGCAAAATAAGAGCCTGCGATTGTTATTCATTAGGAACAATTGCAGGCTACATATGTGTCTGCTGTTAAACTATTTAAGCCCTTCATAAAGAGGGAATTGCGATGTGATTTCGCGAACACGTCCTAGTATATGATCTTTTACTTTCAAGCTCTTCGGATTTTTGAAAGCAAGTCCTATAAGTTGAGCAATTTCTTTCATTTCCTTTGCTCCAAGTCCTCTGGACGTCATAGCAGGAGTCCCAAAACGAATACCGCTCGTGACCAGCGGACTTGCCGTATCATGAGGGATTGCATTTTTATTCGCCGTAATTCCTACTTCATCCAGTATGGCTTCGGCTTCTTTGCCTGTAAGGCCAATGGTTCGTAAATCAACCAACACCATATGATTGTCTGTCCCTCCTGATACAAGGGTAAGTCCTTCATTGATTAATGTTTCTGCCAAAACATTGGCGTTATCCAGAACACTTTCAATATAGGTTGTGAAGTCGGATTGCAAGGCCTCACCTAATGCCACCGCTTTCCCCGCTATGACGTGCATGAATGGACCACCCTGAGTTCCCGGAAATACGGCTTTATTGATCGCCTTTGCCCACGGCTCCCGGCACAAAATGGCTCCCCCCCGTGGTCCTCGTAATGTCTTGTGCGTGGTAGTTGAGACAAAATGCGCATGCGGCACCGGGTTAGGATGCAAACCTGCCGCAACAATTCCTGCGATATGCGCCATATCTACAAAGAAAAGGGCTCCCACTTCGGCAGCAATTTGGGCGAATAACTCAAAGTCAATGGTCCGTGGGTAGGCACTTCCACCTGCAACGATCATACGTGGACGATACTTATAAGCAAGTTTACGTACTTCGTCAAAGTCAATGCGGCCCGTTTGTTCATCGACACCATATGGAACAAAATTATAAAATCTCCCTGAAAAATTAACAAGACTTCCGTGTGTTAGATGACCACCATGGGATAAATTCATGCCAAGGATCGTGTCACCAATCTCAACCGAGGCAAAATATACAGCCATGTTTGCCTGAGCACCGGAGTGAGGTTGCACATTAGCATGTTCAGCACCAAAAAGCGCTTTAAGGCGGCGATTGGCAATCTCTTCGACAGTATCGACATGCTCACACCCTCCATAATATCTTCTGCCCGGATACCCCTCCGCATATTTATTGGTCAATACCGTACCCGTTGCTTCCATCACAGCTTGACTTACAAAATTTTCTGATGCAATCAGTTCTATTGTATCCCGCTGCCGTGCAAGCTCTTGCTGGATAGCATTTCCCACTAATTTATCTTGCTGCTCCAAGTGTTTCATGTACATCTTCCTCTCAACATTATTGTTATGCATTCGATCCGAATTGCTTTTTGGAGAATTTACTATTCATCAATAGATGCGCCACCATCCCTGCAAACAGTCCCCAAAATGCACCACCGACGCCAAGCAAGGTCACATTCGCTGCTGTCGCCAAAAACGTAATCAATGCAGTTTCACGTCCCTTAGGGTCCGTTAATGCATTGGCAAGACTGCCACCAATTGTTCCAAGTAATGCCAATCCCGCTAATGTCGCAATAAAGGTCGCAGGAAGAATCAAAAACAGAGCAGCCAATGTTACGCCAAAAATGCCGACAAAAATATAAAAAATTCCACAAGCAATACCTGCAATATACCGTTTTGTTGAATCCTCATGTGCATCTTTTCCTGTACATATCGCTGCTGTAATGGCTGCCACGTTAAAAGCATGTGAGCCGAATGGAGCTGCAAGCAGCGAACCCAAACCTGTTACTGCCAAAATGGGATTGGCACTCGTCTTGAATCCGTCGTTACGCAAAACAAGCATTCCGGGCATATACTGCCCCGTCAAAGTAATAATGAACAGCGGCAACGCAACACCAAGTAAAGCATGTAACGAAAACTCTGGAACAATAAATACAGGCGAAGCAACCGCCAATTGGATCGTGCTGAAGTCTGTTTTCCCCATGCAAATCAAATAAATCAAACCGATTGCCAATATGCCAACAATTGCGTAACGGGAAGTAAACCGTCTTAGCACGATATAGGCTGCAAACAGTACAATAACAAGCAAAGGATCAACCTTCGCCCCTTCAAAGGCTGAGATACCAAACTGTAGTAAAATACCTGCTAACAATCCGGAAGCGATGCCTGGGGGAATAAGTCGAACGAAACGTTCAAACATGCCTGACAAACCTAAAATAATAAATCCGACTGCTGAAATCATGTAAGCTCCAATGGCTTCTGGATAAGGGGTTACCGCTAATGCTGAAACGAGAAAAGCCACACCCGGTGTAGACCAGGCTGTAATAATTGGTTCCTTGTATCGATAACTTAGCCATATCCCCGTTACTCCTACTCCAATCGAGATGGCCCAAATCCAGGAAGCAGTCATTTCCGGGCTTAAACCAGCAACTTTTGCAGCTTGAAAAACAAGAATAAACGTGCCCCCGTAATTAACAATAACGGATATTAAAGCGGCTATGACCGGCGATATCAAATCGTGGCCACGTAACGAAGGGGATGCTGACTTCATATTTAACACTACCTCTCACCTAATCGTCCATGCGTGTATTTTCATTCCAGTAATATTCATCCGGTAAGTAGCGTTGCCCAAATACACTTGTCCCTACACGTATCATTGTAGCTCCTTCTTCAATGGCGACTTGGAAGTCACCAGACATGCCCATCGATAAAATATCCATCTCTACGCGTGGAATGTTTTTCTCTTTAATTTGTGTACGGATACGGTTTAACAATCGGAAACAATGTCGTGTTTCTTCGTTTGTCGCATTCAGTTTTCCAATGGTCATTAAGCCTTTCACGTTCAACGTCTCGAATTGAGACAACTGTTCTACTAGCTCCATTGCTGTTTCTGGAGAGGCACCAAATTTACTTTCTTCGTAGGACGTGTTAATTTGCACAAGAATGTCTAGGGTCTTGTTCTCTTTGAGAAGCTGGTTATGTAAAGCCTGTCCCAGTTTCAGACGATCTACGGAATGGATGAGTGTAACATATTTAACCACGTCCTTTACTTTATTCGTTTGCAGATGTCCGATAAAATGCCATTCCACCTGTTTGCTTTGTTGCATCAGTGGAAATTTGTCCCGGAGTTCTTGAGCTTTGTTTTCTCCGAATAGGATCTCACCTGCTTGAATAGCTACTTGTAATTTCTCAAGCGGTACCGTTTTGGTCGCGAGCAACAGCTTAATGTCCTCGATGTTGCGACCCGAAGCCTGGCAGGCCAATGCTATTTGCTGTCTAACCGATTGAAGATTTTCTTCAACTAGATGCTTCATGTCAGCTACCTTCTTTCTATTCCGCACAGGAATGAATGATTAAGATTGTGTCTCTTCTTGTGAATTGTGAAGACTGCGTAGAACGTTATGCTAGTATATCAACGGATGGATTGGTTATATATATCCAAAACTACTGATTTTGAGCAATCCAAAAAGAATAAAGAGGACAAAAAGCCTATGAGGTCACTATTTGATGTGCTTCTACAAGCCGATAAACCGTTTCAAGTGATGCATGCATCTCTTCCAAAATATAAAAAAAGCCGCTAATTTAGCGGCCATAAGCTTCCCCACCTCTACCCAACCACTGATCAAACAGAAAAATCCCGTTCTGGCGCTATTTCGTCCAAAACGGGATGCATAAGTGTACATCATGATTTATTTATTCGCGTTTTCCTTGGTCACCAGCTTCAATTCAGCCGGAATGGATTTCTCTACTTGCTTGCCACCCAGTACATCCATAGCAGCTTGCACTGCCAGTTGGCCAATCAGTAACGGCTGCTGTGCAACCGTAGCCGTCAATTTCCCGTCCTGAATGGATTTGATCGCATCATCATTACCGTCAAATCCGATGACTGGAATGTCTTTGCCTGAGCTTTGGATCGCTTCGATTGCGCCTAGGGCCATCTCGTCGTTATGAGCAAATACGGCTTTAACATCAGGGTTACCCTGCAACAGATTCTCCATTACGTTCAAACCTTTGGAGCGATCAAAATCGGCAGATTGCTTGGCAACCACGTCAAGTTTCTCGTCAGCCACCTCATGGAAGCCTTTACCCCGTTCTCTTGTTGCGGAAGCACCGGGCACACCCTCAAGTTCAATCACCTTCGCTCCCTCACCGAGATGTTCAACGAAGTATTCGGCTGCCATGCGTCCACCTTTGACATTATCGGATGCAACTAAAGCAGCGACTTCGCCTTTGTCAGCGGAGCGATCCAGCGTGATTACGGGAATGCCCACACTGTTGGCGGATTGAACCGCCGTGGAGATCGCTGCGGAGTCCGCAGGGTTAATCAGAAGTGCATTGACTCCTTGTTGGATCAGATCATCCACATCATTGGTTTGCTTGGCCGAATCATTCTGCGCATCAACCACGATGACCTGAATTCCCTGTTTTTTTGCCTCAGCCACTACCCCGTCCTTTAGGGATACAAAGAATGGATTGTTTAGTGTAGATATCGACAGACCGATTTTCTTCTGTCCGTTACTTCCAGCGGAATCAGGTTTAGCCCAACCCGGTGGTTCCAAAGAACATCCGGCCAGAACGATGATCATCAGCATACTTACGAGTGTTAATGTCCACTTTTTCATATTCGCTTCTCTCCTTATGCTGTTTTTTTGCGGTCCAGCAGGACAGCAATCGCAATCACAACGCCTTTCACAACCATTTGGTAAAAGGAATTCACTCCGAGCAGATTCAATCCATTATTCAACACGCCGATAATCAGAACACCGATCAATGTACCGACGATTCGTCCGCGTCCTCCTGAAAGACTTGTACCACCTAATACGACTGCCGCGATGGCATCCAGCTCGTACGATGAACCCGCCGTAGGTTGCGCTGAATTCAAGCGCGAAGTCAGAATGGCACCTGCCAGAGCAGCGAGCATACCTGTTAGGGAGTAAATCATGATTTTCACTCGATTTACTTTGATACCTGAGATAATGGAGGCTTTCTCATTCCCGCCGATCGCGTACGTTTTGCGGCCAAAAGCTGTTTTATGCAAAATAATCCACAGAATCATGAAGGTAATCAGCATGGTGATCGCAGGAACCGGAATACCGAGAAGGTAACCGCGCCCAAACAGTTGGAACAGCAGGCTATCGCCGAGCCCTGTAATTGGATTACCATTCGTGTACACCAGCGTTAATCCTCTGAATATCGTCATGGTTGCCAATGTAGCGATAAACGGAGCCATTCTGCCTTTGGTAATCATCAGTCCGTTCACCATACCCATGACACCACCGAGCGCTACACCGATAATGATGGACAAGATCGGATCCAGGCCGGATAACATCATATTAGCTACAAAAGCACTGGATAAAGCTAGGATCGAGCCGACCGACAGATCGATTCCACCCGTCAGGATAACAAACGTCATACCGAAGGCAATCAGCGCATTAATCGAGACTTGACGTAATAGATTCAAGATATTAAGCGGTTCCAAGAAACTTGGATTCAACACCGATACGATGAGAATAAGAATGATCAGACCGAGTAATGGTCCCAATTTTTGTGTCACGCTTGAGAAGCGGAAGCCGCTTTTGGCAGTTTTGTTTTCCTGCATTGTTGTCATATCACTGTCCCCCTGTGGCCAATGTCATAATGTGTTCTTGTGTTGCTTCTTCCCTTGCAACCTCGCCACTGATGTGCCCCTCATGCACAACCGCAATTCGGTCGCTCATGCCAAGCACTTCAGGTAGCTCCGACGATACCATGATGATTGCAACGCCGCGTTCTGTCAGTTCATTCATCAATTCATAGATTTCGCGCTTCGCTCCGACATCTACTCCGCGCGTAGGTTCATCCAGGATGAGTACGCTTGGACCGATACCAACCCATTTGGCGATAACCACCTTCTGCTGGTTGCCCCCGGATAGATTCCTTGCCGCCGTCTCGGAGGATTGCGTTTTGATCTGTAGACGTTTAATCAGTGTATCTACGAATTCTTGTTCTTTTGAAGCTGAGATGAAGCCTTTGCTTGAGAAACTGAACAGATTCGGCAACGCCATATTTTCGCGAATGGAGAAGTCTAGTACCAGACCCTCATCCTTGCGGTCTTCTGTAATAAACCCGATTCCATGTTTCACTGCATCGGCCGGTTTACGGATGTTCGCTTTTTTGCCGCGGATGATGATTTCACCACTGTCCAACGTATCCAAACCAAAGATTGTCCTCATGATCTCTGTCCGTCCAGAACCCATGAGTCCTGAGAAACCGAGTATTTCCCCTGCTCTCACGGTGAAGCTGATATTCTCGAATAACCCTTTGCTGCTTGCATTCCTTACTTCCAGAACGACTTCACCATAAGAAGGATTCCGGACAGGATAACGCTCCGTAAGTTCCCGACCTACCATTTTTCGCACCACTTCATCAAAGCTTGTCTGCGGAATCGGTTGGGTATCTACCGTTCTGCCGTCACGCATAATGGTAATCCGGTCACAGATCGTGAATATCTCCTCCATTCGGTGAGAAATATACACGATGGATACTCCGTTTTTCTTCAGCGAGCTGATTACACCGAACAGCTTCTGTATCTCACGCTCCGTGAGTGCTGCCGTTGGCTCGTCCATAATGATGACCTTGGCATCCGTCATTAACGCTTTGGCGATTTCAATCATCTGTTGCTGCCCGACGGAGCACTCTCCCGCAGGACGTTCCAGCGGAATGTGTACGGAAAGCTTGGCGAACTGCTCTTTGGCGAGCGCTTTCATTTGTCTCGTATTGAGCAACCCAAAGGATGATGTCAGTTCCTTACCGATGAAGAGATTATCCAGCACCGTCATTTCAGGCCATACGTTCAGCTCCTGATGGATAAACGTGATACCCCGTTTCTCTGCTTCCTTTGGACTACCAAAATAGGTTTCTTGTCCGTCTACGGTGATGGTTCCCTGATCCCGCTGATGGAGACCAATCAGAATGTTCATCAGTGTGGATTTGCCGGCTCCATTCTCCCCCATCAGGGCATGAACCTCACCATCTTTTAGTTCAAAATCCACTCCGCTCAGCACCTGGTTGGTGCCGAACGCCTTATGAATGTCTTGCATCTGAATGTGCATCATGCAACCTCCTTTTAACCGAAATGAACTCCCGATTGTAAAATGCAATTGGCATAGGGTGTAGCTTCACCCGTGCGGATGACTGCCTTCACCTGCTGTGTTAACACTTTGAATTGTTCGTGGCTGATGGAAGCATCAATGGCTTCCACCCCGAATTTCTCCGTAATGAATTGCATGGCCACCCGATTGCCTTCCCGAATCTCTTCTGCCACAATGACTTTCTCAATGACCATATCTTCTGCGATCAGTTCCACCACTTCGCGAAAACTTGGCGTCCCCAGTTTGAGGGCCAGATCAATTTTGAGTACCCCGTCCGGGACGGGTAGACCTGCATCCCCAATCGCGATCATGTCCGTGTGGCCCAGATCAGACAGTATCTTGGATATGTGACTATTCAGCATGCCATTTCTCTTCATTACAAACTCTCCTCCACTTCATCACGCGTCGGCATGCCACCCTGCGCTCCGAACTTGGTCACGGACAACGATGCCGCCCGATTAGCGAAGCGTATACTTTCATGCAACGGTTTGCCTTCTGCCAAGGCGACTGCAAATGCGGCATTGAACGTATCTCCTGCCCCGGTGGTATCGACTGCTTCCACCTTATACGTTGGGACTAAAATTTCCTCTGTACCATCAAAATAACGAACGCCTTTACTGCCCTCCGTGATGAACAGTTTATTTGGATACTGACGCAATGCCTGTGCCGGACTCATGCCCTGAAACAAAATCTCGGCTTCATGCTCATTCGGCGTGATATAAGCTGCATTGTCGATGACTTCTTGCGGCAATGTTCTCGCCGGAGCGGGATTAAGCAGTAGCCGTGTTCCGAATTCAGCACAAAGTGCGCTCACATGGACCACGGTTTCCTCCGGAATTTCCTGCTGAATCAGTACGATATCTGCACTGCGGATCACCTCAGCCGCCTCATCGACATATGCAGGAGTGACTTCGCGATTCGCCGCTTCAACGACTACGATACTATTATCACCTTCCGCCAGAATGATATGAGCCGTTCCGCTTTCTAAATGTGTAACCGGTTTCACATTTTGCGTATTTACAGCATTTGCTCTAAAGTTCTCTAAAATATCTTCGCCGAAAGTATCGTCGCCTACTCGGCCGATCATTGCAACCTCCGCACCCAGTCGTGCAGCGGCAACAGCCTGATTGGCTCCTTTGCCGCCAGGGACGGTTTTGAAGCTGTCGCCAAGAACGGTTTCACCCGCCCCCGGCCGTCTTGAAGAAGTAACAACCAGATCCATGGAACTGCTTCCAATTACGCATATTTTAGCCATTTGATCTCACCTTTCTCGTTGTGCCCCGTTCAATGAAGCTGACGGGCAGCTGTATGTTTTTATTCTCAATTGGAGCTTGTTCCACAAGCTCGATAAGTAATCCCGCTGCTTCCCTTCCCATCTCGTATGCCGGCTGGCGGATGGTGGATAAACCCGGTGATAACAGGCTGCTCATCGGAATATCGTCGAAGCCGATCACTTGCACATCATCAGGAATCTTTCTTCCGATTCGTGATGCCTCATGCATTACGGCCATGGCTGCGATGTCATTGCTGGCAATGACTCCGTCCGTATCAGCATATTTCCTGAACAACTCTTCAGCCCATAAACCTGCCTCGTTAATAGAAAATGAGGTCGTCTGAATTACCCGGTAGTCGAGCCCGGCAGCACGAATGGTTTCTATCGCACCTTCGAAGCGATCCTGAGCTGGCCTGATATGTGACGGCCCTTGCATCACCGTGATACGCTGGCTACCACGATTGATGATCTCCTTAGCAGCTAGTCTTCCACCTTCCCTTCCATCCGCATACACGGATGGACGATCCAGTGAAGTTCTGTCCAGAAACACGACAGGAATCTTTAGGTTTTCATATATTGAAGAATGGGGGTAGTTCGTTGAAGAGATCACACCTACCACGTTATTTTGGATAAACGTCTGGATGTAATCCTGCTCCTTCCGTTCATCCTCATCGCTATTTCCAAATATCAGTCTATAATCCTGTTCCTGCATCCGGTCCTCTACACCGCGAGCGAGCTGCGGAAAGTAAGGGTTTGCAATATCCGGCAGCAACAGGCCAATCAGTTTGGACTTGCGCTTATACAATGAGCGAGCCACTTCATTGGGCGAAAAGTTAAGCGCCTTCACAGCTTCTTCCACTTTCTTGCGTGTGTCCGCATGAACATAACCTCTGTCATTAATGACTCTTGATACGGTGGCTACGGATACGCCAGCCAGATTAGCTACGTCTTTGATTGTTGTCATTTACTTTCACTCACCCTCTATGTGTAACCGGTTACATACATTAAATTATCATATTCTTTTCAATTTGACAAGGGTTTTAATACTGGAAATTTATTGAATCTCAAAATCTGGCATGCCTTTCAAGCGTTAGGACAAACTATTTACAAAGAAATCAATATCAATTATAGTTATTGAAGACTCTGTATATCTTTAATTTAATTTCACAGCAGCATAAAGTGACATATAGCATCTCAATGAATAAAATACGAAGGAGATTGAGACATCATGGAATTCTGGGAATCCAGTTTTATAGAGAAACAAACGATGTGGGGATTTGAGCCTACAGACTCTGCAATGTTAACCAAAGACTTTTTCCTTGAGAAAAATGTTAAGGACATACTGGTTCCAGGTATTGGATATGGTAGAAATGCGAAGGTCTTTGTGGATGAGGGGATCCATGTTACAGGCATTGAAATTTCATCAACAGCGATTGATTTAGCGAGGGACAATGGGCTTGATATACCTATTTATCATGGTTCAGTAACGGACATGCCTTTTGATGACAAACGCTATGACGGTATATTTTGCTATGCACTTATTCACTTATTGAACAATCGCGAGCGAGGGAAGTTTATTCAAGATTGCTATAATCAGTTAAAGCCCAATGGATATATGGTTTTTACTACTGTTTCTAAAAATGCCCCGATGTTTGGTAAGGGCGTACCTCTGGATAAAGACTATTTCGAGGTCATGGAAGGTGTGAACATGTTCTTTTATGATGCTGAATCCATAAAACAAGAATTTGGAAAATATGGACTGTTAGAGTTTTCGGAAATCGACGAACCCAATAAGAGCATGAATAATAAGCCTCCCATATCATTTATAATGGTTAAATGTAAGAAAGAATCATAAAGATAATGATATAGAAAGCTGAACATAGTGAATGTTGGAAAATAAGAACCTGTACTTTTAAAGCAAAAAAGTCGCTAATATAGCGACTTTCATTGGTACCATATTTTGTTCCTAGACAGGAGTAATTATCATATTAATTCAAATGTGAATTGCTCCAACTCTTCTTCTGCTTCACGCATTAACTCCAACAAACGCTCTGCGTATTCTCCAAGCGAATCCCTGGTTGTATCAAAATCAAGCCACTGAATTGTAAGTGGCATTGGGATGAAGCCAGTCAAGCAGTCCCATAATGCATCCAAATTCCGGCCATAATCGATGTCTAATCCGAGCTGTTTCTGAAGTACATCATGTAATTCTTCTTTTCCATGAATGTTCTTTCCATCTATGATTACTGTTTTCATATAAGCTCCCTAAGCTCCCTCTCATTATTTTATTTGCTCAAATGTACGGTAATGATCAGTGGTTTTATAGATCAAACCATCATTGGAGTATAGAATTCGATCGCTTCCCCGAGTTCCTCCAGCATAATTAATGTCTGCTTCGTACCATGTTCTTCCCTTTTTCTTGGGCAATAATCCTTCACGATTTTGAAACACATCACCGCCTATGCTTTTGCCTGGGGCCACTTTTTCCAAATTTCCTTCACTAGGTTTCCAGCCTACATCCCTGGCTTCCCTCTTGGTTATATAATTTTCCGGAAGTTCATGATGTTCAGCAATGTATTGGGCCACCTCATCAAATTGTGTGTATGTCGGACTATCCTGAGATGAGCTATCTGATGAAACCGATTCGAGTGAACAACCTGCAAACAGTATGCTCGCCAGAATAATAAGCAAGGCACCTAAGCATTTTTTAATAACCATTGTATTTAATCTCCTTTTGAACATTTAGCATCCTAGCAATCATAACTTTTTAGCTTCGTATACTCCTCCTTGAAGTAATTATTCAACCATATTTTCACTTTCTACTCAAGCCCCCAACGTAATACGACAATAAAAAAGGCTAACCAGAAGATCCTGGCTAACCTGATCATACGAAAAGATCACAACTTACATGGTGCTGGTGTCAATCACGAATCTGTACTTCACATCTGAAGCTAACACGCGTTTGTAGGCTTCGTCAATTTGGTCAGCAGAGATGACTTCGATATTTGGAGCGATGTTATGTTTTGCACAGAATTCCATCATTTCCTGAGTTTCACGGATTCCCCCGATCATTGAACCCGCAAACGAACGGCGGTGACCGATGAGGGACATCACATTTACTGCCAAGAGTTCCCCAGGAGCGCCTACGTTAACCAGCGTACCATCCAGAGTAAGCAGTGCGAAATAAGCATTGATGTCGATATTCGCACTTACTGTATTGATAATCAAATCAAAGGACCCGGCAAGTTTGTTAAAAGTTTCGGGTTCGCTTGTAGCATAGTAGTTATCTGCCCCGAATTGCAAGCCATCCTCTTTTTTATTCAATGATTGTGACAGAACCGTTACCTCTGCACCCATGGCATGAGCAATTTTGACAGCCATGTGACCAAGTCCTCCCATACCTACAACCGCTACTTTCTTACCTGGTCCAGCTCCCCAATGATGTAACGGTGAGTATGTGGTAATACCTGCGCAAAGTAGCGGTGCTGCGACATCCAACTCGATGTTGTCAGGAATTCGGACGATGAAGTTCTCTGTTACAACAATGTGGGTCGAATACCCGCCTTGCGTAGGTTCACCGTACTTGTCAACACCCGCGTAGGTAGGAATATTTCCTTTAAGACAGTACTGTTCTTCTCCTTGACGGCAGTTTTCACATTCGCCACAGGAGTCAACCATACATCCGACGCCTACCCGGTCACCCACGTTGTACTTGGACACTTCGGCTCCTACTTCTGTGACAATTCCTGCAATCTCATGTCCTGGTACAAGGGGATAGTTCACAGGACCCCATTCACCGTGAGCCGTATGGATGTCCGAGTGGCATATGCCGGCATATTTAATTTCGATCAGGACATCATGCAAATCCAGATCACGTCGTTTGATTTCAGCAGCCTGGAACGATTGATCCGGACCACCCACAGCTCTTGCTTTAGCAGTTACCATAATAAAACCTCCTGAGGTTATCATTTTCCGAGAGAAATAGCTCATAGGGTACAAGTACATGACTCGGCTTGAATTTCATTTATTGAATTCATCCCTGCTTTTTCTCTTGCAAAACCATCTTAATCCCTCTAGTTAACTCTAGGTCAAATGTCTTTAGAAAATTGATGTTCTCAGGAAGCGAAATTCAAACGTCTATATTGCTTCGTGTTTATGTTACTTTGACATCCCGCATACAGCATGGTAGAATCCCCAAATATCCTAGAGTTAACTCGAAGTCTATGCCAGTAAGAAAAGGGGAAGATAAATGACGTATTCGATCAGCGAAGTTGCAAAGGAATTGAATCTCACCGTGTATACCTTGCGTTACTACGACAAGGAAGGACTCATGCCTTTTGTAGAACGTACCCCTAGCGGAGCACGACAGTTTAAAGAATCGGACATCGACTTTTTAAAGATCATTCAATGCCTGAAATCTACCGGGATGCCGATCAAGGATATTAAAGATTTCATTGAATGGTGTTCCGAGGGCGATTCCACCTTGCAGGAAAGATATGACATGTTTACGGAACGTAAGGCAAGTGTAGAAGCACAAATGGAAGAACTTAAAAAGACGATGGAAGTCATTGAACATAAACGTTCCTATTACAAGACTGCACTCGATGCTGGAACGGAAGATATTCATAGAATCAATAGAATAGGGAATTTTATTACTAGTTAATAAAAGTATACTAACTACAAAAAACCTAAAGTCTATAGACTTTTAGGTTTTTTTGTTAATTTTGTTATTCTTCGATAACTTTTATCACTTTTGCAGGTACACCAGCCACAATGGTGTTGGCAGGTACATTTTTTGTCACTACCGCTCCTGCCGATATAATGGAATTCTCTCCCACTGTTACACCCGGCATAACGGTCGCAGCAATGCCAATCCAGGCCCCTTTTTTGATGACAATGGGATTTGAAACGGTGGATCTTCTCTGGGAGGGTGTGACTGGATGATTAATCGTCACGAGATTGACTTTGGGACCAATCAAAACATGATCTTCAACGGTTATGCCACCTCGATCCATGAATGTGCAACCTTGGTTAATAAATACCTCTTTCCCCACTCGGATATTTTGGCCATAATCTGTGTAAAACGGTGGCAGCAACTCAAACGTTTCATCCACTAGTTCTCCCGTTAACTGACTGAACAGGTCTCTTACTTTGTTTGCATTATGATACCCCGTATTCAATTCTGCAATCAGCTTTTGGGCACGTTCGATAGCTTCGCCAATTTTATAAAACTCTGGGTCATGAATTGAAATTATTTCACCTGAACGGTCTCTTTCAAAGATATCTTTACTCATGTGTATCTCACCCTTCAATATTGTTTTTGTGGATAGAACGTGTTATTACCGTACCACTTCGATTCAACTCTAGGTCAACAACAATTTGCACATCAGCGTGTCTCCCATTTAACTTTGGTATTCAACAGTAAGTTACTTCTGTATCCTTTCCCCATTATTCGTCACCATTACGAGCATCAAAAAAAGTCACTAATCTTTATAAGATCAGCGACTTAGAAATTCATTTCTTAATAGCAACTTTCTTGAATTTACCCAATACTAGTTCATGTAGCACTTCCTAAAGTGTTTTGATCATAATAAAATCCATTTGTTCTTCATTACCCATATAAAAAGAGTGTGCGCCAGTCTGATCAAACCCCATTTTCTTGTAAAAAGCAATAGCATTATCATTTTTCTCCCAGACCCCAAGCCAAATGTTCTTCTTATGATGTTCAGTGGCTATCTCCATAGCTTTATTTAACAGATATTTACCTAATCCATGTTTTTGAAATTTCTTTTTTATATAAATTCTTTCAATTTCGAGTGACTCTTCCCCCATTTTCTCGGATTGGGCTTCATTCATATTTACCTTCAAATATCCGGCGAGTTCTTCATTGAAATAGATGAAGAAGATTTCTGAAGAAGTCTTGGACATTTCCTCCTCCAACTGTTGAGCATTAAAAGCTCTTTCCAAATAGGCTGTCATGTTTTCAGGGGAATTCTGACCTTTAAATGTTTCTTCGAATGTCTCGATACTTATTTTTTGTAATTTCTGTAAATCCTCAGGATTGCATCTTTTTATTATTACTGGCATTGTAATGTATCGCTCCTTTGATGAATCAAATAATCTCTCTTGTTTCCTTTGCTCTGTTTATAATAACTTTTGTTGTAAATGCAACTAATTATATATTTAAACTAACCTAAAATTGTATAGTTTGCAACATAAAATAAGAAGTTATCTTTATACAATTTGGCTGCTAATGTTATGGATACTGCGAGCAGGCTTATCCCCGCTAATACGTTTTGTATAGCCAATTTGGATCATCTGTCAACAAAAGTGCTCAAAGCATACAATCGTGAAAAGCTAATTTTAGGTGAGGGGCTAGTCGTGGACAATGCAGAATCATACTGTGCTCTTGTTACCGAACATGCCCAGGGTCCACTGATCATAGATAATAATCTGACACATCCATTAACCATGCATATGGACGCAACTGAATTCGTAGGTGATTGTTCATTTATTGGCGTACTATTACATTTATTCTCTTCTGAAGCTCAGAAAAAAGGGATTAGATTATAAGCTGAATATAATAACAATGACAATCCAACTCTAATTGGGGATCGACATAAAGTAAGTCAGATTTTAATTAATTTAATTGGGAATGCGCTTAAATTTACAGAGAAAGGAGGAGTGCGTATTCACACTCAGATACATACTGAATCTGAAGGAACAGTTAATGTATCGTTTGCAATAAGTGATACCGGTATTGGCATCCCTCCAGATCATAAGGATCGTTTATTTAAATCCTTTTCACAGATTCATGGTAACACAGAAAAGTTTGGAGGAACGGGGTTAGGTCTTTCCATCTGTAAACAGTTTACAGAATTAATGGGTGGGAGCATTTGGCTTGATAATAGCAGTCATAAGGGGAGTCGGTTTGTATTCAACATTTCCAGCCCAGCACACCATGGGTAAACAACCCCAGACCTTATAAGGCCCGTTTCAGTTGTAACATAGAATGCAAGACTTAGCTCCTTATTTTGCAAGATCATCCATGGCTTGAATAGCGAGTTGAAATGCTTTAATTCTTCGTTCTATAAGCGTTTTTTGAGGGCTACCCGCCTTTGACTTCGCATTCATGTTCTCAAGGGATGGGAATAGGCCAGTCAAAACATGACGAGCTTCTGTTAAATCCGCTTCGTTATAATCATGAGATCTAAGATTCCAAGCAGCTTCTAGCATGACTAAGCCGATGTTTAAAGCTGTGAGGCGTTTCTCTAATAAGGTAGTATTAGCCCCTTTTTTAGTCATATTAGCTAATGCGTTTTCGCATTTACGGATTGTCGATTGGAAGGCTTTCAATGTTTCCGTTTTATCTTCATTCGATACGTTTTCCATTCGTGCTGCCTCTCTTTTTCGTAGGATAATGTTATAGACAAGTCATTATAGCACATCTATGTCCTCGGCTCGAAGCAAGCCTTAAAACAAAAAAGCCGCAGAAATAGCGACTTTCTTTCAATGCTCTTCCCAATGAGGAGAAAACGGAACAATTCTTTTTCCACACCCATTATTTTTTATTCGTCAGTGAAATTTCGAACCTTGAACCGGTGTCGCCTGCAAATACAATCGTACCCTTCTCAGGCAATGTGACTTTATTCTCACCACTAACCAAAGTATGATTCATACTGATGCCAGTCTGGTCATATACAGTGAAAGCGCCTTTCGAAGGCAGATCGACCGTCATCACTTTACCTGCGGCTCCTGACGGTACCGAATACCATGTAGCATAACCATTGGATTGAATCGTTGTCTCCGATTGTTTACCCGCATAGAGCGGTCTCACCAGATCTTGGCTGACGTAGACCTTCCCTCCTGCCGCAACGTATTCCACGCCTTTGTTCTCGAAGAACTCAAACTCCATCGTATCGCGACCGGCTAAGCCAGGAATTTGCAGTTGATTCACGGCCAGGTTTGCATCAATAATCTTATTGGTGTACACATAGCCTGGTACCTCATTGAACATGTGAATAGGGATAATCGGTGTCGCACTGTCATATACCGTTGAGGTGTATTTCTCATTCACCAGGTAATAAATGTTGCCTTCGCGTTTTTGCCATGCGGCTGTTACGTCTTCGGGTAATGCATTGGTTTCCAGCTTTTCTGCCTTATATTCCGAGGATGCGATCTGTCCAAGCCCAGGCACAGACTGATACGAGCGGGACCATAAGTAAGTACTACCGTTATCCTCTTGAACGAATTTCAACTTTTCTGTACCTTCGTCGTTAACAAAAGAACCATCGGCGGTATACGTATAGGTTTGGTCTGTACTGTTCGGCAACGAAAGCGTGGACATCGTTAATTGCCCTTCATCACTCACTTCCAACTTCAATAACGAACTGCCGCCACCACCATAAATGCCTGCATATTGCGATAGTTCCTTCGGCATGTTTGTTTTTACAGCCACGCCATGCGACTTCTCCGGCTTCCGCTCGGGAATGACACCCTTCTCCTGAAGTGCGCTGAGCAACAGCTCGCTCGCAATCAATTGGTCGGTGGTGCTTGAACCTCCTGACGAGGTAACGGCCGCAGCCATGTTGTATTCTGGAAGCACAATCAATGATGAATGATACGAAATCGTATTTCCGCCTTTGGTTACTGCTTGGATGCTGTAATCATTGAAAGGAAACAGATTTACGCTGTCCCACCCCAGCCCAAAGGCAATAGATGAATCGCTGTCCTCTGGCCACATGCCTCTTTTGTACTCTTCTTGCATCATCGCTTCTGTGGACTCATTGGAAAGAATGCCTTTGACCTCTCCGGTAAAGATTTGCGAGAGTCTAACCAGATCTTCGGCGGTAGAATAGATGCCCCCAGATCCTATCATGTTCGTAGTTTCTATTGGAAGTTGCTCCTTATGCAGGCGGGAATACGTTACTGCCATTTTGTCGGGTTCAACCAGATCCTGCGGCGTTTTGGTATGGCTCATGCCCAAGGGCTCTGTGAAATACTGATGTATGAAATGGGTAAAGCTCATACCACTGACCTTCTCGACCAGAATTTCAGCTAACGTAAAACCATCGTTACTATACACCGAGTATGCTCCAGGATCTGCTTTCAGATGTTGCGTCGCCAATTGATCCAATAACGTATCATGTGCATAGGTATCATTATCTCCATATAATATTGCACTACTGCTTGAGGTTCCGAGAATCCCGGATGAATGATTCAGCAGCATACGTGGTGTAATTTGTGTGTAACGTTGGTCCTTCATCTTAAAATCCGGGATATAGTTCACAACAGGCACATCCAAATCGACCTTGCCTTCGTCAACCAGCTTCATTACAGCGGAAGCAAGTATCACTTTACTGGTTGAACCAATTCCATACATCGTATTAGAAGAAAGCGGGATACGGTCCTGCGGGTCGTTTTTGCCTGCTTGCCCGGAGATTACAATCTTTCCCTCATCCATGAGGGCGTACTGCACACTTGTCGTGCCGTATGTTTCGGTAAGTACCTTTGCTTTCTCGATTACTGCTTTTTTGGCCACCTCGTACGTAAAGTTACTACTGTTACTGGTAGCCGCTGTGGCAAAAGCAGACGTTGGGGCCAACATCGCAAATACCAAGGTTATCGCGGCCATGGAAGTTCGTTTTTTCAGTGTCAATCTCATCTTCTCCTGTCTTATCTATGGATTGGGAATCCCTGTGATGGTACGTCAGTTAGTGTACTCAAGGATGATGAACTGAATATGAATTAACCCGGAATAGATGGATATTTAGATATTCGTTGGATCTGAAGTAATAGTATCAGGATCGATTTCAGAAAAAACTAAACGACCGTTCCCCAGTAGAATACCGGGAAACGGTCGCAATTTAAACATGTCTATTTTGTTCTCTGTACTTGACAGGGTCGTGACCACATACTGCTCCGGGCAATTCCGAATCAAACCATATGCTGGCCCAGAACTCCACTTCCGTATTACATACAGGAGTACACCACATTACGTAAACGTCGCTGAATGTAAGGCTCCTGACTATTCACCAGGTGCTGCGCATACATCACGGTCAGTTCTGAATCCGGATCAATGATAGCCATACAGCCAGCAGCACCGCTCCATCCAAACTCGCCAAGTGGGCTGAGCGAGCCACTTCCTGCTTTGGAGATATGCGTGCGGACACCCAATCCATAACCGTACCCATACGCATGATCCCAGGAGTAATCACTGCGAGTCATCTCGTTCAGGTGATCGGTTCGCATGAGTTCTACGGAAGACCGGGACAGAATACGTACACCTTCAGGACTTGTGCCAAGCCCGGTCAGTGCGTTCAGAAACCTTGCATAGTCGCTAACCGTTGACAACAGGCCAGCACCGCCACTCTCCAATTGCGTACCTACGCGGAACCCATTGCCATCCATGCGTACAGCTTTTTCAAGCTCATCATTGTACGCGTATTGCGGAATCAGACGACTCTGCTGCTCTTCATTCAGATCAAACGTCGTATCATACATCCCGAGCGGTCCGATAATCTCGTCCTGTAGATACATCCCAAATCGTTTGCCACTGACAACCTCCACCAAGGCTCCCAGCACGTCGTGACACATGCTGTAATTCCAATGCGTACCTGGCTCAAACAAAAGCGGTTCCTTGGCAAGCGCTTTCGCGAATTCACGTGTTGGCAATGTTCCGTTGGTGCTTTTTACGGCTTCCTGAATGCTTGGAGAACCAACATCATAGGAGAACCCGGCAGTCATGGTGAACAAGTCGCGTACTGTAATGGCTCTTGTCGCCTTTTCTAGCCTGACTTCTCCGTTCGCCATTGTTTTCTTTACCACCATATTAGCGTACTCTGGCAGATAATCGGACAGCGGGTCGCTTAACAGCATTTCCCCTCTCTCCACCAGTTGCAGCGCTGCCACACAGGTCATGATTTTTGTCATGGAGTATAGATTGAAGATTGCTCCATCGCCAATAGGCGTTTGCTCCTCCAGATTGGCGTAACCATTACGGTAATGGAAAACGGTATCATTTTGGTGCATCACCAGCACCTCTGCCCACGGAATGCGCCAGGATGTAATGCGGTCAATAAATGAAGCAAGCGGTTTATAGTCCATGTTTTTCCCAACCTTCTATGTAGAATCTTTATCATTGCACCATGTGGTTCATGTTCAAGCCCACGGCCCACATACTATTAATATACGACCTTTCACATACATTGACCACCACCAATAACAATACTCGAAGGATCAAGCGACAAGCTTCCTGTTTGGTAAAATGCTTCGCACGATTAAGCCGATCCCATAAAGGATCGGCCTATAATTGTAGCTTTTAAGGCTCAAGCGCGTTTGTTCTCAACCGATTTCATACGGTTCTGGTCATCAGGCACCCGGTCATTACTGAACTCCTGGCCAGCTTCAATCTCACCATGACCGGAAACATTTCGGGAAAAATTAGTGAACTGCCTTTTTTGCTCATCCAGCTCGTGTTTTTGCTTCAGAAGCTCCTGCGGATCCTGATTGGTCATTATGTTACCTCCCATCAATGAAATCATGCTATTTATTCGTACTACAGAAGTTTTCCATAAGAGAGCTGTGCTTATGCATGAAGTTCAAAACCCTTACATAAAATGAGTTCAAGCACTCTCTATGCATCGGTCGTTTAGTCATTTCACTGTGGAGACGGTGTCTATATGAGACTATGAACCTGGATTACAAAGGAGAGAACAAAGATGAAGCGGATGCTCTTGTCCTATCCTCTTAGCGCAAATACCCCCGTGTATAAAGATAACCCCCCGGTTGAGATCCAGCAGCAGTCCAGCACAGATCAAGGCGATCTGTATAACCAATTCATCATCACTTCCCTTAACCATAACGGCACTCATATTGACGGACCTTGGCATTTCAATCCGCAAGGCATAAAGCTAAACGAGATTCCAATAGACTATTTTATCTTCACCCATCCAACAATCCTCGATATTCCCAAAGGTGATGACGAACTGATCACCAAAGCTGATCTGGAGCCATATGAACACCAGATCGCTGGCTCCGATTTACTGCTCATACGCACAGGTTTTGGAGAGATTCGGTCATCTGACCCTGTTCGTTACAGTGATCATAACCCGGGGTTTGCAGCATCTGCTGCAAGTTACCTGATGGTTTTTGATTCATTACGAGCAGTTGGCATGGATTTTATCTCATCAGGCTCTGCGCTCCATGTGGATGAAGCTATTGCTTTTCATCAGATTAGCCTCGGGAAAGGTCGGGTCGATGGCAAGTTCATTCTGCTTATTGAGGACATGGATTTAAACCATGATTTATCAGATATCGGCAAGGTCTATGCTGTACCTTTGTATATTGAAGGTGTTGACAGCAGCTTCAGTACGGTTTTTACGGAAACTTGAGTTATAAAACAAGGTAACAGAAATAATGCGCTGGCGAGAGAATCCCTCTTGCCAGCGCATTATTTTTAGTGAATGTCTTTCTTTTTGAAATTGCCGCCCTTCACTTCAGCTACATCATATACGACTATAAAGGCAGTCGGGTCAATTTCATGAATGATTTCTTTAATTTTGCTCTCTTCCATCCGGTTAATGACACAAGTGATTTCTTTGAATTGTTCATTAGAGTAACCACCATAAGCATCGGTATACGTTGCTCCACGACCTAGTCTGTCACGAATGGTTTCAACCATGATTTCAGGTTGATTCGTAATAATTTTAAATGTCTTAGAGCCACTCAAGCCCTCTTCAACAATATGTATTACTTTGGAAGCAATAAAATAAGCAAGTCCTGACAGAATCGCTCCCTGCAGACCAAATACGGTAGAAACGACAATAAAGACAAACATGTTGAGGAACAAGATGAGATCACTGGTTCCAAAAGGTACTTTTCGGGAAAGTAGCACAGCCAACATATCTATGCCGTCCAATGCCCCGCCATTACGCAATGCAAGTCCCATACCGAAACCGATGATAATCCCGCCGACAACGGTAACGAGCAAGGTATCACCTTCAATGATCGTTGGTACATGGTGCATAAGACTGGTGCTGATCGCTAGTGAAGCAATACCAATCACTGAATATAACGCAAAGCTTTTACCTATTTGTTTATACCCTAGCCAAACAAATGGAATGTTAATAATCCCAATGAGCATCCCTAATGGTAATCCAAAGAGCTGTGAACCCACGATACTCAGACCTGTCACACCACCATCAGAGACATTGTTCGGGATTAATATGGCTTCCAGCCCATATGCCGTTATAACCCCCCCAATGATAATCAATAATACTTTGGAGAGGATCTTCAGCTTGTTTGATTTTTGGTTTCTGTTTTGATTCATTCCATTTCCCCCTTGATGAACAACCGATAAAAAACAGTCTATAATAAAAATCACTGTTTTGGCAAAAGATCGTTATGTGTGTGTTGTACGTGAATATACGATGTAATCTGAGTCGTTCCGGTTACATCATTTCCCGATGAACGCTCGATACGACACAATTTTATGCTCCAGCATCTCATCTGCTGTGCTAAGCGTGTGCATCTGTTTTTGGATCGACTCTTTATGCTCTTCCAGCAGCTTCAAACGATCTGCCGCTGTATGCTCACCTTCCTGAAACAAGGATGCATACTTCTTAATTGTAGCGATAGGCATTTGAGTTTCTTTTAATTTGATCACAAATTGTAGCCATTTTATGTGGGACTCGTTGTATCGCCTGTCTCCACTGGCATCTCGGAGAGGGATGACAATCTGTTCCTTCTCATAATAGCGCAGCGTATGTGCACTGATATGGAGCAATTCTGCCACTTCACCAATGGTATGCATGGTCAACCTCTTTTCTATTTTTCCACTTGACTTAGAGTAAGCTCTAATCAGTATAATCAACTCGTGATCATATCACAATAAATATAATGAAATCAGATCCAGGAGGAATTCCCATGAAATACACAGTGATTACCGGTGCCAGTTCAGGCATTGGATATGAAGCCGCTTTAGCTTTTGCAGCTCGCGGCAAAAATATGATACTGGCAGCACGCAGAACCGATGAATTGGAAAAGTTAAAATCAAAAGTAGCTGAAATCAATCACAACCTGGACGTTGTCATCCGTACGGTGGATCTGTCTGTTGCCGCTAATGTACATGAGTTCTATGAAAGTCTTCAGGCGTATTCCATTGAGACGTGGATTAACAACGCCGGATTCGGAAATTTCGCTTCGGTTGGCGAACAACATCTGCCCAAGATTGAGCAGATGCTTCATCTTAATATAGAAGCATTAACGATTCTTTCATCTCTATATGTACGTGATTATGCAGAGGTTGATGGCACACAGATCATTAATATCTCCTCTGGTGGAGGATATACAATCGTGGCCGATGCGGTAACCTACTGTGCAACCAAGTTCTATGTAAGTGCCTTTACTGAAGGACTTGCGCATGAATTAAAAGGTAAGAACGCAGCGATGCAAGCGAAAGTTCTCGCTCCGGCTGCAACCGAAACGGAATTCGCAAAACGTTCCTTTAATGTAGACCAATTTGAATATGAGGGCAGAGTTCCCCAATTCCATACGGGGGAGCAGATGGCTGGATTTTTGCTTGAACTGTATGACAGTGAAAGTGTAGTCGGTATTGTGGATGGGTTGACGTATGAGTTTCAGCTAAGAGAACCTATCTTTCCGTATGCCGCGAGAGCAGCATCCCAGCCGCAAAAATAAATCGCAACCCGCAACTGAGTTGCCAAACATAGTTAAATCCATTACATCTTGTCGTTAACTTCACTATTATTAAACGTCAGAAGGGAACCTGTCTCCAGGTTCCCTTCTTTGTATCTATATTTAATGCTTCTATTATAATGAAGTATTATGCTAGTCTCATTTTGAAATCCTGATATCCAAATTCGCGAACAACTTCGCAATCGCCGTCTTTTCTTTTGACAGCAATCGCTGGAAGCGGCATGCCGTTAAACGTGTTAGTCTTCACCATGGAGTAAATCGCCATGTCCTCGAATACCAAACGGTCGCCTTCTTGCAAAGGCTGATCGAATGAATAATCTCCAATCACGTCACCGGACAGACACGTTTGTCCACCAAGACGATATAGATGCTCTTTCTCGCCCACTTCTCCCGAACCGATCAGCGGCGGGCGATATGGCATCTCCAGCACATCCGGCATATGGCACGTAGCTGAAGTGTCGAGAATCGCGATGTCCATACCGTTTTTATGGAAATCCAGCACGGAAGTCACCAGATAACCAGCGTTCAGCGCAACGGCTTCACCCGGCTCCAGATACACTTCCAGGTTATAGTCGTCCTGCATGCGTTTGATGCAAGCTTCCAGCCTTGAAATGTCATAATCTTCACGCGTGATATGGTGTCCTCCACCGAAGTTGATCCATTCCATTTGCGGCAGCCATTGTCCAAACTTCTCTTCAACTGCGTTCAGCGTAGTCTCTAGATCATCGGAGTTTTGCTGACACAGCGTGTGGAAATGCAGTCCTGAGACACCTTCCAACAGCTCTGCCTTGAAATCCTCCTGTTTGGCGCCAAAACGTGAACCCGGAGAACACGGATCATAGATTTCGTGTCCCTCCTGAGTAGAGCATTCAGGATTGATACGCAAGCCGACCTTGCAACCAGCCTGAAGCGCCTTCTCCTTGAATTTCGCAAGCTGTGAAAAAGAGTTAAAGATAATATGATCGGTAATGGAGATAATTTCGTCTATTTCATCCTCACGGTATGCCGGGGCAAAGACATGGTTTTCTTTGCCCATCTCTTCGTGACCCAAGCGTGCTTCATACAAGCCGCTAGCCGTTGCACCGCTCAGGTATTCTCCAATCAGCGGATACATCGCAGTCATGGAGAACGCCTTTTGAGCAAGCACGATTTTGGCACCTGTACGCTGCATAACACCGTTCAGAATTTTCAGGTTTTTCTCGATAAGCCCCTCGTCAACAACATAGCACGGTGTCGGTAATTGCTCGAACCGCATTTTAACGAACAAGCTCCGATTCTTTAACTTCTTCTGGCAGCTCATCAACGAGTACCGGGTTGAAATCTTCAACCCATGGGAGACCCCATTTATTTAACTCTTCCATGAATGGATCTGGATTGAACTCTTCTACATTGAATACGCCTGGTTTGTTCCATTTGCCCGTCATGACCATTGCTGCACCAATCATAGCTGGAACGCCAGTTGTGTACGAGATCGCTTGGGAACCAACCTCTTTGTAGCACTCTTGGTGGTCGCAGATATTGTAAACATAGTATGTTTTGTCTTGACCATCTTTTTTGCCTTTGAAAATGCAACCGATGTTCGTTTTGCCCACTGTACGTGGTCCCAGGGATGCTGGATCAGGCAATACGGCTTTCAGGAATTGCAGTGGAATAATTTGTTTGCCTTCAAACTCGATCGGCTCGATTGAAGTCATGCCCACATTCTCAAGTGCTTTCAAGTGAGTCAGGTAGCTTTGACCAAATGTCATGAAGAAACGGATGCGTTTCAGACCTGGCATGTTTTTCGCCAAAGATTCCAATTCTTCATGGTACAACAGGTACATGTCTTTCTCGCCAACTTCCTTGAAGTCGTAGACACGTTTGATTTCCATCGGTTTTGTTTCGATCCATTCACCATTTTCCCAGTATCTTCCGTTCGCAGAAACTTCGCGAATGTTGATTTCTGGATTGAAGTTGGTTGCGAACGGATAGCCGTGGTCGCCGCCATTGCAGTCCAGAATGTCGATGTACTCAATTTCGTCAAAGTAGTGCTTCAGGGCATAAGCGGAGAATACGCCAGTCACACCTGGGTCAAATCCACTTCCGAGCAATGCAGTAATTCCCGCTTTTTCAAAACGCTCTTTGTAATCCCATTGCCAGCTATATTCGAATTTCGCTGTATCATGTGGCTCATAGTTAGCTGTGTCCATGTAATTCGTTTTGGTTGCAAGGCAAGCATCCATGATCGTCAGATCTTGATACGGCAAAGCGAGGTTCATAACGATATCCGGTTTAACTTCGTTGATCAGGGCGATCAGTTCGTCAACATTGTCCGCATCCACTTGCGCTGTCGTAATTTTTGTTTTACCGCCGTCCAGCTTGGCTTTAAGGTCATCACATTTGGATTTTGTGCGGCTCGCAATGCAAATTTCCTCAAAAACTTCGCTGTTTTGAACGCATTTGTGTACTGCCACTGAAGCTACGCCGCCGGCGCCGATGATTAGTGCTTTTCCCATTTTACATTCTCCTATCCCAATATGTAATTTTTGAATTGACATCCATAATTTTTATCGTTTTTTCAACTTCCGTCCGGTCTTGATCCAACAAAAAAAAGCAAGGTGAACAATGCCGGAATCGCGCATCATCACACTTGCTTGTCGATATACATCATTAAAAAGACGCAAAGTCTCCATAACTAAACAAGTTCAAAAGAACTCCTCTAGTGGAAAGCTTCTTCATGTATATCAATATCGGATCAGAGTTTATATAGCAAATAATTCGCCTTTACTACTCTTATTGACCGTTTCACAAGTTGATGTGCAGTTGCACTGGTTGTAAAGTAACCAACTTATAAAAGTTGAGCTTTGAACTCAATCAATAAGGCAACATAAGTTGCCAATCGGCGTTTGACCCGGCTGTCCGTATGGCCTTAACTTCCTGCTGGAAGTGGTCAAAATTATCTGCTGGAAAGCTCTAATTCATATTGATACAACAACTTTCCAAAATCACAGGTCTTACACTATCAGACGTCGGAATAAAAATCAAGCATTTATCACAAATTATTTTCATGCCCAAATGTTGACTAGGAATGAAATGGGTATCCTTCGAATACTTTCAAGCCTTATTCGTTGAGTAATTTCCCTACCACATCAGGTTTTTGAGGACTTTTCTCAAATACTTCTTCACATGTAATCATAATATTACTGCCAACGATTTCCGCTAATTGATCATGTGATACGCTTTACACCAGTCTCCCTAAATTCGACTAAACCATAGCTCCGGAGCACATCACACACGGTTCACAACTCGTATACAGGGTGTATTCGCTCAGATCAAACACATGATGTTCTGAACAATATTTCCGTATAAGCCCTATTTCTGCATGATGCGTAGGATCACAGAAAGTGTTGATTTTATTTTCTCCAATCATAACAATTTCATCATTTTCATATGGCTTACCTCCACAAAATTGTATGTACTAATATTCTCTTCGGCATTTTGCATTATTCGATTCCATGACATGCCTCTTATTCGATTCCATTCTATCATTATTACAAAAAAAGTCGCTATGACTCTCTCCACTGTTGAAAATAAACCAAAAAAGAGTATGACGAAATTCGTCATACTCGAGTGAGTCACACAAGGATATTATATTAGAATTTTACTGGCAAAGATGCCAATCCCTCAGATAATAGTGAGAAGTGCCAATGAATCTCTTCCGGAGGAACACTAAGCTGAAGACCAGGAAGTCGACTTAATAGCGTAGTAAACGCTACGTCTCCCTCAACCCGGGCCAGTGGAGCCCCAAGACACATATGTATACCATGCCCAAAGGCCAGATGTCGTTTTATCTTGCGCTCAATATCCAGTTCTTCAGGTTGGTTAAATTGTGACTCGTCACGATTCGCTGATTTCAAGAGAGGAATCACAACATCTCCCTTTTGGATCTGTTGTCCGTCCAGTTCCGTGTCCTGCGTTGCATAACGAGGACCTGAAGAAGTCGCGGGTCCGTTGAATCGTAACAACTCCTCAACCGCAGAAGGAACCAGATTCAAATTTTGTTTAAGTTGTTCCAGTTGTTCGGAATGTGTCAGTAGAAGATAAGAGCCGGTTGCGATCAGATTGGAAGTTGTCTCATGTCCTGCAAATATTAACAACGTGATCATCGATATTAATTCATCTTCGTTCAGCCGATCTCCCTCCTCCTCAATCGCAATTAATTGACTAATTAGATCATCAGAGGGTTCTACTCGTTTATTCGCTACAAGCTGAGCGGTGTATTCTGCGAATGATCGCAAATGCTGCGCTACTTCAGGGTCTTGTTTACCGAAACCGAGACCTTTGGCAATGGCTTCAGACCATACATGGATCTGAGGTCGGTCTTCCTGAGGTACACCGAGCATTTCGGATATGACGTTAATTGGAAAAGGGTAGGCAAAGTCTTTTACAAGATCCATCTCTCCCTTCCCTTCAACCTGGTCAATCAATTCATCGGCGATTTCCTGGACGCGTGGACGCAGGCTTTCCATATACCTTGGGGTGAACGCTTTGGAAACCAGGCTACGCAGTCTCCGGTGATCCGGTTCATCGACAAAGAGCATCGACTTTCCGGTAAAAAAGGTCTGGGGTTCCGATGAATCAAGCTCGCCTGAGAGATTCTTTCTAATATCATTGCCACTATCAATAGAGTTCATATCTACCGTAAATCGTGAGTGATCTTTCAACACTTCCATGGCTACGTCCATCCGAGTTATAATCCAGGTTTGCTCTGCTCCACCCATTGGATTGGGAATAGGAACAACGGAGCCTTTGGATCGCATCTGTGCAAACATGGCAAATTGATCTTTAACATTTTCTTCACTAAACAAATTGAATTCTGATTTTTCCGATGTTTGGTTATTATTCATTGAAATCTTCCTTTCGTAGTGAAGTTATTCGAATCTATGGAAATTTATGTGCATTTTGATTATATACTACTAGTATATTTAATTTCAAATCTTAGAGTTCTTTCGTCAATAAACTACCTTTATAGTGACTTATTATGTATATACGAATAGTACAATCTTGATCACTCCGAAAACAAAAAAAGAGGTTGGCTTTTGAGCCAACCTCCAAATTAATTACGTAGTTTCACAAGTTCCAAATACCACCAACAAGCTTCGGTAAGTCTATTAGCCTCCGAGTGAAAAGCACTGGATTTATACTCTTTGTGAAACGCTTGAAGTACGACTTCAATCACAGGAATATTTAAATCCTTCTTATCCTGTAACAACGCCAGAAGCCCCTTGGCAAGTTGTTTCAATGGTGTGGATTCCTTGGATTTTTGAACATGCTTGTTGAACTCTTCAAATTCCTCCAACAGCGTGTCGATGTCGAGACTATTATCACTGTTACGCTCATCGGCATTCAGAAAATAGAGGGACTGAAAGTCAAAAATATGTTCATTTCTTTGGTGCATTGTTCTTAATATCACTTCGATGTACGTTAATACTTTTGGAACAACCTCGCTCCATACCGGTTTTTGCGTATTCAGGCTTCTCGATGTATTGGCAATCTGGTGTAATATGCCATAGCACAATATTGCGCCTTCGTTGGCATACAGGCTGATATCCTTCCCGTACACCTGTATCAAGCGTGTGGACAGCCATTTTAGGTGCACTGTAGCCAGCTTGGCCGAGGAGTTAATCTCCCCGGAATAAAAACCAGTCCAATATAATTCCCATACTCGCTCTTTGTTAGGCACAGACATAGGAATGGCAATTTGATCAACGAGCAGGTCATAATCCGATGTATAGTGATTTTGTTCAAGTTCTTTGCGAATGAAAACATCCTCTTGCATACGCTGATCAATAATCGAATATAAACAATCTTCTTTCGAACTGAAGAATTTGTAGAATGTCCCTTTGGATACGCCAGACTGATCCAGGATCATCTGGATTGTTGTATTTGCATAGCTATGCTCTAAAAATAGTGCAAGTGCTGTCTCTAATAAACTTTGTTTACGACTACTCATGTCCCGTCCTCGCCCCAAGTTTTTCTACTGATTTTAACATTCATTCCTTTGGAGTTGAAGCATTGATTCATATTATAACTGTTCGGCGCGAATGTTATTGTGATATGACGCAAACCTACCCCCTCAACACAAAATATTTGCACAATGTGTAAATTTGCACAAAGGGCAAGTTGTTGTTATGATAATCCTCACAGAGTGTATGCTCATGAGCATGTTCTTAGTATTTTATAGTACTTTTGTACAAAAGGAGGCACTTCAGTAACAGTATAATTGGCATAGTAATTACACCATAGTAATTGGTGTTGGAGGTGAACGCACAAGCGGAGAATGATGATCAAACGAAACTTGCGACATTTGAAAAAAGAAGCGACCGAAAAAGCGCTTGCTGGTGCTGCATTTGAGCTTACTCTTGAGCATGGGCTCGATGGTTTTACTGTCGAAGATATTGTGCATCAAGTGGGTTGTTCCCGCAGAACATTTGCAAACTATTTCACATGTAAAGAAGAAGCAGTAGCGAGAGGGGCAATATCCGTTCAGAATACAACGGAGCTTGAGGATTTGCTTACCGAACTTCCTGACGATGCCTCTTTACTTGACGTGCTGTATAACCTAATCAAGATGCAGCTTACTACAGAACTTATAGGAAGGCTTCATCAACTATTAGCTTTATCTCAAACCTATCCCGTGCTTGAACCTCATTACCTTGGGGCCATGCACCGGATGCAGACGCAGGCACAAGATACCTTACTAGACTTGTCGAACGGAAAGTATGACGAGATATATACGTATCTTCTAATAAACGCATTGTACGGAACCATACTGCCTTTAATTGACGGAAGACTTAATGTATTACTGCCCGGACAAGCCATAACTGAAGATACAAAGGCCGGTGCTGTACTGTTCGATCAATTTTTGGAAACCGTATTTGCTCATTTGCGGACAGGATTCGAACACGCCAACCATCCATATTCATCTTAGAGGAGTGTAAAATAGAGAAATGTCTACATTATTATACAGAGTGGGGAAAACCGCTTTTAGCAAACCTGGATACTTCATCATTGGCTGGGTATTAATTCTAGGAATCGTCATTTCATTGATCAGCATTAATGGTATTCATATCAGTTCTGAAATGAAGATTGAAGGCACAGAGTCACAGAAGGTCTTGGATCAATTAGCAAAAGAACTGCCAGCCGCCTCAGGCGGTCAAGGAAGTGTTGTGTTCAAAGCACCTGACAACGAGCGTTTGGATACACCTGAACGTCTGGCTGCAATGATGAAAGGTGTTAACGAAGTTTACGGACTAGATAAAGTCATTAACCCTGCAGATTATGCAGCTGAAGCGCGCAATTTGGGTGCTTCAGCTGAGATGGCTCAGAGTGCTCAGGCTGCTAATATGGTGCAATCCGCAGCAGCATCCCCTCCTCCCTATGGACCTCTAATGGTGGAAGGTGTTCCGGTACCGGGTGTACTTATCTCTTCGGACGGCAAAATTGCCTTGTTCCAATTCCAGTTTACGATTGAACAGTCTGCCATTACGCAAGATGTGTTTGATTCTGTTATTCAATCCGTCATGACTGTTGAGCAAGGAACCAACATTACTGTGCTACCAGGCGAGACGCTCAAAACGGTAGCGATCGGTGTAGGCTCGGCAGAGATTGTCGGACTGATCATTGCTGTGATTGTTTTGCTAATAACTCTAGGTTCCGTCGTTGCCGCAGGTCTTCCTCTGATCACTGCACTGCTCGGCGTTGCCATTGGAGTAGGTGGAGCGTTCTCGATCTCCAAATTTATCGAAATGCCTAGTGTCACTTCCGTCCTGGCTCTTATGGTTGGATTGGCTGTAGGAATCGATTATGCTCTCTTCATTGTCAATCGCCAGCGCCGGATGATCATTGATCAAGGCTTGAGCGCGCGAGAAGCAACAGCAAGAGCTATTGGCACATCGGGCAGCGCTGTATTTTTTGCCGGATTAACGGTCATTATTGCACTATGCGGTATGCTGGTCATCGGACTCACATTCTTGTCTACGATGGCTTTGGTAGCAGCTGCCACCGTGCTCATCAACGTATTCGTTGCTCTAACCCTGTTGCCGGCTTTACTGGGTTTGGTAGGAGAACGCATCTGTTCCCCTAAAGCTCGCGAGAAAAGCACAAAACATCCCAAAGCAGCTGGCTCTGGAATCGCTGACAGATGGGTGAAATTCGTTATCAAAAATCGTTGGGCTACCATTATCGCCATCATCGTCATTCTTGGCTTTGCCGCAACGCCTATAACCAAAATGGAAATGGGTATTCCGGGAGCTTCCTCAGCCAATCTGGATACGAGCGCAAGACAAAGCTATGACGCCATCTCCGAAGGCTTCGGAGAAGGATTTAACGGCCCCCTTATTCTGGTCGCAGAGCCTAATAAATCTTCTGCTCAGGTGACTCCGGAACTCTTGGGAAATCTCGTTCAGGAACTTCAAAGTCAGAATAACGTTGCACAGGTTACACCGCTAGGCATGACAGCCGATTTGGCTATCTTTAGTCTTATACCGAAAACAGGTCCCAACGATAAAATCACCAAAGATCTAGTGACTGATTTGCGATCTACTGAATCAAGCATTGCGAAGTCAAATGACGTTAAGCTTGGTGTTACCGGACTAACAGCCGTTAACATCGATATGTCAGCCAAACTGGCTCAGGTATTCCCTATCTATGTAGGCATTATTATCCTGCTGTCGCTTATCATATTACTGCTTGTATTTCGTTCGATCATCGTTCCAATCAAAGCAACCATCGGTTTCCTCCTTAGTATCCTGGCTACATTCGGGATTACTACAGCTGTATTCCAATGGGGCTGGCTGCATTCGCTCTTTGGCTTCGACACCGGCGGCCCGCTGCTGAGCTTTATGCCGATCATCGTGACAGGTATCCTGTATGGCTTGGCAATGGATTATCAGGTCTTCCTTGTCAGCTCGATGCGGGAATCATACGTTCATGGTCACCGAGGAACAGAATCCGTTGTTCATGGGTATAACCAGGTAAGTCGCGTGGTCGTTGCCGCAGCGGTGATCATGGTCTCCGTATTTGCAGGGTTCATCTTCACTGATGACGTTATGATCAAACAGATTGGTTTCACATTAGCTGTAGGAATTTTGATCGATGCATTTATCATCCGTATGGGCTTGGTTCCTGCCATTATGGCTATTTTCGGTGATAAAGCTTGGTCGCTTCCGAAATGGCTGGATCGCATTCTGCCAAACCTGGATGTTGAAGGCGAGAAGCTGATTGCTACACTCCATGCTAAAGATGTTAATCACAATTCCAAGTCTTGATGTGGATTGCTACAAATGAACACAAAAGAAGTCCGTTAACCCTTGGGATTAACGGGCTTTGTTCATTCATATGCGCTATCATTCCAATGAATAGATGCTGCAAGTAGTTGCTTCGGATTCTCAAACAATATTGCAGAACGCAGGAACGGTTGATGAGTATAAGCCACAACATAAACAGCAAAAATAACCTTGGCGGTTAGCAGCCAAGGTTATTTCCATCGAGTTGCAGCAAATTTGCGATAAGAGCTCCGAGTAAGTCCGGAACTTTGCTGAATTATGAATACAGCTTATTGCGGCCAACGTCACCTTGATCCATCAATATGACGCGATCTCGTACAAGTTCACAGGCAATGCCTGCACGAACGGCGACCAATCGCCCGTTGTATAAGATAAAGCTGGTGCATGGCTCGTGTACACGCCGTATAAAGAAGCTTGCGTTCGTTTTCCCGTGCATAAGCAACGGACGAAGCCTCATAAATCAAGACTGCATCGAACTCAACACTCTTGGCGAGATAGACGGGAAGGACCATCACTCCTTTTTCGAAGCCCACTGTCTCCTTTTATTTATACTATGAATACCGTTTGCTAAGCACCCGTTCTTTATATTCTGTGGGGCTGAATCCCGTATACTCCTTGAACACCTTGGAGAAATAATGCTGGTCACTAAATGACAGCAGATCCGATAATTCCTTGAACATCATATCGGGTTGGCTTTCTATGAGCCGGCAGGCTTCTTTGATTCTAAGCCGGGTATAATACTGAACAAACGTGATTTGCGTGACGTTTTTGATCACTCTGCTGACATAAGATGGGCTGACGTGAAACTTCATTGCAATATCATTGATGGATAATTGGGAGTACTTATTCAGCTTGATGTACTCATCCATTTGTTCGAACAGGAGCTCCCCGCTCTTTCGACCTTGGGAATGCAGCATATCGAAGCACTGTCCAGTCCATTCCGTTAGTTCAAGGCAAAAGTCGGCATATGTCTTTTCCTCATATAATTGGTTCGCTCGAAGTTCCAGGCCCAGCCTGATTCCCACCCCCTGTTCTTCGTACAAATGAGCAAATGTCTCAACCACTAACCCGATAAACCGTTCCACTTCTTTCATTTGCACGTTTTCCTTTGCCCAGCGTACCATCAACTCAGACAACTTGAGAGCAAATTGTTCCTTGCGATGAGCTTGTATTATGTGCACAAAAGCAGATTCCAGCACGGAATCCAGGCAGACCACTTCCGTTCTTGCCAATGAAACGGGATTTCCGGTATCCAGCGCCATTCCTTGTTTCAACCGCTGTTGCGCCGACAAAATTGACGATATTCGGTGGTAGTACTCTGACAAATTTCCGAATTCAGCGAACAGTAACTGACCCCCTATGATCACATCAATGTCATGGGCAACCAGATGCCGTCGCAACGATTCAAGACATTCATGCGTGGAAGAATACAGATCAAGAGCACTCTTGTTTACAAAAATAATAAATTGATCCGGCCTTTGACTCGGAAACACTTGACATGGCTGCCGAGCAAAAAAGTCGCCTACAATAGTTTGAAACGTCTTCTGTACCCATTGTTCTGTGCCTGTTGTAAAAGGCTGCTTGCGCAGAATAATCATCATTTGATTAAAAAGCGGAAAATCCTCTCCCGGCCTGAGTTCAGCATAATACAGAGGATTGATGATTTCCTGTAACTCTAGCAGGTTTCTTGACGTCTGTTGATCAAGCTGGTCAATAACCCGACTCATGACCTCTTCTAGTGCCTCTCGTTCCACAGGTTTCAGCAAATAGTCGAACACCTGCAAGTTTAATGCTTTTCTGGTGTATTCAAAGTCGCTATAACCGCTGATCAGAATGACCTTTAGCCCCGGATTAACAAGCTTCGCTTGCTCGATCAAGGATAAGCCATCCATCTTGGGCATGCGGATATCAGTCAGCAACAGATCGATCGACTCTCGATGAATCGCTGCCAGCGCCTCCTCTCCGTTCGTTGCCGTAGCCGCCACGCGAATTGGAAAAGCGAGCGTATCCAACAGCATTCTAATATTTCGCAATATCGGTTTGCTATCCTCAACGATCATGACGTTATACATCGTTTGTTCCTCCTATGCTTAGTAAAAATCCTTGGTGAGTGAACCGATGATTTGTATCGTTGCTCCTTTTTCCCCGTGTGCATGATTGTTGAATATGTTAAAAAAGAGTCGGTTGCTATACATCAGTTTGAGTCGGTTAACGCTGTTAAGGATCCCCATATTACCGAGTGCTGTCTGGCGATTCAATGGGTGTTCTCTGCCAGATCCAGATTGCTGTATATTGGCTAAAATCTCCTGGATTTTATCTGGTGGGAAACCTTCCCCGTTATCTTTAATTTCCAAAGCCCACAATCCGTTATAATGCTTCACGGTGATCTGGATACGCCAAGGTGGTGCGGTATTGGAAAATGCATGTTCGATGCAATTCTCCACGAAAGGCTGAATGACCAGGCGCGGCAACCGAATTTCCCTGGCTAACACGTCGGAAATGATGTCCCATTCCAAATCTTCCTCATACTTTTGCTGTACGAGCGACAAATAATGTCTCGTATGCTCAAGCTCCTCCGCCAAGGTCACATGCGCGTAGGGTGAGGACACGATATAACGTAAACTGTCTGAGAGATGTTTGCACATATCGGATACAACTTTGGTTTTCCCCTCTTGAGCAGCAATGCTGATCAAGTAAAGAACGTTATGAATGAAGTGAGGGGCGATTTGAGCTTGCAGTGCCGAATTCCGCGCTTTTACTTCTTCATGCAGTGCCACTTTTTCACGGTCGATGGATTGTTGCAGCCGTTCCATCAACTCTTCAAATGCTTCATTCAGCAGCAGCAAATCGTTATTTTTTGGTACATCATTGACTTTAAGGTTCATATTGCTGTAATTGATACGCCAGATTTGGCTGCGAAGTTTGCGAATCGGAAGCAGCAAATTACGCGTTGATAAAAAAATATACACAAAAGAAACCAGCATCAATGCCGTAATCAACAGGATGGACATGGTTTGAACCGAATGGATCGAGCCCAATACCGATTGGTTAGGTGTTACGATATAAGTGACCCAGCCTGTACTAGGTGAGGTGGAATACGTAACGTAATTGTCATGTTCATCGATATACAACCCTTGATCGGATGACGAATTTATCCAATTTAATGGTTTAGCATCTGCTTCCGCTCCAGTCATCTGCTCACCTTGCTGATTCAGAATAAAGACATTGCCCGCCGAGATTCCTTCCGTAAGATTTTGAATGTAGGCCTGATCCATCTGAATACTAAGATAGCCATACACCTTCCCGTTCTGATCGTTAACCGTGCGAACAAAGGAAATGGTATCGTCTTGGCGGAGCAAGACAAAACCATTCCCCGACCACTCTCGTCCAACCTTGCTGTTTTCCACCATCGTACTCAAGATCACTGTGGAGTTTCCAGAACCCAGATACGACGTAAGAAGCACGCCTTGCTTGTCATAGATGGACATGTCCTTGATGTTCATACTAGGCCCGATGGCCTGAAACATGATGTCTTTGATGATCCGAATCTGCTTCAGCCTTTCATAATTACTATGAGCTGACGAACTCTTGTCCATGGTTGTGAAGATGTCCTTGCTGGACAGGATTCGCTGCGACAACTGGTTCTGCTGATCCATATAGAGATCAACCTGCTCTCTTACCTTTGTTGCGGTCATCAACGTATCCTGCACTGTTTTTTGTTTGAGCGGGCGGATCACGACCATGTTTACATATACGATAAAGCAGCCGAGCACGAACAAAAGCAGGGCCAAAAACGTCAAAAATACCTTCGTCTGCAAACTGACATGAGTTACCCTATGTATGAACTTTGCCATTCTCCAAGAGGCCCTCCTGTTCCGACATGATGTAAAATCAGCCTTTCTTCCTGTCTACTTTATCATGCACCTCAATGAAATGATAGCGGTTTCAAGTTCAGTATTTTACACATCAACGTTCAAGCACAGACATGTACCCGGGAGAAAAAAGAATCTATAATCGGACTTGTAAACGGATTCACTAAACGTCTTAGAGGGGGATTTGCATTGAAAACAATAAAAAGAAAAAAGGCGATTTCCATTATTCTGGCCAGTTTATTATCGATTTCATTATCCGCGTGTGGATCAGGAGGTACGGATTCCGATACATCTGCTGGCGGGGACAGCAAGAATGGCAAGGTCACACTGGAGCTGGCGATCTCTAAAAGTTCTCAGGACTCTGCCTTTATCCAACAAGACATTCTCGATGAATTCGAAAAACAAACGAACATTCGCGTCAATTTGCAGCTGATTCCAGCGGAACAAACGACGACTGTACTGCAAACCAAACTGGCTGTAGATGAAACGCCTGACATTATTCAGTACAATCTGGCGAGCGCAGTCACGGACCTGAACCTTGAACGTAACTTCGAGATTCTGGATAACGAGCCTTGGGCGAGCAGAATTGTGAACAAAGACGTGCTTTCTTCTGGTGGACACCTCTACAGCTTCCATGTCAGTCAGGATACAGGGATGCAAGGGGTTGTTTACAACAAACAAATCTTTGAAGAACTCGGGCTGTCGATTCCAACCAACTACGAAGAATTCTTGGCGGTCTGTGAAAAAATCAAAGCGAGTGGCATTACGCCCGTATTCATGCCTTACAAAGATGCCTGGGCTGCCAACATCTGGCCTGCTGCAGCTTTTGCCGATTTTGTAGCCAAAAATGAACCGACGTTTTTTGATGACTTGAACAGCAACAAGAAAAAATGGTCCGATATTCCGGAATTCAAAACGTTCCTGGAACAACAGTATGAAGTGTACACCAAGGGGTACACCAACACGGATGTGCTTAGCGACAGCTATGACATGGCAGTAGGTAAATTCCTGAACAAGGAAGTTGCCATGATGTTTATGGGCGACTGGTTAATTGAAGGCGTGGCTGAGCAAGATCCAAGCATGGAACTGGGCGTATTCCCGATTCCATCATCGGATGATGCCAGTTTGGGTGCAAGTCCACTCGGCGGACAACTGTTCATTCCGAAGAAGTCCAAACATTTGGAAGAAGCCAAACAATTCCTGGACTACATTGCTTCCAAGGAAGTTGCACAACAGATCGTGGACTCCAAAGGGTACGTATCCAATTTCAGTGACGTCACAACACCGGAATTGCCGGCTTACAAGCAGGATATTGTAGACAATTATATTACACCGAAGAAAACAGTGCTGACAACGGATGCATACATGCTGGTTGATCGCAGCGAACTGTACCGGTTGCTACAAGATCAATTTGCAGGTGGTCTGTCACCGGAAGAAGTACTGAAATCCTGGGATGAGAAGTTCAGTCAGCTGATGCAGGATAAAGGTGTAGCTGGTTTCTAAAGAGTGAAATATAAGGTAGCATAACACGGTCTAACGTTATGCTGCCTAGCTATAACGGAGTGTGAGACATGAACAGGACTAAAAATTTGTATTCGTATTACATGATATTTCCCGCACTAATTATCTACTCCATCTTTTTCGTTGTGCCTGCTCTCGCCGCTTTCTACTACTCATTCACCGATTGGCGGCTGGACCGGCTGGAGCTGAAGTTCATCGGGTGGGATAATTTCAGGAAAATTTTCTCGGACAAAACGCTTATTCTGGCGCTGCAAAACACGGCGATATTTGCGATCGTTACGGTGGTTGGCAAAAACGTCATCGGTCTGTTGCTGGCCGTAGGACTTAACATGCGATTAAGAACGAAGAACCTGCTGCGCGCCATCTTCTACTCCCCTTCCATTCTCAGCATACTGGTGATCAGCATTCTGTTCACTCCCATGTTGCGTACCGAAGGTACAATCAACCATTTGTTGGAATCTGTTGGATTGCATTCGTTAAGCCAAGCTTGGCTGACCAACCCATCCATTGTCATCTGGACGATTGCCATCGTCTCAATCTGGCAGAGTGCCGGTTTCCAGATGGCCATCTATCTGGCGGGCCTGCAGTCTATTTCTCAGGAATATTACGAAGCAGCCAAGATTGATGGCGCAAGCTCGTGGAGAAGTTTTTTCAAAATTACACTGCCGCTCTTATTGCCAGCCATTAACATTAACCTGATGCTGACATTGATCGGTGGACTTAAAGTATTCTCTGAAGTATATGTCATGACAGGTGGCGGCCCAGGTAACGCTTCCCAGGTCGTTGGTACGATTATTCTGCGATCTTTTGGCGAAGGCAACTGGGGACTCGGTACCGCGGTCAACACACTTCTGTTCGTGGTCGTCACGATTATTGCCATACCGCTATTGATCTTCATGCGGCGTAAGGAGGTTACGGAATAACATGGGCTATACACGCAAACTTGCCATCCGCAACTATATCGTGGAAGGGTTCCTGATTCTGGCCTCTCTTATCGTTCTGTTGCCGCTTGTGATTCTGATCTTTGGTTCATTTAAAACCAGTGCCGAAGTGCTCAGCTTCTCCCTGAGTTTCCCTGAAACATGGCAGTTCTCGAACTATGTTCGTGTCTTCCAGGAAGGCGGACTGTCGCGAGCATTCTTCAACAGCATCTTGATTACAGGAGTTTCGTCCATCATTAACATCGTTGCCTCTTCGGCAGCGGCATTTATTCTGGCACGTCGGGAAACCAAATTATCCGGCACTATCTACATGTATTTCTTCATGGGACTGATTGCGCCAATGTCGATCATCACGACGATCCGTGTCGTGCAAGGATTGGGATTCTACGGCAGCATCACCAGTGTCATCCTGATCTATGCCGCATTGAATACGGCATTCAGTGTATTCTTGTACAGCGGATTTATCAAAACGATTCCGAGGGCGCTGGATGAGGTCGCTTTTTTGGAAGGTGCTAGTGTGTTCGGCGTGTTTTTCCGCATCGTTACACCGCTCATCCTGCCCGTCAATGCAACGGTAGCCATTATGGTGTTTATGTCCGTATGGAATGATATCACGATTCCGGTGTACTTCCTGACAGACAGCTCAACGTGGACGATGCCGCTTTCGATTTACAACTTCTACGGCAAATACAGCCGGGACTGGAACTTGATTTTTGCCAATCTCGTGCTAACTTCATTGCCTGTATTTATCCTTTATTTATTCGGTCAGAAATATATCGTCAGCGGCCTTACTGCGGGTGCAGTTAAAGGTTGAGCAGCATATTCTCATTCTCGTATAATCATCCAATCTGAATAAGAATTAACGACGTAATAGCCGTACCAAAAAACCTTCAAGAACGATGTCTTGAAGGTTTTTGGTATGATTTTAGAGTACTTTCTCTAAGAAGCTGATCGTCCGCTCATTGGTCGGTCTACCAAATATTTCTTCTGGCGTACCTTGCTCTACAATATAACCCCCATCCATGAAAATGACCCGATCGGCCACTTCACGTGCAAAACCCATCTCATGGGTTACGATGATCATCGTCATTCCTTCGCTCGCGAGATCCTTCATCACGCCCAGTACTTCTCCAACCATCTCAGGGTCAAGCGCTGAAGTTGGTTCATCAAATAACATAACGTCCGGATTCATGGCAAGCGCCCGAGCAATGGCGACCCGTTGTTTTTGTCCACCTGATAGCTGGTTGGGATAGCTGTTAGCTTTATCCGACAACCCAACACGCTCAAGTAATCGGAGCGCCGTGTCCCGCGCTTCCTTTTCATTTAATATTCCAAGTTCTCTGGGGGCAAACATGATGTTTTTCAGCACACTGAAATGAGGAAACAGATTAAAATGCTGAAACACCATGCCGATATTTTCGCGGGCTTTGTTAAGGTTCGTTTTGGGATCATTCAGATCCCGATCATCGACAATAACGCGTCCAGCTGTAATCTCATCTAACTGGTTAATACAGCGCAAAAACGTACTTTTACCCGACCCGGAAGGTCCGATCACACAGACCACTTCACCCTCAACAACCGACATATCGATTCCTTTCAGAACCTGATTTGTGCCAAAACTTTTCTTTAATCCTTCAACTATAATTTTACCCACGACGAACCTTCACCTCCAGATAGTCAGCAATTTTAGTCAATGTGATGATGACAATCAGGTACATGATCGCAACAGTTAACCAAATGTCAAAAGAAGCAAACGTTCTTGCGATGACAATTTTACCCGATTGAGTCAACTCCACAAGGCCAATGACAGACAAAATTGACGTATCTTTCAATGTAATCACCATCTGATTGATAAATGAAGGGATCATCACCCGTATGGCCTGAGGGATTACGATCTTCATCATGGCTTTGCGATAAGGAATTCCGAGTGAACGTGCAGCTTCCATCTGACCACGATCAATGGATTGAATTCCTCCACGAATAATTTCCGTTACGTAAGCTCCTGCATTCAGACTTAGTGTCAGAATGGCGGCCAGGAACAATGGCATGGTGAAGCCCATGGCCTGCGGAATCCCGAAATAGATAAAGAACGCCAGAACAATCAATGGCACCCCGCGGAAGATATCCACAAATACGGTAGCAACAACACGAAGGAACTTATTTTGTCCCACTTTCATAAAGCCAAAAATCAAGCCTAGAATAAAGGCGAAAAACAATGAAACAATCGTATATAAGAGGGTGGTACCCAGACCTTTGAACAGGGCAGGAAGTGAATTTTGGATCAATTCCCAACGACCCTGGTTTGCAACTGGGGCATTCTCTCCAACATATTCCTCGATAATGCGCTTATACTCACCGTTAGCTTTGATATTCACAAGACCAGCATTAAACATTTCCAGAAGTTCCTGATTTTTACCCTTACTTACCGCAAATCCGTAGGAAGCCCCGTCTTCTTTGTCGGTAACAACTTTCAAACCATTATTCTGTTTTACCCCAAATCTTAGAACAGGTTCATCTTCAAAACAGGCAACCGAATTACCGGTCTTTACATCATCATACATTTGCGAAGAATCGTCGAATGGAACAATGGTAAAGCCATACTTCGAGGCGATGGATTCAGCAAAGCTGTACCCTTCTGTACCCGTTTTCACGGCGACCTTTTTATCGCGAAGATCTTCGTAGCTTTTAATGGTATCATTATTGGCGCTAATTCCCATAACAACGCCTGAATCATAGTATGGCTCTGAGAAGTCAAACTTTTGTTTTCGTTCATCCGTGATACTCATCCCGGCAATGACGCCATCCACCTGATTGGACTCAAGAGCCTGCACAGCAGCATTAAATCCCAAGGCTTTGATTTTATAGTTGAAGTTCTGATCTTTGGCGATGGCATTCAGTAAATCCATATCTATGCCTACATAATCACCATTTTCATCTTGATATTCAAACGGTGCAAATGTAATGTCCGTACCGATCACGTAGGTTTTACCGGAATTTGATTCTGCCGTTGCACTCCCTGCCCATCCCGATAAACCAGTCACTAGGAGCAGTACTAATGTAAGTACAAAAAATGATACCTTGGTTGTTTTCATAAGTCCTCCTCATCTCGGTGTTGTTCGAATAATGATCCTTTTTTGTGTGGATTGGATGTTTCTGTAGCACATTTTTCAGATGTATTACTCATTATATTGTTATTATTTACAGTATATTAACAATCAATGCTTTTCCTAATGAGGAATAAAACTGAACCAACCCATACCCACATTTTTCATTGTCCTTCACAACGTTTTACTTTAAACGAATCCATTGTCCAACTTATACTTACCCTTCAGTTCCGTTTTAAAAACCCTAATTTACATGATCGCATTCATTTCAGTTATGTTGTCCTCAAATCGGGATCTGAACTTATAATGTTTAAATGAAAAAAAGTCGCCTTATAGACGACTTTTTAAGTGATAGAGTGATAGCCCCCACCTCATCATCGATGACAATCATGTTGGATGTAGAAGGTTGTTTTATTACTTTTCTTTATACACACGTACATAATCCACCTGCATGGTTGCCGGAATATCAGCCGCGCTCGGAGTACGCCCGCCGTCAAAGTTTCCGCCAATCGCCAGGTTCATGATGAGATAGAATGGCTCATCAAAAGGGGCGTTTGGATTGTTCGGTGCAGCTGCGGAATACCATTGCTCGTTAGTGACTTTATAAAAAAACTTGCCGTCGACATACCATTTAATGTTGTCCTCTTCCCAAACTACGGAGTATACATGATAATCATTAGCAAAAGTTTGCCCTTCCAAGAAGTGATATTCACCACCTGATGACTGGTTCCCGGGCCATTGTCCACCAAAGTGAACGGTACCGCTCGTAGAGCCAGGCAGACGACCTCTCGCTTCCATGACATCGATTTCGCCTGATGCAGCCCATGTGCCATATACAGAATCTCTTGGAAGCATCCAAAGTGCCGGCCAAACGCCATCGCCTGTAGGCAGCTTGGCACGAAAATCTACTCTGCCATACTTCAGGGATAGTTTATCTTTGGTGTTAATCTTACCGGAGGAGTATTGTGCATATCTATTTGGATCCTGCGGGAAGGACTTGCTATCGTTCATAGCCTTGATATTCAGCTTTCCATCCTGTACATATACATTTTGGATGCTGTTTGTGTAGTGCTGAAGTTCTGCATTGCCCCATCCCCAGGTAGCCGGATCGTCATTGAGATAATAGCCTGTTTCATAATTCCATTTACTTGTATCCAGCGTTGTTCCGTTGAATTCATCCTGCCAGATGAGATTCATGCCTGCGATAGCCGGGTTTGTTGGTGTTCCGATTAAGATATCCTCTTGATCTGATACATCTGGACGCGGAGCATTTGGATTGCCGATCAAGGTATAGTTGACAAAGTTGTTGCCGATATTCCCGCCCTTCTGTCCGTTCAACGGATAGCCGATCCGAAGCTGCATATTCTCCTGGATCGGCTGGAACCAAAGGCCATAGATGTGATCAGTCCAGTATCCCCATTGATTGGCAGCAGACATATTGTTGTAGCCATTACCGGAGTAAACAAACTTACTCTGACTGGAGTTGCTCAAGTCCACCCACTGCCCGTTGATATGAATCTGGTAAACGAAATGGTCCAGTTCCTTCGCTATCGGTGCACCCCCGTCAATTTTGGGCAGCGGTAAGCCAATGGAGCCGTTCGCATCTGCTGTTAAGGTCGTTCCTTCATAAGGCGTAATGACATATGAATTTCTTACGGGTTCATTAAAGGTGATGGTATAAACCATGTTAGCCGAAGAAGTCTTCGATTCCAATTTGACGTGGATCGACTCCGTTACATTAAACCAGTACCCGCCCCCACCATCGGTGAAATGGCCAAAGTTGTGATCATAAATCCAGCCGCTCGCTGCGTTATTGTCAATATCAATCCATGTGCTGCTGTTTATCGGTTTTACATATACCTTCAGATCATCCGCTACGGCTTCATAGGTTACCGCAGGATCATTGTTGAACGTCGGATATGTAAAGCCTGCACCGCCTGTGAAACTTGCTGTAATTTGCGGCCCTTGGGTGGGATTCATCGCCGTGATGGTTGTTTTGTTTATGTTTTGGAATACAAGCTGATATTCAAGCTTAACACCATTCGCTTTGGAATACAGTTGAATATCGGTCGTTGCGGAGAGGGTGAACCAATAGCCATGGAAGCCACCATCACTCCAGTGCCCCCAGTTTTGGTTATAGGTGTAGCCCCCGGCTTGATCAATATCAACCCAGTTACCGCCCACTTTCACATTGACCCCCATGTCATCGTGCACATCGTTCCAAGTGGCGGAGCCTCCGTTGAAAATTGGCATGACAAAACCGTAGCTGGCTTTGCCGACACCAGATTTGGAAATGACAGGACCGTCTGCTGATGAAAAATAATTCATCGAGGTAACGGTGGTTCCCGCTGCCTCAGCCCTCGAATTGGGCCATACGCCGACACTAGCAAGCATTACAACTACCAAGAATAAACCAAGTACCTTTTTCATAAATCGTTTCTCCGTGAAGTAAGATGTTGTCATCATTGCCCTCCTTCAATAAAATAATGGATTCTCCCCGTCTGCACATTTAGGAAATCGCTTACATCAGAGGATATTTTTATTCTATCAAACAAGATATTCTGCTGGGAGGAACAATTATGCCACTTCATCGTTTCCGAATGGACTGGAACAATTCATGCAGCTTCTTGAAATCCTGATTTGTCGAAACTATAACGCTTGCGTTTCCAAAACTCTCTGACGGCGTAAGGTCATGAGGATTAAGGAGGTGGATAATATGGTAAGTATGATGCCTAGTATGTGAAATCCCATAACACTAAACGTATCTCCCATGACGATTCCAATCAACAGTGATGACAAAATGGTGCCCAAATATCTCGATGTATTAAAAATACCCGATGCGACACCGATCATTTCTTTTGGTGTGCTCTTAAACAAAGCCGCCTGCATTCCCACACCGTTCAACCCGTTACTTATGCCAAATACAGCTAAAGGCAAGATTATGCTGATGACCGGTGAAGCTTCATCCAATGCCACAATCCATATGGACCCCAGTGTCATTAACACTGCAGATACGATTAAAGCTGGCCGAGACCCCGATTTGTCAATCCATCGTCCTGCGATAGGAGAAATGACGAGTGAGCATAAGCCCAGAACAAGCATGATTATCCCCGTATGAACTTCATTGAGATGACGCACTTGCTGCAAGTAAGACGGTACCCCAAAAAACAGGGCGTAAAAAAGAATGTTGACCAGCATGAATTGTAGGTTCACCCATGTCATTTCAGGATATTTCGCAAATTTTCGCAAAGGAATGAAGGGTGATGACGTTTTTAATTCGTGTCTTATAAAAGTTACCAGTGCAATCAAACCAATCCCGCCTGTCACAAGGTGCCATATTGAAATATATCCGGTTGATTTGACCGAAAGTACAGCACTCAACAGAGTCACCAAAGCTACTGTAAACAACAGGATGCCCCGTATGTCAACCAAATCGAGCCATTTCCGAATGGACATGTGCCCTGAAGCGTATTTAATGGGTTCGTCCTGCGGAATGGTTCTCCAAGCGAATAAAAAGCTCGCAGCTACTACCGGAATATTAACCATGAATATGCTTGGCCAGTCCCACCAATGAATCAATATGCCTCCAATAAAGGGACCGATCGCAGCTGCTCCGGACAGGAAGATTGCCAGGGTGGACAAGGCAACTGCCTGCTTATCAGTTACGTAAATTCTTACAATCGCCATTCCGACAGCCACCATCATGCTTGTGCCAACAGATTGCACGATTCGGAATACGATGAGCCACGAAAAGCTCGGGGACAGCGGAGCTAACATGGATGAGACAAAGACGACAATGAGACCGGAGAGGAATATCTTCCTGCGACCGAACAGATCACTGCACTTGCCCACGACGGGTTGAGCAACAGCACTCGCAATGTAGAATGAAAAAATAATCCACGAAACGGCTGTAACATCAAGTTGATACACATTTTGCAATCTTGCAATGGCCACAGAAATCATGGAAGAATTTAATGGATTCAACATAATTCCCAAGCCAACAGATATCATTAACCATTTATTTCGAGCGTTCATTGAATACATCCCCCTTCTTCTGTTGTCAATCTTAATTGAATTCCTTTATTTATTCCAACGCATTGTATGTTATGATTTGATGAACTATAAGGAATAAGGGGCGGTATAAATGGAGCTTCTTCAACTACGATATTTTCTGACGGTAGCCCGATGTGAGCATGTTACGGAAGCCGCAGGAATGCTGCATGTCACTCAATCTTCATTGAGCAAAACGATACAACGGTTAGAAGACGATCTGGGAGCACCTTTATTTGATCGAATGGGCAGGAAGCTGAGACTTAACGAATTCGGAAGGAGCTTTCTTCACCGAACCGAAAAAGCCCTATTCGAATTGGAACAGGGAAAACAGGAAATTGCGGACCTCTCCAACCCGGAGCAGGGCACACTTCAATTGGCGGTGACCACAGCAAGCACATTGCCCGGCATATTGAGGGAATTTCATAAAAGAAAGCCGAATATTCAGTTTCATGTACAAATGGTAACCTTAGACGAGATGGCCATACTTCTGCATCGAGGTGAGGTTGATTTTTGTCTGTCCTCCCCTCCGATCCAAGGTGCTGAGATCAATTGTCAGATACTTTTCGCGGACCCCGTCGTTGTAGCCGTTCCCCTCAGTCATCCCTATTCGAATCGAAGCAGCATAACGTTAGCAGAACTTAAGGATGAGTGGTTTGTGGGTGTGAAGAAAGGGTATGGTGTTCGTGATCAGGTGGACTCCCTATGTCAAACAGTCGGGTTTGTACCCAAGTATGTATACGAAGGAAACGAGCCTGCAAGATTAACCGCACTTGTGGAAGCGGAGATTGGTCTCGCATTCATACCAAGTACAGCAAAAAATCCAATAGAACGTATTAAATATCTCCCCATCGAGGATCATAGTCTGGTGCGTGAGATTGCTTTAATGTCACACAAAAGCAGATACATCTCAAAAGCAGCATTGGAGTTTCACAGCGTTGTTATAGACTATTTCAGTGCAATGTCCAAAGAGAAACAGAAAAAAGAGCATTCCTGAAGGTCACTTAGTGACCTTCAGGAATGCTCTTAACTCTCTCTCATATCGTATCAAAAAGTGAACCTTACTTCACTACTTCACTGAAAGCAGACTATCCGTAATAAACTTCAGCTGACCTTCCAGTGATATAGGATCGTTGTATGTATCCGATGTTGGATCAAGTTGGAACACATAGCCGGACTTAACCGCCGGTAGATTCTGCCATATTTTATTGTCATAGACTATCTTTGAATCACTTGTATCTCCTGCCCACGGACTGGTGAAGATGATGTCACCTGCATATTCCGGTAACACTTCCATTGAGATCGATGCCCAACCTGTTCCACTGTCAATTGCCTCAGCCTGAGCCTTGGTTGGCGCCTTAAGGCCAAATTCGCCATAGATGATCTCACCACCACGACCGTAATTATGGCCGAATACAAAGAGACCTTTTGAATACGGATTAAGGATGGAAACCGTGCGGTCACCAACAGCGGCTTGCACCTGTGGCTTCAACTCGTTAATCTTTGCTTCCCATTTTGTATTCCAGTCCTTCGCCGCGTCTTCTCTATTGGTCAGCTTCCCTATTTCCAGCATGAGATCTTTGACGCTGCGTTTGCCATACTCGAATTGTGCCACAGGTGCAATCTGGGATAACTTATCGAGTCCCTCTGCACCTGTATAAGCAATAATCAGGTCGGGCTTTAAGCTGATTAGTTGCTCGGCTGTAGGCTGCTCGCCCAGATCTATCGCCCCCATACTTGTGAGTTGCTCCTTGATATACTTGTTGTTCATCGCACCTGACGACACTCCGACTAACGGGGCATCCAGCGCCACAAAGTATCCTGTCGAAAATGCCGTCAGATCGATGATGCGCTTCGGATTTTTGGGCACTTGCACTTCGCCTGCATCTGATTGATACGTGACGGGCTCTTCTTTAGCAGCCTTCGTATCAGCTGTAGACGAGTCGCTTGTTGTAGTCTCCGCAGCTGCGTTAGTATTTGTCTCGGTTGCATCACTCGTCGTTGCGGACTGGCTGCATGCGCTCAATATAAGCAGCACAATCAGAGCCAGCAAAGGCCACATCGTATTTCTTCGTTTCATCAAATTAAACCCACCTTCTCTTAATGATATTGATAATCGTTATCAACGATAACATGCTATTTCAGATTTGACAAGGTGATTGCCACATTCAAAAAGATTCAACTCTAGTTAACTTGCTTTTCAGAAAAAAAGCCTTCGTCTGGTACTCGACCGAACGCAGGCTTGTTCAAGAATCATTTATTATTCAAATTTGTACTTGCTTATGCTTTTTCCGTAACTATCAATGATAATGAATTCGGTTTTGTTATTGCTAATCTCATATTCACTCTTGTTATAATATTCACCTTCAGTGAAAGACTTAATTAAATTCAGATTCTTCGAATCCAATATTTTTATTTCGTATTGTTTGCCCTTTCTAATAGTGAACATGAAGCTCAACTGATCCTTTGATACATCTATCGTTTTCAATAAACGATTATATCCAGTAGCCATAGGCTTGTAAGATTTGCTCGCAAGCAACTTACCGTCGGAAGCATACAGTTTCAACGTATTATTTTTACCATCTATAAACAGAAAACGATCCTGAAGTGTGTATACTTCTGTTTTTTCACTCACATATGGAAGTTCTTTCGTCCATTTTAACTTTCCTGTAGGATGGAACGCTTTTAACGTCAACGTATTCTTGACCACGTTTTGAGTAATCAGTGTGTTATCCTTTAATACAGTCACAGGGATGAATGATATTCCGTTCGTTGCCGTTCTAATTTTTTTTCCTGTAGCGAGGCTTATAATATATGTATTCGGGTCATCACTGTAGGTTTTGGCAAATACATAATCTCCTTCTATACCCACGATTATATAAGGTAAAGTATATTTCTTAGTTCTCCGACCAGCGGAGTCGTAATAGTATAGAGTGGCTTTATCATCTTTTGAATGTGAGACCACATACAGGCTGCCATTTTTCCCCGGATACATTCCCTCATCATATGAAGGATAGTAATCTTCCTTTTTAGAGGGAAGGGTTCTGGTCCATAACTTTTTACCTGTAGCTAGATGCATCGCGCTGATTTGATTATTGTTTTCCAGAATAAATATGTAACCATCCTCTGAGGAGGTATAAAAAAAATCTTTTCGAATGGACCATCGGATCTGACCCGTCGTGGGATTCATATTTTCCAAATAACTTTTGTTGTTGGCGAATTTCTCACCTAGCAGGCTCTGATTTCCTTCGGAATCTACAACTATTCCCGAAATTTTGTCAAAAGGAAGGGACCATTCCCCGTAAGTAACATCATACACCCACTCGGGCTGGGGAAGCTCTTTGGCATAGGCAGGCGTGCCGAAGGCTAATATTGGACTTAATAGACTGGCTACGAGTAGACTTTTAGCGAATTTTAGTTTCAAATATGAACAGCTCCTTTTTTATAGGTCTTTTATACTATAACATAGAAGGAACAATATGGAATTGTGATTTTAACCATAAAAAAAGCCGCCATATTGACGACTTTTAAAAGTTTGAGCAGTTTGTTGCAACGGATGAGACGATCTTTTTAATTACTGACCAAGTCTCTGCTCTTTGCCAGTGCTATGAAACTTGAGGAATAGATAAATTCCGATCAAAGCCACGACAATCCCCGAACCAAAGAACCACATTTGAACCCCGAAACGTTCGACGACTGGTCCTGCCATCGCCAGTCCAATCGGGGAGGCCAACAGTCCAATGCTCGTGACAAATGAGAGAACCCGCCCTAATATTTCAGGTTCATATGACTTCTGAATCATCGCCATATAGGGGCCATTGAATAAAGGCGCGGCTGCGCCCATGATGAAAGACAAGACGGCGAAAACAAGGAACGCTTCACTTCCGACCACCCCGCTCAGGACGCAGGTAAATCCAATAGCGCCCAAACTAAGACTCATATATGTGGAATCCTTCCATTTAGAACCAAGAACCGACAACAATGCGCCGCCAAGTATCATGCCAATGCCGAATACCGCCTCAATCAAACTGGCGCTATAGCCCCCGCGGTTGAAGTGCGACAATGTTATTAGAGGAAAAAGTATGGCAAGAGGCATAAAAACAACGCTGAATGCAGCCATTGCGACCGTAATCGTGACAACAGGCTTCACCGAAAGGAAAGCTTTCCACCCGAGAGTAAATTCCTTTCGAAACGAAGGCGCTTGAACGGCCTGCTGCTTCGGTTGATGAATCTTGACCAGCAGCAGCATAATATTGGCCAATAGAGCGCCCACCACATCCAAGAGCAATACCATTCCTAAGGAAGTTGCCGAGTAAACCGCTATCCCAAGTGCCGGTCCCAGTACGTTGGAAGTCGAGAACACCAACTGATGCCAGCCGGCTACTTTCGTTAATTGTTCATCTGGCGCGATTAGTGGAATCGAGGCCTGGAACGACGGAGCATGGAAGGATGTTGCTACGGATCGGATGAACAGTATCACATATACGACCCACAAACTCGGTTCGCTCCATACGAACCAGGCGCCCAGAACCAAACTGGTAAGCGCAATGGCGCTATCCGCAGCGATCATCGTCAGCTTACGATTCCATCGATCAAGCCAGACACCGATGAACGGGCCCAGGAGCGCTTGCGGCAGGAAACCGGCTAGACCTGCGATCATCAACACAGTAGCCGAACCTGTTGTCTCGGTCAAATGCCAGATCATTGAAAACTGAACCATAGCGGACGTTAGAATTGAAAAGATTTGTCCACTGAAAATCAATACGAAGGTTTTTTTCCATTGTCTATGCATGAATAATTTCTCCTTTATTATGATTTTCCCTAATTTCCTATTACTTTAATCGAACAAGCCGCTCGTTCTTTACTTCGTATACCTGATCGGCAACGCTCTCGATCAGACGCGCATCATGAGATATAAAAACGATGGTACCCAGGTAATGTTGCATCATGGTCTCCAGCGCTTCTACAGCAGGAATATCCAGAAAATTGCTCGGTTCGTCCATAAGCAGGATGTTGTAAGATCCAAGCAGCAATTTGGCTAACTGGAGCTTTATGATTTCTCCACCGCTTAATACGGTTAGTTCTTTGCGAACATCCTGATGCGTGAATCCCATTGACGCAAGCACTGCCCGAATGTCCGAAATAGGGTATTCGCAATTTTCCTGCATGAAGGCAATGACGTTCTGATTCCGCTCGAACCTGTAGCTGGTTTGCACAAAGCAGCCGATTTCCGCTTTGGGAGATATCGTAATCCCGTAATCCCGATCTCTGATCATGTTGAACAACGTACTTTTTCCGACCCCGTTGGAGCCCGTGATTGCTATCTTGCTGCCTAGCGGGAACTGGAAAGAAACGTTGTCGAAAATTACTTTGTCCCCGAATCTTTTGTGGAGATCTTTGCCTACAATCGGAAATGGATTATGCAATTCCAGCGCTTTGCTCTGACGGAATTGCACGCTGCGAATGGCTACGGGCGCGTCAACTTCTCCCAGCGCTTCGATTCTTCGCTCCATATTTTGGGCAGCGTTATGGAACTTCTTCTGCTTGCTACCCTGGGACTTCTGATGGCCAAGGCGTCCGCCACTTTCCGTACTTTTTTTTCTGTCGGCCCCTTTTGTCTTTTGTTCAAGCTTGCGGGCTTGACTTTTCTTCTCCTCTATCGCCTGTTCCAGCCGCTCCCGTTCCGCTACATATTGCTTGTATTGGACAGCCTGTCTCTGGCGTTCCTCTTCTTTTTGTGTCAGATAGTCGGTATAGCCGCCCCAATATTCGGTGATTCTTCCGTCTTTCAACTCCCAGATCTTATCGACGACCCGGTCCAGAAAGTAGCGATCATGACTGATGATGAGCAAAGCCCCAGTGTAATGTTTGAGACGATTAATGAGAAAGTCGATACCTTCCCGGTCCAGATGGCATGTCGGCTCGTCGGCAAAAATGCCGTGTGCCTCTTCAGACAGTGCCTGCGCAATCTTTAGCCGTGTCTCTTCCCCGCCGCTCATGGATTCCGTTTGCACGCGATCGACGCCTAATTTGCCCATTATGGCATAATCCTGCACATCTTTGACAAAGGCCTCTTCCAACTGTGGAATGTAGGTGAACGTCCCATCCCTCTTGAGTCTGCCTTCCGGTAAGGGGATGTGGCCCAGCATCACTTTAAGCAATGTGCTTTTCCCAGCTCCGTTTGCGCCAACGAGACCAATTCGATCGTAGCCGTACAATTCCAACTGGTCGATATCGAGCACGTCTCTCCCTAAATATTCCACAACTATACTTTCCGCTTTTATCAATAACATGAATTTATCCTCCTTCGATACCGTAGCTTCTGATTTCGTTCTCAGGCCTTACAGCGGATTCGCAAAAGGAGCATCAAATAAAGAAGTACCATTGTTTGCCTTGCATCATCATTACTCCTTGTCTCTGAATATTAACTAATCTAAAATTTTCCAAATATTCTAAACGATACAAAAAAAAAAAAAAAAAAACAGACCCAAGTCCATTTGCGGGCCTGGGTCTGCATAAATTACGTATCAGAGCATAGCGAAAGAAGGCTCATAAAAATGCCGTCTGGATCGCGTTCAATGTTCTCATACGCAAAAATAAGCAACTCAAAAAAAGCCCACTAAACGTGGTGAAAATCGCTTTTTATTGAGTGCTTATCTTAAGCGCATAGAGTAAACCACATGGATCGCAACCCTCCTAATAATTGTTAAGTAGTATCCTAACACCGACGACTACAACTGTCAATTCGTATTCCTTTACTTTTTCAAACCTTCCATAAAATAATGCAGTGCGTTAGACACCCACTTCTTGGGATGAAGAATGAGCTTAATTTCGAGTTGAAGTTCTGCATGTTCTAGAGGTAAAGCCTTCAATTCTCCGCGTTCTATTTCTTCCATTACAGCCATTTGTGGCAGAATTGAAATACCCTGCCCTGTCTTAATACTTCTTTTAATCGCTTCAGGATTACCAAGTTCCAGTCCGATCCGATAAGGGATTGAATTTGCACGAAGCACCCTTTCAAGCAATTGCCTGTAGTTGCAGGTATGTTCTGGCATGATCCATTCCATATCCATCAGATCATTCCATTCAATCTGTGCTTTGGCGAGCAGCGGATGGTGCGGATGCACGATTAGCAAAAGTGGTTCTTCGCGAATGGTAATCCACTGCAAATCTGGATCGTTCGAATCTTCTGCGAGAATAAGCCCAATATCGGCTTCACCCTCTCTGACCTGATGCAAGATCATTCCCTCGCGGTTCGTATGCAGTCGTATGTTCAGATCTGGGTACTCCTTACGCGTAGCTTGCATATACGGAGGTAAAAAATAGGAAGCAATCGAATCCATCGTACCGATGTTGATGGAGCCCCCGCCCTGCTTCGCCATTTTTTCCTTGGATTGCTCAAACAGATCCAGCATCTGTCCGGCAAGCTTAAACAGTTCTTCCCCGGCTGAAGTCAGACGAATCTTATTATTGTTATAGCGCTCAAACAGTTTGACTTGATATGCCTTTTCCAGCTTCTGAATTTGGGTGGTGACGCTGGATTGTGCATAACCCAGTGCCTCTGCTGCTCTGGTGAAGCTCTCGCGAATCGCGACTTCTCTGAACGTCTGAAGATAGATGAAATCCAACATGCTCACCTCATCGAAAATATTGATGACAACGATCATTTGTTATAGATAACTGTGATGTTGGTTCCTATGTTACATTAGTTTTACTAGAACGTGAAGGGGTAGTTGATTATGATGAACGAACAACATATCCATGGAATATTTATACCGGTAATTACACCTTTTTCGGATGAAAACAAGCTGGACATCGAGTCGTATCGCAAGTATATTGCCCATATTGCAAAACATGACATTCAAGGATTAGTCGTGAACGGCACAACCGGAGAATCTCCGACCGTCTCCTGGGACGAAGTGAAGCAGATGTTTCAGGTAACAAAAGAGGTTCTGATAAGTATGAACAAGACTATTCCCATCGTTGTGGGGACTGGAACCAATGATACCTATTCCACCATTCGTCGGACCGAAATGGCCGCTGAATTAGGAGCGGACGCGGCCATGGTTGTCACTCCCTATTACAATAGGCCAACCCAAGAAGGGATTCTGGCGCATTTCACCAGCGCTTCCCAGACAGGATTGCCGATCCTCGTCTATGAAATTCCGGCTCGAACCGGCAGCCGAATGACTTTGGATACGATGAGAAAAGTAATGGATCTGGACGGCGTCATTGGTTTGAAAGACAGCTCGGGCGGTTTGGATCTGTTATTGGCTCTAAACCAACATGAGATGAAGCCTGTGCTTTGCGGTGAGGATTCTTATTTCCATATGATGCTGTGTCAAGGCGCCGCAGGCGGCATGCTGGGCTCTGCCAATATTCATACCCAACGGTACGTTGAGGTATATCAACGCTTTGTGTCTGGTGACATGAATGCGGCAAGAGACAGCTTCACGCAACTACAGCCGCTGATTCACGATGTGTTTGCAGAACCTGCTCCAGCAACGATCAAATGGTGGCTTGCTCAGCAACAGCTTATTACAAGTGCACAATTGCGACTTCCGCTGACTAAAGCATCGGAAAACGCAAAACAACGGTTGTTGGATACGCTCACGGATATGGCCGTACCTTCATAAACAAACGTATCTAATCACTGTGAAAATGAATACACTCACACAAAAGTAACATGTGTGAGTGTATTTTTATGAAACAGCTTACTTGATATTAATTGAATTCATCAACTGAAAGAAGTATTCAGGTTGATACGTCTTATTGAGGTTATACCATGCATGCAATGTATCTGGTGCAAATACATCTAATTTTCTTAGGACTTCCAACGCAAATTCCAGTGGGGCGACTCCAGATGCGGTAATCAGATTCTCACTAGATACCACAGGTCCCATTTCGTGAAATTTTTCTCCCTTATAAGTGGGGCAAACCATTTTAATATACTCTAAGTTATTGCTCGTATGTCTTCTGGAATCCAGGTAGCCACTCTTCGCTAGTCCCTCCGTTGCACCACAGATGGCAGCAATAATCGTCCCGTGTTCTAGAGCTTCGCCCGTTTTTTTCAATATCGGTTGATGAATATCTTCGCCCCAAGTATTCCCTCCAGGTAGAATGAGAAGATCCTTCGTCTGAAGAGTGCACCCATCTAAGGAGATTTCAGGCTGTATGTTCAGTCCCCCCATCGTAGTAATCGTTTCATGATTAGCTCCTACTGTAACTACGTTTAGAGGTGTTACCCCTTTTTTGAAATATCTTCCTGAGTTTAGTTCAGCAATTAAATAACCATATTCCCAGTCTGACATCGTATTAAATACATAAAGATAAACGTTTTGAGTTTCCATTTAATTGTGCTCCATTCTATCCAATTTTTAATAATCGATAAGGCGACCATGATCATGCCATTGACCGTACATTTGGTTTACTTTTGTGTTTGCTATGAATTTGTCCAGTCTGCTCTTCATTAATTCCGGCTGATTTTTCACGCTTTGAATTGTGTCGATCCGAACTCTTCTATACAGAGCTGGGAATGCCATAAAGTTCTCATAGACGTCCTTTTCCTCTTGTAGCCTTTGTTCTATATCACGATCTATCTTAAAAGAATCGTGATTCATATTCGGAAGTATCCTTCGTCCTTCTTCCGTCATTAACCCTAACTTTTCAAGACGGCGGACGCGTTCTTTATTCAATTCAGTCCATGAACTTTTTTTACTTCTGGGAGACAATCTTTGAGCCAGCTCCGTTTCAGATATTTTCTTTTTGACTCCATCGATCCATCCAAAACACAACGATTCTTCGACCGCATCCAAATACAACAGCGTATCGGATCTGGGCTTCATACTCACGATTACCCAACAGGACTTTTCTGTTTTACCATGATCCTGTAGCCAACTCCTCAAATCTTCTCTGGATTGTACTGGTATCCAATTTTCATTTTTCATAGATAAGTAAGCCTTTCTTGTTTACAATAGTCATTCATCGTGTCTGCCGGATTCCGGCGAATCGATGATCAAGCAGAATAGTCTGCTCCAGATCATTCTGGCTTTGAAACCATTCTCTCTATATGATTGGTTTGGGTTTCTAAGATCATTATAAATAAAGAAGTATGACAACAGGCTGTCATATTTCCCTCATCATGAAATGCTTTATCCGATCACGATCACCCCAATCCAAAAGAGGCTGTAATCCTCTTCATTTTTGCTCTGCTTATGTATCTACTCTGTGAATCCATAACTGTAAGCTTCTGGACAACCCTACTTTAAAACAGCTATCATATATAGTGAACACACACACCTGTGGGAGAAAGGAGCTTCTATATAAATTGAACTAATCATTTACACAGAAACGGAGAGGACAGAAAAAGCCTGAAAAAGCGGAGCTAAAAGCTTTCTAAAAGAAAGCTGCATCGGAAGCATATGCTGTCACCGGATTTTCCCCTTTAAAAAAGGAATCAAAAAATCTGGGGATAACAGCGATTGGAAGGTTGTTCTGTCATCGTAGTGGCAAGTGTAAATATTCTTTAGTTCAATTTATATACTTTACAAGACCCGCAGGAAAAAATTAAAAGGAGGACAAGATGGAAGAAATTATACTGTGGTTAAAATATTTGTTTTTAGGTATCGTTCAGGGTGCAACGGAACCCATTCCGGTCTCTTCAAGTGGACATGTGATTATCGCACAGAGACTTCTCGGGATGAAGCAGAATGGATTGTCATTTGAAATTCTGACAAACACGGCATCCCTTATAGCTATTGTTTTTATTTATCGGGAAGATATCAAAAAACTGATTTTTGGAGCAGTGAATTACCTACGTACTCGTAACGAGGAGTACAAAGCTGACTTTATGTTTTGCTTATACATAGTTATTGGTACGATTCCTGCTGCTATCATTGCTGTACTGTTCAAGGATCAAATTGAACAAATCTTCTCATCGGTATATACTGTATCGATTGCTCTATTGATCACAGGGGTGGCATTGTGGCTTATTCGTAATCTTCGTGGGCGTAAGCAGGAAGGCGACTTGTCCACCAAGGATGCGCTGTTGGTAGGTTTGGCTCAGGCGGTCGCTCTTATTCCAGGCATAAGCCGTTCGGGAGCGACTGTAATTGCCTCCATAGCTGTGGGTATGAAACAAGAAACGGCTTTGAAGTTCTCGTTTATGCTCTACATTCCGATAAGCCTTGGCGGACTCGTCATGGGTGCATCCGACATTGCCAACGATCCGAATCGTGGGCAGTTAGCTATCCCCTACTTGATTGCGTTTATTACTACGCTTTTTGTCACCTACTTCTCCATGAGATGGTTCATGGGAATCATGGCCAGAGGGAACCTAAAATACTTTTCATATTACTGCTTTGTCGTAGGTACATTACTACTTATCTTTTTATGATAAAAATAGTCAATACAACCAAAAGGAACAACCGGCTCACGCTGGCTTGTTCCTTTTGTCTGTTACCATTACAAATGTTGAACAACGTTCCTTGCTGGTTCCAAATCGATGTGACCACGCGCTGCCAAGCAAGGCATCTACTGGAACTGGAGAAAAGCTATTCCTCGTATTGGAAGGGTTATACGTTCTCGTGTACCAAGTCTTTTTGGTAGGCCAATACTTTATCCCAATCTCCACTGAAAATCGGTATGGCATAATACCCGACACGCTCATACAGTGCCGCCGCTTCCGGTTGCAGGGGTCCTGTTTGCAGTTTCAGACTGTTATAGCCAAATTTGAGTGCGATACGCTCCGCCTCAGCCAGAATTGCTTGGGCAACACCCTTTCGGCGGAATTCGTTACGGGTGTACATGCGTTTGACCTCAATTGATGTCTCATCAAGGGGTCTGAGTGCTCCACATCCGACCGGATATCCGTCCAGTCGAGCGACAATAAAGGCTGCGCGAGGCACTTCTACGTCAGACGGCTGAAATCCTGCTGTTCCATCCCCACCGTATAACAATCCAAGTTCTTCGCTCAGTTCCTTGATCAATTGTTGCGATTCCTCGCTTCGTATATCTTCCGCTGCCGCACGCACGACTAATGTCATCCCTCATAACCCCTTTACCTTATTGGACTTCTTGGTTTGGTGATATATATAAATTAGCATTAGAGTTATCTAGCGTCAATTGCTCCATCGATTGAATATTTCAATAAGCAAAGCAATACGTCTGAACCAAAAGGAGCAAACATGAACCATGACGCTTGAACTGTTCATCCAATTCCGTTATATCCGTCTCAAGGAACAAAGGCGACCGTATCTTTTTACGCTCTTCGTTCGTTTACAATGAGAAATGGAATAAGTAATCATATCAATACTCATAGTTGTAAATTAATTTTACGGAGGTTTGATCGTATGAATATTTCAAAAGGAATAGAAATGCTTCAACTTGATTTTCAAGGGAATATGATTCACCCCATCCTGATACGGGATGGAGAAGTGGCTGTTTTAATCGATACGGGTTTCCCGGGCCAATTCGAAGATTTATGCACTGCCATGGAAAAAGTAGGCGTACCGCTTGAACAATTAAACGTTGTGATTTTGACGCATCAGGATGTAGATCATATCGGCAATCTTCCTGAAATTTTGCAGGAGTGTGGCAATAATGTCAAAGTATATGCACACGCACTGGATAAGCCTTATATTGAGGGGCAGTTCCCTCTTCTCAAAGATGGACATCTTGAAAATCCCCCAAAAGGCAAAGTGCACGATACCTTAATTGATGGTCAAGAACTGCCTTATTGCGGCGGAATTCGCATCATTCACACACCTGGGCATACTCCGGGTCATATCAGTCTTTACTTGAAGCAAAGCAAGACGCTCATTGCCGGGGATTCGATGTATAGTGTAGACGGGATTCTCGGCGGGATTCACGCCCCTACAACGCCGGATATGGAAGCAGCTCGTCTCTCATTGCAAAAGTATTTGGAGTTCGACATTGAATCTGTCGTTTGTTATCACGGGGGATTAAGTAAGGATAATGTTCATGATCAGATATCAGGTTTAGTCAGGGAATATAAGAGTTGAATTTGCAACTTCTCGAATGTTTGGTCTTGTAATTGCATCGCGCAAGACAAGACAAAGCTTTCCTTATTATTTCAAAAAAATAAAGAAAGCTTTCTGTGCTGATGTATATAGACGAATACCTTGGTCTAAGGTTTTGCATACTGTAAAATGGCCACCGCTGCACGAATTCGTAAATCTGCCTCTTCGCTATGTAACGCTTCTTTCAAAACATCGAGAGCTTCTTGAATTGTAGCTTCATCTACCCTGACAGTAGAAAGAGTTTTCTCTTCCCCTTCAGTTGTGGGGGTAACCAAGAGCCCACGCTCCAGTTCTGCCTGAGAAACAGGATACTCGAACCTCGCAAGGATCGAAGGATGATTACAAAGCGTCTGCACTTTATCGTTTAATTCAGCTAGGGGAATTCGCCCCATCCAGGTGACTCCCCGGCGGTGACATATCAGGTTCTCACCGGTGCCGGTAGAATCATCGTAATAGTATTCGCCCATATCCCCAACATACGCCCATTCCTCATCGCTGATTAAGATATAGTCTCCATCCTGTAAGATATGTGCAAACGTATGAAGCGTCTCTAGTGCATTAGCGAGTTCCGTCTCTCCCAGCCTATAGCGTTGAACAAGTTGCTCTTTCCATTCTGCTGGAGATTCATGTTCCAGATCACCTATAGCAGGCCAAGCGATACCCACAAAGTTATCCTCCAGGAACGACTTCGTCCAACTGATCCCGTGCAGTGAAGATTGAATATGAAACAGATTCATGCTGACCCTCCCTTTCCATAATTCTTATGGACATATTGAATTATTTTAACATCAACGGTGTCTACTTCAAACGTAATTATCTCTTTCCCATAAATGGGTTATGTGGACCATTCTGATTCGGTATAGCCTTAAGCTATAGCTAGATATAATTTAATGGAATTACGTTATAACTCCGATTCTGTGATAAATTTCTTGTAACATAAAGCAGAGGGGTTTTACTTAATGGTGAGAAGCAGTGTATTGGGATATCCGCGTATTGGTGCCGATCGGGAATGGAAGAAAGCTTTGGAAGCGTTCTGGTCAGGCAAGCTGGAAGAAACAGAGTTTCAAGCACGATTGCAAGAGATCCGGTTAGATCATTTGCGTAAGCAACAAGAAAAAGGCATCGATCTCATTCCAGTCAATGATTTCAGTTATTACGATCATATCCTGGATACAGCCGTGATGTTCGGAATTGTTCCGAAGCGCTTTTCTTATGAGGGTGGAGCCGTTCCGTTGTCCGTATATTATGGCATCGCCCGGGGAACGAAGGATGCTGCAGCAAGTGAAATGACAAAATGGTTCAACACCAACTATCACTATATCGTGCCTGAACTGGACGATGCATCCCCTACGCTTACCGAGAATAAACCTCTTACCGCGTACCGCGAAGCCAAAGAAAAGCTTGGGATCGAAGGAAAACCGGTAATTGTTGGACCGTTGACTTTCCTGAAGCTCTCCAAAGGATATGATAAATCCGAGACGGGCGCTTGGTTGGATCGTTTGTTGCCACTCTATGTACAAGTTCTTCAGGAGCTTGCAGAAGAAGGAGTGCAATGGGTACAGATTGACGAACCGATTGTGGTCACCAAATTAAACGATTCTGACGTGCAGCTGCTGAATAAAATTTATGAGACGTTTGCCTCAGCAGTACCAGGCTTGAACATTATGCTGCAAACCTACTTTGAATCCGTAGAAAACTACAGCGATATTGTTGCATTGCCGGTTCAAGGTGTAGGACTTGATTTTGTGCACGGACTCTCTGGTAATATTCAATCCATTCAAATGTCCGGTTTTCCGACAGATAAGGTATTGGGTGCAGGTGTGATTGACGGACGTGGAATCTGGAAGGCCTCCCTTCAGGGGAAGCTGAAGTTGCTGAATGAGCTTGCTGAATTCGTGACACCTGAACGTTTAATCGTGCAGTCGTCGTGCAGCTTGCTACATGTTCCAGTAACGACAGCGCGTGAAACCAAACTTACATCCGAATTGAAGAATGCTTTGGCATTTGCAGATGAAAAGCTGGACGAGATTGTTCTTTTGACGAAAGCATTATCTTCACAAAATGCAGAGATCATCGCTGAAATAAACAAAGCTGAGCGTACTCTTCAGGATCTTCAGCAATCAGAAGAACGGAATCGCACCGCTATTCAGGAGGCCGTTGCTTCCATCAGTGTTCAACAGCCGGAACGCTCCCGTCCTTTTGCCGAGCGTCATATCGCTCAACAGGCGAAATGGCAGTTGCCACTTTTCCCGACAACAACTATCGGCAGCTTCCCTCAATCCGCCGAAGTGCGTAAGGCACGTCAATTATGGCGTAAGGGTGAATTGAATAACGAGCAGTATGCTGCCTTTATCCGGGAGCAAATCGATATCTGGATCAAACTTCAGGAAGAAATCGAGCTGGATGTTCTCGTACATGGAGAGTTTGAGCGTACGGACATGGTTGAGTTCTTTGGCGAAAAACTCGCAGGTTTTGCTTTCACACAATTTGGCTGGGTGCAATCATACGGTTCCCGTTGTGTGAAACCACCCATTATTTTTGGAGATGTCGCATTTACTGGGGAAATGACGGTTGAAGAAACGAAATATGCCCAGTCCCTGACCGGGCGTCCTGTAAAAGGAATGCTGACGGGTCCGATTACCATTATGAACTGGTCGTTTGTACGTGATGACATCTCACGCGAGAACATCGCTTATCAATTGGCGTATGCACTCAGACAAGAAGTGGAAGCCCTCGAACAGGCCGGTATTGGTATGATCCAGGTTGATGAGCCAGCAGTTCGCGAAGGATTACCGCTTAAGGAAAATGAACAAGCCGATTATCTCGCATGGGCGGTCAAAGCTTTCCGCATATCCACCTGCACGGTACAAGAAACGACTCAGATCCATACACATATGTGCTATTGCGAATTCCATGACATGATTGATTCCATTGAAGCTATGGATGCAGATGTGATTTCGATCGAGACGTCACGCAGTCACGGCGAGCTGATTCATAGCTTTGAATTGAACACCTACAAGCTGGGTATTGGTTTAGGTGTATATGATATCCATAGTCCACGTGTTCCGAGCGTGGAAGAAATGAGCAACATGATTGAACGTGCCCTGCGTGTATTGGATCCGAAGCTGTTCTGGATTAATCCAGACTGTGGACTCAAAACTCGTGGACTCGAAGAAACAGTCGCTTCCTTGCGCAACATGGTTGATGCAACCAAGATTGCGCGTGCAAAACACGCCTCAACTGCTGTTTTGAAGTAGACGAAGAATCCGTAATATAACTCAAAAGCCGGACACCCTTTAACATAGGAGTGTCCGGCTTTTCTTCCGTGTTTGCTTAGCGTACATTGCTGTTGAGTTATTAGTCGCTTTCCTTTTGCCGCATGATTCATCCTTGATACTACTTGCTCTCATCCAGCCATTGCTGTAACGGGGTATCTTCGGTCAATTCACCGAGCAGAATATGACGAAACACCCCTTCTTTGTCAATCACCATCGTCGCTGGCAAACCCGTGATGCGATACATACCGGATATCTTCCCTGTCACATCAATGATGACTGGGAAATCGAATTGCTGTATATTCATAAATTCACGAATGGTGCCCTTGGCTTCTCCCACGTTGACAAATAGGGTTTCCACATCATTCTGATGTGCCTCAGCCATCTGATGGACCAAAGGCATTTCCCTTACACAAGGGGTGCACCATGAAGCCCAAAAGTTAATCATGACCACTTTGCCACGATAATCCGATAGCGTGATCTGTTCTCCGGCTGAATTGACTGCTGTGAAATCAGGAGCTTCTGTACCTGCTTCAATGCCATTTCTTTTTTGCGGTTCGGATGACGAAATTCCTTGGTAAATGGCCCACGCACCTGTCGTCAATGCAGCAATACCAATCAGGATCGTGACCACACGTCTGATTTTATTATGATTTTTTTGCAAAAGTTTCACCTTCACTTTAAACCGAGACTTTGATGAAATGCAGCGTGAAGCGAACCAAACTCGTCACGGATGTCATTCGTGGAGCCATCTCCTACGTTACGTCCATTGCTCATAAAGACAATCTGATCCGCAATATCGTCTGCAATCTCCAGCTGATGGGTGGAGAATACCACCATGTGGCCCTCCTGTTTGATTCCCTTTATAAGCTGTGCCAGTTCCTGCATCCAAAATGGATCTAATCCATTCGTCGGCTCATCCATGATGAGAAGCGGGGGTTTGGCAAGCAAAGCCTGAGCAAATAATACACGTTGACGCATGCCTTTGGAAAAGGTCGTGACCCGTTTGTTCCTTTGGTCTTCCAATCCTACCATCGCTAGAACTTCCTGTACTCTCCCTTTGGGAACTTTCCGCAGAGATGCCCAGAACTGGAGTATTTCTTCTGCCGTCAGCCCCTGATTAAATTGATAATCATCCGGCATATATCCGATCTGTTCTGAATAGCGCTTACGTTCCTTGGACCAGCTTAGCTTATTTACAACGACTTCACCGGATGTAGGCCGAAGAATACCTGCGATCATACGCAAAACGGTACTCTTCCCTGCTCCATTCCCTCCACATAAGGCGAGCACATGGCCTGAAGAAATGCGAAAGGAAATATCCTTTACAATTGGTTGTTTTTTTATGGATTTGCATAATCCAATGACCTCAGCTTCCACGTTATGCATGGGAACGCCCCCTCTCCCAGATCGCGTATACAGCCAGGACAGAGCAGGTAATCCAGAGCAGGCATATCCCAATGAAAATCCAACTGCCGCTGGGTTGCTGAACCCATTCCACCCATCGATAATATTCTGGTCCCAGAATGGAGCCGCCTCCCAGTTTGATCACTACATACAAGCGCACCAGCTCGGCCGGATTGATGAGAGTCAGTATCACAAGCAGTGGTTTGACCCACAAATAAGGCAGCAATCCCAGCACAGAGAGCAGTAACGTAGGCCATCCAATGACTGTGAAAAACCATACGGTCACAGAGATGGTTAACGCCTGCCACCGATTGCGCGACAACGAACCGATAAATAGAGCCACGGTCAGGAATAACAACACGAGCCCACAGGAGAATACCAGGAAGAGTATATACGTCGTGACATCCAGTGGATTTCCGACCAATCCGCTAATAACCCCCATCAATCCGTATCCAAAGCCAACAATAGTGATCAAGACGATTGCCAGCCCAAGATACTTCCCAACAATAAAAGACATCGTGCCTATGGGGTAGGTGGACAGCAATTGCCAGCTGCCGTCTTCTTTTTCGGATGTTAACGAGAAGGAACCCAGGAACAGCGTCATTAATGGCAAAAGGTAGAGAATGAGATTCAACATGGAACCTGTGGTGCCCGAATATCCTTCAACCAGATTCTGTGAATTCAGTAGTAACAAGCTTAAGCTAAAGGTGCAAAAAAGGATCAGAAACGAATACGCCCAGGGATTGCGAAATCCCATTTTCACTTCTCGTCTTGCAATCTGAATCATATCTGCCATCATTGATCACCATTTTCCATTGTCATGCCTAGTGGCCTGACTCTTCTTTCATCTCACCTTCCTGGTGTGTTCCTTCACTTTCCCCTTCTTCACCATGTCCGTGCCCATGATCACCCATCATGTCCATATTCTCTGTATTCTGTTTCCAGTCATGGGAGGCGAGATCCTCGGCGGTCATGATGGTTCCCACACCTTGCTCAGCAACGAAAGCTTCAGCTGAGGGCTTGTCCTTGAAGGTGAGAATTCCATAAGCCATCGGAGTACGCAATGTAGCATCGTATACATAAGTAGCTTTACTGTATTCAATCCATTCCTTGTCATTGTAATCACGAACAAAGTCCATACCAATGTTGTCTGTACCATTTTCTTTTTTCCACTGGTTCATACAGCCGATGTCATCAAACTTATAGTTTTTCCCGTCTTTCGTTGTGAGCTGCGTTGCATACGCATCATCCTTCACTTGCATTTTACATATCGCACAGATATCCACGTCTTCATTGATCGGCAATGCCGCGTATTTTGGTCCGCAAGCCGTTAACAGTATAATGCCAAACATAAGTACCATAACCATGATCCATCTTCTATTCAAGCTTATGTTCATTTTCGTAATACCCCCATATAGATGATTATAAAAGTTGCCATACCTAACAGAACCAGCCCGAGCATCCACACAACATTGGAACCAGTTGTCCTTTCCGTTGACATTTGCAGATCAGATTCCATGTCCATGCTCATTCGTGGCGACTTGTCGGTGGTCCATTGTTCTCTGCCTTCCGTAAACAAGTCACTCAGAAAGACCATGCCCGGTGATTGAAAAAAGAGCTGATACGCTGAATTCCGACTGACCAGTTGCTCATAAAAAGGATTGATGGCATAGGAAATGTCACTGATCCCATCCTGATTCAGGTCGAGTCCCTGAAAGGAGTCCCAGTAATTCTCCATCATGATATTATCCGGACTATCCAGTGGCGAAGCTTCAATGACATTGGACACAAATCGATTATGTGTAAACTCGTTAGCTTCTGCCAGAACCAGCTGGATTCCAATAAAATTCCGAAGCACCGCATTGCCACGGATCTCATTACCCGAGGATTCTGCAATATTCATGCCGACACGATTACCCTCCACTACATTGTTGAGAACGGAGGATTGATGTACGTCATACAACAAAATTCCTTGCGAATGGACATTTGTACTCTGTTTGCGAAAGAAATTCCCTGATATAACCGTGTTCTTGACGCCCATGATCATGGCACCTGTCATGTTCCCCTCTCCGGTATTATCCATGACAGAGGAGCCGTCAATGTACATACAATGAATGCCATACCTTGTATGTAACAGCCTGTTATTTTCCACAGTACTCTTGCGACTGTTCTCCAGATAGATTCCATCCCTCATGCCAGTGATCTCATTGGCTTCAATGTAGCTATCATGCGAATTGTACAGATCAATTCCGTTCCCCTTCTGGCTGCTGGAGGCAGAATCAGCCCCCACCCAAGTAATGTCATTCCTCTGAATAATCGCATGACTGGAATCCCGAATGATCATGCCAAAACCTTGGGTCTCAATATGCATGTCCGTGATCTCACTGTTTTTCCCTTCAACCTGGATCGCTGCGGTCTGCTCGTTAGCATCATGTTCAATCGTAAACCCACTCAGCTTCACCCCATCCGAGCGAATGGTTATCGTGGATGTGGTTTCTGCATTAAGTAATATGACCGTAGGATCGCCCTGTATGGTCAAGTTCTTGTCGATCGTTACAGGGCCAGAGTAACGGCCTGATTCAAGCACAATAACTTCTCCGGGCGCAGAACGGTCAATCACAGGTTGGAGCGGGATAATGCCACGGTTGCCGGAGTCGGCCATGGCCGTTCCATGCGGGAAACTCAGTGGAATCGTCATTATAACGGTCAGGAAAATCAACCCTAGCATCCTGCTTTTCAAGCAGTAGTCGGATGTACTTAACTTCGTCCAAGGATCACGCATGATTCTTCCCGCACAATTCGGGCTCCCTGATGCCCCGAACCCATAATCTACGTTTGCTGTACACACCATTCCCTCCATTCCACACCAAATAAACCATCCATGTTCATCCTCAATTGAAGCAAGAAAATAAATAAAGCGTTATCACAAGCCTGATCACAGTGTACTTAAAATGATGTTTTTTCCATATAGCTCAATTAGGCTATAGACACCACATTTTTGTGTCGATATTGTGATTTAAACCAAAAAAGCCGCCATATCGGCGACTTCCCAAGCAACTGTACTATATAAATGCCATTCAAGTATTTAAATAATTAATTTCCCTCTTCCCTATTACCCAGAATTCCGTAAAGAAACAGCTTGCCCAACTCTTTTCGCACATTTACGTTAAGTTTTTCTGCGAAAGATGGTTCGCTCAGCATGGCCATAATTCCATTCATGAAAATCATGATGGCTTCTGCCGATATGCCTCCTTTTATTTTCCCCTCGGCTTTGCCTTGTTCGATCAGCTTCATAAGCTCGGGAATGACAACGTTTCTGGCATAATCCTCAATATGCTCTTTGAATGCCGGATCTTCGAACATAAAATTCTTTATGCCCTCACTATTTAACGTCTCTTGATTGTTTACGGATAACTCATACATTTTGCTCATCTTGTCTTCAAAAGGAATATCGGAGTTCATCAAAAGACTGAATTCCTTCCCCGACTCATCCATTTGATGATAAAAAATCTCCTTGGCCAGTTCTTCTTTGCTTCCAAAAAAATTATATATGGATGCAGGAGACACACCAGCATGTTGCGCGATCTCCCTTACACCGATTTCTTTAAAATTGCGAGTCATAATCATATCGATTAGCGATTGCAGGATTTGCTTTTTTTTCTGTTCTCTGCGTTTTTCGAAGCCATTCATGGGAACCTACCGTCCTATCCTCCGCGAATTATGTAACAATATACCTCTATGTTATATTTTTATTGACATCTAATCAAGCTGATAATATTATGTAACTTAGATGGTAATAGTTACATATTTTTTTATGGAGGTTGAGATTAATGATCAAGGTCCACTCATTAACCAAGATCTATTCGAATGGTAAGGGGATTCGGGATGTGAGTTTTGACGTTGAAGAAGGAGAGGTCTTTGGATTTCTTGGGCCCAATGGTGCTGGAAAAACAACGACTCTGCGTCATCTGATGGGATTTGTGAACCCCTCCAGCGGGAAGGCTAGTATTAACGGCTTAGACTGCAGAAGGGAAGCAGCACAAATCCAGAAGAATTTGGGTTATGTGCCTGGCGAGATCGCATTTTACGATAACATGACAGGCATGCAGTTTCTGGACTTTATTGATGATTTAAGAGGACGTAACGACAAACTGCGCCGCGATCAATTAATCAACCGTTTCGAGTTGGAATCGGATCGGAAGATCCGCAAAATGTCCAAGGGGATGAAACAAAAAGTAGGATTGATCGCCGCTTTTATGCACGACCCTGCAGTGCTTATTCTTGATGAACCTACAAGCGGGCTCGATCCACTGATGCAGAGAAGATTTGTGGAACTGATTATTGAGGAAAGAAACCGGGGCAAAACGATACTGATGTCTTCCCATCTCTTTGATGAAGTCGATCACACTTGTGGACGGGTAGGCATCATACGGGAAGGATCAATCGTAACCGTGGAGAACATAAACTCGCTAAAAAGGACACTGCCGAAGAGCATTGTAGTCGCTCTGGCGCATGCGGAGGATATGCAGGTCCTTCAAAATAACGGGCTCCTTTATACTGAATTGGGTCCCTTACGTGTGGAGATTAAGATTACGGATGGCTATGACCAAATGCTCAGCGCACTCTCCCAGTGCAAGGTTATTCATATGGAGTGCCCTCCCCAAACGCTTGAGCAAATTTTCATGGGCTTCTATGGAAAGGAGCAAAATTAATATGTCCTGGGCATTATTTAAAGCAAATATGCGGGCCAATCGGTTCATTTGGTTTCTTATTGTAGCCATCTATTCTTTTTACTCCATTATGCTGATCGGTATGTTCGATCCGGATAGCGTCGATGCATTAAAAGAAATGCTGAACATGCTTCCTCCTGAGCTCATCAATGCTATGGGAATGAACGTTGGAACCACCTTGCTTACCTTTCTTTCCGGAACACTATACAGTCTTCTTCTCTATTTGTTCCCCATGGTTGTTTCCATCGTTACGAACCACCGAATAATGGCCGCTCATGTGGATAAAGGAAGCATGTCCTATCTGCTTTCAACGTCCAACTCAAGAAAACGTATTGCTGTTACCCAAGCGGTCTACAGTCTGATTTCAATAACAGCGATCTTTTGCTGGATCACGGTACTAACTCTTGTCGTATCATCTGTCATGTTTCCGGGGCTTATGGATATCAACCAATTCATTTGGCTTAATCTGTACGCCCTTCTGATGTATTACGCCATCAATGGTATCTGTTTTTTCGCTTCTTGTTTGGCGAATGAAAGCAAGTATAGTCTTGGACTCGGGGCCGGTATTCCTGTTGCGTTTGTACTACTGCAAATGCTGGGCGATTCAGGAGAAACGTTGAGCTGGATTGGCAATATGTCCTTGTATTCCTTGTTCGATCCGGTACGATTGTTCGCGGGTGACAGCTTTGCGTATGTGGGAATGGCTGTGTTCGCCGGACTCGCAGCACTTCTGTATGCTGCAGGAATCATTATTTTTGATAAAAAAGATTTGCCTATTTAATCGTGGCATAGTTTGATTAACTCCCGCAAAGGGCCATAATGATGGAAAAACGCAAACGGGACGAAGCAGGATAGACCTCTGCTTCGTCCCGTTTGAACGTATCGGTGTCATTTCTCGACCAATATGTTTTTTTAAGGGCTTTTGGACAACCACTTTTTTAAGTGTCTACTTAAAGGAGATAATACCACATATCGGCGACTTCCAAGTAATCATGTTATTCAAATGGATAGATCCAGAATGTTTCTTTACCGAAACGAAGCTTAATTTCTTCATCGTTCAGCTCACGATTTCCAACCAGCTCCGCTGCCTGGAATTGAGAACGGTGGGCTCGAATAGACGCCATTTTTTGGTCCAGAAATCCGGTTACGTCAACGATCACATCCGCTTTGCCAATGTACTGTTCCTGATTGTTGGCGAACGCCACACAGTGAACCACTGGACGCTCAGCCACAGGAAGTTGAGCGATTGTACGTATGACAGCGGCTCCCGTCGCATCATGATCGGGATGAACGCTGTACCCAGGATAGAAAGTAATGACGAGCGAAGGCTTCAGCTCCTTGAGCAACGCCATGATGCTGCCTTCCAATAACTGCGGATCTTCAAACTCCAGCATTTTATCGTGGAAGCCCAGCATCCTGAGGTCCTGAATACCAATCGCTTCCGAAGCTGCGATGAGTTCCTCTTTGCGGATGGTAGGTAACGTGACTCGGTTGGCAAAGGGAGGAATCCCCATATTGCGTCCCATCTCGCCGAGTGTCAGACAAGCATAGGTTACATGGGCACCACCATCTATGTACTTGGCTAGCGTTCCCGATGCAGAGAAAGCCTCATCATCAGGATGTGGGTACACCACCAGGATGCGCTCATGCTCGTTATGTGTAGTATTCATGGTTATTCGTTCCTCCGCTTTCATCAGAACATCTCCCGACCCAGTTGTAACGCCACAACCAGCTTGCCTTGGCTGTCGTGACCGGCCAAAATCAGTCTTTCTTTTTCCTGCTCATCAATGTGTGTAAGGCCTTCGGCGTAAATCCAGCCCTGAGTGGTTTTCAGACCGACTCGGTATGGACCTGTACCGGAGATGGACCCCTGCGTATATCGTATGGCCGCATTGGTAATGAATGCCGATGCCGGATGTCTTGTACTGTCCAGGTGATGTGCGTATGCACCTGACGTGAGTTCGAGATGTACGTATAAGTCCTGATCAGCAAGGTGATTAATCCGGAGCTGAATATCTTGAGGTTGTATCGGCTGCATGGCGGCCTCCTTGTCTAATGTAATTGTACGAATTTCATTTTAACATAACCACGAGAGAATATACATTGAATGACCGATTCGCCTACTCATGAAGCCTTCTCATAGAATAGGCCGAGTCCTACGCAAGGCAAAGAAGTCTGTATTCTTTTATTCCAGTCCAATCGAGAATCATCGTTAATGAAAGGGATCATTTTAGATTTTGAAAACAAGAACAGATTTACGCGTTTTTTTCTCTTTTTATTATTGGATGATATCTATATCATGAGTGTAGGCTAAAAAGTGCCCATGATGAACACTCTCAAATCATATAATGAATCGTGCTCAAACCTGTTTGGAAAGGAGATTAACTCGATTTGAAACCTCTAATACAGCTACTTCACTTCGGCTATCATCAGGCCATGAGCTGCATATTTCCTGTAGCAATCTTTGGAACATTGGCTCTTTCCACTGTAATACAGGTCCCTTTCCTTCATCGTTATGATGCCATTCTGCTCGTATTGCTCGTTGTGCAGTACCTGATGTATCGAAGTGGATTGGAAACCCGGGATGAAATCAAGGTCATCTGTGTATTTCACATCATTGGCCTGGTGCTGGAAATATATAAAGTATGGATGGGATCATGGTCATACCCTGAGCCAGCATACACCAAAATTCTCGGAGTCCCTTTATATAGTGGATTTATGTATGCAAGTGTAGCCAGCTTTATGTGCCAAGTATGGCGCAGACTGCGTATGGACATGACCGGCTGGCCCGGGTTGGCACCTTCGTTTCTCTTAGGAGCAGCTATCTATATCAACTTTTTCACCCATCATTTTATTCCCGATTTTCGCTGGTGGCTAACGGCGCTTGTATTTATGGTCTTCTGGAAAACATGGATTATCTACCGGGTACGAGCAACAACCTATCGAATGCCGTTATCGCTTGCTTTTGTCATTGTCGGTTTTTTCATCTGGGCTGCTGAGAATATAGCCACATTCTTTAATGGCTGGAAATACCCCGACCAGCACGAGGCCTGGCAACTGGTTAGTTTTAGCAAAATCAGTTCGTGGTTCCTGTTGGTCATCATTAGCGTCATCATCGTTGCTCAGCTTAAATATGTGAAAGCCAATCGAACCCCCAACAATCCAAGTGTAAGTTAATTCAGAAATCCTCCTACATTAGAAACAGCGGCAGTCCAAGACTTGAAATCAAGCCTTTGGCTGCCGCTGTTTCTATGATGATCATTTGCTCCAAAACCTATCATTCTCACTCAAAACTAACGATCCGATTACCGCAGGAGCCCCTAAGACGTGTCATCGATGTTGGAATATGAAGATTAAACCTTAGCAAAATGATTCATAATCATCTCAGCGGCCCGCTTATAACCACCAGCCTGCCGTAAAGATTCGCCGATGAGGCAAGCCTGCTGTTTATAACGCGGATTGCTTAGGACTTCTCCTAATGCCTCTCTCAGATCAGCTGCACTGAGGTTATGTTTATTTAAAGTGATACCCGCCCCCAACTCCTGTACCCGTTTGGCAACGAGTGGCTGATCCGACGTTAACGGAATCATCACCAACGGAACGTTGTAATAAAGCGCCTCACTTGTACTGTTCATTCCAGCATGTGTAATAAAAACATCCGTATGCTGTAGCATTTCCAACTGTGCAATGTATGGCATGACGATAAAATTAGAAGGAATTCGATCAGCCAGCGGCACCATATCCGTATATCTTCCTGAAGATAGAACCACATTCACTGGCAAATCCCCAAATGCTTCAAAGCAAAGCTGATAGAAATCCAGGTTTTTATTTAAAATGGTTCCCATGGCAATGTACACGGTTTGCTGGTAACGTTGACGAAGTAGCTCGAACGAGAAGTTCGGAGCATCTTGACGCGGTATGATGGAAGGACCCGTGAAAATAAAGCTAGGGTCCAGCTTTTCGGCCTGCGGTTGAAAATAACGGCTTGTATACACAAGCTTTAACCGACCTGCATGTGCCGGAATCTCTTCTATGGCTGGAATACTCACTTGAAACTCTTGCGCTAACTCACGCGTTATCTTCATCGTAGCCTCATACAGTTCCTTCGTATCCATATCCATTTTCTTCTCCTTCTCATTCATGCCTTCGCCAGCCCCCAAAGGATCTACGAAAGCAAAGGAGGCAATCGAACACACCGCGGGAATTCCCAATTTTTCTGCAAGAATAGTCCCTCCCCAGCCCATCAGGGAATCAAAGATCATATAATCGAACTTTTGATTTTCGATCACTCGAAGCACCTCGGGGATCATCCTCCGAATGACACCGCCTACCATCATATAAATGAACTGATAAGCATGCTTGTACTCCTGCGGTTTCAACACTGGATCATGAGAGAAGGCATCTTGCGGAAATGGATAGGTAATCAACCGGGCTCCGGTTTGTTCAATTCGGGAGCGGTACTCCTCCGTGCACACATAGACAACTTCCTCTCCACTGTCAATCAACTGAGTAACTAATCCTAACGACGGATTCACATGGCCTTCAGCCGGAGTAATGACAACTAATACACGTGCCATCTTATCCACCTCCCAATGTAATTTTTCCCCCGTTCTTCGTGATGTATTTAACGACGCGATGGTCATCCGTTACATGGGAATGTTCTCTTTCGACTGGCTGATCGGATGATGTTCTTCTTGATGAACGAGTTCGGTGATTCGTAAAGATGCTAAGAAACTTAATAAGCCCCATAGTAATTGGAGTGTTAATACGATCACAACTCCTGTCGATATGCCCCACTGTAAAGTTTCAGATAATGCGATAAGAGCGCCGCCAACTCCGATGCTTACTCCAATATAGAAGGAATCCACGAATTGAAGATTGGCGGACATCTCGCCCTCTTTCCTAGGCGCCGCATGTTGTAAAGCAATGGCCGCCGTTGTAGGATTAGCCAATCCAACACCGAAGCCGGTAATCATTTGCGAGAGCAGGATGAGTATAATTCCACCGTCTGACAACAGAAGAGCCAAGATCACAAGTACAGTTCCAGCAATCATAATCCCAATACCCACCATGACTCTGTGCTTTCGGCCACGACCTAAATCTCGTACATCGAGCTTGGCTTGCAACCACGCTGCGGCGGACCAACTCAAAGAACCTGCTGCTACAATGAGGCCGGCAAGGTCTGCCGATAACCCCTTTACTTCGGTTAGTGCCAAGATCACAAAGCTCTCCGTTGTAAAATAACAAGCCACATACAACCCTCTGGAAACCAATGTGGCAGGAAGTCCTTTTTGCACCGTAAAGGTGCCCCTGGGCAGAAGTTTGTGCATTTGTGGAATCATGACGAATAATCCACCCAAAGTGAGAACTATTCCTTTCCAATCGGTTATCATACCAAGTCCAGTGAGTAACAATCCGGTTCCAATGGCAAGTAGAATCGCATAAAGAGTCTTCGAGTCGGCTGTTTGGGCTGGTCCTGTCCGTACTTGCCGAAGCTGCAGATCACGGAAAGAGCGAAATGTGAGACTCAATGCCACTCCAATCAAGGGTAAAACAATCCAGAAAACAAATCGCCATGACATATAAGAGGCAATAAGACCTGCCAGGTAAGGCCCAATTAAGGAAGGCAGAACAAATGCCATGGAGAAAGCTGCTAAAATTTGAGTACGAAGAGCGTCTGAATAATGCAATGTGACACAGGTATAAACACATGTGATCAAGGCTCCCGCCCCAAAACCTTGTAAGGCTCTTCCTGCGATAAGCATGTGCATATCAAAAGAAACAGCCGCGACCACAGTTCCTAACACAAAAATACTAAACGACACGAGCATGGATGTAAAAACACCGCGTTTGTCAACCTGCTGCCCCATCACCAGGGTTCCAATAAGCTGGGATAACAAAAATGCGCTGAAGATCCAACCGTATAAATGGATACCCTCCAAGCTTTGTGCCATTTTCGCCGCAATTGTTGTAATAGCCAGCCCCTCGAAAGCTACGGTTGTCAGAACCAGCATAATACCAATCGTAAGCGCCCTGTGCTGTCTATCAAAAATCCCATTCTGATTGTTGTTTGTCTCCTACACCTCCATAATAGATGAACTTATGGTAAAATTCACCTTTTTTATGTTCTAAATATACAATAAACGCTCTACTTTGTAAATAAAAATGTTTAATAAGTAAATACGACGAGAATGGCTACTCAACTAACAAAAAAAAACCGCCAAAGGTGGTATTATCCCCTTTAAGTAGACACTTAAAAAAACCTTCATGTTATCATGGGGGTTCAAGTGACACTTGGAGGGGATATTTTTATGGCGAAAAAAGGGCAAACATTTCAGACGTATACCGAAGAATTCAAATTGAATGCAGTTAGATCATATGTCGAAGGTTCTTCAAGTTACAAGGTGGTTGCTGAGCGCGAGGGGATTCGAAACTGTTCACAATTGAAGGTGTGGGTGAAAAAGTGGATAAACGGGGAAGCTTTCGATGAGCGAAAAAACAGTGTCCCGAATCCACTGAAGGGACGTCCCCGTACAACCTTTGGCAGCGTGGAGGAAGAACGAGATTATCTTCAAGCACAGGTGGATTATTTAAAAAAGCGGTATCCCAATCTAGCAAAGGAGAAGCGCTGAGCCAACGGGAGAACTACGATATCCTAGATGAATTGCGCTGCTTGCATGGCATTACACGCCTATTAACAATTGCAGGAATACCCCGATCCAGTTACTACAAATGGCGAGCAACCCAGCCGCAGCGAGACGCAAGACAAGACCGTGATCGTGAGATCAAAGAACACATGATGGCTATTCATTTTGCAAACCGAGAGTTTGGTTATCCTCGCATGACAACGGCGTTGTGGGAGGCCGGTCTGAACGTCAATCACAAGAAAGTATGGCGAATCATGCGGGAACTATCGATCCAATCGGTGATTCGCAAGAAGCGGAAGAAGTCCAGCTATACGCCATCTGTTATCTATCCGAATCGCCTGAAGCGCCAATTTCATGCCACAGCACCCCAGCAAAAAATGGTGACGGATATTACCTATATTTCGGATGGGAGCGCATTCGTTTACCTGTCTGTGATTCAAGACTTGTTCAACAACGAGATTGTAGCTTGGCAGTTATCTAAACGGAACGATGTTCAGCTCGTATTGGATACGGTAGAACAATGGACACAAAAAAGAGACGTTTCGGAAGCCGTGCTCCATTCGGATCAGGGCTTCCAGTACACGTCTCAGGCGTACAACTCACGATTAGAAGCATTCGGCGTCAAGGGCAGCCACTCTCGCAAAGCAACCTGCCTGGATAACGCATGCATCGAATCTTTCTTTTCGCATCTCAAAACAGAGAAGCTGTACCTTAACCAGTGTAATTCAGAAGCAGAGATTCGACAAGCTGTGGAAGATTACATTTACAATTACAACTACCGACGCTTTCAAGCCAAACTCAAACAGCGCGCACCGATTGAATATCGATGCGCACTGGCAGCATAGCTTTTTTCATCTGTCTACTTGACAGGGGTATGACCAAAGGCAAGGCGGCTTTAAAGTAGTCCATAGAAGAACTTATTCTCCCAAAATAATGACTTCTGTCTCCAAATCAATATTAAATGTCTCATTCACTCTTTGTTTGATTAAATGGATTAACGCCAAATAATCCTCTGCGGTTGCATGATCTGCATTAATGATAAAACCTGCATGCTTCATAGAGATTTCGGCTCCTCCAATGCGGGTGCCTTGCAAGTTGCAATCCTGAATCAATTTTCCTGCAAAGTATCCCTCTGGACGTTTAAATACACTGCCACATGAGGGGAATTCCAGAGGTTGTTTAGATTCTCTTTTATACGTTAAATCCTGCATTATACTGGAAATAACATCCTTGTTTCCTTTTTCGAGCTTAAACTCGACCTCAAGTATGATATGTTCATTCGTTCTGAAGATACTGTCCCGATAACCAAGTTCCATGTCTGCTCGGGATATATCTAGCACTTCTCCATCTTTGGTAATTACACTCGCACGTTCGACAACTTCAGCCATTTGACCACCATAAGCACCCGCATTCATATATAGGGCGCCTCCGGTGCTACCCGGTATTCCACATGCAAACTCCAGACCCGTTAAGCTATGATCCAATGCAATTCTGGAGACATCAATGATATTGGCACCGCTTTGCGCAACAATCCTGTTCCCGCTCACCTGGATTTGATCAAAATCACTCAAAGAAATCGTTACCCCTCTGATTCCGCTCTCTTTGATGATGACATTTGATCCTTTTCCAATCACAGTCAAAGGCAATTGATGTTCTTTTGCAATGTCAACGATGGTTGTAATTTCGTCTTTCGTTGTTGGATGAATAAGTATATCTGCTTTACCACCTAACTTTATATACGTGTGGTCTTTCAGAGGCTCATTACGTTTTACCTTTTCCAAAGGTATGTGATTTTCAAATAGGTTCATGATATTCTCTCCCTGAGTTCATAAAGAAATGATTGTGTCATCGCTGAATAGAGATGCTCCTTCTTTATTATATGCTCAATAGGAGATTTTGTTTGAAAATATGCCATTTTCATTGCAATCAATTTCAAGAAGTTCATCCTGTAAAATCCAAGCATCTGTTTTTTCAACAAAGAAATGAAATCCGCCAATGCATTGAACCAATGCTGGATCGATCGGTGTAGCACTTACATTTATGCCAATCGTAAAAGCATCTGAGCCTCCACCCACATATTTCGCGTAAATCCTTACATATTGGGACTCTTCCAAACCCCATTCATTCTTAAATGAATCTATTGCTTTTTCAGATACTACAAATGATATCATTCCACTTCTCTCCTCCCTGCAGTTAATCACATTTTTTAACTTCGCCCCGATAGTTGGCCATTCTGAAACTGGCCCCGCATCCACATGAAACTTTTGCATTAGGGTTATTCATGGTGAATCCGCCCAACATTCCACTTTCTTCATAGTCAATCTCAAGACCGTCAATATATGGAATACTATTTGTGTGAACCACTATATTAAATTCATCTTTAGTTAATACAAAATCCTCTTCTGTCTGCTGCTCGTCCACGACAAGGGTATAGGATAATCCACTGCATCCCCCTTCTTCAACACCTACTCTAAGAAAGGGATTTCGGGTATTTGCGCTTAATAAGATTTCGGCGATTTTGTCTGATGCTTTATCACTGACCTCAATGTTCATCTTCATTCCTCCTATAAAAGTTTAATAATTTCTTCAGGACTGGTATACGCATTAAAGTAACGACAACGATATTTTTGCAGCGTGGGCGGAATATCATTGATTTCTAAAGAACCGCTGTACAATAATACGCTGTATTTCTCCGAAAATCGTTTTAATAACGGCTCTACATGTTTCAAATTAATATCTATGATAAGTACTGAATTGTCTGGAATTTGATGAAAGCTATGAATCAGATTCGGCCCAGTCTCCACGAGGTAAAAAGACGGTTCAGTTCGAATCAATACACTTAAACTTTTAACAATGTGATGCGTATCTGAGAGGATTAACACATGTATCATTCAGAGAACCCCGTAACCCAGTCTGTTAGACAGGGTATGAAAGCAGCAAGAGCAGCTCCTTTGGGCGTAAGCTCATAAATGATTTGTGTAGGGCGTGTCAGGCTTGTTCTTTTAACCAAATGATGATGTTGAAGATCCTTTAAACGCTTGGAAAGGATCATTTCCGAAAGGGAAGGAATACTCTGGGAAATTTCGCTGAATTTCTTCGGGCCATGAGAAAGAGTAAATAATATATGGATAGTCCATTTAGTCCCGATGATGCGATAAGCTAGAAAAAGTTTCTCCGTATCTTCAGTGGACAAGGATCGGTACACCCTCTTTCTTATGATCAGCATTCTTATAAATGTATTTTAAATCGTTCCACGTTTATAATGACGTGGAACGTTTTTTTATCATTCTAGATGGATTGTTGTGAGATCCGAGTACTCGCAAATAAACTCATTACGATCAACAAGAGATGGAAACCCATGGCTACAATTAATCCGGCTTGCAGTGACATTCCCCCAGCCTGACATACCACAAGAATGGAACCACCGATCCCGATCACTACACCAGGTGTAAATGAATCCGCAAATTGCAGATTTGCAGAGGTTTTGCCGGCACCACCTTCCTCTGTTTTGGAAAATGCCACAACGCCGCTAATCGGATGGGCCAATCCAATTCCGATACCAGCGACGATCTGCCCAATAACTGCAACAGTAACGGTCACAACGGGCACCCAAAATACGATGGCAATCCCTATGGCGAGCAGCAATACTCCCAGAATAATTCTCGTATGACGTCCACGGCCCTGATCTGCCGAATCCCACCGCCCTTGCAGATACGCTATGACGCACCAACTCAATGCAGCACTCGCTACTATTAATCCGGCTTGAGAAGGCGTAATTCCTTTCACATCGATTAAAGCCAATACCAAGAAATTCTGAGTGCTGGTATAGGCAGCGAAGAACAGCCCGCGTGTTGCCAGAATAGCTGGCATGCCTCTACGAAACGTAAGTGTTCCCTTCGGTAGCAGTTTGCGGAGCGGAAATATCATGAGAGCTAAGCCGATAAAGACTAGAACAAATCCCATAATGCTCGGAAGCTCACTTAGACCGACCAAGAAAATCCCTGTCCCCAGTGTTAACAGTAACGCCATCCAAGTCGATGAAGCCCCGGTATCCCTTTGCGTCTTCTGTATCTTTAATTTCGTAAAAGCAGGCAAACTAAGAAACGCTGAAATAGCCAATATAGGCAATATTACCCAGAAAACAAGCCGCCAAGACCACTGATCTGCGATAAGACCTGCAACGTACGGACCAAGCATGGACGGAAGAACATAAGCTGTACCGAATGCTCCGAGTATTTTGGCACGTAATTCATCCGGGTAACTTAAGGATATTGCCGTATACACACAAGTCATCATTGCTCCGGCACCCAAACCCTGCATAGCCCGTGATCCTATCATGGTATACATGTCGCCTGCTGTTGCTGCAGCGATCAGCCCGGTGATAAACAAAAGAAGTGCGAAAGTGAATGGTGCTGCTGGTCCTCTTCTATCTATGATTCGACCAACGACCAGCGTTCCGACAATCTGTGCAAGCAGATATGTACTGAATATCCACCCAAACAGGCTAAGACCGTTCAAGTCTCCAGCAATCGAAGGGGCAATGGTAGTTACGGACAGACCTTCAAATCCAACGGCCATCACTGACAGAATAATACCTATGGTTAGTGCAAAATAACGCGGGCTGAAAATACTTTGATGATTAGACGACATGAAATGTGACCTCCAAGAAAATTGGTATGTAAACATCGTATCCGGATACTTAGTAAACATTTTTATTTACAATGTCTAAACTACAGTTCAGCTTTGACTTTGTCAATATTTTTATTTAAAATGTAATCAGTGATGTAGATTGAGATGCTACAAAAGGAGGTACACCATGAGCCAAAATCAAACTAAAAAGGATGCCTCAACCAGTACCCGAAGAGCAATCATTGATCTGTTAAAGGAGCGAGGGGGAATGGATGTTGTGGCACTCTCCTCCCAATTTTCTCTTTCAGGAATGGCCATCCGTCAACATTTGAATGCGCTGAAAGAAGAAGGGCTCGTTACGAATGTAGAAGAGGCACGTCCCATGGGTCGACCCACCAAGCTATGGATATTAACTCCCGCGGCGAATCGTTTTTTTCCGAGTGGATATTCGGATTTATCCGTTAGTCTGATTAATTCCATGAAAGAAGCTTTTGGTAATGAGGGGCTCGACAAGCTGCTGGCTGTTCGAAATAAGACTATGCAACAACAATATCTCCAGCACCTTGGAGATACATCAGATGTTAAAGAGAAACTGGAGAAATTGGCCGAGATTCGAACGAATGAAGGTTATATGGCCGAGGTTAAGGAGCAGGATGATGGCAGTCTCCTATTCATCGAAAAGCATTGTCCGATCTGTGAAGCTGCTGCTGTATGTACCGGGTTATGCAAGAATGAGTTACATTTATTTAAAACGGTTCTAGGAAATAATGTTCATATTGAACGGGGCGAGTACATTTTAGCGGGAGGAAGAAACTGCGTATACACGGTTAGGCAAAATAAGTCGTGACAAAAAGAGCAACCTCATTAGAGATTGCTCTTTTGTTTACTTACTCTGACTGCCGTTCTCTTGTGAACAAGAAAAGAACGTATTCAAGAGATTGGTAGGTCCGTTTGAGTCAACTTGGCCGATAGCTCCCATAAACGAAGAGCTTGCTCGGGATCGATGGCGTACTTCTTGACCCCGTAGAAGCCTCCATCCTCGGGAGCTAATTCACTGATGTCACAATCCTCGCAGTAAACGCCGCCCTTTCCCTCAAGCTGAGGAGAAGTGGCTGCCCATACTTGAGTTGCTGCACCTTGCTGGGGCGTTTTGAACGCAGGATTGGCGACTTGTCCAGATTCATCAATCCAGCCCAATGCAACCATTTCCTCTTTTGCCATATGTCGTTGCAGCGGTGTCAAAATTCCGCCCGGATGCACCGAAAATGCACGTACCCCCTGATCAGCACCACGTCTGTCCAGCTCAACACTGAACAAAATGGTTGCTGTTTTGGACTGCCCATAGGCAGGGAATTTCTCATAGCTATGCTCAAATTGGATGTCATCCCAACGAATCGGAGAGAAATGATGTCCCGCTGATGCCAAGGAAACAACGCGTGCGCCACCCTGACTTGCGAGTGCAGGCCATAACAGATTGGTGAGCGCGAAGTGACCGAGATGGTTCGTTGCGAACTGGGCTTCCCAACCCGGGCCTACCCTGGTTTCTGGACAAGCCATGATTCCGGCGTTAAGGATCAGCATGTCGATACTACGGTCACTTGCAAGAAACCGTTCGGCAAAAGAGCGAACGCTGGTTAGATCAGCGAGATCCAGTTCGTCAATCTCAACACCTTTCAGACCGGCAAGTGCTTCTTCAGCGACTGCTGGCCGACGTGCTGTGACAACGACCTGTGCTCCTGCTTGTACAAGCGCGCGTGTTGTCTCCAGTCCCAGGCCTGAATATCCACCCGTCACAATAGCAAGGCGCCCTGACAGATTAATATCTCTCAATACGTCCTCCGCCGTGCTGTGATGGTCGAATCCAGAGTCCATTTTATGTTGTAAGGTGCTTTTAAAGTCCTTTTCCTGTGTCATCACGTTCATCTCCTTTACAATGCTTTTTCATTCTTTTGCAAGTCTACACCTTAGAGTATACTCTAAGTCAAATGGCAAAGATGGAATCGTCTCGAAATCTATTCATGGAATCTGCAAAAAGTAAAAAAAGCCGCCACGTTGGCGACTTTCATTGCAAGGCTTCCTGGTCAGCTCAGATTATGAATCGCTTTGAACGGTAGATAATGAAACCCAGACTGGACTGGCGAAATCAGAGGCTTCTTCCCCTTTGGGATTATGAAGACGGAACAGAAAAGCATCCCCTTCTTTTGATTTCCAAATCATAAAATCACTGATTCCTTCTCCACTGGAAGATTGAAGATAGAGCTCCGCGAAACCAAGCGGGTGCTCCACCAGCTCTCCGCTATAATCAGACACCTCACCGAATTTCTCCAACTCCGCCTTGCCCGCAGTCTTCAGTTCTGCCAGATTATAATCCGAAGGCAGCGGTTCAATATCCACATAATACTCCGGGTTGCTACTCAGGAACAAGCAGCCTTGGGCAGCGTCAAAGGTGAATTTCTCGAATACATACAAGGAAAATCCTTCTCCTTGTTGCAAGGTTGCCGTCAGTGATTGATTCCCTTCTGCTGTCAACATTTCAAAACTTTTGGTCTGGGGTCGCTCTGTTTCGTTCGTTTCGTTCGTTTCAGATGCTTGCTCATTCTCTGTTGAAGGTGCTGGAGCAGATTCACCTGTTGGTGTTGATGGTTCAGGACTAGCGGAAGGTTCATTTCCACCAGAGCAAGCTGCAAGTGCCAAAACCATAATGATCAGCGAAATGCTCATGATAAAAGAACGCGATTGTTTCACCTGGATCAATCCTCCCTATTTTCATAATATGGATGCAAAATAAAACTTATTTCAGCGAGGCTGGCAGCTTTACCCCTAGCAGTTTACCTTCCGCTTGAATGATCATCATTCCGTCCGTTTTCAACGTCATGTTATGCAGATCCCCTCCGGTGGAGACTCGAAAGACGGGCTGACCCGACATCATGTTGATACCAAGCAGTGTGCCGTTACGCTGCGCCCGATACATTCCTTTTCCGTAAACATCAATCTGAGAAACCGGGGCATCCCCATTCCATTGGACTTCTTGGCCATTGGCCAGCTTGATGCCTGTGAGTTCTCCCGTATTGGCGTTTTTGAAGATCAGCCTTTCCTGTGTAATGCCAAGCCACACCATATTTTCTCCGTAAGGGCGCTGAAAAGTTCGAAGTGGCGTGGTTCCCGGCTTGGTTGAGGTCAACGGATACTCCGCTATCTTATCCCCTTGTAGAAGGTATAATTTGTCTTTATTGGCAAATATCCCTTTATACCCATTTACATACGGTGGATCACCCGGAATTTTCCAGGTATACTCCTGGCTTCCTTTCAACACACCGGTCTTCAGGTTGTACATATTGACCTGATATTTGCGTTCGGGTGACGAATCGTCATCTTCCGACATTGGAGAATAGTAGTTCATTGAATATACAAGACCGTCTTTGATCTGAAGTGCTTCCCCCTGACCAAACTCATCCCATAACTTCTTGCCCGTTTTCTTGTCATACGCATTAAGCTGAGTGGAAGTAAGTGCCCCTTGGACAAAAAAGGTTCTCAACACTACACCATTAGATTCTTCAAGATATGCAGTACCATGACCATCGCTCAACGGTTCATTCGCCTCCCAGCGCAGCTTACCTGACTTGATGTCCAGGGCAAACGTTGTACTTCCTTTAATTACGTAGAGGGTATCCACCGTTGGAACTAGGGCTTCCGTACGGTAATACGTATCAATCCAGGTGGATGTGCCTGACTGCCATTTGGCTTTTCCTGTCTTCGCATTCACGGCATAAGGCTTGTGATTGCTGGTCAGGCCGTATAGAACGCCGCCTTGATAGGTGATAAAAGGGGTCAGTTCTTTGCCGTAAGTCCACAGCCGTTTACCTGTTTTGGCATCGAGTGCAATTAACTTCGATCCAGCGAACGTGAATACTTTGCCCTCTTCTGCGATAGCATTAACTCCGATGTTCGTCTCATTCATATTCAGGTAGTTATCTACTTTCGCCGTCCAGGAAGGTTTCAGCTCAGGTACGGTGAAGTGTTGATAGGGATACCAGTTACGGATCGATACCTCCGATGCTTCTGCATATGCCTGCGACGGTAACACGCCGATACCCCCGTGAACCATCAACATTCCGGCTGTAAGGCCTGCAACGATGGGTCTGAATACTCGCGTTTTCCGATGTGTATTCATGTGACGGGTACGTTTATTGAACATGGTAAGTGACTCCTCCTGTCAAGAAAATAGTCCTAAGATATAACTGAGCATTTTGCATAAATCCAAAGAGCGTCTTTCAATCAGCAAGATATAGATCGAAATGTTTCTATTCGTCTAGATCTTGTACCCGGGAGCGAGATGAATCAAATTATGCAAAATGCTGAACTACATAAACATAACGTGCAGTCAGATCAAATAGTTACGCGATTGTTAAATTATTCAAAGGAAATGTCAAAAAAGCCGCCATGAGGCGACTTCTTGAATAACTGCATTCCTTCTGTGACAAAATGCGGGCGTGAATAGAATAAAGTCTCAGCCTACTTTAAATGAACCTGGAAGACATCACCAGCGTCACCACCAAAAACGATAAAACCTCTTTTCGGGAGCTGCGTTGATTGCTGGTTGGTTGCAACGGAGAAGTGAACCACTTCGCCTTTGTCGTTATACACCGCATAACCTCCGCTCTCTGGAGAATCCACCGTTATCGATTTGTTCGCCGAACGGGCGTCGATCGCATACCACCGGGCCTGACCGTTAGCCGGAATGGTCGTCATTCCTCTTTTTCCGCCAAAGATGGGAGTAATAGCATCCTCTGCAATGTATTCCTGTCCATCCTGGATCAAAACCTCAGCGCCATTCTTCGTGTAGAATTGCAGGTCAAATGCGTCTCTTCCGTTCATCACCGGAATTTGGGCAACATTCTCTGCGTTGTTCGCATCCGTGATTTGCGTGCCATTGGCGTAACCATTTTCGGCATCAACGGACAGATTTTTGATCAGCATCGATGGGAGCAGATAAAAGATCGACGTTATTTTTTCATCTAGTGCGTAATATTTCGAGTCGTTGCGAGCTGTCCATTTCTTTTTCGTTGCTGTGTCCAGCGCGTTATGCTCCAACTTTTGATAATCATACGTGTTCATCACCGTTTGACCTACACCGGGTAACGTAATCATGCCCTGAACTTTAACATACACCTTGTCATTCTGTTCTTTCTCGAAACTGATCTTCGCGCTTCCATCGGAACTTGTAAAATGTCCATCACCTGTGTACACATAGTTCTGCTCCGGGATAAGTCCCCCTAACAAAGCTGGCAGTTTGACCTCGCCATCCTTGATCTTAATGTCCAATGTCGCTCCTACCGTACCATAAAGACCTGAGTATGCGCTTAATTCTGTTGGCATCTTCACTTTGACGGGTGACGAGAATGTTTGATCGGGTTTAACCTCGTCAATGATACCTTGATCCTCCAGAACTTCCAGCAGTACTTTACTGGCAAACATCTGATTGTAGACGGAAGATCCGCCAGATGATAGCACCGCCATTGAAATATCATGTTCGGGTATGGTGATTAACACGGCATGGTACAACATGGTATCTCCGCCCTTGGCAAGCGCGGTAATGCCATAATCACTGAAAGGTGCAAGCTTAACCGCGTCCCACCCCAAGCCATAATTGATCGTATTTTGTTCATCAGATACCCATATGCCCTTCCGATACTCAGGGTTTTGCATGGCCATCACTGAAGATTCGGACAGAATATCCGGTCTGTTCCCCATTAAAACCTCTCCGAATTGACTCAATTCCTCTGCGGTGGAGTACACTCCGCCTGTACCGATAATGTTTGCATTTTCGGTAGGCATCTTCATCTCAAGTGTAGGCCAATAGGTTTCGGATAACTGTTCTCTGTCAAAGGAATCCAGCGGTGTTTTCGTTGATTCCAACTTCAACGGCTCACTGATGAACTTGGCGATATATTCGCTGTAGCTTAATCCACTCACCCGTTCCACCAGGATCTCCAGCAGCTGGAAACCATCATTGCAGTAGACGGAATAGGCTCCCGGCTTGGCTTTCAGTTTTTCGGACTGAAGCTTGAGCAATAGCTCATCATGATTGCGGGTATCATTATCGTCAAACAACATGCTGTTCCCATAATGGGTACCGTAAAGACCGGATGAATGATTCATCAGCATACGCGGTGTGATTTGAGTATAGCGCGCATCCGCCATCTTAAAGTCTTTAATATACGAAGTAAGCGGCTCATCCAGATCTACTTTACCGGAATCGACCAGCCTCATGGCGGCTGCCGTAACAACCATTTTGCTAACCGAGCCTATGCCATACATGCTATCCTTGTCTACTGGCTTCTGTGATGCCTTATCGTGCAGTCCGACACTATCTGATAAAATGAACTTCCCTTCATCCATAATGGCATATTGCAGACTGGTAACACCGTAGTTTTGCACCATCTCCGTGGCGATCTGCTTCGCCTGAACCTCGATCGTTGCACTGTTATTCGCCTCTGCGCTGACATCTGTCAGCGGCGTAATTACAAGCACCGCTGTACATAAAAGACTGATCAATTTCTTCATCTCAATATCCTCCCTCAAACGTTCTTATGAATGAATTCATCATATCCGGGAAGAGACAGATCGAACGCGAGCGGACCCTGAATGGAAAAAAACAATCCCCGAACGGCAGGTTCAGGGATTGTTTGTGTGAAACGGAAGCACGACCATATTATTAAATGTGCGATGTTGATGCTCAATACTCATATGTCCACCATATTTCTCGCTCATTCTCAATATATTGGTCAGACCGATCCCGTGATACTCCGGATTGGACTTCTCACTTTTCAAGTCAACTATCGGTTGCTCTACATGATTCATAATCTGGATGACGAGTGCAGATGGTGTGGAGTGAATGGCAATCAGGATATATCGATCCTCCGCCTGTCTGACCTTTTTGGAGGCTTCAATTGCGTTATCGAGCATGTTACCGAGCACAACACACAGATCATATCGATCGATCTGGACATGCTGCGAGTGGAGCTGGATTTTGGTGTCGATTTTGATCCCGTTTGCCTGCCCCATGGCAAGGGTATTCGTAACAAGGGCATCGATCACGAGATTGCCGGAATTCACCCGCTGGTACGCACCTTCGATCGTATTCAATGTGAATTTAATATGATCGCCTGCCGCCGTCAGTTCGTTACGTTTGATACATTCATCAATGTACAGAAACTGCTGGTTGATATCATGGATGATGCTTTTAATGTTTTTGAAACTGTGTACGATCTTTTCATAGTTGGCATCCTGGTAATCCATCTGACGCTGCAACTGGGCATTTTCATGCGCGAGTTGCACCTTTTCGACCATATTATCGAATACATAGACTATGAACACGTTGAGAAAAAGAGATCCAAGTACAGAAAAGACGTAAAATATGTTTTTTTCACTATATATAGAGGCCACATTGATCTGATAGATCGTAATGGTCGGTACGACGAGAAACAGCAAATAGTAACGATAATGCACGGCAAAACTTCTGCGTTTGGCCACTAAACGGACAATTTGAATGACAATGAACATGATGCTGCAACCAAGCAGCATTACCTTGGAGAGAATCCAGTGGTCTTCTCCGTTGAACTGATCCATTGAACTGTAATCCGCGGATTCCAAAACTCCGAGAATATATACAGCAATGAGATTTGAGGTCGTAATCAGCACCCCATACAGGATAGTAAAAACAAGCTTGATTTTGAACTCCACTTCATAGGATTGTGCCAGACTGAAGATTAATAGCAGAGCAACAGCAGTCGAAACGAGGTCGGAGAAGGACGTTGCCAAATAAAAATAACCCAGCCCAACAAATACCATGAAATAGACCGCTCTCTGTGGCTTCCGCTTGGACTTACCCAGCACAGAATCAAAATAAAAATTCGCCTGAAATGCCATAAGTAAGGTCACAAAGATGACGGAAAGTATCATATATGTATCCATATCATTGAATCCTCATGATCATATATTTGGTATAGGCATCTTTGACTTCCTTGACCTTGGACCGGCCTATGGGTAGTTCCGTTCCATTCAACATGACGACCTGGGTGCCGGCAAACTTCTGAACATGCATCAGGTTGATAATAATCGAGCGATGAATCTGCAAGAAACCATGGTCTTTCAAGGCAGTAGCATAGCTGGATAGAATGCCTTTGGTCTCATGCACATTTTCCTGTGTCACAAAATTCAACTTGTTCTTGATTGTTAAACTTTTGACGACCTCAATCCAGAGGATATCATCATATTTCAGCAGCAGTTCATCATAGTCTGACTTGATCAGTACATACTTTTTGTCCATCGCTTGGAAATATTGGCACAGCTTAATCATCTTCTCCTCAAAGATCTGCGGCTGGATTGGTTTGATCAGATATTGAAATGTCATCACATCGAAGCTCTCCACCATATACTCCGGGTAACTGGTCAGGAACATAATCTGTACGTCCAAAAACTTCATGTTCCTGATCTCTTTGGCGGTTTGAATCCCGTTGATACCGCCCATCTCCACATCCATGATGAGAATATGGAATGTATCCCCAACGTCTCTGTAATGCGAGAGCAGTTGTTCACCAGATGCGAATAATGTGATATGAAAATCAATATGGGTCTTTAGAGATAAGGTTATCAGCATCGTTCTCACATGCTCTCTCTGCTGCTCCTCGTCATCACAGATGGCAACATTATACATATTAAATCCGCCTTTCATCGACATCAACTCTGAATTTCACTCTCGAATATACTATTTTATCACAGGTTTCGGGGTGAAATTGGGATGAAATGCATGATTCAGACCCTAAAACGCAGTTCAACAAAAAAAGTCGCCACCTTGGCGACTCTTGAGCTTGTAACCTTCTCCAGCGGATTTCACATGAAAAATCTGGTCTGTTATTTTGGCGCAGCATGGCGGTAATATCGTATTACTTTGCGATACATCGTCTTGTCCTTTAATTGATTGAAAATAAATGGGTCAGGTTTGACATTTACCTCAATAATCCAGGGTTTCAGACTGTGGTCAAGGCCAATATCCACACCGATTTGCTTTAGATACGGGTACTTTTTCTTCATATGACGAGCTATGCGCAGACTAAGCTCATTCATCTCCTGAACCAGTTCATTCCTGCGTTTTGTGGATACATGCGATTGTAGCAGCTTGTGAACATCCATCGGTGTACCACCACTATGATAATTGGTTACGATTTTCTTTGGATGACCCAGTCGGCCGATGATTCCGGTAGCTTCCCACTGCTTGGTCGGGCTTAGCTGTATCATGACTCGGATGTCAAAACGCCTGTTATTGTGCTTAAGAAGATGGATTCCTCTCTGAATTAGATAGCTTCTTTTATGCACCAAACGTGTCAGACTGGTATAGAAGGATTCAAAGCTGTCAAACGTCAGGCGTTTTTGCTCTATCTGAAAGACAAAATGTTGATGACTGTCCATCTCGGCCTTAATGACACCCATCCCGAAAGTACCTCTCTCGGGTTTGACATAGACCATTCCATATTTGCTGATCATGGATTTCAGATTCGTTTTGTTATATTTCTGTGTGTCGGGGATAAACGGTTTAATAGATTCATTATTGATGATCAATTTTGTTTTTACCCACTTGCTTCTTAACGGCTGCAATTTATCAACTCCCATATCATAAACTCTCCCTTCAGCAACCGCATCAAAGCCTGCTGTTTGATCAAGATCCTGCATGCATTATATGAAATACCGATAAAGGAACCCTCAACAAAAGCCCCTATTCGTAAAAAATGTATACTTGCACATGCCCTGACCAAAACACTTTTGCACACATACCATGAAAGAAGTCATAACGATTTGTGCAAGGAGTTGAGAAGATGTCCGTTCAGCGTGGAATTCAGTTGAATCATGCGCCTATGATCGATGTTCTTATACCAGCGATTGAGAAAGATTTGGCTACCCTTCCTCTCGTCATCGATAACATTCGCCGTTATGTAAAGCATCCCATCGGAAGCATATATATTGTTTCTCCGGTCAGCAACAAAATCAGAAAACTTTGTTCCCGTAAAAACTGCACTTTTGTTAATGAGCGATCCGTCCTGCCTATAACCAAAAACGAGATACACTACCAGTCCTCCCGTTGGAATCGGTCAGGCTGGTTATATCAGCAGTTGCTCAAAATGAACGGAGATTCCATTGTGAAGGCAAAGTACTTTCTAGTCATGGATGCGGATACCGTACTGATTAAACCTCATTCATTTATTGTAGAAGGCAAAACGGTATTTTACTGCCGTGATTGGAGCCAGCCGGAATATTTCAATACCTACCGTAAGTTGTTAGGCATGAAAGCTCCGCGTCCCCGCTCTTTTGTCACCCATTATATGCTGTTCGAAAAATCGAAACTCTCTGCCTTAAAACAGAAAATTGAAGCGGTTCATAAGCTGCCATGGTACAAAGCGATCATCTCCAATATCAATAAGAAGAAGCAGTTTGGTTTCTCCGAGTATGAAACGTATGCCAATTTTATGTATACGAAGTACCCGGGCAGCATGGTCCTTAGAAGTTCCATGAATAAAAGTCTGAATGTGAACGCTTCTTCGTTAAAAGAGCAACAAATCCGTAATCTGGCTCTTAAATACCGTTCTCTTTCCTTTCATAAACGTAAAATCTATAGTAAAGCTCCCTGAGCTTAAGGAGGAAGCCCATGCATATCGTACTGCTGTGCGGCGGCTCTGGCAAAAGGCTCTGGCCGTTATCCAATGAGCTTCGCTCCAAGCTGTTCGTAGATATCCTTCCATCACCCGATGGGAGTAGGGAATCCATGATCAGCAGAGTATGCCGCCAGCTTGACAGTTCATGCCTAACGGACTCAACGCTCATTATTTCACATCAGGATCAGGCTAACATTACGGCTCGACATACTCAAGGCAAAATACCAGTCATCGGGGAACCTTATAAACGAGGCACTTTTACTGCGGCAGCCTTAGCGACGTTATATCTGCAATCCTTCCGAATGGCCAAAGATGACGATGTGATCTGTATCGCGCCTGCTGATGTATTCGCAGGTGAAGATTTTTTCAGCAACTTCCAATTACTGCCGGACATATTGAAACAGTCTCAAGCCGATATCGCTTTAATTGGGACAAGGCCTACACATGCTTCAGAACAGTATGGATACATCCTGCCGGGTAGGGAAGAACGTAATGCCTATGTGCCCGTAACACAATTTATAGAAAAACCCGAAGCCGCCATTGCTGAAACTCTACTGCAACGTGGGGCACTGTGGAACTGCGGAGTGTACGCCTTCTCCGTCGCGTTTATGATATCCCATATTGAAAAAATGGGGCTTCCGGTTCATTATGATCAATTCTCATCCCTGTATGAAGCATTGCCTGAACGCAGTTTTGACAAGCATGTTGCAGAAAAGGCGCAGCGGGCCGTGGTCCTGCCATATAAGGGAGTATGGCAGGATATCGGAAGCTGGGATACGCTGTGCGCCCAGTTAGATTCCCATGTATTCGGGCACGGTGGAATCTCGGGATCTTCCTCCGATTCCTATATTATTAACGAGCTTCCCTACCCCATCCAAGTCATTGGCGTGCCAGGTATTATCGCTGCCGCAAGTCCAGACGGCATTCTCATTGCCAACAAAAATAATTCAAATGAAATTAAAGCGCAATTGGGCAGCTTGCCACTAAAACCGATGTATGGTGAAGCAACCTGGGGCAGTTATCGTGTCATAGAGAGCTCGGTGGAAGATGAAAATACAACCGTAACCACATTGAACACAACGGTTCTACCGGGCAAACATATCGGGTTGCACTGGCACCGGACAGGATGCAGAGCATGGACTGTACTTGCAGGCAGCGGTCAATTGCTTATCAACGGACAGGTCACCCAGGTGACTATCGGCAATCAGTTCGCGATCACCTCGGAGAGCGTCTATTCTATTTTCGCTGAAACCAGGATGGGCATCCTTGAGGTGCGGATCGGCGAAACCGAGGATGAAAACAACATCCTTTTTGAAGAAGAAGATTGGAATATAATTGTAGAACGTGCAGGATCGTATAACTATTGATTGGGAAATGAACCGTTCAAATCTGCACACCTAATAGCCCCGTCCATTCGTGGGGGCTATTAGGTGTGCGTATTGAACGAAACATGGGGTAAAACCAAATATCAGTGTGCTGTAGAAACCTTCAATCCAGATACATTTTAGAATATGGTTGGAATCATGCCCCCGTCCATTCGGATGGGAGAGCCTCTAAAGGCTGAAGCATACGGGCTGCATACAAAAGTTGCAAGTCTGCCTATTTCACTTGGCTTGATGAATCGCTCTAATTCGGATTGTGGCAGATTACGCTTCATAAAATCATTCTCTTTTTCCTCGAAAGTCAGCGCTTCATCAAGGTATATCCCCTCAATGATCTCACGTACATTTTCGGACAGTGTCGGCCCTGGTAGGATCGTATTGATCGTAACTTCGGCCCCTGTTGTCAGTTTGGACAAACTTTTGGATAATGACAGCAACATTGATTTGGTCATGCAATACTGGGGCATCTGGCCTGATGGCATAAGCGCTTCTTCACTCGCTATGAAAATAATGCGCCCGTCATTTTTCTTCACCATTTTAGGTAAATAAAATTGGGACAAGCTATTGGCAGCCAGAACATTGGTGCGGAAATAAGTCTCCCATACTTCATCATTCACGTCTTCATAACTCATGATTTCATATATGCCCATGCTATTAATTAAAATATCAACATCAGGGAATTTCTCGAATAAAGCTTGTCTTTGCTCCAGATCCACAAGATCAGCCGTGGCCTTTTGCGGAAAGGTCTCCGGAAAATTGGACCTTATTTCACGAACTGTTCGTTCTACCTCTTCATCATTTCGTCCATTAATCAGAACATGAACACCTTCTCGGGCGAGTTCAAAAGCAATCGCTCTACCGATTCCTTTTGTTGATCCTGTAACTAAGGCTGTTTTTTCTTTTAATCCCATATCCATCCCGCATGTCCCCTTCTTCATTACAACTATCCGGCAACTGATTCATAAACCTTGCGAACGGCTTAACGTTCCGGATAGGAATAATATTACGCGGTCTGAACGGCCCGGTAACTAGCAGCTTGCGCCAGAATTATTGCCTGACACGCCAATTAGAAGGTGTATCTCCTTCCCAGATTCGGAAAGCACGATAGAACGAATTCTGATCCTCATATCCGACCAGGAATGCCACTTCTTTGATATCGAGCGAAGGGTCTGCCAGGTACTTCCGAGCCTGCTCATGTCTGGCTTCGGTCAATAATTGCTTAAAGTTTGTGTTCTCCTCTGTCAGTCGGCGCTGCAGAGTACGATCGCTTATTTGAAGCTCTTTGGCGACCGTCTGGATGTCGGGGCGCTTTCCTGTAAGGCTGCGTTTCATGATCCATTTGACCATATCGGTAACGGAACGCCTGCTCTGCTGTTCGTCCAGCGATCGGTCCAGAGCTGGGTTCAGAATCTCTAACAACTCCTCGTTATATGAGAGAAAAGGAAGACCCAGATCTTTCCGGTGCAGCGTCAGCCGGTTATAGTTGGCATTAGTCACGACTCGGCAGCCGAAGTACGCCTCAAGGTTATCTACGTTACCCATCGGTTGTGAGAATTCAACCAACTTTGCAGTCAAAGGCTGGCCTGTGCCCCTCCGTCCAAGTTCGAGCAGAAATGCCAGCGTGATACCAATCAGCATAGGTGGACCCGATTGATCTGTCTGTAACCATTTCAGTTCAATGGTACATTGCTCCCCCACTTCGATAATCTGCAAGCTCTCGGGAGGGCACATTTGTTTGTACCGTACCATTCGGTATATAGCATCGCGATAGTCACGAGCATGGTAAGCCGCTAAGACCGTCGGCGGATACTTCGTTGTTTCAAATGCAGTCACCAGTTTAATAACGCCTTCGGCCGTGTCACCCGTGAGATCGGAATAGGCCTGCCAAATCGCGAAATATTCGGATTGGGTTACTTCAAATTCAGTAATTGCGGTGAGAGGCAGTTGAGCTGTGCGAGCTATGTCACCAGTACTAACACCTAATAGATGTAATCCGGCCCAAAAGCCTGGATGAATTTTGATACGCTCAGAAGGTAGAGACTTCATGCCCAGGAGCTCCTTTTGCTATGTTCTGATGACCGTTGTGATACTCTCTATCGTGATTTCGATGGAGTGGAGATAGATTCCCTGAGACTCTTTGGAAGTTTTCGGTAAACCATATCGTAAGAGTGGTCGATCATATCAAAGATATCTGACTCAGGTAAAGAGCCATCCATCGTAATGGTATTCCAATGCTTTTTGTTCATGTGGTACCCTGGTTGCACAGCCTCAAGTTGCTCTCTCAGGTTTTCCGCAATCACGGGGTCACATTTCAGGTTTAAGCGAACATGATTGCCGTTATCCTCAAAAATTAGCGCAAACATTTTATCCGCAACTTTGAATACCGATGTATTCGGTCCAAAGGGATACTCTTTTGTCGCTCCGTTCTTCTTTAAACAATATTCAATAATCGCACTCTTCAATTCAAAATCGCTCCTTCCCGAACGGCAGTCATTCTTTAATCTTCCTATATGATTTTATAATCCAATTATAAGAACTTATGTTCCGCATATCAAGCAAAGATCTGATCGATAATGGTCAGGTGCTCTGTTTTATCACTATCGTTTCGATCCTTAGCACATTGTTCAGCCTCTCCATACCCCAAAACTTAAAAAGCCGCCATATGGCGACTTCTTAAGCGACTATGCCTATGTCATCCGACATAGGGTTAGTCGTGTTTATATGAAAGCCTATCCGAACTATTCGCTTAACGCTGTTTTGATCAAGTCGTTCACCCGAGAATTAAAGAGCAGACCGATATGGGACACCAGGGAAACCGAAATATTGTTCGCACCGTCCAATCGGGATAGTGCAGGTGATACGATCGTGTCACTAGTAGAATAGATAGAAGTAACATTTATTCCTTTTGGGGCTGTTCTTGTAGTCAGTCGGTTAGCCCCGCCAAGGGTCACCAGCTTGTCTACTTTGGAAGCGCCACCACGATTCAGTATGTAATATAAGCTATTGGCTCCGCCCATACTGTGAGCAACAATATCGACTTTTGTATGCCCTGTTTGACGAAGCACATCATCTACAAAACGGCTAATCGCTGCTGAGTTCAACTGCTGGTTTCCTTGTTTGCTCGGCAGATCAATGGCGAACAGCTCATCCTTACTCCAGCCCTGACTACGCAGATACCTCTCAATAGCTGCAAAATTGCTATCCGACCCCGTCAATCCGTGTACAAGTACAACTGGCGTGCGTGCCGTGGCTGCAGAAGCCTTCGAACTCTGACCCATGCCAGGTATGGACGACAAGGCAAGAATTATGCTCATTACAGCAATTAGGATAATTTTACTCTTTTTCATTTAATTCACTCTCCTGTAAAATTATTTATATTACATATACACATAGTACAAGGGAATATATGTAATATAAATGAATCTTTAGTCTCATTTTTCACAGGGAAAATTGCGTAATCGCACTTGGAGTGAATTTTCTTAATAAATTACATTATCCTTCAACCACATCAGCTCGCAAATCAGTAGCAATCTCAATCATTTTGGGAACTATAGCTTCGTTCGAAATCGCTACATATACATCTCCCATGTATAGCCGGAACGGAATTTCCTCGTCTCCATGCTTCCACATGAAGAAATCCCCCTCAATGGACATGGTGCTTTCGGGGCCTTTGACGATAAGAACCTGAGAATACCTAAAATCGGGTTTGGATGCAAAGTATTGTTTACATTCTTCCAAATCGATAGATTGCTCCGTATTTTCTTGCATTGATCGTGTTATGCGGAAACGCTGATTCATGGAAATGCCTCCAATTCAAAATAAAGGTGTCTTACATTTTGTGCAACAACCATTATATTTCTCTTTCACAGTAAAAACAAATGAAGAATCAATGCATAGTTGCTGCATTTTTCATAACCTTTGGATAAATCATCCTGATATAGAACACATTATGTATAACTTATTTCTACAAGAGGTGGCTCATGACCCTAGACAATACAGCTTTCTTTGAATTGCAAAAGAACATCTCCTATGTGGAGCAGTCCCTCTTTCACACGGATGATCTAAAAAAACAGTCCTTCTGCACGAATGGAACAGACAGCGTACTGCTCTACATTGATTCACTCGTAGATCACGAGATGATTCAGATGCATATTCAGACAGCGCTCTCGGAGAAAACAGATGCGGATACCCATCACATGTTTACCTTGGGCAGTCAGAAGGAAACCGATCTGCAATCAGCCATAGACTATCTACTTCAAGGGAGATGTCTTTATATCCAGGATGGAGTCTGTGAATTTTACGTGCTCTTCACAGAAAAAATATATGCCCGCGCGACAAACGAGCCTGACAACGAAGGGGTTATTCGAGGCCCTCACAACGGTTTTATTGAGCAGCTTTCTGTCAATTTGAATCTAATTCGCAGACAAATGAATAGTCCATCTTTGATCGTGCGCTACTATTATGTCGGCGAGACATCCCGCACCAAAGTTGCTGTCGTGTATATTCAGGATTTGGCCAATCCCGAGCTGGTGGAACAGGTGAAAGATCGGATCCTTTCCATTTCTTCGGATATGGTATTGACTCCCGGTTTTATTCAAGAATTTGTGGAAGACAGCCCGTTTTCCCTTTTTCCCCAGCAACTAAGCACAGAGAGACCTGACCGGGTTATTGCCAACCTGATGGAAGGAAGAGTGGCCATTCTCGCTGAAGGCAGTCCTGCCGTTCTTATCGCTCCGGTTACTTTTTTTGCATTTTACCAAAGTCCGGACGATTATCACGGTCGCTGGATGGTAAGCTCTTTTCTAAGGTTGATTCGCATGATGAGCTTCATCATTGCTTTTACGTTACCTGCTATTTATATTGCAACCATCTCTTTTCACTCGGCCATTTTGCCGCTGGAGCTTGCACATACGATCAAAAAATCATTACAAAACATCCCGTTCCCCGCTCTTATTGAGGCCATGCTGCTTGAACTAATCTTTGAGGTATTAAGAGAAGCAGGGGTACGGCTGCCCAGCCGTGTAGGCCAAACGATCGGTATTGTTGGCGGTTTGGTTATTGGAGATGCGATTGTTCGTGCAGGGCTTGTATCCTATACGATGATTATCGTTGTATCACTAACCGCCATTTCTTCATTCTTGGTACCTTCTCACGAAATGAGTTCAGCGGTGCGTATTCTCCGCTTTCCGATGATGATCGGAGCTGCACTTTTTGGATATATTGGCATTGTTTACGGGCTGGTTATTCTCACGATCCATCTCTGCAAGCTGGAATCCTTCGGGACTCCCTATTTTGCTCCAGTGGCTCCTTTTCGGTTAGCGGATATGAAAGATGTATTTATTCGCTTTCCCATATGGGCTCTCCGCGGACGCCCCCATGATTCCCGCCCTCAAAAGTTAAAACAGGAGAATGACTCTAGGAGTTGGAAACGACGTGAATAAAGAAAGTACAATCACACAGGGACAATTGTTTCTTCTAATTTTGAAATTTGAGATTGGTGTAGATATTCTATCGTTACCTCATCGGATACACCTCATCGCCAAAGGAGGGGGATGGATCTCTGTTTTCCTGGGGGGAATTATGATTCAACTCATTATTCTGTTGTGCTGGCTTCTGATGCGACGTTTTCCCAGCTCTACGATTTATCAAATTACAACGCTCGTCACTGGCAGTTGGATTGGAAAAGTATTAGTTATTGCTTATATCGCATATTACCTGTTGATGGGTACTTCTGTACTGGTGAACGCCTACAGTGTCATTAATCGCTGGATGCTACAAGATACTCCGCGCTGGGCGATACTTACTCTGTTCCTCTTCAGCAATATTTATCTGGTTCGCGAAAACTTACGAATTATTGCTCGGGTGCTTGTGCTCATCTCGTTTTTAATTGTACCCATAATGGTATTAATCAGTTACGGACTTAAGGAAGTCAACCTGCTATATTTGTTGCCTTTGGACGAAGCGGGATGGCCCAATATTATTAGCGGATCAACGGAAACATTGATGGCTATGTTTGGGTTTGAATTTTTTCTTGTTGTGTTTCCCATGGTCGAGGGCAAAAGTGTTGGCAAACTCAAGTCCATTACTGCAGCAAGCGGAATCGTCGTTCTATTGTATGCATTTACCATGTTTATCTGCTCATCCGCATTCAGTCCCCAGCAGCTTGATATGATGCCAGAGCCCGTTATTTATCTTCTCAGATCCATTCCGCTCGGCACGATGGATCGGGTTGATTTCTTGTTTCTCCCCATCTGGGTCATTTCAATTTTTGGTGCAATTTGTGGCTATAATTATGCTGCTGCCAATGGTTTAAGCTATCTCTTCAAACAAAAAAACCATAAAAAGGCTGTGCCTTACGTTGTCCTTACTTCATGTATTATTGCTTATTTGCCGCAGGAAAAGGCCAATATTGAGATGATTAGTACCATCGCCAACAATTCGGCTTATTTTTTTCTCATTGTCCTGCCTTTATCGCTGCTGCTCCTGTCATATATTCTGAAACGAAAGGAAAAGGTCATATGAGAAAACGAAGAATAGCACTTGGCGTGCTGACTCTCATATTAATGACAGGCTGCTGGGACCAGGACAGCTTAAAGGATGCACGACTGGCTAATGCTTCAGCGTTTGATTTAACGCCAGATGGTGAGATCCAGCAAACGCTTGAAATTGTCGATGATATGGAGAGTTCACAAGGAAGCAGCGTTAATGAAGTGCATACAGGCACCGGGAGGTCGGTCCGTCAGAGCACAGATAAAATTCGAGATAAAGTAACAGGAGATATTCGCTTCTTCAAATACGGCATGATTTTATATGGGAATAAACTTGCACGAAACGATATATATCCTTATCTTGATGTTTTGTATCGAGAACCGGATTATCCGACATCGCATGTAAAAGTAGCCATCGTAGATGGAGCAGCCGGAGAGGTGTTACAGCAAAAAAAGGTCGGTAGCATTTTGATTGGTGAGTTTATCACTAAAAAAATAAAAAGTTTGGAAGAACTATGTATATTTCCCGAAATGACGCTGGAGACCCTGCTCCCCCCCATGCTTGATCCGGGTCAGGATTTTACTCTTCCCTATCTCGTTAAAGATGGAGAAGAAATTGCTGCACGGGGAATCGCGTTATTTCACGGGCAAAACTTCACAGGAAGTCTGGATACAGAACAGGCGCCTCTGTACGTTATCCTAAGTGGAAAATGGAGTAAAACAGCACGCTTCGTTAAAAAGGTGAATTCGGGACCTTCCTATGACCCGCGAAATTATGTAACGTATGAAGCCAATACCCAGAAAATCAAACGAAAGCTTGCCGTAAAAGTTGGAAGAGACCGCCAAATTGATGTGGTTCTAAACATCGAACTGCCCGTTACTATTGTTGAATATCCCAATAATCATCTTCAGGAGAAGGAAACCATTAATCGTTTGAACACGCAACTTTCCGAAGATATGACCCAGGATGCCGAACAAATCATCCAGAAACTTCAGCAAACCGGGTGTGATTCATTTGGGATTGGCAGAGAGTTAATCGCCCACTATCCTAAGTTGTGGAAGGATTTGAATTGGGACGACGAATATGCCCAGGTTCGTTTTCATCCTCAAGTCACTGTCAAAGTCATCGGATATGGAGTGTTGAATTAACAGCTACCACCCCGATTTAACATCGTTACAGCAAAAAAGTCGCCCATCAGGCGACTTCAAAAGTTGCTATATTGTTGTCCTCTGAGGGCCAAATACAAGATTGGCAGATTGTTTGGCCTGCTCTACAACATTCATAACCTTCTCGCTATGTTCAAGCATATCAGCGACTTTTTGTATATCTTGTTCCTGGATCATACGGTCAAATTCATAGAATTCATCATACATGCGATGTGGATGATCCTTCAGATCTACCCGAATGGCTGTCTCCTTATTGGCGACGTACTCGAAGCTATCAATGACATTAGCTGAACTTGCCATGTGAATATAGCCTTCATTGCCTTGAATGTTCACTGCATTGGGGGCTGTACTGTCTTTGGAACCGATGCAGATACACTTGAAATGCCCATAATCCAGCATTAATATACCTGAGGTATCAATTCCTCGTTCCATGTTTGCCCAATACTCCACCTTCTTCGGGCTCCCGAAGAATCCAACGACCAGATGTATATTATACAAGTTAATGTCCATTAATGCTCCACCGGACATTTCCGGGTTGAACGCTGGCAAGACTTCTCCAGCTTTGAAAGCCGCATACCGAGATGAATATTGGGAAAAGTTACATTCCACAATTTTGATCTCACCGAGCAGCCGGAGATGCTCTCTCATGGACAAATAGTTTTTCAAATATTGATTCGTAATGGCTTCCACCAATACTAATTCCTTTTGCTGAGCAATCTCTTTAAGCTCAAGAAATTCTTGCAAATTGGAAGTGAACGGTTTCTCACAAATGACATGTTTTCCACGTAATAAAGCTTCTTTGGTGTATGAATAATGAAGATGATTTGGAAGCCCGATGTAGATGGTATCTACCTCATCATTCGCAAGCATTAGACTGAAGTCCGAATAAATCTGGCGAATTCCGAACTTTTCCTGAAGAAACAACAGCTTCTCCTGGTGACTGGGTTTCGAGCTGATGGCCTCCAGGGTTATTGTGGGGATTTCATGAATAAAGCTCAATAAATCTGTTACAATCATTCCGGCTCCAACGATTCCTAATTTCATTTGATTTACTCCCCTTTATGCTTTGTTTCATTTATTATAGAAGAAGAACTTGATGCGTGAAGGATTTGCCGCCATAATGGTACATTCGACCAATCATTTGTCTTTCCCAACGTATATTATTAAACAAAATGTTTACTGGATGTCCTTGATCCATGTTATTACCATTGAGCCGGGGTGAACCTGTTGAGAATACTGACACAATTAACAGACATGCATCACTTTACACCAAACGAAAAAAGCATAGCATCCTATATTCTGACGCATAAACAGAGCATCCTTCACCTCAATATTCAGGAACTTGCAAAAGCTACGTATACCTCGCATTCGGCGATTAATCGCCTGACTCATAAACTCGAATTATCCGGTTTCAAGGAGTTCATTATCAGACTTGCTCGGGAATTTGAACAAGAATTTCAACATATCTCCAAAGTCGACCCTAATTACCCCTTCAGTCTGGGTGAGTCTTCCCTTCAGATCGCCAATGAAATTGCCGAATTAATGAAAGAAACCATTGAAAAAAACGTTGCCTTTATGGAGGATGAATTGCTGTCACAGACAGCCCAATTATTGGATCAAGCTGAACGGATATTCATCTATGCCTTAGGGGACTCACAAATTCGGGCAAAAAGTTTTCAAAACAAATTGTTTAAAATTAATAAATATGCTGTCATTGCTACCGAGCTGTCCGAATGGGCTCATCATACCGTCAATCTGACGCCACGAGATTGCGCCATTTTCTTAACCTACCATGGAAAGTCACTGAATTATATCCAAGTGGCTCACCATTTCAAACGTGAAAACATTCCGTTTATAACCATCACAGCAAACAGTCATAGTGAGCTGGCAAAGCTCAGTACGATCTGTATACAGGTTCCGAATGATGAAGTGAAGCTTGCCAAGATTGGTACTTTTTCTTCACAAATTGCCTTGGATTACGTGTTAAACGTGATATACTCCTGTATCTACAAACTCGATTATTTGCAAAACATGCAAGGTGCAACAGAATTGTTAAAGACATTTAATGTCGATGACATGATGAATGACGTATAGTAAAATGCTAAACTTTTCGAGAGTAAAACAACCGTTTCTAAAGTCTGTTCATCAGGAAAGATCATCGAAAATTTCAATATCTTTGACTTTGAATTAAGCCAAGAGGATATTTAGACAGAAAGGGATAGGTTATTTCATAAACTTGTCTATATGACCAAATAGAAGTTTGACAAATTGAGTCGGACCTGGCAATCTTGGCTGGGGAACAGTAGCAGCAGAGCAAGGACTGCAGCTACAATGGAAATTCCTGCTACAACGATTCTTGCTCTCTTCTGTTTGCTGCTCTGCCATTCACCATATATAATAGCTGCAGCCAGCAGAACAATTCCAAGGACGGATGCTAATTTCATTCTATCCATTCCTCCATAAAAGCTTTTCTCAGGCTTAGTAGCCCACTATTTTGTTCCTTGATCGGGTATTCCTTGTGGTCCGATCGACTTACCGGTGCGAACAACGAGTGCCTCCACTTTGACATCCACGTTCATTTCGGAGAAAATCTTTTCCCAGTTTTGCTGCTGTTCTTTCCACTGTTTCGGGTAATACCTGCGGAATTCGACAGCAAATTTGAAAAAATCCGTTTTCAACTCTCTCTGTGACATTTGGAGAGCTTCATTGACATGCTCTTTCAGCTCGGCTGACCAAGCTTGTTCAAGTTTAGTCAACTTGGCAGGATTAGACAGATCTTCATCCGTAGTATTCAATACAACTTCTCCTTGGGATTCGATCCGAATCTGCATGCTCCACTCCTTGTTTATGATATGCGGGGTCAGCGATGTCTTGTTTTCTATCAGACGGATCGAAAATGATCCGTCCCCTGGCTTGATCTCTACGGGCATAATAATAAACCTCGCAATGGCCCCAGAACATATTGCGTGCAACCTGCCTTTGTAACCGATTCAAAGCTTCGGCAACCGTACGTCCTTCTGCCGTCCGAATCATCGTGACACCGCTTGGACTGCTTCCGCCACTTTCCGCCCCGCCCCCTCCCTTGCGAGGGATAAAGATCTGGGCGGTTAGATGTACTTTCTCGTCCACATGATCAATGCCCGTAGCCAAAACAATGGCTATATCGTTAATTTCAACCCGGTCCCAGCACGCGGTCAACAACATGCTACACAGTAGTGGAACGATGACAGCTATGCATATCTTCTTTTGTCCTCCTCCAAGCCAAACCATTCTGCCGTTGATGTAGCGAGAATATAGAGAAAAACTGAAATTTTGACGAAAATCCCAAAAATCCAAATAGCAATGATGAGCGCTTCAATATGCTGCAAAAAGTCAGCAATTGTGATATAACGTGCCGCAACCATGACCGGGAAAACAAAAGTGTCTGTCAAATCCCCAATCAGAAACAGGCAGAACAGATTGGTTACCGTCATCGCTGTTGTTGTCACGACCAGCGAAACAACCATCGCTCTGGCTGTTCGTTTCTTTTTATTGACGTAAGGAAGAAGAAAAGCCAATACAATGTATTCACTAAACCATGCAGCTGGGGCTACAGCGCCTTTTAAGGTTGGCAGCAATCCGCTCTCCATAAAGGGAAATAACTCTGCAGGATTGAGCTCTCCAATCAGCAGAACAAAAATCAGGCAGAGCAAGATAACAAGTAACGTAACAAATATCTGGGCGGTACGCCCCACAACTTCAATACCCAGTCTGACATTAATGGCGCAAACGACCACCATCGTTCCCATAATCACGAACAGAGGGGTACGTGGAAGTGCGTTATTGACAATAAAATCACCATACTCACGAATAATGAGTCCGGTTAGATGCGGTAAAAAAGCAAGGTAAGCAAGCCCTAGCAGCTTGCCAGGCACCGCCCTGTAATCAACAGACTGGATTGAATGATGGTCTTGCCGGGATAAAGACGGTCAAGCCCCAGATCGGAGAAATCCACATGTCATGTCCAGCATAGTGCATTGTGATACCGGGTACGGACAGGATCGCGGTGGCAAGGATTGTGGGAAAGATCAAAAATGCCAATTGATTTGCAGATATTTCCCCTTTATCTGTCAAAATAATACGTAAGCCTCCTGTTACTTGAGTATCGGAGTCTATCGTGGCTTATTCTTCCATGGCGGCGGACGCCACCATACATCCTTGAGCTTTTCGCTGGAGGTTGGGGCGATCGGAGCTAGATACGGAGTGCCAAATGAACGCAGACTGCTTAAATGAATCGCTATCTTTTACTTGTGAAAGAAGATTTATACAAAAAGGTCCCTTACTCGGTTGATATGAATATCAACCGAGTAAGGGACCTTTTTGTCCTCCGCTCGTAGTAGCTCCTTGCAAGTAGAGACTCTCCTTCCAAGCTATTTGAGAACCCCGAAATAATCTTTATAATTCTATCTACGTTTCTTTTAACAATGTCAATTCGACATTTTTAGACACGATACTTCAGCGAAATGAGGAATAACAAGACAATGCCCAAACCTATCAAGAGAAATACACTAGATATCGATATGCCACTTATGATCACAGGGCAAAGTCGGATGTCCGCGGATGAATTCAGGAATTGGATTGAACATTCACGGGATTACACCATAGTACAGTGTATCGGAGGAACGGGACGAATCGCGGCTAAAAATCATGAAATCTCGATCAGCGAAGGAGCGGCACTTATTCTGTTCCCGCAGGTTACCTACCAGTATCACAATCTGAGTGATTCATTGTTGTTCGACTGCCTGTCTTTTAATGGCTATTTATTGCCACGACTTCTGCAAGCCTTGCAGATCGGGGAGCTACGCGCCTTCAAGCCTGATGGAATACTTCCTATCCTTCTGGATGAAATTACACTGGCGCAGCAGTCCCGGCACAAGGATCAGATTTGGCACGTCTCCGCATTGCTCTATATGTTTCTGGTCAGGTTAACGATTGAAGGAGAACACTACGGCGCTTATGAACGATCGGATGCCAGATTAAAACTGGCTGGACTCATTACTTTTATCAAACAAAATTATCAACAGGATATATCGCTCTCCATGCTGGCTCAGCAGATGAATATTACCGAGCAGCATTTGAATCGGATATTCAAAAAAGAATTCCAGATGACACCGCTGGAGTATCTGATGCGCTATCGGTTGCTGAAAGCCAAGGAATTGCTCATTCGGGATGATGAAACAACGGCAAATGAAATTGCCAGAGCTGTCGGTTTTAACAGTGCAAGCTATTTTGGATCCGTATTCAAAAAATTCGAGGGTTTATCCCCTATTGAGTTACGAAAGCGTTATCAGAGTTAAAGATTTTCTACATTAATATCCGCCAACGAGGAAACTCGCAGATCATGCATGGGAAATTCCAGATCACGCGTTACCTCGTTTGGCACAATAACACATCGAATCCCTGCATCTTTGGCTGCTTTGAGTCCATTGGGTGAATCTTCGAACACAACCGCTTCACTAGCTTCAACCCCAAGGCTTTTAAGTGCAAGAAGGTATAATTCTGGGTCCGGTTTCACCCGGCTCACCTCATCCGCTGTATGAATGACAGTGAAATGCTCGAAGATTCCGAGTGCATGCAGGTAGCCGTGAACCCAATCCTTCGTTGAACTGGAAGCCACTGCGAGCTGTATTCCCTTTTCCTTGGCTGCCTGAATCAGTTCAAGCACACCCGGGAGAATGACAGCCTGCCCCAGGTGGGCTGCGTATTTCTGTTCAGACAGTAATTTGATATGATCATGATCGATCGGCTTTTGCAGAGCTTGTTCCAGATAAAGAAATGGATGAAATTCTTCAAAGGACGTTCCCACATTTTTGGACCAGAGTTCCAAACCAAGTTCAAGCCCATGTTCTTCATAAATATCACGAAAGGCATAATACCAAGGGGTCTCCGTATCCAAAATCAAACCATCAAAATCAAAAATAAAGGCTTTAACCATAGGCTATTCTTCCTCCAATCAACTGGAGGGGGAACGGATTAGAAGCGTGCGGTCAAGTCCGGAAGGGTAACATTCAGCGACAAAAAGTGACATGTACAACCCGTTCCGACTGGTGATTGCGCAACCATTCCAGCCCGGATCTCCCCCTGAATCGGCATACCGAAGTACCGAATTAATTTCCACTCATTTCCATCGGGCGAATAAAAAAATGAAATACAGTCATCCACTCTGCGTATGCGCAAATATGGATTGGACACAGGTACTTCTACCGAGTTGCAATCGTCAGAAGCTCCATCCCTAGTGACCACGGACACAATAGTAGCTGCTTTTCCATCATACTCAAAACAAAGCTTGCACCAGTTTCGTTCGTCCGCCATGACCATCAGGCAACCAGAATCATACTTCTCATTCATGCTCACGGTTAAGCGAGTTGTCATCTCAAAAGAGTCCGGCACAGACATCGACAGGAATGGAGCCGTTGCACGGATATGCTTGCCTGCCGGGTCCTGAAAGAAGTCCGTATCTGCCTTGGCTTCAATGATCAGACCTCCCTCATCGGTGTACGACCAGGTATCCGGTTCGTTTATCCATTTCATTTCGCTTCGTGTGTCTGCAATCAATACATTTGTCATTTCATGGCCTCCCAAGTTATTTTCTGTATGATATATTCGTTCCATATACAGAAAAAACCTTCTTCTACAAATTTTTGTAAGACTCGATGACCTGGGTGTGCTTTTGTGGATCAGGCAGGAATAACATGATGACCATGAGTACGATGTATAAAACCAGAATGACACTGAACAACAGCGTTGGATTGTGATGGTAGAGTAAGCCCGTCAGGTAACCGGATGGAATGGCGGTTAACGTCATGACCGTCTGGACGGCCGAGAACATATCTGCTTTCTCATGCGTACCCAATCGGTTCATCAGCAGGGAATCCCGGTATGTCTGCAAAATGAAATTACCGGCAGCGAGCACGACGAGCGTGAGAAACAACATCGCTATATTCCCTACAGGAATCAATAGAAACAGGATGGCCCCGGCTGTACTAAGCACGATGGAAAAACCAACATACTTTTCTTCCGAACGCCGTTTCAGACGCGGAATGATGACCAGGTAGAGCAGCATGACGGTTACCGCGGTCACCACCGGAATAAATGAGATGACCCTGTCATCAAACTTTAACTGTTCCTTGAAGAAGATCACCTGAAAGAAATTCAGTTGCAGAATCAGATTGGACAACACCGTAATCAGAATAATCGGAAACAGTCTCCGTTTGTAGAACGATTTGCCGAACAGGCGCAGACTGGCACCCAAGCTCTGAAGTACACGGGTTTTGCTATGCAATCCCATAAGTTCCTTACCAACCTCGGTCTCATCCGTGTATCGGTTACGAATGAAGAACATGGCGGTCATGAGGATTCCCCCGACAAAGTAAATGCTGGCCAGTGTAGGCACAATACCATAATCAGCAATGACAACCCCGGCAATAGGCGTTAGTATCCCAGCCCCTGTAATAATCATGTTGAGAATGGCAAATACCTTGGATCGTTTGTGTTCTTCGACATCCTCAATGATCAGACAGTTGAAAGCGACCGTTACAAACTTGGATGTTGCGTTCAGTAAGTAGGCGATCAGAAACAGCCAGAAGTTCTGGGAGAAGGCCCAGATGAACATGGGAACACTCCATGCCACAAGATCAAAGATCAGCGTTGTGCGTTTGCGACCCAGCTTATTTGTAATGGAACCCGCAAACAATTGAAAGATAAAAGCAAAATAAAGATTCACCGAATTGATTAGACCGATTTCAATATCCGAAAGTCCGGCTTCCTTCATATATAAAGGAGCATAAAAGAGAACGATCGTGCCCGGAATGGCCCATACCGGTTCGAGTAGAATGGAGTACCGTGGATTTTTCGGCAAATCTTGAAGCAATTTCAATCGATATCCCTTCTTTCTGCGGTTTTCACCGCTGCGATTTCCTACTTCTCGCAGCGGTGAACCCGCTAATGTCTACATGCTTATAGGATAAGAGCTGTTTTGACCGAGTTCATGGGCAAGGTCTCTCCGGTACGCAGGTCATAACCAATCGTTCCATTGAACGCCTGTTCATAATCACTCAGCAGTTCCTTGGCTGTCACCATCTGCTCCAGTTCCGGAATGCTTTGTGCAAATTTCAGTGCCGTACTGATCATCGAGTGATTAGCCACCGCACCAATGATACTAATCCCATCATTAATCACGGCTGTTGATTTGAACGTCACCTCATAGCTGTCGTCATAACCCATGGGAATGATTCTGCCGCCTTTGGCAATCATCTCAAATCCCACATGAAGCTGGTTACCAACCGCGTCCACCACGATATCAAACTTCTTGTTATTATTGATCTCGTATACTTTCTCAAGCGTCAGCTCCTGAGGGTAGAAAACATGATCTGCGATCCCTGAAGCGAACCCTTTGCGGTATGGATCGACTTCCGTACCTACTGTAAGCCTTGCCAATCGTTTGCTCACAAGCTGACACAGAGAACCGATTGCACCAGAACCGAGGACGAGTACAGAATCACTCGGCTTGACTCCTGCTTTCATGAATGTCTGCAGAACACATCCGAGTGGTTCGATCATCATGGCCGTTTCCCAGCTCATGGAATCTGGAATTGAATAGATATACTTCTCGTCCCCAACAAAATATTCGGCAAAGGTTCCGTGAGTGGTCATGCCTACCTGATAGTCATCGAAATTCTCGCAGTAGATGAACAGACCTTCGCGGCAATACGAGCAGGTTCCGCAAGACTGGGTGGGATCAACCAATACCCGATCACCTACCTTGAAACCCCGAACTTCGTCGCCGATCTCAACCACGGTGCCCACGCCTTCATGACCAATAACGGTTCCTTTATTCGCAGGTACTTTGCCTTTGACAATATTCAGGTCTGTACCGCAGATGCCTGATCCATAGATTTTAACTTTAATCTGGTTAGGTTTTTGAATGGTTGGCTCCTCAATATCCTGGTAGGCCACCTGTTTGAGATCCTGATATACGAGTGCTTTCATTGATAAATTCCTCCTTGTTGATTGTCGATTTCCATTGGGGTTTAAGCTTCACACATTTTAGATTGTTTCATATGGAAAGGTGTTCTTGTTTCAGTGCCTCTTTCCAGTCCGATAGTGTCTGCAAGATGGCTTCCTCTACCCACAGCAGTTCTTCCCGGGTATGAGCATCTGAGAAAATGAAATATCCTTTGGTGAAAATTCCGAAATGGGCCATTTTTTTAATCAAAAACTCACGGAAAGGATCGGTTTGAAAGTTTCCCTCGGAAATAGAGTTAATGGAGAAGCTCGCATAGGTTCCCTTTAACGCCAATTGATCGGTAAGACCAAGAAGCACGAGTTCAGCTTCAATCAGATCCATGATTCGGATGGTAGCATCCCGCCAGCTCGGCCATACCTTCGCACTTTTCATCAATCGCTCACATGCAATCGCCGCCGCGAGCGCAGTCGTCTCGCTGGAATGTGCATTGCTGAACCTGACCTGCCCTGATAGAGACATCAAATGCTGCGGTCCCATCACGGCTGCGAGGGGCAATCCGTTCGCCATTCCTTTGGAGATGCAGAGCAGATCAGGCCAGATGTCATACTCTCCCGCTGTAGCCTGCTTACCCATTCGAATGCCTGAAGTTACTTCATCAAATATGACAATGATATCTAATGAGCGGCATAGCGAGACGACTTGCTCCAGCGGCTCCCGTTTCCATTCATTCGGACACAGAACAATACAGGCAATGTCCTCAGGAGAGGATGTGATCTGAGCCTCAATTCGCTCTGGTGAAGGCTTGTCCACCCAGATGGTTGTACGCTCAATATCCACCGGTATGCCTCGCTCTTTCGTTTCGCGACCATAGTAACCATAGGCAGACCAGTCATGCCACCCGTGATAGGCAGTTGCGATCACCTTGCTTTTGCCACTTCCCGCACGAGCCAGACGTACGGCTCCACTGACTGCATCGGCGCCGCTCTTGGTGAATCGCAACGAAGGGTAACGGCCACCAAATCGCTGCAGGATCAGGTCAGCGCATTCCAGTTCAATGTCAGCTGGGAGCGAAAAACTCGTTCCTTTTTTCAGCTGATGTATGACAGTCAGTTGAACTTCGTGCCGGGCATGTCCCCATGACGCCGTACCCATGGCCATCTCACAATCCAGCCATTCATTCCCATCGATATCGATAAAACGGGAATTCCGTGCTTCGGCACAACATACAGGTGTGTAGCCGGGAAATAATCGCTCAGGTGCTTTGGCTAACGTACTGCATCCGCTCGGAATTACCTTTTCGACATGTTCCAACCACTCCAGATTCCGGGTAAATCTTACGGCACGATCCAACGTGCTCTCTTTTTCTTTCACCTTAAATCCTCCCTGTTTACTCGATTTTCAGTCAGCGCACTTTCGTTCCAGGCCAGCAGCCATCGTATATGCGATCCATCGTAATGACATTGCCATACAGGTCGATAATCAGATCTTTGGACCTATGATCATGTCTCATCTCGATCCAATAGCGGTTCTCCAGCAAGCGGGCAAAATTGTCCACGAGAAACAATAATCGGTTCTCGCTATGAACCAATTCCTTACCCAGTACCTGTGGCAGCCAGATTGCACCGTTTGAATTGAATCGATTGGAATAATCGCGTACTTCAGCAATAGGCGCAAAGTTAGCTTCATCAAGCTTGGTCCAGAACGTCTCGGCATCACTGCGAACTTCGGCAAGATCAATACCGATGATCGGCAGTTGCTGATCTTCACCCTGGCTATCGAGCTGTGCTTTCAGATGACCGAATACGAATGGCCACACATCAGCCTCGATGTCACCGCCCCACTTTTTCCAGAAACGCCCCAAATTGTTTTTCCGGTTAAAGTTGCGATGAATTCCGCTGCTCCGTTCCCAGTGATAAGCGAGGATATTCGGATTAACGACCGTATCATATCCGGCAGCACGTGCTCGCATCTGATAATCAAAGTCTTCATATCCGTTAAAGAACTTCTCATCCAGTGTGCCTACCGTCTCGTAGACTTCCCTCTTCATGCCGAACATGGCGAATATGACAAGCTGAACCGAAAATGTCTCCTTCGGAATATCTTCCGGGGATGCGTTCAGGAATAAGTGCCGGCCGATCGTGTCCGCAAAAGCAATACCGCAATGCTGCACGCCTCCGGTTTGCGGATATAACAGAACACCACCAATCATGCCGATGGTAACATCGCTATCCAGTGTCTCTTTCATCATGGGTTGCCAGTTCGGTTGGAGAATCGTGTCGGAATCCAGGAAGAAAATATAATCTCCCTCTGCACGCCGCAGTGCACTGTTGATCGATACGGCACAACCTAGCGGAAAATCATGCTGAAGAATCTCGATGGTCACACCTTCTCTTACCTCTTGCTTCATTTTCTCCAGATGTTGATATACCGCTGAACCGGAACCATCGTTGATAAAAATAATTTGAGTCGATGGACTTACGGTCCGAAGCAACGAATCGGTGAACAAGTTCAGAATGTTATAGTCCTGGTTGACTGGCACGATAATGGTGTAAAGCATGGAATCCCTCCTGAATGGGTTGATGGAATGAGTACAAAAGCAGATTGAAACTGTCGTAAATGTGGGTGTAGACTGCCCGCCTCCTTGCTATGCAATTTATGTCTTAATTTGGTAACGATTTGAATCTACTAGAAATTTATATCATTTTTTGTAATTTTGAAATCTAAGATTTTGAACTCTGTTAAATTCTGAATATGTTCAAATGGCAACCTCCGATATCATCATGTAATTGGAACTCTATGAAAATTTTGCTATACTACTGTATGCTAGATTTAGCATTCAAAGAGTTGCAATTCTACTATGATTAACGAGTTGGAGGAGAGCATAACATGCTACATAAACGTATTGGAAAGACAGCCGTCGCCACCCTTCTTACCTTCGCCTTACTCGGAGCCACCCCGAATATGAGTGATGTCGATGCGGCCCCTGCCATTTCGGTCAAGCTGGATGATGTCCCGCTCAAATTTGATGCAGCCCCTCGGGTAGACAAAGGGGTTACCTACGTTCCGTTCCGGACGGTTGGAGAAGCCCTTGGCATCCAGATCACATGGAACAGCAAGACGCAAACGGTCAAAGCCGTAGGCAGTCTTAAAGGACAACCAACAGTGGTACTGCTTCAAGTGGGAAGTAGTACGGCAACCGTAAATGGGGAAAAAGTGAAGCTCGCTGCGGCGCCGCTCCAGAAAGAAGGGCGTGTCCTCATCCCGCTCAGTTCGTTCAGCAGCCAATTTGGTGTCGGTGTGGGTTGGAATCAATCCACACGTACGGTTTCTCTTGTATCGCCACAGCGCGATATGCATCTGCGAGCCTTCTATGCCCTGCAATCCTTTCAGGAAAAAGATCTGGTCTCATCCATGAACTCCGTCGCTTTTGGCTGGAGTCGAATTGACCGCGAAGGTCAATTTACGCTTCAGGGTGATGAGTACCGCCTTCCAGCTTCGGCGGGTGACGTTACACCTCAATCCATGGTTGCGGATGCCGCAGATCAGCGTATTAAACCGTACCTTATGGTTTATGCTTTGGATGGAAATGGGGAACTAACCAAGGTTCTTAGTGATAGCGGCATGCGTAAGAAATCCATAGAGGGCATAACCAGCGCGATTGCAGAGAATGGGTTCGGCGGGGTTGTTCTTGATTTTGAAGGATTGGGTTATAAACTGGATCCAGTGGGACAACAAAAGCTGCTGAACGATTACGTAAAGCAATTGAAGGCTTCCTTGCCCAATGACATCGCCTTATCGTTAGCCGTACCGCCATTGAATAGTGCTTATAAAGGCTACGATTACAAGACGCTGGCTTCGGTAGCAGATGATATCATTATTATGGCTTATCAGTATAATCCCGTTGGCACCAAATCACAGGTTCCTGAACCGAACAGTCTTGTCGATCAAGCCATCCAGCTTGCACTGAATGCTGGTGTACCCAAGCAAAAGCTCCTGCTTGGCATCAGTTTAAGTAGTGAAACCTCTTCTTCCATAGATGATAAGCTGGGTCTTGCCAAGCGTTATGATCTAAAAGGTGCAGCCTTCTGGCGTCTTGGATTATTCCGTGCCTATAACAACCAGATGGAAGACGCTGTGAGTGCCTCGGTTGTTAAAGAGTAGTAACTTAGAACAATACGTCTGGATGATAGAGTGCAAGGATTCCATGGGAATGGAATAAGAACGTGAATCAGCAACACAAAAAAAGTCGCCCATATGGCGACTTACATAGAGCTATTTTTACCGTGGAATTACACATACACATTGCTCATAATAGGAGAAAGCAGGCTTACCCCGGATTCGGTATGCCATCCCATTCAGTCTGACCGTATGGGATGGCATACCAAATTATCCTTTGACCGCGCCCAAGGCGACGCTGCCTATAATTCGCTTGGAGAATATTGCAAAGACAATAATAATGGGCAAGATGGAGATCGCAACACCCAAATACAGTAGACCATAATCCATCCCATAGTAGCCTTGCACCAGAGCAACGAGTACCGGAAGCGGATACTTATCCAAGGAGAAAAACAGGACCAGCGGTGTGAGAAAATTGTTCCATGAACCGATAAAGGTGAATATGCCAAGGGCTGAGATGGCCGGCCCCAGGATAGGTAATACAATCTGATTAAATGTCCGAAACTCCCCCGCACTATCTACCCGTGCAGATTCAATGATCTCGTCAGGTACACTGCTCTCCATGAACTGTTTGATAAAGAATACATTAAATGCATTCGCTGCTGCGGGTAAAATAATCGCTGCATAGCTGTCCAGCAAGCCTAACGTACTGAACAGACGATACATCCCGATTAAAGCGAGTTGTCCGGGTACCATCATGGTTGCAAGCAGAAACAGGAATAACCCGGTGCGACATTTGAATTTGAATTTGGCAAAGCCGTAGGCCGCGAGGGAACCGATGTATAAGGATAACACCGTCGATGTTCCTGCAATGAAAAAGCTGTTTGCGAAACCACGCCAAATATTGATTTTGGAGGCCATGTTTATATAATTATCTATCAGAAAAGGCCCGGGGAGAAATGTAAATGTCGATGCAATCGTAGCATTGTTGTGAGTGGAATAGATCAGCATGAGATAAAATGGAATGATACAGATCACGGCAAGGCTAATCAAAAACAGATAAATAATGACCTTTCCCAGTGTCAGCTGTCTCGTGGTAGCGTACTGCTGTATAGCAACGTTTTGTTGATCCATAGGTTTTACGGTTTGCATTTCTTTTCCCCCTCCCTACGCACGGCTCTTGCGCTTTGTCATCATGAAGGATGCAACCGATAGCAGAATAATGATGATGAACAGACAGAATGCAATTGCCGCTCCGTAACCAAAGCGCGTACTTTGGAAGGCCACATTATATAAGTACATAATACTGGTCATGGCCGCACGGTCCGGGCCACCTGTTCCATTCGTCAATGTGAAGGGCTGATCGAAAATTTGAATGCCCCCGATGATGGATGTGATCATCTGAAACAAAATGATCGGCCGTAACATCGGAACGATAATATGAATGAAGATATGCTTCTTTTTCGCGCCATCCATTTGGGCCGCTTCCTGTAGAGCCGGATCAATCCCCTGAAGACCTGCAAGGTAGATGACCATGGAGTAGCCAAAGTATTGAAAAAATAAAATGGAAGATACAATCAGCCGCATGAACCAAGGATCATTTTTCCAGTTAATCGGGTTATCAATGAGTCCTATCTGAACCAGAAAATGATTCAATCCGCCGGATTGCCAATCGAAGATCAGGCTCACAAGCAGACCCAGCGAAGCAGCGGTAACGATGTTGGGAAAGAAATAAACGGCTCTAAAAATATCTCTTCCTTTAAGCAACTTATCGTTGAGAATAAAGGCGAGTACAAGTGAAACCGTAAGCTGCGGTACAACAGAAACTCCCCAGATAAAGAGCGTGTTAAACAGTGTTTTATAGAACAGAGGATCTTGTAGAACGGCAACATAATTACCGATTCCAACAAAGTCCGGCGTAGTAATCCCGTCAAAGTTGGTAAAGCTGATATATAGCGAATACAGGATTGGATATAGTCCGAAAATGGCGAAAAGAATAAAAAACGGAGCAATGAAATAGTAGCCATAATGGTCTTTGCGGATCGATTTGGCAAACATGTTCTGTACCCCCGATCATCGGATGATAAAAAGGCATTCGCCCCTTCTAGGCTAATCCACTTCCAGCTCCGGAAATCTCAATTTGACATCCCGTTTGATTCGTTCTATCGCTTCTTCCTTGGTCTGGATGTCTTTATTGAGATACAACTGAAGTACAATTTTGAAAATGTCATTGTTAATGACCGTGTCATACTTGGTTCGTTCATACACAGGAATCTGCTTGGCGGCTTCCGAGAAAAACTCAAAGTGCTTCTGCCCGCCCAAATAGGCTGAGGTTACGGATTTAGCCAGCTCATCATTCACGACCCTATTGCTTGTAAAATAGTCTTGCTCCTTCGCAAGCTTGGTCAGGAAATCATGATCAAAGTTATAAAACTCGATAAACTTCCAGGCCAGGTCCTTTTTGTCGCTTTTGCTGTACATCGCAATATAGGTTCCGCCTGCACTGAACGCTGACGGACCTGGAGCAAGGCCCCACAATCCTTCTGTATCCGGGGCATTGGCCTTGAAGGTAAATTGCAATGCCCAAGTTGCTCCGGGATAGAACATCACCTCGCCTTTTTGCATGGAAGCAGCATATCCGGCACTTCCATCTTCATATTCAGCAAATACATGCCGCTCACGGGCTTCGCGAACCAGATCCAGAATCTGCATATAGGTTGGATCAATGACGAGCTTCCCCTCTTTGACCCATGGAATACCATCATATGAATTGGATATCGCATTCCAGTTGGCAAGGGCATGAACTTTATTGCCACTTTGCTGCTCTACCTTTTCACCAATCTCGAAGACCTTCTCCCATGTATCAATTAGCGGCGCCACCTTCTCTGGATCATCCGTGCCCAGATATTTCTTGGCTAGATCTCTCCGGTAATAGATGCCCCCGGGCGTTCCCTGATAGCCGATTGCTTTGACATTTCCTTCGCTGTCCTTCTCATTCGCCTGCACAAAAGCATACTGCTCTGGAATCAGCTCATTGGCGTTATACGGTGCTGCTGATAAATTCTCCAAATAAGGTACATCAATCAGCTCTCTGATATTTCCATTCTCGATCATGAACACATCCGGAGCCTTTGACGCTGTCTGAAGTGCGGATTTCAGCTTGGTGATATAGAAATTACCAGGAATATTGACAAAGTTGACCTTGATGTCTGGATATTTTTCTTCGAATTTCTCAATGGCGTAATGTGCCTCGTCCGTAAAACTCCATACTGTAATCTCCTTCTGCTTGTTTGGATTCGCTCCACCTGACTGGCAACCGGTTACCATGATTATTGCGCTTACGAGTGCAATGACGGAGATATACTTCAGCTTAAAGTTCTTCATAGGCCCCCTCCTTCAAAAAGGAAACGCTTACAATTTATTAGAGTATATGGATTTTGGAGAGGGCTTTCTCCCTAAATATTGTGAATCATCCTTCATATGTTGTGATATTCGTTCGATGCTTCTTGCGAAATTCAGACGGCGTACAATGATTATATTTTTTAAAAAGTCGATTGTACGAGTTCACATTGTTAAATCCATGACTGATAGCAATATCCAAAATGGAATCTTCACGGAACAATAACGCCCATTCCGATTTGATAATCCGAAAATGATTCAGGTACTCCATGAGCGTCATTCCCTTGATCTCTTTAAACAGCTTGCACACGTGAAACTTACTGAATTTAATATGCTCCGCCACCTGATCCAGCTTGATCGGTTCCGCATAATGCTCCTCCAGATATTCACAGACGGATTCGAGAAATTCGAACTTTTTGGAGGGACTAGAGGGAAAACTTGAATGTAAATCGGTTGTAAAGGGAGCCTTTGTACGCAGCATGTGCACAATAAGATCGTACAGTCTGGCGACCATTAACCAGCGTCCTCCCACCTGTTTATCCTTCTCTTCGTCCAATAAGGCATCTATATATTTCCCCAATTTTTTCTCATTACTGATGCCTGACGGAATGACTGTAGATGTATTGAAAAGTTCTCGCAGATGCTGTGTCTCCTTATCGGTTGTAAAACTTCCCGTTAGTAACTCCAGTCGAAACTGTATAATGGTTAAATGATCGGTTCCAGGCAAGAAGCAGTGAACACCCCCCGGTTTGATCAGCAGTACATCGCCTTGTTTCAGCTCATGCACATAATTGTTTACACCTATTCTCGCGTTCTTCCCTCTCACTACAACCAATTCCACCTCTTCATGCCAGTGAGCGGCAAAATTGAATTGATTACCGGTATGAATCACACGGATCGGAAAACCTTCTGTCATATGACCTGTTTCAAGAAAAGTTGGTACACCCATCGAATCATCCTTTCCTTAAGCTCCAGTTCAACAGCAATCATCATGTATTACTATTATGCATGAAAAGCTCCTCTCCTCTATAGATCGGCATAAAAAATGGGATACCCACAAAAAAATACACTATAGAACTATTTCATCCACTCATCAGTCTAACAAGTATCAAGCGAACTCAAGTACTGAAGTAGAATCCATGCATGGAAACGTGAAGTGACTTGAATACTTATGTTATAAGGGGTGTAGCTCAGGAGTGCTTAGAATGATGAACCATAAAAAAACGAAAGAACAACAGTTCAGTGAAAAGATATCAGAGATTCAGAATAAATTATATCGACTGGCATACTGCTATGTTAAAAATGAACAAGAAGCGCTGGATATCGTACCCGAGGCGACCTATAAAGGGTATATTGTTTATGGAAAGATGCAGTCCATGACCTATTTTGATTCCTGGATGTCACGAATTGTGATTAACACAGCGATCGATCATATTCGTCATGGAGCAAGCTATTCAGTCATTGGAGAAATTCAAACCATTCGATATAGAAGCTGTTGTATGTTACCATGGCGGACTGTTGCGAGGCGACATTAACAAACGTATCGTGGACTTAACCGCGCGGTCGTAATCCGCGCATCTATATACACTCTGTTCTTTTATATGAGCCAGACATATATTTATCGTCTTTATTTTATCATTACTCAATCGGATTAATGCCCTGTTCTATCCTGTGAGGATCTAATCATGCGGGTCATCATCTTACGAGGCAACAACCGCGGCATAAATGCGATGAATCGATTTCGAGCACCAGGCATAATTAACGTCTTACCACGCAAAAAGCCTTGATATCCTTCTTCAGCCACCTGTCCAGCCTCCATGATCGCTCCCTTTAGCATCTTCGATGCACCCATGCCTGAACGATCAACAAAACCGGTTGATGTCAGGCCTGGGCACAGCGCTGTCACCGTAACTCCTGTACCGCTTACTTCGTTCTCCAAAGCCTCGGTGAATGATAATACGTACGCCTTCGTCGCATAATAAACCGACATCATAGGTCCAGGGAAGAAGCCCACCAAGGAAGCAACATTCATCACCCCGCCTTGCCCACGTTGGATCATATCCGGCAGGAAAAGCTTTGTCATAACCGTCAGAGCCTTGATATTAATGTCAATCATATTTATTTCCTGCTCCATATCCGTCTCCATAAAAGTCCCAAACAAACCGAAGCCTGCATTGTTGACCAGATAGTCAACAACGATCCCTTTTCCCTTAAGCTCGTTGAAAATCTCCTGCGGTACCCCGGATGCCGCAACATCCTTGGCAATAACCGTCGCCTGAATGCCATATTTATTCTGATACTCCTGCGCAAGCTCCAATATTTTATTCTCACTGCGAGCTACCAGCACAATATTATGTCCACCCTTGGCAAAACGATCTGCTAACTCTTTACCAATCCCACCGGATACGCCTGTGATCAGAACTGTCTTTCTCATGTTGTAACCCACCTCTTTTTTTAGTATTTAAGAATGAACATTCTATTATTGTGAAAAAATTTTATTTTACGATAAGCTGCAAGGATAGATTAGCTATACGAAGAAGTTTTTCTTTGGTAATCGATGTTTTGGTTATAACCCTTAAACCCACGTACACATTATGCAGATATTCCGCCAATTCTCCTGCGTCGTACTCCGATGTGAATTCACCGTCTTGCTGCCCCCACAAAATAATATTCTTGAAGAGCTGCTCAGCATTCGAAAACATCTCCATGGATCGGTTATTAATATCGACATCATGCGCAGCCAATTCCACTGTCGAGTTCACAATTAGGCAGCCCGAAGCTGGATTTTCTTCTCTATTAACCAACAACCCAACGATAAACTGAAGTGCTTCCGTTGCAGTTTTGGAGTGCTTTACCCCCGCTGCAAGTGCGGTACTAATTTGTCGATCATAAAGCTCTACTGACTTTAGAAACAGCGTATGTTTATCCCCAAATGTGTCATATAAGCTTCTACGATGGATTCCCATATGCTTAACCAAATCGGTCATGGACGTCTTCTCGTAGCCCTGTTCCCAAAAAAGTCTCATCGCTTTATCTAGTACAACAGACTCTTCGAACTCTTTGCTTCTGGCCATTTGGATCCCCCCTGTCAAGAAAAACGATTCTCAGAACACGCGAGCAACCTCACTTAACTTGCTAGCTATCTAGAAGGTCACTATCACTTTGCCCTGGGAGTGACCCGTCGACACTTGGATTAACGCCTTGTTAATGTCAGCAAACGTATACGTTGAATCTATAGAAGGCTTGATATTTTCTCTTTCAACAAGTGTAGTGATTTCTTGTAATTGACTTCCACTGTCTTTAACAAATAAAAAACGATATTCATTTTGATTCTTACGCGCTAAAGAATCCAGACGAGCACCCACCAGACCAAACAATGCTTTTTTCCACATCGGAAAATCGTTGTCCACCGCAAAGCGATAGTTAGGTCCAGCTTTCAATGATACCAATTTCCCGTGTGGTTTTAAAATGCCCAGTTCAGCTTTGATCTCTGCAGCACCCAATGTGTCGATTACATAATCGATATCAGACAGCATATCAGAATAATTCTCAGCCTTATAATTAATGAATTGATCAGCCCCGATCGACATTGTACGTGCTCTGCCTCTTTCACTACCACTTGTAATAACAGTTAAACCGATTGATTTGGCAATGGGGATTGCCATAGCGCCAAACCCTCCGGTTCCTCCAGGAATGAATAGCTTTTTATTCGGCTGGGCGCGGAGTACATCATGCAATGCTTGATAGGCAGTCAACGCAGTGAGGGGTACTGCAGCAGCTTCAATAAAAGAAAGATTTTCAGGCATGATGGATAAAGCATCTTCATTCACGGCCGCATATTCTGCAAAAGCCCCGATTTTATTAAGCGGCAACCTCGTATATACAGGGTCACCCACTTTAAAATTCAAAACATCATCACCAACGGCTTCAATAATTCCAGATAGTTCATTTCCTAAAGTTAAGGGTAACTTATAGTCGGCAATCATCCGAACACTGCCGTTCATATTCATAATATCCAATGGATTTACACCCGCAGCTTTTACTTTGACAAGCACCTCGTGGCTATTGATCTGTGGTATGTCAACATCATTCAATTCAACTTGGATTTTTTTGGAGTATTTCTGTATTTGTGCTGCCCTCATGTTCCATCCTCTTCCTTTACTACATATTGAACATCTTAAGACTAAAAACATGGCGTACAATTTCAGTTGTACGCCACGTTCAATATTTATGTTTATTATAGCCTCTCTTACGATCCTGATTCTGCCATCGTAGGATAATCCGTATACCCTTTACTTCCCAGACCAAAGAATGTTGTCGGATCTGCTTCATTTAGTGGCGCACCTTTTTGAAGTCGCTCCACTAAATCCGGATTGGCTAAAGACCATACACCAACAGGAACCAGATCAGCGAGACCATGATCAATATCCACACTGAGATCCTCCAGAGCTCTTCCAGCCCGATTGACCAACAATGGATTCTGCCAGATGGAACGAATGTCTTGGAGCAGGTTTTCATCTCCAAGATGCATGACATGAAGGTAAACTAAATTCAATTGAGCTAATTCTTTTACAAGGTAGCGATAAAGGTCAGGACCTTGTTCACCATCTTGGATTCCACCAAGAGGTGTCCCTGGCGAAATACGGAAGCCTGTTCGTTCCGCTCCAATTTCTTCGACGATGGCTTTCGTTACTTCGATCGCAAAGCGAGCACGATTTTCTATAGATCCTCCATACTCATCTGTACGTGTATTCGAATTTTCTCCGAAGAATTGATTAATCAGATACCCATTGGCTCCATGAATTTCGACACCATCCGCACCTGCTTTAATAGCTGCTGCTGCTGCTTTTCCGAAATCGGCAATAGTCGTTTGAATATCCTCTTTACTTAACTCCCTCGGAATGGGGATGTCTTGCATCCCTGTAGCGGTGAACATCTCTACACCAGGTGCGATTTCAGATGGCGCAACAGGTTGACGATGATGAGGTGTATTGTCAGGATGTGACATGCGACCAGCATGCATTAATTGAATATACATATATCCACCAGCTTCATGCACTGCATCCGTAACCTTTTTCCATCCTTCAATATGCTCATCTGTATAAATACCAGGTGACCATAAGTAACCTTGCCCATCATCAGAAGGTTGCGTACCTTCCGTAATAAGGAGTCCCATGGATGCACGCTGAGCATAATAAAGTGCGGCCAACTCTCCAGGTGTACCATCTTCTTGTGCTCGACTACGCGTCATTGGTGCCATTGCTAGTCGATGGGGCAATTCCATGTTGCCGATTTTCGTTTTACTCCATAACTTTTCCAATTGAATTCACTCCTTTGTTGATGTATTTCACAGCTATGTGAATTGAATTTAAAATTCTGAAATAACTGGATAGATTGGACCTCTCAGATTGAAAGTATAGTCCTGGTCTACAATCCCTACCACTTCGTTGCTATCATACAGATCCATCATGAAGCCTGCCATTTCTTTGGCCGTGTGGTACTTAGGCATGTTTGCTTTGTAATCAAAAGCTTCAGCATCTAATGATTTTTGCACAAATTCCGTTTCCGTTATAGCTGGTGCCAGGACCTTTGCTTTTAGTTTTGCACCTTTCAATTCCAGTTCTTTGGCAAGACCTTCTGTGAAGGCACTAACGTAATATTTAGATGCAGAATATGCAACACTGCCCACAGCAATGGCATATCCGAGTGCGGATGAGACGTTAATTAACTGAGTTCCTTCGACATCTGCATAATCTCGCACATAAAGTGTAGAAAGGATGGTCAGGGATTCAATGTTAACTCGTAACATCGTTTCAACTTTATCTAATTTCTGTTCTGCTACGAATGAACCTTCACCAAGCCCTGCATTGTTAATCCAGGTCTCAATTTGGTATTCCTTCAGATTGTTATACAGTGTGTAGGCCTGATCTGCAACAGACAGGTCACTTGTCTGAACAATAACTTGTACTTTAGGATCCAATTCCTGAATGGTTGATTTAAGCTCTTCTAATTTATCTAATCTTCTAGCTACCAAAATTAAGTTCTTGCCTCGTGTAGCAAACGCCAATGCTGTCTCATATCCAATCCCTGAACTTGCACCTGTAATAACTGTATATTTCATAATAATCTCTCCTTCATAATCATGCTGATTAGTGTACATGAACTTTCAAAATTATTTTAGAACGATCGTTCTATATAGTGTAAAAAAAACCAGTTAGATCTAACTTGCTATTACTATATCATTTTTAGAACGTTCGGTAAAGAATTATTTTTTTGTCTGTTAATATTGTTTTTGGAAGCTACATTCCCTACACTCCTTGACTTGCTTCAGCATAGGATAGCATGGACACAAGCTCCTGCTTCCCGTAGAAAGGCAAGAACTTGTATCTCAGAAGCAAACAAACTTCCATTTAGATGACCTCTTTGCCCGTTATGTTGTAATTACACTTTTAATCTAAGGCGGACAGTGTCATGTCAATGATATTCTTTAATTTTTGCTGATCCGTTGTTGTCTTAATCAAGGTACGTAACCCCAGCCACGCATTCATTAAATAATGAGAAATAACTACTGGGTCTAAGTCAGCCTTAATCTCACCCGTTTGTTGACCCTCCTGAACAAGGCTAGTCAAGAATTCCTCCGTTCGCGAATAACTCTCATCAACCAAGGATGCAACTTCAGGATCCAGCACGCCCAGTTCCACGCCTGAATTCACGAGAAAACACCCTAGAGGTTCCCCTTCATTTCTTACTGTAGACTCAAACAAGTCCCGAATTAATTCCTTGATCGGCTTTTGCTTTTCAACCAAAATTTTTATTTTATTGGTCTGCTTCACTTCATATCGTTCCAGAGCTTTCATAAACAAGGCATGTTTATCTCCGAACGTATCATAGATACTTCTTCGGTGAATACCCATAAATCCTACCAAATCTTGCATTGAAGTCTTCTCATACCCTTGTGTCCAGAACAGGTTTATTGCTTTATCTAATACTTCATTAACTTCAAATTCTTTTGATCTTGCCATCATCATCACCTCGAATAATCATTATACATTTAAGTGAACGATCGGCAAACTGTGAATAAATAATTGAGCAACCGATCGTCTATATTCATCACCACCCTAATGATAAGAGACGAGCTTGATCAGCCCGCCTTATGAATCATTAATTATTATATTGTTCTGGTTGTTTATTAGGCCAATTGCGTAATAACCAAATGTGCCGAAACTGGTCGTGTTCCTCCTGCGAGGGGTGTAATAGTCAGTGCAGTGGAATTCCCTGCGGGATTTCGAACAGTCAGTATAGAGTTAATAACAGTCGTTTGTACTAAAGCCATTTCTACAATTTGAGACGTTCCAGTTGCCCGTCCGACTACCGTGGGGGCTAAGTCAGCACCATTGAGGGTTAGAATGAGTTGACCGGCTTCATCGACACTAACTTGAAACAATACCTGGTACGTGCCTATCGCTGCCAAATTGAATGAACTTGGTCCCGTGCGCGCAATCGTCGTTCCGCTTGTAGGTCCATCTTGCGGAAAACTGACGTCCGTGCCTGGAGCAACCGTCGCCGCATTATCAGGAGGCATTAACGCAAAAAAATCAGCAAATCCCAGTACGCTTCCCGCTGTACCTGTAGCACCGGTAGCTCCCGTGGCACCCGCTGGGCCTGCTGCTCCTGCTGCTCCAGCTGCACCTGTGGCTCCCGCCGGGCCTGCCGCTCCAGCTGCACCCGCCGCACCGGTGGCTCCCGCCGGGCCTGCCGCTCCAGCTGCACCCGCCGCACCGGTGGCTCCCGCCGGGCCTGCTGCTCCAACTGGACCAGTTGCTCCGGGAAATCCTTGTGGTCCTATGGCTCCGGCTGGACCTGGCACGCCTTGAGGACCTTGTGGTCCTACCAACCCCTGTGCCCCTGGGATACCCTGTGCCCCCATCGGTCCCGCTGGGCCTGCTTCACCTTGAGGACCTGCCGCTCCAGCTGGTCCTGGTTGGCCCTGAGGTCCTTGGGGTCCTGGAGGACCTCCAGCTGGCCCTTGTGGTCCGGGCGGTCCTTGAACTCCTGCTACGCCTTGTTTCCCTTGAGCCCCTTGTATCCCTTGGGGGCCGACTGGACCAACAACGGTTGGCGTAGTTACATTCACTTCAGGTGGTGGACATTTTACCTGAACTATCTTTTTCATTAACTTCACTCTGCGTTCTTTTTTTTTCACTCTAGAAGGACATACAGTTACATTTTTTTTCTTATGAGATTTTTTTTCATTTGAATAACTCAATACGTACACCTCCCTATAATCATAGTTCAGTGTACGTAGATAGTTGGTTTCGGGCATGGACGTACAACTATCTTTTCTATGTTACAACCTATTTTCTATGATAAAAGGGCTAGTGACATGGTAGAGCAACCTTATAGAATCATCTAACTGCCCAGTCTGTTTCCTTGGATTTGTCATCAAGGATATCAAAATATGTAGGATTCGTGGAATGGTGGTCGAAGGAGCAACCGTCACAAACTAGCCCTGCTGGCTGCTCCTTATTTCCTGCGAGAGCTGTGGCTACTTCATCATTCGTTTCAACTCTTTATACAGCTTGCGATGAATGCAAGCAACTAATCTGGGTAACCAATATAGCACGCTAATAACGATTATAGTCAGCGCCGTTATCCCAACACCCGTACGAGTCGTTAAAGTTTCTTTATAAAGAATGAAACCCATTAGAACAAGGTATATCATCGCGGCCAACCCCATGCCAATCTTAGAAAACCGCTTCATCATAATCACCCCTTCGTTCAACCAGATAAGTCCATCTTACCAGATGTTTCATTTCTCTTGTTTACTTAAAGAGATTAGACTCATTCGCTCACTTGTAATGCTTGACCTTTTTGTGCAACGTTCTGTTTTAACTTGGTTGCATATGTTCTCACTTCAGCAGCAAGTGAATCTTGTTCAGCGGTAATGACCAAAGGCTCGGACAGGTGTTGTAGATTTAACATAATATCTCACACAATAAGTCCATGATTTGAAATACCCCATTGCTCATTTTTGAGCAATGGGGTATTTCGGTTCCCTCGTATCTTTCGTAACCTTATGCTTGGATTATATTAAGTGCCAAAATAGACGTCCAGTTTTCCTGTGGGCGGTGTGGTTGCCATCCAGACTGCAGCCAGATTATCCGGAGCAAAGGTTGCAGCGGTAATATAATCCCCAATGAGCACAGTAGGCATCGGGGAAATTCCGTTTGGATTAAAGGAGGTCGTCGTCAGACGACGATTCGTGAAGCTTATTCCCCCATTAAAAGATTCAGCAACAAACACATCCAGAAGAAACCCGTTGATTCGGTTCGTATAATAAATCACCCGAATCGTTCCAGCGAATGGCGACACGGTTATGGATGGGAAAAAGTTCTGTGTACCTGGCACTGCGCCCGTAATGCTGACAGGGTCTGACCAAAGAAGACCATCAGGAGATTCACTGAACAATATATCAGTATATCCAGCACGGGCATCATTCCACACCGCATACACGGTCCCGCTGTTAGGCCCAATCGATATATCGGCCCCCAGACTTAAGTTGGTTTGCACTCGAAAAGCATAATTGGGAACGGGTAATGGCGAAGGTGCGGGCACAACAGATGAGATGAACGTAGACTGTCGCTCAACGGATGGCAAATAAGTGATTCCCCCATCGTACGATATTCTTAATAGTGCAGAAGGACTGGCGGGGCCTGTAATAATATATCCGGCATATACTTGACCAGAGAATCCCACAGCCAATGCTGCCCGGTCATGTATTCCTCGGGGGTTCGACTGTCGATCAGGGGGTTCCCAGGTTAATCCCTGAGTGAGGGACCTTTGAGTAAATATGGCAGAAGAAGTTGTAGCGAGCGGAGTATAGCCAACATATGCATGACCTCTATAAGGACTACCTGGAGAACGGTCTACGGCAATATAAGGCTCATCATTATGAACAATTGTACCATAACCCGCTTGCACGATGACTGGTGGTTGCCAGGTTACTCCGTCATCAAAAGAGGTATAACTTGCGATGGTACCGTCATTTATTCCATTAAATAGGTGTACAGTCACGATAAAGGTACTTGGAAATGTGTAGTCTATCGTAGGTGCTTCTGCTCCTGCGTACCCTGCCGGTTGAGGAAGTACCGTTGTGGACCAAGTATTGCCACCATCAATAGAGCGATAAAATCCGGTCAATGTTGGTCCAGTACTAGTGTCCACGGCTACAACACACATGATATTGGGATTCAGGGTATTAACGGCAATGGAAGGTTCAAACTGATTACCTCCTAATGCTCCCGTAATATTAACAACTGCCAATCCGCTCACCGCCATTCCTTTAAGGGATATTTGTGAATCGGTCTATTAATGACATTTCTGACTGAAGAACACGTTGTATGATCTGGCCCGTTGAATCAACACCATATACATCAATAACCGTACTTGTGGCACTGAAATAGTCACTTTGAACCTCGTAAAAAGCTGCATTGATAAGTGGATATATTAAAGATCTTGTCGCTTGAGGCAGTAATTCAAACAGATCATGACCTATGGGTGTTCGTGTGGATTGTGTGGTATCCCATCTAAAAACCTCTAGCTCAATATTAACAGGCGCATTAAGAGAATCATTTATAAAAGTAACGATAATTTGCGTAGCCCGATCTACACCAGTGGTGGGATTATAAATCAAACCTGTCGTATATGGCAAAAAGTTCACTCTCCTCTCTTAAGAAAACTTTCTACCTTTTGGATACATTTTATATTATGTTATCATCTCGCTCTTTGATACGGCTAAAGGACAGTATAAAAAATGCGAAAAACCTGCTACATCAGCAGGTTTTCATGCTTGTGGAACAAATAGAAGGTAAGACCTATAAGAATGCATGCTTATTCCTACCTGCCCAAGTCCATGCGAAACTTATAAACTATGAATATACTATTCTATCTCAACCAAGGGGGAATGTAGTTTGACTCAATTTCTTGATGCACGAGTATCCCAGAATGCCAGCTTGTTCAATTCCATTGCCATCCCGATACCATTTATTAACACACCTCAGTTATTTGGCCAGATTGGTCTTCTAACCGCAGGAGCTGGAGCAAATCCTAGAGCCCAGCTAAAAGGAACCATTACTGTCCAATTACCGTTAGCTCTTTTTCAAGTCATTATTACCATTGTTAGAGGTACCGTTGCAACCGACCCTCTAGTTTACTCAGCAACCACCACATTTGGTTTGAGTGTGCTAGCGCCTCAAGTCATTACGTTCTCTGCAAATGACTTTAATCCGCCGATCTCGCCACAAATAACCTACTCTGCATTCATCAGCACAAACTTGCTGGGAACTGTTCGCGTAGGTCCTGAGAATTTTGATGGATTTATCGTTTCGGATTAAAAGCAACTTCCAAGGCTGTAAATTAGAAAAAACCGCTCTAATGGTCATACACCTGACCAAGCGGCTTTTTTCGTGCTCTAGCTTTTTAGCGCTGAAAAATGGTCTTAATTTCTTATCTCTCCTCTAGCTGACCTATCCATTTCTACCGTTTCGATCACCTTGAACAGAAATGGAGCATCCATTAAATATTCTCTTAGGTACGCCTGAGCGTATTCTTGTTCTTCCATCAACCTGGGTGTTTCTCTTGGATCTGAGGCGTGATGGCAGTAATTCTCGATCATGAACATGATGAAGAAACATTCCAGATACCGCTCATAACCTTTTTCCAATTTTCTTAAACTCTCATAGCCTTTGATAAATTCCCATCGTTGTTTTGGATTTAACCCTAAAAGGGTGCCAGCCATATCGTAAAGAAAATAGCCGTACCCACATCTGCCAAAATCAATCGGAAAGGGTCGATTCCCCCTGAATACAATGTTGCCCGTATGCAAATCGGCATGAATGATTCCGTGGTTCTTTTCGTTCACATCCATTCCAGCGAGTTCGGACAAAATCTTCTCAGCTGCGGTCTGGTACACCTTCCATGCCTGAGTGGATAGAAAACGTGTATAATAGCGTTCCAGCTTAGACATCTCACGTCTAAAATTGTCTGCTGCCCATAAGGGGCGAACAAAATCAGAAGGCGGGATGAAACACGAAGCTGCTTCATGAAGTCTCCCCATCATCGCGCCCATATGATAAGCACAACTTTCCGTCAATTCTCCTGTTATATGTTCTCCTTCTACCCACTTCATCATCGTAACGTAGGGCCGTTTATAACCCTCTTCTGTATTGATCTCCAATACATAAGAGCCATTACAGCTTGCCACTCCATCTGGTACATGAAGATCATCCAACTTGTTCAATGCTTGGAGCAACGTTAGTTCTGAGCGAATTTCCTCTTTGCTCAATCGATGTGAATGAATACGAAGCAAATAACACCCCGTCGTTTTTGTCTCTATTTTATACGTTATCGTATCTGACAGTTGAATAAATTGAATGCGTTCCCACGCAAGTTCATACTGTTGCAAAGCAGATAACGCAACCTTCCTCGCTCGAGCTAGCAAAGCCAGCCTATTTTCATCCGTATCATTCTGAAAAAAATCTTTCATATGTTGTTCTCCTCCTAAACATACATAATGAGCCTATTAGGAATTATACGGATCGATAGATTATATGAATATATAATAAACAAGTAGTAATGATTCATTACATAAGGTGCACAAACTTCAGTGGACTGGTAGAAGCTGGTGTCGATATGTCTTCCTTCTATGGAACATGATCGGCTCCAGATCCTATGCTCATGTTGTTGGTATTTGGTTATTTGCTCATATTCCGAATATTCGATGAGGTACGTATGGCTTCTCTAAACTTGCGATTTTAAATCTTCGTTGCAATAACAACCTTATCCAGACGAGCGAGATCTTTCAGAGCACGCCCAACGATTTCTGCACTCCTTTAACCTATTTGGGATATACACTTGTCCTTAATCTTTCCTGAGCCCCTCTGCGTCGGCACAGATGCTTAGAATAGCGGCGTTGTTTTTCACTCAAATAAATTCATGATTGACACAAAAAAGAGGTCGAATTATAATGGTCCCAACAACTATAGTTATGACGATTATTTAGGAGGACAACCTTGGAATTAGAAAAATATATCGGTGTTAATGTACAGCGCGCGGCACTTAAACTGAATAATTACTATCAAAAGGTAGTCAATCCGTTTGACATCACAGTGGATCAGTGGGAAATACTAATCGTACTATGGGAAAAAGAAGGGATTACTCAAAAAGAACTTGCCGAGAGACTGCACAAGGACCAGACTAACGTTGCACGAATGCTGTTTAAGCTGGAAAAGAAGGAATTTATTTATCGTGTGGTTCATGAAACGGATAGAAGGTCTTTGCGTGTTTATTTAACTCCTAAAGGACGAGATATTAAAGATGAAATTCTTGCTCCTTCCAATGATGCATATAATAAAACCATCCAGGGGTTATCCAAAGAGGAAGTTGAGATGTTTAGAAGGATTCTTACTGTAATGTATAACAACGTAAAAGATCTATAGTCCAAAGAGGAGTCTCTCTCCTCTTTAAAGGGGAGAATAACTTTTCTGGTCATATACTTGCTGCAGCAACTATGATCAAGACTATTAAAAACTTATTCTAAAGGGAGAGTTGTAAGATGGAAATATCAGCAAAAGAAGTAGGGGTTTTCGACGCCAAGTACAGAGCATTGACCATTGGGATTATTCTTGCTGTAACTACCGTTGCGTTTGAAGGTTTAGCAGTTATTACGATTGCTCCAAGCCTGGCTCAAAAATTGAATGGGCTCCATTTGTACGGCTGGATATTCAGCTCTTTTCTTTTGGCACAAATCCTTGGAACGATGATCATAGGGGCGCGGATCAATAAAAACGGCGTATTTGCATCGTTTGGCATATCGATACTGTTTTTTGTAATCGGCATCGTGATTGCGGCTACTTCCGTGAACATGATTACCCTAATTATAGGGAGAGTGTTTCAAGGTTTTGGTGGAGGCGGTATCATTACGTGTGTGTATTACAGCATTACTTTAGGTTATCCCGATAAGCTGAGAACGAAAATACTTGCTTTGTTTTCCGGCGCATATATTTTACCTGCACTAATTGGCCCTTATATTGCCGGGCTTATAGCGGAGCATATATCCTGGAGAGTTGTTTTTTGGCTTGTGCTTCCCTTCATTGGTTTGGCTGTCATGCTGACGCTTCCCGCTTTCCGCAAATTTACAGTTAGAGTGAATACCCCTTCCAAGAATAACCGAAAAGAAGGTTTTGCAGTCCTACTGACTATTGGAACGGGAATGTTGCTGGCTGGGCTAGGCTTTATAACCGATTGGAAAGGAATTGTACTTTCGGTAGCAGGATTGCTTATCATGATTCAGCCTTTGCGAAAGCTGTTGCCTGAGGGCACCTTAAGTGCCAGAAGAGGTTTACCCGCTACGATTGCTTCAAGAGGATTCTTTGTTGCTAGTTATAATGCGACCGAGAGCTATGTTGTCCTGGCTTTGACAGATGTGAAAAAGCTTCCTGCAGATATGGCGGGATTAATTGTAGCCGCAGGTGCATTAAGCTGGTCAGCGGCAGCTTGGCTTCAGTCAAAGTTTGATGCTAAAGACCATGGGATGGGCCGAAAGAAACGGGTAACGGTTGGTATTGGATTTATGATCATTGGCGTTGCTGCGGTCATTCTCGCTGTTGGCCTCCCCGAAGGAGGGATCGTATTTGCAGTGATTTCACAGCTTTTCACTGGATTTGGCATCGGTTTGGCACATCCTACGACCGGAGCGATTGCACTGCAGCACACGAAAACAGGTGAAGAAGGAGAGATATCCGCCAGCCTTCAGTTTACAGATGCATTTAGTCCGGGGGTAAGCATTGGAATCGGCGGAGCCCTCATTGCCGTTAGTCAATCACTAAATTTGGGGTTGTTGACGGGGATTATATTGGCTCTGTCTCTTCAATTGCTTTTCGTTCTCTTGAGCTTTACGATTTCCTTTCGTATCAAGCAGGCAAGCGCCTCGGAGGGGAACTGATTCCGTCCTGAATTCCGAAAATTGAATATTCCCTACATCGACATACAAAAACCTCCTCCACGTCATGGAGAAGGCTTTTGTATGTTTTTTTAGAGAACTTTATTGGCTTTACTGTTCTTTGTCTTGTTGTGATTTAATTTGCTAGTACCTGTTCTACTATTGTTTGTATTCCCGTTCTGCGCTTTGCCACTCTTAGCAAACCACTCCGATTTAGGCTTGCGTGCCGGGTTCGCCTTTGGCTTGGCAGGTTTACTTGCCATGGATTTATGGGCTGCAGCTTTTGATGGTTTATTGTTTTTGACAGACGCTGGCACATTCGCCATCGGATAAGGATGTCCTTTTACTTCAGGAACGCTCTTCTTGATCAATTTCTCGATATCCTTAAGGAACGGCAGTTCTTCCATTTCGCAGAACGAAATCGCCATACCGCTATTCCCTGCTCTACCCGTACGGCCAATTCGGTGAACATACGTTTCTGGAATATTAGGCAGGTTGAAGTTGATTACATGAGAGAGTTCCTCAACATCAATTCCTCTTGCCGCAATGTCCGTCGCCACCAATACTCGCGTGACTCCGCTTTTGAAATTATTCAATGCTTTTTGCCGATCATTCTGAGACTTGTTGCCATGAATGGCTTGAGCAGCAATATTCACTTTGGACAACTCGCGTGTAACGCGATCAGCGCCGCGCTTCGTACGAGTGAACACGAGTGCCGAGACAATGGATTTATCCTCCAGGATCTGGTTCAACATATTCTGTTTTTTGCCATTTTCTAATAAATATACAGACTGTTCAATTCGCTCTACAGTGGAGGACACTGGTGTAATTTCTACTTTCACCGGATCAACCAGCAGCGTTTTTACCATTTTTGTAATTTCCGGAGGCATGGTTGCTGAGAAGAAAAGGGTCTGTTTCTTGGCCGGCATCTTGGAGATAATTCTCTTCACATCATGAATGAAGCCCATGTCCAACATCCGATCCGCTTCATCAAGGACCAAAATTTGCACATATTGCAAATCAATACGTTTTTGATTGATCAAATCGATCAGTCTGCCTGGTGTTGCAATAATAATATCTGCACCTTGACTCAGGGCGCGCTCTTGCGCTTTTTGCGAAACGCCACCAACGATAGCAGAACAACGAATATCAGTGTACCGGCTATACATCTTAATGTTATCCGAAATCTGAATAGCCAATTCTCTTGTTGGTGTTAAAATTAATGAGCGAATACGGCGCCCAGGTTTAGGACTATTCGACTTCTCGCTTAATAATTGAATAATCGGCACAGAAAATGCTGCCGTCTTACCTGTTCCTGTTTGCGCACATCCAAGCAGATCTCTACCAGCTAGAACTGCTGGAATCGCCTGTTCCTGTATGGGTGTTGGAGCAGTATAGTTCGCTTTGCTCAAACCTTCTAAAATCGTGGGTATAATATTCAAGTCTTTAAATGTCATTTTATCTCCTTAATTTACGTGCTAATAATCATTAGACGTATCTTTCTTTTCACAAACGTAACAAATAAGGATAACATTAAAAATGTCATTTGTACATGTCTTTTTAAGTTTCTAACTTTCAAGATGCTCGAAATGCTCTATTTTTGGCCCCTTTATGATCTCTCGTACTACAAATTCCTCACATTTAATCCTATTACATCAAAATTATTGCTATGAAATTAATCACTATTTCGTGAATTATACCCTTTTCGTATATTCCAAATGACACAATTAATTCAATCATTTTCCATTACAATATATGGTATATTATACATGTTCACTGGTACATAGTAAGTGGATAGTAAATAGAAGGGAGTTTGAATATATAGATTGAATTAAATCTCGCTTTCTTTTTTTATTACGTTAGAAGAAGTTACATTTGATGTCAACTAGAGTTATTATACTCGCTCAAAAGTAGAAATATTCTAATCCTAATGTGAAAAGGAGACTTTCAAATGTTAAAAAAATTCATTGCAGCTTCCCTAATTGCAACAACCTTACTTCCTGCATCGGGAGCTTTTGCGGATCAAGATGCAAGCGATAAAGTAATCCCTCCGTCATCCACAGTTGTAGTTGCCCCAGAGCTACCTAATACCGAAGTTAGCGTAATGGCTTTGTCATCATACTATAAGGTAATTGACTATTCTAATTTCCGGAAAACGCCTTCCCCCACAGGTGTGAATATTGGTTCACATGTATACGGCGATATAGTTTATGGCGGTACTGAAAGTGTTCTTGTAGAAGGTATGACTTATCTATATGTCTACAGTTATAAGTATCAGGCATGGGGATGGGTCCAGAATTACTATCTTGAAAAGATTGTGCAACCATAGACTTAAATTCTTTAAATTCAGAAAAGCGTTAAGTTCAAGAGACCCATCTTGAACCCAACGCTTTTCTTTTCCTGTTAATTCACTGGATCAACTTATCAGTTTTGACCCTATTGCAGATCCAAGTACCATCGCAATAAACACAAGTCTTCAGGCGTTGCAGCGTTCTCAATAACAAATCTTACCGAATGGCTTTTTGTTCAGTTTGTCACACTCTTTATTAGTTAAATGCAACAAGTCATATGGGCTACAACCTATTGCAAAAATAAAAAAACTGAGAAACAAACTGCAGTTAAGCAGTTCATCTCCCAGGCTGTTACTTCATTATGAGTGACTGTATTGCACCTGATGAAGCCGACTGTATATGCCTCCGGCAGCGACCAGTTCCTCATGGTTCCCCTGCTCTGCAATACCGTCTGCATTGACGACGATAATCCGATCTGCATTCTTAATGGTTGTCAGTCGGTGTGCTATAACAAGGGTTGTTCTACCGACAGACAGTTCCGCCAGGGACTTTTGAATGAGTGCTTCCGTTTCCGTATCCAGAGCGGATGTCGCTTCGTCCAGAATGAGAATGGGCGGGTTTTTCAAAAACATGCGTGCGATGGACAAACGCTGCTTTTGTCCTCCCGAAAGTTTAACACCACGTTCACCAATGACCGTATTCATCCCCTCTGGCAAAGTAAGAAGCAATTCTTCCAAGGAAGCACGACGGGCTGCTTCCCAGATTTGATCGTCCGTAGCCGTCAAGTCACCGTAAGCGATATTTTCCTTAATGGTGCCTGAGAAGAGGAATACATCTTGTTGAACAATACCAATATGTCTACGTAGTGATTCCAACTGAACCTCTCGAATATCCATACCGTCAACGGTGATCCGTCCTTCCTCTACCTCATAGAATCGTGGAAGAAGACTGCAAATCGTCGTTTTACCCGCACCAGATGGACCCACAAATGCAACGGTTTCCCCTGGCTTCACGGACAAGCTGATATTATTCAGAATCCGGCGATTTGGCTCATACCCGAACGAGACATTTTCGAAGCGAATATCCCCTTGCACGCTTTTCAGCTCAACGGCATTTTTGGCATCGGCAATTTCCGGCTCGGTATCGATGATTTCCAGATAACGCTTGAATCCGGCAATACCTTTGGGATAACTTTCGATGACGGCATTAATTTTCTCGATCGGGCGGAAGAAGATATTGGACAAGAGCAGGAATGCCATGAAGTCCCCCATATCAATTCTGCCATCGATGAAGAACCACGCACCGCTAATCATCACAAACACGGTAACCAGGCGCATCATCATATAGCTGACTGATATACTCTTCGCCATCGTTTTGTAAGCAAGCAGCTTTGTTTTACGGAAGTTCTCGTTGTCTTCGGAGAACAATTTCTTCTCATGCTCTTCGTTTGCGAACGATTGTACGACACGAATTCCGCCTACGTTGTCTTCAATACGAGCATTGAAATTGCCCACATCTCCGAAGAGACGCCGATAGGTCTTTGTCATGCGTCCACCAAACACGATAATAACCCAGGCCATGATCGGAATAATGATAAAGGTGATCAGCGCAAGCTCCAAATTAATATTTGCCATGAGCCAGAACGACCCGATCAATGTCATTACCGCGATGAATACATCCTCGGGTCCGTGGTGGGCTACCTCTCCAATATCGTTCAGATCATTGGTCAGATGCCCAATCAGATGACCTGTTTTGCGATTATCGAAAAACCGGAAGGACAGCTTCTGCAAATGAGCAAACATCTTCGAACGCATGTTGGTCTCAATGTTAATCCCGAGCATATGTCCCCAGTATGTAACGACATAATTCAAAACGGTATTCAGCGCATAGATCGATAATAGTACAATACAGGCCAGAATAATGAGCGGCCAATCCTGACCCGGAAGCAACTCATTAATGAACTTGCTTACCGCAAGTGGAAATGCCAGTTCCAATAAACCGGCGAGGACTGCACAACCAAAATCAATGAGAAACAGTTTTTTGTAAGGCCGATAATACGAAAAGAAACGACGCACCATTCCTATTCACTCTCCAAATCCTTAGTAGGGCTTTCTTCTTCATTTTGCAGTTCGAAGAGATGCATATATTCATCGATCACCTGATCTATGGCTTTCAACTCTCCACTAATCACGGGACGGATATGCTCATATTCCTTCTGGCTCAGTTGTCGGGCCAAAGTGCTTCTTCTGTTCTGCATTTGTTCCAAAAAGACAAGAATCCGACCACGGCGAAACGTTTGTGCTCCGTTGCCTCGTTTCCCGTGATGCTCGCTGTGACCTCTTCCCCGTCTTGAACGTTCTCCGCGTTGCTCACTGTCTCCATCATCACGACTGACACGTTCACCTTGACGCACACTTCTATCCGTTTCTTCGATATGACTATCTCTCATCGGATGAAACACCTCCATTAGTTGTATACATATGTATACGACTGTTGATGTATACGATTGTATGCATAATGAAAAGGAGAGTCAACCTTAATTTTCCAACCAAGCAAATGCGCATGCAAGTTCGTCATTTTTTCAACAGAAAAAAAGCCGCAAAAATGCGGCTTGCGGCTTTTTGTTTTGTTCGTAACTGTTCTTACTCCTTCGAAAATCATCATCTTTCCATACACCAAATTAATTTTTACTTTTTTAATGAAATTTCAAATTTGGAACCGACCTCACCTGCAAATACAATGCGGCCGTTTTCTGGTAATACAACCTCATTCTTACCGCTGATGACGGTGTGATTGATACACACACCCTTTTGATCATATACGGCAAAGGCGCCATTTGAAGGCAGTTTAACGGTCATGACTTTGCCTTTCACAGTCGCTGGTACCGAAAACCATTTGGCATAACCGTCTGCTTGAATCGTTGTTACAGATTGTTTGCCCGAATAGAGTGGTTGTACAAGTTCCTCACCGGCAAATACGCTACCTAAGGCTGTAATGTAATCTACTCCGTTCTTTTTAGCAAAATAAATCTCCTTTGTATCACGTCCAGCCATGCCAGGGATTTGCAGCTCAGTGACTGCTTCGTTTGCTCCAGTAATCTTATTATTGGACATATACCCTGGAGTCTCTTTATTCGTATGAATAGGGAGGATTGGTGATGAATGGAGATAAACCGTTGATGTATATTTCTGATTCACCACGTAATATTTTTTACCTTCACGCTTTTCCCATGAGGTGGTAATATCCTGGGATACTTCATTGGCTTCCAGCTTCTCCGCTGTATATTCTGAGAAAGCCAATTGTCCAAGTCCTTGCAAGGATATATAAGATCGAGACCACAGATAAGTCCTTCCATTCTTCTCCGTAACGAATTTCAACTTTTCTGTCCCTTCATCGTTAACAAAAGTACCATCCGCTGTATATGTGTATTTTTGAGCCGGATCACTTGGAGCTGTGAGTGTGGATATAGTCATTTGTCCAGCAGTATTCATTTCGATCTTCCTAACCGAATTATTGCCGCCATATATACCTGCATACGTGGCTATTTCTTTAGGTATATCTGCCTTCACTGGCACACCAAATGATTTTTCCGGCTTCCGTTCTGTAATAATACCCTTTTCTTCAAGTACGCTGAGTAATAATTCACTCGCAATGAACTGATCTTTTGCACTTGTCCCACCTGATGAGGTAACGGCTGCAGCCAGATTGTATTCCGGTAGTACAACTAATGATGAGTGATACGATATGGTATCTCCACCTTTTGTAACTGCCTTGATGCCGTATTCACTGAATGGGAACAAGTTCACACTATCCCACCCTAACCCGTAAGATATAGACGTATCGCTATCCTCCGGCCACATGCCTCTTTTGTATTCTTCTTGCTCCATGGCTTCTACCGACTTACTGGAAAGAATGCCTTTGACCTCTCCCGTGAAGATTTGTGAGAATTTCACAAGATCTTCAGCAGTGGAATAAATGCCTCCTGTAGCGATGATATTATAATTCTCTTGCGGAAGCTGGCCTTCATACAAAGGAGAGTAGATTCCCGCCATGTCTGCCGGGTCAACCACATCCTGTGGTGTTTTGGTATGCTTCATATCCAGAGGCTCCGTAAAATATTGGTGTATAAAAGACGTAAAGCTCATACCGCTAACTCGTTCAACCATAATCTCGGCTAACGTAAAACCGTCGTTACTATACACCGAGAATGCTCCAGGATCTGCCTTCAGGTTTTGATTCGCCAATTGCTCCAGAAACGTATCATGTGAATACGTGTCATTATCCCCGTACAATGTGGCATTGCTGCCGGAGCTGCCCAGCAGACTGGAGGAATGATTCAACAGCATGCGTGGCGTGATTTGTTTGTAGCGATGATCTTTCATCTTAAAATCAGGTAAATAGTTCACAACTGGCAGATCCAAATCAATCTTTCTCTCGTCAACAAGCTTCATCACAGCAGCTGTAAGAAACATTTTGCTGGCTGATCCTATGCCATAGATCGTATCCGACGTAAGAGGTACGTTGTCCTTTAGATCATTTTTGCCTGTCTGACCTGAAACCACAATCTCTCCATGATCCATAAGTGCATATTGCAGACTTGTTGTTCCGTACGTTTCGGTGAGTAACTTGGCCTTCTCCATCACCGTTTTCTTGGTTGGTTCATACGTAAGATAACTGCTACTCGTAGCAGGCGCGGCCATTGCAGACATTGGAGCCAACATCGTTAACACCAGAGTTAACGCGGCGATTGAAGTTCGTCTTTTCGCTGCTCTTTTGCCCATCCCCATTTTTTCTTGTTGTGCCATCCGCATCTTCTCCTGTCCTGATCTAATATTGAACCATCTTAACTTGGTTCTATAGTAAGCTTAACTAAACAAGATGTACTGCCCGTGACGTCAATATGAACCGAATATGAACAGGAAAACATGCAGCAGCGTCAGTCTACTCCGTCGGACATGATCGGTTAGAGTTCGTCCGGATCTATAAATTTCACCTCTGGGTACATGTCGCTCGGCCCCTCAATCAGGTTTCCACCCGTTCCTTTCAGTTGCTTGTTAAAGAAATCAAGTACATATTGATTTATGATTTTTGATCCTCTTATACCATTGATGTCTCCTGTTATTCCCGTCAGTTTAATTAACTCCGAATAGAATTGAAGGTCCGTGAAATTGAAGTGTTGCGTTCCTTCTACATAAATCACATTTCCCCCATGTTCGATAACATTTTTCATAATGTGCAGCTCATCTGAAAGAGATTTAGTTACTTCGTCATCCGAATTTCTATCCATTTCAAAATTGGCTAACCAGTCTTCAAAACTTCCCGATCTGATGAACATAAACGGCTTGTTTATATCATCTCTATTTTCCACTTCATATAATGACCCATCCATATTAACCCCGGCCTTGATTCGATGATCCAAATAAGTTGCATTAAACGCGGTTGCACCCCCAAAAGAATGCCCCATCACGCCGATGTTATTTAAATCGATTTTCCCTTTGAATTGACTTTCAATTGCACCTGAATTCAGCTTTTCGATTTGACTGATTACAAACTCCACGTCTTGTGTCCATACATTCCCGATCTTTGTACGATCATCTAGTGTAGTCGTCTTTGCTGTATAATCTGTTACACGGCCATCCGGAAAAATGGTAGCAAAGGTGCTATACGTATGATCGATTGTGACCACGATATACCCATTACTGGCCAGATTCTCGGCCTGTGATGCATGTAGGACTTTACTGGTTCCCATGCCATGAGATAGCAGTACCAAGGGATAAGGATTTGTGGAAGGTAATATTTCTACATTTTCATAAGAGTTGGTTCTATTATACTTCCAGTAATCGAGCACAAAGTCAGGCAGCTTTAAAGAAGTAGAGAAGCTCTGAATATACTTTTTGAACATTTCTTTATCTTTTGGAAACAGCGGGTCACGCTTGTTGTTATTAATGTTTTCAGTAGGGTACCAGACTTGAACCATTAGCTCCCTCTTATCGCTTTGATCTTCAGTGAAGACTTCGTCTCTGTTCTGGTCCGTTAAATGAAATGTTTGAGTACCCACTTTCTCTGGACCATCAAGCTTCGGTAAATCAAAAACAGGTAAGTATACAGATAAGACGGTAGAACCAACAAGCAGAATGACGATTAGGGAAGATAAACTATATTTCAAGAACTTCCCTATTTTTAGATTTACCATCTTTTCGGAATGCCTGAATAAAACGATGATTATGAATATCGCCGTCATGATATATACCAAAAGCATCTGCCATCTGTATCCCTCAACCAACAATTGAACTGCAAGTATAACGCCACTTCCTATACTCAAACCCAATCCTGTTTTCTTTGCACTTCTTTTAATAAACAATAAATCTACAAGTAAAGCGAAACAGGATAGAACTAAAAGTATCTCAAATAATCTCATTTGAATTCCTCTCTCTCATTAATAGATCCTGATTCAAACGTGAGCGGTCGAAATCCAGGAAATAAAGTATACAGCAGGATACCGGCTGAATTGGACAAATTGTAAGAAACCGCCCCACGGGACGGTTTCTTACATCATTCACGCATCTTTGAAATCGCGCTGAACTTATCTAGAACATTTCATTTACTTCGCTTCATTCATGAATGCTCTAACGTCTTCAGCTATTTCTTTAGATAACGTATGGTGCAAGTAATGTTCGCCATCCATTGTGATTACTTTTCCATGTACCGAGTCTTTGATCTGTTCTTCGTGCAAAGGTATCCATCCTTCTACGCCTGTATTATTCGCCTGTATAAGGAAAAGAAGTGGAAGGTCTTTAGGGAAGGTTAAACCTTGAGCTTCTTTAAAATTGGAAGCAATATGATCCATCTCATTCAATGTCGTGGAGCTGTTCGAGTTTTTATTGGACAACATTTTCATCTGCTCTACGGTATGATCATCAAATGCGAGTCCAGCATAGGGGTCACCACTAAATTTGACCACCAATCTTTGTAGACCTGATTTTTTAAGGAAATTGAACATTTTTGTAGGTAATTTGGCATCCATACCCGGTTGTGTTGGAACACTGCTGTCAATTCCGACAAAGGCAGTTACCTCATCTGGATATTTGTTCACATACTCAATACCGTAAATGCCTGCAATCGAGTGGCCCATCAGCATGTATTTGTCAATATTAAGCTGCTGTAGAGCTTCATGGATTTCACTTACGATATTCTCTGAGGTTCTCTCTTTTTCCGTTGCATCACTTAAGCCATAACCGAAAGGCTCAACTGCAACAACTTTGTAATATGGAGATAATTCGTCGATGAGCAGCTTAAAATCAAGCGCTGGTGCAGCTGTTCCAAAACCAGGCAGAAGTACGATCGTTTCTTTGCCTTCACCTTGAATGAGCACATTCATATTTTTCCCGTCTACGGATACGTGCTGGCCGTAAGGCTCTATCTTTTTCGCCTCTGAATTGCTACTGATCACATTCGTGATATAAACAATACCTAGAAACAGAATAATGGCGATTACGATTGCCCCTAGTATTTTAAGTATAATGTTTCGTACTTTCTTGGCCCTCGATCCATTCTTTGCTTTCTTTTCCTCTGGTTGTGTCACTGTCATCTTCTCCTGTCTTGAACTGTTGGTTAGGCTTGCTTCATTGCCGCTAATGAAATCTTAACTAATAAAGATGTACTCCTCATGACGGCAATATGAACTGAATATGAACAAACAAAAAAAATGCCACGTATAACATACAAGGAAGCTTGCATGTTATACGTGACAAGAACATACGGTAGAGATCCTCCGATGCATAATCTATACATCGGCCGATACTGTAAGCCTAACTATCCGTTGGGTGATGAATTGGCAACGTGATAATAAAGGTCGTGCCTTGACCAGGTTCGCTTTCCACTTGGATGTCACCCTGATGAAGCGATACGATCTGTTTAACGATAGCTAGTCCCATACCACTCCCGTCATATTTACGACTGTGGGAACGATCCGCCTTGAAAAAACGCTCGAATATACGCTTCTGGTCTTCCAGGGGAATGCCAATGCCTGTATCGGATATTCGGACGATCACATTTTTGATATCCTGTGTGATACTAACGTTTATCACGCCACCATCCTCAGAGAACTTGATGCCATTGCTGAGGATATTCGTCCATACCTGATTCAATTGGTCATGATCAGCCGTTACTTTAACCGTCTGCAAATCAAGCTCGAAATGAATGCTGCGAGCAGACCATTGCGGCTGGAGCGCCACGATGACCCGTCTGATCTGTTCATCAAGGCTTAAAGTGATGAGCCTCAGTTGCTGCGACTGCGATTCAAGCAAACTCAGCTTGAGCAGGCTATCACTCATTTTGGACATTCGCTTTGCTTCAGCGATAATAATATCCAGATAACGGCTTCGTTCGTGATCTGAGAGATTGACTTGCTTGAGCGCCAGAGCGTAACCGGATATCGAAGTGAGCGGAGATTGAACCTCATGCGACACATTCGTAACGAATTCCCTGCGCATCTGCTCCAACTGCTGTAGATCATGCATCATTTCTTCGAAGCTGCGAGCCAACGTACCGATCTCACTCGTTTGCTTAATGTTCAACTTGACGTTGAAATCTCCAGCTGCGATCCGCTTGGTCGCTTTGGTCAATTTCTTGATTGGTCTGACCAGAAATACAGAGGCAACTAAAATCAACAAGCTTCCTGCAATCAATGAACAGGTCGCAAAAATCAAGCCCCACTCGATCACAAAAGAGGCTGAAGGCGGGGAGAGTGTTTCTAGAAACATCGCTTTTGTGCCCATTTCCGTCTTGATCGGTAGCCCCAAAAGAACGGTAGCGATACCGTTAGGCGTGTCCTGAACAACCCCTCCGCTTATAACTTTCTTGAGTTGCTCTGTTGATACCAGGGCTGATTTATGCCCGTTAAGCTTCCCATAGGACTGAAACTCGCCCGAAGCATCATAAATTCGAATATGATATGAATTAAGCTGTTTCATTCTACTAACGAATGATTCCGCCTCATCAGCAGGCATCGTCTTATAGATCTGCACAACGTCTTGGCCAAAGTTGCGTAAGTTAATTTGAGCATTTTCGTTCAATTGTTCTTTGAATATCAAGGTTGACATAAAAAAAGAAATGATCGTGCCTGCGATGACAGAGACCAGAAAGGTAAGCACCACACGAATATATAAGGACTTGATCATTGGTAAACCTCAAGCCGGTACCCTAGCCCACGCACCGTTTCAATCCGAAATTCGGGTGTAGACGCAAACCGTTCGCGTAGGCGCTTAATATGTACGTCTACCGTTCGATCATCTCCGGCGTAATCAATACCCCAGATCTGATCGATCAACTGCTCACGGGTATAGACTTGTCCTGGTGTTCCAGCAAGCTTGTACAGCAATCCGAACTCCTTAAGTGGCAAAGTAAGCGACTCCGAGCCGTTCATCACCTTATACGTCTGGCGATCCAGGATGATGTTGCCAAACTGAATCGTGTGTGTGGAGCCAATCTTGTATCGTTTCAGTAATGCCCTGACACGAGCCGTGAGTTCCAACGGATCGAACGGTTTCGTCAAATAATCATCCGTCCCGAGTTCGAACCCTTTCACTTTCTCCCATGTCTCCCCTCTCGCAGTCAGCATAAGTAACGGGAGGTCAGGATTAGCTTTCCGCAGTTCTTTGCATAACGTCCAGCCGTCCATAATCGGCATCATAATATCAAGTACGACAAGATCGACATGTGTTGATCCGTAAACGGTCAGGGCTTGCTTGCCGTCCTCGGCTTCGACTGTTTCGAATCCGTCATTTCGTAGAAATAAACAGACAAGTTCACGAATGTTCGCATCGTCATCAGCAACCAGTATAGTAGGCATTTTTTTCCTCCTTTCCTCTTTTCCATCCTATGTAGTAGTAACCATTATACTATTAATGGATTTGTAAAAAGCAAGAAGCAAGTAAGAAATAGGAGAGAGATTTGATAAAGACGCATGATTCAAGTGAGTATTCCTGCCAGTGTTCCTTTAAAAAGTTTGATTATAACGCAAGACTGGAAATCATCAATCCGATTGCCGACACTGTCGCCTATTGAATTCAACTGTTAGTATGTTATATTATATTTTGACATGTTATAACATACGAAAGGAGTGATGCAATGCAATCGCCAGCATTAACTATTGGAGAACGGTTAAAAGAAATACGAGCAACTAGAAATCTTACACTTGAAGATGTTTCTAAACTTACTGATGTAAGTAAGCCTATGCTTGGACAAATTGAAAGAGGGCAGTCTTCACCAACTATTACAACTCTTTGGAAAATCGCAGTGGGCTTAAAAGTTCCTTTATCTTTATTATTGGAAGAGCTAGAAGATGAGTGCAGTGTGGTTGATACACGGTCCAAAGACGCTATCATCGAAGATGATGGAAAAATGAGAGCATTTCCTGTTTTTCCTTTTGACCCTACCCGTAACGTTGAAATATTCTATATCGAATTTGATCCTGGATGTCACCATCCATCTAAAAGGCACCTTGATGGTGTGGAAGAATATGTTTTTGTGGTACAAGGTATGTTGGAAATGGTAGTCAATACAAAAAAAATTGTTCTAAAAGAAAAGCAAGCACTCCGCTTTCGTGCTAATGTTTCTCATTCCTATAATAATCCCTATCAAGAACCATGTGTCATTTACAACATGATTTTTTACCCAAGAACATAGGCAAGTTTCATCTATATATAGTAAATTTGAAATTTATAGAACAAATGATTGTATATTTGATGAATAGTGAAAAAGATGAAAACCTTCTAGAAAATATTTAAAAATGAGGTGTGATGATTATGGCAATTGAAAAAGTAAAAGATTTTTTTAAACAATATGGTATGGATTCTCAAATTAAAGAATTTGAAGTATCTAGTGCAACCGTGGATTTGGCTGCATCTGCATTAGGTTGTGAGCCAGAGAGAATCGCAAAAACACTTTCTTTTATGGTGAATGGACAAGCTGTTTTAGTAGTTGCCGCCGGTGATGCAAAAGTGGATAACAAAAAATTCAAAGAGTATTTCAAAACAAAAGCAAAAATGCTTTCTCCTGATGAAGCCATTGATATGGTTGGTCATGCAATTGGAGGTGTTTGTCCATTTGCTATTAAAAATGATGTTTATGTTTATCTAGACATATCTCTAAAACGTTTTGAGACAATCTATCCAGCTTGCGGGAGTAGCAATAGTGCTATTGAACTTACAATAAAACAATTAGAAAAATACTCTAGTTATTCAGAGTGGATTGATGTATGTAAAGGATGGAATGATTGATTTATAGTAGTTCTATATGGGGTAGCGCCAACATTTTGACTGTTTTATACGCTAAGTATTAGCGGACATTTGCTTAGAGTAGGAAAAATTCGCTGTCTTTGCGCCTTAACGTCCTTAGCGTATATTTTCGTTAAAATGTTGGCTGGACCCCTTACTGTCCTATCTCGAAGCTATAACCTTTACTCTGATGTTCAAAGAGCAGATGATATTGTGGTGGTACTTCCTGCTGAAGCTGGCGAAAAGCACTTTGACTTTGAGGAACGTGTCAAACTGATTCGTGGTTTTACCAATTACTTTTTACATGCTGACGACATGATAAAAGAATAAAGAAAGAGAGGAAAAGTGATGAGATTACCTAATGGCATTGTATTAAATAAAGACGCTACGTTTGGGGAATTAAAGTTCTCTGCACTCCGTCGTGAAGTACGAGTACAAAATGAAGATGGTACGGTATCAGATGAAATCAAAGAACGTAACTATGACTTAAAATCCAAAGGACAAGGAATTAGACTCATAAACTGAGCGCATCTCTACCCTGTTACTGCCCAAGGCATTTTAATCAGGCAATTCTCTCAGGATTTTCTTCATTACAGCCTTGGTATGAAGAAACTGTTTCACACGAGAGCCATTGGCACCTGATGGATGAGGGAACCCCCATAAAATTTTCCCTTCCTCAATTCGATGTTCATCAAGCAATTGATGAAGTACAGCCTCCACCGACTTTCCTAATGGAATGATAAGAGGATGCTTCAACTGTTCCAATTCAGGCAGAAATGACCCCAGTACGGCTTGATACAGAAATGTATTTTTACGAATGGAAGGCTGGTGTCCATTGTAATTTTGCTTATTCACCAAGACTGGATATCGAATCAGGGAAGTTGTATGTAACAATGTACAGTCTGCTTCAAATAGGCTTTGCACATCGGGCACTCTTAAATACTCATGCAAGCCTAATTCCTGGAGCATATGAAGCAAGTTGATCCGCATGGACCCAGCCATTCTTGCAGCCCATTTGGCTTCTTTACAGGCTTGCTCATATGTGCTGTGTTCCTTCAAAGCTTTAATGGCCGTTCTATAAGCAATCTCCATCTGCTGCCAACCCGGTGTAATGCCAACAAGCATAACTGTTGCAGAAGGATTGATATACTCATTATGTGGAGAATAGAACATCTCAACCTCTCCCGAAGAGCTTAATTTCAGATCATTAATCAGCAGCTGTGCTTTGGAGTACTTCGGTTGTATCGGAAATGAATTCATCACGGTAATCAGACGCTTTTGGTGAGTCGAAGATATCAGCAGATTGTACACTCCTTACAGCCTTATGTGTTGGCTACCCTATAAATTGATAATGCAAGTACATACGCACCCTATTTTGTGCAAAAACTAGCCTGATTAATTGAAACAAAAAGGATAATTGACGGACAACATCCATCGATTACCCTTTATCGCGGTCTTTTCAGGTGGACACTGCCTTCGGAATTTCAGACCGACGTCCCTTACGGCTTGCAATGAATACCCCGGATAGAATGAGAATCAGGCCGATGATGAGGTTCCATCCAATAGGTTCATGCAGTAGTGTATATCCCCAGATCATTGCCGTTGCCGGAACCAGATAGGTAACGGATGTGGCGAACTCCGGGCTGCCTTTTAACACCATGTAATTAAAAAGAATATAGGCAACACCTGAGCCGAAGACGCCAAGACCTATTAATCCACCGATGTTGGCCGGTTCTATGACCTTCGTAAGGTCAACTTTTTCTGTTGCAAAAGCAACTATTCCACTCCCGATCATTGCACCAAGCAATGTTCCAAACGTCAACTGATACATGTTCAATTCGCCCAATAAACGTTTGGATAATTGAGAGCCCACTGCATAACAGAGCGTGGCACTAATCATAAATGCAAAGCCTTTGATGTCTACGGTAGCAAGCGATCCCGGGCGAATCCCGATTAGAATGATGATGCCCACAAAAGCAATGCCCATGCCCAGCCATTGTATCCGTCGAAATACAGAGCCGAAGAATAACAGCCCGACCAGCATGGTCCAAATCGGTGTCGTTGCGTTCAGCACGGATGCCATGCTGCTGGCAAGTCTGGTCTCACTAAAAGCGATCAATGTCCAAGGCAGTGCCATATTGATCATCGCTACCACGATAGCTGGTCCCCAGTGAATCCTGCGCCACTCAAACGGTTTTTGCATAATCAGCATGAAGGCTGTAATGAACACAAACCCAAAGGTAGAACGCAAAAAGGCAATGCCCCATGGTCCGAAGTCATGCAGTAAATGTTTGATAAAAAAGAACGACCCACCCCAAATGAGGCTTAGGAGAATAAGTGCAATATATAAAGATCGTGCCAAGCTATAGCCCTTCTTTCATTAAATATAGAGATGTCATTTTATGTTAACCTATCTTTATGGTCTGCGATCCCCTATTTGTACATCGCTTTACTCTGTAACCAGAACAGCTTTACGGTCATACGTTTTGTCAGTAACCTGTTTGAGCATGAACTCAGCCAAATTGGCACGGGACAACTTCAACTTGCGATAGCTATCCCGATGAATCGCTGTCTCGTGAATATATTTTCCACTATACACATCGGAAGTAAGGATCGGAGGTTGAACCAAAATCCAATTGAGCTTGCTGCTGGTGATGATTGTATCCTTTTCCTGGTGATCACGAAGCAAGTTTCTCATGAATGTTGGAATAATATACTTATACAAAAAGCCCAATTTGCCAGCATCTCGGTGAACACCGATAAAGGACAAGTGAATTAATTTCCCGGCATCGTTATTCTCCACTGCCTGAACGATGTTCTTTACGGCATCAATCAAACGCAAATCCCTTTTGAGCATGCTTTTTGCACCCAACACAGAAAAAGTTGCGTCATATTTCTCCTTTCTCAGCACATCATCGATATCCGAATAGCGGGTCGCCTCCCCCTTCACAACTTTTAGATTGTTATGAGTTACGCTAACCCTGGATGGATCTCTGACCAATGCGGTAACGGTGTGACCTACTTTAAGTGCACGTAACAGCAGTTCATTCCCTGTTCTTCCAGTTGCTCCAAAAATAATAATATTCAAATGCTCACACCCCACTGTTTATTTCACTCTCAATTACTTCATTATAATGGATTGACACCAATGGAACATGTTCACGAACGAAGAATAGAATTAGTTGTGCTACATGTAAGTAGGGATGAACATGTCTAAACATAATACGTGGACCATATGGTTTACTGTGGTATGCTTAGACACTAGACTCCTTCATTGCACATCGGGGTTCATTCGGGAGGAGATACAGTGAATTGGATACGTCAGTTCAATACAGGAGAATCCGCATTAAAAGTTAAAAATAATCGCATTATCTACTTCGCCAAATTGTCCGTTCCACTTAATGTCCTTATCGCAGTGGGCAAAATACTCTTGGGGATCTTCTCGCTCTCCTTCTTTTTATGCATTAATGCCTTTTATAATATCGGCATCGCCGTTGCCAAGTACTATGCAGCAAAAGCTCATGAGGACTTGAATCAAGGTCATTTCAGCCCGGACGAAATTAGTAAAAAACAATACGCAGCGTATCACTTTATAGGCAATATTGTGCTCGCATCAAGTATGGTATACATCATTTATTGCAGTAAACTACTCTTTGTTGCTGGCAACATAACGCATTATCCTCGATACATCGCCTTCATCATAGCTGCCGTGACTTTTACCGAAATCGCAATTTCTCTCGGCGGAGCCGTTATGGCAAGACGGAATAATGAACCGGTTATTGAAGCCATTAAACTGACGAATTTCTCTTCCTCATTAATTTCGCTTTCATTAACACAAACTGCAATCATGTCATTTTCTTACAAAGGAGATCCTACCTTTTATAATGGGCTGTCAGGTATTATTTTTGGAGCTCTGGCAGCACTCATCGGACTGTATATGATATTAAGAACCCGGACAAAAGAATAGCCTTTGTATCCTCTGTTGAATAGACATCTGCGTATAGTTGATCCTGGCTATAGACAGATGTTTTTTTCATATCAAGTCATTATAAGAATACGCTCGAATTAAAGAGAACTGCTTGGCCAGAAAATGTGGCGAATAGGGCATGTCATTGCGAAGCCAAGCTATGATGGTACCAATCAGGGCCGATGAACTGTACCAGATCGCAATTTCCTTATGAATACCCACTTCGGCAAGAGCGCTGTCCATCTCCATCCTCTCCACTTTGGCTGTAACGAGTCTTGTCAGCAATTTCAAGAGACGCTCTGTAAAAATCGGTGTTCGTTTGGAAGCGAGAACGACACGATAGAACTTGGAATGTTCAGCAAAATGCTCAAGCACTTTCACAAGTACGGGCCACCCCTCATCCGTTACTGCACTCTCAAAAAGAGGCTCATGTTCCTCTACAATCTTTTCGATGTGTTCGATCATCTCATCAGCCATCGTCTCCATCATGTCTGTGATGTCACGATAATGCAGGTAAAAGGTCACACGGTTAATGGTCGCTCGCTCCGCAATCCGATTAACGGATAGTTTCTCGATGTCCATTTCCTGTAACAGATCGACAAACGCATCACGAATCAACTGTCTTGTACGAAGTATCCGGGGATCTGTGGCAGATTTCCTTTCGTTTGTCATGTCCATTCACTCCTTCCATTTTTAAAGTTACAATTTCAAATGATCAGTCGTTTATTTCCGAATTAAGCGACATACTCTATTTTTTTGTAAAATAAGCAACAAAAATATCTTAAATCGTAAATTGTAATCTCCGTGAATATGTATATAATTCAATAAATACAATGTAAACTATACAACACGTTGTAAATTTAGTCACGTGTAGAGATTGAAAGGATGAAACAAATTGAGTCAGGCAGTAATGAAAGATCCATTAAGCGTGAAGAAGGGGCCTATACTATTTGTTATGATTCTGGGCGCATTTCTTGCAACGTTGAATCAAACCATAATGAGTGTCGCAACTCCGGAGCTGATGGGAGATTTCAATATCTCCGCTACCACGGCCCAGTGGTTAACAACAGGCTACATGCTGGTGAATGGGGTTCTTATTCCCATCACGGCCTATTTCATGCAACGCTTTTCGACAAAACAACTTTTCCAAGCCTCGATGTTTATTTTCCTAATCGGTACCATTGTATCAGCCCTTGCGACTAATTTCGGTACGCTATTAACAGGACGTATGATACAAGCAGCAGGTGCCGGCATTATCATGCCGCTGTTGATGCATGTCATTCTTACCTTGTTCCCTGCTGAGAAAAGAGGATCTGCTATGGGTATGGTCGGGTTTGCCATTATTTTCGCCCCGGCGATTGGGCCTACACTTGCTGGTTATATTCTCGAAAACTATACATGGCAAACCATGTTTTACGGTATGATTCCACTGACTGTTATTGTCATTGGCTGTGCGTTCGTATATCTGAAGAATGTATCGGAACGAGTCATTACCAAGTTCGACACCATTAGTGTGTTACTGTCCACGATTGGTTTTGGCGCGTTGTTATATGGCTTCAGCCGAGCGGGAAGTCTGGGATGGTCAAGCGCAGAAGTACTTGTATGCATTACTGCTGGCATCGTTGCTCTTGCCCTGTTCACATGGCGGCAGCTCGTTTCTGCAACTCCCCTGCTTGATCTGCGGGCATTCAAGTATAGTATGTTCTCCTTGACCACAATCATTAATATCGCAATCACGATGATCATGTATGCTGACATGATGTTGCTTCCTTTATATCTTCAAAATGCACGTGGGTATTCCGCGCTGGAGTCCGGGCTATTGCTGCTTCCAGGAGCACTCGTCATGGGCTTCCTCATGCCCGTAACCGGTAAATTATTTGACCGATTCGGTGCGAAATGGCTGGCGATTATCGGGATGGTGATCACCATCGTGACTACGATCGGTTTCATCGACCTAACGGATTCCACCAGCTATAGCTACTTGGTATTGATGTCAACAGGCCGCCGAATTGGCATGGCCTTGCTTATGATGCCGATCCAAACTGCAGGCTTGAACCAACTGCCACCAAGGCTTGGTCCACATGGTACAGCAATATCCAACACGGTCAGACAAGTTGCTGGCGCTGTAGGTACTTCATTGCTCGTGAGTGTAATGACCAGTCGTACAACGACCCATGTGCAAGATATGATAACGACTGGTGCAGCCAAAGGCTTAACCCAGCAACAGCTTGCAACGGAGTCCATGATTCAGGGAATCAATGATGCTTATGTGGTCATTATCGGTATCGCTGTCCTCGGATTGGCACTTTCCTTCTTTATTAAACGTACGAAACAAGCCAAAGAGGAAGAATCCAAACAAGCTGTGAGACAAAAAGTTTCAATGAATTCGAATTAAGCGTGAATTACAGTGAGCAGATGATAGTTAGTCTTTCACATACCATACAAACAGCGGCAGAACGGTCGTCCAAGAAACGTCCGTTCTGCCGCTGTTTTTTGGTTTTCACTTTCCCTTATGCGGGATGAATAACATGAGCTGTTTCATTTGGTTTGACCCATCGTCATCAGCATCCCTATTCAATCCCCGAGCTTCGCCAAATCATCCTGCAGGTTGGCAAGCCGGGTGTGAAGGGTTTCAATCCATGCCTCTACCCGATCCAAATCCGACTGGGATTGAAGCCGCTCCTCATTCGCCTTTTTCAACTCTTCTTCTGTAACACTGATCTGGTACTCCAGATAGATGATATCCGACGAACTTATATCATCGTTTAAACGCTGTGAATACGTCATAGTTCACCTCTCTACAATTCATCCATTGCTTTACCAATATCATATGGAAGGATATCGATGTCCAGCTCCAACCCAAGTGCCAATTTTGCTAACTGACTGCCTATGAAAGGACCCATTGTTAAGCCGGAGGCTCCAAGCCCATTCGCCGTTATAAGGCCATGCCAACCTGGAACAGCACCCATCACCGGCAGAAAACCGGGTGTGAACGGGCGGAAGCCGACCCTAACCTCCTGAAAAGTGCTGTCTGCCAGACCTGGTGCCAATTCTAATCCCTTGTTGAGAACTTCCTGCATGCCACCCGCAGTTATTCTTGTATCGTAGCCTTCAACATCATTTTCATGCGTCGCTCCTATAACGATCTTCTGACGGTCAAAGGCTAAGAGATATTGATCAGAAGGCGGTGTGACTACAGGCCATGTGCCTGTATTTTGATGTTCAGATACCTGTAAATGCATGATTTGCGCTTTTTGATAATGAACCTTAAAGTCTATACCGAGAGGCTTCAGCAATTCATTGGCCCATGCCCCGGCACACACAATAACTTTGTCAGCCAGCATGCTTGTACCATCAACAACGACTCCAGTTATACGGTTGGAATTCAAATCATATTGAAGCGCAGCATCTCCGTGGATGAGTACGGCCCCATTTCTTTGTGCTGATCGGATCAAGGCATCACGCAACGCACGTCCATCTATACGGGCGGCACCGCTAATATATACAGCGTGATAACCCTCTACCAGCAGTGGGAACTGCGCAAGGGTTTCCTCTTCATTCAGCCGGGTAATTTCACCGATCTCTGGTGCATCCGTTCTTCGTAGATGTGCCCGTTCCTCCATCTTGTCGATTTTCTCCATATCATTATGAATACTTAGGGCACCGACTTGAGCATATCCTGTTTCTGTTTCCCCTTCGCTTTCAAGCTCTTCAATCAACCCTGGGTAAAAACGTGCGCCAGCCTTAGCCAACTGATACCATGCCTGATTACGTCGCTGTGATAACCACGGGCAGATAATGCCTGCGGCAGCATCCGTAGCCTGACCTTGATCTTTGCGGTCCACCAGGATAACCTCTGCATCCATTTTAGCTAATTGATAGGCTGTCGATGCCCCGAGAATTCCTGATCCAATAATGATGACTTTCTTCATGATTACATCCCTTTCCTAAACACTGTATCCATTATAGCGAATACTTCAGGAAAGTATAAAGCTTCACAATTTCACAATGTAGTCGAGTGGCCTTGAGTCTGTTAGACAAGCTGAAACGTGTAGGGTTCAAACCAAAAAAAGTCGCCCGATGGCGACTTCTTATATGTTATTTACTTTTTTTCCATTACAGCAAAGTAATTTTCTTCGTGATCTGCAAAGTTAAATACTCGGCCAGAAGGCAAATCTACAATATCTCCGACCTTGATATTTTTATTGGATAAATCACTACGCAGTTTATCGAAATTTTCCGAGAAAAACATTAACGAAGGTGTACCCAGATTTACTCCAGGAGACATTTGAGCAACCCAATCTTTATTGTGCAAAATCAGGCTTGTTTCTGCGTTCTTGGTTGGAGCAACTTCAATCCATCTCATGCCTTGCCCGTTATCTTCTTCAGAAATCACACTAAATCCAACTTTTTCGGTCCAGAAATTCACTGCTTCATCCTGGTTGTTTACATACAACATAATTTGTCCGACTTTACTAATCATAGACTTGTCCACTCCCTTTTGAGCATGTCTTCCTTAATTCTTATATGATAGCACCTTTTAACCATTTAAATTCGACGAATTTCACATAAGGGGTAATTTCATCCTGATATAATCTCGTTCCTTGGTTAGACCAATATGGAGATGAGAATAGGCAGTGAAATGAGAGACAATACAGAACTCAGGACAAAGGAAGATGCTGTCTCAACCTCCAGCGTATCAAACCTTGAAGCGATCATGGCGGCTACCGCAGACCCCGGGAAGGATACGAGTAAGATTACCATGGTGACATCCGTAGATGACAGACCCATCAGCAAAGCAAACATATACGTAAACAAAGGCAGGGCAATCACTTTTAGCAGCGAAATACTGATTGCATTTTTACTGAGTTTGATTCGATTAATCCCTACGGTTACTCCAATGGCAAACAAGGCTGCACCTGAGGTAATACTCCCGATCTGGTCGAATGAACTTTGCAGTAACTGAGGTGACTGGAAACCAAAGAGTGTCAGAACCACACCCAGCAAGGGTACACAGGCAAGTGGCTCTTTCAAACCATGAAAGATCGAATACATCGTGAGTTTGAACAAACTTTCTCCATCCTCCCCGTTCGTGTCTGCTTCCGTTTTCTTGCCAATCGAACTGACGATTGTAGCAATTGGATCAAGCAGTGCGTTAACCACAATCCCGGTAATCGCAATGGGAATGGTTACTTCCGCGGCACCAAACAGATTGCCCAATACCGGGATTCCCATAAAAGCAAACGAAGGCTGTGTGGCATTTAACGAAAAAATCGAAGATTGGCTTAGATTCACTTTGAAAATGAAACGCATGACCAGTAACAAAACCACATAAAATCCGATGATTCCGAGAAAAATGGTCATGAAGAAGGGCCACTTATCGATCAGCGTCTCTTTCTTCGTTGTGGTGATACCGATGAACAAATGCGCAGGCAAGGCAAACTTGGTGACCATTGTATTTAGACCTTTGGAAGAGGCCGAATTGAATATTTTAAAGTACCCTCCAAAAAAACCAAGTAAAATGACGAAAAAAATCGGAATAAGAATAATGAAAATGTCACTCACTGACATGTTGACCAAGCCTCCATTTATTATCTGGGCATTTGCAACAATTCAACGAATGGTGGATGAATGTTATTCTGCAAAATGCTGATCTGCATATTTTAGGCACAGGCAAGGAACACCTTGTACAATAGGACAGGTATTCTTTGCTTGTGATGTATGTTGTTCCATTCAATGAGTATAGTTAAACTGCTGCGTGGAGCGGTCTGTATACAGGATGCCACATCGCATCGTTGACGGCCTCTTCGATATTGGTCAGTTCTTGAAGAGCTACGCCATCTTCCACTGCAGCTTTCGCGACGGCTACCGCGACTTTATATGAAACAGCTTGCAGATCCTTAACTCTTGGCAGCAGGGGGGCACCTGGCTCTGAAGAATCAACCGAACTCGCTACCGCATTTGCAGCAGCAGTGAACATGTTCTTGGTAAATTTCGAAGCTTTGGACACGATCGCACCAAGCCCAAGACCAGGAAATACAAAAGCATTATTCGATTGACCAATTTCATATGTCGTGTCCTTATATGTCACAGGTTCAAATGGACTGCCAGTGGCAATTAGCGCTTTTCCATCAGTCCATTCAATCAGACTTCTTGGAGCTGCCTCGGCAAGAGATGTTGGATTGGACATCGGCATGATGATCGGGCGATCCACATGTTTTGCCATCTCTTTGACGACTTGTTCATTAAAGGCTCCTGTTACCCCTGAAGTTCCAATAAGGATCGTTGGTTTAATCTGTTTCACAGCTTCCAGTAGGGAAATCTGCCCCTGTTCACCCAAGACCCAGTCCGCAATTTCCGCAGCTTCACGAACAAACGGTTTCTGGAATTCAAATAATCCCTCTGTCTCGTCCGTAAGAATGCCACGATAATCAAATGCCCAGAACCGTTTCTCCGCTTCTCTCTGATCCAGACCTTCTTCCATCATGGCATCACGTATCTGATCCGCGTTACCGATCCCGGCAGCCCCTGGTCCAAATACCAGCACACGCTGTTCCCGAAGAGGTACACCCGTCACTCGAACACCAGACATGACAGCTGCTAGCGTGACGGCTCCGGTCCCTTGAATATCATCATTAAATGTAAGGATATCTTCTCCGTACTTCTGAATAATATTTCTGGCATTCACACTGCCCATGTCTTCCCAGTGAAGCAGAACATTCGGGAACCAATTCATCGTTTCTGTAACAAAAGCTTCTATAAATTGATCATATCTCTCACCGCGAATGCGTTCATGGCGATTACCGACATATAACGGATCATTCAGTAATGTGGGATTATTGGTTCCAACATCCAATACCACCGGAAGTACACGGCTAGGATCAACACCAACGGCAGCAGTATACACCGCAAGTTTACCGATTGCGATATTGATACCTCCTACACCCCAGTCTCCGATACCCAGAATGCTTTCCGAGTCAGTCACTACAATCAGATCAATGTCTCCGGCATGCAAACCGCTGTTACGGAAGGCCTCTTCCAGCCCGTCCATATCATTAATGGTGAGATATACTCCGCCTGGTCTGTGATACTGATGGCTATATTCCTGAATCGCCTGGCCAACCGTAGGTGTATATACAATCGGCAGCATTTCACTAAGATGATCTTTCAATAAACGGTAGAACAGTACAATATTTCGGTTAAACAGATCATTAAGCATAATGCTTTTGCGCAAATTATCAGATTCGTTTTGCAACTGCTGATATACTCGGCTCACCTGTTCTTCAATATTTAAAACCATTGGCGGCAAAATGCCGTTCAGGTTAAGCTCTCTTCTTTCTTCTTCGGTAAAAGCGACACCCTTGTTCAAAATCGGGTTGGCTAAGACTTCTTTACCTTTCAAAGCGGTTTTCAACTGTCCATTGGGATCAACAAAAAATGTGTTCATAACAAGTAGCCTTCTTTCATGATATCTCTTTGGTGTATTTTTATCACTATATATAATTTAGTAAGTGAATTGCCTTCCGGTGACAAGTATATGACAATTTATATATAATGTAAATGTGTATTCTGAAACTTTCATGAAAGAAGTTTGATTTTTATTCGATAAATAAAATTGATCGCTTCAATATTTTCCAAGAAAATCATTTTATCAGCACTCCGTACGATCACTCAGTATAGATAGCCCAAAAAATCGAGTTCACCCTCATTCCATTCCATTGATCCTACTTCCTTAATCATTAATCCCTCAACGTTTTGCGTCCCAATCCCAATCGTAGTTAAGGTTACGTTATCCATTTTCAACCACTTACATATGTTGTTTACAGATCTGAATCCACCTCTTACATAGAGATCTGTTTGATCTGCAAATAAGAGTACAAAATCAACATTTCCCTTGGACAGCTTGTCCACTTCACCAAGCAAACTGGAAGCGATTCCTTGAGAGCGGTATGTAGCCGAGACACACAGGTCGATTATGCCTAATACTCTTATGGCTTTACCATCTAAATTCATTATTCTATAATCTAATCCTATATGCCCTACCAATTGATGATCTGGGGTGAATGCCAATAATCTGCAGTGTGGGACTTGTTTGAAAAACATCCTGTCTTTGGGATATATATCAGGAAAACTGGTAACAAGCAATTCTTGCAGACGCGCTGAGCATCCTTCATTCAGTTCCATATCATAAGTTCTCATTAATTTCAAGATGATTCCCCCTGCTTAAATCTATTCTTTTCCTAATTTCCTGTACACTAGCCTGACACACCTCTACGTAGATTTTAATTATGTACGTGTCCGGATTATTTTCGGCAAAATAACTGAGTAGTTCGATTGCATACGCATGTCCACATATCATCAGCCCTTCCTCTTCGATGTATTGTTTGAGAAGAGAGTAAGTCTGGGGCATACTTTCATATGATCCTCGATGGTTCATGACGGCATACTTTCCCTGCGGTTTGATGAATATCGATTCCCCTTCAATTGGACCTTCTATTTTATTGCAAAAGTATTCCGGATAATACTGCCCTGCCTCAAAACACTCTTGAGATACTATGGTCCACAGTGGGAACTCGTAGTCAATCCGTTGTTCTTCGCAATGGTTGCGATGTTTGATCAATTTGTGGGAGAACTCCTTGTCGCCATCACCCTGCTCCAGTTGCACCACAATAAAATACTCTTCCTCACATTCTTCAATCTGCGGACCTTCAGATGAGACAGTCATGGCTTGCTGCGTCATTACAATGGCGCCGTTCAAGAGTTTCTGCATGTGTTTGATTCGAAGTCGCTCCACCTCAAGATCCTTCAATTTCTGTTCAAATAGCTCGATCAAGAGTGGCGTATTCTGATTTTGAATAAATGTCTTAATTTCCTGTAGTGAACTGCCTGCCTTCTTCAATACATGGATGATATCAAGCACATAAAATTGCTGAACACCGTAGAAACGATAACCTTTGGAATTCGTATATTCCGGCTTTAACAGCCCAATCTCGTCATAATGAAACAAAGTATGCTTGGTAACTCCGCACATTCTTGCAAATTCACTGGTTGTAAATTGTTGTGAGTGGTTACTCGACATCATGCATTCCTCCGTTTGGATCTGTGGAAAAAAAGGTTTTGACTATAGGGTTACCCTATAGTTTATGATTTAAAAATGCAAGTTATCTATTTAGATTGTTGGAGGGAAACATGTCAAAGTTAAAACGTTGGATGATTCTTGTTATCGTATCAAGTGCACTATTACTCATTGTGATGGATATGACCATCCTGTACACCGCTTTACCCAGCTTAACCCATGATTTAGGGGCGTCAGCTTCAGAAAAATTATGGATTCTGAATGGTTACTCCCTCGTCATGGCGGGGCTTCTGCCTGCAATGGGAACGCTCGGGGACCGTCTGGGTCATAAAAAAATATTTACCCTGGGATTGCTCGTATTTTCTGTCGCTTCTCTTGCTGCAGCCTTTTCTCCAGTACCAGCTGTGCTGGTCATGAGTAGAATTCTCCTTGCAGTGGGCGCATCCATGATGATGCCAGCAACATTGTCGATCATCAGGGTTACCTTTACGAATGAGCGAGAACTCGCACTCGCGATCGGAATTTGGGGTTCCATTGCATCAGGTGGCGCAGGACTGGGACCGATTGTCGGCGGACTGCTTCTTCAACATTTCTGGTGGGGCTCTGTGTTTCTGATTAACCTGCCCATTGCCATCCTCGCGTTTATATTCGCCTTGAAAATGATTCCTAAACATCAAGGTGATACGTCGAAAAAGTGGGATTTCATCAGCTCTATTCAGATCATGATTGCCATGGTGGGAATCATCTATTCCATTAAGGAATTCACAAGACGCGAAGGATCTCTAGCATTAGCCATCATCGCTGCAATGATAGGTGTTCTGTCCCTTATCATCTTTATTCGCCGTCAGAATAACAGTTCCAACCCGCTTCTGGATCTGTCCTTGTTCAAAATTCCAAGATTCAGCACCGGCTTTATCACCGCACTGGTCGGCTTGTTTGCACAAATGGGTGTGCAATATATGGTCACTCAGCGCCTTCAGCTTGTGGAAGGCATGTCACCGCTTCAAGCTGGGCTGTTCACCGTATCCATACCTGTTGCAGCACTCATTGCCGGTCCCGTTACCGGGTCCATCATGCACCGTGTGGATGTCGTATATATCAAAAGCTTCTCTCTCTTGATCGCCGGTCTTGGCATGGGAATTTATCTGATGCAGTTCAATGCAGGGTTTACCGGGCAGGTTCTCGGTTTGGCACTGCTTGGCGCCGGTCTTGGGTCAGGGATGACAGCTGCATCCCATTCCATTATGAGTTATGCACCTCCTCACAAAGCGGGTATGGCCGCATCGATTGAGGAAGTGGGTTATGAGCTGGGCGGCGCATCAGGTATTGCCATCATCGGAAGCATGTCGACTCTTGTCTACACGCTGGCTATGAAGATTCCTGCGGGGATTAGTGTCCCTGCTAATGTGAAGGACAGTCTGGATGAAGCTCTTCTCGCCGCCGAAAGCTTACCCGCTGAGTCTGCTGAATCGCTCAAAAATGCCGCCTTTGCTGCTTTTGACCAATCCTTCTTTGTCGTCATTGCAGGCGTAACCGTATTTTTGCTTCTTGCTGCTCTAATCATGAGTTGGGTGGCCTTGCGATTGAAACGAGCAAAAAATAAAACGGTTGAAGTATAAATGTAATTTATTTCATCTAATGAATCGAGGTATATACGGTCATGTGGTTTGAAATAACCAATGGAATAATTATATTAATCGGTATCACTCTTATTTATCTGGTCGTTAGAAAAATGTCAAAAGAAGAAGATTGAATGCTTAGCTAATCGACACCAAAAAACCGCTCATAAAGCGGTCTTCTGGTGTCGATTTTTAATTATAGACATGCCCTGTAGCTGTATACTGACTTTTCGCAAGCTCTTTGCGCAGATATTGCCCCGTATAGCTTGGCTCGCACTCAACCACCTGCTCAGGTGTGCCCGTACACAGAATGTTCCCGCCATTGTTGCCGCCCTCGGGTCCCAGATCAATAAGGTAATCTGCATTTTTGATCACATCCAGGTTATGTTCGATGACCACCACGGTATTCCCCTCATCAGCCAACACATGAAGAATATGGATGAGCTGCTGCACATCAGCGACATGAAGCCCTGTCGTGGGTTCATCCATGACATATAACGTCGAGCCTGTGGCTGGCTTCAGCAGTTCGGAGGCAAGTTTGACCCGCTGAGCTTCTCCACCCGATAAAGTGGTTGAGGACTGGCCCAGCTTCACATAACCCAAGCCCACTTTACAGAGCGCTTCAATTTTCTTGCGTATTTTAGGAACATTTCCGAAAAAAACAACGGCTTCGTCCGCAGTCATCTCCAAAATGTCTGCGATGCTTTTTCCTTTGTAATGAACTTCCAGCGTTTCCCGATTATATCGCTTCCCCTTGCAAACATCACAAGGTACGTACACATCAGGCAGGAAATGCATTCCGATCCGCATCAATCCATCACCGGTACAAGCTTCACATCGCCCTCCCCTGATATTAAATGAAAACCGCCCCGGGCCATATGCTCGCACTTTAGCTTCATTGGTCATGGCAAACAAGGAACGAATGTTATCAAAAAGACCGGTGTATGTGGCCGGGTTGGAACGGGGAGTCCGCCCAATAGGACTCTGATCGATATTAATAATTTTATCCAGATGGTGTATCCCATCGATCTGCTCATGTTTGCCTGCACGCGTGTGAGCTCGATGAAGAATCGCTGCCAGCTTTTTATATAATATTTCGTTCACCAGACTGGACTTTCCCGAACCCGACACACCTGTAACACAGGTAATCGTTCCCAGCGGGATCGAGACGGTGATGTCTTTGAGATTATTTTCTGCTGCGCCGGTAATCGTCAGATGGTGTCCATTGCCTGGACGACGATTATCCGGCACTGGAATCCACTTTTGATACGACAAATATTGACCGGTTAACGAACGTTGTTCGGAAGTGATCTGTTCGAGTGTTCCCTGAGCAACAACCTCTCCTCCGTTGATACCTGCGCCCGGACCAATATCAATAATCCAGTCCGCTTGCCGCATCGTATCCTCGTCGTGCTCTACCACGATGACGGTGTTCCCCAAGTCACGCATTTCCTTCAACGCGGATAACAAACGTTCATTGTCTCTCTGATGCAGGCCGATTGATGGTTCATCCAAAATGTACAAGACGCCAGTTAAACGCGATCCGATCTGGGTAGCCAAACGGATACGCTGACTCTCCCCGCCTGAAAGTGTTCCGGCAGTCCGGGATAACGTTAAGTATTCCAGGCCTACATTTTTCAGAAATACGAGTCGATCTACAACCTCGGTTGTAATCGGGGCAGCAATTTTGGCTTTCGCCGAAGATAGATGCATGTTTTCGATAAAATGAATGGCCTCTGTAACCGACAGCTTACAGAAATCTGAAATGTTCAACTCACAGACCGTTACAGCCAGCAGCATCGGTGCCAGTCGATCTCCGTGACAATCGTGGCAAGCCAAGGCTGACATGTAGCCTTCAAGCTCTTTCCGCATCGTATCCGATTGGGTTTCCCGGTAGCGTCGATCCAGATTGTTAACGATGCCTTCGAATGCCTGATGCAACATCTTCTCCCGACGATTGCTTTCCCAACGCAGTTCAAGTTTCTCACCATGAGTACCATAAAAGAGCATATCCATTGCTTCCTCCGAGAACTGATCAAGCGGAGTATCGAGATCGAATCCAGCCCTTTTGCCGATGGCTTCATAATACATTTTGCAATAGGAGTTACTCTCTGCATTTCCCCATCCGGTAGCTTTGATCGCACCTGAATTCAGCGTTCGGCTCAGATCTGGAGCGACTTTGCCCGGGTCCACCTTGAGATGGAATCCAAGTCCTGAGCAGGTAGGACAGGCACCATATTGATTGTTGAACGAGAACATGCTAGGCGATAGCTCCGGAAGTGAGAATCCGCAATGAGGACAAGCGAAGCTCTGGGAGAACAACAGATCCTCACCTCGATCCATTCGTTGAATCACAACCGTATCACCCGACAACGAGATGGCGGTTTCAAGTGAGTCCGTCAGTCTCTGTGAGTCTCCCTCTTTGACAACCAGCCGATCTACCACAATCCCGATGGTATGCTTCCTGTTCTTGTCGAGTTGAATCTCTTCCGACAGATTCATAACAGCACCATCCACACGTACACGTGCATACCCATTCATTCTGGCTTGTTCAAAAACAGGCTGATGCTCCCCTTTTTTATCCTGCACGATGGGTGCCAGCACCATATATTTTGTGCCTTGAGGAAGCTTATTTACCTGATCCACGATCTGGTCGACAGACTGCCGCGTAACTTCACCTTTACACGTTGGACAGTGTGGTGTTCCAACCCTCGCCCACAGTAAGCGCAAATAATCATAAATTTCAGTTACGGTACCAACGGTAGAACGTGGGTTGTTGGATGTCGTCTTTTGTTCGATGGCAATTGCCGGGGACAGGCCCTCGATCGAGTCAACATCCGGTTTGTTGATCTGTCCAAGGAATTGTCTGGCATAGGAAGACAGGGATTCAACATAACGCATCTGCCCTTCGGCATATAACGTATCGAAAGCCAAACTCGATTTTCCCGAACCGCTGACCCCCGTGATCACCACGATTTGATCACGAGGAATTTGAATATCGATATTTTTCAGATTGTGCTCCCGTGCTCCATGAACTTGAATAAAATTGCGCATGCACTGTTCCTCCTACTGTTCCCTTCAATACATACTGAACGTTCAACCTGTATTATTTCAGTATAATCCCCGGATTTTATCTTTATCTATGAGCGTTGAACTCAAGCTGACGCTTCTCGATGTCCTCTTTCACATACGTGGCAGCATCTTCAGCAGATATATTTAACACATGCATCAGCTCATTGATCAGCATCTCTTTAGCCATGCTTAGTATGGATCTGTCATTCGTATTCAGTTTCAAACTGTAGTCTTTCGCGCACAACATATCCCTGATGATGCCAAAATGATCTTGAAGTAGCCCAGACTCCAGTTTCATCTGCAGAAGAGGACGGCGTTGAGATGGGTCCAAAGGAAACTTTGTAGGCTCTCCAAAAAAAAGGGTCCTGGCATTCAACAGGGAATCTGCGTTGGATAACGGACGAATATGTTTTTGCAATGCCCTCTGCTCCGGAATGTACAGGCGAAGTTCCTGCTTCGGAAAATACAGGTTATAGTAACACTGCTGGTTGTCTGGTCCATGGCCCTGCTCTACAGATTCAAGAATACAGACGCCATACAGTGGATAAAATAAACTTTTTTGAGATTGCTCCATGCAAAGCCCCCATTTCCTTCAGTACACTTGCTACAGCCTTGAGGAACGAAGCCCAGTACACGATTCGCGTAACTGAGCTTCACACTGGCATTCCCCATCCATTAGTCTACTTTGGCACCGTAAGAGCGTATAAATAGTATCGCTTGTTCTCGATCCATGCGTGCGCCTTTGATATCCAATGATTTCAGATCTATTCCTTCCAGATTGGCCCCTCGCAGATCTGCTCCCTGCAATTTGGCTCTGCTCAAAACCACTCTCGTCAGGTCACAATCTCTCAAATCCGCTTTAGCGAGATCCGTGTCCGTAAAGTCCGCTTCAAAGAAACGAATTCCACGCAGATCCTGTTTTCCCAATCGAGTATGTCTCAGATTCGTGTAAGACCAGTCGCCCTGGCTCAGAGTGATACCATCCATTTGCGCACCTGAGAAGTCTGAACCTGTCATCTTGCAGGAAGTGAATTTGGAAGCAAAGAGATTTGCACCTCCAAATGAACAGTTTTCAAAAGCAGATTCCCTATGAATGGAACCATTCATGGAAGCACCTTTAAAGTCACATTCGATGAACCGGCAGTTACTTGTTTCGATTTCTTCCATAGAAGCATTCATGAATGTACACTGTTTGAAAATACAGCTTATGAGTTCTCCATATCGCAAATCACGTCCTTCAAAGTGTACTGCTTCATATTCCTGATCCTTATATTGATACACCACGTACACCTCATCTTGTTTGTTTATCAGGTCTTCACCATTAAAAGAACTTTTTATAATATACCACACACCTGTCAAGTACCTGCTTAAACGTCAAGAAAAGTCAAGTCACTTTTTTTCAAAAAAAACATCTGGAATATAAAGAAAAGACGCATCATGCGTCTCTACTTTAAATCGTAATCCACTCTATTGGTCTGCACTTAGACCTATAACTTACGTCTTGATATGCTACCAAGCAGCAATAGGAATGCCAGGCCAGCAGTGATCAGAGAGATGGTATGCAGTCCATTCGAATGAATGGCTCCACCGAAGGTTATGCCCAGTAAACTGGTAGACAAGATGCTCCCAATTGAGCGGAACGTTACATATAATCCTGAAGCCGCTCCGGTTTCTTCCGGTGAAGTAACATCATACAGAGCTGTTTGCAGACCCATGTTGTTGAATCCATTGGGAATGCCCAGTGCGGCATTCACTAGAAGAATCAAAAGAATCGAACTATTTTCACCAAGCAGCAATAACAGAAGTGTACTTGCGACCAATAGAAGGTTTCCCACGATGATGGTTGTGCGATAACCAAAACGTTTATTGCATTTGACAGCTACTGAAGTCATGATCACACCTAACCCTGCCAGAGGAAGCATAAGCAAGCCGGTTGTTTTGGGATCATATCCCTTCACTTGATCAAGCCATAGCGGTATACAGAAAAACAGAGAATAGAAAACAATATTAACTCCGATATATTGAGCATATACAAATCTTAGCCGCCGATTAGAAGCAATCATCTGAATATTAATGAATGGGCTGGTTGCACGTTTTTCCCACCAACCAAGAGCAACCCCTGTAATCAGGGAAACCATGAGCAGCCACCAGGACATGCCATTCGACAAAGACAGCAGGAACAGCACCAGCGTTGTCAGCATGATGATAAAAAGTCCGATTCCCGGAATATCCATACGTCTCCATACAGGTATAACCGTTCTTTCGTTTGCATTCATTATCTCTTGCACAACATGGTCTTTGGGCAGCCATGCACGGGCAATCCACAGCGTAGCCAAGGTGATGGGTATGTTAATCCAGAAAATGGATTGCCAACCAACAGAGCCGACCAGAATCCCCCCCAGTGTGGGACCAAATGCAGCCATGACATTAGCCATAATAGAAACCAGAGCAAGTGCTGAAGCAATTCGGTTAGGATCATCCTTGGCTCCCTGCTGTGTGGCAGCGGATCGCAACATGGACATGCCTGCGGGGAAAGCAACGGCACTGCCCAAAGCTTGTATGATTCGCATGGTCAGGAGCGTACCGAAGTTCGGGGCCCATATGGCCACCAAACTGCTGAGCAGAACAAGGGACAGTCCACCCAGGAAGATTCTTTTAGCTCCAAAGAGATCTGAGAGCTTGCCCGCAAGCGAAGGTCCAATGGCTCCTGCCAGATAGAAACCGGAAAGCAACCAGGTCACCGTAGCAAGATTCACCTGGAATTCTGTTCCGATCCTGAGGAGCGCAACAGAAATCATGGATGAATTCAATGGATTCAGTAGCACACCGAGTGCAACCACCCATGCTATTTTTCGGATAAGCTTATCGGGATTGGCCTTGGGTTGGATCGAAGATTGAGTTGTTATTGGTGTCATCGTAGAGCCTCCGTTTTGAGAATGCTCCAAGTATAATTCAGTTTTTTGATTAGAAAAAATATATATATTCGTATAATATAATAATAAAATCACTATGAATAAAAGGTGGATTAGCAATGGATATCGCCCATTTGAAATATTTTCAAACGGTGGCTCGCACCGAACACATGACGAAGGCTGCCCATGAACTGCATATGGCACAACCGGCACTAAGTATGATCATTTCCCGTTTGGAGGACGAAGTGGGGGTTCCGTTGTTCGATCGTGTCGGCAGAAAAATTCGCTTGAATGCTTACGGCAAAGCCTATCTAAAGCGGGTCAATCAGTCCCTGACCAATCTGGAAGAAGGAAGAAGAGAAGTAATGGAGTTAGCCGGTTATGAACAAGGCAAAATCTCACTGGCTACGACCACATTGAATCGTTTAACGAAATTGTTATCTGCTTACCTGACTCGATATCCGGATGTGAACTTCAAGATCACGCAAGCTTCGACCGTGAAGGAAAAACTGCAATTGCTTGAACAGTCCGAAATTGATTTCTTTCTGACATCCCAGTGCATTGATCGTGCGGATATTAAGCATATCCCCCTAGTAACGGAAGAAATCTTGCTTACAGTTCCGTCAATGCACCCGCTTGCTGGTCGCGACCGGATTTCACTTACAGAGCTGGCCAATGAGGATTTCATTTCCCTTAAACAAGGATATTCATTTCGGGAAATAACGGATATGTATTGCAGACATGCCGGTTTCCTTCCCCATATCATATGTGAAGGAGACGAACCTGCTGCCATTGCAGGTCTCGTGCAAGCCGGATTGGGAATAGCCTTTGCTCCCGCAGCTTCGCAGAGAGAAGACGATACGCTCTCCTACCTTCATATTGATGGTGCTGATTGTCAATTGACGTTCTATCTTGCCTGGGTGGAGGGACGTTATCTGTCGCGCACTGCCCAAAACTTTCGTGATTATGTCATAGCATATTTCGCGGCACTAGGCTCTGTTTGACTATAGATGACTGCAAAGAAGCCCACACCATTGTACTTTTCTAGGGTGAGCTTTAATTACATGAAGTCTCCAGTCTTCTTCTCCTATTCCTAAGAGAATCCGGCTAACGATTGTGGAATGGCTTTTATAATGGGAAGCTTATTCATCTCTGTCACTTCGATAGGTAGCTGAAATTGCACTAAAACCTAGCAGCAGGTTGGTTTAGTGAAATGCCCTCAACGATCACGTTCACAGTATCAATGGTTAACCCGGTCAGATGTTCAACATGCACTCTCACATTATGTTGCAATTCCCTGCATACCTCATGCGCTTTCGTTCCATAATGCACTACAACCTTTAAGTTAATCTCTAGTCTGGATTCTACGTTGCGGATGGCTATGCCATTTTGCAGGCTTTTCCCACTCCACTTTTTGGTAATCGCCTCTACAAGCCCTGTCGACATGGAGGAAATCTCACTGGTGGTACTTACGATTTTGCCGACAATTTTAGAGATGACATCATCCGATATTTGAATGCTTCCCAGAACATTTTGAATTAACATGGGGTATCCTCCTATATACGTCGTGAAAACGATAGACAAATCTATCATTTAATATAAATATAAATCATCTGTGATCTGATTTCAACTTTTCAATTCACTCCACAGATCTCTTACCTCGTAACCAAAAGAGCTTGGATCCGAAGAGGTATATCCTTAAAACTAAAAAAGCTGCGATAATCGCAGCTTTTGATCGGTGTGTACTATTGTTGTCCTACAACTTTTAGTTCATGTGAAAATTGAATTCACGTGTATTTCAATGCAATTTTAATCGGGAAACGTGAAGAGGATTCGCTCCCTATCTCTCTCTTTTCTTCTTGCACAATCCACTGTCTGCCAATCATTGATTGCAACAATTCAATCTCTTGCAAGGTCAAGTGAATATGTTTCAGTGACAGATCTTCCTGTATGAAATCCCGCTCTACCTTTAGGTCAAACCGGAAATCAAGCAGTCTTTTCAAGCCATTAATATGCAAAAACTTGAACTCGTAGCCACTTTGTATCGCTTCATCCCAATGTTCTCCGATATCAGTTGCTGTCTGGAGTCTTTCATCGAAATCCATTGCAGGTTCCTTGACCTTGGATAACAGCAGGGAGTAATCTCTTCGCTGTAAACAATCAATGATCACTTCGCTCGGTTCACCACTTGTCAGTGCATTCTCCACAAGCAGGGCTACAGGAATAGACAGTTGAGTACTACTCATATCTTTCCCTCCTCATCCCTTAAATATCGATTAAACCAGGCGTTAACCTGTTCAAAGCTATCCACGCGAAGCGAAGGTTTACCGCTTTTGAGCAAGCTGTGGTTGGAGCCCGGATAACGAATCAGTTTGGTTTTTTTGCCGTATCGTTTTAACGTGGTGTATAATTCCTCCGCTTGCGCAATCGGTGTCCGATAGTCCTGCTCTCCATGCATGATCAGAAGTGGCGTTTCAATGTGGTGTGCATGGGCAAGAGGTGAGCGGGACCACAGGAACTCAGCGTTTTCGACGGGATTGCCCCCAACGACTCCCTCGACATAGGAGATTCCAATATCGCTCGTTCCATACATGGACAACCAGTTAGAGATGCAACGCTGGGTTACAGCTGCCTTGAAGCGGTTGGTATGAGCCACGATCCAGTTGGTCATTACCCCTCCATAACTGCCACCTGCTACACCCAGACGTGATGCATCAAGGAAATCATAGGTAGCCAGGGCATAATCAACAGCTTCCATCAGATCCCGGTAATCGCCTCCGGCAAAGTCACCACGGCAAGCTCTGGCAAATTCCTGACCGTATCCCATACTTCCGCGAGGATTGACCCATAATACAGCGTAGCCTTGCGCAGCGAGAGTCTGCATCTCATGACTGAATGTTCCTGTGTACATCGCATGAGGTCCGCCATGAATCTGCAATATCAGTGGGATCTTCCCATTGGATTCACGTATTGCCGGAGTGGCTAACCAACCTTGAATCCGCCATCCATCGGAAGACTTAAATTCAATCCGTTCAGGCATATTCACTGTTAATTCGGCCATGAATTCATCATTTCGGCGGGTGAGTCTGAACATTTCACCACTGCCGATATCCACGCGATATAACTCTCCAGGATGTCCATCCGTCAACGCAGCGATAACCAGCGACGTACCATCTGGCGTTAAGGTATACTGATACACATCCTTTTCATCACCGCCTGTCACGGATTGACACTCCCCATCGTCTTGAATGCGGTACACATCCACATTCCCGTTATGCGTCCCGAGTACATATACACCATGTTCCGGTTGATGGACATCCGAGATTGGCGAAGGAGATGGACCTGCTGACTTCATGTCTCCCAGCGCCGCGTTACCAAGCTGCATATCTACTTGTGCTGTGATTGGCCTGGGTACACCTCGATGAACGGGGACTGCGTATAATCTGTTATGGCTCCCGCTTCCGTACTTGCGATCACTGGCGATCAGGATCAGCTGTTGTCCGTCGGGTGAGTAGGAGAACTGGCTCACCAGCAGACTGGAGTCCGTCACTTTGAAGGGATCATTCTCTCCCAATCGAATGCTATATACATCGTTAAAGTACAGCAGATCTGCATCCAGTTCCTCATCCTCCACTTGCTTGGATATGAAGGAAAGGCTCTGGCTATCTGGCGACCAAGCCGGAGCACTGATATTCCATAGCCCGGAAGTCAACTGTGTGATCTCCCCACTTTTGATTTCATATACAAACAAATGGCTGTGCTGACCATCCCACCAGCCGGAACCTTCCGCCTTCGGCGTTGTACGCTCGAAAACCTTACCTCGAAGCACAGATGCAGACTCCTGATGCACGTCTGCTTTCTTCTGTGTGTCCTCCGTATGCACTTTGCTGGCGAATGCAATGTACTGCCCGTTCGGCGACCAGATATAACTCAATATTTTACGTGCGGGAGATATAAGCATGACTGGCTCTTTTTGATCTGATTCGAGCGTCCACAGTCCTTTGCCACCATCAACTGAGCGAATGAATGTAAGCTGTGTCCCATCCGGTGACCACGCAGGCGAGGAATCCTTCGTTCCATCGGTCAGTGCAATGTCTTCAGCACCATCGAGCGAGATTCCCCGAATCTGCGTGTTATATTCGTTTTTATCCCGATCAATGGTTTGCTCCACATAAGCCACTTGTCCGTTCAGACTGATCACTGGCTGGCTTATCCAACGATAGTGAACCAGATCCTCCGGCATAATTGGTCTTTGATTCATAGTCGTGGCTCCCTTCTCCGCTCTCTTATTTACTGGTTGTATCGGTCCGTGGATCAAGCACATCACGCAGCCAATCTCCCAGGAAAATAACGCCAAGTACAGTAAATGTAATGGCTAGTCCCGGGAAAGTAGCGACCCACCAGCTTGTAGCCACATATTGTCTGCCATCACTGAGCATGCCCCCCCAGGATACATCGGGTGGTTTGATACCCAGACCCAGGAAACTGAGTGAAGCTTCCATTATAATTGTAGTGCCGACATTCATACCGCAGATCACGATAAAGGATGACAGGATATTTGGCAAAATGTGCTTCAGAATCAACCTTCCATTCTTGGCACCGATCGATCTGGCCGCATGAACAAAATCTCGCTCCTTGATACTGAGAACCTCACTTCTTACCACACGCGTGAATGGAACCCAGTTCGTCACACCGATTACAAAGATCAGCGTCGTAATACCCGGGCCCACAATCGCCATCACAACCAGCATAAACAGAATGGTCGGAATCGCCATGAATGCATCGCCTACCCGCATGATGACAGCATCGAGCCATTTCCCGTAGAATCCGGATACCAGCCCCAGAATGGCTCCAATCATTCCTGACACAATTACCGAACCCATGCCCACGATTAAGGAGACCCGGGCACCATATACAATTCGGCTCCACATATCTCTGCCGAGATTATCCGTACCCAGCCAGTATTCGGCCGTTCCTCCCTCAAGCCATGCAGGTGGTTTAAGACGGTTCAACGGATTAACCGCTGCGGGATCATGACTCGTCAATAGAGGTGCACCTATGGCGATTAACACAACCAACAATACAAGCACAGCACCAAACATTCCGGTCTTGCTGATGATCAGTTGTCGCCAGATGTAACGAACTCCCGTTGGTACACGTCCATTGTCTTGTTCCTGTTCTGTACCCGGAATTGGCATTTCATTGCTGCCTGTCATCGATTGCACCTCCTTCTAGTCGTATTTGATGCGCGGATCAAGCAGCCTGTAGGCTACATCCGTCAAAACGTTGATTACCACAACGATAACGGCAATGACAAACACCGCTGCCTGTACAATCGCCATATCATGTGTGTTGACTGCAACAACCAGCAACTGACCCAGTCCAGGCCAGGAGAATACCGTTTCCGTAATCAAGGTTCCCCCGATCAGGCTTGTAAATTGCAAACTCATAATCGTCACGACCGGAATCAGTCCATTGCGAAACGCATGTTTTCCAATGACAACCATTCGGCTGAGTCCCTTACTGCGTGCTGTTCGAATATAGTCCTGGTTCAGAATCTCCAGCATGCTCGAACGAATCAGCCGGGTCATCTGTGCTGCCAGTCCGACGCCAAGTGTGAACGCGGGCAGGATTAGATGCGACAATCCTCCGCGGCCAGATACCGGCAATACTCCCAGCATGACGGAGAACAACAGGATGAGCATGATCCCCATCCAGAAGTTTGGCATGGCCTTACCTATTACGGATATTCCTGAAATAATGAGATCGGTAAACGTATTCCGTTTGACAGCTGAAATGACGCCAAGCGGCACAGCCATAAGTACGGCAAAAACCATAGCGGCTACAGCCAGTTCAAAGCTGGCAGGCAATCTCTCCAGCACAAGCTGTAATGCAGGCTGACCATAGCGAAAAGACTGACCAAAATCTCCCTGTACCGCACTGCCCAGAAACTTCAAGTATTGCGTATATAAAGGCTGATCCAATCCGAGTGCCTGCGTCAATACAGCGCGATCTTCAGCAGTAGCCGTTTCGGGTAACATCAGCGCAACCGGATCACCAGTGACCCGTACCAAAATGAACACAATTAATGAAACAATGAATAGCACCGGTATGATCTGCAGTAATGACTTAAGTACGTATTTGCCCATTCCTCGTTCACCTCCCTTGTTAAAAAAGAACGGCAGGAACATGGTTATCCAGTCCCTGCCGTTCACGGCCTATCTTTGCAATGACAGGTCGTTATACTCGATATTACTGTGCAACAGGTGTAATCTCATCAGCATAGAACATCTCGTCACTGCGCGGCGCGAAGTTCACTTTGGCATTCGTTCCGTAGACACCTTCCATCTGATACAGATATACGGCTGGGCGCTCCTCAGCGAAGATTTGCTGTACTTGCTGATACTCTTTCTCACGAGCCGCAGGGTCCATGTTCACCAATGCAGATTGAAGCAATTTCTCTACTTCCGGATTATTGTAATCCGACTCTCCTTTTGCTTCTTCCACCATATAACGATTGTAGTTATTTGAAGCATCGAACAAGGAGTTACCAATACCGATCATGAAGATTTCTTTGAATGATTTGGAACTGTAACGTTCACTGAAGGCACTTGCTTCAAGAACATCCAGGTTAATCTTGAAGCCTACTTGCTCCAGCATGGCTGCGACTACTTCAGCCGGCTCTTTGTACTGTGAGGATACCGAGATGGTCATCTCCGCTTCACCTTCCGCATATCCTGCTTCCTGCAACAGTTGTTTCGCCTTCTCTTGGTCATAAAGCGATGTTTTGTACAATGAAGGATCAGCACCAAAATTACCCGGAGTTACGGACGTACGAGTTACGATACCTGCTCCGCCAGCAATGCTGTCTACAATTCCCTGTTTGTCGATAGCCAGGTCAATCGCTTCACGGACTTTCGGATCAGCCGTGATACTGCCTTCCGTCTGGCGGAAGATCAACTGAAGCACACGCTGAATTGGCGCTTTGACAATCTTCTTGTCCGCTTCGCCTTCGATCCGGGCAATGTCTGTGGACGGAATGGACGCCGCAACATCCACCCCGCCAGCAAGCAATTCGGATACACGTGTGGAAGCTTCAGGGATTACACGGAATACCACTTCATTCCATTTTGGTTCACCGTCGAAGTAGTTCTCGTTTTTCACAAGTTCCACACGATCATCTTTGGTCCATTTGCTGAACTTGTAAGGGCCTGTTCCTACCGGTTGTTTCAGGAATGCATCAAACCCGTTATCTGTAATATATTTGGCGGGCAAAATGCCAGCCCCCATCTTGGACAAACGATTCAAGAGCAGCGGATCGGGTCCGTCCGTAATAATGTCTACGGTATATTCATCCACCGCTTTAACTTCTACGATATTTTTGAAATAACTATATTGTTTGAGTGTCTCGTCCTTGGCTACGCGCTCCAGCGTGTATTTTACATCTGCCGAAGTGAACGGGTCGCCATTGTGGAAGGTAACTCCTTCACGCAGCTTGAATCTCCATGTTGTATCATCTACCTGATCCCATGTAGTCGCAAGTCCAGCAACCTTTTTCTGTTCACTGTCATTTTTGATCAAATAATCGAAAACGTTAACCAGAACCGCTTCACTCGACGTGTTATTGTTGTTGTGCGGATCGAAACTCTCAATATCCGTAGCTGCGGCGATCGTCAAGGTTGTGCTCACATTGCCGCCGTTGCCCGTTCCACCTGCTGCTGAATTGTTATCCGTGCCGGTACTCGTTCCTCCGCAAGCGCACAGTACCAATACTACAGCGAGTAATGTGATCCACATGCTTGTCCATTGTTTCTTTTTCATTGTGCAATCTCCCCCTCAGAAGTTGTATTTCTTGCCAGGAATTCAAGTGCTACTGCTGACAGTAATCCCACACCATAAGGCATCACCGTCTCATCGAGATCAAACATGGGATGGTGGAGCGGATACCTTGTCCGTTCCTCATCATTCCCGGAACCCAGCCGGAAAAAGACACCCGGAATCTGTTCACAATAAAAAGCGAAATCTTCTCCCCCCGTGGATGGTTTAATATAGCTCCATCCCTTTTGCGCATTAACCTGGTCGCAAGTCTCTGTTAACAGGTCGACCATGCCCAGATCATTCACAACGACCGGGTACCCATCCCCATAAGTAACTTCATACCCTGCTCCGAAGGAACTGCACACACCGCTGACAACCTGCTCGATCAGTGCTGGCATCCGTTCACGAATCGCAGGTGAGAGTGTACGAACTGTACCGATCATCTCCACTTCAGGCGCTATGGCTGTTCCCATGTAACCTCCGGTGATTTTGCCAATCGTGACCACAACGGGTTCAAGTGGATCGACCATACGACTGACGAGATTCTGCAAAGCGGTAATGACCTGCGCAGACACGGCAATGGCATCGATTCCTTCATGCGGACGAGCCGCATGTCCGCCCTTGCCAAGCACTCTGATCACTAAAGGGTCAGCAGATGCAAAGGCCACGCCCTGACTCACACCGACTGTTCCTGTGTCCTGTCCAGGGGCCATGTGCAAGCCAGCTATTGCATTGACCTTCGGATTTTCCAGTACACCGTCCTGGATCATGGCTCTTGCACCTGCAAGTCCCTCTTCTGCCGGCTGGAAAATGAATTTGATGTTGCCTGACTTGGGTCTTCCCAGGCCAGTAAGCAACTGGGCTGCCCCCATCAGGATGGAGGTATGCGCGTCATGTCCACACAGATGCGCTTTACCTTCCACTTCCGAGCGGTATTCCACCGCTTTCTGATCCTGGATCGGCAAGGCATCCATGTCTGCGCGCAAGGCAATGGTTGGTCCATCTGTCTCTCCGCGAAGCAGGCCTGTAACCCCGGTCTTTCCGACATGGCGTGTAACTTCCAGTCCCAGGCTTTCCAGGTGCTCGGCTACGATGGAGGATGTGCGAAGCTCCTCGTAACCTATTTCCGGATGGCGATGCAAATCTCTGCGCCATGCACTTAGCTGGTCTTGTAGTGGCTGAGCCAACTGGATTAGTTCTGAACGATTCATTCGCTGTCATTCCCTTCTTTTTCATCTGAATCTGAAACCAATCGGGCATAGATCGCGTCAGCCGAGAATTCAATATGTTTTTTCATCGTCTCCCGGGACTTGAGGCTGTCATGTGCTTTCAGTGCTTCAAGAATCTCCATATGTACACCGTGGTTGACAGAACGTATCCGATCATTATAAGGCATCAAGTCCAGCGCCGGATTAATTTTGGTTCGGATCTGTCTGACGGCTTTCTCGCAATACGGATTGCCCGATGCTTTGGCTATGGTCAGATGAAATTTCACATCCAGCGCCCTGAACCATTCCCTTGTACAGTGAGGCTCTATACTTTGTTCCATATAACCCTCAAGCAGTTCCAGTTCACCTGCGGTGATCCGCTCAGCAGCCAGAAAAGCTCCCTCTGGCTCAATGATGGTTCGGAATTCAAACACCTTCAGCATCTGTGCCCAATCCCGTTTAATTTCTTCTCTCGTGCGTTTATGCGAATTGGCTGTCAGAGGCAGTACAAACGTTCCGCCTTTGGCACCCACCCGTTTCTCAATCAAACCTTTGTCTTCCAGTGAGGAGAGAGCCTCTCGAACCGTAATGCGGCTTACGTTAAAAATCTCTGCCAGATCTCGCTCGGCTGGAAGTTGTTCTTCACTCATTAATTCTTTCAAAATAATGGCTTCTTCCAGTTGTTCTCTAATGAATTCACTGACCTTTTTGGTGGTTACCTTCTCAAAACGAAATGAAAACGTACTGGACATCTAAACACTCCGATCTGTATATGGTCTAGATCTTATACCATTAATATAATTCCGACTAAACTTATATGCAATACTTTTTTTAAACAAATTGATTAATAATTTTTGAACAAGCTTGAAATCGGATCAGTTGGGTAAAAAAAAGACACATCTGCATCAGCAGATGCATCTTATCCGATTCGGGTTTGCGGCACTCAAGCTTGCCATAAATTCAACTAAAAATATTCACACTGGCCACTACGATGACAGAACAACCTTCCGATCGCTGTTATCCCCGAATTTCTTTGATTCCCTTTTCTCAAGGGGAAAATCCAGTGATAAAGGCGAACGCTTCGCTTTTTCAGGTTTTTTCTGTCCTCTCCGTTTCTGTGTAAATGATTAGTTCAACTTATATAGCTCTCTCTTCCTATAGCTTCTTATTGGCAAATGGTCTGAAATCCTCTGTAACCGCTAATCGTTTACTCCCTTGTAGATAAAAGGTATCATCCGCTCTCCAGGTGTGACTTTTTTTGTTCTGTCTCCGGTGATAGACATAATTGAAAGGTGAGGTAGCATACGATTTGAATCCTCTCTTTCGGCATTGCCTCAGGAAGGTTACATCCTCCCCAATCGAGCGGTCCGTAAAGCGGACTTTTTTCAAGACCTCTCTTTTGAACAGCAAAGTGCCCCCTTGTACAAATTCCACCGGTTTATTCTTTTCTGCGGGAGATCTGACCAACAGTGTCTTCGATGCACCCAAATAAACCAGGCACGAATGTTTGCCCACAATATCACTTTTGGTTCGTCTGAGTTCTCTCACCTGTTCTGTCAAATAAAATGGCGAATAGTAGTCATCATCATCAAATTTGGCAATCAACGAAAAACGGGCTCTTGTCATTCCGGCATTCAGGCTTTGTCCTAACGATATGTTCTCCGGAACTTGATATACTTGGACATTGGCGAGGTTTCGAACCCGGTTTTGGTATAAACCGAGATTCATGCTGTCCTGATTCAGGACAATGATCAGTTCTTTGCTTTTGCAACGTTGCCGACTGTAATTCTGCAAGATGTTGTCAAAAAATTGTGGCCGATTGGTACACACAACAATGGAAACGCCGTGATTCACTTTGTTTTTAGTCAAAACATACCCTCTTTTCAGCTCATTTTTCTCTCATCATATGTGCCAAAATAGAGTCTGGTATGGACCAATAGCTAGCAACCAAAACACCAAAAAACCCTCTGTCCCCAAATAACAGGACAAAGGGTTCTGTAATTCATGCTATACTTCGCTGGCGTTATTAAAATACACTGCCTTGCCCGTGCGGGCGGATTCATAGATCGCTTCCAGAATTTGAGATACAACCAGCGCTTGTTTCGGTGTGACGACCGGCTCCTGATCATTCTCGATCGCTTCAATCCACTTTCTCATCTCGACATCCGGTGCGCTTTCTGATTTTCCTTCATAAAAGGCCACTCCATCCGAACTGAGCTCAATCTCGTTGGTATACAAACGACTGAACTTCTCACCGTTGATACGCAGCCCGTTCTTCATGTCCGCTCCCGCTTCGGTCCCGCTCAAACTGCATTTGGCCTCATCCACGTCCAGTGAGTTAAGTGCCCAACTGGATTCCAGCATGATGGTTGCCCCATTTTCCATGACAATCATACCGAAGGCTGAATCCTCTACCGAAAATTGTTTCGGGTCCCACGGCCCCCAGGCATTGGCCGCATTTTCTCGTTGCGAGAGTTCATGATGGGTTGTTCCCAGAACGACTTTGGGCTTGTAGTTATCCATCATCCAGAGGGTCAAATCGAGGGCGTGCGTACCAATGTCAATCAATGGACCGCCGCCTTGTTTCTCCTCATCCAGAAAGACACCCCAAGTTGGTACCGCTCTACGTCTAATCGCATGTGCTTTGGCAAAATAAATGGAACCCAGTTCGCCAGCTTCACACAGCTTCTTCAAATACTGACTGTCTTCTCTAAAACGGTTGTTGTATCCGATTGTCAATTTCTTGCCGGTACGCTCTGCGGCTTCCAGCATTTTTTGCGCTTCAGCGGATGTCTTCGCCATCGGCTTCTCACACATCACATGTTTGCCTGCCTCCAGGGCGGCAATAGAAATTTCGGCATGAGAGATATTCGGTGTAAGCACATGCACAATATCCAGGGACTCATCCTTGAGCAATTCAAGGTAATCGGTGTATACTTCGGATTCCGCAGAACCATATTTCTGTTTGGCTTCGGTTGCACGTTCCTGGACGATATCACAAAAAGCAACCAGTTCAACATTGTCCAATTTACTCAGACTTGGCAGATGTTTACCATTCGCGATTCCACCACAGCCAATAATTCCAATCCGGTACACTTTACTCATATCATTCACCCTCACTTAAGTATTGGTTGTTTCATTTTACGAAAAGCCGACGGGGTCATCCCCAGACGTTTGCGGAATACCGCATGCAAATAATTAGCATTGTTGAACCCTGAAGCGAGAGCGATCTGTTCAATAGAATTATTACTCTCCTCCAGATTGCGGCACACGGCGCGTAGACGAATATCCTCCAGTACGCGGCTGAACGGCATCTCCGGCTGTACTTGATAGAAAATTCGCTGTAACTGCCTGCCGCTGATGTGAAGCTTCTCGGCTACATGCTCCAGCGTGACCACCGTAGGGTGATTCGCCTCCATATACTGCACAGCATAATCATAGCGATACACGGACATATCCCGGACAGGGGCTTCTGGTCGAATGCCCCCGGTATCGTAAGCTCGCACGGTTTTGAGTAATATGCTGATGACCAGTTGCTTGATCGATGTATAATATCCTATTAACTTGTGATCACATGCCTCATAGGCTTCCAAAAAACAGTTCATGGCCCGATGATAATCATTCACTGGTGTGTGCGGAAGCGTTCTCAGCTTCTCGATCATTTCCTCCGATTCAGCGACTTCCCAAGGATCGACATGCTCTCTTGCCTTGTGAACGATATCCACATGAAGACATAATTCATCCATGTCCTCCTCGGCGTCCGCCTCCTGATAATGAACGACACCTGGCCCAGTCAAATACAGCATGCCTTCCGAAAGTGGATAGGTCTGATCATCCATAATGACTTTGCCTTTGCCTCTCGGGATAAAATGAAATTCGAACTCCGCATGATTATGGAAATCCACAACTCGGCCCGCTGGAAAGGAAGTCAGATGAAATCGCATCACGCGAATCTCATAATGTCCCCAAACGATTGAAATATCCAGTCTCTCCAGGAGATCCTGCCGTTCAAGCATTTTCTCATAAGCATACAGGCTCAAGATTGCATACCTCCTTAATGAAACCTAGCCCTTCAACTCATTCAGAGCGATTCTGCGCCCTTCTTTGGCAGAGAGATTCGCAGCTTCCATCAACCGCGTTAACTCCATCGCGATCTGCACGTTTTCGGTTGCATCCGTATCATTTTGTATATGTGCAACCCACTGATTGAATGCGCTTTCTATTTTATCTGCCAAAGGAAGTTCAGTCCACTCTTCATATTGTCCCTGTGTTGCTTTCGTGCGAATCAACAACTTCCCTTCAGGTGTCCCGTACAGAAGGGTGCCTTCCGTACCATGAACCTCAATTGTAAATGGAGAATGGCTGTTCACAAAACCCGCTTCGACAACGCCAATTGCTCCAGAATCCGTAAACAAGGTGGCGACTGCATTATCTTCCACTTCTTTTCCTGTAATATATCCAAAGTTCCCGTTAACCCCAGTGACTTCCTGACCCAGAAACAATTTGGCGAGATACATTGGATGGCAGCCCAGATCAATCAGTGCACCGCCCTGACAATCCTTCAGATCATAGAAGTGTTCAGGTAACCAGTTTGAAATTGCTCCATCATGCGATAAACGCGCTCTAACATAAGTCACTTTACCAAGCAATCCTTGGTTAAGCACATCCTGAATCGCTAATGTGTATCCTTCATTCAGGCGTGGTAAGGAGACTGTCATCTTGACCTGGCTTGCCTTTACCTCATTCAGGATTCGGTTGGATTCTGCCTGTGTCGAAGCAATCACTTTCTCTGTAAAAATGTGTTTACCTGCCTTTGCAGCAGCGGTGATTACCTCTTCATGAATGCGGGTTGGCGCATCTACAATAACGGCATCGATGTCGTCTTTGCCCAGCATATCTTCGAGTGAAGCATAGAATGGTACGTTTAAGCGGTCAGCGGCTTCCTGTCCCCGCTTGGCATCTTCATCCCACACGGCTGCGATGACTGTATCCTCATGTTCCTGTGCCTGCTTGATGTAATCCCAGGCATGAACATGCCATAGGCTAATTTTCCCGATTCGAATGGTCACTATTGTCTTACCTCCATACTATATAATATTCTGACATTTATCTATAAGTTATCACAGACTTGATCTATTTTTAATAGAAACTCACGACAATTAATGTATAAAATTACGACATATTATAGTGTTAGAAGTTAATGCCCAATAACAGGATTTGATTTGAATTTCAGGATTGATCATGCAGATAGTCATTGAAACTCAATTCTCCATCCCTTCAAGTGCTCTTCGCCATAAGCCATGGCAAAGTGTTGAAACAGCCGCTGTAATGTTGTCATCTGCTCCGAAATAACTCCCCTGTTCGTTCTAACTATAAATACGGTACAAGTATCATTGTCTCTCATGTTGTTTATAATCGACGCGCTCTTTACACTCATTTTGTTTATTGGTTTAGGTGTGAAAATGAGCGTCTTTTTTATAGGCTACCCCATTCACCCGACCGACGATGGAAGCATGTGACCATTTCAGAATCATTGTGCTAATCCCAATATGGATGCATGGAAACACAAGCCCATTCAGAAATTGAACAGTCAGGGTGAGCGGAACGCTCGTCGAATACCCTACAATGGCTGTGCAGAAAGCGCCTGCGATCATACCTATCGCAAGAAGAACCTGCGGCGGAACCCGTTTCGCGAAGACAGCTACGATTCCGCCACCAATCAGCATGGCTGCGCCATTCACCATCAGCAGATATTGCAGGAACTCCTTACTCCTGCCCAGCCGCTCCGTTACAATAAACAAGTTGAGAGCTTGGGCGACGCCAACAGCGAGTCCCGCGAGAATAAACGCGAGTCCGAGCATACGCAGCACTTGGCTTTGCCAGACATAGCGGAAGCCTTCAATGAATTCTTTACGGAACTGCCCTTTTACAGCGGCCGTTTGAGCTTCCATATTATCCTCTGGCAGACGAATAAGGACGAGTGCGGAGAGCAAAAAAACCACACCCATGACAGCGATCGATGTTTCAAGACCAAACATGCTGTATATGAAGGTGCCCAGCATCGGCCCAAGCACCATAAAGATGGCCATCAGCGATTGGAACAGAGCCATCCCTTGCTGCAGCTGTTCTTCAGCCACATGATACTTAAACAATCGCATGCTTGAAGGCTGGGAGAACTGCGAAAGAATTGCCGAGATGAATGCGACAAGGTAGACTGATTGCCAAGAACCGTAATGTATGGTCAGTAGTACTACGAATACCGATACCGCGGATAATAAATCGCACCAGATCATCGTTCGCTTCGGCCGCCAGCGGTCGGCGAATGTACCTCCTACGAATGAAAAAACAAAAATAGGTGCGAATTCTGCTACGCTGATTAGTGAAATGGCGTATGGATCATTGTTTGTTCTTTCCGCAACATACAGGAGAATAGCGAAATTATGTACCCAGATGCCGATCTGCAGGAGCACGCTTGATAATAAAATCGTCTGCAGAAACCGATTGCGAAACAGGCTTAATGCATTGGTGCCCTTTTCATGCCTATTCAATCTTTTCAACCTCCAATTTGTCATAAAGATGCCCATCCTAAGTAATGATATGACGTCTCCTTTCAATTCTTAATTATATGGACATCATCGTCGTTCACCTCCTACTAAAGACTGAATTTACAGAGTACATATCCCAAAACTAACCGTTTCCTATAGATTCTTGGTGGACTCCCCTCCTGAGCCAGACTGACATGGTGTGAGTATGACGGATTGAACGTCATTGACCGGGGTCATGCTCCAACGCCACTTGCTCCCATGAAGGTACAATAGACTAAGGGTGAAGTAATCATCCGTAAGGAGGGTGTTTTTTTGAATAGAGGTGGCCTACCAGATATATGAAGTTAGATCCAGTTCTTTTGGTCTACCTTAATTTGTTATAGAAAAATATTCCTGGGTCTGATAGACTATAGTATAATTGACCATCAGGAGGACATTATAAATGAAAATAGTAACAGGCATATTGTTGACCGCTGCATTTCTGACTCTCACGGCATGCTCATCTACGCCAACCACTGCAACAAACGACACGCAATCAGGTAACACAAGTGCTGCAACGACGGCTACGACTACAGAAACACCTAAAGAACCTGTCGAACCAAAAGAAGAAGTTGAAGCCGTTGCGTCTATCAAAAAAGGCGAAACTGTTACAATCGAAGATTTCGCTGACATAACCGTGACTTCGAATAAGATTGCTAAAAAGATAGAGCCATCCAAACCAGGTAGATTTTATACATACTATCAATCAAAAGAAGCGGACTCTAGCTATTTTGCACTGATCCTCAAAGCGAAAAATTTGAGTACGGAAGGTATTACCGCAGACAAAATCGCGGAGGTCAGTCTGAAATACGACAATAAGTATGATTATGATACGTTTAGTACGATTGAAAAACGGGGCGGCGAAGACTTTACCTATACGAACATTACTGATATAGACCCGCTCAAAACCGGAACGATTTACTATCTTGTAGAGATCCCGAATGAAGTGGCCAAAAGCGATAAACCGTTGAAAGCAGAAATTAAAATTCAGGATCAAACGTTTGAATATACAGTAAGATAAATACTTCATTCCAGATTAATCAAGAAGCCTTCGTTTGGTACTCAACTGAACGAAGGCTTCTTGATTATTAAAACGCTCGTTGTCATACAATTCAATGCCAATGGCAGGAAGGTGTTTGAATGGGACTGCTTTTGGTTTTCAATACGAACATTTACCCAAGGCCCTGCTGTTCAACCTGGCTTGAACGTATAGTCCGGTAACAAACTCATGTTGCCGGGTGACATCCTGGAGCTCTGTAAGCGTATCGCCCCATGTTCAACGGGGCTTCACATATCCAAACATGATTTTTTGTAGGTCATGGGAACTGTTTTTGTTACGAGGTCCAAGCCCCTAAAGCCGCAACGTTCTCCCGGTTCCCCCCATCGTAAAGCAACCACAAAAAAAGGCCAACCAGTAATTACTGGCTAACCTGATAATACGAAAAAGCTGCTTGAATAGTGATTTCTAATGAAGAAAAATCTGTTCGTCGACATTACGCTATCATGAAAGAGTGCTCTGCTGTTTGTAATTACACACTCAACTCAGTTTATAACCTTGTGTAACGATCTTGTACCCGGACACCATCTGATTGTGCCCCTCCAGCAGAGGGGCTTTAACACGTTCCAGCACATCACTCTCGTAAACAGAGGCACATTCAAATCCGGGTTGCACGTTTAATTCAACGGGTTCGGAGCTCAAATTATACCAGCGGACAATCAAATCTCCGCTTTCCTCTGCTATTTTCAACGTGGAGAACGCCAGTGTTGAACCTTCCTCATGCCATGCCAGCCATTGCTTCGTCATAGGCAGTTCTACCTTCTGCCCATCTGCTCCGTCATGACCTTCTTGCTCAAATGTATACATAAGTGCCCCTAGCTGCACAGTCGTCCACGGTATCGGATACATATAGGCGGTTGCACAAGCTCCTGACTTTACTGCATCGCCTGCAAATGGAATAATCGCATATTCCACGCTCTGAGGCCCCAGACATTGGGCTTCCGGTGTCTCAAACACACCCCAATCTCCCAGCTCTGAAGAGGCACGAAGTAGCGTAACCGCAATCGTACTGCCCTCATCATTCTGCACTATTTCGTATTCGTTCAGTCCCTTGTTCGCAATCATCAAACCTTGGTCACCATCCGTCACATGTACAAACGCTTGCTGGTGCTGCGCATTGCTCGGATTCACCCATTCCTTGGCCGGTGTATTGGAACGTTTGACCACTTCAAAAATGGAATCCGCATAATGATCCTCCGTCACCAATCCGGATGGAAAGAGTGCGCGCAGTTGATGATCCTTAGCCTGATTGTTAAAGTCAGTCTTTACCTTGACCATATTACTGCCTGCTTCCAACGTATACGTTGTCGTAATCACCAGCGGAACGGTGTTCTTGACTCGCTGCGCCTTCCGTTCTGTAAAAGGAACCATTTGGCGCTTCTCCAGCTCGAACAGTTCATTTGCTCCAGCAGGAATATCCCAGCGTAATACACTTTCCATAACTGCCCGATACGGAGACTGCTCCACGATCCGCAGGTCAGCCTTCAGATGCTCTGTGGTCAGAGTGGTTTCTCCCTCAGGTTGACGATATACGTATTCATTGCCGATATCACCGGTATTCTCATAAGCATTTAATCCCCTGTATACAGCACCGGAGATCTTATCTTCAATCGTTGCCGTTCCATTCTCTTCAATCGTCGCCCGCAAATGACCGTTCTCCATCATCATTCCCTGTACCTGCATGACATCGCGTGCAGCCGGCAAATCAGCAATCTCTGCTTGCTTCTGAACCGGAATGAGCGCATACGTCTGATATCCCAGAGAAGGTACATTCACCGCCTGGAAAATGATCCTTACTTTACGAGCCATATATGGTTGCCGGAAGCGGTCCTTGGGAAGTTCATAGCCGAAATGTGCACCGAGATCCTTGATTTCTGCCGAATACGTACGTCCATCCGAATCGACCAATTGATACGCTGGCAGTGCATTCTGTTCCAGCTTCTGCGCAAGCGCCTGCGGACTGGGGCCTTCCGGGAAAAATGCTTTGTCAACAATCAGGTCCATCTCAATGATCCCGTTGCGATTCCATCCACTCGTGTTGAACACGGTGAAAAGGACGGCATCCTCTCCCCAGACTTCAGATGGCTGCACACGAATAGACTCTGCAATGGCCTGAGCGCTTTGCGAAACCAATTTCTCTGCAAGCTGTCTGCTCTTGGCGAAGCGGGTCACCATCTCACGGTGAACCTCATCTACACTGCATCCGCAGATGCTGTCATGCGGGTGGTTCTGCATCAGCATCTTCCAGGCATGTGTCAACAGATGGTGCGGATAAGCTTTTACCCCGGCGATGTGGGCCATGGCCGCCAAAGGCTCGGCTACTTTTTCCAGCAATGTCTGCCCCTGCTGATTCAACTGCTTCAGATACACCCGGGCGGAGGCCGTATTCACCAGTGTTCCCCAACCATCCGTGTGCTGACTGCGAAGCTCGCCTTCAATCGTCGCCAGATGCTCAGGAACATCCTTCGTAACCACCTCAATGTAATCGTCAAAATTGGAGTGGATAAATTCCACATCAGGATATAAGGCAGCCGCCGTACGTAAAGCTTCAGGCAGATCCGTCTGGATCGGCTGGTGATCACAACCATTCATGAACAACAGATGCGGAGTCGAGGCGAACTTCTCGGCATCCTCCAGATTTTTATCCCAATATGTCCGAGCTTTCTCCGGGTCGACCGGAACTTCCATCCCGTTGCAGTACCAATTCGCGAACAAAATACCGAGCACTTCCGAACCATCCGGCGAACGCCAGATCATCTCGGAATAGGGAGATTCGTAACTGTCTGCATCCACCACGGCATTATTGAATCCGGTAGGCTTCACCCCGCGTCCAAAGATCGCGTTATGAATGTCTGCTTGCTGCAAAATCTGCGGTGCCTGTCCCATATTTCCGAATGAGTCTGGGAAGTATCCGGTTTTGGATATTACACCCAAAGGACGAGCATCCCGGTGACCAATGAGCAGATTACGCAAGTTGGCCTCACTGCTGGTCAGAAACTCATCCTGTAGCACATACCATGGACCAAAATGAATGCGCCCCTCGCGAATGTAACGGTCGAGTCTCTCCTGCTGCTCTGGCCGAACCTGTAAATAGTCCTCACGAATAATCGTCTGCCCATCCAGATGGAAATAACGATATTCCGGGTCCTGATCAAGCGTGTCCAGCAATTTATCCATCAGCTCAATGAGCAATACATGATGGTGTTCATAAGGCATATACCATTCGCGGTCCCAATGGGTATGCGAGATGAGATGTGCTGTTTTTTGGGTTGTCATATTGTTGCGTACCTCCTGTGATTAACCTTTGGTGGCCCCACCCATGCTGAAGCCCTTGGACATGTAACGCTGGGAGAAGATATATAGCACAACCGAAGGCATCGTATAAAGCAGTGAAAATGCAGCCAATCTGCCGTATTCAACCATACCGTGGCTGCCGAAGAATTGATAAATCGTGACCGATGCCGGAAGTTTCTCCGGTGTCTGGAGCAGGATGTATGGAACAAAAAAGTTGCCCCAGCTGCCCGAAAAGGTGAATATCGCTATCGTTGCAATTCCGGGCAGCATCAGCGGTGCCACAATCCTGCGCAAGCCATTCCATACGGATGCGCCATCGATCCATGCCGATTCTTCCAGATCAATCGGCACCGAATCCATGAAATTTTTCATCATCCAGATTCCATATGGAAGGGATGATGCGGTCAGAAACAGCATCGTGGCGATGATGGAGTTTTGCATTTTGAAGAACAGAAACATTTGAAATACCGGAACCATCACGGCAGTAATTGGAAGAGCTGTCATGAACAGAATGGATAGTAGGAAGCTTTTTTTGAACCTCATTTCGTAACGGGATAAAGGATAAGCAGCAAGAACAGATACCAGAACAACCAATAACGCTTGCCCTCCCGACAGAATCAGGCCAACACCGAATGAACGAAGATTGCTCGAATCCCCGAGCACATCCTTGAAATTTTGAATGGTCCAGGTACTGGGCATTTTGATGCCCTGTTGCGCGTTTGGGTCAAATGAAGCCAGAATGATCCATAATAGCGGCAATAAAAAACAGAGTCCTAGAAAGACTAGAATCCCGTACTGGATTTTGCGTTGAAGCCCATGTTTGACCATAGGGATCGAACCTCCTTCATGGTTACACTTTCACTTTCATGGATCGCATGTAGAACAGGCTGGCGATAATACCGATGAACAGTGGCACCAGTGATATGGCTGTGCCGTATCCAAACTGATAGTTTACAAAGGCCTGGTTGTACATGAAGATCGGCAAGGTTTGTGTCGAAGTACCCGGGCCTCCACCTGTCATCGTATAGATCAGTGTGAACACACCCAGCGTCTGTAGAGTGACCAGCATCATGTTGGTGACGATAGACCCTTTTACCATTGGTATAGTAATGTGTCTGACAATCTGGAACCCGGTGGCACTGTCAATAATCGCAGCCTCTTCCACTTCCTTCGGGATATCATCCAGAGCCGACTGATAGACCATCATCGAAAAGGCCGTTCCGTGCCAGATATTCGCAATAATTACGCTGACCATGGGGAAACTGAATAACCAGGAGATCGGACTCGCGCCAAACCAGCCGAGAATCTGATTCAGCGAACCATTGTCACTGAAAAAGGCAACCATACAGAAAGCCACGACAATCTCGGGTGTCACCCAACCCGCAATGACGATGATGCCAATGACCCGGCGGAACGTCACATTTTTTTCCTTCATTAGAAGAGCCAGAATGAACCCCAGCAATACCTGACCAATCACTGCGGAGAAGATGAGAAAGACCAGCGTGCGCCAGACACTAATCCGGAAGTCCGGATCTTGAAACATGTTGATGAAATTCTGGAATCCGACAAACTCCAAACTCTTCGCTGCCGCCCCGGTCAGAGCCATATTCGTAAAGGCAAAACAGATCGTCAGAATGATGGGAACAATGAAAAACACAAGTAATAGCAGTACGGAAGGCATTAGAAACAGAAATGCGCCTGGTGCTTTCCTTTTCATAAGTCACTCTCCATTCGAACCGGAAAAAGGGGAGATTGTCCCTCCCCCTCCGAATATATCGATATCCTTATTTCTCTTCGATGCTGTCCGCGCCAAGGGAACGGGATACATTGTCCTTCAATTGCGTAATTCCCTCTTCCGGTGTCAGCTTGCCAGAGGCGATACTTTCAACAATGCTTTGCAATTGGGCGGATACCGTTGCATATTGATCGTTCGCCGGACGGAAGTGGGCCACATTCAATAGTTCCTGTGCTTCTTTCGTAAATGGACGATCCGTATAACCTTCCACTTCGGTGGAATCATTACGTGGGCTGAGGCTGCCTTCCGCTACTACGCGCGCAGTCGCATTTTCCTTATTCATTAGAAACTCGATAAATTTCCAGGCCGCTTCCTTGTTTTTGGCTTGTGCAGGAACAGACCAGGCCCATCCTCCAGACATCGTAGTTGCTCCAGGCTCTTCCCCATTTTGTGTCGGGAATGGCGCAAAGCCCATTTTCTCTTCCACATTGGCGATTGGAGCAGCGCCGTTCTCGGCCCACGTTGAACCTGCCCAGCTACCATCTACGGCCATCGCCAATTTGCCTTGTGGAAACTGTTGCTGGAACGCGATACTGCCAGCCTGACCATTCAGGGCGACCTGCATGGTAGGACCTGTTTTGTCCGTGTTAAACACCTGGTCTATGAATTTGAAGGAATCCAGCAGTCCCGGGCTGTTAACCACCCATTTCTTGCTGGTGTCGTCATACAGTGTATCCGCCGTGCCATAAAGCAGCATTTCCAGTGTTTGCATCGTTACACCTTCACCGTTTGCTTTGCCCACGATCAGATTAAGCGGCGTCACACCCGGCAGCTTTTGTTTGATGGTACGTGCTGCTTCGAGTACTTCTGCCCAGCTTGCAGGTTTAAAAGGAACTTCAAGTCCTGCTTGTTGAAACAGTTCCTTGTTATACCAGATCCCACGTGTATCCGAGGTAGCCGGAACGCCATACACCTTGCCGTCTTCTCCGGTAACCCCTGCCTTCAGGTTGTCGATGATGTGCTCTTCCCAATCGGACCATCCCTTGACCTGTGTATCCAGCGGCTCCAGATATCCCGCAGCAGCATCGGATTTGATGATGGACGTGTCTTCGGCAATGACATCAGGCGCCGTATCCGGCGATTTCATCTGCAACACCATTTTGGACGTATAATCGCCCTCACTCGCCAGTACAGGTGCAATGTTAATTTGGATATCCGGGTTCTGCTTCTCAAATTCATCCACCAGACCCGAGTTAAAAAATTTCGTCAGGGTGTCTTCCGATCCGGAAGAACGGAACGATACGGTAACTTCCTTCTTCCCGTCACTGGTTGTGCCTGTGCTGGATGAACCGCTGCTTGAACAAGCGGTGGTGAGCAGGAGCAAGGACGTCATAACAACAACGATTGGCATTTTGAATGAAAACTTATTCATGGTTCAGTCTCCTCTGTCGGAATGGTCTGAATTCCGATGGTTATAATGTACTCGCAGGTTTCCTCTTGCTCGCCTATCCTATTTCTGTACGCAATCCTATTTCTCTACGCGAAATCCGCAATAATCCATCATCAGTTCACTAAAGAGCATGTTGGACCATGAAAACCAGGGACGTGTATATTCATGTGGATCATTAGCCGAGAAGCCTTCATGAGTCAGTCCGGTATCAGCATCCGTCTTATGGATGAGTTGGAGCAATCGCAGTTTTTCGTTGCGATCCGCCGTAGTCAGCCCCTGCATTGATAAGGAGATATGCCAGATGTACCCTTCAGGCGTATGTGGACTGCCTATACCGGAGGCTGCTGTTCCCTCATAAAAATACGGGTTGTCCGAGGATAGAATAAAGCGGCGTGTATTCTGATACACCTCGTCGTTCTCATCCACATATCCGAGATAAGGTAAAGACAGCAGACTCGGCACATTGGCATCATCCATCAGATTGTAATTGCCCATACCATCCGTTTCGTACGCATATATGGTTCCGTATTGCGGATGTTCTACGGTACCGTAATCCTGAATCCCTTTGTTGATCTGTTCAGCCAACTGCTGAGCTGTTGCCGCCATGGTTGTATCCTGATAAACGGTTTCCGCAATTTCCTGTAAATAACGAAGCGCCACAACGGCGAACATATTGGCTGGAATCAGATAACCGTATTCGCACCGATCATCGCTGGGGCGGAATCCCGACCAGGTCATGCCTGTATAAGTCGTTTCGGTGCCTCGTCCCTCCCGGCTGAGCGTATCTGTTTCGGGAGCATCCAGACGCTGGAACGTATAGGGTGATTTCGTCTCATGATGCTGCTCCACTTGCCATAATTGCATGATGAGCTTGGCTGCTTTGCGAAATGTATCGTTGAATTGACTTGTTCTGCCCGTGTTCTTCCACAAGAGATAACTAAGCTGAATCGGATAAGCCAGAGAATCGATCTCATACTTCCGTTCCCAGATCCAATCATTCATCTGCGTCAGATCTGCTTGGTGCCCTTTCCCACTTTCCGTCTCATTAAAAGCGTTTGCATAAGGGTCAAGGAGAATATAATTCAGTTGACGTTCGACCAGTCCAGCGATCATGTCGGCGATACCTTCATCCTTTGAAGCGAGAACCAGATAAGGTCTGACCTGAGCAGCAGAATCACGCAACCACATGGCCGGGATATCCCCCGTAATCACAAAAGTAGTTCCATCTTGCTTGCGTTGAATCGTAGTCAGCATCGTATTGGTAAAACAATTTTTGAACATTTGGTTGAGTTCCGGATGATCCGGCATACGTTCGTTAACCTGCTCAATCATGCCGTAGATCGAGGGCGAGATTTCTTGATCAGCTCTGGGTGTCAGCATGTAGTCCTCCTTATGTAATCCAGTTTATTAACCGCTTTCATCATCCTAAAACGAATGTAATGTTATGTCAATATATTTATTTATATATTAGCATGTTATTTGAATCGCCAGCTAACAAATGGTATGTCGTATTTCGAACCTCTCTACATTCGAACAACACAAAAAAGGGACCTCGTTTACACGAAGTCCCTGATTGAAAAAAATGAATATGAACCGCTAGAAATTAGGCTATTGTTTCACAGGACTCGTCGATTTCCCCTTCACCAAGCGGGCAGGCATTACGACCCTGTTCACTGCGATTTCGTTGTTATGCATACTTTGCAGCACCATCTCAAATGCTTGTTTTCCCATATCAAACTGGCTTTGTCTCATATGTGTTATACGGCATCCTTCGACAGCATCTGGACTATCGAAGCAAATGATAGACAAATCTTCCGGAATGTTAAGACCGAGACGATCGGCAGCCTGTTCTGCAAGTAAAGCAATATGGTACTCCGCAGCAAAAAGTGCTGTAATCTGCGGGTACTTTTGTAAATGTTCCACAAGCGTCTCCACATCTCGGACCTCGACTTGAGGATCGAACACACTTGGCAGTGTCGAAAGAAACGATTCTAACCACAGTTCCCTGTTCACCAGCACCTCTTGATCATGATGAGCCTCTATAATACCTTCAATTCGTTCTTCGATCGGTGTGGTGTTCGCCGGAGGCTGTGTTAGAAAAGCGATGTGTCGGTGGCCCAGGTCGAACAAATAATTCGCCGCTTCTTTAGCCGCGCCTGTGTTATCCGTGCTGACAGATGAGGCCGGAATTCCTTTCAGGTACCGATCAATCAGGACAAACGGAAACTTGTTAACCACCAGTTTAAGAATCTCATCGCTGAAGTATTCACCCTGTGCAGGGAAGATAACCAATCCGTCCACGCCCAGTTCCAGCAGCTCTTGAATACTCTGTTCCTCCTGCTCGGGAACCCCAAAGGATCGCCTTAAAACGAGGAAGCAATCATGCTCTCGCGAAGCTTCTTCCATGCCATATAACAGTTCAGTACCATACATGTCACTGAAGTTGGTAATGACCAGACCAATGAGCAGCTTTCTCTCCGGATCTTTAACCGCCGCTCGCTGAGCAGGTCTGTTTGATCTCTCCTGTACCGTATCGGCTACAAAAGAACCCCGACCCGGCTGACGAACAATTAATTGTTCATTCGCCAACATCTCAAGCGCTTTTTTGGTCGTAATCCTGCTAACTCCGAATTCATCACATAATTCCTTTTCCGATGGAACACGCTCACCAACTTGATATTGATGAAGCTGTATACGTTCTCGCAAGGCTTCAAAGATCTGTTCATACATCGGCTTGGATGCCGAGTCTTTCCCCAATACAAGCACCTCCATAAATACCCATACTTCTCATGTTCTACATCCTAATATATCATGTTATATCATTAATGTGAAGAAAGGAGAAGCAGATGGCTTGTCTAATTTCGCTATACAAACAACCGTCCTGGTTAGCAAACCGGGACGGTTGTTTGTCAATATTTCATTTTTGGCTCGTTCATCTCCTGAACCCGTTCATTTCTGCACTCGTTTAAGGTAGCTGACCCTCGCCCTCGGTAGACGCCGGGCTTAGTTCTGGATCTACAGTGGAATCTTGATCTGATTCCGGATCTGGTTGTTGTTCTTGTCCTGTCGATACGAACAACCGCCCTGGTGCTTCCGCTTCCACTTTGTTGCCTGCTGTATCCTGAGCGCGAATCACAATGACCCCACCCTCAAGTACCAATGAGGAAGGTGTGGTGTACGTGCCTGTATAATGACCAGGTTCCGTTTCCACCAATGGAATCTCAGCCGCGCCTTCGGCATTCAGATTCAATGGTAACTGAATTCGGAAAGATGCTTGCAGACCAGGTTTACTGTCAAATGAAACCGTTACACTCTCTCCTGCTGTAACCCGAACATTTTCAGCCGGAGATATATTCGTAAGTTCAGGCAATGCCGTTTCCACATAAACGGTGCGGGTTACGGTTGTTTTGTTGCCAGCGATATCGATCGCTGTTACTGTAATCGTGTTCTTGCCTTCGTTCACCAATACTCGGTGATTGAAGCTTCTGTCTTTTTCCAATTTTATAGTTTGTCCGTTAATGATGACCTTTTCTAGGAATTGATCCACCACATTCCCCGTTACATGAACGACCTCTGCATTGATACGACTCTCTTGAGCTGGTGTGAGAATCGTTAACTGCGGTGATGTCTGATCCAGAATAATCACGACAGGGAGCGAACGGTCCGTTGTTTTTCCGTTCACTACTGCCTCAGCAGTAAATGCATTAATCCCTGGACGAAGTTTCACACCGAGTGTGAACTTTCCATTCGCCACTGTAGTTGTTCCCGCCAAATCCTTACCATTGTAGATCTTGATTTGGGCTCCATTCGCCGGAGATGTTCCCGACACGGTGAAGTTTGGTTGATTCGTATGTGTCTTAGCGGGTGGCGTGATAACGGGTGCATTCACCGGATATCTCACCACTGCACGAATCATATAGTTGCCTTCTTCTGCCGGTGCAGTTGTCCAGGCACCACTTACACGCTGCCAGCTTCGCCCTGCGTTTGTGCCCGTTTCATCGGTTGCCAGACCCGGTGCGCTCGTTCCGACCGCAGTCTGCACATACACGATATAGAAGTCACCATTTACAATAACTGGTTCCGGAAATTCTACGGTTGTCCACTGATCGTTGCGCAATGCCGTGCCATCAAATGGTCCAGCCAGCTGTCGTCCAGGAGCTCCGCCAGCACCCGATGCATCATAAACGGCATATTGGAATGCCGTTCCTCCCGGTGCAGGCCACTCTGTATTCCAGAATCGGAACGATGCACCTGTAAGCTGTGCTGTCTCCATTTCTGGCGTCATACGAACAGCCCAAGCATTATCGGCTGCTACAAAGGCTCTGGCATTTTCAGCTGTTCCATCATCGTATGCAATTTCTCCAGGGAAGCCAATAAATGGCTTCAACGCAATATTTACTTCGGCTGTGCCATCTCCAGGTACTGTCACATCCACAGTTTTACTGTAATAATCAGCAGCCCGGATGGACAGGGTGTAGCTTCCTTCCAGCACCTGAATAACGAAGCTGCCATCTGAACCTGTGCGAACTTCACCTACCTTGGCATCTTCCATCACGAGAACGGAAGCATCCGCCAACGGTTGGCCCGTCCGCTCATCCGTGACTACACCTTCAATCTGTCCATGCGGGATCGCCTCCAGATTGAAGTTGGCTTTAGCCCCACTGCCATCTGTGATTGTTACCTGCTGTGTTCGAGGATAATATCCATATGCCTCAGCTTTTAACGTGTATTCACCTGCCACATGAGTGAAGCTGTATTGTCCTGTGGTTGGATCTGTCTTCACCGAACGTCCGGTTTCCAGCACGGTAACCGTTGCACTGGCAGGCAGGCTTTGCGGATTAACCGAACCTGTTCCTGGTTTTTCAGCATCGGGTTGTTGTTGTTTTGATTTGTTGAATTCCGCTTTGTCTGTTCGTGTAATTTTGTACCAAGGATTCTCATAGGACGGTTTCGGCTTGTCACTGTTAAGTACAACAGCACTATCCGTCGTTACCGTCTCCGTAGCAATACCCAGTACACGGAAATCATCAATGAACCAGCCTGTCTTCACCACACTGTTGTCCGAGGTCAGACGGAACCGGAATTGAACTTCATTACCGGTAAGTGCCTCCAGGTCATAAAATACCGGTGTCCATTGTTTTCCGTTTGTACTGTGCGAGAACTTGCCCAGTTCTGACCATGTGGTTCCACCATCCTTGGTGACTTCCACATATCCGTAATCGTATCCGCTCTCAATCTCGTACCAATGATTAAACGTGAGTGTTCCTTCGGACACGTCATTCAAATCAACTACCGGAGATACGAGCGAATAGTTCGAGCCGCTCTCGTACGTATTGTCGAGATCGGTCGCCCAGACATTCGGCGGAGAAACTGCGCTCGCAGGTCCATTGACCGGAATACCACGTTCCCATTCATCTTTGGTTCCCGAATGAGTCCAGCCTTGATCATCACTGCCATCGAAATGATCGATGTAGATATCCTCAGGCACCTCCACTGTAATGGAGACCTCATTCGACTTGTCGCTTTCATTGCCACTATAATCGAGTGCGGCAACAGTATAGTAATAGGTGGAGTCCGTCACGGTAGCCGTATCCGTAAACGTCGTTCCTGTTGTACTTCCAATGGATTCATAACCTGTACCCGAAGTTGTGGAACGATATACGATATAGGATTCGAGATCCTCATCGTCCGGTCCAGTCCAGCTCAAGGCTACATTGCCCAGAATATCAGCACTCGCAGTCAATCCCGCGGGAGCCCCCGGAGCAAGATCATCCAATTCTTGTACAGAGAAATCATCCATGTACCAGCCAGCTTTTTGCACCGAATTATCGCTGGTCAGATTAAATTTTATGAATACCTGTTGTCCTGCATAATCTCTCAAATCCACATATTGTGTCTTCCAATCTCCCCCGGTACCCGTAAAACTCAAGAGCTCTTCAAACACAAATTCACTTTCTTCACTAGCGATATACACTTTACCAAAATCAATATTGTTCTCCAGATCGAACCAATGCTTGAAGGATAACAATGCCCCTTCAGTACTTTCAGTAAGATCAATGGGTGGTGCGAGCAGATAGGCGTTACTATTTGCTGCATACGTACCTTGCAGATTTGTTGCGATCACCTTGTCACCAGAGTATGCACTTCCAGGACCACTGGTTGGTGTCCCCCATGCCCAGGTATTCGCTTCTCCACCCGAGGTAAAGCCCAGATTGTCGTCCTCAAAATCTTGAATATATCCGGGTTGGACACCATTGGATACAGCCAGTTTGTACACTTGGCTCTCAAATCCGTTATTACCATAATCATTAACTCGGATGTAGTACTCCAAGCCTTGAGGCTCGATTAGAAATGCTGGAATCGTTGCTGCATATGTCCCATCTTTGCTATCCCCTGTTATACGATTCATTGGCAGATAGACGTACTGGCTTGTACCTGTTGTTTTGGCAAAAGCTTCAACGGAGATTACACCTACATTATCGGTAACATGAGCAGTTATAGGAATATCAATGCCTGTGAAGGCAGAATTGACGGGCGTATGTTCCAGTACAGGTTCTTCCAAATCATCACCTGCGGTGACAACCCTTCCGGATACTGTACCAATTCCTTCGAGTACGGAACCTACAGCATCCAATGCATTAATGATACCGTGACCGTAACCGTTGTTTGGCGTGGTTGGATACTGATTGTCCGTTCTCGGAGTAGCTGTTTCCATAATAATCTGTTCCAATTGATCTACGTTAAGGGAATGATTGGCTTGAAGCAGCAGTGCGGCAAGTGCTGTTGTATGGGGTCCTGCCATTGACGTGCCGTTCCAGCCACCCTCATACGCTCCGCCTGGAACGGATGAACGGATGTTGACACCTGGGGCCGATACTTCTGGCTTAATTTCATCATAAGGAGAAGGTCCAAGAAGGGAGAATGAACCAAGGTTACCGTTAATGTCCGTAGCTCCAGTAGCGAAGCTTTCCGGGTAGTTGGCCGGATTGGCTACAGAACCGGCTCCGCCCGGATTAGTCAGTGTCACATTCCCCGCTGAGAACTCGGGAAAGATCTGTGCATCGCGCCATGCCTGAACCATCGGACGGAACCACTCGTCCAATCCTGCACCGCCACCCCAGGAATTGTTGACAACATCCGGGGCAAGCTCAGGGTGCAGGTTACCTTCGGCATCCACCGGAGCGATTAGCCACTGTCCGCCATCCAAAATAATGGCATCTGTTGTTTGCGGATTGAATATCCGGACACCAATCCATTTCGCACCGGGAGCAACCCCGATCTGGTTGGTGCCGTCCGCTTCGGAGCCTACCATCGTACCCATCGTGTGGGTACCATGCCCGTCTCCGTCCGCAGGAAGGGAAGCATTACTGTGCGGATCATACCAGCTCAGCTCGGGATCAACGATATTGCCCGAAGCATCCAGTCCCCGCCATTTGCTGCGAAGTGCCGGATGGGTATAATCCACACCGCTGTCCAGATTGGCAACGACAATTCCTGTTCCATCGATGCCCCGATCCCACACGGCTGGCGCATTAATATAATCAATATTCCATTCCACATTCTCGGTCAGAAGCTTGTCCTTCGCAGCAGACTCCTTGTCTTTGACACCCACTGCAGAGTTTGTAGCCGGCGTTTGGACAGCATCCTTGGCTGGCGCCGCACTCGCCGCTTCTCTACTCACTTCCGCTTTCTGTAAGTATCGTGTTTCATTCGGTAGAATCTTCTCTACCTCAGGCAGCAGGGCAATCTGTTCCATGACTTCTTTGGTACTCGTTACTGCCAGTGAATTAACGATAAAATAGCTTTTATATTCTTTGACCTTGCCCAGGCCAACTTCCTTTTCGAGATAACTTTCCAATGTATATTGTGTACGTGAGGCCGTTTCCCGCAGAGAGCTGACGACCGAATTACGAACGGACAGCTTTGTTGCAGATGCCGTTTGTTTGGCGATGGTCGCCTTCTGCATAGCTTGTTTGGAGACGGCCGCCGTATCCACCTGTTCTTTCATTTTCACCAAATAAGTAACATATTCACTACCCTCAAATTCTTTGGTCAACTTGGCGTTTACTTTGGATTCCGAAACGTTGGTCAGTCCAGATTTCATATCCATTTTGGATGATGTGGAGTTTTCAGCTGAAACCGGATGAATGATTGAAAATGCAAGGAGAAGCGACAGGCCCATGGAGATAGGCTTGCGTAACCGATTAATTTTTATCAAACTTTTCCACTCCCTTTACCCGGTTTTGTAATTTAGTCTGGTACTAGTGCCCTTCTCTGCGAAATAAAACGGTAAAACGGCCTTTCTTGCGGACGAAATAAACGCCCTGGCTTTCACATAAAGCCTCACCTCCTTTAACAGGTCTGGTTACGGGACAATATGAGTCGGTAGCAGATAGTATAGATCTTAGAAGTTTAAGAAGAGGAAAGATGTTGGTTCAGTCATGAAGAGTGAATGTCAATAAGCATTCATATAGGAGGGTGATCACGAGCGTTAGCAGAACGCTTGCTAAGGAGTAATGAATCTAAAGATTAGGAGTAGTTCGAGTGATGTAGAAACTCTTAAATTACACATAATATACAATTTGGAATTTAATTGGATTTTTATGATATAGTATAATGTCATCATATGAGATATACAAGCATTTTTATTGAAAAATTTAGAAATTAAGACTATATAATCCTTTTATGTGTCTGACGTCTCTTACAATATTGAATTATTCTTTCATATTTACGCATAATTAAAAGAATCAATTGGCTCCAACTGATTCTTTGTTACTATTATTAATTTCACAAGACTGCGTTAAGTCTCTGTCACTTCGCATAAAAAAAGACCAAAGCGATAATTCGCATTAGCCTCTATATTCTATCAGGTAAGATTAGTCCAACTCTATTTTAAAAACGACAGGTGATTTGCTTTGCACTTTCGTTGTGGTAATGGTCAGGGCCTCTTCTGTTCTTTCCCATTTCGGTGTATCTTCGAAACCCAAGACCTCGATGTCCTTAATGATGCCATGAAAATGATGAGACATCTCCTTCAGGGACTTCACATGCACAATACCATCCTCTGGATAAGCAAGAACCGTGACATAAAGGTAGCTTTCTTTTACCGTAAAACGGATATCTTCACTCGTAAATACCTTGGTCTCCCCATCCGTGAATTGCCCTTCCTTCACCTCTGTTGGACCTTCGCCAAACGTACGCCAGAATGACGTATCATAGATCGCTTCTCCGTTCACATCCAACCACTTGCCGATCGCCAGCAGAATGTCCCGATCTTCATCCGGTATGCTGCCATCTGCTCTGGGTCCAATGTTCAGAAGAAGACTGCCATTTTTGCTTACAATATCAACGAGATCTCTGATGATCTCATCGGCGGTTTTATAGTTGTTATTTTCCGTGTAGCACCATGAATTTTTAGCGACAGCCGTGTCCGTTTGCCAAAAATAGGGCTTGAGATCAGCGAACTGTCCCCGCTCTACATCTGGAACGGCACAGCCAAACATATAGGCCTCATGTTTATAATTGATGGCTACAGGCTTGCCCCATTCTTCACCTTTGTTATAATAATAGGCAGCGAATTTCTTAAGATAAGGTTTGAACGCAATCGTTTGAATCCACCAATCGAAATAGAAGACCTTCGGCTGATATTGATCCACCAGTTCACAGCAGCGAATCAGCCAATCTTCCAGATACTCCTCGGTTGGAGGTGAACCATACAGATCATGATGATCCGGTTCCGGCATGGCAGGCCAATAGAAATCCCCACGCTTGAGGGGTTCCTTGATATCTGAATCAAACTCCTTCCCGTGAGACATGAAGAACCAATGCTCTGCACGGTGGGACGATACACATAGGGTTAGCCCCTGCTTCTCATACGCAGCCTTCATCTCACCAAGAAGATCCCGTTTGGGGCCCATTATATATGTGTTATAGTGAGAGATAGAGCTCTTGTACATCTGAAAACCATCATGGTGCTCAGCCACAGGCATAACATACCTGGCTCCGGCCTGTTTGAATAACGTTGCCCATTCGTCTGCATCGAACTTCTCTGCACGAAACATCGGAATGAAGTCTTTATATCCAAACTCCTTATGGGGTCCATACACCTCAAGGTGATGTTCGTAAGCTTTGGTGCCTTGTATGTACATATTTCGCGAATACCATTCGCTATCATAGGCTGGTACAGAATATAGCCCCCAGTGGATGAATATGCCAAATTTCGCTTTTGGGTACCATTCGGGAACTTGAAAAGCGCTAAGCGAACTCCAGTTGTCCTTGAATTTACCGCTCTCAATCGTTGCTTCAATCTGTTGCAAATATTCGTTTTTGTCCATGAAATGTTCTCATCCCTTCTGTTATCGTCTGTAGTTGTATTGTAGTGCTACGGCCGAGGGATAGACATGCAGAACACTAACTTTTAGATGGACAATAATAACCTTGTATGGAGATGAAAAGTATGAATCACCAAACTTTGCTTACGAACTACCTGTCTAATCTCCAAGTCGAATTATTCATGGTCAATTACAATCGGTGCGACACCGATTGGCGGGATCTGGATTACACGCCCGATTACAGCAAGTTTTATTTCATATGCGAAGGTGAAGGTTGGCTCAAGATTGGGGATAAGGAGTATTACCCTGCGCCTAATCAGCTAATTTTAATGCCTGAGGGGATCAAACAGTCCTACTCTGCCATTAACGACCGTCCTTTTCTCAAATATTGGTGTCACTTTAGCGCGAAGGTTGGGGGAATCAATTTGTTCCAAATTCTGAAATTCCCACACATCTGTACGATAGATCAACCTGAGATGATACAAGGAATCTTCAGCAGCATCCTTACATATGCAAAATCCGATGAAGTCTATGCCGATATGATGGCCAAGAGCAAACTGACCGAGTTACTATCCCACTATCTAATGAATCTGGATCTGGATCAGATCTCTTTTATTAACGTGCCTGTCATGGAGAAACTGTCTGCCATTCTGGCTTATATTGATTCCAACATCGAAGAGAATATTTCGGTTCAGGACCTGGCCCAGATCGCCTACATGCATCCGAATTATTTCATTCGGTTCTTCAAACAGCAGATCGGTGTTCCTCCGATCCTCTATATTACTGGCAAAAAAATCGATAAAGCCAAGGAACTGCTGACCTGCACCCCGAACACGATAACCGCCATCGCCGAGCATCTCGGATTCAGTGATTTGTATTATTTCTCCAGACAGTTCAAAAAGCATACAGGACTTACTCCCACGGAGTACCGTAAACAAACGACGGTACTAACAACGTAAGACGTAAGCCCTGATGCTTGGATTTTCCACTTAAATCAAGATCGATACGACACTTTTAGCTTCCAGTTGAAAGCTTAACAGTTCTCCCTCACGCATCTTAATCTGCACATTTTCCGTATCTTCTCCATCATTGAAGAGCACTACCGCAACAGAACCATCGGTATTCTTAAAGGCAACGGAATACATGGATGCCTCACTACAGGACGATTCAATCCGAACAGCCTTTGGACGGATCAAAGCACTGAAATGAGCCAGAGCATAATAATCAAGTGTATATGTCAGTTCCTTCGTTTGCTGGTTGACCTGCACGATGCCGCGACACGTACTTTGTCCAAAGCCGGGAACCGTAGGTCCGTTGTTCTCATCAAGTGCCATATTCCAGAGTACAAACGACTTGCTGTAATGACGAAGGATCTGTATCCCCGTTCGCATCACATTGGAGAAGGCTTGCTCAAATGGCGGAATCCAATCCCCGCCTGAGCCTTCGGTAAAATGAACCTCTTTACCAGCAAAAGCTTCATACACCGCAGTTTGTGCCGAGGCTTCACCTCCGTACCAGTGCCAGGCAACGCCATCCACTACCTCACCCGCTTGTTCAAGCACGGTCATCGGATAATCCGGTCGATCCCAGTTGTGATCGTAACAGAGAATTTTGGTTTGAATATCGTTTCGTACAAAAGCAGGTTTGAGATGATTTTTAATGAATTCAGCTTGTGCTTCGGCTGGCATCAACATGCCTGGATAATGCCCTGGTTCATAGAGCGCCTCATTCTGAGGTGTAATTGCATGGATCGGTAATCCATGGGTTGCGTAAGCTTGGATATACTTCACAAAGTACTCGGCATAAGCGGGATACCATTCGTTCTTCAATTGTCCAGTAATCATCGAGCCGCTCGTCTTCATCCACCCTGGTGCACTCCAAGGTGAAGCAAACAACTTCAGTTCGGGATTCAATTCCAGCGCCTTTTGCGTTAAAGGAATAATGTCCTCATCATCATGTGCAATACTGAACTGGGTTAGTTTCGGATCACTCTCACCCTCAGGCAGATCGTTATAACTGTACACCGTTCTGGCATAGTCCGAAGCCCCCATCGGATTGCGGATGACCGACAACCCAATGCCTTCCTTCGGATGAAACAGCTTGGTCATCACTTCATCCCGCTGTTCTTCATTCAATATCTGGTTGATCAGGTATGCAGATGAATCGGTAAAAGAAGCCCCAAAACCATCGATCTCCTGATACGTTTGATGATCATTCAGATGGACCACTATCGGCTTTGTGCCAGAAACAATCGGTTTCAATTGTTCTTTGGAAACAGACACGAATAATTCATGTTTTCCGGTAGATTTATAGATCTTAACTTGAGTCATATGGCTTTCCTCCGAATCCCTTATTATTGAATACCTAATTTCTCTTTGTTCAGTTTCATCTTCTCACTCCGCACCTTCACGATCTCTTCCCAACGATTCTCACCCAAAAATGACTTATAAGCTGCAAGTGCATGATCAAAGGAAGCGTCATCCTTGGAACGTAACATACTCACCAATGTTGAATTCCATTTTGTGTTGATCGCAGACAGCGCACGGGCTTCCTGTGTCCCTTGATCCGGACTAATATTCTCCAGAATGAAATGCGATTTCAGCTTGCCTTTTCCCCACTCCTGCATTTGTTTGATGGCTTCCGGGAAGGCATCTGCACTGAGCGCCTTGTGACGGTCATGGCCAAAGAACATAAATTCGCCCATCCGGTAATCTTTTTTAAATTGATCCGCATTATGCAGCTGCATGTCTTTCACGGCAGGCAGCAACTCAATGGTACCGTCTGCTTTCGTTTGATAGGTCTCGCCTTCAATACCGTAGTTCATCAGGGTCTGACCTTCTTCACTCAGCAAGTACGTGAAAATCTGAATTGCCTTGGCCGGGTCTTTGCAGTCCTTGGAGATGAAGTTGATCATCCAGCCTGTAATACCGGACTGATTCAGGGTTGGCGCATTGCCCTTGGTACTCTGTGGCCCATCAATCGCAACATATTCTTTGCCTTCATTGGCGCTCAAATAAATTTGCAGATTTCCTCCCTGTTGAGGTGTGCCATCCAGCAGCATCGTTGCATATTTTCCAGATTTTACTTTCTCCTCAAAAGCAGTACCATCATCAGCAAAGCTGTCATCACTGATATTCCCGTCTCTGTACACCGTGTTTAGCGTCTTCAGCCAGGTGAGGTAATCTTCATCCAGATTACGATCATAGAATTCTCCATTCTCGTTCTCCAGCGGAACACCAATGAAGTCTTGTAACGTATCTCCGAGTGAGCCCGTTCCTTCACCTACGGCATTAAAGCCGAATGGAATTAGTGCCGGGAACTTCTCTTTGATCTGTTTCATGGCACTCTGGAATTCCTCTGGCGTTCCAATGATAGGACTCCCCAAAGCTTCGTACACATCCTTACGGATGATAAATGCCGTTTTGGCTGGAATGTTACCGCTATCATAATCAGCTTGCGTATTCGAATAGTTGGGGTATCCATAGGTTTTTCCATCCGCCAACTGGAACCAGTTCAAGGTATCGGCAGCAGCGACTTTGTTAAAGTAAGGATCATATTTCTCCGCCAGATCATTCAGCGGCATCGCCCAAGTTGCGGCTTTTTGCACGACAGGAGAGTTGGAGTCAAACACCGTGAGCATGTCAGGCATATCTCCACCAGCGAAAAATGTATTTAACTTGGTATCATCACCTGTAATGAATTTGATATTGATGTTCAGATCCTCTTTGATCTTTTTGGTGACAATATCCTTGCCAAAATCCGTGTTCCACCAGTCTGCATTGACATACCATGTCAGGTCTGTAGCCTCTTCCTTCTTATCTAGCTGCCAGGCTGGTTTGGACGGATCGATCGTATAACGGTCTTCAATGGAAACCCAATTCCCCTCTTTTGAGCCTCCAGAACCTCCGCTGCAACCTGTGATCATGAGCACGGCTGTCAGCAGAGCTGCACATAGCTTAACTCCCTTTTTGCCTGCTGCCTTGTTCATCTTTAACATCTTGTTTCCTCCTCGAATGGGATGTGGAATGCTGTGGTGATCTGGTTATGAACTTCACTTGTATCTGCCATTACTCTTTGACTGCTCCAAGCATCATCCCCGAGATAAAGTATCTTTGAAGGATGGGATAGATCAGTATGATCGGCAGTGTTGTAATCACAATGGTGGCTAGTTGCACGCCTTTGGTTGTCGTTTCGATGACAGCTGAGCCCCCGATATTTTGCATCGATTGCGTCTGGGACTGAACAATAATCTCATATAACATCATCTGAAGTGGATATAGAGACTGATCGGTAATGTACAGCTTGGTTGTCATAAAGTCGTTCCATTGCCCTACCCCATTGAACAACGCGATGGTTGCCATGGCTGGCATGGAGAGCGGGATGAAGATTTTCAGGAAAATATGCCAATCCCCTGCACCATCGATCTTGGCCGACTCCTCCAGAGAATCCGGTACATTTCGGAAGAAATTCATGAGAATGACAACATCATAAAAGCTGAATAGTGCCGGAATAATGTACACCCAGAAGCTGTTAAGCAGACCCAGTGATTTGATTAACAGATACGTCGGGATCATTCCGCCCGAGAAGAACATCGTGATGACACCCATTGCAACGTATAATTTACGGCCACGTATGTACTTTTTGCTCAGACCATAACCGACCATAGCACAGAAGAACACATGCGTAGCGACTCCGATGGTTGTTTTGGAAACAGATATAAAAAACGCCTGCCAAATGTTCGGATCGTTGAACACCGCTCTATAGTTCTCCAGCGAGAACTCTGGTGACCAGAAGATGAATCCACCTTCTGCCAGCGCCTTGCCTGAGCTAAAAGAAGAGATGATGACATTCCATAGTGGGACTACAATAATTATAGTACAGATGATCAGCAAAACCATATTTAAGGTATCAAAGATCCGACTATCGAGATCTTCTTTAGCCGCCTTTCCATTCACACGGGATGCCTCCTTCTACAACACAGATTGATTATCGTTTAATTTGCTCGTTATTTTGTTCGCAGTGACTAGCAGAATGACAGATATGATCGAGACTCCCAAACCCACCGCGGTAGCATAAGAAAAGTCACCCTGTGACATCCCCATTCGATAGACATACGAATTGATAACTTCTGCTTTGTCACGGTTCTGAGAATTCATCAAGACCAAGGTCTGATCCAGATTGGAGCCCAATAAACCGCTTACAGTAAGAATCAGATTAAGGCTAATAATGAATCTCATGTTAGGTATCGTGATATTCCAGATTTGTCGGAGACGGTTGGCTCCATCGATTTTGGCTGCTTCATAATACGTGGGATCGATCTTGGACATGATGGCCAAATATAGAATCGTGCCCCAGCCTGCCTCTTTCCAGATATCCGATAAGGTTGCAATCCACCAGTACTTGCCTGCATCCAGCAAAATATTTTGCGGCTGTGAGATCAGTCCCAAGCTGAGCAGTAATTGGTTGAACAGTCCCGTTGTTGAAAACCAGGTAATGAGCATGCCGCCCAGTACGATCCAAGACAAAAAGTGAGGCAGATATGAAACCGTTTGCACAAACTTTTTGAAGCGTCCGCTGTTTAATTCATATATCATGATTGCGAGGATAATAGGAATGACGAATCCAATTCCCAATTTCAAAAAGCTGATCCCCAGCGTGTTTACAACCGCATCCCAGAAGTATTTATCCGATAAAATGATTCTGAAATTGTCCAAACCTACCCATGGGGCCGTAGCCAGCGTATCAATGACCGTGTAATTTTTGAAGGCAATCGTCAACCCGTATATCGGGATGTAACAGAAAATAATCATAAAGATGATGCCGGGAATAATCATGGACTGAATTTCCCATTGTCTTCGATAATCCACGATGAACTCTTTCATCCGTTGTTTAATTGGCTTCTTTCCTCCGGGTTTAACAGGTTTCTGACCGGCTGACATCTCTGCGGCTAATTTGCTCACGTTCTTTTGCTCCCCTCCATCTTGATCATCTTATAAAAACGTTTTTATTTTCAAGCATAAAAACCCCCTTGACTCACTTTAAGATTAAAAAAAAGACCGGAGATCATCCATCCGTTATGTACGATAATTACTCCGGTCGATCTTCACATGACTTGAACCCCGAACGATAAGTTCGCCCGTCAGTTTCTGTGCAACGCCTTGTTCCTTGTTCTTGATCATGCCAACCAGATGATTGACCGCCAGGATGCCCTGCCGTGCAATCTGGTTCCTCACCGTACTTAACGGCGGGGAAAAATACTGGGCGATATCAATGTCGTCAAAGCCCACGACGCTTACATCTTGAGGAACTTCAAAACCAAGTGACTTCAGCGCATGAATGCAGCCAATTGCACTTAGATCATTCCCTGCCAGAAAAGCATCGGGCAGCTTGCCAGGATGAAGATGGAGGAACGATTTTACCGCACTGTAGGTACCCTCTTCCTCAAAATAACCCTGTATGATGTAATCTTCATCAATCGGAAGCTGACATTCACGTAAAGCTGCCAGATAACCATCTCTGCGCTGTACACTGTCAAACATCGTGTCCACACCCGAAATATAGGCAATGTTCTTGTGCCCCAGTCCAATCAAATACTTGGTTGCTTCGTAACCTGCCACATAGGAGTCAAAGATGACACTTCCCATCGTGTCGCTCTGATAGACCCGATCCAGAAAAACAGCCTTGATCTTGTCTTGCTCCATGGCGTCAATGTCCTGTTCATCGATTCGAAGCTCTTCGTAGATGATCACGCCATCCACACGCCGGCCCAGAATATTACTCATAATGACCTGTTTATCCTTGGTAACAAATACATTCAATCCGTAACCAAGACGATCACATTCGCGAGACATCGACTCCACAAGCTTATAGAAATATGGACCTGATACACTTGTGGTGAAAAAGCCCAGCATTTTGGTTTGCCCGGACTTCAACAGCTTGCCATTCAGGTTGGGCACGTAATTTAAACGCTCTGCCACCTTGAGTACATGCGATTTCGTCTCCGGGTTCAACACATTCACACCATTCAAGGCATTGGAAACGGTAGAAATGGATACGCCTGCTTCTCTTGCAACATCTTTAATCGTAATCTTAGCCATAATTGTTGGTCCTTTACTATAAAAACGTTTTTATATATTTTAAATTAGCATAAAACCGTTTTCATGGCAACACTTTTTAGAAATACATGCTATGAATCTGTTGCAACTGCTCTTCCAGTCGTTCAAAACGAACGAAACGATCCGCTCGAATGTACTCCTTCTGCTCAAGTAACATGATCATAGGGGATCATCCTTTTCCGTCCATTGGCGTCAGTCGACCCAGTCGGGTAACATCCTGATTGGGTCGACTGCTGCTATTTTATAACGCTACTTATTTCCAATCTCTCTTTCGGAGGTAGGATTCAAATACAAATGTTCCAAAGGGCAGTAAGCCCGCTACCAAGCCCATCAACCAGCGTGTAACTCTCCATTTCTTCACAACGGCAAGATGCACAAGTGCAATCAGATATAACGGAAATAGAATCCCGTGAATCATGCCCATAATGGTTACAGGGGAGGACATATCGGCAAAATATTTTAACGGCATGGCAATAAAAATCAACAGCAACAATGATACTCCTTCCCAAATACCTGCAATTCTGAATCGACCTGTCACTGTCTTCATAACGTCCAATCTCACCTTTCCAGTGGCTAGTTTGTGAAATATGTAACTTGTAACTCTTGTTCAGTATACCGCATGACTCCAGTTCAAATATGCTTCAAATTTGAATAATTATTGAATGGATGAATCAGCTGAAACAGCTTGCACTATCAAAAAACGTGACTGTCGCGGCTCAGTTAGGTGGTAGCACGCTCAATCAGTTGATATTCCAGTTGCCGAGGCTGTAGTTCCTGATGACCAAGCACTGCCCATAATCGATGAAAAGCCTGAGTAGCCTGTTCTGCAATTGGATTATGTATAGTAGTGATTCCAAGAACTCGGGACAACTCAATATCATCAAAGCCAACAATGGCGAGCTGCTCTGGAACCTGTATATTTTGTTTGCGTGCTTCACACAAAATTCCGATCGCGGCGTAATCATTCGAACATAACACTGCCTGTGGAAGTTCTGGCCCCTCTGCTATTCTCCGCATCGCTTCTTCTCCATCCGATGAAGTGAACACCGAATATTGATAGGCTTCATGCAACACAGGCAGACCCCTCGCCTCCATATACGACTCATAGGCTTTGCGTCGGCTCTGAGTATTCAGACTTTCTGTCCTGCCAAATACATTCGCAATTCGCGTGTATCCTCTCGTCACCAGATGCTCAAGAGCTAACTTGTAACCCTCTGCCTGATCCATGGCTACCGAAGGGATCTCATCATTACCCATCCGTTGCCATGAGACAATCGGTCCATACTCGCAATACGGCTTCAATTTCTGGGGATCATTTACACAGGCAATGATGACCAGTCCATCCACTCGTTTACTTCGTAAGTCTTCAAAAGCTTGCAACTCTATTTCTTTATCACCGCGCGAGGTATAAATAATCGTTTGAAAGCCAAAATCCATCGCCGTATCAATAAATTGATTCATAAACGTGAGAATAATCTCACTCGTGGTGGAAGTCACAATCCCAATCTGCTTGGTCTGCCCTGTCGATAAGGATACCGCATTCCGGTTCGGAATATAATTCAACTGTTTCATGATATTCGTTATGATTTGTCTTGCTTCGTTACTGACGTGCGGGGAGTGATTAATCACTCTGGATACGGTTGCTCTAGAATAACCCGACCGTTTCATAATCTCATCAAACTTGGACATTGTAACTCCTTTCTTACTGCCAAACTATGCTGCTTAACAGTATGCCTCATAAAAAGGTTAAAAGTAAAACTTGACGTGTAACCCGTTACAACGTTTAAGCTTTCTTTAGGCAGTCCTGCTGTTAATCTACCAACCAATTCATGACGAATGGAGCGATACACATGAGCAACTCTCAACATCAATCATTTAACTTCCCTCCGAATTTCCTGTGGGGTGGTGCCATTGCTGCCAACCAGGCAGAAGGCGCATATAATCAAGGTGGCAAAGGATGGTCCGTTCAAGACGTTACTCCCAAAGGCGGTTTTGGTGTTGTAACACCGGAACCAACTGAGGATAACATGAAGCTCGTAGGTATCGATTTCTATCATCGTTACAAGGAAGATGTGAAATTGTTTGCCGAGATGGGATTCAAGGTATTCCGTACTTCCATCGCATGGTCCCGCATCTTCCCTAAAGGCGATGAGCTAGAGCCAAATGAAGAAGGTCTCCAATTCTACGATGATCTGTTTGACGAATGTCACAAATATGGTATCGAACCACTGGTCACCCTTTCCCACTATGAGACACCTTTGCATTTATCCAAGGAATATGATGGCTGGGTCAATCGGAAGATGATTGGATTCTACGAGCGTTATGTCACAACCGTGTTCAAACGCTATCAAAATAAAGTGAAATACTGGCTTACTTTTAATGAAATCAATTCGATTCTCGAAGCACCCTTCATGAGCGGCGGTATCTACACTCCAAAGGATCAGCTAAGCAAGCAGGATCTTTATCAAGCCATCCACCATGAGCTGGTTGCCAGCGCCACAGCGGTGAAACGTTGTCACGAGATTATTCCAGGTGCTCAGATTGGCTGTATGATCCTAAGCATGCCGACCTACCCGCTAACGCCGAATCCGGATGATATCATTAAGGTCATGGAGTTTGAACATAGCAACTACTTCTTCGGTGATGTGCATGTGAGAGGTCGCTACCCTGGATACATGAAACGGTACTTCCGGGAAAAAGGAATTGAAATTCACATGGAAGCCGGAGATGAGGATATCCTTCTTCATACCGTTGACTTTATCTCTTTCAGCTATTACATGAGCATCTGCCAAACTGCTGATCCAGAGAAACAAATTGCCGGTGAAGGCAATCTGTTAGGCGGTGTACCTAACCCTTACCTGCCTGCAAGTGAATGGGGATGGCAGATCGATCCGCAAGGATTGCGTTATGTTCTAAACATGTTCTATGACCGTTACCAGAAACCACTATTTATTGTGGAAAATGGACTTGGAGCAGTGGACGAGCTGATTACCGGACCTGATGGTGAAAAAACGGTTGAAGATGATTACCGCATTCAGTATCTGAATGATCATCTCATTCAAGTCGGGGAAGCCATCGAGGATGGCGTTGAAGTTATGGGCTTTACCTCATGGGGTTGTATCGACGTTGTCAGCGCCGGAACAGCTCAGTTGAAAAAACGTTATGGCTACATCTATGTCGACCGTCATGACGATGGTTCAGGAACATTAGAGCGTTATCGCAAAAAGTCTTTCCACTGGTACAAAGACGTTATCGACACGAACGGGAAAAGCCTGAAACGTTAAGGATGATTAATCGCATGTAACAGGTGCATTCCTGATCTCCCCCAGACAGATCACATGTAATAGCATCCGTCATGCGATGCTTGCCTTGTATCTGCTGGGGGATTTTATCTGGAATAATTACAATATAGTTAGTCTTTAGTTCCTTTTATACTTCGTCTTGTCTTGCAGGCCTAATTGTGATTTCTCTTTTTCAGTCATCATTCCGTAACACTCCCCATCTTCTATCCAGAAATATGTTGAACAGCTTTTTCCTTAATACTAATCGCGTAAATGGCTGATACCAAGCCCAGAAGAATGAGAACAGAACCTACCCATCCCGTATTTAGAATGGATGAATGATCGATCACCATCCCCCCAATATAGGTACCCAGAGCAATACCCGCGTGAGCAATGCCGGAATTGGTGCTAATTAACGTTTCAGCTGTTTCTGGAGAAGTTTTAATAATTAAGCTGTTCTGCACTGGGGTAACTGTCCAGCTTAGAGCACTCCAAATGCTTAACAACAGCAAAAAGGCAATCAAGGGCAATTCAACGCTGAATGGAATAATGGCCATGCTCACCATAAAGGGAATCAACACAATGATGATTGCTTTTGCTGGATGCAAACGATCGGACAACATGCCTCCTATTCCTCCACCTGCCACAGCAGCGATGCCAAACATCATATAAATAAAGGTGACCATCGTTGAACTGGCTCCCAGTGTTTGTTGGAGAAATGGTGTGAAATACGCATATAACGTCAAGTGACCCGCCAGTACAAGCAAAGTGGTAGCATGGATCGCTAACATTTTTGGATTCCACAGAGCCACAAGTTGTTTCTTCAATGACACGGCGGGAATCGGTTTCACACGATCCATTGCCATGCCAATGGCAACCATCACAACCGCAGTCAGTATCGCGATGAGAATAAACACTTCACGCCATCCGGCCAAGTTACCTACGAAGATTCCGAGAGGTACACCCAGGATTAGTGATGCACTGCCTCCCATCGTAATTATTCCCACAGCACGTCCTTTATACTGCGGCTCCACGATTCTTGCAGCAAGTGTCAGAGACAGCACAAAAATAAGTGATCCCGTCGCAGCACCCAAAGCTCTACCTGCCATCAACATGTAGAAATGGGTACTAAATGCAGAGACCAGATTGCTGATCAGGAAAACAAATAATGTACACATATATACCTTTTTACGCTCAAATCGAGCTGTCATATTTAACAGAATAGGCGCGGATATAGCGTAGACAAGCGAAAAGATAGAGATCAAATACCCGGCTTTCGCCAAGGTCAGATTAAGGTCTGTGGCAATCAGATCCAGAATTCCGCCTAAAATCAGTTCAACGGTTCCGACCACAAATGCCGCAATGGCAAGAACGTATACTTTTTTATTCATTTCAAATCCTCCTCAAAAGTTACAACTACGATAGTAACTTATAAAAGAAGAGATTTCAATAAGAGAATAGATTCCAATAAAAAAAACTATTCTCCAAAAGAATAGCTTTTAGTAGATTAATCTGGAGAGCAAACGTGCGATTTCTTCATCTTGTAACAGCTGGTCCCCATATTTTTTGGTAATTTGAGTAAGAGCGACATCATGATAGAAATAATCCGTCATGGCTTTAACAATGGGTTTGGACATGGTCTTGATTGCTCTCCATGAATGATGCTCCACGCCGGCAAACAACAGATAGGCATGATCCACAATGAGCAACTGGGACGGCTCAAGTTCTTCGAGTATGGGAAATAACGAATACGTATGGATTAAGGTCGTTTGTAGGCCTCCCACAGCAAGCACTTCAACATACACGCCTTGTTTCTCCTTTTGCTCCAGGAGTTCACGGTATTTCTCCATCTTCTCATTCCAGGCTAAAAAAAGAATCGATGAATCAGCCTCTTCGATGAGCTGTTCTATATTGGACGCAATTGAGGACTCATCTTTAAGCGTCCAGATATGTTCATCCGTAAACGTACGTTTGATTTTATATGTCTTTAATTCTTCAATGTCCTTCTCAAAATCCGCTTTAATTTTATGAATAATGGACTGCAAGTCAACTGCCATATATAATTTTTTTTTGCCATGCATCGTCGTTAACACAGTTCCCTTGTCGATCAGCCGATTAAGCACTTCATAAATCTTGGCTTTGGGTACATTGGAGTGATTGACAATCGAGGTGGCATCGAGCGGTTCATCCTGTGCAAATATGGCCTCGTATACCTGGCTTTCATATTGTGTAAAACCGAATTTTTGCAACATGGTTTGATTCGGGCCCCTTCTTGTTTTGTATCGTTCTATACAGTTTAGACGCCTTAACTTCCCATGTCCAGTTTATCCCACCAGAGCCAGGTCAATGTCGTAGCGGAAAATTAGGATTGGGAATTATGTCTCCTCATATAATGGCCATCTGATGGTTATATTAAGTTTCAGGTTACACATTTTGAATTGGAAGGAGCTGTATCACACATGGAAAGCACCCACGATTATGTGAAAAAGATTAACGAAAATGCCGAAAAAGCACGTCACAACAAAAATAACGGCAAGGGAACACCAGCGGATAAATTACCATCGAAGCAACATGCCACGAACAAATAAGCAGACTTACGGATGCCCTTAGGATTGCAGAGCAATTCTTCATCTCTTTATTGGTTTACGCCTAGATCCATGACGGTTTATTCGAAAAGGATCTCTGGTTAGAGATCCTTTTCAAAATAACAAATCATTTCCCCTACATAAAACGTAGACCCACGTGAGTTTTGATAGTGATTAACCTCCGAACGAATCCATAATTATGCCATGCGTGTTAATCACACGAGAAAGTTGATCATTGATCCATTAATTACACATAACGTCTTTTATCTAGCACCTTCTACATCTCCTTTTCATTTACTATAAAGAATCTAATAGAAAAGAGATGATAATGATGGCTGCTGTAAAAGCTGTGCCGCAACCGGATCTGGTATTAATCTATTGGTCCAGAAATCCACTCGTACCTGGTTCTGCACGTAGAATCCAAAGTGTGCGTGTGATCGGAAACACATCTCCCTGTACCTTCACACTGGTACCTGGTGCATTGCTGATCAATGCCTTAAATTGCCTGCTGGATAATGATATTGGCTTTAAAGTGGTATACCGTAACAAAACAACACCTATTAGTGGCGTTTTGTTATTAAAACGCAAGTAAGGAAACCAAAACAAACGGTGCCCTTTCCATTTCGGAGAGCATCGTTTTTTTGGTTCTGTTTATACCATTCTCACTATTTTATTTATTCGCATTAATGACTTCATTCACTTCCTGAGTGATTTGATCTCCGCCAAGTTTTTTCCAATTTGCCACAAAGTTATCAAATTGATCAATAGACAGATTGCCATAGATGATTTTCAGAAACGTCTCAGCGCGCAGTTTATCCAGTGTTGCCTGCTTGGTGTTCATCGTTCTCGTTGGTGCATAGATAAATTCATCCATGACAATCAGGTCGTTATCCCGATAATATTTAATGACACCTTGCGAGCTTTCCGGACCAAAAATACGCTCCATATGCCATTTATCAAGATTCCCATTACGGTAATCCATAATATCATCGTAGAACAGCTTCGCTTCAAGTCCTAATCCGGAAGTATCTCCCGTTTTGAGCGCCTGCTCGACCTCATCCTGTGCTTTTACGTTTTTGTTGGCAGGCAGATTGGATACCGTTGCATTAAGAAACCCAAGTCCGGTCAACCCGTTCAAATACGCAGCACGATCTTTCTTGGCAGACTCACCGAACATTTTCTCGGTTTGAAAATTCAACAACTTAATCAATGCCTCCGGGTGCTCATACCCTTTACGTACAGCGAATATGCCGGCCAAGCTAAGGTGATTCTGTGTTTTGGCCGGCTGATCATCAATCGACTGAACAGGATAAGGCATCCAGTCTACGTTCTTATCCTTCTTGATCATGCTGCTAACCTGGAACGGAGCCCATTGTGGTAAGAAAAAGATGCCTGATTTACCCGCGTTGACATCCTCCATCATTTTCGCAAAATCTTTTACGCCAAATTCAGGATCAATAACGCCCTTCTGATACAGATTTTGCAGTTCGCGAAGTCCTTCCTTCACTTCAGGCTGAACCGTACCATTCACAACCTGACCCGAAGCATCCTTGATCCAGGTTTCAAGATAACCATGATAACCCAGCAGGAAAGCATTAATCGGCAAATCCTTGTGTAAGGCAATACCATACGTGTCATCTTTCCCATTACCGTCTGGATCTTCAAACGTAAAAGCTTCAGCTATCTTAATGAGGTCCTGCATGGACTTTGGTGCTTCCAGTCCCACGTTCTTCAGCCAGTCCTGACGAATCCAGATCATATCTGAAGAATCAAGTGAGCCTGGAAAACTGACCATAGCATATATTTTACCGTCCTTGGTTACCGGCTTTAAACCTGCGCCATCCTCAGCAGACATAAATTCCTTAACCAGATCGGATGCGTACTTATCGTATACCTCGGTCAGATCTTCCAGCATCCCCGCTTCATACAGCTGCTCAAACTGTACAGCACTCACTTTCAGAACATCTGGTAAATCGCCACTAGCCAGGGTGACATTCATCTTGTCATTGTAATTGGCATCCGGGACAATCCACTCATAGGTAACATCAATACCTAATTCTTCCTTGTAACCCTTGGTCCAAACGTTCTTGGCATGTGTATCCCCTTGAGCCAATGATTCATTGCTCGTTTCATTCATAGTTGAGGTCAGCTTGATGGGTGGATCATATTTTGTAAGTGGCCCTCCGGCATCCTGCTGTGTATTCGTGTTGGTTTCTTCCTGTGCACTACCCTCACCCGATGAACAGGCAGCAAGTGTTGTGGCCAGAACCATGGTTAACGTTAAGAATGAGAATTTCTTTAATGACATGTTCATGCGAATCCCCCTTTTGTTCCTCCCGTGAGGTATGATTTTATTGTAATGAGAAAGCGCTATCAATACGAGTGTATCCCGTTGACATCTGGTATCTTTGATTTACCAATTGAGACTTAATCTAACTTTTTTGATCCCGATACTCTTGGGGGGTGCAGCCTGTGGCTTTTTTGAAAAAACGATAAAAATAATGCTGATCACTAAATCCGACCTTGGCGGATATTTCATGCATTTTACAGGTAGAGCCGAGAAGCAGCTCCTTGCTTCGCTCCACTCTTCGGTCATGGATATAGTCTGATATGCCTTTGCCTGTAATGCGTTTATACCAGCGGGACAGATACGAAGGATTGAGAGAAACTTCCTGTGCGATCCGAGTTAGTGAGAGGTCATCTTCCAGATGATGTTTAATGTAATGATGAATCGTGATCAGAATCTGCGATTGGTCATTCATGCGGGTATCACTTCTTTTGGAGATCATCCATTCATAGGCAGACTGATAAAAGATAACTAGATCGGTCCAGGGTGTATGGATATCAAAATACAGCATGCGGGATAGCGAGATTTCTTCCATCGCCGATTCGTACAATCCCAATTCGTGTAGTACTTCAATCAGTCCATTCGCTGCTCCGGTATAAATTTTCATTCGGAAGAACGGATCCTGAAGCCCCTCCTTCGAAACCTCTGTCCATTTGTGAAACGACTCGATCCACTCCCTGTCACCGGCTGCTATCCGCTGCTTGATCTGATCCAGATGAAGACCAGCAACGCCCTGCTGATTCAAGATGCTCGGTGTGTGAGGCATGTCCTCTTGCACATTCACACGAAGGAGCTTTTCCATCCCAAGCCCTGGACTTTCATGAATGGACAGACGCAACTGTGCGATGGCCTGATGAAGCACCATCCATTCCACTGCCTGCTCACTGACCATAATGGATACAGACAGATTCAAGCAGTCCGCACAGGATTGCTGCACAGACTCCAAGGTGCCATAGACAAAACGAAGGGTCTGTGTCCAGCTGTCTTGTTCGCCGCCACGCATATTCGGTGAGTTTGGATACTCCTCTTGAGGTTGTATGAAGCAAGCAATCACCTGATAATCCAGATCGATTGCCTTAACCTTGGCTTTATCCTGGAGTAACTCCTCCGCAACATTGGCAACGGCATAGCGAATCAAGCTCCGATCAGCCTGAGATTGATAGTTATTCCACTCCTCTACCCGGATGATCACCGGGATAACAGGCTTATTGGAATGGAACGGAAGCTGGACCGCATCCAGTTCCTCCTGAAGCGATACGATATCCTGTCTTTCCGTTCGCTTCATCATATCCAGCAGCAACTGTCTCTGTAGCTGGGGCAGTGCTCTGGGCAACTTGCTGCGAAACCAGGCATGCTGGTAGCGAAAATCATTTTCTTCCGCGATTTGTTGTAAAGCCCGCTCTACCGCAGCTCGGATATGACTCATGCCCTCTGTCTTTAACAGGTAATCCACAACACAAGGGTTGCGTATCGCTTGGTGGGCATAATCAAATTCGTTATGACCTGTCAGCAAAAGGATCTTGCATCGTGGCCAACGATCCATAATCTTCTCGATCAGTTCCATGCCATCCATGCCAGGCATACAGATGTCGCTGAGTACGATATCAATTTTGACGGAGTTCAACCACTCTATTGCTTCAAAGGCAGAGTAAGCCTTGATGATCTCCATATCCTGAAAATTCGCTTTTCGAAAGAAAGCATACAGTCCGTCCAGAATAACCGGTTCATCATCTACAATAAGCATCCGCTGCATAACACTACTCCTGTCTCCATGGAATTTTCATAATGATGCATAACCCGCCCAGTTCACTGCGCCGCGCAGAGAGACCATAATCAATCCCAAACTTGATTCGCAATCGTTGATTCACGTTAACAAGTCCCGTTATTTCTTCATTCTCATGTCTCCGATCCGTCTTGTGGAAGGAAAATTGCAGTTGATCCAACATGTCCTCGGTTAACTGATCCCCATCATCCTCAATTCGAATGGAAAGACTATCGTGCTCCACTTGATATGATAATTTTAGAACCCCTCCCTGACTGCGTTTGGCAAGTGCATGCTCAAAGACATTTTCCACAATCGGCTGCAGAATGACTCTGGGAACAGTAATCGCTCTATACTCCCTATTCATATCCTCCAGTTGTAACTGAACCCGTGATCCAAATCGGATTTTCTGAATGGAGACATAGACCAACGCATGATCCACCTCTTCACCGAGTGAAACTTCGGTATGGGAATCCCGTGACATGTACCTGAAATATCGACCCAGATAATCGGTGAATTCCTGGATTAACTCTATATTCTCCACCTCCGCCATTTGCTTGATACTGAACAGACTGTTATATAGAAAATGAGGTTGAATCTGGGATTGCAGATGTTTCAGTTCCGCCTCGCTTGTTCGAATTCGGGCAACATAATTTTCATCAATGAGGATATGTAAGCGCTCTATCATATGATTAAACCGAGAGTATAAATATCCGAATTCATCTCGCCTGGATTGGGGAATATGAATGCTTGTCTGACCCTGCTCTGCCATTCTGAATCCCCGAATGAGTACAGATAATGGCTTGTGAATCGATCTGTAGATCGAAAAGGAGAAGATCATAATAATAACAATGGACATCAGGGTCAACATCCACAACCATAACTTATACTGTTCCAGTGGTGCTTGGAGCACATCAGTAGGAATACTGGCTGTCAGCGTGAAGGAGTGGTCCGAATCATACAATGAATAATACAAAAAGGGATCGGATTGAAATCTCGTCACTTGCATAGGCACCTCTGATTTTGGTAAATTTGTTTGCAATTGTAGCGCAGGTGCGGGTTGATCTGAAGATGAGATCACGACATGATGCTGTTCGCCGAAGCTCAGCGTAATATCACTTTCTCCCGTTTCCGAGAGCTGCTGTAATCTGTGCTTCAACTCTTCAGCAGATAAACGTATGCCTAATATAAAATTGGGCGGTTCCTCATGATTCATATTATAAGGATTACTTTTCAGAAAATAGATATCGTTCACCGCGTATGACAACTCGCCATTCAGATTTCCCATCGTGCCCAGCAGGTTCTTCCACTCTGCATCTTCTACATCGCGAATCCCGTCCACCACACTGACCCGTTTATGCAGAGCAGGTACATAATATACAACATCACTGATGTAAGGGCTTGTTACCATAATCTGACCCAGCTTTTTGTGTATGTTGTTGAGACTCAAAATCACCTCGTACCTGTTCATGATCGCAGCTCTTGTACTTAACGTGGACATGGTTTCATCGAATGAAAATTCGGTAACAAGCCCACTCATTCGCTCCAGTTCGAATTGCAGATGATTGTGGTAGAAATACAGTTTCGATTCATGCGCCTTCTCCACTTCGGTCTGCATTTGCTTCGAGCTGTATTGCGTGATCATAATACTGATCCCATACAGAGGCAGTATGACCAGTACAAAAGCAATCATCAGTTTGACAACAATGGATGCATTTTTCCAAGTACGTCCAACGAATCTCATTATTCCATCAGCTCCTCTCCTCAACGGCAAAAAGGAGCCCGAAATCGGCTCCTCCAATCGGTTTTCCATCTATCGATGATCTTATCCCTTTACACTTCCAACAACAAGTCCATGGACGAAATACCTTTGCAGGAACGGATACACAAGCAGAATCGGAATGACGGATAAAAAGATCTGTGACGCCTGGGTCGTTCTGTCCGACACCTGACTTAACCGTGTTGCATCTTCCAGCGTCATCATCTCACTCTGAATCATCGTCATTTGCTGCAGCATGGATTGCAGATACGTTGCAAGCGGGTAACCTTCAGGACTCTTCATGTAGATCATGCCATCAAACCAGGCATTCCAGTGCCCTACCATGGCAAACAGCGTAATGGTTGCGATACTTGGAAGTGAGATGGGCAGGTAAATGCTCCATAAGGTGCGAAAGTGCCCTGCCCCATCCATCCATGAGGCTTCTTCCAGCTCCTTCGGCAGGCCGCGGAAGAAATTAAGCATGAGCAGCACATTAAAGATCGGAACGGCTCCCGGCAATATCAGAGCCCAGATTGAATCCAAAAGCCCTGCTTCCTTGACAACCAGATAACCCGGGATCAGTCCGCCACTGAAAAGCATAGTGAACACAAAAATCCAGGCATAGAAGGTTCTTGAGCGAAATTTGTTTGCCTCTTTGGAGAGAGGGTAGGCCACAAGAATCGTGAAGATCAGATTGGTGGAGACCCCGAGTACAACACGAAGAAGACTTGTGCCAAATGAATTCAGAAACTGTTGATTTTCCAACATGTACTTATAGGAGGATAAGGTAAAATCCACGGGCCAGAATGTAACACTCCCCGCCTTGACTGCATCACTTGAACTAAACGAGATTGCCAATATATTTACAATTGGAAACAGGCATAACAAGGCAAGAATGGTCAGAATGATATAGTTAAATCCTAGAAACCAGCGATAGGCTCTTGATGCATGGTGCATGATCTTGCCTCCTTTTTAGAGGTTGTTCAAAAAGTCCGCTTTTGATTACGAATCATGCCTAGCAGCATCATCAGCATCGAAGTTGGAATTCAGCCGAAATAAGCGAATGCTTACGAAGTATGTTTCCTTCGGAAACATTGTAGTTGCTCACGTAGTTTTCCCTACGCTCCGCTACTCCATTTCTAGCTTCATTCCATCTTCTCGGTACTGAAAAACAGACTTTTTGAACACGCACTTTTAGAATATCCGATAATTGGCTAGCCGATAGGCCAAGAAATAACCGAGTCCGATGAAGATAAACGAAACGACGGATTTAATCAGACCCAATGCAGTTGATACAGAGTACTGTGCATCCTGCAAACCGATCCGATAGATCATCGTATCCAGAATATCGCCAGATTCATAGACCAACGGATTGTAGAGGTTGAACACTTGGTCAAAACCACCGTTAAGTACATTTCCAAGACTCAGTGTAACCATTAAAATCACGATAGGACGAATCCCCGGCAGCGTGATATGCCATGTCTGCTTCCATCTTCCCGCTCCATCCATGACCGATGCCTCATACAGAGATTTATCAATGTTGGTTAGTGCTGCCAAATAAATAATTGTTCCAAATCCGAATTCTTTCCATTGGTCTGTAATGACAAGTATGTAAGGAAACCACTCGTTGCTGGCCAGAAATTGAATGGGGTCAATACCCACTGCTTTCAGCAGCATATTTACAATCCCGGCACTCGGGGACAGTACATCCACGATAATGCCAGCCAAGATGACCCATGAAAAGAAATGCGGCATATAAATAACCGTCTGGATCGTCCGTTTAAAGCCTGTTTTGCGAACCTCGTTCAGCAATAGGGCCACAAATACCGGAATGACAAGGCCGGACACAATTTTCATTCCGGATATAAACACCGTATTCCATACGACCTGTGAGAAGCCAGGCAGATCAAAGAGATACCTGAAATTGTCCAAGCCTATCCAATTCATGTTTTTGAATCCGGCAATGGGAGAAAAATTCTGAAAAGCAATGGAGAGTCCCGCCATCGGAATGTAACCGAATACAATAATGATGAGCAGTCCCGGCAGAATCATGAGATGAAGCGGAACGTTTCGTATAAATTGTCTGTAGTTGGAACGCATAAGCTGTCTCCTCCTTCAAATTCATTATAGGAGCAGGCAGATAACTGCAATAGTGTGGGCTATTTACTTTGGGTATCTTTTGTTGACCAACTAGGGAGAGAACCGCAGTACAACTCGAAAAAGGCTCGAACCGGTTGCAATGCTATTCATAAGCCGTTAGAATGTATTCTTTTGAGATATGTATAGATAGAACGATGTTTGGCAAGATTTCATGGCGGGTGTGATCATTGAGAATATGAAACCTCACAATCTTGTGTGCGTAATGTAATATTTACCAATACTATTTGGCAAGTACCCATTATTTATTTGATAACAGAAGAGGGATATCATGAAAAAACAGTTTATGGTGTTTGGTCTTGGACGATTCGGTTCAAGTCTGACACACACGCTTATTAACAACGGACATGAAGTGCTCGCGGTAGACAAGAATGAGAATCTGGTGCAGGAAATTTCATCGATAGCCACCCATGCTGTACAGGCCGATTGTACCGACAAATCCGTCCTCAGGGAGCTTGGAGCAAGCAACTTCTCCCACGCTATTGTTGCCATCGGCGAAGATCTGCAGGCGAGTATACTGACAACTCTGTTATTAAAGGAACTTAATGTTCCCAAGATAACAGCCAAGGCCAAAAATGATAACCATGGTAGTGTACTTAGCAAGATCGGTGCCGATCAGATCGTCTACCCGGAACGGGATATGGCCACAAGGCTTGGAAATCAGCTTAGCTCAGACAATATCATTGATTCCATCGAATTGTCTCCAGACTACAATCTGGTTGAGATCAAAGCTCCCGAGAGCATGAATCAAAAAACACTGCTAGAACTCAACGTTCGCGCAAAATACGGCTGCACCGTTATTGCCATCAAAACAGGAAATAACCTGAATATTTCTCCAATGGCAGAAGACACAGTCCATTCGGGAGATATGCTCTTGTTAATCGGAAGCAATGAAGATATTCGAAATCTGGAGAGTGACTATGAACAAAAAAAATAAACGAACACCGAGAACTTCAGCTCTACATAACATCGAATCGATTGTAAACAAGCTGAAAAACAATATGAGCCCTCCCCAACTCATCATGATTATCTTTTTCGCTCTCATCTGGGTCGGAGCCATGTTGCTTGCACTGCCCGTATCTTCCAGCACCGGGATATCGATCGGTCTACTTGATGCCCTGTTTACAGCCACTTCTGCGATATGTGTAAATGGGCTGATTGTACTGGATACAGGAAGTGTCTTCTCCACATTCGGACAAGTCATTATCATGATATTGATTCAGGTTGGCGGATTGGGGTTTATGACTCTCGGTGTAATGGTTGCCATTATTCTCGGAAAACGGATTGGATTGAAACAACGGCTCATTATTCAACAAGCCACCAATACCTCTTCCGCTCAAGGTCTCGTTAGACTTTCGATGTATATTGTACTGATAGCCTTTGCTTTTGAGGCTTTGGCTACACTGATTCTGACTTTGCGGTGGCATGGTGAACTGGGATGGGGACAGGCTCTCTATTATGCGATATTCCACTCCGTGTCTGCATTCAACAATGCGGGTTTCTCCTTATGGTCTGACAGCCTTTCCCCTTTTGTTGGCGACCCGATAGTCAATCTCACCGTCATTATGCTCTTTATCATTGGCGGATTGGGCTACATTGTGGTTGTCGATCTTTTTCGCAAGAGATCATGGAGAAAGCTATCCCTGCATTCCAAAATTGTATTAATCGGCAGCTCTTCTCTATACTTGTTTGGATTCATCACCATCTTTTTGCTCGAAAATTGGAATCCGGCTACATTTGCTAATTTATCTTCCGGTGAGCGTGTATGGGCTGCCCTCTTTCAGGGGACTGCCCCTCGAAGCTCCGGATTTAATACGATTGACGTAGGCAGCATGCTTGCAACATCCCAGTTTTTTATTATTATTCTGATGTTCATTGGAGCTTCTTCCGGCGGGACCGGTGGAGGCATCAAAATTAATACCTTTGTCGTGCTTGTACTGGCGACCATTCAAACTTTCCGGGGCGGTGGGCAAATTCATGCTTTTGAGCGTAAAATAGCAGAAGAAACCGTCATGCGTGCACTTGCTGTAGTTCTTAGTTCTCTTGCGTTTGTGCTGGGAATTGCTATACTGCTGTCCATCACCGAAGGTATTCTGGAGAATCATTTCCTGGATGTCCTGTTCGAAGCCACTTCTGCTTTCAGCACCACGGGGCTATCGATGGGCCTGACAAGTGAGCTGAGTGTTGCCGGCAAAATGATCGTCATCTTTACGATGTTTGCAGGTCGATTGGGACCACTAACACTGGCTTTTGCATTAGCCCAGAAGAAACGCACATCCAAAATCGGTTATGCCGAAGATCATGTTCTCATTGGTTAAACAAGTGCTCTGTTAACTCCAAGCTGGAAACCTGATGGATATGACTCTTGATCAATGTACAATCCAAAATGCCCCCTTATCGCAGACATCGTAACGTCTGCTGTAAGAGGGCATTTTAATCATTCGTTAAGACAGACAATCCATGATGAGCACATTCACCGAATGCGCCGGTAGCTGAAGAACAACCGATTCACCATCCAGTTCAATCTCCTGTTCCTGTGGCACCACTTTCTCATCATTCTTCTGATTCACATTCGGTACATGTACCAATGTCTCGTCTCCGGTGAGCGTGATCAGTCTCGCTGAAGAAGCGACCATCAGATCCTGAAGACAAATGCGGGTGGGTTTATCCATACCATCTGCGTTCACCAGCTTCACATACACATGCTGCTTATCTCTCGTTACGGAATGGAATACGTCCCGGTTGTACGCTTCCAGCTTGTAATCCAGAATGTTGCTGATGGTGTGACCATCGGTATAGGAGCAGATCAGATTCTTCCCTGTATTGCCACCATAATTCACGGTAATGGTATAATCCGTATCGTTCTCCAGCGGTTCATAGTTGGCTGCTCGGAGATTGCCCGCCGCTGAACTGGAAGAATAATCACCAAGGGTGTAGCCTTCTACACCTTGTTTGAATACTTTGACTCCCGTTGCATGGCCGTCATATCCGATCGCATATTCAATGACGTCTTTTTTCTCAGGTGAAATATCCGTCAGTCCCACACCGATGTAGAAACCTTCCTCACCCGTCATCCGATGTGCCTCAACTTCCACTTTGTAATTCGTCCATTCATCATTCAGAAGATATAGCCCATTCAAGCCGCTCGATTGTGCTTTTAAAAGCAGACCTTTTCCGGCCTCCAGCGTATATCCTTCCGAGCCAGGAATAAGCTTCCACGCCTCATTCAATTCTGTTTGCTCCCTGAAATCTTCTGCAAACAGCACGCTGCCATCCCGATTCGATGTAACTGTGATACGTTTTACCACAATGTCAGCTTGACCTGTTGCAATTTCGATCCCGCCACGGGGAATAAGTTCCATGGGTTGACCCTTACTGTACGTTGAAAATGAAGTGCCCAGAACCTGATCCCCCACATATTTGGCAAAAAGCTGCTGTACATAGTAATTCGGTGTAAACCACACCGTCTCATCATCAAACCAGATGCAGTCTGGTGTCCAGCGGTAGGTACCGTCCGTCAATACTTTGTTAAACAGTGGCGCGTAAGCAGCCAGGCGGACAACATCTGCATTATTTTCAAACCCAGTCATGACCGCAGCTTCGGCGACGGCTCCTGCCAGTGTATTTTTGTCCGTGGACGCATATTCTCCGACAAATACCTTGGATGTCTCTTTCCAATCGATACTTCCGTCTTCGTGATAAGCCCGCTCATAGTAGTTATAACGATCAGCGTTGTTCAACAGATATTCATTGGAGCGATAATAGTGCTCATCTGCAATGGTGTCCATATAGTTGTCCTGGTTCTCATACCAGGTTACCGTCTCCTCGATCACTTCTTTGCCATCTGCAAAAGCCACTTGAGCTGATCCAGTGAGATTTCCGCTCAGGAACTTCCATCCCTCTTGATACGCATCATCATCCGCCTGGGCACCGACGGTCGAAATGATATGCAACTCGTGATCAGGATAGTTACGCTTCATATAGTCATCAATCGATGTTTTGAATACTTCAAAGTTGGCAAAAAATTCAGTTCCCCAGTTCTCATTGCCTACGCCGAGATAACGCAAGTCGAACGGCTCAGGATGCCCCATACTGTTCCGCATGGCAGCCCATTCATTATGTTCAATATCCGTGCTGAGCGCAAAGTCGATCAGGTCTGTAAAGTTTTGGATATAGTAATCTCGCAAAGCACCACCCGCCGGGTGAGCGTAATCCGAACGTGCCTGACACAGAACACCACAAGCCATAACCGGAACCGGAGCGGCATTCAAATCTTCTGCCAATTGAAAGTACTCCATATAACCGAGCCCCATGGTCATCATGTAACCCCAGACGTTATAGTTCTCTTTGCGCAGTTCAACCGCACCCACCGAGTCCTTCCAGTCATATACGTTATCCCAAATAAATGAACCTTCCGAAATACATCCTCCAGGGAAACGCAGAAACTTCGGATGCAGATCAACAAGGGCCTGAATCAGATCTTTTCGGAGTCGATAGTTCGGATTGCCCGTGTAGTTGGCATGTGCTGATGCGGATAATCCCTGTTCTTCCGGATTGGCTCCCCATACATCCTGCGGGATCAAGGAAACCATATCGATGGAAATCTCCCCTTCAAAGGTAAGTGCCAATTGCCCCAGAGCGGTATCTGTTCCGGTCAGAATTAATTTCGTTTTCTCGATATGATCTTGGGAATGAGCGAATCCGTACTTCTTCCATGTGTTACCGCCTTCAACATGCAGCGTTATCGAATCACTGATTGAATTGCCGCTGCCATCCTGCAACTGAACCATAATCGACCCAGCTGTTACTGCCTTTGCCCAGATCGTAAAATCATAGGCCTCACCCTTCTTGATGGACATGGCACAATGCTGGTTGGAGTCCGAGAAGCCGCGATTTCGAATCGTTGCACCATCCTGAACCGTCACATAATAGGCATTCACTTCAGGGTCTTTCACGTTAAAATGTACGTTTAATCCATCCGTATGCTGAACGATCATTTTCCCCGTATCCCCTGACCAGGCAAACAAAGGTTCACGATTCCGCCCTGTCGAACACCCACATTCCCCGGAATCATGCGAGTACGTATCGAATGCAAAGGATTCGAACGAGCGGTTCTGAACGAGCTCCGCATAGATTCCCCCATCTGCTGCATTGTTGATGTCCTCATAGAATAGTCCGTACATCACTTCACTAATATCCGCCACCTTTTGATCCCCATGAATTGTAACGGTATATGGCGGAAGGTGCGCTGGCACAACAGATACGTCAAAACCTTTGTTCAGCGTACTTCCGCCCTTGGTCAAAATTGCATTTAAACGAATCTCATGAGCTGAGCTCAGCGCTGCTTGAACTTCTCCATTCTCTGACAGAATTTCTGGCTGACTTGAATTCCATTGAACGTGCACCTTGCCGCCCAGCAAATGTACAGGCAGTGACACGTCTTTGGTAATAATGCGGGCTGGAGCAGACAAATATTTATCTCCGGCAAGCTTCACAATCTCTTCGTCGGTCAGTGACTCACACATCACTTCAATCACATCATCCATGGACAGAGCCGCCTGATAGATCCGAAAATCGGACAGGGAGCCTGCAAAATCCACATCTGCTGCGTACTGAGACCGTCCAATATAATTTCGGCTATAACTTGCAGGGTCCGTGAACGAATCAAACCATTTGCGCAGTTTGGCATAATTGCCACTGGAGGTCTGACTAATGGAGCCATCCGCTACCTTCTCCCCATTCACATATATAACCGGACCCGCGCTGCTGCGCGTGCCGCCTTGACTGCCCGCCACGGACATGGCAATATGCATCCATTCCCCACTGGCAAATCCGCGACCCGGGTCTACGACCAGATCATCTCCCGCATATAACGTACCACGCAGCTGGCGTGTCAAAAACAAATATGGGCCCTTCTCGCCTTTACCGAAGTCAAAAACTCGCTCCCACACATTCGAACCTTTGCCGAGATTCACCCAGCTTGCAACAGTTACTCCAGTGTGATCGCTTACATCTCGAAGTAAGTCCGAGGGTAGCTGCAGATAGGATGTTCCATTTGCGCCTCCGGTAAAAGTCACCGCCCATCGGCCGTTCACTTCGGAAATGTGGGGTAGTGTCTCACCTGCGGCTTCTCCATTGTGTCCGTTCCCTGAGCTATCCTTACCGATCTCGGCTGCATCTTCAAACTTGTAATGTGCGATCAATGGATTGTGTAATGTGGTCATGTTGGGTTTGTTCCTCCTATGTAGAATATTTTTCATGGTATTTCTTTCGTTTGATTCGTATAAATATAAATCAATTAATAAATACATAAACATATTATCTAATCGTAATAGTATCTTATTTTGAGCAAATATTTCAATCCTTAAATTACAGAACCCAACTATTATGTAGATTTTCGCATATCAATAAACCGCTCCCTTCCTTCTGTTCCATCTACATTGATGAAGTGTATAACATATTTATAGTTTACAACCATATAAACTGATTGATAATATAATAAATGAAAGCGCTTGATATTTTAGATCACCAAAAGGAGGGCTGTTCGACCATCTCACACTTGCTGCAATGTATAAGATTATTTTTTCATATCAGGTATTGGGAAAGGGGAAACGTATGAAACGTTATTGGGTAAGCGCAATTAACATTTCTTTACTGAGCACTGTATTACTTACGGCAACAGCTTTGGCACCCATCTCCGTATTGGCGGACAGTTCGGGAACATCCGTATCCAACCCGCATATTTCCACATCCATTGACAACCCAGCTCCGGCATTCAGGAATGTCTCCGTACATGACCCTTCCGTTATTAAGGTCGGTGATACCTTTTACATTTTCGGTTCACATCTGCAAGTGGCAAAGTCCAAAGATTTGATGAATTGGGATTTGGTTGCATCGGGTGTTACGGATGACAATCCTGTAGTGCCCAATGTAACCAAGGAATTCGCTGAAGCGCTGGAGTGGGCGCAGACAGATACGTTATGGGCGGCAGATGTCATTCAATTGGCGGACGGCAAATTTTATATGTATTACAATGCGTGCAAAGGGGACTCTCCTCGCTCTGCGTTGGGCGTTGCTGTCGCAGACAACATCGAAGGGCCCTATAAGGATCAGGGCATTCTGCTAAAATCCGGCATGTGGGATCAGACTAGTGAGGATGGCACCATTTATGACGCAACCAAACATCCCAATGTGGTTGATCCTGATGTATTTTTTGATAAAGACGGCAAGCTTTGGATGGTATACGGTTCCTATTCCGGGGGCATTTTCATTCTCGAGATGGATGAGACAACGGGAAAACCACTGCCTGACCAAGGTTATGGCAAAAAGCTGACCGGAGGCAACCATAGCCGGATTGAAGCACCTTATATGCTTTATAGTCCCGAAACCGATTACTATTATCTATACTTATCCTACGGCGGACTCGGTGCTGACGGGGGATATAACATCCGGGTAGCCCGCTCCAAAACGCCGGATGGTCCTTTCCTTGATGCTGAAGGAAACGATATGACCAACGTCAAGGCAGACAAGGATAAACCCTTGTTTGATGATCGCTCGATTGAGCCTTTTGGCGTCAAATTGTTGGGGAACTTCCTGTTTCAAAGACAGATTGGTGACCCGGGTACAGGTCTGGGAACCGGCTATGTATCACCAGGACATAACTCCGCTTATGTTGATGCCGAAACGGGAAAACAATTTCTAATCTTCCATTCCCGCTTTCCGGGGCGTGGTGAAGAGCACGAAGTCCGCGTACATGAGATGCATATGAACTCAGAAGGGTGGCCTGTCGTTTCTCCCTATCGTTATGCGGCATTAGAAGAGGATACTGCACAACTGACAACTCAGGATATTGCGGGTCAATACAATTGGGTGAATCACGGGAAAGAGATCACGGCAGAGATCAAGCAATCGCAAACAGTTCAGTTCACAACAGATGGGAAAATCAGTGGTGCCGTGACTGGAACATGGAGCCTTGAAGCTGACAATCAGGTTCAAATCACATCGAATAACGTTGTATATCAAGGGGTTTTCACGCATGAATGGAATGCGGAATCTCAAAGTACGGTTCTGACCTTCAGCGCTCTATCCTCCTCCGGGATAGCCATCTGGGGAAGTCAGATGACCACATTAAAGGATCAGGATATTGTTAATGCGGTGAAAAAGGATCTGAGCATCGGCGACACGGGTAATGTATTCTTCAACCTGTCCCTCCCGACGAAGGGAACACGCGACGCAGAGATTACGTGGAAATCTTCCAATGCCGCTGCTCTCTCCGCTACCGGGGTAGTGAATCGGCCACGAGCTGGCAAGGGAGATGCCAAAGTGGCATTAACGGCAACGATTCGTAAAGGGAATGCGATAAGCTCCAAAACGTTTAACGTGATCATACCGCAGCAAGCGGTAAGTCCACTGCTTGGTGAGTACACTTTTGAACACAAGAAACTTGCAAAAATCGCACAGGATTACAGTAAAAACGGATATCACGGACAAGCCTTTAACGTGGTCAGTTCTACTGCTGGTGGCAAAAATCAGGCTGCCACATTTAATGGAACAGACAGTTACATTCAGTTGCCTGGACTCGTTACGGATACAACGGACTTCACGTTTAGCGCCTGGGTCAATTGGGATGGCGGCAGTTCCTGGCAGCGTATTTTCGACTTTGGAAATGGCTTGACCAGACATATGTTCCTCACTCCCTCCCAGCATAACGGGGCATTGCAATTCACCATTCATAATGAGGGTAAGGATCAAAGCCTGATTGCCACAGAGCCAATGCCTTCTAAAAAGTGGGTTCATGTAGCTGTTACGCTCCAAGGAGATACAGGCACTTTATATGTGAATGGACAATCCGTAGCAAGCAGCAGCGAGATCACGTTTAATCCGAAGGATCTGCAAGTGACGGAAGCTTATTTGGGTAAAAGCCGGTATGCGGCTGATCCCTTCTATAAAGGCTCTATGGATAACGTAAAAGTGTATGATAAAGCACTAACAGCCAAGGAGATCCAGCGTCAGGCCAACGAGAAGCCTTAAGCCTTAAATCAGAGTCGTACCGCACGCGGTGGGCTCGCTAGTAGCGCAAGTGCCAATACAGCAGCCGATTTCACAGGCTGCTGTATTGGATTTTCATTCCACTTTTCACCTCGAATAATGAATGACCATACTTAACTTACTCGCCGTAGCTCCGGGGTTAAAATAGACATGAGGCTTATCCGCCCCAAAGCGGATTGACTCCCCTTGATTCACCGTATATTCTTCCTTCCCTACCCTAATCGTAACTTCCCCTTCAAAGACCGTAATAAATTCCTCCGTACCTTCGATATGCGGTTCAGCATTCAATTCAGACTTTGGGTCCATCTCCATGATATATATTTCAAAACGACGTCCCTCTTCAAAAGGAAAATGCGGATAAATCCGAACCCTTCCCGCCTCCTCCATTAATGCTTGAATATCATCACTGGTCACCACTGTGGTATCCGACTTCGGCTCGTGAATCAAAGCGGTAAAGGAAATCTTCAGACCGTTCGCAATCTTCCATACGGTTGCAATCGATGGATTGGATTCCCCCCGTTCAATCTGACCAAGCATCGTCTTGCTAATGCCGGACATTTCCGCAACCTTGTCCAGACTAAGCTTTCTTTGTTCCCGAAGCTGCTTCAAATTCTGGGCAAGAATAACATTAATATTTTTCAATTTACAATCACCTCTGAATAAAAAGATTATAGTATTGTGCTTTATAGCGTACATAATGTACAATTATAAAGATCGTACGTTATAACGTACATTCTGACTAATCATAACATACAACAGAGCCGGAATGGGAGGACTTATGGACATCATACCTTTATTGACTTATGCAATCGTTGCTTCATTCACACCGGGTCCCAACAACATCATCGCCATGACCCATGCAAGAAACGAGGGATTCAAAAAAATCCTTCCGTTTATTGCCGGCGTTGCAGCCGGTTGCCTGCTTATTATGTTTCTGTCCAGTTATTTCAACCTTATTTTGCATCAATATATCCCGAGGATTAGACCTGCCCTGAACCTGTTGGGCTGTGTGTATATGATCTATCTGGCGATCCAAATCATGCGAAGTTCACCTGCCAATGGTGAAGAACCCAAGGTCAATCGCTACTCATTTCTCTTTGGATTCACCCTGCAATTTATCAATCCAAAAGTCATTCTGTATGGTCTTACGGCTATCTCGGTGTTTGTGATGCCTTTCGGGCAGTCAAATGGTCAACTGATTGTATTATCGTTGCTGCTCACCTTCGTCGGTATTAGTGCCAATATGACCTGGGGATTATGCGGTATGTTATTTCAGAACTTTTTATTGAAATATGAACGTCCTTTTAATATAGTGATGGGTGTTCTGTTAATCTACAGTGCCCTATCGATCCTGATGTAAAAAACAAAAATAAAAGCGTTCGCTCATTGGATGAGCTGAACGCTTTTATTTTTATCTATCTCAGGTCTGATCTCCACCACGGATGTCTCGGGTAATCCTCCGTATGCAGAACAACCTTCTCTCCGATTCTTGGTGTTGCAATGTTGACATTCAAGGTATGTGCAGCCTTGGTGATCCGTTCAACCGGTTCGTTCCAGGCATGATAGGCCAGCGTAAATGCTGCCCAATGAACCGGGATGAGCAGCTTGCCCCCTACGTCCAAATGCGCTTGTACCGTTTCTTCCGGCATCATGTGAATGTTGGACCAACGCTCGTCATATTGCCCACATTCCATCAAGGTCAGGTCAAATGGCCCGTACTTTTTACCAATTTCCTTGAAATGAGGACCGTACCCGCTATCGCCACTAAAGAACACCTTCGTATGTTGTCCAGCAATGACCCATGAACACCATAAGGTAGAATTGCGGTCAAACAAACCCCTGCCTGAGAAATGTCGCGCTGGCGTACAAACGAATATTAGACCCTTGAAGGATAACTCCTCCCACCAGTTATGCTCGGTAATCTGTTCCGATGGCACACCCAGTTGAATCAGGCGCCGACGTACGCCAAGCGGTACGATAAATCGCTTTGTTTTATCCTTCAATCTACGTATGGAGTTATAGTCCAGATGATCATAATGGTCATGCGATATCATGATTGCATCAAGAGTTGGGAAATCCTCTGGTTGAATCGGTAGATTGGTGCTGTAACGTTTGGTACCCACCCAGGATACGGGGGATGGACGGTTGCCCAGCATCGGATCAAAGAGCAGTCTGTGTCCCTCGATTTCAAGCAAAAAAGCTGAATGACCGAACCAAGTGACCTGTGGATTATCGGATACATTTATCAATTCAGCAGGTTCGCATTTCTCCATGGGCATGTTGCCCAATGGCCTCCGCTCTACATTACGTTGCATGGAATCTCTCAACATACTGATCAGGGATTTGAAGCTCATACTAGCGGATGTCGGAATCTGATTCTCGTATTTTGCCATTATTCATACCTTCTGTTCTCTATAATTGAGTGATTAATTCTTGAATAAAATTAGGAGCAATATAGCCTTTATCTTAATTCATTGTTCGTTTAGAATCAATTCGCCTTCGGTTATCTGAATGTAATATTCAATATAATTGGGTGGATCAATAATTAAGGTGGAATTAAGACTCTGTTTTCTCTCCAATAAGGTTGGGCATATATAATAGAGAAAATACAACAGAGAGTATGTGAGAGATGATGAAAAAATGGCGCAGAAGATTACTTAAAACGTTTATATTCGGGGCGGCGGCTATTCTTCTCCTCCTGGGCACAGGTGTGATCTACCAACAAGTGAATACCCGGCAGGATGCAAAAACATTTACCCCTCCTGGCAAGCTGTACAATGTACATGGTGAAAATATGCATTTATATACCGGGGGAAAAGGTGATGCAACCGTTGTACTTGCAGCGGGATGGGGAACCGCCGACCCTTATGTCGATTATTATCCGTTGTATGAGAAACTTGCTCCATACACGAAGTTTGCAGTTTATGATCGTTTTGGGTACGGTTATAGCGATATGACAGATAAGAAACGGGATGTCGATACCGTAGCAGATGAATTGCACGAGTTATTACAGGTTTCTGGACAAAAGCCTCCCTACGTGTTGGTTGCCCATTCACTGGGTTCACTCGAAACGCTCCGTTTTGCGCAAAAATATCCTGATGAAGTTCAAGGTATTGTCATGATCGATGGTGGAAGTCCGGAACATTATGCGAATGACGATGGCCAGTTGGCTGATGTGATCGGCGGTTTTGCGAATCAATTCCGAATTCAAACAGGACTTTTCCGCTTATCAATGCAAGCTGATGCTGTTATAGAAACCTCCAATGCCAATCGAAACGGCCTGAAGCTTGTACCAGATGAACTGAAGGAAATAGATACAACGGCTCTATTGCTTCACTATGGGAATGCCAATACCGTGGATGAATTGCGCGAAATAGCAACCAATGCAAAGGTTGTCGTCGACAACAAAAAGCCCCTCCCGTTCCCACTTACCATACTGACGGCGGATTACTTCGGAGCCAGTGAGCCTATATGGGATAAAACGCAAGCTGAATTTACGTCCTGGTCGGAACAATCCAAACATGTAACCGTTAAGGATACCGAGCATTATATTCATCAATATCACCCGGATCTGGTAGCCGATGAGATACTCGCCTTAGTTAAACAGTAGATTTCTAATGCTCGGCGGAGATTCGGCTGAACAAATCATAGTTAAGATCCAAACCCAAACGATCATACACATCGTTTGGGTTTTGTCTTTTATTACGTCATTATTAACTTCGGAGCGTTGAGTCTGAACTATTCCAGGGAATAGATCTAACTGTGCTCTACAGGATAAAACCCGTTTCACGCCAAGACACCAAAAAAACGATGTGCTCTCGTTTCAGTGAGAGCACATCGTTCTTCATTTTACCTATATTAAATTAATGCATGGAACCTTGTTTTTCCTGCTGTGCGCCAACCTTAACTCTTTTCAAAAACAGTGAAGTGATCAGACCAATCACAGCAAGAACCAGTGCGAAAATAAATGCACCTTGTACACCGGATGTGAAACCTGCTAACTGATTCTCTGGACTCTCTGGGTTCGTCACACCGCTCAAGAAGCGAGTCTGTCCTGCACTCAGAATACTTACCGCAACCGCTGTACCAATAGCTCCAGATACCTGCTGCAACGTATTCATAATCGCCGTTCCGTGAGGATAAAATGCAGGAGGCAGTTGATTCAAACCGTTGGTTTGTGCAGGCATCATGATCATTGAAATCCCGATCATCATGAACACATGCAGTGTAATAATCTTGCCCAGGGTCGTTGTCGGAGTGATTCCTGTGTACATGAAGAGTGAAACAGTCACAATAGTAAGACCAATAATTACAAGCCACTTCGGACCGAATTTGTCAAACAATCGTCCCATCACCGGAGACAAAAATCCATTGAGCAGGCTGCCCGGCAGCAAAACCAAGCCAGCAGTCAACGCCGTAACCTTCATCCCTTGTTGCAGATACATCGGCAGGATCAGCATAGAAGACAACAACATCATCATACAGAGGAAGATCAGGATCAAGCCAATCGTAAACATTGGATATCTGAACGCCCGCAGATCCATCATCGGTTGTTTCATTCTCAACTGACGGATGCTGAATAACAGCAAGGACAAGACACCAATAACCAAGGTAGCAACAACGATTGGACTTGTCCAGCCTCCGCCAGTTTCTCCATGTCCACCTGCACTACTGAATCCGTATACGATCCCACCAAATCCAAGGGTGGAAAGGATAATGGACAGGACATCAATTTTGGGCTTGGTCAATTTTGAAATATTGGGTAAAAACAATAGACCGCATACCAATGAAATAATGAAGAACGGCAAGGAAGTCCAGAAGATCCAGTGCCAGCTCAGATTAGCAAGAATCAAACCGGAAATACTCGGACCACTTGCTGGCGCGAACATGATAACCAGACCGATCAGTCCCATGGCAGCACCACGTTTTTCAATCGGGAAAATAACCAATATCGTGTTAAACATCAGTGGCAATAACAGAGCCGTACCTACAGCTTGTAATACCCGTGCCACCAACAGAATTTCAAAGCTCGGTGCAATCGCAGCAACAAACGTTCCTGCAATCGAGAAAATCAAAGAAGTGGTGAACAACTGTCTTGTCGTAAACCATTGTAACAACATACCGGAAACCGGCACCAAAATACCCAAAACAAGCAAATACCCTGTCGTTAACCATTGAATGGTTGTGGGTCCAACCTCCAGCAAGCCCATAAGTGGCGTCAAAGCCACATTCAATGCTGTTTCACCGAACAATCCAATAAAACCGCTCAGCAGCATTGCAAATAAAATCGGAAATACCTTATACTGTTTTATTTCTTGCTGATCCTGTACAGAATCAGTCTTCATGGAAACATCCACGATCCCATCCTCCTCAAACTAATCAAACTGTTTCTCTCTCTTGATACAACCTATTGTGGTATAACTATTGATAATGTCTTGCATTCTTCGCCACAACTGACAAATAATCAGCAGCCGTCAGCAGAGGCTGTTTATCCTGATTCGTCAGGCTGATAATCAGTGCTCCCTCCATCAAGGAGATGACCAGAAGCGATGTCTCACGCGCCTTCCCTTCATCAATACCATCCAGAATCAGATGTTTGGTAATGATTTGCTGCCAATCTGCAAATACACCCTGACAGGCGACCCGCAACTGTTGGCTGATACAGGATGTCTCCACGGCTGCCCAGAAGCTGAATGGCAGGAATCCGGTAAAACCAGCTGCCTCCGTTTCATGAGCCATATCGTATATGAATCGCTGAATGCCGTCTGCCGTATTGTCATGAGCTGCAAATGTATCCTCAAACTTGTGCAGGATATGTTCATTGGCTTTTTGTATACACTCATGCGCGAGCTCTTCCTTGCCATGTGGGAAATAATGATATAACGAGCCTTTTGGCGTACTACTCTCCTTAATGATCTGATTCAGACCGGTCGCATGATATCCTTGTGAAAAAAATAGTCTGGCTGCTGTGCTGACAATTAACTCTCTAGCATTAGACTTTTCACTCAACAAAGCCACTTCCTTCAAATAATTATAACAATCGGTCTATATAATTAAAACCGTTCAGAAAAGCACTGTCAATCATTTTATTAGAGGAATTTTGATGTAAACGCCACCAATATAGGAGTAACAAAAATCCAAACCAAAGCAGCAGCCGATTTGGATGTGAAACTCCAGATCGAACGGCTGCTTTTGGATGAGTAGCATTATTCCATTATGAATTGATTAATAGTCCTCAATGCATGACTTTAGCCGATTCAACCGTTCGCTTGCCTGCCCATACATCCTGTACGTAGCGCCCCTCAGCCTGAAGCTGAATGATCCAGTCTTTCGCTTGCTTGATCGTTGCTCCATGCGCCTGCTGATACGCTTGCTGCAAAGTCTCTTCCACCGCAGGAGCCATCTGACTTCCATCCCCGCATACATAGATTCTTCCTTTGTTAGCAAGCATGTGAAGCAGCTGTTTGGAATGCTCTTTCATCAGATGCTGCACATACATTTTGGGCTTGCCCTCAGCACGAGAAAAAGCAGTGTGAAGCTTAACCATTCCTTCTTGTTCGTATTGTTCAAGCTCTTGACGATATATGAAATCCGAATCATTCCTGCACCCAAAGAACAAATGCGCTTCACTAAGTGGCAAACCTCTCTGTTTCATGGCAGCTCTTGCCTGGAGGAAACCTCTGAACGGTGCAACTCCCGTCCCGGGTCCTACCATGATCATGGGAACATCAGCCTCTTCCGAAAAGTGAAATCCGGATTCAGGCGTGCTTATAAACATCAGAATACGTTCTCCCGATGAACAACCGGCCAGGTACGATGAAGCAACACCCAGATATTCGCCTTTGCCACTCCATGCAGGCTCTCTCACAACAGATACCGTTATACTCGCCTGCTCGGAATTCAGGCTTGGAGAGCTGGAGATTGAATAATATCTGGGCTTGAGTGGAGGCAATAGTTCAAGGAACCTTTCGAATGGCAGTTCACACGCCTCATACTTTTCTAACAGTTCCAACATGGTGATTCTATTTGTAAGAATATGATCCCTGTAGCTGTTTTCTTCCAACATGCCCTCCAGTTCACGCTTGTGAGGTGGGCATACCGTATGATTAGCTAACGCCTGCAATTGCGTTCTTGTAACAGGCGCCTGTAATTCAACACAGTAACTGAGCAACTCATGTACCTTGACGGGACGGTTCAGAGGAAGGTGCGTAAGATGTGTCACGTTCGAAGTTAATTGGATTTGAACGTCTCCGCTTAGTCCGAATCGACTTAGTATCCGATCCACGTTCTCCACCTGATTTCTAGGCAATACGCCGAGATGATCCCCTTCTTTGTAACTCACGCCTTCAGGCAGTAACACCTCGATGTGACGTGTGCTTCTCCCACTTTCCGACGCCTGAAGCTCTTTATTCATCACAACCGTGGCATAGTTGGCATCATAGGTTCGTGCAAGCGGCATATCCACTTTCTCGTGGACAAACTTCATTTGAAGTGTGCTTGGTATCATTGGCTTGACCGCTTCCTCACGGAGCCCCAAAGCATTCAACACTTGAGGCCATAACATACGCTGCCACTCCTCGACCTGCTTCTCCATATCGCCTCCGGCATCGGCTTCACCACGGGATAACAGTCTTTTCCCTCCCAAAGTCGCAAGCTTCTCATCCATAAATCGAGGAATGCTCTGATACGTCCCGGACCAACTCCGATCTCCGCAGCCCAGAACGGCATAGGTCACATCCCGTACTTCCTCTAACTCTGCTCCCTCTAACCAATCTACAAATGCAGTAGCATTTTGCGGTGGTTTACCGTTATACGAAGCTGTGATAATAAGAACGACACCCTGTTGGGGTAATCGGCCAATCCGCTCATTCAGAGATGCTGCTTCACTTTGGATTCCATACGAACGGGCTTTCTCCACAATCTCTCTGGCAATGCCTTCTGCCGTTCCCAAGTTGGAACCATATAACACCAGGAGCGATGGGTTAGCCTCTCCTTCAACGGCCAGGGCCTCTCTCATATGGCTGAAGCTTTCTATGTTTTTATCAACAACAGGATTGGATTTCTCTTCTGTATATACAGTAGCCTTGTTGATCGTTTGCGAAACCGCGCGCGCTTTCACCTGTATTCGGAAGTCTCCCGGCTTCAACGTTAACGTCTGTTTCACATCCAGCTCATAGTTGCTATAATCGATCAGCTCAAAATGTTTAAGGACCATGCCAAGCACAAGGGTAGCTTCATATAAAGCAAACTGCATGCCGATACATGCTCTCTCCCCATTGCCAAAAGGTTTATAAGCGTGATGAGGCACTTTCGTTGTATCTTCAAATCGCTCCGGACGGAAAAGTTCCGCATCCTCTCCCCAGGCCTCTTTATCACGGTGAAGCTGAGGCAAAAGAATACTGCAACTCTCCCCTTTTTTCAAGGGATATTTACCACCTATGATGGTGTCTTCTTTGGCAGAAACGTCAAATCCCGGAGCGGTTGGCCACAGACGGAGCGATTCACTGAGGATCATGCGAATATAAGGAAGCTGAAGAATCTCCTCGTACTGTGGTGAGTCACTGACCATGATCTGATCTACCTCGTTATACGCCTTTTGAAGCGATTCCGGATTTTTCAGTAAAAAATACAGGGCAAAAGATAACAAACCGCTCGTCGTTTCATGTCCGGCAATGAGAAAAGTAATAATCTGATAACGGATGTTCTCATCATCCAGCGTTTCTCCGGTTTCTGGATCTTTGCCATTCAGCATACGTGCGAGCAAGTCCACCTCTCCAGGTTCTGAACTCGCTTTACGTTCCTCAATAATCTGGTCTACCAGAGAGAACATCGTCTGAATATCCTCTTGGAACTGTCGTTTGGTTCTGACCATCAGCAGATTTTGAATTTTCAAACGCGAGCTCTTTTGCATGGCTTCATTCAATGCCCGAACCATACTTTCAATAAAAGGACTGTGATCCTGTCTGTAAAAGCTGTTAAATCGATAATTGAATCCACAAAGTCCAATGGTATCCAACGTAAGGCGTGTCATATCGTCCGCAACATCAATCGTATCGTTGGAATTGAGACGTGACCACTTGTTGATCAATTGCTCGGCAATATCGACCATCATGGGATGATATCCTTTCATGGCCTGCTTGCTGAAGGTGGGAAGCAGAATGTTATGGGCCTTTTTCCAATTCGGCTCCGATGTTCTGCTCGTAAATAAACCATCGCCTCCAAAGGCACGTACGCTTTCGAGTTCATTGTATACAAATTTGTCAAAACGGGACACATCACATAACTCAGCGACAAGGTCTGGTCCAGATACGATTAAACCGGAATAACCGGGAGCGGTAAGGCGATATATGGGCCCATGCTGTTCGGCAAGTACTCCGAGGGAAAGCGTTGGCTTCTCTTTATCAATCAGGGGCAGATTTCCAAGTGGTCCATACGTTCTCGGCTGTGGAATGGCTGTTGCATCACTCATCATGAGCACCTCTCCTCTGTACGCCAAGGAATAAGGTATCCATCAGCAGTTTGGCGGCTGAATGTCTGGCGACATACCCTCGTTGAACCTGTTGCCATGTATGAAAAAGTAAGGAATACAACACGCCGAAAATCCAGTCACTACTCAGATCCTGCCTGAATTTACCTTGCTGTTGTAACAGCTGAATGGCATGTTTAATTGGCTCCAGTACTTTCTGCTCCGCTTTCACTAGTTCTTCATTGTCATTAAGAGCCGTTTCGTGAGAGAGAAAGTAGATCTTGTCACCAAGAGGAATTAACTCTTCAATTAACTGGGGAATATACGCCTCCACATGCTCCTCATCAAGTTGAATACGACTCATCGTTTCACTCACCACCGCAATTGCGCGAAATCCCAATTGTGACATCAGATGATCTCTGCTATCGATATAACGATGCAATGTGGCTATTCCAACTCCTGCTTCTTCGGCTATATCATTCAAGGAGGCTGTAGGTTTCACAACCAGAAGCTCTGTTGCAGCATCTAAAATGGCATGAAGCTTTGCTTGTTTAGTCGCTGTTCTGCTGTCAATCATAAGTGACCTCTCCTTTAAGCATTGTATTTATGATAGATTAAACTATCATTTGATATAATGATAAACCACATTGAATTGAAAATCAAATTTTCGCTCGTCTAATAATTTCCATTTGAGCTGTTTAATTTGAACTATTCAACGTTACGCTTGAGAAAATACACAAATAGGGAATTGCTTGTGCAATCCCCTACTTCATGAGCCAGTGGCTCTTTTTGATCTCTTTTTCTTTTGACTTTATTTAATGTTTACTTGCTTATCCCATGCTTCCAAATTTAATTCACTATTGATACTTACAGCGGTTAATGCTCCAAGAGATGCCGCAGTAATGGCCTGATACATCTCTGAAGCGGCATCTCCAGCACTGAACACGCCAGGCACAGTCGTTTTGCCGTAATCGTCTACCACAACTGTCCCCGCATCTGTCACCTCACAACCCATCTTCTGCGGAAGCTCCGATCCGGGACCCAGCTTTGGTCCAAAGAAAATCCCCGTGCACGGAATTTCTGTACCATCCTCCAACACAACCTGCTTCACCATCCCATTGCTCGATTCAATGGATCGAATTGGAGAGTCCAATACCGGAACATCATGCTGCTTCAATTCAATCCGTTGCTCATCCGTTAATTCATCAGGTCCATTTGTGCAAATGGTAAATTGGCTTGTCCAGCCAGAGATCGTTTTGGCCATATGTAACGCCTTGGCTCCATTAATAATAATGACCAACGTTTGATCCCTCAATTCCCATCCGTCGCAATAAGGGCAGACAAAAGCACTCTTGCCATATACCTCTGGCAACCCGTTTATATCCAGCGGGAGGTCTTTTTTTCCTACGGTGAACAAAACTTTTTTCGTACGATAGCCCTCTCCCTGCGCCGTTGTAACTTGAAAATCACCATCGGTTCCGGTCACAGAGGTCACGGTGTCCCCTACAAAATGAACCGATGGGTAAACGCTAATCTGTTCCTTCGCAACCTTTCGAAATTCACGTGGACTGGCACCGTCTCTCGTCAGAAAACCGTGTGTTTCACGCGTGACCCAATTACGTGGGCGCTCATCATCGATGACCACAACCTGCTTGCGAGCTCTGCCTAGTACAAGAGCTGCATTCAGACCCGCAGGTCCTCCACCTATAATCAATACATCCATCTGTTGTTCCATCTTTAACACCCTTTCCAGACACTTAATATCTTTTATTACTTCAAAAAAATAGGTCCATCCTTCTCATCTATCCACTTCTTCTAAACTATTAAAGACCTCTTATATCTACAATATACAAATAGAACTCATATTGCAAGAAAAATATTCTTTTCTTGTCATCATCACTCCTGATTAGATTCTATGACCTGTATCACATAAAATCATTTTTAACAATTGAAAAAAACCTTGTTTTTAAATTGTTCACAATCAAATGACATTATTTTAAATACTAAATCGTTAATTAATTCACATACTGTAATGAATGCTATAATGAAATCACGAGATATATAAGTATAGATATAGGAAGTGAGTTCTTGAAAACACTAAATAAAGGGTCACGGCCCGAAATCAGCCTGGAGTACACTAGCTCGATTCCGAAAGTTTTCTTCGATACGATCAAGATCGGAATTATCAAATCCAATTTGATTGCCATGTTTGCCGGGTTAAGTTTGGCTTTATACGTATTTGATGCATCATTTTTAGCTAATATTGTACCAATTATCCTTTCCTTCATTGGTTCTTCCCTGATCATCGGGGCGGCCGGGGTGTTTAACAATTTGTATGATCGGGATATCGATGCGATCATGGAACGCACGAAGAAGCGTCCAACCGTAACAGGACGGGTAGATACGAAGTCAGGCCTAATTCTCGGTATTGCAATAACGGTTATCGGGGGCATTATGCTGTACATCGCTTCCCCTTCAGCTGCCGTATTTGGTATTTTGGGACTGTTGCTCTACGTGTTCCCTTACACCATGTGGACCAAACGCACAACGATTTACAATACGGAAGTAGGAAGCCTTTCAGGCGCTGTACCCCCACTCATTGGTTGGGCAGCCATTTCCCCGGAGCTAGGTCATTTTGAGATCTGGGCACTGGTCGTTACGATGCTCTTGTGGCAAATGCCTCACTTCTATGGTATTGCCATTCGGAGATTCGATGAATACAAAGCTGCTGGCGTTCCTATGCTTCCTGTAGTTAAAGGAATTCGACGGACATATATACAAACCAATGTATATCTGGTGCTGTTACTGTTCTCCAGCTTTCTATTTTGGCCGATGAGTCCTTTTGTTGCCATTGTCGCATTTCTGGTTAGCTTGGCATGGCTCATTCTTAGTGTGGCTACTTTTGATCGAAAAGAAACCAAGAAGTGGTCACATCGTATGTTTATTTTCTCCATTAACCACATCACGATCATTTTCCTGGTCATCATTGCGTATTCTCTGATCTCACAAATGATTAAATAAAGGTTAACCGATTGTGTAATAATAAAAGCCGTACAGATTTAACTCTTTCGCAAAGAGTTGTCTGTACGGATTTTTTTCATTTTGTTATATATCGTATATCTTACCCTATCCCACTTTAACCGGTGATTGCTCGCCCTGCCACAGCAGTTGCATCTCTTCATTAGTGGCAAGCAAGTCCGTTAAGGTACCCTCGGCCTCAATTCGTCCATCCTTCATTACGATGATATGATCTGCCTTGGCAAGTGCTGCTCTGCGGTGAGAAACTGCAATGCATGTGACATCTGGCTCTTGGAACAGCCCTTCCCATACGTGCTGCTCTGTTTCCACATCCAGCGCACTGGACAGATCATCAAAGATATACAAGTCTGCTTCTGTCATCAGCATGCGTCCTGTTGCTGCACGCTGAATCTGACCGCCTGACAGCATGACACCTCTTGGACCTACGGACGTTTCAAGACCTTTATCCAGATTTTGAATGTCTTTATCCATAACCGCCAAGCGAATTGCTCTTTCCAGAGAGTTCTCTATACTCCCTTGTTTTCCCTGTACAATATTTTCTTTCAACGTATCACTGAACAGCCGGGGTACTTGCGGCGTATAAGCTGCTCGTGGTGGCATTAGGAACGTAGCCGGATCGACATCTTTTCCATTCCAGCGAATCTCACCCTCTTGCTTGGGCAGCAATCCCAGAAGTGTTCGTACCAAGGTCGATTTACCAGACCCTATTCGTCCCGTAATGACAAGAAATTGGCCCCGCTTCACGCGGAGGCTGATGTCTTGTATCCCATTTGCGGAATCAGGATACTGGTACGTCAGATTGCTTATCTCAAGCTCTCTCAACTTTTCCTTAGGATCTCTCTGTTCATTGGTTAGCTCAGGCGGATCTTCATACAGATAGATCTCTCTGAAATCCATGATCTGGTCTTCCTCCCCAGGACGAAACAAGGTTCGCATGCGGTCAAAGGATACTTTCAGCCGTTTATGTTGAAACACCATATATCCAAATAAAGAAATACTGAATCCAATGTTAGCCAGATAACTTGTGAACAAGGCAAAATTACCTACGGTGAAATGTCCAGCTTTCATCTCAGCGGCACACATCAGGAGTATCAGTCCTGTACAGATGCTGAGAACATGCTGATTTAGTGATCTCATCCACTGTTTGAACAGATTATCACGGAGTGCAGCCTGACGACGTTCTTCATTCAGCTGATTAAACCGCGAAGAGACATGTTCTTCTGCCTGACCCAGCTTCAGTGCTTGAACAGCACCGAAAGTCTCAGCGATGAAACTCGTAATTCGCCCTGTCGCCTCCCTATTTTTCTGGGCATATCTGCGTGCACGGTTACCGGAAAAGTTGTTGAGCAAGGTCACCACGACCAGTGGCAGAACAGCAACCAGCGTGATCTTCCAGTTAATATTCGCCATGATAGTGATGGAGACCACCGCAAACACGAGCCTTCCCCAGAAGTCCACCCAGGATTCCACGTACTCGACCACCTCATCCACATCATCGCGGAATCGACTCATCGCCTCTCCCGGTGAAGCAGGCAGATTACGTCCCGGCCAGCGCATAATTCCCGCGAGCATATTGGTACGCAAAATAGCCTGGATATGATACAAATACGTAACCCACTCGAAGAAGGCAACAAAGAATGTACCTACCCGTGCCATTCTCACCAAGGCAATGAAGATGAGTGGTACGGCGAGCCACATATAATCACTGGAACCCACGGTCGCCCGATCAAAGAACCACTGCATTCCGATTCCCATAGCAAGCGGTAAAGAATGAAATATACACCATAACAAGCCGTTCATCAAAAATAGAAAGGGCCTGAATCGAAACAAACGACCTACAAATCCGGTTACCGTCATGCCAATTCCTCCTCTCGGCCTGTAATCAGCAGTCTGGCATAATGTGAAGCCGGATCGCTGGCAAGTTCTTCCCTTGCTCCGAATTCCAGCACTTTACCATCACCCAACACCATAATTCGATCCACCTTATCCAGAGTAGCAAGTCGGTGTGCAATGATGATTCCTGTACACTGTTTCATCAGTTGATCGATAGCAGACTGAAGCATACTTTCGGTTGCTGCATCCAAGCGCGAAGAAGGCTCATCCAGAATGACCAGACTTGGTTCAGTCAGGAATACACGAGTCAATGCAAATAATTGAGCTTCACCCGCTGACAATGAGGAACCCCCTGCCTTCAGATGAGTATCCAGGCCTGCAGGCTGTGAATCAATCCACTGACTCAGACCGAGTCGATCCGTTGTTTCTTGGATGATCTCGTCCGATACACCTCGGTTAAAAAGCGTTAAATTGTCTCGCAGCGTACCGTCAAACAGCTGTACATCCTGCGTCACCATACCCACCCTGCGATAGAGCGCAGGCAAGGTAAGCTCTGTAATATCCTTGCCACCAACACGAATCGTTCCGCTATCCAGATTATACAGACGCAGAAGAACACGACTGAGACTGGACTTGCCGCTACCCGTACGACCGATGATCCCAAGCCGTTCACCTGGCTTAATGGCAAAGTTAATATTCCGTAATACAGGTTTGTCCTCGTTATAACTGAAGTTCACCTGCTTGAATTCGAGACCAAGGGGCCCTTCTGGCAGTTGATCCTCTCCTCCGTCTTCGATCTCACTGCGCAAAGACAACAATTCTCTGGAACGAAGCATTCCTGATTTCGCCTTCTGGAACTCCTGAACCTGATCTCCCAGCATCTCTATCGGATCATTCAACATCTGAGTATACTGGTAAATAAGAAATAGCGTTCCGACACTGATTACACCTTGCATATAGTAATGAACGCCGAGCATAAGTACGGCAGTTACGGCAAGAGCAAACAGGACGACCGTCGTATTCCATGGAATGACCCGAAGCAGCCAGGCTTTCCTGCCTCTTTGAAATACAATGCGCATGGTACGATAAAAGCGATTCATCACATACGGGACATGTCCGTTGGCTTGAACATCTTCAATCCCTGCGATGCGCTCTTCGATCAATCCAAACAGGGAAGCACTCGCTTCCCGCTCATTCTTGGAGGAGTTTACTCCCAGATTACGAATGAACACCATAAACAGAATGGATAACAGTGTAAATACAGTCATGACCGTTGCAATCGGTACGTTTACACTGAACATAAATCCGAGAATTCCGGCAAGCAATACAAAGCTGCCCACCACCTGTACAATGAACATCGCGAAGAAGTTGGAGATACTCGTTACATCCCCATCCACCCGTTCAATCATCTCTCCAGGTGTCTTCACATTATGAAACCGCATATCCAGACGCAGGCAATGCTTCAGGAGATCTCCCCGCAGTTGATTCGTTGCCCTCCAGGCAACATCATTGCCGAAATAACTCACCGCTACCGTGATCAATTGATTGACTACAGCAACCACCAGAAATAATCCGGCGAGTTGGATCAGATCTGCAATAATTCCACCACTTGCGGCTGTATCGATAAATCGTTTGATAATCTGTGGGTTCAGAAGCTGCAGTCCCGTGGACGTCAGCAACATGATCAAAAGAAATGCCAGCCGACCTTTGACCGGTTTTAAATAACGCAGCAGCCATGACATGGAGCGTTTCTCTGTTTTGGGCACTGGCCTCACCCCTTCGTATAAGAATCTATTCCTATTGTGTAGTTTTGAATAAAATTGGCTCCCACTAAGATGAGTCATACATAATACCATTAAATGCTGTATTTCCGGTCCGCGGATGATTTTTGTTAAGTGTATTCACCATGCTACATTCTCCCTAATTTTCATGATGCTACCATCCTTTCTGCCTGCGAGGCATAATCAATTAAAAATATAACCGCCAAAAACTTCCCTTTCCATGTGAACAGATTGGTGGAATGCATGCAAAAAAGCCATAGATGAACTAATGTTCATCTACAGCTTTGTAACAATAAGAGAACCGTATGGAATAAAAAGCGTTTCCGGGTTTCTCCTCTGCATCGCAATAATGAAGAGCGTCCACGACAGGGTGCACAAACATGACTGTCCAAACGCTACATTTAAAAAATGGATTAGTGTCACTATGCTCATGCCTATTCAGTTATCTATTCAAAATCTGTCCTGGCATAAACATAATTATCATCCCACCCGTTACACATATTTGTTGTTTATTGTATTCGCTTGATCATTATACGTCAAGATAATATTAACTTAAATGTTATTTCCTTCATTCCACATTCATTTTATGTTCTTAAGCTAAACAGTCGCTTCCAATCGTTCTGCTTCCTTTTCCTTGGCGATAAGCCGCGTGTGTGCCATTATAAGAAAAGGTAAGCCCAGTGCAGTCATAAGTGCGAGTGGCACAAAGACGGAAAGACCGTTTCCCGCTCCAAATTGAGTTAATAGCAGCCCTCCCACAATCGGTGCCATTACGTTACCCATATTATTGAATCCAATCGTACCGAAATATGTTCCTTTCCATTCCGGCTTGGCGATCCGGTCAATGAGCATGTCCATCATTGTGAACATCAACACTTCCCCCACCGTGAACAAAATGACACTGATCATCAGCAGCATGATTCCTCCGGCCATTCCAAACAGCAACAGACTTGCAGCGACCATTAGATTGCCAACAATCAGCGGCACAACAGGTGGAAATTTGCTGGCTATCCGCACGACCGGATACTGCACCACAAGTACAGTCAATGCATTGAGTGAAAGCATGTAGGAATACAGCTGACTTCCATTTTCGAAGAGTGGATTTTGCGTCACATACTGGGCTAATGTCGAGCCGAAATGCCCGTAACCGAGTACACAAAAGGTAGTTCCAATCAGTACCGGCAAAAACACACGATCACGGCCCGTAGTGGCCAAAGCATCACGCAAACGCGGCGCGGTGACCTGGGTGTGTTGCGGCAGCTTTCCACGTTGCGATTGGAATTGAAGGAACAAGACCAGGCCATAAACAATATATACCAAGCCCGAGATCATAAATGGAAACGTGGATTGTGCTGAACCGAGCTGAAGTCCGATAATCGGTCCGAATACAACGCCCAGATTGATGGCCGCGTATCTGAGATTGAATACAAGCAACTTATGTTGTGGAGGGGTAATATCTGATAAAAGTGCTCGCGAAGTTGGTTCAAACACAGCCCGGCATAATCCGTTAAGCGTATTGGCGAGAAAGAATACCCATAAGTGCTCAGCTCCTGAAAAAATGAAAAATACGCATGCCCATCCGAATACAGAGACCAGCATGACGATTTTACGCCCGATTCGGTCAGAAATATAGCCTCCATAAAAGCTGACCATCACTCCCGCCAGAGAACTGACTGCGACGGTAAATCCAGTCTGTGTAGGTGTAGCTCCCAGCACTTGAGTAAGATAAATCGATAAAAACGGGATGCTCATGGATGTAACGAGACGTCCAAACATGGTTCCAATAATAATGGTCCATGCCAATGGGTGAATTTGTTGTAAATGTTGCTTCATGCGTATGCTTCTCCTGTTCTCGTTGTTTTGTCTCAGAGGCTGTCTTTCTCGATCTCTTTATGTATAATTGTATGGATTAAAGGGGGAAATAAAAGTGTAAGAAAACGAAGGGACATTTCACCTTTTAGAAAGGAGTACATATACATGGATACCGCAACAACCCATTATATACGCCTGGCAACAGCAAAGGAGCTTTCTTTCAGACTATACGAGCCTGTTCCAGTAACCATAGACAGACTGGCTGCTGCCTTGTGTTGCACTCCACGAAACGTAAAATTCATTTTGCGGAAGCTGGAGGACAAAGGTTTTATTCACTGGCAAGCTGGACTCGGCAGAGGACATCGTTCGGAACTGACGCTGCTGCGCCAAATCAATGAAGCGTTGGAGGAGAGCTTTTTGGAGCTCATTGGCAGAGGCAGAATGAAAGAAGCCATTGAGCTGATTGGCACTACTGAGAAGAATGAGGCCCTTCGGGAACGTCTGCTTCATTCGTTAAATAAACAATTGGGCTTCCACAGTCATGCTGAAACAGCCTCCGGTCAAGATGTGCTGCGCATGATGAGATCACGCAGACTGGGTAATCTGGACCCTGCTTTTGTATATACGGCTTTTGAAACCTACTTACTCGGTCAGGTAGGCAATAAACTGATCACTTATGATGCCAAATCCGATTTATTCCAGCCAGATCTGGCACATATGTGGGAGTGCAGCGAAGATCACACCGTATGGATCTTCTATCTTCGCAAAGGGGTGCGTTTCCACCATGGACGTGTAATGACGTCTAAGGACGTACAAGCCACATTACAGCGATTGCGTGATGTAGCCAGTCCGTCCAACTGGCTATATCGAGATATTGAACGTGCCGAAGTTGCTGGCGATTATTGTATCCGGTTTGTACTCCGTCGCCCCAACCGCTTCTTTTTGCATCTGTTTAGCTGTATACGAATGACGATTCTTCCCTTTGATGTGGACGTAACCAAACAGCTCGTGGGCACGGGTCCCTTTCAAATTACAGAAATAAATGAAGATGCACTTAAGCTGGGCGCATTCGATGCTTATTACGGCATTCGTCCGCATCTCGATCAAGTACAAATCTGGTTTGTTCCCGACCTGGGTCCGAATGATCGATACTATGAACTTCCTGGAACATCTCGTCTGAAGCTGCCATCAACCGATTACAATACAAACAGTATTAATTATCCAGCGCTTGGGTGCCAGTATATGCTCTTCAATTTTCGCAAGGAAGGTGTCCACCATCATCCGAAATTTCGTCAAGCGCTGAGGATGGTATATGACTCCGTGGCACTTGTGAGGGATCTGGGCGGTAATCGAATTACACCAGCAAACAGCTTCTTGCCATGGAAAAGTGCAAAGCAGGACTGGACAGAATCCTCGCTTGAACACGCCCGTGAGTTGCTACATAGCAGTGGGTACCAAGGTGAAACCATTGCCTTATCGTATACCTTGAACAAAGATTCAAAAGCGGCAGAGTGGTTTCAGCGGCGTGCACAAGTCATTGGCCTGCGCCTTGCCATGTATCCCTCGGATAATATCCATGTCGAAGAAACGATAAATACCGAATTGATCATGGCTGAAGAGATTCTGGAGGAAGACTGGCAATATGGCATGATTCACTTTTTCAAAAACCTGTCCAATCATTTTCATATGTGCATGACTCCCGATCTGCAATCTATACTGGATCAAAAACTGGATGATTTCGCCCAACTGCCCAGAATAGAACGTTCAGCGTTGTTAGATGAAGCTGAAAAAATGCTACGAGAGAATAACTGGATTTTGCATGGTTGTCATATGAACAAGCGCGCTCAGCTCGATCAAAGCATCTTCGGTATGCAAACAGCTGAATTCGGTTATATGGACATCTCTCAATTGTGGATCAAAGTCAGCAGTGAGGATTGCTTTTCACAAAAAGAAGGGGCTGTCCCATAAGTCATGAGCATGACGAAGGACACCCCTTGTTTAGGTTATTTTGTTCTAATGTAACGAGCACACGCTATTCGCTCTAACTTGCACAGGTCTGAGGTGTAACGAATCGCAGAGACGTTATTTCTTGGCAAAATCATAGACGTTTCTTTTGTTTCTTCATTTTGTAAAACTCCTCCATCACTTGCATAATGGATTCGCTTTTGATTGGTTTGCTTACATACGCATCCATTCCAGCTTTAAGACATTTTTCCATATCCCCTCTAACTGCATTCGCAGTAACCGCAACAATGTAAGGACACTCATCTGGTTGCAATGATTCCTTGATTGCTTTGGTCGCTTCGAATCCGTTCAGCCGAGGCATGTGTACATCCATAAACACAATATCGTACCCATCTCGCTTAACAGCCTCCACAGCTTCTACACCGTTCATCACATCATTCACAAGATGGCCTTTTTTCTCAATCATTCGGCGCAGAACAAGCTGGTTCACCTCATTGTCTTCCGCGATTAGAATCCGTAGCAGATCTGTCTTATTTTTTTTCTGATGCATATCATAACTGCCGATTCCCTCCATGTTGCTGGTTTTAAACGAAACGGTGAAAACAAATGTAGTCCCCGGTTCACTGGATTCTTCAATCCAGATATCGCCCTCCATAAGCTCTATAAGCTTCTTGCTGATCGCTAGCCCAAGGCCAGTTCCTTGAGGCTTGCGGGCCATGAAATTCTCCAATTGGTAAAACGCTTCAAACAAAAGCTCTCTCTTCTCTGCCGGAATTCCAATCCCTGTATCCTTCACTTTGAATTGAAATTGAACAAGATTACATTCTTGTCCAATAACCTTCACCTCAATATGCACACTGCCCTTCAAAGTGAACTTCACAGCATTTCCGATGATGTTGGTAAGCACTTGTTTGAGACGATAAGCATCCCCAAATACAGGAGTAGGAATCGCCTCATCCAGATTTAGACGAAGATCGAGCTGCTTTTCCCGAACCATTGGTTTTACGATATCAACGGTCTCTGTGACAATCTCCCTCAGATCAAAGGGGTCCTCCATCAAATCGGTTTTACCCGACTCAATTTTGGAAAAGTCCAGAATATCATTAATAATGGCTAATAAAGAATCTCCGCTTTTTTGAATGATTTCAATGTATTCCTTTTGCTCTGCACTAAGTCCAGGCGTATCCAGGAGCAAATCGGTCATCCCGATTACCCCGTTCATCGGTGTACGAATCTCGTGGCTCATCATCGCCAAAAATTCACTTTTGGCCTGATTCATTCGTTCAGCAGTCTCTTTGGCCACAAGTAGTTTTTTCTGTTCTGTAATATCCTTCGCAATCAGATAGAAGCCTACGTTTTTTTCATTAATGATGATGGGAGCAAGCGTGGCTAATGCTTCTGTCTCATAACCATCGATATGTTGAATGGCATTGATTTCTTTTTCCGCCATCTCATAATGGCCATTGAGGATAAGTCCAAGATGATGAAGTCCAATAAACCTGTGGATGCTTGTCCCGATCATTTCCACAACCGGACATCCCGTCATTTTCATGGCTACCGGGTTAGCATTGATGATGTTGCCATCCATGTCAAAAGAAATAATGGCATCATGATTATATTTTTTGAGTGAAGTATAACGTTCCACCGATTCCTGAAGTTTGAATTCAACAAGCTTGCGTTCAGTGATATCCTGCAATGTTCCGTTTAATTGTATCGGTTGTTGTTTTTCATCATAGGTAATCAAGCCTCGCAGATGAAGATACTTTTTCTTACCGTCTGAAGTTGTATGCCGATATTCATAATCAAGCGGTACTCCTTTGTTCACGGATTCGAGACATTTCTTCAACCGTTGTTCCTCTGAGGGCTCCATGTAGGCAAAAATCTCGCTGGCTTTGTAGGTTTTCCGATGATCTATTTCAAATATCTCAAAGATCTGATCCGACATTGAAATATGATCATTGAGCATGTTCCACTCCCAACTGCCGATCATAGCTATCCGTTCAGCCTCTGCACTAATAGTCTCGTGTTTCTTTCTCTCCGATAGGATATCCTGTTCATTGTCAGAGATGAGCTTGAACTTTTTCTCCGTCTGACGAAGCTTTTGTTCAGCTGTTTTACGATCCGTAATATCGACAGCGTGACAAATAAAATAAAGAGGCTCATCGGTTATTTCATTCCAAGCCAAAGATATATGAAGCGATGCCCATGTGACATCACCATTTTTTTGAATGTAACGTTTCTCGTATGCAATCTCCTTCACTTTACCTTCATACAAGTCCCGCTTACTGCTCAAATCCAATGTATTATCATCAGGAAGTGTTAAATCTTCATCATGAAGAAGCATTAATTCCTCCATTGTATAACCCAGCATATTACAAAAAGCAGGATTGACTTTTATCCACTGGCCATTTGGAGTAACAAGTGCAATCCCAATAGGTGATTGATTATATATCTGCTCGAACCATTCGTGATGATCAACCTTTTGAACCTGCATCTTAAGCTCTCCTTTTGGTGTATATAACACAGTATTTTCTTAGTACCCCAATCTGCAATTGTTGAAACATCTTTTTTTCTAAAGATTTGTGTCAGAATATCCAAAATAAAACCTGAATTCTATAGAATACGGAATCCAGGCAACTTTGTTTTATTTTGTATAACCCATTGAGCATGGGATTAGTCCTGGTAAAATGTTACCGTTCCCGTCCAATGATGTAATCCAGCAGATGTTTCAAAAAAGAAATCGGATTCGGCATATCGTTCAACGCGTCAGTCGCGTGACAATAGTGCTTCCACATCTCTTTCTTCGCGTCGTCTTCGCCCAGAATCGACACAAAGGTTGATGTATTGTTCCGCACATCCTGACCAGCCGGTTTACCAAGTACAAGTTGATCCCCTTCCAGATCCAGCAGATCATCCTTGATTTGAAAGGCGATACCCGCATGATATGCAAACTTCTTCAAGGAGGCAATCTCCACTTCCTTCACCTGAGCCAGAATGGCCGGCATCACAAGTGCAGCCTCGAAAGCAATGCCTGTTTTGTAAAAACAAATCATGTTCAGCTGTTCCAAGGTTAGCGATTTGCCTTTGGCATTCAGATCCATCGCCTGTCCCATACACATATCTTCTGCTTTCTCAGCGGAATATCGAATGAGCGTAAGAACCGTTGCCGCATCAAACTGGTCCAATGAGGATTGTTCTCCTATGGCCTTCTGGATGAGAAACAGACCTGTTAGTTCTGCCGTGGCGCTGTTATGCATCTGATGCAGGGTCGAGCGTCCTCGCCGGGTTGAAGCATTATCCTGGGTCGGCAGATCATCGAAGATCAGGGAAGCTGTATGCATGTACTCTAGTGATCTCAACAGCGGCACGATCGACGATTCATGCAATCCATATTCGCGCACACCCATAACCCAGGTTAATATGGGCCTTAGCCTTTTCCCATCCCCCTGCAGACTGTAATTAGCTGCATCAATAAGCGTTTCTTTCATTTCTGGAAGTCCACTCGGTTTAGAGATCTGTAATTCAATATTGATTTGTTCACGAACCTTTCGGATGGTCTGCTGGAACTCCTCTTTCTCCTGCTTGTCATTCTTCAATTGAAGCACGACCTGATCCCGCAGCAATTTATCCAGGAAATCCACATCATCCGCTTTTCGCACCATCTGTTGAACCAGACGATTGAACTCGGGTTGTCCTGAGGCAAAAATATTCATCACTTCGTTGTATTGGTCATGACCCAGCCGCTCTTTACAGCGCTTAAGTCCGTTGATGGCACGATCCAAAATGACCTCACGGGTCTTGGCATCCGAGTTATATACCTCATGAATCAGATGGGAGATGACCGTCCAGTACAATTCATAGGGGTTGATCAGATCGGGACGCAGGTCACGATACTTCAAATAGTACGTGTATGGGGTCACTGCCCCCTCCTCCATATCGTCAAACATATCGGCAAAATCATCCGCCAGCTGATTGTAAATCCCGTAATAGAATGTCCGCAGATCAAAACCTTCATCCATGGGAGCACTCAGAACAGAACGAACAATTAATCGTGAGGAAGAGGATTTAATAATAATTGGGATATACAGTTCTTCATTGGTATAATTCGCGTTGGATAGTTTCTTCGCACGGTCTGTTTCCTGAGACTGAAAGAATACATAGGATTGCTCGAAAAAAGTCCGTTGCATCTCAGGACGCTGATAGTTTTTGATATATTCAAATGCTTCCCGAAGCTCGGAATGTACATATTGAATGACTTCAAGGTTGGACCCGTTCCACTCTCCGATGTCCGGCACATTCCCGGTAAGAAGTGCCTCCCGGATCATAAGGGAATACTGTTCTTTCTCTTGCACAGTCAGCGCCTGTGAATCAAGCAGATCGTCAATAAAAGGATACGTTAACCCGTAGGAATAGCCGAGTTTGATGGCCGCATCAAATCTCTGCGCACGTTCTTCAGGTGGCGTCTGATCGTTCATTTCGTCATCTACGTGCAGAACAACCCCGAGAATGATTTTGATGAGTTTTCGCTGTGCCTGTTCTGCATCGAGCTCCTTCGGGATGTTGGAAGCAACGTTTTTTAATTTGTTCATCACCCAGATAATCGTCGTTTCGATGTTTTCCTTCTGCCCCCACCGGTACAACGCAGTGGGACTGATATAGTCCGGCTGTTCCTTGCGATTGGTCGTATTGGAGCGCATAAAGTATTTTTTTGTATCCTGTGCAACGCGCTGAATACGGACCTGGGTATCTGGAGAATCTAGGGCCTTTCCCAGATCTCTCATATAAATGTATGAAATACTCCGATCCAGGTATTCATCCAGCTTGCCCGTAACATTCAGCCACTGGATATATCTATGAACATCCCGGGAATCCGGTTTTCTTTTCCTTGGTGATATAAGAGATAGCCAGGAATAACGATGAATGTGTTTTTTTTGCCATAAATGAATGTCTTGCGTAAGTGCAGTTGTATACGTATTATCCATAAGTTGTTTATAAAGAGAAGTAAAATACTGAGCTGCCTTCTGCTCAGCCAGGCCATATCCAGCATCAGCCTGATCTGTAAGTACGTTATTCATAGGATGGATACCTCAACTTCTATTAATGTTAAACATGTATCCATGAAAGGAGTATGAGGGTGCTCCATGGACGAAAACGGAGTGAATTCATGGTGTAACCAATCCGCCAGCTCATGTTCATAACCTTTATACGGCATTCAAACGTTTTGGTTACGAAATCGTCATGGATGCTACAAACTTACGTCATTTCACAAAATGGAAGACCATACCTTCACCGCTGTAATGGCGATAAGCACAATTAATCCATATCGAAGCACGCTTACATTGATCATTGAACTGACCCTAGAGCCAAGGGATGCCCCAAGCAGGCTCCCGATCACCGTATAAATGATAGGTTCAAGCGGAATGTCTCCACCCGTAACCTTGCCAACAACACCACCAATGGCGGAGATAAACACAATAGCTAGTGAAGAAACAATCGTGGTCCGGGTAGGTATTTTGAGCACCGTCAGCATGATGGGAATAAGGATAAAGGCCCCACCAGCACCAACAATTCCTGAAACGATTCCTACTGCAAAAGCAGCCCCTACCGCAATCATTTTGTTAAACACCAGTGGATCTGATGTCTCAAGCTTCCCCTTACCGGGAACCAACATGAGTACAATCGCAATAATCGCCAGAATGCCATAGATCAGATTAATAACCCTTCCGTCCAGATAACCGGATATCAACCCTCCGATCAGACTTCCAGCAAGAATACTGGAGCCCATGTACAGCACTAATTCGCGGTGAACGATAGCCCCACCATTTGTTCCATTTCCCGCTTTTCTGCGGTATGCAATTACACCAGCCAGTGAGGCAAAAAAAACCTGAAACATACTAATTGAGGATACCTCATGTGCCGAGAAAGGCTCCAATCCCATCAGGGATGGAACATATAACAATAGTGGATAATTGATAATGGCCCCACCAATACCCAACAAACCAGAGAAGAATGAACCGACCAGACCCAGTATAAACATGATGACAAAAAGCAGAAGATCCATCGGTTATGCGCTTCCTTTCGTGCAATATAGATCTCATTTCGATACAACTCAAAAGTGGTATACACGGCGAATATTATCAGTTATAATGAAAACCAAGTAAATTAATCCGAAATGAGTGATTAAGCATGTTTAACGTGTTCAAGACTCTTTTTGAAAATAAATGTCCACTGTGCAACGAAAAATTACAAGTTCATAATGATGCATTATGTGCTACCAAAAGCTGCTCTCAATGTCACTACAAAGAAGAGAGCTATGGCTCTCTGGGCGTACGTATCGTCTATGACACCACAAAATGATAAAAGATACAGCCTTGCTAATTGTATCATGATCTCTGAATTTTCGGGACGATTCGACAAACTACTTCTATGACATAGGCCACGATTACTCTATATTGAAAATAAAAAAAACGGTGCCAAACGAATAAATCGTTTAGCACCGTTTTTTTCTGTTTTTCTAATGAATTTCCATAGAAGCCTTGCTTATTTGGTTTTGAAGCTGAGGAAGCCATCGTCTACGGCAACGGTTGTACCGTTCACTGCACTTGCAGCATCACTGAACAGGAATGTAACGACGCTGGCAACTTTCTCCGGTTGGATAAGCTCTCCGCGCATATTTGGGTAGCAAGTGCATCCTTCATCGCTTTGTCATCACCCAGAATCGGTGTTTCGATAAAGCCAGGTGCTACACCTATTACACGAATTCCATGCTCGGCGAGTTCCAGTGCGCCTGATTTGGACATCATCACGACGGCTGCCTTGGCTGCATTGTAGTTGAAGCTGCCTACTGCCGCTACACTTCCATAGATCGACGCTGTATTTACAATGGTACCTTGCACATTCAATTCAACCATTTTTTTCGCACCATAATACATGCCATAGTACACACTGTGCTGGTCTACATCAATGACTCTGTGATAGGATTCCGGGTCCATCTCCAGAAATGGCTTCACAAGTCCAATACCTGCGTTATTAAAAATACCATTCAGTGTTCCAAATTTCTCTACTGTCCAATCAATCAGGGCCTTGATCTCGTCCCCTTTGGATACATCCACTTTGTAGGCGCCAGCTGTTCCGCCCGCGGCTTGGAGCTCCGATGCTACTTGTTTGGCACCCTCTTCGTTATAGTCTGCTACAACGATGGTTGCTCCCTGTGCAGATAATTGAATCGCTGTTTCTTTCCCGATGCCACTTGCTCCGCCCGTAATAATAATCACTTTTCCATTGTGTTCAGACATTACGCAGGTCTCCTTTGATTAACTTGGCAGGCAGCGCTCTAAAGCAGAGATTTTTCTTATTCCTTCTCAAGCCCGCTCAGCGGATCTTTTAAACTGTTGATATTGGAGATCAGTTCGGGAATCCCCGTTTTCTCCCAATTTTCTGCCGTAAAGCCCTGTTCTGCAATCGTGGTCTCGAATCGATCTACAACTTCGGTTAATTGCGTATTATAACTGACCAGATTCTCATGAATACTTTCTCCGATCGCTGGCGCCTTCAGCTGAGAGAACTCACTCGCTTCGGCTTGAATCTGATCGATTTTTTCCTGAACCTGAGCTGTCACTTCCGGGTTGTTCACCGCACCTGATGCGAGTTCCTGAAGCTCTGTTCCGACGTTCGATACTTGTTCTATATAATCCGTTGCTCCACTTACATAATTCAAACTTTGATTCGCTTGTTCCACGACAGAACATGCCGAGATCACAAGAATACTTGAAGCAATGAGGCCTGTCATCATCAAGGTATGCTTTCTCTTCCGTTTAAACATGACCATCTCCCCTTCTGATTAATGAAGTACTTCTTCCACACTCATGATAACTGGTCAGGCTACTCCATTGCAAATGGTCTGCATTCCGCGTTATTAACATGTATAATAAGAGAATCATACGGTAAAAGGATGTCATGAATATGCTTCAGGCTTTAAACCAACGCTTGAATCGCATCATGCCACTAATTACTCCAAGCAGCATTATTATTGGCGTGTTATGCGGGAGTTTTCTTTCTTCTTATACCTTTTTATCCCCTTGGCTCTTTGCGTTCATGACGTTCGCTGGAAGTATCAGTCTTGGGATACGGGATTTTGTGAATGTGCTGAAGAAGCCGTTCCCCCTGTTTGTATGTCTGTTTATTTTGCATCTGGCGATGCCTCTAATTGCGCTGGGTATGGGTCATTTGGTCTTCCCTACAGATGCGTACACGATAACAGGCCTTGTTCTGGCAGCCGTGATTCCAACAGGAATAAGCAGCTTCATCTGGGTTAGTATCTACCGGGGCAATATTGCACTAACACTGTCCATCATTCTGATTGATACTATGCTCGCACCTTTCGTGGTACCCGGAGTGTTATCTCTGTTAATCGGCACCAGCGTGACACTGGATATATCGGCGATGATGAGCAGTCTGTTCTGGATGATTGTTGTGCCATCCCTGCTCGGCATGCTTTTGAATGAGTGGACCAAAGGCGCCATTGTCCCGGTCTGGGGACCGAGGTTAAATCCGTTATCCAAATTGTTTATGGCAGCCGTGGTCGCGATTAATGGATCTGTCGTTGCACCTTACTTGGTCGATTTCAACTGGAAGTTGGCTGGTCTTGCGGTCATCATTATTTTCCTCGCGTCGTTCGGCTATGCTCTGAGTTACTTCATTGCCCGATTGTTGGGCTGGAATGAGGCCGATCAGGTCGCTCTGGTGTTCAATGGAGGCATGCGTAATATTAGCGCAGGCGCAGTACTCGCTGTTTCCTATTTTCCGCCTCCTGTTGCTGTTCCGGTTGTTCTAGGGATGGTGTTTCAGCAAATGTTAGCCTCACTGGCCGGATATCTGCTCGGTCGTCGTTCTCAGCTTCTGCAAAAAGCAGAGAAGACATCTGCGGCCTAAGAAAATACTGGAATGTTTAAAAACCGCCGACATGTTTGTCGGCGGTTTGACTTGTGTTGCTATTATTACTATTATTGCTACGATACTGCTACGTTTCGCAAACCTAGTAATTGGTTTCTGAAAGCATTGCTGTTAAACCTAAAGCTACGAGAAGAATGTAGACCACGATTCCAATGGCTATCCACAACAATGATGCTTTTGCATAATTGGCTTTGGAAGGGTTCGAATTTCCGAACGCCCACACAAACAACATGATGATGTTAACGATGGGAAGCGCCAATAGAAGTAACGTAAGCATCCAACTACCGAAACTGACTGGTTTATGTACTCTTTGACTAGAAACATCTGTCATAATATAACTTCCTCCTTTCTTCTCCATTTCAATTGCTACCTGCTAAGACATTCTCCCTCTAATTTATAGAAGATTTGTTTGCCGTTAATAAAAATACAGTAAATTTCATGAACTTACAATGCAAAATTTTCCATATTAAATTAATAAATTTCTTGTAACAAGGCTCCATCGGAAAGAAATGCGACTGTGACACGTATCTTTCTCTCCTTACAATGCTGGTTACAGAAAAAAACCATCAACGAGTGATGGTTTTTCATGTAATCATTCTTTGGAGGAAGTCTATTGTGCTCACGAACTTACTTCGGTTGGATATATCCTTCGGCTTTGAGCAGTTCCGCGATTAGAACCGCACCGCCTGCCGCTCCACGGAGGGTGTTGTGGGACAGTCCCACGAATTTGTAATCATAGAGGGAATCTTCACGCAGTCTGCCCGTCGATACGCCCATACCCCGTTCGATGTCACGATCCAGTTTCGTCTGCGGTCTGTTCTCTTCTTCAAAATACGTAATGAATTGTTTCGGTGCACTTGGCAGAGCCAGCTCCTGCGGACGACCTTTGAACTGCAACCAACGCTCCAGAATTTCATCTTTGCTTGGTTTTTTCTCGAAGTTTACAAAGACAGTAGCCAAGTGTCCATCCGTTACCGGCACACGAATACATTGAGTCGTAATTAATGGAGCAGATGCTTTTACGATCTGATTATTTTCGATGCTACCCCAGATCCGCAGTGGTTCCAGCTCACTCTTCTCTTCCTCGCCACCGATGTATGGAATGACATTGTCGAGCATATCAGGCCAGTCTGTAAAGTTTTTACCGGCTCCAGAGATTGCTTGATACGTGGAAGCAACTACTTGTGTTGGGTTGAACTCACGCAAGGCGTGCAGTGCAGGTACATAGCTCTGAATCGAGCAGTTTGGTTTTACGGCAATGAATCCGGTCTTGGTGCCTAGACGTTTGCGTTGAGCTTCAATCACGTCCAGATGTCCCGGGTTAATTTCAGGGATGACCATAGGTACATCTGCCGTCCAGCGGTGAGCCGAGTTATTGGAAACGACAGGTGTGCCTGTTTGGGCGTAAGCCTCTTCGAGCGCCTGAATTTCATTCTTTTTCATATCAACCGCGCAGAAGATAAAATCAACTTGGCTGGCAAATGCCTCTACTTGGGAAGCATCCTGAACAACGATCTTCTTCACCGCTTCCGGAATGGGAACAGCGAGTTTCCATCTGCCTTGTACCGATTCTTCATATGTTTTGCCTGCCGAGTTGGCACTTGCCGAAATCGCTGTAACTTCAAACCATGGATGCTGATCGAGCAGGTCCACAAAACGCTGACCCACCATTCCTGTTCCTCCGACAATACCAACTTTCAATTTTGCTGACATTAGATCATCATTTCCTTTCGGTGTGAGTTGAATATTAGCCATTTTTAATCATGCATGGGTTGCTGGGAATCCGTGATTACTCCCTTAATAAACACTATTCAGGCGTTTCCAAAGCGTGTAGCCATCTCCCCGAAAAAAAACCAAAAAATCCCATCCCCAAGACAGATGTCTCAGGGACGAGATTGAACACTCGTGGTACCACCCAGATTCGCCAATATGTCGCCATACCAGCCTCTTCAAGTAAAGGATTACAACCATTATGCATGCTGTAGCCTACTTATACTCTAGCTCTGTAACAGGAGCTCCTGTCACACCATCCCTTAATCCTAAGTTCCGATGTGCTGCTCTGAGTCTTTATTCAATAAAAGATTCTTTACTCCTTTTCAGCTGCCGGAGCTCTCTTTGAAAGAATTATTTTTATCTACTCGTCTCTTCGTCGCATTTGATATTGCGATTATAATATCAAAATTACCGTTGTGAAGTAAACACATTTTTTATAATTTGCTGTAATTGGATGTATTTTTATTATTTTCCCGCTGCTAAAGATAGGTACTCAATGGGCTAACTGACCTCGAAACAATACCCCAGCCCTGTTTAAATATAAACGTTTATCCTTTAGAAAGCTTTATGCCCACTGTGTTGCAAGTCTTTTGAGATACGGTGTCAGCATGGGCTGAAGCTCCTTGCGCATCAATCCGATCTCCAGAATGGCCTGAATATATCCGAACTGATCACCAATATCGTAACGACGTCCTTCCAGTTCAAGAGCCAGCAGTTCCTCCACCTGACTCACTTCTTTCAGTGCATCGGTTAGCTGGTATTCCCCTCCTGCTCCTCTTTCGATCTGATCCAGAATCGGAAAGATGGAAGGTTTCAGTATATAACGTCCCATCACTGCTGTTCGAGATGGAGCCTCCTCAATGGAAGGCTTTTCTACGAGATTAGTCACCCGGTGAATCCCATTAGCTGCTCCTTGTGAATCAATAATTCCATATTTGCTCACATCTTCAGCCTGTACCTGACGCACACCGACGATCTGGCTGCCTGTCTTTTCATATAAATGTATCATCTGTGCAAGCGCTGGCGGATCGGACACCATAATGTCATCCCCCAGCAGTACGGCGAACGGTTCATTTCCCACAAACTGCCGGGCACATCCAATCGCATGTCCCAGTCCGAGCGGCTCCTTTTGGCGAATAAAATGGATACTGGCCATCTCACTGATGGCTTGAACTTGTTCCAACAATGCTTGCTTGCCCTTGGCGTACAAGGAATGTTCGAGTTCAATTGATTTGTCAAAATGATCCTCAATCGATTTTTTGTTGCGCCCAGTTACGATGATGATATTCTCAATTCCCGATTGTACCGCTTCTTCCACAATATATTGAATGGCCGGTTTATCCACAATCGGCAGCATTTCTTTGGGCTGTGCTTTGGTCGCTGGCAGGAATCGGGTGCCAAGCCCCGCTGCCGGAATCACTGCTTTTTTAATTCTCATCTCATGAAAAACTCCTTTTATTTGCATCTGGTAAAGGGTCTGTGACTTGAGAGGCGTCTGCCCGGAACACCCAATACCGACTGGCCATATAGTTTAAAACCATTCCCGAGAGGGTCGCCAGTATTTTGCTCATCACAATGTTCCAGCCCCACAGGCTGTTCGAGATGAACAGAATCAGCGAGGATAGCGCGAGAACCACCAGATTGGTTATACCAAATCGCATGATTTCGGTTCTTCTGCTTTGCCGCGCTGAATCGCGGAAAGTCCATCTGCCATTCCACCAGTAACTATTCAGGACTCCGCAGCTATACGAGATCGCTTGGGCAATTAGGGCAGGTGTACCCACTGCGGCAAGCAGGGTGAACACCAACCCATCCACCGCCGTATTCAGAACTCCCACAATACCGAACTTGAAGGCTGTGACGAAACGATTAGTCATGATTCACAACTCTACCCGTCAACCGCCCCTGACCCGACTGACTTTCCACCTGATATACATCTCTCACGATGTATAGCGGACGCGCCTTGGTTTCATCATAGATTCGGCCGACATATTCACCAAGAATACCCAGCATGATCAGGATGAATCCGTTAAACATCAGCATGATACTCACTATGGATGGCCATCCCTTAATCGTTGAATCCGTAAAGATTGCCGAAACAATGACACTGAGCATATAGAAAAAGCCCCCGATGGACAGAATAGCACCCACATACCCTGCAAGCTTGAGCGGTTTGTGTGAGAATGAAGTGATACCGTCCAGACTCAGTTTCAGCATGCGTTTCAGCGGATATTTCGTCTCCCCTGCCAGACGTTCATCACGTTCGTATTCAATGGCCGTCTGACGAAATCCGACCCAACTGACCAGACCGCGGACAAAACGATTCTTCTCCGGAAGACGTTTCATCTCATCACATACTTTGCGATCCATGAGCCGGAAATCTCCGGTATCCACCGGGATATCCGTATCCGTTGAGGCACGAAGTACACGATAGAACAGACTTGCCGACCATTTCTTAAAGCGGGTTTCCCCGCTTCGTCTGGTGCGACGTGCATACACGACTTCATAGCCCTCTTTCCATTTCGCGATCATATCCAGAATCAGTTCGGGAGGGTCCTGAAGATCCGCATCAATAATAACCACCGCATCCCCCGCTGCATAATCCATACCCGCAGTAATCGCAATCTGATGACCGAAGTTACGGGCAAAATCAATCAGTTTCACACTCTCGTCCCAACGGGCGTAGTCTTGGATCATCTGTGCACTTCGATCCATACTGCCATCATTGACAAACAAAAGTTCATAGCTCTCTCCTGTGCTGCCCATGACCTTCTTCAGTCGCCGATAGGTCTCCTCGATCACCGCTTCCTCGTTATACATGGGAATAATAATGCTGTAACGGTATGTGTGAGCCATGTTCGTTCCCTCCCTTTTCCAATGGACTTCGTTCACGTTTTTCATATCAGCTTGTTGGTTCATTTGATTCACCTTACAATTTCACTTCATACAAAGTCGTCTGTCCGCCGAATCCGAATCCAGCCCCGATTCCTGTGTCTCTGTTATCCGTGTCCGTGCCTGTCTTCCATTCTGAGGTTGGGATCTCGGTTCCGTGCTCTTTGATCCAATCGCTAATGTCCGAGTTTCCTCCTCGGCCACCCATACCGCCAATCATGAAGTACTTCACTTGCCCACTCTTGACGAGTTGTTCCAGTTCATCCGTTGTGTATACCGGATCTGAGCCTAAGAAGCCGCCCAGTGTAATTACTGCTTCATTCTCGTCGATGATATAAGGAGCCGCCAGATTATAACTGGTGGTTGCAAATAGATAGGTTTCGCCCGTTGTGTGTTCTCTCAGATAATTCAGAGTTGTGGCATCCACTTCTTCGTTCATGCCTCCAGCTCCGCCCCGGCCACCAGCCATAGGCACTCCTCCGCCGTTCCCTCTACCATCATTTCCAAATCCTCCAGTTGTCGGTGGTGCTTCCGTACCTGTGCTGTCAACATCCGATCCGCTGTTAGAAGACGAAATCTGTTGATCCATTTCTTCTGATGCATTCGGTGGAGTCATAGTGCCATTGCCGTTATCTGGTCGGTCACCCATTGCCATTCCCATACCCATTCCCCCAAACATCCCAGTGGGACCTGCTGCCGGAATCATGCTGTTACCACCGTAGATAATTGGCGTGAATGCCCAATAGGTTGGACCGATCAGCATTACCATGAAGCTTGCGATAATCAAGCCCTGTTTCCATGGATGTGAACGATTAAGCATCACAACCAGGATGAGCGTGATCAGGATACCCGCGATTAATTCACTAATAGACCAGCCTGCTCCGATGGTGTCGTCATACACCTGCATGATGTACCAGCCAAAAATGGTGGTCAGCAGTACAGACGCCGGTAGTAACCAGGCTTGCCAGCCTGCGCGTTTACGATAGGCCGTCCACATGGCTACAAATCCTGCGCCAGTCAGCGCAGCGATTGGAGGTGCAAGCATAATCAGATAATACTGATGGAAGAAACCTGCCACACTGAAGAAAGCAGCAACCGGAATTAACCAAGCCAGCCAGAACAAAGCTTCCTTATGCTTATCGGTTATATTTCTCCGTCTCAACCCTGCAAAAATAGCAATGCATCCAAGCAGTACGATTGGCAAAAGCCAACTGGCTTGGCCTGAAAGTTCAGTCTGGAACAGTCGCAGAGGACCTTTTTCCCCTGTACCGAACATGCTTCCCATTCCACCACCAAAGTCTCTTCCATTAGGCATTTCGCCACCTGGGATAGTCATTCCGTTCATCCCGCCCATTCCACCACTGTCCGGTGAGTTGCCAGACAGAGCGGGGCTGTTCCCCGTCGAATCGGAAGTGGATTCGGGAGCGGATGTTGACGAAGATCTATCGCTTTGATTATTTCCCGGATCAGCGGGGTTTGGCATACCCGCATTACCTGCCGTATTCTGCTGCCCTGTAAGGCGGGACAGACCATTATATCCAAATGCCAGTTCAAGCACCGAGTTGGTTTCACTGCTGCCGATATAAGGCCGCTGATCTTCCGGTATAGAATCCACGGTGACCGCCCAGGATAAGGAGACGACTGCCAGTACCGCTGTACTGCCCATCAGCAATATGATTTTTCTTCTCCATTTCGCCTTGAACGCGAGCAGATAGAACAAGTAAAAAGCCGGGAGAATCATGTAGGCTTGAAGCATTTTCATATTAAAGGCTACGCCTATTAACGCAAAGGCAACCAGAATACGCCACGTACTGCCTTGTTTACTTCCTTTGAACAAAAACCACGCTCCAAGCAATAGTGTAAACACCAGCATGCTATCAATATTGTTGGTCCGACTAACTGCGGCAACAACAGGTACAGTCGCCATCGCAAGTGCCGAGATTCGAGCCGCTGCAAGTCCATATGTAGGCTTCACCATGAAATAAATCAGCAGCACCGCGCCGATCCCCGCCAAGACTTGCGGTAAAATAACACTCCATCCGTGTAAACCAAACACGTAGGCAAAAGCCGTCTGAATCCAGAAAACAACAGGTGGTTTGTCTACGGTTACCGAACCAGCCGAGTCGAGCGACGCATAGAAAAAGTTATGGAAGTTTCTTAGCATGCTCCCAACGGCGGTCGTATAATAGGAATTGGCATAATGGTCGTTCCAGATGCCATACCCGTTCAGAAATGCCGCTAATAATACAATCGGCAGAAGGACTAGATCAATCCTTCGTTTGGCGTTATTCAATGTCAATCACTCCTTCAAGTTCTTCATGTTTAACATTGTGACATGCCAAAATAAAGCTAGGATGAGTGCCCGCTGAATGTTGCCTGAGGATAACTTACAAAACTTTCAGCTAATTTTCAGTTGGGCGAGCGATAATACAACATAAAGCCCTCAAATGAGGATACTTAATCGATGGATTCAACAGGGAGGGACGCCTGCTTATGAAACTAAGTACTGGCATTAAAATACTTTTGGCTGATGATGAACCACATATTTTGCAATTTCTGGAGCTTGGATTAAGCAATGAAGGCTTTGATGTACGTACCGCACCGGATGGAGCGGCTGCACTTGAGTTAGCGCTTGAATTCCGCCCACATATGGCCATACTGGATGTCATGATGCCAGAGATGGATGGGTTCGAAGTTGTAGAACGTCTGCGCAAGACCGGGGCCCAGGTGGGCGTAATTATGCTGACAGCCAAAGACGAAGTCGAGAATCGGGTCAAAGGCCTATGGCTTGGTGCTGACGATTATATGATCAAACCCTTTTCCTTCGACGAGCTTCTCGCCCGAATTCAGGCAAGGCTGCGGAATCAATTTCCATTATTAATAGGCGTCGTAACACATGGTCCTTTTCGAATCGATGATCAACGCAAAGAAATGACGTTTCACGATCAGGTCCTGGAGTTATCTCCAACCGAATATGAACTATTAAAGTTCATCGTGCTTAATCACGGTATTGTGCTGAGTAAAGCGACTATTCTGAGTCGAGTGTGGGGATACGATTTTGGAGGAGAAGAAAATATTGTGGAGGTGTATGTTCGCTCTTTACGTGACAAACTCGGGGATAAAGAGCATAAACTCATTCGTACACTTCGGGGCGTCGGATACAGGCTGGATCTCTGATGGGAGCCTTACCAAAGCAGCATAAACATCGTTGGCGGCGTTTGCACCAATGGATCTGGCCGCGTTCACTGCGCTCTCAATTGCTCTCACGTTCCCTGTTCATTCTTGCAGCTCTGCTATTGCTAATTGGATTTCTTCAATTCTGGATTATGGAAAGCTTTCTGTATCGTAATCAGGCGAAAACCATGGAGGAACAGCTTATGTCCATGCCCCCTGTCTGGCTCGGAATCCCTTCACGCAGCGGCTCCTCCAACAATCCTTTTGGAGGACAGACTGGAGCAGAAGGACGCGGTTCAGACAATCGGGTATTATACATCCCCGACCGCTCACTGGCACTATTTGATAAACAAAATGCGTTCAAGGACATCTTTGGTGAAGACGGTCTGACCGCTCCTCGCTTGACGTCAGCTGAATATCAGAACATCACAGATCAGATTAACGATAAACAACATGTTCCGTACCGGATTGTAACGGATAGCCATGGCAATGAGCAGCTTATCGTCTTTTCCTCGCCAGGGCCGCGTAATCGCGGCTTACCCATGGTGCAGATGGGCACTGCAACCAAACCGCTCAAGGATCTGATTATGAAACAACTTCTGATCTTCATGATGTTATCGCTGCTCGCGATGGTTGCTGGCCTAGTTCTTTATACTAGGGCACTCCGGAAGACTCTGGTGCCTCTGTCCAACATGGTGGATAAAGTACAACAGATCGATGCAGGCAGTCTGGCCGAACGTCTTCCCGCTATTCAAGGGCAACAGGAAGTGGATCAGTTGGCTCTTTCCTTCAACGGTATGCTGGAGAGATTGGAAGAATCGTTTGAAGCAGAACGTGATTCGAAGGAGCAAATGCAGCGTTTCTTGTCCGATGCTTCTCATGAGTTACGTACCCCGCTTACCTCCATTCACGGATTTATTGAGGTACTACAGCGAGGTGCAGCAAGCAATAGCGAACAGTTATATAACGCACTGAACAGCATGTATGGGGAATCCATGCGAATTAACAAGCTGGTTGAGGATTTGTTGATGTTAACCAAGCTGGACCAGGCACCCCAATTGCAGCAAGAAGTTATTCAGCTCGACAGTCTTCTGCTCGAAATGCAGCCACAACTTGTCATGATGGCGCATCAACGTAATGTTCATATTGACCTGACTGCTGAAGTTTATGTGATGGCTGATCCCTACAAATTGAAGCAGGTCGTGCTCAACTTGTTCCATAACGCAGTCCAGCATACCGATCCTGATCGGGGTGCCATCACCTTAACGTTGTATGCTGTTCATGATAAGGCCGAGTTGTCGGTGAAGGATAATGGCACAGGGATTGAACCGGAGCATCTGGCTCACGTCTTTGAACGATTTTACCGGACAAGCACATCGCGTTCGAGGAAACAAGGCGGCGCCGGTCTCGGCCTGGCGATTACCCACACGATCGTGGAGTCATATGGCGGGAAAATTACGGTTAGCAGCCAGGTAGGCACAGGAACTGAATTTACGATATTGCTACCATTGTTAACATGACAAATAGGGGCTGTCTCAAAAGCCTTAAAAAACGTATCGGCAAAAAGAAATAACACCCATACGTTCAAAAGGGACGAAGCAGAGGTTTATCCTGCTTTGTCCCTTTTGCGTTTTTCCGTCATTGCGGCCTTTTTAAGCAGATTGTGGGCGAGGCAAAGCCACCCGACCTCCAAGCTTACTTTTTGCAAGCCGCGAAGCAGGAATTTTCGGAATGCCCGGTTGTTTTTGATTTGTCCAAACACGCTTTCTGGCTCTGTCATGCGCCGAACCGAAAGGGTGTATCCTTCCTCGCTACGCAGTCGTTCCCGCATGTTGTTTTTTTGCCGCATATAGGTCAGACTGATCGCGATCTCCCGATTGCCTTTGGCTTTGGTGCATTTCGTTTTGAGGGGACAATCGCTACAATCTGCACTTCGATAATGGCGTGTTCGAATCGTGTAGCCACTCTCCGTGAACGTCTCGCTTTCGTACCGAAAACGTAACGTCTTCCCAGCCGCACAGGTCCATGTATCTTCCGTTTCGTTGTAGCTCCAGTTATCCACTTTGCCAATCGCTTGCTGAAAGGCTCTCGTTTTCTCCTTGTGGTACGTCCCGTATTTGACGATTGCCTGGATGTTTTGCTCTTCGAAATAGCTGTAATTTTCTTCGCTTCCATATCCTGCATCGGCAATGACGATTTTCGGTCGTCTACCGAGCGTTTCTTCCACATGCTCCAGATGCGGCTTCAGACATTTGGTATCGGTAGGCCGTTGATGTACACTGTAGCCCAAAATAAACTGGTTTTCCGTTCCGATCTGCACATTGTACCCTGGCTTCAATTGACCATTTCGCATATGGTCTTCTTTCATTCGCATGAACGTCGCATCTGGATCGGTTTTGCTGTAACTATTGCGCTCGCCAGCGGTTTGGATCTGATGCTCATACTTCTGCAGCCGCGGTAGCAAGTCCTTCCGCAACTGGCGTACCGCTTTCTTTAATGTTTTGTTCTTCGGTTTTTCTTGTAAAGATTCCTCCAGTTGCTTAACGGCTTTTTCCAGCTTTTCTGCCGTGAGCGCAGAAGCTTCACCGAGCTCAGGAAGGTCTGTACCCGTGTGGAGCGCATCTTCTTCACCTTCAGCCGCTTCGATGGCTTGGAACAGGGTATGTACTTTTTCTTGCAACTTGGCCTGGTACTTGACGACAGCCTTTTTCCAGACGAAGGTGTACCGATTCGCATTTGCTTCAAGCTTGGTTCCGTCCAGAAAGTAGTGTTCCAAGGATACGTATTGCTCCTGAACCAACAACTCCAGCACATGGGTAAACACGGTTTCCAACACCTTTTTCATCCGCTCCGAACGGAAGCGATTGATGGTCCGAAAATCCGGTTGTTGCCGCGCAGCGAGCCACATGAACATGATATTTTCGCGAACGGCCTTGGCGATTTTCCGGGAAGAATAGATGCGCTGGGTGTAGGCGTAGATGATGATTTTGGTGAGCATTTTGGGATGATAGCTATGGCGGCCCCCGCCAGGATACGCCGAGTTGAAAATGGAATCGCTCAGGCGATTGACAGCGTCATTCACAACACGAACGAGGTGATTTTCGGGGATATCTGTCTCCAAATCCATTGGCAAGAAAAGTTGATCCATGGTATATTGAATGTACAAAAGAAGCCCTCCTTAGAAATGGTTGCTCGACACTTCCATTTTACCAAGGAAAGGCTTCTTTTTGTTTTACAATTTGGAAAACAGGGCTGTCCCTAGCCATTTTTATGACTTATGGGACAGCCCCTATTTTTTTTGCATCCAATTCGTGCAGCGGTATATATGTAGGTGATGTAGTACATCTGTGTCTAGGGTTAATGTTGGTCTACGAGCCATTCGTCAATTACAGCAATCCAATGATGCTGTTGATCTGCAAGTAATGTTTCCCATCCCAGTTCAGTAGCAGGCTTCAAATTTTTAGCTTGATCATCCACATATATAATATGTGCAGTCCTGTGTATATGAGATTGAACAAGTTCATATATCTCTATATTGGGCTTGCAATATCCGACTTGATTGGACATATATACAACTAAAAATAGCCCCCGAACAGGACAATCCTGCCGAAGGCCATTATTTATTTCATATTTATAACAACACGTCATTACGATTTTTCCGGGTATTGAGGCTCGGTCACGTTATCGGGGACAGATTCATCAAAGACGTCCTGACCAGGATAATCGCGAACTTCTCCTTCGTGCAGCTCATGATTCTCATAATCAAAACGATGCGCGGTCCTTTGATCCACTCGCCACGGCGAGCTCTTCCCAAGAGATTCAGACATCAGAGATGAACCGTAAGGACCTTCTGGGAACTCTTCGAGTGTGATATCATTTCGCTGCGACTCCACCGTGGAAACATCGGTATATTCTTGCCTTTCTTCCTGCAAAAATTTCTCCTTCATCGTTCGTCCCTCCATATCTGCTTCAAGGTGATCAAAGCAGGTTTATTTTGAGCCAAAAGAAGAACATTTATACATATGCACCTGCAAAACACTGCGTTTCAAGCTCTGATCGAATCATCGATCCAGCGCCTTCATTTTTACCGTTACACCTGGCGTAATGATACAAATAATACAAAGACAATAAGACCAGCGATGCTAATCCAGGTATCACGCCTCGACCATACCAACAAAGAAGAACGTGCTCCAAGCAGAGAATTCTCTCTGACTTTACGCATTTCCATCGCAATCGTCATATCCTCTGCACGCTGGAACAGCGCCATAAGCAAGGGAATGACCATTGGACCCAGGTCACGCACCCGGACCGCATTCGGTCGTAACACCGCTTTCCCACGTGCCCGCACGATCAACGAGAATCGCTGCCACTCACTCCAGATCATCGGGATAAACCGAAAGATTAACGATACGGCAAGTGCAAACGAGGCAACGGGCAGCCTGATTTTTTTACCGATGCCAAGTACCCAATTCAGCCCTTCTACCATACGCCCATAAGGCGTGGTAAGCGAAAACCATAGGCTCGCCAAGGTGACAATAAACAAACGATACACATTCAGCAAAGTGCCCTCCGCCTGTACCAGGGAAAAACCAAAGTGCAGACCACCTCCCTCTGTTGAAAGGGTGGTTCCAGATAACGCTGTTGATATGAGGAAAAAGAATAACAGCGGCTTCATTAACTTCACGCATCCAGCCAAAGTCTGACGAGGGAGAGCGGCAAGTGCGGCCACTACTGGCACCAATGTTAACGTCAACCCCAACCAGCGCTGTTGAAGCATCGCCGCGGTTACCAGTAAAATATACAACATCCATTTCAAACGCGGGTCCATGACTCCATACATTCCACTGGTTGAAGTTGGCCTGACGTTTGGAAATTCAGCATTTCCAGCTCTACTAGAGTAAGGAAGGAGATCCCTCGTTTCCCCGTTGAATAGAGTACTTTCGGCAACCGCCAATGTTCCCGACTTGTTTTCCTTTTTTAATTCCGATTTTGTACAGCCCTCCGGCTCCATTCGCTTGGACTGAACAATACTTTCAACCATCTCCTCTGGCGTCATTGCCGTAAAAGGCAAGTGAATGCCAGCCGTTCGGAATTGCTGTGCCAGCCGCATGGAAGGGGGCAAGCCAATCCCCGTCTGCTCCAGCAGTTCGGGCCGTGAATGCAGCTCTCTTGGTGTGAGATCAGCGATCAGACGACCTTCCTGTAATAACAGAACTCGATCGGCGCAAGGCAAAAAGGTATCCAGATCATGCGTTGCCACCACGATTCCACAGCCTTCCTCACGATGCTGAACCAGTGCATCAAGGAGCAGCATGACACTTTGTGCTTCCAATCCGGCGCTAGGCTCATCGAGCAGAAACCAGTGTGGATTCGTGACACTACCCAGTGCAAGACCAAGTCTACGCCTTTCCCCCCCACTCAGGGCAAATGGCGATCTATTCAGACGAAATCGTTGTTCCTGTTCTTTACCCGAGGGTGGGTCCCACTGTTTGAGCGCTTCCGTGATCTGCTTTTCCTGTTGTTCATCTGAAATTCGGTATGGACGCAGGGAATACGCGAATTCCCGCTGAATGTTCCGGGCAAACAGTTGTTGTTCCGGGAATTGAAATACCAGGCCCATCTGTAACAAAATGGACTGTGGTACTTTGCCTTCTCGCCAGAAAGGCTCGCCATCCAAAGTGATACTTCCTGCATCCGGAGGTTTTAGGCCAGCCAGCGTCTGTAGCAACGTTGTTTTTCCCGATCCTGTGCAGCCCAGCAGCAGGGTAATTTCCCCACTGTTCAATTGCACAGTCACATCGTCAAGCAGTACACGCTTATTCGCTTCGGATGCTTCTATACGTATATTCGTTAAATCAATCCTCAACGTGCAGCCTCCTTAGCGAGCTGTTCTGGTCGCAGTGGCATCACATCAGGAAGCAAGCCTCTTTGCTTCAGCAGTAACGCCGTCTTTACAGTAAAAGGAGGGTCCAGCCCCAATCGTTCGCAGGGCGATAAGTACTCCTTTTCTTGGGTAACACTCTCTTGCGTCTCTGACCCGTAAAAAAAGGACTCAGGCATTCCGTCGTATACACAACGTCCCTTTTCAAGAGCAATGATTCGATCGCATAATGTTGCTTCTTCCAGGTGATGCGTAATCCAGATCACTGCTGTGCCTTGCTGGACAATGGCCTGGACTATAACTTCAATTCGGTCTCTAGCTCCCGGATCAAGCATGGCTGTCGGTTCATCCAGAATGAATACATCTGGTCTGGCTACAAGAGCCACTGCAATGTTAAGCAACTGCTTCTGTCCTCCCGACAACTGCGAGATGGCCGTTTCTGGGGGATAATGAAGTCCTACGGTATGTAATGCTTGCTGTCGGCGCTCCAATTGCTCTTGGACAGACTCCACCACTGGTGACAAAGCAAAATGAAATTCCTCTTCAATGGTATCCCCGAGCACCTGTGCGTCGGGTTGCTGCAAAACACCTCGCACGGTAACATCAGCTGAGATATTTCGTAGACCACCAGATAAGGGGGTGAATCCAATCAGCAGTCCAGCCAGTGTGCTTTTCCCGCTGCCATTGGCCCCGACAATGGTTATCCATTCTCCTCGATGCAGCTCGAACGACACTCCATCCAGCGCCTTTCTCACCTGACCAGATTCGGAAGCATAGTACACACGAGCATCTTCTATAGTAAATAAAGGTATGTTGTCTTGCATCGTAAATTAGTCCTTTCCCTTTCAATCCTTTTGTGGTACGATCCTAATCGTTAACCACTCAATATTATTTGGTTAACAATAGATTACCAAATTTGAAAGGAATGTTCAAACATGAAATTATCTTTGCGAGGTATTGTATTCAGCGCACTCATGGCAGCCATACTTGTTCTTTTTGGTTACATAAGTATTCCGATTGGTTTCTCGCCTGTGCCGATTACTTTGCAAACTCTTGCGGTGATGCTGGCTGGTGGATTGCTTGGACCATTGTATGGTTTTCTCAGTGTCGCACTGGTCGTTGTGCTCACGGCATTTGGTTTCCCCCTCCTACACGGAACCGGAGGTCTGGCTGTACTACTCGGACCTACAGGGGGATACGTTGTCATATGGCCTTTGTCAGCACTCCTGATTGGATTGTTCCTCTCCAGAATTCAAATTCGGGGAATCATGGGTTATTTTCTTGCTTTTATCATCTTGGAAATCTTCGGTTCCCTGTTGAACTATGTTTCAGGCGTACCCTGGCTTGCGTATGGTTATAACATGTCCTTCTCTGAAGCCATGATTCAAGGTTTCTATCCTTACATTATTGGAGATCTTATTAAAGCCGTATTTGCTGCGATCATCATTGCACCTGTACGCATGGTTTTCCCTCCTCAGCGTCTGACAGGTAACATGCATTCAACGGTTGTAAAAGCTGACTCCTGATCAGTACATAAATACATAGATATCCTATACGGATATCCCAAAATAAGAGAAACCGCCAAAATGATTTTGGCGGTTTCTCTTTAATCTCTTCCTTTATGGCTTCATTTTCTAATGTGCATGCAAAGTGTACCGCACTTCTCGCGTTACTCTGCGTCAACCTTCCCGCCATACAAGTTCAACAGTGGCTCCTGGGTACGAACCTGCCCTGTAACCAGTGAAACCACTTCCTCGTAGTTCGCAGAATTCGTTACAATGATAGGTGTTACTGTATGATAACCTGCCGCCTTGATCGCAGCGATATCAAATTCCAGCAGCAAATCTCCCGCTTTTACACGGTCACCTTCCTGAATGTGTGAAGTAAAATGCTGACCGTCAAGCTTGACCGTGTCCACCCCGACATGGACCAAAATCTCAGCACCCGTATCGGATACAACAGCCAGAGCATGTTTCTTTTTGAAAGCAACGGTTATCGTTCCGTCAAAAGGTGCTACGACACGGCCTACTACCGGTTCAATAGCAATCCCCTTGCCCATCGCGCCGGATGAAAATGCGGGATCGGGGACTTCCGACAATTCCACAATCGTTCCCTCGATTGGGCTGAATACCTCTTGATCTGATGAAGCCTCTGCTCTTGCCGATGGCTTGCTGGAATCCGTATTTTTTTCTTTCTCTTCTTCTTCAACGGGATCTTTGAAGCCCATAATATAGGTCAGTACAGCCGAAACGACAAAGGATACCACGATACCAAGGATCAGACCCGGGAAGCCCTGCCCACCCGGCCCGTAGAAGATTGGCAAGGTCAGTAGCCCCGGTGCACCGGATGCAAACGCTTGTGTACCTGCCTGGCCGATAATAGCTCCACCAATGGCGCCCCCAATTACGCCTGCGATGAATGGACGTTTGAGTGGCAACGTTACACCATAGATCGCTGGCTCGGTAATACCGAACAGTGCTGTCAATGTGGATGATCCCGCCAATGTTTTCAACTTTTTGTTCTTGGTTTTCAGCATAACCCCAAAAGCAGCCCCGGTTTGTGCGAAGATGGAAGCAGTCGCAGCTGGCTTAACTCCATCCTGTCCATAGACAGCAACGTTATTAATAAATACAGGAATGAGACCCCAGTGTATTCCGAAAATAACGAGCAACTGCCAGCTTGCCCCCATCACGGCTCCAGCGAGCAATGGACTGAATCCAAAGGCCGCAACAAGTCCCGCTGCAATCGCATTACCTACATACACTCCAAATGGACCAAATACAAGCAGGGTAAGTGGTACCATGATTACTAGCAAAAATAGAGGTGTAACAAAGTTTTTCACACTATCGTGAAGTGCTTTATTAAAGAATTTCTCTAATTTGCTCATGACAATTACAGCTAGAATAATCGGAATAACGGTAGATGAATAATTCATCAATATCACAGGGATACCGAAGAAATCAGTAGGTGTCCCCTCTGCTTTCAGCGTGACAATGGTAGGATAGATTAGTGCACCTGCAATGGTCATCGCTACAAACATATTACCCTGGAATTTACGTGCTGTTGTAACCGCTAACAACAGGGGCAGGAAATAAAAGAGACTGTCCGCTGCCGCAAATAAGATTTTATATGTCGTTTCCGTGGTTTCCAGCCATCCGATGTTGCTAGCAATCAGCAACAAACCTTTCAGAATACCGGCTCCAGCCATGACGCCAAGCAGCGGTGCAAAAATGCTGGAAATCACATCGATAATACCGCCAATTCCCTTGGCTGCTTTGCGAGGTTTCTCCTTGTCCGAAGAATCGTCCAAGAGGCTGCTAATCTCTCCAATGGCGCTATACACTTCAGGCACCTTATTACCCACCACAACCTGAAACTGTCCACCGTTTTCCTTGACAGCGATGATCCCCTCTGTCTTCTCCAGCTTGGCTTTGTCTGCCTTTGCATCGTCTTTCAATACAAACCGCAAACGCGTTGCGCAGTGAACCAGTGATACCACATTCTTTTCACCGCCGACCAGCTCAATAATCTCTCTCGCTAGTTTTTCCTGACTCATGATGTGCACCCCCACTTTTTATCAAACAGGCATCCTACCCATTTTTTTGCACACAAAAAACCTAAGCCTTGAGGAAGATAGACACATCGGTCCGGTCTTCTCATGACTTAGGTTTTGCCTGCATAACCAGTAACAATCCCAGTTAAATCGTATTCAGTTCCTGTTAATCTCATATTATTATAATTTAACCAAATTTGTCAACATATATTATCTAGCGATTCACAACTCGCTCAATGTGTACCGTCAGATACAATTTCTCTTCGTTTGTCAGTTCGTGATTGTACTCTTTTTTCACAAACAGCTCAATTTTTTCCGTACATGCTGCCGCTTCCTTGTGTTTCTGCTTGATCATGTCGTATAGGTGATCATAGTTGTTCTCATAGTGCGTTCCGCTCAATACACGCTGCGAGAAGAATTTTAAATGTGTGATGAACCGAAAATAACTTAAGGATTCTTCGTCAAATTCCGTTTTGAAATGATACTTCGCAATATTAATAATCTGCTGAATGAACTTCGTAATATTCATGGTCGTAATCACTTCTTCGTTCATCTCGGCATTCACGATGTGCAGAGCAATAAAAGCGGCTTCATCTGGTGGAAGCTCAATGTCCATCCTGGTTTTAATCTGCTCCAGCGTTTTCAGACCTAGTCCGAATTCGGCCTTATATAACTGTTTGATTTCCCACATTAACGCATTCTTGATCTCAACCCCTTCACGGTATCGTTCAATCGCGAAATTGATATGGTCCGTCAAGGACACATAGATATTTTCATTCAAATTCCGGCCAAGATTCTCTCTGGCGTAGGTAATAATTTCTTCCACTATTTCGATCAATTCCATCGGCACTTCGCGCAGCAGCAGTTTGAAATTATCGGAGGTCTGCTTGTTTTTCAATGCAAAAACTTTCTGAATGCGGGTCTCATCTACTTTATCTCCCGGCTTTTTCTTAAAGGCAATCCCACGCCCCATCACTACAAGTTCGGCTCCATCCGACTGATATATGCTGATGACGTTATTGTTGATAACCTTTGCTATGTTCACTTCAATCCCCCCGTCACAATCCCTCTTTGCAGTCCTATACACTTTTGGGCATACAAAAAAAACCTGAAGCATCACAAAATAAACAAGACAAATGCTGTCTTCTTTTTTGATGCTTAGGTTTTGCCTACATGGTGTAGTAACAATCCCAAAACGATATAATTGCGTCAAGTATAGCGCGAAAGTAACGTATATGTCAACGCTTTCAAGCAAAGGGCATCAGCCGGGGAGCTCCATGATGAATGGTTCTCCCGGTTGATTTGACCTGCGCTTTTCCCAATCCTACGCTTCGCCCAAATTCGTCCCCTCTGATTCAATCACTTTTTTGTACCAGTGGAAACTCTTCTTCTTAATACGCTTCAGCTCACCTTTACCTTCATTATCCCGGTCTACATAAATATAGCCGTAACGTTTTCTCATCTCACCCGAAGAAGCACTGACAATATCGATCGGTCCCCAACTTGTGTAACCAATAATGTGTACACCGTCCTGAATAGCTTCACCCATCTCGGCAATATGCCGTTTCAGATAATCGATCCGGTAGTCATCATCCACTTGCCCTTCTGGAGACACCATGTCATTGGCACCAAACCCATTCTCGACAACAAACAGAGGTTTTTGATACCGGTCATGCAATTGGTTTGCTGTAATACGGAATCCTTTGGGATCTATGGTCCATCCCCACTCCGATTTTGCCAAATACGGATTGGCTACTGAGCCAAACACATTGCCGCTGGTCATGTTTTTGATCACTTCCGGATCTGTGCTGGTTGTACGGCTGGAGTAATAGCTGAATCCAATGTAGTCAACCGTATGATTCTTAAGGATATCCACGTCACCCGGCTGCATAACAATATTCAGACTGTGATCTTTGAAGAAACGTTTGGCGTAACCCGGATATTCCCCGCGGGACTGAACATCAATGAAGAAATAGGATTCTCTATCTTTTTCCATACCCTTGAATATATCTTCCGGATTGCACGTATACGGATAGAAGCTGCCGGCCGCGAGCATACAGCCAATCATTGCGCTCGGAATGATCTCATGACAGGCTTTGACTGCCAATGCACTTGCAACCAGTTGATGATGAGCAGCCTGATACTGGATCTCCTTGATATTATCGCCTTCCTTGAACGTTAACCCCGCACCGAGGAATGGCAGATGCAGCAGCATATTGATCTCGTTAAAGGTCATCCAGTATTTTACCTTGTCCTTATAGCGGGAGAATACCGTTTTGGCATACGTCTCAAAGAAATCTACCAGTTCGCGGCTTCTCCAGCTGCCATACTTCTCAATCAGATTCACCGGCACATCGAAATGCGCGAGTGTAACCACAGGTTCAATACCATGTTTCAGCAGTTCATCAAACAGATTATCGTAAAATTGTAATCCGGCTTCATTTGGCTGTACATCTTCTCCGGTTGGGAAAATTCGTGCCCAGGCAATCGAAACACGCAACACTTTGAAGCCCATTTCAGCAAATAAGGCAATATCTTCGGGATAACGATGATAGAAATCAATCGCTTCATGCGAAGGATAGAACTCGTTTGCAAGCGGCGTAAATGCGGGAACGTTGCCCTCCATAATGCCTCTGCGGTTCTCTCCTGTTGGCAACAAGTCAACGATACTCAGTCCTTTGCCATCTTCCAGGTAAGCACCCTCCGCCTGATTGGCAGCAATAGCTCCACCCCATAGAAAGTCCTTGGGAAATTTAAAATTTGTCATCATCATTCTCCTTCCAAATATGGTTTTCAGATATCCGCTCAAATCGCAAGAAACATTGAAAATACAAATACAAAAAACCCGAACCAGCCTGGATACACGGTCGCGTGTAAACAAGCCAGCTCAGGTTATGCCCGTATCGGTAACATTCCCGGATCACAATTATGCGGATTGGATAAAACATTAACAAGAATTAGGGAAACTGTCAACATCGTCAAACCTGGATCAGCTATGAATGCAATCGCTATAACTGATAAAAGGTGGCACAGGTGCCCCCAAATATCATCTGCTTCTCCGTCTCAGACATGGAATACATATGCTTCATTACAATCTCAAGTGCTTGAGAGTATGTACCAGCCACCGTACAAACTGGCCAATCCGAGCCAAACATGACCCGATCTGGACCAAAGGCTTCCAAGGCTGTATGCAGATAGGGGGTAAAGTCCTCCTGTTTCCAATTTCCCCAATCCGCTTCAGTCATCATTCCTGACAATTTACAGTATACATTCGGTTGTTCTGACAACGAATATAGTGCTTCCTTCCAAGGTGACACCTGGCCCGCCTTAATATCCGGTTTCGCCAGGTGATCAAGCACAAATCGCTGTTCAGGAAAATTCTTAACCAATTCTACCACATAAGGCAGTTGCTCCTTGGACACGAGCAGATCGTACGCCAGATTATAGGGTTGCAGCAAAGCAATTCCGCGCTGAAAATCGTCACGCAGCACAAACTTTACATCCGATTCATCCTGTATCACATGACGTACCCCCTTCAACCAGGGGTTTGATGCATATTTCTCAAGTTGACGTGAAGCTTCTACAGAACACAGATCCACCCAACCCACAACGCCCTTGATGAACTCGTGCTGTTCTGCCAAGTACAGAAGCCATTCCGTTTCCTCAACCGTTTGTCTCGCTTGTACAGCAATACAACCCGATACTCCTGAATAGGTTAGCAGAGGTTCCAAATCTTCCGGGAGAAACGATCGTCGAATAACACTCATATGCTCCCCGATCCACCCATATTCATGCATGTTATAATTCCAAAAATGTTGATGTGCATCCAGTTTCATTACATATCCCCTCCTGTTATTTTATTTAAATTCAATGATGGACTTAATGCCACGATTTTTCTTCAAACAAAGATAACATAATCCAATAATCACTAATTTTTACATGAAATTTATTCCAATTATGATGGTATTCCCTTCTCATTAATTATGATATATTTACAACTTAGAAAACGCTTTCAATTCTAAAAATGGAGGTGATCCCATTTTCGAACAAGTGTAACGCTTGTTGCTGTTGAGCTTCTTTCGGTATTTCTTTCAAGCACCATATTATAGTTCAACAATTATAACTCAAAGGAGACTATGTTTATGAAAAAAAACCGTAAATCGGTTCTCTCACTCACGATCGTGACCGCGATGATTCTGTCCTTGTTCTCCTCTGCCATAGCTGCTGCCGCTACGGATAATACAGTTCAGGCAAATGTAGCTGCTGCGCCAACCAATATGCAATCTTATGTCAATGCCATGGAACCAGGCTGGAATCTGGGTAACTCACTGGACGCCGTTGGTGCCGATGAGACTGCCTGGGGCAACCCATTGATCACCCAACAACTGATTCAGCAGATTGCCAATCAAGGATACAAAAGTATTCGTATTCCTGTGACCTGGCAAGCTCACATGGGTGGAGCACCCAACTACACGATTGATGCCGCTTACATGAATCGTGTGCAACAGGTTGTTAACTGGGCACTTGATGCGAATCTGTATGTCATGATTAATATCCACCACGACTCCTGGCAGTGGATCAGTTATATGGAGAATGACCATGCCAATGTTCTGGCACGCTATAACTCAGCTTGGACTCAAATTGCGAACAAATTCAAAAACGCATCCACCAAGCTGATGTTCGAAAGTGTAAATGAACCACGCTTCACAGAAGGTGGAACAACGAATACCGCTACCGCATACGCTTTGCTGGATGAGTTGAATGTATCTTTTCACAACATCGTGAGAGCATCCGGCGGAAACAATACAACACGTCCATTGGTTCTGCCAACGATGCACACCTCTTCCACTCAACCGGATTTGGATGCACTATCCCAGACGATTGCCAAATTGAATGATCCTAATATTATCGCTACAGTCCACTACTATGGCTTCTGGCCATTCAGTGTTAACATCGCTGGTTACACCAAATTTAACGCAGAAGTGCAGCAGGATATCACCCAGACATTTGACCGGGTGTACAATGCTTTTACAGCCAAAGGCATTCCGGTTATCGTCGGTGAATATGGTTTGCTCGGCTTTGACCAGCACACTGGCGTCATCGAACAAGGCGAAAAGCTGAAATTCTTCGAATTTATCGGACAATACCTGCGTCAAAAACAAATGACTACCATGTTGTGGGATAACGGACAGCATTTTGGTCGTACCAGCTTTGTCTGGTCTGACCAGGATCTGTATAACACGATGAAAGCCAGCTGGACTGGTCGTTCGTCCACTGCTGAATCCGATTTGGTGTACTTGAAGAAAGGTGCCGCAGTTCAGGATAAGACTGTAAAACTGAATCTGAATGGCAATACATTCACTTCCCTGTCCCATGGCAGCACAACACTTGTTAATCATACGGATTATACCATCAATGGGGATATACTTACATTGAAAGCCAGTCTGTTAAACAAACTAACAACATCCGGTAATCTCGGCGTAAATGCTAAACTGACTGTCAAATTCAACAACGGCGCCAACTGGAACTTGAATATCATTAAGTATGATACACCTAAACTGAACAATGCAGCAGGTACAACCAGTTCATTTGCGATTCCAACTACATTTAACGGTAATCAGCTGGCCACTATGGAAGCCACGTATACGAATGGTGGCAACGCTGGTCCACAAAACTGGACTTCATTCAAAGAGTTTGCCCGCACGTTCAGCCCGAATTACAACAGTAATGTGATTGAATTGAAACAAGACTTCTTCAACGAAACCAGTAATGGTGAGGTTATTCTCAAATTCCACTTCTGGAGTGGAGACGTAATTACGTACAAAATTACAAAGAACGGTTCTAGTGTTGTCGGAGTATCTTCATAATAGAATTACAGCTCTTTATATAGCCTATTGAAATTCATAAAACGTTCTGCCCAGAGCAACAGGCTCAGGTCAGAACGTTTTTTCTTTTACTTGGATAATTCGGATTTATTAATGATGACGGCGATCCCCGATCCGACGACTTCAGCCTACTGGCTTATTGTGGTTCTTTGAATTTCACCACGAGTATGACTTCATCATTGGCTTGAACATTGCCTGTCAACGTTGCCATGACATGCTCAATCGTATCATTCCCGTATGGAATAAGCACAGGTGTAATCAATGGCAGACCTGCAGCCTGAATGTGATCCATATCAAATTCAATCAACAACTGTCCTGCGGTTACGGTGTCCCCGTTATTCACATGCGCGGTGAACCCCTCCCCTTTCAGTCCTACCGTGTTAATTCCAATATGCACAAGCATCTGCACACCCGTTTCATGCTCCAGAATGATCGCATGTTTGCTCTTAGTCATTACATGTGCAATGACACCATCAAAAGGGGCGTAAACGTTGCCTTCAGAAGGCTCAATGGCAATGCCCTCTCCCATATGTTTCTCCGAAAATGCCGGATCAGGAACCTGCTCCAAAGCAACAGCGGTCCCATTCATCGGTGAAGCGATTTCCAGTACATCTACCTTGGGACGATGGCTTACCGTTGGTTTGATATCTGTTTTTGAATGAACCGCAGTCAATTTCACTGTTTCATCCCCCATGCCCGCATGGCTGGCCGCTCCCTCTACACTCGGCTGATCCTTATATCCAAAGAACCAGGTAAGTGCAAAGGCTACCCCCATGGCAACCACATTGGACAAAATGTATAACGGTAATTGACTGTTCAGATATAACAGGGTTCCCGGAATAACCGTCACGGCCATACCTGTACCTTGCAAATGGAATAATGATGCGATAAACCCACCCACACCGCCACCCACGAGACCCATAATAAACGGTTTCATATAACGCAAGTTGACCCCGAAAATGGCTGGCTCGGTAATGCCCAGAAATGCAGACAACGATGACGGTAACGCGAGTGCTTTCAGCTTCGTATTTTTGGTCTTCAAACCTACCGCCAGACAAGCGGCTCCTTGTGCAGCCATTGCACAGGTAATGATTGCATTGAACGGGTTAACGCCCGTTTTCTCCAGCAGCTGGATTTCCAGGAAGTTGAAGATGTGATGCACACCGGTAACCACGATAATCTGATGAAAGAAACCAATGATTATACCTGCAATCCCGAACGGAAGATCCAATACGGCGGTCGTTCCATGCAGCACCCACTCTTCAAGGGAATGGAACACCGGGCCAATCGCGAAGAGTCCGAGTGTAATCATAACGGTTAGTGTGATAAACGGAGTGAGGATTAAGTCCAGTGCCTCCGGTATACGTCTTCTTAGAACCTTCTCGAACTTAGCTCCAATCAAGCCTACGAAGAACGCCGGCAGAACTGAACCCTGATAACCCACAACAGGTATGAAGCCGAACATATGCAGGGGCTGTGCTGAACCATCTGCCACCGCGTAAGCATTCGGCAATGCCGGATTGACCAGCATTAGTCCTAATACGATACCAAGTACCGGACTTCCTCCGAATACACGGAATGCGGACCATGCTACAAGTGCAGGCAGGAATGCAAATGCCGTATCCGTCAGTATCTGAGTGAATAACAGGAAATTGGGCGAAATATCCTCTGGGGTTGCACCAAACAAGGAAAGAATCTCATTATGGGTGAGCAGTCCCCGCAGTCCCATGAACAACCCCGTTGCCACCAACACAGGAATAATCGGAACAAACACGTCACCAAACGTGCGGATAGCTCGTTGAAAAGCGTTGCCTTCCTTTTTTCCCTGACTTTTCACATCATCCTTGGACGATCCTTCAATGCCTAGCTTCTCGACCTCTTCAAAGATTCGGTTCACCGTCCCCGTACCGAAGATGATCTGATATTGGCCCGAGTTGAAAAAAGCCCCTTTGACTTTGTCGATGTTCTCGACCTGCTGCTGATCAATCTTCTCCTTGTCTTTCACCATGATGCGAAGGCGTGTTGCACAATGTGCAAATGATGAGATATTGTCTTTGCCCCCGATGGAACGAATGACTTCCTGGGCAATTCGTTGGTTATCCGACATCCTGCTTCATTCCTCTCCCCTAATTTCTAAATCTCCCATTTCGTTGCTTGGAATTCTGCTTTGCCTCCGTGAGCAAAGAATCGAATCTCCCCACTGTCTTGGCTCGGGAAAATCCGGCTGGTAAAGACCTCTTCCCCATCGTTCACAAAGATCTCAACGGAAGAGGAATCCACAAACATATGGAACTTAATCACGTCTGCACTTAGTTTGCACCGCCGTACAGTACCATTCTGCTCTTCCAGCTTGGTACCAGACAGGGTCCGATCCAGGACAACTTTCTGCTGAATTCGATCATACAGGAGAACAGTCTTCTCCGCTACATTCGCCCTGAATTCTATGCCAACAAGCTCTGCATCTACATGACTTATCTCACAGATCAGCTCATAGGCAATTCCAGCAAAACCAGCGAAAGATCGACTCTCATGGTCAATCATTGAGCGAATATGAGTTCCTTCGACTTGCTTACGCAATTGGATCATTTCTGCAACGGGTTGTTGGATTAACTTGCCATCTCGCAGTGACAATTGCCTAGGAATCGTCAGGCAATGCGCCCATCCACTCTCGTCTGTTGCATACTCCAGATCGGGAAGTCCCATCCATCCAACAAGAATGCGTCTTCCATCCGGGGCCTTCGTTGTCTGCGGAGCATAGAAGTCAAATCCGCGATCCAACTCCTGAAATTCACCATGCTCGAAATCTCTCGTCTGAAGATTCAGCGGTTCGCCAATCAGGTAGCCAGACTGAAAAATATTATTGTAGTGGTCTCCCTTGGCAGCTATGCCTTGCGGTGAAAAGATGAGTACACCCTTCCCATCCATCTCCATGTAATCCGGGCACTCCCACATGTAGCCAAATGAGGTCAGTTGGGTAAGGACCTCTCCAAGAAACTCCCATTGCTTGAGATCAGTCGAGCGATACAATACCGTACATCCGGTCTCATCTGCTCGCTGAGCTCCGATCACACAATAATACGTATCTCCCTGTTGCCAAACCTTCGGGTCTCTGAAATGTTCTGTATATCCTGAGGGTACCGAAGAGATCACAGGGTAATCCAACTTGTTTATTGAGCCGCTTTCATCCATTATGGCTAAGCACTGGTACGGATGTCTGATCCATGCCTCATCCCGAGTATTGCCTGTATAGAGCAGATATAACTTGCCCTCTTTCTCGATTGCACTTCCGGAATAAGCTCCATGCGAGTCAAACGTATCACCAGGCTCGATCCCAATACCCACTTCTTCCCAGTTCACCATGTCCGTTGAGCGGGTATGGTACCAGTACTTCATTCCGTGTTCTGTTCCAAGCGGAAACCACTGATAGAATAGATGATAATGCCCATGATAATAGGAGAATCCGTTCGGATCATTTAACAGACCTGTTATGGGCTGAATATGGTAACTCTGTCTCCAGGGACATACCGATATGAGAGCTTCAAGATTTGCAATCTCCCCAGGTTCAGCTTGCTCAATCCGTCTGTAACGCTGTTCTCTAGTCATTTTCATAAGTGTTCTCCATTCTTGCTTATATAAGTTATTTCAAAAAAATTTACACTGGGACTTCGATGGCAGAACAATCGTCCCATCACTGTTATCCCCTGATTCCCTTGATCCCTTTTCTAATGGGTGAAATCCGTGATAGCCTATGCTTCCGAAGCAGCTTTCTTACAGAAAGCTTTTAGGCGAACACTACGTTTCTTCAGATTTTTTCTGCCCTCTCCGTAATCGTGTATTTCTTTTTCTTAATCTAACTTATATGAAAATCAAATTATCGGAACCGGTTCCATAACATACAAAAAAATAATTCCATGTAGCTTCTTCGCCTGTCCGTGTTCCCCTATCCAGATTGAATATTTAGTATGGAACCGGTTCGATGGAATTATCATAAAGGATGGTTTTATATTTTGTCAACGCTTTCTCGAGGAATGATATCTACATCAAGTACCGTTCGTTCCTCCACTGGCTCACCCTTAACCAAGCGAATAATGTGATTGGCCGCAAGTGTGCCTGCCTGCAAATAATGATATTTTACCGTCGTTAGCGCAGGGTGTATCATCTCCGTTATATCATACCCGCCAAATCCGGTAACAGATAAATCCTGAGGAATTCGCACTTTATTGGAAAAAGCAATCTTCATCACACCCAGTGCGATGTTATCCGTTGCCCCCACAATGACTGTGGGTTTATTTTCTTTTAGAATGGCTTCTGCGGTAGCGATGGCTTCGGACATTTTGAAGCTTGTCTCATAATAAGTAACATCACATCCCTCACACTCCGCGATTGCCCGCTTGAAACCCTGTTTACGATGTACGCCTACCGCCTGATCTTTCTCAGTAACGCCCATATATACAATCTTTCGATGGCCCTTCTCCACAATATACTTGCCCATCTCATACCCGGCCTGATCGTCATTATGAACCAGACTGTGCAGACGCTCATGCTGTTGCCCCACCAACAATACAGGAATCCCGATGTCTTCAACGGCCTTCAGATGTGCATCAGTCACTTCCGCAGCCAGCAGAATAATACCAGATACTTTCTGTCTGGCAAAATCATATATGGCATCAATCTCGCGCTGCATATCTTGACTTGTATTCGCAATCAGCATCTGATATTGATTATTTCTCAGTTCTTCATCAATCCCGATCAGCGTCTGGGATGTTGCAAAAGAATCCAGTCGTGGAACAACCGTGCCGATAATGCTGGTCTTCTTCGCTTTGAGACTCTGTGCAAACGTATTGGGTACATAATTGTATTGTTTGATAATGCGCTCAATCTTCTGCCGTGTATCTCCACTGACAGATCCGCCATTCAGAAAGCGAGAGACTGTGCTCTTTGCTACCCCTGCCAACTGAGCGATATCGGAAATGGTTTTGTTCATAGAGGCTCCTCTTATTTTCATTAGCTTGGATTCCTTTATTATACTTCGAATCGCAAACACATGGCGAATAAGGATTCACTCGAATTACCTGCACAACCATGACAAGTTCAATTTTCCAAACGATAGCAACACCAAAAGCCTGATTATAATGTGCGGCTCACACGAAGATTGTATGAGCCGACATTTCTCAGGCTTTTGACCTTATCACTTCCCATGTATGTGCATCTGCTCTACTTTTCTTCAAACCTCAATAATGATAGGCAGGATCATCGGTCTTCGTTTCGTCTGGGCGTAGATGTAATGACCGATTTCGTCTTTGAGCTTTCTTTTGATGACATTCCACTGGTTCGCACCAGCCCCGGTTAACTCATCCATTTTACTCAGAACCAACTCATAGATCTCGTGCATGAACTCTTCCGAGTCCCTCACAAATACAAATCCTCTGGAGATGATCTCAGGTGTGACGACCATTTTTTTCTCCGTTTTACTCAGTGTAGTCACGATCACCAGCATTCCATCAGACGACAGCTGCCTACGATCACGCAGCACAATATTTCCCACATCGCCCATGATCAGACCATCAACCAGACTGTTTCCCGAAGCAATTTTTGGCCCCAGTGAAGCAATGCCGTCCTTGTATTGGATCATCTCCCCGTTGTTTACGATAAAAACATGATCTCGCTCGATGCCTACAGACTCGGCAAGCAATCGGTGTTGATACAACATGCGGAACTCACCGTGAACAGGAATCAGGTAATCCGGCTTCATCAGGGTCAGCATCAGTTTGAGTTCTTCCTGACTGCCGTGACCTGACACATGCATCCCTGCTGCACCGCTTGAACCATAAATTACGCGTGCGCCCAGAACGTAAAGGTTATCGATGACATGCGCAAGATTACGTTCATTGCCTGGAATCGCGCCTGCGGCAATAATGACCGTATCACCAGGTGTGATTTTTACGTGGGGATGCTTGGAAGCTGCCAGACGGGATAATGCAGCCATGGTCTCGCCTTGGCTTCCCGTACAGAGTACAACAACTTGATCAGGTGGAAACTGATCCGAATCTACCGCTTCAATCAGTAAACCTTCAGGTACATGCAGATAGCCCAGTTCACTGGCAACAGACACCACATTGACCATACTTCTGCCCAGTAGGGCCAATTTACGCCCAGTCTCAAAAGCTGCATTCACGATCTGCTGCACCCTGCTTACATTGGAAGCGAAGGTCGAGATGAATACTTTTTGCTTCGCACGTATGAAGGCATCCAGAATATGGTCACCAACGACACGCTCGGACGGCGTGAATCCGGGTCTCTCCGCATTGGTACTCTCAGATAACAGCACATGAACACCTTGCTTACCAATCTCGGCCATACGGTGTAGATCGGGATAAGGTCCACTGACGGGAGACAAGTCAAATTTGAAATCTCCGGTGTGGACGACGTTGCCTCCTGGTGTTTGAAAGAAAATACCGAGACAATCTGGAATACTGTGACTGGTTGCAAAAAAGGAAACCTGAATGGCTCCCAGTGTAATACGGGATTGGGAATCAACCGTGTGCAGATCAGCCTTGCGCAGCAGCCCATGCTCCTTCAATTTAAGTTCGATCAATCCCCGGGTGAGTCTCGATGCATAGACAGGGATATTCATTTGTTTTAACAAATAAGGAATGCCCCCAATATGATCTTCGTGTCCATGGGTCACCACAAGAGCTCTTACCTTGTCCAGGTTCTCCAACAGGTAGTTCACGTCCGGGATGATGAGATCTATGCCTGGCAGGGTTTCATTTGGAAACTTCGATCCACAATCGATGACAATGATGTCCTCATGGTACTGGATGAAATACATGTTCTTGCCTATTTCATTCAAGCCGCCAAGTGCTGCAATATACAGTTTATTGTGGGCGAGATTCAAATCTATCGTTCCTCCTCTACGTAGCAAATATGGGCGGAAATGAGCCATATGCCTAGTATGGAAGGTATCGCCTCAATTATGCATTTCGAGGCTGCTTTCATATTAAAAAACCACTGCAGAACTTTCATTCCGCAATGGTTTATATCACTTGATGCATCATTTATTCAAAAAGCGCCCTATGAAGTCGTGCTAAACAAGGGATTTATCGCGCTGAAGCAGTACGTCCTGTTCATAGGTTTTGATATCCGTAATCCACTGTTCACGAACAGGTACTCCCTGCTGAGCACAATAATAATCCCAGATCGCTCCAAACGGATAGGATTTGAACTCCTCCGTCAGAGCTAGGCGCAGGGTATAATCCCCATCCAGTTCCGCTTGTTTCAAGGCATCCACAGGTTCCAGCATTGCACGTAACAGTGCTTTAATGGTGTTCCGTGTCCCTACTACCCACGCCGCGACACGGTTGATGCTTGCATCAAAAAAATCAAGTCCGATATGTGTCGTTGACAACAGATCATGACGAACCAGTTCACGGGCAATTTCCAGCAACTCGTCGTCCATGATGACGACATGGTCACTGTCCCAGCGCATGGGGCGGCTTACATGAAGCAGGATACCACTTGTAAACAAGGCAAGGGAGGACAATTTATTGGAGATAACCTCTGTCGGATGAAAATGACCAGCATCAAGGCATATTAACGTATCATTTTGCAAGCCGTAACCCATATAGAATTCGTGGGAACCAACAACATAAGCTTCTGATCCGAGACCGAACAATTTGCTCTCTACTGCATCCAGATTGTGCTTTGGATTAAGCGGTTCACCAAAGACTTCATCCAGAGATTCCTTGAGCCGTTTACGTGGTGTCATACGATCGACCGGATTATCCTTGAATCCGTCCGGTACCCATACATTGGTTACACAGGTCTGACCAAGCTGTTCCCCAAAGTAAGCACCAATACGGCGGGACGCCTTGCAGTGATCGATCCAGAACTTGCGAATCACAGGGTCTGGATGACTAAGCGTGAAGCCATCACTTGATTTTTCATGGGAAAAGCACGTGGGGTTAAAGTCCAGACCGAGTCCTTGTTCTTTCGCCCACTTCACCCAGTTCTCATAGTGCTTAGGCTCAATCTGATCCAATTCAACTTGTTCGTCTGTATCCGCATAGATCGCATGCAGGTTGACTTTATGTTTGCCGGGAATCAGAGAAAATGCTTGTTCGAGATCTGCCCGAAGTTCGGCAGGTCTCGTTGCAGCTCCCGGATACTGACCCGTAACTGAGATACCTCCTGTCAGCTCTCCATCTTTATTCAGAAAGCCTTTCACATCATCACCTTGCCAGCAATGTACCGATACTTTGATCTCCGCGAGTTTCTCCAGTACCTTATCCGTATCAATTCCATGCTGGGCATATAATAATTTGGCTGCTTCATATGCTTGCTTGACTTGATTTTCCATGCGCGAGAACCCTCCTTATTATCGTGTAAATGCTGCCGGAACACCGCCATCAATGGTCATCATGCAACCGGTTGTTTTTTCGGATTTGGATGAGGCAAAGAATGCGATACCTTCTGCAATATCCCTCGGGTAAATATTAACAAGCAATGTAGTGCGCTTGCGATAATACTCTTCCAGTTGATCCGGCTCAATTCCGTAAGCCGCTGCACGTTCGTTTCTCCAGGAGCCGTTCCAAATGGCTGAACCTTGGAGGATGGCATCTGGCAGAATCGTATTTACACGAATACCATATTCCCCACCTTCAGCTGCGATACAGCGTGCGAGATGCGCTTCCAGCGCTTTGGCTGAGCTGTATGCTGACGCACTTTTACCCGCATAAACCGAGTTTTTGGAGCCGATGAACACCATGCTGCCACCGATTCCCTGCTGTTTCATTAATTTGAAGGCTTCGCGAGCAACAAGGAAATACCCTGTGCCGAGCACATTCATGTTCAAGTTCCATTCCTTCAAGGTTGTTTCGTCAAAAGGACTGGAGGTTGCCAGACCCGCATTGTTTACAATAATGTCCACACCGCCATATTGTATCGCAACTTCGGCATAAGCGGATTGCACCGCTTCCTCATCCGTTACGTCCATTTTCAATGCATATGCACGATGGGCACCATATTGATCATTAATTCCCTGTACCACCTTCTGCGCGCCTTCAAGGTTTAAGTCCGCCAGAATCACATGAGCCCCTTCGGATACCAGTCTGCGAGCCGTCTCACTTCCGATACCGCCAGCTCCACCTGTGATAAACGCTACTTTACGAGAGAATTCCGTTTCTGCCGGGGCCAAAGATAACTTGTACAGTTCAAGCGGCCAGTACTCTACATTGTAAGACTCATTGGCGCTGAGTGATACGAACTTCCCAAGACTTGTTGCACCGCGCATTACGGCAATAGCTCTATGGTACAGAGCCCCGCTCACCTGTGATAGTGCCCAGCTCTTGCCTGTGTTGATCATACCCACACCTGGAATGAGAATGACGCGAGGTGCAGCCTCGAACATGACGTCTCCCTCATTTTTGTTACTCTCAAAATACTGCTGATACTGCTTTTTGTAGGCCGCTACGCCTTCCACCAGCTTCGCTTTCAAACCTTCGATATCATCCGCATCTGGCGTCCAATCGATGAACAAAGGTACCACTTTGGTATGCACCAGATGATCCGGGCAAGCCGCTCCAACCTGGGACAATTGTGCTGAATGCGCTCCACCAACAAAGGCAAGCACATCCTCCTGATCATCAAAGGACAAAATCATTTTTTTGCTGTCCGATACCGCTCCACGGATCGTCGGCATCACCCGGGATACGATCTGACGACGAACTTCAGCATCCAGCGCTGAGTGCTTCACACCACCGAACAAGCTCCCTTCGTTCACTCGCGCTTCGATGAACGCTTCCGCTTCATTGATAATCTTAATCGTTTGAGCGTAACATTCCTCAGATGTTTCTCCCCAAGTTACAAGTCCGTGCTTCTCCATCAGAACCAGCTCGGCATTTGGGTTCGTGAATACGCTTTCAGCAATCATCTTGGATAACGTGAAACCCGGGCGAACATAAGGAACCCATACAAATCGATCTCCATAGATCTCTTTCGCCAGTTCCTTACCGTTATCTGCACAACACAGGCTAATAATGGCATCTGGATGTGTATGGTCCACATGTTTATATGGAAGGAACGCATGCAGCAGTGTCTCGATGGAAGCACGCGGGTGCTTGGCATCAATCATGCAATGTCCCAGATATTCAACCATTTCTTCATCCGACATGGATTCACGCTCAATCAATGGACGAATGTCTTCGAGTCCAAGACCTGTAAAATGCTTTGCCTGCATGGAGCCCAGGTCAGAGCCGCTACCCTTTACATACATGACTTCTATATCACGGCCACGAAAATCTTGTACCGTCGTTTTGGTAGACGTGTTGCCTCCGAAAATGTTACATACACTGCGATCTGCACCAATCAGGTTGGATCGGTAAACCAATTGCTCCAGTCCTGTTGTTTTCTCAGCTGCCTGCGATGAATTCCATAAACTCTGTACCATTCGTTTCCCTCCGATAATGTTTGTTTTATTCTTAATCAGAGTTTATCATCTTTGTTTTGTTTTGAAAACAAAAGATTTTAAATATAAACGGAAAAAATCAAAAGAAAATTATTTTAGATGCAGCTATCCCAGCACCAAGCCTATCCGGTAATGCGGTATGACCTGGATATGATTGAACCGCCCAATCTCCAGACCTTCAAACCGTTCGATATAAGCCTGATTCACATAACTCTCCGTCGTCCCTCTCCGAATTGGCGTAATGGACAGACTCAGCACATGATCGTCCAGTAAGTGACGAGACTCCTTCAAGCCAATCTTCCAGCTCTGTCCATAGTGAATGTGATCCGTCAAAAGTCGATTGTGGAGGTATGCTCCAGCCACATCTCCCTCATAATCGATCTCAACAAAAACATCATCCACCTGTTCCGGCCACTCTGATTCAAGGTTTAACACAGCAGCATACTCGTTCGGATAATTGATCTGGGTAGCTGGCTCATACGCCGGGACTTTGAAGGTATACGTGCCAAATATCGTCTCTATAGACTGGGATAACAACGCATAATCAGAAGCAGTAATGTGTTCAGGTGCTGGATAAAGAGATACTTCTATCTCCGGTTGACCAACCGATGTGCATACGAGCTGATCATTGTGCACAAACAAATGACTGCTGCTAATGATAAGTCTTTCTCCCCCTCCCAGACTGAATCGATAGGAACATAAAGCCTCCTCACGAGTCAATGTGATGATGCGAATCACTACTCCGTCCGCCGTTGTCAGTCGCAGATGATGATCTTTGCCGGCTATTGGGTGAATAACACATGCTTTGCTGCCCTCGGTTACCGTACCTACCTGCATATCCACATTCATAACAGATGATCTGTCTATGACGTACTCGGGAGCCGTTCCTTTATGGGCGTAAAATACAGCCGTAAGCTCCTGTTTCACCTTGAATCGTGTCAATGGCTGAACGGTAGCGCTAATTATTTCAAGCCCATCCAGGTTCATATGTAAGGGTAAGATGGCAGCCATGCCCGATTTCAGTTGTATCGTTCCTTCTAGTGGAAAATGAGCAACTCCTTTGCATGTATGCAACTCGATGTGTGTATCCCGATCAGGCAAGTCTACATGATCCTGATAATTATTAATGAAAAGAAATCCAGAACCCGATTGCTGACGAACTGACCAGCGCAAATCCATTGCGTTCTCTGGTGTTATCGATTGCTGATCCTCCGGGACCACACACCCCATCGGTGCAAGCATCTCTCCGTAAGCTTCCAGGAACATCGACAGGGTACGAATTCGATCATACGACTCTCCGACACGTCCAAACTCCCCGAGTGGGGATTGGTAGTCATACGTAATTTTGGGCAATGCCTGCTCGTTCATGTACGTCTTCTGGCCAATAGGATTGGAACCACCGTGATACATGTAATACCCGACCAGATTGCTGCCATTTGCCAGCTTCACGACGGTCATCGCCTCAACACTGTCTGCATCCACATAAGGACGAGCATGATAGCTAACCTGCATACCACCAGCAAGTTCACAATAAGCGGCTGGATACGCCTGACTGTCATAATCCACTTCTTCAGCAGGATTCACATGCAGATCCCGGAACAAATATTCCCGGCTTGGAGGCTGGTTGGGAATCCATGGTGTGTACGCATATCCGGCAAGCATAGGCAAAGTGCCCTCTTCGGGAACCGCAGCACCACCCCAGGCAGTCGCAGTAAAAAACATAGGCCTCATGCCCACCGCCTCTGCAATTCGGCGAAGTTCATTCAGATGTTCCCGCCCGTCCCGTCCAGAAGTAATGTATTTTGGATTTGAATAACCCCAAGCATCCAGTGGTGCTCCTGCGTGCATATATTCATTTTCCAGCTGCACTCCAATAATGGGGCCACCCTCCTGAAAGTAACAACCCTTAATCTGGCGTGCGATCTCACGATATAGTCTCTTGGCGCAATCCAGATACCCTGCATCATTAGATCGTACTTCGAATGGGTAGCTGAATAACCAATCAGGCATCCCCCCATTACGAACTTCCCCATGACAGAATGGTCCAATTCGTACGATTAAAGGCATTTGATGTTTGCCACACAAATCCACAAAATGCCGCAAATTCAAATTTCCTGACCAGTCAAATTTCCCTTCCTCCTCCTCATGAAAATTCCAAAAGACATAGGAAGCTACGATGTTCACGCCGCCTGCCTTCATCTTGAGCAATTCTTCTTCCCATTGCAGATAGGCAAATCTGGAGAAATGGAATTCACCCACGACCGGAATATGAGGTTTGTCGTTATGAGACATATAATAGTTTGTAAAATCGTAAGACTCTCCTTGCGGACTCCTACCCCCGCTGCCAGTCATCCGGCCAACACGGATGTCTTTGTCTTCCGCATCCAGGGTGAATCGAATATGGCTACTTGCTACACTTTTATTCATAGATAGGTCTCCTCCAGGCATAATGGGGTTTCGTGCAATCCTTATTGATGGATGAAAGCACCTTGATGATTGGGATTCATCTCAAGTACCCGTTCCAGCTCAAGTCGAGCTTCATTCGTCCGACCCATGCCCAGCAGACCCAGTGCCCTCATGTATCGGCAATGCTCTTTGTTTCGCTGATCCAGATTGTCCTCGAACACCAGAAAATCAGGCAGGGATACCGCGAAATAGTCCATTTTTATCTGGTCCTGCATATGTCTCTCCGCATAATCAATCAGCTTATTAAACCGCCGGTTCGATTCCTTCGAACTCCCAAGCTTCTGCCAGGCCAAACCCTGATAATAGATCCATTCTGGCGGTTGATCGTTATAGAACATTGCGCTTGCAGGTTTGTTCAGACCGATTGAAGCTCTGAGAAAGTGGGCCTCAGCGGCCTTGGTATTGCCCATTTGTTCATACGCACAACCAAGATAGAAATATAGGGGGTTGTCACCCGCTCCTTCCAACTTTCCTTCACCCAGATTATCCGGATAAATCAGAGCCTTCTCCAGTAAATCCACTGCTTGTTCAGGTTGTCGTTTCTCCAGATTTTGCTTCGCCAGTTCGGTCAGAGCCACAACATATTGTCCTGTGACCTTGCCTTCCCCGCCTTCCCAAGGGTGGAAATGCCGTGTTTGAAGTGCAGTCCATGCCTCCTGATGCTTGCCTTGCATGTTCAGCAAAGTAACCCACTCGATATACAAATCGTCACGAAGATGAACAAGCTCCATACGTCGTTCCAGCTGCTTGATTCGACGTTCGCAGGAGCACCCTCTCTTCTTGTGCAATTGATCCAGTTCGTAGAAGACCCGGGCATCGTTACTGTCCAGGCGAAATGCTTCCTCCAACGACGCCAATGCATCATCAGGTTGATTCAATTTGTTATAATAAGCCAGACCCAGGTTACGGTGTACTGTCGGAAATGTAGCATCCACTTTACGAGAGATTTCCCAATGGGCTATCGCATCCTGGTAACGTTTTTTGTCATATAGCCAATTTCCCAGAAAATAATGAGCTCGTGCATCGGCTGGATCTGCGGTTAGTGCATCCTGAAGCACCAGCAGCTCAAAGAGACTGTTCGGAAAACAATAGTCCGTCTTTGCGACTTTCCCCTGCTTCTGACATTTGTGCGCTTGCTCTGTCTGATTCATCCGACGATGCAGGTACGCTTGAGCATAATAAACCATGGGGTACGACTGCTGCACTTCGGATGTATAGTGTAAGAGTACCGTCAGCGCTTCTTCCCATAAACCACTCTCCGCATAATCTGCAGCTGCATTCATATAATTGTGAACGTCTCCGCGCAGAAGTTGGTTGAAAACAGTTATCGCTTCCGCTGCCCTTTCTGTATCTGCCTCTGAGGATGTTCCACTGTATATCGAAACCAATTCATATGCAGCCCCAAAATCAATCGGGTCCAGCTTCAGTGTATCGCAAGCATACTGGATAGCCCTTGTCACCTGACCCGTTCTGCGCAGCAAAGCCACCTTCAGATGACGGGCCTTATAGTTTCTGGAATTACGAATCAGTGAACGCTCAATGTGTTCCAGCGCTTCGATGTCTTTATTCTGCGCTGTAGCGATCTGTGCAAGAGTGTAGTAGCCACTATCCTGATACTGTGCAGACCAGATTGCTTTGTATAACATGGAATAGGCTTCTTCCTGTCGGCCCTGAAGTTTCAGACACACCCCCAGCTGATAGAAGGCTTCACTGTCATATGGGTTCGTGTTTTTCCAAGTGAGTGACTTCACAGCCTGTCTGAAACAAACCTCAGCTTCATGAAATAAGCCTCTACGCAGCATTAAGGTCCCATAGGCAATATTCAGGCGAATGTCCCCCGGGTCGCGCTTTAATCCTTCGAGATAATAAGACTCCGGTTCATAAGTAGCGTGACGATATTGCTCAATATGAACACCTGCCAAATATAATTGTTCCGTGGTCCTAATCTCGGATGGTAATGGCAGCGGGGTTGCTGTTTCCGGTACTTCATCAATCGCTGGCTGTGAAGGCTGGTAGGAGACCAACACTCTCCCCTCCGCAGTACGAAGTGTTAAAGTCACATCATGCCATTCATCTTGTTCGATCCATTGGAATGAATTCTTATATAATTGTGTAGGTGAAATCATGCAACCTTCATTGATATATAGGGTGGTTGGCCCTGCCAATTCAATCGTCGCATGGGTAAAAACTGAAGTAGCATATACACTTACAGTCACCATTCCCGTTGCTTCGTCCAGCTCCAGATTTACTGCCGCGTCAATCGTCGCATTTTTGACCATACCGATCCCTTTGTAAGGCATAAAATACTGGGAAAATGACTTGGTCTCATAAGGTTGCAACCATGTAAAATCAGGCTGATTATCCGTATATATGCCTGTCATTAATTCGATATAAGGTCCATCCTCATCCGTGAGCTGTCGGTTCCAGGCCTGCCCGAATGCTCCGTTCCCCCAAGTCCACTGCTTCTTGCCTGGAGAAATATGATGATTGGCTACATGTAGAAGACCGGCCTGGACTCCGTGATCATATCCGCCTACGAAATTGTAATCCGACTTATAGGCCATATAGGATGTTGGAACAGGTATGTTTTTGTATCGTGAGATATCTACACCTTCGGAATAGTCCATCTTGTAGTACGTCCCTGTTGCAATTGGAAATCGGGATACATCCCGCTTCCCATGATCCAGTACTGCCGTGACATCCGGTGGAAACACCGATTGGGTATGATTATTTACTGCTACAGCCGGGTTGGCCCACCATAGAAAGGTTTGAGGTGCACTGGTGCGATTATATACCTCAGCATGTATTTCAAGATAGGCTCTGCCAGGATGCAACGTAAAACCTGCTGTCATTTTCGTACCATACATACGATCAATTTCACCAACCCATGCGGTAGCGCTTCCATCTTCATTGTTTCCAAATGTACAATCGACCGGACCGAACGTATTGGGCCGATGATGCTGGGGCCAGTTGAATTCGATTCCCCCGGAGATCCAGGGTCCTGCGAGACCCACAAGTGCAGGTTTAATAACCCGGTTGTAATATACAAAATCGTAATTGTTGGTACGATCAAGCGCACGATAGACACGCCCACCCAGCTCCGGCATCATCTCGATACGTACATATTCATTTTCGAGAATAATTAATCGGTACGACTGCATCCTTGCCTCATCTTCAATACGATCGATTACCGGATGTGGGTACACCTTCCCCGAGCTGCCCTGGTAGATTCGTTTTTCAAGAAACATCGGATTTTTGTCCGGTTTGCCTGTACCATAGGTTGGGATGTCCTTGATTTCTTCCCATATCCGAACTTTGGGTTTCGCTGTAACATGATCCAATCTCCTCACTCCTTGGCCTAGTATATATTCTGATCATACGCTCCGGTGAGAGGCAAGAACATTGACTTTAAGCGGTTATTAATGGACGATCTTCGGATTTCTCCATAGCAAAGAGAGTACCTTATCCACCGCCAAAAGCAGTAAAAGGTACTCTCTTTCTAACACCATATCATAATCTGAACCTTATCTTCGCCGGGCAAAATCCACAAATCTGAACTTGTCTGGTCGATGCCTCGACTCCGTGTACTGAAATTGACTGGCATCCTCGAGATAAACCTGACTTCGGACTACCACTACATTATGAAATCCTTCAAGATCAAGCAATTCCTTATCCTCAGGGGTAGGTTCTTCCACCAAAATTTCCTTCTTGGCAAAAGAGATGGACAGTCCAAGCTCTTTCTCAATGTACTCGTAGACGGAATCCTCACAGATCTTCTTACTCAGCCCTGGAACAAGCTTTTGGCTGATGTAGTCTTTGTCCAGAATGACATGTTCTCCATCCACTTTGCGCACACGTCTGATCTCCCAGATCTGTTCATCCAGACCAAAATTAATTTTTTTGTGCAGGATCTGATCTACCTTTTTTTCCTCAAAAAACTTCACATACGTTTGAGCCCGATGTCCCATTTTCTTGGCTAATTCCTTAAAGCTAACCAGACCCGAAATGGGAAAATCAATTTTGCGAATATCTAGTACAATCGAGCCCTTACCTTGAATCTTCTGAATGAAGCCTTCTTCATACAGCATTTTCAGTGCCTTGCGAATGGTTTCTCTGGACGTTTGATAAGTCTCCGATAAATCCAGTTCTGATGGGAGCAATGTGCCTGCTTCAATTTCTCCAGTCCGAATACGTGCTGCAATATCTTCATATATTCGTATAAATTTATTTTTCATCATTCATCACCACAATTCATTACCCTTTATTATCAAATTGGCACCCTATTATAGATTAAAAGCCGATCCGGGGATAATGTCAATACTCACGATGCTGTACAGATTCACATTCATTCGGTTCAACCTACAATCTACATACGGCTGCCCAGCTCCGATGTTCTAAATCTTTCCGCTTGTTCGATTCACTTCAAGAGTACTAATCAGCTTATTCAAGCGGAAGATCAGGGCTGCGGCCTCGGATCTGCTCAGATGCTGTATGGGACGGAAACTACCATCTTCGTACCCGTTAAGCATGTACATTCCCGCTAACTCTTCAACCTCTTCTTTCGCCCAATTGGACACATCCATCTGATCAGTAAACGCCCTCTGCGAAGTGGCTGGTTCCGGTCTGATTTTGCGAATGACATTCGCGATAATCTTCGATGCCTGTTCCCGGGTCACCAGAGCATGAGGTGCAAATTTGCCGTTCCCCATACCATGAACCATGTCATGACTTATCGCCGCTTCAATCTCATGGGCGAACCAGTCCTCGGCAGCAACATCCTGAAAAGCATGCTGGTATTGGGCTGAAGTGTCAACTCCCATCAATCGCACGATAAGTGCCGTAAACTCCGCACGTGTTATGGGACGACGCGGTTCGAAATGAGTTTCACTAACCCCCTGAATGATGTTCTGCTCTGCCAGCCAAGTAATCTGATCTTTATTAAATGTTCGACCAATATCAATAAATCGGACCTGCTTCTTAACTGCTGATTCGGCGTGCTCATCCATGTCGGGTTGAGACAACTCAGACGGCTTTTCCTCCGGTTTGGATAAAGGCGAAGGTGAACTACTACCTCCACTCCCACTTGGAGGTGGGTACGGAAAGGTAACAGCCGAGGTCTGCTGACTTTTGCTTTTCTCTCCGGCTGAATTTTCGGTCCACAATATCACATCATAACGCTGTCCACCCGTTAATCTTGTCCAGATGTAGCTTCGATCTTTCCCACGATAAATTTCACGTCCACTATTCGAAAGGACTACTGTTTCATTCGAGGAATCCAGCTTCCAGCTCAATATAATCGTACTTGTATCTTGTGCCACCGCTGTCATCGTGATCTCTTCTGATGGCAAAGTCTCAAACTCCGGTACGACAATCCTTTCAGCGTCTCCCGCCTCATTGTATGGAATGACTGAAAATTCATCATATCGCTGGGCACTGTCTAGTCCTGACAGATGCACAGCAGTTTCTGTTACCGTTGCGATCAGTTCCTTATTCCGATAGATTCGATAACCGGATGCACCCGGGATTGTATCCCACACCATGTCGGCACTGTGCTGAGAACGTTCTTGTATGACAGGAGGAGAAACAAGACTACCAGGCAGGGTAATTGCATTCAAGTAGTAACCACCGTCACTGCTGCCGGATGCATTCATGGTTTTGATTGTATAGATATAATTCACGCCAGGTTCGAGTCCCCCGTCATTGTAGAACGGCTCGTCTGTAGGAACACGAGCAATCTCTATCCCATCCCGTTCAATGATGAACTGTTCTGCTCCTTCTACATGACTCTGTTCGAATCGAAGACGAATACTCTCTTTCGTCGAATGATATTCCACTTTCGCAGGAGCTTCCGGCTTGGTTAACAGGGAATACCCCAGCTTCTCCGAGGCATCTCCCTGATCGTTCTCCGTGTACAGCTCAATCCAGTATGGTTTACCGGCAACCAGCTGATCCATGATGAACTCTCTTTGTTTGCCCCTGTACACCTCAGTTCCCTCCAGAAGCACAACAAATGTTTCATTCAGATAAGGAAAGTCCCATTCCAGTCTGGCATGATCTGTCTCCGAATAAATCTTCATCTCCATGGAACCGACATGGGGCAAGGTGAAAAATGGTGTAACGATCATGGGGCTTCCTTCTCCAGCCGTATTGTAAGGAATAACCTGTACCTCATGATATAGGGCTGCGCTATCGAGATGGGTCAATTTGACCTCAGTAACATCGCCTTCTTCGATCATTGTAAACACATGATCTCCAATACGTATAATATAACCCTCTGCCCCCTGTACCTTTGGCCAGGAGAGAAGCCCTTCCTTTTCTCCAATCATCCGTGGCTGCAACGGATCTCCAATCGTTGCGGGCAAGGTCCGTAAGTGAACATCGAAGCCTGAATCACTATCCCCGGAGGCATTGGAGGTTTGGATGGTATACGTGTACCTCTCTCCTGGTGTCAAACCTTTATCTTCATATGCAGTATTATCCGACGGAATCCTGGCTACTTCAATGCCGTCCCGTAAAATGATAAATTGTTCCGCACCCCGTACGGAGCTTCCAGTCAGGTTTAAAACTGCCGACTGATCTGTAATGTCAGCCATACTTGCTGTCTGAGGAGACATCGGTTTGGTTAGAACCTGTATCCGAGTGGCATCTGACCGATGCCCATCAGCATTCATAACCATGAGTTCGAGCTCATAAGATGTGCCATCCAGCAAACTGGCAAAATAAACAGACGGTTCGGATACATGTTGTATCTCTCCCGTTACCTGATTGTGAACTTCATATGCGGCGGCTCCCTTTACCTCTTCCCAAGCTAGGTCGAACGTGTGCGTTCCTGCTTTTACCGTAATCCCATCTGCAAGTACCGGCAGTGTTTGAGTCATAATTCCATAGGTAAGAGATGCGCCCGCACCACTCGCATTGATTGCCCGAATCTCATACATGTATTTCGTTCCTGGTGACAGATCCTTGTCCACAAATCGGGTTTCACCTGCATCCATACGAGCAATTTCCATCCCATCGCGTTTAATGATATATTGGTCTGCCCCTCGGACACCTGTTCTGGCGAAATCCAGACTAAGGCCATTCTCTGTCACATCATATGCCCGAATTTCAACAGGTTTCTCAGGCAATGTCAGCACGGCTACATCTGTCACTTCTGAGCGAGTTCCTTGCCTGTTCACCGCCCAAAGTTTGTAGTTATGCCACGTTCCATCATGAAGTCCCGTAATAATGGTCTCCGGCTGTGATCCCCGATAAATCTCTTTGTTTCCCTGGTGAAGTACATACTCTGAGGCACCTTCTACTGAAGCCCATGAGAGGGTCGCTTTATGTACACCCGGTTCCACGGCGACTTCCGAAGGAAGGGCTGGTTTGGATAATCGGATTAAGCTGGCGGACTGACCTGTTCCTGAGGCGTTTACCGCCTGTACCTCCAACACATACTCCAGACCTGGCAATAAATCTTTTGCTGTATATGTGCGCTCCGAAGTTCGTTCAACTTCAGTCCCATTGATGTGCACAATATAGAATTCTGCCGTATCAACAGCTTTCCATTCTATTCCGACACTTGTCTCATCGGTACGAGTTACAGTTAATGCATCAGGTCGGCTCGGCAAAGTAAGGAGATCACTCGTGGTGGCTGAACCATAACCGGCAGTATTTCCTGCTTCTACCTGGTAGGTATAATTTCGACTTTCCGATAAATGGTTTACTGTCAGTTGTGTATCTGATATTTCATAACTCCGTCCATCTATAACTACCCGATATCTCGTTGCTCCAGCTACCGCATCCCATCTCAGCGTTGCTCCAGCCTCCGTCGGTTGTACAGAATGAAGGCCCGAAGGAGTCTCGGGAAGCGTAGTCCCGATTACTCGTACAGGATTGCCATGCCCACTAACGTTAACGGCCTGCACGTCCAGTTGATACTGAACTCCCGGGGTCAGCCCCGTAACGGTCCATTCCAGTGTTTCAGGAGATACGGTCCCTACCTTTTCTCCATTCACCAAAATATCGTACTTGTCAGCACCCCTCACTGTATCCCAGTGCAGGCGCATGCTCGTAGTTGTAACATCTTCTATACTTAACTGATTAATTGGGCCAGGCAACGTCATCACATTTTGCAAAAGAGCCACGGGTCCTTCTCCCGTTTCATTCCCGGCCAGCAATTCGTAACTGTACACTGTACCGCTATCCAGACCGGCATCCACATACTCTATTTCCAATCCTTCGTAAATTCCTGCTCCATCGCGGGAAAGACCGTAATAAGTTGCAGAGGTTACCGTCTCCCATGCAAGGGAAATCTGATGTTCTTGAATCTGCACTGCGGCAAATTCACCGGGAGCCGAGGGTAAGGTCAGGAATCCGGTCCTGCTGCTACTTCCCGAACCACTTTCATTCAAAGCCGTTACTGAAATGGTATGAATGGTTCCCGGTACAAGATTGCTAATGTAGGGAAGGCTGGCAGAGTCGGATACCATCTGATCAAATACCGTGTTTCCGTCCGAAGTTGAGGCCATGATGCGGTAGGCAGAAGCTCCCTGAACCGAATCGAAATAAATTTCTGCCAAATCTGGCTGAGAATCTACTTTTCGAACGTGCAAGGAACCCGGAGCCGCAGGGATTGTTAATGCTTGAACGGTTACTGCATCACTTAATCCGGTATGGTTCCTCGCTCTCACTTCATACTCATAGACTTGACCACCGCTTAGTGAATGATCGACTAACGTATGATTGGGGTAATCCAGTGTCCACGACTTGCCTGTTGTCCTATTCGTAATTTCATACTGATAGCCGTCTGTATACCCTTGGCCTGTCGGCAAACCCATTGTAAGTTCTGCTGAAGTCTCTCCGACCTGTGTGATACTCACATGACTAGGCTGCTGTGGCTTTCGCTGAATCTGATAAGGCGATGATGTCGTCTCATATGTATTACCTGCTCTGTCGGTTGTTTTGGCATGGATATACCAGATACCTTCCGATTCAATGGATATCATATGCTCATTGGAGCGGGCTTCATTCCAGTTATCCGGTGACTCTACGCTGTTTGTTACTTTATAAAAACGTTCCACTTCATTAATGCCTGAGTGGGCATCAGCATACTGAACTGTAGTGGATATATCTGTCTCCTTCCAGCTCTGTCCGTTCGGCGTAAATGTGATCGTTGGAGCAAGCTGATCCACATATGCGGTACGGCTGACTTGCTTCCCGACGTTTCCGACAGCATCTATTGCTCTTGCTCGAATTACCGTTGCCCCGATTGTGCTCACTGTACCCGTGTTTCCGGTAATGAACGATGCATCATCCAGGCTATATTCATATGTTATCTCTTGTTCATCTACACTTCCAGCTATGCTAAATTGCACATGTTCTTTGCTCCATCCGGATTGACTTAATGTAATTATCGGTTCGGTTGGAGGCGTCTTATCGATTCGAAGGGTGCCTTTAGCTATGGAACTTACATTCCCTACGTAGTCAAGCGACCGAGCGTACACGGTGGTCTGTCCTTCATCACTGACCTTCACTTCGCCCGTGTAATCGATCCAGGGGCCCTGTTCGTTTAATCGATATTGGCTTTTGGTAAGCCCACTGCCCGTATCTTCACCACTAATTATTGCAAAAGTTACATCCTGATTCGTCCATCCCTCTTCACTCAACGTGATTTCCGGTTGCTCTGGCCCAGTCTTGTCCATTCTGGCAGTTGCCGAAGTTGAAGCACTAACATTGGTGGCCCGATCTACACTTCGTGCATAAATCTCGGTTATTCCTTCTGTATCCAGTGTAAAAGGGGCCTCGTAATTAATCCATTCTCCCTCGCTTCCAAGCTTATACTGCGTCAGACCAATACCACTTGCTTCGTCCATACCATTCGTTAATGTTACTGTTACCCCAGCTTTGGTCCACCCAGGGGGATTCAACGAAATAACGGGAGGTGTTGGAGCTGTCCGATCGATTCTTGTTGTCACAGCCGTTTCTTGTCCTGTATTTCCAAATGTGTCTATACTGCGCACAGTAACAACGGTGTTTCCTTCAGCGTTGACTGTAAACGGGTTGCTGTAATCCCGCCATTCTCCGCCAGGCCCCAGCTTAACCTGTGTCTTCTGAGTGCCGCTCCAGGCATCAGTTCCTTCGGTAACAGTGATGAGAACATCGTCCTTGGTCCACGCAGAAGGATTGATCGTAACCAATGGGGCGCTTGGCCCCGTCGTATCTTTTATCATCTGGCCAGCGGTTATGAACGGTGTCTGCACTCCTTCTCCATTTAATGCTGCCACAAATACTTCATACCTGCCATCCGCGAGTCCGGTCAGGACAAGCTCTGTACGTGTAGAGGACGTTGTTCCTGATGCAAGCACCTGTCCGCTGGAGTTACGTATTTCCGTTTTGTAGTTTGTTCCGGTAGGATTACCGTTATTGTTCCAGCTTGCCGTAACGGAGTTACCCGACTGTGTCACAGCTGCATCTGAAGGTGTGTTTGCCAGTGTATATCTGGCGGCAGGACTTGAATATCCTGTGTAGGAACCACTTGAATTTTTGGCTCGTACCGCAAAGGAATAGCTGGTATTGGGCGCAAGTCCGATCACCTGCTGACTGTTTAAAACACCTGTATCAAAGGTCTGATTCGTGGTTACATTCTTCAATTCATAGGTCACGGATGCATCGTTAGCCTTCTTATCCCAGTTCACTGTCAGGTTATTGTTGTTAACCCGTGTAAATGTAGGTGTTCCCGGTACAACAAAGCTTCTCACCGTGAAGTTGACGGTCCCGGCGGAGGACACCCCGCCTTTGTCATCCATAACCCACACCTGCAACGTATGTGCGCCATCTGCCAGCGTGTTCGGCAATGTGTAATTCGTGTTAAACGACTGATTCGAACCTGTAGCCGTCATCTGAGTCAGAACATTTTCGGTTCCGCTGTCAATCGACCATTTGACTGTCAAAAGATCTCCCACATCCGTATCCCGGATTGTGCCGGAGATCTGAAGCTGCTCCCCCTTGTAATAGGTTTGGCCTGAAGATGGAGCCGTGAGCGCAAATGAAGGCGGGGCATTTTTCGGACCAATTCCAACGATTGTCGAAAATTTGCGTGAAGCCTGATTTGCCGTGGCCTTACCATTCCACCAAAACTGTGCGGCAGTGTCATTGGACGTAACCGTCTGGCCAGGTGTAAACGATGAAGGAGAAGAACCGCCTGTAAGTTGAGCGCTGTCAGGACTTGAATATTGCCCCATGAAGATCCGATCTGCGTCCACCACATTGTACGTATTGGCATAAAATGCCGTCACCTGAACACCACCGCTGTAATTACGCCAGCCATTCTCAATGACTTCAAACGGAGAAGCGTCATTACCATTCACCATCGTATCCCAATAAAATGTTCCTCCCAGGTTAAGTGTGGACCCGCTGCGATTAACAGCCTCCAGCTCTACCTTCATGTATCCGCCTTGCGAAGTGGCATTGACGAGCGATACTCTTAAAATATATTCGACGTTATCCTTTTGCCGGGACATCTCAATTACATTGTTGTTAATTCGGTAATAATTGAGCGGTAATGATTTAAAATTAACGGGCGTCCCATGATGATCGATAATCGTGGATACATTTCCGGTGTCACCGCCGTAAAATACATTGGTGTTTGGTAGCAAAACAATTCTATACTTCCCTTCACTATTCATCTCCACTTTCACCTTGGAGGATTGTACAGCCTTCATGCTGGTCGTATCAGATACAATACTGATGGATTCACCCGACTCGGCCAGCACGACCGCTGCACCCCATTCAACCAACAAGGCTTGAGGTGACAATAAGGCTAAGGCCAATACTACTTTTGTCAGTTGCTCAGCCTGTTTTTTAACACGTTTTCTGGATTTCTTCAACGTCTGCTCTCCTCTTTTCAACACAAAAAAGGAGGCACCCCAACAAAGGAACGATGTCCTAAGTTGGGGTGCCTCCCCTAACAAGTGTCATTTTTTCTTGATTATAACGATTCAATTAACGAATGTAAATACTTGAGAGTTCCAAACATCATCCGTTCACGAATGATTGCTTATAAAGTATGGCTGAGAAACCACTTGTACAGCTCGGGATTGTCATACGTTACGGTCCAGGCATCATGATTGCTTTCCGGATATATCGTCAGCTTTACATCCGCATTCAACGCTTCAAGCGCCTTAACAATTCCCTCCGATTCAGAAAGTAACACGATATCATCCTTGGCGCCATGGAATGCCCAGATCGGCACATTCTGCAATGCTTCTGCCTTGGAGGGATTCGCTCCGCCGCAGATTGGTGCCACGGCTGCAAATACATTGGGATAGTCCATTGGCAGATGCCAGGCACCATACCCGCCCATGCTTAACCCCGTAAGATACACTCTCTTCGGATCGGCAGGATAATGCTCCAAAACGTGCTCCACAATCGCCATAACTACCTCTTTCTCCATCGCCCAAAGCTCATTTTCTGGACATTGCGGTGAAATGACGATAAAAGGAAAGCTCCTGTCCTGCTCTACAATATACGGGACTCCATTTCTTTTGAGCATTTCCAGATCATTGCCACGCTCTCCAGCACCATGAAGAAACAAAATGACAGGCCATTTCTGGTCGGGCTCTGTTGGTTCCTGGGTTTCAGGAATGTGTAACAAATAGTCCAACGTGACGGTTTTGGTAATTTCTTTTACCAATTGATGCCCGGTTTGGGACATATGCTCATCTCACTTCCCATCTCTGATTTTTAACAACGCTTCGTCTAATGCTCCGACCACCCTGTCACACCATGTATCGAAATCCGGATCTTCGGTTTGCAGTTGGGGGTGCTCCAGAATGTATTCCATGGTACTTCGGATGCCTTGATCAGCTCTGGTGGTTGCCACAAAATCCGGTACAAGCCGTTTCAGCTTACTGTTATCGAACACTACGGTATTCGCCTTGTCTCCCAGCAAACCACCCCGAAGATCCTGATCACTACATGCTGCCAAAAACTCCGATGGTACATGGACCGCATGAAGTTTAACACCCAATACTCCCGCAATAATTTCATATATCTGATTCCAGGTGACAGACTCGTCCGAGGTAATATGTACCGATTCACCAATGGCATGAATATTTCCCATGAGCCCTATGAACCCTTTGGCAAAATCAGTGTTGTGCGTTATCGTCCAGAGCGATGTGCCGTCCCCGTGAATGATAACGGGTTTATTTTCACGTATACGCTTGAGGACCTGCCAGCTGCCTTGAGCACCATGCACACCAAGAGGTACAGATTGCTCACCATAAGTATGGCTTGGACGCACAATCGTAACCGGAAATCCATGTTCACGATACTGCTTCATTAGATAGTCTTCACATGCAATCTTGTTGCGTGAATATTCCCAGTAGGGATTGGATAATGGCGTCCCCTCCGTAATCCGGTAATCGGCCAAGGGTGTCTGGTAAGCGGATGCTGAACTTATGAAAATAAACTGCTTCGTTTTGTCTTTGAACAACCGGTAATCTCTCTCCAGCTGCGAAGGAACAAAGGCAATAAAGTCTGCCACCACATCGAAATCCAGATCAGCGATCAACTCCGCTACGCGTGCCTCGTCATTAATGTCCGCTTGCAGCACCTTTACCTCCGCAGGCAGATCGGCATTGCGGTTGCCCCGATTAATCAAATAAAGTTCACAGCCTTGCTCAGCAAGTTTGTTCGTAATGGCCGTACTGATCGTGCCAGTGCCTCCAATAAACAGCGCTTTCATGATGCCACCTCCAGATGGATTTACTCACTCGTCCATGATATCATGCACACAAAAAAGGAGCAAAGTCCGGGATTCCCAAACGTTGCTCCTTCCACTTATGTTACCTTGATCGTTGCATAAATCATGTACATTCCGCAGTGAATTTCATATTCCCCCGGCTGCAGATCTTTGTCAACGGTATAATAATTGTCTCCCTTTTGCATGTATAGATCCATGCCAAGCTTTTGCGACCCCACAGATTTGACATGTGTGACCTGACGGGTAAGAATAAAGTTGATTTTAGTGGGTACTCCGGCTTTAACTTCAATAACATCAGGTCCAAAACCATCATTACTTACGTCAACATCAATGACTTCATATCCCTTCAAATCCTCCGGTGTCTCGGCTTTCGCTGTTACAACGTTTCCGGATCCAGGGGATACATCTTTACCCATAAAATAAAACAGAAATGATCCGAGCAGTACCACAACGGTCAGGCCCAGTGTTAACCAAGGCCATGTTTTGCCAAACCAGCTTTTCATATAAACACTCCTCTTTCAATGTTCCACATACAAGAAATATACAAACAGACTGCTCTCTAAGCATAACCGATTCACTTGATGATGAAAATGACCCTTCTGGGCTACTCCCATGTAAAAGGATTTTCAAGTACCAAAAAAGCCTGATTTCTCAGGCCTTTCTAGCTTCGTGTATTCCTGTATAACCCTTTTTATATCCCTGAATCAGAAATGAGGGATGCTCTTCGATTGCGTCTCACTCGTAGTTTATACAACTCTGGCAGGGCTACACCGACCAACACTACAATAACCCCAAACCATTGTAATCCGCTGACATGTTCATGAAGAACGATGGCGGAAAGAAGTACTGCAATCGGAAGTTCAACCGCACCAAGTATTCCGGCCATATCGCCTCCAATATGAGGCACACCTATTGCAAACAGAACCGGCGGAATGAAAGCTCCGAAGAAGCCCAGCAACAGTCCGAACACAAGCAACTGGCTCCAGATCAATCCGTTAAAGAGGAAGGTCGGCGGGAAAAGAATACAGAGTAGCACTAATCCCCCTGTAACCATCCACGCGCTACGGAAAGCCGGATGCGCCGATGGAACCGCTTTACCACTGAACAGTACAAACAAGGAATAACTTACGGCTGCCAGCAATCCAAGGGCAATACCCAACCCGTTAAATTTACCAAGTCCCTGTTCCAGGAAACCGGCTGCCAGCAACGTTCCTCCGAACAGGATGACCAACGTCAGATACATCACTTTGTCTGGACGCTGACGTTTGCCTATTGCCTGAATCAATACGCTAATCCACGTAAACTGGAACAAAAGAATAATGGCAAGTGATGCCGGAATGTAACGCAAAGATTGATAATAGACCAGACCGGTAATCACCGTTGGTGTCCCTGCAGCCATTAACAGCAGGCGCTGCTTCCACGTTAACCGCTGGAAGGCTTTTGCTACAGCTGCTGATGATTTTCCATCTGCCTGTGATTTACGTTTCATTCTAAATTTGGTGTATAAAGCCAGCATCCAGGACAGGATGAAGCCTGTGATCAGCTGTGCTCCCACAACCTCTCCAAGTTTGTATCCTTCGCCGTAAGCCAGAACCACAATCGTGGATAATATGCCATAGCTCATCGCTCCCGCGAGAACGGACAGATAATATTTCATTATGAATAAACCTCCTGATGATTGAAAAATGAGTCCGCATGTATGATCCATGCCAAGGTCACAGACACCAGCAAAATGCAAAAAATCCTAACTACGAGCAAGGAATAACATGATTCCCTGGCATCGTAGTTAGGAAGTATAGGCTTCCTGTAGAGACCCTCGCCCTGTGTACACTTTCGGCCTGCGAGGTTATACGAGATGATATATGCAATTTGGTGTAATTCGTTTGTGACGACTTTTTATATATTACAGGGCAGGTGAGATAGTGTCAACCCTATTTACCCTTTAAATTTCAAACATTCAAATTCCAAGTATAAAGCATGCGTTATAACGTCACTTCCCAGAAGAATCCCATTCCAACGTTTGCTGTAAACCTTCTTTCAGGCCATGCAGATCTAGTCCATCCACGGCAAAAGCCTCGCGGATTAAAGGGGGAGCTACAAATTCATCATATTTCCCAAGATACGGCGCTTCATCTTCAGCAAGTAACGCAGATGCGTCTTCAGCCGTCCGACATTCACTCATGATTTCTGCCAATAATGTTCGTTCATCAACCTTGCCAGATACCACAAAATAATATGGCTCCATGGGTACAACAGAACGCAAGGCAAGTTTGCCGGACAAATTGTGCTTCATTAGTCGTTCCAGTGTGCGGAAAGACTTGCTTCCTACCCAAGGCAGAACATACAAAGAATCTCCTCCTGCGGGAATGACAACCTGCTTCAGCAATCCACTCTCCCGCGCTAGACGGCGCGCCCGTTCCAGTCGATTTACCGCTTGCGGAGACAGATACGGATAGATCACCGAATCGGATAACACCTCACGCATTTTCTGCACAACCATGGTATGAATGTCACCGCCTGCACCGAGCCATAACGTATCCACTTTACCTTTAGCTGATTTCACATACACGGATTTGTGCCTGTGATCTACCTCTTCCACTTTCCACAGTTTTCCTGCCAGCGAGAAACAATAGCCTGGTGGTGGCACGGTTGTAATGGAACCAATCTCTTCGGAACCATTCAACACCTTATGTTCTTCGTCGTCCTTGAACACCGCATAAAAGCGATAATTATTAACGATTTTCTCACCTGTAAGTCCAATGATTAGTGTTCTCTCTTCTGTCCACTGCAGATGATCCGTCTCAATCAGATAATTCAGGAAGGCCTGATATTGATCTGCACGAATCTGTGCGAACGGTGCCAGGGAAAGTATGGCCTCAGCAAGCTCTTTCGGTTCAGCCTCCCCCATGCTTTTCAGCATGCTCATCGTCTGATGATAAAGTACACCTATCGGCATTTTGCGGGCTTCAAGCGGCTCGACCCATTTGGTCTTCACATACAGTTCAATAACGGCAATCGCACGCATCAATGTCCATGGCATACGCGCTGGCAATTGTGCCTCCTCATCCTCTTCCTCCGGACATACAAAAAGCATTTCCGAAGCCATGTCTTCTCGTCTGCCCGAGCGTCCCAGACGCTGTACAAAGCTTGATGCACTATACGGTGCACCGAGCTGAACGACACGTTCCAGCTCTCCCAGATCGATTCCCAGCTCCAGTGTTACAGTGGCGGCAGCAACCGCTGGTCCTGATCCGGTACGCAAGGCTGCTTCGGTCTCTTCTCTTAACATGGCGGAGATGCTTCCATGATGCACATGGAATACATCACGCTCCTGTCTTCGAGCAGCGACACGTCGCATCTCAAGTATAGTGACCTCAGCATCCGTGCGGCTGTTCGTGAAGATCAATGCTTTTTTGCGGTGTGTACTCTCATAGATGAAATCGTAGTAGGCTTTGCGTGCATTATGCAGTTGTTCCGCCTGTTCTTCATCCTGTGCATCGGGAAAAGAGAAATGTTCCACCCGCAGTCGCAGCTTGCGACCGCCCGGAGAAGAGACTACATCAACACCCTGCTTCGTTCCGGCAGCAAGCCAGTTTGTAGCCGCATCATAATCACTGAGTGTCGCGGACAGTCCAACTCTTCTCGGTGTACAGCCAGCCATGCGTTCTATTCTAGCGAGCTCACTGAGCACCTGTATGCCACGATCTGCACCCATGAACGCATGCACTTCATCAATAATGACATAACGCAAGTCATGAAAGAGTGCCGGAATTGCATTGGGCCGGTTCATTAGCAGACCTTCCAGTGATTCGGGCGTAATCTGGAGCACACCGGACGGGTTCTTCATCAGTTTTGTTTTTTCCGCCTGGGGCACGTCCCCGTGCCAGTGCCATACCGGAATATTCCCTTCTAACAACAGGTCCTTAAGACGTTCAAATTGGTCATTAATCAGTGCCTTTAGTGGCCCGATATATAAGATGCCTACCGATTTGGATGGTCGTTCATGCAGCTCAGTCAGTGCAGGAAAAAAAGCCGCCTCCGTCTTGCCAGAGGCTGTACCTGCCGCAATCAGCATATGATGCGGGGTATGAAAACAAATATTGCAGGCCTCGATTTGGGCAGGCCGGAGTGATTCCCATCTTTTTTTGTAGATAAATTCCTGGACAAACGGCGCCAGTCTGTAGAAAGGATTATCACTCATAATTCAAATTCCGCCAGAAAATCATCCAGATCATCCGTATTCGTGGAGTCATCTGCCCCTTTACCCGTTTTCTGAGGCTGGGCAGCCCGCTCACCAAGCAATTGGGTATAGGTCACTTCGGGATTCTGATGGAGCGTATGCAGCACATCCATAAAGTCCCGCACCACTTCACGCGTTGTCAGTAATTCATCTGCACCAAGTCGGTTCACTGCCGTTTGCATAAAATCAACTAATTCTTCATCCGTCAGACTTGCACTGTAACCAAAATGCAAGGCATGAATCTGACGCAGCTTCTGCAACAGAATCAAAATCTCTTCATGGGATAACATGGTCAGCTTCAAGATCGGACCTGTATAATTCGCATATTCTTTTGCAGCATAACGACCATCAATGAGTCTGGAGCGAAGTGCTTCATAACTGAAAAGCCCACGTCTTTCATTTTCCACAAATTGCGGCGTGCCGCCAACAAATATGCCGAGGTGCTCCGCCTTGCCTTGCATCGTATCATTAAACATCGTAAGCAGCTTCTCATAGTTGCTTTGCCGAGAGATGCTATTTGTAATTTTATACAGATTGACTGCTTCATCAATGAACAACAGAAGTCCCTTGTAACCAATCCGTGCGGTAAATTCCGACCACAATTTGAAATAGTCATACCAATTATCATCGTCAATGATGACTCCAACAGCGAGTTCTTTTTTCGCTTCTGTTTTGGTGGCATATTCTCCTCTAAGCCAGCGAAGTGCCGCCTGTTTGCGATCATCATCGCCCAGCTTGTACCCATTCCAGTAGGAAGCCAGTACCTTGGCAAAATCAAAACCATGAACCAGATTCTGCATTTCACCCGTCACCGCATAAATCTGCTGCTCCACTGCAGCGGAAAGAGCAGGATCATCCGGGCGCAGGCCCTGACTCTGCATGGTTTGCTGCTGTAATCCAGCAATCCACTTCTGCAAAATGGGTTCCAGTGCCCCGCCATCTGGCCGTGTGCGTGTAGACAGACGCGTCATCAGCTCACGGTATGTGGCAAGTCCCTGACCTTTGGTGCCGACCAGCCTCCGCTCTGGTGACAGGTCCGCATCCGCCACAACAAATTCCCGATCCATGGCATAATTGCGAATCATCTGCAATAGGAAGCTCTTACCGCTGCCGTAACGTCCTGTAATGAGCTTAAACGCTGCGCCCCCCTCGGCAATATTGTCCATATCCCGCAAGATCGCGTCCACTTCAGCTTTTCGACCAACAGCAATCTGTTCCAGTCCTATTCGCGGGACAACACCCGCTGTCAACGAATTTACAAGAGCGGTGGTTAGCCGCTTTGGTATTTTGAGTTCTGTCACTGCCCTTTCCACCTCTTCACATGTTCAAATACATCTATATAGTCAGGAACGATCCGGTCGCCATCAATCAGCAGGTCGCCGATCGTTTCCATCGCCACATCATTAATTTCATCAAGCAGAAGCGCAGGCATCGTTCCGTATAGTTCAGCCACCCGCATCAGCTCCGTATCCGGGCTTTCGCCAAGCAGGGTATGGATCGCTTGCACCTGCTGAGGAGATAGCTTCCCAGCAAACAGCATCCAATCTTCATCTAGATCACCAACCGCAGCCTCGTCCCATTGCAACACCATTAATTCTGCTGACGCTCCTGATGTTGCATTGTCTTGGCTTGCACCTTCAAAAGATGTTGCTCGCTGGGCCTCAATTGTTGTTTGCGGTGCAACAAGATTACTCGCAGCGGTTGTGTGGTTTACCTCTTCTTCCTTCACTTCAGAAGTGTAATCATTCTCAATCGTAAGAGCCTTCCGCACATACTCGCTCTCCTGCTGCAACGAAGCAAGTTTTTCCGTATCAATGAGAATCATCGGTTGCTCTACAGCTTCGGCCTGCTCAGTCGCAAAGGCTTTGTCCAAATAACGTTCAATCAGGTTGGCCAGTTCAGGTTCAAGGGTCTTTCCGCGCAGTCGGCCTCTGAAGCCGAGTAGTTCGCGCAATTTATTTTCCGTGCATCGAAAAATTCGGGTAACCATCTGCACAAAATCCGCATGCTCTCCGATCGGTACGTAGGTAAGCAGAATCGTTCTGCCATATATCGAATCATCATATACCGCTTTGCGAAACAGTGTGCGCTCCATCGTTCGTTCATCATTTAATTCAAAATGTTCCATCAATCCCGCTTGGCGCGTACGCAGCAGATACGAATCCACCAATGCCATAACTCGGGGAATGTACTGCGCCAGAACGTCTTTGCCGCCGTCTCTATAAAATTTACTAAGTGTAACGTCATAGTCATAGTATCTTTGTAACAGTGTCAATGAGACTTCCGACACGTTGTTCCGTAAAAGGCGTTGAAGCTCCATATCCAGCATCTCTGCGGACAGATATCCATTCGAAAGGTCCATGACCTCGGAGAATGACGTCTCCAACTGATGGACCAGACCATAATCCATAATCCATTCTTGCATATATATATTCAGTTGCGGGAGCCGTTCCCGGTAGTTCATCCATAACTGTTTTAACTGATCGTAACCTTGCTGAGGGTCATGCCAACCAATCCCGTTAATCAATTCATAGATATGAACAAACAGATAGGACAGATCCGTATCCAGATATCGGCCTTGGCGCACTTCCGTTCTCCAATATAGGTACCACTTACGCTGGGCTTCGTTCATAACGCCATAGGTCGGCCAATAACTCATAAAAGGAACCCAGGGTACCTGATCCCCATCCACTTCTGCAAGACGCCGTGCTTCCTCCACAAATCGTTTCTCTGAAGACAATATGCTCCCACCAGACTGCCTTGCATTCAATTCTGACAGGGGGATCGTTGAACGATCAGGAACCGGAATAGCCGCTGTTTCCGGTTCTTCTCTCAGATCGATTTCCATAAACTCCAGTTGTCTTGAATCGTCTTTCATAACACTCTGTTTCACCTTCCTCTACGAGAGAATACGAACAAGTGTATCCATAGGGATCATTATAACACTAGTCCTGTGTCTGCGGTGACGAAAATAATACTTTCATCAGTACAAAAAAAGAAGGCATCTCTGCCCTCTTTTATATACAACATAGTTCATGTTTATTATTCTGGCTCTATCTATTTGAACAGAATGCCCTCATCACTTGTCTGTATTAATCCATTGATCAAGCAGTCGGAATGTCTCTGAAGCTGCATGCACCATCACATCGTGATCTTCTGTTGAGGATACGGATTGCTGCAGTAATCCTGCGAACTCGCTCCATCTCGTTCTTGTTTCCGTACCATACGCATTGAAATATTCCAATCCACGATCAGCTTCAATGGGCAGAAACTGCGATAATCGCTTAGTCATGATCTGTCCCCCGTTAGTGGACCCCTCAATTACATATAAATATCCGAACAAACGTGCAGGTGTTGAGATATCCGGCAGATCTTCGCACAACGGAAGTTGGCTAATTTCTTCTTCACTGGCACCCAGATTTCGCAGATCCTTCTCCAGCAGTCCTGCCTTGCCTCTGATAGCAATATCCAGCCCCGTACTTCCCCAGAAAGGCTGCTGTACAGCCTGATCTTCCAGCGGTTTCAGAAATCCATAAAATTTCTCAAGATATTTTTTATACTCTTCTAAACTCACGGTTTGATTCATAATAGCCTTGGCATAAGCGTTCTGCTCCACTTGTCTGTGATAATGAGCGGTTTCGCTTTTCAGACGTTCCATAATATTCGTTGCTGTCATGTAATCATCACCTTTCAACGATCTGTTCTCTTCATCAAAATAGAAGCTTATAACTGAAATTCAGTGTAGGTACAGAATGCTCCATTCAATCTAGATAAAGGCTCTATGTAAGTATACTTTTTCTTGTACTAGAAAACGATATGAATCCGTCATCGTTACATGTTGCATTATTTCCTGCGTTGTTATGATAACTAGCTACAATTCATAGGATTTCTATTTTCAAAATGATACACTAATTATAAAATCTGTCATTGGAGGACTTATGCGCATGAATATAACCACTCAAGACATTATACAATATCTCACAGCCAATGTAGAGTTACCGGAGAACACGGTAGATCGGCTGATTACTGGCTCGCCCGATCAAACGCTCACAGGTGTGTTTGTTACTTTTATGCCCACACAACATGTGATTGAACATGCCATACAGCGTGGAGCCAATCTAATTATTGCCCATGAACCCCCCTTCTACAACCATCATAGTCATACCGATTGGTTAGCCAATGATCCGGTTTATGAAACCAAAAGAAGCTTGATCAACACAGCAGGCATCTCCATATATCGCTGTCATGATGTGATCCACCGTTTCCATCCAGATGGCATTACAGAAGGGTTGATTCAGGCACTAGGATGGTCCACCTATGTGGAGGAACGAAGACCGGAAGCCGATATCCTTTCCTTTCCCGAAGGGATGACAGTGCAGCAAATTGGCGAACATTTGAAACGGACCATTGGTATCGATTATGTGCGAATAGCTGGTGATCCGGGGATGTTGTGTAGACGTGCAGCTGTACTTGTGGGTTTTCGGGGCAACGGCAATCTGACCATTCCCCTGCTTCAAAGCGAGCAACTGGATCTGATCATCGCAGGTGAAGGATTCGAATGGGAGACGCCGGAATATATACGTGATGCTGTGCAACAAGGCAAGCAAAAGGCTCTCATTATGATGGGACATGCAGAAAGTGAGGCTTCCGGAATGAAGCTGCTCTCACAGAGACTGGCGAAGAACTTTCCTGAACTCCCTATTCACTTTGTAGGAGAGCAGCCTGTGTATAAAGTGCTCTGATCTGATTTGTGCTAACAGGATCGGATCGATTCAGATGCCACTGCCAGCTAACCTCGGAGCTTGAATGCAGCCTCGCGCCGGGGTCTGTTCGGCAAAATAACGAATCTAGAACACTCTATTTAACGAATATTTGCCACGTTGCAAAACTAACGAATTGTAGACACTTTATTTCTCCGTTTCCCTTGTTTTACCGCTGATTTCTGCCCGCTTGAGCCCATTCAACGCCGCTGAGATTCGTTAGATGTTTCCATTCAATCTGATCTTCAAAATAAGGTGTCACCTGTTCGTTGGAGTTCATGAACATGGGCTTTCAATTACACCACAATAAGAAGTATATATGAGCATGACTTAGATTGATCTAGCCCCATCTGGATTTTCCATGTCCTTTGTTGTAATCTGAATGCTGTAACTCTAAAGCTGAGGACATTTGTCCTTGGCGTTCAGGGCCAATTTATCATTTAATAGAAGTCGAAGTGATTTGATAAGGAGAGTACATATGAGAGGAATTATTTTTGCATTATTGGGGGGAGCGTGTATCACGTTGCAAGGGGTTGCCAATACTCGGATCAGCACCGACATGGGTACCTGGCAAGCCGCGACGATTACACAGCTCACCGGATTTATCCTTGCGGCCATCATTCTGATGTTCGTTCGTGACACCAACCTTCAGGGACTCAAACAAGTAAAACCCATGTACTTGGCCGGAGGCGCTTTTGGTGCCGTCATTATTTTCAGTGAAGTAACGGCCATTCAGCAAATTGGGGTTACGTTCACAATCTCGGCCCTACTGATTGCACAGCTGTTCCTGACCTTCCTGGTTGACAGTAACGGATGGTTTGGCGTTGTGAAGCAGAAGATGAAGCTGCCGCAATTCCTCGGCATTGCATTAATGATCACGGGCGTGATTATTATGAAACTGTAGCTTTTCGAGTATATCATCGGGGGTGAAATTCAGCATGGAAGAGATTCACAATGAACAACAATTACTGCAGTATTTGAAGCAATATCAACTGGAATCGGTATTCCATGAGCCCTTGCGTCCTCATATGACATTATGCCATTTCGAGAAATGTGAATTAATCTGTCGCGAAGGTGAAGCATCCGAATATTTATATGTGCTGGTCGAGGGCAAAATCAAAATTTTCACCACCTCGGCACAGGATAAAACGCTGGTTCTCTGTTTCAAAACACCACTTGAAGTGGTTGGCGATATCGAGTACGTCCGTGAAAGCAACATCGTCAATACCGTACAGGCGGTCTCACCTGTCGTGATGCTGCGCATTCATTATCAATATTTAGCTGAACATGCCAGCGAGTATGCTCCCCTGTTAAAATTTTTGCTCAAAATTATTTCTCATAAATTTTATATTGATTCGAATTTCTCCAACTTCAACCTGATGTATTCCGTCGAGGTTCGATTAGCCAGCTACCTACTCTCCATCTCTACCGAAGAAGCGGGGAATGTGGTCCACGAAGAACTGGATGCGTTCAATCTGACGGACATTGCCAATCTGATCGGAACGAGTTATCGTCATTTGAATCGTGTTATTCAGAAGCTCTGTGCCGATGGATTAATCGAACGAGATCAGGGATTCATTATGGTCAAGAATCGGGCCGGTTTACGCGAAGTAGCAGGTCACAACATTTATGAATAAGGAGTTCGACATCCATGATAATTACAGGTATTTCGCTTGCATTGCTCGCAGGTGCCCTTGTTAGTTTGCAGACGATTTTTAATAGTAAAGTGAATGAACGCACCGGTTCATGGTCCACGACAACGATGGTGCTTTTCACCGGATTCATTGCTTCATTCCTGATTTCTTTGCTCGTCGAGGGAAAAAATACGTTCAGCTTCCAGCATATGCAGCCCTGGTACTGGCTTAGTGGAGCCATCGGCGTTGGGGTGGTATTCTGTCTCGTACAAGGGATGAAACTGCTTGGCCCCACCTATGCCATCTCTATTGTGCTGACGTCCCAGCTGAGCTTTGCCCTGTTGTTCGACTCCATGGGGTGGCTAGGACTTGAGAAAATTCCGTTCTCGTGGAATCAGCTGTTGGGTGTACTTGTGATTGTGAGCGGTATATTATTATTCAAGTTTGGCGGTAAAAAAACGAAAAACTCGGGCAAAGGACATGTTATGCCTTCCGATTCATAACGTAGCCAATGCAAAAAGAGTGTGTAAGCCAATCCTGTGGATTGGCTTACACACTCTTTTTGTAATCGAACCACGTACCTACCGTATTGTTCTCTTATACGAACTCTACGTTATGGTACACCTGTTGAACATCTTCGAGGTCTTCAAGCGCATCAATCAGCTTCTCGAACTGAGCTTGCGCATCCTCTGGAAGTTCAATGTGGTTTTGCGCAAGCATCGTCAGCTCGGCTACTGTAAATTCAGTAACGCCCGCCGCTTTGAACGCTTCCTGCACCGCATGGAATTGGTCTGGCTCGGCATATACGATAACCGCTTCATCTTCGTCTACGATATCACGTACATCCACATCGGCTTCAAGCAGGATTTCAAGTACTTCTTCCGAAGTTTTGCCTTCAACCCCAATTACCGCAGTTGGATCAAACATATAAGCAACAGAACCACTCACACCCATGTTACCGGCGTTTTTGTTAAACGCGGAGCGCACTTCAGGTGCAGTACGGTTCACATTGTTGGTGAGGGCATCCACGATGACCATCGCGCCATTCGGTCCGAAGCCTTCATAACGCAGCTCTTCATAGTTCTCGTCCCCGCTGCCTTTTGCTTTTTCCATTGCCCGATCAATAATCGCTTTGGGTACGTTATACGTTTTTGCACGTTCCAGTACGACTTTCAATGCACGGTTCGCTTCCGGGTCCGGTTCGCCCTTCTTGGCAGCTACATAAATCTCAACGCCGAATTTGGCGTAGACCCGGCTCGTATTTGCATCTTTTGAAGCTTTTTTTTCTTTAATATTATTCCACTTACGACCCATATCGTTTCCGCTCACTTTCAACATGTAATCTGCTTTCTACCTTGTCATTATATCTTGTTGAGCGTACTTCAACAAGTTTATACTGACGAAATAATGGTAGGAACAGCGCATATTAACCATCTTGGTTTGAAGCTCAGCCACAGTTTATCCTTTGATCAATGTCTCTGCACCATCAACGTATACCTCTGTTTCCGTAATATGACGTGCCTTATCCTATACCCAAAAGAGCAGTAGCCTGGTAACATCTTTCGGTTTCCCTGGTTTTCGGGTGAGCGGCTTACACGACAAAGAAGCACTCCTCTAGGGAATGCTCCTCTAACCAAATCGTAGTTTAATTAGGCATGAAATTGCCGACCATCCAACACTTCAGGTACATAACCTGCACGAATAACGAAATCTCCAAAATGTTCGCCTTCATTGCGTTCTTTGGCATATTGATTCACCATTGGAGTCAACGTATCCAAAATCTCGGTTTCACCAATATTTTCTCTGTACAGCTTATTCAAGCGATGTCCGGTGAAGCTGCCGCCGAGATACATATTGTATTTCCCCGGTGCTTTGCCGATAAATGAAATCTCCGCCAGCATCGGTCGTGCGCAACCGTTCGGGCATCCTGTCATGCGAATGACAATCTCTTCATCTCTCAGTCCCGCATCATCCAGAACAGGCTCCAGTTTGTCAATCAGAGACGGCAAGTAACGTTCGGATTCTGCCATTGCAAGACCACAGGTCGGAAGGGAAACACAAGCCATCGAACTTCTACGCAGTGCAGAGTAATGAGCACCATCAGTCAGATGATATTGCTGAATCATAGCCTCGATCTTTTTCTTCTTCTGACTGCTGATGTTACCGATAATTAGGTTCTGGTTCGCTGTCAGACGGAAATCTCCTGTATGGACTTTGGCAATTTCACGCAAGCCCGTCATGAGCGGATAACCCTCGACATCCTTCACCCGTCCGTTCTGAATGAACAAGGTGTAGTGCCATTTGCCATTACTGCCTTTGACCCAACCGTAACGATCTCCATTATGGTCAAAATGATACGGACGTGCCGCATCCAGTTTCCAGCCGAGACGACTGCTCAGTTCTTCAACAAACCATTCCAGACCCCGGTCATCAATTGTATATTTGAAGCGAGCGTGCTTGCGCACCGCACGATCCCCATAATCACGCTGAATCATGACCGTTTTCTCCGCAACATCAATCATTTGCTCTGGCGTGCAGAATCCAATCACTTTGGACACCTGCGGATAGGTTTTGGAATCACCATGAGACATGCCCATGCCTCCACCAACAGAAACGTTAAAGCCTTGCAGCTTACCGTTCTCCACGATGGCGATAAAGCCGAGATCCTGTGAAAATACATCTACATCATTGGATGGCGGAACAGCAATCCCGATTTTGAACTTACGTGGCAAATACACTTTGCCATAGATCGGCTCCACTTCTTCGTTCGTTTCCTGAGAATCGACAACTTTCTCCCCATCCAGCCACAATTCATGATAAGCACGGGTGCGGGGATCAAGGTGATTACTCACCTGACATGCCCACTCATACACTTCGGAATGAACCTCGGATTGATCCGGATTCGGGTTACACATTACATTACGGTTCACGTCTCCACAAGCGGCGAGTGTGCTCAGCAACGAATCGTTCACTTCACGAATGGTGTTTTTGAGATCCCATTTCAGTACACCATGCAGTTGAAAAGACTGACGTGTCGTGAGACGAATCGTCTCATTTGCATATTTATGTGCTACACGGTCCATCATCAGCCACTGTTCTGGTGTCACAATGCCACCGGAAGCACGCACACGCAACATGAATTGGTATGCAGGCTCCAGCTTAGATTTGTGACGCTCATTTCGCAGGTCACGATCATCCTGCATGTAACTGCCGTGGTGTTTCATCAGACGATTGTCATCCTCTGGAATGGCACCCGTAATCCGATCGGCCAGCGTTTCGGTCAGACTTCCGCGCAAGTAATCACTTTTAATCTTTATATCCTCCACATCGCTGTTTGTGCGCTGCGGGTTAAGTAAATTATTATAGGCCATGCTGCTTTCTCCTCTCGTCTCTGCGGGATAATGCATTTCGGCATAATCAAAAATTAATAGACGTCCCGCTGATAACGTTTTTCCTGTTGCAATCGTGTCAGATATTCCGATGCCTGCTCAGATGACAAACCGCCCTCTTGCTCAAGGATCGTTGTGAGAGCAGCATGAACATCATGTGCCATTTTTTTCTCGTCACCACAGATATATACACTTGCACCTTCCTGAAGCCATTGATACAACTCTTTGCTGTGTTCCAGCATCCGATGCTGCACATATACTTTTTGCTCTGTATCACGGGAGAAGGCTACATCCATCTTCGTGAGAACTCCATCTTTGAGCCAGCGCTGCCATTCGGTCTGGTACAGAAAGTCGGTAGAGAAATGCTGATCCCCGTAAAACAGCCATGTCTTGCCTTCTGCTCCTGTCTCTTCTCGCTCACCAAGGAAAGATCTGAACGGCGCTACACCGGTACCTGGTCCAACCATAATGATCGGCGTGTCTGGATTCTCAGGCAGCTTGAAGTTCGGGTTATGCTGTATATATACAGGCAGTGTATCGCCGGCTTCGATTCGTTCAGCCAGTTGAACTGAGCATACACCGTAACGCTCTCTACCACGCGCTTCATATCGTACTGTGCGCACCGTGAGATGAACTTCGTCCGGGAAAGACTTCGAACTACTTGCAATTGAATATAACCGTGCCGGAATTTTGCGAAGTACAGCTACAAACGATGCAGCCGGAATGCCTTTAAGTCCATAATCCTGTACCAGATCCAGCAAATCACAGCTGTTCATGACCGTACGGAATTCGGAATCATCTGCGAGCAACGCTGTTAGCCCGCTTCCCGGATTCAGTTTCGCCAGTTGTTCCACAACCGGTTTTGTTACGGCAGTAATTTCAAAATAACGCAGCAACGCTTCGTGCACAGATGCCTGATCCCCGTTTTTATTCACGGTCACGCGCTCATCGGCATTCCATCCCATGGCTGCGATCAATTCATCTACAAGACGAGGGTGATTCTCAGGGAATACACCAAGGCTGTCACCAGGCTCATAATCCAGGTTGGAACCTTCCAAAGACAACTCAATATGGCGTGTTTCACGGTCCGATCCTCTACCGTTTAGATTGAGATTTTCCAACACTTCAGCCTTGAATGGATTCGTACGATCAAATTCGAATTCACCGCCGCTCACCGCAGCAGTAACCGCTTCAGTAGTTACCGTGCCCGCAGTAGCTGATGTGCTGCTTAATGAGGCCAGTACTTCATTCATCCACTCCGCAGCCGGTTCATCAAAATCAACATCACAGTCTACGCGCGGTACAAGAGTTGTACCGCCCAATTCCTGCAATCGCTTATCAAAGTCCTTGCCGGTCTGACAGAAAAACTCATAGGAGGTATCTCCCAGAGCCAACACCGAGTAACGAAGTCCTTCAATCTTGGGAGCCCGTTTGCTGTTCAGGAATTCATGCAGCGGAATCGCATTATCTGGTGGTTCGCCTTCCCCGTGAGTACTTACAATGATGAGGAGATTTTCAATTTTCTTGAGTCCGTTCGGTTTGAAATCTCCCATCGACGATAACGTCACCTGGAGTCCCTGCTCTTCCAGCTTTTTCGCCAGTTTCTTGGATAGTGCGCTGGAATTCCCGGTTTGTGATCCAAAGAGTACCGTAACTTCCCGTGAAACCGTCGGTGCATTTGCAGGTGCTGTACCTGCCGATTGTACAGGCTGTTGTATCCCACCAGCGGGTGCAGTCACAGCTGCAATCCCCTGAATGGCTGTCAGATATCCGCTAAGCCAAGTCTTCTGTCCATCGTTCAATGTAGGAATAAGGCGATTGAGCAGCTCAATCTGTTCCTGATTAAAAGGGCTGTTTGTCACTTGAAGTTCCACCATTTGCCACCTCGCGCATTGCTTCAATTTTAATTCCTACTAAAATGATCACATTAATTTAATTTCTTCTCTCTAGAACCTAACACACCGGGTGTTTAGGGTCAATTTCAATGATTTTATGGCATTTATCAGTTTCACTGATAAATGACAAAAAACAACAAATACCCTCCTTTTCAAATCAAGGACGGTTTTTGTTTTATTTTTAATTTGGCGGCCAGCTTAGGTTGAAGTTGAAAGTGGAATATAGTCACTAAAATGATTTCCCAGCACTCTGCTTTTATCTCCGTATACTTTGTCTAGGTGATTTTCTCCCCACAGACAGATGCGGTCGATGATGTCCTGTAGTGTCAAGCCGTACTCGGTCAGCTCATACTCTACCTTGGGCGGAATCTGGGGATGAATAATCCGATGGATGATTTCATTTTTTTCCAGGTCACGCAGCTGTTGGGTTAGGACCTTCTGGGTAATGCCAGGGATGGCTCTGCGAAGTTCACTTGTGCGTTTTTTACCTGATATCAGCTGATGCAGAATAAGAATCCTCCATTTTCCACCGACCAGTTCCAGCATCGCCTGCACACCACTCTCATATTTTTTCAGTTCTTGTTCCACTTGTACTCCCCCTTAAATCACATATGTATATCCATTATTAAAAGTAACCGAAGAACCCCAAGGTATCTACAGCACTCTCAGGTGCGTACTTCTCAATAAGATGTCATGAAACTTATAATAACATTGGTCAGAACGTTAAACCAAAATATAAAGGAAAAAGGATGGTTACTCCTACATGAAAGTTAAACTGGTCGTTACTCACCCAAGACAGGATTCCCTAACATTTGCCGTGATGAATCGTTTTATAGAAGGTATGAAGGAGAATCACCACGAAATCGATATCCTCGATCTGTATCATGACGGATTCGATCCGTTATATAGCGTAGAAGATGAGCGAGACTGGCAAAATCCCGATAAACAGCATGCCCCTGTGATTCGCAAAGAGCTGGATCGTGTGCTTGCGGCTGATGCCATTGTATTTGTTTTCCCGATCTGGTGGTACAACGTTCCCTCCATGCTCAAAGCCTATCTGGACAAGGTATGGAACATGGGGCTACTGAATAAAGCAAACTCCAAAAAGGTACTGTGGATTGCACTAGCTGGAGGGACGGAGGCTTCATTCCATAAATACGACTATTACAACATGATTTCCAATTATCTGAATAATGGGATCGCAGGCTATGCAAAATTGCAGGAATCCCGAGTCGAATTTCTCTATGAAACCATATCAGAATCCAAAGAGCATATTGAAGGCTTGCTGGAGCAAGCGTATCAAATCGGCAGACATTACAATTAACTACTGCAAGCGGATAGCCGGTTACTCGTTCGTTGAGTAGCCGACTTTTCACACCACCGTACGTACCGTTTGAGTATTCGACGGTTCAACCGTTGAAATGCAATTTACGTAAACGCTCGCACCGCGTCATGAATTTATAATATCCGAGTTGTCGCTCATGCCGGGCGCACAAGCAAAAAAAGCGTACTCCATCCTGTAAACCAGGTTGAAGTACGCTTTCTCTCCTTATACTATAATTGTTGTTATCCGTCAGTTTGGCCAAACCAGTTTGCTCATCATTGCATATAACAGCGTAGCCGATTCGGCTCGGGTCGCTTGGGCAAGAGGTTTCACCTCGCCATTGTATCCACCGACGATGCCGAGATTCACAAGAAAGGCTACGCTGTCCCGGGCATAAGAACGGATCGCGGAAGCGTCGCGGAAACGGGTCAGGTTATCCGCCGAAACCGATTCGGGATCGACCAGGCCAGCCACGCCAAGTGCCCTCACTGTCAGCGTCATCATTTCTTGACGGGTGATCGTTGACGCTGGCAAGAAGCGTCCGTCACCGGTACCGCTGGTGATGCCGAGCAAACGTGCAGCTGTAACCGCTTCATAGTACGGAGCCTTTTCGTCTACATCAGAGAACGCACTCCCTGACGAAACGTTCAAACCCAGTGCGGTCATCAGCCACTGCACGTATTGGCCGCGCATCATATCCTCATTGGGACGTAACTGGAGAGAATCACCGCTTGCCTCCGTATCAATCACGCCTCGGGCTGCCAATGCCTCCATCGCTTTCTTTGCCCACTGTACTTCTGCAAGATCGGCGAACGTGTGATTCACAGACACAACAATGTAATTTCCTGTCAGTGACGTTACGGAAAATACAACCTCACCGCTGTTTGGGTCGTAATGACTTTGCGGCAGCGGGGTTGCCACACCGTTTGCGTCAATGACAAACGCTACAATCCGATCCTGCTGAGCATCTTGCGATGATTGGTAAGGCAGATGAAGCGTCAACTCGCTTCCCAACGGCCATTCATGACCGTCCAGATGGAGTTCAAGTTGAACCCCATGCTGCGTGCCAAGTTGATCTGCGACCTTTTGCGGTAACTCTGTTCTGATCAATCGCACAGAACCGATCTCATCGCCCTCCACATCTTTCGTTAAAAGCGTAGCAGGAAGCTCTAACGTCCCGAGTTCCGTAACGATGTTGAATATGTGCGACTCCTCTTGATCTAGCAACGCAGAGACAGGCAGAAGCACTTCATAAGCGCTTGCTCCTGAGACTGGCTTCAACCGAAGTTCGACCAAACGGTGACCAGCACCTGTCGATGGAGCAACCTTAAAAGCCTCTTTAATCGCTGAAGCATCCACTTTGGACTGAACTACACCCTTCTGGTCAGTCGCTCCCTGCAACTTCAGAAGGGCACGGTCTTTTTGCGGTTCAGGCAGTGGGGAGGAATTCTCTGCATTCGGCGTACCACTTCCTGATTGCCCGGCAGTGCTGCCTGAAGCAGAACCATTTCCTGAATTCCCACCGGAATTGCTTCCTATACCTCCACCAGGATTACCGCCCGAACCATCAGGGTCCGTGCCACCAGGCGAAGGTGTATATGCTGGTACCTTTACCGTCAAAGGTATTGTCATCGCTTTACTGTCGTCAGAGGTTCGAGTAATTTCCAACTCCAGCGTTACCTCCGTTTCCTTCAATGGCGGGACAATCGTTCCATCGGTTTGAATGACGGACGGTACAGAGCTGGAAGCGATCGCCACGGTGAAGCCTGATGGCACCACCGGCAACTTCAGTTTCTTCGTACCAGCAGCGGAAGGCTGCTCCAGTGCCGTAATGCCTGCAGCTACATCGGCAGCGGTCTGTTGGGCCGTAAGCACCTGATAAGCGGAAGATAAACGGTGTATGGATTGCCCCGACGCATCAAAAGCTTCCACTTTGTAATAGTAACCCATGCCGGGACTCAGTTCGCTGTCCGTGTATTCCCTCAAACTGCCACTGTAGACGACGCTGTACTCGCCTTGTTCGCGATCCGAGCGGTATAGCTTGTAGCTTGCTGCGCCAAGGCGCGCATCCCAGTGAAGCGTTGCGCTCGTTACAGACAGTGAATCAGCATTTAGCCCCGCGCTATCATTCGCAGGAGGCGCTTCATCAGGCTTGACGATCATAATCCAACTGATCATCGGGTCCTGCGATGCCGTATTGCGCACGGTCAGTTCCAGCTTGTTGCCCGACACGTTAATGCCTTTGTGGGCCCTGACACTGGCGGGCGTAAAAGTTACTGCACCGGTATTGGTGCCGTTGATGAGGAAATTCGCTTTGCGCGAAGTATTCGTCCACGGATCATTGAATCCGGCGTACACATCGTATGTCCCGTTCGGAACATCAAAGCTATAAGTTAGGTCGCTGCCTTTCGGAGAATTGCTAACATTGCCGCCGTTCAGATAACGCACGGTCGAGAATATATCCCCGCCGTTCGAACCGGATGACATTGCATCGGCGCTGACGTAGCCCCAATCGCGTCCCTCTGCCGGAGCATACATCTGATCCGCCGTTCCCGGGTTGGCAAGCGTTCCTTTCATATAGGCACCCATTAGCTTGTAATCAGCCGTTTCATAACCTCCGCTGTTCACGAAATATAGTGCATTCTCCGGAATGACGTATACGCGAACCGCCTGCTTTTTGTTACCAAACTCCGGTGTCGTCACTTGTAGCGTGAGTGGCCCTGGCTTGGTAAAATCATCTGCCGTCATGGCTCGGTTATCAATTGTCCAGACTGCTGGCGTTGATACCAGCGCACCCCCGTCACGCACATTAACTGTCGTTGGCAAGGATGGCACCTCTCCGAGCGTCACCGCTTCCGGTAACGGATCAGCAATATCCACCTTGCCCATCGAATTCAGCAGATCAGGCGTCCAACTGTTATACCACTTGATGGCGATGTCAGAGCCTATTCCGAACTCAATCGGCAAGAACACGTATTTTGCACCGTCATTGGAAAAATTGCCACCGTTCCATGTATCCCCCACGTAGATGAACTTACCTTTTTCCGGGTCGACCGGAATGACTGACGTGGTCTGCGTGCCGAACGCCTTACCTGGATCGGGATCGCTCGGCAACGTGCGCACGAACGGATTGGTCTGCGTTGACCAAGGACCAAAAATGTTATCCGCCACCGTCACTTTGTTTTCGTTAGGGGCCCAACCGGAAGCTCCAGAGGTCAATATATAATATTTTCCCTGATACTTGAACATCGCTGGTGCTTCGCGCTGTCCGCCTGGGAACACCCGCACGTAATCAACACCGTATTGCGCCTGATAAGTGGAATCGCGCACCGGATTACCTTTGTCATCCGTTCGTCCCTCTTTATGCCAACCTGTAACATCGCTATAATCATCGGTCAGTTTGGAGATGTATAATGTCAGGTTTTCTTCGCTGGAGTAGATCAGATATCCGGTGCCGTCGTCGTCTTTGAACAACGTCATGTCACGTGCCATGCCCCGATCGCTTGGGAAGTAATCTTTCTCCCCTTCGGGAGCTCTGTCCATCCGGTAACTCTTCTGATACACAAAAGGCCCTGTCGGGGAGTCACTGATCGCATAACCGGCCTGTGCCTTGCCGTAGTTGGCATTATCGTTATAGGGGTCTTTGTCTCCATCGATATGGGCCCACATCACGTATTTCTTCGTTTTATCGTTGTAAATGACCTTCGGCCGTTCAATAATTCGCCCTCTGCGGATATCCGCCCAGATGTTCACCTTGTCCTCACGCCCGGCGTACAATTCGGAAATTAAAGGATCATTGTCGAAATCATCCATCGATTGAATTGTCGTTAGAGCCATGCCTTCATCCGTCCAGTTCAGCAGATCCCTTGATGAATACACGCGCACGCCAACAGCCGGCCATCCCCCCGTGTGATATTCGCCGTACCAATAATACTTTTCTGTCTGGTCATCGTAGAAAAAGCCTGCCCCATGCGCATCAATCGGCTTGCCGCCCTGATCGGGCCACAACTGACCTGGCGTGAAGCTTGTGCGAACGGTCGCTACACCCAGCGGTGCGGATGCTGGAGTCAGAACACCGTCCATGGTCGCCTGAATCGTATAAAAATACCCCGTGCCCATCGTCAGGCCACTATCGTTAAACGTAATTTCATCGCCGCTGTACACCTGCTGGTACGTACCCGAAACACTGGTTGCCCTAGAGACCGTATACGTTACATCAGATCCAGGAAGGGCGTTCCACCCCAGGGAGATCGATGTATCCGTCACAGCCGTAGCGACAAACGATGCGGGGGAGTCGATCGAGTATGTGGTGGCCTCTGCAACAATGAACGCTGACTCTCCAGCAGCGTTCAAGGCCGTTACGCGGTAGCTGTAGCTGTTGCCTGGCTCAAGCCCCTGATCCGTGAAAGCGAGTCCCTTACCTTCGTACACCTGCTCGTATTGCTCGCTGCCAGCCTCGGCCCGAACCACGCGATAACCAGTCGCCTTGTCCACAGCGGGCCAGGACAGCTTCACACTCGTGGCATTCAGTGCCACGGCCTTCAGTTCGCCCGGAGCCTGCGGAGCAGTCGCTGTCGTTCGAACTTCCAGCGGCGCAGACCACAAGGATTCGGTTATCCCCCCGTATTCATAGGCCAGCTTGTAATAATACACCGTGTCGGTGCTCAATCCTTCATCCATGTAGCCCAAAGCCCCGGTGTTGGTTACCAGGGAATAGCCGCCTTCAGGCGTAGAGGAACGGTACAAGCGATAGCCTGTTGCACCTGTGATTTCAGTCCATTGCAGCGAAACTGAAGACGCCGTCTGCCCATCACTGGAGAGCAGAACATCATTCACTGGCGGCTGCTCGGCAATGATCACATCATCAATATGTACCGACTGCCAACGATTCCGAATGCCCACCGTACCTGACCCGTGTGAAGTGTCAACCAGATCAAATACCAAACGATCCGATCCGTCTTCGACGATGTACCCTCGAATGGAGGTACCCGATAGCACCACTTTGAGCGTATACCATCTATTTTGGGCAAACGCATAGTCCACCGATTTCAAGGTCGTATTCGCTCCGTTCACCAACTTGGAGAAGACAAGTTTATTCGAAGGAACTTGCATTTGAAAATAATAATAGTTGTTCTTGTCCTGAAACCTCGGCAAAATTCCTGGATAACCCTGACCGCCTCCGGTGTAAAAGCGCATGGACACTGTCATGTCTGACATGGAGTCTCCAGTGGAGATGATGCCTTCATTGGTATCGCTCTGGAAAAGCGTGGAGTTGGACGCATCCGCCGGATCTGCAACCACTTCCCAATTACCTGAGCTTACATTCCATGCGGGCGAGGCGATGTAATCCCCGTCCGAAAAATCGTCCTGCAGCAACGTGGCAGGCATTCTGTCCAGATCGGCATATGCCTTACTTGGTAACATCAACGGACCAGAAGACAACGCTAATGTAGCCGACAGCATGAATACGAAGGATTTCCTGAGTTTATTCAATATCCATTCTCTCCTTTGTCTCGGAAGATGAAAGCATGGTTCTTGAAGGCGTAGTATTGTTGTCGGGCCTGTCCTCAGTAGCAATGTGCGGTGGCGAGCGCCTTCAATCTCCCCCTTTCAATGAAACCGATTTCATAAGAGCGCAAAAAAGACCGTATTCCCTCCTAAGTGCAATGATGCCAATACGGTATACCGCGTCTTTCTTGCCCCTATGTAGTGAAACAGGTCTATTTTATGTAAATGTAAGTGCTTTCAAAAATTATATTATTGCCTGCTCGAAGCTGTCAACCACTAATTCGCTAATACATTATTTTGCTGTAACGATGCGAAAAAAGCGCGTATTCCGCCTGCCTCGCAAGCAAAATACGCGCCTTTCATCACCGTTCGAATAACGGATTGGGACAAGCTCCCACGGCTGAGTTACGATATGATTTTAGAATACTTTCGTTGTCCACGACTCACAGTTCCACGTCTCTGTAACCACATCACGATAGAATTCAGGTTCGTGAGAGATCAGCAGAATACTGCCTTTGTACGCTTTGAGTGCTCGTTTCAACTCTTCCTTGGCATCGACGTCCAGATGGTTCGTCGGCTCATCGAGTACAAGCAGGTTGGTTTCGTTATTGATCAGTTTGCAGAGACGAACTTTGGCTTTCTCGCCACCGCTCAATACCGCTACCTTGCTCTCGATATGTTTCGTGGTTAGTCCACATTTCGCAAGTGCAGCACGCACTTCGAATTGGGTATAGGAAGGGAACTCCTGCCAGATCTCTTCGATACAGGTATTGTAGTTTGCATCCTTCATCTCTTGTTGGAAATACCCAATCTCCAGATGTTCACCACGCTGAACGGTTCCTTCCAATGCCTGAATTTCACCCAAAATGCTGCGCATCAGGGTTGTTTTACCGATCCCGTTTGCACCAACGAGTGCAATTTTCTGTCCACGCTCCATGCGCAAATCCAGGGGTCTGGACAACGGTTCGTTGTATCCAATCACAAGCCCTTTGGTTTCGAAAATGAGCTTGCCGGATGTTCTTGCATCACGGAAGTTAAACTGTGGTTTTGGTTTCTCCTTGGCGATTTCGATGACATCCATCTTGTCCAGCTTCTTCTGTCTGGACATCGCCATGTTGCGGGTAGCCACGCTTGCTTTGTTCCGGGCCACAAAGTCCTTGAGGTCAGCAATTTCCTGTTGCTGGCGCTTGTAAGCTGATTCCAGCTGCTGTTTTCTCATCTCATGGACTTCCTGGAAGTGATCATAATCGCCCACATAGCGGGTTAGATCCTGATTCTCCATATGATAGATCAAGTTAATCACACTGTTCAGGAACGGAATATCATGAGAAATGAGGATAAACGCATTCTCATATTCCTGCAAATAACGTTTCAGCCATTCAATATGCAATTCGTCCAGATAGTTGGTAGGCTCATCCAGGAGCAGAATATCCGGTTTTTCGAGCAGCAGCTTGGCAAGCAGTACCTTTGTACGTTGTCCACCACTCAGATCATTAACATCCTTGTCCAGACCGATATCCGTCAGACCCAGACCACGCGCTGTCTCGTCCACTTTGGCATCGATCATGTAGAAATCCTGATTGGTCAGCGTATCCTGAATCGTACCTACATCCTCAAGTAGCTGTTCCAATTCCTCAGGAGTTACATCTCCCATTTTGCCGTACATATCATTCATTTCCTGCTCCATATCGAACAAATACTGGAACGCACCACGAAGAATATCACGAATGGATTGTCCTTTGTTCAGTACGGCATGTTGATCCAGATAACCGACACGCATCCGTTTGGACCACTCCACTTTGCCTTCATCCGGCTGAAGCTTGCCCGTAATAATGTTCATGAAGGTGGATTTACCTTCACCATTGGCCCCGATCAGACCAATATGTTCGCCCTTCAACAGGCGGAATGAAACGTTGTTAAAGATAGCACGGTCACCAAAACCGTGACTTAATTTTTCCACATTTAATATGCTCATTCATGACACCTTTTCTATATAGACTTAATTCTTTCAGCATTTTGCATCATTCGAATCCTACCGCTCACGGGTACAAGATATAGACGAACAGGATCATTTCAATCTATATCTTGCTGATTGGAAGACGCTCAGGGGATTTATGCAAAATGCTCCTTTGTATATTATAAGCGTTATATCATGCACAACTCAACGCCATATTGAAAATTAGTCCCCCTTTTTCGACGAAATGACCTGTCCCCCAACACTTGATTCACCCAAGCCGGATGCTTTACATTTGCCTTATATGAAAGTATAGGTTAAAATTTTGCCTTAAACGACTTACTACTATATAGAACGGAGCTCTTAGAAGAGCATCAGGTGAATATGATGATCGAAGTGAAACAATCCAAATTGGGTGATGGTGAATTTAACCGGGGGGTATTTGCTACCGTTGATATTCCTAAAGGCCAGCTGATCCACCAGGCCCCGGTTGTCCCTTATCCGAATGAAGACCACGAGCACGTTGAAAAAACGCTTCTGGAAGATTATGTGTTCGAATATGGTGCCAATCACACCGCGATCCTGCTGGGGTACGGCAGTTTGATTAACCATTCCTATGAACCGAACGCAACCTATGATATCAACTTTGAAAACCATACCTTTGACTTCTATGCTTATACAGATATCAAAGCCGGTGAAGAAGTGCTCATCAATTATAACGGCGAGGAAGATAATATGGACCCGTTATGGTTCCTGGATGATTATGAGGAACGTATGCGTGAGTTGAATGAAGCTAATGATGATAACGAGGATGGCGAAGAGAACGAACCTGCGTCACTGGACACGGATTCGAGTAAATAAACGAGAAATCCAGCAAAATTAGTAAGGTAGGGAGTACGGAATATGATGTGAACAGAGCTTACTGGGTGTGCTTCCTTATGCCAGATAAATGAATAAGTTTTCGATGTTCTAACATGTCTACGTCAAAACAAGATCAAAACAAGCAAGTCCTCCGCGATGGAAGACTTGCTTGTTTTCGTGTTTGATATGCTTATCGCCTTTGATATGCTTAGCACCCTGTCCCTGCTTGTCTTAATCGAGCACAGGGGGATCTGTGTGCAGATCTTCATCAGGCGCTGTGCAATGCCACTTGGTAAACGCAACTTCGAATCCGGCACGCTTCGGTGAACACAGAAACGGGCCCGCCTGCTTATCCGCTGGATAGGGAAAGCGTGCAACCCGGATCGTTCGCCAAGGATGCTCATCCGTGCGAGCACGGATGACTACGGCTTCATCGTGATAGGAAGCGCGAATGGTAACAATGCGGCCGCCCCACTCCGGTACGGGGGACAGTGACCAATCCGAAAACTTGTCGGTCACGACTGCTCCAACATGCACCACACCGTCGTTTACTTCAACCCCGGCCTTGATCCATTGGTCCTGCCCATGCCATAACATCAACCCTGCCTGATCATATAATTCGGTGAACGAACTCAGATCAAATGATACTTCAACAGCCTCGGTTCCATCCCATGGAGCAAGCATGGCGTGTCCATTCTGGTGACAGAAACCATAGAATGTTTTCTCCCAGAAATCACTGCCTTCCTGCGCTTCCACAATGAAATGCTCGCCTTTCATCCTTGCAGCAACCGGATCGGTTGTCCACTTGGCTTCATGTACTCGAAGAAAACTAGATGACATGATTATTCCCATCCTTTCACATTCACGTCTTGTAACCTCGTTACTATACAAAATGGACTGAAGACTATAACACTCTGATACTTCAATTGCAGAACCATCTTCCGATCGCTGTTATCCCCAGATTTTTTGATCTTTTTCAAATGGAAAAATCCGGGGATAAAGGCGAACGCTCCGCTTCTTCAGATTGATTCAGCACTTTCCGTTTCGTGTAATCTTCTTTTTACTTTGTATAGACACAAATTACAACACGTGAGTTCATCTAAATTAGAGAGCCGAGGTCCGATGCGGCTGAAGGATATGCAAAATTCATGGTGCTTAACTGATCGGTCGTCAGATCGAACTGAATCGCCATGGCAAACAGGTTAATCAGTTCCTCTGTCTCGCTACCCAATATGTGCGCACCCAGGATGCGCCCCGTTGCCTTGTCGATCACAACTTTGGCCATGGCATTTTTTTCATTCGTACGTTTATAAGTATACCATTTTGACATATCATTTACCTTCACCTCGTAGCCTTCTTTCTCGGCTTGCTCCACGCCAAGACCTACAGAACCAAGGGATGGCACGGTAAACACAATCGAAGGCATCACTTTATAATTCGGTTTGTTGTGGTTACCCTCCAGCAGATTCAAGGACACCGCTCGGGATTCCTGTCCCGCGAGCGGGGTCAACGGCAGTCCTTCCGTTGCGGGCAACGTCACCAGCTGCATAGACTCTTGGGTTGCTTTCACTTTGCAAGTACTCGTTGACGGTAATACCTTTTTGGCTATAACTGACGTTACCTTTCTCCAGTTCCAGCCCGTCCACGTTGGGAACACGGCCGGCTCCGTGAACAACAATTCCACATTGCCACTGATGATCTGCACCGTTTCGAGTGCCGCTGACCACATAGGTCTGCCCCTGCTGCCTGATCGACTTCACTTCTGCATTCAGGTGAATATGAATGCCCACTTCTTCGGATTTTTGTAATAAACGCTCCACAAGCTCCGAGTCGAATTGTTCCAGCGGCCGCTCGCCTCGATGTATAATGTGGACCTCCGTCCCGGCTCTGGCAGCAATATGAGCAAACTCAAATGCAATATATCCGCCACCCACCAGCACTAATTTATCCGGCAACTGTTCCAGATCAAGAAAATCATCACTGTATATTAGGTGTTCCTCACCATCAATAGAGAGCGGTGCCGGATGTGCGCCTGTAGCGATCAGAATATGTTTTCCCTGAAGAACCTCATCCCCTACTCGAATGTGGTCTTCATCAACAAAAGAAGCTTTGCCATGAAACGTGTCCATCCCGGCCTGTTTGAATTTATCCTCACTTGCTCTTGGAATGCTTTCGGTAAACGTACGTTTAAATGTCATGAGATCAGACCAGTTAATAGTCGTTCGCCCTTGAATGCCCTTCCCATGCATCCGCTCATTCCAGTCAATTATCTCGGCTGCTCCAGCCAGCACTTTTTTGGGATCACAACCGCGCAATGCACAGGTTCCTCCAAAATCACGCTCATCAATGACGGCAATTTTCCATCCTGCTTCAGCGCACCGGGTTATAACGGAGCTTGCTGCGCTCCCCGTTCCAATCGCAATAAGATCATATCGTTGTGTCATGTAAACCCTCCTCTTCATGTGTAACCAGATCGTTAAACTATAGTAAACCTGCTTTTTGCAGATATTGCGTCGCTGCTTGCTCTGCACTAACTTCATTTACATTGACTTCGTAATTCATCTGGCGCATCTCCTCGTCCTTGATTCGACCCGCGAGTTGATTCAGTACCTCCACAAGCTGCGGATATTGATCTGCCGTTTCTTTACGGAGCATAGGTGCCCCTTGATACGGTGGAAACAGCTCCTGATCATCCTCAAGCACAACAAGTTTATACTGTCTCAGCTCACTGTCTGTGGAGTATGCATCGACCAGATTAATATCTCCTCGCTGAACAGCACCATAGCGCAGCTTCGGTTCCATCGTGGTTACATTCGGAAATGTAATGCCATACTTTTTCTGGATTCCAAGGTAGCCGTCTTCCCGGTCAGAGAATTCAAGCGTAAACCCTGCCTTGATCTGCTGTTGTACCGCTTTGAGATCTGAAATGGTCTTAAGGTTGTATTGGTCTGCTATATTCTGTGGAACGGCCAGTGTGTAGGTGTTGTTGTAGTCCATCGGGTTCAAAAGCACCATATTGAACTGGCTGGACATGCCTTCTCTCGCCTGTTCATATACTTCTGTGCGATCCGTGCTTACCGCTGTCTCTTTCATGAATTCCGAGATCGCTGTACCCGTGAATTCAGGATAGATATCAATGTCCCCTGATTGGAGTGCATTGAACAGGAATGGCGTTTTGCCTAGTCCTGGCTTCAGCTCTACCGTCAGATCGGTATCCTTTTCAATCAACAATTTGTACATATGAATGAGAATTTCCGGTTCTGCACCCAATTTACCGGCAATGACCAGATCCTTCTGTCCTCCACGGGAGAGCCAGGGGATCGTAATTACAAGTACAGCCACCAGAGCCAGCGTTCCAAGAGTGACGAGTGTTTTTCGGAAGGACAAACGTTGGAACTGACGCAGCAGTACATCAAATAATATGGCAAGCAATGCAGCTGGAATTGCTCCAAATATAATCAGTGCCGTATCGTTTCGATCGATTCCTAGCAAAATCAGTTCGCCTAGACCGCCTGCACCAATGAGGGCAGCAAGTGTCGCCGTCCCAACGATCAGAACCATCGCGGTACGAATACCTGCCATGATGACAGGCATCGCAAGTGGCAGCTCCACCTTGATCAGACGCTGACGATTGTTCATGCCCATCGCGTTGGCCGCCTCGATCATCGAAGGATCAACTTCCGATATCCCTGTGTAGGTATTGCGAAGTACCGGAAGCAGAGCATACACAACAAGTGCAATGATCGCTGGCAATGTCCCTATACCGAACAATGGAATGAGCAATCCAAGCAGGGCCAGCGACGGGATCGTCTGCAAGACAGCCGCAACACCTATAATAGGTTCAGCCGCTCTTGGCTTGCGTGTTAGATATATACCAAGCGGAATGGCGATTAGAACCGCAAAGAACAATGCGATAAATGAGATTTGAATATGTTCCAGCAAAGCAGACAACAACTGCCCTTTCCGCTCACTGAATACCTCCGAGAATCTACTCATGTTCTTCACCTCGTTCCTGCAACTGACCAGACCAATACCGCATCAGATCAGCTCGAGTGACCTGACCTATAATCTGGCGGTCTCTCTCGACCAATAAATGGTCATGGGAAGCCATAATATCCACTAGTTCCGTCAGCGTAATCGCTACGGGGACGGCGGTTTTGGCAGACTTCGGCACATGACCAGGTGAGATCGGCGACATGATCGATTCAAGATTAAATGATGAATCCAATCGTTCCTCTGTGCTTAATGTCGCTCGCAATCCGTTCGTCGGTTCGACACCACGCGGTGCAGACTCCGAACTCATATTCAGACTTGAACCTCCAACAAATTCTCTTACAAATGTATCTGCTGGCTGCTGGATCAACTCTTGCGGGGTACCCACTTGCAACACCTGTCCATCCTTCATGATACAGATGCGATCACCCAGCTTCATCGCTTCCTGAATGTCATGAGTGACAAATACAATGGTTTTCTTCATCTGACGCTGGATATCCAGAATATCATCCTGCAGCTTCTCCCGGCTCATCGGATCAAGTGCACTGAACGGTTCATCCATTAATACAATCTCGGGATCGGCAGCGAGTGCTCGCAATACACCGATTCTTTGCTGCTGTCCCCCAGATAATTCCGCAGGCTTGCGATCACTATAGGTTTGACCATTCAGTCCAACCATGTCGAGCAAGGTATGTACGCGTTCCTTAATTTTGTCAGACTTCCATTTTCTTAGTTCAGGAACAACGGCAATATTTTCAGCGATCGTCATATGCGGGAACAATGCAATCTGCTGCAGCACATATCCGATATTCCAGCGTAGTTCATGAATGTTATATTCATCAATGAGTCGTTCGTTAATTCGCACCGTGCCAGCTGTGCGTTCAATCAAACGATTGATCATTTTGAGCATCGTTGTTTTGCCACAACCGCTCGGACCAATCATAACGAACAGCTCACCTTTGTTGATTTGCAGGTTAACCTGACGTAAAGCATCGGTTCCATCAGGGTACTGCTTGGATACATTATCGAACTGGATCATTCGGGCCATTCGCTCCTTTATTAAACATTCATTCTCATCTATTTCCCCAAAAGTGAGTTCGTATAATCACCGCTTTGCGTAGTGCCCGATGGCTATTGTAAGATCGAGAGTCAAGTAAACGATATCAACTTGTTGTTAGACAGGCAAAAAGACGGGCACTAGGCACCGTCTTCTTGTTTAATAAGGAAAGTTATCTTCCATTATTTCCATACTTCCATATGATTTTGAACAAATTGCTCGAATGAAATCGGGCTATTCCCCGTTATTTTTTTCACCGTATCCGTCGTTTGATCCTCTCTCCCCTCCTCCCGGATAGGTACATCCAGTCCTGCGAGAGCAGTAGCGTACTCTTCTGACATTCCCGCCCGAATCATGCTGTTCCTCAGATCATCATCGGACAGTGATTCATGCTGAATGGGCTGATTCAGGAAACGGCTCATGACGTCTGCAACCTGTCCATAGGATAACGTTTCTGGCCCTGTAATGATGTGCTCCGTATTATGGGGTACAACATCAGTGAGTGCATGAACACCGACCGCAGCAATATCATTTACGCTGACAAATCCAATTTTCCCGTCCCCGGCGGCACTAAAGATTTTCCCGATTTGTTTCATGTTCTGTCTGTGTGGTCCCTCCGTAAAGTTTTCCATAAAATAAGACGGTTGTAGCACAGTCCACTCGGGAGCCAGCTCCTTCAAAGCCTGATGTACCCTGCCAAATATAGGGCCGTTCTCATCAACCGAAGCACTGCCGAGCAGCACGAATCGCTTAACGCCTTCCCATAACGCCTCCTTAATAAAAGGAATCATCACTTCTTCGGGATTCATGTCCATTGCAGGAACCACAAGGTATACATGGTCCACATTCTTCAATGCTGCAGCAAAAGTGGATGGATCATACCAATCAAAATAGACGCTGTTCTCGGCTCTATTGGAAGTGGGGTTACTTCTGCCTGCCAGGCGTACCGGGTATTTCCGCTCCTGAAGCAAAGCCGCAATGCGGCTGCCTGTCTTGCCATTCGCTCCTGTAATAAGTGTTAAAGGTTTATCATTGATCATGTTCATTTCCTCCTTCGGTCTGTTGTTGTCCATTTTCTAGACTGATCAGTCTAGAATGGTGAAAAAATAAACGCCTTAAGCGTTCATTTCATTTTAAGAAATTCAGCAAACAAAGCATTTTGATGTAAAGTTTCAATCCATAACTTTCAGTGTCGTACGTACAAGCTCTTGCATCACTTCTGCGCTGGCACCACTCTTGGCCGTGAAGGTCAGTGATAAGCGGGAATAATTCAGAAACCGGGCAAGGCCGGGCAATTCTTCCACAGGATGTCTCAGCTCACCACTCTTCTGTCCACGCAACAGCACTACGTGAAAAACATCTTCCATCTGTTGGTTAGTGCACTGAATAAAGGCTGCAATTTCGTGATTCTGTGGTGCCTGTTCAACCGCGCTATTGATAATAAAGCACTCGTTCCGGCGTTTCTCATCCGTCAGTACATTAACAGCTTCGTTAAAAAGCTGCTCCACGCCCTGTCTTGCACTGTCGCATTCGTTCAGAAATTGCATGGCAGCTTCTGTTTTCTGCTCGATGTAGAATTTCAATGCAGAGACGAATAAATCATGCTTGGTTCCGTAGGTGTCATATAAACTCTGACGTGCAATCCCCAACTCGTTTAAGAGCAAGGTCAGGGAAGTGCCCTCATAACCATAGACTCCAAATACAGACGTTGCTTTGCGCAGAACACTTTCGGTATCAAACTCCTTCGCTCTTCCCAATGTCAGACCTCACCTCCTCCTTGAATTAAGTACAGAATACATTTTCCAGACTGATCAGTCAAGAAAGTAATTGCGTTGATTTTTCACAGGGTGGTATAATGATATTAGAAATTGAACGAATTGAATTTACCTTTTACGAAGCCTTTCAACATATAAAGGAGTGTAACGATATGCATATTCAAATTACAGATCTGGCGGTAAAACGCTTAACGGAAAGTCTGAATGATCAGCCTGGTTATTTCAAGGTCTTCTATGACATGGAAGGTTGTGGCTGTAACGGTATTATCGTCATTCTGATCGTCGATGAACCAAGTGCGCTGGATGTCCAAATCGAGACCAATCTGGTTCCATTCTATGTAGATCCGAAGCAACAGCTGAACCTTGAACAGCATATGAAGCTGAATACAGAAGAAAATCACCCTTCCTTCACATTAAGCAGTGATTCCGGTGTACTCAGCAGCAATGTTCGGGTTCGCGATACTCGTGCCTTAGTCGCTGGAATTTCCAAGGGATCTGTTTCGTAAAACAATGAAGTCCATCTCATTTGAGATGGACTTCATTGTTCGTATTATTTTTTACTCATCATACTCCCACTTCAGAATGTCTTTAGCCTCCTTGATTACTTTTCCTTTTTTGTTGATATAATAGGCTTTTTTGTTCTTATAAACAATAGCTCGGCCATTGCTAAAGCCCGTTACACTACTGTAAATCGCGGGGATGACCATTGTACCTTTTTTGTCGATGAAGCCAACTTTTCCGTTATGTAGATTTACAGGAGCTAACCCTTCCGAATAAAAAAAGATACTAGCATACTTAGGCTTCACAACAACTGTTCCTTTTTCATTGATGAAACCCCAGTTTTTGCCGATTCTTACTCCAACCATTCCTTCATGAAAACCAGCATCATCAATTTCGTCAAACTGCGGCTTAATTAAGTAGGCTCCTTTTTTATTGATGAACCCATACTTTCCATTGATGCTGACTCGGGCTGCCCCTTTAGCGTTAAATGGTTTGGCTGTCTGAAATTTAGCCGGAATGATGATTTTTCTGTTTTTATCAACATAGCCGTATGTCCCTTGGCTACTCTGGTAAACATATAGCTTCTGATTGTGAGGATCATCATTAAAGATTTTTAGAATACTAGGTTCTTTAGATTCAACGATAAATTCGATGGTAAACTCGTTCAATACATAACCACCGATTTCATATACCGAGAGTTCTAGCAGGTATTTCCCAGGTTTCACCTTTTGGGCGAATTTGACGGTATACGAAAACGCGCCACCATCGCCCGGAAGCAATTTTAGCACCGCTGGCGAGCTTGTGACCGAAACCATGTTTCCTCCAGCGTGACCCCAACCGGACAAATAAGCTCGGGGTTTTAGATACATCGTTTCGTTGGTGTTATTGGTATAATGGGAGGGAATCTTGAGCTTCTTCGCTTCGCCAGGTTTTAATTTAATCGTTTGGCTCACTCCTTGACTCGCGGAAACTTGAGTAGGAATGCAAAATACAGATAATAGAATCGTAACAATAGAAAGCAGTAGTGCTAATTTCAGTTTCGTTCTCACGCTTAACCCTCCAGTTAATTCCTCTTCAAATTTTCATATATGTAACTTCTAACTTATAAATAAGCAACTCACTTCTAATAAATGTAAGCTGAAAAAGAATAGATACACGTCGCATTTCCTAGTGATAAGGACAGTTACATTCCAATTCAAGATCAGAACAAGGTAGCTATGGCTGGACAGACTCTTGGTTTACCTTTTCCCATGTCATCGACGCTTACGTTGCGACAGTCTGTCACTTTATCGACCACTCCAAACCAACCGGATTCTTTGTATCCCCGAAGCATCCGAATTTCCATGGCAAGACTTTGCTAAAAGCGTTCCTTCTTAGCGGAGCACCAGCATCCAGTATGAAGAACCGTACACGGTCACAAAATGAAAGGTTGCTTTTTTTTAATGTTCTGAACCTAATTGGCAATGCCGCCGCACTCCTGTATTCAACCGAATAGGCTTTTGGACAACCGAAGGCCCTGCTTGCTCTTTCTTGCACAGATGTTTGACTGGATACTTAAATCATTGCCTCGTAATATGCCAAGAGCTAGCCCATTGAAAGCTTCTTTTGCCAGTCCGAAAAATATGATGGTATGAATACCTATTAAGTTCATACCATCAAAGCCTTTATTCGTTTATGGACATTTTGGCGTGGGTAAATCTGTATAGCACTTCGGTTTGGGCCGATCTCATGCTTGTGGAGAATAGACTACATATTGTGCATGAACAGTTTCAGCAAGACCACCTTCAGTATGTATGTCTAAGAGTCCGCCCATAAAGATATTCCATTTCATACAGTCTATTAGTGAGATTCCTTATCGTTTAAACGCTATTGGAATTTTATGTATCTATTTTTGCTCATTTATTCTTCTAACCTTACAGCATTTTATATAAATAGAAAACAAAAAACTATGACAGCTCAATATCTAATCTAATTCTCCTATCTTTTATCCAAGGTATAGGAGCAACGAATTTGTCAGAATTTAGTCTCTCAAGTCTTGAAAGACAGGAAACCGCTACTCGACTTACCCGGAACGTTGATCTATAAACGAGCCCAAACCATCAGTCATGTGTTAAATGGGCTCTATACAGATTTTTACGAAATATTCCGTCATAGTCGATAACGTGGAAAACTATTCTCGTGAATTCTGGAAAGTAATGTTTATCTTTTATTCTTTTTCTCGTCAGCAACCTAAACTATCAATCTTGCAAACTTTGTTTACAACTCGGAAACATTTGGAGAACCTATGGATATAATCCTCTAGTATACTCGGTATATAACAATGTACGAGATTGATATAACCCGAGGAGGAACACATTTCATGAAATCTTTTACTCGCAAATCCATCGTATCCACGATACTCATAGGCTCTGTCGTTGCAGGTTCAGCGTTCACGACACTGCCTTTCACTATGAATATGAACCCGGTCGCGTCTGCTGCCAGCTCTAGCTTCACTCAATTTCTGCATGATAACGCACCAGGTCGTACGATCAAAACAACCAGCAATGGTCTGGCCACCGTAACGAATCTATCAAGTACCGTTGTCCTTGTAAATAAAAAAAGAAATTTGCCTTCAACCTATGCACCACAGGATTTGGTTGTTCCTAATATCCCGTTCAGCTTCTCCGGCTCCAGTCCAAAAAAGCAAATGCGTAAAGTGGCTGCGACTGCGATTGAGAAGTTGTTCGCTGCTGCCAAAAAAGACGGCATTGATATCAAAGCCGTGTCTGGCTATCGTTCTTATGCAACTCAGAAATCCATTTTTGACCGCAACGCCAGCATCAAAGGCGAAGCTGTTGCCAATAAAACGAGTGCACGTCCAGGACAAAGTGAACACCAGACCGGACTCGCGATGGATATCTCCAGCGCTTCTGCGGGATATGATCTACAGCAAAGCTTTGGCAATACCAAGGAAGGCAAATGGCTGAAAGCCAATGCCCATAAATATGGCTTCATCATTCGTTATGGCAAGGATCAGGAGAAATTGACCGGTTACTCTTATGAGCCATGGCATGTGCGTTACGTGGGTGTATATATTGCTGGTGAAATTACGAGCCAGAAGCTTACGCTCGAGCAATATTTGGAGCGCGCCAAGTAAACAGCCGGAAGCTGAATGATAAAATAACTCGTTCCGCTCTTATGACTATCCTATGTAAACGAACAAAACTGAACTATACAGGACAGGCCCGCAATCGGGCCTTTCGCTCCTGCATGCATCATATCCACTATATTTTCACCCACCTCATCTACCAGCAAATAAAACATGTTGTCATCGATTAAGGACCTACGATTTTTCTGAATACGAAGGGCAATTTCTTCAAGCTTTCCGTTCCGGCCCAGGAACCAACGCCAGCAAGCAGTTCATTATGGAACAGATAAAGTGCCACATTGTATACGACCGTACCGAGGATCATCTCCACAACCAAAAACCGTTTTAGCGTGGAGGATTCAATAACAAATACCTGAAATTCATGCCGGGACATTCCTGCCTTATATCTTGTGATGAAAGATATCATGAATCACCTCAACTGTTTTATTTTAGATTATGGCGGGCATATCTTGTCTTATTCAAAAATAATACTTACATAAAGTAACTAAGTGTGTTATAGTCAGTTTACAAAACATACATAAGCGAGGGAAACTACCATGAGTGAGCTGGAGAATCTGGTTAAAAACCGCAGATCGGCCGTTATTTTTGAAGAAGGAATTGAAATTTCAGAGTTGGAACTGCAAGAGATGTTTGCCCTGAACAAATTCGCACCTTCCGCCTTTAACCTGCAACATACCCACTATCTTGTGCTTACAGACGCAAAACAGATAGAAAAGGTCTTTGAAGCTTCCCAGCAATATAAAGTTAAAACCGCATCTGCCGTCATTGTGGTATTGGGCGATGTCAACGCACACCATCATATTCGTACGATTAATGAGGGCTTGTTAAACCTTGGTGTACTTACTCCCTTCCAATACGAACAGGAGTCACAGAGTGTCATCGAATTTTACGAAACACGGGGAAGGTTCTTTCAACGCGAAGATGCGATTCGCAATGCCAGCCTGTCAGCCATGCAATTGATGCTAATCGCTCAGGATCGTGGCTGGGACACCTGCCCTATGATCGGCTTCGACGCTGAAGAACTGCAACGGAGCTTGGATATTCCTGACCATTATGTACCTGCCATGCTAATTACGATGGGCAAAAAATCAGAAGCCAAGCAGCGCCCGCGCGGATACCGCAAACCGATTAATGAATACGTCAGCTTCAACAAAATGCAAGCCGAATAACTATACGCTGTAAACCAAAAAGCCACGATCTCTCGTGGCTTTACTACGTTTGAATAGATTTCATCCTATGCTTTAATACGTTTCATAGATAAGTCTCTCAGACATTTCAAGTTTGCCGTCAAACTCCGCATACAAGCAGAGCCGTCCGGCAGGTGTATCACCCGCGTCATACCCTACTCGAAAATGGCCACCCTCCTGAAATTCCACGTCAGCCAGAACTAATTCGTTCACATCCTCATTGGGATGGGCTTCTCCAATGAGTTGAAGCGTCCGCTCCGTTAGCTCGTCGAAATGTTTCCACGCTTCCTCAATGACAGGAATGAGCACTTCCATAGCTGCTTTGGTAGGTACACTTGCTGTAACTACAAGCTCTCTCCCCTTATACGGCACGGTTACATTGTAGTTGATTAACGAAGCATTGTATTGAAAAATCCCGACTTCTGGGACCATACAATCCGGTTCTGTAATCAGGTTGTCCGCATATTGAAGTCTCTCCAGTTTGGGATTTTGTTTAGAATCCAGCTCCGTAAGTTTATTTTCTGAGCAGTAGAGCTCTTCCAACTGTTCATTATGGCTGATATCCAGCTTTGTGATGTGGTTATTAAAGCATCTTACACTTTTCAATTCTGAATTGTGACTGATATCCAACGCTGTTAAGTGATTATGATTACAACGAATTTCCTCCAGGTTCACGCAGCTTGTAATGTCCAGATGTGATATGTAATTGCTGGCGCATTCGAGCCGTTCCAGCCTTTTATTCTGGAGCAACTCCAGTGTGAAGAGTGCGTTATAACTACAGCTTAGCTCTTTTAAATGCGGATTGTGCTCCACATCCAACTTGGAAAGCATATTCCAATGGCATTCCAGAGTTACAAGCTTCAAATTGTTGTTGACCTTCAAAACCCGGAGTCGATTAAAGCTGCAATCCAGCATCTCCAAATCTGAATTTGCACTCAAGTCCAGTGAAAGGAGTTGATTCTCTTTTGCATTTAAAGACTTGAGTCTTTTATTGTGGCTAAGATCCAACTCGATGAATTGATTATAAGAGCAATCCAATTCTTCCAGCGCACTGAAGTGTTCTATGCCCGTCAAATTTGTAAGATGATGATTTGCGAGTTGCAACGATGTAACATGATCGATGTCACTTACCTGGATAGATCCTCTCTCATTACAGAAGTGGTCCAAAATCCATTGTCTGAAATGTTCGTCCACAAAATCATGAGTAATGATTCTGAACTACCTCTCTTTTTCAAAAAAAGGATATGAATATTTTTTTATATCATGATAGCATTCGAGATGTAGCCAATTTCATTCAGAAAGGGATGAGAATCCATGGAGTTCTTTATTGAGAATCTGCCAACCTATCACATCGCCTATGTGCGACAAGTTGGTCCGTATGGGCCTGCCAACAGTCAAGCTATGGAAATGTTAAAGAGTTGGGCTAGAGCCAAAAATCTGCTTACTGCATCGACTGTATTATTTGGTATCCCCCAGGATAACCCGGAAACCACGATTCCCGAAAATTGCCGATACGATGCTTGTATTGTCATTTCGAAAGATTTTCCTATGGATGAATTGACCCCCGATCTAAACGAAACTGAACTTCCAGGCGGGCAATATCTGGTTTGCAAAATCAAACATACTACAGAGGCTGTTCAGCAAGCATGGACTGAAATTTTCCCGCGTTTGCAGAGTAGCGATTATACTCTGGATAACAAGCCAGTTATGGAAAGGTATACAGGCCATCTTGTTAACCTTGATTTTTGCGAGATATGTGTTCCGATCAGGCCTGTTTAGTTGCAAAAAAGTGACTTCAGTCAATGAAGTCACTTTTTGCTTTGGGTTCCAACAAAGACCACTAATCTCTTCACTCCGCTCCCTGCTATTGCTAATCAAGCTTAGAAGAAGAGTTTTTACTGAACTGTATTACACTTTCAGTGCGTTGAGTATCCAAGTAAAAAGCTTTGGAGCAACTCTACCCAAGCAAATGTAGATTGTTGCATTATTGCTTTTCAAAAAATTCAGTTGCTTTATGCACGTATTTCAAGTATTGCGAAGGTAAATCCTCTTCATAGTAGATCGCTTCAACCGGACACACCGCTTCACATGCGCCACAATCGATACATATATCGGGGTTAATAAAGTATTGATCCTCGCCCTGCACTATACAATCAACTGGACAAACGTCTAAACAATCAGCTGCTTTTTCTGAAATACATGCTTCGGTAATTACAAATGGCATTTCTTCCAATCTCCTTTTCGTATTTAGAATGATATCTTATCGCGACTTCAATTGAATCTGCATGAAGACTATTTCTTCGGCCAATTTCTCCAACCGACTCAGCGCATCCGCATCTTCGATTTTATTCTCAGCACCAAAATGATCACTATTTAAATAAACATATCTTGGCGCTACATATGAACGAAAAAAGCCCGCGATCGGTTTTAATTGATTTTCGACAACCAAATAATGCTGATATGTGCCCCCAGTTGCAATAAAGCCTATCACTTTATTATAAAAACTCTGTACAGGGAGTAGATCGAACACATTTTTCAGTACACCTGTCAAAGAGGATTGATATATAGGTGTGCCGATAATGAAAAAATCAGCATCAATCATTTTTTGGATTACTGACCGGGTGTGTTCATTATAATCCTCTAACTTGCGGCCATCGCAAAATTCGATGTTTTTGTATTCTCTCAAGTCTATTAGTTCAACTTCAATTTCCGGATGATTTTTTTTCACGAATTGTAGTACAGTATCCACACCAATTGCAGTCTTTGATCCAATCAATGACCCAGACAAACCTATTAATTTCATAACTGCTCCTCCTAATCACTTATCTGTATTTGAACTATTCCGTTCGTTCTAACTGACAGTCAGTCATTAATTTGAGCATACTACCCAAGTTGATTTTTCCTAACTGCCTTATCAGTTGTTGTTCACACTCTATAAAAATACTTGTGAGTTGCATATCTATCTCTGCTGTTAGATGTCCCTTAGTGCTCATGGATGGTTTGGGAATCTGTAGGGGCTTAGACGACACCAATTTATATATATCTTGTAAGGTTATATCATGCGGCTCCACGGACAACACATAACCACCATCAATACCCTCTTTTGTCTTAACATATCCCTCTTTTTTAAATGAGCTAAGGATACGGCGTATCCTAGCAGGGTTTACACTAATCTTTTCTGAGATCTGAGCACTGGTTAGTTTCTCATTCTTATGTGAACTAAGGAGAATGAGAATGTATATGACAACACTTAGCTCACTATTCATATTAGGCCCCCAAGCTCATTATTCTTCGTAATTGTCCTTCAAATCCAGTGGCATGAACTGTAGGAGGCTCACCTTTATCAAACCATGATTTTCTTTGAAATTTTGCATCATTTACCTTACTGAGCGTATCAAAGCTTCATGTTACTGCTATGACCTGGTGATAATTTGGCAGTAGGATCAATATAAACTTTAGCATTGTTGATTGCAGTTGGAGCCTCTCCGAAGCCTACAGCGATCAGCTTAATTTTCCCTGGGTAGGATGTAACGTCTCCAGCTGCAAATACTCCTGGAATATTGGTTTGCATCCGCGTATCAACAACAATAGATCCGTTATCAACTTCCAATCCCCACTCAGCAATGGGACCCAAAGAAGAAACAAAACCAAAATTCACTATAAGAGCATCACAAGGAATGATTCTTTCCTCCCCCGTTTTCGCAAAAGTGACTGTAATCTCGGTAATCCGTTCATCACCAGTTAACCCGGTAATCTCAGACGGAGTGACGATATTAACTGAAGATGCCCTCAATTTTTCATCGCTGTGTTCGTGAGCACGAAATTTATCTCGTCTGTGAAGTAAAGTGACTTCTTTGGCAATGGGCTCAAGCATAAGTGCCCAATCGACTGCAGAATCTCCACCACCGTTAATAATCACATGTTGATTGGAGAACTGCTGCAAATCTTCAACAAAATAATGAAGGTTAGATTGTTCAAACTGACTCGCGTTCTCCAGTTCCAATCGGCGTGGTTCGAATGCCCCTATACCTGCGGCAATAATAACCGACTTACTGTAATGAATAGATTTATCTGTAATAATTTCGAAATGATGTTCCCCTTTTTTTAATACCTGTTGTACCTTTTCCTCTAAATAGACATCAACCGGAAATAATTGCATCTGCTCCAGTAAATTTTCAACGAGCTGAGCAGCAGTAACCCTTGGAAATCCAGCAATATCATAGATATATTTCTCAGGGTAGAGGGCAATCGCTTGACCACCTAATTGCGGCATACTATCAATAATTTTGACACTTGCTTGACGCATACCAGCATAAAAAGCGGCAAACATTCCAGTTGGCCCACCACCAATAATCGTGATATCAGTAATCGATGGAGTAAGTTCTAGTGACAATGGGAGCTCTCCCTCTCTTTATGTTTTTATAATACACAACATAATATACTATAATGTATAAAATATATAAATATCAAATAAAATCCTTTATTAAAATCAAACATAAACGATAGATTTGATATTTTTATACTTATATGTATACTATGTATATGTTAAAGAGTTGCGAATAGGAGAAATGAAAAGATGGGAGGTATGGAGGAATATGCCCTTTGTAATTACAGAGCATTGCATTCATGAACAAGCTGCCGATTGTCTTGATGTATGTCCAGTCGATTGCATTGTAAAAGGAGAAGACCAATATTTTATCAATCCTGACCAATGCATAGATTGTGGGAACTGTGAAACAGCTTGTCCTGTTGGAGCTATTTATTATGAGGAAGATTTACCTGATCATCATCAAATATATGTAAGCAAGGCACTCGACTTCTTTAAGTTAAGTTAAATGAATATATAAAAAAGATGCTTCTTAGCGTTATGCTAGGAAGCATCTTTACATATCTAATACGTTCAATTACTCTTTTTTTACTTTTATGGAATATGTGCAACGTTGCCCGCCGTCAGCCAAACATTCCATTCTTTTGACTTCAGCATCCCCAAGCAATGATTTAAACATACTTAATTCACATTGACAAACCTTCTTATATTTCATGGCGACGTGACTAATTGGGCAGTTATTTTCCTTTAAAATAAATTCATCATCGCTAATCTTCTCAAGTCCCACCATATAGCCATTCTCATTCTGAATGTTCGCAAGTGTCTCAACACGCTCCGAGATATTTTTCGCTTTCATACTTTGGTCATATTTTTCGATCATTTTATTTTTGCGACTTTCAAAAATTTTCTCAACAGCTTCCGGTCCTAATTGTTCTTCAAGCTCAGTCAATATATCCAATGTTAGTGAATGATATTTATTAGGAAAATATCCTACAGACTGTTCAGTTAAACAATACACTGTTGTTGGTCTTCCAATAGATTGTCGCTGTATCTTAGACGTAATTAAATTATCTCGTTCAAGCGATTGGATATGACGCCGAACCGCCATGGTGGTGATCCCAAGCTCATCGGTAAGATCTTTAGTAGTCATGTCCCCTTTGGTTTTGAGGAGATGTAATATAATTTCTCTGGTTGGAAGACTATTCACCAGATTAGGATTAGTCATTTATGATTCAACCTCCTTACGAATAAATAATTTTTAAAACCTTCGATTTCATGTATACAATCAATGTATATCGCTCTAGCTGTTTACATCATCTCATGTTCTCAGATACATTATATCCTTAAACAACCGATATAACTAATTTTATATTTATTATATATAATATATGTGTTAGTTCAAACTCTAATAAATGGAAAATAACCTAAACTATTAACTGTGATCATATAAATACGAGAATAACAAACTAAACTTTATATACATAAATGTTGATTAAGTATATAAAATGAAGTATGATCAATTTAGAAAGATCATTATATTACATTGGGAGGAATAACACATGACATATCAATTACCTGCATTACCCTATGCAAATAACGCACTCGAACCACATATTGATGAGCAAACGATGATGATCCATCATGACCGTCATCATAATACTTACATTACGAATCTGAATGCTGCTCTGGAGCATGCGCCTGAGCTGCAAGGGAAATCTATTGAAGCTTTGATCTCCAATCTGGACAGTGTTCCACAGGAACTTCGCGCAGCTGTTCGAAATAACGGAGGCGGGCACGCCAATCACAGCTTGTTTTGGAAAATCATTGGCCCCAACGGGGGAGGAAATCCAACAGGAGCATTGGCAAAAGCGATCGATAATGAACTGGGCGGATTTGAAGAATTTAAAGCGAAATTTACGAAAGCGGCAACTACTCGGTTTGGCAGTGGATGGGCGTTCCTTTCCGTTGCGAATGGAAAATTGAAAGTCGATAGTCTTCCTAATCAAGATAGTCCTTTGATGGAGGGGGAAACTCCGATTATTGGTCTGGATGTCTGGGAACATGCCTACTATTTGAAATACCAGAATAAGCGCCCCGATTATATTAGCGCATTTTGGAATGTAATCAATTGGAGCGAGGTAAATAATCGTTACGAATTCGCAATCAAACAAAATATTGATTCCAACTTCATCATTTCATAAATTCAAGTCTTCAACTATGCTGTAAAGAGTATGACCAAAAGGAGAAGAGCAACCTCATTAGAGATTGCTCTTCTCCTTTTCACTACGTATATTACAAATTACAAATTAAAATGCCCAGTTCCCTTTGCGGAAGACAGGTTCTATCGTACCATCCTGCAGCTCACCATCAATATCCAGCTCTGCGGAACCGATCATAAAGTCCACATGTGTCAGACTTACGTTGCATTCATGTTTGAGCAATTCCTCGTTAGACATGGTCGTACCATCTTTCATGTTGAACGGATATGCACTTCCAACTGCCAGATGGCAGGATGCATTCTCATCAATACCGGTATTATAGAAGATACGATTCAAGTTAGAAATCGGGGAATCATGCGGCACCAAGGCCACTTCACCCAGATAACGTGCACCTTCATCGGTGGCAAACAGGTTTTTCAGGTGCTCTTCACCGGATGCCGCTGTAAAAGCCACGACCTCTCCATCCTTGAACGTAATTCTCATCTGGTCGACCAGTTGTCCATTCAGGTTCAGCGGCATTGTACTGCTGACGAATCCATTCACTCCACTACGCTTCGGCATGGTAAACACTTCTTCTGTAGGCATGTTGGCAACCGTATAGACACCTTGCTTGTTTTCGCTACCACCACCGCCCCAGATATGATTGTTCACCAGTTCAATTTTCAAGTCTGTACCTGGTGCGCGGTAGTGCAGGCTTTTATAGTTTTTCTTGTTCAGCAAATCACTCATGGTATTCAGTGTTTCCAGATGTTTTTTCCAATTCTCTACAGCATCTCCGCCATCGACACGGTTCATTTTGAAGATGGTATCCCACATAACGTTAATTCGGTCTTCCTCTGGAATGTCAGCAAACACTTTGTTCGCCCACGCCTTGGTTGGCGCTTTGATCAGACACCAGCTAATCTCGTGGTTACGTGTATACTTCGCATAACCGCGCCGTGCATGAGCTGCCGCCTTGGTTGCACGCGAAACGTTGTCCGAATCGATGCCGTTGTACAATTCCGGATCAGGAACTTTGATGGTCAGGGTAGCGCCGCCTGCTTCGGCGAATTTCTCCATCATGTCGCCCTTCCAGGCCGGATAATAGTCGAAGCTGTCATCCGAAGCCTGCTCAAAACGACTGCGGGTGATATCGTCATCCTCGAAATCAACCTGTACATACTTAGCGCCTGCTGCATAAGCCTTTTGTACGATGAGACGGGTAAATTCCAACGTTTCGATTGGCGCAGTCACAAGCAGATCCTGCCCTTTCTGAACGTTTACACCGACTTTGACAACGAGCTCTGCATATTGTTCCAACGATTTTTCAAAGGTTTGTTCAAAATTACTCATAGTTGTATTCACTCCTGATTCATATTTGAATGGTTATTGCTGCAAAATTTACTTAGAATCTGCTGAGTTGCCGTTATGCATTTCGTTTTTCCTGCTCACGCAGTTCGATCCGACGAATTTTACCCGAGCTTGTTTTCGGCAGATCCGTAACAAACTCAATTTTGCGCGGATACTTGTATGGGGCCGTCCATTCCTTCACGTGGCTTTGCAGTTCCCGTACCAGCTCGTGCGAAGCCAGCGACTCATCTCTCAGCACTACAAAGGCTTTGACCACATTGCCGCGGATCTCATCGGGACTTGCGACAACCGCGCATTCCTTCACGCTGGCGTGTTTCATCAACGCTTCTTCCACCTCGAAGGGCCCAATGGTATACCCCGAACTGATGATAATATCATCGCTGCGGCCTTCAAACCAGAAGTATCCTTCATCATCTTTACGTGCGCGGTCCCCTGTTACAAAATAATCGCCACGCTGGCTCGCTTCCTTCCGTCCCTCATCCTGATAATAGGCACGGAACAGTGCAGGCATATCTTTATGCACTGCGATATCACCCACTTCACCCGCAGGCTGAGGTTGTCCCTCTTCATCAATGATCTCAATCAATCCTGGTGTGATCGACTGACCCATGGAACCAATTCGAACGGGCGCATCCTTCAGACTGCCAATCAGCAACGTGCTCTCCGTCTGTCCGTATCCGTCCCGAATCGTCAGGTCAAAGTGACGCTGGAAGATTTCAATGACTTCCTGATTCAACGGTTCGCCTGCCGACACGGCGCTGCGCAGTTTGGACAGATCATAATGTCCAAGGTCATCCGTTTTGGCCATCAAACGATATTCGGTCGGCGTACAGCACAACACGTTGATATGGTAGGTCTGCATCAGTTCCAGATAACGTTTGGGCTGGAATGCCCCATTATAGACAAGTCCTGTAGCACCTCTTCCGAGTACCGACAGGAATGGACTCCAGATCCATTTTTGCCATCCAGGTGCAGCTGTGGCCCACACGGTATCCGATGGCTGAATATCCAGCCACAAGGAAGAAGCGATCCGCAGGTGGGCATATCCCCATCCATGACTATGTATAACGCCTTTTGGTTTTCCTGTTGTACCAGAGGTATAGGCGAGAATCGCTATATCGTCGCGATGTGTTTCCACCGCAGGCATTACATCGGATTGACCCTCCATTAATTGTTGCACGTTAACCCATCCATTGGCAGGTACACGTTCTTCACCGTTTGGTGATGCCACGATGCGATGTGCCAGTGCAGGAAGGTCCACATCCATTTTCTCCACTTCTGAAGTGGTCTCGGACCAGACGATAACTGCCCGCGCCTCGGAATGACGCAGACGATATTCCAGATCCTTAGCTCGTAGCATCTCTGAAGATGGAATAACCGCAATACCCAATTTCAGACAAGCGATATAAATAACATAGGCAATGATACGGCGTGGTACCATGACCAACACCCGGTCCCCCTTCTCCAAACCCAGATCACGCAAGCCTCTGGCAAGCCGGTTCGCCTGCTTGAACAACTCCCCATAAGTGATCTCTTCCAATTCTTTATGATCGCTGAGCCATCGAAGTGCAACCCGATCCGGCGGGTGATTCTCCATCTCGGATGTCAGGTTATAATTTTCAGGCGAAATCCACTGTTCAAAATTCAAATGGACCCTCTCCTTCATAGATCAAATGTAAAGCATCTATATATTATACCCTAAATCCTAGGACCAGGTGCTATGATAAACAATCGTTTTGCAAAAAAATAAACATAGGTCAATTATGATCATATCTCATCATGGTCAACCTATTGTTATGAATAACAAGATGTTAGACAAAAAGGTGTCTTCCCAATTATCAGGAAGACACGTTATATTTTGCTCTTTATTGACTCATTACCAAGCGTAGTTTCCAATGCCCTCCAAAATGCTATCGATCTCATTCAGATCTTCCGTTGTTAGGTCTGGTGCTTTGAGCGCAGCCACGTTTTCTTCGATTTGCGACACACGACTTGCACCGATCAAGGCAGAGGTAACCCGGCTGTCGCGTAAAATCCAGTTCAGGGCGAGCTGGGAGATTGTCTGTCCTCTCCGCTCGGCCACCGCTTGAAGTGCTTCGAACTTGGCGATCCTTTCGTCTGCATAGGCTTCTTTTCTCAGTTTCCCCGTTGGATTCGCTCGCTCTTCCTTGATCTTGTCCACATATTTATTCGTCAACTGACCGCGCCCAAGCGGACAAAATGCGATCGACCCTACGCCATGTTCATCCAGCACATCTTGCAGCCCATCTTCAACCCAGCGGTTCAGCATCGAGTAGTTCGGCTGGTGAACCAGACAAGGTGTTCCGAGACCACGCAGAATGGTAACCGCCTCTTGCGTCTGTTCTGCATTATAGTTGGACAAACCTACATACAAAGCTTTACCTTGTCGAACAATATGATCCAGCGCAGTCATCGTTTCTTCGAGCGGTGTTTCCGGGTCTGGACGATGATGATAGAAAACGTCTGCGTAATCCAGTCCCATCCGGCTCAAACTCTGGTCCATACTGGCAATCAGGTTTTTGCGTGAACCCCATTCCCCATAAGGTCCGTTCCACATATGGTACCCTGCCTTGGTTGAGATGAGCAGTTCATCACGATAGGGACGCAGGTGTTTTTTGAAAATGATGCCAAAGTTCTCTTCAGCTGAGCCAGGAGGTGGACCATAGTTGTTCGCCAGGTCAAAATGGTTAAATCCGAGGTCGAATGCACGCAGAATCATGTCTTCCTGAATATCCAGAGTGCGGTTGCCACCGAAGTTCTGCCATAAACCAAGGGCAATTTGCGGCAGCTTGATTCCCGTTTTGCCAGAGCGTGCATATTTCATTTCACTGTATCGTTGTTCATTCGCAGTATAGGGCATCGTTATTCTCTCTTTTCATTAAAAGTTATTGATTACCCTTTCATCTTAGACACTTTCCATGCAATACGGTATGGCATTTCACTATGACGATATGGAAAAATGATTGTTATACCAATAACTATCTATTCATCTAACGATTCCTTTTACGATTATGTATGTTAAAATGCAAGATGAAACAAAATCATTACAGGAGTGAATAGCCTTGATTACGTATATGTTCAAAAACAATCATTTTCAGGAGCTTCAGCTCCTTCATTATGGTACGGAAGCTTGTACACCAGGTCATCACTTCGGCCCCGCCATGAGAGACTATTACAAGATCCATTATATTTTAAATGGCAAAGGCACTTTTGAAGTCGGAGGTAAGAAGGTTCAACTGCACAAAGGCCAAGGATTTCTGATCGTACCGCATTCAGTCGTTCATTACGAAGCGGATCAGGACGATCCGTGGGAATATAGCTGGGTTGCTTTTCAAGGCAGCAATAGTCCTTCCTTTCTACAACAAGCTTATCTATCTGAGCATCACCCGATCTTTGAACTGGGCAATGAGGATGATGAGATGCGATCCTGCCTGCACCGAATGATCAACTCCCGTAATACCCATAAGGGCTGGGAGATCAGTATGACCGGATGGTTATATCAGTTTTTCTCCATTCTGATCGATCATGCTAACCAGGAGAACTTGCCTCTGGTGCAGGACTATTCGAAAGAAAACTACGTGACACAGGTGATGGATTTTATCGAAATGAACTATGCCAATGCCATCACCGTTCAAGCCATCGCGTCCCATGTCGGGCTTCAGCGCAGTTACCTGTGCTCTCTCTTCAAGGATCAGATGGGAAGCAGCATTCAGTCGTATTTAGTCCATTACCGGATGCGAAGGGCGGCCGAACTGACTCTCGACCCTGGCTTGACCATTGGAGATATCTCACGTTCCGTTGGGTATGCAGATCAGTTACTTTTTTCAAAAATGTTCAAAAAAGTGATGGGCGAAGCTCCCACACATTACCGCAAACACAAAACAGCACGTTCCCAAGTAAGCTGTTAATGGGAACGTGCTGTTTATTGTAGTTTACATACGATATGACGAACGACTTCAAACTGAGTTTTTAACTAATTCACTATACCTGCTCCTGCATGGTCACGCCTACCACATGCACTTTGATTTCATTCACCATAATGCCCGCTAATTGTTCCACAGCTTGCCGCACATTATATTGAAGTTCCCGGCAAACTTCATGCATTTTACTGCCATATTGAACATTAATGCGCAGTTGGATGGATGCCTGGTCGTCTTTGATGTGCACGTCGATCCCTTTTTGCAGGCTTTTACCGCTGATGCTCTTGGCAATCCCTTCGGTAAGACCAACGGACATGGAGGATATCCCCCTCGTAGCCTGGGCTGCCATGCCGACAATCTTGGATAACACATCGTTGGAAATATGAATGGTGCCTATTTGAATAGATTGAGGTTCAATATATTCAGGTTCATTGTATGGTTTTGGGATGATTTCAGACATGTTTTTCACTCCTTATCATAATGTAATAAATTCAAAAGTCCATTCCATTGTTAAGTTAAGCATTCTGCCACTTGTCCTTGAAGAACATTTGATAAATTCTAACCAAGATAATCTTAACAATCATATAGACAGGGATAATAATCAGAATGGCAATAATTCCACCGATATCCCCTGCACCCAACACCAATATGATGGTTGTCAGCGGGTGAATATCAAGCTTTTTGCCGAATACATACGGCGCAACCAGATTGTCCTGAATCTGTTGGGCCACCAGAATAATGACCAGAGACCAGATCGCAACGGAAGGAGACACCACCAGACCCATAATGACAATGGGCACCGAGGACACAATCGCACCGATAAACGGTACAAAGTTCATAATCACGGCAACGACAGTCAGCAGCAGTGCATAAGGCAGACCAATGATGAGGAACCCGATATACATCAGTACGCCCAATGCCAGGTTGACCAACACTCTTCCCACAATAAATCCACTTAGTGCCTGATCAATCTCAAGCACCGCTCCACGGCTGTCTATTTGGAAGCGTTTCGGCGCAATATGCATCAGTTTACGACCAAATTTCTCACCCTGTTTCAGCATGTAGAACAGAATAATGGGGAAGGTGAACAGGATAATCGCAAAACTGGAAATGAGCGAGACAAATCCACTTACATAGTTGGTCACAAAAGTAAAACCTTTGTTAATATAATCCGTAATTTGAGAAAAAGGGGTTGACCCTTCAGGGAACAAAGCCTGAATGGCTCCGTTCTGTTCCAGTTCTTTCAACTGTACACTCAGTGAATTGATCAGATCCGGTGCATTATCGACCAGATTAACCAGCTGTTCACGCAAGGATGGCCATAGCCCGATGATGAACAGGACACACAGAATGGCAAACACCAAATAGATCAGCAAAATGCTAAGCGTTCGATTCAGCTTCTTTTTTTCCATGTAATTCACAAGCGGTCGTAACAGATAATACAAGAATACGGAAAGCATCATCGGCACGGTAATGACCGTAAGCATAGTCACGAACGGCTGAAAGATGAAGCTGACGCGTGATAATAAATAGATATTAACCAATACCAGCGCCAGCGCAATGCTGAACCGGACAAACGAATTTCCTTTAAACAAATAGTTCCCCTCCACATGGCCTTATCTTATATTTGATTTACAATGACTCAATCTACATCTATTGTCGGATAGTTAGCTCGGAATTTGAATGGTGAACACGGTTGTTTCTCGCCCACGCTGGGACAGAATCAAACGGCCCCCCATTTTCTCCGTATTCCGTTGTGCGATTGCGAGTCCCAGTCCGGTGCCTCCGGTTGCTGTCCGCGCTTCATCTCCACGCACAAATGGGTCAAAGATGGTCGCCCACAATTCCTGGGGTATCCCTACTCCGGTATCTGCCACCTCAATAACCACATGGGTATCCAGCGGAATCAGTTCCACGCGCAGTTCGGTTCCACGCGGGTTGTATGATAACGCATTGGTAATCAGATTTTGAATAACCCTGGACAATAGCTCCGGATCATATCTTGCATAGATCTCCTGATCTGGAACAAGCACATGCAGGACAAATTGTTTCTGCTCAATCTCCCCATACGTATCAGCCATGATCTCGCGCACAAATTCGCCGATTTCCCTTTGTTCAATATGCATGTTAAAATCCGGAGAATCCACTTTGAGCAACTCCAGCATATTTTGAATCATGCGAGCGACCTGCACGGACTTGTTGTAGATATATCCGAGATACCGCTGTTGTCTATCTTTGTCTTCCCCTCGTCCTTCCACTAGCGCCTGAGCGTATCCCTGAATGGAGGTTATAGGTGTCTTCAGATCATGCGATAGATCCACAATCAGTCGCTGCTTGCTCTCTTCGGCATAACGTTTCTCCGCAGATGTGTTCTCAATGACGTCCGCCATATAATTAAAGGTCTCGCCAATCTGGACAAACTCCTTCTCAGCCGAGATCGACATGCGGGTACTGTAATTTCCTTGAATCATCTGAGTCAGACCGAGGGACAGAATACTCAGCGGCTTTTTGATGCGCCGGGCGACCCAGTAACTATATACAAAGATCAACAGCAAGACCAGCCCAATACCGATCATAATATAAAATGATAACGGATGCTTCAAATTGGTTATCAATTGATTATCATTCATTCGCACGCTGACCAGATCACGCGGGATCTTCAGCAAAACATAGCCAGCATCTCCCTCTGAAGAAAACGGAGTGATGGAGTAGTAATAAGGCTGATCCCTACGGTTCTCCAGTCCCGCATACATTTCAGATTCGCTATATTGAGTGAACGTATCCTGTTTGTCTCCGACATAACGGATCACCTTGCGATCCACATCCAGAAGCTCAATCCAGCCGCCGCTGTCCTTGAGACGCTGAATTTCCGTATCTTTGGCCTGGTTGTCACCGGCGTACCATTCATTCTTCAATTCCGCCACATACACATGGGCTTCAACATTGAGATCGGGATCAACCACTTGATCTGAAATGCGGAAATCGACCACATCCAGAGAGATGATTAGATACACAATGAGTACAAGCAGCAATAAAAAGAAGTTGAACAGCAAAAAGTCCAGTGTCAGGGACGTTTGCAGCATTCGCTTTTCTCTAGCTTTCCATGGGCGCTTCAATTTTGTATCCCAGTCCCCTTATCGTTTTTAGATATTCCGGTTGCCTGGAGTCACGCTCGATTTTCTCCCGAATGTTGCTGATATGTACCATAATGGTGCTGTCCTCGTGCGCATAATAATCACCCCAGACGGCCTCGTATATTTTTTTGCGGGTGAATACTCGGCCAGGCTGTCCCAGCAACAATTCCAATATTTTATACTCTGTGGAGGTCAACATCACAGGCTTCCCCGAGCGAAAAAGGATACATTGGGAGCGGTCCAGCATAAGTTCACCCAGAACAAGATTCTGCTCTTGGGGTGTGGGTACCTCTGGCGCATCGAATTGATTGACTCTTCTGAGCAAGGCCTCGACTCTGGCAACGATTTCGAGCGGATTAAATGGTTTGGAGATATAATCATCCGCCCCGAGTCCAAGTCCAAGAATTTTATCGTGATCCTGGCTTTTGGCTGATAAGAACAGAACAGGCATATGATGTGTGGACCTGATTTGTTTGATCAGCTGCAATCCATCCATGACCGGCATCATAATATCAAGTATGACCAGATCGACGTGTGTTGAACGAATGCACTGCAACGCTTCTGCTCCATTTTCCGCAGTCATGATGTTATAGTCCTTTTCCAGATACAGCTGGAGCAGTTCCACAATTTCCGGTTCGTCATCTGCAATTAGTACGGTGTATCTCATGCGATTCCTCTCATTTCCTATTCTACTAAGTTCGGGTTCTACTAAGTTCAGGTTCTACTAAGTTCAGGTTCTACTAAATTCTATATAAGTTCGACTAATGAATATTTACACTGGCACTCCAATGACAGAACTATCTTCCGATCGCTGTTATCCCCAGATTTCTTTGAATCCCTAAACTCCGCTTCGTAGCTCACATGTAGTTTACCTTACTACTATATACTACGTCTCTTAATTCAACCTAAACCATTTCTAAAGATAACCTAAATAAAAAGCCCAGGCATGAGGCCAGGGCTCTAACACAATGCAAAATGAGCACCATTTCATAAATTCAACGTCTAATTATACCGTCACATCGGCGCTGCCCTAGATCAATTTCGTATACATATTCCGCAGATAACGCCAGCGTACAAGCAGGAAATAGAGAACCTGCATCAATGCAAATACCAGGAAAATTCTCAACGTATAGCCGATCACCGAAAAATCGACCAATTGTTGCAGTGCGACAAATGCTACGGAACTGTGAATAATGGCCAAGGCAATGGGCAGGAAAAACATCAGCAAGAGCTGCCGGGTTACAATTTTGCGAAGCTCCGGACGACTCAATCCCATTTTGCCAATCATGCGATATTGTTGTTCATCACGCTCCAGATCGGCATACAAACGGAAGTAGGTAAAACTTGCCGCAAAGGTGAAAAAGACAATGCCAATCAATCCGCTTAGAATGAGAATAATACCGTTGGTTTGCTTGGAATTCAGCCAGTCCACGACGAGAGAGTTGACCGTAAAGTACCCTTCAGTCATCTCCTCACTCTGGATAGAGTTAATCAGATTAGGCGCAAAGCTGCGTGTACCCATCCAATCCGCAACAACAAACAGGGTTATTTTATTGGAATAGAAATCTTCACCCTCAAATGCTACCTTGTTCAGCTTATCGTAAAACGCATTGGAAACCACATAAATGTCCGTTTTGTTTTCCAGTGGAATAACAATCTCTGTTTCGGGTAGAGTTAGATTAATCTGTTCCCGATGGTTCTCCCCAACCATTATATCGATCGTTGTTTGTTCGGGTACACCCCGTTCCGCTAGAGCACGCAGTTCTTTACGACTTGAAAGGTTACTCGGGGTCCTAAACGAGTCATTGTCCGTTTCCAGGGAACGCTCACCATAACCCAGCGCCTTGGATAGATGATTGTACTCACTCAGTTTGATGATATACCCACCATTGTTATCATACAGCGGTTTATAACTCCCTTTTTGATACGGGACTTCATGTTCAATAAGCGTTTCTTCGATCTGTTGGATGTGGCGTTCTGACGAAGGTGTATTCCAAGAATTTTGGTAGCTGAATGCATATGGATTCGTCATGGATGACAATCCTGGATCAGCGATCGCCAGCATGGTACCAATCCCCGTAAAGGCAGAGGCTGAGATTACACTCACCATAAAAAACATGATCGCATTATCTTTCATTCGATAGGTAAGTTCGGAGAGAAACAGCAAATTCGTTTTGCGGAAAAACAAACGGCGGTTGTTTTTGAGTGCCCGAATGGCATATACACTAAGCTGGGTAAATAGCAGATACGTGCCCGCAATGACGAAAACGACACTTCCAAATAAGAGTGGGAACGAAAATGTCACCCATACAAAGCTGAACACCCCTGCGTAACCGCCCGCGATGAGCACAATCGACAATAAGCTCAGGAAACGTGAAGCCTTCGGCTCCGGTTTCGGTTTTTCCTCCGACTTCACAAGATCAATCAATGAACCTTTGCGTATCAGTAATGAAGAAGACATCGCAATGACAACAAACAGCAGAAGAAATGCCCCAGCCGTAAGCGCAATACCCTTCAGAGGAAAATAGAATCGAAGGCTGTTCTCCACAGCCAGCATGGAACCACAGATCAGCAGAATCAACTTACCGAAAACGATCCCCAAACCAATACCGACGATGATCGCGGCAAGTCCGATACACATGTTTTCCATAAACAATAGCCGATTCATCTGTTTACGGGTCATGCCGATGATGAGGAAAATACCAAATTCCTTCTTGCGTGTCTTCAAAAATGAACCGACGGAATAGAGCAAAAATAGAAATGAAAAGATAAATATAATGACTTCTGCAATCACAAAACCCTGGTTCGCGAGTAAGGTCACGGTCCTGCTTGATCCTTTCAGGCCATCTTTCAGATCTGGATGAAATAAAAGCAGTGCATAGGTGAAAAAGATCATGACCGAGAACGTACTGCTCAGAAAATGCGCCAGATATATGCGTTTGTTCCGAACGACATTATTAATGGCGAACTGGCGAAAATTCATGTCCTGACCCTCCCATTAGAGATAAGACATTGATAATCTTCTGGTAGAAAGTCGCCCGATTATCGCCGTAGTGTATTTCATTGTACAGTTTGCCGTCCTTGATAAATACAACCCGACTACAGTAGCTTGCCGCAACGGCATCATGGGTGACCAGCAGCATCGTAGCCCGATCCTCCTGATTGCGACTTTCCAATATCTCCATGACATCGCGGGCTGCCTTCGAATCAAGGTTTCCTGTCGGCTCGTCCGCCAGTACCAGCTTCGGAGCATGTATAAGTGCTCTAGCAATTGCCGTACGCTGGGCCTGACCCCCCGAGATTTCATACGTTCGTTTGTTCAGGATAGCTGAAATACCCAGTTTCTCTGCGAGTCGTTCAACACGCTCGTTCATCTCGTGAAGGGACACTCCATCCAGTGTGAGCGGCAATACAATGTTTTCCTTCACCGTCAGTGTATTCAACAGATTGAAGGATTGAAAAACAAATCCCAGTTCCCGGCGTCTGAACAAAGCCAGTTCATCATGATTCAGTTCAAACGGATTTTTTCCGGCAATACGCAGTTCTCCAGAGGTTGGATGATCAATGGTTGAGATCATGTTAAGCAACGTGGTTTTGCCGCTGCCTGATGGTCCCATAATGCCAACAAATTCACCTTCCTGAATACTAAGGTCAATTCCCGATAACGCTTCATAAGACACAATGCCTTTATAAATTTTGCTAATCTGTTGTACTGAACAGATCTCCATAGGGCGTAAACTCCTTCTAGTTCAATTTAGGATCAATACTCGATTGGATCAATTGGTGAACTCATTACCACTTTTTGAGTTCAGGTGTTGCCTGTAACCTCTGACTTCAGTCTATCGAAGTTTCGGTCATTCTCCTATGGTTTAACCTTTCATCTCCATGACATTTTTGTAAGGTTACGCTCCACCAAAAAAAGACGCCGATCCTCTAAGGGAACCAGACGTCTTCTCATTCGCAGCACAATACTTACAATCAGCTTCACGTATCAAACGTAATTTGAACCGTCGTTCCTTCGCCCTGAACCGACTCCAGATTAATCTTGTGGTTCATTCGTGTCAGTACTTCCTTCACAATATACAATCCCATGCCTGTCGATTCCTTAAAGTGTCGTCCATTCTCTCCAGTGAAGAACGGCTGGTACACTCTGCTGAGATCCGATTTAGGAATACCAACACCCTGATCTCTCACTTCAAGTACGATCGTACGTCCGGATTCGCGGGATTGTATGTATACCTTTTGACCGCTACCAGAAGAGTACTTGATGGCATTGGACAGCAATTGCACGAGCACAAATCGAATCCATTTGGCATCTGACTGCACTGTTAATGCTGGGTCAATCTGCATCTCAGGATAGACGTGGTTGCGAATAAAGAAACGTTTCAGTTCATGGATGGCTTCTTCTCCACTGGCTTTGAGCGACACAGGCTCCACACTGAAATCCTGTTCAAACGTCTCCAGTCTCGCTACGTACAACACGGTTTCCAGCCCACGTCTCATCTGATCCGCTTCTTCACGAATGCTGATGAAACGAGGGTCTTCATCCTCCTGGTCCTGAACCGTTAGTTCAATGACAGACAACGGTGTTTTCATCTGATGAACCCATTGATTCATAAACGTGAGGTATTCCTGCTGCCGCTTCTCCAAACGATGCAAATGCGCATGATAATGTCTGTATTGCGAGTCCAACAATCTTTCCAAAGCCTGCGGCAAGGGAGCTAACTCATTCAATGGAACGAATTCTTTGAGTGAATTCATGGGTTGAGACATTCGAGAATAATAGTTACGATGGGACAGATAACGGTATATCAAATAACCGATATACAGGATCAAACCCAGACAAACAGCATACGTTGCTGTTAACCAATGATCATACCCATCGTTCCAGAACACCGCGACAACGATGAGTAACATCACGAATACCCAACAGGTTAACACCATATGTTCCCTGATAAATAACTTCATAGATGCGAAGAAACCTTCCAATTGCTATTGATTCGGTACCCTGAACCCCGTACAGTTTCGAGTGCGTCCGTAATTCCTAGCTCGGTCAATCGTTTGCGTACTCGGGTTACATTCACGCTGAGTGTGTTATCATCCACAAAGGAGTCATCCCACAGCTTCTCCAGAATGGTTTCCCGGCTGACCAGCTTAGGACTGCGGCGCAGCAACGTTTCCAGTAAAATGGTTTCTTTCTTCGTCAGTTGCACCTTGCGGTCATACAGCTGCATCTCCAGTCTTTCCAGATAGACTGTCAGTCCATCCAGTTCCACCTTACGTTCTTCATGACGTGTAGCGTAATCTCCATACACCCGGCGCAGCTGGCTCCGAATTTTGGCCATCACAATTTCGTGTTCAAATGGCTTGGTAATGTAATCGTCGGCACCGTTCTCAAGTGCCATTACCTGATCCATCTTCCCGCTCCGAGCTGAGATGAAAATGATTGGACACGTGGATATCAAACGAATCTGTCGGCACCAATAGAATCCGTCGTAACTTGGCAAGTTGATGTCCAGTAGGACAACATGAGGCTGCAGCTGCTCAAACTGCTGAACAACCTGCTCAAAATTTTCAACCGTAACAGCCTTGTCGCCATATCGTTCGATATGGGATTTCAGCAGTCCGGCAATCTTCGGATCATCTTCTATGATCATGATCGTATGCATCAAGGCCCCCCCTCTCCCTCTCACCTATAATCATGGAATACACTTTTTCTTGCCAAAATCATAACACAGGTTGTGCTATCGGGCATTGACCTGCTTGCGCCAATCCAGAATATCAGCGTTCAGTTGCTTCAAATCTTCAGCGGATTGCTTCTCATCAGACAGCTTATACTTCTGCTTCAAAGCCAGAATTCGATACACACTTTCATCAATTCGAGTTTCTGCAATCTTCCCCGACTTCACTGCACTCATCAGTGTGTCAAAAATCGTCTTGGCACTCTCATAACTGTGAGCCACCAGCAGAATGTCACTTCCTGCCTGAACCGTTTCTACAGCGGCTTCACTCAGCTTGTAATTTTTCGCAATTGCGCCCATGCTCAGATCATCCGTGATGACAACACCGTCATACTTGAATTTACCACGCAGATGCTGACCAATGATAACGTCCGACAAGGATGCCGGATGGTCGGGATCAAGCTTCGGATACAGAATATGGGCCACCATAACAGCCTCAACTTGTTCCTTCACTGCCGCCTGGAATGGAATCCATTCAAGCTGAGCGAGCTGTTTTTCTGTTTTGTTCACCACAGGCAGATCCAGATGGGAATCCACCGATGTATCGCCATGGCCGGGAAAATGCTTCACCACTGGAATAATACCTTCGCTACGCAAGCCTTTCATCTCTGCTATCCCCATACGAGACACCAGTTCTGCCGAACTGCCAAATGAACGATCTCCTATTACCGGGTTATTCGGATTACTATTTACATCCAACACCGGAGCAAAATCGACATTAAAACCAATAAGCTTAACCTGCCGGGCCAGTAATTCCCCCATCGTTTCAGCCAAATCATCGTCTTTCGCCTTACCCACTTGGCCATTAGAAGGAATGGACTCCACTATTTCTGGCATACGACTTACTTTGCCACCCTCCTGATCCACACTCATGAAGATGGGAACGGGGTTCGCACGATTGGCATCCTTAATGGATTGTACAAACTTGGCTGTCCCTTGAAGCGTCGTTACGTTATTGGCATAGAAAATAATGCCTCCAACCTTTTGATCCGTGATCATCTGTCTGGCTTGATCATCTAGCGCAGTCCCCTGGACTCCGGCAAGTATCATCTGCCCGATCTTCTCCTTCAAAGACAACTGATCGAGCTGTTCCTGCAGCGGATCTTTCTGCTCGGGCGTTGTAAAGTTATTCTCTTCATTTTCATTTTCATTCTGATTCTCATTTTCGTCTGCACTAGCATCTGCATCCGGTTTTGTTTCTGTTCCAGTATTACTGCCGTTCTGCCCCGTCGAATTTTGCTCTGTGTTGGAGCCTGTGTTCGAATCAGCCGATGAGGAGGGTTTCTGTGTTTGCCCACATGCGGATAACAGCAGGATTGTTCCCAATAACAGGAATAGCATTAGTAGAGAGTGAATCTGTTTATTTTTTGAATTACGACTATGGATGTACAAGGATATTCTTCCTCCTTAAGCGATGTTGTGATGTAATACTATAGGTTAAATGTGGTTCAGGCATAACACTATCATAAGCTGCCTCATTTTCAAAATGGGGATGTTCGGGGATAAAGGCGAAGCTTATGCTTCCGATGCAGCTTTCTTTCAGAAAGCTTTTAGCTCCGCTTCTTCAGGTTATTTCTGTCCTCTCCGTTCTTGTGTACATGTTTAGTTCAATTTATATAGAAGCAAAAAAATATCTTTCCTTTGAAGCTGGAGTGTGGTACCTAATGCTGTTATAACTTGGTGCGTGTGCGTTGTAGGGAGATAGGATAGGGTATCAGCGGGATGAAAAACGGTTTTCTATTGTGAATTTTTCATATGTTGAAATTATTATTATAGAGAGGTGAGAAAGCCGCCTATCGGCGGCTAATGGTTCGTTTTATTTTTTTGTTTCCATCGTTGTTTGTTCTTTCGAAATTCTAGATGGATTCTTTTAATACAGTGTTTTCAACACTTCTGTTGTAAAAGGAATGATCTCGGACTGGCGTCCTTCACGAACTTTGACAGGCCATTCTGGATCACTAAGCAGCACACGTCCCAATGCGATCAAGTCAAACTCATTGCTCTCCAGCTTCTCGTTCAGCTCATCCAGATGGGCATCCCCTGTTCCTGGGTTCTCCGTTGCTCTGTCCACAAATTCAGCTTCCAGGCCTACTGAACCAACAGAAATGGCTGGTTTTCCACTTATTTTCTGGGTCCAACCCGCAAGATTCAGCTCAGAGCCCTCAAATTCAGGCAACCAGAAGCGGCGTGTCGAGCAGTGGAAAATATCTACGCCTGCAGCAGTCAATGGTGCAAGGAATTGCTCTAGTTGTTCTGGTGTTTCCACCAGACGCGCCTCATAGTTACCCATTTTCCATTGGGAGAAACGAAGGATAATCGGAAAATCCGGGCCAACAGCCGCACGACATGCTTCGATAATCTCTACAGCAAAACGGGTTCGTTGGACCAGATCTCCACCATATTTATCTGTCCGGCGATTGGTATGCTCCCAGAAGAATTGATCAATCAGGTAGCCATGCGCCCCGTGAAGTTCAATACCATCGAAACCGATACGCTGTGCATCCGCCGCCGCTTGGGCATAAGCTTGAATCAGATCCTTGATCTCGTCTTCTGTCAACGGTTCTCTATCCGCTTCACCTGCCATGCTAACACCCGATGGGCTTACCGGCTTGGCTTCCGCATTAGGCAGATCGCCAGAACGACGGGCTGTTCCCACATGCCACAACTGTGGCATAATTTTGCCGCCAGCTTCATGAACAGCTTGGACTACATTGGCCCATCCTTCTAATGACTCTTTGCCATGGAATAGCGGAATGGTTGCGCCACTAACGGATGACAGATGGTTAATGCCGGTTCCTTCCGTTATGATCAGCCCCACACCTCCAGCTGCTCTGCGACGATAGTATTCAACTACATCCGATCCGGGTACTCCCTCTGGTGAGAATCCACGAGTCATGGGAGCCATGACAATTCGGTTAGACAGTGTAAGCTTGTCTGAGGTGAATGGTTTAAACAAAGCTGAAGGAACGTTCATTTGGTATTGCTCCTTTACTAATAAATTGGAAACCTACATGTCCATCTTCTTGGAACATGTTCATGTATACATAGCATAGATGTTATCCAGCAAGTTGATTATGAACTGTTGCCTTTCTATTTTATAGTTTCTGAATTTTATTTTCAAATTTTCGAGTAGGGGCATTAACTATGCCTTCCAATACACAATACACAAAACAGAAAACAGAGCAACCTACACCAGCTTTCAGCACGATCGCTCTGCTGTTTCGGTTTGCTCTTCCTTGGATCTTAATTAGAATTAACAGGAATATCAAGGCGATTAACTCTGAGCAACTTGCCAGATGATTATGTAAAACTACAACTTCGTGCAACAAATCCCACCCGATCTGTACAAAAAAATAGACAATCGCATCGAAAGATACGTTGTCTATTTATAATTACCTCATTGCCGCTGCCTACTGCATATATAGCAACTTCAACTCGGTTACATATTGCTTTTTTTCGCTACCCACTCTTTTCCTATTCTGCTTTTACTAGAATCTTAACCTGATTTTTCTCTTTCAGCAGCGCTTCAAATCCATGCTCTACCACTTCATCCAAAGTAATTCGTTTGGTCACCAGCTTGTCTGCCGGGAAGAACCCTTTATCCATCAGACTAATAACAGCCGGGAACACATCACGGTAACCGATAATGCCATTGACTGTGCGTTCTTTCATGACAATGGAGTTCGGGTGAATCGGTGCTTCCTGTTCGAAAATGCTGACGATCATCAATTCACCGCCAATACGTGTCGAATCAATGGCTTGTTGCAGGACACGTGGAACACCGGTCACTTCATAAGCAACATTTACGCCTCCCTGGGTCCGCGCATGAATCTCTTCCACAACATTGAACTGGATCGGGTCAATAACAATGGCGCCAAGTTCTTCAGCTTTGGCTTTGCGCTCCTCAGACAACTCCACCACATAAATGTCGGATGCACCAGAAGCCTTCAGCGCTTCAATAACGAGCAAACCAATCGGACCGGCTCCAAAAACAGCCGCAGTGTCGCCCACTTTCAGCTTGCTTTGACGCACCGCGTGAAGAGCTACAGCGGAAGGTTCAACCAACGCTCCTTGCTCGTAAGAAATGGAATCAGGGATGGAGTGTACCATGTTTTCCGCAGCCGTCACATACTCGGAGAAGCCTCCACCTCCGCCTGCCAAGCCCAGGAAGCCCATCTTATCGCACAGATTATATCTCCCTTGCTTACAGGCTTCGCAATGACCGCACGCATAGATGGGTTCTACAACCACACGATCTCCTGCCTGAAAACGCGTTACACCTTCACCTACCTCAACCACTTGTCCTGAAAATTCATGTCCCATCACGACAGGCGCTTTTTCCCCTGTTAGCGGATGCGGTGCTTGTGCTGGAATGAAGATCGGGCCGGCCGTGTACTCATGTAAGTCACTGCCACAAATGCCGCACCACTCGACTTTTATTTTTACCTTCCCCTGTTCAGGGCGGGGTTCATCAATATTTTCGAGACGCAAATCTTTTACTCCATGCCAACGCAATGATTTCATTCGTTTCATCTCCCAGATCATAATTTTTGATATAATCGGAAACGTTTCCGTAAATTAAATATGTCACATTTTAGATAGACTGTCAAACGTATTTCATTATAAATATGTCGAAGTTATGATTTTTACACGATTACTCGGCCAACAGAAAAATCCTTATTACGGCAGTTAAATTAGCCAACTGGCTATATAAATTGAACTAAAGAATATCTACACTTGCCACTACGATGACAGAACAACCTTCCAATCGCTGTTATCCCCAGATTTTTTGATTCCCTTTTTAAAGGGGGAAATCCGGGGATAAAGGCGAAGCTTATCCTTCCGATGCAACTTTCTTTCAGAAAGCTTTTAGCTTCGCTTCTTCAAGTTATTTCTGTCTTCTCCGTTATCGTGTAAATGTATAGTTCAATTTATATAGATTTAGTTGGATATTTCTTGAAAATCTCATTTGAACCCAACTTATATTTGCATCGGTTGGTTGGTGTTTGCGGGATACTTGTTAGCTCAAATGTTATAATCAAGTTAGAGGACAGTCATTCCATTTATACATATTCTAATATTTCGGAATCGTTTCCGATTAAGTGAGGTTATATAAACGTGGATAAAGATCAGAAGGTTACGATCAAGGACGTGGCTGAACTTGCGGGTGTAGGCATCGCTACCGTATCCCGAGCCATTAACAATTCTGAAGGGATCAGCAGTAAAACGCGGGATAGAGTCATGCAAGCCATTGAGGAGTTGGGATTCGTGCCCAATACTTCTGCGCAGAGTCTGAAAATACGCCAGACCCATCAGATCGCGCTTGTTGTACCAGATATCCGCAATGCAATCATTCCCGAAATCTCCTGGTCTGTTGAGCAAACGGCGAAACAGCACGGGTACCATGTAGTTCAGATTAATACGGCGGGTAATGCAAGGACGGAATTGGAAACGATTCGTAATATCAAAAAACTGCACGTAGATGGGTTAATTTTCATGCCTTTGGCTTATCCCAAAACATTGCCGAGCCTGATTGATAAGGCACCACTCCCCATTTCCATGATTAATTACGGCAAAAAGCTTGAGCCCGGCATGAAAGCAGATATCGTTTCTCTATCTAAGCCTGAAGGGAAACTGGTTATGGAACATCTGATCAAGATTGGCCGAACCCGTATTGCATATGCCGGGGCCCCCAAAGACATTATTGAAGAACGTTATCGGGCTTACGAGCAGGCAGTGGGCCATGTGGATATCTCTTTGGTGTACTTTGGTGAGGACTTTTCACTTCATACAGGCGCCAATGCTGCCGATTATTTCTACGGGCTCACCCATATGCCGGATGCAGTATATGCGATTAATGATATGGTAGCCATTGGACTGGTGAATCGCTTCAAGGAGCTGGGCATTCGTGTACCCGAAGATGTCGCCGTTGTAGGTGTGGATAACAATCAATGGACTACCGTTTCGTCTCCAAAGATCAGCTCTGTTTCCATTATGGGCGAAGAAGTTGCCAGGCTTGCCACAGAATTGCTGTTGAAACGGATACGGGAGATGAATACCTCCGATTACGAGCACATTCAATTTGAGCCACGATTGATCGTCCGCGAATCCAGTGTTGCCATGATTCGTTCCTCTTCACAAGATCCACACGCATAAGATGGATATGAGGAAATGGATGAAATCTAGAATATACGTATCGCTTCGCAGCAAAAAAAGGTGTTCCTCAGACCCGTGAGCTGGTTCTGGGAAACACCTTTTTTGTATTTAAAATTTGCAGACTGCAGCTCACATTTGCACAGGAACGAGTTAATTTTTGGGCAATAACTGTCTAATAGGCGTTCCCTTCAGGAACATCTCAATATCCTCAACGGTATGATTGAAATAAATCTTATAGTTTCCATGGGTAACATAACCGAGATGAGGCGTTGCCAGCAGATTGGGCAAGGTTCGCAACATATGATTTACGGGAAGGGGTTCCTGTTCATATACATCCACACCCGCCCCTGCGATTAACCCACTCTCTAAGGCTTCTACCATCGCTCCTTGATCCACAATACCTGCACGTGACGTATTGATTAATAGAGCGGTACGTTTCATACGTTGAAAATCAGCCTGTCCAATCAGATTACGGGTACGATCACTCAATACCAGGTGAATGGATACAATGTCGCTTTGTTCAAGCAGCTGTTCCTTCGTTCTAGCCCAGATGACACCCTTCTCCTCAGCCTTCTCTTGTGTCAAATTCTCGCTCCAGGCGACCACTTTCATGCCAAAGGCTTGTGCAATCCGTGCCATGTTACTGCCAATCTTGCCTAATCCAAGCAGGCCCAACGTTTTGCCATGCAGGTCCATGCCAACCGTACTCTGCCAGTTTCGATTGGAACGTAATGCATTATTTTCGGTCACCAGATGTCTGGACAGGCCAAGAATGAGCGCCCATGTGAGTTCCATCGGTGGATTAGAGCTGCCTTCTGTACCACAAACGATCACTCCACGTTCTTCTGCAGCCTTGAGATCAATGGAAGCATTGCGCATGCCACTTGTAATCAGAAGCTTGAGCTGAGGCAATTTGGATATAACGGATTCAGGAAAAGGGGTACGTTCACGCATCAAAACGATAATTTCAAAATCCTGCAGTTCCTGGACTACCTTTTCTTCTGATCCCATGTAATTGTTAAACGTCTGTACCTCAACCCAATCCAGAATCGGAGTCCAATCTGCTGAAGACATGGAAACGTTCTGGTAATCATCCAATATGGCACAGCGTAATTTCGGCTGCATTCTTTTCCCTCCCCATATAACTGCATAATAGCGCTATCATCTTCAAAATCAACCTATATGTAAATCAATGAGACTCTGTTGATATTCTCTAAATCCTATATACCCATACGTTACTCATATTGTATCAACTTAGACTCATCCTGCCCAATGTCCTCCGTCATAAAAAAAGAGGCTGGAGCTTGTTCCCGCCTCTTGCTTGCCTCTTAAAATAGTTTAAAAAGCAGCGCGGTTATCAGGATCGCCACCCCCACTTGAAACAAGGAACGTAATTTCCAAAAAAGATTATCCAATTTGGATTGATCACTCTCTGCCAGGGAACCCACGATAACCATGAAAACAAGTAACCCAAACATGATCAAACTGAACTCAATAATCCCCATCCCACCGAATGTCGTTACCAACGCGCCGATGATGTAAACAGGCACAAGGTAGAGCCAACGAAAATAACGCTCCATAGGACCACTCTCCTTGAGAATAAAATTCTTCCTTTGCATGCTGCGATTAACGCAGACAATCACGCTCAGACTGCTCTTCCCCAAGCAACGATAACGTAATTTCTATACTCTGCTGCACAAACAAGCGATCCGGTGCCGATTTCATCATCACGGTTAATCCGATCATCGATACCACAAGAGATTGTGCGAGCGCACTTGCATTCAAATCACCGGACAATTGACCGGATTGTTGCCCACGCTCAATCGTCTCTTTGAAGATGGCTGCCAGATACATCTGATGCTCGCGTGTAAGAAGGGAGAATTTGGGATCATGCGGAGCCAGTTCAACCATCGTATTGATGCAAAAACAGCCATGGCGGGGCTGCGTTACATCACCTTCTGCACCAATATGCTCAAACAGCCCACGAAAAGCCGTTCTTACAGAAGATTCATGTTGAAGTCTGGATCTTACTTGCGCTGCATGCAGCGTTGTGTATCTGCGGAGTGCCGTTTCGAATAATCCCTTTTTGTCTCCGAATGCTGCATACAGACTGGGGCGCTGAATACCCATGCCTGTCGTCAGATCCGTCAAAGATGCTGCTTCGAATCCTTTATTCCAGAAAATCTGCATCGCTGCATCAAGTGCTTTATCTGTATCAAATTCTCGTTGTCTCACCATGAATCTCACCTTCTTTATGTATCGAACAGTATATATCAATTTTATTCTCCACCCCGCTATGTTGTCAAACAAAATCCGATTCATCCCTTTTTAGTTCTTTCTGATTGACATCATTTCAGAACTTAGAGTATGTTTATTTGGAATCATAACGTACCGATCAGTATAATATGATTCATTCTAATCCTATCATTTTCATTACAGAAAGGAACTCACTCACACATGAACACTTCACCCCAGCATGTACAGCCGTCTTCTGCAGGAGATTCAGGCATGTCGCGCCGTATTGCACTGCTCTTTGCATTATGTAGCGGACTGGCCGTAGCCAACATTTATTATGCTCAGCCTTTACTCGACTCCATTGCCCAAGAATTCAGTATCTCTTATTCATCCATCGGGATCGTTATCACGGTAACCCAGATCTGTTACGCCCTTGGTCTGCTGTTGCTCGTCCCACTCGGTGATTTGTTGAACCGACGCATCTTGATCATTGTACAAATGCTTCTATCGGTGATTGCTCTGGTTACGGTGGGAACTGCATCGTCCAGCCAGGTTTTGTTCATCGGAATGGCCGCTGTCGGTTTGCTCGCAGTCATTACACAAACTCTGGTTGCTTTTGCCGCTTCTCTGGCTGCACCCTCTGAACGCGGACGCATTGTGGGCCTGGTAACCAGCGGGATTGTCATCGGAATATTACTGGCACGGACTGTTGCGGGGACATTAAACGACTGGATCGGCTGGCGATCTGTTTATCTCTTCTCGGCCAGTCTTACCTTAGTGGGCATTATCGCCTTATTCCTTGTTCTGCCTAAACATGAACCACAGAGAGCGAAGGTAAGTTACGTGCAATTACTCTTTTCTGTCCTGCATCTGTACCGCGAATTGCCTGTTTTACGCGTCCGCGGTGTACTCGCCATGCTCATTTTCACAGCCTTCAGCATCCTGTGGACTTCCATGGTTTTACCACTCAGTAGCCCTCCATTTTCACTATCACATACGGCTATAGGAGCATTTGGCCTCGCGGGAGCGGCTGGAGCCCTGGCTGCTGCCCGTGCAGGTAAGCTGGCTGATCGGGGCTTGGGACAAAAAACAACCGGTATCTCCCTTGTTATTCTGCTCTTATCCTGGCTCCTCATTGGATGGGTTCATCATTCCCTATGGTTTCTGGTCTTGGGTGTCATTCTTCTTGATCTCGCTGTCCAGGCAATACATGTCACTAACCAAAGCCTGATCTATGAAGTTCGTCCTGAAGCGCAAAGTCGCCTGACAGCAGCCTATATGATCTTTTATTCCATTGGCAGCGCAACCGGCTCCATTGCTTCAACTCAAATGTACACTTGGGCGGGCTGGACAGGGGTAACCTGGTTAGGTGCAGGGGTTAGTGCGGCTGCACTTCTATTCTGGGCTATTGATCGTTATATGCATCGAAATATCGAATCATTAGATTAATCCAGTTTATTCCATACAACAATAAATAAAGTCGCTAACGGACCACATAACAGGGAAATCAGAAACCAGTTACGACCGCTTCTGTTTTTTCCCTGAGCAAGTCCGGCATTAATCAAGGCAAGTGTGCCCCAGCCTACAAAATATTCATTTTCCATCCGTTGTCATTCCTCTCTTACCGGATGCTCTCTCTGCTGTTCAAGTAGGACCTTAAGCTTGCGATTGCGACTTTCCAAAAAAGCCTGCATGTAACTCTTCAACACGAATCGTTCCGCGACCCATCCCAGTACACCAAGAGGGGCCTCGAACCTTAATGTATCTCTCATGCAAGTGATCTGTTTTCCACACTCGCTGAAATGATGTTCGTGGCGCATGCTCTTGAAAGCCCCCTTCTCCATCTGATCGACAAAGATATATGGGTATTCGTACTGGACAATTCTTGAAGTTAATTTCTGTCGGATGCCAAAATGTGTGGCCTGGAAAGTCACGGTGTCTCCTGTTCCAATCCGGCCTGTTGTTACACCTGCTATAGCCCGTTCCCTCGTATGTTTCCAGACGGTTTGGGTGTGAATATCAATATCCTTCGCATAATCAAAACATCGTTCGATCGGGGCATGTATTCTAATCTCGGTTGTTACTTCAATCATGGGCAATCGCTCCTAAAAAGGAAGATGAAGGTCTGCGCAAAGTATACCTCTGCTCTCTATAGAGAACAACGCATAGCACCATAAAATCACAAAAACGGGTCCCCTGTCATCGTACAGGAGGCCCGTTTGCGGCATGAAGTTATTTTATTATTCAAGGTTAAATAAGCAATTCATTAATAGCAAGGCTACGCTCTTTGGACAGATCACGATACTGCTCTGACTCAACCTTGATTAACGGTTTGAAAATATCAGATGTATTGTTCATGACAATTACGCCCCGTTCACCATTGCTCAGAAGCACTTGTTTGCCGATGAAGTTAGGAAGCAGATGCTGCATCAATGCCTGAACCGGCTTCTCGTTCAATTTACCGAATCCCATGGCATAGATATCTCGAAGGTTGTTGATCAGGTTTGGATTGCTTGCCCCGTGGCTGTCAGATCTCATCCCGATGTAAATATCAGCGACAGATACGATCTGTGTGTATGGATGAATCTCGTCTTTCTTCAATTGCATCGGATATCCGGAACCGTCCTCCAGTTCATGATGCTGTAGAGCGACCAGCGCGGTTGCCTCATCTGTCATGGAACTCTTGATAATATCATGTCCGTAGATGGTGTGTCGTTGCAATTCAAGCTGCTCGTCTGCTGTTAACGGTTCGATCTTGCTACGAATCCGGTGAGAGACCTTACATTTGCCGATATCGTGAAGATAGCCGCCCCGACTGATCTGGTAACTCTCTTTCTGAGAATAACCAAGCCAGTTAGCAATGTAAAATGATAACAGTCCAACCTGAATGGAATGCGTGTAGTTATTGACATCGTCTCGTTCCAGCATCATGAGAAGATGGACTACATCCTTTTGCTCATCCAATCCCTCCACCATCGGTTGCAGTGCATCATCCACCATCGTTGCGTTGAACTTACCTACCGTCAGCGCTTCGAGAAAGGCAGATTGATAATTATGTACAGTTTGTATAAATTGGGATTTCAGCTCTTCTTCAGGCGGTTCTTCCTTGGTACTTGCTCCAGATGAATATTTTGCTGCTGCCGCAAAGAATTCGGCTTCCGTAATTTCTTCCTGACGTGGTTCAATATCCACATAGTCCACGCGATGCTGCATCAGCAAGGTAATATCTTCGCTTTTGATGACAGTACCCTGGCCCAAGACGTGTAATCCCGCTTCGCTGAATGTATCCGCAGTCAGACGGTCTCCATCTTGCAGGTTCATAATATGGATTCTCAAATCGATACTCCCCCTGAACAATCATTTATAGTCAACAGCACCCGATACATCAGGTCCCAAAAATCCCTATACTACTTTATATCGATAAATATTCACTTTTTATCCATAGTCCAAACGACCTTAATCACAAAAGGAAATACGAACGCATAAGACTTTATCCTCATCCCATTTTTGCAAAAAGTCCCGGTTTCGAATTTTCATTTGCACAACAGGTCTTTCACTTAACACCTATATACGCAAAAAGCCCAAACGCAATCTTTGGACCTTTTACGTATGAAGTTAGATTTTAATTGAATTCAGACTTGCTCCCTGGATGAAAAAACGTTCAATCCTTTTCTCTATAGCAGGGTCAGGAATCAGCGGTGGCGCTTGGTGTGGCTTCACTCTGGCATCGATGATGATCTGATCACAACCCCAATGTTTGTAGCTGTAACCACTATTCACGCCGTACATATCATGGGACGGATTACTGCGGGTAAATGTCGCCCACAGGAAGTTGCTGAGATTCGCACTCAGGAAAGAGCTGTCATCACATAACACGATCATTGGAGAAGAGGATAGATCCCCTTTTTCCTTCAGCATGTCGGTAAATGCCTTCATCTCTTGTTCTGTATCCGCATAACTGGTGAATTTTTCACCCTGGATGGCAACGATTCCTGGCATCACCAGTTGTGGATTGGTGTAACCACGAATATCCTTCAATGACTCCGGTACGTCTCGGCATAACTCCCGAATCTTGTCACCGTAGGCCGCAAATACAACCTTACTACCACTGTTCAACCCGGTTCCCGAGTAATCCAGTGTATCGATCGTTGTATTGGTATGGAAATGAATATCCCGTTGCAAATCCATTCGTTCCAGAATATACGTCAAAAATTCCACTTCCCGATGGGTATCCAGCGGCTGCTGATCTTCTGCCGTAATGAACAGGTATTTCGCCAGACTAAGCTGACCCGTACCCAGAATCCGACTCGCAATGGTCAGCAACTCTGTTGGCTGTTTAACCGCTTGATACGGCGTGTAACGCTCACTTCCAATCGCGAACAGAAGCGGATGTACCCCTGCGGCATCTACGGCATGTACTTCTTTGACACCCGGAATCTCCTGTTTGATCGCATCGCCCGTGATTTCGTGAATCAGATCGCCAAAGGCTGTATCCTCTTGTGGCGGACGACCGACGACAGTAAACGGCCAGATCGCATTAGGTTTGGCATAAACTTTATGCACTCTCATTAGCGGGAATTCATGCGTCAGACTGTAGTATCCCAGGTGATCACCGAACGGACCCTCAGGTTTCGTCTCGCCTGGATAAATATCACCCGTAATGACAAAATCAGCATCATTGCTGATGCAATACCCATCCTTATAACTGTACCGAAAGCGTCGTCCGGCGAGTAGACCGGCAAAAGTCATCTCACTAAGTCCTTCAGGCAGAGGCATCACAGCAGAAAGCGTATGGGCAGGCGGGCCGCCGATGAAAATACTCACTTTGAGCGGCTCTCCCTTTTTGACTGCCTTGGCCTGATGAATACCAATCCCGCGATGAATCTGGTAATGCAGTCCAATTTCATTGTTCAACTCGTAATCATTGCCATCCAGCTGTACCCGGTACATGCCCAGATTGGAATTCATGATCCCTGGCTTATCCGGGTCTTCCGAATAAACCTGCGGCAGCGTAACGAACGCGCCCCCATCCATGGGCCAATGTTTAATTAACGGTAGATCTGAGATCTGTATCTCCTGAGCGGATACAGGCAGGCTAATCGACTTCTGCTTGGGCAAGGCTTGCCAGGCGGCAAGTCCTGTGCTGATATGCTGAAACGGCGTTTTGAGTGCCTTCATAGGATCGCCCCGCACGACCATAACACGCTGTACACCTTCAAGCGTGCCACGGAACATGAATTTGCTTCGCTCCACTGTACCGAACAGGTTGGATACTGCCTGGAACTTCGATCCTTTTACATTTTCGAATAGCAGGGCCGGACCCGTCGCCGCATGCACTTTCATATGGATCGCTGCCATCTCCAGATGTGGATCAACTTCTTCTTTCACTCGAATCAAATGACCGTGCTGCTCCAAATCATTTACACAATCTTCCATATTACGATATTTCATTGGATGGCTCCATTCTTTGGTTGATAAATTGGTTATGTTCAACTATTCACATGGACGTATAGAGGTTGTTGCTGAACAAAAGCTGGGTTTCCCTACTCTTTTTTCACTATTAAATGATTTATCCTCTCGTCTCTTCTATCTTATCAAATGATATGCCGCTAAACAAAACAATATATGAAATTGGTCACGTACACACACATCAAAAGAGCAATATTAAAGCAACCGGAGCCCTGTATTCATGAGGACCCGATTGTTTCAATATTGCTGTTCGTTATTCTTGGTTTGCTTTAGGATGTAGTCGTGACCGATCTAGGAATCGTTACAATAAACTGCGTTCCTTCTCCAGCTTGGCTCTCCACATCAATTGTACATTGATGCAATTTCAAAATTTTAATCACAATGGACAGCCCTAAGCCATTGCCTCGAAGCGCGCTGCTTCGTGCTTTGTCTACCATATAAAAACGATCAAAGATATGAGGAAGGGCTTCTTCTGGTATTCCTTGTCCTGAATCTCGAATAGATACCTTCACGAATGAAGATGACATCTCGATTTCGACATGAATGGACCCATCGGGACCTGTGTATTTGATCGCATTGCTGATTAAATTCAGCCAGACCTGATCAAATAAATCTTTATCCACCGTAATCTCGCAAGGCAATAAATCCAATTCTATCTTTATATTTTTGTGCGCCCACTGCGGTTCCGCCAGTACGATGGTTCTCCTTAATTGTTCATCCAACTGGAATGTGGTGAAATGAACCGGATGATGCTCCGAATCAAGCGAGGCTAATCGAAGTAGATTATCACTAAGCCTGGACAGCCGTAATGTTTCTTCATATATGATATCCAGATGCTCTTTCTGTTCCTCTAATGGAATAACGCCATCTTGAAGCGCTCTAGTAAACCCTCTAATCGATGTAAGCGGAGACTGCATCTCATGAGAGACGTTGCTGACAAAGTCATCACGAACAGAATCTATTTTTTGCAACTCGCTGGCCATATGATTAAAGCTCTCCATCAGATCACCGAACTCATCCTTATTATTATGCTTCAACCGGACCGATAAATCGCCTGATGCCATTTCCTTCGCTGCAAACGTTAGCCTTTTGATCGGCTTCACAATATACCCGGACATGAACAATATTAATAAACTTCCGATGGCTAAGACCGTTAATAGCGATATCAAGAGCGTATTTTTCAAATTATGAAAAATGGTCGAAAAATCACTTTGGATCAGAAGTGCACCCACTTCATCATTCATCCTGGGAACACCAACGATCCCTGTTCCATCTGTATTGGATAGAATAACCGCATCGGTTGAACTCGCCTCGAATAACAAATTAACTTTTTCCTCGGGCAAGGATGACAGCACTTCACTTTGTTCATTCACCGAAGTGATTTTCAAGCCGTATCGTGCAAAGAGTTCAAAGCTTGATTTAACTTTTTCTGGATCATCAATCAGGTTTATCAATGCAGCTATATCTTCAGCAACGCTTACGATAGAATGATTCGGTCTCTTTTCCTGAGACCCAACATTAAGTATAAAGGAGAGAATCAAACTGACCAGAACAATACCAATAAATGTAGCCACGATTCGAAGACGCAGACTTTTCTTCAACATTTTCATGCCTGCTCCAGACGATATCCAAGTCCTCTTACTGTTGAAATCGTTAGCTCAGTCATCGGTTCCAATCGTTCTCTTAACCGCTTGATATGCACGTCAACGGTACGCTCGTCGCCTTCGTAATCGATTCCCCATATATCTTCTATGAGCTGTGTACGTGTGAATATTTTCCCTGGCGAACTCGCCAGAGAAAATAACAACTCACATTCCTTCTTTTTCAATTCAACCGTTCGCTCTGCGGCAACAACTGTCAAACTGCCCAGATCAATCGTTACGTCGCCTATGATAATAACATTTGATGATATTTTGTTGTATCGCTTCAATAACGATTTCACACGCAGGACTAACTCTACAGGATCAAAAGGTTTGACTAAATAATCGTCTGAGCCAGCATTAAATCCTTTGACTTTATCCTTGGATTCTCCTTTGGCAGTCACCATCAGGATCGGAATGTCCATATAAGATCGGATATCTTCCGTCAGTTCAATGCCGTCTATTCGCGGCATCATCACATCCACAATGGCTAGATCAATCTTCGTATGAGACAGGATGTCCAGTGCCTCTTGACCGTCTGGAGCTTCCAAAACGGAAAAATGATTTTTTTCAAGATAGATTCGGATTAATTTGCGGATATGGGAGTCATCATCCACTACAAGAATCGTGTTCATGTATCCATTATCCTTTCCGCTATTGGTTTTATTCGTATCGTAAAGACTCCATGGGGTCCAGCTTCGCAGCCTTCGATGATGGCATCAAACCAGCAATGATACTAATCACTGTACTTACAGCAATTCCGAAAACAATATAGTATCCAGACAGGTTAATTAGTTTTGCTCCAAAGGCGTTGTCCAAGAGAATATTCAATACATAACTAATGATTATCGCCAAGACTACCGCAATGATACCACTGAATACTCCCAATAGAGCAGATTCTGAGAAGAATATTCGCTTGATGTCTTTCTTTCTTGCTCCAATTGCACGAAGAATTCCGATTTCCTTCGTTCGTTCCACGACACTAATATAAAGCACAACCAAGATCATGATCCCGGATACGATCAACGAAATCCCTGCAATACCAGAAAGTACAATCGTAGCCATGTTCACATAAGTCGTAATATTCTCCATGATTTTTGCCGTTTGGGAGCCCGTGAAGCCCGCATCCACAGCAGCTGCATTAATATCATTTACATATTTCATATCGGTTGCATAAGCATTAACTTGAATTGGACCAATGGAGATTCCATTATCCGTATACATGTGCTCCAGTGTCTCTGATGAAAGGTATCCTGGGGATTGCTGCAATGGAGATCTTTGATCTGCAACTTCATATATACCTGATATGGTCACTTCTTTTTCCAATGTTATTGGTTTATTACTGCCATCCATCTCGTTGATATATAGAAACACAGACTTGCCGATCATCGATTCACCCTGGTCATTTCCACTTAATTGTTTCGCCGTATCCAAGGGTAATAACATCTGATTCTCAACCGGAAGAGTTCCTGCTGTAATCGTTTCTGGATCAAAGGCATCCGTTAACGTCGTCAACTGCGTGAGTCCCACACTTTGTTCTTCATTAACTATTGTTGATTTGCCTGTAATGGAAGTGATGGTCTCTACATGATCCACATTAGGGAAATTACGAATCGTTTCAATATCAGCTTCTGTGAACGGTTCACCTGTCGCCATCAAAGCTTCCGGGCCTTGCATATCTTTGGCTTCTTCACTCGGCTTCGTTATATCCACGAGCAAAGGGTCCATGCTTGAATTGATTTCGTCGTTCATATAAGTCGTTATCCCATTACCCAAGGAGAGCATCAAGAGCACACTTAATATACCTATAGATCCACCCAACGCTACCATTACATTACGCTTGGCATTGAGTTTCATATTTTTGAGAGCCATGTTAAATGAAGCAAGCAGGCCCAGGCTCCGGGAAGAATCTTGACCACTCTCGTAGACAGCCGTAGAAGGATCTTTGAGGTGAATGTCATCACTAATCCGCCCCTCCTCTACCTTCACTATACGTGTACCTGAATCAGCCACTTTCTGCGAGTGAGTTACGGCAATGACCAGCATTCCTTTTTTTGCTATGCTGTCCAGCAAGGCCAGGATCTGATCTCCGTTCTCCTTATCCAGCGCACCTGTTGGTTCATCCGCCAAAATAATGTCCGGATTGTTGGATAAAGCCCGCGCGATGGACACCCGTTGCTTCTGACCACCGGACAGCTGGTTGGGACGTTTGTTCAGATGATCCTTTAGCCCGACTTCTGTCAAAATATCAATGGCTCGCTTGTTCCGGTCCTTCTCATTCGTATCCGTCATTTGCATAGCAATCGTAACATTTTCAAGGACGGATAGATGCGGGATCAGATTAAAATTCTGAAATACAAAGCCGATATTATTCTTCCGATAATCATCCATTTCCTTCTCCGTCATGGCACTTAGGTTCTTGCCGCGAACAAGGACGTCCCCTTCATAATCGGAATCCATTCCACCAATGATATTCATCAGCGTTGACTTGCCACAGCCTGATTCGCCAAGGATTGAGACGAATTCCCCAGTCTCAAAGCTTAGGTTCAAACCGTGGAGTACCGGAACCTTTTCCTTGCCATATAATGTGTATGATTTCTTTACATTTTTAACTTCTAATATCTTCATCTGGATCTCTTCCTCTCCTGATCTTGCGCTGTATATCTATCTATTTGATGTTTCATAGCGTAACAAATGAATGTGAACTGATAATGAACTGGGCTATCGGTATCTGCCTGTACAAAAAAAGACACCTGCACTTACTTGAAGTGAATCGTGTCAAGTAAGTGCAGGTGTCAAAAAAACGCCATGAAATGCGAATTCATGGCGTTTCTTAATTTACCTCTATCCTAAATAATCCATTTATTCCCTAGATAATTCCTAAAATCAACGACTATTCAAACTCCTTCAACAATACGCTTCGCCCTAACCTTCACCTCACGGTACAGTTCGTCTTCATCAATGGTAAGTAACTGCCTGCTTCTCATGAGAATTTGACCATTCACAATTGTGGTGTCCACGTCCGCACCATTTACGCTGTAAGCCAGTAGCGACTCTATTTCATGTACAGGTTGCAGATGGGGTTTGACCAGATCAATCAGAATCAGATCGGCTTTGCGGCCTGCTTCCAGCACACCTACTTCATCATGAAGAGCCAGCAAACCCGCACTTCCGCGTGTAGTCAGGTGTAGAATCGCTTTTGCCGGCAGACGAGTAGGATCGCCATAGTCCAGCTTTTGCAGCCAGGTTGCTGCTTTGATCTCTTCAAACATATCCACTGTTGTCGCACTTCCCGCACCATCGGTTCCGATTCCAACATTAATTCCTTGTGCCAGCATCTCGGTAATGGGAGCAATTCCACACCCCAGCTTCAGATTACTGACTGGATTGTGTGCTACGCCGCCACGCATGCCTTTCAATCTGCCGATGTCCCTTCGATTCAGGTGTACACCATGAGCAAGCAGCACATGTGCCTTTTCAAACAAACCTGCCTCTTCCAAATACTCCGTTGGCGTCATGCCATAGCGATCGCGAATCTTCACGACTTCTTCCTTCGTCTCAGCCAGATGAATGTGGATGGGCACGTTCTCCTGTTCGGCCATCGCAATCACTTCCCGCAAAGGTTCTACGGGACATGTGTAGGGGGAATGGGGTCCATACATCGTTGTGATCCGTCCCTCGGCCCCTCCAGACCAGCGCTGTACAAGATCGATTGCTTCCTGCAACCTGCGTCCCTCATCATCCTCCATGAACACCATTCCGCGTGTCAGTGATGCCCGGATACCCGTTTGCTTCACTGCTTCTGCGATCTCGTTCATATGGATGTACATATCCGCAAAGGCAGTGGTACCCGAACGGATCATCTCGGCGATGGATAGCTGGGCACCCCAATAGATATCTTCAGGAGTCATCCGCGCTTCTGCAGGCAGCATTTTGCGGTCAAGCCAGTCCATCAGCTTCAGGTCATCCGAGAATCCCCGGAGCAGACTCATCGGTGTATGCTGGTGGGCATTAACCAGACCCGGCATGGCAATCTTATTGCGGCCATCGATAATTTCATCTTCAGGTTGAGGCAGAATGTGGTTCGCAATCTGTGTAATGCGATCTCCTTCAACACGAATATCCCCCATGAAGGGGGCATCGGCATCTTTCATCGTTAAGATCGTAGCTTGCTGAATCAATATGCTCATTACATTCACGACTCCTCTGGATTTGGTGTGATTCCTTCCATATCCGAGGGTAAGCCTTCACGTAACGGGAAGGTCAAGTCATTTTAATTTTTGAATCGTCATCTTTCTGAAACTTTGAATAAAGGGCTTGGGGTCCATTTCGACCATGTATGGATAGACTCCTGTACTCGTATGCAGATAGAAAAATCCACCCTCATCGCCCATTCTTCGAAATGACATGTCAAACACCTCCGTGATGTTGAACTCACGGTATTTCGTCACGATTTTATCGGAATACAGAATCATGGAGCGGGCATTCTTATGCACCTCTTGGGCGAGACCCGTCACTTCTCTCTGTACTTTGTAATAGGGTAATACAGCAACGCAGTTCATGATCTCCCTCCATTCATGCCATCATTATTGTTCCATCATAGCAGATCGGAGGGCGCCAGCAAAAGAACATGAAATCAGGTGATCTTGGTCGTCACTTTTAGCGGCATATGAAGTGCATCCTGAATGTCCTGCAAAGAAAGACACTGCTCAATATGAAACACACCATGTGGCAACTCTGTTCTATACATGCGTTCTGCCACGGCTGCAGCCACCGCTGCTGTTGCGTCTGCTTCCTTGGCGCCAACCAGCAGTTGTTCGACGCGGACTTGCTCGCCATTTTCCCATCCTACGACATCAACCTTGACTGCATACATCGGCTCCCCTCCAGGAATAAGGCCAAATGCCTTGACCGTTCCGTTTCGAAGGGCTGGAATACGCAGCAATGTGAATATTCCCATACGTTTCGAAATCGCCATGGATTTGGTTATCCAGCGAGAATCCAGACAGAGTCTGGTAGATACGGTTGGAATACGTAACGTTCGAGCAACCACATGCTGATCCGAAAAGTTAAATCGATATGCCCTCCGGTTGCCCAGTTCCGCTCCAAAATCAATCCATTTGCCATCTCCAAAACTCTGCACCTTGGCAGGTTTGCCCTTTATCATCACTTGATAGGTAGCATTCATCTGATCAACGGTCCACTCCACGGCCGCCTTCCCGTGCTTCTCCCCAAGTCCCAGCATCACAGTAATATCTGCCTCCTCCACCTGATCCATATGCATGGTCGCTTCGCGTACAAGCAGATTAGTCACTCCCGGTGATAATCCAACGCTGAGTATCGCGGTTGATTCCGAACGTTGCATTTTGGAGTGCAGCTGTTCAACCTGAGCCAGAAAATCAAACTTTGCTGAAATATCCATATAATCGGTTCCGGCTTGTGCGCAGGATTCAACGAACCGGGTATCGGTCTGATCCACACACATGATTACGAGCTTCACCGAGCGTAACATTGCCAGGTCCACAGGTTGTGTTACATCCAATTGAAGCGGCTGGACTACGCCACCTGTAGATCTGCTGAATTCTTCAGCCTTATTCATTCGGGTACCTGCCGCCCATACTTTGCCTGGGAAGGAGCGTCCCAACTGGGTACATATCATTTGCCCCACTTGACCGTATCCACCAACCACCCAGATCTGATCTTTCACGAGGCTCAATTTAGTTTCGACTTGCATAATACCCCTCCACCCAGAACGCCCCGAAGTAACGTGTAATTTGTGAGAATCCGCATTCGGCAAGCAGCTGAATCATCTCTTCAGATGATATGGGGTCGGATTCACGGCCCAAGGAAGTAGTAAAGCGCTCCCACTCTTCTGGAAGGACGCCTGCACTCAACATGTGATCCTTCCAGGCTTGCATCATCATTGGATATGCAGGTGAGCGAAGATCAGCATTCACAGCCGCAATGATCAGTGGCGCTCCCGGTTTAAGTCTCGCTGCAAGGCTGGTCAGAAATGTTCGCTTGGACTCCATCCCCTGAATAAAATGCAACATGAGCATGCTCGTCGCCCCATCATATAAAATATCTTTCGGCAATTCTTCCACCGTGACAGGTAGCAGCTTTACTCTGGAACCGATGTCCGCCTCCACGACTCGTCTCTCAGCGAGCTGTAACATGGGCTGCGAAGGATCTACTCCGGTAAACGTCCATCCGGCATGGCGTGATCCAAGCAGAGCAATCTCTTTCCCCCCTCCTGCTCCAGCTATAATTATATGAATATCGTTGTTATCCGTAATCGATGCTGCAAGCAGCCTCTCCATCAGATCATGCATATGAGAATAACCCGGAATTTTCAAGGCTATCGATTGTTCGTAGCGATGTACATCTGCTGTTTCCCAGCTCATGGATGATTGATTCTGATTCATGGATACTGCACCCCTCTTGAAATGAAGTTAGACTTGACTCGTTGTTCGTCTAATTTCATTATAGAAGGATACGCCAAGCCTACAATCCCAGAACATTGGGATATACGCGCATAGGGAGGGGAGAAATCTTGTTGACATCACGTATGGACCGTAACCGCAGACTCATCACTTCTCTTGAAAAAAGGACCTGGACCTCGCGTACCTACCGGGAAGCTGTACTGAAGCAAATCCAGAACATGGTTCCCTATGAAGCTTACTGTTTCACAACGGTTGATCCACAGACCCTTCTCTCAACGGGTGCTGTGACAGAAGACGGAATTGAAGCCATTCATGATCGGCTGTTCGTTAATGAATACATGGAAGAAGACATACATAAGTATGCTGATTTGATTCGCAGCGGTGAGCACACAGCCATTCTTCATGCATCGATCAGCTTAAAATCGGAACAAAGTTTGCGATACGTTCATATTCTTCAGCCAGCAGGTTTCAGCGATGAACTGCGAGCCGTACTGGTCAGTGGAGGTGCTTGCTGGGGATACCTGACCCTGTATCGTAAGACAGGACGGTCCTTCTTTACGGAAGAGGAGCGACTATTCATTCAGGCATCGACTTCTTCCATTGCATCGATGCTGCGATCCACAAGTCTGACACTGATGGATGAGATCACCAGCGAGAGTCCCTCAGAACCGGGCATTTTAATCACATCGGACACGTTCCAGCTCTTATCTGTGAATGCCCCCGCTCAATATTGGCTGTCACAATTGCGTATGCTTGAACATATAGGGCCGGATATCCTGCCCCGCCCAGTTCGTGCAGTCAGTTCACATCTGCAGCGTCAGACTCGTACAGATCGAGATGTAACGGTTGCACAAGAAGCTGCCCATGGTTCCCCCTCCAAAGTCTGTATTCAACTCTTGGACGGTCGTTACCTCGCACTTCATGCCAGCCTCATGCAACAGCCTGCGGGACCGGATCAGATTGCCATACGGCTTGAACAGGCCATGCCACAGGATCTGCTTCCTTTGCTCGCCGAGAGTCATGGACTATCTATTCGGGAACGAGAACTGTTAGGTTACGTGCTACGTAGTTATTCTTCCAAAGAGATTGCCTCAGCGATGCATATTTCTGTCTACACGGTTCAAGACCATTTGAAATCCATTTTTGCTAAAACGGATGTATCTTCGCGCCGTGAGCTGATCTGGTATTTTGTATCCCGTTTCCAGCTGTCGGATGAGCATTCTATTAATAGAACGATAGATTGATTCATTAATTGAATAAATCTGTTATGTATGATCTGAAAAATCCCTTATCAGTAAACAGGATAGTGAACTCATCACTCTGTTTATTGATAAGGGATCTTATCCATCCGTTGTAACTTCTTTTTTATTAATGAATATCTATTTTCTTGAAATAACCGATGGCCAGTCCGAGACAAATGATAGACGTAGCAGCGATCGAAATATATGAATACTCTGGAGGATATTTGGCTTCCAGTGTTCCATTGGCAATATCCAATGCTGCGGTCCATGGAAACAATCCGCGATGTTCGCTAGTAGCAAGCATCACATTCACCAGTGTAATAATAATGGTTACGATAATCGCTGGCACAAAACTTTTTAATACGAGTGTAATCAGAATGATTGGGGTCGACAACAGAAACAACAACAGACCTGCCACTACATAATTGCTGAGCGAGTTGAGCACGAACTGTGGAGTAAGACCTGCAAACTGACCCAGCGAACCAAAAATGATCGCCAGCGCCCAAGCGGATAAGGTAAGCAACATAATCCATCCCAGCAGCATAATCCATTTGGACATCAAAAGAGCGACTCTGGAGACGGGAATGGTCAGCAGATTCTTCATTGTATCCTCTGCATATTCCCTGTTATACAGGTAAGCGGTAATGACACCATACAATGGAACTCCAATGACCAGTACAGCATATATGCTTGTGTTGGACATAAGCACACTGAATTGTGCAACAAGATAAGGCTCTTTTGTTTTCATTTGTACAAACATGGCAGCAGCTACCATCAAAGGGGCAACGGCCGCGCCGATGATACTAAGCAGAAACATTTTAGAGCGTTTCAGCTTGAGAAGTTCAGTGTAAAGCAAATTAACCAATGGTTCCACCTCCAACCAGCTTGGTGAAATAATCTTCCAAACGATCCTCACTCACCATAATTTTGGTTACATTGATGTCATTTTCCATAAAGATTCTGTTTAGCTTCCCTTGTTGTCCAAGATGAGAGTAAACCCGGATATTGCGTTCATCATGAATTTCATATTCAGCCTGATCCAAACCGTCGAGAATTACCGCAGCCTTATTATCATCTGAAACTTGAAATTCCGTGTATTTACGGTTCCTTTTCCGAAGCTGCTCAAATGAAATTTCCTCCAGCAGGTTCCCTTCATGAATAATGCCCATGTAATCAACCAGTTGTTCAATTTCCGATAAAATGTGGCTTGAGATCAAGATGGTAATATTTCTCTCCGTGGCCAGATTTTTAATCAGTCTGCGAATTTCTTTGATCCCAATCGGATCAAGTCCATTGGTAGGTTCATCAAGAATCAGCAATTCAGGATAGTGCAACAGGGCTCGGGCAATGCCTAACCTTTGTTTCATTCCCAAAGAATATTTGCCAACCAATTTTTTGGTTTCATTTTGCAAACCTACGATTTCAAGCGAGTCCTCAATTGCATTCTTTTTGTATATCCCCATGATTCGAGCGTTGATAGATAAATTTTCACGAGCAGTCAGGTTCTCATAAAAACCGGGTACTTCTACAATCGAGCCGGTTCTTCTTAATATTTCTTTTTGATTGGTAAACAGGTTCTCCCCAAATATCTCAATCTCACCATGCGTTGGTTTGATTAGACCGAGCAGCATACGGATTGTTGTTGTTTTCCCTGCCCCGTTGCGTCCAAGAAACCCGTATATCCCACCTTGTTGAACGGTCATGTTCAGTGAATTAACTGATTTTTGAGTCCCGTATTGTTTGGTAAGATTTGTTGTTTTGATAATTACACTCACGTCTAGCGCACCTTCCTTCCAAGAACTGATAATTTCATTCTAGGTTTCAGATTTTAAATAGCGCTTATCCAAATCTTAACTATCTCTTAATTGTGCTGTGACTGTGACAGCCGCTTATACTTGGGGATCGTGAATATAAAGGATGTTTTCACACCAGGTGTGCTCTCTGCCTGCAAATGCCCATCATTTTTCTCAGCCAGTGTCCGGGCAATTGAAAGCCCAAGCCCGCTTGCCCCAAAGACAGGGCTACGTGAGTGGTCACTGCGATACATACGTTCAAACACCAGATTTAGCTCTTTCTCCGATATCCCTGGTCCCTGATCCCATACGGTTAATTGAAAATCGAAATGATAACATGCTATTTCAATTCCCAGAACGCCCCCTTCATGCCCATACTGGATGGAATTTTGAATCAGATTACTGATGAGGCGATTGATACTCAGCCTGTCTGCCATAACGAAGCAAGGGTAATCCGGAATCTGAATTTCTAGATCCATCTCTGCTTTTTTGAGACTGGGTATAAATTCAATCAAAATCTCCCTGGTCAATTCGGCCAGATCCAACGGCTCAGCCTGCATGGGCATCTCGTCTGCATCCAGTTTGGCCATGGTGAACATCTCATCTATCATTTTTTTCAAGTCCTTTGATTTCCTCGACAAAATATCCATATAGTCTCTTCTCTCTTCTTCTGTGGAAGCAATATCATCCTTGAGCGCATCCACATAACCAATCATCGAAGTTAGAGGTGTGCGAATATCATGAGAAATGCTGGAAAGCAGACTCTTTCTTGCTGCCTGAGAGCGCTGGGCATCGATCTTTACGTTTTCTAGCTGCTCCATCAGGTCATTTGCTGCAAAAACGATCTCATCCAGCAGTACATTCCCTTTGCTTAATATTCTTCTTTTTCCTTCTCCATTGACCGCCCGCTGCAGTTCAGAAGCAATCGATTGCTGCTTGCTTCGAATCTGATATTGATTAACGAGTACCAAGACGCTGGTGAAAACGAAAGCTGCAAACAACCACATTCGTGAACCATTCGTCAAGCTCGTGTAGTATTCCAGGACAAGTGCCCCAGCTCCGATGATCAACTGCAGACCAGATAACATCAAGACGGCATCTCTATTCATCCCGTTCACCTACAAATTTATAACCGATACCCCAAACGGTTTTTATAAACTGTGGATTGGAAGGATCGGATTCAATCTTCATTCGCAGCTTTCGGATATGTACCATGACGGTATTGTCATCATCCAAATACCCGTTATCCCATACATTTCTGAATAATTGGGCTTTGGTGAACACCTGACCAGGATTGGACATCATAAATTTGAGCAATTCCGTTTCTTTGCCAGTCAGATCGGTCTCTTTTCCCTGGACATCAATTGTGTATGTTTTCAAATTCATCATCAATCCTTTGAAGCGAATGACCTCACTGTGGTCAGGAACTTCCGTCCCAAGAACCATAAATCTACGCATGAGTGCCTTAATTCTGGCAACCAGTTCATGAATGCTAAATGGTTTGGTAATGTAATCATCTGCGCCGATGCCAAGACCTATAATTTTGTCTGTTTCGTGGTCTTTGGCTGTCACCATCATGATGGGTACATTACTGATACTGCGAATTCTTCGACAAGCTTCCATACCGTCCATCTGAGGCATCATCAGGTCAAGAATGACCATATTATATTTGTGCTGTTGAAACAGCTGCAGCGCTTGTTCACCATCTGCGGCAGTATCTACGGTGTACATCTCCCGCTCCAGGTATTTTCGGATCAGGTCTCGAATCTCCTTATCGTCATCCGCAATGAGTACACGAATATTTTGCATGATTTCAACCTTCTTTCATGTTAAAAAAAGGTTGGCGTTTCTGACTCACGAAACGCCAACCTTGAAATGTTATTTAGTACTTGTCAGCAAGAGTTCGTTGATGAGCGTTGCATTCTGTTTCACAATCTCCGGATAGTTTTTGTCAATCATCTCCATATGTTTGCCGTAACCTTTCACTTGTCGGAATTGTCCTGTGGTGGATTGGGCCCACAATGCAATCGAAGCATTGGCATCCAAAAGTCCTGAAGTCACATAACTGATGTTACCATCAATCGTACCAAAGGTTATGGCTTCGTGAACATACAGGTAAGATTTCGTAATCAGCTCCAGCAAATAGTCATTCGCCAATTTCTCAAGGTCTTGATATTGACTCATGTTGAACTTTTGCTGAATCTCCTGCCTGATTTGTTCTTCAGTCAGACGATGCTCTTCCACTTCTGTTCGGTATTTTGAGTCCAGTATAATCAGGTCACGCACTTCATATCCTCTGCGGTTAAGCTCTTTGGCTACATCAAAGGCCAGCACTCCACCCGAGGAGTAACCCATCAGTGTGAACGAACCCTCCTTTTGAATATCAATCATCATTTGGGCGTAACGAGCAATCCGATCTTCTGAAGTAATGAAATTAAAGCTGTAAACTCCAAACGAGTCCAGGTGCTGAGCAAGTGTCATGTATGCAATACCCATGGAAGCAGCGGGAGGAAAACAGAAAACAATCCGATTATTCTCGCTTGTCCGGGTTAGCTGCATGCAATCTTCGGTGTAGTCCTCCAGGAGATCTTTGGCCTTCTCTACAAAGTTCGCCAGATCAGCAATGGTCGGTTTTTCAAAAATATCCTTAAACGGAATTCTAAAATTCAGCAGACTGTACAAACGGGATACAAAAGACATCACATTTAACGAATTCGCACCCATCTCAAACAGATTTGCATGTATGCTAATCGGCTTCACTGGAAGAATGTCCTCCCAAATATCTGTCATGTGGCGTTCCAGTTCTGTTTCCGGTGGTGTGTAGGATTGCAGAGCTGTCACACTACCCTCATGCTCAGGCAATGCCTTCAAGTCCACTTTTCCATTCACCGTCAATGGGAGCTGATCCATTACAACAAAGAATGCAGGTATCATATATGCGGGAAGTTCGTAAAGCAATCCCTGTTTCAGTTGAACGATGTCCATCTTTTTACTCGGGTCTACAGGTACGATGTACGCACAGAGATAGCTTTGCTGAGCATCATCTTGCCGCGAGGTCACAATTACATCTTTAACTTCCGGTTGTTGCAGCAAACGATGCTCAATTTCTCCCGGCTCAATACGGTATCCCCTAATTTTCACCTGATGATCGATTCGTCCGAGGAATTCCATGTCGCCATTTGGCAACCATTGCACCAGATCACCTGTCCGGTATAGGGTAGTCGCTTCTTTGAACGGATTGGGTACAAACTTCTGCATCGTTAGTTCCGGACGTCCGAAGTATCCTCGGGATACTCCATCACCTCCAATGTATAGTTCCCCTGGCGAACCAGCCGGAAGCAGTTGCTGATGTTTATTCAGCACATATAACTGCACATTTGCAGCAGGTTTCCCAATAGGTACTGAGATTCTCGTGTCCGTCTCGGGATTGTACGGATGGATCATGCAGCCTACAACCGTTTCTGTTGGCCCGTATTCATTAAAGATCTGAACCTTGCCTCCAAAACTCTCGTATACTTCCCGAGCCAATTCCGATTTCAGGTCCTCACCGCCTACAATCAGGCACTTGATACTGGATCGGGTATTGTCCATATCCTTAATCAGATTCAGATGTGATGGTGTCAATTTAACCACGCCTGCTTGCCGATCCCTGAATACATTCAGGATCACCGGTTCATCTCCGCTTGTTGGATATACCACTATTTTATTTCCAGTAACCAGCGGTGTAAAGATCGAAGTGATCGTCAAATCAAACGCAAAGGAGGAGTACAGAGCAAAATCAAGTTCCTGATTCTGCAAATAAACGTCCTTCGCCCAGAAAATATAGTTGATCAGACCGCTGTGCGGAATCATTGTGCCTTTTGGTTTCCCGGTAGATCCTGAGGTATAGATCATATACGCTACATCCTCCGGTCCAGCATATTGCTCCAATGGTTCTGCTGAATAATGGCTATAATCTGCATCAATCGATACGGATGTTCTGCCTAACCCGGTATGGCCTTCTCCCATTTCCAATATGATCGGTGAACCGCTATCCTCCAGAATAAATTCAATCCGTTCTGCGGGATATTCCGGGTCAATGGGCACATACGCTCCGCCCGCCTTCATAATAGCCAGAATGCCAACAATCATCTCGGGTGAGCGCTCAACCATAATGCCTACCATGGAATTTGACCCAACACCGATAGCTTTTAAATGTCTTGCCAACTGATTCGATTTTATTTCGAGCTGTCTGTAGGTCAGCACATCAGAGCCCAAAGCTACGGCGACATGTTCAGGGGTCTTGACGGCCTGTTCACCGACCAACTGATGCATCGTTTTGCCCTTCGGATAGGCTGATGCCGTATCGTTGTACTGGTCCATCAGTATGACCTGCTCTTGTTTCGTCATGATTTGAATATCATTGACCCGCATGTTTTCGTCTGTCACTATTTGTTCCAGCAGGGCCAGCATATGGTTTTCCATGACTTTCATCAGGAATTCATCATACTTGCTGGAATCATAAGCAAACTTGATTACAAGCTCTTCACCAGGTATTGCAATCAGATTGAAACCATAATTCGTCTGTTCCTGACTATGGACGTCCTCAATGACAAACCCAATATCGTTCGCGCCCTGTTCCAAGAGACTTGAATCCACCGAGTAATTTTCAAAAACCATGATATGATCGATTAAATCTCTTTTCAGACTGCTCAAAGACGCAATTTCAGCCAGACCCAGATGGTGATGCTGACTCCCTTCAATCGATAAGGCCTGCATTTCTCCAACCAGTTGTTTGAAGGTATGTCCCACATCCCATTGAATGCGTGCAGGAATGGTGTTGATAAATAAACCAACCATGTTTTCGATCCCTCTTACCTGCGCTTCTCTCCCGGATACCACCGTTCCAAATACGACATCTGAAGTATCGTTGTACTTGGCAAGCATGATTCCCCAGACACACTGCATAATCGTATAAAATGTGACATGGTTCCGGTTGGCAAGGTCATTCATTTGCTTCGTGAGCTGTCTGGAAATGCGGAATTGATGCTCCTGTGGAGTGGCCCCCTCGTTCAATGAACGAGAAGATCCTGCTGGAAGTTGAATCTTGTTCTCGTATCCCCCCAGATAATCCTTCCAGTAAGAGATGGCTTCATCCTTGTTTAACGCCTGCAACCATTCCACATATTCACTATAAGGTACAGGCTCGTGGAGTTGAAGGTTCTTCCCAGAACGTTTGCACTCATACAGGTGGACCAGTTCTGCAAGAATGATGCCTCTTGCCCAGCCATCAAGCAAGATATGATGGTTACTCCAGATTAACGAGTATTGCTCCTCATCGGTCTGCAGCAGTTCAAATCGAACCAGTGTATCTTTTCCAAGATCAAAGCCTTTTCGTTTGTCCTCCAACGCAGCTGACAGTACACGAGTACCTCTGTCCTGTTCTGGCAAACCTCGAAGATTTCGGTATACAAAAGCAGCCCTTCGGTTTTGACAAATGATATTCCGCGGCTCTTCCGTAACATGGTATTCAATGGAAGCACGAAGCATTTCGTGACGTTGCATCAATATGTTCAGACTCTCCTGAAGTAGGACAACGTCAAGGTTTCCTCTGATGTTCATGATCAGTTGCTCAAAATAAACCCTGTCCCCGCGATTCTCAAGTGCATGGTACAGCATCCCGCGCTGCATGTTGGCCAAAGGATAGATTTTCTCAATTCGCTCTGTGCCGAACTTTTGCGTTATGACCTCCAGATTTTGCAGGGTTAGATGCGGATCTCCATAATCGGATGGCGTTTTTTCGGCCTGCTGTTGCTGCGCGCAATGTCCAATGACCCGTTGAAGCATTTTTTTGTAGGTTGTCGCAAAGTTCTCTACGATGGATTCATCAAACAACCTGTGGTTGTAAGTGATGTTAATCATCAATTGACCTTCAGCCACATATGCAATAACTTCCATTGGATTGACCCGAATGACATCATCCCCGACCGAATTGCCCGCTGACAGCCAGGAAGAACGAAACAGACCACTATTGATGTCCTGATCCATCTGTCCCAAATAGTTAAACAACAGGAGCGGTATCTGTTCTTTCAACGTTGGCAATTCATTGGTCATATACTTCAATATTCCGTAACCAATTCCTTTAGCTGGAACTCTTCTTAGCTGCTCTTTTACTTCCTTGATCGTTGTGCCAAGCCCTTCCTCATTTCCGAGATCGATACATACCGGATATTTGCTTGTGAACCAACCAACCGTACGACTGATATCCAGCTCATCTCCCATTAGTTCACGACCGTGACCTTCCATCGTTACCTTAACTTTGTTCGCTCCTGCACATTCCTTAATGGAGAGAGCCAAAGCAGCCAGCAGAATATCGTTAATTTCGGTATAGTAGGCCTGGTTGGTCTCTCGCAAAAGTTGAGTGGTCATCTCCCGGTCCAGCGATACACTGCACATTCGATTATCACCGTAACGGTATTCATTCAGATGAACTTCATGCCTTGGAAGAAAGCCGGCCTCTTCCTGATCCGTCTTGATCCAATACGCACGCTCCTTCGCTAGACGCCCTCCCTTTGCATAGTCCTTCAGGAAAGATGCATAGTACGGGTAAGAATCAGTAATCGGATAAAAAGAAAGACGCTGTCCTTCCAGAAGCTGCCGGTATCCTACTGCTAAATCCTCCAGCAGAATTTTCCAGGATACACCATCAATGAGCAGGTGATGGATTACAATGAGCAGGTGATCTCCCTGATCGGTTCTGAAAATGACGGCTCGCACCAGAGGCCCCTCGAAAACTTCAATCGATTCCTGTATGTTGGAGGCAGCCTGCTGCACCCTAATGTACAATTCCTGCTCATCAAGACCTGTCATATCCTGTACGTCCATTTGGAAAAGACCTGCTTCATAATCGAGATTGGCCTGCACCACCTTGCCTTTTTCCTCACGATAGGACATCCGCAAGACATCGTGATGCATCATTAACCCTTCCATGACCTCCCGGACTGTCTCTGGCATAAATCCTTCCTTGCGGTACAACATCAAGGACTGATTAAAGTGGTTCATTCCTGTACGGTGATGCTGCGTAAAATAAGACTTCTGAATGGGTGTAAGATCAATCGGACCCGTCACACGCTGCTTCATCCGATTTACATGGGAATCATCTCTCATATAACGTCCCAGTAACTTGATCTGTGGATTGGCAAATAGCTCTTTCATGGTCAGCTTTTTGCCAGCTCTGGACAGTCTGGATATAATTTGCAAGGCCTTGATGGAATCACCACCGGAAGCAAAGAAGTGATGGTGAATGCCTATTGGCTTGAAGCCGAGCACCTCTTCCCATATCGAAACGAGCAGGCTCTCCTCCTCATTTCTTGCAGCCTCATAAACCGTCTCTCCACCAGTGCTTGCATCTGGTTCGGGAAGTGCACGTACATCGATTTTCCCATTGCCGGTCAGAGGCAAGGTATCCAATTGCATAAAATGCGTAGGAATCATATATTCCGGCAATTCGATACCCAGATGAACGCGAATTTCGTCCAATGGTATCGTTCTGTTTGCGGTGAAATAGGCACAGAGCACGGCAGAATTGTCCTGGTTTGCTCTAGGTACTATAATTGCCTCGTGTACACCTTCCAGAAGCAGCATTTGTTTTTTGATTTCATCCAGTTCAATACGGTAACCACGCACTTTCACCTGATTATCCTTCCGACCTGCCAGTTCCAGCTCACCATCATGTGTCCAACGGGCAAGATCTCCCGTTTTGTACATGATCTGCCCCGGCTTGAATGGATCTTCAACGAATTTTCCTCGGGTCATTTCTGCCTGATTGAAATACCCGCTGGATACCGCTTCACCCGAAACACAAATTTCACCGAATACACCCCGGGGCACCAGATGGTTATAATTATCAAGCACGTATACGGCAGTGTTATCAATCGGTCTGCCAATAACCGGTTGCTGCGTAAAGAAACGAACGTTCTCAGACGATATCTTATGAAAAACTACACCAATCGTCGTTTCAGTTGGACCATAATGATTCATGATCCGGCTGTTTGGAAACTCTTGAAGGTACTTTTCCACATCGGTTGTATTTATTTTCTCTCCGCCCAGCACAACCAGCCGCAGCACAGGCTGCCATTCTGCAAATGCAGGATCATGGAGCAGCAGATTAAATAATGAAGGTGTCAGCTTGATGAATGTGATATGCTGCTGAGCCATCATTTGTAGTGCTCTGGCCGGATTGGTGTAGTCTTCCTTGGTTGGAATATGGAGCTCGCAGCCTTGCAACAGGGCTGAAAATACACTTGTGTATCCCAGATCAAAAGCACTGGAAGACATCAGCATGGTTCGATCTGTCGCAGAAATTCCCGTCTCGCGGATAAACCATTGTGTGTAATTGACAACATTTCTGTTACGGACCATTACGCCTTTTGGAGTACCTGTTGACCCAGAAGTATAGATCATATACACCTGTTGTTCAGGTGAAGTGGGCAGAGATAGATCCGTATAGTCTAGGTTCTCGATTACGACGTCGTTAACCTGACACACCTCGCCACTGAAATGCATCCCCTTGGACAACGGATGATCCACTAACAGAACGGTAGCCTGACTGTCTTTCAAAATGGCATTGGTCCTGTTCACCGTCTGCTCAGGATCAATCGGCAAATACATCGCTCCCGTTTTGAGGACAGCAAGCATGCTTGTAACCATGGCCACGGATGGATTAACACTTACGGCGACAACCGAATTCGGTGCAGCTCCTTTTGCTCTCAGCGAGCGGGCCAGTTGATTAGCCCTGCGATTCAACTCTTCATAAGATAACTCGTCTTCCCCCGACACAACGGCACGTTGCTTGGATGACTTCCTCACTTGCTCCTCGAACAGTTCAATTAGAGCTGCTTCTGTTCTGTATTGCACAGGCTGACCACAGGATAGCTGCATAATGGAATTTGTCTCTTCTAATGTGATGAATGGAATATCCTGCAACCGCAACGCGGCATCGTTGCTGATATTTTCCAGCAATTCAGTCAGGTGGCCTGCCATGCGCTCTATTGTTTCACGCTTGAACAACTCTGTGGAATACGTAAACACACATTTGATCCGGCCCTCAGCCTCCATTGCGGTTAAGGTGATATCAAATTTGGATCGGATGTTGCTTGGAGGAAGTGAACTGAACTGAACTCCCTCTATTGCAAGTTCCTCACTGTCATAATTCTGGAATACCAGCATCGTATCAAACAAGGCGCTTCGACTCATGTCTCTTGCCAGGGCAAGGTGTTCCACCAATTCATCGAATGCATAATCCTGGTTTTCATAGGCCAGAAGTGTATTTTCCTTGATCGTGTTAAGATACTCCCTGAACGTCAACGTGCCTGCCGGACGATTCCGAAGTGCCAGTGTATTGATGAACAAACCGATTACATTTTGCAGCTCCGGCTGTGTATTGCCCGCTACCGGCGTCCCCACGATAATATCCTCTTGCCCGGTGTATCGATGTAACAGTGTTGTATAGCCAGCAAGCAGAAGCATAAATAATGTTGCGCCCTCTTTTTGAGCCAATTGAGACAGCCGCATCGACACACTTTCGGATAACTCGAACGGGAACAGCTCACCTTCATAATTGCGGTGTTGCGGTCTTGCATAATCGACAGGCAGATCCAGAAGTGGAATTTCCCCTTGATAAGCACTGAGCCAGTAGTCCTTGTGTACCTGCATTACCTCCGTTGTTCTGGACCGTGCTTGCCACTCGGCATAATCCCTGTACTGCAATTGTAATGGTTCAAGCGTTTGTCCTTCATACAGGGCGCTCAGTTCCCTGGTTATGACACCCATGGATACACCGTCCGCAATAATGTGATGCATATCCATAATCAGAATGTATTCCTCAGGCCCCTTCTGCATAAGTTCCACCCGCAGCAACGGAGCCCGAGTCAGATTAAATGGACGTACAAATTCCGCCTGCCATGCTTCTAAAGTCTGTTCACCCAACCCGCGAGATTTGATGCTGAATTCCACCTGTTGTTCAATTCGTTGAACAGGTTGTCCATCAACCATATGGAACGAAGTCCTGAAGGATTCATGACGCTTGACCAGATCCTGAAAGGCTCTTTCCAATTGGCGCACATCCAGATTGCCTGATATGTTCATGGCATAGGGCATATTGTAGGCCAGGCTCGAATCTTCCATCTGATGGATAATAAAAAGTCTTTTTTGTGCAGACGAGAGCGGGTAGAACTCCTTGGTTTCCGCTTTGGTAATCGTGTCATATTTGCTGGAACGAGCAGAATCAATCCATTTGGACAAGGCTCTGACCGTTGGCGTTGCAAATACTTGTCTCAATGGTATGGCCACACCGAATGCCTTGTGGACACGAGATACGAGAGCTGAAGCCTTCAGCGAGTGCCCTCCAACTTCAAAGAAATTGTGGCTTACGCCAATACGGTCATTATTTAGAAGCTGATGCCAGAGTGCAAGCAATTCCGCTTCCATCTTGCTTCCCGGAGCTTCATAACCCCCAAGTGTTGACATGCCCGCTTCCGGGGCTGGCAGCGCCTTGCGATCCACTTTTCCGTTAGAGGTCAGTGGCAATTGTTCCATCTTCACAATGTAGGCTGGCATCATATAATCGGGCAATTGCAGAGACAACTGCTGTCTGATCTGTTGCGTAACCAGATCATCCGCTTCCCCGTTCATGGTGATATATGCGCAAATATATTGTGTATGCTCTTCATCTGCCCTGGCTACAACGAATGCATCCTTAACCATATGAAGCTGAAGCAACTGATGTTCGATTTCACCTAATTCAATTCGATATCCCCGAATTTTGACCTGATGATCCATTCGGCCCAGGTACTCCATACTTCCATCTGCACACCATCTGGCCAAGTCGCCTGAACGATACATTTTCTCACCAGGATAGAACGGATCTTCAACAAATCGTTCTTCCGTAAGACTGGATCGATTGAGGTATCCTCTGGCAAGCCCTTCTCCTGCAACGTATAACTCACCTGCACATCCTACAGGCTGCAATTGGCGATACTGGTTCAGAATATACGCCCTGAGTGTCGGGATGGGCTGACCTATATTACTTCTGCCCGTTTGCATGTCTGATGGGGTGATTTCCTTGTACGTAACATGAACCGTAGTCTCCGTAATTCCGTACATGTTAATTAACTTTGTAGAAGGATAACGCTCATACCATGATGCCAATAATGACGGACTTAACGCTTCTCCACCAAAAATGACTTTTCGCAAAGTCAGTTCCTTCCTCGGACGTTTTGCCTCTTCATGCATCAACCGATAAAAGTAGGATGGCGTCTGATTCAGGACGGTTACCTTTTCACGGATTAATAATTGCACGAATTGTTCAGGCTGTTGGGCGACCAGTTGTGGAACGATAAGTAATGTACCCCCGTACAGAAGTGCTCCATACATCTCCCACACCGAAAAATCGAAACAGAAGGAATGGAACATCGTCCATATATCGTTCTCGCTGAAATCAAATCGATTACGATCATTGATCAACAAACGTACGACATTTTTATGCTCAATCAGTGTTCCCTTGGGATTCCCGGTCGTGCCTGAGGTATAAATCACATAGGCGAGATCGTGTGGCTGAACGGATGTCTCCAGATTTCCTGCATCCACGTGATACGAGTTCTCTTCCTCCAAGACAACGCATGAACCCCGATGAAGTCCACGATCCATCCCTTTTGCAGAAACCACAAGCAGGTGAATGCCCGAATCCTCCAGCATATAACTAATACGCTCATCCGGATAGACAGGATCAATAGGTACATATGCGGCTCCCGCTTTTAATATTGCCATGATGCCAACAATCATATCGATGGACCGATCCGCCATAATCCCTATGAATTGCTCTGTTCCTCCTGTAAGAGAAAACAACGTACGAGCCAGTTGATTGGAACGCTCATTCAGCTCCAAGTACGTCATATGACGATGCTCATCCCGGACAGCGATCCGATCAGGTGTACGGCGAACTTGATGCTGAAACAGCCCATGAATGGTCATATTTCGCGGGTAATCCGCATCAGAGTTATTGAAGGAATTCAGAAGCATTTCACGCTCTTGACCACCCACGAGTTGAATGTCTGTAAGCTGTTGATGGTCGACTGAAGTGACTTGTTCTGCCACACTCCTGAGATGTTGATCCATACGCTCCATGATGGATGAATCATATTTATTGCCATCATACGTAATCACAAGGGTCAGGCTCTCACCAGGTGTTGCTGAAACCAGGAATCCGTAGTTGCTCTGTTCTTCCGCATGCAGTCCGGTAATTTCAAAACCAACCCCACTGCCGGATTGTTGAACAGCCCCATGATCCAAGGCATAGTTTTCAAATACGAAGACGTGATCCATTAATTCCTTGTTCAGTTCACTCAATGCCTGAACCTCGGCCAGATTCAAATAATTGAATCGCTGACTTTCAACAGCTTGTTTCTGAACAGCCTGGAGTACGTCGCCAAAATGCCTCTGATGCTGGTAACCAATCCGAACGGGAATGGTGTTGATGAACAACCCAACCATCTCTTCTATGCCTTCAACTGGCGCTTCCCTGCCAGAGACAACGGTTCCGAATATGACGTCCTCTGTATCATTGTATCTGGCCAGCACCAGACCCCATATACATTGAATGACGGTATTCAACGTTACACCATAGCGAGCACCCATTTCGTTTAATTGGCGAGTTAACCTCTGACCCAGTGATATAGTCTGTTCTATTCGCAAATACGGAACAGCATTCTCTGTAAGAAGCAAACCTGGAACACTCGATTTCGTGTCATAATTTTCCAGATAACGTCTCCAATACGCTTTGGCCTCATCCTTGTCCTGACGAATGAGCCATTCCATGTAATGATGATATCGTTTCGGCTCCTTCAGGCTGTGCGCCTTATTCTCAAGTTTGGCCTTATAGATCTGTAACAGCTCGGATAATATAATTCCCAGACACCATCCATCCAGCAAAATATGATGATGGCTCCATACAAGGGTGTAGGATTGATCTGTGGTGTGAAACAGAGCTGCACGCATAAGTGGCTGTGTATCCAGACGGAAACTGCGAGCCTTATCCTGCTGTGAAAAAGTTTCCAACTGAGCTGCTGAATGATTTGCTTCCAAAGCTGTCCAGTCTTGAAATTCAAATTCAATGGTGAGGTTTTGCATAATGACCTGTCTCGGTTCTTCCAAATCTCGATGTATAAATGAAGCTCTCAATGCTTCATGTCTGTTCATGAGCTCATTGAAACTGGATTGCAAGTAATCCGGGTTCACTTCCCCGCGAATCTCCATGATCGTTTGCTGGAAATACGCAGTTGATGACGCATCTTCCATCGCGTGAAAGAGCATGCCTTGCTGCATATTGGTTAACGGATAAATCCGCTCAATTATCACGCCCGGACAGGCTGACTTAATAAGATCTAACTCCTCCAGTGCAAGGCTTGGATCGCCATAGTCGGAAGGTGTATAAGTCGTTTCACGCTGAGACAAGCAATGGTCCACAATTTCCGTTAATCGTTCGAAAAATGTCTCTGCAAACCGGCTTACGAGCGGCATGTCCACCGTAGTTTGATTTGCTGTTACGTTGAGATGTAACTTCCCACCGGAAACGAAGGTGTTCAGTTCGATTGGGTTATTTCGGGCAATATGGCCACCGATCGTTTGCCCCGCAGAAAACCGGGACTCCCGGAACATGGCTTCCCCAGTCATGGCTCCGTCCATCTCGCCGAGATAGTTAAACGAGATGGATGCTGGGCGCTCTGTCTGCAACTCTGGCATCCGGGCCACATATTTCAGCGCTCCATAGCTAAAGCCTTTATGGGGTACCTTGCGCAATCCCTCTTTCACCTGTTTGATGGTGGTTGAAAGTTCGTCCTCCGCTTCACCTTTCAGCAGCACCGGGTACAGGGTCGTAAACCAGCCCACGGTGCGGCTGAGATCGATGCCTTCCAGCACATCCTCCCGGCCATGTCCTTCCAGATTCACTTTCAGCTTCAGCTCACCCGTCAGTTTCCGCACGGCGAGGTACAGCGCACTGAGTAACAGATCATTGATCTCGGTCTGGTAGGCCCGGTTGCTCTCCCGCAGCAACTGCCGGGTGACTTCCGCACTCAGGGTGCTTTGCAGGGTATGGCTGTCCGCGAATCGATCCGGGCCTGCCGCTTCCTCCCGTTCTCCCAGATTCAGTCCAGCCCCCTCCGCTGCAAGTCTGCTCCAGTAGGCTCGTTCCTTCGCGGCCTGCGGGCTGTTTGCGTAATCCTGCAAGGCTTCCGCAAAGCGCTGGTAAGAGTCGGTCTTCTCACCTGCATCCAGCTCTTCTCCCCGCTCCGCCTGCTGATACAACACTTCCAGGTCTTCCAGCAGGATTCGCCAGGATACCCCGTCCACGACCAGGTGATGAATCGCCAGCAGCAGATGGTCTCCATCCTCGGCTTCAAACCACCCAACCTGCACCAGCTTGCCTTCTTCCAGGCTACATGCCTGCTGCACCCCGGTAGCCGCTTCATAGACCTGGCGATCCGGTTCAGCCCAGCCCCGCACATCAAACCGGTGCAGGGTATACATCCGCTCTCCGGTATGCACCGGGCGGTTGAATTGACGGATGCTGCCGTCCGCTTGTATCTCATACCTCATGCGCAGCGCATCATGATGCTCCAGCAGCCGATCCAGCACCTGCTCAAGCACTTCTGCCTTGAACCCGGCCGCCCGGTGCAGCATGAAGGACTGCGTGAAGTGGTTTCGTTCCGTAGGATTGTTCGCAAAAAACCACTCCTGAATCGGGGTCAGTTGCACCTCCCCTTCCACCGGCCCCTGGTCGAGCCGTTCGCGCTGCTCCCATTTCACATACGGCGAGAGGTCCCGAATCTTCGGATAGGCAAACAAATCCCTGACCTCCATCCGCAGCCCCGCCCGGGCCAGACGTGATCCGATCTGGAGCGCCTTGATGGAGTCTCCACCGGAGACAAAGAACTGGTGATTGATGCCCAGCTCCTCCATGTTTAGCACGTCACGCCAGACTTCCACCAGCAGACGCTCCACCTCGTTGCGCGGTGCTTCCGTCTCCGGTCCGGCAGACAGATGGTGATCCGGCTCGGGTAACGCCTTGCGGTCCAGCTTGCCATGGGATGTCAGCGGCAGCTGCTCCAGCTGCACCACATAGGCCGGGATCATATAATCCGGCAGCTCCGCTTCCAGCCAGTCCCGAACGGTAGCGGCTGTCCACGCTGCTTCGCCTTCGGCTACAACATAGGCGCACAACGCCCGGTTTCCCTGCGGGTCCTGGTGGTCCAGCACCGCTGCTTCCCGGATCACCGGATGTTTCAGCAGCTGTTGTTCGATCTCGCCAAGCTCAATCCGGTAGCCACGGATTTTCACCTGTTGATCGGTACGCCCCATAAATTGCAGGTTGCCACCAGGCAGCCAGCGCACCAGATCACCTGTCCGGTACATTTTGCTGCCGGGTTCATGCGGGTTGTCCACAAATTTCTCGGCTGTCAGTTCAGGATTATTTAAATAACCCCGTGCCAGACTTTGACCAGCAATGTACATCTCCCCGGTCACACCTGTCGGACAGAATTGAAGATGATCATTCAAAATAAAAATTCTTGTATTCGTAAAAGGTTTGCCTATAGGAATGACACCCTCTATGGAATCAACTTCATGCAGAGTGGTAACCACCGTATTTTCCGTTGGTCCGTAAGCGTTGATCAGCCTGTAATTCGGAAGGGTATGAAGTTTGAGCTGTTCTCCCCCGGAAACTAGCAAACGCAAAGACGAATTGGACAGTTCAACAAATGATTCACATACCTTGGAAGAGAACGTTGCAATCGTTATTCCATACTCCAATAAGTATTCATTCAGCCTCAATATATCCAGTCTCAGCTCGGTCGGAATGATATGAAGTGTGGCCCCTGACATCAGTGCAGGGAAAACTTCACTAATCGAAGCGTCAAAGGTCATTTGGAGATAGTTGGCAACCCGGTCTCTCTCGGTTAACTGTAGAGCATCTATATATCCACAACAAAAGTTGGTCAAGGCACCTTGCTCAACCTGTACCCCCTTTGGCATACCTGTAGAGCCTGACGTGTAGATGATATATGCCAAATCGTCAGGATTTGTCGTCATCACTGCGGAATCAGTCTCAGACGGAATCCCAAGCGATTCTGCAGCATTCCAATCCTTCAATGCTGCCTCATCCAGAATGAGTGCCACACATTTGGAATCAGCAGCCCTGAGCCGATCTGACCCATGGTTCTGGGTCACAACCAGTTTTGCTCCACTATCCTGAAGCATGTACCGGATTCGCTCAACCGGAGTTGATGGGTCCAGTGGTAAATAAGCTCCTCCTGATTTCATAATACCGAGAATGCCCGCAATCATTTCTACAGACCGATCCATCATAATACCAACGACCGTTTCTCTGGTTATGCCAAGCTGACGCAGGCGATCTGCAACTAAGTCCGCCGCTTCATTCAGCTCATGGTAGGTCATGCTTCTGCCATCATGTACTACCGCAATCTGATCAGGTGTTCGTACAGCATATTGTTCAACCCACTCGTATACCCTTTGGTGCAGTGGATAAGAGCGGGCGTTATCATTATAGACGTGCTGCAGCATTTGCTTCTCTTCTTCAGATACCACTTCAAACTCACCCAGCTTGCCGTGGGGATTGCTTAATATCCCTTTTAATAATTGAATAAAGTGATGGCTCATGTTTTCAACCGTTTGAAGTGAGAACAGATCACTGCAATATTCCAGTTCAAACTCAAGTTGGCCATTCTGTTCAACAGCAGCAAGAGTCAGATCAAATTTGGCAATGGGTAGCTCCGTCTCATAAGGCTCAACGTGTAAATCGCCCCATTGTTGTCCGGATGTACGCTCAAGCTCCAGATTTTGCAGCACAAACATCGTATCCACCAATGCGTTTCTGCTTCTGTCTCTTGAGACATGAAGCTTGTTGATGAGCTCATCAAGCGGATAATCCTGATTTTCGTATGCCTGTAATGCATTTTCCTTCACTTCTCCAAGGAAATCACTAAAGGACCTTACCGCTACAGGATAGTTGCGCATGGCAAGTGTATTAACAAACATACCGATCACCTGTTGGAGATCTGCGTGTTTGCGCCCCGCAATCGGAGATCCCACGACAATGTCATCTTGTCCTGAATATCTGGAAAGTAAAGTTGTATAAGCGGCCAGCAGTACCATATATAATGTTGCTTCATGATCTCTGGCCAATTGATGCAGTTCACGTGTGAGCTGTTCGTCACAAACAAATTGCACCCGGTTTCCTTTAAAAGAGTATACTTGCGGTCTTGGCCAGTCTGTTGGCAATTGAAGAACCGGAATTTCTCCCTCAAATCGATTAAGCCAGTAGGTTTCCTGTGTCTTCAGTCCTTCACTATTAAACCAATCCTTTTGCCACTCAGAATAATCCTTGTACTGTAACTTCAGCTCAGGCAGAGATTTCCCCTCATACAATTCATGGAACTCCTGAACAAGCACCCCCGTTGACACACCATCTGCAATAATGTGATGCATGTCCATCACGACTACATGTTCCTGTTCACTGATTTTCATGAGTTCGATCCGCATTAACGGGACCTTGTCCAGTTCGAATGGACGAATTCGATTCGAAAGCGTTTCTTCCAGAGATCGGCTTCCCAGTTCAAAATGTTCGACAGCAAACGGAACATGTGAATGAATCCGTTGGACGGGTTCGCCATCCACAATGACAAAGGACGTCCTGAATGACTCATGTCTCTGTACCAATTGCCGGAATGCCTCTTCAAATCGCACCACGTCCAGTTTTCCAGATACCTTCATCACTGCAGGCATATTATATGAAGTTCCGGTATCCGAAATCTGATGCAACATATGAAGTCTGCGTTGAGCAGAAGAGAGTGCATAATAGGGCTTTGATTCGGCCGGTTGGATGGAAAGATAGTCCTCTTTGGCAGCAGATTCAATGTAATGGGCAATACCTCGGATGGTTGGCGCAAGGAAAAGCTGTCGAATCGGCACCATCACCTGAATCTCTTTGTGAATTCGTGATGTCAGTGCTGTCGCTTTAAGTGAATGACCGCCGGATTCAAAGAAGTGATCATGAACTCCGGCAGTTTGCACCCCCAAAACTTCTTTCCATATGGTGCAAATACGATCCTCCAGCACGGTACTTGGTGCTTCATATTGGTCATGCTTCAAATGCTCTATGCAATCTGCCGGTTCAGGCAGTGCCCTGCGATCAACCTTCCCGTTTCCTGTTAAGGGAAGCTCATCAAGCAGAATAAAATAGGAAGGGACCATGTAGTCCGGCAGGCGCTCCGATACATACGCACGAATCCCGGTGGTCGTCAGCGCTGGATCAGCCTTTAGATATGCAATCAATATGTCCTGATCTGCTGCATCTTTTCTCGTCATTACGATCCCTTCGCGAATCCCTTCATGCTCCAGCAGAACATACTCGATCTCACCCAGCTCAATGCGGTAACCACGCAATTTAACCTGGTGGTCCAAGCGTTCGAGAAATTCAATATCGCCGTTTCGGAACCGGCGTACCCGGTCCCCTGTTCGATACATCCGTGTTCCCTTGAGCAAGGGATGTGGAACGAATCGGGAATCGGTCAGTTCCTTGTCATTCAAATACCCCAGACTCAAACCATCTCCGGAAATGCATAATTCCCCTGGAATACCAGCTGGAACCAGATTCTGGTATCGGTCCATCACCCAGACCGAAGTATTGGCAATCGGTTTTCCGATGGGAAGGTTCGTGACCGCTGCTTCGATGGACCTGATGGGATAAGCTGTGGTAAATACCGTACTTTCTGTTGGTCCGTATACGTGAATCAGGCGATCCGGGCCTAGAATATCCAGCCCTTTCCTGGCCTGGGCCACAGATGCCCGCTCGCCCCCAAACAATACTTTGCGGAAGCCGCGGAGACACTCCGGCTCACGATCCACGAGCAGATTAAATAGTGCGGTCGTCATGAAAGAAACCGTGACTTTCTCACGAACGATAACTTCAGCGAGCGCTTGAGTGTCCAGAACCGTATCCTGTTTGAGCAGAACCAGACAGGCTCCGTTCAAAAGTGCGCCAAAAATATCAAAGACAGATCCGTCAAACGCATAATTCGAAAGCTGCAATACCCGATCTTCCGGGCAGATATCGATGTAATCCGTCTCACATACAACCCGAATTACGTTTGCATGAGAGATGATAACTCCTTTGGGCAATCCGGTTGAGCCTGACGTGTAAATCATGTAGGCCAAATCTTCCACGCAGCTCTCACTGTCATGCTTCGCTTCCATTAACTGTGTGGCAGCCGCCATCTCCATGACTGCAGGCATATGATCCATGTAGTCGGCATTCAGCGGTAACATTAGAAAATCTGGAGGTGCCTGGCTGATCCATTCGGGCTGTGTCAAGAGCAGCGCAGCCCTGCTGTCCCGAAGCATATGACTTATTTTTTCTTCCGGCCAACCCGGGTCCATGGGTAGATAAGCCGCCCCTGCTTTCAGAATCCCAAGTATGCCCACAATCATGTCTACCGAGCGGTCTGCCAGCAGTCCTACCACCGCCTGCTCGGGTAGCCCAAATTGATATAACCGGGATGCCATTTGATCCGCTTTTTCCTGCAATTCACAGTAGGTGATGTGCACATCATCCATAATAAGGGCGGTGGCATGAGGCGTTTTCTGGACTTGTTCATCAAAAAGCTGGGGAATGGTTTTCCATTTGGGATAATCCGTCACAACCCCCATGGAATGCCGCTCAAGCGTCAGAAGTTCATCATCCCCGACCAAAGTAATGTTCTGGATCTGGATACTCTCATCTGACGTAATTTGATGGATAATCGTTTTCATATGCTTCTCAATCTGATCCATCAGAGCCTGTTCATAGACATGTTCATCATAAATGAGTAGCAGCGTTAATTTCTCTCCAAGTCCAGCAGCCATTGTAAACGGATAGTTGGTTCGTTCCTCTCCAGTAATCTCGCTGATTTCAAAGCCCAGATTGGACCTCTCTGCCATCTTCCTGGTATCCAGAGCATAATTCTCAAACACAACGACATGATCAAGCAGATCATGTTTGAGTTCAGTGCGGGCCTGCACCTCGGCCAGACTTAAATATTGATACGCCTGACTGCTCAAGGCGTCTGACTGAATCTTTTTCATGAGCTCCACAAATTGTTGCTCTCCGGAAAAGGTGACACGTGTAGGAATGGTATTGATAAACAAACCAACCATATTCTCAATGCCATCAACGGCTGCATCCCTTCCGGATACAACAGTTCCAAAGACGGCATCTTCGTTGTCATTATATTTGGCGAGCAGAAACCCCCACATCGCTTGAATGACGGTGTGGAGTGTCACGGCATGTTTCTGCGCCATCTCTTTCATTTTTGTGGTGAGGGCTTGGGAAAACTCTATTTTCTTCTCTTTTCTGGAGAAGGTCATCTCACTTGTTGGTCGGTTTATCGAAGGCAGGCCGGTCTTCTCACTGTATCCTGACAGATAATGATCCCAGTACCCAAGACCCGATTCCTGGTCCTGCTGCTGGAGCCACTTCATGTAATTGCTATAAGGCCGGGTTTCTGCCATTTTAGACTGTAGGCCATTAGATTTGTCAGCATATATATCCAGTAATTCATTGAAGAGAATGCCCATGCTCCAGCCGTCCAGTATCATATGGTGAAACGTCCAGATCATCTGGAAATGCTGTTCACCCGTACAAACAAGAGCGATTCGAAGCAGGTTATCCTTGGACAAATTAAATCCTTTTGCACGATCCTTCTCCATAAAATCTTGCATTAAGGCAGCGATTTCATCGTCTGACCTGCCCCTTAGATCTTGAAAGGTAAACCCGATGGGCCGCCGCGAAAGCACAACATGAACGGGTTCCTCCAATTTGGTATGAACCGAGGCTCTCAATATTTCATGTCGTTCAAGCAAATGATTAAAGCTTTGCTCCAGAATTTCGGGATGAATCTCCCCGCGTATATCCAGTACCGTTTGTTCAAAATAGGCATCTTCAGACGGATTTTCGAGCGCATGAAACAGCATTCCTTTTTGCATCGGGGACAATGGGTATATTTTCTCGACTTTTGCCTTCATGGACCGATATCATCTCCTTATTGGATCGTACCTAAGCTGTGCTAAACATGGGATGAAAATATACAGATATTAATCCTCAATCAGCTCATACTCGCTTAATAAATCTTCAAGATCCTCTAATGACAAATCATTAAATCCATAGTCGGAAGATGTCTTTTCCGCATGTTCTTTGCTGACACAATGGTCAACCACCTGTTCAAGTGCTTCGATATAATAATGGTTTAAATTAAGAATTACTTCTTCTGAAAACGCAGACTTGGTATAGGTTGTGCTAAGGGTCAGGCTTCCGTTATAGATGGCTGCATTCAACTCAATCGGATTAATGCGGGCAATATGCTCGCCCATGCTTTCTCCCGGTTTAAAATGCGAAGCATGAACCCACCCGGATTGTGCAGATGCTCCGATCTCTCCCAAATAGTTAAAAAGAATTGGAGCCTTCTTCTCCGTCTGCAACTCTGGCATCCGGGCCACATATTTCAGCGCTCCATAGCTAAAGCCTTTATGGGGTACCTTGCGCAATCCCTCTTTCACCCGTTTGATGGTGGTTGAAAGTTCGTCCTCCGCTTCTCCCTCCAACAGAACCGGGTACAGGGTCGTAAACCAGCCCACGGTGCGGCTGAGATCGATGCCTTCCAGCACATCCTCCCGGCCATGCCCTTCCAGGTTCACTTTCAGCTTCAGCTCACCCGTCAGCTTCCGCACCGCAAGGTACAGCGCACTGAGCAGCAGATCATTGATCTCGGTCTGGTAGGCCCGGTTGCTCTCCCGCAGCAACTGCCGGGTGACTTCCGCACTCAGGGTGCTTTGCAGAGTATGGCTGTCCGCGAATCGATCCGGGCCTGCCGCTTCCTCCCGTTCTCCCAGGTTCAGTCCAGCCCCCTCCGCTGCAAGTCTGCTCCAGTAGGCTCGTTCCTTCGCGGCCTGCGGGCTGTTTGCGTAATCCTGCAAGGCTTCCGCAAAGCGCTGGTAAGAGTCGGTCTTCTCACCTGCATCCAGCTCTTCTCCCCGCTCCGCCTGCTGATACAACACTTCCAGGTCTTCCAGCAGGATTCGCCAGGATACCCCGTCCACGACCAGGTGATGAATCGCCAGCAGCAGATGGTCTCCATCCTCGGCTTCAAACCACCCAACCTGCACCAGCTTGCCTTCTTCCAGGCTACATGCCTGCTGCACCCCGGTAGCCGCTTCATAGACCTGGCGATCCGGTTCAGCCCAGCCCCGCACATCAAACCGGTGCAGGGTATACATCCGCTCTCCGGTATGCACCGGGCGGTTGAATTGACGGATGCTGCCGTCCGCTTGTATCTCATACCTCATGCGCAGCGCATCATGATGCTCCAGCAGCCGATCCAGCACCTGCTCAAGCACTTCTGCCTTGAACCCGGCCGCCCGGTGCAGCATGAAGGACTGCGTGAAGTGGTTTCGTTCCGTAGGATTGTTCGCAAAAAACCACTCCTGAATCGGGGTCAGTTGCACCTCCCCTTCCACCGGCCCCTGGTCGAGCCGTTCGCGCTGCTCCCATTTCACATACGGCGAGAGGTCCCGAATCTTCGGATAGGCAAACAAATCCCTGACCTCCATCCGCAGCCCCGCCCGGGCCAGACGTGATCCGATCTGGAGCGCCTTGATGGAGTCTCCACCGGAGACAAAGAACTGGTGATTGATGCCCAGCTCCTCCATGTTTAGCACGTCACGCCAGACTTCCACCAGCAGACGCTCCACCTCGTTGCGCGGTGCTTCCGTCTCCGGCCCGGCAGACAGATGGTGATCCGGCTCGGGTAACGCCTTGCGGTCCAGCTTGCCATGGAATGTCAGCGGCAGCTGCTCCAGCTGCACCACATAAGCCGGGATCATATAATCCGGCAGCTCCGCTTCCAGCCAGTCCCTTACGGTAGCGGCTGTCCACGCTGCTCCGCCTTCGACTACAACATAGGCACACAACGCCCGGTTTCCCTGCGGGTCCTGGTGGTCCAGAACCGCAGCTTCCCGGATCTCCGGATGTTTCAGCAGCTGTTGTTCGATCTCGCCAAGCTCAATCCGGTAGCCACGGATTTTCACCTGTTGATCGGTACGCCCCATAAATTGCAGATTGCCACCAGGCAGCCAGCGCACCAGATCACCTGTCCGGTACATTTTGCTGCCGGGTTCATGCGGGTTGTCCACAAATTTCTCTGACGTCAACTCCGGATTATTAAGGTAGCCCCGGGCTACACTGTTACCAGCAATGTATAGTTCTCCTGCTACACCAATCGGACATAATTGATGATTGCTATTCATTACGTAGGTCCATATGTTGGGGAGCGGCTTGCCAATCGGAATATTGCCCTGAACCTGGTCTACCCGTTGGTAGGTGGTAGCGACCGTGTTCTCGGTAGGTCCATATGCATTGATCAGCGGATAGTCAGGAAGAAACGAAAGTTTCAGCTGTTCTCCTCCAGCAATCAGCAAACGCAACGATGTGTTAGGTTGATGGATAAAAACTTCACACACTTTAGGCGGCAAAGTAATCAATGTAATGGAATGTGCATTCATATATGCATTTAGCTGTGACATGTCCAGACGCAACTGAGATGGGATGATATGCAGCTCGGCCCCCACCACCAACGCAGGAAAAATGTCGATAATAGACCCATCAAATGTAATTTGCAAATAATTGGCTGCACGATCTCGTTCCGTTATCTGCTGAGATTCACTGAAGCCATAACAGAAATTGGCGAATGATCCATGCTCAATTAATACACCTTTGGGCAATCCGGTTGAGCCTGAGGTATAAATGATGTAGGCCAGGTCATGTTCATCATGTTTTATTTTTGGCACGCCATGCCGAGCCGATCTTCCGTCGTTCTCCCGAATGTTCTGTAATGGTGAGCAATGATCGTCAAGCAACAGCGTTTTACAGGAATTTCTATATTTTTTCACTTGGGGCAACAAATGTTCTTGAGTAACAACCACGCTGGCACCGCTATCCTCCAGCATGTAGCGAATACGTTCCTCGGGAAAGGCCGGGTCTAACGGCATATAGGCTCCACCCGATTTGAGAATACCGAGTAAACCGACCATCATTTCCAATGAACGATCCATCATAATGCCTACAGGCATTTGCTTATGCACGCCAAGATCCTGCAGAGCTTTCGCAACATCCGTAGCCCGTTCATTCAGTTCGCTATAGGTCAGTTGTTTCCCGTCATATACAACAGCCACTTTATTGGGAAAACGGATTGCATGGTCTGCAATCTGTTCCGGAACGGGTTTTCGTTGGGAGTAGTCCCGAACATTGTTGTTGAACTGGTACAGCAGCAGTTCCCTTTCCTTTTCCGTCACCAGATTGATCTCACCAATTGTGCGTTGAGCATCGTTTACTATCTCTTTCAAAATTTCGTTATAATGTCCAGCCAATCTCTCAATGGTTTCTTGTTTGAACAGCCTGGAGGCATACCCGTAAAACATCTCTATGCCCTCCGCTGTCTCCAAAGCGGTTACGCTCAGATCAAACTTGGCTGTGGGATGACTGAACGGATAGTATTCTGCTAGCAAACCATTAGCGTCCATTTCGGTTGTCTGTTCAGCCTGAAGGGTGAACAGGGTATCAAACAGCGCGCTCCGACTTGCATCCCTCTTCACTTCAAGTTTGCTTACAAGTTCATCAAACGGATAGTCCTGATGGGCAAAGCCGTCAAGCGTAGTATCCTTAATATGATGAAGCAACTGCTGCAAGGACATATCGAGTTCGGGATAAAAGCGTAATGCCAGCGTATTGACAAACATACCCACCATATCTTCCAATTCCGGATGCTCTCGTCCTGCCACCGTAGTACCTATAATGATGTCATCCTGGGAAGTGTATCGGGCAAGAAGTATCGTATATGCGGTTAACAGCAAAACAAACAGCGTTACACCGTTTTCGGCAGCCAGCAAACGCAGTTTTTGTGTCAGTTGCGAATCCACTGCAAATTGAAGCCGGTTTCCTTCATGACTCTGAATCGCAGGTCGGGAAAAATCCAACGGCAAATTTAACACGGGCAATTCACCTTTAAGCACGTCTGTCCAGTAATGCTGATGCTCTTGCCTTTGTTCCTGTTGTTCCAGGGCCAGAGACCATTCAGCATAATCTTTATATTGAAGGGTTAATGGTGCCAATTGTTTATGTTCATAGATTTGCCCTATTTCCTGGATAAGGATATCCATGGACACCGCGTCTGAAATCAAATGATGCATATCAAGACATAAATATTGGCTGGTCTCCGTTCGCCATAATGCAGCTCTGAACAAAGGGGCCCTCTCCAGATCAAAGGGTTGGATAAATGAATGTATGAACGGATCGAAATCCTGTTGCAACCCGTTGCCTACAAGAAGATTGAAGTTCACTTGGGCATGAATCCGTTGCACGGGCTCGCCATCGATTTCTGTAAATGAAGTTCTCAGCCCTTCATGTCTATGAATGATTTCAAGCAATGTCTGCTCCATGCGCTGCTGTTCAGCCTCTTTTGACAAACGGATAATAAGTGGCATGTTGTACATCAAACCCGTTTGTTGTACCCGGTCCAGAATGTAAAGTCTTCGCTGTGCTGCGGACAAAGGATAATGCGACTTGTCGTTAGCTTTTTGGATTCGAAAAGTGCGCTGTGTCTCCCTTGTTTGAAGCCATGCAGCCAGCTGCCTGATTGTAGGCATGTTAAAAATATCCTTAAGTGTAATCCGAATCTCTAACTTTCTCTGAATGGCTGACATCATGGCAAATGCTCTCAAGGACTGACCACCCAGTTCAAAAAAACTATGATCTACGCCAATGGGCCGAAGCTCCAATATCTCTTCCCAGATGGACGCCAGTATACATTCCAGCTCATTGCTTGGGGCCACATACGTCGTATTGGCCATGCTGTCCCCATCGGGATTGGGCAAAACGTTAAGGTCTGCTTTGCCATTGAGGGTGCGTGGAATGCGTTCCAAACTCATAAACCATGAAGGTATCATGTAAGCCGGCAATCGCTCTCTCGTATGTTTTTTCAGTTCCTCGATGCCATGCCTATGTTCTGGCGAATTCCAGACAATATACGCACAAAGACAGAGCTGACCTTGTTGATCCTTATGAGCTATAACCACAGCGTCGCTTACATCAGGATGAGCTGCCAAATGATGCTCCACTTCCCGAATTTCAACGCGATATCCACGTATTTTAATCTGTTCATCATTTCTTCCAAGAAACTCGATATTGCCATCCGGAAGCCATTTCCCCATATCCCCGGTGCGGTACATTTTGTTCCCCGATGCATCCAGATGATCTACAAAACGGGATTGTGTGAGCTCGGCAAGGTTGAGATATCCCTTAGCGACCCCTGCCCCGCCGATGTATAATTCCCCTGCTACACCAATCGAAACGGGTTGTTGATATTCATCAAGGATAAACACCTCATAATTGCCGAGAGGACTGCCTATGGGAATGGATACTCTTTTCTCATCCTGTGGCATTACACGATAATATGTAGCACATACCGTTGCTTCGGTAGGTCCATATGAATTGTACACCTGAGCCGAACGAACCATATTCCGGACATATTCGTATTTCAGGACGTCCCCGCCACTGATAAATTTCATGTTGGCATGTGGACGCAAATGCATGTTTTTGTCCAACTCGTTTAGAAGCAGCGGGGAACAGCTCAAGACAGTGATGTTCTCTTTATCAATCTGCATAACCAGGTCATCCACATGAGTTTCGTTGAGCTTGCCACTAAGAACAATACGTCCGGATACAGCCAGCAACGGAAATACTTCCTCAGTGAACGCGTCAAACGAAAAGGACACCACCTGAAGAACCGCATCTTCCTTTGTTAGCGGTACTCTGTCCAAAAATGCAGAGATATAGTTCAATACATTTCCATGAGTCGTCATAACTCCCTTAGGCGCACCTGTCGAACCGGAAGTATAGATCACGTAGGCCAAATCTCCTTGGTGATTAACTCGTTTCGGATTGCCTGGTTCCATATGTTCAATCTCCGGGTTGTCCATCGCCAGCTCGGATGTGATGTGGAGTTTGTCTCTCATGGGACATCCGTTCAACAGCAACACAGCCTCGCTATCCATGAGCATGTATGATACCCGGTCATCAGGCAATTCAGGATCAATGGGCAGATAAGCCGCCCCCGCCTTAAGAACTGCCAGTATTCCAACAATCATGTCCAAGGATCGCTCAACCATAACACCAACGATCGAATTGGGCTTAACCCCTTTCGTTCGCAGCAGACGTGCCAGCTTGTTTACCCTTTCATTGAGTTGACGGTAAGACATGAACCTGTCTCCATGGACTACTGCCGTCCGATCAGGCGTGAGTCCAGCGCGTTCTTCAAGCAAATCATTTAATGTGTCTGGATACGTATCCACCCGCTTGCTGTTAAACTGATAAAGGACTTGTTCTTGTTCATGACTGGACAACATGCGAAGCTGACTTACCTTTTGCCCTGCGTTCAACGCAATCTCATTCAGAAGATTCATCAAGTGGCTTAAAAAACGCTCCATGCTTTGCTTGGCAAACAATTCGGAAGCATATTGCAGATCCAGTTTCATATGACTGCCGTAATGGATTACGGTGAGACTAAGATCAAATTTGGAGACCGGCAGATCGAATTCACACATTTCCGCTTGAAGCTGACCAAGTTGGAACACATAATCCTCGGCGTGCTGCAAATCAAACATCGTATCAAACAGCGTGTGTCTACTTCGATCCATTGGCAAGTTCAGTTTTTCAATCAATTCATCAAAAGGATAATCCTGATTCTCATATGCGGCTAAGGTATGCCTTCTCACCTGATTCAAAAACGCGCCGAATGTCTGCTCAGGGTCCATGCTGTGTCGTGTTGCTATTGTATTTGTGAACAAACCGATTACTGATTTGAGGTTATCATGCGACCTGCCTGCGATCGGAGTACCCACGATAATGTCCTGCTGTCCAGTATATTTGGATAAAACCACCACATAAGTTGAAAGAAGCAGCATGTACAGCGTTACGTCATGCTCATCGGCAAGACGCTGCAAATTCCTCGTTAGTTCCTGATCCATCTCGATAACCATTCGTTGACCGGCATAATTTTGTTCTGGCGGGCGTGCATAATCCAGAGGCATTTGAAGTTGTAGCAGTTCCCCACTCAGCGTATCCAGCCAGTATGTCTCCTGCTTCTGCAAATCACCTGAACGTTCTTTGGCTTTCTCCCATGCCACATAGTCCTTGTACTGGATGGCAACAGGTGCCAACGGTTTTCCACTGTACAGTTCAGCCAGTTCATTCAGAAACAATGCAAATGACATCCCATCGGATATAATATGATGCATATCCATGAGCAGCAAATGCTGATCTTGATCCAAACGGACCAGTTCCGCGCGCAGCAGCGGAGCCTGTGTTAGATCAAAAGGCCGAATAAATTGTTTGATCTTGTTTAAAATATCGGATTCATTCCATTCGCTGGAATCAAGCTTAAACCGAATTTCAGGGTGAATCTTCTGAGCAGGCTCACCCTGATCATCCACAAATGACGTTCGAAGCGCCTCATGCCTCTCGATCATGCGCCCAATCGCGCCTTCAAGTGAATCCGGCTCGAGATGGCCCGTCAGCTTCACCGCCATTGGAATGTTATAAGCAATTCCCTGATCGTCCATTTGATGCAAAATATACATTCTTTTCTGGGCTCTGGATAGGGAATACAACTTGTTGGTTGATTCTTCGGCCTTTGGAATAGGTGCATTCCATACTTTTTCCTGATGGATCAGAAATTGAATAAGAGCCTGTTTGTGTTCTTTAATCTGTGATTTAAGGTCAGCATCGATTTCCTCACGTGGTCCGATCATTTTGATTTTTCCCTCTTGATGGTACAATTTCACATTTTTCCTCTGTAAATGATTCATAAACTCCGCTATGTTCATAGGAATTCACCATTCCTTTCAGTATGACGCCTAAGACAGGGAATTCCGGGAGAAACTGCACCTTTGCACCTCGTCTAATGAAGGGGCTATACGTGATGCAGTCTCTCACGGATCATTGAGTCATTCATTGAACTAAAAACGAACTGCTAAATCTCTTCTTCCACATATTCATTCACATCGGTGTCAACTGTACTTCCGCTCAATATATGAATAGCCTGTTGTTTAATCGTTGGATATTCAAAAAATTGACTGATTCTTAATTCCATTTGGAACTTCCGGTTAGTCAGCTGAACTGCATGCATCACTTTCAGGGAATTCCCGCCGCATTCAAAGAAATGGTGGGCGGTACCAATCGGCTTCACATTCAATACTTCTTCCCATATGTTTACTAACTGTTCCTCCACATAATTGGAAGGTGCTTCATACGTTGTCTCGGACTTGACTGCTATCTCAGGACGAGGCAGCGCGCGGCGATCTATTTTCCCGTTTGGCGTAAGAGGGAATTGTTCCAATACCTTGAAATATGAAGGAACCATATAACCTGGCAAACGGGCTTCCATATAGGATTGCATATCCATCCGGTTGACGTCCTGCAGGACAGTAAGGTACGCACACAATGTATCCAGCCCACCCGAATCTTTGACAGCTACGACAATGGCTTCACGGACATGCTCATGTGAGATCAGGACCTGTTCAATCTCCCCAAGTTCGATCCGATAACCTCTCAGTTTCACTTGATGATCCATTCGCTCCAGAAATTCAATCGTTCCGTCAGACCGTCGGCGCACCCGATCTCCAGTGCGGTACATTCGTCCATGGTGCTGATATGGATTGTTGACAAATTTGGCTTCGGTCAGATCCTCATTGTTCAGATACCCGAGACTTAACCCCTCTCCTGAGAGATAAAGCTCTCCAGGTACCCCATTCGGAACAAACTGTTGATTGCTGTCCAGAATCCATGCAGATGTGTTCGCAATAGGCTTGCCGATTGGAAGACTTCCATCGTTTTCACCTATGGCTTGTATAGGGTAACTTGTTGCAAATACTGTACTTTCCGTAGGACCATATACGTGGATCAGTTTATCTGCTCCCATAAGGGAAAGAGTTTTTCGGGCATGGGAGACAGAAGCCCGCTCCCCTCCAAAAAGGAGTTTCCGAAGTCCCATCAAACAATGAGGCGCACGATCAACAAGCAGATTGAACAATGCAGTTGTCATGAAACAGACCGTAATTCTCTCCTCTGTCATCACTTTAGACAGTTGGTTGATATCCAGCAGCGTCTCCTGTTCAATCATGACGAGTCTCGCGCCGTTTAATAGCGCCCCAAAGATGTCAAATATGGAGCCATCAAAAGCATAATTCGAGAGCTGCAATATGGAATCGGAGGACGAAATTTGAATATAATTTGTATCCTTCACTACCCGAATGGCATTGGCATGAGAGATCATTACACCTTTTGGTTTCCCCGTAGAACCAGAAGTGTAGATAATATAGGCCAGGTCGTCTCCTGCCTTATGCTTGTATGCCAAGGTTGGGAATGATTCCTTCGTACCTTTGCTCTCTAATCGGATGATTTCTTCAACATCCGCATGTACATTCATGACTTCAATTACGTCTGTGAAATCCTCCATCCATTGTTTCTCCGTAAGCAACACGGTGGCCCCACTGTCTTGCAGCATGTGGGCAATCCTCGCTCTTGGCCATTCCGGATCGATTGGTAAATAGGCTGCTCCGGATTTGAGAATTCCAAGTATACTTATAATCATCTCGGAAGAGCGTTGTACCATCAGTCCTACGATGGATGAAGGTTGAATGCCTTGCATGCACAAACGTTCCGACATCTGATTTGATTTCTCCTGCAGTTCCAGGTAGGTGAACTGTTTTTCATGCATTACAAGTGCAACTGCATCCGGAGTTCTCTCTGCCTGCTCATCAAATAGCTGAGATAATGTCTTTTCTTTCGGAAATGGTGTCTTCGGACCATGGGACAACAACTCCATCTTGTGTCGGGCCTGCTCGTCAATAAGAGCAATTTCTTTCACTCGGATATTCTGGTTTGCACTGATTTGCTCCGCCACATAGAGAACATGATCACCCAGACCTTTCATCAGATCTGAATCTAATATGTTGCTGTTATAAGACCATTTGAGTCTGAACGTATCGTCCAGGACAGCAGTTACACTCAAATCATAGTGTGTGTGCTCATTACCATAAACGCGCTCTAGCGTTACTCCTGTCACACGTTCTGCCGTTAGGTCCGCAGCCTGTTCACTTCCAAAATTCTGGAACACCAGTACATGGTCAAGCAAATCGGCTTTTAATTCACTTTGATCCTGTATATCTGCCAGGTGTACATAGCCATGCTTTTGACCTTCCATCCCTTCCTGTTGAACCCTGCGGAGAGTATCGGCAAAAAACTCTTCCGGCTCAAGCTTCACTCTGGTAGGAATGGTATTAATAAACAGCCCCACCATGTTCTCTATTCCTTCAACGTCAGCGTCTCGCCCGGAAATGACTGTGCCGTATATAACATCTTCCGTACCACTATATCTGCACAAGACCATTCCCCATATCGCCTGAATCAACGCATTAAATGTAACCTGACTGTTCACAGCGAACTGTTTCAGCCGACTTGTGAGTTCACGTGGGAATTGAATTTCCTGCTCCCGCAACGTTGGCACTTCCGTATTCAGATTAGCTCCTGTTTTGGGCAAAGAGACACGTTCATAGTATCCCTGAAGGTACTGTTTCCAGTAAGTCAGTGCTTCCTCCTTGTTCTGTTGATCAAGCCAGTCAAGGTAGTCCCCGAGCGGTCTGGTCTCTTCCAACATTTCAGGCTGCCCAGCCTGCTGACTGGCATAAATCTCAAACATTTCACGAATCAGGATGTCCAAACACCAGCCGTCCAGCAAAATATGATGATGACTTATGACCAGTGTGTACGCATCCGTCCCCTTGGAAATCAGAGAGAATCTGATTAATAACTCGCGGCTGAGATCAAACCCTCTTTCCTGATCATTGGCCCTGAATTGCTCCATAAGTTCAAGCTGTTCCTGCTGGCTCTTACCGGTCCAATCCAGCATCAGCCATTCAGCTTGTTGCTGATCAATGATAAGCTGGCGTGGCTGCTGCACAAGTTGATATTCAAATATGGAGCGAAGTCCTTCGTGACGCTGTATCACCCGTCCAAAGCAGTATTTCAATAGTTCCACATCAACGTTACCCTTTAATTCCACAAATACCTGTTCAAAATAGGCATGTGATGTTTCTTGCTCCAGTGAATGGTACAACATACCGGATTGCATGAGGGTCAACGGATAAATTTTGCTGATCACAAGTGGATCAACCCTATTTTGTATGGCCTCCAACTCCGCTATGGATACAGGATGCTTCCCATAATCGGACGGGGTTCTCTCTGTGCCCTGCTTGTTCCGGCAGTGGTGAATGATTCGATGCAGATTGTAGATGAACAATCGATTAAGCTGTTCAGCGATCTCACCTGCATATACCCGTTCACAGAAAGTTGTATGAACGGTAAATTTCCCATCCATTACAACTGCATTGATCTCAAAATCATGCGCTCTGATGAGCTGCCCACCGACGGTTTGTCCTACTGGGATATGAGACGAACTGAACAATTTCCGCTCCAGACTGCTGTCCAGTTCACCCATATAATTGAACAAAATAGATGCTTCCTTTTCATCCGAAAAACAACGCTGATCAGCCATATACTTGAGAATCCCGTATCCGATGCCTTTATTGGGGACAGCTCTCAGTGTTTCCTTAACTGTTTTAATTGCCTCAGGCAATTCCAGCTCCTGGAACAGGTCAAATACCACCGGATATACGGATGTAAACCATCCCACCGTTCTGCTGACATCCATCTCGGTTTCGAGCGCTTGACGACCATGCCCCTCCAACATGATTTTGAACAGGGGTTGACCGGTCATCTCGGTTACACTTAGCATAAGTGCAGTCAACAGAATGTCATTAATCTCGGTTTGGTAGGCTCTGTTCGTCTGTTGTAGAAGCCAGCCGGTTTGTTCACGATCAAGCTCAGATACAAGGGTAGCACTATGACCATAGTCATTGACTGTATTCGTTGTTTGGCGCTGAAAATCCAGGAATGGCGTATACACACCGGACACGTTTTTCCAAAATGCCTGCTCCCTTTGCAGAAGGTGATGTTTGGCATATGACTTTAATGCTACAGCAAATTGCTGGTAAGAAACGGTTTTGGGTCCCACATCAAACGGCTCTTGTTCAACCGCTTGCATGTATAACCATTCAAAATCTTCGAGCAAAATTCTCCAGGACACCCCATCCATAACCAAATGATGAATGGTGATTAACAGGTGTTCGCCTTCATCCAGCCTGAAGAGCCGGAGTTTCACAAGTTGTCCCTCGTGAATCAGCATTTTCTTTTGCAACAATGATGCCTGCTCCTCAATGAATGCTTCCGGTTGTGCTGCACCCCTTGCATCCACAACGTCGAATTCAAACATACCGCTTCTATAGTTCCGAATGGTCTGCGTCATTTCTCCAGAAGAGTTGTATCCATAAACCATTCTTAATCCGTCATGATGCTCCAGCAGTTTATCGAAACTAAGTCGAATGGCGTTCTGATCGAACCCTTCCTGCCTAAATAACATAAAAGCCTGATTGTAATGGTTATGCTCCGTATGGTTTCTCGCAAAAAAACGCTGCTGAATGGGGGTTAGGAAAACCTCACCCGTCACCTCAACATTCCCAGTAGAAAGGGTCTGGGCCTGTCTGACATATGGACTAAGCTGACGAATGGTCGGGTTGGCAAAAAGATCCTTCATCTCCACTTTTAAACCCAGCTTGGACAATCCTGAAATCGTCTGGAGCGCCTTGATGGAGTCCCCGCCCATTACAAAAAAGTTGTGATGAATCCCAATGCAATCCAGATTCAAGATTTTCTCCCATATCTGAACAAGATTTTGCTCCTTATCATTCCTTGGTGGTTCATACTTCGAGTCATCCAGTATTCTGCTGCCCGGTTCAGGGAGTTGGGAGCGGTCCACTTTTCCGCTTACCGTTCGCGGTAAGTGATCCATTTTGACAAAATGGGCTGGTATCATATATGAAGGAACCTGTAATTCAAGTCTCTCACGAACATCCATAATGGAGATCCCCGGATCAACAATCACAATATAGGCACAGAGATAATCATTACCTCTTTCATCCTGACCTGCGTTAACAAACGCCTCTTGAATTACCTCCAGACGGGTTAACTGATATCCCACTTCCCCCAGCTCAATTCGATAACCACGGATTTTAACCTGATCATCCTGTCTGCCAACAAATTCAATGGTTCCATCCGGCAGCCATTTGGCGGTATCGCCTGTACGGTACATTTTCCGGTCGCTGTCTACAGGTGAATCCACAAACTTTTCTGACGTAAGATCCGGTTGATTCAAGTACCCGCGTGCCACGCCCTCACCAGAAATACACAACTCACCCGGTACACCAATAGGCTGTGGACGATTGTAACGATCCATAATCAGGATGCTTGTATTTCGGATTGGTCTGCCAATCGGAATCGTTCCTGATCGCTCGCCTGCTCCATACATGATTCTGTTCCACGCGGCGTCCACCGTGCATTCCGTAGGTCCATATACGTTTGTGACGTTTGCTCTCATTCCAGGGAGCGTGGTATATACTTCATTGAGAAGGTCGAAGGTCAGCACGTCCCCACCGATGATCAGCTCTTGCAGTTCATACTGCTGTTTGCGTCCGCCCAAGGCCAGGGTGAGCAATTTCAGATGAGCAGGCGTGCCATCGGACACATGAATATGATGATGAGCATAGTAATTCAGCAAAAGATCTGCTTCCCAGACCGTGCTCTTAGGCACGATATGCAGTGCATGCCCCAGCAGCAGAGCAGCAAAAATTTGCTTTACCGATGCATCAAAGATATATGGAGCAATCAATGCAATATTCAAAGGGGTCTCATAGTGCTGATATACTGCTTCTACCAGTCCGTCCACCAGATTGTGAACATTGTAATGTTCAACAACGACTCCTTTCGGTCTGCCGGTAGATCCCGATGTATAAATGACATAAGCCGCATCACTGGATTGGTTGATCATATCCGGTTCACTTACCCCCGAACTAACCAATGCGTCCAATAAAATAATCGTACCTTCAAACGTAAGGTCATCCACCATGGAATGATCTGCTGTACACAATAAACGTGCACCACTGTCAGTCAGCATATAACGTTTGCGCTCAGCAGGAAGTTCAGGATCAATTGGCATGTAGGCCGCACCTGATTTAAGCACCCCTACAATCGCAACGATCATATTTATGGAACGCTCCACCATCACTGCAACAATGTTATTTGGTCCTGCTCCTTCCTCACGCAATCGGCAAGCTAGGACATTCGCCTTCTCATTCAACATGCGGTAGGTCAGTTGTTCATTCTCAAAAACCAAAGCAATATTGTCCGGATTGCGTTCAACCTGCTCCGCGAACATCTGCACCAGTGTTTTGTCCCGCTCATAGCGTCGTCTCGGCGGGTTGAACTCTGTCAGAACGGTTTTCTCTGCTTGCGTCAGAATATCCAATTGATCAAGTCGCACTTCAGGAGCGGCAGCAACCTGTTTCAATATCTCAACAAAATGTTCAGCAAAGCGCTGCATACGCTCCGCCAGGAACACATCCGTGTTATATTCCAGTTCGAGATTCCAGCTCAGGTTAGTTTTGTTCATTCTGGCCGTCATATCAAATTTGGAACGTTGGATGCCATCTTCAAGCAATACGGCCTCCACATCGTTCATTTGGAGATGAAGATCATCTGTATTTTGAACAAGCATTACGTCAAACAGTGGATTGCGTGAAGGATCACGCTTCACATTAACCTGTTCAACCAAACGTTCAAATGGATATTCCTGATGCTCATAGGCCTGGAGTGTGTTCTCCTTCACTTGTTCCAGATATTGCCGGAAGGTATAATGGCCCAGCGGCGCATTTCTGAGAACTATTGTGTTTACAAACATGCCGACAACACGGTTGAGATCATCATGATTCCGACCTGATACCGGCGTACCAATCAGGATATCTTCCTGTCCGGTATATCTGGAGAGCAATGTTGTAAATGCAGAGACAAACAACATATACATGGTGGCTCCCTGATCATTGGCCAGTCTCTCAAGCGCAGCCGTCAGTGTTTCATCCAGTTGCAAACGAATCTGATCCCCGTTAAACGTCTTGGTCTTTGGCCGTGCAAAATCCAAAGGCAGGTCAAGAACCGGAACCTCTTCCTTCAACACATCAGACCAATATTTTTCATGCCGGACCCAGTCACTGCTTGATTGCCGCTCTTGTGCCCAGAGTGAATAATCCTTGTATTGCACAGCTGCATGTGGCAATTTTTTGCCATTGTAGAACCCGGCCAGTTCATGCATCAGAATTCCGATCGAGATCCCATCTGAAATCATATGATGCATATCAAATAAAAGGACATGTTCGTCTGCTTTGGTTTGCACAAGTTCAGCCCGCATCAGTGGGGCTTGTTCCAGTGAAAAAGGTTGTACCCAGTCGGATAGCACAGGTGATTCCCCTTCTGTAAGGGAGGAACTGAACTGAACTTCAAATTCGACACTTAGCATAATCCTTTGAACAGGCCTACCCTGATTCATGACAAATGAAGTCCGAAGTGATTCATGTCTTGCAATCAGGCGGGAGAACGCCTCATTCAATTGCTTTTTATTCATGCTCCCCTTCAATTTCATGGCAAGAGGCATATTATAGGCTGTACCCGTAGGATCAAGATTGCTCAGAATATAAATTCTTTGCTGCGCCGCTGATAAATCATACATGGACTGCAATGGCGCATGGGAAATGGATACATACCTGCTTTTTTTATGCTCCAGAATGTACTGAGCCATGCCTCGGATGGTAGGTGTACGGAAAATCTGTACCAGCGGCATTTCTACCTGCATCTCCTTGTGTAATCTGGAGATCAGTATAGTTGCCAGCAATGAGTGTCCGCCAATATCGAAGAACCGGTCATGGACACCCAAATTGCCAACCTTTAAAATGTCCTGCCAAAGAGTGACCAGTGCAACTTCAACCGGATTCCTTGGTGGTTCATACGCTATGGTCGTCCGGTTGTCCGACCGTGTAGGAATCGGCAATGCCTTTCGGTCCACTTTACCGTTAGCTGTCAAAGGCAAGCGATCCATCGTGACGAGATAGGAAGGCACCATATACAAAGGCAAGCACCGAGTCAATTCTTCTTTAATCTCATCGATGACTCCCACAGACTGCCCCTCATGACAAACAACATAACCGCAAAGAAACGTCGAGTCTGCCAGGTCCGTATGCGCGACAACTGCCGCCTCTAAAACTCTTGGGTCCTGCAACAGCAGATGTTCAATTTCGCCAAGCTCAATTCGGAATCCCCGTATTTTCACCTGGTCGTCCATACGGCCCAAATATTCAATATTGCCATCCGGTAGCCAACGCACCCAATCTCCGGTCCGATACATCCGTTGTTCTGGATTAAAAGGATGTTGAACAAACTTGTCTGCCGTTAACTGGGGCCTGTTCAAATACCCTTTTGCAAGCCCGGCTCCGCTTATGCACAATTCTCCTGGAACCCCTATGGGCGACAACTGGTCACTGCCACTCAGAATGAATACGTTGGTATTCGGCAGTGGTCGACCTATAGGGATATTGGAATACATCTGATCTATGGCAAAACTTGTGGTGACCACTGTATTTTCAGTTGGGCCATAGTTGTTCACAATTTCATAGTTCCGGGGTTCGAAATAATTCAGTTTGTCTCCCCCCGTCAGCAATGTTCGAAGAGAATGGTTCTCCTGCCGGATAAACTGTTCACAAATTGCTGTAGGCAGGAACGCAATGCTGATCTGATGCTGATGGAAATAGTCATTGATGCGCACCACATCCAGTCTGATTTCATCCTGAATAAGATGCACGGAAGCTCCTGACAACAGGTATGGGAACAATTCCCATACAAAAGCGTCAAAGCTCAAACTTGCATAGCTCGCACTGCGATCAACATCGGTGATCTGATACCGCTTATGGTGCCATGTACACAAATGAACAAGCGATTGGTGCGAAACCATCACTCCCTTAGGCTGACCTGTGGAACCTGATGTGTAGATCACATAAGCCAGATTTTGGCTTTGCCCCCGTATTGGTTGCAATGACGAGGAGACGAGGGATTTGTCCGTTTGCAAAAGTTCAGTCTGCATATCAATGATATGGACAGAGCTTTCTTTTCCTTGAACTACACGTTCAAAATGTTCCTTCCGTGTCAATACCCATGGGGCCTGACTGTCTTCAAGCATGTAATGGATACGATCATTCGGGTAAGCCGGGTCAATGGGCAAGTATGCCCCGCCTGCTTTTAGAACCGCCAGCATTCCGATCACCGCATCTATTGAACGCTCTGCGAGGATCCCAACGATGTCGTTATCACGTACTCCTTTTTTCCGTAGTACATCAGCAAGCTGTTCACTCCGATGGTTCAACTCGCGATAGGTTACATGATTTTCGCCCATCACCAGAGCAACATGATCCGGTGTACGTTTCACTTGCTCTTTAAAGAGCTCATCCACCGTTTGATGCAACGGATACTCCATGGATGGTGGATTAAAGGTATGAAGCAGCTGATGCTTTTCTCCCGAAGACAGGCTTTCAACCTTGCAGAGCGGCTGTTCCAGACCGGATATCATGTTCCCCACTAAGGCAACATAGTTATCACTCATACGCAGAATGGTTTCCTGACCAAACAAATCGGTGGAGTACTCAATGTTAAGCACGATTTCGTTTTCAAACTCAAGGATGTTAAATGTCAGATCAAATTTTGCATTATCCAGATTAAACATGACAGGTGACACCTTCATACCCTCTTTTTCACGGGTAAACAGAGAAGCATTCTCCAGCGAGAACATCGTGTCAAACAATGGATTGCGATTGACCTCACGTTGTGCACCTGTTTTTCGCACCAATTTATCAAATGCATACTCTGAATGTTCAAAGGCTGCTACGGTTGTTTGTTTGATTTGCTCAATAAACTGTCTGACACTATCTGATTCGTTCATCTGATTTCGCAATGCAATGGTGTTCACGAATACACCAAACATATGTTGTAACGGCTCATGCAGACGGCCAGAGGCAGCCGCACCCACAACCAGGTCTTTCTCATGGGTATACCGGTGCAGTAAAAGGAAATAGGCACTAAGCATCACCATATACAACGTTGATCCGGTATCCTTGGCAAGCTGCCTGATGTCGCGGGTCAGGCTCTCGCCCAAGTAATTGTATATATTATTTCCTTCATACGTGTTTACTTCAGGTCGCTTGAAGTCGTAAGGAAGCTCAAGTGTTGGCGGGGTACTACTATAGATATCCAGCCAGTACGCCTCCTGTTTCGCCATCTCATCCGAATGACTGTACTGTTCCTGCCATGCCGTATAATCCTGATAATGCACATCAACGTCTGGCAGAATCGAACCACTGTAGAGCTCCAGCAATTCGTTCATTAATATGCCTTGAGATGTACCGTCAGCCACAATATGGTGGAAATTTATAATAAACAAATGACGTCCATGGCCAATTTTCACCAGTTTTGCCCTCATTAAAGGAGGCAGGCGAAGGTCAAAAGCTTGAGTGGACTGTTTGCACAGGTTGCTTGTCAAACGAACGAGTTCATGGTCATCTGCATCAAGTTCTCCGAGATCATCATAATCAAGTGCGAAGGCTACGTTTGTATAAACTGTCTGGACAAGCTCATCCTCTATCACTTCAAATCCAGTTCTCAGTATTTCATGCCTCTCAATAAACGTTTGAAGCGCTCTCTCAAGCCGTACGAAGTGTACTTCTCCTTCCATAAGCAGCGCCATAGGAATGTGATAAGCTCCCCTATTATTTTCAAGCAGCGAGAGGGTGTACATGCTTCTCTGGGCTGCAGAAGCCCTATATCGGTCACGGCGACTTAACTTCTCAATGATCACAGCAGGTTTGACATATGCTTTTGTAACCAAATACTGTTCCAAGCTATATATCGTATCATTTCGGAACATTTCACCAATGGGAACTTCAACATGAAGCCGCTTCTTCACTTCAGCCACAATTGCCATAATTTTCAGCGAATCACCGCCAAGATCAAAACAACTTACGTTCATGCCAATCTGCTTCAAGCCAAACACATCTCTCCAGATCTGAAGCAGCTGTTCCTGAATGGAATTGACAGGCTCTGTATCCTCTACAGCATGTTCACGAACAGTGAGTTGATGCTGCCTTGCCACTTGTTCAAGTGTCGCTTTATTGACCTTTCCATTGGCAGTAAGCGGGACTTCATCTACATTCAGAAACATGGACGGAACCATGTAATTTGGCAATTTACTCTGCAAAAGAGCTTTGAGTGGCAGTGTGTCCACATCCTGATCTGCAACAACAAAGGCAAAAAGGTTCTTGATTCCTTTCTCGTCACCAACATCAATAACGGCTGCCTTTTGCACTTCATCTGCTTGCAGAAGCACATTCTCAATTTCACCGAGTTCTACCCGATAACCTTTGATTTTGACCTGGCTATCTTTTCTGCCGAGAAACTCCACATAACCTTCAGATCGAAGGACACCGAAATCACCCGTCTTGTAGATGTACCCCAACTGTGGATGGACAATGAAAGATTGTCTCGTTTTTTCCTCGTCATGAATATAACCGCTTGCTACACCGTTTCCACCGATGTACAACTCTCCCTCTACATCTACAGGGCATGGTTGAAGTTGTCTGTTCAGCACATGAATCTGTTGATTGGCTAGCGGTCTGCCGTAAGGGATGCTTTTCCACTGATCAGACACTGCCGAGATTGGATAATAGATGGACCATATCGATGCTTCAGTGGCTCCTCCCAAACTAACCACCTCAGATTCAGGAAATACATCTACTATTTTCTGAGGAAGCCGCAGAGATATCCAGTCACCGCTAAGCAATACCAGACGGAGATCATTGTTCTTCTCTCCCGGAGAATACAGATCAACACACATGTCCATAAGAGCAGGAACCGAATTCCAAATGGTGATTTTTTCTTGTTCCATCACGTTCTTGAGCTGAAACATGTCACGCTGATCATCAATAAGAACCAGACAAGCCCCACAGCTGACAGCGCCGAAAATATCATAGACGGATAAGTCAAAACATAATGAAGATATGCCCATCATTCGATCACTGAAAGTTACGTTAAATCTTTCATTCATATCCAGGATCGTATTGGCTGCTGCGCCGTGCTTGATCTGCACACCTTTGGGCTTGCCCGTGCTTCCAGAAGTAAAAATAACATAGGCCATATCATCATTCGTCACTTCGCTGTTAATGGATTCCGCAGAGTAGGTTTCTAACGATTCCGTCTCATATAGCTCTGGCATGATGAAAAATTTACAGTTGGCCTTTTCGCGAATATATTGCTTACGTTCCTCCGGATAGTCCGGATCAAGCGGAATATAAGCTGCTCCCGCTTTGAGCACACCGAATATATTCACAATGGTGTCAATACATCTCTTGCCATACACCCCGATATAATCGCCCCGCTGAACTCCTTGGCTAGTCAAATACCTTGCAACCTGATTGGATTTGCATTCCAATTCCCTGTAACAGATGGAGCGTTCATGATGCCGAATCGCCACCCGATCCCCCAATCTTTTAGCGGTTACGGATAACATGTCATGCAGAGGTCGCAAAGCGAAAGGGCGGCTCGTATCGTTATACTGTTCGATGAGTTGTCGGCTTGCCTGGCTCACTTCAAGCTCTGTAACTTGTGTTGCAGAAATCACTTGGTTCAGGATGTTCAGGTACTGTTGAAACATGGAATTAATCACTTCTTTTTCAAACAATTGATCCACAAAGTCCCATGTGATATACAACCCGCCATTTATTTCATACACCTGATTATCAATATAAACCTGTGAGGTTCTTGTACTGAAATACTTGATTTGGTCAAAGTTAAACAAAGCGTCAAATGAATCTTCGACATTTTCATTTAAGACACTTGTAAATACAATCGGCATAACTGCTCTTTTATGCATGTCATGTTTTTTGCCCAATTGTCTGATAAAATCAACGCCATCGTAATGTCTGTGATCCAGTGCATCCAGCAATGAATGCTGTACCGACTCTGTAAATGTCCAGAACGAATTCAGTGAATTTCGGGCATCAATATCAAGCAACATTAGCGTTGTAAAGTCTCCCGCCATCCTCTTCACATCTTCATGAAACGGAATCCGATTAAATACGGTCAGGTTGACCCCAAATCTCTCCTGGTTCGACCAGTGTGCAAGTACATAGGCATAGGCTGCGCATAGAACGGAGGTCGGTGTAACGTTATGCAGCCTTGCCTGCTGTTTAAGCTTGTTCCAATGTTCGCCCGTTATGAAGTTGGAGAATTTGCCGAATTTGGGTACGTTTATGTCTGCCGGATTACATTTGAGCGGCAAAGCCGGAGAACCCGGGAAGTCTTCCAGCTTGTCCATCCAGTACCGTTGATCCTTGAAATAACGTGCAGACTGTTTGAAGCGCGTCATTGCTTGAACATAGTCCCTGAAATTGTATTGAAGCTCCGGCAGCTCCTGATCCCTGTTTGCATATAGCCATTTGAATTCCTTGATGAGCAGTTTCAAGCTGCTGTCATCACATATGAGCGGGTCCAGGTTCAGATAAAAATAATATTGACGCTCTGACATCCGGTAGGCTTTCATCTCAAATAATGGCCACTCGCTTGGAATAATAACTTTTGTCATCATACGTTGTCTCTCTGCTTCCATTCGCGAGATACAATATGCCGTATCCCATTCTGTCACGTCTATCACTTCTACCGTGTATAATGGTGGACTTTCCAATATTTGCTGTGTCCCGTTCTCGTACACAACTGTTCTTAATATCGGATGCCTCTTGATCAACTTCTGCAAAGTTGCATTAACCAAATCCATATCGGCCTCGGCCTCGAATTCAACCGTAAAATTGGTTGCAGCTCCACCCATCTCAAATGCAGGGTCTCGTCCAATCAGATAAGCCAGCTGAATACCCGTGAGACCAAATGGCTCAAGCATATGGGCAGGATCACCTTGATCTGTGAAATAAGCCTCCGTATGATCCTCATCTTTATTTTCTTCCAAAAATTTCGCGATATTTTGTATCGTTCCAAGACGAAAAAGCTGATTCAATGGCAGACTTGCACTTAAATCCTCACTAATCCTTGCAATCACTTCAATCGCATTAAGTGAATGACCGCCCAGATGTGCAAAACTGTCATTTACACTCAATTGCTCGATCTGTAGTACATCCTTCCAAATCAAGGACAGGCTTTGTTCCAACTCAGTTGTCGGAGCAACGTATACCCTGCCTGAATGGATACTGCTATCGGGCTCGGGTAATTCACTCTTGTTAATCTTGCCATTAGCAGTCAACGGCAGCTGCTCCAGCTTGACATAATAGCTTGGTATCATGTACTCCGGCATTCTCTGCTCCAGGAAAAGACGCAGCTCCTCAATTGAGGTTTCCTGGGTCAACACCATATATGCACACAGATAGGAATGACCCGCATCGTTTGTTCGCATCATGACAAATGCCTCTGCTACCGCATCATGCCGGGACAAATGGGTCTCTATTTCCCCGAGCTCGATCCGAAAACCACGAAGCTTCACCTGCTGATCCATTCGATCCAAAAATTCAAGGGTATGCTCAGGCGTCCAGCGAACCAAATCACCCGTGCGGTACATCCGTTCTGATGCTAGGAAAGGATGGGGAATGAATTTTTGTTCTGTGAGTTCATCGTTATTCAAATAACCGAGCGCCAGTCCATCACCGGATATGCATAATTCCCCGGCTGTTCCGACAGGGGCGGGATGATCATGCTGATCCAATACCAGAACGGAGGTATTCGCGATTGGATTGCCAATCGGTATTGTAAGCGCTTCCTTTTCAATTTCATTTACAGGATAATATGTGGAAAAAACCGTGCTTTCCGTAGGTCCATAAACGTGAATAAGCTTATTCTTCCCCATATAGTCAAGCGCTTTTTTGACATGTGTCAACGAAACTCTTTCTCCGCCAAAGAGCACTTTGCGAACCGATTTCAAGCAGGAAATTTCACGTTCCACGATGGCATTAAAATAAGCTGTTGTGATGAACATAACGGTTATCCCGTTTTTTTCAATGCACCGGGCCAAGCCTGGCATGTGAAGTGCCTCTTCCTTCTGAATGATAACCAATCTGGCTCCATTCAGAAGGGCTCCAAATATTTCAAATACCGATGCGTCAAACGAATAGTTGGACATCTGAAGCATGCAGTCCTGTTCCGTAATGGTGATGTAATTGGTATTACATACAACACGGATGGCAGCTCGATGAGAGATCACCACTCCTTTGGGGAGCCCCGTTGATCCGGACGTATAAATGATGTAAGCCGGATCTTCTGCCTGGTTAAGGTCCGTCAGTGCATCGGATGGAAAGTCACAATAATCCTCGATCCTGGGATGAATGATTTCCAGGCCGGTACATTCTTTGTATTTGCCTACAGACTGAGATGTCAGCAGCATACATGCTCCACTATCCTTGAGCATATAATTCACTCGTTCCTCAGGTGTTTCGGAATCGATCGGTAAATAAGAAGCCCCTGATTTGAGAACAGCTATTAAAGCAATGATCATTTCAGGGGATCTCTCTAGCATAATACCAATTATTTTGTTGCGGTCTGCTCCCTTCTGACGAAGAAATGCGGCAATCTGATTTGAATACTGATCTACTTCCTTGTACGTATATTGAATAGTGTCTGAGGTTACCGCAATGGCATCGCGATGCAAGCGGGCCTGTTCTTGAAATAACTGATGGATGGTATGATTGCGGGGATAGTAAGTTCTGTTCTCGTTCACTGTCGGATTCTCTCTGATATTGGAATGTCCAGTAATCATAACGATATCCTTCCTTTGTAAGCAGAATACAGCTATTATATTATCCTAAAATTTCCATGTCAATCTATTTACTTATTTGCGTTTTTAAGTAAAACAAACGTAAAATTTGGTGAATATTCAGAGGATAACTCGACAGATTCCAGTATACATGCTACTCTATTTTTGTATAATTTCCTTTATTTTTCAAAAAGCGCATGATAAAAGGAGGAAATCCCTTGTCAATGCCTGTCATTGATGTTAATGATCCAACCACATTTTATAATGAAAACTTCTTTGGTAATCCGTATGACGTGTATCGCCAGCTTATTCAGCAAGGCGAAATTCACAAAGTGAATCTTTATGGAGGACTATGGTACATCGGTGGGTATGAAACCGTAAACAAGTACATTGCAGACCCACGCATTTCCCATAACACGGCACAACAATATTGGGCAGTCCAGTTTTCGGAGCAACAGCTTTATGGAATTCTGGAGTTTATTCGTCTGTTCTCGATGTGGATGTCCCTCCAAGATGGCACTTCCCACATCCGATATCGCAAAATGCTAACCCAGGCCTTCTCCGTGTCGATCAAAAATCTGGCTCCCTACATTATGGATCTGATTGACGACTCTCTTGATGAACTGGAAGGAAAAGAAGAGGTGGATCTGATTCGGGATTATGCTTACCCTCTTCCCACCAAAGTCATTATGAAACTGCTGGGTCTGCCTGAGGAACAGTATGAACGTGTTGCCGAATGTGCAGACAGTCTCGTTCACCTGTTCGGTTCCATGACGGTTACATATGAGGATGTCACCCGGGCACAAAATCTATTGGTTTTGTTGACTGCCTATTTGACAGATGTGATTGAAGAACGAAGAATGCATCCTCAGGAAGATTTTATAACCTATCTTATAGAGGCAACTGATGATGATGGTGTGCACCTGACGATTGAAGAAATTCATGCGCAATGTGCCATGCTGCTCTTCGCCGGACATGAAACCACACGTAATCTGATTGGGAATGGTATGCTTACACTGATGAAACATCCGGAACAACTTCAGAAATTGAAAGACTCTTCGGGTCTGATCAAAAGCACCATTCAGGAAGTCCTTCGCTATGAAAGCCCTGCGCAGATTACCGTAAGAACCGCCCTTGAGGACATGGAAATCCTGGATCAGCAGATTAAAAAGGGAGAATTGATCATGTTCTGCTTCGGTTCAGCCAATCATGATCCGCGTAAATTTACCGATCCTCATCTGTTTGATATTGAACGCAATGAAGCGCGGAATCTGGCCTTTGGTGTAGGCATTCATTCTTGTATCGGTGCCCAATTGGCGATGATGGAAACAGAGATTGCCATGAGCCGTCTGATCGCAAGGTATCCCCATATGGAATGGATTCAGGAGCATCCCGAATGGCTTCCCAATGTAGGCTTTCGCGGTCTGCAACGGTTGCTTGTTCGCTTGAACAATAGATGACCTTTATGTAAGATCGTAAGATCCAAAAAGCGTCGCTCAATAATGAGCAACGCTTTTTTTTAATCTTATTTAATCTGGTTTTTGGAACTTTTGCGTGGAGCTCTTGCTTTGGTACTTTTTTTGAAGGATTGAATGTCTTTTTCCGTGACCCCTTCATTTGAATACAACTGCTTGCAGAAAGCACCTATTCGATCAGAGCTTGCGGGATTGGACAACAGCATCATATGGTTAGAAACATCGATGTCAAACAAATTAAAGTTCGGAATGTTCTCCTCCCATACGCTCCAATAGGATGAGTTGTTCAGTTCGATGCAATCTTCCTCCGTGACAAAGTAAGGTTCAAGTTCACCAAAGAAATGTCCGCTTTGATTGCGGAAATAATAACATGCCACAGCATCTCGATCCGCAAGAGATTGGATTTGGTACTGGTCAGCCTGGTATGCCTGCTGGACCTTGACACATTGCTCAATGAGCTGCTGGAGATGCTTCTCATTTTTGAAAAGCCCTCTGGATTTTGCAATTTCTGTTAAATGTTTTAGAAAATCCTCATTACTCAGTTCCATATTGATTTCATCACGGTGAATCAGCGTGTCTACGATCTTCTCCGGTTGATGAAGAATGGAAGACATTAGCGACATGTTTACAGACTGTAATATATAACCTTTGTCCGAAGAAGTCATTTCATCTTCATCGGAGAGATGGATCGAATCGAGCATCACCATGCTGTTCACCAGGTCACCCTGATTCTGAAGCAATCTGCACACCTCATATGCAATCAGGCCGCCAAGAGAATAACCGCCAAGATCATACGGCCCATCTGGTTGAACGGTTTTAATCACATGGACATAATACATGGACATGCCTTCGATTCCATATAACGGAGAGCGATCAGTCATCCAGCCTCTTGCCTGGATACCATAGAATGGTCGCGTACACCGGGATGCAATAACCTGATAACCTTCAACCCCACCCATTGCGGCGTGAAACCAGAAGACGGGTCTGCCTTCAGAGGCGTGATTCAGCCGAACAAGTTCGGGGAATTGTGGCCATGCCTTAACACCCGACGTCAAAGAGTTTTTTGCTTTCTCCGCTGGTTCGGTGACGCTGGAACTTGTTTCCTTCACTTGAAGCATAGGGGCCTGATTTAATCTGTCTGCCAGGTTTGCAGTGATATCGGCCAAAGTCAAACAATGCTGCAAATCGGCTGCATTGATTTCGGGGCACAGCTCTGTTTGCAAACGCTGAATCAACTGAATAAACACGATGGAGTCCATTCCATATTGCACAAGAGGTGTCGATTCATGAATCTCATCGCTTTCCAACCCAAGCAGATTCAGGATAATGGCTGTGATCTTGTGTTCCAGTGATGTATTCCCGGCTACATCCACACCGGAATCAGATGCCCCTTCCTCCAGGCTAGAAATGACCAAAGATTTGGCATGAGTAGGAGTATGAGTAAGGTCAATCCAGCACCTTCTCTTTTCAAATGGATACCCAGGCAATGAAATGATTTGAGCAGGCTTTCCTTCATACAGATCTTCCCATGAAACGCTACCTCCTTTGGACCAGTACAATGCAATTTTATCAAGGCTGCCCTCAGCCATGAAGGCCCTTATCATTTTTTCGCCAGTCCTTCCTGACAACAGCTCCTTCACTGCCGAGTCTTCTTCTGCCCTTCCAACAAACATCGGACAAGATTCAACAATGTTTTTATTTGCTTTTTCCGCTTTCAAAAACTTCTTCAGCCCGTTAATGAGTTCTTTTTTGTTACTCACAATTAGAGCCAAGCGGTCCGGCATCGCGTCTCTGCCCACTTGCAGCGTATACGCCACATCCCTCAAGCTCAACTCGTTATTTAATATGACTGTATTCAGGAGTTGCTGTACAGCAGCCTGCAGACGTTCCTTATTCAAAGCCGACAGAATGACAACTTGGGCCACTGAATCTTCGCTCACTGCATCATTTTGCTCTGTCTCCGCGGTAACGTACTCTTCAATGACCACATGTGCGTTTGTCCCGCTGATGCCTGTAGTGCTGATCGCTCCCATTCTTGATGCATTCAACTGCGTTCTCCACGGTCTGTTTTCTTTATTGATATTGAGGTTTCCCATGTTCCTGTTGATATACCGGTTAGGCTCTTCATAGGAATGCAGCGCAGGAATTGTTTTATGCCTCATGGCCATCAACATGGTTATCAGACTAACCAAACCGGATACCGCAAAGGTATGTCCGATTAGAGGCTTTACGGAGCCAATTGCCACTGATGCGTCCTGATCGTTATAAGAACCATAAACGTTGGATAATGCCTGCATCTCAATCGCATCTCCTATGGGTGATCCCACACTTTGCGACATGATAAACTGCACGCTGCGTGGATCAATCCGATAACGTTTATATACCATTTTCATTAACTCTGCCTGCGATTCAGGATCAGGCGCAGTTAAACCATTCGTTCGGCCGCTATAATTAACACCACTGCCTCTGATCGTACCATATATACGATCTCCGTCCGCAATGGCCTGTTTTAAAGGTTTGAGCATCAACGCGGTCACAGCCTCACCAGGTACCATACCGTTAGCGCGTTCATCAAATACCCGGCACTGACCGTCAGGGGACAACATACCTGCCCGATGGAGAGCTGTATGCAGCATGGGAGAAAGAATCAGACTCACCGCCCCGGCCAAGGCCGTCTCGCACTCTCCGCTTCGTAGCGCCTGACACGCCTGATGAAGAGCTACCAACCCTGAAGAACATGCAACAGTGATCGCCATATTGGGTCCTTTCAGATCCAGCGCATATGCAATACGGGCTGCAAGTGTAGCATTTTGATTACCGTTGATCGATCCTTTCTCTGCTGTCAAATAACCATACTCGCCTTCTTCAACTCCAACATATACACCACAATTCTTGCCACGGATACGATCCCCCATATAACCGGCATCCTCCAGAGCATGCCACGCCTCTTCCAGAAACAGGCGTTGTCTGGGATCTATCATCGCTGCTTCATTCGGTGAAATATGGAAAAACATTGGATCAAAACGATCAATATCCGCCAGATAACCTCCCCATGCAGGGATGTCAGCGTCTTCGGATACCTCCTTCCTGCCTTCCGAGGTCCAACGGCTGCGGGGTAATCTCGATATACATGAAGAACCCGATTCGACATTTGTCCACAAATCCTCGATGGTGCCTGCCTGCGGAAATCTTCCGCTCATGCCGATGATGGCTATGGGCTCTTCCCTCTGAAGTTCTGAAGGTTCAGGGTCAGGATGCTCCATTGGTCCGCCAAGCTGCTCCATTACAGATGAATTGGTGTTTCTGTCTGCATGGGATTGATCTTGTGTTTGTGCTGGATATGTCGTTGACATCATGCTGTACCTTGCTTCCATTTCTTTGGAAAAGGATGTGATCAGATGCTGCGAAAGTTTGTTCAGGGTGGAATGTGCAAAAAACACTGTCGGCGACAATTCAAGCTGGAATTGCTGGCTCATAAGCTCAGCGAATTCCGCCAGGCTGATCGAATCAAAACCATAATCCGCCAGATTCCGGTCCGGGTCCAACTTGATTTCTTCCATTTTCAACAATTGTGCAGCCCATCCTCTTAGTTCTTGTCCTACATATTCCTGTAAAGTCTTGCCTAATGGTGAATGTGGCTTCCTTACTTCAGCCTGATCCTGATTTTCCGCTTTTGTGCGCAATCCAGGGGAAGGCTGCTTGGGAACCGGCATGTCCAAGCCCAAAAAGCGATGTATCCGGCTTGACCTTCCAGCCAGAGCAAGCTGATGTGTACCGGACTGCCTGATCACCTGATCAAAAAAAGCAATCCCTTCATCCTTTTCCAGAAAACGCAGTCCACTTGTTCTCAGATACATGTCCATAGCTTCTGATGTCTTGGAGCCCATTCCGCCTTCTCTCCAAAGTGGCCATAGAATCGAGATTGTACGAATATTCTGATCCTGCGTCTGGGCGTAAGCCATCTGAAAGCGATTGGCCACTGCGTAGTCACAGGAACCAAAGTCCCCCAGCAGCGCCGATAAGGATGAAAAGTAACAGCGAAAAGCCAGAGGTTCGTTTTGCAATGCTTCATCCATCACAAGTAATCCTTTAACCTTGGGACGTAATACTTGATCAAACGCTTGTATGCTTTTGGACAGCAAGGTTCCCTGACTTTCCATTCCCGCTGCATGGACCCATCCGTGGATATCGCCACATTGCATTTTTGCGGATTGCAGAGCAGTTGTTACTTCCGACACTTTACTCACATCTGCCTGAACATACACGACCTGACTGCCATTTTTTTCGAGGTCCTTGAGCAATTGCCTTTTCATCTCATCAAGCGGAGATCGTCCCATCAAAACGAGATTGATTCCCTCTGACGCCCAGGTTTTTGCGAAAATAACACCTAATCCGCCAAGCCCACCTGTAATCAATACCGTCTGTCCAGGCTTCGGATAACGGGTATGCTCATCCGCAGATTCCGTTAAATCAACTTTCTTCATTCGACTTACCAAACGACGTCCATACTCGAAACGAACACTTTGCGGTGATTGGGATATAAGTTCATCCCACATCAGGTTTGACAGGTCCGCAAATGCCGACAGATCCGAGTCCTGTCCTGCCTGAGAGCTGCAAACGGTTAATTTCGTCTTCTTCATACTCAGACCTATTGAACGTTCAAAGCCAATCCACGAATCGAGGTAACATTGATCCAGCGCAGTGCCATGTTCTCCAGCCAGTAAAATACGTTTGGGCTGTATATTCTCCATAACCATGGCCTGGATCATGTGCACAATTGGACTCGTATCACGTAAATATTGGGCATCATCAAACGGCCACAGATACAGAACCGCATCAATATAATCATCTTCCTTGGCGATCATGCGAAATCGTTGACCGTAAGCTTCCCGATCCATTTTCCCGGCTTCCGGTCCTGCTTCTTCAACAAAATAGACCTTTGTATTCGGACTGCGACGAGCCAACATTTCGCGAATGATGGACTGTTTGTTTTTATCAGATAACAGACATATCAGTCCCCTGACATCTTCTCTGGCCAGCTTGGCTGAATCTGAATCAAGGCGAGGTGTTTCTTCCCAAACTTCTTGAAAAGAAAGCAGCTCCGTCGGTTCTTCCGATGGTACGTGCTGACTCACAGAACCGAACTGTTTTCCTTCGGACGGGGAACCCGATTCGGATTTTTGGACGGACTGATACGGCACCCAATACTTTTCCTTCGCAAATGGATACGTAGGCAAGCTTAATCTGGAAGGTTTATCATGATCATCTTTATATAAATGCTCCCAACGAACCGGATACCCCTTGGTCCACAGATCCAGTACCTTTCCATAGGAACCGTTTTGCAGCCAGTGGTTTACGATTTCCTCTGTTCCCTCGTCCATGCTAAACACCAATGCTTCTTTGCCGCCTTGCAAACCCGCTTGGTACATTAAACCTTCTGGCAGGTGTTCCATGTTGCCATCCACTGCTGCGCTCAGCTTTTCTCTCAGATCGGCGATGCTGGAAGTCAGCACACCCAGCCGCTCCTCCATCGCATTACGTCCCACTTGCAACGTATAGGCCAGATCACGGAGATCGGAATCCATATATGAACCGTGCTGCAATCTCTTCAGCAACAAACGAACCTGCTCCTGAAGCTGACCTTTATTGCGTGCAGACAGAACGATCATTGCCGGATGTTCAGGTGCAGGTGAATGTTTCGCCTCTTTTTTATCCAACCTTCTCGTATACTCTTCAAGAATGACGTGAGCATTGGAACCGCCAAAACCAAAAGAACTGACCCCCGCCCTTCTTGGCATTGCCTTTCCGTCCGCGTTTGTAATCGGCTTCCATTCCTGCAGTTCACGAACAAGGTAGAACGGACTGTCTTCCAGCTGTACGTAAGGATTCACTTCATCCAGATGAAGATTTGGAGCCAGTTTTTGATGTTTTAATTGCAGCAGTACTTTAATTACACCTGCAATGCCAGCAGCCATCTCCAAATGCCCTATATTGCTTTTTACCGAGCCCAGTCCGCAATGCGCCTCATCCATTCGGCTATCGCCAGTGCATTCATACAGATTCCTGAACGTCGCTTTAAGCGCATTGACCTCAATCGGATCGCCCAAAGGGGTACCTGTGCCATGAGTTTCGATATAACCTACCGTTCTCGGATCAATTCCTGCTTTTTGGTACGCTTCAAATAACAATTCCGTCTGAGCTTTAGGGTTGGGTGCCGTTAATGAATTGGCGCGGCCTCCATGGTTTTCGTTTGTTCCACGGATAACGGCATAGATATGATCTCCCGCTTCCTCGGCATCCTTGAGAGGTTTGATCATCAACATGCCGACCCCTTCACTCCGAACATATCCATCAGCCTGAGCGGAAAATGTTTTACACCGGCCATCACCACTCAACATACCTGCCTTAGTTAAGCTGGTATAACCTTCAGGTGTCAAAATGGTATTAATACCACCTACAACGGCTGCATTGCAATCCCCGTTCCTCATCGCAGTGACTGCGCGATGGATCGCAACCAGCGAGCTTGAGCATGCGGTTTCAATCGGCTCACTCGGACCATGGACGTTAAGAAAATAACTCATCCGGTTCGGCCCAACCGAAGGCACGATTCCTGTGGAAGTATAACTATCCATAGCCATGCCTGAGGACGCGATGAGATTGCTGTATCCCGTGCCAGCCGTTCCCACAAATATTCCCAGCTTGCTGCCAGAAAGGCTTTGCGGAGCATATCCAGCGTCTTCAATCGCTTTCCACACATACAGCATCAGCAGCCGCTGCTGCGGGTCCATAAGTTCCGCCTCACGGGGAGAAATGCCAAAGAATCCGGGATCAAATTGATCCACACCCTCAATGAACCCTCCCCACTTCATGTCGAGCTCGCCAGTCTCGTTAATGGAATCCCTGTGATAAACATACTGTTCCCGACGGGACAAAGGTATTTCCGTAATGCAATCCCGCTGTGTTTCCAGATTACCCCACAGCTCGTCCGGGTCAGCAGCCATCGGGAAAATGCCGCTCATGCCTACGATTGCAATGCCTTGATCCTCCATGAAGTTAGTAGGCTTCACCCTTCCCACTTCCGAGGCATGTTTTCTTATCAGTCGCCGGGATGCCAAAGGTTCAGGTCGTTCAGTTATACTCTTCGTTTGTGCGGGAACCATCTCGGACGCAAATCTCGTCAAAAATTGTTGTTGATAGGTACGTGTTACATATTGTGAGAAGGCTTGCAGCGTCGAATATTCAAAAAACAATGCCGGGGTAAGACTCATGTTGAAATTCTCGTTAAGTGTGTTGGTCAGTTCAGTCAGCATGATGGAATCAAGTCCATACTCTCCAAGTTCAACTTCGGGATCAATTTGTGTAACCTGCACCTTAAGCAGTGACGAAATCATGGAAGCCATCGTTTCCCTGACCTTATGTTCGAGCCAGGCTGTATCCGCTTCTTCCTCTGTGATGGCTGACTGCCCCGCATTCCGTGAGTCATGAGCACCGGGAGGAGACAGAAACTTCTGTCTCAATCGAGTCACTTCGCCTGCCGCAACCAGCACCTGACTTCTTCCACTTGCCAATGCCTGATACAAGGCTGCCGTTCCTTCTTGCTCGCTCAGAGGATGCATGCCCGTCTGTTTTTTCAAATTGCGTAATTGCTGTTCATTGATCTGCATACCTCCCGATTTCCATAGAGGCCAGTTCACCGACAACGTTTGTCCGGTCCGCTCTCCTCCTTGGACAAGCGTATTGCGATAAGCAGCATAACGATCCATGAAAGCATTGGCAGCCGCATAGTCTGCCTGTCCGATGTTACCTGTCACGCCTGTACCGGAGGAAAACAAAATCATGACATCCAGCTCATCCATCCGGGTTGCTTCATCCAGATAAACCGTACCCGCCACTTTGGATGCCAGCACCTCTCTGCATTCTGCACCTGTTTTATTTTCAATCAGACGGTCCCGGGTAATGCCAGCGCCATGCAGAATGCCGTTCACTTTCCCATAAGTGTGACGGACCATCGCCAGTACCGTCTGAACATTTGCTTTATCCGCTACATCCATGGTCATGTATTGAATGTGGGCGGACAGTTCCTGTATCCTCTGCCTAACGGCAGTTGGCAACGCTGGAGCCCTACCCGTCAAAATGATCGTTGTCCCGGTTGCTTTGAGTGCGATATCCTGTGCAAAAATTAGTCCGAGACCACCGCCGCCTCCAGTAATAACGTACACGCCCCCATCTTGCCACGGGTGGGCCGGTTGATGCCCATGGCCTTCCCGATTAGAATGCTCCTCGATGGAACTCACTGCCTCGGTGGATACGTCCTGAACAAGTTCCTTCCATGACGCCCGGTACATTTGGTTCTCCATATACCGCAGGTGATCCTCATTCGGCAAATTTGCACAGGACTTAAGCTGTTCCATCCATTGTTCCGGTGACGTGTCATGCTGCATTTCGACGAGCTGACAGCGCACCTGCGGATGTTCAAGCTGAACTGTACGGAGCAGGCCAGACAGCCCTGTCCACAGTCTGGATTGTCCTGCATCGTCGGTTATGACAACCTGAATGAATTTACTTCCTTCATGGCGAAGATTCTCACCATCTTTGAACTGCTCCAACAGAGCAAGTACATATGCTTCGTAACGTTGTGCAATGTTTCCTGCTGAACCGAGTTGTATCAGGGAAACCCCTGGCATTTCCTGTTTCAACACTTCGCTCAAAGTGAAATTTGTCAACTCACCACACAGGATAATCCGGTGTTCGCTGTATGAAACCGGTACGTAAAGGGATGGGAGGTTCGGGACAGTTTCCCAGTATGGCTCCAGAAGGATTACTCCTTCCACCTCGGGTACACTCACGGTGACTTGTTCCATCCAGACCAGAACCTGCCCAACGTTATTGGCTATGGCTATGTCCAGCATGAGATCGGATATAACGGCTCCAACCGAATCATGATGTGGAGTCGTGCCCAGACGAATCCAGACCCAAGCAGGTTGTCCATCTAACACCACATCCAGGGAACGGACCGATTTTAATGCAAACTCCCCACCCAGCTTTGTTTGACCGGTTTGTCCATAAAGTTCACATAATCCGGCTTGAATGGCGTCTTTCAGTATTTCCGGATCAATGATCATGTCAGGTGATCTTGTGGTTTCATCAGAATTGGAAATGTGGAGCAGCACTTCTCCATTTCCCTTATAACTTTGTTTCACACGGCCCGTTATCTGTCTGCCAGACCATGCCGTACCCGCGTCCGGTGTAGCTGTGCTGGAATTCAACTCACACCGCTTGCGTATAGTTTGCAGGTCAAACCTTGTTTGGTCATAAGCAGAGCTTTCCGGTCTGGAGACTCTTCCCGTCGTTAATAACTGCTGTTCCTTGTTGTTGCCTACACTGCCGATTTCAAAAAAAAGTTCTTCCTGATCTTCTTCAGGGCATATTTCAATTTGAATCTGTAATGGAAAATCCGTGTTTATGATGTTCGCGTCATGCTGCACCCACTCCACATCGGATAGTCTGAGATTCATCACGGATTGCCTATCCCCGCCTGACGGCTCCATGGCATGCTGCGCCGCCACACGTGCCATTTCCATACAGGTCACATCGGGGAAAGTGCGTTTTCCAGAATTAGCAGGAGCTTGCAGAAATGACTCGGTTCCAGTGAAAAGAGAGCTATAGCGCTGTGAGTATAAATTGGAAATGTTACTGTGTACAAGGGGATGCATAACCCCTGCCGAGTTTAAATATCCATCTTCGAATGGCCGCAGAATTCGGGAATCGGGCATAGGAACCCAATACTTCTCTTGGGCAAACGGATACGTTGGCAGACTGATTCTGGCTGGCTTCTTCCCTTCGTACAAGGCTGACCATTGGACAATGAACCCTTTTGTCCAGATCTCTGCAACTTTGCCCAGCTTGCCACGCAGGTACCACTTATGGACCAGTTCCTGCATTTCCTCGTCTTCCGTTAGTGACAGGAGTGTATCCTTGCGTTTGGCATGCCCTCTGTAGGTTTCAATCACGTCATGACCTGGGACTGCTCCTTCATGCATAAAATGAGCCAGTCCAGTCTCCAACTCAGCCAATGTTCCAACGATCAGGGCCAAACGCTCCCCCATGGGCTCGCGTCCTACCTGTAATGTATAGGCCATATTAGCCAAATCGTTCTCTGCATACTTCCCTTCACGCAAGGCCTGAAGCAGCTGATTCACTTGTTCACGCAATCGCGCTTCGTTTCTGGCGGACAATACTACGATTGCAGGGTGTTGTCCGGGGATTGCTGTTGTATTTTTTTCATGATTCTCGCGATTCGGAATATACTCCTCCAAAATGACATGTGCGTTCACGCCGCCAAAGCCAAAGGAGCTTACTCCCGCACGTCTGGGCATTTCCCTGCCATCGCTATCTCTCGGGGCGGCCCATTCCCTTGTTTCCCGCACAATATAAAACGGGCTGTTGTCCAGTTGGACATAAGGGTTGATATGATCCAGATGCAAGCCTGGCACAAGCTTGCGATGTTTCATCTGAAGCAATACCTTCATGACACCCGCCACACCAGCCGCCATCTCAAGGTGTCCAATGTGAGACTTTACGGAGCCCAAACCGCAATAAGGTGTACCGAGTGGTTCATCTCCTGATTGGCGAGACAGTTCTTTAAAAGCGGACTTCAGCCCGTTCACTTCTATCGGATCACCCAGAGGCGTCCCGGTTCCATGGGTTTCGATATAACCGATGGTTCTTGGATCTATGCCAGCTTTGCGATAGGCCTGGATCAATAGGTCAGCCTGTGCCTTCGGATTGGGTGCCGTTAAGGAGTTGGCCCGTCCACCATGGTTCTGACTCGTCCCCCGAATCAGTCCATAGATGTGATCACCCGCTTGTTCTGCATCTTTCAACCGTTTGAGCATCAGCATGCCAACACCTTCACCACGAACATACCCGTTAGCCTGTTCGGAAAAAGTTTTGCAGCGTCCGTCTTCACTCAGCATCCCTGCACGGTTAAAGCTGATATGCCCTTCCGGGGTCAGAATTGTATTAATGCCCCCAACGATGGCTGCATTACAATCCCCATTTCTCATCGCTGTTACTGCCCGGTGGATGGCAACTAGTGAACTTGAACAAGCCGTCTCGATTGGTTCACTTGGGCCATGTACATTCAGGAAATAGCTCATTCGATTGGGTCCTACGGATGGAACAATTCCAGTTGAGCTATACCCCTCAATAGCCAGTCCTGAACGGGAAATCAGACTGCTGTATCCCGTTCCGGAGGTGCCCACGAATATGCCCAGATTACTTCCGGACAAGCTTTGAGCAGCATAGCCCGCATCCTCAATGGTCTTCCATACATAGAGCATGAGCAGACGCTGCTGCGGGTCCATAAGTTCTGCTTCCCGAGGGGAGATGCCAAAAAATGACGGATCAAATTCATCCACCCCATCCATAAATCCGCCCCATTTGATGTTGGTTTTATTCGACTCCTTTAGGGGATCTCCATAAATGGACTTCCAATCCCATCGTGACGATGGAATTTCGGTGATACAATCTCTTCCCTCCATTAAATTTTCCCACAGCTTATCTGTATCCTCTGCCATCGGGAACCTTCCTGTCATGCCTACGATCGCAACAGGCTCAAAGGCCATTATCGTCTTGTCTGCTCGCTGAAAGGTTGGTGAGTGGCTGTCCTGAGATCGCTGGTTTGTGTCTCTCATCAGACGATTGTTTCCTTGCTTGGCGACATCCTGAGATTTCTGAAAGCTCTCATCATATTCAGTTGTTTCAGTATTCTCATAAGTTTCAGCGTTCTCATAATTGTGAGCCATTTCGAAATTTTCGGATGACCTAAATCTGTTCTTCATTGTGGATTCAGATGAAATATGTGTTTTCTGGACATCTCTTGCCTTAGCAGGAGATGTCCACAATTCTGCAAATTGATCAACATAGGTGTCCAAAACATAGTCTGTAAATTGCGCCAAAGTTGAATGTTCAAAAAAAACGGCCGGGGTTAGATTCAGTCTGTAGTTCCTGTTAAGGGAGTTGCTCAGTTCGGTTAACATAATGGAATCAAATCCATACTCACTGAGCTCCACATCTGCTTCAATTTCCTCCGGTCTTACCTTTAGCTGGTTAGCCACAGCCTTAGTCAAAATTCTGCGTGTCTTCTCATGTAACTCGGTATTTGCCTGAACCGTATTTCCGGATTCCTGAGGCTCGCCGGAAGTCCGGGTGTGTTGATTTTGTGCCATCAGAGAGGTTAGTTGATTGGCTGCATCCTGCGGATTTAGTTTCCGTGCTCTGATATCATTGTATATTTGATACAAGTCGCCTTTCATCCGATCACACTCCTATTCCTTCATGAACGCTTCAACAAATTGCGCTTCCGTTAGTTCCCCGTCCAGAACACGATTAACCAGTTCCAAATAGAGGTCGTCCCTGTGCTTATCCCCTTCGGGAGCAGCCGTATACATTGGAGAGGAAATATCCGGTGATTGTGATTTTACAGTTCTGATCTTGTCCCGGATTCGTTCAGGGTCGCCTGCCATGACCATCACTCTGGAAGACCCAGATGACAGTGCAAGGGTTAATGCCTGTATTCCCTGATGTGAATGCAGGGGCCTAATTCCCATTTTCTGCCACATCATTTGTTTCACAGATGAGTCAACCTTCATGCCGCCATTTTCCCAGAATGGCCAGTTTACGGACAGTGTCCTGCCGCTTCGTTTGCCCTGACCCACCATCGTTTCCCGGTATGCTGCATAAAGGTCCATGAACGCATTGGCTGTAGCGTAATCACTCTGACCCATGTTGCCGAGGACGGCAGTTCCGGAGGAGAACAGAATGAAGAAATCCAGTTCTTCTTGTTTTGTGCATCGATCCAGGTGAACTGTTCCAGCCACTTTGGGTCTCAAAACTTCACGCCATTCTTCCTCTGTCTTGGCAAGGAACAGACTGTCTCTGATCAGTCCTGCTCCATGAATAACGCCGTGAATAACGCCATAGGCTTGTTTTATGCTATCAACAAGGTTCTGCACGGCTTCACCATCCGCTACATCAACCTGCAGATAGTCCACCCGTGCCCCCTGCTCTCGCAGTACTTTAAGAGATTGTTCCATCGGACCGTCCATCGGTGATCTGCCCACGAGAACAAGCGTTGGATGCTTGGCCTGGGTGGCGATCTCTTGCGCAAATACAAGTCCAAGACCACCCATACCGCCTGTAATGAGGTATACACCATGATCACGCCAAAACCGTTGTTCAAGAACGGTGGACGGATCAATCTCCTGCCAGTCTGCCAGTTCCCGTCGACGGCCCTTATAACGAATCCAGCTATCTTTAGGCTCGCAAACGTCCCACTTCAGCAGCTGTAAAATATCTGCGTTGTCCAACTGCTCATCCATTTCGATCAACTGTCCTGCAACAGCCGGATATTCGAGTTTAACACTTTGCAACATGCCGGATAGCGCAGCATACAAACGCTGCTCTCCGTTATTAGGCACAACTACCTGTACAATCCGCGGTTTATTCGATTCACTGGACAGTATCGTTTGAAGTTTACCAAACACCTGCAAGGCGCCATCCTCGAACCAACTTTCGGCTGTGGCCATTCTCCCATCCAATCCAATCGGTATAAATGATGCAGACGGGAATTCAAACTCCATCTCACTCAGCCTGCAAGCGAATGCACCACATAAAATAACGATATGCTCACCCTCATGAGTCATCTGGTTGTGACCTGTTTCTTCCACCCCCAACTCCCGCCAGTACGGCTTTAACAGCAGCATTTCAGACTGAGGGGTTGTGTCAGCGCCTGACGCTGTGGATTTTGGATCGGGAAGCTGTCTGGAGGAAAAGCCAATTAAACGAACACAGACATTTCCTCTCTGGTCAAACAAATCAATATCAAACGTCATTCCTTTCCCATCCGAACTGGAATCGGAGCTGTAGCGCACCCATGCCCACATGTCCTGAGCACAGGCTTTATATATTTGAACTTTCTTTAAAGCAAAAGGAACCGAGGGCTGTGGTCCACCTGAATCTTGACTTGCCTTTTTTCCATCCGCGTCAGGATGCTCCAGCATCATGCCAATAGAGGCCTGCAACGCGGAGTCCAATATACAGGGATGAAGGACATACGAGTTCATTTCTGGCAACAAATGCTCAGGAAGCTTCAGTCGGGCCAAAACCTCTCTCTCCCCGATATGCAATTGCTGTATTCCTTTAAATGCAGGTCCGTAATGGATACCGGCTTGCCGAAATGCCTTGTAACAGGTTTCACCCGTCCAGACCGATTGATTGCATGCAGCCATGAGTTCGTTCAGATCATGAATTGGAGCCGATTCGGCCTCTTCATCCCATCCCAGCTGTCCTTGACTGTATACATGACGTTTCCCCTCAGCCTGCTGGTCTTGTCGGTAAATCTCATAACTTATAAGCTGAGGATTCTCTGTGACAGGATGCAGTCCGATCCCTACCTGAATGCTGTTATGAGTTGCTGCATCTCCGTCCATGACAACGGGGCTGATCCACACCACATTTTGCAGAAAAACGGGTCGTGTTCCCGCAACGGTAAGCTGCAATGCTGCCCGGGCCATCTCTAACTGGGCCACTCCAGGAAGTACAGAGACTCCATGAATGATGTGATCCCTAAGGAAAAATTCTGTTCCATTGAACACCGAGCTGAACCTTTGCTCAGTGAAATCAGACGTATTTTGTTGCACCAGAGGGTGAAGAGAAGTCCATGAGTGCTCCCGCGATGGCTGCTGCTCTTCCCTTTGCTCCCTTTCCTTTGGCGCCATCCAGTATTCCTCTCGGGCAAAAGGATACGATGGCAGACTGATGCGTAATGGTGGCACATCCCCATACATCTGTCCCCAGTTCAGATCATAGCCCTGGGCATACAGATCAGCCAGCACATGGAGAATTTCCCTCTGTTTTTCCGGGGACAGACTTCTTTCGGTGCTTTTGATAATCCATTCGTCCCCATGCTCCTGCAACAGCTTTTGTCCAGTAAACCTTCTTGGCACCACGCCCTCAAACAAAACCCCTGACTTGGATTGACCCCGCTGCTTCATCATGTATACGGCATCTTCCCTGGACTGCACAACCACCGCACAGCGGTGACGGAAATGCTCACGTCCCTCCAGCAACGTGTAGCTGATTGCCGCCAGATCCGGCTTCTCTTCCCGTTCCAGTACGGCGATCATGTCCTCCACCTTGCGCTGTAGTGCTTCTTCCGTTTTGGCTGACAGTGCCAGCAAATAATAAGGTGACGCATAACCAGGCGTTCGTTTCTGCCCATTACCTTCATAACTTTCCACGACGACATGCACGTTGGTTCCACTCATGCCAAAGGCACTCACCGCTCCCAGCCTCGCCTGCTCTGTTCGTGGCCAAGGCCGATTGCTTTTGTTCACATAAAATGGACCCTCCGACCACCGGATATATTCACTCTCTTCCTCACAGTGCAGACTTGCCGGGATCGTCTCATGACGCATCGCCTGTACCAGGCTAATCAGGCTCACCACACCCGAAGCGGCGAGGGTATGGCCCAAATTCGTTTTTACCGACGTTAACGCACAGGAGCCTGGCGCCATATTTCTTGATTTGTAGGCTTCCTGCAAGGCATTGATTTCGACCGGGTCTCCGAGGCGTGTTCCCGTCCCGTGGGTCACAATGTACTGCATGTTCTCCGCCCGAATGCCGTACCGGGCATACACCTCATTCATCAGCGCCGTCTGTGCCACACCACTCGGCGCGGTAATTCCATTCGTTTTGCCATCATAGTTCATGCCGCTGCCCCGGATGACCCCGTAGATCGAATCTCCATCCGCCTCAGCCTGCGATAAGGCCTTCAGCACAACGACCGCTATCGCCTCTCCCGGAACCATGCCATTGGCACGCTGGTCAAACGCATAACAGCGCCCATCCTCGGACAGCATCCCCGCCTGGGACATCGCTTCGAATCCCTGCTCGGTAAGCAGCAGGCTCACCCCTGCCGCAAGAGCCGTGTCGCACTCTCCGGCCCGCAGGCTGGCACAGGCTTGATGAACAGCCGCCAGCCCCGAAGAGCAAGCGGTATTAATCGCCATATTGGGACCCTTCAGGTCCAGAAAATACGCTAATCGGGCTGCCAGAATGGCATTGTGATTGGACGTAAGCGGCCCATCCAGACCAACAAATTGCAAATACTCATTATTCTCTACCCCGACAAACATGCCGACCCGGCCGGAGGAAAGCTGTCTTTTGCCATATGCGGCATCTTCAAGCGCTCTCCAGGACTCCTGTAACAGCAATCGCTGACGCGGGTCCATGCTCTCGGCCTCACGCGGGGAGATTTCGAAGAAGCGGGGATCAAACTCCCGTACCCCTGGCACAAGACCGCATTTCCAAGGTTCACGCCCATGGCGGGTGGAAAACCGATCTTCCGGTGCCCTTTTTATCGCTTCCTGACCCTGACTGATCATGGACCACATCTCGTCCACATCACGTGCTTCGGGGAACCGTCCGCTAATGCCAATAATGGCAACAGGCTCCGTGAATTGATCCATTTTGTTCAGATTACGGGCAGTTGGACGATGATCGGATGCGGGGATGGATTTGCCGCCAACCCATCTTCCGGAACGTCCAGATCGGTAACCTCGGTCCGCGACATCGTATTTCATGTCGGTCACGGCCTTCCTTTCCTCGTACATGCCAATTAAAACATCCCGATGCTCGTTTTCCAGATATTCAGCCAATCCCTTCAGTGTGGAATGTCCAAAAAATATGGACGGTGTCAGTTCTGCTCCGTAATGACGGCTTAACCGCGCTGCATACTCCGTCAAGCTGATGGAATCAAATCCAAACTCCGCAAGATTGGCTAGAGGGTCCAATTCTTCATGAGGTATCTTTAACAGCTCGCTTGCTATTTCTCCAAGCTCCCATTGCGCGCATTCAGCAACCGTTTTGCCATGCAACTCCACACGCACACTCAGCTCCACCGCAGGATTCGCAGGATTCAAGACCGGATTCCTGACTCCATGTGAAGGCTGAGGTATGCTAACAGCTTCATCAGGTGTGAATTCAACACCCAGAAAACGATGTATGCGCTCCGGTTTCCCCGCCATAACGAGTTGGTGAGCGTAAGGTTCATTTAGAATTTTTTGAAACAGGGCTACCCCTTCGTCTTTTTCCAGAAAACGTTGACCACTCGTTTTGAGATACATGGCCGAAGCATTTTTCTCGCCTGTGCCCATTCCGCCCTCTCTCCAAAGCGGCCAGTTGATGGATACCGTGTGAATAGGACCCGTGCGATGCTGCTCTTGGGCATAAGCCATCTGGAATCGATTCGCCACAGCATAGTCACAGGAACCGAAGTCTCCCAAAATAGCCGATGAGGAAGAGAAATAACTGCGGAACTCCAGCGGTTCGTTGCCCAGAGCCTTGTCCAATGCCAATGTTCCCCGGATTTTGGGAGCAAGCACACGCTCAAAATCAGCTGCTGATTTATCCAGCACACTTACCCGACTTTCAATCCCGGCAGCGTGGATCAGTCCGTGAATTGCGCCGAATTTTCGTATGACTGTCCGCACCGCTTCTTCGACTTGTTCTAATACGGCAACATCAGCCTGAACATACATTACCTGACTGCCCGCCTCGGTCAACTCATCCATTCTTTGCTGTTTCACGGAATCCAGGGAAGATCGGCCCATCAAAGCCAGATTTACACCCAGCGGAGCCCACGCTCTGGCAAAAGCAAGGCCGATTCCTCCCAATCCGCCTGTTATCAAATATGTCTTTCCAGGTAACACGTATTCCGTCCCCGGTTTGTATTGCTCTGTTGGGGGGATCGGTCTGATGCGGCTTACTTTACGCTGATTATGCTCATAACGTACGCTGCATCGCTGGTTTGACCTTAATTCTTGCGATAGCCGTTCACTCCACAATTTCCAGTTCACTTCATTTATGGAATCCACATCGCTGCTGATCACCTGTAATTTCGTATGAGGCATAATGAGTCCAAGTGAACGCTCAAAACCGATCCATGCATCCAGGTAACACCGCTCGATCCCTGTTCTGCATTCCCCGGCGAGAAGAATTCGGCCAGGCTTGATCTTCTCTGCCGCCAATGCCTGAAGCAAAAGTAAAATCGGCTTAGTGTCCTGCAGCAGTAGCGGTTCCTCCAGTGCCGGCAAGTATAGTACAGTATCCACGTTCCCATGTTGCTGGCTGATCTCCTGAAGCGCTCCCCTGTACTTCGCAAGATGAACGGGATCTGTCTCTTTTTCCCACACTGCCGGATCGATGAAGACCAGCTGGATATGAGGACTGTGATGCTTCATCAATGAAACGAACTTCTCCTGGCTCTTCTGACAGGAAAGCACACATAATATGGTCTGTGGGTTCTCTTCACGATGAAGTTCAGGCTCTGAGTTTTCCCATATTTCCTCAAAAGCCATCAGAAGGGTATCGTCAGCGACCTCACGTTCTAACCCTTTCCCCTTCATGCCCTCCGGCACATCATTTCTCGCCAGATCCTTTTGGACCTGCAAACCCGCCATGTGTGCAACCACCTGTTCTTTCTCATCGCAGAAAGTAACATCCAGCCCCGAATCCGACTCCCTGATCCACATCCACAGCGGGTGTTGCAAATGGTCTGCCGAAAATTCCATGGACTCCATTGAAAGCCAGGTATGTCTTTCACTCTGTACCTCATGCACACTCGACTTGTCTACCTCACTTGATGGCATGGCCTTGTTGCGATAATCTGCTGCCGTTCCCGATCTTGTCTGAAAGATGTTTGCCGCCAGTGATACGGCTTCAGTCAGCAAATTCGGTGTAATTAACAAAGCCCGATCCTGATCATTGCTTTCAGGCGAGAGCTTTATTAACACTTCATTTTCGCCCGTATAACAACAAACAATGGATGAGTATATACCTTCTGAAGATGGGTTCCCAAGCTCCACCTGTGTACATCTTTCGGTAATGGACTGTACATCCATAGGGGGATTAACAAATTCCAGAAGCTCATACGCGATACGCCCCCTGCTCCATAACTCTTCTCTGCCCTCAGCTCTTTCACTGAATATCTCATAGATTAAGGATTGATCGGATTGTGGAATAATGGCCAAATGAACCTCCAGCGGCTCCTCTGTCACCACCACTGGATTAACCCATTGATGATCGAACAGCTTCATGTGAACCGGAGCCTGATTCATCTCGTCCGCTCCCTTTAACGCACATGACACCGCTGCCCGGACCATCTCCACATGGGCTGAATCCGGCAGACATTTGTAACCCGATTCCATATGGTCATGCAGTAACGGATCTTCCTGGGCAAAAATAGAGCTATACTGCTGCTCGCGCAGCGTTGACGTATTCCGGTGTACAAGCGGATGAAGCTTTGCTGTATGATGCTGCTCGTTCATTTGACCTGTTGCAGGGGATGACTGGGTCACCCAGTATTCTTCCTGAGCAAACGGATATGAAGGCAGATGAATACGTCCAGGAGCAGCCTCGCCATACATGTTCACCCAATCCAGCGCGTAACCCTGACAGTATAAATCCGCCAACACATGCAGGATATCACGGTATGCCCCGTTTGCCGCTGCGTGAGTTTCATGCTGAAGCTGATGTAAAAGCTCATGACCGTGTTCTCGAACAATGCGCTGTTCAATGAACTCCCGGCTCACTGTCCCGCGAAATATTTTCCCGTTATTTTCTTTCGAGCCGAACGCTTTCCAGACATGCACAGCATCTTCCCTTGACTGCACAACCACCGCACAGCGGTGACGGAAATGCTGTCGTCCCTCCAGCAGCGTGTAGCTGATCGCCGCCAGATCCGGCATCTCTTCCCGTTCCAGCACAGCGATCATGTCCTCCACCTTGCGCTGTAGTGCTGCTTCCGTTTTGGCTGACAGTGCCAGCAAATAATAAGGTGACGCATAACCAGGCGTTCGTTTCTGCCCATTACCTTCATAACTTTCCACGACGACATGCACGTTGGTTCCACTCATGCCAAAGGCACTCACCGCTCCCAGCCTCGCCTGCTCTGTTCGTGGCCAAGGCCGATTGCTTTTGTTCACATAAAATGGACCCTCCGACCACCGGATATATTCACTCTCTTCCTCACAATGCAGACTTGCCGGGATTGTCTCATGACGCATCGCCTGTACCAGGCTAATCAGACTCACCACACCCGAAGCGGCGAGGGTATGACCCAAATTCGTTTTTACTGACGTCAGCGCACAGGAGCCTGGCTCCATATTTCGCGCTTTGTAGGCTTCCTGCAAGGCATTGATTTCAACCGGGTCTCCGAGGCGCGTTCCCGTCCCGTGGGTCACAATGTACTGCATGTCCTCCGCCCGAATGCCGTACCGGGCATACACCTCATTCATCAGGGCTGTTTGTGCCACACCACTCGGCGCGGTGATTCCGTTGGTTTTGCCATCATAGTTCATGCCACTGCCACGGATGACTCCATAGATCGAATCTCCATCCGCCTCAGCCAGCGATAAGGTCTTCAGCACAACAACCGCTATCGCTTCTCCCGGAACCATGCCATTGGCACGCTGGTCAAACGCATAACAGCGTCCGTCCTCGGACAGCATCCCCGCCTGGGACATCGCTTCGAATCCCTGCTCGGTAAGCAGCAGGCTCACCCCTGCCGCAAGAGCCGTATCGCACTCTCCCGCCCGCAGGCTGACACAGGCTTGATGAACAGCCGACAGCCCCGAAGAGCAAGCGGTATTAATCGCCATATTCGGACCCTTCAGGTCCAGGAGATAGGCTAATCTGGCGGCCAGAATGGCATTGTGATTGGACGTAAGCGGCCCGTCCAGGCCAACAAATTGCAAATACTCATTGTTCTCCACCCCGACAAACATGCCGACCCGGCCGGAGGAAAGCTGTTTTTTGCCATATGCGGCATCTTCAAGTGCTCTCCAGGATTCCTGTAACAGCAATCGCTGACGCGGGTCCATGCTCTCGGCCTCCCGTGGGGAGATTTCGAAGAAGCGGGGGTCAAACTCCCGGACCCCTGGCACAAGACCGCATTTCCAATCCGCATCCTTTTTACTACTGGTGAATCGATCCGAGGGAACGGTCTTAACAGCCGTTTGCCCATTTACGAGAATCGACCACATCTCCTCTACATTGCGCGCTTCGGGAAATCGTCCACTGATGCCAATAATAGCAATGGGTTCATCGGCCTTTTGCAATCGACGCGTGTCTCCTGAACGCCGATATTTGCCAGATGCCTGTCTTTGGGCGTTCGGCGTTCGGGCTTTGGAACGATGCTGTGTCGCTTTGCTTTTAAACGGTACGGATTGCTCCGTACGCTCTTCCCCCGTTAGATTTTCGTGATCCGCATATTTTCCCGTAACAGCGTCCTTGAATTCTCGCTCCAGATAATGAGCCAACTCATGGAGGGTCGTGTGATCGAAAAATATGGATGGCGCCAGCTCCAATCCAAAATGCTGATTAAGAACCGTTGCGTATTCAGTCAGGCTAATGGAATCAAATCCATACTCCGCGAGGTTTTCATTGCCATCAATCAGTTCCCTCGAAATTTTCAACGTTTGCCCTGCCAGTTCCTTTAACTCCCATCTTACACACTCCGATGTTGTCAGTCCCAAGAGCTCTGGTCTCCGGCGAGAAGCTGCGGGAGCAGATACTGCTTCTTTCGAGATAATCACGGTTTCTTGCTCGGATGCACCCAATGAAGACTCAAATGAGGATTCAAGGGAAACTGCAGTTGCAGCATCCGAATGGACCGCCATTTCTTCGTTTTCTGCCCCTTGCGGTATGGTTGCAAAGCCTGCTTCTAATGCCTGAATCTTTAACATTAAGCGTCCCTCAGATGAATACAAACGAATGTCCAGCACTTCACGCCCTGGCGGCCCGTCCACCCGTTCTCTCCGATCTACTCTTGCCCAAGAAACGTCTGATCCCCCTAGTGCATCAAGTCTTTGAAGGGATTGAATGCAAACAGGACGCGACCCCGGAATATCCAGCTGTTGCTTTTCTATTCCCGTCCAGCCCAGTCCCCCACAAACGGCAAGCTGAATTGCATCTACCGGCAGTCTGTACATTGGCGGCACAGATAACACATCCGTTGCCTGTTCAAACTTGATCAGGATATGATCTTCCCCCGCATATATACGTTCTACCGCATAAGATGATGAGCACAAGACTTGCTTTGAAGCATCGTTTGCAAAAAAGGCGATCGACGAATCCACCTCAGCAGGATAGATTTCATCAATAGAGTCAACCTCCAGAGCATCTGATGCTGTAAACTCTGAAGCCACCTTTTTAGCCATTCCGCTACTGTATACGGGCTGGAGTTCCCCTCCATTTTCCCCATATATGACGTATCCCACTGTTAAATGTGGTTCGGATTGCAATGAGATGTGTAACGGAAGTGGCTGATCAGACACGTAAATAGAGCTGTCCCATACCACATCCTGCAATTGGATCGATAATTCAGGTTCAGCCGAATCCTGATGATCAGGTATCGCCAAATCCAGAGCCGTATAGGCAATTTCCAGATGAAGCAAGTCAGGCAATAATTTTGCTGCCTGCTCTTCATTGATATCTATAAGCACAGGCGAATCCATCGTGAAGAGTGAACTGTATCGCTGCTCATGAAGATCTGAAGTATTGCTGTGCAGTAGTGGATGAAGCATGGCTGACCCGTCATTTCCAATTACGTTGGAGTTGAACGATGCTTCCTCTGATTTCATTGGAGCCCAATAACGATTTCTTGCAAAGGGATAGGAAGGCAGACTGATTCGGCGCGGGTGCTGCTGTCTGTTTTCCCCGTATAGCTCCGTCCACCGGATCACTGCCCCTCGCGTCCAGGCGTCCAGTACATGCTCATAACGCCCCTGGGACAGCCAGCGTTTCACATTTTCTTTCATGTCTTCCTCATCCGTCAGCCACCCCGGATTCTCCTGTCCTTGCTTCACATGTCCCTGATAATACTGGCTCCCTTTGCCTTCCGGTTCTGCCTGACTAACCTGTTCCACATAACGGTCCAGCTTGGCGACCAGTTCGTCCACCGTTTGCGCCAGCACGCCCAGACGAGCCTCCATCGCTTCACGTCCCGTTTGCAGCGTATAAGCAATCTCCCGCACCTTCCAGCTGCTTTGCGTCATTCGAAGTACATCCCGCAGCTGACGGGCCTGAACGACCAGTCGTTCCTCGTTCCTCGCTGACAGCACAATCATCCCTGGCACTTCATTTTGTTCATGGTTCTCGTTTTGCTCGTTCGCCTTTTCTTGCGCCAGATCAGGTTCCCGGTATTCCTCCAAAATGATATGAGCATTCGCTCCACCTGCCCCAAACGAGGAAATCCCTGCCCGTCGCGGTACAATCTCACCGTCCACTCTCGGACGTGCCCAAACGTCCAGCTCCCGCTGAACCGTGAACGGGGTTTGACTAAAGTCAATATGCGGGTTGGTCTGCTGCACATGCAGGGACGGCGCCAGCTCCCCATGCTGCAATTGCAGCAGCACCTTGGTGACTCCCGCGATGCCTGCTGCGCTCTCCGCATGTCCGATATTCGATTTCGCGGAGCCAATTGCACAGTAGGCTTCTTCCGACGGGTCGCGTTGAAACGCTTTGCTCAGCCCCGCGATCTCAATCGGGTCGCCCAGCGACGTACCCGTACCATGGGCTTCCACATAACTGATCGTCCGCGGGTCAATGTCCGCCTCACGCAAGGCCCGGCCGATGACGTCCGCCTGGGCGTTGGGATTCGGCACGGTGTACCCGTTTGTTTTTCCGCCGTGATTCAAGGCCGACCCTTTGATCACTCCGTAAATCCGGTCCCCGTCTGCAACCGCCCGCGCAAGCGGCTTTAACAGGACCGCGCCCACCCCTTCACCCGGCACATATCCGTCGCCCCCTTCACCAAAGCTCTCGCAGCGGCCTTTGCTGGAGAGGAATCGTCCTTGAGACAGCATGATATATTTGTTCGGGTGGACCGACACATTCACTCCGCCTGCGACCGCAATCTGACATTCGTTCTGTCTCAGACTTTGACACGCCAGATGAATGGAGGTCAGCGAAGACGAACACATCGTATCCACTGCCATGCTCGGTCCACGGAAATTACAGAAATACGACACCCGGTTGGCGATTGACGCCGGATTGCCCGAAAGCGCAATGGATGACTCAGCCCCGTATAACTGGTATTCCTCGTACATCACACCCACGTACACACCCACGATGTCGGCAGCCAAACGCTCCCTCGTATACCCGGCATCTTCCAGCGTCTCATACACACACTGCATGAATAGTCGTTCCTGCGGGTCCATCATCTCGGCTTCCCGGGGAGAGATCTGGAAGAACAGTGGATCGAATTCGTCCACCCCGTCCAGAAATCCGCCCCAGCGTCCATAGGTCTTGCCCGGCGTACCCGGCGCCGGATCATACACCTGCTCCTGATCCCAGCGTTCTGCCGGTATTTCGGTGATACTATCTGTTCCACTACGCAGATTCTCCCAAAACTCATGGATATTCCGCGCTCCCGGATACCTTCCCGCCACACCAATAATGGCGATATCCTGCTCCCCCTCTTGCACCTGAATGGATGATTCGGTTGAATTTATCGAATTCAAAGAATTCATTGGTGCTGCGTTCTGCGACTTTGCATCAACATCTTGTTGATCCCTCAACGTCCTCTTTGTGTGCAGAGTGCCCTTGGATTTAATGTTCTCTATTCCCGGATTTTGTACAGCCAACGAGGTCGGGGATATATCAACGGACTCTTCAGGACGTTCTTCCCCTACAATGAGTCGCAGTTGTTCATGATGGTGTTCAAGAAAATATTCGCTCAAAGCCCGAAGGGTCTGATATTCGAAAAATAGTGTTTTGGGCAAAAGACCAAACTGTTCTTCCAAATTGGTAGTCATCTGCATAATAAGCAACGAATCTATACCGTATCGATCCATGGCTGTATCTGCGTCAACCCTTGATTTTGGAAGTCCGATGACCCGGGCTAAATGCTCTTGCAGAAATTGAACTGTTTTTTCTCGCAAATCAGCATCATTCTTTTGTACGGGGTCATGTTTCTCTTTATTCATATCCAGGTCCATTCGCTCCTTCCCCATTGGGTGGATCTGACCGGTAATATGTCGGATCGTTTGGCTCATGTTCAAGTGTCCCAACAGTTTCTCTGCTGGGATGTCCCATCCATGCCGGGTCAGCAGTCTGCGGGAAAGCTCGCTCCATTGCACCGGGTCCAGAGCATATTCACTCCAGTCCATGGCCGGATCAATCTCCTGCTCCCCCACGTTCAGTAGAGCGGCCACTTCCAATTTAAGCACAGCCATAGCTTTCAGCTCTGCCGCGCTTCCCGCATGAGACGAAGCCTGGGTTGATTCCGTCTGGGTGGATAGCCATTCCGACGCTGCTTCAAGCCCGTCTGTCTTTGCCAACTCGATCGGTTGGCCCGACCACGACCCCCCCGGCTCCAGCAGGCTTCTGCGCAGCGCCAACAGATTGCCTTCCGCCACCGCCACCTGACTGCTTCCACTCGCCCAGGCCTGATACAGTGCCTTCACCCCCGACGCGGTTCCCAGCGGTCTTAGCCCATGCTGTTTCCACAGACGTGCCTTCCCCTCTTCCTCCAGCTGCATCCCGCCTTCTTCCCACAGCGGCCAGTTGATGGACAAGGTTCGACCCTGACACTCCCCGCGTTTCATCCGCACATTTCGGCTCGCCGCATACGCATCCAAATACCCATTGGCGGCTGCATAATCGCCCTGCCCTGCATTCCCCGTCACCGCTGCACCGGAGGAGAACAGCAGCAGCGCATCCAGCGCCTCTGTCCCGATCGCTTCTTCCAGATTCCGTGTGCCATTTACTTTCGGGGCCAGCACCGCCTGCCAGTCGGCTTCCGTTTTGTACCGAATCAGACTGTCCCGGATCTCTCCGGCACAATGCAGCACCCCGTTTACCCGGCCGTATTGCTGACGAAGACGACGAAACAGTGCATGGACCGCCTCCCTGTTGGTGACGTCCATCGTTTCATAAAGCACTCGGGCCGGAAGCTGCGCCATCTCTCGCTGCACCGTCTCCGGCATCGCCGGGGATCGGCCCGTTAAAATCAGCGTGCTGCCTTCTGTCCGTCCCGCAATTTCCCGGGCCCAGATCCGTCCCAGACCACCGGCTCCGCCTGTAATGACGTACACGCCTCCGTCCCTCCAGGGGAACAACAGTGGGAACTCCGTCTTTGTCCTCACCTTCATCTCTATCTCCGCATTCACGTTCCCATTCCCGTTCACATTCTCATCCACATCCACATCCACCGCCTGCCAGCCCGCTCGCTTCAGCCCGTCCGTTTCCCACCGCAGGTGGCTTTCCTCCGCATGGACGGCACACTGATGCAGCTGCTCAGCCAACCCTGCGGCGGATGTCTCTGGCTGGACTTCGACAAGCTGTGCCAGACTGCCCGGATACTCCAGCCGCACAGTCCGCAGCAACCCGCTAAGGCCAGCGAACCGTCTTCCTTCTTCATCTCCAGCCACGACAACCTGCAAGGCCATGCGGCGGCTTCGCTGTTTCGAAAGCTGCTGCTGAATGTGGTACAGGATGGCCTGAACAGCCTGTCCGTACCGCTCCTCCAACGGCCCCGTTAACGCCATCTGCTCCCAGGGTGCATCCGCATCCGCGAAGTCTTTCGGGGCCCAACCACACAGTAGCACCGCTGGCTCGACCGCCGGAACCGCAGGCGTTAGGGAGCGCTTCGGCAGTTCCTGCCACGCGGGCTGCACCAGCAGCACGCCTTCCCGGCTTTCCGGCACACGTGAGGTGACACCCCGCAACCGTATGCAGACCTGTCCCTCTGGATCGCACAGCTCCAGATCCAGTTTGCGGACCCTCGCCTCCGCATCGGAGGATGCCGCAGGCTCGGGGCGAACACGCACCACAGCCCACATCTGCGCCTGGCAAGGGGCGATTACTTCCGCCTCCTCCAGCGCAAAGGGCAGCGGTGCAGAAGCGGACCGATTCCCGATTCGTTCGGCTGGACCCATCAAACTTGCCGCATCCCCCAGGGCTGTAGACTCCAGAGCTTCCGCGATCTGATCTCCTGCCAGCAGGGCGATGGACGCTTGCAGGGCTCCATCCAGCATACCCGGATGCAGCACGGTATCCGCCTGTCCCTCAAAGAGGGCTGGCGGCAGAGACAGCTGCGCCAAGGCCTCGTCCGTCCCCCAATGTAGTTCGACAATCGTCTGATGGGACGGACCGTACTCCAAGCCCAGTTTCCGGAACGTTTCATAACAGACTTCCCCGCTGGCCTGTCCCTGTGTACAACGGCTGTGCACAGCCTGCAAATCCAGACTTTGCACGGATTCTGCGAGGGGGTGTCCTACGCTCACACGCCCTTGGCTATACACCGCTTCCCCAGACTCGATTACAGACTCGGTGGATAACACTGCCGATATTTCATAGGACAGACTTCCATCGGCCTCGGCCTCAAGCGTAAGATGAACCTCCACAGGCTCCTCCCCAACAACGAGTGGCCTGCTCCACATCACATGGCGCAGCAGCAGACTATACATGCGCGGAGGCCAATTGGCTGCGTGTGCCGCTGCTGCACGGGCCATTTCCAGCTGAGCAACAGCCGGAAGCAGCTTGTGCCCCTGCACCACATGATCGCTCAGGAAAGGCTCTCTGCCATTGAACTGACTGCTGTACCACTGGCCTCGTAGCAGATCCGAGCGGTTGTGGTGCAGCATGGAGTGCAGTAATATGCTTTCATTTAATGGCTTAACCGTTGTTGGTTTTTCTGCTAATGCTGAGTAACTCATTTCTTCGTTCTCTACCCAATACCGCTCTCGGGCAAATGGATAGGTGGGTAGTGATATGGTCCGATAGTGACCCTGCTCAAACAACAGATCATAATCAAGTTCATATCCCTGGATATAAAGATCCGCTGCAGTGCCCAAATGCTCCAAATATTCGCTTGCATGTGTCGTCTTCCGGCAACTTCGCAAACATTCATTCCCATATCGTTGCAATGAGGAGTGTTCACGTGAAATATCCAGTGTTCCTTGTGAAACCCGAACCTGCGGTGCACTTCCCTTGTCCAACCAGCGTTGAAGTAAAGTGATCGCTTCATTCAGACTTCGGGTCACACATGCGAGGCGGAAATCCATATGTTTTCGTCCCAATAACAGAGTGTAGCTCAGGTTACCGCAATCCAGTTCCGGCACTTGTCTTCCGTAGGTGGTGAGTTGTTCAACCTGCTGACGCAATTGTTCGTCGGTACGAGCTGAAAGTGCAATCAAATATCCCGGCATCGGCGCTGACGGTCTGGATCGCAGCGGTCCCTCCTCAATGACCATATGGGCATTCGTACCACTGAAACCAAATGAACTGATTGCAGCACATCTTCTGCCACTTGATCCGGCTTTCCATTCCATCGTGGCTGTTGGGATATAGAACGGGCTGTCATTTAAGGCAATCTGGCTGTTGGGTTGATGAAAATGAATGGAGGGGGCTATTTTTTGATGGCGCATCCCCAGCACAATTTTAAACAAACCCGCTACACCGGCTGCCGTGGCCGTATGACCGATATTGCTTTTTACCGAGCCGATTGCACAGAACTGTTTTTGGTCGGTATGTCTTCTGAATGCCTGCGTTAATGCATTGAACTCAATCGGATCTCCCAACCTGGTCCCTGTCCCATGAGCCTCGACCAGCTGGATGTGTTCAGGATTAATATTAAAAGTCTCATATACGTTCTGCTCAAGACGTTCCTGGGATTTTGCACTGGGAGCCGTAATTCCATTGGTGGACCCATCCTGGTTTATTCCGCTCCCTCGAATGACTCCGTAAATCTGATCCCCGTCAGCCAGCGCCTCGCTGAGCCTTTTTAGGATAACAACCCCTGCCCCTTCTCCCGGAACAAAACCATCCGCCGCTTCATCAAAGGTATGACACCGTCCTGTTGGAGACAGCATTCCCGCTCGATTGGAGGCAATGTAAAAGCCAGGGGTCGACTGGATGAATACTCCTCCGGCAAGGGCCATATTCGTCTCTCCTGACCATAATCCCTGACATGCCAGATGAATGGCTACCAATGAACTGGAACAGGCTGTATCTACTGTAATAGCCGGACCATGCAGATTCAGGTAGTAGGCTATACGAGCAGGCACAATAGAATTGGCGTTCCCCCAGAAAGCTTGCGGGGGCCCCTCATGTCCAAAAATGCTCTGGTAATCCATACCACTGCAGCCTACATAAACGCCGCATTGAAGGCCCTCGGCCTTTTTGCCGACATAACCGGCATCTTCAAGCGCCTTCCAGGACTCCTCCAAAAAAATGCGCTGCTGCGGGTCCATATAGGTGGCTTCCACGCCTGATATGTTAAAAAACAGAGGATCAAAACGATCAAAATCCTCTATAAAGCTGCCATGTCGACAATAGGAATGCTGATTAGCGTAATAAGCACCCAAATCCCAACGTTTTACTTCTCCAATCAGATCATCCCCGGCTTGCAAATGTTGCCATAACTCCTCAGGACTGCGACTTTGTGCAAAGCGGCCACTGATTCCAACAATCGCTATTTCCTCCCGGATGGAAGGTATCTCCTGATCCATTGCGGTCTGTTGTCCCACAACGTTTTGCTCCCATGGCTTAGCAGAATACGGCTTAAAGCGTTGATCTTCAGGGATGTGTACCACAATTTTGCCGATATTACTGCGGTTTCCCATCGCCTTGTATGCTTCTTTCACTTGCTGAAAAGGATAGGTGGCATAAATCGTCGGACGAACGACGTTCTGGTCAATCAGGATCGCCATTTCACTCATATAGGTTCGAATTATAGAAGGATCACGGAAGGCCATCCGTCGCAAATCTACCGAATAGAATGCCTGATTGTTCGATAACAAGGATAAATCAATATTTTTGGCTGATTTTAAGGCAGTCATGGCAATTTCAATATATCTGCCACCGGGAGCAAGACAAGCCATACCCTTTTGAATCGCCTCACCCGATAAAGTATTGATGACAATATCTACACCTTGCCCGTTCGTAAGACGGCGAATCTCCTCGGCAAAATCCTGCTCCACATACTGAATGGTATGGTGCACACCCTGCTGTTGCAGATAGTTCAGTTTCACATCTGAACCGGCTGTGGCATAGATTTCCAGACCATAGTGCTGGGCCAACTGTACGGCAATAAGACCTGTCCCTCCGGCCGCCGTCTGAATCAATATTTTTTCACCTGGCTGCGGTTTGGCTTTGTGGAACACATCAAGCATGGTCATAGTGACGGCCGGCAGAGAGCAGGCTTCTTCAAATGTTAATCTTTTCGGTTTGGGTACAACGTGAGCCGCCGGACAGATCACCATATTGGCATGACCACCCATCTGCTCACCCATCATGCCCACCACTTCATCACCATGCCAAAGGTCTGTGACCTCGGAACCTGTTTGAACAACGACCCCGCTGACTTCAAAGCCGGGGGTAAACGGATAAAGGGGCATGGTTGGATACAGCCCTCTTACACATAACAGATCTCCAAAATTAAGTGAAAATGCATGCACAGCAATTTGCACTTCGTTTGGCTGGAGTGAACGCGATTGATCCTGAATTAGTTGAAGTTCATCCGGTTCTCCAGGTTTCTCCAGCAGCAATCGATAATATGCACCTTCCGAAATTGATCCCAGCTTTTCGTTATCAACCATTGTGCTTGTCCAAGTCGAATTGGGATTAGTCCTCTCATCCCGAACTGGCAACCGATCCTCATTCCTATGCACAATGGACTTCTCAGCCGTACGATTATCGCTGCTTATGTCCATAATGATGGCTTGTTCGTCTTTCCTCTGTGGAGATGCAACAGCTGGATCAGGCAGCATCTGCGCCGCAATCTCTTTTCGATATTGCTCCAGCATATGCTTGCTCAAGGCGTGGACCGTATTATGATCGAACAGCACTGTAGTCTGCATCACTATTCCACATTGCTCATTAATGAGATTGACCAGATTTACGGCAACAATCGAATCGACGCCATATTCAGAGAAACTTTGATGATTGTCGATCCGATCCTGACTCATCTTCAGGGATATCTCTATGCTGTCCCGGATGACCGTAATAATATGATCCCGGATCAGGTGGTCCGGAATATCTTCTGTGGGCTGAATGTTTCCAGCCCCTGTAACCAAGGACGGACTGGGCTTCCACTCCACCTCAGGAATCGCTTTTGTTTGTGCCTGTACAGGATGAGATGCAGAGTTTTGTTTCATTTCGTGTATAATGATGCCGTCACTTTGAGATACAACGATTTGTTGCCCCCACTCTTCAGCATTCAACGCCGGAAAACGAGTACTTCTAAACCCCTCCTTGGCAAGCACCTTTTTCCATGTTTTGGGTGTAAGTCCCGGGCAGCCCGGAATACGCAATGCCTCATCTTCGTATAACCACCAGCCTTCCAACAAACCAAACGTAATATGGGCAAAAAGTGTATTATCGGTTATCTCGTTCAGGAACAGATGTCCCTGCTTTTTGAGAGCTGCCTTGATATGTCTGAGGGTTTGGCGAATATTGGCTGTGGCATGCAGCACATTGGCCGCAATCGCTATATCATAGACAGCTTCATCAATTGATTGATCATGCAGCTGTTTGGTAACATCTATTTTTCTGTAGGTCAAATAAGGGTGTTCATCTCCATAGCGCTGCTCTGCCTGCAACAGAAAAGATGAAGAGATATCCGTATAACAATATTCCTCAATGTGCTGGGCATACGGTCTGAGCTTATCCAGCACGGGAGTACTGGTTCCACCTGTACCCGCGCCAAATTCAATGATTCTCAACCGGATGGTTGCATTCTTTTTTCTTTTTTCTTCAATAATTGCTATAAGTTGCGACCCCAGAACCTCATTGAAATAATCAGCGATGGGATTGTTTTTGTATATCCCTTCGACAAGTGTCATGCTTGAATTGGGGAAAAGAACATCCGTTGCCTGTTTGTGTCCCCGAAGAATGTCAGGCAGGTGTTTTAATGCCGTTTCTGCCAAAAGGACCTGGGATCGAATGTGGCCTTTATGCAGCCATTGCTGTTTAACTTCATCCCATTTCTGCCACACATTTTCGAAGGTAGTGGAGGTTTGCCCACCTACAGCGCTGTTCCCCTGTTCTTTGGCTAGTACAGCAAGTGTTTCTTCCATCCAGCGATGGAACCAAACGGCTACCCCGTTCTTCTCTAACAATTCCTTGGTGCTGGAATACCTTTTTTCAAACAAACCCATTGCATTTAATTCCGCTGACAATAATGCGACAAGCCACCCGTGTAACTGATCTGTCTCACTGCGAAGTTCCTCGGGAATATGTTTTGTAACCGGAATATACACCTGATCATCCATTGTTTTAACCTCCCTGTGGTGGCAGATGCCCATTCATCAGAAACATTTATCTTCTGTCGCTACCCATACCGTGCAAAACGGTTCATGCACCCTGTCAACACCTCTTTCTGTTACACATTCAGGGATGCAACTTTGTTCAAGTTCAGCTCTTGCATAAAAAGAGGTCTGGTCGTTCTGACAAGTCCCAGTTGATCCAGTGATCCTGTCAAAAGGATTTCCAGCGCTTTCATGGCTTCAGGTACTTCAATAGAACCGATACCGGCATTGCTCATAAGTGTGTTGTATTCTTCCGAGGCTACACTTCCCACACTTCCCCAATAACCCCAATTGATGACTTTGACATCATAGGAACGCTCCCTCGCAAGCTGATGAGCATACGCATCCTTGAAGGTGCAGCCAGCCGCATAATTGCTTTGCCCAGGTGATCTGGTAAACGAATTAAAAGAGGAGAAGAACAGCATGAAGTCGAGATCATCCTGTCCAAATACCTGAGCCATGCTTGCACTTACAGCAACTTTCGCAGATAAGACAGCCTGAAAACGATCCTCCTCCATATTGGCGATGCTCCGATCCTGCAATACAATCGCAGAATGAATTACACCATGAATATGGGGATGTCTTAGCTTAATCTGTTCATAGGCCCTCCGGAGGGAATCTCCATTTGTCGCATCCGCCACAATGTACTCGGGAGCGGGAGCACTGCCCAGCGAGGCCAAACGTTCCAGACGACTTTGAATAATCAAATCCGGTTCCCTTCTCCCGATCCAGATAATACGCGCATTGTACTTCCGCATCATGTATTCACTCCACACCTGTCCAATGCCACCTGCCCCACCAATGACCACATATACTCCCTCTTGGCGATAAGCATCTTGGATCGCATGTTCATTGTGCACATTTACCGGTATCAACTCCTGGCGTAACCACTCGTTATCTCTGTAGAGATAGGCGTTACCTTGCGTATCCCAAGGAAGATCTTGCATTCGGGTCTCCGCCCATTCAACCTCATGCTCCAGATCAAGCAGCTTTATGTTCCACCGGGAGTATTCTTTGGCCAAAGAACCCGCAAAACCATGAACGCTGGCATGGGTAGGGTTAATTTCGTCCATCGGAGAGGATGGGATCACATTTGTTGTGATGATGGTCAAACTCAAGCTTCGATTACCGTATCCAAGCTCCAGCAGACTTTTGACCAACCTGAACAGTTGAAGAACCCCCTGCTCCTGTCCATCAACAATCGAATGATCTGTCATGCTTACGTTACCGGGAGACGGAGCCTGCCAAACGATATGATCCAGCATGGCTAACTCCGACAGGCTGTCCTTCCAAGCGATGATGCTATTCTGTGGCAGCATGTGCAGTGCACCCGGATATAGTTTCAGGGCTTCCTCATGGCCTGTATCGTTGTCACTGATGATGAGCACCTTGTTACCAACGGATAGCGGAAGCGCTGTTTCCTCCGGCGTAAATACACTCCACATGGGTGTCATCAGAACATGTCCAACAGGAGGGATGTCCCCGGATGTCAACGGATTTTGAAATAAAGAAAGTCTGTCCGCTGAAGGAGCTTTACATGCCAGCTCTGTCATCCGAATGCATAACCTTCCGTCCGGGCTATACATTTCAATTCGAAACTTGATCAGCCCCTGCGCTCCAGAAGGTTGGTCCAACCGTTGGACACGCACCCACATCTCTTCCGTGCAAGGATGCAGGATTTCCAGCTGATCCAGTGTAAATGGCAGTGGCACTGAATCAGAACTTTGGCCTTCCTCCACATGTTGTTTTAACAAAAGACCCACGGACGCCTGAAATGCCGCATCAAGCAAATATGGATTCAATACATATAACTCCTTATGCCCGGCCGCCGGAGACAACCGCAATTGTGCCCAAACCTGATGATCCTGGATTAACAGCTGTACAAGTCCCTGAAAAGCGGACCCGTAGGCTAGACCTAACCCGTCAAACAGGGAATAACACTCGTTACCAGCAAGGACACGTTCTGCCTTCTCAACCAGCCAAAGCTTGTTTCCCGTTTGTTGAGAGAGTGTATGCTTCCCCCGCAGCAGAACGGAACCTTTACAATGACTCCGCTTGAGTTGCTCAGATCCATGAGTGAAGCTATAGATCTCGAAACCTACGATTTCATCATTCTGCTGTTCAAGTTCGATCAGAACATCAACAGGCTGATCAACCTTTAGAGGTATCATCCATGTGACTTTCTGAATACACGATACCTGCAACGAATCGTCGAAAAGTCCAACAGCTTGCTGAACCGCCGCTCTGGCCATTTCCAGATAGGCCGTACCTGGAAGCCATTTCTCTCCATTCACCTGATGATGAGCCAAAATCGTTTCCTCGCCCGTAAACGTACTGGCATATCGCTGCAAGCCAAAGCTGGATGTATTGCAGTGTACAAGCGGATGTAAAATAGGTACGCCAGTATGTTGTAATACTTTGCTTCTCTTTTCGCCCGAGACAAGAGGCTCAGGTACCCAGTAACGTTCAGCTGCAAACGGATACGTTGGCAGATTGATTCGGCGCGGGTGCTGCTGTCTGTTTTCCCCATATAGCTCCATCCACCGGATCACTGCCCCTCGCGTCCAGGCGTCCAGTACATGCTCATAACGCCCCTGGGACAGCCAGCGTTTCACATTTTCTTTCATGTCTTCCTCATCCGTCAGCCACCCCGGATTCTCCTGTCCTTGCTTCACATGTCCCTGATAATACTGGCTCCCTTTGCCTTCCGGTTCTGCCTGACTAACCTGTTCCACATAACGGTCCAGCTTGGCGACCAGTTCGTCCACCGTTTGCGCCAGCACGCCCAGACGAGCCTCCATCGCTTCACGTCCCGTTTGCAGCGTATAAGCAATCTCCCGCACCTTCCAGCTGCTTTGCGTCATTCGAAGTACATCCCGCAGCTGACGGGCCTGAACGACCAGTCGTTCCTCGTTCCTCGCTGACAGCACAATCATCCCTGGCACTTCATTTTGTTCATGGTTCTCGTTTTGCTCGTTCGCCTTTTCTTGCGCCAGATCAGGTTCCCGGTATTCCTCCAAAATGATATGAGCATTCGCTCCACCTGCCCCAAACGAGGAAATCCCTGCCCGTCGCGGTACAATCTCACCGTCCACTCTCGGACGTGCCCAAACGTCCAGCTCCCGCTGGACCGTGAACGGGGTTTGACTAAAGTCAATATGCGGGTTGGTCTGCTGCACATGCAGGGACGGCGCCAGCTCCCCATGCTGCAATTGCAGCAGCACCTTGGTGACTCCCACGATGCCTGCTGCGCTCTCCGCATGTCCGATATTCGATTTCGCGGAGCCAATTGCACAGTAGGCCTCTTCCGACGGGTCGCGTTGAAACGCTTTGCTCAGCCCCGCGATCTCAATCGGGTCGCCCAGCGACGTACCCGTACCATGGGCTTCCACATAGCTGATCGTCCGCGGGTCAATGTCCGCCTCACGCAAGGCCCGGCCGATGACGTCCGCCTGGGCGTTGGGATTCGGCACGGTGTACCCGTTTGTTTTTCCGCCGTGATTCAAGGCCGACCCTTTGATCACTCCGTAAATCCGGTCCCCGTCTGCAACCGCCCGCGCAAGCGGCTTTAACAGGACCGCGCCCACCCCTTCACCCGGCACATATCCGTCGCCCCCTTCACCAAAGCTCTCGCAGCGGCCTTTGCTGGACAGGAATCGTCCCTGGGACAGCATGATATATTTGTTCGGGTGGACCGACACATTCACCCCGCCCGCCACCGCAACCTGACATTCGTTCTGTCTCAGACTTTGACACGCCAGATGAATGGAGGTCAGCGAAGATGAACACATCGTATCCACTGCCATGCTCGGTCCACGGAAATTACAGAAATACGACACCCGGTTGGCGATGGACGCCGGATTACCCGAGAGCGCAATGGATGACTCAGCCCCGTATAACTGGTATTCCTCGTACATCACGCCCACGTACACACCCACGATGTCGGCCGTCAAACGCTCCCGCGTATACCCGGCATCCTCCAGTGTCTCGTACACACACTGCATGAACAATCGCTCCTGCGGGTCCATCATCTCGGCTTCCCGGGGAGAGATCTGGAAGAACAGTGGATCGAATTCGTCCACCCCGTCCAGAAATCCGCCCCAGCGCCCATAGGTCTTGCCCGGCGTACCCGGCGCCGGATCATACACCTGCTCCTGATCCCAGCGATCTGCGGGTATTTCGGTAATACTGTCCGTTCCACTGCGCAGATTGTCCCAAAACTCATGGATATTCTGTGCTCCTGGATACCTTCCCGCCACACCAATAATGGCGATGTCCTGCTGCGTATCGGCAGGTGTGTCCTGCCTGGACACCTTTGTGTGTGATTCATTCATCCGTGGTGCAGTCGTTTGGCCCCGTTCAACAGCCAGATAGGGTGACCAATTCTCTCCAGGGATGGACAAGGCAGGTTGCAGTACGGGCTGCTGTTCTTTGACATGCTTGTCTTCCAAAGGTATGGATACTGCATCTGAGGCTGTATGGGGATTTCCCTCCCTTAGCAACCTGTCCAGTTTTTCGCCTTGTTCCTGTAGAAAGTACCCGCTCAAATCCCCAATCGTCTGGTATTCAAAAAATAATGTTTTGGGCAGAGGTCCAAATAAACTCTCCAGTTTATTTGTCATCTGCATGATCAGGATTGAATCGATTCCATACTGCTCCAGGGGTGCGTTGGCTTGAATCCGAGATTCGGGCAGTCCAATAACTTCGGCAAGTGTTCTGATCAGAAATTGAACCGTCCGTTTGGGTTTGTCACCTGCCTGTGATCGATTTGATTCCCCAACAGAAGGATTTATTTTATTCATCGATCCCAATCCTTTGGTTTCACCATTGGAAACCAGGGACCCCTGTTGGTTTTTGGAATATAAAAGCTCCCTGATCCGGGTCACATTACCCGACAAAACAGCAATCTGTCCGGCCCCAGTTGCCATGGCCTGATAGAAAGCCTGTATGCCGCTGGACGTTTCCATTGCTGCCAAACCGTAACGATGGAACATCCGTTGCTGGACGGATTCAGGTATCGTCATGCCCCCTTCAGTCCATAACGGCCAGTTTATGGAGATGGTCCGCCCAAATCGCTCACCCTTCTGCACTCGCTGGTGCCGCTCAGACACAAAAGAATCCATAAAAGCGTTAGCTGCCGCATAGTCGGCTTGTCCGGGATTGCCAAACATCGCAGCAACAGCCGAGCAAACGATGAACAGATCCAGTTTTTCCTCCCGAGTTGCTTCATCCAAATGAACAATACCGGACACCTTCGGAGCAAAAACGTTGCGAAGATCGCCTTCCTTTTTAGCAAAAATGGGGTGATCATGCATGATTCCAGCACAATGAATGATCCCATTCAGCTCACCAAACTCCATCTTGAATGAATTCACCAATTCTTGTACGGTCTGCCGATCCGAAATATCCCCCTGTCTGTAAATGAGGTTTATTCCTTTCTCACGCAGAGCATCAAACGGCTTCCGAATCGTTGAAGAGGATGCTCTCCCTACAGCAACAATGGTACAGGAGGGTGCATGACGAGATATTTCTTCAGCCATGATGATGCCGAGAGCACCTGCTCCCCCGGTAATTACGTAGACCCCTTCGGATTTCCATGGTATGTCGAATGTACTTGGAAACGGATCATATTCATTCATTTTCCAGTCCTGAACATGACGAAGCCCACTCTCATAACGGATTAACCCATGTTCCGGGTAATTACGGTTATCTACGAGCATGTTCGCCAGCATCTCCGATTCCGTCTCATCCATGAACTCAATAACCTGACCATGAAAGGATGGATTCTCCAGCTCGGCTGTTCTTAACATAGCGGCTAGTCCCTGATACAACGACAAATCGCCAGGAATGACAATTTGGAGCCATTTGTCATCGTCTACATGTGACTCTGCCCGCATCAGACGCTGGATCTCTTCAAGTACCCGTAATGCGCTGTTGGTGAATAATTCGTCCCAAGACTGGCTGAAATCGGTTGACCGAATACGTACACTCTGAATGGAAAAACGCTGTAAATAATGCTCCATTCCCGGATAGCTGTGATTGCAATTTTCGAATAAAAGGACCACATGATTGCCCAACGTTATGGTCTCATTCCCGGAATCTTCTTGGTCAAATTTCTCAACAGGTGACACTTTCCAGTAGGGTTCAGCCAGCAAAGTCCCGTTGGCCTCATGTTCTATCTGCCCGGGAAGCTCACGGAACGTTAGCCCCCTGATCCGAAGGACATGCTGCTCCTTGGAGTCATATCCATCAATATCTACTTTTTTTGTATCAGCTAGAAAGTCATCCGGCTTACAGACGCGAACATGCGACCACATTAATGGTGTATGGTTTCCCAATATCTCCACATGCTCCATAGCATACGGAACTGGCGTTATACCAGGCGAACCTCCTGCTGCCACCAACAGAAGTCCGATGGATGCTTGTAAGGCACTGTCTGTAAGACCAGGATGAAGCCTGCCAGCGCCATACTCGTGTAGCCAGCCTTCCGCGAGATCCAGCTTGGCCAATACTTGGTCCTGCCCAACGTACAGCTCCTCAATTCCCTGATAATATGCACCGTATTGCAGACCCATTTGTTTAAACTGGTTGTAGCAAGCCTCTCTTGTATAAAATCCTTCCATGCATTGTGTTCTGATCTGTGTCAGATCTGTCTGTACAGCTTCCCGAGGCTCCATCATTGTTGCTTGCCCAAGACAGTGCACAACAGGCTCTTCCGCACCATTGCTCTGTATCCGAAACTCGATCTTTCCCCGATCAAGCGGACGAAGCAAAACGTCAACCTGAACAGGCGTATTGCTCACCTGCAGTGGACCATACCAGCCGATATGACTCAGACTTATCCTTATTTGTGCTTGTTCATCGTGCGCATGAGCCATTTCGACTGCAGCACGCGCCATCTCCAGATAGGCTGCACCTGGAAACACGCTATGCCCTTGCACGACATGATCCTTCAGAAAAAGCTCCCCGCCATCAAAGGTAGAACTAAATTGGAGAGCAGCCAAATTTGAAGTATTACGATGCAGCAATGGATGAAGGAACTGGTTTAAATCCTCTCTGCTCTGACCGGAGCGCTGACGGATTGCACGGTCATCTGGTGCATAACCAGCATCAATCCAGTACTTTTCTTTCGCAAACGGATAAACAGGCAATGAGATTCGTCCTGCGGTTGTATGTTCAAACAACAATTCAAAATTAAGGTTATATCCCTGCATATATAAACTTGCTGCTGCTAATAATTTTTCCGTAAATTCAGTTGAATCCGGTGATTCCGAACAATGCCGCAAACATTCATTTCCGTAACGCATTAATGATGACTGTGGGCGCAGCGTATGTGCCAGTTCCACCACCTGAACTTCTGCCGCTGATCCCTTTTCAAGCCATTTCTCTAGTATTCTGATCAACTCTTGCTCGTTACGAACCACACAGCTCAATCGGCAGTTCATATGTTTTCGTCCCATAAGCAAGGTATAACTCATATCCCAGCAGCTCACATCGGATTGTTCCTTGCAGAAGCCAACCAGTTCCTTGACTTGAATTCGCAATTGCTCCTGGGACTGAGCGGATAAAACAATCAGGTTCCCGGGGCGAATGACCTTCTGACTTTCCTTGACGGGTGCTTGTTCAATGACCATATGTGCATTCGTTCCACTGAAGCCAAAAGCGCTGATTGCGGCCATCTTTTTAACACCTGGCGGTGTGATCCAGTCGGTTGTCTCTGTATTGATGTAAAAAGGACTGCTCGCAAAAGGAATGTGTTCATTACCTTCCTGAAAATGAAGGGAAGCTGGAATTTGTGCGTGTTTTAAGGAAAGCAAAATTTTGATCAGTCCCGCCACACCCGCAGCCGCGGCTGCATGTCCAATGTTGGTTTTGATTGAACCGATAGCACAGTAACTTTCTTCTTCAGTGTACGTCCGGAATGCTTTTACAAGCGCGCTGTATTCAATGGGATCTCCCAATTTAGTTCCTGTTCCATGGGCTTCAACCAGTTGAATATTTCCAGGGTCTATGTCAAAACGATCATAGACCTCACACATAAGCTGTTCCTGAGACTTGGCACTCGGCGCAGTGAGCCCGTTCGAAGCGCCATCCTGGTTAATGGCTGTACCGCGAATAACCCCATGAATGTTGTCCCTGTCACGCAGAGCATCACTCAAACGCTTCAGAACAACAACCCCTGCACCTTCTCCAGGCACAAATCCGTCTGCCCGTTGGTCAAACGTATGACATCTGCCTGTCGTTGAGAGCATGCCGGCCCGATTGGATGCAATGAAGAAACCAGGTGTGGACTGTATAAACACACCTCCGGCAAGCGCCATTTCCGTCTCTCCAGACCACAGTCCCTGACAGGCCAGATGAACCGATACGAGTGAACTCGAACATGCCGTATCCACAGCAATGGCAGGGCCCTGCAAATTCAGATAATATGCGATTCGAGCAGGAATGACTGAACCCGAGTTGCCCCAAAATGCCTGCGGAACAGGATTTGATCCAAGCAGTGTCCGATAATCAAGCTCATTAAATCCCGCGTATACACCACACTTCAGGCCGGCAACTACCTCTCCCGCATATCCTGCATCTTCCAGCGCCTTCCAGCATTCTTCAAGAAAAATTCGCTGATGCGGATCCATGTGAGCAGCTTCCGTGCCAGAAATGTTAAAGAATTGCGGGTCAAATTCATCTATGTTTTCCAAGAAACCACCGTGATTGCAATAGGGAGTATCCTGTTCGAAATATGACGACATATCCCAACGCGTGACTCTACCGACCAGATCTTTTCCCGCGGCCAAATGATCCCATAAGGAATGGATATCATCTGCCTGCGGGAATCGGCCGCTCATTCCAACAATAGCAATATCTCCCCGCTCCACCTTTAATGGGCTATAGGACTTCGGCAAGGCAGAAAGGTAATTATCGCGTTCAGATGTACCTTCTGTATTGTGCGCATGTGGGACAGAAGCTTCAGAGATCAATTCCGCCTGTTCTACAGATTTGGAGGACTTTTCGCTGGTCTGCACAAGGACGTCCCGATACTTCTCAACAATATGGTTGGATAACAGCTCAATAGAGCTATAATCAAACAGGCTGGATACCTGCAAGGATATGGATAACGCCTCGTTAATGGACTGGACAAGCCGCACGCCTGTAATGGAGTCCACACCATATTCGGAGAAAGGCTCCTCTGAATCAATCATGGTGGTGTTCACTTTGAGTGATGCAGATAGCATGTCTGTCACGATCTCACTTACTTGCGCTTTCAATGCGGTTGCCGGAGTGCTCGCCAAACCTAAGGATGACTTGCTCGGCTTCTTTTCTTCCAGTTCGGGACGACTTCCCGGAGGAAACGGATCATTGGACTGTAATTCAGACCGTGACTGCGTGGGAGATCCAGCTTGAACCGCTTCAGCATCCGTTTGCCTGACTATGCCGTCACTGTAAGCCACAATGACCTGCTGCCCTTCGTCGTGCCAAACTTTTGCAGGAAATGCAACAGAATAAAAGCCCGCTTCCAGTAACAGTTGTTCCCACATATGAGGTGCTACTCCGGGACAATCGGGTAAACGAAGTTCAGGGTCCTCATACAACCACCACCCATCCAACAAGCCAAAGGTAAGGTGAGTAAAAAGGGAATTGCTGCTAATCTCGTTAATTAACAGCAATCCACCTTGTTTTAATAGAGCCTTGACATTACGCAGTGTTGTCCGCAAATCGGGCGTTGCGTGCAGCACATTGGCTGCGATTACCACATCATACGAACCTGCACCTATTTGCTGTGCAGACGGAGCATGACGGACATCAAACATACGATAATTCATGAATGGCCTGCCTGCTCCATACTTTTGTTCACCGTGCAAAAGAAATGCTTGGGATACATCCGTGTATGCATACTCCTGAATATGTTGTTCCATGGTTTTTAGTCTGTGCAGAACAGCTGCGCTTGTTCCCCCGGTTCCCGCTCCAATCTCCATCATGCGGAGAGCGGAACTGTCCAGCTGGATTTTATGCTGCACATAATGTGCCACTGTTTCAGCAAGTACTTCGTTATAACGGTTTATTTTCACGTGTATATCCCCCCGACCAATTCCATTGAGGAATCAGGAAACATAATCTCGGTTGCCAGGCATTTTCCGCCGAGAATATCCGGCAGGGCCTTCAACATCGTTTTAACCAATCTGATCTGTGGTTCCGCGCCGTGGTGCTTGATCCAGCCGGGTATGCTGTGCTCCCATTCCTGCCAAGCAGATTCGGCATTTGGCGCGTTATTATTGCACAGCCTGTATCCAGATTCAGTTTTCATCAGATAGCCGTAGCGGACTAGAGCTGTCAAGCTTCCCCTGATCCAATGCGCGTAGGTATCCGACAAATTCTGTGTTAACTCCGCCAGAGTGCCAGAGCTAATCTCGGACACAAACCAACCGGAGGCGTGTAGTTGCACCCACATCAGCTTTGCAAGCAAAGGCTCCATCTTTTGGAGCAAATGACCTGTATTCTTCTCTGGATGAGAGGTAAGCATGAGGTCATGAGTCTCTGGCCTACTCACCTTTAGAGGCTGATCCGACATGTAGACCTGTACTGACTTTTGCATATTGATTCCAGGAATCGAATGTGTTCTTGTTTTTAACAAGGCAGCCTGTGTAAGATCTATGCTCATGAGCATCTCCAAAGCTTCCATCGCTTCTGGCCCCTCAATTGAACTCACACCCATCCGGTCCATGCGTTCCCTGTATTCCAATGAAGCCACACTGCCTACACTACCCCAGAAACCCCAATTCATAATTTTGACCGGGCACATCCAGGATTGTCGCAACCAATGCGCAAACGAATCTTTAAACATGCAGCCCGCCGAGTAATTGCTCTGTCCTGGTCGTCTGGTAAATGAATTCATGGATGAGAAAAAGAGTACAAAGTCCAGACTTTCTTTCGCAAATATGTTCGCCATGACGACACTTACATCCAGTTTGGCGGTAAATACATATTGAAACTGTTCCTCTGTCATCTGCTCCAGACTGCCATCTTGCAAAACAATTGCTGAATGCACAATACCGTTTATAGTCTTGAATCGGCTTTTGATCGTTTCATACGCACCCATTAATTCCACTTCATTGGCTGCATTGGCCGAAATATATTCGGGAGCAGTCCCCAGAGCTGACAAACGATCCTGCTTATGTCGTATCTCGTCGTTGTATTCACTTCTCCCGATCCATATCACTCTCGCCTGATAGGTCCGGATCATATATTCACTCCATACTTCACCGATACCGCCAGCTCCACCAATAACAACATAGATTCCGCCATGACGATAGTTGCTGTTGTCATGAGAAGCATTACTCTCCAGGCGAACAAGTTCCTGACCATACCAGCGGCCGTTTCGCTGGACCTGTAGTTCCCCTTGATCTTTCGGTTCCAGAGACAGCGCTGCACGAATGGAACGTTCATTGATGTTACCGGCTTGCAGATCCACGAGACGTACACACCACTGCGGGAACTCCTGCGCCATCGAGCCGGCGAGACCATGAACTCCGGCATCCACAGGATTAACCGGGTCGCTTGACCAGACGGATTGTGTCTGACAAGTTAAGAACGACCATTCCAACGGGCGATGACCATACCCCAATTGAATCATGGCTTTAATGATTCGGAACACATTTTTCACGCCCATATTCTGTGCCGATATCAAATGATCCAGCGAATTTGGTGGGAGAGACATATGATTGGATAACCAAATGATATGATCAATCGAATTGATCTTTTCCAAGACATCCATCAGACTGATGGGATCTGCCGCAATTTCCGCATCCATACGGATTGATTTTGCATGGATCTGTTGAACCATCTCCCATTGCTCCGCTGTACCTCCAATCACAAGCCATCGTTTATTTCCAGGATTGAATTCGGACTTTTCAGTCTTATTGATTACTTCCCATATTGGAGTCAGCATGAGATTATGTTCCGATGGGACAGCAGAAGCACTTTCCTCCTGCTCAACCTTGGATTCAATTGTCGCTTTGGCCTGAACTTGCTGCGGAATCCAGTATCTTTCCCTTGCGAAAGGGTAGGTTGGGAGACTGATCCGTTGGGGTTTTCGCTCAGCAACATATAATGTATTCCAGTCCAGGTTCAGACCCTGTACCCATAGTTCCAATAATTTGTCATGCTGGCCTTTCTGAATCCACCGATTCACCATTTCTTCCATGTCCTCATCCCGACTAAGGATGGAAAGCATCTCTTTACCCTTTTTCACATGACCGGTATAAAACAATTTTTGGGAAGCTCGTGGTTTCATATCGTCTGCCTGTTCAATATAAGCGTTCAGTTTGGCAATCAGTTCCTCTATGGACACAGCGAGCAATCCCAGACGCTCTTCCATCGACTCACGCCCAACCTGCAAAGTATAGGACAGGCTCCTCATATCCGAATCCTGATATATTCCGGTGTATAACACCTCAAGTAATTCTTTCGCCTTACTCCAGAGTCGTTCCTGATTTCTTGCGGACAGCACCACGATAACAGGGGAATGAGGGCAATCTTCGTCTTTGTCAACTGTTGTCTGCTCCGAATACATACCCGCCGGCGTATACTCTTCAATGATGATATGGGCATTTGCTCCTCCGGCTCCAAATGAGGATACGCCTGCACGTCTCGGAATAATCACTCCGTTTATCTTCGGACGCTTCCATGGTTCGAGCAGCTTCTGAACGAAAAATGGGCTCTGGGTAAAATCAATATTCGGATTGGTTTCTTCCGCGTGCAAGGAGGGTGCAAGTTCCCCATGCTGCAGTTGCAGCAGCACTTTTGTTACCGCGGCGATGCCTGCTGCGCTTTCGCAGTGACCAATGTTGGATTTGGCTGAACCGATGGCACACTTGAAGTTGGATTGAACCGCCTGCTCAAATGCCTTTGTTAAACCCGCCACTTCAATGGGGTCTCCGAGCGAAGTCCCTGTTCCATGTGCCTCCACATAACTGATCGTTCGCGGATCGATTCCTGCCTCATGCAGGGCGTCCGCGATAACTTCAGTCTGTGCGTTCGGATTTGGCACGGTATATCCATTGGTTTTCCCCCCGTGATTCAGCGCCGATCCTTTGATCACACCGTAAATCCGGTCCCCATCCGCTACGGCTCTCGCCAACGGTTTCAACAGAACTGCACCAACGCCTTCACCCGGCACATAACCGTCTCCCCCTTGGCCGAAGCTCTCACACCGCCCTTTGGTGGACAGAAAATTCCCCTGGGACAAAAGAATATATTTGTTGGGATGGACCGACACATTCACACCGCCAGCTACAGCTACCTTGCATTCGTTTAGTCTAAGGCTTTGACAGGCCAAATGAATGGAAGTTAATGATGACGAACACATCGTATCCACCGCCAGGCTTGGTCCGCGAAAATTACAGAAATACGAAACCCGATTGGCAATGGAAGACGGATTGCCGTTCAATGCCATGGAGCTCTGCGATCCATAGAGCTGATATTCCTCATACATCACACCTACATATACGCCCACTTTCTCCGTGCTCAAGCTTTGTCTTGTGTATCCCGAATCTTCCAATGTTTCGTATACACACTGCAAAAAAAGTCGTTCCTGGGGGTCCATTGTTTCGGCTTCACGAGGAGACACCTTGAAAAACAAGGAATCAAACTCATCCACACCATCCAAAAAACCACCCCAGCGGCCATACGTTTTGCCGGGAATTCCAGGCTCTGGGTCATACACCTGTCCGTGATCCCAACGTTCAGATGGAATCTCGGTAATGCTGTCCACACCACTACGCAAGTTATGCCAGAATTCCCGGGTATTACGGGCACCTGGATATCTGCCCGCCATTCCAATAATGGCAATATCCTGATGCTGATTATTTGTGCCCTTTTCGCCACCAGAGGGTGAGTCCATATGAATGGAAAGGTCCGGATCCGTTTTTTTCAAAATAGGTTTGGCTTTGGCTTGGACTCCTGTCAGCAGCTTTCGCTTCGATATCATGGCATGCGTTGGAGCGTGCGTTCTGGAGTCCGACACCTTCTGTAAATTCTCTAACACATTCTTCTGTGTCGCTCCGGCTGGTTTTATCCATTTTTGCTGCAGTATCTTATCCAAACGCACCTGATGCATGTTCATCAAGTAATGACTTAGTTCCCTCAGGGTCTGATACTCAAAGAACAGCGTTTTGGACAGGGAACCCAACTCACTCTCCAATACGTCCGTCATTTTCATAATGAGCAGCGAATCGATACCATATTGCTCCAGCGGGGCATCCGGCTCAATCCTTGAATCTGGCAAGCCAATCACGGGTGCCAATTTTTCAATTAACCAAAGGATGGTTCTATCCTCACGCTTGTCATCAAGTCCGGTGATCTCTTCCGTATCCTCGATACCCGCGGGTATATCCGCTTTTGAACTCTTGGCAAGGTTTAATTCAGCGGTTGCGCGAAGGCTCATTTGTTCCAAGAGTGTCTCTGCGGAAATGTCCCATCCATGCCGGGTCAGCAGTCTGCGGGAAAGCTCGCTCCATTGCACCGGGTCCAGACCATATTCACTCCAGTCCATGTCCGGATCAATCTCCTGCTCCCCCACGTTCAGCAACCCAGCCATTTCCGACGTGAGCACCGCTTCCAGCTCGACCGCGCTTCCCGCCTGAGACGCAGCCTGGGGCGATTCCGTCTGGCTGGATAGCCATTGCGACGTTGCTTCAAACCCGTCTGCCTTTGCCAACTCGAACGGTTGGGCCGACCACGAACCTCCTGGCTCCAGGAGGCTTCTTCGCAACACTGGCAGATTGCCTTCCGCAACAGCGACCTGGCTGCTCCCACTCGTCCAGGCCTGATACAGCGCCTTTACACCCGACGCGGTCCCCAGCGGTCTCAGCCCATGCTGTTTCCATAGGCGCTGCTTCCCCTCTTCCTCCAGTTGCATGCCGCCTTCTTCCCACAGCGGCCAATTGATGGATAAGGTTCGACCCTGACACTCCCCGCGCTTCATCCGTGCATTCCGACTCACCGCAAACGCATCCATATAACCATTCGCGGCTGCATAATCGCCCTGCCCTGCATTACCGGTCACCGCTGCACCGGAGGAGAACAGCAGCAGCACATCCAGCGCCTCTGTCCCGATCGCTTCTTCCAAATTCCGTGTGCCATTTACTTTCGGGGCCAGCACCGCCTGCCAGTCGGATTCCGTTTTGTTCCGAATCAGACTGTCGCGGATCTCTCCGGCACAATGCAGTACCCCATTCACTCGGCCGTATTGCTGACGAAGACGCGTAAATAGACCGTGAACGCCCTCCCGATCGGTGACGTCCATCGCTTCATAGAGCACTCGGGCAGGAAGCTGCGCCATCTCTCGCTGCACCGTCTCCGGCATCGCCGGGGATCGGCCCGTTAAAATCAGCGTGCTGCCTTCTGTCCGTCCCGCAATTTCCCGTGCCCAGATCCGTCCCAGACCACCGGCTCCGCCTGTAATGACGTACACGCCTCCGTCCCTCCAGGGAGGCACCAGCAGGGATTCCGTCTTTGTCTTCACCTTCATCTCTATCTCCGCATTCACGTTCCCATTCCCGTTCACATTCTCATCCACATCCACCGCCTGCCAGCCCGCTCGCTTCAGCCCGTCCGTTTCCCACCGCAGGTGGCTTTCCTCCGCATGGACGGCACACTGATGCAGCTGCTCAGCCAACACTGCAACGGATGTCTCTGGCTGGACTTCGACAAGCTGTGCCAGACTGCCCGGATACTCCAGCCGCACAGTCCGCAGCAACCCGCTAAGGCCAGCGAACCGTTTTCCTTCTTCATCTCCAGCCACGACAACCTGCAAGGCCATGCGGCGGCTTCGCTGTTTCGAAAGCTGCTGCTGAATGAAGTACAGGATGGCCTGAACAGCCTGTCCGTACCGCTCCTCCAGCGGCCCCGTTAACGCCATCTGCTCCCAAGGTCTATCCGCATCCGCGAAGTCTTGCGGGGCCCAACCACACAGCAGCACCGCTGGCTCGACCGCCGGAACCGCAGGCGTTAGGGAGCGCTTCGGCAGTTCCTGCCACGCGGGCTGCACCAGCAGCACGCCTTCCCGACTCTCCAGCACACGTGAGGTGACACCCCGCAACCGTATGCAGACCTGTCCCTCTGGATCGCACAGCTCCAGATCCAGTTTGCGGACCCTCGCCTCCACATTGGAGGATGCCGCAGGCTCGGGATGAACACGCACCACAGCCCACATCTGCGCCTGGCAAGGGGCGATCACTTCGGCTTCCTCCAGCGCAAAGGGCAGCGGTGCAGAAGCGGGCCCATTCCCGCTTCGTTCTGCTGGGCTCTTCCGGCTTGCCGTGTCCCCCAGAGCTGTAGACCCCAGGGCTTCCGCGATCTGATCTCCTGCCAGCAGGGCGATGGACGCTTGCAGGGCTCCATCCAGCATACCCGGATGCAGCATGGTATCCGCCTGCCCTTCGAAGAGGGCTTGTGGCAAACGGAGTTGCGCCAAAGCCTCATCCGCACTCCAATGGAGTTCGGCAATGGCCTGATGAGACGGACCGTATTCCAGACCCAGTTTCCGGAACGCTTCATAACAGACTTCCCCGCTGGCCTGTCCCTGCGTACATCGGCTGCTCACTGCCTGCAAATCCAGGGTTTGCACTGCTTCTGCGAGCGGTCGTCCCACGCTCACACGCCCCTGACTATACACCGCTTCCCCAGACTCGGTTGTAGAGTCAGTTGATAACGCTGTCGAGACTTCATAGGAAAGGCCTCCATCTGCCTCGGCTTCAAGCGAAAGATGAACCTCCACAGGCTCCTCCTCAACGACCAGAGGCCTGCTCCACATTACATGGCGCAGCAGCAAACTATGCGTACGTGGAGACCAGTTGGCTGCATGTGCCGCTGCCGCCCGGGCCATTTCCAGCTGAACGACAGCCGGAAGCAGCTTCTGACCCTCTACCACATGATCGCTCAGGAAAGGCTCATTGCCGCTGAACTGGCTGCTGTACCACTGGCCTCGCAGCAGATCCGAACGGTTATGATGCAGCATGGAGTGCAGTACTGCCACCTTCTTGCCGGAATCTGCCGTCTCGGCCTCCCCTTTTACATTTACCATGGGTACCCAATATCGCTCTCTTTGAAATGAATAGGTAGGGAGACTGATTCGAATGGGTCTGTTGTCCTCCGGATACATGCTTTTCCATTCAATGGTTATTCCTTTGGCCCATACTTCAGCGATTGAAGCCATCTTTCTTTTGTTAATCCATATTTCGAGCGCTGTCCGAATGTCTTCATCCGATTGAAACATTTCTGTTATCGCATCTTCTTGAAGCCTGACTTCTCCCTCATAACCAACCCGACTGTTCAACGATCCAATTCGCGGGCCTTGGTCTTTGCTTTGCACATACTCTGCACATTTCCTTTTCAGCTCTTCAAGAGAACTGACAACAAAAGCAACCCTGTATCGCATATGCTCTCTGCCCATCTGCAGCGTGTATGCCAGATTGGATAGCTTGATTCCTTGTGTGGCGGCGGAATTTTGATGTTCCTCACCGGTGGAGAGATAATTCATCATGTCGCGCACATGATCAAGCAGACTTGTTTGAGTTTTGGCAGATAACGGGACAATGACCGGAAGCTCGGACTCAAAATCCGAACTGGAATTTACTACTCCCGATGCATATTCTTCAACAATCAAATGGGCGTTACTGCCGTTTGCCCCGAAGGAACTAATACCTGCTCGCAAAGGTTCCGTTTCTGGATTCATACGATCCACCTTCACATTTCTCCAGTCTCTTCCTTCCCTTTCCACATAAAAAGGAGTGTTCTGAAATGGGATAAATGGATTCAGGCGCTCCGCATGCAGGGAAGGAAAAATCCGGTTGTATTTCATCTGTAGCAGTACCTTGGTTAACGCAGCTACACCCGCGGCTGCTTCCAAATGTCCGATATTGGACTTCAGCGAACCAATTGCACAACTCTGTTCCGGCAGTGTCCAGTCCGCCAACGCTTTGTGCAGTCCCTGTACCTCGATTGGATCTCCAAGGGACGTTCCTGTGCCGTGTGTCTCAAAATAACTGACTGTTCGAGGATCAACCCCTGAGCGTTTAAAGGCCTCTTTAATGACTTCCGACTGTGCCGTTGAATCCGGTACCGTTGGACCTGATGTTTTTCCTCCATGATTGATTGCAGACCCTTTAATAACACCATAAATGGAGTAGCCTTGCTCTTCGGCATGGCTCAGACTGGTTAGCAATACCGTTCCGGCTCCCTCACCCGGCACATATCCATCTCCGCCCTCTCCAAAACTGCGACATCGTCCATCGGATGACAACAGCTGTGCCTCTTTCAAAAACATATATCGATGTGGATGTGTAATGACGTTGACTCCGCCAGCAAGAGCATACTCACATTCCTCATTTCGAATGCTTTCGCAGGCCAAATGAATGGCTGTTAATGCGGAGGAACACATGGTATCTACCGCAAGAGAAGGACCACGGAAATTCATGCAATACGATACCATGTTTGCGACGGACGCTGCGCTGACCCCCAAGGATGTAGGTACACCACGATCTGTCAGTTCCGATGCAAACAGTTCATAATGATTCCAGAATACGCCCGCAAATACACCTACACTCCGGGTACCTGTTGAAGCATCATGGTGCTGACTGCGTTCAACACGAAAACCCGCATCTTCACAAGCTTCCCATGCCGTCTCCAGAAAAAGTCTCGCCTGGGGGTCCATCATCTCCGCCTGACGGGGAGATAAATTAAAAAATAGTGGATCGAACTCATCAATCTTATCGATGAATCCCCCAAACTGATAATATGAATCTGGCGTATACGAAAACCGCCCTTGTTCCCAACGTTCGATGGGAAAGCCTGTAATGCAATCCTTGCCTGATAACAGATTCGCAGCAAACTCATTCACATTACGAGCCATCGGATAGCGGCCAGCCACACCAATAATGGCTATATCCTCTGTATGCATTCCCGATTGCCGCTTTTCTTTTCGAGACGCCTCATTATCATTATTTGAAACTTTTGCGGAGGAGGGATGGATAACCGTTTGCGCAAAGCTTCGGATGAACGAGGGTTTACCATACATCACAACAGTCTGCGTTGAAGCATTCATCATAAGCCAATCGAACAGTCGCAATCCTTCGTTTTGAGGAAGCGGAGCCAACCCCGTCTTGGCTTCCAACTGCTGCTCGTAATCTGGATCAATCGACATGCCTCCATTCGCCCATAGGGGCCAATTGATCGAAATGGTTCTGCCTGATCGCTGTCCTGCCACAACCTGCTGCTGGCGCAGCTCTGCAAACCGATCCATAAAAGCGTTCCCGCAAGCATAATCCGCTTGTCCCATATTACCGAGCACAGCAGATAGAGAAGAAAATAAAATAAAAAAGTCCAGTGGTTCATCACGGGTATATTCATCCAGGTACCAAAGTCCGCTCACTTTAGGGCCAAGCACTTCCGAAATATTCTCTTTCGTTTTCTGTAAAATGAATTGGTCCCGGGTTACTCCTGCACAGTGCACGATTCCCCGAAAGGCTCCCAGGCTGGTCCGGATCTGCTGGATCACATGACTCGTCTGCTCGCTATGAGTGAGATCTGCCTGAAAATAATGAACATCAGCACCCAGGTTCTTCAACTTGGACATCTGGTCAGACTCTTTTTGCCCAAGAGGGGAACGCCCCACCAGCGCCAATGTAATCCTCCCTTGCTCGGCCAAATGACGACTCACCATCAAACCTAATCCACCCAATCCACCTGTAATCAGATAAACACCATCTTTTGCGGCAAACTGGTTTTTCTGCGGCAATTTTATCGGCTTTTCACGATATTTTTTCACCATTCGCACGCGGGACTTTCCGGTGTAATACACTTCAACGACTCCCGATGTATGTGTTACTCGCTCCTTATCCAGCCAGTCCGCCCATTGGGTTCTTGTAACGTTATGAATATCATCCACCGTGATCATCTGCCCATGCAGACGGGGGTTCTCTGCATGAGCTGTCTTTAATAGCGCTCCCAGAACGCTTGCAAAATCACTGCCCGTTCCTGACGGACCAATCACTTGAATGAGGGTCTCGGCCAGTGGAAACTGCTGCATGTACTGCTGAAGCCAGACCATACATTGCTCACACACTTGTTCAAACGATTTTGGCATGGTGCGTTTACTTGTCAGGGTGACAACCTCGGATTGCGGAAAACATTCCTTGATACTTTGATTATGTCCAGTTGCCTCTTCACAAAGAATAACCACGTGGCTGCGCTCCCTATTTGAGGTATTACGCTTATGCAGCAAGGCTTCTTCCCAGAAGGGTTCGAGCATAATCGAGGAGTAATGATCCTTCTTTCCCTTATCATGATCGAATTCCGTAGTTTTGGTGCTAGCCTTGTTGCCCGAAGCCTTGTTCTCCGCATACTGATTTTCAGTAAATGCCTCGGGCCAATGTTGATGCAAATATGCGGCAAGAGACTCCATGTTGGAATATTCAAACAACAGTGTGGGGTAGAGCTGCTCCATCACTTTGTTTTCCAGCGTCCTGGAGAGGTTGATAAGCTGTAAGGAATCCAGTCCCATCTGATAAAATCCCAGCTCTGTGTCCAAAATCGCTTCAGGTGTCCCAAGCACTTTACCTATTTCCTTTTTTAAATAATCCGCAACCTGTTTTACATTCCCTTCAGGGACACTTCTACGCTGAATGGATAGTTCCGGTGCACCTTGTAAGCTACCCTTTGTGACAGGCTTTGGGTTCGTGTCTTCCTCTGATCCTGATGCTTCTGTCCCGTTCGGGTTATGATGAACTTCGGCCCATTTCTGTATCAAATGAGGATTACGTATGCGTTTGGCAGTTAAACGTTCAAATTCAACCAGGGACTTGCCAGCAGAGTCGACAATCCGAATATCCATGGAGACCAGGTCCGGCGATGAGACCGAATGGTCTCCAGTCAATGGTCGGGCAAACGAATGCACACCAATGGTGTCAGGTAACGGGCCAAAAATACGAAACCGATCGATCATAAAAGGAATATAGGGAGTCTGATCATCATACATTCCCTGCGCTTTTGCCTTTAAACGAAATGAGGAACCTGCAAACGTTGCCCCATCCAAAAATGCCGCATGTGCATAAAATTCATCGGAGTAAAAGGAAGCCTGCTCACTGAGATTCAGACACATAAGCTCCTGATTTTCATATTGGTAGACAACCCCTAAAGTTTGCATAAATGGCCCATGTTCGATGTTGACCTGCCTCGCCAATTGATAAACCTCATCCATGCTCCACTGATCCCGGGATTGAGTCTTCAGATCCTGAACATGGATTACCGGCGGATTAAACTCGGGATCAACAAGAAACATCGTACATTGCATATGTTGTTCTTCACTGCTCTGATCGATGATACCATTCATCACTTTTTTGCTCGTGATGGTTACCCCCCACTGCATCTCTGAAGGTACAGGTGAGAAAGTCACAGCGATCTGGCGATCAAATTGCTCTGATGTCACAATGGGCGTTGTAAACAAAATCTGGCGCAATTCGATGGAGTGTGTCTCTATATATAGGGCCGACAAACGATAGATCATATCCAGCAAAGTGACCCCGGGTAACGTACAAATTCCGTGTACACGATGATCCTGAACGATGGCGTTGCTGTGGCTTAACCGTTGCACGTACGTTTCCTGACTGCGTCCTATCAACGACAGTTCCCCCTTACTGCAATTTTTTCGGTGTGAAGAAAGGCAGCATATGCTCAGGTTTACGATTTTCTTGTCCTGAATACGTTCCGACCACCGAGTTTTCCTCACCCTGGTCCGGCCAAAACCGGGCTCTGTTCCAGGCAATGCGATGTAAACGAGATTCCAGTGTCGCTTTATTTTGTTCCGGGACACCTTCATTGCTGACAAGGATATGAGCGTTATTTCCTCCGAGTCCAAATGCGCTGACACCCGCACGCAACACTTTATTGGTCCAGGGTGTAAGGTCTTGAACGAGGAATAACGGACTTTCTTCAAACCGAAATCTCGGATTCGGATGCGGACAATTCAAACTAGGCGGGATCTGACCATGCATCATACTCAGCAAAACCTTGATCATGCTAACTGTCCCTGCCGCGCTCAACAGATGTCCCACATTGCTTTTGACACTTCCCACGCCGCAAAGATCCCCCTTTTCCATCGTGGTTCCCAGCACTCGGGTTAACGCTTTAAGCTCAATGGGATCACCAATAACAGTGCCTGTTCCGTGTGTTTCCACATAACTGATTGAAGCCGGATCAATATTCGCATCTTTGATGGCACGTTCGATCAATGCCTGCTGAGCCTGAGGGTTCGGCGTGGTCACGCCCATCGTATGCCCATCATTATTAATCGCAGAGCCATCAATCACTCCGTAGATTTTGTTTCCGTCCTCTATGGCCTGCTCCAATCGTTTCATGACAATTACTCCACAGCCCTCCCCAACCCCAATTCCGTTGGCAGATGCATCGAAGGTTTTACATTGTCCATCCGGTGACAGCACCCTTGATGCAGTCAGGGAAAGATAAGGCGTCTCATCCAATAGAACTTCAACCCCACCGGCAATCACCAGATCCGCTTCCCCATTCTGCAAACTCCGGGCAGCCAGATGGATCGCTGTTAGGGAACTGGAACAGGCTGTGTCTACCACCATATTGGGACCTCTAAGGTTGTATAAATGAGCCAGATGTGCCGTAATAAAATTTTGACCTGTACCAATGATGGTTTGTTTGTTGTCCTGACGTATTTTACTCATGAAATGACCTGTTCTTGCCCCTGCAAACACACCAACCTCAAGCGACTCAAGCTGATCCTTTCCATATCCTGCATCTGCGAGCGCTTCGGCACTGACCTCAAGCCACTGCCTTTGCAAAGGGTCCAGATGAGTCGCTAGGGAGTGATCCATTCCAAAAAAATCAGGATCAAACGATTCCAGATCATCGAGAAATGCACCCCATTTGCTCATGCTTGTCCCTGCTTTACCTTCAGGATGATAATACGTTCTCCAATCCCACCGGGATGACGGAATTTCACGTATGCTGTTTTTGCCTGTTTTCAGATTGTTCCAAAATTGCTCCGGGTTCACCGCATCCGGGAAATGACAGGCCATTCCAATGATGGCCACTCGGGGACGGGAACGATCTTTCGACGGCAGGAGAATCTGCCGATCCTCAGGTCTGTTGAGCTGTTCAGGAGACACATGCGGACTCGTTACGTACTTTTGCAGCAAAGCCCCTGTCAGCCCTGCGATTGTTGGGTAGTCCAAAAAAAGATGAGGTTCAATCACAGGAATCTGTAGCTCGCATTCCACCCGGCGTGCCAGCTGCGCAATCATGATTGAATCCATCCCAAAATGTTCGAATGATCGGTCCGGGTTCATTTTCTCGGGTTCAATACACAACTCCTCAGCGAAAATGGAACTTAGTTTCATCTGTAATGTCTCAGACGTATCAGAAAAGGGAACGCCACTTATGATGGGTATTTCAGGCATCGTTTCAGCTTTAACAGATCTGGAAAGCCCCGATTCCCCCTCAACATCAGTGGATTCGCCGCTCATTATTGCCGGAAGCATTACTGCGCTTTGTTGAGTGATTAGTGCCCAGTCCAGCAGCTTCAGTCCTTCTTTATCCGTGATACTGAGCAATCCGGTTTCGTTATAGGCTTGACTCGGAAACTCACCCATCCCTGATTCCTTCCAGTTTGGCCACTGGATACTGATAAGGGGACTGTGATGAGCATGCGCTGCGGCATAATAATCCATGTAGGTGTTGGCCATGGCATAATCGCTTTGTCCAACACCAAGTTTCGGAATGGCTCCAGTCACGGAAGAGAACAGGACAAAAAATTGCAAGGGATCGTGACGGAAGCATTCATAGAGCGCAACAGTGCCTAACATTTTGGGGGACAACACCCTCCGAATCGTTTCCAGCGGTTTACGAATAAAGGCGGGATTCTCCAGGTCGGCTATGCCGGCTGCGTGAATTACCCCTCCGGCTGCGCCCATCGTTGAACGTATATGTTCTGCAGCCTCCAGAAGTTTTTCCTTATTACCTATATCAAGAGACAGCACTACAATCTGTATGCCCTGCTTCTCCAATTCCAGGATTTCTCTAACTTTGCTGCCGATCTCGTCTTTGTCCCCGCGTCGTGCCCACCATTCATTCCGAGGTGGAAATGGGGTCTGACCGATCAGAACAAGTTTACGGACCCCGTAGTGTCGAACGGCATGCTGCGCACACAGCATGCCGAGACCTCGTGTTCCCCCGGTTACCCACAGGACATGACTGGATGGAAAAGGGAGTCGGTTTTGATTAGACTGCTGAATATTTATGTTATCGAGCGTATCCAGATAAGCACTGTACCGCTGTCCTTCGCGATAACAGACTTCATGTTCCCTTCCCGCATGAGTTAGCTCCTGGACGATTTGTGCAGCGACATCAAGCTCACTGTCCGCCGGGTCCACATCGATATGCCGCGAAATAATATGACTGTACTCACTTTGGAGCATCCCGTAGAGCCCTGCCCGTTCTGCTCCACCCAGATGAATGGATTTGTTTTGGAAAGACTCCAGGCCCATGGTGACTCCAAACAGTTTTAATTCTTTGTGGTCACGGGAAATAATCATTTGCTGAAGCTGGGCAATCCAGTGAATCAGCTTGTCCAGCATCATTTCTTCCGCTTCCATCTTTCGGTCACAGCCTGACAGGTCTATAAAAGCATCACAATTTATCAAAACATCGAGCAGACGTCCAAAGTCCTTCTCTTCCTCGCTTACAAGCACAACCTTGCTCCCCTGTATCATCTGTGAAAGTTTATTGGCAAGTCCAACGGTTTTCATTGTTGATCCAACCACAACTTTTCCATGCCCCTGATCAAGGTTTGTAACCGCCGAACGCTTCCATTGTTTCCCGAGGAGCTTGGCTATTCTGCGCTCTTTTGTGACAGCACCAACATCCGAAATCTCCCCTTTTACATCCGTTCCAACGGACCGGGTTGCTTCCTCGGAACTCACCCAATATTTTTCCCGTGCAAAGGGATACGTCGGAAGAGGTATCCTTTTATACTTTTCTATCGAATAAAGCCGGTTATAATTCAATTCATATCCTTGTACATACAGTTCTGCAATGGCATGCAGGTTTTCAAAATATCGCGAATCATCTGATGATTCCACAGCAATTCGTTGGATACATTCATTTCCATAACGTCGAAGAACGGATTGCTCTTTGGAAGGCTTGCCTGATAAATCCGCCGTGTAGATCTGTGATGAGCCCCCGGTTTCAAGCCATTGTTCCAAAATGGAGGCCAGATCGTCAGAATGCTGAACTACACATGCTACCCGATGCTCCAGATGCCTTCTTCCCGTCACCAAAGTGAAGCTTGCACTTGCGTAATCAAGCTGGGCTCCCACTTTCCTGTAATGCTGCGCAATTCGTCTCACCAGTTCTCTCAACTGTCCTGTCGATTGTGCAGACCACACCAATAGATAACCCGGTTTATGTATTGAAGGAGACAACTCTCCGGGAGCCTCCTCGATGGCAAGGTGAGCGTTGGTTCCACTAAAGCCAAATGAGCTTACAAGTGCAGTCCTTTTTTGTCCGGGAGGTGTATGCCATGGATTCAATTGGGTATTGACATAGAATGGACTATTCGGAAAATCAATATTGGGATTTGCTTTGGAATAATGAATGGACGGCGGAATCTGTTGATGTTTCAAGGCCAATAACAATTTGATAACACCGGCTATGCCCGCTGCTGCAATTGAATGTCCCATATTCGACTTGATCGAACCTATTGCAGCATATTGTGAACGGCTCGTATACTTCCGGAAGCTCCGGTTCAGTGCTTCAAATTCAATGGGATCACCCAGTTTCGTTCCGGTACCATGCGCCTCGACCATTTGGATCTGATCCGGATTAACACCAAATTGTTCGTAAAGCTGGCTTTCCAGCCTTTCTTGGGAAGCTGCACTGGGCGCCGTAATTCCATTGGTGCTTCCATCCTGATTGATACAGCTGCCTTTAATGATCCCGTGGACATGATCGCCATCTTGGATGGCATCCTCCAACCTTTTAAGCAACAAGACTCCAACACCTTCACCCGGCACAAAACCGTCTGCACGTTCATCAAAGGTATGGCACCGTCCAGTTGGGGACAGCATGCCCGCCCGACTAGTAGAAATATAAAAATCCGGCGTGGATTGGACAAACACTCCACCTGCCAGAGCAAGCTCCACTTCCCCTGACCAAAGGGCTTGACAAGCCAGATGAATGGCAACCAGCGAACTCGAACAAGCGGTATCCACTGCGATCGCTGGTCCCTGTAAATTTAGAAAATAAGATACCCGGGCAGGTACGATGGACGCAGCATTGCCCCAAAACGCTTGTGCAGGCGCCTGTTCACCGATCAACTTTTCATAGTCTCCTCCGCAATATCCGGTGTAGACTCCGCATTTGCGGCCCTGAATCAGTTCCCCTGCGTATCCGGCGTGTTCAAGGGTTTTCCACGATTCCTCCAGAAACAATCGCTGTTGAGGGTCCATATGCATCGCTTCAACATTGGAAATTTTGAAAAACAAGGGATCAAAACAGTCGCTATCCTCTAAATATGCCCCATGATTATTTTCCGTTTTCCCTACAGTTGATCCTGTCTGTTCGGAAGTCCATCGCGCCCCACGCTGAATCAAGTCATTGCCTGCGGCCAAATGCTCCCATAATTCATCCACATGATCTGATTGCGGAAATCTACCGCTGTAGCCAATAATAGCAATCTCCTTGTGTGTGCTGTTGGAACCGGAGGATGTTATACCTCCATCGGAATGACTCTCCATTGCATCACCCAAGCTGAATTCTCGCTCTTCACCAATACCAGTCTGTTGAGTTTGCTGGACATCGCGCTTATGGATACTGTGAACCCCAGAAAACTGCGTTTGTTGTTCTGGCTCCATCGGTTTCTCCTGATACATTGGCGCAATATAATGTGCAAGCTGGTTGACACAAGGAAAATCAAATATATCGGTGGTGAACAGCTCCGTTCCCAAACGTTCATTAATGGAATGAATTAATCGAACACCCGTTATGGAGTCCACTCCATAATCGGAAAAAGCCTCCTCATGATCGATTAGCTGTGCCTCAACTTTCAAAGATTCACATAATGTCCGAACAAGCACTTCCTTTATGTACTTCAGTTTTTCTTCGGATGAACGTGAACTCTCCACTTCGGGCAACCGGATTTCTGACGGTTTTTCCTGAATATTGTGCTGAATGCGGCTCGTTCGACTTTGGGCCTGATGTTTGACAGTTTGCTCATGTTTCACGGTCTGCTGACGTACCACGCCATTACTTGTCCCCATTATCACTTGCTGACCCTTGAATTCGTCAGAATGAGCCAGTAACTGCACTTCCCCGAACCCCTCGGATAACAGAATGTTTTTCCAGGTTTCCTGTTCAAGCAAAGGTCCTCCGGAAATACGAAGAGCTGGGTCCTCATAGTTCCACCATCCATCCAACAACCCAAATGTAAGGTGATTCAAAAGCGTATTTTCGGTGATTTCATTGATCAAAAAAACACCCTGATAACGAAGCAATGCCTTGGCGTTCCTTAAGGCAAGGCGAATATTAGGAGCAGCATGCATTACATTGGTTGCTATCGCTATATCATAGGTCCCCGCTTGCAGAGACTGGGTGGACAACGGTTGGGACAAATCAAACGTTCCGTATGTAAGGTACGGATAACGCGGACCATACACCTTTTGGGCATGACTCAAGAAAGCCTGGGAAAGATCGGTATAACAGTACTCATGAATATGGGGATGAAAATCACTCAGTCGGGCAAGAACTGCCTGACTCGTGCCTCCTGTCCCGGCTCCAATTTCCACAATGCGGATATGTGCACTCGGGTTCTGCACAAGTTGCTGTTTTATAATAGCTGCAACCCGATCTGCCAAAACGGCATTAAAATAATCGGCAGCAGGATTGTTCATGTAAATGTTCTCCACCAGATGCATGGAACTATTCGGAAAAATAATATCGGTTGCAGACTTCTGACCAGTCAAAATGTCTGGCAGCGCTCGGAGCGTGGCATCCAGCAGTGGAATGTAGGAAGACACGTTGTGATCGGCTAGCCACAACAATTTTTTTCTGTCCCATTCCTTCCATGCATGAGCCAAGTCTGTATCGTTGGTCTGAATCAAGGGATTTACAGAGCCGGTAGAGGTGAAATAACCATATTTTTGCAAATAAACGAGACTCTCCTGCCACCATCTCCTGTAACGCTTGATCATTAGATCAGGCATTTCTGCTATAGTGGCGTCTTCACCCCGGAAATTGCTCAAAAGGCCGGCAGCATACAGTCTGCCCCATAATAATTGACCCAACAACTCATTCAGTTCCTTCATTACACGTTCCCCCCACTGTCTGATAATCCCCGTTCTTCAGACCCCTGTTATAAAACCAGAGACGGTACAGATCCCTGATAGACCATAATGGATTCTTCTTCATCCAAGATCTCCAGATCTACCAAAGGCTGTTTCCTGATTAATGCAACCTGATCCAGCCCACCATTCATCAATACATTTAGAGCCTCCATAGCTTCGGGAGCTTCAATTGAACCTTGTCCTGCTTTTTCCATGCGTGTCTTGTAATATTCAGAACGTACCAAACCCACACTTCCCCAATATCCCCAATTCATCACTTTGATTGGGACATCACAGCCCTGTCTTAAAAATTGGGCAAATACATCTTTGAACTTACAGCCAGCTACGTAATTGGCCTGTCCAGCCGAATTCAAAAAGGAGTTCATAGACGAAAAAAAGAGTACAAAGTCAAGCGACTCTCCAATACACACTTTGGCTATATTGATGCTTATGTCTACCTTGGTGGAATAAGCTTTCCGAAAAGAAGCTTCGTCCATATATTCCAGACTGCGATCTTGCAAAACGATGGCTGAATGAATAAAACCGTGAATGGTTTGATGTTTCCTCCTAATCTCTGTACATGCCTGACGCAGTGCTTCCGAATCCGTTGCATCAATAGCCATGTAAGAGGGTACGGGGCCAAGCTTGCCCAGTCTTTGCAACTTCGCCTGAATGTCAGCATCCAGATCCCTTCTTCCCAGCCAGATGATCTGGGCTTTATAATGCCGGATCATATATTCACTCCATGCCTCCCCGATTCCGCCTGCTCCACCAATAACGACGTAAACACCCCCATGGCGATAGGAATGAGGCTGATCGGAATTCGCAGGGGTATTATATGCAACGGGCACGAGTTGCTGGCGAAACCATTCGGCTTGTCTGTTTACATACGGAAATCCATAGGAATCAGCAGGCAGCGACAGCAATTCGTACAGACTCTTCTCATTCAACACCTCCAGATCCACCTGCCTAACCTTCCATCCGGGTCGTTCTTTGCACAATACACCTATAAGACCATGTATCCCGGCATGAGTGGGATCAACCGGATCAAGTGTATGAATGGAGTTTGCCCGCATCGTGATCACAGTCCATTCCATACTCCGATTTCCATATCCGTTCTGAAGAAATGCCTTAATCAGTCTGTAGAGAAGAAATACTCCTTCTTCCTGGGCCTCAATCATTCCCTCGACATCAGGCAAGCTTCCAGCGGTTATTGGAGATATCCACACCACATGACGAAAGTTCATGATTGGGGTCAGCTGTTCCGAGATCCGCATGATGGAATCCTGTGGATTCAAAACGATCATTTCGGCATGTGGCAGATGTTTGAGCAACTGGCTCAAGTGCTGGCTCTTCATACCTACCAAGCATATTTCTCTTGGCAGATCGTTGACTCTCCATGTAAGGTCACGTTCACGTTCATGTTCAGGTTCATGTTCAGGTTCAGGTACATGGATAACCTGCTCTTTCCATACAGGGGCCAGCATTTGTAACTCGTACATCTCCATCCCTTCAGTTTCTTCGAGATCAGTAGCTTTCGACTCAGGTCTTCTGAAACGCATTGCCTTAACAGATACCAGTACATCACCCTTCACATTAAACAAATCCATGTCATATTCGGTATCCGCGTGTACAACGGCGCTACCGCTTTCGTGATGGACTCGGACATGAGCCCACATCTCTGCTTCGCAGGAGCCAAACATTTGGATTTGCTGTACGGAGAAGGGCAACAAAGGCGTATCTTGCTGCTCGTCCTGAATATTTCCCGAAGCACTGGACCAGATTCCAATTGCGGCTTGAAAAGCGTTATCCAGAATACCTGGATGAATGGTACCGTCCTGAAATCCATCTAGAATACCCGAAGGCAGGGCAATTCTGGCCAGTGCCTGATCATGACCCACTGCCACAGATTTCAGGCCCCGGAATTCTGGACCATACCGCATGCCTCTGGCTGAAAAAAAGGAATAACAATGCTCTGTTGTGAGATTTTCCAGATTACAGTTGCTCAGGATGGTCTCCACTTCGCATGTTTTGCTTACTTCCCGCTTGGTAATCACAGCAATCCCTTGGCTGAAAACCATGGTGTCTATCTCATCCCCCTGAGAATTACTTGGAGAATGAACTGTCACTACAATATCTCCATTCATGGAAGGCTTAAGAAGTATTTGAAGCCTTCCCATTCCTTTTTGAGCTACAACAGGTTTGAGCCATACCAGCTTTTTAAGGCTGATTTGTTCATCCTTTGCAGGGTGAGCAGCCATCATGACAGCAGCCCTGATCAGTTCAATATGAGCTGAAGCAGGCAATATGTTATATCCGTTTATTTCATGATCCCGAAAAAAAGATTCTTGGCCAGTAAATGCAAATTCGTAGCTATATGCCCAAAAATCCGATCTGTTTTCCAGCTCCATCATGATTCTGTCATCTATTCCCGACCGATGAGATCCCGGTTTTTTTATGCTGTTGACTGGATCAGGAAGCCAGTGCCGTGTCTCTGCGAACGGATATGTCGGTATGGAGATTTTCCGTTTCCCTTCACTTTTATCCATTGAAGACCAATCAATCCGGTTACCGGTTACCCAGAGCTGAGCAAGTTTATGAAGCTCTGCTTCGATCATAAAATCCTGATCCGTGGACGGATGATTGTAAGTTATAACGCGCTCATCTTGGGGGGATTTGCGCTTGGCTATGCTCCCTTGCCAACATCGAGATGGATCTGCCCGATCTGTGACAAACTGCTCAAGCGTTTCCACGGCATCCGTGATGCTTGAACTCACAATTGCTAGTCTTTCCTCCATCTCCTCCCTGCCCGTTTGCATTGTAAATGCAACATCAGCCAGGGTAATCCCATCCGTTTGACTCAGGAATTGACTGATTCGCCTCGCATATGCTCTCAATCGATCTCTGTTCTTTGCAGAAACGATGAGTAACTGGGGGCGATTGGATATATTCTGGGAACTATTGCGCTTTGTCACGTATTCGCGGATGACGATATGAGCATTGACACCTCCAAAGCCAAATGAACTTACGCCTGCACTTCTTGGGGAAGCGTCATGTTTGCGATTCCACATCTGTCCTTCCTTTACGATATAAAATGGACTGTTCTCCAACTGGATGTACGGGTTAACTTCATTCAGCTGCAGATTTGGCAGCAATCGGTTATGCTTCATACTGAGTAACACGTTCAGTACTCCCGCCACTCCTGCTGCTGCCTCCAGGTGTCCAATATACGTTTTTATAGTCCCCACTGCACAGTGCGGAACGGTGGAATCCGGGGCAGAGTCGCTCAATCTGCCATGCAATTCATCCCAGTTTTTAACCAGCTGAGTGAAGGCTTTTTTAAGCGCATTTATCTCTATCGGATCACCCAATGGCGTTCCCGTACCATGTGCTTCAATATAATCTGCTGTCCTCGGATCAATTCCGGATCTGGACCACGCTTCGATAATAAGTTCTGCCTGTGCGTTAGGGTTTGGAGACGTCAGGGTGTTGGCATGCCCTCCATGATTTATAGCCGTTGCCTGGATTACTCCATAGATATGGTCTCCATCTGCTTCCGCTTTGGACAACGGTTTGAGCAGCAATGCCCCACTACCTTCGCCACGAACGTACCCATCGGCACCTTGATCAAAGGTTTTACAGCGACCATCCACACTGAGCATACCGGCCTGATTAAAGGCAATTGTCAGCTGTGGACTTGCGATAACACTAATGCCTCCGGCAACTGCCAGTTCACATTCTCCGTTGTGTATCGATTCCACTGCCCGATGAATGGCGACCAGCGAACCGGAACAGGCTGTATCCACAGGCTCACTGGGTCCATGCAGATTTAGAAGATATGAAATTCGGTTAGCCAGAATGGAGTGAAATATGCCCAAAGCTGTATGTGCCTCGGTAGGAACGCCAGTTTGATGCATCAGATCATAATAATCCGAACTAACCACCCCAACAAACATCCCTGTTTTACTTCCGGACAACTCGGACGGCCTATAACCGGCATCTTCAATGGCTTCCCATACGGTTTGCAAATAAATGCGCTGTCTCGGGTCCATCAACCCGGCTTCATGAGGGGAAATCCCAAAAAACGAAGCATCAAATTGATCAATGGCTTTCATAAATCCGCCCCATTTGATGTTGGTTTTGTTGACTTCCTTTATCGGGTCCCCATAATATTGATGCCAATCCCAGCGTTCAGGAGGGATTTCAGAAATGAATGTTTTTCCAGAAACCAAGTTATCCCATAGTTCATCCACACTCTCGGATTGAGGCATATGAGCACCTATACCAATAATGGCAATGGGCTCTTTATTCCTCCTATGGATATCGGCAGGCTCACTTGCATTCTCATTCGTTTCATCATCACTGACCGTTTGCGATGTCTGCATTTCGGGTTCATCATCCCCACCACTCATTCCATGATATCGGGCAATGTCTTCGCCATAAGCTCCGATCAGGTAGGTTGCAAATGCCCTTAAAGTCGCATATTCAAACACAACAGGAGGCGTCAGATCAATGTTGTACGTTGCGTTGAGTCGATTGACAAAATCAGTCGTCGAAATGGAATCAAACCCATAGTCACTCTTGTCCGCATCCAGATCCATTTCATGTACATCAACACTGAGAATCTGTGAGGATATGGTTAAAATAACTCCTGCAGCCCTTTCAAGTAAAACTTCCTCATTTATGCCATTCTCCAAAAACATGTCCTTTTTCGACGGTTCCACATCCGCAAATGATGTTTTCTCATGTACCTTCTGAAATTTGGCCGCATTCCCGGCAACAATCACCAGCTGACTTTCCTTACAATGGAAAGCATCTTCAAAAGCCTGTAAGGCATTTTCGCTGGATATTGAATAAATCCCGAGCGTATTTTCCAAAAAAAGACGATGGGTTTGATCTACGCCCATCCCTGCCTCCGACCATAGAGGCCAATTCAGGGAGATCGTCTGACCGGAACGCAACCCCTCTTTATTCAAATGATCCCGTCGACGGCAAAAACCGTCCATAAAGCCATTGGCAAAGGCATAGTCGCATTGTCCAGCGTTGCCCAGAACAGACATGACAGAAGAGCAAACGATGAAAAAGTCCAGCTGTTCATGACAGGATGCTTCGTCAAGCCAAACGGTTCCGTATACTTTCGGAGCCATAACGGCATCCATGTCCGCCTTGTTTTTGGATTGGAGTGTTGAATCTCTCAATACACCAGCGCAATGAATCAGACCATGAATCCCCCCAAATCTGGCTTTGCACTCATGGATGAGATCAAAGGCCGATTCACGTTGCGATACATCCACTGGAATATACTCAATTTCAGCCCCGAACTTCCCCAGATCAAGCAATTGTTGTTCCTGATCCCTACTCAGAATGGAACGCCCGGACAAAACAATGACACGAGCGAATTTGGCAAGCAAGGAGGCAAACTGTAGGCCGATGCCGCCCATCCCACCTGTGATCAAATAAACGCCTTGTTTATTCCACTCCACTTGTGGATATTCTTTTTTCGGCAGCAATACCAATCTTTTCACATAACGCCGATTGTCGCGATAACGAACCTCCACCGCCTGGTCCCGAGCTTCCAGCTCCTGTTTGATGAGTTGGAGCATGTCGATTGGTTCATTTCCCGTGTCCAATGTACGGCATGTCCATTGCGGGTGCTCCCATTTCACACTGCGCATGAAACTGCTCACAGCTTCACTTGCCGGTTCTTCTTTACGATCGCTTGAATAAGCATATAAAAGATTTACTTTCTTTTTGTCAGCGCATTTCGCCAGCCATCGACATGTATAAAATAAGGCGTAGACGCCTTGGGCAAGCTGTTTGCTCAGCAGAGTCCCTCCATCTCCAGGAAGTACCGCACCACTCCATCCATGAACGACAGTATCAGGTATCCACTGTAATTCGGACAGCCGGTTGAATAAACGGTCGAAATCTTCCTGTTCCGGTCGGACTACAAATGTACTCGCATCCTGCTCGATGAATTGATTTCCCTGTAACACACGAATGATGGAAGCTCCCTCGTCCCATTGCCGCATGTTGTCTTTACCGGAAACAAATAGCAGAAGCCTCTCACTTTTGAAAACAGAACGTTGAAGGGCCTGGCTTTCCCAGGATGGATACAGATACGTATTTTGCTGCATGTTTTTTTCATTGGAAGCCGAAGGATCATGTCGCTGTATCTCCTGTATAAGCTGGTAGGCTATCTCTGATGAGAGACGTCGTCCCTTCACCATTTCAAGAATTTGATCCAGTGATAACATCTGATCTTTTCTCATCGTTCCTCCATATAAGTTAAGACATCAACAGGTTCAACCTCTCCGGCTTCCAATTTTTGCAAAAGTGTCTTCAGTGGATCTTCCTTCGTATGGCGTTTTTTGTCCTGAACCTGTCTTACCGTAAAATCGCTCATCTCCATGCATATTTGTTCCTGCTCATCAAGCAATACAATATCAAACTTGAACGCTTTTTCCCCTTGTCTACCCTGCTGTCTAACATACACGCTTCCTTTGTCTGGAAGCCGATTCCACAATCTGACCGCACCTATGGAATAGGGCATACAAGGAACAGAGCTCACTTTTTGAACAAGTAACATCGCTGTCTGCAGGGCGCTGTCCATCGTTACAGGATGAAGCGTATATGCGTGTGACTGTTCACGACAAGAGATTGGGAGCATAAACCTGGCAATAGCCTCCTCTTCACCCATGCAGCAGTCCGTTATGGATTGAAAGGAAGAACCGTAGACCAGATGACTCTTTTCAAGTTTGCGATAAACTCCCGGAACAGGGTCAACACATCTTCTTCTAATCGCATCAATATCCCGTTTAACCTTATATGCATTGCCTTGTCGCGCAGCCTGTTTATTGCCATCTGTTTTTATTCCATACAACGTCCCTTGCCCGTGAATTCGTCTGGGGTTCGCATCATCGCCGGTCCATACGTGGAAATGAACTTTTTCCTGAGCTCTGAACAAAGAAATATTCACTTCAACAGGATGCTCCATAACCGTTAGGGGCCTTGACCACACCACTTCACCAAAACCGGTAACCTCCTGGATTCCTGCATTCTCCGCAGCGGCCAATGCCATCTCCAAATAAGCAACACCTGGTAATGTCCGTTTACCGTCTACGACGTGATCATTCAGAAAAAATTCTTTGCCGGTAAACAGAGTTTGGTACTTGAATTCATCCAACGTTGAGGTATTCCAGCCGATCATCGGGTGTAAAGCTGGATCTAGCCCCTCCCCCTGTGCACTCGGAAGCTTATGTACATCCATAACCGATTGATTCACTGTGGTATTATCATGTAATCGATGTAAAACAGACTCGAAACGCTGAGTCGGTAGGGCAAGCTTGTTAAATGTTCCTGCGGGGAACCATAGGTCCCATCTTACATTGACGCCATGGAGCCATAACTGACCAAGGATATTCCAGACGTCATCCCCCGCTTCATCCTCTTTTAAAGCGATTTTCAGCGTATCAGGTGATTCACACTGAAATGCTCCGATGTCTATGATCTTGATGTCAGACGAAATTTTTTCCAGATCAACCTGGCTTTTTTGCGTTTGACACAGCCATTGCTCAGCACTTCCGATTTCTTGCATGTTATCGTTTCGGGCACGTAATAGGTTGTCATGTTTGTCCATATGCATCTGCTGTTGTTTCAGGTTCATGGATTGAGCAGCAGCCTTATAATCCGCATTGAAATCCAAAACAAGCTGAACGACCATTTCAGGAAGTAAGATGTGATCATCCATCAGATCCAGCATTTCTTCGAATCGTGGATCGGGCTCAACCATTATCGTCAAATCCCATTTGCGGTTCAATCTCCGCAGTGAATGAGCCACAGCCGTAACCATGATGAACAACTGCTGAGGGGAACGCTCCGCAAACATCAGGACATCAGCAGGCTTTCCAAGCAGCTCCTCCAAATTCCAATCGTTTCCACTTGCTACACCCAGCAGATTCGACCATTCCTCGATATACTTTCTGAAGGTGAACTGATTAGAGAGGAGTGACCGGCCCTTAGTCAAAAAATATTGAACCCGCTCCCGATCACTTACAATTGGATATTCCAATCGATCATGTTCTCGATCCCCAGAGCCCACATTTTCAACCTGTGAACCACCCAACAAGTGCCGTAGATAAGACTCGTCAAAAGAAACCGGATACAAAATGACTTGCAATGACGGGTCATAATAGGGAAGACACGGACGATGGAGTTTAATGAAGTCAGCTTCATTCCTCCCTGCAAGCCTCGAAAGAATTTGTTCTGGAGCGATCATCTGGTTTACCCCAAGAACCGCCCACATCCCTGTTCTTTCCCCTGAAATCCATTCCACTTTTAAGCCCACATCGAGTAAACTTCGAAGGACGGCATATCCAGCAATGAACTGACAACACGGAATTGTATCTTTCACCCAAGGTTCATTGTAGAACATCCGCCGATAGTGATCGGCAAGTGGGCGATCGGCAATTTGGTCCAGTAAGGATTGGACGATATCCTTCACATGTGGTAAATCCCGGGTTGACATGTTAAATTGCTCATAGTTTAAATAGGATAAGTGACCCACTCTTATTGCCCACTTTTGCTGTCTTGGCTTGAATGGACGACTTGGGTCCGAATGCAACTCTTCCTTCAACTGCTGTAAGCTGTCTGCCATGACAGCATAACGGTAGGGAAAAGTCACTCTTCCCGTAAGCAATGTTCCACTAATATCACGCAGCGTACATTCAGCAAACTCGGGTGTGAGCGAGAATGCTCTCCACGATTCAAGCTGTTTTTCCAAATGCCATTTCGATTTGCCTGAGAGCGAGAACAGCTGAGAACGGGCTACTGCTGCTTCGCCCTTCTGTTTGTTCGAGGGTGCTGCGCACCACTGTTCAATCATCAGATGTGCGTTAACTCCACCAAAACCGAAAGAGCTTATGCCCGCTCTTAAAGGCAGCCCTTCGCCAGCACTATTCCAATCGGTTAGATGGCTTGCCACCTCAAAAGGAGTGCTCTTAAAATCTATGATGGGATTAGGGTCGTTAAAATGAAGGTTGGCCGGTATTTTGCCATGTTTCATCATCATGATCACTTTCACAATACCAGCCATGCCTGCAGCACTCTCCAGGTGGCCAATATTGGTTTTCACCGAGCCAATCCGACAAAATTGGGTTCGAGAAGTATAAGCAGCAAAAGCATTTTTAAGCGCTTCAATTTCGATCGGATCTCCCAATGACGTTCCTGTTCCATGTGCCTCAATATAAGTGACCATTTCCGGGGAAATACCTGCATCCTGATAAGCAGCCAAGATGACGTCTTGTTGTGCCTTCATGCGTGGAGCGGTTATGGATGCGCTTCTTCCACCATGATTGCAAGCAGATCCTTTGATAATCCCGTAGATATGATTACCTTCCGTTAACGCATCTTCAAGCCTTTGAAGCAACAGCACCCCTGCTCCATCGCCCGGTACATACCCATTGGCTTCCTTATCAAAGGTTTTACAGCGTCCATCCGGACTTAACATTCTTGACTTGGAAAACGAAATAAACTTCCAAGGATGCAAATTCAGATTTACACATGCAGCCAAGGCGTAATTACACTCTTTTCGTTGCAGGGCTTGTTTGGCTTCATGCACGGCCACTAATGAAGATGCACAAGCTGCATTCACCGATATACTGGCGCCCTTTAGGTCCAAAATGTAAGAAATCCGATTGGCAAGAATGCTCTCATAATTTCCAAGGCAGGCGTAACTATCTGTCTCCAATTCGGGAAGGGAGGCCATTTGGCGGTGATCTACAGTCATTACTCCGGCATAAACGGAAGTGACCTGATTCTGTAACCTTTGAAGCGAAATTCCGGAATCCTCTATGCATTGCCAGGATACTTCAAGAATAATTCGTTGCTGTGGATCCATATTTTTGGCCTCTCGGGGAGAGATACTAAAAAAGCGGTGATCAAAAGAATACACATCATCCAGCAGACCACACCATTTTCCAATGCTTTTATTAGGGGCTTCAATATCTTGTGAATAGAACTTCGATACGTCCCATCGATCTGGGGTAACCTCTTTAACGGAATCCACACCATTCGCAAGATTATCCCAAAACGTGGTATAATGATCAGCCTGCGGAAACCTGCATGCCATACCAACAATCGCAATATCCGTAAGGCGCATTCCCGAATCAATATCGGATGTTGGCTCCATGTCCTTCTTTTGTCGCATCATCCTACCCCCTGTCCCCTAACGCTGTTAAAAGTTAGTTCATCTCAACCGCCACAGCCAATTGCTTTCAAGCGTTCCTGCAAAACCAAAGCCGTATCTTCCATCAACTTTATGCCTACTTCAGCTACACGACGGTTTCTCCAGTCCTCAAGATCTGTGCCTTTTACCCATTGATTAAAAGCACCCAAGGCTGGACCACAGTGGACCTGATAATCGACCTGATGACCTGCTGTTCCTTCCATTGCAAGCCTCGTACTGTGGGCAAAATACCACTTAAATACCAATGCCATTTTGTATTTGGGGTTCTGTTCAGCTTTCTGTATTTCCTCGGGAGACCTGTATTGAACAACCTGGCGGTATACTTCATCAAAGGTTTTTTTGAAATATTTGTTTTCCAGCTGCTGTTTGTTTTTTTCACTAATGTCATTCAAAGAATCATGCTGCCGGTACAAATCATAAAGCTTGTTTGCTCTGGCGGGGAAAAATACACCTTTGCGAAGAACCTGTACCTTGGCTCCAATCTCAAACATGTCTCCAGCGGGGGCATATTCCGTGTCGTGAATGTTCATATCCTGTAGCAGATCCTTAACAGCGTCGCTAGTAGCCGCTTCAACGGTGCATTGATTGATTGAACCCGTTACGATGAAATCCGCACCGAGCAAAAATGCTGCTGCTGCTGCTTCAGGTGTACCAATGCCACCCGCAGCACCAATGCAAATCTCTTTCGAATAACCGTACTTTTCCATCATTGTATTGCGAAGACGAACCATGGCAGGCAGCATGACATAAGCCACACCTGCATCTGTATGTCCACCTGAATCCGCCTCAAGGCACAGATCCTCTGCAACGGGTACTTTTTTCAGAAGTTCTGCCTGAACCGATGTAATCTTGTTTTCCTTTAACAACTTCTCAACCATGTACTCCGGAGCAGGACTTAAAAATGCTTCGGCCACTTCAGGTCTGGATACTTTGGCAATAATGCGATTGGTTGCAGACACCCTCCCATTTGAAGAACGCTTCAGTCCATGGGCACGGTACTTGATTAATGCTGGAGTAACACCCATGAAAGCAGAAGCTTCCACTGTATGCACTCCTTTGCGCAGTAATAAGTTAACTTGATCTTCTTCTCGTTCAGGATGAGTCATTTGATGAAGAAGATTTAACCCATACGCCTGTCCATCCTGCAAATGGTGTTGCATATAATCGATTCCTTCTTCGATTTGCTTGAGGTTTAACCCACCTGTTCCCAAAAAGCCCATCATTCCCGATTGCCCCACTTTAACTACCATCTCGGCCGAAGCAATACCTTTGTACATTGCACCCGTCAAATAGGCCAATTTCAAATTGTATTGCGTTTTGAATTGTTTCGAGCCAAGGGACTCGGCCAGTCGAGTTCCTTCGCTGCCGGGCTGTACGACGGATGATATTGGAGAAGTGGAGTGAACTGCTGACGATAACGGTTCGACAGACATGTCATCCGGACGATATACGATGGGCTCACACTCCGTCTGAATCTTTGTAACCAGCTTAGTCAGCACATTGCCCGGACCGATCTCTTCTATTGTTTTTACACCCATGCCCATCAGAATTCTTACCGTTTCACACCAGCGAACCGGATGTGTAATTTGGCGGACCAAATTGGTATGAATTTCATTCGTGCGGTAGGGCTGCGCTGTATAATTCGAGATGACGGTCATCGTTGGAGAGGAAAATGAATAACGCTGGAGGTACTGTTCGAATTGTTTGGCTGATTCATCCATATACCGGGAATGAAATGCCCCACTGACCCTGAGAGGGATATACATCTGTGCACCGTTTTGCTCAAAAATCGTTTTGGCCTGATCAATGATCTCCTGTGGCCCTGCAAGGACAATTTGGGTCGGGGAATTCAGATTGGCGATATCCAGTTGGTGCAGTCCAAATCGTTGGAGAATTGTCTTCAATGCACTCTCGGTTAAACCGATAACCGCTGCCATTCCCCCTTTAGGGGCTTTGCTCATGAGTTCTCCTCTTTTATGTACAAGCTTCAGTCCTGTGGCAAAATCAAATACGTCTGCGGCAAAAAGCGCATTGTATTCTCCCAGACTGTGACCCGAAACCAGGCTTGGCTTTCTGCCCGTCTCCTTAATTTTATGTAAATACGTCATGGCGTTAACAACAAACAAAGCCGGCTGCGTATATTCTGTCAGGCTCAATTGCTGAGAACGATCGTACAAACACAGCTCCCGAATGGAATATCCAAGAATATCATCCGCCTGTCGGGTCAACTCTGAAAACTGCTCAAACAACCCTTCACCCATGCCCAATTTCTGTGATCCCTGTCCTGGAAATACATATGCCCACAAAGGTTCATCCCCTCCAGTTTCATTCGAATTGGAATAACGACTAATGATCTGTTCCACATGTTTTGCATCCTGATGGAAGGGTGTCATGGTTATACATGTTCGTTCCTTCCGGGGGCTAATCTGATTCACGAGGCTGGATAGTGTACCCGAAGGCCCCAAATCCAGAAAAATACTATTCGGTTTCTCTTCTTTAATATGGGATAACGCGCGAGAAAATAGAATCGGTTCCTTGACAACTTGCCAAAAATGATCAGTAGATACCTTGGTCACAGGTTGTCCAGTCAAACTGGAAACAAGCGGGATCGCGGGATCATTGTAAGACTGCTTGTCCAGATAGGCCAAATACTCTTTGGCGGCAGGATTGATATAGGCTGAATGAAATCCATGAGTCACAGGCAGTCTGACATGAGAAATCCCTTGGCTTTTAAGCCAGTTCTCTGCTCTTGTAACCCCTTTCAAGCTTCCGGAGATTACTAGATGATTTGCCGAATTGACAGCAACAAGCTCACACTCTGCATGCAGCTCCAGATTGTTGTCATAGACTTCACGACTATGCAATATAGCAAGCATGCTTCCCGGAACACATGTCTTGTGAATGATTTCAGCTTGTCTATAAACCGCTTCGAGCCCCGCCTTGGGAGTCATTACGTTGGATACAGCTGCTGCGGCAAACTCCCCCAAACTGGTTCCCAAAACGGTAGCGGGTATAACTCCGCTCTCTATTAATGTCCTGGCAAGTGCGTATTCCAGCATATAAATGGCCGGATGTGTAATTAGAGTTTCATTGAAATCTTCAGAAAAAGACCGATTGGAATCATATAATTCCTGTACAATGGATCTGCCGCCGATATCTTGAACCCAACGATCCATCTGCAACATCCATTGGCGAAACACCGGATAACTCTGATATAATTCTTTTCCTGCCTGAAGATATTGTGAACCCTGACCGGAGAACATAAACACAATATTTTCTTTCATATGTCACGCCCCTTGTTCCTTCACACAAAGCTTTTGGCATCCGGCTGATTCTTACGCATACGAAAAGCAATAAACTGTCCTTCATCCAAAATATTAAAATAGATGTTTCTCTCAAGCAGCATACGAAGTGTCTGACCCGGTTCAATGCCAAATGAATGTGCAGGGTATACCCTGACGGAAGGATGTATTTGTTCCCGTATTTTTTGCAAACTCTGATACATCGCACCTGGATCCCCTCCGCGTTCGGGGCATATGCCACATCCCTCTGCAAACAGAGTATCTCCTGTAAAAATATGATTTGTTAATGAATAACATATAGAACCCGGCGTATGTCCTGGGGTGTTTATACAGGATATCAGTGTATTGCCCATTAAAACGGCATCTCGATCCTTTACAGGCTTCAAATTCTTACAGTGGTACCTAAAAAAATCAATTTCGGCACCCCCCATATAAACCCGAGGATTAAAACGCTCGAGCAATGCCCCCACTAGATGTACATGATCTGCATGGGAATGTGTCAACAGGATGTGTGTGAGTTTGGCCTGCTCAGCTTCCAGGGAATCCAGAATGGCTTCAAGGTCCCAGGAAGGATCAATAACCGCTGCCTCACGGGTCGCTTCATCAACGACAATATAGCTATAATTAATGAATGCTTCATAACTGGATTTAATAGAAATCACCTTGTATTCACTGGTTGTCATATGAAGTTCTCCTTGTTAAACAAATGAAATGATCATATACAAACACGCAAAACCAACGATAAGTATAAACGGAGTATCTACGGTATGGGGTGAGAATGCCTCAGCTAGAGTTACAGCTATAGGAAGAACCAGCAGTGCAACAACTAATTGTGGAACTGTAAAACTGCTTGCAAATACCAAAAGGATCAACACTGCTGATAGAAACACACATAAACTGCCTTCGATACTTCTCGTAAACTTTTTCTTCGAAAACAAGGCATGAACACGATATTTATGTTTCCCAAAGCGAATACCGATCGGTTCGGCAAGCCCGTCTCCTAGTCCATTGATGATAACGGGAATAAAGGCCAGCGTGCCATAACCTATGCTTTGAAAATACAGAAAGCATGGTGCCAGAACGACGTAGCCGGCAATTAATTGCGTATTCATCCACAGCAAAGTATGAGGACGATCTTCGGGACGGTCAAAAGAAGCAAACATGCGTTGAACCAATACACTTTTCTCGCGAATTGGCTTAATATAAATGAGCATAATAACGCAGTTCATCAGCATTCCGACGATAAAAATAGGCCCGGTATATCCTGTACTGGAACTCACGATCAATTCAATAGCTATCGGTGTAATAAAAGACATGAAATGAACAATTTTACGAGCGTAATTCACACGCAACTGATATTTGAGTACAATCGTACCGATCAAAAATTGGATTCCGTACAGTATGACAAACATGATGCTTTGCTTTATGATGAATGCTGTCATATTTTGCGCTCCCACCCCAGTAGATGAATGTCCCTTTGATAACTACTTATTTCCAAAAAAATAAAAGGGAATCTTTCCTTTTCAATGTGAGTTAATAAAAACACTGATCATGGATAAGACTCCCCGCGACGGTTAATTTATTCACATGTAATAGATAATAAGAATGCTCTAGTTAAGCAAAAAGATCCAAAAAGCGGCTGCCAATACAAAACGATAGATTGCAAAAGGAATCAGTTTAATCCGGTTAATCAACTTCAGGAAAAATTTAACTGCAATCATGGCTACAATAAAAGCAGTCACAAACCCCGTAATAAATAAGGGAAGATCATCAACCGACAGATGATCCCAGCTCTCGTATAAATCCTTCAGTGAAGCACCGAACATAATAGGAAGCGCCATTATAAACGTGAATTCCGAGGCTGTTTTGTGACTCATGCCTGCTAGCAAACCTCCCGATAGCGTAGCACCCATTCTCGAAAAACCGGGAACAAGTGCAAAGCACTGGAACAGACCCACGATTAAAGCCTGCCGGTAAGTGACTTGATCCAACGTTTCTGCAGCTGGCTTTTTCGGTTTGAATATCTCGGCTGCAATCATTAGAATCCCGCCAAGGATTAACGTCACAACAACCGTTTGAGCACTGAACAAAACCTCTTTTATGTAATCGTAAAAAAATACGCCCCCAACACCAAAAGGGATAACACCAATAATGATATGAATAAGTGTTAATTTTTCCTTAGCTTTATTTGCTTTCCGATCTTCTCCAACATGGATGCCAAGGATGCTGAGAATTCGTTTCCAGAACAGAAAAGCTACAGCCAGGATTGAACCGAGTTGGATTACAATCTCGAATGTCGAAGCACGCACAGTACCCTCGAAACCTAGCAAATGTCCCACCAGAATCAAATGACCTGTGGATGACACTGGGGCGAACTCCGTAAGTCCTTCCACTATCCCTAGTATAAGCCCGATAATAATGTCCACTAATTTTCCTCCAAATCCTAAATGAATTATAATTTATCAAAGTAATAATTTACATAAAACACCATATTAAGTCAAGTCTTTACACTAGAATAGCCCCTCTCCAAAACTCTTAAACAAAATGGTAATTGATGCATCAAATTTTGTCAATAAATCCAAACAATAAATTTTATTTGTTTTTATTCCACGTTTCTACATCATCGTGTTCATTCTGAAATTGACTTGTAATCCCCTCCTACCATAAGTATGTTATCATCCTCCCCTTTATACTAAATACTAAAATTTGTTGAACTATGAAAATTGTTCTTGGATCACTCGGCTTTTCACTCTCACAAAAAGACCCTATAAAGTAGACTTTGTGTCTGCTCTATAGGGTGTGATGTACGTAGACGATGTTCTTATAGTTGTGATGCTACTAGCCAGTCTCTAGGACTTGGCAGGTTTTGCGGAATTGTTACGTTTTGTAGACTTTACCTTCTTCACCTCAATTATAGCAGGCTCCTGCGGATGTTCAACCGGGTACCATTTGCGGAACAATAACGTCTGCAAGACCAGGAATGAACCCCCAACCGTCCAATATAGCGGCATGGCTGCCGGGGCCGAAAGGGAGAAAAAGGCCATCATCAATGGGGAAAGATATCCCATGATGGCGAACTGTTTTCGCTGCTCAGGCGCCATGTTGGCTTGAGAAACCTTCGCTTGAATCAGATAAATGATCGCTACGACCACTGCAAGCACATAATCGGGCGCTCCCAATTTGAACCACAGAAACGAATGGGACGACAGTTCCGGCGTAAGCCGGATGGCTGTGTAAATGCCTGACAGAATGGGCAGCTGGATCAACATCGGCAAGCATCCGATATTCAGCGGATTGAACTTTTGCTTCTTGTACAGCTCCATCGTTTCCTGTGAAAGCTTCTGCCGATCTGCGGGATCATTTTTACCCTCATATTTTTTCTTGAGCGCATCCATCTCGGGTTTCATCGCATTCATGATTACTCGGGTTCCCTGCTGGGACTTGGCTTGGCGCATCATCAACGGCAGCAGCGCAAGACGAATGACTAGTGTAATCACGATAATCGCAACCCCATAGCTACCGTTAAATAGGGTGGCAATGTGCTGAATCAGATACGACAGCGGAAATACAATGTAATGATTAAAAAACCCCGGTGTTGATGAAGTAATCTCCGATACGTTGTTGCTGCATCCGGCAAGCAGCATAACCGCAAACAAAATGGCGATCAGGCCATAGATCCGTCCCTTGCCCGATGTAAAAGTGAACCCCTTGCTTGTCTTATGTTCCATATATATCCTCCTCGTTGATTTGTAGGAAATTCGCTCAACGAGGGCGTGCAATCTGGTTCATCTTCATCCGGTGATTCTCTGCGTCTGACCATTCGAGTTAATGCTTCAGGTCTGTGCTGTGCATCCAGGGACAACGCGGGCAAGCCTGGTTCAAGTCCACCACCGGCGCCACCTTCCATCCAGTACTCTGTCATGCCACAGTGAAGATGGGCAATATAGGCATAACTGACGGTGAAGATGAGTCCAATCGAGAATATATACGGCAATAATTCATGAAGTTCAAACAAGGGATTCACCCCCTTTATAGGTTAGTTTTTATATTATAACACTTACATATTGTTTTTTGCATAAATCCATACGTGAAAATAGCTATTATTCATCTATTCCGTTCTCAATTTGGACAATTCCAGCTCAGCCCTATGTCTTGCCACGTTATAAGAAGGCCAGGAAAGGTCTGCTGAATTCATGTCCAGGTAGGCATGGCGCTCCAACAGTTCCCTCTTTAGAATCGGATACTCTTCCAAGGCAAACTCCCGCAGTAGCGGAACTGCATCTGCCGACAGACTCGCCAGGTAGGAAGCATCAATAGTGCCCGTCTGATGGTAACGTTCGATATTTAGCTCGGCAATCCGTTTATCCATCCCCACATAATTGACTGCAACATAGGCTGTGAGTGCCAGCACAATATACCAGCGAATCAGCGGTATCGATGTGTAACGTATACGAAGACCGGCAATCAGCAACAGGAGTGCCAGGAAAATCATGAATGCGTGCACCAGGAATCGAATGTACGTATATCCATAAGCCTGCTCATAGAGATTCAGACGCATAAACGCGGAATACAACATGATTGCTGAACAACATACCAGAACCAGGAGTAGTACCTGATGTATGATTAAGCCGACTTTTCCACTCGGACGAGTATACTGCAATGCAACAATAAGGATGAAAAAGTTAATGCCTGTGACGAGAACCAACTCTGCGAATCCACTTCTCGCATACTCCGCGTAAGACAGATCTGCCGGAAGATGCCCCTCGCCTGCACCAAACAGGTACGAAAACTGTACGAGTACAAACAGAACGTACACACAGTTGATGACCACCAGCATCGTGCCCACAATGATCGGGTCTAATTTGAATGGTTCCCGATGAGCCTGCGTGTAGATTGCCTCGGCCGTGATCTGATTCGTAACCTGGCCCTCGACAATCGGGTTCACAGGAGGGGCTTCAAGCGTATGATCACGCGGAATAACCGCGGATGCTGCTCCATTTTTCCAATGTGCGTTCGCTCTCTTCTCTGCTTCATATTGCATAGGCTGCACAAATCCCCATATGTAACTGAATAACAATACACCTGCGATAATAATCCAGATGATTCTCGGCAATCCTGGCGTAAAAGCTAATTGGTTCAACCACTCCGGGAAACCGGATAAATATTGATTAAAAATTCCATCAGCTGAAGACAGTAAGGATACGACCACAATGAGGATGGGCAAGGATGCCACCAGGCCAATGAGCACTTTGAAAACAACCGTTTTCTGTGATTTGCCCATCCCACGCCCACCTGCTTTTACAGCGATGGCAGCAATGGTCCCCCAATGACGTATGGCTTGTGGCACCAGATGGTCGATAGCGGTACCGATCAAACCAATCTCCCACCACTGCCTCCGTTTTCTACCCATCAGATATGTCATATGTAAGCTAATGAGGCCCGGTACAGCTAGGAAATTGAGAGCATACAGCGGTTCATTGTCGTATAACATAAAAGTTAGCGACAACAAAAAAACGACGCCCCCTACAAATGCATCAATCCACTTGAATGACCTCATACGATCCCTGGCAAAAAGATACATAAAACCATAAAAGAGAATAACAAAGATGGGATATGATACACCAATCTCATTGCCAAAGAATAAATACTGTTGAATGACAGCCAGTATCCATGCAGATAGTAGCGTGATTAAAGCGCGTTGCGGTGAAGCCATTATTTTATCAATCATGGGAAAAACCTCCATTAAACTTTCTATCCTTAATTTTAGATGATAAAATAAGAATATAAATAGAAATTAAAATGAACAAAACTTCTTATTTTATGACATTACCATAGAGATCATCTCCAGGAGGACTCAATATTTGAAATTACACCAGCAATACTTGCTGTTACATAACCAATTTGGTCATAAGACTGAACATGAAGTTACACTCGCTGACCTCGCTGAACTGTTGGATTGTACTCATCGCAACACATTAACCATTGTCAAAAAGATGGTGGCCCACGACTGGATTCAATGGGTTTCCCAGCGCGGCCGTGGACGACGCTCTTCATTAACCTTGCTTGTTCCGGCTGATCAAATCGCCGCAGAATACATGATGCAGGCCATGAATCGCCGGGAGTTACAGCAAGCAGCCGAACAGGTGAGAGCATTCTCCAGTTCAACGACGATGCAGGATTATCTGAACCAATGGCTGTTAGGTTATTCAGGGCATCATACGGAAGCCGGGAGCCATAATGAGAGAATTGATACATTGAGACTCCCTATTCGGCAGCAACTTCATGCGCTTGATCCGCTTTATATCAATCTGCTGGCTGAATCCTTTGTCACCAGCCATGTCTTTGACGGATTGGTTCAGCGCAATGAACAGGGAGAGATTCTCCCCTGTCTGGCTCACACCTGGGATGTCAGCCCGGATCGGCGAACATGGATTTTCCATTTACGGAAAGGCATTATCTTTCATGATGGGCAGACATTGACTGCTCAACATATTGTGCACACCTTTGAACGGCTGAAGTCCACCAAACGACGGACATTATACCGCGACGTGAGCAAACGAATTCTGTCTATTGAAGCGGTCGATCCCTTAACGGTGTGTTTTCAACTAAAAGCCCCACACGAATTGTTTTTGTCCTTTCTTACGACGAGTCGTGCGGCAATTGTTGCTTCTCAAGCCACATACGAGCAGCGTAAAAACGGACATAACGAAGCAGATGTGATAAATACCATGCAGATGCCTGTAGGAACCGGTCCCTTCAAGGTCACCGCCTGGGATGATCATCTCTGCAGACTTGAAGCCTTTCCAATGTACTTTCAGGGCAGAGCGCAGATCGACCGGGTAGACATCCTGCAAATCCCTTGGAGTGCTCCTGCAAATCTGGATGAAAGCCAAGATATCGAATCGCCCTTCGTTCACCTTGTGCATAATCCTTCTTTGGGTGCTGGTGCAGACTGGGCACAGATTAGCGCAGGCGTGATGGTACACAAATTGCTTACTTGTAATACGCAAAAAACCGGACCGTTAAACGATCCGGAAGTAAGAAGGCACATTCAGTCTTGCCTCGCTGGAATGTATAGAGATGACGGGAATGCAGATCATCTTGAAGTCATGTATCCTGAGGCGGTGAATACCGGGACGGTACACCCGGAGGGGGCGAAGCATATAACTAAACGTTCCAATCCCGCTAGTTCCATCTCCCTGCACATTGCAACCATTCCACAATATCGCAGGGATGCCCAACATTTAGCATCTATCCTGAAGCGATGCGGTTTCTCCTGTACCGTCCGCACGGGTACAATGGAGCAGTTCAAGGGAGATCTGCGGCTGGAATCCGATCTGATTCTCTTCTCGCTGATTCGGGACCGGGACGAAGAATTGCGCAGATATGATCTCTATCTTACCTTATCCGAGCATCTGGAAGACTCTTGCAAAACAAGCGTACAAGAGATGCTGCACACCGTTGTTGCTTCGCAACGACCAGCAGATCGAACGGCTGAACTGGATCGGATCGAACAATTTTTGGTACAGCAGAGTCTGTTGTTCCATTTAACTGAAAAACCTGTGGAGACTGCCTACCTGCCTTCCGTTCGCGGCCTCTCCTTCAACAGCCAGGGATGGGTCAACCTCCGTCATATCTGGTTCCCGTGAATGCTCATTTCGGGCATAACAATATCTTCGTTCAAAGAGTGCGGCCCTGATGTTGGATGCTTATGAACTGATCATTGGATCGGCATCCACCTTCTGCCGTATTTTTTCATTTTTCTTTGAAATGGTATCCTTCCGACGGTAAATACCCAGAAGTAAACCGAGCATGGCATAATCAAACATCAGGTGATTTCCGTATCCAATAAAAGGAAATGAAATGCTAAGGATCGGAACCTTACCGGTGGTCATCGCCAACGAATAGATGGTTTGCAATGCAAACATGGCTGTGATACTGACCATAATCATGCGACCAAATCCATCCCGAATGCGAGGAAGCATCTTCACCATACTGGCAACAAACCAGATGATACCCACCAATAACAGGATCCCGGCTGACCAGCCAAACACATCAATGAGCAGCACACCTGGGTAATCTATATAGCTCGTTTTAAACCTGTCGAACGTTGTATCAACCCCATTACCCCACCAGCCGGCTGATTGTACGATATTCATAATCGAGTTATTGTAAAAACCATCCCCATTGGGATCATCCTGAAGATTCAAAACGACAGAGAGCCTCTCCAAGCGTCCGTATTGATCTCCAAAAAACAATAACAATACAGCAACACTTCCAGTAAATACAGCAGCTATAGTTGTGTATAGCCATTTTCGTGTGATCCAGCCAAATAAAACCACCGATACGATACCAAACAGGAATAAGCGAACCCAATCCGAAATTTGAAACAAGAGCACCGCAGGTAGCGCTACCATTGCAAAATAAGTCAATAATGACTGTACACCACATCTACTTCGGAGTTTATCCAGCGTAATTGCACCTATGGCAAGTGGCAATACCCACATTGAAACCGTTGTCACATCTAGTACAAAACCGAAAGGCAACACCCAGAACCTATTTATACCATTGTAAGTTGATGAAAGTACTGGATTGATCCACAACATGACATTTAGCAGAATATAGATCCACCAGGCCGCTCTTTTCAACTTTCGATAATCAAAGTAAATAAAGGACAACATGAATATAAAACCCATTACGGTGTAAATTACATGATTGCTATACAAGTCCTGATACATTTGTACTGTGACATTAGTCGTAAAAATCCACATTAACAACAGGCTCACTGTAGCTAAACCAAGTAATCCGGTCAGCAGCCCCCAATGCATTCGATGACGATGCAACCGGTGCATGCTTTTGCCCACCACTGCGGGATCACCCATCTGCTCAATGGCATATGTAGCTGCCTCTTCCTGGCCCAGTCCCTCTTGCTCCTTGTCCAGCATCATTTCTTCCATGTGATTTCCCAGTTCATCACGCAGATCGGTATGTACTTCACGAGCCTTGACCTGACCACACATCTGATCAAGATAATGTTTAATCTTCTCGTGTCGATCCGTCATGTTAAGCCTCCCTCCCCAAGCACCCGATCTACGGCTCCGCGAAATAAAAGCCACTCGGCTTTTTTATGCTGTAAAGCCTCCACACCCTTATCACATATGGAATAATATTTGCGTTTCCTACCTTCTACTTCCATCCAGTAGGACTCCACCCACCCCTCAAGCTCCATCGCGTGCAGAATGGGATATAACGTACCTTCTTTCAGATTAAACACACCCTCGGATTGGCGATGAAGTTCCTTAATCAATTCATAACCGTATAGTGGCTGTTCCTTCAACAAAGTTAGAATCAGTGTCTCCGTACTGCCTTTAATCATTTGTTTGTTTACCTGCAAAGCTGTCACTCCCCTTTGTTCATGCTCCCACGTCCAACAACAACCACTTTTACCACTTCTTAAAATTCAACGTGAACTCAATAAAATCACTTGGGTATATACATCGGAAATCTATGCATAGTAAAGCTAGGTATAATATTACCTGATCCTTCCTTTTCTGTCTAGCTATCAATTGAAGACGTTTGTGATAAAATAAACAAGTCATTCCACATCTGACAGTGTCATCATGAATCTCTCTATCCTTACTCTCATCTTACATATTCATCTATTAATTATGAGGAGGTAATTCATCCATGAGTAAACTCATTTTCTTTCTCGGCGGGGCAGGAAGTGGCAAAACAACGCTTGCCAAAGCCCTTTCTCGTAAACATAAAGCGGCTTTCTTCGATATGGATATCCTGCTGCGTCCAGCTGCCGAAGCAATAATGACCCTACAGGGACTTGATCCATCCGATCGGGATTCACCGGAATATAAACGCCTGTGCCGTGATCTGGGATACCGTATTACCATGGATGCGGCTCTGGATAACGTACAATTGGGTATCGACACTGTTGTTGTAGGCCCATTTACCAAAGAAACCGGAACACCCGATTGGATTGAGCAAGAGCTTGCACGAATCGGCCGATCCTTGCAGGACACAGATGTTCGTGTGGCCTATATTTATTTAGAAAATGAAGCCTTATACCGCGAACGGATCATGGCGAGACAATCTCCACTGGATGAATGGAAATTCGCGAACTGGGAGGCTTTCACTGCTTCACTTTCCCGAAAACAAGTCGCTTGGCCGCTGCCCCCCTCATCCGTAGCTTATATCGATAATTCAAAAGAAGATTACCATATTGCGCTGACTGAGGTGGAACAACGTATGTATGAATAACATGTAGAATCAACCAATCAAATCCATTTGTTTAATTTCTACACATCAAAGAAATATAAAGACACAGCAAAAAGAGGTATTTGCCAAGAAGACCTTAATGGGTCCATCATGACACATACCTCTTACTATTTATGTAAAACAAAACCAGACTTCCCACGCTTCATTCTCAAAGAAAATGCTCCAAAATACGTTCCTGCGCCAATGGTGTAATCACAGTTCGATCCACAGCAGGTCCTTCGGTGAGATATTCTGCTACTTCAGCCACACGATTGGACTCCAGTTCCGCCGTAAACACAAAATTTGCTGCACCCAGCGTCTCCACCAATCTTCCGCGTGCGCTGGCATGTAGCATGAATAACGTGTACAGATCAGGCCGTCGCAGCTCAGTCATGGCTCTTCCGATTGATGCTACACCTGGTTTGCTGCTGTCTACATCATTGTGTATACCAAAGGACTGTTTCAGTCCAAGATCACACCAGCACATACGACGCTCCTGCAAATCTATGATAGCTGGCATACCTAGGTGTGCATCCGCCGCCAGATCAATCCGTTCCTGTACAGTATATACTTCAAAAATATCACCCGATTGCGGCACCTTCCGCATCATCCATCCGGCATAACACTCCGGCAAATCACTGAATGGATGTCTCGCAAACAGGTTAACCATCATTGCGATATAACGCGCTCCATATGTCCTCGCAGAAAGCAAGTGTATATCGATATACTCTGCCGCTCCATCCGGTACGGCCACAATATCACCACTATGCACAGCCTGAACGTTATCCGATTTCGGATGGGTAAAAGAAACCTGATCCAGATAGCGCCAATCTGAATTGTATAACACACCGGACAGATCAATATTGATACGCTCGGTAGGTACGTCGCCAACCACGCCCTCTGTCCACCTAATAAAAAAACGAACTGTATCACCGGCTGGTAAGGGGACCCATGATCCACGGGATAGGGATCTATGGGATTTACTAGCTGAGCGAATCTTCTGTGGTATCGTATAATCTTGCAGTCTTTCGTCAATGTAAACATTGCCGAGTGAGGGCAACTTCGCAAAACGTTTTAGCAAAATATCCTCCACTGCCGAGATCATTACATGTACATCCTGAGCATCCATGGGTGGCAACGTCTGTGCAGATACATACAGCTTCGTTATATTGCCTTTCGGAAAAAAGCACCTCCGAACCTGATTATCCACTCTTGTCCGAAAATGAGTAAGTACATGGAGCAACACAGACGTAGAAAGCTTGTCTGCCACAGCTTCCAGTTTGCTCGCCACATCCTGGACGGCAATCCCCGAACGAATCATTCGATCCAATTGCCGCACCATCTCATCAGGCCGTTCAGCCAGTGTATTCAATATAAGTGAACTATCCATTTGTTTAAAAGCATGCTCCACCCTGCCGGAAAAAGTAAGCGGACATTCTCCTGAGCGTAACTGTTCAATAGCCTTCAACGCTCTTGGATAACGTTGCCGATACTCACCCGGATGCAGTCGTTCAGCTAATCTTAGCCAACGTCCTTTGTAACGAAACAGCTCTTCCAATGGTTCAGGAACAGCCTCTAGCAAAGCTAGTAACAAACGACGCTCAGATCGGTTGAATGAACGAAAGCGCGTGTTCTGCTTCAGACTGACATCACCATCGGAACAAGCTACCACCAGCCGCAGTATATCTGTTGCTGTCCGCAAATACCGCTGGAAATGCTCCAGTGAAGCACTTCCTGTTCTTAACCATGCAGCACAATAGACTGCCGCATTCTCTTTCACAAGGATTTGATCCAACTCGAACATATCCCATCCATCATACTCCGTCGCGAACCAAATGAACTGCTCTCGTGCAGCGGGTGACCGTGGCGCTTTGGCTGTGAGCAAGTTCAGTCCGATTCGATGAAATTCAGATTTTTGACCGAGGTCGATCACACGAAGTCTGGTCTGACCAAGCCATAATATTCGTTCATCCGTTTTGCTCTCCTGCAACTGAAGTGTCCAATAATGCATCAAAGCGTTCAAGTAAAGCTCGCTCTCATGAATATTCATCAGCTGATCAGGATACATTGGAACGATAAAGTTCCCCATAAGATTCGCACCCGTCATATGACGGAGTTCCTCCATTACCCGCTCAAACCAGAGCACAAATGACTCTTGTTCCCACGTACTCAGAATATCGATCAATCTGGTCGAAAATGTATACCCCTGTAACTCCAGATTTTTCAGTGCTGTCGCCAGAACACACTCTGGCAAAATGCCATCGCTCTCTGTAATGATTACCTTAAGTTCCCTGTTCAGATAGATTGAAAATAAGTCCATCGCTTGTAATCTCCCTGAAGATCATATATGTCTACTTTCTTTTCCATCCTTCTTCTAACTCGTGCATATCTAACTATCCCGTCAATCATTATGTATAAAAAACAAAAAATCAGGAGAGCGGCACCCCTAATACTGAAGTAAATGTTTAGAAGGAAGGGATGCCATAGCCTGATTATTCCATATTATAGCCCAGAATTTTCGATATTGGCAAATGAACAAATTGGCACAATGCCACAACAACAGAGCCACAAGTGGAGACGGAATCGTTCATCGATGGTTTCTTTGCCCAGCCTGAAATAAAGTCTGCTCTGAAAGGTGCAGCTTATTGAGCTGTCTGTGTCAGTCTCGACCTGATTGCAGCCAATGCCCCGATTGCTCCTGCTCTATTCCCGAGTTCAGCTACAGCTAAACGCGTAGGCAGAACGGTATAACGTTTGAGGCTTGTACGTACTTCATTTAGATAATAGGATGGGTTGGATGCAGCTACGCCACCACCGATAACAATAATAGAAGGATTAAGTAAAGCCGTGATATTCGCCAGACCTCTCGCCATATATCGCATAGGCAGTTCCAGGATCTCCAGTGCAGCAAGATCACCCGATTCGGCTGCTTTGAATACATGCCTGGCTTCGATCTGATCCGCTTTCCCTCCTGCCAGACTCAGAATCAGGGATAAGGAGCTTCCCTTTCCATCGGCAAAATAACGCCTCGCCTGTTCAGTGATCCCGGTACCTGAAGTCGCTTGCTCAAACACACCAAATGAATCAGCATCCGCAACGTAACCTGGTTGAAGCCCTTCATCTCCTGCAATGAAATGCCCAATCTCGCCTGCAGCTCCATTTTGACCGCTGTACAGCTGTCCATTCAGGACAAGAGCAGCTCCAATCCCTGTTCCAACCGTGACCATTACGCAATGGTGGTGGCCCTGCGCTGCACCTTGGTCATATTCTCCCATCGCGGCAAGATTCACATCGTTATCCAAAATGATGCTTCCGCTGTAGTACTTCGCAATAATGGGGCGAATATCTTGCTCAGGCCACTGAAATGCCGGAGCACTTCGCAGCATTCCTTCCTCTTGCAGAATCACACCTGGGAATCCCAGTCCTGCACCGGAGAGTTGATCCAGACTACACCCCACCTCATGGCAGAACGTTTCCACTTCAGCGAATAACCATCCAAAAAACTCATCCGGCTGCTCGCTGGCAAAGGTAGGCAATTGGCGTTCATAGACTTCACTTCCAGCCCGCTGTGATGACAACAGGATTAATGTTTTGGTACCTCCAATATCCACACCTGCGATCCAGCTGGATGAATCACCGCTACCAATCTGATTCCAATCCTTTTCCAACGCTGTTTCCTTTTTCATGGTTACCGTCGCTTTCTTTACGATTTTCTTCATACCTGTTCCTCCCCACTCCCGGAAATGAAATCCGGATTCTTATTCTGATACATCCTGCTGAAGATTCAGCATCGTTTGTTGCAATGCCACATGTATCGCTCCTCTAACTACGGCCTGCTCACCCAACTCAGAACAGATCAGTCTTGGCTGCACGGGAAATTGTTCAGATACGATCTGTCTGAGAAATGGCAACAGCACATCCCCGTTTCCCCCTATACCTCCGCCGAGTACAATAAGTTTAGGAGCAAGGACTACACATATATGACGCAGAGCCGAGGCGATCATCAGGCTATACTTTTTCAAAATCTCTAACGCATCTGCTTCTCCACTGTTAGCAGATGCAAATAACTTCTCTGGAGTCAGGTGTCTGCGAAGATTATCTGAATCCGAATCAACACCCTCCAATAGCACATCATGCTGATAAACATGGCTTTGGGCTAGTTGCATCAGACCTTCACAAGACAGCACATCCTCCAGCCGACGATCATCTTCCAGCAGCATCTCTGCCACCTCTCCGGTTAGCCCGCTCAACCCTCTAAGTAATTGACCATGCACCATGATGCCAGCCCCTGTTCCTGTCCCGATGGAGAAAAAAACGAACAGATTGGACTCCGCGGCTGCCCCGCTTCTGTATTCACCCAATGCGGCCATATTCACATCATTCTCCAGGATCACCTCACAGGGAAATACTCCAGACAATGATTCCAGCGAGAAAGCTTGCTCTAAACCTACTAACGGATCAACAATTCGACGAATCTCCCCCGATTCGGGCAGTACAACGCCTGGAATGCCAAAACCAATACATTGAACTTGATCCCACTTCAGATGATTCCCGTCAAGCAGTTCATCCATATAGCTTTTAATTACAACAAGGATTGTTGCTCTTGCTTGGTCATCAGTGTGGTCGACTAACGTCGGATAAGTTCTGTAGTCGATGATCTCTCCATTCAGATCGGATAAGGCGATACGAATACGTGTTGCCCCGATGTCTATGCCACAGACATAATAAGCCGTTTCATTGAAACGGATGAGGGTTGCCTTGCGACCTTGGGCATTGTTGGCTCTACCCGTTTCCAGAACCAGCTTTCGTTCAATTAAATGTTCGACCGCCGACGACACCGTGGGTTTACTTAGCCCGGTCTGACGGCTAATATCCGCTCTGGACATTGTTCCCTGAGCAATCAAAGCATCCATAATCAGATTTTGATTCAAAGTGCGCATAAACTGAGGTGTGCCAGCCATCTTCTCGTCTCCTTTCATAGTTAGTTAAGTTTATTAACCAATTAAATTCAATATATCATCGCGCTTGGTATGTGTACAGCTTTTTGTCTTTGGTCTCCTCCGTAATGGAAGAACGACATATACTTAGAGTATAAAAGCCTAATAAAGGAATTATTATACAATAATAGACGTTTATATGTTTCCGAAACATTGACCTGTTCATACAATACCTTATCACAATTAGGGAGGGTTCAATATGTATAGAAAGCATAAATGTTATGATCCAAGAACAAAGTGTTTTTACAAGAAAATCACGAAAACTTGTGTTACCAAAATTAAATATGTTCCTACAAAGTGCAAGAAACACTGTCATGTAACGGTTGAATATTGTAGAATCAAAAAAAGAAAGCACTATTAATATTCTTTAGTATCCTTCTGCCCTTCTCTAATGAGGAGGGTTTCTTTTTGAACTAGTTTAATACCGGATAAGATTAACCCATCAAAAAAAGCTGCGGTGAAATGTCACCGCAACTTCCTTCTTCCTTATATACATATTCATTACGATTTGGACAATTCAATGAATCCTTCTCCAAATACATCGCGCACATCATGTATGGTTATGAAAGCAATCTCATCCTCTGCTCGGACAATCTTCTTTAGCATCGGAACCTCTTGCTTGCTAATGACGATGTACAAAATTTCTTTTGGTGTCTTTGTATAGTATCCATGCCCTGATAGGACAGTGACCCCACGATCCATTTTCTCAATCACCTGTTTAGCAATTTCATCCTGCTTCGACGAAATGATCGTAACTGCTTTTTTGGGATTGAGCCCTTCAATAATGAACTCCATCGTTTTGGTACCGACGAACAGCATAACAATTGTACACATCAAACCTTGTGGTCCTATAATGAAGAACGATGAGAACGCCACGATCAGATCGAAGAATAATAATCCATAACTGATGTTCCAATCCAAATATTTGTTGGCAAGCCGTGCCAGAATAACTGTTCCAGCTGTCGTTCCCCCCACTCTAACAATCAAGCCGATGCCAAGACCGGCAAACAATCCGCCAAATATCGTATTAATCCACAGCTCATGTGAATCAATGGTCCAACTCTCGGTAAGGTGCAGGAACAGCGAGTTGAAAACTACCGCGATAATCGTATATACCGTAGTTGTTCTATCCAGAAATCTGTATCCTGCAATTAACAAAATACCGTTCAGTAGCAAGTTCATCAGTCCAGGGGACCATTCAAACAGGTAATACAAAATAATCGTGATTCCTGTAACGCCGCCTTCAGCCAGATCATTCGGGATGACAAACAAGTTCACTGCCAGCGCAAATAGAAATGCACCCGCCATAATAAATAGAATATCCGTTATTCGTTTCTTCATCATGTATTCCATCCAATCCATCAGAAATCAACCTATCGACCAATATTATAAGTTGTCATAACCGCTCAAAGATAGATTCTACCACGCTCACGGCAAAATTTGTATACAAAATACAAATTGTTGCGCAAATTATACAAAGGAATTTAAAATTTCCGCTTTCTACGGCTTTCTAAAAGGGAATTTCTTCCTCCACCCATGACAAATGTCATGCGTAAACATTGATAATTATCATTACAGGGTACTGACGTTTATGACTTACTGTGCTATACGAATTGTTTTACAATAATAAAAACGCATCCCCCATGAAAAGATATACTGAGGAAACGTTGAGTTATCTGATTACAGGTATAACGATTGAAGGAGGAACACATATCAATGAACAGAAATAAAGAAATGGCGCTTAAAAAAGAAGTCACCCCTTACGAGAAAAATAATCTTCGTCTAAGTATCAGACAATTATTGAATACCATAATTCCACTCTTGTTACTATGGGCCGCAGCCTACTACAGCCTGTCCGTTTCCTATTGGCTGACCTTCCCGATTGCCTTGGTGGCATCCGGATTTGTACTACGGACCTTTATCATTTTCCATGACTGCTGTCATGGTTCATTCTTCAAGAGCAAACGCGCCAATGATATTCTTGGCACCATTACTGGTGTATTAACAGTGACACCCTATCAGCAGTGGAAAAACGAGCATTCCATCCATCACGCCACCAGCAGTAATCTCGACAAACGTGGTGTAGGTGATATCTGGGTCATGACGGTTGACGAATACAAAGAAGCCTCTACTTGGGGACGCCTCTTCTACCGGATTTATCGTAACCCGTTTGTGTTGTTTTGTATCGGACCCATTTACGTGTTTCTGTTGGCCTACCGTTTTAACCGCAAAGGTGCAAGACGTAAAGAACGCATCAATACTCACCTGACTACAGTATTGATCGTTGCGCTCTATGCATTCATGTGCTGGCTAGTCGGATGGCAGGCTTTTGTAATGGTGCAGGCACCTATCTTCTTCTTCTCCGGTTTCTTTGGTATCTGGCTGTTCTACGTTCAGCATCAGTTCGAAGAGACGTATTTTGAACATGAAGACGAATGGAGTTATGTGAAGGCTGCTGTAGAAGGCAGTTCTTATTACAAATTGCCAAAACTGTTGCAGTGGATCAGCGGTAATATCGGATTCCACCATGTGCATCACTTGAGCCCACGTGTACCTAACTATTATCTGGAAGAAGCACATAACGCAACACCGCCTTTGCAGAAAGCTACAACCATCACACTACGTTCCAGTCTGGTTGCCCTGCGCTTCCGCTTATGGGACGAAGAATCAAAACAATTTATTAGCTTCAAACAGCTCAAAAGCTTATCCCGCAAGCGTTATGTTCAATCCCAATCCGTGTAACCAATCAAGCGGGTCTGACAGAGAAGCATTAACTCTGTCGGATTCGTTTTCTTGTATTCAAACTACAGTCATGCTACAGTCAGGCTAAGTTTGAGTACATTGCAAGTTTGAGGAGGAGAATTCCATTCAAAAGTGGATGCAAAATTTTTATAAAAAGACAGGGTTGAATCTTTATGTATGGCTCGCCTTTTTCATCCTGCCCTTCTATTTCATTTCACAATATTCCAAATTGTGGACGATGGTAACCGGCATCATCATCATCCTTGTCTTCTTCGTCTGTTATCTGCTCGCCTTCATCACCAAGGGCTGGCAGGTGTACATGTGGATTGGACTGCTTATTGCTATATCCATTACGATGACTATCGCCTATGATTATGCGTATTTCTCATTGTTTCTTGCTTTCTTTATTGGGAATATTAAAAATAAAGCTGGTTTCTTCACTCTCTATTCGGTAAATCTGGGAGCCAGTTTCGTAACCATTAATTATGGTTTCATTAATCAGAGTTCTCTGTTGGTGAGCCAACTCCCGTTTGTATTCATCAGCTTGATGGCCTCCATTCTGCTTCCCATCAGTACATATAACAAAAACAAGACTGAACAATTGGAAGGTCAACTTGAGAATGCCAACAAACGACTGGATGATCTCGTGAAAATGGAAGAACGTCAGCGCATCGCACGTGATCTGCACGATACACTTGGACAGAAGCTCTCTTTGATCGGTCTGAAAACCGATCTGGCGAAGCGTCTGCTCCGCAACAACCCCGATCAGGCCGAGATCGAATTGAACGACCTAAGACAAACGGCAAGTACAGCTCTGAAGGAAGTCCGGGAAATGGTAACCACCATGCGTGGCACACAATTAGTCGATGAAATGTTCCGCGCGGAACAGATCCTGAAAGCTGCTTCGATTGAATTTGTACTGGAAGGCAATCCGAAGTTGCAGGACACGTCGCAGCTCAATGAGAATGTTCTCGGCATGTGTCTGAAGGAAGCCGTGACCAATATCGTCAAGCACAGTCAAGCCACGGTATGCACCATCACCATTAAAGAGACAGAGTCTGATAACGTTTTAACGGTTCAGGATAACGGTGTAGGCATAGAACGCACGCGCAACAAGGATCGGCGCGGTACCGGCATTTTGGGTATGAAGGAACGACTCGAATTTGTGAACGGTTGTCTGGATCTTCGCTCCGGAGCAGACAAAACAGGTACACAAATCGTCATTCAGGTGCCCAAGCTGACGCGCAAACCAATGAAGGAGGATGCAACATGATCAGCATTGTAATCGCCGAAGACCAACGCATGATGCTGGGCGCCCTGTCTTCCTTGCTCAATCTGGAAGAAGACATGCAGGTGGTAGGGCAGGCAAGCAATGGAGAGGAAGCTCTGGCACTTGTCAGAGAACTGACCCCGGATATCTGTCTGATGGATATCGAAATGCCTGTCAAAAGTGGGCTGGAAGCGGCAGAAGAGATGAAAGGTTTGAACTGTAAAGTCATTATTCTGACCACTTTTGCCCGAACCGGCTATTTCGAACGTGCGCTCAAAGGTGGTGTTCGCGGATACCTGCTTAAGGATAGTCCGATTGAAGAACTGGCTGAAACCATTCGTCAGGTCATGAGCGGAAGACGGATCTTCGCCCCTGATCTAGTGGACGAGGCTTATGTAGAGGAGAATCCGCTCACTGAACGTGAGCATGCTGTATTAGGACTCATGGCAGACGGCAAAAACACGAAGGAAATTGCAGGACATCTATTTATTACAACGGGCACGGTACGGAATTATATTTCCATTATTCTCAACAAGTTAAATGCGAGTAACCGCATTGAAGCCATCACCCGTTCGAAGGAAAAAGGGTGGTTTAAATGAAAGTACCGCTTTAACCCACTGAAACATAAATAACCGTTCCGCAGCTAGGATTGGTGCAATATGCTCAAAAGAAAAAGCTTAGCCTGGAGTCATGCTCCATGCCAAGCCTTTTTATTTGTTGTTATTTCACAGAAACAACCATGCCCAAAGCTTCGAGTGCCACCTGCTTGGTCAGAAGCTGATGAATTTGTTTCCCATCTTGCCAGGAAATCGTGACATTAACGGATTGGCCACCGCTTGGGTACTCCACATTTACAAAGCCTTTGTCCTTCGGTGCAGGAAGTGTATGTGATTCCAGATAATCCACGATCTTCTTCGCAATACCAGGGTTATTCATCTGATCTTCGGATAAGGAGCGAATCTGCATCGTCCATCTGCCTTCCATCCAAGTCAGGTATTGGCTGCCTGCTGCCCCTTCCATCATGCCCTTGATACCATGACCCAGATCCACAGTCATATCCTTCGGAATATTCTTCAGGTCGGTCTCTGGAAAAATCCCTGTACTATCCGGGTCTTTATACGTCTTCACTTCATAGGAAGCGAGAACAGGTATCTTACTGCCAGCAGCAGTCAAAGAGGCATCATTAATGGCAACTGGCTGATCAGTGGAATAGAAGTTGACATGGAACGCATCTGTGCTATTCGATGTGATCGATGCAGTCAGATGTTTACCTTGATCCAAGGTAAACGAAGTAGGTAATGAAGCGTTTTTCATGGTTAGCTGACTGCGAACTGCCTGAATGACCTCATTCACAGGTTGCCCCGCTTTGTCCTTACCGCCACTTTCCCCTGAGCCTGATGTGTTGGCTGTGCTATCTCCTCCACTTTGGGAACCTGCTACTGCGTCACTGTGCTCTTCCGTTCCGTTAGAGACATTGGCGCCCCCACTTCCCGACTGTTCCTGTTCACTCACCGCGGAGGATGTGTTATCTGTTGACGATGGGTTTGTACCCTGACCACCACATCCCGCTAGAGTGAGCAACACTGCCGTTGTCACAGGAATGGTCATCCATAATTTAGTTTTACTCATGTTGTTGTCCTCCTTGATGCAATGATTGGGACTCGCTTATCTAGTCCCAATCCCATTGGTTTTAACGTTTGTCATTCCAGAAATTGACTGGCTGCAATTTTTTGTCCAATACTTCAAACTGATACCCTTCGGCCTTCAGTGTTTTCAAGACTTGTGGAAGTACTTTTAATGTTGCTTCCTGGTCATGCATAAGTACAACTGGAGTTATTCCATTCTTTTGCACATTGTGGATCTGTTTCATCACACTGTTGTAGACCTTTTGGTGATCCTTTTTGTATTTCCAATCTTCTGAATCCACATTCCAATCCCACAAGTGGAATCCACCCTGACCCAACAGGACATTGCGGAATGATGACTTGAGATACGGCTTGCTGCCGTACGGGGTACGAACGAGACTCGTTTTAACCCCCGCTGCCTTATTCAAACTTTCATTCGCCTGCTGCATTTCTTGCAGACCACTGTATGCGGATTTATAAAATTTGCCTGGAACATGAGTTACACCGTGCAAGCCCAGTCCATGTCCGTCTGCCACAATACGTTTGGTGGCCTTCTGAAACCGTTCCATTTGTGGACCGAGCATGAAGAATGTAGCTTTGGCATGGTACTGATCGAGTATGTCGAGCAATTGTCCCGTATGAGCAGTCGGGCCGTCATCGAAGGTTAGATATATGATCTTGGATTTTGCTTTATTTCCGGCATTCTGGGATACGGACGATTTGGCTGAAGCCGACTGCGGCAACAGCAATGGGATAATCAATAAAATAGCAAGTGCGATGATAAACGATTTACGAATATGTAGCATAAATATAAGTCTCCCTTATGTCTTGTATTTCCCCGGGTGTCTATGAATCTGTTATTGCATCCCTTGGCGATTAATCCTAATACTATCAAAAAGGGTGCATCCCATTCTCGCTTCAAATACTACGTTCGAGTTACACTTTTGTCAGATTAACCAAAAAAGTAATACGAATTTGATAGATTTGATCGAAAAAAACATCCGTTGGGATAGATTAATGTTGACATATAGCCTATTAACCTGATTTGTAACCTTTGATAGATTTACTTGGAATTAAATAATGAACACGAGAGATTCAGATATATTCACACAGCAAAGAAGCCTGCTCTTCAGCAGGCTCCTCCTATGTAGATCTATTTCGTTGTACTGCGAGTAATCCGGTTATCCAATTATATGGATGAATGGTTACTCCGCAGGAGCGGTGAACGAACGTTTGCCAAACTCGGCGTCCAACATGTAGAAGGCATTGCTGTCTTTTTCGATGCGGCGCAGCTTCTGAATGATATTGTCAAACAGAGCTTCCTCTTCGACTTGCTCATCGATGAACCATTTCAGGAAATACATCGTAGCATGTTCACGCTCATTCAGGGCGAGGTCAGCCAAATTGTAGAATTTCTTCGTATTTTGCTGCTCATGTGCGTATCCGTGCTCAAACACATCCAGCATCGAAGCATATTCATTCTTCGGCTCTGGCAATGCTGCAAGTGTTGCGCGTTCCCCGCGGTCATTCAGGAATTTGTATATTTTCATCGCATGAAAACGTTCCTCTTCTGCCTGCACGATGAAGAAGTTCGCAAATCCGTCCAGGCTTTTACTGGAACAATATGCGGCCATTGCCTGATATACATGAGCTGAATAAAACTCGAAGTTCATCTGTTCATTTAAAGATTGTGTCAACTCTTGACTCATTAGGAATACACCTCATTCTTTCTCTAGGGATGGTTTTATTCTATCATAACGCCCGCAAGACTTACATCGGTTTTTCTACAAAATTCGCCAATGACTGAATGGATCTCTTCCTAATATAATTGCATAGGCATTATTCTGAGTTATTCCAATCTGAAAGGTAGGCCAGCATACGACATGAGTACATCTTCGCAGCTCAAAAAAACAATAGGCATGCCACAAGCCGTTGCATTATATATTAGTGCAGTTCTCGGTTCAGGTGTCCTGATGTTCCGGGACTTGCTGCCGTGCTGGCAGGCCCGGCTTCCCTGCTCGCCTGGAGTGGCATGGTGCTGCTGATTCTTCTACTTGCCCTATCCATGGGCTTACTCTCCGCCCGTTACCCTGATGCAGGGGTGTATCACACTTCGTAACCCTCGCCTTCGGACAGCGAGCCGGAACAATGGTCGGCTGGTACTTTCTGATGTCCGTTCCCATCGGGGCACCGGTAGCTGCCCTTACAGGTGCAGGCTATATGACGGCTGCGCTGGGATTGGTGGAAGGATACAGGACGGCTATCGCGGCTCTCATGCTGGCTGCTGGACTGATCATTAATATCGTTGGTATGTAAGTCGCCGGCAAGGTGCAGATTGGCGTTGTTCTGGCGATTGTTGTTGTGCTTGTTATGACATTTGTGACCCTGCCGTTATCGTCATTCTCTTCGGAATATTCAGCCGCGCACGTCAAGCCGGAATCTGCACAAAAAAAGCTCTGCCAAGATGGCAGAGCTTCCTTTATTCATCTGGAGTAGATAATTATACCAAGAATGCTTTGGAGATGATAACCAACAGGATGAACAGAACCAGAATGGCACCTACAGAAGTGAAACCTCCGTATCCGTAGCCTCTTCCTTCTCCACTTAATACTTCGCTCATTGACCGTACCTCCTCTGCAACAGGTATGGGTTATCTTATGCAGGGGGTAGGGATTTGACAGGGCGGATACCCGGATTGCTCAAATCTGTTTCTAAATCTCCATTCAGTACCGGGGGGAATCAATACGCATAATATCCAGGAAAGGCACTTTGGCCGTCAATTCCTCTTCAACGTACTCCACATGCACAAGCCGGGTACGTGAATCAAGCTTAACGATGACTCCATGAACCTGGTCTGCCTTGCCCCATACCGTCAGCAATACTTCCGAACGTTCACGATATGCTTCGACCAGCTGGTTTCCGAGCTCTTCCAGCTCAAATTCATCCCGCGTAGGTCTTTTTGCCACTTTTGCTTTTGCCAATTTGGCGGCCTCCTCTATAGCTAATCAGGCGACCCTATTCCAAAGGGTGTTGCCGAAGTCAGATATCTTAAGTATACCATTCATTCACGTTTGTGTAATGTCATGACAACAATATGGAGCAAATTTTCCAATTCGTTATCGTAAACCGCAGTTCCCTATTCGTCACCATCCTCTATGAGAATCGTGTACTCATTCGATATTGATTCCCCTGTCCTTTTCTATCCGTTCCATTCATAAGTATACATCGCGATCAGGGAGCCTTTCAGCGTACCCTCAGTTGTGAAGATAGCTACGCAACATAGGATATGTTTCTCTCTGAACCGGGCTCAAGTTCCCCCACATGAAGATACCTTGGCGATGAGTATTCTGGAATACTCCATTGGAACTGTTCTACTGCTTGCCCACGCCATTTCGCTCCCGCAGGGAGAACGTCCGGCAATCGAAACGTATACAGTAGACGTGCCTGGTTAACAAGCTCAAAATGATCGGTTCCCGTATTCTCTGGATGCGTGAGCTTTGCCTCAAAGTGAATATTGATCACAGACCGTGCAGTCAATGTCCCCAGATTAAAACCTTGAACCAGATTAGTACCCGGTCGTTTAACACCATTCCAGCCAAGACTGCCGTCCACAAATTCCATTCCTGCTGGCAGCGAATCGGATACCTTGGCATCCACCGCGTTGTTCACCTGGAGCGTATACGTTACCTGGTCACCCACCGTAGCGTTGGTTGTACTCTCAGACTTCACAATGGACAGGTTTGGTGAATAAACAAGGAGTACAGAGTTATTGGACGGAATAACTCCCGTAATGACTAGCCCTCCTGCCACACTTTGAAATGTAAAAGCTGCATTTGCCGAATTTACCAGCTGCAGAATGTTTGCATCCGAGCCAATGAGTGCACGATAGGTTACAACGGCCCGTAGCATTAACGGTTGAACGAACGACAAGAGGAATGAAGCTCACCTCTCCTTCATCAATGATTTCCTGCATATGGAACGGAGCCAGTTATATAGTCTATGAGGGAATCATTGAATTTTGTTTGTCCTCCATAAAATGTTGTGACCACTTGAAACTTCTGTGAGTTTTGTTTTCATATAACAATTAAATAATTTGCGTTTCGCCTAATGTGCCTTATAATCAGAGTATACGAGAGCGAAGTCTGTCGTATCATTATGATGCAGTCAGCGGTGATATATGAAGAGTTCCAATACACATAGCAGTCATATCCCAACAGAATACGAATTTAAGCACTCCAAATGGATCAAAAAAATGCTTCGGGCTTACTGGATCGTCGTAACAGTCCACTTTCTCATTCAAGTGGGCTGTTATCTCTTTCTGGATTATGATCGCACTCCTGTAGATTTCATGATCCATGTTTTATTTTGGCCTACAGCTGTTAGCAGTGCAGCGATACTGTTTGCCACCTGGGTAAATCGGCGCTTCAGTTCCTATTCATTCTATGCCATGTCTATTGCCAGCACAGTTGTTGCATGGATGATCATTCGTGTCAATTATGATATTCGGATTATACTGGCCATCTGCCTGTTACCAATCTTCGCTTCGGTTCTATTTTTCAATAAAAAGAGGGTCTGGACTGTATTCCTGATGCAGATGGCGGGTTATATGATTGTCCTGTTCGATCCTACCTACCGACTATACTTATCTTCGTTCGATATGGTTTCCATTCCGGCTTTTCTGATCATAGGTACGTTCGTAGCACAGGTGATTGTTACCAGCGGAGTTGAGGTGCTGGACGATCTACAGGCAAGCATGCTTGCCAAGCAGGACCTCATTGTGCGAAACGCAATTATGACCAAGCAATCCAAAACGGATGGCTTGACCAACCTCTATAATCAAAGCTCATTCAAGGATTATTATGAAAAAGCATTTGAATATGCCAACAGTGGTATGAGTCTTCATCTGGCGTTAATTGATATTGATGATTTCAAATGCGTTAATGATACCTATGGCCATCGGGTTGGGGACGTTATTCTGGAAAAAGTCTCCCTGGTCATTCAGGAGAACATCACATCAAGTGATATTGCAGCACGTTATGGGGGCGAAGAATTCGCGTTGCTGATGTTTGAGCAGCCTTTCGAACAAGCCTATGCTCTCGTGGAGCAGATCCGTCAGAAAATAGCTTTGATGGGCCATCTGGAGCTTGAAGGAGCTTCTATTACCGTAAGTATCGGACTCAAGAGCTACAGTTCCAGTCTGACCAAGGACAAATTGTTTGAGGAAGTGGATGCATGCCTGTACGCTGCCAAGCGGACGGGTAAAAATAAAACGGTAACCTCCCTTGACTTGGATTAGGCGGTATCGGGAAAAGATGCCAAAAAAGTTGTGCCGTACTACCGGAATCCCGGTTGGTACGGCACAACTTTTTTATTTGAACCTGGAACGACCATTTCATTCATTCGTTGTCTTCACTCTACCCATTCCCAGCGATGTTCACTCTGCTCCAGCTTTGGGTGAAGATTTGCGGTCGGACCATCAATAATCAGACGCACTTTTGTGATCCACTCCTTAAAGGAATCGAACGAAGCGAACATATTCGCCATCTCTGTTGTTAGATACAGAAAATGAGGAGCCGGATATTCCGCAGTCATATGACGCAGAGCTGCATCCATCGGCGTATATTTCTTTCGCTTGCCCTCCCAGCCTTCCACACGTATGCGAGAAGAAGAGGCTCCATGCTCCCGTTTCCAATTATGAAGACGGTCTTCCCTTTTGAAATACGGCTGCACCCCGTCCCGGCTCATTCTCTTCACGGTGCTCTCATGCAAGGGATAAAGTACAAGCTGCATGAACGAGCGATGTTCTGCCGTTATAGCGGCCCGTTCGAGCTGTTCGTCGGTGACTTGTTCGAATGAATCATAAAAAATGAGCGTGCCTTTCCGGCTGGCCTTAGGCGGCTCGTAACCGTAAGGTACGGTTGTGTATTTTCCAGACATCTCATCTCTCCTTGTCCAAATCTGATCCAATATTCACAATGCGTTTATAGCTAAATCTATGTCCTTTAACTCGGTAAAGAATGTCATTCTATTTTTGCCCGCTCGTTTCGATTCATACAGAGCCTCATCTGCCATGCGGATAATCTCGCTCGGATTACCACTGTTTGTCGGGTATTCGGCACCGCCAATGCTGCAACCAATCTGAATCCGCTCATATTCAATAATAAATGGTTTGTTCAAGCTCTGTATGATATCTTCTGCATAAGTCCAGGCTTCTTCTCTTGGGTTCAGCCCTACAGAGCGGAGTACAATCAGGAACTCATCTCCTCCCAGCCTTGCCGTGATCCCCTTATCCTGACCAAGACTCGTCAAACGCTGAGCGACTTTTTGCAGAAGAACGTCCCCGGTCTGATGTCCAAGCGTATCATTCACACTTTTGAAACCGTCCAAATCAAGATACAGGAACGTTAACGTGTGCTCTGCACTATCCGTCTCCAGTGATTCTTCGAGATATAATTCAAGTGCTGTACGGTTCGGCAGTCCGGTTAACTGATCATAGTGTGCCAGATTCTGCATGACAACCAGTTCCGTATCTTTATTCGTCAAAGAAGTTAGCATGTCCCCAAGCGAACGCGACAACTCCTCAATTTCCTTAAAACCTCGATTCTCGGGAATCTTCACCTGTTCTCCAGCACCAAGTCGATTCGCTACTTGAGTCAGCCGGGCAATTGGAGCAGAGATCTGGCGGGACATCAACCAGCCAATTCCCGCAAATAGTACCGTAACCGCCAATCCTGCCCACACATTAAACCATAACATGTCTGACACAGAGGCAAATGCCGTTGACTTGAGCTGACGAATAACTATCGTCCATCCAAGACCCGGATAATCCAGATGGCCCTGGCTGTAAGCAAATCCGGTGACGTAGTCTCGTCCATCCGGCCACTGATCTATGGACCAGCTGCTCTTGTCCAGTTGCGCTGTATGAATTCCCGACAATTGCAGCGGACGGCCAATCCATTCTTTTGGACCAAGCAATACCGTATTCTCTTTTTTGCTTACAATAAACATTTCGATATCTTTTTCCTTATGTTTAAGTGGCTCCAAGACACTTTCTTCCATTTCTTTCGCCCAGGCCCAACTTAAATGTGCAGCAAGCACTCCCGCAACCTCGCCGTTCTTGTACTTCACCGGAAAACTGATATCGACAAATTGCAGCGGTTCACCCGTTGGATTGGGAAGCAACTTCGCGAGGAGGACCGCTTGATGTACATCTCCAACAAATTTACCCTTAATGCCCTCCTGATACACAGGCCTCTCTGATAAATTTTCACCAAGGAGTATACCTTCCGTTGCAGCCAGCACTTTTCCTTTCGAATCCATGTATCCTACCCAGGAGAATGAGGGAAAGCTATCTTGAAGCTGATCCAGCAGCATTTGAATTTCTGCAGGCTGGAATTCATCTTCCAGCGCAGCCATTCGGCCCAACAGGTCCAGCTCTCCTGAACGCGACCACATGTAGCGGTCCAGCTTGTCTGAAGTCTGAGATGCCGTGCTGGTGAGTGAGTGACCAATCTCTGTCTCAACAGCGACGGATGATTTCTGACTGAGAATATAACCAATCGTTAGTGTAACCAGCAGGGATAACACAGCGAAGGTCATCGTTAGTACGGTTTTAAGCTTAAATGACATAATTAATAATTTCCTCCAATAAACGGTGAATACGCCTTGGTTCTCGCTTAATGTTGTTGCCATAAAAGGCACACGGGATGTCACCTAATCGTTTTCATCTTTATCGGAATTAATGTCTTTTTATATTATATATATTCATACAATATGGCTACAGAAATTGTAACGTGTTTCTTCCATTCAAAGAATAGACACGATTCTGTATATACATACTTGGTTATGAATATAGAGAGCAAGCATGTCCTGAGATCCATATGGACCTGTTTGTCACAACAGAGAGCATCAGAAATTCAAACATTGGGGGTGTAATGTTGAGCCTGCTTCATGTTGCTGTTATCCTGCCTTTTGTGGCAGGCATTGTTCTTGCCATGCTGCACCGATTCTTCCATAAAATACATATGGGATGGCTGGTTTTACTTGTCCCAGTCCTATTATTTGGTTATTTTGCGAGCCTCATACCGGCCGTGTCCCAGCGGATCATGGTGTCGGGGTATATCCCCTGGATTCCGTCACTAGACATTGGATTTAATCTATATTTGGATGGTCTCAGTCTGCTGCTGACACTGCTAATCACCGGAATTGGCATTCTGGTTGTCCTCTATTCTATCTTTTACATGGATACTAAGGAGGCCTTGAACCGCTTCTATTTGTATCTGTTGATGTTTATGGGCGCCATGCTTGGTGTAGTATTGTCTGACAACATGATTGTATTGTACGGATTCTGGGAGTTGACCAGTATTACGTCATTTCTCCTGATCGCTTTTCACTACAAACGTAAAGCGTCCACTTCAGGCGCACAGAAATCATTCCTGATTACTGTATTTGGCGGTTTCGCCATGCTCGCCGGATTCATGTTGATGTATCTCATTACCGGAACGTTCAGCATCCGCGCAACAATTACGACATTGGGACAGATTCAGAATAATGCACTATTTTTACCTGCCCTTGTGCTGATTCTGATCGGTGCTTTTACCAAATCGGCGCAGTTCCCGTTCCATATCTGGCTGCCTGATGCGATGGAAGCTCCAACACCCGTTAGTGCTTATCTGCATTCCGCTACCATGGTCAAGGCTGGCCTGTATGTCGTAGCCCGGTTTACACCGATCTTCGGCGGACAGGGACTATGGTTCTGGCTCGTCACCGGGGTCGGACTTCTGACCTTATGTTATGGCTCTTTCCTTGCCGTGAAAAAAAATGATCTGAAAGCAATCCTTGCCTATTCCACGATCTCACAGCTCGGACTGATTATGTCCCTGCTCGGTGTTGGCTCCGCCGCCCTCTACCTCGGGTATGGAGAGTCATCTGCAATGTACACTGTCGCCATCACGGCAGCGCTGCTTCATCTGTTCAATCATGCAACCTTCAAGGCTGCTTTATTTATGGTCGTGGGGATTGTGGATCATGAAACAGGCACCCGGGATATAAGGAGGCTTGGCGGACTAGCTGCATTTATGCCCGTGACTTTTACCGTAGCGCTCGTCGGTGCACTCGCCATGGCTGGCATTCCGCCATTCAACGGATTCCTGAGCAAAGAGCTGTTCTTCCAAGCCATGGTGGAAGTGACACATCTGCGCATCTTCGGACTGGGTTCATGGAGTGTACTATTACCCGTAGTCGCCTGGCTTGCCAGTGTATTTACCTTGATTTATGCGCTTATTATTGTGTTCAAAACGTTTCTTGGCCGTACCCGCAGCGAGATTCCTGCTGAGAAGCTGCATGAAGCTCCTGTGGGTATGTTGATCCCTCCGGTCATTCTCGGTGTACTCGTTATCCTATTCGGTCTATTTCCGAATCTGCTGGCTGGATCATTGATTGAACCCGCGATGGCTGCGGTGCTTCCTTCCCTTTTGAACGGAAATGAGCATTTTGATGTTCATTTCTCCCTATGGCATGGCATAACACCAGAACTGATTATGACCATCGGTGTTATCGCTCTCGGTATTACGCTGTACAAATTGTTGCCACGGTGGAGAACGATTTACGAGCATTATCCGCAAGGATTAACGATTAACAATATGTACCATGTCGTACTGGATAATCTGCAGCATTATGCACGTAAGTGGACAGAAGCCTACATGAATGGCTCGGTTCGTAGTTATCTGGTGTACATTTTCTCGTTTACCGTTGCATTGCTCGTATATGCTTTTTTTCGTTCAGGAGAGAATATTACTTGGAATTTCAAAGGGAATGCTCCCTTCTCTTTCTATGAAGCTGTGCTGCTGGTCGCTCTGATTGCTGCTGCGGTTTCGATTCCTTTTGCCAAGAACAGACTATCCGCGGTCATTATGACGGGAGCGGTTGGTTACCTGGTAACCCTGTTATTCGTTCTATTCCGGGCGCCAGATCTGGCATTAACTCAGATGATTGTTGAGACGGTCTCGGTTGCATTGTTCCTGCTCTGCTTCTACCATCTGCCTGAACTTCAGCGGGGTAGGTCAAGCCGCAGCTATCTCAGTGTGAATATGATTGTTGCTATTGCAGTAGGTGTCGTGATGACTTTTGTTGCACTCGCCGCGAGTGGAACAGCATCGCTGGATAGTATTTCAGAATTTTTCATTCAGGAAAGCTACCATCTGGCTGGCGGCAAAAATGTCGTTAATGTACTGCTGGTGGACTTCCGCGGATTCGATACTTTACTGGAGATTATGGTACTCGGGGTAGCTTCATTATCCATCTACTCCATGATTAATCTGAACCTAGAGGCGAAAGATCTTGGTGCAAGATTGAAATTCCGCAAGAAAGAACAGACTGAAGAAACCGATAAGGAGATGGATGACGAGGCGGACAATACCAAAAAGTATGGTAACCGTGAAGGCAGCTCATCCTCATGGGATACCGTTCCATTGCAGAGCAACGATGTATTGCTGCAAACGACGACCAAAGTTGTCGTCTTTATCATCCTGACCTTTGCGCTGCATCTGTTCTTCGCAGGACACCATAATCCGGGTGGAGGATTCATTGGCGGCTTGGTAACCGCTGCTGGACTCGTATTGATTGCCCTGGCGTTCAGTACAGATACGGTACGCAAAGCATTACCTATCGATTATCGCACCCTCACAGCTATCGGGCTTGGCATTGCGTTGATAACAGGAGCGGGGTCCTTTTTGTTCGGCGTCCCTTTCCTCAGTCAGACCTTCGGTTATTTCGAGCTTCCTATACTGGGTGAAACGGAACTGGCTACCGCGATGCTGTTTGACCTCGGCGTGTATCTCGCTGTCCTGGGTGTCACCATGACCATCATTCTACAGATCGGGGAGGATCGTTGATATGGAAATATTGATGTGTGTGGCCGTTGGCATTTTGTTTGCGGTCGCCGTCTTTTTAATCTTATCGCGGAGCCTGCTCCGGATTGTGCTCGGCATGTCCATACTCACCCACGGGGTGCATCTGCTGCTGATCACGATGTCACGTCTCAAAACAGGAGCACCACCGCTGCTCGGGGAGCAGGCTGAACAATATGTCGATCCACTCCCCCAAGCTCTGATATTAACGTCAATCGTCATTAATTTCGGGCTGACCGCCTTCTTTTTTGTTCTCTCCTATCGATCCTACCTGAAGCTGAGAACAGACGATATGGAAGAAGTAAGGGGGCGTCCATATGAATAATTTGGTCGTTCTGCCCATTCTGCTACCATTGATTACTGGCGTCATTGCCCTTCTGTTCTTTCGACGGACGGACATCCAACGGGTTGTAAGTGTGATTGGACTTTTGTTGACGGCAGCCGCCTCAACCGTGCTCATTACTCAGGTCACTCAATCTGGGATCCAGACACTTAATGTGGGAGGCTGGGCACCACCCTATGGGATTGTGCTTGTTGCCGATATGGTCTCGACCCTTCTCGTTGTTGCGGCATCCATCATTGCCCTGGCGTGTCTGCTCTATGCCTTCCGCAGTATAAACAAGGAGCGGGAAGAACATCATTTTTACCCGTTCTTTCACTTCCTGATTGCCGGCGTAAACGGGTCGTTCCTTACCGGAGACCTGTTTAATCTATTTGTTTGTTTTGAACTAATGCTCATCTCTTCGTACGCATTAATTGTACTCGGAGGCACGGAAAGACAACTGCGGGAAACGATCAAGTATGTCCTGATTAACATCGTTTCTTCAGCACTATTCGTGGCTTCCATCGGCTTCCTCTACTCTGTCACTGGCACACTGAACATGGCTGACTTGTCCAACCGAATTGCCGAAGTGGGACAGAGCGGAGTCATCACCCTGATTGCTGTCCTCTTCCTGATCGTATTCAGCATCAAAGCCGGACTCTTCCTGTTCTTCTGGTTATCGGGATCTTATGCGGCACCTCCGGCAGTCGTTACGGCGCTCTTCGCCGGATTACTTACCAAAGTGGGCTTGTACGCCATTGTGCGAACATTCACACTGATTTTCTATCATGATCCAGATTTCTTCCATGCACTCATCGGTTGGATGGCTGGGGCAACCATGGTACTCGGGGTGATCGGGGCGATCTCTTATCGTGATGTCAATAAAATTCTCATCTACAACGTTATCGCGGGTGTGGGATTTGTCGCCTTTGGTATGGCATCAGCCAGTCGTCCAGCCCTGGAAGGTCTGCTCTTCTACATGCTGCATGATATGCTGATCAAAACCTTGCTCTTCCTGCTCGGGGGCGCCCTGATCGCAGTTGCGGGAACCTCCAAGCTCGACAATATGGGCGGCCTGATCCGTCGATACCCGCTGCTGGGCTGGATGTTCTTCATCAGTGCGCTGGCTCTGGCTGGCATTCCGCCGTTCAGTGGATTCCCGGGTAAATTACTGTTGTTCGAAGGTGGCTTACAGGCTGGCTTGTACGGTCTGACAGGAATTGCTGTGCTTTCCAGCCTGCTCATGCTCTACTCGGTGCTACGTATCTTCATTCAAGCGTTCTGGGGTGAACCACCTGCTGGCACAGTGAGAAGACCCTATGCCGTGAACGGTCTGCTCATTCCTGCCGGAATTCTGTTTGTGTTCATCATTGTAATGGGTGTGGGCGCTGAGGGGATGTTCCAGCTGACCTCCCGCGCAGGCGACATTCTACTGCATCCTAATGTTTATATTGATGCTGTATTGAAGGAGTAGATGTGTATGGCCTTTCAAATTGTACTGAATCTTATTATAGCTTTTGTGTGGATGTTTCTGAATAATGCGTGGAATGGTGCAGGCTTTCTCATTGGTTATCTGCTGGGCCTGCTGCTGATCGGCGGATTGCGCCGGTTCTTCCCACAACGCTTCTACATCGTGCGTGTCTGGGCGATCATTAAGCTGATTGCTCTACTGTTCAAAGAACTTGTACGTGCAAGTATCGAGGTCATTCGCCAGATTATGAAGCCGAAGCTCGATATACGGCCCGGTATATTCACTTATCAGACAAAGCTGTCCTCGGATTGGGAAGTTACACTCCTGTGTCTGCTCATCTCACTAACGCCGGGTTCCTTGCCACTTGAGATTTCGGGGAATCAACGTAAATTGTATATCCATGCGATCGATATTAAAGACAAACAGAAAATGAGTGATGATATCAAAAACACGTTCGAAAAAGCCATTATGGAGGTGACACGTTAATGTTATCCTCTCTACTATTTATTTCCTTGCTTATTCTATCCTTGGCTATTCTGGGTTGCTTGTACAGGGTGCTAAGGGGTCCATCCATGGCTGACCGGATTACTGCGCTTGATACTATCGGCATTAATGTCATTGCCATTATCGCAGTACTATCCATGATGCTCCAAACCCAAGCCTATCTGGATATCATATTGCTGATTGGCATTCTGGCTTTTCTAAGTACGGTGGCATTTGCACGCTATATTGAACGGGGGGCGGTATTCAAAAATGAAGGAGATCGTTAATGTAACCGCCGAAACGGCTATAGGTTTAATCGTTTTGCTTGGTGCATTGCTGAGTGCATTTAGCGCTTTTGGACTCATTCGTCTGCCTGATGTGTATTTACGCGCTCATGCTGCTACCAAAAGTATGACACTCGGCGTACTGTGTGTACTAAGCGGGACATTTTTCTTCTTCTGGTACTTCGACAACTATATTAGTGCTCGTCTACTGCTTGGTATTCTGTTCGTATTCATTACAGCACCGGTTGCCGGACATCTGAACGGACGGGCTGCCTATCGCACAGACGTACCCTTGTGGGAACAGAGTGTTCAGGATGAACTTGAACCGTTGCTAAAAGGGAAAAAGGTCAACCATGAAGCCAAGGATTTAATGGAATAGGTATTTGCACCAAAATCGAATTCCCCCAAGACAAGCCGCACCTTAAGCGGAGGTCTTGGGGGAATTTGGGGAATGGGGCGTTTATTAATCCAGTCCCCTTTTTGTGGGTAAGGGAGGCCTATATTTTAATCAAAATCCACTCAGTCCCTGTCTTCTCAGGTCGGCAGCAACAATACGCGCAAGTTGGGCAGCCCCTTCACGATTCGGATGCAGACTATCTCCTGTCATGTACAAGGCCAGCGTAGCCGCTGAACCAATGGAAGTGAAGTATGCAGAACTCAGCTTGTTCAGTTCCACCAGTGTTACACCTTCTTCCTGAGCTAATGCTCGCGTAGAAGCATTGTACCAGCGATTCTCCGCTGTGTGTACATTGGCTGAATTGAAATCGGTTGCCCGGCCCTGAGGCGTTGACAGAATCACGGTCGCTCCTTTATTCTTCGCCTGACGAACCATGCTACGCATGATCTCCTTGAATTGTGCTTCAGTCGTATTATTTTTGGCATTGGTATCGTTAATGCCGAACTGCAAAATAAAGTAATCCCCTGGTTTAATGTATTTCAGAATGGCTTCCATCTGTCCATCATCCCGAAATCCTCTGGCAAATTGACCACTCGTAGCCATATTACGAACCTGAAATGTATTGTTATTCACATAAGAGGGAAATAGCTGTCCCCAACCACCTTGGACACTGCTGCTGAGCGGATAATAATTGCAGACCGTAGAATCCCCGCCAATATAAACGGTACGGTTGGTCACCGTTTGATTCGATACCTTCCGGATTTCAAGTGCACTGAGCGTAAAAGCAGTGCCTGCCTTTCCTTCCGTAACAAGCAGGTTGAACTGTCCATCTGTCACCGGAATTTGAAATTTGTCCGTAGCCCCGTTACCGGTCATATTCATAATCTGGTATACACCTTCTGCTGCCACGCTGGCTCTGGCCGTGTTCCCCAAGACCACTTTGACTTCATACAGTCCATTGGACAGATCCACATTAAATGTATTGGTACTCTTGGTGCCAAAAGTAAGAAACTGAACTGCATCACTCGCAACTCCGGTCCCGGACGCAGAGACATTTCGCATATTGGCAGGTGTGTTGAATCCATATCCTTTGGCTGGAGTGTAAGCATTCGTTGCAGACACCCCCGTGTAACCGTTCTCAACTGCACCAGCGCCAAAATCAAATTTGTACTCGTTTGCCGCTGCTTCGACGACCTGTCCACCAGGGGCTGCCAGAACACCTCCAATCAGACTTGTGAACAAAGCGATACTGAGCAAATACTTTACGGATTTTGACCATTTCATCAAGAAATCTCCTCCCCAGAATCTATTGGTTTCATTGCGTATTTCCACACATCCAATAAAGTTTTACAGTACATTCTCAAGCCAGTCATAGGCTTTGGCTCCGCTGATTTCGTGTCCACCTGTGAAAAAGTCCGCACCCAGCGAGTCCTGCGCAGCATACTGTCCATAAATCTCTGTCAATCGTGCATATGCCTCTCTTGCTGGATGTAGCGGGAATACCTGATCCTCACTTCCAGCTTCGATAAACAGGGCCCTTGGAGCAATTAGGCCGATAATATCCGGCAGCTCCGCTTCCCGCAGAATACCAGGTACATAATTATCCAAACAGTGATTGCGATCCAGGATGCTACCATGAAATGTGTTTGCATATCCGCTCACAACAGCGGCACGACAGCGTTCATCAAGCGCAGCTGTAAATGCCGTCACCAGCCCGCCACCCGAGATGCCCATGCTGCCGATGCGATCCGAATTAACTTCAGGGCGGGTGGACAGATAATCGAGCACACGCATCGTCTCATAGATTCGATGGCCCGCGAGGGTCTTCCCTACCATCAGCAAATGTGCTGCAATTTTGGTACAGGAACTCACACCTGGCGGTTCATCCCGATCCTCCTCCAACCTCCGATCACCGAATCCAAGCAGTTCCGGAGCAGCAACCACGTATCCCCGATGTACAAGAGCCACCGCGAAATCCTTGTGTAATCCTGGCTCTCCTGCTCGTGGTGAACCGTCCGGTTCCATACCCGAAATCTCACGGCTGCCGTACCCGTGTCCATGACAGGCAACCATAGCAGGCTGAGATTCTTTGGTAACGCTTACTTCATTCGGGATCAAAATATAGATGGGCATACGCAATCCCACATAGGTCGTAATCTCCACGCGCTCTCGGATGTACCCTTCACACGTCGTGCGCTCCAGCAATATAGGATTCAGCTCAGCCGCCACGGCTGGAAAACCGCCCAGCCGTTCCTTTACCCGTGTTTGCAGCTGGCTGCGCCATTGCTCAAGGGATTGACCCGCCTGATAAGCTGAACGTCCGCGCGGGCTTGTTTGTTTTTGCAGATAGGATTCAATTTCCGATATTACCATTTGTACCTCCTATTTTCTTCTATGATAGACGTATGTGAAAGACTTATATGTTGGACCTATCTTATTTCTTATTTATTATAAAACAACCCTGCCACCCGAGAATTGAACATTATTGCCTGGTTTGAATGAATTCTCATCATTTTAATCAAAAAAAGAACATCCCGTACGCCTGAGCTGAGGCCCGAGAACATCCTTCTTGATCATGTACGTATCCTGTGCATGTAATAACTAAGTTTAATGAGTCGTTGTTGGCAGCCTTCATTCCCTGTATCCTGGCAGCCACCAGTTCCATCGGCCCATCAGTTTCATCAGTGCAGGTACCAGTACGAGACGGATAATTGTAACATCAATCAGCACCGCCGCCGTTATCCCGATCCCCAGCTGTCTCACGCCCGCTACATCAGCAAATACAAACGGCACAGTCACCGCAAGCAGAATCGCGGCCGCCGATGTAATCAGACTTCCTGTGGAAGCCAGCCCCTGCTGTACCGCCAAATCACTGTCTCCTGTTCGTCTGTATACCTCCTGAATGCGGGTCAGCATAAACACACCATAATCCATCGAAATACCGAAGACGAGGCCAGCAATGAATACGGGAATCATAATCGCAACAGCGGATGGCTCCATACCAAGATGCCCCTGATTGAAAACCCATACGAGTATGCCGAAGGAAGCCGCCAAACTGAGCAGATTCATCAGGATAGCCTTGACGGGAATGAGCAATGATCGGAACGCCGCGAGCAGCACGAGAATATTCGATACCACGACAAAAGCCAGTACTTTGGGTAATTGCCCTGTAACTTCCTGCATGATCTCATCCTGCTTGGCAGCTTCCCCTCCATAACGAAGCCGTATGCCATTGGCTGGAGCCACATCGTCTCTGGTCCTCATCTGTTCCAGCCAGTCTGCGGCCTGATCGGAGCCGGGTTCTCCATGTATGGTAGCAACAATACGAATGAAATGGTCAGAAACCGTTGAACGCAACCACGTAGACTGCTGAGACTCTGTTCCTTTCGGTGGATTCGACAGAGATGAAGATGCCATTGGAAATGGGCTATGGAAAACCGGCTTGTTCGGCCGAATCATCATGCCCCAGGCCGATTCAATGCCCATCACATTCGAATCCATCTGGAGCTCACGCACTTTATGGAGCGCCAACTTCCAGTGGGCGGGTGTCAGTTGTTCTCCTGTACTCCCTATCACAATATCAACGGAGGAAGTATTCTTTTGTCCAAACGTATTCTCTAACTGCTCCGCAGTCTGACGAGACTCCATTCTAGCAGGCAGAGAGGAAGCATCCGGGATGGCCAGCTGCAACTGCGCAACCGGAAGAACAAAAAGAAGCAGTGCTCCCGTTCCGAGCAGCGCCATTCGAACCGGGCGTTTCATAATCATGCCTGACCAGATTTGCCACATCCCGCGAGGTTGCGACGATGGGTTGTGCCGTTCCCGATTTAAGTTCATTGGATGCCTGGACTTGCGCCTGAAGATCCGAACAGAATAGAGAGACAGAATGGCAGGCAACAGCGTTATATTCAGCAATACCGACATCACCAGAACGATAATTGCTCCTAGAGAAACGCTCAGAAACATGGGCATCCTGATCCAGAGAAGACCCAAGAGGCCCAGCAGTACACAAGCGGCAGAAAATAATACCGCTCTCCCTGCTGTACGCATCGTTCTCTGCAGGACTTCATCTTCTCTTTCATTTGTGTGTCTCCGGTGAAGTTCCTCCCTGTATCTGCTTAGTATGATCAGCGCAAAGTCTATACTTAGCGCCATCCCCACCATGGGAATAACGTTGATAATAAAGTTGGAGAGCGCCAGATGATAGCCCATGAGTGAGGTAACCCCCATAGCCGTAATCACACCGGACACCCCCATGATCACTGCAATCAGAGCGGCACGGAACCCCCTGAAAGCAAGACATAGAATCACCAAAGCAAGCGGCATACCCAGCACCTCTGCTCGTTCCAGATCGCGAAAGCTCAAACGATTTACATCCTGCTGTACAACCGCCTTCCCTGTCATTCGGATCGTTCCCGGTCCATCTGTCGTGAGCATGGATCGCAGTTGTTCCAGAGTGGGACCCATTCGGTGAGAAGGGATATCAAAGTTTAGCAACGCATAGGCCGCACCCTCCCGGAACATCCGAGTTCCAGGTGAATCAAAGGGAGAGACAACGGACGTTAAACCTGAAACCATGCGTACTTGTTCCAGGCGATCTTTCACCCACCCATGGAATTCAGCGGGATCAGTATCTGCCCTTTTTTCGAAAAAAAGAACAACCGGATCAGCAGATAAATGGAACTGCTCCTGAAGAATAAGCTCAACCGCGTGAGCATCTCCCTGGTTTAAGTTCAAACCATGATCCTGAACAATACCGGGCAGCTTCCACGCCCAGACCGCTGACATCGCGATGACGAACACCCAGAAGAGAATGATGAACCGCGGATATCGGCTAATGAGGACAGCAAGCCTGCGATAACCCATACCCAAGCTCCTCTGATATCAGATTGGTAATCCTGTTTCCTTGAGTCGTGTGGCATTGACCAACATTCTGCGCAGCGGAGGAAACAATCGGACTGCACCGGGAAAAAGCTTCAGCATACCTGGCATACGGCAAGCCGTCTGCAACCATGCTCCCCGCCTGAGCAGCCCGGAGAATTCCTGATCCATCTGAAGAATATGCTTCCCTTTCCATTCTTCAGCCGACAATCGTCCAGCCAGATAGTCCCCTGCAATGTTGCCTGCTCTCAGCGCGGAACGTAGCGCGATGGACATCCCGTCCCCACACAAGGGCGGTATAACCATGGCCGCATCACCGATATGCGGGACGATTCCCCAGGGATCAGGACGCGTAGTCATATGAACGGGCGCCTGCGCTACAGCAGTACCCGCAACAGGAACCGCCCCTTGAAGTCGCTCCGCCAGAGCCACATTGGTCTTGGAGGCCGCAGCAAGAATGTCGTGTACACTGGAGCCCCACTTCTGTACCGTGCCCAGTTCCAGCAGGGCTGCAATGTTGACCCTCCCCTGCTCTACCGGAGCAAGGCCAATATAACCCCCTTCGCAGAAATACAGCTCCACTGCGTTCCCTCCGAGAATTCCTTCATAATGCGATTTAACACCGACATACCCTCCAGTCTTGACCTGCGCTTTTGACCGACGGGTCATTCTTTCATTGGCAGAACGTCTTACAGATGGCAACAACTGAGGCTGACGCCTTGATCCCCACGCGGCAAACACGGTCCGGGCATGAATACTCACTTGTTCGCCTCTTGTTTGGAAATCCAACCGATATCCATTGCTGAACTCTCCTGCCTCCGGTCGAATCGCTACCACCTTGCTATGCTCACGAATGTCAGCACCTGCTCCCATCGCGGCTCCATGTAATTGCATATCCAGCGCGTATCGACTAATCCCCCAGGCTTCCCCAGGCAGAGGCATATCCACACTTGCTCCGTCCTGAAAAATAAGTTTGGCTTGCTGGATGGGCACAGGTTTCAGGATCTGATCCAGATTTTCCAGCCCTAGCGAAGTTAACATTTGCTTGGATTCGGGAGACAGAAATTCTCCACAAGCCTTATGTCTGGGGAAAGATTGCTGATCAAGCAAAAGCGTACTCCAGCCTTTCCTCGCGAGTTGAATCGCCAAGCTGCTGCCCGCAATGCCGCCGCCCACAATGGCCACATCCACCGCTATATTCATGTTCATTCGCCCTCCTTATTTAATCATCTGTTGGATCAACAGTGATTCGTACCTTCATGTGGGAGGATAACCGCATAACGGAACAGAGGCTGCCAGGCATAATGCAACTGCTGTCCTGACGGCAAGACAGCTCTAAGACGCCTCCAGTCCTCTGCACAGAAACCTTTGGCAACCGACAATGGCCCATCATGACGAATATAACGATTGCGGGATATGATCCGGGTCGTCAACCAAACGGCCCCCCAGGCCAGCCAGTGTCGATGAATATCGTTAATCGCTACACCATAACGTGAAATGCGCAGCATCTGCCCCAACACCTCTGGAATCTGCCGTTCATCAAAATGATGTAGAAACTGAGCTCCCGTTACAATATCTGCACTTGCTTCTGGAAGATTGAATACATCGTCCTGACGAACCTGTATACGAGGTTCGTCGGCAAAGTAGGCTCTCGCCTCTTCGCATGCCTCAGCTGTCAGATCCACCAATTCAATAGTGATGCGAATATGATGATGATCTGCCCAGCGCAGAATACGCCGATTGATATCACCTGAACCCGCCCCCACATCAAGAATGGACAGAGTCTCAGGCTCACCCGCCTTTTTCCACAAATGCTCTATTCCATAGAGCGAAGGACGCGAAGCGTTGAAGATCCGATTCAACCAGCGCAGATGTTGATGGGCTTGCCGCAGCTCCACGCCTCCCGCGATATCGTGCTCATCCATTAACTCCTGTCTGGTCGCCCTGTTGGCTAATGGTCTAAATCGTGCCATGATTCACAGGCTCTCTTTTCTCAACGGAAGCAGGTACATACGTGAATGGAAGCAATTCCGCGGTCAGTCCCGGCCCAAAAGCAAGCGCAATCCCGCTGGAAGCCTCTTTTCGCTCCCTGTAATCCTCTCGGATGGCCTGAAGAACAAACAGAATCGTAACGGATGACAAATTGCCGTAATCCCTCAGAATGCTTCGGCTAAATGCGACCTGCTCGTCCGACAGCTGATAAAGCTTCTGCACCGCATCCACAATGCCTCTGCCCCCCGGGTGGATCGCCCAGATTTCTGGCAAATCGCTATTGTTCAGCAGTCGTTCTACCTCCGGTCCCAGATGCAAACCGAGCAACTTTGGAATCTGTGGTGAGAGATACAGGTCGAAGCCGGCATTGCCCACTTCCCAGATCATCTCTTCTGTACTATCGGGAAGCAGCACCGAATGTCCGCACCCAAGGCGGAACAGTTCTTTGCGGCCTGTACCCGATAGACCGATAACACAAGCAGACGCCCCATCCCCAAAGAAGGATGCAGCAAACAGGTCATCCCGCTTGGCGGAAGGCTGGAAATGAAGGGTGCACAGTTCCACGCATACAATAAGAACTGTAGCTGCTTGATCTGTAGTCACAATGGAATTGGCCAGTTGTACAGCCTTCAAGCCAGCAGCGCAACCCTGAAACACAAGCGGAATCCGGTTCACACGCGGTGACAGTTCCAGCTGCTGAATCAGCCGAACATCCAGACCGGGCAAAAATTGACCCGTACAACTTACGGTAATGAGATGGGTGATTTCCACAGAAGTTACGTTTGCATCCTCAAGAGCCTGTCCTGCGGCCTCCAAGCCCAGTGGAACGGCTGCGGCCTTGTATTTGGCCATACGTTCGGCTGTTGTTGGAACGTTCTCCGCCTGCGTAAACGGCAGGTAGCGGCAAGATTCCACAGGCTCAAGCAGGTTCGGTTCACAAGTATAACGAGTCTCGACACCGCACTGATTGAATATTCGCTTCGCCCATCTTCTGGAATCCGGCTCATGCTCCAGAGCTTGCGCGAGACGGGCAGATACATCTTTTTGCTCAATGCGGTGGGCAGGCAAGGCCGTTCCAATTCCCATGATGCTTGCCCCCGTTGTTCCCTCAAACTGATTCATTCGCTCAACCTCCTTATATATAAAATAGGTTCATGTCACATGTGCAGGATATAGTACAAGTCTATTCAAGCCATGCTCCGTTTATGTTCACCAAACAAGCAAAGGCGGACAGCCCATGCAAATTACGCAAGAGTTGTCCGCCTTATCCCGTTTGAGTTGAAACCCTATATACATCAAGGCTAGCCTTACATCAAAAAGCTGTTGGTGGTTCTATTCAGGCCGGATCACCGTAAATCTCTCACCAAGTTTGGCATAATCATTACCAGCCAACCGGCTGATCGGTTTCAGCTGATCCATCAGAATATAACCTGTTGCAGGATCATACACTTTTTCACTGTAATGATACTGCTTAATACGAACCAAAATCAAATCACTTACAGGCTTGCCCTCATCGTTCGCGATAGGAATATGCTGATATAATTGGCATTCCATACGTACGAGCGCCTCCTGAATTCCCGGCACGGATACCACTGTACTTGGTACAGTAGTCAGGTTTGTCCTCTCCAGCTCACTTTCATGTGGCTCCAGCATGGCAGCCGTCTCATTCATATCCTCTACGATCGATTCATCACAGATATGTACAACCAGTTCTTTTCGAGCAAGCACATTGCGAGCCGTATCTTTCATAACTCCATTCTTGCGTGCAATAGATATGGATAACAGCGGCGGATCAGAGCTCACCACATTAAAGAAACTGAACGGCGCTGCATTAACTACGCTGCCATCTTCAGACAGGGTAGTCACAAAGGCGATTGGCCGAGGCACAACCGAACCACTCATCAGTTTATAGTTCTCTCTGCCCGTAAGTTCCTGCGGGTCTAATGTATACATATGAATTGTTCCCCTTCCCTGATCGTGAAACGTGAATCGTGAATCGTTAAATGTCTTTTTCGAGCTATACTTCTTTGTCATTATATATCGATAAAAGTAAAAAAAACAAAAAACTCCTTGATGCCCATTGCATCAAGGAATTTAACCTGCAGCTTCGAATCAGATATCTGTTACTTGACAATACTATTCTGAATATCCTCCAGAATTTGTGTATTGGCTTGAACACCGCTATATAACCAACTGCGCGTGCTTTCAAATTCATAAACATCTCCGTTTTTCACAGCGGGAATACTTTGCCACACTGCATCTTTCAACGCTTCTGCCCCTGCTCCCTTATCACTGTTCACCAGGAATAGATAGTCAGCATCCATTTCTGCGATTTTTTCCAGGGAAATCTCGGACCAGTTGCCTGTTGCCTTGGCGGATACTTCCTTCACGACTTCAGGCTTTACAAGCCCAAGTTCATTGTACATTACATCACCACTGGAGACATTCTCACTTACAATATAAAACTTGTTATTAAACAGCCACAATGCTGCTGCTGACTTGGTACCACCTGTTGCAGAAGCCACCTTTTCCTTTATTTCCTTCGCTTTTGCATCATAATCGTCAAGAGCTTTCTGCGCTTTATCCGATAGGTTCAGAATCTCGCCTATTTTCAATAGTGCTTGACGCCAATCCTTGTTTATATCATCACCGAGAACATAGGTTGGGGCAATTTTGTTGTACTGTTCGTACTTTTCCCCTTCTACTGTACTTTCAGACCCTATAATGATCAGGTCTGGTGAGAAACTGGCCACGACTTCAAAAGGAAGATCACTTGCAATTCCGGGAATACCATTCAGATCCTTTTGCAGATAATCTTGCAAACCACTTCCATTGTTGATAGACCACTGGGCAGCTGGCTTAACGCCGAGTGTAACCAGATGGTCTTCCAGATAGGATGCGATAACACGCTCCGGATTCGCTGGAATGGTTACATCATGTCCCATTGCATCTGCCAGAGTACGTTCTGTCGGAGCTTCTGACTGTGTCTCGGTCTTCGTTCCCGCATTGGTCTCTCCCGTTGCTCCATTCTCTGCCGGCTTCGTTCCACATGCTGCCAGCCAAATGGACATCACGATGACAGTGATCAGAAGCATGATTGCCTTTATATTTCTGTTAAACACCTCATTACCCCCCTTCATAATGAACACCTCAATGATTGAGCCGTTATGCCAGATTCAAACGTTATATTCACTACTCGTACATATAAACGGTATATTCGCTGATTGTACATATAATAGGCATACTTACTTTTTAATTTCATTGACAATGATAATTGTTATCAATCAAGTTGTCAATGCAGTTATGCCATTTATAATCGAATACGCTCTCCAGTCGCATGATTCACACTTAGGCGGATGCCGCCATATGATGATTTCAGAATACGACGACAGGAAGGATGTTCGTACATGGATTACGTATACAACCCGGTTATTGGCTACGGAGAAGACCGTTCATTCCAGCTGCCCCCTTTGTTCCCGGGAGGAGGAATACCTGGTGGTCAGACGATCCCAGGTATTCCTGGAGGGCCCGGTTCTTATCCACCCTTTATTCCTGGCGGAGGAACGGGCGGTCAACCGCCATACTTCCCAGGTGGAGTTCCTGGCACGGCACCGGGCGTACCCGCTCAGCTCGCTCAGGGCAATCTACCTACCTTGCTCGGTGCATACCCACGCCCAGTAGGTCAACCACCCGCAGAAATGGTTTTTCTGTATAACCTGATCAAAAGCAGCCCGGGTCTTCTTCCGCTGTTTATCCAGCAGCAGCCACAGAGCCTGAGCCAGGCGGTACAATTTGCACAAACAGGTGCAGCAGCGCCTCGGGATAACGAACAACGTGTACTACCCCACTTTTGTTACAACAAATGGTCACTCGTTTTCACGTACAATGATGTTTACCTGATGTGGCCAGCCATTAATCTGTTCGGTTTTGTCGTAGGTTACTTCTATCCGTTTCTTACGCCAGGCATTCTGCTTAACACACAAATTTTGTTCGCTCTTTGCTAGATCTTAAAGATCTGTTCGGTCATATAACAAACGCCCCAACTGGAGGGATATACCCTTCCACATTGGGGCGTTTTTTTGTCGACTGAATCAGAGTTACTTCTACTTCCACGAAAGCAACCCATTAAGGGTTCCTATGTTCACGTCAACTGTTGGTCGTTCTGAGACTTAGCTCGCTTACCTACCATCACAAAGTAAATCAACAATGCACCCAGATCCGCACAGGCGATAACAATCCCCATGGGTACAGCAGTGCCTTCTCCTCCCAAACCTACGAGCGGAGCAACAATACCACCGAAGAGGAACGTCATAACCCCGATAAGTGCTGACGCACTGCCTGCCGACTTCTCCTGATTAGCCATTGCAAGCGCAAAGGAAGCGGTGTTGACAAGCCCTACACTGGATACCACAAGAAATAACGGGATCAGGACCGAGATCAGATTACCTCCCGCCAGTACGGCGACCAACAAAGATGTTCCTCCCAATGCAGCAGTTAACAGCCCGGCGATCAACAGCCGAGTTTCAGATACTTTTCCCGCAAATCTCCCGGCAATCTGACTTGCCAATATGATACCCAAACCGTTAATGGCAAAGCAGACACTGAACATCTGCGGAGAGACTCCATATATTTTCTGAAGCACAAATGGTGAACCTGCTATGTAGGCAAACATGCCCGCTGCTACGAATCCCTGGGTTAAGGCATATCCCATAAACAAGCGATCCCCTGCAATTTTGCGGAATGTGACCAAGGTCTGCTTCAGTCCCCCATTGGATCTGCGCTCTGAAGGAAGTGTCTCTCCGAGACCAAAGACCACGGCTACTAAAGTCAAAATGCCAATGACACTCAGCAAAATAAATACGCCCCGCCATGACGTATATACCAGCAATTGTCCGCCGATAATGGGTGCTGCAATCGGTGCGACGCCATTAATCAGCATTAACAGGGAGAAGAATCGTGTTAGCTCGGGGCCAGAGTATACATCCCTTACAACCGCTCGCGAAATGACAATCCCGGCGGCTCCTGCTGCACCCTGAATAAAGCGAAGCACAACAAAAGAACCCATCGTTGGGCTGACCAGGCAGAGTATGGATGCGATCGTATACAGCACAAGACCCGCAATAAGCGGCGTTCGGCGGCCACGCACATCGCTTAAAGGCCCGGCGAGCAGTTGTCCTACCGCCAGCCCTACCATACATGCCGTCAGACTAAGCTGGGCATAGGAGGTCGAAGATTGGAATTCATCGGCCAGCGTGGGCAGTGCTGGCAAATACATGTCTAGGGACAACGGCCCAAAGGCCGATAGTGTCCCCAGAATTAATGCCATCCGCACACGGGATGTGGAGTGAGTGTTTAGCGATGTCGGTGTGCTTTTCACAGGTTACTCTCCGTTACCCAGCAACTTGAGCAGGTTAGACGGCAAGGTGAACTGCTGGTTGTTAATGATAATACGGCGCAGCTCTTCTTCATCCCGATCATTATCAGCATCCTTAATCTCCTGAATCTCCCGGTGAAGTCTCTCCATCTGCTGGTCAAGCGCGTTCGCAGAGTCTGCTGCACTTTTGAGTTCCTTGGTCAAACGCTCAGGTACGTCTTTATTGTATTTATAAAAGATTTTATGCTCCAAACTTGCCCAGAAATCCATCGCGATGGTACGGATCTGGATCTCCACACAAGCATGTTCCTCACCAGTGGACATGTACACAGGCACATCCACCAGAAGATGAAGGCTTTGGTAGCCGTTTGGCTTCGGATTCTCGATATAGTCTTTTACCTCAAGCACGCGCAGGTCAGTTTGGTTGCACAGCATATCCTTAATACGATAGATGTCCGAGATAAAGGAGCAGGTAATGCGTACTCCGGCGATATCCTTGATATTTTGTTTGATACTTTCAAAGGTTAACTCATGATTTTTGCGGAACATCTTGTTCATTATGCTCTCAGGTGACTTCAGTCTGGACTTCGTATGTTCAATCGGACTGTAATCATGCAGGGACTGGAATTCTTCCTTCAGCACTTCGATTTTGGTTTCCATTTGATCCAAAGCAAATTTATAAATCATCATAAATCTCGTAATTTCATATTTGAATTTCTTGAATTGATCGATCGGATGTGGTGCGTTCATTATGGTTTTCTTCCTTTCCTTCTGCACACTAAAGTTAGTTTTATAAGTACGAGGACATCATTCAATTCATATGTCTCTTGAACCATTATAAATCATATGGAGACAATAAACGAATTTCTAACACAGCACTGTCGTTACAGCCCGGAAGGTATGGGAACCTATTTTGGGTGCATCATAAGAAAGAATCCCTGTCATTTTCCACGCCATTAACCATAAAGGAGTTGATTTCTCTGCTCTATCAAGCGACGTATTCGTCAGACACTCTCCGGGTAAAAGCTTATCTCGGTCTACCTGAAGGATTATGCTTCCCCACCCTCTCGGCAAGTGAAAGTTCCGTTAGCAACTCCGCCTTAACTCGCTTCAACTTCCTGCAAGAATCCCTGCAAATGCAACAACTCGCAAGCCGTTATCCTGCTGCAAGGAACCCAACGATCAACGATGCCCGTACACGCTGGCCTGTTCTGATCTATTGCCGCGGCGGATTGGGTAATTATGGCGGGGTAAACACCGCTTGGCTGGAGCAATTTGTCCATAAAGGGTATATCGTATTTGCTCCATCATATCGTGGCAACGAAGGTAGCGAAGGACGTGACGAGTATGGAGGAAGTGATGTCGAAGATGTACATGCCGCGTATCGACTAGCACAAGCGTGGCCTTTTGCCGATTCGGAGCGTATCTCACTCATGGGATTTTCTCGCGGAGCCATCAATGCTGTACATACAGCAACCATCTATAATGAAGGGCCAGATCAGGTACATAAACTGGTGCTTTGGAGCGGTGTCTCCGATGTGGAGCGTACCTATCATGAACGAACAGATCTGAGGCGCACATTAAAACGTGTACTTGGCGGTTCCCCGCGTGCAGCACCCCAAGCCTACCTCGCCCGTTCTCCACTTTCCAATGCACATAAACTTCGCTGCCCGGTGCTTATTATGCACGGCACATCGGATACACAGGTGAATTACAGTCATGGAACCCGAATGTACCATTGGCTGAAACGCCGAGGTGCCAATGTCACATTTCACGCCTATGGTGGACAGGATCATCATTTTCATGAAAGGATGCATCAGGCTGCGGTGAACAATATGTTTGACTGGCTGGAATCCCCATCGTTCTAAACCCGGCACACTCAGAACGCCAAGTTAATTGTAGCTACGTGCTGTGGACTTCATTTTCATTTTGAAGAATCATGCTGTATCGCTGTATACTGGAGGAGTTATGTTTTTGTTGAAAGGAAGAATGGTTATGAAAGAATTTACCCTCCAAAAGTACTCGCTGTTGCTGCTCTGCATGTCCGCCGGAATGATCGATGTCATCGGATATCTCGGTCTGGGGCACGTGCTTACGGCCAACATGACGGGCAATATAGTGTTGCTGGGGATCGCCATTGCACGTGCTCAGGAAATGGTCGTTGTTCGTGCTCTGATTGCACTTATTGGTTTTATTGCAGGCAATGCCCTCGCTGCCCGAATGATTGGACATGTTCATACGAAAAATGGCTGGTCCCCCCGCGTCACAACCGTATTTACCGTAGAAAGCATCCTACTGCTGCTCTTTGCCATCGCCATGATTAGTCCATACTCGGAACACTTATCCTATCTACTGATTGCTATACTCGCCACTGCCATGGGGATGCAAACGACAGCAGCACGCCGCATCGGGATTGCCGGCATCTCAACGACCGTACTGACCAATAATTTGGCTGCGGTGGTTGAGGATACCGTAAGCCTCCTTCATCGCCTTCGACACGCCAATATGGGCTCACTGCTCAAGGCTCTCTCTGAAGATGCCTACCTTCGTGTAGGGGCTGTTGTTATTTATTTTGGCGGCGTAATTGTAGCTGCACTCTTATTTCGCCACTTGCCGATGATTGCAGTCTGGGTGCCCGTTCTATTAATCGGAGGAGTAACCCTGTACGCGCGATTATACGCATGGGGTACGATGGATTCGTGATTGCTCGCGTGTTGGACTCTCTTGGAGCAAAATAAACAGTGGTCAATTGTTCCGCAAATCCCCTATTCCTGTTAAACTGAAATAATTGCATAGGCAACGACTGGGGGAAGACACTTGAGAATTCTACAACAGATTCAAGCGGAAATTCAGGGCTGGTCCCGTAATATTCAGATGTTTTTTCTGGCAAGTATACTGTATCAGATCGGAAATGGCATGTTCTCTGTCCTGTACAATCTGTACATCCAGGGCCTGGGCTACAATGATACAATGAACGGCCAAATCGTAAGTATTCAATCGCTCGCAACAGCCATTATGTTTGTTCCCATTGGACTATGTGGCGATTTGTTCAACCGGAAGCGGCTGCTCATTACAGGGGCTTTATTCAGCGGGATCTTTCTGATTGGCCGTTCCTTCGATTATTCGGCCAGCGGACTGATCTGGTTCGCCGTGTTCTCCGGACTTTTCGCTGGTGTATTTCAGGTACTGGCCATTCCTTATCTGGCTGAGAACGTCAAGAAAAGTCAGCGCCTGAAGATGTTTAGCTATTATTCTTCCCTTGTGCTTGCTTCTCAGGTTCTTGGCAGCCTGGGTGGCGGGATATTTGCAGACCTGTTGCACTCGGCAGGCTTCGCCAAAGTCACCGGCTTACAGACGGTTTTGTTCGTAGGCGGTGCAGCTACACTTGCTGCGTTTATTCCATTGTTGTTTGTAACGAATGATAAGGTTGCTCCGCAGACAACGGTTCTGCCCCAACCTGCCGCACTATCTGCTGAAGAAGTCATTCATGTTAGCCCCAATCAGCGCGACAAGGACAAGCACGATGCGAATATAAAAAAGAAGGACTCCCGACTGATTGGTCAGTTTGTAGTGACTCAGTTATTAATCGGATTGGGTTCCGGGTTGGTTGTCCCGTATCTGAATCTGTATTTTACCAATCGCTTCTCGGTTTCCTTGAGCGCCATGAGTTTATTGATTTCATTAGGTCAGATTATGACCATTGTTTCCATGCTGATTGGGCCGACTCTCGCAGCCAAGGTGGGGAGTGTTCGCGCTGTCGTCATTTTCCAGGTGATGTCACTTCCATTCCTTCTATTGACGGGCTTTACCAATCTGTTGTTCATTGCTTCGGTGAGTTTCCTATTCAGACAGGCACTGATGAATGCAGCCAATCCAATTCATTCAGCGATTCTGGTAGACAGAATATCCGACAAACGACGTGGGATCGCCAATTCGTTGATGCAGACCGCCTTTATGATTGGATGGGCAACCATGGGACCAGTTCAATCCTACCTGGTCACCACGTACGGGACGTATTGGGGTTACGCGATCACGTTCAGCATCACAGGCAGCTTATACGTGATTTCATCGCTGATGTACTATATGATGTTCAAAGAACCCAAACCTTCGGCTCGCGCTCTCTCAGCTGACAGACTTTGACTCCCTCCCTGCTGACTGGCAGTATTTCAGGAGGTTTATGCCGTTAGGGTGTATAATGTTTCGTTCAATCTATCGAGGTATGCCAAAGAGAGTATCCGCTGATTTTCTTCCTGCGGATACTCTCTTGTTTGCTATGAATACATTCGATTGTACATCCAGCTCACGATCCCTACCGTAACAACCGCTGCTACAATAATAAATGCAAAATATCCGATTCTCCTCTTCAACTCCGAAGTCTGATTGTCATAAAAGTCCGAGTTGCGCCTGTAAAAACCCATCCACAGACCTGCAATCATATTTGCAACGACCACTACAAACCGTTTGGCAAGTCCCATCCCATCTGAGTCCCCTTCCTCTAATCAATCCCTTTCCATATTAAGTATAATTATCCTTATAACTTAAAACAACCTTATCACACTGAACTAGGTGCAGTTTCCTGCTCCAGCCAGCTCAGAATATCAAATGCCTCATGATCTGTGTTGCCACACATCTCTTCCGATGCCTGCAATCCACTGCATACAGCTGGACGATCCTTCTGTCCAAAAATTCCGCAGCGATTGTCTTCCGTTAGCTGCACACAACGCACACCTGCGGGTTTTCCATTTGCCATTCCAGGGATCGGCGATGATATAGAAATCGCGATGCAACATGCGGCACAGCCTGTCCTGCATTCCATAGTTGTTCCCTCCAGATTATAATACTTATAGTACGTGTTCAAAAAAACCGGTTTTCAGTACCGAGAAGATGGGATGAAGCTAGAAATGGAGTAGCGGAGCGTAGGGAAAACGACGTGAGCAACTACAATGTTTCCGAAGGAAACAACCTTCGTAAGCATCCACTTATTTCGGCTGAATTCCATCTTCGATGCTGATGATGCCACTAGGCATCCTTCGTAGTCAAAAGCGGACTTTTTGAACAACCTCTTATATTATGAACGATTCACCCATGTCCACGTTCTAGCGAGTCCCTGTGCGATTCTCCGGTTCATGGTCCCATTCGAGAAATAGCCCCCATGGCTTAGTGGATTCCAGCTCCTGATTAAACCACCCGAATTAATTTCCACGTCCTCTTTGACCGCCACCTCATAGGCCGGATCGATGGGACGCAGCGGATAACCCAGAATATCGTCCCGATCATAAAAGTTCACCCATTCTCCTTCCAAGCCAGGAAAATAATGATGTGCCAGAGGAGGGGGTACCTTAATCGGACAGCTAAAGTCATGGTAACGCAAGCTCCACAACGGCAAGGTTGTTCCAAACGAATAAAAGTTCGTCAAGGTATCCCCCCGTTCTAACGCAGAGGTCACATCCACAATCTCAGGACTTTGGTTGGACGGATATTGAAGATCATAGAAAAAATTGCTCGCAATCACAGCTCCCAAACTATGGGCAATGACACAGAGGGGGGCTTCAGGTCCATTACGCTGTGCAAGTGCATGCATTGCCCGATTCAGCGTTCGATGCACCATATTGTAGTTATGGCCTTGATTTTCCACAGGTTGGTACGCAACGGCGTCAGCCAGATAATGAATGATAAAGCGGCGCAGCCTCTGATAATTTAATCCCTGAGAGCGGACAAGCTGCTGAAACATCACTTCTTCCCGATCCTCAAATACATCAGCCCAGTATACAGGTTCAATATCCAGCACCTGTTTGGCTGCCCCGGGCAAGACCATGACCTGATCCAATTCCTTATGCAATCGCGAAATCAGCCTATCGGCATAATCTTCCTTTTGCATACCCAGCCCATGAATGACCATCACCGCAATACGAGTCATGGCTCTCCTCCTCGTTCAATTGACTAGGAACTCTTTCTCAACCATATGAACTTCTCAACTCGAACATGCCTGGACCTGATATGATGATGCCTTCCGATCATGGTTCGTGTGACTTTCGTTCATTCATCCTATATACAGTTTACCACGGGACAAATGAATAAAACGTACCGCACATCAAAAAAAGAAAGCTGCGAATAACGCAGCTTCCTGATTATTGGGTATCGAATTAGCCTTTCAAATGAACCTTGATCACACCGCTCTGGTTGGATGTAACATCACCAGTAGTGACCTCGACGCGATCAACCATATCCTGACCATCCGGAATGATAATCGGCGTAATGAGTGGATATCCCGCGGCTTCAATGACCTTGCGGTCGAATTCCAACAGCGTTTGCCCAGCTCTTACACGCTCTCCAGCTTCAACATGCATCTTGAAGCCTTCTCCCTTGAGTGAAACCGTGTTGATCCCGACATGGATCAGAACCTGTAAACCGCTCGCGTGTTCAAGAATCACAGCATGTTTGCTCTTAATCACATGAGCTACCTGAGCATCAAATGGCGCAACGACCTGGTTGCCAGAAGGCTCAATCGCGACACCTTCACCCATTTGTTTCTCGGCAAAAGCCGGATCAGGTACTTGTTCGAGTGGAACGGCAGTACCTGTTAATGGCGCAAGTATTTCCAATGTGTTGACGGGTTCATCCCCCACCTGAGCTGCGCTGCGTGAGCGCTGATTCAGATCTTTAGCTGTACTTGCAGATTCCACAGACGCATTGGATATATCTGATTCTTTCTTGCTTCCAGCTACAGCTCCAATGGACTGATTTGTATGCTGGTTGCTTTCTTCTTTTCTCATTTTCGCTTTTCCGTAAATAACAGTCAGTACAAACGGGATAACCAATACAATCGCCATCCCGATGAAGAACACTCCCCACTTGTTAGGAAATATCGACAGGAACCCAGGTACGCCGCCCACACCGATGGAGGTTGCCTGAACATTATTTATGGTCAGCAGTACCCCACCGATGGCAGAACCGATCATACCGAAGATAAATGGATATCGATAACGAATATTCACCCCGAAGATCGCCGGCTCGGTAACCCCGAGGAAGGCCGACACGGAAGAAGTCGCTGCAAGTCCTCTCATTTTCTTTTCACGCAGGACAAGCATCATCGCAAGTGCCGCCGAACCTTGGGCGATATTGGACAGCGCCAGCATCGGCCACAGGAACGTACCACCTTGGCTACCAATTAGCTGTACGTCTACCGCGAGGAAGGTATGATGCATACCAGTGATAACCAGCAATGCGTACAGTCCACCATAGATCAGACCACCCAGGGCCGCATATGAATCGTAAATATAGATCAATCCGGATGTAATCGCATTTGCAATGGCAAATGTAACCGGACCAATGATTGTAAATGCCAAGAAGCCAGTAATCAGCAATGTAACAGGTGCTACAACTAACAATTTAATTGAATCATGCACCCTTTTGTTCAGGAAAATCTCCAGCTTGGCGAGCAGATAGGCCGATACCAGTACTGGCAGAACCTGCCCCTGATAACCGATCTTCTCAATATGCCAGCCGAACAGATTCCACGTGGGCACGGTGCCTTTATTCACGGCATCCGCATAACCATATGCACTCAGCAGATCGGGATGTACAAGAATAAGACCAAGCACAATCCCGAGCAGCGGACTGCCACCGAATCTGGTTACAGCTGCCCAACCAATTAACGCAGGCAGGAACGTAAAGGCAGTACTTGCAATCGTATTGATAATGGATGCGAGATCCTTCCAGGCCGGATAAACATCCACTAGTGATTTTCCATCAAAGAATATACCTGGACCTGTCAGAATGTTGTTAATTCCGAGCAAGAGACCTGCTGTAATAATGGCTGGCAAGATCGGAATGAAGATATCCGAAAGTGTCTTGATCGCACGCTGGATTGGATTTTGCTTTTTACCGGCAGCGGCTTTCACGTCATCCTTGGAAGCCCGGTCGCCCCCGGTAATCTGAATCATCTCATCATAGACCTTATCCACAAGTCCAGGTCCGATGACCACCTGATATTGTCCTTGGGAGGAAAACTGTCCTTTGACCAGTTCGTTCTGATCCAGACTTTCCGTATCCACTTTACTCTCATCGTACAAGGCAAACCGGAGTCGTGTGACACAGTGCGTTGCAGCTTCAATATTTTCTTTGCCGCCGACCGCTCGGACGATCTCCTCGACCTGTTTTTTATCAATTGCCATATTGTCACTTCCCATTTATATAATGTGAATTAGTCCTGTTGTGGTACAAGCCACATATAGGATGCATACGGGCTAAGGGAGATTTCCTGCTCCAGTGCAGGCGACTCTTTCGTGTTTCCGATCAACAATTCCGCTGTTTTGCCTGTCATGTGGTCATGCCAGACCGCCTCTGGAAAAGCAAAAGTCACATCTCGCTTGCTGAAATTGGACACCACAAGCAGGGTTTCGCTGCCATTGGTTCGCGCGTATGCAAACACATCCGGATGTGCATCGTCCAGGCGTTCATAGAGACCGTCGGTCAATACGTTAACCTCTTTACGCAGAGCAATCAATTTACGGTAGTGATAGTAGATTGAATCCGGGTCAGCCAGCTGCTGTGCCACATGAATGGATGGATATCTTTCATCGACCTTCAGCCATGGTGTTCCGGTTGTAAATCCGGCATTCTCGCTTCCATCCCATTGCATCGGTGTGCGCGAATTGTCCCGAGAACGCTCCTTCACAATGTGGAAAGCTTCTTCAGCAGATTTTCCTCTTTCTTCCTGAAGCAGCCGATACATATTCGTCGATTCGATATCACGGAACTCGCTAACATCATTCCAGACCGGATTCGGCATCCCGATCTCTTCGCCCTGGTATACGTAAGGTGTCCCCTGCATGCCATGGATCGTGGTAGCAAGCATCTTCGCACTCTCGGCACGATAATCGCCATCATCGGCAAAACGGGACAGCGCTCGTGGCTGATCATGATTATTCAGGAACAAAGCGTTCCACCCTCCACCTGCTTGCATCCCGGTCTGCCAGTCGCTGAACAACTGCTTCATGGCTTCAAAATCGTAGGGCATTAGTTCCCACTTCTGACCATTCGGATAATCCACTTTCAGGTGATGGAAGTTGAACGTCATCGAGAACTCCCGTGAAGCAGGGTTCGAGTACTGGATGCAGTGTTCCAGCGTCGTAGAGGACATCTCGCCTACCGTTACCATATTGTAGGGTCCGAATACCTCTTCATACATCTCGGTAATATACTCGTGTACACGCGGCCCATCCGTGTAAAATTTACGTCCATCGCCCGGTGACACGCTGCCATCGTCATTAAGGAAACGCTGATCCTTGGAGATCAGATTAATGACGTCCATACGGAAACCATCAACACCCTTTTCTGCCCAGAACTTGATCATATCCCGTACAGCCTTGCGTACCTGCTCATTCTCCCAATTCAAGTCAGCCTGCGTTTTGTCAAATAGGGTAAGGAAATACTGTCCCGTTTGTTCATCGTATTGCCAAGCAGGCCCACCGAATTTGGATTGCCAGTTATTCGGCACACCGCCGTCCGGTGCAGGATCTTTCCAGATATAATAATCCCGGTATGGATTATCCTTGGAAGAACGGGATTGCTGGAACCACTCATGATCTGTCGAGGAGTGATTCACCACGATATCAATCATCAGCTTCATATCACGCGCCTTCAGACCCTTCAGCAATTCGTCAAAGTCCTCCATCGTACCAAAATCAGGATTGATTCGATAATAGTCAGCCACGTCATACCCGTTATCATGCTGTGGGGATACATATACCGGCTGCAGCCACACAATATCGATACCCAGATGCTGCAAATAATCCAGCTTCTCGGTCAATCCACGAATATCTCCGGTACCCGATCCGGTTGTATCATTGAAGCTCTTGGGATATACCTGATACACCGTAGAAGTTTTCCACCACGATGATGAAGTTGTGTTCGTTGAACTCATGTTAACGCCTCCAATACATTGTAATGCTCTCATGTGATTCTCTCGGCCTAACTTCAATTCTATATTACATAAGTAAACATGTATATACAAGTTGAAACTACAATAAGTTTATTCTTCGCCTCTTCTACACATTCCCCATAAATGTTTCCTCTGTAACATTTATTGGAATAGAGCTCCATCGTTTACCCATCCTTGACAGGAAGGAATATAAACTTTATCATAATAGCTGATTGACCGATCAAAATAAAAAACAATCAATCAATCCCATGAAGGCGGATGAAAAGATGAAAAACAAGAAATATTTAATAGCCGATGCCCGCAGAGAACAAATTATTCATGCTGCGATTGAGGTTCTCACAGAGATTGGATATTTTAGCACCAGCCTATCCAAAATAGCAAACAAGGCTAATACGAGTACGGGACTCATCTCGTACCATTTTTCTGGCAAGGAAGATTTGATGAACAATACGTTGCTCTATTTGGTTGAACAAGAGAAAGCTTTTATTGTAGAGAGAGTAGAAAAAAAATCATCCAATCTGGAAAAATTGATGGCCTATATAGAAGCGGGAATCACTTATCGCGCTCTAAAACGTGGGAACACCACGGCATTATTGGAAATTGTGTTTAATGTTCGCACACCAGATAATGTTCCTTATTTTCGGTTAGAAATCAATCCTGAAGATGAATTAATCGTCCTGTTAGAAGAGATTCTTCACGAAGGACAAAAATCGAAAGAATTTCAAGATTTTGATCCCAAAGTCATTGCCATGATGATCAGAGGGGCTGTTTCGCTGTCGATGTCCCTGCCTCAAAATGAGAGTTTATTGAGCTTTAAGGATTACACAGAAAAGGTGACAAAGAACGTTTTAAAAATGATTCAATAACACCAAGAGATAAGTAAATTTTTTTAAATTAAATTTGATTGATTGATCAGAATTTAAAATGTTTGTTCAAGTTTAAATAAGGGAGGTATGTTCATCCCATGTTTCATTTCATTCGTCAACGTAAACGTCGTAAGAAATTGGAGAAGGTGAAAGCAGGCGATGGTCATCTTTTGAAAAAGTACCGGTTTTGGAGTATATTTACTCACTCCTTATTTCACATCAAAATAACTAATCATAGTAGTGGGAGAACCACTTCATATGCCATAAAATCTAAATATTTTGCAGAAAAGCCCCGTGTTGATTTATACCGCGAAAATATACATGTTGCCTATTCTAAGCTTCCAGCAGCTTTTCCAGTCGAGAATGGCGTGATCGAAATAACAAACAATTCGACCTGGATTAATGGCATTCATTATAGTAGAGCTAGCCAAGACTCCTTTACCGTATCTCCGGATAGACGTTCGATACGAGGTTTTCGAATGTGGGTGCATCGTCGATTTCCTACCCTGAGCGCATTCATTGGTATGATCGCAATTATCATCTTGTTCATATCAATCGCTTTAAGCATCCCCCAATTCCTGGAAAGCATCTCTGCTATTCCATGGGTTTCAGAAAATATAGGTGTATTTGAATCGCCGATTCAACTGTCTGTGTGGACTTATTTTGCGATTGGTATTGCCGCAGCAATCGCAGGAACAGAACGAGTTCTAATGCTCAAAAATCATTGGTTAATTGATATTGAAAGCACACATTTGGATTATTAATAAAAATGAAGAAAGGGTGAACGTTACGATGATGAAACGACTCATGGCGATATACTTGTTGATCGTAATACTTGTAGTAGCAGGGTGCTCAGGCCCCAATAACGAGCTGATCGAGAGTGAAGGAGCTAATGGACAAGATCATGAACAGCAAATAAGTGAAACGGCTCTTGATTTTGAGGGAGATGGGGGATTTCTGTGGAAGGTGGTTCACGGCGAAACGACCATGTATGTGCATGGAACCATTCATCTGGGTCATCCAGACTTTTATCCTCTTGCTTCTGGAATTGAAGAAGCTTATGAGGACGCAGATGTCATTCTTCCAGAGATCAATATGTTTAAAGCGGAAGTGAATGAAGAAGAAATAAACGAGATGGCTTTATTTGAGGATGATACCACGCTGGATGACGTGTTATCGGAGGCGTCTTATGCCAAGCTTTCAGAAATATTTGAAGCGCACGAAATGACTTTAGCTGATTACAATCGCTTCCAGCCTTGGTTTTTGGGAACCTCATTAAACCAAATTAGTAATGAGGAAAGTGAACTAGCGCCAGAGTATGGGGTTGACCTGTATTTTCTTCAACGTGCTTTAGAAGACAATAAAGAAATCGTTGAGTTAGAAACCGTGGACATGCAATATGAAATGCTAAGTGGTTTTAGTATGAAAACGCAAGTGCAAATGTTAGAAGGTTCTATAGCAGGTCATGAGAAGACAGCGAGTTTCTTAAACCAGTTGGGATATCATTGGATTCATGGGAATGCCGATGCTCTTATGAATCAGTTAACTGAGGGTCTCGAAGATATTGATGAAGAGTATCAACAGGCAATCAATGATACTCGGAATCTTCATATGGCCAATAAGCTTGATGAAATTTTACAAGCGGATGACGGACAGACCTATTTTGTCATCATCGGTGCTGCTCATGTTGTGATTAAACCAGTGTTCCAAGCGAGCTTGAGAAGAAGGGATATAAAATTGAACGGATTTATTAACGCATCCCTTGTTGCGACAAGACCACTTCCTGTGTAATTATTTCGGAAGCTGTGTTCGTGAACCCCATGATATCTGTATGGGTCCACCAAGAAACCGTCTGTTCTTCCCACGATTGATGTGGGTAACAGACGGTTCACTTCGTTGATATATGATCGGTTGAACATGATTGATACGTTTGGGTCACCTGACTAAGTCACTGCACGGGACCCGCTCCTTACGACATCTCGGGTGAAACCAATGCTTTTCCCTGTTTGTCCAGTACATTTAACTTCAATGAAGATAGCGCCGCCTGTTCTTCCCGCTCCAGTTCATCTGCACTGATCTCACCTGACAGTACAGCGCGCATTCGCTTCTGATCCAGCAGCCCTTCCCATTTTGCAACCACGAATGCTGCTACACAGTTGCCCATCAGATTCGTGAAGACACGCATCGTATCCATGAATCGATCCGCACCCAGCAGCAGAGCAACCGCTGCGACCGGGAAGGCATTCACGGCTGCTGCCGTAGCCGACAGGGCGAGAAACGCCGAGCCGGGCACCCCCGCCATGCCTTTGGAACTTAACATCAGCACCAGCAGAATCGTAATTTCCTGTCCCAAACTCAGATCAATGCCTACCGCCTGAGCGACAAAAACGGTAGCCAGAGAAAGATAGATTGAAGCACCATCCAGATTGAACGAGTATCCTGTGGGCACAACAAGTCCTACCACTGCACGATCACAACCAGCCTTGGTTAGCTTGTCCATCATTCGAGGCATGACCACCTCCGATGATCCGGTTCCAATTGCCAGCATCACTTCAGAACGGGTGTATTTCACAAATTGCAGGAAGTTCAGTCCGGTAATCCACCAGGCCGCCAGTGCAAGCATGACCAGAAACAATAGTGCCGCTCCATAACAGGCCAGAATAAGCAGACCGAAGGACGATAGTGTGGAAACCCCATAGGCACCTACCGTGTAGGCCATGGCACCAAATGCACCAATCGGAGCGAGTTTCATGATATAACCGATGATGCGGAACACAATTCCGAGCACATTCTCAATCAGCGTCAGTACATTTTCTTTTGCCTTACTCTCCGTTGCTGCCAGTGCAACCCCGAACAGACAGGCCACAAGCAGCACTTGTAGCAGCGCATTCTGTGCAAAGGCGTCCACAACACTTGTCGGAATAATATTCATGATAAAGTCTACCGTATGCGGTAATTCCGAACCATTGGTTTTCGCTTCAATACCACTTGCGTCTATGGTGGAAGGGTCCACGTTCATTCCCGCCCCCGGACGAAGCAGATTCGCTGTTCCCAATCCAAGCACCAGTGCTACCGTGGTTGCAATCTCGAACCACACAATGGCTTTCAGCCCAATGCGACCTACGGACTTCAGATCACCGATCTTGGCAATACCTGTCACAATGACCATGAATATCAGTGGTGCAATAATCATCTTGATTAATTTGATGAAGCCTGTACCCAGTGGTTGCAGCAAACTACCCAGATCCGGCCACAGGATGCCTACGCCAATTCCGATAATTACCGCTACAATAATCTGAAAAAATAATGATTTTACAAATAACATGAACACTCCCCCTGTTTGCGGTCAATTCGGATTTCCGGTTGGTTTCCGTGTAACTTTTTATATCATTCTAAAAGGGAGTTCAACAATGGAATTTCAATGTTTTTGTCATTTGTACCAACTCTAACGGTGAAAATTGAACCTGAAACCGATAAAAGACGAATATCACGTCAGTTATCTTGACGTGATATTCGTCTTTATCGATAAATCAGTTGATTATTGAACAGGGGTTCAATGTCTACCACAAAGTAATGGATTGTCCCGGGGCCAGCACGCGGCCTTCCAAACCTTTTGCAGCCAGCTGCTGCACAAAGTGTTCCGCATCCTGACGTATCACCGGGAATGTATCATAATGCACCGGAATCGTCAGCTTGGCATTGAACCATTCCGCGGCTTGCAGCGCATCTTCCGGTCCCATGGTGAAATGTCCACCAATAGGCAGGAACGCCACATCGATATCATGACGATCACCAATCATTTTCATATCTCCGAAGAGACTTGTATCTCCGGCATGCAAAATTGTTTTGCCACCTATGTTAATAATATATCCTGCAGGCAATCCTGCGTACATAATCCGTTGCTCTTCTTCCAGCACAATTCCCGACGTATGGAAAGCCTGAATCATTTTGGCTTTAGCAAAATCAAGATCTACCGTTCCGCCCATATTCATGCCAAGCGTGTCCAGACCTTTCCAGGACATATATGTAGCCAGCTCCACAATCGCAACGACCTTGGCATTATTCGCCTTGGCAATGGGTTCAGCATCCAGAATGTGATCCATATGTGCATGTGTCAGCAACACAACATCGGTTTTGATGTCTTCCGGTTTGGTGACAGCAAGTTCGTTACCACGCAGGAAAGGATCAATGATCAATGACTTCTCTTCTGTGCCCAGTTGTACACTGGAGTGTCCGTGGTACGTAATATTCAACAATTTGGAATCCTCCTGACATACGAATTCATATCTTGAAACCATTATAAATCATATCTCTTCACCAAAGCAAAACTACACGATCATCGCTGCATCCGATACACCCTTGCTTCATAAGGCTGAAGCAGAATAGAACCTTCGTCCGTGGAATAACGTCTGCTTACGTTACTGATGAGCAGCTTGGCTTGTTCGGAGTTCCACCCCTCCGGCCATTGCATCTCCGGCTCATGCTCACGAAAATTCAATATGACCAGCATTTGTTCCTCATCCAACGTTCGGGTATAAGCGTAGATATCGGGATCATCCGGCAAAAGCAGCTCATAGGCCCCATAGATGAGTACTTTATGTTGTTTGCGGAGTGTAATAAGCTTACGGTAATAATGCAAAATGGACTGAGGATCACGTTCGGCATCGGCTACGTTAATCTCGGGATAATTTTCATTCACCTGAATCCAGGGCTGAGCCTGGGTAAACCCAGCATGTTCCGTATCATCCCACTGCATGGGTGTACGTGCATTATCGCGGCTCTTCAGCCATATAGACTGCATGACTTCATGCTTCGCCTTACCTTGACCAATGTAATGATTATAATAATTTTTCGTCTCGATATCCCGGTACTCATTGATATCCGAGAAAGCGACATTGGTCATGCCAATTTCTTCTCCTTGATAGATGTAAGGTGTACCTTCCAGCGTGAACATCCATGTCGCCAGCATCTGGGCAGAACGAACTCTGTATTTACCATCATCGCCAAAACGGGAGACCGGACGCGGCTGATCATGATTGCCCATGTAATTGGCATTCCAGCCCTTGTTATGAAGCACGGTCTGCCAGCGGCTCATGATTTCTTTCAGCTCAGGCAATTTCCAAGCCCGATAGTTCCATTTCCCAATTCCGGGTGATTTGGCATCCACAAACATATGCTCGAACTGAAAGACCATATTCAGCTCATTACGATCAGTCCCCACATAGGCCAAGGCCTGTTCCGGCCCCAGTCCAGAGGTCTCTCCAACAGTCATGGGACCGTAAGGTTTCAGGATCATGTCGTTCAGTTTGTTCAGGATCGAATGCACCTGTTCCAGATTGGAAAAGAGCTGGTACGCCGGAACGACTGGCAAATGATTCGGATTGTGTGCATTTGGGAGACCTTCTGCCTTCGCGATGTGCGCGACTGCATCGAAGCGGAACCCATCCACCCCTTTTTGCAACCACCAATGCACCATCTCATACATCTCTTCTGCCATCTGAGCATTGTTCCAATTAAGATCAGGCTGGTGCTCGGAATACAGATGCAAATAATATTCATTTGTTTCGGGATCATGTTTCCACACGGAACCCCCAAAGTAGGATTCCCAGTTGTTGGGTACCTGACCATTTTTGCCTGAACGCCAAATATAATAATCCCGTTTCGGATTCACCTTGGATGAACGTGACTCTGCAAACCACGCATGTTCATCCGACGTATGATTCAGCACCAGGTCCATCATGATCTTGAGACCGCGTTTGTGCGCCTCTGCCAGCAAACGATCAAAGTCCTCCATCGTACCGTACTTGCGCAAAATGGCATAATAATCCCGGATATCATATCCGTTATCATGTCCTGGTGAATCATAGATGGGACAGAGCCAGATCACATCTACACCCAAATCCTCCAAATAATCAAGTTTCTCATAGATCCCCTGCAAGTCGCCCTGACCATCCCCGTTCGAATCCTTAAAACTGTTGGGGTAAATCTGGTATACCACACTCTCTTTCCACCAAACGATATCGCCCACCTCGCTCTCGTCTCTGTTCACTATATTAGCCGTTAATATGTTTTATCCGAAAAGATTCCCTTATAAACACTTGAATACGCATGATGCAAAAAGACCCGATCATGGACCGCCATTTGCGGTTCAATCCCGAGTCCTTCTTTGTGAGGAAATGCATAACCGAAATCCTGTATAACCGATCCAGGCACCGATCGTGTTCAAAATAATGTCATCCACATCAAACGAACCAACACGTGTAACCAATTGTGTGACTTCAACAATCATCAAAAGCATAACAACAATCCCTGTCAATGTCAGAAACGTACGACACCCGCGAAACAACCATGGAATCCAGATTCCCAGCGGAATGAACAATACGATATTGCCAAACAAGTTCTTGACCCAGGTATCTGTATTGTATCTCTCCCTTTCCAAAAGAAGTGGCCGAATCGTCTCCAAGGGTATGAAATTATATTGATAGTTTGGGCCAGGCGCTCGTCCGCTGACAAAAAGCAAATTGCACATGATCAGTGTATACAGGGCTGCCATACAGGTAACGATTGCAAGCATCCATCTGGAGTACAGCCACGATTTTCCGCTCAATGATATTCATCCTTTGACCTTGATCTCCGCGAGGCGGTAAGGTCTATTTTACCGGGATATAGATCTTCATGTCCAGTTGTTCCGGTGTGGACTTCCATACATCTGTCACTTCAAAGTCCGGTCCCTCTCTCCGTTCATAGTTAGACTGGGGTAACCAGCTGCCATAAATCATTTTGCGGATATCCTGACCGGAGCCTTCCACCGTGAATTCGGCATACAAACCACCAGGAATCTCAATCGTGGTAAACCCGGGTTCAAGTCCCTGAGATGTTCCACCGCTTTCTTCACCCACAATAAATGAAAATGCTCCATCCTCTTCAAAATGACAGGCGACACCGTAGGCCATATCAGGACGTACCCTCTCCGGAATCTTCATAAATCTTTGCTCCATGCCAAACTCCTGATAAAATCCGGGGATTTCAGCATAATGCTGCTCATTATTCAAGTTTGTCTTATATGGGTAGCCGATAATCCGGTTCGGTTCCCGTGTTACCAGGCGAGGGGTATTCATGTGGAATGATCTACCAAGCCGAGTGCGATAATCATTAAAATTAATACGTCGCTGTAACTTCAAAGGAGGTAGATGTTCGTTCAGTTTGCGTAACTTGGCGGGTGTAATCCCCCAGTGAGCTGTGAATGCGCGGGTGAATGCCTCTTGGGATTGATAACCAAAGCTCATGGCAATCTCCAGTATGCCTGCCGACGTGTTTTGCAAGTGTTCTGCGGCTTCGGTCAATCTTCGTCTGCGCACATACTCCAGTACTGTAAATCCGGTGATCGCCTGAAATAAACGTTGGAAATGAAAAGCAGAAAAGCTCGCAGCGGCTGACGTCTCCCTGATATTAAAATCATCTTGCAAATGATGCTCCAGATACTCAATGGCAAGCTGGATTCGTGTGTAATGATCCATGGCGACAGGTCCCCTATCTATTTCGAAATATTAAACGATTTCTCATTCAGTATGACTGAGATCGAAAATAGTTTTTTGATTTTCTGTGCGAACTTTACTGCACGCCAAAATCCCCTTGTTCTACAAAGAGGAATCCCTGCTCAGATGGCTTAACCAGCAGAGACCACTCTTGTAGACAAGAGGATTGAACTACATCAGTAGACCCTTAACCTTTCCAGTTCCCAGACACCGGGTGAATCCCCCAAATGTCTGTAGCATACTCACTGATCGTACGATCACTGGAGAATATACCGGATTGAGCCGTGTTCAGCACCGCCTTACGTGTCCAGCCCGGTACATCCCGGTAAGCCAGATCGATCGCAGCATGGGCATCCGCATAGGCAGCAAAGTCACGCAACACAAAATATTCATCGCCATGCGCAAGCAAGGAATCATAGATATCCCAGAATTCACCGTCACGATCGCAGAATGCACCTGGATGTACCAACTGCTCTACCACCTCGCGAATCCGTTCATCCTGCTGCACAATCTCATTCGGTCGATAGCTGCCGGAACGATAATAATCCAGCACCTCGTCTGAACGTAGACCAAAGATAAACATATTTTCCTGACCGACCTGCTCTGCCATCTCTACATTCGCTCCGTCCATCGTGCCGATGGTTAAAGCACCGTTCATCATGAACTTCATATTGCCCGTACCTGAAGCTTCCTTGCCTGCGGTCGAAATCTGTTCACTGACGTCTGCGGCCGGAATGATTTTCTCCGCAAGTGAAACCGAGTAGTTTTCCAGGAAGAATACCTTTAGGCGGTCATTTACTGCCGAGTCACCGTTTACGGTATTCGCCACATTGTTGATCAGCTTAATGATTTTCTTGGCGAAGTAATAGCTCGGCGCAGCCTTTGCACCAAAGATAAACGTACGTGGCACCATATCAAATGAAGCGTCGTTCTTGAGTCGGTTATACAAATGCATAACGTGCAGAATGTTCAACAATTGCCGTTTGTAGCCATGCAGTCTTTTCACCTGTACATCAAAAATAGAATCCGGATTCACAGCCGTTCCGGTATGATCCAGAATATAGGCGGCAAGTCGTTCCTTGTTGTCGCGTTTGATTGAACGGAACTGCTGCTGGAATGATGCATCGTCCGCAGCACTTACCAGCTCGTTCAGTCTGCCCGGCTCCGTAATCCACTCCCGTCCAATCGTATCTGTGATCAGATTCGACAGCTTCGGATTGGCGTGCATCAACCAGCGGCGGTGGGTAATGCCATTGGTTTTGTTATTGAAACGTTCGGGATAGAGTGCATAGAAGGGAGCCATCTCTCGTTCCTTCAATATCTCGGTATGCAATGCCGCGACACCGTTGACGCTATGGCTGCCCACAATCGCCAGATGAGCCATGCGCACCTGATCGTCTGCAATGATCGCCAGATGCTGAATTCGATCCGGTTCTTCCGGATAACGTTCCAGAAGCATGCCGCAGAAACGTTTGTTAATCTCTTCAATGATCATATAAATACGTGGCAGCAGCTTGCTGATCATGGCTACCGGCCATTTTTCAAGCGCCTCACTCAGTGTTGTATGATTGGTATACGATACAGTGCGAGTCGTGATATCCCACGCTTCGTCCCATCCGTACCCTTTGACATCAATCAGGATACGCATCAGTTCAGGAATGACCAGCGTGGGGTGGGTGTCATTAATATGGAATGCCACTTTATCCGGCAATCGATCATAAGACAGCTCCAGCTTGTTAAATGTACGCAGTGCACTCTGCACGCCTGCCGAACACATGAAATATTGCTGTTTCAGTCGAAGCAGCTTGCCCTCGTATTGGGAATCATCGGGGTATAAAAACTCCGAGATCGATTCTACGGAACGACTGTAATCCAGATATCCGTAATAGTTTGAAGGTGTATCCAGCGAGGTCCCCCGCTTGGGCTCCGCGCTCCACAATCGCAATGTGTTCACATGCGGCTGATCATAACCAATAACAGGCACGTCATAGGGAACAGCTACAACCGATTCGGCATCCTTTGTGATAAATTGGTACTGTCCATCCTGTTCATAGGCCTCTACGCGGCCCCAGAATTGGACTTCCACCTTTTTGTCCGGACGACGTACTTCCCATTCATTGCCCTTCTCAAGCCAATTATCGGGTAGCTCCACCTGGTTGCCGTTGATGATTTTTTGTTCAAACAAACCATATTTGTAACGAATGCCGCATCCATGCCCCGCATAACCAAGTGATGCGAGAGAATCCAGGAAACAGGCTGCAAGTCGTCCCAGACCTCCGTTACCCAAGCCTGCATCCGCTTCCTGTTCCTCGACATCCTCCAGCGAAAATCCAAGCTCAGCCAGACTGTCACGAACCAATTCCAATTCATTCACATTCAGCAGATTGTTGCCGAGCAGACGTCCAATCAGGAATTCCAGCGAGAAGTAATAGACCTGTTTATCCTGGCGCTGCTTGAATCCCTGATTCGATGCCGCCCAATCCTGACCCGCATATTCACGAATCATGCTTCCCAGTACATGATAGACATCTTCCTGGGTAGCTTCTTCAAGCGGTTTTCCCAATTTGCTGACCAGACTTCGCCTAAAAATACTCTTGAACGTTTCCTTGTTGTCAAACAAAAGTAGGTTCCTCCCGGTGAAATCCTGTAGGATGGTGGCGGTTCATTCACTCAACATTTTGGTTTGAGCATGTGCCCGTTACGGTTACGAATCGTTCTTTTGATCGCTGTTATCCCTGTATTTTCTTGATTTTATTATTTAGATGTGAAAATACAGTGATAAAGGCGAACGCTACGCTTCTTCAGAATCGATTTCGTCCCCTTCACTTACTGCCTGCGCTCTTTGCCAAACAACTTTCGTCTATGAACCTTAAATCCATCCTACAGGATTTTATTTTATATATTATAGAAGATATCGGTTAAGTGTTGGTATTAGATAATAGTACTCTTCGCCAGAATATACGGATTTGACGGATCGCCGATCAGCGTTTGTCCTCCGCTTAGTCTCACGTCTTTGTCGAGAATAACATTCTCAAGTACGGCGCCTTCGCCAATGTAGCATTTTTGCATGATGATAGAGCCTTTAATTTTGGCACCTTTCGCGACATGCACCCCCCGGAACAGGATACTGTCTTCCACTTCCCCGCCCACAATACAGCCATTCGCGAGCAGTGAATGTTTCACTTCAGCAGTGTCCAAATATTTGGCTGGAGCCTCGTACTTGATCTTCGTCTGTACAGGCTGTTCCTTGAAAAGTTGTTCATACAGTCCCGTATTCAGTAACTCCAGACTGTTCCGGTAATAGCTATCGATTGAATTAATTACAGCATGGTAGCCATCATAGGCATACGCTGCAATGTTCAATCCATCTGGATTTTTCTGAATCACATCACGGAAGAAATGGCTTTCACCATGATCGATGCAGCGCTGAACCTGGCGCAGGAACAGTTCTTTTTCCATAATGAAAATTTCTGTATATATATTCGGGTGGTTGGCGCTTTGGTGAATGTCCACCACATTACCATCCCCGTCATGTTCAACTTTGACACAGGCATCATGTTCAGGCAGCAGTTGATCCACCTTCTTGCAGACCAGTGTTACATCCGCGCCCTTGCTTATATGATACCTGTACACGTCCTGCAGATCCGCTTTGGTCACGTGCCGACTGCCCGCATGGACTACATATTGCCCGGAACCCCGGCGGAAGAAATCAAGATTATTGTGAAAATGCTGTAAATCCCCTTGCGACGTATCGGTTGGATCGTTCCAGTCTGGGGGCAAAATAAACATACCTCCATGCTTGCGATCCAAATCCCACGGCTTGCCATCACCCAGATGATCCATTAGTGAACGATACTTGCGGCGGACAAATACACCGATACTCTCAATGCCTGAATTCATCATATTGGATAATACAAAATCAATCAGACGGTATCGCCCGGCATAAGGCACCGCGGCTCCGCAGCGAAAGTACGTCAATTCCTTCAATTCCTCAAGCTCATGGTCAAGGTTAATAACTCCGATCATCAATGGTTTCATCGCATTCACCGTCCTTTTGGATATAGATTAGGGTTTACTTGGCATTCCCTCGCGAAGCTGACGCTCCAGTTCTTCCTGATCGACGAGCAATACATCACTTTCATCTCCGGGAGCGGGTGATAGATGCACTCCATTCGGAATTTCCAATCCTTCGGCAATAATGGCTTTGTGAATACGCACATTTTGCCCGATCTTCACTCTTGGCATGATCACAGAATCATTGACGAAACTGTTCTCACCAACCTCGATCCCATAGAACAAGACCGAATGATTCACCTCACCATGTACTATGCTGCCTTCACTGATGATGCAATTTCGCACTTTAGCTGAAGGTGAAATATACTGCGCAGGCTGATTCGGATTGCGAGTGTAGATACGCCAGTCCGGATCATTCAGGTTGAATAGAGTTTCCTCGTCCAATAGATCCATGTTGGATTCCCACAGACTTTGGATGGTACCGACATCTCTCCAATACCCTTCAAAAGGATAAGCGTATAAGGATTTTTGATTTTCAAGTAATAAAGGAATGATATCTTTGCCAAAATCATAGGAAGTGGATGCCTGTTGTTCGTCCTGAATGAGGAAACGCTTCAGCACATCCCACTTGAAAAGATAGATACCCATGGAAGCGAGCGTACTCTTGGGTTCAGGAGGTTTTTCTTCGAATTCAAAGATGCGATAGTCATCGTGGGTGTTGAGCAACCCGAACCGGCTGGCTTCTTCCAGCGGCACGTCAATGACGGATATGGTGCAATCTGCATCTTTTTCTTTATGGTATTGAAGCATTTTCTCGTAATCCATTTTATAGATATGATCCCCTGACAAGATGAGCACATGCTCGGGGTCGAATTGTTCGATAAAATTCAGGTTACGAAATATCGCATCAGCCGTGCCACGATACCAGTTACTGCCGTCTTCACGTTCGTGAGGAGGAAGCACATATACCCCGCCGTTTTTGCGGTCCAGATCCCAATCACTGCCAATGCCGATATAAGAGTGCAGCACCAGAGGTTCGTACTGAGTTAACACACCGACCGTGTCGATACCTGAGTTGGAGCAGTTACTAAGAGGAAAATCAATGATTCGGTAGGTTCCTCCAAAATATACAGCTGGCTTGGCCAGTGATTTCGTCAATCCTTTTAATCTTTTACCTTGTCCTCCGGCGAGCAGCATCGCTACAACTTCTTTTTTTGCCATCATTACAGCCTCCTCCACGTGCATTCATTCTGATTCATTTTAGAGCCCATAATCCGATATTCTGTTGTGGACGCTGTTGTTATTGATTAGGAGCGTGCTGTACAGACTTCTGTTTCCTTGGAAATGCAGCCTAACGTCATTCATTTTAATGCTTGAGAAAAGATGAAACGTGTAGAATTGCCTTGCTTGTCGTGCAGAGGTGATTGGTGGATGTAGAAAATTAAGATGTACCTCGTGAGAAATGCAATACACAATTCCTATTTAACATTAAACACGAAACGGGCTGGGGAATCTTGCTGGAAAACTTCGACAAAAATTCAGGTAGAGATCACACCCTCCTTCATGCCGCTGTTATTAAATATTGTATTCGATAAGAGGGAATCAAAATCCTTTTGTTTTAACCTTAATCATCAGCTGGGAAAATAAGTTAAAATTTTAATACATATGAAAAATAGCCGAGATTCCTCCCGGCCCCTATTTTTATTCTTTTAGATAGTTATATAATTTTACGGAACAACTCCACCACTTCATCCTTGGATGGTTGATATGGATTTCCCGGTGCGCAGGCATCTTTCATTGCGTTATCGGCCAATAGCTCCACGTCAGGGTCTTTCACACCCAACTCAGACAATTTCTCGGGAATACCTACTTCCTTGGAGAGCAACCTGATCGCTTCAATTACATACTCGGAGCACTCTTCATCACTCTTGCCCTTCACATCCATACCAATGGCTTTGGCAATATGCCGGAATTTACCTGGCGCGTGCTTCGCATTCATCTCTTCAACATAAGGGAGCAACATCGCGTTGCATACGCCATGCGGCAGATCGTATACTCCGCCAAGTTGATGGGCCATCGCATGAACATAGCCCAAGCCCGCATTATTAAAAGCAATCCCACCCAGGAAACACGCATAGGTCATATGTTCACGCGCCTCCAAATCACTACCGTCCCTCACAGCTCTCGGCAAGTATTCAAAAATCAGCTCAACCGCAGCGGCCGCAGTGGCGCTTGTCACGGTGAATCCTCCAGGTGTGACCATCGCTTCCACGGCATGGGTTAACGCATCCATGCCTGTAGCCGCTGTAAGACTGGCAGGCTTGCTTAGCATGAGTTCTGGGTCATTAACCGACAGGGAGACCTGACTGTTTCGGTCCACCATTACCATTTTCACTTTGCGTTCCTCATCTGTAATCACGTAGTTAATTGTCACCTCACTCGACGTGCCCGCCGTTGTATTATAAGCTACAAGTGGCACGGACTTATGTTTCGATTGATGCAATCCTTCATATTCACGAATATGTCCGCCGTTGGTTGCTACAATGCCAATGGCTTTGGCAGCGTCCTGCGGTGAACCCCCGCCTATCGATATAATGGCGTCACAGCCATGATCCTGAAATACCTGGAGTCCGTCATGTACATTCTGACATGTTGGATTCGGCTGAACCTCATCATATACTACATAGTCTAACCCTGATTTTCTTAATGTAGACAGTACCCGTTCAGCAACGCCGGAAGAGATCAATTGACGATCACTTACGACCAGCGCTTTGCGAATACCCATGTCCTGAATCATCTTGCCTGATTCATGTAAACACCCTCTACCCATCAAGTTCACGGGCGGAACATAATAAGCATGTGTTGCCATTTGAACCAGCCTCCTGCTACCCCTGATTTACTTCCTTTATTGTAACTGAATCCGTTTTCAGATATAGTGAAATAAATCACAACCAAGCTGGTAAATGTTTCATTTAAGGAGATGCTGGACAAAGCGAAACTCACGCAAAGCATGTCCTGAATGGACTGCTGCATGAATAACGGGCCCATGGAATCCTTTTGGGGACACTCAAATGTGAGAAGTACTACTTGCATACCTACCTGACCTTTAAGAGCCAAAAAGAAATTGATGATTTAACATACACTTTTACAATTACAAACGGTTACAGGCAAAACTAAACGGCCTCAGTCCCAATGAATTCAGGACCAAGACCGCTTAATTATCTTTTATTTTTTGCACTGTCTACTTGGCGGGGTGCAGTTCACTTCTGAGACAGCCCCATGGATCATCCAGCGTGTGGCGAGTGAACACTTTTATCGAATCCAGCACACCTTATTCGGTCTTTATTTGTAACTCCGGCGATTTAACGAATCGCAGACACTCTATTTTCTCGTTTCGCCCACCTTTTGGCAGGTTTTCAGCCGAATAGAGCCTGGAGGTCGTTAGAGTTATAATTCCCTGCTAAGCCCTATAATAAGTCGCCCTCGATTCGTTAGCGTCTGAACAAGTACCCAGAACCGGGGAAAAGACTGGCTTTCGGGACAGCCTTATCCATCCCTTTATGCCATGTCATTCACAGCAGTTCAGAAGCTCTCGAATTGGCATGTAATAAGCGGGATACGTACTACCTTGTTCAAAGCCAAGCTTACCCGCGATTACAATGGAATCATGCCGGAAATCCTCTGTCGTCCAATGTGGCACACATCCCTGTTTCAATAGTAATCGGACATAAGCGCTTGCCATGGCTGTAGCCAGTCCTTTACCACGGTGCACCAGATCGTAGGTATGAATACCTGTTTCATGGTGAATGCCACTGACAAACACCGAGATACAGGTACCTACAACCTGACGCTCATGCACCGCGCAAATGCCCACCCCATACCGGATGAAGTCGTCCACCGAATGCCAGAACTTCAAGATTTCATGCTCAATAATACGGCTTTTGTCTTCCACTATTACAGCTCGATCAATAATTTGAAGCGCATATCCGGGAAAAATGGATAAGGAGCTGGAAGCGGAGCTGAGGCCGGGATTGGAACTGCTCTCCAGCCACTTTTCATACTTCGCAAGATTAAATTGAAAAGGAACTCGCCGTCCTTCGCACAGACGTCCATCGAACATACGATGCAAGACTGGAGACCATTCCGAGCCCTGCTCGGGATAAACCTCAAGATTCAGCATGTCTTCGCCGGCATCTAACGCTTCAGGAAGTAGTTCCTGAACAAGTACCTGCCTGACAAGGCTGTTGAACCGTTCATTGCCCGATCTGCCGATCAGATAAAACATTTCATTTTTTGCCCAGATCAGTGCACTTTTGGGAGCATGAAGTTGATCTGCATAGACACGCCCGCTTTGGAGGCCGGTAAGCACTCCACCCATGACCACATGTCCGTTTGTACCCGAGATGAAGGGCGCCAATGCCTTCCTTTGGGAAGGTTGATCCAGTAAAACCAACATGGTATAACCTCGCATTCTTTGTATAGGGTAGTTAAATGGAATTAAATGAATACATTCAAACCCGCCCTGCCTCAGAATGCTATAACGTCAGGTTTATTCCTCGTTCCCCTTCACCTCTTCGACCTTTATTTTTGCTTAGAGCGCCTTGTCGTCTACTCCATCGAGCCATGCTTCGATATCGCCAATCACAGAGGACACACAACCGTCTTCAAACGGAGAATTCAGACCTGCCAGTTCGACCAATCCTGTGAAGGATAGGCTTCCTCCCGCTTTGCACAATGCCAGGTAGTCAGCCCATGCGGACTTCATATCCTGATTGCTGCGTTTCCAGAACTGGAATGCACAGATTTGTGCCAGAGTGTAGTCGATGTAATAGAACGGCGAGGAGAAAATATGACCTTGTTTATGCCAGAATCCGCCCTGTTCCAGATAGGCGTTATCCTTGTAATTGATGTGCGGCAGATAGGTCTTCTCAATATTGCGCCAAGCCTGCTTGCGTTCAGCCGGTGTTGCATCCGGGTTCGCATAAACAAAATGCTGGAATTCATCCACAGCTACGCCGTAAGGAATGAACAGCAGTCCCGAAGACAGGTGGTCAAACTTGTATTTGTCCGTATCTTCCTTGAAGAACAATTCCATCCATGGCCATGTGAAGAATTCCATACTCATGGAATGAATCTCCGCCGATTCATACGTTGGCCAGTTGTACTCAGGCACTGCAAAGTCACGGCTCTCATATACCTGGAAAGCATGGCCTGCTTCATGAGTCAATACATCGATATCGCCCGATGTACCGTTAAAGTTGGAGAAGATAAACGGCACTTTATAATCATTCAGGAAGGTGCAATAACCTCCGCCCTGCTTGCCTTTTTTGCTCACCAGATCCATGAGTTCGTTATCGGTCATCATCTGGAAAAATGCATCCGTCTCTGGTGACAATTCTGCGTACATTTTTTTACCATTGTCAATAATCCAGTCGGCATCACCCTTCGGTGTCGGGTTACCCGTTTTGAAACTGAAGCCCTGATCGTAATAATAGAGGGTGTCCACATCAATCCGGCTGCGTTGACGCTCTCTGAGCTTTGTTGCTACAGGCACGATATAATCGCGGACTTGCGCTCTGAAATTCGACACCATCTCTGCGTTGTAATCCGTACGGTTCATGCGATCATAACCAAGTTCAACGTACGATGGATATCCAAGCTTCTTCGCGATCTGTGTACGCACTTTGACCAGCTCGTCGTAAATGCGATCGAATTCAGCCTCATGTTCAGCCATGAACGCATACCTCGCTTCTGAGGCGCGCTCCCTCATCGAGCGATCCGTGGACAGCTCGAACGGATGCAGTTGTGGCAAGGTGCGTTCTTCGCCTTCAAACGGAATTTTGGCTGAGGCAATCAACTGGTTGTATTCCGTGGAAAGTTTGTTCTCTTTCTGCAGGTCCTCGATAATTTCAGGACTGAATGTTTTCAGGGACAGATCCGCCAGCTGGAACAGCTGTGAACCCCATTTTTGTTCCAATTCTGTGCGGAATTTGGAGTTCACCAATGCCCGATAATAATCGGTGATGTATTCTTGAATGATCGGGGAGCTTTCATCCAGAAATTCGTTTTCTGCTTTGTAGAACGTATCATTGGTATCAATGGAATGACGGATGTAGACCAATTGTGCCTGAGTTTCAAAATCACTCCGTAAAGCGTTAATTTTGTCCATATAACTGCTCTGCTCTTCAACCGTAGACGCAGCTTCAAAACCGCTCAGCAGCTCACGAAATGATGTTTTGATATGTTCCAGATCGGGACGTGTATACGTATACTCACTAAATTTCATTTATGTACACCCTTTCCTGTTAGGCATATTTCGGGATTTCCCGAGTTGAACTAAACCCTATTATACAAAAGAGCAGCCTAAAAATCCCAACTTTATGAAAAATATTTGTCCATGGGTCAAATGGAACAACATCTCTCGTTACGTATGTTACACATGAATGTCAGATACCAAACGCAAGCAAAAGATGCTGCATCCGCAGGAAATGGTTTCCTACCGAGCAGCATCTCCATGTCATTGAATCTGAATCAGAAACATTGCTGAAAAACGAAGCAATTATTGAACATTCACGTACCAGTTGGAATAGTTGATCTGACCGCTGCCCTTGGTAATTTCGCTTCCGTATTCAACACTGCTGACATATTTGCTGTTGGTAAAGTAATTTTTGGAGATCAGGTAATCGGTGAAGTTTTTGACGTTGATGTTAAACTGGTTAGGAGACTTGGCCTTTTTCAGGAAAGAGTATACCCACCATTGATGCACACCGTTTTCAGTAATCTGGCCGCGATACAGATCATAGGTTTGTCCACCGATGGACACATCCGAGAATACTTTGGAACCAATAGGACCTACCCCGGAAGTCCATTCATTCCAGATCATGATCTCCTCGGTGGGTTTGCTTGACCAGGTCGCATTGCCAATGTCGTGCAGCCAGATATCATACGCGTTATTATATTCCCCATTGGTGTTGGATGCCTTCGAATAGCTAGACTTTTTGGGATTATATGCAAATAAGCCCGCCTCGCATCATTTGCGAAGCCAGCTTATAGGCTTGTCTGTTCATACTCTCTTTCAATACAACCTAGTGTTGGTCGTTGTCCATTATCTTGTAGAACCAGCCCATTCCGACCATTCCCACAACCATAATAACAGCCATAATAATGATATATGTCATGAATGTAACCCCCCTGCTCCGTATTTCTTCACACTACTACCAGTTTACACGCTGAAACACCTCTTGAATTGACCGAACATTGACAAAAATACGAAATCTTCAATTTTAATAAATCAATGATCTCCATATTCATTCTGTCTTATGTCCATTTCCCCTTAACGATTATTCCACAACCACTGTATCCGCATCCAAATGTTCAAAACAGAGATTAACTTTTGCACTTCATTTACATCACTGATGGCAAAATGCTGGTATTATTCCTGAATGCTCTCTCTGATCTGATCCAGGTTCAAACTTCCCTTTTGGAATGACTGATTTCCGCTTCGCTGTTCAAAGTTTCATCCGCCACCCTTACGGTGTATACTATACTTCTATGAATTGGAATTGGATTATACGCAGAAAGGTTGAACAGAATGTCGACTCGAATCCCCTTTTATCGTCAGTTATTACTAGCAATACTACTAACTCTTATGCTGTCCATACTATCCGCCTGTGCCGCTGGAGAAGCCCATGTAACCGTTAATATGGACGGATCAACGGATCTGGATCTGAATCTCAGCGTAACCGACTCTGCCCTTGGGAAGATTGGACAAGACAATCTCATGACACTGCTCGCAGACACCCTGAATAAGAACAATTTCCAGGCACAGGTCTCCGATGAAGGTGATCAGAAAAAACTCACAGCTACAACACATTATGAGAAAAAAAGTACAACAAGCTTCGATACTTCCAACTTGCAGGAAGGAATCCAGATTGAGCAGTCGACTGTGCCCGGCTTCTTCACTTCCAAATTGCATATTACTGCTGAAGCAGATCTCATGAAATCCATGCCGGATGGGGAGATCAAAGACCAGATTAACAAGGTACCGGGTTTTCTTAAAAACCTATTGCTGAAAGATGTGAACTTTGACTTTAAACTGACACTGCCCATCAAAGCCCAGGATTCCAACGCAGATCTGGTTGAAGATCATGGGAAAACATTAATTTGGCACGTCTCACCACTCAATCCGAATACACTGGATTTGACTGTACAAGTTCCGAATATTCGGAATATTATCATTACAGCAGTCATTGCCTTGGTGTTGATCGCTGCATTACTCATCTGGTTTTTTGTCCGTCGCAGACGAGCCAGGCAGCGCCGGAGCAATTAAATGTAGTACGGAACGTATTCGTTCCGTAACCACAATTTGGTTAACGACTTGCCAAACCGTGTTATGGATAGTAGAATACATCCGTACTGTATGAACGGTTAAACTTAATTATGGAAAAGCCAAAGAGGTGACAGTTTTTATGAATATTCGAGAATGCCCATTGCCTGGTATCGGAGTGAAGTACCAGTTTGATACAAAAAGCGGCAATAAGCTGGTCATTATTGTGCACGAAGACGGACGACGTGAATTGTTCTCAGTTGACCCAAGTGACAACGAAGAACTTACCTTGATTGCTGAATTGGAAGATGACGAATGCGTAACCCTTTCGGGGTTAATTGGAGGGTGGTCCTGACATCTGTCAAGGCCATTTACCGTGATGTAACGCCAAATAACCTGCACCCTTAAAACCATGGGCAGGTTATTTTTTATGATTAAATTGCTGTTCCACCGCCAATCAGCGTCCCTGCTGGGATCGAATATATGGTACCCACGTGTTTAACACACGGCTAATCTCCGTTGAATTGAATGGTTTGCTGATGAAATCCTGCATCCCACATTCCAGACAAGCTTCGCGGTCATTCGATCCAGCAAATGCTGTTATGGCCGTGATGACCGGGATTTCAGGGTGTGTTTTTCTAATTTTACAGGTGGCTTCAATCCCGTCCATAACAGGCATTTTAATATCCATAAACAGAAGATCGTAGCGTTCCCTTTCCATAGCTCGTACCGCTTCTTCGCCATTGGTAACGATATCACATACTCCGCCAAGCTTACGAAGCATTTCCTCCAGCAAATGGCTGTTCACCGCTTGATCTTCAGCTACCAGAATTTTGATACCCGCTGCCAGGTTTGTTCGATCCAGCTTCTCATCATGATCCAACGTCTCTTCGATTCTATCATTCAATTCATCTTGCCATCTTTCAAGTAATAGAGTGAAGTGAAATTCTGCTCCCTCACCTGTCTCACTCTGCACACCGATCGCTCCGCCCATCAGTTCTACCAACTTTTTGCTGATTGCAAGCCCCAGACCCGTGCCTCCATATTTGCGATTAATGGCTGGATCGAGCTGTGAGAAGGACTGGAACAGTTGATGTTGCTTATCGAAAGGAATCCCAATTCCGGTGTCTTTGACCGTAAAGGATAAGATGAGGTGATCTTCATCGTGATCTCCCACGGGTTTGACGTTCACGTACACCTGAATGCTGCCTTTCTCCGTGAATTTGACCGCGTTACCTACCAGATTAATCAGAATCTGACGGATCCGGGTCTCATCCCCTCTTACGCGTTCAGGAATGTGCTCGGACATCTCGCAGGAAAGCTCGATATTTTTCTCCGATGCTTTGAATGAGAATAGTTCCATGACCCCGCCCAGAACCGCTTTAATATCAACAGGCTCACGTTCAAGATCCATCTTGCCCGCTTCAATCTTGCTGAAATCCAGAATTTCATTCAGAATATACAGGAGTGATTCACCGCTCCCAATGATAATTTCAGCAAAGCTGATTTGTTCGTCATCCAGTTTAGTTTCCATTAACAGATGAGCCATACCCATAATTCCATTCAACGGTGTACGGAGCTCATGACTCATAATCGCCAGAAACTCAGACTTTGCCCGATCGGCATGTTCAGCCGCTTCCTTGGCACGAATAATCTCCTTCACCGATGTCATATCGCGGAAGACCAATACTGCCCCGCGAATGCTCCCCTGATCCATGATCGGTTTCAATTGAAACTCTGCGAGGAAGCTGGACCCATCCTGTTTCCAGAACACGGCCTCTGAACGTTGAATACCACGCCCTTCACGGACAGCCCGAAGAATCGGAGTACCGTTCGACGGATAAGGGATACCTTCACTTTGCATCTGTAACATAATCTCCTCAAGCGATCTGCCTTTCATTTCATTGGGACAGAAATCCATCATTTTTGTTGCAATCGGATTGGCAAATATCAGATTTCCATTCTGATCCAAGCCAATAACCCCTTCAGACAAGGCATTTAGAATTAGTGCTCGCTCGTAACTCAAGTTTTCAATTTCTTCTACATACCTTTTGGACTCCGTAATATCACTGGTTATGCCGTACACACCAACTACTCGATCTTCGAGCAAAATGGGAACATTAATGACACTCGCATCAATACGCTGTCCGTCTTTGTGGATCATACCAATTTCGTAGCTCTGGGCGATCCCCTTCACCGTCTGTTCAAAGTGATATCTCGTCTTCTCCAGATCCGCCGGATCAATGAGATGATCAAAGGACTGGTTAAGAAGTTCCTCCTTGGTATGTCCCGTCAATTGCTCCTGACCTTGATTGGCCTTCAGCAAGTTACCGTCCAGGTCCAGTGAAGCAACACCCAGTGGGTTACAGTCAAACAAAGACTGGTATTCCTGCAGGCTTAATTGCTGTTGCTTGCTGGCTGTAATATCACGGGTCACAGCGATCATCTCCTGCAGATTACCCTGCTTGTCATATACATAATGGGAGATCGTATCTGCCCATACGACAGAACCATTTTTATGCTGGAGCCGATAACTGATTCGATCAGGAGCCAGCCCCTGGATCTGTCCAGCGACATAAGCTTCAACCAGAGGAATATCGTCGGGATGAATGCAGAACAGGCCAGATTGACCAAGGACTTCTTCTGGTTCATATCCCAACATGCTTCTGCAGGCTGGAGATACGTACTTGAACGTCCGCTCGGGATCGGCATGGTGTATCGCAATCAGGTCAAGCGACGATTCGGCCAGTAATCGAGAGATTCGGCTGCTTTCCTCCAACTGCTTGCGCTGAACATTAAGATGATTCTCGGCATGCTTCTGCTTCGTAATATCCACCGCCTGCACGAGCAGGTATAGTGGCTCATCATTCGCTTCATCCCTGACAATACAGGCCCGGATTGTCGCCCATACCAAAAAATCATCCTTTCGTTTCAAACGAACCTCCGTCTCATACATGAGACATGCTCCATTCGTCATTTCCCAGAACTTGCGACGGAACTTTTCCAGCTCCATGTCTTCTTCGTAAATCATATGTACAATTGAAGTGTCAATCAGTTCATCTTCAATGTACCCCAACATTTCACAAAATGCCGGATTAAGCTGTAGCCAACACCCGTTCACATGCGAAGCAACAGCAATGCCGATGGGTGCATGAGTATACAATTGTTCAAACAGAGACCGATTCTCTGTAATTGGATTCGACACTGCGTATTCTCCTTTTTATTAAAATCTGAATATATTCCGTATGAACAGTTCGACCTGCACATAACTTCATCTATAGAGTACTACCCCAAATGCCATAATTTTTAAACGGGGTCGGACAAAATTCTGGGCAATAATCGACAATTTATAACAAATTTCTCCTCGGACTGTACGTGTAGACATACAGATCCACACATCTCGCATCATATACTAAAGAATACTTGTGTACCCCCCTTTATACAAGACTGAACATCCAAACGATATTGGAGGTTATGGATCATGATCATTGTTGCGAATCAACCGGTTAACCTGGTGCGCTCGGATTGGTCTGCATTTGATTGGCACTGGTTACAGCAGCTTCAGAATAGTTCAACGATCTATACTTATCAATCCATGGACCATCTTCATTTTGAATGGACATTGAGAGAGTCTCTTGTTGATGCAGCAGAGGGGTTAGATCGAAGCGGGGTCAGTTTTGCCTCATTCGAGAAATCCAGATGTAATCCCGCCTATTGGAACCTAAATGCTGAGGGTGGCTTCGAACTAAGATCTAATGTAACTCCTGCGAATGGAATTCGCGACATCTGGAGGAATGGTCATTTATATGCCTTTGAATGTGCAACAGCCACAGTCATTGTACTGTATGGTGGAGTACTGGGAAGCATTCGTGAGGATGCTTTCAATTCGCTGTTTCATAACCTGCTGTTGTTTGATTGGCATTACGATAGCGATCTGCGATTGACCGAAAAGAACGGCAGTGACACTGCCCTCCCAGGTGATGTACTGTATTTCAAAAACCCGGACGTATCACCAGAAACACCAGAATGGCAGGGCGAAAACACCATTATGCTGGGCGAAGATCGATATTATGGTCATGGGATCGGGATTGCCAGCGGGAGGGAAATTATTCGTACACTGAATCAAAACCGTATTCCCGGAAGTACAGTATCTGCCTATTTAATGGATACGGTCATTTATCCAGACTTTTTATATCTATCCCGTTTTGCCAATAGTAATAACATGAATCCATCGACTTCTACCCCCGTCTTACCTGGACAGTTATATGTACGTATTGGCGGCAGCCGTTATTTACGAACCTGAATAGGCCGAAAGAATGCCGTTTGACATGTTATACAGATATTCAGATACGAAGAAGCCCCGTGAAGCAGCAGCTCAACTGCTATATCACGGGGCTTCTCTCATCAAAGTACGAACATGCTACGCAAGCGGGTCCAGCTGTACAACCACCTGTTTGCCACTCACCTGCACACCTGTTGTTTTGCTGCCGAATTCAGCCAGCGATTTGCACAGTTGCTCTGCCCATTCCTTGCCTGCTGCTCCTTCTTTGGCACCATGCACCTGTATGACTAGCTTCACGGAGTCACCCTTCTTGAGGATACGCTCCGCCTGAGATTGCTTCGTCTCCCGGTCATGATCTTCCATCTGTAAGTTTAACCGAATTTCTTTCACTTTACGTTTCTCGGGTGATTTGCCCGCTTTTTTCTTTTCCTGCTGCGCTTCTTGTCTTGCCGCTCCGGCCCCAATGAGTTTGCATCGCGGTGGGCTGGTCATTAAAGACTCGCATACCAGATCCACCTTGTTCTGCTTGGCAAGTAGGAGTGCATCTCGCGTGGACATAATCCCCAGATCTTCACCGTTCAGGCCAGTCAACTGGACTTCGGTTGCTTTAATCTTTTCATTTTTGATTATCATAGGACTCTCCTTCAACCAAAAAGCCTGTCCTGACCTATAACAGATCAGAGCAGGCTTGGATGGTTAACTAAATATTAAAACCGTATCTGAACGTATTGGTTATACGTCGGATCGTCTATTTTACAGTGTGTTGAAAGCTTCGGTCAGAACGGGTACAATTTGCGATTTGCGTGATACTACGCCTTTCAACAGCGCTCTGCTGTCAGACAACGTCACATTGTATGCTTTCTCTACAGCTTTGACGGAACCACCATAAGCCAGTGCAACGGAATCGTTATTCAAGATGTCGGTTACGACAAATACGAACAGGTCGAGGCCTTTGCTTGAGATGATTGCTTCAATCGCTGCTTGAAGTTCAGGTTGTTTCACGAGTACATCGTTGACATCAACTGCGTTAACTTGCGCAATTTCCACTTTGGATTGACCCATTACGAATTCTTTTGCATCCAGGGAAATCAGTTCAGCAATCGTCTTCTGACTCAAATCCGCGCCCGCTTTCAGCATATCCAGACCATAGCTGTCTGCATCCACACCAGCAATGGCAGCCAGCTCACGTGCAGCCGCTACATCCTGCTCTGTGCAAGTTGGGGATTTGAACAACAAAGAGTCGGAAATAATCGCGGACAGCATCAGACCAGCAATCGGTGCGCTGACTTCAATGCCGTTCTCCTTGTACATTTTATTCAAAATGGTTGCCGTACAACCTACAGGCTCTGCACGGAAATACAAAGGCTGGTTTGTCTCAAAGTTAGCGATCCGATGGTGGTCGATGACTTCAACAACAGTCACTTCCTCAATATCGCTCACACTTTGCTGACGCTCGTTGTGGTCAACCAGGATCACTTTATTTACTTCATTCGCAGCTGTTTTGATCAGACGTGGTGCTTCAACTTTGAATTGATCCAGTGCAAACTGAGTTTCACCGTTGACGTCGCCGAGACGAACTGCTTCAACGTCCTGACCCAATTTTGTTTTCAAATCCGCATAGGCGATTGCCGAGCAGATCGTGTCCGTATCGGGATTTTTGTGACCGAAGATTAACGCTTTTTCCATAATAATAGCCCTCCGTCAATTCTGATTTAGAATAATAATGTAATATTTCAACCATACCCTACTGATTATAGCGTTAATAGGGTCTAATTCCAATCCCTTTACAGCGAATTGATTGCAAATCATTCTCAGAGAGTACAATATGACGTAGTGAGGAAGTAGCCGTTCCGGTTACGAATCGCTCTTCCGATCGCTGTTATCCCCCGATTTCTTCTTTTACCTTTACAAAAAAATGAATTCCTTCAGGCAATGTAGCTAGTTCAGTCCAAACTGGCTTATCCTTAACAATATGTATTGCAGCCTGTTGGTTCATTCTCGTTGTCTCATCTCTCATCCATCGCACCTGCACTTTAAAAGTGCAACCATATTCAACTAAAATTTCAAATAATTTTGCTGGAGGATCATTATGAATTTCGATAAAGTCACACTACACTGCAAGCTCGATGAGATCTTGAAAAAACACAACAACATGTCTGTCCTCAAATTGTCAGAAGAAATAACGATTTATTTGAAATTCGGCGCGTGGATTAACCCTCGGGACCCTGAGGGGTCTCTCCCTTTTTCACAAAAAAGGTCTGTACGCTTCCGTCTTCACCGATCTCCAGCATGTTCAGTTGGGCACCGTAAGCACATCCGCCATCGATGCCAATCTTGTCCCAGCCCAAGTCAAACCAGACCCCCGAACCGTCATGCAAGTGCGTTACAGGCGTGTGCCCAAATACCACCGTCTCCTTAAGCGAGGTTGGTCTTGTATAGAACGGCTCCCGAATCCAAATAAAATCCTGCTCTGGCTGGGTTCGCCAGTCCTCCACATCCGGGTTGATCCCTGCATGTACAAAGATATAACCAGGAATTTCGTACACAAGCGGAAGCTGCTCCAGAAAACGAAGATGATGCTCAAAGTGTGTACGTATCCACTGTTTGGCTTCAGCATAAGCATTCCAATCGATCTGCTCCTCGTCAAAAGAAACCTGCACATAACTGGCTAATGTATGTAACCCGCCATTTCGAATCCAGTGTTTGTCATACTCCTCCACGTCATGAGTCAGTGCTTTAACCATCATCGCATCGTGATTGCCCTTAATCACTATAATGTTGTGCTGCTCGTGCATCTGCATAATCTGTTCAACGACCTGTTTGCTCTTTGGCCCGCGGTCAACGTAATCACCTAATAAAATCAGTTCGTCCTGCTCCGGATTGTAGGCTACATGCTCAAGCAGAGCATTAAATTCGTCATAACAGCCATGAATATCACTAATGACACATCTGCGGATGTGAATCTCTCCTCTCCCTGACTATGCAAGAGTATAACCGGAACCTTGCCTCACAAGGCTCCAGCCATTTCATTTTATCAATTCCCGCTCTACCTCAATTAATCCTGCTTCAAACTAAAGGCTTCTGCAATCAAGCTGAATGAACGCAGTCGTGCCTCAAACGAATGGATCGCTGATGCAATAATGACTTCATCTGCCTCATGACGTTCAGCCATTGCGGTGATTTTGTCTTTCACCTGATCTGGTGTGCCCACGATGGAAAAAGAACGTCGTTGACGGATCTGTTCCATCTCCATCGCCGTAAATGGATAGTTGTTCACCGTCTCTAAGGACGGGAATGAATTCTGCTCCAGCCCCCTGCCGAGACGCAGGAAGAAAAGTTCATTACTTCGAGCAAGATCAGCAGCTTCATCCTCTGTCTCCGCACAGAATGCCGACACAGCAATCATCGAATGTGGTTTGTCATTCAGGATGGACGGCTTGAAATGTCTGCGGTAATGCTTCATCGCCTCTTCGCCGCCTGGTGTTCCGAAGAATTGAGCAAATGCATACGATGTCCCTTGCGCCGCAGCAATTCGCGCCCCTTCAGAACTGGAACCGAGCAGCCAAACTTCGGGAACCGTTGGAACCGATGGTCCGGCAACCAGTGATGCAAACCGATGATCCTCGGGCAGCTGTTCGTGGAAATATCCACCCAGATCCGCAATCTGCTGCGGGAAGAATTGTACGTTCGACGATTTACCTTCATTCAGAGCCCTGCTGGCAATGGGCATGCCTCCTGGTGCTCTGCCTATCCCCAGATCAATTCGCCCTGGATGTAATGCTTCCAGCAGCCGGAAGTTCTCAGCTACTTTATAGGCACTATAATGAGGCAGCATTACACCGCCGGAACCTACCCGAATTTTGTCTGTATGGGCAGCCACATGTGCAATCATAACTTCAGGACTGGAAAAGGACAGCGCTCCGCTGCCGTGGTGCTCCGACATCCAGAAACGGGAGAATCCCAATTTATCCGCATGTTGGGCAAGTTTTACGGTCTCCTGCAAGGTATCCTGTACACTCCGGCTTTCATTGATATGTCCATGTTCAAGTACACTCAGTTTCATATATATTCAATCCTCTCGTCTGTTAGGTTAATGAGTCCTGCGAGTATTACACTCTCTTCCTTCTTCCATTGTAACATTAATAATTACAGTTTCAAACTTATATATCTCCTTATTACCATACCATGCTTCGATCATGCAAAAAAAAAACGTCACCAGCTCTTAGACTGGTGACGTTTTTTCTTAATCTTTCTTGATTTGTAGAAATTCGTTATGGCGCACGTTTGGGCAACAACTTCACATACTCGTCAGACAGCTTCATCAAGCTGAGTACGTGCTCATAATCGGAACGGTATGGTTCCAGATTCGTTACCTGTTCATATGTTTTCAGCGAGTAGGCCGTTCCATCATCAAAGCCTGCACCCGGAATAAACATGATGTCATTATTGACAAATGAACCTGTCGGCAAGTAATACCGAATACCGAACACATTGCGATCCATGTTGAGCAGATCATGTCCGAAGGCAGTAAACTTCTCATCCTCGAGCGAAACACCCATCAGATTCATGATCGTTGGCAACATATCCAGCTGACCGCCTGGCTGCTCAATCACTTGACCTTTGGCCTGTTTCGGCGTGTGAATCAGGAGCGGGATATTGAAACGGCTCACTTTACCGTCATAAGGGACACCCAGATTCGACTGAATCTGCTGTGTAATTTCTTCGTCAGCGGGTAATCCGAAGTGATCTCCATAGAGTACAAGTGTTGTATTATCCCATAATCCGTTCGCCTTCAATTCATGAATGAGTTGACCGATAGCATAGTCCGTATAGTTAATTGCTTGCAGATAATCGCGAAGCAATTGGTTCGTAATGGTAGCGGGAATCGTAATTCGCGCGCGATCTGCGGGAACCGTGAACGGCGAATGGCTTGATGTCGTAATGAACTGAGCATAGAAGGGCTGATTCGCAGCCTGATGCGCGGTCATTTTCTCCACACCTACACGATATAATTCTTCATCCGATGGCCCAAAATCATTAAACTTGTCATTCTGGAAGCTGGGCTTATCGAAGTATCGGTTGAATCCAAGTGCCGGATACATTTTGTTCCGATTCCAGAAGGTTACGTCATTGACGTGATATGTTTCTGACTGGTACCCCTCTTTCCCAAGTAACTTGGGCAGGCTCGGCAGTTCGCGGTCACTGTATCCCGCTGACATTGGAACAACCCCGGTTGGATAGATGGACGTGTTCGACATGAACTCGGCATCCGATGTGTTTCCCTGTCCGATCTGTTGGAAAAAATGAGAGAAATAATAGCTTTCTTTGGCCAGATCATTCAGTACCGGGGTCAACTCTTGACCGTCCAGTGAAGCGTTGAGCGGAAAATTCTGGAAAGATTCCAATTGGAGTACAATCAAATTACTGCCTTTGGCCTGACCAAAATATTTGGCCTTGATCTCTGAGCCCTGTGCTGCCTTATTCTGATAAGGATACTTGCTAACCAGCTGGTTGATCTTATCGATCGTTTCGTTAATATTGCCATTCGCAATGGCTTCATTCTCTTTGCTCATCAGAATGGCCGACGATACCTGATAATTCAGAAATCCGAGATTCTCCGCTCGAACGAGTTCATTATCAATCGTTTCCCCTTTGACGATAAAACTGCCGGACAGCACAATACAAAATGCAGCGGTAAGCACTACGCCCAACTTGCTCCAGTAACGTCTCCGACTTCTGCCGAAAGTTAATCCGCTATCCCGGTAACTGCCGTTACGTCCAGCCGTGCCTCGCCGCGAGATGAACCATACAAACAGTGCGATTACAATGTCCACAAAAAACAGGAAGTGCACAGGTCGGACCAGAGGTCCGATGCTGCCTCGCACCTGGGCGACTTGCCCCAGCTCACTCAGCGCCGTATATGTGGGAACCGAACTGAAATGTGCATTATAAAGTGTCGCCGCGAACAATAACAGCGAGAACAGCACATTGAAGAATCCGTACACTGGACGCTTCCAGCCTTTTGGCACGATCAGATCGAGAATGCATACCACGGTCAGGGCTCCGAGTGCGTCTGTTACGAAACCAACCCCGGACAGCCCCTGGAAAAAGAAATACCGTAAAAGCGATAGCTTCAGCAACATAAGAATGAATAACACGGCAAATAAGGTCCGTGATGAGGTCCGTTTATTTTCGGAATTATACATGGTCGTTTTCAACCCTTATCTGAAATTTTTACGTTGATTTTACAAAACGTATATTTCAGTATAACAGTTTTATGGTTTTTAAGCCATGTGGGGATGTTCAGCAAACAAGAAAAAAGTTTTACCACCACACTTGGTTTGGAAAATCGATCTTTCCTAGAGCGTTAAGCCACTGTTGTTATTTTCCTCATAAAGCTTACTCATAATAAACTCATCTACATATGTACCATTAACCAACAAAAACCTCAGCTTTTTCCCTTCCTGCTGAAAACCAACATGACGATATAAAGCTATTGCATAAAGATTATGGCTCATGACAGTCAATTCAAGCCGGATAATGCCCGCAGTTGGTCTCCATTCTTCCATCGCTGACATGAGCTTTTTGCCAATGCCTTGGCCAGTATAACTCTGTCTTATTCCCATGACCAAGGCGCATCTTCAACACAGGCCTGACGAATCATGAGGTCCTCGACTGTCCCTTCCCGTTGTTGTAGGATCCACTGTACAGCAGCGTTAAAATCAGTTGCCAAAAAGGCCACTTCCAACGTTTGCCAGCGCCAACGATTCTTCTCTAACGACTCTGCTCCTGCTCCAGTCAATACCAGAACGCATATACAGCCAGCAGAACGGGCGGCAGTCATGTCAGACCAGCGATCTCCAATGACAACACACTGTTCAAGATTGAGATCATGCTCCTGTGCTGCCTGCATCAGCATGTCTGGTCTTGGTTTGCGGCATTCACACCCTGCTTTGGCAGGATGAGGACATACATAGGTGTGCTCTATGCCAAATAGCCTCATTTCCTGCTGAAAAGCTTCAACCGTTGATTTGCCGTCAGTAATACCCGGTTGATTGTGAATCCAAACATTTTAATGCCGTGTTCAGATAATTTGCAGATGGAATCAGCAACTCCATCATATAGTTCCAACTCTCCGGGATAACCTATATCGTCTGTGCCACCAATCGTGCCATCTCGGTCGATAAAGACGGCTTGAATGCATAGATCATGAATGGTCATGTTTAGATACCTCTCTCCTCTTCCAGCGCGTAATGTTCTTTATTCCAAATTAAAAAAGAGGTAACAAATCAGCTCAAACTGCTGATCCAATTACCTCACATTATATCCTACCTGAAATCTAACCTTAAGCTGTCGTTGATATCTCTCCGTTCAGTATGTTTACGCCCTGCCTTTGCGCCCTTATGACTGCTTGTGCAGCAGCAATACGTGCAAAAGGTACCTGCTCTGGCAGACAACTTACGTAAGCCAGATTAATTTGATGACAAAAAGCAATGGAATCCGGATCAGCTGCATTCTCACCACAGATGCCTGCCTTTAGATGCGGTTTCCGAATTCTCCCCTGGGTAACAGCCATTTCAACCAACTGCCCAACTCCCTCGATATCCAATACCTCGAACGGGTTACTTGGAAGCAGGCGACGCTCTACATCCGGATGAAGGAATTGCTTCTCCGCATCATGTCGGCTATAGCCAAACGTCATCTGAGTCAGATCATCTGTGTCAAACGACAAGAAGTCTGCATGGCGAGCGATATGAGCTGCGGTCAGCGCCCCTCTTGGAGCTTCAATCATCGCACCCACCCTGTAGAGGCAATGACGTTTTTCCTCACCAAGCACTTGATCCGCTACATGATCAACCAGATCCCTCATCGTCTGAATTTCACTCGCATGATCTACCTGCGGAATCATAATCTCAGGGCGTACCCACCATCCTTGACGAATGCCTCTCACCGCTGCACGGAAGACCGCTTCAAGCTGCATATCAACGATTTCCGGGAACATGATACCTAACCGACAGCCCCGCTGTCCAAGCATCGGAATCCGTTCATGCAATTCAAGGACTCTGCGGATTACGCGCTCAAGTTCCTCCAATTCACTTTTATTTCCCACTACTCCCCCTATCCGCAACTGCTCATACCGCTCTTCCAACACTTCCAAATCCGGTAGTAGATCGTGTAACGTCAGGTCGAGTAATCGAATGGTTACCGGGAATCCATCCATCGCTTCGAAGAGTTGTTCAAAATCAGACTGCTGCATCGGTAACAGACGTTCCAATCCACGTTTACGCTCAGACTCACTGTCCGCCAGAATCATTTTCTGCACATAAGGAAGACGTGAAGGAGACAATAACATTTGCTCTGTCCGGCACAAGCCAATTCCCTCCGCCCCAAGCGCCCGTGCCGTGATGGCATCCCTCGGATGATCAACATTGGCAAGTACCGTCAGTTCCTTCACTTCATCTGCCCATTCAAGCAGAAGTTGCAGCTCCGGTGATAAAGGTGTCGTTTGTTCCGTCCAGCTATTAGCTACTTCCGTCACATGCCCAGGCTCAATACGCAGCAGCGCATCCTCATGGGTGATTACACCTTCATGAACCAGATCCACCGCACTCTTCAATGTAGCGATAGAGGTTAACCGTGCTTGACCGGCCTGCATTAAATACAACGTTCCTGAATCAACCACAAATTTTATCTCCTGAACCGCTCCTCTACGCTTCTCCAACTGGCTGCTTACCTCTAGCAGAAGTCCATACAGTTCAGGCGCTTCGTTCAGTAATTGTTCTAGACCGCGGTCCACATTCCGGGAAGCAGCAGATGAGATGTATTCACCAGTGATGCCCTGTTCCCCGGTAACCGGGTGACGAGAATATATTGTTCCAATACCGCTACGTTCCCCACATTCTCCATTGACCATCGCTTGTATAAGAACAGGCGATCCTTGCTTCGCAGCACCATAATGGGATTTGCGATAAACATCCGCTTGCTCTCTGGACATGGGAACACACTGAGAATTAAAAACGGCACGAATCACTTCCTGTAATTGCAGCTGGGTATCTTGAGGAAAAGGTTTACGTCCCCGCTCTTCTATTAAGCGTTTATATTCTGCGATAGCCATTTCAAGCTTCGCTTCATCCAGTATCGTGCTGTCACCCACTCGTTCCTCAAAACATTCATACGCAATTCCATGTACCAGCTGACCATAATCCTGTAATAACATCCGGTAACAATTCAGTGCATACTTCCGATCTTTCGTTTGACGAGCGAGCCCTTCTACAGTAATATCGTTCAGGCCTACATGAAGCAATAATTTCTTAACGGTCTGTATTGAACTGGCTCCATCGGAACGTACTGCAAGCAAGAGCGGGTTCTCGGAATGGTCGAAGTATTTTCCCGTTTGCTGTTCCAGATGCCGAATAGCGCTGCCAATCTCTTCAACCCCTTCAGCGGAAAGATGTCCAAGACGGGTACAAAACTCGCGGCAGCATTCTGTTGTTACAACAAATCCGGCTGGTACAGACCAACCTGCATGTAATAGCTCGGCAAGCTCAGCCCCTGTACTGCCCATCAGCCCCTTCATCTCTGCCGTACCTTCTTCCAACAGAATTACCCGTTTCGTCATTACAGCTCTCCCATCCGCCATACATGGCTATGCTTAAAGGCTTTCCACCCTTGTGGATCACCCTTCAGTTAATGGTATGTCGCAAACCTGCAGTCAAGGACATCCGCTTCCGCATTTTGTGCTCGTTATGATGTTTTTTTGTAAACGCTATACTAAATACGATTAAACAAGCCTATCTACCGCTCACATGGGCTCATTCGTCATACTAAAAAAAGAAGCCCCATCAGCCTTAGCTGAAGGAGCATCACTTGTTTAGTATGACGTACCTTGAAACGTCAGCACCTGATCAAACAGGATGTAAACTTTCTGACTCTTAAATCGATAAAGAAATCTTCCACACTCTTGATTAAATGATGAGTTATTCCCATTCACCTTTCTTGATATACGTTGCATCGTAAGCAACAATTACATTCGTTTGGTCTGTTACTTTTTGTATATCATCTACTACAACTTCTTCGCTGTAATCGACTACACTCGAATCTACTTTCTTGAAGACCCCACAATCCTTCACGTAAATTATATCTGGATGCTCAGAATCATATCGTAAGTTATCAGGTAGAGTTTCGCCCGATATTTCATACGATTCAGCAACAGTAGTAGTCATAGATGTTCCCGTAACAGGAACAGAGATCATACCCATCAAAGCTACCATTAATAACGAGGTCAAGATCTTTTTCGGCATAGCACTCTTCCTTTCTTCATTTGAAAATTTACTCTCTAGCATAACATAACCATATACTGGAATGGGAGTATTATTTAAACTGCAGGATATCGTCGATTTTCTTCCCACCCTAGAGGAATGGGAGGTCGTTACCTCGTCCTCCCTTTTTATCATGTGTTAGTTATCTTGGATGGACGTTTTTAGACATAAGAAAAACCACCTAATGATCAGGTGGTTCATGCTGCTATCGTTCCCCGTTACTTTAATGTCGTTTCTCTCCGCATGATTGCTTCCAATATTTTTATACCTGTAGAGTCTATCATAGTTCCTTGAGAAGGCTCTTTTTTAGTAATCAATTTCATTAATTGAGCAAAATAATAATCCATAATATGATTCGAGAAAAAAGAATAATTGGATAGCAATACAACTCCTACACGGAGTTCCTTGTTGAAAGCCAGATAACTATTAAAACCAGCTGAACCCCCGTTATGCCAGAGGATAACTTTATCTAGAAGTTTATCCTCGCCCCAGCCAAAATAAGGTTTGAATTTCCGATCCATATAGGGAGATGACTTTTTTGTAGTGTAGAGGCTATCGGATTATCATCCTTTAGATTGGCTTGGACAAATAAACTCAAATCGCTAACAGATGACTTAATTCCCCCAGCTCCTTCATGTATGGAAAGATCCCAATGAGGGACTCTTTTCCCGGTTGAAGCATGTCCATTCAAAAATCTGCCATTCTGTTCTGAATCAAGCATAACGGCTGTCTCATTCATCCTTAATGGACTCGTTATATATTTTTTTAACAGTTCGTCATATGTACTTCCTGACACCTTACATAGAATGTTTCCCAGTAAGCCCACACCGATATTGGAATATCCAAACGAACCAATGTTATCCGTGTAGTCGGCATTAGATAAAAAAGCAGTTAAATCTTCCTCGGTATACATTGAATAAGGATTCGATCTTTTTTTAGACAAAATGTGGTTGGTTGCCAATATCGGTAATCCCGAGGTATGAGTAGCAAGACTTTTCAAGGTAATTTTATTCAAATAATCGTTTTCAACGTTTTGCACGAAATTACCCACAATGTCATCTGAGGAAACCAGTTTTTCCTGTTCCATTTCTAATAAAAGTATGGATGTAAAAACTTTGGTTATGGAGCCGATTTCAAACAACATATGTTCAGGAGGGATCATACTTTTCTTTTTATTATTATCAAATGAATAGTATTCAACATCTCCCTCCCTAACAATCCCGATAACAAGCTGTAAATGTTTCTTATCTTTTGTGTAATCTGAAACAAAACTTTGTAAATCCTCCATAGTAAAAGTTACTCCTTTTAGTTTTATGATACTTTCATTACTCGAATGTTGAAATCACGATCATCAACCTATTTTAGGCAGATCAAACTATGTATTCGTTTCCAATTTTTGATTTTCCTGCCCCGCTGCACTAATCAACTCAGGACCAGGGATAGCTTCAATAAGGTATAAGACCTTTTCCTACTCAGCAAATTCAATAACAATAGCAAGGCAACAATACTAGAAATAGTCCTCTTGAAAGAACAATTCATGTCTGCTATCCTTTTTTTCAAATATTTGGCACAAGGATACACTATACTAAAATACGTTATAATTCAACCAAATATATACAACAGGAGGTTTTAATTTGAAACACAGAGTGCCTTTTGGTCTATTAATTCTAGCTATTGCAATGGGTGGTTTTTTTGTGACTCAACTTGAGAATGATACGTTTAAGATAGTTTATTCAGTTTTAGGAATCTTGGTTATTGTAATAAGTTACTTTTTATTTTCTAAAAAGAAAGTATAGTTAACCACAGCTTTCAAGAAATCGGAAAAAGCGAGAAGAGGAACGCCCCAGTCATATGCCGCATTGTGCAGCTGTGCGTTTCATTCTCGCTCGATTTCCACATTACAAATATATCACGTCCAAAGTCCAACGAAGGGGTCTATCAGTAGATCTAAAACTATTATGGAACGAGTCGGCATGATGATGAAGAACGCAGATGAAAAAATCCGTTTGCAGTACTCAGGCATAATTCAATTGTGAATTTGCAGAGAATGTGATTTTTTCGTGATTTTTCGAATTAACATTTCTCTCAGATGTTGCATCATTCAGCCCATAAACCGCAGTATATCATCGATCTTCTTCCCATGGGATATCACACCGTAGTTCATCCAGGTCATAAAATCAACCTCATATACATGGCCACGCTTCACTGCAGGAAGCCGTTTCCATTCGTCTCTATCGAGCAGCTCGCGCTCATCTCCAGACATGGCAGAATCCACACTGTCAAACGTAATAACCAGATGATCCGCCTCAAGTTGACTTAATTGCTCCAGCCCAATGCTGATCCTCCGTTCATGTCTGGTCCATTGCTGCACACAGGAATGCGGAGTTAATCCAAGATCCTGATAGATCACAGGTCCCACATAACCATACTGCTCCCCATAAAGTGTAATGTCCAACACGGATATACGCAACAAAGCTACCGTCTGACCACGCACATAACGCGCTAACCGACGCTTGGCTTCCAGTGCCTTATCTTCATAAGCACCGATTACATCCTGCACCCGATTCAATTTCCCCAACACATCGGCTGTAGATTTCAAAATGGAGCGCCAATCCTCTCCCAGATGATCCACGTAAAACGTAGGTGCCACCTGCTCAAAGCGATCCAGATTCCATCTATCATATCCCTTATCCAGCATGATAAATTCAGGGACATTCGCCACATTAAACTGGGCATCCTGCTGGCTTACATCGAATTCGGGTACATCATCCAATCCCAAATAATGCTGTCTGCCCCAGGAACGATGGGAACATTGCAGTACCGGCGTTACCCCGAGCGCCAGCACAAAGTCTTCCAGATACGGAGCAAATACACGTACGTCTTGACGGTAATGGCGGCGATACAAGCCTGGTGAAATACCAGCATATTGCTTGAAACGGCGACCAAAATAATACTCGTTGCTGAATCCAACATTCTGTGCAATATCATGCAAACGATCATCCGTCAGCTGTAATAGCTGTTTCGAGCGCTCCAGCCGAACAGCATTTACATAATCAAGCGGAAGCTTGCCTGTGATTTCTTTGAATTGCCGGGTGTAAGTGGCTCTGGTAAGCCGAATACCGGCCGCCAAATCGTCAACCGTTATGGCCTGATCATAGTGGTCACGAATATAGCGAATTGAACTTTGAAGCCGTGCGCGTTCATCCCTCACTTCATTCCCGGGATCACTTTGGCGAAGCAAGGCTCGGAACCACTCTTGGAAACGTAGCTGTACCTCCCATTGCTCCTGCCAATCACCAGATGTCAGTTGACGCAGTATTTGTTCCAAGGAAGCCAGGCAGGAACTCCACGGACTGTAATTCAGCTGAAAAAGAGGTAGTACTGTCGGAGAATCTGTACATTTGGGAAGTGCCGGCTTTTCCGCAGTGTCTCTTGTATGCAGAGAATTCGAAGTCACTTCTTTCAACTCAGCCACCATCAGATCAAGCCTATAGTATTGCAATTCACTTTCTGTCCAGTTGGAGCCCTCTATCCGAATGGAGGTTTCAGCTGGAACCAACATAATCATTCCTTTTTCCAAATAAGATTCCCGATCTGAGCAAATCATCGAACCTTTCCCACACGTTATGACGAATAGGGAATGACAAGCCGACATCTTATATACCAAACGTTTATCTGTATCGGGTCTGTTGTATTCTACGTATTCCATATGCTGAAGTGAGCATAGCCAGGGCTTAGGAATCAGTTGTACTATCGAGTGGCACATATTCATCGTCCTTAACTGAGAATTATTATCATTTAAAGTGTATACGAAAAAAGAAAGCTCTTCAACCCTGACTGAAGAGCTTTCTTATGGGATTATGCTTATGGAGTCATTTTTTCCAAGAGATCATCAATTTTCATCGAATTCGCTATGACGGCTCCCGATTGCCAGTGCGATCTTTCCATCATGTACACATGTTTGTTTTTAACGGCCGGAAGGGACTGCCACAACTTTCCGTCCAATACTTTGATGGCCGCCTGATTCTCTTTGGAAGACCAAATCCCATTGGAAGGGAACACAATAATGTGATCTGCATCCAGCTCCGGAATCGCCTCTTCTGACAGTAACTCCTGATATTCCTTCATATTAGCTGCCAAGGGATGAGCTGTTAATCCAACATCTGAATAGATAAATCCGGTAAGACGATTCTTCACGCCAAACAAAGCTAACGTCTTCTCGGTCACATTCAGGCGAACAACGGCTACTGTTTCATTTCCAATCACTTCCTGCAGCTTTGACTTGGCGTCTGCAATCTTGTCTTCAAATGCTGCCGCCACCTCTGCACCCTTTTCCGGTTTACCGACAACATCGGCAATGGTTCTCAAGATCTGATTGGAGTCCTGCAAAATGCTCTCAGGTAAACGATACGTTGGTGCTACCTTGGAGTACATTTCATATGTTGCTGCATCCACTCCATCCACAATAATTAGATCCGGATCATATTGCAGCAACGCTTCAATACTCCCGGTCAAATCGAATCGCGGCACATCCAGATCCAGATATTCCTGCACGCCCCACATCGGGTTATACCACTGCACCACAGGTGTAATATCGAGCGCCTTCAGATAATCCTCTACATAAATTCCGGCAATCCGCTGCGGTTGAACTGGAATCGTCACATCTCCAAATTCATCCTTAACGACACGGGTTTCCACCTTTGCTTGTGTTTCAGATGTACGTTCACCAGAAGCTGCATTTTCAGATGCAGGAGCCTGTTCTGCGTTCGAATCGGACTTTGCACCACAGCCCGTTATAACTACAACCATGAGCAGCAATAGGATAGTCCACCCTTTGAACCCTTTACTAAACCTTACCATGATACCTTCACCCCTATGTAATCTGTTGTTGTAAGCGTGAGAATGTGTCTGAAGAATAATGATTATCATTCTCATCTATTACTTAGGTGAATTGTACCTTACGCTGCGTAAGACTCACAATACACATTTGAGGCTATTTTTTTATACAAACGCAACGCATGAACTTAGACTAACCCCTGCTTAACGCAGGGGCAGTGTACCTTGACGATAACTTTCCAATAGCTGATCCACAAACGAACCAGGAACTTCGTCCTGCAATAGGAAAGCACCAATCAAACCAATATCATCACTCTCATATCCCGATAATTCAGGATTTCTTGTATAATCAAGCGTTCGTTTGAACGCCAGCTCCCTGCATGCACGAAGTACTTCTTCCTCCGCTACCTCAGAACCCGGAACAAATTGTTCAAATGCCTGCATCCACTCATCGGCGAATTCGGATGCATCCCGTTCATCCAGGTAGCCGTCCACATCCAGTCCTTCAAATGTCTGCTGACTTAAGATTATCCCCTCATTCAGATCAGCCAGTAACTTATCCGCGTCCGCTCTACTCATCCTGCTTCCCTCCTATTGATCTGTTGTCCTATACATCTCGGGTATAACAAAACGCTTCATCTCACGTCCCCGGTCTGCCGTAAAATGATCCAATGCAAGTTCTTCGTACTCCTTCAGGATATGCTCAAAAATCCGGGCAATCACACCGCAATCCGCTAAGGCATTGTGCCTGTGAATTCCCTCTGTACTCAGGTCGTAATATCGGATCAGGAAGTCCGTAGAGATAACCTCCGAAATTTCAGGATGAATATAAGTAAACATTGCTTTTGTATCCAGAACCGGATTAGTCAACATCGGCAGCCCATACAGATCACAGTGACGTTTAAGAATAGGCAAATCATACTCGTACCCCGCCTGGGTTACTAGTACCTTATCCCCGATGAATTCCAGGAATGCCTGATATCCTTCTGCGAACGAAGGAGCCTTGATCATATCATCATTGGAAATGCCTGTTAGCTTCGCGACCGCCTCTGGAATCGGTTTGGTGGCACGCACAAGTGAAGAGAACGATGAATCTAATGGTTCTCCTTTTTTGTGGTACAACGCACCAAATTGGGTCACACTTTCCTCTGCCGGATTAATTCCTGTGCCTTCAAGATCGAATATGCAATACGTTCTGTCGTGCAGTTGAGGAACTTTCAACTCCTCAACAGTGTATGTATCCGGCATAAATGTAATTTTCATTCATCTCTCCCCTTTTTCAATAGTCCAGTCGTATAATTCGCGTCATTTGCTGTGTTGGTGTTATCCGGGTTCGGTGTACAAAGTACTGGGGAAGTTGATCTATGAATGACTCTATGAAAGGAACACTCGGCGCATAGAAGAAGGAACCTCCAGGCTTTAGCGCTCTTAACAGTTCCATATATTTCCGAGCGTATACTTCCGGTTCACCGTCTGACTTGAGATGATGATGTGTAAAATGGTTGGAGAATGCCATGCTCTTGCTACTTGAGCGCGATATTTCAATAGCCAGCACAACGTTCGCGGAGATGGCCCTAATGCAGACTTGCCCCGATCATAAAACAAACTTTTATCGTCATTGAAACGGATTTGCTGCTCCAAAACGGACCCTATCAACTTGAGGTTCAGCATCATCGCCTCCTATCGTCGTTCGAACGTGTTACTCACAGAAACTCGCTCTGTTCCTCCCACAATCGGGTCACCTGAATCAATCTACTCTCCCGATCAAACTCCAATCTGTATATATCCGGCATCGTTGTATTTGCCCAGAAGTCATAACCATAGGACGGATCATAAGAACCCAAAATCAGGGTCATAACGTCCCCATGTGTACCAATCACAATTTTTTGACCCGGATGTCTGTCCAGAATTCGTTGCACAACAGCCATTGCCCGCGAAACAGCCTCTTCACCCGACTCTCCCCCTGGATAAGAAAAAGTGGGATCAAGGTACAATTGTTGTTTGGCTTCGCGAAAGTTCTCATGACGCACTTCCGAACCCGACAGTGTTCGTTCCCGCAGATCTTCCTCTGTTACCACAATCCCGCCTGACACTTCCGCCAATCCCTGTATCGTATCCACCGCCCGCCTGTAGGGGCTTGAATAGAACAGTTGTACTTGCTCCCGGTGGAGCAGATCCGCGACCGTTGCCGCGTCCCTTTTCCCTTGCTCTGTCAAGCCTCGCTCACGCTCTTGACCCTCCATATACTCAGACTCCGCGTGTCTTACAAAATACAAAGCCGTGTTGGCTTCGTTCCTCATCTGTCCGCCATTCCCTTCTTCTTTTCAATGACAATCAGGCAGGTGCTGTCTGGCAAAGGTGCAAGTTGACCATTTTCCTCCATAAATATAATTCGTTCTCCAAGAGCTTCCGTATATCCTTCCTGAAGAAAATGTTTAAATGTGATCATTTCGGCTTGTTCTCCCAACGCTTCACGAATACAGTTCTCATAGGCTGACGGCGTAAATATGCCGAACTGCTCCTGGATCTCATGGACATACGCTTCCTCACCCCATGTGTACGTGTACAGAAATTCCATGGCATCATTGATATCCAACAAAACCTCGTCTTCCGACATCCGCTCGAATTCAATATGGCGCCCTTGGAAATCCTCTGCGTATCGTTCCAGCCAATGTATGCCGTCCGCTTCCAAGAAGCGAATACGCCGTTTCTGTGTTTCAGGTTCCGTCATGATCCCATCCCGGATCAGTATTCTCCCCCCCGGTGACAACACATTGAACGAACTTCTCAGCGCAGCCACGACCGTGTCGGAATTAAATCTCCGACCATCCAGCTCAATATAGGAATACAATTCATGCAGAATGGATGAAAAAATGACCGTATCCACTGTGCCTGGCTGCACATATTGATCCAGTTGAAGGGCATCGCCCTTTATCACTTGCCAGCGGTGTGCCTCCCGTTGTTTCTTACGCTCCAGCGCTTCAATGACATTTGCTGAAATATCGATGCCGATGGGTTCCATTTCAGGTCGTTCCTGCTCGATGAGATCCAGTAAGATCCCGCCACCCGGACCGATATCCAGTACGCGCTTGCCCACGATGTAGTCCAGTAGCACTTTTTTGTAATCGCCTGAACTGTTCATGTCAGCCAGATACGTCTCTTCATTATGGAATCGATCATACGCATCGCGGCGCAGCCCGAACAGGTCGAATAACAAGAGCACAGCCTTCTCATATAACGGAGACTTCTCTGCCTCAATACAGAATGCAATCAGCTTCTCCGCTGCCGGTGAAAATTCAAAGGTCATGAACACCGTATCCGGTAAATCAGAATGACGCTCAACACGATGAGTTAGATGCGGATAAGTGATCTCTTCGCCTGCTGCAATCAGCGCCCACGAATACTCATCCAAATATTTTTCGATCATTCGTTTCTTGTAGATATTCAGCTTTTTGACACCTTTGTAGTCGTAATACATGGTATTCATCAACGGTTCGAAGCTAATATGGCGGACTGCATCGGGTTGCTGCTCCTGAAACGCTGAATCCATTCCCTCACTGCGAAGCGTCAAAAGGAAAATCTTTACCATTTCCTGCAACGAAAAATCCTGCATAGCTGACTCTACATACCATAAGGTTCGATGAGCCAGAGGTGCCAATGCCTTCTCTACATCAAGCTGGGTTTGAAGTTTGGCATACACCTCATCTATCGCTTCCCCCTGCCGAATAGACGAACTTCTCAAGCGGGATAAACGTTCCTTCACGGTCCAGTCTGTGTGTTCTGATTGTGTAATAATCCAGCCTACGATGCGCTGTACCTCAGGCTGTACCTGATTCCATAGCGCTGAATCAACACCTGCGATAATACACTCATTCAGTGCCATCAGAATGGCCTGTAATTCGTCTGCGGTTAACCACCCTTGTGTAATGAACGAATGTAACGGAGCATTCTCGGCAAAGGGGATTTCGCCTCTTATGTACTGACCAATAAGTCCATGTGTAGCAATAAGGGTACGAACGATCTCGTGCCGGGGTGTGTGGGATAGATGTAAATTCAAGCTCAGATGGTCACTTGGGGAATCGCTCTGGGATTCCGGCTGGAGTGACTTTGTGTATTCGTCCCTACTACTCTTGTCATCCAGATGATGAGCATTACCGTACATGCCATATAATTGGGCAGACCCCACGTTGTGCACGAACAGATTGATGCCCTGCTTCTGCCATATCCGACGCTGCTTCAATGAACCTGCCTTTGCCGTTTCCGACCAGACCAGCACGTCCTCCAGAATTTCTCGTACCCAAAACGAAACACGAAGCTGCTCCAATACCTGGAGTGTACGCTCTACATAATCCAATACCGGATTCGTACCTTCAAGCTCTGCTATGGAATGAATTCGTTCCAGATTAATATTTGGTTTCTCTGCCGCCGCAAGCAACTGCAACCAGGGTTGCTGCTTGGCCTCTGGGGTCGTGCCTGATTTGTAGGATTGTATGGCCTTTAATGAGTGCAGCATGGATCCTTCACCTCGGTTTACTTGTTATTTAAGTTTATATTTTCGTCCAGCAAACGAAGATGCTCCTGAACCAGCTTGAGCAACCGCCCTATCTCAATTTCAGGTAAATCCTCGTCCAGACGTGCAGCAGCCACAGGTAATATCCAGGAATCAAGCTCTTGCCGTGACATTCCTGAAAGCTGCATATAGTGCTTGATATAATTGTCGAGTAGCGTGTTACGAGTGGTTTCAAATCCTAACCGGATAGCTGAATCTGTACCCTCTGGTAATGTAGCGCTCATTAATATTACCCAGCTTCGTGCCACATCACCCGCGGGATCACCAGACATGCCTGTCATCCAATCAATGACCCAATATTGATCTCTCATTTCATTCAGCATGACATTATCGGGATGAAAGTCACCATGACAGATCTGCTGTCGCTCTGGCAGAGTCGACAAATAAGCGATCACCTTTGCTTTATCTTCCTCAGACAAAAGCGGGGTATTCCGAATTGCTCTTGAAAGGATCTGCTTTTGAGCGGGGAGTCGTCCCTCAGCATCATGTTGACCATGAAGTTTGTAGTGACATTCGGCCATTTGAAGTGAAAGCTCTTGGAACAATAAGGGTTGTGTGATGAGTAGAGACAACATCGTCTTGCCCTCGATTCGTTCAAATACAATGCCCGTTTGCGGTGCATGGTCTACCAAAAAATATGCACGAGGTACTGGTAATCCCTTGTTGAACATCCACTCACTAATGTTAAACTCATTCTGAATCACGTCGAATGAAAAATCCATTCGATATAACTTCATAATCTGATGGTTCGAATACCTGAAGATTTCTGCGGTCCTTCCTTGCCCTATTCGTTGCATGCTTTTCCTCCAATCGTGACATCCATGACTTGTTTTGATCCGAGACAGTTTGCTGATTCTTTCTCCCATTCTGATAGTCTATTTCAGTTCAGTCAAGATGAATGTATAGCGTTTTTTTCGCGTATATGGGAACAACAAACAAAAGGTCCTTGCACCAGAACCGTTCAAATGGCTCATGTAAGGACCTTTAACTGTATTCCCTTATTCAAACTCAATGCCTTTCACTTTGGCAAACACCATCACATCTACCAGCATACCTGTAGTATCACGCCGCATCTTGCGCAGTATTCCTTCCAGCGTATATCCTGCCCGTTCCGCCACCTTGGCACTTCGTACATTGCGGGCATCACAGCGGATTTCCAGCCGATTCGCTTCCAGATAGGTCATCGCAAATTGTTCAATGCCTTTCACAGCTTCGGTCATCAGTCCTTCCCCAGTGCGAGACGTTCTGATCCAGTAACCGATCTCAAAACATCGCGCATTCCAGTCGATACGATGCAGACCGCTGCTGCCTATGAATTCATCTGTATGTCTATCACGTAAATGAAGAATCAGGTCAGTACGCTCCATAAACTGCAGCCTGGCTTTACGAGCATGCGCTTCGGATTCTTCCAGTGAAGGTATATTCTCGGCAAAAGGTAACCATAACCTCAGTTGCTCCGCACTTTCACGGATGGCTTCATTAACGACCGCGCCATCTCCCCACTCCGGGGCACGAATCGCGAGACGTTCAGTGTTGAAGCTCTCGGGAAAGGAGAGCATTATGGGATTAAACGAAGTTGAACTTGTCATGTAACCTACTCCTCAACCTGAAAGATCGAATCAATAATAAGCGGCAAATTATCCCTGACGGAGACAGCACCAAATACCGAGCGGGCGTGCATTCCCTGATCCCCAAACACATCCAGCATCAGATCCGAGAAGCCATTCAACACCTTGTGATGCTCCTGATAAGAAGCTGATGCATTAATAAATCCCTGTACTTTAACCACACGTTTAACCCGATCCAGTGAACCGAGCACTTCCTGAACGACAGCCAACACTTCAATTCCGGCATTCCTGGCAAAATCATATCCCTGCTCCGTTGTGAAATCCTCGCCTAGCTTACCGCGTTCTGTCGTGTCCGGCCCTTTGCCTGATACATACATGATTCCATTTACAATCACCGCATTTGCATATTTTGCTGCTGGCGCACTTGCCCGTGGCAATACAATGCCCAGTTCATCCAATCTCGTCTGTATCATCGGCATCTCCCTGCCACCCCCTCAATGAACCTCGCTTTCTGAACTCCTGCCTGTATGTCCTTGGAGACATTTGAACGGTCCGTTTGAACATCTTCCCAAAATGAGAAAAATTGCTAAATCCTACACGCCAGGCGATCTCCGTAATGGAGTCCTCCGTTTCCCGAAGCAAGCGCTGTGCTTCCTTCACTCGCAGCAGATTCAGATAATCAATGAACGTAAACCCGGTCGTTTGTTTGAACAGTCGACTGAGATAATGCGGACTGATGCGAAACAACGCCGCAACCTCTGTTAATACCAGTGACTCCTGATAGTTTTCATTAAGATAACGGACAACAGCCTGCGTTTTGGGATGAAGCACCAGTTCGCTATCCCCAGATCTTACTGTTCCTAGGTGCTGATTTCTGTAGGCGCAGAGCAGCAACTCAACCGATCGGTGGCGCAGCAGCAAGCTGCTCCCCGTTTGCACATGGATCATCTCATTAATCATTTCGCTGACCATTCGTTCTACACCTTCATTTACCAGTGGAGGAAGTGTTAGAATCGGAATCTCCCAACCGAATGGCTCCTGTAATTCTTCGGCCAACTCAGTCGAGATCGCCAGTTCTGTAAATAGCTCGGGCTTGATATAGATCACAATTCGATCATGGTCTGGCCTGCCACTCTCCAGCGTCTTATGAACCGTATTCCGGTCAACAAATACGAGATCACCAGCTTTAACCCGATAGGAACGGTCTTTAATGAAGTATATGCGCTCACCTGATAGCAGGTAATACAGCTCATAATGATCATGAAGGTGGTCATCGGTCATCGAGAAATATCCAATACGGCGATCATATTCGATATGCAAATATCCGGTTGGATCGTTGTAATCCGTTCGAAATACCTGTGTCATGTGACTGCCTGCCCCCTTTCCTTGGATTATAGCAAAATAAGCGGTGTTTGAAAGCGATTACGCAAAAAATGCGGCGAAAGAAGTACTCCCTTGTTATAGTCTAGAACTACATTCAAGGAGGCGATAGATATGAGTAACAAAAAACGCTATGTACTGGTCGGCACTGGCGGCCGGGCTGAATTTTTTTACGGTGCTTTGGCCCAGAATTTCAAGGACACATCCGAGCTTGTTGGCTTTTGTGATATTAACCAGATCCGCATGAATTACGCCAATCAATTGCTGAGAGAAAAATATAAATATTCCGAGGTTCCTACCTATCCTGCAGATCAGTTTGATCAGATGATTACGAACGAGAAACCAGATTACGTCATTGTAACCAGCATTGACCGTACTCATCACAAGTACATCATTCGCGCGATGGAGCTTGGATGTGACGTCGTGACCGAGAAGCCGATGACCATTGATGAGGAAAAATGTCAGGATATCCTCGATGCGGCCAAGCGGACCGGGCAAAATATAAGAGTAACCTTTAACTACCGTTATGCCCCGCACCATACCAAGATAAGGGAACTGATCTTGAATGACACGATCGGGAAGGTAACTTCGGTTCACTTCGAATGGCTGCTCAATACCCGTCACGGGGCAGATTATTTCCGTCGGTGGCACCGGGACAAGCGCAATAGCGGTGGACTGCTTGTACACAAATCCACCCATCACTTTGACTTGGTCAATTTCTGGATTGGTTCGCAACCGGAGACCGTTTTTGCATTCGGAGATCTCATGTATTATGGTAGAGAAAATGCCGAGGAACGTGGCGTAACGCAGTTCTACAATCGCGCAACTGGTAACCCGCTTGCTCAAGAGGACCCTTTTGCACTGCATTTGGATTCAGATGCACATCTCAAGTCTATGTATTTGGATGCTGAGTCGGAAGATGGGTACCAACGGGATCAAAGCGTGTTCGGGGACGGCATCAATATTGAGGATACGATGGGCGTTCTCGTACAGTATCGGAACAAAGCCATTTTGACCTACTCCCTCGTTGCGTATCAGCCATGGGAAGGTTATCGCATTGCTATTAACGGTACCAAAGGTCGGATCGAAATGAATATTGTGGAGCAATCCTATGTCAATTCATTGGGTGACAAAAACCTGGAAGGGGCATTAATTGGCAAAACATTGCGAGTTCTTCCGATGTTCGATTCCCCTTATGAAGTTCAAGTCGAAGAAAAAGAAGGTGGACATGGCGGAGGTGATCCGGTTCTGTTGAATGATCTGTTCGGAGAACCTGCGGAAGATCCATTCAATCGCGCTGCCAACCAATTGGATGGAGCAAGATCCATCCTAACTGGCATTGCAGCCAATCGTGCCATCGCAACAGGCATGCCTGTGCGAATCAGTAACCTGGTTCGTTTCTAATCTTCCATATATAACAAAAAGCGCAAGTTGAAGGGATACATTTCCCTGCACTTGCACTTTTTGCTTACCTCTTTTTTCAAACCCGTTTGCCCCAGATGGACAAACCATTCCGTATGGCGTAGCCATGTCTTCTTGCTTTAAGTGCGTGTTCAAAAAGATCGGTTTTCAGTACCGAGAAGATGGGATGAAGCTAGAAATGGAGTAGCGGAGCGTAGGGAAAACTACGTGAGCAACTACAATGTTTCCGAAGGAAACAACCTTCGCAAGCATCTACTTATTTCGGCTGAATTCCATATTCGATGCTGATGATGCCACTAGGCATCCTTCGTAATCAAAAGCGGACTTTTTGAACAACCTCTTTAAGAACAGGCTTTCGCTTATACCTTCCGTTCCCACGCAGGATGACGATAAAATTCAATCGTATCAATATAGTTTACGGAGTACTTCTGCTCTACCTCCGAAAGCTCCAGCAGCTTTCTGTCGATTTCTTTTAGACCCATGACTACATCATGCCGAAGAAGGTCCATCGCAATTTTGCCCACGAATCCGCCTTCCGCATCCTTGTATTTGTTCCGAAATTCTTCATTATAGATCAGCCCAGGCGTAAATGATGCTTCAACAAATGCGTTAACGAGTGTAAGCTCGTTATCCTCCATCTGTACTGCGATATAATAATTGCCACGTTCATCCCGAATGAGATCTTTATACATTTCCACGTTCACTTGAATCACTCCTATATCTTAAGATGTACATTTATGTTGATAACGTTAATATGATAACGAACATGGGCACCATTTTGCTCACCTTCTGACCTGGTCCATTCATATAGTAGCTATAAATGGCGAACGGAGGATTACTTATGAACTGGCACCAGCTTCATACAGGTAAAACACTACAGCAGCGTCTGGCCGAGTTGCAGGGAAAACTGGCAGAACTGAATGCACCACTGTCCGGCCTGGAACCGGGACGAATCAGCAAAGTATATCCGCGTAACTTTATCAAAGTCAATCGGCAGTTATTCATTCCCCTTAGTCTGAATTCCATTCGTGTATTCGATATTCCCCGAACTCGGCGAGGCATACGGGTGGGCATTCGTACCGTCTTCCCTTCCCGAAATGCATTTAACAATATCCGACTTGTCGGTGTGGGAACAGATTACCTTGAATTGCAGGGAAAAGGCAAGTTCTCCTCCCGTATTCTCTTTCCCCTAACTCAGGTTGAATCGATATATCGACCAACAAACCGCAAGAAATAGTTTGAATGAGGCATCGCCCAATACAGTTCATGAACCAAACGGTTCGTCTATTCATTCCTTACATGAATCAATCCCATGTCAATCCTATGGTTGTCCTTCCGAATTATAACCCAAACGTCCACACATCTGCTGAACTATTGTTGACATGGCAAAAAGCGATGAGAGACAGAAGCAACTCTGTGTCTCACCGCTTAGCCGGTTATTGACCAGTCACATCAACAACTGATCCAAGAATTAGATCCCTGTCCACACGTCTTTTGCATAACGACCTTCCTGTTGTATACGTTCTAACCATGCCTCGGCTTGCTCCGAGGAATTTCCACTAATGTCGGCGTAAGCTTTCTTGAGCGTTGCTTCAACATCGGGTGCCATCTTGCTGCCATCGCCACAAATATACAGATGTCCCCCCTGTTCAAGCAAAGGAATCAGCTTGTGGGCATCATCTCTCATTAGATGCTGAACATAACACTTCTCTTCGCCATCCACTCGGGAAAAAGCGGTATGAAGCTGGACAAGACCCTCTTGCTGTGCGGTTTCCAATTCATTTTTATACAGATAATCATGATCCGGGTTCCGACATCCGAAGTACAGATGGGCTTCACCAACTTGCTGCCCCTGTTCCTTCATTACACGGCGTGCCTGCAAGAAACCACGGAAAGGAGCTACACCCGTACCTGGGCCAACCATAATAACCGGAATTTCCGCTTTTTCCGGCAGTTGGAACCCGGATTCAGGAGTCCTGATGAACATAACGACCTCTTCACCTGGCTTCAGGTTTGCCAAATAGTTGGATGCGATCCCTTTGTATTCACCCTGACCACTCCAGGCCGGAGCCCGCACAACACTTACGGTAATACTTGCTTGTTCCGGTTGTATACGTGGAGAACTGGAGATCGAATAGTATCTGGCTTTCAGGGAAGGCAGTAACTCCAGGAACCGCTCGAACGGAAGCTCACATGCCTCATACTTGAGCAAATAGTCCAGCATGGATATGCGTTTATTACGCACCTCTTCCATATATACAGACTCATCAAGAAGCGCTTCAAGCTCCTTCTTATGCGGTGGGCATACCGTATACGCCGCCAGTTCTCTCAGTTGAGCACGCGTTGCTGCCTCCTGGAGTTCCACACTGTGACTAAGCAGATCATACAGATTAACCGGTTGGTGCAGCGGCAGATGAGCTGCGCTGCGACCGGATGCATCCAGAACCAAATGCTCCGTACCGGTGAATCCATATCGCCGCAATACACGCTCTACAAGCTCCGGTGGATTTTGCGGTAAGACTCCCAGATGATCGCCTTCCTTATACGTTATGCCTTCAGGCAGTTTGATTTCCAGATGACGTGTGCTACGTTCACTGCCCGCATCGTGAAGTTCCCGATTCTCGAGCACTTCAGCAACATGTGCATCATACGTATCTGCGAGCGGTGTTACCGCCAGTCCACTGACAAACTGTACAGACAAGGAACTGCGTTCGCTGCCCGAACTGGTGTTCAATTGGAGCCCCATGATTCGTGCCAAATCCGGCCATAATTGCTCGGTCCAGTCTCCAACTTGCTTCTCAAAATCCCCACTGGCATCACTCTCGCCCAAAGGTGATAAACGTTCTGCTCCCTTGGAAGACAAATGTTCATCAATGAGATGTGGAATACGCTGATAGGTGCTGGCCCAGTTGTGATCGCCACACCCCATCACAGCGAACCGTACGCCCTTGAACTCTCCAGCATCCGCATGCTCAATCCATTCCACGAAATTCTTGGCATTGCTTGGGGGCTGACCATTGTAGGATGCACTGACAATAATAACAGCGCCTTCCTTCGGCAGCTTACCTACACGATCATCGAGTGCGGCTACCTCGCTGCGGAATCCCTGATATCTCGCAGTATCTGCGATTTCACGCGCAATGCCTTCCGCGGTACCCAGATTGGAACCGTACAGAACAAGCATTGGGGTGTGATGGGCATTTGCCGCATCCGGCTCTTGTTTTTTGGCAGCTGGTGTTGGCTCCTCCACAGCAACACCGGGAACAGCCATCACTGGCTGACCGTCGCGTGTACGAACTCGGATCGTGAAGTTATCCGGTTTGAGCGTCAACGTTTCTTTCACTTTCAACTGATAATCGGAATGGTCGATGAGTTCAAAATGTTTGAGAACCATACCCAGCACAAGCGTTGCTTCCTGGAGGGCAAACTGTTGACCAATGCAGGCCCGTTGACCATTACCAAAAGGTTTGTATGCGTCATGTGGCACTTTGCTTGGATCTTCAAACCGTTCCGGTCGGAACGCTTCCACATCTTCTCCCCACGCGTCACGGTCCCGGTGCAGTTTGGGAATCAGCACACTCACACTGTCCCCCTTCTGCAAAGGATATTTCCCGGCAAGCACGGTGTCTTTTTTGGCATATAAGGAAAACGCCGGAGCCGTAGGCCATAACCGCAATGCTTCGTTCAAAACCATGCGAACGTACTTCAGATTACGAACCTGATTGTACGTTGGAACCGGATCTTTCAGAATTTGATCCGCCTCGGCTTGAGCTTTGGCGAGCGTATCGGGATTCTTCATCAGATAATAGATGGCAAAGGACAACAAACCACTCGTCGTCTCATGCCCTGCGATCAGGAATGTGATGATCTGATACCGGATATTCTCATCATCCAGCGTTTCCCCCGTCTCAGGGTCCTTGCCACTGAGCATGTGGGACAACAGATCATCCGCCCCGTCCTGAGGCTGTTCTTTGCGATCTGCAATAATGTGATCCACTAATGCAAACATTGAACGGATATCCTGATCAAACTGTTTCTTTTTGGTGATCATCAGCTTGTCTTGCAGACGCAAACGCTGCAACGAACTCATTGATTCGTCCAGTGCTCGGACCATACTTGTAATGAATGGATGTGGTTCTTCCCGGTAGAAGCTGTTAAACCGATAGTTGAAACCACAGAGTCCAATCGTATCCAGTGTCAGACGGGTCATATCATCGGGTACGTTCACGGTTTCATCGGGGTTTAATCGTGACCATTTCTGAACGAGCTGCACAGCCAGATCAATCATTTTGTTGTGATATCCCTGCATCGCACGTTGACTGAAGCTCGGGAGCAGCACATTATGTGCCTTTTTCCAATTGGGTTCTTGCGTCCAGCTCGTAAACAGACCATCTCCGGCAAATGCACGAACCTTCTCCAGCGGTGCCCACACACGCTTGTCAAATCTGGATTCGTCGGATATCTCTGCTACCAGTTCATGGCCTGAAATGTAGAGTTCGTTTCGACCCGGTAGCTCCATGCGAAAAATCGGTCCGTATTCGTCAGCCAATTTCACAAGGGATTGCACAGGCTCATCAAAATTTAATTGTGGTAAGTTACCTAAAGGACCAAATGTTTTCGGTTGGGGAACTGAAACTTGCTTCATTTCGCTCACTCCTCTAACTTCATTTTCTGCAAATTTTCATATTTAATCCAGATAACCGAAAAAAGAATAACAGAACTAATTGACTAAAATAGTATATTAGTCAATTTTGATTAAAAAAAATGAATGGCTTCGGTATCTATCTTTTACCCTAACATTTCCAGTTCTAATCTTCAACAGTCCCAAAGTCGTAGGACCACAGGATAATCATTTAATCTGCTGCTTGAGCAAACGTGTCCTCTGGCCCTCCGATAGTGGGATCGTCCATTTAGGACTGCTTCAGCAGGTCCTGAACGGCCGATTCTATCTTTAATGGGGCAGTCGTTGTTTCATAGCGGGCATGGACCTCTCCCCTGCGATTAATCAGGAATTTGGTGAAATTCCATTTGATCCCGTCCCCATTGTACAATTCCGGATGTTTCTCCTTAACAAAAGTGTCCATCCACTGGCCTTCTTCCGTATCCAGATCATAACCTTCGAATGGCCCTCCTTCGATCAGATGACGAAACAAAGGATGTATGGATGGACCGACGACCTCTATCTTCTGAAATATCGGAAATGATATCTGAAATTGACTCCTGCAATATTGAACGATTTCAGCATGGCTACCTGGTTCTTTGTCATTAAACTGATTACAAGGAAACGCCAGAATCTCCAGCCCCTGATCATAATACTTCTCATACAACTGCTGAAGCTCTACGAATTGTCGGGAGTGGCTGCACCGACTTGCTGTATTCACAATAAGCAGCACTTTGCCCTCAAAAGCGGATAAATCACCCTTTTGCTCATCCATGAATGGAACCTCATAGGAAAATATACTCACCCATAACGCCTCCTCTGTGTTGTATCTCACATTAAATCTCTCTTGCCATGGATTATACACCTCTGTCACCAATAGGTTAAATATATAATTAATATAATAGTAATAGCTTAATCCTATAATGATAGGGCATTGAAATTACATAATAAGGAGAATAAAAGATACTTTTAACATATCATCGACAATACGACGATTTCCATTATGAACCGCTTCATAGACGGGAAGAATCTGCACAGACAAAAAAACTGCCCTCCGCAGACAAAAGCTGCTTCCCGGACAGTAATTAAGATGATTATACATTCTGAATACGTACCTATCCCATAAGAAGACCATAAACAACGCCGGGGCCGTGTACCCCAATGGTCAGGTCATTTTCGATATCGGAGGAACGACTGGGACCCGAAATAAAATGAATGCCTGCGGGAAGATTTTCTCTTCCCGCTTCGTCGAATCGATTCAGCGTTTCGCCCAGTCTTGTGCGCAGACGATCCAGCGGAATAATAATGATCAGCACCGTTGGCAGCAGACTAACGGAACGCCCTTTATCCGGTGACGACAACACGGTGACCGAACCGGTATACGCCGTTGCATAATCCGCCATAACCACACCCATATCAGCTTCGGCTGCCCGCGCCTTCCAGTTTTCATCTGCTTGGCTATTCCAGACTGAGATCTGTACATCAGGAAGATGCTCTTCCAATCCGAGATCCGTCAGCGCCTGTTCATTCTGGCGAATGATATACTTCGCACTCAGCTCACGAGATTTATTGGCAATAAAATCAGATGCTTCATCGATGTTCTGGACCCGGGCAACGTGGGCACCTACGCTTACAAAATTATCGGTAAATGCCTGTATACGCTTGTCCTCGTCCCACTCCAGTTCATTCCAGAAGGCGGGGGCCCCACGGAAAGGTTGGGTCGGAGCATGTTTCTGTCGTGGTCTTCTCAATTTGGACGCGATGTCGTTCATGAAGTGCTCCTGTTTCTCACGGGACTTCCTCTCCAATTGCTCCAGCCACTCCTGATGTTCAGTGTTCACGTTGGCCGCCCCCCTTTTCTCGGTCACGAAGGATCTGTTCCATTCGATTCCGAACGGAAGAATCCATGGCTTGATGTTCCTGATTCAGTTCCTGATCCAGCTTGTTCCATTGCTGCCGGAAGGAACGTTTGGCCAGGCTCGGTGCGACCCGGTAACTATTCCAGCCCTTGAGGGGGCCCAGCTTGAGGGAAATCCCATTATTCCGTACAATGGCTTTCTGACCGATCTGTCCAAGACGTATAGCCGCACTGAATCGTTTAGAGTTGGAAACCACTGCAGCAAAACCTTTCATGCCTGCACTTTCAAGCTTATTGCCATGACCCTCTTCTACCTTGCGTCTGCGCAAATAAACAAGCATATCATGCAATGGGATTTTGACCGGACACGCTTCATAACAGGCTCCGCACAGACTTGAAGCACCTGCGATGTCATTCCATTCATCAATATTGCCATTGAGTGCAGGTGTGAGCACCGCTCCAATCGGGCCGCTGTACGTACCGCCGTAGGCGTGCCCGCCAATATGACGATATACTGGACAAGCATTAAGACAGGCCCCGCAGCGAATGCAGTTCAACAGCTCCTGAAATTCGGGATCACCCAACTGAAGCGAACGTCCGTTATCCACGATAATGATATGCATTTCTTCCGGCCCATCTCCATCTTCTGTACGACGAGGGCCTGTAATACCTGACATGTACATCGTCAATTTCTGACCTGTGGCAGAACGTGGCAGCAGTGTTGCCATGACCTCCAGATCTGTCCAGGACGGAATGATGCGCTCCATGCCCATCAACGTAATCTGAGTTTTTGGCACGGTGGATACCATCCGGGCATTGCCTTCATTTTCGAACAGTACCATGGAACCCGTCTCCGCAATGGCAAAATTGCAGCCGGTCATGCCGATATCTGCCTCAAGAAACTTCTCTCGCAGCTTTTTGCGTACAAATCCGGCGAGCACGGTGGTATCCGGTTCCAGAATTTCGCCTGCTTCCTTGGATAATAGCTCCGCGATTTGGTAGCGGTTCTTGTGAATTGCCGGAATGACGATATGTGATGGGGCTTCACCCGCCAGTTGGATAATGTACTCACCCAGATCGGTCTCAATCGCTTCGATGCCCGCAGATTCCAATACATGGTTCAAATGTACTTCCTCAGACACCATCGACTTGGATTTCACCACCGTAGAAGCCTGCTTGTGAGCCGCAATATCCAGCGCAATCGCAGCAGCCTCCGCCGACGTATCCGCAAAATGGATATGGACTCCATTCGCGCGCGCATTATTCACGAACTCATTCAAATAATAATCCAGATATGCGATCGTATGCAGACGAATCTGCCGTCCACGTTCACGCCATTCTTCCCAGTTGCCATGTTCCTCTGAAGCAGCCTTCTTGCCATTACGCAATCGTTCAGTGGTAAACTTCACGGCTTTGCGCAAAAAATCATCATTCAACGCCAGTTCTGCACGTTCCTTCACGTTGACATTCATTACCCCTGGCTGACTCATCCTGTCCGCACCCCCTCATACAGTAGTTCGGCCAAGTGCATCACACGCACCGGTTCATTCCGATAACGCAGATTGCCCGCGATATTCATCAGACAGGCCATGTCCAGTCCTACCAATACTTCGGCTTCCGTTTCTTTGATATGATCAACCTTCTCGGTGACCATGGCTCCTGAAATATCAGACATTTTGATGGCAAAAGTACCCCCAAATCCGCAGCAATCCTCTGCGAATGGGAGCGGAACCAACTGCAATCCCTTCACAGCCGACAGTAAGGCCATTGGCTCATCCTTCACCCCAAGCAATCGGCTACCGTGACAGGATGGATGGTACGTTACCTTGTGCGGGAAATGCGCGCCCAAATCTGTTATGCCCAGCACCTGAACGAGAAATTGGGTGAATTCATAAGCTTTCACTTCCAGTCGTTTCGCCTTCTCCAGCCAAACCGGTTCATCGGCAAACAGTTCGGGATAATGATGAATCATATATGTGCAAGATCCCGAAGGACACACGACAAAATCACTGTCATCGAACGCTTCCAAAATGGTTTTGGCGGCTACCCGAGTCTCATCCCAATACCCGCTATTATAGGATGGCTGACCGCAACAGGTCTGCACAGGCGGGAAGTCCAGCCGAACGCCATGAGCGGCGAGCAATCTGACCATCGCTTCCCCCACTCGGGGATAGATGGCGTCACTGAGGCAGGTAATGAACAAGGAGACCTTCATGATTACACGCTCCTAATTAAAGTCGTTGTTATATAACAAACCATTGTCAGAACAATCTTCCGATTCGCTCTTAAACGGTGGTAATGGCAATGTCATATCCGTTCAAACGTTCCATCACATCGGCCTCCAGCGGCTGGTCCATAATAATGGAATGAATCGCCTCCAGCCCGGTTACCCTGGCGAAGGCGCGGACTCCAAATTTACTGGCATCTGCAAGCAAAATGACCTGGTCGGATATGCCAACCATCTTCTGCTTCAACCTGGCCTGAAGTTCATTGGATTCACTGATTCCGCCGCCTTCCAGATGCACACCTTTACAAGACAGGAACAATTTATCGACATGATACGTCTCCAGCGAACGTTCAGCGAGCGGTCCGACAAAAGACAGTGAGCGAGAGGCCAATTGACCTCCAGTCGAGATGACCTCAATCTTATCCCTGCTGCTTAGTTCAGTGGCTACCTGAATGGAATTGGTCAATACGGTCAAAGGCATATCCGGCATACTCGCTGCCATATACCCTGCGGTTGTGCTGGCATCCAGCAGAATTCGATCACCCGGTCGGATCATGGAAAGAGCCGACTGAGCAATCCGTTTTTTCTCCTCCGCATGTGTTGTTTCCCTTACCCTATAAGGAATTTCGGGCTGCTCTTCCTTCACACTGACAGCTCCGCCATGGGAACGACGCAATCTCCCTGCCTGCTCCAGCCGATCCAGATCACGCCGAATGGTCTCTTCGGTCACGCGGCAACGCTCACTAAGCTCAGATACACGCATACTGCCCTTTACATTAACCATCTCCACAATCCGGTCATACCTTTCAGCTGCCAGCATGTTACACCTCACTTCCAGCTTGTGATGTTGATGAAGCAGTCACACGCAGGAATCTGCCATATGCCTCTTCCCAGATGGGTTTGTCCTGTGGCTCATATTCGGTCACCGGGGAGGAATTGCGGATCACCTGGCGAGCTTCCCATATATCCTTAAATTCTCCACTCGCCATCCACTGTACAGCCATGTTCCCAATCGCACTGCCTTCTGCCGGACCAGCCCATACCGGTTTGCCAATGGAATTCGCTGTCCACTGACATAAGAGACGGTTCTGGATACCCCCGCCGACCATGTGCAATCCATTGAAAGACTGCCTGGATAGTTGTTCCGTCCATTCCAGTACTCTTCTATACTTGAGTGCAAGACTCTCCAGAATGGATCGGGCAATGGCTCCCCGATTCTCCGGCTCAATCTGTCCGGTATTACGGCAATACTGGCGTATGCGCGAAGTCATGTCTCCTGCTGGCATAAACAACTCATCGTCGGGATCAAACAAACTTGCAAATGGGGTGGCAAGCTCCGCCTTGGTCAATAATTCAGCATAGCTGATTCCCTGTCCCTGCCGCTCCCATTCCCGCATGCTTTCCTGTAAAATCCACAGACCCATGATGTTCTTGAGCAGCCTGAATGTGCCACCTGCCCCGCCCTCATTCGTAAAGTTCAGAGCCAGACTCTCTGAGCTTATAGCAGGGTGGTCAATCTCCGTACCCATCAGTGACCATGTTCCACAGCTCAGGTAAGCAAATGAACGCTCGGTTGCAGGGACAGCAACGACCGCTGAACCCGTATCATGCTCAGCTACCGCGATCACCGGAATGGCAGACAGACCCCGCTCATTGCAAATGCTGCTTCGCAGTTGTCCAACACGTGTACCCGGCATCACAGCTTCGCCAAACAGATGCTCCGAAATACCAATATGCGCCAGCAACTCACCATCCCAATTCCCCGTAGATGGATTGTACAGTTGTGTTGTTGTCGCGTTGGTGAACTCGTTCACAGCTTCGCCAGTCAGGAAGTAACGAAGCAGATCCGGAATCATGAGAAAACGCTCCGCTTCATTCAGAAGTGGTGAGCCACTCCGCTGGAGTGTTGCCAATTGATACAATGTATTAAAGCTAAGAAATTGAATCCCTGTGCGTTCAAAGATTCGCTGAGAGGTCAACTCCTTCCGCACCTGACCCATCATGCCGTTGAACTGTACATCACGGTAATGATACGGGTTGCCAAGCAACTCGCCGTTACTTCCGAGCAGGCCAAAATCCACCCCCCAGGAATCAATTCCCAGACTTTCAGGCTGCTCTCCTTTTTGTTTCAAAAGGTTTAACCCTTCGAGTAATTCATGATGCAGCCGCAAAATATCCCAATGCATTCGATCTCCGACTTTCACCGGCTCATTCTTGAACCGATGGATCTCAACCGTCTCCATTCCTTTGTCATTCAGATGACCCAATAGCGCTCGCCCACTACCGGCACCCAAATCATACGCCAGCACACTCACCGCTCTTCACCAGCCTTTCATCCTCTGCCCTATTACGACTCCATCTTTCCTCATTTTATCCTGCAGCACCTTGTACTTTATTCTTTATTTTATTGTTTGTTTACTTTTGTTTTATACTGTTTAGCTGTATTTTACGAGTATATCATTATTGTAAGCGTTTGAATACCCTGTAATTGGTTTCTTTGGCCCATACCAAAAACGACTCTCTCCACTTGGGAGGAGCCGTCGTTCAGTATGTTTACGTATAGAAGCTGCTATTGCTTGCACCAGACTGAGGCTGTACATCTCTCTCAAAATGCTTGAACCTTGTCCCCTGATATGTCAGCATCCCCCGGTCTTTTTCCACTAACAAACCATAATTACTTCCATCAACGTTGAGTTCGACACGCTCAACGTTGTCCAACTCAAAAGTAATGTAATAGGAAGTGAAAGCACTACTGTCCCCAGATCCACCACTCACTTTCGTTCTCTTCGCCACAATCGTAGCATGTAATGTCAGTAAGGTTGCCGCATTATTCGAGGACCAGGCGCGTACCCCGGAAATAATAGCAAAAACAATGACGCCCGCAATGATTAGAAATACGCCGCCGATGAAAATGGAACCAAATGCACTCATTGCACCAAACTCATTGAATCCCGAAAAAAAACCACCCTGATTCCCCTCAAAACCCGGCACTTCATTCATGTCATCAAAAACACCGAAGCCATCCACACTTAATCGACCCATCGATGAAGTTATGTTCATTAGCTCCATTCATCATCGTTCCTTTCCCGCTGGAAAATAAGATGCACCGCCCCCAGCCAAGGAGACGGTGCATGCGAACAACCCTACTTGCCTTGTCCATATACTATATGAACCTGATTAGGAATACAGACGTTCAAGTTCATCGACCAGACTACCGACATAGGCCACAGCAGAACGAATCGGCTCAGGTCCCGACATATCCACACCCGCGAGCTTCATCAGTTCTTGCGGGGTGAGACTTCCACCCGATTTAAGCGCTTCAAGCCAGCGATCCACCGCAGGCTGTCCTTCTTCCCGAATCAACTGTGCGGCAGCGGTAGATGCCGTTAGACCTGCTGCATAGGTATATGGATACAGTCCCAAATAATAATGAGGCTGTCTCATCCATGTTAGTTTGGCACCTTCGTCGATCACCAGTTCAGGGCCCCAGAACTCGGAGAGAACGTCCCCTTTTAGCTGACTTAGCGTCTTCGCCGTAATAGGTTCATCGTTTGTTGCGAGTGCATACACCCGGCGTTGCAATTCACCTTCCAGCAGATGTGTTACAAAGTTGTGGTAATACGTATTGAGCAATTGCAAAATAACCCAACGACGCATTCTTGGATTATCGGAACGTTTCAGCAAATGATCGGCCAGCAGCATTTCATTCATGGTGGAAGGCGCCTCAATGAAATATAGGGATGGTCGTGTATTGGTAAGCTGTTGGTATTTTCCGGCAAGCATGAAATGCCCGGCATGTCCCACTTCATGAGCAAGTGTAAATGCTCCGCGCATATTGTTCGCCCATGAGATCAGAATATAGGAATGAGATCCATAAATAGAGGAACAGAAAGCTCCTGTGGATTTGCCTGCGTTATCCGCATAATCTACCCAGCGCTCACTGAAAGCACGCTCTACAATCTCGCCATATTCCGGCCCCAGTACGGCAAGAGCTTCACGGATAAGCGTGCAAGCTTCCTCGTATGTAATGGCAGGACTGAATTCAGGATCCAGCGGCGCTTTCAGATCACAGAACATCAGCTTGTCCAGGCCCAACTCACGTTTCTTAAGGGCTGCGAGTCTGCGCATGTGAGGTGCAAGCTCCTGCTGGATGATGTCCAGTACATTGTTGTACATGTCTTTGCTTACTTGCTGCGGGCTAAGCAACATATCGGTAACATCATCATATCCACGCAGTCTGGACATCACTACCTGCTTCTTCACTTCGGTAGCGTAACCTTCGGCAAACGTATGCTTGTAATCACCCAACTTGGAGCTGAACGCTGCATAAGCGGAACGGCGCAACTTTGTATCCGATGACATTTCATAATTATTCTCATAGAACGACCAGGACAGCGGACGGGTATTGTCATCTCCATCAAGGGCATCATTAAATCTCATATCTGCCAATTTACCGCGCAGATAGATCCGATACGGGGAATCCAGTACCTCTCCCAGAGAAGCGAGTACTTTCTCCGTATCCGGCGACAGACGATGTGCTTTTTCCTGAATCAGACGCTCCAAGCTGCGGGCGTAAGGTTTCAGACCCGGAAGCTCTTCAATATAACGTTCAACCGCTCCATCGGGAAGATCCACTATCTCCGAATGGATAAAAGACAAGGAAGACGACAGATGTGATAGGATATCTCCCGCCTTGGCCGAATTCTCAATGTTGACGGGATTGGTACTGTCCTCTGACTGCTTGAGTCGCGCGTAAGAGGCCGTCTTGCCGATCCGTTCCTGAAGTGCTTCACGGGCATCCAGACAAGCGAGCAGTTGTTCTGCGCTTTCTCCCAAACGTCCTTTGAATGTTTCGATATGAGCAGCAGCCTCAGGTAGTGATTTAAGCTCCTGTTCCCACTCCGCATCAGTCCCAAACAAGTCTCGCAGATCCCAGGTCGTCTCCGGGCTTACTTCATCGCGTGTACGTATTTTTTCCATCTTTATATGCCATCCTCCTTGTATTTCCAATATTTCTCATCGTATCATATTCAGCTCTTCGATACCTGACATCTCCTGAAAAGAGACCTTCGATTCAAATGATTCACAACCAAGTTTTAAAAATTAGGGGAGATAAAAAAACCGCTGAGTGATGGAAGAATCCATTTACCCGGCGGTTCATTCTAAATCTCACTTATTCAGCTTTCCAAATCACATGTTCACCATAGTTTTTACCCCAGTCATACATTGCACGCAGCACTGGCATCAGACTCTGTCCATGATCCGTTAAAGTATATTCCACCCGAGGGGGTACCTCTGCGTAGACCTTGCGCTCAACCAGCTTATCTTCTTCCAATTCGCGCAACTGGTTGGTCAGCATCTTCTGGGTAATATGGGGGATAAGGCGTTTCAATTCACTGAAACGTTTGGTGCCTTCCAGACCCAGATGCCACAATATGATCAGTTTCCATTTGCCGCCAATTACAGCAAGGGTCAATTCCTTCTCACAGTTGATTTCTTTCAGATTAATTCGTTCCTTGACTTCGGCTGCCATGGCTCCGAGCCCCCTCATCTTCTTCACTCTTATATCGCATCGCGTATAATACACATATCGCGGGAACACCCCACAGTGTTGAGCTACCCGTTCCAAGCATGATGTAATAAGTACATTCATTCGATACAGCTTCTATTAATTCTACTACAGCATGGGCTGGATGCAAAGCCGGACGGAAATCAGACAAGAGTTTCACATCATAGAAAAGACCGGAGTCCTTTATATCAAAGGATTCCGGTCTTACATCTATGCTATTTCTTGAATTCTATGAAAAATGGACTATTCCAGATTGGCGTGACGCCCAAACATGTCTGCTCCGGTCATATTCTTCATTTCCATCATGGTGAGTACCAGTGCATCCATACCCAGTAACAGTCCCTGTTCAAACAAAGAGCCCATCGGCTGAATGGTTACTGCTGCTCCTGCAGTCGCTGTATCCTCTTTGGCTGAAGCCGGGAGGCGAACCACCGTATTAGCCAATTGTGCGATTGTGGACTCTGGCTTAATTGTAATCAGGCCGACAGGAGCACCCGCTTTACGGGCTTTCTGAGCCATCGCTGCCAGACTGCCTGTCTCCCCTGAGCCTGAGCATAATAAGAGGAAGTCCTTTGGACTGATCCCCGGTGTAACGGTTTCCCCCACTACATATACCCGAAGACCCATCTGCATCAATCTCATGGCAAAAGCTTTTCCCATCAGACCAGATCTGCCAGCGCCTGCAACAAAAACCTGTTCTGCAGCCAGAATATGCTCAGCCATCGCCTGCATCTCCGAATCGTCGATCTGGCTTAGCGTACGTTCCAGTTCCTTCAAGATGTCCGCCGCGTATTGCCTTGTGCTCATCAGCTTACCCTTGTTTAACGAGACGTTGCATTTCAGCTGCAACTGCTGCTTTGTCTGCCTGTCCTGTAATGCCGCCGCCTACAATAACCAGATCGGGTTGTGCTTTGATGACTTCTGGCAAAGTTTCCAGCTTGATCCCACCAGCTACAGCGGTTTTTGCGTTTTTGACAGCGCGTTTGATCGTTTGCAGATCTTCGAACGGACTTTGTCCTACCGCTTGCAGGTCATAACCTGTGTGTACACAGATGTAGTCTACGCCAAGTGCATCGACTTCGCGTGCACGTTTTTCGAGGTCAGTCACGTTGATCATGTCAACCAGAACCAGTTTGTTCTGTTTTTTCGCTTCTTCCACTGCTCCTTTGATCGTCATGTCATTACTTGCACCAAGAACCGTGATCAGATCTGCACCAGCCTCGGCCGCTTTCATAATTTCATAACCACCGGCATCCATAATTTTCAGGTCGGCAAGCACTTGCAGATTAGGGAAAGCTTCTTTCATTGCTTTAACTGCATGTAGTCCTTCGTTGATAACGATTGGTGTACCGATTTCTACGATATCAATATATTGTTCAACCTCTTTAACAAGTGCGATACCTTCTGGGATATTAACGAGATCCAATGCGAGTTGTAATTTCATGATTTATTTCTCCTTTGTTGTTCAAATATGAGTATTGAGTATTTCCTGTAAAGGGATTCCAAATATTTAGCTTGCACCAATCCGTTTGCTCGGATGCATGCAATGTTTGTTATGGCTACTCATTCATTGTAGAGCCTGACTATCGATCCAGGAAGTACGCACTTTGAAGTGGGGTAGTTACGTGGGGGAAACTAATGACACTTAATCATTGTTATAAGAACTACTATCCAGGGGTAATCATTTCATTCAGGATCGTACGGATATATTAGAGACTTGATTCCAACCTAAATATCATCAACAAAAGACCCCGCCAGACGTGGCAGGGTCCCTTCATTTTGCCTCTCGGCTAGTGAATCAAAATACCGGTTTTACAGATAAACAGGTTTCACGCATACAGGCTTGGATACACCCGTGCTGTGACCTGTGTATTTCAGACGTCCGCTCTCCGGATCAACCGTAAAGGAAACGAGGTTGTTGGTATCACGGTTGGCTGCGATCAGCAATTTTCCGTTAGGTGTCAATGCGAAGTGACGCGGATGTTCACCTTCTGCAGAGACATGCTCAACCAGGTTCAGATGTCCTGTCTCAGCGTCTACTGCAAATACCACAATGCTGTCATGTCCACGGTTTGAACCGTATACGAAACGACCATCATTGGACACTGCAATTTCGGCGGTTGTGTTTTCACTGCCTTCATAACCATCAGGCAAAGTCGACACAGTGGAAATCTCTGTCAATGTGCCAGCTGCTGCATCATAGCGGAAAGAAGTAATCGAAGAATCCACTTCGTTGATCACATAAGCAAATTGACCATTCGGGTGGAACGCCAGATGGCGCGGTCCTGCACCCGGATGTGTTTTGGTTTCGCTGTGCAACACAAGTTCATTCTTGTCTGCATCAATGGAGTAGATCGCAATGTTGTCCGCACCCAGATCCTGTACCATCATATATTTGCCATCCGGGCTAAAGAACGCGGAATGCACATGTGGCTTGTCCTGACGCTCAGGGTGCGCACCTTTGCCTTCATGCTTCTTCTCGTCCAAGAGCGCTCCAACTTCACCATTGTCCGTCAAGGCTTGCAGACCTACCAAACCACCGTGGTAACTGGAAAGGATCAAGTATTTTCCGGAAGGATCACGCTGGATATGACATGGTGGAGCCGAGATGGAATTGTTACGATTCAACAACGATAATTTTCCTGTAGAAGGATCAATGCTCAGAGCTACAGCTTCAGACATTTTATTGCCTTCGGCGGACGCCGTTTCACCAATCGCATACAGTTTATTACCATCAGCATCCACGTTGACAAACGTTGGGTTTTTCACGCCCGAGATGCCGTCAAGCTTCGACAAGCTGCCTGTATCCTCATTTAGTTCATATGCGTAAATGCCCTCATTTTCCGTTTCGGCATAAGAGCCGACCAATACGAGCAAGCGTTTTGATTCACTCATTACAGTTTCCTCCTCTATGTGTATGTAATCTGGTTGCACCTCTTCTATAATAAATCTGCCATATCAAAATAGCAATCCGCCATCGGTACACACCAAAGGTCTGATCAGCTTTATGTGAGGCTTAATAGGGTGCTTATCGCGCCTATCCATACTGAAATCCATTCATATGCTGGGCGACTTCTGCTATGATTAGATAGGCTTTTCATCCAGAAAGGACTGCATTCAATTGTTTAATTCATTTTTGCTTACGTTATATCATGTATTCCTGCCCATATCACTTCCGGTGATCGGAGGCATTTTGTTAAAACGATTCAAAAATTGGGACACCCGGCCACTGTCGGCCTTTTCCCTTTATATTTTGAGCCCAGCGCTCATCTTTGATACACTACTGCACGCTGAGATCACATGGACCGACGTAACGGGTACGTTCTGGTTTTCGATCATGAACCTGATTGCCCTGTGGGCACTTGCCGAATTGCTCAGCCGTGTCTTCCATTTGGGCGCAAGCGAAAAAGCGGGACTTACCCTTGTCTCCACGTTTACGAACTGCGTGAATTATGGGCTTCCGCTTGTGCTGCTCGCCTTTGGACAGCTTGGACTCGATAAAGCTTCGGTTTACGTTATCGGGCAGATGATTATCGTGAATACGGTAGGCATATTCTTTGCAGCAAGATCCCAGTTCACAGTTAAAAATGCCATCTTGTCCGTCTTCCGTATGCCGTCCATCTATGCTGCTGCCATTGCCATCATCCTGCGTTCATCGAAGCTGAGCTTGCCTGAAGCCTTGGATGGAGGCATCTCCATGCTCGCAGCCGGTTACTCTCCTGTCGTGCTGGCCATTCTTGGTGCACAGATGCTGCGGCCACGAGGTACTGTGGAGCCCTGGCTGCCCAATGTACGCCGGGCATTCTGGACTGGACTTGTGGTACGTCTCGTAGCAGCACCGGTACTCTCCTATCTGATTCTGACCGCACTTCAGGTCGAAGGAACGTTATTCAGCGTGCTGCTGATCCTGTCGTCAATGCCTACGGCGGTGAACGCTGTTATTTTGGCTGAGCAATTCAATGCCTCTCCACAGTTTGTGTCCCGTTGTATCCTGTGGACAACCGCTGCGTCCATGTTCATTCTGCCGATTATGATTGTGATGTCTTCCTGATCAACATTGCAGCCGGAGTGAGGGACATCGCCGCTTGGCGGCGTTTCTCCAATCGGCGTTCATATCTGCGCTTGAGTGCTCTTACATAGAAGAACTTCACAATAAAATAAGAAATCACACCCAGGATCACGCCAAGGACGGACATGCCTGCCAGAATATCCAGTCCACCTAGCAGAAGCTCACTCACAGCAGACCAGTTACCACGAAACAGCTCCATAAATGCACTCTCATGTACAGGGCCCTGCCCCATACTGTGAGCAGGCAACATCCAGGAACCGATTTGCTTGGCGAGCGGCATCAAGATAATAGGCAGAAACGTGAGTTTCCCCATCACATTGCCTACAATCGCTGCTGGCATCGAGCCCCCAGACAAGCGCACAATTGGGTAGAACAAGAGATAAATCAGTGATGCGGTCGAGATGACGATCAGTTCCAGACCGAAACCTATGGCAAATCCGGTGGATACTTTATGAGCACCTCCGGGAGCACGTAACAATTTGAGAAAATTCAGCTTCAATGCACGTGTTAAACGTGCAAATCGGTTGGTTTTGCGCTTCTGTATGTTCATACCGAACTTCCCCTTATCTTACAGATGACGGCTTGAACCGCCTATTCTTCCAGGTATATCAAACCGCGTTAACACCTGCTTTTATAATCACAGGCTGAGTCTCTATCTCAACATTGCCTGCCACGGCTCTGGAGATCATGCAGGACTGCTCTGCTTTATGCGCCAGTCGCTCTGCCTTTGCCACATCTGCCTCGGATGCTTCTGCCTTGAGAACAATACGAGGTCTGTGCACGATTCTTTCGTACGTAAATACGTTATGGGTAACATCTACCGTCGCTTCAGACTCCAGTGTCAGATCATCCGGCGTTATATCTGAACGTTCCAGCATCGCTGCCAGCGTAATCAGGTAACAGGTGGAGGCTGCACCAAGCAGCATTTCATCCGGATTGGTACCCGTTCCCGGTCCACCCATCTCCTGCGGAATCGAAATGGTCGTTTTTAATCCGCCTGCATCAATATGTCCTTCACTGTTGCGTCCACCATTCCACACGGCTTTTAGATGAAAAGGATGTTTCATTACACTCACTCATTCCTTCCTATATTAGACCCGGATACATTCTATGAGCTGTTCATTCAGTGCGTTAACATGCTGTTCGTCTATCCCCAGATCCGTGATCACTTTCCCCACGCTTCCGAGTTCAGCCACTCTTGTAAAAGCCTGTATATTGAATTTGCTTGAATCTGCCAGCAAAATGACTTCATCCGCAATGCTGATCATCTTCTGTTTCACCAGGGCCTGCAATTCATTCGATTCACTGATGCCCTTCGTCAGATGTACACCTTTGCAGGAAAGAAACACTTTATCCACGTGATACGCATCCAGCGAACGCTCAGCGAGCGGGCCGACAAAAGATAAAGACTTCGAGGCGAGCTGCCCACCTGTGGCGATCACACGAATCTGTTCCTTGTTGCTCAGCTCAGCCGCCACTTTAATGGAATTGGTCAACACAGTGAGTGGAATGTTAGGCAGTCCTGCTGCCATATACCATGCCGTTGTGCTGGCATCCAGCGCAATACGATCGCCCGGAGCAACCATTTTTATCGCTTCGTCCGCAATTCTGCGTTTCTCTTCCGCATGAGTTACAGCCCGTTCCGGGTAAGGAATCTCCGACTGACCCTCTTCCTTATATTTTACACTGACTGCACCGCCATGGGAGCGCCTGAGCCTTCCTGCCTGTTCGAGCTTGTCCAGGTCACGACGAATGGTCTCTTCCGTCACCCCGCAACGCTCACTAAGCTCGGTTACACGCATGCTTCCCTGCGTATCCACCCATTCCACTATTTTCTCATAACGTTCAGCCACAAGCATATTTATTCACTCCAAACCGTTGATTATCCAAGATGTTTCCTGTTCGTCTCATCATACCACAGTGCTCTCTCAAGAAGAATTTCACGGGATGCAGCAGATACAAAAAGGAGGGAGCTTTCGCCCCCTCCATCCTTCAATACGTATTATTTATCGTCCGCCATTGGGAACCAGCCCGGTGTATGGATAATTGCATTCCACAAGCCATCAGGGATAACCAGACGTTCCTGATCTGATTTAGTCAGGATCGTCTCGATATCTTCTTCCCGTCCGCTCTCAATTTTCTCGACCCAATCCGGCTCGATAATCAGCTCACGTCCAATCGCGAGCAGGGGAACACCGCTTTGAAGAGCTTCCGCTGCTTCATCTGCGGTATGAATGGAACCTACACCGATCACAGGCAATTTACCGCCTACTCTGTCAAGAATATATTCGATTCTGGAACGGGTATCTGCCTCACCCCGTCTTGGCTTGGACCAGAACTCGTTGACGGATACATGCAGGTAATCCAGATTTTTATCTTTCAATGCGTCAACCAGTGCGTATGTCTCTTCCATCGTCAATCCCGGTGTTTCGGGTTCTTCCGGGGAGAAACGGTAGCCAATAATAAACGGTAATTTCGTATGTTTGGCAACGGCTTTCTCTACTTCATCCACCACAGCCAGCGGGAATGTCATACGTTTCTCAATGCTTCCACCCCAGCGGTCTTCACGTCGGTTGGAATGGGGGGAGAAGAACTGCTGAATCAGATACCCATTCGCACCATGAATCTCAACACCGTCAAATCCAGCTTCAATCGCACGACGAGTCGCTTCACCAAAGTCCTTAATAATAGACGTAATTTCGTCATCCGACAATTCTCTTGGTTCAGGAGATCCCGGACGTTCACTGGCAACAGCACTTGGAGCAACCACTTGACCGGCTGGAACTGCTTGTTCCGGTGTTAGACGTCCAGCATGGAATATTTGCAGTACAGCCTTCGAACCCTGCTGTTTAATGGTATCAGCCAATCGTTTCAGACCGGGAATGAAGCTGTCATCATAGACGCCAAACTGGGCCGGAAAACCAATACCATTCTCTGTTACATGCCCTACAGCCGTAATCGACATGCCAGCACCGCCGGTGCGACGTGCATAATAAGCAAGTTCAGCGTCAGATATGGTACCATCGGCATTCGAGGACATATGAGTCATTGGAGCGAGTACGATCCGGTTTTTCAGTGTAATGCCACTCGGTAGTGAAACGTGTTCAAACATCTGGCTATACTTTGGATTCATTCGTGGTTCCCTCCTGATTATAAATATCTCTTTTAATAGATATATGAATATATGCGTTAGCTTACTGTAATGATTATAGTTACGTTTCACTCACATTGCAACTTTTGATTTTATAAAAGACAAAAAAGACGGAGCGTCCTCTGACTCTCCGCCTCTTTAGACTGGCTTGCTCAGCTTAGAAACTGCGTACGTATGCCAGCTTCTGGTCCATCTCTTCCACACATTCATAGCAGTCATGCTCATCATTGGCTACCATTGGAGTGACAGGATAGAGCTTCATTTCTGTACTGTTGTACGATTTCAAAAGGGGAAGCAACTGGGTCACCCGTGTATTGGCCGGATCAAGCCAGGTGTTGATCTCTTCTTCGGACAAGATCGCCGGCATTTTGCTGCCAAACTCACGTGTCACCATGTTCGCCCCCGCCATGAGCATCGTGCAGGTACGAAGCGGCTGTTTGCGAGTGTCTTTCCATACCTCGTATAATCCCGCAATGCCAAACAATCCGCGATCCGGCATAACTACGCGTACCGCATAACTTTTCTTGCCTTCCTGACGCCAGTAATACAAGCCATTGCACGGAATAACACAGCGCTTGGTCTCTACCAACTTGTAATAGGAAGGATTCTCATGAACCGTCATGAGATTGGCGTTGACAGCATCACGTCCCCAGAACGGAATGAATCCCCACCGGAACTCGTCCATTACCCGCTCACCATCCTGATGCAATATGATCGGTGTATGCTGGGTTGGGCTGATATTATATCGGTTTTTGTAATAATACATCACTCGTTCAATCTTGAAATGATCCCTGACCTCATCCAAATCGGCTGCCAATGAAAAACGGTTGCACATGCTCGGACACTTCCTTTCCCTGTGTGAAGTTGAATGTATTGTTTGTTATTGCAGGGAAATTATGCATGCTTGCATGGACAGCAACCGACTTATTTTGACGCAAATGTAGTCTAATCAAGCAAAATTCATTAGTTTAGACAAGAAAAACATAGACTTAAGACTCATTTCAACGTTTCTATTTCTTGTTACTATAATAGAGATAAAATACAATTATTGGAGGTTTTAAGTATGAAAAGGAAGTTTTTGATGAGCATCATGTTGTTTTCGGCCCTCGCGATGTTCGGCAGTACCATCTACGCGGCAACCTTTCTGACCTATGGCTACCCAAGCTCCACCATTCCGATTCGTACTTACAATTACGCCTCTGCGTGGCAAGCTCCCATGGATGCATCTCTCACCAATTGGAACAATGCCGGCGCCAAAGTCCAATTTACCAAAACGAGCAACTCCCCCAACACGATTACTACCGGGAATTTTAATAACACTGCATATGGTGTCAACTACGCCTCCGTATCTGGCAATCAAGTCGTAAGCTTCCGTATTGAATTGAATGCGACCACGATTTCTGCTGACGCAACCAACTTATCCAATTTTATTCAGAGCGTATTCGTTCATGAACTCGGGCATTCGATCTGGCTCGGAGACAACCCGACCACGAGCAGTCCTTCCATTATGTCATACACCCGCAACCGTAATTCCATGACCAAACCACAAACCTTCGATATCAACAATGTTAAATCCAAGTACTAATTAGTCATTCACGATCTTAAAACCTAAATCCAAGGAGGATTCAATCCATGAAAAAAAATCGAATATTGACGATGCTTGCCTCTTCCATTTTCATTCTATCTGCTGTAGGTTGCTCTTCTGCAACGACTTATACGGCTGCCACCAAGGATGAGCCAATGACTATAGTTGCTTCCGAAGACTTTCCAAACTATTCAAGCATTGGCGATCTCTCCGAGAGAGCAAATACCATCGTTAAAGGCAGTGTAATCCAGACCCGGGTTGAAGCATTGGACGACAGAGCACAAGTCTCCGTTACCGGAGACGGGAACGTTATGGATGAACCATTGAATCCCGGTGGAGAAGAGGTTCCTTTTGAGAAAATCTATACCATTCATACGATTCAGGTTGCCGAGTCCTATAAAGGCGATTACACGGCAGGAGATCAGATTGAAGTCAAACAGCTTGGCGGACAACTGGGAAACATCGAGATTATTAATGATGATAACCTCAAGCTGATCCCTGCCAAAGACTATGTTCTTTTCCTCGAAACATATGAGGATACCCCGGCAAGTCTGCTTAATTACGTGCAGAGCCTCTACATGATCAAGCCTGCGGCCAAGTCGAATCAACCAGGTGAGCAACAATCGAAGTCAGAAATCGTTGTGAGCGCGAACCCCGAGAATGACCTCACACTCCAATTGCAAGATCTGCAAGACATTCAGAACGAAGAACAGAACAAATAACCTCATTGGACAAGCTCTGCTTCCCCTTCTATTGTTGAGTCATACATAAGAAAACCGTGTTGCTCAGCAGAACTGGGCAGCGCGGTTTTTGGTGTTGTGCATGTATTGGTAATGAAATAGCAAGATCATTATAACTTATCGCAAGATGTTATTATTTTCCCTGGTAATGTTCCAGTATACAATGGATTAAATTTTCAAATAAAGGAGAACAACCTATATGAACACAAACCGTCCCGTGCAAATGGGCGTCGATTATTATCCAGAACACTGGGACCCTTCCCTATGGGAACATGATGCTCGTTTAATGGCAGACAGTGGTGTACGGATCGTCCGTGTGGGCGAGTTCGCTTGGAGCCGAATGGAGCCCACAGATGGACAATTGGAGTGGGCATGGCTCGATCAAGCAATAGAAACCCTACAGCACTCGATGGAAAAAGTAAAGGCCCTCATCTGGAACTATATAAGTTGAACTAATCATTTACACAGAAACGGAGAGGACAGAAAAAACCTGAAAAAGCGAAGCGTTCGCCTTTATCACCGGATTTTCCCCTTGAGAAAAGGGAATCAAAAAAATCTGGGGATAACAGCGATTGGAAGGTTATTCTGTCATCGGAGTGTACGTGTGAATATATCTTTAGTTCAACTTATATAGATGGCTATACGATCGAAATCTTAGAGATTCATTAACGAGAAGCATCACGATTAAGATAAATGGTGTGAAAAAGAGCAAAGGCCCGTTATGCATCTAAAATGCACTCGGGCCTTTAACTATTGGCGGAAACCACCGATCCTTACTTAGACGGTGTATTGAGTTCAATGATCCATTCAGCCAGATTCTGTGTCTGTTTCAACAAGGCAATGGGATCACGGAACCAGGACTGCTCTTCTGTCCATATGTATACTCTTCCACTTTTGACCGCAGGCAATGAACCCCAGACCGGATCTGCTTGAAGGTCTTTCAGCTGGGATTGGCTGGTCAGAACGATGTAATCCCCGGCATATTTGGAGAGTAGTTCTATGGAGAATTCATGGTATGCCCCCTGCATCAACTCGGATGGAATGGTCTTGGGTGCTTGCAAACCAAGCAACTCGTAGATATTACGCCCTCCCCGGCCCGACTGATTGCCAAAAATAAAGACTTGACGATCATATTCCTGCATAACGGAGAAGGTAGCATCAGCCGGAACAACGCTCTGCACCTCCTGCTTGATTTTTGCAATCTCTTCATCAAAATCCGCAACCCACTTCTGCGCCTCAGCCTCTTTACCAAGCACTTCGCCGAAGTAGTTTACCTCGTCCTTCAATGTTGGGAAAGTAATGGATGCGATCGAAACGGTCGGTGCAATCTTGCTGTATTTCTCATAAGCCTCCTTGTCTGGATTCAATGTAATAATGAGATCAGGTTCCAGCTCCATCAATTGTTCAACGGAATCCCCTATCGTTTCAATCCCATCCAGGTGACCTTCCAGATAAGGACTATTCATCAGAAATTGTCCTCCCCCAACAGGTTTGACACCAAGAGCAATCACAGTTCCCAAATAATCAATGGTAGCGACTCGCTCCGGATGTGCAGGAATCTCTACCTCGCCAAAGGTTGTATTCACGGTTTTCGTTTCCACAACTGCTGGCTGTTCGGGTTCTGCCGCCTCTGATGTTACTGCCCCCTGCTCGGCTGTTCCACAAGCACTCAATGTAAGTACAAGTGCAAGCGACATGATCGCTGATTTAAAATGGTTAAACATGTTGATTTCCTCATCTCCATTATATTGATAATGATTATCATCATCAATTAAAGGATAACGTTCCATGCCTCCTGTTACAATGGATTCATTTGTTACATTTAATGCACTTTTCGAAACTTTTTTCGAGTTCTCCCGCTGCTTCAACCGAAATTGTCCAGGTGTGCTTCCGGTCTCTTTTTTGAAAATACGATTGAAATAGAACGGGTCCGGGTAGCCCACATACGCCGCAATCTCGTGTAATGAAGCTTCTGTGGACGTAAGCAGGCTCCTTGCCTCTGTCATCCGTAACCGAATCACATATTCTGTCGGTGTATATCCCGTTTGCTCCTTGAATTTACGTGACAGATATTGTGGGCTATAATTCAACGATTGGGCAAGTGAATCAAGCGAGATCGGCTCCCGGAAATGAGCTGTCATAAAACGCAAAACCTGATCCGTTAGCGAAGGTTGCTGACCTTCTTTTTGCACTTGATTTTGCTGAAGCAATACATATTGTACCAATTGAAAGAAGTACCCTTTTACCTGAATTTTGCCCACTTGATCCTGTCCTGCCCAGCACTCATGTATATTTCGAACAAGTTCACGCAGTTCAAGCGCATGGTCTGGCTCGATCGCCCAGGATTGCTCGAAAGGGTTACGCTGTAACAGCATCATTCGGTATTCCAGTAGCACGTTAGTTGGCAGCGTTGATTTGTACAAAATTAGATATACCTCAGTAGCCCCGGTCGCTTCAAATGTCAGACGCCTTCCTTTACCCCCGTGAAGCAGCAAGAATTGGCCTGTAGACCATACCTCTTCATCCAGCCAAACTTGCCCCCTGCCATGAACATATACAAATGCACTCGTCGGTAATACATAATTTCGGAATAGCTCGTTTGTTGCCAGTGATATAAAACGGACATCAAGCACACGTACCTGAACCTGATCCCATAGCTTGATATCATTCTGAATTCCCATATAGACTCCCTTTCCTAAGCGATCAACACGCACAATACCTTGGCATTGTGACTAAAAACCCACCTATAACTGATAATGATTATCAATTATAACAATGATGGAACCATCTTTGAAGCCTACCTCCGTTTTTGTTGGATGCCGCAAAATAAAAAACGGTCGAAATCCCTCATAGAGAGATCTCAACCGTTCTAAAATCATGGCCTTATTACAGTTTGATAAAGTCAGCCATGGAACGAACCTGAATGAGTCTTGTATTGGAAACCGCATCGGCAGATTGCAGCCCTTCTCTGGAATTGAACTGCACTTTCACCGGAATGCCAGGAATGAGATCGAAAAAGTTGTCCGAGAATATGCCTTCCGCTTCAGAGGAAATCCATACCTGTCTGGCAAGAACATCTTTGGTCAGATGCACACCTTTGCAAGACAAACTTGCCTGTTACATGAAGGACGTTATTATCTACATCGATCATTTTGATATTCCATATTCTACTGCTACTGCCCTTCTCTACTCGACAAATGACAATAAATACCCGTATCTTTCTTCCTCCATCTTGTCTAGCGGAATAAACCGGATAGATGCACTGTTAATACAGTAACGTTTGCCACCGCGATCTTCGGGACCATCATCGAACACATGCCCGAGGTGGATGTCTCCTGCCCGGCTTCGTACCTCCGTGCGATCCATACCAAAGCTCGTATCCTTTTTATAGGTAACAACCTCAGGTACAATCGGCTTTGTAAAACTCGGCCACCCGCAACCGGAATCGTACTTATCCCGACTGGTGAATAACGGCTCTCCCGTTGCAATATCAACATACAGACCGGGCTCCTCATTATCCCAGTATTCGTTACTGAACGCATGCTCCGTATCATTGTTTACCGTGACCGCATACTGTTCGTCTGTTAATCGTTCCTTTAATTGTTCATCTGTTGGACGTGGATATTGAGCGGGATCAATCCCAATCTCCAGTTCATTCAGGACAGTCATATCAATGTGGCAGTATCCGTTCGGATTTTTTTCCAAATAATCCTGATGGTACTCCTCCGCCAAATAATAATTCTGCAGAGGCATTACTTCTGTTACGATGGGTTGGTCATATTTTTCTTGCTCTACCTCTACAGCCTGCTGAATGAGTTTGGCATCTTCAGGCAACGTATAATATATTCCAGTCCGATACTGAATGCCACGATCATTGCCCTGCTTATTCAAGCTGGTAGGATCAATAACTCGAAAATAAGATTCAAGCAATTTCTGCAAAGATACTTGCTGTGGATCATATTTTACATGAACGGTCTCCGTAAACCCCCGGTCCCCGCGAATAACATCCTCATAGGTTGGATCCTCTCCTTCGCCGTTGGCATAACCGGAAGTCACATCCTGAACCCCCGGAATACGAGCCATATATGCCTCCACACCCCAGAAGCAGCCTCCTGCCAAGTACAGGTTGTGCAGGTTTTCCTCGGAGACACTCGATACCTTGACAGGTTGAGTGGATATCGAAGATGAAGCTGAATGGTTCTCAACCCTGTTTCCACAAGCAGACACGACCATTGCTATAACAAGGAGGCACAAGCCGAGCAGCATCCTCTTCATGACACTTCCTCCCTTCTCACAAAATCTCTTGTAATGATTCCATGATCTGTTCATTGGATGCATGCCCTGGCTGCGATTTCGCTAAAATACCATCTGAGCCAATATAAAAGGAACTAGGATACGCTCTTACACCAAATTCCTTGGCCCATACACCTTTCTCATCCAAAAGAACAGTTATGTTATCATATGGCTGTTGGTCAAACCATTCGGTAAACGCTTGGGAGGATTTCTCTCCTTTGTAGTCTGGCGTAACAATCGTAATGACTTGAAAATCATTGTCTTGACCAGCCAGATTGTTCAGGTCTTCCAAACCCGCAAGACAGATGGAACACCAGGAAGCCCAGTATTTCACATACACTTTCTTGCCTTGAACATCGGACAGTCCAACCGTGTTTCCTTTCAGATCACGCAATGAAAATTCCGGAGCCGTCTCTCCCTTGTTCATCATTGTTGACGAACTCATATCGGTTGTTGATGCTGGGGTTGATGTTGACGCAGTTTGCTTTGATCCACATGCGCTCAAGATCGACAGGACTCCAGCTAATACGATTACAGATACCATCCATTTCCGTGCAATCTTCATACCGAATTCCTCCAATGATTATTGAAACCAGGTAACCAAGCTGTTTAGTCGATCTGTCATTAGCAATAGTCCCATTACAATAAGAATACCGCCGGAAGTTATTTTGATGACGCCCATGTACCTGTATAAACGACGTATCCGCTTCATAACATACTCCGAAAAAACGGACAGAATCAGGAAAGGAATCGCTAACCCAAGGGTATACAGGAACATGAGAAACCCGCCATACAGTGGAGAGCCTTCACCTGCGGCGATACCAAGAATGGCCGCCAGTACGGGCCCGATACAAGGAGTCCAGCCGAAACTAAACGTCAGACCCAGCAGGAACGCTCCGATATACCCTCCCCGTCTGGCATGGTCGCTTGACAGCTTTCTCTCACGTTCCAGCCAGGATAGTCGGATCAACCCGGTTTGATAAATCCCGAAAAGCACCACGATTGCTCCGCAGAAGGCAATAAACACTGGACTTGAGATCATATTGCCAACGATGCCGGAACCAAAACCGAGTAAAACAAATACCAGGGACAGCCCAAGAACAAATAAAAATGTCCGCAAAACAAGTGCAGACCGCAACCGAACCGAATTTGTATCGGGCTGCTGCTGATTCGTACCGTTGACCATGCTTCCGGACAGATAAGACACATATACCGGGATCAGCGGCAGAATGCATGGCGCAAAAAACGATAACAATCCTGCACCAAAAACGCCGAAAAGGAATACCAAATCACTGGTCAAGTCATTCACCACCTAAATAAATACTACGCATGACAAACCAAGGTTAGCGACTGACATAGATCGGAAGCGTGAACCAGAAACAGCTTCCTTCTCCTTTTGTACTCTGAACCCCGATCTCGCCACCATGGAGTTCCACAATCGATTGAGCGATGGCAAGGCCAAGCCCGGCCCCCCCATTGCTCTTGCTGCGTGATTTGTCAATTCGATAAAAACGTTCAAATATTCGCGAAGTTTCCTCCGCTTCAATGCCTTCCCCTTCATCCGTAACTGAAATTCGTATAAACGGCCCCTTCTCTTCGGCAGCCAAAATGATTTTTCCTTCAACAGGAGAGTATTGAATGGCATTTTGCAGCAAATTGGAAAGGACCCGCTTCATTTGTGCAGGCATCATGACCGCGGCTGGTAATTTATCAGGCAAATCGATTTCAACGTTCAGCGTTTTCTCGGCGAGATGAAACGAAAAACTCTCCAACGTACTGAGCAGCAACTCATCGACGTGACAAGGCTGAGGCTCAAATACCTCCCCTTGCGCTTCCAGGCTGGATAATTCGAACAAATCTTGAATAAGCCCTCCCAAACGCTTCGTCTCAAGTCGTATCGTGTTCAGGTAACGTTGAAAGGTTTCTTTATCCTTAATGACATCATCCTCCAACGCTTCGACGAATGACTGAATGGATGCCAAGGGAGTCCGTAAATCATGGGAAACATTGGCGATCAACTCTCGTCTGGCGGTTTCTGAGTGATGCAGATGATCAAAGCTTTCCTTCAGCTTGGAACTCATTTCATTAAATTGCTGTGCCAGGAGCTTAAATTCCTGCGTACCGATGAGAGGGACTTCCGTATGGAAATCCCCTTCGGCAATTCGTATCGTCTGCTGTGTAATTCGCGCAATCGATTTCTCTAATGGTTTAGTCAGCATATATTGAAGAATAAACGAAAGTAAGCCTACCCCTGCCGTTATAGCCGATAACCAATACAATTGTTCGATCGTAAGCAGCATTTTGGAATAACTGATGAACAAACAAATTAATAATACGCCAATACCTGTGAGACTGGACAACACCAAGTATGTGCGAAGTTTCATGAACTGCCACCCGCAAACTTGTAGCCTATACCCCAAACCGTTTTAATATATTGCGGATCAGAAGGGTTCTGTTCGATCTTCTCTCGTAATCTCCGAACATGTACAGTCACCGTCGTTGTATCTCCCTCATAGCTAAAATCCCAAATCTGGCTTAACATCTGGTTACGGGAGAACACCTGACCCGGGTGACTTGCCAGCAAATACAACATCTCAAACTCCGTAACTGTCAATTCGATTGCCTGCCCGCTGATGTGCACTTCACGCTTTGTAAAATCAATGGTGAGCCCTTCATAATTGATCGTATATTCAGATGTTGTAACAGGTGATGCCTGCGCAGCTCGCATTCTCCGCAGGATTGCCTTCACACGCAAAACAAGTTCTCTCGGACTGAATGGTTTGGTCAGATAATCATCCGCCCCCATCGTCAGTCCCATCAGACGATCCTGTTCCTCACCCCTGGCCGTCAGCATTACAATGGGCACATCCTCGGTTTGCCGAATCTCGTTGCAGACCTCCCAGCCATTCTTATGTGGCATCATCAGGTCGAGCACAATCAAGCTTGGCGTTTGGCTGTGCCACAGCTCTATAGCCTCCAGACCGTCCTTGGCCGTCACGACAAGATAACCTTCCCGTTCCAGATACCTGCGACAAACGTCGGTAATATTCGTATCATCATCAGCAACCAGTACACATTCATTCAAACGAACCCACCCCATATTCCAGAAAATACATTCGAGCCAATCATATCATATGGTGATGGCGATGCTTAGCCTTAAATCACTTCATTGTCTTGGCTGGCATCATGTATTGTTTAATTACAGACTCAGCCGCATACGAATTCCCATCATGGATGACAGGCATCGATTTCAAGTTGACTTGCATACCGTCTACCATGATTTTTTTCGATCCAATCCACAATTTAATCGTTTTTCCCGCAGGCATCATCGTGTCTTCCATCATTTTGTCATCTTTCATCATTTTGTCGTCTTTCATCATCATGTCATCTTCCATCATCTTATCGTCTTTCATCATCATGTCGTCTTCCATCATCATGTCATCTTTCATCATCGTGTCTTCCATTTTGCCCATATACATCAAAGTTACCGATCTGTCCTTGCTGTCCCACATAATGCTGTAATCGTACATTTTGGCCGCCTGTCTCAATTGAACAAGTTCCATGCCATCCTTTTTAATCGTTTTCATATCTGCAGCACTTGCCAATCCAGAAAAGGCCATAGACATCATCAATACCGCTGCTACCATCACTTTTTTGCTCTTATTCGTTTTCATCATTCTTATCACTCTCCATTCGTTTATTACTTACATTGATTACAATAAGCAAGACAGCTTACGATTCTCTAAGCGAAGTATTACGAAACCATTACGATATATAAATTGGGTCAGGTTTCAATAAAAAAACGGTTGAAATCTCTCTTACGAGAGACTCCAACCGTGCCTTCTAGGTCAAACGAATAAAATCAATCATGGATCGAACCTCGATCGGTCCCGGATTTGATATCACATCATTAGACTGCAATCTCTCTCTGGAAGTGAACTGCACCTTCACCGGAATGCCAGGAATCAAGTCGAAGAAGTTATCCGAGAAGACCCCCTCCACATCCGAAGATAGCCATACCTGTTTAGCAAGCACATCACTTTCCAGTACCAGATGAACGCCGTTTTCATCCGCTCCCCCGCTTACATCGATGTTTGCAGGCTGCAGAGCAAGGTCTTTGGACGGTACAAAATAGTGTTCCTGTACGATATTCGCCGCACCGTCCTGTTTCAGATCCAGGCGCAGCAGCGTGTTAGCTGTATCATGACCTTCAAGCCATTCCGCGTTACGTAATGACAGCACGCGATCACCTGTATTAGGTGCCAAGGTCACGTCATGTGTTTCATCACGATGCACCGTTCCATCGAACCCGAGCAAACGAATCTGTAACTGCCCTTTTACAGGTTGTAATTGATCCGAGATTATATATATATCTGTTGTATCTTCTTTTGTTCCATCTACCGATACCAACACATCGGCGAAGCTGCGTTTCGCATAATATTGCATTGCTTTCCAGCGACCAAGGTAGTCCATACCTGCCCATGAAGCCACCGGCCAGCAGTCATTCATTTGCCAGTAAAGTGTGCCCATGCAGAATGGTTTGCGGCGACGGTGTGCTTCAATGGCCGTCTTCATCGCTTCCGCCTGAAGCACTTGGCTCATATACAGGAACGATGGAAAGTCCTTCGATTCATGCATGTACATATCCATGTACTGTTTGATCAGACGATTGCCTGCCCCATTCTTTTGATGAGCCAGCATGACTTCTGATTCCAGAGCCAGATCCTCTTCTTCTGCGTAAGTGCGTACTGACTTGTACTCCGGGAATGACTGGAATCCGTATTCACTCATGAATCGACCTACGTGAACATTGTAGTTCTCAAATGGCTCTACATTGTGCCACACACCCCAATAGTGGATATCTCCTTCTGACGTGGAGGGATGAGCATGCTGCTTCTCATCGCCCGACAGGGATACGAGTGGTGAAGAAGGCCAGTAATCCACACCCGGAGCATAGGCTTCAACCACTTCCGGGAGAAGCTCATGGAAAATGGCTTCGTAATCCGCCCAGATCCGTTCTCTTTGTTCCGCGTTGTAATCCTTCTTCCAACCCCAGCCACCATTCTCAACATAGTGAGCCCAAGCCGAATCAATCTCGTTGTTACCACACCAGAGCGCAATACTCGGATGATTCCGCAGACGTTTCACATTATCCATAGCTTCATGTCTCACACTGTTCAAGAACGCTTCGTCTCCCGGATACATGCTGCAGGCAAACATGAAGTCCTGCCATACCAGTATTCCGTATTCATCACACAGCTCGTAGAACACGTCTTGCTCATAGATCCCGCCACCCCACACCCGCAGCATGTTCATATTGGACTCGGCAGCCGAGACGATCTCATGCCGATAACGTTCACGGGTTATTTCGGTTATGAAGCTGTCATTCGGAATGTGATTGGCCCCTTTGGCAAACACCGCAACCCCGTTTAATTCAAAGTAAAAGGTTGCTCCCGCTTTATCCTTGTCACGTACAAGACGAATGGAACGAAGCCCTGTTTTGACGATAGACTCTGCCACAGCTCGTTCACCTTGAAGTACTTCCGCTAGGAATGAATACATATGCGGATCGCCAAGTCCACGGCTCCACCATAGCTTGGGTTCATTGATAGAGATGGGAATCTCCACAATCTGAGATCCTGGCTTCAGCGATACCGTTTGTTCCCATCTCTGACCATCTGCGCCGATTCGAATGACCGTATCCACCGCTTGTGATGTCTCGACTTCCACGACCGCAGTCAATGAGGCTGAGATAGCGGTTACATCATTTTGTTGAATAAATACATCCTTAATTCGTACCTGTGTCCAACCTTCAAGACGCGCTTCACGCCAGATTCCACTGGTTACAAAACGCGGGCCCCAGTCCCATCCATAGTGATAAGGAGCTTTACGCGCAAAAATACTTACTCTTTTATCACCCAGACCTCCAACTTCGGATTGGTCATTCGATGCAGGTAGTGCATATCCAAGCTTCTCCAGCTTCGGCAGATCTTCCTGAATCGGAGACCGAAAACGTATTTGGAGAACGTTGCCGCTCCCTTTTAATACAGATTTTACGTCCACTGTCCACACTCGAAACATGTTGTCCGCCGATAACACATGCTGGTCATTCACATATACATCTGCATACGTATCGAGACCATCAAATACCAGCTCCAGATGTTCCTGAGACAGAAGTGTATCCTTAACGTCAAATTCAGTGCGATATTCCCAAGCTTTCTTGTCCACCCATTGAATCTCTTTCTCGTTGGTTCCATAGAAAGGGTCTGGAATTTTGCCAAGTTCCAGCAGATCCGTATGCACACAGCCAGGTACCTGAGCCGGCATCCACTCTTGATCCTCACAAGCCTTGAACGTCCAATTCTGAAAAATCTGCGATTGTATTTTACTCATGACAGCCTCCGATATCGTTGAAGTGGTGTGAAAAATCATATTGTTAGGTTTTGTTATTACAAAAACAGATAACTTACAAAACAAAATTAACATGATATGCTTACCCCAGTCAATCTGATTTCTGATTTAATTCATAAAAACCTTTATACACAAACAAAAAAAGACATGAAGTCTTACCTCCCCCATGTCTTTCTCTCCAACTTATCCTTAGCTGGCATGCCGATTATTGAAAATAATGAATGTTCGCTTCGCTCATTTCACTCCAAAATCGCATTGTACTCCTCTCTAATGATTAGTTCCGAATAAATCAACTTTCGTTCAAACGGCCCCTCAGGGTGCTTGATCCGCCACAAGAGCTGATCTACTGCCCTTATGCCCAGATTCTCTTTGTTAATATGTACCGAAGCAAGAATCGGCTCATCCGTCCGGGTATTGTCGAACCCCGTTACGGCACAGCGTTCAGGCACCTGAACGCCTCGGCTTCGGAGTGCCTGAATCACAATGACAGCCGTATGATCATTCGCACACACGATAACTTCAGGTATGTCCTCCAGCTTCATTTCAGCAATGGATCTCCGAATCTGTTCATACTCCATTCCCAGCAAATCTGCGTTCTGTATCCTTTGCAACTGCATCTCTTCCAGCACCGAGTGATACCCGAGCCACCGCTCTCTGAAACTTGCCGCGTCAGGCAATGGGCCGGCAAACTGCAATCGTCTATAGCCCTTTCCAACGAGCATTAGCACCAGTTCTTTCATGCATTTGATGTTATCTGTAAACACCGTATCTCCATGGATAGCTGGGTCCTCATGGTCGACCATCACAAGCGGAATACGCAATCGATAGATTTCCAGCAATACTGACGTTGAGATTGAACCCACGGTAATAATTCCGCTGATTGCTTCCAGATTAAGGACCGAAAACATGCGGTCCGAGGACGGTTCCGTCAACGTTAAAATATCCATGCCTTTCTCATTCAGTCGTGCAGAAATGCCGTCGAATACAGGTCCCCAGTACAAGGAGGAACGATTCTGAGAGCGGATGTTGGGAAACAAAATCAGGATGGTACCCTGCTGTACTTCCTTGATCTCCCGTTCCACCTGGATCTCGACAGGGTAACGCTTGGATTCGGCTTTGAAATATCCAAGCTGCCCAGCCGTTCTGATAATCATCTCCCGCGTATGTTCACTAACTCCAGGTTTACCCGTCAAAGCACGGGAGACCGCGAATTTGGATACTCCCGCAGCATCGGCGATTTGCTGCATGGTTACTCTTTTGCCCATCCTACTCACCTGTTTTTCCTGATTTTTCATTCAGTGTAGCATAAAAATGGATATTCAACAAAACTTGTTATGTCATTGTTTGTTTTGTTAGTTTATTCAGCGGATTAGATCCGTTTTCAATGAAATAACAAAGAAGGGTCCCCCACCATCTTCTATCAAAGATGACGAAAGGACCCTTCCTTTTCCACTGCTTTAAACTCCGGATGCACTTTGATCTCCCAATTCGCCCTGTAATGCGGTACGTTTTCTGCGCCAGAAGACCGGCTGTGGAAATTTGATCTCTGTGATGAGAACACCCATCAGCATCAGCGCTGCTCCAGCATACCCTTGCAACGTAAGCGATTCTCCCTGAAAGGTGAATGCAAAAGCTGCGGCAAATAAAGGCTCCAAGGAGAAAATAAGACTTGTCCTTGTGGGTGAAGCATGCCGCTGAGCAAGTGTTTGCAATAGGTAACCAATTCCGCTGCATAATACACCCAGACCCAGAATGGCTACCCAGGATTCAGACGTATCTGGCAGACGTGGCGTCTCCAGCAGAAATGTAGCCGCAATGCCCCATATAGCCGCAACCCCCAGTTGGACCGTTCCCAAGGTCAAAGGATCATGTTTCGGTGTGTATGTACCAGCAATCATAATGTAGATGGCATACATCAGTGCTGCGAGAATGCACAGGATATCCCCTGTATGTAAACTCAGCTCATGCTGAAGTGTCAATAATCCGAGACCAACTACGGCTACGAGAATGCTTACTGTTAAACGCAAGTCAGGCATACGTCTATGCAGGATTGTAGTCAGAATTGGCACAAAAATCACAGCCAAACTGATCAGGAATCCCGCCTGGGACGTTGTTGTACGCTGTACACCATAAGTTATGAATACAAACGCAGCGAACAGGGCCGTTCCCATGATTGTGCCTGCTACAAGCGTTCTGCGATCCATTCTAAACAATCGTCGATGAAATAGAATAGCTGCTGCAATAAAAGCGATGCCAAAACGAAAAGCGACCAAATTCAGCTCCTGCATGGACTCCAGCCCTGATTTCATAAACAGATAGGATGATCCCCAAATTACCGTTGCGAGCAGCATTTGCATATCTGCTCTTCTTGTTGCCTGACCATGTTGTGCACGTACTCCATTCATCTCGCTTCTACCCTCATTCTATGTATTCTGATCTGCCCGAGTCCGTTCACACGCACTCGCCTTGGCAAGTATAAACGATCTCTTTGCATTATAAAAATGAATATTTATAATAGTTAATATGAAATGAACTCATGTTTTATATAGAAAGGAACGGATACTTTCATGTCTTTGGTGAAATACGAAATTTTGAATGCTGTTGTGGAATATGGGAGCCTCACCAAAGCAGCAGAGGCACTGAATATTACCCAGTCAGCAGTCAGCCATGCCATCGCCAGTCTGGAGGCCGAGTGTGGCTTTTCCCTGCTGAACCGTGGCCGATCCGGTGTTCGGGTTACCGCTGAAGGGGAACGCATTCTGGGATACACCCGTGAGATCCTGCGATGGACGGAACTGATGAACCAGGAGATCTCGCTGATTCGCGGCGCCGAGATTGGAACCGTGCGTATTGGCACTTTTGCCAGCGTGTCCACACAATGGCTGCCCGGCATCCTGAAGCAATTCCGCCTGCGTCATCCCGGAATCGAGATCAAGCTATGGGAAGGCGATTATGCAGAAATTGAAGCCTGGCTAGCCGGTGGTGCCATCGATCTCGGCTTTCTGTCCCTTGGCGATTCACTGCCTTTTGAGACCATTCCACTGCAAAAAGACAGGATGATGTGCATCCTGCCTTTGGATCATGCTCTCGCCACGGAGGCGTCTGTATCCTTTGATGTACTGCTGGAGCAACCATTCATTCTGCCCAAATGGGGCGGAGATAATGAGATTGAACGACTCATTCGCCAGCATGCAGCCAAACTGAATATCGTCTATGAAGTCGCCGAAGATCAGGCCATTATGGCGATGGTTCGCAATGGTCTCGGGATCAGCCTTCTACCTGAAATGGTTCTTCAAAACCATACGAATGAACTCGCTCTCGTTCCACTCACTGGAGATCCGTATCGTATCATTGGTATAGCCTGCCCTTCCCTCGCCAATCTGTCGCCAGCTACACGTCGTTTCATTGAAGCAATACAGGAGTGGCTTACCCCATCGTTCTAACCAGTGCCAGCAGTCCATTGCTCGGATAGGTTAGTTCTGGTTCTAGGTCTAGTTCCACACCCGATCCAATTGATCTGCGTAGAAACGGATCGCTCTGCTATAATCGGTTATTCCCTTATCACTCGAAGTATCCGCCAGTTGCACAAGCAGTCGCTGCATGGCCTCTGCATGTTCCCCCAGATTATAAAGCACCATCGCGTAGAAAACTTCAAATTCCCGGTGCTCCGGGAATTCACTCATGCCTTTTTCAAACCAGGCTTTCGCCTGCGCATACTGCCCCAAAGTCCGATACGTGCTGCCAAGTCCAAGTATGGCTCCTGCCCTGTCCTCACCCGGAAGTCCAAGACTCAGGGCTCTCTCGTAATGAGGTACCGCTTCCTGTTCCAATCCAAGTGAATCATGAGCCCATGCCAGTTGATACCAGACCTGTGCGTTCTCCGGATCTTCTACTGCCGTTTCCTGCAAAAGCTCTATCGCCTCCTGGATTTTACCCTCTTGCCTTAAGAAGATCGCCCGCTCCAAAACACTCATCCTGTCACTTCCCATTCACCCAAAATCTTTTCCATATCTATAAAATATCTGTTAATTATAGCAAAAAAACACCCCGAGGAATATGTTGGAACAACCTGAGGTTGTCCATCGTTATTCCACAGCGTGCTTTTTTTTCATGATTCGTTAGTTATCTGAGCCTCTTCTTATCCAGCTACATGCTGAATCTAACTGCTTAGGACCATGTTGTGTTCGCCACCATGACAATAAATACAAGCATGAGATAATTGACGGAGATCAGAAAATTAACCTTTGCCCATTTTTCATCATCCGGTGCGTTCAGTCCACGTAGTGTATGCACGAACCAGATCAGCCCTCCAAGGATGGATACAATCAGGAACACAAGGCCGACGTAATTGAAGTAATACAGCAAAAATACAACAGGGAGCAGCAGAAATACGTAAGGAACCATCTGAACCTTGGTACGTTTCACACCTTTGACCACAGGCAGCAACGGGAAACCCGCTGCACGGTATTCCTCCACTCTGCGAATACCCAGTGACCAGAAATGCGGAGGCTGCCACAAAAACAACAACGCGAACAGTAACCAGGCACCCGCATCAACCTCATTCGTTACTGCGCAATAGCCGATTACAGGCGGCATCGCTCCCGCAATTCCACCAATCGACGTGCTCCAGGTGGAGCTGCGTTTCAGCCACATGGTATAGATCACAACATAAGCGAACCAGCCGAGCAGTGCCATCCAAGCCGACAATGGGTTAACCAGGAGAACCAATAACGCCAAACCGATGATACCCAGAACAATGCCATATCCGAGTACAAACTTGGGTTTAAGATGGTTAATGTAATCAATCCGTTTCTTGGTGCGCTCCATCTTCTGATCCAATTCACGATCCCAGTAGTTATTCATAACACAAGCCGATGCGATGACCAATGTTGATCCAATCAACACCATCAGCAGGGATATCCAGGCGATATCCCATTTTGAAGCTACCCAGAATCCTACCGCCACCGCAAACACATTCAGCCGTAGAAGTCCGGGTTTCGTTAATGCAATCATGTCTTTAAGCATGAGGAGCCTCCTGAACTATGTAAAAACGCCATTCTAATAAATGATACATGTACCTACCATGAATTACAATCTCTTTCATGAATTTGTCATAAGCAAAAAAGCATCCCTCACCGTTTAATGGAACCGGAGGAATGCTTATAGGTTGGATTTCAACTTGTTTATGGAATGTATTGCTGCACAATTTTCGTAACTTTTCCATCCTGCACAGTGATGTGATACGGGAACACGGCAAGATCGAGAACTTTTGTATTCTCATACAATGATTCGAATTTGGCAAGTGTTACAGGTTCATTCCATTGAATGTCTACTCCCTGCATCGTACCATCACGGTCATACAACTGCATCAACACCTCAGCATTGGCACTTACTTCAACCTTTTCCTGTTCTCTGCTGTCGTTGACAATATAATAACCATCTGGAGCACCATCTATTCCGGCATCCGGATTGCGTTGTTCAAAAACTTTATCAGCCTCTGTTCCTTGGTACCAGCCAATCTTGTCTACAACCAAATAGACTTTACCGTTCTCCTGCTGTAAATCATTGACATAGGCAGTAAACATCTCCGAGTTAGCAACCTGTGCTTCTTTGGGAGAAGCCTGAACAGAATCTGCGCTCTCCTCAGCGTTCGCTGGTGTAAGCACATATGTAGCAATCACAATCATGCCAAGTAATGCAACAGCTGCACCCAGCATTCGTATTTTCCATTGTTTCGCCGCGTTCTTCATAGGCAGCATCTCTCCTTATATGAACGTTACAATACCTTAACCGGAAGATTTCCGCTTCAAACGCTCATGTGAAATATTCAATCAACTCTTAACTTTCTCTATCATACTAGAATCAGAATCTTCAAAAGTATCAGCCAGATGAAAAATAGTTACAATCAGCGTCATCATTCAACGTAATCCCCACTGTGCCCAAAAAAAGAAACCCTGAATGCCATCACATCCAGGGTCTCTGTTGCTCTTCAATATTAATGATTTGCGGTCGATGCCTGCGCCATACGAACAAGCATATGAGCCAAGATGTGGCGTTCTTCTTCCTTGCCGACATTCCACAGTTCCTGAAGCAATTTCTCTTCACGGTTACGCGGTTCTTCTTTGGCAGCCAAATAATCGGCTACTTTCTCCGCAATTTTGGCCATCTGCTCCTCGCTTAGTCCAATCGATTCTCCCATGGCAATCCGCTTACCCAGGTATTCTTTGAATGCATCAAAGTTCTGTAAAATCTGTTCTCTTTCTTCCGGTGCAATCTTCTCGATTGCATTGTCCACCTTGTCGGTTGAAACTTGTCCATCTTTATGGATAACATGATTGTTTTCATTCATCTGAAAAACCTCCTTGAGAGTAATCGTTCTTTGAATTTGCAAGATGCTCAGTAATGAACAAGCTACTTATAATATAAACTTCTGGCTGGAGATTAATCAGTTCCATTTCTATCCTTTATTCATTCGGCTCTCCTAAGTCCGTCATGCTTCGTGAACGCCATACAGCCAGAGCACCCCATGCATACAGCAAGGCACTCAGATAAAATAAAACATCAATCGTCAGCCAATCGATCAGCACACCGCCTACAATAACGGCGAATCCGGAAGCAGCTGATGTCCAGAAGTGATAGTTGCCCACCGATTTCCCCCGTTGCCCGGGAACGGTATAATCCGCAAGCAAGACCCGTTCACTCATTCGCTGCATGGCATTACATATCCCCATCATGAGTTGAAGCAACAGCACCCAGATGTAGGATATGACCCAAGGAAAAGCAACCATGGCTACCGCCATTCCTATCGAGCTGACGATAAGCCACTGTCTCGCATGGCTATCCATTCGGGGTGCCAGCCATTGCGAAGCAACGGCTGAACTGATTGTAAATACAGCAAAGGCCAGTCCATATTTGGAGAAACTGTTACCCAGATTTTTGAGAAACAGAAGGTAATAGGGATAGATCATACCTGATGCGAGGGTCACGATACTTTGCGAACGGACAAGCCATTTGATATTCATTATTGCTCCCCTCCATACTGCTCCATAAAATAGTTCATAAACCGATGTTCCGGATCAAAGTGTTCTTTGGCTGCAAAAAACGCTGTTTTACGCGCATAGGCCTGTTCGAATTGTTCTGCTGTTGCGTAAGCTTCATAAGGCAGATAATAAGTTCCATTGTAACGAATGACTGTATCAATCAATTGTTGCAGGCTGGCTTTGAATCTCACCTGGTCTTCCTCGGACAGCGAAGCGTGAAACAAGCAAACCAGACCGAACATATCCTGCGTTGCATACGAAAGCACCGCTTCTTCATCCTGTTTCACATACCTCACTGTGATGTTGAGCAGGTCCAACTGCTCCCGAGATACAATCTCTCCCATCTCCTCCACAAATGCCGGAAAAGCATCCACTGGAATAAAATATTCCTGCAAAAGATCATTAGCCCCCGGCTGATGATACTCCATGAACGCGGACGGGGAAGCCATCGCATTGTTACGGCTCACCCTTTTGCCATCCTGCGACTCGAAGTATCGTTGTTGAAGCGGCCAGAACCAGGCACGCCCCCATTCGAATTCACGGTTTAGATTGAACAACAGTTTACTTGGAAGCACACCCTGCTCTCGTACAGCAAGATGATTATAATCATCCAGAGGAGCCAGTGGATCAAGGGCATAATTCAATACGTACATCTCCCGAAAATATCCCTCACCCGGTTGTACTGAAATTCGGGCAAGATGCATTCGCATCGTTGGATCTCCTAATACATTCTTTTGAAAATAAGATGGGTACTCCCCGACCTGTGTCCGTTCGGTCGTAAGAAGGTAGACTTCATCATCCGTTAACGTCAGTGTCACGTCCAGAATCAAACCAAATAGCCCATAACCTCCAAGTACAAGGAAAAAAAGCTCTGCATTGTCGGTACGGCTTACTTCCTGAATCTGCCCATCTGCTGTCAGGAGACGAAAGGACTCCACACTTTGAATGAGGGAACCGTTACGAAGTTCTCGACCATGAGCATTTACACTAATGGACCCACCTACCGTGAAGATATTCTGGGACTGCATATTTTTGACGGACAGTCCGTATGGGTTAATTGCACGCTGCACGTCAGCCCAGGTTGCTCCGGCTTGTACACGTACCTTTTTGACATCGGCATTCACTTCAAGCACCCGATTGTAGGAAGTCATATCGATGACAATTCCATCCTTATAGTAGGTATGACCTCCCTGACTATGTCGTTGCCCAGCAATCGACACGGTCAGTTTTTTATTCCGTGCATCCTGTAACAGTTTAACAAGCTGTTGCTCTTCATGACCTTGTACGATACGTTCAACCTTAACGGGGTGAAGACGACTATAGTCGGTAATCAGATATGGATTTTGATCATCGCTATCGGTTCTCCAATACGTCCAGGCACACAAGGCCAGAAGCAATAGGAGCACGCTTGTTTTTTTGAACAAATCGCTCCCTCCTTTCACATACAACGTTTCAATTTGGCTCCAGCGGTTAATCGTATACATATACATTACAGTGGTTGGGTATGTTAATGAGTACTTTAAACATACCCGAATAAGGAGGTTTTTTCCATGAACGAATCTAAAAAAGAGCGAAAACAAAAAGAGCTTGAACCCGGTGTCAACATGGTTCTGCATCCTGACCTCAACAATCCCGGCCCAACCGATATGATTGAGGAAGCCGTAGGAGATATCGTCGATAACATCACTCACCCTCAAAAAGCGAAGAAAACCGATACGCGTGGGAAGAACAAGAACTAATCCGGGCCTCATTCCGACGTGAATTCGACCTAAAAAGTCCGCCAACCCTAACACCAAAGGTTGACGGACTTTTTAGGCTGTTTTATTTTTATAACGCGAACTGAGACTGTTCATCACATGTCTTTATAACGGATTCACTTCGTTGTCCTTATTCATCTGCTGCAACGCCTTGTGAATCCAGATTGCAGCAATCGAACCTTCGCCCATGGCGACTGTAGCCTGTTCGGCATGCAGACCCAGATCCCCTGCAATCCATACATTAGGCGCGGCCTGCATGCTGCGTGGATTGGCTTCGACGTGTTTGTTATCTGCAATGACAGCTCCAAGCTGCTCCGCCAACTCATAATGGACACGATTACCTCCAAAAGCAATAAATCCGCGTTCCGACTCAAAGATCTGTCCATCTTCCGTCAACACACCAGTGATGTGACCATCTTCCATCAGTTGCACTTCCTGTACGGCAGTCTCCAGATAACGAACCCCTGCTTCTTTCATGCTTCGATGAAGTTCAGCAGAGATCGGCGTCTGCTCATGATTGATGTATAACAGATCACTTGTACGTTGAATTAAAATCATAGCCATATTTGCACCCGCTTCACCTGATCCCAGCAATATAGTCCGATGATCTTGAATCTCATATCCATCGCAATCAGGGCACACATATACAGTTCGTCCCAAGGTTGGGGTTAAACCCTTGATTTCCGGGATTCTATCCGACAGTCCAGTCGCAAGCAACACGGTTTTGGCCATATATTCAGAGCCGGACGAACCGATCAGTTGTATCTGTTCTCCCTGACGTCCTGCTTCAACGATGCGGTCTTTCTCAAAGCACACTCCAGTTCGCTCTGCCTGCATCCTGCCCCGGGATCGCAGCTCTTCACCCGATATTCCGTCGGGAAAACCAAGAATATTATGATAGGTTCCGCACAGGGTTGATCTGCCCTCTCCTGCATCTACTACCAATACCCGATGGGAACTGTAACGCCCAAGTTGAATGGCTGCCTGAAGTCCTGCAAGCCCTCCACCTACGATTATGCAATCATACTCTCGCATGCTCCGTCTCCTTCCTATCTTCTATCTCTTGTATGGTATTGGACAGAACACTATCCTTCTATACATTAAACCGTTCAACCAGACTCAAACGCTATCCGTTACAATATAGCTTGTACCAAAATAAATAACCCAAACCATCCGTCTGAGTAACGGTGTGTTTGGGTTGATATAAGATCAGGTTATTATGCCGGAAAATGAATGAAGCTATATTAGAATTTTGGAATATTTAGAAAATATATGATTCAAATCGCGAGGCGTTCGAAATAGCGTTCCATACGTCTGCCGTCTCTCCGCCCATATACCAGTAGGCAAATCCCGCAATATTTCGTTGCTCGCTCATCAGCACTTTGGCAGACAAAGAGCGACTGTCCTCTGCCCATATATATCTTGGCGTACCTTTACTGGAGTACCCGATTATATATTGAACAAGACTCGCATCCCATCGTCTAACGGAACCCGAAGCACTTGCACGCACCCCTTGTTCTGCGAGAGTAATGTCCCAAGAACTCGCTGCTGGATTTACGGAAGACCAATCCCGTGTATACAACGGAAGCGCCATAATGATTTTGGCTCGCACTACCTCAGTGAGCATCTTATCCAGTGCCTTCTCTACCCAGGGAAGAGATGCCACAGACCCCGCTTGCGGGTCACCGTTCCAATGTTCTTCATATCCCATCAGCACCATGTAGTCGGATACGGCGCCCAATTTTGCATAATCAAAGGCATCCGTCCAGTCCGTCCCCAGATCAGGGGATACATCCACAGATACAACGGCTCCCAGTGCGTGCAAAGACTTCGTCAATGAGGTAACAAATGCAGTTAGTCCCTCACGATCAGCAGGCAGTACATTTTCAAAATCCACATTAATACCGTCCAGTTTATATGTCTTCACATACGCAGCAACCTGTGAGATCACTGCCGTTCGGTTGGCTGAACTGGATAACATCTGATGAGTAAGCTCCGGGTTAGAGCGATTGCCAAGCAGTGGCCATATCTGTCTGTCCGTAGCAGCTGCCCAAGATAACAGTGCCGTGTCCGTGTGATCCGTAACCTTCATGCTGCTGTTCAGGAAGAACCAGCGGGGAACCAGTGTGTTTACTTCAGACTGTTCCACCTGCTTCTTGAATTCGGCAGTAGTGGAGTTATACTGCCAACCCAGTTGAATGCCGAGTTGATCCGAACTCTTCAACTGGTCTGACCATATTTTCTTTTGCAATATGGCATCCAGCATTACCGCTGCCTCTTCCCGTGTCACCTGATCATGCGGACGAAACATACCATCGCTGCCTCGCATCAGTCCAAGCTGATATACAGTCTGAACATAAGGACGCGCCCAGCCCGAAATATCGGCTGCGTCGTAATAGGTTGAGGATAAGATACCTGTTGATTGGGCCGGTTGTTTCAACATCCTCACAAGCAGTGCAGCAGCCTCCTCCCGAGTAATAGAAGCATTCGGCTGGAATGTCCCCTGCCCCTTGCCCTCAAGAATCGAAAGATTCGTCATGGCCGCAACGTTACCGTAATACCATGCATTGATGCTAATATCATTGTAGGGATTAATGTTATTTTTGACCGCCTTCAAACCTAGCAATCTCACTGCAAAAGTTGCAAATTCAGCACGAGTTACCGTTTTTTTCGGTTCAAACGTATGCTCGGAGGTACCAGCAGCGATTCCTGCGTTCACCAGATGTGAAATGGCATCTTTGGCATAACTGGTGTTCGTATCCTGAAAATGTTGTTGTACTGACGCAGCTTGAGCAGTGGGGCTATATCCTGCCATTGATCCTCCGAGTATTAACACACCGAATGCAGCTGCCGATACTCGTCGGATTCGTTCCATTATTCTATTATTCACATTAAAAAGCCTCGCTTCATTAGAGTACGATCTACCATCATCGTATCAAATTGAAGCGAGGCCGTATGTGGTTAAATATTGGGAAATTCGTTGTGGATGAATCGCATCATCCGCTCTATAGATCACGACTTAAAGCTGTGCTTTAAGATTAATGTCCAATGCTTACTTGTGTACTTTTACACGCTCTTCAATCGGTTGGAATTCTTTCTCGCCTGGTGCTGCCGTTGGTTTACCAAATGGCATTTGAGCGATCAGTCTCCAGTTCTCAGGAATGTTCCATTCTTGTTTAACTTTCTCATCAATTAACGGATTGTAATGCTGCAGGGAAGCGCCCAGACCTTCTTGCTCCAGAGCAGTCCAGATTACAAGTTGCAACATGCCGTTGGACTGGTTCGCCCAGATCGGGAAGTTATCCGCATAAGCAGCAAAATTTTGTTGAAGCTGTGCAATCACATTATTGTCTTCGAAGAAGAGTACAGTACCATATCCGCTGCGGAATCCGGCCATTTTCTCTGCTGTAGATTGGAAGGCTTCTTCGTTGCCAACCACTTCACGCAAAATGTCTTCTGTGTGATTCCACAATGTATCATGTTGTTCACCGAGCAATACAACGGCACGGGATGTTTGAGAATTGAATGAAGTTGGCGTGTATTTCACTGCTTCTTCTACGATTTCCTGAATTTTGGCATCCGAAATAGTGGATTCCTTACTGATTCCATAATAAGATCTTCTGTTTTTCAACGCGTCAAAGAAAGATGTAGACATTAATATTCGCCTCCTGAGATTGTTTATTCTTTGTACTAACTTTAGTAACTATAATATAGTAACATACATTAGTCAACAAACTGTTTTATTTTCACTAAATGTACATTTTTATTTATTATACATCTAGCGATTTACATTATATTCCTTTCGAAGCCTTATTCCTGTGACTTACGATAATCGGCCCGATACTTTTCTTCAGAGGATGAATTACTCTTGGTCTGATCCTTATTCTTCTCTTCTTGCTTCTCCATATTCAAGTCTTCCATCGGTATGGGGTCCACTGTCTGTTCTTCTTCGTATTGGTCAAACAAACTTTCCTTCTCGGTCTTATACTGCTCTGGATTATCATGGGAACGTTCCTTATCTATATCGTTATTATTCTGACCCGGTGTGCGGTTTGTCATTCTTCTACGCCTCCTCTGGTTTCATTACCCTTATTTACCTTTTCTACCTGTCTTCTAAACACACAGCTCCTGCACCACATGTTGAAAGAAACCATCCATGCAGTGAACGGGTCGAAAGACCAAAAAGCCAACCCTAGTGTCTGGTCGGCTTCATGCACATGTTTTAATTTAGTTGTTGCAGGGGGACTGACTTCAATGAACATGCCCTGGCGGGCAGCACCTGCTCGTCCTCTTAATTCAAGGGCTGTATTTCTATGGTTCGCGATGCAAACGGGTGCGATACAGATCAGGCGGACATCCCACACTTTGTTTGAAGATCCGGCTAAAATGGGATAGACGTTTGAACCCTGACAATCGACTCGCCTCCGTTACACTGATATCAGGCTGGAACTGGAATAACAGCTTTGCCTGATTGATACGACGATCGTACAGATACTTGAATATCGTTAATCCTGTCATTTCTTTGAACATACCTGCCAGATAGGGCTTAGACAGATGCAACTCCTGAGCCAGATCATCGAGCCCAATATCCTTCATATAATGGGTATCCACATAACGGATGATATGCTGCACATGCCGCTCCCGATCCGATGAAGGACGGTGCTCGTCCACATTTCCTTCGCAGAGGTCTGCCACAAAATATAACAGGTCACACAATCGAACATTCATGCGCTCCTGTCTGAAGTTGCCCGGATTTAAGGAGATCTGATGGAAGTTCAGCAGCAGGGATTCAAAATCGGAGCGAATATCTCCAGTTAGATTGATCCGGCAATTTCTCAGTTCTTCGAACGGCTTCAGCACCTCACTGATTCGGTCTGGGTGTAAACTGCTGCGAAGTGCAGACGGATCGAAATGCAATGTGGTTCGTTCATAAAGCCTGCCCGGTTTCGGATGTGGCCGATGAAGAGTCATGCCATGCATCAGGACCAGATCCCCTGGCTCGAGGTTGTAAACCCGGTCCCCTATAATATAGCTGCACTCTCCATCATGAAAATAATAAACCTCGTAATGTGGATGGGAATGAAATCCGTCCGACATTCCCGGGTCATACATACTGGTGGAGCGGTAGCTATATTCCAGCGGAGCACTAAATTGCATCATGTTTGGCACATTCATGCACCTCCTGTTCAGAAGAGAGGGACGGTACGTGTCAATGCCCCTTTGAATATATGAAAGGAAAACTATAAAAGCTGTTTAATACTTGCCTGAATCTCGTCAATAGAATCGACAGGTTCAAAACGTCTAACCACTTTACCCTCAGCATCAATTAGGAATTTGGTGAAATTCCATTTGATCGCATCTCCGTGTAACCATTGTGGTGCTTTATCAGCCACCATTAACTTCAACAGTTTAGCCTGCACATCCGACTCATCAAAGCCTGCAAAAGGACCCGACTTTTTCAAAAAGTCGTACAACGGGTGCGCCGTTTCTCCATTGACATCCATTTTGGAGAACATCGGAAATTTCACGCCATAGTTAATCTGGCAGAAGGATTCAGCATCCTCACTGCTTCCTGGCTCTTGCTCAGCAAACTGGTTACATGGGAAACCGATAATTTGAAGTCCCTGTTCTTGATATTGGTCATACAGTTTCTGTATGTCATCGAACTGGTGCGTGTATTTACATTTGCTTGCTGTGTTCACAATCAGCACTGGCTTGCCTTCATATTGATAGAGCGGAAATCGTTCTCCACTAGTCTTGGTAACGGTAAAGTCATAGATGGTTGGCATAAGTCAGGTACACCTCGCGAGTTTATGTAGTCATACAGAGTCATATGTTGTTCTATTATATATGATATAGGCGCAACTGTATTGAGGAAAGATACAGCTCAATTTAAGTTATTTCTTGGGTGTCTACTGTTAGAACATCAACTTACTCTATTATTTTAATACTCATAACGTACTTGGATCTGGGTAGATACTTAATCTCCATTTTTTTATCTTGATCCTCCCAAGCAATGTCCAGAGTATTAATCAATTCCATCTGATTTATTTCGATCGTTTGTTCTCTCCATTTCTTGCCCATGGATGATATTTTAGTTGGAATGCCCTTCGTTGTCTCATATTCCTTAAAGAGATATGGGCCTATATCCCGAATACTTGACACTGCATAAGGAAAAAAAAATAATATCAAGCTGATACCCACAATGATATAAGAACACTTAAAAAATATTCGCTTCACTATGTTTTTTATTACCTTCATCCTGTGAAACAATCCCAAACCAAGAAGTAATATTCCCATGCCCACTCCGATCAAATACATAAAAATCCAACCCGGAAAAAAGGTAGGAAAGAATACGAAGACACCTAAACATAAGAAAAGAACAACTATTAATATTTTCAACGGCGGCCTCCTCCTTTTAAAAAAAGTCATATAAATCCAAAATAATTATTGTAAAGCTACAAATATATCAATCTCGTTGCTGGGACTTTCCGGTTGATACCGTTCATCCCAGATTTCAAAATCATAATCCTTCGGTGCATGTCCCGTCAGATAGATCCACTGTCCATATACATAATCGTATGTATCACCAATCTCTGATTCATACCCTTGATGCGTGCATGTAACATAGTCGCTGTCAGGGACCCTGTGACTTATCATCTCTGATGGAACAACCCCCAGGTTACTTACTTCATAGCCTATTAGATGTGTGAACTTATCAACCTTCGCGTTGAAATCCTCGCTCATTGGATAAATCTGAATCAACATAATATTTTCATTTTTCCTGTGTTGAATTTCATGTTTTCTTTCAACAAGCTTATGATAGCAGCTCTTGCCAAGACCCGATTCAAATGCTTCAACAGTCGCTTCAACTTTATATCCTATTACATGAAAAGCAGGCAATGTGATTACTTTAGTTTCCATAGGATCTCCTCCATCTATAAATCGAATTATGCTTTCACAAATATGATTATGAATTGTTATATGCCCTAAGATCAATGGCATCGGTAAAATAGGTAGAAAAAGTATTGGCAAATGGTTCTTCTCTACTAAAGAATAAAGTTAATGAACTGTCCCAACAAACGATTTCAATCTCGGCTAATGGATGCTGAATCTTTGGATCTGAAATCCAAAAACCAGGATTACCGTCGGCATACGGGGTTTCTTCCAACTCTTCGAGATTGATCCTGATGTCTTTATGAAATCCTGAAAAAACAGCCCAAACAAATTGAATGTCATTACCGTAGAGAATTTTAGTAAGTTCCTCCCCCTCAATCCAGACCACATCCTTCTCCAAAGCATCTGACGGGTAGGTTATATTATTATCCATGTCATGTTCATCCGGCATTTGTTTATAATACTCTACATCCGTAATCAACCAATTCATATTTGAAAGTTGACCCTGAAAGCATTCAAATACTCTTCGCATATCGGTGTGAAATGGCATTTGATTTGTATTTTCCAAAATAAAGCTGTGCACTTATGTCCCTCCTTAAATCACCGTAATGGATAGATCAATTCAATAGGTTCTTTCATCAACTCTTCGCTAAAAATGTAATTATGATCTGCTCCCACAATACATAGAATTCTCTTGCCTCGATTTGAATGATATGTATTTTTGACACGTTGAATCATAATTTGATTTCGGACTACCCATCTAAAGTTATGAGCTTCGGGATTCACCTGCTCCAACCATTCATATTTTTGTTTCGTAATCCCATCAAATTCAATCGAATTAAATGGAATCTCTCCACATGCGTGTGTATTCATTTGCTTTGAAAACCATTCACCATCCATCTTCTCTAAATCTTTACGTTTCTCATCAGAGCAACCGTTGAATGGATCAAAGTTATTCCAGACATCTAATTCAAACCAATCAATAGGTACAAACTCTATATTCCGTTCTTCACATAATGGAAAGATAAGTTCCCAATATTCACTTGCGGGTTCTCCCCAATATCCTTTTTCACTTTTGTCCTTCAAATATTTGCTCCAACTTTGGGGATGGACTTCCCCACATATCATATCTGGATTAAATTCTCTAATAAGCTCTTCGTAAATCGAAAGAGTACTTCCATACTTTTCTCTTAACTCCTGATTATGAATCGTACCCAAGATTCCGACCACTATCATACTGATTTTACGCCTCCCCATTAATAACTATAGTTATTGTAATAGAAGCGCATATCTCGGTCTACTTTCTTTATCATTTCAACTAAAAGGACTTCTCCCTCACGACATAAAACCCTGGCGCCACCAGGATCTCCCGGTTCAGCAGCAGGGTTGGGTATACGATTTCGGCTCCTCAGCCCTTCACGGCGCTTCCCGCCACGCCTTGGATAATATAATGCTGGCCTACCAGAAACACGATAATCATGGGAATAATTCCTGCGGTCGCAGCAGCCATCATTCCGTTATAATCCACGTTGTTCTCCAAAATGAAGTTTTGCAAGCCCAGCGGCACCGTATAGAGGTCTTTGTCGATCAGGAACACCAGTGCATTCTCATAATCGTTCCAATGCCAGGAGAAATCGATGATGGCCAGCGTGGCCAGAGCAGGCTTGGCCAGTGGCAGGATGAGCCTGAAGAAAATCCGCAGATGCCCTGCACCGTCGATGAACGCCGCTTCCGAGATCTCTGATGGCACGGAGAGGAAGAACTGTCGCAGCATGAATACACCGAAGATGGTGAACATCCCGGGCAGAATCAATGCCCAGTGCGTATTGTAGATTCCGACCCATTCAAACATCAGGAACTTGGGTACAAATAGCACCTGCGGCGGGACCATCATCATCGAGAGATAGATCAGGAACAGCGGTTCCCTGCCTTTAAACTGAATCCGCGCGAACCCGTAGGCGGCAAAAGCCGAGAGGAATACAGCGCCGACCGTACTGATTAACGATATTTTTAGAGAGTTCAGGTAATACGTGACGAAGCTATCCGCGCCGCTCCACACCTTGATATGATGCTCCCAATTCAGACTGGAGGGAATCCACTGGATCGGGTAGGTGAAAACATCCGCAGGTGATTTGAACGAAGTGCTGATCATCCAGATAAAAGGCATAATCATCAGCAGTGCACAACCGGACATAAGAAGTGTCATCAAGATTCTCCGAATATAAGTCAAGGGCTCTGCACGGATCTTATATGACTGCGACGCTACCGATTTGGCAGCGGTTGATTTCTCCATGACGATTCCTCCTCAGTAATGAACCCAGCGTTTTTGACCTAGCCACTGCAATACAGTGAAAATCATGATAATCGCGAAGAGCGTCCAACTGATGGCTGCTGCGTACCCCATCTCGTAGTACCGGAAAGCATTCTGATATATAAACAACGAAAGCACGGTGGTACTGTTCCCGGGTCCGCCTTGAGTAATCGCCTGAATAATGCCAAAGTTCTTGATGGTCATAATCAATCCTGTGATTAGCAGCAAAAAGGTGGTTGGGCTTACCAGCGGCCAAATGACGCGGCCCACAGTCTGCCAAGGACGGGCTCCATCAATCCGTGCCGCCTCAATTAATTCTTCCGGGATTTCCTGCAAAGCTGCCAGATAAATAATCATGTTGTAGCCAAGCATAAACCAGATCCAGATGATATCAATTGCATACATGGACGATTCCGTGGTAGATAACCAGCCCGGCGGGTTCGTAATGCCCATTCCCCGCAAAAAACCGTTAATCGGCCCCGACGTCGGCTGGAACAGCAGCATCCAGACAAATGCGATTGCGACACCACTTGTGATGTAGGGCATGAAATAGAGCGCGCGCAGCGTTTTTTGCATATATACGGATTTGTTTAATGCCACAGCCACGATAAAAGCCAACCCCATCGATACCGGAACCGCTAACAGAAATACAAATGTATTTCGCAGCGCCACCCCAAACAGCTCATCATTCAACATGCGACGAATATTATCCAGCCCCACAAAATGGGTTTCCGGGCTCATAAATTTGTAATCGGTAAACATAAGATAGAACGAATATGCGGCTGGTATAATAAAAAATAGCAGGACTCCGAGCATATTGGGCCCGATAAACAAATAACCCAGCCTGCTCTGCCGCTTCATCCAGGATTTATTCATAACTTCCCCACTCCTCAACTGTTGTTCTCGGTTCAAGCATACCAAGATGTCCTCCAACATTTAAGGAACATAACCCCCTACCTGGTATCACAGAAATACGCATTTTATTAAGGGCTTCAAAGGGGTTAAGCATGGAATCGTTCTATCCAGTTCCTGATGCGGATACTCATTTAAAGCCAAAAAAAGACCAGCTGGAATATTCCAGCTGACCTGATCATACCTAAAGTGCTGTCCCGTAAGTCATAGGCATGACGAGGGACACTCCTAGTTAGCGTTCTTTTGTTCTAATGAATCGAGCACACCCTATTCACTCCCCTTTGCTCAGTTCTGAGATGTAACGAATCACAGAGACGTTATTTCGTCGAGTGGGTCGATTTTCAGGCTCTGACGCCATTTTATGACGGAATAACGTTACTGAGGTTTGTTAAAATGTGCATTCCTTAATCATCGACCTCTTAAGATGCGGTAGGTTCGTTAGCTTGGAGCAAGGGGAAGTCCCTTTCAGGACACCCCTTAGGTCTTCTTACACCTCAATTAAGGATTCTGCTTCAGCCATTCATTGTGGCGTTTGACCATATTTTGTACGGTAACTTCTGCGGTCTGATTGCCGAGGAAGTACTTTTCATATTCCTGAGCGCGCAGATCAATAACCTCTTGAGCAATACTGCGAACAAACGTAGGTGTCTTGTCACCGTATAAAACGAACTCCAGTGATTCCTTGTCATAAGAATCGGCATAGTCGCCAAGCAAATGGTCAATAGCTGTCTGCTGGTCCACGGCATTCGATGCAGGAAGGCGGCCACCCGCAGCCATCGGCATCATTCCCCCGTCGGCGTACCATTTCAGGAATTCCCAAGCCGCTTCTTTATTTTTGGACTTGGAATTAATGGAGATGAGATCACCGAGTCCTCCGCTTTTCACCATGTCGGCTTCTTGTGCAGTCAGTCTTGGCACAGGTGCAAATGCAATTTTCCAATCCCGCGGAAACTCCGTCATATTGTTCGAACTGCGAATCAGCCATTCCCCAATGTTGATCATCGCCGATTCGCCACTGAGGAACATGTTTTCCACCGGCATCTTGGAGGTTAGTTGCTCGCCAAGTGGTGGCGTGGTTGCATCCTCCTTCATCATTCCGTTCAACGTTTCCAGCCATTTGGTGACTAATGGATCATCGAGGTTAGAGGTACCATCCGCTTTAACATAGCCATTCTTGACTAGAACGGAATCGAGCGGGTCCACATAAGAAGCGGTATGCTGCACCAATCCGTACTTGAAGCCAGCGGTCTTCAGTTTGAGCGCATATTCACGGGCTTCATCCCAAGTCCAGGCTGTGGGTACGCTCAGTCCGGCTTGATCAAGCGCTTTCATATTTAAGGCGAAGAAGGCAGCATTTTTCTTGGTTGGCATACCATAATATTTACCGTCTACTTTCCAGGAAGCTGCGTCTTCTCCCATTTTCTCATCAATATTGTAGTCACTAAACTCTCCCAGATCGAGCGCTGTCCCGCCCTTGATGCGTTTATCGAGATTCGTGAGGGTATAGTTGACATATAGATCAACGTTCTGCCCGGTGGACAGCGCCGTATCCAACTTCAGGTTACCGTCGTCATCATTTACAAACCGCACATATTCCACCTGAATGTCTGGATGCTCCGCATTCCAGGTATCCACCACTTCCTGTGGACCATTCTCGGGCGGCACCGCCCCCCACATCGTCAGCTTCACTTTTCCCTCAGCAGATCCGCCTCCGCTCTCTCCACCATTCGTCTCATTTTTTCCTACACAGCCTGCAAGCAAGCCAAGTATCAACACGCCTACGATAATTCCGGTTAATCCTCGTTTGATTCTCATCTGGTCACATGACCTCCCTGAATTGAAGTGAATATACCTTCCGTTTCATCGTAACAGGGACCTTGCTTGCTTTATAAGATACATATCCACGATTCGAACTGAACAAAAATACGGATTTACCTTAATCTCGAAAAACAGATGGTACACACATTCCTTCTACTCATTCTGTCGATCACGAGCGGTGACGATACTGGCTGGGCGTGCAACCAGTCCAGCGCTTGAATATTTTGATAAAATAATTGTCGCTCACGAATCCGACTCGATAACCGACCTCCTGCACGGGCAAATCCGTCTCGCGCAAATAGCCTGCCGCTTTTTCCATCCGTACCCCATGCAGATAGTGAATCAGGGTATGGCCCGTTTTCTTTTTGAACAATGCACTGACATAATTCTCACCCATCATCACGTAACGTGACATGGATTTGACGGTAATGTCCTGATCGTAATGCTGTCCGATATACTCAATAATTTTGCTAATCTCCGGGTGGGTCACGACTGGCTCACGTACAGGGCTAAATATCGAATGAGAAGTAGACGGCGAAGTCGAAGCTTCATGATTATCAACCGTACCTGAACTCGCTCCTGCCGCCGCATCCAGTTCAGTTCTCACTTTACGCAGCGTATCGCGCAGTGAATTGACACTCATGGACAGCTTTAGAATATAATTGGAGGCCCCATATTCCATCGCCTGACGAACATACTCAAACTCACCCATGCAAGTCAGCATCACGAACTTGGTCGAGAGGCCGGACTGACGAGTCTGTTTGAGTAATTCAAGACCGTCCATACCTGGCATCACAATATCAGTCAGCACCAGATCAGGCGAGTCTCGTTGGATCATCTCCAGCGCCTCAATCCCATTACCAGACTCTCCAATTACCGTGAAGCCCAGCTCTTCCCAGGAAATAATCTCCCGTACGGACTCCCGGACAAACACCTCGTCTTCCACAAGCAGCACCTTCCACATGTCTGATTCCCCTCTCTATACGTCTAGTCAGAGCGCTTCTGGACGTATGGTGTCGACAATAAAAAAGGAATGCTGAACCGGATTAATGTCCCCGGTGCAGTATCCAATACTTCCAGTTCACTTTGACCCTTGAACAGCAACCGCAATCGCTCCTTCAGGTTGGACAGACCGATACCCGGACGCTTTCGGGTAATCTGCAGACGGTGGGATTCCTCCATTCCGATCCCGTTGTCCTCCACTTCCAACACCAGCGTTCCTGTATCACGCATATAAATTTCGATGCGGATCTGACCGCGCTCCGTAAGTGGTCCGACGCCATGGCGGATCGCATTCTCCACCAGTGGCTGTAGGCTAAGCTTCGGTACCAGCGCATACTCCAGTACATCGTCAAACTCACAGGTCACCTCAAAGCTATCCCGATATCGGATTCGCTGAATATGCAGATAGGCCTGCACCAGCTCGATCTCATCCTTCAGATACACCAGTTCCACCTGTGAATTCAGGCTGACCTCCAGCAGCTTGCCCAGGGAAACACACATCTCGGAAATCTCCTCATTCCCGCTGCGGATGGCACTCCATTTCATTGTATTGAGCGTATTCAGGAGAAAGTGCGGATTCATCTGGGCAAGCAGCATATGAAAATGTACCGCTTCCTTCTGACGCTCTTCCGCCTTGAGTCTGGCGATCATCTGATTCGCATCATCCAGCATGGTATTGAACGTCCGGGTCAGTTCCAGCACTTCTCCGCGGCTGCGGCCTTCAGGGATACGGACCTTGAGGTTTTTGCGTACAACCTCCTTCATCTGGTTCTGCAGATGTGACAAAGGCCGAGTGAACGTCGCCGAGATCATAAAGGCCATGAGCACAAATGCTGCCGTGAAGCCAAAAAACGTTAAAAAGTAGCGCTGCTTGAGCCCCGATATCTCCGTAAACAGCACAGCCAGTGGAATACGGTTTACCATATACCAGTCCAGTGATTCGATGTATACGTAGTTAATCAGCGTATCCGAATCTTTATCCGTCAGATAGGCCTCTGCCGGATGGAGAGCAATTTCCCGGGTCACCTCTGGAGAGAGCATGGCTTTTTCGGACGAGCGGGCGATCGTTTCCCCACTGCCGGTAATCAGGAAGTACTCCTGGTTACTCTGCGAATCCTTCAGCATGGATTGAAACCAATATGAATAATCGATGCTGATCCGTGCCATTCCGTACCTTTTGCCGCCGCTGTCCTTCATGTACGCATAGAGTGACAACAGATACGGGCTGGAGGATAACTCCCGAAGGACATGGTTGGTATCCCGAGCATCCCAGCGATAGAACAACTCTTCCGATGGAAGCGGGTTCGGATCGGTGCCGCCCTCGGTTAAGGTCATTTCTCCAAGATGTTTGCGAAATTGTTCCCGATAGGGGGCGTAGGCCAGGGCTTTTTTTGGCAAATATGAAGTGTAAACGTTATCATGAAAATCCAGCAGGGTGAAATAAACGGAAGGATTATATAGAAAAAAGCTGTTGTTGATCATCTTGAACTTCTCTTCCACCAACGACTTGTTCTCAAGCGGAGAACGATTGGCCGGAGAGGACAGAACGTTTCTTACGGCTGAATCCTGTTCCAGAAAAATCAGCGTTTTGAATGCAATACTCATCTGGTCCTCCAGAGAACCATACAACTGCACCAATTGCTCGTGGCTCTGTTCGCTGATTTTTTGCTCAACCAGAGATTCGATCTGTCCATAGTTGTAGATATTAAGTACGCTGAATGGCAGCAGAATCAACACCACAAACGCACCAAACAGCCGATACCTGAGCTTATGCGGCAAAAAGGTCTTCCAGTCGGGCTTTTTCATCCCCTCAGCGCTCCCCTGCAATTGTTGAAATCATTATACCATCAGTCCACCCGCTTCGGCCGGGGGTGGGCTCATTCGCATGGATATGTGATACCCGTTGCCAGAGGCGGGATAGGGATACACAGATTTGTTCTATTGCATTAAAAAGCCGGAGATCTAGGATCCCCGGCTATGCTGAGTGAGACTAATTATAAATTCATGATTTGGGTTCCACTCCCCAGACAAGCTCGCCATTCCGGTAAAGAGTCACCTTGGTCCAATCGGCAAAAGAGGTCTGTAGCGGGTTAAAGGAATAATCATCCCCTTCGCTGTAATTGGACCAGTCTCCTTTGTGCATCCGGGTATGAATCTCCCCCGAGGTTCCCCCGACCGGAATCAGACCTGCTCCGGTACCAAACTTCAGTTCCAGATAATGGTCCGCTCCAGGAACAGGTGTAGCCAGCTTCACAAAGCTGCCACTGATATGACTGCCTCCAAGCTGTGCATAATCACAGAAAAAGGATTGTGGTTTCTCCCCGTCCACCGTATACCAGTAACGAATCGTCAGTTCATTCAGGTTAACGGCGGAGGTCCCGTTGTTATGAATGACAAACTGCGGCTTCATCTGGTTGTCGAGCAGATTTGTATCCCCTGCACGATAGGCTAGAGCCAGATTGCCAGCAGGCTCTGGCGGCCCTCCACCCTGGACCGTTGCGAAGGCTTGAGCGGAGTTCACACTCTTCCCAACGCTGTTAACCGCATTCACCACATAATAGTAGGTGGTTCCAGCAGATACTGCCGTATCGTTGTAGCTTGTTCCCGCTACAGAAGCCACAGATGTATAAGGTCCAGCTGCTGTCAGCGACCTATTTACCGTATAGGAGGTTGCACTTGCGGATGCACTCCAGCTTAGATGGATGCTGTTATCGCTAACTGCAGTGGCGGTCAGATTCTGCGGAGCGACTGGCACTGCCTCGACCTGTGCCGTCTCTAGTACAGACCAATAGGCTGGCTTGGACTGAAGTCGCTCGTCGAAAAGCAGTGGCCAGTTGTTACGGGCGACCGGAAAGGTGCGCAGCCAGGTATTGGCATCATCCTTGCCCCATAAGGTAACATTCTTGATCGTGTCTGTATGCCTCAGGAAGATCTGGAACAGGGACTTGTACAGCGCCGCCTGCTGTGTCTTCAGTTCTTCCGGGAAGGTATCGTAAGATTGCGAATCATTGGAATAGATACTTACATCAAGCTCTGTAATATGTGTTTCGAGGCCCAGTGCCTTAAATTTGACAATGGAGCTCTCAATTTCCGATAGGGATGGATAATAGAGACTGATGTGTGTTTGATGGCCGACTCCGTCAATAGGCACACCCTTGGCTTGAAGGCGAGTGATCAGGTTGTAGAGGGCCTGGCTTTTGGCCGGCTCATGGGTATTGTAATCATTAATGAACAGCTTGGCATCCGGGTCGGCTGCATGAGCGAATTCAAATGCTTTCTCAATGTATTCTTCCCCGGCAATCTCGTACCACAGACTGCGTCGCAGGCCATCCGGCTGGGAGGCATCGATGACTTCATTTGCAACGTCCCAAGCGTAGATCTGGCCTTGATAACGCTCCATCACCGTCTCAATATGCTGCTGCATCCGTTCATACAGCACCGTTTTACTCACCAGATTGCCGTTGGCATCATGGAATACCCAATCCGGAGTTTGCGTATGCCAAACGAGGGTATGTCCGCGTACCTCTTGTCCGTTCGCTGCTGCAAAAGCTACTGCGGCATCCGCCCCGCTGAAGTTATACACACCTTCTTGCGGCTCGGTACTGTCCCATTTCAGAACATTGCCTGGTGTCAGACTATCAAAATGCTTCGTAAGTAGCTGCTTGTCCGGTTCGGTCAGCAGTTCATTGTTCGTGAAGGCCGTCCCAATTCGAAACTTGCCCGCAAAAGCATCCTGTAGGGAAGGAATGTCCTCTTCGATCACAATGGGTCCGAGATCCGGCAACTTCTCCAATCGGAAATCATCCAAATAAAAAGAAGCTGTAGCACGGTCTGGCACTTCAAAATAAACCGATAACTGATTCGCTGGTTCCAGCATTTTAAACTGCGCAGTAAGCTTGGTCCATCCGCTCGCGGATGCCGTGCCAAATGTTAAATTTTCATAATGTGTTGTATCTGGCAGGGTACGCTGTAATGACATATTGAGGTTTGTGCTGGACGCTCCCGCCGGAAGCTTGACCCAGCCAGTGAATACATACGTCTGCCCCACCTCCAAAAGTTCTGTCACATCCAGCGATGGCCCGTGCCAGCTCATAACCCGCCCGCTCACTTCCAGTCCATAATCGCCGCTACGAGCTGCAGCTGCGCTTGCGCGAAGCGTTTCTACTTCACCGCGTCCGCTCCAGCTCTGGACAGTACCATCTTCAAAATCATGACTCAGAATCAGGGCATTCTCCCCTTCTGCCGCATGGACAGATGGAGCCGCCCAGTACAAAGGAACTAACAAACCTATAACCAACACAAATTTAAGCGCTTTCAAAAATATCATTTTCCCCATCGCTTCCATTCTCCTTTATTGAATATTAGGATAAATTCCTTACGCCAAAGGCCATATCCACCTCCTTGGTTTTAAATATAAAATGAGAGTCCTCATTCAAACGGATACAGGGGGCATACGTTCGGATGAGGACTCTATATGGTAAATTATAGTATAAATTGTCCGTGATCTACAACTGAAATTGTACCTCCCCCTCTAATTTTGGTTAGAAATGTAGTATCCGCAACATCTCCACTCATTCACACCAGCTCCTCCATAATCTTGGCAATCCGTAATGAAGGTATATACCGGGTGCTCCGCTGTCTTCAAAGTTGTCTTTAAAACTTGCAGCTCACTTCTTTCTGCTCATACTCTGTGTCTCCTGCGGTACTCGGATGGACTTATGCCCAACGTTTTGGAGAACACCCTGCTCAGATAAAATCCGTTCTCATATCCGCATCGCTCGGCAATTTGGTTAAGGGTCAGGCTGCTGTCAGCCAAGAGGTTCTGCGCTTTTTTCAGACGGACCCGTTTGAGATAGCCTGATGGCGTCTCCTGAAAAGCCTCCCGGAACCGCCTCGTCAACTGTACCGGACTCAAGGCGAGCCGCTGCGCCAATTCCTGAAGGCTGATCTCCTCTTCCGCCCGCTCCTCCAACAGCGCTGCCGCTTCAGCCATTCGTGCGTCTTCGGTAAATCTCCGTTCCTTTAAGCGATTCTGTCTGCGTTCCACCTGATACTGCTGCCACAAATCCATCATAAAATGTGTCTTCCAACGGGCAGCTGACCCCTTATTCTCCTCACTGTCCTGGCGCAAATAAGCATAGGTCGAGGCTAAACGCTTTGTGTCATTGATCTGTGATTTTCCGGCTGGTGGCAGAAGCTCCTCCTCCTCCTCCAGACTACTGCTAAACTGTAAATAGTGAAATGTCAGCGGGGTAATGACTGTCCTCCGAAAGGGAACCGCCGGGGGGCATAGCACCAGATCGCCAAATCCCGCTTCTCCGATCTGACCCCCAATCTCATAACGGAATATGCCCTCTTCGACGGCAAAAGCGACCCAAGTCGTATAGATATCTTCCGTAAGAGCAAATTGCCCTTTCTGCTTCCAGTAGATGTGGTTAAGGAGCTCCATGACTTGATCACCCCTCCTGTGAAATAAAGTATATGTTTGGTGATAGTATAGTGCATTTGAAAAGTGAATATATAAATCTAAGATGAAATTATAGATATGTAATTGGAGGCCAGATTGATCTAACTCCAGTTAAGGAGGTCACAGATATGAAACAGGAGCATGTACGAAACGACATCACCGTCATCGGCGGAGGACTTGCCGGCGTATGTGCCGCGATAGCCGCTGCCCGCATGGGGCAGCGGGTCGCGCTGGTGCAGAACCGCCCCGTGCTCGGTGGCAATTCCAGTAGCGAAGTTCGGGTCTGGGTGTGCGGTGCCACCGCACATGGGATTAACCGTTATGCCCGGGAAACGGGTATTATGGGGGAACTGTTTGTAGAGAACCAGTACCGCAACCCGGAGGGCAACCCGTATCTCTGGGATCTGGTCATTCTGGAAGCGGTCCGAGCCGAATCGAATATCACCCTGTATTTAAACACGGATGTGCATGAAGTGCAGGCCTCAGGCGATGGAGAGGAACGAACAATCACCTCTGTCACTGGCTGGATGATGGGCTCCGAGCGCAGAATTTGTTTCGAGAGCAGCTTCTACCTGGACTGTACTGGCGACGGGCTGATCGGCTTTCTGGCTGGAGCAAAGTTCGCGCTGGGTCGGGAGGCCCGTAGTGAATACGGCGAGGAATGGGCGCCAGAGGTTGCCGATCAGATCACGCTGGGAAGCACGGTTCTCTTTTATACCAAAGATGCGGGAATGCCTGTCCGTTATGTGCCGCCCTCTTTTGCTAAGGATATTTCGCAGACGACCATCCCAATCCGCCGGGTAATCCGCAGCGGCGACTCCGGGTGCCATTACTGGTGGATCGAATGGGGCGGTGAACATGACACCGTACATGACAATGAACTGATCCGTGATGAGCTGTGGGCCGTCATCTATGGCATCTGGGATTATATCAAGAATTCCGGCAAATTCGAAGCGGACAACATGACACTGGAGTGGGTTGGCTCTCTGCCAGGAAAAAGGGAGTACCGACGCTTCACGGGTGATTATGTGCTGAACCAGAATGATATTATCAGCCAGCGAGAGTTCCCGGACGCTGTAGCTTTTGGCGGCTGGTCGATCGACCTGCATCCACCGCAAGGGATGTACGCGGAAGCCAGCGGCTCAAAGCATATGCACGCCGACGGTGTCTATCATGTGCCGTTTCGCTCCCTGTACTCCGTCAATGTGCGAAATATGCTGATGGCCGGGCGCGACATCAGCGCCTCGCATGTCGCCTTCGGCACGACCCGCGTCATGGCTACCTGTGCGGTCATCGGCGAAGCAGCCGGAACCGGCGCAGCGCTCTGCGCAGCCATGGGACTGACTCCGCGCGAACTGCACGCCGGGCATCTTACGACGCTGCAGCAGACTTTGCTGCGGCAAGGTGCTTCTATCATCGGGCTGCGTAACAGCGATGAATTGGATCTGGCCCGACGCGCCACAGCCACGGCCTCCAGCACGCTGACCGGCATCGCCATCGAACAGCCTGGCCAGAAGTACCCTCTGCGTTACGATGCCGCTCTCCTGCTACCGGTTCATCCGATGCTCAGCGGACTTGAGCTGTTACTGGATACGGATAGCGATACCGATCTGACGGTAGAACTATGGAATACGGGACGCAAGGAGAATTACGTTCCACACACGCTACAGGCCACGACGACCGTCAAGGTTACGGCAGGAATCGCGCAGTGGGTGAGGCTTCCGCTGGAATGGCAGCCGGACGAACCACAGAACGCTTTTATGATCATCCGGGCCAATAAAGCAGTCTCACTCTATCATTCCACGGAAGCACACAGTGGGGTACTGATTTTCTTCAAAACGGAAGAGTCCCATCTCTCCAAAAACCTGGAAGACCACTCCATGGAGCAGCCAGTTGTGCTATGGTCCATGAAAGGCTTGGCGCGTCAGCCTTTCTGCTGTCGGACCCTGGCCCCCACCATGGCTTACACGGCAGATCAAACGATCAACGGCTATCACCGTCCCTTCGGCGGGCCGCAGCAGTGGATGTCGGAACCCATGGAGCCCGGTAAGCCGGAATGGCTTCAGTTGGCGTGGGATGAACCCCAGACCTTAGTTGAGCTTCACCTGACTTTTAACGATGATGTGAATGAGGATCTGGTCAACCTGCACCATCATCGCACCATGTTCCACGTTATCCCTGAGCTTGTTTGCGATTACCGAATTGAAATATTGGAACAGGTTGGTGAATGGACCGAGATCGCACGCGTAACAGGAAACCGCAGAAGGCAAGTCATTCATCGCCTGGATGCGCCCGTTCACGCACAAGCTATGAGAGTGCTCATCGATGCCACCAATGGCAGCCGGTACGCGGAGCTTATTGAGATCCGGGCGTATGCGGAGCCAACAATGACCGGCAGGAGTTGAACGCAAGAAGCGATGTTAATCTAAGCTACAAGAATCAAGAACAACCATGAATCTATGTATGTATATTCAGCCCTTAGAATAGGCATTGGAATAACCCCCTAGTATATCCGCGGAATTCCAGGGGGTGCACTCGAAATTTTAAAAGGGTTATTTCAACTTAAATGATCTGCATATAAAGAATCCAATCGAAATAGGCTGCCTTTTCAGGCAACCGTTTCTAACATATAACTTTATTTACGAACCGAGAGAATGAACTTCTCATGACCAAGTAAAAAATGTGTTGCATCCTATTTCTGAAGATTTTCTATCATAGGCAATAGAGGATACAGGAAACTGTATCCCCTATCCTCCCCACAAGTCCGCCTTATTTTATTCGGTGGCTGGAACCCGCAAGCCCTCAATCAGGATAAACAACGTAAGTGCTTGTCCATAACCCATCGGACTAATCGGTATTTCCTTGTAAAACTGGGCATCCTGCCCCACAGGAGTTCCGTAGGACACTTGCTGTACGACTCCGTTATCATCAATTTGTTTCAACACAGCTTCAAGCGCTCTCAAGCCAATCTGGCGATAGGATTCATCTAGGTATCCATACCGGATTCCCTTGAGAATGCCGTATCCAATTGCTGCCGTTGCGGAGGTTTCTTTGTAAGAGGTTGGATCATCCAGCACGGTGTGCCACATGCCATCCTCATTCTGAAGCTTGCTCAGTGCTCTGACTTGAGCGGTTGCTGTATCCAGCAGATAGGCCTTTAGCCCGTCTTCGATCGGAATGATATTAAGGAAATCCATAACTCCCGCCGTATACCATGCATTGCCTCTTCCCCAATGAACAGCACCATAGTTATGATTTTCATTGAAATCCCAGCCATGATAGAACAATCCGGTTTTCTTGTTATATAGATATTTGATATGCACAAGGAACTGTCGTTTGGCTTCTTCCACCATATCGGGTTTCTTGAAGTATACCCCTGCCTTGGCCAAAAATAGCACCGTCATAAAAAGGGTATCAATCAGAATTTGACCATCATTGGCATCTCCCGTGATCATGTGCTGAAACGCACCATCTCCGGTTCGCAGCAGTCCATCCATGATCCAACTGCTCCACTCCTCACAAACATCTTCGTAATCCCTGTTTCCGGTCAGCTCGCATAGTGAGATCAAAGTAAGGAGCGGAGCGCAGGTGTTCACATTTTTTTCCGGTAATCCTTCCATCAGCCTTGCATTGTACCATGATTCGAGAAATTCCAGCACTTTGGCATCCTTCGTTGCCTCATAAAGCTGAAGCAAGCCATACAGACCGACACCTTGCGGCCATTCCCATAGGTGAATGTCGATCAGTCCAATTGGAAACTGTTCATTGATGCTTGTGTTTTTCATAGACTCCATCGCATGGGATACCTTGCTTATTCTCTCCTGTAGCATCATTTGATTCGGCATGTTGGTTTTCACTCCCTTGGTTTCTTACACACGATTCAGTGCTCCATGTTCAGTAACTTTAGTTGTCCCATCACTCCATAACCGTCGTGTGCAATTTCCTCTTTTTTAATAAGAAAAGGCTTGTTCATTCCCCATTGAATTGGACCATATACCGGGTCTGTTAGAGTGAGAGTTAAAGCTTGACTGTTGAATTGCGGGCTTGCAGAACGAACTTGGTTGATAAAAGCGCCAAATGACCCGAATTGCTGTTCGTTTCCTGCTCTTATAATCCAGGCGTTGCGCAAGCCAGAGGAAATAAGCTCACGCTCTCTCGTCACTCCGTTGCTCTCCATACTCGTCCCGTTGGCCGCATATATGGCCGCATACCCCTTATCCAAACGGGCAAAATGCCAGTTCTCATGCCTTACCCATTCCGTGAAGGAGCCGGTAGGAAAATAAGCATGTGTCCAATCGGAGGTCTGATCCGCAGGAATATCAAACATCATCAAAGCTATCTCCTCATGCTGAACAACGTCGGGCAATATCCCATTCCCAGCCCAAAAGCAAGGCCGACCATCCCCATGCTTATATATTTCTGCCGGATGATTCACCCAAATCTGCGCCTCAGGTGACAGAGATAAATGCTGGACATGCTCCTGATAACCTGGCTTGCCTGGACGAAAGCCAATGATTGATGATAGGGAGTATTCCTTTGTCCGACAATGATAGAGCTTGGCGTAACCCCCCTTACCCTGCTGATTAGCGAACACCAACTGCTGATTTTCCCCAAGCAACAGATGCTCTTGATATGCTGCTGGAGGAATGTAATCCGATAAACTCAAGACAACATTGCTTATTGAATAATTGTTTACATTACCAACGCCATAAGCGATCCAGCACATTGAAGTCGTTCCCGCTGCATAACTGCCCAGCAATTCCTTCTCATAGCTGCGCCCAAACGTTGTGGACAAGACTCCTTGATGCATCTGAACGGTAATATAATAGAATAACAGGTCCATTGCCTTTTTGGCTTGCTGCCTGAGCTGTTCATTATGGGCAAATTCATAGATATGCAACAGCCCCACCGCATCAATAGGAATGTATGCACTTGAATTCCATTCTGCCAATCCTTCATCCAAAAAGCGCTCAAACCATAAGGCAAGCCTCTGCTCTGCTTTTTGACGATGTACTTCACCGGATTCACCACTGTTGCCAAACGTTTCATCCCCAAACAGCTGTCCGGCTAACAGCTCATTGGTATGGAACAACAAGGCATGGTTCTCACTGAAGAACCACATCACATCATCGCCAGGTTCATCAATCCAATATCGATAGCCCAGAATACTTGCTTTTACCCGATCCCAGAACAATTCACTGAACAGACCGCTATTTCGTTCATCTCTCCAAAGACGAAACAGCCCCACCAGATAGAAGTCACTGCAATCCTTCCGTTGCTCAATCCCTTCCACACCATCAAGCAAAATGTTCTCCGCTTCTTGCAGATTGCCATCCGTTTTCAGCATGGCGATGGCCTTATGAATATTGGGACTGCCCTTCTCAGCAATACATCGCAGAGCCAGCGATTTGCGGGCTTCAATATCCGTAGCTTGCTGAGCAGCCTCATCATAGCTGGTATCGTAGGATTGGCAGCCAAACTTCTTGGTTAGTACAACATTTGAAACTGAAATAGTCAGCGTGAAGTATACGTAATGATGACCGAGTTGATTGGTATGTGCCAGAACCAGGTCCGTTTCCTTCTCAGCTATGTGTATCGTCTTATTTTCGGTGCCGTCAAAAAAATTGCCATACTGAATATCAACCTCTCTAACGATGTCCGGCAAGGGAAGCGGAAGCCTGAGCTTAATCTGCTCACCTCTAAAAATATCCGAAGGAAAATAAGCCTGTTCGAGGGCTTGCTCTGCGGATTGTACGGACTCCACCAAATGAGGAGCAATAGGCAGAGAAATCACCAATTCCTCTTTTCCCAGATATTCCACCGCAAAAGCATACATGGTATCCCGCTCAGCCAGATCCTCCCAGCAGGCATATATCTCATTGATTCCGGCTACAAGTTCAGCTTTAATAACGATTTCCTGCTCCTTGTTACGCATGAGAGGCGTAAAGTCCGTCACCAATTCCCCATTCATCCACAATGTCAGACTACCGTAGGTCTTTATCCGCAAAGAGGCGGTATGAGCAGTCGAAGAAATTACCCTTGTCGCCGCGTAACTGCGCAGATGTGTCGGTACAAACCAAAATCCTGATTGCTCCACCCGTGGATTATTCCAGGGAGAATACAGTGCCCAAGGCATCCCGTTCTCTTCTCTACTGAAGTCGTCTCCCGGGCTAGGAAACTCGCTCCATTGATCAAAAAATCGGTTCACAGGCTGCGTTCTCCTATTTTCTACAAACTCCTTTCTACATGGATTCTCATGAATGGCAAAACCATCGATAAGCCAATCATTAATATCTCCCTCCATCGTTGTTGGAACAAAGGCAACAGGCTTCGTATATATGCCGCTGATCATCCAATGATTAATGACCTGATTGTGGCCTAATTTCATAGGTTTGTAATTCAAGGTATCCATCCCGCCACGGGTGGTATCTGACATTCAACTCATCCTTTCATACCTGAAGTAATCATACCGCTGACAAAATATCGCTGGAAAACCATAAAAACAATCAGTACCGGAAGCATCGTGATTACGGACATCGCAAGCAAACTTCCCCAATCTACGTTGTATTCACCAATAAAATTAGAAAGCGCGAGCTGGATGGTATATTTCGATGGATCACTAATAGCAATTAACGGCCATACAAAATCATCCCATCTCCACATGAAGGAGAAGATCGCGAGCACCGCAAGAATCGGCTTTGCTACAGGAAGAATAATGCTCCAGTAAATTTTCCATTCGCCCGCTCCATCCATCCGGGCAGCCTCCAGCAGCTCGTCCGGTACGGACAACAAATACTGCCGCATAAGGAATACACCTGTTGGGGTTGCTGCTGGCGGGATAATAATCGCGAGCAGACTATTATATAAACCCAGTGCGCTCAGCACCTTGAATATGGGAATCATGATTACCTCAATCGGAATCATGAGTGTTGAGATAAAACCGATTAATATGATCGTGCTTCCGCGGAAGCGGTACTTCGCGAGTGCAAAGCCTGCCATGGAATTAATCAATAACAGCAGCACCGTTGAGGACACGGTTACGATCGTACTATTCATAAAATATAAGCCAAAGTCGCCTTTCCTGAATGCCTCCTTGAAATGCTCAAAGGTGACTGGCTGCGGCCACAACTTGGGAGGGAAGCTGTACAGATCGCTATTTGTTTTCAGAGCAGAAATCACGACCCACAGGACAGGCAGGAGCCACACCACTGCAGCAACACTTAACATACTGTAGATGACGATTTTGACCATAGGCTTCATTACCATCACGTAGCCCCTCCTTTCGATAGACGGAATTGCAGAGCCGAGAATCCACCAATAAGGATAAACAGCATCACCGACATGGCACTGGCCAGGCCAAGCTCCTGTCTGTTAAAGCCAATCTCATAAATATATTGAACAATATAGGTGGTATCTTTGCCCGGCCCACCACCTGTAAGCGCAAACATAAGTGGAAAGGCTTTGAACGCGTCAATCAGAGTCAGCATAACAACAAGCAAGCTTGTGGGCTTCAAAAGCGGGAGCGTGATATAGCGGAACACCTTCATTCCCGTTGCCCCGTCCAAGCGGGCAGCCTCATAATAATCCGTAGGTATAGCCTGCAAGCCCGCGATAAAAATGACCATGAAAAAGCCTGCACGTGACCATACTGTCGCGATGATTACAGCCGTATTTGCCCAAAAGGAAGAGGTTAAAAAACCGACAGGTTCCACACCAACCACGGTTAACAGATGATTCAAAATGCCAAATGAATCTCCGAAAATCCATTTCCAGGTCAATCCTACGATAATGTAAGAAATCATGGTCGGCCAGTAAAATACGGCCCTGAAGAAGCCGCGCATTCTAATCTCGCGTGCAAGTAGCAAAGCAATCCCTAACGCTGCTGCATATATTAGCGGGACAACAATTGCTGCATAAATCCCCGTTCGTCCGATGGTCGACCAAAATTCCCGATCCCCTATAATTTTGATATAATTGTCCAGCCCGTTGAACTTCATCGGGTTCAATCCATCATAGACATGGAAGGAATAGTAGAGGCCCAATAAAGAGGGAAATACGATAAAAGTTCCAAAGATCAGGAGGTTGGGAAGTATAAACAGATAAGGAGCAATAACGAGCTTCCTGTTCTGTTTTGCCAGCGTATTCCTGTTTAATCGTTGTCCTTCACTCATCTGCTTGCCCCTTCCTTATGCGTTATTCGAAAGGGAGGCTTCACAGGAATCGATAAGCCTCCGTTATGTGAATTAGCCAAATGACTTTACGTTTATTGACTGCCAATAGCCTCGTTAATCAGCTTGGCTGTTCGATCCAAAGCCTCCTGCGGAGTTGCCTTATCGGATAGAACTTCAACAATATTATTTTTCAGGTCCGTTGAAATTTTGGATATAATTGTCTGTCTGGACCAGTCATTAGCTGCAAGAGGCGAACTGTTCTTCAGTTCATCCGCAAAAATTTCAAACATCTCCTTGCCGAATTCATAATTCAATACAGAGCTGTCCTTCCGTGGACTCATAAACAATGATTCCTGATTATATTTTGAATTCACTTCTTTGGACGTTAAGTATTGAATAAATTCTGCCGCCTCCTGCTCATATCCGCTGCCTTCAAAAGCCATCAGAAACTTCCCGCCGGGCACGGAAGAACGTTGTGTTCCTTTGGGCATATAGGTGACGCCCCATTCAAAATCGGTAATATCCTTGTAATTGCTGATCATCCAGTTGCCAGCCCAGTGGGTAGCCACCGTCCCAGAACGGAACAGGTTGTTCGGATTTTCCCCTCCGAGCCATACGGATTCGGGCATGATCCCTTCTTGATGAAGCTGCTTGAACTGCTCCATGCTACGGATTCCGGCTTCATTGTTAATCGCTGCCGCAGTGCCATCCTCCGTTAAGATGCTTCCGCCATTCTGATACAAAAGAGTGGACCATCTATGCGGAGTGACATCCCATACCATGCCATAACGTGCTCCGCCTTTGTCCATAACCTCTTTTAAAGCAGCTGTGTATTCATCCCACGTCCATACCTGGTCAGGAGAGGTCGGTACTTTGACGCCCGCTTTATCAAATAAGGTTTTGTTATAAATAAGCCCATTCGCTGTGACATCCATAGGCGCCGCTACCAGCTTGTCATTAATAACATAATAAGGTTTAAGTGAGTCAATAAATTGATCCTTGAATTGATCCGCATTGTCCACGTAGGGTGTCAGATCAACCGCCTGATTAGCAAATGATCCGGTATCCGTGACCCGGCTCAGGGCAGGTGGCTTTCCACCAGATAACATTGTTTTTAATTTGGTTTGGATATCTTTGAAGCCAACTTCAATCAGATTGATCTTAACCTTGGTATTGGTCTGCTCATACTCTTTAATGATTTCCTTGATGACCTCTCCTTCTTTTCCGTCAGAGAACCATAGGAAATCCAGAGTTGTTTGTTTTGAATTAGCATTGGTACCTGAATTTCCACAAGCAGTCAATACGATGAGTAACATGACCAATACCATGCTAGTGATGAGCTTAAACGTTGTTCTTCTTGTCATATCAACATCTCCTTGGAAGGGTCTAATGAATTTTGGCTTCGTTAAGCAATTCACTTTTACGGAATAACTGTGGTGATACACCCACATATTGTTTAAAGGCCCTGCTAAAATATACAGGTGTGTTAAAACCTAGCGTCTCAGATATGGACAAAATCGGTGCATCCGTAGACAGCAACAATTTTTTGGCCTCTGCAACTCTTTTCCGTATAACATAATTGCTTATGGTATATCCCGTTGTCTCTTTGAAAGAATGACAAATGTAGTATTTATTCAAATGGAGTGTTTTGGACAGTTCATCCAACGAAACATTCTCCGTATAGTTCTGGTTTAAATAATGAAGAACCCGGCTTACACTTGTCTGCTTCTGGGAGGAACATAAAATAGGATTGGCGGATTGCTCACTGGTTGTTTTCCGGTAAATCCGCAGTAGCAATTGGGTAAGACTTAATTTGACCATTGTTTTATACCCTGTATTTCCTGCCCCCATCTCCTCCTTGATTCCCTTAAATATACCTGTGATATGCTCACGCTCCTCCGGAGGCCAATGCACCAATAACCCATTGGGATGACGGAATATGGACATCAGATTCTCCAACTGACTGACAGCAAGCATGTCCAAAAGCAATAATTCCGTGAAATTGACGAAACTTCGCTTGTACACAATTTCTCTTGAAGGATTGATTCGGTGGGGCACGCCCCCTCTGAATATAAACATATCTCCGGGCAGCGGTTTATATATTCGGTCACCGATTAAAAAGGTTGCATCTCCTTGAATAAAATAATGTATCTCATACCCATTATGCGTATGAACAGGCCATTCATCCTGAAAATTATCTGCTTCTGATCGCACATAAACTTCATTTTCCTGCAAAGCAATATTCGTCGGGGTGTGTATGGTTAGCATCAGTAAAGATCTCCCTTCTCAGAATATAAAAAGCAATATAGTTTAATAATTTACAATGATAGCGCTTTACAATGAATTGTATCACAGTTATTTCGATCTAATCCGAACAATATTGCTGTATTGTTGATCACAATTGTTGAAAATGAATAGAAAGGAATTCATAGGGAAAGGACGTTGGACACAAAAAAAACCGCTGTCCAGCCCATAGGCTATCACGCGGTCAATTAGCAAACATTTTGATAATCATCTTTTAATGATTTGAAGGTAACACCAACATATATTTTTACTTCAAAGCTAAGACGCTCTTTCAATGTTATAGGTTAGGTTTTTTTCTATGAGCTGTTCGTTGTTCAAAGGCAAATGCAATGCGAATCAATAGCGATTCACTAAAGGCTTTACCAGCAAACGTAATTCCAAATGGCCTTCCATTTGCCTTATATCCCGCAGGTACAGCGATCGATGGGTACCCCGCTCTTGCAGAAAGATCAGCACCAACGTAAGAAGGAAATACAATGGCGTCCAGTTCATATTTATGTATTGCATAATCTATTCCATTATTTTGCGAATGATATAGATCCGTTATTAACTCTAAAATGTAATTCGAATTATTAGATGGATTATTCAATTGTGCTCTATATTCGAGCAGGTTTTGACCATATTTTAAAGCTCTATCTCCATGTTGCTTGTTCCACTCCATTAATTCGCTCAGGGTGTGGACAGGTAGATCGGATGGAAGACCTTGCAAATATTGATTAACGCTATGTTTAAATTCATAATTCAGCTTGTTCCACTCCCATTTTCGGTCAAATGATGGGATGTCTATATCTTCAATAATGTGAGCTCCAGCTTCTTTAATCTGCTTCACAGCGTTCTCAAATAGTATATCATCATATTCTTCATTATCATGGTATCGTGTAAGGGGGACATTCCTGAATATGCCTATGTTTGCATTTTTCAATCCATTGAAGTCTAAACATGTTGTGTAATCTACCGTAGGTTGAGGGTTTTTCCAAGTAGCCGGGTCATCTTCATCTTTTCCAGAAAGTATCCCCAGTAGGATTGCTGCATCTGTTACATTCCTAGCCATGGGACCAGCAGTATCTTGCGAGTGTGAGAACGGTATTACTCCAGCACGGCTTATCAAGCCTACAGTTGGCTTTATACCCACAATAGAGTTCTGAATGGATGGACTTAGTATGGAAGCAGATGTTTCTGTACCTATGGAAACCATCGCAAAGTTAGCAGCTACCGCAGCAGCGGAACCCGTGCTTGAGCCCCCTGGAAAGAAATCACCATAAGGATTTAAAACTTGACCGCCTATAGCGCTGTATCCTGCCCACATATCAGATGACATGCCATTCGCCCACTCTGTCATATTTGTTTTCCCAAGTATGACCGCCCCAGCTTGCCTTAGCTTCGTGACAAGAACAGCATCCTTAGAACTGATGTGGTTTTCTAAAGCCAGTGCTCCTGCGGTTGTATGCATTTTGTCGTTGGTTTCTATGTTATCTTTCAACAAAACCGGAATACCATGTAGAAGTCCTCTCGCCCCCGCTGATTTCCTTTCATTATCCATGGCCTCCGCAATAAAGATTGCATCCGGGTTTATTTCCAACACGGAGTTGATCCTTGGTCCGTTTTGGTCAAATTGTGCAATACGATACAAGTTATACATGACCAGGTCTCTTGAGCAAAGCTCTCCCTTTTCCATGGCTGCATGTATTTCAAAAATCGTTTTTTCTTCCACATTAAAGTGATTCATTTCAAATATATTTTCCATCCCATCACCTTTTCCTATATACCTTAAACTTATTTACCCTATTGGTTTCCTCATCGTTCCTTAACGTGCCTCTAAATACCATCTTCGAAGTTGATTCATATGAGCTTGATGATAACGACTGTGGTCAGCGATATGCCATATGCCCCAGCGTATGGTTGCTTGCTTTTCATTCTCATGTCCAAAAGTAACAAGCTTCGTTAGATCGTCATCCGTTAATTGTGTACATTCGTCCTTCAACATCGTTATGACACCTTCATATGTAGACAGAAGTGAATTCAAAGATACCTCTTGAACCATCGGAAGTTTGCCATTTTCATCAATCATGGGGCCATGTTGTTCTGTTACGGTCTGATGAAGGGGTAGCCCCTTTATGCGATAAACCCAATTCAGATCGACGTGGGATTGTAGCGGCTATTACTTCAGCCTTTTTAATGGCTCCAGACATTCCTTCTGTGGCAGGTGTAAGAACTAGTTCCGCCCCCAGAGCGATCAATAGTTTCCTACGTTCAACACTGAACTTTCAGGAAGGGTTATGATTAATCTATATCCTAAAGCTGCAGCTGCGAAAGCAAGTCCCACACCTGTATTTCCACTCGTCGGTTCTATGATCACTGAATTTTGGTTAATTAACCCTCTCTCTTCAGCGTCTTTAATCATTCCGTATCCTATTCTGTCTTTTACACTACCTGCTGGATTAAAATATTCTAATTTGGCAATGATTTTCGACTCCACTTGATGCTTTCTTGCAAAATTTGAAAGCTTCAACAGTGGTGTATTACCAATCAGATCTGTGAGATTCTTCGCAATATTAGTCATTCATCACACCTCCGAGAGTCAATCCCAACTTAAACGGTTGGTTTTGATGATAACATTATCATGATTGGTAAATAAATACAACTGTAAGCGACCACTATAATAGGGGACACGCCCTTTTCATCCGCCGTCGGTGAAATTTCTGGATAACTGTTGATGAACTGTGAAGAGGCGGTGAATCCGACTGTCGCATCATGGAAACTTCTCAATAGCTTGGCTACTTCCCGTTAAAGGTTTTGTGGGATTTAATGAATTCTATATGTTCCTTATGTATAATCCATCATCAAAATGTTATCCATATCACTTTAGCATAAGCTGTTTCATCAAGAGAAACTACTCTCCATGATCCAAAAAATTCAGGCTATGATTGTCTGTTATTCTAATAACTTTGTCCTTATATAATTTCAGCTTCCCTTCAAAATTCACCCTGTTTTTCTCGAAATCATTGGTCCATTTAAACATCATTTTCAACATTTTTAGTCAGACGTATACAGCGCCTTTTCTAATCCTGCCTGTTGTTTAAGATATCGGGTAACTATTCTGAATCTCCGTTTCCATAAGGGCGGGTCAAGAAATATAATGGTATCGGCCATCTCATATAAGCACTGGTACGATTCGCGATCTGTGCCTTCAAAAATCCACTGTCCTTGTCCATCAATAACTTGAATGACTTTGATTTGCTCCTGGGGTGTACGCTTGATTCTTCCATTTTCAGTTTGATTATGCACAATACTATCCAATTCATACCAAGGCACTTGCAAGTGTTTGGATAATTGTTTTGCAAGTGTTGTCTTACCACTAGCTACAATTCCTATTATGAATATCTTCTTCATTGTACTTATCACCTACAGTTAATTGTCTATTTCTGATAAGGGTTCTATCATTCATGAACCTCAAAAAATTTGTCTGCGGTTCAGATTCTTCGAAAAAATCTTGCAGACGAATCAGTCTACAAAGTCTTCTCGAAAATGTATAGATTATCTTCTTCTTTATTTTTGGTGAATCCGGCGCATGATAAAAGAACACCAAAAACGGCGCGTTATCAGCCTTAGCGGGTTCGCGCCGTTTGGTATGAAATTACTGCCTACTAACGTATTATTATTGCATGCCTTGCATTATCGCATTAATGATGCCTTGCTGCGTTACGGTATTGTTCGAACGGTTAAACAGGCCGAAACCATGCTGTCCGTTATAGCCATTGTCCCAATAGACTGGCACCGCTTTGTACTTTTTAGCTGTTGCCGTCACCGCTTTGGCAAACGCCGCACGGTATACGTTGTTGCTGGTGTCGTACGAAGTTTTGTCAATAGAACCGAATTCACCGATCACGACAGGATAGCCTTGGGTCACAAACTTGTTGTACATGGATTGGAACTGCGAATTCAGGTAATCCTCTTGTCCCCAGGTCGATTTCTTGGAAGGGTTCGTCGCGGATGCTCCCCATTGCGTAATCGTACCTGATTCCTCTCCCGCAAAATCCCACGGAGAATAATAATGTGCCGAGATCATAAGTCTTTTCTCAGAACTAGGGATGGTTGAGGATCTGTACGTATCGGTTGGCAGAACGAAGCCGTAGTTCCCCACCGTGTAGTCGATGTTCGTATTCCAACCCGGGATCAGCAGCCATCTTGCGCTATTATTGCCGCTGGTCTGTCTCACCGTATTCACAAAGATTTGATTGTACGCGTTCAGGTTAGCATAGTAAGCAGAGTTCGGGTTACCGTAATTGCCGTCAAACACTTCGTTCATCGATTCGAAAATAAGACGCTCGTCATAATTGATAAACTTGTTGGCAATCTGCTGCCATACACGCTGATATTTCTGTTGAATGGCAGCCTGATTGCCACCGTTCACTAGCAGCCACCCGCCTTGAACGGAATTATATCCATCTCCATGAATGTTAATGACAACGTACAATCCTTCATTGTAGGCATAATCAACAACAGTTTTAATTCGATCCAGCCACGCGGAATTGATTGTATAGTTAGGTGCGCCTCCAATGTGGTTCAAATAAGAAACCGGAATACGGATCGTTTTGAAGCCTGCTTCTTTCACCTTTTTGATTAATGCCTGAGTAACAACCGGGTTGCCCCATGCTATCTCGTTAGGAGTACCATTCACTGTTGCTTCGAGTTGATTGCCCAAATTCCAACCTGCACCCATTTCATTCACGATTTGCGAAGCTTGCAATGACCTGAAATCCGATGTGATCGGGGTTGCCGCCGAAGCTCTGGTACTCCATCCGGTGAATACAACTGAAGCAAACAATGCCAGAGCTAAACTGTAAATCCCGCATTTTTTCATTTTGGACAGCATATCATAACCTCCGTTAAAGTAGTATTGTTCGTTGTGAAAACGATTTCAACAATTCGTAACATTGTCGACTATTCCGGAACTGATCCCCTCCCCATACAACCCTCAATAAAGGAAATAACCATTCAATAACATATTTAAGGAAAAACAAATACTATTTTGCGTCGTAAATGAACCTTAATTTGAACATAGGAGTCCTAGCCTCAGCTTGAATATGATGTTAGGTGATCCGTTCTGTGTATCCTCTCAATCTTGCCTTCTATCATTTCACATTAGTGTATTATGGCAATTCACGGAATTATCAATAATCGCCAGGAATATCTCATGAATCTCGCCGGGTCAACCCGACGGGATCTCGTTAGAATAGCATATCTATTCATGGACCTTGAAATTGTTAATTTATTTCCAAGTAATCAATATACACATCCCATGTCCCATCATCGGCGGTTACAACAAGCTGGATCTCCTGGTTTCCGGTGCCGTGGCTGACATTATTGAGCGTATAGACCGCAGGGCTGTTTCCTCCGAAGTAAAAGGTACCCTTCGTCTGTCCGCCGATCTTCAGTTCAACTCTCGCCATGGTGGAATTGTTTGAAGCTCCACGAAGTGAAAAATTATGGGTTCCACTTGCAAAATTTTGCGTGTATTTAACCAAATCGTTGTTAGCGTACAGCACAACTCCGTTGAAAGGAGAGCTGATATTTCCGGTGTACTGGCCACCTTTGGTCATATTTTCAGCTTCCACTTTCGTTCCGTTACTCGGGGGATTCGTGTTGCCGCCATCAGGCGCGGCTGCCCGACCTGTCGTCGGTGAGATCATGCCGGAGCAGAGGCCACGGTTCTTCAGATTTTGTGCAATCTGCGGAACCGCCTGAAGTGTCGTCTGGTACTGATCATGCATGAGAATGACGTCACCACTTTTCATCGTGTTAACAGACGCTACAATCTGTGCTGCGCTGGCACCATTCCAGTCCTGGGAATCTACATTCCACAGCACTTCCCTAAGGCCATTTTGGCTCACAACAGATTTCAAGGTCGCATTCGTCGCACCATAAGGCGGTCTGAACAGCTTCGGTGAGGTTCCCGTTATCGATTGGATGGTCTGCTGTGTCCGCGTAATCTCTGACGACATCTGAGAACTGTTTAAGTTCGTCATATTGGGATGTGTATACGAGTGGTTGCCGATCCACATGCCCGCGGCTACCTGTGCACTAACCAGAGATTTATTATTTTGCGCATTTTGTCCAACGTTGAACATTGTTGCCCGCAGGCCAGCCTGCTTCAATGCGTTAAGCATGTTGGTTGTATTGCCAGATGGACCATCATCGAATGTCAGGCCCACATAACCGTTGGGGCAACTGGCATCTGCGGCACTGGCGTCAGGCACTGCCGGAATGGAAAACAATGTGCTGAAGAGTGCAAGAGCCATCGCTCCCTTGACTAGTTTGCTTTTAAACATTAATGTACCTCCTCTTAATATAGGGGTAGTATCGTTGATCACGCCACTCCGACCGCCTCAACGTTCTCTTTCTAATGTGCCCTCCTTTCCATCGATATTCAACATGCCCAGAAAAGCGCTTTCATAACTTAGTAAACAAAAGCTTCCCGCCTATTTTTCGATGAAAACTCTTTTTCCAGGTAAATATAGTATACGTGATAGATGGATTTAAAGTAAATTGATTTAAATCCATTATATTCTATTTTTTAGACAATCTTACTCCCCTCGCACATAACAATTTTTATCTCCCATGATTGCTTTTAGCGTTTTACCCAGCGCATAATGGTTGGGTTGATCCTTTTTAAGGACACCTCGTATATTACCAGCTTCACCCGCGGACAGGTTTGTTAATTGCAGAATACTCCTGATTATCGTAGATGTAGGATACCAGATAGTCATTATAGTCTTCAGCCTGATCGCTCACATTCAGACCTAGACCATATACTCTGACTTTTGTCCCTGCCCAGATTAATTCTTCATCATTGATTTGCTCCAATAGAATCCATTCATCGGTTTCTCCCATATTTCCTCCAGCTGTGGTCAAGGTCTGTCTTTTAAAATGGTCTGATCTCTGTCAACTGTCGACGTAAAGAATTGCTGCTTCATTTCTTCTCGAAATACGTCCTTATATCGATGTCTTCCAATCAGATCAAACCGTTCTTGAACTCGCATGACATGTTCGTGATCAGACTTAATCTTCTTCTCTATTTCTTCATATTGTTCAACCGTATCATACTCCCACATCGCAAAAATCTCACTGGTGTTCTCGTCCATAGGCGTATGCCATCTTCCAATAAGTCTTGATCCATACTTCAATTGGGAAGGTAATAGAATATCATTAAATAACGCATTAAACTCCTCTACGAATGAAGAAGCTACAATATATGTTTTCCGCCGATATATCATCTGTACACCTCTCCCGTTTGTTCGCTTTCATAAGATTAACTCCAGTCATCGAAATGCTTCACAAGAAACATTACTTCGTTCTCATAATGAGCCAAATGGCCCTCTTCAATCATTTTGACAAAAGCCGTTTCCCCCAACGCAGCACGATCCGTTAACGTGGTACACATGAAACGAATACGAGAGATCACCCATTCCTTCAGATCAGCCGGCACATCCATACCGTAAGCATTAAAAAACAAAGCTATACGTCTTTTCCGTTCAGATGCATGATCTTCTTTATGGTACGGAACGACTTCCCGCTCATCTTTCCCTGGTGAAAAACCTGCCAAGGGGACAGAGGTATACAGTGTATATACCATATCCCATAAACGCGGGCCCGGACCTGCCATATCGAAATCAATAATTCCTGATGGAAAACCATCTTTATAGACTATGTTATATAATGCAAAATCGTTATGACACGCCACTTCATGTTGAGATGTTTCTGAATAGGGAAAACGGGACGGTGAAGAAGCCGCAAATCCCACGGTCGCCTCATGATAACTTCTCAAGAGCTTCGCTACTGCGGTCAGTGACTCATCCGACCACATGTACCCTTCGATCTCGGGGTAGTCATTGCCTGGAACGTTACCATCCAGGTAAGAGAGTATTTCTCTTCCCTGTTCATCAATTCCCAAATAACGAGGGGCGTGGTCATAACCCACATTCTCCAGATGTAACAGCAGTTCGTTCACGTATGGATTAGGCTTGGTACATCGTCGAAACGTGTTTCCTACTTTCACAACCTGATTCACGTTGCCGCCAGTCAAAACTTCCTCCTGGTCTGACACAAGCATTCCTCCTAGAGAGATATCTTTTCTCGTGAGCAGGATTAACCCACCCTTGGCATATGTAAATCCCAATCATTCAATGTATTCCTATCCTATCATAAAAGAGACTGTGCCTGAATCACGCCGGTTTGTTGAATCTCTCATAGGGTTGAATGATAAGTTAATAGCGCCGCCATAGCTGACGCCGCTAATGTAACCCGTTCTGGATAGACTACGTGGCAACCACGTGCCGTAAACCCTCCATGCTTTCCAAAAAATCCGAACGCTCCACCTGATACAAATCATACCGATGTTGACCGTTATTTATGGAATGATATACTTCGCAGTTTGTTGCATTAGCCAAGTGTACGTACGATAATTTTTCTACCGCTTTCCTGGATCGGATATTTTGTTTGCGGATCTTCATATATACCTTCTTTATGTGCTGTTCAAGAAAAAGTTCAACGAAAAATGACTGCTTCGCTTTTTGATTATACCCTTTTCCAAAATACGGTACGCCCATCCATGTAGCCAAAAAGCCGGTTTGATCCGCAATGTTATATAGCTCAATGGTTCCAATGGGATGGCCCATGTCGTTAAGAATAGTTCTGGAAATCGCTGTGCCTTGTTCTTCCTCTACAATTAACTGCTGGGTCATAAAAACATATTCTTCATACGACTTACAAGGATAACGAACGTAAGGAAACACCATAGGATCTGTCATTAAGCCGTAAAGTGTATGGCATTCGTGCAAGTCGCGTTTTTTCAACATGTAGTCTACCACCTAATCCTTTAGTCCGCTATATCAAGCAAACTAAGTATACAAAAGGATTTGGGGGATTATATGAATTCCATACCACTTTTCTGTAAAATCCAAAACAGGGCTATGCCAGACCACGCGGTAGACGTCAAAGCCTATTACCTCATTAAACATGCAGTACTAATTACAAGTATCATTCCATCATGGATTCAGCGATGCCAAGGACCCTTGCTTTTGAAAAATCATTTCCCGTAATCTCATATTGTAATGCTTTGCCACCGCTATCCTCCTCGATCCAGACCAGCTTCCTTTGTCCAGCGTCTGAAATATAATACCCCTCATGGCCTCGGACATTCACTCTTTCGATCTGGAATGCCTTAGCGTCAGGAATATGAATTCGAGTTTTGGTCGTGCCAAATACTTGAAGGTGAAATGATCCACGTTCTGATCGGTAGGAAAGGCTAATGCCTGTTATGACATCGTGAGGTCTCAGATCTTTTACAACTACGTTTCTTCCCGTGCTTTCGCTCTCTGCAATTCATTTCATCGATTTCTTGGACAGTTAGGTTGTCGAAGCCATAATATAGTTGAATATGTCGAACATCCGAGTCTGTTGGAAAACGCGGTTTCCAAGGATGCAATTTTTCTCTCAGAGCATCGAGATCTGCGTCCCAATCTCTGGCTGCATAATTCGTTTGTTGAGTGAAATTGTTATCCACAGCATCCGCGATATAGATGCCTTTACCTTCACCGGGCGCCAAATCTAAAATAATGCGCTGGATTTCACCCTGATCGACTGTGGTCTGAAACTGAATTTTCCCGATCACATCACCACGTTGATTTTTAACTTCCATTCTCTCAGCTCCTATAAAAGGATTCAAATTCCGCGACAGAAGCAAAGCTGTTTAACGGTACACCTTCTGACGTAATATGATGTTCCAGCTTTTCTATAAGCTGCAAGGTGACGATCCGTAATGGTTCAAAGTCCGTTGGGTCAAGGAGATTCGTCAGATCCGGATACCCCAATTGATCATACAGCTCACGATACTCCATGAATTCAAAGTGCCCGGGCCAGCGTCCTTTTTCGGCAGCATATAATATTCGTGCGATACCATCCTGCGCGCCAATCGCCACAAAATAAGCGGTCTCATAATGTTCCTTTTCACACGCGGTCAACAGTTTATTCAGCATTCCTCGTTCCTCTTCATAAAACCCCTTCATCCGATCCGGGTAAGAACGAGTTTCTTTCTGATGTTTTCTTTGTTCGGAGAGCAGCGCAAGCGTTTCCATAATCAATTGCTCACATGCAGACATGATCTTATCTGGTGAATGACTGAACATTATGGTATCCAAGTGTACATCCAGTTGATCCGGCTTTACCAAAAGCTTCCTGACTTGTTCGCGATAATGGCCCCAACTGCGTGTGTAGTACGTTTGATTCATATAAGCAAGACATTTGAACAAATGACCAGCGATCTCCTGTGCCAGGGTTCGACTATAGGACAGATTCAAAGAATCTCCCGCACGCCTTAATTTATCCAAAATAAGAAAACAATCCCTCAGGATATGCTCAGCTTGATTTATTAAGGCACCAGCCCTGGATGGGTCCTTCATAGCTGCTATCTTCTCACGGAGTTGAAGGAATCTTTCCCGATCTTCTTCTGATCTGACATACAATAACTCACAATCCGCAATGATGGTCGTATTCCAGTCCTCCATTGCCGCCATTCTTTCAGCACGGCTCCATTCAATCGGATAAAAATCAAAACTGATGCCGTCTATGATGAATTGCAGTTCAAGTTCTTTTCCTCTTGTTGTGGCTGGTATAAAAAAGAAGTCCAGATCCGATCTCTCTGTCGCCCTTCCTTGCAGATACGATCCATAATATCCAACAATAGCAACATCCTGTGGGTATTCACACTTAATACGGTTAATGATAATATCTGCTACAGCAAATACATCCATCACTGATGTTTTCCTCCTTATGTATACGTTTTCCCCTCAACCCTGAATTATTTCAAGGAGACACTGCTTGAGTTTGACGCTGCTAAATACAAACGCCTTCTAAGCTGAAGGATAAATCACTCACCAATTTGCTAAAACCCATTCCTTTATATGCTTGGCTACTTCTTCAGGCTGAAGTAATGTGGTGTCTATCGTTGACATTGGAGGCGTGAAAGCTGTATTTGAATTCTGTACTAACCAATTGGCGAAATTCTTATGTTCTTGAACAGCGTCTTCTCCCCAGCCTCGAGCGTATAACCTTTCAGCACGCGTTTCATCATCACAATGCAGGTTAATATACCGAATCGTCTCGAACTTATCTTTATGATCCGCTGCCTCAATATTTTCTGGAACCATCGTTCCACAAAGTACAGTACCACGGCCGCTTAAAGAAATACTATAGGCAATTCTAAGCCAATTTGCTTTGGCAATCTGCCAATCCACATTATCAATAATGTCCATATCAAATACATCAAAATCAGGAAGCATCCTGCGAACCAGTGAACATACTGTTGATTTACCTGTTCCACTGGCACCTGTAACAACAAATAAAGGTACTTTCTTCATTAAACTCACCCTGTCTTGTCTATTTTTAATTCATGACTCGCTCTGTTTGGTAAGCCCCTTCTTGGAAAATCAAAGCGTTTAATTGCAGGCCATACGCACATCCACCATCAATGCTTATCTTGTCTTTATGAAACCAGATATCCGGTTTGCCATAAATATCAATCGTTCTCGTATGTCCAAATATAATTCTCTTGTCTAAATGGAATTCTGATCTGATAAACTCATCCTTGATATACTTAAAGTCATGTTCAGGCTGATTCTTCCAATCCACATATTCGGGATTCAGCCCCGCATGTACATAAATGTGATCATGGTCCTCGTGATATAGAGGTAGTTCAGCCAAAAAATCAATGTGATGACCATACTCCGATTTTATTCTTTCTCTGGACTGTTTCAGCATTTCATCAGAGATGTCATTGGAACCACAATAACTTTGAAGAGTTTGAACGCCGCCATGTTCCAAAAACTTGGATTGCACCGAGAGACTATGATTGTTAATCAGATCAACTAATCGCTGATCATGATTCCCTCGTAAAGCAATGGCCCGATGCTTCTGTACCAGTTCAATGACTTTATCCACAACTTGCTTGCTATGGGGACCACGATCCACATAATCTCCAAGTAAAATTAACTGATCTTCTACAGAATTGAAATGGATGAAATTCAACAACTGATTCAGCTGATCGATACATCCATGAATGTCGCTAATGATAATGGTTCGTTTCATATACATTTCCTTTATCAATTCGCGATTTTCCCTTGGTTCTCCATAAATTCATCTTTCGTTAATCCAAACAAGATAAAGTCTAAATGTTTACCGTTTACATACACCACCTGACGCCGGACCCCTTCTTGCACACAACCGAGTTTCCGCAACATCTTCGCAGATCCTTCGTTTCCTTCAAGAACATAGTCATTGAATTTATGAAGTCTCCGTTCCAGAAAAGCATATTTCAATAAAATGGTCATTGCACTTGTTCCATAACCCCGACCTCGGTATTCTTTATCAATGACAATGCCTATGCTGAATGTTCCGTTTCTCTCGTCAATACTATTTAGATTAATGCCACCTACACTATCACCCTTGAGGTTCTCAATCGTAAACATAATGCGTCCATTCGTTGAAGTGAAGTTCGCATTTTCTCCCACGAATTTCTTAGATTCTGATACGGTAGGCGGTAACTCCACAACACATTCTAATAAAATGCGAGCAGGTGTATCAAAGCCACTGATGTAACAACTCTCCCAATCTTCTTCCTGAATGGCACGTAATCTAACCTTCTCATCCTGCCAATAATAATCTGTGTAATCGCTCTCTCTCATGTTGACCTCCCAAATCTAGTGAGTGTCCAATGATTTCCATATCACGCTTATGCTTTCATAGGGATCTTAGTCATCGGAATGAAAATGGACAAACTGCTTCGTTAACTTATATTCTCCATTACTAAACCAAACCCTTTCGCCTGCGGATACTTTGTTTTTCAAGTAGATTCGTATTGCGGCTTACGGAACAGCCTGCCCGATTGAACTAGACCACAAGCACATGGCAAAATGGAGCTACCAATAGGTAGCCCCCATAATAAATCCAGAATAACGATCCTCTAGAACCGCCTGTTGTGCATCTCTCGTTTCGCACTCTCTTGTGTAAAGATGTCCTCCGGGGGCACCATTTGCTTCGGTAGTGTACGACCTGCAATAATCTCTTTTGTAGCCTGCATGACCTGAGGACCAAGCAACGGATTGCATTCCACCACAGCGTTGATCTGCCCGCTCGCCAGAATTTCGAGTGCTTTTCGAGAGCCGTCTACCGAGACAATGATGATGTCTTCTCCTGGTTTCAAACCCACCTCTTCGATCGCTTGTATAGCGCCGAAAGCCATCTCATCATTATGGGCAAAAAGAACCTGCGGCCTTTCATCTTCTGGAACCTGAAGGAATCCTTTCATCACATGCTTTCCTTTGTCCTCCGTAAAATCTGCAGGAGCACTTTGTGAGAAGATGACATCCGCTCTGGTGTCCATGATGCGTCTAAAACCCTCTCCACGCTGGATGGAGGGAGTAGATCCACTCGTACCTTGTAGTTCTGCGATTCGGATCGATCCAGGATGATTTCGTATGCGATCCTGCACATACTTCCCGGCTTTTACCCCTTCCTCATAGAAGTCCGATCCAATCGTCGTCACAAAAAGCGAGGTGTCCTTGACGTCTACTGACCTGTCTACGATGATCACGGGTATACCTGCACTCTTGGCCTCCTGAAGGATTTCATCCCAGCCAGATTCCACAACCGGTGCAATGGCAATGACATCCACCTTTTGTTTAATGAAAGACCGAACAGCCTCGAACTGTTTTGTCTGAGACTGTTCCGCATTGTTCATGATGAGGGAAATTCCAGATTCAGCAGCAGCATCTCGAATAGACGTGGAGTTCGCCATACGCCAAGCACTCTCTCTGCCCAGTTGTGAAAAACCCAAGATAATGGGTTTCGTAGAGATGTCCTTGGATACCGACGATTGCATCCAGTCATCAACCGATGGAAGGGATTCTATGTCGGATGGAACAGGAAGAGGAGCAGACTCATGCGTTGTGCAACCGGCAAGTAATAGCAGCAATAGCAGCAATAAGAAGCACAGCCAGTTAACCTGTCTCTTCACTAATCCATCCCCCATCCTCCTGTTATTTTCTAAAACCAACGATGTAGATCATATTGTTAATTATTCTCATTTTCATATTCAACTTTAATGTGATGATTTGGCGGATACTCTCCGTCCACTAAGAAGTCTTTGGAACAAAATAAAGACAAACAACATCAGACCAATCACAATCTTTGTCCACCATGAGCTGAGTGTTCCTTCGAAACTAATTATAGTTTGGATAGCACCCTGTATCAATACGCCAATAAAGGTTCCCGCAACATAGCCGACACCACCTGTTAGCAATGTTCCTCCAATCACAACAGCCGCGATGGTATCGAGTTCGAGACCCATGGCGTGCAATCCATAACCAGATAACATATAGAACGTAAAGACTACGCCTGCCAGCGACGAACAAAAGCCACTGAACGTGTACACTAAGATTTTCGTACGTGCAACCGGCAGTCCCATGAGCATTGCGGATTGCTCGCTTCCGCCAATGGCGTAAACGTTGCGCCCGAAACGGGTGTAGTGTGCAAGATAGATCGCAAGCAGTACAACGACCAGTGCAAGAATAACATTGATAGAAACGAAGCTTCCTCCTGGCAGCGGAATCTTTGCCTGTGCAACATTCGTGTAAAATGAGTTGGTGATGGTAATGGTGTCGATACTGATGACATAACATAGCCCCCGTGCCAGAAACATGCCAGCCAGCGTCACGATGAAGGGCTGAATTTTGAAATAGTGGATAATCGCGCCCATTAATGTGCCAAACAATGCACCCATAACAAGCACCATCGGGATAACAATTGCAGGTGACCAGCCTTGCTTTTCTACCAGACTTGCGCTGATTATGGTCGTCAGAGCAATGACAGAACCAACCGACAGGTCGATTCCTCCCGATACAATAACGAAGGTCATACCAATCGCAGTAATAATTAAGAAGGCGTTATCAATTAAGAGATTAAACAGTACTTGTAAAGAAAAAAATCCGGTGTAACGGAAAGAGCCTATCGCAAACATCACGACCAACAAGCCCAGTGTGACCAAGACCGGGAGATACTTTCGATTAAGAGACATGCCGGTTAACCCCCTGTTCAGCTGGAAACTTCCGCTTTTTCCAACGAATCACAATCGACTTGCGGAAGGAGTCCGATTGAATCAAGCAAACGGCCAATACAACAAAGGCTTTTACAACCAGTGTAATTTCTGGCGGTACCCCGATCATGTAAATCGTCGTTGTTAAGGTTTGGATAATGAGTGCTCCCACAACCGTACCCATCAAATAGAAGCGACCACCATTGAGAGAAGTTCCACCGATAACTACAGCAAGAATGGCATCAAGTTCATACCACAGACCTGCGTTATTTCCATCAGCACTGGACACATTGGAGCTGAGAATAAGTCCAGCAATTCCGGCACAGAGACCACAGAAGACATAGACCGTGAGGATCACTGTTTTTGAACGAATACCTGCCAGTCGGCTGGCATTGGCGTTACTCCCGACCGATTCAATAAATAGCCCCAACGCTGTTTTTCTCGTGAGTAAAGATGCAATCAGCAGGACAATCAATACGATGAAGATGGAAAATGGTAGAGCTGCAAGTGATCCAGCACCGATATATTGGTATTTGGCATTGGATACGGTAATGATCTGTCCACTAGTAATCAATTGCGCGATACCACGTCCAGCCACCATCAGAATGAGAGTCCCAATAATCGGCTGGATCTTGGCAACGGATACAAGCGCCCCGTTCCATACGCCCAAGATCAAGGAGAGACCGATGGATAACCCAAGTGCACCAAGCACGAGCCACAACGAGCTCTGGTCCGTTCCTTTACTAATGGTCATACAAGCAACTGCACCAGAGATGGCTACAATAGAACCTACGGACAAATCGATACCCCCGGTTGCGATAACCAGCGTCATGCCGATAGATACCAGAATTAACGGTGCTCCAAAATTGAGAATGTCGATTAAACTGCCATACAGATTCCCATCACGCATAACAAGCGAGAAAAAATCGGGAGAGTATAGCAAGTTAATTATTAAAAGTAAACCAAGCATACATAACGGCCAAAACAAATGATGTTTCCGCATCTTGCCCACCATCACTTCAACCTCCTGCCATTGCTTTCATAATTTGCTGTTGATTGATCTGATCGCCGCTTAGCTCTTTCACTTTTTTCCTGTCGCGAAGTACGGATACCCGGTCGCTGACACGAATCACTTCTTCCAACTCCGAGGAAATGAACAGAACGCCCATGCCTTGTTTCGAGAGGGAGAGCACGAGTTTCTGTATCTCCGCCTTTGCACCGATATCGATTCCGCGTGTAGGTTCGTCAAGAATCAACAGATCCGGGTTCATCAGCAACCACCGAGCAAGCAGTACCTTTTGTTGATTGCCGCCGCTCAGATTTTTAATTAGATGCTCCGGGTTCTTCGGATGGATATTAAGCAGGTTGATGTATTTTTCAGCAATCTCATCCTGCTTCTTGCGAGAAATGGGCTTGGACCAGCCTCGTGTCGCCTGAAAAGCCAAAATAATGTTCTCCCTGATGGTCAAATCGTCGATAATGCCTTCGGTTTTACGATTCTCCGAGCAGAAAGCAATGTTCTGATCAATCGCATGACGCGGCGACTTGACTGTACTTCCTGTATCGGCAACGATCAGCTTGCCTTCGTCCGGACGATCTGCACCAAAGAAGAGACGAGCAATCTCGGTCCGGCCCGATCCTAATAGCCCTGCCAAGCCAACAACTTCTCCCTTGCGAATGGTCAGATCAAACGGGTCAATGGCCCCTTTGCGTCCAAGCGCAGTAGCGGTAATCATGACATCTCCCGCCTCTGCCTTCACTTGGTCATATTCCTTTGGAAGCTCTTCAAGTATTTCGAGTTCCTTGCCGATCATCTTGAGCACCAGCTCCATGCGTGGAAGTTCTGCTGCTATGTACTCTCCTTCCAACTCACCGTTCCGGAGCACCGTAAGACGATCCGACATTTCGTACACCTGATCGAGAAAATGAGTAACGAAAAGAATGGCTAGACCTTCACTCTTCAGCTTGCGCATAATTTGGAACAGTTGTTGCACCTCGTTTTTGTCGAGACTGGACGTTGGTTCATCCAGAATAAGTACTTTTGCCGAGATACTAAGTGCTCTTGCAATAGCGATTAGTTGCTGGATCGCGACCGAATACGTCTGGAGAGGAACTTTAACGTCAATGACCAGATTCAATCTTCCCCGTAAAAGGTTCTCCGCATCTTTGTTCATTTGCTTCCAATTGATTTTGCCAAACTTCATCGGCTCCCGCCCAATGAAAATGTTCTCCGCGACCGTTAAGTTCAGGCAAAGATTAACCTCTTGATAAACGGTGCTGATTCCTGCCCTTTGTGCTTCCAGTGGACCGGAAATTGAAAGTACACGGTTCTCCATGGTCACCGTACCTTCATCAATCGAATAAACGCCCGTCAGAACTTTAATTAGCGTCGACTTCCCCGCTCCGTTCTCACCCATCAAGGCATGAATCTCTCCTGGAAATAAGCGGAAACTAACGTTGGATAGCGCTTTAACTCCCGGAAAACGTTTGGTAATCTCCGTCATTTGTAGAATTGGTGGTTGAACGGCCATATAACCCTCTCCTTCGTTATAGAAAAAAGCCATTTAGCGACAGTCAGGTCGAAAAATGACTTTTCGGTGTTAACCGCATCTGCTTTTAATATTCGCGTGTCGGTAGTGCTTCTTTGGCTTGCTCTGATGTAAAGGTCGTTTCATCAGTTACGATCCGAGGTTCGATGTCTTTCCCGTCCACTACGGATTGAACCGCTTCCATTAATTGAGGCCCGAGCAGTGGATTACATTCCACGATAAAGTTGATTTTGCCATCAGCCGCAGCCTGCATTCCATCCTTCACGGCATCTACGGAGATAATCGTGATATCTATGCCTGGTTTCAGTCCTGCTGCTTCAATAGCTTGAATCGCACCAAGCGCCATATCGTCATTGTGTGCATAGAGAACATCAATTTTTTTGTGTGCTTTGAGGAAGGCTTGCATGACTTCCTTGCCTTTCGCTCGGGTAAAGTCGCCAGATTGCGAAGCAATGACTTTCAGGTTTGAATTCGAACCGATCAGTTCCATAAATCCTTCCTGACGATCATTAGCTGGCGCGGAGCCTGTGGTGCCTTGCAACTCAACGATATTAACTTCCTCTTGTGTATCCTTGTATTTGTCATTAAGCCATTGACCTGCTTTGCGTCCTTCTTCCACGAAGTCGGAGCCAATAAATGTCTTGTAAAGGGTTTTATCTGGGGAATCCACAGCACGGTCCGTCAAAATCACAGGAATACCTGCATCTTTTGCTTCCTTCAATACGGTATCCCAACCGGATTCAACCACTGGAGAAAAAGCGATCACCGTCACCTTCTGCTGAATGAAGGATCTCAAAGCTTTAATTTGATTCTCCTGTTTCTGTTGAGCGTCCGAGAATTTCAAATCATAGCCTGCTTCTTTGGCCGAATCCTGAATCGATTTAGTATTCGCTGAACGCCAGCCACTCTCCGCTCCAACCTGGGAAAAACCGAGCGTAATCGTCTTTGCACTGGCAGGTGTACTACCATTTCCGTTGGTTGAAGTCGTATCACCTGAGTTTGTTCCTCCATTGGTGCTGTTACATGCCGTGCTTACAAGCATCACCATAGTCAGTGTTAATGCAAGTCCCCACTTTTTTTTGCTTCGCATGTTGTGATCCTCCCTTTTTAAGTTCACCTTGTGGTGTGAACACATTATAGAACGCTTTTATTCTGCTCTAATATGGAATTTCTTGCGTTTTTTATGTAATAATTTAGCAATTCCAAAAGAGGAGTGCCAAAACGTGTATTTTCTTTGTTTAATTGTGTACTATTTAGTGATTTTCTTACATCATTGAAAATCATGCTATAATAATGGTACATTTTTGATCCCTTCAGATGGAGTGGAATACGTTGAAACTTATTCAATGGATTGCTTCAAGCCTCAGGCTTAAATTACTCAGCATGTTTATCATCCTCAGTTCTGTGCCACTGATCGTGGTTGGATTGATTTCTTACCACAAATCCTATACTGTCGTTTCCAATCATAACAAGGCCTCTACGCAACTGGTTGCTGACCAGCTCGCTAGAAACATCGACATCATGTTTGAAGATACGGAGCGGTTACTAGAGCTGGGTAAGAACCCGCAGGTACTTCAGTATTTGTACTCTCAATCTGAGTCCTATCCAGAAGCCAAAGCGATCCTTCAGACGTACAATCTCTATCGGGAAACATACAAATACGACAAGGTACTCAATATCTCGTTTGTTAATTTTTATGGAAAAGGCATAAGTGAACGAAAAGGTATTTTTAAGCTGGAACGAAATCCGCTTCGTAATCCTTATTTTCAATATCTGGTACAGTATCCGGATGCCATTCTGCGAATCCCTCATTCCGCACCAGCCGCAGAAAATAATAGGCTTGACGGGTTTGCTTATCCTAAACAGAATGCGCTTTCAATTATGGCAACGGTCAAAGAGCGAATTACACATGAGGTCATCGGGTTTATTGTGATCGATTTAAACGATTCGGTGATTGATGACTTTTTGACGAATACCACCATCAAGGATTCCGGCTTTTTCTATATCAATGATCAACACGGAACCACTCTTTTTAGGCCGGCCGCTAACCCGACATCCAGTTTAATTATAGATCAGATCCGATCGGTACCCTTAAATTTAGAGCACGACAGCTTTACACTGTCCGCAAGATCGAAGCCTCAATTTGTCGTATATAGCACCTCGAAACAGACCGGATGGAAAATTATCGGGGTTGCTCCTTTTCAGGAGATCATCGCAGAGGCTAATGGCATTCGGCAGTTGATCATTATCAGTGTTTTATTAAGCGCATTCTTTGCTATATCTTTATATTTTTTCCTTAATAATCGGCTTATTCTTCCCATTCAGATTCTTATGAACAAGATGCGCAAAGCTGCGAACGGTTACTTGGAAGCCAAGGTCACACCAACCGGCTCGGACGAAATCGCTGATTTGGGCAAGAGTTTCAATATTATGCTGGAGAAGATCAAGACGCTGATCGAAAAGAGCATTAGAGAAAATGAACAGGTAAAAATAGCCGAATTACGTACGCTACAAGCTCAGATCAATCCTCATTTTCTATACAACACGTTGGAATCCATTATATGGATGGCCGAAGCAGAGAAAAAAGAAAGTGTGATCAAGCTTGTACAAGCACTTTCGAAGTTCTTTCGTTTGAGTCTGAACAAAGGATTTGACTGGGTATCCATCAAAACCGAGCTTGAACATGCGCAGAATTATCTGGTCATTCAACAAATGAGGTACCACGATATTTTGAAATACGAAATCAGGGTAGACAGCGAGCTTCAGGATTATCCCATCTTGAAAATGACGCTACAGCCCCTAGTTGAAAACGCACTCTATCATGGTATTAAGAATAAACGTGGCCAAGGACTCATTTCAATTCTGGGGTATGTGGAGGGTACAGACATCATTCTCACCGTGCAAGACAACGGAATTGGCATGCCTACTGATCGATTGGCACAATTACGTGAAGAGCTTGATAACCCGGTAGTCTCCCCTTCACCAAAGGATGGCGAGCAAGAAGGCGGATTTGGTCTACTCAATGTGCATCACCGGATTCGGCTCTATTTCGGACCATCCTATGGCGTTGAAATGGAAAGTACGTATATGGAAGGTAGCAAGTTTATGATTCGTATCCCAAAAAGCAAGGGGGCTAACCGTTGAAAAAGCTGATGATCGTAGATGACGAAATCGGGACCCGAGAGAATATACGCAACTGCGTGGATTGGGAAAAGGAAGGTTTTCATTATTGCGGAGATACATCCGATGGAGAGCTTGCATTACCATTAATCGATGAATGGGCTCCTGATATTCTGATCACTGACATCAAAATGCCATTCATGAATGGTTTAGAACTTACCTCCATCGTACGTACACAAAAGCCAGACATCAAAATTATTATCATGAGCGGTCATGATGAATTCAGCTATGCCCAGGAGGCGATCAGACTTGGTGTTACCGATTACTGTCTGAAGCCCATTAGCGCCGCAGAACTCATTCAGCTCCTGCATAAGGTCAGCCAGAAATTAGATGAAGAACAACAACGAATGACAAACCAAACGATAACGAAAGAAAAACTGCTTGCCGATTTGTGTGGTGGTCTCATCGGTACGACCGATGCGATTGAATCAGCCAAACGTCTCTCTCTCCCTCTCTCTGCTAGGTTCTACACGATTGCAATTTTTGACGTGCGACCAAGAGAGGATTCCCAAGATTCGGAAGCACTAATGAACAAAATCCTTCACGTACTGGAGGAAACGCGTGATCCCCACGTAGAACTTCTTCCCTATATTCGAAGCCGGACCGAATTGGTTCTTCTACTCAAGTGCAGTTCTGATGACATCATATCCGTATATCTGGAGCAGCTACGAGGTCAGGTTCGATTGGAACTTGAACATGAGTTCAAGTGTAACATCGTCCTGGGCATTGGAAGCACTCAGGAGCGTCTGCAAGGTATCCATGTCTCGTATTTGGAAGCGGATGAAGATAAATATATTACCCGTCTCACCCATCAGAATAAGGCCTCGCTCCGTGAGATAAATCTTAGTGAGAAAATGAACCTTTTTCTCGACAGGACTCCGTTTCTTGAATTTCTCAAAATCGGCAGTCCTAACATGCGTGACCGTTTTGTGCGGGAGTTTGCCGCCCCATTGCAGTCCATCGACTGGAAGTCCTCATCTTATGGCTTTTATTTGTTGAATGACCTTACCTTGGAATCGTTTCGAATGGCGAATCAGTTATTCCGAATGGGTAACAACCCGGATGAGAACATTAAATGCCTCCAGCAGACGATCCAAAAGATTACGTGCTGGGAAGAATGTGCCCAATATCTAAGCTCTCTATTGAACCAATTATGGCAGAGAAGAGCAGAATCTTCTGGAAAATACAGTGATGTCATTGATCAGGTTAAAGAATATGTGTCACACCATTATAATAACGAACAGGTTTCGTTAAAGACGATTTCTGCACATGTTAGAATCAGTCCAAGTCACCTAAGCAAAATTTTCAGTCAAGAAACCGGTCAAACCATAACAGAGCACTTAACCAAAATAAGAATCGGAAAAGCCAAGGAACTGTTGAAAACAACCAGCAATAAGACCTTTGAGATTGCTTTTAAAGTCGGTTACAACGATTCTCATTATTTCTCTAATATATTCAAGAAAACGACAGGTTTTACTCCAAGAGAATACCGAACTCAAGGATCTGAGGAACTCCAGTTCAGACCATTAGATAAGAGAAAAGAGCCCATGTATGAATAAAGTCAAATCAGCACTCATACTCAAACTAATGCTTATACTCACAATGGTTATTACATCCGGTTCAGACCACATGCATCCGATTCGTCCGAAGCAGCAGGCTGAAGCACTTCATGTAACTACCTCCATGGAGAAATCTACAAAGGGCAAAACATTCGGTATTATCTACCCGATGACGTATCCAACGTATGAAATGATTACGATGGATGCAACGGAATTTGCTGGTAAACACAATATCACCTTAACCGTAAATGCCCCTGATGAGGCCAATACAGAACAACAAATCCGCATCATGGAGAACATGATCAAGCAAAATGTGGATGGCATTGCCATTTCGCCTGTGGATGCTACTGCACTAACACCCGTTATTAATCAGGCACAAGCTGCGGGTATCCCTGTAATCACCTTTGAATCGGATGCCCCCTCCAGCAATCGAACTGCTTATGTGGGTGCCGATAACTATCACACTGGCCGTCAGTTCGCGATGACAACAACGAGACTTCTGAATAATCAAGGCATGATTCTTGTCGAGAATGGCTTAGAGGAGATGCATGGCTTGCAGCAGCGGCTAAACGGGTTTATTGACTATATCCGCAATGAAACACCCATCGAAATATTGGAGGTTAGTTATAATCAAGGGAACGAAGATCGAGCCATGGCCGATATGGAGAACATGATTAATGCTCACCCTCACTTTAACGCGATCATAGGGCTAGATTTCGTTTCTGTTTCTGCCTCTACCCTGATCTGGAAAGCAAAAGGCCTAAAGCGGCATTTGATAGCTCTCGGTGACAGCCCAACCAGTGAAAAAGGGTTGCTGAATGGACAGCTGTCCGCCGTTATTTCGCAGAATGAGGGTGTGTGGGGAGCTAAGATGATTGAGACCTTATTACTTGCAAGCGAGGGCCTGTCAGTGGACGAAATAATAGATACGGGGATAACTGAATTAAATCAGGAAGTGGTTAACTGAAAATTGGCCTCAGCGGTACTAAACTGTACCCTATGTAAAGGTTTTCACTCGTGGGTTGATCTCCATCCTTGTCTTAATCGGGGCATTCAACAAAAATACCCCATAGAGAGACTTTTTCTAGACTGTCTACTCTATGAGGTACAGTTTGGTTTACCGCTAGGGTCTTTTTCGGGAACTTCCAGGAAATCCAGCAACCAGTAGTACAAAACCGACGAAAAACAGGAAGTATACGAGAAGTCCCATAAAACCCGTATTGTTTGCTGGTATTAACTCGCGCGTTTCCCCAGCGGACGCATATCCAGCTTCCACTATAGCTGTGGATATTCTCACCGAGATTCTATCTAAAGTTGAAATGAAAATACTGCTAATCATAAGAACCACACCCAGGATTTTATTTGTATTGTTCATGCGCTACCTCCTGTTTCACAATTCCGTAGTAGATCAAGTCCTCATACCGGTCCTCTTTCTTGACATGATCAACCAGTACCCCTTCTTTCATCATGCCTATGTTCTGTATCACTTGTCCGGATGCCGGGTTAGAGGCAAAGTGTCGTGCATACACTTTATGATATTTTTTTACATTAAAAGCGAAGTCTAACATAGCTTTAGCAGCTTCTGTTGCATACCCCTTCCTCCAAAACGGTTGACCAACCCAATAAGATAACTCTCCGTTATCGTGACGTTGATGATTAGATAATGCTATTGCCCCGTATAAAGCGCCTGTTTCCCTATCACAAATAGCAAACTCGTATAATATATCCGCATTAAAGTTTTCATTATGATGTTCTATCCATAACAAAGCACAATCCATCGTATACGGGTAAGGTAATGTAAGTGTACTCCTATATATGTTGTAGTCATTACATAGTCTGGTAACGGTTTCAGCATCTGCTCTAGTAAATAATCTCAATAATAACCTCTTTGTAGTCATCGTTTTATTGATCTCGTCGTACAACATGATATCCCACCTTATTTTATCCAAATGGATCATTATACCTTTATCATGGCTAATATCCAGCCTTCACCCATATTATTCAGAGAACTCAACTAAAATGGGATGAGTGCTATCGTCCAGTGCTTTGTGGATTCTCTCCTTAAAATTCCCCCAGGTTATCATTTCATTGGCCTGCTCTAGTGTAAAGAAACCAACCTCATCACTTTCAATACTTGTAGTTAGCGTTCCTCCAATCGGTTTTCCAGTAAATATATTGTTACATACTCCCCGGGTAGTATTCTGATAGAGTCCACAATATTTAATCAGTTCAATATCAATCCCCGTCTCTTCCTTAACCTCTCGAATGGCAGCTTGTGAAATAGTCTCGCCCTCTTCTACACAGCCTTGAGGCATTTCCCAGCCTCTTCGTCCCTTCATAAGTAAGATTTCATTGCTCTCATTAAGGACAATCACACTTGAAGATACGATAAATTTCATTCAAAAACCCTCCTTCATTTGTTTTGGAATCAATGGTTTCAAGTAAATGACGATCTTTCTCTATATTAAAGGCTGTCTCTGAACCGTTAGAAGATCCTCTGCATCATTTGCGTTCGCCCATCGTATATCAATGTTCTTTTCTTTCATCGCATGAGCTCCAATAATATCAGATTAATGGAATTAATGATTTGGATAGGTTTCTTTCAAGAACCTGATGGATTGGTTGATCAAAGCTTGTAATACATCTAGATTGATATCTGCAACTTTATTGATGTATACACATGCTTTTCCTGTTGTATGTTTTCCAAAGTCTTTTAATAGATTCTCTCGCTCTGCATCACCAGTCGCAAAATACAAACTGATTTTTGCTTTTCGGGGAGAAAAGCCCACCAGTGGTGCATCGCCTTCGTGACCAGATTCATATTTATAATGATAGGCGCCGAATCCAATAATACTCGGTCCCCACATCTTTGCTTTATACCCTGTTGTTTCAGTGAAAATATCTAATAGTTGATACGCATCTTCACGTTTTTTGGGATTCTCAACACTTTCAATAAATTCAATGACACTGTTGTCTGTCTCTTTTGTTTTAACTTTGTACATTGATAAAATCGCTCCCTTCATGTATTAGAAACAATTACTTCGTCATTTCACATTTGGCCATAACAACATCAATTCTGTTTAGGCATTCTAACCAATCGATCATGAAGTCTTTCGTAGTTTTAACACAAGAAACAGACTTAATATCAGACCAACAATCAGAAACAATACCCACTGTTCGTAACTAAAGATTATAATCAGTTCCCATAAGCTTGCTGGCCCTGAGTTTGGTTCATCACTGTAGGGATAGGCAAAAATAGCTGGTATTACTCCAAGGGCTATAAAAACTATTCCAATGATCAAAGAAAGAGAATAAACAACTCTTTTCAAAGACATCACCCCCTTAAATAATCAGGAAGTCTTATCATGAAGCGTTCATTATTTCTATTAAATTGATATTGTTCATATAATTCATGTGCATCTAATGTTCCGAGTAACCCCATCAAATCTTTAAAACGTTCCGATTGTGTTATTACTTCAATTAGTTTCTTACCAAGTCCTTGACCCCTATATTCCTCATGAATAAAAACATCACAAAGCCAATACATCGTCGCATCATCTGTGACAACCCTTGCAAAACCAACTTGAATTTCTTCCTTATAAATCCCAAAACATATTGAAGAATGGATGGACTTCTCAATTTTTTCATCGGATCTCTTATTGGCCCAATAGCTTCTAAATAAGAAACCCTTTACCGTTGGGATATCCAGAATTTCTTTGTTGTCACTTATTAAATATTCTCCGTATATAAAATCCATCAATCCATCTCCTATCAATATATTTTGCTGAATGGCATCTGGAATTGCTCTAAAATTCTTGATGCTTTAAGTAAAATTTAATTCCAGCACGATCAACATCGGAAAAATCTAATGGGTTCTCAATAAATAAATGATGTAGTTCCTTCACATCAATCCATTGGATATCTAATGTTTCATCACCAGCTACTAACAGATCACCGTTTGCCTTACATCTAAAATAGTATCCAACGGAATCAATCGGTCCCTTAACCGTCTGATATGCGGTGAATGGTCTAAGACACTCCACTTCAAATTCAGGATTATTGCCCACCGTATCAATTCTGGGTTCAATGCCTTCTATTTCATAAACCGTTAATCCAGTTTCTTCCTTGACCTCCCTTACCAGAGCGTGCACCAACGATTCGAAGGGCTCAATTCTACCCCCAGGAAGTTCAAACTTAAGAGAAGAGTCTGTCTTTGTTCTTCTTTGGATGACGATCTCGGTTGTTTCATTATTCACTCTCTCAATGATAGCTCTTGAGTTAACATAGAACATTGAACCAGTCCTTTATTCGTATTCGTTCACTTCAGCTTCTTTCCTAAAAACAAAGCAACTCTATGATCTTTATCAATAGATCCACCTGCTCTATCAATTGAATTCTTGATTCTATTGAATAAAGTGCCCCTGTCGGATTCAGACAGTTGTCTATGCTTTGAATTTGTATTAAGCAATGCAATATAATCGCTGCTTGTATAGGTAAGGATTTGACTATATTCTTTGACTTCTATATTTGTAAATTTACCTGTTCCCTCAGTAATTGCTTTTCTTTCGTTTATTGTTTCTTCAGGCGTTTGTAATTTGGAATCGTCCAAATGTGGGGCAATCTCTTTATAATGAGATCGTATTTCATTATTAATTTTATCATACATTGGCACATGAATTGTCCAGAAGAACCCCATTACACCTAAACCCTCAAGCAGCTCCCACACCCTCCGATAACCAAACTGAGGATCAATAAAATGAAACGCAGTACCCGAAATGGCTAGTTTAAAAGGACTACCTTCACCATCCCACTCTTCGAATGATGTATTTATTACCTTAAGCGACTGATAGGATTTGAATTTTTCTGCTGTGAACTGGGCTAATTTATCTCCCAACTCAATACAAGTAATATGGTTATATCCTCTGTTAACTAATCCACTTGTTGCTTGTCCAGTTCCACAACCGATTTCAAGGATTTTATCTTCTTTGTCGACATTTGAATAATTAAAAATATCGTCAAACATTTCATCTGGATAGGTAGGTCTATATTTTTCATATTCACTAGCGATATGATTAAACGTCTCTTTATTTTTCACTGGACACACTCCCTTATTATAATTTGGATTAGCTCCAATAATGTTTATGTATCTATGAATTAAACATCAACCTTTATTTTTGTGATTACCTAAATCATGTGTTTTTCATAATAAGCAATTGTCATATTGTCGTTAATTTTTTTTGTTTCCCTTTTCTGTCTATATCCTAATTTTTCATAAAGGTAACAATTCTCCCGTTCTTCTGCGATTGTAGCCAACTCCCACATTCTCGCATCGCTATATTTATCTTCAATACTTGAAAATACTTTTTGTGCAATCCCTCTCCCTTGATATTCGGGTAAAATAAATATGGGGCTAACTTTGTAGATTTTATTCTCTTTTTTCACAATTCTAATGGCCCCTACAGGCATTTCATCTTCTTTTATTAGGTAATAATCCGTGAAAATTTGAATTATTCGCTCTGCTATTTGTTCCATCGTTTCATTTGCTGGGCTTGTTTCATAGTCTTTATATTTATTGAGTAGAGGCATGAATGCTTTTATTTGGATTTCATGAATTATTGAAGCTTCTTCAAGACCTGCTTTGGATAATGAGATCGCCATTTCATAGTATCCTCCATTATTGAAACTGATTAGCTGTTTCCATTAATACGTATAATGCGTGATTCCGTTTACTTTAAAATAGAGGTATTCAAGATATTAAATGTTAATATCGAATGATTCCTTAATCATGTTATAGGCTTCTTCTCCATTTTAAGACTATATACAAACTCCTTACCCCTGTCTTGCCCTCTCATGCCTTGTTCCTTATGATCCAATGTGCTGCTTCTAAAATATCCTCCGCTATATAATCTGGATTTGCTTCAATCCATTTATCCCTATATTTCGATAACGATGAGTTACCCCAGCCTGTTCTCACGATAATTTTCTTAGCTCCTACCTCATGAGCAGCAAGCATATCGGTATCACCTACGTCACCAATAACCACACATTTGGTTAAATCTAAATTGTGTTCTTCGGAAGCTTCTAACAACATTCCAGGTTTCGGCTTTCTACAGTTACAATCCTGTTCATGTGGGCATATGTAAGCTTGATCAAATCCATATTCATTAAATTGTTCTTCAAACTGTTGAATTGTTGCCTCTCCACGTGAAATTCTGTACTGATTCGTAATAGCGAAGACCTTAAGTCCACTTTTCTTCAAAAGATGTATAGCATCTTGCGCATTAGGATATAACTTAAAAGCCTGGGGATGAATAAAATGACCTGTTCCACCAATTGTTCCATCTCTGTCGAGAAAAACCGCTTGCACGTCGTATTTGTATTTAATCATGATTAAATATCCTTTCGCAGCCGAATTTTTGTTATTTATTGGTATATTTGTACATACCACATGTTAAATCCAAGTTCTTCATAGAACTTCAGAACTTCACTATCCTACTCCATTCTTTATTGGATGAACCTAATAGGAAATGATTAACCTCATGATTCCTTGCCTCTTGCTCAAGATCTTCCATAAGTTTACAACCCCAGTTTATCATGGAGAGATTCTACGGAATGACTCACATTCTCATTAGTTCCTTCATTATCACAGGCATGTTTTGGATTATAAAATGTATTATTCAAATTTATTATTATTTCTTCCATCAAATTCTTTATTTCTTAAATTGATTTCTTTTATGGAGTTGTGAATCATTCTTGTTTGACTAATCAAATAAATATTGCCACCCAAAATACATATGGCCCCGATCCAATAATTAAGGTCCAAATTTACTTGGTAATTATCCGGAGTATAAGATCCGGCCGCTGCTGCCTGATATGCTGCAAATCCCAGCTTTTGAATCACTTCTTCCATAATTTTGGAGATCGTAATGATACAAATACCTAAGATGATAAATAATAAAGAAAAGGTAACTTGCAATCGTTTCAAAGTAGTAAACCTCCTTGGTTTTCAAATGAAATTGGTTTGTAATGTCCATTCCAACCTTTTTACCCATTCATTTTTAACATCTATATTTGCGTACTTAATCCGATCTAAAATATTTATTACTCTTGATGTTGAATACGCCTTGACTAACTCGTTCGTTATTTGCATATCTGAAAACCCACTATACGCATTCAAGAAAATTTCAGACAGTTCCTTAGAGAAATGCGGATAATGGAGATGCACAAACCATACTACCCAGGCCACATCTTGCAGGGGATTCCCACATCCTGCCCACTCCCAGTCAATAATGAAAATAGATTCATTAGATAGGATTGTATTATGTGGTCCGTAATCTCCGTGAATTAAGGAGTGCTCTCCTACAACGGATATATTAAGATTTTGTTTTACTGCCCTCTTCAAATCACTTGTTATGAAGTCAAAATCATCAATTCCGACATTTAATAACCCATAAATGGGTAAATCTATGTTACTTTCTTTGCGTTTCAGTGAATGAATATCTCTAGCCAGATGAATACCAAGTAGCTTATAGATTTCTCGGGCTTTATTGATAGCTCTATGTTCCAGAAATTGCTGACCATTAACTCCGTGAACGTAATCCATAATGATATATAGCCATTCGTTATCCTCAAAATAGTCATGAATTCTGGGTGTGACTCCCGAACTCTCCAAAAAGGTTAAACTAGTGATTTCTGTTCCTGCATCTCTATTTTCTTTCTTTGTTGAATATTTTTGCCATAACCAGAGGATTTGAACCCTCAAGTAAAAGTGTGGTATTTGTATAACCGCCGGTAAGTTCGGTCAGTTTTATGTTGTTGAATTTTTGCAATAAGATGTTATGTACCATCGAGGACACTCCTTCTTTCTGCTCTATACTTTCTAGTTCGTTCACTCCTTGACCCACTCATTAGCTTTCAATCCATAAACTATTCTGTCTATGTATCTCCCGTTGATATATTCGTAATCTCTTAGTTCTCCTTCACGAGTAAAGCCTAATTTTTCAGGAATTGCACGGCTCTTCATATTGTCTGTAGCTACTCCGATTTCAATTTTATTTAGTCCAAGTTCGCCAAAAGCATAATTCACTAGCACTTTAATGGATTTCGTGATTAACCCCTTACCCACATATTCTTTACCTAGCCAATATCCAATTTCAGTTTTTTTATTTTCTTGATCTATGTACAAGTAACCAATAGAACCAACAAGTTTATCTCCATCCCATATGCCTAACCAATAACCTTCATCCTTAGCATATCCTATGCGTGTTCTTTCAATAAAAGTTTTTGAATCCTCCACTCTTAATGTAACGCTGGGAAACTTCAACCACTCACCTATATGATCCCTGTTTCTGTTAATCAAATCATATAATTTTTGTGCATCCTTAATCTCCAATAGTGCCAAAGTAGAGGTGTCATCAATTTTGATTTTAAACATGGTTTCTTTCTCCTTTATATAAAAATAGTAAATTCTACATATAATTTCATCTCACCTTATTCTATTGTCGGTGCTACGATCGGTTTATATTCTCCGTCAAAATGAAATTGATAGCTGTCGTCTATTCGTATGTATCCGTGAATACAATGTCCTCTATCCCTGTAAAAAACACCGGAGTAGTTTTTATTGTCTTTGTTTCCTTCTGCAACTAACAATTTGCCGCCCTCACATGCCAGTACAATTCCAATATGATCATGAGAATTATCGGATAGAAGCTTTTCATAAACGATAATGTCACCTCGCTCTGGTTTAAATCCATTATGTCCATCACAATAGAAAAATCCCGTTTCAGGTTGCTGAGCCCAATTCAACCATGCACCAACCCCAGCTAATCGATACATGTGATTCGGGTATCGAATAGGTAATATTAGTTCTACCTGTATACAGCAATGATAAACGAATGCGGCACACCAATTCGCTTCCAGTAATTTATAGATATCCGAGTCTGGCCAATACCTGCATATTTCCCGATAACATTCATCCTCTGGATCCCCAATAATATCTTGACCTGCAAGCGTTTCCGCAAAATCTGCCAGCTTAAGTCGTCTATCTTCAGTTCTCCTGTTTGTTGTTCCCCCAGTAACGTTGCACTTCACTTCCACATGTTCCACGGGAATCCCTAATTCAACAAAAACCTTTTGTAGTCTATTTATCTCAATTTCGGAGAAATGATTGTTTGGATTCTGAAAATACATCTGCACAAGTATAGCGTCTTTAATTATTTCTTCATATGGTCCATGGACTCGATGGTTATCTTCTTGATAAAAGATTGATCGAAGAATGATAGATAACTCTTCGTCAGTAAAGATTTGGAGGCTACGCAAAATTGGTCTTACCGTATCTGCACTGTTTGGACCAGGAAAGGTTTTTATTCCGGTTTTATAGAAATAAAAACCATGGAGCAGCCCCGCGATCGAAGAGATTTCCGAATCTTGTTCTCTTCTTTTAGCAAGCAAAGAAGCGATACAAGAAACTCCGAAAAGAATAACCCACGCTTCCTCTTTCTTGGAGATATTCTCTGTAACAAGAAGCATTTCATGAACAAGAGCACGAACAGTATCAAGCCGATTGAACTTTTTCTCTTCCATAGATTCGATGTCTCCTGTCTTTATCCATGTTGTTATACGCTGTCCCAACTTCTTAGTACACTCCACAAATCAGTCTTCTACTAGCTCATCAGGCTTTATCCAAAATTTATTCGTTTCTTTATTTAATTTAAGATACACTGTTTTTTGTTCGCCTTTTTTCAAACGTTTGTAGCTTGTCCCCATACTATATACACTTCTGCCTGGAATAGGTAATCCGCTTACTCTTATATTATTGTATACTACGAAGTATTCATTAACTTCGATTTCACTTCCTTCAGCAAGGTCATGTGATGTCTTATTTCCTTTGATATTTAAAATTTTAATGTTTGTAGTGACCTCATTACCCTTAATATTCTGTTTGCCTGTTCCTTCAACTAATAGTTCTACATCAGCTGGTGTTATTACGAAATCATAACTCCCCAATACTCGATCCGTTCGATCAAGTATAATTATTCGATTCAAAATTACATATGTTCCGATAATCGCCAATATAATAATGAATAAAGCAGTTCGTTTCTTTCTCTTACGTGTCATCGAAATGACCTCCTGATCTATCGCAGCGTGAATATAATTTTAGGCGAAGCAGTTGTCTTGCATAATTAGTCTGGCATATTCGTTCCATGTCTTATGATCTGTGTTTATTTCAATCGTAGGTATTGCCGATTTTGTTGCTTGTATTCATAGGATTTCCTGGGTTTTAATTAATTCTATACAGGATTGTTCCACATATTCTTTAGACTTATTAATCCATTCATTGGGGTTCCTGCTCTTTATTCTTTCTTCCACTTTATCATTTGAAATTGCAAGCAAAATGCATGTAGCACCAAGTTTCAGCAATTGATTCTCAACTGCTTTTATTTCAATATCATCCGAATTAGGAAACGCGACACGATGATTTAAATGAAAACGCTCAAATATAAAAAAGAGACCTCTTGATTTTCTCCTTCCTGGACCTAAATAAGTCGCCCAATCATTTAATTTCTTTATCATATCTACTCTATTTCTCAACAATTCAAGATGCTGTTCTCGTGATAACTGTACAAACTCCCCTTGTACATTATTTAATATTTGGGAGTAATGTTCTCCGAGTATAATTATACTTAATTCTGCCATCTCGAATACCTTGTAAAATCACTTGTTGCCTTCGTTAAAGTATGTTATCTGTTTGCCATCGATTAATCTTCTTAATCCATCTTTATGAAAAGGCATTAATTGTTCAGCCTTCTCTATATCCATCCAAGCTATTTCAGAAATTTCATTAGGTCTAACGACTTCTTCAACCCCACCAATCACCTCACCTTTAAATGTAAAAAATAATACATGTTCTTCTTTTTTTAGAAATTTACATTCATTCACTGCAACTATTCCATGAACTTTAATATCTAGTCCGGTTTCTTCTTTGGCTTCCCTTATGGCTGCTTGGTCTAATGATTCATCTCTTTCAACAGCACCGCCTGGTAGAGACCAACGGTCACTAGAATCATCAATATTCCTCACCATTAACACTTTGGAATGAGTTGGATCAGTAATTAAGGAGTAAGCTACATCGACTCTGATCATTATGTTTGGTTTCCCTTCTGATTTAGGTTCTCATATTTTCCACTTACGGAATAGTATTTTATGCTTTCCATATTGCTTAAAAATCATGTTATACGGTAGGGCTCTTCTTCGAATTATCTTATCAAAAATCTATTATTATTTACTATCTCTTCAATCACCTCGTCGATCTGGTCAACAGAATATTCTTGGGTATTTAATACATGTCTTTCATCTTTTAAAACTTCTTTAAATTCATTCAATAGGATTACGCTTCGGTCTCCCATTTGAATCATTGGATCTCTTGATTGATCTCTAACAATAATGGTTTCATGATCTACCATAAACACAACATAAATGACCTTTACATTCATACTCTCCAGCTCATTAGCTAACCAGTTAGCCTCTGATGGGAAAGTTACATAATCTATAATGACATCGTAATTAAATTCAATCAGATTCTTCGCTAAACTCAATATGTTGATCCATGTCAGCTGATGAGTTTCTTGACAGAGCCAAGGCTTGCCACTCCCGTTAACAGGTAGATGACTAATATCATCACCGGAGATATATGAACTGCGATCCAAATGTTCAACAAGTCTCTTGGAAGTAGTAGATTTCCCAACACCAGCGGGACCGGAAATGATATAAACCGATCTTGACATTCTGTATCCTCCTTGAAATCTGGCTGCCAGACTGAAGCTGTATGCCCGATGTGTGAATATATAAATGTTAGTCCTTTTCCGAGCCACTAACTCACTTATTTTGGACTTCTTTAGTATTTTTAAAGTTTTCTGGCTTTGATAACAAAGGTTACAGGAAACATCTTCGCTCTTTTTACAAGATCATTATTTTCATCGTGTAATTGGATTATTTCATTGTCAGTTTCTTCAATCATTTGTTCGATAACAAACCCCGCTTTAGCCAACGCATTGATATAGGTGGATAGTTTACGATCAGATAAGGTTAACTCGCCTTGACAAAAATCAGGAGATACCGAATACCATGATTCATCCAAATAAGACTTGTTAAAAACTAATCTATTATTTTCTTCAACAACACATCTGTGTATAGGATGAGACCAACTGAAAATGAAAACTCCGTCTTTTTTTAAATAAGCAGCGATCCGACAAAAAGTGCCTTCAAGGTCGGTTGTCCAGCCTATGGCGTAAATCGAATAAACAAAGTCAAAATAATTTACGGGTATGTCACATTCTTCTTCCATGGGAGAACAGATCAATTTTGCTGAATGGCCGTTTGCTGTCAACTGTTGCTTCGCCTTTTCAATTTGATTTTCTGATATATCCATTCCCCATAGTTCAGCTGCTTTGCGATCTCCCTGATATTGCAAGGATTGACCATTTCCACAGCCGACCTCTAACATCTTTTTTCCTGATACATCGCCAAAAAGTTGGCATTTTTCTTCTGAAACAAATGCTCCATACAAAGGAAGTACGATTGCTCCTAAAAAGTCATTTCCTTTGGTGTCCCAATAGAAGCTGTTTGTTTCATAAACATTATGCTTGTTCATCTGATGGCCTCCTCTAATAACGTATTTTCGAATTCACTTCTAACTCCAACTGGAATAGAGTCCATATGGACCGACGTGTTCAGTGATGTTCCTGATTCCCTCGTTCACACCACAAACTATATTTTTATGATTCTCTTTGAAAAGAGAACTGAAAATAAATTGAATACAATATGTAATATTAGTGACAACATAATGGATTGAGTGATCTCTGTCATTGCTCCCAACAATATTCCACCTAAAAATGCAAAGATCATAAATCGAATAGTCTCGGTTGAATATTTGTAGTACTGCAAATGACAAATCGCGAACAAACCAGCAGTAATGATTACTGGAATGGTTACTGGCACATATAGAACTTCTATCAATTTGGTTGGGACAATATAAGGCTTAATGTTTGGTAAAATCAATCCCCTAAAGATAATCTCTTCTACAACCGGAAATGTAATTACAAAATTACTTATGTTGTACTTCCCCATTGGATTATAGCCCGAGAAGCGGGCTGCGATCACATTAATAACAATAAGCAAAAGAAATATTGGGAATATGCTATTAAGTTCGACTGGCATCTTAAAAATATAACTTCTATTAAAAAAGGGCACGAGAGCTACAATTACAATAGCCCAGCATAATACAGAATATTTACCAATGCTTTGAAATGGAATGCTTTTAATGGCTACATCTACTAGCTTGTATGAAAAGGTAAGTAATAGCGATATGCAAAAATATATCATTATATCTCTCCTAGTTAGGTACATTCTTGATGTCTATCAGGAATTTCATTTAACCTTCTGTATTCACAACTTTTGCTGAAATCCTATATGTCTGCTAAAACGCTTACAAGAAGCCTCCCCAAAAAGATCAATGCTCCTTGAGGAGTCGCTGCTTGAATATGATGTAATCTGATTCCATTGCCTTCTTGAACACCTCAATGGGATACTCGTACTTTATCGCTTTATATATTCACAGATTTACAATGGTTTCATCGGCACGCAGTTATATCAGATATTATGCCAATAGAACGTATAATGAGAATGCTGTTGAAATCCTATTGACTTATAAAAAGAATTATCAGAAATAACATAAGCTTTTTCAGCACCTAAGGAGCGGCCTCTTTTCAAGGCTTCTAAAACGACTACTTTTCCAAGTCCTTTCTGCCGATACTCCGGAATTGTACATACAGGTTCAACATACACATAATCCATTTTTGGACTATACCATAAGCCACAATAAGCAACATATTCTCCAACTTCATTTTCAGCAACAATATGCAGGAATGAATTCAAATGTCTTGCCGATAACATTATTTTTTGCTTGTGAATAGTGATTTCATCATCCGGCACAGGACCTTCGTTGTCAAATCCCTTCCATAGTAATTTATGATACTTATATAAATCATGTTTTATATCCATATTTTTTATGGTTATGCCTTCAGGAGTTATAAAATCAAGGCTAACATCTTCTAGTGTAAGCTCAAGTATATTTTCAGTCAGATCATTCTCCACAAATTTCTTATTGCGCAATAAATTTAGAGTGTGAGTATCCTTATCATTCACCGCGATCCCAAGGCCTTTTTCATTACTAAAAGTAGCAATGGCATATTCTAATATATCTTTGTCTAATTCTTCAAACCCTTGTTTAGTTGCAAAAAATGCTTCCCCGAAATAGTGGTCATAAGTTGCTATACCTACTAACTCGTCATTACAATACCACAATCCAATTTTATTCATTAAATCACGATCAAACTCAGGATGAAAAAACATCCACTCCCACCTTGCCCAATTCCAATTGATATGTGTACGGTCATCCTTTGATAATTCAATCAAAAAGTCACAAACTTGTTCATAATAAGAATCATCGAAATTTCTAAAAACAATTTCCATTTTAATCCCTCCATAATATTAAGAATAATTTTTCAGGTTACAATAAAGTACTCATGCGATTCATACCCAAAATAAATTATACCCTGTCTTTCCAATAGTTGGATGAAAAAATCAATTATAATTAAGTTTTTCTGCTTCATTAGCTAGAGTAGATGTTATTATGTTGGGTTTTACACTCGGATTTTTCCAATCACGTTCCGACATCCTATTTCTTAATTTCAGACCAGTTTCCACTTATCTAACTGCATAACATGATATTATTCATTATTTCTATTTATTGCTTCTATTACAACCTCCCCTTCATCTGAAGGCACTTCAAATCCTTTGAGAAAAAAAGTTAATATTTCCTCCGTAATAGTAAATGCAGCATTTGCGTCAAATCTCTTACTTCGTAGATGAAGCCGTTTACGCAATTCGCTTGGATGAACTTTCAAATAAATCAGTTTCCACTCCCCACCCGCCTCTTCTAAAAGATTCTTATATTCCATTCTTTTTTTCTGTTGCCAAAAACTAAAATCAATCACTACATTACGTTTTTCTGCCAATAGAATCATTAATTCATTACGCAACTTCAGTTCTGCTTCTACTTTGAATTGCTCATACATTTCAGTTGGATAATCAATTCCGTATCGTCCTTTTGTAGCCCATATTTCTTCATCAATGGAGAGACGTACAAAACCATCTTTCTCTAACTGCTGGGCAAAAGTTGTTTTACCAGAACCCGCTACGCCACACATCATGACTACCAATGGAACAGTTGGATCTGTCTGAAGGATCATATCTTTTATATTAAAGTTCTCATACATCAATAATCTCCTTTCACCTTTGGGTTTTCTATGTTCTTAATGTTCAAGCTGTCGCTAACTTCTCGGCCTTACCCTAGAAATACGTTGTTCATTCTTTCTCGATCATAGTCTAAAATCCAATCATTATATTCGTTATAGATGTCCATTAATTCTTCTCTTGATGCTGAAATCACATCGCAACCTCTGTCATCATAGATATGAAATATCGTTTTCTTGCTTATATTGATGAAATACACCCTATGATGAATCATTGGCTTCATTCCAACATCATGATTACAAATAGCTTTGATGAACTGACTATATTTTAAGTCCTCAACTCTACATCTAGCCCAGTACATATACATGTTGTTCCTTGGGGCTGGGATTTCATTTGGTTTACAATCCACATCTGGAAGGATCTCAAGTCTTAAGGCCCTAATCGGCTCTTTCTTCTTGATATATTTTCGATAGAGGTTTAACTTCTTCACTTTGTTTCTAGGCTCATCTGCAAAATGAGCGTGAGTAATGATAAAGACTTCATCTTCTTGATCATGAAGAGCCCTAAATAATTCAAGTGATCGATCATAAACTTGTTCCATGTAATGCTCTACATTTAATCTAAACATCCGAGGATTGCCCAGTTCAAATCGTATTGAAACAGACCAACTGTAGAAAAGAGGCGGTTTAAAAGTCAAGTTTTGAAAATATTCTGCTAGGAACGTCTTCAGATCCATTCTATCTTCTCCCCTCTCAGTTAATTGAATTGTAGTCCTTGCATATAATGTTTCTGTACTCTCGCGCATATCCGGTTTATCCAGCAGCTCCTACTCCCCTGAAATTTTATCAAGTGCTCCACTTGCTATCGCATAAGACTACAGATGTCTCAATTTGTCTTTCTGGAACATTCCAATATGTATTTAATAACTTTTTCTTCTCATCAGGTGAAACAAGTTTAAAGCCATTCTTTAAGTAAAATTTCTTAGCCCATTCAGCCGAGTTCCATGTTCCTATTAAGATCGGTTTATTGGTTAAAGCCACCAGATGAGACAACAGCTTTGTACCTATCCCGCTATTCCGCTGGTTTGTTCGTACATATGCGTGTCTAATTAAAGATACATCACCCTTATTTTGAATTCCCATAACTCCTAATAATATACCTCTTTCTTCAAACCCCCAAAATACTACACCATTGTTCATTTCATACTTCAGTTCTTCCAATTCCATATAAGGTTCATGATACATATCGTCAGGAATTAATCCTTTGTATGCCTTTGCTGCATCATTAATAATCTGATACATCAAATCCGTATCCATGCTTGTACACAATCTAATCATCAAACAGGCCTCCTTATAGTTTATAATATCTTTCGATTTATGGATCACTCTCACCTATAAGATTTGCATATCTTTCAGATAACGTTCCCAGTGTTCACGAGCCCGAAAGGCTTAAGGCAACGCAGTTGCCGGGTGGCTCTGCCACTTAGCCTTGCAGGGTTGATCGCCTGACAACGCTTCCTGGTTCCTTACCTTCTAGCGATCCAAGGGCCGTACAGATCCGATGTGTGAAAACAATGTTATCTGCTGTTACCGGCATCATCGAGTTACATTCTAAAGCTCTTATCCGTTGTAGACATCAAGTAGATGTTTGGCTTGGTTTCTAATAATAAGGTTTTTATAGTGTCTTCATCATTTAGTATAATCTTTAATATTTCCTTTCTATTAGATTTTTCTATTTCCATTCCAACCACATTTTCAAGACTAAGATCATAAATAGGTCTATTATTCACCTTAAGATGTAACGATAAAGTTCCATATGCTGGTTGAAGCAAACATACTAGAGTAACATCATTCCTATTCAGTGAAAAGAACAAATTATTATAATACCATGGTACTTCTTCATCAAAAACTTTAGGTTCTGACTCGAATAATTCGACTAATTCATAGTCTTTAGGAAATGGGTTCACTTCTTCGAAGTTCCTTTCACAGTAGATTTTATATTGTTTTGAATGTATTCCCAGTAATTGCAGATAACATCTAATTCATGGAGTTTGTAAACATCCACTCATTCAGATAAAAATATCTGAACTACATACATAATAAACCATATTGTTCCATTTGCGAAGTAAACTACAACAAACAAAAGAGCAGCCTTTAGAACAAGCTGCTCTTTCTCTTCCTTCATTTGATTTAAAAACGCATTACTCTCTTCAATAGAACAGGTTACTTCACACCACTGCTCCAAACCACTCTCTCGCTCATCGCTTTATGCTGCGCAATCAGACAGAGCTCTGCCGCTTTGAAAGCATGCTCCTGCGTCATGGCTGTTTCGGTTCGATCCAGACAATCGCGGATAAGCTGTCCAAAGAAGGGGTACCCGACTTTTCCTTTGACACTGTAGCGATATTCCCCTTCATGGTTAACCAGATATACCTGATCGCCTTCGCGCTCTCTTCCTACATCAATGTATTTGCGCAGCTCGATATAACCATCGGTGCCGAGAATGACGGTACGTCCATCGCCCCATGTGCCCAGACCGTCCGGAGTGAACCAGTCTACGCGGAAGTACCCGGAAGCGCCGTTGTTGCCGATCAGCGAAGCTTCGCCGAAATCCTCCAGTTCGGGGAACTGTGGATGATTGAAATTGTGTACCCGACTGAATGCCACCTCTGCATCGGTAGATGAAGTAAAGGTTAGGAATTGCTCGATCTGGTGACTGCCAATGTCACAGAGGATGCCGCCATATTTTTCATGCTGGAAGAACCATTCCGGTCTTCCGCCCGCGTTCAATCGATGTGGCCCCGTGCCCATCACCTGCACCACCTTGCCAATCGCTCCCTGCTCAATCAACTGCCCCGCATAGATCGCACTTTCCACATGCAGGCGTTCACTGTAATACACCATATACTTCTTGCCGGTTCGCTTCACTTCTTCCCGGGCGAGCTTTAACTGCTCCATCGTGGTGAACGGCGCTTTGTCCGTAAAATAATCCTTGCCTGCGGCCATAACTCTCATGCCAAGTGGCGCGCGCTCAGAGGTGATCGCAGCTCCAGCTACCAACAGTACCTCCTCATCGGCAAGCACCTCAGCTTCGGACGCTGCGGCCTGTGCTTGCGGGAATTGCTTGCGAAAGGACTCCACCTTCGTCGGATCGGGATCATATACCCATTTGAGCGTTGCGCCCGCCTCTACCAGAGCTCCAACCATGCCATAGATGTGTCCGTGATCCAGTGCAACCGCCGCAATGACAAATTCGCCCGGACCGCATACCACCTCTTTTTTCACACTCTTTGGTGCATAAAACATACCATCTTTAGCCATACCATTCTCCGCCTTTCCAGTTGGATTTTCCGTTTATCCGTTCCGTTATCTAGTACTCGCCCTGAGTTCAGCTTGGTGTATCCGTTTCACTTCACTTGAACGTTTGGGTCAGATCAGCTGGCTGGCCCTTGCTGTAATCCTTGACCTTCTTCGTAGTAGAAGCCACAATCCGCCCCTGCAAATGTTCATAGAACAAATCCTCATCAATCGGAAGATTCACCCAGTTGTCCGTCCAGGTTGACAACAGCATGGCATTTGATAAGGTTAACCCGTAAATTCCATCCTCACCGGGAGCAATCAGAGGTGCACCTGTTCGAATAGCATCGATCCAGTTGCGAATCAGGCCAGGATGTCCGGTTTCCACACCGGTAATCGGCACTTCGCACTTCCAGCATTCCGGCTGTCCAAATCCTCCAGTAAATCTCTGATTGAACTCAGGCTCCGATTCACGCAAACGCCAGAAGGTCAACTGACCGTCTTCTATGACAATTTTCCCCCGATCCCCGTTCACTTCGAAACGGTTCGTCCCCGGTGCTTCCCCTGTGGTTGTCACAAATACCCCTGTTGCTCCATTCGGATATTCCACGTAAGCGGTAACATCATCTTCCACTTCAATATTCCGGTATTTACCGAATGAACAGAATGCCCGCATACGTACAGGCATCATGCCAATGGTCCATTGCCACAGATCCAATTGGTGCGGGTCCTGATTGATCAGCACGCCGCCGCCTTCTCCTGCCCAGGTTGCCCGCCAACCGCCGGAGTCATAGTAGCTTTGGGAGCGATACCAGTTCGTAATAATCCAGTTCGTCCGCCGAACCTCACCGAGTTCCCCTGAGGCAATCAGATCTCTGAGTTTGATATACAACGGATTGGTGCGCTGGTTGTACATGATGGAAAACACTTTACCGCTGGCAACCGCAGCCTCATTCATCCGGCGTACCTGTTTGGTGTATACTCCAGCTGGCTTCTCAATCATGACATGCAAGCCGTGCTGCAAAGCCTGAATGGCCTGCTCCGGGTGGTCATAATGCGGTGTGGCAATGATGACCGCGTCAATTGTACCTGATGACATCATCTGCTCCGCATCCTGCCAGTAGGTGACTGATCCCGGAAGATTACTGGATACCCAGCTCTCCATTTCCATTCTCACATCACATACAGCCACCAGTTCTGCTCCTGGTACTTCTCCTGCTACCAATGTTCTGGCATGCGCTGCCCCCATATTACCAATGCCAATAACGGCTACTCGAACCAAACTCATACCTGTACCTCCTTCTCGTCAACACGACGCTCTATTTCGGCAAAAACATCTGCAAAATGCTGTAACATCGCCTTGGATTCCAATGCTCCACTGAAGTCCTCAATACCGTAGTAACCGTCATAACCGACGGCTCTCAGATCCCGGAACATCTGCACCCAATCCACCATGCCTTCGGTCAGCGGGGTCCATTGGCATTTCCAGGCTGTATTCAGAGCCATTCCTCTGTTCTTTTCATTTACACTAGCCTTATGAGTATCATACGATTCTGTTTCAAACCAACCGGCATTCTTCACATGCACATGAGACAGATATGGACCCAGCAATTCGAGCCCTAATCGATGATTTTCATATCCTTCATGCACCATGTTACCTGGATCGTACAATACGCCCACATACTGCGGGTCCAGCGATTGCACAAGTCGATAGGCCAGGGATGCCGTCGGTGCAATCGTTTGATGATGGGTTTCGACTACAGCCTTTACCTTATACTGTTGGGCCATCTCCTGAACCTCACTCAGATAATGCACAGCTTGTTTGTACAATTCAGGATAGCTGGTTTTGCGATCATAGCCGGGGACTCCTACACGCATCATGGATGCCCCCAAGGCCTGAGCGGCCTCAAATGCCTGCTCCGTCGCAATCAGATCCCCGCAGCTTAGATAAGGCACCAATGCAATCGATTGCCGGCCATGCCTTTTTGCTGCTTCACGGAATACAGGAATCTGTTCCTCCCAGCAGCTCGGGTCTACCGAGCATCGATTATTTCTCCAGTATGAAGGCTTCTCGGATAAAGCATCTTCAGGGATTCCGCGGAATCTCCACTCAATACCTTCGATCCCGGCTGCAGCCGCAGCTAAAGCCAATTCTTCTGCCTTCAAATCAGGGGTTGCTACGGTGAATACGGATAACTTCATCAAGGACCATCTCCTTATGTAAACGTATTCAATTTAGGGTTGTAAACGCATTGTATCACTCCTCTCAGCGTCTCCATAGGGGGCAGCGCCAACAGATGAATGTCAGATAACGAACAGACCATATTCCCCATTCAGGGATAACTGAAACTCCGCCTTTGACCATGAACACAACAAAAAACACCCCTGAAACAGAAACAATGTTCCGATCAGAGATGTCATATTTAAGAGGTTGTTCAAAAAGTCCGCTTTTGATTACGAAGGATGCCTAGTGGCATCATCAGCATCAAAGATGGAATTCAGCCGAAATGTCCGTTGCTCACGTCGTTTTCCCTACGCTCCGCTACTCCATTTCTAGCTTCATCCCATCTTCTCGGTACTGAAAACCGCTCTTTTTGAACACGCACTTTAAATTAAACCCTTACCTAAATCCAGAAATGATATTCAATCAACAAGAATCTGCTGGCTCCATCCTACTCCTTGTCAAAGAAAACATGCTCAGCATGTAATTTGCCCAAGTGTATCGTCAGGATACCGAACGAAAATTGCTTCTGAAAGCGCCGATCCGTGGGTGAACCCGGATTAAATATCAACATGTCATCGACAGTATGCATCACCGGAATGTGCGAATGTCCATATATCACAGCATCGACCTGCTGTCCTGCAAAAGTATAGATTGCATTCTGCTCCGTACCCTTCGCTCCCTGATGGCCGTGTACGAGACCCAGACGAAGCCCATCCGCTTCAACGATGCGGGAATAGCCCAGTTTTTCAGCGATTTCGGACGGGTCCGTATTACCAGCGACCCCTTCAACCGGCGCATACTCACTAAGCAATGGGTATACACTCCAATCCGACCAGTCACCGGCATGAAGAATTAGATCGGCACTCGGCAATACATCAAGGAGCTGAGCCGGTAACTTGTGTGATTTTCGTGATAAATGCGTGTCGGAGATGACTACAATTTTCATATGACAACCCCCCTTTCCTTTGCGTCTTACTGCAATCTACTCTGTCTGCGATGGAACAGCTTGCATCTGGGTACAGGAACGTTCCATATCTTCAAGCGTAATGGATGCAAAGAACTGCTCCACCTTAGCCTCGGCAACCTGATACAGATTGGTCAGCAGGCTGTCTATATGCAAACCCACCTCACAATCCGGGTTACAATTGCCGTGAATCGGAAACAATGGACCTTCATCCTTAGCCACCTGATAGATCATGGCTAATGTAATTTCGCTTGATGGCTTCGCAAGATAGAAACCTCTTGTTCCTGGCGAAGAGTTCACAAATCCTGCCTTTTTCAGCCCGCCCAGAATACGTCTGACGACGACAGGGTTGGTATTTACGCTACCTGCAATATGTGCAGACGTGATTCGTTCAGGCGCGCTGAGTGACAATAACAATAAACAATGCACACTGACCGAAAAATGAGTACTCATGATTAACCACCTTTTATTTTATATAATCCCAGATGTGCCAACACTATTCGGAGAACAGGTCCTGTTCAGGGCGTGCCCTGATTTTTAGCTGTCGCACACTATATTCCAGTTGTTTCACAATATCATCCAGTTGTTTACGATCAATCTTGGTCGGATCTTCCACAGGCTTCGCCGATGACTTCAGATCCCGAATCGTTAACTGCTGTTCTTGCCATTTGTCCATCAGATCTGCGATATTGGCATAAAAACGCTCGTAATCTTTAATCACCAGGTCCAGGTAAGCATCTACCTCATCAGGATCATAACCACGAAGTTTATAATTGAATTGTTTTTCATGAATCGATAAAGCGTCGAGCTGCACGCCCAATTGTTTGAACAATTGTCTTTGTTTGTCCAATCTTCGTTTCATATGTTCATCCATCTTGAACCCTCCATTATCAAACGCGATGCGGTATGAATTAAACGATAATGATTCCGCCGCATTTTCTCTCTCTATTTTTTATAACACATTATCCGTCAGATATAAAACTTAATGCCCTCTTTCCTCATGAAAATGATTGCATATCATGAAATTCGGGTAAGGACAGACTACAACTCCACTACGGGAAAGGAGCATGCCCTTATGAGTACATTAACTAAAGATCAATTTCAAGAGCTGAAAAACGCTCTTTTGGAACAACGTGAAAACTTGCAACGTCATTTTGAATCCAGCATGGAAGATGGAGCTCCAGCCGAGTCGCTCAAAGATTCAACGGGCGAGCTGTCATCCTACGATAATCACCCGGCAGATGCGGGTACGGAGACGTTTGAACGAAGCCGTGACCTAGCGATCGACGATACATTAACAGACGAATTCAATCAGGTTAACGATGCACTGGAACGTATCGAACAAGGCACATACGGAACCTGTGTGACCTGCGGAGAGGACATCCCGTTCGAACGACTTCAGGCTATCCCCTACACTGCATACTGTATTAATGATACGCCTAACCGGGAAATAAGCAACGACCGTCCGGTGGAGGAAGAAGTGATGACAATGCCGCCAAGCGGCTCTGGTGAGGTAAGACAGCGCAATGCTGGAAAATTCGACCATGCCGATGCATGGGAAGCCGTTGAAGAGTATGGCACCTCCAACTCACCTGCAACTGCAGCCAAACGCGATGTGAAGAACTATGATGAAAACATGTAATGTGTCCAAGGACTGACGTTGATATGGACTCCGTTTGGTTGACTCTCAGCCATTCTGCCGAATTACGCATGAAAAAGCCGCCAATGGCGGCTTTTTTCGCGATATGGTATGCTCCATTTATTCTTCCAGTTGACCACCAGACGAGGGGTCCTGCCTCTTTGCAGAAGGTTGTGATGTTTTGGAAACAATCGGAGCTTTACCAGATGAAGCTTTCTTTTTTGCTTTCACATCTGTTTTGGTAACAGGCTTATTCTCCTCTTGTTTGGACAGGGCAGTGAATAACTGATACACCTCTTGCCCCCCTTTTTGCTTGTCTTTTGTTAGGTAGGGCTCACACAGCTTCGTAATATTATCGTACAGAAGCTCTACTTCCTCACGGCTTGCATACAACGTCATATCCGAGATGAACATGTGATCCCCTTTTTCCGCCTGATTCATAAATCGCTTACGGCTCTGCTCGAACATTTCATTTAATAATTTGAGGGTTTCCGATCGAAATACCTGCTTCAAAGGCGAATTCTCTTCATCTTCGTTACGGAGCTGGATTTCTCCCTTAAAGGGTTCGTAGTATTTGGCGATGATTCCATTAATTTCACGAGTGGATACGATCGTAAGCAAGCCGATTTTCTCCAATTTTTTCACATGATAGTGTACCTTGGCTGGCACCTCACCCATCTGGTCGGCTACTTCTTTTACCGTAGAGGGTCTCCCTTGTGTATTAAACATATTCATAATCTGTATCCGATACGGATCGGAGTAGACCTTGATTTCTTCAATCGTTGAAAGTACTTTCTGCTGCAAACCTGTATCCTCATTTCCGGGGTACCTGTTGCTCATCAATGTGTATATTATATCGTTCAGGCAGGGCTTCGGTCAAAATAAGTCAGAGATAACAGGATTCAGAAAGCCAGGCTACAAAACGCTACGGAAGGTCTTGCTCAGAAGCAGCGCAGCTGCGGACATAGCGAGCAAAATACCAAACACGATAAATAGTATCGGTATTGCCATCCAATCTGCAAGTGCTCCTGAAATCAAACTCCCAAGTGGTGCCACACTCAAGACAATCATACTTTGAAGGGCGTACACCCTTCCCAGCATATCGGGAGGTGTAACTTCCATCAGATAGGACGCAAGGGGTGTCGTGGCGAACGGGATACCTATGCCCATCAGTAGACAAAAGACAGCAGCTACAGGCAGCTGGTACGATGTCATATAAGCTGGGAGTGCAGTCATGGCATAACTGAGGCCTAATATGACAATTCCGCTAATGACCAACACACTTTTACGATAATTTGCTCCTTTATGTGTCAACCATAAGCCGCTAAGCACCATGCCTCCCACCAGCAACTCACTCAGCAGACTTAATCCCCCCCCGCTCCGGCGTGCAACGTTTCTATGACATATGGCGTACGCAGAACACCCTTTCGTGAAAATATTTTTAACGTCGTGGTTTTGCTCCTCTATTTTGATGTTTCGTAACCAGATTTCCCTACAACAAACAAATACAAAAAAAACAGACCTCATGGTCTGTTGGGTTGATTAGATATCCGAACTGCCTTCATTTTCTTCCTAGTTTTCAACACTCAATTGAAATCCGGTCTGCTCGGCCTGAACTTCCAACATCAAATCGCGTATCCGGTCCGCTTCATTTCCCAGCCGTTCTTCGCTAATTCGATAGTTTGTCCATCTCAACTCGAGTGGAAGTTCAATCATACCCGTCAGGCAATCCCACAACGCGTCGAGGTTCCCGCCGTAAAAGTCCGGCAGATCCAGCTTATCCTTTAATTGCTGATGAAGTTCAGATGCACTGGCAAAGGCCTCTCCATCCAAAATCACGATATTCATGGCTGCTCCTTCCTCTATTTCATGCGTGTAAATGATGCATAGTGGTCTGTCGTTTTGTAGATGAGTCCATCATTGGAATACACAATCCGATCCGAATTACGGAAGCCGGAAGTATAATTGATATCTGCTTCACGCCATGTACGCCCGCTGGCTTTAGGCAGAAGTCCCTCCCGATTGCCGAATACGTCTCCCCCGATGCTTTTCCCAGGAGCAACCACAGCCAGATTTCCTTTTGACGATACCCAGCCCAGTCCTGTTGCCTGTGATTTGGTAATAAAGTTACATGGCAACGTTCCGTTTGCACTCAAATAGTTCGCTACACCGGTAAACGTATTAATGATGGTACATGTTGCAGCAGAAGCCTTCTGCTGTGTGGCTGGGGTGAACTGTGAACCTGTGAAGAAAACTACCGTTAACAACATTGCCAGTAAAGCGGTTGATATAAGCTTTTTCATTGATCCTGCCTCCCGATCCCTCAAAGTGGATGAACCTTGCCACCATGTACGTTCTACGAGTTGTAACTGCCAGATTGTACGTTCTGCTAGATTATAGTAAACAAGTCATCTCATGACTATTTATATCACATCATTTTGGTAGAAGTATCAAAATAAACCGTTAAATTTGTAAAATATTATAATTATAGCATTTTAAGACAGAAAAAAGACTCTCATCCCTGAAGATGGAGTCTGCGCTTTCTAGTATGTTCTATCTTCTCTAATCGATCAATTGCACCCGTTGACGAGTCCGTGCCGATTCCAGGCACGCATCAATGACTCGCATATTCTGAATCGTATTTTCCGGACTGAAAGGCAAGGCTTCTCCTTCAAGCACAGCGGCAGCAAATGTCTCCACCTGCAGAACATAGGAATTGGATACCGATACACGTTCCTCACGGCTGATCGAATCGGTGTGCACGATAATTTGAGGTGGAATATCACTATTCTCCCAGCCAAATACTTTTGGCAGTTCAATCCGTCCATCCGTGCCCAGGATCTCCATCTCAGCTCGTCCCGAAGCCCACATGCCACAGTCGAAGGTTAAAGCTACCGAATTCGGAAACTCCACAAGTCCCGAGGCCATCATATCGACTCCATCATGCTCGTCCGAGAATAGAGCGTGCACTGTCACCGCTTCCGGCTCCTGTCCCAGGTACATCCGGGCAGCCGAGATCGGATATACGCCTAGATCGAATAATGATCCTCCGCCCATCTCTCTTTTGAACCTTACATTCTCCTTGTCCTCCGCGGTATTACAGGTGAAGTTGCCGTGGATGGCCCTGACGGTGCCAATCTCTCCACTGGCTATAATCTCTTGCACACGTCTGTGCTTGGGATGATATCGATACATAATCGCTTCTGCAAAAAGTACGCCAGACTGATTACATACCTCAATCATCTCCGCTGATTCAATCGCGTTCAGGGCAGCCGGTTTCTCACACAACACATGTTTTCCAGCCTGCGCGGCCTTCATCGTCCACTCTTTGTGCAAATGGTTGGGAAGAGGAATATATACGGCTTCAATATCGGGATCAGCAATGAGTTCTTCGTAACTGCCATACGATCTGGCAATGCCGAGTTCTTCTGCGAGGGCTTCCGCCTTCTCCTTGCTGCGACTGGCTATAGCCAAGACTTCACCACGCTCAGATTGCTGGATGGCCGGAATGACTGCATTCTTCGCAATGGTGGATGTACCGAGCACACCCCACTGTAACTGTCTGTTCATGCTTATCTTCCTTTCGTTCCGTAATTGTCCTCTTCTGCCTTGTGTAACATCCCGAGACATCGATCCAGATCGACTTTGACCTGTTTTTTATACAATTCAGCTTTCTCGGCACCATCGTCCGTGAAGTGATATAGAACGATTTCCTGAAAATCAACCTTGGGATCATTGCCCTTCAGCTTCTTTGTACGATAAAATACACCCTGTTGTACCAATTCATGCAATGCCCGATATACCTCGCTCTGGGGTGGTACATAACCGTAGGCTTTGAATTCCTGCTTCATCTCCTCCAGCATTTCATAACCATATCCCCTGTGCTGTTCAACCATCGTAATCAGATACAGCTTGATAAATGCACGCTGTGCAATCATAAAAGCCACGTTCATTCCCCTCCTGTCAGAACCTATATATCTAGTATTATAAAACTTACGTTCGGGTTCTGCCATCTTTCTCCGTTTTTCTTCCGTTTTCTGTTTCTTTCGATTTTCCTTCCCTTCCTTCATGCTCCCATTAATCCATGTATCAAGGTGGCGAGAAAGAAAGGGGTAGGATGATCAGGAACGATAGGTAGAACAGGAATTGGTGTTTTCTATTGTGAATTTTTCATGTAATGAAATTTTGAAATAAAATTATAAAAGTTTATAAAAGTTTATAAAAGTATTTCGAAGACCTATTGAAAGCACGCCAGATGGTGCTGGCGTCACTTTTTGAGGGGTACTTTTTTCTACTTGATATGATGCTCATTCCTCTTTAATAGACAGATTAGCGATGAAATAGATGAATGAATTACGGTTGGGTGAACCGTGTGATTGTTATATGCTTTTTGTGAATTTTTCATATGTTGATTTACTCACTTATTAAGATTAGGCTTGGGTTTGGCTTTCGGTACCGTTCCCACAATCCACTTGCCCCAGCTTACTCTGGAGATGAGCCAAGTCAGCACACAGGATAACGTAAGGGCGAGCAACCAGGTCATGATCATGCGGACCACCGGATTTAAACCCATTGCCACATAAAACTGTTCATCTGGGATATAGCTGTAACGCAACATAAGCATATGCATCAGGTATCCCCCGTAAGATACACCACCAATCCAGCCAAGCAATCGTAAGACCTTAAGATTGTGCAGCTTGCCAGCGAGCTGGTACATCACCATGATGGAAGCGATGAGGAAAAGGGCCATATCCGGCCGAATCAGGCTAACCGTGTAGAATGTAATCTTTATGCCCTCCGGCTTCTGGAACTCCAGCATTACTAAATAAGTAAACCGCAGACCGAGTACAATAAACATCGTCCAGTACACCCAGCGCAGCCGATGAATCCATTCATTCCAGTGTTGGACCGATAACCCGGCTGCTGCCCCAAGGACAAAATAAAAAAAGAAATACAAGAAATTTCGATCGGCATACGTTGTAAACGAATCTGTCAGTACCGGAATGCTCAACCATTCCATGAATTTTGCGATATTGCTCAGTTGATCGACGAGCACAAGATATACGGCACCGGAGATCAGAAGAGCTACTATGCGCCCCTTCGCCTCATACCGGTTGTATACATAACGAATTGCTCGCAAGAACAGTGGAAACAGCAGATAAAATTGAATAAGCATGATAATGTACCAAAAATGAGAAGACGTTTTGCCTGTGATTAATTTTAACCCAAGGTCAGGAATATCCTGCCAACCAAATCCATTCCAACCGCGAGGCGCGAGTGTGAAGGAGATCAGTGACCAGATGATATAGGGGATAATTACATCCGTTAATCGCTTCTGCATGAAACGACCATAATGCAGCTTGTCTCCTGTGTTATAGAACAGTACCATGCCTGTAATAAAAATAAACAAGGGTACTGCAAATTTGGACAGCATCAGCAGGATCGCGAGCAGCACGCCGTCCTCCAGCTTCGCTTCCGGTACGAAGGAATAATGAGCAATGGAATGCTGGAGAACCACGGCTGCAAAGGCAATTCCCCTCAAGCTCTCTATTTCTGCAATTCGTTCTCTACGAGGCATAGCAGTCAGCCACCTTTCTTGGTTTTGCAATAAAAACAAAGTACAATGAAGCAGTATATTGATGAACGGGGTGATTCACATCTCAGATAGAGACAACGATATAACCACCATTGACTCCAAATATGTACAACAGCATCTGGCTAATGAACGTACCTTTCTGGCCTGGGTTCGTACTGGCATCGCCATGGTTGGCATCGGCTTTCTCGCTGCCGGCTTCGGATTTAACTCCACGGCATATGATCGGATCGCACATATTGCGGCAATCATCACCGGGATTACTTCCCTGATCAGCGGCATAACGATCATCTTGTGTTCCGCTACCGCTTATCACCGTAAACGCAATCAGATCAATTCACAGACATTCCAGGCCTCAACCGGATTGATTCGTTTCCTGACGCTTATGCTGCTCGTGATTGGACTGGCTCTGGCCGTTCTACTGTATGTATTGTTATTCCCTGCCTGACAGGATTAACACCTTCCTGCTAGGGGGGGCGTTCATCCATTGAGCACAGGTACAAAAGCCGGCTTCCCCTAAGGAAACCGGCTAATGACCACCTGGTGGATCATATATGTCATTCGAGTACAAGAACCCTGTCATCGATATCTAATTCCATTCAGCGAAACAAGACATGAGTTATAGTACGTGTTCAAAAAGTCTGTTTTTCAGAACCGAGAAGATGGAAAGAAGCTAGAAATGGAGTAGCGGAGCGTAGGGAAAACTACGTGAGCAACGGACATTTCGGCTGAATTTCAACTTCGATGCTGATGATGCTGCTAGGCATGATTCGTAATCAAAAGCGGACTTTTTGAACAACCTCTTATAGGAATGTATTGTTACCGAATCGAGCTGCCTTATTCTGGGCTTCCAATCTGCGCTCTTCCATATCCAAATCAGGGCGCTCAGCTGGCACTTCTTCTCCATGAACAGTCGCTCTGTCACGGTTCAGATGGTTGTTACTGCTAAACACATCATATACATCCGTGTCCCGATCTGTAGAGTCAACGAGCAACAGGATTTTGCCACTTTGCACGTATTCTTCATACTGTCTAGCGTCCTCTTCGGGAATACCAAGACCTACGAGCCCACCTACAAGTCCGCCAGCTCCCGCACCTACAGCAGCTCCGGTAAATGCTGCTGCGATCGGACCCGCAGCCAGAATAGGCCCTATGCCCGGAATAGCCAATGCCCCAATACCTGCAAGCAACCCGGCTACGCCGCCGAGTACACCGCCGGTAGCCGCACCTGCAGCTACGCCTTCAGGCGCTTTCGTACCCGTTTCTTCCCGAATCGCCTTCAGTTCCTCCCGATCCTGTGTAACTACCGAAATTTCGTCTGAAGTGAATCCTTGCGCTTTCAGGCCCTCGATTGCCCGTGATGCTTCACCTTCTGTATTAAACACACCTACGATTTTCTTCTGCATAGTGATTCCCTCCTCATTTAATTGAGTGGTTCGCTATGTTATTACCCGCCTTGCTTTCTTTCAAACGTTTCCATCGAAATATAATATGTGTTAATACCACTTTGAATCGAGTAGCTCTACCCAATAAAGGGCCCATTTACTAGGTACAGATAGCGATTGTGAAGCAACATTCCACCTTGTGGATTGCCTAGGGGCCGAATGTGCTTCATGAGCCTCTTCACCCTCAGCGCGAGGCGATCCGGCAATGCCCGCAGCAGTCCCCAGATGTCCGATATTGGTTTAAAGTAGTCCTCAAACCTCGGTCTGAAAGCTAGAGTGGAAACCGAACGCGTCCGGAGCCGGAGCGGGTGAATGCGCGGCATGAACGTGTGAGCAAGCGGCAGTGGACGAGAGCCGCAGTCTGAACAGGCAAGCAGTCGAGACGCCGCGAAGTCCGATTTTCTTCTCGGAGACCTTCGTTACGGCGGGCGGTACCCGGAGTCGTCCCTCTCGCTTGTGGCTGGAGTAAAGGTAGAGCGCTAACGAACATGAGACGTGTTATTCAAGGGTTTGAAGCCCCTGCAGAATGATAAGGAACCTGAGACACGCTATATCGGAATGTAGAGCCGTTTGTAGCATTTTTTAATGGATTTTAGGAAATAACTTGTCTGGTGTTCCTTACGTTTGAAAAAGAGAGCCTGGGAGCTAAATAAGACGTCTTATGTTCCTTAGAAAGTCGTCTGGTCCATTCGCCAGGATAAGCTAGCTTGTATTTCAAGAATTTCCGAAGCTGGCATCCAACAGGGTATAGCTTGCCTGAGTTAGAAGACACGTCCTAGTAAACTGGCAATGAAATAGCTACAAATGATCTCCTAGTTAACCAAGATATCACATAAGCAAGGTAAATTGGCTATCTCCCCCGTGGTTTGGCCCGGTTTGTCGCTATTGCTTCAAGCGGATCATCGGGCCAATAATGCTTGGGATAACGGCCTTTCAGGTCCTTCTTGACCTCAAAATAGGTTTCGCGCCAAAAATTCGCCAGGTCACGCGTCACCTGTACAGGTCGTTGTGCCGGTGATAACAGGTGTATGGTTAGGGGGACTCGGCCCCCGCCGATCCGCGGCGTCTCCTGTTGTCCAAACATCTCTTGAAGTCTTACAGCCAGAGTGGGATCTTCTGGACGACTATAATCCACAGGAATGCGTGAACCACTCGGTACCTGAATATGTGTCGGTGCTTCGCGGTCCAGTTGCTGTCGCTGTTCCCAACTCAATCCGCTCAGCAATACATCCTGCATCGATAATCTCTTGAGATCCGCAGCAGATCGCATGCCTGTCAGATAAGGACTGAGATGCTCTGCGAGCTCTTCGGTCAGATCATCTTCAACGAGATCGGGCCATTCGGGCAAATGATGATGCAGAAAACGCAGCCTGTCCGCCAGCTGGCGTGAAGATTTGGTCCAGGGCAGACAGTCCAGCCCTTCCATGCGAATGCCCGAGAGCAGTGCTTCCAGCACCTGATCTTCAGGCGGTTGTGCAATACTGCTCTCTTTCACAATAATGGCTCCGATTCGCAGCCTTTTATGTGCTCGTACGCTGCGGGTGTTACGGTCCCAAGCCACCTGTATCTCTTCATGCAGCACATGCGGACTAAAGTCCAGCAATGTCAGCTCCTGCAGCGGCGCAGCCAGCAGGATGCGCGCATCCGCGCCCTGGTCGTCCGCATCGGCTGCGACCAGATAAGCGGAACGGCTCAGCGATTCTGTCGCTGTGAGCCGCACCCCACGGCCGCTGCTCAGCAGATAGCGGCCGTCCTCCCGGCGCTGCCCGATCCGGTCCGGATAGGCGAAGGACAGCAGCAATCCGCAGCTGTCCTCATCCGGCCGTACCGGATCGGCCGCCGGGCCGAGCGCCGAGCGCAGCTGGCGGCTCTCCAGGAGCATGCGCCGCACGGCGGCATCGTCTGCGACAGCCGATGCCGCTTGCGGCGTGCCGCTGCTGTCCGCAGTCAGCAGCGATTCCACGCGCGGGCGCAGGTCCGTGCCCGCGCCTGCATTGCCATTGCTGCGGAGGCCGGCAGGCTCCTGCAGCAATGCCGCCAGCATGCTGGCGTAGCTGGCCAGCCCAAGCTCCGCTGCGCGGAGCAACATGCTGGCCAGTCGCGGATGCACGCCAAGCGCGTTCATCCGCCGCCCGAAGGGCGTGATGCGGCCGGCGTCGTCCAGGCCGCCCAGCTGGCGCAGCAGCGCCTGTGCCTGGCCGTAGGCCGCGGCAGGCGGGGTGTCCAGCCACTGCAGCTCGGCAGGGGTCTGGACACCCCAGGCGGCAAGCTCCAGCGCCAGCGGCGCAAGGTCCGCGGAAGCAATCTCCGGCCTTGCTGCGTCAGGCAGCGCAGCATAAGCCTCTTCGCTCCATAGCCGGTAACACACCCCAGGGGCAATTCGCCCCGCACGACCCCGCCGCTGATCGGCTGACGCCTTGGATACCGGCAGAGTGACAAGTCGGCTCATCCCCGTTCGCGGCGAGAATACCGATGCCCGGCTAAGCCCAGCATCCACAACAACCTTGATTCCGGCCAAGGTAAGGCTGGATTCTGCAATCGATGTGGACAGCACTACCTTGCGTTTGCCCGCTTCTGCCGGGCGTACAGCTTCATCCTGCTGCTTCATTGGCATGCTTCCATATAAAGAATGCACCTGTACATGGGCAGGAAGGATAAGTCTGGATAGCTCCCGCTCGGTACGATGTATTTCTTTCGCGCCTGGGAGAAAAACCAGTACATCCCCTTCCTGTTCCATCAGCGCCTTTACGATAGCCTGAGCCGTAAATGCCTCCAGTTGATCAGATGTCGACTTGGACATATATCGGGTCTCTACAGGAAACGTACGTCCAGGACAGTCGATCCACCTTGTGCCCTCACCTAGCAAGGTACAGACAGGAACAGGGTCCAGCGTTGCCGACATCACCAGCAGCTTCAGGTCAGGACGCAGCATTGCCCTTGATTCCAGCGCAAGCGCCAGTCCCAGATCACCGTGCAGATGCCGTTCATGAAACTCATCAAATATAATCATCGCCGTATCTTCCAGTCCCTGGTCCTGTTGTAACATCCGGGTCAATACCCCTTCAGTGACGACTTCAATTCGTGTGGTCTGACTTACACGAGTATCCATCCGCACCCGGTATCCGACGGTCTGTCCTGCTTTTTCCCCAAGTGAAGCTGCCATTCGAGCTGCAGCTGAACGAGCGGCAAGCCTACGAGGTTCCAACATGATGATTTTCCGTCCATTAACCCATGGCTCATCCAGCAAAGCCAACGGCACCACGGTCGTTTTCCCCGCTCCAGGCTCTGCGATCAACACCCCTGTATCATGATTCTGAAATAACTGTTTAAGCTCTGGAATAATTGGTTGAATCGGTAAATCCATACTCATCTCATCGCTCCTAATTGATGTACCACACGTCTATTCGAATGTTAGCATTATAACAAAAAAAGCCGTTCCAGAGGAACGACTAATGTATATCTCACCTTCTAGCTCAGCAACGACTCCGCACCATCAATGACAATTTCCGCACCTGTGATGTGTCTTGACTCGGCTGAAGCCAGGAAGGCAACCAGATCAGCAACATGTTCAGGCTGCCCCGGACCGTCCGCAAGTGGCTGCTGTCCTTCCGGGAACTCCATTGGAATAACGATCTGCTGTAATTCATCCGTTTTGACTGTACTTTGATCAATATTTGTGGCAATCGCTCCAGGGCAGATGACGTTGACACGGATCTTGAACTTCGCCAGTTCCAGCGCGGCCATCTTCGCAAAAGCCACTTGCCCGGCCTTAGATGTACTGTACGCCGACATGCCAAAGCTGGAGAAACGTTGATTGCCATTAATCGAACTCGTAATTACAATACTGCCGCCACCACGTTTCTTCATGTGAGACAGTGCATATTTGATCGTAAAAAAAGTACCGTTCAGATTCGTCGTAATGATCTGCTGCCAATCTTCAACCTGGATTTCTTCGATTGGGGCGGATACACCGTTAATACCCGCATTGGCAAACACAATATCCAGACCTCCGAACAATTCCACCGTCTCCAATACCGCTTTTTCCACACGTGCCGGATCGGAGATATCTACGTCAAATGCTCTCGCCGCACCATCATGTAACGCATTAATCTCAGCTTCCGTCTGTGAGATTCGATCATTAACCAGATCAAACAGAGCAACATACGCCCCTTCACTGGCTAACTTAAGCGCTGTCGCCTTACCAATACCCGAGCCTGCACCAGTAATAATTGCAACCTTGCCTTCAAACCGTGACTTTCCGTTTTGTCGTGTCATTTATCCATCCCACTCCTTCTCACTAAGCAATTATGTAAGAATGTGCGTTGTAGCTTTATGCTTAAACCAATTCTTCACAAGATTACCCAAAAAGAGTGCCTTTTAAATCAACACGGACAAGTTTTTTCAAAAATGACTCTCATTGCTTTTCATTACCCAACCTACCATTATGGAACACTCAATCCGAACGCTCACCATTCCAACTCAATGAAAGCGGCATCATCTTCAAGCCCACCCGTATGTCTGGCATCCAGTAGTACTTGGATATGTTCATCTGGAATATAAGTCTGGATGGCATCCAGGTCATTCAGACCATCCGTGTACAACTGGAGACGAACAGGTTCACTCGTCGACAGTTTCGCCTCATAGACATGTGGTTTGCCCCCAACGGGACCTTCCCGTGTGGACCAGCGCTCATTCGTCCGGCAATGCACCTGAAACGCTGCGGATTGCTCCTGACCGTTACGCCAGAGCCGAATTCGGGAATCACCTTGCCACGCGAGCCATACACGACTTTTACGGCCGCCTCCGAAGAGTTCAATACGTCCACATACATACATGGCCTGACTACCCCTGCTTCGTTTCTCCATCAGCACTTCCCGCAGCAATAACGGCGAGTTGTCCAGCGGATGCAACTTCTCCAGCTGGTCCGATGCTGGACTGGTCAGGTCATGAAGCAAGCGCTCCACAGCCTCGGAGGAAGGATGCTGCGTCGTTTCCAACCATTCCAGCAAGGCGTTCCCCAGAAAACGTGCAGCAAAATCACCAAGGTAACTCATGCCAACTCCATCGCATAAGACAAAATTGCACACATTACCCTTCATACGAACAGCAGCAAAATCCTGTCCCGTATCTCCCTGGTTGACCGTCTCCGCAGCTCTTCCATAACCATACCGGCACTTGAATGTACCTTGATAACGGGTCAGCGGCTGTTCTCCAGTCTGAACACTCACATAACGAAAGCTGCCCGAGTGTTGCTCAGCACGGCTTCCCTGTTCTCCGGCAGACAATGTTGCCAAACGCATCGCTTTCATGATTCCCCTCCTATCTCACAGGCGTAGCAGCGGACATCTGAAACCCGATGGATACCAGTTCTGCACAAGTACCTGGAAGCATCATAAGTGCACCGGGTGCAAGCAAATAATCTGCCTCAACAAGCATTTCACGATAACTTTCCGGCAGAACCGAGGACATATTGCGCAGCTTCTCACCATGTTCATCCTGAAGCATCGTCTCTGGCGAAATGCCCTTCCACCTTCTCGGTTCAGCAATCGGTCCTTCCAGCAAATGATCGGATATGAAAATATTCTCTACGAGTACATTGCCATCCGGCACACTCATGCCCATAATTCTCTTGGCAATCGGCTCCGGGTCTTCACCAGTAGCTACCCCATCTGTCATGTGACAAACAAGTGGCGCAGGACAGTCCTGCATGTTTGGAATTTCAGCCTGCAATATTTTCTCAGCCTGAAGAAAAGCCTTCGCTGAATCCGAGAATCTTCTCGGTGTCAGATCTGGCAATGAACCGACCGCAGCAATCTCGTCAATTCCCTTGATGCCGTTCAACAAATCGTACACATCATCACTGTATGCCAGAATCGCAATCCTGTAACGAGGTGTCAATCGATTCCCCTTCGTCGAACGAAACACCATTTGGCGAATAGCCAAGGATAAGGCATCATAGACAACATCAATCCGGCGACGATTTTCCAGAACCATATTCATGGAGGCGCTGATATCAATCAAATATATAATAAGTGCGGGTGTGCGCTGGGATGCTTGAATCGTGTAGTTCATCTGGGATGAGCCACCTCCGTCATTCACGTTATTTTACAAATTGGGCAATTTATAATTGGTATTACTCAGGAATTTGTTAATCGCACTCATTCGTGCTGCCACTTTACCTACACCTTTGAAATAGGCAGCATCGCTGCTGTACAAATTTTTGAAATCACGTGCGTAGGATTCGGCATTTGTAATTTTTTTACCTTTTTGTGCGTTGTATGTTTTGTTGTAGTGAGCAATTAGTGTAATTACATTTTGGGCACGTTTTTTCTTTAGTGCAGCTTTTTGGGCCGCCTCCTGCTTGCGTTGCGCCTCGGCTGCTGCCTTACGCTCCGCTTCCTGTTTTGCTATTTTAGCGTCATTCTCTTTTTTCCAGACCTGGTAGGCTTCATACTTCGCCTGTTTGTCGTACTTTTCTTGCTGTGCCTTCTTGGCTGCTTCAAGCTTCTGCTGTTTCTGCTTTACCAGATAAGCATCATATTTCGCCTGCTTGTCATACTTTGCCTGTAGTGCCTTGCGTGCTTCTTCCTTCTTCTTGGCTTCAGCCTGCTGTTTCTTAGCTTCAGCGAGCTTTTTCTTTTCCTCGGCCTCGAGCTTTGCAGCATCTGCCGCTTTTTGCTTCTCTTCTTCTTCCTGTTGTTTAAGAACAGCCGCCTTGGCAGCTTTTTCCTCTTCAGCAGCCTTGATTTCCGCCTGTCTTGCAGCAGCCTCCTGCTCCTTCTGTTTAACCTCTGCCTGATCGGCCAATATTTTGACGGTTGGCACGCTTCCAGCCAACAGAACAATCAGGACAGCCGAAGAAATCATAAACTTTTTGGATCTGTAAAAAGGAACCTTTACGGGCTGACCTGTAAGATCATCCTTGGGATTAAGCTTGGCATCCAGCTCCTGGATCGCCGCCTCAACTTCCAATTGCATCGCACTATTATGCGGAATAAAATGATGCAACGAACGATATACTTCCAGTGCAGCAGCAGGTTTATCTTCATCCTCCAACGCCCTCGCCTGCAGGAATAGACGGTTTACAACCGCTTCCTGACCAGGTGGTTGTATCGCATCTGCGGCATGTGGATGTTGACCAGAGATATCTTGCTTATTATCCGATAGGCTGTTTGCTGCTCCTGTCTTATCTGTCTCGCTCGAACCAGACGCATTCATCTGATCCACAGCCTTCGCTTCTGATTCTTCCACGGCTGCTGCATCAGCCAGATGGATGTCCACCGAAGCCAGTGCCACAAACCATTCGCCAAACGTAGGGCAACTGCTGAGATCATGACTTTCCCATGCACGAATGAACAGATCCGATACTTTGGAGCCCCAACGCTTCTGAAGCGACTCACGCATCGCATAATAACGTTCACTTACGGTCTGCATTTCATGCTGGTCAAAATAACTTTCTCCCCACGCTTTCTCCACAATCGCTGCATCAGACCAGCTTAACATTTCAGCGATGATGACGGCTCCGGCAAAACGGTCGGCATACGAGCTCCACAAACCGCTGTGCACTGTCCGATGGGCTGCATAACCGGGTGAACCAGCAAGCAGAGCATCTGGACGATCCATTTTGGAACCGTACATCTGCTCAACATCTACCAGTTCAACTGCAGAATCCCCTCTCAGGTTCTCATCTTCGGAAAAAAACGGAATCATCACATTGGGTGCGGACAAATCACAATGAGCCAGCCCGCGCTGTTCCATTGCCGAACCGGTTCGTGCAAGTGCTCTGGCCAGCTTCAGACTTTCCTCCGCCGTTAGCTGTTTCTGATCACTGACTACATCGAACCAGGTCAGACCTTGCACCCACGGCATCAATACCGCATACAACAAATCGGAATGTTCGCCAATTAGCGCTCCGTTTCTTTCCGGAGTGAGCACATCACGTTTGCACACCTGCAAACCTGGCAGTTCACTATAAGATTCCATATGTTCAGACTGATACACCATAGCCGGGATACGGAATTTCGGAAAAAATACTTTTAGTGCTTTAGCCCCATTTATTGAATCGTTACGGGGCAACAATTGATAGACGATACCCTGCCTTCCGGCTTGTGCATAAGCTAGACCGGGTGCAGCTGGATGCTGCCCAATCGTATAGGCAATGTCGTTAATCACCACTTCATCCCCAGGATTTGGTTGAAAAGACATGCTTATCCCTCTCTCTGTCATTCTGTAATAGTGCAGCAAAAACCGGGTGCTGTAACAACGCCCGGTTTTTGCTGTAGTTGTAAATCTTCAGCTTGCTGACTGCATATGATTCAGGGCCAATTCGGATACGGAACGTGCCCGATCTATGTATAGCAGATTAGCGAGCTTGGTCAGCTGTACGGAATTTGTTGGCAATAGCCGTCAGTTCCGCGCTGATGCTGTTCAGCGTTTGAACGAAAGATTGCATTTGTTTGCTGGCTTCCTGGAATTCCTGGAAGAAGCGTTGTTTCGTCATACCTTCCCATTGTCCTTCCATGCTTGTGATGGATTGAGTCAATGTAGAAACGATTTGCTGACTTTGCTCACCGCTTTGTTTAAACTGATTGGAAACCTGATCAAGCTGCTCTGGGGTAACTAAAATACGTCCTGCCATTTGTAAATTCCTCCTTGGTTTGTGCAATTAAATTTTGTCTTGTTCAAATTGTACTATACAAGGATCGATCGGACAAAAGCCGAAGGACCTAATCCTAATTACCCCATTTTCGGCTTTTGAAACTTCCCCTAACAGCCTATTTACAAAAAAATTCACTTTATGCTGTCCTTTTTGTTCAACTCTACATCAAATATTCTCAGGAAACTACCGGTTCGGTTCCTCTTCTCCCTCGAAAGGAGGGATCTGTGAATCTCCACGCCACAGGTTCAGGCTGCATGGCCTGGATCAGAGTAGCGGGTGAGCCATCAGGCGGTGTAGCATCCTGAACACGGTACACTGCCGCTACTGCGGAAAATGGATCGGATACAACAGCAGCAGTTGCCAAATGCGCAGGCATAATTTCACCTGCACGATTCGTCTGAAGAACATTCAGCATATTGACCGCATTACCATAGGCTGTGTTCACATGACTCAACACCGTACGATACTCCATATCTGCCTGCTGGAATAACAAGGCCTTGCGTCCCAGCTGTACGCTCAAGTCCATAAAACGACGTACCGCATCTTCGCAGAGTCGCTTACTGTGATTCCATTCACTCATTACCGCAGCGCGGGCTTCAATATCCCACTCCAGCGAATGAATTGCCTGATCCAATACCGTCATCTTTTGCTGTATTTGCTCCGCTGCATACTGAATCTGCCTACTCAGTGCCCGAAGCACATCCGGTTCCACACGAATGCGCATTTACCATCACCTTTCCTCTTCCCCTGCAGGCTGTTTAAGCCAGTTCAGTAGCATCTCATGAAACTGTTCTCTAGTCGTCAGTGCTGCAACAAGCCAATCATCCGAAGCCGCAGTACTCATGCGAAACAACCAGTTGGATACCGGACTTGCAGCAAAAGCCGCAGACTGTGAGTTCCACCCTTCTCCGTTCCATACGAGCAACCGTAGTTCTCCCTCCGACTCCTTGTTCACCAGACAGCGTGCAAGTGCAAGCGACCCATCAGGATCACTTGTCTCCTGTCCCAGCTCATCAGCCACTGTCTCTACCACTTTGTTTTTCACGTCATTCATCACATCATAGAATTTTTTCTTTGAGCACATCAGTGCCGGTTTCTCTACAGGAGAATGGCTGCTCCACTTCATCCTTTGAATCAGCACATCAATGGCTTCACGAACGTTCCCGAGATCACATAGCCGGAAGGAATCCGGTTCGTCTGCAACACGGCATACTTCAACGACACGTTCATCCGTGCAGTGTACATAACTTTCATACGACTTGCCGCTGTAAGTGTAGCGAATCCAACAAGCCCTATCGGACAGTCCGGCAATGGCTACTCTAGAGAAAACGGTCGGTGTCATGATCAGCTCATTGCTGTCCTGATCCTGAATCAGATATCCCTTGTCGAGCAAAGAGGTTTTGACGCACTCCCACTCCAGAGCAATATCTTCCGCCATATACCCGCGGAACGGATCTTCCACGCCAAGCAATCGGTCTGAACCGAGAATACCGGCCAGGAAAAAAAGTTCTTTTATTTTCAAAGTGACTACCTTTTGCTTGGAATCATGAATCGTCAACATTATGAGCCACCTCCCCTCAAACTACAACATGCCATCGGTCACGAATTTCAGAAATCCAATCGGTCATTTTCCAGCTGTCATCACAAGGAACTGCACCTTTAACCCTGGAATATTTACGTTTTACATAATAACCTTGACCTGGAGGCAGTACCTTAAGCCCATTTGAACTACCTCCGGATTCGGAATAAGGTATACGGAAGAACGAGAGATCGTTAGGGTCTAAAGTCCCGAACAACATTCCGCTCTGGGAAGCCTTCACATCGCTCACCCAGTCAGAACCAAAGGTTGGGAAGTCTGCCGGAACACCTGACAGAACCACATGTATACCTCGATCTCTTCCTTGACGAACGATCGCTCCCAATTGATCTTTCACATTAAAATCATTCAATTGCTTGGACAGCGTATCCGCATCGTCGATAACGAGAACGATCTCCGGTCCCCCGGTATAATCTCCTCTTTTCAGAACTTCATCGTACAACTGTTGGATCACAGGTGCAAGCTGTTCTTCACGGGATACGTGTCCACGGAGATGGGGCAAGCTGCTGATTTCGCCCAGTCCTCCCGAACCATAACGCATATCTACCGTGTATATTTGCACATCTTCAGGAGATGCATGATAGGCAAGTGACAACATCCAAGTCAGCAAAAATGTCGTTTTTCCGCCTTCCATTGGACTCGTAACCATGAAATGGGGCCCTTCGCGCAGATTGAGCTGGAATGGCTCCAGATCATCGGTCAGCAGACCTACAGGTACCGTTAACGAAGAAACATCTGCCACTTGTCCGAATGAACCTGTGCGAATGAGTACATCTTTAAGTTTAACCTCTTCCGGAAGCGGAGCAATCTGCGGCGCTTCTTCTCCGGTCCAGGTATCCCTGATCTCTGCAATCACACGTCGCAGAGTGGACGAACGCTTGCCCTCATCTGCTCCCGACGATGGCAGTGCCGCCTGGAACATCAATGGAGGAACCTGACCTTTGACGAGTCCTCTGCCTGGTGGAAGCTGACTCGGTGCCTTGGAAGGCCGTCCTACGGCGTAATAATAATCGCTTGGATCGGATAATTCAAAGGATACCGCATTGGGAATGTTACTTCTGAACTTCTCGAACACATCGGTGACACGGTTTGCAGTGAGGATAAAAGTAATTCCCAGGCTTCCACCCTCACGAAGAATGGTTTCCAGAAGTTCATTTTCTTCCGGGTAGGCATTACGGAATGAAAGATAACCGTCGATGACAACTATAATCTGCGGAACTACCGCATGGGCTGTCCGGCGATAGGCCGAAATGGTTTTAACGCCGGCTTCCGAGATCATATCTTTGCGCTGTGCAGACAGTTTTAGAATAAAACGGAATAACCGCTTGATTCGATCTTCCTCTTCGGACATCATCACGGCGCCGATCTGAGGCAGACCTGCAAAATCCTTCATCATTCGGCCCATATCAATAATGTAGCCATGCCAAGGTTCAGTTCTGCGAGAACGAGCCAGTGACATCAGTAAGGTCTGGACAAACGTCGTTTTTCCAAAACCGGGCATGCCATAAGCCACCAAATGTCCTTGATCTACCGGAAGAGCAAGCGGCTGTTGTCGTTGATTAGGCAGATCATCCAGCAAGCCCACCAGCGGCTTCAGACCACTAGCCCCACCATCAAGCAGCACCTCACGGTTCTCCTCTTCCTGCCAATCGTCAAGGCTTTCCCATTCCAGCGTTTCTGGCAGAGGTGGCAACCAAGGTCCCGGCAAACGACTGATACCTGCGTCTTTCGCAGCCTGTGCAACATAGTCAATGAAAACCTGAAGCTGTTTGGGAACATCTTCGCCTTTGAGGACAGCCCTGCGTTCTCCGGTCAACAAGGGTTCACGCTTCCCGTTCAAACGCACTTCCATGACAGGCAATACCGTCGTTGCATCTTCCTGCTGGTTGTACGGGGCACCACTCCAAGCGAATTGCATTTCCTCAAACACTTCATCACTGCCGACTTGGAAATATCCGCGACCCGGCTTCGTGATCCAGGCCGCATTAGGAATTTTGATCATATCCCGACTGTCACCCTCGCTTTGTACACGAAGGCAGATTCGGAACCTGGAATTACTCCATATTTTATCATCCACGACTCCCGCCGGCTTCTGGGTTGCCAGGATAAGGTGCACACCGAGCGTCCGGCCGATAGCCGCTATACTAATCAATTCATCCATGAACTCCGGCTGGTCCCGTTTCAATTGTGCAAACTCATCAATGATAATGACCAGATGCGGAAGTGGTTGCTCATGTCTTGAACGCAAAATCTTGTAATATTCATCAATGTGCTGGAGATTTCCAGCATCATTTAATATTTTTTGCCTTCTGACCAACTCAGCCCGAAGTGAAATATTGGCTCGTTCAATCAAATTTCCATCCAGATTGGTAATCGTACCCACGACATGTGGCAGATCAACGAATGTATTGGACATCCCGCCACCCTTATAGTCAATCAACATAAAGGCCAGATCATGCGGGTGGAACTCGGCAGCCAGTGATGCCACAATGGACTGGATAACCTCACTTTTACCTGAACCAGTTGTTCCGGCAATCAGACCGTGAGGACCGTGACCTTGTCGTTCAATTTTATCATGCAGGTTAATGGCTATTTTCTTACCGCCGGCTCGCACGCCCATAGGCACAGGCAATGTGTCCGGGTACCTCGTTTGTCCCCATCGGGACACCACATCCAGATCCTCTACACGTGAGGTGCTCAGCATATCGAACAAAGGAAGCACCTGCGGAATATCCGAGGCGGAAGAACGCTTCAAACGAATGGGTGACATGTAACGCGAGAGCGCCTCGGCAGTCTCTTTCGAGATAACATCCGGTGTGTACGTTTGTTGGATGACATCGGCATCTTCCGTTTTTTTGATATACACCCCTTTGCCTTGGGAGGCCTCCATAATCAATTGACAATGCATAGGAAGAGACTCTTTGCGATTGGCCAGTATAATGGTGCAGACATCAATCTCTTGTGCTGACTCCAGCAATAGTGGAAGAAGTGGTTCTTCTTCAATCAATTGGGTATCGGAGAGTACGACAACATAACACGGTGTTTGCACGCTTTTCTTGTATCGGTCTTCCTTGTTGTTCCGGCGGCGGTTCAATACGGAAAACAAGCTGTCCGCCAATTGATGCGCACCGCTGTGCCTGTCGGCCATATAACGTTGTCCCTGATCTTCATCCCAGATATGAGGCAGCCAGCGCAGCCAATCCCATTCCTTTGTTTCTTTTTCTTCATAAAAGGTAGCAATCTTCAACTCATCCGGTGAATGACGGACCGCCAGTTGGGAGATGATCACGCGCAGTGAAGCCAATACGTCCTCGCGCTTCCCTACCAATCCCATTACTTTCGACTGAAACAGCGGTAACGTAATGGACGCATCTGGCACCGTCTCGAATTCCGCTGCTAATTCATGAGCCGCTTCGATCAACTCATCCTTTTCGTAGCCGTCCACACGCGGAACCTGGAGTTTGATTCTGAACGGAATTTCGCCAATGCCGATTCGTACCTGCATGAAGTCATCATCTTCCGGCGAACGTTCCCACAACGAACTGTTGCGATTCTTCACCACTTGCAGACATACATTCGGATCACCATGAATTTCATACAGGCTTTTGACTTGCTCTGCTTGAGCCTCTTTCAGCTCTTCACGGTGCTTCTCCAGTTGTGCCCGGTACATGACTGTGCGCTCTTCCAGCTTTTTGCGGTATGACTTCTTGTTGCTCAGATACACAAAAAACGGAATGGTATATGAGGTGAGCATCATCATAACCGTCATCATCTGAAACATCATATAATTGCTATTGTTCATTTTGCCGCTCATATTGATATATACGTAGAATCCGATGCTAACCATCGTCATCATGATCGGAACGATAATTGAAATCATTGAAAATGTAGGTTTGTTGGGTTCTGTTGGCGGCCTGAGAATTTCCAGCCTTTCTTCCTTAAGAACCGGTGTCATTCTTGGAGAACGCTGATATAACACATTCACGAAGAGAAGACCTCCTTTAATTCGTTCAATAAAATGTATACGTTAAGATGCTTCATTCGTTGCTGTCCTGCTGAAATAATGAACGTCTTCCATACACGGGCGCTTCTTCAGAAGTGGTTGAAAAGGCCCGCTGAACCCGTACACAGCATCCTTGACGCAGCCCTGTTTCCATGAGCTGTTGTGTGTTCTGCGGGGAGAACCACAATCCTTCCGCAAATTTGGCTTCAAGGATGTACTGAATCCCATCTCCCGGTGCCTGTCCAAAAATGCGAACGCCTAGCAATGTCTTCAGATGTTCAATAGTACATTCATCCGGGACCTCAATGTCGAACCACTCGCCTTCCTCCCGGCCGGAATACACGGTTAGAATCATCATAATCCCTCCCATGGTCTCATATGTAATTTGTCCTAATGTCAAATTAAATCAAAAAAAGCGGATGTAACGCTATTCCAACCCTATTTTCTTACATAAACATCCTGTTTGCAATGTACAAGCTATGATTTTGTTACATATGACCCACGTATATATTAAAATATCGGCCATTGGACTCAGAACTTTTGAGGCAGTAGTAACGTTCAATGTTGCGATGTTGCGAAATTCTCCGTTTTTCTTCCCTATTAATGGAAGAAAAACGGAGAATTGTAGGATTAATTATTGTTTCGCTCACAATTGAATTGTGAACACTTTTCAAACATTGCTCACCTTTATGTTTTCATAAGCTGATTTTAAGGTAATTTTAAGCATTGGAACTTAATATAACGAGTATGAAATAACTCTCGTGAGGTGATTTCGAGTGAGAACCCTAATAACTTTTCAAAACAAATCAATCCCTGTATATTTCAATCAAGAAAACAAGCAGCCTGTGCAAAAGACACTAAGATTGCTTAGCAGTGCCCTTGAGCATAAAATTAGCAATGGTAAACGTGCTTTACAGAAATGTCTGCATTCATTGATTAGTATTGAGATTGTCGGTGGTGAAGCCATTCTTCACAGCCGTAGCGAAAATGACTCCTTGGCCTTATCTCTTTATTAAGAGGAGCCCCTATTCCACTTCAAGTTGAAGACTGGTTCGCGAACATAAGAAAAAAGGAAGCTGTCTGTTCAGACAAGCTTCCTTTTTGATGTGTACAAACTCCCTAATCTATTTCAATGTAATCTGCTGACAACATAGGCACTTTCGTGTTTTTCTACAACCTCAGCCTTCTGGATTCGAATGACAAACAAGCGTACCAGATTATCACGAGTGTTTTCTTTCTGACAAGAACTCAGTTTTCTCAAAATAAAGCGGTCAATGGACATGAACTACAGCCCCTTTACCTTTTTGGATTTACGGATCTATTCTCCCCGTGTATCCATAAATAACCAGATTCCAGCTATGCCAAACAACCTTGTCACATCATTTCCCCACCTATTTTTCAGGCAGGTTCTTTTCTCCAAAGAGTCTAATGTCTTCCCAGCCATAAGCGACCTCAATCAGTTCTTGACCACCAATTCGGATTTGCTTTGTCTGAACAGGAGTTCCGCCCATCTTTTCATAGAAGCGACACGCTGAATTTCGCTCCAGTGCCCAGATTATCAAGCTGTGCATATTCAGGGAATGAAGATAACGAACAATGTACCTGGCCAACTGCTGACCAATACCCTTTTGTTGCACTTCTCTCAACAAATAAATAGCATAGAGCTCTGAATCGTAAGGCAACTTGCCTTCACGTTCCCTTCCACCACATGCAAATCCGACAATTTTCCCATCGGACTGCTCGGCCACTACCAGAATCTGATCCCTTTCGCCAGACCGAATCGTCTGCTGCCATTGCGACAACCTCGATTCAGTAGTCAAATGATCCAAAAAATCATCTGGGATGAGACCCCGATATGTCGTCTTCCAACTCTCCGTATGTACATAAGCTATTGCCTCTGCGTCCCCTTCACGTGCTGCTCTGATCTGCATGGACATCACTCCCCTACTCCGCTTATAGATTTGAAAATCCGGCCCTAAGGCCGGATCGTTACTTGCGTACCGACGGATACCTTGGAAGACAGATCCACCACATCGGAATTGTACATGCGTATGCATCCGTGGGAAACGGATTTGCCGATGGACCAGGGTTCATTCGTACCATGAATGCCGTAATGTGGTGCCGACAATCCCATCCACAGCACACCAAAGGGTCCTCCGGGATTTGATTGTTTGTTAATAATGGTGAATTCTCCGCTAGGTGTTTGTGTGAGCATCTTGCCTGTTGCCACCGGATACCCCTTGATGACCTGATTGCCATCCAAAAGATATAACATGTGGTCAGACAGATCTACAATGATCCTGTAATCCGGCATAATGACATCCCTCCTGACCTATCTTATGCAGGATGCAACGGGATGCCCGCCTGATTTCAGGCTTCTTCCCAGTCTTTCACACTGCGGGCATGCTTGGGTTTGCGACTGCTCTCCGGTTTGCTTGAAGCTGTCCGCCGTTTGGAAGCAATCTCTTCCTTACGCTGCTGAAATTGCAGTTCCTTCTGCATTTTCAGATAATTGCTCAGTCTTTTTTCATCCAACGAACCGGCCTGGATGGCCTCTTTCACTGCACATCCAGCTTCCCTTGTATGACTGCAATCCAGAAACCTACATGTGACAGCGAGCTGTTCAATTTCCTCAAAAGCATGGGAAAGTCCATCGTTGCCTTCATCCCAAAGATTAAGCTCACGCATTCCCGGCGTATCAATTAATACGGCTCCCTGGGGAAGAACAAACATCTCCCGATGTGTTGTTGTATGTCTTCCACGGCTGTCTCCCTCACGGACCGATTGTGTAAGCTGCACATCCTCGCCCATCATCCAGTTCACCAGCGTAGACTTGCCACTGCCAGAAGAACCTGTCAGCGCAACAGTTAACCCTGGCTGCAAATATCTTTCCAGCGACGATTTGCCTTGGCCCTCCACAGCGGATATAGCCAACACTTCGACGCCTGGAGCAATCCCCTCTACACTCCTGATTTGCTCTTCCACATTGGTGCACAGATCACTTTTGCTCAGTACAATGACCGGTCTTACACTCCCATTCCACGCCATCATCACGTACCTTTCGAGCCGTCTCAGGTTGAAGTCATGATTAAGAGCAGCAACGATCAGCAGTGTATCTACGTTCGCGGCGATTAATTGTTCTTTGGTCACCGAACCAGCTGCCTGTCTCGATACCCGGCTCTGTCGTGGTATAAGATTGTGAATTATTGCTTCTTCATCGGGCTGCCCCGTAATCGCCACCCAATCTCCAACCGCTGGCACCAAGCTCGTCTCCAGACTCTCATGACGCATTCGGCCGGAAATTCTTCCCCAGCATTCTCCCTCTTCTGTAATCAAACGTTGCAGATGTCCATGGTCTGCGATAATTCTCGCTGGCTTTCTCGCCTGCTCCTCCATGTCTGCCTCTTGCCACAGTTCCTGCCACTTTGCAGACCAGCCGTACTTCTCAATATGATTATTTAAAATAAAAATTCCTCCCAAAATGAGTTATTTACTGCCTTAAAGCCGATTGAACATGAATCTCCGGTGCCAGATCAAAACAAAAAAAACCACGAGTATAAAACACCCGCGGCAATAAATAGTTAGCCGAATCGAAGACCGCCTGCCTTTGCAGATATAAGGACCGAATACTCAACAATCCGCTACATGCAATTCAGGAACACCCTTTTGATTGGCATACAAAAAAGCCACGGGATCGTCACCCGTGGCTTCATCTGTACATGTGAATATACTCTACGTACTGTGCATAGTATTGCGAACAATACTGCACAGTTGCCGTAAAATTACATGCCTTGATCCGTTCCGGAGACGCTGTTCATATTCAAATTAACGTATACTGCCATTAAGTTTGTCATTTAACATCGCCTCCCTTGTAGAATTATCCATTATGTTACACAGTGTACTCGGCTGTTGTCAAGTTCAATTTTATATTCAACTTATTTGACCTGATCCCACCGCGTCCACATCTCTACTGGATTCAGTTCATAGATCCCATCCTCCCGATACATGAACTGATGCATGATAAACTCCCGGCGAATCGTCGCAAAATCCTCATGGTACGTCAGAATAAAAGTATTGATCTCCTTCTCCGTATACTTTCGACCAAACTCAAGTTGCTCAGCCAAATGACCAAGCACAATCAGCTTTTTCTTATATTGGGCCGGAATCTGACGCAATCGCCCATCTTTGGAGAAAAAATTCCGCATTACGGATACTTTTAACGTTTCGTTAATATCACTCATATCTCCAGCCTCTTCTCTTTTAAATATAAAATCAACAGAAGCCTGAGCATGTTCCCGGATAAACGAAGGATTAAGTGTAAAAAATACCGTGTTTTTCTCTCTCCGTTCCTTAATTAAAGCAGCTTCTCTTAGCTTGGATGCATGATGTGTAACCGTCGGCTGGGATAAATTGAGCCTTTCGGCGAGTGCCTGCCCATGCAGTTCTCCCTGAGACAGCAGCAACAACATACGTAGCCGGGTCGGATCAGCCAGGGCTTTATGGTAAGCCACAATTTTCTCCAGTTGCATTATCCATCATCTCGCCTTCATTTAGATAAACATCTAATTTGATAATAATATTTTCTCTAATCCAAGTCAAATTCTCGGGAGTAGGTCGATTTAATGTTGTCAGACTCATGCTTGAACTGGCATTAGACCGCTATTTACGGTAGGATTATAGTGTTTGAAATAAGGAGGATTAAGAATATGGAAGATGTGATTATTATCGGCGGAGGTCCCTGTGGTCTGTCTGCTGCCATTGAATGCGAACGGCTGGGACTGTCAGCTGTGATTGTTGAGAAGTATAATATCGTTCAATCTATCTATTTGTATCCAACCCATATGCAGTTTTTTAGCACAGCAGAATTGCTTGAGATTGGGAATATTCCGTTCAGTACACCGAATGACAAACCTTTTCGTTACGAGGCACTCGCCTATTATCGCAAGGTAGCCGAACATTTCGGCCTGCGTATTCATAACTATGAGGAAGCCCGTGAAATCAAACGCAAGGATGATGGTACGTTCGAGGTACATACGACCAATCGACGCGGGCAGACCATCATACATGAAGGACGTAATGTGGTGGTTGCTACCGGTTATTTTGACCACCCCAATTATCTGGGTATCCCAGGAGAAGACAAGGATAAGGTCACTCATTATTTCCGGGAAGCCCACCCTTACACTCGTACACGCGTTGCGATCATTGGGGGAAGCAATTCAGCCGTGGATGCAGCCATGGAACTGGTTCGTGTCGGAGCCCATATTGATATGGTATATCGCGGAAGCAGTCTGTCCGAACATATTAAACCATGGGTACGTCCCCTGTTTGAAAGCCTGGTACAGAAAGGTCGTATTACGTTGCATCTTGGCTCACGCGTGAATGAAATTATGGATGATTCGGTTCGTCTGCTTCATACCGATGGATCAACAAGTGAGCTTGAAAATGACTTCGTACTGGCATTGACCGGTTTCCGTCCTGACCGCAAACTGCTCGCTTCCGTAGGTGTAGAAATGTCTGATGACATGGATAAACCCGTTTATGATGTGCAAACGATGGAAAGTAGCGTGCCCGGCATATATGTAGGCGGAGTTATCGCTTCGGGGCGCAATGCCAATGAAGTGTTTATCGAATCCGGACGCTGGCATGGCAGGTACATTGCCGAACATATCGTAAGCCAGCATCGTGGGCAGACCGAAGGGGAATGAAATCGATGGATATGACCTCACTGCTGTTGCTCGTATTCGCCGCACTTGGTATTATCAGCAGCAATACACCGGTGACCGTGGCCATGGTATTTCTATTGTTACTGCGGGTATTGAACCTGAATCAGACTTTTCCCTGGCTTGAAAAATACGGGCTTACGATCGGTATCATCATCCTGACCATCGGAGTCATGGCACCACTCGCCAGTGGAAAGATCAGTCTGCAAACGATCGGTGAGTCTTTCCTGCACTGGAAATCATTGCTCGCCATTGGGGTAGGATTGCTTGTGGCCTATTTGGGCGGACGTGGAGCTACGCTGATGAGTGCACAGCCTACCGTCGTTGCCGGGCTGCTTATCGGAACGGTGCTTGGGGTTGCCCTGTTCAAAGGTGTACCTGTTGGCCCCTTAATTGCTGCCGGGATACTATCATTACTTTTGGGTAAATCCTGATTGAGGTTGGGACTTGACATCCTTCTCTGGACTGGCTGTATTTCCCACCATTGTATGATATACTTCTATTCATGCACTTTAGTCCATAGCAGAGAATTCAATTTGACGATGATTCATTCAGAACAAAATGGATTCACCTTGCAACTATTAATGGCCGCAGGAGGAGTAAGGAACCCATGTCACGTCAGTTTATTACAGAAGCCGTGATGGTGGCTATTTACGGTCAATTGCTCGCGCCCCCGGCGCCTGTTGTATACATTGTTCCTTATACCACCGTCCTGGAATTATATGAGTTTCAGACCAGCCCTGATCCCTTGATGGATAACCCGGCAGATGATCAGCATGTGAAATCCAAAATTAACGAATTGATTTCTTATTTTGAAGAACCGCTGAATAAGAAAAAAATAGAACGTGCCCTGCTTATTCCTTGGGCCAAAAGTCCATCCATTCTCTTTGGTGACCAGGTCTCCATCTCCATTATCAATGCGGTGGATACCGCTCAATATGGTGAATATTTTGATCCGATTGAGACCGAACTGCTGCTCACTTCACAACGTCTGGATACCCCCATACTTACCGATCAGGTTGAATTGATTGCGCGTATTATTGAATCGGAATCCCCTGTGCAGGTATTTGATATTGAAGATTTTGATTTTGCGATGGATGATGAAGAACCGCTTGATCAGGTTTAAGTTATTGTGATTGCATGCACTTCTTGTCAACGAAGACACTCAGGGGCACTGGTCCAATCGTCACGAGCAGCCACAACGTAAAAGAAGAAGCCCTTCCGACTGGAAAGGCTTCTTCTTTTACGTTTATATATGTCATATTTCGGAACGCTTTAGTAACATCCGACTAAATTCATTCAGGATTGGCAATGATTTTGGATCAAAAAACTTCAGTCCTGCTTCGCTATTCACTCGAGACTCCACAAGTCGATCCTGGATAATCCTTGCCCTGAACATGGCTATGACAAAATAGTCCTCATCCCCACTGGCATGCAAATGCCTGAGATCCGGACCCGAATGCAGCCCTTCAAGTGTCATACGATCCGTTGTCCATCCCGTCTCTTCCCACAACTCTCTGTGAGCTGTATCTTCAATAGATTCTCCCGGACGCATCTGTCCAGCGGGAACACGCCAATGACCATGCTCGGCATGCTGAATCAGCAACAATTCACCTTTTTCGTTCTCGGCCCGAACCGCAGCCTTAACAACAATATGAGAACGGTTTGCAATATACTGGGCTAAATCTCGGGCTGGCGGATTCACTTCTTATCTCCTCCTGTTCGAAAACCGGTGCGGCCGGCCGTGAGCTATTCTATATACTCACAGATATGACGTAATTAAACCTCAGTGTAGCGATATTCAATATCCTGTCCTTCTTCGACGACATCCACGTGAAGTTGGTGGCCCTTTAGATACCAATAATCGTGATCCTCCATGAAAAACTGGATACCCGATGCTTGCGTTTTTTCTGCCGGATTTCTCGGTTCCTCCACGGCGATCCCCAGAGAAAAGCCCGGGTGTAGACCTCCGCCGGAGCTATAACGGGCGAAGAAGCGAATGCTGTCTCCTTCGTTCAAATTCAGCTCTTCCTTGTACCAGCGAGCAGCGCGGTCAGATACATGTATAATACTCATTTGGTGTCAGCTCCTCCTCTATTTATATGTTCCATCATATCTCTACAGAGGTTTGATTACAAACCTGAGACGCTCAAATTAAACAAAAAAAGTTCATTCCTTTGCATAATTCGATTACGAATTAGCAACATGTTTCGCTTTGAAAAACGTTTGACAGATTGTAAAAGGCGGTGTTAAGATGCAAACATACGAGATCCACATTGAATTTATTCCCATAAAAAGAAAGGGTGATTACGGTGTTTAACTACGACGATCTACATCAACTCAACACACAACTAAATACCGGAGCACCCATGAAATCGTTATTCCGTTCATAAGACTGCATCACAGAAGCCTGTAATCAGGTTTGCTGTTTTGTACTCTCACAATCGAACTTATTTATGGCGGTGGCTCTGCTCTCGGAGCCATGCTGCCGTATGAATGATATCTAAGACATACCGCCTGCGTGCGGTATGTCTTTTTTTGTGGGCACAAATCGGTAAACATGAACGGAACATGCATTTCACGGACCTTGAAAGGAAGGGATACCACTTGTTCTCTGTACTTAAAAACCTGGCCTGGTTTTTCCGGCTGGAACGCAAACGATACCTCATCGGTGTCATCCTGCTTATTCTGGTGGGCATAATCGAACTGCTGCCCCCCCGTCTTCTTGGCAATGCCATTGACGAGATTGTACGCGGTTCCATCACTGGGGCCTCCCTCACACGCTACATCTTACTTATCCTAGGAACGGTCATCATTATCTATCTGACAACGTACATATGGATGCACAAACTGTTTGGCGGTGCCAATCTGGTTGAACGCTTGCTTCGGTCACGCTTTATGGATCATTTGCTCCGTATGACTCCGCCCTTTTTTGAGAAAAACAGAACCGGCGATCTGATGGCTCGGGCCACGAATGATCTTCGTTCCATTGCCACTACTGCGGGATTTGGTATGCTGACATTAACGGACTCAACTGCGTTCCTGGCAACCGTATTATTCGCCATGGGTTTTCTGGTTAGCTGGAAATTGACCCTGGCCGCAATTTTGCCTCTGCCTTTTATCGCTATTGCCATGATGATCTATGGTAAAGCCGTGCATCAGCGTTACACACTGGCCCAAGACGCATTCGGTGATATGAACGACCAGGTGCTTGAATCCATTGCCGGTATTCGTGTCGTGCGTGCCTATGTTCAGGAACGTCTGGACGAGAAACGCTTTGCCGATGTAACCGAGGATGTGTACCGCAAAAATCTGGCCGTTGCCAAAATGGATGCCCTATTCGAACCTACCATCCGACTCTTCGTTGGACTCAGTTATGTTATCGCGCTTGCCTACGGCATATATCTCGTATTTCATAATGAAATTACCCTGGGGGATCTCGTATCGTTCAATATGTACCTGGGGATGATGATCTGGCCGATGTTCGCGATTGGTGAATTGATTAACCTGATGCAGCGTGGTAGTGCTTCGCTGGATCGTGTCAACGAGACTTTATCTGTAGAACCTGCTGTGAAAGACATTGAGCAGCCTGCTCATGTTACTAATCCAGAAGAGATTACGATGCGTGATGTTACGTTCCGTTATCCGAGTTCAACCGTTGATAATCTCAGTCACGTCAGCTTTTCACTGCGACGTGGGCAAACATTGGGTATTGTGGGCCGCACAGGTAGCGGCAAATCTACCCTTCTCAAACAACTTCTTCACGAATATCCTGCGGGTTCCGGTGAATTAAGCATCTCGGGTCATCCGATTCAGGATATTGCCAAAGATGATCTGCTCAGCTGGATAGGTTATGTACCTCAGGAACAGGTTCTGTTCTCCAAATCGGTTCGACAGAACATTCAATTCGGCAAGCCGGGTGCAGACGATAGCGTGATTATGGAAGCTATTCGCACGGCTGCCTTTGATGGGGATCTGGGCACATTGTCCGATGGTCTGGACACACTCGTTGGTGAAAAAGGAATCGCCCTGTCCGGTGGACAGAAACAGCGGGTTTCGCTGGCGCGTGCCTTTATCGCCGATCCGGACATTCTCATTCTGGATGATGCCTTGTCTGCGGTCGATGCAAGAACCGAAGCCAAAATCATTGAAAATATACGCAACAAACGCTCGGGCAAAACCACGCTGATCTCGACTCACCGCCTGTCCGCTATCGAACACGCAGACCGAATCATCGTACTGGAGCACGGGAAAATTACGGAAGAAGGAACCCATCAGGAATTGCTTGCTATGAACGGCTGGTACCGTGAACAGTATGAACGGCAACAGGTGGAGTCTAATTTGTCCACGTAGGAGGTCAACGCTTTGAAGTCTAATACAGGCAAACGGCTGCTTCATTACGCCCTGAAAGCCAAAGGTACTTTTATTGCTGCTTTAATTATGCTTACCATCGGTGTCGCCGCTGAGCTTGCGGGCCCTTTCATCGCCAAATCCATGATCGACAATCATTTACTCGCCATTGAACAGCCTTTCTATGAGACTACAGCTTCGGATGAAGCAGCAGTCTACAATGGAAAGAACTACAAACGTGAAGGATTGTTTGAACCGGATGAATCGAAAGGTACCGAGGTACGTGTACTGCAAGCCGGAAGAAGTTTTTATTTTGTGAATGAAGCCGTGATTGCATCAGACGGGGATCGATCTTATGCGGATGGAACCCTAACGGTGACACGCGCAGGCGAAGTGACTGGCCAATATGCGGCGGTGCCTTTATCCGCTGGTGAACTCTTTGCTTTTTACAAACCGGAAATGCCAAGCATCTATCAATTGATTGTGTATTACATGATTTTTCTGGTCATCTCCGTCATTATGGAATTTGGTAAAACGTACTGGCTGCAATCGTCTGCGAACAAAGTCATTCAAAGACTGCGCAATGATGTATATGCCCATATTCAGCGATTGCCTGTACACTTTTTTGACAACCTGCCCGCGGGTAAAGTAGTCTCTCGGGTCACGAATGATACAGAAGCCGTCAAGGATCTGTTCGTTGCGGTTCTGTCGAATTTTTTCTCAGGCATTATTACGATTACGGGTGTGTATGTCGCCCTCTTCCTGCTCGATTTCCGCCTCGGACTAATCTCACTGTTCGTTGTGCCAATGCTGATAATGTGGATTGTGCTCTATCGCAAATTCGCTACCCGTTACAATACGATCATTCGTTCACGACTCAGTGAAATCAATGCGATCATTAACGAATCCATTCAGGGGATGTCCATTATCCGGGTATTCCGTCATCAGAAACAGACCCGGCAGGAATTCGAGGATCTGAACGACGATTATATGAAACACCAGAACAAAATGCTGAACCTCAATGCCTTCACCTCACACAACCTCGTTAACGTATTGCGGAATATCGCTTTTGCGGTTGTCCTGTGGTACTTCGGGTCCAGTGTACTTGACGGCACCAGCATAATCTCCTTGGGAGTTCTGTATGCTTTTGTTGACGTGCTTGGCCGTTTGTTCCAGCCGATTACTGGCATGGTGAATCAGCTGGCGAACCTGGATTCCTCTCTCGTATCAGCCGGACGTGTCTTTGAACTGATGGATGAACAAGGTGAACCGGTAACGGATGGCTCGATGCCGAGATACAAGGGGAACGTCGTATTTGACGATGTATCGTTTGCTTATAAAAAAGATTATGTGCTGAACAATATCTCGTTCAAAGCCTCACAGGGTCAGACGGTCGCCCTGGTCGGTCATACTGGTTCCGGTAAAAGCTCGATCATCAACCTGCTATTCCGGTTCTACGATCCGCAAAAAGGCAAGATTACGATCGACGGTCAGAACGTCAAGGATCTGCCCAAACAGTGGATTCGAGAGCATATGGGGATCGTATTGCAGGACCCGTATTTGTTCACGGGTACCATTGCCTCCAATGTCAGTCTCGGTGATAAAAAGATCTCCCGTGCACGGATTGAACAGGCACTGCGTGACGTAGGTGCTGAACGGATTCTCGCTCATCTACCGCAAGGATTTGACGAACCTGTCATCGAAAAAGGAAGTACGTTGTCTGCCGGACAACGGCAGTTAATCTCCTTCGCTCGCGCACTCGCGTATGATCCCGCGATCCTGATTCTCGATGAAGCCACTGCTAACATCGATACAGAAACGGAAGCACTGATTCAGAATGCGCTTGAAGTCCTCAAAAAAGGACGTACCACCTTCATCATCGCTCACCGTCTCTCTACTATTCGTTCAGCAGACCAGATCCTGGTCCTGCATCGTGGTCGAATTGTTGAACAAGGTGCACATGATGAACTGATGGAACTCAAAGGGCGTTATTACAAGATGTATCAGCTGCAACAAGGTGCTCAAGCTGCTGAAGCCACGACTGGCGATAGCCCATTGGGTGAAGCCATACGGACCTCCTCCTCCTTTGCCGGTGGAAATGCTTAAAAAGTAAGTGGAATGCATGAAATGAAAAATGAACATCAAACCGATCTACCTCGTAGCCTTATGGTCTGCGATGTGGATCGGTTTTTTATTTTGAATAGAAGTTAGGTTCAGGTGTAGCGGCAATTAAAAAAAGGCAATCCGCACTACGCCTCATGGCTGCTGCGGATTGCCTACCCATCCTTTAACCGTATATCCCATGTACAGTACCGTCTCTCTTGCGAGAAAAGGAAACTTGCTTCGCCAGGTTTGATAAGCCGTCGTTCGTGTTGGGGATGGAACAGCATCCATACCAAGTCCATCAGCCAGTTTCATGGCCCGCTTCATATGTAATGGATCACTCACAATGGTATACGTTCGATAACCAGCCTCCTTACCAACCTTGAGTGAATTGACCAGATTCTCCTCCGTAATCCGGGACTCTGTCTCTATACGAATATCTCCCGGATCTACAGCATGTGCAATGGCATAATCCCGTCCAACTTCAGCTTCCGGCCGTTCTCCATCCCTTCCAGTGCCACCTGTAAAGAGCAGATTGCGTATTGTACCCTGACGATATAACAATATGGCATGTTCGATACGCTCGCGAAAAACCGGAGATGGGTTATCCCCTTCCACAGCTGCACCCAGAATGATCGCTGCGTCAGATACTCTTGATGATTCCTCATCCGTATATGCTGATATGAGGCCTGCCGTAACCAAAGCCCATACAATCCCAACTATTAATAGGGATATTACGGTGAGTATAATCCAGCGTTTCGTTTTCGTTTTCGTTTTCGTTTTCATTTGGCGCTCATTCATCCTCTTCCAAAGCCCGGGCTTGCATACTCTCGGCATGCATTCGCTCCAACGTTTGCAAAGCTGCTGCTGATTCAGCATCCAGACCAAGCTCTGCAATCCATGCGCCCGTATAATGCTGGAGACTAAGCTCCAACTCCTGTGCGCGGTCCTTGAAATCCTCTAATTCCTTAATCATGCGTGATCGTCCTTCCGGACTGAATGTTTCATGGATTCGTTCCTTGAAATAATGATGTACAATGCTATTGCGCTGTTTCCATAATTCATTTAATTGGCGAGTCTCTTCCTCCGAGAAAGTAAAATGATGGCGAACCTCGTGAATCAGTTGTCCAAGTGAACTGCTCATTTTTCGTTCGTACAAATTCTCCAAATCTTCTTCGGATACCGCCTTGCCTTGAGACATCTTCATTAATAAAATTAGATTGACCAGCTGCTGTTCAAGCGCCTGACCATAGTACACAGCCAATCCGTAATATGCAAACAATTCCCTGGAGTGTTCGCTATCCAGCATGTCACCATTCTGCATGTCTGTATTTTGCATAGGCGAGCGCCTCCTTTATCTCCGTACAATGCTCTCCATTTAACGTCCCTCTATCGTAACCAAACAAAGAGCAACATTCAAGTTGTGGAAATGTACGACTCCTAACTCCGCAAATCTCTTCTTCCAGAGAGCCAGAGATGAAGAATTAGTAACACCCATGCATAGATTACAGCCCACAACGTAATCAAAAAAAGGGAATCTATCTTTAAATCTTCAAATAACATCATTTCACGAACCAGATAAAATGCCGGGGGCAGAATGCGACCAAGCCATTGCAGCGATTCAGGCAACCGTTCAATTAATGAACCTTGGACAAACGATAATAACAACACAACAATTAAGGCTGGCATACTACGGCTAAGCAAGGGTATGTATGATTTTTGAAAGAAAACGCTAATTCCCAGTCCCAGCAGTGATAACGCCAGATGCCCCAACCATGCCATGATCCACTCCTCACCCGTGGGCTGTCTGTCGAACATCCCCGTAAACACCGGGTACATAACCGTAATTGCAATAAGCATTAATTGCGTAACCCATGCACAGATTAACTGGCCCATTACAACCTTACGCCTGCTTCCTGCGTGAAGAATGAGCAATTGATACTGCCCCGCAGGTTCCGTATTCATCACCATCAATCCCAGCCAGGCGGCACCAAAAAAAATCAGCATGGCCGTGACACTGTAACTGTCCGCAATAGGATTAGGTTTGTAAGAATAGATCAGTAGCATAGTGATGATATATAAGATAACCGGTGCAAAATATTTTTGTGAACGGATGTGGTGCCTTAACAAATATCGTGTCAGATGGATCATGGAGCATCTCCCCCAGCAGCATCTATGACAGATCTTGGGACTACAGATTCTGTGACCTGTTCATGAAATGAAGTTTCAGCCGGGTGATGTCCTTCCAGCAGACTTTCCATATGTAATTGACTTTTCTCCTGCTGTACAGACACAATTGAACCTCCAGCCTCTAGAATCATGCGGATGATTCCGTCTACAGAACGTCTCGCTACTTTCAAGTTCAACAACGATTGGTTGGGATCGTTTGAGTCCTTTAGACTTTGAATACTTACAACGGGTTCGCCAACTTGTTGCAAATCCTCACGACTCCAGTGGCGGAATACTTTTCCCTTCTGCAACACAATGACCTGATCAGCCAACCGTTCAATCAGCAGTGGTTCATGGCAAACTGTAACGATGGATGCACCTTCATATTTCCATTTTCTGAGTAAGGATACGATTGACTCTTGGGCCGGAACATCCAAACCGGATAAGGGTTCGTCCAGCAGCAAAAGCCCCCCTGGTCCAGGCAACAAGGCCTGAATCAAATTTACTTTCTGTAGAGTTCCCTTGGACAATAGAGGTAACTTCTGGTCTATCGCTGTACCGAGGAACAATAGTTCACTCAGTTCGCTAATCCGTTGACGCAGTACCTTAGGGCGGACACCTCGAATCCGCCCCATATCCCACAAATACTCCGCAGACGTGAAAGGAAGACGAGGTAATCCATCTAGTGCATACATTTCAGAACCTTTAATCGTTCGATGGACAGTACCTGTATCAGGCAGCAGGATGCCAGCCAATATGCGTAACAAGGTGCTTTTGCCAGAGCCGTTTCTGCCAATAAGCACAGCACACTCCCCCTGACCCACTTCAAGATTGATTTGATTCAGCACCTGAACATTTCCGAGTCGTTTGCTCACCTGTTGGAGCAATGTACCTCGACCTTTTGAGTCTGGAGCAGCTTGCTGCGATTTCCAGCACAAGAGTCCGCGTGCATTCCCTGCCACTGGAATCACATCCGTTCCGGAGCTTGAACCCCAAGTAAATATAAGCTGTAGGCCAGACGCTCGGCTGTACGCTCGGCCAATGCCACCCGGAAGGATCTGACTTCAGATGGCGCGTCTGCAATCCGTTCTGCGTGATAGAAGCGGTTGAACGCTTGAGCAACATCGATCGCATATTTGGCAATGACCGAAGGCTCATTGCGATGAACTGCTTTTTCCAGATACTCAGGATAATCCACAAGCAGTTTCAGCAGTGTCCAAGAAGTGTCACCGATGCTCGCTGGAATGGTCCCGGTGTTAGTCACGCCCTCTATACGATTGACAGGGGAAGTATTGTTGTCATTTTCCACAATCGCCGTTTCTTCCGCCTTGGCAAGTACACTTTTAATCCGGGCATGGGTATACTGCACATACGGTCCGGTCTCCCCTTCAAAACTCACGGCATCCTCAAGAGAGAAATCCACATCGTTCAGCCGATTGTTACGCAGATCCCCGAATATAATGGCACCCACACCAACGGCTTCAGCCACGTCCTGAGCATTTGCAAGCTTCGGATTTTTCTCCTGAATAATCTGTAAGGCACGAGCGACTGCCTCATCCAGCACCTCCTGCAAAAAGACAACTTTACCACGACGGGTGGACATTTTCCGGCCCTCAAAACGCATCAAGCCAAACGGAATATGCTCACAATTCGCAGACCACACATAGCCCATCCGGGATAATACCGCAAATACCTGACGGAAATGAAGTTTCTGTTCACCCCCGACCACGTATAACATCTTATCTGCCTTCATCACATCATGACGATAGACCGCTGTTGCCAGATCCCGTGTAGGGTAGATGGTTGTTCCGTCTTTTTTGATAATCAGACACGGTGGCATATTCTCATCCTCCAGGCGTACCACGAGTGCTCCATCGCTCTCTTCCAGTAAACCTCGGGACTTGAGTTCTTCAACCACCGCCCCCATCTTGTCGTTGTAGAAGCTCTCACCTAGTGTATGGTCAAACTGTACATTCAAACGTTCATACATCCGATCGAATTCCTTCATGCTCACTTCAACAAAGAACGCCCATAGCCGCTGCGCCTCCTCATCGCCTTGCTCCAGTTTGCGGAACCAGTCGCGCGCCTCCATCTCCAAGGACGGATCATTCTCCGCCTCATCATGGAAACGCACATACAGTTCCAGAGACGTACGGATCGGCTCTGCCTGCAATGCTTCTTCATTGCCCCACCGTTTGTACGCTGCGATCTGCTTCCCGAATTGGGTGCCCCAGTCTCCCAGATGATTCACACTCACCGAGGTATAACCCGCTTCGTTATATAAACGATACAACGCTGCACCAATTACAGTCGAACGCAGATGTCCGATGCCGAATGGCTTGGCAATGTTGGGAGACGACATGTCAATCACGACGCGTGCACCTGCCCCCAGCTGCAACTTGCCAAATGCTGTACGACCCAGTTCTTCAAGCAGGTTCGGTGCCAACTCTTCCCGATTGAAACGTATATTCACATAGGGCCCTGCCGGAGAAGCCTCCAGCCCTGCCGCCTGCAATCCAGACGCAATATCTACCGCAATAACCGCTGGTGCTTTTTTCAATGATTTAGCCAAAATAAAACAGGGAAAGGCCGCATCTCCCAGCTCCGCTTGTGGCGGTACTTCCAGCAATCTCAATACCTCTGCTTCTTCCAAACCAGCTAATGGGGCAATGTGTATCGCAGCTTGCTTCATCAACATGTCATACACTCCTTCTCATCATTATTTTGGGCAAAATGAAATACAAAAAAGCTCTCATCTCTATATAAGAGACGAGAGCTGATCTTTACAGTTCCCGCGGTACCACTCTAAGTGAACAGGTTGCTCCCGATGTACATCCACACATACAATAAGAACCTGCTCCGCTCCATGCGAATAACGGTCGCCTACCGGACTGCCCTCAGGCCAATGTGCTACACCCCCTCTATCGGATGCATACATTTCTTCGGACAACCATCTCACGGGTGCGGTTCACTCAGATCATGCCATACCGGCTTCCACCTGCTCCGGCTCGCTGTCATGGTTGAATCTGGCTACTCTCCCGATCACGGATATTCATCGTTTCAATTCATTGCCATCATTATACATATCATGATCTGGTTTGGCAACCTGTGACATGCAATTGGCAGCGGAGCATTCTTTATAGTGTACAACGCAATTTTGTATGAAAGAACATGAACATTACCGAAACCATAAAGAGTCCCCTCTGGAAGACAACGCTTAAGCACATCGTGTCAGATGTCCTATCTTCGTTGTCTACCATGAGGGGATCCCGCCCATATCCTTTTTGATTTTATTTTAATTGAAAGAGTTAATATTTACGCTACGGCTGCCATTGTACGGCAAGCGTCTGCACATTTGCGGCAAGCTTCTGCGCAGGCTTGGCAGTGATCATGGTGGTGTTTGCCACACTCTGCGGCACAAGCCTCACAAGCTTTTACACACAATTCGCAAATTTCCGCGATGAAATCACTTCCGCGTGTCATGGCTTGAGCAGCAAAACTGCAAATCTCTGCACATTCCCGATTCAAACGAATGCAATCACGCAACATCGCCAGTTCATATTCCTTTAGACTCGATATGTAACATACGTTGCAAGCATTCATACACTCCAGGCAAGCATCGATACATTGTTGGTATTGTTGTTGTGTCATTTAAAGTTACCTCCCAGGCAAAGTTTGCTATGCTTCTTAATACCCAGTCTGGAGGAACCTTGAATCATGGAGCCTCATTTATCGCTTCCAATTCCAGCAGTTGGCTACGAATGACATTTCGATCAAAATGTTCACCTATAAATACAGCGACGTTTGGCACATCTCCCTGAGGTGTGATCTTCATGTAATCCGATTCGCGGTAGGCATACTGGAACCAGAACCGACTGGCTGTATCACTAAATGACAAGATACCCTTCGCCCGATACACGTCCCGTGGCAATTCAGATATCAAACGTTCAAAGGCCTCGCTGTTCACCGGCTGGGTGAAATAATGCGTATACACCATAACATGTTCATGAGAAGCATGGGAATGGGTGTGATCATGATGCCCTTGCTCAGGGTCTTCCTGACCATGACTGCATCCATGCTCTGCACATGCTTCGGAATGAACGTGATGTTCCTGCTCTGCATGCTTACTCGCTTCATCTATTGATTGATAGGCATGAACATTGTCTCCGCTATGAAGCAGCAGATCCATAGCGACTTTGCACTTCACTGCAGGTATGACAGGTGCGAAGCCATTCCAGCGCGCGAGCAGGTCCTTCAGATCAGTAAGTTCCTGTTCATTCACCCGATCCGTTTTGTTCAGAAGAAGTACAGACGCACAGCGAATCTGTTCCTGCATCAACTTGAACGTCTGTCCCTTTTGCTCCTGGTACAGCCCGGACAGGTGCGCCGCATCCACGACGGTAATGAGACTTTTCAGCTCCAGTCGCATATAGAGTGAAGTTTCCGTTACAGCATCCAGAATTTCCATCGGGTTCGCGGCTCCGGTTGCTTCGATGATAATGACATCAGGCGCCTCCTCCTGCACAAGCTCGGCAAGCTGAAGCCCCAAATCACCACGCACGGTGCAGCAGATGCATCCACCTAACATTTCCGTCATCGGAACGGTAGAATCGACAATCTGGCCATCCAAATTGACGTCACCCAACTCATTCATGACCACTGCGGGCCTGAGACCACTTTGTTGCCAATGTTCAATCAGTTGAACAAGCAGAGTGGTTTTGCCACTTCCCAAAAAGCCTGACAATATGTATACAGGTATGGATGATTCATTTAATTTTAGTTCATTCATTACTGTTCACCTCTCTGTTTATCCAATGGATCTGGTCTATCTCTATCCTAGCGAGTGTACACTATCCTGCATTCTTTTCGCAATCCTTGCCTTCTCGTTCAACCTTCGTTGCCTCAAACTACTGAATAGTCTATGCTATGAGGACATGTTGATGGAGGAGGATGTTAGATATGACCAGTTCAGTGGAACAACATCGTCAGGAAGCCCCCGACACGGTATCTTGCATGATTGTAACGGTATCGGATACCCGCACCAAGGACACGGATACAAGCGGACAGCTTATGCATCAGCTACTGACTGAATCAGGTTACCAGATCGTCGAATATATCATTACACCGGACGAAACGGAAACCATTCGAAGCATACTTCAGGATGCAGCAGTTCGTGACGATATTGAAGCCGTGCTGCTCAGTGGAGGGACCGGGATTGCACCACGAGATACAACATATGAAGCAGTGTCTTCACTACTCGACAAGGAGCTGCCAGGCTTCGGTGAAATCTTCCGCTTCCTCAGTTATACCGAGGATATCGGTTCAGCGGCCATTCTTAGCCGAGCGGTAGCTGGAACGATTGGGCGCACAGCCGTATTCTCCATGCCAGGCTCCAAAGGAGCTGTTAAGCTGGCAATGGAAAAACTCATTTTGCCTGAGCTGCGGCATGTCATGCGCGAAATATATAAACCCGTCTGATATTCAGACGGGTTTTTCGGGTTTTATTTTAAGCAATACGACAAGAACGTTTCGTAGCCATAGGTTCCTTTTATCCCAGGAGAAACGACAGCTGGCTACTACATGCCGCCATTACTTTAATTGCTCCAGCACATGCTGGAACACCTGCATGACGTCCTGTTCATAATCGTCTTTTTCTCCACCGGAAGCCGTATAGACCAGGGAAACATATGCTTTACTGCGAATCGTTGTTTTGCCAAGCACATTCTCCAATACAGCCTCATCGTTATCATCATTATACATTTGTTTCATTCGGGCAGCTCGAGTGCGCGCATCACTGAAAATGTGGACTTTCACGATATGCCTGCCACTCCCATTCAACAGGTACATATAAGAAATTCCGCCCTCACCGTCATCTGCGGACATGTTGTTCATCAATTGGATGTCCTTAGCGGCGAAACTCTTACTAAGCTCTTTAATGAACGTACCGTTTAACCCGTGGCCCTGACTCTGTGCCCGTACATTTCCTTCATCCGTGGCTTGTCGGGTATATACCTTCCGCTCCTGCTCAATAGACGATGCTGAACAAGCCACCAGGGACCACGCCGCTAGTATGATGAACCCACTTACAAGTGCCCACTTGATTCGTCCAGATCTCCGATACAACTCTTTTCCGCCAACACGCATTCTCAACCCTTCCTTTCCCGCCACATACGTTGTGACGCAATCAGGTAGAGTTAGCATGTCTAAGAGAAAAGAATCTTATTCGGCAGGCGCCTCAGACATCGTGTTAACTACCGTCCGACCTACAGCGCCACCCTGCAGAATCGTTTCCAGCGTCTGTGGCAGCTGTGCCCAGGAGATTTCCCGAATCCCCAGTTCCAGCGCACGATCCGGCTTCCATTCCCCTCCAAGCAGCTTCCAGATCCGTTCCCGCCGTTCCATAGGACAATAGACAGAATCAATGCCGATCAATTGAATCCCCCGCAAAATAAACGGAAACACGGTGGATTCAAACGCAGTCCCGCCAGTCAATCCCGATACGGCTACAGCGCCTCCGTATTGAATTTGTTTCAGTCGTTCCGCCAGTGCCGGACCTGCTGCAGGATCAACGACACCTGCCCAGAGCTGTTTGCCCATTGCTCCTTTGGCTGGTGCGTCCGCCTCTTCGCGCGAAATGACATGAGAAGCACCCAGATCACGAAGCAGCTGTTCCTGTTGAGCCTTCTTACCTGTACTGGCCGTCACTTCAAAGCCCAGCTTCGCCAGAATAGCTACCGCCATACTGCCTACACCTCCGGTTGCTCCCGTCACCAGTATCTTCCCCATCTCCGGAGTCACTCCAGCTCGCAGTATAGCATCTACAGAAAGTGCTGCTGTGAACCCTGCGGTTCCGATCGCCATCGCTTGCTTCTCACTAAGTCCCTTGGGAAGAGGAACGAGCCATTCGCTGCGCAAACGTGCGTACTGACTATATCCGCCAAAATGAGATACGCCAGGTTCGAAACCTGTGCTGATCACTCGATCACCTGGTGCAAATCGACCGCTCACCGATTCCTCTACGATCCCTGCAAGATCGATCCCTGGTACGATGGGATATTCGCGAACCACTCCGCCCTTTTCTGTTGTGGCGAGTCCGTCTTTATAATTGACACTTGAATATTGGACTTGGAGGGTTACATCGCCGTTAGGCAAATCCTCTTTCTTCAGCTGCTCCATAGCAGCCTTTAAGCCACCCTGTTCCTCTTTACGCACGACATATGCGGGAAAAGTTGTTTCCATTCGATATCCTCTCCTCATCTGAAATTTAATGTCAACACAATGTAATCGATCGGCATCATATGTACAAAGGAAGAAGTCCTGAACGCTTCCATCTCATGGTTGCATCTCCTCCTTCTTTCATCCCCGGCTGATATGCAATTGAAACATACAGCATTGCTCATGTCGAAAGGAAAGCTCGGAAAGGTGCAGGATTTGGCGTCTCCTGCGCTTTCCCGAGAAATAATGACTTCATTTCCTTGTGACATTCGACTGATAAAGGTTAGTATAACGCGGTTCATGGGCTGTCTGTCCATGAGGTTTCACACAGGGTTACTTCCTTAATCATTCGTAACACAATGAACCAGACCCCAAAAACCCAAAAAGGCATAACCCGGCATCTTCTTCCGGTTATACCTTTTTGGGTTCATTATTCTTCCGTGGATTGCACATGCTCAGCGATTAATTTCTGCTTCATATTCCAGGCTGCCGGGCTTATGTTCACACGGTAGATCTCCGGATTGAGCTTCCGCTGGTATTCTGGCCAGAATAGACCCAACTGCTCCCGATGATATGCACGAATCTCATCCAACGTAGGCAGCTCATACACTTTGCGTCCATTCACAAAGATCGGCTCCAGCATGTTTACCGCTTCGTAGCGGGTTACGGTCTTCTTCAGATATGGGTGTAGCGGGTTGAACAGCTTGAGCGGTCCGCCCTGTAGCGGCTGCTCTTCCCCAGGGTAACAGATATAATCGGCTATAGCTTTACCATGTTTCGGATCAATGATCCGGAACACTTCCTTTTTCCCAGGTGTCGAAACCTTTTCGGGATTGGCGGAAATTTTGATCGTAGGCAGCATGGCGCCATCCACTTCACGCTCCACCAATTTGTATACCCCACCCAAGGAAGGCTGGTCAGAAGCGGTAATCAGCTGTGTACCCACTCCCCATGTATCAATACGGGCGCCTTGCGCCTTAAGGTTGAAAATCGTATTTTCATCCAGGTCGTTAGAAGCTACAATCTTAACGTAATCCAGTCCAGCGTCATCCAGCATCTGCCGGGCTTGAATGGATAGATACGCAAGGTCACCGCTATCCAGACGAATCGCTTTCATCTTTTTACCCTGGCTTTCCAGCTTCTTGGCTGTCTTGATCGCATGCGGCACACCACTGTTCAACGTATCGAAGGTATCCACCAACAGGGTCACCTGATCAGGCAGCACTTTGGCATAGACGTCAAACGCCTCCTGCTCTGTCATAAAACTCTGCACCCATGAATGTGCATGCGTACCCGCTGTTGGAATCCCGAAGCGCTCTCCAGCCAGCATGTTGGACGTCGCATGAAATCCTGCTACATACGAGGCACGAGCGCCCCAAATGGCCGCATCCGCTTCCTGTGCCCGTCGTGTTCCAAATTCGAGCAAGATGTCTTGGTTCGCCACTTGTTTGATCCGTGATGCCTTTGTTGCAATTAACGTCTGATAATTCATAAAGTTAAGTATCGCCGTCTCCACCAGTTGTGTCTCCATAATGGAGCCTTCTACCCGAATGAGCGGTTCGTCAGGGAAAACGATTTCTCCTTCCTTCATGGAATGAATTGTCCCCTGAAATGAAAACTGGAGCAATTCTTCCAGAAAGACCGGATCATAATTTTCCTCTTGTTTGGATAAAAATTTGATGTCTTCCATCGTGAATCGAAGCTGGCTGATATAATTCACAATCCGTTCCAATCCGGCAAAAACGGCATAACCGTTACCAAAAGGGAGCTTGCGGAAATAGGCTTCAAACACCGCTTTCCGTTTGTGAGTTCCATTCACCCAATGGGCGTACATCATATTGATCTGATATTTATCCGTATGTAAAGCCAGGCTAGTCGTCTGCATTTGTCTCATCCTCTCTGACTTCCGCTTGTGCCAGCAGGCTATGCCTGCAGACACGGGTCAACATATGGAAACTCATTCTTCATGATTCGAATCAATCGTACAATAAACAAGTCTCCGGTTTATTCCTATTCACCAGATTCCGCATCCATATAACACTCGCTCGGCTACATATGGCTATAGGATACAGGGTCACACTTACAACCCTGCGAGCACGGTATCACTCGCTTTGATCACCTGAGCCCCCAGGCTGGAACGAAAATGTCCAAGCGCCCAATCATGTCCCGCTTGATTAAAGCTGGCTACAGCATCTTCATATACCGTAATGTGAAAACCTTTATTATAAGCATCCACTGCCGTATGCAATACGCAAATATCCGTACATACACCGATCAGTGCAATATCTGTAATTCCCCGTTCACGTAACCGGAGTTCCAGATCTGTACCGCAGAATGCGCTGTATCTTGTTTTATCCATCCACCGGATCTGGGTTTCCCGTTCATCCATGACCTCGGCCAGACGACCATATAGCTGTCTACCCTCCGTATCCCTGATGTTATGGGGCGGAAACAGTACGGTCTCCGGGTGATACGGATCATTCTCTTCATGTAGATCTACAGCCATGATTACTTCATGCTTGTTATTACAATAAGCTTCGGTTATCGCTGCTACCGTCTCCTCAATCTCAACCGCAGGCTGGCCTACAGGCAATGAACCTGTCACAAAATCACGTGTAAAATCGATTACAATCAATGCTTTCATCGTCCACACTCCCCTTTGAGAATAGGTTGATCCTGATTCAATCCATGGTGATTCACTTACGAATTACGTATAGATGGAAAGGCGGGGCACAAGTTCTGTGAAACGGTAGAGCTGTGCTGGACGCTGTGAGTACTGATTGGAGCTGAGCAGGTTGCCCTCTTCATCTCGCACTTCTTCCACTATGCCTTTGCGGCTACGAGTTGATGTGATCTTCCGAATGAAGTTCGGCTCTTCAAAATCAGGCACAACACTCTGTATAACCTGGTACAACTCACTTAGTGTAAAATCACGCGGCAGGAACTGTCGTGCAATTGTCGTTTCCAGCATCTGCTGCTGAATGCGCCGATAAGCATCCTCAATAATCGTCCGGTGATCAAAAGCCAGTTCAAGCTCTTGCAATGCTTCCTGAATCGTAAACAATCCAACATCCTCAGCATCATCCGCCGCTTGACGGTGTTCCAGCATCCATTCCTCTACCAGCGCAAAAAACGCATGAGAGATAATCCATCCCCTAGGGTCACGCCCAGGCTGACTATATACATTCAAGTACTCCAGATGTCCACCGTCCACACCTGTCTCTTCCATCAACTCGCGCTTCGCAGCACCATAGATGGATTCATTCTCCTGACAAAATCCACCCGGTAACGCCCATCTTCCCGCAAAAGGCCAACCTTTACGCTTGATCAGCATTACTTTCAGCTCACGGATGGGAAGTGTCTTCGTTACTGTCTTGCGCTCCCGTTTGGTCAAGGTGAACAAAACGATATCCGCAGGAACACCATCGGGGGTACGATATTTCTTGGAACTGTAGGCACGAGCTGCCTCTTCATCGCTCTCAGCATTGACGTGTTCGTAGTTTTCGCTCATGGGCACCACCGACTATTTTCATTTTGATAATTTCATTATGACATAATAATATCGTTTGTCAACCTTAGGATTCTGTGCTTGGTGTTCTTGTCCGAGCTATGCGGAATGTTGCAGTTGCCATACACCCCAGCGTTCCTGATGCATCACGGACCTCGGATTGAGTTGTTACGCTGCGTCCAGCCTGGTGCATTACTGTCGACGTCACCATTAATTCCCCTTGTTTCATGGGTGCCAGAAAATGTACATTTAGATTGGTCGTCACACAGCCGTCGACTTCCATTGCAGCTGTTGCTACCATTCCCATCGCCTGATCCATCAGGGATGTCAGTACACCCCCATGAATAATGCCCATGGAGTTAGTATGATGTTCACCCGCTGTCAGCGCGATCTGCACTTCTTTTCCGTCTCCTTTGATATATCGACAACCCAGGAATCCCCAGAATCGTCCGTTTCCTTCTTCCACCATTTTCTCTAAAATACCCATTATTGATTTCCCCTTTATTGCACTTTATGTGTAAAAGCCCATGATGTGTTCTATATAAATTGAACTAAAGAGTGTTTAGTTCAATTTATATAACTGTGAATATTCTCTTCCAGCACTTTGCCTTCCTAGTGCTGTTGTGAATGCTCCGTTATATTAAGCCTGCTCTTACGGATCAGGTCTTATCCAGTGAAGTTGTCATGAACTGTCTGCTACACAAAATAACCCCACAACGTGGAGCTCACCTTGCTAGCTTTATTCCGTAGGTAGAGCGCCTCATCCGGATTAAACCATCCTCACGTTGTCATGTCAAAAAAGGCGCGGACTGCGTCCGCACCCTTCCGTTCATTTAACCGCAGCTAGTCGGAGGTGAATCCGTGCCTGCCTCCACGTTCACTTTCTCGGAGACGGTATCCCGGATTACGGAGATGACAAGCTGAAGCAGATAATTGATATCACTTTGACTTTGCTGGAATTCCGTAACCAATGGAATACTGTCCATCTCATCTTGCAAATCCTCAATTTCCTGTTCAATCTTGCTGACCATCTCTGTATTGTTGAAGCTTTCAAAAGCAACAATTTCTTTTTGTTTCTTCTTGATCGTTGCAATCAATTGCTGTATGCGTTCATGATCACGAATTTTGGATTCTGCCTGTTGGAACTGTTTAACTTCCTCACTCGTTCCGAGCATATCAGCCAACTCTTTGGCTTTTCCCATAATGTCGTCGCGTATGACCAGATTGCGCGTATCGTAGGTAGGCATTCCATATTGGTTGTACTGCACTTCTTCCTGCGCCACTCGAAATCGCTCCATTCTATGAGATGATATAAGATGGATTGGATGAATGATGTTCCAGCTGGACGACGGCTCCATGACCGCTACGGTTACGGATCGTTCTTTCGATCGCTGTTGTCTCCAAATTTTCCTGATTGAAATTGTTCAAGGTTAAAATTCGGAGACAAAGGCGAACGCTATCGCTTCTACAGAATCGATTCCGTCTCCTTCGCTACGTTCGCTTTACATCATCCAAACCCTGATATCTAAAAATCCAAATCCATCTTATTGGGTTTGTGTATTACTGATTAGAGGCTACCGGCTCTGGGAGCAGATGGCCTGAAATATAAAAAGTCATCGGATCGGTGATCTCCACATGTACAAAAGTACCGATAAGGTCTTTAGAACCTTCAAAATGCACCAGCTTGTTGCTGCGTGTGCGTCCTGCCAGAACGTTGGAATTCCGTTTGCTTTCACCTTCAACGAGCACCTCAACAACCTTGCCGCGCTGCTTCTCATTACTTCTCTGGCTGTAAGCGTTGATCGTTTCGTTCAGGCGTTTCAGACGTTCCTTCTTCACTTCCATCGGCACGTTGTCCTCCATGACAGCAGCAGGTGTACCTTCACGCGGAGAGTAGATGAACGTATAAGCAAAGTCATACCCGACTTCCTTGACCAGTGAAAGTGTATCTTCAAACTGCTCATCTGTTTCACCCGGGAAACCCACGATAATGTCGGTGGTCAGCACTACATCCGGGATGGCGGTTTTTATTTTGTCAGCCAGCTTCAGGTAGTGTTCCCGGCTATACTTGCGACTCATACGTTTCAGTACTTCTGAGCTTCCGGACTGAACTGGAAGATGAATGTGCTCCACCAGGTTTCCGCCTTTAGCCAATACCTCAATCAGATGATCATCGAAGTCACGTGGATGGCTAGTTGTAAACCGAACGCGTGGAATATCGATTTTGCGAATATCATCCATCAAGTCACCGAAACTGTAAGCCCTCTCTGTGAAATCCTTGCCGTAAGCATTCACGTTCTGACCAAGCAATGTAATTTCCTTAAATCCTTGCCGTGCCAGTTCCCGCACTTCAGCAATCACATCTTCTGGACGACGGCTGCGCTCTTTACCCCGTGTGAACGGAACGATGCAATATGTACAGAACTTGTCGCAACCATACATAATATTCACCCAACCGCGCATACCCTCACGTTTCTTGGGCAAATTCTCAATGATGTCGCCTTCCTTGGACCACACCTCAACAACCATTTCTTTGCTGAACAACGCTTCCTGGATCAGATGTGGCAACCGGTGTACGTTATGTGTACCAAAGATCATATCCACAAAACCATGCTTCTGCATAATCCGGTTTACAACGCCTTCTTCCTGAGACATACAACCGCATACACCCAGCAACAAGCCCGGACGTTCGGTTTTTAGTGTCTTCAGATGGCCTAGTTCACCAAACACTTTATCTTCCGCATTTTCACGAATTGCACACGTGTTCAACAGAATGATATCTGCCTCTTTGCGATCCTCAGTAGCCTGATACCCCATTGATTCCAGGAGTCCTTTGATGGTCTCCGAATCATGCTCGTTCATCTGGCATCCATACGTATATACAATATAGTGTTTGCCTTTTCCCATGTTTTTCAGTTCATCGGGTACAGCATCTTGATAATGCACCTGAACGTCTTCCTTACCCCGCTGTTTCTCCTGGCGATGATTGGGTTCCGACTTGATGTTAATCTCACGGCCCCTGATTCTTATCTTTTTGCTGAATTCATCTTGCGAAATTACTTTGGCATCGGAGAAATCAAAATATTGGGAGTAATCCTTTTTTGAGTCTTTAGCCATTTCCTTCGGTCACTCCTTACAGCCTCTATTAATAAAAATTAGTTATTTCATCCTTGGTACGCGTGAATTCCACGCTTCATACATCAAAGAGCATTACAGCAAATTATAACATGAATTGGGCTGTAGTTCCACATCCAAACACGCTCTCCCTTCATCTATGCCGAAGCGTACGCTTGTCTGTCTCACTTCTGTATAACACAGAAAACCTGAGCTTTCCATCAGAGTCGGGATAACCAGCTCTGTGGATGTGTGCTCAGGTTTATAAGTTCATTCAGACTGCCAGGGTGGCAGCTAAAAATGGTTCCATGTGATTAGTCGATGATTTCAGCAGTATCGCCATTACGAGCGCCAGCTGCATTAGCTTCATCCGTATCAATATGCATGTCCAGTGCAAAGGAGTCCGATACACGAGCCAGTACATTTTCCAGCACCAGACCACGATCTCCACTCAGGCGAACTTTCAGCAATTGTTTGTCCTCGATACCCCATTTTGCAGCATCTGAAGTATGGAAGTGGATGTGACGAGCAGCAACGATGACACCTTTATCAATCGTAACTTCGCCAGCAGGTCCTTTGATCGTAATCCCCGGTGTGCCTTCAATGCTCCCGGACTCACGTACAGGCGCTTTAACACCAATCGCAAAAGAGTCAGTCATCGAGATTTCCAGTTGCGTTTCAGGACGAACAGGTCCAAGGATACGCACTTTATCAAACTGTCCTTTTGAACCAATAACGGCTACCGTTTCGTTAGCAGCATATTGTCCTGGCTGAGACAGAGGTTTAAATTCAGTCAGTTCATAACCTTTGCCAAACAAAATTTCAACGTGCTCTTGGGATACATGAATGTGACGGGCAGATACGCCTACAGGTACTGTTTTACTCATCGTAAACTTCACTCCTTGTTTATCTATGGCCTGTAAACAGGCTCTTAACAATCCAATGGTATTATACCCCTTTTTGAAGTGAAATGAAAACGAACTGTTGAAAATTCATGAAATACACTTATTTTACAAACAATTCCCCCCTGCATTTGGTAAATCCATCTGAACATGGACGCCTTCTGCTTCATCTCATTTTTTCTAGAGACCAACAGCTTCAACATTTTAATGTCCCATCTTCAAGTTTTTCCTAGGCAAGTTTTCCCCTAAATAACTCATCGCATTCCCCCATAACCAGCCACGTACCCAATGCTCATCATAATGTTTGAGCAATGTGTCCATGAGCCGCGGATAATGCCCTGCATGTTCGAGTCCCTGAATATACGTCGGAATTCCGTCAAAATCAGACCCCATCATCAGATGGCGTTCCCCGCCCAGCGAACAAATCTGCTCAATGTGAGGCAATAGGTCTTCCATACGGACTTCACCTTCCGGCTTCACGAACCAGGGTACAAACGTCAGCCCTATCCGCCCTTCCCGAGCAATAATGGCTCGAATCTGGTCATCCTTTAGATTGCGCACGTGGGGACATATGGTATAACTGTTGGAATGAGATGCGATAAACGGACGTTCGCTTAAGTCCGCCAGCTCCCAGAATCCGTTCTCTGTTAGATGTGACACATCCAGTAGCATCCCGATTTGATTACAAAGGCGAACAAGCTCCCTACCTTTCTCGGTGAGCCCGGCCCCGCGCTTTTCCATTACACCGTCTGCTGCCCAGTTGGCATAGTTCCAGGTAATCCCCACAATCCGCACACCCATCTGATAACATAACTCCAGATAAAACAGGTTGCCCTCTAATCCATCTACACCTTCTAGTGTAAGCAATCCCCATGGACTCCCCTTCTGCCCTACCTGAATGACTTCTTCACGCCATAACAACGTCTGTGTGCCTTTGGGACGCTCCTTGGTTATTCCCACCCGTTTGCGGTATATCTCCAGCTGTCCCATCACATGTTCGAACTTGCCTCTCCCAAGTACTTCGGGCAGATAGATTGCAAAGGCCTGTAGCCCAACCCCGCCTTCGCGCATGCGTTCCAGGTTCACATCCAGCTGTGAAGCATGTTCAAATACAAGAGCGGGCTGCATCAACATTTTGCTCAAAACATCACAGTGAAAATCAGCTACACGCCAGTTATGCATGACACTCTCTCCTTCTGGGCGAATTATGGGACAAAACGCAAAAAAACCTGTCTACTTCGCGTAAACAGGTTCAATGCATAAGTACATGTATTATCTGGGCTCCACAATCAACTTAATGGCTGTTCGATCCTCACCGTCAATCACAATGTCTGTAAAAGCTGGAATACAAATCAAGTCAACTCCACTTGGTGCTACAAATCCCCGGGCTATCGCTACCGCTTTAATGGCTTGGTTCAGTGCTCCTGCTCCAATTGCCTGCAGTTCAGCATTTCCACGTTCACGAAGAACCCCTGCAAGAGCGCCGGCTACCGAATTAGGATTGGACTTTGCTGAAACTTTTAATACATCCATGGTAAGTACCTCCCTGGGAATGTTGAATGTTTGTTTCCACTTACTAGATGTTATTCGCGGGAGGCAAAAAAATACCTTCTTTTTAGGCGGGTTTCCCTGCAAAATGGGACAATACCCCTATTCCATGCGCCACTCGTCCTCCATCAGACGAATTTTTTCGATGCGTGTTGCAGCACCTGTAGCTTCATCAATCTCCACCAGAACACCGTGGAAATGCCATTTGCCATCATCAACAACAAATCGTACAGGGAGCTGTGTGTAGAACTTGCGCAGCACGGCTTCACGCTCCATGCCCAGTATGCCATCACGCGGCCCTACCATACCCGCATCTGTTAAGTAAGCCGTTCCTCCAGGCAAAATACGATCATCGTTACTCTGTACATGAGTATGTGTACCTACAACCAGCGACGTACGTCCATCCAGATGCCAACCCATGGCAATCTTCTCTGATGTTGCTTCAGCATGCATGTCAACCAGAATACATTTATAATCTTGGCGCAGTTCATCCACAATTTCATCGGCAACGCGGAATGGACAATCCAGTGCAGGCAAGAACGTCCGTCCTTGCAGATTGACAATCGCCAGCTCCTTGCCTTCACCTTTAACCACTGTGTATCCTCGGCCTGGTGTTCCCGGCGGGAAGTTTGCGGGACGAATCATGCGCGGTTCATCATCTATAACATCAAAAATGTCCTTATTATCCCAAGTATGATTACCCAGAGTAATTCCATGCACACCCCAGTTGAAAAATTCATTCGCAATTGCGCCGGTAATTCCCCGACCTGCCGCTGCATTTTCACCATTTACAATCACCACATGCGGTTTATACTTCGTTTTGAGATAAGGCAAATTTTCCTTCAATGCCTTACGTCCCACATTACCCACGATATCACCAATAAACAAAACTTTCATCTTACTGCCTCCTTAATCCCCGCCAAGTTCAACTCTCTTGAGTTTCTTTGAAACGTTGCAGGGTCTCTATCTCATGCTCAACCCTGTTTTTTTGTTATGGAACTGCCTTTTAACAGGCTATCAACAGGAAAAGTGGCCCACTACTGCGGCCACTTTTCCGTAATACTCTATTTTGCGTATTCAACCGCACGGGTTTCCCGGATGACGGTAACTTTGATGTGACCCGGATAATCGAGTTCATTCTCAATCATCTTCGTGATATCACGTGCGAGGCGGAAGGCTTCAGCATCGTCGATTTTCTCAGGTTGTACCATTACGCGAACTTCGCGTCCTGCCTGAATGGCGTATGATTTCTCGACACCTTCGAACGATTCTGAAATCTCTTCCAGCTTCTCCAGTCGTTTGATATACGTTTCCAGCGTTTCGCGGCGTGCGCCTGGTCTTGCTGCGGAGAGCGCATCTGCTGCGCCAACCAACATGGCAATAACCGAAGTCGCTTCGCAATCCCCGTGATGGGACGCGATACTGTTGATTACAACCGGATGTTCTTTGTATTTCTTCGCCAGCTCCACGCCGATTTCGACGTGTGATCCTTCCACTTCGTGATCCAGCGCTTTACCGATGTCATGCAATAGACCTGCACGTCTTGCCAGAGTTACGTCTTCTCCGAGTTCTCCAGCCATCAGTCCAGCCAGATAAGCGACTTCCATCGAATGTTTCAAGACGTTCTGACCGTAACTTGTACGGAACTTCAACCGGCCCAGAATTTTGATCAGATCCGGATGCAGACCATGCACGCCCACTTCAAAGGTAGCTTGCTCACCGTATTCACGGATGCGCTCATCCACTTCTTTGCGGGATTTCTCAACCATCTCTTCAATGCGTGCCGGGTGAATACGTCCGTCAGCCACCAGTTTCTCCAGGGCAGTACGGGCGATCTCACGGCGAATCGGGTCAAAGCCCGACAGAATAACAGCTTCTGGCGTATCATCGATAATGAGGTCAATCCCGGTAAGGGTTTCAAGCGCACGAATGTTACGTCCTTCACGACCGATAATCCGGCCTTTCATTTCTTCATTTGGCAGGGTAACAACAGATACCGTTGTTTCCGCTACGTGGTCAGCCGCACAACGTTGGATGGCGAGCGTAATAATCTCGCGGGACTTTTTGTCCGCTTCTTCCTTCGCTTGCTGTTCAATGTCCTTGATCATTTGAGCCGTCTCATGACGAACTTCCTGTTCTACGTTGGACAGTATGATACTGCGTGCGTCTTCCATAGTGAGGTTGGATATACGTTCCAGCTCCGTCACCTGGTTTTTGTAGATCATTTCGATCTGCTGCTGTGTCTCATCAATTCGTTTCTCTTTGTTAGCCACTTGCTCTTCTTTACGTTCGAGTGATTCCAATTTTTTATCCAGCGACTCTTCTTTTTGCAACAATCGTCTTTCTTGTCGTTGAATTTCGTTCCGACGTTCACGAGTGTCTTTTTCAGCTTCGGCGCGAATGCGATGAATTTCATCCTTCGCTTCCAGCACCGTTTCTTTCTTCAGCGCTTCTGCCTCTTTCTTCGCGTTCTCCACGATTTGTACGGCAGCTTGTTCCGCACTGGAGATTTTAGCTTCTGCAAGAGATTTGCGAATAAAATATCCTACTCCGAACCCAATGAATAGCGCGGCTGCAACGAGAGCGATCGTGATTGCAATTTCCATACTGTTCACCTCCTCGTTGGTTCCTCCAAGGCATTCCTTGGGTCAATTTGCAGTTTTCAAACCTAACATATTTTTGGGAATAACGAATACTCACGGCGATCCCCCGCCGATTTTCATTTCAAGTGTACATGTTGCCACGTACTATCCTCTGTCTCCAGCGGACCCATAATTAAGAATGGTATAAATCTTAAGAAACCGAAACCGCTTTTTTGGAAGGAAAAAGGGTTGTCCATTTCTTACAGACTCATGTCCATTTTAGTATTTGACGAAAGAAATTGTCAAGAGAATGCAGTATAGAGAGTCTAGTCTGCTAATCCCATAACAACGCTTCGTCATCTTCAGAGTCCCCAGCCTCATCTTCTTCAATTAAACAATTCACGACCCGCCGCACCATATCCATTGAAAAACCACGTCTCATGAGGAAAGGAAGCGTTTTATGTTTCTTCTCCTTTACGCCCCCTTTGACCTGATTCCATTTTTTGCGTCCGGCGTTCAAAGCAGTCTCAAATTCCGCATCCGTACTGACACCTTCCAGTGCTTCTGCAATAAGTTCGCTGGCAATGCCCTTTTGACGCAGCTCTTGCCTTATCCACAGTTTTCCCTTCCGCTTGCCCTCCATACGCTGCCTTGTCCATTCCTTCGCAAATAGATCGTCATCCACCAGCTTCTCCCGCTCAAGCCGATCCAACGCCTCTTCAATCAGTGGTGCGGCAAACTCCTTCTGACGAAGTTTCTGACTTAATTCATGCCGTGTACGCGGCTTATGCTCCAAAAAGCGCAGAGACTGTGCATACGTCCGCTGGCGCTCGTCAGCTACAATGATATCTTCCAGATCCTGTTTCATAAACGTATTGCCTCTGGTCAATCGATATTTAATCATTACATCTTCAAGAACAGTAATCGAATATATACCAAATGTGATTCGGTAACGAGCTTCCCTGCTCTTCGTTCGTTCAACCCGGGTAATGATAAGTTCTTCGTTATCCGGGAATTGGGAGATTCCCTCCAGCTCTGCTTCTTCATATACATCATCATCATGTTGATCCATTCAGTTCTCCCCTTCCACATCATACTTTTGTGATCTGCATTGCTTAACTGAGAGCCGTCTAGATCACAAAACCTCCCTCCAAATATGCAAAGCGCATCTCCGGAGGAGACAGCGATTTCCCAGCTTCCCTAAATACGCTAAGCGTACCTTCACAGAAAAACAGTGAACATAATACAAAAGGCCGGGAATCTAGCCCGGCCTTTTCTCTCACAGTCAGCGTGCCAACAGCCCCTGTCCATTCGGACAGGGGCTGTTGGACAGCGCCAGGCACTACAACCACACTCCCTTAGCAAGATCGAGCAAAGCTCAATCAGACAAGCTTAGGGAGTCCAATTGGACAGAACCCAATAGGGCCCTCCTATTAAGGAGGGCTTGAAAAGGTTACTCGCTGATTTCAAATAATTCTTGTTCTTCTGCAGCCTCTTTTTGTTGATCTTCGCTAGTTGGCGCAGGAACTGCAGTAGTTAAGTTACTGGCTACACGAATTTTTTGTTCAATGATTTCAGCAATCTCTTTATGCTCTTTCATGAATTGCTTCGCGTTCTCACGACCTTGTCCTAAACGCTCGCCTTCGTATGAGTACCATGCACCACTTTTATTGACGATATCCAGCTCTGTACCAATGTCAATGATACTGCCTTCTCTCGAAATACCCTCACCGTACATGATATCCACTTCCGCTTGTTTAAACGGAGGTGCTACTTTGTTTTTCACTACTTTGATACGCGTACGGTTACCAATCATGTCATTTCCTGATTTGATACTCTCAATACGGCGTACATCTAGACGTACCGTGGAATAAAATTTCAGAGCACGACCACCAGGTGTTGTTTCTGGATTACCAAACATAACCCCAACTTTTTCACGAAGTTGGTTAATAAAGATCGCGATTGTTTTGGATTTGCTGATTGCACCAGACAGTTTACGCAGCGCCTGAGACATCAAACGCGCTTGCAAACCGACATGGGAATCACCCATTTCGCCTTCGATTTCTGCTTTTGGTACCAGTGCAGCCACAGAGTCAATAACGACAATATCCACAGCACCACTACGTACAAGAGCTTCTGCAATTTCAAGCCCTTGCTCGCCCGTATCTGGCTGAGACAGAAGCAATTCGTCAATGTTAACACCAAGTTTACTTGCATATTGTGGGTCAAGAGCATGCTCGGCATCGATAAATGCAGCTTGTCCACCCGCTCTTTGTACTTCAGCGATAGCATGCAATGCTACAGTTGTTTTACCAGAGGATTCAGGTCCATATATTTCAACAATACGGCCTTTAGGCAAGCCGCCTGTTCCTAATGCAATATCCAAAGCCAAGGAACCGCTGGGTATAATTTCCACATTCATGTGAGTCGACTCACCCAGTTTCATGATGGATCCTTTACCAAATTGCTTCTCTATTTGACGGAGCGCCATATCAAGCGCGGCACGACGGTCTGACAATAAGCTCACACCCTTTACTGTTTATAAGATAATGATACCTTGTTTTAACTCGTTTGCCAAGCTTTTTTTCGAACATACATTCGTTTTTTTGTGAAGGCCGAGGCGCCTCTTCCTCAAAGAAACATTCCATTAAACAGAAAAAAGAACCGTAAACAAGGCTGTAAAGCCTAATTCACGGTTCTTCCGTCTTCCTTAATTATACTTGCTTCGGACTACAATTGCAATCCGAGACAGGTGACTAATCTATAGCCACAAGCTTCTGCCACAAACGATAGAGAATCGCTTTAGCAGAACGGATGCGGACCGTCTCCCGATTACCGTTGATGCGCAGCTCATGGATTTCCGTCTCTTTTCCACGTTCAGCAAGAGCGATAAATACAAGTCCCGGTGGCTTGCGTTCGGAATATCCAGGTCCTGCCACACCCGTAACAGCCAGGCCAAAATCGGTATCCCCAATCATGCGAATCTGCTCTGCAAGTACTTTGGCAACTTCTGGACTCACTGCACCTGGGGCATCTTCACCTTCCAGATAATCATGCGGCACATTCAACAACTTTTCCTTAATTTCGTTAGAGTAACAAACAATTCCGCCCTTCAACATCGACGCACTGCCGGGAACAGATGTCAGACTTTGCATGACGAGCCCTCCTGTACAGCTCTCAGCCGCACTAAGTGTCAGCCCCATATCAGACATCATAGTTACAATAGTGTACTCTATAGGCACATCCTCGTTCGCGTAGAGATGTTCTGTCAATCGTTCCCGAATCTGAACCTCCATCGCATCCAGCTTCAGCTTGGCCTCATTCTCGCTTGGAGCCTTCGTGGATACACGTACCGTAACTTCTCCCTCACTTGCATATGGAGCAATTGTAGGGTCAGTCTGTCCATCAATTAGATCAAGGAGTCGATCTTCCAACGCCGATTCGCCAATGCCTGCAAACTTCAGCATTTTTGAATAGATTGGCATCTCTTCCGTAAGTACGTGTTGGAACAGCCAAGGCTTGACTTCCTGTTCAAACATCGGAATCAACTCTTTTGGCGGCCCAGGCATCACTACATAGTGTTTGCCGTTGTCAGAAATAGCATTCCCTGCAGCAAGTCCCGTTTCATTGGCTAGCGGAGTTCCGCCTTCAATAACAATCGCCTGACGTCGATTATTTTCAGTCATATCCACATTACGATCTCTGAAAAAGCCCTCAATTTTGTCCATGGCCATTCGATCTAGATGCAGCTTGCGGTTCAGAACCGCCGCCAAAGCATCCTTAGTCAAATCATCCTGTGTAGGACCGATGCCCCCGGAAAATAAAATGACGTCTGCACGACCTTGAGCTATGCGAATAGCTTCGCTAAGTCTATTTAGGTTATCACCGACCACCGTTTGGAAATATACATCTATCCCGATCGCTGCCAATTCACGGGATAGATATCTGGCATTGGTATTCACTATTTGTCCAAGCAGTAGTTCTGTGCCAACTGCAATGATTTCTGCCTTCATGCAACATCCTCCTACATGTGGTGAGTGATCAAAGGGCAATAGGATGTTTTCCTATTGCCCTTTGTGCAAAGCTTGCTTCATAATTACCCATTTTAGCCTAAACAGTTACACTTTAGATAAATGAAGCAAATTTTTGTTTTTGATAAAGTAATCGATACCTGACCAGATCGTAATAATCGCTGCAGCCCAAACTGCAATAACGTCCACGTGAACACCCGTGAATGTGAATGGGAAATTATTTAGCAGCAACAACACTATTGCTACAATCTGCACAACAGTTTTTAGCTTGCCCCAAGCACTTGCTGCTACAACCGAACCTTCCAGCAGTGCAATCTGACGCAAACCCGTAACTGCAAACTCACGACTAATAATTACGACAGCAATCCAGGAATCCAGCTTACCCATTTCTACAAGTGAAATAAGCACCGCTGTAACCAACAACTTGTCCGCTAGCGGATCGAGCAGTTTCCCCAGATTGGTGACCATATTATTTTTCCGCGCCAGATACCCATCGATTCCATCCGTGCTCGCTGCAATAATAAAAATGACAGCAGCAACCAATTGATTATACGGAAGCGCGAAGCTTCCAAGTTGCAACGGCTCTGGATAAAATGGAAAATCCACGAGCAGGAACACCATCAAAAAAGGGATTAAGCAAATTCGTGCAAGCGTAATCCGGTTGGGTAAATTCACAAGACGCCCTCCCTCTTATCCTCCATACTCCAAACATTCATCTTAATCCCGTATTCATCATCCGGAACAGAAATTTACAGTTTCACTGTCAATCAGCACTAAAGTGCTCTCACTATGTAAAAACGCAAAAAATAAAGTCTACCGTTCAAACGCAAAACCGTTTTAAACGTTCCGGTGACTTCCAGAAGATGTACTGCTTTTCACAAAGTCAGCAAACGATGATGACTGGGCTTTGATGCTTGACTGCCAGCAATGCACACTTAGTATAATATACGCCAAATGCAGTGTCAAAAAACACGCATAGCTTCAAAAAGCCATATTATTTGAAATTCGTATATTGCAGATCGAGAGGCAGATTGGCACCATTCAACAACTGCATAACGGCTTGCAAATCATTTTTACTCTTACCTGTTACCCGCAGTTGGTCTCCTTGAATCTGACTCTTTACTTTCAGCTTGGAGTCACGAATCAGAATATTAATTTTTTTGGCAATATCCTGATCAATCCCCTGTTTGAAATTCAAACGCTGGCGGACTGTACCAGAAGAAGCTGGCTCAACTTTTGCATAATCAATGTTTTTTAACGGTAAACCCCGCTTGGCCATTTTGGATTGCAGCACATCAATGACAGCCTTGAGTTTGGTCTCATCATCAGATACGATCGTTAACGCATCCTTATCCAGTTTCAGACTGCTCTTGCTGCCCTTGAAGTCATAACGCGTGCCTATTTCCTTTTCAGTCTGTGTAACGGCATTTGTCAATTCCTGCAAGTCCATTTTGGACACGATATCAAATGAATTTTCTGAACTCAAACCAGTCACCCTTTCAGTTAATCATATGTTCTGTAACATTATAGAGGATACGCCAAGCAAAAGTCTAATTTTTAGAAAGTTTCCTCAAAGAAAAAAGCATTTTTGACAGCCACTCGAGGTGGTTGCCAAAAATGCTCATACAGCTGTCATCCTAATAACGGCTGCGATTGGGCTGTCTGAACATATCAAGCACACCCAGAAGAACATGTGCAAGACCAAAACCCAATATTCCGTAACCCCAAGCAGTTGGAGTCAAGTAGTAACCCAGGAGGCTGACAATGATCCCCAAACCTGTTACGATCCAGCTGACTGTCACAGCCATCCACCTCGCTTCACCATAAGTTAACTGCATGATAAGACAAAATTATTGTCTCCCGCAGTTGACTTGATTATTCGCCGCCCGTGGTGGAACCATCGGTTGAGCCTTCTGTGCCAGCACTGTTGTTGCCTTCAAGTCCAGTCGAAGAACCGGTGCTTACCGTGTCATCTCCAATTCTCAAGCGAATGCGGTTTGTGGCCTTTCCATCCGTTACGACCTGACCCCCAACCTCGATGGTTGTTGCTGCAGCGTAACCGGACTTAATGTACATTCCTGTACTATCCAATTCAAAGGTAAAGCTGTCACCATCAGCGGTATTGCCAAACTCCAACTTCTCACCACTAGAGTTTTCGCCTTTATATACTTCCAGCCAGCTATTGCCTGATGCTTTGATCGTGACGGTTACAGGCTTCCCTGCACTTCCGTTCACTTTAAAGTTCGTAATGTTGCCAGATTTGCCGTCCTCGGCAACCGTTACAGAAGTTGACGGGTTATCCGTTGGCTTTTCTTCATTTTCACCTGTCGGTTGCCCTTCGTCAGTTTGGCCGTCAGTTTGGCCGTCAGTTTGGCCGTCAGTTTGGCCATCCGTCTGTCCATCGGTCTGTCCATCGGTCTGACCCTCTGGTGTTCCGCCCCCATTACCACCGGCTTCGCCCTCATTCGTTTTCCCATTACCTGATTCATTAGCTGGGGTATTAGAGGCCTGCCCATTATCCGCAGGCACATCCGGTTTATCTTGAGGTTGCTGTTGGCTGTCTGTAATCTTCGTCTGATCCAGCCCTGGTGTATCCGCATCATCTCTGTTCATCACCACATATACGTACAACAGCACAACAATCAAAATAGGGAATGTCCACATCAGCGCAACAGACATCCAGCGGTTACTACGCTCAACCGGACGGTTTGAGCGCTTCTGAATGACCGGCTCCATCGTTGCTTCCGTCTCTTCTGCAGGTACGTCTTTTTTGTGTCCCTCCAGCAGCTCATCAGGATTCAGTCCCACCGTTTCCGCATAGGTTTTGATGAAAGCACGCACATAGAAGCTACCCGGCAACACTTTGTAGTCTCCTGCCTCTATTGCTTCCAAATACCTCTTGCGAATTTTAGTCATTTCCTGTACATCGTCAAGACTCATCCCTTTTTGCAGCCGGGCCTCTCTTAACTGCTGACCCAGTTCAGACATGCCATCTCCTCCTTATGTTTATCTCTTAAGTTGTTGCTTTTCTATTCCATGATGCCGTACGGAGCCTTACAATTCGTCGGTGTAGCTGGCCGTAAACGTATCATAAATAATCTCTTCATTGGGAATGTTACGCAATTCGATAATAATGTCAAAGTCTTTGAAATCATATTCGGACTCCTGCACAAAAATATCCGGATGCTCAATGACTTTGGTGCTAGGCATCGACATAATATCCTGTAACAAATTATAATGCCGTTCACTGGAACGGATCGTGCTGACAATTCCGTCAATGATAAAAACATTGTTTGGGTTCATTTCATCCTCGGATAGTTGACTCCTTATGGTTTGACGAAGAAGTGTCGAGGAAACAAACGTCCAGCGTTTCATCGCACATACGCTACCCGCAATGATCGATTCCGTTTTGCCGACACGCGGCATTCCACGCAATCCAATGACCTGATTTCCTTCCTTCTTGAATACTTCACCCAAAAAGTCCACAAGTAATCCAAGTTCATCCCGCGTGAAGCGAAATGTCTTGCGATCATCCGAATCCCGATCAATATAGCGACCATGCCGCACAGCCAGAATATCTACCAGTTTGGGTTGACGCAAAGCAGACACCGTTATGCTGTTCACTTTGCCAAGCATCTCACCCAGCAGACGAATCTTCTCATCATCATCCGATTCGAGCAGCATACCCCGGGTTTTGCCTTCAACACCATTAATGGTCAATATATTTACCTCAAGCATCCCCAGCATAGAGGCAATATCCCCCAACAGGCCGGGTCTGTTCTTATGTATTTTATATTCCATGTACCATTGTTTAGTTTCCATTTAAACACCCCGTAAAGCATTATTCCACATTATTCGACAGTAACAGAACGCGTCCACTGGACAACAATCTGAGATATCTTCTAAAAATGGGTCACGTTAATGATATATAAAATGAAAATGAATTACAAGAACAGGTCTGTAATCCGTTTGTAATCATTAGAGAAAAGCCCCCTTGCGGGAGCTCTCCATCTGTAATCTTATGCGTTTTGTTTGGCCAATTTGACCATCAGGCACGCAATCGTACGACGCTCATCTGCATCGCCGACATCCCATAATTCTTTTAATGCCCGGTTGGAATGGTTCGCCGGATCGACTTTCTCATCCAGGAAGTCACCGATTTCGTACGCAAGTTTGTTGATGGTATCTTCACTCATCCCCATCTTCTCTGCTTGCAGTACACGGTCACCCAAGAACTTTTTCCATGTGTCAAAACTGGTGAGCACTGTTTTGTCTGTTGACATGATAAATCCTCCTTTGCTTGACGCATGAGATTTAAAATCAACAGTTGTAATATGTGCTTCCTGGACATTTTATATACGAGCATTTTTGAATTATTTGATGAACAACTTTCAAATCGCTGTACACACAGAAACAACGATCTGGCAGACTAATTGATTGTAAAGCTTAGCCCAACTTTTACGTTAGCCAGCCGCCATTTGGACTTATAATCTGCCCGTTGATATAGCCAGACTCAGGAAGGGCAAGAAAATAAACCAGTGATGATATTTCATCAGGCTGGGCAAGTCTTCCTGCTGGAATTTCCTCTTCCAGCATTTTGAGTTCATTTTGGTCCAGATGATTCAACATGGACGTCTGAACTGCACCAGGTGCGACAGCATTTACCGTTACTCCCGAGGGAGCCAGCTCTTTGGCAAGCGCTTTGGTGAACGCATTCACTCCGCCCTTGGTGGTGGAGTAAAGAACCTCACAGGAGGCGCCTGATAGTCCCCAAATCGACGAAACATTGATGATTCGACCGTATCTTTGCGAGATCATGTGAGGCATCATTTCCTGTGTGCACATAAACGTACCTTTCAGGTTAATCGCCATTACTTCATCCCAGATCTCTTCCGTGACATCAGACAGCATGCCATAATGTGATATTCCCGCATTATTAACAAGAATGTCAGGCATCAGCCCATGTGCTTCCAACTTTTCTCTCATTCGTTCAATCTGTTCCCGGCTACGAAGATCAGCAGACACAGTCATAACTTTCCCACCGCCCTGCTCCATGCACCTTCTCGCCGCTTCATTGGCAGCTTCATGCGATTTCATGTAGTGGATGACTACATTCATGCCCACCTTCGCAAAGCGCTCAGCAATGGCAGCTCCGATGCCACCACTCGCACCTGTTACAAGTACAGTCATTTCTCCGATTGGCTTCAATTGTCCCGTTCCCCTCTCCATATTAAGGACTCACGACAAGCGATACCGCCAGCTGATCCCAGCGAATGTGCTCTTTCAATCTGCGGTTTACATCTTCCAGGGTGATCGATTTATACAGCGGGAGCATATTGAAAAAATCACCGCCACTGAATTGCTGGCGTGTGAATTCGTGGGCAATATTCTCCGGGGAGTTGAGCATACGCAGATATCCGCCTATTTTCTTTTTGCGTGCCCGCTCAAAGTCAGTTGTTTCGAACCCTTTTTCCACAATAGCATCGACTTCTTCACGAATTCGCGCAAGCAGTTGATCCGGGTCTTTAGTATCGCCACCGATAGCGGAAAAAGCGTATTGTGGCGAGCTGTTATATTCATGTCCAAAGCTATCCGAGATCAGATCTTCATCATAAAGTTTTTGAAATAACGGGGTACTGGAGCCAAAAAGCAGATCCATCATTAGTTTGGTCGTCATGTCCCGACGAAGCAGTTCTTCCCCAGTAAATCCAACATCTGTCTCTTTGAAACCAAACAAACATTTGGGCAATGATACCGCAAGTTTGGCCTCACGTCTTGCTTCTGCCACTTGCTTGGGTTCCTCCTCAAACAAACGATCAATCCGGCCCTGAGGCTCGTATTTCTTCCCGGCCTGGTTCAAACGAACCATATCCAGCACTTCCTGTGGATCTACCCCACCAACAACAAACAAAAGCATATTGCTCGGATGGTAAAAGGAATTGTAGCACTGATATAGTGTTTCTTTGGCAATCGTGCCAATGGACTCAACGGTTCCGGCAATATCGATGTGCACTGGATGTTTCTGATACATCGCTTCGATCAGGCCGAAATAAACACGCCAATCCGGATTGTCAGCATACATATTAATTTCCTGAGCGATAATCCCTTTTTCCTTTTCCACATTCTGATCGGTGAAGTAAGGATTTTGCACAAAATCAACTAATGTTTGTATATTTTCATTCACATATTCCGTAGCCGAAAATAAATAAACTGTCTGATCAAAACTGGTAAATGCGTTGGCAGACGCACCCTGCGATGCAAACGTGGCAAAAATATCCCCCGATGGTTCTTCAAACATTTTATGCTCCAGGAAATGGGCAATGCCATCTGGAACCTTCACTTCTTCCTGTCCTTCAACCTGAAAATGATTGTCAACTGAGCCGTATTTGGTTGCAAACGTGGCATACGTTTTCTGGAATCCCGGTTTAGGCAAAATATAGACATGCAGTCCGTTTTCCATCACTTCGTAATACAGCGTTTCCTGCAAATGATCGTATCTTATGCTCTCCACCGATTATTCCCCCTTCTCATCCCGCAAGAAATAAATCGTATCCAAACGGAACTGCTCTGCCGCCTCACGAACATTTTCCTTGCTGATTTGTTCTACCTGAGCCAGCAGCTCGTCTACCGTACGTTCTTTGCCGGATAACTGGCGATTGAAGTCATAAGCGATCATCTCAAAAGCAGAATCCTGCATTTCTTTAAGCAGGTTACGAATCATCGCCTTGGTTTGGGACATCTCCAAATCACTAATCGTTCCATTTTTCATTTCTTCCAGCTGTTGCTTGATAATCATGACGGCTTTTTCATAATTAGGGATTTCAATACCAGATTGGATGGTTGCAATGCCCTTGTGTCCGTCATACCGAGAAGAAGCGTAGTACGCCAGGCTTTCTTTTTCCCGAACATTAACGAACAGCTTCGAATGAGGATATCCGCCGAGAATGCCGTTGTACAATAATGCTGCGGCATATTGGGGATCGCCATATGTGATAGATGTGCGCAGTCCCATATTGAGCTTGCCCTGATTCACATTCAGACGTTCCACAATCGTTTCTACTTCTTTGTCTCCCCGAACAGCTTTCTGGGTCTGATAGTTGGAAGCGGACGCACGATCGACATTGAAGTAACGCTGAACCAGTTGTTCTACCTCTTCCAGTGTCGTGTCACCTACCACATACAAGTCCATACTTGCCTGCTGCAACCACTCCTGATAAGAAGCGGTCAGTGTGTCCGGCTCAATGCCGGGTAGATCCTTACGCTCACCCAGCGGATGCAGACGGTAAGGTTCGTTTTTGCACATCTCCTCAATGCTGCGTTCGGCCGCATAACGCATTTTGTCATTCACAATGGATTCCAGCTTTTTGCGGACGGTCTCCCGTTCTGCCTGCACATAGGAAGTTCTGAAATGTCCATTCTCTTGAGCTGGACGGGTAAGCACTTCTCCCAAAAAGGCAAAAGAGCGATCCAACAGCTGCTCGTCCCCTCCAACAAAGGAATCATTAATGGTATCCATGCGGAACTGTACGATCTGGTAATCTCCACGCTTGTAGACATCAAAGCCAAAACCCGCTCCATACAAATGCTCCAACTGTTCACGAAACTGTGTTGTTTCTGGATAGGTCTCAGTCCCGCGGCGAAGTACAAAGGGTGTAAGGGCTACTTTGGTAACCGTATCTTCTTGCAGGGGTACCCCTGCATAAAGTGATATGGCGAATGTTTTGAAACGCTTGGTTGGAAGTACATGTATGCGAAACTCTTTCTGGTTACCTCGTTCAAATCCTGATGTATTCAAATGTCAAAACCCCTTTACGGCGTCATATGTCGTGCAATACTAGTGAAGCTTAAACGTAACAACCATTTTAACCCATTCAAAAGGCAAGAAGCAACCGAAGTCACGCCTTCTGGTTGCTTCCAACATCATCACATACAAAATATATGTTGCCCGATGGTTTTCACCTGAGCGCGGGTCCAGATCCATTTGGATGTTGCTGTTCTTGGATTAAAATAATAGAGACATCCACCGGATGGGTCCCAGCCATTTATCGCCTGTTCAACGGCTTTTTTGGCCTGTTCATTCGGTTCCAGATAGATCTGACCATCGGCAACAGCAGTAAATGCACGTGGCTGGAAAATTACTCCGGAAGGTGTATTCGGGAAACTTGGTGCTCTAACCCGATTCAGAATTACTGCTGCTACCGCCACCTGACCTTCAAATGGCTCACCCCGGGCTTCACCATATACGGCGTTAGCCATAATTTTAATTTCATTCTCGGATAAACCCAACGCATTGGCTGACCCCATATTGTCTTGCTCTTTATCCGCTTTTTTGTTACTGCCCTCACTTCCACCTGAAGCTCCCTTGTGCAGGGGTGGTTCTGTTGGAGACCATTTTGTTGAAGCATTATAAAGCTTCAGCTTGGTTTCGGCTCCAACGACACCATCGGCCTTCATACCAAATTCGGATTGAAACCATTTGACGGATTTCAGCGTGCTGTTGCCAAAATTGCTATCAATTTTACCCTTGTAAAATCCCAAATACTTAAGCCGGCCTTGAAGCTCATACACATCTTGACCGTAACTTCCATATTTCACAGCGTTGCTGCTGAAAGTGGGCAAGGCCTTCTCTTCAACCTGTGGTGTACTTTGAGCCGAACTTTCGGTTGCTGTATTCTCAGGAAGCAAATAGCGGATTCCCAATGCGGACATCAGCAAAATAGCAGTGAAGAGCCATATGTTCATTTTTCGCATCGACTGTGCTCTACCTTTCTCTTGTGGGATTAACAGAATCGCTAAGGTTATTATGACAAGCCTGCTTGCTTCCTATGCACCAAATCATCCGATCATTGGACATCATGGTAAAACTTCAGCCAAAAGGTATGCAAAAAGCCCCCAACCATTAAGGCTGGGGGCTCGAATCGTCTGACTATTCCCGTGTGTTACGAGCTTATTTTGTTCTGTTGATACTGTTCAAGCGAGACCAATACTTCCCGTGGTTTGCTGCCCTCGTAAGGACCAATCACGCCCCGGGCTTCCATGGAGTCAATCAAACGTGCTGCACGGGTGTAACCTACTCGCATTCGACGTTGCAGCAGAGAAACCGACGCTTGCTTGGCCTCCAGAATAATCTGTACTGCCTTTTCATATAACTCGTCCTGTAATTCATCTTCTTCCTGAATGGAGTCGTCCACCTCAGGTACAATGGATTCGTCATACTGTGCTTCGCCTTGACCACGTACATAATTCACAATATTTTCGACTTCTTCATCACTCATAAAAGCACCTTGCACACGTACTGGTTTCGAAGCTCCCATTGGCATGAACAACATATCTCCACGACCCAACAGTTTCTCGGCCCCGCCCATATCCAGAATCGTTCGAGAATCCACCTGAGAGGATACACCGAAGGCGATCCGGGACGGTATGTTGGCTTTGATTACCCCAGTAATAACGTCCACAGAAGGGCGCTGTGTTGCAATAATGAGATGGATACCGGCTGCACGTGCCATCTGGGCCAAGCGAGCAATAGCGTCTTCCACATCACCTGCGGCAACCATCATCAGGTCTGCCAGCTCATCCACAATGACAACGATATAAGGCAGAACGGCGGCAGGATTGTCCTTCATCAGATTGTTGTAACCTTCAACGTTACGTGTGCCTGATTTGGAGAACAGCTCATACCTTTTCTCCATCTCAACTACGATCTTTTTGAGAGCCAATGAAGCTCTTTTTGGATCAGTTACTACCGGTGCCATGAGATGGGGAATGCCATTATAAACGTTCAGCTCGACCATTTTGGGATCGACCATCAGAAATTTAACCTCATTGGGTTTCGCTTTGTACAGGATACTTGTAATAATGCCGTTAATGCATACGGATTTACCTGAACCAGTAGCACCCGCAACCAACAGATGGGGCATACGAGCTAAATTACCGATAATCGTCTGTCCAGAAATATCTCGTCCAAACGCAATCGTCACTTTAGACTCGGCATCCTGGAAGGTAGCTGTTTCCATAACCTCACGCATCGTTACAACCGAAACCTCTCCATTAGGCACCTCAATACCAATCGCGGATTTCCCAGGAATTGGTGCCTCCATACGAATATCCTTTGCCGCTAACGCCAATGCGATATCGTCTGTCAGACTGACAATTCGGCTTACTTTCACCCCGATGTCCGGTTGAATTTCATACCGAGTGACGGCAGGTCCTCTGACGACTTCAAGCACTTTGGCACGAACTCCGAAGCTTTCCAAAGTAGCTTCCAGCTTGCGTGCTGTCTGCATATAATCCTTTTGGTCCCCACTCTTGCCTCCATTGTTCGGCTTGGACAGAAGGCGGAACGAAGGAAGTTTATACGGTTTCGGAGGAGGTGGCGGCGGTTTGACAGGCAGTACTTCCTGCCCCTCCGTGTCTGGAGAGCCCGTTCCCTGTGCTCCATCGCTCCGTGTGGAATCCCCATCCGGGATAACGTCAGAAGTGTCCATCACACCTGTACCCGCATTCTCTCCAGGCCACTCGTTGGTATCCACCAGTTCATCTGTAACTTTAATTGCAAGCTCGTCTGCCTGCGTTGTATCTGTAAGATCATCCGGGAAAGGATAGGCATCATCCAGATCATCATCCTTGCTCGTATCCTCAGCTCTGACATGTTCAAAGAAGTCACGGATAATCGGGGCAGAATTAGGTCTTGGTTGTGCGCCCACTTTCGAGGAAGCCTTTTTATCGGCTGCCGTCATCGGCTCATCAAGCCACGATTCTGTATGGTTTTCCTGCTCAGCACGATAGACGACCTGTTCCGTGTCTATAAATTCATCTTGATCCAATTCGCTGTCAGCCCTTGTCTGGCCTCGATCAGAGCCCCATTTTCCAAAAAGTTGGAAAAAGATGGGTGATTTCCGTTTTGGCAGTTGCTGACCTTCCATATCATCGTCATCATCTTCCTCAACGTGCACTGGAACAGGCACCACTTTGCGGGTATTTCCGCTCTTCTTGCCCGCAGAACTTGAAGAAGCACGTGCTGCTGGTCTGGACTCCAGCTTCTTATACATCGCACTACCTGCATCCCATATCTTGGTTCTGAAAATGCGAATCAGATCAACATAAGACAGATTGGTAATCAGCATGAAACTGATAATAAACATCACGATCATAATCAAGCGTGCCCCAAGGCTGCCAAACAGCCACAGGAACAAGACAAATTGTGCTGCACCGATGTAACCGCCACTGATATCCTTATTAAGCATGGAATCCCGTTCACCTGGCTTAGCAGGCGTCAGCAGCTCGGTTTGCATGTCGTTATGTACCTGTGTAATTACAGCACCAGGCTCAAGGGCTCCAACAGGAATGAGCTTCTGGTGCATAGCAGAGACGGTACTCATCATCGTTAAGGCAAACACCAACAGTACAAGGCCTGTCTTACGCGTGGTCCAACCGCTTGGCCATTTTCGGTGAATCATCACCATTAAGCCATAATAAATCCCGATGATCGGAATCGCAAAATAAAACTTGCCAAGCATTAATCCAAACATCTTGGAAAGCGAGCGTCCTACGGTTGCTTCACCCGACAGAGCTATAACTGCAAGGGTTATAAGCACAATCCCGTATATTTCATATTTTAAAACACCGCTAAATGCCGCAGTCTTTTTTTTCTTTTTTTTTCCTCTGGTCAAAATCAGGTCACCCCCAGAAGAATATTATACCATACAAATATAATCCGTACATATGTTCTTTTCCTGCTCTATTTGTCTTATTTCGTCGTGTTATGTTGATCCCGGGTTACCCGAAAGCGGAACGGTAGAACCGGGCATATTCGCAGGATTCAGATAAGCTTCCAGGGGACAATCAAGCAAACGTACGATGACAGCTTCATTTTCATTCACAGGTCTAACCTGCATCAATAATCCGTTCATCTTGATCTCCCGAGTATCTTCCCCCTCTTTCCACATTCCCGACCAAAGTTGTTCAGGCGGCATGACCGTATAGAGTGTCATTGTGTATAACCTCCTGCTTGCAGCATCTGTCTCTTGTCTCCCATGAGCTGATTCAATTGGGCAATGGCCTGTCCTATCCCGCCTACCGCATCCATCAATCCATATTTAACCGCATCTGCGCTGCCTACAGCCGTGCCGATATCCCGATTCAATTCCCCAGTCTTAAACATCAGTTCTTTGAACATTTCTTCAGAGATATTTGAGTGAGAAGTCACGAATCGTACTACCCGTTCCTGCATCTTCTCCATGTACTCAAATGTCTGAGGCACACCAATGACGAGTCCGTTCATACGAATCGGATGGATCGTCATCGTTGCACTTCCCGCTATCAGAGAATAGGTTGAAGCTACGGCGATTGGAACCCCGATGCTATGCCCTCCTCCAATCACGACAGTAACCGTAGGCTTGCTGAGCGAAGCAATCATCTCGGCAATAGCCAAACCCGCCTCTACATCTCCTCCCACCGTATTCAAAATGATCAGAATGCCCTCAATGCGCGAGTTTTGCTCTGCCGCAACCAATTGTGGAATGATATGTTCATACTTTGTTGTTTTATTTTGCGGAGGTAAAATTAAATGTCCCTCCACCTGACCGATGATGGTCATGCAGAAGATATTCGATTCCCCTGCCGGGGATTGCGTTTGTCCAAATTGCTGTATGGCCTCCGTGACAGGAGACATCGCCTTTTCCTCTTGCACTGGCATATCGGGTGCTTCAACCTCTGGCTGATTCGATCTTGATGTCTGCTTGTCATTTGTGTGTTTATTCAATCTATCCATCCCCTTATCCAGAAAATTAATGTATCTCCTTAGTATGGGGAATGTTCCAGCTGCCTTATACCCGTTGTTCGTCAAAATCACCACAATATGAATTCCTCTTAAAAAAAACAAAAAAAGCCCCTTCTCTACGAGGAACCGTCCAATATTACTCGTAGAGAAGGGGCGACTGTGTGCCTGATATATTATTGTTTGTTTTATTTTAAACTTCCATAATGATTGGCAAAATCATCGGTCTACGACGAGTTTGCTCATATAAGAAGCGTCCAAGTGCATCTTTAACATTGGTTTTGAGTGAAGCCCATTCGTTAACATTCTCACTCATCAACTTCTGCAATGTGCTGCTTACGATGCGATTTGCTTCGTCTAGCAGTCCTTCTGATTCCCGTACGTACACAAATCCACGGGAGATGATATCAGGACCGGAAACAATTTTGCCATCCTGTTTGCTCAGTGTTACTACGACAACCAGAATACCATCTTGTGATAACAATTTGCGGTCACGCAATACAATGTTACCAACATCGCCTACACCCAAACCGTCGATCAGTACGTTACCTGCAGTAACTTTACCTGCCTTACGTGCTGCTCCGTTTTGAATTTCAACGACTTCACCGATATCCGTGATGAAGATGTTTTCCGGCTCAACACCTACAGATTCAGCGAGAACCGCGTGGCGGCGCTGCATACGGAATTCACCGTGGATCGGCATGAAGTATTTCGGTTTCATCAGATTAAGCATCAATTTCAGCTCTTCTTGGCTACCGTGACCAGATACGTGAACGCCACTGTTAGCACCGCTGTAATGCACGTTAGCGCCCAAGCGGAACAGTTCATCAATCGTACGGCCAACATATTTCTCGTTACCCGGAACTGGCGTTGCTGCAATGATCACCGTATCACCAGGCAGGATATCTACCTTGCGATGAGTGGAACGTGCCATACGTGTCAATGCAGACATCGGCTCGCCTTGGCTTCCTGTGCAGAGAATCACAACACGGTCAGCAGCCATTTTGCCTACTTCTTCCGGTTCAATAATCATGCCATCTGGAATTTCAAGATAACCGAGTTCCGAAGCAATTCCGACCACATTTACCATGCTGCGTCCAATGACAGCAACTTTACGTCCAGTCACTTCAGCGGCGTTGATAACCTGTTGGATCCGGTGAACGTTGGAAGCAAAAGTTGCTACAACCACACGTTGACTTGCTTTGCGGAAGATATCCTCCAGAACGATACCCACATTTTTCTCCGAAGGTGTAAACCCTGGTTTCTCTGCGTTGGTACTGTCGGACAAGAGGGCAAGTACCCCATTGGTTCCGATCTGAGCCATACGCTGGAGATCTGCATATTGACCATTGACTGGAGTATGGTCAAATTTGAAGTCACCTGTATGAACAACAGCACCTTCCGGTGTTTCGACACATACGCCGACGGAATCCGGAATACTATGGTTAGTAGCGAAGAACGATGCTTTCAGCGTAGAACCCAGTTGAATCTCGGAATCAGCATCAATCAGAATACGTTTTGTGTCCCCCAGCAAATTGGCTTCTTTCAGCTTGTTCTCCACAAGTCCAAGAGTAAGCCTAGTCCCGTATACTGGAACATTCAGGTGTTTGAGAACATATGGCAGACCACCGATATGATCCTCATGTCCGTGAGTTAGAATAATCGCTCTTACTTTGTCACGGTTTTCAGTCAGATAAGAAATGTCAGGAATGACAATATCAATTCCGAGCATATCTTCTTCCGGGAATTTAAGACCAGCATCTACGACTACAATGTCGTTGGCGTATTGAATGACGTACATATTTTTACCAATCTCGCCTACGCCGCCCAATGCAAAAATCATCAGTTTATCGTTGTTATTTTTCTTAGACAAATGAATCTAAACCTCCTATGGTAGTTGGACGTCGTACCTTATTATTTATTGTAAGTTAAGAAAAGCAGTCTTTACATCCATGCCCATACATCGGAATGAATGATAAAGAACACCTTTATTCACGATATCTGGAAGAAGTTCTTCGAAGTTAATCCCTTCACCAACGAGTTGGATTTGAAATGATCCTTCTTAGCCGTTCCTTCCTTTTTCACCGCAAAGCTCCATCACTAAAACGATGTTGCTTTCAATTTCAAAAAAATACCGCACCCAGTCACTTGACATCATTATACATGATTAAAAACAAAAAAAACAAGTCACTCTCTCGTTATCCTACAGGTTTGCCTCCCGTAGCGAAATGAAACCTTACCATCATCGATAAAAAAAGAACCACTGCCTCTTAAACTGTACCCTATGTAAAGGACATTTCTAAAAAAGACCTACATGGCCCGAAGAAGGTGATCTCTGTATTCTACAGGGGTCATCCTTTTTAAGTTCCATTGGTATCTGTAGTGGTTGTAGTAGGTCATATATGATTTAATTTCTCGTTTGACTTCTTCCAGTGTGGTGCAGTCCTTCAGCAATACTTCATCCTTAAAATGACCAAAGAACGACTCCTGCGGAGCGTTATCCCAGCAGTTCCCTCGTCTGGACATGGATTGTCCAAAGCCCATACGTTTCACTTTCTTCTGAAAATCCGGATGGGTATAGTGGGTACCTTGATCCGAATGAATGAACGCGTCTTTGGTCTTCTTCCATCTTCGATTCTTCTGTAAGTGAAGCAACGTATTTGTCGCGAGATCCATGGTAATTCGTTCCGACACATGGTAAGCCAGAATTTCATTGGTGGAGCTGTCCTTGATGGTGGACAGGTAGGCTCGTTTCCCTTTTCCATAAGTTAAGTAGGTAATATCGGTTAGAAGCACTTTGCCCGGCACGCCCTGTTTGAAGTTACGTTGTAACAAGTTAGGCACGGTCCGATGTTCGTGGGTCGCCTTCATCATTCGCTTGTACGGATTGGCCTTTCGAATAGGACATACGATACTATATTTCTTCATGATTCTTCGGATTCGCTTGAGGTTCCAGACGATTTGAAACTTTCCCTCCAGTGTCATCTTGATGGAGCGTGCACCTTTGTAGCGCTTTTTAAAATGGAAGGCCCGGCTGACGTGAACGCGCAACTCTTCATCGGCCTGTTCGCTCCGATGGCGTCTGTGGATGGCTGGAGCGCTAAAGTAGCGGTAGTAGCCGCTTTTAGAGACACCTGCGACCTCGCACAAAACACTCACCATCCGCCTTAGATGGTATTTCTGAATCACGAATCGAATCAATCTGTATCGAAGACCAGGCACTAGTTTTACTCGTGGTTCCACCCCCGTTCGGCCATCCGAATCTTTTTTAAGAGTTCATTCTCTGCTTGGAGCAAACGAATCTGCGCTTCGAGTCTCGCGTTCTTCTCATCCAAGGTTAATTCTCGCTTTAAAGGTCTTCCTGAATGCTTGCCTCTTGCATCGTGTAAACCTAAATCGCCCTGCTCTCTGTATCTGGCTCTCCACCGTTTGGCAGCGGCTTCGATGCGAGTCATTCCAACGATCTCCGCATCCAACCCACAGGACTCAAAAATGTCTCTGGGCGGCTTTCCTTGCTGATTCGATGCAATAAAGAGTTGCTTGAACTCGTCTGTATACGTAATCCCTTTGGTCGATACGGACTTTACATATGGGTTTTTTGAAAGTTGTTTCATTTCTCGATCTGTAAACATTTTTTTACTCATCAGCTTATCTCCATCCTCGTCTCGTTCGTGGCATACAACAAAAATACCCCATAGAGAGACTTTTTTCAAAGTGTCTACTCTATAGGGTACAGTTTATCTTGTACGAGGAGCGGTTCTTCTGCCATAGCTATGTGTTTACAAAAGTTAATAAAACAGTGCCGTATGCATAAGGTGCTAATGAAACAAACCCTCAATAAAGATTTGCTCATCCTCCGTTGGAGCTATGAGCGGCAGACGGACAGACCCCACGTTCAAACCACGCAACGTCAGCGCATACTTCACGGCTACCGGGTTCGGTAGAGGCTGTGGGCACTCGAACAAACCTTTGTACACCGGAAACAACTGCTGATGTATCTTAGACGCCTGTAAAGGTGCGCCACCAATGAAAGCTTCAATCATTTGTTTCATTTGCGCACCTACCACATGACTCGCCACGCTGACGATGCCGTAAGCTCCTACAGCAATTGCAGGCAAGCCGGAAGCGTCATCTCCCGAGTACACCTTGAAATGCTCCGGAGCTCCAGCGGCAATCTGGGTTACTTGCTCTAAAGATACACATTCCTTCGTTGCCACAACATTAGGGATCTGTGCCAAGCGAAGTGTTGTTGCAGCAGACAGACTGGCTGCCGTACGTCCAGGAACGTTGTACAACATAATCGGCAATTTCGTTGCATTGGCAATGGCCTCAAAATGTTTGAACATTCCTTCTTGACTCGGTTTGTTGTAATAGGGAACAACCAATAAAATGCCATCCACACCCGCAAGTTCGGCTTCCTGCGTCAGATGAATCGAATGTGCTGTATTGTTGCTACCCGTTCCGGCTATAACTTTACATCGTCCAGCAGCATGTTTCACTGTGAATTTGAATAGTTCTACTTTTTCATTGTCGCTAAGCGTAGGAGACTCACCTGTTGTTCCGGAAACAACGAGCGTCTCAGACTTTTGATCTGCAATCAAGTAGTCTATAAGACGTGCTGTTTCCTCCCAATGAATCTCTCCTTGTTCATTGAACGGAGTGACCATTGCTGTAATCAATCTTCCAAAGTCCAATTCGATTCCTCCTTCAGAACAGGTCTCGTTCGTATTGCTACAGCTTTTTACAAATGAAGTTCGAATGAGGCGTGAAGTGCCCTTAAGGCCTGAACCATGTCTTCTTTTTTCACAAGTACCCAGATCGTTGTATTCGAATCTGCCGATTGCAGAATCTGGATGTCAGCCAGTGTCAATGATTCCACGATCCGTGCCATTATGCCTGGCACACCATTGATTCCTCCGCCTATAACGGAAACTTTAGCACAACCAGACAGACTCTGAGGTTTGAGACCAATCTCCTGCAATACCTGTATGGCCTTCTCGGAATCACTGTCAAACACCGTATAGACAACTCCCGATGGGGTAACATTAATAAAATCTACGCTTATCGAATTTTCAGCCATTGTCTTGAACACTTTCAGCTGCAAACGATCTGCACCGCCGGGTACATCCACCGTAATTTGCGTTACATTACTTACATAGGCAATCCCGGTTACATAACGGTCAACAATGCCTGTCTGCACATCCTGGAACCCTTCCGGATGCGTAACCAGCGTCCCCTCACTGTCTGCAAAGGTAGACCGCACTCGCATTGGAATTTGGGATTGCATTGCAATCTCAACTGCACGAGGATGAATGACCTTAGCCCCTTGATGTGCCATGTTACAAATCTCGGCATAACTCACGACCGTCAACGCACGTGCGTCCTCTACAATGCGCGGATCAGCGGTCAATATTCCGTTTACATCCGTATATATATCTACCATTTCAGCGCGCAATGCTGCACCGAGGGCTGTCGCTGAAGTATCACTGCCTCCACGACCCAGCGTTGTAAAGTCTCCGTTCTCCGTCTGACCCTGGAATCCGGTAACAATAACAACACGCCCACGCTGGAGCTGCTCCAGCACACGAACAGGACGGACATCCAAAATTCGGGCATTCCCGAAATTGTCGTCCGTCACAAAACCTGCTTGCGCACCGGTCAGCACTGTAGTGGGGATACCTTCATGTTCCAGCAAACTGCTCAACGTTGTCGCAGATATTATTTCACCGCAGCACAGCAATAAATCCTTTTCACGTGCAGATATTGCATTTCCGTTCTGTGCAGTCCAGTCCAGCAACGTATCGGTAGCATAAGGCTCGCCGCGGCGGCCCATCGCTGACACAACGACGACCAGATTCAATCCTGCTTCAAGTTCACGTTTAATGTGACGGAGCACGTGCTCTCTCGCCTGAACGGTGGAGAGAGACGTGCCTCCGAATTTCTGTACCATGATGCGCATCTTTATTCCTCCATTTGTGTACGCAAGAATACTGGACACGGGTCGAATCAACAAATAGATCACCCTAGGGAGCGTTCTGATGCGATTAGCTCAGCAAATGATACGGTATTCCATGCCGTTCCTTTTTGCTGGTGGTCTAGGACAATCCACAAAAAGGTGGCGGTTGTTATCGATATCACGACGCACGTTCCCAATGCACGTCCCACTTGCCCGACCTTGCCGTTGCAAGCAGGAATGCCCTTTTATACCAGGAACACGGACACAGTAGCTGTTCAAACCAGCATATCGTCCCCCATGATTTTCCTTGTCTCTCGAACCCTCTTCATTCCTTCTAGCGTCTTACCATTATCCCCGTAACTTTCGTATTGCAGAGTCGTTTATAAACCCACGCTGATACATGACGGACCCTTATATCATCATGCCTGTGCAGAACGCTCCACAATCATTGGCTGCAGCTGTCTGCCTTCCAGTGCACTCCAGCAGGTCTCTGGAATCAGCTCCATTTTGGCGACTAACGAATTCGGTTTTTTTACCGGATCATCCTGCCCAAACGGCACAAAATACAAATATTTGGCCACAAGCAATTTGGCGATGTTCGCAGCATTCAATCCAAGACCATCATTTGTGGAAATGGCAAGCACCAACGGACGCTGATTACGCATCTGTGCTTTGGCTGCCATCAACACCGGAGTGTCGGTCATCGCATTAGCCAGCTTGCTCGTTGTATTCCCTGTGCAGGGAGCGATCACAAGCACATCGAGCAATTTGGATGGCCCTAACGGCTCTGCCTCAACAATTGTAGAAATGATATCATTCCCTGTTATATCTTTCAACTGTTTTTGCCAATTTTGCGCAGTGCCAAAGCGTGTATCTGTCGTCAGAACTGAATTCGAAATAATCGGAACCACATTGGCCCCTTCAGTCACAAAGCGGCTTATCACCGGCATAACCTCTTCAAACGTACAATGAGAACCCGTAATTGCGTAACCTACCGTTTTTCCCTGCCAGTTCATTGTTCAACCTCCCGTGCGTTTTGTTCTTCCAAAAGCAAACGGATCAACGCGTCGGCAATAATGCCACCAGCCGTTTTGGGAGCAACAATGCCGGGGAGGCCAGGCGCAAGTAGCGCTTTGATACCGCGTTTTTCAGCATACCTGAAATCACAGCCACCAGGAGCGGATGCGAGGTCAATAATCACTGCTTTTTGCGGCATTCTGGACAGGATTTGTGCTGTGATTATCATAGTCGGTATCGTATTAAAAAGCAAGTCAACTGCCCCGGTTTGAGCGGCCAAATCCGTTGTCATGAAAGGCTTCCAGCCCATAATAGCAGCGCGAGCAACATCCTCTCCCCGCCTGATTCCCACCCGTACATTTGCCCCAAGTCCCTGCAATGTTTTGGCCATTGTGAATCCTGTTCGACCTAAGCCAAGTACGATGCATTCCGAGCCGTGGATCGTGAAGTCCGTCTCCCGAATCGCCATGGCAATGGCACCCTCAGCCGTTGGAATGGAGTTGTAGAGTGCGATATCATCACGATCGAGTACTTCCACAAGTCGCAGGCCATTTTCCCGGCAAAGTGCACGCAAAAACGGCTTCGCCATTCCTGTGAACACGATGCAATGCTCCGGCAATGCCGCAACATGTTCCTTTTTCAAAAAGATCGGTGTGTCACTGAACGAAGTACTTACTTTCCCCTGATCATCACAACCAACAACAGGAAGCACCAGCACATCTGCCGAAGCAAACACTTCGTCCTCCAGTTCCTGGTGTTCGATACCCGGAATGGAGCGCTCCAGTTTATCAAAACCCACTACACTTACCGTTGCATCCAGCTCAGTGCATTTTTGAATGACTTCAAGCTGCCGCGCATCTCCACCCAGGACTACAATCCGGACTCCGGTCAGCATCGGGACGTCACTCCTTTCACCACATGTATGCCTTATCGTATGCAGTGGCCCACGGGTGGGTGAAAACAATAAAATCTCCCCATCGTGTGAAGTGTTGTTCCCTTAACTCCTCCAGAAATACAAAAAGCCGCCCCTCTATGGGACGACTCTTGGAGACCATGTTCAGTTAACCACAAAGATGGAACCTTCATACAAAAGTTCTATTGGACCGTTTGGATACGGGGTTATTTCCCGGTATGACCAAATCCACCCTCTCCACGTACGGTTTCCGACAATTCAGCTACCTCAGTTAACTCCACTGCTGGAACCGTTTGGAACACGATTTGGGCAATGCGCTCTCCGCGTACAATCGTGAACGGCTCTTGACCGAGATTGATCAACAGAACCTTAACTTCACCGCGATAATCCGCATCAATGGTGCCAGGTGTGTTCAGACAGGTAATTCCATGTTTGAAAGCCAAGCCACTGCGTGGACGGATCTGTGCTTCCAGTCCAGCCGGCATGGCCATCGCAAGTCCGGTAGGGATCAGCGTACGCTGACCCGGCTGCAGCACAACATCTTCCTGAAGTGCAGCTACCACATCAAAGCCGGATGCCAGCTCGGACATTTTTTGTGGCAATTTAATATCTTCATTGCCCGGTAATTTCTGTATTTGAACGTAATGCAACAAAATCATCCCTTCTCAATCCAGCGATCGTCTTATCAGAAGCGCCAACCATGGCGAGTGCGAACGGCTCGGCAAACATCAGGTCGAGTACCGCATTGATATCGTCCATCGTTACTTGCTCAATTTTGGCAATCATTTCATCTAGCGTATGGTGTCTTCCCAGCATCAGCTCGTTTTTACCCAGACGATTCATCCGGCTGCCTGTGCTTTCCAAACTGAGGATCAGACTACCCTTCAGCTGTTCTTTTCCTTTACGCAGTTCATCCTCAGACAGGCCGTTTACCGCCAGATCGTGCAGGACCTCTTTGGTCAGATCCAGTACTTCCTTCGTCTGTTTAGGCGCTGTACCCGCATATATGGTGAAAAGTCCGCTGTCCGCATGAGAACTATGATAGGAATAAACGGAGTAAGCAAGGCCACGTTTCTCACGAATTTCCTGGAACAGTCGGGAACTCATGCCTCCGCCAATGGCGTTATTCAGTACAACCATCGCGAACTGGAGTGGATCTCCGATTTTACATCCCGGGAACGAGATACAGATATGATTCTGTTCCGTTTTCTTTTTGTGAAAGAGCTGTCCGCTCTGGAATGCCGGCATCGTAACTTGCTCAGCCACACCGTTCACATCAAAAGCACCAAAATGTTTTTCCATCAGATCGATTACACTGTCATCAATGTTTCCGACGATACTAATGACTGTATTTTCAATTGTGTAGTGCTGATTCATATATGCACGCAGATGGCTTGAATCCATCGCTTTGAGACGCTCTTCGGTACCCAGAATTGGATAAGCGAGTGGATGCTCTCCATATGCAGCCATGGCCATGAGATCATGAACCATGTCATCCGGCGTATCCTCATACATCGAGATCTCTTCCAGGATGACGTTTTTCTCCTTGATCAACTCACCATCATCCATTTTAGAACGGAAAAACATATCGGACAATACATCAACGGCTATCGGCAGATGTTCATCCAATACTTTGGCGTAGTAACATGTGTATTCTTTGGAAGTGAACGCATTCACGTTACCACCGATCGCATCGAACTGCTCCGCAATCGCTTTAGCGTCATAACGATCCGTTCCTTTGAACAGCATGTGTTCAATAAAATGAGATACTCCGTTGCTTACAGGCTGCTCATTACGAGAACCTGTCTTGACCCATATTCCGAAAGACACGGAACGACAGGTAGGAATCTGTTCCATGACTACTCTGAGGCCATTGCCCAGCTGAATTTTTTTCACGGTTGGCCCTCCTACATCTCTATAATTGCCTTGATCTCGATGCGACATCGAAATCGACATTTGGTTCCAACTGTTTGATATTAACAAAAAAACACCGTTCACTCAACCGCCGACGTTTTCACACGCTCGGATGATAACGTTTCACTAACTGTCCCAAGGGTAAGCCCCTTGGCTCGTATAGCCGAAATCATTTCTTTTAAGGCTCCTGATGAAGCTGCCGTTGGATGCATCAGAATTAATGTACCAGCTTCCGCATTTTTGGTGATTTTAGCCACGACAGAATCAGAACTCGGTTTGCGCCAATCAACGGTATCTAGCGTCCATAGAACCGTTTGCAGGCCCATGCCGGAGGCGATATCCACAGTCTGTTGATTGAAATCACCGGAAGGCGGAGCAAACCAATGATTTTCCACACCCAATTTTTGTTTCAGCAGATCCTGGGTTTTACTAATTTCTAGTTTTGCCCTTTCCCTACTCAGCCGACTCATATTGGGATGTGAATATGCATGATTGGACAGCTCATGTCCGCGCTTTTGGATTTCCTTGGCCAGTTCTTCGTTTTTGCTTAACCAGCTGCCATCCAGAAAAAAAGTGGCTCTGACCTTTTCAGCCTCAAGCGTATCCAGCATCAGGATAATGTACTCATTGCCCCAGGCCACATTAATCATAAACGATACCATGGGTTTTTCGGCATTTCCCCGGTAAATCGGATGAGCACCCAAATCCTTGAGCTGAATCTCAGGTTCTGTCTGACGATAGACATACGAGATCTTGGTATTCAACGTCCCGCCAAGCGCTTTGCGATACGTAGCCTCCACATCAATTTCAATGCCATTATAGCCAGGTATCGCTTTCCAAACCCGGTCCAATCTGGCATTTACCGGAGTGATCTTCGTTTCGGCTGCTTTATCTCGGATCGCCGATAACAGTGCATCTTCTCCAGTTGCCTCTTTGAACATATCAAATGCATTTTGCGTGCCTGGTCCATCACGGATTTCCGTAATGTATGTACGTACACTGCCCACTTGTCCGACCAGTATGACAGCTGCCATACCTACCAGAACAGCCGCCAGCTTTTTGGATTGGTTTCCCACAGCTCCATCCTCCCGCCGTCTTTGTCCCCATCATATGAGGACAAGGGCAAGAATATGAATAAAATAGCCTGTACATGTGAAGCATCCTATGAGCTTGTTCCACAACCTTTACGGGATTCGAAGAGCTATTTCTCAACCTGTATTTAAACGTTAAAAAAAGAGCCAGAAATACATATTCTGTCTCTTCATTCAATATATCATGTTAGAAAACTTGTACCGATAACCTAGGATTGAGCCGGAGCTTCAGTAGTCAATGCGGCCTTGCGGGAAAGGTTGATTCGACCTTGCGGATCAATTTCCGTAACTTTTACAGTAATGGAATCACCAATGGCAACAACATCTTCCACTTTGGCAACACGTTCTGTAGACAGTTGTGAGATGTGTACCAGACCTTCTTTGTTTGGTAACACTTCAACAAATGCACCGAATTTCTCTACACGTTTCACTTTACCGACATAAATCTCGCCGATCAGTACTTCACGCACGATTCCCTCGATGATCGATTTAGCTTTATCATTCATCTCCTGGTTGGAAGAAGCGATAAAGACGCGTCCATCCTGTTCAATATCAATTTTAACACCGGTTTCCTCGATGATTTTATTGATAATTTTACCACCTGCACCGATAACATCACGGATTTTGTCCGGATTGATATGCATGGTTGTAATTTTAGGTGCGTATTGTGAAAGCTGCTCACGTGGAGTTTTCAAAATTTCGTTCATTTTGCCCAAAATGTGCATACGACCTTCTTTGGCTTGCGCCAATGCATCCGACAAAATTTGACGATTAATCCCATCAATTTTAATATCCATTTGAATCGCGGTTACACCTTCTGGTGTTCCTGCTACTTTGAAGTCCATGTCACCCAGGTGATCTTCCATACCTTGAATATCACTCAGAATGGATACATGATCACCATCTTTGATCAGACCCATAGCCACGCCCGCAACCGGAGCTTTGATTGGAACACCTGCATCCATCATAGCTAAAGTGCTGGCACAGATACTTGCCTGAGATGATGAGCCGTTGGATTCCAGAACTTCAGATACCAAACGAATCGTGTATGGGAAATCCGTTTCGGAAGGAATCACTTTGGAAAGAGCGCGCTCACCCAGTGCACCATGTCCGATTTCGCGACGGCCTGGAGCACGCAATGGACGAGCTTCACCTACGCTGAATGGTGGGAAGTTATAGTGATGCATGAATCGTTTCGTTTCTTCAAGACTGATTCCGTCCAAAATCTGAACATCACCCAGTGCACCAAGTGTACAAACGCTAAGCGCTTGCGTTTGACCACGTGTAAACAGTCCTGTACCATGTGCACGTGGCAGCAGAGATGTATCACATTCAATTGGGCGAATTTCAGCAAGTCCACGTCCATCCGGACGAACTTTATCATGGGTGATCAGACGGCGCACTTCTTCTTTGACGATATCATGCAGAACTTCCTTCACGTCTTTGAGCAATTCCGGACTTTCAATATATTTCTCTGCAAAGTGAGCAACGGTTTCGTCATTCACGAGATCGATTGCATCCTGACGAGCGTGTTTCTCAGCAATTTTAACCGCTTCAACCAGACGAGCACTGGCGAAATCACGCACATCGCTGTTAACTTCAGCATTAACGGTATGCAATTTCACAGCCATTTTTTCTTTGCCGGCCACTTTCACGAGTTGTTCGATTACAGCAATAATATTTTGGATCTCATCATGTCCGAACATGATTGCTTCGAGCATCACTTCTTCCGGCACTTCGTTTGCTTCGGCTTCAACCATCATGATGGCATTTTTGGTTCCTGCAACAACCAGTTCAATCTCACTAACTTCAAGCTGTGCAATCGTTGGATTAATGATGAACTCACCATCAATGCGTCCCACTTTTACGCCACCAATCGGTCCACTGAATGGAACATCCGAAATGCTCAGTGCAGCCGATGTACCAATCATTGCAGCGATTTGCGGTTCGCAGTCCTGATCCACACTCATAACGATATTCAGAACTTGTACATCATTCCGGAAGCCTTCCGGGAACAATGGACGAATCGGACGGTCAGTCAGACGGCTTGAAAGGATCGCTTTCTCACTTGGTCTGCCCTCACGTTTAATAAAGCCACCCGGGATTTTACCTACGGCATACAATCTTTCCTCATAGTTTACCGTTAATGGGAAAAAGTCCAGATCTTTCGGCTCACTTGATGCTGTCACGGTACACAATACAACGGTATCCCCGTACGTTACCTTAACGGCAGCATTAGCCTGCTTGGCCAAACGCCCGGTTTCAAGCGTAAGCTTTCTTCCACCAAGCTGCATTTCAACACGCTGTTCCATGAAATTCCTCCTTTTATTCGTTCCTAACACAATGGATTCTGCATTTTCACAGTATTTCCTGCTTGTCCTGTATTCATTAACTCCGCAGCAACATGCTCACTTACAAAACAAAAGCTCCTTGCGGAGCCCTCAGCTACAAATATATGGGAACATATTCATCTACAAAACAACCCGGCTGTAAGTTCCGCTTGTCCTTTTAGACAAAGGAATGACGGATAACAGCCAGGTTGGTTTTGAAAACATGTACGAGAATTAACGACGCAATCCGAGTTTCTCGATCAAAGCGCTGTAACGTTTAACATCTTTGTTTTTCACGTAAGCCAAAAGCTTACGACGTTGACCTACCATTTTCAAAAGTCCACGACGTGAGTGGTGGTCTTTCTTATGCGTACGCAAGTGATCTGTCAAACTTGTGATGTTTTCCGTAAGGATAGCAACTTGCACCTCTGGAGATCCTGTATCGGACTCGTGAGTTTTGTGCTCGTCGATCAGTTGTTGTTTACGTTCTTGAGTCAATGCCATCCTGTTCACCTCCTTCATTATAATCGCCATTAGCCTCGTCACCGCCGGTGAGAGCAAGCAACCAAGCCAAGGTTATGTGTTGTCTCAAACGACAACATAGTACATTATATCATAATTGCCCAGTCAATGTAAATGTAAACATGCATTTTATCCAAAGCCTTAAGATAACAGGCGGCCGGCAGTTAATGCATCTTCACGAATCTGGCTAATCAATGCATCAATCGATTCAAACTTTCGTTCTTCACGAATATAATGAACAAGCTCGACCTTTAATTCCTGGTCATACAAGTGTCCATCAAAATCAAGCAGGTGCACTTCAAACGTAGGTTTCATCCCATTTTCGTGAAACGTAGGTTTCACACCGAGATTCATTACGCCACGCAGTTCCTGATCGCCATACTGCACACGAACAGCGTAAACACCCTTTGACGGTGTAACAAAATGATCCGTGAGTTCAAGGTTAGCTGTTGGAAAACCAATGGTTCGCCCACGCTTCTCCCCGTGAATTACAGTTCCCCTGATACTGTAAGGTCGGCCAAGCCATTGACTGGCCTCATCCATCTCCCCACGTTTCAACAGGCCTCGAATGAGAGAGCTGCTCACTTTCTCACCATTTAACAGGAACGGAGGAACGGTCTCAACCGTCATTTCCCCTTCTCCCAATGTACGAAGAAGCTGTTCATCTCCTGCACCCTTGTGACCGAAACGGAAGTCAAAACCAACTACCGCTGTTCTCGTCTGAAGAGGAATCAACAGGTCATGCACGAATTGTTGCGGCGTCAACCGTGAGAAGTCCTCATTGAACTCCACCACGTAGAGCACATCAACGCCCATCCCTGCCAAGATGTCTTCTTTATCTCTCAAGGGAGTTAAGTAACCCTCGTAATCCCCTTTGCGCATAACTTCCTTCGGATGTGGATGAAAGGTCATGACCGCTGCCTGCATGCCTGTTTCGCGCGCAATGCGGACAGCTGATAAGATGACACTTGCATGTCCGAGATGCAGTCCGTCGAATTGACCAATCGCAAGCACTTGGGGAAGTGTGCTCAGCTCAGTCGAATGTAACGTCTGCGGATAGGTTAGCATTACGGTTTTCACAATCATTCACCTGCATTTCACTTGATAGGCCAAGCCTGAGCATCACCATAACTCAAACCTTTACCTCTTTATTCCGGCAAAAAGACTTTAACCGCTCTCACCGTTGCTTTCAATTCATCCCGCTCAAATATCCCCAGAAACGTTCCATCCTGAGCATATAAGCGCAATAGACCAGGTTGTTCTACAGGTGGTTCCAACAAACGCGCTGACAATTTCTGGCCCTGAAGTGCTCCCTTAGCCAGATCTTTACCCACTGTATGTGATGGAATGGAAGCAATGGCTTCATCAACCGGAATTAACACCTCTGCTAATGTTCCCTCTGCCATGTGTTGCTCCACTTCTTCAATACGGAGGCAACGATCCGCGGAGATTCCCGCCGATATGGTTCGTTCCAGCTGTAACATTGTGGATGGGTATCCCAATTTTCTGCCGATATCCACACACAACGTTCGAATATACGTACCCTTGGAGCACAAAGCGCGGAAGGAAATATCGGTTGTATCACCTTGAATCTCGATTCCTGTCAATTCAAGCTCATATATCGTAACTTCACGACTCTTACGCTCTACCGTTTTTCCTTCACGTGCAAGTTCATACAGACGTTTGCCGTCCACCTTAACCGCAGAATACATCGGCGGAACTTGGGAGATGGTACCCAGAAATTGTTCAAGCACCTTCTGCACCTGTTCCTCAGTCACTTCCACAGGCGTTTCCGACCGCTCGACAACTTCACCCGTCATGTCTTCTGTATCGGTAGACAGACCCAGTCTGAGCGTTGCCAGGTATTCCTTGGGAAGCTCCTGCATGTACTCCACCACACGAGTTGCTCGGCCTAGACAAAGCGGAAGTACGCCAGTGACTTGCGGGTCCAATGTGCCCGTATGACCAATACGCTTCATTTTGAGTATACGACGCATTTTGGCTACGACATCATGGGAAGTAAATCCCGCCGGTTTATATACCGGAAGTACGCCTTCAAATGGTTTTACCATTGTGAATTCACCTGCTTGAGCACTTTTGCGATAATATCTTCCAGTTTGCCTTCCACGCGACATCCAGCTGCGAGAACATGCCCGCCTCCACCAAATGTCTGTGCAAGTGCAGCAACATCAATTTTACCAGCTGAGCGAAGTGATACCTTTACAGCGTTCTCATTAATGACTTTGAAAAAGATACCGACTTCCACACCTTGAATATTACGTGGATAGTTTACTACCCCTTCGAGATCTTCATTCGATGCAACACACGCAATCATGTCTTCAGGTGTGATTACGACCCAAGCTATCTTGCCATCTTCTGTCATCTGTAGGCTGGATAGCGCTTGATTGAGAATCCGAACTTGTGGAAGAGTCACCTGCTCCAACAAGGTCTGGGCCAGATAAGGTCCATCCACTCCATGTTCAAGCAGTCTGGAAGCCGTTGTCATCACATTTGGACTTGTATTGGCATAGCGGAACCCACCTGTATCCGTAAGCAATCCTGTATAGATTGCCGTTGCGACAGCTTTATCCCATGTCACTGGAAACAGGTTGAGGAAATCGAACAAAATTTCAGCTGTTGCAGCAGCATCAGACTTAATGATGTTGACTGTACCATAAGCGTCATTTGTAGGATGATGATCAATATTCAAAATAACAGCATCTTCTTCGAAATACTGACGAGTCAAGCCTACTCTGGCAAAGTCTGCACAGTCCACACAGATTACTGCTTTGTATTTACGCTGCGGGGGTTGTTCGGTCATGTTCACAATGTTGCCGGCTTCCCACAAAAAATGCATGCGTTGCGGAATTTCACCTTCATTTATCATCGTGAATGTCTTACCCAGACATGACAGCAGCCAGCCCATCGTTACCGTCGAGCTGACTGCGTCACCGTCCGGCTGTACATGCGACACGACCAGGTAATCATCATGCTCCAACAGAAATTGCTTTCCGTTCTGAAGCGCCTGTTCATAAGTGTGCATTGCCGTCTCCTTATTCTGTTACTGGGATTCGTTCTTGTCGGAATCAATGTCGCCAAGCAGCTTCTCAATTCGGCTGCCATAAGCGATCGATTCGTCGATCTTGAATATCAACTCGGGAACATGGCGAAATCGGATACGCTTGCCCAGCTCGGAACGCAAAAATCCATTTGCCTTTGCCAGCGCTTTGAGCGTGTTATCTTTTTGCTCCTGTTCACCGAAGACACTCAGATAAACCTTGGCTTGCGACAAGTCTCCTGTCACTTCGACTCCCGTTACGGTAATAAAGCCGATACGTGGATCTTTCAGTTCAGACTGGATGAGCAGACTCATTTCTTTCTTGATCTGCTCGCCCACTCTACCTGTACGAATCTTAGCCATTGTTGTTCACCTCATGCTTCCTTGCTTATCGTTGTACTGTCTCCATAATGAAGGCTTCGATAATGTCGCCTTCTTTGAGATCATTGTATTTATCCAGCGTGATACCGCACTCGTAACCTTGGGCTACTTCTTTGGCATCATCTTTGTAACGTTTCAGGGAATCCAGCTTGCCTTCGTAAAGGACGATGCCATCACGAATCAGGCGTGCTTCCGCAGAACGCGTAATTTTACCCGAGGTAACCATACATCCAGCAATGGTACCCACTTTACTGATAGAGAACGTGCTCCGAACTTCAGCATGACCGATTACTTTTTCTTTGTAGATCGGATCAAGCATACCTTTCATTGCTTGTTCAATTTCTTCAATAACACTGTAGATCACGCGATGCAGACGAATGTCTACTTGCTCTTGATCTGCAGTCAATTTCCCCTGATTATCAGGACGAACGTTGAAACCAATCACGATAGCATTGGATGCCGCAGCCAGAATGATGTCAGACTCCGTGATTGCACCAGCGCCGCTATGAATGATTTTCACGCGTACACCTTCAACTTCGATTTTTGCAAGGGAACCTTTTAATGCCTCAACCGAACCTTGTACGTCACCTTTGATAATGACGTTCAAATCTTTGATCTCGCCATCTTTGATGTGCTGGAACAGATCATCCAGCGTCACGCGAGTATGAGTACCCAGATCGGATTCACGTTGCGTGATCGCACGTTTGTCAGCGATTGAACGCGCTTTGCGCTCATCCTCAAACACCATGAATGGATCTCCCGCACCTGGAACTTCAGTCAGACCTGTGATTTCTACAGGTGTTGAAGGTCCAGCTTCTTTTAAACGGCGGCCTTTGTCATTCACCATCGCACGTACGCGACCGAAGCAGTTACCTGCAACAAAAGCATCTCCAACTTTCAGTGTACCGTGCTGTACGAGGATACGGGCAACTGGGCCACGTCCTTTATCCAGCTCGGCTTCAATCACTGTACCGCGGGCACGTTTGTCCGGGTTCGCTTTGTATTCGTTCACTTCTGCAACGAGCAGAATCATTTCAAGCAGACCTTCCAGACCCATTCTTTGTTTCGCTGACACGTTAACAAAGATGGTATCTCCGCCCCACTCTTCTGGAACGAGTTCATAGCTGGTTAATTCTTGTTTCACTTTGTCTGGATCAGCGCCCGGCTTGTCAATTTTGTTGACAGCCACGATAATGGGAAGCCCAGCAGCTTTGGCGTGGTTAATCGCCTCAATCGTTTGTGGCATAACACCGTCATCCGCAGCTACGACAATAATCGTCATATCCGTAACCTGTGCGCCCCGCGCACGCATCGCTGTAAACGCTTCGTGACCCGGAGTATCCAGGAACGTGATCTTTTTGTTGTTAATTTCAACTTGATATGCACCGATGTGCTGCGTGATTCCGCCTGCTTCGCCATCGGATACATTCGTGGAACGAATCGCATCAAGCAATGTTGTTTTACCATGGTCAACGTGACCCATGATCGTAACTACTGGTGGACGAGATTGCAAGTCAGCAGCTTCATCATTTTCTTCCAGCGTCTCGAAACGATCATCTTCAAGCACGATCTTCACTTCAACCTCAACACCGAATTCACTTGCAAGCAATAGGATCGTTTCGATATCAAGCTCTTGGTTGATTGTTGCCATAACACCCATAGCAATGAGTTTTTTGATAACTTCGGAAGCGTCCTTATGGAGCAACTTCGCTGTTTCACCAACAGTCATATCACCGCGAACGATAATTTTCTTAGGTGTGTTATCAATTTTCTCACGTTGCTGATACTGTTGTTGATTTCTGTTGCGATTGTTTTTGCCGCCACGGTTACCACGGAAGTTGCCGCCACGATTGTCATCATAACGACGTCCACCGCCACCGCTGTTCGAACGGTTACCGCTATTGTTGTTGCTGCCAGTCGTGCCACCTGGGCCGCTTCTGCGTTGGCCTTGTCCTTGGCTCTGACCTTGACCACCACTACGGTTGCCGCCAGTACCGGCATTACCGCCGCCACTTGGTCCTGAAGGTCTTGCTTGACCGCCACCGCTGTTATTCGGACGTTGACCCGATCCTTGCGGACGGGATGTTGTACTGCTTTGTCCACTTTGAGCTGGTCTTGGACGGTTACTTGATTGTCCCCCTTGGCTTGAGCCTTGGGAAGAGTTCGTTCTGTTGCTGCCAGTCGTGCCTTGGCCGCTAGGTCTTTGGGAGCCATTGTTATTGTTTGAATTTGGTCTATTGTTCATACCTACCTGCTTTTCCTGTTGTATTTTTGTTTGTACGGGACTACCGGGTGGGTTACTGCTATTCGGCGTGTTCACTCCGCCGGCCGGCTTGTTGCTGTCCACTGTTTTGTCACTGCGCACTGCCGAAGTAGCAACGGGTTTTGCCTCATTACTTTGCTTCGAAGCAGCAGTGGATTTTATGTCTTTAAAAAATTGTTCCACCTTACCCACTGATCCATTCTCCATAACGCTCATATGATTGTTTACGGGAATATCCAGCTTTTTAAGAATGGTTATAATTTCTTTGCTGCTCATATTAAGGGACTTCGCATACTCATAGACTCGCAATTTATCCTTGTTTTCCTGTTTACTCAATATACTCCACCTCCGACATTATCCCGATTTGCTTGGAGATCATTTTTGCAAACCCTCGATCCGTTACTGCAAGAACAACCCGCGTTTCTTTACCGATACTTGAACCCAGACTATCCCGGTCAAATCCGATCACCAGTGGAACCTTATATGTTCCGCATTTGTCGCGAAATTTCTTTTGTGTATTGGCCGAGGCGTCACCCGCAACAATAACCATTTTAGCTTCGGAAGAACGGATCGCTTTGAGCACGATTTCTTCACCAGTTACAAGTTTACCTGCACGCATAGAGAGTCCCAGATAAGACAGAGTTTTATTATTCATCATTATCACGCTCCTGCGCTGCTACGAATTCATCCTCTACCGCGACGAAATCAGCTGCCAATTGCTCGTAAATTTCCGGTGAAACCTTGCCCTTCAGCGCCCGATCCAGGGACCGGTTTTTGAGTGCAAGTTTAAAACAGGACTCTTTGCCACATAAATAAGCACCTCGTCCGGACTTTTTGCCAGTCAAATCGATAAGCACTTCATCCTCTGGCGTTTTAACGATGCGGATCAGTTGCTTTTTGGGCATCATTTCCTGGCACGCCACACATTTGCGCAGTGGTACCTTTTTTGTTTTCATACGTTAGCGCCCCCCGTGCTTTACTTTAGTCGACGGAGACGGAATCTTGATGCATTTCCGAAGAAGAATCTTTTTCTCTTCCGAATTCCTGTTCCGCCTGGCTCTCGCTCTTAATGTCGATTTTCCAGCCGGTCAGCTTGGCTGCCAATCGGGCATTTTGACCTTTGATACCAATGGCGAGGGACAGTTGATAGTCAGGAACAATAACCCGAGCCATCTTTTCTTCCTCAAACACTTGAACTTCCAATACTTTGGAAGGGCTAAGTGCGTTAGCCACATATTCGTTTACCTGGTCAGAGAAACGAACGATGTCAATTTTTTCACCGCGCAGCTCACCCACAATGGTCTGCACGCGTATTCCTCTTGGGCCTACACATGATCCAACCGGATCAACTTCCTCATTGCGGGAATGAACGGCAATCTTGGAGCGGAAACCCGCTTCGCGTGCAACGGAACGAATCTCAACCACACCGTCAAAAATTTCAGGTACTTCCAGTTCAAAGAGACGTTTCAACAGTCCCGGATGGGTACGGGACAAAATGATTTGCGGCCCTTTGGTCGTATTCTCGACCTTGGTGATATAAGCCTTAATACGATCACCATGAACAAACTTCTCGTTCGGCATCAATTCGGTCAGCGGCAAAGCCGCTTCGATTTTGCCCAGATCGATGTAGATATTGCGCAAATCCTGACGCTGCACCACTCCCGTAACGATATCTTCTTCCTTATCAACGAAAGCGTTGTAGATCAGGCCGCGTTCGGCTTCACGAATCCGCTGGGTAACTACCTGTTTGGCAGTTTGTGCGGCTATACGTCCGAAATCACGCGGCGTAACTTCAATCTCCGCAATATCTTCCAGCTGGAAGTGAGGATTGATTTCTCGTGCAGCAGGCAATGAAATTTCGGTACGTGAATCCAGGACTTCTTCCACAATCAATTTGCGGGCGTACACGCGGATAACACCGGTATTGCGGTTCATATCAACACGCACATTCTGGGCGGTGTTGAAATTACGCTTGTAGCTGGAGATTAGCGCTGCTTCGATTGCTTCGAACAGCACATCCTTGCTGATCCCTTTTTCCCGCTCCAATTCATTCATTGCTTCAATAAAATCCATACTCATGAATGTTGATCCCCCTTTCAAACATGGCATCTCATACGTAAAACGGCGAAAGGCTCTAGACTCATGAGCACCTTGCCGTTATCGTGAGATGTGTCTTTTTCATTAATAAAGTGAACACGGCACCTAAAACAGAATAGCCAGACGCGCACTGGCAACCTTCTCATAAGAAATGGCATGCTGTTTCTTGCCTGCTTCGATCACAAGTTCCCCGTTATCAAAGGAAAGCAGTTTGCCTTCAAATTCCTTTATTCCATTCACCGACTCGTAGGTCGTAATAAATACGTTTTTACCTACGGCTTTGGCAACATCCTCCGCTTTTTTCAGTGGACGTTCCGCACCAGGAGAAGACACTTCAAGGAAATAGATGGTTGGAATCGGATCGTTCTCATCCAGCTTGGCGCTCAGCTTTTCGCTGATCAAGACGCAATCGTCGATGTCGATGCCACCCTCTTTGTCGACATACACCCGTAAAAACCAGTTGCTGCCTTCTTTGACGTATTCGATGTCAACCAGCTCGAAGCCTTGTTCGTTCAAGTAGGGTTGGATCATTTCTTCCACGGTAGATTTAATGTTCGTTGTGCTCAAAACCGATAACCTCCAACTTAGGCTACACCAGTAAATATCACTGGAAAATTATTCATTACCCAAGATTCTTGTATACCAAAGACTAAAGAGTGGGTTTCCCCACTCTTTAGAAATTCGTACTATCTCGTTCACTTCAAAAATTATAACATAGTCTGGTAATAGTGACAAGTAAGCGATAGCTCAGGCCGTTTACTTACTAATGAAGAAAAAAATACGCATACCCGATTACGGATCGATTTATGCCCGTAATCTAACTCTAGAATAAGGATAGCTGATTGCTCTCTGGCAAACCACGGAAACAACCCATGTTGGATAAGAGTTCAATAATAGTCTTACTTGCTTTTGATTTCTGCTGGAAATCTTCCACGGAGAGAAACTCACCATGTTCTCTTGCCGCAGCAATATTGCGTGCTGCATTGTCCCCGATTCCGGCCAAAGCGGAAAATGGAGGGATTAGGGATTTCCCGTCAACGATAAACTTCGTGGCTTCAGAACGATATAAATCGATCGGTTTGAGAGAGAATCCACGAGCAGTCATTTCCAGTCCCATCTCCAGAACAGGCAGCATGTTTTTTTCTTTGGGCAATGCCTGAAATCCTAATTGCTCAATCTCCACAATTTTCCGATAGATAGCGTCATATCCCTGGCAGATCAGTTCGATATCAATCTCATCCGCACGAACGGTAAAGTAGGTCGCGTAATATTCAATCGGATGATACAGCTTAAAGAACGCAGTACGTACTGCTGAGATAACGTAAGCGGCCGCGTGAGCCTTCGGAAACATGTACTGGATTTTGAGACAGGAATCAATGTACCACTGTGGCACTTTACAATTCTTCATCTCATCAATCCATTCCTGTGGCAGACCGCGTCCCTTACGAACACTCTCCGTAATTTTAAACGCCAGACTTGCGTCCATACCCGCCTTGTATATCAGGAACAACATAATATCATCCCGGCAACCAATTACTGTTTTGATGTTACATGTGCCGTTTTTGATCAGATCCTGTGCATTACCAAGCCATACACCCGTTCCGTGTGATAGTCCCGAAATCTGCAACAAATCGGCAAAGGATGTCGGCTGGGATTCGACTAACATTTGACGCACGAATTTTGTACCCATCTCAGGTACACCAAACGTTGCGACAGGTGAACGAATCTGTTCAGGCGTTACTCCCAGCGATTCCGTCGAGTTGAACATGCTCATGACTTTAGGATCATTCATCGGAATCGTCGTTGGATCGACTCCTGTCAAATCCTGTAACATCCGCATCATGGTCGGATCATCATGCCCCAGAATATCGAGTTTCAGCAAATTTTCTTCAAAAGCATGATAGTCAAAGTGTGTTGTTTTCCACTCTGCATTAACATCATCTGCCGGGAATTGAACCGGTGTTACATCTTCGACCTCAATGTAATCAGGTACCACGACAATACCGCCGGGATGCTGTCCTGTACTCCGCTTAACCCCAGTGCAACCAGAAGCCAGACGATTCAGCTCGGCTCCACGCCATTTCTTCTGATGCTGTTCCTCATACTTCTTTGCAAAACCAAATGCTGTTTTCTCAGCCACCGTACCAATGGTTCCCGCACGAAACACGCTTTTTTCACTAAATAGCACTTTCGTGTAGTTATGCGCATGAGGCTGGTAATCACCAGAGAAGTTCAAGTCAATATCGGGAACTTTATCTCCTTTAAATCCAAGGAAGGTCTCGAACGGTATATCCTGTCCTTCTCCTTTGAGTGTGTTACTACAATCCGGGCATTCTTTCTCAGGAAGGTCAAACCCGCTTCGGACACTGCCATCCAGGAACCATTCACTGTGCTTGCATTCCGAATTCACACAGATATAGTGTGCAGGCAGTGGATTAACTTCGGATATACCCAGAAATGTAGCAACGACAGAGGAACCGACTGATCCCCTTGACCCTACGAGGTAACCATCCTGATTCGATTTTTTAACCAGTCGTTCCGAGATCAGATAGTTGGCAGAGAAACCATATTTAATAATTGGGATCAGTTCTTTCTCTAGTCTTGCCACAATCACTTCCGGTAGTTCCTCGCCATAGATTGACTTGGCGGTGTTATAGCAGGTATTACGGATTTCTTCATCCGCACCTTCCAGAATCGGTGTAAACAATTTGTCCGGGAACAGCTTGATTTCTTCAAACCGTTCAGCTAATTCGACCGTATTCGTAACCACAACTTCGTATGCTTTATCCTGCCCTAAGAACTGGAACTCTTCCAGCATCTCATCCGTCGTTCTAAAGTGAGCATCCGGTTTACGCTGATCTTTGAGCGGACTAAATCCTGTGATCCCATGAATCGTGATATCCCTATATAGCTTGTCTCGGGGTTCCAGATAGTGCACATTACCTGTGGCGATTACTGGTTTATCGAGTTTTGTCCCGATATCAATGACTTTGCGTATCGCCGTTTTTATTTCTTCTGGTGTAGCTACTAACCCTTTATCCACCAAATGCATGTACATCGTCAGCGGCTGGATCTCCAAAATGTCATAAAACTCGGCGATCTCTTCCGCTTCTTCAAGCGATTTGTTAAGCACCGCTTCGAAGAACTCGCCTTTTTCACAACCAGATAAAATGATCAAACCTTCACGTAAATTGATAAGTTTGGATTTTGGAATGCAAGGTACCCGCTTAAAATGCTCCGTATGAGAAAGAGATACCAGTTTGTAGAGATTTTTCTTACCAATCTCGTTTAAGGCGTAGATTCCGCAATGGAACGGTCTTGTATTCGACAAATCGACACCCACATAATCGTTAAGACGATCAAACATCGTCAATCCTTTCATCTGGGCAGCATCATTTAGCAATCCGGTCATTATGCCAGCAAGAGCAATCGTATCGTCGATGGCACGGTGATGACTCTCCAGCCCGACCTTATATTTATCTGCCAGCGTATTCAGACGGTGATTTTTCATTTTTGGATAAAGTAATCGCGCCAATTCCAACGTATCCAGAACAGGGTTCGGAAGTTCCGGCATTCCCAGTTGTCTCAGGGAAGCCTGGATGAAGCCCATATCGAAACGTGCATTATGCGCAACCAGTACCCCATCACCAGCAAACTGTACAAATTCACGAATAACAGGTTCCAGCTCCGGTGCATCTTTCACCATGTCATCGTTGATGTTAGTCAGCTGTTGAATATTATAGGGAATGCGCTCATGCGGATTAACAAACGTAGCGAATCGATCAATCTCTTTACCGTCTTCCATTTTCACAGCAGCAATCTCAATGATCTTGTTCTGTGTGACCGAAAGACCGGTGGTCTCAATATCAAATACGATATACGTTGCTGTTTTGAGCTCCAACGGCTGCGGATTCATTACAACTGCAACAGAGTCGTTCACTACATTGGCCTCAAGCCCGTAAATCATTTTAATTCCGTTTTTCTTCGCTACCTTGGAGGCCTCCGGATATACCTGTACACCACCATGATCACTTACTGCAATCGCTTTGTGACCCCATTCTGCTGCTGTTTTCACGTACTTATCGATCGAAGTTACAGCATCCATCGTGCTCATTGTCGAGTGTAAATGGAACTCCACCCGTTTCACCACTGCATTATCCTTGCGGGACGGCGGTGCCTTAACTTCAATCAAATCCGAAGGGATCATAGCCAGTTCCGGAATTTGCATAAATCTGTCGTATTCTACACGGCCACGCACTTTCACCCATTTGCCATTTGACAGCAAGCTGAGAATTTTAACATCCTCTTTTGTCTTGGCAAACATCTTCATTTGCATGGAATCGGTGTAATCCGTCAGATAGAATGTGAACAATGTATTGCCATTTCGCAGTTCTTTGCGGTCAAGGCCGAAAACAGCTCCTTGCAATGTAACCTTTTTCTCTTCATCCTGGATTTCCTGCATGGGTACAGGTGGCTCCTTGATATCGTATCCCATTTGCAAACGCAAGTCGCCCTGTTCTTCATCCACAGGCATTTCCGACTCCGCTTCACTCATCATCTTTTCGATGACCTCAAGTTCCTCTATACGTTTTTTGGCCTGGAACTGCTCCATCGCCTCTTTATTGCTTGCCACTTCGCCCACTTGCATCTTGATGCGAAGCGGTAGATGAAAGTACTTGTCATAAAAAGTCGTGATAGCCTGATCAATCTGTTTCTTACGTGCCAGTTCCATTGATGTTGCGTCACTCATTGTCAGTTGCAGCAGATCTGCTTCACATTCAAACGTGGTACGGTTCATCCAACCGTTTACAGAAGGAATCTCGCGCGTGACCCACTCCAAGAACAGGTTCCAATACTCACTGACGATATCGCCAATCTCTACCTGTTCACTATATTTGAAGCCAAAAGAAATTTTGGCAATATGATTCATCTTCTCCTGGATATGCAGACAAAACGTACGATAGATTGGAGCAGGCACCAAGGTATCCTTCGCGATCAGGATATTCCAGTCCCGATTATTACGATTTGTCTCCACTCGCTCGATCCATCCATCCAAAAAGTAAGGCTCCACTAGGCCAGCCGGGAGCTCCGTCTGTTTCATCAACAACTCAAACCGTTTTCTTTTCTCCTCGAATCCACTCATCCTGTTCCTCCTTGCCCCCCCTTAAAACATAAAAAGCTTCTGCATTCAAAAATGTCCCCGATCCGAACTCGCACCGACTCATTTTATCCGACAGAAGCTCTTCATTCCTTACTCATACAGTCCATATATGCCGCTAGTCAGATTTTCCTGACCTAATACGCTCTTGCAAATACCACAGTATGTTTCGCTTGTTCACCACAAGCCAGGCACGTATGCTTTTCTTCCGCAGGCTGGAACGGGATGTTCCGGCTTGTCGCACCTGTTACTTCTCTCACTTTATCTTCGCAAGCGTCTGAACCGCACCATCCAGCCAGTGTAAAGCCACGCTTGTTTTCCATCAATTCTTTCATCTCATCGAGCGTATCCACGGAATAGAAGTTGTCCGACATAAAAGTCCGAGCACGTTCCAACATATCTTGCTGCACTTGGGTAAGCATAGTCTGGATTTCTTCCACCAGATTCGCCTGTTCTACGACTTTCTTCTCTCCAGTGATACGTGACACGAGCACGCATACACCGTTCTCCATATCGCGTGGGCCAATTTCGAGACGAATCGGAACACCGCGCATCTCGTATTCATTGAATTTCCACCCTGGACGAACATCACTACGATCATCCATTTTAACACGGACTCCAGCCTGTTTGAGCTCGGCGAACAACTCATCCGCACGACCTACAACAGCATCACGTGTTTTGGGAGGTCCGATAGGAATCATAACGACTTGGGTTGGTGCTACTTTAGGAGGAAGCACGAGACCACGGTCATCTCCGTGAACCATAATCAAGGCACCAATCAAACGTGTGCTTGTTCCCCATGAAGTGGTATGAGCCAGTTCCAGCACGTTGTTGCGGCTAAGATACTGGATTTCAAAAGCTTTTGCAAAGTTTGTGCCCATATAATGGGAAGTTCCTGCTTGTACTGCACGTCCGTCCTTCATCATCGCTTCGATGGAGAAGGTGTCAACAGCACCCGCAAATTTCTCGGATTTTGTCTTCTGTCCCGTAATGACAGGAATCGCCAGATATTCTTCCACAACTTCGCGGTAGATTTCAAGCATTTTCATCGTCTCTTCACGTGCTTCTTCTTCTGTCTCGTGGGCCGTATGCCCTTCTTGCCAGAGGAATTCCGTTGTACGAAGGAAAGGTAACGTTCTTTTCTCCCAGCGAACTACGTTAGCCCATTGGTTGATCAGTACGGGCAAATCACGATAGGACTGAATCCATTTGGAGTACATGTGACCAATAATGGTTTCCGAAGTTGGACGGATCGCCAAACGTTCTTCCAGCTTTTCGCCACCCGCTTCTGTAACCCAAGGTAACTCGGGGTTAAATCCTTCTACATGCTCTTTTTCTTTTTGGAAAAAGCTCTCGGGAATAAACATCGGGAAGTACGCATTACGGTGGCCCGTTTCACGGAAACGACGATCCATCTCATCCTTAATATGCTCCCAAATTTCAAAGCCGTCTGGTTTGAAAACAATACATCCGCGCACGGGTGAATAGTCCATGAGATCAGCTTTTTTAATAACATCAATATACCAGCGTGAGAAATCCTCGCCCTGAGGTGTAATTTCAGTCACGAACTGTTTATCATTTTCCTTTGACATAAGACTCCAGCGTCCTCCCATAAAGACTACCTCTGAACACAAAAACTCAGAGCATAGTCAAACCATAATTATCCGTTAATCAAACGTAATATATCGTTATATGTTACAGCCAGCATCAGTACAAACAACATGGCGAACCCAACAAAATGGACCATGCCTTCCCGGTTGGGGTCAACAGGTCTGCCCCGCAGTGCTTCGATTCCAAGGAATACAAGACGACTGCCGTCCAGAGCAGGAATAGGCAACAGATTGAAAATACCGAGGTAGAGACTCAAGATGGCCGCCCATCTCGTCAATTGTTCAATCCCCTGTTTCGCAATTTGGCCTGTTACTTCAAATGTACGAACTGGACCACCGATATCGTCCATATTAAATTGATTGATCAGATGTTTGAATCCTTCAAATATCACTCTGGTCGTATCAACCATTGCTACTCCCGAAACCTTAAAGGTCTCCACAAACCCAACAGATCGGGTTGGAAGCGTAGGAACAATTCCCACTTTTCCACCCTCTTGTCCTTCTACGGCCCGAGGGGTAATCGTTATATTAAACGTTTCATTCCCCCGACGCAGTGTCCACTCCATCGGTTTGTCTTTGGAATCGGCAATCATCGTCACCATTTTTTTCGAATCTGTGCCAATAGCAGTACCATTAATGGTCTCAATGATATCTCCTTTTTGCAGGTTCGCCTGGTAGGCAGCTCCACCTTCGAGCACTTCACCAATTTGGAGATTTTTCGGATTTTCAACCGGAACTCCAGCCATTTGAGCATAGACTGCAAACAATATAAAGGCCAAGATAAAATTCATGAGTGGTCCAGCAAAAATAGCCATTGCCCGTTGTCCAACCGTTTTACTGCCAAATTGGCGATCTTTCGGTGCGATCTGAGTTTGTTTACCTCGACTCACCAACATCGCTTGCGGATGAATTCGATACTGCTGAATTTCACCATCCACATCAAGTTGCAATTTCAATGCCTTCTCCATATCAATGGAGATCACTTCACCACGAATTACATTTTTTCGGTTATCCAATTGATCGAGGTAAATCATTTTCACTTGGTCATCAGCTGACCTTACTGCAATGGTCTGACCTTCCTGAATCTCTACCAGTTCCGGGTCTTCACCTGCCATACGTGCATATCCGCCAAATGGCAGCAAACGCAGTGTGAACTGGGTCTCGTTTCTTTTATATGAGAACAATTTGGGACCAAAACCGATCGCAAATTCCCGTACAAGAATGCCGGCGCGTTTGGCAAAATAATAATGTCCCCATTCATGAACCGTCACGATGACAAAGAACATGAGCACCGTTAGAAATACCACTTGTATGGTTTCCAATCCCTATCCATCCTCCTTCACGGTACGAACCGCAGTCTGTCCCTTTAGATTATCATTATTCTCTGATGCTGCACAAGAGAATCACTTCTTCCATTTTATCTAGAAAAAAGAGATTACAGACTAAACGCAAGTTTACGGCTCTCCTGATCACACCTCGAAATTTCGTCCAGATCAGGCTCCTCCACATTGCGGTGTGCTTCCAGCACAGAAGCAATAATATCCTCTATTTTAAGGAACGAAATCTCTTTACGCAAGAAACGGGCTACGGCAACCTCGTTAGCTGCATTATATGCTGTTGTTGCTGTTCCACCCATTCTACCACACTCATACGCCATTCTTAAACATGGGAACCGTTCCATATCCATCTCACGGAATTGCAACTTGCCAGCTTTTACTAAGGAAAGACGCTTTGCAGGTGATGGTAATCGGTCTGGGTAGGTCAGTGCATACTGAATGGGAACTCGCATGTCTGGATTACCAAGCTGCGCAATAATACTCGTATCATTGAATTCCACATACGAATGAATGATGCTCTCCGGGTGGAGCAACACATTGATCTGATCATACTGAAGACCAAACAGCCAATGCGCTTCAATGACTTCGAGACCTTTGTTCACCATCGTCGCCGAGTCTATCGTAATCTTAGATCCCATTGACCAATTCGGATGTTTAAGTGCATGTTCCACTGTAACTTCCTTCAACTCTTCACGGGTAAGATCACGGAATGATCCACCAGAGGCTGTAAGCGTTATGCCCATCAAACGTTCACGCGGTTCCCCATTTAGACATTGAAAAATAGCCGAGTGCTCACTATCTACTGGTAAAATGGGCACCCCTTTTGCAATGGCTCTCGCCGTTACAATATGCCCCGCTGTAATCAGCGTCTCCTTGTTGGCCAGTCCAATCTGTTTGCCTGCATCAATCGCAGCCAGGGTCGATTCAAGTCCGATGCTTCCCACAACAGCTGTCACGACCATGTCTGCATCCGTACCAGCTGCCACTTCAACCAGTCCTTCATTGCCATAAAAAAGCTGTGTTCCAGCGGGAAGATGTGGAGCAATCGTCTCTGCCAGTTCTTTGGAGCCAACAGACACCTTTTTCGGTCGATAACGCTTCGTTTGCTCAATTAAGAGTTCGGTATTGCCCCCGGCAGCCAGCGCCTCTACCTGAAATCGTTCAGGATGCATGTCAATAACATCCAGTGTCTGAGTACCAATGGAACCGGTGGACCCTAGAATCGCAATTTTTTTCATGCTGCACCTCATCTTTATTTATCCATTGCCAACGACGAATTGTCCGCCATGTGACTTGTGTTCATTTTTAATAGGGCAGAAGCATTAGTATATGTACGAATGGAAAAACAACAATCCAGCTGTCGCACCGATCCAGAATGCCTCCATGTCCCGGGAGAAGATTACCGGAATCTTTGATGTTATACACTCGTTTATAAGCAGATTGGATCAGATCACCCATCTGTCCCACAACGGCGCATGCGATCCCGATCAATATTGCTCTCTGCCAAGACAACAAGCCGTCCGACACCCATGCAAAAACAATAGAGGTTATTATCGCGATCACGATTCCGCCAAGCGCACCCTCCACCGTTTTATTTGGGCTAATCGAGGGCCATAGTTTGTTTTTTCCGATAAGTTTTCCCACAAAATAGGCGCCTGCATCACTCGCCCATATGGAGCCCAGTAGCAAAAACGTCCAGAAGAGTCCATGATGTAAATGTCTGGATTCTGCAATGTAATAGAAACCAATTCCAATATACAGAACGCCCAAAAATAGCATCGCTATTATATTTACGGGAATCCTGTTTTTGGTTACTACTGAGGCTGCCATCAGTACAAGCATTACAAGCCAGCCGATCTGGAATAAGGATAGCGGACTTGCTTCCCATATCATTTCCCAAGGAAACACAATTGCAAATACACCTGCATATCCGATCAGGGCTACTCCTGAAAAAGGCTGTACCCCAGTCATTTTCACAAATTCATAATAACCGATGAGAGCCATAAGCAATACCAAGCCATGGTACCAGGGACCGCCCAGCATGCAAAAGCCCAAAAACAACACACCTGCTATGATTCCTGTCGTTAATCGCTGTTTCAACGGCTTCATCCTCCATCTATTTCAAACCGCCGTAACGCCTTGTTCTGCGCTGATATTCGGCTACAGCTTCAAGCAAGTGCTTTTTGCCAAATTCGGGCCAGTATATATCCGTAAACCATAATTCGCTATATGCAAGTTGCCAAAGCATGAAATTACTTAACCTTAGTTCCCCACTCGTCCGGATTAGTAAATCCGGATCAGGCATATCGACAGTCAACATATGTCTATCAATGAGTTCAGGTGTAATATCCTCTGCCGATAATTCCCCCGACTTTACCTTAAGAGCGATTTGTTTGACACAATCCGTCATTTCACGACGACTTCCATAGTTCATTGCAAAATTCAAAACAAGCCCAGTGTTATGTTCCGTAAGACGAATAGCTTCACGCAAAGCATTAATTGTATGGGAAGGTAAGTGTTCCTCTTGCCCCATCATACGAATACGTACATTTTTTTCTATAAGTTCATCCAGCTCTATCGCCAGAAATTCTTGCGGAAGCCGCATCAGAAAATCCACTTCTTCTTTTGGACGTGTCCAGTTTTCTGTCGAAAAAGCGTACATCGTCAGATATTTGATGCCCAGTTCATCCGCCGCGATGGTCGCACGTTTGACTGCCTTCATCCCATTTTGGTGCCCAGCTATCCGCGGGAGACCCAAACGCTTGGCCCATCGTCCATTGCCGTCCATGATGATGGCGACGTGCTGCGGGATATTATCCTCGGATATAGTCAGCGTTTCCTGCTTGTCAGCCCCATTCCACCACGACCGAACCCGTTTGATCATTCCTGTTCCTCCAAAATCCCTGAAGTTTCTTCACCTGAAGCTTGAAAAAGAGACAAAACCCCACCGTATTGGAGGGGCTGCGCTTGTCTTACACTTCCATGATTTCTTTTTCTTTGGCAGCGAGTACCTTATCGACTTCAGCAATAAACTTGTCAGTCGATTTTTGGATATCGTCTTGATGTCTCCGGGACTCGTCCTCGGAAATATCTGACTTCTCCATTTTTTTAATATCATCATTCGCATCACGGCGAATATTACGAATCGCTACTTTGCCTTCTTCACCGAACTTTTTCGTCAGCTTCACAAGGTCCGCTCTGCGTTCTTCCGTCAGAGCCGGAATGGACAGGCGGATCATGCTGCCATCGTTCGCTGGAGTAAGACCAAGATCCGATTTCATGATCGCACGCTCAATGTCACTCATGGAGGACTTATCCCACGGCTGGATCATCAATGTACGGGAATCCGGTGTACTGATGTTAGCCAGTTGGTTCAGCGGCGTCATAGCGCCGTAATATTCCACTTGAATCCGGTCGAGAAGAGCCGGGGTTGCACGACCTGCACGCAAGGTAGCAAGATCACGTCGTAACGCTTGAATCGCTTTTTCCATACGTTCTTCAGCATGCTGTTTAATCGCTTGTGGCATTAATCTACACTCCCTTTGACGATTGTTCCGATGCGTTCACCAAGAACAACACGTTTGATGTTACCTTGTTCTGTAATGGCAAATACAATCAACGGAATGTTGTTGTCCTTACAAAGCGAGGATGCCGTCGAATCCATTACACCAAGATCTTTGTTAAGTATATCCATGTAAGTCAACTGATCAAATTTCACAGCTGTACTATCCTTAAACGGATCTGCCGAGTACACACCATCGACTTTATTTTTGGCCATCAGGATGACTTCTGCTTCGATCTCCGCTGCGCGAAGTGCTGCTGTTGTATCGGTGGAGAAGAACGGGTTACCCGTACCTGCTGCAAAAATAACGACCCGGCCTTTCTCCAGATGACGAATAGCTCTACGACGAATATAAGGCTCTGCGATTTGCTGCATAGCAATAGATGTCTGTACGCGAGTAGGCACTTCAATCTGTTCCAATGCATCTTGTAGTGCCAATGAGTTCATTACCGTCGCTAGCATACCCATATAATCCGCAGTTGCTCGATCAATTCCGTTCTCGCTACCAGCAATTCCACGCCAGATGTTTCCGCCACCACATACGATAGCAACCTGCACACCCAGTTCAACTACTTCTTTTACCTGCTGGGCAATCGACGAGATCGTCTCTGCATCAATACCGTAGCCGTTTTGACCGGAAAGAGACTCTCCGCTGACTTTTAAGACAACACGTTTAAATACTGGCTGTTCCAATTGTTCACCCTCCACTTTGAATTGAATGCCCTGGGCATTCAACCAACAAAACTTCTCGCGCATGGCCTCCTGCTTAAAAAGAAAGGAACACAGTTGTGTTCCGCTCTTTTAGGAAAAATGTTCAACCGATAAGGCATTGTTTTCCTGAGATATAAGGGAGTTGCGCTTCGAAGTTTTATCATTCTTATATCTTCGAAAATCATTTCTGCTTGTCGGTCTCAAAACCGTCTTATTTCTTCACTTGGGACATAACTTCTTCTACGAAGTTGTCTACTTTTTTCTCAAGACCTTCACCCAGTTCATAACGAACAAAACGACGGATGGAGATGTTTTCACCGATTTGGCTAACTTTTTCATTCAACAGTTGGGAAATCGTTTTGTCAGGATCTTTAACAAAAGGTTGTTCCAACAGGCAGAATTCTTCGTAATATTTACCGATACGGCCTTCAACCATTTTCTCAACGATTTTTTCTGGTTTGCCTTCATTCAAAGCTTGAGCTTTCAAAATTTCTTTCTCTTTTTCCAGCTCTTCTGTGGAAACTTCTTCACGAGAAACAAATTTCGGATTAGCTGCTGCGATTTGCATTGCAATGTCTTTCACGAAATCTTTGAATTGGTCTGTTTTACCAACGAAGTCTGTTTCACAGTTAACTTCTACCAATACACCGATACGTCCACCAGCGTGGATGTAAGACTCTACAACGCCTTCAGTTGCTGCACGACCAGCTTTGCTTGCTGCTGCTGACAGACCTTTTTCACGCAGCAATTCAGCGGCTTTAGTGATATCACCGTTTGCTTCTTCCAATGCTTTTTTGCAATCGAGCATACCTGCGCCCGTTTTTTCGCGAAGTTCTTTTACTGCACTCGCATTAACTGCCATTATAAATTCCCTCCAACATAAGTAATTGTAAGTACACTCTAAAAAAAGGGCAGTGAGAGGTTATCCACCTGCCAACCACCCTTTTCATTTAATTCATTTTGTATGTTCGAATCTATTAAGCGGATGTTTCTTCGCCTTGGTTAGCTTCGATCACGGCATCAGCCATTTTACCTGTCAACAGCTTAACAGCGCGGATTGCGTCGTCATTACCCGGGATAACATAATCGATCTCGTCCGGATCGCAGTTCGTATCAACGATACCTACAATTGGGATACCCAATTTGCGAGCTTCGGCAACAGCGATACGCTCTTTGCGTGGATCGATGATGAACAGGGCGCTTGGCAGGCCTTTCATATTTTTAATACCGCCGAGGAATTTCTCCAGACGATCTTTTTCTTTGCGAAGCAAGATTACTTCTTTTTTAGGCAATACAGCGAATGTACCGTCTTCTTCCCAAGCTTCCAGTTGTTTCAAACGATCAATACGTTTTTGAATGGTTTGGAAGTTAGTCAGCGTACCGCCGAGCCAGCGTTGGTTAATGTAAAATTGACCAGCACGTTCAGCTTCTTCTTTAACGGAATCTTGAGCTTGTTTTTTCGTACCCACGAAAAGAATTTTACCATTCTCTCCTGCGATTCCTTTAACGAAGTTGTAAGCCTCTTCTACCTTTTTCACTGTCTTTTGCAAGTCAATGATATAAATTCCGTTTCTTTCAGTGAAGATATAACGATCCATTTTTGGGTTCCAACGACGAGTTTGGTGACCGAAGTGTACCCCAGCTTCAAGAAGCTGCTTCATGGAGATTACTGCCATCTTCACACACCTCCTAGTATGGTTTTATTGTGTCCTCCGCCGGCATCATTTTTCGCCAAGACTCTCCAACAGGAAAGCACCCTCAACAAAATTAGCACATGCGTGTGTTTTAACACCGTTATCTAATATATCATAACTGATTGCCTGATGCAACAGTCTTTCAAACTAAAACCTTTAACACTAGGAAGTATTTTTTCAAAGCGTACTCACTTAAAATGTAGTACCGCAACATTTGTCGCCACCTACGTAAAAAACCGCCCTGTCTGAGCGCACTCAGCTTGACGGTTCTTTGGTAATCTTGGCTATAATGGATTTGAAGCTTTCCCCTTTTTCAAATGCATAGGTTCCCACTTGTATTTTGGTATTAATTCGCTCCGCCCGACCAGCCTTTATGAAGTCTTGCGCATTATCAACAATTCCAGCCTTCTCTAAATTCCCTGCCACGATGGCCAGACTGTTGCCTGAGCGCACTTTGAAGGACACCGATGCAGCTTGGGGAACGTTAGGTGTTGACGGCTTAGTTGTCTTTGGCTGATCGACTTGATCCTGTTTGCCACTTTCACTCGTGACAGGTTGCTGTGGATTCTCAGGCTGATCAGGATTCTCAGCTGATTTTGCCGGCTCGGGGGCTGTTGCCGATTTCCCTTGCAGCTTGGTGCTCTCCTGTTTTTTCTTCTCCACCCACTCCGCTTCCGTATATAAATCATCTTCAGAACCTACCAATTTCATATCCAGGCTCTTCGCAGCCGTCTCCAACTGTTCCTTTGTTAGGTTTGCTGTCGCCTTCTCCGGATCCAGATTACTCTCAGACATTGCATTTTGACCTACTGTTGCAAGCTGTAGCAATACTGCCCCAACAATCATGCCACTTCCAAGTCCAATCCATAGGGAGCGCTTGTCCATCTGTTAGCTCTCCTCCCGTTCTGCCAGCTGTAAAATCAGCTGTACTTCTCCACGTTGAATGCCTGTATGCTTGGCAATAGCATCCACTGATTTTCCTTCGCCATATAAATGAAACAGCTCTGCATATCGGTCCTTAATGGATTCACGTACAGGCACAGCCTCTTGCTCGTTGACCAGCACTTCTGTATCTGAAGCCAGTTGACCTGAATCTACTCGCACACTGTCTAGAAGCCCTTGGGCTTGTAATCCGCTTGTACTATGCACTAGGTTTCTATTGGGAGATGGATCTGCTTCCTTCGTTTTGCTATTTTCCAGGTTATCTAGCCTTTGCTGTAATTCCTGAAGCTGCGATTGCATACGCTGATCTGCCGCAGTCGCCTCTCCCTTCATTTCAGCAACACGCTGGATAAGGGCATCATTATCGTTTTCTATCTCGGACATATAATGTTCAAGTGTAGATTCCATCTCTTGCACCAGGTGATGTCCTGGCTCCTGCACCTTGTCCTTCTTAGGCATGATGAGTGCATATGCGATTGCGCAGGCTCCTAATATGACAATAATGATCCATGGTGACAAATTGGGTTCTCTCCTTTAATGCAGCCATCGATGCTCAAGACTTCATGTCAATCACAATTTCATCTGTTACAACGACAAGTCAATATGTTTTCCTTTGTATGGATGCTCAGCAGGCTTGACAATGTCCTCCGATAAGGCCGAATCGGGTTCGTGGGAGCCACTCTGCTGCTCCTTGTCTTTGGATTGACCATCGCGCACAGCAGTGTGTGCCGTTTCATCCAGCGCCTCGCTTCTTTGCCTCGCCTCATTGGCTTCTTTGGCCGTTTGCTCCGCCAGCAGATTCTGGTCCGTGATCGGTCTCTGCTGGGCTTCACTCTGATAACGACCAGCTTCACTTGTTCTAGGTACGGCAATCTGCAACTCAACCGCTTTGAAACTCATACGCTCACCTCACGGTATCGAATGGATTTCTTCTTCTGCTTGAATGCTGTACTTAAACGTACGGAACCATGGTTATGTCCCCATCATGATAATAAAAAGATATTCGACTTACGGGATCTTTAATAAATTTGGTGTATCTGCCGATAACTATTTTAGAGCCACCATAAATCATCTTGAGAATATCAACGCGAGCCCTGTTTGTATCTTCAAGTACCTTCTCGATTTCAAAGATACGTGTTTTCGTTTCTTCGCTAAGACGAAGAGCCGATTTTTGTGTAGCACTCAGCTTGATTCGCATTGACATTTTATCCGGGCTCAATTGCCCTGCAGCAGCTAACTGGTCCAACAATGTCAAAGCTTTCTTGGTTTTGTCCAAACCATCCATTTGCACCCTGACTTCTTTGCGCAATTCATTCAGTTCGTTACGAAGCCTAGGCAGTACTCCAACTTCAATGGAGGTCACAGTAGACATGCTGTTGCCAACAATACGTGCCGAGACTTTCTCACCAGCCTGGATCGATCCACCAACGATAAGTCCCTTTGTGCCTGCACAAATCACTTCTTTGCCTGCACGAATGTTGGAATGCATTATACTTTGGGAGACCAGAACATTTTCACCGGCATCCACGTTACCTTCCTGAATAAAGGTACATTTAATGTTATGCCCTGCATGGATAAGCCCTTTGTTATAACCGATAATCCCGCCGGTAATTTCGATAGAGCCGTCTGCTTCCAATTCAGCTCCCTCGACACCTCCGACGACACGTATATCTCCCGCTGCTTTTACTTTAAATCCAGTGAGTACATTGCCGCGAATGACAACCGTGCCCACAAAATCAATATTACCGATATTATAATCTACATCGCCATTGATCTCGTAAACCGGAAATACATTCAGTTTATTGCCTTCCGTTTTGGTAACCAGTCCATCCAGAGCGGCGTACATTGCAGTTCCATTAGGGTTAACGACAACATTTTTCCCAACTTTGAAGCGGGCCTCTTTACCAGGACGAAAAGGGATTTCTTCGCCCGTTACAGCCCTACCCACCGTCCCATCTACAGGAGGGATTTGCTCTGCAATGATTTGACCTGTTCGCACGTTGTTTATGCGGGTCACTTCTTTATAATCTACTTTTCCGTCTTCTGCTTCCAAAGGTCGCCTTTCATCCGAATCATTCATGTCCACCAGTATCTTGATGAATCCATCGATTCCGTGAACGGGTACAATGCCCTCAGCGATTTTGCAACGATCCTTAACATATGTTTCAGGCTGACTCAAAAAAACGAGCAATGCTTCGCTCAACACACCATATTTAATACCCTGACTCGCTATATATTGCTCGAGCTCTTCCAGTGTGCAGGCAAATCCTTCTTCCTGTTTGGAAAATTCAAGGTAGGCCGTACTTTTATCGTCCGATAAAACCATGCTCAAGCACTGTTCCAAAGCAGTCCGCTGTGTCAACGCAGTTCTTCCTCCTTTTAACTTCCCACTCCTCAAAATCCGTATATTAACGCTCTCTCTATTAATCTTTACGCATAAGTAAGTCTTTCTGTTTGTCCAGTGTTCCACGCAACCGCAATATAGCCTTCGAGTGCAATTGGGAAATACGTGACGGAGAAAGAGACATCACCTCGGCAATTTCACTAAGGGACAGGTCTTCATAATACAAAAGTGAAACGACTGTCCTCTCTTTAACTGTCAGTTTTTCGAGCCCTTGCACCAAAGCTTCCTTCAAATAAAATTCATTCACTTTATAATCTGGATTTTTGGCTTTTTCGTCAACCATCAATGAAAGTCGAGTCTCCGACTCTTCTTCACGAATGGGGTCTTCCAGAGAACAAAGTGACATGACTGCCACTTCCTGAAGCATGTGCTGAAAGTCTTTCGTTGACAAGTCCAAATACTGACTCATTTCCTCATCGCTAACGGAGCGCAAATAAGTCTGCTCTAACTGTTGATACGCTTCTTCAATCCGCTTTGCCTTCTCCCGTACAGAACGCGGAACCCAATCTCCCTGACGCAAACCGTCAAGTATTGCTCCACGTACCCGCCAGGATGCATAAGTCTCAAATTGCAAACCACGTTCATAGTCGAATTTCTCCAACGCGTCAATCAAACCCATAACGCCATTGCTCTCCAAATCATCTTTCGGGACATTTTTGGGCAGGCCAACAGCCAAACGCCCGGATACATAATTCACAATATGAAGATACTTTTCAATCAAGGCTTTCTTCGCCTCAATATCTCCATGTTCTTTCCACTTTTCCCACAAATCTGCATGGTTCAAATGTGAAGCTTTACGCTCGTTCAATTGCTTTCACCCTCCTTATTTGTCTGTCAGGTGACGAACGGCCTGCGCCAACTCCTCCGGGTCCTTCGTCCGGACAAGTTTAGGCGGATCCAAAGGGGCGAATCCCGTTGGAGCTTTAGGCTCAGATGGCGGAGGAGCATCCCCAGAGGAGGCGTCCTGTCCATATTTGAGCAAGTCGTTCAGCTCTTGTCCATCGTCTTCGAGTTTGATGTCCACCTGTGAACCTCGTAGTTCTTGAGCACCCGGTGAATCATAACCATATCCATTCCCCTCTATCGAAGGGTTAATCAACAATCCTAATCCCCAGCGTAAACCATAAGCAAGGATAAACCAGGCTACGAATCCGATCAATCCGCGTATTAAACTGGTCATCAACACATTGCTGCTATAAGCTACAAAAAAAGTCAGAATAAATCCGACTATGCCTGCTCCAAGATTAATGCGGTAGTTTCCTATCATCGTCTTATAATTCCTTTACACCCATTTGGACACTTCGAATAGTTAAAAGTCCAGTTTCGCAGTCCAGTTCAATTGTTCGTCCATAATTCCCACCCGTATCTTCGGCGAGCAGTGGAATTCCTAGCTTCTGTAACCATTCCCGACAAGAATCCGCATTCCGCGGCCCAATACGCATGGTGTCACTCGCTCCCGCGAAAGCAAACATCTGTGAACCCCCAGCCATTTTGGACACAATACGTGAACGAGATGCACCAAGATGAATCATTCTTTGCAACAGCTCCGGCAACGCTGTATCTGCATACTTGGCTTTGTTCAAACTTCCTTCACGAGCAATCTCAGATGTGGGGAGCATGACATGCGCCATTCCGGCAAGCTTCAAATGCGGATCATACATTGTTAACCCCACACAAGAGCCCAAGCCAGTCGTACGGATTACACCGGGAAGATGAGCTATGTTCAAATCCGCCATACCGACTTTAACGACGCTTTTGTCCTCAATCATTGTTCAGTGGCACCCCTAGAGATTCAAATATCTTTGCAAATGACGATGGATCTGGAATCAGGAAAAACTGACCTTCTACCTGATCTTCACCTTCAAAGAAAGATGTGTCAATTAATAATGCATCGTCGCCCATTTCACCAAACTGCAGAAGGCCGTAACTGAGAATGGCTCCTGCCATATCTATGGCAAGGCCAGGAACGGTCGGGTACATGGACAGCTTCGTAAAGTCTGCTAATGAGGAGAGATAAGAACCTGCCAGGATATTGCCGATCTCTGATAACGCAGACTGTTCCATATCCGTAAATGCCAGACCTTCCTTCAGATCAAAACCAGCAAGACGGTTTAGCAGCATTTTGGCAGCCTCCGGTGTCATCATAAAGAACAGATTACCCGGCGCATCGCCCTCCACACGAAGAAATACGGTAACAACGATCCGCTCATCTCCGCCCACTTTTTCAGCAACTTCTTCAAAAGGAAGCATTTGTACTGTTGGCACACCCATGTCAATCGGTCTATTGAGAAGCTGAGACAACGCCGTTGCGGCGTTGCCTGCTCCAATGTTACCGACCTCTTTGAGCACATCCATCTGGAATCCCTCAAATCGGCTGAACATTTCCACGATGTTAGCCCTCAACACTTTCCAGCTGTACGATCTCGCTCTTATTTAATACTTCGTTCAGGTTGAGCATAATCAATAAACGAGAATCTTCCAGCTTGGCTACACCACGCAAATATCTTGCTTTGACTCCACCAACCACTTCTGGTGGAGTATCAATAGCACTGCTCTTGATATCAATAACATCATTGGCCGAATCTACGATAAAGCCAACTTGCATATCATCCACACCTACAATGACAATACGAGTCTGATCGGTGTATTCCGTTTCTGGCAAGGAGAAGCGACCACGCAAATCAATTACCGGAATAACAACACCCCGTAAATTAATAACTCCTTTTACAAAAGAGAGGGTTTTGGGAACACGAGTAATTGGCATCATGCGCTCAATGGTTTGAACCTTCTCTACCTCAACACCGTACTCTTCAGAACCTAATTTAAAGACAATGACTTTCAACTCTTCTTCCATGGAAAAAACCTCCCTATTCAATGTAAGACTTAGCTTATGTGCTTATTTAATAAATGCGTTAGGGTCGAGAATCAGAGCTACTTGCCCATCTCCCAGAATGGTTGCTCCAGAGATTCCTTCAATGGAAGGAAGATACGTGCCCATCGATTTAAGAACAATTTCACTCTGACCAATAAATTCTTCAACGGCAACAGCTGCAAGACGCTCACCTTTGCGAATCACGACAATTTCGGTTTCTTTCTCATCTGCATCATTGAAGTCAGGCACTCCGAAAACTTCGCTTAATGACAAATATGGTATTAACGATTCACGGAACGTAATCATTTTATTACCATGAATGTTGCGTACCTGTTCACGCTGCACAATAGCCGTCTCCACTATGGAGGACAAAGGAACAGCGTATTTCTCGGACCCAAGCCGAACAAGCATTGCAGCAATAATGGACAGGGTCAATGGAAGTTGAACAGAGAAGTTGGTTCCTTTACCCGGGGTGGAATGAATGGTTACATTACCGCCAAGTGAAGTGATTTTGGATTTGACAACATCCAATCCAACTCCACGTCCGGAAATATCCGAAATGATATCTGCAGTACTGAAGCCTGGTGCGAACAACAACTGATTCACTTCGTCGTCACTCATTTTGGCACCTTGTTCTTCCGTAACAACGCCACGTTTAACGGCTGTTTTCAACAGCTTCTCGCGATAAATACCTTTGCCGTCATCTTCAATCTCGATAAATACATGATTTCCACTATGGAAGGCACGAAGATTAACTGTGCCCAGCTCAGATTTGCCTGCCGCCACACGCTCTGTGATCGATTCTACACCATGATCAACGGCGTTACGCAGCAGATGCACAAGCGGATCACCGATCTCATCAATTACCGTCCGATCAAGTTCCGTCTCTGCACCACTGATCACCAGATCAATTTTTTTGTCGAGTGACTTAGCCAGATCACGAATCATACGCGGGAAACGGTTAAATACAGTATCCACAGGTACCATCCGTAATTTCAGAACAATATTTTGCAAATCTGTACTGACTCTGCTCAGATGAGCTACGGTATCGGATAAATCATTATTTCCCGTCTCACTGGCCAATTGCTCCAGACGCGAACGATCAATCAATAACTCACTGAACAAGTTCATCAATACATCAAGACGTTCAATATCCACACGAATGGTCCGTGATGGTGCAGCTGTTTGTTTAGGCGCAGCTGCTTTAGTAGCTACCGGCGTTGGTTCATCTTTAGATACAGAATTCGTATCCGAAGATACAACTGCTGGGGCAGGTGCTGCCTCCACTTCAACTGCTGCTGCTACCTGATTGGTCATCTGCTGGAGAGTCTCTTGATCCAACTGAATAACCTTGACACTTTCAATTTCAGAAATGTTCATGATACTTTTTTCAAGTTCCTGCGCCTCTTTGGTTGTTATGTAATACAACGAAAAACTGCGCTCAAACTTCTCTTGCTCGATATCCTGAACCGTTGGGAAGGACTTCACAACTTCACCCGAGCGTTCTAGCAAATCGAAGACCATATATGCACGTACGCCCTTCAATTGGCTCTGCTCGCTGACAAGCACTTCAACATATAATACCCGATGGCCTTCAGCGATGGACTGATCCAACACTGAATATTGGAACTCATCCAGCTCAACAGCGCTTGGGGTTGTTAAAGTTGTTGTACTTGTTGATTGGTTTGCTGCTGCTGGAGCGGTACCTCCTGTCAAATCACCGTTCTCAATCGCATGGAGTGAAGCAACGATAGAAGAGACATCCGCTTTACCTTCCCCACCTCCGGTAATATCCTGGACCATTGTTTCCAAAGCATCCAAACTCTTGAACAGGGTATCAAAAATGAAATCCTGCATTTTTAATTTTTCGTTACGCACCAGATCCAGCACATTTTCCATTTTGTGCGTCAGTGATGCCAAATCCTCAAAACCCATTGTAGCAGCCATACCCTTTAAGGTATGAGCAGAGCGGAATATGACCTGAACAATTCCCAGATCCTCCGGATTGCCTTCGAGTTGAAGCATATTTTCGTTAAGGGATTGCAGATGATCATTAGACTCATCAATAAACATAGATAAATATTGGTTCATGTCCATTGTGAGGCACCTCCTCCATGAGTTACACTTCGTTTATTTCACAGCTTGAACAAGTTTAGACGCGATCTCCTGCAATGGCAGAAGATGACGCACGCATTGCAGTTCTACAGCAGAACGTGGCATACCATACACAACACATGTTTCTTCATTCTCTGCAAAGGTTGACGTGACACCCGCTTCATATAACTTCTTCATCATACGAGCGCCATCACTTCCCATTCCTGTCAGCAAAACCAGATGTCTCTGCAGCGCCGTAAGCGGTAAAAGCGACTCAAACATGGTATCCACTGAGGGTCTGTGCCCGTTCACTGGTTGTTCCTCTGTCAGCTTCAAGATAAACTTTCCGTCTGCTGTTTTACTCACTTTGACATGAAATCCGCCAGGAGCGATATAGGCAGTTCCTTTTTTCAGAATCATGCCTTCCTCAGCTTCAACCACATGCAATTCGCTGAACGTATTCAGTCGCTGAGCAAGTGAGCGGGTAAAATTGGGCGGCATATGCTGCACAATAATGACTGGTGCTGGTAAATCACCTGGCAGTTGCTCCAGTAATGTCTTGAGAGCTCTTGGTCCCCCAGTTGAACAACCAATAGCCACTAGTTTATTGAATGAACCTGCTGTAAGCCCTGCCCCCTTCTGAGAGGGAATTGCTTTGACAATGTCTTTGCCGGGTTCAACAGAAGTTGCCGCTGTCTGTTCCACTGTCATTCGAGAACCATTGGTCAAACGATAATCCTTAGTAGGTTGGGCAGGCTTGTTTACCTTCGCAGAATTTTCAGCATTCTTATCAGAGACCCGATTCGGATTCCGCAAAGGCTCTACCTTTTTATCCAAACGTGCCGGACTCTGGTTCGCCGGAGGAACATTGGGTTGCTTCGATTTTGCTTTGAAGGACTCGGTTTGACTACTGCCAGGCCGTGTTCCCGGTTGGTTAGGTTCAATCGTTTTTTTCACAGGAGCTTTGCGGACTGGTATAACGGCATCCTGCTGAGCTCGCTGGGGAGGAGGCATTACGTTGCTCTGCGCTTCTGCCCGCTTCTTCATAGATGCTTCACGTTCAGCTTTTCTCTTGATTTCATTCATCGCTGCCCGCATTCGCTCAACTAGAGCTTTACCTACTTGAGCAATATCCTGGTCATGCACAATCGATGGTTTGCGGATGAAATCAAATGCCCCAGCCTCAAGCGCCATAATGGTTTCTTGCATGCCCTGTTCATTGATGCCCGAAAGCATAATTACAGGAACGGACGCTTGATTCATAATTGATTTCAATGCATCTAACCCATTCATCTCGGGCATCTCAACGTCCATTGTAATGACATCTGGTTTCAAATCTATCGCTTTTTGGATGGCTTCTTTACCGTTTGACGCTGTTGCCGTAACCTTAAACTCTGGGTCCGCTTCAATTAAATCTGCAACAATTTTACGCATAAAAGCGGAATCATCGACAACCATTACTTGATACACCGCCATGTTGTGTCACCCCTGTTCCCTTTATTCAGAAATCATGTTGTCCGCCTAAGCCACTTGTTCATAAAACCTCTGATTCCTGTCAAGGTTCCGGATTCCGGAGCTGCAGGTACAGCCAAATAGCGAAGAGCGAGTTTCTGTATATCCTTGGAGGCTTTTGCATTTGGATATGCCAGGCTGTATGGCATTTGCCTTTTAACTGCCTTTACGACTTGGGCATCTTCAGAGATGTATCCAAGCAGCGGGATATCAATCTGTAAAAATCTCTTTGCCACTCCAGCTATTTTATCAGCCACCCGTTCCGCTTCCTGATCGTCTTCAACACGGTTAACGATCATCCGAAAGGGTGTAGCATTTTCCTGGCCATGCATCACTTTAACCAAAGCATACGCGTCGGTTATCGAAGTCGGTTCAGGTGTGGTTATGATCAGGCATTCATCGGCTGCACCGATAAATTTCATATTTTCTCTGGAGAGTCCTGCCCCGGTATCAAAAATGACATAGTCCATCTCCTGAGCAATATCTTCAACTTGTTCTGCAAAAAATTCCAAATCACGATCGGACAATGAGAACAGTTCTTTCATACCCGAGCCCCCGGCGATGTAAGGCAACCCGCTTGCACCAAGCTGTATGATTTCCTGGATGGATTTCTCCCGGTACAATAGATGATACAGATTGTAAGATGAAGAAGTTCCCATAAGGACATCGATATTAGCCATCCCTATATCTGCATCAAATACAAGTACCTTCTGTCCCAGAGCCTGTAAACTCAGTGCAAAGTTAAGAGTGAAATTAGATTTCCCCACACCTCCCTTTCCACTGGCGACGGTTATGATTTTGGAAGAACGAGAACCCCGCTCAATCCCTTTCACTTCGTCCGGCATGGATACCATACTTCTGAGTGAGGCTGCCTGGTCCTTCATTGTATCCGCTCTCCCAACAACTGCTTCGTTAGCACACCCGAATCAGGCTTGAGCAGATCGTCCGGAACATTTTGTCCATTAGCTACATAAGCAAGCTTGAGTGGAAATCGATGTAGAAGGTTAAACATCGGACCACAGCTCCCAGTCTCATCTATCTTCGTGAAGATCACTTTATCCAGTCCATACTTGCTGAAATGCTCCGTAATCTGAACCATATCAGCACTTTTGGAAGTCATACTCATGACCAGAAAGGTTTCACTATTCTCCACGGGAGCGAGTAAGCTTTGCAGTTCTGAAACTAACAATTCGTTCCTGTAGTTCCTCCCCGCGGTATCCATGAAGATCAGATCGCATTCCTCAAGACGGGAAATCGCGCGCTGTGTATCACTTGGAGATTGCACAACCTCAAGCGGAACATTTAGAATGGATGCGTACGTTCTAAGTTGTTCAACGGCTGAGATACGGTACGTATCTGAGGTAATAAATCCTACTTTGCGCTGTTTGTTGAACATTTGTTCAGCAGCCAGTTTGGCAATGGTTGTTGTTTTTCCAACTCCCGTCGGTCCAGCAACATACACAATCCGTGTGGTTGGCAGAATGCCTCCATCAATACGTTTTTCCAGAAAATGTGATATTTCCATTTCAACGGCCTGATGAACTTCTGCTTCAGTCAGCTCTTTTTCAGAAAGTTGAGTCTGGACAGCGTCAAACCATGATTCCCATACCTCTGGCCAAACGTCCTGCTCGATCAAACGTTCTCTGAAAGAATGAAGTTTTTCAGGCAGCTGGTCTACCGAAGCACCTTGCTTCGACAACTTGGTCATCATCAGTTTCAAGTCCTGCAATTCAGACATGAGTTGATCTTGCTGTGGATGAGTCTCCTGCTGCACTGAGGCAGATGTTGAACCCGAAAAATCCGCCCCTTGCGGTCGCGGTTTATGTTCGGTACTCAAAGAAGATGTGATGCTGTTCAAATCTGAACCGAAATTAATCGATTCAGACACAGCTGTAGCATTGGCAGGTCTATCTTGTTCATTATTTTCAGCCGTTTTCATAGCCGATTCGTCAGAAGCAGCTTCGAACGAACGTGCCGTTTGTCGATATGCTTCTGGTACAAATGCACGGGGCACGGGTGTAAATTGGTTTTGTGTTTGCTTCGTTGCTTGTTTTTTCTCTTCCTTGTCCACTGCTGCTACAACTTCAATCCTTTTTTTACGGAACATCCCCAGCACACCGCCCACCTTGATCTCTTTGGTGGACAGAATGACGGCGTCACTTCCCAGGTCTTTGCGAATTTGAAGCATAGCTTCGGGCATGGTCTCAACAACGTATTGTTTTACTCTCATAAGTTCACCACCCCGACACTTTGGATTTCAACATTCGGCTCCAACTCACTATAGGAAAGCACGGGTATATCCTGCATGGTCCGTTCGATCACCTGGCGCAGATACATACGAATTGTTGGAGAAGTTAATATAATAGGCTGCTGGCCTGACTGGATCAGCCGATTGACTTGTTCGGTCAATTTTTGATAGACACTTTGTGTTGAAGCCGGATCCAGTGCAAGATAACTGCCTTGATCGGATTGTTGTACACTCTCGGCGATTTTCTTCTCTAGACCAGGTCCAACCGTGATCACTCTCAGCGTCTCGCCTTTCTGGGAGAACTGCTGGGTAATCTGACGTGAAAGGGATTGTCTTACGTATTCAGTCAATACGTCAGGGTCCTTGGTATACGTCCCGTAGTCAGCCAGTGTCTCAAAGATGGTAACCATATCACGTATGGATACTTTCTCACGCAACAGCTTGGCCAGTACTTTCTGTATATCTCCGATGGACAGGACAGAAGGGATCAGTTCTTCCACCAACGCAGCATAATTTTCTCTGAGATTATCCACAAGTGCTTTCGTTTCTTGTCTGCCAAGTAACTCATGTGCATGTTTCTTAATCAACTCAGTCAGATGTGTTGCTACAACCGAAGGTGGATCTACGACCGTATACCCTGCAAGTTCAGCTCTGTCCTTCGTTACTTCATCAATCCATAGTGCCGGAAGTCCAAAAGCTGGCTCTGTTGTTTCGATCCCTGTAACGGACTCCTCTTCATAACCCGGGCTCATGGCCAGATAATGATTTAACAACAGCTCCCCGCCGCCAACAACATTGCCCTTGATTTTGATCACATATTCATTCGGTCTCAACTGGATATTATCCCTAATCCGGATAACTGGAACGACTAATCCCAGTTCAAGAGCACACTGCCTACGTATCATAATGATCCGGTCCAATAAGTCTCCGCCCTGCTGGTTATCCGCCAGAGGAATCAAACCATAACCGAATTCAAACTCAATAGGGTCAACCTGAAGCAGGTTAATTACACTTTCAGGACTTCTGACCTCTTCAATCTGCTGTTCTTCTTCCAATTGTTCCTCTGCTACTTGCTTCTGATTAAGATTGTTCTGCATCCTCCATCCAGAGAAAGCCAGCAAACCTGCAAGAGGCAACGTTGTGATGATATGAATCGGCGTGAAAAATCCAAGCATTGCTATTACAAAAGCTACAATATAAAGGAGCGCCGGGTATGTAAACAATTGCCCCGTAATATCATCAGCCAAATTCCCTTCCGATGAAGCTCTTGTTACAATAAGACCTGCTGCTGTTGATATCAGGAGTGCAGGAATCTGACTTACGAGTCCATCCCCAATCGTCAATACGGAATAGGTAGACAACGCATCGGCAAAGGGGAGACCGTGTACTGTCATCCCGATGATAAAACCGCCAATCAGATTGATCAGGAGAATGATGATACTCGCAATGGCGTCTCCCTTTACAAACTTGCTCGCACCATCCATGGCTCCATAAAAGTCTGCTTCGCGTTCAATTTTGGAGCGACGTTCACGTGCCTGCTGTTCATTGATCAGTCCGGCATTCAAATCTGCGTCAATACTCATCTGCTTACCAGGCATCGCATCCAGAGTAAACCGTGCTGCCACTTCGGCCACACGCTCTGAACCCTTAGTGATAACGATGAACTGAACAACCACCAGGATCAGAAACACGATAAATCCAATGGCAATCTGTCCACCGGCAATCCAGCTACCAAAGGTGGCTACTACCGATCCCGCATTTGCTTGACCCAAAATCAGCTTCGTTGTCGATATGTTAAGTGCTAATCGAAACAAGGTGGTAATGAGCAATAATGCAGGGAAAATGGAAAACTGCAACGCTTCTTTGCTGTTCATTGCAACAAGCAATATCATCAGTGCAATTGAAATATTGATGACGAGTAGCATGTCCAACAACCAGGGTGGGATCGGGAGAATCATCATCAACACGATGCCGATGACACCCGCAAGGACAGCAATATCTTTTATCTTCAATGAATGTACGGCCTCCGATCCCCTGTTATTTCGTTCTGCCCTTTAATTTATATACATAAGCCAGCACTTCGGCTACCGCTTGAAACAAATCGGCCGGTATGGCGTCACCAATCTCGGCTCTCTGGAACAATGCCCGTGCCAGCGGCTTGTTTTCCATCGTAATGACACCGTTCTCTTTGGCAATTTCCTTAATTCGCAAGGCGACGTAATCCTGACCTTTGGCAATAATCTGCGGAGCCTCCATCTCGGAACCTTCATACTTTAGCGCTACCGCAAAGTGGGTTGGGTTCGTGATGATTACATCCGCATTCGGTACTTCCTGCATCATCCGCTGCATAGCCATACGACGCTGACGCTCCCGAATTTTACCTTTGATCAGCGGATCGCCTTCCATTTTCTTGTACTCATCCTTGATGTCTTGCTTAGACATGCGGATGTTCTTCTCATAATCGTACTTCTGGTACATGTAATCGAATACTGCAAGTACAAGAAGGGCTACTGCAATTTTGATTCCCAAATTTAAAGTGATTGAAGCAGCAAAATGCAGAATAGCATCCAGTGAAAAATGAGAAAGTGAAGCAATATCTGACTGGTAACCTGTGATTGTGCTGTATACGAGATAACCAATAATCGACATTTTCAAAATGGATTTAGCAAATTCCACCAAAGAACGGAGAGAGAAAATGTTTTTGAATCCTTTAATCGGATCCAGTTTCTCAAGTTTTGGCTTCAAACCTTCCCCTACAAGCAGAAAACCAACCTGCATATAGTTAACGATCAAAGCAACAAGTGCCGCACCCAGCAAAACAGGAGCAAGTAACAACATAACTTCAATGCCATAACGTATCATGAGCGCCATCACATTCTCGCCGGTGATTTCCATGCTCAGCCGATTAATAAAAATATCCGTAAACAGTCGAACTGTACGTACCTTGTAAAAATCACTGAAAACCATCATGATCAAAAACGTGAACAGGAGAATAGATGCACCAGACAGTTCAGCGCTTTTGACAACCTGTCCTTTTTTACGTGTATCCTGTCTCTTTTTGGGGGTAGCTCTCTCCGTCTTCTCCCCTGAAAACAACTGGAGGTCGAGTTGAAGTTTCATCCGAATCTTGTCCTCCGTTTCACTCAGCCCGGCCTTTGTCCAATGGTCCCAAGCAATTTTTCCATGGATCTGAACATCACTTCGAACAATTGACTAAATACAAAGGCGAAACTGGGAACCAGCAAAAGCAAAATGGCAAGCCCGACGAGTACTTTAAGCGGCATTCCCACAGCAAATACATTAAACTGAGGAGCCGTCTTCGCCAAGAAGCCCAATCCCACATCCGTCAAAAACAAGGCAACTACAATCGGTGCAGACATCTGAAAAGCCAGCATAAATGATTCACCTAATGTACGAATCAAAAATTCAGCAATACTTCCATCTGCCAATCGTAGGAAAAATGCATTGGATAACGGCATCCAACGATAGCTGTATACGATGGCATCCAGCAAATAATGGTGTCCGTTCATTGATAGAAACAGCAGTACAGCAAATGCATACTTGAAGTTACCTGTAAGCGGTGCTGAGGCACCTGTCATCGGATCAAATACGTTAGCCATACCAAAACCAATCTGGAGATCAATAAAGGTACCTGCTGTCTGTACAGCCGTCATGATCAGATAAGCAACAAAGCCAAGGAGCAGACCAATTAAAATCTCTCTGATGACTAGCAATATATAGCTCAAGTCTGTCGGTACGGTCTGGTCTATGCCGTACACCATATATACAGTCAGTGTTACAAATGCAGATAAACCGATTTTAAGGGAATTAGGCACATTTCGAGCCGAAAAAACCGGCGCAGTTACAAAAAATGATGCTATTCGACAAAACATAAGCAGAGCGACAGGATAACTTTGCAAAAATGTCTCCATCAGCTAAAGCCTACCCTATGTATCTGTATAAATTATCGAGAATGTTATACGTAAAATCGACTAATATATTCAAGATCCAGGGTCCGAACAAAAGTACCGCCAGTAGTACGGCAATGATTTTGGGTACAAAGGCCAATGTCTGCTCCTGAATTTGAGTTGTTGCCTGAAATATACTGATTATGAGTCCTACAACCAGAGCTAGAATGAGCATAGGTGCGCTGGCCAGCAATGACGTGTATACCGCTTTCCCGGCCAGACCGATAATAAATTCCGAAGTCATGACCGTCCTCCTTTAACCTTCCGGCTCAAGTGTTAAAACTCAGCAACAGTGACTTGACTACCAGATACCACCCGTCTACAAGAACAAAAAGTAGTATTTTGAAAGGTAATGAGATCATGACCGGCGGAAGCATCATCATCCCCATAGCCATGAGTGTACTCGCGACAACAATGTCTATAACCAGAAACGGTATGAAAATCATGAACCCCATCTGGAATGCTGTCTTCAACTCACTGATTGCATATGCCGGTACCATAACAGTAATTGGAATATCCTGATACGATTTGGGCTGTTCAGTCTGATTGTACTTCATAAACAACATTAGATCTTTTTCCCTTGTGTGGGAAAACATGAATTTCTTCATGGGATCCGCAGCTTTTTCCAGCGCCTCGGTTTGCGTAATGTCTCCCTTGAGATAGGGCTGAAGTGCTACCTGATTAATGGAAGACAACGTCGGTGACATGATGAATAGTGTCAGAAAGAGCGCCAAACCGACCAGCACCTGATTGGGTGGCATTTGCTGCGTACCCAAGGATGTCCGCACAAAACCTAGAACAATAACAATCCGAGTAAAACTAGTCATCAGTACCAGCAATGCAGGTGCTATACTCAGCACCGTGATCAACAGGATAATGGACAGTGAACTCGTACTTGGTGTTCCCCCATCGCCGTTTCCGATTTGAATATCAATATTCGGAATGGGTTCGGCAAAGGCAACAGTGACGGACGCCAGACTGATAAGTCCTATGAAACAACACGCTAACCAAATCTTTTTCTTCATGAATCCCTCGACCGATCTGTAGTATTGTCTTCTTTCAGGAGCTTCTCCATCTTCTCTTTACGGTTAGGCATCTGCCGAAGTTTGGATTCAAACAGTTCGTGAAAAGAGGATGTATCCTCTAGTTCCTTTTCCCGCGGTGGTTCATCTTTACGCAAGCGGGCTGCCAGCTTTTTAATGAGAGGTGAAAGGCTTCCATGTTGTGCCGAAGCGTCCCGTTCAAATGAATCAATGATTCTCTGTGCTTCTTCAAGATCAGAGACTTTATCTACCAGCTGAATATCATCACCCACACCGAGTAAATAGACACTACCGCCAATTTCTATGATTTGCAGCGACTTGTTCTGTCCCAGTCCGACCCCACCCAGGATACGGATTGTGCCGTCTCGGAACAATCGCTGATTCCGTTTGTTTAGAAAACGAATCAGATAAACGATAAGAACCAGGATGACGGCCAGGACAACAATCACCCATATAAGCTGAAAATAATAATTGATTCCCACGCCAGCTCCTCCTGGATTCCCCTCCTGAGCCATCATCATGTCTCTTAAACGCCCAGCGTCTTGCTGATTGCTTCGATAACCCGGTCAGATTGGAACGGCTTCACGATGAAATCTTTGGCTCCAGCCTGAATGGCATCAATAACCATAGCTTGTTGACCCATTGCTGAGCACATAATAACTTTAGCGTTGGCATCAATTTTTTTGATTTCTTTCAATGCTGCAATACCATCCATCTCAGGCATGGTGATATCCATGGTAATCAGATCAGGACGAAGCTCCTTAAACTTCTCAATTGCTTGTGATCCATCCTGCGCTTCGCCAACGACCTCGTATCCGTTTTTGGACAAAATGTCCCGGATCATCATTCTCATAAATGCAGCGTCGTCTACGACTAAAATTCGGTTTGCCATCTTGATTTAAGTCCTCCCTAATTTGTGCTTATTGTAATTTCTGAATTCGGTCCCATTGGCTTACGATATCTATAACACGAACACCAAAGTTTTCGTCGATAACGACAACTTCTCCCTTGGCAATCAGTTTGTTATTCACTAAAATATCGACAGGTTCACCGGCCAGCTTGTCCAGCTCGACAATTGAACCTTGTGACAGTTCTAATATATCTTTAATTTGCTTCTGGGTCCTTCCTAATTCTACGGTGACTTTAAGGGGAATGTCCATCAATAAATTCAAATTGTTCTCGTCTACCTGACCATACGCACCATTTTGCAAATTGGCGAATTGAACTGGCTGTACGTTAACATTCCTATTCGGCATTCCACCATAATGTTGTGGTGCACCATAAGGTTGCTGCGGTGGCATGCCATACGGCTGCTGTGGCGGCATTCCTTGAGGCATACCCATTGGAGCCTGTCCATATCCGTTGTAATCCTGAACAGGCTGCTGTGGCGCCTGTGGAGGCATCTGCTGTTGAACTGGCGGTTGCTGCTCAGGAGCGACCGGTGGTGGTGGCGCTGCTGCTGGCGCAGGTTCAGGTGCAGCAGCTGGTGCACTGGCAGTGGATTCTTGAGCGCCTCCAATCAACATTTCGACCATGTCTTTGGCAAAATGCACCGGAAGCAGCTGCATCAGATTCGAATCAATCAGGTCCCCTATCAACAGACGAAACGACACTTGAATCAGTGTCTCGTCCTCCGGAAGATTACTGACTCCCTCGCCACTCTCCAAATTGAGAATATCAATTCCCGGAGGAGAAATATTCACGAAACGATTGAAGATCGTGGACATCGAAGTCGCAGACGAACCCATCATCTGGTTCATCGCCTCCTGCACCGCGCTGATGTGGATTTCATTCAGCTCTTCATCTGCCGGATTACCTTCACCCCCAAGCATCAGATCAGCGATAACTTGGGCATCCCGTTTTTTAATAACGAGAGAGTTAATTCCTTCAAATCCATCTACGTAATTCACATGAACTGCAACATGTGGCTTGGGGAAAGCTTCTTCAAACTGTGTCCGACTGATGATGGACACCTTGGGTGTTGTAATATCTACTTTGAGGCCCAATAGCGTGGACAAAGCTGTCGCCGCGCTACCAAATGTAATATTACCAATCTCCCCCAGGGCATCCTGTTCCATTTCCGTCAGAAAATCATCAACCGTTTTCTCAGCCGGTTCCGTACTGTTCATCGTTTCCGATTGCCTCAGCAAAGCATCGATTTCTTCCTGGGATAAGTAATCCTTACTCGTCAAATTCTTCAACTCCTTCGGTGACAATCTTGTCTATTTGCACAGCCACACGGTCCTTGATCGTTCCTGGACTGCCCATATACTTCAGCCTGTCGCCAACTTTAATAGATAGTCCCTCATCCACCGATTTGTTCAACGTAATGACATCGCCCACAGATAAACCCAAAAATTCAGCAATCGAAATCTTGGATTCTCCCAATTCCGCAACGATGGGTAATTTGGCTTTGTTCACACGTTCTCTGAGAGCATCATATTCTTCTGGGGCTCTTGTCTTTTTCTCAGAAACAAACCACTGATGGGTCGACAACCGAGACATAATAGGTTCAAGAACGACATGCGGGATACACAAATTGATCATGCCTGTGGTGTCACCGATTTTGGTACTCAGCGAGATCAGAGCAATCGTCTCATTGGGGGATACAATTTGCATAAATTGCGGATTAGTCTCCAGCGCTTCCATTCTTGGAGTGATATCCAGCACGGTCTTCCAGGCTTCCTGCAAACTCTCAAACGCACGGCTGAAGATTCGTTCCATAATCGTTGTCTCAATTTCCGTCATCGACGCTATCTTTGTCGGTGCACTTCCCGTTCCGCCAAGCAGGCGATCCAGCATTGCATAACCCACGTTGGGATGAACTTCCATCACCATCCGGCCTTGTAATGGCTCTGCCTCAAATATGTTCAATATCGTCATCTTCGGAATAGAACGGATAAACTCATCATAAGGCAACTGTTCAACCTGAACGACATTAATCTGAACGAACGTCCGCAGTTGGGCTGAAAAATAAGTGGTGAGAAAGCGTGCAAAATTTTCGTGAATACGGGTCAAACTTCGAATGTGATCTTTGGAAAAACGAACTGCCCTTTTAAAATCATACGATCTAATTTTCTTTTGGGTATCTTCCTTTTTCAATTCCTCAGCATCCATCTCACCAGAGGAAAGTGCAGCTAATAGGGCATCAATCTCATTTTGTGATAATACATCCACCATGTTCTCACCCCCTTACAGGTTTACAGCGTGTTCTGTTCATTACATTGGCGCCATTACAAAAGCAGAAAAACTAGTGCTGGTCAGCTTGCCTTCCGGCAGAGCTTCATTAATAAGATTAGTCAGTTTTTCATTAAATAGCACGCGACCTTTTGCTGTAGCCAGCTCCTCAGACTTGGTATCTGCAAAAGTCTGAATGATAATCGGCTTCACCGTAATTTCCTTGATTTTCTCAAAATCTTCTTTGGCTTTTTTATCGGATAATTTGAAAGAAAAACTTACAACTACCACATGGTCTATATCAGCCAAATTAGTCTTGATCTCTCCAAGGGCCGAAGAAACCTCAACGATTTCATCCGCAGTCATTTTCTTCTCTTCAGAAGCTGCTGCTGTGTTCTCAGCTTTATTCCCGTTCTGTCCTTGCATAAACACAAAAACAACCACCACAACGAGTGTTATAGCAAGCAATATGGTTGCAAGCCAAGGCATCATTTTTTTCATCAGGATTCCTCCGTTTGCTGCACTTTGATAGTGGCTGCCTGAACCCCGATTTCACGGTTGTAATCTTTTATTTTGGAAATGACTTCATCAGCTTTTTCAAGCACAATAAGTCTTTTTCCAGTTACCAGAGTGATATACGTGTCCGGCGTCTCTTCCACAATCTCAACCATCAGCGCATTTAACCACATGGGAGAACCATTTAACCGCGTAACCGAAATCATGCTAAGCCCCCTCGATCAGAGTGGAGGAGCAAGCTCCCCCACGTATTATACATTGCTATTCAGTTATTAACGTTTCAGGTTAACAACTTCCTGAAGCACTTCATCAGATGTTGTAATAATCCGTGAATTTGCCTGGAATCCACGCTGAGCCACGATCATCTCTGTAAATTCTCCAGTCAGATCTACGTTGGACATTTCAAGCTGTCCGGCAATGATTGAGCCTGTTCCATTCTCGGCATCATTTGCTGTTAGAGGATCAAGTGCGCCGTCAGGATTGGCATTGGCCGTCATCCGGTAAAGGTTACCCCCTATTTTTTCCAGACCTCCAGGGTTGACCACCTTCCCAATCCCCAGTTGAGTCTCACCTTCGACTGTTCCATCTGCCATGGTTTGGTTAATCATACCGTTTTGGCCGATTGTAAAGGAAACAACATCATCACCAATTGTGATTTGTGCCCCTGCACTGTCCAGTACGAAGAGGCCGTCAGATGTAACGAGATTACGAGCCGCATCTAGGTGAAAATCTCCAGCACGCGTTAGAAATGGAACCTCCTGTTCTCCCCCCATGGAAACCAGAAAGAATCCATCTCCATTAATACGTAGATCTGTTGGATTGTTTGTTGTCATAGGACTTCCTGCAAGATGCAATGTATCAATAGATCCTATAGATACACCCAAACCGATTTGCTTCGCATTCACACCACCGCTTGGATCCTCCGTCGGTGCAGTTACCCCTGCTGTCGTTTGACTCATAATATCTTTGAACATGACGCGGCTACCTTTGAATCCAACCGTATTCACGTTCGCGATATTATTACCGATTACATCCAGTTTCGTTTGGAAACCCCGCATCCCGGAAACGCCTGAGTACATTGATTTCAACATTTTTTATAAATCCTCCCAGTCTTAATTTGGTTACCGCATCAGTCGGTCAGCGGCGTTCCGGCTCCCGAGAAGGGCCAGCCGGTCAAGAAATGATTACAGCACTATCAATCTGAGTGAACACATTATTCTTCATGCTCTCGCTATCCATGGCTGTAACGACAGTACGATTTTTGACATTGACGATAAAGGCCATATCCTGCATCAAAATTAAGGACTCTTTGGCTCCTTTGGCAGCAGCCTTGTCCAGGGCAGTTCCGATCTGTTGCATCTGCTCACTTTTGAGTTCAATACCGCGCTGTTCCAACCTTTTGGCAGCATGATTACTCAATTTCAACAGATTGTCTTCCAGCACCTGTGCGAACGGTCGTTCAGGGACATTAGACGACTCTCCAGCTTTGGAGCGATTGAGCAAGCTTGGTGTAATGGGACCTGTGTACAATTGGCCTACAGTTATGCGATCACTCATATCGTGTTCTCACTGTCTTCTGGTGGATTGGATGATTGAGTTTCCTTGTTCTCGTTCGCTTCAGGTGTTACATCCTGATTAGTCTGATCTGGAGATTCATTCTCTTCAGCCTGCTTTGGATTGTTCACCTGTATAATCTCATCCAGCTTAATTTCGTCTTTGCCCACTTTGGCGTACTGAACACCATCTCTTACAATGATTGAATCAACAATACCCTGACGTAGTGTTCCGTTATCCTCTTTATTAGAAGAAAGCCAACTGATCTCCCGACCAATCATGCCAGATACCGCACCCAGGGACTGATTTAATGTCTTGAGCTGGGACGAAATATTCACCAGTTGTTCAACCGAACTGAATTGGGCCATCTGAGCGATAAATTCCTTATCTTCCATTGGCTGCATTGGGTCCTGATTCTGCAGTTGGGTGATCAAAATTTTGAGAAACTGATCCTTGCCCAATTCCTTTGTTGCGGCACTTGTTGTGGCTTTATTCGCTGCCGAGTAGTTAGGCCAGGTATTATTGGTTGAAATAAATTCGTTAGCCATTTTTTCACCTCATTTCTGATTAAGCCTCTGCTGTAAACGTATCTCGTTGAACACCGTTTCCTTCCTCATGCTCACTGCGCCAGTTGCGCAGTTCTTCCTGAAGGCTTGCCGTAGTCACGGCATCATCCGATTGTTCTTCTCGTTCACGCGAGCGACGTTGCTGCTGAGAATTGCTTCCCGGCTGACGTCCACCATCCTGATACATTTGTGAACCAAGTGAACTGTTCTGAGTAACCTCAAGTCGTTCCACTTGTATACCCTGAGCTTGAAGCGCGGTACGAAGCTGCACCATTTGTTGTTCCAGCATGTCCTTCGCCATCGAGTGTTCTGTCATGAAACGGGCTACCAATTGTCCGTTTTGCAATGTAATCTGTACATCCAGTTTACCTAGATGCTCAGGGCGTAGTGAGATCGTTGCCTCCGAAAATCCTTTTTGCTGTACAATATCAAGCTTATTCACCACAAACTGTGTCATCTCTTTGGCAAACTGTGATGCTTGCATAACAGGCTCAGCCGGTTTACCTGCTGAAGTACCTGATGTACGCATGGATAACTCACCCGCTGTGATGATGCTTGCATGATCCAATTCCCCAACTCCATTTGCAAGTGTTGTAGAGATCGAATCCCCTTCACCACCTGTTACCTTAGCTCCAGCATTCGATGCTAATGCAGCAATAACTTGAGGCACAGTCGAATCTTGCTTGGAAGATTGAACGGGATTTGTTGGAGCTACTTGCGCCGCCTGATCCTTAACGACAACTAACGTTTCCAGAATCGACTTAAGCTCTGTCCACCCTTTGTTGTTGCCCACATTCACTCCAGCTTCCTGCAACTGAGTCTGAAGAGTTTGAAGCAGTTGTTTAAATTCTGTGGCATTCTTGGCCACCGTACCGTCAGGTTCAGTCATGCTGGCAACCATTTGAGTAAGGACATCTTGTAACACAAAGCGAACCGCTGCGGGATGCTCCGTAAGATCAATCATAGCACCCACTTTCGCGCTCCCGACTCCATCTGTAGTCTCTTCTGAACCCTCAGTCTGAAGACCTGAATCGTCATTCAGTTGTACATACATCTGCTGAATCAGACTCTGCAAATCTCCCAGCAATGACGGATCGTTCTCCAAAGCCTCATCAAGAGAATCCAAATCTGCAAACAATGAACTCAATATGTCGGTAATCGAAGTTTGTTCCCCATCTTCACTAGCTGTAATTGTGAAGACAAGCGGGTTTGCTGTTAAGCTTGCTGCAGCTGAGCTACTTTCCTCCGTTGTACCACCATTCAAAGACTGCACAAGAGTTTGTAGAAAATCACCATTCGTTCCAGCAGTTGCACCTTTGGACCCGGTTCCAGCCGTCTGATTTGCACCTGATGTTTTGGCAGATGATGTGGATGCCATTTGATATACGATCGACATTTTTTTCACCTCCTTCCGGTCATATAGAATCTTTCAAATCTACTTGTTACCCATTAATTTATTCAATATTTTTGCAGTTTCAACCGAATTCTCTGTCGACATATTTTCAAGCAATTGCGAGCGTGTCGCATCATCTACCGAATTCAGGATAGTCAGTGTTTTGTCTGGACTTAACTTGTATGTTTCCAACAACAGCTTGGCACCACTTGAAGCAGACATGGAGGCAAACGTTTGACTGAGCTGATTTTTATCCAGGTTTTTGCTAGTGGTTGTGGAGGCAGTTGTTTTCGCCGCCGTTTCCTTCTGCAGTCTGGATTGTAGTGCATCCAATGCCTGATCCCCGGATGGTTTCGCATCCTTCATCATCATGGTGACATCTGCGGCTGTTTTGGGATCCATCTTTTCGAGCACCTTGGTCCGAGCGGTGGATTGCATGCTGTTTAATAACAACACCATTTCTTCATTCGTCATATTTTGCAAAATGGGTGCAGCCTTGCTTGGGCTCATGTCGGCATACATTTTGGCCAAATCTTTAATTTGCTTCTGATAATCTGACTCCGTCTCTGGAGTTGCGACTGCGGCGGTTTCTGCAGCTTTTTCGGCCTCATCCAACTTTTTCTGAAGTTCGGCTGCTTTCTTGGACTCTGTAGTTGTCGCTTCCTGCGCTGCCTTGAGCTTTGTTTCTTTGTCAGTCACCTGAGATTTCAGCTTTTCAATTGTCGCTTCAGCACTTTCAACCTGCTGCTCGCTCTTTTCCAGCTTCTCTTTCTCAGGGTCCAGCACAGGATCAGGTATCCAGTCCTTGACTATAGGAACTTTGTTAGCGAGTTCAAGCAAATTATTTCGAATATCTACATTAAATAGAGTAAGTAATACACCCAGCAGTACTACGGTGAACACGATCGGGATAGAAATCATGAGAAATTTTTCCCAGCCGCCTCCCGACTCTTTTTCCAAATCTGTGTCTTTAACAGCCATCGTTCATTCCTCCTTCACGAGACAACTTCGCATCCGGCCCACATCAATTCGCGCGTCCGGCTTTGGCAGCGAAGCGTACAGTAGCCATCTCGTCCAGATCGTTCTGTTCCCTGAGGAGCATCTCCTGCTGAAATTTGATTTTGGCCTTGTCTCTCGCCCCAAACCATACTTTTTCATCAATCATCTTGCCGTTCAGAAACGTCTGATTTCGTTGCACATTGACCTGAGCATGTTTGACATCACTGTTTTTTCGAGAAATGCACTCGTCAAGATGATGAACATACCGCTGCATCTCCTGCAGACTGGATACGGAAGCCGTACTTTCCGTAGCAGATTGAATAACACCGATCAGCTCATTTTTATCATTCAAAAGTTGTACAAGATGCTCTTCCTCGGTCTGAAGTTTCCCGATCGCTGTGGATAACATCCACTCCGCTTGCGTTTTTTCATTGCTTTTCAGGTCAATAACCTTCTGGAAATGATATCGAAATTTCATCGTTTACCCATTCATCTCCTTGCAAATTCAAGAATCAAACGTTCCTGCACTTCACTTAGCGTTACTTTTTCATCGACTTTTTGTCTTGTGAAATTCCATATGCTATCAATCTGATCGATCGATTCATCAATGGCTGCATTTGAACCTCGTTGATAAGCACCAATGTTGATTAGATCCTCTGACTCTTTATAAACAGACATGAGTCTCTTCATATTATTAACGGCTTCCATTTGCTCCTCAGGAGCAATATCCTTCATCACACGGCTAATGCTCGCAAGCACATCAATCGCGGGAAAATGACCTTTATTCGCGATGGACCGATTCAACACAATATGGCCATCCAGTATCCCCCTTACCGCATCCGCGATAGGTTCGTTCATGTCATCCCCGTCCACAAGAACCGTGTAAAAAGCCGTAATGGAACCCGTTGGTCCAGTCCCCGCTCGTTCAAGAAGCTTGGGCAAACTCGCAAATACAGAAGGTGTGTACCCTCTCATTGCTGGCGGTTCACCTACGGCTAGTCCCACTTCCCTTTGAGCCATGGCATACCGTGTAACCGAGTCCATCATTAACATGACATTCATGCCTCGATCTCGGAAATACTCTGCAATGGTAGTGGCAATAACCGCACCCTTGATACGAATTAAGGCAGGCTGATCTGAGGTCGCAACAATAACAACAGATCGTTCCAAACCTTCCGGACCAAGATCTCTTTCAATAAAATCACGGACCTCACGTCCACGCTCGCCCACAAGGGCAATCACATTGACATCAGCCGCTGTATTGCGGGCGATCATACCCATCAACGTACTTTTACCAACACCTGAACCAGCAAATATGCCGACCCGCTGGCCTTTGCCAACTGTCAAAAGACCATCAATAGCTCTTACACCAACACTCATCGTTTCAAGGACCCGCGGACGCTCCATTGGGTTCACTGGCGTATTGGATGTTGAGTACATTGGCATTCTTGATGGAAGCAAAGATCCGTCCAGCGGCTGTCCTAGTCCATCCAACACTTTACCAAGCAACTCTGATCCAACCTGAACCCCAAGTGGTTTCCCCGTACCAACCACATCACATCCAGGACCGATCGATTGAAGTTCACCTAGAGGCATAAGCAACACTTTGTTATCCCGAAATCCGACAACCTCTGCCTGAAGCGGCTTTGCTGATTTTCCCGGGTAGATATAACATACATCGCCGATACTAGCATCTGGACCTTCAGACTCAACCATAAGACCGATTACCTGAGTGACCTTACCGTTAATGCGAACGGGATCAAAATGCCGCAGATGTTCCATGTATCGCTGTGAACTAAGAACCTTCATGTTGATTTTTTCGCCCCTCATCCTCTAGTGCAATTCGGATCAGTTCCTTTTTAATTTCAGCAAGCTGTGTATCAATCCTCGCGTCTATACTTCCAAACGAAGAGCGTATAACACAGCCCTTGTCTTTGACAGTAGCATCAGGCAAAATTTGCAAATCTGCTTGGGAATCAATGGACAAAGCCAACTCCTCACGAGCTGCTTGCACAAACGTGAATTGATCAGGTGCCACACATAATGCAATTAACCCCTGTTCTCGTTTGCGTGACAAATTCTGACGAATCAGTTCAAGGGTATGATCCGGATCAACAGAAAGTTGTTTGTCTATGACCTTCTCAGCGATACCACAGGCGAGATCAACCAGGAAAGGCTCTGCTTCCTGAATAATCTGATCTTTGGCTACGTATGCTTCTTCAAGCACTCCACGGGCTTCATTCATCATCTCTTCGATCTTCACCTGGAGATCCAGTTCAGCCTGTACTTTTCCTTCTTCAAATCCCTGCTGGAAACCTTGTGAACGAAGCGCCTCAGTCAGATGCTCATCCTGCTGACGCTGCTCCTGCCACCAGCTGTCGATCTGTTCACGGGCCTCTTGAAGCATTCGCTCTGCTTCTTCCGAAGCTTCACGTACCTGCTTTTCTGCAAACTCCTTGGCATCCTCCAGCATCTCGGCAGTAAGACGTTGTGTTTCCTCGTCCACGCGTGCATGTAGCACCTCTGTTTCAGAACCTTCAGCACCTACACCATCTAATTCAGCTTCAGATTCTGATCCACCATAATGATGATGATTTTCAAGTCGCTTATGGTCCTCCATCGGCACATACTGGAAAGATTTAATCAAATTAGACAATGATATCATCTCCTCCGCCGCGAGCGATAATGATCTCACCAGCTTCTTCCAACCTGCGGATCGTACCTACGATACGACTTTGTGCCTCCTCAACATCACGCAACCGCACAGGTCCCATGAATTCCATTTCTTCCTTGAATGTTTCGGACATCCGTTTCGACATGTTCCGGAACACGGCATCCCGTACTTCTTCGCTTGCCACTTTGAGTGCCAACTGCAAATCTGCGCTGTCGATATCCCGGATAATACGTTGAATGGAACGATCATCCACATTGACGATATCTTCGAATACAAACATCCGTTTTTTGATTTCTTCTGCCAGTTCCGGATCCTGAATTTCCAAAGAGTCCAAAATGGTACGCTCCGTACCCCGGTCGACCCCATTCAAAATCTGAACGATGGACTCGATGCCACCCGCATTTGTATAGTCTTGCGTTACTGTAGAAGATAATTTCTGCTCCAGCACCCGTTCCACTTGAGAAATGACCTCTGGAGAGGTGCTGTCCATCACAGCGACTCTCCGTGCTACATCTGCCTGTTTCTCTTGAGGCAATGAAGACAAGATTGCTGCCGCTTGCTCAAATTGCAGATAGGAGAGTACCAAAGCAATCGTTTGTGGACTCTCGTTTTGAATAAAGTTCAAAATTTGATTGGGGTCCGCTTTGCGTGCAAAGTCAAATGGTCTAACTTGCAGGTTAGCCGTCAAACGGTTAATAACTTCAAGTGCTTTTGCCGATCCGAGTGCTTTCTCCAGTATTTCTCTCGCGTATGTAATACCGCCCTGAGAAATAAATTCCTGTGCCAGACAGATCTGGTGAAACTCAGACATAATCATATCTTTTTCGGAGGCATCGACTTTGCGAACATTGGCAATCTCCAACGTTAGTTGCTCAATCTCCTCATCGCGCAGATGTTTGAAGATTTGCGCCGATACTTCCGGACCTAGTGTAATTAACAAAATTGCTGCTTTTTGTCTTCCTGTCAGACCTTGACTGTTTGCCTTTGCCAATGCATTCACCTCTATTCGTCAGCCAGCCACGTACGCAGCAGATTGACGAATTCGTCTGGCTTTTTCTTCGCCAAACTCTCCAATTGTTTGCGCACTTGACTTTCGTTCGTTACACTGTCCATCGTAATGGACGGAAACTCTGTTGCTACTGGAAGAGGAATCTCCTCTTCTTCCTCTTCGTTTTGTTTGCGGCGACGGCGTACTAACAAAATAACTACCGCTGCTATCAATGCTGCTATCAGTGCTCCTCCACCCCACATCATTCCTGTGGAAAGCTGGAAGCCTGTATTTGCCGCTGCTGTAGTCTGGAAGCCTTGAGACATAACCGAAACCTTTTTTGTCAGATCTGCGTCACTTATTACAGTACCTGAGTCTGCCAATGAAGCACGAACAATGTTAACCAAGATGTTCTCAATTGCATCCTGGACAGGCGCTTGTAATTCCGTTTGTCCTTCAGGTGGTTCAACCGCTACATTAATGGTTAAATCTTTTACAGTATATGGGCTGGAAATGATATCCTTCACAATTCGGTTGACATCGTAATTTTTGGTGCTTGATGATTCCTCCGAGGTGGAATTTCCTGATGCATCCGCTGATGGATAACCCGGAACTTCCTCTTGACCCGTTCCAGAAACACCGCCTGTTGGGTTACTTGCCCCCGTGTAACTCTTCTGAATCTCCTGTACACTGATCTCAATGCCTTTCATATTGTCCACATCGACCGGTGTAACCAGATTTTCTTTCCGTGTTTCTTTATCAAAATTCAGCTTGGAAACAACAAGAACGTTGACGTTTTCATCCCCCACAATCTGGGAAAGAAATTGCTTCACGTTATTCCGAACATCATTTTCAAATTTCTTCTGCAAAGCCATATTTTCTTGTACTTCAGAGGATAATCCACCACTGCCACCACGAGCTGTTGGAATCAACTCCGCTTCATCCGTGTTGGTGATCGTAATATTCTCAATGGGTAGATTAGGTATGGCGGTTTTAACCAGATTAAAATATCCATCCACCGCAGCCTGATTGGGGTGATAACCCGGTTTAAATTGCAATGCAACAGATGCTGATGCTTTATCCTGTTCTTCCAGACCAGCAAAGATATTATCTTTGGGCATGTTGACAAGTACTTTAGCATCCTGTATCCCTTGCATCCGTTGAAGCAACTGTTCGACTTCTCCGTTCAATGCGTTGTTGTACTTTACATCGAACTCATTATCCGTCATCCCAATTGGTGATGATGAATTCTCGAATGACTTATATCCTAATGAACCATTCTGAATAATTCCTTGTGATCCGATATTCACTTTTGCAATAGCAACACTTGTGCTTGGTACGGATATGGTCTTTCCATCTGAACTTAATTTGTATGGAATACTCGAGGAATCCAGGTAATTAATGACACCTGCTGAATCACTTGCATTCAAATCCGTAAATGCAACCTCATATTCCGTCTTGGACAATTGCATAGTTAGTACAACTGCAGCCAAGATCAAAAATAAAAAGGTGGAAATAAATAATACTTTTTGTTTTTTGCTAAAACTATTCCAATACTGGGATGCCTTGTCCCTGTACTGGGCGATTCTCTCATTCACTCTGTCACCCCATCCGAAACTTTGCTTAGTCTGTGCTTACGCAACCCCACTATTTCCCCAAAGGTCAGCGGTAGGAGCAGCATCGCAGCTGCTTGTTGTAATGATCAGCGCTATTCTCGAAGCGCAAGTAAATTGTTCTATAGCTGCGTTCGCATAATCTCCTGATATGCTTCGACCACTTTGTTTCGGACTTGAGTCGTGAGTTGTAAACCCAGCAGGGCCTGTTCAGAAGCGATCATCACCTGATCAACGTTCACCTTCCCAACCAAGAATTGATTCGACATTTCATGTGCTTGGGACTCCTGTGCAGCGACAGACCCCAATGCATTCTGTAAGTATGTACCGAAGCTCTGTATGGTTTCGGCTGGTGTAGATGTCTTGCTTTCGGTTGCGCTTTGCATCTGAAGCGGTTGAATCCCCTGTGTGCTAAACATGTTGTTCTGAATCATTAATGTCCCTCCCCTTCGTCTCTGTTATCTTCTTTTCTTTTTATCCAAAAGCTTACTAACCTCTTCCAATCTCCAAAGCCTTGGAGATCATTGCTTTAGTGGAGTTCAAAGCAGTAACGTTTGCTTCATATGAACGCGAAGCGGAGATCATGTCCACCATTTCCTTCGCAATATCCACGTTAGGCATATACACATATCCTTCAGCGTTCGCATCCGGATGAGAAGGATCATAGACCGGTTTTAGAGGTGACTGATCTTCACGAATCTCAGATACCCTGACCCCATCTCCAGAACCACTGCTTCGCATCTGGTTTTGAAGCATAGTACTAAAGGATTCTTTATTGGGCTCAAGCACGACCATCTTCCGTTTATAAGGAACTGCCTCACCATTCGACACGCTCGCGCGCGTCGTCTCCGCGTTGGCTATGTTGGAAGATATAACATCCATTCGCAAACGTTGGGCCGTCAGAGCTGATGCACTGATACTAAAACTATTACTGATGTTCAATTCAATTATCTCCCTTCAACTCCAACACGCATCATTTTAATCTGTTCGTTCACTTGCTGGATATAAGCGTTATAACGCAATTGGTTCTCCGCCAGAAGACTCATTTCTTTGTCTACATCAACGTTGTTTTGATTGTTGTTCATGGACGTAGACTGGTCCATATTAACTACTGGCGTTGGTATGGAAGAGGAAGGACCTATGACAAAGTGCCTTGTATCAGTTACTTTCCCTTTCAGAACACGCGTGTCTCCATTCATTTGGTCCTTCAACATTTCTTCAAAAGAAACGTCCGAACGCTTGAAGTACGGGGTATCTGCATTTGCGATGTTGTCAGCAATTGTTCGTTGTCTGATGTTGGACGCATCGAGTGCACCTTGCAACCTTTTAAAGCTAATATCGTTTAAAAGATTCACAATCTCCCTCCTCTCATTAGAAGTTATGGAAAAAGATTGAATCCTTTCCCCTGAAGATACTTATGTTTTTTCGACAAAAAATATTCGTTTTTACACGGTTTTCTAGGACTTAAGTAGAATTAACTCTGATGTTGTCGTATAACATAAGTTTCTTCGAGATTGGGATTTATTACAATAAGAAAAAAGCCCTATCTTTTCTGAAAGAGAGAGCTTTTTGTGTATTTTCTGCAAAATAAGATTTTTTTCGTAAATGTAGAGGCCCAAAACAAATGTAAGCTTGTACTCTTCTAATATCTTCTAAAACATTCTTAAGATTTGCAGGACCTTTCTCTAATCACTATCACTACTTTATAGTAGGAAAGGGTTAAGCATTTAGAATTTCCGTTCATGTATATGTTAGAAGTTTTTAGCGTAAGAATAAGGTTTTCAATCGAATTAAATGTACTATTCTATAAATTTATAAATTTAATAATTGACAAAATAATTACTTTGGATTAGTTATTTCTGCCTTTTATAAGCAACACTTTTTTAACATTTAAACTTTGTAAGCCAATTTTAATCTCACAAAAATATTTTGTCACATCTTCACTGCCATTAAATCCATTTTTGCGCATTTACGCAAAATTTCTTAACCTCTTGATTAAACCGATGACCAGACTTGGTAAAACAAAAATCCTTTTTTTGGAATTTTAAGAAATTAGCAAATAGGGTTTGTGAGCATGCTTAAAGCTTTAAATGGATGCTTTCTGCGGCCCAAGTCCTAGTTTATCTCGACACCAAAAATGATTGTAAACTTTTTATCGGTCATATGATTGGATTATATTAGGTTGAAACAGAAAAAAACGGCATCCATATAGAATGAATGAAGAATTATACGGACAGTTGCAGGATGACATATCCTAATTCCGTATAATCATTATCTTCATGCTATCTATGGTATGCCGTCATTCATACTTCATATCCCACGTACATGTAATAACAATAACCCCATGTTACAGGATATAATGACTCAAATCACGATCAAGAGCGATATCATTTAACTTCTCACGTACATATTCAGGAGTGATTACCATACGATCCAAAGTGAGCTCTGGTGCCTCGAAGGATAAATCCTCTAGCAGTTTCTCCAGAATAGTATGCAAGCGACGTGCACCGATATTTTCGGTGTTCTGATTTACAGACTCAGCGAGCTTGGCAATCTCACGAATAGCCTCATCCGAGAACTCAATCTCAATATTTTCTGTACGTAGCAAATCCACATACTGCTTGGTTAATGCATTTTTGGGTTCAGTCAGGATCGATACAAATTCCTCAAGGGTCAAGCTGCTAAGCTCCACCCGGATCGGGAAGCGCCCTTGAAGCTCTGGAATCAAATCTGAGGGTTTAGCTACATGAAATGCACCCGCGGCCATGAACAGAATATAGTCCGTTTTGACAGGGCCATACTTGGTCATTACCGTAGAGCCTTCCACAATAGGCAGAATGTCCCGCTGTACACCTTCACGAGAAACATCAGGACCGCTGCCCCGTCCTTGACTGGCAACTTTGTCAATTTCATCAATGAAAATGATACCGGTCTGTTCCGCCCGACGGATCGACTCTTGTGTAACATCATCCATATCAATCAACTTACCTGCTTCTTCCTGGATCAGCACTTTACGAGCTTCCTTAATCGCCAGCTTGCGCTTTTTCGTACGACGAGGCAGAAGGCTGCCAAACATCTCCTGCATGTTCATGCCCATCTGGTCATTACCCTGACCAGCAAACATGTCCATCATGTTAGGCGCAGTGTCTTCGACATCAATCTCGATGATGTCATCTTCCAACTTGCCGGATAACAGATCAAACTTAATTTTGCGTCGCCGCTCGGCTACACCCGTATCCGGCTCTGATTCTTCAGGTTCTGTTGTATTGTTGCCATTGTTACCGAAGATCATTTCGAACGGATTACGCTGATTTTTGGCCTTGGACTGAGAGGGAGCCAAAATATGTACGATACGCTCATTGGCAGCTTCTTCAGCTTTGTCCTTAACCTTTTCGGTCCGTTCCAACTTGACCATCCGCAGGGACGTTTCAATCAAGTCACGAATCATCGATTCCACGTCACGACCAACATAACCTACTTCTGTGAACTTTGTGGCTTCTACCTTCACAAACGGGGCTCCTACCAGCTTAGCCAGCCGACGGGCTATTTCCGTTTTGCCGACACCAGTAGGTCCAATCATCAGGATATTTTTGGGCACAATATCATCCTGGGTATGCTCAGGCAAAAGGCTACGCCGATAACGATTGCGAAGGGCGACCGCTACCGATTTTTTTGCCTTTTTTTGACCTACAATGTACTTGTCAAGCTCTGCAACAATTTGTCTGGGTGTTAACGCTTGAGTATGCATATAGCTTCCCTCCTACCAGTTTGCTGGACCTTGTTTAAGTAATACGGTTGTACAAAACTAACCTTCAAGGACAAAGAATCTCCACGAAGTACCTGGAGCCGATTCGATAATCAAGCTCCAATACGGGAGATCACTTTTACTTACAACTCTTCTACAATAATATTATTGTTGGTATACACGCATAACTCGGAAGCAATCTGGAGTGCTTCACGAGCAATATCCTTCGCTTCCAGGTCTACGGCATGACGTCTCAATGCACGCGCAGCAGATAAGGCAAAGTTGCCTCCCGATCCGATAGCAATAACATCATCATCAGGCTCGATAATTTCGCCACCACCGGAAATAAGCAACATTCCCGTTTTATCCATAACAATCAGGAGTGCTTCCAGTTTACGCAAAATCCGATCCTGGCGCCAATCCTTGGCAAGCTCTACAGCTGCACGCTGCAAATTACCATGGTGCTCCTCCAGCTTACCTTCAAATTTTTCAAACAGAGTAATGGCATCTGCTACAGAACCGGCAAAACCCGCGACAACCTGTCCACGATATAGACGTCTTACCTTCTTCGCTGTATTTTTCATCACAACACTCTGCCCCATGGTCACCTGACCATCACCAGCAATCGCTGCCTTGCCATTATGACGAACTGCACAGATCGTTGTAGCATGAAATGACATATCCATAATATCAGCCTCCTCCCACGAATAATTTATACGCGTTCCGGAACAGTTAGACCTTCTGATGCAATAAAACGGGCAATGCCATCCAGTGCACGCTTGGCAAGTGCTTCATTCTTTTCCTTTTTGTTACGTATCTTGGTTTCCAAACTTGGCAGCAATCCAAAGTTTGCGTTCATGGGCTGAAAGTGTTTGAAATCAGCAGTTGTGATGTACTGTGCCATACTTCCCAGTGTTGTCTCCACCGGCAATACCACCAGTTCCTGTCCGAGCGCCGCCTTGGCCGCATTCATACCCGCGATCAAACCCGATGCTGCAGACTCAACGTAGCCTTCTACTCCTGTCATTTGACCTGCAAAGAACAGATTCGGCCGCTCTTTGAATTGATATGTTGGACGCAGCAGTTTAGGAGAATTAATAAATGTATTACGATGCATTACGCCATAACGAACGAATTCCGCATTTTCAAGTCCAGGAATCAGGGAAAAGACACGTTTTTGTTCTCCCCATTTCAGATGCGTCTGGAAGCCCACCAGGTTATACAGGGTACCCGCCGCATTGTCCTGTCTAAGCTGAACAACTGCGTGTGGAAGCTCTCCTGTATGCGGGTTGACAAGACCTACTGGTTTCATCGGACCAAACAAAGCAGTTTGTTTGCCACGCTTCATCATGATTTCGATTGGCATACAGCCTTCAAAGTAAATTTCTTTCTCAAACTCTTTCAGTTGCGCAACTTCAGCTGAAATCAAGGCTTCATAGAACACATCGAATTCCTCTTCCGTCATTGGACAGTTCAAATAAGCCGCTTCGCCCTTGTCATAACGTGAAGCAAGATATACTTTGTTCATATCAATTGAATCTTTTTCAATAATAGGTGCAGCGGCATCATAGAAATAGAAGTATTCTTCACCCATAAGTGCCTTGATTTGCTCTGACAATGCCGGAGAAGTCAACGGCCCTGTTGCAACAACAACGATGCCATCTTCCGGCAGAGAAGTAAGCTCTTCATTGACAACTTCAATAAGTGGATGCTGATGAAGCGTCGATGTGATCTCACCCGAGAAACCATCACGGTCAACGGCAAGTGCTCCACCTGCCGGAACTGCATGACGGTCTGCTGCACTAAGTACCAGAGAGTTAAGCATTCTCATTTCTTCTTTCAATACGCCGACTGCATTGGTTAAGCCATTGGCACGCAGCGAGTTGCTGCATACCAGTTCTGCAAATTTGTCTGTATGATGAGCTGGTGTTTTCACAACAGGTCTCATCTCATATAATTTTACGCGTACGCCACGACTCGCAATCTGCCAGGCAGCTTCTGTTCCTGCCAGCCCGGCACCAATAACGGTTACTTGTTGTTCATTCGTCAAAATCATTTACCCCCATTATGCTAATCCAATCAATCTTCTTCCGGTTCCTCTACCGGCTCCTGATGATCACATGAAGTACACTGCAATCGTGTTCCCTTTTTGTTCCGTTTTTCGATCATTAGAGATCCACAACTTGGACATGGTTTCGCTGAAGGTCTATCCCATGATACAAAATCACATTCAGGATATTTGTCGCAACCATAAAAAATACGTCCTTTTTTGCTGCGGCGTTCAACAACATGCCCTTCCTTGCACTTCGGACAAGTTACGCCGATATCTTTAATAATCGGTTTTGTATTCCGGCAATCTGGAAAACCAGAGCACGCGAGAAACTTACCAAAACGCCCTAGCTTATAAACAAGCGGTTTGCCGCACTTCTCACAGATCTCATCCGATACTTCATCTTCAATCTCTATTTCTTTCATTTCTTCTTCTGCAAACACAAGCCGTTTCTCAAAAGACTCGTAGAATTCGGCAAGCACTTTCACCCAATCCTCCGAACCTTCCTCCACATGGTCAAGGTCGCCTTCCATGTTTGCAGTGAACTCCACATTCAGGATTTCTGGGAAGAACTCTTCCATCTGCTCGATGACCAGTTCACCTAGCTCAGTCGGCATGAATTTCTTCTCTTCAATGGCTACATATCCACGTTTCTGAATAGTCTCCAGGGTAGGCGCATATGTACTCGGACGCCCTATGCCCAACTCCTCAAGTGTTTTAACCAACCTTGCTTCCGTATAGCGCGGTGGCGGTTGTGTAAAATGTTGTTTCGGCTCAATCTCCTGCTTTTGAAGTACATCCCCACTCTTCAGTGGAGGCAGCAGACGATCTTCTTCCGTTGTACCGTCATCATTACCTTCCACATATACCTTCATGAACCCTTGGAAACGAACCTTGGAACCGGCTGCACGGAAAATCGTATCTCCTGCGGCAATATCCACAGAGAGCGTATCCAGAACAGCGGATGACATCTGGCTCGCTACAAATCGTTCCCAAACCAGTTTATACAACCGGAACTGATCACGACTCATAAACGATTTAATGGAATCAGGGTCACGCAGAATTGAAGTTGGACGAATGGCTTCATGTGCGTCCTGCGCACTGGCAGCCTTTTTGGAATAGTTTCTAGGCGTCTCAGGCGAAAATGGCTCACCATACTTGCCTATAATGTATTCCTTGGCTTCTTCCTGTGCGGATGCTGCAATCCGAGTGGAGTCTGTACGCATATACGTAATGAGACCCACTGTGCCTTCTTTTCCGAGGTCTACCCCTTCATAGAGTTGCTGTGCGACAGACATCGTCTTGGAAGCTCTGTAATTCAATTTACGTGCTGCTTCCTGCTGCAAAGAACTCGTCGTAAACGGGGCCGAAGGATTACGGCTGCGTTCTTTTTCTTTGACTTCCTTGATGGTAAAGTCAGCACCCTCGATCTGTTTCAGGATGGCTTGCACTTCTGCTTCACTGCCCAGCTCTGTTTTAGCACCGTTCAGTTTATGAAACTTGGCTTCAAACGGATTCCCGTCTGCTGTCAGTTTGGCCGTAATACTCCAGTACTCTTCCGGTTCAAAATCATCAATTTCATTTTCACGATCCAAAATGATTTTGACCGCCACAGATTGAACGCGGCCAGCGGACAATCCTTTTTTAACTTTCTTCCATAATAACGGACTAATTTTATATCCTACGAGCCGATCCAAGATCCGTCTTGCCTGCTGCGCATTAACCAGATCCATATTGATCTTGCGCGGAGTTTTGAACGCATCTTTCACAGCCTGTTTTGTAATTTCATTAAATACAACCCGGCAGTCCGCCGTGTCGTCCAGTTCAAGTGCATGAGCCAAGTGCCATGCAATAGCTTCACCTTCGCGATCCGGGTCAGCTGCGAGATACACTTTTTTTACTTTCTTTCGTGCATCCTTCAGTTCTTTCAAAATCGAACCTTTGCCGCGGATCGTGATATATTTCGGATTAAAATCATTCTCCACCTCAACGCCGATCTGACTCTTTGGCAAATCGCGAACATGTCCCATCGAAGCTTTTACGATGTACTTGCTGCCTAAATATTTGCCGATCGTCTTCGCCTTAGAGGGCGACTCTACGATTACGAGTGCATCCGCCATAGGTTCATCCTCCTCTCAGTCATGAAACTGCTGCTTGTATCTAATTCATACTCCATAACAGCAGGATTAACTTCCGCTAATAATCTATTTTCACATGCTGCCTTGATCACAGCATCGTCATACCCTTGCATATTTGGTTCCAGGTAATTGGCTAATCTGCTTTTTTATGATTAAAGATAACAGAACTGAATGCAAATGTCCAAAATCCCAATGGAGCTGTTCAACGAGTTGATCCAGTGATTGCTCCTCCTGCTCCAACAGATAAATAACGCGTTGTTCATCTGAAGAGAGTTTTACCATGGGGAAAATCCCCTGTTTGGAAGTTTCATCGTTTTCCGTCGAACGTCCTCTATTGTAAGGAAGTTGTTCCGTGTTTGGCAAGTCCAATCGATACTCCTCCAATAAGTCAGTGGCGCATGTCACCAATTTTGCCCCCTGACGGATCAGATTGTGCGCGCCTCGACTCTTGGGAGATGTAATGGGACCAGGGACAGCAAATACATCCCTTCCTGCTTCAAGAGCAGCATCTGCAGTGATGAGTGAACCACTTCGAATATCGGCCTCAACAACCAAAGTCCCTAGAGTTAAACCGGCAATAATCCGATTACGTTCCGGAAATAAGCCCTGTCGGGCACGCGTACCTGGTGGATATTCCGACAAAAGCAAACCCGTCTCCGCGATTCGCTCTGCAAGACTTGTATTTTCGGGTGGGTATATATTGTCAATTCCTGTCCCAAATACCGCAATGGTTTTGCCCTTGACACGAAGCACCGCATCGTGACATACGCTATCTATCCCTCTGGCAAGGCCACTCACAATCGTCAGCCCGGCTTTGCATAATTGCTCCGCCAGCTTCTCACCAACTTTACGTCCGTATACAGTAGGCATACGGGTGCCTACCATGGCAACAGACGGAGTATGTAGCAGATTCAGGTCTCCTCGACCGTACATTACCCAAGGTGGTTGAACGGTTTCCTTCATTAAAATGGGATAATTGTGATCCAGATAGGTAATAACCTCAATCCCCTGTTTATAAACGCTCTCTTGTCTTTGCTCAATCCAGTCGGCATTGAATTGCTTGGCTAGCCGCGCAGCCTGATCCTTGCGTAACCCAGCGGCTGTCCAGTCTCCTTCTTGATAGTTCAGCAGATCGGACAGTTGATGTTGTCCTGACATCAGCTTGGAGATTGTTTTCTTGCCAATGCCATCCGTTTCATGCAAACCAATCAATATCCATCTTTCTTCCATATCAAAAGCCTCCCGAGACGGGAAGAAAATCTTCCCTCATATTGTGTGACAAGTGACAACGGAATGCAAGCGTTCACTCTTACAGGTGGACAACTTCTCTCTTTTCCCCCGAAAAAAAAACGCAAAAAAGCAACCCTTCGCCCTGTTATGGACAAAAGGTTGCTTACCTTTTCCGCATCATTAATAGTCGGTTCACCAGGAAAATAACATTCCTAAACCGTTTCTTCTATTATAACGGAAAAGAATTAATGTGTCGTGCACAAATTCAGAATACCGCGTTCTTCAAGTACACTCACCAGAGTTGAGCCCATTTCAGCCGGAGTCGGAGCAACTTTGATTCCGCAAGATTCCAGTTTCGCAATTTTTTCCTTGGCTGTACCTTTACCACCAGAGATAATAGCACCCGCATGGCCCATCCGTTTGCCTGGAGGCGCCGTAACACCACCGATGAAGCCAACAACTGGTTTAGTCATGTTATCGCGTACCCACTCTGCAGCATCTTCTTCAGCCGTGCCACCGATCTCACCGATCATGATAACCGCATGCGTCTGTGGATCTTCATTGAACCGTTTCAGGATATCAATGAATTCAGAGCCTTTAACCGGGTCTCCCCCGATTCCCACAGCAGAGGATTGTCCAATTCCGCGTGCAGACAGCTGATGAACGGCTTCATACGTAAGTGTTCCACTACGGGAAACCACGCCAACGTGACCAGGCATATGAATATAACCCGGCATGATCCCGATTTTACATTCACCTGGTGTGATAACTCCCGGACAGTTAGGTCCGATCAGAACGGTATCTTTACCTTCCATGAAACGGTCAACCTTGACCATATCAAGTACAGGAATACCTTCCGTAATACAGATCACGAGATCCAACTCTGCGTCAACAGCTTCCATGATGGAATCTGCTGCAAATGCTGGAGGAACATAGATGACGCTCGCTGTTGCGCCTGTAGCTTCCTTCGCTTCCTCGACCGTATTAAACACCGGAAGGCTAACCACTTTACCGTCTTCCAACGTGATATCCACATTGGTTCCGCCTTTGCCCGGTGTAACGCCGCCTACCATCTGGGTTCCATAGTCCAATGCGCCCTTCGTGTGGAACATTCCCGTTGAACCCGTAATGCCTTGCGTAATGACTTTTGTATTTTTATCAATCAAAATACTCACGTTGCTTCACATCCTTACGGTTATTTTTCAATTCCCGGACAGCTCCGGTACTACGAAAGCAATTTACATCCCTCAGGGATGTAAATTACCCAGGAATGAACTTATTTCACGAGGGCAACAATTTTCTGTGCACCATCGGCCATGGAATCGGCAGGAACGATATTCAGACCGGATTCACCCAGAATACGTTTACCAAGTTCCACGTTAGTTCCTTCAAGACGAACAACCAGCGGTTTAGTCAGACCAAGCTGCTTCGCTGCTTCAACAACACCGTTAGCAATGACATCACAACGCATAATGCCACCAAAAATGTTGACGAAGATGCCCGCCACTTTGGCGTCGGATAAAATGATTTTGAAAGCCTCAGTCACTTTCTCCGTCGTAGCACCGCCCCCAACGTCAAGGAAGTTGGCCGGGTCGCCGCCATAGTATTTGATGATATCCATCGTAGCCATCGCAAGTCCCGCACCATTGACCATACAGCCGATGTTGCCATCAAGTGCTATGTAGCTGAGGTCATATTTGGAAGCTTCGATTTCTTTTTCATCCTCTTCATCCAGGTCGCGCAGTTCCAAAATGTCTTTGTGACGGAACAGTGCGTTGGAATCAAAATTCAGTTTTGCATCCAGTGCGATAACGTTTCCATCTCCGGTAACAACAAGTGGGTTGATCTCGGCAATGGAGCAATCTTTTTCGACAAATGCAGTGTACAGTGCAAGCATAAACTTAACCGTTTTGTTTACCAGTTCATTCGGAATCCGAATGCTGTAAGCCAGTTTGCGAGCCTGGAACACTTGTAATCCAATTGCAGGGTCAATAATTTCTTTGAAAATTTTCTCAGGTGTAGCTTCAGCCACTTCTTCAATCTCAGTACCGCCCTCTTCGGAAGCCATCATGACTACACGGCCAGTAGCACGGTCCACAACAACACCCACATAATACTCTTTGCGGATATCGCATCCTTCTTCAATCAGAAGACGCTTCACTTCTTTGCCCTCAGGTCCGGTCTGGTGTGTCACCAATACCTTGCCCAAAATTTCGGAAGCATAAGCACGTACTTCTTCAATACTCTTCGCTACTTTCACACCACCGGCTTTTCCCCGGCCACCTGCATGAATTTGCGCTTTGACTACAGTCACCGGACTGCCCAGTGCCTCTGCGGCCTCAACCGCTTCATCGACTGTATAAGCAACCTTACCGTTTGGAACGATAACTCCATACTGTTTCAGGACTTCTTTTCCTTGATATTCATGGATATTCATTCTCGAATCCTCCTATCAACATGACTGCAACAAGGCGGGTTGTTAGACTAACAAAAGACAAATGTTGACTATTTTCACTTAAACCCAATTCATTGTAACACGTTTTTAAAACGCTTTCCTTAAAAAATTAATGGTTAATAGACAGCATTTTGATATGGATATGATACCTTAATGTGAATGTTTGGATATATATGGAAAAAACCTCAGCCAGTAAGCCAAGGTTTCTTCCTTTTTGGATCTATAGAATCTCTTTATTTTCTAACTTCTTTGGTGTTGGTCTGATGAACCTTATCCAGAAGCCCTTTAAACTGACCGAGTAAAGCCTCAAACTCTGTGCTGTTCAAGCATGCATCACCCTGAATCGCTGCAGGTATGGATAAAGCTTTATTCCGCAGTTCCCAACCGGACTCTGTGAGTGTGATCAATACTTTTCGTTCATCCTGAGCTGAACGTTCGCGATTAATAAGTCCTGCTGACTGTAAACGTTTCAGTAGGGGAGTCAATGTTCCCGAATCGAGATAAAGTGCCTCTCCGATTTCTTTAACCGTACATTCTTCACGTTCCCACAATACCATTAACACCAGATATTGAGAATAAGTTACGCCAAGTACCTCAAGATAAGGCTGGTACATCTTCGTAATTTCACGTGAACATGCGTATATGGCAAAGCATAATTGGTTATCCAGCTTCAAACTGTCAGTCTGCATATGTCTTTCTCACCTACCTATTGTGCATTCTATTCCTTATAAAAAAGGTTTAATTCCCGTTTACACCGCTAGAATCTGCGATTGATCGGGAACTCTAGGTCTATCTTATCACAAATTAAAAAAAAAACAGAATAATTGAGCACAAATGATTTTACTTTTCTATTTAATCACGTTAAATTTAATTGTGCAAAATATAATTGTAGGCATAGAGGAGCGAAATCATATGATGACCATTCAACAAAAAATGTATGAAACAACAGTAAAAGCTGTAGGAGGACGTAACGGATACGTTGAATCATCCAGCCCTGAACTTCGTCTTGACGTTCGTACCCCGAAAGAAATGGGCGGTGCTGGCGGTGAAGGAACTAACCCAGAGCAATTGTTTGCTGCAGGCTATGCCGCTTGTTTTGATAGCGCATTGAACATGGTAGCGCGTATGCAAAAAATCAAGCTTGAAGGAAGCGAAGTTACGGCGACAGTTCACTTCGGCAAAGTGGAAGATGGCAGCTTTGGAATCGCAGCTACGCTGAACGTACTCGCTAAAGGCGTGGATAAAGCTACTGCTGAGAAACTCGTTGAAGCAGCCCATAAGGCATGTCCATACTCCCGTGCAACACGCGGGAACATTGATGTGGAGCTGAACATTCTTTAATTTGAATCGTATCCTCTAATCATGCTCCCTCTTGAAGGGTAACCAATTCAGGAATCAGGGATAGATATACAGCTATGATGATGACAGGTTGACGCTCTGATTTCTTTTATATAAAATGCTTAATAGAAGCTGAGGAAGCACCTTAATTCGTAGACTGGCCCGTAATATGCGGAGTCAAGGACGGAGTGAGGTGTTTCTTTATATTATGTACGGTAAATTGCATAGTGCCTGTTTATATGGTATTGACGGTGTCTTAATTGAAGTGGAGACCGATTTATCAAATGGTCTGCCGCAGACATCCATTATCGGGTTGCCGGATTCGGCCATTCGTGAAGCGGTTGAACGCGTCCGTGCTGCCATTAAAAACTGTGGTTACCAGTATCCGTTGCAGCGGATTACGATTAATCTCGCCCCTGCCGATCTGCGCAAGGAAGGATCTTCTTTTGATCTGGCCATTGCTCTTGGGTTGCTTATGACAAGTGGTCAGCTTGTACTTCCTTTAGGGGAACGGACATTGGCGGTTGGTGAATTGGCATTGGACGGTTCAATCCGATCGGTGCCTGGCATTTTATCCATGGTGGACTTGGCCAAACGGCAAGGATTTACATCTGTTCTTCTCCCTGCTGATAATCTGGAAGAGGCTTCACTGATTCGTGGGATTCAAGTATATGGCATTCGTCATTTGCAAGATATCGTACCCGAGAGTGTAAAAGCCTCCAAGAATACAGAAGGAGCACCACAGAGTGCCCGGCCTGTTGTTTTGGAGAACTACATTCATCTGGCTGCTTCAGTACCGAAACACGGGGATATGAATTCCACTAAACAAATGAACCGATCCTCATCGTTGGAGGAGGATTATAGTGATGTTCTGGGTCAGCACCATGTAAAGCGTGCTCTCATGATTGCCGCAGCAGGAATGCACAATATTTTGCTTGTTGGGCCGCCAGGTACAGGGAAAACCATGTTAATCAAACGGCTGCCTACGATCCTTCCTCCATTGTCGGAAGACGAAGCGCTCGAAGTTACCAAAGTGTTAAGTGCCGCAGGAAAGTTGAAAGAAACTTCTCGTGGTCTGATTGCAGACAGGCCTTTTCGTGCTCCACACCATACGATATCTACTTCCGGTCTAATTGGAGGTGGGGGCATCCCGAAACCGGGTGAAGTAAGTCTTGCCCACCGAGGCATTTTATTTCTGGATGAACTACCCGAGTTCCAGCGGCAAGTACTGGAAGTGTTACGACAGCCATTGGAGGATCGCACAGTCACCATTAGTCGGGCGAGAGCAGCATTTACTTTTCCCGCCCAGTTTATGCTCGCCTGCTCAATGAATCCATGTCCCTGTGGCTATTTGTCCGCTCAGTCGGAAGAACAGCGTTGTATATGCAGCCCTGCCCGTGTTGCTGCATACCGCGCCAAAATCTCCGGACCATTGCTGGATCGAATTGATCTTCAGGTCGAAGTTCCTCCACCAGGTGAGTGGCGTAAGTCTGCTGCTTCGCCTTCATCTGCGGAAATGCAGGCCAAAGTCATTCATGCTCATCAAATTCAGGCTGCTCGGTATGCTAAAAGTTCAGTTCGCTGGAATAGCCAGCTGTCAGGAACTCGTCTGCGCCGAACCATTCATCTCCCGCAAGAGGCAGACAACCTGCTACAGCAAACTTTGCAGACATTGAACTTAAGCATGCGGGCACATGATCGTATTATCAAGATGGCTCAAACGATTGCTGATTTGGACCATAATGGAGAAATTGTAACAGCTCATGTGGCTGAAGCGATACAGTATCGACAGTTGGATTTGAATTTATTTTAGCAACAAATTAAATACCCCTGCATGTGTCTCTATTCTGTGTGAGAGACGTACATGCAGGGGTATTTATCCAAGCATCGTGTTCCGTTTTATTTATTGCTACATCGTATATGAATTATTCAAATAGGGTCAGCTTGTCTTTAGCTGGCGTCCGTTCTTTGGCAGAAGGAATGACATCAGGATATCCCATGTAGACCATGCCTATAATCTTTTCACCTGCCTGAACACCGAGAGGTTTCCGGAATTTGGGCGCATAGAGAAAGGGCTTGGTTACCCAAAACGTACCGATCTCTTCGCTCCAGGCCGCCAGCAAGAAGTTCTGTACTAACGCACTTACTGCTGCGAAGTCTTCATCCCAGACATTTTGTCTCGGATCTTCCTCCAGAACTACAAGCATAATGGCCGGCACTTGCATGATATTGGCTGAGAATTTATTGTCGTCACCCATTTCTGCATCAATGGCCTCAGCCAGCTTTTTTCGCCCATCCCCGGTAAACAACAAAAACCTCCAAGGTTCGCGCAATTTATGGTTAGGAGCCCAGACGGCCGTGTCCAGCAATTCAATGATCTGCTGTGTAGGAACGGCTTCTTTTTTGAACTTTTTCACCGTACGACGGTTTTGAATGGCATTTCTTACTTCATTGCTCGTTTTTGTAGCTTTACTCATCCGTCCATCCCTCCCAGATTATAAATAACATATTACATCACTGCATCAGTAGACTGCTGCGAAACTCGCTACAATAAATCTAGAGATTGTTTTACAAACCCAATGTACATCCTTGATTATACACCCATCTCAACGCGAGATTCAAAGCAGCTGAGTTATTTAGTTGAAATAAAAAAAGCGAATCTTCATTGAATCCTCGGAAGGTCAACTGGAGTCGCTAGAAAACAGCATTCTAATGATAAGTATTTTGCAAAATGCTATCATAAAAAAATAAGCATTTTTAATTAAAATTCAATCTTTTCTACAAATTCCCCAGACCCTTCAAACGCACCTTGAACGAAGTCCATTTTATTGATTTTCTCCTTGTTACCTGCTGTGTCTGTACTATAATACTCTACCGTTTTGACATCAGGTGGTGTATCCATCAACTGTAACGAGGAGTATCGCTGAGCCTGCCTTCACCCGCTTAACTACATAATCACCTTTCGCATCCGTTACTGCTTCTCCATTAACACTGACCTTGGCTGCTGCAATTGGCCTCCCATCCTCATCTACAACCTTACCTCGGACATGAGCGGCTTTTTCCAATACCACATTCAACTTACGGGTTTCTCCCGGACTAATCCCTAAACGACCTGAACATATGGAACATACTCCTCTTTGCCTATCCAAATTGCAATGTTGGGATTATAGTCATAATCAATGCCTGTCACCGTATATATGCCTCTTTGATTTGTGTTTACGGGCTTGTCGTACAGACCGGTTACTGTAACTACTGCACCAGCCACAGGGTTTCCTTCATTATCTGTGACTTTGCCCACCATTGTGGATGGAATGATACATTTTGTATCTAATCATTTTCAGATAAATGATGATTCTTTTTGTCGCCCCCCCTTTGGATAAGTCACAACTAAAAAGCCGCATTCCTTTGTAAAAAGGAAGCGACTTTGAAAGTGACAAATCCATTGGGAAGGTATGGGACAACCACATCTCCCTTCCTAACGCCATCTATTAAGAATAACACTTTGAAATAAACGCTAACCCATTCCGCGAGTATTTCTTAAAAACTGGTAAATAAGAGCCCTATGGTTCCATTTGAAAAGAATAGCTGATATACAAAATTTAAATGTATTTATTTAATACCAATATATAAACGATACATTTCGTATCCATATTATTTCCCCCACATTGCTTCGCTCTCAAAAGGCATTCACAATATGATCTACCGAGATTGTTTCTCCTGCTTTGTTCAACATTACAGCGATCACATCAAAACGGATCTGTTGATCCGTCTCTCCTGTCATTTGCAAATACACGGCTGCTGTCGAGCGTACCTGCTGCATTTTACGCATGTCTACCGACTCCTGAGGTGTACCATACTGCCCGGTTCCACTTCTGCTACGGACTTCAACAAAAATGATCAGACCTTCGCGGGAAGCAATGATATCAATCTCCCCGCTGCGGCAACGCCAGTTTTGCCTGATCATCTGATAACCCTGCTCCCGGAGCCAACGACAGGCGGCCTCTTCACCTAATTGGCCTTTTTGCTGTCGTGACAGCTTCAAGATTGGCTCCTGTTCCGGTCTGCGTTTTATCATGATTCTTCTTCCTCACGTCCAGATGCCAAGCGATCAGCACGATAGACATACGTTAAAACTTCCGCTACCAGTTGATACAGCTCTGCCGGAATCTGTTCATCCAGATCCAGCTTGGAGAGTACTTCCACAAGTGCTGCATCCTCCTGAACAGGTACACCATTTTCCTTGGCTTTATCCAGTATGGCTTCCGCCACTTTGCCGCGGCCCTTGGCGACCACAACAGGTGCTTCGCTCTCTCCAGGGACATATTTTAGGGCAACAGCCTTTTTGGAAAGCAGGTCCGGTTGCGACATCTCGTCTTTCATACCCGCATGTCCACTCCTTTGTAGCGTTCAGGACTGTAATCCGAGGCAGTCATTTTCCGCTCCGCACCCAGTTCTTGGCCCAAAGGCCAAGGCTCTGCCTTAAAGGTCAGCAATTGATAGCCCAGCTTGTCCAAAGCCTTATGGATCTCTTCACGTCCGCTTTCCAAGAGCGGTCCCATCCCTTCGCGGTCATTCAGCACACGCAAACTGACGATATTGTTGACCACATGTACATCTACCAGTGTAGGACCTAAACTTTTCATATCCAGATCAAACCACAGACGGCAGTTGGATGCATCTAACTCCCCGCGTTGCCCCCGGCGTGACTGAATCTGGACAGAAGCGGTCTCTTCTCCGTCAGGTCCGGTTATTGGAATAAACCAATGCATCTGGGCAAACGTGGCACTTCGATCTGTTGTCAGCAATAACTGCTGACCTGTCAGGAATTGCACGGCCTGTCCGGCGGCTTCCTTGAGCGCCGCCGGTGCACCATCGCTGCTGGCAAGCTGCAGCAGCAAGCCCTTCAGCGTGTCCGCGGTTCCCGGACTCGCAACATCACCGGCGCGCGCCTGCGCAGTCGCGCCGTGCACTGCCTGCTGCTCGTGCTCCGCACCGAGCAGCTTCAGCACGCGCCCCACCCACGGGTCTCCCTCGTGGGTGACAGGCGCGTGCCCTGCCGCAGCTCCCGCAGGTGCTGCGGCACTACCGCCAGCCGGCGGCGCATCAGCGCCGGCTGGCAACGGCTGCGGCACGCCTCCGGCAGCCGCAGCCGCCTGACCGCCCTGCGATGCAGGGGCGGCCTGTGCTGCCGCACCAGGCTGTGCCGGTGCGGCTGTGGACGCGCTGCGCAGCGCGTCCAGTAACGCCAGCAGCTTGGGCGCCAGCTGCGCTGCCGATGGAGCTGCTGGCGCCGCCTGCCCTGCTGCGGGGGAAGAACCCGCAGCGGCAGGCGCTTCGGCGCGGCCGTCCGTTCTCCCGGCCGCGGCCATCTCAGGCTGGCCTGTACTCACACGGCCAGCCGCAGAATCAACAGCCGCCCCCGGTGTACCCGGGCGGCTTCCAGCAGCGCCCGCGTCAGCTCCACGCGGGCTCTCCCCCGGTATTCCAGTTCCTGCCGGAATACCTGCACCCGCTTTGCCAGCAGTTTCAACATTGCTGGCACCAGCACCAGCCTTCACTCCAGTTTCAGCATGTGCTGTGCTGCCACCTGTCTGCACGCTGCCTTTCACCGCAGCACCTGCATCCCCCGACCCGCCATCGGTCATTGGAACAGCTCCTGCGGGCGCTCCTTGCACCTGTTGCCCTGACAAAACAGGCGTGCCAATGACCTGACGCCGGTTGCCAGTCGCAGCTAACGTTTCTCCCGTCTGCCCTGCGGTTAACGGCACAGGTACTCCATTGAATACAGCAGACTTCATCGCAGCTGATTGCTCTCCGGTCAATGAAGGTTTGCCCGTCGTTTGGGTTAGCATGGATTCCAGCTGATCCGCCAATCCGTTCAACAACTGGTGCAATGGTGGACCAAATACGGTCTGATGCAGCCCCTTCACCGTTTCCCCCGTAACCGGAAGACCACGCTGAAAAGCAATTCCCGTCGCCTGCACCCACTCTTCAACAGGAACCTGTGCTGGTTTGACTGTCATCATATTTTGAACCATAGCCACATTATCCTTCGTTAAAGGTAATCCGCTGCGTTGCATCGCTAATAGAACTTCCCGGTTACCTTTTGTATCCGGCAGACCCACCTCCTGAAGCAATTTGTTCAGCGAGGCTTGCGGCAATTCAGCAAGGGTACCCGCCAAAGGCTTCATCACCGTGATGCCATTCTCACCTGGAGGCTGTACCTGAAGCAAGGTCGTTTCACCCGGACGAAGTGGGGTTTCCAATTTGGCACGAACCTGAACCCCCTGGATCTGCAGGATCGCATCCCCTCCATCATCCGATACACTAACCACGGAGCCACGAACGATCTGGCCTTCCTTTAATTCAAGCGGCTTTGCATTACCCGGCTTACTATCCCCCAGTAACCCACGAATCATCGAACTGATATTCACTTCTCTCTCCCCCCTTCCTTGAAACCTTCATTAAAATAAAGTGTGCTGTTCTCCCAGCAGATTACCAAGAAAGCTGCGACGATGCATCGGTGTAGCACCAAGAGCCATAATCTGTTCCCGATGAAATTTCGTTGCATATCCCTTATGTATAGATAGACCATATTCCGGATATAATGTATCCCAGTCTTCCTTGCAGAGCCGATCCCGGGTCACCTTCGCTATAATAGAAGCTGCCGCAATGGATTGACTATTCGCATCGCCTTTAATAATGGATTGTTGCGGTACATTCACATCGACCTTTTCCGCATCCACCAGCAGATAATCAGGAACACCGTCCAGTGCCTCCACAGCACGTTTCATTGCCAGTCTCGCAGCCTGCTTAATATTCAGACGGTCTATCGTTTCTGCATCCGCAACTCCGATTCCTACAGACAGCGCTTTTTCCATAATGATGTCAAATAATACATCGCGCTTTTTCTCCGTTAATTTCTTGGAATCATTAACTCCTTCCAGGATCAGATCCCGCGGTAAAATAACTGCCGCTGCAACCACATCCCCAAACAAACATCCCCGGCCCACTTCATCTATCCCAGCGATGCGTTCAAATCCACTTTCCCAATATTCACGCTCATAAACCAGCAAATCTCGGGGTTCACTCAATTCTTTTTTCTTCTTCGATTCATTTAAGGCATCCATTTGAGTCAGCTCATACATTTCATTATTTTCATTCATTACCTTCATCTCCTCTGCCCCACGCTTGTTTCAACGTATCATTTGTATACCTTTTTATCATATTGATGTAAATTCCCGGTTTTTGTCCTATCCACCCGTGAAACATATAGATTCATTGCCGTGATAACCATATATCATCTTAAAAATGGTGATGTCTTATTTTATCGGTATCTAAAGGTTTAAATTGAAGATATTTTGCATCGGTTAACCTTAATCGCCTCACCATTCATCATAGCACGATTTTAAAACCCCTGATACACACATCACCCAATCCCACAAAGTACTCTTTTCTTCAATCCTCTTCCATGTTCATCGGATCTACCAGATTACAACTCCTTAGTAACAAAAAAACAGCCGTTCCCGGTAATCCTATCCGGTAACGGCCGTCTTTCGGCACTTGGTTTATGAAATGAACAGATGAAGATGTATATCTCCATCTTATATAGCCCATCTTTAGTATGGAGCTTCCATTGAGAAACGGCCCATTTTGCCTGCACGCAGTTCCCGCAGAAAAGCACGCGATGCTTTTTCCAAATCGATACGTCCGCCACTTACAACACAACCACGTATACGACCGACCTTTTCCATAATCGCAATGACACTGTCTGGATTATCCGCATCCTTGGAGAACTCCTGAAGTCCGTATCTCTCTTCCAATGAATCCCAGTAGTAACGCATCAGATAGCTGATTGCAAAAAAAGCAATGTCCTCTGCGTTCAGGATCTCTTCCTTAATAGCACCTGTTACCGCAAGGCGATAACCCACATTTTGATCTTCGAACTTGGGCCAAAGAATACCCGGGGTATCCAGTAGCTCCATTTCTTTGCCTACCTTAATCCACTGTTGCCCCTTCGTCACGCCAGGACGATCTCCCGTTAAAGCAATACTCCGTCCAGCTAGTCGGTTAATAAGTGTGGATTTACCCACATTTGGAATACCAACAATCAATCCACGAACGGCTCGAGGATTAATGCCTTTGGACAGTTGACGATCAATTTTCTCTTTTAGAAGAAGCTTGGCTTGAATCGGGATATCCTTGACATTGGTACCTGTCGAAGCATCTACAGGAAAGGCAGTGATTCCCTCTTTTTTGAAATAGTCAATCCATTCTTGTGTCACTTTGGCATCCGCCAAATCGGACTTATTCAACAGAATCATCCGGGGCTTGCCTTGCAAAATTTCGTCAATCATCGGATTGCGGCTGGAGACAGGCAGACGGGCATCCAGCAGTTCGATGACCACGTCAATCAGCTTTAACTTATCCTGAATCTGGCGTCTGGCTCGGGTCATATGACCTGGAAACCATTGTATCGTCACCTTGTCTTCACCTCATTATTTGTTGATATACAAGCTCTAGCTCTAAAATCCACATCACATCACTTCAATGGCAAAATAATCTTCCGAAACGGTTATCCCCAGATATCTAGAGGCAGCCTACTTACAGAAAGCTTTTAAGCTCTGTTTCTTCTGATTTGTTCTGCCCCCTCCGTTCTAGTGTGCGTATTATAGTTCACTTATATATCCTGTACTCGTATTAGTGGTTGATCCACTTGATCTCACCGATCGGCCAGAAAATAACATCAGCACGACCAATAATATCTTTCAACGACACATAGCCAATCATGCGGCTATCTGTACTGTTTGGACGGTTATCTCCCATAACAAACACGTGGCCTGCGGGCACTTTGCCATCAGGAAACTGCTCATTCGGGAAATCCTTCACATTATAAGTTCCACCATTCGCTTCGGCTGCATCAATGGCTCCCTGAATGTAGGTTTCTTCGACTTTTTTGCCGTTAACCATCACTGTATCGTCCTGTACCTCAACCGTATCACCCTCAACAGCAATGACACGTTTGATGAAATCCCGACCTTCAGATGGTACGTGGAAGACAATAACTTCACCGCGCTTCGGTTCCCTGATATCATATAAAATTTCGTTGACAATCACGCGTTCACCGGTATCAAAGTTCGGCTGCATGGACGGCCCGTCCACAACAAACGGTTTAAAAAGTAACCACCGGATTAGAATGACCAGAACTAATGCAATCACGATGGCTTTGAGCCATTCAACAATTTCATTTTTGGCTTTTTTGGATCGACTGCCTTTCTCTTCGGCAGTATTGCCCTGGTCCTGTTGAACTTCATGTTCCATTAATGATCTTCCTCTCTTCACAGTACATGTTTATAGCAGTTTACACATCTAGTACTCCGCATCACTCAAATTCAGTTGATCATTGAATGATGCCAAATCCTCATATCAGTTATGTAATCTTACACACAAGCATTACAGTACATTTAATCCACAATTCAAATGCCCTTCAATAACTGATTTCACAATCCTCCCGGACTATTCACACGTGTACCGCCATACCATTTTACTCGGAAGTGTACCTCCGGTTCAACTTTTCCCGGACAAAAACGAAAAGGGCTTGTCTCCAAGCCCTCTCCGGTATCCGTTATATTAACGAATTTCTTTAATTCTCGCTGCTTTACCGCGTAGTTCACGAAGATAATAAAGCTTCGCACGACGAACTTTACCACGGCGAGCCACTTCGATTCTATCGATTTTAGGGGAATGAAGTGGGAAAGCTCTTTCCACACCTACACCGTAAGAAATTTTACGAACTGTAAAAGTCTCACTGATTCCACCACCACGGCGTTTAATAACAACACCTTCGAACAATTGGATACGCTCACGAGTTCCCTCGATTACCTTAACGTGCACTTTCAAAGTGTCACCAGGACGAAAACTCGGAATATCCTTACGAAGTTGTTCTTGTGTAATCGCTTGAACGATATTCATCTATGACTCCCTCCTTCCGTACAGGCGTTCATATTTCTTCCGGAGAACACCCTGTCTCCTTCATTATCCATAGAGGACCGCCGTATTCCACATAACAGACTTATTGTATCACGCAGCATATCAAAAGACAAGAAAAAATAAACATATTGCTCATGGACTCCTCAGATATCTGACATCAAGCTTGGCAACCATGCGTTCCACTCCAACCCGCTACCATTAAGATCACCAGGAGTGTCTTCATTCTGTTCATTTCATTACCTGTTCAACCTCTGAATCGCTCCTATCTATGCATCTATGTCTTATTCATATTCATGATGTTTCTCATGTTCATTGGTGTTTCTTACGAATCGTCATGATCCGATCATTATTTTTCAATAAGTCAACCTTATGATGGAAAAAATACTGTAACTTTCCGTAAAGAAAGATCGTCTATGATATAGCTTGTTGACCTACGTAACATATCATCCAATTTCACGAAGATATGAAAATGTAGAAAGAGAACTATTGTAGAAGGAGAACTATAAGACTTATGAAATATTGGAAAAGAATCACTCTTGCCGCACTCGTTGTGCTCACCTGTTTCATTACACTGTACGCATATGCAGTAACTCATCCGACAAATGCAATATCCCACAAAGCATGCACGTCCTGGGATATCGTAAAGCGTAAGGCATTTCTGTTGACTCATTCTGACTATTCCAGCAAACCTGTACTCGATAAAAACTTCCAGATTGCACCGGGTACAGCAACTGAAGTTCCTATGCTGATGTATCATTACATAGAGCCAAAGATCAATCATCGTGAAACAAACAACAAATCCATCATTATTTTGGAGGACTTTGAAGCAAACATGAAATATTTGCATGATGAAGGCTACAGTACGATTACATTGGAACAGCTTGAGCAATACGTCAAAGGGCAGATCCCACTGCCCCAAAAGTCAATTGTTATTACCTTTGATGATGGGTACCAGAACAATTACACTTTAGCTTACCCCGTGCTCAAAAAATATAATTTCCATGCTTCCCTTTTTGTCATCGGTAGTAAACTGCAGGATCAGCCTTCCGCCTTTGATCCTGCCAAAAAAACATTCATCTCTAAACAAGAGATGCAAGCTGCAACTGACGTTTTTGAATTTAACAGCCATACCTATAATCTGCATCACAAAGGGTTCCAGCGCTGTGGCAATGACGTGCCTGTTGGACTCGACACAAGTCTGTTGGATGACGACATCAAGCTGATGAAAGAGAAGGGAATTGATACGCCATACCTGGCCTATCCGTTTGGATATACCAGCACACAAATGATCTATCAACTGCAAAAAAACGGGTATCGCATGGCCTTTTCTGTTCGTCCAGGTTTTGTACGTCCAGGTGATAATCCCATGAAGCTGCCGCGATTAACAGTTACAACAGGAACCGATCTGGCTGCATTGCTTCACCCTCAATCAGATCACCCGGAGAGTCTTCCTGTAGAGATCAGCCATTGACCTAGACCCAAACTTCCCCGCCCGGATCAAGAGTCGAGCTATACAGTCTTTTCGACTGAAGCTGGGCTCTTTGGGATTCTGATGAGGTACATAACGATCATCTACGCCGCCATTTGCCTGTACCAGCAACATCTCAGCCTGCCATCACCATTCAGATCTCCCAAAAGCAACTTACTTATGAGGTAAGCCATTCTAGAAACTCAAGCCGATTTCCAAAGGGATCATGTATATAGAAGCGTTTTACCCCTTCATCAATCCTCGCTTCATCATCAATGACTTGAATGTGGTTACGATCCAGTTCTTCACGCAACGCATCTAAATTCTGTACGTGAAATGCAGGATGTGCTTTTGTAGCGGGAACAAACGCTTTTTGAACGCCAATATGCACTTGATGCATGCCACATTGGAACCAAACACCGCCACGTTTTTTCAACATTTCGGGTTTGGGAATCTCGGTCCACCCCAACACTTTATTGAAAAAATTACGAGCCTCCGCTTCACACCCTTCTGGGGCTGCGAGTTGTACATGGTCAAGACCATAAAAGTGATAAGACATATATACGCCACCTTCCGTTTCACTTGATGAAACACAGTTTCATATTATACCATCATTTTATAATAACTGCCTTTAGAAATCCAGTTTTTTCATATTCTCCATAAACGAAAAAGACCAACCCATTGTTTTATAGGCTGGTCTTTCGATCTTCTAATACAATTGTACTTCCGTGCTTATAGGGTACATAAATTTACTCTGTATTATTTTTACGATCTGAACGAATTTTTTTCAACCAGATTCGCTCTTTATCCGTCAAGTCGGCCATTTCCAGCATATCCGGTCTGCGCTCCAGTGTACGAAGCAAAGACTGCTCTCTGCGCCACGCTTCAATGTTCAGGTGATGTCCTGACAACAGCATATCCGGCACTTTCATGCCCCTAAACTCAGGTGGACGTGTGTAGTGCGGATATTCCAGCAGTCCGGTGCTGAATGAATCCGTAACTGCGCTCGTCTCATTACCGAGTACCCCCGGAATTAGTCGTACGATACTGTCAATTGCCACCATCGCGGGCAGCTCACCACCAGTTAATACGTAATCACCAATGGACAATTCGTCCGTCACAAGAAATTCACGAATACGCTCATCATAGCCCTCATAATGTCCGCATATAAAAATCAGATGATCTTCCTGCACCAGTTCTTCTGCTTTTTTCTGTGTAAACGTCTCACCTTGCGGACACATGAGAATAATACGTGGAGGTTTCATCGTTACCCCAGCTTCTCCTCGTTGCTCTAATACATCCTCGACAGCAGCAAAGATGGGATCTGGCTTCAATACCATCCCCCCACCTCCGCCATAAGGTGCATCGTCCACTGTATTATGTTTATTGGTCGCATAATTGCGGAAGTTCGTTGCGCCTAGGGATACAAGCCCTTTTGTCTGGGCTTTTCCCAGGATGCTTGCTCCGAACACACCATCAAACATTTCCGGAAATAGGGTTAATACATCCACTTTCATGTTACAGCAGCCCTTCCATCAGGTGAATCTTAACTTGCTGCTGTTCGATGTCCACATCAAGCACTACATCATCAATAACCGGAATTAATACTTCTTTACCTGCTGGCGTTTTGACGACCCATACATCATTGGCACCCGGAGTCAAAATTTCAGAGATGGTTCCGAGCGTTTCACCCTCTTCGGTGATGACAGAACACCCAACGATTTGATGGAAGTAGTATTCACCTTCCTCCAGCTCAGCCAGGTTCTCTTTTAACACTTTGGCCATGCCGCCTTTAAACTTCTCTACTTCATTAATATTGCCATACTCTTTCAGACGAAGAATATACATATTTTTATGCAATCGAGCCGATTCCACATTAACCATTACCGGGTGATTATCCGGTGTAAATAGAAATAACTCCGCATTTTTAGCAAACCGCACTTCTGGAAAATCGGTTAAAGGCATGATTCTCAACTCACCGCGAATGCCATGCGTATTGACGATCTTACCTACATTCATAAATTCTGCCATAAGTTCCTCCTGCAATCCATTCATATTGGTACTCATATTTGATGATCTCCATGCGACGGTTCCGGTTACGGATCGTTCTTCGGATCGCTGTTATCCCCTAATTTTTTTAATTATTTTTAAAGGTGAAAATCCGGTGATAAAGGCGAGCGCTAACGCTTCTTCAGAATCGATTCCGTACCCTTCACTACTTCCGCAGATAATCATACTTGACGACTATTTCAATCATATTATTTAAGTTTCAGCATGCACGAAAAGGGGCTAGGACATGCATCCTAACCCCCTTTCGTATATCTTTAAGATATGATATCAACGGTAACCCGTTTATCCATCTTAACTGCTGCTGATGTGACGACCGTGCGCAGAGATTTTGCGATTCGTCCCTGTTTACCAATAACCTTCCCAACATCGTCAGGATGAACGGTCAACTCATAAACGACAAGCCGGTCTTTCTCAACCGTCCGAACCGCCACATCTTCCGGATGATCGACCAAAGCCTTAGCAATTATGCTTACTAATTCTTCCATAGATGACCCTCCGAATCAGCACCTTATTTAGATAATTTAGACTCATGGAACTTCTTCATCACGCCCGCTTTGCTCAGCAAGTTGCGGACAGTGTCAGATGCTTGTGCACCGTTTTGAAGCCATGCCAATGCTTTATCTTCATCGATCTTAACAACAGCCGGTTGTTCAACCGGGTTGTAGTAACCGATCTCCTCGATAAAACGACCGTCACGTGGGGAACGGGAATCCGATACCACTACGCGGTAGAAAGGGGCTTTGTGAGCACCCATACGTTTCAGACGAATACGAACTGCCATTTGAAAATTCACCTCCTTCAATGAAATCTGTATATCATTTAGCTGCTCCCAGAATCAACGGAAAGGAAACTTCATTCCTTTGCCCAGACCTTTAAGCTGCTTCATCGCTTTGTTTTTACCGCCTTTAGGTCCCATCATATCCGAGAACTGTTTCATCATACGGCGCATCTCATCGAATTGCTTAATCAGACGATTCACTTCAGCCAATGATGTACCACTTCCGGTAGCAATCCGCTTCCGGCGGCTGTGATTAATCATATCCGGGTTACGTTTCTCCTCGGTCGTCATGGAGTAGACGATCGCTTCAATCCGGCCCATCTGTTTATCATCAACCTTCAGATCCTTGGCTTGTTTCATCTTGCCCATACCAGGAATCATATCCATAATCTGATCGATTGGCCCCAGTTTCTTCACCTGATCCATCTGCTCCAGGAAATCCTCGAACGTAAATTCTGCATTACGCATCTTACGTTCCATTTCCTTGGCTTTATCGGTATCAATGTTGGACTGTGCTTTCTCGATCAGAGAGAGCATATCACCCATACCAAGAATCCGTGAAGCCATACGCTCTGGATGGAAGGGCTCCAGTGCATCCAGTTTCTCTCCAAGGGAGGCAAACTTGATTGGGCAACCGGTCACTGCTTTAACAGAAAGTGCCGCACCACCACGAGTATCTCCATCAAGCTTAGTCAGAACGACTCCCGTCAGATTAAGCTGCTGGTTAAAGTGTTCTGCCACATTAACTGCATCCTGACCTGTCATGCTGTCTACAACAAGCAATACTTCATCGGGGTTCACTACGCTGTGAATCTGGCGAAGCTCTTCCATCAGTTCTTCATCGACATGCAGACGTCCAGCCGTATCGATAATGACATAGTCATTGCCGTTGTCTTTGGCGTGCTGCAGACCCTGACGTGCGATCTCTACAGGGCTTGTCTGATCTCCCAGTGTGAATACCGGCGCATTGATTTGCTCACCGAGTACTTGCAACTGTTTGATCGCTGCCGGACGATAAATATCTCCTGCAACAAGCAATGGTCTACTGTTTTGCTTTTGCAGCATTTTAGCCAGTTTACCCGATGTGGTTGTTTTACCCGCACCTTGCAAACCCACCATCATAAGCACCGTAGGTGGCTTGTTCGCTTTAGCCAGTTTCGACTGACTTCCACCCATCAAATCCGTTAGTTCCTTGTTTACGATGTCGATGATGACCATTCCTGGCGTGAAGCTCTCCATCACTTCTTTGCCAACAGCCTTCTCTTTCACCTTGGCGATGAATTCCTTGACCACTTTGAAGTTTACATCCGCTTCGAGCAATGCCAGACGTACCTCGCGCATAGCTTCGGCTACATCTTCATCAGACACCTTGCCTTTGCCGCGCAGCTTGCTGAACACATTCTGCAACCGGGTCGTTAATCCTTCAAATGCCATGATCCCACCTCCTTAAGCTTTAATACTGTTTTTAGGACCGATACGTTCCGCCGAGCCGTTATGAACTTCTCATTCGTTGAGCTGGGCAACAATATCGTGTATTTGTTTGTTGTTATCAATGGATACGCCTGCGCGTTCCAATGCATTTTGCAAATCTTCAAGATTGCGATTACGCCGTTCATGCTTTTCCAGCAAGCCAAGCTTGCTTTCGTAATTTTCCAGCACTTGTTCGGCACGCTTGATATGCTCATATACCGCCTGGCGGCTGATCTCAAACTCGGCTGCAATTTCACCAAGTGAAAAATCGTCATGAAAGTAATACTTTAGAAAAGTCTGCTGTTTCTCGGTAAGTAACAATTCATAGAAAGCAAACAACAAGTTAATCCGGTTTGTCTTCTCAAGCCGGTTTTCTTGACTCATATCGGGGCACTCCCTTCGTCAAGGAAAAACACTTTACACTCTTGCAACGTTCCTAATAATACCTAAAAGAAATCAGGTTGTCAAGCAAAAATACTTGTCACAATGAAAACACTCATTTCACGCTCGTGTTTCCTTCCCAAAGGGTTGATTTCCACCCGTTATTTTCCTGAAGATACCACCTTGTATCTCCTCATACCTCCTCCTATAGAACAAAAACGAATGGGTCTCCACCACAGGCGGAGCCGATCCGTTTCACAATTACCTACTACGCCCCTAGCGAAGAGGAGTCAGGTATATTAATACCATAAAGAAATGAAGAATACTGCCTGCCAGCACAAAGAGATGCCAGATCGCATGGTGGTACGGAAAACCACGCCACATATAAAAAAGCGTTCCAAGCGTATACATCAGTCCTCCAGCGACCAACAGCACGATTCCGCCTGTAGGAATGGCAGCCACAAGCGGTTGCCAGGCAACAATGATGAGCCAGCCCATCGCAATATAGAAAATCGTGGACATGAATAGAAACTTTTTCGTAAAAAATGCCTTAAAGATTACGCCGAATATTGCGATTGCCCAGATCACACCGAACAGACTCCAGCCGAGTGTGCCGCGGACAGCAATAAACAAAAGCGGAGTGTACGATCCCGCAATAAACAAATAAATTGAAGAATGGTCAAAAATTTCAAATAAATCTTTAACTTTACCATCTTTCCATGCATGCACGAGTGTAGAGCTCGTATAGAGCAGCAGCATCGTGATCCCGTAGATCGTAAAACTGACCACATGCCAGGGCGTGCCTTTCAAACTGGAAACTACAATCAACAGCACCAGTGCAGCTACACTGAGTGCAGCGCCGATTCCATGAGTCACCGCATTAGCGACTTCCTCACGGCGAGAATAGGTATGGGTATTAGCCATATCAACCGTCCTTTCTAGACCTATTAAATTGCCTGATTCATTTCATTATACACCTGTTGCCACTGACTTTACATGCGGAACGCACGCTCATCACTGGCAACAGGATCAAATCAGATCCTTATATCTAGGAATTTGCTTTCTCTTCTTCTGCGTCCTGAGCCGGCTGCTCCTGAATTAATCCAGCAAACAAAGCATGAACAAATTGCTCCGAGTCAAATGGCTGCAGATCATCAATCTTTTCACCCAAGCCGACCAGCTTCACAGGCAGATCCAACTCCTGACGGATGGCAACAACGATACCACCTTTGGCCGTACCATCCAGTTTTGTCAGTACGAGGCCAGTCACGCCACTTTTCTCACCGAAAAGTTTGGCCTGATTCAAGGCATTTTGGCCTGTTGTTGCATCCAGTACCATCAGTACTTCATGCGGAGCTTCCGGAATTTCACGCTGGATAACACGATAGATTTTGTTGAGTTCATCCATCAGATTGGATTTATTTTGCAGACGACCCGCTGTATCACAGAGCAGAACATCTGCCCCCCGTTGCTTCGCTGCCTGCACCGCATCATACATAACAGCTGCTGGATCAGAACCAGATTGCTGCTTGATGACATCAACACCAGCACGTTGTCCCCAAACTTCCAGTTGTTCAATCGCTCCGGCACGGAACGTATCCCCGGCTGCCATAATGACCTTTTTGCCTTGCTGTTTAAACCGATGCGCAAGCTTGCCAATCGTTGTTGTTTTACCAACACCGTTAACGCCGACAAACAAAATAACCGTGATCCCATTCGGATTCATTTTCAATTCGTTATTCTGCTCACCCCGGAGCAGATCTGTCAGTTTCTCGGACAATACAGGCTGTAGCTCAGCCGCATCCTCGATTTTGCGTTTTTTGACTTCATCACGCAGGTCTTCAATCAGATTCATGACCGTATTGACACCTACGTCGGCTCCAATCAGAATCTCTTCCAATTCTTCGTAGAACTCTTCATCGATTTTTTTGCGGCGGATGACGAGATCCGACACTTTCTCCACAAGCCCTTTACGTGTCTTTTCCAGTCCATCCTTGAACTGTTTGGTAACCGACTCTGTTTTGCTTGCAATGCTGTCTCTCAGCTTTTTAAAGAAACTCATAAAGCCCCTCCATCGTGTACATTTCTTAGTTTTAAATGATAGTAGATGAGTTGATGTGTGACAATCACTCCAGCATCAGGCAATGATAGCTTCCTCATCTTCCAGTTTAACCGAAACAAGCTTGGATACTCCGCCCTCTTCCATCGTGACTCCATATAGAACGTCCGCTTCTTCCATCGTGCCTTTGCGATGAGTAACAACGATGAATTGCGTTTGTTCCGAGAATTCACGCAAGTACTGGGCAAACCGGACAACGTTCGCTTCATCCAGCGCCGCTTCAACTTCATCCAGCACACAGAATGGTACCGGCTTAACGTGCAGAATGGCGAATAAGAGAGCCATCGCAGTCAACGCTCGTTCTCCACCGGATAATAGTTGCAGGTTTTGCAGCTTCTTGCCTGGCGGCTGAGCCACGATATCGATGCCTGTCTCCAACAATCGTTCCGGGTCCATCAGAACCAAATCTGCTCGTCCCCCGCCAAACAGCTTGGTGAACACGGTTCCGAACTCACGGCGAATTGCATCAAACGTCGTCTTGAAACGTTTCGCCATCTCGTCTTCCATTTCCCGGATAACCTGATACAAGGTTGTCTTCGCTTCCACCAGATCATTTTTCTGTACGCTCAGAAATTCATACCGCTCATTGACCCGCTGAAACTCCTCGATTGCACCCAGGTTAACGTCACCAAGAGCGGATATACTGCGTTTAAGTTTCTGAACTTCTGCCTGCGTGCTTTCCACGTCTTCCGGCACCGGATAACGCTCTTTGGCCAGTTCATAGCCAAGTTCGTACTCATCCTGCAGTTTACGCAATATATTTTCCAATTCAACATCAAGTCTGTTCACGGAAATTTCCGTCTGTCGCATCTGCTCTTCCACAGCTTTCAGCTGTGTGCGCTGTTCCTTCGTCTCACTCTCTGCGAGCTCAAGTTTCTTCGACAACTCGCTTCGAGCAGCACGCTTGAAGTCCAGCTCCTGTGCGGATTGAGTCTTTTTCAGCTTATACTGATTGAGATCTTCAATCTGCTTGACGCTCTCCGCCTGTGTTTTCTTGAGATCAGCTTCCATGGAGGCCAGCAACGTGCGATTCTGACGAAGATCTTTCACCAGTAAGTCCACTTCCCGCTCCAAACGCCGCAATTGCTCCTCGTTGGAGGAACGCTCCTGATCCAGTTTTCCTTCCCGTACTTTCAGTTCGGTGAGCTGGCTCTGCAGTTCCTCTTTCGCGGATTCATTTGCTTTGCGGGCGAACTCGGCTGCATGGATCGCACGATGATTCGCCTTCTCTTCCTCTTCAAGCTGCTCCAGCTTCTTCACGGCGACGGCTCGGGCTAAATCCATTTCTTTGATTTCTTCGGTAAACCCGCTCTTCTCCTGCCCGGCTACCGCAACCTGCTCCAGCACGTGACGAAGCTCATGCTCCACTTGCTTCATTTCCATTGAAGCTTGCTGTTCCGCATTTCGGGTATCATCCCCGGACTGACGCAGCTCGTCCAGCTTGTCCTGACACTGCTCCAGTTGGACTTTAACATCATCCACACTGTGATGCAGTTTCACGATCTGATTTTCGGTATCCGAAATATCCTGATCAAGCTGGTCCAACTGCCGTTTCCGGCTGAGCAGACTCACATTTTTCTTGTGCTGGCTACCACCCGTCATGGAACCACCTGCATTAACCACATCGCCTTCAAGGGTCACGACCCGGAAACGATACTGGCAGCGAGCTGCAATTTTATTGGCGACCTCTAGCGTTTCGGCAATAATAACATTTCCAAGCAGACTGCCAATAATGGCAGCATAACGAGATTCGAATTGTACCAAGTCAGCACCGATTCCCACAAAACCATCCATGCCTTCGATCATGGAACGTTCAGCCGCACCAATGGCACGAGGACGAATAACATCCAGAGGCAGAAACGTCGCCCGCCCCAATTGACGTTGCTTCAAAAAAGCAATCGCCTGTCTGGAAACTGATTCATTTTCCATGACGACATGCTGCAAGGATGCTCCCATCGCTGTCTCTACCGCAAGCTCAATCTTCTCCGGAACTTTGACGAGTTCTGCAACAGCTCCGTGAACACCGTTCAGTGTACCTTTACGTGAAGCCTTCAGAACTTCCTTGACACCAAGCATGAATCCGTCAAAGTCATCCTGCATCTCTTTCATCGTATCGCGGCGGGAGACCTGAGCTTCGCGCTTCTGTTCCCATTTTCGAACCGTACTCCGACTTTCTTCCAACAGCTTTTGTAAAGACTGGAGTCGTTCACTCTCCGTGATATATCCACCACGCAGATCACTGATTTCCTTGCCCAAACGGATGATTTTTTTGTCAATATCCGCTTTGCGAGCTTCCAGCGTTTCCTTCTGGCCTTCCCACTTGCCGGATTCCTCAGCCGCGCGATTCATTCGCCGCTCCAGCGTTTCTTTCTGCTGATCCGCGTAACGGATCTCATTACGTGTCTGAGCCATCTGGTTCATTAATTCCAACAAGTTGCCCTTGAGGCTTTCCTCCTGCTGCTGGCTGATCCCACCAGTGACACCAATGAGTTTGGCCTCTTCCACGGACAGGCGATTTCTTACGTCGCTTAGTTCCAACTCAAGGTTGGCAAACTTTTCGCGTAATGCAAGTAACTCGGTTTCACGCTCCCGATGTCTCTCTTCGCTCGCCGCAAGCGTCACTTTAAGCTGTTCCTGGTTCGTTTGCAGATGGTGTGAACGCTCCTTGAGCAATTCCCCGAGTCCTTCGCTTTTCTCCGTCGCTTCACTGAATTGCAGTAAGGCGGATTGCAATTGTTCCGTCTCCGTTTCCAGGGTACGCAGTGCATTCCGGTCACTTTCCAGCTTCGCATCATGACTGGAAACGATGGCAGCCAGCCCGACTTCTTCCTGTTTCAATGATTCGAGTCGTTGATTGGCTTTACTCCAGGAAGCATGAATCTGTTCGATCTGATACACATACATGGAGATTTCCTGTGACTTCAGCTGTCCACGCAATTCCTTATAGTGGATTGCCTTCTCCGCTTGTTCCTTTAACGGGCCAACCTGATCTTCCAGTTCTGTAACCAGATCATGAATACGTAGCAAGTTCTGCTCCGTCTCATCGAGTTTACGTGTGGCATCCCGCTTGCGGGATTTATATTTAACAATACCTGAAGCCTCTTCAAAGATTCCTCTGCGATCCTCTGAACGGGTACTCAGAATCTCTTCGATTCGCCCCTGTCCAATAATCGAATAGGCTTCCTTGCCGATCCCGGTATCCATGAACAATTCCGTAATATCCTTTAAACGACACGACTGCTTATTGATAAAATATTCACTGTCTCCACTACGATGTACACGGCGGGTCACGGTCACTTCACCAAAATCTAAAGCAAGCGCGTGATCCTCGTTATCCAGCGTCAACGAAACTTCGCCATAATTGACAGCCTTGCGTGCATCACTACCAGCAAAAATGATATCTTCCATCTTGCCACCACGTAGTGATTTGGCACTTTGTTCCCCCAGCACCCAGCGGATGCCGTCTGAAATGTTACTTTTCCCACTTCCGTTCGGGCCCACTACAGCGGTTATGCCACGAACGAATTCCATTTCCGTTTTGTCGGCGAATGACTTGAATCCACCCAGTTCAATCCGTTTCAAAAACATAGGGCTTCCCGTCACCTCCTCTTGCAAATTTCAAGTGTTGCACCCAGCGCTCAATCATGGATCAGGGAACATTCCCCTAAACCTCTTTACAAAAAAAAGAGCAAAAAGCAGTCCGGCCGATTAATTCCGCCGGGGCGGACCCGCGGGCTGCTCTTTGCTCTTCGTTTGTCTATGCGCTAACGGTAAAGCTTAGGCTTCCGGGAGCTTGAGTCGATCCAGTGCTGCAGATGCAGCCTGTTGCTCGGCTTCCTTTTTGGAACGCCCTGTACCTCTGCCAAGCCGTTCTTGACCCATATGGACCTCGGAGACAAACTCCCGTTCATGAGCAGGGCCCCGTTCCTCAACGATACGGTATTCCAGCGCTCCCATATTGTGATGTTGAGTGAGTTCCTGCAGTTCCGTTTTGTAATCGCTCATCTGCAGCTTGCTTCCCAGAACAATTAGCGGAAAAACATGCTGATCTAGAAATGTCCGGACAGGCGCCAGGCCCTGATCCAGATACAAGGCACCAATGAAAGATTCAAACACATCAGCCAGCAAAGCCGGCCGTGTCCGTCCTCCCGTCAGCTCCTCACCTTTTCCAAGAAGTACATACTGTCCAAAACCCAATGCTTCAGCAAATTTGACGAGGGAAGGCTCACAGACAATGGATGCCCGCAGCTTAGTTAATTCACCTTCCGGACGGTTAGGATACAAGTGATACAAGTATTCCGACACAGTCAGTTCCAGCACCGCATCGCCCAGAAACTCCAGACGTTCGTTATCCTGATGCTGACTGAATCGGTGTTCGTTTACATATGAAGCATGGGTAAACGCTTGTTTTAAAAGCTGCCTGTTGTCAAATTTGATTTGAAGTTTGTGTTGCAACTGCTTCAGATCTTCACTCAAACGAACTAGCCCCTTATGCTTCAAATTTTTTGAGAATAATGGTGGCATTGTGACCGCCGAATCCAAATGAATTGGACATGGCAATATTGACTTTAGTTTGACGTGGAACGTTAGGCACATAATCCAGATCACATTCCGGGTCCTGATTTTCCAGGTTGATCGTTGGAGCCAGTGTCTGATGTGTCAGTGACAATCCACAGATGACCGCTTCCACACCACCAGCAGCGCCAAGCATGTGACCCGTCATCGATTTGGTAGAACTCACCGCGAGCTTGTACGCATGATCACCAAATGCCTTTTTGATCGCAAGCGTTTCGGATCTGTCGCCTACAGGAGTCGAAGTTCCGTGTGCATTAATGTAGTCCACTTCTTCAGGCTCAATACCTGCATTGCGAAGCGCCATCTTCATGCAACGTGCTGCTCCATCCGGATCAGGCTCTGTCATATGATGTGCATCACCAGTGAGACCGTAACCAATCACTTCACCATAGATACGTGCACCACGTTTTTGAGCATGTTCCAGAGATTCTAGAATCAGAACACCAGCACCTTCACCCATAACAAATCCATCACGTTCAGTATCAAAAGGACGGCTCGACTTCGCAGGATCATCATTGCGTGTAGACATCGCACGCATTGCACAGAAACCAGCAAGACCTGTTGGTCTGATCGTCGCTTCCGCTCCTCCACAGATCATGGCATCCGCATCACCGTTAGCAATCAGCTTGAAGGAATCTCCAATGGAGTGTGTCCCTGTTGCACAGGCTGTTACCACGTTGATATTGGGCCCTTTGGCTCCAAGAGAAATCGACATTTGGCCCGAAGCCATGTTGGAGATCATCATTGGAATGAAGAATGGGCTTACCCGTTTTGGACCTTTCTGCAATAATGCATTATGTTGGTCCTCCCAAGTACCCAATCCACCAATACCTGATCCGATGGATACACCGAAACGCTCTGCATCAATGTTCTCGTTAATTTTCAGACCACTGTCCTCGACGGCTTTGAAGCCGGCTGCGACTGCAAACTGAACAAAACGGTCCATTTTGCGTGCATCTTTGCGCTCCATGTACTCTTCCGGATTGAAATCCTTGATCTCGGCTGCAATCTGTGTCGTGTATTCACTTACATCAAACGCCTCAATCTGAGAGATTCCGGACTTTCCTGCCATTAAACTGCCCCAGAACGTTTCCAAATCTTTTCCGAGCGATGTCATTACGCCCATTCCGGTAATTACTACTCTTTGTTTCAAACCGACTCACCTCTATATCGACTGCATTACGCACGTATTTTGTGGGAATATCCGCAAACAGACATCTATTCAACCAAGATCAGAAGACCTGCTTGATTAGCGCTGCTTGCGGAATGAGAAAAACCAATGAATGATGAGAAGTCCCGCCTGTTCGAAAACATGTGCGGGACTGAATTGACTTTAGGTATGAGATTGTATGTAGTTTACAACTTCACCTACGGTCGTGATTTTTTCTGCATCTTCATCAGAGATTTCCAAATCAAATTCATCTTCCAATTCCATGACCAATTCCACTACATCCAAAGAATCAGCACCCAAATCTTCTTTGAAAGATGCTTCAAGTGTAACTTCAGCTTCGTCTGCGCCCAAGCGGTCGACGACGATGCGTTTTACACGCTCCAATACATCGGACATCCGGTTCACCTCCTTCTTTGGTATTATACGAGAATCGCAGGCAAAATGCCATAGAAGACATATGCGGCTCCCGGCCGGGGAACCCAGCCTTTTTCCGACATTTCGGATCGTCCAGCGCCTGTTCCCCGACTATTGTTCAAGTCTGGGAAGAATTACATGTACATGCCACCATCAACATGCAGTGTCTGCCCTGTCATATAAGATGAAGCTTGTGAAGCCAGGAAAGTGACCACACCGGCGATTTCATCCGGCTGACCCAAACGGGACAACGGAATACCACTCAGCATACCGTCCACCAGCTCCTGAGACAACTCTTTTGTCATATCCGTCTCAATAAAACCTGGTGCAACACAGTTAACTGTGATTCCACGGGAGGCCAGCTCACGGGCAGATGCCTTCGTCAGACCGATTACTCCTGCTTTGGCAGCAACATAGTTCGCTTGTCCAGCATTGCCGAGCACGCCCACAACCGAGGAGATATTGATAATTCTTCCCGACCGTTGTTTCATCATTGGACGTGTAACCGCCTTAAGGCAGTTAAACACACCTTTGAGATTGGTTTCAATAACCTGATCGAATTCCTCTTCTTTCATACGCATGATCAGATTATCGCGGGTAATCCCCGCATTGTTCACCAGAATATCAACGTTGCCCCATGCTTCGATCGTAGCTTTGACCATCTGTTCGGCTTCATCCATCAGGCCAACATTCGCTTGAAGTGTTATCGCCTTGACCCCTTTGGCACGAATGGCTTCCGCCACTTCCTCAGCTGCTGCTTGACTGCCCGCATAATTCACGGCCACGTTTGCTCCAGCCTCAGCCAGTGCCAGTGCAATACTGCGTCCAATGCCACGGGATGCCCCGGTAACAAGTGCATTTTTGCCTTCTAATGGTTTAGACATAATCATTCCTCCTTTCCCCAAATCTAATCCTTGTTAATCACTTCAGCGCATTTGCCGTTGTTTCGAGCGTTTCAAGACTGTTCACATTGTACAGTTTTACGGTTTTATCTGTTTTTTTAATCAAACCGGTCAATACACTGCCAGATCCAATCTCAACAAAGGTATCCACACCTTGCTCAATAAGCCATGTCACACTGTCTTCCCATAATACGGGAGAATAGACCTGAGCCGTTAACAAATCCTGAATCTGTCCGTCCTCTGCAGGTCTTGCAGTCACATTAGCGACTACAGGAACCACTGCCGGTGAGAACGTAACGATTTTCAGTTTTTCTTCCAGCTTCTCAGCTGCACCTTTCATCAAAGAAGAGTGGAACGGACCGCTTACTTCAAGTGCAATGGCGCGTTTGCCGCCCGCTTCCTTCACTCGTTCCGAGACAGCAGCCACGCCTTCCTTGACACCCGAAATCACGATTTGTCCCGGACAGTTTATATTCGCAAGTTCAACGGCATAACCACTTTCAGATACGTCCCGGCAAAGCACCCCCAGCGCTTCCCGATCCGCACCCAACACAGCAGCCATTGCTCCTTGTCCACCCGGTACAGCCTGCTCCATATACTGACCACGAGCCCGCACAATGCTCACTGCATCAGCAAACGAAAGAACGCCCGCTGCCACCAGTGCACTGTATTCACCCAGACTGTGTCCAGCCGTATAGTCAGGCTGAATTCCTTTTTCTCTAAAAGCTTCGAGCAAAGCGATACTTGCTGTCAACAGAGCCGGTTGTGTATTTGATGTCTGTTTCAACTCGGTCTCTGGTCCTTCAAACACCAGATTGCTCAGCGAGAAGCCCAAAGCTTCATCAGCTGTGCGAAAAATTTCCGTTGCCGCTGGCACGGACTCATAAGCGTCCTTCGCCATTCCTACCCTCTGCGATCCCTGTCCCGGAAATACAAATGCTATTTTGCCCATGCCATTCATCTCTCCCAGTTGTCTTGTCTACCAAACGAGTACGGATGCTCCCCAAGTCAGTCCTCCACCAAAACCAACCATGAGGACAGTATCTCCGGCTTTCATGCGACCTTCTTCAGCGGCTTCTACCAGAGCAAGCGGAATCGAAGCTGCGGATGTGTTTGCATACTTATCCACGTTGACCACAACCTTCTCTTCCGGAAGCTCAAGTCGTTGCATCGCAGATTGAATTATGCGAATATTCGCTTGGTGAGGAACAAACAGATCTACATCTGTACGATCCAGGCCAGCCTTGCGCAGTACTTCAACTGTAGCCGTGCCCATTACGCGTACTGCAAATTTAAATACTTCACGGCCGTTCATGTAAATATAATGTTTTTTATTCGCAACCGTTTCTGCGGATGCAGGCAGACGGGAACCGCCGCCTTCCATTTGAAGCAAGCTACCGCCCGCCCCTTCAGCTCCGAGGTCGAAGGATTTGAATCCACGGCCTTCCGGCACTTCGCCCACGATAACCGCGCCTGCACCATCACCAAACAGTACACAGGTGTTACGGTCTGTATAGTCCGTAATACGAGACAAACAATCCGCACCAATAACAAGAGCATTATTGTACATACCGCTTTTAATGAAACTAGTCGCTGTCGCCAAGCCGTATACAAATCCGGAGCAAGCAGCAGACAAGTCAAATGCCGCAGCACCCTTGGCACCCAGTTTGTCCTGCAAAATGCAGGCTGTCGATGGGAATGAAGAATCCGGTGTAATAGTTGCTACAATGATCAGATCGAGATCACTGCCCGTCATGCCAGCAGATTCAAGGGCCTTGATCGCTGCCTCGTATGCCAGATCTGAAGTCGCCTGATCCGGTGCAGCGATGTGACGTTCCTTGATTCCTGTGCGGCTGACGATCCACTCATCATTCGTATCTACCATTTTTTCCAAATCGCTGTTTGTCAAAATTTTCTCAGGTACATATTTCCCTGTACCAATAATCCCTACCGGGCGCAAATTATTCATGTCGTCACTCACTTCCCGCTAATTTCCTTAGATATGCTCTCCACCAGCTCGTTCTGTACTGCAATCCGCGCTTGGCGTACAGCATTTTTGATGGCATTGCCATCAGCCGATCCATGACTCTTCACCACAAGTCTACTCAGACCGAGAAGCGGCGCACCGCCATGCTCGGTATAATCCAGTTTCCGTTTCAGACCACGCAGCTCAGGCATGAGCACTGCGGCAGCCAGTTTACTTTTGAGCGACGATGAGAATTGTTCCTTAAGCAAGGCAAAAATGGCACCTGCTGTGCCTTCCAATGATTTCAGTAATATATTTCCGGCAAAGCCATCACATACTAACACATCACAAGCCCCTGTAAGTACATCACGAGCCTCCACGTTACCGACAAATCGGATTGGAAGTTGTTCCAGTAATGGATACGCATGCTTGGTCAACTCATTGCCCTTGCCTGGCTCCGTTCCCACATTGAGCAATCCTACTCTCGGGGACTCTATCCCCTGTACTTTCTGCCGGTACAAACTTCCCATCAGGCCATATTGTGCAAGGTGTTCCGGCTTGGCATCCATGTTTGCTCCAAGATCGAGCGCAAGCACTCCCACATCATCGATCGTTGGAATCATGGGCGCAAGCGCCGGACGTTCTATGCCTTCCATGCGTCCTACCACAAGTAATCCCGCTGTCATCAGCGCTCCCGTATTACCCGCAGAGATCATGGCGTCCGCTTCGCCTTCCTTCAGCATGCGACCTGCCACTACCATGGAGGCATCCTTCTTGCGACGGACAGCTTTGACCGGTTCGTCATCCGAACCAATCACTTCGGAAGCATGCCGAACCGTCAAGTTGGCAGGTTTAACACCTAACTGACTCAGAAGGGGTTCCAGCTTGGCTTCATCGCCGATCAGGACGATCTCTGTATCCGCCCATTCCTTAGCGGCAGCAATCGCACCTTCTACGGTTGACGCGGGTGCATTGTCACCCCCCATGGCATCAATGACGATTCTCATCCCAAATGTCCTCCTTCTACGCTGTCTTCTCCACCTGAATGGTAGATTACAAAGTTGCCTTGAAACACCATTTCTTCCCCAACATAAGTAAACACTTCAACTTTTGCCTTGCCCTTTTGACCCGGGATCGACCTTACATATGCCTTTGCAATACATTTCTCTGCCAAATGAACCGAGCGGACAAAACGAATGTCTGCGGAAGCGGTCAAAGCGATCTCATCGTTAATTACGGCTACAGCCAGGGAATTGGCCTGCGCAAAAACATAGTGCCCTCGAGCAATGCCCGTTCTCGAAAATACGTGTTCTTCCTTAATCTCAAACAAGGAAATCCCACTCTTGTCCAGCTGCAAGTCCACAATATCACCGATAATCTCATGTAGGGGCAAAGAGCGCACCTGATCATATGAACGCTCTGCCATCAATTTCATCCGCTCCCGAAGTTCGGGAATTCCAAGCTCCAGCCTGTCGAGACGAATCGTTTGAATACTTACCTTCAGTTGGCGTGTAAGTTCCTGATCCGTCACAAACGGGTTGTCTTCGATCATTTTGGTCAGCTGCTGCTGCCTCTGTCTCTTCGGTACACGTTCGATGCCTGACACCCCCCGCTGTATCGTTTAAGGAACCGTCCCATCGGGTCAGTTCAACCCTTTTTCCATGTTACTTCTATAGTTGCATCCCTGGTCACAGGGTCGTTCACCACGAATCATGGTTTATGTTTATGTAACGCCAAATCTTAGAACCTGGTACTAAACTATAGTATATCTCATCCCGTGTCAAAAAGAAAGGCTGGCTGTACAAAAACAATCTCACTCTGGGGAGCCTGACTTCAAAGCCCTACACTTTGTAGATAGCAAGCTGTTCATGTTAGGAAAACCCTCTGTCTATCTGAACGCGAATGGGAACAGAGGTATGTAACAGTAGCTTCTCTTACCATGTATAATCCAAAAAAAGTAGCACCTCATCGGAATGAAGTGCTACTTAATGTCTAGCTATTATTGAGAGATGATCTCTCTTGCTTTGTACGTTCCGCACACTTTGCATACGTGGTGACTCAGCTTCAGCTCGCCACATTGTTCACATTTCACCATACCCGGTACTGCCAATTTAAAGTGAGTGCGACGTTTGTCGCGACGCGTCTTGGATGTTCTCCGTTGAGGTACTGCCATTATTCCCACCTCCTTATCAAAATAAACCTTTGCAGGTAATTAGTATTTTGCATAATTCGATCTATACGCTCACGGGAACAAAATATGGACGAACTAAACCATTCCGATCCAATATTTTGCTGATTGAAAGTCGCTCTTTGATTTATGCAAAATACCTAGTTGTTACAATGTTCGATTTTCAATCATGCTCATTTAAAAAAATCCTTGAGCCCTGCAAGCCGCGGATCGATAACTCGGTTATCACAACCGCAGTCCCCTTCGTTCAGCTCATGGCCACACTTAGGGCATAACCCTTTGCATGTATCGCTACACAGCGGTATAAACGGAAGATTCAGCAGAAAAGCTTCCTCAGCATAACCCTTCAGATCAACGCTATCTCCATCCACATAGAAAGTATCGTCGTCTTCGTGCAATTCCTCTGGCTGTTTTCCCTGCTTGAATTGCTCATGAAAATCAATATGAAAATGTTCATTAATCGGCTTAAGACACCGGGAGCACAACATGTCCACTCCTGCTGTCAGCTTGCCATGAACATCCACAACGTCTCCCTCTCTGAACTCTGCAGATAAATCCGCAGTCAGCAGGGTAACGGCTGTGATATCTTGTCGGTTAGAAACCAGTTCCTTGATATCCCACTGTTCATTAAACTGCAGGGGACCATCACTGGTAGCCACTTTGCGAAATGGCATTAACATTTTCCATCACTCCAAACGAAACCAATCTCATAATTTTAGATCAAACGCATTACGACAGTTATACAGACCAAGTCTGACTCTTTGAAACACATCATATCCTGACTGTATGTATTCTGACGATTCATCGTTAAAAGTATTATGAAATTGACTTAACAAACAAAAATCATTATACCGACTTTTCAAGACGTTTGTCAACACTTTTAACTTTACACCCTTTTTAAAAATGATGATGCAGAACCGCACACAATCTCTGATACATTATAGGCTTAGTGTAAGAGAAACTACAAGTCATGCATTTTGCATGCAGTACCGGTCACAATTCGTTAACGATTCGTGTGATCTATATCACACGAGCCCTCAACTCCCCTATCTATACTTGCTATAAACCGACACGATAAGCTTCCACCACCGATTTATTCAAATACGTCTTTCACTATCGGGAGGGAATATCCATGTTAAGTCAACACACGATTAATGTAATCAAATCAACGGTACCCGTACTTGAAGTCCACGGCGAAGCCATCACACGCCATTTCTATGAAACGATGTTCAAACATCACCCGGAGCTCCTGAATATTTTTAATCACGCCAACCAGAAACAGGGACGACAACAAGCAGCCTTAGCCAACATGGTATACACCGCCGCCCAGCATATCGATAATCTGGCCTCCATCCTCCCTGCTGTACGGCAAGTTGCACATAAACATCGCAGCCTCGGCATTGTTCCAGAGCAATATGCGATTGTTGGCACTTACCTGCTTCAAGCGATCAAAGATGTACTTAGAGATGCCGCCACCGATGAGATTATAACGGCTTGGGGTGAAGCCTACAATGTGATTGCAGATGCCTTTATCGGCATCGAACAGGACATGTATACGGAAGCGGAAAACCAGATGGGTGGCTGGGAAGGATTCCGTTCCTTCAAGGTTGCCAAAAAAGTACAGGAGAGTGAATTCATCACTTCCTTTTATCTCTTTCCGGAGGACGGTCTGCCCATTACCAGTCATGAACCGGGACAGTACATCAGTATCCGACTGCACCCGGAAGGACATGCTTATACCCAGATTCGTCAGTATAGCCTTTCGGATGCCCCGGGTAAACCTTATTACCGTATTTCCGTTAAACGTGAATGTGCTGTGATGGAGCGTCCTGACGGGGTCATCTCCACGTATCTCCACGGACACATTGCTGAGGGTAGCCTTGTTGAGTGTTCTGTCCCCGCTGGCGACTTTACCCTGAACGCGGAGGACAAGCGCCCTGTTGTGCTCCTTAGTGGCGGTGTCGGGCTCACACCAATGATCAGCATGTTAAATTCCCTTGTTAACCTTGAGGACAAACGAAACATCACATTTTTACATGCAACGGCCAATGGCAGAACCCATGCATTCCGGGAACATGTGAACGCACTGGCAGAAAGCCACGAAACGCTTCAAGCTTACTATTGTTATACACAGCCTACCGCTTCTGACCGTGAGAACGCATATTTTGACAAGGAAGGTTATATGGATGCAGACTGGCTTCGCCAGATGATCGGAGAACAGGATGCCACCTATTATTTGTGCGGGCCGGTTTCGTTCATGCGAGCAGTTTATACGGCGCTCCAAGCCATTGGCGTTGCACCAGACGATATACATTATGAGTTTTTTGGACCCAAAGCGAGCCTCGTCCCTTCGACGGAGAGTGTGTAAGCGGCCTGTCTATTAATAAGGAACTTATATGGATTTGAATGAATGAGCACATCTCTTGAATCAGCTTCAAAATGGTTTGAATGATAATCTCTCATTACCTCAAAGGCGCGTTCTGACATCCTCAGATGTTAGATTCGCGTCTTTTTCGATTGTCTTCATGGCGACCTGATTTGATCAAATGCCAGCTCATCCCCTATGATGGAACTGAGTAACGTTATTTGAGAATGCTACAGAGAGCGTTCTACATTAAATATATAACTGAAAATATATACCTGCGCTTGAACCATTTGGATTATATATTAAACTGCTATACATACCGATCCCCATCGTGTTCGAAAGGAGTGCGTTCTTATATGAAAGCCGTTGGCGTCATCGTTGAGTATAATCCCTTACACAACGGGCATGTCTATCATTTGAGTGAAGCTCGGCGGCTCAGTGGAGCAGATGCTGTTGTTGCCGTGATGAGCGGCCCTTTTCTCCAGCGTGGCGAGCCCGCCATCGTGGGTAAAAGGGCTCGCACCGAGATGGCGCTTCATGCAGGCGCCGATCTGGTGCTTGAACTGCCGGTGGCTTATGCTGTGCAACCGGCCGAGTGGTTCGCCTTCGGTGCGGTATCGCTGCTGCACCGCACCGGCGTTGTGGACTCGCTCTGCTTCGGCAGCGAGTCCGGCGACCTGGACAGCCTACAGCGCATTGCGCGCGTGCTGGCTGTGGAGCCCGCAGGGCTGCGCGAGGATATCGCGCGCCGCCTGCGGGAAGGCGCCAGCTACCCCGCCGCGTACGCAGGCGCGGCGGCGGCACTGGCGCCCGGCGGCGTCGATGCTCGCGACGCCGCTGCACTGCTGGGGCAGCCCAACAATTCACTTGGGCTGCATTACTTGATCGCGCTGCAACGACTCGGCAGCGCGATCCAGCCTTTTACGGCGGCGCGTACCGGTGCCGCGTATCATGAGGCGACGCCCGGGCCGGGAGCGATCGCCAGTGCAACAGCCGTCCGCCGCCTGCTGATGGCGGACGGCCCCGAAGCCGCCGCGCCATACGTGCCGGCGGCAACCCTTGCCATTCTGCAGCGCGAATGGCAAGAAAGGCGCGCTCCCGTGCACTGGGAGCGCTTTGCACAGCCGCTGCTGCACATCGCGGCGACCCGCCGTGCCTCCGAGCTGGCGGAGATCGCCGAGGTCACGGAAGGGCTCGAACACCGGCTGAGCCGCACGCTCGCTCAGCTTCCAGAAGCTTCAGTCGAGGCATTGCTGGACGCACTTAAGACAAAACGTTACACACGTACGAAGCTACAGCGCATGCTCACCCATTTACTACTCCATCACACCAAGGCGGATGGTTCCCCAGAAAAGTTGGCTGAAGGGCCCGGATATCTTCGGGTGCTTGGGTTTAATTCGCAAGGACAGAGCCTGCTGAAACGGATGAAACAAACCGCTTCTCTACCTGTTTTGTTAAAACCATCAACCTTCACCCACAATCAGCTTGAACTGGATGTGCAGGCTCAGGCAGCATACACCCTTGGCTGTGAACACACCAATACACGTATGATGTACAGCGACTACTATGAACCGCCAGTAAGACTCTAGCGCTGCCTACCGTTTTAACGAAAATGAAACGGTATTAACATAAACAAACTCCAAGACCTTCATGTCATGTGGATGGAGTGGTTGATATCTATTTACTGGATTCAATCGCTGCGTACTGAATGCTTCTATTATGGGCTACTGGAGATATCAGACTCACTCGAAGATCCGTTATTCCATATTTACTAAACTCAAAATCCCCTTATTGCCGGCCTGGTTAGGCATGATTGCAATAAGGGGATTTCACATGAATTCTTGGTTCACTGAGACTATTCTATTCGAAGAATATGATCGTTTTATGATTTGACGGACAAGGTTTTCAAATAAGCCAGCGCATCATCAACCGTACTGACAGGGACCAGTTTCATTTGGGTACCGATCTGTTCAGCCTTCGCTTCTGCTTCCTTATAATTATCCTTCGGCACAAAGAAAATCTCCGCATCTTTCCGGTCTGCTGCGACAATCTTGTGCACAACGCCACCGATCGCACCAACCACACCCTCTTTGGTAATCGTGCCTGTACCCGCAATCCGATGACCTTTGGTCAGATCTCCTGGGGTCAACTGGTTATAAATCTCCAGCGTAAACATCAAGCCGGCAGATGGACCCCCTACCTGAGTATCCGTGAAGGATATTTGTTTAGCCGGATCTTCTGCTTTCACTTTTTGAACCGTTCCGATCATAACACCTAATACCGCTCGGGTCTCACCTGTTTTGCTGTCTTTCACTTCAATCAGTTGAACGTCCCGGCTTATGGTCTCCCCGCCACGTTCCAATTGCATTTCGACCGTATCTCCAGCTTTTTGATCCTTTAACTGCGCAGACAGCACAGTATTGTCTGGAGTGGCCGTTCCGTTCACACCTAAAATAATATCTCCCGGAGCAATATCTCCCTTGGGTTTCGGATCTTCCGAAAGCCCAAACACAAAAATATGCTCAGGCACAATCGAATACTTCACTCCGGCCTGCTCATAAGCAGCTTCCATAGCCGATGATTGGGAGTCACTCATGAACCAGACTTGTTCCGCAGAGTATTCCGCTTCACTTTTGCCACGTAGCCGGTCTTCTTTTTTATCAACTTGTGCGTTCCGGTTAAACAAAGAGGTTCCAAGTAAAAACACATTGGCATACGTTGCCGACACTGTCGTCATCATAAACACACCATGTTCTTCCATGTCTCCATCCTTCACGGTAACCATGGGTTTTACTTCGTCGGCGCTGCCAGGCATATAAATAATATATGGCGTTGGCATATACACCGCAACATAGACGACTAGAGCCACCACGATCACAAAGATCGAAGCTCTGAATCCGCCAGATTTCCGAATACGATTCATCGCGTGAGCCCCCGTTCTTTGTGGTTCTATCCATAATTATAAGTCTAACATCCTCATCTATCCGCATACAATGGTACAGGCCGGATAGGCCGCTGTTTACAACAGCTTATCCGGTCAAGGCCGAACCGTCTGCGGACGTCATTCGGCCGTCCATAACCATTCAGAGATCTATAATAGAGGTTGAGGTGAAACGATGACAATACAGAGCGAGGTTACCGGTTCCAGCCCGTTACGAACGGTACTTCTAAGCACTGGCGCTATATTGCTAGTAATTGCAGTAGTTGTGTCTCCCAAAGAAGCATTTGATGCCTCTATTCAAGGTTTGGATATTTGGTGGAAAATCATCTTTCCGGCGATGCTTCCGTTCCTCATGTTATCCCAAATGCTGACCGCATTTGGCTTCACCCACGCCCTCGGCGTCTTGCTGGGGCCATTGATGCAACGTTGGTTCCGTCTGCCTGGCAAAGCCGGACTAGCCATCGCTGTTGGCATGTGCGGCGGCTTTCCCGCAGGAGCGGATACCGCTTCTCGCTTAGTCCAGGATCGACAAATTACCGCCAAACAGGCAGGAGTTCTGGCAGCCGCGGCTCATTTCACCAATCCGATGATGATTATTTTGGTCATTGGTGCTGCTTTTCTCCATCAACCTGCTGCCGGATATTTCCTTCTGGGGGTTCACTGGGTTAGTGGCTGGATCGCCGCCATGATCGGGATACGCCTTCTACCCATGGCAGAAAAACGCGGCACACGTGTGATCTCCACTACAGCTCCTATAGAGCGCACGAGGAATACTTCTGGTCCGAAAGGCGACCTATCGGTTAACCATCATTCTTCGTTCAAACGACGCAGCCTATGGTCCCTTATGATGCTCTCAGCCCGGGAGGCCCAGGAGCGTGATGGACGCGGGTTCGGCAAACTGCTTGGTGACACGGTCTCCCAAGCTGTGCAAACGTTAATGATGACCGGAGGGTACATGATTGTGTTTGCCGTATTTGTTCGCCTGCTCACGCTTTATCTCACCCCCGGCGCTTCAGTGAGTCTGTGGCCCGCCATACTGGAGCTCCATCTGGGAACCTACCACCTGAGTCAGAGCCAACTGACACCTGTTATCCTGATGTCTTTGCTTGCAGCCGTTCTTGGCTGGGGCGGTCTTTGCTCTCATCTGCAAGTGTCCTCTGTACTGAAAGCAGCCAGACTTGCTACAACGTCCATGTTGTACTTTGCAGGAGTACGCTTGCTTCATGGGTTGGTCGCATTTTTCATCAGTCTGTTCTCATGGGTGCCATTTAGCCGCTACACCTCTGAGGTCTGGACCACTTTTCAAACGAATCCAGGCAAGGGTCTGACACTCCTCCTGCCTGGGCAGTCCCCATTCCATGGGAACCCTTCAAACACGATTGAAACCGCATGGAGCGCTTTTCCTGCAGCCTGCATTGGTCTGGCACTGCTGCTCGCCGTCATGATCAGCCTATCCGGGCTGACCTTCTGGTTCAACCGCCGGATTTCTCGCTGATTTTCTGCCGAAGCGCAGCTTCCACTTCAGGTGAAACCAGATCCGTAACATCTCCATGATAGTGGGCAATTTCCTTGACGATACTGGAACTCAAATAAGAATATTTCGGATTGGTCATCATAAAAATCGTTTCCGCATCCGGATTCAGCTTGCTGTTGGTGGAAGCCAACTGCAATTCATATTCGAAGTCAGTCACCGAACGGATACCGCGGACGATGACCTGAGCATCTTTTTGCCGGACGTAGTTGGCCGTCAGATCGCGGAAACTGTCCACCTCCACATTCGGTAGATGCCTCGTGACTTCCGTAATGAGGCTTTTGCGTTCTTCCACCGTAAACAATGGATTCTTGCTCATGTTATTCAGAACAGCCACAATGACACGGTCAAATTGCTTCGACGCCCTTGCGATAATATCCAGATGGCCCATAGTTACAGGGTCAAAACTCCCTGGATATACGGCGATGCGTTCCTGCCGTTGTATCATTTCAGTCATGAGGAGCCTCCTCTTCCGGTGTGCTGAGTTCTCCATCTTCCACAGCTTCAGGCGCATAATAATAGATGGATACTGCCGTCTCCCCATACAAAGCCTTCCGCGTTTGTTCAAACGGGCCGAATTGCTCAGGGTAATCATGTTTGGATTCATATTCAAGCACGATGGTTGCTTCGGGTTCAAGCAAGTCCAGTTCGTGCATCGTAAGCATTAACTCGTCCCCATTTTTCATACGGTAGGGCGGATCAAGAAATACCAGGTCAAATTGGGTGCTTCGCTTGGCGAGCGCCTTCAACGCACGACCGGCATCATTCCGATATACAGCCGCCTGATCTTCCAGCTTAGTCGCTTTCAGATTGGCACGGATCACTTCAATACTCTTCGATTCCAAATCAACAAAAACAGCCTTGTCCATGCCGCGACTCAGCGCCTCAATACCGAGACCACCACTGCCTGCGAACAGATCCAATGCTGTACCACCCTCAAAATAAGGACCAATCATACTAAACAGCGCTTCCTTCACCTTGTCGGTGGTTGGCCGCGTTCCTGTGCCAGGAACAGCCTTCAGCGGTCTGCCCTTTGCAATCCCAGATACCACTCTCACTGATGAGTCACCTTTTCTCTCTATGTAAGTTTATTGATACGGTTATCGTACCACAATCGGGATCGGTTTGAAAAATAGTCTGTATAGTTTCTCCCAAGAAAAATGTTGACTAATTGTTGACGCAGATGTATAAAAAGGAAGTTTTCCGGCCATCCTGTAATTATCGACATCACAAGTGTCGTAGACAACCGCGGAGAAGACTTACGTTTCCCCATAAGCTCTTCGTCCGGTTTCTCCTCTCCCATGAAAAGTAGGCCCTCGAAAGAGGGCCTGCTTTTGTTGTTTAAACATTGATTCAGAAAGGTTTTTGTTCATTTCTAACGATTGAATGTCATTATCATATCCGTTATTGGCTTCCTCATCAACTAGGAGAGGAGGCGGCAATCTTGGAATAAATTGCTTCTATTATTGAAATCAAAATCTTTTAACATTCCATTCATCACAATTTTGTGTGAGCTAGGCTGTAGCTCTTGTTTGTCATCGCTTCACTGGCTAAAGCCATAACAAAAAAAGAGCGGGCTATCTTTTCGATAGCCCGCTCTTGGCCCTGTACCTTATCTGAATGACATTGGGAATGACCCCGCACTTGTTGACATGCTTTAACCTTACAATACTATTTGGTAAGACGAGCATTTACCCAATCGGCATGGTCACTATTTATACCATCTCCACCATCTGTTACAATAAGTTTTAGCTCATTCTTTCCAGAAAGATTAACGTGTACCTCTTTTGGTTCTATATTATTATGCATTACACCACTAGAGAATACAACTTGATTGTCTACCTGAACTTGGAACTCCACAGAACCTACAGTACCTACCTCATTATCTACCCCAACTAGCGCGGCAAAGGATGTGTACTGCCCATCCAGTTTGTAGACAATTTCACTGTTAGCATGTGTGCCCAAACCTTTTGTATAGGTCTTGTTATTTAACGTAAGTGTTTTTCCTTCAACACTACGATCTTTTTGGATTGTTCCCCAACCTGTTGTGGCAGAAAACCAATCCATATCGCTAAGATACGTTGTAACAGGTTGTGGTGTTTCAAAGATTTTAATCTCACTTGCAGAGGCAAAACCATTTGTTCCACCGCCTTGAGGTACTTCAAGTCGAACATATTTAGCAAGCGTAGGTGTGAAAGTTACTGTCTTTTCTGTGTTGTCCTTTGCCCAGGTGCCTGTTGCAACCTCAGAGAAAGATACCCCATCAAGACTAGTTAGGATTCTATATTTTGTAATAATTCCATTTTCTTCGCTTTGGCGTGGTAAATATGTCAGCTTGTTGAAAGTTAGCGGAGTTGCATACTTTGCTGTAATATTGAAAGGAAATTGATTTTGCTTAGACCATTCACTGTGCCAGATACTACTTGTATTTCCATCAAATGCATTTATTGCGGCATTATTAGCACTTGAAGTCTCTTGGCTATTTGTTGTTACCCCAATGATACTTTTTACCTTATCCATTCCATCCGTCGGTTTAATGATGTTATATTCTGACCCAAACCAAATTGGTGCAGTTAGAAGAGGTAAACTCAATGAATTAATCTTGTTTCGTGTTTCATTTGTTGCAGACAAACCCCATTTATCAAAGAATGGCGTCAAGTCATAGTGAGCTACTTTTGAAGTGTTTAGAATAAATGCCTGTTTTTTCTGATCATCTGTAGTTGGCAAATCAGCTTTTGCCGTCTCACGATATAATCGGTGTAAATCTGGGTAGAAGTTATCCCCAAAAGCAAGATCAAGTTGCCACAACATTTCTAATTTTGAATTAGAGTCTGAAAAATTCTTGGTTGGCTGATCTACAAACGTGAAAGCAGTAAAGTACTCAAATGGTGACCTTGCAGGCTCAGTAGGTTTAAGAGCCTTCTTAGCAGCTAGAGAATATAGATTTACGGTCACCTCACCCATCTCATCCCAAGTCCAGGGTCCTTGTTGTCTCAAATGACCTGCTTCATGATACTGCCCCCAACCCATTCTTGTGAGGTCTAAAGAATCGGCGTTTGCTCCAGTACTTGTAGGCATAATCGCCCCATCCCAAGTTGCATATGCATATGCTCCGCCTGTGTAGTTTGGTTGCTCAATAATGCCAATCAAATGTTTATCTAAATGATGTCTAGGATCAGAATCAGAATTTGATAGTCCAGAAATTTTATCCTGTGCTCCAATAAACGTATCATAAGTCTGTAAAACAGGAACGGGGTCTTGATTCAAGATATGGTCTCTAGCAGAAGCATACGTGAAGACTAAGAGAGCTTTTTCTGATTGAAGAACAACAGAGGGTGCATCAGGATAAGCATTCACCATTTCCTGCCAATCCGCTTTTGTGTTCTTGCCTAATACAAAGAATGGAACTGGACTCCCCCCACTCACTACATTTACATGAATACTACCTTCATTGTTGCTGTTATCAAAAGACAACAAACCGCCATTTGGTGAGGAAATTGTGTTTATACCTGCTTGTAATGGATACCGAATCGCCCACTCTTGATCATGACGATGTGTCCCAATAACCGCTGTAATTGGTTTGTTACCTGAGACTTCAATCTTAATTTGTTCATTAGCTTTTGCATATAGACCTGTTGGCTGAAATATTTTTCGCGCATCTGCATACCCCGCCGCTCTGCGCTCTCGCTCACCTTCCGCCCATATATCTCCAAGAGCTTTTACTTCAAAATTTCGCTGAACAACAAGATTACTTTGCTGTGTGACGGCTGCCTCTGAAGTTTGGGCTAGTACCTCAGATGCCGAGACAGGTACTACAACTGCTGTTGCTGTTACCACCATAAGAGATAAAACCTGAAGTGACTTCTTAAGTTTTCTCATCAAATCCTCCTGAAATAAATTAAATTTATGCATAGCTGGCATTTAAATGCCGGCATATCCATCTTGGTAAGTACTCAATAGATTTCAGACTAATAAGATCTATTGCATTACAATTCCCACTATTTATTCATTCAACTTTCACAGCTTAAATCCCCAAACAAACCCTTGATATAGCTGGGCAAACCAGAGATCCATTCTTGTAGTTGACAAAAAAAACAGTCGTTTAGTTTTCTTATTAGTTTTGGCTTGAGATATCTCAAGAGATAGACTCATGAGTTGTTGAAGTGCCGTCTGGAAATCCACATCGAACGGAGCGAAGTTAAAACCGTCTGACCAGCCAGCGTGAGCACCGTTATTAAATAACACCATTAATCCTATTTCTCCAATTACATCTTTATTCTTCTTTTAATACCTTTAATTTTAATATAAAGTGCGATAGTTACCAGTAAATAAAAAAATGGCTCATGATTGATCCGTTTCATCGGAACAAATGCCATAGAAGTACCAAAAAAATCATCTTAATCAATATATGTATCTACCTTGCGAAGCGATTGATCCCTGAGGAACTAAATCTTCAATGAAAACAAACTCATAAGCTTGTGTTTTTCTCACCTAATTTTATACAATATTAACGCAGTTTCGCTTTAAACAAATGAGACATAAAGAAGGCCCTCGAAAAAGGGCCCTTTTGTTATCACTACACTTCATATTCGTTCATACTGGCTTCCAATTCAGTCTGTAACCATCCGATTTCCCTAAGCTATACTTCCATATCATGGGTAAAATCATCAACATTCAAATATTCGATCTTGTATTTCTTAATCTTCTCACACATAAAAGCATAGAAATAATGACTCAACTCATATCGTTGTTTGCTTTTACTTAACGTTTGATACTGACCTTCGCTGACCGTCAGATCAAAGTAAATCGTATTGTCCTTCTTTGCATACCTGACCGTGGACCTTCTCTCGTAATCTTCAGGAAGACATCTGAAAACAAAGAACATCTCAATATCACACGCTTGATATTTGCTTTCTGCTTTATCAAAAACAGGCTGCAATTCGTCCGATAGATTGGCAACCTGTGTTAACCCTGAAGTGTCGGTTGATTTGCCCAGTATCATAATGAAGCTCCTCCTTGTTCATCTTCCTCTCTCTAATGTCTTTATAGAAGCAACCCTGAATCATTCAACCTTCTTTTTTTTATTTCTACGAGACATCTGAAGGCTCAAAATCGGCAACAGAATACCTAGTAATGGCAAAGTCGTGCTCCAGCTTTTATAAATAATCGATTGAATACCGACTAACAGAATTGCCAGCAAGAGGATGATCTGTATGACCTGCGTTCTATCCAATGTCCGTTTGAAGACCTTCTTGGAGATCAGCGGAATCAGAAAGAAGCCAACCAAACCGTAAAAAGTAACCATGCCCACAACAGCGAGTATAACGATCCACATTTGACTATCCATTAAATCATCCCCACTTAATTTAACCATTTTCATTATTTTACCAGATAAGCTGAAAAAATATTAGTACCCCCCCCTTGTGTGGCACCAAACATTCATTTGCTTTGATCCCTCTTCCCTCACTTTATAATGATCACTTTTCTTCAACAACAATCGTTGCATTATAGATGACAATGCGTTTCCCATCGAGATCGAATAATACTTTATTCCCGTACTCGGTATCCTGCACGTCAATTTTGCCTTCATAGGTCTGAATCATTTCACCCGTTTCACTGTACACTTTAACCACTCGTTCCAGACCGCCAGAATTATTGGATTTCATCGTTTTGAGTGCACGTTCACCTGAAGCGGTATTGAAATACCATATGAAACATCCAACAATAATGCCCAGAAAGACCAACACCGTCACCCATATACCCGTCTTTGCTTTTTTGCTCAAAATAATTCCCCTCTTTCATCTCATGTCCCGTACATTACGAACTTGGAACGAGAACGGTTTCATAGTGCACACCCCAAACTCTTCATTGGCACAACAAAACAGAGGCCTCCAACAATCGAAGACCTCTGTTTCCTATTCTAAAATATCCCTCTACTACAGTGCACGAATGACAAATTCAAATTGCAGCTCGCTATCCGCAGCGATGCGGTATTCCGGATGAACCGGAGCACCCCAGCTGTCGTCTCCACCTACGCCCATTTGTTTGCCAGCCACCGTCACGACGGTATAATGCACCGGAGGAAGCTCATACACATGCTGAGCATTCTCCAGCTCAAATGCTGTATATGGTGAGACATTCAGCTCGACCGGAGCTGCGGAGGCTTCAATTCGGAAACCACGTCCCGCGTTGTCAGTCAGTTTGGCCCAACGTACACCTGTACGGTTCCCCGACTCCTGCGGTACAAGATATGGGGCAACCGTATCCGCTACCTTACGATCATGGTTGACCAGACGTGCGCCAAATGCACGATCCGCATAGTTTTCTTCTGGTCCCATCGCCAGCCATTCCACATTTTCAAAGTCTGGTGACGTCTTGAAGGAAAGGGCATAAATCGGGAGATCCGGCAATCCGGCTACCCCTCTATACATGTTATGCACATGCAGACTTCCGTCAGCACGTACCGTATAAGCCACTTTCACTTGTACATCTGCGGAAATATTAAGCTGGTACGTGAACTCGATGCGGTATTGATCCGAATACTGTTCCGCTTTCCAATCCACAAATCTTGGCATTAGACTTGCCGCATACCAAGCGCCAAGCTCAAAGCCCATGGCCGTTCCTTTATCATTATCGGTTGTAGCGCGCCAGAACAGTGGTGCAGGAGGCTGAGCAATCGTTTCACGACCTGACAGCTTCAGGGATACCAGTGTTCCGAATGCCTTGGAGAACAGGACGTGGGTTTGACCTACTTTTACACCAATATTAACGTCCCCTTCAACCATCTGAATATCGTTAACCAGATTCAGATCCGTCACAACCGTTTCGCCAGATTGACCAGTCACATGATCTTGTGTGAAGATAAACTGTCCAAATGCTACTTCTTCCCCTTTTTCCGCCCAGAGCGTAGATGCTTTCAACACAAGCGCGGTATTCACTGCGTACTCGCCACCCGTCAGCTCTTTTGCATTCAGTGGAAGTTTCACAAGCGTTTCGCTTTGTGGAGCTACATTCACATCAAGCGTTCCGCGCAGCACTTCGTGACCATCACGCTCCAGACTATATGCCAACACAAGTGCCGACGTATCTGCAAACAGGTTGCCATTTATGATTTTGACGCCTTCCCGATCCGGGAACAGTTTGATATTTTGGTACAGGAATTTGACTTCCTGCATCTTTGCTGTCACTTTGCGGTCCGCATGAACAATCCCATTCCCACAGAATGAATAGTCTGACGGACGATCGCCGAAATCTCCACCATAGGCGAGGAATTCCTTACCATAACGGTCTTTTTTGTAAACAGATTGATCGATATAATCCCAGATAAATCCACCCTGATACATCAGATACTTGTCTTCCAGTTCCGTATATTTGTGCATACCGCCGATAGAGTTACCCATGGCATGCATGTACTCACAGCTAATATAAGGCTTATCCGGGTTAGCGTTCAGGAACTCCTCAATGTCAGCCGGCTTGGCATACATGCGGGACTCCATATCACTTGTATCATTGAAACGACGATCATGGAACACACCTTCATAATGAACAAGACGTGTAGGATCAGCCGATTTGAAATATTGTGAAACTTTATAGATGACTTCACCGCCATGAGATTCGTTACCACAAGACCAGATCAGAATGGACGGATGGTTTTTATCCCGCTCCACCATCGATACGGCACGATCCATCACGATATCATGCCACTCCGGTTTGTCGCCAGGAATAACCCATGAAGGCTCCACTGCACCAAGCTTCTGCCACGACCCGTGGGTCTCCAGGTTCATTTCATCAATGACATACAAGCCATATTCGTCACACAACTCATACCACAGGCTTTGGTTTGGATAGTGTGATGTACGGACAGCGTTCATATTGTTCTGTTTGATCGTACGTACATCCCATAACATGTCTTCCTTTGTCACTGCCCGTCCGCGGCGTGCAGTGAATTCATGGCGGTTCACACCTTTGAACACGATACGTTTACCGTTGATGTGCATCACCTTATCAATCATTTCAAACGTACGGAAACCAACCGACTGTGGTACTACCTCTACCAACTCACCTGCTGCATCATATACACGAATATACAAACGATACAGATACGGAATCTCCGCACTCCACAGATTTACGTTACCGACTTCTTCACGAAGCTGCACAAAACCGTTGGTAACCTCAGTCCCGCCAAATACTTTAACCGTACTGCCTTCAGCATCACGCAATTCAGCTTCAACTTTGGCTCCCTGAGCAGCCTTGCCTTCCAGTTTCAGCTCCAGGTTCAATGTACCGTTTGTGTAGGACTTGTCCAGATCGGTCACAACTCGAACATCCCGAATGTGGGCAGTAGGAACCGTGTACAGATACACGTCTCTGAAAATCCCCGAGAAACGCCAGAAATCCTGATCCTCCAACCAGCTTCCGGTGCTGCGTTGATACACTTCAACGGCCAGTTTATTTTCTCCGTCCTGAAGGAACGGTGTTAGATCAAAATCTGATGGGGTGAAGCTATCTTCACCATATCCAACAAACTGTCCATTCAACCACACATAGAATGCGGATTCTACACCTTGAAAAGATATATATACCGGACTGTTCTGCCAGCCTATCGGCAGATGGAACGTACGAATGTAACTGCCAACCGGATTTTTGTCTTGTGGCAATGCTGGTGGGCGCAGCTCGTTTAATCCGTCCCAAGGATATTGGGTATTTACATATTGCATCTGACCGTATCCCTGCAACTGAATATGCCCCGGAACTTCTATATCATCCCAGCCTTCACTGGAGAAATCCTGTTGGTAAAAGGATTCTGCGCGGCAGTCCGGACGAATGGCATAATTAAACTTCCATGTGCCATTCAAATCGTAGCGCATGGCCATCGTTTCGGATTTCTGTGCTTCTTCCATCGTACGGTAATAGCGATGATCCGAGTAGGCTTTGAGTCGGTTCACCTCGTATACACTCACATCACCCAGCCAGTTGATATCTGCTTGTGTTGCTTTCATTCGGCTCTCTCTCCCTCTTCATCTTCATTGTATATTTCTACTTCAAAGACTTCTTATTTCCATTTTGTGCAAACATACAGAAAGGCAGAGGCACGCCATTTCTGGCATCCTCCACACTCCCCGCAACCCGTTATTTCGAGTTTATCTTGCTATTCCATTATTTCACAGAGCCCACCATACCTGCGACAAAATGTTTCTGCATGATGAAGAAAACGATTGCTGTAGGCAGTGTTGCAATCACGATTGCTGTCATGATTACTCCGTAATCCGGAGAATAACCAGCACCAAGATTTGAGATCAACAGTGGAATCGTTTGTTGGTCAGGTGTTTGCAATACAATGAGTGGCCACAGATAGTTGTTCCAGCTACTCATGAATGTAATGATTGCTGCCGCTGCATATGTTGTTTTCATGGTTGGCATATAGATCTTCAAGAAGATGCCGAGTTCACTCAAACCATCAATACGTCCAGCTTCCAGCAAGTCTTTCGGGAACATTTTGGTGTTCTGACGGAAGAAAAAGATCAGGAACGCTGTTGCGATGGTTGGCAGGATCACTGCTGCCATCGTGTTGATTCCGATAACCGGTGCAACTCCCGAGATTGTTGCAAACATACGATACAGTGGTACCATAATCGCTGCAAACGGGATCATCATGGATAACAACAGGATATTAAAAACGACATCACGGGACTTCGTGCGATATACCTCGAAGCCATAACCTGCCATGGAACCAATAAACAGTGCCAAGACAGTGGAGATTACAGAGATAATCGCCGAGTTTCCGAGAGCCTGTACCAGATTTGTCGAATCAATCAGTTTGTTGAAGTTATCAATAAAAGCTGACCCGGGCAGCAGTCTACCCTTGGTGACATCGACTGATGCATTTGTTGAACTGACCAGCATCCAGAAGAAAGGGAAAATGGATACAAAGGCGACGATGGATAGGAACACATATGTGAAAATCCGTTTTGCTTTAGCTTTAGCCATTTTTATTATCACCTGCCACTTTAAACTGGATGATGGACAATACAATAATCAAGATTACGATGGAATACGACACTGTTGCTGCATAACCGAAGTCAGGTGAATATTTGAACGAAAGGTTGTAGATGTATTGTGAAATCGACATGGTCGCATTACCTGGACCACCTTTGGTAATATTCATGATCTCATCGAAGATTTGCAATGTACCAATCGTTGATGTGATGGACGTGAAGAGGATAATCGGTTTAAGCAAAGGTACTGTGATTTTGAAGAATTGTGTAAAAGCATTCGCTCCGTCAATTCTTGCAGCTTCATAGATCGATTGATCGATGTTTTGCAGGGATGACAGATAGAAAATCATGTTATATCCGGTCCAACGCCAAGTAACGGCGATTATGATCGTAATTTTAGCCCAGAACGGGTCTGTGATCCATTGAATTGGATCGCCAATAATGTGCAAGCCCATCAAGAATTGATTCACCATTCCATCTGGTGCGAACAAATATTTAAATACAACAGAGTACGCTACCAATGAAGTTACACAAGGCAAGAAAATCGCAGTACGGAAGAAGCTCCGGAAGCGTAGTGTGCTGTCATTCAGCAATACGGAAATAAACAGACCGAGAATAATCATTACAGGCACTTGAATAATCAAGTAGATAAATGTATTCGATAATGCTGTACGGAACGTTGTATCAACTAACAATCTTTTGTAGTTAGAAAGGCCCGAAAATTCAAGATTGGCTCCTACACCAGACTTGAACGATAAGAGCAGCGCTTGGATCATCGGGTAGAAGTAAAATGCAACAATCCCGACAACAGCCAGCAAAACAAAAGCCCATCCAGTCAAATTATTTTTCTTTTGGAGACTGTCTCCTGTATTCATGGCTTTCACAGTATGGCTCCTCTCTCTCCATGGAACATGGGTAGAACCCACGGAGCCTCTCGCCATATCCGGTTCGACTTGCGCCGGACATGGGAGACGGCTCCGATGTTTCCTAGGGTTCTATAAGTTACCTTGGGTATCTTAGTTTAATTGTGCTTCAGCTTGTTTTTGTGCATCAGCCAGAACGTCATCGATTGATTTACCGTTCAGGAATGCTTGCATTTCTACAACCAGAATATCTTCAATGGCATATGTGTTGATACCATAGTTTACGCTTGGAATTTCTTTCGTCCAATTCGCAAAGTCTGTGAAGATTTTTTGTCCGCCGAAGTACTCGTCTGCTTTCGCATAAGCTTCGCCATCAACTGCTGGTTTGTACGTACCAATTGCGCCGATGTTGTTCAACAGATCTTGATACAATTGTTTGTCAGAACCAAATGTTTTTGCTACAAAATCAGCTGCTTGATCTGCACCAGGAACGTTGTTCATAACATACCAAGAGCTACCACCCAAGTTGGATGCGTGAACAGAGTTTGGTTGACCAGCCATTTTCGGCATTGGAGCTACAGCCCATTTACCGGATTGGGAAGCTTCTTGACGTACAGATGGTGAGAACCAGTTACCTGTAGGAATTGTTGCTACGCTACCGTTATTGGCGTTGGCAACGAATTGACTCCAGTCAGAGTGCAATTTAACAATGTTGGCATCCATCATCGCTTTGTATGTGATGAAAGCTTCTTTCAGTGCAGCGTTAGTAGCAATGTCAGGTGTTTTACCATCTTCTGTGGAATACCATTTACCTGCAGTTTGGATCATCATACGAATCAAACCAAGGTCATTCGGGTCAAGAGAAAGAAGCTCTTTACCTGTTTTAGCTTTTACGTCTTTACCAATTTGGATGTAATCATCCCAAGTGATGTCTTGCAGGTCAGCTGCTTTGTAGCCAGCTTGCTCCAGCAGGTCTGTTCTGTAGTACAAACCAGCAACGCCGGAGTCAAATGGTACTCCGTATTGTTTGCCATCAAACGCTGTTGGTCCGAGTTTGTAATCTGCAAAATCGGAAGCCGTGATACTGGAAGACAGATCTTTGAACGCATCAGGATATGCATTCAAGAAGCTTTGTGAACGATAGTCTTCAATCAGAACTACGTTTGGAAGACCGCTGGCAGTTCCGGAGTTCAAACCTGTGTTCAGTTTCTGAATGATATCAGCTTGAGCGTACTCAATGATGTTAATTTTCACATCAGGATTTGCTTTTTGATATGCTTCTTTTGCTGTTTCCATTGCAGCTACGTTAAACGCTTTGTCCCAAGCCCAGATCGTAATTTCGTTTGTTTTTTCGTCGCCACCGCTGGTAGTTTTACCTCCGCCACCAGATGAACATGCGGACAACAGCAGGACAGTAACGAGCATCAGTACCCACATTTTTTTCAAAACATTCAACTCCCCTTCAACCTCTTTGTGTGTAATTTGTTTGCGTTTTCTGAAAGCGGTTGCTTTCGATGTATTCATCTTATCATTCCCATATCTCCATTCGTTAGTAATAATTTTGTACGGATTTGTCATCTTATTGCCACAATGAAAACCTTTACAGAAACCGCTTGCATTAAATTTGGTTTTTTGTAATTTCTTTTGATTTTGTACGATCTTCATCTTGAATTTTTACCAAAGTCCTCTTTTCTTCATTGGATGGATATCATTTTGCAATAAAAAAAGCCTCCCTACTTCTGCATCATGCAGCATCCGGAAGACTCTTCGTTATATATGATCTAGATCTTGAAGCTTCTCAGCTCGGTGAGCCCTTATTGGGAGATTAACGGGAGCGTCACCGTCACTCTGGTTCCCTCACCAGGTGTACTCATAATCGTAACTCCGTATGGCGTGCCATAGAGCAGTTGAATTCGATCATGTACATTACGTATGCCGATTCCACTGAACAACTGTCGATTGTTTTTGGGATTGGGCAGCGACTCTCCCATGGCGAATCCCTCAATTCCGTCCCCATTGTCCATGATCTCACAGATCAGCGATTCACCCGCTCTGGACACCATGACATGAATCGTTCCTGTCTCCTTACGAATAAAAGCATGGAAGAAGGCATTCTCAATAAAGGGCTGAATCACCAGCTTGGGCACATGATAATGGGTGCAATCCGGCGAGACATAGAAGGCGGCTTTGATCCTTCCTCCATATCTGACATGATTAATGAACACATAGTTCTTCAGATTTTCAACTTCCTGCTCCACCGTGATCGTTTCACTTACATCACTGATCGTATTTTGCAGTAGCGAAATCAACGCATTAATTGTCTCGGCTGCACTGTCCTTGTTGCCCTGCTGTACCAGAACTTTGACCGAAGCAAGCGTATTGTACAGAAAATGAGGATTGATCTGACTTTGCAAAGCAGCAAGCTCTGCATTGCGCTGTTCGCGTTGGGTCAACACCAATTGATCAACATAATCATGCAGCTCATCTAACATGTAATTGTAAGCATGGCCAAGCTGTCGGCTCTCATAACTTCCACTGACCGGAATATAGTTATCCAGATCGCTTTTTGTAATGTTGGACATCTGCTTCACCAATCTGCGGAGCGATTTGGTAATCTGATTGGTAGTTAGGAACACCAGCACCAGTGCGCCTGCAACGATCGCTGCACAGATCAGAGCAATCGTCTTCATATCCAGCAATTGCCCCATGGCCTGCTCCTTATCCACGACATTGACAATGTAGAAACGATACAGCGGCAGGTACTCTGACAGAACAATGCTGTCTTGCTCCATGACTCGTGCGTTAACACCTTTGCGGTTATCATTGTTATCATTGTTATCATTGTTCATTTGTCTCGCATAAGACAGCAGATCCAGTTGTCTGGTTCCGATCCATTCCTCCCGGTTGGAGGACACAATCTCACCGTTTTCGTTCAGGATGACCACATCATTGCCCCGGCTTGTAAAGCTGCTGTAGAACTGGCGGAACACATTCTCTTTCATCGTGACGTATAGCACACCATACATACTGCCCTGGCTTCGATTGGTCAGTGCTTTGGTGGCGGATATCATCTGCTGCTCTGAACCCTCGCCCCTGTCGAGACGATAATCATTGAAAATTAATCGGCTGGGCTGCTTCGTCGCCTCCATTGTAATGGGCATCTGCTTCAGATCATCGGCAGACATGCTCAAGTGAGAACGGTCTGTTGAATACGTTCGTCCATTAATACCACTAATTGTAATGCCTATCTCATACGATTCGGTGATGGTCTGAATCCGATCCATCGCTTCTCTCATACTATAATATGACTTCACCATCGTGAGCGAATCGCTTTCTCCTTCGGACAGAAATCCCCGGATGGCTCCGCTCTGACTCACGTTGTTCGCTACTGCGGCAATAGTATCATTAAACGATTCAAAATTCGTTTTGATCTGGCCAAGCACCTTGGAATTTGTAATGCTGAATGTCTCGGTAAACAATGTAGTCGACATATGCATAGTCGTCCACATAATAAGTACGGAAACGAGAATGATGCTGATCACCATAACCAGAAATAATTTGGGAAACAAACCCAGACGGGACAACGCGTTCATCCATTTCTTCATCATCTATTCCTTCTGACTTTATGCCCAGAATTCACGCCGATATCGGCTTGGTGACAGTCCGGTAAATTTTTTAAACACCTTGCAGAAGTAGCTATGGTCTGAATACCCCACCATACTGCTGATTTCGGATATCGTACATCGGTCCGAGCGAAGAAGTTCCTCTGCTTTCTCGATCCGAATTTTGTTCAGATATTCGTTGAAGCCTTCCTTTTTGTGAGAGGAGAAGTAACTGGACAGATAGGATGGATTAAAATGAAAATGTTTGGCCACCTCGGCAAGTCCAAGTGGCTGGTCAAAATGCTCATGCATATATTCCAGCAGCATCTTCATATTTGGATCGCTTCGTCTTCCGCCGTCGCCGGTTGTACACGACTGAACCTCCACCATGAATTGATCCAGAACCTCCATCGCTTCTCTCAGGCTCGTCGCTCCATCCACATGTTTAAAATAGGCATATTTGCGCTCTTCCAGCACATCAGACTGCACATCCATATCCGCAAGGGTGATAGTCACGTTGAAGATAAGATTGCTCAGGAACGACTTGATCTCAAATACATCCGCAATGTAGTCACGTCCCAGCGTAACGGCATGATCTTGCAAATACGCTCTTGCCGCCTCTGTTCGATTCCGTTTCACATGCTGCAAGAACATGTTCACGTTAAACTGATATCCGGCGGGATGCAGGGGCGGTAGTTCACTGTATACCAGGATGGGACGGTCCTCATAGTAAAAACGATATTCCATCAACTTGATCAGACGATTGCGATATATGTTGCCCATCTCTTCAAATGAAGTGAAGCTGTCACTCAAAACCCAGCAGGGTCCATGCTTACCCGCTTCATTCTCCGTAGCCAATTGCTTGATCCGCTGTACCATCCATTCATCTTTGGTCGAATCAACATTAAGAAGACAGACAGGGAGTGGTTCTTCGGCCGGAACCAGCGCACATTCTACACCTGGGAGCTGAATTCGCATGTCTGACTCCATCCGTTCCTGATCCAGCAGACTGGGTTGTCCAGACCCATTGTCAGATCGATAAACGAGTAAACGAAAGCAAGCATGAGGGAACGTATCCCGGACCATAGCTGTTTCTTCATCCATTTCCAGCGTAAAACCGGACAGCATTTTCTCCATTAACTGCCCCATTCTCCAGCCTTCATGCGAAGGCTCGAATTGTAACTCTGGAATTTTGCCCGCCGTGCGCTGAAGCACCTGTAACAATTCGTTGGTATCCAGTTTCGGTTTCAAAATATAATCTGCTGCTCCATTCTGAAGCGTCGAGCGTACATATTCGAATTCACTGAAGCTGCTAAGTACAATCACTTCAATCTGCGGATGACTGGCTTTTAACGTCCGGACAAATGTTTCTCCATCCATTACAGGCATCACAATGTCCGTAATGACAATATCCGGCTGTAACAAACGCACTTGCTCAAGCCCTTCTTCTCCATTCGAAGCTTCACCCACAATCTGAAAACCTTCGGCTTCCCAATTCATATGGTGCTTGATACCTTGTCTTACAAGAAATTCATCGTCAACAATCAGTACCTTGCACAACCGGTTCATGACCCTTGACCCCCTTGTCTAATCTTTCCTCTATGTCTGTACAGGTTATACCTTAATATATCGGATACAACGGCCGCCCAGTGTTAGCGGTTACATTAATTTTAAAGTTTTGTACATCTTTTTATATCTCAAAACGAATGTTTAATCAATGGTAACTATCTGTATTTTACACTATATTTCGACTTTTCGACAAAACAAGAAGCCCTTGATCCGCCTTGAGTCATTTTGGCGTACCAGGACTTCTTATGCATTTTCCTCTAGATTAGCTCAATCGCTTGTTAAGGTTCAATTCCCCATTGTAGACTTCCGCCAATATACCCCGTTACTTTAGACCAATCGACATAGGCTGTTTGAGTCGGTGCAAAAGAATAATCATCGGTCTGGGTGTAGTTGGTCCAGTCGTTTTTGGAGAACCGGGCCTGGATTTCCGTACTTTGACCCGCTGCAAGCGTACCTGCTGCGGTTTTGAAGCCCATCTCCAGTACGTGATCGGCTCCTGTCACCGTTGTTGGCAAGGCACTGAAGTTACCTGTGACATTTGCAGTGCCTGCAGTTGCCCAATCACAGAAAAAGTTCTGAGGCTGAACACCGTTAATCGTATAATAGTAACGAATTTTGACGTCGGACAGTTGAAGTGCAGTTGTGCCTGTGTTGGTCAGCTTGATCTTGGGATTAATGGCATTTCCCGTTGCCGCTGTCGTTCCATTAAACATCTCAATGCGAATCGTGCCCGCAGGCGCAGGCGTTGTATCTTTAATGATCAGATTCAGGACCGCATCATTGCCTGCACTGAAACGAAATGTTAATGCAACACTTCCTTTGGGCAAAGAAGCCAGATAGGTTTTGCTTATCACCACCTGATTGCCGGATAACGTATAATCTGTACCTGCTACCAGCGTTGAATTTCCATTTCGTATCGTGCTAAGTGTGTTACCATTCAGCGTAAACGTAACAGGAATGTCAGCCTGGTTGCCTGCTTTGTGATCAAACTCCGAAGTCACAGGCGTAATGACCGAATTGGACCCGGGAACGGTACCTCCACCAAGACGATCAGCATAGAAAATCCCCCTGCCATTGGTACCCAGATACACCCTGCCATACAAGCGAGGATCTCCCGTAATCGTGGTTACACGAGCATATTGATGCTCATCATCATTAATCCGGACCCAAGTGGCCCCGCCGTCATCGGAACGGAAGAATCCACGTGTTCCATCGATCTGTGCAATCGTGTACAAAGCAACAACACTCTGTCCAGGTGCAGCTTTACCAAATCCAATACTGTCTGCTTCATCTACATTGTCAAGTTTGGTAAAGGTCGCTCCCGAATCCGTGGAATGCCACAGTCCGTAGGGTCCTTCCTCCTCACTGCCTCCTGCAAACCAGAGTTCGCCTTCTACACCGGGAACGGCATCCAGATCCGAATTCCCTTCTACTGGCAGTCCGGTAGCCGCCGATGCAGTGAAAGACACACCGCCGTTAACACTCACATAGATTTTTCCCGCCGCAAATCCATAGAATTTGTTCGGATTTACTCGATCGGAAATCACTTTCGCCTGTGCAGGTATGCCAGTACTTGCAGTCCATGAATTGCCGCCAGTCGAATAATATACGCCTTTGTCGGACGTGCTCCACAAAAGTCGGTTACCATTCGCAGAGATCGCTACAGTACCCCCTCCGGTTGTGCCGGCAGGCTCTGCACTTGCTTTATACCATGTTGTACCTCCATCGCTGGATAAACCAATGGATTTCGCATTTGGATCAGCAGTGTAATCCGCTTTACCTACGCGTACCATGGTATTCGGACTTAACTCTGCAAAATCGAGACTTTCCGTCGAAGGGTAGTTAGGGCTGGTAAATATCGTAGCTGGTGCCTGATCCAGATCGTTATGACGGAATCCCGAGACATCCCCCAATCCGCTTAACAAATGTGCTCCACTTGGCGGACTGATCAAATCCAGTACGGCGATCTCCTCAACACCCTTTGCCATCACTGAAATATTGATTTTGTTACCGTCATCCCAATCGGTCAGATTATTCGTTCCATAGATGGTTGCACCCGTTCCATACATCATGCGATTAGAATCAAAAGGATCAATCTCCAGATCCCCGATCATCCATCCCAGTTTCGGCGAAACTTCAGGAAGTGCCGGAGTTGTTCCGAATGTCAGCCATGGTGCAGCAGATATATCCTGTGTGTACCCCATTTTACGGTTTGGATACCCATCAAATTCCCAGATGCGTGTCCACGTTGCCCCGCCATCCGTGCTGCGGAACAAATTCGCATCAGGCCACCAGGAGTTGAGGGTTGCAACCATTAATGTGCCGGGATGCTGCGCATCTACGGTCAGTCCGCCGTATCCAAAATAATTATCGGAGCTGCTGCTTGGCACTGGACTGATGTTGGTCCAGACACCCGTCGACGTATTTAATTTCCACAAGTCACCTTTCTGACCATCATAAGGTCCCGCACCATCACTGTACGAGATGTAAAGACTTCCATCGGAATCCAGCACTCCGTGATGTGGGAGATAACCTGTAGGCTGTCCAGCAACAGCTGACCAAGTTGCTCCTCCATTCGTACTGCGATATATACTTTGATTTTTGTCAGCTACCCCGACATAGATGGTCTGTGTCGCCTGCCCTGCGGAACCCGTGGATTTGTCAAAAGTAATCCAGGCAAGGCCTATGATGTCACTGGTATATTCATTCGATGGGTCCTGCACATACGTCCCCGGATTCGGGAAGCTCGTCACTTTATTCCAGGTAACTCCGTAATCCGTACTTTTCCAGAGCCCATTGCCACTTCGTGCACCAAAATACAAGATGCTATTGTCATTGGGATCAATGGTCAAGCGTTCCCCCATGGAACGTCCCGGCATGTTGCCACCAACTTTGAACGGAAGATCGGTTGTCTGCCAAGTATCACCGCGATCGGTTGAACGCAGGATGGCGCCATTGTTTTTAACCCATGAATTCGTGTACGTTCCCACAGCCATATACACTCGATCTGGATCAACCGGGTCTGTAGCCAGCGCATCGACACCGTTGTTGTTCCAGTCATGCCAACCGACAAAATCAGTGAGCGGGGTCCAGCTCTTATCCGTAGGATTCCAGCGATAAGCTCCACCGATATCCGTACGAGCATAGATCAGATCTTTCTCAGATTCGTTGAAAATAATTCCGGGTACAAATCCGCCCCCCGCCCCGGTTACAACATTCTTCCATTGATATGAATCACTCGGGGCCGCTTCTGTTGTTCCAGCGAGTGCTCCCAGTGAAGCAGCTGCCACGGCCACCGTCAGGCTCATGATCCGCAATTTCCCCAAAAACGTTTTCATAGTTACTTGGCCTCCTCTTCCATATGTTCATCGCATCCGGTCTAACCCAGCTGTGTCATCGTGTTGATGATTGCAGTGCCAGACAAATCATGCATTGCTCAGGCAACCAGCCCCACCTCCTCTCTTTCTTATGTTAAGCGCTTTCATAAATATGTTTTATTCGCCATTGTCTGGATTATACATTCAATAAATAACATTCGATGGCAATTGAAAAACACCTTCTGCATAAATTCTATTTTTTGTAATTTTTTTCATGAGTTCTTCTGTTAAATGACAAAAAGGATGCCGTATAAAACAGCATCCTCCATCATTCATTTGTTATTTTCAACTAATCGTACAGATACACTGACCGTTTTACGCGTTTATTTGGTTTCCGCTTGCGTCACACTGCCATATGCATGAGTCTTCTGTCCTTTCACGCCAGGTCTGAATACAAACACAGAGCCAGCATTCGGAGTCTCGGCTAGTCGTTCTTCAGGAATACCGATACGAGCTGTCGTAATATATAAGTCCTCCAACTCCGGCCCTCCGAAGCAGCACGATGTGACCTGGTCCGCAGGTACCTCGATCTGTTCCAGCAGTTCGGCATTGTGCGGGTTCCAGCGGGTAACTCTTCCTCCACCCCAGTGGGCAACCCACAACATTCCCTCACTGTCTACAGTCATTCCATCCGGATACCCGAAATCCTCCGGTACCGCTATGACACTTGTCCGGTTCGTTATCTCCCCCGTAGCTAGATCAAAATCAAAGCGGTCAATGGAACGTGTGGGTGTATCAATGTAATACATCGTTTGCTGATCCGGGCTCCAGCCCAGACCATTCGATGTAGATACATCTCGAACCATCGTCCGCACAGGCTGTCCCTCTTCCAGGCAATAAAATGCCCCTGCTTTGCTTTCACCGTTCATACTCATGGTACCTGCCCAGAAGCGTCCAAAAGCGTCACATTTCCCATCATTGAAACGGTTGTTGTCTTTGCCTTTCTCTGGATCTTCAATTGGTCGCAGCTCTCCTGTGAGCAAATGATACGTGTGGAAACCATTACGCAATGCCACAACGACTTCATCTCCACGGTATGGAACAACAGCACCTACGTGCTCACCGACATCATAAGCTTGATCTTGGCCTGTAGCCGGATCATATACATGCACTTTGTAACCTTCAATATCCACCCATAATAATCGGTTGTGCTCAGCATCCCAGCTTGGGCCTTCCCCCAGCAGTGCCGGAGTATGTACTGCTATGTTCAAGATACTCATGCTATCACGTCCTTTTAAGATTTGACGCCGCCTGACCATTCGAATCCGATGGCATCCAGGAATGCTTTGGACAATACCATATGGCCTGTTGCATCTGGATGCACCCGGTCGTTAGTCAGTACGGACGTATAAAAATGATCCCAGAATGGAGTAAATGCAGCCTGTGTATCCACCAAAATGGCATCATATTCAGCAGCTACTCTGCGAACAGCTTCGCCATAGACATCCATCGTAGCCCGCATCGGATCTTCTGGATTGGCTTCCAAATAATAAGGAGTCATCAGGACAAGCCCTTTCAGCCCAGGACGAACAGATGCAACCAGATCACGCAGCGTGGATTCGTACTCCTCCAAGAAAACCTGCGAATCTGTGGACAACGGATTGTCGAATTGACGCCATACATCATTAATACCGATCATAATCGTTAACCAGTCCGGTTTGAGATCAAGAACATCACGATCCCAGCGCTGCTTCAGATCACGAATCGTATTCCCACTATTACCCACATTCTGGATACGCAGCATCAATTCCGGATAAATGGAACGCAATAGTGCGTATACTTGCGCAACATAACCATGACCCAGACCTGAACTGCCCTCCCCTACAGGATGTTCGCGGCCACAATCCGTGATCGAATCTCCGATGAAAAGCAGCTTGTCATTTTTTTGCAATTTCATTGTCGTTTTCTCCTTCGCTCTCTAATATTACCAGCCTTGATTCTTGAGCCACGTCAGGCACAGATCAGACCAAGCCCGAACAGCATCGTTGTCCTCTGCCAGTCCCAGGCCGTGGGAACCCTTCTCAAAGACGTGCAAATCATAGGCAATGCCATGCGCACCCAATGCGAGAGCGTAACGCAAGCTATTTTCAACAGGCACTGCCTGATCATCACTGGTATGCCAGATAAATGCTTCTGGGGCATCGGCTCTCACCTGCTGTTCAGCACTGAAGGCCTTGATCTGCTCGGCAGATACATCTTGTCCAAGCAGATTTTCACGAGAACCGGCATGACCATAGGACTCCATCGTAATTACCGGATAACAGAGAATAACTCGATCCGGGCGTGAACTCTCCCGTTCAATAGGATCTTCATGATCTGGTTGACCCTCGTCATACAAAGTCCCTAGCGTGGCTGTAAGATGCCCGCCTGCGGAGAAACCAAGCACTGCAATTTTGGAAGGCTGAATGCCAAATTCCTCGGCATGAGCGCGTACATAACGGATCGCACGCTGGCCGTCTGCCATTGGTGCTGGATGCTGATGCGGAGCAACTCGATATTTCAGTACAAATGCGCTTATTCCCGCACGGTTCAGCAATTCAGCAATCGGGGCTCCCTCATGATCCGCCAGAAAACCGTAGCCACCACCCGGACAGATAATGACAGCGCTCTCGGAACCGGGCTGAATAAACGGAATCAGATGGGGCATTTCGTCCTCATGACCCTTGGCTGCATGAGGGGCTGCATGGTCCCACAATGGTATTGTTGATGTCAACTTCAATCATCCTCTCTAAGTAGAACGGATACATCGATCCATTTAGGCACTTTCCAATCTCAGGAATCGATACCATCATAACGGCAACGACCCTTACGCATCAATACCTTCCTGGCATCACTTTTTGTTCAATTTGGTACAGATTACATGAAACGTTTAATATAACGTTCGAAACTGTTCGGGTGTTACACCCTCAATCCGCCGAAATGTAGCGACAAAATGGCTCGCATCACGAAACCCAACCTTCGTTGCTGTTTCCTTGACCGTGAGTCTGCTGTCCCCTGTCATGAATTCTTTCGATTTGCGAATGCGGAGAAGAATGAAATAGCTGTAAGCAGTCATACCAAAGGATTGTTTGAACAGGGTGTTCAAATGTCTAGGCGTAATGCCTGGTACAGTAGCCATCTGTTCAAGGCCAATTTCGGGATCGGCATAATGCTCATTCATATAGGCAATGAGTGGAGCAAGCCGCTCCACGGCATTTGAGATGGATGAACGACTGCCCGTCATGCCATGTTTTTTGAGTAAAATCAAAAATCGGTACATGTCCGCTGATGCTTCCAATCCCGACAAGTCCTGGTCACTGCTAATCGAGCCCAATACTTCTCTACCGTAATATTCAAGCGGGCTTTCCGTTGCCCATTGGTGAAGCGCTGCCTCTCCCAGGCCAAGCGCCTCGGTGATGGCAGGACACTGAGAACCTCCAAACGTAATATACAGGGTCTCCCACTCCCCTTGAGAACGTAGATATTCATGCGGCTCGTTAGGTGGCAATAAAATTCCAGAGCCCTCCCCGAGCCGTACAGTTGAACCGGCAAATCTGAACTCTCCCGCTCCCTTCACTGTCTGAAGCCAGTGATAACAAGGATACCCCGCAGGTCTGAACACCTTTTCCTGATTGCCATTGTAACCAATGCTCTCAATGTACAGTGGAAGCGGCTGATCCCGTGATGTCATGAAATAACGTTGGTGTTGAGGTGAGATTAACATAGGTTGTCTCCTTATAAGTAACAGCCATAATTCATTTCCATATTCTTATATCCATCATTACTTTTATTATATTTTAAAAGTCATATGTATCATATAGTATAGACTTATTCTTATACAAGAGGTGAATACATTGATTAGTAGCAAATTACCCAAAATGTTCTATGGGGGCGATTATAACCCTGAACAATGGGACCAAGAGACGCACCTTGAAGACCTGCGCATGTTCAAATTGGCAGGGATTGATATTGCCACCATCAACGTATTTTCATGGGCGCTGATTCAGCCTGATGAAGTCACTTATCATTTTGAAGGACTGGACCAATTAATCAATAGTTTGTATGAAAGCGGTGTATACGTCTGTCTCGCAACGAGCACCGCTGCTCATCCGGCATGGATGGCGAAGAAATACCCGGATGTCCTGCGTGTCGATACCGACGGACGGAAACGAAAATTCGGTGGACGGCATAACTCATGCCCAAATAGCCCTACTTACCGCAAATACTCCGAGAAGATTGCCGATAAACTGGCGGAACGATATAAGGATCACCCCGCTGTTCTTGTATGGCATATTTCGAACGAATATGGCGGCGAATGTTACTGTGATAACTGCGAGAAAGCATTCCGCGTGTACCTGAAAGAACGGTATCAGACTCTGGAACAGGTCAACAAAGCATGGAACACCAACTTCTGGGGTCATACCTTCTACGATTGGGAGGAGATTGTATTACCGAGCAACCTGAGCGAGCACTGGGGAAACAACAATTCCACGTTCCAGGGCATTTCGCTTGACTACTCCCGTTTCAACTCAGACAGCATGCTCGATTGTTACCGTCTGGAATATGATGCGATTAAGAAACATATCCCGGATTCGGTCGTTACCACCAACCTGATGGGATTCTTCAAACAGCTGGACTATTTCAAATGGGCCAAATATATGGATATCGTCTCTTGGGACAGCTATCCGGGTCTTGCGACACCTGTCAGCTTCACGGCAATGGCCCATGACCTGATGCGTGGCCTGAAAGATGGTCAGCCGTTCATGCTTATGGAGCAGACACCCAGTCAGCAGAACTGGCAGCCGTATAATTCACTGAAACGCCCTGGCGTCATGCGTCTGTGGAGTTATCAGTCTGTTGCCCATGGTGCCGATACGATCATGTTCTTCCAGCTCCGCCGTTCTGTTGGTGCCTGTGAGAAGTATCACGGTGCAGTGATTGAACACGTTGGACACGAGAATACACGCGTATTCCGTGAGGTTGCTGAGCTTGGTAAAGAACTGCAATTGCTTGGTGACAAAACGCTGGATGCTACGGTTGAATCCCGAGTGGCGATTGTGTTTGACTGGGAAAACTGGTGGGCGATTGAGAAATCAAGCGGCCCTACTATTGCTCTGAACTATGTAGATCAGATTCACAAATACTATGCTGCTTTCTTCCGCCGCAATATTCAGGTAGATATCGTCAGTGTGGATACAGATATCAGCAAATATGACATCGTGCTCGCTCCTGTACTCTATATGGTGAAGCCTGGATTCGCCACCAAACTGGAGAAATTTGTTGCAGCAGGCGGTACATTCCTGACCACTTTCTTCAGTGGTGTGGTTAATGAGAGCGACCTCGTGACAACAGGTGGTTATCCGGGAGAGCTGCGCAAACTGCTCGGAATCTGGGTGGAAGAAATAGACGCCCTGCTGCCTGAGCAAAAAAACAGCATAGTTCTGAAAGAAGCCTATGGCGATCTTCAAGGAGAATATGGCTGTGGCATGCTGTGTGATCTGCTGCACAGTGAGGGAGCCGAAGTCATCGCAACGTATGGAGACGATTTCTACAAAGGTATGCCTGTGGTGACTCGTAATACATTCGGTCAAGGTGAAGCCTGGTATATCGCATCCGATCCGGAGGATCGTTTCCTGGACGGTTTGCTGGGACAACTGGCTGCAGACAAAAATATTAATTCTCTTCTGACAACTCCAGCAGGTGTTGAAGTCAGTGCCCGTACCAAGGATGGACAACCATACCTGTTTGTCATGAATCACAACGCTACTACCCAATCCTATGATCTGGGCAAAGTAGAGGCTCACGATTTGCTCACAGATCGTGCACTTTCGGGTAACATCGAGATCGAAGGCCGAGGCGTACAATTGCTCCAATTAAAATAATTTTTGTTTGTTTATGATACAACATGTTACATGTATATCGCATTGATCGTAATTTCAAACTCAAATCGGTATGATTTGTATGAATTAGGAGGTATTCATTCTTTTACACGTTACAATCTGCTACTACCCGTATCTGTTTTTACCGGATACGGGTTTTTGTCATAAATTGTGAGGCGACTAGATAGAAGGAAAACCCGGGGAGCGGAGCGAATTGGACGAGACACACAATTTAACGACGCCCCGCCGGGAAATGGAAGCGGTACCTCAGAATGCAAGCCATGCATGTAATAAATAAAAATGCTGGCGAAATATTGGTGACAATCATGTTGTCACTAATATGCTGCTACAATAGGAGTAATACTCCATCTTCCTTTCCGGCGGCGCACCCTCGAAACGGAGTGGCTGACATGAATAGAACAAATCGGCTTGCCGCCATCGTTATGGCTTTGCAGCACGGTCACGAAACGGCACATTCCCTTGCAGAGAAATTTGAAGTTTCCCGCCGCACCATTCTGCGGGATATCCAATCCCTCTCAGAGATGAATGTCCCGATCATTGCCATCTCCGGTCCCGGAGGCGGCTTCAGACTTATGGAGGGCTATGTACTACCTCCACTGCAATTGGACCCGGTTGAAGCAGCTACTCTCATCTTCGCTCTTGAAGGAATAAGCCATTACGCAGATACCCCTTTTCAAGAGAAGCGCTGGACCTTAATGGACAAAATCAAAAGTATCATTCCAGATGATGTCATGGCAAGGATTGATCCCATGCTCAAACAACTGAAACATCATGTTCCTGAACGCAACTACATCCTTCATCATCTGGAACCACTTCTGGCTTGTATCCCGGAACAAGGTTGGCTGCGTATGTTATATCGCTCTGCTTCTCGACAACGCTGGTTGAGTATCTGTCCGATTCGAATTTATGCTTCAGCCGGCTTCTGGTATTGTGAAGCGTATTCAGAGGAGCATGGCGAACAGCGCCTGTTCCGGGTTGACCGCATTTTGGACGTCAAGACAATCGAAACACTCGAAGTACAAAAACTGGCTGAACTGGCTGAACAGCAGCGTAGCAAGCCGCGTTCTCCTGACCTTTCGTCCACGAGGGTTACAGCACGTTTGAGTTACAGCGGTATGATCGAAGCGGAACAGGACAAGCATATTGGTGAACGTCTGACCGAGATTGCTCCAGACGTCTGGGAACTGTCCTTCCTCTGCCCTCCAGGTGAGTGGGCTTGGGCCGTGCGCTTCTTTTATCGGCTGGGACGTGAGGCAGAAGTGCTTGAACCGGAGAAACTCCGCTGTGAGATTCGCCAACACGCGGAGGAAGTTTGTCAGATGTATAATCTCACTTCCCATAAATAACCGTTGCAGCACATGCTAAAAGTGCGTGTTCAAAAAGACCGGTTTTCAGTACCGAGAAGATGGAATGAAGCTAGAAATGGAGTAGCGGAGCGTAGGGAAAACTATGTGAGCAACGGACATTTCGGCTGAATTCCAACTTCGATGCTGAGGATGCCACTAGGCATCCTTCGTAATCAAAAGCGGACTTTTTGAACAACCTCTAAAAAGGAGCTTGCCACATTGATGAACAAACCTATCGTAACTTACGAAGAAGCTGTACAGCGAATTCAGGCTGTGGGACTGCTCCCACTGGCGCCTTTATTTCCTGAATATCCATCCCTGTCCTCCATAACACCCAAGGAACATTGGCATAAGGATAACGCTCTCGATCCCTGGTTGTGGCGTTCCCGTCTAGCTGAGGAAGGTGTCGCTGCCTATGGCAAATTTATCAAAAAGAAAGCCATTCTAGTCTCTCGTGAATATTTCCCATGGGTGCATCGTCTGTTAGCGGACTCCAGAGTCATGGAAGAACAGTATGATGCAGGATTGCTCTCTCGCGAAGCATTCAAGCTGTACCAAATCATTGAAGAGCAAGAAGGTATTGATGGGCGGGCGCTGCGTTCACAGGCAGGTTTTGCAGCTAAAGAGGACAAAAAGACATTTGACCAGGGACTGCTGGACCTCCAGAGCATTAGTGCCATCGTGATCTGTGGCACCAAAGAAAAAGAAGGGCTCGCTGAAGGTAAAGTAGCCTGGAACAGCTCTGCGTATGAAAGCACGGGGTATTGGATGAAACGTCAAGGTGTTGAACCTTTTGAAGGTAGCGTTAAAGACGCGAGTGACCTCCTGTTACATCATTTGGAGAAACACGCTTCACCTGCCGCATTGACCAAAATCAAAAAGGCATTTGGCATGAATTGACTAGTTAGAACAAAATCCCGGAAACCATAAATGGCGCCGGGATTTTGTTTTTTTGTTTTTGTAATAGTCCTGTACCGATACGGATATTGAACGGGGATGATCACTTATTACAGGATAACGCCATCCTTGAAAATAGCGATCTCCCGAAAACCATGCTGTTCGCTGAGGGTATTCGCCCGCCCGGAAGCAATATCGAGCAGTTGGCTGAACAGCTGCACTTTAACGTCTTCCATCATCCGACCTTCGAGCAGTTGACCTGCGTTGAAGTCAATCCAGTGTTTCTTGCGGTTCGCGAGATCGGATTGGGTCGCAATCTTGACGGTAGGCACCGGGCCACCAAATGGCGTTCCGCGTCCTGTCGTGAAGAGTACAATGTGCGCGCCTGCTGCAGACAGTGCCGTAACAGACACCAGATCATTGCCCGGAGCTTCCACGATGTTCAGACCGGTTTGAGTGACACGTTTGCCATAACGAAGTACATCGACTACAGAGGATCTGCCTCCCTTTTGCGTACATCCCAATGACTTTTCTTCCAGTGTGGTAATCCCACCCGCTTTGTTCCCTGGTGAAGGATTCTCATATATATTCTGACCATGATTGACAAAGTATTGTTTGAAACCATTCACCAGGTCTACCAAATCATGAAATACCTTTTTGTTGGCCGCCCGGTTCATCAGGATGGTCTCTGCACCAAACATCTCCGGTACTTCGGTCAATATCGCAGTGCCACCTGCGGCAACCAGCATATCAGCCACCGAACCGACAAGGGGGTTCGCGGTAATGCCTGACAAACCGTCCGATCCACCACACTTCAATCCAATTTTGAGCTTGCTCAGGGGCAGTGGCTGACGATGTTCATGTTCTACGATGTCCACCAGTTCTTCCATCAGACGCAGTCCTTCTTCAAGTTCGTCATCTGCTTCCTGCGCTTTGAGAAAACGTACTTTGGAACGATACTCGGGTGCAATGCATTCGCGGAACTGGTCTACCTGATTGTTCTCACAACCCAGACCAATGACCAGCACGCCGCCGGCATTCGGGTGTTCTACGAGGGAAGCCAGCACTTGCTGCGTATATTTCAGATCATCTCCCAGCTGCGAGCAGCCGAACGGGTGCGGGAAATGGTACACTCCATCCACTCTGCTGCCGAACTGGGATTGACCCATGCGAGCCAGGGCCTCACATACTTTATTAATGCAGCCAACCGTATTTACAATCCAGATTTCATTACGGATGCCTGCTTCACCGTTAGGGCGCAAATATCCATCGAAGGACCGCAAATGTTCCGGAGGCATGTCTGTCTGAACAGATGGCCCCGGCTGATATTCATATTCCAGTAATCCGTGAAGACCTGTCTTCAGATTGTGGCTATGAATCCAGCTGCCACGCTCAATCTGCTTTTTGGCTATACCGATGGAAAAACCATATTTCATCACATCCTCGCCCGGTGCGAGGGTATGCGCAGCAATTTTATGTCCTTTGGGTACATCGTCAATCAGTGTAAAAGAAACACCGTCTGTCAGCGTAATGCTTTCCCCTTTTGCATAATCCCGAAGAGCTATAATCACGTCATCTTGCGGCTGAATCGCAATCCAGTCATTAACTGTACTTGTTCTGTTCATTTACTCTCACCTTCCAGCAAAACAATTTCGTGAACGAGCGCATCGCGTAATCCTTCTCTTTCATCCAGATTCTCGCCCCAAATGGTTGAATCCGACAATACGTTAGCCACTCTGAGGTCTAATTGCTGCTGATCCCTGTTCAGCGGGTCATAACCCTCCCAATGCCTAGCCAGTGCTGCCAGCACATCCATATCATCCCGTAAGAGGACCGCTTCACTGTTCAGTCGTTGTCCCATATAACCATCTGCCGTGTTCACTGGGCGATACAGACACAATAACCCGGCATATCCCCTAACCAGCCCAACTGGCCATTTACCTTGTTTCTGTTCATATGCCAGAAGTGTAGGCAGCACACGAACTTTGAACTTTCCTACTGTATTTAATGCAATATCCTGCAACTTGTGATCAATATAGGGGTTGAGGAAACGTTCGAATACTTCTTCGGCATACTGATCCAGATGATGATCCGGCATATCCAGTGCAGGCACAATTTCCTGATGCACTACTTCCCTAATCCATGGACCGAATTGAGAATCTTCCATTGTCTCTCTAACATGCTGCTTGCCTTGCAATATACCGAGTGATGACATCAGCGTATGGGCACCATTCAGTATACGAACCTTACGCAGCTGAAAAGGCTTCAGATCCTTCACCCAATGCACATTGAGCCCCGCCTGTTTCAGTGGTAGTTTTTTGTCCAGTGCCTCATCTGCCTGGATAGCCCAGAAATGATATGGCTCTGCCGTATTAATCAGTTGATCTTCATATCCCCAGCGATTCGTCAGGGAATCGGCTTCTTCTCTGGTTGGCGCGCCCGTGACGATTCGGTCAACCAGATTGTTCAGGAACAAATTATGATTCTCAATCCATGAACGGAAGCCCTCCGAATACCCAAAATCTTCACTGTGACGCAGTACACAACTGCGCAGCACATCGCCATTACCTTCGAGCAACTCGCATGGAAGATGAACCAATCCTCTAGAGGGGTCCCCGTCAAATCGCAGATAACGCTGATGCAGAAAGACCGTCAGTTTACCTGGAAACGAAGGTATCGGCTCGCCCTGAACATACTCTGAGTACGTATATTTCAATCCCGATTCGGTCGTGTTGGAGATCACAAATTCCAGTGATGGCAGCTCCGCCAGCTCCAGAAAAGCCTGCCATTCTTCATACGGATTAATAAATTGTGAAAAAACCGAAATCATCTCCGTACGTTCTACCGGTTCTCCCTGTGACAGACCACGGGTAATCATCGTATACAAACCGTCCTGCTCTCGGATCTGTTCCAGCTTTGCCTTTCCCCCAGGTCGAGGCTGTGTCACAGCGACACTACCGTGGAATTTGCCTTGTCTGGCACTTTCATGCAGCATCCAATCTGCAAATCCACGCAAAAAGTTGCCTTCCCCAATCTGCAGCACCTTTACGGGACGCTCCATCATTTCTCTGCATTTGCGCTGACCATCACTTCCCAGCAGATTCAGCTTCAGGCGTGGTCGTTTCGTGCTTGCCGACATGCACACTCACCTCATCGTTTATTTGTCATCATAAGAATAATGTACGATTTCAAACCCTCGCACCCATTCATTGAAAACGCTTTAAATTCATTGTATCATCAATAAAAGGAAATTAAATTGCTTATATTGCGGTAAATGTACTCTTTCATGACCAAAAGTAACATCTCTTTTATGACTACGGTTTGGAAAGGAGCTCCCATGGATCGTTCACCTGTTCGTACGACCATTCAGGCAGAATCGGGCATTCCCTTCCGTCTGGTGTACACTGATACTAAATCCCCGCAGAGCGAGTTGCCGGATCACCTTCATGACTGGCATGAAATCATATACGTCTATCGGGGTCAGGGAACTATTTTTATTGATACTGGTCTTGAAGATATGCGGGCGGGGGACTTGTTTATCATTCCCGGCAACACGGTACATCGTGCTTTACCGGATGCGGGAGATCCCGTAACTTCATCAGCTTTGTTCTTCAGCCCCGGATTACTCGCCTCCGCAGCCGGAGGTAGTGCATCAGCTCTGCTTTCCCTATTTGAACGTTGTCGTAAACGCAGAGTGTACAAGAGGCATTTGGATGATTCAGGACAAACAAAGGTTGCTGCGCTAATTGATGACATCCAAGCCGAATTCCAGTTGGAACATCACCTCAGTGCCCATGCGGCTATGCTGCGGTTGCAGCTATTGCTTATCGTTCTGGAGCGACTGGAGGCAGCTGGTCCGTCCAGTCCTGACAGGAGTATATCCGGACCCGGCTGGCTCTCCACTACGCTGGCTCACATTGACGATAAGCTGCGCAGCGGCCTGTCCCTGCCGGAATTGGCACAACAGGCCGCCGTATCACCAGCCCACTTCAGTCGTGCGTTCAAGCGCTATACCGGTATGACCCTAACCGATTATGCATTGGCTCGCCGAGTCATTATGGCAAAAGAACATCTCCTTCGAAGTGATGACACGATGACAGTTGTTGCCGATGCCTGTGGCTTCGAAAGCCTGCCCCATTTTTACCGCCAATTCAAGAAACTGACGGGCACCACACCCGCTGTCTACCGTAAAACCATGAAAAGCTCAGGTTAAAAGTGATAATACATCCTGAAATGTAGAAAATAGTTCAAGTGTAGCATATTCTTCCATACTATACATGTGATATGATATAATACTGAATTACTTGTCGGAAACGATGCGTGAGCGAGGCATTGTTGAAGGCCAGATGCCTCTGGCATCCTCAATGGATTATCCGGTAAAGCTGCGCTCAGAGACGAGCGGACGAGGCATGCTGCCCCCTTCTTTTGCCGGGTACCCGGATTGTCCTTCAGATGTGACCCACACGCGGAAACGAAGAGGGGTTGATCCGCTGGATCAATCCAAATCTATTTCAAGTGTTCGAAATGTAATTACATCCTAAGTGGAGTTGACTCTGTCGTGCTTATTAAATTTCTAATCTTTGGCCTTTTATGGCGGATTGTAGGTAATCCGTTCGTGGCTGTCCTTATCTTCCTCGTTATTCTTTATTTCCTGGACCGTCGCTATGTCGGGGTGTTCCCCAGCTTCATGAAGCCACTCAAGCGTATGCGCAATGTCTCACGACTCCGGCAACAGCTTGCCATGAATCCGAATGAAGTCTCTTCCAAGCTGGACCTGGCCCGTCTGTTGATTGAACGCAAGCGTTATAGCGAAGCTCATGCATTGCTGCTGGAACTGGAACGTCCTTACGAACATTCCGCTGAATACTGGGAGGCGCTCGGCACAACTGAGCTACATCTGGGCAAAGTAGTTGAGGGTGAGCATCATATTTTGCAGGCACTCGATATTAATCCTAGGGTCAAGTATGGGCAGCCTTATCTAACTCTTGCAGGTGCATTCAAAGAAACGGAGCGGGACAAATCTTTGGAATACGTTCACCAATTCCAAGAGATCCATTCCTCATCCAGTGAAGCTTATTATCTTCTTGGCTCAGTCTACCGCTCGCTTGGGCGTACCGCTGATGCAAAGCAAGCCTATGAACAATCGCTGAACGTATATCGCTCCCTGCCAAAGTATAAGAAGCGTCAGGAGCGCCGCTGGGCTGTCCGCAGCTGGTTCCGCAAACGCGGATTGTAACCGTTGCTGTATTACGTTTGATTCAAACATTAGATACTACAAGAATTGAGTGTATGCAATCATCCGTGATAAAAAAGGTGATCCTACAAAAAAAGTGCACTGGCTTTGCCTTAAGGCAGAAACCCGTGCACTTTTTTTGTGCATCCGTATTTTGCGATAGTCAATCTCACATTGCATGGATACCACTTCACAAGGTGTACACGAAATAGATGAATATCAGCTGTTCGAACCACATTTTGCAGCGCTATTCCAGCATCTCACGTAGCCTTTCCTCATTCCTTTTCATCCAGTCTGCCCGTTCTCTCAGCTTCACGATTTGCTGCACAGCAACTTCTGGCTCATCCGTACCTTCAAACATCCGGCTGATAAAATGCATAACCACATCCAGACTTCGAAGCAAAATAAGCTCTGGAATCGCCCTTAGCTCCTCCGGTTCCAGACTGACATGTTCCCTGAATCCCTGAATCAGTCCCTCCAAAGCCTGCCACATCCATGCTTCCTTCTTGTCCATCGTTAGAAGGTCAGACATGGGAACCGCCAGCTCCATCACCCGCAGATCCCATGTAGCAAATTCAAAATCCAATATCGCACAGATGCGACCCTGCGAATCTTCCAACACATTGGATGCATTCAGGTCTCCATGTACCAGTTGATGCGGCAGATCTTCCATTCCTTTTAAAGCATTGAAGAAAGTTGGCAACACAAGCCTCAGCTTATGCAGGTCTTCTGCACACGCAGTCAGCGCATCTGGTGGTGACGTGCATAGCTCCAGCAATTTTTCTGGTGAGCAGAGCGGATAAGCCTCCTGAATGTGATAGTAGGGCGGGTAAACAGGTTCAAGTGATATATGGAGACGAGCCATGACCGAAGACAGCATTCCCGCTGCCCTGCCCAAACCGATCAGCTGATCGGGCGTATGCCAGACCGGATTGTTGCCATCACAATAGTGGAATACGCTCACGATTTTCGTACGGCCCGTGAGACGGTCCTGTACTGAAAGAAATGTCGCATCCTTGTCGTCAGGAAGGCTAATGGGTGAAGGCACTTGAAGCGCAAAGTCTGAACGAGCCAATGCAGACAGCACCTCATGTTCAAAAGTAATTTTACTTCGATCATTATGCGTTTCATACTGCCTCAGCACGTAGGAATCTTCGTCGATCTGTACCATGAAGGTAGAGTTGTTCATGCCTCCTCTTCCGCGCTGAGCCTTCCAGTTGGATGAGAATCCATATGAGGATAAAACTTTGGATATGAGCTGTTGTTCTGAATTGTCTAGGGAACCTGCTGGGATGTTGTACACCAAAAATAACTCCTTTATCTCACGAAATGCAACCTTTATATGTCCCTATCTTAACGAAAGTACATCTTTCGGTCTAGTGCAGTTTCATGTTGTGGCCCCATAACTCCGCTCCCTACTTATCAGGCAAATGGTTGGTATCCCGCGCGATTCAGCTGTTCTGCAATCACTCGATATCCTCTTGCATTAGGATGAACCCTGTCCCAGAATAACAGTTCACGCTCACGCCCCTCAAACCTGCCATAGACCTGAGCACAGGCATAGTTACCTGATCCCGCACCATTCAAAAATGAATTGTATTGTCGTACCCAATACGCAGCTTCCCGTGCTTGTGGATACGGGTTGTACAATCCAATCGATCGGATCATATATACACTACTGCCTTTCAACTGACGAATGTGCTTCATAATCTGGGAGACATTACTGCGGGTATCGCTCAGTACTTGTGTCATTTTACTCGCGTTCGGAATTCCATGGCTTGCTTTGAACGTACGAATCAGATCGTTCCCACCGATGGACAACGTAATCAGATCTGCTTCGCGCAGCGCTTGTCGTACTCTTGGATTGCCAGATATCATCTGTAACATTTCTCCTGAGGTCAGTCCATTAACGCCCAGGTTGTCCATGGATACAAATGTACGAACATTCATTTCCGCCATTCTTCGATATAAAGGAACAAAGCCGGTGCCCAGCAGCGCTCCTATGCCTACCGTTAATGAATCTCCTATGGCCACATACCGATATACCATCCCGCCGCCCCCCTCTGCTATGTTATGAATACTTCCATATATCATTGCTATATATCTTATGAGAGAAATAGGGACGGGGCGCGGGATGTTGTCCGTAGGCATACACATTTATTTCTCAGTACCTTTATTCACTTGCCAAAAACAATACAGAAAGCCCCGCCGGGATGACCAGCGAGGCTATTCGTGGAACTTATTTTATTACATGCCTATGGTACGATCGGAATCAACGGAATCATCCTGTTCCTTATTCCGGAATGGCCACCAGTTGGCCCGGCCAAACATCTTCACCATCACTGGAACGAAGAATGGCAGGAACAACAGAGAATACAAGATCAGTCCACTGAGTACTACAGTCGCAATCTGCATCATCGAAAGGACGCCCGATGGATACATGGCCGCAAATGTACCACTTAGAATGACAGCTGCCGACAGAATAACTGTCCCCATGTTCTTCATTGCGTACAATATAGCATCCTGTACTTTCATGCCTTTGTTCTCATTGAAACGGTCCATCAGGAAGATGCTATAATCCACACCGAGTGCAATCAGCATGACAAATCCGAAGAACGGAGTAACCCAGCTGATGCCTGCGAACCCGAGGATATTCACAAAGATTGCTTCGGTTAAAGCCATCGAGGTGAAATATGCCAGCAATAGGGAAACGATCAGATACAGCGGCATAATAACCGAGCGGAGCAGCACAACCAGAATAATAAATGTACCCGCCAGCATCAGCATTACAGTGCGTGTATAGTCGTTGTTGGATATTTCCTGCAAATCGGCAAATGTACTGGTTACACCGCCAATCGCGATGTCTGCTTTTTCAAGTGCACTTCCTTGTACGGCACGATGTACAGCAGCTTCGATATCTGGAACACGATCAATCGCTTCTTTCCCGTATGGATTCTCGGCGAAAATAACGTCAATCGTCATCGTTTTCCGATCTTTGGACAGATACGTATCGAATACTTGTTTGAAGTCTTTGTTGCTAAGGGCTTCTTCAGGAACGTACCATCCTGCCAGATCCGAATCAGGTGAATTCTGCAGTTGTGTCAGATAATCCTGTGCTGAATCCAATCCCCCCGAAACTTGTTTGATCCCATCGACGCTCTGGTTAAGACCGTCCGTCAATTGTGTCAATTGGCCACTCAGATCCGAGAAGCCTTGCTGAATTTTCTTCTGACCACCCTGAAGCTGACCAAGTCCATTCTGGATCGAAGGAATTTCGCTAATCACTTTCCCCTGACCATCAGCAGCCTGTTTGAGACCGGATTGCAATTGACCGATTCCTGTAACAATCTGCCCCAGACCATTGGCAAGTGCCTTCTGGCCGGATGCTGCGGAGGCGAAGCCTTCATTGGCCTGATTAATTCCAGCTGCGGCTTCACCCAGCTTGGTCTGAATTTGACCCAGACCTTGAGCTAGCTGTGCTGTGCCCGTACCCGTCTCACCAGTTGTGCCTTTGACCCGCTGATAATCCGCGTCTTGCAGCAATTCAGGGTAGCGTTCTTCAAGCGCTGTAAACGATTCGTTCAGGCTGGTTAACGCCGTAGATACACCTGTAAGCTGTTGCTGCAGTTCACCAACACCATCACCCAGCGCTTTAACCCCTGCGCCTGCCTGACGGTAGGCTTGAAGCAACTGATTATTTGCTTGTGCAAGTTGATCCGCACTTGTTTTGGCTTTCTGAAGACCTGCTTTCAGATCACCTGCACCCGAGGAGCCTTCACGAATGCCTTTTTCAATCTGCTGTAGTCCTTCGGACAACTGTGTTATACCCGATTGCAACTGGGAGGTCCCTTTGGTCAGTTCTCCCGCTCCATTCGCAGCTTCTTTAAGTTGTGGTTCATTTTTACTTAATTGACTGCTGGCCTCACTCAGACCATCACGGATTTTATCCAGACCGGTCTTGCCTTTACCCAGTCCATCCGATAATGTGCCCACTTGTTGCGTTACTTCAAAATCTTTGATCTCATCACCAGTTGGGCGTGTCATGCTGCGGACACCGGAGATGCCTTGCACCTTCTCCACTTCCCGGCTGATTTTCTCAGCAACGGCCATGTACTTTGCATTATCCATCGCTTCATCGTTCTGAATGACAATCTGTCCAGGCAATGATTCACCAGGACCGAAGCTGTCCGAAATAATGTTGAATGCTTTGACCGAATCGTATTTATCACCAATCTCATCGAGACTGTTAAATGACAATTTGCCATCGTATGTCGCCAGTAATGGCACAGAGACCGCTGCAACGATAAGCAGAGCCGCCCATGGACGTTTCAGAGAGAAACGGCCGGCTGCACCATAGATCCGACTCTCGGCATGTTCCAATGATCCTTTGGAAGGCCAGAATAATCTTTTTCCCAGCACCGCCATAAAGAATGGAACAATGGTGACGAGTGCAAGCATCATTACGGCAATACCGACAGCAACAGCTACCGCGGAGCGGTACAGCATAAACTGGGCAAAACCGATGGCAATGAATCCAACCAGCACTGCGAGTGCCGAGAAAAATACCGTTTTGCCTGCTGTGCGGTAGGTCGCAATGATTGCATCCCACGTATTTTCATGATGAGCCAATTCTTCCTTAAACCGGCTGATCAACAAAATGCAATAATCCGTACCAATTCCGAACATGACGGCTACCATAAAAATCTGCGTAAAGGTAGAAATCGGGAAGTCCAATCCGTCCACCAGGAATGCTACAATCTGCTGTGAAACAATGTAGCTGATCCCTACGGTAAGCAGCGGAACAAATGGAGCTACGAATGAGCGGAATACGAGGAACAGAATGAGCAAAATGAATACAACTGTGATGTACTCCGATTTTTTGAGCCCCTCTTGGGAACTCTCTATCGTATCCTCATCAATCAAGCCTTTACCGGTTATGTAATGCTCCACATTGACCGATTTCAACGCTGCATTAAGATCTGCGCGCATTTCCTTGACTGTACGATCTCCCTGTTCAATGGAAAGCGACGTTAAGATCGTCTTGCCATCGGCAGAGATCATTTTGTCTGACAATTCAGGCTGAGAGAAAGGCTCCAGAATCGTCAGAATGCCCAATTTCTCTTTTTCAGCCTCCAATTGCTTGACGGCCTTCTCTGCCTCTTGTTTTCCTTCAGTACCCAAACCATCCGGATTATAAAATACAAGTGCGAGCTGACTGCCCTGCTGCTCTCCTTTTTGCGCTGCAGCTTCGTTCAGAATAGCCGCTGCCTGGGTGGAAGAGTATCCATCGGGAACCGAGAACTGTCCCTTTTCCCGGATCAGTTCACTCATATTAGGGGCGGTGAACATTAATACGGCGGCTACTACGACCCACAGTCCCATCAACCACCATCGTGCTTTCAAGATCGTTCTCATTTGTTCTCCTGTCCTCCTTCATGTGTTAACAATGCTGCAAGCTTCTCAAAAGCTTCAATGAAATTGCGGACCTCTTCCGGCTTGAAATGAACCAGATACGGCTCCAGAATCTGTTGTATTTCCTGTTCAGTTTCCCTGTAAACGTCCCGTCCGTTGTCCGTCAGAGTTAAATACACAACCCTACGGTCGCGTTCATCCCCGGCCCGATGGACCAGATCGCGATCCACCAGCTTGTTGACCAAGGCGGTAATACTGCTCTTCCCCACACACAGGAGCTCAGACAAATCAGAGGGTGTGCAAAACGGTTTCTCTTCGATTAAACGAAGTGCACAGAATTGGTCGGTGGTAATGGTCTGCCCCATGCGTTCACGTATCTGGGTATCAAACCGTTTGTTTACGAGAAAAGAAGCATCCAGATAGCGGTTAACCAAACTTTTGGCATCCGGTGTGTTCATTCTTCATTCTCCTTTCCGTATACATATAGTTCACTTGTCGAACTATTCTTCAATGAAACTATTCTATTATGAAACTATATTGTAAAGCAATACATTTTCCTGTTTTTTCAACCTAACGACAAAACAGGACGTCCGACTCAGCTTATTTGCCAAATCCAACATCCTGTTATAATTATGCTATTTTTACGTTATACAGTAGTAGACAGATATTAGGTTTCGTCTTGCTCCTCGTCCTTCTCCAATACACAGCGGAAGCGTTCCACACCCGGATACAACTCACCCAGGCTATACACCACAAATCCCGTATTTCGATAAAACTCTACAGCTTCCAGATCAGTCTCTGCGATTAATCTGTCCGGATTATATTTTGCCAGCAATTGTGAAATCATGCCACGACCATAATTTTTGAAGCGGTTCTCAGGCAGAACTGCAATATGATGAATGGTAACCTCACTTGTTCCTGTTTTCTCATATCCAATCAGACCCACTAGCTGCTCTTCGTCTTCATAACCGTCCAATAGTAGCTCGTCCTTCTCTACATACTGTTGTAACGCACGATTCAAATGATCCGGGTCTGGAAAGACCGAGTAGGACAACAACTCCTGCACTTCCGGCTCCTGAATTCTTGATTTAAGATTATTTAACACCCTGATTCCTCCTATAACTTGCTATAAAATGAAATAGAGATTGTTACACTCCAGCACTCCAATTGCAGTCCCATCTTCCGATCGCTGCGGGGATAAAGGCGCACGCTCCGCTTCTTCAGATTGGTTCTGCACTCTCCGTTAACGTGTTAATCTTGGTTTCACTGTATAGATTCCGTTATCGTATTGTAGTCGTTACCCTCTCAAAGTTCAAGTCGATTGCCGTTTCAGCTCCGCTTGCAGTACTGTCACGATGCCTTCCGGCACCTGGATTCCTGCCAAATGATAAGCATCCAGCAGCGCACCTCCGACTGCCGGCAGAGTGCTGGTGATGTAATGAATTTTTTGTCCTGCTGGTTTATAGGCTGCATCCAGCCCCTTGTGAACGGACTCCACCATATAAGGTGAACTTAGACAACTTCCCGTAAGCGTTAAGGACACCTTATCCGTCTGAAAACAGCCTGCAAGAATGAGAATACCTACAACAGCCGTATCCGCTGCCGAGTCACAGACTCTCGTCGCAAGTGGAATCTGACGAGCAGCCGCCTCGGTCACCAAGGGAGCCATTTGTCCAAATTTACGATTCATCGCCTGTTTGTTCTTCGTAAAACCCGCTGCACCGAGGGCACCCAGTTCTGAAATGGAAGTTACATTCCAATAGTCTAGTACTTGTTCAATCAGGGTCCGATCCTCTAACTCGTAACGGCCTGCAAGAATGGAATGCACAGTGTCATAAGCCAGAAAACGTGCGGCCGTCGGTGCATAATGCCCAAACTGGTCATTGCGCAGCCAATTCCCCTGTTCCGTTCTGCCGAGAATCAGGGAGCCGGTACCCCCAATAGCTACAATGCCAGGCTCACCTTCAAAGGCCGCCGTGTGCGCAATAAGCGAATCGTTCACCGCACTAATCCTGCCTGTGATCCCCGACCGGGCGAGCAATTCCTCAGCCCAGATCGTTTCTTCGTCAGAGTCCAGTCCTGCCATCCCCGCCTGAATGGAAGCAATCTGCTCTACCTTTAAACCGGCATGGTTTATGGCTTCAGCGATGCCATCCAGCACATGCTGCTCTGCATTTGCATCGTGATAACGGTTGCAACCACCCTTTTGCACATACGACAAAAGCTGTCCGCTCTCATCCGCTACAGCCACACGTGTATGGCTTCCTCCGCCATCAATTCCAATAACATATGTATTCATTCTGATCCCCCATGTTCTTGAGTCATCCATTTCAAAAAAATCGTTGCTGATGACTATGCAGAGCAAAAATGCTGCCAGGCTACAACAAACCTATGCCTGGCAGATGCACTATTGCTTCTGTGCGGCAAACCGAAGCAGTTCACAACGAAACTGTGTTGGTTCATCATACTTTTCCTCTTCAATCGTCTGAGTGACATGTTCCTGAAGAAGAATATTCCAGCCTTCATAGGCCTTTTCCAGTAACGCGACAGCTTCCTCTGTAGGCAAGTTCAATTCAATCAATGGCTTAATTTCCCGACCCGTGCTAATCTCCTTTTCCTCTACACTGGTGCTCATGGTAATACAATGGATGCCTCCTGTACGGGTTCCCGCTTGCAATCGTTCAACGGCTTCCATAAAAGCTTGTTTGTTCGAAACATGTTCCAGACAGGAACATGCTGCAATATAATCAAAACTGTCCGGTTCAATGGGATAATGTTCAACGTCCGCTTTCTCTGCTTTTACCATATGATCTACCTGGTATTCTTTCGCATATTTGCGAAGTCCATCTACAGCCTCGCCTAGCAAATCCACACCGATGACTTCGCTGTTTGTTTGCTGTAGACGCTGGGCAATCGGAATCGTATGCCTACCTACGCCGCATCCCAGATCGAGAACACGTAGTTGCGTCTTATGGGTAAGCAAACGCTCCAGCATATCCATAACCATGGGCATCGGCCTAGACATCCATGTACCGGATGCGAATAATTCATTATTCTGATAGAAGTTGGAATGGTAACCTGCCTCTGCTCTCCGTGCAGCCTCAAATTGTTCATTTCCCATCAAAGCACCTCCATGTTCTTTTACTTGTTATCTGGACCTTCTGGTATTGGGGAAGAAAGTGACATGTTTTTTCTCAAAAAGGATTCTAGTACTTCTTCATAACGGGGGCGATCCACTTGAAAAGCTGTTCCATGACCCGCACGGGGAATGGTCAGCAGTTCCTTCTCTGTCGGACATGCTTCATATAGCCTGTACACCATTTCCGTTGGTACGAACGTATCTGCCTCACCATGTATAAACAGAACAGGGACCTGAACGTTCGCCAGTTGCTTCAGCGCTGAAGCCTCTCCAAAGTAATACCCCGCCTTCCATCTGGAGATGAGACTGGTAACAGGAATGAACGGAAATGCGGGCAACTTGTATAACTGCTTGAGCTGAAAGGTCAGCTCTTCCTTCACAGAAGTATACGCGCAATCAGACACGATGGCCTTAACCTCACCGGGGAGGGCTTCGCCACCTGTCATAAGTACGGTTGCGCCTCCCATTGAAATCCCATGCAAAATGATCTCCGTCTCTGTACCAACCTTACCGAGCACCCAATGGACCCACTGAACATAATCCTTACGGTCCAGCCAGCCGAATCCAATGATGTTGCCTTCACTTTGACCATGGCCACGATCATCCGGCATCAGCACGTTGTAACCCTGTTTTTCCGCGTAAAAGCGAGCAAAGCCCGCCATTTCCCTGCCTTTTCCCGAATAGCCATGGGCCAGAATAACCGTTCGTTGCGATTGTGATTGACTATCTGAAGAAAGCCACGTTCCGTAAAGCTTTAAACCATCATATGATTCAATACGTATCTCTTCCGTTTGTTGCTTATTAAGCCAATCCAAGTCGGAAGCACTGCTGATGATTTCATTATCCGGTTCAGGCATCAGGTTCGGATTATCAACCAGAAATGATTTTGGCGCACGCCGAATAGCAGTTTTGAAGAAGTAAAGCCCACCTAACCATAGTAAAACCAGAATCATCAGGACCAAAAACGCAAGTCCGTATAATAACATAAATGTTTCCCCACCCTTACATGCTTAAATAACATTCAATAAATGGTTTATTACCCGCTTCCCCTAAATGATTCTTCATCATTTCACTTGTGGTTATTAACCTTCTCCAATGCGCAACAGGCTTCCTTGTACGCAGGTAATAAGGCATCCAATAATGGCTCTGCCTTCATCGGCAGGCCCGCCTTGGCGAACTGCTCGATTTTGGCAAACAATGTTGATAAATAGTCGATTCCCAGGCTTAGACTGCCAGACTTCAGATCATGCGCGGACTCCACTGCAGCAATATGATCACCAGACACGATATGTCTTCGCAGCACTTCAATTTTCCCTGGTGTCTCTTCACGATACATTTCAAGCAACATGGCAAGAAGTGTCTGATCCCCTTCACTGCTTAGGTCCACAATCTCATTCACGATACTCATATTCAGTACCTCTCCTGATTCGGATGATTGCTGCCACTTCTGAATCATGTTATTCAGAGCTTCCAGTGTGAAGGGTTTCCCAACAAAATCATCCATCCCTGCTTCAAAACATTTATTTTTCTCTCCATCCGTTACGTTTCCTGTCATGGAAATCACCGGAATGCGATGACGCATCTCATCCTGTTCCATGGCTCTGATTCTACGCGTTGCCTCTAATCCATCCATCACAGGCATCATGTTATCCATCAAGATCAAACTATATTTTTTGCTCAGAAAAGCTGCGATGGCCTCTTCCCCGTTCGAGACGGAATCCACCTGGGTGATGCCCAGCTTTTTGAGTTGCATCAGCACCACTCGCCGATTAATCATGTTATCGTCAGCCAGAAGGACGGACACTGGAAGAGGGGTATCCATCTGAACTTGACTCTCCTGAGGAAGGCTCCTGTCAGTCATGGGTAACGATTTTTGATGTTCTGTCTTACTCAACGGGATCTCAAACCAGAAGGTAGATCCTTGTCCTTCCTGACTCAACACGCCAATCTGGCCATTCATTAATGTAACCAGAGAATGACAGATGGACAAACCGAGACCTGTTCCCTCATACTCCTTGGAACGTCCTCGCTCCGTTTGTGTGTATGGCTGAAATAACGTTTTCTGATCTTCTTTAGCAATACCGATGCCCGAATCTTCGATCTCAAACCTTATATGCTGTGACGCTTCACACTCCTTGACTAGAGAAACCCTTATTCGCACAGATCCTTCGGAGGTGAACTTGTTCGCATTTTGAATCAGATTGATCAGAACCTGAGTGATTCGCGTAGAATCGCCTTCAAGTACAGACGAAATCCGAGAGTCATAATCAAGTGACAACTGGTTTCCGTTCTTTCGCACTTTCGGTTCAAGCAAACGGACAATATATTGGAATATGGAATGCAGTTCCACTTCCGCTATTTCAAGTCGCATTTGTCCTGCCTCCAGTTTGGATAAGTCCAGTAGGTCCTGAATCAGTTTAAGAAGCATTTTTGTCGCTTCCTGAATGACTGAAACGGAGTTTTGCTGCTCATCGGACAGGGAAGATAATTGCAGCAATTCCGCTATACCGAGAATACCGTTCAATGGAGTTCGAAAATCGTGGCTGATGACAGCAATGAACGAGCTTTTGGCTGCCTCTGCGGCGACTGCTTCATTTCTTGCAAATTCAAGGCTGACATTATTTTGGGTAAGCAGGCGTTGCAGAGTAGCGAGTTCATTATTCATCTCTGAGAATTCACTTAGAATCCGTTCTTCCTGCTCCTTATTGCGAATAATCTGATCGGATAAATGTTCAATCGTTCTGCGCAATGATTCAATCTCACTGTCTTCGTTAGGCAATCACATCATCCCTCTCTTATTCGCTTGTCATGCCCATATCGTTGTGCATATTGTGTATAGCCAGAGGCTGATTCATCAATCGCTCAACAACTTCAACAGCCTCGTCCGCTCCTGGAGCATAAGCATCCGCTCCAATCGTTCTCCATAAATCCTGATCCATATTGAAAGGGTAACCTACCAAAATTTTCACATGTGCAGTTGCAGGATGATTACGAATGAATTGGATAAGTTCTTTCGCAAGATGAAGGTGATACGTCATTGTAACTGAGATCAAAACGACTTCTCCTTGATGGCGCTCAATGGCTTCAACGATACTCCCATTGGGAACATTTGCCCCAAATAGTATGTGTCCCATCCTTCCATCTCGAACACATCTGTGAGCATACGCAGCCCGATCTCATGTTGCTCGCTGCCTACACATGCAGCAACCATTTTTCTCTCCTGACCACCATGAACTAGCCATCTGTTCGAATTCTTCTTCCACTGTCTGTTTGATCCATTTCAGATTGTTCGCCAAGTCTTCTGGCGATACGTTATAACCCGCCAGAAGAACTTTCAGCCAGGCTATATAGTGTGTAAATAGATTAGGACTCTTAACAAGCACACTCTCAGCCAAATAGTTCAAGCTATATAATGAATCCTGCTTAATCCGAGCCCGTCCACTCTCACCAAAGCGTTGCACCAGATCCGGTTGCAGATCGTATTGCTTTTCCATTATTTTGTCAACCAGGATTCCTGCTTCTTTTAGCAATTGCTCTCCAGCTTCTTGATGCGTCATATGTCATCCCTCCTCAAGCCACCGCCTCATCTCAATCTTCATCCTTCGTGCCGTAATAAGAATGATTGAGGTCCGTCAGCTACTGTTCAGGATATAATTTTTGCTCCGATTCAGGTACAACCTATCTCTTCATTATACATGAACTACGGATGAGCATGAATTTAGCCGAACCATTATTCACAATAATTTTCCTATATTATGAATAGTACTGCAAGTGATTTAGCTAGTTCCCGTCCTTTTTCCAAGCATAAAAAAACTGACCTGCGTTATAAACGCAAGTCAGTTTTCCCCTCTGCAGCGAGTCCAAGTTTTTTTAATAAACGAATCGCATCCGCTTTTTCGGAAGGTTCTAGTCCCTCCACCGCATCAATGATCACCTGATGGTGCTGAGGAAAGATTTGTGTGAACAAATGTCTTCCTTCCTCCGTCAATTCAGCGTATATGACGCGCCGATCTTCCTTTGATGCCCGACGAAGCAGCAGGTTTTTATTCTGCAATTTGTCCACAACATACGTGATATTACCGCTGGACATGAGTACTTTCTCACCGATCTTTTGCAATGCCTGCGGTCCTTTATGGTATAACAAATCAAGTACGCCAAATTCTGTCGTATTTAGTCCATGGCTCTGAATATCCCGGTTAGACCTCGATGTAACGGAATTGTATGCACGGGCGAGAACTACAAATAATTGTAAAGACAGTTCCCGATTGTCCTCCTTGTTCGGCATTTCGATAATCCTCCATCAGTTGTTTACATTTCGACCTGCGTCTGAAGTTCGCATCTGCTCCCACTCTTCGCGCAGCATTCCCATACGAATTGAATCATAATACTGCCCATCAACGATGCGGCATTTACGCATTCGCCCTTCTACCTGCAATCCCGCCTTTGAAGCAGAACGCATCATTCGTTCATTGCCTGACCATGTTGTCAATCCAACCCGGGCCAATGGCAATTGCTCAAATAAATGGCTGGACCACATTTTAAGAACTCGTGTGCCGATCCCGCGCCCCCATTGGGCAGATCGATATAACACAATTCCCATTTCCAGCCACTTGGATAAACGATGTTCCCAATAATAGCTGACTGTACCAACCATTCTGCCATCCAACTCAATAATTCGAATCGAAGCCGGCTCAGAAGTGAGCTGAGTCCCTTCCAGTCGTTTGAGCATACTTCGTTCGAAATCTTCGTAGCTCTCATGCTCAAGGGCATAATATGGCGCATCCCATTGCTTCCACTCCGGTACATCTTCACTGTAGATCAATTCATAGAGTCCAGCCAGATCTTCCTCTCCCACACTTCGGAGAACAAGTTCACCGTCCATTAACGGGTTTTCTCTCATCTATGCAACGACCTCTCTTTCCGTTCATGAACGATGCCGCTCATCGATGCTGCCATCTTCCTTTGCAAGAATGACGATATTTGCCATATTAATAAATAACCCATTATCCACCACACCTGGCAGCATATTCAACTGATTATTGAGCTCTGCGGCATGTTCTATGGCTGTCATCCTGCAATCCGCAATGAGGTTGCCATTATCCGTAAGATAACGCTGGTCCTCATTCATGCGCCATTCCGGATTACATCCTATTTTTTCAAGTGCCTGAAAGGTCCATTCTGATGCAAATGGAACCACTTCAACCGGCAGTGGAAACTGTCCCAGTTTTTGTACAGCTTTGCTGCCATCAGCTACAATAATCAGTCTGTCACTGTTTGCAGCCACAATCTTCTCACGCAAAAGAGCACCGCCGCCACCCTTGATCAGGTTAAATTCAGGATCAACTTCATCCGCACCATCAATCGTGAGATCCAGACGTCCAATCTGATCGAAAGGAACGATCGGAATTCCCCACTCCCTGGCAAGCTTGTCCGAAGCCTCCGAAGTGGCTACAGCCTGAATTTTCAATCCTTCGCGCACACGCTCGCCAATTCGACAAATGGCATAATATGCGGTTGATCCTGTACCCAACCCAACCTTCATTCCATCCTCAACATATTCTGCCGCACGCTCAGCTGCTATCTGTTTAAGATTCATCTATAAAACCCCCGCCTGCTCATGATTTGAGAATTGCATCCTGTAGTTATTATAGATAAAACCGCTTCCGATGTATATCCGTGCCTTCCTTTGTAGAGTGGTAAACTGGGCTTGATCCTCTTCTCCACATCACACATTGAGCTGTCCTATGTATATTCTTAGGTAGATTAACTTAAAAATCCATGTGGTTCTTTAACCATTCCCTCCCTGGTGTATATTTGATGGGCAGAGGACAAAACCATTTCTCCGTCCATTGCATCTTTAATTTTAATATTTCAGGATGTATTTTAACCCATCATGTTATAGAATACAGAATGAAACTAAAAAATGGAATTATTTTATATAAACAGTTCTAAATACCTATTCATTAGTTTATATGTCCATACATACGTAAATTATTAAAATTTTTTTAACGAAACTATTCAATTTAACGACATTTAATACGACATATTAAGTATAGATGTGTTTTAATAATTAGACACCTATGGGTATCGAGGTACAAAAGTTTCTACTTAGCAACTACAAACCCAAGACCATGGTCGCAGATTATACCTTTGGAGGGATGAAAAAAATGATGTAACTTGCCTGATTGAAAGCACCCAATAGGAGTTTCTAATTTAAAGAAGATCAGGAGTGGAATTTAGTGAAATCATTAAGTTGGAAAAGCATGTCATTTTTCTCCAAAAATCTCTTACTTTCATTTACTAACATCATTATCATCGGTATAGCACTTATCGCCAGTAGCTACTATTTTCAAAAAACGATTCTCGTAGATCAGCTACATGGGCAAGTCGAGCAAATCACCAAAAAGTGGGCAGCAGACATTGACTCTACTGAAGTACAGGCTGCTATTGCAGAAGGTAGCTATGATGGAAAAGCACAAACGAAATTACGTGCCTATTTTGACGAAATGCAAAAATATTATCCTAACATTGCACAAGCCTACATCTTTGGTGTCGAGCTCGGTGGAGACAACAAGCGGTTAACTTCCCTTGTAGCCATGCCGACCAATCTGAGGGAGGCTTTTCAAAGTGATAACGTAAATATCGGCGATATGTATGAACAACCCGTTGTTGTAGCAAACGCCTTGAAAGAAATGCTGAATACCGATCGGCCGACTTTTACGACATTTTATTCCGATGATTTCGGAACCTGGACAACCATTGCCTATCCAATTAAGGACAGCAACGGCAAGATCTACTCTTACTTTGCCATCGATGCAGACGCATCCGCTGTACCTGCAGGACTGAACAAATTGCTCAAGAACGGCATTATTATCCTTGTAGCGTTCCTGCTGCTGTTCCTGATTATTCAATATCTAGTTGTCAAAAACACACTCTCCCCTATCCGTCACTTGATCAAAGGAATTGATGACGTAAGTCGGGGTAATTTGAATGTCAAAATTCCGACGGGTAAAGACGACCTTGGGCTTGTGAATGAAAAGTTCAATACCATGGTGCGCAAGATCAACGATACCATCGTTAAAGTACAAATTACGTCACAAGAAGTTAACGAGTCTGCCAAGGAACTGTATGAAGTCTCTGAAAGAAACAGCGAGAATGCTGATTCCATTAACAACAATGTTACTCAAATCACTGCCAACATTCGTGCACAGGAACAGGCTACTCGAGATAGTGCCCGCGCCATGTCTGAGATGGCTGTCGTTATTCAAACCATTGCCAGCAGTTCAGCCAGCGTAGCTGACGAAGCCTATGAGATGGAACGTCGTTCACAGCAAGGAAACAGCGTGGTACGCCAGGTATCCACACAGATGAATCTGATTACGGAATCCGTTAAAAATACAGCTTCTGCCATTCAAGTTCTGGAGAGCCGCTCACAGGAAATTGGAGATATATTGAATATCATCTCTGGAATCTCTAGTCAGACGAATTTGCTTGCTCTGAACGCATCCATTGAAGCAGCACGCGTTGGTGAAGAAGGTAGAGGATTCGCAGTGGTAGCAGGTGAAGTTCGCAAGCTTGCTGAACAATCCGAACAAGCCACAAGCCAGGTTGCCGTGTTGATCCAGGAGATTCAGGCTGAAATTAAACAAGCGGTTCGTGCCATGGAGCAAGGTACCTCCGAAGTCGATACCGGACTTAGTGTAGCTGATCAGACTGGCCAGTTGTTTGATGAAATCCTGGAAGCAGCCAAGAAAGTATCGAATCAAATTCAGGAAGTATCCAGTGCTACAGAAGAAATCTCTGCAGGTACAGAAGAAATGACAGCAACTGCGGATGACTTATCTGCGAGTGTAAGCAAAACGGCGGACAACAGTGAAGGAATCTCTTCATCCGTTGATGAGCAAAAAGCATCTTTAATTACTCTTGTTGACTCCTCCAACCGTCTGAACAGCATGTCCGAGGAACTGCAAGAACTGATTTCCCACTTTAATGTAAGCAAGATCTAATTCAATCCATATCATGAACGCTTTGAACCAAGGAGGAACAGCTGAAGTGATTGAAAATCAACCATCTTCACCCCATACCGTGGAAACTAGCCTGCCGGTTCTTCAGATTCCACTGGATTTTGGGCGCCGTCAACAAACGTTCTCTTATGAGTCTTCTCATGTTCCACTAGATTCCTCTCTAAGCAAGGATCTCAAAGAAAAGTTCAGCACACAGGCCATTTATCCGGTGATCCTGTCTGCTTATGCAGCCTTGTTGTTCCGCTTATCAGGTGAACAGGAACTTGCCATCGGCACGCTGGCTCCAGATCAGGCAGCCTCTTGTCTGTTATTGCAGGTTCAGGGCAAGTTAACCTTCAGTGAACTGTTTCGTCAGGTCTCCGATCAACTGCAGCTCGATGATAAGCTGCAGACCGGAGGATACCCGGAAACCTTGTTCATGTTTAATCATGTGCAGCTGCCTCAAGCACCTCAATTGTTAAACTGGAATGTTCGTGATGATGAGGACTCGCTCATTCTGGATCTATTCTATGACAGTTCACTTCTGAATGAGTCTACTGTAATGAGATATGCAGAATATTATCAGACCCTTCTTCTTGCCATGATACGCAATGAAGACAAAGCCATCGGTGCAGTGGACATTCTAGCTGCTTCAGACCGGTTGATATACAGGGAAATGAATGATACTGCTGTTCTCGAACCTGAACATCAGACGATTCATGGATGGTTCGAAGCAACGGCGGCCGAATACCCGGACTCACCAGCAATCACTTCTCCATCGGGTCGTTACACGTATAGAGAACTGAACGAACGTGCCAATCAGGTTGCCTGCGTACTGTTATCCAACGGATTGCAAAAAGGTGAATTCGTCAGCATCTTTATGGAGCGGAGTCTAGAAACGGTTATTTCTCTGCTCGGGATTCTCAAGGCAGGCGGGGTGTATGTGCCTGTTGATCCAGAACATCCACAAGAACGAAACAGTTATATTGTTGAAGACACAGCTTCATCATTTGTCTTAACCACAGAATCATCTTTACCTGAAGCTTCACGTTTGTTCTCCGGTATTACTACCGTTCGCCAGATTCTCGCTGTGGACGGACGTCTTGCTGGCTTTGCAGCAAGCAATCCCAATCTGGATATTCAGCCAGATGACCTGGCGTATATCATCTATACCTCAGGATCTACCGGCAAACCCAAAGGCGCACTTATCGCCCATCGTGGCGTAGCCAATCTCGGCAGTGTGGTACAACGGGATTGTGACATTAAGCCAGGTGACGTATTAACCCAGTTTGCTACATACAGCTTTGATGCATCAGTATGGGATACGATTGGCGCCTTGTTCTACGGAGCAGAGTTATACTTGTTATCTGCAGATGAACGTGTATCTGTCGAAGAATTTGCAAATGCAATTGAACGCACGGGTACAACGATTATTACGATACTGCCCACAATCTTTTTCAACCAGCTTGCTTCTTATCTGTCCGATGAAGGTTTCCACAAGCTGGCCCAAGTGAAAATTATTACAGTTGCAGGCGAAGCTCTCTATGGCGAACAGGTTCGTGCCTTCCAGCGCAAATTTGGCAACCAGATTGACATTGTCAATGTGTACGGACCTACCGAATGTACTGTAGCAACAACGACCCACCGGATTAGTGAGCAAGTTCCGGAGAGTGTTGTTAATATCCCAATTGGCAAACCCATTCATAACTACAAAGTATATATCGTCAACGAACAAGAGCAACTCTGTCCGGTAGGTGTGCCTGGAGAGGTGTATATTGCTACTCCTGCCCTGGCTCAAGGGTATCTGAATCAACTGGAGCGTACACAGCAGGCCTTTATTGAGAATCCGTTTGCGATCGATGAGAAAATTTATAAATCCGGCGATATTGCAAAAATATTGGATACCGGTTTGCTCGAATATGTCGGACGCAGCGACTCTCAGTTGAAAATTCGCGGGCATCGGATTGAGATTGGTGAGATTGAAGATCATTTTGCTCGCCTTGATCAGGTTCAGGATGTCGCAGTGATTCCCAAGAAAGAATCGGATGGTCAAAATATGCTTGTTGGTTACTTTACATCCAAGGATGGCAGTACCCTTTCTGTTGCGGACATTAAAGCCCAACTGGCTGTTAAGCTGCCTTCCTATTTTGTACCCAAGTGGATCTGTCAGCTGGATGAAATGCCGATTGCTCCAACGGGAAAAATCAATCGTAAAGCGATGATAGCCCTGCCTCATGCAGAACGTCATGAAAATCGACCTGACCGGGTACTCCCCGAGTCGGAGACTGAGTCCATTATTCTTGACGCTTGGCGAACCATACTTGAACACGATGACTTCGGCGTGGAAGACAGCTTCTTCAATATAGGTGGCGATTCTCTGCGGGTCATCCATGTACTGGTCATTCTGAAGCCGCATTATCCACAGCTGAAGATTGCCGACTTTTTTGCCCAGAAGACCATTCGTGCTCTGGCACAACGCGTGGAGACCTTGAGTCAAAGCTCAGCAGAATTAACGCATTCAGCAGTCACTGATGGCATGATCACCCAATTATCCGAACATCCAGTAGAACTTTCATCTCAGATCGGATACCCGGAAATTCGGAAGCCTGAGCATGTGCTTCTGACCGGAGCTACGGGTTATCTGGGATCTCATGTGCTGCAGCAATTAATTCTGAATTCAGGTACACGGATCTATACACTGGTTCGTCGTCCAACAGATGGAACGAGTGCAATGCAACGACTTACTAAAGTGTTCGAAGGTTATTTTGGAAAACAACTGACGGATCAACTCGCATCACGCGTGGAAATCATCGAGGGTGATCTGGAACAACCGAACCTTGGTCTTTCGTCTGAACAAACGGCTTATGTCCAAGGCTGCATTGATCGTGTGATTCACTGCGCTGCAGACGTACGTCACTTCGGGGACGCTAAACAGTTTGCCAAAACAAACGTGGAAGGAACCATCGCTTTGCTGAATTTAATTCGTAGCAAACCAGGTGCCTCCTTCCATCATGTATCCACGATGGGCATACCGGAAGATCTTGCCCTTAGCGGACAATGGGAGTCATCGCTGCAATATGACCGTTTCCCGGCGGACTTGCATGTGGACAACCTGTACTCGGACAGCAAACTAGAGGCTGAGAAAGTACTCATGATTGCCGCCGAAGAAGGTGTACCTGTTAGCATCTACCGTGCGGGTAATCTGACCTGTCAATCCGAAACCGGGCGCTTCCAGTCCAACATTGATAGTAATGCCTTCTATCGCATGATCAAAGCGATGTTATTGCTGGGTAAAGCTCCGGCTGCAGACTGGATGGTCGATTTTACACCTATTGACTATGCGAGCGAGGCCATTGTTCATCTCGCATTACGTCAGGATACCGCTGGACGTGTGTTCCACATCTGTAATCCGGAGCCCATCCGCTACGATGATCTGATTCGTTCCGTGAACCGTGCTGGTTATGAAGTTGAGACGATGCCTTTCGCAGATTATACCAGCTGGTTGTTCGACGCCAGTATCAGCAAGGAACCCGAGGCGCTTCAACTGGCGATCGCCCAGCTTGAAGGTGATGGAGCCAAGGATTCAGCTTATGTATATGCTTGTCCTGTAACGACTGCCTATGTTGAACCAGCCGGAATTACATGCCCCAAAACAGATGATCGTTTCATTTCGAATATGTTGGATTATGCCGTCAATATTGGGTATTTCCCTATGGCAATTCGACCGCATTTTGGCACTTCTCCAGCAATGGAGTAAGTCCATTGCATAGATTACAAAGAGGCCACCTTCCCCGTCATACCTGGCGGTGAGGTGGCTTCTTTATATGTTTATAAGCCTATGAAGTCCAACGGATCAAAACAATAACCGCCAAATGGGCAGGATAAAAATAACGCCAAATCCAACGTGGCCCCTTCATACGGAAGCCTGCATTGTGATACTGTGCAATGGCAATGCCTGCGGTTGCTACCACGCTATACATTTGAACAGAACTGCTGTGCAGCAAAATATATAACGCATTTAAGAGCACATGTGCCATAACAAGTACCGGGCCTTGGAAATAACGGAACAACAATACCAAAAGAAGGCCATACATGCCATAATCCATATGGGTAACCTCCATGAACAACCCTGCCCCAATCACAATCGGAATTCCCAAGATACGGACCGGCAATTTATCGAGCACAAGCAGTACAAGCAGAGATGACCATAATGTCCACACAACATTCAGTGAAGTATGGTTAAAGGCAGCCATGAATGGCAATTGAGAGATCATCGCAATCCAGAACAGGCGCCATATGTATTTGGGCACGTTGCGTGTGTGTTTATAACCGATATAAACCGCAAAAGCATAGATTGGAAAAGCAATACGTCCTATAATTCGAAGCTCACCCACATGTGGAAAAAAGGCGGCTCCTATATGATCGATCAGCATGGTGATCATGGCGATCCACTGCATCATTTTCGCTAATTCCTCCTGCTTTTCCTGGCTTAAAGGGATTTGATTCCCTTCTCAGACATGCAGTTCATAATACATGAAATCGGTGTCTTGCACGTACCCTTCCGACTCATATAATGACTGAGCCTTCTTGTTACTTACCGCAGTAGATAGTGATATTCGGAGAACACCGCTCTCATATCCCATCTGTCTTGCTGCTCGCAGCAACTTACGCGCAACCCCTCTATGGCGCTGCTCCGAATCCACATACAGATCATTTAGCACCCATATCGGCCTCATAGACACCGAGCTAAAGCTGGGATATATCTGCACAAATCCGGCTAAATTTCTGGTTACTTGCCTATCCCCAAAGCTACCATCATACGGTTGAGAAATATCCTGTTCTGCTTCAGCAATCAATATGACGGATTCATTGCGTTTTATTCGTTCTCTTATATATTGGCTAGCAGCCTGGATGTCTGTGCTTTGATTGTAAAACATTCTATATTCGTTGAACAGCCTGGCTACTTCGTTAACATCGTCAAGCGACGCAGATCTGATCCGATACTCCATCTCGCTTCAGCTCCTTTACCTCTATTGTAATGTACACAGAGCCATTACCCCATTCATCATCTGGATCAAAGTTTGTAATATATTTCGATAATCCAACCTTATCAGTATGTTTCATTGGAAGGGTTGAAAATCAGCCCTATCGTTGGAAAAAGCAATAAGGCGAGCGAAGCATCCACTGCTCCGTCGCCATCATTTTGTTTCATTTCAATTCAACTTGTTGTTCATGCGTATACAGAGCTGAATCGGGGAAAATAACCCCTTTTTTCAAAATCAGATTGGCATACTGCGCACGCTCACCAGTTGCTATGATCGCATAGGCACGGGAAGCCCTCTCATAAAACGCGAAACGCTCTTCATGATCAAAGGCATCCGTGATGCCTTCATGTTCATGGATTAGCCTTCGGTAGTCTTCCCAGATGATTGGTACTACATGATCTCCCTTGACCACCTGCATAACCGCTACTGGATGCTCAGCGTATGTATCCAACGGATACAAACTCAGAATCGCCTCCAACAGCTGCACTGTACCCACAGCATCACAACGGACAAGCCGCTTGGCATGACTGGCTGCGGGGAAATTAGCATCGGCCAGTACCAGTTCATCACCATGCCCCATTTCGGACATGATCTTCAGTAGTTCTGGAGGTATTATTGCGGGAATGTTCTTAAGCATACTCAGCTCTCCTCAGTCAGCTCCACGATCAGTTGGAGCAGATTCGTCTTCGTTACCTCCACTATCCTATGTCCAACCTACGCGAATACAGCGGTATCTCTATTTTATCAGCATTTTCCAATGGTTGCATGAACATTATTCCATTTTCCATTATGACGTATCATCATTTCGCAAAATTCTGGTTCATAATCCATTTTGACAAAATTAGTTGTTTGACTTATAGTTGTTATAACAATTAATTGAAACAAAACTATTCCATTTCAGAAAGGGAGGACGTTTATGGAAATCGACTACTCGCTCGAACAGTCCATTGGATTTATGCTCGGTCTGACACACCGTAAAGCGGCGGCATTGTTATCGATCCGTTTCAAACCCTATGATATTACTACAGAGCAATTCTCTGTTCTCTTCAATATTGGCAGAGGTGAAGGCGTAAATCAGAAGGAGGTCGCCGCTCGCGTCTACAAAGACCAGCCAACGACTGCACGAATTATTGATTTGCTGGAAAAGAAAGGCTGGGTTGATCGCCGGACCAGTGAGCAGGATCGCAGAGCCTACTTACTCTATCTGACCGAAGAAGGCAAAGTCTTGCTAAATACGCTCGTTCCGCTCGAAAGAGAAATGAATAAAGGACTTACTGAAGGTATTCCCGAAGACCAGATGCAAGCATTTAAACATACTCTTTCCCTCATGAACAGCAATCTCTAACGAACTTTACACCAGGGGGAATGAAAAATAATGAAAGCACAAACCTCGCATGTCAAACTATGGACCACCGATTTTATTCTTCTAATGTTATGTAACTTCCTGCTCTTCCTGCAGCTTCACATGATTGTTTCACCGCTTCCTTCCTATGTGCAGGAACGTTTTCACGCCAATGCGTTTGAAGTCAGTCTCTTCACCTGTCTGTTTGCGCTAAGCGCGATTGCAGCCCGGCTATATTCTGCGAAAGCGCTGGAGAAAGGCCTGCGCAATGCCATGATCTATATCGGCCTGTCCGTAGCCCTTCTGGCTACACTCGGGTATTATTTTGCTGCCGGTATTGCTGTACTGTTATTGCTACGGATGTTGTTTGGTATCGGGTTCGGTATGAGCAGCACAGCTTTTCCCACTATGGCCTCGGATATTGTACCTGTAAAAAGGATGGGGGAAGGCATGGGCTACTTCGGCCTGTCCACAAGTCTCGCTATGTCCATGGGTCCGATTATTGGGGTTACATTACTTCAGGGCGCAGGCTTCGTCACACTCATGTTATGTACGGCAGGTGTCATTACCGTTATCTACCCGCTCAGTTATACCCTGACACGCAAAAAAGCTGCCAGAGTAGGTACCGACTCGGTTCGGACTCCTGCAGTTAAAGCTGCTACGTTGTCTGGCACCAAGGAAAAGACTCCATTCAACCGAAAGCTCATCCTTCCGAGTGTGTTGAATTGTTTAATGTCCATCACCTATGGCGGACTTGTCGGTTTTATCGTGTTATATGGCAAGGAAGCTAATCTGCCCAACCCTGCACTGTTCTTTTTGTTCAACGCCATCGCTGTGTTGCTGGTCAGACCTTTTGCAGGGCGAATCTATGACAGTAAGGGTCCAAAGGCGCTGCTGATTCCCGGGGCAATTTTCATAGCGGCTGGACTAATCATTCTCTCATTCGCCACTTCCATGTCCATTTTGTTTGTGGCTGCATTCATATACGGGATCGGATATGGCTCCATGCAGTCCTCCCTGCAAACCTGGATGATTCAGATCGTATCTCCTTCGCAGCGTGGTATGGCGAACGGTATGTTTTTGAACTCGCTGGATTTGGGAATTGCTACTGGAGCTCTTCTGCTTGGAGCCATTGCTTCGATAACCAGTTATACAGATATGTATCGTTACTCGGTCATGTTCATGATTCTTTTTCTGCTGATCTATCTGATTCAGGGGAAACGGAGTGGAAGTTTTGCTGTAGTGGCCCATCCGATACTCGCACATACACATATTGCTGCACAAGATAAAAATCAGCTTACGAACACTGAAAGTGAAACGGAAAACGATAGACCCGCTAAGCCGAATAAAACGGATTGATCCATCTTATATATCAACAATTCAATAGAACGCGTTTACTCCGTGAGGAAAAAGTCTGCCTCCCGTGAGTAAACGCGTTTTTTCATGCCTGAAATCAAAATGGACTTTTCTTTCTCCGTCCTGGTACATACTCACGATTCGATTTCACATCATCATAGTCATGCTCTCGATGGTTTTGACCACTGCCTGATGTTGGCTGATTGCCTTTGTCTGGCTTGACTGCCAACAGTGTCAGCAACCCTCCAACCACACCCGACGCTGCAAGAACACCGAAGAGAATAAAATGATGAGACCCCATCAACAATGACACGACCGGAGGCCCGAGAGAAACCCCGATGAAACGCATGCTACTGAACAGTGCCGTAATTGTGCCACGGTGTTTTTTGTCCACCCCTTCAGTTACCAATGCATCCAGACATGGCAGCGTTGCTCCTATACCTGCGCCTCCAAGGGTGAATAAACCCACAACCACGTATATATGATCAAAAAGCCCGATAACGCCAAGCGATACAGCCAAAATGGCAAGCCCGATAAAGCCTAGCCACTTCATCCGTATCTTGTTCTTTCCAATCCACTTCCCTGCAAGAAATGAGGATAAACACAGAGCAGCTAGGGGAATGGCAAGCACCAGTCCTTTGAGTACACCTTCGAGCTTGAATTCTGTCTCCAATGTCTCCGATAGATAAAAGAGCACACCAAAGAGAACAAACATGCAAATGCCGCCGATCGCAAACAGGGCATATAGCCAGCGTCCTTTTTCCTTCAATACACTTCGTACGGAGGCAACAAACTCAGTGAAACTCGGAGGTTCTTCCGTTTTCTTGGGTGTTTTCACCAGAAAAATAACCAATACCAAAGACAGCGCACAGAGTACAGGGATTGCCATAAAAGGCAAATACCATAACCAGATAGCCAGCACTGCACCCAAAATGGGACTTAACACCTTGCCGAAAGTATTCGATGTCTCAATAATCCCCAGACTTTTACTCACCTGGTCTTCATCATCGAACATGTCACCAACCAATGGGATCACAATTGGAAACGCCCCCGCCGCCCCAATCCCCTGCAGCAGCCTGCCACCAAGAATGGTCCAGTACGCTGCACTACCCGACAAGAGCCATGCTGCACCGCCAGCTACCGCACCCCCTGCGGCCGCAATGATCAGGCTGGGGATAATGACTGCTTTCCTGCCAAACCGGTCAGACAAGTATCCCGCGAGCGGAATGAGCAGGATGGCAACAACGGCATACACCGTAATGAGCATGCTTACTTTGAAAGAGGAGACCTTCAGTTCACGCTCAATTTGCGGAAGGATGGGTATAAGCATAGAATTGCCCAGTGTCATAATTACCGGGATGGACGCAAGTGCGACGAGGTCCCATTTTTTATCTTTCATACCTCAACCACCTTTACAGAATCAGAAAGCAACAACGTTATTGTGGGTTGTTCTGTGGTTGAATATACGGCATATGTAAAAAAGGTCACTTACCCTCCTACTGACTATATCAGTTGAACCACAGAATATTTACACTTGCCACTCCGATGACAGAATAATCTTCCGATCGCTGTTATCCCCAGATTTTTTTGATTCACTTATATAAAGGTGAAAATCTGGGGATAAAGGCGAACGCTTCGCTTCTCCAGCTTATTTCTGTCCTCTACGTTCTCGTGTAAATGTTTAGTTCAACTGGTATAGTTAAGTTTGAGTTGTTTCCATTGTTTCAATAAATTCAATGTACGCTCGTGATATTTCTGGCCTGCTTCAGGCTGATTAACCTGATGTTCATGGACATATGCGTTGAAGTAAGATGAAAGTAATCGGTAGGCAAGCCGGCGTGCCTGTCCCTCATCGGACTGATCGAGTGGCCGACCATACCCTTCGTGAAACGAAGCGGATTCTGTCGAGAGAATAGCCTCAAATTCCCTGTCGGCAAACATGGAACGATCTCCATCAATAATGGCGGCAATACTTAGCTCACCGTTGTCCTCATGGACAAGCACGTTTGCTTCCCACAAATCATTGTGAACAAGAACCGGTACAGTCACCTGATTAAATAAGTCTTTATGTTGGATGAAAATATCTGTGATTTCTTTCCCCACACCTGGCATGTATTCAACTTGTGCCGCTTTGGCTGCCGTTTCTTCAGCAAAAGAGTGCAGCACCTCGGACCAGTGTTCCGAGCCTTTAATCATACCATCGCCTTGCGGCCAACCAAAGGATGCTCCTTGAATCTGGTGCATGACAGCAGTATAGACCCCAAGCTGATGATATAAGCGCTCTTTCTCCGCCTCCGAAATCGATGAATGATCCAGCTGCTTACTGGGGATAAACTCCATAAACATGTACGTTCTCGCAATGATTAATCCGCTGTCATCACAGGCAATCATGTTTGGAGCAGGAATGCCTGCCTTCCGGTAATATTCGTAAACGATAGGTTCAGCCGCCATCATCGTGCGTTCGAACGAAAAAAGTGGATCACTCCCAGAACCGGCTGGCATTTCTCCCCGCTCTGGAGCCAACCGCAAAATCACATCGGTATATGATGCATATTCAAGCTGAATCCGATAGGTTGTATTAAAAAGTCCACCTTGCAGAAGACCAAAGCTCTTTACTTTGGTAGCGGTTCCAAAGGTATTCTCCACCAGATGATGCAGCATCTCAGATGTAATCGTGCAGTGCAAACCCGTATTTGTTGTGTTCATTATATTTGATCTCTCCTATCTATATCTGACAACTAGTAATGAAATGATACTACCATTTCTTTGCTAAAACCATATCTTCTATGGCGCGACAATAGACAAACAGACGGCACCTTGCGGTACCGTCCATTTGTTATCCTATTACACCTATAGTTGTATGGTAAGCGAGCTTACACCTGCTGCTGCCGTAACGACAACACCATTTGCACCCGACGCTTGGGAACCACCCTCTACGCTGGATACACTCTCAATGCCACGCAGCACGAGATTCCATGGTTTGCCCGCACCTTCAGTACGAACTTCCAGCACAGAGCCCTTACGGGATACATGCACAGTAAGTTCCTCCTCAGCACCTTGGTTCACCACAACAGCTTGAGTCGTTTGACCATCAGCCAGTTCGAACAAGTGCAAGGACACATCATCCGCAAAGTCATAATCCGGTTTGTTATCCACAGCACCTACAGCGATCAGACTGTTTGGCTTGATCATCATTGGCAGTGTTTTGAAGTCATGGTTTTCACTGATCCAGCGTCCACCTTGTACTTTCGCTCCTGTCAGATAGTTCGTCCAAGTGCCTTCAGGCAGGTAGTAACGCACATCACCCTCCTTATTGAAGATTGGAGCGACCAGAATGGAATCACCAAACATGTATTGAGTATCCAGGCTGTATGTTGTTGGATCCTCTGGGAAATCCAGCAGCATAGCGCGCATCATCGGAATACCTTTTACAGTGGACTCCACCGCAGAATTGTAAAGGTACGGCATCAGACTGATTTTGAGTTTGGTAAAGTCACGAACAACGTCCACGGATTCCTCGTCAAACAACCAAGGCACACGATACGAAGTGCTTCCGTGTAGGCGGCTGTGAGAAGATAAAAGTCCGAATTGTACCCAGCGTTTGTATACGTCAGGGCTCGCTGTACTTTCAAAGCCGCTGATATCATGGCTCCAGAATCCGAAACCAGAAAGTCCAAGCGAGAGGCCGCCTCGAAGTGATTCAGCCATGGATTCATACGTAGAAGAGCAGTCTCCGCCCCAGTGAACCGGGAACTGTTGACCACCTGCTGTTGCAGAGCGTGCAAACAGGGCAGCTTCGTTTTTGCCGATCTTGTCTTCGAGCAATTCAAATACAGCTTTGTTATAGAGCTGTGTATAATAGTTGTGCATTTTAATCGGATCAGAGCCATCGAAGTACACGACATCTGTCGGAATCCTTTCACCGAAGTCTGTCTTGAATGAATCAACACCTTGATCAAGCAAGACTTCCAGCTTACTCTTATACCAATTCACAGCATCCGGATTGGTAAAATCAACCAGAGCCATACCTGCTTGCCACATATCCCATTGCCATACGCTTCCATCCGCTGTTTTTACCAGATAACCGTTCTCCATACCTTCATCGAACAAGTAGGATTTTTCTGCAATATAAGGATTGATCCAAGCACATATTTTAAGACCCTTGTCTTTCAAACGGCGAAGCATGCCTTCCGGATCCGGGAACATCGCTTCATCCCATACGAAATCAGACCATTGGTATTCCTTCATCCAGAAGCAGTCAAAATGGAATACAGAAAGCGGAAGATCACGTTCAGCCATGCCATCTACGAAATGGTTAACCGTTGCTTCATCATAATCCGTTGTAAATGATGTTGTCAGCCACAGACCAAACGTCCATGCCGGTGGAAGCGCTGGTTTACCTGTTAATTTAGTATAATTATCAAGTACATCCTTGGGATTGTCACCGCCGATAATGAAGTATTCCAAAGTCTCTCCTTCTACGCTGAACTGCACTTTAGATACATTCTCAGATGCAATCTCATACGATACGCGTTCAGGATGGTTTACAAATACGCCATATCCTTTATTGGACAAATAGAACGGAATGTTCTTATAGGACTGCTCGCTGCTTGTACCGCCGTCCTCATTCCAAGTTTCAACCACTTGGCCATTCTTAACAAACGGCGTGAAGCGCTCACCGAGTCCGTAAACGTATTCACCAATGCCGAGATCAAGCTGCTCGCGGAAGTACGCTTCCTTACTCGCACCTGTAATATAACCAGCCGCTCTTTGACCGCTACCTGTAATCCGTTTTCCTCCATACAGGAAGCTGACATCCCATCCGTTCGTTTTGTCGATTTGAACTTCCAGATTGCCGCTTTTCAAAACAGCGCCTTGTTCATTTTTCGAGATGTCCACTTTCGCATCTTGATGGTTAAGCTCAAATTCAGGCCCTTTTTTCACTCTGCCCTTATGATGATTCAACGTTACACGAATAACGTTAGGCATAGGTGAGCTGTACGTTGCTTTAAGCAATGTACCGTTCAAAGTGTCGCCTTTGGTGCGAATATATTTAGTTGCCGCATATACGGTCAAAGAATCCTCTTTTTGCACAATATCACGAATGTCAGTCGGGTTTTGAATGTGGTACCCTTCACGAGTCATCCAGAATCCATCAGTAAATTTCATGTTTTCTTTCCCCCTTCGGTTATACTATAATAATATTGATATTAATCATGAATTTCTTCTCATATTTTGACCAAATATATCACGATTTTGATATTATACATCCGATTCTTGAACATCAACGCCAATCTATGGAAACGATTACATTAATAATGATACAGAAGGGGACTTGAATATGGAACGTGAACGATTACGAGAAGACCGGATTCACGGCAATGCCATGTATCCAGTCAGCGTATATCCAGATATTCAGCAATTGAATGGCGACAGCATTCTCGATTGCCACTGGCATGATGAGATGGAGTTCACCATGGTGACACAAGGCTGTGCCGTTTTTCAGATTGATATGAACACCGTTGAGGTTCAAGCTGGGGAAGCGATTTTCATCAACCGGGGCGAGATTCATGCAGGCTACTTGAAGGGCGATGTTCCCTGCGTTTTTTCGTCCATTGTGTTTAATCCAGAGCTGCTCGGCAGCCGCACCTTCGATACGGTACAGGAGAAATTCATCGGTCCACTGGTGCGCAAAACCGTGATTCCACCTTGTCATATCAAGGCAGACGAGGATTGGGGGCAAGAGATTATTCATTTTTTGAACCGAATATTTGTGGATCATGCCACTGGGTCGGAAACGTGTGAGATGACAACGAAAGCTTACCTGTATCTCATATTTGCACGAATGTTTGAACATATGCGACCTGCTTCACTTAAAGGCACTCTCACTACAGGCAGCCATGATAAGGTAGAGCGTCTGAAATCAGTACTCGGTTATATCCACAAACGTTACCCTGAATCTCTGAAACTGAAAGAACTGGCGGATGAAGCCAATATGAGCGAGGGACACTTCTGCCGTTTTTTCAAACAGATGGTACAGAAAAGTCCTGTGGACTACATCAACTATTACCGTATCCAGCAGGCCTGTATCCAGCTTGAGAATACCGATCACAAAATTGTGAATATCGCCATGGATGTGGGCTTCGAGCACCTGAGTTATTTCATCACGACATTTAAGAAACACAAGAATACAACCCCGTCGCAGTATCGCAAAATGTTTTATGAGAAAGTGGCCATGGAGCCTGCCCTGATCTAACAGAGACGGCCCAGGATGGAGAGCTCTCTTGAAGGTCATCCTCCTAGGCCGCTTTCCTTGTCTCCACCTGGTGGTTCAAACGCCAAAGAAGAAGGTGCCTCAGCTGGTAGGCTGTAAGCACCTTCTTTAACATACTGCGTATGGAATGAATCACCTTGATTTGCTGTTATGCAGCGTAACAGCTTAACTCTCTACCATTCATTATCTCAACGTCTTCCAGGAAGTATACTCATGCACCGAAAAACCGTTGAAGGATGAGTGTGCATCAGCCATTTTCTCTACGAGCTTGAGCTGTGCTTCCATGTACGCTGAACCCTCTTCATAGAATGTAATGAAATCACCTTCCTTGCTCTGTTTGGTTTCCACGGCAATAGATATCGTCTTGCCCAGCAATGCCGCTTCTACAAGCTCATCCTTCGCTACATTATAGATAGCAGCAGCGGTATCACGGTACGCCATAATGGTGATGGAATCAAACTTGCGGATCATCCAGCTGCTCACTGCCATCGTGGAACCCGGAATTTTATAGTTATCCAGCCAAAAAGGCAGGTCAGCCGCTACCGGCATCTTCATCCGTGCCGCCCGATCGACAATATATTGAACGTTCCCCTGCCACTGTGTGATTACACTGGCCTGATTGGTTTTCCACTGTGGATGCACATGGGGTTCAATATCCAGATGGATGCCAGCAAATTTCTCATTGGGTAACGCCTCATCCTGATACATTTCAATCCAGTCCAGGAACGATGCGATCTGATCCCGGCTCTCCGTCAGCCCCCAGGCGGACCTTCCATCCATCACGTCGACGGCGATGTTCTTCGCTCTGGCTTGACGAATAAAACTTTTATACTCAGGAATCTTTACATCGCGATTGATTTGCAGATAGATCGTATTCATCTTGTTCGCTGTGGCAAACTTCAGCACATCCTCAGGATGGCTCTGAATCTGCGTTGTATCCCATACCCAAGTTGCTCTTACTGGCCCCTGTATGTCTCCATGAATGGTTTCGTAACTGTCGACCGAACCAATTGCAACCGCTTTGGAGGAATAGACATTCCCCACAAACAGGATTACACAACTGATCAACAAGAACAAACGATAGCCCCTTTTGCTTTTCATATTTATACACTCCCTCTGATGTTATGCAGCACTGACGTGCAAATCCGGATGAAATCATGTCGTTTTATATTCATTTAATGGATGATTTCTAAGAGTACGACTATTCACATGCTTTTATATGCAATATCATCTCTAAGACTTACGACAAAAGAATCATATAACATTATTTCGGGTGTTCACACTTTTGTATTTATAGTTCTAAAGTCTCAAATATGAAAAACATTTTAATTTAACCCTTCTTTCCTCATGACTTCAGTCATTATTTGCATATAAACCACAACCTCCAGAAGACCTAGAAAGCGTTTTCTTATAAAAACACAAAAAAAAGACGCCCTCAGGCGACTTTGATTTTATTTATTTCAGTGATGAACCGTTGCTGATTTTAGTTTATTCGTTTCCAGTTGGAGCAGCCGGTGTATTGTCCACACTCTCATCAAACAAAGATACCAGTTCAATGCCTTCTGCCGAAATACGTACCAGCCCCTTGTCGGACAAACGCAGTTCCGGAATGACGACCAGCGCGAGCAGGGACAGTGTCATAAACGCATTATTCAACGTACAGCCTGCGGATTGCAACGCTTCGCTGATCGCAGCCGATTGGACTGCAACCTCTTCGAACGGCTCTGTTGACATCAAGCCCGCAATCCGCAGCGGGAATTCCGTCACACCGGAAGAGGTCACGACGGCTACCCCGCCTTGCATACGAATTACACGGTTACCTGCTTCCGCCATCAGTGTATCATCATTACCGATAATCAGCAGATTGTGGCTATCATGCGCAACGGTCATAGCAATGGCTGCAGGACATGTGAAACCAATGCCTCCAACCAGAGCAACAGCACGATTCCCTGTTTGTTTGTGACGCTCCAGCACAGCGATCTTGCAGATTTCCCCTGACGTTGAAATGACGACATTGCCATTTTCCACGGTGACTTGCACATGCTTTTCCTTCGTATCCACATGGTTCTCCGTGACATGAATGACTTTTGCTCCAATCGTACCTTCTGTAATCGGCGCAGACAATTCCATATCCTTCGGCTGGATATTGGCCTCCAGCTTCACTGTGTTCAGCGCTTCTTCCGGATACGTGAAGCTGTCCCAGACCGCCGTCATTTTACCGTTCTCTGACACAACATGTCCGGCAGCAATTGTCATGCCTACACGAACATCAGCCAAGCGGCCATCCAGCAAAATAATATCTGCGATATTCCCCGGAATAACGGCACCAATATCACGCGCAACCCCGAAACGCTCAGCCGTATTGATAGTTGCCATCTGGAAAGCCGTGACCGGCTTCACGCCTTGGGAAATGGCCAGGCGCACGACAAAGTCCATGTGCCCTTCCTTGAGCAGTGACTCCGAGCTCCGGTCATCGGTCACCAGCATCATACGGCGTGTATCCAAGCCAAGCTCGGTACATGCTTTGATCGTCTCCGCCACATCATGCCAGGCTGATCCCTGACGCATTTTGGCATACATGCCCAGTCGCAGACGTTCCACCACGTCTTCCTTCGTAACACATTCATGATCTCCTGTAACGCCACTTGCCGCGTAGGCTGGCAGACGCCAGTCATCCGCTGCCCAGGTGAAGTGGCCGTCAGCCACCTTCCCTGCCCGAAGGGTCGCCTGGATCTCACCGATCATCGTCTCGTCTCCATAAACCACCCCTGGGAAGTTCATCACTTCACCAAGGCCAATCATATCAGGTCCCCAAGAGAGGGCTTCAGCCACTTCTTCCGGTCCGATATAAGCACCTGTCGTCTCCAGTCCCGGATGTGTAGAAGGAACACACGAAGCCACTTGCATGTAAGCAGCCATTGGTGTGGTCCGTGCTTCATCCAGCATCAGTCGCAGGCCCTTGAGTCCAAGTACATTGGAAATCTCATGAGGGTCAAAAAAACCACCCGTTGTACCCGATGGCAATACCGCTCTCGCAAACTCGGTTACCTTCATCTGAGTACTTTCAATGTGGCAGTGTCCATCCAGCAAACCTGGAGCAATATATTTGCCTTCCGCTTCGATGATACGTGTATGTTCTCCGATTGTATGACTTACATCTTTGCCAACATAAGCTATCCGAGCTCCCTGTACCGCTATAGACATTCCTGGCAAAATTTCACCCGATATTACATTAACCAGCGTTCCGCCCCGAATGACCAATGTCGCAGGCAAGTCCCCTCGTGCTGTAGCGACCAGATCCGGTACGCAATCCGCCATTATTGGCCGTTCAAAAGATGTTGTGTTCATGTTGTTGCCTCCTTCATTAAAATAAACGAACCGAAAAAAATATATTGTTACGATTATATGAGCCTAGATTCGTTGTGTAAAGAAAATTCACACCAATTGTGCCTGAACACAAATGAAAGAGCAATATTTATCCATAGAACCCAATCCAGCTAATCTCATGTCAGGAATGCTATTCCAAACTATAGAGAAAGACTCCCGTCCCATTTGAACGGAAGTCTTCTTCATATCCCCTAAAGACGATATCATTCGGCTTGAGCTGCAGATACCTTGCCCATGTCGTACAACGCTTCAGACTGGGATGTGATGAACGGACTAGGTTTACCCATACAATAGACATGCAGCAAGTGCATGGCTCGAGTACAAGCTGTATAGAACAGTTTGCGTTCATGCTCCTGGGCATATTGCTCTGCAGAGCCGTCATAGATCAGTACAGCATCAAATTCCACTCCCTTTGCAAGATATGCCGGAATAACATGCACACCTCGTTCAAAGGCAAGCGTTGTTTTTTTGATTAATTTGGGTGCCGCAGGCAACTTCTTACTCAGCTTTTCCTGTACTTCCTTGCTCTCCTCCGCTGTCTTGCAGATGACCGCAATGGACTCATACCCTTCCTCAATCAGATGGCTGAGATCGGCTGTGATCACATCCATATGCTCCTGCTCATTGGTTGACACGATAACTTTAGGCTTCTCTCCGCTCCGGTTAAATGGAAGAATATCTTCTCCACCCGGCACCATGCTACGTGTGAACTCCACAATCTCCTGAGTGGAACGGTAACTTCTCGTCAGCTCAATCACTTCCGTATTTTCCGGTCCATACAGGTTGGTCAAAGGCCCCGTTCCACTCAAAACAGAAGAATGGGCATAGATTGCCTGATTGAAGTCTCCAAGAGCTGTTATTTTCGAGCGTGGAAACAATCTTTTCATAAAAGCTAACTGAAACGCAGAATAATCCTGAGCCTCGTCAATGATCACATGTCGAATATTCGAGTTGATCCGGAACCCGAGCAACAACTCACGCAAATACAAATACGGAGTGATGTCTTCATAAGCCAGCTCCTGTACTTTCAATCTGCGAAGTGTCATGGTACAGATTTCTTCCCAATGTGTCGGCAGCGCTTCCTCCCCCAACAAACGAACCATCTGAGCCTGGTCTTTGAATAAATCCGCATATAACTGACGAACATCCACGAAACGTAAGGACTTAATCCATTTGCGCAAAGGTTTAAGTCGGTCGCTGACAACCATGCGCGCCAGAATCTCACGTTCCTGCTGGAAGTCATCGAACGTAGTCAGCTTTCCTTTTTGCTTGCGCTTTAGACGCTGATACGCCCGTTGCAGATCCTCCGGTTCCATCAAATCCAGCTGTTGATCGACCCAAGCCGCCTCCAATTCACTTTTACCAAAGGCCGACAACTCTTTCAACATCCAGTCCCGCAGCATTTCCAGTCGACTCACAAGCTTGACGGATGACTCGAAACTGTAGAATTTCTCAGCCATTGCTTCTGACGTGACAATAGCCCGACCCTGGAACCGAACTGGCTTGAACTTCATGCCTTCGGACAACATGCGTTCCTTGTACCGTGTAATCACCTTCAGGAAAGATTCAGATGACTTGAAGCGAATACCGGACATACGTGCATCGTATTCAGGATCTTCCGTTCCCGTAAGTACATATTCGAGCTGAATGAATGGATCTTCCAGCTGATATTCCCGGCCCAGACGGCGCTCCAGATACTCCTGGAAGGTCGTTTGCAGCATGTTTTCCTCCCCAAGCTCAGGCAGAACCGTGGAAACATAACTGTTGAACATCGGGTTTGGCGAAAAAAGAACCATCTGATCCGCTTGCAGATGCTCGCGGTATTTATAGAGAAGATAGGCGACGCGCTGAAGCGCAGCCGATGTTTTGCCGCTGCCAGCAGCTCCCTGCACAATCAACATGCGCGTCCGGTCGTTACGAATAATCCGATTCTGCTCCTTCTGGATTGTCGCCACAATGCTTTTCATCTGCGCATCCGAAGTTCGGCTGAGCACCGCCTGTAACAACTCATCACCAATCGTCACCCCGGTATCAAACATAAAGCGAATCCGTCCATCCCGAATGACAAATTGTCGCTTCATCTCAATATCGCCTTGGATCTCACCACTCGGCGTATGATACGTGACCGGACCTGGTGCACCATCATAATACAGGTTCGATATGGGTGCCCGCCAGTCATAGACTAGAAAAGACTCCTCTTTCTCATCCAGAAGTGACGCAATCCCCAGATAAATGCGTTCTGCATTCGGATATCCATTCTCCTTAAAATCAATGCGACCAAAATACGGTGAGTGGTGCAGCCGTTTCATTTTGTCCAGAGCGGCCGCCGTATTGATATGACTTCGCTCCCGATCCGACAGGACCTGTGATTGTTGCCGCATACTAGTGGAGGTCTCTCCCACATCATCCGCTTCGCTGAAGTTCATGGTGACTTCGTCCCAGAAGTCTTTTCTCATCCCTACAACTTCGTCTCGAAAAGAACCTACTTCTTGTTCAAGGGTGGTTATTTTACGCTCAATCTGTTCGGTTACGGTGTTGACCCGTCCCTGTTCCTCACGCCATTGCTGGTCTGTACTCATATGTTAATACGCCCCTCTTTCCCCGGATTGTGTCCTCATAAGCCCATTTGACAAGCCCGAAAAGGCTATGGTATAATTAATTAGAAAGTAAACATTTTAATTTTATGTTAATTAGTTCTAATTTTCTGAAAACCATTTTTTATTGTACCAGTGACAGCGTCCCGATGCAAGCGGAGGCGTTTTTTTGTTGTTTTTATCTTAATTATTCCCTCTAAATGGATGAATATAGATAGTTATAGTGAAGTAGGCTATCCTTTTCACGACAACGAAGAAAGCATTCTCCCTGCCATTCTATTGTCGTAATTCTCCAATGGTCTCTCTCCAGCGCGTAATGGCCCCAGATTCCTCTTTTAATTGAAACGTTATTCCTGAAGTAATGTCTGCATAAGGCGCATGATCTACACGTACATGTATCACTTTGGCTTCAAAACGATCCCTAGGATGAACAGCCTCCATTAATTCCGGCAGTCTGCTTACTTCCAGTCGAATACTTATTAAGCTTTGCTCGTAAACAGCAATCAAGGTAGCCTTGCCTGTTCGACTCATATTCATACTTGTCTGTGTTCCCGGCCATAGAGCCAGCCTGAGCATGTGCGGGTGAATTGCAATGACCTCCCCCATACTAATCATCGCTTGATGGGGCCATGCATCTTCGGTTACAGTCAGCAGTTGCATCGCTTCATGCTGTTTATGCTCCAGATTATGGCCACTCCACCACTCCAACAGTTCAGCGTCTAGCTTAGTTACATTCATCTCTATATCCCTCGGTTCATTTAAATTCGGATTTCGTTGCAGTATTAACACTATGCGCTATGTATACAAAACAACCCGGACACACTGTCCGGGCTTGTTGTAACTCTATTGTATATGACAGAGCGGTACAACTGCAATCTGTACTGCGATGGTTAAGACCATTTGAGCCAATTCAGAATTTTATCCTGCGAATCCTTGTCTTCACTGGAACTATGCACATGTTCGGCGAGTCGGTTCAGTCGTTCCAGTTGATAGCCATAATCATAGATGGCGGCGGCCACGATGGACAGTCTCAACATCCCGTCCTGATCCATATCAAACCGGGAGATCGCCTGCTCCATGAAATGATCGTTATCCAATATAAACTGTGCCGCCTCTTCTCCATTCGGTTTAAGTTTATCCTCAAACTTGAGAAGTGCATGTTCATGGAATTTGATGACCAGTTCCAGATGTGTGTCGAAGAACTGATCCATTTCCGGTGTCCGCTGTGCCTGAAAATAATGGCGCTCTACCGAATCCAGCACATCAAAGCCTTTTTGCAGGCTTAGTAACATCTGTTTATACACAACCATCTGCCGGGTCTCGCTGAATGTAGAACGTTTCATCTTTTTCTGTTCTTCTTCAAACAAGTTATACTTATCGGATAAGGATTTAATGGAACTGCCCAGATTGTTTTTCTCATCCCGGAACACCGCTTCCTTGATCTCATCCGAGATGGATGTACGCAAGAGCAGTGACATGCCGCTGAATACACTCTGAATCTGCCTCACGAACTGAACTTTTGGCTTGGGTGGAAATACCGTAATATTGATAAGAAAGGCGGATACAATGCCAACGAGAGTCAGCAGGAAACGGTTTAATGCAAAATGCCAGTCACCTGAGGCTTCCATAATGGATACAACAGTGACCAACGTCAGACCCACCGTCTCACCCATATTCAGTTTAAGACAGATCATGATGACGAGTACGATGATTAATCCAACGGCGATGGGCTCATTGGACAACACCATACCTCCCAGCAGTGCCACAATCGCCCCCAGTGTGGTCGTCTGCAGCTGATCAAGGAAGTATTTCCAGGAACGATAGATGGATGGCTGCATGGCAAAGATGGCCGCAATCGCGGCGGGCACGGGAGATTGCGGGTTTAAGAACAGGCTGCTAAGGTACAAGGCAAGCGTAACCGCTATACCTGTCTTAAGTACACGTGCACCAAATGACATGGCGACCCCTCCTCTTGTCCGGACCTGTTTTCATTTGTTTGATGAACATTATTATTATTACCCCATATTTCTTTTTTTGCCTGAATTGGTTCAGGAGAACGATTTATTGTATCATGGAAGGCTGCGGGTTACCATGCCCTGTATCCTTTTTATCCGCAACAATACCCCCGGCTCCATCAACAGAGGCGGGGGTTTGTCATTCGGGTCAGGCTTGCAAAGTTATGAAAGCTTACCTTCCCATTCACTCTTGAACTGTTCTACAAACTGCACCATGAAAGCATGGCGTTGCTCCGCCAGCTCTTTACCATATGAAGTGTTCATGAGGTCTTTCAGCTTAAACAGCTTTTCATAGAAGTGATTGATCGTTGTACTGCGTCCATTGCGGTATTCCTCCCTTGTCATCTGCTCACGTGGTGGAAGGGACGGATCATACATCTCACGACCTCTCGCTCCAGCAAAAGCAAACGTACGGGCGATGCCTATGGCACCTAGCGCATCCAAACGATCCGCATCCTGTACAACCTGGGCTTCCAGCGAGCCAACCGCCGGACGCTGCCCTCCCGCATAAGAGATCGTGCTGATAATGTCGACAACCGCATGGCGAGTCGTTGGTTCAAGCGGCTGGGTATCAAGCCATTGGTTCAATTTCGCCATCCCAACTTCCAGACTTTCGTTCAGCTTCTCATCCGGTACGTCATGGAGCAATGCGGCCAGCTCACAGATCAATGGATCTGCACCCATACGATACGCAAGCTCCACAGCCAGTGTGGTCACCCGTTCGATGTGTGGCCAGTCATGACCATCCGTATGTGCAGCTGCATCTCCTTGCACAAATGCTCGAGCCGCACGAAGAACGGCCTCTCCTGCGGATGTTCCATCGACATGTTCCATGTCTCCTGGTCGGTGCACACTTGGGCTTGGAGGTTGAAGAGGGTGCTCTTGCATCTTACTGTTCCCCGCTTTCACGAGTCTGTTCACGCGGTATACGCCGCGCCACACCTGTCTTAACGGCTGCTTCAATCACGCGATTGCGCATCGATTTAACAATTTTATCGTTAAACACACTCGGAATAATATAGTAGCGGGTACGCTCTTCATCCGAAATGGCCGAAGCAATCGCTTGGGCTGCAGCCAGCTTCATCTCCTCATTAATTTCACTTGCACGGCAATCCAGAACGGCTCTGAACATACCCGGAAAACACAAAACGTTATTGATCTGGTTCGGATAATCCGAGCGGCCTGTCGCCATCACAGCTACAATGTCTTCCACCACAGAAGGCATAATCTCCGGTACCGGATTCGCCATGGCGAAGACAATCGGGTCAGCGGCCATGGATTGCACATCTTCCCGGGTTAACAGATTGCCACGTGACAAACCGATAAATACATCGGCTCCGCGAATCACGTCACGCAGTGAGCCTGTCTCCAGCTCCGGGTTAGTACGCGCCGCATAATCGGTCCATACTTCATTTTCATATGTGTTTGTCCGTACAAGCGCCCCTTCACGGTCCACACCAATGAGCCGACTGGCTCCCGCAGACAGCAGAATATTACTGCAAGCCACTCCCGCTGCCCCAATTCCGCAGACCACAATTTTCACATCCGTGATGGACTTGCCAACCAGCTTGAGCGCGTTGATCAGACCTGCGTATAACACAACCGCCGTACCATGCTGGTCATCATGGAATACCGGAATGTCCAGTTCCTCATTCAGACGGCGCTCGATTTCGAAGCAGCGTGGAGACGAGATATCTTCCAGATTAATACCACCAAAAGCTGGTGATATCGCTTTCACCGTACGAATGATTTCCTCGGTATCCTGTGTATCCAGACAGATTGGAAAAGCATCCACGCCTGCAAACTGTTTGAACAGCATCGCTTTACCTTCCATCACTGGCATCGCCGCGCGTGGACCAATGTTGCCCAGTCCAAGAACAGCACTGCCATCTGACACAACAGCAACCGTATTACGCTTGATCGTGAGCGAGAACGCCTTGCCAGGCTCTTCTGCAATGGCTGAGCATACCCGGGCCACATCCGGTGTGTATACGCGTGACAGGTCTTCACGGTTATGAATCGGGATCTTCGGTGTAACTTCGATCTTGCCGCCCAAGTGAAGCAGGAACGTCCGATCCGATACGTTAATAATGGATACACCTTTGAGCTGGCGCACCCCTTCTATAATTTTACTGTTATCCTGTGCATCCGTTACGGCGACCGTCAAGTCGCGCACACTTACATCCTGATTGGTCGAAATCACGTCGATGGCAATGATATCCCCGCCAGCTTCCGAGATGGCCGAAGCCACTTCGCCAAATTTGATATCTTTTGTTGTCATTTCCAGCCGAATAATGAAGCTGTTGCCGTCAAGATTTCTTTGATTCATTCCAATTCCTCCCAGACTGAAAGTCTTGAGTTGCATGTTACCTGTTTGTCTTCGCTGCACGGACACGTTTATCCTTTATATTACCCAGAAAAAGTGCTCAGCTTGCCCTTTACACGACAAAAAGACCCCCTCATCGTCTACTGGACGGTAAGGGCAGTCTCTCTGTACGCGGACTCGGCTCAACCGGCCGAATCTATATTCCTATACTATTTCCGCTCAGCCACTCTTTTCAATACACGAATGTCATATGGCTGCAAATCTAGACTATGCTCCACACCATCACCACTAAGCAGATCGGTATAGGACTGTTCATCCAGCTCCACTTGCTTCGTTTCCGGTGTGTAGTTCTGCACAAATACATAATCGGCTGTGCCATCTGTACGGATGTGTGCTGTAACTCCAGCCGGAAGCTTCGTTTCAAGCGCACGCTCAATGCCCAGGTCAGCAATCAGACGACCATAGAAATCATCGTAAAACGGTGCTTTGGTACGTGTTGCTATATAATATGCTTTCCCTGATCCCAGACGGTTAACCGTTAACGCTGGTCGGCCAGCATAGAAGTCTGAGCGATACGTTGCCAGGGCTTCTGCCCCTTCCAGATGAATCAGGTCGCATAATTCAATCGCATCATATTCTGCATTCAGCTTGAGTTCATTGCCTTTAGCAGGCACAATTCCGTTCAGATCCCGATCATGCAATCCGTCGATTTCTTCCGACCAGATTCCCAGCGTTTTGCGGAGTGGTCCCGGGAAACCGCCCAGGAAGCAAAGATCATTTTCATTTACGATGCCTGACCAATACGTAGCTACGAATGTACCGCCATTTTCTACGAATTGTTCAATACGTTCCCCGACACCTTCACGCATCAGATAAAGCATTGGTGCAACCAGCAGCTTGTATTTGGACAGGTCAGCATCCATATCGATAACGTCAACGGCAACTCCCTGTTTCCAGAACGCTTCGTAATGGGCTTCAACTGTTTGCTCATATTTCACACCAATATTGCGCGGACCTTGTGAATCATTAACGGCCCACCGATTTTCCCAATCAAAGATAATTGCCACCTCTGCCGGTACCGATGTTCCCACAATGGCTTCCATGCCTTCAAGAGCCGTTCCTACGTCCGTTACATCCTGGAACACACGCGTGTGTTCTGTCCCTACATGATCTACCACAGCGCCATGGAGTTTCTCACTGGACCCCCGGCTCTTTCTCCATTGGAAGTACTGTACACTGTCGGAACCGTGTGCCACCGCCTGGAGAGAAGAGAGCAAATGCATGCGAGGTTTCTTCAGCTTGCTGACCTCTTGCCAGTTGGTTGAGCTTGGGGTACTCTCCATCAACAGGAAAGGCTGGCCGCCCTTGATGGAACGAACGATGTCATGCATCATAGCGATCCGGGACGCCTGCTTCCCATCGTCATCTGCATCATGCCACGTCGGATAACTATCCCATGAGAGGAAATCCAGAATATCTGCGAACTTCCAGTAATTCAGACCTCCATAAAACTCCATCAGGTTAGTTGTGACTGGCAGATCTGGATTCTGAGCTTTCAGTGGTTTGGTTTCATGTACGATAAAATCAGCCGTCTGGTCTGTAACGAATCGGCGCCAGTCCAGATTCATCGCGTGCACCTGTGTTTCACCGTGCGGTGCAGGAGACTCCACTTGACTCCAGTCCGTTACGGTATGGCTCCAGAATGTTGTCCACCAGGAATGATTCAATTCGTCCAGGGTGCCGTATTTATTTTTTACCCAGCCGCGAAATGCGTCCTGGCAATAGTCACAATGGCAATCTCCACCGAATTCATTGGAAATGTGCCAGCCAATCACAGCGGGATGATCCGAATAACGTTCTGCAAGTTTCGTATTCATCGCCGTAACCTTTTCCCGGTATACCGGAGACGTATAACAGTGGTTATGACGGAAGCCATGCAGATTGCGAACTCGGTTCTCTCCAACACGCAGAACTTCAGGGTACTTGGCGGACATCCAGGCAGGTCTTGCTCCACTTGGTGTAGCCAAGAACGCATAGATCCCATTCGCTGCAAAAGTATCCAAAATACCGTCCAGCCAGTCGAAAGTATATACGCCTTCCTCGGGTTCAAGAGACACCCACGAGAAAATGCCGACGGACATCACGTTACATTTGGCAAGCTTCATCAATCTGATATCTTCTGCAAGTACTTCAGGATAGCGGAGCCATTGCTCCGGGTTATAGTCAGCGCCGTGAAGCATGCTTGGCACTTTGGAACTTACGGGTGGAAATTTGTGTGTCATGTTGACAACTCCTTTGCATATTCATTTCATTTTGAATAATCTATCTGATTAACGCGGCATTCAGCTGCGCATATGATTCGGTACCAGGTTCCTGTCCAGCAGATAGTGCTGAAAACGATTGCAACATGCGACCTTTAAAATCGAACATCGTCAGGTTCCCCCAATTATTCGGGTGTCCAACGGACCAGTCTTCCTTACTAGGTATCCAGGCAGGTTCCCAATAATAGAATCCGGCTCCAAGGCCGGCGGGAACTTCACGAATAATCTGCAGCAAATCCTTCAGATAATTCGTCTGTCCTTCCACAGTAGCGGGATATCCGGGCAGAAGCAACTCTTCCTGGTTCATAATCCACTCATGTCCTTCTGGCTGTTCCAACGTCCACGGATAAGCGGTTTCGACAACATTGATAGGTTTGCCGTAGCGTTCCGCCAAGTCGTGCAAATTGTCACGCAATGCATCCAGTGTTCCATGCCACCAAGGATAGTACGAAAGCCCAATGATATCAAACTCCACACCAAGCGCTTCAAATCGATCATAGAATTTGCGGCTCTCCGCATTATCGCCGCCGCGGTCAATATGGATCATAATCTTGATATCCGTATCAACGGATTTAACAGCAGCGATACCATACTTCACAAGTCCGGCAAAACGTTCCCACTGTTCATCCGTATCATGTTCTTCTCCACCGACACGTCCTTCATCCCATAACATGCCTGGAGTAATCTCATTCCCGACCTGCACCATATCCGGCAATGCATCATGCTCCTTGAGTGTTCTCAGCACATCTGCCGTATACGTACATACCGCACGTTTCAGCTCCTCGTAGGACAGATTCTCCCAAGCTTTCGGCTTCCACTGGTTGGCTGGATCGGCCCAACGATCCGAATAATGGAAATCAAGCAAAAACTGTAAGCCCTGTTCCTTGATCCGCTTCGCAATCGCTACCGTCCGCTCCAGATTGCAGAATCCGCCTACAGGATCATTCCAGATGCGCAAACGAATGGCGTTAGCGTCATTGAGCTTCAGGATGGACAGCAAGTCTTGTTCTTTGCCATCCACATCACTATAGCTCCCGCCATGCTGTTCGATTTCATCCATAAAAGACACATCCATTCCCAGAATGAATGTCTTCTCCTCCAAGTTGCTCACTGTATCAACCTCCATTAATTTGTGGTACAGGCTCAGCCTTTAACTGAGCCCAACGTCATACCTTTGACAAAGAAACGTTGCAGGAAAGGATACACAATCAAGATCGGTGCACTTCCGATGAAGATCTGAGCTGCCCTTACCGTAGTCTGGGAGATCGTTTCCATTTCCTTCGGGTTCATTGCCATCGTACTCATGTCACGCTTGATGATGACGGTCTGCATGAAGGTCGCCAGCGGATAATCCTTGGCGTTATTCATGTATAACAGTCCGTCGAACCAGGAGTTCCAATGAAACACCATACTGAACAATGCAATCGTTGCAATGGACGGCATCGAAATGGGAAGGAAGATACTGAACAATGTTCTGAAATGATTGGCCCCATCCATCAGAGCCGCTTCCTCCAGCTCTTTTGGAATGCCGCGGAAGAAGTTCAGCATCAGAATGACTAGGAAGGTGTTGACTGCCCCTGGAAGTACCAGTACCCAGAAGGAATCCATCAGGCCGATCTTCTGAATAACCATGTAGAAAGGAACCAGTCCACCATTAAAGATCATGCTGAAAACAAAAATCCAGGAGTAGATCGTTCTTCCTTTGAACTCACTATTTTCTTTGGACAACGGATACGCTGCCAGGAAAGTAATCAGCAACGTAATCGCCGTACCAATGACGGTACGAAGCAGGGAAATCCAGAGAGAGTTCAGGAATATTGGATTATTCATCGTTTTTTTGTAGGCCTCAAGAGAAAAGCCTACAGGCCAGAGATTGACCAGATTCGCATCGGCAGCAGCCTTTGTACTAAAGGATACCGCCAGGACATGAATCATCGGTACAATACACATAATGGCGACCAAAATCAGAAAGCAGATATTGATTATATTAAACACGCGATAAGGCAATGATTTATGATACATCGTGGTCCCTTCTTTCTCTGTTCATTCAATTAGAATATGCGGTATCCGGCGTATTTTTTGGCTAAGCTGTACGATACAAGAATCAAAATCATACTAATGACCGATTTGAACAATCCGATCGCTGTTGCGAAGCCCATCTCACCGTTTTGCATCGCAGAACGATATACGAATGTATCAATGATGTCACCCGTCTGATATACAAGCGGATTGTACAGATTGAAAATCTGATCAAATCCAGCATTGAGCACATTTCCAAGCGCCAGTGTTCCAACAACCATCAGCATCGGTACAAGCGAAGGAATCGTAATGTGCAGTGTTTGTTTCCAGCGTCCTGCTCCGTCAATTTCTGCTGCTTCGTACAACGCCGGATTAATCCCGGCAAGGGCAGCCAGAAAGACAATCATGTTATAACCAAATTCTTTCCACACATCTGTCAGAATGACCGTAGATCGGAACCAACTGTTGTCCCCAAGGAAAAAGTATGGCCCAAGTCCGAAGGTTCCCAGAACCCGGTTCACCAAGCCGCCGGTTGACAGTAGATCTATCAAAATCCCGCCCAGAATGACCCAGGACAAGAAGTGAGGTAAATAGACAAGGGTTTGAATGGTTCGCTGTATAGCCATCTTGCGAACCTCATTCAAAAGAATAGCAAAAACAAATGGAACAAATAAGTTAAAGATCAGTTTAAGCACAGCAATGATCAATGTATTCCAGATTACCTGTAAGCTGTCTTCACGTTCAAACAAATATCTGAAGTTATCCAGCCCGACCCATTCAGAGCCGCTAATCCCAAGCCATGGCTTGTAATCCTGAAATGCCATAACGATTCCGCCCATAGGCACATAACTGAATATAATCAGAAAGATAATGGCTGGCAAAAGCATAACGTGGAATGGCCAATTTCGTTTCAAAGTTCTCATGATTGCTCCCCCTGTATTTCTTCCTACTCAAGCACTCTTGAGTGGCTTATAATGCGATTATATCAGTCTTTTACAGGGTTCAAACAGCGCATAAAAGCAATATAAATGGCACAAAATCAACCACTTTACTTCAGACTAAATAAACAAAAAAAGCGCACAGACTTGTTCCGTCTGTGCGCCGATTTTGCTTATTTTTTCACGCCATCATACCATGTGTTGACCTCTTGTGTGATTTGGTCACCGCCACCCGATTTCCACGTTTGTACAAATGTATCAAACGACTCTACCGGATTTTTACCATAGATAATTTCATTGAAAGCCTGATTTTCAATTTTGTTCAAATAGTCCAGCTTCGATTTCATCGTCTGCGTTGTAGGACCTGTGAACATGTTTTTGTAAGAGATTTCTTCCTGACTCAGCAACACTTTCGCTGCGGCAGGTGTCTCTTTACCATAGTTCGCGGCAACATCTTTTTCCAGCTTGGTTTCCGGCTCTTTGCCATCTGCCAGATTCATCAGAGCTTTCATCTGAGCGTCTGGAATACGGGCACCATCACGCACGAGCAAATAACGTACAACGTTGACATACCCGCCATCAATTTTTTCATACCGTTTTTGTTTTCCATTTTCATCCAATTGATAGTCATAGCCTGCAAACAGACCGTTATCATATTCACTTCCTGGTTTCGGATCTGCGTATTTATCAAACAGGTAGTTTTGATACGTAAAGAATGCTTCTGGATGTTCCATGTCTTTTTTGATCAAAGTAACACCATTGACAAATTGTGTACCATGACGCATTGCTTTACCATCAGGTCCACTTGGGATCTCAATTGGTTTCCAAACTGCACCTGGGACATTTTTCACCGTATCGTTCAGTGGCCATCCACTCATCCAGTATGGACCTGGAATAATGCCGGCTGTACCCGCAACTGCCGGCTCTGCCGTTTTGTTTTCATCCCATAATGCTGCTTCCTGCGGGATATAACCTTTTTTGAGCCATTCGCTCATTTTAGTCAAACCTTGCTTCATACCAGGATTGATGGAACCATACTCCAGCTTGCCATCTTCACCTACATTCCATTGTTGCGGTAAGGTGCCATATGCACCAAAGATCCATGACGTATCTCCCATCCATGTGTTCATGGATGTTTTGAAACCAACGCTAAGCGGAATGACCTTAGCTGGAGCCAAGCCATCCGGATTTTTATTTTTGAATGCTTCCATCACAACTTCCAGTTCGTCAATGGTTTTTGGTGCCTTCATGTTCAGCTTGTCCAGCCAGTCCTGACGAATCCAGAGAAGGTAGTCGTTGTTGTAAGCATAGTCCAGAACAGGGACACCCATCCTTTTGCCATCACGGCTGTACTGGTTCCATACATTAGGGTCCTGATCCATTGCTTTTTTCCATGTGTCGGAAGCATATTTGTCGAACAGGGGTCCCACTTCCTGATACATGCCGGAGTCAATTAAATCTTGAGCAATTAAATTATCCGGCTGCCCTATGGTCACAATATCCGGCATTTCCTGACCGGAAGACATGGCAAGACGAAGCTTGGTTGCAAATGCGCTGTTTGTATCTGTCACGGACCACAAGGATTTGATCTCAATTCCGAATTTGTCCTTGGCCCACTTGGTTGCCACATTATTTTCCATGGATTCGCCATTTTTAAATTTTAGCTCAGGATCGATTCCCCATGCGGTAGTAATGGTAACTGGCGGATCATATTTCTCTTTGTATTCGTTCTCAGCTCCTGATGTGTTTGAAGCCGCCTTATCTCCGCCTCCACTGCCTCCTGAACATCCTGCAAGAACGACAGTCAGACACAGCGTTGTAGCGAGAAGCGACAGTAATCTCTTTTTCGTTGATTGCGCTCTCATGTTGTTCCCCCTTAAATCGTTTTGGTTACCCTTTCATTATAGGCTGACCAGGACTTTGATCCTATGATACGAAATCAAGATTTCTGCACCTTTGCCAACCTATATTCTGGAATGCTGTTGTAATTATGCCTGATCCCTGAATTCGTTGGGGGTCATGCCATAATGTTTTTTGAACATTTTGCTGAAATATTGCGGATTTTGATATCCAAGCTCACTCGTAATCTCGTAAATTTTCTTATTGGTGTTTTTGAGCAGATACAATGCACGCTCCATGCGCATTCGAATCATATAATCTCCCAGACCCTCACCTGTCTCGGCTTTATAGATCTTGGATAAGTAGACTGGATGCAAATACACCTTGTCGGCAATCATCTTCACGGACAGCTCCTGCCCGGCATCTCTTGTCACCAGTTCCTGAACCTGCTTGATGACATGCCTGCGGCTCTGTACTCCCTCCTGATCCGACAACTCCTCCTGCAGCTTGGCAAGCATCTCTGTCGCCCAACGCCGCAACTTTTCAGGAGATTGGATCAATTGGTGAGCAAGATGCAAGTCAAATCCCGCATGATCAATCTCATGCACCAGATGACCCTGTTTGTGCGCGATATACATAAATGCATTGGTTACGGACAAATACATCTCATACACATGTTCTCTGGAAAGACGAACTCGATCTGCAGCGTCAAAGACAGCGTTCAACTTGCGTGCCGCCGCTTCCCACTGTTTGGTTTCAAGCAACTGAGGCAGCACCGGTGGTTTATAGAGCTCTTCAAGCGCTTGTGCCGCATCATTCTCCGGTCGTTTCGTCAGCTCTTTATCCATATAAATGATCGTATTTTCCTCTGGTCCTGAAAGGACAAGTGATCCCAAACCTTTACGGTAAGCCGTAGTCAAATCGGCGAAATGAAAAGGTGTCGTCACAACCATGGACAGATCCCCTTGCAAATATCGGATGACATGCTCCCGGAAGGTCGCTGCCGGTTCCTTTAAGACTTCCAGATTCGTCTGCACGGGCTCTGTCCATCCCTGATGCTGTACAATCATAACCAGACACTCATGAGGGCCTCGCCCAAACCAGACGTTAAATTCTGATCCAAATACCTCTTCCGCAATATTACCTGCCGCAAAATCCATCAGATCCAGCGATTGCTGATCCATTGCCGAGAACCGACCTGTAAGACGAATCAGCATCATGACTGCCGGTTGTTCTGGCTGGAGCCCGATCTCGTACTGCTGAAGCTGTTCACCTAGTGCCCGTGCTGTAATTTCACGCCCAAGCAGCAAATCATGCATTAGATTTTCACGTAAAATCTTATAGTCTGACTTCCGGCTGTACAACAACCGATGATATTTATCGAATTCATCCCATTCATCCCGAAGAGATGTGATGGCAGCTGAGACCGAAGCCATGAATTCCTCATCGTTAACCGGCTTAAGGATATAATCGGCAGCCTGCAATTGAATCGCCTTCTTCGCATATTGAAAATCACTATGCCCTGTCAGGAGAATACAACGGATATGCGGCGAACGTTTGCTTACCTCCTCAATCAGATCCAGTCCCGACAAACCAGGCATTCGAATATCCGTGACAACGATGTCCACCGCATTTTCTTCCATGATCTGCAGTGCTTCCTTGGCTGAAGCTGCACGCAACACAGTCGTCACCCCAAGTTCTCCCCAAGGAATCGTCAATTCCAGACTTTCTGTCACATATGTTTCATCATCCACTAGCAATATATCAATCAAATTAGTCACTCCCTGTTTGCTTCGTTACGCCATTGATTCTAACGTTTATCTTATAGATCGCCATGTCTCTATCCTTCGATTTCCGGAAGGAGTTCTTTGTCAGCAGGCCACGACAGTATGACACGTAATCCCCCAAGCGGCGATTCTGTAATATCTATTCCTGCCTGCCCCCCATACCTTAGCTGAAGGCGCTGGTTTACGTTCCATAGCCCGCAACCCATTTCCTGCTCCATCGCACCTCTGAGCTTGTTGAGCAGCATCTGCCGGGCAAGTTCATCCATACCTTGTCCATCATCATCTACCGTAAGGATCATCATGCCATCCCTTTTTTCTCCAGAGACCCAGATCTCTCCAGCTTCGGCATCTGCTTCGATCCCATGAATAACCGCATTTTCCACCAGCGGCTGCACGATGAGAGGAGGCACCTCCTGCCTCAGAATGTCCTCGGATAAATCAATCCTGTAACGAATTCGATCCATCCTCATCTGCTGAATCTCCAGATAACAGGTGACGAACTCAATTTCCTCCGAGAGTGGCACCACATCACGCTCCTGCCTCGTCGTATAACGGTAATATCGGGACAGATTATGCGACATGGCAACGACAGCATCGACACGCTTCAGCTTCGCCATACTTGTAATGAACGAGAAACAATTATAGAAAAAGTGCGGATTAATCTGCGATTGCAGCTGCTTCAGCCTAGCTTCACGCACATGAATCTGTTCCAGATATACGTGCTCAAACAACTGCTGAATCTGCTCCACCATAGAGTTGAATCGTTCGGACAAAAAGCTGAATTCATTTCGTCCTTTGGGTGTGATTCTGACTGAATAATCCTCCTGTTTCAATCGTTGGAATCCACGAATCAGCTGTTTGACAGGCACCTGCACCTGTACATATAACAGATATGCCACGCCAAAGCTCATCAACAACAGACAGATCATGGCTGAATAAAACAACAAATTGGATTGGTGGATGGGCCTCAAGATAGCTGATAGAGGCATGTAATCCACCAGATACCAGCCGGTTGTACTCGACTTCACCGTATTAACCATGTAAGGCTCGCCGTCAATGACTACCGTCCGGTTATCTACATCCTTAAGTTTGTCAATAGCCAGCTTGCCCATCAGCTGACCCGTCAGGTCACGATCCGAAGTTCGGTTATAGATAACCCCAGACTCTTCTCGGTAATAGAAGGGATCATGCCGTCCATCGTCCTTGAATCTGTCCAACATATCGCGAATGTTGTCACTGTCGAACTCCAGCTTAATTACAGTTTCGGCATTGGCTGCCGGATCACTAATGCCATATGGAGATACGGTAATCCAGCTAAAGATGAATCGTTCATCATCCCCATCCTGCATCTTTCGAACATTCCATCCAGGGGATATCGTGTTTCGCAGCACCTGCTCATCGTAAAAGCGGGCATCTCTTTCGGAGATGACCCTGCCGAGCGACGGGGAATAGAGATATAATTTCGTCGTCCAGTTGGATGAACTTTCCTGGATGCTCAGCTTGTTCTGAATACGTTTAATCAGGTTAATTGCATCCAGATCAAAATACGTGCTATCGGCATAAACCCGCCGAAAACTGGCGATATCCGGATCATGAATAAGCAGATTCGGCCATGACGATAACAACTCGATATGTGTGTTTACTTGATTCTGGAAAAATTCCAGCTGATTGCTATTGGAACGATTCAGTTCATCCCGTAGAACCGCGGTCGTTTTATGATTGGAATACCAGTACAACAATACGACTGGAACCAACATAATCAGTATTAAAATAACCATTTTGGAAAAAAGATTAGTCCGGTATGACATCTCTTCATCTCACCTTGCCTTCATTTATCAGTGAATCTAATTTTAACGAAGAGAGCGTTAAACACAAACTATTTTTTTCCCGCAGGTCCGGTTCACAGCTCTATCCACCATTCCCCGCTCATCCTAATAAAATCATTTCATATATCGTAAGCGTTATCATATGCAGGCATAAAGGAGACAAAACCAACATTTCTGCACTAATTACAACTTTCACGTACCAAAAGAGCTGGCCATAAGCCAGCTCCCAACTATACCTCGCCCTATTTCTTTGATTGTTCTATTGGACTAATTATACTGCTCTCTTATGTAATCATTTTGCTTTTCCTATGCCTATATCACTACGGAATATCGTAGTCAAACACCATATTCTCCCCATCCACAGCCACATCCAGGACAATATCGATCAGCTCTCCTTTTACTTGCAATGGAGACTCAGCCAATCCCGAAAACTCCAGTTCACCTGTAAAGGTTCCACGAGGCCCTATCTCAATATGTACAGGCTTCAGCCGTACAGATTGCAAGGATTCGTAAAGTGGATCATCCTGGTTTCTGTAACTGCCCGCCAAGTCAGGCATGAGCACAGCCACCACAGACTCTCTGCTGTAATTTTTGAGTGTCAGGTCACAGGTTGCCCTGGCATCACCATTTTTCAGCACATCATAGGTACAGGAGCTTGTATTTTGGATATAGGAGATCCCATCTATGCCTGAAGCTCCCCACTTGGCTACATACATCAATTTATCCGTCATGTACGAATAACTGAGAACGATAGCGATCACAAGGATCCAGAGTCGTTTCGCCAGTCCAGGAGAAGATGACATGATCTCTTTTCTTGTAAGATAAAAGCCACAAGCGAATAAACCCATTCCGAGAAAGAGTGTGATATGCACACCACTTAAATAAGCTGTGGTGTAAGGTGATACACCTATCGCTGATAACAACGTATCTCCAACAGAAAAACCAAGATGGTGCTTAAATGTAAAGATGATGGCAAACAACAGTAAAGCTGCAGAGAACACAAGTCTGGTTCTCGACACACGAACACCTCCAATCAGCCACCTGATTATATCATATTCTTCCTAATTATGGTATACAATCCAAATGATAAAAAGACGCCTTCGGTTATTCACCGAAAACGCCCTTCATTTGAATTTCAGACTATTTCTTGGACAGGAATGCGTCGAGTTGTTCTTGTTTGGCTGCAATAATTTTATCAATGCCCGCAGCTTTCAGTTTCTCCAGATATTTCGGGATCATCTCGTTCGGATCTACTGCACCCGCTGTCATACCCGGTTTGAATTGTTTGTTCACATTGTTGACCGCTGCGATTTCATTTTTGACAGATTGGCTGTTAAACGTGAAGCCCAATGCAGGTGACTTAACCCCTTTGGCATTAAACTCCTTGAACTTTTCCCATTTCTGTGGATCTTCGTTATCCCAGAGAAAATTCAGGAACTGGTTACCCAGTTGCCACTGCGCCCCCGGATTATAGGTACGACTGTTGGCATCTACCCCTTCCGGGAGGGTAATGATGTTATCCTGGCCGTCTTTTTTCACATAATGTGTACCTTCAATTCCGAAGTTAAGCAAATTGTTAATCTCTTTGTCGGAGTGAAGCAGGTTAATGACCTGCATCGCTTTCTCTGGCTGCTCGGAAGAACGGGAGATCGCCAGCATGGCTCCAGATGCATCGCCAGTGGTAATCGTTGGCTGCGTCATCTCAATCTGGGTCAGTGGATATCCAACGTACCCCTCTTCTTCTTTATCCTTGCCCGGCTTCATACCATCGGTCCATAGAAAGGCCTTGCCTGCCTTCGCCTGATCTTTCGGGAATACATTGGAAGTCGCAGCATCACTGTTAATATATCCAGCCTGATACCACTTGCGTGCAAGTTCAGCAGCCTCCTTGAATTCAGGCGTATCCACTTCATTCAGTACAGTCGTTCCGCCTGCTGTTTTGGAGATAACTCCAGGTACGGAAGCATCCCCGAGATAATCCCAATCCAGATTTTCCAGAAGCCCGTTACCATTCGTGTTGGACATATAAAACGGGGTAATGCCTGGCTCGTTTTCCTTGATGGTTTTGAGCAGTGGCTCCAGATCGGCCCAGGTTTTCACTGCTGTCAGGTCCAGCTTGTGTTTGTCCGCGAGATCTTTGCGTACCAGGACGCCACGCGTTGCTGCTAGTTCCTTGTTCGTAGGAACGCCATAGTTCACACCATCCACCTGGGACCCTTCCATAAAGGCCGGGTCGAGATTTTTCTTGATATCCTGCCCATACTTGTCAAGCAGATCATTCAGTGGCATGAAAGCGCCCTTCGCCACATTTACAGTATAGTTCTGCCACGCCGCTGTGAAAATGATATCCGATTTCTCGCCAGAAGAGATCATGAGATTCAGCTTGTTATCCCACTGACCCCAGTCAACGGCATTGATCTTGAGCGTTGCCCCGATCTTTGGCTCCATCTTCTTGTTGATCTCGGCCTCCACCAGAGCCACATCTTTCTGTGGTGTTCCTGGGTAATACAACGTCACTTCATAGGGTTTACCCCCACTCTCAGCTGCACCCCCGCCCTCGGCTTTCGGTGTTGTTCCGCCTTTGTCCGATGAGCATCCTGCCAACACCAGGCTAAGCGCCATAACTGCTGCCGCAATACGCGGCCATACCTTTAACGTTCTGACCAATTGAACCCCTCCCTCATATGTTGGACCCTGCAACCGATTGCCCCAATTCGCAATGTTTCCCAATCTGCAAAAGTCCTTTCCCTTGCCGGCCCTCCGGCGTGACTGCACTCGCTGGTTCTTTGTATATACCCTCTCAGGTCCATCCTTGTTATCCGTTATCCGCTCCGCTAACCGGCCAGAGTTACCCCTTCACTGCACCTACGGTAAGGCCCTTGATGAAATACCGTTGAAAGAACGGATATGCCAGCACAATCGGACCAATACCGACGACAGCCATCGCCATTTGCAGCGTTTTGTTAGGCAGATTCATTAATCCACCCTGAGAAGAAATCTGTGAAGAGACGTTGGAGTTGGATGTTAAATATTGAATATCGAGCAGCGTCCGGTACATAAGGTACTGAAGGCTGATCGTCCGGTTATCCGAAATAAAAATCATGCTGAGGTACCAATCGTTCCAGTAGTTTAATGTACTGAAGAGCGCAACGGTCGCCATAACGGGAAGTGAGAGCGGCAACACAATACGTGTAAACGTTCTCAATTCCCCGGCCCCATCAATTCGTGCCGATTCGAGAATCGATACTGGAATGGAATTGGCAAAGAATGTGCGCATGACCAGAACAAAGAACGGTGATAGCAGCAGCGGCATAATGAGCGCCAGAATCGAGTTTTTCAGATCCAGCACGTTCACATAGACGAGATACCAAGGTACCAGACCGCCATTGAACAGCATGGTGAAGAAGATAAAGAAGGCAAACCAGCCACGGTAAGGCAAATCTCTCCGCGAGAGCGGGTAAGCATATAGCGCGGTCAACGCCACACTGGTGATGGTACCTACTACAGTAACAATAATAGAGATACCATAGGAGTGGATAATCTGATCCATATCCTTGAACAGAAAATCATAGGCCGTAAGGCTGAACTTCTCTGGAATTAGCTTATACCCGTTCGCAATGACCGTCGTCTCGTCCGAGAAGGAGATGGCGAAGACAAGCAGAATCGGCACGATGCAGGCAATCGCATAGAAAATAAACATGGCATGAATAATGGATGCGGAACGCCGGGATACAGCTAATGGATCACGTGATTTCACAGTCTGACTTGCCTCCTCTCAAAATAATGCATTGTCTTTGTCCATTCTCCTTACAATGGTATTGGATACAAGTACAAGCACAAATCCGACAACCGCCTGATACAGACCCGCTGCTGAGGACATTCCGATATCTCCCCCAATGAGGAACGTGCGGTACACGTAAGTATCCAGTACATTCGTTACAGGGAATAACGCTCCCGATTCCAGAGGAACCTGATAGAACAGACTGAAGTCTGCGTAGAAAATACGGCCAATCTGCAACAGTGTCATAATGACGATCAGTGGCACGAGAAACGGAACCGTAATGAAGCGAATCTGATGCCACTTGGTCGCTCCATCCAACACGGCAGCTTCATAATATTCCTCATCAATGCCAACAACGGCTGCCAGATAAATGACGGCGTAATAACCGATATTCTTCCATGTGTTTACAATGGGCAGAATGTACGGCCAATACTTCGGTTCTGAATACCAGTCGATCGGCTGCCCGCCAAAGATCTGCAGGATAGTCGAGTTCATGAAGCCTGAATCTCTGCCCAGAAAAGCCAGGACCAGATAACTGACTACGATCATGGACAGAAAATACGGAAGCAGCATGAGTGACTGATACAATTTGGACATCGCCTTGTTCTTCACTTCATTCAGCAGGATCGCAAGACCTACCCCCACTAATAAATTCAGCGCAATAAATACAGTGTTGTACGCAAGTGTATTACGAGTAATCTCCCAAGCATCGCTAGTGGAGAACAAATACTTGAAATTATCCCAGCCGCTCCAGGGGCTTCCCCAAATACCGTCGGCATAATTTACATTTTTAAACGCAATCAGCACGCCGAACATCGGCATATAGTTGTTTACCAGCAGAAACAGAATGCCTGGCAAAAACATGAGATACAAAACCTTGAATTTACCTAGATTGTGCAGGACAGACTTTCGTTTACGAACTGGTATATCATGTATGTCCCTTACATCCGATATCTGTGCTCCTTTACCCGCCTGGGGTTGTGTCTTCATAACTTGTTCTCCCTCACTCCTCTTGAATTCGTTCCTCAGGATGAAGCAACGTTTGTCTCCTGTGGTTCAAGTATACGGCGGAGCGGTCAGGTCCTCTATCTGCTGTGGTGACCTGTTCACTTATCAAATTATGACTTTAGAGGATAAAAAAACAAAGAACGCAGTATACTGCGTCCAAAATTATACGGTACGGGACTGCTTACGAAACTCCTGTGGCGTTATACCTGTGCACTTTTTAAACATTTTGGTGAAATGGGAGTAGTTATAATATCCGACTTTGCCTGCGATGTCCGTTACCTTCACGGTAGACTGGGACAACAATGTTTTTGCTTTGGCAACCCTGCGCTGCAGAATGAATTCGGAGAGCGACATCCCTTTTTCCTTCCGAAACAGGCGGGACAGGTAGGCTGGATTGAATCCGGCAAAAGAAGCAAGTTCTTCTCGCATCAGCTCTTCGCCGATATGATTTTCGATATATATGCATAACTGATCCACAATGGTCATTGGACTGTGATCGTCCGGATACAGCACCGGGATCGCACGACTGATCAAGTCTGATGTCCAATGCTTCAACTGAGGTAAGGAACGTGTCACGACACTTTCTTCCGGCTCCCGTTCCCCGGGATACAAGCTGCGTACAGACACATTCTTCTGGTGGAGCAAGGGATACACGACATGCAGCATTGCATGGTAGTACAATCGCAATATTTCCGGCGATAGCCGCTCCTGTGCAGCCAATAATTCAAAGATTTCATCAACTCGCTCACGCAAATCTCCGACTTTACCCGTTTCGAACAGGATGGACAACTCGGAAAACCACGGTATCGGCAAAAACCGATCCTCTGTCTCCCGGCCCTGCTCGTCATATAGAAATACCTCTTCAAGCTCATTGATATTGCGGCGCTCCATATCCATCAGTTCATTCAACATGCCCTGCAGGTCCGTTACGGCAACCGGAACTCCGACATAACAGGATAATCGGCAGTAGAAGTACGTACCGCACTGCTGGATATAGCCCTGACATTCTTGTGCCACTTCACTCGCCGTGGGAATGACACCATCCTGTTCATATGCAAGCACAATATTCAGTCCGCTCTGGTCCTGGAACACTTCACCGGGTTTGTCACCAAGCAGCATTTCCTTGGCTGCATTGCGAAGTGCATACTCCAGCACCTCTTCGTCACGAAGATCGAACTCCCGCACCCATTCCTCCACGGAGATTACAATGGGCAATACACGCGCTTGCGGATCGATTTCGGCCCCGTATACTTCGGCCAGTTCCTGCAACCTTTGTTGGGTTAACGTTACCCGCTGTGAGATGGCATCTTTCCAGAAACGCTCGGTTAACAGTGGTTTATGGGTCTTCCAGCGTTTGTACACCGTCTCATATACTTTATTCGTACGGGAGCGCTGCTCGCCATCCTTAATTTTGTCCATAGCCTGGGTGACAACCTTGAGCAACTGATCTGCGGGAGCTGGCTTCAGCACATAATCAAAGCTGTTCAACTTGATTGCAGTCTGGGCATAATCGAACAGGGCGTGGCCTGTCAGAAAGATCGTCAGTATACCTGGATCATGCTTCAGCACCCAGCTCTGCAGATCAAGTCCCGTTTCACCCGGCATCTCAATATCACAGATCATAATATCGATGGAGTGGGCTTTCATCACCATTCTTGCCTCTTCCGCATCACCGGCACTGAACACCCGGTCAATTCCGGCCAAACGCCAGTCTACCCCTTCGACCATCGCTTGCAGCGCGTATACTTCATCATCCACGATTAACAGGTTCCGCATAGGCTCCCCCTTCTTCTCCCTCCGTCTGGACAGGTAAATGAATTATGACCTTGGCACCTCCGTGCACCTGATTCTGGAATTGCAATCCGGCTTGATCGCCGTACTTCACAAGTAACCGATGGGCGACGTTCCAGATCCCGATATGCTGACCACCCGGGTCTTCAGCATATTGCCCCTGTTGCAGCCGCTCCAGAATGTCTTGCTCAAATCCCACACCGTTATCCTCAATCGAAAGTTGAATTACGGTAACCTCCTCAGCAGCGGATGACAGGATATTGTCCGATAGCGTTTTCATTTCCTGTGCTGTTATGCGAATGATGAATGGTTCTGTACGCCGCTGAAATCCATGAATGATGGCATTCTCCACAAAAGGCTGGATCGTTAATGGCGGAAGTACATAATGCCCAAGATCCGGGTCAATGTCGAGCGTGAAATCCAGCTTGTTTGGAAACCTCAACTTCTGGATCTCCAAATAATGACGGATATGTTCCAGCTCTTCATCTAACCGGATAACACGTTTGCCTGCACGCAGGCTGAACCGGAAATAGTCAGCCAGATGACCAGCCATCTGCTGCACAAGCTCATTCTTCTGCAAGGAAGCCAGACTATGAATAATATTTAGCGAATTCAGGTAAAAGTGCGGGTTAATCTGCATCTGTAATTGTTTGAACTCGGCTTCCCTCGTCCGCAGTTGCTCCTCATACACATCAATCTTCAGATGCTGAATTTGACTTGTCATCTGATTGAAGCTCCGTGTGACAAACTCCAGTTCAGACGAAGACGGGGTCTCCAGTCTCACATCAAGTTCCCCCCGGCTCACTCTCCTCATTCCGCGAATCAGCACATTCATTGGGCGGAATAGGAGCTGTCTAAGAAAGATCATAGCTGTGATCAGAATCACAGCTGCACCAATGGGAAGCAAGCGAATAATCTGCTGAAAAAAAGGAAGATTGCGCATCATGTCCTCTTCGGGCAGCAGCACAATATAATTCATCTCGGACATGGCTGAGGGAATGCCCAGCATCAGGTACTGTCTCGCATCTCCTTTGGGCGTCACTTCAGAAATAACCTGATAAGGATTTTTCAGGCCCGAGATATGGGACGCAGCCAGATTAATCTGGTCCGAATTCAGAGCAGAATCAGACAATGCCCAGCCATCTGCTCCCACAATGACTGCACCTCCCCGATCACCAGATTCCGTGAATTGTTCCGGGTGATTCAGTGCATTCATATCCACAAGGGCTCCCGCGTAGAACTGGGCATTAATCCGAACGGTTTTGACCAGTGCATTCCAAGTCCCACCGCGAACGATGCTCCATTCCGGCTTCTGGATATCCCCTTCCAATTGTTGCATCTGGACTGGCATGCTCTCCTGCACAATAGACATTTTGACATCATAGTTGCCTGACGTAGCCAGCAGCAAATCATCATTCACCGCATCGTACAGGAAAAATGAATCAATTAAATTGTAAAAACCGATGTCTGTCATGAATTTGTTCATAATGCGCTGTTTCGCAATAATATAATCCCCGCTGCCGTATTTGAGAAAAAACAGGGATATAATATCCGGGTCCCGCTCGCCCAGACTGTATAAATAACGATTGGTCTCCTGCAACACTCGCTCGTTCTGCTCCACACTCTTCGCAAGATGATTCATATTGGTGAGAGACACCTTATCGCGTACAACTTTCATGGCGTACACGTTGTTGTAGTAGAGCAACAGGAATAGTGGCAGCATAATCAGTGTCAGGCCCACCATAAACTTAAAGCGCAGTGAACGGATGAAATTCATGGATTACCGCCCTTTTGTTCCCTATGGGAATGAGGTTTTTTCTAATTTCTTCCTTATCATGGCATGTTTATTGTAGTCATACTTGCTTGCACCCGTCTATGAGGTTCCGTTACCTGTCTATATCAATTCTGGTGACTTGCACTTGGCCTCCAGTTCGATCACAAAGCTTCACATTCTATTAAGTTCTCCATCTGTAAAAAAAATCCTGCATCCCCTTACTCCACGAACGCCCGATGATGACATGCATACGATATATCACTCCTCGAGATTGGCAGCGGGGATGTAGGGAGGCATGTAGGATGAATATTCAACTCGTCCCATTGCATTATGTATATTTGGTTTTTATCGTCCTGATTGTCGCCGTCATGATCCGACGCAGAGATACAACCATCATTTGTGTTGCGGGTATCCTGACCATTGGACTCTTCGCGACAGAGACTTTAAGCGGTTCGGTTGCCGGCATTTTCAACAGTTTTGTATACGCAGCCAAGGAGCTGTTCAGCACCATTTTTATTATATCGATTATTGTTGCCATGAGCCGGGTGCTCATTCGAACAGGAATTAATGAAATTATGGTGACACCGCTCACCCGATTCATCCGTTCCCCGCAGGTTGCGTATTGGGGAATTGGACTAATTATGATGCTTGTATCGCTATTTTTCTGGCCTTCCCCTGCTGTCGCCCTTGTCGGAGCCATACTTCTTCCTGTAGCCGTACGTGTGGGACTTCCTCCTATTGGCGCTGCCATTGCGATGAACCTGTTTGGACATGGGATTGCCCTGTCGGGAGATTACATTATTCAAGGGGCTCCAAAACTTACCGCTGATGCAGCCGGTCTTCCGGTTACTTCCGTCATGACTGCCAGCATACCTCTGGTCATTGTAATGGGCACGGTATCCACAATTACGGCCTTCTGGATGCTGCGCAAAGAGATGAAGTTGGGCTTAACTCTTCCTCCTCAGAATCCTGTCTCTGGTGAAGCAGTGACCATACCTCCAGCTTCATCTGATCCTGTGCCTGTCTCCGCTAAACCGGTTGTTCACAGTAAACCTATGCCACCCCACCTGCAAAAAGCATTCGCCCTCCTTATCCCCTTGTTATTCGCAGTGGATGTCATCCTGATGTTTGTGCTCAAGCTTCAGGGGGGTGATGCTACAGCGTTAATCGGCGGAACGGCTGTGCTCATTCTGATTGCCGTCTCTCTTGCCTCACATCGACATACAGGTCCAGAGGAGACCACAAGTTATTTAATAGAAGGATTTCAGTTCGGATTCAAAGTATTTGGTCCTGTCATTCCAATTGCTGCTTTCTTCTATCTGGGGGATGCTGCGATCACAGAGTTGTTCAACAACCCGCTGCCTGAAGGTTCACACGGTATTGTGAATGATCTTGGGGTTGTTCTCTCAGGTCTGGTTCCAATGAATGATACGGTAGGCGCGATAACGATGACTGTGACCGGAGCGGTAACAGGAATGGATGGTTCGGGGTTCTCGGGAATATCCCTTGTGGGGTCCATTGCAGCCATGTTTGCAGGTTCGGCAGATTCCGCATCTGTGCTGACGGCACTGGGTCAGGTTTCCGCCATATGGGTAGGCGGGGGAACCTTGATTCCATGGGCTCTGATTCCAGCTGCTGCCATCTGTGGGGTCAGTCCATTCGAACTGGCGCGCCGCAACCTGAAACCGGTACTGCTGGGATTAACGGTGACTACCATTGTTGCTATCTTTCTAATCTGATCAGGGTACTACCTACTCTGACTGAAAAGAGGTACGCAAACGGGCCCAGCTCCAAAGCTCGTCCCGACTCTTTCCTGACAGATGCAGCACTTCCGCATAAGAATAAGGGTCTCCCTGAAGTCCAAGAACTGAAGCAAACGCAGGCTCCGTCTTTAAGCCTTTCAGCTTCAGTCTGCGAATCTCACGATGTCCCGCCGCACCCCAGAGTTGTAACAAATCCCATTCCACCAGCATGTGCACATAAGCATTCTGGCTGGATACAGGTATCGACTGGGCAAAAATCTCAATGGGCCAGTTTCCCATCTGCAAACAACAAGTCACATAAGGAAGCTTGCCTGGACTGCCTTCACCACGCTCACATCGAAAACCCTGCATCTCACCCAGATGGCGATGCAGCAGGTTCTCGAATGCTCCCAGATCCTCTGCCTCACACAACAGATCGAGATCACTCCCGGGAATATCGATATCAATTGGAACTGTTCCGGCCGGATATGGATGGTTTGCAGCCAGAATATGAAGCAATCCGCTTGCCCTCAACACCTGATATGCATCCTGCTGACGCACGTTACCCGAGGCCAGATGTGCCATTACATCCGCCGTTGCAATCATGTTATCGCCTTTGGCACCGAATCATTCCGATGCTCCGGTAATCACTTGTTTCACACGTCCTACTTGTCCATTCGTCAGACGCACTTTGATGCCATGCGGATGCGTAGGTGACTTGGTCAACAGATCCTTCACAATGCCACGTGTCAGCTTGCCTGTGGACTGGTCCTGCTTCAGCACAATATCCACTTCAAGACCTGGTTTAATATTTACTCGCTGTTGTCCATTCATGGGTTTCTCTCTCCTCTACTACGGTTTTCAATATCATGTATCCATGATTCACAAAGCTTCATCTATTGTAGACGTTTTGGATTGAAAACGAAAGTCATGACGATTGTTCAAGAACATAACAGAACGGTCAAACGGTCATTTCCGGTCTGAAGAGGGGTTCCTTGATCTGTGCCATCAGTCCGGGCTTTACAGCCATGCTGATCGGACGTATTGTACAAGGTGAGCATTATACATAGCGTATTTTGTTTTATATGGTCATCCCGCTCGCCTTGCTTGATATCTTGTTTGCATTCATCTGGCTGCGTAATGTGTCCAAGCTTACCTCACCGAAATTTGATGGCTTAGGTGCACTATTCTCTACCATCGGTTTCGGTTTTCTGCTCTATGGATTCAGCTCTGCCGGAGATAAAGGATGGACCAGCGCCACGGTGCTGTTGACATTGATTATCGGAGTGCTCTTTTTCGCCTTCTTTGTCCTTAGGGAGACAGCTATGAAGCACCCCTTGCTGGAGTTTCGTGTGTTCAAATACGATATATTCACCATCTCCACGCTGGCCAGCGCAACGATTAACATGGCACTCTTTGGCGGGATGCTGTTATTACCGATCTATCTGCAAAATATAAGGGATTCTCTCCGCTGCAATCCGGTCTGTTGCTGCTGCCAGGCGCACTGCTAATGCGTGTGATGTCCCCCATCTCAGGTGCCCTGTTTGACCGGATCGGCTCTCGCCCGCTCGCTATTGTGGGTCTGCTCATTACCGCCATCTCCACTTATGAGTTCAGCAAATTGACGGGTGAAACGCCATATGGTCACATCATGATGCTGTATACGTTCCGCAGCTTTGGCATGTCCATGCTCATGATGTCCGTACAGACGGAAGGACTTAACCAATTACCCCCACATCTAACCAGTCATGGCACGGCCATGTCCAATACCATCCGACAGGTGGCTGGCTCGATCGGAACGGCCCTGCTCATTACCGTGATGGCAACACGGGCAGGTATTCATTTGGCTGATTACAGCAACACGGTCACCACAACCAATGCAGCCCTGACCCAGCAAGTTGGCTTGCTGGGTACAGAGGTGGTTACCATGGCTGGAATGCCACCTGAACAGGGTTCAAGTCTCGCCTTGCAACAGCTCTATGGCATCGCTGTTCAGACATCAACGATTGAAGGCATTAACGATGCTTTTATTGTAGCCACCTGGATTTCGATCATCGGGCTTGTCCTCTCGCTGTTTCTGCGACGAGCTCGTTCCCGACCACGTCCAGTCAAGCCGGAACGTTAAATGCGAATGAGGAATGCTTCCCTATCCAAGAGAGGAATTCTCCTCGTATCCAATAGATCGCCATTTACAAATTCGCCTTTAAATGAAAAAAGGAGCATGCCAAAAAACCGCAAGTCTCTTTGATCTAGAGACTGCGGTTTTTCGTTTGTTCGCTATGGATGCTGCTTCAATGATGAAATGCCATCCTTGGCAGCCTCTTTCGCCTTGACGGCAAGTAGTTCCGATACAGTTACAAAACGATATCCCTGTTGCTGAAGCTTAGGCAGAATCGTTTTTAGCGCGGCAACCGTCTGTGATTTGCCTTCCACCTTATCGTGAAATAGTACAATATCCCCGTTACGAGCGTTCTTCAGCACTTTGTTCACAATGGCTGATACGCCTGGAGAAGCCCAATCACGTGTATCCTGATGCCAGGACCAGAGTACAATCGAATATCCTTTTTGCTTGGCGATCTGAATCACCATGTCATTGTAGTACCCACCCGGTGGCCTGAACAACAGGGGACGCTGCGCACCCGCTTCAACGATCGACTTTTCCGCCTCGTCCATTTCCCGAGTGTACTTGTCCGCCCGTGTCGATCTGACCGCATACGTGTGTGCATACGTATGATTGGCGACCTCATGCCCTTCCTGCTGCTCCTGCTTAACCAGATCAGGAAACTTCTCTGCCCATTTACCAAGTACAAAAAAAGTGCCTTTGGCTTGATATTGCTGAAGTAAAGCTAGAATTTGCGGAGTCTGGACCGGATCAGGTCCATCGTCAAAGGTCAGGGCGATTAGTTTATCATGTGTGGGAACCTCCCACACAATCTCTCCTCGCTCCTCATAATACTGGCGATTCTTCTGCACAGGTTTGGCATTGGCAGAACTGGTGCCAAGCATGAGAATCAGGGTAAACAATCCGATGGTTCGGGCTGCCTTCAGGTTCATGTAGATGTCCTCTCTTTATCGTAAAACGTAAACTCCCTGTTAGCATTTCCCGATTCACCAGAACTATTTAACGAAAAATTGGATCAATCACGGCCATCTCTTCTGCAGTAGCCTTATTTAAAATAAGGGTATATCGGATTAGGTGTTTTTCAAAGCAGTGGCTTCCACATCATTGATAAACCGGCGCAATTTCCCAGCTACCTCGCGATTAATCTCACCATTCTCGTACAGTTTTTGCACGGTGTTACGCTGCTCCTGAATGGCCACCATTTGTAATTCCAGCTTCTCCTGATTGAATGGATCTTCCGTTTTGCCCTGGTTCCAGGTACGCAATCTGGCAATGACCCGTTCATATTTGGCGATGACCGACAATGCCACAATCCGATTACCATCATTGATATGAGCACGGATCGCCTTGATTGCTGCCTCGGAGGTACGTAACTTCACCTGGCGGAACAAATCCGCATTCTCAATCATAAATGGCTGATCCGGCTTCTGGGAACGATTCGTAAACAGATGTCCAAGCACACGTCCGATTTCACTGATGGAGAACATCATCTGGGTGTTGGTGCGGTTCGCCAGCATCATTTCCTTCCGATCCAGCCAGCTGTTACATCTGAAAGCTGCCTCCGAAGCAATTACATTTTCATCCAGCATATTTTCGATTTCCCTGCGTTCAGCACGCGTACCAATCAGATTAATCGCTGTTTCCTGCTTCAAAATGTCTTTGCGTTTCCCCGCAGTAAGCTGACCGGCAGCTTGCCTGATGTACTTCGACAGATCAGATAATACGGCAAGTGCAGCAGCTTTGTTCTCGTCGTTCATCTCCGATTTGACAGCGCGAATGGCAGCATTCAGCATAATATCTTGTGCTTTTCGCTCCGTCGTTTGCGGAGTGCCGTCAGCCACTTTTTCCTCATTCTTCGCAAGTACAGGAAGAAACACACTCGCCGCAATCAGAGTAAAGAGAATGACTCCCGCCGCCAGAAAGATAATCAGATCCCTTTCAGGAAAGGGTGAACCGTCCTGTAGAACATAGGGAATGGAGAATGCCCCTGCCAGTGTTACTGCCCCTCTCACACCCGACAGTGTAAGGATGGTAACCTCTCTCATCTTGGGCTTCCCAATGGACTTTTTCTTAAGAAAATGTTCATTTCCTTGCCAGAACAGATAGATCCAGCCAAAACGGAGTACCAATAGAAGTACCGAAATCAATCCCACATAACCAAGTACTTGCAAGTTATTGAATGAAACATTCTCGAAGATCGTGCTCAGCACATCCGGGATCTGCACCCCCAGAATAACAAACACCAAGCCGTTCAAAATAAATATAATGACAGACCATGTGCTGGCAGACACAACTTGCATCTTCAGTTGCACAGACTCCGTCCGGTCACGCTCAATGGCGTGAATAATGCCGCCCGCAACTACCGCCAGAATACCTGAAACACCGATCTCCTCACTCACCAGATAAATGACAAATGGTGTTAAGATTTGCAGTAACATATGAATGGTCACATCTTCCATACCCAAACGCCGAATCCATACGCCCAGTCGGATCAGCAGGAATGACAACAACGCCCCAACCAGCAGGCCTCCAATAGCGATTAGAATAAAGCTGAACGACGCCTGTGCCAGGGAAAATACACCGGTTACGGTTGCGGCAATCGCAAACTTAAATGCAACCAAGCCTGACGCATCGTTCATTAATGCTTCTCCCTCAAGGAGCCTATGTATGCTTTTGGGCAGATGCACACGACCTGCCATAGCGCCAACAGCTACAGCATCTGTCGGTGACAGAATGGCTGCAAGTGCAAAGGCCGCTGGCAGCGGAATCGTTGGAATGAGCCAGTGAATGACGTACCCGGCTACCACCACTGTGACAAACACAAGTCCCAACGCCAGCAGCAGGATGGGAGCCCTGAGATTCCACAGCTCATGCCTTGGCGTTCGCTTGCCATCGTTATATAACAATGGTGCGATAAACAGCACAAAGAACAATTCCGGATTCAGTGGAAGATGCACACCGGCAGGCAGCAGAGCAATGGCCACACCAAGCACAATCTGAATTAGCGGAATGGGGACAAAAGGTACAAATCGGTTCAAAATGTTCGATAAACCGATCAGCACCAGTAAAACAAGTACGGCGATAAACAGTTCCATGATGACATTCCCTTTCCGCATAATAAAGTGGTGAACCCATTTTAAGAGGTTGTTCAAAAAGTCCCCTTTTGATTACGAATCATGCCTAGCGGCATCATCAGCATCGAAGTTGAAATTCAGCCGAAATAAGCGGATGCTTACGAAGTATGTTTCCTTCGGAAACATTGTAGTTGCTCACGTAGTTTTCCCTACGCTCCGCTACTCCATTTCTAGCTTCATTCCATCTTCTCGGTACTGAAAAACTGACTTTTTGAACACGCATTTTAAGTAGCCCTTATTTTAGCATAAACCCGGGAAGATTATAAAAATGTTGTCATATTCATTACCCACACGACCCATCTGTACACGACATGACTGAAGAATTCGAATTGAATTTATATATAAGATGTTACAATAGGGTCGACAATACCCGTTTGGAAAGGAACTTATGTTATGGCCTTTGGAATTAATCGCCAGGAGCTGGCAGAATGGAAGGAATGCGTATCTCGTGGTGAAGTGGCCTACCTTACTCATTTCTGGATTGACAACCGGTTTCCCGGCATTACCAGTGTAACCAAAGTGGGCTGTGCTGATCTGGATCGGCTTGAAGACTGGTGTATAGAACATGGGCTGGATCCGCGTTACATTCATCGGCGTCAGCCTTTCCCCCACTTTGACTTGCTTGGCAAGAAACAAAAGGGAATTCTGATTCAGCAAGGCCTGATCGATCATGTCCAGCGTTTCCATCTATAACTGTTACAAATGAAGACGCCAGTCTTCAAGGTTCGCATCCTTAACTGGACATGAATTCTTGAGAAACTGGCGTCTTCAAACCTATGCGATAGTTTTAACGATGAGTATGCTCAAATGCTTTCATTTTCTCCAGCAGCTTCAGCTCGATCTTCTTCAACATGCCAAACATCTGCTGCTGCTCTTCTTCCGTAAGCGCCTGCAATAATTCCCAGGTCATTCGCCCACGATTATTAATAACCGTTCGTGCAAGTTGCTCCCCATCGTCCGTTAAGGATAACCAGACAATCCTCCGGTCATCTTCACTGCGCTCCCGCTGGATCAGCCCTTCGCTCTCCAACTGGTTTAATACAATGGTGGTTGCCCCGGAAGATAGACTGAGTTGTCTTGCCACGTCTACAGCCATGCAGCGTCCTTCACGTAAAATCATGCCCAATATATGACTTTTTGTCGGATTCAGTTTGCAGTTTGTTTCATTCTTTTGCTGCTGATCCAATACTTTATTTTTATATCTGAAGAAGGCCTCCAACAATTGATCGACATTTGCCAATTGCGAGTTTCGCTCCGTATCCGGGCTCATAAACGTTCCTCCTGCCTTTGATCATAACCTACCTTATATTGTAACATATTTGCATTATTTTGTTTGTGAAAAATGCGCTTGTATCCGAAAACCCTTTACTTGTCTATCCGGCTCATGCTTATTTTGGGGTTTCATGTGACAAGCTACCTTATAGTATGAACAGATATCCATCCAAGGAGGTTGAAGCAGTGAATATTTATATTGTTTTCGACAGTGAGGGCGGGCATACTCGGGCACTTGCCGAATCGATTGCTACAGGGGCAGCCAGTGTGCACGGTGCAACCGTACATTTGCATTCCACAGAAGAAGCCGACATCTACAAACTAGTCGAGATGGATGCCATCATCTGGGATTGCCCGGGTCATTTTGGTTGAGAAATTGAAGCAGCCTATTGCAATATATGAATGAGTTTGTTTATAATAACGTATATATTAAAAGTTACTTTTAGTTACTTAATGATTTTTATAAATTTGTTATTATAAAGTAATACGATTTCAAGCCATTATGTTGCAAGGGAATTATACAGATGAATCAGGATACTCTTTTGAAAACAGATGTTTGTATTGTAGGAGCCGGCCCCGGAGGGGCGCTGCTCTCCTTCCTGCTGAATCGGCAGGGAATCTCCACTATTCTGATTGAACGCCAGCCGCATCTTCTCAAATCGTTTCGCGGGGAAGTGCTGAATACAGATGGTGAGGCTGTACTGAAGAAGCATGGTTTATACACGTCCATCACCCAGCGGGGTGTGCTACCGTTGGAGCAGATTCAATATTGGGAGAATGGCCAGATCATTCATACGATTTCTCCAGGAGAGCAAGAATCCCATGTCGGCATTCATGTGCCGCAGGATCACCTGCTGGAAGTCATCGTGTCACAATCGCAGAAACAAGGCAATGAGAAGGTTCTTTTCAATACCGTAATGACTGGATTGTTACGGGATAAGGCCAACAGAACGGTGGGCATCAACATTCGGCAGGAAGGACGACCCACTTCTATTCAAGCTTCTGTTATTGTCGGTGCGGATGGCAGATATTCAGCTGTACGCAGACACGCTGGGCTGACCCCGGATATTCACAAGCACGGATACGACCTGTTATGGGCACGAATTCCGGCACCAGCAGGATGGGAACCTGCGGTGCGCATGGCCAGTATGGATGGTCAGCAGCTCGCATTATTCTCCCAATTCGGAGGTTACGTGCAGATTGGATGGAATATTCCGCAAGGCTCTTTCTCCAAGCTGCGTGAACAGCCCTTTGCTCCATTTGTGGAGAAGCTTGTGGCTGCCTTCCCCTGTCTCGCCGATTCGGTAGCTGAACATATCCAGACCTGGAGTGATTTTGTTTTATTATCGGTAGAGAGCAGTTTCTCCGAATCATGGGCAAAAGATAATGTTGTCCTACTTGGCGATGCTGCTCACACGATGACCCCAACGGGTACCTTTGGACTGAATGCAGCACTGGAAGATGCGGACGTACTCTCAGAGCTGCTCACTCGGATGGCGGCGGATCAGTTTGTATCCACAGAACGGCTTCAGGAACTACAAACCATTCGTGGGGAGAAAGTGAAGCATCAGCTTGCCCAACAACTAGAGATGGAAACTTCCTTCCAGCAACGTATTGAATCTTTCAATAATTAATGACCTTTTCAATAGTAGACATCACCAAACAGCCGTTCACTTCCTTATTCCTCCAGGAAGCAACCGGCTGTTTTTTTGTTTTTCAGTTTGTTATCTAACGTCTTCTGAAAAATCCACCTTTCCAACTAACACTGATTCTAACTTATTTAATTAACTTATTAATAGTTATCATCAGTTCATCCAAAACCTCGTGATCGCCTTCTGAAATTCGTTCAACGACACAGCTTTTCATATGATCTTCCAATAGTTGCTTTCCTACTCCATTCAACGCAGATTGAATGGAGGCAATTTGATGCAATACGTCATCACAATACGTATCCTTCTCAATCATTCCTTTTACTCCACGCACTTGCCCTTCAATCCGATTCAACCGGCTAATTAATTTTCGCTTCGTACTCTCAGAATGATGGCTTTTCCGTTTATTTGAAGAGGTGTGGTCACATGAAGCGGCCTCAAGTATCGTATTATCCATGTAGATCAACTCCTTTATTACACATTACCATCCCCCCCTACCCTATGTAAAGGGAGCAAGAAGTATCATGGTACGCGCTGACAAGAAATAGAAAACTCAGCCTTGATTAGATATATAAAGATGTATGAAATCATTACAAAAGTAGGCATCCCATACCTAAAAAACTTCTGGTTTGTTCGCTTTGACGTTGAATTCTACTATCAACAAGGAACTGATTACACAGACATTCAATTTATGAAGCTCGCCGTATTCTTCTGGTTTGACAGTCAAACTAACCGAACTGGTACAGACTAAGAGAACGGCTTGTCATCAACCAAGATCGAATCGGTCGGGCAACCGTCTACTGCATCTTGTAAGTCTTCTAGCCAACCCGGACCTATTACTGACATTCCGCGGTTGTCGTCTCCTTCAAAAATTACATGTGCCAAACCCTCATCATCATAACCAAAAATTTCTGGCGCCACTGCTCCACATGCACCACAAGCGATGCAAGTATCTTTATCTACACAGGTATATTTAGACATATTATACCCTCCTTACAACGATATATCACTCAAAGGGCTGTTTTTAGGTAAAAAGTTAAGAATAACCCCGGTCGAAAATTGACCGGGGCCATAGAATTACTATACTAACTCACTGATTTCAGTGAGATTTTCGGCAAAGCCTACAAAGACCTTATCTCCAATTACAATGGTTGGAACAACCTGTTTGCCAGTCAAGTTCCTGACTTCCTCAGCATACTTGGCGTCTTCTTCACAATTGTAATCCGTATAGGGCAGTTCATGCTCATTAAAGTAACGTTTAGCATAATTGCAATCGCTACAGGTTGGGATTGAATAAATCTGAATGGATTCCGTCATGCCCATTTACCCTCCCTTATACTTCATTATATATTACGCTCCGACGTTATATCCTTTTTTACGGATCGCTTCTTCAATTTCAGCGATTTGAACTTTAGATTCGTCAAATCGAACTTCTACTGTTCCTTGTTCAAAATTAACGTGGCCTTCAGCGCCAAGAGCGCCAATTGCACCTTCAATTTTAGATACACAAGAACGGCAAGACATACCTTGAATTTTTACAGTAGCTTCTTTCACTGTTTTCACCCCCTTTTAAGGGTCATAGACTTCAAGTTCTCCAGTGTTATTCGATTTACGAATTTGCTAAATTTTTCTTTGGCTTTCGCATGCCTCTTATAATATTCAATAATTGTGGTAACGAAGGGAATAAGCTGATCCTCCGTTAATCCGGAACTTAGCAGCGTGGCGAAGGAGGTTTTAAGCCCCTTCGACTCACCACCAACATAAACATCGAACTTATCGCGCATCTTTACGACCCCAATATCCTTAATTAACGGTTCACTAGTGCCTAAGGCGCACCCTGCATATCCAATCTTTAGTGGTGTAGGCGTATCTATACCGGAAATGGCTAGATTTAAATTTTTGGCTGTTTCCATCCCTGCTTCTACTGCACCTCTACAAAAATTGCACGCGATCAAACTTTTTGTTACAAATCCTGTAGGATTTATTTCAAGACCGTGATCCTCAAGTTCATTTTTGATCCGATCTCGTTGTTCAATCAATACTTCTGCGTAGAGTTGCTTAAAGGGTGTCATTTCCACTTTTGAATCTGGACCAATAATCTCGCCAATTTTAACTAGTTGCTCCGGAGTGAATAAGCTTCCACCAAGTTGGATTGGTGGACTAATCGCTATTTTAATTTTATCTCCCATGCTCATACGTCTCTAACTCACTTTACATCTACTACGAAAGGTACTGTAAAGACTTCCCCATCATGTTGGAATTGGCCCCAGATTTTATAGCTTCCGCTATGCGGGAAGGAGGTCATAAATTCCGCTTTTGGACCTGTTGCTTTTTCGTCTGTTGGATGAACATGCAGATATTGCTCTGCATTCTCGGAAAGGATAACAACATGACCTACAGCACCCAGGTATTGTTCCAGGTTATTGATCCCTTCGTTCGTTTTCGCATCCATGATATTAAAGGTCAGATTTACGTCTTCATTGGCCTTTGTGCTACTCAATGAAAGTTCGACTTTTTTACCATCCACTTCTTTTACTAGATTGGAATCCGCTTGAATAGGCTCTTGGGCTTTTTCTTGTCCCCCAACATTCACCCATTCACTGAGTGTAGTACTCGCTCCACCTTTTGGAACAAAGTCGGCAAGGATTTTGTATTCGCCACCGGCTGGAAATGAAGTTTCAATCTCAAATTTTCCATCGCCCTTATAATCAGGATGAATGTGATTAAAGTAAGAGAGATCTTTATTCACCACAATAAAGTGCATTAGTTTTTCGTGACCCATTTCAAATTCATTAACCGGATTTCCATCGGCGTCCGTGATTTGGATCGTCAGATGCGAATTTCCCTTGGCCTTCACATCTGATGCAAAGGAGAACGAGGCTTTAAGGGTACTTGCTGTTGAAACAGCATGATGCCCTGCATGATCATGACTCGCACTTTCATTTTCAGAATTCATCTCATTATGATTCATACCACCATGTCCATCTGTATGTGCACTTTCTTTAGGAATTCCGCAAGCAGACAACACACCGAAAGCTAAAACACCGGTTAACATTAGCATGATTTTTTTACTCCTCATCATCATTATCCCCTCCTATTGTAAGGCCTTGATTAGTGACGTATTTTTACGCGTTGCAATCGAAGGGCATTGAGAACGACGGATACCGAACTCAAGGCCATCGCTGCGCCTGCAACCCATGGCGCTAACAGACCGATAGCAGCAATAGGAATGCCTAAGGTGTTGTAACCAAGCGCCCAGAACAAGTTTTGCTTAATGTTGCGCATGGTCTTACGACTCATGTAGATAGCATCAGGAATACTGGATAGATCGCCGCGCATGAGTGTTACATCAGCTGCTTCCATCGCTACATCTGTCCCCGTACCAATCGCCATACCAATATCTGCAGTTGCCAAAGCCGGTGCATCGTTGATACCATCACCAACCATAGCCACTTTTTTACCTTGAGATTGTAGTTTTTTCACTTCTTCCGCTTTTCCTTCAGGCAAGACCTCTGCACGAACATGGTCAATACCTACTTGAGCAGCGATGGCTTTCGCCGTCCGTTCATTGTCACCTGTAATCATAATGACCTGGATGCCCATTTCTTTCAGACGGCTCACTGCAGCTTTCGAAGTTTCTTTAATCGTGTCTGCTACAGCGACCATACCTGCATACTGGCCATCAATGGCAACCAGCATCGCGGTTTTGCCCGCTTCTTCCAAACGTGACATCGAATTATAAGCTGCTTTTGCATCGATATTATACTTTTCCATCAGTCGACGTGTACCCACGAGCAGTTGTTTACCTTCAACCGCTGCCTGGATTCCGAAGCCCGGAATTGCTTCAAAGGATTGAGTTCCTGGTAGTTCAATATTTCGTTCCTGGATGCCAACAACGATGGCTTCCGCAAGTGGATGCTCCGAATTTTTCTCCGCAGCACCAACAAGTTTCAGGAATTCATTTTCATTGCCAAAAGCGACGACATCAGTCAATTCAGGTTTACCTTTTGTAACAGTACCGGTTTTATCCAGAATGATCACATCAATTTTATGCGTCTGCTCCAGATGTTCCCCGCCTTTGAACAACACCCCTAGTTCAGCCGAACGACCAGACCCCGCCATAATGGATGTTGGGGTTGCAAGTCCAAGTGCACAAGGACATGCGATAACAAGAATCGCAATCGCTTTTTCCAACGAACCTGCAAAATCACCTGGTGTCACCCAGAAGTACCAAACCACGAAAGCAACTATTGCAATCCCTACAACGATCGGGACGAATATCCCCGAGATCACATCGGCTACCCTTTGAATTGGTGCTTTTGATCCTTGAGCTTCTTCAACAACCTTAATAATTTGTGCAAGTGCGGTTTCTTTACCCACTTTGGTTGCTTTGATCCGAAGAATACCATTTTTATTAATCGTAGCTCCAATAACAGCATCTCCGACTTTTTTCTCTACTGGAAGGCTTTCACCCGTAAGCATGGATTCATCTATAGATGAGATCCCTTCCAGCACCTCTCCGTCTACAGGTACTTTATCTCCTGGACGAATAAGGACAACATCTCCTACAATGACTTCATCCACTGGAATGGTAAGCTCTTTACCATCCCGAACCACTAATGCCGTCTTCGCCTGCAGACTCATCAATGATTTAATAGCCTCTGATGTTCGGCCTTTCGCAAGTGATTCAAACAATTTACCCATAAGAACCAGGGTAATAAGGACCGCACTCGTTTCATAATACAGGGATGGACCATGATGCATACCGTCAGCCATACTTGACCATTGAATGGTCAAATATAAACTGTAGAAGTACGCTGCAGAGGTACCAAGTGATACCAGCACATCCATGTTGGCACTCCCGTTCCGGAGAGCCTTATACGCACCCACATAGAACTGTCTACCAATATAAAATTGTACTGGTGTAGCCAGGATCAGTTGGAACCACGGATTCATAAACAAATCCGGAACATAGATCCATGAAGTGAACGAGAAGTGACCTACCATAGTCCACAACAGCGGCAAGGAAAGAATCGCCGAAATCAATAATTTCCGTTTTTGATTACTCAGTTCTTTAGCGCGATGTTCACTTGCACCACCACTGGAACCGTCTGCCTTGACGATCGCTGTATAACCGAGTTTTCCCACCTTTTCTTTCATGTCTTCGATGGAAACTTCACCAGGGGAAAACTCAACTCGGGCCGTTTCCATGGCGAAGTTTACTGAAGCGTTAGTCACACCGGGCAACTTGTTCAAGCCCTTTTCAATTTTGTTCGCACATGCTGCACAGGTCATGCCTTCAAGATTGAACTGCGCAACTTCTGATACGGAACCATATCCAAGTTTTTTGATTTTTTCCTCAAGTTCTTTCATTTCCACTTTCGTGGGATCATACGTTACACTTGCTTTTTCCAAAGCGAAGTTAACATTCGCTGATGTGACCCCGTCCATTTTGCCGAGGCCTTTTTCAATTTTGTTTGCACAAGCTGCACAAGTCATACCTGTAATTTGTATACTCGACTGTTTTGTCTGAGCCTCTGCTGTTGACACAATAACTCACTCCCCTCACGCCGTTACTTATGATACTTCATAGCCCTGTTCTTCAATAACTTCTTTGATCTTCTCCAACGAAACCCGACCTTCGTCATACGTCACTTCAACTGAATCATCAACGAGATTTACTTTGCCGGATACATTTATTTCTTTCAAAGCACCTTCGATGGAATTTACACAATGTTGGCAGCTCATACCTTGTACCTTCAATACAATGTTTTTCATTTTATTTTGTCCCTTCTTTTTTTGGATTTAGTTTGACCTAAACAGTGGGTTAACTCTTGAAGACAGTTGTTCAGGTCTCTCGCACTCTGCAAATATAGTATACCCCCCCTACCCTATATTAAGTCAAACGGTTTTTTAAATTTCTGTAATGAATGCACAATAAAGAAGCTATCTCAAAAGTTTATTCCTAATCGTCATCAAACTGCGAGATGATCCGTAACGTCATCATAATACGTTTCCTTTTCAATTAACCCTTCATTCCACGGACTTGACGTTCAATACGACTTAATCGATTTATTCAACTGTGTTTTACTATATTCGAAAGATGACTCTTACGGTTTGAAAGATCAGTGGAGTAATCATACCCCGCACCCCTATATTTATAGATAAAAAATTTTCAGAAGATCATCGCGACCCTCTGAAAAAAAGCATCTTATATAGCAATTTCGTCTACGTCTTACAGAGTTACGCTCTACCTTACTAGGGAGCAACGAACATCTTACATAGCGATCAGAGCACGCAAACAGCTCAGGCTTCGCTTCCATTCATCGCACTTACTCGAAGTTCAGTCCATGGCAGTGACACCTGTTCCGGATGTCGCAGCCGAACGGTTCTGCTCTCCCCAGGGAGCAGATCGAAATAGTTGTCGCTGAATCGCACACGTCCGAGTGGCAGCTCCAGCTTCACCAAACGGGCGATGCCGCCACTCGCTGTCACCGTGACCGATTGTTCCTCCTCATTTACATGTACGCTCAGTTGGGATTGAAGCCACACGATATCTTTAGGATCTCGTAGAAAGTATCGATTGAACGGCGCAACGAATCCCTCGGATACCAGTTCCACCATCACTTCCTCGGCACGTCTGCCTCCCAATACTTCTGCTTCGCTCAGCTCTGTAATACGAATGGATGATTGTGAACCCGCCTCTACAGGATGGGTACTCGAATACACTTTCTCTCCATCCAGTCCATAGACATGAAGCTGAAGCTGCCCCTTCAAAGACTCCAGAGTGTCATTCACAACCCACAGGGAAAGCGGCTCACCTGGCTCATGCTCCAACGACAGCAATACCGGATGAAAGAACACTTTCCCATAATAAAAGGATGCCTTCGGCAGCAGTTCATAGTCAATCATGGACCAGCTTGTGCCTGGCCAGCTATCGTTCAATTGCCACACAAGCGCCCCGCTGTTGCGGTGATTGATCCGCCGGAAATGCTCAATGCCATACCTCAGACCTTCGGCCTGAGTCAGCATGGAATAGTTCATGTACTCTTCCATATTTTGCGGAATGCCCGTGTAACCTTCCATCAGAAGAATACCTTTTTGATGATTGGTATCCTTGTTTCGATAGGCCATTTCAGGACTGCCCCAGTAGAACTGCCCCGCAGGCATGTTCTTCTCCAAGGTGTAGCGGTTGGCTGAAGCATGCATGCCGAATTCACTGCTGAACAGGGCATCATCCTTTTTATAATTTTTGAACGTCACACCTTCAATACTGTAGTCCAGCAGCGGTGGCTCCCCGTATTTCCGCGGATAGACCGAACCATGCCATACCTGCCAGTTGTGGCGATCCCCTACGTCCGGGTCATTGGCGTCATTGCCATTGTTGTCTCCGAACGGTGAAGAAGGCCAATAAGGACGCGAGGAATCCAGACGCTCCAGCACTTCCGGGATTAGCTCATGGTAGATAAGCTCGCCATAGAAGGGGCTGTTGATATCTCCGCTGGCCGACTTCATGTCATAGAGCCAGTCAATTTCGTTATTGCCACACCAGAGTGCAAGCGAAGCCCTGTTCCGCAAACGAAGGACGTTATTTTCGACCTCTTGCTGTACATTGTTCATGAAGTCACGATTGAAGTCCGGGAATAATGCGTTGGCGAACGCAAAATCCTGCCATACCAGAACGCCTTGCCGATCACATTCATCGTAAAAGACATCTTTCTCATAAATGCCGCCCGCCCAGACACGTAACATGTTCATATGCCCTTCTACCGTTAGCTCGATCAGTTCCTTGTAACGTGAGGCAGGAATGACTCCAATGAGATGGTCAGCTGGAATCCAGTTGGCTCCCTTGGCATATATTTTGACTCCGTTCAGAATAAAAGCAAACGCATCCTCGCCCAGTTCATTATGGAGCGCCAGTTCAATTGTTCGTACACCAAATCGCTCGTTGTAACGATCTACTTCCTGACCATCTGCATATAAAGTAACCTCCAGCTTGTACAGGTAAGGCTCACCCAGATCATGCGTCCACCATAACTGCGGTGTAGACAGAGTCAGCGTTGTGTCCGCAAGACCGTCTTTTACTTCCAGGTCAGCATCTCGTGCCACTTCAATACCATCTGCATCCAACAAACGAATATCACAGGTCAGCGCCACAGCTTTACCCCGTTTCTGCCTGCTACGGAAAGACAATACTGACTTCGCATCAGCAGTAACGCGAACTACAGCTTCCTTGCTGCTGGCTGATTCAGTCCGTGCGAATACGTTTCCAAGCTTGGCTGTCGTTCGTCTCTCCAGCCGCACGGTACCCCAGACCCCTACAGTAACCATGCGCGGACCCCAGTCCCAACCAAAGTTCATCGCTGCTTTGCGCAGCCACGGACGTTCTTTAGTATAAGAGGACCAGTCGAAGGTTTCCTTGTCCCTGTGATGCAGATGAAGTGGATCAAACTTGACCGCAATGGCATTCCACCCGTTACGAACCAGCGTTGTGACATCGAATGCATGTGACATGAGCATATTCGCCGTTTGACCTACTTCATGCCCATTCACATATACCGTTGCAAACGTATCCAACCCTTCAAATATTAGCTCGAAATACGCTTCTGACTCTCCGTCCTTCACCAGATTGAAATTGGTGCGATACCACCACTCCTTCTGCTCTACCCAGCGGCTCTTAGCATCGTTATGCCCGTAATAGGGTGGATCAATGATGCTGCGCTCAACCAGTGCTGCGTGTACATCTCCTGGCACTTCCGCTCCGATCCAGAAGCGATCGTCTAACGCAGCTGCCGCTACATCCATGGCCCGCTTCTCACCAATTTCAAAATGCTGAATCTTCCATAGCCCTGATAAATCCTGACTTGAACTATTCATCGTCATCCTATGCCTCGCTCTCCAGAGCCCTGAGTTATTACGCTACGAAACCGCTTGCCGAAAGCTCAGACCTGATCCGTTATCTGCTGTCTTCTACCTTCCGAAGGCTTAAATGACAATGCCTGCTCGCGATATTCACTCGGGGTCTTGCCTGTATGTTTTTTGAACAACCTGCTAAAATACTTTACATCCTCATATCCGCTAATGGCGGCGACTTCACTTACTTTGGCAGGAGATACTGCCAGCATGTCTCTCGCCCGTCGAATCCGCATGTCCGTTACAAAATCACCAAAGGTGATACCGGTCTCCTTCTTAAACAGCTCGCTAAGATGACCCGGATGCAGATGAACCTGTCCCGCCACCTGTTGCAGACTAATATCCTGTACCAAGCCGGATTCCATATAAGCAATGGCCTTCTGTACATGTGTGGTTCGCCCTTGTCCCATTTGACTGTGGTAGGCATGCATCAGACTATATAAATGATGAAACAGCAGATCCCGCAGTTCTCCTGTATCCGCATCCGATTCAGGTATCCAAGGCTCGAATCGTTCCAAATCTTCCCGTCCAATGGCACGCATCGCACGAATCAGCCAGCGCTGACCAGCATTCACGGCAGAATGCAGACAGGCATCCAAGGATTCTGGCGTTACGTCCGGGTCAATCTTGAGCTCAGTCACCAGTTCTCGCGTCCATGTGGTGAGGGTAACCGAGTCATTATCCATCAGCAGTGTCCCGAGCGCAGTCTCTTCCTCATGCTGCAAGACCGTTTTTCCACCTTTTCGATGCAGAATATCTTCATAATGCCAGATTTTGTCCTCCAGTAATCCATGGTAACTGAAAGCCACGGAAGCCGTTCTGTAGCTCTCATGCAAACGATCTATTTCCATCCTGGGTTGACCTGCGGCTGCACGCAACGTGCATTTCAACAGCTGCTCAATCCGATTTAAGGCGAAGCCCAGAACAGATCGGAAATTCGGATCTTCTGATGGCAACGGTACAACACTGATGACCTGTTCTTTTTGAATATGAGTAATCGCACCAGGCAGAACATCCTCCAGCATATTTTGCACTGCAAACCGCAGCAATGCTGCCGAAGAACGACTCCAGCCCTCTGCTTTCAGAATCAGAACTTGTCTCTGCATCGGCTCCATGCCAGCATGAGAATTGCCGTGCACACCCGTCCCCGAATGAAGAAACGCAGGACATGGACCGGAAACAATGTCTCCATCAATAATCCATGCTGCGAACAGCCGCTGTCTGTTCTCACGTAGAAGATGTCCTTCCCTGGACTTCTCTGCCCATCGTTCCGTAATTCGTTGTTTGGCCTGAAGCACCGTCTTGATAATTTCTTCCGGCTTGCTCGTCTTCAGCAGGTAATCCGTGACTCCCTGACGAATCGCCTGTTGAGCATAAGAGAAATCATCATACCCCGATAAAATAATAACCTCCAGCTCCGGCAGCAATTGCAGCCCTTCCGCTGCCAGTTCAAGTCCCGATCTGCCTGTCATCCGAATATCGGTCATCAGAATATGCGGCCTCTCCCCGGCCATACGGGTCAACGCCTCTTCAGCCGAGGCTGCTGGCGGAAGAAGCTCAATCCCCAGCTCATGCCAGGCAATAACACTGGCTAACCCTGTGCGGATAATAACTTCATCATCAACAATCAGTAGTCTCATGGCGATTCCTCCAAGATTGGAATGGAAAATGAAATCCGGGTTCCACCGCCGACCCGGCTGTCCACTTCGAGCTGTGCAGCCGCTCCATAATGGAGTAGCAGTCTTTCGTTCACATTGCGGAGTCCATAACCGCCTTGGGATAACAGATTCACTGGCTGATTTCCCTTCAAATGTTCGCTCGAATGAGCCTGTTCTTCCTCATCTGCTGGAACAAGGTTATGTCTGATCTGCTCCAATCTGTCCGCTTCCATGCCTGCACCATCATCCAGAACCAGTACATTCATTCGTTCCTGCTCCTGCCGGAACATGATGGTGATCGTTCCCATGCCATCTTTCGGTTGAATTCCATGAATCATTGCATTCTCAACCAGAGGTTGCAGCAGCAACTTTAACATCATTCGCCTTTCAAGCGCGGGGTCAACGATATAACGCACAGCGAACTTATCGGGAAAACGAATAGATTGCACGCGTACATAATGACGAATATGAGCTATCTCCTGTTCGACCGGGCAGTAGTCCTTGCCCTGATTCAGACTGATGCGCAAGAAATCGCTCAGTCCCTCGACCATATCTGCAATCCGCTTCTCTTCAGACATCAAGGCAATCCAGTGAATCGAGGATAGGGTGTTGTACAGAAAATGAGGATTGATCTGCGCCTGAAGGGCCCTGAGATCAGCTTCCTTCTTGCGGGCTTCACTGCGAATAATCTCTTCCTTCAGTATCTCGATATGTGCGCCAAGCAGATTATAACTCTCACCGAGTCGGCCGATCTCATCATCGCTTTCAGAGCGGAAGAGGGGCAACGGTCGATCCGGGTCCATTCGGGACAGGTGTCTCGTAAGGACTCGCAGCGGTCTCGTCACACGGCGTACCGTAAACCAGACAAGCCCTGCACTGATCATGGCAGATACGCTCACTGCAACCGCAGTCAGGATAAGAATGTACCCATTCTCCGATTTATATTGATCATAGGGCACCGTTCCCGTTAACGTCCACCCTGTCAGCTGTTCCGGATAATAGAGCAGTGTCCGTTTATTCTCTCCGCTGCCATACGTAGTTGTTCCGCTTCCCCCTTGCCGAAGTAACGCCTGTACTCCCGGCTCAACCTGCTCGAGCGATTGTCCAAGTCGGGATTTATCCATGGAAGACAAGATCTCTCCAGATCGCCCGACCAGCTCCAAGCGGCCTTCGCCCTTACCCAGTCCCAGTGCGGCCCATCCTTTGGATATCGCCTGCTCATCCAGACTGATCGCCAGCCATCCGATAGGTCGATAATCATGGATACTGCGAATAGGTCGAACCAATGTAATCACATTTTGGATACCTGCATAATTCTGAACCGGATATACACCAGTCCATGTTTTGACCGCATCCCCATTCGGAGCAGGTGGATAAGATAGTACATTGGATTCATACCAGGTGGCCGTGGACAAGGAGGCATCAAAACGACCTGGATAGATCGCAATGTTGGCAATATATTTTTTGGAAGCAGCCAGATTGGTCATCCTGCCGAGAATATCCACACGCTCCAGCTCATGGTCCTCATTTCTGCTAAGATACTGCTGAATATCCCTTTCTCCAATCAGAAAGATGGATAGAGTTTCGGCATCCTGCAACATATAGCGAAGATTCGCTTCCACCTGTTTCAGTGTGTCCATACCGGACAGCTTTGTTTTTTGTTCTGTGATGCGGGAAGAGATGAGAAAGGCGAACAGACCCAGCGCGAGCAGCGGCACAATCATGGAAGCCGTAACCACAACGGACAGCTTCCGTTGCAGCGAAGATGTTAACCAGCGTGCCACACCTTTCCCTCCTCTGGATGCGCTTTCGTTTAACCTTTAACTGCCCCTGCTGTCATGCCTTTCATGACCTGTTCCTGAAATACCAGATATAGAATGATGGTCGGAATGACAGACAAGGTCATGGCAGCAAGAGTCAATCCGTAGTCGGTCTGATATCCGTCGGCAAAATTCGCAATCGCCAGCGGTAACGTTTTCAAACCTGTTTTGTTAGTAAACACGAGTGCGAACGAAAAATCATTCCACGCGTGCAGGAAACTCAAAATGGTGACTGTGGACAGAGCCGGTATCGACATGGGAAGTATGATCCGGGTGAACAGTCCCCCGAGTCCTATTCCATCAATAAAAGCAGCCTCCTCAATGTCACGCGGTATACTGGCCAAATATGCTGTCAGTACAAAGATGGCCGTTGGTAAGGCAAAGGCAGTATACGGCAATATCAGAGCCCAATACGTATTCAGCAAGGACATCTGCTTCATGAGAATAAATAATGGAACCAGCGTGCTGTGAATGGGAATCAACATGCCCACCACGAAGAAGGTCATGATCAGTCCTTTCCAGCGAAACTGGAAACGTGCGAGTATAAATGAGGCCAGCGCTGCAATAAACAGCGTAATCACAAGAGATCCTACAGACACGATCAGCGAATTGCCAAAAGCCGTCCCCAGCTTGGAGCTCTCCCAGGCATTGCTGAAATTCGCAACATTCCATTTTTCCGGTAAGCCGAAGGGTCTGCTGTAGAAATCTTCATTGGTTTTGAATGCACTGATCACAAGCCAGTAGAACGGATACAATGTTAAAATACCATAGACCGTCAACAGCGTCCAAACAATTCCGCTGCGTAACCGACGAATCGGATGGGATGAAGTTCTCCCTGGGGTTGGCATCGATAATGGTGTAACACGCATTGCAGTTCCCCCTCTCCCCTAATTCTCTTTTCTTTTACGGCTTGTCATCCACTGGCTTGTTCCGATGAGCAGCAGTGAGATGAGCACAATAGTGGTCGAGATGGCACTCCCGAAGCCGTAACGGTACGTTGTGAAGGTTGAATTATACATATACGTAGCCAGCAGTTCTGTCGCATGTGCCGGTCCACCCTTGGTCATGATGTAGACCAGATCGAATGATTTCAGGCTGCCCGAGATGCACAGAATGATGGCTACCTGAAGCGTTCCCCAGATCATGGGTAGAGAGATGGATACCAGTTTGCGGATTCCAGAAGCACCGTCAATTTGGGCAGCGTCATGGATCTCGCCAGGAATATTTTGTAATGCCGAGATAAATATAATCAGGTACAGACCAACAAAGCTCCAGAGCAGGGGCGGTACCAGTGAGAAAATCGCGATTTTGTCATCGGACAGCCATTGTAGTTTCCAGCTCTCCAATCCCAATGCATCCAGCAAGAAGTTCAGTATCCCGATCTGCGGATGATAGATATATTGCCAGATCATGCCGATGACCACAGTGGATAATACCATCGGCAGAAATACGGCTGAGCGCAGGAAACGCTGTAACGGATTGCTTTTGTGCAGAATGACCGCCAACATCAGCGCTAACGGAATTTGCCCAAATACAGAGGCCAGAACAAAAATGACGTTATTTTTCAAAGCCCGCCAGAATACAGGATCATGCCATATTTCCACATAGTTATCCAGACCGATATATTTGGACTCTCCGATGCCGGACCAGTTAAAGAACCCATAGTACGCTGACCATACGACCGGTACAAATACAAATAACGCGTAAATAATGACCGCCGGGGCGAGCCCCAACATGATAAAACGCCGGCTGCGCAGTGCGTTCATTCCGCTCACTTCCCTTCGTAGAACCTATTCGCAAACACATGACTTCAATATAAAACCCCTCCCCTGCCGGGAAGGGGCCTAAGGTTTATAACATCTCATAGTCCATCCCATCCATACATGGGGTTACATCTGGTTTAATTTCCGACGGTATTGGCTTGAGAGGCCTGAATTTTGTTCGCAATGTCTTCCGCTTTGCCACCCATCATTAGCTCTTGCAAACCATTATTAATGACCTCGACGGTTGCAGATCCCAGCTTGGAATCATACACCGGCGTAATTTTCACTTCCTGCATCAAGTCATATAGTTCAACGAACAATGAGTTTGCCTTCGATTTGTCCAGATCAATCTTGTAACTGACCAAGGTGCTGCTGTCCAGGGTTGCCTTCTGACCGTCAGGCCCTGCCAAAGCATAGAATAGCTCCATTGCCGCATCCTTCTGGGCACCACTTAGCTTTTTGCTTACACCCAAGCCGGTTCCAACCACGCCAGATGTTGTTCTCGGCTCTCCCTGGCCTCCATCCACTGCAGGCAGAATCGTAATATGCGTGTTGTTCAAAATGTCTTCCGGTGCATTGTTGACCAGATTAGCCAATGCCCAGCCGCCGTTCATAACCATGGCTGCTTTTCCCTGGAAGTACAATTGCATCATCTGCGTTTCGTCAATGCTGTTAAAGCCGTCCTGGAATGCCTTGCTGTTACCGAGCTCCTGCATTTTGTCCAGCGCCTGAATGAACTGCGGATCGGTAAAGCTTGCACCCTCCTGTGCGGCCGCTTTCAGAAACCAGTCTGTGCCGGTCACCCGATCAGCCAGTGTACTGAAGATGGTGGATTGTGCAACCCAATTGGCCTTGTTCCCCAGTGCGATCGGTATTACTTTGTTTTCATTAAATGTAGCAATCGCCTGCTCCAGTTCAGCCCATGTTTCAGGCACTTTCACGTTGTACTGTTTAAACAGCGCTTCATTGTAATAGATGAAGGAAGTAGGTGCGAGATTCATCGGTACCGAGTAGATATTCCCATCCACTGTATATCCATCCAGCGCGTTTGGAATAAAGTTATCTTTCCACTCCGTCTTTGCATCCAGTTCCGCATTGATTGGTTGTAGCAGATCACCCTTCACGAACTCTTTGGTCATTGCATCTGGCCACATCACAAACAAGTCCGGCATTTCATTCGCAGCTGCCACTGTCCGAAGTCTTGTCTTGAGCCCATCTGTTGGCAGACCTTCATCCACCACTTCAATGTCCGGATGTGACGCGCGGAAGTCTTCAATAATTTTACGCATCGCTACCGCTTTGGCATCCTGCCCGGTCCAATTGTGCCAGAGTGTAACGGTCACTTTATCCTTGCTGCCGCTGCCTTCTGAGCTGTCACCGCCGCCGCAACCAGCCAGAACGATGGAAAACAACGCCATTGCCAATATTCCCAAAAGCCATTTTTTCAACATCCCTTTAATCCCCCTTGGTGATTTGATTACACTTATTGTAAATGGTAACGCTATCATTTTGTAAGGTGACGATCCACGGATACAGGGGTGAAAAATATCGGATACCCTGATTCGTTAAGCAACATTTGCTTCCATATAAAAAGAGCCCTCACAATGAGAGCCCCTTCCAAATTATAGATTTGTTAGTGTTCATGAATGATAAATGAATAGATAAGTTCTAATTTATTTTATACTGTCTTTCACCAATGCAGCAAAAGCTTCCGAACCTTCTGACGTCAGATGAACACCGTCTCCTTCAAAGTATTCATCGTGTCCTTCACTTGCGCTGTTCCAATCAATGAGTGATACATTGCTATAATTAGAAGCTGCTTCATTCAAGGCTTTATTGACTGCTCTTTCCCATGGGCGAGGGACCCGTACGGTAACCAGATATACACGTTCTTCATCCTTCAAATCATCCAGCAAGGAATCCAGACTTTTGGAATTGAATGAACCGTTTGTTCCAAGTTCCAGTACGATCTGGCTGCCCAATTGGTTGTTTCGCTTCAGACCATCCAGTACATCGGCTGCCTGCCACATCTGACGTCCGACATGACCATCCACGTGGACTCCCGATATGTTTTGTTCGAGATAGGGTTTTGCGTCCAGAATCACCGAGTCTCCAATGACCGTGTAATGAATCTTGCCGTCTTTGGCAGAAGGAGCTGTTTCTTCATTTTCATTGGAAGGGTTCATCGCCCCCTGTGGATCGTCGGATTTGGTTGCTCCTTTATGGTCCAGGTTATGCTTCGGATCATCTTTGGAATCTTCAACTGGTTGATCTTCTGGAGAAATCCCTTTTCCATCGCCTGAGGAACTTTCCTGATCATCAGGTTGGGAAGAAGAATTGGACGAGTCGGTTGACTGCTCATTTATCTCCTGATGATCTGTCGGCTGCTCCGCTGGTTTATTGCTCTGTGACTCCGGTTTCTTGCCCGGGTCGGATGTGCCCGCAGTTACTGGCAGAACGTCCTGCCCTTTTTCTTCCGCTACTGAGTGATCTCCATTCAATGTGGTGGACATAGATGCCGAGTGTGAATCGGAATTCGCTGCAGAAGTAATCATCATCTGTGACACCGTAACAGACATCAGCAGAACGCTCATCAGCAATCCAGCGCGCTTCCACCGTACATTGCGAATACCAGTTTCATTCCGTCCTCCTCTTCCCCATAACCGTGACCAGGAATCGCGGAATCCGTTATGACGAATTGGATTTTCAATATATTTAAGGGAGAGGGAGGCAAGCACAACCGTTGCCGCAACCTGCAAAATCATTCGTACAGGATGTGCTCCCCCTGTATCTACCGTTGGACTCGTCAGGATAATGACGGGATAATGCCACAAATATAAACCATATGAACGTTCGCCGATCCAACGCAGTGGCTTAGCTCCAATCCAACGTGCCAGAACGGAAGATGGATGAGCCAGCACAGCAACAAGTAGTGTCGTCGCGATAGCCTGAAGCACCATTCCCCCTTGGTACAAAGACGGATCGTATTCGCTGCTATTCAGCATCATGTAGATTAACAGAGCCAACGCCGCCAAGCCTGATACGTCCAGAACTAGTCGGTTCATGGGGGCAAGGGACGACGACAACTTGCGACTCGGCCATACCACAGCCAATGCTGCACCAGCAAGTAGCGCAAATGCTCGTGTATCTGTTCCATAGTATACACGGCTCGGGTCCAGATCCGGATTATACATGATGGCCATTGCGCCAGCAGACAACTCAGCTGTGATCACAATGAAGACGACCAGCCAGCCCTTTCGTTTGAACAAGACAATTGCCGCAACCAGAAGAAGAGGCCATACAATGTAGAACTGCTCTTCCACAGCCAAGGACCAGAAATGTCCAAACGGTGATGGAGGGCCGAAACTTTCGAAATAGGAGACGTGATGAAAGATATACCACCAATTGCTTATGTATAATACGCCTGAAAAAATATCGCCACGAAGGGCTGCGAGACGGGAAGGATCTGTGCATAGCAGCCAGATCATAACGACAGCCGTCATTGTAAGCATGCCGGGAAGCAAACGCCTTGCTCGCCGCACCCAAAAATCACCGAGAGCAATGCGTCCATGCTCCTGCCACTGTGACACCAGAATATCTGTAATCAAGTATCCTGACAGAACAAAGAATATACCTACACCGAGCAGACCGCCCGGAATAAAAGTCAAATTGAGATGATACGCGATTACCGCAAGTACCGCGATGGCTCGCAAGCCATCCAGTCCGTTCATATGCCGCTTACTTTTCAACGATTCTGACATGCTTGCCCCTCCTTGTTACTGTGAGCCCATATCATCGGTGCTTGGGGCATGGAATTCCTTATTGTGAATCTGGTTGTTATTAACATACGTATTGCACCTTCCATCTTTCATTTACAACATAAAGAAGACGTTTTTTATCCATTACCTTTCAATCCTTACGATATTCTTTATATTTTTCGTTATCTCACATAAAGCGATGTAACCTTTCCTGCCAAGCATATATAGCTGTAAAATCATACTCTAATTTTGTCGTTTAATACAGCATTTTTCATGGAATGGCTAATATTACCTTGTCTTTTTTCATATATGAGAAAGTCTCTGTTTGAGACATGATTACATGTGCCGATCAATAGCAAAAGGCTGCCGACTTGCTCAGCAGCCAATAACCATTATAAACCTATCTCTTGCCGGATTGAAAGTTTTGCTCATAATTGCTTCTTGGTGCCTAGGACCCTAGAGGTAAAACGGATGAATCTTCTCTTCCGCATTCCCATCGAGTATCCGATAAGAGGAGCGTCCTACGTACATCGGGATTTGCAGTTTATCCAGATCAACCATCCCATTCTCCAGAAAGTACTCATCGTCCTGATACCGCTGCATCACTTCACCCGCGATCCATTCATGATCTCCGTACGTCGTTATATCCATCACCTTGCACTCATAAGCAAAGTAAGCATCGGTCAGGACCGGAATATCCAGTTTGATGCCCTCCTCGTATGTAATACCGAACTTTGAGAATTTATCCGTATCTCTTCCGCTGAATGTGCCCGCTGCCTGAATCCACTCGGATCGATGACCTGGCAGAAAATGTACCCCAAAGACTCTGCTCTGCTCAATCAGCCGGTAAGAGTACGTCTCTTTCCGTATCGAGATGCCATATATTCCGGGTGACGAGCCAATATAGGTATGCCAGCCTGCGGCCATGACGTTCTGTACTCCCTCATAACGGGATGTCACCACCGCCACCATTCCGGGATACGAATAAAACAGGGGTTCATCTATCGGTTTCTTCATTGGATCACCTCTCCATTTCAGTTGGCCTGTATTTTTCAGGCCATTTCTCATCCAATATTATACAGTAACAGCAGAGGATGAGAAAGAATTACTTCATACTTTTCAGTCATTTTTGGAAAAAAATCAAAAATAGCCCTGAACATTCAAAGCGAGATGAATGTCATGGCTACTTTTGCTTTTATATGATCTATGGTCATGTAGTCATTTAACGACTCTTAACCAACAACTCAACCGCTTCCTTAACCATCTTGCTGCTGTCTCTGCCTTCAGCCAACTCATCTACAATACACTGGTGAAGATTCTCAGCCACAATCTGCGCGATTGCTTTGTCTGATGCATTACGTACAGCCGATAGCTGGGCCACAACTTCCTTGCACGTTTTACCTTCATCCATCAACCTCAACACGCCACGAACCTGTCCTTCGATTCTGCGCAAACGGGTTTTTAATTCATTTGAATATTCATAATCCATGTTATCTCCTCGCCCTTCTATGTGTGATACGGGTATGGGTATAGTATAGGACAAAAAAAAGAGAATTTACAAGGCTAGATAAACAAGTTTACTTTACCTTCTGAAGCATCTCCCAGATATGCCGCAACTCCGTCATAGTCAATGCCATCCATAAGTTCCTCCTGCTGCAAGCCGAGTAAATCCATCGTCATCGTACAGGCGATCAGCTTTACTCCTTGTTCCTGAGCCAGTTCGATAAGCTGTGGCAATGAAAGGGCATTGTGTTTCTTCATCACATGTTTGATCATGGGTGGCCCCAGACCCCCAAAGTTCATTTTGGACAAACCCAGTTTTTTGGGACCACGCGGCATCATCCATCCAAATACTTTTTCCAAAAAACCTTTTTTGACAGAGATCGCTTCATCTTTGCGAAGAGCATTCAATCCCCAAAATGTAAAAAATATCGTCACCTCATGGTCATAAGCTGCTGCACCATTCGCTATAATCAAAGCTGCAAACTTCCTTATCCATGATCAAATTCAAGCAATCCGGCCCTTATCAACTCATCTGCATGAAGCTCAGACAGTTCTTCTAATAGAGACATGCCTTCTTCTGTAAGACTGATCAAGACACTTCTGCGATCTTCCTCATTCGGAGTACGATGGACGAGCCCCAGCTCTTCACAGCGTTTGACTAGTTCTCCACAGGCATGTGGTGTAATTTGCAGCCGCTCGGCCAATTCCTTCGGTGTAGCGTGTTCCCTTCCTTGGAAACCCATAATGGACAACATTAACTGGTGATATTGGGGCGTTAATCCTTTGCTTCTGGCCGCCTGTTCGCTAAAGCGGATAAACTTGCGAATCTGATAGCGAAAAAGAGCCAATTGTTCATATACATGTTTGGGCAATCTATGTTCACTCATCATAAACTTCCTTTCTCATTATGAATTCTCTTCAGTGATATGTGATTAAATATGACATATAAATCCGCAATAAAGATATGAATTCAATTTTAGCATATTTAATGTTATTTTATATAACATTAAATATTGACTTAGATCGTAGAACGATATACATTAAGGTATAAATCAGGCAACCCAGGCTGAATCCATGTCATATTTATTTCCTTTTAAAAATTCCATTTCATGCAAGCGGGTGATCAATCATGACCACAGAACCAATTAAAAGTGTTTGTCCCTACTGCGGGGTAGGCTGCGGAATCCTGCTTGAGGTCGCGGATAATCGTGTTGTCAAAGTTACAGGTGACCCGGATCATCCCAGCAATTACGGGAGATTGTGTACCAAAGGAAACACCTGCGCTCAAGCCATTACCGAGTCTGGCCGTCTGGAGTACGCTTATAAACGAACGACTCGTGAAGCAGCGCCCCTTCCTATTCAGATGAACAAAGCCATAAGCGAGACCGCAAAACGATTACGCTCCATTCTGGATATACACGGACCTGATGCTCTTTCATTTTATGTGTCAGGACAGATGTCACTGGAATCCCAATACCTCATTAATAAATTAGCCAAGGGCTACATTCAAACCAATAATATTGAATCCAACTCCCGTCTCTGTATGGCCAGCGCTGGCACAGGATACAAACTGTCGCTTGGATCTGATGGCCCGCCAGGCTCTTACCAGGATATGGATCAATCCGATCTTTTTTTTGTAATTGGAGCCAATATGGCCGATTGTCATCCGATTTTATTTCTCAGAGTTATGGATCGTGTAAAAGCGGGAGCCAAACTCATTGTCGTTGACCCAAGAAGAAATGCAACAGCAGATAAAGCTACCTTATTCATGCAGATCAACCCAGGAACGGACTTGGCTCTGCTCAATGGTCTACTTTATCTGTTGGTTCAAAATCAGGATATTGATGAAGAATTCATCCATGAATTCACTTTGGGCTGGAAAGATATGCCTGCGTTTTTGGAGGAATACCCACCGGATAAGGTATCCCAAATTACAGGCATTCCTGAGAAAGATATACGCCAGGTGGCCCAGTGGATTGGTGCATCCGGTGAATGGATGAGTCTGTGGACTATGGGACTGAATCAAAGCACACATGGTACCTGGCACACCAATGCAATCTGTAACCTGCATCTGGCTACAGGGAAAATATGCCGTCCCGGAAGCGGCCCCTTCTCCCTGACGGGACAGCCCAACGCTATGGGTGGTCGCGAGATGGGCTATATGGGTCCCGGCTTGCCTGGACAGCGAAGCGTGCTGGTTGAGGCGGATCGCCATTTTATCGAGGACATGTGGAATATTCCGCAGGGTACCCTGCGGACTGAAGTAGGAACGGGGACCGTATCCATGTTCCAGAGCATGCAAACCGGAGATATCAAAGCTTGCTGGATTATTTGCACCAACCCTGTAGCGACTGTTCCCAACCGCAAAAATGTCATTGCCGGACTTCAGGCTGCAGAGCTTGTGATAACCCAGGATGCCTTTTTGGATACGGAGACGAATCAATATGCAGATATCCTGCTGCCTGGTGCACTGTGGTCCGAAGCTGAGGGCGTGATGATTAATTCGGAACGCAATCTTACCCTCATGCAAAAAGCCGTCGAGCCTCCCGGCGAAGTTATGCCCGATTGGAAAATCATCGCTCAGGTTGCTTGTGAAATGGGGTATGCCGATGCGTTCACTTATGAGTCCTCTGCTGATGTTTATCGTGAAATCCAACAGGCCTGGAATCCAAAAACCGGTTATGACATTCGAGGTGCCTCCTATGAACGGTTACGCAATACTCCGATACAGTGGCCATGTGCTCCTGAGATTGAACATCATCGCAATCCCATTCGATATTTAAATACAGGAATTAGCCAAACGTTAAAAGTAAATGAAGATGGGCATTCTCCTCGCATCGTATTCGCAACCGAAAGTGGAAAGGCAGTCTTTCTGGCACGCCCCTACCTGCCACCAGCTGAAATGCCGGATGAGGAATTCCCTTTTGTTTTGAATACAGGACGACTTCAACACCAGTGGCATACCCTGACCAAAACCGGAAAAATTCCCAAGCTGAACAAATTAAATCCGAGCCCCTTCATTGAGATTCACCCTGAAGACGCAGCCATGATGCAGATTACAGATCAAGATTCCATCGAAATTCGTTCCCGCCGGGGGATGGCCATTCTGCCAGCTGTCGTCACAGATCGAGTCCAGCCCGGGAACTGCTTTGCCCCTTTTCATTGGAATGATGTCTTCGGCAAAAATTTGGCTATAAATGATGTCACGAATGACGCCATTGATCCGATATCCTTGCAACCTGAATTTAAATTCTGTGCCATCTCACTCGTTCGAGTGGCCGAAGAACACTTTGATCCAATCCATTCATTGCAAAGGGAGGCCATGCATATGGGTAAAGTTGATGCACTCGCGACGATGCTAGGCGTTGAATCCTCGACTACATTAACGCTTGAAACGCATGAAAAAATGTATCTCGCCGGATTTATTACCAGTTTACGATCAGATGAATTCAAGACCACTTCAGGTGTCCCTGTACTTCCACCCACTGCACCGCTTGATGCTACCAAAAAGATCTGGTTGGATGGTGTACTCGCGGGCATGTTTTCAAGAACCTTTATCCCGGAAGCCAGTAGCGCTCCCCTCCTTCCCTCTTCTGGTTCGCAAGCAGCCTTGATGGAATCCGAAAAAACAGTTCCTAATGAGGCCATATCATCATTACGTGTCACCATACTGTGGGCTTCCCAGACAGGCAATGCCGAAGAAGCGGCAGAGGAATGTTCACGGAGATTACAAGCGGCTGGATATGATACCAAGCTGACATGTATGGATGATTACGTCATACAGGATCTATCCAATGAACGATATGTTCTGTTTATTGCGAGTACATTCGGTGCAGGTGACCCTCCAGATAACGGAACAAGCTTCTGGCAGAATTTGCAGGCAGACCATACACTACGGTTGACAGCACTTTCTTACGCCGTTCTGGCACTGGGTGATTCGAACTACGATCTATTTTGCGGGTTCGGCAAAAATCTGGATACCCGCTTGGATCAATTAGGGGCTCGCCGGCTCATGGAGCGTATGGATTGTGATTCGAGTTATCCAGATTTCATTGAAGATTGGGTACAATCCATCAAAAGCGCATTACACCCTCAACTTCCCGACATTACGCATACAACCCATGCATCAGAAGCAACAGCAATAGCAATGGCAGAGACTGCCACTCTTCGGCAAACCTATGACCGAACCAACCCTCTCACTACCCGACTGATTTCCAGTCGCAGTCTAAGTAAACCCGGTTCAGAGAAAGACACTCGCCATTATGTGTTCGATCTGAAAAATACAGGTTTGCACTATGAGGCAGGTGATGCGCTTGGGGTCTGGCCGACCAACTGTCCGGAACTTGTGGATGAATTGCTGCGTACCACCAATTTGCAACCTTCAATCCAGGTGAAAATAAAAGATCAGTCCTTTCCCATACACGAGGCACTGCTTCGGCATTTAGAGATTACCCGGGTCACACCGGAAGCACTTCGCTTCCTCGCTGATCGATCCAAGAATGCTCCTCTCCAACAATTAATAGCAAGCGAGAATAAAGAGGCACTACAATCCTGGTTATACGGCAGACAACTGGTTGATATTTTGCAGGAATACCCTGTTGAGATTCGTGCAGATGATTTGATTGGCATATTGAAACCTATGCAGCCGAGGCTGTACTCGATATCCTCCAGTTACAACGCCAATCCGGACGAAGTGCATATCACGGTCTCAACCGTTCGATACCCATTTAATCAACACCTAAGGAAAGGGGTCTGTTCTACCTTCCTTGCTGAACGCAGCGACTTTACAAAGGAGATCCCTATTTACATCCAAAAAGCCGCTCATTTCCGTCCTCCAACCAACCCCGATGCTCCCATGATTATGGTCGGACCCGGAACAGGCATCGGACCTTTCCTTGGATTCCTGCAAGAACGTCAGGCGGTTGGTGCGAGAGGAGATAATTGGCTCTTTTTCGGAGAACAACGGGCTGAATTCGATTTTTACTATCAGGAGGAATTGCAAACGATGCAGCACAGCGGAATCCTCCACCGTTTGGATACGGCTTTTTCGAGAGATCAAAATGAGAAAATCTATGTACAGACTCGTATGATGGAACATGGTGCAGAGTTATGGTCGTGGCTGCAAAAAGGAGCACATTTCTATATATGTGGCGATGCAAACCAGATGGCCAGAGAAGTGGATCTCACATTAAAGAGCATTATTCAGCAGCATGGCGGACTAACTGAAGATGAGGCAGCGGTTTACGTCAAAGCAATGCTTAAATCCAAAAGATATGCCAAAGATGTCTACTGAATCTGGTGTATGTCAAGCCCTTTTGAATAGCAGCCCGATATTCATGGAACTACAACAGACACGACGAGATGATCAAGAGATATTAGAGTTAACATCATCAGATGATAGAGCGGCCACTAGGGCCGCTTTTTCTTGTTTCCTATTTACAATAAACCTATTGCGATTTTAAACTCATCGATGGTTATGAACTCACTCTCATTCGTCCATACTATTACCTACGAATACAACGTCATCACGTATGGCAGGGGAGGAAGCATCATGAACCGGAAAAATCCGCATCAAACCAATCAACCTGCAGCAGAACTACCCGTTCCGCTTGAATTCGATCGCAGTTGGCTGAACCAACTGGAATCAAGACTCGATAAAGGTGGCCCATGGGGCGATTACAGACTCTTTCAACTTGGCATTCAAGCAGAAGAGACTAACTTAATTCCTAATTTTGATGAAATCCAGTGTTTGAAACACTTACAGGGGCTGACTCCACTTCCACACCAGTTGGACACTGCACGCAAAGTATTATTTGAAATGTCAGGCCGTGCCATTCTCGCCGATGAGGTTGGACTTGGCAAGACGATTGAGGCAGGTCTGATTCTGAAAGAATATATGGTCCGCGGTCTCGTATCCAAAGTGCTTATTCTGGTTCCTGCTTCGCTTGTACTGCAATGGGTTCGGGAGCTGAATTCCAAATTCGGAATCCCTGCGGTTGCCCAGAAAAAAGCTTATTCCTGGCAGTCCGAAATCGTCGTCGCTTCCATGGATACAGCCAAACGTGACCCGCATAAGGATCTGCTGCTGAATACGGATTACGACATGATTATTATTGATGAGGCCCATAAACTCAAAAACAAAAAAACGACCAATTATCAATTCATGCTGAAATTACGCAAAAAATACTGCCTTCTGCTCACCGCTACACCGGTGCAGAATGATATGAGCGAGCTTTTCAATCTGATTAATCTGCTGAAGCCGGGACAGCTTGGTCGTCAGGGTGATTTTGCCGCCAATTTTGTCGTCGACAAACGCATTCCAAAAAATCAGGAGTTGCTCAAGGACGAATTGTCCAAAGTCATGATCCGAAACCGCCGCGGCGAAGGACCCGTGCAATTTACCAAACGGAACGTCTCCAATGTGAATTTGCAGCTCTCTGCAGAAGAACAGGCTTTATACGATGGAGTGACCTCCTTTGTGAAGGACCAGTACCAGGAAGCTGGCGGTAACCTGAGCAGCATGCTCTCTCTCGTCACATTGCAACGGGAAGTATGCAGTAGTCGGGATGCCGTGTTTGTTACACTGGTCAATCTGTCGAAGAAACTTCCGCTGGACTCTCCCTTGCGGGACAAGATTTGGGAACTGGTGGCTCATATCAAGGCAATCAAGGAAAATACCAAAGCCGAGAAAACGATGGAGCTCGTGCGTAACATGAATGAGAAAGTCATCATTTTCACGGAATATCGAGCCACACAAGAATATTTGATGAACTATTTCCGCAACAACGGACTTACGGCGGTACCCTATCGGGGCGGCATGAATCGGGGCAAAAAAGACTGGATGATGGATCTGTTCCGTGGACGCGTGCAGGCGATGATTGCAACCGAAGCTGGTGGCGAGGGCATTAATCTTCAATTTTGCCATCACATGATCAATTTTGATCTACCCTGGAACCCTATGCGTGTAGAGCAGCGAATCGGACGAGTACATCGGCTTGGACAGCAGCATGACGTGAATATCTATAACCTGTCGACTACGGGAACGATTGAAGAACATATCTTGAACCTGTTGCATGAGAAGATCAATATGTTTGAGATGGTTATCGGTGGACTGGATGTCATTCTGGAGCGGCTGGAGAAGAAGGAGTCCATTGAGAAGAGTCTCTATAAAATCATGCTTGAATCACAAACTGAAGAGGACATTCGCCGCAAGATGGACTCCCTTGGACAATCACTCAGCTCCATCAAGCATGAGGTTGCAGGTGAGGCTCCACTCGTTTCAGGGCTCGATCTTCTCAAAGGAGGCAGCTGACCATGACCATGTCACCCCATGAAGTGCAGGCATATGTACTCACTTATCTGGAAGCGATGGAGTGTCAGATTATGGAGCGTTCCCCAGCCCATGTGACCGTCAAACTCTCGCCTGAAGCCGACAAGGCATTGACCAACCGTCCCTACTACTGGGGATTTGTCGAACGAACCGGGGCGCCAGCCGAGACGATGTCTTTTACATTTGTATTCGACCCGGATGGTCATCAACAGGCTATGGAAGCAGCAGAAGCAGAAGCAAAAGCAGCACAGACTGCTGCTCCAGTGTCACCAGGAAATGCGGGTGCTGAAGGTGCAACGGATTCAGGTTCTCAAGCCGAAGCCCCCAAAGACACCATTCTTGGTCGTTACTTCGGCATTGTTCCTTCTCTGCCGCAACTGGGACCAGGTCGAATTTTAAAAGAAGACGTGGTATATGGCAGCCGCAGGTTACAACAGATCTTCACCGCAGCCCGTGAAGGCGGTGCATTTGTGAATCTGTTTGAACAAGCAGCCAAACGCCAATTGCGAGCTACCGCACCAGCGGTATACGAGCCCTGGCTTGGAGTGTGCTTCAAAGTGGAATTCGCCTGTGACTTGAAACGGGAGGAACTTCATTTTCTCGGGATCTCCCTGCGCACGGGTGAGATCATTGAGAAATTTGGCTCCAAGCTGAATCGCCGCGACCTGAGTCCAAGACTCGCCGAGAACATGCATGTACAGACAGCCAAAGTTTCATTGGTCGATGCTGGGATCGCTCTGGAAACTCATCTGACTAACCACCTGCTGCAACTTGATTATAGCTGGGCAGAAAAAGCCAAAGAACGACTGGATCTGGAGCTTGCCGTTGTCGATGCTTACTATGAAGCTGTCCTTAGGGAAGATACACCGGAAGTAGATATAGATGCAAGCAGTAGCTCAGTCTCCGACTCAGAAGTCAGCTCCCCTATCCAAGATCAAGATAAGCCTCTTAGTGGCGGTATTCAATCTTCACACCTTGGGCATTCTCGTATCCCGCCTTCACCTCTTCATTCAGTAGGACCCATTGGAATGACGCTGGGATCTGATGTCGAGCTTGCCGCAGAATCAGCCGTCCAAGTGGAAATGGAACCGGACCCTGAACAAGAGAAGGCGAAACAAGCCATACTGGATCGCGAGGCCATGAAACTGCAATATGAGACACGCCGAACCGAGATGATCTGGCAATATGAGCCCAAAGTGAAAGTCATCGCCATTAACAGCGGCATGTTTCATTTAAGATAGACGAAGACACTACTTTTCCGCATTTCACGGCAAAAGTAGTGTTTATTCATGAGTGCCTGCCCGACAGGTTGCAGCAACCTTTGCATGGCTCGTCCACTAGAATGAAACCAGAAGCGATTATGCAGCGGATATATGGCCCCATTCGTCATGATATCCCTCAGAAAAGAAGGTGTTTGGCATGAAACAAATTTTTCACAACCCGTGGAACATTATTCGACTGATCATATGTATTGCACTATGCCAGCTGGGTTTCACTCTCCTGCTCCCCTTATTGCAAGCTGAAGGAACAATGATCCCAACCCCATCGTCATCCGTGAAATCCTTAAATTCTGCGAGAGGAACTACTGCGCCTCAATCCAGTTTACTAGCCCCAGATGCTGTGCAGCAGTTTGCACGCGAACAAGCAATAGCTCTTGGTGCAGCCAAGACAGGCAATCGATGGAGCGATGCTAGTCTGGACTATTTCCCTCTTGGACCAGGAACCCACGGCTGGCTTGTTTACGCTAACCTTAACGGCAATACAATCGGGTATATGATTATTACAGCCACCGACCAAGAAGACTTGAAGCTCACGGAATATGGTCAGGGCAATCCCGAAGAGCAACTGCCGTACAGCAGTCGATTATTGATTGAATCGTTGGAAAGGCACCATTTGAACTTAAAAGCCATACTAACAGCCGGAGGAGGCATTCATTTACGTTATGCGCCTCCCCTGCTCGCTTATTGGAAAGTAGACAGACCTAATGTCGAAGCAATCTATATCGATGCAACTAATGGCGATACGCTACCCGAGGGTGTTCTGAATAAACTAGAGGCGGACTCAATCGATGAGAGCAATAACGACGGAAGAAACACAGCTGCTCAAGTCCCCCTCAGCAAGAAGGTTCAACAGGTGGAAATGATAGCCTTATCTACAGATCCCATGCAACTGAAACCTACTTTTAACCCTGCTGATCATCTGTTATGGATTACATCCAAACCTGCTGCTGTCAAAGGAATACAGGATTTGTTTCCACTTTGGAAGGAACATAAAGAGGTAGTCTTTTCGGCAGATACTCATAATGTGTTATACGGGGGACCACTACCAGTAAGTGGTTACCAGATTTGGCGCAATAATGATGGATCGGAGCAAATTCAGTATGTAGCGATTGGTGGTCATACTTCAGTAAGACGGTTTGTACCTTTGGTGACGTTGCTACAGGAGGGTCATTTTTACAAGACGAATCCCTGACGCCCCAATTATGCTATGATAAGGTAAATTCTTCTTATACGATTAATGGAGTGTTGATGGGAATGAAAAAATTTTGGATCATCACCGGAATAGGTGTGGTTGGGTTTTTCCTGATGGGTTTGTTATTTATGAACTCTTACGTTCGAAATACCGGAGTGGAAAACGTACAAATGATGTACAAGTTAAGCACGACTGACCAAGCCATTGGCTTCATCGGAACGAATGAGTATGGGAATGGCATCTACCTTACGAAGAAAAACCTTCCTGAAACCGTTGAACTCCTTCAATCCCGAATGGCTAAACAAGGCTGGACTTATGTGAATCAAGATGGCTCGGGACATTTTTTTGAAAAGGAAGACCAGACCGCTGTCATCACAACAACAATATGGCAACGAAAGTACAAACAGATTAGTGTACAGCACAATGTTGTTAATATCGCTGATCCTGCACAGTAAAATAAGACGCCTTCCTCTGTAACGTTGTAGGAATGCGTCTTTTGCCGTTTAAGTAACATTTAGTAAAAGTAAGTTTAGTAAACACTGCTAACCCTTACCGGACGAACTCCGTTTTTGAGGTTTAACATGAGAGTCCATTGATTTTTCTTTTTTCCCCACCCATAACGAGAATGCATACGGAATCATTCCGAACCATTTCATCGCCCAAGGCTCTTTCACTTTGGTTCGCCCCTTACGTTCATCCTTCGGTGTATCGATATAACGAACAACTCGTTGCGTAATGTATTTCACCAACTCATCACTTTTGGCCATGACCTTCTGCCTCCTTTGTGCACTGTGCTCCAAAGACTTGTGTTATCCCTATTGTGCGCAGAAGGACCTATCACTAAACATTTTTTTAAGACAAATGCGTATGAAAAATACAAGAATGCACAGTCTAATGCCAAAGGTATCCATTCAGTCATTCATCTGCATCAGATACCTATTTCATGAAGGAGTGTGTATTCCCATGTATAAGCTACTGGCTACCTCCGTAGCCTTTTTAATCAGCCTCCATTGCCTTCCCTTTACTTCGCATGTCGCACATGGGCAAGCAGTATTATCAGCCAAGTCTCTGAGTTCAAATCATTCTGCTCCGTCTACGAATAGTCCGTCTATGCTGCCGGTGACCGATGGCGATGCTTATCGCTCCACCCATCATGCTTTTGCAGCACCTGTCATCCTGCTCGACGTAGGCCACGGCGGTATCGACGGGGGAACGTCAGCCCATGGTGTGTTGGAGAAAGATGTTAATCTCGCCATTAGCCAAAAAGTGTATCTCCTGCTTCGCAGTAAAGGTTATGCGGTCATCATCAACCGACTTGGTGATTATGCACTCAGTGACGATAACCGTTGGCTGAACAGCCGCTCTCGTCATGTCAGGGACCTTGCACAGCGCAAAAGTCTCAGCGAAGAAGTAAGCACGGATATCGTTGTCAGCATTCATGGTAACTGGAGTCCCAAATCATCTACGCGTGGCCCGGTGGTCCTACATCAGAAGGAAGGCAGAAGCTATCTGCTGGCACAGTCCATCCAGGATTCACTGAACGACTTGTACGGTATACAACGCGAGATCGTGTGGGGCAAGCCCTTCTATTTGTTGAATTACGTGAAGCAACCCGCGGTCATTGTTGAAACGGGATTTTTGAGCAATGCAACCGATCGAGCCAGAATGAGTAATCCCGCGGAGCAAAAACGAATTGCCCAATCCATTGCGAGCGGAATTATTTATTATCTGTCGGCAGTTTAGGCTCTATCTGCCAATGCCACACATCACGAACGAGATCACCAATACCAACAAACTCAATCTGACCCTGAAGACGGGAGACTGATTCTCGAACAACAGCTGATGTATTTAACCCCGAATGTCCCACATGACCAATCACGACGCACATCCCTTTGTCGATCGCACACTGGGTCGCCAAGTCCATTTGTTTGCGAATACGCTGTTTGGTATTATGATCATCCAAAAAAATGTCGTTGCCAATCGGAGGCATATTTTTGGCTATGGCCAATTCTCCCACGACCGAGCGGAAATTGGTGCGGCTGTCTACAAAAAACAGGCCCCTTTCTCGGCATACATCCAATACAATCGACATAATGCGTTTGTCGGAGGTAATTTTGGAACCCATATGATTATTCATGCCAATGGCATGGGGAACATCATCAATGGCTTTCTCTATGCGTTCGCGGACTTCTTCATCCGTTAGATTGGATGTGATTGCACCAGGGCCCAGCCATTCGGGTCTTCCCTTTTTGGGTTCCATGGGCATGTGTACAATCACATCCATTCCTTTTTCATGGGCTGCGATCGCATCTTTCTTGGTGGTAGATAGAAAAGGCATGACCGCAACGGTTAACTTGACGGGCATTGCCAGAATTTCGGCTGTTCCCTTCATGTCATTCCCGACATCATCAATGATAATTGCCATTTTTTTATGATTCGATGGGGACTGAACATGTGGGGCGGCGATGCTCAAACGACCATTGCTTGAAACCATCTGATTATCTATGGTAGCAGGTCCTCTCATTATGTCTGAGGCTCCAGCTGTAGATCCTCCTGCCATACCGTCAACGTAAGTAAGGATTAAAAGTGTGATGCAACCTGCTAATAATCGATAACGCCTGTTTTCTTTACTCATTCTGAATTCCCTCCCTTAGGTCTGTGTTCTCATTGTTTGATAATGGAGGACGTTATATGTAAGTAAAGGCCTGCCTGACATTAAGGAAAAATTGTATAAACTCAAAAGCCTGCGTCATAGCAGGCTTCATTCCCCAATCCCGGACTTCCGTCCCAACGAGGATCTCAATTAGAAAAAAAGGTGTTTTCAGTTTTTTTCTGATATAAAACTGAAAACACCTTGTAAAAAGAGATTAATTAGAAAAAATACTGTAATTTGTCAGGTATTCAGTTTAGGAATAATTTAGTAGAATCAACAAAGGAAAGAAGTTCAAGTCAATTCATTTCTTTCTTAAGATTTATGAAAGGAGGTATTGAAAGGGCTTACATATTTTAACGCCTATTAGCAGCTATTCTTGGTCAAGGTTTTCCTATGTAACCATTTACCATTTTCGAGGAGGATGAAAGTAGTGAATTTAAAACTAAAAAAGACGATCAACGTTCTATTGGCTTGCTTAACAGCTCTTCCTCTCATGTTGACTGTACCCGCTCCCACTCAGGTTTCAGCAGCAAGCGATGCCACCGTTAATCTGTCTGCTGAGAAACAGGTTATTCGCGGTTTTGGTGGAATCAACCTTCCCGCCTGGATCGGTGATCTTACAGCAGCACAACGAGAAACTGCTTTTGGCAATGATCAGAACCAATTAGGCTTTTCTGTACTCAGGATCTACGTCGATCCGGACCGAAATAACTGGTATCGTGAAGTTCCAACAGCCAAACGTGCCATTGAAAAAGGCGCTATCGTATTTGCATCGCCATGGAATCCCCCGAACGACATGATTGAAACGTTCAATCACAATGGAGATACCAATGCAAAAAGGCTGAAATACAGCAAGTACGCTGCCTATGCACAGCACCTTAATGACTTTGTAACCTACATGAAGGATAACGGCGTGAATCTGTATTCCATCTCGGTACAAAACGAGCCGGACTACGCTCATGACTGGACCTGGTGGACACCCCAGGAAATCCTTCGTTTCATGAAAGAGAATGCAGGCTCCATTCAAAATACAAAAGTGATGGCACCGGAGTCCTTCCAGTATTTAAAGAATATATCTGACCCTATCCTGAATGATCCGCAGGCTCTCGCCAATATGGACATTCTGGGAGCACATACGTATGGAACCCAGATCAAAGATTTCGCTTACCCGCTCTTCAAGCAAAAAGGAGCCGGTAAAGAACTCTGGATGACAGAAGTATACTATCCGAATAGTGACAATAACTCAGCAGACCGCTGGCCAGAGGCACTGGACGTATCCTATCACATGCACAGCGCAATGGTTGAGGGCGATTTCCAGGCCTATGTATGGTGGTACATCCGCAGACAGTATGGTCCGATGAAAGAGGACGGAACGATTAGCAAACGCGGTTATAATATGGCGCATTTCTCCAAATTTGTACGTCCAGGCTATGTAAGGGTGGATGCAACTAAGAACCCGGATACCAATACATTTATTTCGGCATACAAGGGTGATAACAAGGTTGTAATCGTGGCAATCAACCGTGGCACTTCGTCAGCAAATCAGAAGTTTGTGCTGCAAAACGGCAATGCCTCTACCGTCTCCTCCTGGATGACGGATGCCAGTCGAAATCTGCAATCAGGCTCACCAATCAATGTATCCAATGGCGCCTTTACAGCTCAGCTTCCAGCCCAAAGTGTCACCACGTTTGTAGCCAGTTTAGGTGGTGGCAGTGGTGGTAATCCTGGTAGCGGTACCACATATGAAGCAGAGACAGGAACCACACTCACTGATGCAGTAATTGAAACGATTAATTCCGGTTACACTGGCTCCGGGTATGTTAATTTCAACGGCTCGACTAACTCCGCAATTCAGTGGAATGCCATCAATAATGCTGTAAGCGGAACCAAAAATGTAAAGTTTCGCTATGCCTTGGAAAGCGGGACCCGTAATCTCGATGTTTTCGTAAACGGAACCAAAGTGATCAGCAATACCCCCTTCTCAGCAACGGGAGGTTGGTCCACCTGGGTAGAAAAAACGATTCAAGTGCCCATGAACGCGAATACCAATACCATTAAAGTGGTAACGACCGGCACAGAGGGGCCAAATATCGATCGTATCCATGTATCGGCTCAGTAATCGTAACCAACAAAGTTGGGACGATATAACAGAAGAATTACATTTCATGTTATCAACACAAAAAAGGTTCCCCGAAGGCGTTAGCCTAACAAGGAACCTTTTATTGGATGCGGTCGAGAGGACTCGAACCTCCACGGGGGTTAGCCCACACGGACCTGAACCGTGCGCGTCTGCCAATTCCGCCACGACCGCATATTGTATATCTCCGACATTATGTATCTCGGCGACAAGAAATAATATATCATGTGGGATACAGCATGTCAATACTCAAAACAATATAATAAAACCCGAGCCAGACATTCATGTCCAGTTCGGGCTTCGCTTATAGCCAGCTATCGATGTACAATGTCAAGCCTCACGTTTGTTTAAATGTTACAGTTTGGAAGGCCAGTTGCCATACCATGCATAACCGCCTCTTCTTTCCTTATCAATATCACTTAATTTGTATCTAACAACCCCATCACGACCAATAAAGATCGGTTTATCTGTCCCCACTTCATAGAAGCGAGCCCAGATGGGTGCCGCTTTGGAATCAGCGACAATTTTGCTGTCTCCGTTTGCTCTTTCGTACTTGTATCCCGAAATCTTCACTTTGTTGAACCAAGCCTCTGCTCCTTTGATGGATGCCGTAATTTTGGCATTAGCAGGTCTGGTCTTCAGGAAATTAACAATCGTTACACTCTCACTAGCCGTCAGAGATGGTACTTCATAAATTCTTGCTCCTGCCGGTTGAAGGGAGCTGGAATCATGTTGTTGTCCCCACGCTGTCAACTTGCCACCTGAAACCACCTGTGTATTCAGGATAGCATCTACCCCTTTAGCAACTGAGTTGTTGCTTCGATTGGCAAGTGTGCTGTCGATAAACGAGAAGTCACCCTTGCGCGCTGCTACTTCATCCAGCATGTACATTACATTAATCATGGCATCGTCATTATAAGTAATGTGCTTGTGATATCCCGAGCTTTGGTAGACTTGAGGCCATCCGCCGTTCGAATACTGCATATTGATCAAAAAGTTGATTCCTTTGATCGCAGCAGCTGAGTAGCGCGGATCATTTGTCTTTTTGAATTCCTTAGCCAATCTTCTAATTTCTGAGTATGTAGCTTTATTGTCGATCGTGGACTTTGCCCATTCCCCGCTATTTTGACTGTAATCTTTTCTCCACCCTCCGTCAGCTCTCTGGTTCTTCAAAATATCAGAAAGACTGGCTGTAGTTCCGGAAGCATCAGCAGCAGACACGGTTCCAACAGGTTGGAATGCCACCCCAACAATAGATAGAACAAACGTGCATGCCAATACGAAAGATGCAAATCTCGCTTTAGGTTTTAACAATTCATTCACTCTCCCCAATTTTTTTTGATTACTACAAAATAAACCCCTTCCCTCCTCCTTTATTTATTTATCTAACCTTTAATATTTCTTTTTATCCAATATGTGGTATAGAATGAAGTTATCTTATGCAATAAAACGGATTTTGTCAATATTTGCAACAAAATGTAACAAAGCACTTGAATTGAACCTTTCGGGATCGTTTTAATCACAAAAGACAAACTTACTTATTTGTCCAATTGGATGACCGCTGAAACAATATTACTTTTTTGTCATCAAGCATATCTAGACGGCAACATCAATTCCACCTAAAAAGCTTGAATTCCTTTAACATTGAGGTGCTAAGAAGTTATTAATATAGGTTTGACATTTACGCATTTATGCAATATAGTGTCAAAAGGTTACAAAAACTTAATTATTCATTGCCGAGTTTCATGTTTGAAAACGGAGGAACCATTCTGGGTGAATTATTCTTGTACATAGGAAATATAGGGAACCTTCAACCGAACCCTTAGCTAACTCCGTAGGCATCGAAGGGAGAACAATAAATTTTGAAAAAGCTTATCATCTCTATTTTTGGAGCAGCAGTTCTATTCACATCCGGTGCAACAAGCACACAGGCAAGTAGTATTAACACCGTAGTTGACAACATGACTGGCATACCTTACAAATGGGGTGGTACTACTCTCGCCGGGTTTGATTGTTCAGGATTTATGAGATATATTTTCAACAAATATAGCATTGAGTTACCTCGTACTTCACAGCAGCAGGCCAAAGCAGGTACTCCAGTATCCAAGGCCAATCTTCGTACAGGTGATCTGGTATTTTTCAATACGATGGGCAACGGCGTTTCACACACTGGCGTATACATTGGTGGCGGACAATTTGCTCATGCATCAAGCAGCAAGGGTGTAAGCATCACCAAACTAGCGAATCCGTATTTCAACGATCGCTACGTAACTTCACGCCGGGTGACAGGACAATTTATGTATAACAAAATGCTCGGAAAAATATAGGTTTGGTCTGATATATTGCAAAGAGGAGGCTCCGGGTAAATCCGGAACCTCCTCTTTGTTTTGGGGCTTATGTTTACGAAACAGGTGTACTCTCGACTTCTATACTTAATGTAGCGCCTTTTGAACCCTCATGGCACCCTGAGACAGTGCATGTCCGCCTCCTACAGCTCCGGCCACAGCAACCGTCTCCATGATCTCCTGATCTGTAGCGCCCTTGGCACGGGCCTCTTCCACATGGTAGAACGTACATACCTCATTGTTCGCGAACAAGCCTATCCCGAGTGCAATCAGCTGTTTTGTCTTTGCATCAATGACTCCAGGCTGAAAACACTCTCCGGTAAACTCATGATAAGACTTCACTACACCAGGTAACACATCGCTCAATGCTCCAATCTGATCCTTGTAGGCATGAACTTTATCATTCATCAATGTCATAGCTTGCAGCACTTCCTCTCGACTATAGTTACAGAACGTCCTCACTGTACCTATCTTCTCTCCCGAGTGAATCATTTATGCCAAAACATCATGGTAATTCCAAGCATTGCTCGCATGGTCCCAGTAAAATCACAAGAGATTACTCACTAAGCGGGCTTTGGCGCGGCTCGCTGAACAGCTGATATCGGTAATGGCGATCCAGCTTAACAACACGCCGATTCTGACGGCGGATGAGTACCTGCTCGCCATCCCAGGCAACAACAATACCCGTTACATCGTTAGACTCCAGCTCGTCCCGCACCACTCTTACTTTTTCCCCCGATAAACGCAAGGTGTCCAATTCTGTATCACTAATCATGTCCATGGCTCCTATACTCCAAATTAATTTACAAAAAGAGACCTAAATGAAAAGTCATTTAGGTCTCACGTGACTGTATTGGACTGTCATGTCATTCGAAAATATGTCCCCGACTGAAAGTTACCGCTGCGCGTGCTCTTTGCTGTCGTTCTTCTCGAACCAAAAATCAAGCACTTTGGCGGACATCACACGTTCTTCAAGGTACGCAACTTGATGCGGTGTAAATTGTTCTTTCCAAGAGAAGGACAACTCTTCGCACAAGCCTACAATCGTCAGCAATTCTGACCAGGCAACATAGCGTTTGTACCAGAAAAATTGAGGATGTTCAATCATATAGGGATAAAGGTCATCGAATTCCGTATGTTTACAATCCAGGGCACGTTCAAAATGAACTTTCGATTTCGCCAGCTTATCAATAAAAAATTGTTCTGTTGCAGGTTGGTTCCCCATGGTGTTGCCTCCTCTCCCTAACATAACCCCATTATAAATGAAATCAGCGGTCATGCAAAGGCATAGTTCAAAAAATAGGCCTTATTCCTTTAAAATGTCACATTACGTTATCGTCGAATTGCACGGTTCCATCGTTCAGAGAACGTATACGTACCAAGGCTTCCACTGGAATACCCTGCTCACGAATGGTACGTGCTCCCGCTTGGAAACATTTCTCAACCACAACACCGAATCCGACCAATTCCGCACCCGAACGTTCAATAATTTTAATCACTCCACGAGCGGCATCCCCATTGGCAATGATATCATCAATGAACAAAATTCGGTCATTCTCATGAATGAACTCACGGGATACCATAATATCCGTTACGATCCCTTTGGTAAAGGATGGTACTCTTTCACAATAGGCATCGGGATCAGCCAAGAGTGTTTTTTTGCGACGGGCGAATACAAGCGGTACCCCAAGTTCATAAGCTGCGGCAAAAGCAACCGGAATTCCTGAAGATTCTACGGTTAACACCCGAGTTACCCCACTTTCACGAAAACGGGCAGCAAACTCGCGTCCCATTTCCATCGTCAATCCAGGGTCAATCTGGTGATTCAACAGGCCATCCAGCTTAAGCACCTGATCCGAGATGACGACACCCTCTTGTAAAATTCGTTGTTTCAATACTTCCATAATTTGACCTCCCCAGCCTATCCTATGAGGTAAAAGTATCATATATCTAGCTCTGAGTTCAAGCGAAATTGCCTGAGCACTGTTCTGACTATCTTTTTCAAGCCACTGCTCTCTATCGATTGTCATGACTTTCGTGGGTCAAGCATACCTTGTACCATGGTACCCGCATGTCCAAACTATACAGGGGCCTGAGAGGGGAAACATATGAGACAGACATTTCGGGTGCTGCAGATTGCATTTACATACATCGGAACGGTTGTCGGAGCCGGCTTCGCAACCGGACAGGAAATTTTGCAGTTTTTTACCCAGTATGGCAAATGGGCCACCATCACCATCGGCTTATCCACCATACTCTTTGTCTGGTTAGGTACCAAAATGATGCTGATTGCCCACGATACCGGTTCCCGCACCTATGAGGACCTCAACAAACACTTATTTGGCCACAAGGCAGGTAAATGGATCACTTGGGTAGTTCTCCTCATTCTCATCGGCGTGAACAGTGTGATGCTTGCTGGGGCAGGTTCTGTTTTCGTCGAACACCTGGGATTACATTATCAGACTGGCTTAATTGTCACGCTCGTAGGTTCATATCTGCTGCTTGGACGAGGCATTCAAGCCATTCTTCAGATGAATAGCATCGTAGTGCCGATGATGCTCCTGTTATCCCTGCTCATGATTACCAGCACTCTTCATCATCCAAGTGCTATGCGATTTATAACACTTACGACAGACGCAAGCCCGATTCAGGTTTGGCTGTCTCCACTGCTTTACACCTCGTTCAATCTGGTGCTGGCCCAGGCCGTTCTCGTACCTCTAGGTAACCAGATTCGCAGTCGCAAAGTACTGAAATGGGGCGGAGTGCTGGGAGGCATTGGTGTGGGATTCATGCTAATGGCAGCTCACTTCGCCATGTCAGCACAGATGCCAGGCATCATCCAATTCGAAATCCCGATGGGCAGCATTGCCTTTCAACTTGGATGGGCGGTGCAATCCGTCTATGTATCCCTCATTTTCATGGAAATATTCAGTACATTTGTGGCCGACATCTATGGAATGACCCTACAGCTCAGGCAGCATTTACGTGTACATCCTCGTTTAATTACATTAACCATTATGCTGTTATGTTACTCACTCAGTCAGTTTGGATTCAGCTCTCTGCTATCCATCCTTTATCCTATCTTCGGAAGTATGGCACTGGTCTGGGCTGCCAAATTGGTGCTGGACCGCTGGGGCGCCTTTCATGGACGCAAAAACATCTGAACTTCATGGTTATGTATTTTATGTACTTTTATGAACCTCATTGGTTCATGACAGAAGTTATTGCGTGTTACTCTATCCTTAAGCATGACAAAAAGCCGCTGTTTAGCACAGCGGCTTGCACTTTCTGTTCTAGGTTCTAGGCTTGGCTGGAAAACTGCAGATACATTTTTTTCAGCTCATTCACCGATCTGCCGAGAGAATAGTGTGTTTTGGCTTTTTCACACGCCGAACGAGCCAGTTCATACCGGTAAGCCGGGTCCAGCATCACCTTTTCAAGCGCTTCAGCCAGTGCAAAAGGATCTTCTGCCGGTACGAGTAAACCATTGCTACCATCCTCGATCTGCTCTGGTATGCCACCTACATCCGTGCCCACAAGAGCAAGGCAACTCAGCGCTGCTTCGGCGAAGACGGAACCAAATGCTTCTGCCCGTGACGGAAGTACAAAAATATCAAAGAATGGCATGAATTCCTCAGGGTGCAGGGTATAACCATAGAAAATGGTCTCATTATAGATCCCCAACCGCTGCGCTAACTCTTCCAGATCAGGTCGAATCGGTCCGTCTCCAATAATGTGTAACACATAATCATGACCTCGACTCTTCAGTTCCGCACAAGCTTTGAAAAGAATATCCAATCCTTTTGCCGGAACGAGGCGACATACTGTCACCAGTTGTGGTATGGCATTATCATGAGGGATCGGCTTAAATCGTTTCTCATCGAATCCATTGGGGATTACACCGATTACATCAGGTTCCTTCACGTAGGGGGCCAGATAACGACGGAACGAATCCGATACGGTCAAGAGGTGCTCTGCCTGGTGCTCCAGCTCACCATAAATCGCCAGCAGGAATCGATGCTCCGGTCCATCCGTTTCAATGCGGCCATTTAGAATTAATTCTCGTTCATAACTGGAGTGAATCGTCTGAATGAGGGGTGTATCCGGGAAAACTGTTTTCATCGCAAGTCCTGCAATCGGGTGGTGGGCATGGATCAGATCGTAGGGCTTCTGAATACGCAGTTTGGTCCACCATAGATAATCACGATAGGTTTGGATATATTTTTGGACAACAGGGCTATCCTGATATTCGGTCCAATCGAACGTTTCGAACTGAACTTCCTCTCTGCCCTTGTTGCGAATTCGCTTCGGCAACGAGAACAGATCCATCTCCCACCTCGGGGTTGTAAACCTCTCTTGCATATACGGAATCATAGAGGATACACCTCCGGGCTGCTCCGGAGGAAAGAAAAGCGCCTGCAGCAATTTCACCGTTAGTTTCCCCCTTTCTAGCTTACGTTCTTTCCATGCATCTTCATTCATGATATATCAGAACATATGTTCAGTAAAGGTGAAAAATGAGAATCCCTCTCACTTCTCCATCCGCTTTTGGATGCATATCCATTTATTTTGTCTGAGGAACTGCTCTACCGTCCATTATGACATAGGGAAGCTAGAACATCTATAATGCGTTAGACACAGTAATCCCTTCGTTTGGATCACTTGCATGCTCTGCTCAATCAGTCTAGCTGACCAAGCCATTGTTCACCAAGTCGTATATACAACATATTCACGAACTGTACCCCTCAGAAGCAAAAACAAAGATCCATTAAACTCTCAAGGTTGTCCGCAACGTACGAATCAGATCGCCAGAATTTCAGGTCAGTAGCTCCACTGGCTTTTCATATGTACTGAAACCATCTGTCTCCCCCAAAAATGTATAACCATTACTCGCATAAAAGGCGTTCAATGTAGCGTTGCTGGCTCCGCAGTCCAATCGAACAGTATGTTTGTCTTCAAACTGTATACCGCTGCTTGACCATTGCAATATCGACCGTCCCAAACCACTCTGGGCATATTTTCTTCGAATCGCCAGCCGATGGAGATAGATAGCGCCATCCTCGGCGTGAGCTTTTGAACCCCAGAGATGAACATCCCACGGGCTTGGCTGACACATGAGTATAACCATCCCCGCTAGATCTGCTCCTTTTTTGAACACAAACACATCCCCACGCCGGATTGCCCCTGCCGTATCATGTGAATCCTCACCTTTGAGCAAGGCGCTCCATTGGGAAGATCCTTGACTCCGCAGCCATTCGGCTGTCTCCACCAGCAGTGAGATCACATCTTCCGTATCCCCTGGCTCCGCCTGAACCGCTTGAAAACCATCGTTAATATATTCGCTACTGATCTCGAATGAGTGCATGATCGTTCTCCTCCACTTCCACATCTCTAATAAACTAATGGTACTATACCGGGAAATGAATTTTTCGTCAAAATAAGGACAAAAAAAGGTAAAAGGCAGCTGCCTTTTACCCCTCCATTCTGGCTTCATCAATAATCTGATTCCGATATAACATCGTGAGGTGCAGGGTATCAAACTCCATTTCCTTGTCCAATTCCCGCATTAACACTTCAACCAGGCTTTTTCGCTGCATACTCGTTCCGGGAACCTCGTAATCAATGTAGCCCGACATATCCGATTGAGAAGTGTCAATTGTTGCCGTGCCAACAGGCAATCCGCCTCGCTCCTGGAGAAAAAGTTCATATACCCGAAACTCCCGATCCTTGCGCTTTAGCATGACATAACATGCTTCCTCGGCAACTTCGATCTCATCCAGGTCGGAACTATCGTAATTCTCTATCTCCTCCGAGAAATCGCGATGAATCCACTCCAGTGCCTCGAGTTCATTCCCCTGGTGCCACATTCGGATCGTGATCGTATCGATGATTTCCTCATCCAACTCTCTGACCAGTAACTCAGCAGCGGCTTCCTGTTGACTCTCTTCTGGCTCTTCATACCAATGTATTTCACCTTGAGCATCGGCACCATATTGTTTTAAGGAAGCTTCCGCAAGTTCCTGTCCATCGATATCATTAAATACATAAGTCGATATACTGCGTCCGGCACTTACCATTTCCATCTCCAGGACATGGTCCCGATCTGCATATGTAAACGATTCGACTTGTGAACTAGGGATTACCTTAACTTCATTAAGGTCCATATCGTCATAACGATCCTCGTCATGGATCATGTCCCCGGATTGCCACGTTGTCTCAAGCTCGGGCTGATGCAGAACGGAATGTAATGACCCGCAACTAACCAGCACTTCATAATATGCAGCTTCCACCGCATCCGCAAGAGATCGGATGTAGGCATGCACTTTTTCCACAATAAGTTGTTCTGTATCATCCGGCAGAGACTCCTGCTCGATCTGAAGACTGCCGGATAGACGATCTCCTTCTCTGTACACAAGGAAAAGTGAGCCTGCATAGTGACCATCGACCATCACATCCTGTACTTCCCCACCTGATGTACGCAGATCAGCAACCAATTCCACATCATGCTTCATTACCTGTCCTCCTCCATTCCTAACGTTATTCTCTTAGGATGCCCCTGAGGACGGTAGATTATGAGGCAGGCATTCATTTCAGATATAAGATGTACGGTTAGACGGACAGAACATATTTTTGGATCGCATGCGCTACACCCTGCTCGTTGTTAGAAAGTGTCACTTCATCTGCTGCCGCCTTCACTTCTTCCGGTGAGTTATCCATGGCAATCCCTTTGCCAGCAAAGGTCAGCATCGTAATATCATTGAAGTAGTTGCCAATCGCCATAATCTCTGCAGGCAAGATCCCTTTGGATTCGGCAAGCCTTTTGAGAGCAGCGCCTTTAGACGCTTCGGGATGCATCAGATCAATAAAAAAGTCACCACTCCGTGTCATATAATAAGGCAGATTCCAGGCTGACCACTCTTGCTGTACCGCATTCATCTGCTCAATAGGTCCAAAAGCAGTAAATTTGGCCAGCGGCTCGGTCATATCCACCCACTGTGGCAGCTTCAGCGGCTCTGCCATAAAGTTGTAGTACATCTCACGCACCTGCAATCCCAGACCTTCCGGTTGATCCACATACAGTCCAAAAGCCGTATTGATGTCAAAATGCACTCCTTGCGTGCGGCAGTAGGATATGAAGGGCTCAAGCCCCTGTCCGTCCAATGCAAAATGATGAACCACTTCACGTGTATCCACCTGCGCCGTTACGGCGCCATTATGTGTAATCACATACCCATCCAGTCCCATCTGCTCCATAAAAGGAATCGTATTGGCAGGACCTCTGCCTGAACACAGAACGATCTCGGCTCCCTGACGGGAAGCTTGGATCAGGGTCTCCTGAGTCCATTCGGTGAGTTCATGCTGATCATTTAGCAGTGTTCCATCTACATCAAGTGCAATTAATTTATAGGTCATTTTGGCTTCATCCTCATCTGTTAGTAATCGCACCCACCCAAACCCTCCCTTCCGAGGGAGGGACCCATAGGGCTCTGCCCTCTGGACTCCCGTCTTGCTCACCGGCGGGAGGTCGGGTCTTGCTATGTGACGGTTGGCGCAGGAGCGCTTGTTGCCAGGCACACCGCTGGCAGCGGCGGTCCCGTCCAAGCTTAACCGGGACCATTACGGGCAGGGCTTCGCTTCCTGCCCGGCTCCCTGCTTCACTTCGCGAAGGACGGGAGCTTTATTCGCCTTCGGCGCTAGTGCTGGGGCTTCGCTTCCCTACACGACTCCCTGCTCCGCTTCACGAAGGACGGGAGCCGTTAGTTCCGCAGCCGGTTTAACTCGTCTGCGGTTAGTTCACGATAGCTTCCGATGGCAAGATCGGAAGCTAGTTCAAGCTCACCCATGGCCACGCGTTTCAGATAAACCACACGCTTGCCTACTGCCTGAAACATACGCTTCACCTGATGATACTTTCCTTCGTGAATAATTAGCGAGATCGACGAAACCGTGCCTTCTTCCGTCTCTTCCTGACCGAGTATAGTCAGCTCGGCAGGCAATGTCTCGTAACCGTCAGCCAGCTGAATCCCGGCTTTGAAACGTTGTACATCCTCCTCATCAACATCCCCCAACACACGGGCTTCATAAGTTTTGGGCACATGCTTGCGTGGAGATAATAGATCATGGGCAAGCGGACCATCATTCGTGAGAATAAGAAGCCCCTCGGTATCCTTATCCAGTCGTCCGACAGGAAACGGACTGAAGACTCGATCCTCTTTACGCAGCAGATCCAGCACCGTCTTATCTCTCGTATCCTCGGTAGCAGACACGACGCCCGGAGGTTTATGCAGCATCAGATAGATCATCTCCCGATACACAATCCGCTCTCCATCGGCTTCAATCACGTTGACCTCAGGATTCACCTGTACGCCGCTGTCCTTCACTGCTTTGCCATCTACACGGATTCTGCCTTGCTTCACCATCTTTTTGAGTTCACTTCGTGTTCCCACACCCATATGACTTAATATTTTGTCCAGACGCAGTGTTTGTTTGCCTTTTCCACTCATACCGATGTCCACCTCCATCCTGCTGGATATTCGTTCTTCAGCACACCATCCAGCCATTTTCCCCAGCCGGCAGCATAACCGTCCACGCATACCAGGACGTACCCTTTGGCAGCCGTACCCGCCTTAAGCACAATTCGATCTTCTTCAATGTTCAACGTTTCACCCTTGAGGTACCTCACCGCTTCGCCATCAGCGGATGACAGACTTACGCTTCGTCGTGCCTCCGATGCATTCAGAGCGCACGCAAGCGGGTGAGACGGAACAAATCGGCCATTCTTAACTGTACCCATAAACCATCCCGGACGAATAACCTTCAGCCCCTCCAGTCTCGCAGCACCCACAGATGATTGATATACACGATCTCCGTAACATACCGTTTCTCCAGCAAGCTCGATCTCCAGTTGTTCATCGACAAACTGACTGTAGAGCGCAACCGGGTCCACACTGTTTGAAACGTTTCCTCGACTCTGCCCCCGTTCCACCCTGCGTCCTCCCGTTTCTTTACCTTTTTTAGCTGCTTTGCTCGTACCCTTATTTTCACGAGCACGTCTGTCACTGCCTTCTCTCGATTCAATTCGCAACAAACGTTCCTTTTTACGATCAGCCTTGGTCATAGCAATTGAAGAAGCAGCAATAGAGTAATCCTTGTTCCCATCTGCTTCAATCCTGGACACATCCACGACCTGTCCATACTCCATTGCTCCTTCTTTAACTACTCCTGGTTGATCTGTTTTTAATCCTTGTCCTGCACGATGCTGTAGTACAGCGACATAATGCCCCTCTCCTTCCAAAAGGTGAGGCCACAATCTGGCCGTGCCACGCGTCTGATCCAGCACCACTTCCGTCTCTTTTGCCTTATCCGGCAACATCTGACGCACCCATTCCGGGCGCCCTGGAGCAAATCCGGCAGCTTCGGGAATGTCCATCACAGCAAACTCATGATTCATATTGAGGAACTCCGCAATCATGGCTTCATTTTCCTCCGGCGCAAAAGTACATGTCGAGTACACAATCATACCTCCCGGCGCCAATAATCGTGCGGCGGTTTCCAAGATATCACGCTGCATGAGCACACATTTTTCCACCGAATGATGTTCCCATGATTTCACCATGTCTTCATCTTTGCGGAACATGCCTTCACCTGAACAAGGTGCATCGATTAATACTTTGTCAAAATAATGAGGAAATGCATCCGCGATCCGCTCGGGCGACTCATTTAATACAACGGCGTTCCGTACCCCGTACAATTCCACGTTCTTGGCCAGCGCTTTCGTGCGTTCGGCATGGATATCATTCGTGACGAGAACGCCCTTGCCTTGCAGCTTGGCTGCAATCTGTGTCGTCTTGCCTCCCGGAGCAGCACACAGATCAAGCACGCGATCTCCAGGTTGCACCTGCAATAATTCAACTGGAGCCATAGCACTTGGTTCCTGTATATAATACAGACCTGCATGATAGTAAGGATGCAGACCCGGTTTCACACCATGAGGTACATAGAACCCTGTCTCACACCACGGAATAGGTCTTAGATCAAACGGAGCAATCTCATCGAATTGTTCCATTGATATTTTTAACGTGTTCACTCTCAGTCCCGCATGTGGAGACTGCTCATAAGATTTCATGAATTGTTCAAACTCATCGCCCAACAAACTTTTCATTCGCTCGGCAAATATCGAAGGTAGCTTTACACCCATATTCCCACTCATCCTGTCTTGGTAAGATTGCATTATTGTTTTATTTTATCATATCCTGGTGTCGCTTTCCTATCACATCGTATGTATTCCACTACAGCGTGTAATGTAGTATAATGGCAAGTAGATTGATTCCTGTGCAAAAATACGGTTGTTTATGCATATTATCCCAGACTCTATTTTTGCCAAAACAATATTCCGATATGATCGATGGGGGATGTCCAATGAAATCCAAGAAAAAGAAAAGTGCTACGATCCTAATATTCCTGGGTATTTTCGTTGTTTTGCTTGCAGCACTTGTACTGGTAAACCAACAATCCAAGAAACAAATGGATACCGTGGAGAATGCTTATGGTATCGCTGCTTCCAAACTCAATCCAGCTACACGGGAGTTGCTTGATGATCCCAATTATCAACAAATTATTTTGCCGGCTGATCTCAAAACCAAAATCAATAACAAGGATAGCTTCTTTGTTTATTTCTTTGCTTCCGACTGCTCACACTGCCGTGCCACTACACCTCAGTTGATGCCCTTGGTGGACAGTGAGGGTATAGAGCTTCCTCAATTCAATCTGCGCGAATTCGAAGCTGGATGGACCGATTACAACATTGAGTTCACGCCTACACTGGTTTATTACCAGGATGGTGTCGAGAAGGACCGCATGGTTGGTGGACTTCAGGAAAATGGCAGTGACAACGGTTATACACTGGATGAGTACAAACAATTTTTCCAAAAATATAAAGCCGGTGCAACTCCTGCGGCAAGCTAAACGATTGGGCACTTCCGCAGTAATGCACGAGTATCAACCTGTGCGTTCTACTTGAAGGACAGGCTCCATAATCTGCAATCATCTAAATATGACGCAACATCCAAAACACCCCGACCATTCCTTTTGCAGGAACGTCGGGGTGTTTGATATACATCGCTGTGCATACCCACGGTATGCACACTTCAATTCTAATCCTGATTTCGCTCCAACTTCTGTCCCTGTTCCATCGTCTTCATCTTCTCTTCGTAGATTCGTCCTCGAGTAGGACTACGACGTTGTGGGATATTGGGTTTCATCTCAAGCGATCTCCTAAGTATCTCCTGTTTCAGCGCCTCATCCCTAATCTGTATGGACAAGTCCCTGTACCTGAGAGCCTGCGGGTCTGATTCAGATAGCTCTTTCACGAGTTCCTGGACTTCCTGTACCAAAGCCCCGAGGTCGATCCCCAGCGTCATATCAGGATAAGGTTCCAGAAGATCAACTGAACTCTGTAACATCATCTTTGCTCCGCGAAGATTGCCATTTCTGAAATGGTATAAACCAACAGCAATTTGCAACAATCCTTTATAGAAGGAATCCCGATTTCGTTCAAGCCACAATTCTTCCAGCACCTCATGGCACTCAAAGTAATCCTGATCCCGATTGAAGTAGACTAAATAGTCAATGTAGAGCGGCTCATAACTGCTCATCCGGGTTTTCGCCCTTTCTAGCGTCGTTCAGCAGTTCTTTCACATCATCCAATAAGTCTTTGAGCCCTTCCATATCATGACGCTCCCAGCAATCATTGAAACGTTTCTGTGCCTCAATTGCTTCGTTTACGAGATGGTAGAAATACAACTGATGTATGATGTTCAGTGTTCTTGACACAATATTGGAATCATCCTCGAAGGCCTTCTGTGCCTCCAGAATCTGCAGACGGATTGCCGACATCTCATTGTCCAGTATAAAAGCGGCCTCAGCCGTCTTTTTCAACCTGGTTCTCATGTCATCCGGTAAGCCTTCCCGAAACTTGTAACTCAGAGAATGCTCAATGGTCGCCCAGAAGTTCATCGCGAGCGTTCGGATCTGTATCTCGGCCAATACATTCTTTTGTCCCAGAGCCGTCTGAACGGGATATTCAATAATCATATGGAAGCTGCGATAGCCGCTCTCTTTGAAATTGGTGATATAATCTTTCTCGATTAGTACCGTCAAATCCTTACGACCACGAATATACTCGGCTACCCGGCGAATATCATCCACAAACTGGCACATAATGCGGATACCTGCAATATCCTCAATGCCTGTTTCTACCTGATCAAGCGGCACATTCAGGCGTCTGGATTTCTCCAGAATGCTGGATATTTTTTTGACACGACCGGTAACGAATTCGATTGGGGCGTATTCTTCCCTTTTCTTCAGCTCCGCTCGCATCGTTTTGAACTTGACTTTCAGTTCCTCTACCGCTTGTTCATAAGGAAGTAAAAATGTACCCCAGTCTCTACCGTCCATGCTTATGCCTCCTGTCTCTATAGCTTCCCCTGTTCTTATCCATTATACATGATGTTAGGCGGGGGGAAGAGTCCCGTGCAACATTACCCTCTTCCACGCTTCTATATTTGCATTCCGGGGAACAACTCCGAAACCATGCTTAACGATGCTCAGCACCAACAGCTTCCGAAATGTGGCTATAACCGTCCTTGCGCAGCAATTCACGAAGTCCGGCATGAATGCGCCGATTGACTTCCGGCCCTTCGTAGATCAATGCCGTATATATTTCCACCAGACTTGCTCCTGCTTTGATTTTTTCATAGGCGTCTTCGCTTGTGAAAATACCACCCGAACCGATAATCGGAAGTTTGCCTTCGGTCTGGCGATAAATCTGGCGAATAATTTCCGTTGAACGGTCACGAAGCGGCTTGCCACTCAATCCGCCAGTTTCCTTCGCATGCTGATGGGACAGACCCGCACGACTAACGGTCGTGTTCGTAGCAATAATGCCTGCCACGCCGCTATCTGCAATCGTGCTCACCATATATTCAAGTTCCTGATCATTCACATCAGGAGCAATTTTGACCAGCACCGATTTAGCTGATCCACCAGCTCTCTTCTGCTGCGTCTTCATCTCTGTCATGACGGCAGCGAGCAGCTCCTTCAATTCGTTCCCATGTTGCAGATTACGCAGATCCGGTGTATTTGGTGAACTAATATTGACTACAAACAGGTCCGCATAATCATATAACGCCCGAATGCATTTGGCATAATCCAGATGGGCTTCTTCATTAGAAGTGGCCTTATTTTTGCCTATATTCACCGCCACCGGAATCCGGCGATCCTTGAGCTGCGCCAATTCAGCTGCCATCGCTTCAGCACCGAGATTATTGAAGCCCATCCGGTTCACCAATGCCTCATCCGGAGGCAACCGGAATAAACGCGGCTGGTCGTTACCTGGCTGCGCAAGCGGTGTAACGGTGCCCACTTCCATGAAGCCAAAACCGATGGAAGAAAAGCCCGTTACAGCCTGCCCGTTTTTGTCCAAACCAGCAGCAAGACCCACAGGTGTCGGAAAGTGGCATCCAAACATGTCCACAGCCAGATCCGGCGTTTCACGTACGCCATACATGACACGCAAGCCTGAAGGAACCGGGCGAATACTGCCCATTCCGCTAAGGCCGCCGATAATCAGATGATGGGCCTGTTCCGGGTCCATTTTGAACAACAAAGGTTTAGCAAGACTTCTGTATAACAAATCACTCACTCCGTTCTCGTCCGGTACGCTGAAAAAACTGCTTTCCGTCTTTTTCATATGTAAAAAAACACTCTACACACAAGTTTATCCGTTTCTTCTTCAAAAGGAAAGTAGTTTGAGCACACAGAATTCAATGATGCAAAATGCTCACAAGAAATCCACCCGCCTACTGGAAATGACAAGGTGAATTCTTTACAATGAGAGCAGGACTACATTTACACCAGCCCTATTTCAAGAAGGAGGAACAGCCCATGGCTCCCAAACGCAAACCACCTGCATTACAGCAAAAGAAAGAAGAAGTTAACCGGAAAGCCATTGCATGGACAGCAGCCAGTGTCGGTGGATTGATCATTATTATCGGCGCACTGATTATTATCGCCAACATGTAAATGGTCAAACCAACTGTCTCTAATTCTACATACCAATCCAGCATGGATTTCACGCTCTCTTGGATCTGAATGATGGTTGTCCAGTTAATTCAGCCAATGGTACGTCTTATTCGGATTACTCTGCTTGGGAACAAGCGTATGCCGATAACGTTCCTTTGCCTCTGGAACAAGCTTGGTCTCTGGCAGCAGATCTTCTCCTATGCGTACCGGAGTTCCCTGAGGAGCAAGAGCAAACAGCTCTTCCACATCTCCAGTGCTCATTCTCACACATCCAAGGGATTCATCCAGCCCGATACTGTTAGGCTCGTTGGTCCCATGGATGGCATAATTGGTGTCAGAGAGTTGCATGCCTCTAGTCCCAAATTCGCCATTAGGGCGACCGTTCGGATTCACGACCTTATCTGAAATGACAAATGAACCCTCTGGTGTGCGCTCACCCCCAAGTCCTACCTCATAACTTCGAATCATGGTATTTCCACTAATGAGTGCAAGCCTATGTTTGCTCTTGTCAACTACAATCTCAAGCTGATCTTGCAAAAATGGCTTTCCGCCAAGCGTATCCACAAAAGCAGCATTTTGGACTTGCGCCGAATTCGATTTCGTCCCTTTCCCGTTCGTTGTGTTTTTGCCTGTTCCCGTTTTGTTTTGTTGATGCATGACCAGTAACGCTGGAAACATCTGAGTCATGCCAGGTGAAGTTTCACCCAGAATATTGTTTGGGAATGGCTGCGCAAGCTGGGTCACATTTTTTGGCCAGGCTCCATTCTTTTTGTGATATGTAATCATTGCGCTGGACAGAGATGCCGCAGCTTCCTGCTTGGCTGTCCACGTTTGTGCCAGACGTTTGATCTCTGGTGAAATTTCAGGTGGTTCACAGTTACACTGCTTCGCATCATAACTCTGTGCAGTTAGCTTGCCACTACGGTTCGTCTGCACGATGTATTTCACTGGCATATTCCGCTTCCATAAGGACCAGTCTCCAGAGACCTGCATTCCAAGCACAGCCGACGTTTTCACTTTCGGTCCTGAGCCCGACCACGCAGCAGCCAGTGCAGTTTCCCCCTGGTTACTTCCACCAAACGCCGCAGCTGTAAACACATTCGAAACGGCAACTGGAGCAGAATCTACCGGATCATTGCCTGATGGCGGCTCCATGGAATCATCCGTGGATTCCAACGCAGTCGACAATGCTTCTGCTGCATCACGGTTGAACCCGGGAGCATCCGCAGGTGGCAATCCTGCTAACACAAGCAGCATCAGCAGTGTCAGCCACATCTTGCGGACACGATGTTTTTTCTCCTTTTGCTCCGCCATTTCGACCAGCTTCTCCTGATAATCTTCCCATATATGTGCCGGTGCCTTGCTTCGTTCGAAAGCCTCGTAGACTTCACCCGCCTGCTGAAAACAATAGTTCGCCTTAGCCTCCTGGCCTTCACCCAAATACTCCTTACCAAGCAAATACCAGGCCATTTTGTTATCTGGATGTTTCTTAACATATGTTCTTAGATGAGTATTTTGCATCCGACCCTCCACCATTTCGCCTTTTTCCGTTTATTTATATATCGGCAGATGATGGCACGAAATCCATAGGACTTGAGAACCCGGATTCAACCTAAAACATTCGACAAAAAAAGCACCTTCCGCTGTCATGAAAACAGAAGAATGTGCTTTTGAAACTTCCTATGAAATGGAATTTTAGCCTTCTTTGTTGAAAGGCTCATCCGCTACTTTAATGGAATCTGTAGGACAACCGTCGCAAGCATCTTGCATATCCTCGAACATGTCATCTGGAATCGCTTTGATTCCTTGGTTGGCATCCCCATCAAAGATTACTTCTGCCAAGCCTTCATCATCATAGTCATAAATGTCAGGCGCCGTTGCTCCGCAAGCACCACATGCAATACATGTATCTTTTTCAACCCAAGTATACTTACTCATTACCAATCTCTCCTCCTATAATTCAAAAACGTACAGTATTTTTATCTAGAAACATATTAATACAAAGTAAGAGTTATTACAAATCATTTTACAACTACAAGTCTTCATTATGCCCTATTTAATCGAGGCTTTGCAAATTATCTTTTTGCAGCGAGGTTCCTCTTACTTTATGATTGCGTAGTAACACGGAAGGATCATCCCCCAGCATACCCGCTGTTACGACAGCATTCTCGCCAAACTTATCACGTAGCTGATCCATAATGCGAATCAGGTTTTCCTTCTTGGGCTTCTGTTCATATTCGAACAGATCAAGTTGCACCGCCGACTCCTCTCGGGGAATCAGACTTTGGAGCGTCACACCCAGCATACGAACAGGTTTCCCGCCGCCCCAATGTTTTGCAAATAGAGCACAGGCTTCCCGGTATATGATCGATGCATCTTCTGTAGGAACTTCCATCATTCGTGATCTCGTAATCGTCTTCATATCCGGTGTACGAATCGTAATCTGAATGCCCTGACTGAGCATTTCGTGCTTGCGCAAACGTCTGGCAACCTGGTCACTGATATTAAGCAACACCCGATGTACATCATGCATTTCAGATATGTCTGCCGGAAGCGTTGTCGTATGTCCAATCGATTTGTTCGCTTCACGCTCAGCCTGAACAGGCGAATGATTTATACCATTAGCTGAATTTTTTAACCAGGAGCCGTTGATTCCAAATACATCATTCAGCATACGCTCGTCGGATTTGGCCAATTGACCTATCGTTTCAATGCCCAGCTTCTTCAGCTTTTCCGCCGTCTTTTTGCCAATACCGAACAACTCGTTACAAGGTCTATGCCACAAAATTTGAGGCACATCTCTCATTCTCAAAATGGAAATGCCGTTAGGCTTTTTCAAATCTGAGGCCATCTTCGCCAGTAACTTGTTGGGTGCAATCCCGATGGAACAAGGTAAACCCAGTTCATCCTTGATTCTCGTCTGAATGCTCTCCGCAATTTCCAGCGGTGTACCGAATTGTCTGGAGCCCGTAATATCGAGGTAACATTCATCTATGGATGTCGCCTCAAGCAACGGCGTATAACTGTAAGCTATTTTCATAAATTCTCTCGAGTATTTACGATATATATGAAAATCAGGACGAATCACAATTAAGTCAGGACATTTCTTCATCGCTTGATGAACAACCATGCCTGTAGAAATGCCTCTGCTTCGGGCCGTATACGAACACGTTACGATAACTCCCTTGCGCACTTCGCTGCTGCCCGCCACGGCAGTCGCTTTACCACGATATAATTCCGGTTCCTCGGCTTCATGTACAGAACAATAAAAAGCATTCATATCGACATGCAAAATCACGCGTCCGGCGGTGGGATAGTATTGATCCACATTGATGTTGTTATGAGTTTCGTCCGAAGAAGACATGATCAAGCACCGCCCTTTCCTGTACATTGTTCCTTGAAATGAAATACCTTAAAACGCAATCTCTAGTCTATTATATCAAATATTCCTTATGTAAAATCATTCACGTTCACTATTTCCTGTTCGATTTAACGATCGATTTAATTACAACCCATCCCACAATGACAAAAATGACGAGCATTATGAATGAAATGACAACATTCTCCCATACAATAGTCATCCTTTTCTCTCACTTCCCAAGTTCTCGTGCACATCTATATTTTCTCCTGGAATATAACCATATATATGAAGCATAACATATTACACGGCGTGGTTTATAGCGTACTTCATTTAATAATCCATCATTTGTTACACTAAACTGTGATTTCGATGTAGCATTTGGCTATAATGGTGCTATAATAATTAATTATACAAATCCGCGATTTTAGGACAAATCAACGCTTGGAGTTTAATACAGTGTAGCGTTGATGAATTGAAGGATCCGTCACCAACATTTGATATGCTTTTCTCAACTCAAACTCAAAACTAAACTTCTCAAAAAAGCGCTTTATTTTAAAGGAGGATCTTCATGTCAAAGGCCATCTCCATCTTCGATACGACTTTACGTGACGGCACACAAGGGGAGGGTGTCAGCTTATCGGCAGATGACAAGCTCAAAATTGCCAAGAAGCTCGATGATCTGGGTGCTCATTATATTGAAGGCGGAATTCCCGGCAGCAACACCAAGGACATTGAGTTTTTCAAAAGAGTCAAAGAATTGAATCTGAACTCAAAGGTTGTCGCTTTTGGCAGCACACGCCGTAAAGGCAGCATTGCCAGTGAGGATGCTAACCTGAAGCGCATGATCGAATCTGGCGCCCAGGCAGCTACTTTGGTCGGTAAATCCTGGGACTTCCATGTGCATACCGCCTTGCAAACCACACTGGAAGAGAACCTCGCCATGATTTACGACTCCATTGCCTATCTGAAACAAAACGGTATGGAAGTCATCTTCGATGCCGAACATTTCTTTGATGGATTCAAACATAATCCGGAATATGCTCAAGCTGTTCTGACCAAAGCACATGAGGCTGGAGCGGACTGGCTCGTCATGTGTGATACCAACGGCGGAACGATGACGCATGAAGTGCATGAGATCGTATCCACACTTTACAGAAGCCTACCTCATGCCCATCTTGGCATTCATACCCATAATGATTGTGAACTGGCCGTAGCCAACACATTAAGTGCAGTACAAGCCGGAGCCAGACAGGTCCAAGGTACAATGAACGGTTATGGAGAGCGTTGCGGTAACGCCAATCTCGCGTCCATCATTCCGAACCTGCAACTTAAGCTTGGATATGAATGTGTTGCTGAGGAATCAATGAGACAGCTCACCAATGTAGCCCGCTATGTCAGTGAGATTGCCAATGTGAATATGCCGATTAATCAGCCTTATGTCGGCAATGCTGCTTTTGCTCACAAGGGCGGCATTCACGTCTCTGCCATCCTGCGGGATTCTCGAACCTATGAACATATCGTACCTGAACTTGTTGGGAACAAGCAGCGCGTGCTCGTCTCCGAACTCGCGGGACAAAGCAACATTGTGTCCAAAGCACAGGAACTGGGACTCGAATTTGATCCAAGCAGCGCCAACTCACGTCAGATTATTGAGAAAATCAAAGATTTGGAGCACCAGGGTTATCAGTTCGAAGGTGCCGATGCCTCTCTTGAATTGTTGATTCGTGAAGCCAATGGTGACATGAAAGAATTATTTACGTTTGAATCGTTCAAGATGCTTGTTGAAAAAACGGCTGGCAAGTCAGTTGTTTCAGAAGCTTTTGTTAAACTTAATGTAGGTGGAACAAGTGCTTATACCGCAGCTGAAGGCAATGGTCCAGTCAATGCGCTGGATAACGCACTTCGGAAAGCACTTGTGCAATATTTCCCTTCACTTGCCAATATGCATCTCTCCGACTACAAGGTACGTGTATTGGATGAGAAAGATGCTACGGCTGCGAAGGTTCGTGTTTTGATCGAATCGAAAAATACGGAAAACACTTGGAATACGGTTGGCGTATCCGAAAACGTAATTGAAGCAAGCTGGGAAGCCCTCGTTCACAGTTTCCGCTATGCGCTTCTCCAGGAAACATTACAGGACGAGCCTGAGGTAGTTCATATTCCCGCTCATGGACTAAGCAACCATTAAAGAGGTTGTTCAAAAAGTCCGCTTTTGATTACGAAGGATGCCTAGTGGCATCCTCAGCATCGAAGATGAATTCAGCCGAAATGTCCGTTGCTCACGTCGTTTTCCCTACGCTCCGCTACTCCATTTCTAGCTTCATCCCATCTTCTCGGTACTGAAAACCGGTCTTTTTGAACACGCATTTAAAGCTTATTTCCCGGAAAATAAAAGAAGCGCCTGTTTCCAAAAACATTTGGAGGACAGGCGCTTTTGATGTCTGACTCAGTCTAATTCGCGATTAATTCCTTGATTTTGCGCTCCAGCTCTTTCTCAGGCAAAATCCCCAGTATAATTTCCTGAATAACACCTCTGGAATCAATCAGTACATTCGTCGGAAAAGCCAGACCGTTATACTTGGCATATGCCGTTCCGTCCTCATCTAACAAGATAGGGAACGTCAGTTTATATTCATCCACGAACGCTTTGGCATCCTTGATTTTATCGTACGTCGTTACGTTTACACCATATAGATCCAGTTCATCTTTATACTTTGCCGCCATTTTATTAAGTTCCGGCGCTTCTTGCTTGCAGGGTTCACACCAGGACGCCCAGAAACTGACGAATATCGCCTTTTCTTTAGCACCACCTACAGTGTACGTTTTTCCATCCATGCCTTGCAAAGAGAATGCTGGTGTCAGCAGTCCCGCTCGTGGTCCCGTCTCCGTGGGCAGAGCTTCCTCCTGCTTGAACACGGCTGCGATCCCATCGCCTGCATTTTGTGCCAATGCAATGCCAACAAGCAATAGAGCACCAAGCAGTATGTATATATTTCGTTTCATGGCCATCCACCCTTTTATGTAATTAGCATATGGAAAGATACACTCACCCATCATGCTAAATGTTACACGCTCTCTTTAACATTGTACCCTTTTCCTTTAAAATTTTACAATCTGGATGATACAAAATAAAATTAAAAAGGACTCCTGCCGAAGCAGGAGTCTAAGAGAGAGGGGTGAATACAAATGGCAGCACTTCATGGGCAGCAAAACAACTTCTACATCCCTTACACCGTAGAGCAAGAGATTTCAAAGCACATGTTCCTTTCGCTGCCGCAGGAAGCCTGCGGGGTTGTGCTGGGTGAAGCCGCAGCGGGTGGCATACGAATCAGTCGGTTTCAGCCCATTCGTAACGTAGCGCCTGACCCGCTGCATCACTTCTCACTAGAAGATGCCGCATGGATTCGGTATGTGTTCAATGAGCAACAACTTATCGGGCTCTTCCATTCCCACCCCCGAACCAAACCCGTACCTTCTACCGAGGATCTCCGTACCCTTCCGAACTTCGCCGGATTGCTCCAGGTATACCTTATAGGTTCACCTGATCTTACAGCAGAATCACAACCGCAGATGCTTCTTAACGGGTATCAAATTCAAGCCGTTGTCGATCAGCGAGCCGGAATGGACCAAGCCCAATCTTACAGTCTTCAGCTCGCCAAGCTACGCGTGACTTAAATGGGTATACAGATCCCCTAATGTTTCTACACTTTTTCGGGACATGTCCTCCAGGTAACAGGACCATAACTGTGCCGTCATTTTGGCATCTTCCAAAGCATGGTGACGTCCAAAGATAGGAATACCTCTAGATTCCAATAGTTCATCCAGACCATACCCCGGTCTGCTCGGTTCGAGCCAGCGCGCCAGCATCATCGTGTCGATGAGCCGGTGTGTGAGTCTTACTTTGGACGTCCGCCATAGAGCAGCATTCAGAAAAGCCCGATCATGCGCGCTCGCATGTGCAACCAGCACACTCCCACCAACAAAAGACATGAAATCATGCAATCCTTTAAGTAACGAAGGAGCTTCCAGCGTCATCTCCTGTGTAATTCCCGTTAATTCGGTAATATGTTCCGGAACGGCTGTTTTGGACTGAACTAACGTATAGAACTCCTGCTCCTCCAATACAACGCCACCACGGATACGCACCGCTCCGAAAGAAAGAATCTCATCTCCATGTTGAGGAGAAAAACCCGTCGTTTCCAGATCAAATACAACAGCATCCAACTCGTTTAACGGCGTGTGGAGTACCTCCGGTCTACGTTGTTCTCGCATCATCGAACGGATAAACGCCATATGTTGCGCCGTAGGGGCTCCCATTATGGAAGCGATGGCGGAAGGAACCCCTCCCTGGCGCAGCGAATTCCAGAATCCAGTATTGCCCCTTGCCGGCTCTCTCATGGACGTCTCCTTTCTGCAAAACGAAGTTGTCTTTGCAACGCACGATGCACTCGCCGCACAAGTCCTAGCGTATCCCTGAGTTCATGTTGCATCTGTTTTTGTTTCAACTGTTTCTCATCCAGAAAACCACTGCTATGTTGCAATCCATTATCGATCTCAATAGGTGTGCTACGTCGAAGTTTAAGAGCAGTCATGAATGCCCGTTGAGATGAATCCAGCAAAGCAAGTGGCACCGCTTCGAGCGAAACTAGCTTCTCGATCCGTTTGAGCGTAGACGTTTCCTTGATTCCATGCTGCAATGCCAGAAACCGCGCACTGTTCACCAATGGAATATACAAGCCATATTTCACATCAAATCCGCCTGCATGTTCTCCGAATCGTTCGGTTACTACCCGACCAAGGATATTCAGAGTCGCCTTGTGTTTGACGGTATTTCGCAACACCGCATCCGAAAGCTCAGGAACGGACCTGAATCCTTCATAAAATGCAGAGATCCACTCCTCCGCCAAATGTTCCTCTCCTGCAACAAAACGCATGTCTGAAGCAATGATCAGATTGCGAACCGGCTCCCAGGACAGGTCCGATCCCCACGCTTTCAGTTGTTGTTTCCATGCTTCCAGCGTTTTCCTCCACAGAGGCTCAGAACACATCACCTTGCCTTCGCATTTGGCATAGCCCAGTTTTTCAAGCATATCGGTCATTCGAAGTCCGAGTTCAGCAAAATATTCTTCTTTTGCCGCATGCGGAGTGTCACTGATGATCATGCCATTGTCCTGATCGCTCCATAGTGTCGCTTCAACCCTGCCTGAACTGCCAAAAACGATAAAGGCATAGGGGACGGGAGGTCGGCCTAAGCCTTCCTCTACCATCCCCTGGATGCATAACTCTACTGCTCGCCGGGCAATCCGGTCATGCAATTCATTTACCGTCTGGTACCATTCAAGCCGTGACAAGGAAGCGGACAACAACTCCTGGAGCTCATTTTGCAATATTACACGTGCCTGGTGCAATTCTTGAGTAGATGCCGCACCATCTATTTCCTCATAGGACCAGGACTGATTTATAAACGGGATGGGTTCCATCATGTCCAGCCTCCTTGAAGCCTGATTCAGCCATCATTCCTCTTAGGAGCTGAACGTACCGCCATTGGATTTAGTTTCTACATTTTTCATTTGTTCAGGGTATCCGTAAGTACCATGCTCACTGATATCCAGACCCATCGTTTCTTCCTCTTCAGTAACACGGATGCCCATGATTGCTTTCATACCACCCAGAATAATGAAGGACATGATCAGTACAAAGGCAAATGCACCTGCAAGACCGAGAAGCTGAACGCCCAGTTGATGGAAACCACCGCCATAGAACAGACCCGCTTGACCTACACCCACCTTCTCGGCAAGTTCAGGTGTTGCGAACAAACCTGTCGAAACGGCTCCCCACATACCTGCAATACCGTGTACAGAGAAAGCATAGATTGGATCGTCGATTCCTTTGCGCTCAAAGAATTGAGCCGTGAAGAATGTGATAATACCTGCCAATGCACCAATGATCAGAGCTGCCCATGGTTCAACGAAGGCACAAGCACCTGTAATTGCAACGAGTGCCGCAAGTACACCGTTCAGCATGCTAGGGATATCGGATTTACCCAATACAGCCCATGAAATCAACAGCGCTGCAACACCACCGGCAGCCGCAGCCACATTTGTCGTCAATGCTACATAACCGAAGAATCCATCCCCCATGGCAGACAATGTGCTGCCTGGGTTGAAGCCGAACCAACCAATCCAGAGGATAATTACACCGAGTACAGAATACACTTGGTTATGTCCCGGAATGATGTTAGGTTTACCATCTTTGTTGTATTTGCCGATACGCGGCTTCAACAGAATGGTAGCTACCAACGCAGCCGTTGCGCCCGTCAAGTGCACAACCGTGGAGCCTGCAAAGTCTTGCATACCCAGCTCAGCCAACCAGCCGCCGCCCCATACCCAGTGAGCAACAACCGGATACATAATAATGGTATAAAGCGTACCGAACACAATATATACACTCATCTTTGCACGTTCTGCCATACCACCGCAGGCAATCGCCAGAGATACAGCTGCAAAAGCGAGGTGGAATACAAATTTAATCGTAAGTGGAACATCCGAGAAGGCCAATGATTCAAAGGAAGCCGCCATGCCGTCACCACTCATGAAGAATCCTGTGGTTCCGAAGAAACTGTTACCATTACCGAAGCCAAGACCGAAGCCAAGAGCCCAGAAGGCAATAATTGAAATCCCCAATGTCAGGATCGTTTTCCCCGCAATATGTCCTGCGTTTTTCATTCGGGTCGAACCTGCTTCAAGTAAAGCAAATCCCCCTTGCATCAGGAAAACCAGTACTACAGCCAAAAACGTAAAGGCTGAGTTCAGGCCGCTTTGAAGTTCGATGTTAGTCGGCCCCTCCGCAGCTGCAAATGCGCTGACTGGGAAAGCCAGTAACGTAAGCATTATTAACACCGACACCAACCATTTCTTTCTCATATACCCCACTCCCTCTTATGTTAGGTTTCTTCACATAACGTGAAACTCTTAATGCCATTATAAGCAGAAGACAGGAAAGTTGACAAGAGTATTTTCATCAAAACTGAAAAATATTTCTGGGAATAAAGTCATACGTCTTTTTCTTGCACTTAAGTACATAATCATATGAAATGAGTACATAGATATAGAAATGCAGTGTACAAGTACTAAAGCATAACGTTTGACTGTACGGTTAAACATCATGTATCATAACTATTAGTAATAAATTGGGCTGAGTATGCATAAACGCAGATGAAATCTGCAAATCCCTACATTTGAACTTGCAAGCGAGGTGAATATCATTGGGGATATGAAACTGTTTCGGATTGGCGAACTCGCCAAGACCGCAGGTGTCAGCGAACGGACGATTGATTATTATACAAAGCTCGGGCTAATCGCCCCTGAAGAGCGTACACAAAAAAACTATCGTCTCTATAGTAATGAAACTTTAACCAGACTTGAACGTATTGTACAGATGAAACAAGAGAAGTATAGTCTCGACGAGATTAAACAATCTCTTGAGAAGTGGAGTCTGGTGAGCACAGAAGAACAGGTGGCCAGCAAACTGACAGCATTGGAACTTCATGTGCAGCAACTTGAGCGAGAGGTCAATGAACTCAAACCGCTGCTTGGGGAGATGAAACCTGTACAAGCACGTAAACTGATGACAGGACTGCTTACCAAGAGCGCTGGTACGATGGAAGCATTGAAAATTTTGCTCGAGAACACCATGATGTAGCTTATTTCTAGAAATCGGAGGTATGAATATGAGTTTTAATAACGGTATGTTCGTTTTGATCATTATCGCCTTTTTGCTCTCTTTGTGGGCACAATTTCGCGTTAAAGGCACTTTCAGACGTTGGTCGGAGGTCCCGAACCAGAACGGAATGACCGGCTACGATGCCGCTCGTCATATGCTTGATGCTAACGGCCTGCATGATGTTCCAATCGAACCTGTTCGCGGCGCACTCTCTGATCACTATGATCCGATCAACCGGGTTGTACGCTTATCGGAACCTGTATATTATGAAAACTCAATCTCAGCTGTGTCGGTAGCGTGTCACGAAGTTGGTCACGCCATTCAGCATAAGGAAAGTTATCCCATGCTGGCACTGCGTCACCGCATCTTTCCGATTGTGAACTTCGCATCTGGACTGGCACCCTTCCTGTTGATTGCCGGATTCATCTTCAACGCCATGAATCTAGTTGGTATCGGAATTATTTTCTTCTCCGTTACAGTTGCCTTCCAGCTCATCACGTTGCCGGTTGAATTCAATGCCAGCAATCGCGCAAGAGAGATTATGGTATCCGAAGGTTACATCCGCAACGAAGAAGAAAAAGGTGTTGCTAAAGTCCTGAATGCCGCAGCTTTGACTTACGTTGCTGCAGCGCTTATCTCACTGCTTGAGCTGATTCGCTACATCGGAATCTTCAACAGCCGCGATTAATTTCAAACCCAGTAACACAACAACAACAAAACAATACCCCACCGTTAATCGGATGGGGTATTGTTTTGTTGTAAACCGAAATAATCTAACAAGAATACACGAAAGGATTGTGCAACCAGCGGCAGCTTATCATGCGCACGATGGATCAACCCAATTGTACGCGTAACTTTCGGATGAGAAATGGCCACATGCGCCGGTTGTAACGGGTTGGTCTGGAATAGCGCCATTTCAGGCAGCAAACTCACACCCATGCCTGCCGCAACCAATCCACGAATGGTATCCGTCTCTTCTCCCTCAAACGCAATCTTGGGTGTAAACCCAGCTTCTAGACAGGCATGCCAGACAATCGGACGCAGAGAGTAACCTTTGCTGAACAAGACAAATTTATCATCCTTTAGCTGCTCCAGTGCAATGGTCTCTTCTCCGGCCAACGGATGATTAGGAGGAAGGATTGCATGCAACTCTTCCGTCAGTACGATATCGCCATCCACCTGGTCATGCTTTTCCGGAAACGGTGATATAAAGGCCAGGTCCACTTCAGCTGATAACACATCACGAATGAGCGTTGGGAACATCCCCTGCTTGAATCTGAATTTGACGTTTGGATAACGCTGACGGAACGCTGCCACAACCGAAGGAATCAAGTGAATACCAAGACTGTGAGGAAAACCAATGCGAATCTCACCATGCTCCGGGTCCAGAAACTCATGAACCTCTCCGACCGCTTTGTCCAGATCTTTCAATATTCCTTCCACTCGTTTGCAAAAGAGCTGCCCCACTGCGGTTAACTGCAAATTCCGCCCTTTTTGCATAAAGAGGTCTACTCCCAGTTCTTCCTCCAGTTGATGAATCTGACGGCTCACCGCAGACTGCGCCACATGTAATTCTTCTGCCGCCTGCGTAACATGCTCCTTCTGTGCCACCTTCAAAAAGTAATGCAACTGTCTTAATTCCACTCGTCCTGATCTCTCCAATCTGCTATTCCCTACTTATATCCTTGATTACATCCCGTCTCCAGATCAATCATTTACTGTTTAAAGTTCCTGGGTTTCCACAATCGGATGATAAGTCCATAGATAAAGAATCCACCTAACAATCCACCGAAATGTGCCATCCAGCTAATGCCCGACATGGCAAAGGAGAATATAATTCCGAATACGAGCAATGTATACAACGTTTTGCGCGAAGCTTCATCCATCATCGTTCGCTGGAACAAAGCTACATACAGAAATGCACCGTAGATTGCATAGATTGCACCTGATGCACCCACCGAGATCGTAATCGATCCAACCGAGTTGTACCACGCAACAGCCAGGATGTTGCCCAGAATACCTCCACCCAAGTACAGCACACCATATCTCACTGTTCCAAGCATCCGCTCCATTGGTGGTGCAAATACGATGAGAGCAAAGCTGTTAAACAATAAATGACTGAAACCCGCATGCAGGAACATGGACGTAATGTAACGCCACCACTCTGCTGCAAATAACTCATGATTCGTCAGCGCTCCAAATTTAAGCAGCACCATACTGTTCGTCGAACCACCATTCAGACTTAACACGATAAACATGACAACATTGGCAATTAAAAGAATCGACGTCAAAGGGAAAAACTTCAAATAGCTTTTCCAGTTCTCATACCTTATAAATATCATACGTTTTCACCTTCACTCCACCTGTTCAGATCGGTCTGTACGTCTGATCCATGTTAATGATCTCTCGTCCAAATTGGACAATGCCTTTCCTAAAAGATTATAATGGATTTTGGCACGGATCACCAATTTATAAGGAGGAACATTATTATGGCACAAGAACGTACAGGCGCAGCCACATTTAAAGGCAACCCTATTACATTGATCGGACCCGAACTGAAGGCGGGCGATCAAGCACCTGATTTTACACTAAGTAAAAACCTGGTTGAAGATGCATCCCTGAAAGACTTCGCAGGTAAAATCAAACTGATTAGCGTTGTTCCTTCACTGGATACCGGCGTATGCGATGCCCAAACCCGTCGCTTCAACGTTGAAGCAGGAGAGCTCGGAGACAACGTTGTCGTGTTGACGGTAAGTGTTGACCTCCCATTTGCACAAGCACGCTGGTGCGGAGCAGCCGGAGTCGACCGTGTCGTAACACTGTCTGATTACAAAACACGCTCATTCGGCGAAGACTATGGTGTGCTGATCAAAGAATTCCAATTGGACATGCGTTCCATCTTTGTGGTTGATACCGAAGACCGAATTACATATGTGGAATATCTGCCTGAAATGACAGACTCCCCTAACTTCGAGCAAGCGATTGCCGCTGTAAAAGCCTTGCTGTAGAAGAACATACACGTTTCAGAACAAAAGCGAGGAAGGATCACCTTCTCTCGCTTTTGTTCTTCAGCCATCTATTTCAATCAGACTTATACTTGCTTAGCTTTTTATCCAATACGGAAAACAGGTTCATAATGGTACGATAATTGGAACCCAAGTCTCCAAGTGAACCACGTGATGCCGAATACATATCGACCGCACTGCGTACTGGACTTACCGATATAATGGAAACTGTAATATCCATCGTCCGTCCAAAGGTAGTCCGCTTTTCCAGTATAACTTCTCCCACAGAAGGCACTTCATGCAGCACTTTATAACCCGGAATTTTTTTGAGAGTCGATGAGACCTCTTCCCAGGCTCTGTCTTTGGATAAGTTATAATACCGTGTTTTTAATTTGGGATCCTTGGCTCGATCGCTGGTCCCCTCCATGCTGCGGATGATACCGACGAGCGTTCTCTTTAAGGTCAAGACCCTTCCTCCTTTGAATGTAACCGTTCCATTTATGTACTCTAGTGTAACATTGTTCAAGTAGTAACAAAAGGGTAAGCATCACTTTTAACAAAAATACAATTCACTCACCATAAAAGGTTTCATATAAAAAGCACCCTGCCATTCCTGGATAAGAGGAAAGTTAGGGTGCTGTACATAATAAAAGAGAAACCCGCCTATGCCGTCCGGCTACATTGTCTTATGAACCTGCTTGGCAGGTGGGTGGCCGCAAAAATGTTTTTTGAAGTCCCCATGTCATATAGACAGGGCGTTTCAGCAACATTCTGTATTGATCTCCCGAAGACATCATCATTGGTTCAAAACAACGAATAACCGAAACGTACATCGCAGGATGTACAATTATTATATCCCTAACTTTGTAAAAAGTAAATGGCGACGCTCATGTTTTATTTACGAAGATTAACATGTTTCTCGTTAGATGAATTCGGTTCAGCCGACTCCAACGTGTCAACTGTCCCGTCAGCCTGTTCAGCAGCTTTTGCAGCTTCCTCTTCTTCCTTCTTCAGCTGCATCTTCTCCATCTGCTCCTGCATCTTATTGAAGGTTGCGTAGAAGTTGAAGAAAGCAAACCAGGCAATAATGCTGATAATGAAAAAGATGAATAAGACCGGATAACGAAAACCGATATAGAACAATAGTCCACTTCCCAGCAATGTGGAAAATACACGGAATGGTCTAATCAATGTTAACAGAACCGCATTTTTAATAATGAGTCCGATGGACATGTGATAATGAACAACCATCGAGAAAAAATTAAAGAGAGAAACAAACAACAACAACAGCAGTACAAGCATGATAATTCCTACGAGCTGCATATTCCGGAATTGCGTCATGTAAACGGTATAATCCAGATACATGATGGCAAACAGCAACGTGTAAAAAATGCCCCCGATCAAACTTTGTTTGTAGTTCTCTTTGTAACCCACAAAGAAAGTACGGAATACAGGCACATCCGTATCGCCCATGTTCCATTTACGCACGACCGTAAATAAGGCCGACGTCGCCGGAAATAGTGTAAGCGGTGCCACAATGGCTATAGCCCAGTTCATTTGCAGTGATTCGTTCGCGAGGTTCTGCTGCATAACCAGCAGTTTCATAATCAAGAAAAACAAGAACGGAGACGAACAAATAGCCCACAACAGATTGGTTGCGGCCAGTCTCGTGATCCACTCTGTAAGCCGATAAATCCCACCCATAGCTCCTTTAAATTCCAAACATTTCTCCTCCTCCGCAGCCTTGCGTCTAACCCTGAAGTCTAATATTAATATACCTTATTATAGATAGGAAAAGCCAGTACTTCCCGAAAAGAGATCCGTAACTTCTCTTGCTTGGCACCCTCCATACATATAAAAAAAATGGAGCAGTTGCCTGCCCCATTTTCCAGTTCATACTTGTATATTATTCGAAAGAAGAATCTTTGGCAGGACGACGTCCTTCGTTGTTGCTTGGACGCGGTTTGCGGTCACGGTTGTAACCACCTTCTCTGCTTCCACCACTCGTGCTGCTGCTTCCGCTGCTACGATCACGGTTATATCCGCCGCGTCCGCCGCCACTGCTGTTGCGATCACGATTGTAACCACCACCACTGCTGCTACCACCGCTACTGCTGCGGTTACCGCTGTAACCCGATGGTTTACGTCCGCCGGAGCGAACATCCGGTTTACGACGCTTAGCACGGATCGGATCTTCAGGAGTCAGGTCAACTTGAGCGTCTTTTTTGTCACCTGTCATGAGCTTCAAGGAAGCTGACAACAATTGAACGGAATCATATTGCTCAAGCAACTGAATCGCGATACCTTTATACTCGTTCAGATCGCCTGTTTGTACAACTTCCAGCAGACGCTCAGCTGTCAAACGTTGTTTTCCTTCTACAGCCTCAGCCATTGTTGGCAGTGGCTTGCGTGGAATACGCTGACGTGTTACACGCTCGATAAAGTGCAGGTGATCGATCTCACGCGGTGTAACGAAAGAAAAAGCAGCACCCTCTTTACCTGCACGGCCTGTACGACCGATACGGTGAACATAACTTTCCGGATCTTGCGGAAGGTCAAAGTTTACTACATGAGTTACGCCGGATACGTCGAGACCACGTGCAGCCACATCTGTTGCAACGAGTACGTCAATGCTGCCGTCACGGAACTTACGCATTACAGCATCACGTTGATTCTGGGAAAGGTCACCATGGAGACCATCTGCAGAATATCCACGTTTTTGCAGAGCTTCAGCCAATTCGTCAACACGACGTTTGGTACGTCCGAATACAATCGCCAGTTCAGGAGATTCCATATCCAGCAAACGGCTTAGTGCTTCGAATTTTTGACGCTCAGGTACTTCGATGTAAGCTTGGTCAATCAGTGGCGCACCCACTTGTTTTGGAATAACGGATACGTGCTCAGGGTTGTTCAGGAATTGTTGAGCCAATTTTTGAATGTTAGGAGGCATTGTTGCTGAGAACAACATCGTTTGACGCTCGTCTGGAACTTGTTTCAGGATGGATTGGATATCCTCCATGAAACCCATGTCGAGCATTTCATCTGCTTCATCCAGTACAACAGTTTGTACATCTTCAAGCTTGATTGTTTTGCGGTTGATATGGTCAAGGAGACGTCCAGGTGTACCAATGATGATCTGTGGTTTTCTTTTCAGAGCACGGATTTGACGAACAATATCTTGTCCTCCGTAAATTGGCAGGGAGCGTAAACCTTTGAAGCGGGTGAGTTTTTCGATTTCTTCGGCAACCTGGATCGCGAGTTCACGTGTAGGTGCCATAATGAGGGCGCGGATTTTTTCATCACTTTTGGAGATTTTGCTGATCAACGGAATACCGAATGCTGCTGTCTTACCTGTACCTGTTTGAGCTTGTCCGATCAAGTCTCTGCCTTCAAGCGCAAGAGGGATCGCTTTGGATTGAATCGGTGTTGCCTCTTCGAATCCAAGTTCGGTGATGGCTTGCAGCACCAGTGGTTCTAGATTGAAATCTGTGAAATTTAAATTTGTCAAAATTATTCATACTCCTTTTATATGGTGGACATGGTGGACAATCCACTTTGTTGTCTGTATTCTTAAGTAGCGTTAATATCTATAGAGTATCCCATCTTGGCGAATTATTTTCACGAACAAACATAATTCATGAATGGGGCCTCAACATAAGACTAAAACTACATACAAGCGTTTGAAACATTTCAAATTTTATTGTTCCATTTGCGGAAAAGTTTCCTACTCAAGAATATCCACAAATTATTATATCACAAAATGATTCTAGATTACCAGCAATCTGGTTTTAAATATAAATGAGGTGATTAAATTGCCCAAAATGATTTGGCACTTTTTAGTGATCGTATTGGGTGCTGCAGCTATTGCCTGCGGCTTCAACTGGTTTTTGGTCCCCCATCAGCTGCTTAGCGGCGGGGTATCCGGTATTTCCATGCTTCTTGGTTATTTCACCACTTTGAATCTTAGTATAATGTATTTTGTTCTTAACATTCCCTTGCTCATTGCAGGTTGGTTTATTCTTGGACGACGCTTCATTACATTAAGTATTCTCTCGGTAGCAGCCACTTCCTGGTTCATTGCGGTGCTGCCTATTTTTGCTGTGGCTACAGACCCTCTTCTAAGCTCTGTATTCGGTGGTGTTCTTATTGGACTGGGCACTGGAGTTTCCTTCAGAGTCGGCGGTTCGACAGGCGGACTGGACATTGTCGGTTCCATTTTCACCCGTAAACGGGACTTTCCAATTGGTACGGTGATGGCCGGCATGAACGGTGCGATCATTATGCTTGCAGGATACCTGAGTGATAACTGGAATACAGCCTTGGCCTCCATGGTATCCATCTACATTACAGGCAAAGTGCTTGATCTGATCCACATCAGTCATGTCAAAGTGACACTGTACATTATTACAAACGAAACCGAATCCATGTTGAAAAAACTTCTTGTTCGCCCTCGCGGGGTTACGAAAATCAAGACCCAAGGAGCATATACCGATATCGAAAAGGACATGTTAATGACAGTGACAACTCGTTACGAGCTGGTTGAAATCAAACGCATCATCAAGGAAACAGATCCGAACGCCTTTGTTAACATCGTGGAAACGGTTGGTGTCATGGGTTCTTTCCGAAGAAGTTGAGACACATGTACGGTTAACAATTCATATAATTGTGGTATAATAACGGTGCACGGCTCCTAAATATGATGTATAGCAGGATGTACCCTTCAATTTCACAGACTATAGGCTTTTCCGATTCGCGCCGAATGACTTACCATTTTGGAATTCGAGTAGGAAAGGGTGATTATTGTGGATATGGAAACGGTAAAACTGTTCGAAATCGTCAACAGATGGTGCCCGGAAATGCTCCCTTTCTTAAAACCGAATGAACTCGACTCACTGATTGTTCTCCGGGATGGGCTGGGCATTCTGGAGCAGGGAGACGCAATGGAAATCATTCAGTACAGTATTTGTGAGCATCAAAATGAGATTTACATTCAATAATTTTTTTCAGATTGATTACGCCGCTTCTTGTGGGAGATTCCCGACAGGAAGCGGTTTTCATTTTTTTACATATGTGTTTCATTAATTGATGAATATGGTTAAAAGCCCAGAGGCTTTATTATATAATTCAAGCATGGACTGCACATAAGGGAGTGGAAAGAAATGAATATGTTATGGGCTTTACTGGCTATGGCCTGGGGAAGCTTCAGTGCTACACCGGTTACGTCAGATCAAGGAAATCAACAATTACAGTCGTTAACCAACAGCTTCAACACCGCCATCATTCAATCGCAAAAAGATCAAGTCGTTATTGATGTGGATAACCCACCTGCCAAGATTGATCCTCAACCCGATGCACCCGTTGTCAAAGGCATCTATGTAACAGCCTACAGTGCTGGTGGTGCACGCATGAAAGAACTACTGGAGCTGACAGACAATACGGAGCTTAATTCCATGGTCATTGATATTAAGGACGATCTCGGATACATAACCTACCCTACAAAGAACAAGACATTACAGGAGATGGGCAAATCCCAACCCTTTATTCGGGATATCGATGCGCTGATGAAAAGGTTGCAAAAACACGATGTGTATCCAATTGCACGTGTGGTTGTCTTTAAGGATACGATTCTCGCCAAAAAGAACCCGGAGCTCTCCTTCCGAAACAAGGACGGTTCTGTATGGGCCAACGGCGGGGGCGACAGCTTCGTAAATCCTTACAGTAAGGAAGTATGGGATTACAACATTGAGATTGCCAAGGAAGCTGCCAAACTGGGTTTCAAGGAAATCCAGTTCGACTATGTTCGGTTCCCGGAAGGCTTTGAAACGCGTGCAGACGTACTGAAGTATACGAAATCTGACAAGTCTCGGGTCGATATCGTAGCTGAATTTGTACAGTATGCACGCAAGGAACTCGCCCCGTTGGGTGTTCGAGTCTCGGTGGATATTTTCGGTTATGCAGCATCTGTACCCGCGGCTGAAGGTATTGGACAGGATTTTGTTAAAATATCTGAAAACGTGGATGTCATCTCGCCGATGGTGTATCCGAGTCATTACTCCACCGGCTGGTATGGTGTGAAAGATCCTGATAAAGATCCGTACACCACCATTAAAGGCTCGATGGAAGACACGCACAAGAAACTGGATCCAACCAAGGAACTCAAACCCGTGATTCGCCCGTGGATTCAAGACTTTACGGCAAGCTGGCTGGGTAGCGGACATTACATCAAATACGGCAAAAAACAGGTAGAAGACCAGATTCGTGCGATGAAAGACATGGATGTGGATGAATACCTGCTCTGGAATGCGTCCAATCGATATACAAAAGACGTAAACTACAAATAATGCACTCTTCTCTATTTATTCCAAAACACCCTCGTTCCGCCAGATGCGGACGGGGGGTGTTTTGCATGTATTTTTTTCTTATGCATTAGTAATAACTAGACAGATTTGCTTCCTCCGCTATTCAAACGAAGCAAAATCCACTACAATAAATAGCTGTCCGTAATATGACAGTTTAGGGATAACTCTTAAGATAGCGAGGCACCGCCAGTGAATATGACCACCACAAGCTTTGCACAGAAATTGAAGCAATTCCTGATCATATTTTTGCCCATCTTTACGACACAGATTGCCCTCTCTGCTATGTCTTTTTTCGATACCAATATGTCAGGCAAGTTCTCTCCCGCTGATCTGGCTGGTGTCGCGATTGGTACAAGTCTATGGTTACCTGTGCAGACAGGACTGAGCGGCATACTGATCGGCATCACGCCTATCGTCTCCCACCTGCTTGGTTCAAAGCGCAATGACAAGATTGGTCATAGCGTCATACAAGCCCTGTATCTCGGTGTTGCCGTCGGGCTGGTGGTTCTTGCAGCAGGTGCATTGCTGCTTCAACCTATTCTGAATGGAATGCCTTTGGAGCCGCGGGTTTCTCAAGTCGCATTCTATTTCTTATGTGCGCTGTCTTTTGGAGTCATCCCCCTCTTCGGTTACACCGTGCTGCGGAGCTTTATGGACGCACTGGGACAGACGCGGATCACCATGATGATTACGTTGGTATCGTTGCCTGTTAACATTTTTCTGAACTATTTGCTCATCTTTGGTCGTTGGGGCTTCCCTCAACTTGGAGGTGTCGGTGCAGGTGTGGCTACAGCATGTACATATTGGCTCATTTTCCTCATAAGTCTCTTTTTTGTATATCGGGTAGAGCCTTTCGCCCAGTACGGTGTTTTTCGAAAGATGTCCTGCGTCTCTCTGGCCAAATGGAAAGAACTGCTTAAGATCGGTGTTCCCATCGGATTCGCCACTTTTTTTGAAACCTCGATCTTTGCCGCGGTCACGTTAATGATGAGCCGATTTGACACCATTACCATTGCCGCACACCAGGCAGCCCTGAATTTCGCTTCTACTCTGTATATGCTACCTGTGAGCATATGTATGGCCCTAACTATTCTCGTGGGCTTTGAAGTCGGTGCAGGACGTCTGAGAGACGCCAAACAATACAGTCTGCTTGGGATTGGGGGCGCCATTGTGCTCTCTCTGTTAACCGCCGTGGTACTCCTTGTATTTGGCGAGCAAGTCGCCAGACTGTATTCGAACGATCTTGAGGTCATCGCGTTAACTCAGCATTTCCTCATCTACGCCATCTTCTTTCAAATCTCGGATGCCATTGCCACCCCAACGCAAGGAGCGCTTCGAGGCTATAAAGACGTGAACCCTGCATTAATCATTACATTTATTGCATATTGGGTCGTCGGGTTACCTGTCGGATATATCACGGCCACGTATACTTCGCTGGGTGCGTTTGGATACTGGGTTGGACTCATTGCAGGTCTTGCTGTTGGAGCAACCGCACTTCTCTGGAGACTCTTCCGGGTACAGAAGCAGGCCTCCCTGCGTAAGACGTAAGCGCCCCTGTATTCCACTAGACAATGTATGCGCACAGCAAGTGAGGAAGGTTCACACAACTCCCGTGATATACTCAGGAATATAATAAAAAGAGCACAATCCTCGTCAATGCGGGACTGTGCTCTTTGCTTATGAATCGAATTACTGGGACAACCGCTGTGCAAGTTCGTAAGTCTCCAGATCGAAATCCTTTTTCGTGTTAACCACTTTATCAATATCCGTCAGGGTAAGTTCGCCCTTGATAAAACCGCAGCCTTTGTCTGTCTCGCCTGCAATCAGACTGCGAACCGCAAAGTCGCCCAGACGGCTTGCCAGGTTACGGTCGAACGGCGTCGGCGTACCCCCACGCTGAATGTGACCCAGAACGGTTACACGCGGCTCATACGTTGGACAGCGCTCCATCAGTTCTTTCGCCACATCTTCGCCCTTGCCCACGCCTTCAGCAACGATAATGATACTGTGACGTTTACCGTGTGCAAAGTTGGCTTTCATACGATCTGCCACTTCGTCCATGTCAAATGGAACTTCCGGCACAAGAATCGTTTCAGCACCCGAAGCAAGTCCGGCATGCAAGGCGATATCCCCGCAGTGACGACCCATAACTTCAACGATGGAAGAACGTTCGTGTGAAGACATCGTATCACGCAGTTTGTTCACTGCATCAACCACTACACTCACGGCCGTATCGAATCCAATGGTGTAGTCTGTGAATGAAATGTCGTTATCAATGGTTCCTGGCAGCCCCATCGTATTGATGCCCAGCTTACTCAGTTTGTTAGCACCATTGTACGAACCGTCACCACCGATGACCACCAGACCATCAATACCGCGCGCCCGCAGAATGTCTGCACCCTTTTGTTGTCCTTCAGCGGTATAGAATTCCTTGCATCGTGCAGATTGCAGTACCGTTCCACCACGCTGGATGATATCCCCGACACTCCTCAGATCCATTGGGAAAATGTCATTATTCAAAAGACCCTGATACCCACGTTGCACTCCGTATACTTCGAGACCGTAGAACAGTCCGCTCCGAACTACCGAACGAACAGCCGCGTTCATCCCTTGTGAATCACCACCGCTCGTTAAAACTGCAATTTTCTTTACTGCTGTCATGATGTTTCTTCCTCCTCTAGTTTCACTTCAGGCTCCGCAACAATACACCTGACTTACATATGATTCCGTATCCAGCGGCTGAAAATGAAGAAAAATATTCTTGTCATCGGACTATTCTTCATCAAACGTTTGGACACGATGCGAACTTCCTGCTGTTCGCTGACTTTGGGATCAGACAGGTAAATGGCAATCAGTCCTTCGATGATCATCCGGTGAAAGGAGCTTCCCGGAATCTTCTGCACATCACTGCGTGCCATCTCCACAATAAAAGCAATTCGGTCCAGCATGGTCTCTACATTCTCATAATAGTTGCAGAAATTGAGATCTCCCCCGATGCGGTCCTCATCCTGATCAATTAAATAATCGAGCATAATGTGTAATGCGCATACATGTGGGAAATAGGCCGTGTGGATCGAGGCCGCTTGCTCCTCAGTCAACTGATCGTCACTCGCAGCCAGAAACAGCATGAATACGCCCAGTGTAGAGCCAGTTGCGGCAGCAAATTCGTTCCAACGAAACTGAGGTGTGCGGTGACGATGCTCCGACCACCATTCGAGCAATGCCGTTTCTCTCAGTTCCGGCTTGATATGCTTATATACCTGCAGGTCCGTGTATAGGCCTGCCAGATCCTGAATTTGAGGCTTGGCGGACGCATAGCCGGGTAACTGACGGGTCAGTTCCTGACATGTGGTCACCAGATTCCGCAGATATCCACCGTCATCCTGCTCCTCACGGAGAGCATAGTAATTGACGGGAGTTGCTTCGGGATCTACCGCATCAAGCATGGATTGATGGAGAAGACGAAAGTCATTCGGGTCCATCGAGGTGCTGCGGTCACACAGATTGTCCAAATAATCACTAATGGTTTGATATGAAACGATCAGCGGAATCAGAATGTGCCTGTTGGGCAAATCAGCTAAAGCGTAGACGGTCCCGCCTTCACAATGAAACTGCTTATCCTTGAGACTGGCAAGTGCCTGCGTACGTAATTCCTCATTCGGAATTTCCTCGGCCTGGGCACGCCATCCATTCAGTGCCTTCCGTGTTTCCGGAATGGTGTACTTGTACACCCCTCTCATCAATGCCAGCGGTCCACGCGGATATTGATGACGTTTTCGATTTGATTGGCTCAAAATAAATGTGCCTCCACTTGGTTGAATACGTATTAGAGCGATTTTTAACCATTCCCATTATAATATGATCCCCTTAATTGTACAAATGATCTACCGCATATTCCGCACAAAAAAATCGCATCCGAGCCGAAAGCTTTGTGATATACTAACCCATTGTTTTTATTAATCGTCCATGTTCATGCATAATCGTTTAATTTTTTGCCAATAATTTTTGGCTATTCCTGACTTTCATCCACTCATGTTTCTATTTATAGCCAAACTTCCCGATACTTATATTGTTCTCATTTTCTTCTATACAAGTGACCTTCACATATACCCTTTTTGCAGAAGAAACGTTCCCTCTGATCTTTACCGGACATACCTTATGATGAATACGAATATAAGGAGGTTTAATAATGCCCAGAATTTCTGTTATTATGCCTGTCTACAATAATGCACCTTATGTACAAGAGGCAATATCTTCAATTCTCAGACAAACATACGCCGACTTGGAGTTGATTATTATTGATGATGGGTCAACTGATGGTTCAACTAGCATGATTCACGATATTCAAGACGCGCGAGTGAAGAAGTTATTTCATTCGGTATCTCTGGGCGTAGCAGCATCTCTCAATCAAGGACTTGATATAGCACAAGGTGAATACATTGCTAGGATGGATGGTGATGATATCGCAGCCCTAAACCGTCTGGAAGTGCAAGCTTATTTTATGGATCAACACCCATACATTGATGTTTGCGGTACAGCTTACACCCAAAATTACTTGGGCCCAGTAAAGTTCACTCCTCTGGACCATGACGAAATTAAAGCGTGGCTATTATTTAACTGTTGTATCTTACATCCTTCAGTTATGATGCGCAGAAGCTCTACTGAGCATGTTGGAATTCGGTATGACCTGAACTATCCTCATGCAGAAGACTTTGAGTTGTGGACCAGATTATCTTTTAGTGGAGCTAGGTTGGCGAATATCCCACACAATTTAATGTACTATCGTTCTCACCCAGGACAAGTGTCTAATACTCACAGAACAGTCCAAGATATTTCAGCTAAAAGAATACGTCAGAGACATCTTTCCCATTTAGGTCTTCATCTTTCCGAAGCAGATTATGCACAATTAGTTAAAATAGCAGAGTTCAGAGTTAATCCGTTTGACTATGAGGATTACCAGCCAGCGGCTATATTAGCGAACTGGATCGTTCAAGTGAACTCTCAAGTGAACGCTTTTAATCAAGAAGCGTTACAAATGGCTTTCTCTAGATGTCTATCTGGATTGCCTTATTAGCGATTTCTTACATTCAAAATAAAGCGCTCATTTAACGCAAGTAAATAATTTTCATAGAACAATATTTTCATATAAACCAGAACTACAGTCAGCAAAGTAAGCCAATAAAGCCCTTAGGGGCTTTTCTTTCAAACCCTAGTCAACATATGTACTATTACATAAACTCACAGTCGAGGATAAATTTTCGATAAAGAGGAATTAGCAGAGTTTTTATTGACAGCAAAAGAGCATGGTTTATACTTGGACAATGAATTCTCCCATTTGTTAGCCTATTTCGAATTAAGATCGCTAAGAGGTTGAAGTTAAATTTGAAATCATTCTGGGCAGAATTGGGGTAACTATCCATATTTCATCCATAAAAGGAGTCGTTGACATGTCGTCAAGTGAATCACTTTCGTGGAGACGGTTATTTTCTTTCTTTGTGCCGCTTGGCATTTCCGCCTCTCTCGTCACCATTTCTCACGTTATCATTAACAGCACGCTCGCACGTTCCGCACATCCAGAGACGGTAATCGCCAGTTACGCCATTGCTGGTAGCCTGCTGACTCTCACGGAACGCCCCTCTACCCTATTGCGGCAAACCTGTTCCGCGCTCGTTCGGGACCGCCTTTCCTTTCAGGCCCTCACTTTTGTAACTAAAGTATTTCTTGCCTGTGTGCTTCTAATTGGATTTCTCATCGTATACTCTCCCGTGGGTACAGGTGTATTCAAATATTTGTTTGGCGTAAGCCCGGATCTGCTAACCAAAGTGATCGATGTTTATGAAATTCTCATGTATGTCAGCATCTTTTCCGTTATCCGCAATATTTATCAGGGCATCATCATTACGAATAATCGGACCAAGTGGCTGACGATTGGCATGTTGTTCCGCCTTGCCGGCATGTATAGCCTTTCGTTGTATTTCATCTACACGGACAGCATTGACAGTGGACGTGTAGGCGCTATCATTTTTGCTGCCGGCATGATGATTGAAGCTTTGGTCAGCTTTCTTGAAGGAAATAGCATCAAGCGCAAGATGCCAGTCAAGCTGGAGGATCATCCCGTCGAAAGTAAAGGAGATGTTTTTCGCTTCTACAAGCCGTTGTTGTTATCCAGTTTTGTCGCTCTGTTTATAGGACCTGTGATTAACATTGTACTTGGCAAAACGACCGGGATCGCTCTCGCCATTTCTTCTTTTGCCGTAGCGAGCAGTCTGATGCAGTTAATGCTGAGCTTTTTCACATACATCCATCAGATCGTGCTGAATTTCTATCTTATTGATCCCAAATTGGTGAAGAAATTCGCGCTTGTCACCGGATTTATTCCGTTTGCCATGACCGTATCGATCGCCTATACCCCCTTGGGACCCTGGGTACTGGAAAATGTAATGAGCGTTCAGGGCAATCTGTTGGAACAAAGTCTCTGGACACTGCGTGCGTTTGTGTTATTTCCGCTGATTTTCCCTTTTTTGGACTTCAGCAACGGTCTGATTCTGCTTCGTGGACAGACCAAAACGATGTTTCGTTCACAGACAGCCAATGCCATATGTACCGTAATCGTACTGCTTATTCTAGTTAGTATATTTCCAGCATGGAACGGCATGATCGGAGCTGTAGCCCAATCCCTTGGCTTACTCGCTGAGCTTATTATTGTCTGGCTTGTTATCCGGCGAACTCAGAAGGAACCTACAATGTCTGTGCCGTCACCCAGGAAATCTTCATCACTCAAAGGATAAAAAATTGAACTGTTATTAAGAATGGAGCTTCTCATCATGAAATTAAGTCACACCGCCCGGCCAGATCAGACCTGGCTGCGGGCATTGATGTTCACCATCTTTGGTTCCACCGTACTGGTGGTATCCTATTTCCAGCTTTTCTTCAGCCACCTTGGATTTAGTCGGGCTGAGATTGGTTATCTGTACGGCATCGGTCCTCTGGTATCCGTGTTCTCGAACATGTTCTGGAGCATGGCCAGCGATCGATACAAAACGGTACGCAAAGTCATGATCATCTTGCTTGCCGGGCAACTAATCACAGGAATAATGCTAGCCAATGCCACGACATTTGGTCAGGTATTTGTGCTGGTGACTCTATTTTATTTTTTCTATTATCCGGTGTATCCACTGGCAGATACGATGGCAATTACAACGGCCAGCAAGTATGGCCGAAATTTCACTTCTATCCGAGTCTTCGGATCGATAGGGTATGCTTTCTTTGCGCTGAGCATTGGGTATTTTCTTGGAGCTTTTGGTCCGGGATGGACGATATGGCTCTGTATCGGACTGGCTGCTACCACACTGCTCATCAGTTTCCGGTTGCAGGACCAGCCTTCTGGCAACAGCAGTAAAATGGATCTGTCAGGGCTCTGGGCGATATTAAAACGTCGGGATGTGCTCACCTTTTTTGGATGTGTCTTCCTGCTTGCCCTGGGCCACAGAATGAACGAAGCTTTTCTCACCATTACCCTGAAAGAACTGGGTGCCAGTGAGGGGCTGATCGGCTGGTCTCTGCTGATCTCTTCCGCAAGTGAAATTCCAGTGTTTCTGCTGCTTAGCAGGTATGGAAATCGTTACAAGGAGCTTCCGCTGCTTACCTTCGCTGCCCTGATGTATACCGTTCGTTTACTTCTGATGTCCATCTCGGATACACCCGCAGCCGTTGTTGCCATTCAGACGATGCACAGTGTTACGTTCGGCATTTTCTATGTTACGGCAGTCCGCTATATCACTCGTCTTGTTCCCGATGGTTACCGCGCTACAGGAATGGCTCTGTTCACCATTGTATGGTCCAGCGCCTCAGGCCTGCTCAGCGGAACATTGGGTGGATTGTTACTGGAACATGCAGGCAGACACACCTTCTATCTCACTGCGATGGCTTTCTCTCTGGCGGCACTGATTGGATTTGCCTTAAAGCTTATGTCCAGTAGTTTGAATAACCGCTTGTCCTAAACGTAGAGAAACCTCGCCCCTTCTGAACTTATCAAATCAAAAAAAGCACAGCATCCCACAAAGGGAACTGTGCTTGTGTTCTTATATTCAGCAAAAGCCAATCATTTATTTATAAGACATCCGGTAACCGGAAATATTCTTACAATTTGTTTACGTTAGCTGCTTGAGGACCACGGTTTCCATCAGTGATTTCGAATTCTACCGCTTGACCTTCTTCCAATGTTTTGAAGCCGTCTCCTTGGATTGCGGAGAAATGTACGAATACGTCCTCGCCGCCTTCAACTGAAATAAAGCCATAGCCTTTTTCTGCGTTAAACCATTTAACTGTACCTTTCAAATGAAAAACCTCCTAAAAATATCGCCATCTATGGCGAATACCTTAATTATACGGTATGACCTTCCTCTTTGCAATTTATCTTTTCAATAAAATTCGAAAAAATTTGCTTTGAATCGTAGGGTACGGTATCATTTTACCAAAACCGTTAGTTTGGAGACTACCTATGATAAAAAAACATGAAATATACAAAACAGACAAGTGGAATATGATGACTGTAGAAGTTCAAGGCAAATATCTTGTCCTTCGTGAAATTTCGGAAGAATGGGGCGAAGAATGCCATACCTTCCTTAGCCGCCCTGCATTGATGCACTGGGCCGAGCGCCGCTTCCCAAAAGCCGATTTTGAGAATCGTGAGGATGAATGGCGTCAACTGATGGCCGCCTTCAAAGGGGTCTAACCCATGCAGCTTGACGGAACCAATGTCGTCATTTTTATTATTCTTGTCTTCTCTATGGGAGTTATTCTAATTCTGGGACGTAATTCCATCCCGGATCGTCTGAGACGTGGAATGGCTCTTACAGCTACCCTGCTGATTTGTTTTGCGTTTTTCCTAATCGTTTACTTCCTGTACAACATGGGAGCCTAGCTTAGTCAAATATTTCAACGCGCTCCAGGCCATACTATACGGGATTATTCGTAATAGTAAGGAGGAAGGCCGTTTGAAATACCGCAAATCACTGGCCATTTTGCTGGTACTTAGCCTGATTCCTTCGTCTCTCTCCGCACAAGCGAGCGGGACGAGGGCTGCTTCGTCTATATTTTCATCACTTCATCAAAGGAGGATTCCCATGAGTCAACTATTGAAACGTTCCGAGGTGCCAACTGAACACAGCTGGAAACTGGAAGATTTATTTGCCGATCAGAAAGCCTGGGATCAGGAATATGAAGAAGTATCGTCTTTGACCAAGAAAGCCTCCGAATTTCAGGGAAAACTGAACAAGCCTGAGGCACTCAAGTCCTGCTTTGAACTCGAAGATGAGATTAGTCTCAAAACGGAACGCCTCTTTGTTTATGCCCGCATGCATCAAGATGAAGACACAGCTAATCCTACATATCAAAACCTGTCCCAAAAAGCGCAAAAGCTCGGCGTACGGGTCGGTGAAGCCCTTTCTTATGTCACACCCGAGATTCTATCCCTCCCGGATGATCAGTTGGATGCCCTCATTTCAAACGAGAAACTTTCAGCCTACAAGTTCACTCTGGAAGAGATGAAACGAGAAAAAGCGCATGTTCTGAGCCATGCAGAGGAAGCACTATTAGCACAGGTGGGCAACCTGTCACAGGCGCCACAGACTATCTTTAGCATGCTGAATAATGCCGATCTCAAGTTCCCCAGAATTAAGGATGAAAACGGCAAAGAAGTGGAACTGACACATGGCAGCTACATTCAGTTTCTGGAAAATCCAAATCGTGAAGTTCGCGAACGCGCCTTCAAAGCAGTATACGAAACATATGCCAAACAAAAGAATACCATCGCTGCTTCCTTGAATGCCAACGTAACCAAAAACATGTTCTATGCCAATGTTCGGAAGTATCCTTCCGTTATGGAAATGTCTCTTTATGGGGATAACATCCCGAAAGATGTCTATACGAATCTTGTGGATACCATTCATGAGAGCCTTCCCCTTTTGCATCGTTACATGGACCTGCGCAAGAAATTGCTCGGCGTAGATCAATTGCATATGTATGATCTCTTTGCCCCACTCGTGGATGAATATAAAATGGATATCACCTATGAGGAAGCCAAACAGATGGTTAAAGATGGCTTGCAACCGCTGGGTAAGGATTACGCTGATGCCCTACAGGCCGGTTATGATGACCGCTGGATTGATGTATACGAAAATGAGAATAAGCGTTCAGGCGCATACAGCTGGGGAGCTTACGGTACGCACCCTTACGTCTTGCTGAATCACAAAGATAATCTGAACAGCATGTTTACACTGGCGCATGAGATGGGCCACGCCCTGCATTCCCATTATTCGGACACTTCGCTTCCGTATCGCGATGCACAATACACCATCTTCCTGGCTGAAGTTGCATCCACAACCAATGAAGCGTTACTGATGGATTATCTGCTCAACAAATCAACAGATCCTAAGGAAAAGCTGTACCTGCTGACATACTATGCAGATCAGTTCCGTACCACTGTATTCCGTCAGACCATGTTCGCTGAATTTGAGAAAATCATTCACGAACGTGCGGAGCAGGGCGAGGCATTAACTCCACAACTGTTATCCGAGATCTACTATGACTTGAACGTCAAATACCATGGGGACAGTATGGTTGTGGACAAAGATATTGAGATGGAATGGGCACGTATCCCCCACTTCTATAACAGTTTCTATGTCTACAAATACGCGACGGGCTTCTCGGCAGCAACCAGCTTCTCCAAGCAAATCTTGGAAGAAGGTCAGCCTGCTGTTGACCGCTATCTTGGCTTCCTCAAAAGTGGTGGCAGCGACTATTCCATCAACATCCTGAAAAAAGCAGGAGTGGATATGTCTACGCCAGAGCCCATTCGTGAAGCCATGAGTGTCTTCAAAGAACTGATTGAACAAATGGAACAACTAACTAAATAAGGTTGCTTTACGTAACATGTGACCTGCATCCCTTGCCCATTTGGGCAAGGGATTTTATAATCAAGCGAGATGCAGGATACCCGAATCGGGGTAATGCATACATAGTCCTGAATTTTCAACAAGGAGGTAACACCATGAAAATGCAATGGGCGCTCATAGCAGGTCTCGTTTTTGCACTGCTCACTGGAATTTTTGCTGTAATTAATGTGGATTCCGTGCAAGTTAACCTGTTATTCAACACGGTTCGTATCCCGCTGATTCTGCTAATTCTGGGATGTACACTGATCGGTGGAATTATAGTGGGGTCTTATGGCATCTTCCGCCAATATCGACTACAACGTGAGAACAAGCAATTGAAATTGCGTGTAACTGAATTGGAAAGCTCGACGGCGAGCAACTCTTCGCTAGACTCTTTCAACACGATGGGACCTTTGGGAACAACAGATTCGGACCATTCTGTTGGCAAGGATTCCATTCAGAGTCAGAATAAAGAAAACCCTACAGGTACGTTGTAACAATTACAGGCAGCCTGCTGGCGATTATGAATGGCATTGTACATTCCGCCAGACAGGCTGTATTCTGTTTGCAGAACACCTTTCTGCGCATTCTTTAACGAGGAGGAAATTTTATATGAGTGTTACTATTGATGAATCATATGTCCTGTCTTTTCTGAAAAAATTACTGGATACTCCCAGTCCTAGCGGCTACACACACCACATTATCGAGATGATCCGCAAAGAAGCGGAATCGCTTAATATTGCTTGTGAATTAAACAACAAGGGTGGCGCAGTGCTCACTTTGCCCGGCCAGGATACGTCCAAGACGATCGCATTGAGCGCACATGTCGACACGTTGGGCGCCATGGTACGCTCCATCACACCTTATGGTACATTGAAACTGACTTCTGTCGGTGGATTTTCCATGCAAAGTATTGAGAATGAATATTGTACCATCCATACCCGTAATGGAAAGACTTACACAGGCACCATTCTCTCCCTTCATCCTTCTGTGCACGTCTACCCGGATGCACGCACGTTTGAACGTACAGAAAGCCATATGGAAGTTCGCATTGATGAAGTGGTCTCTTCTAAGGAAGCTGTACTGGAACTCGGAATTTGTGTGGGTGACTTCATCTCCTTCGACGCTCGTGCAGTCATTACGCCCAGCGGTTATATCAAATCCCGTCATCTCGATGATAAAGCCAGTGTAGCAGCTCTGTTTGGCATACTCGAATCTGCATATCGTGAAGGCTGGAAACCACTACATAACGTTTCGCTACTCATCTCAAACTACGAGGAAGTTGGACATGGTGCATCCTATATCCCTTCAGAAATCAGCGAAATGATCGCTGTAGACATGGGCGCAATGGGCGACGACCTCAGTTGTAAAGAAACCGATGTATCCATCTGTGCCAAGGATTCGTCCGGCCCCTATGACTATGACATGACCAATCGCCTGATTGAGCTGGCTAAACAAGCAGGTATGGATTATGTTGTTGATATCTATCCTCAATACGGCTCAGATGGCAGTGCAGCATTGCGTGGAGGAAACAATATCCGCGCCGCGCTCATTGGTCCGGGGGTTCATGCCTCCCATTCCATGGAGCGCACACATAAGGACGCCGTCATGAATACAGCACGACTGCTCGCCGCCTATATTACAACCAAGTAAATTTTGAGTTTCTTCATGAATTATCACGATCTATCTTGAGAAAGAGAGGACACCTCGGCAGCACCGTTTTCGGCGCGTTGGACGTGTCCTTTTTTTCGTATATATCTTAATTAGGTTCGTTCAATATGCTCGCGATACCTACGCTCCACAACTTCTAACTCTGCCGTGTGTTTACGTATTTCATTTTTCAGCACATGTACGTCTTTCGAACCATCGTTTCATATAACGAATAACGAGCTATATGCTGTAGAAATAAAAAAACGCCCTCTCTCAAAAGGCGACATCACATCACTTTTTGAAGAGAGGGCGATTGATTAATAAAAAGGTTAAGACTTGCTCTGCTCAATCTGCTCTGCAAGTTCATTCAGAACGGTCCAGCGTTCCATCAGTTCGTCCAGATGACGTGCCGCCTCGGCTTGCTGGGCCATTAATTCCTGCAGACGGGCTGAATCGCTGAATGATTCTTCCATCTCTTTGTTAATTCGGGCCAGATTGCCTTCAGCTTTCTCAATATTCTCATCGATCTGCTCATATTCCCGTTGCTCCTTGAAGCTGAACTTCATTTTCGCTTTAGCTGCAGAAGCAGCAGGTTTAGTTTCCTCAGATTCCAGTTTCACCTTGGTCGCTGTTCCTGTTCCATTTTCCTGAGCTGTCCCAGAGGCGTTTTTGAGCATCCATTCCGCATACTCACTGTAGTCACCCACATGTACACGTACAGCGCCATCACCCTCAAACGACAACACTTTATCCACTGTCCGATCAAGGAAGTACCGATCATGGGATACGACGAAAACAACACCCGGGAAGTCATCCAGGTAGTCTTCAAGTACAGCAAGTGTCTGAATATCCAGATCATTCGTCGGCTCATCCAGCAACAGTACATTTGGAGCAGCCATCAACACACGTAACAGGTACAGACGGCGCTTCTCCCCACCAGACAGACGGGAGATTGGAGTCCACTGTGACGCAGGAGTGAACAGAAAACGCTCCAGCATTTGGGATGCTGTAATGAGAGAGCCATCGGCCGTTTTCACATTCTCAGCTACTTCCTTGATGTACTCAATGACACGCAGAGTTTCATTCATCTCCTGATGCTCCTGCGTGAAGTAGCCCAAGTTAACGGTAGGACCAACAACAACCTCACCCGCATCCGGTTCCAGCTTGCCGGAGATCATCTGCAACAGCGTTGATTTACCGCTGCCATTCGGCCCGACAATACCAACCCGGTCACCTGGTACCGCGATATAACTCAGATCCTCTATCAGTTTACGGCCATCAGCCGACTTGGACAAATGTTCGATCTCCAGTATTTTTTTACCCAAACGAGTAGAACCAACAGATACCTCCAATGAGCCTGAACGATTGATTCCCTGCTGATCTTTGAGCTGTTCGAAGCGGTCGATTCTCGCTTTTTGTTTTGTTGTCCGCGCCTTGGCACCACGGCGAATCCACGCCAGCTCTGTACGCAGAAGGTTTTTTCGCTTTTGTTCCGAGGACGATTCTCGCTCTTCACGCTCCGCCTTCAGTTCCAGAAAGCGGGTATAGTTCGCCTCATAACGGAACAAGCGGCCATGATCCAGCTCCAGCATGACATTCGCTACACGATCCAGGAAATACCGATCATGCGTAATCATAAGCAGCGCACCGCGCCGTTTTTGCAAATACTGTTCCAGCCAGACTACTGAATCATTATCAATATGGTTCGTCGGCTCATCCAGAATGAGCAGTTCGCAGGGATGAATCAGTGCAGAGGCAAGGGCTACCCTTTTGCGCTGTCCACCAGACAATGTGCCCATCCGTGCATCGAATTGACGAATTCCCAGTTTGGACAAAATGCTCTTTGCTTCACTTTCCATCTGCCAGATCTGGAGCTGCTCCATCTCCTGATTCAAACGTAATAATTGTTCCTGCACGGCTGGATCAGATGGATTGAGCTCTAATAACTCCATCGTTTCTGTATATTCACGCACCGTTTTCATCTCCAGGCTATCGCCTTCGAATACTTGTTGCAGTACCGTGTTATCCGGATTGAACTGCGGATTCTGTGCAAGGAACTGAATACGTACACCATTCCCGATGGAAATCTGCCCCGCGTCTGCAGGCTCCATGCCTGCAATCACTCGCAAAAATGTAGACTTTCCGGTACCGTTTACACCAACGACGCCAATCTTATCCTGATCGGCCATGCCAAACGAAGCGTCCTTGAATAATATTTTTTCGCCATAACTTTTCGCAATTTGCTCTACCGTCATTATGTTCATTGCTCGTTACCCACTTCTCTGTAAATTAAATTTCAGTATCACCGCATCGGTACACTCCATTTATACTTGTAAAAAGGAACGGCAACCGTCCAGAAACAGAGCTGCTGCAAAGGAAATCCGTTTGTTCAGATCTTCCTCGTTGAACTCTGGATTAAGCATAATATCCATCTTCAGCCGGTCCAGAATTCCGATGTAGGCTTCAGCCAACAGAACAGGCTCAGGTACGCTTGCACTTTTCAGCACCTCACACACCATGCTCATATATTCGTTCATAAATGCTTTCATGAATTTCATCAGATCCGGATCATTATTGGGTGCCATAAAAAACAACTTCGTATGATTGCGACGCTCATAATAATACGTAAGATGAGTTTTGGCTATTGCCCCAAGCTTATCCCCTGTATTTTCACGAGAGTTCAAAGCATAATCAAGACGACTGATAAAACTGTTGCAATCCCGTTTAGATACGGCAATAAATAATTGCTCTTTACTTTTGAAATATAAATAAATAGTGCCTTTTGCGATGCCTGCTTCGTCCGCAATATCAGACATTTTCGTCTCATAGAAGCCTTTTGAGCCAAAAATACCGTATGCTGCATCCAAAATAGCCTCCGATTTGTCTCCCTGCACAGTGCTCAAATGCACTCCCTCCCTACAACGCCAAAATGTTACCCAAACTGATAGCCAAACATCCCCCGATGACCGAACTGAGCACGTTCACCAGATCATTACTCATCCATGACCAGCCACGCGCCCGAACCGTTCGGTGTCCACAATGCTCACTTACCTCGACCTCACGGCCGCACACGGTACAACGATACATATACTGAACCGTCGCGCCCAGATAGGAATCGGCAAAAGCACCTGCCAATCCGCCTACAAGGCCGACACATGTCCAGCTGAGCAGACTCAGCCCTTCTAACCCGGCAATCCAGGAAAAGAAGAACGCTCCCGCACCAATTAATGCTCCGCCCACGGCAGCAGCCAGTGTGCCGAGTAATGAAACACCACCCGAAGTACCTGGCGTCAGAACCTTCCAGGTTACAACAGAGCGTGGCGGCTTGCGACTAAGACTTCCCCATTCGGTTGCCCACGTATCCGATGTAACGGTAGCCATAACACCAATAAAGGCGTACATCCATGCTGGGTGCGGAAAGATCCAGTATCCCAGACATAGAACCATGCCCATTCCTCCATTGGCCATCACTTGTCCAACATCACGATTGCCCGTCTTCGCATAGGACTTCTCCAGTTCCTGCTTGCGATCCTTACGAAACCTGGAGAGCAGCGTTGAAGTAATGAAGAACAGCAATAGTGTGCCAAACCAAAACAGGTTACCAGCTCCGTAATATATCGTCCCCATCATCACAGCTGCCAGGCAGCCAGACAGGGTTAGCGACTTCTTCCAGTAGGCAGCACCCGCCACAATAAAAGCGCACACAGCGCCAATAATCCAGTCCATAAATTCTCCTGCACGTGACAGCATCTAAGCTCACATGACGTTTTATTATATTTTTGAAATTCAATTATACCACGGTTTGATGCCAATGCCGAAATCCATGGGTCAGCACACCAAAAACCTGTTTCAGCATCTTTTTAGAAGCTGCCCAATCCCAAGGCTGAATATTTATTTATCCAAATTTAAGTTTCACTTCAGCTTTCCCGGTTACACTATTATCAGAACGATACATCAGAATCAAGTTACGATTCACTGTTGTACTTCAACTATAGAATTGAGGATGATACGAATGAACATGAAAAGAGTAATGATTGTCGGAACGATGGTTGTAACGATGTCCTTCGCTGGGACTGCCTGGAGTAAATCGGCCATCTCTCCAATTCCTTTGACGAAATGGTCCATCGTCAGTATGGCTGCCGAAGACAAGAATGAGGATAAATTGCTGACTGCCCTGAACCAACCGTCCGAAGAAGATTTGTACCAGGAGCTACTCGTCGGTAAATCACTGAGAACCATTGCAGGAGAAAATGGCGGTGACTTCAGCCAAGTCATTACTTTGCAAATAAGTCAGCTTAAAGAACAGTTGGATGAACGCCTGGCAAGTGGATCTATTGGTTTGGAGCAACACGCGGCACAGAGCGAGGAACTCGAAGAACTGGTAACGAGGAGCGCCAATGCCTCCTACAACTGGGCGTGATGCGTATAGGCTAACATGTCAATTTGCAGTAAAAAATGACATACCAAAAAGGAGCGCTGACACGCCCCTTCATCGAACTTCTTTTTATAGATGCATAGAACTAGAACTTATTCTGCCGCAGTAATCGTGGACTTGCCTAAGGACACACCGTCCCAAGTCAACTCCAGCACATCTCCCGCTGCGGTTGGACCTACACCCTCAGGTGTTCCGGTAAAAATAACATCTCCCGGCCCAAGGCCGTAATGATGACCTACATAATCCACGATCTCTTGAAGGCTGAAGATCATATTACGTATATTCCCCCGCTGGACTTCGTCACCGTTTTTGGTCAGAGTAAAGTCTTTTTCAAGCAATGCCTGAGCCCCCGGAAATGTCTGGAATGCAGTAACCGGTGCAGCGTTTTTGAATCCTTTGGCCGCTGTCCAGGGATGGCCCTTTTTCTTGATAACCGACTGTACGTCTCGTAACGTAAAATCAATACCTAATGCATACGCGTCAACCAATTCATCCACAGTCATCCCCGACTCATAACTCCGGCCGATTCGAACAACCAGTTCAGCCTCATAATGAACTTCACCTTTTGTCGCAGGCAGTTCAATCAGTTCCCCATTCAAAGGCACAACCGCATGAGAAGGCTTCATAAAAATCATCGGTTCATCTGGAACCGCGTTACCCAATTCTTCCGCATGAAGTTTATAATTACGTCCTACACAGTATACATTGCGAATGTTAGTCAACATGGGTTAATAACCACCTTTATCGGATTCATTAGTGCATATAAAGGTTGCACATATATGGAGTTACGGTCTGAAGAATCGGCTGCTCGTCTCCTGGAATGCCTCCTCCCATACATCAGGCCGATTCGTACATAACATAATCTCCGGGTCAACTGCCGCGAGCCGCTTCATAATGATTTTGTCATCCACCGTCCAGGCCATCACTTGAATGCCCGCACTTCGCATCTCGCGCATCAGCGATTTGTCCACATGGGTATATCCAATGGAGAGAAAATCGCAGCCCATTTGCTGTAATGCCGCTAACAGATCACCAGGCCGTGCATCAATAATTAAGCCCGTTTTGAACTCCGGGGCCAGTTTCTTAACCTCCACCAGCGCGGTCGGTTCAAAGGAAGTGATCACCACGTCATTTTGCATATGCCTTTTTCTCACTTCATGAATAACTGCCGCAGGCAGACCCGGATACATGTCTCCCTGCGTTTTCAGTTCAATGTTCAATCGGACTCTTCCACATGAACGATCCAGTAGCTCACTTAGAGCGGGAATCCGTTCGCCTTTATACGTCTTGTTTTTCCACGCTCCGGCATCCAGCCGTTGCAGATCCGCCCAATCCGTATCCCGAACCAGGCCTTTGCCATTGGTCGTGCGGTCCAGTGTAAAGTCATGAATAACTACCGGCACACCATCACGCGACAGCTGTACATCCAGTTCCATCCATTGAACCTCAGGCTGTTCCATGGCAAGCAGGAACGCAGCCATCGTATTCTCTGGTGCAATGGAAGAAAATCCGCGGTGGGCTACACAAAGGTTGTTCATTCCATCCCCTCCTCAAAAATAGATCTCAATTAGGCGAAGCGACCCCATTCGCATCAAATCGAATGCCAGAGGAAAGCTGCGTCATTTGCTCCAGCAGAAGTTTGTTAGCATCATCCAGCATAGGAATCGCTTGACCGAGCCCTGCTTCATAAGGGATAACCTTCATGCTGCATTTTGCATCTGCACTGCATTGTGCCTGAAATACTGCCGTTTTCCAGGTTTCCTCTGTTGTTGATTTTGTGAAAATAAAATTACCCGTACTGTATGCAATCCATTTGCCTTTGTAGTACTCCAGCCCTTGCAGCACATGAGGATGTCCACCGATGACCAGATCCGCACCTGCATCCACGAACTCGTGAGCCAGACGGTTCTGGTCACTATTTGGGGTGCTGACACGTTCCTCTCCCCAGTGGGCGACCACAATGACCAGATCTGCCTTCTTACGTGCCTCCTGAATCGCTTTGACCGCACCGGTGGAATCATAGGCCTCAGCCACGCCAGCCCGATTCCCTTCGGCCTTCCAGCTCGTTTCCGGCACAACTCGGCTGAAACCAAGCAACGCAATCTTCATGCCTTTGCGTTCCAAATACGCAGGTGCATAAGCCTCATCCCTGTTCATACCCGCTCCTGTGTGCGCTATACCATATTCCTTAAGATAGGTTAACGTATCCACCAAACCCTCCACGCCCTGATCCAGAATATGATTATTAGCCAGATTCACGGCATCAAAACCGGCGGAAGCCATGGCGGCCAGCGCCTTAGGCGAAGATTTGTATACATATGTTTTGTCTGCTGCGCTAGTACCACCAAGGGTTACAGGTGTTTCCAGGTTACCAATGGTCAGGTCATCATCCTTGAATAATCTGCCGAGCTTGGCAAAAGGATAATCATAACCGTTCTTATCCAGCAACTCAGCAACTTTACCCGAGAACTGAATATCTCCAACAAAGTTAATGGTTATATTCTTCGCTGAATCGGATGGCTTAGTCGTCTCTGTTCCTTTATTCGTACCTTCATTGCCCTTTGTACTGGAAGGAGTATTGGATTCCGCCGGTTTTTTCGTTCCTGTTACCGGCTTTTCCGTTGTCACGGAGTCTTCTGAATCCGTCTTGTCGGTCCCCACTGAATTCCCCGGTTCTTCTACAGCCTGTTCATCGGAACCTTTCGCATCTGCATCTGAAGCATCGTCTGTCCCCAAATCTGACTCAGGCGAGCTTACTTGATCACCGCCCTTGGTGTCCTTTACATCAGACGGCTCCTGATTCACAATCGTTTCCTTCACCGCCTGATCAGCCTGTTGCCGCTGGTTGCCTGTTGCGTAAATAATGCAGACAAGCCCAATCGTTGTAATCAATAACAGATTGATAACCCAGATGATCCGTCTGCGAGCACGTTTTACTTTCTTCTGCTTTACACTTCGTTTCGATCTTGGGGGATACATAGGCAACTCCTCTTCTTCACAGCAATACTTATCATTATATCAGGCATATTCTGGATTTCCATGATTTCAAAGTAAAAAAAGCTGTCTCTCCAGTAGAAGGAAATATCTACAATCGAGACAGCTCTGGTTTCATCAAAATTACTTCGTCGCAAGCCATTGTGTAGCTTGAACAGACATTTCCTTTGCTTGTCTGATGCAATCAGGCAAGCCTACGCCTTCATAACCAGCACCAGCAATGTACACACCTGGCAGCTTGCTGCCAAGTTCCTCACGAAGGGCGGCAATGTGCTGGAGATGACCCACGGGATACTGTGGCATGGATTTACGAAGCCGTGTAATCTCGGAGAAGATCGGCACTGCTTCAATTCCCATCGTCTCCCGAAGATCTTTAAGCACCAGATCTGTCAGTACATCATCCGGGAGTTCCACGTTCTGTTCATCACCGGAGCGACCGACATAACAGCGGAGCAGTACCTTGTCATCCGGACTGGTATGCAGCCATTTGGTTGATGTCCATGTGCAAGCCGTAATATTGCGGCCTTCTTTCCGCGGAACCAGGAAGCCTGATCCGTCAAAGACATGCTCCACCTCTTTTTTCTCAAAGGCAAGCACGACATTAGCTACAGATACATAGTTAATTGCGTCCAGGGCCGATGTATCAACATGGGGCTGCAAGAGATCCGACGCCACAAATGTAGGTACTGTAATCACCACATCATCCGTATCAAGACACTCACCATTCTCCAGCTCAACACGATATCTGGTCTGAGCCCCATCCTGAACTTCCAGCGATTTCACCGCAGAATTCAGACGCTGGTCTACATCCTGCAATTCATGCACAAGCGCGTGAACCAGGCTCTGCAAGCCCTGACGGAAGTTCAGAAAAGCACTCCGCTTCGTGCCAGTATGCGTCTCCGTCGGCTTGCGGCCTGTCATCATTCCGCGGATCAAACTGCCATAATCCCGCTCCACTTCGCCGAATTGCGGGAAGGTTGCCTGAAGGCTTAATCGACGCATATCACCTGCATAGATCCCAGCAAGCAACGGCTCCGTCAAGTTTTCCAGCACTTCCGCTCCAAGACGGCGTTCGATCATGTAACCGAGCGATTCATCCTCATTCGTACGACGGGGCGGGATTACAAAATCCATCAATGCCCGCAGCTTGCCCGCTGGAGATACCAGACCACTTCTCAGAAATGGTCTTAATTGTGTTGGAATACCGAGAACAAGTCCTGCTGGCATGGGATGCAGCTTGCCACGCTGCATGATATACGTTTTCTTCGATTCCGGATTCTGACTTACCAGCTCATGATCGATTTCCAGCTCTTTGGCCAAATCGATCATTGCTGTTTTGCGAGCCAGGAAAGAATCTGGTCCCTTCTCAATCACGAATCCATCCCGGTGCAGTGTCTCGATCATGCCCCCCATGGACGAGCTTTTCTCGACCAAAGTAATAACGGGCTCAACACCTGCTTCCCGGTAATGCTTACGGATATAAAATGCCGCGCTCAGGCCGGTCAGACCTCCGCCGACAACAACAACACGACGTTTCTGGCCTTCCATTATATAACCGTTCCTTGCTGCCACTGGCTTATAATAACGTCACTTAACGTCTCCATGTAAAGAGGGTCACTATTGAGAGAATCAATCCGCATGAGTCGCATGTCGATCTCTTTTGCAATCGATTTGGCTTCAATGTCCAGATCATAGAGTACCTCCAGATGATCCGAGACGAACCCAATCGGTGCTACAAGTACATCCTCAACCTGTTCACGGGACAGCTCCTGGATCGTGTCCAGAATATCAGGACCCAGCCATGGCTCAGCCGTTCGACCCGCACTTTGCCAAGTGAACTGCCAGTTGGTGATTCCTACCCGGGAAGCAATGACCTCCGAAGTCTCAAGCAATTGCTGCGGATACGGGTCACCCATTTCAACAATTCGTGCTGGCAGGCTGTGGGCACTGAATAGTACTTTAACGTCCCCACGTTTCGCTCCAGCTTCCTCGAAAGCATCCAATTTGGCACTAACACGGGTGGAAAGAGCCTGAATGAGCTTCGGATGCAGATGATAGCTCTCAACGAAAGACATGTGAATGCCCAACTCTTCCGCTTTCTCACGAGCACGCTTAATGTAACTTCCTACACTCATCGTGGAGAAATGCGGTGCCAGCACGATGCCTACCGCTGTCTGAATTCCGTCCTTCGCCATCTGTTCCACGCCATCTTCTATAAACGGATATGCATGTTTCAGACCCTGATAACAACGGAAATCAACCTCTCCGATACGCTCATCCCTGTTCAACGTCTCCTGAAGTGCCTTAACCTGATTATCCGTATTTTCTCGGAGAGGGAATACCCCACCAACGATAGCTTCGTAACGGTCTGTCAGTTCTTTCAGTTGTTCCGGCTCGGGCGGGCGTCCTCTCCGAATATGTGTATAATACGCTTCAATGCTCTCCATATTTTCGGGTGTGCCATACGACATCACCAGTACACCTACAGTATTAGTCATTCGTAACCGTCACCCCAGTCTTCAATGCTTCAGCAGAATATTCATGAACATATGCCGTTAGTTCTCTCAACTTATCAAGAGATGCTTCAGGAAATAGTCCGTGCCCCAGGTTGAAAATATACCCCGGCTCCTTAATTCCTTCGTCAATAATCACTTTGGCTTGCTGCTTGATCAGTTCCATCGGTCCTGTCAGAACATACGGGTCCAGATTGCCTTGCACGGCAAATTTGCCACCAAGGCGTCTGCGTCCCTCGGAAATGGATACTCTCCAGTCCAATCCGATGACATCGGCCTGCAGATCATGCAAGGTTGGCAGCAGTTCACCTGAGGCCACACCAGGGAAATAAATTTTCGGTACATTCAAATCCGATAACTCGGTAAAGATACGGGTAATCGTCGGCAACACATATGTTCTGAAGTCGTTTGGCGAGAGAGCTCCCACCCAGCTGTCGAACAACTGGAATGCCTTGCCACCGTTTGCAATATGCGCACGAACATATGTAATAACCATATCGCCCAGTTTCTGCATCAATCTATGCCACACTTCAGGCTCACTGTACATCATCGTTTTTGTACGGATATACCCTTTGGAAGGTCGACCCTCGATTAGATAACTGGCAATGGTAAAAGGCGCACCAGCAAATGTAATCAGCGGTACATCCAGTTCTTTGTCCAGAATGCGGATCGTCTCTAGAATATGCGATAGGTCTCCTTCAACGTCTATGGGACGCAGGCGGTCCACATCAGCAGCTGTCCGGATTGGATTGTCTATTACCGGTCCAATATTTTTTACAATGTCAAAATCAATGCCAAGCGACGCAACCGGATTCATAATATCGGAATACAAAATAGCCGCATCCACACCGACTTTACGTACCGGCATGAGTGTAACTTCAGCTGCTAGCTCAGGTTGACGGCAAATTTCGAGCAAAGAATACTTTTCCTTAATTTTGCGATATTCGGGATCATAACGTCCAGCCTGACGCATGTACCACACGGGAACACGGTCCACCTGTTGTTTGAAGCTGGCCCGAATCAGACGATCATTATAGCTCATGTAAGAAGCCTCCAATAGTTTTTGGACTCATAATTATCATTATGCCCTTTTTGAAGAGCAGTAACAACCACATGCCGTTGTGTTCCGTTGACAATACTATGACATTCCTTACATCCCTCTCTCCATATGCCAATTATGTTATAATGAAAGAATCGTGTTTTTTCACAAATTACAGAAAAGGTCAGAAAGGAAGTGAAAGCACTTTGAAAACGTGGAAAGTGAATCTCATTGTGCTTTGGTTCGGACAATTTCTGGTCAATTCGGGCATGACCATGATTACCCCTTTTTTATCCCTTTATCTCGCCAGGGATCTAGGCGTTGTTGGTGAGCATGAAATCGGCATCTGGGCGGGATTTATATTTGCTGCCAATTTCCTCACCTCATTTTTGTTCCAACCGCTGTGGGGCAAGTTGTCCGACAAATACGGCCGAAAAATTATGCTCCTGCGTTCCGGATTCGGGATGGCGATTGTGATCGCCCTGATGGGTTTTGCACAGAACCCGTGGCAGCTTCTCTTATTGCGCCTGCTTAATGGTACGATCTCCGGCTTCAACCCAGCAGCTGTCGCCCTGATCTCGGGCACAACGCCGAAGGATCGCATGGGCTTCGCCATGGGGATCAGTCAGTCCGGCCAGGTCGCCGGTACAATTCTGGGCCCGCTCATTGGCGGTCTGCTAGCTGATGCGGTTGGCTTCCGCCCTATCTTCTATATTACAGGCGGACTGATCTTTGCAGCATCCATGCTAGCGATGTTCCTGGTACGGGAGACCTTTGACCGAAAAGAAGCGGCTAAACTGCCGGAACAATCTGTTTTATCCGGTTTGAAAGAATTGAATAAATCCCCTCAGCTGCCTGCGCTATTCGCTGTAACGTTTTTGTTGCAGTTTGCCATGATCAGCCCCATGTCACTCTTGCCGCTGTATGTACAGAAATTGCATGCTTCGGATGTAAATGTGGCGTTCTGGGCAGGACTTGTTGGCGCAGTCACCGGACTATCCAATATGGCTATGTCCCCGATTCTCGGGAAGCTCAGTGACAGGATAGGTTCACACAAGGTACTTACGTTCTCTCTTATAGGAACAGGGCTCATGCTTATCCCACAGGCCTTTGTGCAGACCGTATGGCAACTCATCATCGTGCGTTTCATGATGGGTGTGTTCATGGGTGGACTGCTGCCGAGCGTCAACGCGCTTATTCGCTCCTACACGCCAGATAGCATGCTCAGCCGTGCTTTCAGTTTCAATACAAGCACACTGGCACTGGGCAACATGCTTGGAGCCATCATTGGCGGTTTTATGGCTGGCTTTATCGGCATTGAAGGACTGTTCATCGTCTCTGGCGGACTATTGCTGCTCAATATGGTGTGGGTACGATTCAAACTGTACAAGAAGCCTCCATTGATCAGGGAATCCTGATGCTCGATTCAACTTATATGGACTCCTAAGAAAAGCCGCTTTCAGTGCCCATCAGGCGTGAAAGCGGCTTTTGGCATTTATTTTATTCAAACCTCTACATGAATTTATGGAGTCTAGTGGCTTACGAATTGAATCGGGTATTCTTTGACTCCAAATACAAAGGGACTCTGAATCGGCTGCAAAACGGTTTCCGGCACTAGCTGAATATTCTCCATCTGCCGAAGCATGGTCTGAAGCACAACCCTCGCCTCCAGCCTTGCCAGTGGTGCACCGAGACAAAAATGAATTCCAAACCCAAAACCCATATGTCTGTTCGGTTTGCGATCAGGCACAAACCTGTCCGACTGATCGAATTGGGCAGCATCCCGATTGGCCGAACCAACCCAGGCAATCACCTGTTCCCCGGCCTGGATCGTCTGTCCATTCAATTCCACGGTCTCTTTGGCAACACGTCCAATAGCCACAATCGGCGGATAATACCGCAAGGTTTCCTCTACTGCAGTAGGGACAAGTTCAGGATGCTCAAGTAGCTGCTGCTGAATTTCTGGTTGTTCTGACAGAATACGAACCGCGTTGGCAATCAGATTGGTTGTGGTTTCATTGCCGGCAACAAGCAGCAAGATACAGAATCCGATCACTTCCTCCGAAGTGAGCTTCTCCCCTTCAATCTCTGCAGCAAGCAGCAAGGAGATCAGGTCATCCTTCGGCTGCTGACGTCTATCTTCCATGATGGCCGTAAAATAGCTCGCCAGTTCCTGTTGATTCTTTTTCTTTTCTTCCATCATTTGTTGAAAGGCTCCGTCGCTGTCATCCTGTGCACCCATCACCAATGCATCCGACCAGTCTTTGAACTTCTGGCGATCTGAGGCAGGGACTCCAATCAATTCAGCGATCACAATAACGGGAAGGGGGGCGGCAAGATCCTTGACAAGATGCATGCGGCCTTCTGACAGATGTGGAATCAGTAACTCATCGGCGATTTGCTGAATACGCGGAGCCAATGCTTCAATTGCCTTTGGTGTAAACGCCTGATTGACCAGATCCCGCAACTGCTTGTGTTTTGGCGGGTCTGTGGTGAGCATGGTGGCTTTAGCACGATCACGTTCGGAAGAGAACAGTTTGGGGTTCTTCAACACATATTGCACATCTTCATAGCGAAAAATATCCCAGCATTCTCGATGCTTGTCATAGCGGACTGGAGTGTTGTCACGAAGTTCAGCGTACACCTGGAAGGGTGATAATTGCAGCTCCACTGCTTCCAGTTCCCGGATCGGAATGAAATTTGCATACTTTCTGGGTGCTCGGTTCATCGTTTCTCCTCCAATCAGTAATATATATTTATTGACATATTAAAATTACACTTTATATTATAAACTCAAGTTAATCGTCCTACAAATATTTGACTATAATTGAGCCCCTTTTCCTAGGATGCTTTACAAAAATCGTCAGATCTTGACAACCTGCACTGGATTTTGGACCTACTCGCTTCCGCTATAGACTTTTCTGCAACATCCCTTTGTTCAACGTTCCATACCTTGGTAGGGCCAATGAACCAATATTATATAAATCAATGTTATACGATATACATGTTATATAAAATGACATATTAAACCTATGAACATCTTTAAATCCGCGATATCCACACTGTATACCCTCTCAATATTTATTCAACAAACCTCATAAATACACAATATACTCGTTTTATCTATGAATGTAACCGATTACTCTACCTTTTTCATTGTTTGTTATATTAATTGACATGTAATACAATCAATATGACTCATATACATATATTCTGTATAAACATCACATGATACTAACCTGAAGGAGAGTGCTTTTCATGAAAAAAACTTCAAATCTTCGTCCTTGGGCTGTATGGAGCACAGCTGCTTTGACGGCACTGACCCTTTCCCTGTCCCCAATCGGAACCTATGCGGCTCAGGCGGTTACGGTAGAAGTGAGTGGTACAACAGGTGCAGTTCAGACTGCCTCATCCACTCCGGCTCGCAATACGACCATCCCTGCCGTATCGGATACTTTCAAACAATCGGCTCTGCCTAATGTTCTGGTCATTGGAACGGGTGGTACGATTGCAGGTCAATCCGAGGATGCCACCAGCTTCCAGAACTACAAGGCGGGTACGCTTCCGATTGCACAAATGGTCGACGCCTTGCCGGACAAACAGAAGATTGCAGATGTGAGCACACTCCAATTCGGAAATTCAGGTTCAGGCTCATATACGATGTCTGATCTCTATGACCTGTCCCAGACCGTAGACAAGGCACTTGCACAATATGACAGCGTAGTGGTTACCACGGGTACAGATACCATGGAGGAGATTGCCTATTTCCTCGACATGACCGTCCAGAGTAACAAACCGGTCGTGATCACAGGCTCCATGCGTCCGTGGACGGTCATCGGCTCGGATGCGCAAGCCAATCTGTACAACGCGATCAAACTCGCAGGCAGCGGGCGTACCAAATCATTTGGGACGGTGCTGATGTTGAATGACACCATCCAACTCGCTCGTGGCGTGACCAAGACGAATGATTATCGAACAGATACGTTTGAAACACCGATGCTGGGCGCTGTAGGTTATATTGATGAGACTAATATTCGGATCTACCGCGCTCCTGCACGTGCCCTGAAGCCTGAAGGCACAGCGAAGCCAGCGTTCGACCTGAGCAAAATTACGAAGGCAGACCTCGCCAAAGTCGAAATTGCAATCTCGTATCAGGAAGCTGGCGGCGGAGCCATTGAAGGATTCGTAAGCAGTGGTGCCAAAGGAATCGTGACCTCCGGTACTGGAGCAGGAGGCATTTCCAAAGCGATGGGACAAGCTCGCACCAAAGCAATTGAGGACGGCGTGATCTTCGTGACCACAACCCGGACCGGTTCGGGGAGTGTATATGGCGGAGGGAAAGGTATTATTGCCGGAGACAACCTCAGCCCTCAACAAGCTCGTGTATTGTTAATGCTTGGACTGTCCTTCAGTAATGATTTTGACACAATCAAAAAATGGTTCGAAACATACGGAACACCGGAAGTATAAGCAAGCACTCCTAACTTTATTTCATACAAGAAGCAAAACAAATAAGCAAAACAAGAGACGTTTCATTCCCTGTTACTCGGGTGTTGACCGTCTCTTGTTCTATAGAAATGAAAAAAACCTCTGTCAGACCTCATTCACACCGTCGCAAGTTGCAACAGCGCAAATGTAGATCCATCAGAGGTGATGTGCGATAAGCTCGTATTCTCACTTTACCCAGGCTAGTGCCAGACCATCATAATCCGGCAGCATCGTTGTAACGAGGCGCGGATCACTCGCCATCTGTTCATTAAATCGACGAACGGCAAGTACTGCTGGTCCCTGCTTGTCCTGATTCAACGTACGACCACGAAGGAAACAGTTATCACCCACAATGACAGCACCTGGCCGAGCCAGCTTGATGGCATAGTCAAGATATACCGGATAATTTTCCTTGTCTGCGTCAATAAAGAAGAAATCGAATGTGCGACCTTCCTGTTCCAATTGCTCCAGGCTGTCTGCCGCCGGACCAATCCGGTACTCTACCTTTTCACCAAAACCGCCTTCTTCCAGATGACCACGCGCCATTGCCGCATATTCCTCTTTCAGTTCCAGCGAGGTCAGGGTTCCATCCTCACGCAAGCCGCGTGCAATGCAGATCCCACTGTAACCGCCCAACACGCCGATTTCGAGCGCAGCTTCCGCTTTGGATGTCTTGGCTAGAAACGTGAGCAGACGTCCATACGCCGCAGCAACCGAAACTTCCGGCATGCCGTTCGAACGGATGGCCTCTTTCACTTTCAGCAAAAGATCATCCTCTTGAAATAATTGATTTACATATTCGTCAGGGGTCAGATTCACCACTAAAATCCTCCTTGGACACTTGGACTGCTTTCCATATGGATGCCAATGTTCTATAATAAATGTTTGTTGTCAAACACAGGCGGTTGACTGCTGCATCACCTTGAAAGATGAACGCATACGTTCACCGCATTTCTCATTGTAAGTTTTTTCACGGAAAGCGGCAAGGCCGCGCCGTCACTATACAGCTGAGAGAAGGATATTCCTTCTCCGGCTTGAAATGGAGTTGAAATGAATCACATGGCTCAATTGCAATTGATTGCGACCTCGGCGATGGGACTCGAGGCTGTTGTCGCCCGGGAACTGAAGCAACTGGGGTATGAGGATGTTACGATCGACAATGGCCGAGTTTTCTTCACTGGAGATTTTATTGATATTTGCCGGTGTAATCTGTGGCTGAGAAGTTCGGATCGCGTATTGGTGAAAATGGGTGAATTCCCTGCTACGACATTCGACGAATTGTTTGAAGGCACCAAAGCACTGCCTTGGGAAGAGTGGATTCCAGCCGACGGCGAATTTCCTGTAGAGGGTCGCTCCCAAAAATCCCAGTTGAGCAGCGTGCCTGCATCGCAAGGGATCGTGAAGAAAGCAATCGTAGAGAAGTTGAAGCTGACTTATGACACAGAGTGGTTCCCCGAGGATGGGTCTCGTTATGTGATTGAGGTCATTCTGCTGAACGATCGCGCCCTGCTTACTTTAGATACGACGGGACCAGGTCTGCACAAACGGGGTTATCGTAAACTCGTAACCGAAGCGCCACTCAAAGAAACGCTTGCTGCAGCTCTTATTCAGCTCAGTCGCTGGAATGTATCCCGCCCCTTTTATGATCCATGCTGTGGATCAGGCACAATGCTGATCGAAGCCGCTATGATCGGCTGGAACATTGCACCAGGACTTCGTCGGACCTTCAACTCCGAGAACTGGGCTGTCATTCCTGAAGAACTATGGGAACAAGCGCGTGAAGAAGCATTCGATGCTGTGCGTGACGATATCCCGTTACAGATTTCAGGTAGCGATATCGATCCGGAAGCCATCGAAGTGGCTCAGGCAGCAATCAAGAGTGCCGGCTTCGCCAAAGATATTGAAGTCAGCGTTCTGCCGGCGCACCGCGCAAGACCTCAGGGCGAATATGGTGTCATTATTACCAACCCCCCATATGGTGAGCGTTTGAGTGAAGAGAAGGAAGTTCAGAAGCTGCTCCGCACATTAGGGCGCAGTTACCTCGAAATGCCGACATGGTCCTTTTTTGCGATCACATCGACCAAAGCTTTCGAAGATTATTTCGGTCACAAGGCAGACAAGCGTCGTAAATTGTTCAACGGACGAATTGAGACCCAGTACTATCAGTATTTGGGCCCACTGCCTCCACGAAATAAAACACCACAATCTTCTTAATCAATGCCAATACAAAGTGCTCCTGCCATCCATGGCTGGGGCGCTTTTTTAGTGCGCTCTTCTGATCATATGAATTGGCCTTCATCGGCTTTCCTTGGACAGAATTCGATTCTACCAGAGGCATAGTTGAAAAGCCATGAGGCCACGCTATAATGAATGGAGCCCTATTTTACATTCCGATAACAAAACAACGAAAGCAAGGGGGACATACATAATGGTTGTCACTCGGCCTACGCGCAGCTCTATGACACGCGGGCTTCTGAATCATCCACTAACGTTATATCTTATTTTTCTTGTGTTCATGCTGCTTAAACTCATGTGGCTCCATCACAATCTTCACGCCTATAATATTACGATGGAACTTCTGGATAAAGTCATTGCCATTGGTTCACTATTACTCCTGTCCTTCTGGACCTGGTGGCTGCCTCGCCGCGGCATGGTCATATCACTCGTCGTGCTCAATCTGCTGCTCACCGCACTGATCTATGCGGATATGGTTTATTATCGCTATTTTCAGGATTTCTTGACCATTCCGGTATTGTTGCAGGCGAGACAAGTTGACGCATTGGGCGACAGTATTGCTACGCTGATCTACACAAGTGATCTCTGGTTCTTTGCCGATTGGCTTGTTGTCATTCCGTTCGCGGCTATCGTGCTGTTCAGCAGACGTTATCGTTCGGAACACTCCGGTCCATATGTTAAAAGCTATGGGAGTTATACATCGAGCGACAGCAAGGCGCGGATGCGCCACCGTCTCACCGCTGGGAGTATTGCCCTTGTGCTGGGGCTGGGACTCGCAGTCGGCCCGATCTATTTCTACAGCAAAACCTGGGCCAAAGGGTTGTTCGATAACAACTGGTGGAATGTATCCATGTACAACGTTACCGGACTGCTCGCTTTTCATGGCTATGATCTGTACAGCTATGCCAAAGATCATATCGGTTCAGGACCAGAGGTTGATCCGGCCGATCTGGAACAGGTGCGGGCTTATTTCAAGGACAGACAATACGCACCTCCCCTAAACGATGCGATGTTTGGCAAGTACAAAGACAGCAATGTCATCATTGTGCAGGGTGAAGCGTTCATGAATTTCATGATTGGCCAGACCATTGGTGGTCAGGAAATTACGCCTCATTTTAACAAGTTGATGAAGGAAAGCCAGTACTACAGCCACTTTTATCATCAGACAGGTCAGGGCCGAACGTCGGATGCCGACTTTGGAGCCAATATTTCTTTGCATCCTTTGCCGGTTGGGTCCGCTTTTGTCCGTTTCGCAGACCATACCTATGATTCCCTGCCTTCTATCCTGAAGGAAAATGGTTACAGCACCAATGTATTTCATGCCTATGAGAGCGGATTCTGGAATCGTTATACGATGTATCAGAATATGAAGTACGACAAGTTTTACAGTAAAAATGATTATGTTCAGGATGATCCACTTGGTTGGTCTCTGTCTGATGAGTCCTTTTTCCGCCAATCGGTTGAGAAAATGAGCAGTGAAGTGACCAAACCGTTTTATTCATTTCTCATCACACTCACCAGTCACCATCCGTATGCACTACCACAAGATAAACAGCAATTAGATGTTGGTGAGTTCAAAGGAACGATGTTTGGTAACTATCTGCAATCGGTTCATTACGTCGATTCCGCGTTGGGAAGTATGGTGGAGGATCTGAAGAACCGGGGATTATGGGACAAAACGATATTTATGTTCTATGGTGATCACGATAATTCCATTAAAGAACAGCCACAGTATGAGCAATTTCTCGGACGCTCGCTGAACGATCTAGATATGGAGCAGATCATGAACGAGGTGCCATTACTTGTGCATTTACCGGACGGAGCTGATGCTGGAGTGATCGATAAACCATCAGGACAACTGGACATCACTCCTTCCGTACTTCATTTGCTTGGCTTATCCGATCAGTCCTACTATCATATGGGCAATGATGTGTACGACGGGTCCTCTCGAATGGTGGTCCTGCGCAGCAGCGCATTCTCAGATGGTTCCGTATTTTATATTCCATCTGATGATTATATCTACGAGAACGGTTCTTGTTATGACCTGCCCACACGTACCAAAACGGATATTAATGCTTGTCGTTCCGGTTATACCGAAGCCACGAAGCGACTGCATGTATCCGATACGCTCAATACGTATGACTTGATCTCACGCTTCCGCGAGGAACAAACGTCGGGCTCATCATCCTAAAACACAGGTCCGTACACTGACGAAGCTATTTATAGCCCATTTTAGAAATCCACCCAAAGTAAAAATAAAAGGAGCTATAGACGTTATGATGACATCACCTACAGATCCATTCCATATTGAACAAAAGCTGTTTGAAGAAGCTGCACATTTTGTTAAGCAACGCTACCCTCAAGGCTGGGGCGGCGCGGCTGCCGTTTATACCGAAGCCGGTTCGCTGTTAATCAGCGTGTCTCCAGAAGTAATCAATGATGCCACGCATCTGTGTATGGAAACAGGTGCCTACCTGGAAGCTCATAAATTAAATGAGCGGGTCACCCACTCGATCTGTGTGGCTCGAGATGATGAGCATGCTGAATTCAAGGTTCTCACACCCTGTGGAGTTTGCCAGGAACGATTGTTTTTCTGGGGAGAAGATGTCAAAGCAGCCGTATACAATCCGGATGGAGCATTAATTTACAAGAGGTTGGACGAGATTCAGCCTTATCATTGGACCAAGGCATACCGGGATCAGAAATAAGTTAAAGTTGGCTGAATCCACACCTTGCGAATTATAGAAAGTCGCTATATAATTGTAACTATATTAGTTTCATTTATAATGATGGAGGTTTTACGATGAATATTGAAATATGGTCCGACTTTATGTGTCCTTTCTGTTATATTGGCAAACGTCGTCTGGAGAATGTACTGGCACAATTCCCACACCGCGAGGAAGTGAAATTACAGTTCAAAAGTTTTGAACTTGATCCAAATGCTGAACTGAATAGCGGCAAGACCAACGCGGAATATCTGGCTGCCAAATACAATATGAGTGTGGAGCAGGCACAGGGTATGAATGCCCAGATGAATGCCAATGCTCGCACGGCCGGGCTGGAATACAACATCGATGCCATGATCCCTACGAACTCCTTCTCAGCTCACCGATTGACGCACTGGGCTGAGACGCAAGGAAAAATGCTTGAGCTGAGCGAACGTCTGTTTCAAGCCATTTTCATGGAAGGTAAACATGTCGGCCATACCGATGTAATGATCCAGTTGGCTGAGCAAGTGGGTCTGGATGGCAATGCAGCAGCGGCTGTGTTGTCCAGCGATCAATTTAGTGACAATGTCCGTGCTGACCAGGCCGAAGGCGAGCAATTGGGCATCCGCGGTGTACCCTTCTTCGTATTCGATCGCAAGTTCGCCGTATCTGGCGCCCAGCCTGACGAGGTATTCCTGGATGCTATCCAGAAAGCTTGGGACGAGCGTTCCCCTTTCACGATGGTTGAATCCACCACAGCTGGCGCTGAAGGCAATGGTGTGTGCACCGAAGATGGCTGCGAAGTGCCGCAACCTGATCCATCCAAATAATACAAAAAAAGCAGCAGGATCAAGGGATACTCCCCTGATCCTGCTGCTTTTTTATACTTCCTTTACCCATTCAATATAAGATGAGTTCATAATTCACACCATAACGGAGAGGGCAGAACAAATCTGGAGAAGCGGAGCTAAAAGCTTTCTGAAAGAAAGCTGCATCGGAAGCATATGCTTCGCATTTATCACTGGATTTTTCCCTTTGAAGAAAGGGAATCAATAAGATCCGGGGATAACGGCGATCGTAAGATTGTTCTGCACACGTAGTGATCCAGTGTAATGGATTATGATTACATCTTAAATCACGACGAACGATCCGTAACCGGAACATCCACAAGCGGATCATTAAACACTTATTTTAGGATTGAGCTCCTCACTCAATCCCAAAACAGCTGATCCGGATGTGGCCCCGTCCGCTTATCCGCATCCATCGCATCAATCAGCTTCAATTCATCCGGGGTCAATTCAAAGTCAAAAATATCTGCATTCTCGCGTATCCGCTCCGGTGTAACGGACTTCGGAATCGTTACGATCTGGTTCTGAATATCCCAGCGCAGAATAATCTGTGCCGGCGTTTTCCCGTATTTTTGCGCCAGACTTTTCAAGGTTGATTCCTTATTCAATTTCCCTCTCATAATGGGACTCCATGCCTCCAGCTGAATACCCTGTTCGCCGCAGAAATCCTGCAACTCCTGTTGAATCAGACCCGGATGCAGCTCCACCTGATTCACCGCAGGTACCGTTCCACCTTCATCTATGATATCGCGCAGATGGTGTACTTCAAAATTACTCACACCTATCGCACGGATGCTTCCTTCGCTATACAGACGTTCGAATGCTCTCCACGTCTCCTTGTACTGGTCTCTGCCTGGCCAGTGAATTAAGTATAAATCAATCACATTCAATCCAAGCGCCTTTTGACTGGCCTCAAATGCTCTTAAGGTCGAATCAAATCCCTGATCCTCATTCCAGAGCTTGGTCGTCACAAACAGTTCGTTACGAGCAATACCGCTGCTCGCAATAGCTTGTCCAACTTCCTCTTCATTTCCATAAACGGACGCGGTATCAATACTTCGATATCCCACTTCCAGTGCAGTCTCCACCGCTTGCTGTACTTCTTTGCCCTTCGCTCGATAGGTCCCAAATCCCAGCCATGGCATCGTCACGCCGTTGTTCAGAATCGTACAATCTGTAATATGTTTTGTCATTCTGTACCTCCTGTGTGAAATTTGCCTGCTCTTGGTCTATTAACCTTCTCACCAAATTTTAAGCGGCACTTCACATACAGTTTGAAATTGATCCATTTCTCGGAATGTATTCCAAAGGCACATAAATAACCCGCAAAGCAATGCTGCTCTGCGGGTACTGGTGTGACAGGAACGCCTATAGATCCCCTTGCCCATGCTGACTCTGGATCGAGTTCAATCTTCTCTTCTCCTCAATGAACATTTCTTCTGCCAACTCAACGCCCTGACCTCCAAGCGAGAGCTCCGCCTGTCGCATCGCCTGCTCGGTATGCGCCAAACGGCGTTCCGCCTGTTCAATAGTCTGGTCCGTTGGATGTGACATTGCCTGTGAAACAGCAAAATGAAGTTTGTTCACTGCATTCTGCGCCTGAGATACGGTTGTATCAGCTTGCAAACTGGAATCATAACGCTTCGGCATGAGTATTCCTCCTTGGGATCATGTTCCTGCTACCCTATTAGGATGCATGATGCAAGCCTGACTTATTCTAATTCTATAATTTCCCTCAATTAGATAACTAAAAAAGAGAGGCTCCAGCCTCTCCTTTACAATTATGCGAGCGGTTCTCGCCCGCTTCCTATACCATTACTTCACGAATTTTGCGACCTTTGCCAGCACTTCTTCTTCTGACGGAGCACTAATGTACCGACCGTTGATAAAGACAAAAGCACGCTTTGCGCATGGACCGCAATACGATTTGCAACCAATCTTGATCTCCGTATCCGGAGCCATTTTCTCCAACTTGGCTACAATCGATTTTAGTCTGATATGATTACATTTTTCGCATACACGGATATCGTTTGCCATGAGTTCCCCTTCTTCGCTCCCTTAGTGGTCGCCGTTGTTGCCTTTGGATGGGTTCGTAATAACGAATCCTTCTTCAGGGAAGTACAGGTAGTCAATTTTAACGCCATCCAGCAAAGGCTGGTCATTCTCAAGAATGACTTCAATCTCTTTATCGGTAGATACAACCGTATCATTTTCTTTAGGTGTATCGATATCGAGTCCGTAGTGAGCATGATCCCCATGCGCATGTGTAATCACAACGCGCAGTTTTTTACCCTCGTTCTCAGGCTTGTCCAACTCAAGCTTCAATACTTTAGCAGCATTACGTGTAATTTTGCAGTTCATTCCATTCATCTCCTATATTGTAATTGCTGGTTCCAACAATTTCAGCATTTCTAAACTCCAGCATCTATTGTAAAGAAAGTTACTGCGTTCCGCAATAACATTGATGACAAACCCATGCTAAAACTACCCATTTTGTATTCGATTAAGACGGCGCACCCGCTGTAAGTACCGGATATTTGCGCTCTGCACGACTGACAAACCAGTTCATCAGTAGCAACGTCACACCAATATCATCTATAGGCATAAACGGCATCACGTCAGGAAGTACCCAGTAGAGCAGCGCCGGGATGATGAACAGCAGCTTCTCGCCCAAAGGGATTTGCGGAGCCCGCAACAAGCGGGGTAGCCGTTTAAATACTTGTGTCCATCGTTTGAACGACAGCAGTCTTCTCCACTTCATATGAACCCCTCCGTATGATTATTGCACCGAAATAATTCGGTACACGTTATGGTCACACCCATCATTACCCGCTTCATAGCGATCCGGAACGATTGATGTAATATGCAGATCCAAAAACGAACGCCGGTAACAGCGCCCGTTCCTGTTATACGAGTGGACAAGCAGTAAGTTTCATCTCCACTCGTCCTGATCATGTAAAAACACAGATCAACATACTTAGAAGCTTTAGTTATTGTTCTCCGTCCGATAACAACTCAGCCAGCAACATACCTACCTCCACACAAATGTCATCGAACTGATCAACAGGAAGTGGATTAACCCCTAACCCTACTTCTACCGTAAAGCCCGGCTTGCGAAACTTCTGAATGAACCAGTCTTTATATCCAGCATCGCTCCCACCCAGCTTGACTGCCTTGTAACCCGACGCTCTTGCGAGTCTGCGTGACAACGGCGCACTCTCCTTGGGTTCCAAGTCTCGATAGTTCCAATAGATCTCCTGCCCTTGGCTGTGCAGTGAAACCACAACATCGAAGTTGTGCTGCTCTGTCCACTGTGCAAGAGCCAACGCCTCCGGTTCGGATAATGGAGCTGCTCCCGCGTAATCTCTTGGCCCTGGTGATGTCATCCCTCTTCTAGCCGCCTCTTCCTCCCAATGGGCTGGAAACTGATCGTTGAGATCTACCCCTCTTATGTTAGCCTTCCAATGGGTAAAGTGTGCGCGTCCTGCGTTCCAGGCCAGCAACTGTTCTGCTTGGGGATGTTCATTAACTACCCCCTCCTGAACCAGCTCAACCCCATCCGGATTGACCATGGGGACGACCCATAGCGTGGTTTCCTGCATCCAGCGTTCAGTCTGGAACCTGTGCCAAGGTGAGTGCGTGTTATACGCTCTGGCATATTCTTCGATAAATCGCATGAGAACGGCTGTCGTCAGCCATTCATTAGCATGAACAGAAGCGTTGACATGAATATGTCTGGGTCCTTGACCCAACCGCAGATATGGCAAGGGTTTACCCATGACACTGGTGCCTATCGAACCTCTATCGATAAAAGGATACTTCTTTTCCAGCAAACCGATATCACGGTTCATTTCACGATAACCATACTCACCCTGTATCTTTACTATCGTTTTTCCATTTGAATCGGGAATATGAATACAACGCCCGCACCAATCGGATACGTTCGTAATTTCAGGGTTGGCCTCGCGCAATTCTTGTTCATTCAGCCCAAAACGCAGTGCAATCATGGATGCGTTCTCCCCCGGCTGTACTGCATACCTGCGTCCCGTTCCCGGTCTAATGCGCAGCATCTGCCCTGTCAGCAAATAGGGTTGGGACGCCGCTTCCGGGTTGAGTGCAGCCAGCAACTCCCTGGTCATATGGTGCGCTGCCGCAATACGCGACAAGGTATCCCCCTGATGAACAATGATCCATTGCAGCTCCATGTCAATCTCCTTTCCCGCAGGAAACGCTGTAATCTCCTGTCCTTTTCTCACCTGTGCCCTTGCCGTATGTAATATGTATGCAGTGCGGGTTGTCCGTCATACTCCAAAGCTTAACCCTTCTGAATATGGCTGATATGATTAAAAAAATCCCGGAACGCTAAAGGTCCCGGGATTCTTATAAGGTTCTTAGCTATAGAAATCAAAAAACGCTACGATAATTGCGTAACCTGCCAGACGACAGGCGTTTTGGAGATTTGCTCTCCGAGCCATTGGCGGGTAATATTCTGGAACATGCGTGGGTCTCCAGTGCAGAAAAACTGATGTATCGGAGTCTCATCCCCACTGGCCAGCTTTCTTTTATCATACAAAATCGTACTGATTTCCCTCGCCGTTTCATCTGCCGAACTGATCAGCTTCACTTCCTGTCCCATAACCTCCTGAATGGTATCCATGAGAAAAGGATAGTGCGTACAACCCAGAATAAGACAATCAATCGGCTGTAGTTTGATCTGGCCCAAAGATTGCTTCACCGTACTTGTCGTTTGCTCGGAACGGAATTCACCTTGCTCCACCAGCGGCACAAGTGCCGGACAAGCTTGACTGATGACATCAATATAAGGAGACAACTGTTTGAGTGCAGAGGTGTACGCACCACTTCCAATCGTCCCCACCGTACCGATGACACCGATGCGGCCCGTGCGTGTGGCAGTAATTGCGGCCCGTGCTCCCGGATGAATGACACCGATAACCGGAACATTCACTTTGGCCCGAATATAGTCGAGCGCTGCTGCCGTAGCCGTATTACAGGCGATAACGATAACCTTCGGATCGAACTGGATCAAGAAATCAACGATTTGTTCCGTGAATTGTTTAACTTGTTCGGACGAACGGGGTCCGTACGGTGTCCGGGCAGTATCTCCAAAATATATGATCTTTTCCCGCGGGAGCTGACGCATCACTTCCTTGGCGACGGTCAATCCCCCTACACCGGAGTCTAATATAGCGATTGCTTGCTGCACGAACACACCGCTTCCTTCTTCATTGAATTGGTTCTGATTACGATTGGTTTTCAGAGCTTTCTCCCTACCGTATGAGCTTTCCGGCAAAAAGGTACCTACATCTTACCTGATTTTATCGCTTGGTTCAAACAAAATACCACACACTGCGGACTCGACACAACTGCGCGCAACAAAGCAGGCTCCCCTCCAGATTGAGGAAAGCCTGCTCACGCCAAGCTTTGCTGCTTTAGATACTATCCTTGGAATCATCCACAGGAAGCTTCGCGATGACTTCAACGCCTGACTCATTCGCTGTATCGCTAGTAGCTGAATCGATCGAAGAATCGGAATCGCTAATGAACATGGATACGCGCACTTCTTTACCTTCAGCGCAATTGCGCCAGGATTGAATATCCTGAATAACGACATCCGCCGTTTCTTTTACTTTGGATACGATTTGCGAGCTTTGTTCGCCCACTTTGCCGGCCAGTTCCTGACTTTTCTCACTCACCTGACGTGCACCTTCTGAAATGTCCTGACGCAGCTCGCGTCCAGATTTAGGCGCCAGTAACAGAGCTGTCACCGAACCTACAACCGAGCCAATTAATGCTCCCCACAACAAACTTTTGTTAGAATCCTTCACGTCTCATCTCTCCCTTTACCTTAAATTAGTACCGGATAACCAGTTGCTCGTCAATCCGGGCGAATGCCTACTCTGTTGATGCAGTATAAGCAGCAAGGGCTTGACCTGACACTCCGGTTAACAAATAACTTTCGGACACCAACTTCACGACCTCAGTCGTTATGAAACTTAGGTTTGTCGGGCTGGCTCAAGTGCAGCCCCCGCATGTTCATCGCCCGGGTCCAGATCAATCACATATCGGCCTGGTGCAATCATCGCCTCCTGATGTTCACAACGCCAGCGACGCCCACCGGACGATCCCAGTGTCTGCCCATCCTGTAGAACATCTCCCTGATCAAAGATGTAATAGGCGGCACCCAGTAAGGTCTGGGCTACCGTATCCGGATCAAGTCCAACGAAATGACACTGCACATCAGGTACGCCAAGCGCGGACAGACCTACCGTGTCCATCACCAGCTGACGCTGTTCCTCCGTGCCTCCTGCCTGATACATGCGCACATTCATCGCAGCATAGAGATGTTCTTCACGCTCCTGCGACTGTACATAGGCTTCCGGTTCAACCAATTTGTCACTGCCGTACCAATACATCGCCTCACATGGCAAACATTCCATCACAGCCTGAATGGTCTTCTGGAACAATTCAAGCCGCTCTTTGCGAGGCATGGCAGCAGTGAACATATCATGAAGCCGGATGGAATATCGGGCAGTTTCTACAGCTTGTCCTGCTTCCGTCCAGTGCCAGGCTTGCTGCAAAGCACCCCCAAAGCGAGCGCGATCTGCAATTTCGTTCACCGGGAGCATACAAGTCTGTGCTGGAATGTCCCCTTCCTGAAACGAAACCTTATGGTCCAGATGGTAGAAAACCAGCATCTCAGGGTCTTGCTCTGCATTCCCATGCTTCACGTCAAGCCGGACTTGTCCAGTATGACGACCGAGTGCCTCACGCAACCGTCCGTGGTCTACTACAGGACGCTCCTGAAACAGCAGTTCAGTCATATAAACCGGATGAAATCCGGAAGGTACATCATTAGCTTCATGATTTTCTTCTCTATCTTCTTTCCATTCGTTCGTCATGCGGTTTCCCCTCATTCCTTGCTCTGTCCCTCGGCCTGTACAGTCTGAAAGGGTACCAGTTCTTTTTCCACGTAGGCACTAACCTGATTGGAAAAACGTTCAAGCACGCCTGGCAAGTCACTGCTCAGCGGATGCAGTTCAGCACGCTCCCAGCTGTAATAGTCCTGAACCAGCAGCTTGCGCAACGATACGAGGCGACTAAGCACCTCATAAGTTGCATCGTCAAAAACGTTCTCTTCGTGGTTAATCTGAATAATATCCTCATAACTGCTTGCATCACGCATGATAAAGCCGTCAATGAGATAACTCCCCACATCGGTAACGATCTCGATCGCCAGATGAAGACAACGTTCCTGTACCAGACCCAACATAAGACTGCCATCCCAAGCTTGTGATGCACGTCGAAGTCCTTCGGCCACCTCCGGAACGGCAGCAAGCCGGCGGGCAATCTGTTCCCTGTTTACATAATACAATACGTTCACTTCCCGTTCAGTGAATTATCTGTTCCGTTTTCCTCTTCGCTTAAGCCAGAATAACATCACAGGACAAGCGATTAGAAACACGATAAAAATATATAAAAATTCCATAACGTCTCTTAGATCGCTCATGCAGAATCCCCTTTAATAAAAGTAGAATGAATGAAAGATTAGATTTCGTAGTCCACTGCAATCGACTGTTCTCTGACTTCGTTCATATACTTAATGACTTCCTGATGTAGCGGATGCACCTGATACGCCTGCAGATCCTCCAGTGACTCAAACTCCGCTGTAAGGGAAATGTCGAAAGATCTCTCGGAGCGAAGTACGTCGATACCCACTTCAAGCGAAACCAATACGTCAATTTTACCTTGCAGATTACGCAGAACTTTAGCAGCAGCTTCAACACTTTCAGGAGAACGATCCTTCATTTTGAACAGAACAATATGTTTAATCATGGGACAAGCACCTCATTTGCATATAATAATTTTAGATGAATGAATTTTCTTGTATCCAAAATATATCATAACGCCCTCTATTGCGAAAGGATACTTGGAAACGTTCTCTTAAATGAAAACTATTCGGTACTGCTTTCATTCGTTTTTCGTTTTCGCCTGAGATGGGTCATCCGTCTGTTCCCTTGGGTTCGTTTCGTTGGTCTGTTCCGCTCCCGCTGCTTGCTCCGTTGTCTCTTGGTTCTCTACGTTTAACTTCGGTTTGCCCCATTCACGGTCAGCCAGAGCATCCTCTTTCTTGAGCACTGCAATGGCCTGTCTGAGCTTGTTTGGCAACGGAAGACCGATTCGGGCATAATTTTCAGTTATGGATATTAACTCATTCACCAGATAGAAGTAGATTGCTCCTCCTTTGATGATGTCCGTTCCCATAAGCAGGTCGATTCGGTGAGCAAGCAGAATAACGGTTAGAATTAGACCTTTGCGGGCAAGTCCCCAGAATCCAATGTTACTATTCAATCCGGTACCCGTTCTTACTGCCGCCGCGAGACCCGTTATATAATCCACAGCCATCGCGACCGCGAGCAGGCTAAGCAATTGATCCCATCCACCAAAAGCAAACGTCACAAACGCGCCTGAAATAGCAGCGAAGGTATTCACAGCTGGACTCACGTCTCTCACTCTTCCTTTCACTTGGGTATCCTACAAGATATGTAAGAGTAAGAGAGTTTGACAGGCCACCTGCCTGTCTAAACTGACGGAATTCTAATTTCAGATTTGTGCACATCGGAGATGGACTTCTTTCACGGAAATCGAATATTTATGGGTAAATCATGGAAATAAACCGCATCATATCAACAAAAATTTGATAAAAGTACTTTAGTCCTATCATTAGGTTATATGACCTAATTTTATTTTTACTCATAATCAATTTACTCCCTCAAATTTAGTGAAACATTGTAATCTAGGAATATACTAGGATGTGAATTGCGTGCGGTCTAGTTCATAACTCCTCCTTTGTAGCGGAAACACGCATGGTTACATTTGAAACCGGTGCACCCGGCACTTGAAAGTACCCCACTACTTATTGTAGTATTTGGTTAAAAAAATCGGAGGAAATATGCCTAATCAACCAGAACAACATTCCATCCAGGCGTGGTCTCTGATCAACCGTAAATATTTGGGGAAAGGTGTCCGTGTTAAACGGTTCCGTAAACCGACACGCTGTCAAATCCGCAATCGTGTTCTTCTTGCCGTGCTGATGGCCAATGATATCAAGTTGTCCCAGCTCGCCGAAGACCTATCCATCTCATCACGCAGCGTTAGCGCGTGGGTATATGAGGGGCGAATACCCGGCAGTACCAATTTGGACAAGGCATGCCAATTGCTTGGCTACCCGCGCCACATTCTTTTTAACGAAGAGGTTGTGCGCAAAAGCCCAGTGATTTGTCAGCCAGAGCCTTCCCGTTTCATGAAGCGTACGGTGACCCGTTCTCCGGTTAGCAACCGTATTCTGACAGGCTTGTGTATGGTCCATGATTTGTCGGTGACAGATGTCAGCCACTGGATCGGGGTTCACCCCGGCACTTTCCGCAAATGGCTGCATCAGGGAACGCTGCCTTCTGCTGCGTTTCAGGAACAAGCGGAACAATTTTTCCGCATCCCAAAAACTATTTTGTTCGCAGATGTCATCTTGAAGGATCGTCACAACAACTAAATTAGCGAACAGCCAAAAGGCTCTGTGCTCCCCTGAGGGAGGCCAGAGCCTTTTTTAGAATAACTGAATCTTTGCTCGGTGAGCAGCCTGTACCCAATGATCACGATGATCCATCAGTATACAAAATGACTTAACGGAAGCTATTACGCCAGGTGAGATGGATGAGCACCCTCTCTCCCGGACGATACGTTGCCGCCTGGCTCTCCAGTGTGCTATGGGTATATCCGCCATCCTTTGCCACCTTCTCCTTCACCAGAGCCATCACAGCCTGCCCTACGATCCAGACAATCCGTTCTCCACGCAGCTCACTCTCAATCAATCTTCATGTCGTGGATCAAACCCTCCTCGTATTGAGCACTTCATTGATATATCTCAACCCAGTATACCGATCACGAAGTGTATGAGCTGTTGTCAAAGCATGCTCTACCATCTCCGGGGTTACACCCAGTTGTTCCGTTGTTGTTGGCCCGCCTACCTCTTCCAGCCATGTTGTGAGCTGAGATACTTCAGGCAGATGATGATATATATCGAAAACCGATTCGACCGATGTTTGTGCGAGCTCTTTGTATTTTGCCGTAAGCAATGCACAAGCCACGCCAACTTTGGCACCATGCAAAACAGGCCTGTGCCCCGCTTCCATCAGGGCCATCTCCCAACGATGGGACAGGTGATGTTCCCCTCCGGAAGCCGGACGGGAATGATCAATGATCAGCATGGAGATCCCGGAAGCAATCAACGCATCCATTAATACGGTGACACCTTCCGCTCGTCCCTCAGCGATATCTCTCACATGGTCCACACAGGTAATCAATGCCTCTTCTGTCATTCGATAAGCAACCGGGCAGAACGGCTCTCCGCCCATGTCCCGGGAAACAATCCAGTCTGCAAGCGAAGTATATTTACCAAGCATATCTCCAAATCCAGCGGCATTCATCTCTTGAGGGGCTTGCTCCAAAATATCAATATCGGCAAAAATGGCATCAGGCGCTACAGCCTGAAATGTCTGTTTGATGCCGCTTACAATTAACGGTGCACCTGCCGAGGTAAACCCATCAACCGAAGCTGCTGTCGGTACGGACAGAAACGGCTTGTTCATTTTGGAACAAACAAATCGCACTAAATCATGAATGGTACCTGAACCAACAGCAATGATGGCCTGGCTTTCCAATTTCACGCCCAACAATACCTGAACAATCGCTGCCTCATCGGCAACAACATCACCTGTCTGGTTCTCCGGCATACATATCTCATCCACACTACACCCAGCTTCCCGAATGTTACTCAACACATCATATCCGGCCACCTGAGCCGTATGCCGATCATGGACAACGGTCACCCTATTGTAGCCTTGCTCAGACAAATAACCAGGCAATCGCTGAATTGCGCCATGCTCCAGATGAATCAGCATATGCACCAATCGATGTTCATGCCCACAAGTACACCGCTGTGCTTCTTCGTTCCATGCTGCAATTCGTTCGTTCATATTCATTCGAGCTTAACCTCCCTATGAGATATCATGCATCATGCATAATTACCTGAACAAAACCACAAAATGAAAAAAGGAAATAAATGCTGATGATTTTCCTGATCACACTGTACTTCCATTATCCAAAGTATGCAAACCCATAACTCACTCCCAAAGCAGGTGAACCTATGATAATTACCAAAGAAACAGGGATTTCCCTTGGATTTCTTGCAGGAACCACGTTTGGCAGCGGTATTGCTTTTTTGTTTCGCTACCAGTCGTATGAGGTCATTGCGAGTGTCGCGATTTTCGGGATTGCCGGTGCCCTCGCAGGACTCTGTACAGCAGTCAAGCTACGTCAGCGGCAGCAATAAGATGATTAGATTACGCACAGTAGTTTTAAGAGAAAAGTAACATCTTAGCCTTATATGAGAGAGCCGGATTAGGCTCTCTTTTACTATGCTTTGCAAGGTGGATCAGGCAGACATTCATATCATTTCTGTTTTTTCAAACAACAAAAAAAAGCTTATGAATTGCCTTAAGAGCAATTACACAAGCCTTTTTCTTAGATGCGGTCGAGAGGACTCGAACCTCCACGGGGGTTAGCCCACACGGACCTGAACCGTGCGCGTCTGCCAATTCCGCCACGACCGCATAATATGTATCTTCTCATGCAGGATGAAAAGCATTCTGGTCAAGCAATCACTTGTTTTACCGTAATTTAGAGTATACATACTCTGAAGCAAGATTGCAATATCTTTTTTCAAACTCCAAAAAAGGACATATGTCCTTTTTTAATTCTTCCCAACGCTCTATCGTAGGCATTAAGCAGAAACAAATGTCCTCCTGGACATACTCTACATCGGTATTTGTATTCACATAGAGCCCAAAACACCTGTTCTATGCCGCACACTTCAAGCAGGCACTTGGGCCGCAGCCTGTCCCCACACAGCGTCAATAACACAATCGCTTGACAGATGTTGCAGCATTTAAGCTACACCAATTAACTATGAATGATCCTAAGATGAAATTTAAGGAGAGATACATTTGAGTAAAACCAAACTATGTTTTATCGGTGCCGGATTCCATGCATCCACGAATATATATCCTTCTGCTATTGAAGCCGGAGCAGAAATCCAGGCCATTGCCACCCGCAATATGGAGCGCTCCGAAGCGGCTCTGTTGCGCTTTGGCAGCAACGGAATAGCGTATGACCATGTACATCTCATGTTACAGCATGAAGACTGTGATGGCGTCGTTATTGTGGCACAGCCGCAAGATCAGACTGCTCTTGCCCTCGAATGTATCAAGGCTGGCAAACATGTGTATGTGGATAAACCACTCGGTTGGAACGCAGCCGAAGCATCCGTTGTAGCTGACGCCGCCGAGAAGGCTGGTGTGGTCGTGATGGTTGGATTTATGAAACGATACGCTCCGGTCTATATGAAGCTCAAAGAACTCATCGATGACGGCTCCATGGGTAAAGCACGTTCTTTCCAATTGAAATTCGCCGTAGACAGTACCCCGTTCTGCAAGGATGAGGAACAGTTTATGAAACTGGCCGCCATCCATATGGTGGACCTGATGCGTTTCCTGTTTGGTGAAGCTGTTCAAGTTACGGGCACAGCCCGTAAAAACGGCGAACATATTAACCAGAGTATTTCCCTGAAATTTGATAACGGTGTGGTGGGCAGTGCATATTTTGCTGGGATGAGTGCATGGTCACGCGAAAGTGAAAGTGTATTGGTCACTTTTGATAACGGATTTGCGTCTGCGGATGAGATTAACACAATTACGATTCATCAATCTCGTACAGGGGACACCCCTCCATGGAAGTCTCTTGAAGAACAAGATACGGTATTCACCCCTTCCGGATCTCCCATGTCGGGAGCTTATCGGGACCTTTATCTGCGCGGATTCGTAGGCGAGATGGCTCATTTCATGGAATGCTGCCGGAACAAGTCTGTTCCGCATTCCAGCGGCAAGGATAACATCAGAACAATGGCCTTATGTGACACGATTCTATCCTCATTAATATGACGTTTATACGTATACAGCGCAAATGATTTTATATATCTAGAGAAGAGGAAATAATGACATGTTGGACACAGGGTTACTCATCATTCGACTGGTTATTGGTTTCATTATGATGGGCCATGCATGCAAGAAACTCTTCGGCTGGTTTGGTGGCGAAGGTATATCAGGGACCGCTGGATTTTTCGGAGCGATTGGTCTGAAACCTGCACGATTCATGGCGGTATGCGCAGGACTCCTCGAATTCATTGGCGGATTCCTGTTCGCCGCGGGTCTGTGGACTATCGTTGGCACCATTTTGCTCATCATACCTATGCTCGTTGCCATTGTTAAAGTTCACGCTGGAAAGGGACTTTGGAACCTGAATGGAGGATTCGAATATAATCTGGTTATGCTCGGATCATTGCTCGGTGTCGCACTTGCCAGTGCTGGAGCGTACTCACTGGATGCCATTCTGTAGCATCATTTATTTCAAATTCATACCTAACAACCTCGATGTTTCGTAAAACGAAACCGGGGTTCTTTATCGTTATAATCTCAGACCTTGGATAGGGTTTATAATCTGAATAAGAAATGATATGCTCATAGATGAACCATACGTACAATAATGTGATGTAGTATTCTAATGGATACCATAAACAACCACCGCGAACTGGAGGTGCACCTATAATGAGAAAGAACCCGACCAAGGCGTTTCCTGGACCTTATGGTTGTTCGGTAGAAGTAACGCTTAGTGTCATCGGAGGCAAATGGAAAGGCGCCATTTTGTATCACCTGTTCTCCGGTTCTTTAAGATTCAACGAGATTCGAAAATTATTTCCTGATATCACCCAGCGGATGCTTACTCTTCAGTTAAGAGAATTGGAAAGCAGCGGGATCGTACACAGGGAAGTCTATCCTCAGGTTCCTCCAAAAGTCGAATACTCGCTTACGCCGTTTGGTGAAACGCTGCGTCCGATTATTTATAGCATGAAAGACTGGGGAGAACAGTACACCAACGAAGTTCTGGCCAGATCACAAGAGGTGTAACCATAAAGAAGCTGTCCCATTCTCACACGGGATCAGCTTCTTTTGTTTGTAGGCGTCCATTTTGAAAAACCACTATTTTTCCACCGTTTGGATCGTAACCGTACGATTACGCCCCTCTTCCTTGGCTTGATATAACGCGTTATCGGCCAAGTGAAATAATTCCGTTGCTGATGTAGAATGCAGCGGATACTCAGCAATACCTGCCGAAATGGTCACGGAACGATCAATCGGCAACACACTTTCTTCGACAGTTACACGGATATGTTCGGCAATCTGATACGCTATTTTAGATTCCGTATGCCGCAATAACACAACAAACTCCTCGCCGCCATATCTGGAGCATACATCTTGCGTTCGAACCGAGAGCTTAATCATGCTGGCAATATGCTTCAGAACCAGATCACCGGCATGATGTCCATATGTATCGTTAATGGATTTGAAACGGTCAATATCCAAGACAATTATGGAGAAAGGAATCTCTCCATCAATCCAGTGCTGAATAACTTCTTCAAACGTCCTTCGATTGGTCATTCCGGTCAATACATCCGTTCTGGCATCATAGGTGAGCTGGTCTGTCTGCTTTCGAAAATTCGCCAAAGCACTCAGAACGGTGCGCGTTAACAAGTCAGCTTCCCTGTTCCAATGTGGCTTCATGATCGGCAGTTCCACCTGGCCCTTGTCTACCTGATGAACCAAATCAGCCAGTAGAACAAACGGACTGGCCAACTTGCGTGCGACCCGAATAACAATAAGCGTCAGAATCAGAAACGGCACTGAAGTGTACAACAATAACAGGCGGATATGATGATTCAGCTGATCATATACCGTCTGGGCTGGAGATACTACGACAACTCCCCAATCTGTTGCTGGTACCTTGTAATAACCAGCAAGTGAGTCCACACCAGCCTGATTCATGTATTGTTCTTTACCTGTCTGGTCGTTGAGCAACTTCTGCACAACCTTGTTTTTACTTATATTTTCACCAATCCTTTGTGTGTCCGGGTGAAATAACAGTGTTCCTTTGGCATCAACAATAAAAAAATAAGAACCATTGCTGGTCTTCAATTGACTACCAAATGACAGGTTCAAGATGTTGTTTTCCTGCAAATAGATGCTCCCACTAATCAAACCTTTGAATTCACCTGCTGGACTGAAGATCGGTTCACTCACAAAAACGACTCTTCGTTTCGAATATGGCGTTCGGTATGCTTCGGATATATAGGAGGCTCTGGATTTGAACGCTTCTTTGGCTACATCAGAACTTATAGGCTGTCCCACGCTTTTTTCCGAATAAGGGGATGAGCTCCGGATTACTCCTGTTGCATCGACCAGAGAAACCGCGTTAAAATAATTACTGCTGTTGAGGATCAAAGTCAGCGTGGAAGCCATTTTTTTCGTATCTGAATAATCGATCTCTGGAACATATTTTGCTGCATATTTCAAGCTCTCCTGCATGGATTGGAACAGCGAATCCAGCGCTTGGCTCACCTGCAAGGCATTTGAGTAGTTAAGCGAAAGCGTGTTATCAATTAACGACTGCTTCTGGGATGTATAAGAAGAGATGAACATAATGGTTAACGTCATCAGAACTGCAATGGCAACCAGTCCACTAAGGAGAGCAGTAAGGCTAATTTTTTTAATATTATTCATTTTTTTTCGTAATCTGGATGTTTTATTCTGTGCGATCATTATTGCTTCCCCCGGATTTTCATGAAAAGGCATATTCCTTCTATTTTATACGAAAGTTGTTAAAAAGAAATAAAATTATTTATGAAGTTTTTACAATTGAAATCACACTGAATCCATAATGACATATCCTTCACCAAGTTGTTGTTCGACAAACCCAGCCATATGACGAATCTGAAATTCGATGGGCCGGTCGGAACCCACCAGGATACGATTTTGGGCTTCATCTGCTGCTGTTTCGGTTGGTAGAGCAAATGAACGTGTGTAAGCAAATTGCTCTTGTAACGTCGTATGAATCGCATTCACAAGTATATCATTGCCCGCACGCCCAAATACATTTAGTAATACCGTTCCTCCCATCCGCAATTTATCTTTCAGCATTGTAAAAAACGAACTGGAGGTAAAATGCGCAGGGGTTCCAGTAGCCGTAAAAGCGTCAATAATAATATAATCATATGTACCAGCAGCTTCCTGCTGTAATAGTTCACGACCATCGCCAACCAGAACATGACTTCCACGATACCCAAAGAAAGTTTTACTTAATTCAACGACTTCTGCGTCAAGTTCAGCCACCTTTACATCGCGGTTAGACAAGTAGGTTGATAACGTACCAATGCCATGCCCCACGACAAAAACGGATTTGTATTCAGGGTTATTTCGTTCCATAAGATGAACCATCGCTCTCGGATACTCCAGCACCATTCGACTTGGCTCGTCCAGATCCATCGCTCCCTGAACAGCCGCATTTGAAAATTCAAGCACACGAAATCGGCCCTTTTCCCCATAAAGCTTGGTTGTATCATAAATGGTTAACTCATGTTGCTCACTTTTGTCTCGGTATACCACTCGCACCAGCCGTTCTCCCTTCGTTATGCTAGACGTAATTATAATAAGAATGTTCCTTCTATTATAAGGGATGATACCTCTACACCCTATAGCTGAACAGCGTTAATCAGCAAAAAAAACCGGTTCCAATATAGCGGAAACGGTCTTTGTGTTCATGCATTTGGTGTTTTATACCACTAACTCCCGATTACTTCCAGATCTCGTCAGCAATTTCTTTGATGAACCTCAACTTGTTCCACTGCTGCTCCTCCGTCAAAATATTGCCTTCCTCTGTAGAAGCAAAACCACATTGTGGGCTAAGGCAGATCTGATTGATATCTACAATCTGGGCAGCTTCCCTAATTCGAGCGATAATGGCTTCTTTCTCTTCAAGATCACCTATTTTGGAAGAAACCAGGCCCAGTACAACCTGCTGGTCCCTCACTGCCTTCAGTGGGCTGAAATCTCCCGCACGGTCTGTGTCGAACTCCAGGTAGTATCCATCAATGTGTTCCACGCTAAACAGGACATCGGCTACAGGCTCGTATCCTCCGGAAGATGCCCATGTGGAATGATAATTCCCGCGACATACATGGGTCGTAATCACCAAATCATCCGGCAGACCCGTGATTGCCTCCTGATTCACTTTGGCATACAGCTTCGTAATTTCGGATACATCCACACCTTCATGTTGTCTGGCTTCCCAATAATTTTTGTCACACAGCATGCCCCATGTGCAATCATCCAGTTGCAGGCTGCGACAGCCTGCCGCGTACAGATCAAGAATGACCGCCTTATAGGCGCTAGCAATATCCAATACCAAGTCATTTGTATTGCTGTAATAGGCCTGGGTACTTGTCTTGTTCTCTCCCCGTTGAAGTTCAGCCAGGAACTGTGCTGGTGCAGGAATCGTCTGACGGGCAACAACGTCGTCACCTGCCACTTGTTTCAGGAATTCAAAGTGAGCCACAAACGGATGTTTGGCTTTGCCAAGCTTTCCACTCAGGCGCGCTGTCTCCGCACGAGTTTCAATGCCCTGGAATTTGTACCCCTTTTCCACCGTGACCTTCTCTACACCTTCCAGACCCCACATGAAGTCCAGGTGCCACCAGGAACGTCTAAACTCGCCGTCGGTTACAGCCAGCAGGCCAACTGACTTTTGTTTATCGACCAACTTGATGATTTCCTCATCTTCAATCTGTTTCAATTGCTCAGCCGAGATTTCATTCTTTGCAAACTTAGCTCTGGCATCCTTGAGTACTTGTGGGCGCAAGAAGCTTCCTACGGTATCATGACGAAAAGGTGTTGCTTTTCGGGTCGTTGCTTTTTCCGTAATTAAGCTCATAGGGTTATCTCCTTCATCACTATAATTTCTTGTTGAATGAAAGATAACATAGCTATTTAGATATAGGGTAACTCCAATTAACTATAGCCGGGTATAGCCTGAAGCTATATCCTAAACATCGATCATCAGGACCCTATCGCTTCATGCAGGGCTTTGACATATTCGACGCCCAGATTGGAGAGAGAAGTGCTTTTGTGACTAATCCAGCCCACATTTATCGTTTCCTCACACTCCAGCGGAACAGGGATAATCTCATTTCCGTTCAGGTCAGCGCTAAGCACACCCGTAGAGATCGTATAACCGTTCAATCCAATCAGCAAATTAAACAACGTTGCGCGGTCATTGACCTGTATGCTTTTTGGATGAGATAACGTACTCAGAATTTCTTCAGAAAAATGAAAGGAGTTGTATTCCCCCTGGTCAAATGACAGATACGGATAATCCTGAAGTTGCTCAATCGCAACCGATTCCTGCTTCGCCAGCGGATTCTTCACACTGATAAAGATATGTGGTTTGGCTGTGAACAGGCTCGTGAAGACCAACCCCGCATCTTTTAACAATTTATTAATCACCTTGGCATTGAACTCATTCAAATAAAGTATGCCTATTTCACTTCGCAGACTTTTGACATCCTGGATAATCTCATAGGTCTTCGTTTCCCGCAAAGCCAGCTCGTATTCATCCTGACCGTACTGTTGCACCAGACGAACAAAGGCATTAACAGCAAACGCATAATGCTGAGTCGATACGGAGAAATGCTGGGGAGACGGCTTGGCATTCAGATACCGGTTCTCCAGCAGTTCAGCTTGTTCCACCACCTGACGTGCATAACTCAGAAACTCCACGCCTTCTTTGGACAGTGATATGCCCTTATTGGTACGTTCAAAAATGGTAATACGCAGCTCCTGCTCCAGATCCCGAATGGCATTTGACAGGCTGGGCTGAGAAATAAACAACCGTTTGGCTGCTTCATTCATGGAACCGCGTGTGGCAACTTCAATCACATATTTTAATTGCTGTAAGGTCAAGGTTGAATTCCTCTTTTCGATATCATTGTACCTATTATATACCAAAAGAGACTCTGAACTTAAGCTATACTCGCTGTAGGTCTCACTACAATCTCATTCACGTCGACCTCTGCAGGCTGGTTGATGGCATATAGGATACTTTGCGCAATTGCCGAGGCAGGAATGGAGATGTTGCGATACTCTTTCATCAAATCTCTCGCTGCTTCATCGGAGATCGTATCCGCTAGTTCCGATTCGGTCACGCCCGGTGATACAAGGGTTACACGGATATCTCCGCCTACTTCCTGTCGCAACCCCTCCGAGATGGCGCGGACCGCGTATTTGGTTGCACAATACACCGCTGCCGTGGGCGACACGGCATAGGCTCCAATAGAGGCGATATTAATAAACTGGCCGAAACCCTGCTTTTTCATGACTGGTAGTCCAGCCGCAATGCCATGCAGAACACCACGAATGTTAACATCTATCATGTGATTCCACTCATCTAATTTTAACGATTCAAGGGGAGATAGCGGCATGACTCCAGCGTTATTTAAAATAACATCGATACGTCCATAGCGAGTTTGAGCGAGGTCAACGATCGTTTGCATCTCTTCCAATCTGGTAACATCCAGCGAATGATACTCCACCGATCCGCCTTCCAAACGAATGGAGGAGGCCAATGCCTCCAAACGTTCCATACGTCTAGCTCCAATAACTACATGTGCTCCATGCTGTGCAAGCAATCGAGCTGTTGACTCACCAATTCCACTACTCGCACCGGTAATGACAACAACTTTCCCCTTTACATTGGACATATTAAATCGCTCCTTATTCTATTGTTATTGTACATTTTCTCTATACAAAACCATGCCTGCATGATACAAAACGCCGTCCCTGAAGTCTCCATCAGCTGTAAATCCCGTATCATCCACGTATTCTATATGTTTCCCATGAACAATATAGCGACCCTGATATGCACTTTGCCGATCTCCTCTCGCTTCATCATATCTACCGCAAGGAAGAAGTTCGTGTCTGATATATCCATCCTTCGTGACCCACATCCCCACATACGGGTGTTTTGGTTCTTGTTGGTCACCCATTGAATTGCGCTCCATTGTTTCTCACTCCTCTCTGCTTCAAAAGATTCCGTTGCTTATCTCCATTATGTAGAGGATCAGTCGTTATACGATAGAAAAATCCCGCAGTATTCTTGCCTATTCCTCCAGCGCGTTTTAAACTAATAATAATAATAGTGGTTCACAAGGGGGCTGCAATTCATGCTTATCAAAACAAGTGAAACGGATACGGGCATCACGGAGCAGCAGCAACAATTGGCTCAACTTATTGAGCATTTCACCCCAAATGACGGGATACATCAAACAAAAATTCCATCGCTTGCCTTAATCCGTGCCTCCGAGATCTCACAACCCATATATTCCGTTCATCAGCCTGCCCTTTGCATTGTCGCCCAAGGTTCCAAATTAGTTATACTCGGCCGCGAGAGCTACACCTACGACCTGTTACAATATTTGGTATCTTCTGTAAACTTGCCTATTTCAGGGCAGGTTGTAAAGGCTACAACCGAACATCCCTATCTATGTATTCGACTGGATTTTGATTCAGGGCAGATTTTCGATCTGATTCAGGATACGCCTTCTGCACAACCCAAACCTGACCATTCAACACGAAGAGGATTGTTTGTTAGCTCAACCAAACCTTCCCTTCTTGAAGCCGTGATCCGATTGGTTCGGCTGCTGGACACACCTGAAGACATTCCCGTCCTTGCCCCTCTGTTTATCCGCGAAATTCTATATCGTATTATTCAGGATGAACATGGACATTCCATAAAGCAGTTTGCTATTCAGGACAGTCATGCACAGCACATCGCCGAGGTGATCGAAGTCATCCAATCCGATTACGCTAAGCCACTTCGGATTGAACAACTTGCTGCCATGATCAACATGAGTTCTTCCTCATTACATCATCATTTCAAAGCCATTACCGCCATGAGCCCTTTGCAATTCCAGAAACAAATTCGATTGCATGAAGCCCGGCGAATGCTGCTTGCAGGTTCAACCGATGCCGCCGACGCTGCGTTCCAGGTTGGCTATGAAAGTCCGTCTCAATTCAACCGGGAGTATGCCCGCATGTATGGTCTCCCTCCCAAAAGCGATATCAAACGACTTCGTCATACACTCGATATTAAATGCTAGAAACAGCAAAAAGACCCGCGTCATCATGACGTGGGTTTTCGGATTCAAATAGGCAGCAGCGCCATCAAGAGAATATGTTCTGTTTTTCAAAAACAGACATCTGGTTCTCCCCGGTAATAGGGCATTCATCAGGAAACATACTTCGTTTATCCAACTTCTCATCGATAAAATCAACTACCTGCTGTAGCGAAGCAATCTGTGCTTCAACTTTCTTCCGGTGATTCACCAGCCTCTCCCGTTCATCCGGGAAATCTGCGAGATCCGAATCCATGGACATCTGGAGATATGGCTTCATTTCTTCCAGAGACATCCCTGTTTTTTTCAGACAAGTGATCAACTTCATCGTATGGATGTCCTCCGAGCGGTATACCCGATGGCGATTGGCCTTGCGTTCAGCTCGGGGAAGCAGCCCAATCTTCTCATAATAACGAATTGTATCTTCTGATAATCCGGCCTGTTCTGACGTTTCTTTGATGGAGAACATTACATTGTCGCTCATCATATGGGCCTCCTCCACATTCATTTCTCTCCATATTACAACTTGGAGCTGACTCCAAGTCAAGCATGATCCGTTCAATCCCAACACCCCTTGACTTGGAGTCGACTCCAAGTTATAGAATGAGCGCAGCATACAGATTCGTTCTGTAATCCCATTCTTCTGGAGGTTTATATGAACATACAAAATCAGCTTCGCACCGCTCTCATCACAGGTTCAACGTCAGGAATTGGTCTTGAACTGACACGCAAGTTACTGGCTGAAGGATGGCAGGTAATCGGTCTCAACCGTTCTGCTTTCCCATCCGAGGATACCGATATTCAGAACGCCTTACGTTCAGGCCAACTCCGTTGGGTTCAGGCTAATCTGACCAACTACGACAGTCTGAGAACTGCACTGGATCAGATTAAATCCGATACCGATTCAATTGATGTCTTGTTTAACAATGCGGGGGGCAGCGCTTCGGAGCTTCGTTTCTCTGATCAGGGGCATGAACTACACTTCGAACTTCAGACGGTAGTCCCTTACATCATCTACATGGAATTAGTTGAGCTATTGCTCAAAGGAAAGATGAAAACAGTTATTAATACTTCCACCACCGCGTTCAAAATGGTCAAACAATTTGATCTGAACATCTTGGAACGTCCAGCTGAATTCAAAAAGCTGTTTGGTCCTTATGCCATTTCAAAGCTCGGCTTATCTCTATGGACACGCGAGGTTGCCAAATCTGCCAATGCCGAAGGCATACAACTACTAAGCGTAGATCCCGGTGGAAATAATACGCTACGGGGCAACAAAACATCCGGCCTGCCCTTCTATATCAAACCCATTATGAAATGGTTCTTTCCTCATCCAAGTCATGGCGCTTCATTGCTCTACAGTGCGGCTTTATCAACTACCAGACATGAATCCGGTACATTTCTGGTGAAAAATAAAGCGGCAGCACTTCGTTTCACAGAGCAAGGCCCTGCCGTTCTCCACCGGGTAAACGAGATTTATGAGCAGCGTTTCCGTACAATGTAGTCTGGGAAGCCTGCAACCAACCCATCTTAACGGATCGTGAGTAGTAAAGATAACAAAAACACGCCAAAGCGGCGTGTTTTTAGGTTTATGGGCATTATGAGCTTTGAAATACAATGCAACCAAATAGGGACAAGTCCCGCCCAGCCTATCAGCAGGCGTATGAAGTGCTGCGGGACTGATTTTGCAAGGCACCCTTTCTCCGGGAACCAAACTTGTTGAAGAGAAGCTGGCGACCGATCTGAATGTCAGCCGAACCCCGATCCGTGAGTCCATCCGCCGTCTGGAACAGGAAAGATTAGTCGTGAACAAACGGGTCGTCAAGTTAACCGAGACGGATCTGAGAAATACGTTTGAATTGCGGAAGTTACTGGAGGGACATGCGGCACAATGCGCTGCTGCCTGTTATCTGCACAGGAAGTGACGGCTCTTGAGCATTGCGTGCACGTGGGACATACCGGAAGCAAAGAAGAGATTATGGAAGCCAATAAAGAGTTTCATGAAATCATCATGCGCGCAAGTAATAATGCATTGATGATTGATCTCTTCGATAAAATGCAATCCGTCATTTATCTATTCCGGCAGACGGTTGTATATTATCAGCGCCCCTTCCTCATTGAAGAGCATCATCAGATTTGCGAAGCGATCAAGGCACATGACGGGCAGACTGCCGAACGACTGATGAAAGAGCACCTGCAATCTGATCTGGAATTCTGCCTTCATTTGATTCGATAACCGGATTCATGGATTGTTCGACTTTCTCACATACGTATAAAGACGTGACCGCATGCGGTCACGTCTTTTTTGTCGTTTGTCCCTCATATTATCCAGGCCCTGATTCATAGGTGTAAACATAACGATACAATGTCGCGTGTGACATGTTATTGAATCTGGAGGGATCACTCAATGACTAAAGGACAGCAACCAAACGAAAAACCATTTATTATCCCGCAACCCATTCGTAGTGATGGCGCTGGAGGACCTGACCTGGGACCCAGAGACGTCATGAGAGATATACAAAACCCCGATATGCTGGTACCTCCGGCAACCGATAACGGGTTATTGCCCAATTTGAGAATGTCTTTTTCCGATACACATATGCAATTGAACCATGGGGGTTGGTCACGTGAAATCACCGTACGGGATCTCCCTATTGCCACTACACTGGCTGGTGTGAACATGAGCCTGACACCGGGAGGTGTACGGGAATTGCACTGGCATCAACAATCCGAGTGGGCCTATATGATCTGGGGAACGGCAAGAATCACTTCGGTAGATCAGAACGGACGTAATTTCATTGCAGATGTTGGCCAAGGAGATCTCTGGTTCTTCCCCAAAGGTCTACCCCATTCCATTCAGGGACTGGAGGATGGTTGTGAATTTCTGCTTGTGTTTGATGACGGGTCCTTCTCCGATCTGAATACGTTATCCATATCCGATTGGTTCGCCCATACACCACCGGAGGTGTTGTCTCTCAACTTCGGCGTACCCGAATCCACCTTTCAATCCATGCCGAAGGAACAGGTATACATTTTCCAAGATACCGTCCCGGGTTCCATCGAGAGCCAGGAAGTTCAATCTCCCTATGGTAACGTTCCGCTTCCATTCACACACCGATTGCTGGCACAGGAGCCACTGATTACGCCCGGAGGTAGCGTTCGAATTGTAGACTCCACCAACTTTCCCATCTCAACCACAGTTGCCGCTGCCCTAGTAGAGATCAAGCCCGGAGCCATGCGCGAACTGCACTGGCATCCCAATGCCGATGAATGGCAATACTATTTGACAGGACAAGGAAGGATGACCGTTTTCGGGGGTAATGGCACTGCGCGTACATTTGATTATCGGGCTGGAGATGTTGGATATGTTCCCGTAGCAATGGGACACTATATACAGAATACCGGTACAGACACATTATGGTTTTTGGAAATTTTCAAAAGTGACCGCTTTGAAGATGTTTCGCTGAATCAATGGATGGCTTTGACTCCGCGGGATCTGGTCCGCGACAATCTGAATGCACCTTCTGAGTTGCTAGATGCACTGCGTAAAATAAAATGGCCTGTCGTTTAATTTAGTATGCACCTCTATCATTTGAGCTGGAACGGGGTAATTGTCAGACAATCCCACTATACAAGGAGGAATATGAAGATGAGAGCAGTAACGTTCCAGGGAATTAAAGACATTCAAGTCAAACAGGTTGAAGATCCCACACTGCAACAGAAGGATGACATTATCGTTCGTATTACTTCCACTGCCATATGTGGATCCGATTTGCACATTTACCAGGGAGCCTTGCCAGCTGCCAAAGACTACGTGATTGGTCATGAACCGATGGGAATTGTGGAGGAAGTCGGACCAGAGGTTACACGTGTGAAGAAGGGGGACCGTGTGGTCCTGCCTTTTAACATTGCCTGTGGCGAATGCTTCTACTGCAATCATGACATGGAGAGCCAGTGTGATAACTCCAATGGCAATCCGGATATTCATACGGGTGGTTATTTTGGATTCACCGAGCGATACGGGAACTACCCCGGAGGTCAGGCTGAGTTATTGCGTGTTCCCTACGGAAACTTTACACCATTTGTAATTCCTGAATCCTGCGAACTGGAAGACGAAGCATTATTGTTCCTGTCCGATGTTCTCCCAACCGCTTACTGGAGCGTCGAGAATGCCGGTGTTAAACCAGGAGATACCGTTACTGTACTCGGCAGTGGGCCAATCGGGCTGATGACGCAGAAATTCGCCTGGATGAAAGGAGCCAAACGGGTTATTGCCGTAGATCGCCTGCCCTATCGACTGGAGAAAGCCAAACGCATGAATGATGCGGAGACCTTTAATTTTGAAGATTACGATGATATGGGAGAGCATATTCGTGAGATTACCCATGGCGGAACGGATGTGGTAATCGATTGCGTTGGGATGGACGGCAAGAAAACGATGCTAGAAGAGATCGGCCAGAAACTGAAGCTTCATGGGGGTGCCCTTAGTGCCATTGAGATTGGCATGAAGGCGGTGCGCAAATTTGGCACGGTTCAGCTTACCGGTGTGTATGGCTCATCCTATAATATGTTCCCGCTGGGTAATCTGTTTGAGCGCAATATCATTCTGAAAATGGGACAAGCTCCTGTTATTCATTACATGCCTGAATTGTTCCGCAAAATCACGGCAGGTGAATTCGATCCAACCGAGATCATCTCTCACCGGATCTCACTGGAAAATGCAAGCGAAGCGTACCGCATTTTCAACGATCATGAAGACGAGTGCACCAAAGTTATACTAAAACCCTGAATCGTTTTGGTCTCAAATATGCAAAATAAAACAGGCAGATCTACCTACTCAAGGTACGTCTGCCTGTTTTTATATTGCATTACTTCAGATCATTCTTACATGAACTGCTCATTAAGCATGCTGTATTGCTCTACTAGGATATGAAGTTCGGTTTAACCGCCTGGATATACACACTTTCTCCTTGAAAGCTGATGAGCCCCCCGTGCCCATTCTCTTCAAAATTGAAAACCTTTTTGATGATAGAAGGTGCGCTCAGCATGCTTGCTTCAAGCTCCCTTCTCTCCGACTCCGGTAGTGCAGCACGGTTACACCATTCTTCAAACATAAAGCCCATTCGGAATCCGGCAAACTCCAGCATCTGAATCCATTCCGTCTTGCGCCATGCCCGAACATGGCTTGCATCTCGCCACTTCTCAACTTCATTGTAAAACTGGTCAATCTCATCGCGTTCAGGTGCCACGTTGTCAATTAATAACAACCTGCCACCAGGCTTGATGACTCTAAGCGTCTCAGATACAAAGGAAGATACATCCGGAAAATGATGTGCAGCGATTCGGCAGGTAACAAGGTCAAAGAAATCATCGTCGAAGGGCAGCCTTTCTGCATCCCCGACTACAAAATCTACATTCAAGTGTCCATTCCCCCGGATAAAGTGTTCCGCTACCTGAAGCATCTCCTCCGTCAAATCTAATGCAGTCACCTTCTCAACAAGTGGAGCCAATGCGTTGGCTACATGTCCGCCTCCAGTGGCGACATCCAGCACATTCATTTCCGAAGTGGCTTGAGAGGAAGCCACAAGTAATGCCAAATCCTCACCTTTGGCATGACCCGCACTGGTCACGTATTTCCCTGCATTTATCGCAAACTGTTTCTGTACCTGACTTTTAATTTCATCAGACATTCCAAACCCTCCAGCACTTAGTTTCATTAGATAAAACAAAGTTTCATAATATAATTTCGTTTATTTTACCACAATTTAATATAAAAGCTAAATAAGCATTTAACTTAAATCCTAAATGGGCCTTTTCGTCAGCTGATGAAAAAGCTGAAATTAAATAAAGCATCTCCCAAGTGAATTTCACCTAGAAGATGCCCTGTTTTTATTTTATAATCCATTACAGATTACTCGTTTCCGTCTAACGCTAAACCTCATCGTTACTTCGCGAGCGTAGGTGATTTCTTCCACAGTCCCAGAATCAGACCGGAGATCACTGCACCGATGGCTACCGTAAGCAGGAACAGAATAGCATGGTTCGCCAATGCTGCAACGAAGATTCCACCATGTGGAGCCGGTACGTTAATGCTCCACAGCTGAGTCAATCCGCCAGCAACCGCGGAACCAATGATACAGGATGTCAATACACGAAGCGGATCAGCCGCTGCAAACGGAATCGCACCTTCCGTGATGAAAGAGAATCCAAGGACATAGTTAGTCAGACCCGATTTGCGTTCTTGCTCCGTGAATTTGGATTTGAAGAACGTTGTAGCAAGTGCGATTGCCAGAGGAGGTACCATACCGCCTGCCATAACCGCTGCCATCCATGCTCCGTCTGTGTTACCACTGGATGTGAACACACCAATCGCGAACGTGTACGCCGCTTTGTTGAACGGTCCACCCATATCAATGGACATCATGCCACCAAGCAGCAAGCCGAGCAATACCGCATTACCAGTACCGAGATTACCAAGTGCATCTACCAGCCAAGTATTAAGAGAACCAAAGATGGGATCGAAGACATAGAAACTGATTGCACCCACGATAAGTAAACCGAATACCGGGTAAAGCAAGATCGGTTTTAGACCATCAATCGCTTTCGGTAATCCTTTGAACAGCTTACGCAGACCAATAACGACATAACCAGCCAGGAAACCGGCTGCCAGACCACCTAGGAAACCGGCGTTGGAGTTAACCGCCATCAATCCACCGACCATACCTGGCATCAGGGCCGGACGATCACCAATACTCATCGCAATAAATCCGGCAAGGACTGGAATCAGGAAGTGGAACGCCCCGTTTCCACCACCAATCGTTTGCAACAGTTGAAAGATCGGATTGTCAGGACTTGCGATCTGTTCGATCAGGAAGGAGATCGCAAGCAGGATACCACCACCAACAACAAATGGCAGCATATGCGAGATTCCGTTCATCAGATCTTTATAGATTTTGCTACCTACGCTTATATTGCCAGCGCTTGCTCCCTCTTCATTGGCACTTCCACCCTGACTGCGATAGATGGGTGCATCGCCGTTAACCGCCTTGCGAATCAACTCTTCGGATTTGCGGATTCCATCGCTCACCGGTCTTTGCAATACCGGTTTGCCATCGAAACGCGCCATCTCCACATTTTTGTCTGCGGCAACGATAACCCCTTTGGCACGGGCAATCTCGTCAGCAGTCAGGACATTCTGTGCTCCTTCGGAACCGTTCGTCTCCACGCGTATATTGATGCCCATTTCCTGGGCTTTCTTTTTAAGGGCATCTTCAGCCATGAAAGTATGCGCAATCCCTGTAGGACAGGCTGTAACTGCCACGACAAAATCCTCTGAATCCGCGTTACCCACAATCACACCCGTGGTATTTTGTTTCTGACCATTAGCGTTACCCGAGCCGGATGTGGCATTCGCTGCTTTTTCAGCTTTTGCTTTCTCCTTGGCGGCTTCCTCCTCTGCTGCTTCCGCTTGTTTGGCATCAAACAACGCACTAACTTCGGCAGGTGTATCCGTACTCATCAGCTGTGAGATGAAATCGCTATCAATCAACAACCTGGAAAGTGCCGCAAGCGTACGCAGATGTGTATTACCTGCGCCTTCAGGAGCCGCAATCATAAAGAATATATGAGCTGGCTGATCATCCAACGCTTCAAAATCAAGTCCTTTTCTACTCTTAGCAAATACAACCGTTGGTTCATTGACAGCTGTTGTTTTGGCGTGAGGCATAGCGATTCCGCCACCGATGCCCGTGCTGGATTCAGCTTCTCTTTTATAGATCATTTCCTTGAACAGTACCGGATCATTAATTCGTCCGCTTTGGTTCAGACTTGCAATTAATTCATCAATAGCCTCTTCTTTGGTTGTGGCTTGCAGGTCCATGATCATCGTATCCTGGATCATCAGGTCTGTTATTCTCATTCTGGTACACTCCCTTAAGTTCAGTCGGCCTGCGATATGCAGGCCGGATCAATTCATGCCATTTCATTTACGCTTATAGAGGTTGTTCAAAAAGTCCGCTTTTGATTACGAAGGATGCCTAGTGGCATCATCAGCATCGAATATGGAATTCAGCCGAAATGTCCGTTGCTCACGTCGTTTTCCCTACGCTCCGCTACTCCATTTCTAGCTTCATCCCATCTTCTCGGTACTGAAAACCGGTCTTTTTGAACACGCACTTATATCGTTTAACTATATTTCCGTAATGGTAACTTGGGTACGCAGCTCCTCAATAAGCTCCTTGGTTGCAAGGTCATCAGAGAATGCCGTTGCACTTCCCGAGGCCACGCCTGTGCGGAATGCTTCAAGCAGATCTCTGTTCATTACGTAGGTACCTACAAATCCACCAATCATGGAGTCCCCCGCTCCAACGGAGTTTTTTACAACACCCTTGGGAACGTTCGCATGATGCACTTCTTCCTTAGTGATGAACAACGCCCCTTCTCCTGCCATGGAGATCAACACATGTTTGGCGCCTGCTTCCAACAACTTGCGACCATACGTCACCAGTTCTTCCCTTGTGTTGATGGTTACCCCGAAGAGTTCAGCCAGTTCGTGATGATTCGGCTTCACCAATAGAGGGTTGTGTACAAGAGCTTCCATTAACGCTGGCCCTGTCGTATCAATCACGAATTCGGCGTCCGTCTGCTTGCAGACTGTAATAAGACGATCATAGAAGTCTGCTCCCAATGACGGTGGCACACTGCCGGAGAGAATGACGATATCTCCTTTTTGCAATGAAGACAATTTGTGAATTAGCTGCTCCACTTCGTCTGCACTAATTGCAGGTCCAAGTCCGTTAATCTCCGTCTCGTCTCCATGCTTAAGCTTGATGTTAATGCGGGTATCGTCCGCAATCGTAACAAAATCTGTACGAATGGCATCTTCTTGCAGCTTGTCATTAATGAAACGTCCAGTGAATCCTCCAAGAAAACCGAGAGCTGTATTGTCTGCTCCAAGTTGATTCAACACACGTGATACATTAATGCCTTTGCCACCCGGTAGTTTCAAATCCCGGTTCATGCGATTCAATCCACCAAGCTTCAGATCATCCACTTCCACGATGTAATCAATGGAAGGATTAAGCGTTATCGTATATATCATGGTTATCCCTCAATTATTTTAGTTTTCTGGGCGATTACAGTCCGCCAGTGTTCTGGCATCTGCTCTGTAATCAAATCCGCCTCCTCCAAATCAAACAATTTGGCAAAAGTAATTTCCCCAATTTTGCTGGAATCAGCCAGCACATAAGATTTTCCCGACAGTTGATGTGCACGCCTTTTAATCAAGGCTTCCTCCGGATCAGGCGTTGTATACCCCATTTCAGCATCAACTCCATTGGATCCAAGAAAACACTTGTCAAAACGGAAGTTATCCATGTTCTGTAATGCAATACTGCCAATGACCGCTTTGGTGTGAATTTTCATCATACCGCCGAGTAAATAACTGCGAATTCGCTTACTCACCAGGGCCTCTACATGTGAAAGTCCGTTGGTGACTACCGTTACATCCTTGGCTTCAATGAAAGGAATCATGGCTAACGTCGTCGTCCCTGCATCCAAATAGATGCATTCGCCATTTTCAATCTCTTGTGCAGCCAAACGAGCAATCATTGTTTTTTGTTGAATGTTTTTGAACGTTTTCTCTTCCATACCTGGTTCAAGTCGTTTTTCATTCACCAGTGAAGCACCGCCATGGATACGTTTCAGCATCTGACGACTCTCCAGATCAATCAAGTCACGCCTTATCGTTGATTCAGAAACGCCAAGCAGATCAACAAGCTCTTGTAATTTCACAATTCTCTGTACATGTAAGCGCTCTATAATTGCAGCATATCGTTCTTCAGTCAGCATACTCATTCCTCCAACTGCTTCTATAGTATCATAAATCCCGCAAAAAACAATCATTTTCGTTCATAATAATTTAAAAACATTCAAAAACTTGCATCTTCCGACTTTTTTCTTGTCCAAATGTCCCTTTCATCCAGTACAGGACATGCATCCACTATTCTAGCTCCTAATGAAATGAAGGTGGTGATCTGAATGGCTACCCAAACGCATAAACGCCAAAAACTGTGTGCCCTGCAAGAAAAAAAAGCTTCACCGCTCCGCTTTGGATGGATCTCCTCCAGCTAGAGTGGCTATGCTCGCCCGGGCTACAAACATCAATACCGTCCCATCTTGGCGGAATGGACCGTTCCCTATGTTCTTCCTATTATCTGTAGCTCATATTCATCGTATCATTTCCATGCCCGGGCCACCGAACCTTTGCGGAGATGGATTTGTCGTTCACCGCAATTCCTGAGTGTACATCAAGTTGAAGCAAAACCATAAGCATTCCATAAAAAATCTTGCAGCGCCCAGCGCGGCGTTGCAGGATTTCAATGATGTTCCGCCCCTTTAAACCATCGCGCCCGGCTTCGGTTTAAGCCATTTCCCTTCTTCATTAATAAAAGCGCCCTTGAACCGGCCCATCTCTAACTGTTCAATCAGCCTATCTTCGTCCATGACTAAAATATCAGCCAATTGTCCCAAAGTGTAATAATGATTGGGATTGTAATCGAGCAGTATTGGAATAGAAGTATCATAAAGTTCCTTAATCAAATTCTCATAAGAATTTCGCCCCAGGTTCTCCATGTCCTTGTAAAATTGCAGATTATGGGACACCATATTACGGAAAGACTTATTCTCCAGATTCATCCACAGCGTATTGCACGCTCGGACACTCATATGATTTTGTTCCACATCGTAAAATTGGATATCTTCGATCTTCATATATTTCTCCTGAAAAGCAACGATCTTGAGCAAGGGTACGTTCCGTTTACGTGAAGCTTTTTTCAGATGGGCTTTGAATTGTTCATAATTCATCTCATTCATTTCTTACACCTGCCTTTAACATGTTCCAATCGACATCTTACAACAAATTAAAGGGAAGCGTAAGCTCTTTACCAAAAACAAAAAAAACGCACAGCACTTGTCATGCCGTACGGTCTATCCGTTGGAAGCACGGTGCTCAGTTGAGGGCGCCACTTCTGACCCAGGAAGCTGTAAATTCCTGTTCTTCATAATCGAAAAATTGCTGTAGTATCACTTCTTTATCATCAAGAAACAATTGATCGGCTATGGCAGATACCAGTTTGGGCACTGCACTTTTGGTACCCGATATCGCAGATGCGGACAATCCACAACTGGCAAGTGCGGAGTAATTGAACATAAATAGGCCATGTAGTCTTGCTTTTCCCTCATCGTCCCTGCTATTCATCGCAAAACCAGGACTAAGGAATGGATGCGCATCAAGCATTGCATTACGCTGCTCTGCCGGAGCCTGATAACAATCCTCCCAGCGCGCAATATGCTCCTCTATCAGTCTGAGTTCAGGTCGCAAAGCCGGATCACTAAGGAGTCCAGTGCTAATCACCAGAAAATCAAAAGCAAACTGTCCCTGCGCTGTTGTCACAACAGCCCCATCTTCCACAGCCTCTACCTTCAACCAAGGTGAGTTCAAATGCAGCTCAAATCCAGGCCATGCCGCCGCGCGGTTGAAGGTATCGTTCGTCGGAGGTTGATTGAACTTAAAAAAATGGGAAATAACTGCATATTTATCGGCAACAGGCAGAGTATGGAATCGCTCAATCATACCGGACTGCTCCATTTGACGAATCGGATTGACACTAGGTAACTGTTTCCGTCGCACAAACACATGGGCTTCCGCTACACCTGCGGCAAGTGCAAAACTGGCATTATCAAAGGCGGAGGCTCCTCCGCCAAGCACAGCAATTCTTTTCCCTCTTAACCGTTCAAAATCAATCACTTCCGAAGTATGGGCATATAACTCTCTGGGTAATTTCTCAGCAATCATCGGTGGCACATGCCACTCCCCGCCCCCCTGTATCCCAGTAGCGAGTACCACTTTTCGTGCCAGAATTATATGAGAGGAGGTACCCTCACCCTCAACATGAAGCTGGTGAATCCCTTCACTCGCTGGTTCGATTAATTTTAGCTTAACCTCATTCAACACGGGCAGGTTCAGCACTTCCCGGTACCAGCGCAAATAGTTCATCCAATCTCCTCGCGGAATCTTGTCAACCTCTTCCCATCCCTCGGGCCCAACCTGCGCCTCCCACCATGAACGAAATGTTAGAGATGGAATACCCAGATCAATGGAGGTCAGATGTTTCGGGGTACGCAAAGTAACCATGCGTGCATATGTCTCCCAAGGTCCTTCAAACCCACTTGGATTTTCGTCAATGACTAGAATGTTGGAGATGCGTTCACGCAGAAGACCAAAGGCTGCTCCTAGCCCACTCTGCCCACCACCCACAATCACTACATCATAGACATGCCCATCGCCATGCTCTCTTGACCGGACCCAATCGGCTCCGCCAAATGCCAAAAAAGCAAGATCTTCTTTTACACGTTGGTTCAAAGCATCAAGGCTCATGATTCATCAACCCTTTCGAGGTCACGTAGTGATGTAGTCATTCTCTTTGTTTTTTTATCATTGGTTGGTTAGATACGTTTCATGTTCATTCCAACATAAATTCGATGTCAGATTTGCGTAAGGTGATCAACAAAGTCAAAACGATTTTTACTATATTTTTACGTTTCCTTATACATATTAGCGTTATTATATGAGTTATCTTTCCTTTTTTGAAGTTGGCGGTAGCTTTATTGTCATTCAATCTAAAAATAACTAACATGCTTGTTAATCCTAACGAAATACTCCACTTCAAATGCACTATTCTCAAAACGTATGTACAATTCCTCGCAATGACACAGATGTAACGCCAGAGCAAAAAGACAGAACAGGAAGCAATCCGGAGCTGTCTTGAGATGGGTTAGATGATATGCAAAGCGCCTCTTGTGGGACTGTGATTCACCTTGAGCTTTTAGGTGATTTCATTGACATACCAGAAAATTCCATTGGTGGCCCCACTGCCCAGATTCAAAGTAATGGTTAGACCGTTGGAGGCGCAGAAAAGTCCAATCACATCCCCCGCATTCAAAGCTACTTCCACCGCCAATGTCACAGAACTACCTGCCCAGTACTGCCCGTATTGTGAGTAACGTAACAACTCCGTTGCTCCAAGTTCACCTTCTCCCTCCCGAATTCCTTTGAATCCCCTTGGTCCACAAAAGACAATACATCCGGATCTGACAACGCTTGTCTTTTTAAGCAAACGCTTCTTTTTGGAATTACATTTGGCTTTTCTTTTTTTAGAATTAGTGCTCGCCCATTGAGTAGACATCCGCACCTTCCTCTTTAAATTTTCGCGATCAACCACAATCCAATCTCAGTTAGTTAGTGATTGATCAATTACATATCTACAAAAACTATCCTTTCTGCAACTCCCCAATCGTCAACACAATTCCCTCTTCAAAAGATGTCTCCACAATCGGACCGATACTTCCCTCATACTTCTGTCTGCTCAATATCAACGGTTCCTGCGTCAGATATAACATCTCAACAATTTCTTTCATAACCGGCACACCAAGTCCTAGCAAAGACAGTCCCACTTTCCCTAATGCCATCACAGGTTTGACAGTCCCCGCTGCCTTCTGTGCTATACGCACAACGTCTTGACCCGATATGACACCTGAGCCAGGAATGTTCCAATTCTGCCCATACGCAATCTCACTGCATGCCAGCTCCGCCACCATAACAGCAGCATCCGGTAAATAGATGTACTCTCTTGGCGTCTTCATATTTCCGATAAAAAAAGCCATCTTGCCTTTCGCTATCGCTTCAAGCGTCGAGCCCAAATAGGAAGCCTGATTGGCCGTTGGGCCATAATAATCCGGCAAGCGCACGATCATCACCTGAGCTCTGCTCCATCTACTACTGAATAACATCTGTTCATAGGCAAATCGTGTCTTCCCTTTTCGGGTATGTGGCTGCTTCGGATGCTCCTCTGTTACCTCTTTCATTTGTCTTCTGCCATAGGGGTAGATTCCGTCTATTACAACCACTTTCAGACCTAAGCGTTCTGCAGCCTCCATCACGGACTCTCCCAGTGGGATCAGCCTGCTCTCCATCTCGTTATAGGGAACGTTCGCACAGTGAAACATTACATCCGTTTCTCGGGAAGCAGCAATAATATCATCAGGTTGGAAAGCATCTCCCAGTGCGATCTGAAGATGATCTGGAGATCCCAACTTTACTGCAAGTTGCTCCAGTTTTTGACGTGAGCGGCCAAATGCAATCGTAGAAATCCCCCGTCTAACCAATTCCTCTGTAATCGCTGCACCCGTTCCACCTGTGGCTCCAATGACAATCGCTTTTTTCATCATATATCATCCCCATTTTCATTTTGTTATTGATCAATCACTTACATAAACACACTATAATATATATTTAGTGATTGATCAATAACTAAATCTCAAAAAGGGCTTATTTCTCCCTTTTTATCTATCCTTTAACTCCGGCATATCCAGTGCTGTAGATACATTACACAACATTCCAATCGCCAAGAAAATCATCGTTCTTTTCAGCGGATTGGCAATTCCTGCAACCGTGAAAGCATCCAGCACCATAGCTCGTACTTCACCAAAACCTTTTTGCATCGCCTGCCGAATGACTTCTTCCTGGATCGTCTGCGCCTGCATCTGAAGCAAAATTTCACTCTTGTGCGATTCAAGAATCTCTTCATAGGCTTCAATCAGATCGTTCTCCAACTGATCTGGCGTCGCCGTCTCGACAACAATTCGAAACGAATCGATCACCCGTGTCCAGGAGACCTCAAGTGCATTTAATAATAAAGCTTCTTTGCTTTTGAAAAAACGAAAAATATATGGTTGTGAAATCTGGGCCCTTTCAGCCACTTGAGCTGTCGTCGCACGATAATAGCCAATTTCCGCGAAGATCTCAATCGCTGCGGAGATAATATCATCTCGCCGATTAACGGACGTCGTTGCCTCTTTAGCCACGATAATCCCCCTTTAAAGACAGTAATTAATTGATCAATAGCTTGAAGTATATAGGATACCATCCATCAATGCAAAGATTCGGGTAGTCTTATTTTTTGAGCTTACTTGGATTATAACCGTACCTTTTCCATCCGTTTCTGAATCACGTATGGTGAATCGATATACCGTATGGCTGCGTAAATGCTCGTTTTAGCTTATTTTCATTCATCATGGCCGGTCGGACCAGTTCCGGCATTGTAGGTGAGTCGGCATAACGATATCCAGAATTCGTTTTATCTCTGCAAGTCCGGCACGGTCGGTGTCAGTTACCAATAGCTCCAGTCTGACGTATAGCCTCAAACAGCATGTTATACCGGCCAGCAACTTTCTCGTCCAAAGCCAACAAACCTGCAGACGCTGGCTCAAGCCGCTGCAGGTTATGGAGCATGTCGATGTTCAGCAGGATTACTTGGAAGAATTCCGCAACATCATGATCCACCGGAATGGACCAGCCATGAATTTATTTTGAGCGAACGGAGATGGTGTCATAGCTTTATGCACTGGAAACCGAAGATGTGTGGATTCATCCCCCAGACTACCTTGGGTGGAACCAGCTTCACAGTATTCCCCTGTATCCGGAAGCTCCTTTTTTTGTATAAAAGGATTTTGGACGTAGTCTGGGCCGCGCTTCTGGCATCCGTTTTGAAGATAATATGGATTGCCTGAAGCAGATTCGTGATTCATACCATTTCGTACCATGCGGTACAAAAGTGTCAGTTCACTGCTGTAAAAGGTTACGTAATCGGGATTCCGAATCCAGCTTCGGACAGCTGTTGCAATAACCGTGTGCATGACTGCCGCTCCCTACTTGATAAGCCAAACAACAATATCGGCGAATCAAGAGCGGTGGTCCCTGCCATTTGGAATGCTCAAAGCTTTTCAGTTTGAGGGCAAAAGAATTATCTTGTTGCAGCTCCAGCCATACGCTTTGATCTTCTTGAATCTGCGCAAGTCGTAGATCCGTCTTCCATATTTTTCGATCATTGATCATACGTACGTACAATTGTTGCACATTATGTGCAACCAGAGTCCACATGACCTTTGGGCTCGCCCCCGTAGCCACGGCTACCGATTGAAAAATACGTTGCAGATGTAACTGCAATCGGTCCCTGAGTATACTGATCTCTGACCTGCGCTGGACAGGATTTTCACTTCCGGGCAGAAGGGCGCTCTCCAACTGGGTCTCATACCGCATACCGCCCGATCCGTTCAATTCAAATCGTAAAGCATCGTCAGCAATGCTAAGTGGAGTGTCGTATAGACTCGCAGCGGAGATCACGGCCATAACCAATACGGAATAACGTTTAGCAAAAAGTGTACCCACGGCCACACTTTCTTTGCCCCCCAGTTGAAGCCCTTGCTGTAAAGCCTGTTCGCGCAAGATTGAATCCCGTTTCTCTTCATCTAGCAGATCCTTCACACGGAAAGGATACTTGGGATCATCGCAAGTTGCTCTGATCGTCGTCACAAAAAGATGTTGTAATGCTTCCGACATCTCTGAATGGTCATGCCTTTGATAACGTTCCATCTATTGAATCATAGCTTCAACTTCGTTAATAATCTCGCTTCGCCCGATGGCTCCCCAGCCCTTAAACAGCCAGAACGAGTCTGTCTCGTAGACCTGATCTGCACCAACAGCCGGCACTGCCTTCCAGAGTGAGCTTGCATTGATGCTGTTTATATAATCCTCGGCATTTGGATCAACTTCCAGTACCACGAAATCGGCATCAATATCCGCGATCTTCTCCATGGACAGGTCCTCACGTTTTTCGGCAGGTGTCACAGCAGTAGGTACGAATCCAAGATCATGATACAAGAGTGTGTTGGTTGGATGACCTTTTACCGCATAAATTTGCAAGTTTTTCTCTCTTACACGCAGATAAGCCAGTTTTTTCTGATCCAGTTGTTCGACCTTCGCTTTTAATTGCTCCGCCTGTTGTTCTACCTCGGCAATCTTTTCTTTCGCGAGATCAACCTTATTGTACATCCCGGCAATGGTCAACAAATCCTGAGTCCAATAGGTTGTGTCATCCTCGTAATCCAACCATTCGTTACCAAGTACAATGGTTGGAGCAATTTTCTCCAACTGCTCATACGTATTCTCAGCAGTTCGACTCTCAATTACAATGACATCCGGAGCAATCTGAAGAATAGCCTCCAGGTTTGGACTATCAGCAGACCCTACCGTTGGAACCCCTGCAAGCTGATTTGCGAGATAAGGCAAGTACTCTCCTCCGTAACGTACTTCTACATTAACACCTGCAGGTTTCTCACCAATCGTCAGCATATGGTCAATGTAAGCGGCAGATAATACAACCATGCGCTCTATCTTTTTCGGTACAACCGCTGTTCCCTTAAGATGCTCAATCGTTTGTGTACCACTCTCTTCCACAGGTGTATCCTGTTTCTGAGGCGTTACTTCCGCTGTCTTGCCACATGCCGCCAGAACGAGCACAAGCAGGGTCAACAGTATCATAGATGCTACTCTCTGTCTTACCATTTGTATTAAATCCCCTCTGCTATTTAATAATAATAATCATTATCATTATAGTAGGGAAAAGCGAACAGGCTTACCATGGATTATTTCACTCTCTTCACTTGCACAATATCACCATACGTTAATACCAAGTTGCTTTGCTACATATCGCATGGACCATATACGTCCTGTCGGACCCAGCGTTTTGAAGAAAATATCACCTGCATCATAGACACGGCCTTCTTGAACAGCCTTCAAGACCAACCATTCCTTGGATTGTTGCAACTTCCGAAGGTGATCAGCTGCCGCTTCTGTTGGGTCAACCATCACGAAGATGTGATCGGCCTCGTATAACTGCAAATCGCCAACTCTCGTCTCCACAGCCCACTGCTCTTCCGGAAAATGACGGGGCAAATGAAATCCCAGATCATCATACAACAATGCCCCTGTTTGGTTATTTGAACCATACATTCGGTAAAACTCGGAGGATACACGGATGAACATGGCACTCTGCTTCCCCCATCTCGATTGAATCCGTTCTTGAAGAAGCTGACTTAGATCCGCATGTTGTTCAATCCACTGTGCAGCTAGTTCGGTGCGACCCAGAATGTCCGCCATGTACAGCAGTCTTTCCCCCAAATGGTTTGTGTGCTCCAACATGGCAGTGGGCGCGATATGGTGCAGGGATTCATTCGGCTCCAAACGATTACTTGTAATGATCAGGTCTGGTTGGACTCGCCTCAATCTGTCATAGTTCTGATTGAAGCTATCCAGGATAAGTCCCTGATGACTGTGCGCTTGAAGCGCAGGTACAGCAACATGGTGAGCCACTCTCTGACCATAGGACAATGCGGACACGGGCTTCATACCGAGCGTTATCACATAATCGTCCAACCCATAATACAATGTGGCGATGCGGCTGACTTTATTTTTCATATATAAGGTTGGAGCAATTCCTTCGTTTTTCTTAAAAACCCTGCTGAAATAGTGCTCGTCCCTATAACCTACTTCCTCTGCAATTTCCTTGATTTTATCTGAAGAAAATAATAGCTGTTTGGCCTTTGCCATGCGTTGTTTTAGTATATATTCGATCGGGGTCAACTTTAATTGCCGTTTGAATGTTCTTATAAAATGATTCACACTAAGTCCTGCCATTCGGGCCATCTGATCGATTCGAATCTCTTTCATATAGTGATGCGTCATATATTCAAGTGCCAGATCCATACCTGCTTCAGGCGGAGCTGCTTGTTTCACATGAATCATCAACTGAATTAACAACTGATGCAAGAGATGTTTCCTGCGTGTATTCCCCAGCTCCTTAGAAGAGTATTTCCCATTAGCTAGCGTATCCATCATCTCATGAATATCACGTGCATTGGGAGAAACATTTAGCTTGCCTGTAACAGGAAAATGAAACACCTCGGTATGCCAGGCATTCCGACTCCGGGTAAGACCCACACAGGAAAATAAAATGATCTGATATCGGACAGGTGCCTCTATATACGTCTGAAACTCCACATGCATTCCTGGCTTCAACAAAAACCACTCGTCCTGAGACACCGTGTGTACAACGTCATCAATAGTCAGAGCTCCCTTTCCAGCGATAACCCTGCATATAGCGTACCTCTTCCAAATCCTGCGCTGGACTAGCCCCGGAGTGCTGGAGTAATCGCGGACGTGAACAGCAGAGAAAAAAAGTTGCTCCAGTCGTTTTATCCAATCATTTTCTTCCATGCCGACTTCCCTTCCCTCCCTGTACATTTCCCTTTATTATAGATGAGTTGATAATTATTCTCAATAACATGACCAATCGATATGAAGCTCTCCTGACGAACAACCTACAGTGACTAAAATGCTTCATAATCGGGATAATAGAGGTACATTATTCTTTTCTCCTCAACCTGTTGCAAAAAAATAAAAGTCATGATATATTAATTGAGCCATCAATGATTGAGGCATCAAATATTGATACATCAATGATCGTGAGCAGCCAAAGTAATCATTAGGCAATGGCATTGTATACTGGCAATTTTAATTATTTGTTAACATACGCCGTTGTTCATGATTCAGATTCACCCGGGAGGTCTAGTCATGACACGTATGGTTTCCAAAGAAGAGCAGATCATCAATCTGCTGAACGTGCTGGGCAACAAAATCAGTCCCAAGTTCGAACGCTGCACCGGTATCAGTTCTTCACGGTTTGAAATTCTGCATGAGCTGGATCAGGTGGATGAGATTAACCAGTCTATGCTGCAGAAGATCATTAATATTGACGGTGCCGCCATTACCCGCCATCTGAAGCAGCTTGAGGCGGATCTGATGGTCACAAGACGCAAAAACCCCGAAGATAATCGGGTAACTTTTGTTCGTCTGACGGACCACGGTCGGAAGCAGATTGAAGGCTATAAAGTCGAGAAAACTAATTTTATCAATCAGATTTTACAGGATTTCAGTGAAGACGAGGTTCAAGCTCTCGCTGATTTCTTGGAACGTATGCAAAACAATTTCTAACCACATATAGAGGAGAGATTTATCCATGAATACAGTTCAAAACCAATTCCAAAAAACTAATGATTTTAACGAAATTGCTTATGGTCGCCGTTCCGTCAAGCTTTACGATCCTGAAGTAAAAATCAGCCGTGAAGAAATGACAGAAATTCTGGCAGAAGCTTCACGTGCACCTTCTTCCGTTAATATGCAACCTTGGCGTTTTCTCGTTGTAGATACAGCAGAAGGCAAAGAAAAGCTCGCTCCTCTTGCCAAATTCAATCAAAATCAAGTGTTGACTTCCGCAGCTGTCATTGGTGTATTTATCGACATGAATAATGCTGAGTATCTGGAAGAGATCTTCAGTAAATCTGTAGAGCATGGTTTTATGCCGCAAGAAGTTAAGGATCAACAAGTTCAATTTGTTAAACCTTATTATGAGAACATTCCAACTTCCGCTCTTCGTGACGTCAACCTGATTGACGCAGGTCTGGCTTCCATGCAATTGATGCTTGCTGCACGTGCTCATGGTTATGACACTAACCCGATCGGTGGTTACGAAAAAGATCAAATCGCTGAAACATTCGGTATGGACAAAGAACGTTATCAACCGGTTATGTTGATCTCGATCGGTAAATCGGCCAAAGAAGGTCACCCTTCCTATCGTCTGCCAGTCGATACAATCACAACTTGGGCATAATATCAGGGACCGTTTCCCTATAAGCTACGAATATATTTTAGAACAAGCGTATATTCCAAACACATCCCAAACACACTATGGAGGTTGAATCGTATGATTATCATTCACGCACATCTGCAGGTTAAACCGGATCAGGAGCAAGCTTTCCTGGCAGCAGCCAAAGATTTGGTGTCGGCAACTCGCAACGAAGAAGGTAACCTCATGTACGATCTTGTCAAAAGCACAGAGCACGAGCAGCACTATACGATGATCGAGTTGTGGAAGGACGAGGCTGCTAACGCTGCCCACAACACAAGCCCACATTTTCAGGCTTTCGCACAGCAGGCACCTGCATTCATGGCTGGCCCAATGAACCTTGAAGTATTTGCTGGAGAAGCAGTTAAGGCTTAATACACTTAAGATTAGAACTTATACTACAGTTGGCATGGGAGCTGCTTTGCTGGCGTGATAAGAAGCCGCCCTTGGTCATTTTGGCCAGTGAGCGGCTTTTTCTTGTATGGAAGATACAGAAGCGAGTACACTTTAATCGTTATGGTCAACGGTGATAACCACATTGCCCTTTTTGCGTCCAGTTTCCACATAACGATAAGCTTCGGAAATTTGCTCTAAAGGATAGCGTCTATCGATAACCGCTTGGATCTCCCCAGCTTCCATCAGTTCTTTGAGGAGTATCAAATCCTCTGCAGTAACCTTTGCAATACCTTGCCCATCAACAGTTACATATGTGCCGTTTTGCGTTAATATTTTGCTGCATTGGGCTTTTGAGACTTTGCCTACAGCATCCATAATCAGATCATATCGCTGACTTTTTTTCGAGAAATCTTCCTTCGTATAATCAATGACATGCTCAGCTCCAAGTGAACTCACCAACTCCATATTTGCTGAACTGCATACCCCGGTAACCTCTGCTCCATAATATTTGGCAAGCTGGACGGCAGCAGTTCCCACCGCCCCGGAGGCTCCATAAATCAACACTTTTTGTCCACTTTTGATCTTTCCTTTTCGCAGGAAATGTAAGGCCGTGGTTCCACCAAAAGGAATGACTGCGGCCTCCTCATATGTTGCATTGAGCGGTTTCAGAGCTACTGGATCGTCTTCAGACAGACATATATACTGAGCATGGGCGCCAAAACGCATTCCGTTTAATGCAAATACCTGATCCCCTTGATTAAAGCGTTTCACACTCTTGCCCGTAGCTACAACTTCTCCCGCGAGTTCCACACCCAGAACTGAATTTCGAGGTTTACGGATTCCCAAAAATAGACGCATGGGTATCCAGTACAAGATTGGGCTATTAAAACTGCGAACTCTGCAGTCCCCAGAAGTTACCGTAGTCGCATGAATTTTAATTAGGATTTCACGGTCCTTAAGCGTTGGCTTGGCTACGTCTCTCAGTTGCAATACATCGGGTGACCCATACTTCGTACATACTATGGCTCTCATACATTTCCCCCACATCTCAATATGCAATCAGTATATCGGGAAAATGAGTTCCGAATACAGATACTAAAGTATGGTCTTCATGATCTACCTCGGAACAATACTTCACATTACCAAGGCTATCCATTTTACAAAAGACTCCACTCTCGTGCTCTTGCCACCGCTTCGGTACGGCGCTTCACCTGCAATTTATCAAAAATAATCCGGTTATGCCCTTTCACAGTCGGAAGTGCGATATGAAGCAACTCACTAATTTCACGATTTGATCGCCCCTGGGCAATTAGCCGCAATACTTCCAGTTCCCTCCCACTCAGAGGATCAATCCGCAACTCAGGAACTCGAGAATACACCTCATCCTTTTTCTGATCCGAATAGGATTTCATCGCCAATTCCTGCGTTTCAAATGCTGTAAGCAATTGACGCCGATAAACCCGTGAGTTTCTGTTTGGCGTCATTTCCCTCAGTAGATCGTGTACAATGACACCTTCATCTACAAAAACTCGGATCATGCCCGCTGGCTCCGCAATCATCATTGCTTCTTCCAATAAATCCATAGCCTTCGTTTTCATCCCCTGTGCCTGGAGTATCGCAGCCATCAAAATGTTTGCCTTGAGCTGTTCATCCTTAAAGCCTTTCATTTCTGCCAGTTGAAGGGAAGATTCCATCATGCCAAGCGCCTCCGAGGTGTTTCCCTGCGCCAGAAGTACCCTGGCCTGACTGAAAAGATGATTTCTCTCCCGTGATAATCGGGCCGCTTCCATCAGATGCCCTTGACGAAGTAATACAAGTACGTATGCAGCAGTAATATCAGGCATCTGTTTCACAAAATTTTGCTGCTGAGCCATATCGTTGGCTTTACTCAACATAGCAGAGGCACCGTTTACATCCGCCTGTGCAAGCGCTAACCTGGCAAGCAATACCTCACTTGCAACGACTCTGTCCGTTTGGGCAAATTGCTGTGCCAGATGTAAGCTCTGTTGACCATGCAACATAGCAGCATCAAGGTTATTCCACTCATAATTCACTCGGGCTAAGCCCAGATGTGCTTCGCAAGCAATCGGCAATGGCGGCTTACCTGCCATATGAAGTACCCGCTGATAATATTCAGTCGCCAGAGGCAGATTGTTGTCAGCTTCCTGTAAGTTCCCCAACCCAAGCGTCGCCATCATCGTGATGATGTGATGCCCAATTTTTGTACTGTTAGACAATGATTCCAGATAGGATAAGTTTGCTTCTGCACGCTTTCCCTGAAGCTGGTACGCATAACCCAAGGTCCAGGCTGTAGCTGAACGGACGGGCAGATTGTCAGGATGCAGATACTTCAGTGCAAGGAGCGACTCCTTAATAATGGTATCTGCTTCGTGCTTACTGACTGCCAGCGTGGCCCGAATGGAAGCCATATGACCAATGAGATCTGGGTCTATTTGATCTTTTTCCCTGTTTTGTAGCGCTTGTTCAGCAGCCTGCAACTTCGGTTCAACGTCTGCCATATGACCTGACATTAATAATGCAGAGACGTACATAACCCAGAGTGAGGGCCTTTCATTCATTTCTTCTATTGAGATGGAATCTAACCAATGAAGCGCTGGAACAACTGCCCCACGAAAAAGAAGTGGCATTCCGTTACCTTCCATCAGATATGTAGCGCGGTTGATATCCCCTGCTGCTACAGCATGATGAAAAGCCTCAAGCTCCAGTTGATTATCCTCATACCAGATGCTGGCTCGTTGGTGTATTTCAGCAATAATGATATCGCTCTCCGTCGCCCCAGCGAGTTCAGGATTCTGTTGTACTTTTTTTCGTAACAAATCTGCAAAAAGATGATGATACCGGTACCAGCGTCTCTCATTGTCCAGAGGGATAACAAACAGATTGGATTGCTCAAGCCATTCCAGCATTTGCTGTCCGGAAAAATCAACAAGCTCATGTTCCTTTTGCTTACCCATATCAAGCAGAACATCGCATAATGAGCCGCATAATCGATCCAGAATGGAAGTTCGCAGCAAAAAATTTTGCACACGTCCAGATTGCCTTTGTAATACTTCTTCCACTAGATAGTCCAGCACCAAATGGTCCTTGCCGCTAAAAGAGTCAATAAAACGACTTGGGTCAGAAGAACCCTGCATAGATAGGGCAGCTAATTGCAGTCCTGCTACCCAGCCCTCTGTACGTGCTTCAAGCAAAGCAGCATGCTTCTCTGAAAGTTCCAATGCCATGACCCGGTCTAAGAATTCAATGGCTTCAATAGTGCTAAAACGTAAATCACTGCCTCGTATTTCAATCAAATCACCCTTTACACGCAGACGAGCCAAAGGCAGCTTTGGCTGCTGACGTGTAGTCAAGACAAGATGCATATGAGGCGGCATGTGCTCCAACAGATAGGCAAGGACATGATTTATCGCTTCTGTATTGATGAGATGAAAATCGTCAAGCACAAGTACAAAATGATCGGATATATTAGAAACCTCATTAAGGAGATATGTAATTAGGGTTTCGACTGGCGGCGGCTCGGGTGATTGAATTAAACCCATTATAGCCTCCCCAAGTTTAGGGGAAATCGTCTGTAAAGAAGCACAGAGGTATGTCAAAAAACGGGCGGGATCGTTGTCTGCTTCTTCCAGCGAGAGCCATGCAGTTGGCTGGGAAGAGGCCGTGATCCATTGATTGACTAGCGTCGTTTTGCCCGAACCCGCAGGAGCAGACACTAGGATCAGTTTGGCATGCATCCCCTCGTTCAAACGGTTATTTAGTCGAGGACGATCTACCACTTTGGCACGGAGAGTTGGAATGTATAATTTGGTGGATAAGATAGGTGCAAACATGCTCAAACCCTCCATTCAAGTATCATGAACTACATCCATTCTTTTCTGTATTTATGGAACGTTCCGGGATCTGGCAAGACGAAAACCGAGATCATCAATGCCAAACGTAGGGTGACTGCGGCGACGGCACGTCGCTCCACAACCTCTAGCCTCTTCTGCCCAGCTGCCACCGCGGAACACTCTGTAGGTACCGTACACATCTTCATCGTATAGATCCCAGCACCACTCCCATACATTCCCGAGCATATCGTAAAGTCCCCACGCGTTGGGTTCCTTTTGGTCAACTTCATGGACGTAACCGTCCGAGTTCTCTTCATACCAAGCAATCTCATCAAGTTCACCGTAACGATAACCCGTTGTTCCTGCTTTACACGCATATTGCCATTCTGCTTCTGTAGGAAGACGGTAGCCATCTGCTCCTGCGTTAATGACGATACACTCGCTATCCTCACTGATGGAGTAATATTCGCTCAGACCCGATTGCCGGGATAACAAATTACAAAAGAGAATTGCCTCATGCCATGAGACATTTGTAACCGGAGTTTGAAGCTGGTCGTTAGGTCCAGGAGTCTTTTGCAAAATCGAAAAGTACAACTCGTTCGTGACCGGAACTGGTGCAAGCCATAACGAATCTATCTCTACCGTCCATGTGGTCTTGACTCGATCGTCCCTTAATTCAATGCGACCTGCGGGTATTTCCAGCATTGGATAATTAGCAAAGTTACGCTGTGTATTGAACAATGTTCTTCCTCCCTTACATTTTCTATAAACACTGCACGATTGGTGAATGCTGATACAGGTTAACGTCGCACCTATGACATCTGCTCTCCGTGTTGGTGCCATTCCTGGTTTTGGCATCTATACTAACATAAAAATCAAAAAAACACGCCATTAAAGGCATGTTTTTTACTATTCAACATCAGTTCAGTTTTTTTAATTTAAGGCGGCAGTAAAAAAATCACTTAACCTTTGCACTACGCGCTGGAGGAATACTCTGCGGATTGTTGAACACATTTTTTGGATCATATTTGGCTTTGACTCTGCGCAATCTGGCGTAGTTGGCTCCATAATAGACCGGCCCAGAATTCTCAATGCCTTGGTCTGGAACGTTGATATAGGAACCGACAATGTATGGTTGTAACTTCTTACGTGTATTACGAACGATTGCGATATTTTGGGCGGCATGAGACTTCTTAGTCCACGAGCTGTTCCATTCCACATAAAACTTCGCGTTACGCCAGAAAAACGCTGTGGATGTAGGTGATTTGCGACTTACCGCTCCACCCCAGTTGAGGAAAAAGAAACCGGCTGGCCCCTCTTCCACGTTCTCCAAAAATTCACGCATAGACTTAATGGCTTTGTCTGGAAACGGGCGCTTGCCGAAACCGGAGGAGAACTGGTTGCTGTACCTTTGCGTAAGTACGGGATCAGGAGGCAATAGGAATTTAACCGCTTCTGTATAGGGTACGGATCGAATGATGCTGTTTGTAGGGGTTCCCACACTTGTAAGTGGCTTTAACAGACGGAGAGCCTCCGTTTTGGAGCCGAGGAATAGCCCCTCCATGCTGACATTTCCGCCCTTTTTCGGCCCTATAGACAATTCGCTACCTAGTCTGGTATCGACGGATGGAGCCCACCTTTGCCAAGCTTTGAGCACCTTTTCGAATTGAGCCCATGGCCAGGTGATACGGTACACGGTAGCCTTGGCTGGCGCCCGACGCACTTTGAATTTGTACCGAGTGTAGACCCCGAAGTTGCCCCCTCCTCCTCCACGCGAAGCCCAGAAGAGATCAGCATTGCAATTTTTGCTCGCACGAATGACTTTTCCGTTCGCATCCACCATCTCCAGCTCAAGCAAGTTATCACTGATGAGGCCAATGGTACGCTGGAGCGGACCAATCCCTCCACCTAAGGTAATACCACCGATGCCTACCGTAGGACTGTCTCCAAAAGGAGCTATGAATCCTTGCTTCGCAAGGGTATTAGCTATTCTCCCAACTCGGTTTCCTGTTCCCACGACAACTGTTCCATTTTTTTTGTCCAGCTTGATTGTATTCAGATCACTAACATCAATCACAATACCGCCGTTAACCTGTGAAAGATTGACTTCAAGTGCGTGTCTTCCACTACGCGGTCGAATAGGTACGTTATTCTCACGAGCCCATTTGATGGCATTCGAGACATCTTTCGTTTTTTTGGCAAAAACAAAGACTTTAGGATATTTGTCGGTATGGGGGTCCCAGTTTTTACGCGCCGCTTCATATCCCGGATCTCCTTTATAGATAACCCGTCCTGTAAGCTTTGTTGGTGATTTCACACTTCCCACTCCCTATTGAACAATTGTTCTTCAGCATTTCAACGCAAGGCACTTTATACTGTATGAAGGACATTCGCGGAGGGAATGGGCTGATGACCTTTTTATTATAAATGATACACATCGTTGCGGACTTTCGTCTAAAGCAAACCAAATGCAAAAAAAGAGCTGTCTCGAAAGTAATTTCCCCTCGCTCCAAGCGCTAACGAACCTACCGCATCTTAAAAGGCGGATTCTTAAGAAATGCAACGGTAACGAACCTCAGTAACGTCATTCCTTCACAAAACAGCGTCGAAACCTAAAAATCGACCAAAATGGACGAAATAAAGACTCTGGGATTCGTTAAACCTCCTACCTGTGCAAATGGGAGCGAATAGCGTGGGCTCGATTCATTAGAATAAAATAACACTACTAGGGGGTACCACGTTATACTCATGACTTATGAGACATCCCCTCTTTCAGTATGAGCTCGATAATTAACTCAGATAAAAGAAAAAATATCGATTCCCTCTCCCTTCATATTAAAAAGGAATTTGCCTTCAGGCTAATGAATAGCCTAAGGGAAAATTCCTTTGGTGTGGGATAACTCATTCAACGTTCACAGATCGTAGCAAATTTAATCATTGGCCGAATCAATTTGGATGAGCTTGCGCGGTTCTTGTTCTTTTTCACCATACCAGACCAAAACATCGGCGAACACATCCAAAATGCGAATAAAGCGTTCCTTGTCGGTCTCTGAAATGTTGTCAGCATATTTAAAAAGTTCATCAAAGCAAAGCTGGCGAACAAATTCAGTGTACTTGGCGTACACCTCGCGTCCTTTGTCTGAAGGTTTGACATAGATGTCTTTGCGATTGCCGCTCAAATGATATTTCTCTAGCAAGCCTTTTTCCTTCAGGTTCTTCACGTTTTTGGAGAACGTACTCCGGCTAACTCCAAGACGTGCTGCCATTTCCGACATTTTCTCTTCTTTGTCCTCAGCTTCCAGAATATATTCCAGTGTCTGAATCTGCGAAGCAGAGAACATCACGTCTGTACCATAGCTTCGCTGTAGCTTATAGGTGTTTGAGTATGCATTCCCATATTTAATGATCTTTTCAATAAGTGTTCGATGGTTGCCCATCCATTCTAATTTCATGGTAGTCCCTTTCGTCTTCAAATTCTCTCTCTATTCCAATCTTCTGAAATCAGATATGTTTTTCAATCCAAGTAATCGCTTCTTCAATGACCTCGTCACGACTTGGTTCGTTAAATATCTCATGAATGAGATGGGCATAGATTTTCAACGTTTTATCGGTCGAAGCAATATCTCCATAAAAATCACGAGAATCCTGCTCGCTGACCAGTCCGTCATTAGCTCCATGCAGAACAAGTACCGGATCAACAAATTGCTTCGCATGTTCTTTGAGCCAGGCTACTCCATCCCCCAAGCTATTGAACAAATCTACAGAAATCTGTTTTTCTACAAGCGGGTCATTTGCGTAAGCGGATACAACTTTCGGATCACTGCATACGCCGCTGCCAAGCTCATTCGGAAAATACGTGCCCAGAGGAAGATCCATCGGCAGTTCTCCAGCAACCTTCGTATTGTAACGGGTAAGTGCTCCTGATAGAACAATGCCTTTCACTTTGCCTGGATATTTGGTTCCGAACGAAGAAGTTGCAAAACCTCCCATACTATGCCCGATGACAAAAAGAGGTGTATCACCACTCTCTTGTAATGCCCTTTCGACAATGACATTAACATCGTCAATGATTTGATGAAAGTCACTATAGAACGTGCGCTGCCCTTCGGATCTAGCATGACCCCGATGATCGAACCGATACACGTTAAACCCGCGCTGGTTCAGCTTCTCTGTCAAATAATCATAGCGTCCTGCATGCTCAGCCAGTCCGTGTACAATAACTACCGCTGCCTTCGCGTTATCCACTGTATTCTTGCTGAAATAAAGCTGCGTACCATCAAAGGATTTGATCGTTGTTTCGGTTTTAGCCATCTTTATCCCGTCCTTTTTGTGGTGTCCAAGCTTAAGCTCCGAGAGATCATTTCCTTCAAGCCCTACCATGGACATGTTTAGTATGATGTTCATTAAAAACAATATTGTTTCTTAGAGAAACAATATATCATCAGATATGTGCTATTGTCTATAAAATTTTAGAGCGCTTTCAGATTATTTTTAGTATCACATTTTATCTAGAGACGAATTGTCAAGCCAAGTGCGACACTTCCTCTGAAAAGAATTCGTAAGCGGTTCTCCACTCCAGAGAAATCCGTACCTTTCGGGAAGGACTCTCGAAGCAACCCGTTCGAATTCCACGTTGCCAGGAGGAATACGGATCAGCACGATAAATATCCAGGCAATGTAATATTTCCGTCATATACTTAAATCCTTTACTGAGAACATTCGTGTGACCACGACCACAAAACCAAACCATTTTCACATAGAAAAAAACCCGCAAAACACTCGAAAATCCTTGTGTTAAGCGGGTTCTTTACATATGGAACCTGGAGTGATCTATATTTCTTATTTTACATTCTCTAAATCATTCATCTCATTCACAGCAGTCTTACCAGCAATTCGTCCGAAAGTAAATATGTCAGTCAAGGCATTACCACCTAAACGGTTGCCTGCATGTATACCTCCTGCAACTTCTCCAGCGGCATAAAGATGCGCAATGGGCTGACCTTGTTCATCTAATACACGGGTTTTCGTGTCGATCTTAATACCACCCATTGTATGGTGAACTGCAGGCTTTCTAGGCGTGGCGTAAAATGGAGCTTTCTCTACTTTTAAGCTAAATGTATCCTTATGGAACTCCGGATCAAAGCCCTCTTCCACATACGAGTTATACTTATCAATCGTAGTTCTAAGAACTTGAGGGTTCATATTGATTTTCACTGCCAGCTCTTCTATCGTATCGGCTCTAAATAGAGTACCCGCTTCTACCTGCCGATCTATTTTTTCCTGGCTTGTATTCGCTGCGGTTTTCTTGATCTCATCATCAGCGATAAGGTAAAATAAACTGCCCTGCTCAATAGCAGCTTTCGTTAAGACATCTCGTCCAGAAAATTCATTAACAAATCGTTCTCCCTTTTTGTTAACGATGACAAAATTTTCAGGAGGTACCTGCAGTCCACTGAACAGCTCGCCCGTATCCGGGTCAGCTACAGGCATCATTTGAGTGAAACCCATTCCGGTAAGCGCCGCTCCTACGCTCTTACCAAGTGATATCCCATCACCAGTCATAGCATAGGAATTGGTCGTTTTTACATCATCATCAATATGGCTCCAGTACGTGTTATATTCCTTGAGCATCTGTGTATTTGCACCAAAACCGCCGCTAGCAAGCACAACGGCTTTGGCATGAATGGTTATTTTCTGACCATTGACACCTGTTGCGATAACCCCTGCTATTTTACCATCTTCCAGTATCAATTGTTTGACCGGACTATCTGTAATGATTTTTCCTGAATGCTGTTCTACATATTTGCTAAGTGCAATGATAAACGCAGAGCCATAACTTTTGACAGGTTTATGACCGCGGCGCCAAAGGGCACCCACTGGAGCAAATACGATACTCTTATCATATTCAACCCCGATATCCTCAAGCCACGTAACACTTTCCAAGGCATGGTCTGTAAGTACTTTTACCAGATCGTATTGTCCATATATCATATTTCCATTCAGGTCCGTTCGTTTGCCCCCGAAATAGGTTTGCATTCTGTGAAGAAGCGGGGAGTCAAATAAATAAGCCTTTTGTGTGCCGAATTTCTCCTGATAAGCTGAAAACTCTTCTTTTAGTGCACGGAAATCCTCTACATATTCTGAATGGATCAAGCTCTCTTCGGTACTTAATAAATTCTCAATCGTTTGTCTTTCCCCTGGATTCTCATTAAACTGTTGTTGCCATTCAGGATCTGCAGCATTGACAGGACCACCGGAACGGATGGTGTTCCCTCCCACGGCAGGGTATTTCTCAAGAACAATCGCACTTGCTCCATTTTGTAAAGCTGTAGCAGCCGCACTTAGTCCCGCACCGCCGCCACCTACAATGACCACATCACAAGTATATTCTTCGTCATCCCTCATCTGGCTGCTAGCAGGTTTTGGCCGTCTTTTGAGTATGTCAGGATTAACGCCGGCAAGCTTAACCGCTTTGGCTACACCGTCGATGACACCATTACTGGTTTCAGAAGCACCTGAGAGAGCATCCACATTGAGCGTCTGTCCCTCGATAATTTTATTCGGAATTCTTATAAAAACGACATCGGCAATACCTTCGGTTTCACCCTTCGAATCGATATCGATACTTTCAATTCTATTTTCACTAAAGGATACCTTCATCGGAAGGTTTCCACTATGACCTATTGCATTAACCTCATACACACCGGGCTTATAAGTAAATTCTTCTTCTTCATTAAGCTGATTTGAAATTTTGGTAAAGCGCAGGAAGCGCAGGAAACATATTTCCAGAAAATCGATCGTCCCTTCATTGTTCAGCTTACCTGAATCGTCAAACGCTTTATGTGCACTTCCAAGCAAAAACTCATACCCTGGCATCACATTAGCTTCGACACCTGGTGCATCCAGAATTTGACGAAGATGCAACTGCGCTCGAGAGGAACCTTGTGTTCCCTGTGACGCACCAATGATCATCACGGGTTTGCCAGCAAGCGGATGCAGCTCAAAGCTTAGCCATTCAAGCAAGATTTTAAGGGATGAAGGGATGGAATGGTTATATTCGGGAGTGGCAATAATTACACCATCACTTGCGATAATTTTTTCGTTAAACGTTTGTATAATTTCACTATTCGTTTGGTTATCGGACTGATTAAACATAGGAACATCTGTAATTTCAAGGATTTCAATGGCTGCTCTGGACTCAAAGTGTGTTTTCATGAACTGAAGCAGTTTGCGATTATACGATTTTTTTGCATTTGTGCCAACGATCGCTATGATTTTCATTGTGATTAGCCCCCTACTCTTGCCAGGAAAATTTTTTCGTTTTTTTCTTCAAAGTCCTTTTTGACAGTAGTTCAGAAGTGATCTCAGTAAACAAAACAAACTCCCTGAAGATTTCGTCAAGCTCTGCTACTTTGTAAGCGTTAATAAGATTGCCACTGTTATCAAACGCACTCTGTGATTTTCCCAAAAGAAACTCGCTGCTCGGCATCAATCTCGCACCAAGCTCAGGCGAATCAAGGATTTGTCTGAGATGCGCTTGTGCTCTGGAAGAACCAAGTGCGCCATGTGAAGCACCAACGATTAGAACAGGTTTGTCAACTAACGATTGCGTCGTGTAACTGATCCATTCCAGAGCACTTTTCAAAACGGCAGGTATGGCATGATCATACTCCGGTGTGGCGATAATTACGCCATCAGCATTGGAGATTTGATCCGATAAGTCTTGTACCTTCTCGGGAATGTCAACCTCGGCATCCTCTATTTCATCTTTTTCAATGAAAGCAGGCAAATCCTTAATTTCGTATAAATCAATCTTGACCTCACTCGAAAAATGCTTTTGCATAAATTGAAGCAGCATGCGGTTAGTTGACACATCTGAATTCGTGCCCACGATTGCTAGATAATTCATGGTAATCCCCTTTCTGTCATTCGAGATGATGTTTGTAACTGTCAGACACGTTCTATGGCATAACTCTAGCATATCAAAGGTGAAATGATCTAATAGTTATTCATTGCAGTTTGATAACTAATTTGTTATAATCCAAGCACAACCTAAAGTAAGTTATTTTTTTCACAAGGGGTGAGAATCATGGCAAAATTAGAATCTCAGGACATCCTGTGTTACATTGATAGCCTCTTAAAATACAGTAACTATAGCAAGGCTGCCAAATCACTTTATATTTCTCAGCCCTACCTGACGAAGGTTATTCAAAAAGTCGAAAGTCAGTTAAACAGTGAGATTATAACTCGCAACAAGCTTCCGTATCGATTAACCGAGCAGGGAAAGATCTATTATCAGTATTTAACTTCACTCGAAAATAGCTACGCCAAACTTATCAGGGAAATATCATATGTATCGGATAATGACAACAAGGTGATACGGATCGGAATCCTTCCTAGCCTTGGTTCTTATTTAACTCCCCTTTTTCTACCCGCTTTTTTAGAACTTCATCCTACTTATAAAATAAACCTTTTAGAAGATGTACCTGAAAAAAATGAGAAACGTATCCAAAATAATGAGTTGGACTTTTGGATTGGGCAAAATTCGAGCAGTATATCTCCAAACCTAAACTCGTTTAGCTGGGGCAGGCACAGGTATCGAGCTATTATTCCGCGCTGCTGTGAACTATACCAGAAGAATGTAGCGGTCATTCCGGAAGGAACGATTGATATAAGTACAATGTTGAGTCAAAAGCTGATTTTAACTTCCAAAGGCTCTGCGATCCGAAAACAGATAGATCAATTACTTAGTGTCTACAAGATACAACCCAACATCATTCTGGAAAGTAACGAAATCTATACTGTACTGAAGCTTGCAAAGCAAAATTTGGGTCTGACCATCGTTCCTGAAAGTATACGCATCGACGAGTGCCCCTCGGAATACAACATCTATCCACTTCCTGTAGATAAGATGAGTTTGGATTATTTTATAGCACATCATGGTGAAAGAACGCTAACTAGCGTTGATCATAACCTAATAAATACCTTTCTGAATCATGGACAAAAATGTGCGATGTAGGAGGCTGTAATGAATAATTATACGGAAATCATACATCTCATGGGAACAAAAATATCCCTCTATATAGAGGGGACAGATGCTGAAAAGCTCGCCCATGAAGCCGTGAATATGCTGTTACGTTATGAAAAAGTCTTTAGTGCCAATAGTGATAACTCACAGCTTGCCATGCTCAAAAAAGAAGCTGCATCACATCCTCAAAAGGTGGACGAGGAGCTGTATCGACTCATAAAAAAAGGAAAAGAACACAGTTTGAATGAAGATTCATATTTAAATATTGCGATAGGTCCATTGATCAAATTATGGAGAATTGGTTTCTGCGAGGCACATGTGCCAGAAAATTCAGATATAAAAACGGCCTTGGAGCTCCTAAATCCTGAACATATACAACTCGATGATGAGCAAAACACGGTCCATTTATTAAAAAAAGGCATGGAAATCGACCTTGGAGCGATCGCTAAAGGTTATTTTGCTGATAAAGTTATGGAATTTTTCAAGAAAAATGGAGCTACGTCAGCTATGGTAGATATGGGAGGCAATGTTCTTGTTTATGGAGATTCACCCTCTGGATCTAGTCACTGGAAAGTCGGAATACAAAATCCATTTTTACCAAGAGGAAATGCAGCAGCACTCGTTAGCATAAGGGAGCAATCCGTCGTTACATCAGGAATATACGAGAGAGTTTTAGAGAAGGAAGGGAGTCATTACCATCATATATTTAACAGCAGAACAGGCTATCCAATAGAAAGTAATATCGCTTCTTTAACGATTATTGCGGATAGATCGTTGGACTGCGATATATATACTACAGAATTGTTTGGGTTAGATGTAGTTTCAATTATTCATAGAGTTAGTAAAATGAAGGATATGGAAGCTGCCGTAATCACTACGGATGGAAAACTGGCCTATACAGATAATCTTAGGGGAAGAATTGATCCCGTATTAAGGTAAAGTTATCAGCTACTCCATTAAGCCAGGATGTAACGGCTTTTTGCGTTATACGTTACAAATATCGTGCCGTTCTTTTGCAAACAAAAAACGGCATCTCTGCCGTTTGTGCGTGATGTTGGTGGAGCCTAGGGGGATCGAACCCCTGACCTCATCGCTGCCAGCGATGCGCTCTCCCGCGTAGTTCAGAAACACTACCATTTCCAGCATTAGATAGAAACTGCACAATGTCCAGTCTGAATTTAATATCAACACCATCACGCATTACAGTGACGACATCAATGATGCTTCGAAGCATTGTTTTCTTTTTCTCATCAGTCGCATCTTTGAATATATCAATCCAAACACTAATACTCTCAGCTAACTCTTTAATATCAGTAAGTTCCGATTTTTTAGATTGCAAATCAATTTCTAACTTTCTTACTTCGGAATCCACAAGCGTTAACTCATTTTGTTTTTGCTCTATTAATTCATTAAGCATTTCAGGTTTGAAAGCGCTCTTTCCCAAGATACTTTTCGATATTTCAGATTTCAGGGCATTTATTTCTTCGTAACACGATTCAAGTTCTTTGTTTTTATTTTCAACCTCCTGTTTAATATAATCATATTCATCTTGATTATAGTCTTTAGCATATTCTTGATAATCCATCTTTTTTAAATATGAAAGATAATTATCCACCTCTTCTAAGACTGTATCCTCTATTTTGGCTTGAGCGTACATTGTTTGACCCGCACATTCAACTTTCTTTAGTGCTTTCCCGCTACATCTGTACACTGCTCTCTTCCACTTCTGAATATCGCCATTGGCTAGGATATATTTCTTACTATTATAAGTAGTAGTTAATGGTGACCCACAATAGCCGCACCGGATCATTCCAACAAGCAATAACGGACTTTTGGTACTATTCACTCTAGAGTAAGAGTGATTTTTAATATTCTCTACCGATCTAGAACTCCTAAATGTTTGTATGTAATCAAAATCATCTTCCGGTATGATAACTAAGTGAGTTTGACATTTTTCAGGCATTGTCCATTCACTTTTATCCTTTGTAACAAAAACCCCTTCTTTAGACTTTCTTTTTCCATATGCAGGATACCCCTTGTAGGTTGGATTTCTTAATATAAAGTTTATTGCTCCTGTATTCCAATTGGAGCCAGTTGCAGTTTTAATTCCTCTTTCATTTAAATATTGAGATATTCTATTACTTCCATAACCTTCATCTTTAACAAGATTAAATATTTCTCTAATTACAATAGCTTGATCTTTATCGATTTCAAGCATCATAAGTTCTTTTCCTTTTTTATTTACAATTCCTGATTTTACTAGCTTATATCCAAATGGTGCGCTTCCACCTCTAAAAGCACCATCCTCAGCCATTTGCACATGTTTTTCGTCTACTCGCATGGAAGTCTTACGTGACTCAATGTTAGATTGCCAGAAGCGAAGAAAGTTAGTGATATCATGGCTCTCATCTTTAAATTCTTGCTGTCCTTCTTTGACTGACCACACTTCCACTCCTTGAGTAGTAAACCATTTAATTAACATAGGTGTTTCATATGTTCTTCTTCCTAATCTATCAAACATAAAACACAATAAAATATCGTAATTTCCATTTTCAGCATCATATTTTGCTCTTTGTATTTCATCGCGATCATCGTTAGATGTCTTATATCCAGATACACCTTTCTCCACATACTCCTTTACTAATGTCCAACCTTTTGAATCTATAAATTCGATACACGATCTTCTTTGCATTGGTATATCATTTCCATCCAACTGTCCCTTAGTCGAAACCCTGTAAAATGTTGCTACACGTAACTTACCTGCCATAATTAATTCCTCCAGTCGCTCTTATGTACATCCATAATTATATAGCATTTCTTTAATTGAGTAAACAAGTATTGACTGCCTAAGATTAAAGTGATATATTACTTTTTGTGTTCATCTTGGGGCGTTAGTTCAGTGGGAGAACGCTTCGCTGGCAGCGAAGAGGTCAGGGGTTCGACCCCCCTACGCTCCATACATTAAAGACCCTATCTAATGTAGGGTCTTTTTCTTCATTTAAATATGTAATGTTTCTTATTCCCCAATATTGAAGCTACTTTTTTATCCAACTCCTCTATATCCACTTCATTTGAAAAACTTAAATTTACCCACATCTTAGTCTTGCTATTAAACCGCTTTAAACCTTCTATTTTTCCGTTTATATCTATACTAGTAATTCGATATGTATTATTTCCAACTTTAATCTCTTCGCCAACAACGTCTTCTATGTATGTACTCTCTTTAATACTACTCATACTGCTACCTCAAGCACTATGGCTATTATCTTGAGTGTATTTTGTTTCAATTGTAATATATGCTTCGCTTGCTAATTTCCATTTATTATGAACATCAATGATATGAATACAATTACATTTGTTTTTTAAACTATTGTCCGTAAATGGCTTTTTACCAAGGGATATTCTATCTGCGTTAATTTTCTTCCACTCACCTTTTTGTCTTGAGTACACGTCAAAACTTCCAAGTGTTTTCATCATTCTGTAAAGTTCTCCATAGGCTATTTGTTTGTTACGACCAAAGAATTTATTGGCAAGAATAGTCACTTTTTCATCTAAATTTGTTCGATCACAAACGAATAATTGGCGCTGTTTGATTAATTCGTTTTCTTGTTGAACCTTATCTACAACCTCTGTTAACTGGTCAACTTTTGCGTTAATAGCTTTCATTTCTTGTTGTTGCTTATATAATTCAAGAGATTTCTCTGCATCCTTAAATTGAATCTGTACAAGCTGGTCATAAGGATCAATATCCAGTAGTTGTTTGAGTTTGTATACTTTCAGGTTTAACTTTTTTTCTGTTTCATCTTGGATCTGTACAATTTGATTTTCAGTTTCATCATAGTGTCCCGTTGTTTGAATCTGCTTGATTACTTTTTTGACTTTCTTTTTGAACTCTTTACCCTTGGGCAATTTACTATTGTAGATTAAGTCGAAAATTCCGTCTTCAGTTAGGAATATCTCTCCAGCATTGTTGAGTTTTCGGAAGTCGGGATTCACGACATCCGAATTCATAATTTTATATTTGCAATCTTCGTCTACATGTCTAATAAGTGCATCTCTTGTGTTTGAATACTCTAGAACACTTGCTGATTGACCACCATGAAATAGTGCTTCTCCCTCAAAATCAAAATTCACATCTTCTTTCATAAGAAACTCCACATTAAATCCTTCAAATTTAATCAAATTAGCCAATATTATTTTCTCCCTTATTTTCAAGTTTTTGAATGATACTAAAATATGTATCATAGTTTCTAGCGCACAATTGACTTAAATATTCAAAAGAATAGCGGACTGATAGCCACCAATTAAATTCGTATTTTTCATAAAAAGCTTCTGAATCGTAACTCAAAGTATCTAATACTACTTGGTGAAAATCATTATGTCCGTACAGTTGTAGCCCTTCAATCCATCCATCTAATCCTCGAACTACATTAGAATCAGAAATATGATTTAAAACTAACCATTCTACTCCATTCGCACCCTGTTCCAACTTGTCTTGAATCATACTCCACTCAAGTCCAAATAGTGATTCAGTGTTAATAGTTTTCGTCATGTATCTATCTCCTTTTCATTTTTTAATCTTTGATTTAGATTGTACTTTTTGCAGAAAGTCAAAATATTTATCATAGTTGTTTGCTTTCATAATGAAAAGATGTAGTAGTGTCATATCAACAGTCATCCACCAGTTGTAGCGATGTTTAGAATAAAATTCATCCGACTTCATTAGAAGCGAATCAATAAACACGTCCTCATAATGATATTTTCCGTGCTCTCTTTCTTCTTCGATCCAATCATTTAAACATTCATATTTCCATGGTTTAGGATTAAGATTCAGAACCAACCATTCTACCCCATTAATTCCCGCCTCTAGTTTGTCGTTAATAATTTGTCTTTTCAAACTATAATGAGCTTCATTCTTCTTACAATAAGCATTGAAACTGTTAACATCTACATTAATTATCAATTTACTGTTCTCCCTTTTATGTGTAATCAGGTTGTCTCACTTCTTACAATGCATATATTTTAGCTAGATAGTCGATTCCTTTTGGTGTTACATAAGTTGTAGGAATTACTTTTGATCTATATTTATTCTTCTTTATTACATCTTTGACTTCAAAATATCCATTATCTAGGAATCGCTGTGCTGGTAGATTACTACCCTTGAGTAATATTTTTCTCTTTCTTAGATCAGCCATAACTTTATTTCGTCCAATCCCTATGCCAAATGATTTTACGGCTGCATTAAATGGTAGAGAGTTACTTGCTGTAAACAATTGAGCATATAGGCTTTTGATTTCTTCGAGTGTCGCAAGATATTTTTGTTCTAGTTCATTAAACGCATTTATGTAATCCTCTTTAAGTTGATCGGCCTTCTTTCCTGTGAAGCCCATTGCGATAAATATGTATCCATCTTTTGTCATGTTATATTTTATGTATGTTTGTTTATTTTGACTGTGCATGTAAGGGGTCTCCGCAAAATTGCGGAGGGTGAATTCATTGCTACATCTGACGTTTCTAATTGCTCTAAGTACATCATCGTGCCGTTTATTAAACTTCTCTGCTAACAGTATAGAATCTGTATAAAATCTCCCGTCTTGTTCAAAAACTAATTGTAATTTGTTTGTCATTCTATTTATCGTTCTCCCTTATTTTTGTGCCTTAACTCTAGGACACTGCGTCTCATAGTCATCTTTCTGTCTTAATATGTGCAAACTTATCATTTCATTCAATTGATCAGTATTATTTATTCACTTATAAACATTTAACGGAACCTCATCACATCTGATCTAACCTCACCTCCCTTCATATCGACCATGATCAAACCTCTTTTATTGCTTCGTTCCATTCTTCAACTGTCATCTCTACATACTCCTCATCATTGTGAAGTAATAAGATGTTTGTCAGGATGTCATGTCCATCAAGTTTACGATATGCCTTACGTGCAGCCATAGAATGTCCCTTTACATCATAGGATTTCTTATCAAACTCATTCACAATTCGATCATATTCACGAATCGCTTCATTTTTGTCAGCGTACTCAAACATTTCGGTGTTAAAGTGTTTTGGTTGCTTGTTGATCCGCTTGGATTCATCAAGATAAAAATGTGCCAATACAATTTTCCATGGTTTCATATGTAATCCTCTTTTCAATTGTAATCAATCTATACTTCTTCATTGAAGCGGGTAAACCTTTATGTATCTGCTGAGAGTTTAATCTCAGCTTATTGTTTTACATATAATATCGGTGATCAACAGCAATCCAACATGAGAAAGATCTATTACCAATATCGTTTATTACATAGCTCTCTTCACCCACACCTAGCGTCTGCTGTCTATGTACTTGATACAATCTATCTTTTGTGAGTCTGAGTTTATCTACATTATCCCCACAGAACATTGCGTATGTGGCTTTATCCAAGTCTTTTGTTTCTTGCAACTCCATGATCATTCTTTGTTTTCCCTCCCTGTTTGTTTTGTTCTTACTCTCTCAATATAGTTCTATGTAGTCATAAAGTCAAGTATTATCTTATCATAATTAAAATTCATTTTCCTAAACTGATGTCTATCGCTCTCGAAATCGCTGGTGAATACTCCTCAGGAAGAGTAAATAATTTATTTACAAGATTTTCGTTCTTGTTGAGTGTCATGATCTGTTCACAAAGCAAAATACTATTATCGGCAATATCACATTTGTCTGCTTCTAACAATACATGAGTAGGCATCGACTTTTTAACTTTAGATGTTATAGGAATTGCTAGAACCACTGGTGAATATTTATTTCCAATATCATTTGAAACAATTAAGACCGGACGAACACCGCTTTGAATTGAACGTTCTCTATGTCCCAAGTTTGCCAGCCAAATTTCAAATCTTTTGACCGTTTTAGCCTCTTTAGCCTCAACCCCTCTGCGCTCCATTACCATCGTCATATAAATCTCTCCCTTTCATCTATCGTTGTTATCATCACTATACACTGTTTATTGTATTATTTTTACTCATATAAATCATTATACTCTTATATTCACACAAATCAACAGGAACACACGTTCTTTTCAAATAAGTCAATATGTAAAACCTTACATCATGGAATATTTTAGTCGGCTACTAAAAAAGCTTGACAAGAAAAAAGGAAAAAAATAGGGACTGATATATGTATATATACCAATCCCTATATAATTAATTAATTCCGTATTATTTTTACACTTATAATTATTTTGATGATCGTTCTATTGCTTCCGCTATGGCTATCTCAATTAATTGACGTTCAGACTCTGTTGGCGTGATTCCATATTTCTCAAGCAGATGTCTAACAATATTAAGTGATACTTCTTTTTTATCAACATTGTCATCCATATACTCATCCACATATTCAACAACGGTATCGGCAATATCTAATGCAAATGACGCTTTGTTCTTATCAAGTCCTTTAACGTTAATCGCATCAAGTACAAGTCGTGCAACCATTAGTGTTTGTTGCACACCTTCAGTCTTATCTTTGTTAATCCATCCTTTTCCCTTGACATACGGTATAACAAATAACCCTCCTACAACAGCAGCAAGGATGATTGCAATAATATATAGGTTATCCATTTATCTTATCTCCTTTATGTATGATTACTTGCTTACTTTGATGTTATTATCTTTACGGTAGTTAATCACAAGCTGTCTCCAAAAATCGTAACTACCTGTGGTGTCAGAAATATAATCTTTGTAATACTCATATGCAGCTTTAGCCCAAGATGGACATTCCATATTAGCCTTGATTTTCTCAGCCTTAATCCAATCAGATTGTTGTTGAATTGTTTTCTCAAGACTAGCCACTTGTAACTTTTCTGCTTCGGTCATTGGTTCATCATCCTTTGGTTTTGTAATTGGAGTTGCATTCGAAATCCCATTTCTTAATCGTTCTAACTCTGCTTTAACTTGAGGAATGAAGTTTTTGCTTGCAGAAGCAATTGTGTTGCCGTCTCCCCAGTAAGCAGTGCCCGGACATGACTTACTTGACTTCCCCGGTGTATAGTCTCCTAGACGTGTACCACTGGCAGAGAACCATGCGTGATATACAATCTTATCTGTATTAACGGGTACATAAAACTTTTCACACAATGCAGCATACAAATGAATCGCAGCTTCCCGTTGAATTGGTGTCATTGTGTCTACACCTTTGTCAAAGCATCCAATAATCTCGATACCTACATATCCCGCATTGTTATTGTAGATACAAGCAGGAGTCATGTTTAAATCTCGATCTAATGAAATACCCACCTTACCGTCCTCAAACAAAGTTAGGTGCTGTCCAGTCGCTTTCCATTTGTTCGTGTTAATATGATAGTTCCGCATTCCTTCTAAACATGCAAAATGATCTTGTTGAGCAATCCCGTTAATCATCTTACGAGTAGAGTAGTTAGGCGATCCAGTGTGGTGTACTTGCAAACCTTTGATTCTTCGTGTCACTTTTTGCTTTTGTAGCCATGGTCTGAACTCTGATATTTCTAATAGAAGAAAATTGCCTTTTTGGATCATTAAATCACTCCTTGGATAAATAAAAAAAGACGCTCTCATGTGAGCGCCTTAACTGTATGTACTTATAGGACAATAGCTGTACTTGCTTGTATCTGCTTGATTATGATTTTTGCTTAGATGGATCAAATGATGATAATCGATGAAGACTGGATACATGATGTTATATACATGATCATAGATACAAAAAAGCCTAATTGATTGAGTGGTTCCAAGTTGCCAGATATTAAAACTGTCATCGCTTTCTGTCTCAAACTTATTACCGTGGATTTCAGATGCAATTTTATGAACGAGTGTAATTTTGTTTGAAGCTACTGTGTGACAATGCTTAAACTGACCATTTGAAGCACCATTCTTATAAATCTCCTTCCAGTTCTCATGGATTATTGGAAGGAGTTGAGTGAATATCTCAACGACACACTTAGAAAAACTGGCCTCATCTCTAAGTTTACTTGTGAAATTTCCAACCTCAACTCCTCGCATCCAATTATGATAGGAAAAATCGAAAGATAAGTTTCTTCCGTTTGTAGGAGATATGTCATTGCTGACTCCGGTATTTGCCTTTTTATTGTTCTTTACAACCTTCTTTGCCATACAGCTAACCCAGCCGAGCAACGTAACATTCGAAGATGTCTTTGTCAGAAATTTTAACTTCGCAACGATCAAGCGGTAAGTATCCCTCTCGTGCATTTTGCCATGGAGATTCTTGATGAGAAATGGATTCTAATTCGTTTCCGTTGTAGCCTCCATATACTCCCCAAACTTGGTTCAAAATATCCGTAGTATCAGCATCGAAATTTGGCGCTTCGCCATCAAACTTAGGAATAGCCTGAGATCCTTTGTCTCTGTACTTATTGTAAACCTCTCTGATTACTGGCCCATGCACCCATGCTTCAAACTTATCTGGGAAAAGCCGATCACGAAGATCTTGCACATTTTCGTTCTGAAACGTTAGATGCCACGAGTAAGCATAATACAGAATTTTTTGAAGTTTCTTCGGTGTCATTTCTTCTTTGCTTAAAAACCACTTAATTACATCATCTACACTGTAAGACATGAGGATTCCTCCAATCATATAAAAAGGGGAACAGAAGTTCTCTTGACATTCCGTTCATAATTTAGTATATCACAAAAGTTACGTTTTGTATACACGAAGCATAAAAGTATTCAATTGTCAACGTGAATACTTTTGCTATTGCTTTGTATCTTCTGCTCCACTTTTTTCTTTAAGAATTGAAACTGCCTTTTTCACTTGCTCCGGTAGCGGAAGGTCTAATCGTCCGTAGTTTTCTAAAAGACTAATAAACTCATTCATTAGGTAAAAGTATGTAGCACCAACTGCTAAACTTAATGTTCCATTCAAGCCCAATAGTGTGTCAATACGGAATAGTACTGCAATGACAGTAAACATGAGGACTTTCTTAAGAATCCCAAAGAATCCTTTTCGTGAATTCAATCCTTTGTCGGTTCTATTGGGATTCTTATAGCCTTCATACGCAGACGCAGTTAAGCCTGTAACCCAATCCAAAACAGTAAATACAACAAGCAATGCTAGAGCTTCATTCCATCCTCCAAATGCGTAGCTTACAATTGCACCAACCACCCCCACAATAAAATTTAGAATTTTGTCTGACACATTGTTTTCCTTCTCTCAGATAAAATAAAGACTCCTACTAAGAGGAGTCCTGTAAGTTTAATTTGTTGTTAGGATGAATATGGAGTAGAGGGGATAGGTGGATTTAAAATCATATAACATTCTTCCTCTGTAATAACTCCAAATTTAACATACTGCCATAATTGTGATTCCTTAGCCCATTTGCATTCATAGTAGTATTTAAGTCTTTCATAGTCTGAATTAAACATTTTGCTCTCCTTCCATAGACAGTAATCGAAGCTCAACGCCTACAATTTGAGCACCTAGTGCTTCATTTTGCATTTTAAGGACTGTATTCTCAATTTCTTGCTGAACGATTTGATTTCCTAATATTCCATTTTGTTGTTGTAACTGCAAGGATTCTAATTCATGCATTACAAGTTGATTGCCTAACAAATCTAAACCAGACGGTTCTTGAATTGGAGGCTTGGTTAATTCTTTGATTTCTTCTTGAGTAAGACCCTCATTCCACAAGTCTATAACAATTTCATTGCTATCAAGTTGAAGAGATTCCCACAAATTCAAATTAAATTTCGGATGGAATAAACCAGAAGGAACTGGAATTCCAACAATGTAACCAACAATCTCATCTTCTTTTTCTGCTCTAATAGTATCGCTATCAGTATCACTCATATCTTCAGGCCAACTATTTTGCTCACTTATTGCATAAAAAGGGACGACACCACTAAAGGCATCGTCCACCAACTCGTCCTCCAGATAGAGGCCGTCTATATTTACTTTAGGTACGGCTTTCATGATAAACCTCCTTATTGTTCGGCGGCAAACGGCGGTATAAACATTGATACGTAAGTTCCGTCAATGCCAGCGTTGAAGTAGACCCCGCCATCAACTCCGATAGTCATCTCGCCGAATTTTGCTGCTCCTGAAATGGGTGCCCTTATAGCAGCTTTCGGTCGATATCCTACGGGTAACTTAAAGACCATTGCTCCAGCTACACCAAGTTTAACAAGTCCTCTCAAATGGACATAACCATCACTGTCTTTTCTGTATCCCGCTCCGTCTTCGACACCACCGTAATTAATCCAGCTATTAAGCAATGTCGGTGTAATCCATGCAGGAGCGTCCTTCTCAGCCTTTTTGCTCTCCACCACACTAAGACGTGCATTAGCCTGTTGAACGTCCTTCACCAAGTCAGTAAACAGTGCCTTTTCGTTGTCCGCGATAGAGCCGACAAATGGCGTTATTGGAGACGTGTCCAGCATCAGGTATGTGACGGAATAGGAGGCTGATTGATCAAAACTTGACCAAGGTATTCCAACGTATTCATTACCGTAAGAAACTTCGTACCTACGAGTAATTAAGTAATTGAAAGTTTCTTTACCTTCCTTATACAACGACATAATTACATCGGCTTTATTCTTTAACAAAGCATGATTACCATCATACGTATAGTTAACCACAGCCCAATCACCGTATCTCGTGGGTTTGACGTTTTCCCGCAACACAATCCCTGTACCGACCTCAACCTGATTAGTTCCCTCAATAAACGTCAATTGACCTTCTGACGTGATCGGCTCGACAGTTGGCGTTACGAGCTGGTATAGGAGTTGGTATGGCGTCCAGTTTGGCGCGGGTGTAGTCGGTAAAGAAGTTGTGCCCGCTCCAGGAGTTGAAGTTCCGTCAGACAGTTTATGCCAGTATTTCGTGCCTGACCCGTTGTACGGGGCTCCAGACGCTTCTCCGTCATACATACGCCATCCCATGAAATACGCCTTAATCTCGTCTGCTGTAGGTGTGTATGAGTCTCCCCATCCGCTGTCGGCACTTGGAATAGACATATATACATCCCCTGCTGCTGTGACTGCGTTTGTATCGGGCGTGTTGCCCGTGCTTCCTTGAGGCAATAACTTACCGTCAAATTTTGTGACGATTCCGCTCCCAGCTACTGCGTTCGGTGCTAGACCTGACGCCTTTACCTGTTTTAGCCCAGCAGATCCACCAGCCTCGCCAATTCCCCATGCTTTATTACCGTCCAACGTTAACTTCTTCCACTTCGCCAACCTGAAATACTGCCCGTCTCGCTCAAACACCATATCCGGGTTAGCTCCTGTATTTGGATTGGCATGCAACTCCGTTTGCAAGGCAAGCATGGCATCTTCGCGTGGAACAAATGGCTTGGCTGTATTTCCAAAATTGAGCATCCAGTTTTTGCACGATACATTTTTCGCAGCATCAAAGCTACGCATTACTATAGCAATTTCCGTTCTATTGCCTACGTTGAACGTTTTAACTTTATCGTAAGTATAGGCGAACAACTCTTGGCTATAATCAGAGCTAACTGCTGCCCATCCGACTCCGTTATTCGAACTTGAGTAACCTTCATGTTCATAGGAAAAAGTGTAGTCAGCATTTGGGATTACCGGAATACGAAACGCGATAAAGTCCATGTTTCCACCAGATTGGAAAGTCAATATATAGGGTTCGATTGCAATCGCCTTAGACGCGGCGGTTAAATAAGCAGCTTCGTATAATGGCGGTATCAAATTCTCCCCGTAGCGGATCACATACGGATTTCGGACAGGCTGAACGCTATCGACGTATGGGTATTTAGCAGCTATCTGTTGCGGTGTCATGCTATCGAGTGCGGCGTATTCATCTGCGGTGATTTCATAAAATCTTACAGCGTCAAAATAAGCGTATTGACCTGTAGCGCTGCTATTGGTTTGTACAATAACGGATGCAACGACATCCGCTGTAGGCGCATATGCCCTCCACAAAGGTGCAAATTTAGTAGTATCAGCAGTGGAATTAACGCCTTTAGTTGCCGTTAACCCATTGGCATAAAAAGAGGCATTCGTAGCATTTCCGTTTTTACTATCTACTATAGCAATATAGAATTTATTTGCTTTTGCATTGATTGTATTTACAGCAGTTGCTGTGGCAAAAGAACCTGAAGTAACTGTCAGCTTGATTCCACTGGAACCTTCGGTTTTGTTTGTAGCGTCTGTACTTACTGATCCTTGAAACGATAACCACCGCGAAATATTCTCACAATTTCCATCACGCCCTAATAGGTTAGCCATTGTCCGTCCCTGCATGCCTGTAAGTTTAAATGCAGATTCTTGCTCTGCTTGAACCACTTGCATCCCCGGTTGCAATGTTACCGTTGAACGTTTCTCATTGCTCAAATCATCAATCAATTGGTTTAAACTTTCATGTGTGTGGTCGCTTCTAGATGCCTGTGTGGATACTCCATTATTTTCTTCGAAATCAACAGTAAGTGTTCGATCAGCAGACAAATCGCCTCCACCTGCTAAACCAGCACCAGTTATAATTTCTCGGCTAATTTCGACTAGACTCGGCTTGTTAAGGATATTATTCCATTCTGTTGATACCGAAGTCTGCACAACAATTCTCCAATACTCTGTGTCAACTTCACCCGGCTCAATACCTGTTGAATCTTTTATTGCCATATACAATTTGCTGTTGTACGTAACCATATTGTTAGTTTTATATGGGGCAGTAGGGGAGTACTCACCACGGAGGACTAAATCATCGCCTCGTTGATTTGCGTAATCCCCTTGATCTTTAGCATATTTCCCTTGAGTATTCGCGAATTCTCCCTGAGTTTTCGCATAGTCACCTTGTGCTTTTGCGTAGTCAGCCGATGTATTTGCATTTGTGGTGGCAGTAATTGCTTCCTGTCTTGTTGCTTCCGTTTCTGCAATTTTGTTATTAGCATCAACAATGGTATTGTCCATCTCATCAATTTTTTCATTGGCAGATGTAATAACGCCTGATGCTGTATCGGCTTGAGTCTTAGCATAATCTCCCTGAGTTTTAGCATAATCTCCCTGAGTTTTTGCGTAATCGGCTTTAGTGTTAGCATTGACAGTAGCTTCGTGCACTAACTCAATCGAATCCTCAGTTTCCTTGATCAATTGGTCAAGCTGTTTAACTTGTTCAATTGCATCGTTACCTGCGTCAATGATGTCACCTAGAGTTTCTAGAACTTCACCATTATCTTCCTTTGTCCAGATACGATGATAACTAACAAAGTGATTACCTCTACCTTTATATGTATAAGTTTTCTGAGTTTTTTCAGCAATCATGTGGAATGAAATGATTCCCTCTGTATAATCAACTCGATATTCATTCTCTTTTAGATCACTCTTACTAGTATGAGGGACTTCGAACATATCGGGGATACGAACCTTATATAGAGGAACGGGGATTTCATTCAGTTGAATTTGTCCATTTACAACTGGTTTAGTTTCCGAAATGTCCAAGTAGGGGTCGGTACTTGTACCAGCACGATATTTAGTGATTGTACTTAATTGATAATCAAATGATGACATTGGATGCCTCCTTATGGTAGTTTTTTCGAATAAAGCACAACAAAAAAGCCACCTCCAAATTGAAGGGACTTGTTTCATTATGTGTAGTATGTATTTATGATATCAATGATTTTTACTGTTCCCTCTTTTGTTCCTTAATATAATCCCGCCATGACCTTTTAGGAAGTTTTCCTTCTCTTATGAGTTCCATTTGCTTCATGGATTCCTTCATTGATTCTGTCGGAGTGTTCGGACGCTGAATAGTTGTAATATTCATATTATCTTCCTCCTTATTCTTGTCCTTTTCATTCCACAAACTATCGCCTCCTAGTTAAATACTAGAAGGAATTTGGTGCAAAGTCTATCATTTTAACTTATCTTTACTAAGAGTTGCAAGATTAATTTCTCCGTAATCATAGAGGTTGTAACTATAGATAAAAGAAGCGAATTCTGAATTGCGAAGACAAGAGGGTTGTTCCTTCCAGCCCATTGGGAGCCCATTTTTCCCTTGAATCTTTAGATTAACAGTATATTCTAATTCATTTTCTTTAATAAATATCTCTAGTTCTTCTTTGTAATTTTGGAACTTTTGTAATAGTTCCAGCAAAGCCTTCTCGTTAGAGATGATAACTCAATCCTTTCGTATCTACAGAATGGCTTATAGGATGTTTTCCACGACAACTACAATTACATACGTGATCAGGATTGTTGGGGTCGCAGTTAGCATACCAATTCCTATCTATTGACATATTTAATGGTCTCATATTGACTAAAGAAGGAGTGTGATCATAGATTCTAGGACTATCCTCTTTCACGCTCAACTTAAATGAAACCTCATAATTTGTGTCACCCAAGTCTTCTCTAATGAAGCTATTAATTTCACTTTCATATTTCATCATCTTTTCTCTGAGTCTATCAATTTCTTTTTCATTGAGCAATTTACTCACTCCTAACAAATTCAGTATGTATTGTCGATATATATGGTAAGAAACGGTAACGCATAGTAGAATTAAACGTAAGTACTTTATGTACATAAAATACAATGAGAGAAGTGATAAAATGAGTAAATTGAAAAAGGTAGGCTATGTAAGTTTGGGTGTATTACTTGGAGCATCCCTTACTGTATCGGTTCCAGCTTTAGCAGCTACAGCCAAAACAATTCAAGCTAAGATCAATAGCTCTGTATCTGTGATGGTTGATGGTAAGAAGATGAGCACACAGCCTATCAACTATCAAAACTTAAACTACCTACCTGTTGGTGAGATTGGTAGAGCATTAGACGCTGATGTGAGTTTTGATAAGAGTAAGAATGTGATTAGTATTGAGAGTAAGAATGATACAACGACAAGCAATAGTGGTAATGGTGGTACAGGGAGTAGTGGTAACACAACAACACCTCCAGTAACAGAAACGCCAACACAAGCGACAATTCCAACTGTTAAGGCTGGTGAATCCATTACGGCTAAAGGTGTAACCGTTAGTATTGATAAGATTGAGTATGTAACAGATGGAGAAAAAGTAGATGGATCATCTTTGAGAAAAGGATTCAAAGTCTTTATGACTATAACTAATAATACAAAGTCAAATCTTGTAGAAGTAGGAGGAACATTGGTTTTTGATGCAGGGAATTTTTTAAAGAGTAAAAACATTAACTCGCTTGGTGCTACGTTTAAATTCAATGTTGATGGCTCAAAGTACAATGATTCACAACTACAGCCCGGTAAAACTGCTTCAGGATACATTTACTATGAATTCGATCAAGATGTGAGTATTGGTAAAATACAGTTTTCTCCCATTATTGATCGATTAGAAAATCATGACTACATTGGTACTTGGACATTTGAATAATTAAAAGTTAGAGACTGTATCGGTAAGACACAGTCTCTTTTTATTATGCTCCCACAAATGTTTTCATGTACAAACTAGCATTGATTCGACCTAACGACTGAGAAGACAATTCAATGGTATGCCATCCGGGTGTCTGAATCCATGAGGTTACATCAACGTTATTCTCAATAGAAGAATACATGCCTCCTCTTGTCACTCCATCAATAATCACTCTTACTCCAGTTGCTATTGTACTTTCGTAAATTCCATAATCAATAGCATGAGAATGTGAAGGCATATCGATTCTGTGACTGTGTTCTGGCATATCAATACTGTGTGCATGAGCAGGGATGGTAAATCTGTGTGTATGAGATTGTAGATTTACTGCATGTTGATGATTTCCTGAAGGAACCCAAGTTCTTGTTACGCCATTTACATCTTTAAACTGTGTTCCTTCAGGCCAACCATGGTTATGTCCTCCAGAACCAAAGTATGTCCCTTCTGTTTGAGTTGACCCAGAGACATCACGTGGCTCAGTGGTACTAATTTCAGCCTGTCTCTCCAGAGTTGTAGTCAAATTAATCCGCTCAGACAATGTAGTATTTAAATTAATCACAGCACTAGCAGCACCTTTACTGTACGCTCTAAATCGCTCCAATGAAAAGTTCAATTGAAATTGATGATATGTAATAGTGCTTGGTGAAATATAAAACTTTAGCTTCAATGGATGTGTGCTGTCTACATTATCTGCGAGTTGAATTGTATCTGTCTGAATAATCCCATTTTCATCAAGAACAACTGTTCCAAGTTTACTAACAATCTTAAGTCCATATACTCCCGGTTTATACTCGCCCAATTGTACCCGAATATTCCCCTGCTTATCTTTAATGGTCAATAGGTTACCCTCAATGGTAAACGTGCCATCATTATCAGATATGATCAATTTATTACCCAACAATAGTTTGCCAATTATTCTCTCCGCTATAATTCCATCAGGCAAAATGGCTGTCTTCCAAGTGTTTCCTCCATCATTGGTTAAAGCCATTTGCCCATGTTGTATAATAAGGAATTTTAACGGGTCAGCAGGATCTTTTACAATAACTCCACGTCTTGAAATATCAACTGTTTCCCCTACTCCAGCCGTAATATTACGTTTAACCGTATCAATTGTGCTATTAAAAATTTGTGAGACATCATCTGCGGTTGCTTTAGCTTGATCCCATTTATATTTGCTCATATCTAAAGTAGCCGAACTACTAATACTATTCGTGTGTTCACGCATAAATCTTTCTTGGTCTGTCATCAAATCTTGAGCATTAGACACGACCACATCAATACTTGATGCTTCGAAGTCGTATGTAATTTTCGTTGCAAATGCTTTGACATGGATTCCCAATATTTCATGCTCAACTGTGACCACATCTCCAATGGAGAGCTTATCTTTATTGTGTTGTTCGGTAAAAATTTCATAAAAGTTGACCAAGGATAAATCAACAATAATCTGTGGTTCCCGTACTTTGTTGAATTCCTTTTTACCATCTTCAAGCAGCTTTTTAGCATCTGTGTAATTGTCATCACTGATTTCTTTCTCGTAAACGAATTGATTTAACTCAACTAGCTGGTCACGAGTAAAGTTGTTTTCCATTTTAAATAGATTGTGCAATACTTGCATGGACGCATTTACATTATTTATTTGTGTTGTTAGAGTGGAGATTTCCATGTTCTTTTGATTGATCTGACCCAGTTTAACGTTCTTGTCGTTGATAAGTTGGTAATTTGGTTGCCCAGATTTATCTGTGGCATTATATGTATCAAGATTGTCTTCGATTAGAGCTAACTCTGTTTTTAAAGCTGTTAACTCATTATTCCTTGTACTAAGTTGTCCATTCAGAATCTCAAGTTGATTAAGTAGGGTAGTGTACTCACCTTGTTTATTCTCGATAACTTTTTCGTAACGAGCTAGAGCAATACATAATTCATCACTCATATAGTGACTATGACTAATTACGTTTCCGTTACTGTCTTGCTTGAATGGATAGACAAAATAGGTGAAGTCTTGGATGAAATTAGTTCCAGTTGGATTAGCGGATTGAATAGACATTCCATCTTTTCCGAACAATTTAAGTCGTGTACAAAACTCATCAAGATTCAATTCTTGAGATACACCTTTCATGAGTTTGCCCATCTTTGCTTTAAATCCCTTATTGATCCCATAGTTTTCGGGGTCGTAAAAACTGATTTGTCTCAAATCGGTATCCCAAACAATCAGAGCATTGAATTGTTCCGCAATCTTCTGGACACCTTCAAGTCTCGTACCGCTAAGATCGAATGAACGATACTTCAATTCAAACTGTGCATCCATATAACCAATATTCCAAATGGTTTCTCTTAATATATCGTTAAGCATTTGTTTGGCATTGTAGGATACTACGCTGTAGTCACGAATCAATTTAGCAGACAATTCGTATCCCAAACTATAGCAGTTCACATCTACGGTATCCGTATCGTTCATAATTTTAGATACTTTATCGATTATGTAATATTCTGTTTCATATTCATACTCAAAACGTATAAGAAATTTCTCTCTAATTTCATCTACATGATTATTTCTAATTTGCTTCATATCCAATTGGTCATTGAGAAATAGGGGAAGAGTGAAACTAAGTTCTCCAATATTTCCTTTGCTGACCTCTCGTTTGATTTGATATGCTTCCGTCAGATTAGCAACAGTGGAACGATTAATATTGGGTCTACATAGATAAATCTTAGGCTTGGCTATCTTGGTTGTGAATTCTTCTATCAATCAAATCCTCCTAACATTGGTTAAAGATACAGCGATATTTAAATGTGATTTTGCAATTTCCCTTTACTTTTAGAAAATTTAATCCTTGAACGAAGGAGGGATAGGAGCCATAAACATGATCGAAGTGGTAAGTAAGAGGAATATCAGAGGTAATGTCTTCTTTTTGACAATCAATGATTATTTTTTCTCTGTCGACAAGACTGGTTAAACGAAAGTTAGGACTCTCAGAATTGGAGAAGTTGATAATTTCTATCTCACCATTACCTATCTTTTCAATTTCAATAACAGGCGGTGAATTCATGTTTCCAAGGTTTTCAATTGTAATATCAGATCCAATAGGTACATTGGCAGAAAAATCATACTGCCCTTCTGTTAGAGCAGGGGAGTAGGTGTAAGGACTTATGCTTCTCATGTTGATTGTTATATACCCTTGTTTTAGAGCATTATGTATTAGTTTTGGACTATCGTTATAGATGACATAGTAACGTCTATCAATTTCATTGGAAAAGTATAACTCTTTATAGTAGGGCTGGTTACCCAGCCAGTTTGTAATTGTTCTTATTTTTTCATCATCAAAAACATCTTCAAACGCAAAGCTAAATTCAATTGAAAATGGACTTCGTTCAACTCCAATAAAGTAGGGAGTATCATTATGTCGTATTTTTTCTTCAGTTATGGATTGCTCAGACATTAATTGTTCCTCTAACATACCGCTATTTAGATTAACGTTGATGAGTCCCATATCTTGACTAGTAATACCATCAAATACAAAATACAAATCATCACGTATTGTAATTCAAATCACCTCCATTATATAAATTCGGACAAATAAAAAAGCCCTATTTATTTGGGCTTTCTTCTTGGGATAGATGGAGTATTTTTAATTCTCTGCTTCAGTTCTTCATTTACTTTTCCATATAGTAGCTTATTAAATAGCTCAACTTTTTCAGGTGTATCTAACGTGATTTCTGGATTTTTAAGTAACCGAGTTTCCTCAATCCTTAAAAAGTGTTCCTTTAGTTTCTCAGCATTCATACGTGATCGTTCAGTTGGTTTATTCCTAAGAGAATCAAGTAAACGTTTAGCATCTTCGCCTTTAAGTGTTGGAGTTGAAGCCATTTGAGTTTTCATCTAATCCCACCTCGATTTCGGTATTAACGTTGCAACCTATGTAACAATGCTTGTGCCTGTTTGTTTCGCTGTTTCGCTGCTTCAGTTGGTTTACTGTGTACTTCTTTGATAAATTGTTCAGCGTATTCACTGTCTATGTAGGTGTGGGTCTTGGATGTATCAATTGTTACGACTTTTACAAATCCATCATTTATATCAACAACAATGTGATTGTCACGTAGGTCAATTGACTTTCTTCTTGTTAAACGTTCAGACATTGGTATATGTGAGTGTGGATTGGATAATTTGGAGCGTGTCAATTGATATGGTGTTTCATTAATTCTACTCTTCATGTCTTTTCCTTTTAGGTGTACGAACATGATTCCTTTGTCGTTCCTTAACCTTTTCAATGATTGCGTCATATGGTTGATTCACACCGTGGGCAAAATCAACGAATGCTCTATATTCTTCTTCACTGTTAATTGTAATCTTGGTCGGACGAATCGGTTTCACTTTAATCTCTGTCATACCTTATCCACTCCCTCACTTTGTTCAAATTGACTCCATTTGGCATTGCACTAATATAACTTTTTAGGACTTCTTTTTGTCTGCTGTCTATACCCAAATTGGTTTTATGTATAGGTTTGACTTGTACCAATCTACCTCATCTCCTAACCAAACTGATTAACAATGAGTGTATAACTGATCAACAATCCGCATTGTGAATGTGGAATTTTGGGAATTGTTGTGCTACACTATGGATACAATAAAAAAGAGCAAGGATGCGTGAACATCCCTACTCTTTGCAACAGCCGCTTCTAAGGGCGGTGGCTGAACATAGGTATCCAGAAATTGACCGTCACCTTTGCCGAGGGCGGTCTATTTCTTTTTGTTGAAGGAAAGAATCAAAATCACCAACGTTGCGAATTGAATCATCAACATAAGTGTATCTTTCACTTCCACGGGCATCACCTCCTTTGCAGGAGACTAGCCGACCGCCCATATTAGCCATTCTGTTGTTAAGGAATATTATACCATACATACTAGAATGATGAACACCATTAGACCGATCAGAAACACATCTGATTTATATGACTAGTGATTGCATACGAGTCTAATGGGTTTACTTCATCAGGAAAGCGTGACACTGTGTCACTCTATTCTATGTACTACTTGCAAATTGCTTACTGTCTGAACCAGTCATGAAACTAAAGCCACAATCACTACATATATAGACTGGGACATTGTGAATCATTGCTATAGTTTGATTGGTACGCTTTGACTTAGATGTATGATGCAAAGTAGCAAATGAACCGCATTGACATCGTTTTTTACCCATTACATTACTCCTCTCGAATACAATATAAGTCAAGGGTATGAAATCGTAAAGATAGATATAGAAAAAAGCACCCATTTCCGAGTGCTTAATTGTATTATTCTAGTATCCTTTTTTTCTTCGCTCAGAGGCAATTCTAGTAAAGAAATCTTTCGCTCCTGCTTCATCAGTGTTCAGTCTGTCAATATGTACATTAATGTCTCCATAAGTGGCGGGGGATAGAGTAGGAGATGTCGCTGGTCTAATTGCATCAAGGTTAAAATTACTCTTGAATCTATTGAACATATCTCTTGCCACATCAACAATTTTCAACACATTTGATGTATCTGACTTGTTCAAAACCATCTCTTTTTCATGCGCCAACAGTAATTTACCTTCTGACCCCCAAGCTGGAGTCATGCCACCAGTTTCAGCGCTAAAGATTTTCTGACTAACTAAATCCTTGAAACTACCATCTGGGAATCCATATACTGAACGCAACTGGTCATTGTTTGTCTTCAACTTGTTAAAATCATTCTCCAAATTTTTGTATTGAGCAGAAGACTTATCAAGCTTTTTCATATCGTTCTTGATTGACTCAGCAGACTGTTTATTGTTTAAATACTCAGTCCAAGCCTTTCTTGAAGCCATTGTCCCCTTAATTTTTTCAGTTTCGCTATTGCTGCTTCCGGGCTCTGGTGCTGAATAATCTCCACCTTTAAACTTGTTAAAAGCGTCTTGACTTTGTTGAAATTGATAGACTAAATTCTGCATCTCTTTTGACGTTTCGAATATATGAGTTTTCATGTTGGCGAATAACTTATCATATTCTCCACCAATAATCCCAAGTGTAGCAGTTACGACTGTTGCGTCCTCACTCATCAATCCTTTTTTCAGATCATAGAAATACTTCTGATCCTCAAGAATATCTTTATACTTTTGTTCAGTCTTTTTCTTTTCATCATCCAACTTATCGAGAGCATCTTGATGCTTCTTATCTTCCTCATCTTTGATCTTGTCGTTTACATCCTTACGACTATCAAGTTGATCCTGTAAACCTTGTTTAATAAGTTCGCGTTCACGGTCACGCTGAAACTTAGAAATTTCTTCTTCAACGGAAGCTAACTGTTCCTTAAGCGCTTTTCTCTTGGCATCAGCTTCAATGGAATCGTCTAAAGAGAGATCATTAATGTCACTAAGGATTTTATTTCTGTCCTTGGTTTTCTTCGCAAGTTCTTCCTCGTGATCATCAGAAGCATATTCTCGGTCAAGTGCTTTGAGTCGAGCATTGATATAATCATCAAATTGTTTCTGTTCATCATCAATATTCTTGGTGCGTTCCTCATGGCGCTTGTCTTCTTTTTCACGTTCTTTATCGATGGCATCCAGTGCTAAGTCACGTTGTTGTTCAATGACTTTTTTATATTCTTCGATAATGTTGTCAATGGCAGACTCTTTAAGCTCTTTCATCTTGTTATTGACATCAGTCATAGCGGAATTGGTATCAAGAAGGGAGAGATTTAGTTCTTTGAGTAGTTTGTTATACTTAACAGTTTGATCAGCGTTGAGTTTTCCACTGCTCAAAAGATACTTGATATAGTCAATTTCCTTGCTAACAATTCTGTTCTTTTCCTCAATAATCGGAATCTGATTGCGTAATTCTTTGTTGTATTCTACTGAGCCTTCTGTCATACCCTTTAAATTTGCTTCTGATAACGAAAGGGCATGATCTTGTTCTGCCAACTTATCATTATAGCTTCCAACAAATGATTCAATTACATTTTCGCGTTTAGCATAAATTTGTGCTTCATCGGCTAACATTTGAGTCTCAATTTCAGCTATCTGCTTATTGTAATCCTGAGAGGTGATTTTCTTTTGCTTCATTAACTCATTGATCTTTTTAATTTCTTCTTCTCTCAGTTTACGTTGCTGTCCAATTAAACTGATTTGGGACTGTTCCTCTTTACGCCATTCGTCTGAGTTAACATACAACACAGACTGCTTATTGGAAGATTTATCGATTTTATTCTGCACTTTTTCAATGGCATTGGAGTATTGTAGTACCCAATCATCAATTAATTTAAATTGGTTCTCTCTTTGCTCAGTACGAATCTCCTCAAGATCTTTTTTAGCATCTGCTTTTGCTTGAGCTTTGTCACTTTCGGATGCAGCTTTAGTCGATGTTTTTGTGCTGGCTTTACCGTCTGAACTAGTAGTTGATTCACCAACGCCATCAATACGTCTAGCGCTACGATACTTAGGTGCCCAATAACTACTGTTGAGGCTTTGTTCGCTAAGTCCACTTTCCGTACCCATTTGAATGAACTTACTGTTACCCGTATAAATGCCAACATGAGATGCGTTGTGTCCATCTTTGGTCTCAAAGAAGATCAGGTCGCCTTTTTTCAAATCCTTTTTGGCTACAGCAGTACCTTGTTGCGATTGTTGAGCAGCAGTACGGGGAAGAGTGATATCCATGAACTCTTCAAAGAATTCTTGTACGAATTGAGAACAGTCAGCAAGTGCTCGTTTCTTAAAATCCTCAAATGTCCCCTTAAATTTTCCTTCGACTTGCTGATACTTAAATTGTCCCTGCATATTCAAAGCGGCATTGATCATGGTGTCTAGTTTGCTGTTTGATTTGCCAGAGCCAGACGAAGAAGATGCCGAAGTAGAGGATGAGCTTGTGCCAGAGATTGAATTATAGTTAGCTAAAACTTTAGGAGCATAAGCCTTCGTTTCCGAAAATGGAATATTGCCCATCTGACCTTTTTTAATCCATTTATTCACATTTCCAGAACCCGCATTATACGCAGCTAGAGCATACTCAACATTTCCATTATACTTTTTGAGCAAATCTGCAATGTGCTTTGTACCACCCGCAATGTTTTGTTCTGGGTCGTATGCGTTTTTAACACCCAACCCTTTTGCGGTTTTCGGCATAAGTTGCATTAGTCCCATAGCTCCAGCGCCCGATTTAGCGTTAGGGTTGAAAGTACTCTCAGTTTGAATAATGGCAGCCACAAGTCTTGGATCGACGCCATTTTCAGAAGCGTATTTATTGATTATATCATCGTATTTACCAGAGTAACTTTCACCAGAAGTGTTTGAAGTTGTAGTAACTTTGTAGGAAACAAGCTTACTTGGATCAGCGATACCTTCCTCAAGTAATTTAGCTTTTCGTTCCAAAAGTTTGTTCTCTTCCATTATCGATTTACGGTAAGCAGCAGATCCCTGTTCGAGACTCTTTTGTTTATTATGTAAAGAATCAATAGCACTTTCTACATTTTGAAGTTTCTTCTGTAGGTCTGTTAAAACTTCATTAGTTTCGCTATATGATTCATTCGATTTATCATTGGATTTGGTGGCATCTTTGGTGGCTTTTCCGCTATCTTTGGTGGCCTTACTGGAGTCGTTGGCGGCAGTAGTCAAGTCTGTTCGAGCACTTTCCAACAAACTCAGATCAGCCATCAGATCTTTAAGAGCCGCTCTTTCCATAGCATAGTCAGAAATAGTGGAGTTGTTGATTATGTTTCCATTAGAATCGATACCAGATTGATTTCTCCGATAAGCCCCAAACATTTGTTCAGCTTGTTGTTCAGTAATTAATCCAGCTTCGAGTTGAGAGTTGATTTCTTTAATTTTTGCGGAAGCTTCAACTTTACGCCTACGCTCCCATGCAACCATTTCGATTTCGTAAGCGGTAATCCGCTTCTTTGTTTCTTCAATAGTGGTTTTTGTTTTAGCAATCTCATCATTGACAATGGAGATACGTTCCTCTTTTTTAGCAGCAACATATTTCTTAATAGCTTCCTTACTTAATCCTGTAACTTTGATAAAGTCGCCATATTTATCATTCATCTTTTTGATAGTATCAGTAGATAGACGATTCCCATTTGCCAGTTCAGATTGAGCAGTATTGAGAATATCGATTTCTTTTTTTGTTTCGGAGACAAAAGTTGCTGTTTCACTAATCTTCTGAGACATTTCATCTGTACGCTCAACTGTTTCTTCCATTGTCAAATTGAAAGAATTCAGTGCATCATCTACTGATTCTACACCCTCAACAACTGGAGCATAAGTATATTGAGACAATACTGCTTGTAAATTCTTAAAGGATGTTGCAGTTAAATTTGTAATTCCCGGCATATCCTCAAGAAGTTTCATGCCTTCTTCTGCGTTCGCAATATCTTCACCTTGAATGGAGCTGAACACATCGCCTATGTTCTTTTTGAACTCATCAGATGATACTCCACTTTCAGCAGCAGCGGCAGCATAGATATCTAGAAAACCACGAGTTAAACCCTCAATTTTAACATTATTCGCTTCTTGTTCGTCAACAAATGATTGCCCTGCACCTTTAAATGCGAGAACTTTAGCATTCATTGCGGTTTGCATTTCCGTTTTGGAGTTAGTGAGTAAATCACTTTCTTCTTTTAATCGACCAGCTAAGTCTTTAATGGCATCTTGATACCAATCATAGTGAGCTTTATCTGTGACGGGATCAAACTGTTGTGCTTCTGATTTCTTCTGTTCGTATTCAGCAAGTAGTTCATTATACTTCTTCTCTTGATTTATCAAAGCATCTCTTTTACTCTCGATATCTTTTTCAATGTTTACAGAATTCGAGGTATAATCAAGTTCAGCAGCTAATCTTGAAGCTTTTAAATCTTCTTCTTTTAATGCGATTTGAGACTGGATGGCTTTATTATTTTCTTGAAGCGATTTGGTCTGTCCGTCAACATTTGTGGTAGTCACATTGTATTTACTAGACAATTCACTCTCAATCTGAGCAAGTTTAGACTTTTCTTCAAAACTTAGTTCAGTCTTTTTAGACAACTCATCATACTCTTTTGATAGAGATTTGAGATTTGAAAGATCGTATTGGTTCTGATTTAACTCTTCAGTTTTGTCTGTGAAATCTTCGGTTGCTTTGGTTGTGTCAGAGAAAAGACCTATAATCCACTCTAATCCGAGACCTAGTGCAGAAAATCCTAATCCAACCAGTGTAGCTGACCTTAATCCAAGCAATGCGGTTTTTGCAAATGTAGCCGCAGTACCAGCAGATCGAAGCCCACCCGCAGTTGCTTGGCTTGAAACAGTTAAACCTCGCAATCCAGCAGATGCTGTTGCAGCAGAAGGAGCAATATTGAACAATGCTCTAACTGTATTAACTATATCGATAAGCAGTAGTTTAAATGATGCTCTTAATAGAACTAACCCACTACCTACCACGCCTAAGACAACTGGCAGAGCACCAACAGTTTCAACAAGTGAAGCAACACCGTTCATCATGGATGCGAATAATGAAGTAAGTACAACAATTGAGTCGGAGATAATGGCATTACCAAAGGCAATGGACATAGTTTCCCAAGCTGTTTTCATCTTTGCAATGCGAGCTTCGAGTGACTGCATATATTTTTCATTTTCTCGCGCCGCCGAACCTTGAGAATGGAGAGCTGTTTCAGTGGCGGAAAGGGAAATATTGTAATTTTGCATTAATGCGAGAAATCTTGTGAGCTGCCACGTTCCGGCTAATTGAACAGCAGTATACTGCTGTTGTTCTTTGGATAATCCATTCCATTTACCTGCGAGTTCATCCAGAATTATAGGAACATCTTTAACTTCACCACTCATATCACGCATAGAGATACCAACCTTGGCTAACACACCTTCTGATTTTTTCATTGTGGTAAGCCTAGAGTAGATGGCTTTAAGGCTATTTCCTACAACTGCTCCCGATTCCCGAGTGGCGGTCGTAATTGCTGTAGTGTCACCAAGTAACTTCTCCATTGATACGCCGAAGGTATTTCCAGCGGCTCCAGCCTTCGTCAACGATAAGGCTAGATTTTGAGTTGTAATTGCGTAATTGTTATCGATCTCGTTCAACTTATTCGCAATTTCAATACTCTTGCTTGCTTCAACATTGTATATGGTCATTGCTGCCGTTAATGTATCTACAGCTTCACCCGGGGTTAACTCCGATATGTTCTGCAACAAAGTGGTTGTCTTTGCCAAATTCATGGTCTGATCTTCATCGAATCCCATACGTGCAAAGCCGATAGCATTCTCATTTACCTCTGTAATGCTTCGTCCCAACTCGTTTGCTAACTGAATACTCCGAGACAACATACCTTCAAAATCTGTTGACTCATCCATCACACGTTTTAACTGAGTCATCTGGCTATCCACTTGAATAATGACGCTAGTCATTTCTCTTAATGCTCTGATAACGGTATAAACTGAAGTTGTTGCACCAGTCCATAGGGCAACTTTAGAAGCTGCATCACCAAATCGCTGTCCTAATGTTTTGGCTTCGCCTCCAGCCAGTCTAGCTTGAGAAGTAATCTGTGTGAGTTTGGTTTGCAGTTCAGTTAAAGCATTCTTATAATTACTAACTTTGCCTACATCTTTAAGTTGAGCATTTAGTGCATTCAACTCAGCAACAGCAGATGAATTATTCTTAAACTTTGACTGAGCCGCAGAAATTTTGGCTTCCATATCTGCAACAGCTTTTTTTCTATTCAGATTCTCAGTCATTGCCGCCGCATGTGCCTTATCTAATGCATCACGATCACGAGCAATTTTCTGCTCTTCAGCAAATCTCGTTCTTAACTGAGCAAGAAACTGTTGGTTACGCTGTTCTTCTTCTTTTAAATTCTTGTTGATCAGTGCGTTTTTTCTCGCTTGATCCTCTTGTAATGCGTGATAATGAGCTTTGTCTAATGTTTCGGATTTCTTTATAGTCTCTTCTTTTTGTTTCAGATAGTTAGTTAGTTCAGAATAGTTTTTTACGTTTCCAGCATTATCTAAATTGACAGTTACCTTTTGATTTTTATCGTTTGCGTATGTATTCTTACTACCTGTTACTTCACCAAGCTTATTTTTTGTTGCTTTTGAACTTGCTAATGTGTAACCATTTAGCTCCTTGGATAAATCCTGAAGCGTCTTTTTCTGTTCACTGTAAGCCTTAGATTCTTCATTAATCTTTTTAGTGTTCTGAGTAATAATTGAGCCATTGGTAAGTTGTTTCTGTGTAACTTTTTCAATAGAACCATCTAACTTTTTAGTTGTTACGATTGACTCATTAATTACTTTTTGTTGTTGTTCAAGTGCAGTACTCAACACTTTAGTTGCAGATGCAAACTCATTCATAGCCTTAACAAACGACTTATCAACACTAACTGATAAGTTAAGCTTTTGAAGAGATGGATGCTTGGCTATGGCCTTAATTTCTTCATTGATATTTTTCAGGCTTGAACCGACATTTATGCCAGCATCCACCATAATTTTCAATCTATTATCCAGTTAAATCACTTCCTTTTTGCTTCTAGTGTTAAAAAGAGAAATAAAAAAGAAGCGATTCAAATGATCGCTTCTCAGTGTTTCTTCTCTACTTTAATGTTCTGTTGTTTGAGTCCAGCATACAAAGCCGCTACATGTTCTCCAGTATTTTCCAACTCTTCCCTTGTTGCTTCTGTGAATGGACGTGGAATACCTGAATACTGAAAATCGTATGTATATCCTTTACCTGTCTCCACTATTTCAGCTACATTTCTATCTCCATCTGAACGTACATTTTCAACTACCAACGTAGTGTCATCGTTGATCAATTTAGATTCCATACTATCCTCACTACCTAATCTTCCTGTACGTTGATATACGCTAGGAGTATATGGATCATACACTTCCTCTTGTACTTTATCCTTCATAATTGTTTTAACAGTTTTGGCTACATTGTTATTTAAAGCTTTTGACACTGGTTGCTGTAACTGTTTAAGAAACTTTAACAAGTCTTGCTGTGTCTTAACTTGCATCAGAGATTTCCTCGGCTTGTGCTACTGAAGCTACAGCCATTTCAGCAATTACTTTTGCTGCTTGTTGTTGAGCCGCTTTAAATCTCTGTTCAAGTTTATCGAGTTCTTCTTTTGGGAATGAATTGATTACTTCATTGGTAATTCCGTTGTCAAGAAACTTTCGTGAAATCTCGATCAGACTACCCAAATTCATTTTTTTGGGAAATGGGAGGTCAGTGAATTTCTGCATCACCAACACATTGAACAGACTCAGTGTTCCACGAATCAATACATCGTCAAGCTCAGTTTTATTTCGCAATTCCTCAACTAGGGCAATGTACTCTGTTACTGCATCTTCCATCAATGACTCACGGAAGTAGGTGTGTACATTTACCTCATAATTTTCTGATGTCACATAGATTGTTTTACGCTGATTGTTCTTACTATCAACAGTATTAAGTTTAGCTAGTGTTAGCTTATTTGATTTAGTCATTAATTCATCTCCTTATGGTTTGTGTCCGTGGTACGCATTGATAACTTGCCGAGCTCTCAAATCATAATTATGATACTTGTATACAAATTGTTGTGCTCTTTTTGCTTTCCAAGTCCTATGTCTGTCTGTCATATTCAAAACTTCATCAACCATGAGTAACATCTCGTCGGTATTCTTTGGTAAATATACATGATCATGAAATAGGTATTCTTGAGCTGGTGTCCAAGGGCTAACTAACAATCCTCCACCTATAGACAGACTCTCATAAGGTCTCATCGAGGTTTGTGTAATAGATTTATCATCTAAATTTTGACCGATAATTACTTTACTTGATGAGTAAAGATAGGGGAGATCTTCATATGCACCATATCCTTTATAAATTGAAGGATGACTCAGCAAATTAATCTCACGATTAGAATCCATCCACCATTCATTGCCGTAAATACTCACGTCATATCCATTCTCAACAACTGGCATGATGAAACGTTTAGTCTGTTCAAATCTACGCTCATAGTTATTAGCAATAAGCACAATATCTCTTTGGATACCTGAATCGACTCGTTTGTGAAAGTTCGGATTGCAGCCAAATAACATCAACTCAGCTTGCTTGCCCTTGTTCCAGTAATTTGGTAAGCATTCCGCTGTAGTCGTAAAGATGTAGTCAGCATAGTCAGACCAGTAGTCACCTATCCAATGATCAAATGGGGTATCCTCAATTGAAAAGAATGTGTGGAATATTCCTTTTACTTTTGTGTGCTCAAATATGCCTTCAGCAAAGTTAGCGAAACACTCAGAAAATACAATATCTACATGATTGTTCTCTATGTAATCTTTGAATAATTCAACTTGGGTTTCCTTGTCTTTGTCCCACAATTGATATTTGCCATCCATAATGTGCACTTCATGTCCAAGATTACTGAATCCCGAAGCAACACCATATTTGATAAGGGAACTGTTATTCGTAAATAGAACTTTAAGACCCAAGCACAACACCACTTTTCAGTGCATATTCCTCAATTGCCTCATCGATCTGCCTGTAACGCACACTCCATGTGTTCTTTTTGGCTAAATTTTTTGTTATCTCTGCTACCTGTGCCTTATTGTTAATTGAAAACTGAATTGCTTTGTCTACTTGAGATAAAAATTCTTCATCGTCTTCTGCTGTTAATACTGCATCGGGATAAATTTCAGTTTCTTCCCATTTTGTAGCTACGGATAATGTACCAGATGCCATAGCTTCAAATAGCTTGAGAGGGCAAGATGACTGAGTAATACCATCTTTTAGATTGAATGGAATCAATGAAACATCGGCATGTTGATAGTATGCATGTAAATCATCGTGACTCTTAACACCCAAATTGATTACATTGTCGGGGCAGTGTTTCCCGAATTCTTGTCCTACTAAAAAAGTCTTGTATCTATCCGCTACTTTTTTTATTAAGTTCGTTGAAATCCATGAGCCAACAGCTCCAGAAAACATCACGATGGGCTCACTAACTTCTCTATACTCTTCAGGAACATTTGAATTTTTCTCAATGTATGAATCTGGACAGGCGTTTCTAATCAAATATGTAGGTTTGGATTCCTGAGTCTTAGCATATAGTTTTTGGCTTGTAGTAAATATAATATCTGCCTTATTCATTGCTTCTTGTTCGTATGGAGCCCAATCTGGAAACTCATCAACACGATTATATATATTGATCTTAGCTTTAATGTTTTCTACATATTGAGCAGATTTAGCCCAAGTGTAGTAAAAAACATCCACCTTGAGTTGTTTGTGTTTAATCTTATTCAACACTTCTTGAAAATTATGATAAACATAAACATGAGGATATACTTCTTCAACAGGTCTATTTGATTGTTCATTGTTGCAAAAAATAACATCATAACCGTTATTCGCGAATTGTTCTGAAATTTGTTGTGGAGTTTGCTTTAAAAATCCCCAATTTAATGTTGGTGGATAAAGCATTACTTTTCGTTTGGTCAATTTTTCTAACTCCCTAATTGTTTTAGTTGTTCTGGTGACATAATGTGTTGACTATAGGCAAACAAATCACAAAAAAGCTCAAATCCTTTATCTTGAGCCATCTTGCAGAAATATGCATCTTCGCCTTGTGGATGAAATCCGTATTTTACGGACTTATAAACTGATCTATCCAATAAAATGACTGCACCAGTCAAATCTACTCGTTGCAATTTAGAACAGAGTAGGGAAGGAGCAGTTTTAACATGATAGTTTGTTATATGTCGATATTGTCCTTTATCATCTAACTTCATGATATTTGGATATAAATAAGGCTTATCTTTGTTGGTTAGATATCCATTGTAAATTAGTCCCGATACAATCTTTTTGCCGTGTTTAAGCAGTTTAGTAATTACATCGGATTCAACAATGATATCTGTATCGATAAAGATTAGTTTATCAGTTCTAGTTTTAGTCATAATGTAATTCTTTAAATTGCTCAAATGCTTGTAAATATGCTGGTTCCTTACGCTAAACTCTCGCTTGTCTGCTGGAGTATCGTTGTTGATTACATCGATTCTTATATTATTGTACAAACCTTTGTTATCTTTTTTGAATTCTGTTAACAACTTAAATGTTTTATCGGAGCTATCATTGACAACAAAGTGTAAATCGATTAATGACTTAGGATAGTTAATTTCAAAAATCTTCAACAGATAATTAGGAAGTATCCACTCTCTGTTTCTTACTGGCGCGGCTATTGTAATTGTTTTCATATTTTTCTCCTAGAAAAAAATAGGGGCAAAGCATTAAGCCTCACCCCATATGTATTTTTAGTCTTGGTCGTCGTAAACGATCATGTCAATCAGTGTATCAATACCATCAACTTTTGCAGGGAAGAGGTCAAATACAAGAGTGAGGGTACTTGGATCTCCTTCGGCAGAGTTTGAAATAGTGAAGTTTGGCTGAATTTTTGCTTTATAGCAAACCATTTGTGAGCCCACAGCAGATGTACTAGTTTCATCGATCCAAATTGTGTCACCAATCAGTTTCACATATTTAGGGAATCCCTTAGCAGTGAACGACAGTTTACTTGCTTGTGCAACTTCCGTTTGATAGTAAACTTCAACTTCATCACCCGGTTGTACAGTTGCTCCAGCATCCATAGTAATCGTCTTGTCCGTAACAGTGTGAACTTGATTCTCCTTCACTGAAAGACCATTAACGAATGGGAAAACGACTACATTTCCAACTGGAACCTTTTTAAGAACTACTGTATTGTCTGCTAAAACAGGTAGAATCTCTGTCTTGTAAACATTTTGTTTACCACGTTTAATTTCTTCGCCAGCCAAAATTGCCAAATGCTCCAGTGAGAAGATTTGTGTTTCAACTGTAAGGGTGGCTGTTTTTTCACCATCCCACGCAATACGACGAGTACCCGCACCCATTGCATAGACTCGGCTAGAAGCCATTTCAAGAGACGAAGTATTTGCATAATCCATTTTCATCAATGGGGTACTGCTTACGAAATCGACAATTTGAAGATCCAGAATATCTCTATTACCATAACGACCATCTACTAACATTTATAATTTCCTCCTAATATAAATAATCTCCGACCCTTGGTAGAGTGGAGATTAAAGTTTTGTTCTTTTTATCCATTCGGGTAATTTTGTGTTTTCACCCAAATGTCCGTTTGCCCAAACTGGGTGGAGCCTGTTAAAACTTTCTTTAATATTCAATCGTTCGAATTGTTCATAGACTTGATAGATTGTGAGTGATCCAACATTGAAGATATTTATTCCATTGTTACCAGCATTACAAAGGATAGAAAGAATGTCCTTAATTTCAAGCACATCTTCTTTTTTTTGAGTTTTCTTTTTGAAGAAGTTGATTCGATCTTGAAATGCCTTTGCTTTGGCTGTTTTTTTTGTTTCTTGTTCTGATCCCATATCCATTGCATTCAACTGTTTTATAACGAGAGAATAGTCTTGATAGTTATCTTTGTTGACAAACTCTACGCCATCGACCTTAAAAGAATTGGATAGTTCATCAAAGATTACTGGAGATCTAGCAAAGAAAGATAGTGAATCAGTCATATAATCTTTAAGATTGGGGTGGTCAGTCAGAATATCATAGTCAGAAGTTTCTTTGATCAGATCATAATCTTCATCAGATAAATTGAATAAATCGATTAATATCTTTTCCTTGTTAAACAAAGAAAATTGTACCTTCAACATGTATTCTTCATATCCGACATTTGATATCTCATCCATAGTAGGAGAATAAATATTGACTGATCCATTAAACTTGGTAGGTTGCGCTAAGAATGCTTGAAGGCGATCAATAATCATTTAATCACCTCAGTTAAAATCGTAAGTCTTGTATACCACATAGGAACCATGGTAGTCGGTGTTTACACTTAAATAATCCATTGTGTGAAAGTTCGCTTTTCCAACCCCAAGCCCATCAAAGTCATTAAAAAGTTCATCCAATTTAATAGTTATGTAGTCTGTTCTTAAAGTACCATAATCTGTACGAAACAAGTCTTGATGTGTGAAGACATTAAATGTGATAAATCCAGACTTATAAGAATTACCAACTTTTCTGTAGTTTCCGAAAGTCATTGTTATGTATGTCTTTTTCTCATCAGAAGTTTTGGGTACAAATTTATAGGGGAAAATGTGATTATACATTACCATCTGGGGATCAATATCTTTTTTATTCAAGAAATCAGAATCATTGTAAACTAAAGCCTTGAGTATTTCCTGTGATGACAGAAGTTTGTCTATAACAGTAATTTTATCTCTAGCCAAACTCTCAAATCTGGACATACCTCACCTCCTTTACATTAGTGGCACAATCTTAATTCTCTTATTCCCAACGGATAATCCATTGAGATTCTGTACATTCAATTGTACATACAGAGGAACTCTGATTTTGGTAAAATCAATATTGCTTGCCGCTTTAATCGTGCATTTGTTGTTACCTTGTGACACAATAGAAGCAAACTTACTAGGCGTTACTCCATCATCTGAAGACAGCACAAATAAGCCCTCGTCTTGCCATGGAGAGCCATTCAAATAGAATTCACACGTATAAACACCCTCTCGACCAGACTTAATTGAATCATTGCCTGTAATCGTTACTGAGTAGTCATTGCTAATACTATCTACTACCACAATCATCAGATTAGTCGAAATCCCTTTGTAATTAATAGTGATTTCAGTCTCACCAACTTGTTTAGGTGTAAACAGTCCTGTGGAATCAACATCTCCGATTTCCTTGTTAATTACAATGAATTCAATGGAAGGATTTGATATAATCTTATCGCCTTTTTTGACTTCAACATTTAATTGGATAGTCTGATTGATGCCAATACTATTAATTTGATCATTGAGTAATCTCATACCGTAGGGTGTATATCGATTGTAATCAGCAATACCCAATTCAAGATTGTCTTTGACTGGATCAATTTGATCTGACTGTAAGCTGAGGTTAACTAAACCTTCGTCTGAAACGTAATCATCATCAATCACTTTAAAGACTTCGCTACCGAAGATAAAGCGATCATCACGTTTTAATTTACGAGTATGTTCATTAAGTTGCACAACGGTTTGTCGTCTACCCGCAGGTAAATTCATAACCTTTCCTTCTTCAATACCAAAATTCGATCTAGCGTTATAGTAAAAAACAGTTGGATGCGCTTGAATGTCACCATTGTCATCGATCCACTTTAAAGTTTGATTGCATCTTTCCATAGTACCTTGAGAAATAATTTCTGTATGAGGTTTAGCTTCAGTAATTAACCAATAGTCATCGTTCCAGTAAACAAGTTCACCTGACTCAATGGACTTCTCGTATGGATGGGCAGTAAGCTTGCATATATCCTTTTTAATGTGTGGTAAAATCCAAAGCTTTTTACTGATCTCATTTACCTCAACTGTATATGCTAATGGATTTAACATAAAACTTGATGCTATCTTTCTTTTGTTGTTGTAGACATCAATATCTTTGCGATGTCTTATAGCATGAGCATTATTTATCTTTCGAAAATACCCTAAATCCATATTTCACCTCAATCAAACTGATACTTACTGTAATCAATTCCTTTTAAAGCACCAGTTAGTCGATTCCTAGAGAAATATTCACTTAATCTAAGTCTGTTATCAGAAACTATGCCCTTATACATATCAACAAAGGTTTTTCTTTCATTTGCTGGACTAAATGCTTGTAAGTCTTTTGGACTAAAGTGAATTTGATTCGCTTTAAGAGTTGAGTAATCACGATGAAAGTGACATTCAAGCATTAATTGAGCTATGATATTTATCTCTACTCTTGTTAACTCTTCATCGAACACTTCAGTATCTTTATTATATCCAAATGAAATTTCAGGAAATCCCTGTAGCAACAATTTAGAAATCGCTTCGTTTAAATAGTTGTAAGCTCGATTTTTTACAATACTTTCAGCTTCGTCATCAGGTACATTTTGATATGTAAAGAAATCTAAGTCTCTCTCAATAAGTTTATAAAAAGAATCTAATACCGATTCAACTGGAGTACCCATAAGACACCTGCCTATTCCGAAGGAGCTTCTTGAGCACCATTTGCACTAACACGTTTACCCGTTTGTTTTTTGGTTTCTTTGTTCTCATTTTGTTTTGCTTCAAACTCTGCTCTAATTTCAGCTTCAATTTTCTTTCGTTCTTCAGCTAGAATTTCTTCCAATTCCTTCTGTTTCTTCGAGCTTTCTTCAGCTTCCATTTCAGAAGAAGTTTTTCGAATTTGAATAGCTGTAATCCGTTTTCCTTCATAGAGTTCCTTATAACGACTATCAATAGCGTTTTTCACTCTAGTAGAAATATCATAGGCATTGGAATTGTCTAATTGAGTGACCATTCCACGCACACGTTCAAAAAGGGATGTGGAGTCAATCTTCATCAGTAATTCGAGCCCTTCTTTTGTAGGTTCTAGAATGATTTTTTCAATGTCTTTGTTGGTCAGAATAGTTTCCCAATTACGGACACCCAAGGCTTCATAGATATCCTTCTCCTTGGCTGGATCAAATCTCAGATAACCCTCACGGAAAACATGAGATTGGGTGTTAATACCGCGAACTTCACTGAAAGAAAGCTGCAATACATATGGGATATCATTGCTTGATGGCTCAAAAAGATAACCATCTTGTTTAATGTTGCTTGCTACAGCTACACAACCGTCTGTATAGTTGTGAACGTCAATTAATGTACTGTCGTTAATACTCATAATCTCTCCCTTTCTATAAATAGGGGCGAATTAACGCCCCCTAATTTAATGATGTTTAAGTCAAGACAATCTTGGCAATTTTGTCAATCTTATTGATTGCAGTTCCGAATTCAAATCCAGTAATCTTCAGATCAACTTTCTCACGTTGGTTGTCAAAGGTTTCATACACGCGAAGTTGTCCACGCATATCCAATTTACCAATCTTACCTGCCAAACCGAAAATGCGTTTATCAGGCAACAACTGCATGTTATCACCAGTACGTTTCGCACCGGAAATTTGACCTACACGTACACCGTTATAGAAGTCAACCAATCCATACCGATTGAAGCTATTTTTCATTTCTTCGCTCATAAATGGAGCATGTCCACTCATACGTGCAATTTGTTGTGCATATTTGGAGAGTGAAACTGTGAATGGATTTTCTCCACGATCAACCAAATACAATGCAAGTTGATCCATAGCCGCAATGGAAGGATTGGAACCTCCAGCAGTAATCAATTGCTCGCCACCTGTAATAGCTGCATCTACCTGAGAGAAAATATCATAGAACATTTTGTTTTGAAGTGCTTCTTTACCGAAAACAGTCAGATTGGCAATTGATTTGAATCCGTTGCGTCTAAGGTCTGCATATGTAATCGAAGTTTCAACTTGCTTATGTTTCCATACTGGAGTTACAGCGTTATTATCAATATATGATTTGTTAACATTGCCGCCTTTTGCAGCGTCATGAGCAATCAGGGTATTCTTAGGATCTTCGACAAGTTTATAATCGTCAAACTCATCGATGGTCCCACGATCAAACATGAAATCAAGAAGCTCATCTGGAACATCATACACTTCAGGGCTGATAACGTTGACAATATAGTTTGCTAGTTCATTATTATGATCTGAACCTTTCTCGCCAATATCTTTAGCCCATGCATCCATTACCTGTGAAATCTCTTTATCTTCAGAGCTCATGTCTTTCTTATATTCAACTTTAGATGCCCATTCAAACATTTTACTTTTTTCATTTACTAGACTTGCAATTTCAGTGTTAAGCATATTTTTAGTATCCTCCTTGGATTATCGTTTATTAGACTACTTCAACTACTGCGAGTGTGTGACCATTATCATTTGTGGTTCCATTAAATCGAAACTTTGTGGCGGCAGAAGCCTTTTTAAGTTTTCGAGCATTTGCACCAGCAGTTTCAACCTCAAGGTAGTCCCCATTGACCAATCCCGTTGCAACAAATTCAGTTGTTCCATAGACTTCTCCAGACAAAGGAACTTCCAAGACGACAAATTCTCCATCCTTAATATTTTCCAGTCGCTCATCATAATCTGAGAGTTCACCTTCTACGCTCATCAAGCCTGTAGGATAGTTATCTTTATTCACCCAATACAATCCCTCTTGGGATGTTGGGGTTACTGCGGTTTTAGTTGAGAAATCTTTTTGAACGAGCTGTCCTCGTACAGTTGGTGTAGCGGATTGAAATGTTGCGTCAGCAACCTTATGTGGGTGTGTTTGCAAACTTCTAAGCATTTTTTATTCCTCCATATAGTTATTTTCGAATTAGGGTTGATAGGACTGTTCTGTAGTCAAACTTTTCATCATCAGTATCAATGACTTTTCTTTCTTGTTGCCCTGAACCTTTATTTTTGTTGTCACTTTGTGCTACGACTCTTTCAGCAATTAGTAATTTAATGCCTTTTTCATCGGCTTCATCAATTAGCTGTTTAATTTCACTAGTTTCTAGTTCTTCAATGGTTATGTATCCACTCTTAGTAGCCATTTCTTTAAGCTGACTTCTCTTTTCGGATAACTCATTTTCGATTCGCACTTGTTCAGCAGCTTCAAATTCTGCTTTAAAAGGTTCCAGTTCAGCAATCGACGATTCTAGGATAACAATTTGTTCACTGGCTTCAATCAGCTCTGTATTCTTTTGGTCGAGCTTTTCGGATAGCTCATTGACTTGCTTACTCAGTGATACTACAGGCTCCTTATCTGCCAATAGTTGACTCAACTTAGCTTCTGTTCCTTCTCCAATTGTTACGGTATCATCAGCAATCGAGTACGTGAATACCATATAATCATCATTCGAACTGCGATCAATATCATAAGCTAGAACTTTGTGTTCTTCAGGATATACTTCCCACACTGAGTAGTATGGATTGCTTGAGTAACCCTTTGGATTCAAAGACTCTTTAACTTTTTGATGCAAATCTCTAGCAGAGAGTGCGGACACTTCTGTGTTATTTTTAGGCAATGTATCTTCCTCCTTTCCTTGTTCTTGTTTTTCAATATCTGAACATAACGCTTCGGCTAATTCAAAATCAACTACATCAACAGATGCAACTTGAACAACACCGCTAGAATCATACGCTGGAGATACTGACGATCCTAGTAGGGCATGTCCAAAGAACTCGCCTTTATCAATAACCTTCACTGTACGTCCATCAATTGTTTCTGTGTGACTTTCAGATACTTTAATTTCCCAAGATGTTTTAATTGAATCGGCTCTAGTTTTGAGTACCTTGTATGCTTGATCGTATCTCTTCCAAATATGAGCATTTGCTACGATATATTCTTTGTTATCAATTGTTTCAATAGATACATTGTTGAACATACCGAATGCTGAAGTATCAAACTCAATAGTTTTATATTTTTTACCTTTAGCATCTGCTTTTTCAACTACTTTTGCATTGTGACTCGTAAAATCGGCAGCACCTGTACTAGATACTTCTACTTTACCTACAACAGGTTGACCAACTAGTGTAGAAACCCAACTATCGATAGTCTCTCTATTCAAAGAAACGTCATTCTTATTAGGATCGAAGTCACAAATTACAAATTTCACATCTGCTTTAGTTGAGTTCTCATCAGACTCACTCAAAATAATGTTGAACTGGCTGGTAAAATTAGTTGTTTCCACTTTCTATTTATTCACCTCCTTCAGCTAGTTCAATATTTAGAATATCCAAGTGTTCATTTAATTCGCTTAAATTCACTTTTTCTTTCTTGTGGGTAACTTCTACCTCAAGTTCAGTATTACAGCATGGACAAGAGATCGTTAATTTCATTGACCATTCCTTCTATCTTGATCCTGAACTTGTTTATCTGGATTATTATTGTCTACGGGTCTGCCGCTATTAGAATTTCCAGAATTAGTGTAGGAGGTAGAGCGAGGAGTAAAGATTTTTTCGTAGTTCAGTTCGTTTTCTTTAATTCTCTTTTGCTTTTCATCTTCAACATTGATACCTAAAAGCCCATAAGCTGTCTCTAACGAGGAGTTGAATTTACTATAAAGCAACTCAGCTAATTTTAGTTTAAGCTCTTTATCAAGTTCCTCGGAAGGCAACAGTTTGAGAGTTGGACAGTAATCCAATGGAATGTTATTGTCTTTCAATACAACTCTGTACCATTTCTCAATTATGTCTTGCAATTGCTCACAAATTTTATTGATTGTTTTCATTAATTCATTAACTGAAATGTTTGCAGATGTGTATGTCTGACCATCACCCACACTTAAGAAACCGATACCTAATGATGTCATTTGTTTGTTTCGATGGTAGAGTACATTATTGATGTTTGTAGATTCCGTTTTTGGTTCAATGTACTTAATGTCCTCAACAAAAGCTGGAGCAGCAAATATAACAGTTTCATTCTTCCAAGCTTTCAAGAAGTTATCATGTGTATAAGCCATCTCTTCGAATGATTGTCTGTTATAATCAGTTCCAAGTATCTCCTTATGTAATTTTAAGAAGATAATCTTCTTTGCTTTTGCTCTAGCATTAATGCGATCACTTCTGTCAAAAGTTTCAAGAATGAGGGAAGAACTTAGAGTTCTAAATATAGGAGATAAACCGTATTTCCTGTTCATATTGTTTACACGAATGATTCCTGTATTTTCTACATTCAGTTTTACGTATGTATCCTTCTCTGTATAACCTCTATAGATTTCGTCTGGATAGTTCTCTTTAATTTCCTCATCTAGTTTATCGAAGAACAACTTTTTGCCTTTTCTAGTCTTTATGTTTGTTTTTTGTAATCTTGACTTCAGTTCGTTCATATTGATTAGTAAGACTGGCTCTCCACCGATTTCATAGTCACTAACCTCTAGTACACCTAATGAATAGTGATCAACTATGTAACTGTCTCCCTTAGAGCGAAGATACATAGGATAATTTCCCTCTGCATAGGCAATTGGAATGGCTTTACGCAATAACTGTTTGAGATTGATTTGCTTATTAAAATTCTCAATAAGACGTTTCACATCATCCATTAAAGCAGTATTTCCATTCTTGATAGTTGGAAATGAAAGTCTAAATTCTGTGTTTATGTTACTTTCAATAGTCTCATACACTTTTCCAATTAAGTCATCTTTGTTTATGTAGAATTTAATAATTGAGTTCACTTTACGAATTTTTTCAAGATTGCCCTGAGGGTTATCGGCTAACATTTCGAGTTCTTTTGAACTAGTCTTCGTATCGCCATACGTTTCTTCGTTAAGATATGTAGAGTACTGATTGTTTGAACTATTAAATTGATACATAGCTTGCTCAAGCCAGTGCTTTCCAAGTTCTTCAGATGTGCCAATTATAGATACAGTGTCTTCATCAACCTTCTTAGGGATTAAAACTTCAAACTCTTCCTTTTTGTCCGTCACACTGCCCCTCCTTTCTTAAAATTCAATTTTCGAGACGAATGATGGTGCATTAGCCCAATCTATTTTTTTAGTATTTTTCTTTGTAATACTTTCACGTCTAAGATTCCGCAAATACCATGCTAACATTGCAATCGTATAGGCTCTATCATCCCCGATTTTATTCTGTTTCTCTGGAGGCAGGTCATATCTCACGTTGTTGTTTGTACTCTTGAATGCATAGATACTTACAAGTTCTTCTTTAGCAATATCTACGTTCTTTAGAGCCACTTCTTCATCCAAAGATAGTTTGTGTTCCTTATGTTGACCATCTTCCTCAACAAAATACAAAGAACCTTTACCATCATAACTCTCAGTAAAGGTGATTAAATCTAAACTCATCATTTCAATTAGAGCCTCAAACATATCTCGCTTGAATTTTTGTGGTGAAACTAGAGTCAAAATATTACTTGCATTGGGATATTTGCTTGCATGTATAGCGTATTCATCGTGTTTGGCATCAATTAATCCTTTATGTTTTCTTCCAGAACTATCAACCCAATCATCTAACAATCCATCAGCCCAAGAGGATACACCTGATCCCCCTGCACCGGAATCAATTAGTACCTGCATGACATTTTCATAGTCTGCTGCTTCTGTTCCATTATAATCAAGCAATAATTGTTTAAAATGCTTTATCTGATCTGGGGTTTTAATTGGTGTTTTTTTCTTTTTGGCAACATCAACAAAGCTAACTGAATTGCTAATACTCATCTTCCAACCAACATTTTCATCAAAATAGAACTCAGCAGGGGTACAGATCGAATTATCGTGTTGTCTTGCAGGGTCAATAGCTAAAACAAACTTCTGTTTCCCTTCATTCGCTAGAACAGGGATACTGGCTTTAGAATTTCTAATAATGGAAGCTCTCTTAATAATCTGTAGATCGGAACCTTCTGTTGTGAACACATTCTTGTACTCTCGCATTGCCTTCTCGCTATTTTCACGCATAGCGGTCTCAACTGTCTCTTTTGATAAAAGTGGTACACCATAAAGTTTTCCGTTGTATGTTGCATTGATAACGACATCGCTGCTAATATCGGCAACAAAATACCGTTTATCACCAAGGAACATCTTCTTTGCGAAGTCTTTATACTTTCTATAGAAATATGTATCAGTAGAGGAAGCAGAGGAGGCATAAATCAGTTGATTGGGGAATTGCTTGGGTAAGAGAGTAACGTCTACATCTCCACCTAGTCTAAAATCACTATTTTGTGTGGTAAATGGCTCAGAAGTAGTAAATAATTCATCAGGTGCAAAACCAGATTCATCGTAAAAGTTTAAATTACTACGCTTACTCCTGTTGTTATCGAAGGAACCATTAAGAGATTTTACAGTAGCGGCGTTATATAGCTTATAAGAGAATGATGCAGGGTTGTGAGTGAAACCATCTGTATTGGCAGAGCTTTTCACTGTCTCATTGTAGAATATGTCCGTCAAACCTGTGAATGAAGTGATTTCTTTTTTAGCAATCTTCTCAATTTTCATGAACATCTCTTGCGATTGCGATCCAACACCAGCTAAAATGTAGGCTTCAAAGTTAGGGATCAATAATGATTTTGTCATAATAAAAGGTGAACCCAGTGTAGTTTTCCCACTAGATCGACCCATACACCATAATACATACTGTGTAGACCAACTTTGCATGAATGCATACTTTTGATAGTCTAATAGTTCCATACCTAAAAATCGTTCTACGAATCGTACAGGATTTTTTCTACCCCATTGGATAATTTTCGCTAACTTTAGATAACCATCAATTTTTCTTGTAGACATCGACTCTTTAGACATTTAACTCACCACTTCTAAGCGAGTTTTTAAAACGCCTTAACTCTTCTTGTAATGATTCATTCTCATTTTGAAGTCGCAACAAGCTTTCTCTCTGCTCTACAATCATTTCAGAATAGTCATTTTCATCAAACAATAATTGATCCATAATACTCTTATTGCTTATGTCGGCAACCTGCTTCATTCCATCAGAAGTTTCAATATCAAACAAGTTGATACTAGCCTCTTCGAATCCCTTTTCCTGCAAGTCTTTAATTATTGCACTCAAAGTGCCAGCACCCTTACTTTTGTTGTTATTATGATTGACTGATATGCCATTATCTTTAGCTAGTGCAAGAATGGACTTATACAATTTATCCTTCGTTTCAACTAGAGATTTTATTTGACCGGGATGTTTCACAAGAGCATCAATATCTGTATTCATTGATGCAATTGCATTGTTTAATTTATCCAATTGATTAAATCCTTTAACTATCTCAATCACAGTAGGTAATTTGAAACCATCTTCTAGGGTTCCTTCATCTAGAAAGTCTACTAGCCTATTGTAAAGTAAGGGTTTATCATCTGTTCTCTCATAAATAAAAGGATCGTGTCCTATTAATTTTATAATATCTTTTTTACTAGATTCGCTCGTTTTTAGAAAGTCTAACCGTTCCTGTTCTTCTTGTGTAGGATCATTAGAGAGTAGCTCACGTTCGATTACAGATCGAGCGTTGATATTCTTTCTAATAGATTCATTTGAATCACTATCTAACCAACTTAAATCTTTAAAGTCCTTCATCCCAATTGATTTTATATAGTAACCAAAATAATCTTGAGACCTCTTTGTGTCTGCTTCTTCCTTAGCTGAATCCCAAATAGATAAAATAAATGGTCTATTAATATTCAACAGGACATCTTTCACTGTGTTAACATCGTTATAATCTATACTTTTTTTAAGACAGGTCTTACATATACTTAGCTTCCCATCTTTATCGAATTTATTGTAGCTTGCATAGAATTCACTTTTATTGTGTTCATTGTCGCAAGTTCTACATACTTTACGTTCTCTTTCTCCCAATAGTTTTCACCTTCCTTTTATCTAACTCCCATAAAAAGAAATGATAAGTAGGATTGGGAGGGAGAGCCCGTTTTACATTCCTTAATACAGGAACAACCTACTTAACAAAAATAAATAAGAAATAACCCGATTCTATATGAGCAATCAGGTGATCGATTTATGTATTCTTGCTTACTTTGCTAGGGAATTTGTCTCCCTTACAGATTGAAACTTAATCTTATATGTTTAAGATATAAATTGTTTTACTTTCATAAATCTTTCTGCGGTGAACATCTCATCAATTCTATAGAATGAATCTAGATTTCTTGTACCCTTCCTTGAATTGCATGATACACAAGATGGGACAATATTTTTTGCTTCAAATGATCCATTATCTTTAATGGGAATCACATGTTCTTTACTTAACACAGCACCATAAATCTCTAAATTTTTCTCTTGAGATTCACCACAATAGGCACAAGAGTAATCGAAATGCTCTAAACAATTAACCCAGTCTATCTCAGTAAAATTTAATGGTAGTGATTTAATCAAAGCTCGTCTCTTGTCTTCACTGTGTCTTCTCTTTAATTCTCCACCACTTATTTTCCATTGTTGATAGTATGCTTTTTTTACATCACTGTTATTTTGTGTATAAGTTCTGTCATAGCTGCTTTTCTCTTCTTTTCCAAAGTCTTCACAGTTATAGCAGTATCCCATTATCTTTGTTTTCTTAACTCCGTATGTAGGAAATTCACTAAGCTCTTTTATTTCTAGGCAATATTTACACTTCTTCTTGTTTTCTTGTGCCAAGTGTAGATTTTCCCCATATAAGCTCTCTTTACGAGGTATATCAGTACAGATTCTACAATATGCTCCATTTGCAAAATACTCTTGGTTGTTTTCAAACAATATCAAGCATCCATAGCACATTTTTTTATTTATACTACTTAACTGATTAGCGAAAATATTATGCAATCCTCTAAATACATTTGCCGTATCATTTCTAACTATTTTAGTAAAGAATTGATTGACACATTCTCGGCAATAGTGAAATCCATCTTTTGTAGCATTATGTGGCTTAAAAAACAGAACATGTTTCGGATATCTAAGATGGCATTTACTACACTCTTTCATATCTCCTTCGGTGTATGAATCATAAAATAATTTAGAATACACTTCAGGTATGGAATTGATTATTTCTTTGAAGTTCAATATCTATATCCCCCAATACTAAATAAAACCACCCATGTCTCACGACAATAGCGGTTAATAGTAGGAGACAGGGATAGTGCCTCACGGCATGACTCATTCCTGTTACAATCTAATGTTATATGTAAGTGTCCGACCTTTATTTTCTTCAATAATCATTACTTTAGCACCAGCATTCGATGTCTTTTTAAGTTTGAGTGAGTAGTCATCAATACCAATAATAGAAGGGGATTGCACATACTCAATATCTCTTACACCATTCATACCAATAGTTTTCTCATGAGAATGATGCAAATGTCCGCTTAACAAAAGATGAATTGGCTTGTTGTACGTTAAAGAGTAATCTTTAATACTATTTTCGAGATTCTTTTCGTTCTCGCCGTGTACCCCTAAAATTTTTGTACCAAGGATGTCTAGATACATGAATTCATTGCAATTAGTTACTGAAACATTCTTGTTTCCCTTTAGATTTGCTGAAATCAATTTAGTAATCCACTTTTGAGCATTTTCATGTGGAAATTCATCTCTTTTACCTGATAGCAGTCTAAGTTGATCATGATTTCCAAAGATAGAGTAGTAGTCTACTACACAGTATTTAGATAGTTCATTTAACCATTGACTCATAAATTCTGCGAAATGGATTGCAGAATCAGTGACTCCCATTTTTAGACTCATTAACTGACTTATACGAAGAATGCCATCAACACTATCACCTAGATTGGGAAGGGTGACATGATTAATCTTTTGTTCATCGTTAATCGATACAAACTCTTCGAGTAGACTCCACATACGCTTTTCTAGAATCTCAGGACTGTACTCGTTGAGAACTTCACCTTCCAATCCAAAGAGTTTAAATGATACGCCGTCATGGAGATCACAAACAGGGAAAAGAAAGTCGCGTTTCGCATTGTTTTTCTTAATATAGATATCTGGAATATGTATAGTAGGACGATTAATTACTGCATCTACAATCTTCTCTTCAAGTAATTCAGCTCTAGCTTGGTCGCGAATCATTTTGTTATATTCGATCTTTTCAGTTTGAAGTTTGACTCGTTCTTTTTTTGATTCTAATGTAGCATCTCTAATTTCATCTACGACTTCATTGTTAGCATATTTCTCAAGTACAACAGGCTTCCATTCCAGATATGCAGAGTACTTTTTACGCCATCTAGACTCTGAATACTCATCGCCTGACTCTTTGTTAAGTAGGTCAGCAGTCTGAATCCATGTCAAACCGTATAGTTCTTGATTGTCACCAAGACGAATTAGATAGTCATTGATTGACTCATAGGATTGCTTTAGTAGTTCATTATGGATCATTCAGTTTCCTCCAACACATGGCTAGGATTGAAATCTGAACTCATTGTAATTGAAAACTGCTCACCATCAAACTCTTGTAATAGTGCTTCGAGATTGAAAATGGTTGTATTATCTTTGTCTTTGTAAGTGATAGTCATATCTTTCATACTCAACACACCTGTACGGTTCACATTTTTCGTGTCTTTATTCTTAGCCATTATATATACTCTCCCTATATATTTATGTATTTTTCTTACTCGTTAATGTCACTATTATAGAATCCAGTAATAACCTTAATGTGTTGAGGTACTTGATCTAATGAAACTGTCTCATCAATAACTGCTTCTTTGATAGCTCTAATGCTTCCACCATTTATAGAGTAGATTTTTTCATAGTCATATTTACTTTTCTCATGAGAACATGGGAGACCCACCAAAACTGCAATACCTTTTTTCTTTGCGAATTTTATAAGTGCTTCAGTCTTTCCAATAGATCTTACATTCGTTACATCAATAAATTCATTTTCAAAGTAACCCAAAGTCAAAAGTTTTTCTAATAGAATTTGGTTATTTTTATAGTCAGTTTCAGGAATTGTTAGATATATTCCATGGTTACGTTTTATTTTGTCTACATATTTAATCACTTTATCAATCTCCCTATTTATGTATTTGATTGGATTAATTTTCTATTCTTCTTAATCTACAAAACCATTAAGTCCATTCAAAATACCTACAACGGTCTCTACATCTGGTGAAGGACTTGGATTACATCCGAATGGATCAACAATCATATATCTATTGTCAATGTACAATCTTGCTGGAGTACCTTGAATCTCAGTTTGAACGTATTCTCGGGATACAAAGAATTTGCCCATTTCCAAATACTCACCATCATTCAATTCTTCAACTTCTTCAATTGTAACTTTGCGTACTTTACTCTCTTCTTTTTCTTTAATTTCACCTGAAATGTTAAACCCATGCACAAATGCAACTGTACTATCTGCATCGCCTTGCCACAAGGAAGTTCCCCATTCAGTTATAACTTCGAAATCATTATTTCCATAAGATAGAACTGTCAATAATCCTTTTCGAACGCCTTGTCCTTTTGTAAGCTTAGAAATCTCATATACACTAATCTCATGTTTCTCCATTTTCAATCTCCCTTAATCATTTGTTATATCTCATAGTTTACCTCTGACTTCTCTACATATCTCTTGGACATCAATTTGATTCTTAGTCTTTAGTGATCCACCAGATAACATTGCTGCTTTCTTCATCTCAGGATTAGTATGCTTCTTAAACTCAGACATGAGATGTCTCATATTGTCCATTCCAATACTCTGAGTCTTTGAAGTACTGTCTGCATACTCATTGAAAGATTCGTACTCTGCATGACTTACATTTGCTTTAGTTGGTCGAATAGGCTTAATCATTTATGGATCATCCTTTCGTCGAAGTACTGGATTAGGCGTTTACCGTTACGTTTAGCTAAATCACTAGTTGGCTTGATTGAATCCATTCTGATCTGTTTAGCGACATCACCATACACAATTGGGGTAGCTGCTGATTGTGTTTTCAGATTTCTAGAGAGTGACTGTGCCATCAATATCCTCCCACATCATCTGTAGGTTTAGATTGTTAGCAATAGATTCATGAATATCGGCAGGTTCTTCAATGGTATCTGTTCGCCAAATAGCGATTCCATTTTCATTGAATCCATTCAGATCATATTTATCAATTAAAACTTCGTAGCCACTAGGGATAATCTTGAAAATCGTTATCCCAGAAAAGAACAGTTCACCACTGTCAGCTAGATAATCAATAATCATTTCATCTTCCGTTTCAATTTTCTTGTATAGCTGATCCACTCTATCTTTAATTACTTGCAATTGCTCTTCTCGTGTATTCATATCGTCCTCCAAATTAGGTTGTATCGTGAAATAGCAAAGAACCCTTATATATCAAGGGTTAATGGTGAAATCATATGTAATTGGTATGCTGATATCGTGAAAATGCTTATGTATCAAGGGAAAACGGGAATAAAAGTGATAGATATGAGTAAACAAGGGGACCAAACATGCCAAATTAGGCTATTTTATCAATAGAAAATTGAGTGAAAAGCTAGTGTTTATGCGGGTTTTACGATGGGGACCACGATACCATTTACGATGTGAAATAGGCTGTAAATTGATGATTAGAGTGGAAATCCAACATTGCGGTGTAGGTATAAGTGCTGTCGGAATATTTGGAAATTTTGACTCATTTTTGGGTGTAAATATACCCCCCTATCCTGTCCCCAAGGAATACATAAGATACCTTGTATGCTCTTTAGGACACACTCCGTCATCTTGACGGATTGACTAGACTATGGACTAACAATTGTAAAAAAATTACCAATTTACTCATTTTGAGTTTGAAATTTTTCATATTCGTATATCTATATGGGCGCTGTCCAAAATATCGTAAGGGTAACAGCATAGCCGATTATCATGACTTATCCACAGGTTATACACAACTATATTGTTAACAACTTAATATTACACTATCCATTCACTCGCCACTTAATCCCTCACAACTATATATCACTCACATCTCATCTACTCACGTACCACATCATCCACTCGTTATCATCATTATAGCCAACTCAATATACTATCTGTGTACTCTCTATACTCTGGGTCACATTGTTAACCTTTGCTCCATATACAATCCTTGCAATAGTCTATACACCTTATTGGCTAATTCTATTTCAATTTCCTCATTGGAATTTGGAATTTGATTTTCATTTTTGATTTTTTCATTTTCAAAATGTGGATTCTCAACGTAGCTATACGTTTCATTCTGTCTCAACCATCATCCTAACAGTCAGTATATCATTCTCTATGTACCATTCTTGTACTTCATTAGTCATGTCTGCATACACCACCTCTATTATGATGTATCCAGTATATTACTGTGCTGCATACGAACTGTATCAACAAACCGATACAAAACGTAACCAATATGATTCAATTATGATAAGATAATACTAGACAACCGTTATCGGTCATGATATAATAAGTATATAAAGAAGAGGAGGTGATAACAAATGAAAGAACTACTACCCTACATCATCCCATCACTCGCATTCATCCTCAACCTGATAATCTTCCTAGTGGGTAGGCGAGACAAGAAAGAAGAAAAGAAAGAGAAACGACTCAAAGAAGCAAAAGAGAAACATAAAGAAGGTGAGCAACTCCCGCCAAGAAGTAATACTCACCGATAGGCAACTATGTCAGAAAGGGAATCCGAAAGGGTTCCTTTTCACCTACATTATACACAATAACGTTGACTATATGCAATAAACTTTAAAGAAAAAGCTTTACAACCGTTATCGGTTGGTGTATAATGTAATTAGGATAAGATAACAGATAAGGATAATAACAGGAGGTTAAACATATGAGTAAAACAGCCAATGTATCAATCACTACACTAGCATTTATCATTGCCATTGTAGTATTCGTCTTTATGGAAAAGAACACATTTAATCTTATTATTGGTAGCGCTGCTATTGTATTGGGCTTATATAATGTAGTACAGCTCATACGTAGACGTTAGGGGGATATTATATGGAACCAGATAAAGAACGCATTGAATCAGATATGGATAGCATCATGGGGCGCATCATGACCACTGAGGAAGCAAGCGAGTTATGGGGATTGTCGCCTGTACGTATCAAGCATCTATGTAGTGACGGGAAGGTTGTAGCTCGTAAACGTGGTAAGACATGGTTTGTATATAAAGACCAGCCTAATCCGAAACAATCCTGAAGCTCAGCAAATGGGCTTCTTTTCTTTATCATAGTCTAGCCAACTGGTTAGGCTTATTTTCTTTTGTTCTATACTAATAATAAAAGACCAGTCCAATGAACAGACTGGTTACACATTACTGATCATAAACTTGATCATGCTCAGGATTAATTCCCGAACACTGTCAAATGAATGATTTAATATCCGCTATTAGTCACAACATCAAACAATTCAATTACTGCTTTATAGTCATCTCCGTTAAACTGCGTTGGGTGCTCCATTGATTTATCATATAGGAAGTCATACAGTTTATGATGCTCACAGTTAGCTTCAAACCATTCAAGCATAGTTGTCATGATGCGATAATTCTGTTCATTATCTTGTTTTAGTTGTTCAATCTCTTCATTTACATTTTTATTCTCAAGCATCATCGTAACACCACTTGCGTCAATAATCGCAATTCCCATTCTTCATTATCTCCCTTATGTATAAACTTCTTTGTGGAGCCATCACAGCTCATCTAATTGAATTACTTATTATCCAAACTATAAATATACTCTGCTCGACCTGCTAACATATCAAAAGAAATAAGATTATCAATCTGATATGAGTTACTAAATCTGTCTGTAATGTCCTGCATCAGTTCATCTTGGTTAGGATACTTAGATTTCAAAATGTCCAGTAGAATCAACACTTGCTTATTCAACAGTTCGACTGTCTCGGAACGTACAATGTCCAATTCCCATTCCTTATATTCTTTCCATTTGGTTACAGTTTCTGCACATCCATAGTTATTCATAAAGGAAACTTGAACTTCGTTTTCCAATTGCTCACTTGTTAACAATTTCAATTCCAATATATTTATCTCCCTTAGTCATCTATCTGTTCAAGCAAAGGACTCCCACTTTAACGGTGTATTCTCTACTTGTTCCGTTAATATGTCTACCTGCTACAATACAGGTTAAGGGCTATCATCACGACAGGCCATATAAAATCATGTATGTATTATTTATTTAATTAAAATGTATAGATAATCTTCATCGCTTGTAACTTGTTGTTTATAGTTCACATAGTCACTTTTCTCATCATCCCATGGAACATAGATATAATCCTCAGTTCCATCAATATATTGAACAGAAATAGCAACCAAATCACGCTCCTCTTTAATCCGGTCAAATTTCATAATTGGTTCCACTTGACCATCTTGCTCAAACGGATAATATGGTTTATTGGCTTTCGACTTGATTCCAATGTCAAACAATGCACATTGATTTATTTCAATTATTTTATCATCATTGATCATATATTTACGCTTCCGAATATCGCTAAAGTCCAATCGGTCAATCTCATCGACTTTAAAATCTAAACTGTCACAGTTCTCAAATACCAATTTAACTTTCTCAATTTGCTTCATCATTCAATTTCTCCTTTTGGTTCTAAATTTAAATGGAAGGAGAGGGATTCGAACCCTCGCACGACATAATCGCCTAGCTGTTTTCAAGACAGTCCTCTTAACCACTTGAGTATCCTTCCTCATTTTGTATTACATCTACATCCATTCGCTTCCAATAGGCTCCAAGTGTGATCAAATGACTCCATCTCACTCATTCTAACTACATCTAACTACATAATAGAAAAGGAGGCTCTCATTAACCGGAGAGCATCGGCCTGCCTACAGACAGTGATCCCGTAACTAGCATTAGGGACTTTTAAAAAAATGAAATGAAGAATAATACGAGGTGGAGGTTCCGATATGAAAAGGAGAAAACCCTATCTTCCCCTCCACTACAGACGTATCTAGTAAAACCTCTCAGCCCTTACGGGGCAAGGTATTTCAGCGTTTTCTAACATGTATGATTTTCATTTTCTAGTATTATTTTTACGCTTATAATTCTTTTGGCATACTTTGCATCGTTTTTGTCGATTAGAATTCTTAACAATCAATCTTCCACATTCTTCACAGTTGCCCACATTCTCACCTTTATATCTCAAATATTCATAAATAAAATGGGTAAAGTCCTTAATTGTAATCACTGCTTTACTATCCTCATTACCATATGTAACACGATAACTTGTTGAAGCTGCTTTAAATGGTGTCTCTAGATACTCTAGCTGAATCAACTTATTCATCATTCTATTTTGCTCTACTAAACCATCCTTAATTCCTGCATCCTTCATTACCTCTGACACATCTTCATTAACCCAATATGTATTTTTATTGTTCTTTTGGTTTGCAACTTTGGCGTACACAAGAAATGAGAATGCTATTTTTTCGAGTCGAATACTCTTTAACTGCTGAACACTATCTAATTCGTCCTGAGTGATCACTACCTCTTCAACTTCTATAAGCGGTTCCTTATTTGCTTCTACTCTCTTTTTAATTCTATTTTTATTACTTTGAACAATCTTAGCGATTTCCTTGTACCATAGAACTGAATTATACTTGGGCATGTGTGTCTTTAGAAATTCATCAATTGAATCCTCTGTTTCCTTTAAAGCGTACCCTTCAGCAACATAGTATTTAGCAAGACTATTGATAGTCTTCCTAGGGTATTTGTCTACTTTTCCTGATTTCAATATTTCCTCTGCTTCATAACGTTCATTCAATACTGTATTAATAATTATCAACCTCCATTTGAATTTTAACCATTTTGAATCTGTCACCACTGTATTCAATTTCTCCCTTTTCATCGAGTACAGGGAAGTTAAATGTATATCTGTTCTTTCTCAACAAGTTAAAAATAATCTGCTTTCCAGCGACATCCCATGCAAACTGTTTTGAATTATCAGTCTTGTAACACAAATCCACAACCATGTTACACAGATCTTCTTCGTTGTTGCAAATACTTAATGCTTTTTCTCTAAATCTCTTTAAGAACATACGTCTCGCTTCTTCTTTCGCTTCACTATCCTCTACTATATCTTTGGTACTCAGAATATAACTTTTCACCTCAGCGCTATAGTTCTTGTACAGCTCTTTAATCTCCTTGAAACGGACTTGAGAATATTTTTTATCAGTTTTAAGTATTTCCTTATCAAAATTATTTGTCTTTACGTCTCTAGGCACATCCTTAAATGCTTCTTCGACTCTCCAACAAATTCTATTCATCGTCGATTGGGCAATTGATACTGGAATATCTCGATAATAGTCTTCAAGAAACGCTTTTTCTTTTTCTGTTAAATCAGTTTTGCTTTTCAATTCTTCAAAACTAATGCCAAATCTAATTGAACAATTACGTTCTACTGCTTTTATGTATTTCTTGTAATTCCCTAATTCTGATGAATCTTTCTTCCAGATAAAGAAGTACGGTTTCTTATCGACAACTATGCTCAAGTTGAATTCTCGTTTAGTTCTGTCTTCATCAGTTTCTGGTAGTGGTATGTATTTGCCGTTTTCATCAGTAATTGCTTTTCCCTTTTCGTCAGTAACGATAGGTGTATAACTCAATTTAGGAGTATACCATTCTTTCGGCATGCCTTTTGCTTCCATTCCCTTTGCCTTATCAATAACATTTTGCTGGATCATCTGACCGCTCATAATGCGGTAGTTCACTTCCAAGTATTCGTCACTACCTATAGTAAATCCAGCCATTACATCAAACATTGAAGTTATCCGATTCGTTGTGATTCCAATTTCATCACCAAAACTCGCTTTATTTGCTGCAATCAAATCGGCTTCTGTAGGCACTACTTTTCCTACTGGTTTCTGCATGCATACAAGTGCATCCAATTCATGGACATTATTCATGATCACTTCATCATCTGTTGTAAATACTTGGTCACCATCAAAGTCAGCACCGTTTAAGGCATGAGTGGCTGTATCCCAACTGTTTAGGATTGTTACGTTCTTCATATAGCGATACCAATATGATGTGTCCTTGTCTTTCTTCATTCTAAATACACGAATATTGTTATGGTTTGTCATTGGCGCTCTAAACGCTGCTATCTTCTCGACTTTACGTTCAAGCCAGTAATTAGAGTAGTATTCTCCACCCTTTAACAATCCAGTGAGTGGCATGCCGAATATGTTTTGACACAATGTATACGGATCGCCAGACATCATACTGAAATTACCCTTGACCCTGAGTACACCTGTTTTAGCTTCATCAATTCTTTTATGTATCATTTTATAAACATGATTACGAACAAATGGATCATTTATTATTTCTTTATCAATCATCAATGCTTGTATGAAGTCTGGATTATCATGTAGCACATCTTTCTCACTAATCTTTTTACCTCTAAGATAAAGCAGTGTCTTCCTATAGTCCCCACCAAGCACTTCTTTAATCTCATTTACTGTTAGACTAATTAACTGATCAATTTCATTGTCTGACAATTTTAAAGATTGAATAAACTGATAATTCAAATCTCCCTCATTGTCCAAGTTCTCAGGTGTTGTCTTGGTTACGGCAAAGGCATAGCCAAACTTATCCCAACACTCTTGTACATGCTCTAGGCTCGTATACGAATCCCACAATTTCATCATTGATGTAGTTAGAATTACATCGTAGTCCCTGATATCCCTAGTAACTCCCCATGCGTCTTGAACCATGTATGACTTGGCAATATTCTCAGCATAATCGAGGAAATCGAATGGATGTAAAACGCCTTTGGTGTAACCATGGCGCTCAACCATACTAGCATACCCATCAACACCTAGTTCTTCACTCCACTTTCTACTTCTATCTGGCAACATTAATCCAAATCCGTCTGAAGCGTTCATAGCGCTGTCGCCCTCAAAAGAATAATCCTTAATTTCTTCAATAACAGGGGCATCTGAATACCTGTCGTCAATGGTAATAACATTTGACTTAAATGAGGTCATTGCATCCTGTACAATTAATACTCCTTTTGGTCTAGAAACAGGTGTGCTTGCTGAACATGCGAGTGCTTGATACGCTTCGAGCTTAGCTGGAACCATTTTCTTTGTCATATCTCTACCCATATTCAAACGTTCTTTTAAATATGGATACACGTCATTAGTTACAAACACTACAGTTGAGTCTTTGCCACCTCCTGTAGTAGCAAGCAAACGTTTATAGCTATGACCATTAATTTTGAAACCTTTCTTTGAACACAATCTATCGAAGTCCTTCTTTGACTTCATGACAATCATTACATAGTGTTGATTATACAACCTTTCGTTCAATTCTTTGTACAATGATGCAATGTTACGCTTGTTCTCTTTGTTGGTGTCTAACTTCCGTAATCTTTTGATTTCCATCTTGATTCTATGTATTTCACTTTCTCGGTCAAGGTTGCCTTCCCATTCCTGTATAAATCGCAATGCCTGACTGCTACCAAGTGAAACAATTTCCTTGTTTTCTCGTGCTTGGTCTCGTGGAAGTGTTAGATTGTACTTTTCTTTACTGATTCGTGTGGAATTTATTTTCAAAACATGACTCTGATTTAGTTTGTGTTTCGCCAAAAATAAATCCTCCTTTTAGATTAGATTAAATGAACTCTGAAATATCAACGTCTGAATTAACTCTCTGTTTGTATTGTGCGTCCCTAATTCGTTCCTGAACTTTCCTATTTTGTCTTAGTTGCAATGATAAATTTGTCTCAGTTACTCCGTCATATGATTCATACTCATCGCCATAATGAGTCTCATCATCTGTTTTACCAATGTTTTTACTTTCAAGGAAGCGATCAAATATTATCTTGTACTCTTGGTACACTTCTTGAGTTAATATATTCTCCTTCAACAATGCTTTAAACTGTTCTAGCAGATAAAAAATTTCTTCTGTTCCTAATTTTCTGTAACCTCTAAATTCGCATTTAATCAAATCGTAAACGCTGTGTTTGATTCCATTGTCTACATACATGATGTCATCAAAGTCGATACCATCGATAGAATCTAATACCGTCATCTTTCCATTTCGTTCAACAAATACTTGACCCTTTTTCAAATCTGATAATATTCTACTTCTTTCAGTTTGAATAGTCTTACTCTTTTCAATATCCGCTTTTGATTTTCCACTATCCCACTCTTTCTGTATAAAAGGCCATGCGGTAGTTTTCTTTAGTTTTTCTATTCTCTTTGCTGCCTGTTTCTTCAATTCATCATCTGTAGTTGTCTCATACACATAAAAATCGTATGAATCCAACTTTGAGTCCCATCTATACCATCCATGCTCCTTGGATTCAATTTCAGGATTGTCACTTTTACCTTCGTCTCCAATTGGAGAAAATGGTATAGGGTCATTTTGATAAACAGACATAGCAGTTGAATCAGAAAGGTAAAATGTATATGGTGAACTTCTGAATTTACCCTCTTGGTTCTTATCGATTGACCTATCCATTCTTATCAGATTCCTATCTGCCATTCTTGTGACTAGATTCCTAGCTTTCTCAATTCCCAGATCAAGCAATTGAGCCAAATCATCAATCCTTTTCTTAAATCCATGTTTGAAGCCTTTTAATATACTCATGAAATACAGTTCATACATATTATCTGACGATATCCATGTATCAAAATCAACCTTACTAAATCCTTTGTCCACTTTTTCAATCTTCAGAATTAGCATTTCATCATAGTTATTTGTTATGGACACCTCATTGCTTATTGAAAGGACATTCAGGGCAACTAATTCATTGACTGTTTTAGCCGTGTTACTCTTACACTTACTAGATACCTTATCTTGAAAGATCGATTGGATCTGAGACAATAGATTGATATTAGTTTCAATGTGATTGAAGTATCTATCCTCTCTTAAACCAAGTAGACACATAAAATACCATTGCTTAGGATTTAATTTAAATGGCCCATCACGATAATAACAGTTATAGAAACGGACAAACTTTTCACTCATCTTTTAATTCCTTTGCTTTTGATTTTCAGATTTCAAAAACTACTTACTCAATGAATTCTCTGTTAAGTATGTATCTCTGTTTAATAAATATCTCTGTTAGTACTTATCCCTCGGTTTTGGGTTAACATCTTAACCTGAAACAATAGGACGGTGAGTTAAAATCTTAACTTCAAACCGAGGGACGGAGGGTTAATGTCTTAACCTAAAACAGTATGACGGTTTGTGATGGCCTTTAAGGACATGGCAAATTATAGTATGTATGACTACTGAAATCTTGGGTTACGTTCTAGTCTCACAAGTTCACTATCCTTGTAGCTTTCTACAATGCTTTCAACTGTAATTTCATCTTCTGGGATTAAATCAAAACTGAATCGAATGATATCTTTCCATCTAAAATCACGATAAGCCATATAGTCAGCCATACTTAAGCGTTCGATATATTTCATTGCTGCTTCATACTTAACTTTTGGCGTTTCAGTGTATCCGCATTGATTGTCATTTACCATGTGTCGATAAATAGACCACAAACCTTTGCTTACTTTATTCCACTCTTTATAAAATTCCGACTTTTTCGTTTTGTCTTCTCTAATGGAAGGGAACATCATCTTGGTAATCTTACTTGCTTTATTTGCCATTTCTTTTTTCAAAGTTTTCTTTTGACCGGATGTGACCCTGTCATCTTTACGATATTCCTTATAGAAGTCCAGCATAAAGTTACCAATAGCTTTAACTTCGACAACGTTATTGTAAATTTCATCACGGATATTTTTAACTTCATCTAAACTAGCTTTCGAAGCATCCATCGCTACTGTCAATGCCTTATGTAGTGCGTCAAACTCTTGATTGTTATTAATATTCATATATTCATTCTCCTTTTAATTAACTTCGTATTGTGTAACTTCGATAATTTCATTTGCTTGTTGACGGTCAATATTGGATACATAGATAATTAGATTATTTGTATATTCTTCTAGTGCCTTTGCTGCTTCTAACAGTTCTCTTTTAACTGATCTATCTGCATATGACATAGCACCTTGTAGATATAATGAAGGCGCGGATTCCTTTATAAACTGTTGAATCTTAATCTGTAATTCAAACATGCTTACGTGTGACTTAGATTTAAGCAACTCCTCTTTTTTCTGAGTGTTCAACAATTCAAAATCATCAGACTCTATGTATTGTTCAAGAGACTCCTTTTCCTTTTGTAAATTGGCTACGGTAGACTGTAATGCCTTTTCGTTGTTCTGAGTGGCTTCATATTGCTCTTTAAGGCGCTTAATTTCTGCTGTGACATGTTCTGGTACGACTTCTTTGATTACATCACGATGGACAACCTTGGGTGTATTGTCTTCTTTTAATGATGTAATTGTGTCCTGTAAAAGTTGATTCGTGTCTCTAAGTGCTTCAATTTCAGTTCTCAATTGCTTAACCTCTTTTACACCCACATCTCCAATTGACTTGCCTAAACTATTAAGAAGAGATTCTTGTTCTTCTTCGGTAAGATATGCCAGTTGTTCCCCTACTGATTTCCCAAGTTCACCAGAGGAAACCATAAGTTGTAGAGGGATAATCAAATCACGCAATTTAAGTGTTCTTCTGGCTTGAGATTCTCGTTCACCTATCGCATCTGCTACATCTTTAAAAGTATGTGCATTTTGCATAGACTTTTTAGGCCTACCTTCAAGATATTCACCATGGGCTTTCCAGTATTCTCTAAGAAACTCCCCAATTCTGGCTTTACGTATTGGATCGCTCTCTGGTTCTCCTCTACGTTCTATGTTTTCAGCAATCAGCATATACTCCGCTTGCCATTCATTAACATCAACAATCTCCACAGGTACATCTTTAATTCCCAAGTCATTAGCAATGCGATATCGTTGGTGACCCGAGATGATTGTATAAGCAGTTGTCACTTTGAGTGGATCACGAATGCCATATGTATCGATACTGCGTTTAATTTCTTCATACTTGTCACCTGTAATATCCGTAAAGTAAAAATCGTTCTTTGGATGTGGATTTAATTTGTTAATATTTATAGTTCCCATATAGTACCCCTTTCTTGTTCAAGTTCTAACTTTGGCGTATAGTAACATTGTCATAGCATCAGTAGGTGTTAATTCTAATTGAGGTGCAACATGATTAGCGATTTGCTTTAAACTTGCTTGCTCTCCTAATTGCCGAATACCAATTTCATATATTGCTTGTCCAGCTTCCCGCTTGTAACTATTGATCTCTGCTGTGATTACATTCAAATCATTTGATAATAATGTAGGTTTATTGTCCATAATATCTCCCCTCTAGTCCTCAATGCTGTATAGCAAGTCTTGATAAATTTCTTTGCTGTAGTCTTTAAATCCATTTTCTTCGTCCAACTCAAATTTCTCTTTAATTTTACTAGCAATTCTGTTAAATCCTTCGTCTTCAACTAATACATCTAAGATAATCTCTAGTTTATCTAAGGCAGCACAATATTTTTCTGATGTGTCATCATAATTGCCAGTAAAGAACTCCATTTTTTTGTATTCATTTTGCATTTCATCAGCACTATTGCTTAAACTGATTGATGCATCTGTCAATTTCAGCAATAGCATTTCCCTCTGTTTAAGCAGATTCAATGATTCTTTTTTATCGTTAAGATTTAATATGAGCGATACATTGCCCTCAACAAAAGCGTCAACAAATGATGAATAATTAATATTGTTTGTGTGACAGAAATCTTCAACAACCTTGAGAAAGGGTTTTTCTTGTTCAATGTAGATATTATTAAGAGTTCGCAAGTACAAATGAAAGACATGATTTGCTCCTTCAAGTGAACTCACATATCCTTTTTCAAAAGCATTTAGTTTTTCCTTTGTTATACTCATATGACTAACCATTTCCTCAATACTCACTCCTGCATGTTCTCTAAGTCGTTTTGCTTGATCCCCGATAATTGTTAGTTCGATATTATTCATTTTATGTATCTCCTTTTGTTTTATATTGTATTATTTTAACATTATTAAGCATCCAATGCATCGTTTTACATCTGTCCCACCGCCTTTCATATTCCAAATATCATACTTCGACTGGCAAGTTGATATAGTATGAGTCAATCAATTCTTTCAACTTTTTCTTTGGTTTATCCTTCAAATCATATCTCCCATTTAAAAAATTTGTCATATCAGTTTGACTGATCCCAATTTTATTACAAATAAACACCTTTTTAACCCCTCTTTCATCAGTTAGTTTCAAAGTTCGTTCAACAAGCGTCATATCATGTGTTCTCCTTTTATTTTAAAATAATTTGTTATTGGGTAAAGAAATATGTATGATGTACCTCTTACTTACATTATAATTCAAGCACAGCAATTATGTAAAGATAATATGTGCATTTATTTTTAATTAATCTCTACAGGGTAACAACATTATATATTAGCTACCCTGTTTAACCAGATCTTTCGCCTTCATCTTCATACGCATAAGTACTCCTGAATCTTCTTCAAGAATGAGTTTGATTAGTTCTTCTTTAGATAGTGACTGAAATACGTCATCAGGTATTTTGTTGTGCATCCTCATGCTTGGCATATTAGAATAATCTTTCTTGTCATTATCGTAAGAATTTCTAGTTGTATTTAAATTTGAATGACCTAATTGGTTTGCCGCTTCCTCAAGTGAAAGACTTACTTTTAAAGCTGAATTCCTAAAGCTATGAAAGACAATGTTTCTTGATTCAGGGATATTTAATTCCTGTTTTAGACTGTCCATCATTGCTTGGATCGCTTTAGGTCTCAAATGAAAAATTTTATTGTCAGTGTATTTTTTACGATAATCAAGCGCTTTGAGAGATAGTAATTCTTCGTATAATTCTGTTGGTATTGGGACTTTGTGATACTTTCCACCTTTTATCAACACTTTGGCTACATAACAATTGTCTTCAATCACAATATCATCATAGTTCATGGACAACAAAGAACTTTTACGAAAACTTGTGGTATATGCCAAACGAATTAAAGCTGCTTTCTCTTTTCCTTTTCGTTGCTTTAGTACAGCTTGAGCCATGATCTCTGCTTCATTAGGATGCAATGACCCAGCATGTTCAGGATTCTCAATTAATGTTTTAATTTTAAGTGTGTTGGCGTTGACTTTGTGTTCATTCTTTTCTAGAAACACATATAAACTCTGTATAGATGCAACCATATTGTTTATCGTAGAATTGTTATAGTCTGAGTTACGTAAATGTGTCTGATAATCAATAAACTTAGCATACTTGACAGGTAAGTCTTCTGGTTTTAACTGTTCAATTTGCTTTCCTTTGTACCACATGAAGAATATTCGAATGGAACGCTCATAGGTCTGTTTTGTGTGTTTACTTGTGAATGAACCAATGTGAGAGCGAATATCTGAATATACTGATTCAGTTTGTAAGCCAGTGACATTTAATAATGTACTCATATGTATCTCTCCTTTCCTCTATTATATCATGCATTTAAATAAAATACTAGTATTATTTTATCATAATTAATTAAACCCAGAGAACCATGCATACGACAATCCAACAGTCATTACAACATAGGCAACATACGTTAAATTATTTTTAATAGTGTCCAATGTAATTAATCCTCCTTTTATTTGTTTCTTCCTCTATGCTCTCTGGCGGCAGAGGTCGCAATACATGATCAAATAATATAGATAACATCATTTCCAATTCATTTAACTCTCTGCTGTATGGTGGTAGTAATTTTGCATCAATAATATCAAGCATAGTCTGATAGCGAATGTCAGTTTCCTTAGCCCTCTCCATCATCCCTGTTACAATCGCTACATCTATTCCATAGGAAACAAAGTATTTATCTATTGCTAAGCGAGTACGCAAATAGTGATCATAGTTCCATGCTACCTTTTCATCTGATGGTAAATTGTCATAGTCCTGTTTGTATAATTCGTTTACATCCATCTGTTCACACTCCTGAAGGGGTATTTAATTTGCATACTCCTAGATTGTTAAAGGGGGTGTTAATTTGTCACCCCCTCAAATCTGAGGATCAGATTACAGTTTAACTTTCTGTTCGTTAATCAATCTCATAAACACTTCATAGTCCGATATACTAAACTTGGATATAACAATTTGCTCATTGTAATCATGAATCCAGTCATAGCATCTAATCACTACAAAGTAATACCTGTCCCTCATATACTTAATGAGGACTTTCCCTTCCTCTAATTGATATTCAGTGGCACACAGATATTCAACATCTAAATTTTCAAGTTCATACTTATACATTGCTTGCTTGACACGTTCATGTGCTTCGTAATACTCTTCAGGCTCTTCCATGTTCTTCCATGTTCGACCTCCTTTTCAACGCTGCCTTTGTTGATTACTATTTCCAATTTTTCACCTAGTGCAATAAGAGAATTAGTAATCATGGTTGGCAAAGTTGAATTGTGAATTGATGGTGGTAAGTGAGTAATCATTAGATCAAGTGTGAATAGGAAGACATTGTTAAGTGAGATTAAAAGTTTGTTCACTTATTGCTCATGTCTAAAATCCATGCGTAATGAAACTTGTTCAAGCTCTTTACATATCGGATCATTATTAAAAATCAGAGTGTTATGACTCATTGAAGTATAATCCTCATATTCTTTGAATTTATAGTGGACTACACATTGAGCTAATTTTAATGGCTTGTGAGGGTATCCATGACGCTGAGTAAAATACAAATGCTCAATCCATGTAGCCAATCTAAAACCTTCTTTGGGATTGTCAGTTGTCAATTCCCATTCGGAACTTACGCCTCCATCTTCTCTGACATTTGATTTGATATATAAGTTAATTAATCTTTCATTGAATTCTTTGCAATCCCACTCCCAATTCAACGCTTGTTTTATTTTTTCAAGTTTACCGTCCTTTAATCCTCCATAGAAACATTCATACAATTCAATTTCATTCATTTTTCATTCTCCTTTGTATGCTTTCGCCAACTGTGGCGAAAGATTATCTAAACATAAATCCAGAAACCTGATTCCAATCTAAGCGATTTCCTTGCTTCAATTCACTTATAATCCGACTAGTTAAATACAGCCTGTCACCCGTCCTGTAAGCACCATTACAATTGAGAAACACTATGTATCCCTTCGCTTTGACAGCAGTATAGGTACAATTACCATTCGTGTAATTCCATGTTGATTCAGCTTTTAACCAAACAATTAGAACAACAATCGAATCTATGATACATCTGGATACATACTTTTTGGTAATTCGATAAGGTGTAGTAATTTTTTGATTGATCCAACAGGATAATGTTATTTTGGCGTTTTGTAATTTAGTTTTGTTCATGCTTCACCTACTTTGTATTGGTGCTGTACCAATGCTATCATTACAGCGCCTAGTTTATTTTATTAGTTGTTATATGAATTATTAGTCTCGGTAAACATCGGTAAAGGAAACATATTCATCACTAGCATTCACTGCATCAAAATAACGATTAACAAATTTGCTTTTATCTAAGCTACCAAACCAGAATGATAGGTCTTCGGCGGTCATAAATAACTTATTAAGCATATCAACATCCTGATTTGCAACTGCATATCTCAACTCATCTTTGTTGACTGGATATTCTCTTTGTTTTCTTGCTCTAATCTCAAACAGAATTCTTTCTACTTCTCTTGTAGAAGCGGCATCATTGCGATTTAATTTCGATACTCTATTCACAAAATTTCTTCTATCTTCATGAGTAGTGAGGATAAATTCAGCTTCCTTGATCAAATATGTATCCACTCTGAGCCCATGTGAAAATTTGTGAAGAGCAATCATCCCTACCTCAAAGACATGATCCGGTTTTAATGAGTTAAAAGTAAAATCAAAATCAGTCATAGCTTTTTTGATTAGATCGCCTGTATTGTTTGGCTTGTTAATTGTAATGGTCACTTTAATTCTCCTTTTGTTTGGGTACTTGTATGATTAATTCGCTACTGTAAAATCAGACTCACTATAAAGATTGCCGATTCCGCTATAACCTTTAATAATTGTTTCACTATCACCGTTTACGATTACTTTCTTTTCGGTGTTCCAACTATAAGACTGATCAAAATCATATCCTTTTGGTGGATTGTTATTTAATACGTAATCATTGCGGTCGTAGTCAACGATGTATAGAAACCCTTGATTGACTCGCTTGGCATCTGCCCAATATTCGCATTGAGCGAAACCTTTCATGTACTTGATAGTTTTTGAATGAGGTATTACCTTTGTTCCAATTAAATGATTCATAGATTCACCTCCCTATATACACCTTCAAAGGCGAACGTTAGTTTTGTTGCTCCAGTACCATATTGGCACGTGCCCACAAGTGGGAATGAAAGTGCGGCCGCATTTTGGTGTTTATGTGAAAGTGCCATTTCATTAAGTATGATATACTTTATAAGTCAGATGTATTGTTGTCTCTCCATCTTCGAGGATGTTTTTTCAAAGAGATAACAATACATCTGATACACTAAAACGTTGTTACGTGAATTTTACAATACTATGTTGCTTGTTCCAGTACGTTGTTTATGTATTGATTGGCTTAAACCAGTTGCATTACTGCACGTTCAAATCTGATATTGCTATCATGCTGCTTGGCAGTAATCAGATCCTTTGCATTAATGCCCCACTTCTTCATACGTTCAACTTGTAAAGGGACAATGTTTTCCTTGAAGTACAGTGTCAAAGCCTTCACTGGATTCAACAAGTGCATATCAAGGAACAAATCATCAGACATTGGATTGAGTGTAAGTTGCTCCTTACGCATGTCGCACAGCACCTGAAATGCGTAGCCGTTTCTACAGTGGTCATTAGCACTTGGATGAGTCATAACACGATGTACATATTCAGTAATCAACTCAGGCGTTGTGAGGATGGCTTTCATTTGAGCGATGAGGACGATTGCTTTCGTGCTGATTTTCAATGTAGTGATTGCAGATTCGATAGTTGTCATTGTGGTGATCCCCTTTGTGAGTGAAATTATGGATGGTTTGATGTTTGCTAGTGTCATTATGTATCGTCTCCTTTGGAGTTGGGATTTTTAGTTTATATATGAAGGAACTTGTTTACCTTGCTTTTCACACTCTTCACGGAAGCGTTGTTTCCACTTCTCACCTGAAGCCTTGAGTGCGGCTGCTTGATCTGCTTCACGTTTAGCGGCGTTCTCTGCACAGATGAGTTCATGTTTAGCACGTTCTTTGGCGAGTCGAGTTTGGATTGCTTCGATTCGAGCGGCTTCTTTCTGTTCTTTAGCTTCTTTAAAGCGTTTGATGATGTTCAGCATGTTTGTCATCTCCATTCGTTTGTTTGTGTTGTGCTTTACTTGATAATCTTATTGTACACTAGTCACTAACGACTAGTCAATAGTTATTAATTGATTATTTTTTGTTCTCCTTATATAATCAACTTAGTTACCATTAAGGAGGTTTCATTCATTGTTGATAGTAAAACCCCAGTTAAACAAGATTCTTTCTGAGCGTGGATATACTCAAAATAGTTTCTCTAAAGAATTTGACATACCGCAAACGCTAGTTAACAGATTCGACAAAAGCGTTCAACATAAGAGTGAAAACTTATTCATTATTGCACGAGCTTTAAATTTGAAAATTGATGACTTATTTGAAGTAACAGAAATTGAAGACCCAGCTTCTGTTTAATACTGAAAACTTCTCAGTACTAAATCGTATACTTGACCACTAAACCGACTCTCAGGAGTTGGTTCTTTTTAACTTCTGAGATCATCTTACAATGGATATTTCTTCCCGTCAACAATTTTTATCTCCTATGGTTATACTTTTTTAACTTTCAGGTATTGCCAATACCCTTTTATAGAGTTATCATTAAGGCAACTAATAGTCAAAGGAGATATAATAATGTTATTTAGACTTGAAGAAACATTGCGAGAACTCGATATTACACGAAACAAATTAGCTGTCTACTCCGAAGTAAGACCAAACACAATTAATGATCTAGCTAATGGAGCAACCAAACGGATTGAGATTGATACCTTAGAGAGAATAATCAAATCTCTGAATGAGATATCAATGACTAAGGGAATGAAACGTACCTATAACATTGAAGACATATTAGAATATGAACTCACAGATGAATTTTTAAATGCCAGTAAGCGAAAAAGTCTTATGACTGAAAGTGAGTTTAACAAAATTAATGAGATATTATCAGGTGAATGGATTAATACAGATATTTCTGGACTAGATTTCACCAGCCTTAGCGAACTTCTTCTTCTCTTTGGTGACTATATTAGAGACCATGGGATTAAGATAGGTCAAAAAATGAACGATGATCATACCAATGAGATACTTAACCTTTTACTGAACAGTGGAGATACGTTAAAATTATATGGACTTATGCAACAATCCTCTGATTTAACTTATAGGCTCACAGGTAAAGGCATCGAATTTGTTCAGCGTCTGAAAGAATTTTAGTACTTAACTTTCCCCTCCTTATTACGTATAGTGTGATTATAGTCCTATCTCTGTGTTATAGAGATGGGATTTAGTCGTTTAATGGGATGATTTTTGTCGAATATTGATGTATTATGTATTCACCATTTTGTAAACGACTTGGCAACGAAAAATTACAATGCTATAATAGCAATATATACCACACTAGAATTGAAGTCAACCAAAAATGTAATTTTACTTTTACGTCATTTACACTTTCCGTTTACAGGAGGTTACAATGGAAACTTTTTCACTAAACAATAAACTTGGCGACCTTCTGAAAAATTCAAGGTTGCAACGAGAATGGTCATTAAGAACTGCGGGTGAAGAATCTGGAGTCAGTCATACACATATAGGTAAATTAGAAAAAGGTGTAGTCCCCAAACCAGCACCAGAACAACTTAAAAAGTTAGCTAATGCTTATGATCTTTCATACAATATGCTGATGCTTATGGCAGGATACAAAGAAGAAGTTCAAGTGCCAGAACAGTTTATTGATGATATGTATAGTGTGATTAACGATGTTGAAGAATATGATAATTTTGTTGGAGACGATTACTATAATTCATTGGAGAAAATTTCTATAGATGAACCCAATCAAGAAATTTTAATGTTCTCTGAGGAACGGCAAGAAACAATTGGCGATAGAATTAAACAGCTTAGAGAAGTAGATGATTATTCTATCAGTGATCTGTCTGACAGAATGACAGGGAAACAATTGAATCATGATTTCACTGTATTTACAAAGTATTCTCCCAAGTACATTGAAGAAGTAGAAACAGGAAAAGAAGATGCATCTATATCTTTTCTCGTTGCTGTTAGCGATTTTTTCAAAGTATCAATAGATTGGATTATTACAGGGAAAGACTATACATCAAAAGAAACTGTAGGAAAACAAGATACAATGAATTTTCATCATAAATTTATGGCAATCGCCAAGAGAATTGTTTCTGAAATGGACGAGGAGCATCTTAGTTCTTTCAACCTTAGAGAAAAAAGTAATTTGAATGACAATATCGAAAAAAAATAAGACCCTTTTGGGGTCTTTTCTATTTACCATGTAAAGTATTTTATTTTAAAATAGAACATAGCAATTGCTGCAATTACGATTACACTGTTTATTACAATAGTCTTTGTGTTAGGCTTCTTTTTCATGTGTCATCCCCTGTTGTCATTTGATAAGCCAACTAGACTCCTACAAATTAAGGAGTCCTTTTCTATGTATAATTGCTGTTACTACAACGGTAACAACTATCTTTAGCATACATAATTCAGACTAACATTACAATGCATGTAATATATTGGAGTTGAACAATGAAAAAGGGATCTTACGTTCTGATAATTGGAGACTCGTTAGCCTTACTAGGATTCATTCTGGAGAGGTTTCGAGTGGAGTTAATGTATGTCTATGTTGTGCTTGTTACGAGTGTTCTATTGTTGATAGTGGCTGTGTGGATGGCTGCTAAGGGTAAGTGAGGGTTTTGACATAATGTGAAAAGCCTATAAAGAGGAACGAAATTTCGTTCTCCCCTTACCTTCTCCCCTTCTTATGTCTTCGCAACTCAGTTAACTCTTTCTTGATTTGAATCACCCGTTCGAGAGGTGTTTCTCTATCAACTGATTCAGCAATTAAACTTTTATACTGTATTTCCAAGTCACTAAGTTTGCCTTGTGGCTTGTTCCGCAATTCTTTAGTTTTTGCTTTGCGTTGTACGAGAGTTGCACGTTTTAGTTTCATGATCTGCTCAAATAGGCTGTCTTCTTGCCGCATCGATTTCATTCCTTAGTGTGTGATGAGCTATATTATAACATAAACATTATACTTGGACAGTTTTGTCAATCGAGTAGCCCCCAAACTGGGGGTAACTGAATTGGGTACGCTCAGAGTTGAGCCGTGAGAACTGTTGGACGCTGCGTCCAACTTTCTCTGTATAATGAATAACGAGAGACTTAAACTCCCGCGTTGTATCGTCTGACCATGGACAAGTAGTCCACGGTGTTTAAGTCCGTGGTTGATTGTAGTAACCTCGAATGGTATCTACTAATGGAAGGAACCCCTTGTTCGGCTTCGATCATGTGGTTGATGTCGACCATATGATAGCCCACGACTTCAATTACTAAGTGGAATATCATCCACCTCTTACTTTTCGCCTACGTGGGCGTAAACCTTTATGTCTAATCAGACAATATGGTTGAATGATGTACTCGGTTCCTTTAAGGAACTCGGTTCTCGCACCTCAATTCTGTCGGATGAGGATTGGATCGACTTTCTAACTTCAAAGTTAAAAAGAACTCAAGTTCAACTTGAACCTGAGTTGGCACGGCGAAATTGCCGACCCAAATAATGCTTGTATCAGAACCCAGATTTGGGGTTTGACGGTATGTAATTATTTGTTAAACGGAAAACTTCGTTCCACTACAAGGGTAACTGAGTTAGGTACGCGGTGTACCTAAGTTGACTTTCCAACCTTGGTGGTCAATGTGGTCGACAGCGATTATATACACTTCTTGGGAAATATGATCATTTATGTTTATTTATATATTGGATTCGGTAAAACGCCGAAACCGAATATGATGATAGAGACAACGTTTTGCAACGAACGGTAAATATGATGGTTCGTCATTGTTGATTCTACATTGCACGGAGATAATATGCTACATAGTGAAAGACTGTACGAGAAGCATGGTGAGGATAAAGGAAAGTATGGATTGAGTGTGTATCTTGACAAAAGAGATGAAAAAGTATACAGATGAAGCATACAGCGAGGTAACAGAGGATATAGGTATTCAGATCATTAAGCTGATCGGTGAAATAGAATAAGGACTCAATCCGAGTCCTTTTTTTGTTCATTTGTTTTCTTCAATTCTGATAGTATCTCTTTGTTAACCTCTACCTGTTCTTGGTCAATTTTTATTTGTTGTTGTTTCAATTCAATTTCATTTTGCTGGTTTTGCTCTATTAATAAGTTGTGACGTTTAGTTTCCTCTAAGTCATGCTGAGAGATTTCAACTAAATCAACAACTGGGTTAGGAATTAAAAGATACTCTAAATAAGGACTAGCAATTGCATTAAAAAAGAAGAATATTAGATGAAGCAGAATCTCAAGGCTAGCAACACTAAGTTTACTTTTACTAAGATCAATATGGGTTCCGGCCTTGGCTGAAATTACATTTTCCATACTATTTATATATGGCTCAAATTTTGATTTTGTATCTGGATCATTCTGTAGTTCCTGTTCAAGATCATTGATGTTTGAAGCTATATCTTCAGGCAAAGTATCAACTATTGATTGAATAGTAGAGACGTCCATTGACTCTATCATTGCTCTATATGATGGTGAATTATAAATGCCCTCCATAGCTTTAATGCTCGCACTACTCAAATTCTTTAATTCATTTGTGATACCAATAAACGATGGAGAAGATACCATCTTAGCAATTTCTGATAACGAATCATTCCATGCTAAACCTGCTTGATGGGCAGCGTTAACTACTCCTTGGCTAACCTCCCAAGCTTGACTATATTGAGAGATAGCCTTAGAAGATAAATTTATTTGTTCAATCATTCTTGAGATAGAGGGATTGTTAATCATGTTTCGAGTTCTTGTAATTGTATTGATGTGCTCCTGTTGCAAAATAGCCGCTCGTCTTGCTAATTTAAATGACTCTCTTTCACCATTAGTCATTGGACACCTCGCTAGATATAGTACAATAATTATACTACATAGAAGATAAACAAATAAGCCCTCTAAGGGGCTGTTTTTGAAAAGTCGGGTTGTATATATCCAAGCTGTGTCATCAAGTATCTCCAAATTGATTCAACTAGGTCGGCTAGACCATGCCATGCGAAATGATTGAGTTGGCTGAAGCTTGGGATGTACTTGTAAAGTAAAATTGCTATTGCTACAGATCCAAGTATAAATAGATATTTGATTGCATCCAATTTAATTGTGCGTATGTTATTCATCTCCTTAATATTTATAGGGATATTATACCATGAGAAGACTGGAAAATAAAAAACCACGCTTTAGGCGTAGTTTCGAAATTGCTTTGTTATGTACTTTGGTAGTGTTTCTAGTAAGCGGGGTCTCCCAGCTGAGCTAAGGCCCCAAGATATGATATAACACTTGTCCAGCGCTGCATTGTTCCACAGGCGACTCCTATATCATATAAAATACAGCTTTCGCTGTCAATACCTTTTTCATGAGCTTAAAGCGATTGGAGAAGAACATGCTTTTTCCTGGAACACACAGATGGTAACCCCAGATTGCTCTTCTCCCTTTACCCACTTCATTAATCCTCGTGGTCTCCTTTGGACAACAAAGATTTCAATTCCTTCATGAACATATTGATGTCTTTGAATTGGCGATACACGGAAGCAAAGCGCACGTAGGCCACCTCATCAACTGGAAACAGCTGCTCCATCAACAGCTCACCAATCTGGCGACTCTCCACCTCAGCATCTGCTGTATTACGCAAAGCCTTCTCCACTTCAGATACCATCATCTCCAGCGTCTCGACAGAGACTGGTCGTTTCTCGCAGGCGCGGATCAGCCCACGCAGAATCTTGTCACGACTAAACTCTTCACGGCTGCCATCTTTCTTGATGACGATCAGCGGTGTCTCTTCAATCATCTCAAACGTTGTAAACCTTCTGGCACACTGCTCGCATTCCCGACGGCGACGAATCGATTTTGATTCATTAGCCGGCCTTGAATCAAGCACCTTTGTGCCTAGATAGGCGCAATAAGGACATTTCAAAACAGATCACTTCCCACGTTTTACTTTTTACCACAAATTGCCTGTAATCAATTAGTTATGAAAATCGTATTGGCGACACATAATACTTTTACCAACCCGCGAGGAGGTGAACAGCAATGGCACAAAGCAATGGTAACTCCAACAACCTGGTGGTAACTAGAGCTTCCGCAGCACTCGAGCAAATGAAATATGAAGTTGCTCAAGAACTCGGAATCAGCATTCCACAAGACGGATACCAAGGTAACATGACTTCTTACGAGAACGGTTCGATCGGTGGATACATCACGAAGCGTCTGGTAACAATTGCAGAACAGCAATTGGCAGGTCAATACCAATAATATCTGCATCGTAATATGCTACACAGAGGAGCATGGAGCGGTCGGTGAATAACCGGCCTGCTCTGTGCTTTTACTTATTTTAGACAAGTATAAGTACGCTCAGATCCACATCACAGCCAGTCTGCTGAATTGAATCCGCAATACCGAACCTTAGAATGTATTATAGATCTTTACATATTGATTATAATAATAAATGACTCGTTGTACATAGTGACGGGTCTCACCGAACGGAATATCTTTCACCGTATCGAAGGAACCGTCCCACACACCATCCCTTAGCCATCCGTTCACTTTACCTGGACCTGCGTTATATGCGGCAATCATGGCCACCTCATTGCCTTTGAATTGATCTGACAGATTACGTAGATACCATGTGCCCAACTGAATATTCCGTTCAGGCTCGTGTTTGAGTTCTTCCAGCGAAGTGCCCGGAATTTTGGCTTGTTCCATAATCCAGTTTGCCGTGTCTGGCATCAGTTGCATGAGCCCAATGGCACCTCTTTTGGATTCCTTGCTTGTCTTGAAATTGGTCTCCACCCTGATAATAGAAGCAATAAGAAACGGATCAACCTCATAGCTCTGGGATTGGGCACGAATCTCTTCCTTATAATGAATCGGATAGAACCAGGCCATCCAGTTCGTATTCAGAAATAACACCAATACAAATGATACAAACATCAACAGCAGTACCCTTTTCTTACGAAGTATTTTCATAATAGACCCTTGCGCTGTAAAAATGAGTTGACCTGCTGCTCGGTCTCCGACCACAAGCCGCTGTTATCAATGAGCACGTCAGCACGCCGCTTCTTCTCTTCAATGTCCATCTGCACATCAATACGGGCATCTGCCTGCTCTGCAGTCATTCCATCCCGGCCCATCAGTCGTTCCCGTTGTACCGATCTCGGGACATATACAACCATCACTTCTTCGAAGCCTTCCTCCAGCCCTGACTCGTATAATAAAGGAATATCCGATACTACAAGCTTGTCCGGGTAGGACAGCTCATATGCAGCAGCCCGCTCACGCATCTCCTTGCGAATCGCCGGATGTGTAATGCCCTCCAGGGCTTTGCGTTCCTCCGGGTTTTGAAACACAATACTGCCCAGCTTTTTCCGATCCAGTGTTCCGTCCTCATTCAATATGGCTTGTCCGAACCGCTGAACAGCCGCAGCCAAAACGGGATGCCCGGGCAGCATCACTTCCCGGGCAATAACGTCTGCATCAATGAGCAACGCCCCCTTACTGGCGAGAAAGGCGGAAACACTGCTTTTGCCTGTCGCGATCCCGCCGGTTAAGCCAATATTCATTATTTCACCTCACAACAACTTCATTATTCCCATAATCATTAACAATAGCGCAGGCAGTACAGACAGCCTTCGCATCCAGCGCAGAGCGGCAAATCGCAGCCCAACCCTCATGCCAAGTGACAGAAATGCACCGCTAAACAACGCAATGACCAGTGCCGTCCACAATGTGGGGAACCCGAGCAATGCTGCCCCCAGTCCAGCACCGAAGGCATCCAAGGACAGGGCAATCCCAAGCCACATCGCTTCCTGAGCAGATATACTTCCGGAGTTATCCATATCTGCTTTGGAAGGGCTGCGGAGGATTTGGATGACAACTCCCAGTTTGCGCAGCTCTAATGTAAATACCATTCGTTCCAGAGACCCGCTGGAAGCCGATTGCGCCAGATCCAGTGCAAGCACCTGATTTCTGCCTTTAGACAGAGCCTCTTGTGCTATTTCCATCCCGGTTACGATTGTGTTCTTCCCCTCACCCATTCTAGTGTCTGCTTCCAACGGTTCTTTACCATGTTTCCGAATAAGTTGCAACAGCGACCATGCGCCAATACCGATCAGAATAACCGCCCCAACCATCGAAGCTACGTCTGGAGATACCACATGAGACAGAAGCACACCTACTTGCATGGATAACGCAATAACCAGACCCGAACAGATGGAAATGACAGCAATGGATAACAGCGGAATTTTGGTCCTACGCAGCCCATATGTAATCCCGACTCCAAAACCATCTAAACTAAGCGCCAAAGCAAGCGCCAGCAATGAAATAAAATGATGCAGCACCCCGGATACCTCCCCTGTGCGGAGCACGTTCCAACTGACGATTGCCAGTATGGGTATACGCCCGCTTATTTCTGCCATATCAGTATATGGAGGGAGGAATCCAAGGGTGCTACGATTTGACGATTTCGTTCATTCGTTACAAACCATTCAACGGTTTACCTTAACGGCTGACACTTCGGACAGTAGTGTGTGCCCCTGCCGCCTACTACGCTTTTCTCAATCAACGTACCACACGTTGCACAGGGTTCGGATTTGCGTCCGTAAATTTTCAATTGATGCTGGAACATGCCCATCTCGCCTTGTCCATTCACATACGACTTGATGGAAGATCCACCTGCATCCACCGCATCTTGCAGCGTAGCCACGATCGCTTCATGTAGCACGGTTAACTGGGGCTCGGTCAGTGTCTTGGCAATGGTCTCGGGATGAATCCCTGCGCGAAATAGAGCCTCGTCCACATAAATATTCCCGATACCGACTACATATGCCTGATTTAACAGCACTGCCTTGATTTTGGTTGTCCGTTTCCCGACCGCTTCACGGAAAGCATCGACCGTAAAGGCAGGGTCAAGCGGCTCCAGTCCAAGCTTCATCAAAGGTTTGGATACCAGTTCCTCACCTGCGCTGAACAGATGCATGGTACCGAACTGACGCACATCCTTGTAACGCAATTCGGTGCCATCATTAAAGTGAAAGATGACATGTGTGTGCTTCTCCACGTCTTCATGCTGCTCGTACACACCGTACCTGCCCTCCATCCGCAGATGGGAGACAAGCACCAGCCCGTCCAGCAAAATAAGTAAAAACTTGCCGCGGCGCTCCACTCCATTTACGGTATGTCCCGCGAGTTCCAGTGCAAATGCATCTATGTCGTCCGGCCGCTGAATGATCCGCGGCAAGCTAACGGTAACATGATCAATGGTCTTGCCAACAATAAGCTGATTCAATGTTCTTCTGACTGTTTCAACTTCCGGTAATTCCGGCATGATGTTCTCACCTCCCCTATATTATAACGGAAGATGGCGCTCAGCGGGACCCTTTCTTGTGTCGAAAACAAGCGAAGCGCATATTGTAAAATAACGGAAAACCCGTGAAGCGTGTACTATTTGGCTTCGTACCAGTTATCCCCATAGCTGACTTCTGCTTTTAGCGGTACAGACAGCTCCAATGCTTTTTCCATCACGGAAGGCACCAGCTCTTTCATCAGTTCTAGCTCATCCGCCGGCACTTCGAATACAAGCTCATCGTGCACCTGAAGCAGCATACGGCTCTTCAGCTCGCGCTCACGCAGCGCTTCATCCATCTGTACCATGGCAAGCTTGATGATGTCTGCTGCCGTTCCCTGAATCGGAGTGTTCATCGCTGTACGCTCGGCGAAGGAACGCACGTTGAAGTTGCTGGCATTGATCTCTGGCAGATAGCGACGTCGTTCCAGCAACGTTTTGACATAACCGTCCTGACGAGCTTCCTTCACAATGTCATCCATATATCGGCGCACACCCTGGAATACTTCAAAGTATTGATCGATAAACTGCGCAGCCTCTTTACGCGTAATATGCAAGTTCTGCGACAACCCATAGTCGCTAATACCATAGACGATGCCGAAGTTAACCGCCTTGGCTGAACGGCGCATATCACTATCCACGTCTTCAGCCTTCACACCAAATACATCGGAGGCCGTCTTCGTATGAATATCCATATCTTGAACAAAAGCTTCCTTGAGTCGCTCATCATCCGAGATGTGTGCAAGTACGCGCAGTTCAATCTGCGAATAGTCTGCTGCCAAAATGGACCATCCTGGCTCGGAAGGAACAAACACCTTACGGATTTTACGACCTTCCTCCATCCGAATCGGAATGTTCTGCAAGTTCGGGAATTGGCTGCTAAGACGCCCAGTGGCAGCGATCGTCTGCCGATAGTACGTGTGCACCTTGCCATCCCGATCCGAGATTTCCTTCAGTAGCCCCTCTACATAAGTTGACTGCAACTTGGCAAGCTGACGATATTGCAAAATATGCTTGACCACGTCATTATAAGGGGCCAATTTCTCCAACACCTCGGCATCTGTGGAATAGCCCGTTTTGGTTTTCTTCACCACCGGCAAGCCCAATTTATCAAATAAAATCTCACCCAGCTGCTTCGGTGAATTCAGATTGAATTCAGTACCCGAAAGCTTGTAGATTTCTGTCATCAGCCTGCTGATATGTTCTTCAAACTCACTACCCAAAGCCTGCAGATCCGCTGTATTAGCCTTGATACCCCGTTTCTCCATATCTGCCAGAATGCGTGACAACGGCATCTCCAGCTCATGGAAAAGCGAATTCATCTCATCGCTCTCCAAGGCCTGCTCCTGAAGTGGAATAATGGCTGCTACTGCAGCAGCTTTACGACACAGGAAATCGCCCAATATCTCAGCTTCAGGAAGCTTGTATTTTGCACCTTTGCCCAAGACGGTGTCATCCTCCACGAGAGAAGGCAGACCATACTTGGTAGTCAATCCGCTGATCGTCTGGTTGGATTCGGTGGGATCGAGCAGATAGGCAGCCAGCTGTACATCAAAGGACGCCCCTGCAAATTCAATGCCATGCGCATGAAGTGCCAGGTCGATACGGTGCAGATCATAACCTCGCTTGGGCTCATTCGGATTGCTGAGCCATTCCCGTACTGGAGTCGCTGCTTCGGACTGAAGCAAGTCGGACGACAGGAACGTATAGGTTCCGGCTGAACCCACAGCAAGTCCGATCAGTTTGGCTTGATGCGGATTATCGCCATGTGTCTCCACATGCAGCACATCGATGGAATCAAGTGAGCTGAACAGTTCACCAATCGTTTCCTCTGTTGCGATGGAAGATTCAACCTCGGCGGCGGGAACGGCTTCCTGTTCCGAGATGACACTGCCACTGAACGACAGACGTTCGAGTAAGGATTTGAATTCCAGCTTGGCCAATGCAGGACCAGCACTTTCTTCTTTTAACCCAGCGAATTGCATATCCTCCCACGTCTGTTCCAATGGAACTTCCCGGTGGATCGTGGCGAGTTGCTTACTCATCCGTGCATCTTCGGCGTGGGCTTCAATCTTTTCTTTCATTTTTCCCTTCAGCTCACTTGTGCCGTTAAGCACATCCTCAACCGAACCGAACTGATGCAGCAGCTTCAAGGCTGTTTTCTCTCCAACCCCGGGAATGCCCGGAATATTATCAGACGTATCCCCCATCAGGCCTTTGAGATCAATGATTTGTAATGGAGTCAGACCATAACGCTCCTTGATCTGAGCAGGATCATACAATTCGATCTCGGTTACCCCTTTGCGCGTCAGCCCGATATGTACATGTTCAGAGGCCAACTGCAGCATATCTTTGTCACCCGATACAACCAGAACCTGTCTCCCGGCTTCATCTGCGCGTTTGGTTAACGTGCCAATAATGTCATCCGCTTCGAATCCTGCAAGCTCAAACTGGGCAATGCCGAGTCCCTTCAGCAGTTCTTTCAGCAACGGGAATTGTTCCGACAACTCTGGTGGTGTTTTCTCCCGGCCGCCTTTATATTCCTGATAACCTTCATGGCGGAACGTAATTTTACCCGCATCAAATGCAACCATGACATGTGTAGGTTTATGCTCTTCAAGCAGTCTCAGCAGCATCGTGGTAAAACCATATACCGCATTGGTATGCAGACCTTTCGAATTGGTCAGAGGCGGCATTGCAAAAAACGCCCTGTAAATAATGCTATTTCCATCTATGAGAATAAACTTGTCCATTCCAGCACCTCGCGTATCGTATGGTCAAACCTTCAATTACATCTACTCTCATGATAACATACACACCAGTTACAACAAAAAGATTAGCCATCTTTTCACATCATTTCCTTCCCATAAAAAAAAACCTCCTCCGTAGACAGCCTGTGCACAGGCCACCCGGGAGAAAGTTCCTTCCATTCATTTCATTACAATCTTGCCATGCATTCGATTCTCCAATTCTAATTCAATGCGCTTAACTACTGGTTCAGATCCGGACGTTTGCCTGTCACCAGATACACCGTGCTCTCGCCGATGTTCGTCGCATGGTCACCAATTCGCTCAATGTAACGTCCAACCATCATCAGCAACATAGCCTGTGACGCCTGATTGGGATGATCTGTCATTAAACTGTAGAGATCACTAATCATATGACTGTACAATTGGTCTACCTGGTCATCCGTTTGAGCCATTTTGTAGGCCAGATCGGTATTCTCTTTCAGGAAGGATTCGATGGATTCATCAATCATGGATTTTACGATTTCTGCCATTTGCGGAATGTCCACAAGTGGTTTAATGAGCTTCTGTCCATCCATGCGGAGTGTCACCTTCGCCACGTCGAGTGCAAGATCACCCATACGCTCCAGATCACTGGAGATTTTAAATGCAACGATAATGCGTCTCAGGTCCTTCGCAACCGGCTGTTGTGTAATAATCAGCTTGGAACCGAGTTCCATAATTTTGTCTTCCAGAGCATTCAGATTCGCATCATTTTTGATGATGACCTGAGCTTTCTCTGCATCCATCGTCTGTAAACTCTCAATGGCACCATCCAGTGCCATTCCGACATGCTCACCCATTTGCTGAAGCAGTGTGCGCAGTTCCTCAAGCTCCTGATCAAATTCTCTTCTGCGAATCATAGATTCAATGTCCCCCTTATCCTTCATCTCCGGGTATGCCGGGATCGTTCAAACTCACCCTTGCTTAACCGAACCTCCCGGATATATAATCCTCGGTCCGGTAATCCTGCGGCGTAGAGAATAACGTCTCCGTATCGGCCGCTTCCACCACCTCACCGTTCAGGAAAAATACCGTACGTCCCGATACTCGTGCCGCCTGGTGCATATTGTGAGTTACCATAACAATGGTGTATTTGTGATGCAATTCCTTGACCAGTTCCTCAATCTTTAACGTGGAGATTGGGTCAAGTGCAGACGTTGCTTCATCCATCAGCAGAACGTCAGGCTGGACAGCCAGCGCCCGTGCAATACAGAGACGTTGCTGTTGACCGCCCGACAGACTAAGTGCCGATTTTTTCAGAACATCCTTCACTTCATCCCACAGTGCAGCATGAACAAGACTCTGCTCCACCAACCTGTCCAGCTCAGCCTTTTGAGTTACCCCATGGAGGCGCGGTCCATAAGCCACGTTATCATAGATCGATTTCGGAAAAGGATTCGGCTGCTGGAACACCATTCCAACCCGTTTACGAAGTGTCTCCACTTCAATCTCGTTACTGTAGATATCCGAGCCGTTCAGCAGAACCTTTCCTTCCACACGAACACCCGGAATCATGTCATTCATCCGGTTTAACGTACGAAGCAATGTCGATTTACCACAACCTGACGGTCCAATGAATGCCGTAACCGTTTTCTCCGGCAAATCCATCGATATATTTTTAAGCGCGTGATGCGTATCATAGTATAAATTAAGTCCTTCAATGTGAATGAGGTCCTTCATGGATGTTCACTTCTCCTTCGCTGCAGGGACAACCAAACTCCCTTTACGTAGACCCACGCCAACGATCTAGCTCGGCTTCTGGGCCATCTTTAATATCCTACCTTCCCAATGTAAAAACAGTACCACTTCCATGTTAACGGAATGTAAAAAAGACATCTTTCACAGCCATGATCTTCTCCATCTGATCATAGTGTATGAATGATGCCTGATTTCAATCCAGTATAATTATCCGCCAGAGACCATATCTTCCAATCTCATCCGAATGTGCTCTGCTACGTCTCCAGCCGTTTTGCCTTCCAGAGCAATGTCTTCCGCAATACTGGACAAACCTGCCACAGCGGTATTCAGCTGTCTGAACGCAACGCCTCCTTGTTTCACATGAACCGAACTATCGTCAATCTCTGCCGCACTTGCTCGAACCAGCTCTACAGTCTGTCTGGTCAGTCCTCCTATATCATCAAGCAGAGAGGACATGTTCCCCGCAACTTCACGCGTCTGCTTCGCAAGAGCCCGGATCTCTCCTGCGACGACTTGGAAACCGCGTCCATACTCTCCTGCATGCGCCGCTTCAATCGAAGCATTCATGGCAAGTAACCCACTCTGGTCTGCCAAAGAACGAATGGATCGTGCCATCCCTGAACCCATCTGAATGGAATTCAGCATGTCATCCGCATGTTTCCGTTGGCCTTCCATATGCTCATATACACGGTTATAGGAAACATCCACGTGTCGAAGACTGCTCGCTCCCTGCTCAGACAACTCCATGATCTGTGTTGCCTCGTCTCTCGTCTGACGGGCAGCCTGAACCAGCTTGGTAACGGAATGATTAATCCGTGTTATTTCTTGTCTACTCTCTGTAATCGTATGTACACGTTCCTCCAAAGCCACACGTTGCAGCTTTCTGGAAAGGGACATGACATCCCGCATCGTCAGTACCCCAAGCAGCCTGTCTTTTTCCGTGACAATCAAACTGTCATAGAAATGCTGCTCATTGCGAGAAAGTGCAATGTCAATAATCGCTGTGGCTTCCTCGTACACATCCACAATGACAGGAGACGAGTCCGCTACATGGATAACCGGTTTACGGTAAAACAAATCTGCAGCAAAACGCCCATTCAATATCCGGTATAACGTCTCTCTCATTAACAAACCTAGAGGCTGCATCTGATCATCACATAATACAAGGCAAGGGTACTCCTGATCCTGATTCAGCAGGGTTGCTGCTTCTCCACAGGTTGTATGAATCCCAACAGCGGGAACTTGACGACAATAGTCACGCGCAGCGACGACATGATCTTGGGTAGCCACAACGGTATTTTTCTGCTCCACATTCGGTATTATTGATTCTTCACTATATAAAATCTCTTGGGGCTGGTCAGGCTTCACTTTGAGCAACATGGGCATAAATGCGCAACTCCTTTACGTATGAGCTCCATCCTGAGGCGGATTATGTAGGTCCAAAGTATCACTCAGACAGTTTTATGCTACTCCTTAAACGTAAAGGAAAATAATTCTTTATGTTAACTAAACGTAAAATAAAACTCCCCGATCATTAACTCGAATGATGGGGAGTTTTTCTTTTGACAACCAATTTATATCCTACACCGCGAATGGAATCAATATGAACTGATTCCGGGTCAAGCTCCAGCTTTTTGCGTAATGAGCTGACATGAACGTCCACTGTGCGTTGACCTCCGATATAATCGAAGCCCCAGACCGCATTCATCAGATCATCCCGTGTGAGCACCACTCCCGGCTTCTTAGCCAAGTATAGAAGTACTTCAAACTCTTTGGGACGCAGACTAATGGAATGTCCACCCAGTGTCACTTCATACTTCAGAGGATAAATCTCCAGCTCTCCAAGAATAATTCGTGAGCCATCCTTGTCCTCAGGCTGCGGCAAATCTTCACCATTCGAATATCGTCTCAATACCGCATCCACCCTGGCTAATAACTCAGATACACCAAATGGTTTGGTAATATAATCATCGGCACCCAATTTCAGCCCCTGTACAACCTCGGCTTCACCGTTCTTGGCCGTCAGAATGATAACGGGTGTACTGACACCCTGAATTCTTAACTTGTTCAGAATGTCCAGACCATTCATGCCTGGAAGCATCAGATCCAGCAAAATGAGATCAAATTCCTGGGACAAGGCCCGGTCATATCCTGCAGATCCGTGATCCTCAGCCGTAACGTCATACCCTTCCTGTGTCAGGTTATACGTGAGTAATCTCGATAATGTAGGTTCATCTTCAATAACTAGCAAACGCTGTGCCATGATACCCCTTCTCTCTTCATAGGTTGTCTGTTGCCACAACACTTTTTCTATCATAGCATTTATTTGTTAACGCGGTGTAAAACAATACAACCTTTTTACATTTTGCTCCCACACGCCTACATCTCTTCGTCCTGAATTAATGGAAGGATAACACGGAACGTTGTTCCCATGCCCAGTTCACTTTCTACAGACAATTTGCCATGATGCAGTTCAACCAGATGTTTAACGATGGAAAGGCCAAGGCCAGTGCCCCCGGAATTACGGGATCTGCCTTTGTCCACGCGGTAGAACCTTTCGAAGATTCGTGGCAAATCTTTCTTCGGTATGCCAATACCCGTATCCGACACGGCAAACACAACTTCATCATCGTTTTGATCATCCATCTTCACCTGCAACTTCACGCGCCCACCCTCGGGGGTATAGTTAATTCCGTTGGATAACAGGTTGATGAATATCTGCTTCAGCTTATCCTCATCGGCTTCAATGTACAGTTCCTCCGGAGCATGCATTTCCAGACGAATCTGCTTTTTCTCCGCCACCGTGGACAAGGTGCCCAGCACCATTTCGAAGAACGAGTGCACATGAACAGGTGAGCATTGCAGTGGCGCGCGTTTGGATTCAATTTTGGATAACTCCAGTATATCCCCAATTAACCGGTTGAGTCGGTCTCCTTCGTCGTAGATGATCTTCAGGAATGAACGCTCTGTCTCCTTATCCTGCACTCCGCCACTGAGTAAGGTTTCAGCAAACCCTTTGACCGCAGCAACCGGTGTCTTGAGCTCATGAGAGACATTCGCAACGAACTCACTACGCATCGACTCCAACCTACGAATCGCTGTCACATCCTGCAGAAGGAACAGCATGCCACGATACCCGCCATCATCTTCGGACATCGGAACTCCGTCAATACGGATCAGTCTTTCCTCCGGGTTGAACACACTCACTTCTTCATGCATCCGTTCTCGAAGTGCAACGCTCTCTTCAATGGTACGGGTTAACTCGTAGTGTCTCTTCAGTTCGACATAAGGCTTACCTGTAACTTTTCCCGCCTGAATGCCCAGCATACGCTCCGCTTCCCGATTGACCAGTGCAATGGACTGTCCTGCATCGATCATGACAATACCTCCGGTCATATTCGCCAAGACACTCTGTAGCAGCGCTTCATTATCACGAATCGTTTTCAGTTGGATCTGCAGGCTGTCTGCCATTCCATTAATGGCAAGTCCAAGCTGACCAATCTCATCCTTGCGCGTTACATCGACTCGTGCATCGTAGTCCAGCTTGGTAATCCGGTGAGCCACCTTCGTAATATGCTCAATCGGCGAGGTTAGTCCGCGTGCAACCCGATAACTGACAAACGCGACAATTAAAAACAGCAGCCCAAGCGCGGCAAACATGATCATCCATCCACGCTGAAGACCCTGATCCACAGCTTGCAGACTCATGGACAGACGAATATAACCGTCAAATTTGCCGCTCGGTATTTCAATCATGTCACTTTGATCCGAATTCACAGGCAGGGCCACATACAGCATGTCCTGTCCCAATGTTTCACTATAACGAATCGATCGGCCGAAACCTGCTTCGGTGGCTCCTATAATTTCTTCCCGATTCAAGTGATTGTCCATTGTTGCCGGATCACTCTCGGAATCTCCGATGACCATGCCATCTTTATTGATGAAGGTTACCCGGGAATCCGTCAGACGATCCAATTCCAGAGCTCGATCTGAATAATATTTTCGTGTTTCTTGAGAGCCTGGATCACTTGCATCATGAAATGGAAATGTTGCTTTGAGCAAATTAATCTCCCGCACCATGGTTTGCTCCAGTGCGGTAATGTGGGTTGTCTTAAATACTCTGCCCATCGTATAACCCGCCACAATGACGGATACGCCGATCAGCACCATCATAATGATGGCAAGGCGAATTCGGAACGGTCTCATCTATCTCTTCCTTTGTTATAAATTTATATGTATCCTAGCGAATTAATTCAGTTCGAAGTATGATTATCGGTCTATCATATCACAGATCATTGAGCTTCCAATCTTTTAATCGAGCTTAACAGTATACTGCTCTACAGCGGCTTCAGAAAGGGCTAATGGTAAAATATCATATATGTATCAACGGAGATGCAGTCTTTTGTAAACAGGTGCTAAATGAGTCCTTTGATTACATACTCATTCTACATGAAAAAGACGCACCACTCAGCCATGCTGAAGTGATACGCCTCTGTATAATCAATTCTACCCTGAATCTAAAGCTTCATAACGTATTACCCGTTCACCACTTCGCCGCCATTTACATGCATCACCTGTCCACTCACATACGAGGAATCATCCGAAGCAAGATATACATAAGCGGGAGCCAGTTCATCCGGCTGTCCCGGGCGCTTCATCGGCTGCGTTGCGCCAAACTCGCTTACTTTTTTCTCATCAAATGTGGATGGAATGAGCGGTGTCCAGATCGGTCCTGGTGCAACGGCATTGACACGAATGCCCTTCTCAACCACATTCATCGACAGAGAGCGTGTGAACGAAGTGATCGCTCCTTTGGTTGATGAATAGTCAATCAGAGTCGGACTACCACGATAGGCTGTAATGGAGGTTGTGTTAATAATCGTACTGCCTTGCTTCAGATGTGGCAGGGCTGCCTGCGTTACATAGAACATGCCAAATATATTGGTACGGAATGTACGTTCCAGCTGTTCCGGTGTAATATCCTCCAGATTCTGCTGTGGATGCTGCTCTGCTGCGTTGTTCACGACAATGTCCAGTTTGCCCAGTTCATCTACTGTCTGCTGAACCGTCTTCTTGGCAAAGGCATTATCACCAATGTCACCGGCAATTAAGATGCACTTGCATCCTTCCTGTTCGACCTGACGCTTCGTCTCTTTGGCATCTTCGTGCTCGCTCAAGTATACAATTGCCACGTCAGCGCCTTCTTTGGCGTACGTAACGGCAACAGCCCGTCCAATCCCGCTGTCCCCCCCTGTAATGAGCGCCACCTTACCTGTCAATTTGCCTGCTGCCTTGTATTCCGGCTTCTCAAATTCAGGTCTGGGATGCATCTCCGATTCAATTCCGGGACGTTGATCCTGATGTTGGGCAGGCATCGTTTTTTGGTTTTGTTGTGTATTGGTTGACATCTAACATTCTCCTCTCAAAATGAACAAGTTTGAATTACAGAAGACACGGACATCAATTGCACACTTCCTTGTCTCTTGTTCTCTGATAAAGTCACATTCTGTAGGATGGCATGAATAGTCCAGATTATTCTTCTGCGATGAACAGCAACCCAAGTCTGTTTGCTGTCTCTAATCGTTATTTACCACGCTCTGTGGATATCAAACAAACGAATATCACTATTGTATGTTTTGCCAAAAGTTCAAACTTTTTTCGGATTTAGACTGTTTCCGGATACCAAGTGTATTCCTATGCTACTTGGGCTGATGTACAATGTACAGTATACAGATCAGATATGCTTTGACTATTACACATCTAAAGCTTAACCAACATTCTAACCTGACATGGAGACCTAACAATGGAATCGCACATTAATTCTTATATAACACTAGTAGCCACTTCAGCTGTGCTGAATGCTTTTCTGTGTTTATATACGTATTTTAGAAGATCCGAGATCCCCAGTTCGAAAATATTCATCCTCTATACAGCAGCACTTTCCGTCTACACCTTCGGATATGCGATTGAGCTGTCCAGCAATACGTTGGAACAGATGAAGTTCTGGACGACTGTGGAGTATATGGGCATACCCTTCTCCGCGTCTCTCGGTTTAATCCTGATGATACAATACACGGGAAGAACTTTATCCAAGAAGGTAACTGCCGCGCTGTTTGTAATCCCTTCTATTACGCTATTTATGGTGGCAACGAATGACTTTCATCATCTTTTCTATAAAAAGGTGTGGCTAAGAGAGAACAGTTCTGTACCTCTAATGGATATTGCCGTAGGGCAATGGTACGTTGTTCATGGTGCGTTTACCTTCTCCTGTCTGTTATGTGCATGCCTGATTCTGATCCGACAATGGAAACATACGAAAAGGATGTATCGCCGTCAGTTACTCACACTGATCTCCTCACAGATTATTCCCATGGTGGCGGCCTTCCTATATTTGCTTGGCCTGACTCCAGAAGGGATGGACCCTGTTCCGGTGCTCATGTGCATTACATCCGCAATGTATATCTGGGCGATTCTATCCTCACGTCTTCTTACCATCGTACCGATCGCCAAGGATAGTATCTTCGAGAGCATGCGTGAGGGCGTTATCGTGCTGGATAGCTATAATCGACTGGTCGACTACAACAAGTCTCTGCGTGATATGCTGCCAGAGCTGGAGTTAAGCATGGTAGGTCAACATTTAAATGATATTTGGCTTTCGCTGGCTGGAGAGAGTTTTCCTGTGGAATATGGCAGGGAAGGCCTGCAAACGGATCTGTACTGGCAACTAAACGGAGAAACGGTCTGTTATCAGGTCAGGACTTCTTATGTCCATGACAAAGATACCCAGGCAGTAGGCACGCTGATTATGCTTATTGACATTACGGAGCAGCGATTTCTACAAGAACAACTGAAACAACTGGCTTATTTCGATGGTCTTACAAAAATATATAATCGTACACAATTCCTGCACAAAGGTCGGGAAATTCTGAGTGAAGCCCTGCTTAATCTGCAGCCAGCATCTGTTATTTTATTTGACATTGATCACTTCAAACGAATCAATGATACCTATGGACATGAGGTTGGCGATCAGGCCATCATTCATGTAGTCTCTGTGTGTAATCGATATCTGAGCTCAGAGATGTTATTCGCCAGGTATGGAGGAGAGGAGTTTGTGATCGCTATTCCCAACGCGCATCTCAAGGATGGCGAGCAGCTCGCAGAAACGCTGAGAGTTGCTATGTTCAATGATCCACTGGATGTGCAGGGTATTTCTATTCCGCTGACTTCAAGCTTTGGGGTTGCACAATATAATGGTGAATCGGATTCCCTGGAGTCCCTGTTGCGCGATGCCGACACTGCTCTGTACGAGTCCAAGCGCAATGGCCGTAATGCCGTGTACGCACATGCTGTAAGTATGGCGTGACCGAATAACGCTATTTATCAAATGTAAAGCTGTTGTTTAACGCTATCGCTATGCCGGATGCCGATCTCATGAGTCAACGCAAAAATAGACAGCCTATGAGGCTGTCTATTTTCATCTGCTAGAACAAGCTAGTTACCCTATACGACTGGCTTGTCCAAGTGTAAGTGCAAGCGCTTTAAGTTCCAATTCGCAGATATCGTGTGATCATCTGCAACATGACTTAGATCACCTGATTATTCACCATCAGATATACCATAATGAGCAGGAACACAGCGAGCAATGTACTGAACATGCGGATCTTACTTTGCTCAGGTCCCACATCGCGCTTGCTTTTCACACCTTCTGCTGCCATTCGCAGCGGTTTACCCATAATTCCACCAATAGCGGCAATAGCCAGCAGCAGAACGACAACTACAGCCATCCACAGATGAGAATACTCGCCTTTCGTCATCAGGTAACCACCCGTAAGAAGCTGAATCACAAGTCCATACTGCGCGATTTTGTTCAAAGAACGAAGCGACGTAAATGCCCCTTCTTGTGCCGCAGCACTCAAGGTACGGATTTTGCCAACTACGAATGGCAAGATCAGATAAAATCCCATCGCCAGTGCTCCAACAATATGAAGCAGATACATAATCATTGTCAAAATTTTCATCCTCCTCAAAAAATTTCAGTTCAGTGTGCTATATATCACATCACATCTCATTATACTGGGGAACTTATCCAAAGAAAAGAAAACCTCCGATAATCCGGAGGTTTTCTCTGTATTCCTGTCATAAAGTTTTCAAACTTATAGTTTCACTACGGAAATGACGTTGCGAACCGAATCAGCGGATTTGTCCAACCCCGCTTTTTCTTCTGCAGTCAGCTCCAGTTCAAAAATCTTCTCAATCCCGTTGCCGCCCAGAATCGTTGGTACACCGAGGAACAAGTCATTATAACCATACTCTCCTTCGAGGTAAGCAATAACCGGAATGATCCGTTTCTTGTCTTTCAGAATGGCTTCGGTCATTTGTACCAGTGAAGCTGCCGGTGCATAGTACGCACTACCATTACCGAGCAGGTTTACGATCTCTCCGCCGCCAACACGTGTGCGCTGAACAATGGACTCGATGCGATCTGCCGATATCAGCGTATCGATTGGAATACCACCAACGCTGGAATAACGAACGAGTGGCACCATATCGTCTCCGTGTCCGCCAAGAACGAATCCACGAACATCTTCAACCGATACATTTAACTCTTGCGCGATGAATGTGCAATACCGTGCAGTATCCAGGACACCGGACTGACCGATCACACGGTTTTTAGGGAAACCAAGTGTCTGATAAGCTGCATACGTCATTGCATCTACCGGGTTGCTCAAAATAATGACAATAGAATCAGGGCAATATTTTTTCACATTTTCACATACGGACTTCACAATTCCTGCGTTGGTATTGACCAAATCATCACGACTCATGCCCGGTTTGCGGGCAATCCCGGCCGTAATGATGACAATCTCGGAGCCTGCAGCATCTTCGTAGTTGGAAGTACCTACGATATTGCTGTCAAAGCCTTGAACAGGACTGGCTTCCAACATATCGAGTGCTTTGCCTTTCGTTGGGTTTTCCAGTTGAGGAATATCAACTAGTACAACATCCCCAAGTTCTTTTTGGGCAAGCATCAAAGCCGTTGTAGCTCCAGTAAATCCGGCACCAACTACTGTGATTTTTTTGCGCTGAATAGTCACGATTTTAGTCACCCCTTACAGGTTTTTAATGATTTGATCTGCGAATTCAGAACATTTCACTTCAGTCGCGCCATCCATCAGACGTGCAAAATCGTAAGTAACTGTTTTGTTGTTGATAGACGTTTCCATACCTTTGTAGATCAGGTTAGCCGCTTCTTGCCATCCCAAGTGCTCAAGCAACATAACGCCGGACAGAATAACGGAACCAGGGTTCACGACATCTTTGTCCGCATATTTAGGTGCTGTACCATGAGTCGCTTCGAAGATGGCATGTCCAGTTACATAGTTGATGTTCGCTCCAGGAGCGATACCAATTCCGCCAACTTGCGCTGCAAGTGCATCGGACAGATAGTCACCATTCAGGTTCAATGTAGCGATAACATCGAATTCACCTGGACGTGTCAATACTTGTTGCAAAGCGATATCTGCGATTGCATCCTTAACGATAATTTTGCCAGCATCTTCAGCCGCTTTTTGCGCTGCATTCGCTGCATCCGTACCGTCTTTTTCCTTAATTACATCATATTGTGCCCAAGTGAATACTTTGTCGCCAAACTCTTCTTCAGCCACTTCGTAACCCCAGTTTTTGAAGGCACCTTCCGTAAATTTCATGATGTTGCCTTTGTGTACCAATGTTACAGTCTTACGGTTGTGTTCGATTGCATACTCCACTGCTGCACGTACCAGACGTTTCGAACCTTCCGAAGATACAGGCTTAATACCAATACCCGAAGTTTCAGGGAAACGAATTTTGTTAGCGCCCATTTCTTGTTGCAGGAACTGAATCACTTTCTTCACTTCTTCAGAACCTTCTGCATACTCGATACCAGCATAGATATCTTCTGTATTCTCACGGAAAATGACCATGTCTACCAATTCAGGACGTTTAACCGGAGAAGGTACACCGTCGAAATAACGAACAGGACGCAAGCATGTGTACAAGTCAAGTTCTTGACGCAATGCTACGTTGAGGGAACGAATTCCGCCACCGATTGGTGTAGTCAAAGGACCTTTAATCGCTACGATATACTCACGAATGGCTTCAAGCGTATCGTTCGGCAGCCACTCTCCGTATGTATTGAATGCTTTTTCGCCAGCAAACACTTCGTACCATGCGATTTTTTTGTTGCCATCATATGCTTTCTCAACAGCTGCATCCAATACACGCTTGGAAGCTTTCCAGATGTCACGGCCTGTACCGTCACCTTCGATAAATGGGATGATCGGGTTATTAGGTACTTGCAATGTACCATTATCAATCTGAATTTTTTCGCCTTCAGTTGGATGAGCAAATTTTTCTAATTTCATTAGTATAATTCCTCCTTGGTTTCGTATGAGCAGTATGATAATATACCGCTTGTCTTATTGGGAGAGGGGTTATAAACACGCGGCTAATTATAGCCAACACGGTTCAACCCTTCACCCCATCCTTGTTTATTATACCGTTTTTGTTGCCATTAGCGAAGTTCAATCGTAACGTACTTCTGTTCTGTTGGGCCTGTGTACTCGGCACGAGGACGAATGATACGGTTATCCGCAAGCTGTTCCAGAATATGAGCGGTCCAACCTGACACCCGGCTGATGGCAAAGATCGGTGTGAACAGTTCATGTTCAATACCCAACTGGGTATATACGGAAGCAGAATAGAAATCCACATTCGGTTTCAGGCCTTTTTGCCCTGTCACCAATTCCTCAATCTTCACAGACATATCATACAGACGTGTATCATTGTTCAGCTCGCCCAGTTCCTTGGACATCTTCTGCAGATGTTTGGCACGTGGATCACCGTTTTTGTAAACGCGGTGTCCAAAGCCCATGATCTTTTCACGGTTATTCAATTTTTCCTGAATAGCTGCTTCCAGACGTTCCGGTGTGCCGATTTCATTCAGCATTTTCATAACGGCTTCGTTTGCACCGCCATGCAATGGTCCCTTCAGTGCACCAATGGCAGAAGTTACACCCGAATAAATATCAGACAATGTGGCTACCGTTACACGGGCTGCAAATGTAGAAGCATTCAACTCGTGATCCGCATGCAGGACAAGTGCCTGATCGAGGGCTTTCACAGCGGTCTCAGATGGTTCTTCACCAGTCATCATATATAAAAAGTTCTCTGCGATGGAAGCGCCTTCTTTTGGAGGAACAGGTTCTTTGCCCTGACGGATACGGGCGATAGCTGCCACAATCGTTGGCAATTGTGCTTGTAACTTAACAGCTTTGTTCTCATTCGCTTCCGTTGTCATCTCGTCAGCCTGCTCATCATACAGAGCCAGTGCGGATACGGCGGAACGCAACGCTGCCATGGTGCTCATGTTTTTCGGATACAATCGGATTTGTGCAATCAACTCGCTCGGAATCGGCGCGTAATCGCTCAGGCTTTTGCGAAGGGATTTCAGTTCATCCGTGGTCGGCAATTTACCAAACCACAGTAAATACGCAACTTCTTCAAAGCTTGCATGTTCAGCCAAATCGTCAATATCGTAACCACGGTATGTAAGCACACCGTCTACGATGGAACTGATCGAGGAGGTTGTTGCAACGATGCCTTCCAGACCTTTGGTAGCTGTCATATTACATCTCTCCTTTAATAAACGAAATCAAGAACCAATTCAGAATCTCATGTGAGTACTAAACGCACTCATCCTCTTTTGTAAACATTTACATTTTAAAATGTATAAATACCTTAAAACCCGATTTTCTCATATGTCAATCGGCATTTCCTTATAACATCATACTGGATTTTGTCGTTTATGTGAACAAGATGAAAGGTCATTCGCACATCAAACTTCTTTATCAGACCGATAAAGCATTTTTGAAAGCCTTTACAAAAGCAAGGTTGACATTTTATTCTTTTTATACAATAAGGTGTTACTAATCAACTTTCTATTGCTATATTTTGTGAAAATGAGGCATACTCTAGGCAAAAGAAAAGAGAATATTTGACAACCTCCCGGCGTTTCAGAACGGTATATTTGCTCTATATTAACTAGATAGTTACCTTTATGGGCAGCCTCGAATTCGATAAGGAGAGTTGATGCTTGGACAGAATCATAATGAAACGCCTATTGCGCGGCTTATGGGTCATTATCGCGACCATTCTGATTGCCGTTGCCATATACCTGCTATCCCCTTTATTATATCCCTTTGCCATTGCCTGGATTGTCGCCTATGCGATGAATCCGCTAGTGAAGCTGCTTCAGTACAAAGCACGATTCCCGCGCTGGTTAGCCGTGACCCTGTCACTAATCCTCTATTTTGGGGCCATTGTTGTGGTGCTGTCGGCGGCTGTTACTCGCATGGTGAAAGAAGTCATTTCACTTACGACGAGCTTCGACCTTCATGTCGATGAGATCAAGGAAACGTTTGTCCGTTGGACTCAGAATGATACGATTCAAAGTTTGACAGCGCAGATTAATGAATTTTACAAGGAAAATCCTAATTATCAGGAAACCATCAACAGTAATATTAGCAAAACCACGGAAACCGTGGGTACTGCTGTGACGGATCTGGTCACCGGATTTTTCAATATGATTCTGAATCTACTTACTTCTCTGCCCAATATGGGAGCGGTATTAATCGTTGTTCTTCTGTCTACCTTTTTTATTAGCAAAAGTTGGTCTCGTCACAGCATTACCGTCTCAGGTTGGGTGCCTTCATCCATTCGCAAGCCGATTACCGACATCTGGAATGATCTAAAAAAAGCACTGTTCGGTTACGCACGAGCCCAGTTGATCATGATCTCCATCACCGCATTGTTTGTCATGATCGGATTGATTGTCTTGCAGGTCAAGTCTGCCTTTACGATTGCTTTACTCATCGGTCTGGTGGATCTGCTACCCTATCTCGGTGTCGGTCTGGTTATGGTGCCCTGGGCAGCATACCTGTTCATGAACGGGGATCTGTACCTGGGCATTGGCATCAGCATTGTGTATCTTATTGTACTGATCGCCCGGCAAATCATTGAACCGAAAGTCCTCGCCAGCAGTGTCGGGTTGGACCCTCTTGCCACTCTGGTTGGCATGTTTGTTGGACTGAAGCTGTTCGGTGTACTTGGCTTGATCATCGGCCCAGTGAGCCTGGTTATCCTGGATGCGTTCAACCGCGCCAACGTTCTTCGTGATCTTAGAACGTACATTATTAATGGACGGGTCCGATGAAATAATCACTTTCTTCTACACACATACAGAATGATAAAGGCTCCGACCAGCAGATACATCTCTGCTGGTCGGAGCCTCTTCAATTCAGGTAGTGAATTATTCTATTCTTATTTCGGACGGCGGTAAAACTTAATACTGCCGTTTTTCATTTTTTTCTCCAGCCAGCCCAGGAAGAATAGACGGTACACTGAACGTGTTAACGGAAATAATAGTGTAAATCCAATCAGGTCTGTAATAAATCCTGGGATGAGCAGCAAAAAACCACCGACAAAAATAAAAAGACCATCTACCATTTTCCTTCCAGGCACCTTACCGCGCTCCATCTCAGCTTTGGCATCTACAAGTACTTTTCGCCCCTCAAACTGCAACATTGCTATACCAATCAAGGACGTGAGAACCATGAGAAGCAATGTTTTCCCGGCTCCGATCCAGTCACTCATCAGAATGAAACCAAACAGTTCAATAACCGGAATGATTAATAGTACAGCCCACATCCATCTTCGCATTACATATTACCCCTTTCCTGAAAGCCACACCTTCTCAAGCGCGCTGTAGAGCTCAGAGGCTGCCTTATCCAGCCTGACCGGCTTCCAGTCCCCATTGACCCATACATGCTGGGTAGAGCCTGTAACTAATCGTTCGCCGGGGAGTGACTCATCGGAAGACCATACCCGTTCGCCGATGCTGATATGCTCATCAAGGCCTGCCGTCATGCGTCTTACGTCATACTCATAGTTCAGTCGCAGACCACTGAATGCAGCAATCCGGGTGAAAATGATAATTTCGTCATCATACCGGGCAGGTTTATGATACTTCACATCCAGTCCTGTTACGGGAAGCAGTAACCCCTGTTCTTCCATTTTACGATATGTATACCCCATTTGGCGAATCATCTCGGTTCGACCGATTTCAAACCAATTCAAATAGTTGGCGTGATAGACAACTCCCATCTGGTCACTCTCTTGATAACGCACGCGAAGGCGTGCCGCGTACCAGCTACCATGACTCTGTTGTTGCATGTTATCGGCCTCCTTCGATATACCAATCAGTACGTGTTCAACGGCTGTAACGTGTCATAAAGATGGAAAAAAAGCAACGGGACGTAAACGCCCCATTGCTTCATTCCTGTTGCTTCTCATCCAAAAGCTATTATGCCTTGTTTGGAATTTGGCTTACTTTGATCAGGTTCGTGGAACCGGAACGGCCCAAAGGTACACCTGCTGTGATGACAACCAGGTCTCCTTCTTTCACGAGTCCGGATTTCACGCCGCCTTCAATTGCATTTTCAAACAATGCGTCAGTGGAATCAACAAGTCTTCCTTTGACTGGTGTTACACCCCAAGCCAATGCAAGACGGCGGGAAGTTCTGTCTTCCGTTGTCACTGCGATGATTGGAGATTCAGGACGATATTTGGAGATCATACGTGCTGTATGTCCAGATTCAGTCGAGGTAATGATCGCTTTCGCGTTCAGATCTTGAGCTGACAGAGCAACCGATTGGCTGATTGCTTCCGTAACCGTTGTTTGTTGAGCAACACGTTGTTTCAGATAAAGCTCTTGGTAAGGCAGAGCCGATTCTGCTTTTTCGGCAATACGGGACATCGTCAGAACGGATTCAACAGGGTATTTACCCGCAGCTGTCTCACCGGACAACATGATCGCGTCCGTACCGTCAAAGATTGCATTCGCCACGTCACTTGCTTCCGCACGTGTTGGACGCGGGTTACGCTGCATGGAATCCAGCATTTGTGTAGCTGTAATAACCGGTTTGCCTGCAACGTTACATTTTTGGATCATGCGTTTTTGTACCAGTGGTACTTCTTCCGCAGGAATCTCTACACCCAGGTCTCCACGAGCAACCATCAGGCCGTCAGACACTTCAAGGATTTCGTCCAGGTTGTCGACACCCTGTTGATTTTCGATTTTGGAGATGATTTGGATATGTCCGGCATTGTGTTTCTCAAGCAGTTCACGAATCTCAAGTACGTCACTTGCTTTACGAACAAAAGAAGCCGCGATGAAATCGACACCTTGCTCGATACCAAATACGATATCGTTAGCATCTTTTTCAGTAATACCCGGCAGAGAAATGGCAACGCCCGGAACGTTAACACCTTTTTTGCTTTTGATCGAACCACCGTTAACGATACGGCATTTGATCTCGGTGCCTTGCACTTCCACCACAGTCAGTCCGATCAGACCGTCGTCGATCAGAATTGTAGATCCCGGTTCAACATCATTCGGAAGATCTGTATACGTAATGGAAAGACGTTCTTTGGTGCCCAGAATTTCTTCTGTTGTCAAAGTGATGTACTCGTCTTGAACCAGTTCGATCGGCTCAACTTCGAGTTTACCTGTCCGAATTTCCGGTCCCTTGGTGTCCAGCAGGATCGCTACAGTCTTGTTCAGCTCTTCGCATGCTTGGCGAATCGCAATGATCCGTCCGCCGTGCTCATCGAAATCACCGTGGGAGAAGTTCAGACGGGCCACATTCATACCGGCCATAATCAGTTTTTTGGTGTTCTCCAGTGATTCACTGGATGGACCAATGGTACATACAATTTTCGTTTTGCGCATTTTGGGTTTCCTCCGATTTTAAAGGTCTATCTTTATATCTATTTTTCTTTTTCCAACTATTAAATTTACTATACTTTTGCTCATTTGTATAGGAAATTTGTCACATCATTCAGCATTTCCCGACAAATTACTCCCTACGTCGACTTCCACAGGCACTTGAGGAGCTTCAATCGGCGCATGAGGTTCGAAAGTGACGGAACCAATTTTGCGGAATTTCTCATACCGATCCTGTTTCAACTGATCTGCGCTCCAGCCCTTCATCTCATCCAGATGACGAACCAAAGCTCCACTGATCGCAGCAGCGGTCGCCTCATAATCCCGGTGAGCACCGCCTCGTGGCTCAGGGATGATATCTTCAATGACCTCCATCTCCAGAAGGTCTTTGGCCGTTATTTTCATCGCTTCAGCCGCCTGATCTGCCTTGGTTGCATCTTTCCAGAGAATAGAAGCAGCCCCGTTCGGAGAGATCGCAGAGTAGATCGCATGCTCCAGCATCAACACACGGTTACCCACAGCCATAGCGAGGGCACCGCCGCTTCCACCTTCGCCGATGACCACAACAATAACAGGAACCGGAAGTTTCGCCATTTCCATCAGGTTGCGGGCAATAGCTTCCGATTGACCTCTCTCTTCTGCAGTATTACCCGGATACGCCCCTTTAGTATCAATAAATGTAATAATTGGACGACCGAATTTAGCTGCTTGCTTCATCAAACGCAGCCCTTTTCGGAAACCTTCCGGATGTGCGCTCCCGAAAAAGCGGGCGATATTATCCTTCGTATCTTTCCCCCGCTGTTGTCCGATAACCGTTACCGTTTTTCCGTTCAGCTTCGCCAGTCCACCAACGACCGCCAGATCGTCTCCAAACATACGGTCGCCGTGCAGCTCAATGAAATCCGTAAAGATCAGCTGAATCAGATCCAATGCCGTCGGACGCTGCTGATGCCGCGCCAGATGCATTTTCTGTGCGGCTGTTATGCCAGAGTAAATCTCTTCTTCCAGTCTATGATAACGTTCTTCCAGGCGGGCAATTTCGTCTGTAAAGTCGATGCCTTTTTCCTGTCCAAACTGTACAAGCTCCTCAATCTTTTGGCGCATCTCAACCAGAGGCGCTTCATATGGCAACTCTCCCGCCATTTAGACCCCTCCTTTTTCACTATGCATATCCAGAAGCTTGCCAAGGGTGGTTCGAAGTTCTTTCCGGTGAACCACCAAATCCAGCTGACCATGCTGCATATTAAACTCTGCCGTTTGGAAATCATCCGGCAATTTCTGACGAATCGTCTGCTCGATGACAATTCGGCCGGCAAAACCAAATACGGCTCCAGGTTCAGCAATATTAATATCGCCCAGACTCGCAAAACTAGCCGAGACTCCGCCTGTAGTCGGATCCGTGATCACCGAGATATACAAGCCACCCTGTTCATCCAAACGAGACAAGGCTGCGCTTGTTTTGGCCATTTGCATGAGACTAAGAATACTCTCCTGCATCCGGGCACCGCCTGAGGTAGAGAATATAATTAGAGGCAAGCTCTTTTCTGTCGCAAGCTCGATTGCACGGGTAATCTTCTCCCCCACAACCGAACCCATGCTGCCAGTAAAGAAGTCAAAGCTCATCACAGCCACAACGACAGGAAGACCCTCAATGGTGCCTTCCCCCGTAATTACTGCTTCCTTCAGTCCTGACTTCAAGCGTTGTTGTTCCAATTTATTGCTATATCCAGGAAAGCCAAGCGGATCAACCGATATCATATCAGCGTCATGCTCAACAAACCCTTGATCATCAAGTACCATAGCAATGCGTTCCATTGCGTTGAGACGCATGTGGTAACCGCAAGCAGGACATACTTTCAGGTTTTTCTCCAATTCCTTGCTATATTGAATCGTGCCGCATTTGCTGCACTTGTTCATAAGCCCTTCAGGTATTTCACGTTTTGGGCGTTCTCCGGCTTCCTGGCCTTCGCCGCGAAGCGCACGCTCGGAAGGTATGGTAGCGTACTTTCGTTTTTTCTGGAATATATCTTTGAACACAACTACACCTCTTCAGCCGTTGATTTGATGGCCGCAACCTGCAGTCCGCTGCTTATGGCAGCTTCACCCGCGTGCTGCGGTAAACCGCTTACGACCCACACGCTGCCATGGGCCTTGTCCAGCATTCACAACAAAAAAATCCGCCGGTATTAGGCAATGATCAGCGGCTTCTGTCAGCACGATTGATGTTACCTGCAATAACCGAAAGACTGTTGCGCCGATGTTTGAATCTGTCTTGGTAGGGTCTCCGGGAGCAACCAGGTCGGTCCTTGTCCTAACAAAAAAAGAAGGAAGGACAGCAGCATACAATACATGCAAGTCGATTCCTCTCTCCGCTTTCGCGGTCAGTCCCTTATGTACCGATGGTACTTCTTCATCTGCCAAGGCACGTCTGATATCGAATGAATCAAGAATGCAGAATCGAATTCAACACTTCCTGGACCTCTTCCAATTCCCCTGAAGGGACACGAATCTCAAATTGCTGCTTGGATAAACTGATGGGACGGGTCTGTACCAGAAAACCTTCTTCCGAAAGCTTGGTCTTGATCTTGTCCGCAACCTTTGCTGTCGGTGCAATGTAAATCACCGTCCACATGCCATTTCCGCCCCCTAAGCTAATGTTCAGAGCCCGTTTATTGGACTAATGATAACATACCTCACTTTTTTTCTGCAAGGAAGGGTTCGGGACCTTTGGGGAGAAATACGGATCATGAGGGACATTTGTCCCATGAGGATAACCGATATGGTTGATGGAATTTTCTTGCCTATGAAGGACTTATAGGCCCATCAGGGCAGCACTGGCCGCCCTTGATGACCTTGAAGTGAGTAAAAGAAATAACAAAAAAAAGATGAAAATCCAAATGAAGGGGATTACAGATCCGAAGGATATTTCTTTGCTTTAATATTTTTGTGAGCAATTCGGGCAGAAGCCGCTGCAGCCAGCCCGGCAACCAGGTCGTCCAGAAACACATGGATCGCCGGACCCGCTTCGTTTAAGTCATGAATGACACCTATTTTTTCTTTGTCCAGATAACCAAAGCTGGTTAAACCGATCATACCATATACATGGGTAATGCCAAGAGCAAGAGTCTCGTCCACTCCATACAAGGATTCGTCCGCCTCCATAATGGCTTGCAGCGGTTGTGGCAGAAGACGTTTCTCAGCAAGTTCATCGAGGGCTATACCTGTATATAGCGTATATTGCACCTCACGTTTTTGCAGAACCGATTTTACGCTGGTAACACAGTCATCCATAGTCAGTTCCGGGTGGTACCCTTTTTGCAGACGATATACAATTTCCGCGATTGCATCAATCTGTACACCCCGCCGGGCCAGCATGGCTTCTACGATTTCATATGACATATCTCGACCTCCCGCATCGCTCCCCCGAGGACCCCCAGGTCCTTCGGTGTTCTCAAGTGTATGCGGCACACTCGCAAAATGTTCATAAAAAGTGCGGAGAAGTGGATGTTTGGTTTGGGATACTCCCCCGAATTCATTATATAAGATCGTACATACAGCATATGTCTGCGACCGTCTTATCCAACCGTGACAACCGCCGGGTTATCGCAAAAACAAAAACCTGTCCGGCAGTTAGCCGAACAGGTTTCATCATAAGGAATAAGGGCTACCCCATAAGTCATGAGCATGGCGTGAAAGCACATTGGCTGACCACCGTTGACATGCAGCAATTGCAGCATGCTGGGAGCCGGGCGCGGTGTACCTTTTTACCGTTATTCCGGTCTAACGAAACAAGCACACGCTATTCGCTCCAATTTCCACAGGTATGCGGTATAACGAATCACAGAGAGGCTATTTCGTTTATTTGGTCGAATTTTAGGTTCTGACGCCGTTTTGTAACGCAATAACGTCACTGAGGTTCGTTAAACTTGGCATTCCACGATTAACCACCTGTTAAGGCGTGGCAGATTCGTTAGCTCTTCGAGGCGAGAGAACAATCACTTGCGGGTCAACCTCTTATTTAATTTTGACCGTGCCTTCACCCAGCATCTTCTCCATTTCGGAAAAAAGTGAAGGTGACGGTTTAATCCGATACGCATCACTCAGCGCAAGCAGCTTCTGTTGCTGCTCATAGAAGAGCACCGTCGCCACAGGTCCAGGGTGCTGCTGTAGTAGCTGCTTCAGACGGGCGAGAAGTTCTGGCTTCTCCGCCTCCGTCGTGATCTTCACGAACACCCGCTGCTCCACCACACGCAAACCACGGCTATGCTCCCCGCTGCCAGCGGCCGGAGCGACCCGGCCAGTCAGCGAACTCGCCGGCTCCGCTGCCCCTGTGCCCGCATCGCTGCGCGCCACTGCCGGGCCCTGGCTTCCGCCGCCACGCGCAGCGGAAGCATCTACGCCTGCGCTGCTGCGCTGCGCTTCGGCTCCCGCGCCCACCGGCCGCCGCGGCGAAGCCGCCTGCGCCGGGCGCGAAGCACTGCCGCTGCCGGGCTTACCGCGCCGTTCGCGGCTGCGCAGCTGCTGTTCCAGTGCCGCCGGTGTCAGCGGCACCACTTCCTCAGCCAGCAGCTTAAACCCTTCGTCCTGCTGCTGCACCTTGGCACGCACGACGAGCAGTTCACCTTTCCCGACATGCTGCTGGCTGCGCCGCCATACCTCGGGAAAGAGAACCACTTCACAGCGTTCAATCTGGTCTTCCAGCTCCATGAACGCCATTGCCTTGCCCTGTTTCGTCGTGATCGACTTCACAGACACGACCATTCCAGCTGCGACGGCCATTGTGTCGTCGGCCGCTTCCGTCAATTCCATAATCCGGTCTGCACCGCTGGATTCGAGCACCTCTTCATAATCATCCAATGGATGACCGGATAAATATAAGCCGAGCAATTCACGTTCCAGCTCCAATTGCTGCCCCCCAGAGTAAGGAGGAATGTCTGGATATTCAATCTCCCAGTTTGGCGTCTCAACAAAGTCAAACAACTGAATTTGCAGATCCTCGCGCTCTTTGCGCCATTTCAAAGCTGCTTCCACGGTCTCATCCAGCATCCCCAGCAATTGAGCCCGGTGCCCAGGCAAAGTGTCAAACGCACCTGCCTGGATAAGCGATTCAATCACACGTTTGTTGCATACACGCAGATCAACGCGACGACAAAAATCGAGCAAGCTGTCGAAAGGTCGTTCCTGCCGGACGATCATGATACTTTCCATTGCCTGGGTACCCACGTTTTTCACAGCAGCCAGACCAAATCGTATGCCACCGGATACCGTATCTTCATCAGAATTCGGATCAGACCCTGCGTCTGTCTCCTGTACTGAAGACAATCCATGCTGCTCTGTACGCGCAGAGTCTTTCCCTTCCTTACTATGCAGCCTTTCTGCTGTAGAAACGGTCACCACTCCCGAACTTGTCCGATCCTCAGACTGCTCTGGCACAGCTGTTGCCGCTTGCCACTCGTACGCACCACCGTCTTCTTCCGGTAAAGGGCCCGGATCATCTGGCAGAGGTGCCTCCCCATAATCCGCTTCTTCGGAATAAGCAGCAGCGTCATGCCCCCCATGGTCCTCGGAGGGACTTCCATTGTCACTCTTTGCATCTTTTCCCACCGAACCGATGGATTCAGCCTTATCCGCAGTTCCTGCGCTGCTGCTGGATGACACAAAGACAGGCGTAAACAGAATACCGCTCTCATTCACATCCGGCGGAAGCACATCAATGTTCATACGCCGACACTCCACAACATACTCTGCCACTTTACGATGACTGCCCATCACGGCCGTCAACATGGATGCCATAAAATGAACGGGATAATGGGCCTTGAGATATGCTGTCTGAAAAGCAAGCACACCATAAGCAGCAGCATGTGCACGCGGAAAACCATAGTTGGCAAATTTGACAATCATATCATAGACCAGGTCTGCCTCTTCTTCGCTATACCCTTGCTTGAGACTGCCCTGCACGAAATGTCCGCGTTCCATATCCAATACTTCCCGTTTTTTCTTGGAGACCGCTCGGCGAAGCAAGTCTGCTTCACCGAGTGAGAAGCCTGCCATGCGGGAAGCAATCTGCATAATTTGTTCCTGATACACAATAATGCCGTACGTATCCTTGAGGATGGACTCCAGATCCACATGAGGGTATTCCACTTCGATCTTCCCATGCTTACCCTGAATATATTTGGATATAAACTCCATCGGACCCGGACGATACAAGGCCACCACAGAGATAATATCTTCAAATACACTTGGCTTCATCTCTTTCAGCACCCGACGAACACCAGCAGATTCCAGTTGGAATATGCCCATCGTATCGCCTCGGCCAAGCATCTCGTAGGTTAACGAATCGTCATCCGGAATTTGACGAAAATCTGGAATTTCACCATTTTCGCCAATCCAGCGCAGACAGCGTTCAATAATCGAAAGGGTACGAAGACCGAGGAAATCCATTTTGAGCAATCCAATCGACTCCAGATTTTCCATCGAATATTGGGTTAATGCCGTACCCTCACTACCCTCCTGAAGCGGCACTACATCGGTCAACGGATCACGGGAGATGACAACCCCGGCAGCATGTGTCGAGGCATGACGAGGCATACCTTCGACCTTCATAGCCATATCCAGCAACTCACGCGTTTTGGGCTTCGTCTCATACAGGGCTTTCAGTTCAGGTGTAGCCTCCATCGCCCGCTGAATATTAATACCAAGCTGCGCCGGAATCAGCTTCGCAGCCTTGTCCACTTCGCCGTAAGGCACATTCAGTGCCCGTCCGACATCCCGAACTGCAGCCCGGGCAGCCATGGTACCAAAGGTAATGATCTGCGCGACATGGGCTCTGCCATATTTTTGCGCCACATAGTCAATGACTTCGTCCCGCCGCTCATCACTGAAGTCGATATCGATATCCGGCATGGAGATCCGTTCCGGATTCAGAAACCGCTCGAAGAGCAGATTGTACTTCATGGGATCAACGTCTGTAATACGCAAGGTATAAGCAACCAGACTGCCTGCGGAGGAACCCCGGCCCGGTCCGGTAACAATCCCCTGTTGATGAGCATAGGCAATAAAGTCCCATACGATCAGGAAATAATCCGAGAATCCCATACTGTCTATTACTCGCAGCTCATAATCCAGTCGTTGTTCGAGTTCGGATCTAAGCTCCGTGTCTGTCCAGCGCGATGAATCAGCATAGCGTTCTTCCATTCCCTCTACGCACAGCTGACGCAGATATGCCGAAGGGCTGAGTCCATCGGGAAGCGGTCTGTATTCAGGCAGAATTGATTTGCCGAATTCCAGCTCCAATTCACAGGACTCCGCAATGCGGACGGTGTTAGCCAAAGCTTCAGGCATATGAGGGAACAAGCGAGCCATCTCTTCTTCGCTTTTCAGATAGAGCTGATTAGTTCCGATTCGAAGACGATTCTCATCATCTACCGTTTTTCCTGTCCCAATGCAGATCAACACATCCTGAAGCTCAGCATCCTCTTCGGACAGGTAGTGGGCATCATTGGTTGCCACAAGTGGAATATCCAGTTCGGCAGCCAGACGAATCAGCTGGGGATTCACTCTTTTTTGCTCCGAAAGCCCATGATCCTGCAGCTCCAGATAGAAATCGGGACCAAAGATATTTTTGTAGCGTAATGCCGCACGTCTCGCTTCTTCCTCACGTCCGTGCAACAAATGCTGTGGTACCTCACCGCCCAGACAAGCACTGAGGCAGATAATGCCCTCATGATGTACAGCCAGACTTTCCATATCCACACGTGGTTTATAATGAAAGCCTTCCAGATGTCCAATAGAGCATAATTTCATCAGATTGCGATAACCCGTCATGTTCTTGGCCAGCAAAATCAGATGATGGATCGGTTGATCCTTGCGGCTTCCCCGCTCTTTGCGAGACCCGGCAGTCATGTAAGCCTCGCAACCTATGATTGGCTTAATGCCTCGTTTGACGCAGGCTTTATAAAAAGGAATCGCACCATACATCACGCCGTGGTCGGTCAGCGCCAGTGTTGTCATTCCGAGATCTGCGGCTTTGTCCACGAGATCCGGAATACGCGCAGCGCCGTCCAGCAAACTATATTCACTGTGAACGTGCAAATGCACAAAAGAACTCATGTTTTTTTCTTCCTTTCGCCGCGGATAGTCGCAGCAGCCTTATTACTTACAAACCGTCTGCTGCTCTACCTTCTTCTATCATCATTTTGCATCATTCGATTCAATCTAAATTAAATATAATGAAAATATAGATTCACCCTACTTAAAGAGTACTTTATTATTCTATTTTATCATAACGCTCGGGGGCACGCCCATACAATAGAAGTACAAGCCGCTCCCCCTGTTACGGACCAAAGACAGGAGGTGTGCTGCTGGTCTGAAAGGGGTGTTGCCAGATGAGCACATTTTTATCCAAAGCCATTCTTGATTTCTTCATTGCGTTTGGGATCGTGCTGGGCGGCGCGATGATTGGAGGTGTAGGGGCCGTGGTCTCTCTCCAGCCTCCAACACAGACGATGCTTGATGTTGCCGGAAAAATAAAAATCTGGGCGCTCGCAGCGGCCGTTGGCGGGACCATTGATCCCATGCGTGTGATCGAGAGCAATGTACTGGTCGGCAATCTGTCGCCAGCGGTCAAACAAATTTTGTACCTGATCTCTGCTTTTATGGGAGCACATATGGGTACCGAACTGGTGAAATGGGTCTGCGGTGGAGGTCGGGTTTAGCATGGCCCGGGGACAGCGCCCATGAGAATTCCGCCTTTTTCGCGTTACCGGCCGCTGATGCGCATGACCGCTGTGTTTATTCTGGGAATGATCGCTGGCTGTATCGTGTACAACGGTGTTTTTCACCTGAGTTACAACGAGTTATGGCTGAACAATCAGGAGTTGCAGCTTCAGCTGCATCAGAATGAGGAGGATATTAAAACGCTGAAAAAATATAGTAAACGCCAAACCGTCATCAAGGAAATCAAGGTTCGTGCAGAAGATTCTGACAAGGGTCCCGATGAGGCTTCGCTTAAAATCATGTTGCAGAAACTGGGAGATGAGCTGGAGGTTCTCCGGGGCAGGGACGTATTCAACATCGACGAATACAGCAAAATGACGCGGATCATGCTGAATCAGAAAGTGTACACAGTTCGAGAAAAGGAGTATACCGTCCAAGTAAAAACGATGCTGGTCATGGAAGGTGTGCTGCAAGTCTGGGTACAGATTCGGATGCACGTTCCCACTTTGGAAACGAGATGACAGCCAGAAAAAACTGCCCTCGTCCTTAGCCTCATGGTACAATAGGGGCAGTAAATGCTTTCCAGAAAAGGAGCTGCGTCTTCGTGTTCATCGATGTACTCAAATATGTCCTGATCGCCATCTTTGCCCTTGCCATGGTCTGTTCTGCTCTGAACAGCATTCGTTCACGCAGAACCACTGACGCTGCCACTGCTGGTCTTTATCGCTCGTGGACCAACATCTGGATGGGCGGCATGCTGATTATTCTTGCCCTGATCCTGATGTTTGTTTTTACGGGTTCCACGTTATCTGTCGTTGTGGAAGCGCTGTTTCTGATTATGGGAGCGTACAACCTGTTCGCCGGCTTACGTAATCGAAGTTACTATGCGCGGATTCAGAATCGCGAGGGCAATAAAACAGGGAACACCCCCGGGCAATCTGCCTAATGCATTCGACGATATGATTGTTGTACCAAAAAAAGAGTATCTCCCAACCATCGAACGAAGCTTGAACCGCGTTTATCGACGGAATTCAGCACAGCGTTTCGATCAGGGAGTACTCTTTTTTTATGAAGCTAGGACGACTCGCCATTCTAGGCATGGTCAATGGATTGCAGCGTCATCACCGCTTTGCACACAACGCTTCCTTCACGAGTAATCACAATGTCCATTTTGCAAGTCCTTCGGCTGGTCTCCAGAATAATTGGACGCACCAGGATTTGATCTTCAATCTGTACTGGACGGACAAAATATGTCGTCACATTATCCACCACATGGTCATTTCCTGTAACGTCCCAGGCAGCACGTCGTCCCGCCTGTGTCATCACATTCAACAAAACGCCCTCAGAAATGGTGCCCAGGTCTGTCGCCATCTGTGGAATGATAAATCCGTGAAAAAATAACTCGTTCTGCTCTCCGCGCTCCTCGGCGAACCCGTTCCAGATCAGATGATCAAACGTCTCTCCAAGTTGCGGCTGCTTCTGTGCATCCCGCATGGCTTGCAGCACTTCCTTGCGTGTAACGGACGCAATCAATTTGCGGTTCCGATCCACAATGGGCAGGAAGTCGATGCCTTCCCATGTCATGATCTGAGCCGCAGAAGCCAGAGAAGTTTGCAGAGAAGCCGTAATTGGACGGCGTATAACGCATTTCTCAATACTCTGATCTTCTTTAAGCTCGCTCACATCTTTCAGACTCACAATCCCGATGACCCGGTTCCATTCGTCTACCACGGGAAAGCGGTGCTCTCCCGTCTCCGATACCAGCATATGAAAATCTGCGGCTGAGCTGGTGACCTTAAGCACCTGAAGGCGAGGTTTCTGACCGATAATATCCTCAACAAGCATAATTTTTTTCTTAATCAGCCGATCGAAGATCGCACGGTTGATCATGGAGGCCACTGTGAATGTATCATGTCTGGAGGAAATGATTGGCAGCCCCAGCTCATCCGCCATCACTCTCACTTCACGACTTGTACCGAAGCCACCTGTAATTAACACACCTGCTCCTTGTTCGAGGGCAAGAGAATGTGCATCTTCCCGATTACCTACAATTAACAGACTTCCAGCGTCAATATAACGTGCCATCGCCTGCTCTTTCATCGCACCGATCACATACTTATGCAGGGGTTTGTCAAGGCCGTCGCTTCCGCCCAGCACATGGCCTTCCACGATGGTCACCACGTCAGCAAAGGTCAGCTGCTCTGTCATGCCGCGAGGTCTTTTCTCGATCCGCACCGTCCCGATTCGTTCCTTGGTCACGACCAGGCCAAAGTTCTCTGCTTCTTTTACCGCACGATATGCCGTCCCTTCGCTTACCCCCAGTTCCCTTGCAAGTCCGCGTACCGATATTTTACTGCCAACCTTCAGTCGTTCAATATGTTGAAGCAACTGTTCATGCTTTGTCACGTTCTCTTCCTGTCCATCCATCTGTACCACCCCCAAAGAACCAACTGTACTATTCTGTATCTATTATAACACGCCGTAAAGAAAATAACCCCACTTCACATGCCTTTCTCTTGAAGAAAAAAACGCCGCATAAATCACATTAATCGGCACAGCACCTGATCGGTTCGTACAAAAAAAGACCGGCCCCTTCACACAGAAGGGATTCCGGCCTTGCTCCAAACCTTATAGAGGTTGTTCAATAAGTCCGCTACTAAAAAACAGACTTTTTGAACAGGCACTTATACAGATTTGCTCTGCTCCTGCTTGTCCAGCAGTTTCATCTCCCATTGCCGCAGTTTGGCCCGCCGAACGGCTTCGAGTGCACGTTTCTTCTCCTCATCTACTCCGAGAATAAAATGCAGATGTGCACCAACGATTAATAAGGAGAACAGCACCCATACGATGCCAAAAATATTAACCCAGTCCATTCCACCAGCAAAGGAAATCCGCGGCAACGCAATGACCAGCATCGACAACGCGATAAGCAGATAGATCACATGTTTTGCTTTTTTCAACCTTTTCACCATTCACAGCTCCTTCGTTCTTGATCGACTCTATATGTCTAGTCTATGAACGATAAGGAGGTAATATGAAAGGTTCAGGAAAAAAAGGGGACAAGGCTGTAGGGTTTAGGTTTAGATTTAGGTTTAGGCTTCAGCGCCGCCATACAGATGACCCAGGCTGTCTGCAATAATTTTGTTCACATCTTCAATAATGACACTCAGGCGACGCTCAGCATCAAACAGACGACGGATGTTCAGGTTCAGGCTCAACACTTCAAAGAGTTTCTCCATTTTCTCCATCTCATCCGGAGCAGGCATATCCCCACTCATCATACGTTGTTGCAATTCCATCTGTTGATCACGGAAATTATCCAGCATCGCCTTCGCTTCCGCGTCCACCTCGATCAGTTTCATCGCAGAAGTAATTTCTTCTACCTCGCTGCTTTCTCTCAGTGCTTTAGCCAACTCATTCGCTTTGTCATAAATGTTCATTATAATTCCTCCTCATATTGGGTTGTCAGTCTGTTATTCATTCGTATTCTCATCGCAACGTTCACCCGAGTTAATACACGCATTTCAATTCCGTCAAACAAAGCTGGTGGAAACAGGTCATTCATCCCCTGCCGAGCATCAAATGCATTTAATCCAAATGGGTCAATCACCAAGGGTTATATGTCCTCATATGATGAAGCACATGCCATGTTTAGATGCCGTTCAACTTCAAGATCAGACATCAAGTTGCCGCCCGGAAGGAGATCTGTGATGTCCACAAAAAAAGTAACGATTCAGGTTACCGGCTCGGGCATCCTGCAGGACGACGTCATCATGCTGGGCGAAGGGGTGCTCAAGGCACTTAAAATCCCTTCGGGAAGGCCGCTTCAACTACAATTCGGCTCTTTCCGCAGTGAAGTCACTGTCATCCCGGTTCCGAAATATGATGGTTTGCGCATCAATCAGACGGTTGCCAGCAAGACCGGCCTGGTTCCCCGTTCAGTCTTGCGCGTGTCCTATCGTTCAGCCAGTCGTACGCTGCGTCTTGGACCTCACATCAGTGTACTGGTTAGCCAGGATTACCCCGATCAGCCCGATCGGCCCTTTGGCTCCATCACGATGTTCTGTCAAGAACTGGTGAACGCCTGCCGAAAGCAGGGCGCCTATGTATCCTTTTTCACACCGGAGGATATTGGAACGGTAACGGGATATATGAAAGGCTGGGTGTATGATGACGGCTGGAAAAAGACTGTTCTGCCTGTAGCAGACGTCGTCAATAACCGGCTAACGTCCCGTAAGCTTGAGAACAAACCTAGCGTACAGCATTTTATGAAAGAAGTAAAATCGCTCTACGGCACACAAACCTTCAATGAAAAGTTTCTGGACAAAAATGAAGTATTTGATGCACTCAAGTCCATTTCAACGCTTAAACGAGTTCTTCCCGAGTCTTATTTGCTCAAGACATCCGCCATACTCAAGACGATGTGCAACCGACATCCCGTTGTCTTTCTGAAACCAGTACGCGGTTCATTGGGCAAAGGCATCATCCGGGTCTCTCGTCAAAACGATGGCAGTTTCCTCACCCTCGCGACTGGCGTTGGAGGCACCCGCAAACAAACGTATGTTTCTCTGGATAAATTGTATGCCAGTCTGTCCGGGAAAATGAAAACGACGCGTTACCAGATTCAACAGGGTCTGACCCTTATTGATAACAGCGGTAGACCTGTCGATTTTCGTGCACTTGTACAAAAAAACCGTACCGGCAAATGGAGTGTCACCTCCATCGTCGCACGTATCGCAGGAGGCAGTCACTACGTATCCAATCTGGCACGGGGCGGAAGCCTGAGTACCGTCAAGGAAGCTGTTGCCAAAACCCAGTTGTCCGGGTCAGCCAAAGCTTCGGCTTATGCTGGCTTGCATACGGCTGCGTTGGATATTGCCAAAGGCATAGAGGGGGCTATCCCCGCCCATTTTGGCGAACTCGGCATTGACCTGGCTCTGGACACAACCGGACGGGTATGGCTGCTCGAAGTCAATTCCAAACCATCCAAGAACGATAATACGCCGCTTAGCGAGAGCAAAATCCGGCCTTCTGTCAAAGCAATGCTGGAATACTCAACCTATCTGGCCGGATTCTGAGGAGTCATCCAATAAAGGAGGTACAGAGCGATGTTTCCAAGCGATCAGACAAAGACAGTGGCGGTTCTGGTTCGGGCAATAAAAGGCTCGCCTCCCTTCTCGGATGAACTTTTCTGTCGTCGTCTCCACCTGGAGAGCAAACCATTTGGCTTAAATATCATTGTCTTGCCTGTATCCGATGGTTCCGAGGAATTCCAGCTCAAGCAGGGCTATGCATACGTTAGCGGAAAATGGAAGATCGTTCCTCTTCCTACACTGGACCTGCTGATGAACCGTTGCTTAAAGCCGCTTCCAAGAAAATTCAGACAACAGCTTCAGGAGTTTGTCGCCCCCATTGGCCAACATCAACATCGTTACTGGTCCACTTCCCTTCCAGGAAAATGGAAGGTGCACCGCGCCTTGTCTACTGATGCAGGTCTGCGTTCTCTTCTTGCGCCTACGACGTTGCTTCATTCGGACACTTCATGGGAAAGGTGGCTGGTGCGCTTCCCCAAAGGAATATTTTTCAAACCTGTATCCGGGACCCATGGTAAAGACACGTTCCGCCTTTATCAAGGGGATCGAGATGTTTCTTGGATCATCGAGGGAAGAAATACACGCAATGAATTGATTCACCGTACATTTGATTGTCCCCAGGACGTGTATGCCTGGCTGGAATCATATAAGACCGGAAACAAGATGATCATGCAGCCCTACCTGGAACTGAATCATCATGGACGACCGTTCGACATTAGGGCCCTGGTGCAAAAAAATGGGCAAGGGCGCTGGTCTCTAACCGGATGTATGGTACGAGAAGGACCTGCAGGTTCACTCACTTCCAATTTGCATGGAGGAGGGAAGGCGCACCCTGCATATCCGTATCTGCTGAATCGATATGGGCGAGTCCATGCAGAAACCCTACTGGGGACGATCAGAGAGACCGTTACCCTCATCCCTACCCTGCTGGAAAGCCGTTTCGGCAGGCTGGCCGAACTGGGACTTGATTTTGGAGCAGACACCCAGGGTCGCCTCTGGCTGCTCGAAGTGAATTCGAAACCGGGCCGATCCTCATTCGCAGAGGCGGGTGATCCACGCATGCATACTCTGACCTATACCCGGCCGCTTGCCTATGCCCGTTATCTGCTGCAACAACCTGTTCTTACGGACGTCATGCGTCCAATGAAAATGTCGAATACATCCAGCACAGCTGGCCTGAAACCCGTCCCGATTCACGGCAGCTGAGGCCTGCAGCGCCCCGCTTGCCGTGGAGCCGAAGGATCTTTTCAGGATAGGAGGATAAAACATGAGTTTGACCTTTTGCAATCTACATTTCACACAGCAACCGGATAAAGTCGTTTATGTATCCAATGCATTAATGAAAAGTCTTAATCTATCCGGCAAAAAAACGATACATTTGCGGTTTGGCCGTGACCGGGTACCCGCAACCATCAAACCCATTAAAAAGGCTGGTAAACATCTCTACCTCGCCTCGGGTATACGTAATCTGATGAACGTTCCGAAGCGGGGCAGCATTTACCTCCGTAACCTGCAGAATGATGAAGTACAGCTGGGTCCACTGATCGGCGTACTGTCTGACGGGCCTGCGACGAGCACCAATCCATTTGGTTCCCGTACGGGTTTCATCAAACAATTGCTCCGTGAAGGCAGTCGCAGATCCTATATCTATGCCTTTACCCCAAGAGATATCAACTGGCAGAAGGAAACGGTATCTGGTTTTTTTCTCAACGAGAACGGGAGCTTTAGCCGCAAAACGGTCCCTCTGCCTGACGTGGTCTATAACCGGTTGCCCAGCCGTCGTTCCGACTTCTCACCAGCGATCAACCAGCTGAGGGATCGATTCGTCCGGCGCAAGATCCCATTCTTCAATTGGAGTTTCTTCAACAAATCGGATATCTACAAGTTGCTGGAGAATGAACCTGTAGCAGGAAAATACATTCCTGAATCCATCACCAATCCGACAGTGGAACAGATGAAGGAAATGCTGGAACGCCATCAATTTGTCTACTACAAACCAACTGCGGGAAGCTTGGGTAACGGTATCTACCGATTAACTTATTCACCCAAACGTGGATATTTCGCACGTTATCGTAAAAAGGGTGGTAACGCCCTGCTGCGTTTCGGCTCGTTTAACAGCCTGATGCGCATGCTTCAAGGCAGACATGGCAAACAGCTGCGCGGTTATGTTGTACAACAAGGTATTCGACTAATTGAGATCGACGAATGCCCGATTGACTTTCGCTTTCACATGCATAAAAACGGAAATAATCAATGGGTCGTCGTCGGTATTGGCGCCAAGAAAGCTGGCCGGGGCAGCGTAACCACACATATTAAAAACGGTGGCTCCCTGATGACCCCTGAGCAGGCACTCAGCCGCAACTTCGGCGACCGCGCGGGAGAAGTGCTTCAGCAGGCCAAATCCGTCGCTATTACACTGGCCCAGGCAATTGAAACCCAGCACCAGCATCTGATTGGTGAGATTGGCTTTGATCTGGGCATTGATCAGGAGGAACATGTATGGATGTTCGAAGCGAACGCCAAACCCGGGCGCTCCATTTTTCGTCATCCTTCACTCCGGGTGGAGGGAAAATCGTCGGTGGAGCACATTTTGGAACATTGCCTGTATTTGAGCAAATTCCGGAAGAAGGAAGGCAGTTGATGAGCCTTCATGATGATTTCAAACCTATCATCGCTGTCTTGACCATGCATGATGATCGGCGGATGTTCAGGGGAAATCATCAAAATTTTCAGGATATTGTGCAGACAGGCGAGAGTATGGGATATGTGGTGTACATTGTGACTGTACGAGATCTGAACGTGATTAGTCCTACCGTGAAAGGATATACGTACAACAAGGAGAGTGGTAGATGGACTTCACGGTACTTCCCTCTTCCCCATGTCCTATACAACCGCATACCCAACCGGGAAGATGAGCGCAAACCTTCGGTACAACGTAAAATCGATGAATGTATGCAATCTGGAATAGAATTGTATAATCCTTTTTTCTTCAATAAATGGAATCTGTTCGAATGGCTTAAGAAATCCAAGTCGACTCAGCGTCTGATTCCCTATACTCGCCGGATGAGAACGGCCTCCGCTCTGGGTACGGTGCTGCGTACTCATCCCTACCTGTATCTGAAACCGGAAAGCGGCAAGGCAGGCAAAGGGATCATGATGCTCAAGTTTCAGGAAAAGGAACGGCTTCCCTTTCGTCTCAAAGTACAGACTACACGGAAGAGCACCACATACAAAACAGCTACACTTGCCAGGTTATGGGCCAGAATCCGCAAGGAGACTGGACACACGCCCTATATCATACAACAGGGTATTGAACTGGCTTCGTCACACAAGCGTCCCTTCGATCTACGTGTACTTGTGCAGAAAAACGGCAAAGGACAGTGGAGCGTAACAGGCATTGGAGCCCGGCTCGCAGGTTCACGGAGCATTACCACCCACGTTCCGCGTGGAGGCAGTGTAGAAGATCCGGAGAGACTGCTCACCGATCTGTTCGGGGAAGAAATGACAGCCGTACTGATGAAGAGGGTCAAGTCGACTTCATTGATGATCGCAAGACAGGTGGAACGGGGATCAGGTCATATACTCGGGGAGATGTCCATGGACCTGGGCATTGACGAACTGGGTGAGATCTGGTTCTTTGAAGCCAACGCGAAGCCGATGAAGTTCGATGAACCACAGATTCGGCGGCGATCACTGGAACGCATTTTTCAGTACAGCGCCTACCTTGCCCGTCAATCCAAACGATAATGAACAGGAATAACTGCAAAAGAAGGTGATTGTTTGTGTCCTCACCTGTTCTGGGCATTATGACGTTGTACTTAAATGAACATCGCGCTCTGGAAGAACGGAGCATATACCGCAGAATGATCCTTGAAGGGCGCAAGCGGGGACTCGATATCTATGTGTTCACACCGGCAGATGTACATCCAGGAGGCAAGCGGATTGAGGCGATGGTCTTTCATTCAGAAAAAGGCTGGTCACGGGAATGGCGTTCATTCCCGGATATGATCTTCGACCGCTGCCGCATACAGCGCAACCGCAGATTCCAGCAATTGCTTGCCTTCCGGGAAAAGTACGGACATCTGCTCTTTCTAAACCGTCCGTTGCGCAATAAGTGGACCATTCATCAGACGCTGCTCGCGAAATCGGCCTTTCGCGAGCATCTGCCCGATACGGTTCTGTTTCAGAGTTTGTCCGATGTGAACCGGATGCTGAAAGGCTCCTCTCTCATCTATCTCAAACCCATTAACGGGACGGGTGGACGCGGTATTCTACGCATTGAACGCAGAAACAACGAGGCCGATACAGTCCTCGTGCAGGGACGGGATCAGAAGCGCCGAATTATCACGCCGCGTAAAGTTCATCTCTCACGCCTCGGTTCCCTCCTGCAGCACTGGAACATGAAAGACAAGTATCTTGTACAGAAGGGCATTCAACTTCAGCTTCCGAATGGACGGGTGCATGATTACCGCATGCTGGTTCAGAAGAACGGTGAAGGACAATGGGAAATTACCGGATGTGCAGGACGCATGGGTGCAGAGAAAAGTGTTACCTCGAACCTGCATGGCGGCGGTCAAGCTGTAGCGATGCAACGACTGATGAAACAATGGATCACCGACGAGGATCTTCGAGCCGAAATTAATGCTACCGCCGAAAAATTCGGCATGGATGTCGCTTCATTCCTGGAAGATACGTACGGAGACCTGTGTGAACTAGCTCTGGATTTGGCGATTGACAAGAGTGGTCAGATCTATCTGCTTGAGGTGAATCCCAAGCCTGCACGCGAAGTGTTCGCCCGCATTGGTGACCAGGAAATGTATTCTAAAGCGATCACTCAACCGCTGGATTATGCCTTGTGGGTGTACCGCAACAGGCCTTCCGGAGTGCCCAGAAGAACAATCAGTCCCCAACCCGTCACTCCAAAATTGGCACGAAAGAAAAGAACAAGAAAAGTTAAATAAGTGCACAAAGAAGTAGGAGTGGTGTTCGCTACGTGCGAGCATCCACTCCTACTTCACTGTGGTTTTCCAACCGTCCCTTAAAGGTAAGGGGGCAACTTCTATTCTCTCGTCCATTGCAGCGTATGATTGTCAATCACAATGATTCCGGCTTCATCACCATGCTTGTAGGCCAACTTCAGCCGCATCAGTTCAGGTTCTAATTGGCATGTGGTTACATGTGTCACTTGATCTGTATAATCCGCTGGCAGACACAGCGTAAGAATACCGATTTTCCCCGAAAAAGCCGCCTTGCCTTGAATGACCGATGTTTCCGATTTGGAACCATACACTTCGGATATCCAGCCTGGTTGCTCTGTCAGCTCGAATTCTCCCTCTACGATCCCCGCCGTAACCCACTGCATGGCAAGCGTTATGGAAGATCCCCCATAGCTAATTCCCGCTGTCGTTTCTCCGGCTTCGTTCATTTTTAACGCAAGATCCGCTTGCGGGTGCAGGTGAAAACGTTGCTCCAGTGTATGCTCTTCCTCTGCATCCAGCCAGTCCACAATCAGCAGTATAGGAACTTCCACTCCAGAAAGCACCCATCGACGATGCGTGACCGGATCAGGCAATCGCGTATATCCATCATGTGAAGCATCGATGAAATGATACCTGTCATTACTCTCCCAACGGAGCGTTGTAACCTCAGCCTCCGGTTCACCCCATTGCTGTGTGGAAACATAAGGGGTCTGATCCAGACCGTCCAGTGTGATGGTATTGTGCGCCCGTGTACTTTTGAAATACCTGCGCCATTCCCCTTCCTCGTACGTGTAACGTCCGGTATCCGTGAAGAAAAGCTGATTCTTCCACATCCACTCCACATTCAATGCATCTGCATGTCCGTGAGCTCCACCCATGGCAGCCGCGTCAAAAAACAGATACTGGCGTTTGTCTCTCATGACATAATATCCTGTCTTTGGAAAGGCGCGACTCGATTTGGTTGGAGAAGAAGCTGCCTGTAGCCTGATGGAGCGCTCATATTTCTCCACACCCAGCAACCAGAGACACTCCGAGCTTTCCGCTCCGCGAGCCATCAGATCATCGTCTCCCAGAATAGCGCCAAGCAGGGTCAGTCGTTGTCGTCCATCACCGATCCAATCCGAATCGCCTATACCGGTGGATTGATGGTCAGGTCTGACCAACGCCTCTGTAAATGCAGCCATTTGCCGAAGACAACTTCCATACCATGGCGAGAACGGATGTCCTGAAATCTCGCCGAGCAGATATGGCGTACCAAACATTTCGATGCTGGCATTATGGTAATGCGTCGTCAACTCAATCTGTATCCCTTCATCACCCAACTGGTGCAGCAGGCACAGTTCCAGACGCTCCATCGCCATTTGACGCCAGTACGGACTTCGCGGGTGCTTATGGCAGAACGTGGCAATCATGAACAGCCCTTGCATATGCATGATGGCATGATTGATTTCCGTGCTGCCGAGGTAGCGGGTCAGAAACTCGGCATGCTCCTCCAGACTTTGCAGAAACTCGGCCTGAAAGCCTTCATCCAGCAGCGGACTGGATTCCATATATTTATAGGCGGATATCCAGGATTGCACACGTAGTCCCGTTTCCAGCAGACGCCAGGGGCCCGGTTTTTGGAAGAATACCGCCTCGTCGTAGACCACATTTATAGGTACGGGGTTCTGCTGTCTCCAGCTACGGAAGTGGTCAATGAACGCTGTCACATATAGCGGATTGCCCTTCATCAAGTACGCCTTGCCGAGGTCCAGCATATGCCAGTGTCGGTTGATGCCCCATGTAAACTCCAGATCATTCGTAGGATTGTGAAGCCAGTTCACTGGCGTCCCCATCCGAATCCAGCGATTCAGATCGTTCGTGTATGGGACGATAAATTCATTGAGTATGGCGCGATTAGCAATCGTTAGTGAATTTCGGGCTTCCTCTGGAAAATGTCTTTCATAATAAAGCGCCGCTTGTTGCAGATCGGCCGCTGAAAGGTAGAAATCGCTCATTGGGACTCCTCAAGGAAATCCTGACGGAACGGGGTGAAGACATCCAGAATGACGGAATCCTCCAGTGCCTTGACGCCATGCGGGACGTTAAAGCCGGCATAGAAGCTGTCTCCTGCTTTTAAAATGCGAATTTCTTCACCGACCCTAACCTCAAAGCTGCCTTTAACGATATAACTGACCTGTTCGTGCGCATCATGGGAGTGAACCTCTCCAATGCCACCTTTAGCAAAGGTAACCTCCACCATCATGAGTGTACCACCCATACCCAAGATTTTGCGGGAACTCGTTCCGTTAACGATATGTGCATCAATGGACGCATGATTAATGATCATTTTGATTTCCCCTTTCCTTGCAAATAAGCGACCGGAGCTGTTACACAACGGTCGCTATGAATGCTTCTTACTCTTCCGTGGACAATTTACCCTGAAGCTTGGATGAATCAAAGGATGGGTCAGCAGCAATTTTGGTCAGCCCCGCGGCCTTGGTCTTTTCCAGAGATGCATTGTATCTCGTATCCAAATCCTTAATCACGCCATCAAGGTCACCACCGGTGAAAACAAATATCGAGAATGCATCGCTCCATTTGGTTCCTTCCAGCGAGCTTTCTGTCACAACACTCGGATTCGCCGGGAAGATTGCATCATAACGTTTGGGCAAGAAGCCTTCAATGCCTGGAATGTTTGGTTTTTTCTCGGAGCTCAGTACAGCAGGAATAAGTGAGATCCCGTATCCCTTTTCGTAATATTCACTCTGAAGATCCTTGCTGTATACATACTCCATGAACTTCCATGCCGCTTCCTTGTTGGCAGAATCCGCATTGATCCCGATATAAGAACCTCCAATGACTTGTGAAGCGCCCTTGATCGTTCCGTCACTTGTCGGCACAGGAGCGGCTGCCCAATCTTCTTTGGTCGGGAATTGATCTTTGTATACGCCCGGTTCGCCGGAGTGGTTAATATACATCCCGATTTTGCCTTGGGCAAACTGGGCTCTGAGCGGATCAATGTCCAGACTTTCCACACCCGGCAGCATGCTGCCATCTTCATTCATTTGACGAAGCGCCAGTGCGATATCCTTGTACATGCTAAAGTCAAATTGGCCTGTCTTGTAGTTGAAGCCGTCAATGCCGTCACTATTGCTCGCACCTGCAATTGTATTGGCTGCTCTCCAGAAACCGCTGCCACTTTTGAAGGGGCTGGCAAAGCCATAGATTCCTTCACTTTTACCGGCTTCAGTTATTTTTTTGGCATCCTCCACCATCTCGGCCAACGTTTTTGGTGGACTTTCGATCCCTGCTTTTTTGAAAATATCCTTGTTGTACACCAATCGCCAGACCTGCCCTGTATTGGGAAGGCTGTATACTTTGCCATCAATCGTATTTTTATTATCAATCAGGTTGTCTTTGAACATGGCCTTCATCTCATCACTCATATATCCGTCAATCGGAGCGAGATAGCCTTTTTGGTAATAGGTTTGAAAATCATTAACTTGCAGCACATCGGGTGCCTGCTTGCTGGCAAAGGCAATATCGACCGCCTGCGGATAGTTGTCACCCATTACGGTCATTTCCACTTCAATGTTATCCTTGTTTGTATGGTTAAACTCATCGATCTTGGATTTCATAAAATCAGCATCATGGCGGTCCGGCGTCCAATATACGATTTTGGTTTTCCCTCCGTCATTCTCCCCACTGGCGGACGTTCCGCTATTTGCCTTAGTTCCACTATCAGTAGAACAACCTGCCAAACTTAACGCGACCAATGCACTCAGCGTAGTCACCATCCACTTTTTGACCATTGATATGCCCCCTTATGCTTTTCTGGACAACCTGTTCGGTTACCCGTTAACGTAATGATAATCGCTGTGCTTTCATGGTGGTGAGGGACATTCTGACTTTGCATGGGGGGAAAAATGATGATCCGTGCCGTGTCAGTTCAGATACATTTGCCGGAATCGGGTAGGCGTCATGCCGCAGTATTTCTTGAAGAGGCCGCTGAAATAAGGTCGATCCTCATAACCAAGCATCTGGCAGATCTCCTGCACCTGTACCCCTGCAACCAACAGCTCCTTTGCCTTTTCCATCCTCAGCTTGGTAATATATTGAATTGGCGTCATGCCCGTCTCCTTTTTGAATGCATTCGCAAAGTAACTCGGACTTAAATGTACGGATTGGGCACAGGCATGCAGCGTCAGATTTTCCGCAAGATTCAGGCTGATATATTCTTTGGCCTTGCTAATCGCCTGCTTGACATCAGTGAGTCGTTTCTTATCCATGATCTCGCAACCCATACTGCTAAAATGCTTGATATATCCTCTCCAGCCATCAAACGTCAAGGAGCGCATCGCCTCAAGCACAGTCAAATCAGCCTCCAGACGCAAACGTTCCTCTTCCGTGATCTCATCACAAAAGGCACGGTAGATCGCAAAAGCCAGTCCAGACAACAATCGGATCATCGTCAAGGGCTCCGGGAACCCTTTGGATACCTGCCAAACTTCAAGAATTTCGTCAATGATGCGGTGACAGGTGCTTTCATTACCACATTTAAGTGCATAAAAAAGCTCCTTCTCTTTCTCCAAAGGATATACCGGAGCCATACATTCCTGATTTTCCAATTCAGCATAATGGAGGATGCAATTTCCTTCACTGTAAAAGCGATAGGATATGGCCTTATCTGCATGGGCGTAGGACATCCAGATCTCCTGCGGTCTGCGGGCGATCGTGCCGAGACCAATCGAGATTGTTTTTTTGCTGAATTGCTCCACGTTGTGGCGGCATTGCTCCAGCAGTTCCGAGACGTCGATCTGACCTGGTGTATTGAATATGGCCGCAAGCCTGTATCGGTTTTCACGCAAAACAACGCCCTTGGTATATCGGTTCAATGTTTCTCCCACAATATTTTGGACCGCAAACGGAATGATTTCGGCATCCAGATGCATCGTGTATCCATACCGGGTATATCCATCCACCTCAATGACCATGACCAGAAGGTTCGAGGAGTCCAGATCAATGTGCAATTCGTTCCAGCGACTTTCATTCAGAAATCCCCCGATTTCATGACGCAACAAGCCCAGCAGATAGTTATGACGCTCATACTGACTGCTGGTCACCACCTTCTGCTCCAGCTGTTCAAGCTGCCTACACTGTGCCTGCTCTTCCTCGATTACCTGCCTTACCTTCAGCACGGCACCGAGTATTTCTTCAGGGGTAAACGGCTTGAGCAGATAATCGGAAGCACCCAGTTTGATGGCTTCCTGCGCATATTGAAAATCGGAGTAACCGCTGATAAAAATAAATTTGGATCGCAGTCCGGCATCCAATGCACGCTTCATCAGTTCCAGCCCGCTCAGCCGAGGCATTTTAATATCACTAATCACGATGTCCGGTTGCTGCTCGAGCAAAAGGGACCAACCGCGCTCTCCATTGTTAGCCGTGCCCACAATCCGGACCTGATGATCCTCCCACGGTATGGTTGAGGATAAGCCTTTTACAACCGCCTGGATATCATCCATAACACACATCGTCAAGTGGTTCATACAACCCCTCCTCAGGTGATCGGAATCGTAATGATAACTGTCGTTCCAGCATCTGTACTGCTATGAAACACAATCGAAGCCGCATCCCCATAGTGCAGGCTTAACCTGCCATGGAGGTTGGATAATGCGTAACCCTTACGGCCTCCGTCAGGAGCATCCTCTGTATTCATCGTGTCCACATCCATTCCACAGCCATTGTCAGTGACTTCCAGCCTTAATGTGTCACCCTGACGATCTATGCGGATCACGATAACACCCAAATCTTCTTTGTCACTGAACCCATGCAGGATGGAATTCTCCACCAGGGGTTGAAGCAATATTTTTAAAATATCAATCGTATAACAGGAGGGGTCGCCCACCTCGATCGTGTAAACGAACAATTCCTCATAGCATTTTTGCTGAAGCTGCATGTATTGCTCCACATGTTTGATCTCCTGCTCTACACTGGTGATGTCTTTCCCATCATTCAGTCCCAGACGGAACAGTAAGGATAAGGAGACGATCATCTCACTTACATCTTTTTTCTCTCCGCTCTCACTTTTCCAGAACATCGTATTGAGCGTATTGTACAGGAAATGTGGATCGACCTGCGCTTGAAGCGCCTTCACCTCAAATCTCCGCTTGTCCTGCTCGGTTGTACGTACTTCTTCAAACAGGACTTGAATCTGATCCAGCATCCGATTGAAGCGATGTCCTACAGCGCTGACCTCATCGTCATACTTGCTACGAAACCGCACATCCAGATCATTATATTCCACCTCAACCATTAGGCGTCGCAGCTTGTTCAGTGGCTTCAGCAGCGCGGAGGCCACTAGGCTGGACAACCCCAGTGCGAGCAAAATGCAAAACAACATGATCAGGATTACAAGCCAGCGAATCTTTTTAAGCGGGGACAGCAAGTCAGCCTTGGACTGCACACTGACCACGACCCAATCCTCGTTCATCGACAAGGCCGAATAGTTAACGAGCATGTCCTCTCCTTGAGCGTTCCTATAAGTAAAGTCCCCAGCATCCCCACGTCTGTACTGACTGGCGAAGTCAGGTTCTGTAATATAGTCGTAATTTCGCGATGAAGGCCGAATGACTTCACTTCCGTCTTTATGAAGCAAAAACAGTTGAATCTGGTTGTTCATGAGATCCTGCGCCAGAATGTCCCGCATCGCCTCTTCCTTCATATTGACGACCATATACACATTCGAAAAGGTATGGTTATCAATCACAACGGGTTTGAGCAATAAAGACAATACATTGCCTTTCGATTGGAACAATTCACTCTGATGTGAACCAAACCACATCGTATTCCAGCCTTGCTGCTTTACGAAGCGTCCATACTCCTTGTTGAACGGGCTATTTCGATTCGGAAAATCCTTTGTCGAGAAAAAATCACCAATCGGTGTCGTTACATATGTGGTATCGATCAGTGGTTCTACGAGCTTCAGCTGGGCAAACGACGTTTGCAACAGCGAGAGATTCTGATAATAATGGGAAGAATTATGATTTCGGACATCCCTCATGACTTGTGTGAACGTTTCATTGAGCATAAAAGAATACGAAGACACAACGATGTGCCTCAGATGCTCATCCATAACCTGAACCGATTTGTTCAGGAGTCCTTGCTTCAGTTCAAGCGCATTCTGCTCAATGCTTCGGGCAGCAAAAAGGTAAGAGCAAATCCCGGTCACACTGATGCATAGGACAACAAGAAAAATGTACAGCAGCTGTATTCTCTTTTTCAGGGACATCTTATAAAAATTGAATATCATCGGCGCTCGCTCCTTGAACACGGATTACCCGCCCGCTGTGAATTAAAATGAGTATAGCACAGCGGAATTGCCCGTAATACCGTTTCCAGTATGTAGTGTGCGCCTATCCTTTCACAGCCCCCAGCGTCACCTGCATGAATGATTTATTGGCGAAAATATAGACGATCAGCAACGGCAAAATGGATAAACATGCCCCGGCCATCATAAGTTGAACCTCAGCCGCAGCTCCGATGCCGTATCGCAGATTGGCCAGACCTACAGGCAGTGTCTGCAAATCCGGATTACTCATGGTGAACACAAAAGGAAGGATATATTCATTCCATGAGCTTTGGAATACCCCCAAACCCGCAACTGCCAGTCCGGGCCGCAGGAGTGGAAGAATAATTCGCCAGTAAATGGTGAAGAAATTGCAGCCGTCAATCATCGCCGCTTCATCCAGTTCACGCGGGATGCTCTTGAAGAAGCCAACCAGAATAAAATAAGTGGCAGCGTGGGCACTGATCAATATAATAATGACGCCCCACAACGTTGTATTCAGGCCCAACTTAACCATAAGATCGAATTGCGGACGCAACACGACGGCACCTATGGAAATAAACAGGGTGGATGCCATGAGCAGGGTGTACGCCTTTTTCCCTTTGAAATTCACCCGATCCACAGCATAGGCCGACATGGAAGCTATCATCAGCGTGCCTGCGGTTGTAATCACACTTACAAAAATACTATTCAGCGTGAAGCCTGAAAAATTGGCGGTCTTCCAGGCCTGAGCGTAGTTGGAGAACTGCCAAATCTTAGGCCAGATGGTTGCTCCTCCAGTCAACTCCTGGTTCGTTTTGAAGGAACCGAGCAATACGAGAATTATCGGGAAGAGGGACATCAAAGCGATCACAATCAGAAATAGCCAGAGTACAGTCCGTTTGGTCCAGCGAATGAGTTGGGGAGACCCTGAGGGCGTAAGCACGTTTTGAGTCATCATCGTTTCCTCCTGATTGCTTTTAGTAGACATCATTGAGCTTTTTCGATATGCGGAAGTAAATGAGTGTGACAGCCCCTACAATGAGAGCCGTTGTGAAGCCGACTGCACTGCCATAACCCAATTGCTGGAGAGATTGCGTATCGGCTGACACCGGAAATAACAGTTTGAACAAGTACAGATACATCACTTCTGTTTTTCCATATGGCCCGCCCTCGGTCAGTACCATAATACTCTCGTATCCTTTCAGTGCCGTGGTAATCGCCAGCATGATAATCATCTGCAGAACAGGACCAAGCAAAGGAATCGTCACATTGCGCAGCTTCTGAAACTCACTGGCTCCATCCAGTGATGCCGCCTCGTAGAGCTCTTCGGGAATGCTCTGGAGACCGGCAATGAACAACAGCATATAGTTCCCCACAGCACCCCAGATGGCAATGATAATGGTCGTGAGCATGGCATGTTCAGCGCCCAGCCAGCCGATCGGTTCGGAGATCACATGATACTTGAGCAGCAATTGGTTCAGTATCCCGTTATATGAATTGAAAATAATGAAAAATACAATCGCCATGACAGAGGCACTAAAAATGGTTGGAAGGTAATAGATCGCTCTAAACAGAGAACGTCCTCTCCACTTGCGATTCAAGATAATAGCGAGAATTAAAGACAACGGAATCGTAACAACGAGCTTGCCCAGGGCATATACACCCGTATTGCCTACTGAAGTCCAGAACTGCCCGTCGCGCATAATACGTCCAAAATTATCAAGCCCGATAAAGACAGGCGTCCCGATGCCTTGATAATCATAGAACATGTAACGCAGCGCCCATAACAAAGGATAGATACCGAATACCAGGGTTAGAAAAAGACTTGGAAAGATGAACATGTAGGCATGCATTTTGGATGGCTTCACCAGAATCGGACCCCCTATAGCTTTTGAATGAAGTATAGAGGGATTGTCGGAGAAAGCGGGATAGGGAAATCAACTTTCTACAGGGGAGAATGTGACTGCATGCCAAAACACAAAAAACCTGTATCCAACGAACTTCCGTTGAAAATACAGGTTTAAACGTATAAACATTTTATAAACATTCATCATCAGACTCAGCAAAATGGTACAGCGTGAGGGCTACTCCGCTTCATTATATAGACGCAGCAGTTCCGTAAAATCAGAGATCAGCACATCCGAGCCCGCAAGCTCCTCATCGCGGCCGAAACCGGCATAGGCACAGCCGATGACCGTCTGACCGTTCATTTTGCCCGCTTCCACATCAGAGGAGCGATCCCCTACCATCCAGGCGTCCTGAATTCGATGCTTCTCTAGCAAGATCTGCACCAGATTGATCTTGGAGGGAGTCTTGTACTGGCCTGCACTATATACCCCTTCAAAGAATGGCATAATCTCGTGTGCAAAAGCTACACCCTTCACATAGTCCTCCAACCCGTTACTTGCGACAAATAGCCGTATCCCTTGTTCTTTCAACGCTTTCAGCGTTTCCTTCACCCCGGGATACAATTGGGAGCTGCCTTGATCGAGCCCTTCAATCTCCAGTTGAAGCAGCAATTCGTCTGCACGACGATGTGCTGCTTCCGATGCTTCTGGCATGACCACTTTCCATATATCTTCAAGCATCATGCCCAAGCTTCCAAGCATCCGCTCTTCAGGCGGGGTCTCTCCTTCAAAATGCCCTTCGGCACGCAACGTATCAAATAACTGCTGGTAAGCTGGCAACAAGAGAGTCTCTGTCTGGAACAGCGTACCATCCATGTCAAAAATCATCGCTTCCGGTTTGCGTAATACGGTCTCTTCAGTCATGTCCAATGTTCCTTTCGGATTGGGATATGTATATGTTCGCGTAATCGTTCCCTTCCCATGATAAACATAACGTTTGAACGTGTAAACCGACGATTGTAAAACATCGGTGACAGGCTCATATGAGTCTCTGCTATGCTTCTTTTGTTTAGAGGAAATTATTCGCCGAGATATATCCAGGTACCTCTGTGTATCTTGCCTTTTCTTACTCGGATTACTCCGTGTTTCGAAGGGCTTCCAGCACAACCTGTGCCTGATAGCCATCGTTAAAATCGTATATTTTGGCGGGCTTCCCTTGAATCCGTGCAATGACATGTTTTAGTAAAGGCAGTTCACTGGAGGATTCAAGCACTTTCACTGGTGAAAGTGACTGTCCAACCAGGCCACTCTTCAATTCCTCCCAATTTTCCAGGGCAATCGTGCCTTTCGTGCCGTATACCACCATGGATACCCGTTCTTCCCCAGCAAATTGTGAGATGCCGTTCAGCTGAATTCGGGTCCCGTCTTCCAGCTCCAGAGCAGCCTGTACTTCAAGTTCACATTCTCCATTCTCAGGATATTGAACCTGAGTGCTTACTACCCGGATTGCACCAAACACGTGCTGAATCATATGAATCCAGTGGATTCCCACTTCAAGAATAAATCCACCCTGTTCCCGGCTCGTAATCCATGCATTCTGTTGCCATGGTCGTGGCCACTGTGGAAATTGTAGAATCAGGTCTATTTTGCGAATCCTGCCCATTGTGCTCTGCTCGATCATCTCTTGCAGTTTCAGCACTGAAGGTTCATGGGGCATGGAGAAATGGATGGCGTGAACGACGCCAGCCTGTTCCGCTGCTTCCAGCATCCCTTTGGCTTCTTCTACACTATTGGCCAGTGGCTTCTCGCAGAACACATGAATTTTGCGCTCCAGTGCTTCCATGACAACTGGATAATGAAATTTGGGCGGAACTGCAATATACAGCAGTTCAATCTGATGTTCATTCATCAATTGCTTGTAATCGCTATACGTCCTAACCGCCGGATGGGAAGCTGCAAAAGCCGCCAAACTTTCCTTATTCGTATCACACACCGCTACAATCTCAACCTTCGTGTCCATCTTCGTATTCTCGACTTCATGAACCATATGTAATCCCATTTTACCTAGCCCAATCAGAGCCATCTTAATGACTGTCATTCCATTCACCCCAATCCATTTCCAGTATAGCAGAAAGAGAAAAATTGCCCATTCTTTTCGCTGATACGAAAAGAGGAATGAAACAAGCTTCCAACTGCTGATTCAGGATGAATCCAACATTTCCAGCCATCAATTTCATTATATGTAATTCATCTCCTTATAGGTAATTAGATTTAGGAATATTTAACCAATTTATTTTTATTTACCCGACAAGCACTTAAGCGTTTCCAACCTAAGAATCAGGAAGTTTGGTTCATAAAAATAGATTGACAAAAAACCACAAAAAAAGCTACTCTTCCTATTAACAAGGATTTTTTTCCTTTTACAACCTTAGACAACGACCTGCATTCGAAAATATGGAACACGGCCTATGAGTCTGAAAACCTATTTCATGAAGCGAGGTGCCCCGCATGAGAACAGTTGCGGACTATTTAGCAGAAGCTCTGCGTAATTTAGGTGTTACTCACGTTTTTGGTATTATTGGAAAATCCATATGTCCTGCTGTCCTGAAGATGGTTGATTATGGCATGGAGTTCATTCCGGGTCGCCACGAATCCAGTTCAGGCTTTGCTGCATCGGGCTATGCCCTCCAAACGGGGAAACTTGGTGTTGCCTTTGCTACATCTGGTCCGGGTGGAACCAATTTGCTCACTGCAGCAGCCCATGCCAAGGCCAACAACTTGCCTGTCTTGTTTATTACGGGTCATCAATCCATTAAGGAATTGGGACTTCCCCAATGTCAGGACTCTTCCTCTTACTTGGCCGATCTGGCGGAAATGTTCCGGCCTGCCACGCTGTTCAGCAAGTTAGTGGAGCGGGGTGATCATTTTAGCACCCTATTGAATCATGCTCTTTCCATTGCGCTCGGCCCCAACAAAGGTCCGGTGCATCTCTGTCTTCCATTTGATGTACAAACAGAACAGCTCGCTGACTTCCCGGTTGTGATCCCTGAGCCAGAACCCCTGATTAGCGTATCCAATCTCAAGCGTGTCCTCCCCTTACTTCAACAGTCCAGTCATCCTTTAATTATTGCAGGTAAAGGCATCAGTCGTGCCAAAGCCCATAATGAATTGCTGCATTTTGCCGAACAAATTAACATTCCAGTTATTACAACTCCAGGTGGAAAAGGTGCCATTGCTTGGGATCATCCTCTCTACCATGGGCCTTGCGGTGTTGGCGGCTACCCTCATGCAGATGAACTGCTGAATCAAAGTGATCTCTACATCGTGCTCGGTTCCCGTCTGAGTGATATGACGCTATGTAATTTGAAGCCTGAAAACCATCCTGCACAGCTTATTCAATTCGACGCCGATCCTACGTTTGTAGGTAAAATCCTGAGCGCTCAAACCTTACATATCACCGGTGATTTGAAGGACAATATGCAATTTTTACTTGGCACCCTGACTGACCAGCCTGCGCTCCAAAGAGAAATACCAACCGTAGATTATACCGTGTCTCTCCCGGATCTGCCGAACCTTTCCCTCGCTTCCGTCCTGGAGGAGATGAGCGAGCTACTACCATATGATCATAAGCTGTTTGTCGATGATGGCAGCCATGGTTTTCATGCGGTACAGCGATATAAAGTGAGGAAACCCGGCAGCTTTGTGTTTGACGCCTACTTTGCCTGCATGGGTAATGCCATTGGCATGGCGATCGGAGCCAAAGCAGCTTCCCCTGAAGAGACCATTGTATGTATTACTGGTGACGGATGCTTCATGATGCTTGGAACCGAGATCAACACCGCTGTATGCAACAACCTGCCCGTCATCTTCATCGTTGTGAACAATAAACAGCTAGATATGGCACTCAAAGGTATGGAGAAGACAACAGGCAGAATCGATGGCACTTTGTTTGAGGTTCCCATGGATGCAGCGAAGTTCGCTGAATCCCTTGGTGCTGTTGCCTTTCGAGCGGAAACCCGCGACGAATTTACCTCTGCGCTCCAGGCAGCTCAGCACCTGAATCAGGTTACCGTCATTGAGCTTTTAACTGACCGTAACGAGATTCCCCCCACAGCCCACCGTACCGTAACTTTGAATTAGGAGGAGCAAAACATGAGTGAACAAGTGGCTCAAGGTTTAGAGCGTTTTGCAAAGCTTTCCGGTGAATATGGCGCCAGAGCACTGGCACCGATAAAAGATCAGTTTCCTGAGCTTGCCGAGTTTATTATGGGGACGGTTTATGGGGATATTTTTCAGCGAACCACGATTACAGATCAGTGGAAAGAAGTCTCCATTATCTCCTCATTGATCACACAGGGACAATATGAACAATTAGGCGTTCATTACACGATGGCACTTAGCGTGGGTATAACTGTGGATCAGCTCAAGGGAATTCTGCTTCATCTGGCGCCATGTGTGGGGGCACCCCGCATCATCAGTGCTTTTAATATATTGCTCGCTACACTGGACGAAATCCAATAATTCACTCTTCTACATTTTTATACATGATTCGACTTTTTTATTGATCTTTTTACATCTCTACCTTTATAATATGGTTAAATTATCCTTCGCATCAGCCTACAGCTCAGAAGCAGTCAACGAGTGCTTTATGCCCTGGTCTCGGTTGCAGGATAGCATTAACTCATTTATAAGGAGAGAGAACAATCATGGGAAGTTTTATACTAAAGACTGACGTTCCAAATAAGGTGCTCAATATTGAACTGGAGGGATCTTTCTCTCAAGAAGACGGTTTGCGTTCCATCTCAGCATACCAGGACACGATCGCTCAGATTAACACCAAGGAGTATCACCTGAACATTGATTGCAAAAGGTTAAATGTTACTGCTCCTGAAATTGTGCCTCTTCTTGAGGGCTGCCTGCAGATGTTCAAAAAAGATGAGTATAAAAACGTGGTATTGACGCTTGAGAACAACGCCATTCTGAAAATGCAGCTTTCCCGTCTTGGACGAACTGTCGGACTGGAAAATCTTGAGATTATCTCCACAGTTACTACTTAAATAAACCAGTCGGACAAGGTTAGCGTTTACCCATACGCTCAGGAGGAGAATGAAGATGGCCGGAATTCGTATTGTAGATATCGATATCTATCATCCGATGAACACGGTGGGCAATGATTTTTACATTGAACATTTTGATGCCAGAGGTGTAGATATTCGAGGATTGTTAAAGGCGCTTGGGCGAGATACACGTTACAAAATTGACAATGATGATGAAAACTCTCTAAGCATGGCTTTTGAGGCCGTCAGTAATTTACTGGAAAAAACCGGACTCTCTGGTGAGAACATCGATCTGATTGCTTATTCAAGTCAAACGCCAGAATACATCTTTCCTACGAATTCCTTGATGATTCATCGCCTGATTAACGGGGCCTCGCATACGATCTGCATTGACAGCAATGCCAACTGTGCAGGCATGACCGCAGCCTTCGAGCAGGTTAGCCGCCAGATGCTGGGCAATCCCAGAATTCGTCGTGCTTTGATTATCGGCTCGGATTATATCGCTCCACATGCCAGTCCAGATGATCCCGTATATTTCGCCAACTTTGGAGACGCAGCAGCGGCTGTCATTGTGGAACGGGATGAGAATGCTACGGGCTTTATTGATTCCATCTATCAGACGGATACCTGTGTATACGGCAATTCACTCTTTCCGGCTGAAGGTCTGGCGAAGCTGGGCCAAACCGGTGTCGATGCAGGTGCCTTTCATGTGAAATTCACACCGTTTGATGATTCCATCTGTGTAGGCGCAGCCTCTGAATCCATCCGTACGCTCCTTGGTCGCAATGAAATCGGAGCAGACGAGATCAAAGCCGCTTGTTTCTCCCAATTATCCATCAGCAATATTCAAGCGGTATCCGAGAATATTGGTATTGCCGAAGATATTGCCGTCTACATCGGAGACGAATTCGGATACACCTCAACCAGCAGTCCATTCATTGCACTTCATCGAGCAATAACATCCGGTCAGATTCAGCGTGGCGATAAAGTGCTGTTCTGGACCGTCGGCGCTGGGTGGCAAAATGTTGCCATGGTCATAGAATATTAGATAGAAACTTCAAAACCAACAAAACCATCCCTTGTACACGACTTGGGATGGTTTTGTTTTCCTCGCTTTCTCACCCATATCACTCATATCACTCATATCATTAAATCTTCAATATTCACCATTGTGAAATATGTCACTTACATATTATTACATAAAAACTATGATAGGAAAGTAATTAAAATCCATAAAAGGAGATGTTTGTTTTTCTAAAACTACCTATTCATTATCAAGTATTGCTGCATTAAGACGTAGTGAGGATGTATATTGCCGTTCTTCAAGACACATTTCATTTTTAGAGAGGGAGTTTTTAGAATGAAAATAAGAAAATCACTGACTTCTTTATTATCTTTAGCTTTGTTATTAACTCCATTAAATCTTGTATTCGCAGAAGGTAGTATTGACACGACTACCATGAACAATGAACTTAAAAAAAATATCGAAATCAACATAGATTCATCGATCACGGGAAATGAGCGAGAAGTGATTGCAGACGTTATGGCCCGACTTGACGAAGAAGATCGAGGAAATGTTATCTATGTCGCAGAAGATGGTGCCATATACTCTAACAAGATGGAACTCAAAGCGACTACAGAAGTTTATGACCTGGTTGATAAAAACACCTATCGAAGTGCATCCGGAAAAGAACTTGTTGGACCTGGAGTATCCACGAATGAATTTTCAGCGTCTGCCGTTAGAGATGACATACAAATTTCGCCCACTGCCGAAGCACCTACTCCAAGCGGAGGTTCCGGTCCTTACCGGAGAGTTTTCTCGAATAATGGCTATAACTGGTTAAGCACTTATGTGACCATTCCAGGTGCTCCATACGTAAGAGGTAATGTTTCTACGGATACGCCTTATGTATATTTGGGAGGATGGGGATCTAACGGAAATGGGATAGATGCAGGTTTACAATATAGTACAGCGTTTGATAATTGGTCTCCTACGACGTTGGCCAACGGAGCGATGGTTCCTAGCAATACGCGCTATCGATCAGGTCAGGACATTTATATGAAATTTTATGTGACTAATCCCAATGAATGTACGTTGGCTGTATCGGGCATTACAACGAGTGGTGAACAATTGACAACAACCATTGTAAGAAGCGGAGTAAGCGGCTGGGATAAAAGTGGCACTGGGATGAGAGTAAAAAGAATGACCACCATCGGCCAAAAACCCGAGAACATGAACACAGGATCAACCATTAAAAATGTGCGCTGGCACGATATTACTGTAGGATATTATTCAGGAAGCAATCTCATCTATAACAGCTGGGGCAGTGGACAAACCGGGGGGTATCACTCTGTACCTTCCAGTAAAGTAAGTGTGAATTATATTAGCCCTGGTGAAGAAACCGTCAGTATACAACTTTAGCTATCCATTGAATCTGAAAGAAAAGCTCTAAAGAGAAAAGTAGCAGTTCCAAGATTATTTAATCTTCGGAACTGCTACTTTTTCAAAAAAAATCATAAACCGTTGTTATACGAATTTTAACTATAAGTTAAATCTACCCTTTCTGATTATCTGTAAACGGTCCCTTCGTATCTTGCAGCAACAATTCCATCCACAGTATGATAACTAACCAACACCAAGGTTCCAACATAACCGTCAATCGTCCGATGATCCGTAAGATATTTCGGTACTCCAAAACCTACAGGGTAATAAAACACTACAGATTCAAATCTGCTTTCAAGCTTAGCAGCTACTACGTTTGATACACTTGTACCGGTACTCGGTTGAATATCTGCCGCAGACACGCCTGCACTTGAAATAGAAGTGGTCAGAATAAAGGAACATGCAGTCAAAATAAGAACTTTACTAAGTCTCACAATGATCATCTCTAAATAGAGTTTTTAACTACAATTTCATTGTATAATATGTAAATAGATTTTACGATAATATTTGTAAAGAATATAACAATTTGTAATTTTATTTTAAAAATTAATTATTTAAATATACTACTTATTCACACAAAAAAGCAGCCCTAATTGGACTGCCATACTACTGCCTTTTCCATACAATCAGAAAATCTTCTTTGTCTGCCGATCGTCTTTCAGAATCTCTACCGCCTCACGGAAACGCAAAGAATGAACAATCTCCCGCTCCCGCAGAAACTTCAGACTGTCTTGCAGATCCACGTCATCGGTCAGATCGATCAACCACTGATATGTAGCCCGGGCCTTCTCTTCCGCAGCAATATCCTCGTACAAATCCGCGATGGGGTCACCCTTGGCTTGAATATAGGTAGCGGTAAAAGGTACACCTGCGGCGTTGCTGTAAAAGAGGGCCTTGTCGTGATTAACGTAGTGAGCATCCAAGCCAGCTTGCTCCAACTGCTCCACGGTAGCATCTTTGGTGAGTTTATAGATCATCGTGGCAATCATCTCCAGATGGGCAAACTCCTCTGTGCCAATATCGTTCAACAGGCCAATAATCTTGTCCGGAATCGTATACCGCTGGTTCAAATATCGCAGGGCTGCAGCCAATTCTCCGTCCGCTCCGCCATACTGTTCCATCAGTAATTTAGCCATATGAGGATCACATTTGCTGACCCGAACGGGATATTGCAATTTTTTCTCATACACCCACATGCAGACGCCTCCCTTTACTTTATAAGTTCCATCCTTTTTCTGAACCCCGAGTTTCCCGGCCTGTAATCTTACTAGGAAACCCGAGGCTACTGAATCGCTGCATCAAACCTGCCAAGGCCAAGGCGTCTGAGACCATTCCCACGGATACTTGGAGAATGCATGACCAAAGTTCATCAGCGGTCCGTACAATTGTTGAAACTCATGCGCCACCTTCATGCGTTCCTGGCTGAATTTGTTGTACTGCTCAATACTCTGATAGTCACCCGGGTGGGTGTCCAGATACAGGTTCAGCTCCACCAACACAAAATCCAGAGCCTGAAGTTCCTCCAGCAACTCGTAATATTTAGCGTCACAGGCTTTCGATGTTTCAGGCTCCATCTGCTTCCACCTTCCTGCCCTTTGATTTCTTGGATGTATAAGGGCTGTATAATGCAGGCCATAACGTTCCCAGTCTCAGCGCTTCTGTCGGACTATACTGTGGCCAACCCATGGGCTGAAAAGGTATAAACAACTGCGGTGGAACAAGATACGTGCGGATTTCCATCGGTTTACAAGGATCAAACGGCCCCACAAAAGGGGCGTAGGCTCGAAGCTGCGGATCTTTCATTCGAAACGCCTCCTTCAACGATGTTTAACGTGCATCCCACATCACATTTCAAACCATTGCTTCCCGTCTCTCTATCCATATGTTTCAACTCGGTAAATTAATCCCCTTTCAGTCAAAACTGCGCAAAGGAATTTCTCAAGGCTTTTTCACTTCCATACAAAAAGACCCTTGAAAGCACCTCACCAGGCACTTCCAAGGGTCCGTATAATCGCAAATTCATTATGTTCACACTTCCTGTTTGACTCATCCTCGTTCTGCAACGAGAACTATTCGGCTGGTTCATCATCCGAATTCATATCTTGTGGGACAGATTGCTTGTATACCCGGACCCGGGTAATTCGCAGCCGAGTGGACTCCTCCACTTCAAAAACGTATCCATTCCGTTCACGCGTCTTGCCTTTGATTGGACTACCTTCAAGTTCCTTGAACAGCCATCCACCAATGGTGTCCACTTCTTCATCCTCAATGATGGCTCCGGTCCACTCATGAACCTCTTCAATGAGAGAACGACCATCGATGGAAAATGAATCCCCGCTGCGCTCCATATGGGGACGCTCATCCTCAAACTCGTCATGCAAGTCCCCAACAATCTCTTCCAGAATCTCTTCAGCAGTCAGCAGTCCAGCTGTACCTCCGTATTCATCAACAACCAGTGTCATCTGGGAATGCTTTTTCTGCATCAGCCGCAGCACATGGCTGATTTCCATCGATTCAGGAACGTTCAATATCGGACGGACAAGTGAAGCCAGATCATGTTGTTGCTCCGGTTCAGCCAGCAGCAGATCGGTAATATGGATAAACCCAATGATCTCATCCTTGTCTTCTACCGCGACAGGATACCGAGAATGTTTCGTTGCATTAATAATCTTCAGATTTTCTTCCAACGACATATGAGTATATAGACAGTCCATGTCTGTACGCGGCAGCATGACTTCACGTGCCAGCATATCGGAGAAATCAAAGATGTTATCCATCAGCTTAATCTCATCTTTATCGATAACGCCACTTTTGGCACTCTGCTTCATCAAGATGCGAAGCTCATCTTCCGAGTGAGCTTCGCCTTCGCCCGCAGGTTCAATACCCGCCAGACGCAGCAATGCATTAGCCGATGCATTAAGTACCCAGATGAACGGGAAGAAGATTTTATAAAACAACAGCAAGGGTGCAGACAAGAATAAAGCCACTCCGTCTGTTTTTTGAATGGCTAAGGATTTAGGCGCGAGCTCACCCAGCACAATATGCAGAAACGTAATGATACAAAAACCGATAATGACGGACACGGTCGATATAAGCCCTGTATCTCCTACACCGAGCTTAAACATGAGCGGCTCGACGAGCAATTCGGAGATGGCCGGTTCTCCCAGCCACCCGAGTCCAAGCGATGTCAGTGTAATCCCGAACTGCGTTGCCGATAGATAGGAATCCAGTTTACCATTCACCTTCAATGCATAACTGGCCATACGGTTTCCTTCACTCTGCAACTGAGTTAAACGTGTCTGTCTTACTTTCACCAGGGAAAACTCCGCTGCAACAAATACGCCATTCAAAAATACGAGCAAAAAAACACAGACCAGATTAAACACCAGCTGTCCAAAATGAAATTCGGTATGAATATCCAAGTTGAAACTCCCCTTTTTGACCTATTTCAGGAATACACCTGGAACATCAACGTGTGATTGCCTTTCTCGACTTGAAATCCACACCTTTGTAATACATATCTGCCACCAGCAGATTTGGTCCGCAACAGGATGCCATATCACAATGGCAGTTGACCGTCTGATTCAACGGATGCTCAGCTGACCATTCATGGAATACATCATCCAGTTTCCGGTCACGAATGTTGCCAAATGCCGGGATATCCGCAAAATCCGTCACATACACATTGCCGGTAAACATGTTGACGTTAACGCGGTTGCGTCCATCCGGATCATTACGTACCGTCACATTTGGCTCGTTGTACAGGCGATTGATTAGTTCACGATCCTGCTCTGCTGCACTGCATGCAAAGAACGGGAGTGTACCAAACAGCATCCACATATCCTTGTCACGTGCATCGAGCAAACGATGGATCGCTGCCCTCATATGGTCCAGTGATAACACTGGCAGTGAAGAAGCAAAGTTTGAATTATACATCGGATGCACTTCATGACGGACACAGCCCATTTCACGAATCAATTGATGAATACCATCCAGCTTGTCGTGTGTACGGAAGTTAATCATAGACTCAGCAGAGATAAACATGCCTGCTTCACTCAATTTGCGGGAATTTTCAATCATTTTCTCATACATCTTCACCGCTACTTCTCGTTTCACAGGTCTGCCACTATTCGCAAATCCAACTTGATGGAAATCGTCAGCATTCAGATAGTTGAATGAGATGTGCATAACGTCCAGATAAGGTAATAGTTGCTCGTACCGACTAATATCTAGCGTTAGATTCGAATTGATCTGGGAACGGATTCCACGTTCCTTGGCATATTTGAGCAATGGGATGATCATCTCATCCACTGTTTTCTGGCTAAAGCTTGGCTCGCCGCCCGTCAGACTGATCGTCTGCAGATGCTCCACTTCATCCAATCGTTTCAACATCAAGGGTAGCGGAAGCGCCGGCGCTTCACGCATCGTAAGCATATCTCCCACGGCACAGTGCTCACATCTCATGTTGCACAGATGTGTCACCGTCATTTCTACACTGGTCAGCACATGGCGTCCATATGTACGCAGAGAGCCAATCGGATCCCATGGATCATTGGTCGGCGATAAAGGCATCGGTTGTACCGATCCTGAGTTTAGCATGGTCATTGTTCTTCACCTTATTCCTTTTATTAACCTAAAAAATTTTCTTTACAACATACTCCGTATTCTTTTTTTGGAGTTATCTTTAATCATAGCACAATTTTCAATGCTTCGGCATGAGCATGCTCTGTCCATTACATGACAAAAAAACGCCCCCGCAATTCCTGGACGGGATCAGCCAGGATATTACGATATGAGCGCTGACCCGTGCTCCGATAGACATCAGCTATCAAAGAATTTTCCGTGGGCTGAAGCTGGCGGTGAGTCTTCCACACCTTCGACACCTATAATCATAACAGACAAAGCTGTAGACAGATCTATTTCATAGGGAGCGCTCAACGTCTGTCCATCCGCATTCTTGAGAACACGAATGCGCGGACGTTGTGGAACACGCGGATGAATGGCGGCAACGACTCCCACCTCTCCTGTACTAAGTGTGACAGTAAGACCCATAGGGTAGATCGCTACACAATCCCTGAACTTCTCAAGCATCCGTTGCTCATAGAGAGTTCCTGAACCGGTATATAGCACCTCCACTGCCTGATGCGGCAACAAGGCTTGCTGATATACCCGGTTCGTTGTCATGGCATCATACGAATCAGCAAGCGCAATCCACTTGGCATATTCATGGATTTCATTGTCTTTCAAACCAAACGGATAACCACTGCCATCAATCCGCTCATGGTGCTGCAACGCACAATGCGCAGCCAGGAGCGGGATACCCGGTTCATCTTTGAGAATACGATGTCCATATGTAGTATGCTGCTGTATAACTTTAAATTCTTCATCACTCAACCTGGAAGGCTTGTGCAGAACTTCTGGAGCTATCTGTGTTTTTCCAATATCATGCAACAGGGCTCCCAGACCAATCTCCATTAATTGCTGACGCGTATACCCCGCTGCGACTCCGAGAACCAGCGTATACACACATACATTCAGTGAATGTTTATACAGGTCAAAATCACTGGAGTTCATGTCCATTAACATGATCATTGCTTCCTTCTGGCTACCAATGTCATCCAAAATCGTATTCATCAACCCGCTGAGTGCTTTGCCAAAGTGTGGAATCCGACCTTTGGTTTTCAGACCCGACATGCCCTGAAACTGCTGCTTGATTTCAACGAGCGCTTTACGCCTGGTTTCTTCCTGAAGCATATCCGGAATGATGATATCTTCTGTTGCCGCATCATTAATATACACATATCCGATCCCCAGATCCTTCAGACGGCCAATTAACCGGCTGGTGAGCTCTACTCCCTCACTGAGCAGAACCAGCCCCTCTTCACTATAAATTCGTTTCCCCAGCTTCATGCCAGGCTGCAATAGGTTTATTTGTACTAAACGCACAGCCTATCCTCTCCCGCTCCGTAGATGTAATTTCCACTAGCCGCCGCTTCAGCAGAAGGCAAGTACTTATCCGTTTTCATGCCAGCGGGATCGCAAACTGTCTTCCAGCGCCCCTGGTCTTTTCAGTTCCATTTCAAGTAGATCTCGTATGAATTCCGGAAGTCGATACAACGTATCGCTCCCAAGCGCAAGGGAAGGATAACCCACATTAAACGTAAACATGTCGAGTGTTCCCACCACATACTCATCTTCATCCCGGATGGGCTCACCATCAATATATATAGCACGAATCTTCTCATAAGGCAGTGCATGTGGATCATACTCCACTTCCATGCCATCCATGCACAATGTCCCAAGAATGTCCCCGCGAAATCCAAACCCGATGATCGGCTTAGCTGAGAACTCTGGCAACAGTGACTGCTCCAGTGCCTCACGAATCTGATTTCCATTCAAATATATTGTACAGGCATTGATGGGAGATGGACATAGGGAATGTAACATTCCCTTGGTGACATTCCCCTGTGGAAGATCCCCAAGAAGCTGACCGGCATTGACAAGAGACAACTGCGCTCCAGTAAACTGACGAACTGCCTGCGCCAGCAAAGACCCAAATGGAGATTCATGTTCGTAATCTATAGGTAGCATCCTGTCTGTAATAACGGCCGTCTGATCAAGCACACGCTCGGCCTCTGTACGATGAGTGGCTATAGCCAGTGAGACCTTTTCTTCCAGCATCATGCTCTGTACCGGCACGCAGCCACTGCTCACAAGTGTAGGTTCATTCTGCCCGCTTTCCCGCTCCAGTACCACTTTACCGAGCCACTGACCAAACTTCCCCGCTGCTCCGAGCACAGTCTGCCCAATGACCAATGGTTCTTCCAGAACATGATGTGTATGTCCGCCCAGAATGACATCAATGCCTGCGATCTGCTCGGCCAATCTGCGGTCTGTGGAAAGCCCCAGATGTGATAAAATAACCACGACATCCACTTGAGAACGCATAGCCTCAACTTGCTCACGCAGCGTTTCCACTGGGTCCAGCACATCCCATCCCAGAAGTTCGTAAAATGCTGTGAAGGGGGCTGTAGCGCCTAGCAGACCAACGCAGAATGGCCCCTTCTCCAGAATAAGAGAGGATTTCATCCAGGCTGGTGGCAGGCCCGTTGCCTGCTCTATAACATTGCCGCACACCACAGGAGACAGAAGCCCCGAGTAAGAATGCGCCAGCTGTTCCGGTGTGAATGTCAGTCCTTCGTTGTTCCCGATCGTTATGGCATCATAACCGGTCAGGTTGATCACATCCACGTTCGCGGCTCCCAAGGTCCCTTCCGTCTCAACCGCCATCCGGTCCATATGGTCCCCGATGTCCAGTACGAGAACCTCTCCAGCCTGTGCCCTCTCCCAAGCGATCATGGCGGCGATCGAACTCATAGATCCAAAATGACTATGAATGTCATTGCTGTGTAGAATCGTTAAAGTTTGCGTCTTTCTGGTGCTCATCACACCGCCTCCCCCTTATCCTCTACTAACGTACATTCCTCTAATGGATAAGCATAACATTTTCCGCGTCGTTATGATATATTTAAAGGGTTTAGAGATTAAAAAGAGGTGAGTAATTCGTATGAAATTGACCATTCAACTATTTGCGGGAATCGCTGAACGTCTGGGCACCTCTCTGCTTGAATATGAGTACCCTGGAACCAATCCAACGGCTGCCCAGTTAAAAGAAAGCTTGAGCCTTGCCTATCCTGAGGCGGCTTCTCAGATACGCACTTCCTTTCTGGCAGTCAATCAGCAATATGCTCCTGCTGATTCTACAATCAAGGCTCAGGATGAACTTGCATTGATTCCACCTGTATCGGGAGGAGACGGTACGAATATGGCGGATACCGAATATCCGTCTTCCCATCCAGAGCATCGCACGGATGACGGATTGTTCCTCATAACCGGGTCCCCTTTATCTGTGGAAGCGACAACAGCGTTAGTCATTACAGCGAATCATGGAGCGGCCCTTACATTTGTAGGCACTACTCGTGAAATGACTGGACAACAACGTACCGTTCACTTGGAATACGAGGCCTATATCCCGATGGCGCTTTCTCAAATGTCCGCGATCGGTAACGAAATCTCTGAACGCTGGCCAGGTGTTCGATGTGCCATCAGCCACCGGATTGGACAAGTGGACGTCGCAGAAATCAGCGTTGTTATTGCTGTTTCTTCCCCTCATCGCAATGACTGTTATGATGCAAGCCGCTATGCGATAGAAAGGCTGAAACAGACTGTCCCGATCTGGAAAAAAGAAATATGGGAAGATGGTTCCGAATGGAAAGGTCATCAACTAGGACCCTGGAACCCCATCGACAATTAAAAATTAGTCATTCCACCTCTTGATGGGGTGACGAAATTAGTAAATAAGTCGTTGTCAACCCATTTTTTTCTTGTTATTATAATTATATGTGTCGATATTAGTCGAGGAAAAGGTGATTTATACGTGAGAGTGCATGTTACTGATCTTAAACCTGGAGACCTGTTAAAAAATGATGTGTACAATAATTCGGGTCTCCACATGCTGATGAAAGGTGCCACACTCAGCGAAGATGATATTTCCAAGCTGCTGCAGCACGGGATCGATTACGCAGATGTAGAGCATACAACATCCAACCTACACTCTGATGCACAAACCTTACCTTCCGATCAAACCGTTCTGTTAACTACCCTGTTTAACGATACGATCAAAGGTACTGAATCTCTGTTCCAACAAGCGATGGAGAAAGGTTTTATTGATGAGACCCAGGTCGATGAGATTTTGATAACCCTAACGGGACAGCTTGAAAAACAAAAGGATGTTGTCTCCTTGCTGCTTATGCTCGACGGGGATAACGAATATACTTACAACCATTCATTACAAGTCGGAATGCTCGCTTTTTATATCGCTGGCTGGATGGGTTACGATCCTGAGGAATGTCTGACTGTTGCCAAAGCAGGGTATCTTCATGATATCGGCAAGTCCAAGATTCCTTCTGAAATTTTACATAAACCGGGTAAACTGACTCCGGAGGAATTCCAAGAGATGAAGAAGCATACGTTCTATGGCTACGATATCATTAAAGAATCGACCCAGAGCGAAATCCTTGCAACCGTGGCACTTCAGCATCATGAGCGTGAGGATGGTAGTGGCTATCCTCATGGACTAAAAGGCGATGAGATCCATCCATATTCCCGTATAACAGCTGTAGCAGACGTTTACAGTGCCATGACAACCAATCGGGTATATCAGACCAAACAGGAACTTATCTCTGTTCTATGCGAACTGTACAGCCTTAGCTTCGGTCAGTTAAACGCAGAAGCCACTCAGGAGCTCATCAAGCATATGCTGCCCAATTTTATTGGAAAAAGGGTTCTGCTTACAACAGGCGAAACGGGTCTGATTGTCATGAACAATCCAGCGGATTACTTCCGCCCACTCGTTCAGACCTCTACTGCCTTCATTGATTTAGCGAAAGAAAGAGATGTAGCCATCGTTGAGATTTATGTACAGTAGCATAAGCTGCACAGTTAGTTATGCGAAGTAATAGTCACACCAACTCAACATTAAGAGGATTGAACTGCGTTTGCTATACGTGAGAAAAAGGGAAGCCACAGTGGCTTCCCTTTTTGAGTATTCTGATCGTTCATGCTGGATTAAACGCAGAATGCTTTCGTGATGATAACCAACAGAATGAACAATACCAGGATCGCACCAGTGTTTGTGAACATATTGTATCCACCTACGCCACCTACGTTGCCCCCACAGCCATATCCTACTTCGCTCATGTGATTGCCTCCTCTTCATCAGGTATACCCTAACATATGACTTTTCCAGTGGGATGAACCGGGCAAACTGGCAACATTCGATAAATGGTTGTCTGCCTGCTACTGCATGAATAAATCGAACTTCACGATCACTCCTGATCCGTGAGCGGAGTTGAGGAAGTGGGAGAAACCCTAATTCCCTTTTCCTTGCGATACATAATGACAAGCAATCTCCAATAATCATAACTGCCTGTATCGTTCATAATAAACGGTTGGTAGTAGGTATAGGCTTCTCTCGCCCAAGCCGGACAATCCATTTGGGTCAGTTTCTTCTGTTGCTGAATCCAAGCTGCTTGAGTTTCCAGTGTCTTTTGCATCGCTTCAAATGTCTTCTTCTCAGCAGTGGTCAATGGCGTGTCCTCCTCTCCTCCGATGGATGAACTATATTCTGATTTCAAGTACATTCCTGGATCAACCACTCCGTTCTCGTTAGCTGTATATCCGTAGGATGGTGCACTGGCTTTACGTATCTCATAATGTACATGTGGTCCTGTGCTTTCTCCGGTACTCCCCTGATTGCCAAGAAGCTGACCTCGCTTCACCTTTTGTCCGACTTGCACAACCACACGAGAAAGATGCGCATAACAATGCAGGGCGCCCCGGTGATCCTGCACAGCAACGGTAAGCCCATAACCGCCGAATCCCGACCCCGTAGCGCCTTCTGCAGCAAAACGTACTATCCCGTCCATAAATGCATGTATGGGCCCATTCCACGGCTCTGTGACCAGATCAATGCCTCGATGAAACGTCTGCCCTCCAGAAATCGGATGAATACGGTAGCCAAATGAACTTGTAATTCGATAGCCTTCGAATGGATTCATGGTCATACACTCACATCCTTTTCTATCATTAGATGCTTAAATCTAGTAAATGGCTTGTGCTATTAGTCTTATTTTATTACAAAAAAACACCACTCAGAATATCATTGGAAAAACCATGCGGTCCTCCAACGTATATTCCAAGCGGCGCAGCTATACCGTTACGAACGCTCTATGAGATGTACATATTATGATTTCATTCCGATGAATACTCACTCCTCATTCAGAGGTCTGTATATGACACCAAGCTGATCCAACTCCTGTGCTGCTCTTCCATAAAATCCGGCAATATACCAACCTGCTGGTGCCTCAAGTTGGATTTGATCCGACGTCTTTTGCCCGCCTTCGATTTTATTTCCAAGATTGGTGGCCAACTCCACGTAAAAGATTCGTTTATCTCCATTTCGTGTCCCCTGACCAATCGTCGCCTGGGTTAAGTATTCTCCGTCTGCCAGATTTAGTGTGGCTGTGTTCGAATTGCCGCCATGTATCAGATTCGTTCCATCCCTGTACAAGGTTGAGATACCGTCTACACGGTTACCCGAGTTGAGCGTAACGGAACCAGGTCTGGCATCAGGTACATGATTCAGATCATTAAAACCGGTTCCCCCGGAACCTCCAATCGTTGAACTAAGTTGGTATTGAGGAGAAGTACTGTACACCAATTCCGCTGTAATCGGATAATGATCGGAGAGTTGATTCCCACTCGGGTCAACAAACGTTTGATCTTCCAAGCGGTAGCTCGCTGCATTAAGGGACAATGCCTTGCTTCCGCGATACAAAATTTTATCCACGATCTCATAGTTCGGCCCATTTATATTTGATGCATCCATAAGTGCGTCACCATCAGCGGGAATATCCCCACCCCGAATCAAATCGATCCATGGATCTCTTAATCCATTCTCAGACATGAGTAGCTCTATATTGTCAGAGGCACGGGTATACCGTGTATTCGTGTCTCCAAATACGATAACCGCGTTACCGTCCGAGTGTTCTTTTATGTAATTGGAAAGCTGTTTGATATTATCTCGTCTTGCCTCAAGCGACTTATCGTCGCCCCCTGCGTCCGCATGCAAATTGTACACATCCACCTTCACCTGGGGTGCAACTTCATAAGTAGCTGCTGTAAATCCTTTCGGAGTCAGTTCATCACTTCCATTGTCAAAAAGACCGGATCTCTTATTCCAGGTAATCCGCTTCAAGTCGCGGAATGGAAATTTGGATAAACTGTTTAGCCCACTGCCAAAACCTGCAACTCCGCTTGTTTTCGTTAAATACGGCAGCGTGACTTGGGAGATCAGTTCATGATGATAATTAAAGTCCTCTTGCACATTAATGATGTCATAGTCATTTAATTTGGGGGAAATCTGAACCGTGTACTCCTTGGGGTTTGAACTGGAGACAAGATCGGGAAGGCCACCTACATTATAACTGAGGATGTTGAAAGAACCGGTTACCGTTTCCCCAGTTGCAGCACTTGCAGGAGATGAAAATAGCGGTAGACTGCTCATAGTGACAAGTGCAGATAATAACAGGGCTGCTCCCCTCTTGGCTAATTGCTGTTTCATTAAGCTATCCCTCCTCATATTTGTATCCATTCAAATATATGTAACATTCATTAACAGGAGAATAACTCTAGTCTATGCATTTGTATAATTATGTCTTCTTGATAACTAAAACGAATCGATTGAACCTTCGTTCCACTTCTCGCCCTCTTTGGACAATAAAAAAAGATCAAGGGAATATCTCCCTTGATCTTGCTTGAGTTCATATGTGATCACCTGAAAAGGAGTCGGCACAACATCTGCACGATCCAGATTCACGGTTCCGAAAAGGCTATAGCAGTCGGATTAACCGATGGAGCCTTCCATTTCGAATTTGATCAATCTGTTCATTTCTACCGCGTATTCCATCGGCAGTTCCTTCGTGAACGGTTCAATGAAGCCCATGATAATCATCTGTGTGGCTTCTGCATCAGTCAGACCGCGGCTCATCAGGTAGAAGAGCTGATCCTCAGATACTTTGGATACCGTAGCTTCATGCTCCAGCATGATGTTATCATTCATGATTTCATTGTAAGGAATCGTATCGGATGTGGACTCATTATCCAGAATGAGCGTATCACATTTGATATTGGATTTTGCACCTTCCGCTTGGCGACCAAAGGAAGCCAGACCACGGTAGGTAACTTTACCACCATGTTTACTGATCGACTTGGATACAATCGTTGATGTTGTATCTGGAGCCAAGTGAATCATTTTCGCACCTGCATCCTGATGCTGGTTTTTACCAGCTACAGCGATGGACAGAACCGAACCTTTTGCTCCACGGCCTTTCAGGACAACGGCTGGATATTTCATCGTCAGTTTGGAACCGATGTTACCATCGACCCATTCCATCGTTGCATTTTCTTCCGCAACCGCACGTTTGGTAACCAGGTTGTAGATGTTTGGTGCCCAGTTTTGAATCGTTGTGTAACGAACACGGGCATTTTTCTTACAAATGATCTCAACAACCGCACTGTGCAGTGAATTCGTACTGTAGATTGGAGCTGTGCAGCCCTCTACATAGTGAACGAAGCTGTCTTCGTCCGCAATGATGAGTGTACGCTCGAACTGTCCCATATTCTCGGAGTTGATCCGGAAATAAGCTTGCAGAGGCACTTCACATTTAACGCCCTTAGGTACGTAGATGAAGCTTCCTCCGGACCATACCGCACTGTTCAGTGCTGCGAATTTGTTATCCGTTGGTGGAATCACGGTAGCGAAATATTCACGCAGGATTTCCGGGTGCTCTCTGAGAGCTGTATCGGTATCCATGAAGATTACACCTTGGTCTTCCAATTCCTTTTGCATGTTGTGGTATACAACCTCGGACTCATACTGAGCCGATACACCCGCGAGGAACTTTTGCTCTGCTTCAGGGATACCCAATTTATCAAAGGTTTCTTTGATTTCGGAAGGAACTTCTTCCCATGTTTTCCCTTGCTTTTCAGAAGCACGAACATAATACTGAATTTCATTGAAATCCAACCCATCAAGATCTCCGCCCCAATTCGGCATAGGCATCTTTTCGAATTGTTTCAGGGATTTCAAACGGAATTCCAACATCCACTCCGGTTCGTTCTTAATTTTGGAAATCTCGGTAACGACTTCTGCAGTCAGACCTTTACCGGTTTGAAAGATGGATTTGTGTTCGTCGCGAAAACCATATTTATACTCTTCCATTTCTGGTGCTTTTTTAGCCATCTTGCTCTACCTCCCTATCGTTTTTGTACATTGTCCTCTTCGTCAATTCCTTTGCGTAATGCATTCCAGGCCAGAGTGGCACATTTGATGCGTGCAGGGAACTTGTTCACACCGGATAGGGCTTCGAGATCTTCATAATCGTCGAAATCGACTTCTTCACCTTTCATGAGTGAGGAAAAACGGTCTGCCAGATCGAGCGCCTGTTCCATCGTTCTGCCTTTGACTGCCTCCGACATCATCGATGCCGAAGACATGCTGATGGAACAGCCTTCGCCCGTATACTTGGCGTCCTGAACGATTCCGTCTTTCAGCAAAAGCTGCAGTGAAATCCGGTCGCCGCACGTAGGATTGTTCAAATTCACCGTGACAGCATCATTCTCAAACGTTCCGCGGTTACGCGGGTTTTTATAGTGATCCATTATGACACGCCGGTACAGATCATCAAGTTGCATCGCCAAAGTACTCCTTTGTCTGGATTAAGGCGCTGACAAGCCGGTCCACGTCTTGTTCGTTATTGTATAGATAGAAACTCGCACGAGCTGTCGAGCTAACTTCCAACCAGCGCATTAATGGTTGACAGCAATGGTGTCCGGCACGAATAGCTACGCCACTCGCATCCAGCACTGTTGCCACATCATGAGGATGAACATCACCGAGGTTAAAGGTAACGACTCCGACATGACGCTTGGCTGGTCCATAGATGGTTAACCCATCAATTTCCGACAGTCGTTCGGTTGCATAAGCTGCCAGCACACTTTCATGGTGAGCGATCTCATCCATACCTATCTGCTCCAGAAAATCAATGGCAGCCCCTAATCCTACCGCACCTGCGATAATCGGGGTTCCGCCTTCGAACTTCCAAGGGAGCTCTTTCCAGTTGGATTCGTACAGACCCACATCATCAATCATTTCACCGCCGAACTCAATCGGCTCCATGGACTCCAGCAGCGCCTTTTTGCCGTAGAGTGCACCGATTCCGGTTGGTCCGCACATTTTGTGACCAGACAATGTGTAGAAATCACAGTCCAGATCCTGCACGTCCACCTTCATGTGAGGTGTGCTTTGTGCGCCATCGACAACGATAACTGCACCATTGCGATGTGCAATTTCAGCAATTTGTTTTACGGGATGAACTAAGCCCATCACATTGGATACATAAGCGATTGCCACAATTTTAGTATGGCTCGTAATCGTCTTCTCTACATCAGCAAGATCAATATGACCGTCCGGCTGAAGCGGAATGTATTTCAATGTGGCACCTGTCTCCTTGGCAACCTGCTGCCATGGAATCAGGTTACTATGATGCTCCATTTGCGTAATTACAATTTCGTCGCCTTCTTTGCAATTTGCGCGCCCGTAGGATGAAGCCACCAAATTCAGAGCTGTTGTTGTCCCACGAGTGAAGATGATCTCCTGCGTACGGCGGGCATTGATAAACTTGGCTACCTTTTCACGAGCACCTTCGTAGGCGTCCGTTGCACGGCTTCCAAGCGTATGAACACCGCGGTGTACGTTGGAGTTCTCATATTCATAGTAATGTTTGACTGCTTCAATCACAGCGTGAGGCTTCTGTGAAGTTGCAGCACTATCTAAATATACGAGCGGGTGTCCGTTGATTTCCTGGTGGAGGATCGGGAACTGCTCACGAATGGACGGGTTCATTGTCCAAGTTTCCGTTCAATGAGAGACTGCAATTGGGTACGCAGTGCTTCCAGAGGAATATCCGCCACCACCGGAGCCAGGAAGCCGTAAATGATCAGGCGCTCGGCATCCGCACGGTTAATCCCGCGAGACATCAAGTAATGAATTTGCTCCACATTGACTTGACCTACAGAAGCCGCGTGACCAGCTGTTACATCATCCTCGTCAATAAGAAGAATTGGGTTGGCATCTCCACGAGCTTTCGGGCTCAGCATCAGTACTTTCTCTGTTTGCTGTCCATCGGCTTTGGTAGCGCCTTTCTCAATCTTCGTGATTCCGTTAATGATCGCAGAAGCTTCTTCACGCATAACTGCACGTGTGATCATCTGGCTTGGCGTGTTTTTGCCGAAGTGACGAGCTTCTGTGGTGTAGTTAATTTTCTGCGAACCGGAACCAACAGCGATGACTTTGGAGTCAGAGCTTGATCCGTTGCCCTTGAGCACAGTCATCGTATTGCTCGCTGTATCGCCGTTGTTCATCTCACCAACGATCCACTCGATTGAAGCATCATTCTCCACCACTGCACGGCGGAATGATACGTCCGTAACATTCACGCTCAGCTGGTGAACCGATGCAAAGCGAACTTTGGCACCCGACTTCACGAATACTTCCACAACACCGTTATGGAAAACAGGTGCGGACAGTTCTCCGGATACGTAGTTATCCACGTAAGTTACAGAGCTGTTAGACTCCGCAACAACCAATACGTGAGGGGCAAACGTTGCAGATGCATCATCCGTGAGCATTACCGCTTGCAGTGGAATCTCGATCTCCACGTTTTTCGGAACATACAGGAATACTCCACCATTCCAGAGTGCTGCATGTAACGCAGCGAGAGAATGTTCATCCGCTTTAACAGCTGTATTCAAGTATGGTTTCACCAGATCGCTGTGTTCGCGAACCGCTGTAGCCAGATCCGTAAAGATAACTCCTTTGGCCGCCAAATCAGCAGACAACTTGGAGTACACCGTACCGGAATTGCGCTGGATTACCAGACTGCCTTCAGCTTGATCCTGAACCAGATCTTTAATCGAAGCAGGTACTTCTTCCAAAGAAGAAATGGCTTCGCTTGCTTTATATGTGCCGTACTCGCTGACATTCCAGCGTTCGATTTTTTGTTTTTCCAGTTTAGGAAGCGCAAGCCCGCTTGCAAGCTTTAAAGCTTCAAGCCGCTGTTCGGTCAACCAGCCGGGTTCATTGTTACTTTCCGACAAGGCGCGAAGCGCTTCAGATTCAACCGGAAGAATTGTTTGTGTAGTCATTGATTAACCTCCTCCGTTTTGTCTTTACGCTTCTTGGCCTACAGTTTCGTCTGTTATTCCCAACTCTTCCTTAACCCAGTCATATCCTTCTGCTTCCAGACGGTGAGCCAGTTCAGGTCCGCCGGACTTCACGATACGTCCTTGCATCATTACATGGACATAGTCAGGCGTAATGTAGTTCAATAGGCGTTGGTAGTGAGTGATGATCAGGAAGCTGCGCTCTTCGCTCTTCATAGCATTTACACCGTTTGCTACAATTTTCAGAGCATCGATATCCAGACCGGAGTCAATTTCATCGAGTACTACGATTTTTGGATCAAGCAGCATCATTTGCAGAATTTCGTTACGTTTTTTCTCACCACCGGAGAAACCTTCATTCAGGTAACGGTGAGCAAACTCAGGGTTCATGTCGAGTTCTTTCATTTTACCTTCCATTTGACGAATGAACTTGATCAGGGAGATCTCGTTACCTTCTTCACGACGTGCATTGATAGCACTGCGCAGGAAGTCGGAGTTCGTTACACCCGCAATTTCACTTGGGTATTGCATAGCCAGGAATAGACCTGCACGCGCGCGCTCATCTACTGCCATATCCAGTACATCTTCACCGTCAAGTGTTACTGTACCCTCTGTTACTTCGTATTTAGGATGTCCCATCAATGCAGAAGCCAATGTTGATTTACCTGTTCCGTTCGGTCCCATGATCGCGTGGATTTCTCCACCTTTCATTTCCAGGTTGATGCCTTTCAGGATTTCCTTACCTTCGATCGTCGCTTTCAGACCTTCAATGACGAAATTCGTAGCCATGTGTATTGTTTCCCTCCATTGATTAAATTGATATTTACTGTCGAAAACGAAAAAGCACCTATTAATTATCTAAACAGGGCTTCCCCTGAATTTCTCCTGTAGTCCGTACTACTTCTCCAAAGCAAGAATCACTTTAGAATAATTCTAAACTGATTCTCAGTGATAATCAAGTCATTTCCTAAGAACTCTTGTCCCGTACAGGAAACATTATTCTACCTGATTCTATCTTAAAAGCCCGTTTGAATCAAATGAGAAAACATCTCCGTCAGAAATAGACAGTGAGAAAAATCACGAAAAATCCACCTTTATCGAATCGGTTTCTATTACAAAAAAGGACTTATCCATATCATGGACAAGTCCTTTTGATCAATAATATTACATCTTGAGCGCTTTGTTAATCTTCTGTACCTGTTCGTCAAAATCCGCAACGTCCACCACCGGCGTCATTTCGCGCGGCACCGGACCATTCGGAATGGAAATCCATGAGCGGCAACCATGATATTCAGACAATACTGGAATCTCCATCGGTTCATTCAAAAGGTACACACGTAAAATCAATACATGGAGCGGATCTTTCCGTTTCCACTTAAGACGGTCTTCGGCAAAATCCGCTGTCCACATATGAAAGTCAAGAAGTTTATCCAGCATTTCCTGATCTCTGATCTCCAAATCCTGCGTTACCTCAGCATATGCCGTAACACGGATGGTCGAAGCTTCGGGCACCCATTCGGCCAGTGAATCCTCAACATAGGAATGATCAGAGGACTTTATCAGTTCTTTACGCTGATGTTCATAAGTCGGATACAGATAGAACGCTGGACTTTTCAGTTCAAAATGTCTGGTTTCCTCCACAATCCCGCCTTTACGCATCACCATAATCTGGCGACCATTTTCTAAAGCTTTGATTGTGGAGGCCCATTCTTTTAATGCCGGTATCGTTGTGCCTATCATAAACGTTCTCCTCCCGGAATCAGTCTTGTCAGCAGTATAGACGCTCGGCGTCTTATTGACAACTTGATGAGGGATTAAGGAGCAACTTTATATCCATAAGGCGATGGACTGACTTGGCTATCAAAGGGTGTGATCAGCCCAAGAAGGATCTAAGCATCCACATATGTTTCTCCAGATCTGCCTTGAAGCCTGTCAGCATATCGGATGTTGGTTGGTCTTCCGCAGCATCTGCTACTTCGATACCTTCCTGATATTCGTTCGAAAGTGTAGCGAAGTCCTCGATCAGGTTCTGCACCATCGTTTTGGCATCTTCGCCACCTGCCGCTTCCTGAATGGAGGAGAGTTCCAAATATTCTTTCATTGTAGCAACAGGGCTGCCTTTAAGCGTGAGAATACGCTCAGCAATTTCATCCATTTGTACAGTCACTTCATTGTAGAATTCTTCGAATTTCACATGCAGTGTGAAAAAGTTAGGACCTTTTACATACCAGTGATAATTATGGATTTTGACGTACAGGACGTTCAGGTTTGCCACCTGACGATTAAGTACTTGTTCCACCGATTTTGCTTGATCTGTTTTGTTTTTTGTAGCCATATTAATCCCATCCTTTTATTATAAAATTAGTCTATCATGCATTGCCAGGGTTCAACCTGTCATGCATAACAGAGATTTAACATCTCGGCACCGCTGAAATGCGGCGAGCCATGTCGGCGGTATTTCAGTGTACCGTCCGGCCTATTTATTTTTACCCTTACACATGAAGTTCGAAACAAGTCTGGCATGACCTGTCTCAAAAAAAGGTACAAAATCACAGCCATTTCCGATATACTGACATATACCAAGCAAAGAAGTGGGTTTTCCTGTTTCTTCATATATATGGAGGTGGCATCCTTGTCCAAATATCACCCTTTATCACCCCAGGAAGCAATCGAACTGGCCAAAACATTACCGGGTCCGTTTGGGGCAGATGCAAATCTGGAATGTCGTGAGATCGGCGACGGCAATCTGAATTTGGTATTCCACATCACGGATCTGAACTCCGATAAAAGTATCATTATCAAACAGGCGCTTCCTTATGCGAAAGTGGTTGGAGAATCATGGCCGCTGTCTCTGGTACGTGCACGAATTGAACGGGAAATTCTTCAGGAAGAGTACCGGCTGTGTCCGGGAATGGTACCTGAAGTGTACCACTATGATGATGACCTCGCCCTAACCGTGATGGAAGATTTGAGTGATCATGTGATTATGCGTAAAGGCCTCATGGATGGCGGGTCTTATCCTCTTTTTGCACAACACATTGGGGAATTTATGGCAAGAACATTATTTTTCACCTCCGATCTGGGTATGAACCAGCAATTAAAGAAGGAAAAGCAAGGCAGATTCGTTAATCCGGATCAGTGCAAAATAACGGAAGATCTGATCTTCGATGAACCCTACCGAATCGCCGAGAAAAATAATTATGATGCTTCAATTGAAGACGAAGCCGAAGCACTTCGTACGGATGGAGAACTTCATCTTGAAGTGGCCTTGCTACGGGAAAAATTCCTGACTCATGGTCAAGCTCTGCTTCACGGTGATCTGCATACCGGCAGTATTTTTGTTACTCCTGAATCCACAAAGGTGATCGATCCGGAATTTGCCTATTATGGCCCGATGGGATTCGATGTAGGCGCTGTGCTTGCTAACCTGCTTCTCCATTACGCTTCCTTGCCAGGTCGCATTCAGGATCAGACCGCTCTTCGGGAGCGTGAAACGATCTTGTTGGATATGGTTCGTGACGTATGGAATGAATTCGAATCCCGCTTCCGCGCCCTGTGGACTTCCGATCTGGTTGATCCTATGGCTAAGGCGCCTGGATACGAAGACCTTTATATGCAAAAATTATTCAGAGACTCTGCCGGCTTTGCGGGCGCTAAAATGGTCCGTCGTATTGTCGGCCTCGCTCATGTCGCAGATATTGATACGATTGAAGATGCAGCAGAACGGGAATGTGCTCAACGTAAAGCTCTGGCCATCGGTAAAGCGCTCATCATACGAAATCGCAACCTGAATACCATCGGTGAGTTGCTGGATACCGTAGCGACTGCGGTCACTTCCATTAAAGCTTAACTTATAGAGGTTGTTTAAAAAGTCCGCTTTTGATTACGAATCATGCCTAGCGGCATCATCAGCATCGAAGTTGAAATTTAGCCGAAATGTCCGTTGCTCACGTAGTTTCCCCTACGCTCCGCTACTCCATTTCTAGCTTCATTCCATCTTCTCGGTACTGAAAAACAGACTTTTTGAACACGCACTTAAAGAAACTCATACGGCTTAACTCAAGGAACGGAGGAACACCCATGACAACCCCTAAACATCAGCCTCTGTCCTCCCTTATATGGAAACAGGACAAGCTTGAAATGCTCGACCAGCGTCTCCTGCCTGAAACCATTCTGATGCTGAAGCTATACACGCCCGAGGAAGTATGGGAGTCCATTCACTCGATGAAAGTACGCGGTGCTCCTGCCATCGGAATCGCTGCTGCCTTTGGTGTAGTACTGGGTGCCAAATCGTATGACGGACTTGCTATTCAAGGCTGGCTGGATCATGTGAAATCGATCTGTGCTCATCTTGCCACTTCGCGACCAACTGCTGTGAACCTGTTCTGGGCATTGGACCGTATGATGCAAAAAGCAAGTGAGCTCGCTGAATCCGGCGCCAACATTGACGACAGCAATGCTGCTCTCGAAGCTGAGGCTCTCCTGATCCAGAAGGAGGACGAGGAAGTTTGCCGCATGATCGGTGAAAACGCTCTTCCTTTGTTCGAAGATGGCATGGGTGTACTCACGCACTGTAACGCAGGCGGACTGGCAACAGCCAAATACGGGACAGCGACTGCACCGATGTATCTGGCTCATGAGCGTGGCATCCATCTTAAAGTATTCGCCGACGAAACTCGTCCTGTCCTTCAAGGTGCACGCCTCACGGCATTTGAGCTGCAACAGGCTGGCATAGACGTTACGCTGATCTGCGACAATATGGCAGGTATGGTGATGTCCAAAGGGTGGATTCAGGCTGTAATCGTCGGTACAGACCGTGTTGCTGCCAACGGGGATGTGGCTAACAAAATTGGAACATACAGCGTTGCCGTGCTTGCCAAGGCACACAATATTCCGTTCTATGTAGCCAGCCCATTGTCGACCATCGACTTGTCCACACCATCCGGGGACCTTATCCCGATTGAGGAACGTGCTGCGGAGGAAGTGACTGAAGGATTTGGCAAACGTACAGCACCGCAAGGTGTGAAAGTATACAATCCGGCATTTGACGTCACGCCTAATGAATATGTAACAGCCATCATTACGGAAAAAGGTGTCATTCGCGCCCCTTTCAAAGAGAATCTGGCTGCGCTGTTTGCGAAGGAAGAAGTTTAATCAGTGAATATACTGTTTAATATAGAAATGCCAGGATTCATGTAAAGAAGGGCTTCCCAATTGTTCCAATTGGGAGCCCTTTTTTATTTGTGTAGATGTAGAGTTAAGAAACGTTGAGATATTTACTGTTTTTGCGGAACTCGATTAAAACAAAAGGACTGACATCCATAATTATTCGTAGTCATCCATGGACTCAGATCATCTTCAGCAATGCTTCTACACCCGTCATGCCAACCGTAATGCCCATGGCTTCCGCTTCCGTTGTTACCGACTCCATAGGTGCATGCAGCAACTGTTCCAATGTGCGCACACCAACCGCCCGAGCTGCAATAATTTTGCGATCTCCAAGCTTCTCATTAAGTAATCCTACGTCGAGTGCTCCGCACATGATATATCCTTTGGATGTATTAATTGTTAGTAATGTCGTTTTGGGCAGCTTCACTTCTACCCCAACCAAAACATGTTCTCCAACCACAATCGGCTCCATCGTCACCATAATTTCCCGATCCACCTCCTCTTCCACAGGTCACGATAATTGTATGCCTCATTCCGGTTTACCGTGTGGACACCTGCGGAAAAGCTGTAGAAATGCATTTTTGTTTGCTGGAAATCGGAAGTTAGCCCTCATTTACTGCGTCCCTAGTACTATGATTTTTACCCTTTTAATGATATAGTGTATTGAAGCGTTTAATCGCTGACATATCTTTAAACGGGGCTGGGATGAATGAAAGAAACCTTATCCAACGAAGAAGAAATCGGCTTTTTATTCAATGTCGATATTCTTATTAAGAGCCGCTCGAATGCATTGGCACTGCAGTCCCTGTTGGAGTTCATTAACAAAGAGGAACAAATTGCAGACTTTCGGATTCAATCCGGCATAGAGCTTGGCAAAATTATCGAAGTGACACTTCAGTCCAAAAAAGACTCCTTCGTCACACTCCACAACGAACGAAAAAAAACACAATCCAATGCAGGACAGAAGACGTCTACACCGACTCAAACGACGACCACACCTATTCCAGCCAAACCACAGAATCAGCAAGAAACATCGGCTACCCAGAAGGAAACTTCTCCCGAATCACCTACGGTCACCCCTGTTACCACTGGAAATTCATTCGACGCGTGGATCGACACCCTTATCAAAGAGAATCGTCTTACACGAATTGTTGTGAATAATAAGAACGGTAAACATCAGAGCATTCCATGCCGCATTTTGAATTTTGATCGGGATAATAATGTTGTAAGCGTCTATCACGTAGATGAAAAACAAGTGTATACCTTCCGAACCAATGAAATCGATGAGTTTCTTTGATTCAATGACCATTCAAACTAAAAGCAACTTACGGGGAATTCTCATACCATTCCCACGCAAGTTGCTTTTTCAGGTTCATTCATGTAACACGTAGCTAACACATCTTAATTTGCGAATAGCTTTGTTTATGTAGCACTGTATATCCTTCAAGAGCGATCTTTTCCCCGTTGCCACACGTCTAGTGCGAATAACAACCATCCAGCAATAAAAGCTACCCCACCGATTGGCGTAATGGCTCCCAACACTTTAATCCCTGAAATACTAAGTACATACAGACTGCCCGAGAATATGATAATTCCGATTAAAAGCAGACGTGCTGCCCACTTGAGCTTGGTAGACATCCCAAGCTGGCCTGCCGTCAAGCCAATGATCAGCAGAGCAATCGCATGTATCATGTGGTACTGTACTCCGGTTTCATACACAGCTATGGCATCTGCGCTTATAGTTCCCTTGAGCATATGTGCACCGAACGCACCTATAGCCACAGATAACATAGTAAGTATAGCACCCAGCATCATCCATTTCCGTTGCATTTGCATTCTCTCCCTTACTCATCTCTCCACCCTTATTTTAGCGAATACTTGCCGCGTTTACCAGCAAGCTACGCAGGACGGGAAGCATTCATATGTCTCGATATATATAATTTACTTGCCTTTTGCCCCAAAGTTGACGAAAACAGGCGTCTAACCTTGATTTTTATCGATAATTATGGAAAAGTAAACAGATATGCAATCGTTCTCTTCATGAGAAGCAACACATCCAGATGAGGTTAATTACACTCATGAGCCATGATTAGGGGAGGTTTATTACATTTATGGATAATCAAAATAACCAGAATAACTTCAATTCCTATCATTCGGGTTCCAGCACGAATCATTCAGATCCCCATAATAACGACATGTTCACACCATACCCACCTGTACCGGAGGATCCATCCCTGGGTCGACTGAAACATTCTGGTCCCGGTATCGCGAGTTTTGTAATCGGGTTGGTCTCCCTTGTCGGTTACATGCTGACTTTCTTCATTGCCACAATGGCTGTAAACAGTTCAGTTGGCGTCATGACCACGCCGATCCAACTGGAAGAGATCGCATTACATCCAGCTGTCGCCCTGGCTTCACTGTCTACTCTGGTCTGTCTGGTGCTCAATCTGGCAGGAACCATTCTCGGCGTCATTGGTCTTGTTCTCAAAAACCGGAAGAAAGTCTTCTCCATCATTGGGACCATACTTAATGGAATCATGATTTTGGCCTTTGCAGGGCTTATTATTGTAGGCATCTTCATCATGTAAATATTCTTACAACCAAATTCTCGTATCCAAAGGAGATAGACATGTCACGAATCAAAATTTTCACGGACAGCACCAGTGATCTGGCTCCAGCATGGATCCAGCAGCACGATATCGGCATCATACCTTTATATGTGGTATTCGGTGAGGAATCACTGAAAGACGGTGTTGAGATTACGCCAGAGCAGCTATACGAACGTGTCAGCAAGGACGGCCGTCTCCCCAAAACGGCTGCACCGTCCCCTGCTGATTTCATAACGGCATTTCAACCCTATATAGACTCTGGAGATAACATCTTATATATCAGTTTGTCCTCTGAACTTTCTTCAACTTATCAAAACGTGAGATTAGCCACTTCCGAGTTTCCAGAAGGACGGATCTCTGTTGTCGATTCCAAAAATCTCTCATCCGGGATCGCCCTGATGGTGATGAAGGCCGTACATGCTGCGGAAAAAGGGCAGAATCTGACTGAAATTACACATCTCGTTGAAGCCCTCAAACCGAATGTACGTACTGAATTTGTCATTGATACCCTGGAGTATTTGCACAAAGGCGGGCGCTGCTCTGGCATGCAAAACCTGATTGGCAGTCTGCTGAAAATCCGCCCTGTCATTCGGGTAACGGATGGCAAGATGGCGCCAGCGTACAAAGTCCGTGGCAAACGGGAAAAAGCCCTGGAACAAATGCTGCAAAACACACTTAGCCATAAAGAGCAGATTGACCCGGATCTCGTTATTGTAGTTCATACCTTGGCTGAAGAAGATGCACTTGTTTTGCAGAAGTCTCTACAGGAACAGACAGGTGCACGAGTTGAATTGACTACTGCGGGTTGTGTAGTATGTAGCCATTGTGGCCCCAAAACGATCGGCATCATTTATAACACCGTACTATAAAAAGGCTACTGTTACGGATCAGCAGGTTTTCCCCATAAGTCATAAGTATCCGATTAACATTGGCAAACTCTTACAAAATCAAAAGAAAAAGGGCATCCCAAGCTACAATAGCTCAGGATGCCCTTTTTCTTTTGTAAACATATTAATAGCTTTTTGTTTTTAGATCATTCAGGTTTTTGAATACATAACCCTGTTTGCGTGCTTCATCAATAATGGAGCCGAGAGCCTCCGTATTGTCTTTGGATACGGAATGAAGCAAAATAACCGCTCCTGGATGCAGCTGTTTGAGGACTTGCTGACGCGCATATTCTGCCCCACGCTGCACTTTCGTATCCCAATCTTTATAAGCAACGGACCAGAACACATTCACGTACCCTTGAGCATGGCTCTCCGCAAGAGTCCGGTTGTTGAAAATCCCGCGTGGCGGCCGCAAAAAGGCCGCTTGTTGTCCAGTCAACCGATTCACCTCGGAACGCACCTGATCAAGCTCTGTTCTCAGCTTGTCATTAGAGACTCGGGTCATATCCGGATGGCTCCAGGAATGATTGCCCACTATATGTCCTTCTGCTGCCATTCGTTTGACCAGCTCAGGTTGATCTTTCAGATAATGGCCCGTCACAAAGAAAGCAGCCGGTACTTTCTTGGCACGCAGAACATCCAAAATAGCTGGAGTAAACCCATTCTCATATCCATTATCAAACGTGAGATACAGCTCTTTCTGTTTTGTATCCCCCAGGAAAATAGCATCGTTATGCTGCAAAATCTGCTTGAAGCCTTCCTGATCAATGGAGGGTAACTGCCCATTCTGGCTTTTTTTGAAGCCAAAATGATAAGCGCCAGTAACCGGCGACGCTTCAGTTTGTGCCGGTAATATACCAAATGACAATATAGCCAGCAACATGTAAAGAACCATTCGCTTCATTGTAATCCGCTCCTGTTCCTGAAAATTCGGTTTTTCGTTTCCTCTCACGAACACCTTCAGGTAATATGCCACAGGAACAGATAATGTATGTAAATATCCCATCACACACTACATCATACACATGAATCCATGTTTATCCATGCTACCCATTTCATTGTTCAAACTTGTTTTCCCGCTGGGGTTGATGAAGCAATTCCAGTAGTGTTTGGGGTTGCCCACTGGAAACCAGCCACTCTCTGACCGTTTCAATGGCACGAGTCTGCCCGTCACCACTATCCCTCCAGGTCAGCAGTTCAATGACTTTAATAATTAAGGCAGACATATTATGGTTATCATGTTCGGACCGATCTGCCCGTATTTTTTGATACAATGCCTCCCGCTCCCAATCGAGCAAGATTTCGTCGCCAATGGTTGGCTTCAACAATGTATATGCTTTGTCACATAATGAACAGCGAACCCCACTTATCTGCTCTTGAGCAAAGCTCACTTGAATATCCTGTTCGCAATCTGCGCACTGGAAAGAAACTTGTATATTGTGTATTTTATTGTTCATATGGTCTTCCTCCTGCATATGTATATACTACATATATACCCGAAATGTCGTGGATTCACGCTAAATTCCGTCAAATTCAGAAGGTGCTATAAACTTGTAAATATGTTAAAATATTATACATATCTTGAACAGGAAGAGGCGGAAATCCATGTCGAAGGAAGAACGTAACATTACCTGGCAGCAATCCAACTTGAATAGGCAGGATAGGGAGAAACATCACGGTCATCGCAGCCGGGCCCTATGGTTCACCGGTTTATCCGGTGCAGGAAAATCCTCGCTTGCATTTGCCCTGGAGCAGTATTTGTATGAAAAAGGGGTTCACAGTTATGTCCTCGATGGGGATAATGTACGTCATGGACTGAATCGGGATCTGGGCTTCACAGCCGAGGATCGGCAAGAAAATTTGCGCCGGATTGGTGAAGTATCCAAGTTGATGGTGGATGCCGGTTTGTTTGTTCTTTCTGCCTTCATTTCTCCTCATGCACAGGATCGGGAGATGGTTAAACAATTGTTTGACCCTGATGATTTCATTGAAATATATGTACAATGTTCGATTGAAGAGTGTGAGCGGCGTGATCCGAAGGGATTATACAAAAAAGCCCGGAGTGGTGACATACCACATTTCACAGGTGTTTCAGCACCCTACGATATTCCAGAAAACCCTTCGCTCATTATTGATACCGAACAGCTCTCCCTTGAAGAAGCCGTGCATGAAATTGTTCAGCATCTGGAACGTACAGGGGCTCTTCAGCTGCCGCATTCGGTCAGCAACGCAATCTTTCACTAAACCATTCGCTGAGAATATGGACCACCTCTTATAATAAATGAAAGGCGCAGCCTCAATGGTGCGCCTCTTTGCTGCGTGAGAATTTCTGAATGAATCACTGAATCATGATACTGACTTATGACTGTAGACTTATGACTTTATCTCAAGTGTGTTAGTTCACTTCACTGCCCCACGACACCCGCCTGCATATTCAGCAGTTTGCTGAACGTTCCTACGGGGTCTGTAGACAACTGCTGATATCCACCTTGTTGGATAACCCGCCCTTCATCCAATACAATAACCCGGTCAGCTGTACGAATGGTCGATAGCCGATGGGCTATCACAATAATAGTGACATGTCCTTTCAGACGTTCCAAAGCCTCATGGATGTACTGTTCGTTCTCACTGTCCAGGGCACTCGTCGCCTCATCCAACACCAACACAGATGGATTACGGAGCATAGCCCGGGCAAGCACCAAGCGCTGACGCTCGCCACCCGATAAACGGATGCCTCGATCACCGATAACGGTATCCAATCCTTGCGGAAGTTTGCGGACAAATGTGGCGGAAGAAGAGAACTGTAACGCTTGCCACATTTGTTCTTCACTCGCATCCGGATCAACCAGACGCAAATTCTCACGAATGCTCGTATGAAACAGGAAAGGGTCCTGAGAGACATACCCTATTGAACTTCTCCAGGCCAGCAATCGATCCTCTGACAAAGGCACACCGTCAATGATAATCTGTCCACTCTCCGGACGGACAAGTCCCATGATCAGATCCATCATGGTGCTCTTCCCCGCACCGGACTTACCTACAATGGCTGTCATTCCCTTGGCCGGGATCGATGCACATACTTCGAGCAGCGAGTAGGTATCACTGCCTTCATAGCGGTAATTAACATGTTGGCACTCAATGGACTCCTTCAGCACCAGTGGTTCGATGGGACCAGCAGCCCCCTGTTCGTCCAGATCTGCATTTGCCTTACTTCTGACCGAACGTGGACCTGAAACCATGAAGTTCTGCTCATACGTTCCTGAGGTATTGTTAACCGTATCACTAATTTCACGGCTATTTTCGGTCTCCATCTGCAACTGTCTCACAATCTGAAACGCGGGCAGCATGGAGCTCATATACTCCAGATTGGACTGAATGGACGTGAATCTTGGCCACAGCCGGGAGAAAATAAGAATAATAAGCAGCAAGCTTGCTGGAGGCACAGCGAGCACACGAAGGGATAAATAGATAAACGCAGCAATAATGACAGCTGCCGAGACCCGATGAATCAGTTGTGTACCACTGTTTAGCTGACTAAACTGAATCACGTTACGTTCAATTCGTCCACAAATGCGCTCAAACCAGTTGATATGTGACTTTTCGAGCATGTTGCTCTTAATGTCCTTAATTCCGTTAAAATGCTCTGTGATGCCGTTATAATAACTTTGAGAATATTCGGACGTTTGATCTCCAATATGTTTTGCCTGCTTGACGAATTTTCTCAAAACAACAAATAATACCAATCCGCAGACCAGTACAAGGGCGGTTAACTTGGCGGACAACCAGAAAGCCAGACCAACCTGAATTCCCGTGAAGATCAAGGAAGCCGCCATTTGCAGCATAATATTCGTTCCCTGACTAACTCGCGCAAGTTCGGTCGTTAATATATGATTAAAATCGGATTTTCGTTTTTGGAGAAAAAAAGACCATTGTGCCATAATGATGGCACGATAGGTTTCCATGCGCAGCGTTCGAACAAATTGCTGCTGGATTCGGGTGTTCCGAATCGTCTGGAGACGCTGGAGCCAAGCCTGTCCGGAGACAATCACTACAAAGGTCAACAGCACCAGCAACAGGCGGCCATTTTCAGGAAAACGATTTAACACTTCTGAAACCCAGGGCAAATTTAAACCTGTTGAACCCATTTGAAATATACCAATGAGACTTAACATCGGAACAAGCATATATATGCCGATGCCTTCCATGAGACTGATGCATATCATACCCAGCAAGTTCCAATATAATATCGGACCCGTTACATGATGCAGCTTCCGCATAAAGAATCGCATTTCCAAAAACATACGTTATCCCCTCTCCGTCATCGTGTTCCTTCTTATGCGCCGCCAGAACCAGAGAAACGGACGTAATGGAAAATACAAAAAATACAATGATCGTGGAAGCGGAAATTGATCTACATCCCAGGTACTTGGATATAAACGTTCAATGAAGAAAAACAGCTTCTGCTTGGTACTTCGGAGTGCAAACAGATAAGAACGATAACTCTTCAGATCTGCAGGACTCTCAATCATCTCATTCATGAATAGTAGACCCTGTCCGGCTAAGCTCTTTCCTGCACGTTCGTGGGACGCCATCAAGGCAAGGTAGTCCTGATCTAACGGGGTATCCAGCAATATCGAGGCGAGACGAAGAGCTTGTGAACCGATGGATAACCTTCCTTCTGATTTCAGGCGTCGCTCCATTTTCTTCACGTCCAACGGCATGGAGCGAATCATCTGGTCGATATCCAGCAGCCACCGCAGTCTGAACCATCCATGCCTTGCTCCGTGAGTCACCAAGTAAGCCCATAGGTCTTCCCTTTCCAGCATACGGACAGGCGTCTGGGTGTAGGTGCTGAATCGGCTTCGTTTCCATAGTAACTCGAAATCGGTCTCTCTTCCGGAATCCGGATTAAGCCGCCAGTGGATTTCCACTTGAGTCCTTTTGACCGGGTGTATGTAACAGATATGATGCTCCCGCCATTTCCAGCTACGAACTGTGGCTGTTCGCTTGCCTTCCTTGGGTTCATAGCCAAGCGTTTCGAGGATCTGCTCGGCGGACTCCACATCATTGAATGGAATGAGGATGTCCAGATCTTTTGATGTCCGCAAGGAGATATCTCCGTAGAGATCATGAGCTAGCGCAGGTCCTTTCAGCGTAATATTACGAATTCCCCGTTCACGGAAGGCACCACATACCTGCTCCATTTCAGCCGTCAGATGTAACATGCGGAACGTATTGGCCGTATATTGCTGCCTCAGGTTATCCACAACAGCCGCAGGGATAATAGCGGAATCCAGATCTTTAATTTTCAGATAGAGAACAGAGTACAAGCGATGATGATAGGCTAGCTGCAAAAAGAGTTGCCAGTCTGTACCCTGCACCAGCTTTTCCACGTCCTCACGAGGTAAATCTGTCAGGTCGCTTCTAATCATGTTCAAAATCAGCTTCAGTTCCTGCGGAAAACCTGTTGTATAACGTTCGAATTCATGTGTCATAGACAATCTCCCCAGATCCCTTCTCTGGACACCGTTTGCCAAACACGCCGACAACCGTATATTGGTCCATAGTATCTGCTCCGGTCACGATCAATTTCCCACTTCGCAGCCAGGCATGAGCCATCATTTGTCCTTGTTCATTCCGCGCAGTTCCCATATAAAGCGTGCTGTCGATTTTACGACGTTCCAGCATCTTCATCGCAGCGATTGCCATCACAAGACAGCGACTTTCCCACAACGTGTATCTGCTGGCCGATAATATGGCTTTGGAGACGTTTCGTACGGTCTTCACCTCACTACGCTGGAGCCCCATCATCGGCGTTTCGTGCATTGAGGTACCCAGGCCCGGGGCAATCTTGGCAAAAGGCATCGCCTTAAGTATTCGCGCCCATCCAAGATGGATGTAGGCTTCCCATATCAATCCACGTACTTCTCGTGGCAATGAGCGATATGCTTTTATTTTTCGTAACATGGCTCTACTCTCCGGAAGAAACGTCAATTAATCCCTCACGGGTCAGATGCTCAAGGAATTGCACAACCTGCTCGCGGCATACCGCTGCTTCAATCTCGTATTCAGAGGCCAGCACTTCAACCAATTCATCCAGGGTACGTTCTTCACTCAGCAGATCCCAGATCCGTCCACCGGTACTGCCCAGATTATAGTATTTTCCGCTATCAATACTCATCATGACTTTCTCGCCACCCATGTCACTGACAAGGTTACCTTCCTTGCGCGTTACACGGTCTTCCCCATTTAGCGGCTTGGTCGCTGTCATTGTCCCGTATACACTCCTTTGCGTACATGATCTGTAATCCGATCTGCCATCTCAAATGCAGTAAAGTCAGAACCGGACCTCGTAATTCTGCTAACTTCAATACTCGCGGATAACCGTGAGACCGTCTCAAACAACCACTGTGCCAGACCTTGCCTGTAGACGAGTCCACCACGAAACGTATGAGAGCACAGCATGTGAAGTCGTTCCAATCCCGTAACTTCATCCAGTTGAATGGGGCTCTGCAATTCTTCAGGCCTCGGATTGAGTTCAAAAACCCCTGCAAGGGGAACCGGTCTCTCATAAAAATAGTGCTGAACAGGTATTGCATACTTCGTAATCTCCGCATGAACTGTTGCATAATTCTGTTCCTTCATCCCGAATCCGTCCAGACTGGGCTGCCACAGCTTTTGCTGTGGATATCCCGGCGATACGATCGCTCTTCCCCCTGCATCCCACGTCAGTGCCACCACGTCATCCGTCAAGAGCGGGTAGCCGCGTGAAGCAAGTGCAGCAGATAATGTTGACTTGCCCGCACCGGAATGTCCAATGAAGGCATACGCCCAGCCATCAATGACCACCGCGCTTCCGTGTAGCGGGAGGATGCCACGTTGCATCATGATGACAGCCATACACGTGCCCAGTACGAATAATCTAACCTTCTTTTCATCTGCTCCCAACTGAGGGTGCATCACGATGCGTCGCCCTTGTTCCATAAGAAACAGTCCCGTATCCTCGATTCGAAAAAAAAGACTGCCATTCTGAGCCACAAAGTTGTCACTCCCCACATTCCACTCATCCCACAATGAAGTTAGATCTGCTAACTGAATGTGTACATCAACACGAGCCTCATCAACATCTGTACCGTTCTGTACGGTTTGGAGTTCAGGCATTGGAATGTGGCTCAACCAACGCAAGCCATAAGCTTCATACTGCACAGGCAACAATGTATGACTCCTCCTTTGCAATTCTGATGTAGAAAAAAAACCCTTATATTTATATTGCTCAATATAAGGGCGGAGGCGAAAAGTTGTTTTTCCGCCCTTTAAGTATGATGGCACATGTTAAAACTTATTAACTATCGTAGAGGTCAGCATCGTGAACGGTAACCCAGTCGATTTGTCTGTAACCTGTTCCCGCCATGGTTTGGTTTACTTCCAATACTTCCAGTGCTGGTGCTTGCCATTCCTTTTTTTCCATTTGCATCGTGTTCACCTCCTTTCATGAGTCAAATGAATGATGAATCCGCGTCTACAAGGATGAACTCAATAGCTAGGTCAGAACTGTCGGATAAATCGGTATACGATTAGACTATGCATCATTAATCGCAAATCTGGATGGGATGCAAGCTCCGGCCTTGGGCTTGGAAAATTGGCGAGTGCCGATCGAATTCGCTCTGTGTTCAATATGCCGGCTACCCGGCTGTCAGAACATAACTCACGTAATTCGGCAGTGAAGGCACCCCAATTGGGAATCATTCGGTGCAACCAATCCGCAGGCTGAACACCTCGCACACGCTGGTTTAATCTCACTTTATCAGGCAGCTCCGGTGAAGTAGCCCGCCGAATTAACGCCCGGTCCGTTCCTTGATTAACATACTGCTCGATGGGCACGGACAGACAGAACCGAATGACTCTCGCGTCGCTCGTCGGGTCCCGCTCCCATGCCCGATAACGAAGAGAACATTTGGTGGCAACAGCACCATTTTTGTTAGCAATGGCCAGGTTGTTGAACTTCTCAGCCCTCACCTTGAGCGCATCCGCCTGAGTACCGCTTTGCAGAACAATCATCGATTTGAGGCGTTCCAGTACCCCCGTCCGCCTAGCAAAATCCGGATGGATTAATTGCACAGCTGCGGCCTGAGCTGCTCCATTGGACATGGATTTGAACATTTCCGGATACGCCTTTCGTCCTGTAATTTTGGCAATTCGCGAGAATTTCATCCCTGTCCGTTCACTGTACTGTTGCATTTCCCGGAAGCACCGGAACCAATGCCCGGTTTTGAGCAAACTGGCGTAATAATCCAAGGCTGGTCCCCAGGAGATGGTGAAATTGCCTCGAGCTCCAGTCAATAGAATACCCGCATCCTGCTGGCTCGCTTTTTCATAAAACCCGCGAATCCAGAACGAGTTCTCAAAGTATTTATAAGGCATTTCCATCATATTCAGCCAGGTATCCACTTCACTGAGAGGGCTTCTTCCTTCGAAATCAAGATAATTCTCGGAGATATTACCTACATGATCAACAGTCGATCGTATAAACGGGCGTTCATCTGCCAACAACGTTTTTTTAGTATAATCTGTAAAATCAGGTACCGGCACATAGCTATACGCATTCAATCTTTTCCCTTGGCTCCGCAGTGTTCCAGAGGCAAAACCAACGACGGCTCCAGAATCCAACCCTCCGCTTAATGCAGCAGCTACCTGTCTGTGTGTCCGTAAACGCGACCCCACAGCTTGACCAAATACCTCACGGAAAGCTTCGACATACTCCCCATCCGATTTGAGTCTTAGAGGCTCCACTTCATCCCAGCGATGATATTGTTTCTGTTCCATCCTTCCATTCCTGAAGGTAAGCGTATGTGCAGGAGGAAGCTGGCTTACGCCCCGATAGACAGTGGAATGAATATCCGCTGAATCATGCATATCCGGAATGGCAAGAAACTCGGATAACCAAGTCTCATCCAGTTCTTTATGTACACCCTCCAGTTGAAGCAATGGGTTCATTAATGTACAGAAGGCAAACCGCTGACCATCATGCCGATAATAAAAAGATCTCATGCCGGTGATGTCTCTTGCGGCAAAAAGCGTGCGTTTGCGATCGTCCCAGATCGCGAAGGCGAAGTCTCCAAGTAATTTGTCAGCTACATTTTCTTCCCATCGCTGATAGGCTCTTAAGATCAGCTCACTATCCGACAATCCCGCTAACTCTGCTCTCGATATTAGCAATTGGTCTGCCAGCTGTTCCCGATTATCCAGAATCGCATCAGCCGTAATCGTCAGACCGCTTACCTCATCATATAAAGGTAATTGCTCCCTGACCGACTCGGGTGTAATCCACTGGGCATGGCAACTCAAGAACGCTTCATTCCCTTTCCATACCCCCGTAGTATCCGCCGGGATATGGCCCAGACTGGCGTACAGGCGCCAACTGTCCTCCCATAACGCTTGCTGACCATCGGTGTGAACAATACCTGCTATAGCGCTCATGACTTTCCTCCCCGGAGTATCTTGCGCTGGGAAGCCCAGGCACTTATCTGATGACCGAACGGTATCCACGACTTGATACGTTGAATCTTGCTATGAGCTGAGGCGAGCTGTACCTTCAGACGTTCCCGCTCGTTGTAACCTCGCTCCAGTCGATTATCCGCTGCCCGCAATGCGGCTTCCAGCTGCCTGATCGTTGCCAATGCGGCAAGAGTCGGATCAGGTGCAATCGCTTCTCTATCATTTCTGTTTCCATTCTGATCGTTCCCTGTGACATCTGCAGGTTGCATCCGGTACTGTTGCTGCCAGCGACATCCCGTTGCTTCAGAGAACTGACGTATAAGCCGCTCTATGGCTTCCTCGTCGGGACTGGCCTCGTAACGGACACCCGTCCATTGCTCAGCCTCTTCCAGCTGTTCACTATATCCCATTCGATGGAACAGGTCTGCACCCAACACGCGACAGTAACCTTCAACTTCCTGTTGATTCAGTGTGTTTTTCCAGTTGTTAACAGAATCCTTGTGTGCTCCCTGATGCGAAGAAAGGAATGGGTCACCTACCCCCATACTGTAGAACATATTAGACTTCGTACTGTCCAAAAACCGTCCATATTGCTCCATGCCTTGCTCATATCCGATGCCAAGAAATCCGCATATCTTTTCGATTTCTTCTTGAGGTTTAGAGACGAGTTGTTCATATTGAATTTCATAGGCATTCGCGTGTTTATCCGCAAAATAATCGTTCAAACGGAGCATACCTAGTGTTAGGTCAATGGCTTTCATATCTAATTGTGGACTCTGCAGGCTATGGATAAGATCATATCCTTCTCCGGTATGCCGGTTCACCTTTTTGTAAGATGCAGCTATGGAAAGGGGATTACGCTGGAGATGAATGCGCTTGGACTGAGGAAACAGACGATCCAGCCATTCCAGCATATAATAATAACGAGGAGATTTATCCACGATGAAGTCTGCCCCGCTCCCCTCCAGAAATCCATTATAAATTTCAAGAGCAAAGCTTCTGCATGCCTTCTCAAAACCTTCGTCAGAGACCATGGCGCTGTAAAACTGACGGATGATTGCACTTCCGCCATAGGGGCGGGAATCTGCTTTCTGCAAATCTACAAGATTCATTAGAAACCACATTTCCTGTGTAGCAAATACACGGCTGTGATTTTGCAGCATCACGGTGGATAATGAACTTCCACTGCGAGGTACACATAATAAAAAGACAAGTCCGTTACCGTGAACATCTACCAATGGCAGCCTCTCCTCTGTAAAATTAAAATAAGCATGCAGTTGGTATAGCTCTCTATATATCAGCATTTTGTAACATCCAATTACATATCATGATGGGAAACAAGCAAAATGCTTATGTACTTTCGACAACTTTCAGATACAGTATGTATTCATAGTTTTACTCTATGATACAAATTGTATCGTGTCAATCTTTTATTTTCATCTTTTCATCATTTCTTTCTTAATCACTGTATTCCATTGTTTGTCGTTTCAGCACTGCTTGCATATTCAATAGTTATTTCGGTTTATAACATTTGCGCAAGCATGAAAAAGCCCCAAGTGATGTGTCATTCATTAACACACCATTTGGAGCTACGATTATTAAAGCTAACCCTCCGTTATACATTATCGTTCATATCTCATCCCATTGCTTTGCATCCGACATTCCCTGTTGAACCTTAACCGTCAACAAGACAGCGATACCTGCAATGAAAAAGAAGAGCAGCGACAGAATCCCAAAGCGGGTTGAACCCGTGATTTGGCCCACCCAGCCGAAGACAAACGGTCCAAAAATCGAAGAAAATTTTCCAGTAATATTGACAAAACCAAAATACTCTCCTGTTCTGTCGGAGGGCATCAGATTGCTGAACAAGGAACGGGCCGTCGATTGACTCACACCCTGCACTACGCCAACAAGTCCTGCGAGCATATAGAAATGGATTGCTTCCGTCATGAAATAACCCAGAATCACAATACATATGTAGATGGACAAGCTCACCATTAATACCTGCTTTGCACCCCATCGCCCTGCCCATGCCCCCAACAACAAGGTACATGGAAAACCGATGAACTGGGTAAGCAGTAGGGCTAACATCAAGTCAGCAGTACCTATCCCGATGCTTGTTCCATAGATCGTTGCCATCAGGATAATGGTGTTAATGCCGTCATTGAAGAACCAGAAAGCGACCAACATCCGAATCAACTGGGGTAAACGCCGCATCTGACGAAAGGTTTGACAAAGTCTACGCACGCCCACACCCGCATATCCTTTCCACGACTTCGGCATGTCCGGTGCTGCTGGTCGACGCGGAGCATAACGAAAGATAGGAATGGAGAACAGTAACCACCACAACGAAACAGAGATAAAGGCAAGCCTAGTACCTGCGAGTGTACTCCCCATCCCAAACCAGCCGGGTTGCTGAATCATCAGCATATTGACTGCAAGCAACAGCCCTCCCCCAATGTAACCATAGGCATACCCCTTGGACGAGACCCTGTCTCTTCGCTCTACAGGTACCAGATCGGGCAGCATCGCATCATAGAAGGTATTGCCACCCGCAAAACCGATGGTCGAAATGACCAGCAAAGCGGAAGCCAGCAGCCAATCGCCCTCCCCAATTATGCTGAACCCAAGCGTAGCGATAATGCCAATGATGGAGAACACCCGCAGAAAATCGCCCTTGCGTCCGGATAAATCCGCCAGTGTACCCAACAGAGGCGTTAACAAAGCCACGCATAACATGCCTATGGAATGTGTATAAGCCAGATAAGATGCCGCCGTGCCCGCATCCAGTGTAGCGGCTGCTACAGAAGCGTAGAAGACCGGAAGTACGGCTGCCAGCACCGTCGTCGCATAAGCCGAATTGGCCCAATCATACATAATCCAAGCCTTAACTGCCCGTTTATCCAATGGGTATCCATCCTTTGCACGCATCCTTCAAAGAGATGCCAAGTAAATGCCTGTTCTTATTGTAAAGGAAGTCCATCACACATGTTCACCGTTTCTGTAAATAAGTCCTGCATAATCTGTGCATTCCAGATGATCCCCGAAGTAAAACTCGCGTAATTGTATCATTTTATCTACTCACTCACTCACATATCGTCCCCGCCCGTGAATATACTTAATTACCGACAGGCCAAACTGTGCCGCGTAATCAATGGGGGGTGCCTACATGTCAAATTCACACCAGCCTTACTCGTTCGTCGTATCCCGGGAAGATTGGTCGCTTCACCGCAAAGGGTACCAGGACCAGCAGCGCCATCAGCAAAAGGTGAAAGATGTCATCAAGCAGAATCTGCCTGATCTAATTACCGAAGAGAACATCATTATGTCTGATGGAAAACAAATCATTAAGGTACCAATCCGCAGTCTGGATGAGTACCGTTTTGTGTATAACTACCAGAAGCAAAAACATGTGGGTCAGGGAGACGGTGACAGTCAGGTCGGTGATGTCATCGGACGTGATCCTGCTTCACAGAAACCAGGCAAAGGCGAAAAAGCCGGCGATCAGCCTGGTCATGACATTGTGGAAGCCGAGGTTAGTATTGAGGAATTGGAAGATATGCTCTTCTCTGAGCTGGAGCTGCCTGATCTGAAGCAGAAAGACAAGGACCTGATTGAGACACATACCGTTGTATTCAACGATATTCGCAAAAAAGGTATGCAGTCTAATATTGATAAAAAACGTACCATTCTGGAAAATCTGCGGCGCAATGCGACAACCGGTAATCCGGGTATTCATCACATCAGTCCGGACGACCTACGTTACAAGACATGGGAAGATAAGATCATTCCGCAATCCAATGCGGTCATTATTGCCATGATGGACACATCCGGGTCCATGGGTTCCTTTGAGAAATATTGCGCACGCAGCTTCTTCTTCTGGATGACCCGGTTCCTGCGCCGTCAGTATGAGAAAGTCGAGATTGTTTTCCTTGCTCATCATACCGAAGCCAAAGAAGTGACCGAAGAGGAGTTTTTCACCCGCGGCGAAAGTGGAGGCACGATCTGCTCCTCTGTATATATGAAGGCATTGGATATTATTGACAGTCGTTACCCACCCTCCAGCTACAATATCTACCCTTTCCACTTCTCCGACGGGGATAACCTGACCTCGGATAATGAGCGGTGTGTGAAACTGATTGGTGAGCTGATGAAGCGCAGCAACATGTTTGGGTATGGCGAGGTGAACCAGTACAACCGCAGCAGTACACTGATGTCCGCTTATCGTCATATTAAGATCGACCAATTCATGTATTATGTGATCAAAGAAAAAGGCGAAGTGTACAAAGCTTTGCGCAGCTTTTTCCAGAAAAGGGAAGGAGGCAGCGTAAGATGACAGAAGAAATCCGCGACCTTGAATACGCCATTGCCGAAATTATGGAAATTGCCGACGGGTTCGGCCTGGATTATTATCCGATGCGTTACGAGATCTGCCCGGCAGATATTATTTATACGTTCGGGGCTTACGGCATGCCGACCCGGTTTAGTCACTGGAGCTTCGGGAAAACTTTTCATAAAATGAAGATGCAATACGACTTTGGGCTCAGTAAAATTTATGAACTCGTTATCAACTCCAACCCTTGTTACGCCTTCCTGCTGGATGGCAACTCATTGATCCAGAACAAGCTGATCGTCGCTCACGTACTGGCTCACTGCGATTTCTTCAAGAACAACGCCCGCTTCTCCAAGTCCAACCGTAACATGGTGGAGAGTATGGCGGCCACCGCTGATCGGATCAGCAACTATGAGATGGAATATGGCACCGAGGCAGTCGAAGCGTTCATCGATGCGGTCATCGCCATTCAGGAACATGTCGATCCACAGATCATCAAACCCCGTCATTTGGACAAACAACGCTATATGGAGATGAAAATGCGGGAACAGCGTGGTGAGAAGGCTCCTCGACCGGAAGGGCAATATGATGATTTATGGTCATTAGATGATGTCCATACGGAAGAAACACCTGCTGAAGGAATTCAGGTGCATCACTTCCCGCCTGAACCGGAAAAAGATGTCATGTGGTTTATACAGGAATTTTCCGAAGTGTTAACGGATTGGCAGCGGGATATTATGAGCATGATGCGTGAGGAAATGCTTTATTTCTGGCCGCAGATGGAAACCAAGATCATGAACGAAGGCTGGGCCTCCTACTGGCATCAACGTATTATACGCGAACTTGATCTGAACAGCGAGGATACGATTGAATTCGCGAAGCTCAATTCCTCCGTCGTCCAGCCATCCAAGCAAAGTTTGAATCCCTATTATTTGGGGCTGAAAATTTTCGAGGATATTGAACGCCGTTGGGATAACCCCTCCCGGGAGGAACAGGAACGTTGGGGGCGTCAACCCGGTCAGGGTCGTGCCAAAATGTTCGAGGTGCGCGAATTCGATTCCGATACCTCGTTTATCCGCAATTACATGACCAAGCAATTAACCGAAGACCTCGACCTTTACGTATTTGAGAAAAAAGGCCCGGACTGGAAAATTACCGACAAGTCATGGGAAAACATACGGGATCAGCTTGTATTTTCACGCGTTAACGGCGGTTCTCCTTATCTGGTGGTTCAGGATGCTGATTACCTGCGGACGGGAGAACTTGTACTCAAACATCAATATGAAGGCATTGAGCTGGATCTGAAATATATGGAACGGACCCTTCCCTATCTGTACCGCCTATGGGGACGTACCGTACATGTGGAAACACGTGTCGAGGATAAACCGATCTGGTTCACGTATGACGGGAAAAAGCACCATCGCAAGTTTTTGTGAGGTTTTGGATGCCCCTTTTTTTTGCAAACGACCCTCTGAATGCGCTCATCTTGGATGAGATGATTCAAAGTTAAGCAAATAAAGCGGCAAGTCCCTGACACATGACAGGAACTTGCCGCTGGTATTATGAAGATGATGTTATCGATATTCAATCAAGTAGTGGTACAGGTTGGATATATCATGAAGCCATTTAATAAATTGTATTACAGTTTGATGAAAAAAGGGTTTGTATTCATTTCCAATATTTCTGTTTTTGATGAAAAAGATGGTAGACCGAGTTTGATGATTCATTGCCCTAACATTACAAAAGCAGAACTTGAAGAAGTGAAAGAATATTTGTTAACAAATTCCTTTTGGATGTCACTCATTACATCTGAAGGAATTTTACTAATGGATTCATTAATTTTAGCATCAGTTACTTGGGAATGTGAAAATGTGAAATTTTTAATTTCCGGAGATACTTGAATTGCCTTTTTTAAGAAATCAAAAAAATTCAATTTAGTATAATCTTTAATGTTCCCCAACGGATCTGAGGAGATGCCTTTTTATTGAATAAATAGGAATGGAACATTTGTTTATCCTTAAACATCAGTTCTATTCTACGTTCAGGTAAATCTCTTCCAAGAGAAGAAGAGTTGTCATAAAACAGCGCAAAGCTAGTTCTGGAAGAAACTTCATCTCTGACTATTCCAAAGTTATCCTGGTGTCTATCTGTGTTCCCTATAAGAGTGTCAAATATAATCATTTTATACAAATCATCCAACATGTCTCTCTAAGCAAACAACTTTAATAATAAATGATAACTATATATTTCTGTATTTCCCTTCAAACGCTGGCGATCGTAACTATCATCAAATTCCATAATCATATCAGCACCCTCAACAAGACTCTCCAAGTCTTCCTCAATAAACGAATGACATAATGCACCGTATATTAGGGCGTGTCTTCAAACTCAAGCAAGCCACACCATAATGAATGCCAAGGTCAAAAAAGACTTGAACGTACATGCTAATTTATCATAACGAGTCGCCAAACGACGATAATTCTTCACTTTATTAAAGAAGCATTCCACCAAATGGCGCTCTTTGTAGACATCCCGATCATATTTTAGGGTCACTCGGCGATTTTTCTTTCCCGGAATCACCGGTATGGCCTGTTGTTCCTTCAAAAAGGTCCGAATCGCATTCGTATCATACGCTCGGTCGGCTAACACTTGCTTCCGGGTCAGTTTCATGCTTTTAAGGATGGTGAAACCTTGGACGGAGTCATGTGCTTCACCTCCGGTCAAGTCGAAGCGAAGTGGATTCCCTAGCGCGTCAACTACCGCATGAATTTTCGTGCTTAATCCACCTGGGGAACGTCCGATCGATTGCTTGCTTTGCTCCCTTTTGCGCCTGATCCATGTTGGTGAACTCGCACAATCGTGGCGTCAATCATCACGCTTTCCTCGTCAGGATCTAGGGAAATCTGCTTTAACACTTCATCCCAAATGCCCGCTTTCTGCCAGCGTCGAAAGCAAGTGTAGACGGATTTCCAATGGGGGAAGTGGCCTGGGAGATCACGCCAAGGGGCGCCTGAACGAGCCACCCATAGCATTGCGTTTAACATGATTTGATTGTCCACTGCGGGACGTCCTCCTTGTGGTTTTCGTTCAGCTGGAAACAAATCTTGAATTAGGCGCCATTGTCTATCTTGAATTTCGTATCGTGTATTCATTTAATATAATTAACCCATGTATTACTATTCAATCAGTTTGAAGACACTCCCTAATGAGATACCTTTAAACCTTTCTTCATCTAAATAATAATCTCGAAAAAAACAGGACTTGCTTTAATGCACCCTATATCACTATGTACATTGAATCCTAATATTCCTCCCATATCAGAAGCTAATTTCTCAGACCACATCTCTCCTGTTACTTCCTCTACAATACTAATTCCACTTGTCAAAGACACGCGCAATTTAAATAAAACTAATTTATTATTTTCTGGCTGACCGTAGGATTACTAACAACGAATTAGCGTTCGTCGTATGGCAGTTAACGCCAGGATTCAAGAAACCGCAGCGGACATTATGAAACGGGCAATGCTTAACCTTCATGAATACGTAACTTCGAAGGGTTGGCGCATTGCCGGGACTGTTCATGATGAAGCTTTACTTGAAGTATCCTGTGCAATCACATGGGAAGAAGTAAAAGAAATTGAAAATTGTATGATGTGCGCCGCATCACTTGATATTCTTTTGAAAGTGGACGTTGAACTTATAGAACGTTGGGGTGAAGGGGTTAAACAGAAGATTAATGTAAGACGTATTTGTAAACTTTTTTATGTGTTGCTAGAGAAAAGGTGTCGTGTTACTTGTCTTTCAAAAGTTCCCCACATAATTCTGAAAACATAGATTGTCTATGCATAGCTTTTAATAGATATTCTGGATTAATATCATTGTTCATAAATTTTTCAATATAACCAGCAAATTCGATGTAATTAGGCATACTATTTGCATTTAATTCTTGATCTGTGATACCCAGATGTTGAAGCTTATTTAATGTATGTTCAGGAATCAAAACTGTACCATCATCTACTTCTTGACCATTTATTAAACAATGTCGGCGGTTATTCATTGAAGCTAACAAACTGTGAAGCAACTTCGATTGCTCTTCTGTTACATCATGATCTAGTAAATACATGAAATAAGGGTGACTATCACCGCCTATTACCATTTTCAACAGTTTAATTTGATACTTCAAAAGTTCAATATCTGCATTCAAATGATCACTTCCTTTATTTAGTAGTGTAGTGACGCTTGAGGATAACTATTGAATAATTATAGCAAATATGCAGAGAGTGCGGAAGTAATGACTCTAGCATACCCTTGCGGTATGTCACATTTAAATATTAAGAAGTCTAGCAATCTCTTCTCGAGTTCATCAGCTGTTTCTTCAATAAAATCAGCTATTTTCCCTGCATTTTTTGTAAGATATTTAGCTTCGGCACTATCAATTCCAAGCCAGTCTAGAACATTATCAAGGGCTTTTCCACCATATCGTAATGCCTTAACTATTACGTCTTTTTTGAGTCCCATTGTTTGAATTGGCTCATCGACTTGTGTTGGTGAAACTTGGGGCTGTGATACTTGGATTTGAGGTGTAGCCGCGTAGGATAATGATGGGCTAACAAAACTAAAACCTAAAGCAACCACTAGCGTTGCAGCAACATACTTAAATTTGCTAAACATAATTTTTCCCCCATTTAATTAAAAATTTAACTCAAGCGTCGTAAACAATACTATATTCTTCCAATATATATGTAAATAAAAATTATTTATTCTAAATTTTAGTTAAATATATATAAAGAAACTCGTCTTATTGATTGATTTATGGGTTTCGAGATCATTGTAATTGAAGGAGAGGTCATTCAAGCCTTTCCAATAAAATTCATGCAAAACGGTTTGTTTCAGTTGCATAAAAATAATCGGAATTCAAAGGGGGGAAGTCATGGAAAAGAAATCGCTTATCACTAAGAAGGCGAAGGATGCGAAAACTGAAATCGGGAAGGAAAAGAAGACGGTTGGTCGATCGTATCGCGCTCAAACTCTAGTGTCCATTATGTGTTCTGGTACTCGTGAGATGGCCGTCCAGCTCTCAACACACAGGAACACAAAAGCGGCAAGTCCCTGACACATGACGGGAACTTGCCGCTTGGCATTTCATTAATATTTAGAGAAGGGACGGCGTTCCATTTCCATGCTGCCGCAGCGGTACAAAAAAGTCATGCTCCACTTCATTTGCAGGCAATGGACGGCTGAAATAATACCCCTGTATTTCCTGGCAATCATTATGCATCAGAATATCCAGTTGGCCCTTCGTCTCAATCCCTTCTGCAATCACTTCCATCTTCAGATGCTGTGCCATCGAGATAATCGTTGCCACAATGGCCTGGTCACTCCGACTCTCGGTAATGTCCGTTACGAAAGAACGATCAATCTTCAGCTTGTGAATCGGAAAATGCTTCAAATAACTCAGGGAGCTGTACCCGGTGCCGAAATCATCCAGGCTGATTTTGACCCCGAGAGCTGTAAGTTCATTCAGAATTCCTGTAGATACCGTTGCATCCATCATCATACTCTCTGTGATCTCCAGCTCAAGATAACGGGCTTCCAGCTCTACCTCAGTAAGTGCATTTTTGACCTGATCCACCAGATTGGATTGATGGAACTGCAGGCTGGACAAGTTAACCGATACCGGAATGAGCGGTCCGCCACTGGCGTGCCACAGTTTCATCTGCCTGCACGCTTCCCGCAGGGTCCAGTTGCCGATCTCGTAGATCATGCCTGTCTCCTCTGCGAGCGGGATGAATACATTCGGTCCCAGCATGCCTTTAAGTGGGTGATTCCATCGAATAAGCGCCTCCACACCAATGATGCGGCTATCCTCGGTACGAATCTGTGGCTGATAATACAAGACCATCTCATCGCGCTCCAACGCTTTACGCAAATAACCTTCCAGTTCAATTCGTTCATATAATTCGGAATCCAGTTGGGTTGTGTAAAACTGAAAACCATTCTTGCCGTTCTTCTTCACTTCATACATGGCGGAGTCCGCATGTTTGAGCAGGGCGTCGGCTCCTTCTCCATGATTAGGGTACATCGCTATCCCGATGCTGGCTGTAACGTAAAAGTCATTTTCCTTCAATCGGTAAGGCAACCGGATCGCTCTGACAATCTGTTCTGCAAGTTCGGCCACCCGTTCCACAACCCCTTGCTCATTCGATACAACCAATGTGAATTCGTCGCCGCCCATACGGGCAAGCATGACATGTTCCATGGCTTTTGGGTCAGAAGCTTCTATCACTGTTATGATCCTGTTGCTGACTTCTCTAAGGAATACATCCCCGATGGAGTGACCGAGGGAGTCATTAATCATTTTGAAGCGGTCTATGTCCATTACCATAACGGCAAATGTATGCCCTGTTTCTTCTGAAGCTGCGATCGTACTCGCCAACACTTCGTCCAGCTTGCGCCGATTGGGAAGACCCGTCAGCGGATCATGCAAAGCCTGGTGACGGATACGCTCCTGAGCCTGCTTTTCCTCGGTGACGTCTTTGATCAGAATGTGGCTACCCTCATGTTTTCCATCAATCAGTACCGGTACGACAGTAATATTAAGGTCCAGAAGTTCATTCTGTACATTCCTCATCTGGGCTATGTAATGTAACCGCTCCAGACGATTGTCGTTCCAGTTGATCGACTGAAATTCAGTTATCCATTGGTTATCGATACGCTGAGCAATCTCATTAATGGTACAATGAATGACCTCTTCCTTAAGGTATCCCGTGATGCTTGTGACTGCAGCATTGATCCCCTTCACGGTCCCTTCTTTATCCACTGAAATAATGGCATCCGAATGATTATGATACAGAGCCTGATACCACTGCTCATTTTCACGAATCCGCTGATCCTTCTGAGACAGGTGTTGATTAATAAAGATACCGAACAAAGTCAAGCCCAAGGCAGTAAAGGTACCTGCCGCGATCAGATACGCAAGGATCGAAGGTCCAATCTGCAGCCCTGAGCCTGCCATTGCTTCATGTGCATGGTGGAATTGTGCCGCTGACATCCCCGTATAATGCATTCCCGTGATACCAACACCCATAATAAGTCCACTACCCAACTTGTATATCCACATGAACCGTGATTGATGCTGCTGGAAGAAAAACATAAGCCACAATGCAGCAAATGAAGCTAACGCCGCAATCAGCACAGATAATACCACTCTTCCTGCCTCATACGTAATGGAAACCGACATGGCAGCCATTCCCACGTAATGCATGCTGCTGATGCCTGTTGTCATAAGCACTCCTGCAATAATAAGCTTACTTATTTTGCCGGACTGCTGCCCTGCAATATTTAATGCTACACCTGATGCAATAATGGCAAGCAGAACGGAAAAAATGACCTCACCTGTGGAATAGGACACGTGCATCGGGAGAACAAAGGCCAACATGCCCACAAAATGCATAGACCAAATTCCCAGGCCCATGGAGACTGCCCCGCAGGTTAGCCATACATGCCGGGACATTCCTTTAGCCAGACTTACCCGGCCCGCAAGGTCAAGTGCTGCATAAGAAGCGAGCGTTGCAATAATGTAAGATAAAATAACCAGTTCTAAGTTGTATGTTCCATGTAGGTGCTCCACTCACTCTGTCCTTTCAACCGGGAAATGTCTCGTATGTATGCAAAATGTGAAATGAAAAAAAGAAGCGAGTGCGCTGTCTGGATGACAGGCACTCCCTCCGCATCACTTGACTTGTGACCACCGACTCATCTGAGCCCGCGCCATACATCTGGAACCCGTTTAATATGAATGTTTATAGTCTAAACGTCCCAGACTTTTAAATCAACACTTTTTTCCAGAAAAACAGATGTTTTATACGAACCATTTCCTTACAAAATGCCTTGGAGGCACTTATTTTCGAACCAGCAACAAGTTGCCAAAGCCAGATGTATCCATATAGGAGTTACCCGAGCGATCACTCCAGATCGACACACTGCTTCGCTGACCATTCCCAGCCTGATCGTCGTTCACCTGCAGGTCGAATCCGATCCATAAATTCTTAGCCGAAGGGACATGATCCAAAGGAATTGCTGCCTCAATAACATACCCTCCACTTGTCAGACGGGTAGCCGACTTGAATCGCTCCTTTATGGCATTTCCTCCAAAGGAAGATTCGTTATCAAAGTTAACCCGGTATTGCACGTCATCCTCCTGATAGTGGGTGGTCTGATTGTGGTTAGGGTCGATAAACATTTCGACGGAGTCCTGCTCATGTGCATTTTTGCTCACTTTGCTTAATAAAGGATCTTTGACATCTGCCAATACATACAGGTATTTCTCATCCCATAACAGCTGTACAGTCGCCGTTGCCCCCGAGTTTCCAATCACCCAGGTATCTGTCTTAACAGATGCTGCCTTTTTCCAGATGCCTTCCTTTTTCGCGTCAATTACAGGTTTACCATAAGTGACCTTGGTTTGTTTCAGTACGGAACCCAGCTTCAGTTTGCCCCGATTAGCAGGTTTATCGGGCTGCTGGTTGGAAATATCATTCCAAACGATGGTTGCTGTCTGTCCAGCAGCATGTTCATCCGTAATTCGATAATCCAGGGACAAGACCTGTCCTTCGGTAAGTAAAGCGGCTGACAAAGGCAGTGATGCGTATACGACATAACCCGTTTTTGTCTCCTGTACGCTGTATGCATTCTTATCCTTGCCTTTGCTGCCCTCCCGTTTGAACGTATACTGACCATTCGCGGGCGGCGGATTTTTCTTCTTGGCAGATAGATTATCTTCAGAGGTTGCAGCGACCGCATCCTTTACGTCTTCCGCAAGGAACACCTGCACCTGATCACCTTTGCGACGTGTAGTATCCTTCACTTCCACACGCATATTCACTTTTTTGGCATCCCACAGCACGCGAGCCTCACCAGTAACCCCTGATGTACCTTCTGCCAGATGATTAATAGCCAGCCCTTTCACTGCGCCCCAAAGAATATCCTCCTGTCCTTTGCGATCTGGTAAAGAAGGGCTGGCCTTCAATGCTGTCCATTCATTACGATAGATCGGAAGAGTGGTAGGGTCCACCAGTGCCCAATAGGCCGGTTTTGCTTTTAATTTACGATCAAACAGCAACGGTGCATCTTTGCGTCCTTTGACGGGATGGTTGTCAAGCCATGTACCATCGTCCGCAAGTCCCCAGACCGTAACACTGTCCATAACGCCTTGTTTTCCCAACTCATCGAACAGGTCAAATAGCTCACGATAACGATAGGCCTGTTGCAGCATTAATTCATCTGTTACCGGCATCTCCTGCTCGGAATTATTTGAATAGATCGAAACGTCCAGCTCTGTAACCTGTACATTCACACCAAGAGCGACAACTTTGTTAAAAGCCTCACGAATCAGCTTTACATCCGGTCCGTACATGGACACATGCATCTGGAATCCAACCGCATCAATCGGTGTGCCTTTAGCCAGCAGCTTCTCTACAAGCTTCACCATATCATTCAGCTTGCTTCCACTGCCCTCCAGTCCATAGTCATTAATCACCAGTACAGCATCGGGGTCAGCCTCGCGGGCATATCGGAAAGCCAGCTCAATGTAATCACTGTCATCTCCGTCGCCATCCACATCCCCAATAATATCTCTCCACTTGGAATTACTGGCCTCATTCCGCAAGCCGCCTCCGTCCGAGATGACTTCATTGACCACATCCCATGTATGAACCTTTCCTTTGTACCGGGTCATGATGGTTTGAATATGGGTTTTCATCCGTGCAAGCAACTGTTCCCGCGTGGCAGGTTTCGATGCATCATTCGGATCAGTAAAGAACCAATTCGGCACCTGACTATGCCATAACAGCGTATGACCTCTGATCTCCATGTCATTCGCTTTGGCAAAGCTCACCAGACGATCCGTCTCTGACCAGACAAACTGTCCTTCCTGGGGCTGCATCGCATCCATTTTCATAAAATTGTCCGCTGTAATACTATTAAAATGTTTCGTCAACAACTGGGAATGCTGGTTTTCCGCGTCTAGTGCAGACTGGTTGATGGCAGCTCCCATTGCGTAATTTTGTCCCACGATATCGACCAGATTCGGAATATTCTTTTCAATCTCAATTTTCTGAGCAGCCGTAATCAGAACATCATCCACGTAAAAAGAAATCGTATCTGCCGGCGTCACTTCCTCTGACGTCTTCCAAGGTGTCTCCACATACATTCGGAATCCGGTGATGCCACTATTTTCTTCGGGAATAACCACATCGGCCTCGACTTTTTTCCACTGTCCTTTGTTTAGGGTGGCGGAGGCAAAGGTAGCATATTCAAGACCCGAAGCGTCCTTATTGTATTCTTTCTCCAGTGCACCGTTAATGACCTGACTGTCAGGCCCTTCATCATACATGGCCCAAAATGAAATATGAACCGTGCTGCCCTTCTGTACATGGTCCAGCACCTCAATTAAGGGTCCATGGAACGTTTCAGTACGGGATGAGGTTTTCAGGCTGCGTGTACTGTCGTGGCCCACTCCAGACACAATCTCGAGCTTCTCACTCGCGCGTGCACGCCATTGTCCCAACATACCCTCTTCAAAATGAGCCTCAAACAGCGGTTCATCCCCTTCGCCTGCCTTAACGTCCGCCGCCTGAGCACGTGCCCCTCCTGTTCCCATACTCGGTAACAGACTTAAGACCAATACAGCCGCCAAACACAAGCCCCACCATTTTCTCAAATGCATCCGATCTCCTCCTTGGTTGTTTGTTAGACTAACCTTTACTCCGTCATGTGTCAGCCCTTTACAAGATCGTTGTTCAGGATTAGATAGACGTTAATGACCGGAAAATTTGTAAGCACTTTCATTATACGATTACAAACAAACTTTGTTTACCCGTTAAACTATAGGACTTGCTCTACAATGCTTAGGGATTCGAGTCCATTCCAGGCTCCTCCAACGGCATAATGATCTCCACACGTGTGCCTTTACCAAGGGTACTATCGAATCGGATGTGAAAACGGTGATCATATATCAACTTCAGACGATAAATCACATTCTGTACACCAACACGGTCCCCCATGGAATCTTCCGTCTGCACATAAGCAAGCAGCTGATTTATTTTTTCCTCCGTCATGCCTGCTCCCGTATCTTCCACAACACAGATGAGTTGCTTCTCCGTAAGTTTAATACGAAGCCGTATCTCACCCCCCACCTTTAGGGGTTCAATACCATGAATGCTGGCATTCTCGACAAAAGGCAACAGTGTCATCTTGGGAATCAAACATTGACCTGCTTCCGGGTCCAGTTCAATGGAGTAATTCAGCTTGTGCCCAAACCGATATTTCTGAATTTCGATAAAACAGGTCACATACTCAAGTTCTTCCTTTACACTAACTCGGTCACGATTCCAGGTCAGAGCATTTCGAAAAATTTTGGCCATATACTGGATAATTCTAGCCGTCTCATCTTCATCTTTCATCAGGCTTCGCATACGGATCGTCTCCAGCGCATTGAACAGAAAATGTGGATTGATCTGGCTTTGCAACGCATTTAACTGGGCATGGCGCCGCTGCAACTCCAGATTTTTATGTTGAATATCTGCCATATACACATCATTGATCAAGCGGTGAATCGTCGTCGTCATGCGATTGAACTCGGCCGTGAGCTGGCCGATCTCATCCGACGTTTCCGGTTGCCTGATTGGCTCGAATCGTTGAAGCTTCACTTTTCTCATATGCTCCAGCACATGTGCTAGCCTCACATGGATGTTTCGGGTCGTCCATATAATAATCCAGGTTGGCAGAATGATATTCAAACAAGCCAGCAGAATGACCAGATGAAGCGGTTGCCTCAGTTCTCTGTAAATTTCCCTTTCATCAAACAAACCAACAATTTTCCATCCCGTCAGTTCGCCAGATAATGGATAGACCATCTCAAATTCCTGTTTGCTCAGTTGACTCCTGATGTGGCTGTACTCCACATTTTGACTTGTCCAGGGAACATTCGAATCAGTCGCGTAATCCACTCTGTCAGCCGAATTAACCAGATACAGACGTCCTGGAGTGGTGATATTCGTAAAAATTTGGCGGATCGTTGACGTCTTCAAGTCCAGCCGAACGAATTTCTCCTTCCAACCCGAATTCGTAGCATAATAATCCAGTCTGCGGAGTATGCTGAAGGTCTGGTGAGTTCCTTCGGGACTCCATCGTATGAAAATGGGGGAGAATTGCGGGCCGACTGTCAACTGCCTGTAAGCCTCGGATTTCCTGATCTTCTCGTTCAGGAACTCAACTCCCCCGGAGGGCAATACCGATGTATTATCCACATAGATGGTTAGGCCCTGAATCGAATGAAAGCCGGAATGATACGTATTCAGGATTTTGCGGAGATACAGCGTATAGGCTTCAACGTACTGAATGGGATGGGCATACTCCTTGTCCAGCATGTCCGTCAACAGACTATCCGTGTACAAGTTGGATGAGATATCGACGGCATTGCGAATTTCACTGGTTAAATTGTTGCGCACCTGTTCCATTGCCTTGGATAGATCGGACATACGTTGTGATTTGACATTCGCAGTGGTCACCTGATAGAAAATAACATTACTGAGGATGACCGGTATGAGTACAAAAAAGACATACAAAATCAGCATCTTGTTCCGCAAACGAATATTGCTGAGAAAATTCAGCTTCAAGATCGCATCTACCCCTCACCCATCAAACGGTTCCGATATTCCGTGGGCGAGGAAGCCTCTGTTTTCTCGAATTGAGTGGCAAAATAATCACTGCTCCCGAATCCTACCCGCTCGGCCACCTCATATACCCGCAGATCCGTCTGTCTCAGCAGCCTTTTGGCTTCATCAATGCGAAGTTGAAGCAAAAAATCATTGAAATACATGCCATATACCTTGCGGAAGCGTTGCCCCAGATACACCGGATTCATATAAAATTCAGAGGCAATGCTCTTCAGACTTATATTCTTGCTATAGTTTTCCTCAATGTAACTTTTGATCTTGGGCATGGCTCCCTTCTGAATCAGCTGGCGCTGTTCAGCCAACCGCCGAGCTCCTTCCTGCATAAAAGACGTCAGCAATTGTTTGGCATCCGCCAGCCTTCCCCGTTCGGATTGCCAGTCCAGAACGGGTTGAATCGTAGTCATTGTACTCACGTCTGCTTGAACCGATTTCAGCATCGATACAATGGTAGACACCAGTTGATGTACAGCGGACGTCACGGCTGCCGGAGCATAACAGGAAGTCCGCATTTCAGTGAACCAGTCACCCAGCGTCACTTCCATGGCCTCCATCTGTTGCTCTTCCATCAATCTTAGCAACTGCTGCTGCTTTTCCTGATCTGTATGCATCCATTGCACTTGTTTATGCTGTACGTCATCGAAGAGCACGATCCCGTCATCCTCTGAAATGAACTTGTAGGCGATCGCTTTCAATGCTGTTTGATAGGCATGCCCAATGAGCAGCGGATCTTGACAGGTAGCACCTGCATAGATGCATACTCGGACATTTTCCATTTCAGTGAAGCTGGACTGTATCTTCTCCACGGTCCTACGCAAATTGTTCGCATCAGGACGCAGATGTTTGCCCGTAAGCAGAACTCCCACACGTTCGCCATGCTGCCTCAAGTACAGTAGTGAATCTCGCGGATACATTCGCTTCAGAACAGCTCGCACAATTGGATTCAAGTTCTCGTAATTCCGAAGCGAGGCCACGCCTTCTTTGACCGTATGTGTGATGTCCGATACGTCAGAACATAACACCGGATTATGCTCAATAAGCAGATATGCGAGCAGATCCCCCATACGCGTATCCGCCAGCTCAAGCCATTGTTCAGCAATAGCCGAATCAGCCTCACCATACATCAACTGTTCCAGACACCGCATGTATTGTCGCTCTCGCTTCTCCTGCTCCGCAGATTTATGATGCTTCAGCGCTGCCGACAATTTACACAAGGTTGCCTCCAGCTCAATCTCATCAATCGGTTTCAAAATATAGTCCTGTACACCGTACCGCACCGCCTGTTGTGCATAAGTAAAATCATTATATCCGCTCACGATAATAAAATAGGGTGTTTTCCCGCCTATTCGATTTTGCTCCCCCTCCTGGATCGTCCGCCGAATTAACTCCAGTCCATCCGTTTCCGGCATTCGAATGTCGGTAATGACAACATCAGGATGTAACCGTTCAATCTGCTCGTAAGCCTCATCCCCGTCATTGGCTTCACCAATGACCTCAAACCCGCATGCTTCCCAGCGAATCAGCTTCCTAAGACCCTTCCGTGCGTATACTTCGTCATCCACCAAAAGCACCTGATGCATCAGATCACTCCCCTGATTGAATGGACCACAATACTTCGCTAATATCAACCGTACAAAGTAAGCGGTTACAAAACTATGTTTATGGTATTTATTGTTAGTTACACGGTGGCAAAAAGTCAACAGCTTTTCCTGTCATTTGAATGGGTCAAGCTCATTCAAGCTCACGAACCCATATTCCCACAGGCAGATCCAGAACGCCAAAAAGCACAGCCTGTTAGCTGTGCTCCTGAGCTCCGTGTCAACGTCTTTACATTTTGACAGGTGCAGTCGTTTGACGAATCACCAGATTGGACGGCTCCGTAACAACCGGAGGAGAATAAGCCGGATTCTCAATCATAGCAATCAGATATTCAATCGATTTGATGCCAATGGAATGAATATTTTGGTTAATTGTGGTTAACCCCGGTTTAAATACCTCAGCATAATACGTGTTATCGAATCCGACAACAGATATATCGTCAGGCACACGAAGGCCATGCTTCTCAATTTCATGAATTGCACCGAATGCGGCCATGTCTGAGGCACAGACAATTCCCGTTGGTTGATCTTTCAGTGCAAGTAATCGACGGGCAGCCTTACTACCCCCATCAAAGGAGTAGTCACAAACCTCCAGGTACACGGTTGAATACGGAATGTCGCAGACACGCAACCCCGCCCGGTATCCATCCAAACGTAGGTTAGCTACTGCTGGTCCAAGTGTACCCGAAATATAGGCAATCCTGTGATGACCCAGTTCATGCAAGTGTTTAACGCTCATCATTATGGCATTTTCATTATCCGTCGTAATGTATCCTGCCCGCTTGCCAAACAAATCGGTATCAATGAACATCGTCGGGATCTCCGCTTCAACCAATTCCTCAATATTCTTATTATCTCTTCCTTCTCCGAAAACAACAACGCCATCCACATTCCGGCTACGGCAATGTTTAATAAACGAGTATCCCGGATCATCAAAGCGTGTAGACAATCGAACCAAATCGTAACCACTGTTCTCCAGCGCTGTCTTGATCCCTTCGAGCAACTCCGATACAAACGGATTCGTAAAAGGAACTGTTAAGAGTATACCAACCGTCCATGAACGGCGTTTTACAAGTCCACGTGCAACCACATTGGGTTGATATTTCAATAGTTCGATGGCTATATTGACTTTTTTGCGGGTTTTGTCACTTACATCCGGATAATCGTTTATCACCTTGGAAACGGTTGCAACAGATACGCCCGCTTCTTTGGCTACATCATGGATAGAAGCCATCTGATCACCTCAACCTCTTTCAGATCCCCTGTCTCCGGCTGCATTCGCTATAACATCGGCAGGTTTGTCTACCCATTATAGCTCAAAACAACCAGAAACGGTATCGTCAGCTCTATGTCGTGTTACAGCCTATTTCTGTTGATCGAGTTTTCTTAGGTCCAGTGCCAGTTTCTCCATTGTCGTAGCGAATACCGCAAGCTCTTCTGAGCGGGATGCCTGACGTTTCGCACCCGAGGATGTATGCTTGTATTCCTGTTGAACACTGCTCAGCTTCTTCATGATCTGTTCCAGATTCGACTGAATTTTCCCCTGAGCATCACGAGAACTGGCTGCAAGCTTACGAACTTCACTCGCGACCACTTCGAAGCCCCGACCGAACTCTCCTGCATGTGCAGCTTCAATAGCTGCATTCAAACCCACAAGATGGCTTTGATCCGAGATCTCACGAATGAGTTCACCCATTTTGCCGATCTGACTGATCTCTCCAGTCAATTCTCCCAGCAACTCATGAGCTTGATCCTGAGAAGCTGCTGTTTCTCTGGCTACGTCAGAGATGGCCTGAGCATTTTCGTTTAACTCGCTAATCATGCCCGTCAACTGCTGGGTAATCTGCGTAATTGCCTGCAAAGTATGCTGCTGATCGTTGGCGAGCTGATGTAATTTTTCCTTTTCCTTCTTCTCGTAAGCCTCAAGTACAAGCTGGGAATCGAGATTAAACATTTTGCTGAGCGCCTGAATCACAAGATGCCAGGAATCAGGAATAACTTGTTGCAATATGCTTGTTGCAATATCGAGATAGACCATGTAAGTTCCCAGATAATAATCTTCAGACAATCCGATTCGGGAATGAACAAGTCCAATGGCTATACGCTGATCAATATAAGCATCATCAACCACACCTTCAGTCATGGACATCCAGTACGTCTTCTGTGTTTCTTTCAGGCGGTCAATGGAAGAGAACCGAGCAATAAGATCGACCAAATCTGGATAATTTCCCACGTGATTGTAAAAATGGTCCACGACTTCGTTAACGACTTTCTGAAAAACGGGTCGATGATCGGCAAGCAGTTGAAGATCCTTTGCGGATAGTCCAATATAATCAAGTTGCTTCTGTCTTGTTGCGGAAATACTATTCATAACGTGTGCAGTCAGCTCCTTAATAGCCCCTAAAAAACTTTAAATTGTAAATATATGTATTGATTATAGACTAAAATACCTAAATTAACATATACCATTAGAACTAATTTATCATAAAACCTACGGCAGCGTCAAGATTTTTGTGTAAATGAAATAACCTTTTCTTATGTAGGGTGATGTTACTCTTTTGTGGTGAACATGGCTAGCAGTTCTGCTCGTGCTTGATCGAAGCCAATATGACAACGGGTAGCAAAACGTTGGTTATAGCTTTCAAACTGGGAAACCAGGAATTTTTCTAATGCCTCTTCATGAGGGAATTGTTCTTTCCGATTCGTGTATTTCTTGATTTGCTTGTTAAACGATTCGATCAGATTCGTCGAATACAGGCTTCTCCAGATGGGTTTGGGAAAGCTGTAAAACGTGAAAATATAGGGATTCTCTCTCAACGATTGAACCACTTTGGGATAGGTGGCTTTCCATTTGTCACAGAAGGTAGTCAGAGCAGCCTTACCTGCTTCTTCATCCTCAGCACGATACACGGACTTGAAATCTTCACAGATCTCTGCTCGATCCGTCACCCGAACTTTGTGGGCGATGTTACGAGATAAATGAACGCAACAGGTTTGGTACTTCGCTTGGGGATATACCTCTTGGATTGCATTCACAATCCCGGTCAGTCCGTCAGAGATAAACAGAAGGATTTGTTCGGTGCCACGCTGTTTGACGTCCTGAAGTAGTTCTTTCCAGATATAAGCGGATTCGGTCGGTGCAATCGCGTACGTAAGTACCTCTTTGGAGCCATCCTCACGAATGCCTACGGCAATATAGACCGCTTCCTTGGCTACCGTTTCACGCTTCACAGGGATGTACGTCGCATCAATATAGACGCAGACATAACGCTTCTCCAGCGGTCGTTTCATAAATGCATCGACATGCTGGGTCATGACTTTGGTCATGTTGGAAACCGTTTGAGGCGTGTAGTGATGGCCATACATTTTCTCGATGAGGTCAGCGATTTCCGTCATGGTGACCCCCTTTTGAAACAGGTGAATGACAAAGGATTCCAGGGTGTCATTGGAACGTTTATACGGCGCTACCGTCTGCTGTTTGAACACTCCATTCCGATCCCGAGGCATACTAAGCTGCAAGTCGCCATACTCGGTATGAAGCGTACGAGTGTACGATCCGTTACGAGAGTTGCCTGAATTCACGCCAGCACGGTCGTATTTTTCATAATCCAGAAACGCTGTAAGCTCCGTTTCGAGCAAGTGGTTCATGGCAGACTCTAAATGATTGCGAAATACTTCTGTAATATCTTGTTTGGTGACTAGAGCTTGAACTAAATCTGTTGTAAAATGATTCATAGGGAAGACCTCTCTCTGAATTGTTGTGTGGTAACTCAATTCTACTAGAAAAGGTCTTCCTTTTTCTATTTACACAATATATTTTACGCTCTCAAACCTACCCTCCTTGTCCGTTTATTAGATGCATTTGACCGTAATGGAAGTAAAAAGGCCCCGATCCTGCTGTGAAGGAGCCTCACAGCAGGCTTCTGGAGCCTGATCCGGAATGGTTCGATACAGATTAGCGATTCAACAGACTGCCCACATATCGAAGCAGTTCATTGGCGCTTGCAGCAGTGTAGCCATGTTCCTCAACCAATCGTTTAATCACTTCATTCATTCGTTTGAGCTGCGTTGCATCAGGTGTCTTGGTTGAAGTTGTAATCTTGACGATATCCTTCAAGTCAGTGAACAGCTTCTTCTCAATCGCTTCACGCAGGCGATCATGACTGCTGTATTCGAATTTACGCTCCTTACGGGAGTATGCGGAGATTCGGATCAGAATCTCTTCCCTGAACGCTTTCTTGGCATTCTCGGAGATACCGATCTGCTCCTCGATTGAACGCATTAAGCGCTCATCCGGGTCCATCTCCTCATCTGTAAGCGGATCACGGATTTTGGACCAATTGCAGAATGCTTCGATGTTATCAAGATAGTTCTCGAATAACGTTCTCGCTGACTCCTCGAACGAGTAGACAAAGGCCTTCTGTACTTCCTTCTTCGCCAGTTCATCATATTCTTTACGTGCCAGAGCAATAAAATTGAGATATCGCTCCCGCTCTTCCTTCGTAATCGAGGCATGCTGGTCCAGACCATCCTTGATCGCCCGGAGGATATCCAGCGCGTTAATGCATTCTAGATTTTGCTTGATCAAAGCGCTTGAAATCCGGTTGATGACATAGCGCGGATCAATGCCAGACATGCCTTCATCCAGATATTCATTTTGCATCTCACGCAGATCGGCTTCTTTGTACCCTTCAACTTCTTCACCGTCATACATCCGCATCTTTTTGACCAGATCCATGCCTTGTTTCTTCGTTTCTTTCAAGCGGGTAAGTATGGAGAAAATGGCTGCAGTCCGCAATGCATGCGGCGCAATATGGACATGCTTCATATCACTCTGCTGAATGAGCTTGCCATAGATCTTTTCTTCCTCGGAGACCTTCAGATTATAAGGGATTGGCATCACAATCATCCGGGATTGCAAAGCTTCATTCTTCTTATTGGAGATAAACGACTTATACTCCGATTCATTCGTATGCGCTACAATCATCTCATCTGCGCTGATTAATGCGAATCGTCCAGCTTTGAAATTGCCTTCCTGGGTTAAAGAGAGCAGATTCCACAGAAACTTCTCATCACATTTCAGCATCTCCTGGAATTCCATCAATCCACGGTTCGCCTTGTTCAATTCACCGTCAAAACGGTAGGCCCGCGGATCAGACTCGGAACCAAACTCGGTGATGGTCGAAAAGTCGATACTCCCCGTCAGATCGGCGATATCCTGTGACTTCGGATCAGATGGACTGAATGTTCCGATCCCCACCCGGCTATCTTCCGAAATGATGACCCGCTCCACCCGAACCTGGCTGATGTCGCCGCCATATTCGGTACGAAGCCGCATCTGGCAGGATGGGCAGAGATTGCCCTCAATGCGGACACCGATCTCGTTCTCCACTTCGGGACGAAGCTCAAGTGGAATCAGATGTAGCGGCTCTTCATGCATTGGGCAGCCCTCAATGGCGTACACGGCCCCTTTATCCGTACGCGAGAACTGTTCAAGACCTCGTTTCAGCAATGTCACCAGCGTTGACTTTCCTCCACTTACCGGCCCCATAAGGAGCAAGATCCGTTTGCGTACATCCAGACGGCGTGCAGCCGAATGGAAATATTCTTCAACCAGCTTTTCAATGGACCGATCCAGTCCAAAAATCTCCTGTTCAAAAAACTTGTAGCGTTTATGCCCACCCACTTCTTCTACACCAAATGATTCAATCATCTGGTACACTCTGGAGTGCGCCGTCATTGCCGGAGTCGGGTCCTCTCTCAGCAGTGCAATATAATCTTCAAATGTTCCGTTCCATGACAAACGGTCACTCTCTGCCCGATGTTCCGCAACGCGTTCAAAAATATTCATGCTTGGTACCTCCCATGGCTCCTTTAGTGTGATTGTCAACCATTCCGAATGGTATGAAGAAATCAATAGAATTACGGCTCCTGCTTGAATACCAATCTTGCGGTCCGGATTAGTCCCGCCACCCTCTGTCCAAACATCTTATATGGTTGTGAAAAGTGTATTACATACCTATGCGGCAAATCGGATAAGTTGACCTCTTTTTTTCAATCCGTGGGTCCCAATTTTGGCTTTTCCCCGTTCCTATCAAACATCTTATGCCCTCAGAAAAAAAAGACCGGATATGCTATAATGAAGGTTCTAAATTAAGGAAACCGGACAATACCTCGTCAGAGACAGACTACTTCAGGAAAGGAGCAACAACGATGGCGGTACAATACGAAACCGAATTATATTCGCCTGTTAAGGCTTTTTTTGAACAACGCGGCTTCGACGTGAAGGCTGAAGTCAAACATTGTGACCTCGTTGGGGTCAAATCGGATCAGCATGAACCTTTGATTGTGGAGATGAAAAAAACGTTTAACCTGTCTTTGCTGTTGCAGGGAATGCAGCGCCTGAAGCTGACGCCCTTCGTTTATCTGGCTGTTGAGCGGAACCGCAGCAAACGCGGGGCCGTCAACCAGCGCTGGGGTGAATTAACCGCACTGTGCAAACAACTTGGCCTGGGGCTCATTACAGTAACATTCTACAAAACCAAATCTCCCCTGATTGATGTATTATGCGAACCTACTGCTCAAGGTCATGGCGGCACCGGTATCCGTAAGAGTGGTGTCCGGCGACAACGACTGCTGCGAGAATTCGACGAGCGTAGTGGCGACTACAACACGGGAGGAAGCACACGCAGGCAGCTGGTCACAGCTTACAGGGAAAAGGCATTACGTATCGCATCTGCCCTGCGCACTCAGGGAGAAGCCTCCCCTGCCTCACTTGCCAAACAGACAAGTGTCGGTTCAGCCGCGGCTATTTTGCAAAAAAATTACTATGGCTGGTTCGAGCGACTATCCCGTGGGAGATACGTGCTGACGATTAAGGGCGTACAAGCACTGACTGAGCATGCTCACATGCTTGAGGATAATGATATGATCGATCGGAGCATAAATGAACTTGAAGTGGATTTTTCTCTGGTTCAACGTGAAGACGGTGAGTTGGAACAAATTGCGGAAATAGTGGAGCAATACCTGGTGAATAACGCAACATCTGAGTCCCGGTAGCTTACGGCAAACATGCAAAAAAAAGCCTGCCATCTCCAATGGAGATAACAGGCTTTTTCGTATTTCTATATGAAGCTATTAGAAGCTTGCTGCTACTTCGGAAGCCAATTTCAGACCCGCGTTAACGATTTCTTCAGCACGATCTGCAGAAGCGTTATGTCCTTCAACGATAACCACTTCAGGGTTTTGAATGCCCCACAAGCCGAGAACTGTTTTCAAGAAGTTCAGGGACATTTCAGCAGCTGCCATTGGGCCTTCGGAGTATACGCCACCACGTGCGTTAAGCAGAGCTACTTTTTTGCCGCCAGCCAGTCCTACAGAACCTTCAGCAGTGTATTTGAATGTTTTACCAGCTTGGCTCAGGTAAGAAATGTAGTTAACCAATGGTGCAGGAACGGTGAAGTTCCAGAGTGGGAATGCAAAGACAACTTTGTCAGCTGCCAAAAATTGATCTTGAAGTTGAGCTGCAAGTGAAGCTGCTTTTTGCTCGTCAGCTGTCAGTTCAAAACCGTTAGCTGCTTTGTAAGTACCAGTGATTGCAGTGTTGCCATAGAATGGGAATTCTGTATTGTAGAGATCCAGCTCGGTAACTGTGTCACCTGGGTGGGACTCTTTGTATGCGCTCAGAAATGCATCGTACAATTTAACACTGACTGCTTGATCCGCTGGGCGGTCGTTTGCTTTGACAAATAAAATATTAGACATGTTGATTTCCCCCGTTAAGTTAAAATATATGAGTGCTTCCCCTGAACTTGCAATGAATGCAGTTGGTATAAAGAAAACAACAACTCATTAATACATATTATATATAAAAATGTTAGTGGATGCAATAACGTAATCGCTTCGGCATGGATACAAAAGAAACCATTCCGTTGCCCGAAACGCAAAATAACCATTCCAGGCACGGATTTTGAGATATGAAGTATTTACTTTTTTCTATATTCGGTCTAGCTCCGGGCCGTAAACTCCGTTATGGACTCACTGATGAGGTTCATGCCAAGCAGCAATTCATCTCGGCCGGGATGGCTGAAGTTCAATCGGATGTGACGATGATCCTGCATCCCCGTAGAACAGAGGGAACCGGGAAGGAAAGATACCCCTTTTAACAAAGCCGCTTTGAGCAAGGCCCCGCTGTCCATTCCCTCCGGCAACTGTACCCAAAGGTACATTCCCCCTTCGGGAATACTGTACTGGCTCCCTTTCCAGCCCGGGCGCTTCAGCAGTTCGAGCATCAGCTTGAGTCTAGTTTTATACTCCTTATTCAGCATGGAAAGGTGATCGCTCCATTTAAAAGGAGACTGGGCCAGCAATTGATACAACAGCCGCTGATTCATCGGACTGGATTGTCCATCTGCTATCCGTTTTACTGAGGTCATAGCCTGAATCAGAGTCGGGTGTCCGGCAGCCCATCCTGTACGCAGAGCGGGTGCTACGGTTTTGCTGAACGAACCAATGTAAAGAACATGTCCACCCTGATCCGCTGTATCCAATGCGAACAGCGAAGGGTACCTGCGGTTGAAGTCTCCTGGCTCACGTCCATCGAAGTGAAGTTCACCATACGAATCATCTTCCACAAGCAACACACCATAACGTGAGCACAGTTCAAGCACAGCCTCACGCCGTTCCATGCTCCACAGCACGCCTGTTGGATTGGAGAAACTGGGTGCAGCAAAAAGCAGCTTCGGTCTCACCTGCTGCATGTGATGCTCCAAAAGATCAGGCAAAATACCATCAGCATCGCCTATCACTGGCACGATTTTGGCCCCCTGCATCTCCAGAACCTCAAGACAGCCCGGTGATGTAGGATGCTCAACCAGCACGGAATCCCCAGGTTCAAGCAGCAGACGCATCACCAGATCAATGGCCTGCTGGGTACCTGTTGTCAACAGAATCTGTTCCGGTACGGTTCGTATGCCCTTACGTGCATTCCAATCCTTGTCCAGCCACTCTCTCAAGGGTCTGTAACCTGCCGGCTCACCATACTGCAATGCGGAAGGTCCAGAACTAAACACAGAAACCGCTGCTGCTTCCAGCAATTTGAATGGAAACAGCTCCTCCGCAGGCAGCTCTTCTGCCAGAGAAATGAAATAATCTCGGCCAGACATCTCACGAATGTCCCTCAGCGGTGATGACAAAAGCCTGTTTGTACGGGAGGCGAAGAAATATTTCATCGGTCCGTTCCCCTTTCATCCCTATTCCGAACTATGCTCGCAGTCCGCGGCCCCCTACAACCTATTCCAGTTGAACACGTAATATGACCTGAACCAGACACTCGACGATTCATCGTTCATAAGGATTCATGGAACCATGCTCGTCAGGATATGGTTTTGGTCTGTCTTGCGTATAAAGCGTATCGCTCAATAGCCTGTGCTCTGCTGCTTACATCCAGCTTCACGTATATTTTACGCAGATAATTATCAATCGAACGCCTGCTAACATTAATCTCATTGGCTATTTTATCATAGGTTACGCCCTGGACAATTCTTTCCATGATAAAAGTTTCGGTTTCTGTTAATTCAACAACAAGTTCTTCAGCCGGAGACTCGATGGGCTGAGCCCATTCTGCACTGGTTAGCCAGGATAGCGGAATGGATACACAACCCTCACGCAGCCCGGAAATGAGATGAATGAGCTGGCTAGGGGAAGCCTGTTTGGACAGCATACCACTTACACCAAGACTCATCAGATGACGAAATAACTTTACATTGTCCTCATCTGTCAGAATAATGATGTGGCTATGCGCCGACAGATTTTTCATCTGGGCAATATATTGATCCGCCTGGCCCTCCGGAAGTCGATAATCCATAAGAATCAGATCAGGCTGGTGAATGTTCACCAGTTCGAGCCCCTCTGTCCCGGTCGAAGTCATTCCCCGCACCAACAGATCCTGTTGTTCTTCCAAAATCAATTTTGTACCCAGCATGCTGGTGGGGTGGATATCTACGATGACCACCTGCCATACTTTTTTCATTGTTGTTCCCCCTGTTATGTATTGGACAATTGCTTTTCACCCTTGTCTTGATGATGCCACTATGTCTGCGACAGTCCGAGTATAGAAGAAGCTCAAGTCGGATTATGTCGAAAAACAGAAAAACACTTGATAAAGCGGTATTAACAGCTCTATTTCTGCCATATTCCGCTGTAACAACATCAGGACTTTTGACTTTCGTGACTTGAAAAAATCAAAATATAGTATAAATTTCCTGCATTTCTATCTAAAAAAGTCGAAAAACATGCCCAAAGTTCCTACTTATTGCATCTATAAGAAATTGTATCCTAGGACTTCCTTCCGATGCAATCTCTTTTTATCCTATTACTTAAAGAATTTCATTTTTGCGTAATCAATAGTGGCATGATAGAATGAGGACTGGAAAAATTTTTGTACCTATTAATAACCAGGAGTGATGATATGAAACCTTCTGCCCAACCCTCTGACATCCATCACACCCGGAGCGCCAAAGGCAAGGCCGGATCTTCAATCAAGCTGTTTCTGGTAATGTGGATTGTTCTCATTGCACTTGGAGTACTTGGAACCTACTATTATAGTAACCACCTCCAGCAACAGATGATTACTCAGCTTCAGACCCATAATCAACAGCAGATTGCAACGCTCAAAGCCGACTACGAAAAGCAGCTAACAACGATATCGAAGGAAGTATCCGACCTGCAGGGACAAGTCCAGTCCTTTAATGAGTTGCTGACTTTCACTAAGGATAATGCAAGCAATAAAACGGATAACAGCAACAAACTGTATACCCAGCTGAGCGAAGTCAAAAAACAACTGGAGACACTCCAGAAAAAGATGGACCTGCTCAAATGATTACACCCGTCAAACAGGTTAATCGTTTATTTATGCTTGCACTTGCTCCTTTTGTTGGACTGATTTTATGTCTGCTGCTGATTCGTCCTCCGCTTGAACCCGGAGGCTTCATAGATTCCAATCTAGCTGAAGATTCCATCACACCCCGGACCCAGGCCATTAGCCAGGAGCTTTCAGGGGCAAAAGAAGCTGCGGTTCAGACTTCTTCTTCTATTAAAAGAACAACACAGCTATACACTCAAACAACAAGTACAATGTCTACGCTTGTACAGAAAGCAACAATCCAGGCTACTCGCCCGGAAAAGATCTATAATCAACGAATTTCATCCAAGCTGGGCGTTCCGTTTGAACGAGTGGATAGTGATCGGCTTACAATTGAACTGTATAGAGTCAATCCAGGCAGCTATAAGGGCTATGCGATGAAAATTAAGTTAAAAGACCCTACTGCCATGAAGATGGCTCTGGACAGCGAGCCTGGCCGATCTGAGACAACCATGCAGGCGGTCAAGCGCAACGGTGCTATTGCCGGCATTAACGCGGGAGGCTTCGCCGACAACGGGGGCAAGCGATATCCCCTGAGTACAACCGTTATGGATGGAAAATATGTGAATGGCTTTCAGTCCAGCTTTAAGGATCTTTTTTTTGTAGGTCTTAATGATACGGGTAAGCTGGTAGGCGGCAAATTTTTCGACAAAAGTTCCCTCGATCGCCTGCAACCGCAATTTGGAGCTACATTTGTACCCGTACTGTTACAGAGTGGACGCAAGACTGCGATTCCAGCCAAATGGAAAGTGTCACCCAAGCGGGCTCCACGCACCGTGATTGGCAACTACAAGGACGATCAATTGCTGATTATCGTTGTTGACGGGTATAACGAAGGCGGAAGTTCAGGAGCCACCCTTGAAGAGCTGCAAGGACGATTGTACAAGCTCGGTGTGGTGGACGCGTATAATCTGGATGGTGGCGGGTCTTCCTCGCTCATCGTGAACAACCGGGTTGTGAATAATCCTTCCGATGGTAACCTCAGACCGGTGCCTACTCACTTTTTATTTTACAAATGATGGTGTGAAGCATTCCTTTTATTCCTATTATGGTTATAATAGAAGTAAATGAGATTCTGCAGGAGGTGCCAAGAATATGTCATTTTCTTTGACATTTTGGATTATTGCAATTGTATTGACTCTTTTCATTACAGGCATTCTCACTTCATCCTACAACAATGACAAAACCAAGGGCCTCTAAGGGCCAAGCCTCTCCTCATGAGAGGCTTTTTTAATTGGTTCACATAAGTAAGAGACAAGGCTCCGAAGAATGCTACAATTCTTCTAAGCCTTGTCTCTTGCTATGTTGTCACCGTTTAATAAGCCATTCATGCAATAATGGACAAAAGGTACCATACTCAATAGCTTACCGCCTGCTCGCCCTGTACTTTCCCAGGGTAGTCCGTCTGAACCTGGAAATTTACCGAGCCACCCTCTACGAGTGTCACATAGATGCGCTCATGATCTACAGGTTCTCCAGCAATAATCTTGATTAATTGTTCGGCTGCCAGTGATCCCCATTTTCGTTTGGAATAATCGATGGTTACCAGCCTCGGCTGGACGTACTTGCTAAGCTCAATGTTGTCGAATCCGATGAGATCAATCTCCTGACCGATATTCAACTCACTCTCAGCGAGTCGATCACACATGCCAATGGCCATCTCATCATTAAGGCAAAACACTCCAACCGGTTGGGTATACTCCTGAATGATAAGATCAGCAGCCTGTTCTCCGCCACTTTTCTGGAAATCTCCAGTGATCTCAATCCATTCCACATTCGCTGCTCTCTCCGTTACCTGCCTTACAGCCTTCATCCGCTGTACGGAGTCAAATGAACCTTCCGGGCCTGTCACGACATAGATCTTCGTGTGTCCGCGCTCAATGAGATGCTCCATGGCAAGTGTTGCCCCTGCCTTGTTATCCAGCAAAACCTGATTGATGTTCGGGTGATCCAGCTCCCGGTCCAGAACAACAATCTTATGTCCTCTGTCCGCATATTGCATCAGTTCCTTGCTTGCAAATGTATGATCCAGAATAATGGCACCGTCAATCATCCGCTCTGGAAGCATTCGATGAGATTGTTTCCCGCTGCAGACGATCAGGTCATAGCCTTGTGCATTGCATACGGCCTTCATGCCGCTTAACAAGTCTCCATATACATCACCCCGAAAATCCGTCAGAAACACACCCAGAATTTTGGATTCTCTTTTCTTCAATGTTCTGGCAGCAGCATTGGGAACATAGTTCAGCTCTTTGGCGATGGCCAAAATTTTGGAACTGGTCTCATCTGTCACTTTGTTGCTGCCATTCAGCGCATACGATACGGTAGAGATCGAAACCCCCGCCTGTTTAGCGATATCCTTAATACTGACCACATTCTTCGCTCCCCTGTTATGTTCATCAGGCCCTCCGAATTCGAAGGACCTGACATCTTAAATATTAATGATTCATATAAATGCATCCAATTACACCAGCTTGAAGGTACTCTCCAATGTATCGCGGCTATTCGGCCCTACGAAGATGTGGAATGTCCCCTTGTCACTGCGATAGCTCAGATCAGAATGATGATAGCGAAGCTGTTCTTCATTTAACGTAAATGTAGCCGTACCACTTTCACCCGGCGCAAGTGCCAGCTTCACGTACCCTTTCAGCTCACGCATCGGACGTACCACTTCACCGGATACATCCCGAACGTACAACTGAACCGTCTCCACACCTGCACGCTCGCCCGTATTGGTTACACGCACCTTAATGGTCAGTGACTTATCAGCAGTCATCTCATGGCTCGATACTTCCAACTCACCATACTCATAGGAAGTATAGGAGAGACCGTAACCGAACGGAAGCAGCGGATCATTCGGGCTATCGATATATTTGGATACATAACGCTCTTCGGTCTTTTGTCGATTCAGTGGACGTCCTGTATTGAAATGATTGTAATATACCGGAATCTGACCTACCGATTGTGGGAAAGACATCGTCAGACGTGCAGAAGGATTCACGACACCTGTGAGCACATCCGCGATAGCCGCTCCACCTTCACTGCCCGGGAACCACGCTTCAAGTACAGCATCCGATTCTTCAAATACACCATGCAGATCCAGAGGACGTCCGTTGAAAATAACGCTGGCAATAGGTTTACCCGCTGATTTGAGCTGTTTAACCAATTCAAGTTGGGCCGCTGGCAGACGAATATCCGTACGTGAGCCGCCTTCACCGCTCATTTCGGAATCTTCTCCAAGCGCAAGCACAATCAGATCGGCTTTGCTAGCGACTTCAAGGGCTTCAGCGATCTGCTCCGTTGTAATCGTGTGAACGCCACTGCCTTGGGCAAAATATACCTGGCCACTAGTCAGACGTTCCTGTAAAGCCGTTCCCAGCTTAACGGCGTCTTCTTTGACACCTTCACAGGACCACCAGCCGAGAATATCCTCACTTTGGGCAAAAGGCCCAATTAACGCAACATGAGCTTCCGGCTTAAGCGGAAGAATGCTGTCATTATTCTTCAACAGTACAGCGGATTTGGTTGCCAGTTCGTACGATACCTGACGGTGCTCCTTCGAGAAAACAATCTCGCGCTCACGTTCAGGATCGGCAGCACGCAGTGGATTGTCGAACAATCCCAGCTTTTCTTTCAGTTGCAGAATTCTCAGAACAGCTTCATCAATAAGCTTCTCTTCCACTTCACCGCTCTCAATTAGCTCAGGCAAATGACGCACATAACAAGGTGTCATCATCTCCATATCTACCCCTGCAAGAATCGCACGATATGCCGCTTCACGGTCATCTTCGGCTGCGCCATGCGCAATCATCTCGCGGATCGAAGCCCAGTCAGAGATCAATACGCCTTCAAAGCCCCACTCCTCACGCAAAATACCCCGCATCAGCTTTTCATTGCCACTCGCCGGAATACCGTCGACCGTATTGAATGAAGTCATGACCATTTCCACGCCTGCATCCAACGCCGCTTTATAAGCTGGCAAATAGTACTCACGCAAGTTACGTTCAGACATGTCGACCGTATTGTAGTCACGACCACCTTCTGCCGCCCCATATGCCGCAAAGTGTTTTACGCAGGCTGCCAGACGATCCGGCTCATCCTTCAAGCTATCTCCTTGATATCCGCGCACAAAAGCAGCTGAAAACAGACTATTGAGATAAGGATCTTCTCCAGTAGACTCCATCACACGGCCCCAGCGTGGATCACGCACCAAATCTACCATTGGAGCAAAGGTAACATGCAAACCGGATACAGCCGATTCACGTGCTGCAATCTCAGCACTTTTCTCAGCCAGTTCTGTATCCCATGAGCAGCCAATCGCCAGCGGGATCGGGAAGATGGTTTTAAAACCATGCACAACGTCGGCCATGAACAAGAGTGGAATGCCCAGACGGCTTTTCTTCATATAAGCTTGCTGCACATCAATAATGGCCTGTGCACCGGACAACCCCAGAATGGAGCCACTGGCATCTACGGACTGCTCCGTGATTCCCATCTCTTCCATCGGCCCTGTGATCTGACCTTCGACATTCGTTCCTTCATAAAAGTTGGCAGTCAACTGAAGAAGCTGAGCTGTTTTTTCCTCCAAAGTCATCTGTTTCACCAGGTCTAGCAACTGCTCGTTATTCATAGACATTATCCTCCACTACATGTAGTTGAAATAAAAAACCCGGCTGCGTTCGGGGAGAGACCGCGCACCGGGTTCGAATTGACGTGACCGACAGAATACTCTGTCATGCCTTATCCTGCTAATTACTGAATGATTTACTTGAATTTCTCGTTCAGCTCATCCAGGTAAGGTTGGACCAGAGACTTTTTACTGTTGACCCACTCTTTCCAGTTGGCCTCCAGATCTCCATTTTTGAGGATCAAGTTGGCATATTCGTTCTGGTAGTCGAATGAAGCCTGACTTTTCGCTTTGGAATCATACAAGTTAACATCCCAGTCGTATGTTGCGAGCGATTTGCTCTCAGTACCGAGTTTTGCTTTTTCCTCGAACAATTTCACAGATCTTTCACGATATTCCTTTTTGATTGCAGGGTTTACCACACTGAAGTCGTCACCCAGCAGGTACAGACCTTCGAAACGTGCTGGATATTTGTCTTCCAAAACAGTTCCTTCTGGCAACAAGTTAACCAGTTCTTTGTTTTCATCATATTTCCAATCTTTTCCTTCGAAGCCCATGTTGATAAGCAGCTGTCCTTCTTTGGTTGCGGAGTAGTCGATCAGATCCATGATCCGTTCGAATTTCTCATCGCTGATCTCAGGGTTGAAGATCAGTGCGGACCAGAAGTTGGCTTGCTCCAGGTTACGGTATTTTCCGTCATCTCCAAGAACGATTGCCGTGTGGACCAGATCGTCACTGTTCACACCCAGATTTTTCTTTATATCGGAGTCCAGACCTTGTCTGTACGAAGCCAGTCCGCCCAGACTTGTTACTGCAGCCGTACCTGTTACTTTAAAGTTGTTTTGACCTTCATTGTTTTTCCAAGTGTAGAACTCAGGGTTAAGCAGTCCATCTTTATATGCTTTCTGCATCAATTTCAGGCCTGTCAGTGTCTCCTGATCAGCAGGTCCCCAGTGGAACTTGCCATCTTCACCTTTGTAGAACGGAGAGTCTGTCATGGCATGAACACTGTTCGGCATAATGATATTCGTCATGGCATCTCCTGCATTATAGGACAGTGGTACAAGCTTGTTCCCTACTTTGCCTGGATCTTTTTCTTTTACAAGTTGAGCGAATTCATTTAATTCAGTAGTTGTATAGGCATCCTTCAACTCAAAACCAACGGCTTTAGCCCAGTCCTTACGGAGTGCAATGACACCGATTTGGTTGGTGAGGGGATCAGCAGGTTTGTTCTCAAAATAAATCGGTCTAGGCAAGAGATACGTTCCACCTGTCAGTTCTTCCAACTTATCACCAAGTCCCGTTAACTTATACGCTGCGGCAACGTTTGGCCAGCGCTCTTTCCAGTCATCTGGGAATTTGTAGAACAGTCCTTGATCAATATTATTCAACGCATCGCCATGAACATAGTTCCATACCGATACATCCGGCAAGTCGCCCGAGTTGATCCACAGACGAAGTTTCTCACCCCATGAATCCCAATCGATGTAGTTGTAATCCCATGTTACATTGAATTTGTCTGTCCAGAACTTATGGAAATCATTATCCAGGTTCCCGTTTTTGATTTCCGTCAGGTTCGCTACGGAGATGGTGAGGTTGTCTTTGTAATTTCCCTCGGCATCTTTTTCGTTACCACTCGAAGCTCCTTGACTGGAACAAGCGGTCACCATCAGCATGACTGCACTCAGCGTGATGGCAAAGAGAGCTCTTACTGACCATTTTTTGTTCGTTTTCATGTTTTACCCCCATGTTATTAGTAGAATTTTAAGTCAAAATCCTATGCGTATATCAGGTCTTGATAGCCCCTGTTAATACCCCTTTGGCAAAGTGCTTTTGCAGCATTGGGAAGAAACACATAATCGGTACCATCGTTACAAATACCGCTGCCATCTTCATACCCATCGAGAAGTTACTCACTTGGGTTGCATCTACACTGGACGCGTTGGATGCATTGGTCTGGGATGTAACGATAATCGCCCTCAATACATTCTGCAGCGGTAACTGATCCGCTTTTCGTAGGAAGATCATGGCGTCATACCAACTGTTCCAGTAGGCTACTCCGTAGAACAGCGTGATGGTAGCCATAATCGGTGTTGCCAGTGGAAGAACAACCGAGAACAGAATTCTCCACTCTCCGGCACCATCCAATCTCGCCGATTCCATCAGCGATTCAGGCAAGGTGTAGAAGTAGTTCATCATCAAGATCATGTTGAATGCACTGAAGCTTCCCGCAAGGATGACGGACCAGAGCGTACCTGTAAGATGAAGTGACTTCATGATCAGATACAGCGGTACAATACCACCATTGAAGATCATGGTGAACAATACTAGGAAAAAGAGAAACTTTTTGAACGGGAAGTTACTGCGGCTAAGGCCATAAGCCATGCTTGTTGTCAGGAACAAGCTGAGCGGCAAGCCAATGACCAGCAAAATAACGGTGTTTTTGTACCCTGACAGGATTCTTCCGTCAGCGAATAGCGCTTTGTAGGAATCCAGTGTGAACTCTTTAGGGAACATCAGGAACGGATTTTCGGCATATTCTTTTTGTGTTGCAAACGAGATCATAATGACATTCCAGAATGGAATCAGAATCATCAGGGCAAGTCCAAGTAATATGGCAAATATGAAGTAATCGAGAAGTGTCATTCTTTCGGTGCCAATTCTCGGTTTTTTGTTAGCTTTCTTGCTCATCTCATTTCTCCTCCTCTCTTATCGGAACAAACCGTCTCCGCCAAGCCACTTGGCAAATCTGTCAGCGAGAAGCAGCAAGGCCATATTCACTAAGGAACGGAACAAGCTGACCGCTGTCGAGAATGAGAAATCGGTTGAAGACTGGAACGTAATCCGATAGATATATACATCCAATACTTCCGATACATTTTTGGTTGCGGCATTCGCTAAGTTGAAGATCTGGTCGAACCCCGAAGACATCAGTCCACCAACTGACAGAATAAACATGATCGTGATGGTTGGAAGGATGTTCGGCAAAGTAATTCGGAACATCTGTTGCATACGAGAAGCTCCGTCAATCTGTGCAGATTCATACTGATCCTGGTCGATACCGGAAATGGCAGCCAGGAAGATAATCGCACCCCATCCACTGGATTTCCAAATATCGGTCAACAACAGCATGGGTACAAAGTTGGACTCAGAACCCAGGAAGTTAATGGTGGGCAATCCAAGTAACCCGAGTGCGCTATTCACAAGTCCATCGTAAGCCAATACATTAATGACTACGCCGGATACGATGATCCAGGACAGGAAGTGAGGGAATGTAAGAACGGTCTGGAACAATTTCTTCCCTTTGCGCATCCGCAATTCATTCAGCAACAAAGCCAGAATAATCGGGAACGGGAACTGAATTATCAGTTTCAAAATATTGATGTACAGCGTACGCCATACTGCGTCGATAAAGGTTGGATCACGGAAAACGTATTTAAAATTCTCGAATCCGCTCCATGGACTTCCCCAGATGCCCAGGTTCGCCTTGTAATCTTTAAACGCAAGAGACAAGCCGCCCATTGGCATGTAGGCAAACAGGATCAGCCAGACGAGTCCCGGAATAAGCAGGGTGTACGTCATTCTGTGCTTCCAGATTTCACTCCAGAGCGAATTGCCTTTCAAGTTTCCCTTCAGCTTTTTGCTAGGTCCTTCGGCTGCAGGTTTCAAATTGCATCTCCTCACTCTACTATGGTCTTGTCGTTATACAGAAAATCAAACATCGTTCTCAGGTGTTGCTCCCAGAATCTCCATTCATGGGTTCCCGGTGTCTCGACATACCGAAACTTAAAATCCGTTTCCTGCATGTATTCGGCGAATGTGCGATTCATATCCACAAAGGGATCGATATCACCACAACAGCTTAGAATATCCGGTAAGGTTCCGCCCTGCTGCAATAGCTTGGCAGACAATGCGTACAGGTCCTGATTAGGTTTCACCTGTAACCGTTCTCCAAAAACCGCTTTCATTTCCTTGATCATGCCCGGGGACATATTTGGATCATGGAGCCGGGTCTGAATATCCGTTACACCTGATAAGGAAACCGCCTTGCGATACCTATCCGGGTAAGTCAGTGCACATTTCAATGCACCATATCCACCCATCGATAGTCCGGCAACATAAGTCTTGGCCGGATTCATATTCAGATTGAGCTGACGCCTGCACAATTCAGGCAGCTCCTGAGTGATGTAATGGAAGTAATTCAGGCCGTATTCCATATCGGTATAATAGCTTCGGTTCGCTTCCGGCATAATGATGGTACAGCCATACTGCTCTGCGTACATTTCAACTGTAGTCAAACGTTGCCATGTACTTGCATTATCGCCTGCCCCATGTAGCAAATATAGCGTACCGCCTGAAGTCTCTCCGGAGTCACTGGACACTACATGTATGCTTGTATTCATGCATAAAGTAGGCGATCCGGTTTCGATCGTTATATGCGCCATGTGTAACCCCTCTCATCATCGGCTGCTGTCTATACTCTTCTGTCTCTCTGCCCTTTTGTTGCAACCCATAGTGATTCCCCCGTACTTCACTTGGTTATCGAAACGATTTTCTCGAATCGTTTCAAACATAGCCAAGGTTGATTTACAAGGACTTGATTACAACACTTTTTATGTGGAAGCGATTTCTTCGAATCGTTTCGAATAAATCATAATCCCGAAGAGCAAACCCTGTCAATAACCTTTTTACAAATTTCGCGTTATTTTCTCGAAAACCTCTTTTTTTAGTTGAAAATTTGCGTCAAAAGGCACTTCAATTGTATAATTTTGTACATTTAGTAACCGGTTGTGCATTATTCATTGACATCAATTTGGGATTGTACTAACATAAATTCTAATTTTGCACCCAGATCACGGAAACGTTTCACCAGCCTGTTTAACTTGGGTTTTACTCGAAGGAGGAAGGTTATCATGTCTGAGAAACTCAAAGGTTTCATTCAATACATTATAGAACATCAATTGAACGTCTTCTCGGTTCGAGTACTACAGGGAGGGCATCTTTTTGACCAATGGCATCGTGACAGTGATCAGCGCCGCATACAGCATTCCATCAGTAAATCCTTTACCTGTATGGCTGTTGGTCTTGCGCTAGAAGAAGGTTTATTAACATTGGATTCTAAACTCGGTGATTATTTTACCTATGATCTTGTACCCAAAAAAGATCAATATGTACCTTTCCCTCAAGAACTAAAGCTACATGATCTGCTCCGCATGTCTTCTGGGCATGATTCACCGCCACTTCGGGCTGACGAACGCGCCTCTTTGACGGAGAAAGACTGGGCAAAGTATTACATGTCACTGCCTCTAGATAGAATACCTGGAGAACAATTTACATATAGCAGTGGTGATACGTTTATGATCTCTGCCATGTTTCAGGCAGCTACCGGTCAAACCGTGAGAGATTATCTAACTCCACGATTATTTGAGCCGCTTGGCATTCATGATGTGGAGTGGGAATCTTCCCCACTAGGGGTGACGTTGGGTTGTGCAGGTCTTTGGATAAGTAATGAAGAGTTGAGCAGATTCGGACAACTCCTGCTACAGGAAGGCCGCTGGGAAGGCAGACAGCTCGTCCCCGCCGATTGGATCAGAAAGGCTACTCAACAGCAGATCGAAACGACTGGAGACGGAGATTGGGGAAAAGGTTATGGCTATCAGTTCTGGATGTGTTCCCACGGCGCTTACCGTGCAGATGGAGCCTATGGTCAGTTCTGCATCGTGCTTCCCTCACAGGAAGTTGTTATCTGCATCAACAGTGAGGAAGAACAAATGCAAGGTATTCTCAATGCGGTATGGGATGAGATTTTACCTTTTTTTCATTTTGAACGATGCAGCCGGCTGGATAAATAGACAAAAAAAACGCCACGGAGTCTAATCGACCCCATGGCGTTTTTTCTTTACCCGTGCTGTGGAAGCTGGGTCATTTCATTTAAACATTGTGCGCATATGTAACGCTCTTTAAACTCATTGACTTCCTCAATAGATCCGCAGAAAATACATTTAGGACGATATCTTTCTAAGATAATATGGTCCCCTTGTACTAAGATCTCTACAGGATCTCCCTCATTCATTTGATACCTTTTACGCAAAGATTTAGGCAATACGATCCTACCCAATTGGTCAACTTTGCGAACGACTCCAGCTGGCTTCATAGCTACGGCACACCTCTCCTATCTTACTCTAAATTTCTAGGTACATTTGTACTATGTTTATTAATTCGCCAAGATTTTGTCGAATCCTGCTGGAAATAAACATTTTTTGTCCTTTTTTTTGAAAAATGTTTTTTTAGCGAATTTCAACCGGCATTACGAGTCTGATTTTATTAATCCAGACCCGGGAAATTCAGCTGACGTAATGCTTCATATACAATAATTGCTGCCGAATTCGACAGATTCAACGATCTCACATCGCCAGTCATCGGCATTTTCATACATGTGTCGGGATTCGCAGCAATCAATTCAGGTGGCAAACCTTTGGTCTCTTTACCAAAGACCAGAAAGTCACCATCCTGAAAATTAAAGTCGCTGTAATGATTCTTCGCCTTCGTGGTTGCATAGAAAAAACGTCCCTCCGGGTATTGCTCCTGAACCTCGGCAAACGAATCATGATATTCAATATGAACGGCATGCCAGTAGTCCAGACCAGCCCGCTTCAATGTAGCATCATCCGTCCGAAAACCCAATGGTCGAACGAGATGCAGATGAGTACCCGTTGCTGCGCAGGTACGGGAGATATTTCCCGTATTTGCCGGGATTTCCGGTTCCACCAGAACGATATGTAAAGCCATATGTGTTCAATCTCCTTTTTAGTCCATATAGACGACAATTCTCTAATCTTAAAGAAAAGCCCTCCACACGTCAATGTGGAAGGCTCTGGTAAGGCACGAGTTTGAACACTAAGGTTCATGCTTGCCGCCTCTTCTACTTATCCATTTGTCTTCTGAAAGTGGCTCATAAAGTCCGTCAGCGCCTTAACACTCTCATATGGCGCGGCATTGTAAATGGAAGCGCGCAAACCACCGACACTGCGATGTCCCTTCAGACCAACAAATCCTTCTTGCTCCGACGCCTTAATAAATTGTTTCTCCAATTCCTCGGAAGCGAGACGGAAGGTTACATTCATCAGAGAACGGTCTGCTGGGTCAACACAACCACGGTAGAAATCTCCAGAGGAATCAATGGCATGATAGAGCAGATCCGCCTTCTTGGTGTTCTTTTGCTCTATTCCAGTCAATCCACCCTGTTCTTCAATCCATTTCAACACCTCATTCACCATGTATACAGAGAAGGATGGCGGCGTGTTGTAAAGAGAATTGTTATCTACATGTGTGCTGTAGCGGAACATGGTCGGAATCGTTTTGGGTGACTCACTTACCAGTTCTTCACGTGCAATGATGACAGTAATCCCTGATGGACCCAGGTTCTTCTGAGCGCCTGCGTAGATCATGCCGAACTGATTAAGATCAAACGGCTTACAGAAAATGTCACTCGACATATCTGCAATAAGTGGTACCGAACCCGTATCCGGGAATGACTTAAACTGTGTACCCTCAATCGTTTCGTTGGATGTCAAATGAACATAAGCCGTATGATCCGGCAAGCTAAGATTCGACACATCCGGCAATTTCATGAATTTATCTGCTTCGGAAGATGCAGCAACCTGAGCCTCTCCGATCAGCTTCGCCTCAGACAGTGCCTTTTTGGCCCAGCTGCCTGTCATCACGTAACTTGCAGTCTGTCCTGCCCCAAGCAGGTTCATGGGCAGCATCGCGAACTGTGTGCTGGCTCCACCCTGTAAGAAGAGAACCTTGTATCCTTTGGGATTGCCTAGCAGCGACAACAAGCGCTCCTGAGCTTCATTATGTACGGACTCGTACACCGCTCCACGGTGAGACATCTCCATAATCGACATGCCTGTATTACGAAAATCAACAAATTCTGCTTGAGCACGCTCCAATACCTCAAGTGGCAGTGCCGCAGGTCCTGCATTAAAATTATACGCTCTGTTCGTCACAAAATCCCCCGCCCTTTCCATCCGTAACTGACATACCAAGTAAATATTATTGCTATGATATCAGTATTCCCTATCTGCTTCAAGGGCAATATGCACTGAAGCGTCGAATATAGCTCATCAAATTCCTTTATCACCCTGCAAAGTTAAAGCACTACATTGTTTAATTCAAGGAAAAGCCTCCGAGAGCGAGTCCCGGAGGCTTTGAGTTGGAACAGATCAATCTGTTCTGTTCCGACCCCGACCGATTAGCAGTCGAAGTAGAGGCTGTACTCGTGCGGATGAATGCGAATTGCTACTGCCTTTGCTTCGTCACGCTTGAGGTTGATGTAGTTTTCAATGAATTCTTTGGTGAATACGCCGCCTTCAGTCAAGAATTCGTTGTCAGCTGCCAGAGCATCAAGTGCTTCTTCCAAGGAAGCTGGCACGCTGCGGATATTTTCTTTGTCTGCATCAGACAAATCATAGATGTTTTTGTCCAGTGGACCGTATCCAAGCTCCGTTGGATTGATTTTACGTTTGATTCCATCCAGGCCAGCCATCAGCATTGCGGAGAATGCGAGGTAAGGGTTAGCTGTGGAGTCCGGTGTACGGAACTCAATACGACAACCTTTCGGTGTCACAGCTGCAACCGGAATACGCACTGCTGCGGAACGATTCCCTTTGGAGTAAACCAGGTTAACTGGTGCTTCGTAACCAGGTACGAGACGTTTGAACGAGTTCGTACTCGGGTTAGTCAAAGCGATCAGTGCCGGAGCATGGTACAGGATACCTCCGATATAGTGCAAAGCCATTTCACTCAGGTTAGCATATCCCGTTTTGTCATAGAACAATGGGGAATCACCATCGAAGATGGATTGATGCACGTGCATTCCGCTACCATTGTCACCGAACAATGGTTTCGGCATGAATGTTGCTACTTTACCATATTGACGTGCAGTGTTGTGCACGATGTATTTGTATGCAAGCAGGTTATCTGCTGTTTTCTTCAGTGTATCAAAACGGAAGTTGATTTCGGCTTGACCCGCTGTCGCCACTTCATGGTGATGACGCTCGATGGACAGGCCTGCTTCTTCCAAAAGACGACACATTTCGCTACGAATATCTTGTTGTGTATCCACTGGAGCTACTGGAACATATCCGCCTTTGGTGCGAACTTTGAAGCCCAAGTTTCCGCCTTCTTCTTTGCGGTTCGTGTTCCATGAAGCTTCTTCGGAATCTACGAAGTAAGAAGAACTGTTCGTGCCGCTCTCATAACGTACATCGTCGAAGATGAAGAACTCGGATTCAGGTGCGAAGAATGCTGCTGTACCTACACCGCTCTCTTTCAGGAAAGCTTCTGCCTTAACAGCGATGCTGCGCGGGTCACGCTCATAACGCTCGCCATCCGGAGTGAAGATATCACACATAACATTCAATGTAGGGTGCGCTGTGAACGGATCGACATAAGTCGCTTCAGGATCTGGCATCATAACCATATCGGACTCTTCAATTCCGCGGAAACCTTGGATAGATGAACCGTCAAAGGCTACTCCATTTGCAAAAGTGTCTGCATCTACTGCCGAAGCTGGCAACGAGATGTGATGTGCACGACCAGCTAAATCTACAAAACGAAAATCTACCCACTCGATGTTGTTCTCTTGAATTGATTTCAATACGTTTTCAACCGACATGTATTCGTCCTCCCAAGTATTCCGAACAATAAACAACCCCACTAAAGAAAATGTCCATATTCGAATTTTTTTCTGTCGTCATTATAAATTCTGAAACATGACATCGTCAATACTTATGTAAGGTATTTTTTGCGAGCATGTTAGATATACTCACATTTTATAAATCTATGAAATTCATTTAACAACATATAAACCATATATTTGACTGGTTTAATGCGGTAAAGCGCACATAATTAACACCTAAATTGTGGGAAAAACTTCACATCATAAATATTTCTTATCACTCTTGATTAATAAATGCGTTCAATAGCCCTTTGGACACAAAAAACCGGACATCCCCCGATTCCATTCTCTATGAATGAAGTCAGGGCCGATGTCCGGATTATATACTAACTGATGCTTATTGAATCATTATACGCCTACTCTGGCCGGGAAAAACTCCGCTGGTTGTTTGGGTGTGCTGAATGATTTACCCACGATTGGCGCCAATTTCTCCAGGTCCTGCAGCAGGTTGGCAAATTGGTCAGGGAACAACGATTGCACGCCGTCACCCGTCATGGAGTTGTCTGGATCTGTATGCATCTCAATAATCAATCCATTCGCGCCAGCAGCAACGGAAGCCTTGGTCATCGGTTCAACTAACTCACGGCGTCCGGTACCATGGCTCGGATCGGAAATGACCGGCAAGTGGCTAAGAGACTGTAATACAGGGATCGCCGACAAGTCAAGCGTATTGCGTGTGTAGGATTCGAATGTACGGATACCGCGCTCACACAGCATGACATTCGGATTACCACCAGCCAGGATGTACTCAGCAGCATTCAACAGCTCATCGTAAGTCGAACTGAATCCACGTTTCAGCAATACCGGTTTGCCGCATTCCCCCAGTTTGCGCAACAGATCAAAGTTCTGCATGTTACGTGTACCCACTTGCAGAATATCAGCGTACTCGGCACAGATATCCACATATTCAGGCGTCATCACTTCGGTAATGGTCAGCAGGTCATGTTTCTTGCCTGCTTCTGCCATCATGATCAGACCTTCTACACCTGTTCCCTGGAAGCTGTAAGGACCTGTACGGGGTTTAAATGCACCACCGCGCAGTACTTGCCCACCAGCAGCTTTAACAAGCCCGGCAATCTCATCGATCTGTGCAGCCGATTCAACTGCACAAGGTCCGCCCATAACAACGAGTTCTTTGCCGCCGATATCTACCCCTTTGATAGAAATCACAGTATCTTCCGGATGAAAGTCACGACTTGCCAATTTGTACGATTTAGAAATCTTAACAACGTTCTCTACGCCTTTCATTTGACGAAGGTGTTCCGCCATCTTGGGCTCCACTTTACCAATCAAACCAATGATGGTACGATCCTCTCCACGAGAGACATGAGCCTGAAGCCCTTCCTTCTCAATTGTAGCGACAATATCCTGGATCTGTTCCTCCGAAGTAGCCTTACCTGCAATAACGATCATTATAAATCCCATCCTTCCTTGTATAAGAACACTTAAAGAGGTTGTTCAAAAAGTCCGCTTTTGATTACGAAGGATGCCTAGTGGCATCCTCAGCATCGAATATGGAATTCAGCCGAAATGTCCGTTGCTCACGTAGTTTTCCCTACGCTCCGCTACTCCATTTCTAGCTTCATCCCATCTTCTCGGTACTGAAAACCGGTCTTTTTGAACACGCACTATAAGCGCGTCTGATTATTCTCCAAAACTCTGTCACGCTTAAACGCTTGTTCGCTTTTAAGCTTTTAAGCTTTTATTCGTTAAAGTAAATATAACATAATCCCCCTTTTTCGTCAAGCTTCCCTTCATCCATTCATGACAAAAAAAGAACCCTGCAGCCAGACACCGAATTTCGGTCTGTACTGCAAGATTCTTTAGAATGGTTACGTTGTACGTGTCTTCTCCCTCACCGGAGGCAGCAGCTTGCTCATGTTCACGGTACGCTTGATTTCCCACGTCTCCGGTTTATCATGTTCATACTGCTCCAGATAAAGGATAACTTCCTTCGTGATCGGTGTAGGCGTCGAAGCACCGGAAGTAACCGCCACCTTGTTTACCCCTTTGAGCCAATCCCGCTGGATTTCGGCGACATCCGATACACGGTAGGCGGTAACCCCTGCAATCTCTTCCGACACTTGTGCAAGCCGGTTGGAGTTATTACTGCGAGGATCACCTACAACGATGACAAGATCAGCCTGCCCCGCCTGTTCAGCAACAGCTTCCTGACGAACCTGGGTTGCCAGACATATCTCATTATGAACCTCTGCCCCCGGAAATTTCTCCAGTAGGCGACTCATAATGTGTTTAATGTCCCATTGACTCATTGTGGTCTGATTGGTAATGAGGATTTTGCCGGAAGGTACATCAAGTTCATTGATCTCCTCTTCCTTCTCAATGAGATGAACCTGATCAGGTGCAACACCAACAGCACCCTCAGGTTCAGGATGATTCCTTTTGCCGATATAGATAATCTGGTAACCTTCTGCCGTTTTCTCCCGAATGAGATCGTGGGTCTTGGTTACATCCGGACAAGTAGCATCTACTGTAGTCAAACCTTTGTCCCGCGCCATCTTGCGCACTTCGGGAGATACACCATGGGCTGTGAAGACCACGGTTCCACTCTCCACCTGACTCAGGATTTCAATCCGGTTGGGTCCGTCCAGCGTAATAATTCCCTCATCTTCAAAAGAGTCCGTGACATGCTGGTTATGCACAATCATACCCAATATATAAATAGGCCGTGGTAGGTCCAGATTGCGTGCCGCCTGGCGCGCCAACACCATTGCATCCACAACTCCATAACAATATCCCCGCGGCGAAATTCGCAGTACTTCCACTTGGTTGCCACCCGCTTTCTTTCTCGACAAGATTGCCGATGTAATTGCAGTCCAGTCTATTATACCTTTATTCGAGAGGCGGAGCAAAGACAACAGGCAACCAAATGATGAAGGTCGTTCCTTCCCCACGTTTGGTTACAACCTCAACAGAGCCTTGGTGTTCCTCAATGATCCATTTGGCGATCGATAGTCCCAAACCTATGCCTGGTGTGGCACCACGGGATTCATCCGCCCGATAGAACCGGTCAAAGATAAACGGAACTTCATCCCGATCCATCCCGATTCCCGTATCACTGATACGCAGTCCTACCTGACCTTTATATAATATGGCATCCAGGGTAACAGAACCCTCTGGTGTGTATTTGAAAGCATTCTCGATGAAAATAAATAACATCTGCTGCAGGTAATCCTTGCTTCCGTTCACATATATACCATTGAGAATCGCCAGATCTCCTGGACGCCAGTCCGCATGACGATCAAGGAATTGCGATCTTCGTGCGACTTCCTGTACCAGTATTTGCAGCGGAATTGGATTCAGTTCGATTTTCTGCCCCGTATCTGCTCTCGCCAGAGACAGCATGTCGCTGATCAGTCTGCTCATGCGTTTGCCTTCATCCGCCATATCCTCAATCGCTTCAAGAGACATCTGTTTAACCGTTTCTTCATCCAGATTCGGTCGGTCCGTGCTCTCCTGATCCCACAGCTTCTTCAGGAAATCCACATTCCCGCGAATGGTGGTCAACGGGGTTCGCAGCTCATGTGAGGCATCAGATACAAATCTGCGCTGGGCCACGTTGGTCTCCTCCAAACCACGGAAAGACAGTTCTGTACGTTCAAGCATGTTATTCACCGTTTCAATTAAACGTCCAATCTCATCCTTGGGACCCGCATATTGAATTCGGACACTAAGATCGTCACCCGATTGAATCTGATTCGCAGCATCGATGACATTGACGAGCGGACGCATCGATTTACGAGCCAGAACGAGACCAGAAGTAATGGCAAGCGCCATCGCAACAAGCCAGCCAAAAACCAAAATATTGCGTAAAGCTTCCAGCAATCTTTCCTGGGAACTGACATTTGCCCCAACCTGCAGAATTCCCCTTATTTCATTGGTTCCCTGAAGAGACAAGGGCTGCTGGTTCACCAGGAAAGGCGTCCCATTCACATAAATTTTGGATATTCCACGCTTTTCCATAATTTCATTGGATTTCAGAACGGGAAATTGAATGCGAAGCTTCTCCATGTTTCCCGATATCCTGCCAGATCTGCTCTGATAATCCCACAACTGGATGTAGATCTGTGCTTCCTGAAGCTGACTCTCGGTAAAAGGGTCCAGATCGAGCGACTGTGAAAGCGGGTTTACACCAATCTGATCCGTAATTCGCGAACTTTTATCTTTCAATTGCTGTTCAACTTCCTGATAGGTATTAAAATATACAAAAGCGTAGATCACGACGCCCCAAAAAATAAGCACGGCTGCCAGGATGCCGGAGTACCATGCGGTTAATCTTAACCGGATGGACATGTCAGGAGTCACCTCTCAGAATATAGCCGGCTCCCCGGATGGTCTGAATTAAACGTTTGCCACCGTATTCTTCGGTTTTTTGTCTAAGCATGGCGATATATACTTCAAGCACATTAGACTCACCGCTGTAATCATAACCCCAAATTTTATCCATAATCAGATCACGGGACAACACTCGCCGCGGGTTTTGCATAAACAGGTTCAACAGTTCGAATTCCTTGGCAGTAAGCTCAAGCCTTTGACCATCTCGCAGCACTTCTCGTGAATCATTGTCCAGTATAATATCCTCATACGTGAGACGGTTATCCGGCGTACCCGCGGTATCGGATTTGCGGCGCAGTAATGCACGGACACGTGCCAATAATTCTTCAAGTGCAAATGGTTTCACCAAGTAGTCATCCGCCCCGGTATCCAGCCCGGTTACCCGGCTCTGTACTTCATCCTTGGCTGTAAGCATCAGCACAGGAACCTTACTCCCCGCTTCCCTTAGCCTGCGACATACTTCGAACCCATCAATCTGTGGCATCATGACATCCAAAATAACGATATCCGGTTCTTTATCCATCAGTTTGCTAAGCCCTTCAGCCCCATTGGAAGCCGTTTGTACGTCATATCCTTCAAAAGCCAGCCCCCGCCGAAGCATGGACACAATTTTTTCATCATCATCAACAATCAGAATAGTTGAGCGCATTGGTGTTTCTCCTTTATCTCTAACGTTTTATTCCCATTGTAACAGGCCATACGGTAATCTGCATCTTCAAACGCCTTGTTACTTATCACACGCCGTGGATGGAATTCAACTTCATTCAGGGCAAAAAAAACGGAAGGGCCGTCAAACCCTTCCGTTTTCCTAAACTTATCCCATAACCAACGATCCGATTTATGGTTGCTGTTGCTGATTCGTCGTTTGTGAAGTATCATAATCATTTTTATTGCCGATTTTGAGTTTCACATCCAACTTTTTACCGTCCCGAACCACATTCAGTGTCACTTCACTGCCAATTTTCTGTTTCTTGATAAAATCAATCAGGTCCTGACTTGTGGCATATGGAGTGCCATTTGCACCTGTGATGATATCATAGGCACGCAGATCTGCCTGGTACGCAGGAGATTGATAGATCGTGCTAGCTACAACGGAACCTTCGGTAATATCTGTTCCCATTTGTTTAGCCACTTCAGGTGTGAGGGCCATTAACGATGCACCGATAAATGGTACGGGCTCTTTGGGAACTTCTTTGTTTTCTTTCAAATATTTCACGGCATCCGAGATAACGCTTGAAGGAATGGCAAATCCAATCCCTTGTGCATCTGCGCTTACTGCCACGTTCATACCGATAACTTCCCCATTCAGATTAAGCAACGGACCTCCAGAGTTACCGGGGTTTATGGATGCATCCGTCTGTAACAAGTGACTGTATTCACGAGTTTTGCCTGTTTCTTTGTCTGGAATGCTGATGGTACGTTCTTTGGCACTGAGTACACCGGCAGTAACTGTGTGCTCAAACCCTTCCGGATTACCAATCGCTACCAACCATTCACCTACTTTAGTATTGTTGGAATCGCCCAGCGGAGCTGCAGGGAAATCATTGTCACCGCTATTTTTCTCGATTTTCAATACCGCGAGGTCAAGGTCGAAGCTGCTTCCCAGCAGTTTGGCTTCATAAGGTTTGCTGTTGTTCTCCAGCGTAACCTGAATGACATCCGCACCCTGAACCACGTGTTGGTTCGTCAGAATATATCCTTCTTTGTCAAAAATAAATCCAGAGCCAATGCCGAGTGGAACTAACTGATTGCTACCTTGCTGTGGTTGCTGCTGGCTTTGGCCTTGATCGCTATCCATTCCGCCATTGCTTCCATTACCACCAAAGAAGTACTGATACAATGGGTCACTCATTGTGGAACCGCCCTGTCCGGTGCTGCCGCGTGTGGACTGCTTGGCGAGTGTTTCTATTTTGACTACAGCAGGACTGGTACTCGTTACCACGGAAGAAACATCTTCTTTACCGGTTGGCAGCAGCGATGCCGTTACATTGTTGCCACCACCCGTATTCGTGGAGGTTTCCTGACCCGAGCTTTGATTCTCAGCAGCTGTCAGCGCTTCCTGTGGTGTAAACATGTTGGTTCTGTCCGCTGTATACATCAGCACTGTAATGACCAACATCCCGGCGATGAAAGAGAACAGAAGCGATCTTACAGAAGAACGAGGTCGGCGATTGTTGTAATTCCAGTTACCGTTGTTCTTGCCGCCGTTCCCTTGATCTCCTCCGTTACCTGATCCATTCCCGCCGCCTCGAGCTGACTGGTTGGCCTGTTCAGAAGATTCGTTATTGTAGTAAATAGGTACTGGCTTCACGGGGTCAGGTCTTGTAATCTGCACATTCCCTTCATCACGTAGATTATTTTCTCCATTATAACTTGCTGTATCTTCCTGATTCACGGACTGAAACGGTCCATAAGAATAATAATAGGAGGAATCGTCCGTCCCGGATGAATTGCGATTCTCCGCTTGTTTAGTTTCGTTTTCCTCGTCTTGACGATTCGGTCTGTAATTACGTTCGTCCATGCCTCTCTACCTCCCAATCTCTTATTCGTAAGAGATATTCTTTAACTGTCCTTATTTTGTACTTTAAACCTTAACCGTACCTTAAAAACAATTAAAAAGGAGATAAAAGCAGACTGTTATAGACCATTTTTCCCGTCAATCTCACATTTCAACCCTTATTCTTCACCCAGCCCTGACGATGAGCGTAGATTGCCAGTTGGGTTCGATCATCCAATTCACACTTCATTAACAAATTGCTCACATGGGTTTTGACGGTTTTGATACTAATATGTAATTCTTCCCCGATGTCTTTGTTCGTTTTGCCCTCTGCAATCAGCAAAAGCACTTCCTTTTCCCGTTCTGTCAGCCCGGATTCATTCTCTCTCGCAGTGCGCTGTCTGATTCCACGGGTCAGTGCCTGTGATACATCGCCAGTCATAACAGGCATGCCTCTATAGGCTCCCTGCAGAGCATAGATCAGCTCCTCAGCAGATACGGTCTTTAAGACATAGCTGACTGCTCCTGCTTCAATCGCTTGTACTACAAGGTCGTCCTCCAGAAAACTAGTGAGCATCACAATCTTCATTCCTGGAAATTCAGTCATAATGGCTTGTGTTGCTTCGGCACCGTTCATCACAGGCATCATCAGATCCATTAGGATCAGATCGGGCATTTCACTGTCTTCCAGCTTCCGCAATTGATCAAGCGCAAGCTGCCCGTTTCCGGCTTCTCCCATCACATGAAATGTGGGTTCCAGCATCAAATAGGTTTTCAATCCCATTCGAACCATATCATGATCATCCACAATCATTACACTCACTTTTCCGTTCATTCCGTTTCCCCCTCTACTTCACTCAGGAACATTCGGGAATTTTGGGATGAGTACCCGTACCGTCGTTCCCGCTCCCGGCTTCGATATGATCTGCACCTGACCGCCAAGCTTCTCTGCCCTTTCCCTCATGGTGGATAATCCGTATGAACCTGGCCGTTCGGCTTGCTGTAAAAAACCTTGACCGTCATCGCTGATGCTCATGCTGATCTGATGTTCACTTTCCCGGATCGACAGGCTGACCAGTCCCGCTTCCGCATGCTTCACAACATTAGCAACCGCTTCCTGAATAACAAGAAACAGCTGGTGCTCAATGGCATCTGAAATTCCGCCATCCAGTTCCAGCTCTTTAACCCCTTTGAGGCCATTCTGTCTGCAATAATCCGGGAACCAGCTGTCCAAGGCCTCTGATAAATTACGCCCCTCCAGTTCCACTGGACGAAGCTGCGCTATAAGCCCTCGCATCTGCCGCTGTGCGATATGTGACATCTGAATTAACTGATCCAACACTTTACCACCATGTTCAGGATTCATCTCCAGCAGGCGCGGTAAGGACGAAGCAGACATATGCATTGCGAACAACTGCTGGCTAACCGTGTCATGCAAGTCTCTTGCCATACGTTTTCGCTCTTCAAGCACAGCTCGCTCGGAAGCCAGTTCCTTCTCTATGACTTCCTGCTCACCAAGGCGCTGAAGCAGTCTCATTTTTTTCTCAATCGAATCCATCATGACATTAAATTCCTGATATACTCGACCGAACGAAGCATCGTCTGCTTGAGGCATGCGAACCGCAAGATTACCCTTGGACACTTTCAGCATATTAAGATCCAGCAGGTCGATCTTGCGCTGAAGCCGTAAGGCAGCGATATAGCCGGTAATAATCGTAGCCAGCACGACAACGGCAACATAGGTCCATGCACGCTGTCGTCCTACTCCCATCAGCACCTCACCATACAGCAAGTAGAATCCTCCCAAAGTGATCAGCCCGGTCAGCGCAAAATACATCATCAGTTCCCACTTATTTGCCTTGAGAATCGTTCGAATCATGCGTTAACCCACCTTATTCACTTTGACATCTCCGATAAATACACTGACAATAATCCGCACCTTTTTGCCCGCTTCATTATAATGTGCAGTTTCGGCCTGAGCACTACTCAGAAATCCGCCGCGTTTTTGGTTTAACAATGACATGTCTCCAATGAACGAGTTGGTAGTCACCGTTACGCCCAGATCCATATCCTCAGGCACAAACACTTTCACATCTCCAATAAAAGATGAAATATTGATTTTCGTCTCTCCATATGGAATCTGCGCTTTCGTTAAGTCAATAACTGTATCTCCGATAAAAGCAGAGATATTCATCGGTTTCAGCGAGAACACTTCCTGGCCCATGTACAGATCGCCGATGAACGCTGATTTATTGATCGTATTTTCGTTGCCACCATAATAATGGGCATCATCATCATACTTGTCATCGTCATCGTATTTACCATGTCCATGCTTACCGGATCCATACGTGTCGTACTTCTGCTTTTGTTGATGTCCGTAGGACCCTTGATCTGCCTTACCTGTATAAAATGAGCCATGTGAATCGTTCTTCTGTTCCTGCTTCGGTTTGCCAAATGTCTTCTCGAATTGTTCATCAAAAGAAGATGGCATCTCCAGATCCTCCGGAGCGAGTGGCTGGTAAGGTTCCGGCGGTGGAGGCGGCTGCATTTTGTCATGATGCTTCCGGTCACGACGACGCGGTCCAACCAAAACAAACAATCCACCACCAATCAGCATCACCGGAATGAGATAACGAATGAACTCACCCATGGAGTACTCGATCCATCCCAGGTTACGCGCAAGAAAATATCCGCCAATCGCCAGTACAATAGCCGGTCCGATGAAGCTGTAACTTCCGTTGCGACGGATTTCCGAAATCCCCTTCGCTCCCCACCAGATTAAAAACAACGGCCAATATGTTCTAAAAATATATCCAACGTCAATGTCGTAACCTAATTGCCTGAACAAGATCATTGCACCAATAGCAATAAGAGGTATGCCAACCCACCAGCGGTCCCGCGTAGATCGTTTCATCGCTCATGTCTCCTTCTTCTTTATTCTGTATCCAGTGTACATCAGACAAGAGATGGTTAACAGCGGCGGCAGATGGAATTGATCTCGGTCTCCAGACCGAGTAAGAAGGATAATTATGTAAAATATTAAAAACACCCCGGAGCTGCTGCTCCAGGGTGCTGCCTAAATCTCTATTTATTTCTGGAATTTCCCTGCTCGGCCTACTTGGCCTGTGTTTTCTACACCGAACTCGGCATTGAATTTTTCATCAGGTGTTTGGAAATTTTCTTGTACTTTGTTTTGTTGCGATTGTTTTACTTTGCTTGCTGCACTCTCTTCACCAAATTCTGCATTGTACTTCTCGTTTGGCGTCAATGAACCTTGTGAATTCTTAGCCACGACGATCACCTCTCTCTTCATATTTACGCTGCATTTCTGCACCGTGGGGTTCGTCCCCAGAGATTATTATGTGAAAAGATCCTGACAGTTATTCATCCGAAAGAACTTAGCATCAAACCGCCTTGTCCAACCATGAATCAGGAACGGATTTGTACACATTGATGGCCTCTGATAACTCTTCCAGCATCTTTTCAGTGCATTTCCCTCCGCCCTGCTTAATTACTTGTACCTCAACGTCCTTTTTGCCCCATTCCTTATACACTTGCTTCGTTGTAGGGAAATACAGATCAATCTTATTGCCCTTAATCGCAGAGCCCGTATCTGCAACGATGCCATAACCGTATCCGGGAATATATAAAATGGAGCCCATCGGAAACAGCTTCGGATCAGCTGCAATCGTTGAGACCGTCTCTTTATCACGCCGTACTTTTACACCCGAATAGGTAATTCCGTATTGAGGATGTTTTGGTCCTTTTCCGGTTGATTCAATACCTGCCGTGTATCCGGTAGCAGTCACCTTCTGCGTAACCAGTACCTGTTCTGTACGTGGAGCGAGCACTGGTTTCGCAGGATCCATTACCCGCTTAACAGGTATCTCAGGTCTTGGAACAATCATGGGCTGTGGAGACCACAGTAAAGCCATATACACCATTGTTGTTAGTTGAGCCTCATCACTGAATACATGGCCTACATTTCCCCGAAGCTCCCCCTCAATCGGAGTTAAAGCTTGGTTGCTACGCTTCTCGACGTACAGCACTTCATTTTCCTCTTCAAATGTGTAAGCCTCCGCCTGATTCCAGCTCACCATAATACCGATACATATCACGCAACAAAAAATCATAAACCTTATGTTTGTCTTTTGAATTGAGAATAGCTTTTTCATTATAGAACCTCCCCCTTACTGCAAAGGTTTTCCAAAATGAAAAAATTCTATACTTTGAACATAGGGAAGCAAGCAGGCTGTCCGTTAACCCAGCGTAAAAACAATAAAAAAACCGTCTAAACCAGCACGGGTCAATCCATGCAAGTTAAGACGGTTTTATTTATAAAGCATGAGCAGCTAACAATTCTGGATTATACCAGTCGTGTTGTAATTTCTTCTTTCAGTTGAGCAACAATTTCGTCAAGCGGCTTCATGCCGAGATCGCCTTCTCCACGTTTCCGAACAGATACGGCCTGTGCATTGCGCTCGTTTTCACCGACCACAAACATATAAGGCATTTTCTCAAGCTGAGCTTCACGGATTTTGTATCCCAGCTTCTCGTTTCGCAGATCAGCTTCGGCAGAGATGCCTGCGCGTTTCAGTTTCGCTTCCACTTCACGTGCATAATCGTCGAAGTTCCCGGATACCGGAATGACCTTCGCCTGTACAGGAGAGAGCCACAGTGGCAGTGCTCCTGCAAAGTTCTCCAGCAAGAATGCTGTGAAACGTTCCATCGTGCTGATGACACCGCGGTGGATAACGACCGGACGATGCTTCTGCCCGTCATCTCCCACATATTCCAGTTCAAAGCGCTCTGGCAAAAGGAAATCCAATTGAACAGTCGACAATGTCTCTTCTTTGCCAAGAGCTGTTTTGATCTGCACATCCAGTTTTGGACCGTAGAATGCTGCTTCGCCTTCCGCTTCATAGAATGGCAGATCCAGCTCTTCCACAACTTCACGCAACATGCGTTGGGACATTTCCCACATCTCGTCATTTTGGAAATATTTCTCCGTATCCTGAGGGTCACGATACGACAGACGGAACCGGTATTCATGGATACCAAAGTCTTTGTATACCGTTTGGATTAATTCAATAACCCGCGCAAATTCTTCCTTGATCTGATCCGGGCGTGCGAAAATGTGAGAGTCGTTCAGCGTCATCGCACGTACACGATGCAGACCTGTTAACGCGCCCGACATTTCATAACGGTGCATCATGCCAAGCTCGGCAATCCGGATCGGCAGGTCACGGTAGCTATGCATGCTGGACTTGTACACCATCATATGGTGAGGACAGTTCATCGGACGGAGAACGAGCTCCTCGTTATCCATGACCATTTTCGGGAACATATCCTCCTGATAGTGCTCCCAGTGTCCAGAAGTCTTGTACAACTCCACATTGCCCAGAACTGGAGTATATACGTGCTGGTATCCAAGGCTTTCTTCCAAATCCACAATATAACGCTCCAATGTCCGGCGCAGCTTGGCACCATTAGGCAACCAGATCGGCAGACCTTGTCCAACCAGTTGGGAGAACGTGAACATTTCCAATTCTTTACCCAATTTACGGTGATCCCGTTTACGCGCTTCCTCTAGGAAATGCAAATGCTCATCCAACTGCGCTTTTTTCACAAAAGCCGTACCGTAGATCCGTTGCAGCATTTTGTTTTTGCTATCTCCACGCCAGTATGCACCAGCGACATTCATCAGTTTGAAAACTTTGATTTTGCTGGTGGATGGTACGTGTGGTCCACGGCACAAGTCGAAAAATTCGCCTTGCTCATAAATGGTGATCACACTGTCTTCCGGTAAGTCACGAATTAACTCAAGCTTGTAGGGATCGCCCACTTCTTCGAACGTTTTGATCGCATCAGCACGGCTGACCTCTTTGCGTACGATCGGCAGGTTCTCATTAACAATACGTTCCATTTCCTTCTCGATCTTTTGCAGATCTTCGGGATTGAGCGGTTGTTCCAGATCCATATCATAGTAGAAACCATCTTCGATGACAGGGCCAACGCCAAGGTGTACCTCTTTGTTTCCATATAGACGCTTCACAGCTTGAGCCATCAAGTGAGCTGTACTGTGACGCATTACTTCCAGTCCTTCCGGTGAATCCAATGTTACGATCTCCACCAATGCTCCCTCATGCAGCGTGGTGGACAAGTCCACTACGATTCCATCCAGCTTGCCAGCTACGGCATTTTTGCGAAGTCCGCTGCTGATCGAAGCGGCCACATCTTCAATGCTGCTTCGGTCGGCATACTCACGAACCGAACCATCCGGTAATTTAATGTTAACTGCCATTTGTCTCATTCCTCCTGTTAATGTATCCTGAATCCATTTATTGGATGGACTGATCATCTATTGCTGTTCCTGCCACACGGCAAAAGAACGCAAAAAACACCCGCCCCGGCAAAGGGACGAGTGTTATATACTCGTGGTTCCACCCTAATTCAGCTGCTTCATCCCTATCGGAAGTACAGCCCTCATTGGCATGACGGTAACGGGCATGACCCGGCATATCCTTACTCACGGATTATCACCAGTATAGGAACAGGTAACATTCATATCCGTTTTCAAAAATGCAGCTACAAAGGGGTAAACCAAACGTGGCATCCGGAGGAAATTTCAGCCTGGTTTCCTCTCTCTGCACCGACCGTGCGTGTGGCTCTTGTCTTTGTCAACGCTTTTGCTTATTGTCATCATTCATAACAATTAGATGAATGAAAAATTCATCAATCAACAGTTATTATAATTGCCGAGATCGCTTGCGTCAAGACTTGTCAATAATCCTGACCGCAGCACATCACACTCCGGGCAATGATGACATAATTGCACCTTGTCTTCAAAGATTTGACGGATGGTAGAAATGACTGGCAGATCCGGTGTACGTGTATGCAGCATCACTTTTTCAGGTGAGATGGATATAAGCGTGCTCACGATCATATCTTCGATGTCCATTTCCAATTCTAGTCCGGGCATCTCGACGACGACCTGTTCATCTTTTTGTACAGGTAATAAATTAAGGGCAGCATCGAACACCTGAAACTCATGCAAACCTTTGTGAACCAAATGTATAAGCGGGACTTTGGCTTCCTGAAAGAAGACAAAATATTTAAGCAGTCCCATAAACTCCTCATATTGACGATCCATCCAAAACTCATCAAGCGCATATTCCATCAGTTCTTGAAGCTCCTGCTTGTATTGCCGGATCCGGAAATTAAGAATGCCCTCCAGGTGGAAAAAATGAACGTCTTCCAAATCCTGTTTCAATCCGTTTGCCAGAGTAGCGCGGCGACGCTCCCGCAGACCCGGCTGATCCAGATCCCCATTCAATAATAGGGGCATGCAGATCCGATTTACCTTTTCTACCTCATGTTCATCCATAACAGAGCAGGCTTTTGCGATCATATCTTCCACCATGCTTCGCTCACGTGTATCCATAATAAAATCGGCTAATCCACGGGCTAACAAATCACTGATTTGAGGCAGCCATTGCTGAAAGTCAGCGTGATTCTCATTCCCCCTGCACACCCAGGCTGCTCTTCCATCATTATGCTTGAAGGTGAGCCGAAATCCTCTTTTGCTTATATGTAAACCTTTGGTTTTTTCCTTGACACAACGATAAAAATGATCCGCTTCCTCCTGACCCGAGACATCGGTCCATACGGCGAACAGTTCCATTAGAATCACTCCTTTCCATCCTCTTCAAAGTATATGGCAAGGCCGATAGGGATATACGAAGCGGATTGATGGAAAGCGTGTCATGATTTCTCAGTATATTATCAATTGGTTTGGAGTTGAGCCAAAATTGTGTTATTATTTTAATAACAGTATGTTTCACGGAAAAGGGGGGAAGCCAAAATGAGACAACAACCTAGAATAATGCGTTACGCCTTCATTGTCATTTTGTGCGTATTCCAAGCGTTGTCCTTCCCTATTCCGATGCAGTCGGAATTCGCTGTTGAGGTGACCGTTGAGGCTACTTCCAACAAGGAAGTACTGATCCACACATTGGAGTCTCAGCAGAAACCCGCCATTCGCAAAAACCCACAAGTGATGTCCAAGCTGATTGCGGTTACGCATAACAAGCCTGTATTTCTTGTAGTTGCACTGTTGTTGCTACTGCGAATTCCTACACCGCGTCTGCCCTTCAAACCGTTGATCTGTCTGTTCAAGCGCAGATTATTTCTGCTACCTATTAAATTCACCAGTATGTATGTGTCACCCACCCCTATTGCACCAAAATACGTGAGCGCTTTTAACTAATCGTTTCACCGTATTTTCAGGTTGCCTTGCATAGAGACACCTCTATCTATAAGACGGTGTGCTTATGCATAACTTATAACCCTTTTAGCAAACGTTAGATATTGACAATTTATACTTGTAATGCATATTTTGTTGTACTTTTTTTCAAACATTCCAAAACCCAAGTAATATGGCTGTGTGTCAGGAGTCCCTGGCTATGTTTACCCGCATCATTTAATGTTTCTATTAAGAGGTTGTTCAAAAAGTCCGCTTTTGATTACGAAGGATGCCTGGTGGCATCATCAGCATCGAAGTTGGAATTCAGCCGAAATGTCCGTTGCTCACGTAGTTTTCCCTACGCTCCGCTACTCCATTTCTAGCTTCATCCCATCTTCTCGGTACTGAAAACCGGTCTTTTTGAACACGCATTATACGTAACAGATCATTCTATTTTCGGGAAATAAGCCTGTCTTCTGTGGCCAGCCCTCAATTTAAGGAGGCAACTATCCATGGATGTACGCGAAACAGATTTGCCGGGAATCGGCAAGAAATTTCAGATTGAAACGAGCAGCGGAGATAAAATTATCATTATTATTCACGATGACGGCCGCCGGGAAATGTACCATTTTGAGTACGATGATCCAGACCAAAGCATTTCCATGATTACACTCGATGATTATGAAGCAAGACAGATTGCTGCGATTGTTGGCGGATTAACATATAGACCGAAGCAGCTTGATAATATTGAAGTTACGTTTGACAACCTGATTATCGAATGGTACAAAATTGAACCTTCCTACGGAAGTATAGGCAAATCCATCGGTGAATTGGATGTACGTCAGAACTCTGGGGCAACGGTTATTGCCGTTGTAGAGAAGAATCACAAAAAACATATCAGCCCCGGTCCGGAGGTAGTGATTAGTGCAGAATCGACGGTAGTAGCCGTTGGGGAACGCAATCAGCAGAAGCTATTTAAATCCCTCCTCCTGACTGGAAAGGGGTGAGTCGATGGATCATTTGATATTTGAAGTAGGTCTGGCACTTGTGCTTATTGCAGCAGCCGGCCTTTTATCAGCAAAACTAAGATTTTCGGTCGTTCCATTTTATATCTTGATCGGGATGGCCGTTGGACCACATGCCATGAAAATATGGCATCTGGACTTCCGCTTCATTGAAAGTCAGCCCTTTATTGAATTCATGGGCAGAATCGGTATTTTGTTCTTGCTCTTTTACCTTGGACTGGAATTCTCGGTTGGTCGTTTAATCAAGTCGGGCCGCTCGATCGCTGTTGGCGGTTCCATCTATATCGGTATTAACTTTACACTTGGATTGATCTTTGGTTTTGTTTCCGGTTTCCCCGTGGCAGAAGCCCTTATTATTGCCGGAATCACAACGATCTCGTCCAGTGCGATTGTCGCCAAGGTATTGGTTGATCTTAAACGAACGGCCAATCCGGAGACAGAAATGATTCTAGGTATTATTATGTTTGAAGATGTGTTTCTCGCTGTATATATCTCGATCCTGTCGGGACTTGTGCTCAGTGATTCATCCTCCATTGGAGGCGTAATAGTATCCGCACTAATTGCCCTTGGATTCATGCTCATTGTTATCATACTAGGACGTAAAGCTACACCGTTGCTCAACAAAGTGCTTAGAATTCGATCCAATGAATTATTCTCACTTGTCGTTTTCGGTGCCTTGTTCCTCGTAGCCGGTTTCTCGGAAACGATTCATGTCGCTGAAGCGATTGGTGCATTGCTGGTTGGACTTGTACTCGCGGAAACAGAACATGCAAAACGGATTGAGCATTTGATTCTGCCGTTCCGTGATTTCTTCGGAGCCATCTTCTTCTTCAGCTTTGGATTGTCCATTGATCCGTTATCTCTTGGTGGCGAAGCCGTATGGCTGGCTCTGATTGCAGTTGTTATTACATTGTTCGGTAACTTCCTGGCAGGCATGCTCGCTGGACGCAGTGCAGGACTATCTCCTAAAGCGTCGGCTAATATTGGATTAACCATTGTGTCACGGGGTGAATTCTCCATCATCTTGGCCAACATGGGTAAAGCCGGAGGACTGTTGCCACTGATTCAACCGTTTGCTGCGTTGTATGTCCTGATTCTGGCCATTCTGGGTCCTTTATTAACCAAAGAGTCCAAACATGTATTCCGTCTCTTAGATAAAATATTCAAGTTCAAAGATCATCGGAAAAAGAAAGAAGAACCGAAGGTATTACAGAAAGAAGGATAGATAATACGTATGTCTTTGTATCACAGGCATATGATCGCAATCCGCGGCTCTTCGCCGATCTTTCTGTGATGAATCCAGGGAAATTGGCTCGGAATCGCACAAAGGAGGATGACCTATGAAAGCACCTCTGATATCTGCTAATCCGGTGCCACAAACCGCCAAGACCAGCATATCATCTCCCCGCCGCTTGTTGAATTTATTGCTGGTGATTGTGGGCGGAATTCTGGCCTCCGTGGGACTTGAATTATTTTTACATCCCAATAAGATCATTATTGGAGGTATTACGGGCATCTCCTCTTTGTTCGCCCATTGGACTGAGATGAGAATTGGTTTGTTCCTGTTTTTATTCAATGTTCCGTTTATATTTTTATCTTATAGACTTGTACAGAAGAGATTCGTATTGATCACTGTTCTGGGTTTGGTTGTCTTTTCGATCGGTGCCATTGTGCTTCATCCCATGCCGCCACTTGTAGAGCACCCGCTGGCTGCCGCTATGTTTGGCGGATTATGCCTAGGTCTTGGAATTGGGCTTGTCGTGCGGTATGGCGGGACACTGGATACGCTGGAAATCGGTGATCCGTCCTCCCGTCCACCTGAACGAGTATTTAGCGGGAAACGGATGCTTATCGAAAAAATAATCATGCTGTTCAATTTACTGATTCTCACTGCCGCTGGAGTTATATTTGGCTGGGATCAAGCCATGTATTCTGTCATTGCGTATCTCATTGCTTATGAAATGGTATATATTGCGTTTCGCGGATTTTCAACCAAACGTAAAATATGCATTTTGACTACACAAAGCTCACAAGTTGAGAAAGCTGTCCGCAAACGGCTACGCCGTGAACCTAGAACGTTGGATTTTTCTTCCGATTCAGGAGAAATCGCTCTGGCCGAGGTGTGGCTCCACAACATTCCGGGTGCACTGTATTATGAAGTGCATTTCCTAGAAATGGTCTGGCTCAAATCCATTGTGCGTCACATTGATCCGCATGCGGGTATCATGACTAATCCAGAAAAATAAGAATAAATCTGTGAGGAAAACAAGAAACTCTCTCTTACACCTGTGGATATGGATTCCATTGTCCATACAGGTTTAGAGAGAGTTTTTGGTTATCTCCTTTTTTATAACTCCACTATCGCTTTGACTACTTGTGATTCTGGTTGCAACCACTGGTCCATCGAGGCAGGCAGTTGATCGAATTCCGTCCGATGTGTAATGTAACCATCCATGCTCAACTTCTTCTCTCGCAGGCTCGACATGACCTGTTCGAAATCTTCCCTCGTTGCATTTCGGCTTCCAAGCATGCTCATCTCACGCTTGTGAAACTCCGGATCATGAAATGTAATATCGGCTTTGACCAATCCTACAAAAATTAACTGACCCCCATGTGCAACATACTGAATGGCTTCATTCATCGAATTCACATTACCTGTCGCATCAAAGACAGCCGTGGCATAATCTCCCTTCGTGATCTCAGCCACTTGCTGCACGGCTTGTTCATTAGCTTGAACCAGTACATCCGCTCCAGCCCACGTTCGACTAAGCTCCAGTCTGTCCAGATTCCGATCCACCGCAATGACGCGTGCACCTGCCTGTTTGGCAAAGGCCATTACCCCCAGACCAATGGGTCCAGCTCCAATCACGACAACCTGTTCTCCTGGCTTCAGGGCTGCCCTTCGAACAGCATGAGCACCAATGCTCAGTGGTTCTACCATCGCAGACTCATCAAGTGTAAGCCCTTCTGCTTTGAGCAGATGGGAGACAGGTACAGCGATTTTCTCCCGCATGCCTCCATCCACATGAACACCCATAACCTGCATAGATGCACAGCAATTCGTTTTACCTGAACGACATGCAATGCAATGACCACAATGTAAATACGGAATAACACTCACCTGATCACCAGGCTGTAACCCGGCTTCGTTCGAGCCGATCTCTTCAATAATTCCGACCAGCTCATGTCCCAAGATGCGGGGATAGGTGAAAAAAGGCTGGTTGCCTTTATAGGCATGCAAGTCGGTTCCACAGATTCCAATCCGGCGGATGCAGACAAGTGCCTCATTCTCGGCTCTTTCCGGTTCAGCGATGTCCCGCAACATCAAACGATCGATCTCTTCACATATCACAGCTTTCATTCCCGTTCCCCCTTGGATGATTCATGTGGCTTTACACGATGTTCGATGTGATATTCAGGTCGCCCACTAGGCCAGCTCTCATTATGTACTGGAGCCAGGATACGCATGACCTCTGCCAACAGCTCCTGATCCAATACTTCTTCAATCCACGCAGCATTATTGATGATATTGTGCGGGCTGGCACTGCTCACCAGGGTCGTCGGGATTCGTTCATTCGCTGTAGCGAACTGCACAGCGAGTTTTGCAATATCACTGCCTTGCTCTGCACAGAACTGTGCAGCTTCCAGGCAAACCTGCTTCACTCTATCTTCTGCTGGATGCCAGGCGGGAGTTCCTCTTGTACTTAACAATCCCATAGAAAGAGGCGAAGCATTCACGAGGCCGATGTCTTTCTTTTCCAATAGCGGCAGCAAAGACATCAGTGAAGTATCATTCAGCGCATAATGGCAATAGGAGATGATGGCATCGGCATCGATCTGTGGCAGCACCTTCTCGAACAATGGCAAAGGCAGTCCACAAATGCCTGCATGGCCAATCACACCCTGCTCTTTGAGTCGGAGCAAAGTTGGAAATGCTTCTTCAATGATAATCTCTGCCGGTACAAATTCAATATCATGCAGGAACAGGATGTCGATATAATCGGTATGCAGTCTGTCCAGACTCTCTTGTACACTTTCCTGAATGCGCTTACATGAAAAATCAAACTCATTCTCCCCATAACGACCTGCTTTGGTTGATAAGATAAATGAACTGCGCGGCAAACTGCGAATGGCCTCACCAAGTACCGTCTCTGCCTTCGTCAATCCATAATAAGGTGAGACGTCTATATAGTTCATCCCTGCATCTACAGCGGCGTGTACTGTGCGAATCCCCTCACCTCGATCTATATCTCGAAATACGGAACCCAGTGAGGAGGCCCCAAAACTCAATACAGGTACTTCAAGTCCGGTCTTTCCAAGTATTCTTTTTTTCATCAGCTTACCCCTTCCCAGCATGTCTGTTTACTCCAGTGTCCTTTCATTGTAACAGTTCAATTTCAATATAAAATATCGCCACATGCGTAATATGTACTGTTTGATGATCTAATGATGTGGAATGGTCGTTATGTGTAAAGCCAAATGAAAAAGCCCGCCAATTCTCCTCAGAAGGAGTAACCAGCGGACTTCATACCCTAAACTTATTAAGCCTGTTGATGAATAAAGCAAATTGGAGCATGTTCTAATCAAAATTCGTTCTTAGTTCTGCATCACAAAATCTTCATGAACGGCGTTTTCTTCATCGAACATCCGCAGGATGTCATATCTGGTGTTACGCTGTGCCGGAATATAACCCGACTCCCGAATTAACCGCAGAATCGATTCGATGTTGACTTTATAGGTTGCACCCGCAGCAGATACTACGTTCTCTTCAATCATCGTGCTACCGAAGTCATTACAGCCAAATTCAAGCGATTTTTTACCCACTTCAGGACCCATGGTTACCCATGAGGATTGAATATTTTTGATGTTATCAAGTACCAGTCGGCTGATCGCTACGGTCTTCAGATACTCTTCCGGAGTCTGACGATCCAGCTTCAAGTTTGTATTATCAGGTTGGAACGTCCAAGGAATAAACGCTAGGAATCCTTCGGAATCATACTTATTAGCAATGCACTCGTCTTGAGCTTCACGGACACGAAGCAGATGCAGTGCACGCTCTTCCATCGTTTCGCCAAGACCGATAACCATCGTTGCCGTTGTGTTCATACCGATTCGGTGAGCCGTCTGCATGACGTCCATCCAGTCACGCCACGAACCTTTCAAACGACTGATTTTGCGACGTGTACGGTCATCCAGAATTTCAGCGCCGCCACCCGGCAAGGAGTCCAGTCCAGCTTCGTGAATAGCACGTACAACCTCTTCCAATGTAAGGCCATCGGACACTTCGACCATTTTCATAATTTCAGCCGGAGAGAAGGAGTGCATCGTAATATTCGGGAAACGCTCCTTGATTGCTTTCAGCAGATCCGTGTAATAACTGAAAGGCAAATTCGGATTCGTTCCGCCTTGCATCAGAATTTCAGTACCATTTACATCTTCCGTTTCCTGAATCTTCTGGAAAATGAGTTCATCGGGAAGTACATACCCTTCATCAGATCCAGGTCTGCGGTAGAAAGCACAAAAACGGCAGTACACATCACACACGTTCGTGTAGTTGACGTTACGCCCAATCACAAATGTTCTGTATGGTTCGGGATGCATACGTTTTACAATTACATTGGCAGCTGCCCCGATTTTGTCTACTTCATTGGATTCAAATAGCTGAATCGTGTCTTCCAAGTCCAAACGTTCGCCCCGAAGGGCTTTATCTAAGATACGGTCTACCGTACTCATCGTAAAAAAGCCTCCCTCATGAAGAGAAAATAATATCACGATCCGTCCCAACTTGTTCATATAGGAGCAAAATGCTGATATAATGAAAGTTTTGGTGGCAACATCGCATTTCTGTACTTTACATATCGTAACACAGGTTACATGTGAAAAAAAGCACCTTATGAACAGGTGCTTTAAATTTAAGTAAAAATTTTTACATATGGAATCGAATTCAATCCGTTAAGCTTATGATCCCTGAAGTGCCTGATCCAGATCGGCAATCAGATCATCAATGTCCTCCAGACCGACCGAGAAACGCAGGAGCCCATCTGTTATTCCACGATCAGCTCGCACCTCAGCCGGCATTGCCGCATGGGACATCATCGCAGGGTAAGAAAGAATGCTCTCAACAGCTCCCAAACTTACTGCCACAATTGGCAATTTCACACGGTTAAGCACCGCTTTGGCCCGATCACCCGAACCGACATCAAACGATACGACAGCACCGTAACCACTCGACTGACGCTCGTGAGCTTCACGGCCGGGATGATCAAGCAGCCCAGGGTAAAATACAGCTGTGATATCGCTGCGTCCACTAAGCCAGGCCGCCAGCTTGGCTGTGCTCTGTTCGCTATGCGCCATGCGAGCTCCCAAGGTTTTCATCCCGCGCATTAGAAGCCAGGATTCCTGAGCACCGAGTACGGTTCCAAGTCCATTTTGCAGCTGTTTCAGCTGTATTCCCAGGGAATCCGTACGAGCAACTGCGAGCCCTGCCAACACATCACTGTGACCCCCGAGAAACTTGGTAGCACTATGTACAACGATATCCACACCAAGCTCAATTGGACGCTGATAGTAAGGTGTCATAAAGGTGTTATCCAAGATCGTGATAAGCTCATGCTCCTTGGACCAGGAAGTCACGGCAGCGATATCCGTAATCCGCAGTGTCGGGTTAGACGGTGTTTCCATATAAACGGCCTTGGTGTTTGGCTTGAGCGCCGCTTTTACTTCATCTATATTAGTCATATCTACAAAGGTTGTCTCAATCTGCATACGGCTCAGTATCGAAGTAAGCAAACGGTACGTACCTCCATATACATCTTCCGTTACAATCACGTGATCCCCTGCGGAGAACATCATGAAGACGCTGGAGATTGCAGCCATCCCCGATGAATAGGCGAAGCCTCGTGCTCCACCCTCCAGAAGTGTGATGTAATCTTCCAAAGCCTGACGTGTCGGATTACCTGAACGGCTGTAATCATGTTGAGGAGGATTGAAGATATCAAAATGATGGAACGTTGAAGCTTGGTAGATCGGTACACTGGAAGCACCGGTAGTTTTGTCGATCTCATCACCAAAATGCAGCAGCTTGGTATCGAATTTCAGATCGGAATGGGCATTCCGTTCATGATTATTGGAATTGTTATTTTGCTCACTCATGATGGGTACCTCCTTCAATCTCCTGCTGTGCAGCGGTCAGTGCATTTCCCAGATCCGCGATCAGATCCTCTGCATGCTCAATCCCTACTGAGAAACGTAACAGACGGTCATCCACACCGACCGCATCACGAATCTCAATTGGAATATCAGCATGTGTCTGCACCGCAGGATAGGTCATCAACGACTCTACTCCACCAAGACTTTCGGCAAAAGCAATCAATTTGATGTGACGGAGCAATGGCTCCACATAACGGGCATCCTTCACTTTGAAGGAAAAAATGCCTGTATTTCCGCTCGACTGTTTATTCTGCACTGCATATCCCGGATGATCCGACAGCCCCGGATGATATACCTCTCCAACCGCTGGATGCTCCAGCAGATACTTGGCAATCCTCAAGGCATTATACTCATGCCGTTCCATACGAAGTGCGAGTGTTTTCATGCCTTTCATCAACTGGTAAGAGTCGCTTGGAGACAACACTGCACCAATGGAATTATGCAGAAAGGCCATTTCGGCCGACAATTCTTCACCTTTGGTTATAATCAATCCGGCCAGCACATCGTTATGTCCACCAAGGTATTTCGTGGCACTATGAATGATGATATCGGCTCCAAGTTCAATCGGACGCTGGAAAAATGGTGTTAGCAACGTGTTGTCAACAATGGTCAGCAGGTTATGACTCTTTGCCCAGGAGCTGACTGCTTCCACATCTGTAATCATCATTAGTGGGTTGGTTGGCGTCTCAATGAATACCGCTTTGGTATTGGGCTGGCGGTGACTTTCCAGAGCCGCAAGGTCATTGGTATCCACGTAACTTGCCGTCACGCCAAATCGGGACAGTATGCGTTCAAGCAAGCGATACGTTCCTCCGTACAGATCCAACGATACAATCAGATGATCGCCCTGTCCAAACAAGGCAAAAATAGTTTGCAAAGCCGCCATGCCGGAGCTACAGGCAAAACCAGCATCACCGGCTTCCAGTGCTGCTGCCGCCTCTTCCAACACCTTACGGGTTGGGTTGGTGGTGCGAATATAATCAAAGCCCGTGCTTTGTCCAAGCTTCGGGTGGCGAAACGCAGTGGATTGATAGATCGGAAAGTTAATGGCGCCTGTTACCGGTTCATTAATGGACCCAATTTGAGCTAAGCGGCTTTCGATTTTCAACTTGTTGTTGTCTTCCATTGCTGCATCCTCCTGTAATCTCGATTAAATTTGCGGGCCAATATCGTAAGGTGTTTCCTGATACACATAGTAATTGAGCCAATTAGAGAATAATAAGTTTGCATGTGCCCGCCATGTGGCTGGTGGAACACGGGAAGGGTCATCATTCGGGAAGTAATGTTTAGGCGGCGCTATATCCATTCCTTTGGCCGCATCCCGGTCATATTCCCATTTCAGGGACAACGGATCATACTCGGCATGTCCTGTAGCAAAAATCTGTTTACCGTCTTTGGTAGCCACCAGGAAAATACCAGCTTCCTCAGATTCAGCTAATATCTCAAGATGTTCATTCTTTTCAATATCTTCACGTCGCACTTCCGTATGACGGGAGTGTGGAACGTTGAATACTTCATCGAACCCTCGCAGCAATTGCACATGGGGTTTGTTAATCGTATGTGGGAATACGCCAAAGCACTTTTCATCCAGCGCAACCTTGGGAACACCGAAATGGTGATATAAACCCGCTTGGGAGGCCCAACATATATGCATAGTCGATGTCACATTGGTTTTGGTCCATTCGAAGATTTCCTGGATTTCATTCCAATAGTTGACGTCTTCGAAGTCCATCTGCTCCACAGGGGCACCAGTAATAATCATGCCGTCAAAACGACGGTGTTCAATCTCATCAAAGGTTTTGTAGAACAGGTCCAGATATTCCTGTGATGTATTCTTGGATGTATGGGATTTGGGATGCACCAGTACGATATCCACCTGAATGGGTGTGTTTCCGACCAGACGAAGCAATTGCGTTTCGGTCGTTTCCTTTGTAGGCATCAGGTTTAATATAGCGATACGGAGCGGACGGATATCCTGCTGGTAAGCAGAAGTTTCGTCCATTACAAAAATGTTCTCTCCTGCAAGCACTTCTTTCGCAGGTAATGTGTCAGGTATTTTGATCGGCATGGTGTGTCTAACTCCTCCTTGTGCATAGATAGATGCAGCGTAGGCTGCCATGAGCTTGTCTAAGGTCAATGGACCATAAATCCAGGCCATACGAAGCTCAAGTTCCTTAGCGAAAATCACTGCTGAGAAGTCGGGGCATATAACAATGACCTTCCTCGGATTCCGAGAAAGGTCATATGTAAATAGATATGCGCCTCTCTCATCTCTCAGTTACAACAGTGCCACATGGACACTTGGTCGCTGCAAGAATTAGCACCGTACGGATATACCGCCGGTTGCCGGGTTTCATCGGGCCAGTCCCTCCACCTACTCTTGATAAGATTTCGCTGTATTTAATTGTAATTAAGAATGGTTCACCGTCTACTTTATTACATTAATGCCCTCACGTCAAGTTACAGTTCATGTCTGTTCTCTGGATCGGAACCGTTCATCATCCGTTCTCATACACTGCCTCAGAGCGCGAAATCGACACATTTTTGCGCTTGAAAGCACCCTGTACCAAAGGTATACTAAACAAGTGTTATAAACCCTTATGTGAGAGGTGACATATTCAATGGATGGCGACCCGAGGCCTGACTGGCAGCCGAGTTCCTACAAACTGCATAGAGAATTGATATCAGCATGCCGGCAGCGGGACGTTACTTCCGTTTGTATATAGAGCGAACGCAGTCCTGATCTCCAGGCTCCGCTGCCGACCGGCTGATCTCTTCTTTTTTGCGCCCAAATTGATAAAAATCCGCCAGCTTGGCGGGTGCAGAAGGAGTAGATAAACAATGAAAATCCGGTTGGTAAACAACGGCGTATTTATCCCGGTGGACGACATTCAGCAGGCGCTGACTCCACCAGCAGAGGGATTTTACTGGATTGATGCGGACGTAGACGATTTGGCGGTACTTCAACCGCTGTTCTTAATGCATGATCTGGCCGTGGAAGACTGCTTGAGTGACGAAGAACAACGTCCGAAGATTGAAATTTATGAGAACCATTATTTTATTGTCATTAATAGCATTCGTTTCGATGATGAAGAGATTTTTTTGCGTGCCGTCAACCTGTTCCTTGGCAGACATTTTATTATCAGTGTTACGAAACAGAAAGTCAGCGAATTGCGGACATTGAAACCGATACTATGGGAACAGGAAATCAGTACCCCAGATCGGCTACTGTACCTTTTAGTTGACTTGATTGTTGATAATTATTTCACCGTAGGTGACCGGATTGAAGCACGCATTGAGAAGCTTGAGGAAGACATTCTGATGCACACCAAAAAGTCTCATTTGAATGAGATTATCGGGCTGCGCAGCGAGATTCTGTGGCTCAAGAAAGTGCTGGGGCCTCAGAAAGAGGTCATTAACACACTGAACAAAAAAGACCTGCGCCTCATCGATGATCAGCTGCAAAAATACTTTAGTGACATTTATGAGAATGCTGTGAAGATATCCGAAACCTTTGAGACATATCGCGACCTGATGGGCAACTTGCGAGAAGCTTACCAATCGAGTATTGCCAACCGGGCGAATGAAATCATGCGCGTGTTTACCGCCATCACGACGGTGTTCATGCCCTTGACCGTCATTACCGGTATTTATGGAATGAACTTCGATAACATGCCTGAGCTACACTGGAAGTATAGTTATTTTGTGGTCATCGGACTGATGGTTACTTTGGGCCTGAGCATGTTCTTTATTTTCCGCAAGAAAGACTGGGTTTGAAAAAACGAAATTTGAAAGACGAGGCACTCCATTCGGAGAAAACGCCTCGTCTTTTTTAGTACACCATATACTCAATACGTTACGTACCAGCCTATTTTTCTCTACCCTCTTCTTATACTAACCTGCATTCTGCTCTGTCTCTATGTGCCGACGAAATCGGATTCGAATCATACGCAATCTTTCATAGACCTGCTCCAGACTGCCTCCACCGGGCTTCTCCCCTCCGTATACCTTATGTAATACTGGCTTCAGGAACGTGTCCCCCAACTCCTCATACGCGCTCCACACGGCCTCTTGTTCCTGCTCAGGCATGATCGCCAGCTCGGCATCCAGAAGACAATCCGTATCATAACCTTCGAGATCCAATGTCTCCAACAGCTCAATTAACTCCCTCCGAGACAAGCCGGAACGGTTCACGATCTCCTCCAGCGTAAAACCCTCCTTCATGCCTTCAAGTACCTGCTTGCGTGTAGTGAATCTATCGAGCTCTTGCTTGTACTTCTGCTCTCTTTGTCTGTACAACCAACTTTCATACTCTTCCTCCTTCAGAGCAGTGTATACCCAGTCCAGCGGAAATGCAGTTGAACGCTCCACGCCGTTTGTAAGTTCCATCCATTCCGTACCATACTCGGATGCTTTGCTCTCTCCTACTCCAGGCAGCTGCATCAGTTCATCCAACGTTTGTGGAACAAAGGTACTAATCATGCGCAGCAGACGGTTCGTCGCAATAAAGTAAGGTGCCTTCCGGTCAGAGGCTGCTCTCTTCCTGCGCCATGCGCAAAGGTCCGTATAGAGCTCCTCATTGCTGTATAACTCACTGTAACAATGAAGACGCTGACCACCATAACTACGTGACTTCAGATCATCATTTTCGTGAAACAAACCCTGTAGTAACGGACGGTACCCTTCGCTCATCTGTACAGCCAATTGGTGACGATAAATATGCAGCAGTTCATCCCACGAACTGCCCTCATACCAGATGTTGTCCTCCCGATCTCCCTCCTCATACTTGCTCCACCCCAGATGCCACCCATCTTCCTCTTCACCAATCCACAACTGGGCATGTTCCTCATTCTGACCTGATATTCTGGACAATCTGTTCATGAAAATGACTTCCATTTCTTTTCCCTCCTTCGACATTTCAGCCTGCACAGGTTGTATATGCTACCTTCAGGCAGCACAAAAAAAACACCTCTCCTGCAAAATCCATGCAAGAGAGGTGCTTCCCCATTAACCGTGCTATGCTGTTGCTCATATTTTACCACAATGGAAAAATACGTCAAGTACTTGTTGAGCTAGTTGTACAAAGCCAATTTTGCGAGAGCGAGCGAACCACACAGTCCCGCATTATCTCCAAGTCCTGGTGATACGACATATTGATCAATCTCGGACTGAATTGCCGGATGCTGAACATAGCCAGCCAGTAACTCCTGCAGTTTGCTGCGAACCATCGGGAACAGATGCTCCTGCTTCATCACTCCGCCGCCCATGACGATTTTCTGCGGAGAAAGAATCAGAACATAATTCATCAGCGCATGCGCCAGATAATGTGCTTCCATCTCCCAAGCCTTGTGATCGGCTGGCAGTTCGTAAGCTGGCTGCTCCCAACGTTTGTTGATGGCCGGCCCTGCCGCAAGCCCTTCCAGACAGTCTCCATGATACGGACAGAATCCTTCGTACGTATCCTCGGGATGTCTGCGCACAATGATATGTCCCATCTCTGGATGTGACAATCCATGAACCATTTTGCCACCTACGACAGCTCCTGCACCGATGCCCGTTCCCACAGTGATATACAGACAACTCTCCAGCCCTTGTGCGGCGCCCCAAGTCGCTTCCCCGAGTGCAGCACCATTGACATCGGTATCGAACGTCATGGGTACATCAAAGTGCTCCTTAAGCTTGCCAATCAGATTGTACTGACCCCAATGTGGTTTAGGTGTTGTTGTGATGTAACCATATGTCGGACTTCCTTCGATCGGATCTATCGGACCAAATGAACCTACACCCAAAGCTTCAATACCTTTGCCTTCAAAAAAAGAAATGACTTGAGCCATCGTCTCTTCCGGTGTCGTCGTTGGAAAGCTTACCCGTTCAAGAACTTCTCCTGTTTCCGTACCGATACCACATACAAATTTGGTGCCTCCAGCTTCAATTGCGCCTAAGATCGTCATGTTAGTCACACTCCCAAGTTAGTTTAAAATGGCATTCATATCTGTTGTCTGGACAACGTTAGTTCTAACCCTGCTGCTCGCTCTCCAGCTTGGACAGACGCTTCACCAATGTCTGCCTCCAGCTCTCTGAGAGTGCAGGAATGGCGAGCAAAGCACGCATACCCTCAGCATCTTGCTTTCCCTGATGCATAATCCGATTGGCTTCAAGAATGGTCATCGATGCAGGATCAGTGCTCATTCGTCTGAATATCGACGAGGGGGTTACCTGGCCTTCTTGCAGCACCCGAAAGTAAAATCCGGTATGTCCGCTCTCCTGAAAATAAACAGGCAGTTCCTTGTAATCATACCGAACACCCAGTTTGAAGCAAGGCTGTCTCGGCTGGCTGACCTGAACAGTGGCTTCGCCCAATTCGTACACATCACCAATCCGGACGTCTTCTTCGGCACAGCCTTCAACCGTCAGATTTTCCCCGCAAGCTCCCCAGTCCAGCTTGCGATCCATCAATTGTTCGAGCGCCGGATAACGACTGTAATCGTATACACAAACAGCCTTATCTGGTCCACCATGATGCTCCAGATCCGCCTGGGCATCCCCTGTCATTCCAGTGAATGACAGGAAAACCGGGCTGGATACAGGATGTTTCACAATTCCGCTCATCACTTCACGCTTTTGGCCAAACAGTGGCTGAGGATGCCCGACATTAACGGACAATACAGCCGTTTGGCTTTCATCTGGCTTCAGGTTATGTGTGAGTGTCATCTGATCCTACCTCCCATAATAGCTGTTTTTTAGCGTACAGACCCACCAAAAACGAGTGTATTGCTTAACAAGCGTCCCGGGGAAGTAAGCATTTTACCACCAGCGTACATGCCTGATGATGCACCACCATCGAGATTCATTGCCTGTTTGGCACCTAGCTTCTGCATAACTGCTGCCCACTCCTTGACCGTCGCTCCCGAAACGGTAGCCAGCATAACCGAACCATCGGCCATAATGGCGATACCACTTCTTGCGCCGGAGGCATTCAGAATCTTGGTATCCTTAAAACCCTCGCTTGTTGGATTCACAGCAACCTTGCCGTCTTTCACCAAACGTGGACCTGCTCCCACAGCGGTTACTACCTCTTGCCAAGGAATTTCTTTACCTGATGCATTGGTGTATCTGTAGTTCATTTCTACGGTTGATCCAACTGTGAAACGGTCTGAAGAAGATTTCTGATTGCCCGTGAAGACCAGAACTGAGCCGTTCTTGGGAATCGCAATGTTGTTATTAGGCACTTTCTTGGTAACAACGCCTTTCTCCATCACAACTGCCGTCCCCCCTTTGAACCCAACCGTGGAGCCACGTTCCGGCGTGTAGAGCATCGTAATGCTCGCATTTGCGGAAGGTGTCCGATTAATAAAGGTCGCGTACCAGCTGCGCGATTTTCCTTTCGTGTCCGTAACTTTACCCGTCAGACTCACTTGAAGCGAATCCATGATGGGTGAGCCATCCTCCTTAAATCCAATCGTAGTTCCGTATCTTCCAATATGTATAACCTTACCATTTGCTATTAACATGCCATATGGATCTGGTGCTCCGTTATAGGCTTCGAAAAATGCTCCGTTTATGGCCGCCTGTGCGCCATAAGCTTTTACAATTGAAGGCAATGTTGCGGTCTCACCTACCTGCTTCTTCGCTAATCCTACAGTAACTGGTGTTCCCTTCGGAATGCTAACCGTCTGCACGGTAAAACTGCGTCCTGCTGCTTTTACTTTCTGTACTTTGGCACTAATTGCTGCTTTGGCATCCACTGTCTGCGGAGCACTCACCGCTCCTGAAAGTAATACTGGCAAAGCCAGGACAAGGGTCATAGCCCCTGCCCACCATTTTTCCCCTGTCCGTTTTGTCTGCATGCTACTCACCTATTGCCACTCCCATCCAAGAGCCAAGGCTCTTCATCTCAAGTTGTTCGAACTTGTCCATCACCATATCCGGATCAAGACGCAATTCACATACATCCAGTGCACAAGCTACCGGAACAGCACAGTGAATCTCTGCCAGTTTACGGGACAGATGCAGCATGTCGAGATCATTCTCAATCTTGTTACGTACCGAAGGGGTAAGCTTGTCCATATTGTCGAGAATTCCTTCAATGGAGCCATATTCCTGCACAAGCTTCAAAGCTGTCTTCTCACCAATGCCCCTGACTCCGGGATAATTGTCACTGGCATCCCCCATCAGACCCTTCATGTCAATCACTTGACGAGGTGTCAGCTGTTTCTCTGTCATTAGCGATTCAGGTGTGTACACCATATAATTGCCATGACCTTTTTTCATAATAATGATGCTAGTGCGGTCATTGATCAGTTGCAGCATGTCATGGTCGCCCGTCAGAACCATCACGTTCATGTCTGTCTGTTCGGTGTAATACTTGGCAAGTGTACCGATGCAATCATCGGCTTCAAACCCTTGAGCACCAATATTCGGGATTCCCAAACTATCCATCACTTCACGAATCAGAGCAAACTGGGGAATCAAATCATCCGGAGCTTCCGATCGGTTTCCTTTATACGCCGCATACTCTTCACCACGGAATGTCTTACCGCCCATATCCCAGCAACATACGACATGACTTGGCCCAAAGGTCTGAACTGCATCCCAGAAATAACGGATAAATCCGTATACTGCGTTGGTTGGCACTCCTGCCTTTGTACGTCTGATATAACCACTTGCCGATGTCGCATAAAAAGCACGGAACAACACCGCCATACCGTCTACCAGCAACAAAGTAGGTTCATTACGTTGATTCACTTGAATTTATTCTCTCCTATCTTTGTATCTATTAAATTGAACTAAAGAATATTTACACTTGCCACTACGATGACAGAATAACCTTCCAATCGCTGTTATCCCCAGATTTTTTCGATTCCCTTTTCTCAAGGGAAAATCCGGGGATAAAGGCGAACGCTTCGCTTTTCCAGGTTTTTTCTATCCTCTCCGTTAACGTGTAAATGATTAGTTCAACTTATATAGCAAATAAAATATCGAACTAATTCTATCATTATAGCATAGTTCCGCCAACCATCGACCAGCCAAAAAAGCCCTGAATTTTGAACATTCAGAGCCCTGTAAGCGTTAGTTCATTCGACAATCATAACAATCATCGAATGACCGATTCGACCAATAATCCATATTTTACGCGTTATTCCATTCCTGCTCATACGTGTCTTCCTTGAATCCAACGATAGCTTTATGGCCATCGGTGACAATTGGGCGTTTGATTAGGCGACCGTTTGAAGCCAGCAAACGAATCTGCTCTTCGGCGGATAACCCAGGCAGCTTGTCCTTCAATTGCTGTTCTTTGTATACTTCGCCACTTGTATTGAAAAACTTCTTCACTTCAAGTCCACTCTTCTGAATCAACTCCGTTAATTCTGCTTCGGATGGTGGTTCATCAAAAATGGGGATTAACTCCAGCTCATGACCCTGAGCTTCAAGCCATTTCACCGCTTTGCGGCAAGTACCACATTTGGCATATTGATATACTTTTAGATTACTCATCGTTTATGTTCCTCCCTTGTGGCTCCGGTATCGACTTCTCGCTTCCCTTGGTTTGCTTCGCAAATCCAAAAGTCGCTCCAAATCGATACCATCGCCACGTAATTTTACTGACTTTTGCAAATGAGACAAAAATTATATTTGCCATATTGTTTTAGGATCAAGACCTTAAGAACTAAAGAACTTAAGAGCTTAAGAGCTTAAGAACCCAAGAGTTTAAGAGCTTAAAGACTGAGGGCTAGAGGGCTCAAAGACCTTAGCATACGGCATGTTGTTCGGATACATCGCATCCCTCACATGGCTTATCTTACACCCAGTTGATATGCAGCCATACCTTGCACTGAAGTACTTCACATAGCGCATATCACGGGTGCTTGACAGCATTACAACGTTTCCCTTGGCGATGCCTCAGCATCTAAACGAGCCTCCAGAGCAGCCATATCTGCTGGGAAGGGTGCATGGAACGTCATCCGTTTTTGCAAAATGGGATGATCAAACGACAGCTCGCATGCATGCAGTGCTTGACGTTCAATCCAACGATCCCGCTCCTCACGGACAGCGCCTGTCCGCTCGTCGATACCATTCGTGGAGAGTGTTTTGTACATTCGATCTCCAATTAAGGGGCAATCAATCGATGTCATATGTACCCGTATTTGATGGGTTCTGCCACTTTCCAACTTAAGACTTACCGCGCTTGCGCTACCTTCTTCCCATCGGGTCAAGGTAGTATATAACGTTCTTGCGGCATAACCGTCAGGTGTTACAATTCGGCGATGCGGCTCTTCGGGATCACGGTCAATCGGTCCATCAATCGCTCCCTGTTGCGGAACGGGGCAGCCGTGCACAAAGGCTATATACTGTTTGTCCACAGTTCCAGCGATCATCTGTTCAGACACATGCTGATGCACATACGGATTCTTGGCGATGGCCAGCACCCCCGAGGTTTCCTGATCCAGCCGATGAATCGGCCTGAAGCGAAAACGTTCCCCTTTGGACTGCCAGTAATGAACTACACCATTAGCCAATGTACCTGTGTAATGTCCATGTGTCGGATGTACGATAATGCCTGAATCCTTGTTCACGATGAGCAAGTGTTCGTCTTCGTACAGGATTGAAAATGGAATTGGCTCAGGCAAAATATCATCTGATTCCTCTTGCTCCATCCGGATCTCAATCACGTCTCCCGCGGATACTTTGACGCTAATATACACACGTTCTCCATTCAGCATAATTCCCTGCTCTGTGAGTTTGATCTTCGACAGAAGCTTGCGCGACACCTGTAGCCTACGCTGAAGCACGGTCTTCAGCAGCCAGCCATCTTCATGTTCGGGAACCGTGTAGATAATCGGAGAATAGTAGGCGCTCATTCTTTGCGGCGGAACACTTTTTTGCTCCGCACATATTCAATATCGGCCACCTGTTGTCTGGCGTTGGCAGTCCGTGCAACCACGAAGAAATAATCAGACAGGCGGTTTAAATAACGTCGTACAGAAGGATTAATATCCGTATGTTGGCCCAGTGTTACAGCACGGCGCTCTGCACGGCGACATACCGTACGGCAGACATGCAGTGCAGAAGAGAGCTGACCCCCCCCTGGCAAAATAAATCGTTCCACCTTCGGATTCTCTGCGTCATATTGGTCAATCCATTGTTCAAGCCGAGTAACCATGTCATCCCGCACTTTATATTTGGTTTCACTAAGTTTCACAAAGGCGAGATCGGACCCGCAATCGAACAGTTCCTGTTGTACTTCCAACAGATGTTCGTGTAAATCTTCAAATTTCCCATCTGCATGATCAATCAGGCTGATCGCCTGGCCCACAAAACAATTCAGCTCATCAATGGTACCATAAGCTTCAACTCGATCATCATCCTTGATGACACGTCCACCGATGACCGAGGTCTGTCCCTCGTCGCCTGTTCGTGTATATATGCCCATCGTAATCCCTCCATTTAATAATTTGATTCGCATGGCAGAACATTCGGGTTGAATATGCAAATATGCTCTTCCTAACTTTAACTTAATCAGTATACTTGAGGAGCAATGATTACGGGAATGCTATTTTTTCAGAAACTAGTGACATGCTTCACACGTATACATGAATTGGTGTGCTCTGCCGAGTATACGCCAAATCCCTGCAAACCAAAAGTAGAGGAGACGATTATGCAAAACTGGATAACCGATTTCATGGAACAATACGGCTACATAGGCATTGCACTCATTATTGCTCTCGAAAATGTGTTTCCTCCCATCCCCTCCGAAATTATTTTACCCTTTGGCGGATTTATGACCACCTACACCAGCCTAACTCTTCCTGGTGTTATCATTGCCGCAACCATCGGCTCTGTGTTAGGAGCTGTCATATTATACGGGATTGGACTTCTGATCGATGTCCAGCGGCTGGAGAAGATTGTTGAACGTTGGGGACATATTCTGCGTATCAAAAAAGAAGATATCCACCGTGTCGATGCATGGTTTGACAAATATGGAATGTGGACTGTATTGTTCTGTCGTATGGTTCCCCTTGTCCGTAGCCTAATCTCAATTCCTGCTGGCATGTCCAACATGAAGTTTGGCTTATTCCTTCTCTTTACAACCATTGGAACACTGGCCTGGAACATTATTCTCGTTACCGTTGGTGCTGCTCTTGGCGCATCATGGGATAGCATTTTGCACTTTATGGATGTCTATTCCCTTGTGGTGTACGTCATTCTGGCCATCATTGTGGTCGGATGTATCATCTGGTGGATTAGACGAAGTAATAACCGGAAATAAAGAGGTTTTATCTGCAAATAAAGCCTCAGTACCACACTTTGTGTGGTTACGGAGGCTTCTTTGATTCACCCATTGATTAAACAACTCGTTGCTGTTAATCTTCATATCGCATTTCTTGACCTTTGAGATCAATAGCCAGGCCAGATACCAGCATGTACATCTTTTCCGAATGTGTCTGCAGCGCCCGATTAACCGACGCCATTCTTGCTGCAAATATTCGTTCTTTCTCTGACGGATACAGCGAGCCATGCATTTCATTAGTGATTACAAGCAGCTTTCCCTGGTAGGACAGCAAAGCGTCCAGCAACAACTGTGTCTCTGAACGTTGGTGATCCAGGTCATCACTTGCTCTAAACCCTGCTGACATCCATGCCGTCAGGCTATCTACAATGACGATTCGCTGATCTGCCAGAAACAGATTGGATTCACGGTTAATCTGGTGAAGTATTTCCGTCAGGTGTTGACCGTTCCCGGCCTGGATGGCACGATAATGAGCGGATGGCAATTCGGGAATCACGGGATCATGATCACCAGTGGATAAATAGATTCCCTCCCGGCTGATCCGGGCTGCATAATCAAGCGCAAATCGGGTTTTACCACTTCCTATTCCGCCTGTGACCGTAATCAGCAATCCGCTCCCCTCCTTCCGTAGCCATTCTATATCGCATTTACTCTGTCAGCGCCTTCAGCACTTTCTTCGATTCTTCGACATTGGCGGCCGACACCGGAATAGTGGCAAACAGATTTGAGGCAGCATAATCTACATCTTTGAACATCTGCATGTCCTCCAGCGGAATGCCATAGAGATGTGATTCCTTCTTGATATCTGAACCTCCATCTCCATCCCCCTTCTCAACCAGTACTCCGCCATCAAACACACCGCGTTTATACTTCTCCGGATCGAATGTATCATCCAACGGAATATTGGAGCCGTTGTTTCCGTATTGTTTCATATCAGCCTCAGGCAAGATAAAAATATCATGTTCTCCAGCCGCGTACTCTACCATAATTTTCTGAACATCATACATCGCGCTGGTGATCACTTCCACCTTGGGTTCCTCGCCTAACTTCTGCTGCAAATTAGCTTGCAACTTCTCCGAGATTACGGATGCATTCCCTTGGTTGTCAATAATAAAAATCGTAAAACCGTCCTTACCGCCACAGCCAGCAAGTAAAAAAATCAAAGAAATGATTGCGGTAAGCCCCCAAAATCTCTTCATTCCAGTTCCCCCTTTAGTCTCCTATGTCCAATATATCACAATTGTTCCACGCAAAAAAATAACCTTGCTTATCCAGGGGCATTCTGTTGATTTCCGAAAAAAAAGAAGACCCTCGCAGGTCTCCCATTTAACTTGATTTTGCGTAAAGTTTCGACCTAAGGAAAACGTCATTTCCCTTTAATCGGATTAGCCTTCATGTACTCATTGATCTTCAAATCCAGCAAACTGCTGATTTCAATTACAATATCGGATGTAAATGATTTCTCTTCCAGGAATATCTGTTCCATCTTAAAGCGAAGCGTACGGATCTCATCTTCCAAGGAAACGTTATGCAAAGATGCGTGATCCGGTTTCACCGACCATCGGTCGCCATGATCGCCTTCTGCCAAATAGTGACCACGATTAGTCGGTAAATCATATTCAACACAAAACAAAGCCAACCCCTCCTTGGAAAAATCAGTTTTTAAATATACGATAAATCCCTATCGATAGACACTCCGGAAGAAAAACTGCACTTCTTTGACATTTTTATTAAAATTACACAATCCGTATGCCGCGAAAAACGGGCATATTCTATAATTCGAGAAAAACTTATTTCAAATTGAAATTATATCACAATATTTTGTAAAATAAAGTTATTTTTTTCTATTTTTTAGAATGTTCACATTTGTCAAAAGTTTGTACTTTTTATTAACTCTCTTTTTGTAGTTTGTAAACAAAGTTTCCGATTCGTTCCAATGCTTCATTCAATTGGGTTACAGAGGTAGCATAAGAGCAACGAAGAAACCCTTCACCCTGCGGACCAAATACATTACCAGGAACAGCTGCAACTTTGTTTTCCGTTAACAGACGTTCAGCAAACAGATCGGAACTAAGTCCTGTCTTTTGGATGCTCGGGAATGCATAGAATGCGCCTTGCGGTTCATGACAATCCAGTCCAATATCCCGGAATCCCTGCACGATCAGGCGTCTGCGCTGATTATAGGATTCAACCATTCTGTCTTTCTCACCCAATCCATTCGTCAGAGCTTCAAGCGCTGCTACCTGTCCCATGGCTGGTGCACACATGACTGTATACTGATGAATTTTCAGCATGGCTGCAATTAATTCAGGATGTCCACACATATATCCAATTCGCCAGCCAGTCATCGCAAAAGCTTTGGAGAAACCGCTAACCAAAATAGTTCGTTCCTTCATATCCGGAATTGAAGCAAAACTAACATGTTTTTGCGTATACGTCAGCTCAGCATAAATTTCATCGGCGATGACAATCAGATCATGCTTTTTGATCACTTCAGCAATAGGCAACCAATCTTCATAGGTCATGATGGCGCCTGTTGGATTGCTCGGATAGCACAGAATGACGACCTTGGATTTTGGCGTTATTCCCGCTTCCAATGCCTCAGCGGTTAATTTAAACTGGTCCTTCGCACAGGTTTCTACACCAACCGGGATACCTCCACCAATGGAAGCGATTGGAGAATAGGCAACATATGAAGGTTCTGGAATCAAGATTTCGTCTCCAGCAACGATTAATGCACGTAACGCCAGATCGATGGCTTCACTGCCACCAACGGTAACAATAATTTCATCTTTGGGATCGTACTTCGTATCAAACTGAGTGTCCAAATAATCACTGATGGCTTCTCTCAGCTTCGGCATCCCGGCATTGGAAGTGTAACTGGTCATGCCTCTTTCGAGGGAGTATACACAGGCTTCTCGCACATGCCATGGTGTAACAAAGTCCGGTTCACCTACACCCAGTGTAATAATATCTTTGTTGTCTCCAACAAGGTCAAAAAATTTACGTATGCCGGATGGCGGTATTTGTTGAACCAAAGGTGCCAAATACGAAGCCATTTTCTTGTTATTTCCTGTTGTCTGTTCATTCACTATCATGACGCATCTTCCTTTACGGCGAGATCATGAGACGGTTGTCTTCCTGATGGTCTTCAAAAATAATCCCGTCCTGCTTATATTTTTTAAGAATAAAATTCGTTTTGGTTGAAAGTACAGAGTCAATCGGAGACAATTTCTCCGACACAAAATTAGCAACTTCACGCAGATTGCCACCTTCTACTTCTACGAGAAGATCATAGGCCCCTGACATGAGATACACGGATTTAACTTGTGGATACAGATAGATGCGTTCAGCAATACCTTCAAAGCCACGACCACGCTCTGGCGTAATCTGCACTTCAATCAAAGCCGTTACTTTCTCATCATCGATCTTGCTCCAGTTCACGACCGTTGCGTACTTCACAATGACGTGGTCCTGTTCGAGCTGTGTCACGGCGTTCTTAATATTATCTTCCGACTCCCCCAGCAGCGTCGACAGCAGTGCGGGAGTCCTTCTCGCGTCTTCTTTCAACAGATCCAGAACTTTTAATTGCAGATCGTTCAAATCCTTCATGTCTTTCCCTCCAACGTCATCCAGGTTCCTGAAAATGAATTAATACTTATATTACATGAATTCAACGTTCATGCAAAGACAAAAACCGCCCGCCCTGAATTCGGGCAAGCGGTGGTATGGTCTGCAGCAGGATATGCTTCAAACCACAATTACAAAGGTTACATGTAATAAGGGTTACTGTAATTCGCTTGATGCTGGGACACATTGGGTGCCTGGCTGTAAGGACTGAACTGTGTATTCTTTTCCTGAATGAACTGCTGGCATTTCTGTTGAGTCTGTTGGGCCGACTGAAGCTGCTTGTCCACATCCGAACGTAATGCCTTCGATGAAACAGAATACATGTTGTTCTGCTGCATCACATTGAACAATTCACCTTGCAGTCGAAGGGTATCATGGGTTAGATCTGTGAACATCCGGCGTGTGATCGGACAGGAAGCTTCAGTTGTAGCTGTCGTATATTCGCGCGAGGTTCGTCTTAAATCCGCAAGAATCGACTTCAGCAAATCCTGTTCCTGCATAAAAGATCCATTCGATGATAAAGATTGAGAATGCACACGATTTCCTCCAATACGTTAGTTTTAGCTTTCATTATTGTGCTTGTGTCGGCGCAATAGATTGATGATGCTGCAGAGCGTTTACGAGTGTGTTCAAATGCTGTTCATGAGAACGAACATACTGATTCAGTGCTTGTTGAATTTGCGGATTATGTGTGATGGAAGCTGTGGCTGCACACTGCTTGAGAAGCAGTTCTTCATTGGAAATTGAATCCGCAATATAGTTCAATTCTTTCGGACTCAGCGGTTGCATCTGATTGTTCTGCATGTGCTTTTTATCCTCCTTAATCAAAAGTTTATGCGAATTTATTGTACCCTGTCCTGTAAAAGTATACTCATTAAATCCATTCCTACCGAGGTGATTCCTATGGAACTTATAAATGGTAATCCATTCTGGCCGACCACATTAGAATCTAATTTCAGTTACCCCATTCTCGAAACCAACCTCTCCTGTGATACCTTGATCATCGGAGGAGGCATGGGTGGCGCGCTCTCCGCCAAGCTCTTGACAGAACGTGGAATAAACACGGTTGTCATTGATAAAAGAAAAATAGGCACAGGGAGCAGCATGGCCAACACGGGATTGCTTCAGTATACCAATGACAAAACACTGACCTCATGCATTAATACCTTTGGTGAGCAACGAGGGGTGAGATTTTATGAGTTGTGTCGCAATGCCATGCAGCAGCTAAAGGAAATCGCATCCGACCTTGAGATGGATCCATGGTTTGTCCCTCGGACGAGTTTGTATTGTGCCAGTACAGAAGAGGATGTGACCAAACTGGAAGAGGAGTACCATACTCTAAGTCGATACGGGTTCGACGTAGAGCTATGGAACCGTGAGAAGATCGAGAGTCATTTCCCATTTAGCCGAGCAGCGGCTTTATATACGTATGGTGATGCTGAGGTCAATCCTTACCGATTGGTACATGCTCTTCTTTGTTCGTCTATGCAAAAAGGCGCACGCGTATTTGAACACACCGAAATGACACACTGTGACTTTCAGGAAGATGGCGTAGTTTGTTACACGCCCAATGGCACGATTAAGGCAAAAAACGTCTTCTTCTCCTTGGGATATGAAACGCAGGAGATCAAAAATGATCGCGGTGCATTTCTACAGAGCACTTATGCGATTGCAACCAAACCAGTGGACCTTAGCAGTTGGTATGAGAAAAGCATGATTTGGGAAACCGCTCGACCTTATCTATACATGCGAACTACACCGGATGGCAGAATTATTGCGGGAGGCCTCGATGAAGAAACGCCTCGCGAGGAACAGAGAGCTATTCGGGCTCTGAACAGAGGTCAGGCTCTACTGGAGAAAGTGGCGGAATATTTTTCGCTGCCAGACCTCGAAATCGACTATGCTTGGGAAGCCATTTTTGGCAATACCCATGACGGGCTTCCGTTTATCGGACCACATCCGGATTACCCGCATTCCTATTTTCTGGAGGGCTATGGTGGTAATGGTACCGTATACAGCATGATTGCTGCATCCCTTCTGACAGACATTATCACAGGGAAAGAGAATAAGGATATGGAACTGTTCTCCTTAACCAGAACGAGTAAACCCTCTCCCGTCTAAAAATTAAAAACCGTCTCCAAAAAGGGTATAGCGTGGGATTCAACTCCTGCACTATACCCTTTTTCTCATGTATCTGACATTCTTTGATGCTTTGGATGCAACAGTATTTCACGCATGAACATCCAGCCGATGAGCGGGAAAGCGCCAAGGGCTACAATAAGCCAAGTTAACGACCGTAACGAAGGACCATTGATGACGATCATGATAAATACAGCAAGTCCGAGTAAACGGCCTACCATCAGACACAGCTCTCTTAATACGACAAGTTCAACTCTTTTCTCCACATTTTCGCCGCTCGTACCCATCATGTCGAATCCTGCCGAAATCATTGGCAAAATATACAGTGGCATCGACAGAGCTGATCCAACTCCCATAATCAAAAGGGTGCCATAGCTGACTTTCCATAGCAGAGGAATCAACACAACGAACAACAATAAGGCTCCAACAAACATTCCTTTGGACCTGTATTGTGGCTTAAACCATTTTCCTGCGGCCCAATAACTCACCAGAGCTACGGCAGATGTGATCAACGAGAACTGCCCCAGCTTATATTCCTGCTCCGTAGCTACATACACGAGCAGTGCAATCAGAAAGGCAAACACGCCTTCTCGCACACCTTGAGCAAATAACCCCAAACCAAGGGGTCTCCAGATGCTCCCCTCCGCTGATAACTGTCGCCAAGGTTCAGACCAGCGGTATGTACCGCTGACCTCCCTTCTTTTCAGAAAAAAACTGAATACCACGGCAATCACATAGATCACCAGTGACACCGTAAAAATAAGACGATACCCCGAGTTGTCAACCATTCGGGAGATAATGAGACCTGAAAACCATGGGCCGACAATACCAGTCATGGAACCCAGGAGCCCAACCCATCCGTTAAACAGGTCCCTGTTCTCCCGATCAGTCACTTCAAAGTAAACGACGTTGAACGCAATCCAGAACAATCCGAGCGCACATCCCAGCAACATCCCCAGAGGCCAAATCCAGTCCACCGCTTTTGGCCCTGCCCATAACACAAGCATGTAAAAAAGCCCTGACAATGCTGTACCCAGTCGCAACGCACTCATTTTGTTATGTTCCTTGACCCATTTTCCCGCAAGCCAGAATGTGAGTCCCAGCGCAAGCTGCTGGCTTACCGTAAACCATCCCAGCATGGCGTAGTCCGGGCGGCTTTTCCACAGATATACATTCAGAAATGTACCCGACAAAGCTCCAGCTAACACAAACAATCCATTCACGCCTAGCAGCAGAATGGATTGTCGGCCCAGAGAAATCTTCATCTGCTCCCTCCTTTTCCCTTCTGAAGTGAGCACTTCATAGGCAGGTCTAAGGGTTAACGTACCCCAAGCAGAAGAAAAACATGATGAATTTCCGGGAATATTATATTTTTCGATATATCGTATTTATTTCCGTGCGCTCAAATTCTGAATCAGACGCAGACGGTCATCTTCAGCCAAACTGTATTGAACCTGGAAGCAACCTGAGCATACATAGGTCAAAACATGAAATGGTGGGGATAACAATGCACCTGAACCGGATGCTGCATTGGCAACAGGACTGAACGTATCCTGTGTTGTGGCTTGTGTACCAGCGAGAATCATGAACTCACGACACTGAGGGCACTCAGGTACCTCTTCCTGCAAATCAAGCTGCTTCTGCACACCTTCTTCGTATTGAATCAGATCATTCCCCTCATCCGCATACTTCGTCAATGTACGCAGCTCGGGCAATTTCAGTTCCACTTCATCCCCCCACAGGGCGGAGAGATCCGTAGTCTGTTGATCATTCACTACATCATCCATATCATAGATATCTTCCTCGGCATCATCGTTTTCTTCATCACCCACGTTGATGTTTAAAGTTCGATAACCCTTCAATTCGTTGTGACAATAGGGGCATTCTTCTTCAGGACCCAATTCCTCGTCCCATACTATTTCGGTTTGGCACCATGGACATACTGTAGCTTCCATATTGAATCAACCTTTCTTTTTCAAATAATCAAGTGTTCAGGATATAGATGACGCCAATGGCAAAAAACACAATTGATGCAGCAAACAGAATCCGTATCAATATTTTCATGACCGGTCCCCCTACATAATGCTCGCGCCAATCACAAACGACAACGAGACGGAAATAATCATGGATATCAATCCAACAGCCCGGTTATCTGCTTCAATCTCCTTATCAATGGAGAAGACCGGGGTTAAAAACTCAAATAAAAAATAGGCAATGAGCAGAAGGACAAATCCTACAAATGACCATATCATGGCTTCATAGACTGAAGACTTGGCCTGAATACAGAAGTTAAGCACGTTACATATCCCGAAGATCTTCCCTCCTGTGGCCATGGCGACAGCAACGTTGCCCTTCTTGATTTCATGCCAGCATTTGTATTTGGTCACCAGTTCGAAGCAGGCCAGAAAAACAAGCAGTTCCATAATGGCAACTGAGAAGAACCCGAGCACCATACCCAACGGATGAGACAGCAATTGGTCAATCGTTCCTTTCACTCACCGTTCCCCTTTCCCATTCCGTCACCTTGATTCCTTTAGGTAGCAGAATTTCATCGATTCGTGGTCCGGCTATTCCAATTCTGCGACGGTCACACCGTTCCCGCCTTCTCCGTAGTTGCCCAGCCGGTAACTTTTAATATGTTTATGCTTACGCAGATAATCCTGAATACCAGAACGCAAAATCCCAGTGCCTTTGCCGTGAATAATATGGATTTGACCCAGATTAGCAAGGAAAGCTTCATCAATGAAACGGTCTGTCTCCATTATGGCTTCTTCCAGATTCGTTCCACGCAAGTCCAGTTCACTCTTCACATGATCATCGCGTGTGCGTTTCATGCCCGTTACCGGTTTCTGCTTCGACTTAGCGGTTTCCGGTGCAGATTTCTGCAATTCCAGATCATCCAGGGATACTTTCATTTTCATAATTCCCAGTTGTACCATGGCGTCCTTACTGCCAGACATCTCCACCACAAAACCTTTTTGATTCAAGCTATAGACAAGCACTTCATCACCAGGACCGATGGCACGAGACTTCGGTGCTGCCGTACTCTTTTTCACCGTCTTCCTGCGTTTCTCCGGTTCAGCTTCATCTAGTTGCTTGCGGGCAGCAATCAGTTTGTGCTCCTTAACAGAAGCACCTTCTTCCATGGCCAACTGACGAAGATCTGCTATAATTTTCTCCGCTTCCGCTCGAGCCTTCTCGACAATGGTGCGGGCATCTTCTTCTGCTTTTTCAATTCGGCGATCACGCTGCTGTTCCAACTTCTCCAATTCGGCTTGATGGCGGCTACGCAATTTCTCCATATCTTGGCGCAGATGCTCTGCTTTCTCACGTTCTTGTTCAGCCGTAAGCCGATTCTCTTCAAGCGACGCGATCATATGCTCAATGCGTTGGTCTTCTTCCTTCACTTCGCCACGGGCGTAATCGAGAATGTAACCCGGCAACCCCAATCGCTCTGCGATGGCAAACGCATTACTTCGTCCAGGTACACCAACAAGCAGGCGGTATGTTGGACTCAGTGTGTTTACGTCAAACTCCATGCTCGCATTAATAACCCCTTTGCGCTCATAGGCGTAGGCTTTCAGTTCGCTGTAATGCGTTGTTGCTACCATACGACATCCCGTTTGGTGCATATGCTCCAGCATCGAGATCGCTAGTGCGGAGCCTTCCGCTGGATCCGTTCCTGCTCCAAGTTCATCAAGAAGCACCAGACTCTTCGGAGTCATGTTTTTCAGAATCCGAATGATGTTAGTCATATGACTGGAGAAGGTACTCAGATTCTGTTCAATACTCTGCTCGTCCCCAATGTCCGCATAAATGGCATCAAATACACATAACTGGCTGCCGTCTTCGGCCGGAACGAACAAGCCGGACATGGCCATGAGACTTAACAATCCAACGGTTTTGAGCGTTACGGTCTTACCACCTGTATTCGGACCCGTCACAATAATGGACGTATACTCGTTCCCGAGTTCGATGTCGGTTGGTACCACATTCTCAATCGAAATCAGCGGGTGACGTCCTTTCTTGAGCTTAATGAATCCGCGGTCATTCATGCGTGGCAAGGTTGCTTTCAGTTCACGGGCAAGACGTGCCTTGGCAAAAATAAAATCCAGCGTTCCCAGCAGGTCGACATCATACAACAACCACTCTGTTTGTTCACTGACAAGTGCCGTCAATTTCTGCAAAATCACTTCAATCTCGCGTTCTTCACGAATTCGGGTCTCGCGCAATTTATTATTCATCGCAACGATGGATTCCGGTTCAATAAACAGGGTTGCCCCCGAACCGGATTGATCGTGTACAATCCCACCAAAGTATGAACGATACTCCGCTTTTACGGGAATGACAAAACGGTCTCCCCGAATCGTAATGAGCTGATCCTGCAGCATTTTGGATACCGTCGAGGAACGAATCATCGAATCCAGTTTCTCCCGAATACGAGCTTCACCGCCGCGCAACTCACGGCGAATCTGCCCAAGCGTAACACTAGCGCTGTCCGACACTTCGGCATTGTCGTCAATGCAGCTGCGAATCGCATCTTCAAGCGGTTTTTGCTCAGACAGCTGATCACTGATATAAAAAAGCGATTCCACTTTTTCATCATCATGGAGAGTAGCAATCTGGCGTTTCAATCGGCGTGCAGCAAAGGTCGTGTTGGATATCCCCAAAAGCTCATGCGGGTTCAACGTTCCTCCAATTTCGGCACGTTTGATGGATGCGGTAATGTCTACAATTCCTCCAAAAGATGGAGAACCTTTCAGGCGATCAAACATAAAGGCTTCATCCGTTTGCTGTAGCAGTCTCTTCACTTCTTCCAGCTCACTGATCGGTTCCAGTTGTTCTGCTTTCTTTTTTCCCATCGTAGTCTGGGCAAAGCTTTGTAATGTATTTAAAATTTTGCGATATTCCAATGTCTGTAAAATTTTCGTGTCCAAGTGTACAACTCCTTCCAAACTATAACTGTATTATAACGAAAGAAACTTTCTTACGCTATTTAACGAATCCTTCCACACATAACTTGGGCTTTAACGCCGCAAACTACAAATGTCAGGATTGTGCAACCTCTCCAATGAACAAGATGTCCATTGCCCAATCCGATCTTGAATAAAAGGAGGTACACATCATGAATTTCCTGGGACATGTCGTGCGATTTATCATCGCTGCAATTGTATTAATGGTTGTCAGCTGGATCGTACCCGGATTCGCCGTTGGTGGGTTCTGGAGCGCCCTGATGCTTGCTCTGGTTATCGCGCTGCTTGGTTGGATTGTTGAAGGCATCTTTGGCAAAAGGGTCAATCCTTTTGGCCGCGGTATTGTCGGCTTCATCGTCAGCGCACTGGTGATCTGGCTGGGTCAATATGTCGTCGATCATGTGGAAGTCAGCCTACTAGGTGCCATTCTGGCTGCATTGGTCATTGGGATCATTGATCTGTTCATCCCGGTTTCCACCCCTTTTGATGCCGGAAAAAGATCCAGAGATCACTCATAGCCCCAGTGTGCCTATCCCCATTTTTGTGACTGTTTTCCCCCTGAACCTCTGATGGCTTAAACGCCTGATGAGGTTTATTTTTTTGTGTGTTGCACCTTGCTTATGTTCAGAAAAATGACATAGGCAGCATGTACAGACATCAACAATTTGCGGTATGATGGCTTGAGATATCATTCAAATTTTATCCATATCACGCTTTTAAGGAGGCACATGATGAAGAAAGGTATGGCATGGCTTGCAGCCTGTATGTTGATCCTGGTTCTTGCTGCATGCGGAGGAACTGGACCAGCCGCAGATTCAAACGGCAATGGTGAGTCTGATTCAGGCGTTACGGCAAGCGAAGAACTAGTGATCAAGGCAAGCAACTACGAATTCGACAAACCTGAATACCATTTGAAAAAAGGTGTCCCGGTTAAGATTGTTTATGAAAATACAAACGGAAACCACGGCGTTCTGGTGCCTGAGCTGAAGCTTCAGTTGGACACTCAGAACAACTCCAAAGTAATTACCCCCGACCAAGTGGGAGAATTTGAAATGTCCTGTTCCATCTTCTGTGGAAGTGGTCACAGCAGTATGATCTCCAAAATTATCGTTGAAGAATAGTTTTCAAGACAAGGAGCCCCCGTAGCGACGGGAGCTCTTTCTTTATTATAACAAATTGTATAAGAGTGCGCTGTCCAGGAATCCGTTCATGATGTAATCATTCGGCTAGGTCTGATCCTGTTCAATCAATTCAATCCATTCGTTATATTCCGTCTGTAATTTCGTATATTCATCCCGCAATTGGCGGTACTCCGTGTTCATTTGTTCTGCCTTATCCTGCTCGATCTCACGTTCAACTTGCAGCAAACGTAATTGATTGGCTGCAAGTTCGTAACGTTCACCAATCTCAAGCAGTTCATTTTCCATGGTCTGCTTTTCTTCGACTGCTTCAGCGCGCAGCTTGTCCAGCTGTTGACGCTCCTGCTCTAATTCGCCTACCTTTTCGACACTTGCAGCACTTTCTTTCTGCCAGAGACTTAATTCACTCTCTAGTGCAGCCCAGCGATCCTGCCAGGACTGCTCCTGAGCAGCCCATTCATCTGCACGACGCTGCCAAACCTGGTCTTTTTGTTCCGCTTGTTCAATCCGCGAGACAAGTTGACCTTCCCGAGCAGTCGACTCCTGCAGGCGAGATGAGAGCTCAGCCTGTTTTGCTGACAATTCTTCATGCTTGATCTGCCATTCCAGTGCTTCTTCCTCAGTCTGTGAGAGCAAGCTTCCTTGTTCATCGATTCGTTCAGATAGCTGAATCACAGTCTGTCTGGATTCTTCAAGCGCTTGTACTATATTAGCCTTCTCTTCACTCAGCTCATCGAGTTTACGAGTATAGTTCTCTTCACGTTGTAGTGCATCACCGTGATCCTTACGGATTTGTTTATAACTTTCCTGCAACTTGCTCAGCTCTGCACGAACTTCATTCATCTCTTCCTCAAGCACTTTCCGTTCTTGCTCCATACGACCGGCCTGCTCCATATAACGTTCAGCTTCTTCACTGGCGTGGCGGGCTTCTTCTTTAACCACAGACAATTCATCGTGAAGGGACTGTACACCAGATTCCAGCGTTTCATTCTGTTCTACAGCTTCCAGTACCTGAGTCTCCAATTCACCGATCTCAATCAGACGTTGTTCAGCCTGCTCTTTCCAAGACTGCTCACTCTTCGTCAGTGTACCGACTTCGTGTTGCAATGTGCGTACTGCCGCATGAGCCTGTTCAAGCACTTTATGCAGTCTGCGTTGCTCATCTTCGGATCTCACTTCGGCTTCACGAAGTTTCTTGATCTCCTGTTCCAGCTGAACATGCTGCTCCTGTAATTTGCGCAGCTGGGCTGTCAGTGAAGTTTCACGTTCAACGGTGTCATTATACTGCTGCTTCCACTGCTCTTCTGATTCCCTGGACTGGTGCACTTCAGCTTCTGTTTTACGGAGCTGTTCCTGCATCTGGGCACTGTCTGCTATCAATTGTTCCAACTGCTGCTCCAGTTCCGTAATGCGACGAAGCTGAACATCCTGTTCCTGTTTACGTAGCACCTGTTCATTACGCAGCGTTTCAGTTTGACTACGCTCATGCTGAAGCTGCTGTTCCTGATCAACAACAACCTCCTGTGCATTCTTAAGTTGTTTACGCGCTTCGTTTAGTTGTCCTTCTACATCCGTCAAGCGGGATTTGGCCTGTTTGCGTTCTTCTTCTAGCTGCTCTTTCAGCTTCACGCGTTCTTCTTGTAGCAAAGCTTCGGCGGCGGTAGTTGCTTCGGCAGCGGTAGTCTCGGCTTTTTGTTGGATTTGCTGAAGCTGCTCCTCATAAGACGCTTCCTTTTCCATCCATTCTAATTCAGCTTGTTCAGATGTCTCTTTATACTGCACACTCAATTGTTCAATCTCAGCAAGACGCTTCTGCTCTGCTTGTTGCAACAGGACGGCTTGTTCTTCTTTTGCCTTTTCGGTCAGTTCTTGAGCTTGATTGGAAGCAGCTTGCTCTGCTTGCTGTATACGCTGATCCATTTGAATCTGAAGTTCATGCCGCTCGCGAGCCGCTTCCTCCTGAGCTTTCTTCAGATTAGCCTCAGCCTGCTCCAATTCAGCCAGGATTGCAGACTCGGCTTCTTCCTTCGCTGTCTGCACCTGCTGTGCAGCCTTCGCTTCTATTTTATGTCGCTCTGCAACGGCACGACTTTCGGCTTCTTTCAGTTGAGCCGTCAGCTTGTCCTGCAACTCTTTGTATTGCGTGGCGGCTTTGGCCTGCGCCTGCTGCAACTCGGCGGCTGAACGGTTCTGAGCTTCTTTCAGTTGTGCAGCAGCCTGAGCCTGTACATGTTTAAGCTGGTTCGCTGCTTTCTCTTCCACTTCTTTCAGACGCGCCTGCAACTTACTCTCTGCCTCTTTCAGTTGCGATGCTGTTTGGGTTTGAAGCTTTTGTTCTCGGCTTGCCGCTTGCGCGCGTTCCTGCTCAAGCATTGCTTGCAGCTTGGCTAGTTCTGCCTTTTTATCAGCCTCCATCTTCAAGATCGCCTGCTCCGCTTCAACCTTCAAATTCTGTGCTTCGGCAAGCGCTTGATCGCGGCGCTCCAATTCTTGCTGATGTTCACTTTGTATGGCGGTCAACCGGTTCAATTCGTTCCTCAGTTCAGTACGTTCTCCGGTCAGCATTTTCACTTCATTCCGTATTTCCTGTGTCTGAAGAGACTGTTCAGCCATATGTACCGCTGCCAGCACTGCAATACGCGGAGTATCCAGTCGGGAATGATGCTTGGAGATAGCGCTCATACGCTCATCCACCAGGTTAGCTACTTGTTTCATATAGTCGGCACTGCTGCCAACCAGTTTATAGGAAGTCCCGTAGATCTCTACGGTGACGCGTGTACGATCAGGTGTAGTCACAGTTGTGCCCTCCTTCAAGTCTGTATGTTGATTCTAAGCTGTAATCAAAAAAAAGTCACATCGATCCTCTAATGCTAAGGATTCGATGTGACTTCAAGCAATTCCTGCTAATCTTTGTTCAAAAAATCTCTTTCTGTCCTATTTACGCAATTCCGCTCCGAATTGCTCCTCCAGACGAGCCACTACACGGGCATGAACTTCAGTAACTTCCTCATCGGTCAGTGTACGTTCACGATTCCGGTACACAAGTGCCATCGCCACACTCTTCTTGTTCTCACCCAGCTTGCTGCCAGTGAACACATCGAATACCTGAACGGTTTGCAGCAATTCACCCGCAGATTCACGAATGGTACGCAGCATGTCTCCTGCTTCAACATCCTCGTTTACAACAACCGCGATGTCCCGCTCAACCGCTGGGAAACGTGCCAACTCACGATAACGGATGTCCGTATCTGCTTCATCATAGAGGGCATCAAGAGCAATCTCAGCGATGTAAACATCATTCAGATCATATTGCTGTTGCAATTCAGGGTGCAATTGACCCAGCGTACCAATCAGCTTGCCTTCGCCCCCATCTTTAGCCTCCAAATATACAGAGGCAGAACGTCCCGGATGGAATCCTTCAGGGCTGTTCGCTACCAAGCGAATGCGTTGCTCCAGGCCCACATTGGCGAACAGATTTTCAAGAGCACCTTTCAGATCAAAGAAGTCCACTTTCTCTGCTCCCACATTCCACTGCTGGGTGGCACGATTCCCGGTGAGCAACAAGCCCAGTACCGGAATCTCATGCGGTTGCTTGGTCAACTGATCTTCTTCGGTGAAGAACACATTGCCCACTTCAAATACAGCCAGTGAATCCTGTTTACGGTTCATGTTATACACCGCTGCATCCAACATTTGCGGTAAAATGCTCGTACGAAGCACACTGCGATCCTCACTCATAGGCATTGCGAGCTTCACGGCTTTACTGCCTTGTGTCAACGCCGGGAACAGGGCCGCTTTATCCGGGTGTACAAAGGAGTAACTGATCATTTCCTGCCAGCCACTGCCTGAGAGCAATCCACGAATGGTACGACGCATGGCTTGAGAGCGTGTATAAGCACCCGGTGTCGTTGGTCCTTCAATCCAAGTGGTTGGGATGTTGTCATATCCGTACAAGCGCGCAATCTCTTCAAACAGGTCTACATCCTGAGTAATATCCCCTCTGCGTGTTGGCACTACCACATCCAACAATCCCTGCTCAGCATCACCACATGCAAAGTGCAAGCGAGCGAAGATCGTTTTTACCTCAAGCAACGATAAATCTGTTCCCAGATAACGATTCAGTCTGCCCAGCGACAATTGAATAACACGTTTCTCCGCAACAACTGCTCCAGCTTCCACGATTCCCTGGTGCACTTCACCTTCAGCATAACGCTGAATCAGTTCAGCCGCACGATCCAAAGCCGTAATAACCGCACCCGGATCTACTTCCTTCTCAAAACGCATGCTTGCTTCGGAACGTAGCCCCAGTTGGCGCGACGTTTTCCGAACCGTTCCGCCATCGAACTTGGCGGACTCCAGCAACAGATTCACTGTGCCTTCCGATACCTCGGAATTCTCGCCACCCATAACACCCGCGATGGCTACCGGCTTCACGCCATCCGTAATGAGCAGCATATGCGGCTCCAGCTTGCGCTCCTGTCCATCCAGCGTAACCATCGTTTCGCCTTCATTGGCCATCCGTACTTCAATATGGCCTTTTTCCAGCTTATCCGCATCAAAGGCGTGCAACGGCTGACCATATTCCAACATCACATAATTCGTGATATCAACGATATTGTTGATTGGACGAACACCTGCAGCCATCAGACGGTTCTGCATCCAGAGCGGGGAAGCTCCAAGCTTGATGCCTGTTACATAACGGGCTGCATAGTGACTGCATTGCTCCTGCGCCTTAATCTCCACAGAGATATGATTCGCAGCCGCCTCACCAACTTCAACCAGTTGTTCTTTGGGATCGGGAAGCTTCACTTCACGGCCCAAAATGGCACCAACTTCATAAGCCGCACCACGCATGCTCAGACAGTCGGAACGGTTCGGTGTCAGGTCCAGTTCAAGAACATGATCGTCCAGACCAAGCACTTGGCTGATTGGCGTACCAATCTCCGTTTGTTCTGGCAGGACGAGAATACCTTCTTGCTGATCCTTAGGCAACAATTTGTCGTTCATGCCCAGTTCTTTCGCGGAGCAGATCATACCAAGTGACACGACACCGCGCAGCTTGGCTTTTTTGATGTCGAATCCGCCAGGCAGCTTAGCGCCAACCAGGGCTACAGCGACCTTTTGACCTGCATCCACATTTTTAGCACCACACACGATCTGCAAATCTTCTTCCTGTCCCGCATCAATGATACATACGTTCAGTTTATCGGCATCCGGGTGTTTCTCCTTGCTCTTCACGTAACCTACAACCACTTTGTTCACGCCCTGATTGCGGTTCTCCACTACATCAATCTCGATTCCCGCACGGGTGATCTTTTCTGCCAATTCCTGTGGCGTCACACCTTCAAGGGCAATATAATCAGACAGCCAATCTGTCGATACTCTCATGGACGTTCACTTCCTTAATCTATAAATTGGTGTTGCGGATTAAGCGTACTCGCTCTGAATGTGTATATCCTTGCTCCGTTACAGACGTCCGAATTGCTTCAGGAACGCCATGTCACTGTTGTAGAAATGACGGATATCATCGATGCCATACTTCAGCATGGCAATACGCTCTACACCCATACCAAATGCAAATCCGCTGTATTTCTCAGGATCATAACCGCCCATTTCAAGCACTTTCGGGTGAACCATACCGCCGCCCAAAATTTCAAGCCAGCCTGTTTGCTTACATACCCGACAGCCGCTGCCGCCGCATTGCACACAGGTTACATCGACTTCCGCACTTGGCTCCGTGAACGGGAAGAAGCTTGGACGCAGACGAATTTCCGTGTGAGAGCCGAACATTTCGCGTACGAATTGCAGCAAAGTTCCTTTCAGATCGCTCATACGAATGTTTTCGCTGATGACCAATCCTTCAACCTGGTTGAACTGGAATGAATGCGTAGCATCGTCATCGTCACGACGGTATACTTTACCTGGACAGATGACTTTGACAGGCACTTCGCCCTTCATGCTCTGCATGGTGCGGACTTGAACCGGAGACGTATGGGTACGCATCAACAAGTCTTCTGTAACATAGAAGGAATCCTGCATATCGCGCGCCGGGTGATTCTTTGGCAGATTCAGTGCTTCGAAGTTGTAATAATCCATTTCAACCTCAGGACCTTCCGCTACACGGTATCCCATACCGATGAAAATATCTTCGATCTCCTGTACCACCTTGGTCAGTGGGTGCAGTCCGCCTTGACGTCCACGACGTCCTGGCAGGGTCACATCAATTTTCTCGGATTGCAGACGCTTCGCTGTCTCTTCCTTCTGGAACTGCTCCTGCTTGCTGTCGATGACTTCCTCAATAGCCCCACGAACATCATTGGCTACTTGACCAATGACTGGACGCTCCTCTGCACTAAGTGCACCCATGCCACGCAAAATCTCGGTCAATGCACCCTTTTTACCCAAATACTTTACACGCAGATCCGTAAGCGTCTGCGGATCGTTCACGCCAGACAACTGCTCCAGCGCTTCGATCTTTAATGCCTCTAAACGTTCTTTCATGTGTAATTGCCCCCTTTATGTGGTGTTTTTGCAACAAAAAAAGGCCTTCTCTCCCCTGAAGGGACGAAAAGACCGTGGTACCACCCTTGTTAGACATCCCTTGCTGCACGACCCTTCCGGCCAGCACCTTGTTCTGTCTCACTCTATACGGAATAACGACCGTTAACCGTTACCCCCTACTAATTCCTGCAAAGATCGCAAGATATGGTTCAGGGAACCGCTCCGGAGTGAATTTCAGCAGCCTTGTTCTACAGAAACGCTCTCAATCTACGGCGCTTCCTCCCTGTCCAGAGGCACTGCTTACTTGTCTCCATCATCACGTTTAATTGTAAGGAAAACCTACATCGACGTAATTCACGATGATCGTCCATTATTATATGCAAAATTACTCGAAATAGCAAGCCAGTCAACGATCTAATTTACACTTGCACCTTACTCCCTGAGCTGTCTTAGCCTCTTCTGGATTTTCCGAATCTCGGCAGCTTCAGCAACTCGCCCATCAGCATGCTCGGACGGTGTCAGAACATCTTTGCCCACACCGCTCATCGGAGAAAGCAACTCGGACAATCGCATCTCTAATCGCAACCGTTCATCGTCCGACTCCCGAATCTCAAGCGCCGAATCACGAAGCTTTCTGGAAGTTTCCCAGTCCTCCACACCACCTTCGAACAGTGTTGTTTTTCCACCCGGCTCCAGATCAAGCAGCCGATTGGAAAGTACCTTTGTGAGCATGCGGTCATGAGATACGAGCACCAGTGCCCCGGATGCCTGCTTCAATATATTCTCCATGACTTCCTGTGTGTCAATATCCAGATAGTTGGTCGGTTCATCCAGCACCAGCAGATTGGCTCCGCCGAAGTACAGCCGCAAGAAGGCGACCCGACATTTCTCACCCATACTCAGATCACCAATACGCTTGAACACGTCATCCCTTGAAAATAAAAAACATCCCAAAATGGTACGTGCAGCGCTTTGTGTCATCGATGGAAGGCCTAGCAAACTGTCCAGAAGGGTAAGATTCTCAGGCAACCCCTCCAGTTCTTGTGAAAAGTAGCCGATCTTCAGCTGTGGATGGCGTGTTATCTTGCCTTGCGAAGGTTCCAGCTCCCCGATCATCAACTTCAGCAGTGTAGTCTTGCCCGTTCCATTCGGCCCGCGCACAGCAAGACGATCTCCACGTTCGACAGCAAGCCGAAGGTCGTGCAGCAATGGTTTGTCTCCCGTATAAGAAAAGCTCACCTCTTCGAGCGCAAGGAGCTGGCGTGCAGCCAGCGTGTTCATTTGCAGCTCCATGTTCAACTTGGCAGCTTCACGGGGTTTATCCACTCGCTCCTTCTCCAAACGTTCCAGCTGTTTTTGCTTTGCATGGTAACGTGAAATGTTCTTGTTGGCCTTGGCTTTGTAGAAGCTTTGGGTAATTTTGACCTCGACATCCGTAGCTGAGTTATGCGCTTTATGGAACCATTGCTGATAATTGCGAATCGTCTCTTCCAGTGCCTTCCGCTCCAGCTCTTGCCTGCGGTACGTTGCCTCCTGCTCACGCAATTCGCGTACCTTGTGGGCTTTATAATCTGTGTAGCCCCCCTTATATTTGGTCAAGGCATCCGGGCTAAACTCGATAACACCCGTTGCCACCTGATCAATAAATGTCCGGTCATGAGATACAAATAACAGTGTACCTTCATACGAGCATAGCCATTCTTCAAGCCAGCGCATACTCTCCTCGTCCAGATGATTCGTCGGTTCATCCAGAATAAGAAATTTTGGCTTACTAACCAACAGACCAGCCAATCGCGCCTTTGTTTTTTGCCCACCACTTAAGGATTGATACGATCTGTTCCAATGCTCCGACGATAATCCAAGTCGTGTTAATACCTTCTCCACCTCAGTCTCCCACAAATATCCGTTCAATTGTTCATATTGCTCCATTGCGATTGTATAGGCTGCCAGTAACCCTTGTTCGTCTCCTGCACTACTTGTGCTCAGTCGTTGTTCTAGTTCTTCCAGTTCCCGTTTCACTTCATAGATCCGACCGCTTTCCTGCCGAACGGCCTCAAGCACATTGATTTCGGATTCGATCTTGGAGCGCTGACGCATGAAACCCCACTCCTGCTGCGGAACGTGGCGCTCGATGCGTCCACCACCGTCTTCTTCTCCAAGAATTATGCGTAATAATGTGGTCTTACCACACCCGTTGCGACCCAGAATGGCGAGCCGCTCGCCTTCATTTATTTCCAGATTTAATCCTGTGAACAACTCATTTCCGTTCCACTCTTTCGATACTTCATGTAGGCGTACCATTGTCATCATGAGGCCTCATCCTTCCTGCAATTCAAAATAAAAAAACCGCTGGCAGCAGCCGGCGGTCTGGCAATTTAGGATTGGATCAAGCATCAAAAAACAGACATAAGGTACACCACGGCAAGAACAAAGAAACCCTAAACACAGGGTACATACAAGCCGTATAAGCTTGCTCGTTCCACACCTTGATCCCATAGCTGAATTTGGACACACGAATCCCCTCATTGCTCAGCCGCTTTGGCTGACTGCGTCATATAACCATCTGCAGTTAACTGGGGTTCATTTCATGTGTCTTACTTCATGGGACGTATGGTTACCTCTCATTCATGTGTAGTATCAATTTCTCCGCTATTGTATCAGATACGGCAGAAAAAGGAAAGTCGAGAATCGGACAAAAAGAAAAACCCTTGTTTTCACAAGGGTTTCGTGTGTTACATTTTTTTAAGCGGGTGATGGGAATCGAACCCACGCTATTAGCTTGGAAGGCTAAAGTTCTACCATTGAACTACACCCGCGCGAATGACGATCGGGACGACACGATTTGAACATGCGACCCCCTGGTCCCAAACCAGGTGCTCTACCAAGCTGAGCTGCGTCCCGTCAAGTTCCGAGGAATTAACATGAATTTTACAAAAACAAATATACCATGATCCTCCAATACTTGCAACTTCTATTTACCATTTTTTCTCTCCACGTATCAAATAAAAAAGACAGGAGCGTTTTTACGCCCCCTGTCCTACCCTATCCTGTCGGTTTATCCACATCTCTCAAAAACTGCTGTTCGAAATCAGCGGCCTCAATCGGTTTACTGAAAAAGTAACCTTGCGCTTCATGACAATGCTGATTGCGAAGGAACTTCATCTGTTCTTCGTTCTCAACGCCCTCGGCCGTCACCTTCAGATGCAAATGATGCGCCATGGACGTAATGGTGGAGACGATCGCTGCATTGTTGCTGTCCTCCATGACTTCATTCACAAACGAACGGTCGATCTTCAAACGGTCAATGGGCAGATCTTTCAGATAATGAAGCGAGCTGTACCCTGTTCCAAAATCATCAATACTGATGTGTACACCAATTTCTTTGATTTTACGCAACTGTTCAAACGCACGATCTTTATCAAATGTCATACTCTCGGTAATCTCCAGTTCAAGCCATACAGGCTCCAATCCCGTTTCCTTGAGAATACCGCTGATGTTATCCAGCAGATGGGAGTGCCTGAATTGCCTCATGGACAGGTTAACCGACACACACAGTTTACGGTAACCCGCTTCCTGCCATAACTTGTTCTGTGCACAAGCCTCCCGCAGTACCCATTCTCCAAGCGGCACAATGAGCCCACTCTCCTCAGCCAGCGGAATAAATTCCGCAGGGGATACCGAACCCCTCTGCGGATGCTGCCAGCGTACCAGGGCCTCCATCCCCACGATCAACCCACTCTCCAGATTGACCTGCGGCTGATATACCAGATAGAACTGACCCCGATCAAGCGCTTTACGCAGATCATTCTCAAGCTGCAAACACTCCTGGGCTTTCATCTGCATCGCCTGTGCATAACGATTAAGCTCCATCCCCTGCTCCTTGGCATCATGCAGCGCTGTGTCCGCATTCTGAATGAGCTCCTCCGGGGAGTCTCCATCATGCGGGAAAATCGCTATACCAATACCCAGTGTGAGATGATACTCGTTCCCATCTACCATTACAGGCTTTTCGAACAGCTGCAGAATCGACTTTGTCCGTTGCAATGCCATATCTGTCGTACAGAAATCCGTCATGGTCAGCACAAATTCATCTCTTCCTATGCCAAAAACTTCCTCCCCAGGTAGCGACGAATGCTTCAGGCGCTGTCCCATTTGGCGAAGTACACGGTTAGCCGCTTGTTGACCCAGTGAATCATTAATCGTTTTGAATCGATTGATATTCAGCACCAGCACACCAACAAGCTTTTGCTCTACCCTAGCTTCGTCCATCATTACTTTCAGTTGTTGAGACAAACGACGACGATTCGGCAGCCCTGTCACATCATCATGGTGAGCAATAAAATTCATTTTTGCTTCAGCCACCTGTTGTTTAAGGAACGGCGTATCCACTACGGATGAATATAACCCCTTTTGTATGAAGAAATAGGCCAGACAATTGCTTAATAATCCCAACAACAGATTGAGATCATTGATCCCCGTAGCAGAGACAAAATAACATTCTCCATAGAAAAAACAAAGGGTTCCACACAGGATGGAAGGCAGATCTCCATCTCTATTTTTTTTCCATTGCACAAATAACACGACTGCGGTGATTCCATACAGTATGCCTACCAGAAAATGAAACCGGTTAAACATTCCGCCGAGCACATCACCCTCAAGCAGGTTCGGCAGCACGCCCCATTCCTGAATGGCCAGTGTATATAGAATAACAAAAATTCCCAATGTTCCGCTGAACACTAGAAACTTGCGTGGTAACGCAACTTCTTTTTCGCCGGCTGTATATATGAACAGCAAACCCGCCGCGCAGACTAGCGATCCCAACGTCCTCATCCTCAGGGAGAACTCCGACTCCATCATCGCGCCGCTTGGAATTTCTTCTGCAAAAGAAACGATGTGAATCAGTTCAAACAAACCAATCAATAAAAACAGTGTTGTCATCAAAACTCTTCGCAGGGTCTGCCTTTGAGTCTGGAACAACCAGCTTTGATTATAAATGCCGATACAGGCCGCTGCCGCAGCGAATCCACCCAAGAGTGTCAGAACCGGGTAACCCGATATGATCAGATCAGAGCTTACAGAGGAACGAAACCATTGACTTGCGAGGAAACACAATAAGCCGCATACAGCGACCCAACCTATTTTTCTCTGATCTTGTAGATTAACCTTCATGCCGTGTTTTCCTTCCCGGGATCACCTATCCTGAAATACATTACCCAAACTTGCAATCTTGCTACATAATTCGACAAAAAATATATTTACCAACGTTCAATTCACATGAATGACATGCTATCTGGTACATAATAACATTTAAATCCGTATACGTGAACTAAAAATTAGTCACTCCTAGGAATATTTATTCATAAAAATGATATAAAACAAGGCATTAAGAACTAAAAAAAACATGAACTCTACATCAGAGTCCATGTTTCCCTAGTTTGCAACTGTATTTCAAACTATTTTATTTGTCGAAATTCACTTCTGGTGTTGTCAATTTGTCATAGAAATCAACAACCTTATCCTTATCTTCGGATGAACGAAGTGCCATCGCCGAACGTGGATGCTCATCCAATGCACCCGTAATCATATAAGGCAAGATGTAACCCCATTCTTCTTTTTCTCTGAGTGGAACCATCAATTGCTCCAATACAGCGAGTACTGGGCGCAGATTGTATTTCGTACCTTTCAGATGAGCTACGAGCAATTCCGTTGGGCAGTTACCTGCCGCACGTCCCATACCATACACAGAAGCATCCAGCAGTTCAACGCCAAGTTCCGCCGCTACCAATGTGTTGGAGAATGCCAGTTGCATGTTATTATGTGTGTGAACGCCAAGGCGTTTGTTAGGCAAGTGTGTCTTGAACTTCTCTACCAAGTATTTCACATCATTATGGTCCAGGCTACCATAGGAATCTACAATGTAGACGACATCCACAGAGCTTTCTTTGATCAATTCAAATGCTTCCAGTAATTCATTCTCCATCACATTGGAGAGCGCCATAATATTAAGTGTTGTTTCATAACCACGATCATGGAATGTTTGTACCAGGGCAAGTGCCTTATCTACATCCTTGCTGTAGCAGGCCACACGAATCAGATCCAGCATGCTCTCACTGCGCGGCAAAATGTCATTCTCGTCCACACGTCCTACGTCAACCAATGCAGACAATTTGGTATTCCCTTTTTGCGGAATAACCTTACGCAGGAAATCATCATTCAGAAAACGCCAAGGTCCTGCATCTTCAGCACCTTTTAACAGCTTAGGTGAGTTTTTATATCCAATTTCCATATAATCAACGCCAGCCTCATTCAATCCAGCATATAGCTGTTGAACAAAGTCCACGCTAAAGTCCCAATTATTCACCAACCCGCCATCACGGATCGTACAATCTACAATTTTGCAATGATTTGTCTTCATTAATGTCTACTCCTTTTCTGACCAGCTTGTGTATTCCTCTCATGATACTTGAACGTGACAAGAAAAGTAAAGGGATTCCCAACTTATTTACTTCGATAAGATTTCCAGATTCGATCAATTTCAGCCATTTCCGAAATATCCAGCTCTTTCTGCCCATAGCGTACTGCGTTATACGTATCTGGAAGCACTGCAGAGAGCTTCTGCCCCTCTTCTCCGGGGTCATTCCGAACAATCGTCTCGGCGGCCTCCAGCGGTGTGTGAGCCCTCTGTATATCCACTCCACGATGCTCTGCTCCACTGACCCACTTCCGATAATAGTAACGAACACGTTCAGCCTGCTGTGCAGGCGGTGCTTCCTTCTTGCGGAACCAGGATTTCCGTTTTTTTACGGGCGCCTCCAGCGTTTCGCTAATATCCATATACTCGGTCCGAGGAGCCACCTTCTTCTCACCTGGTTGCAGCATTCCCTTGAAGCGGTCCATGAGTTTGTTCATTGCTTTTTGCACTAACCTCAGAATCAGCCACAGAATGACGGTCCCAACCGCCCCCATGATGACCCACCCCAGGATATCCCAGATCAATGAGGGCTCTGATTGAGGTTCCATCATTTCATTCGGTATCATTGAGGGCTCATTAGGAGCGGTAGGAGGAGTAGGTGGTTCCTGATTGGAAGATTGACCAAACAAGGCTCTGATCCATGCAAGTAAACGATCACGTAACGGACCCAGCCAGGCAACAAGACTCGGAAAAGCGCCAATACCCGCGATCAAAATCAGCATCCATACTAAACGCTGGTGATTCGCTCGTGTAAACTCGCGTAGTACGATTCTTCGATTTGCATCATTTAATATCGCCCGGTCCAGTTGTACACTGTATTGACCTACCAACCAGCCAACAAAACTGATCACTCCAGCAGCATATATGGTTCCCGTATACGCCTGCAAAGGTTGCATCATTTCAATTTGGTTGAAGGCCACACTGAGCACAATCGCAGTGACCACACCAAAAATCTGTAAACGCCATAACAAAATGGAACGAAAGACGGGCTGAAATGTCAATCCCACATTAGCCGAAAACACTCCCCATACCGCTGCTGTGAATACATCAGGCAACGGAAGAACTAGAACTATTGCAATAACCAGCGATACGAGCAGACCCACAATGAGCGCTGTGCCGCCCCGTATAAATGCATTCTTCTCGCCAAATCCGGAAAACCTGTGCTGAATCCATTGACCTGAAAAGCCTGCCAGAATAAAGATAAGCATTAACGTGTATGGCAAATGTTCCATAGCGTAGAGCGAAGTGAGCGTTAACAGTGGAAAAAGATACACGCCGATTAGTAATACGGCCAACATGGGTATAAATATGCTTGTCTTCGTTGGATTCGAATCACTCATGCACTCACCGCCTTGGAATCGCTCTTCTCGCCCTCTACCGGAAGTATCGTTACACGATGCCCTTGTTCATGTAATCGTGCAATCTCATGCTCCATGGCAGCAGATACATAGGATGTAATCAAAAGATAACTTCGAATTTGCTGTGCTTCTTCATTACGCTGCACTTCATCATTCAGGAATTGCTCCATGGGAACCATGCATTTCAACTCCGTCTCCGCCATGGCTTCCAGCAACATTTCCAGGTGTGGACTGCCGTAATCCGGCTCAATCCGCAGCGGATCGCGCCCTCCGCTCACACGGTACCCGTTATGAGCAAATCCTGCCGGCAAACCTCTTCCAATGGCATCCACTGCAGCGGTTGCAGCATAACGAAGTGCGCGCTCAATCGTCCCTGGCCGGGTAACAACACTCCACATATCTGCTGACTCTTGAATATTGACCAGAATCCATGATTGAGGGTCCGCTGTCCATCCCTGTTTATAGACCTGCAATTCGCCCGTGCGTGCACTGGCTTTCCATTGAATACGGTTCATGGGATCACCTGCGCCATAAGGTCGCACACCCAGAATCAGGAAGGGATCTTCAACAATCCATCGGGATACCTCAACCTCTCCCTGCCACACCTGATAGATCGCGGGCAAGTCCTCTGCATGAACGAGTGATGGATACACGATCAAGGACAGATGGACGGGTATAGGTTTCGAGGAGCGCCATACACCAAAGAGATCCCCGCCGGTCATTGTTACGGTATTCAACGTATGGATCCCACGCTGAGTGCACACAAACGGATGCTTGCGCGTAATACGAGTAAACGGTTTCAATGTAAAAATGCTCTTGTGGTTCTGATAGATGTTTCCTTGGCTAATATCCATGCCCGAACCGGAGCGGAATACAAAGGACGCGGGCATCATCGCTTCAAGTCTGAGCCAGGGGACCGAGACCCGTTTTTCGTTCGCTATCGTCTCCACCATCTCAAGTTCATCTCCGGCGTAGCAACGGAGTTTGCTGAACTGTCTGGTATACTTGAGCTTGTATAAAGCGGGACGGCCGAACCATATGCCGTGTACTCCAATAACAATGACACCAACGATGACAAGCCATAATAATGCCATAAACTATCGCCCGTTGCCTGTAGCAAGATTCTCTGTCGGCACTTCAGTCTGGGTCAGAAGTTCCTGAATGATGCGTTCCGCCAAGCCCTCTTGTTGCCTTATGCGGTTACGGAAGACAAGTCGATGGGCCAGTACGGGCTCTGCCAATCGTTTGATATCATCTGGAAGCACATAATCTCTGCCGTGTAGGGAAGCCCATGCCTGACTCGCCTTGAGCAGTGCCTGAGCACCGCGTGGACTTACGCCAAGCGAAAGCTCTGGATGCTGCCTTGTTGCTTCTGTCAATCGAATGATATATCTCAGCAGATCCTCATCTATTTGAACTGTTTTGTAGGTAGCCTGAGCCTCCAGAAGTTGCTCGCGGCTGATGATCGGTGACAGGTCGTTAACATAGCGACTGGCTACAGTGCGTCTCAAAATTTCTACACTCTCTTCACTGTTGGGATACCCCATACGAATTTTCATCATGAATCGATCCATCTGAGCCTCAGGTAATGGAAAGGTCCCTTGGTTATCTACCGGGTTTTGTGTAGCGATAACGATAAACGGTCGTTCCAGTTGTCTGGTCGATCCATCAATACTGATCTGCCGTTCCTCCATACATTCCAGCAGACTGGACTGGGTGCGCGGTGTAGCCCGGTTTATTTCATCTGCCAGAACGAGATTGGCGAACAAGGGACCTGGCCTAAATTCAAAATCCCCTTCTTTTTGATTGAAGAAATGAATACCTGTCAAGTCAGATGGCAATAAGTCCGGTGTAAACTGAATGCGCTGAAAGGTACAATCCAATGAAGACGCTACTGATTTAGCCAGCATGGTTTTCCCCGTGCCGGGTACATCCTCCAGCAGAACATGTCCTGAAGCAATGATGGCAGTCATAACCAACTCAATCGTATGATTCTTCCCCACTATAACTTTTCCTACGTGGTCCATTAGTTGTTTGTTCATTTGTTCCATTCCCTGGATATCCATATTTGTACGTTCCTCCCGTAAATCAATCTTATGTATTCGCATTCATTCTAACTATAACCCTAATTCCCCCAACAAAAAACAACAGGAACCGGCGGGTTGGCCAATTCCTGTTCGCATTGCTCTTGCCATCACACCAAGGGAAGCATAATCATGAACCGGGTGCCTTCCCCTTTTTTACTGTCCACAGAGATCGTCCCCCCATGATTCTTAATAATGCGGTAACTCACGGAAAGTCCCAGCCCCGTTCCGCTCTCCTTGGTGGTGAAGAATGGATCGAACAGTCGCACAAGGGTGTTGTGATCCATTCCCTGCCCATTGTCGGCAATCGAAATCTGCACATGTTTGTCCTCGGTTCCTGTTGAGATCCGAATCAGGCCGGTGTGCTCTTCACCCACATCTTCAATGGCATCCATCGCATTTTTCACCATATTCAAAATAACCTGCTTAATCTGTTTGACATCAATGGAGACATTTAACGGAACTTCTCCTTCATCCAGTATGATCTCGCACCCCTTCATTAAGCCTTCGCTTTCTGTCAGCAGGACCACCTCTTTGAGCAAGGAGTCCACGGACATAATGGTCTTCTGAGGCGCTGACGGTTTGGAGGAATTCAGGAATTCATAGATAATGTCGTTCGCCCTGTCAATCTCCGTCAGTATGATTCGAGCGTACTCGTCTTTCCCCAATTGTAGCAAATGCGGCCGCAACAGCTGGATGAATCCGCGAATTGCTGTCAAAGGATTTCGGATTTCGTGGGCAATAGATGCCGAAATACGCCCCAGCATCGCAAGTTTGTCATTTTGATAAGCGGTCTGCTCAATTTGTTTATAATCGGAAACATCCTTAACACTGAATAGGAAGTCCCCATCCATCTGATCCCCGTACGTTACTGTAACCAGCCAATGCCTGCCATACTCGTCAATCAGCTCATGATAGCGCTTACGATGAAAGATAGTTTCCCGATAGATACGTAAAATTTTCTTTTTCTTGAAACGACTCATCTGTGGATGACGCAACATCTGCATCAAGGTGCAGCCGCTCAACAGACTTCTTGGAAGCTCCAACAACTTTGCCATCTGAACGTTAATAAACGTCAATACACCGTGACTGTCAAACAACATAATACCGCTATCCAGATGTTCCAGGACATTCTCATACTTGTTGTTATCCAGATGTATAGGCGGGAAACCATTCGTTGATCGAGGCACTGTATCCTGAAATTCACTAATCATGTCAGGTTCCTCCTTTTCACGTAAATGATAAACTTGCCATTCGGACATCATATCATCACAGAAACAGGAAGGGCCGATTTTAATTTGCATTACCGGTGCCCTTTCATTAGGGGCTGAGCCGGAAATACGGATGGCATGTCCGGAACCCAAGCAGGTCTATTCCGGGTAACCAACAATCGAACCGGAAATCAATATACGTTTGTTCCATTCTGACCTTCTCCTATTCCCAAACACGAACATTTTTTGCTCCGCCTCTTTTGCAAGTCTGTTTTTATCATAGACAAGTTTATAGAAGAGAGTCAATCGGAGAAAGTGTCGAATGGTAATTATTTTAAGAAAAACCGTGAATCGGATAATGTATGCACACAAAAACGAAGCCTCGTCGCTCAAATGGCGAATCAGCTTCGTTCGTATGGATATACATCTCAGATATTTCAATTCAATCTATAGTCCAGTCTTATTATGCTGGATTTTGAGTCTGCGCTGACTCATCACGGCTAATCGACGCTTAAGTTCGCTTTCCCACTTCTCATCCTTCATTTCCTTGGCAAGCCGGAGAAGATCCAGAGACATATCGATCTGACGCTGCACAATGACCATCGCATCCTCGCTTTCACGGTTCACGCAATTCTCAAAAATGGCATCCTCATCTTCCGTCACGTAATCTTGAAAATCAATCTCCGACGCACCGTCTCCATGTGCATACTCAGCCAGAATTTCATATTCATTTTCCACTTTATAATGCACTTCCACCCGGTGACACACCGGACAAAACAGCAGGGGAACATTATGAACCTGGGTGCGGTAATGCTTCAGCGTGCCCTTTGTTCCCACCATACTTGCCCCACAACAGTAACTCATTTTTGTTCACCCTCCTTATAACGTGCCGGGACTTATTTATTGAACATACAATCCCGTACACTTCCAGCACTTCCGAAAAAGGAATAGTTCCATCAGTGTATCACATTCATGTACAGATTATAAATGCAGAGCACCGGAATATTTACCGGGTTTCCATACCCTATTCGCTTTGATGCCCTTCGATTCCTCTTTTCCCCTTTCAAAGATGAAAAGAAGGCTTTCTTCCAATCGCTAACACGTTTACATGCCTGTTTAAACACTTTTCATTCAGTTTGGGTATACATTCTGGAAAAAGGGTGCAAAAAGCCCTCAATCCCGGGAGGGATGAGGGCTTGAACAACAATCGTTCAAGTTCAATCAGGCTTACAGGTTAGTGTCGCCTGGTTTCCAGTTCATTGCACACAATCCGCCGGATTGCAGAGCTTGCAGTACACGAAGTGTTTCTTCAACGCTACGGCCTACATCATTGTGGTTAACGACTTGGTATTTCAATTCGCCTTCTGGATCGATGATGAACAAGCCGCGCAGTGCAACGCCTTCTTCTTCAATCAGAATGCCATAATCTTTGGCAACTTGCTTCGTAATGTCAGAAGCCAATGGGAAGTTTAATTGACCCAGGCCATTGCTGTCTTTAGGTGTGTTGATCCAAGCTTTGTGGCTGTGTACGGAGTCAACGCTCACGCCAAGAACTTCAGTATCCAAAGCTTTGAATTGCTCAGCAGCATCACTCAAAGCTGTAATTTCAGTTGGGCACACAAAAGTGAAATCCAAAGGATAGAAGAAAAATACGAGCCATTTGCCACGATAATCAGACAGTTTTACGGAACCAAAATCTTGTCCATCTCCCGATACTGTTTCCATTGCAAAATCCGGTGCGGGTCTACCAACCAAACGTTCTGCCATAACTAAAAATTCCTCCTTTGGGATTATGTAAGCACTCGCTGTGGAATGCTCATCATCAGGAAAAACGCGGACGCTTTCCCTGCAATTAAAGTTGTTTGTTACTTGATAACAAGTACAAGTAAAATGTTATCATCCGGACTTCTCAAAGTCAAGATTATAATCGTTATTTTTTTATAATAATTATAAATAAGGATTTTTCGTGGCAAAAATCATAATAGAACAGCCCTCCATCATTCCTCACGGAAAGTAAAGGGCTGTCTTGTTATGATGTCGTATTACGCCTGTTTACGAATTGCTGCGACAATCAAGTCGCCCATTTCCGTTGTGCTGATCGCTGTGCTCTTGTCTACAGCAATATCACTTGTGCGGTGTCCTGCGTTCAGTACATCAGATACCGCTGCTTCAATGGCATCCGCACCTTCTGTATAACCAAATGTCGTGCGGAACATCAACGCCAGAGAGAGAATCGTTGCAATCGGATTGGCAAGGCCTTGACCTGCGATATCCGGTGCAGAACCGTGTACCGGCTCGTAGAGACCGAAGCTACCCTCACCCAGTGATGCAGATGCCAACATACCGATTGAGCCTGTTAGCATCGCTGCTTCATCACTCAAGATATCTCCGAACATGTTTTCCGTCACGATTACGTCAAAGCTGGAAGGACGACGCAGCAATTGCATCGCGCAGTTATCCACAAGCACATGCTCCAATTCAACATCTGGATAATCCGGTGCTACCCGGTTCACAACTTCACGCCAGAGACGGGATGTTTCCAGCACGTTGGCTTTGTCCACCGAAGCCAGCTTTTTGCGACGTCCTTGAGCAATTTCGAACGCCTGACGAACGATCCGCTCCACTTCCGTTACATTATATGCACAAGTATCCACTGCCTCTTCGCCCTGTGCACTTTCACGTCTGAACTTCTCTCCGAAGTAGATGCCGCCAGTCAACTCCCGTACCACCATCAGATCCGTACCTTCAAGCACTTCCGGCTTCAAGGTTGAAGCATCCTTCAGGCAATCAAATACAACAGCCGGACGAAGGTTGGAGAACAATCCCAGCGCTTTGCGAATACCCAGCAAGCCTGTTTCAGGACGAAGCTCCTTGCTGTTATTGTCCCATTTTGGACCACCAACGGCTCCAAGCAGGACCGCATCTGCACTTTTACATACCGCCAGTGTTTCTTCTGGAAGAGGTGTACCCTTCTCATCAATTGCGATTCCACCAAACAGCGCATGTTCTGTCTCAAAACGGTAACCGAATACTTCCTCTGTACGTTTAAGAACTTTCTCGGCCTCAGCTACGACTTCAGGACCAATTCCGTCACCTGCGATAACTGCAATTTTTTTTACGTCTGCCATGGGTTGTCCACTCCTTATATTCACTGAATCTGTTATTTGCTTCGATAATTTAAACGTGTCATTTTTACCTCTCTCTTTTGTATCATATTTAGAGGTCATTTGACCAAGATATACAATCTATGACTTTAATAGATTTTACCTATAAGTGCGTGTTCAAAAAGACCGGTTTTCAGTACCGAGAAGATGGGATGAAGCTAGAAATGGAGTAGCGGAGCATAGGGAAAACTACGTGAGCAACGGACATTTCGGCTGAATTCCATATTCGATGCTGATGATGCCACTAGGCATCCTTCGTAATCAAAAGCGGACTTTTTGAACAACCTCTATAAGCCAATAGAGTTTAACCTCCACAAGTTGTTCCACTCCTCCCAGTGGGGTAAACTATAGCTGAATTCAAATCAGGTACTCAGGAGGGATCATCAACATGCAATATTCGTATTTGGGTAAATCAGGCCTCAAGGTCAGCCGAATCTGTCTCGGTACCATGAATTTCGGGCCTGCTACAGACGAAAAAGAAGCTTTCCGCATTATGGACGCAGCACTCGATGCAGGTGTGAACTTTTTTGATACCGCTAACATCTACGGCTGGGGTGAAAATTCCGGTCTCACCGAGGAGATTATCGGGCGCTGGTTCAACCGGGGCGGTGGCCGACGTGAAAAAGTGGTTCTTGCCACCAAGGTATATGGCTCCATGCATGATGATACAGACGGCCCCAACAACGAAGCCGGCCTCTCCGCCTACAAAATCAGACGTCATCTGGAAGGTTCCCTCCGCCGCTTGCAGACCGATCATATCGAGCTGTACCAGATGCACCATGTTGACCCTGCTATATCGTGGGACGAGCTGTGGGGCGCCTTTGAAAACGCTGTCCATCAGGGTAAAATCGGTTACATAGGGTCAAGTAACTTTGCCGGTTGGCAAATTGCTGTTGCCCAAAGTGAAGCCAAAAACCGCCACTTCCTCGGTCTTGTTTCCGAGCAGCATAAATACAGTCTCAACTGTCGTTTACCTGAACTGGAAGTATTGCCCGCAGCGAAAGAACTGGGCCTAGGCGTTATTCCGTGGAGTCCACTTCATGGCGGATTACTGGGACGTAATGCACTGCAAAAGCTGGAAGGCACCCGCAGTGGCGGTATTGCTGGACGCATAGAGCAGCATCATACCCAGCTGAAGGAGTTTGCAACTTTGTGTCGCGATCTTGGTGAACCACAGGATACCGTAGCATTGGCTTGGGTTGCTGCCAATCCGGCAGTAACCGCACCCATTATCGGACCGCGTACCCTGGAACAGTTTGAAACTGCGCTCAAATGTCTGGATGTCACGCTGGATGAAGCGGTGCTCAAACGTCTGGATGAGATCTTCCCAGGTCCGGGAGGACAAGCACCTAACGCTTATGCCTGGTAAAAGCTCCATAGCTTAACCCATTTTTCATTTATATTATACGATGAAATGGTCTATATTCGATTAGAGTTATCATAAGACATAACAGCAAAAAAAGTCTGACCTTCAACTTGTGAGGGTCAGACTTTTTGAGTACCACACGGAAAATCAAAACAGATCAAAGTTGGCCCAAATACGTCCAACCAGCTCTGATCAATTCGACTTCCATTCCATTGAAGAGCCATGCTTGCTGCAAAGGAAAAGTTACAGATTCACGTTAACGCGATTGGTGTACGTTTTGCGTTTCTCAATCAACTTGTTCAAACCATCCACGTAGGCACGTGCACTGGCACCCAGAATATCAGTGCTCACTCCACGGCCCTGAACAGATACTTGATTTTGAGTAAGTACAACATGAACCTCACCCAATGCATCCTTACCGTGCGTAACCGATTTGATCGAGTAGTCGGATAGAATCACTTCTTCCCCGCTAACCTGATCAATGGCGTTATAGATAGCATCTACAGATCCATTTCCCTCTGCTTTTTGCTCCACAGTATTACCATCAAGCGTGGCAATACGAACTTTAGCCGATGGAGTCGATTCATCGCCATAGGTGACAAAGATGGATTCCAGTTTATACACCTCAGGTGCATCCTGCAATTTCTCTTCAATCACAGCCAAGAGATCCTCATCCGTGACTTCTTTCTTCTTGTCAGCCAGGTCTTTGAATTGGGCAAAAGCACGGTTTAATGCTTCATCTTCCAGTTCATACCCCAGCTCAATTAACCGTTCACGGAAGGCATGACGTCCCGAGTGTTTACCCAATACGAGCTTGCTTTCCTTCAGACCGATGGTCTCTGGTGTCATAATCTCGTAGGTTGTTTTCTCCTTCAACATGCCATCCTGATGAATTCCGGATTCATGTGCAAATGCGTTGGCGCCCACAATCGCTTTATTACCAGGTACAACCATACCCGTTAAACGACTGACGAGACGACTGGTTCGTGCAATCTCCGACAACTGCAACGAAGTTTTCGCCTGGAAAAATTCCTGGCGTGTTTCCAATGCCATTGCAATCTCTTCAATGGCTGTATTACCTGCACGTTCGCCAATTCCGTTGATGGTGCCTTCAATCTGATCGGCCCCGTTCAGAATTGCTGCGAGCGTATTGGCCGTTGCCATGCCAAGATCGTTATGACAATGGGCACTCAGCTGGACCTTTTCAATTCCGTGTACATTTTCCTTGAGATGTTTGAAAATATTTCCGTACTCATATGGGCTCAGATAACCAACCGTATCCGGGATATTCACAACAGCTGCACCCTCATCCACAGCCATATTCACCATCTCAACGAGGAAATCATACTCGGTACGACCCGCATCCTCCAGCGAGAATTCGATCTTCGAAAAAGTTTTTTTCGCATAACGAATGGCGGAACGAGCGGTATCCAGAACCTGCCCTTTATCCATACGCAATTTATGTTGACGATGAATGGGTGAGGTTGCCAAAAAGATATGGATGCACGGGTCCTGAGCGCCTTTAAGCGCTTCTTTTACCGCATCAATATCTTGCTCTCTGGAACGGGACAAGCCGATTACGGTAACATTTTTGACCGCATTTGCTACTGCATTGACAGCTGCCAGATCACCTGGAGATGCCGCCGGGAAGCCAGCTTCCATCCGGTCAATGCCAAGCCGCTCGAGCTGATGGGCAATTTCCACCTTTTCACGAGTGTTCAGATTAACTCCCGGGGATTGCTCTCCATCACGCAGCGTTGTATCAAATACATAGATTTTACGCACGCTTTGCACCTCCTGCATTTGTAATATATCTTTCTCTGAACCAGTAATAGCGGCTCACGCATAAGCACGGCCGCTATTTCCAGTTAAAGCTGTAAGTTTACTTGAATACCTTAAAGTCCATCTTCAAAAAGTTGATGCTTACTTCTTGATCCAGTGCATCATCTCACGCAACTGTCCGCCAACCACTTCGATTGGGTGTTCAGCTTCGTTACGACGAGTTGCTGTCAGGAATGCACGTCCGGATTGGTTCTCCAGAATGAAGTCGCGGGCGAATTTACCTTGTTGGATATCCGTCAGGACTTCTTTCATTGCTTTCTTCGTATCTTCAGTTACAATGCGAGGTCCAGTTACATAGTCACCGTACTCAGCTGTGTTACTGATGGAATCACGCATACTTGCGAGTCCGCCTTCATACATCATGTCAACGATCAGCTTCAGTTCGTGCAGACATTCGAAGTATGCCATTTCAGGAGCGTAACCCGCTTCTGTCAACGTTTCGAATCCAGCTTTTACCAACGCACTCACGCCACCACACAGAACAGCTTGCTCACCGAACAGGTCTGTTTCTGTTTCTTCACGGAAGGAAGTTTCGATAACCCCTGCGCGTGTACAACCGATACCTTTAGCATAAGCCAAACCGATTTCTTTCGCTTTACCTGTTGCATCTTGCTCGATCGCGATCAGGCCCGGTACACCAAAACCTTCCACATAAGTACGACGTACCATGTGACCAGGGGACTTAGGAGCTACCAGCAATACATCGCTGTTTTTTGGAGCAACGATTTGACCGAAATGAACGTTGAAACCATGTGAGAAGAGCAATGCAGCGCCTTCTTTCAGGTTTGGTTCGATTTCGTTTTTGTATACAGAAGCTTGAGTTTCGTCAGGCAACAAGATTTGAACTACATCTGCACGGCTTGTTGCTTCAGCCGGGGACAGAACTTCAAATCCGTCATTTTTTGCAGTGTCGAAGGATTTACCTTCACGAAGTCCGATGACTACATTCAATCCGCTATCACGAAGGTTTTGGGCTTGGGCGTGGCCCTGGCTACCATAACCGATTACCGCGATCGTTTTTCCTTTCAATACGTTAAGCTCTGCATCCTGTTCATAATAAGTAGTTACTGGCATGTTTATAAGTCCTCCTTTGTATTGTAAAGAACCCTTCATTAATGAGCGGGTGTCTCAAGGGACCGGCTCACTTGGTGTGTCGAAAGCATCTCTGGTCTGACCCGATCCGTTCAGACACCCGCCCATTAATGCGGGAGTGTGGCTATCTTTTCAAGCGTTACATCACTAAAATGTTACCTTGCAAGTTGTAAGGGACTGACACTCTCACATAAGATCAACTATACATGTTAGCTAATCGTCGCCCCTTTTTAGTAGGTGTTACTCTGCTGATGTGCATCAGACCGAGTATATATTCATTATAGCCTTATACGTTGCCGCGTACCAATGCAGTTATCCCCGTACGTGACAATTCACGAATGCCATATGGCTTGAGCAATTCAATCATAGCATCGATTTTGTCCGTATCTCCGACTACCTGCACGATCAGGCTGCCTGGACCAACATCTACAACGGATGCACGGAATGTTTCTACCACACCCAGTATTTCAGGACGCTCGGAAGGCTCTGCCTTCACTTTGATCAGGGCGAGTTCACGAGCTACCATCGGTTTCAGGCTGAAATCAACCACTTTAATGACATCGATAATTTTGTACAACTGTTTTTCGATCTGCTCCAGCGTTTTGTCATCACCAATCGTGACAATGACCATCCGGGAGAGTCCGGGTTCTTCCGATTGACCCACTGTAATACTCTCAATGTTAAATCCGCGTCGACCGAACAACCCTGATACCCGCTGAAGGACGCCTGGCTGATCGTTAACCAATATTGAAATCGTATGTCTAATCATTCGTCAGCATCCCCCATCAGCATTTGATCAATTGTTGCTCCCTGCGGAACCATTGGATACACATTTTCTTCTTTGCGTACCACGAATTCTACAACGACTGGTCCTGGTGTATCCAGAGCTTCCTGCCAAGCCCGCGCAGCTTCTTCTTTATTCGTTGCACGCAATCCTTTCACGCCATATGCTTCAGCCAGTTTTACAAAATCTGGACTTCCTGCCAGGTCAATGTGGCTGTAACGGTTCTCATAGATGAGCTCCTGCCATTGGCGAACCATTCCAAGAACCTGATTGTTAATGATAACAATTTTTACAGGTATATTGTTAATGGCACAGATTGCGAGTTCTTGGGAACACATCTGCATTCCGCCATCACCGTTAATGGAGATAACGAGTCTGTCCGGATTGGCCATCTGAGCACCAATTGCAGAAGGGAATCCAAAGCCCATCGTTCCGAGGCCACCCGAAGTTACCCATGAACGCGGTTGATTAAACTTGTAATATTGTGCTGCCCACATCTGATGTTGTCCCACATCCGTAGTCACAATCGCTTCACCTTTGGTTGTATCATTCAGCATTTCAACAACCCACTGAGGTTTCAGCACTTCGTCTGAATCCGTATAGCTGTAAGGCTTCTCTTGTTTCCACTGTTTAATCTGGTCTCTCCATGCATCTGCACGCTCTGCACGTCCAACTTCTTTGTTGGCTATTTCAAGTACAGTCTTCACATCACCCACGATTGGAATATCGGTCGCAACGTTTTTGCCAATTTCAGCAGGATCAATATCGATATGAACGATTTTGGCATGTGGAGCGAATCCATCCAGCTTGCCTGTTACCCGATCATCGAATCGTGCGCCGATGTTAATCAGCAGATCTGCTTTTTGAATGGCCTGATTGGAAGTGTATGTTCCGTGCATACCCGGCATACCTGTCCATAGTTCATGCCCACTTGGGAATGCACCAAGACCCAGAAGTGTTGTCGTAATTGGAATGCCTGTCTTCTCAACAAACTCGAACAACTCTTCGTGTCCACCCGAGTATACCACACCGCCACCGGCAAGAATCATCGGACGTTCAGCTTCCTGAATAGCTTGAGCCAAACGATCAACCTGAAGTTTGTTCGGTACTGTCCGTGGATTGTAACCTCTTAATGTCACAGGTTCAGTACTCGGTTCAAACAGGGTTTTGTTGGCTGATACATCCTTTGGAATATCGATCAGTACAGGACCTTTGCGTCCCGTGTTGGCAATGTGAAATGCCTCATGAATGACACTGGACAGATCTTTTACATCCTTCACCAGATAACTGTGTTTGGTGATTGGCATTGTAATCCCGGTAATATCCGCTTCCTGGAAAGCATCCGAACCGATCAGGCTGGAATTTACATTTCCCGTAATGACAACCAGCGGCACGGAATCCATATATGCTGTGGCTATTCCGGTAACCAGATTGGTTGCTCCCGGCCCGGAGGTAGCGATACAGACACCCACTTTTCCACTCGCCCGTGCATATCCGTCAGCTGCGTGAATTGCACCTTGTTCGTGACGGGTCAAGACGTGCTTGAAATCCTCGAAACCATACATTGCATCGTAAATGTACAATACTGCTCCGCCTGGGTAACCAAATACACACTCCACGCCTTCCAGCAACAAACTTCTCAGCAGAATCTCGGAACCGCTAATGACCTCCGGCTTCATCCATTTTTCACGTAATTCATCTGTCGATCGTACTTCTGGAATTTGAGCTCCCATTAGTCATCCTCCTCTCGGAATTTACACCATTCTGACATTTAAAGTTACAAAAAAACCTTCCATCCCCTGCAAACAAGTTCATGCTTGCGAGGGACGAAAGGTTATCGCTTCCGTGGTACCACCCAACTTTGTCCGAAATTTCGCAATTACGGACCTTACCAAGTACAACAAAACGATAGCTCAAACGAACATAGTCGTTTCCCATACCTGTTGTCTGTAACGCAGACATACGATTTTCCCTAATACGCGAAAGGAGTGACATCCAGTGCTTTTCAGGAAAACAGCTCCGAGGTGAGCTCGTATATAAGGGATAATGGTGGTGGTTTCAGCAATTCCAGCCACTCTCTGAGCAAAAGAGCCCTTAAAACTTCGTCCTCTTCATAGCCGATGAAATATTCTCGTTAAATGTTAGGAACATTATATGATTCCTCCAACCGATAAGTCAATACTTGTTTTGTATAAAAATTCAGAAATTCATCCTTCCTTCATCTCAAACTTTAGCGTTACCCTAATCCCTCCGCTTGGTTCAGTCACCTTTTAACTTCCTTCAGGCATAGGATATACGAGCAGCATGATTGGTTCTGAAAGGAGGCTCCCCATGGTGATTCGGCAACGCAAATCCAAGCTGGATGATGGTGCCATCATGAGGCTGATTGACTCTCAACTTGTTCCTCTATCTCATATGAGTGAAAGTGAAATCAATAAAATACGCAAAGAAATACCCCTGCGAATGAACAGGGGCATGACCTTTGTTGTCTCATCGGAGCCTGACAAAGAAGCTGTCGCATTCATCCACTTTCTCATGCACGGCGAGCTGCTGTATGTGGATATGATGGCTGTTTCCACGAAAGAACAGCGTAAGCGCTACGGACAGACTTTGCTGCTCAAGGCGGAAAGCTTCTCAGTATCCCGAGGTTGCAAAAGATCCAAAGTGATGGTGGATGAAGGCAATACAAAGGGGCTCCGATTTTATCAAAAGAATGGCTATAGTACAATTCGGTATATTATGATGAGCCGCTGTTATGAGATGGAAAAACGGTTATAAAGCGGCCTAGAAAAAGCCTGGTGGACGTGGACCCGGGCCATAAGGACCGAATCCAGCACCAGGTCCAAAGCCGCCACCAGGTCCTCCAGGTCCATAACCCGGTCCGCATCCTGGGCATGGCTTCGGTCCCGGGCCGTATCCTGGACCACCACCCTGACCAAAGCCGAATCCAGGACCAGGTCCGTAAGCATATGGTAGTGTAGCGATGGCGAGCAGATCAAATAATACCAGCGGCAAAATGGCCTTGGTACGAACTTTTTTGCCAACCACACGCTTCAACACCAATTTATCGCCTGATACTTTCAACAGCTTTCCAGTAACACGAGTACCGTCTTTTTTTATCGCGACAATATTTTTGCCTACTAGTTTCATCGCTTCATCACGCGTAACTTGTTGTTTCATACTTTCCCCTCCTCCTCGGATCGTTCAGAACAGTGTATTCGTCCATGGCTGGATTCGCTTGTTTCTTTGTCCATACCTGCAAATATGATTATCTGCACAAGCACTAAGGAAAACATGGAAAATTAGGAGGAGAGTTACAAAAAAAGAAAAAAAGGCCCGCACAATGCGGACCCTCTTATCAAACCATTGGATAGCTAACTTGATATGCTGGAGGTTGTTACCTTTTACCCGGATCATACGCTTCACCGAGTGCAGACGGAGCCGAAGAACGTCCGACCGCAGCAACGAGAACGATGATGGTAAGTAGATAAGGCAGCATATAAATAATTTCCTGGGGAATACTTTGTGACCATTCGAATAATTGTACATAGTTCCGGATCGCTTGAGAGAATCCAAAGAACACAGCCGCACCAAAGGCACCAATCGGATTCCATTTACCAAAGATCATAGCTGCAATGGCAATATAACCTTGACCGGAAACCGTATTGTGCGAGAACGTACCCGTTGTTGTCAACGTAATCGCAGCTCCGCCAATGGCTGCAAGCGCACCACTAATCATAACGGCAACATAGCGGTAACGACGCACTTTAACACCAACCGTATCTGCCGCACTTGGGTGTTCACCTACAGAACGAAGGCGCAGGCCAAATGGAGTTTTGAACATGATGTAATAGGTCAGGAATACGAACAAAATGGCCAGATAAGTCGTTGGGTATACGTTCTTGAAGAAAGCTTCCCCAAGCAAAGGAATGTCTTTCAAGAACGGCACATCAAGCTTGCTGAATCCTTGAACCAACGGTGAATCACCAGAACCTTCAAACAACAATTTAACCAAGTACAGTGTACTTCCTGCTGCCAAAAAGTTAATGACGATACCACTGATAATCTGGTCTGCTTTAAAGGTGATAGATGCAACGGCATGAATAAGCGATACCAGTACGCCTAACACAATCGCGAGCAAAACACCCATCCAGGCCGATGTTGTCCCACCCATGCCCGCTTCTTGAGCATAATGTGCCCCGATTCCAGCTGCAAAGGCACCAAAGACCATAAACCCTTCGAGTCCGAGGTTGGTCACACCTGATTTCTCCGAAAAAATTCCGCCCAATGATGCAAAAATCAATGCCGTAGCAAAGACAAGCGTCGTATTGATAATTTGCCCAATTGTCAACAAGTCCATCTACAACACCTTCTCTTTCTTGCGCTTCGAATAGAACGGTTTAAGTATCCAGCGTACGATACCTTGTGCCGCAATAAAGAAGATAATCGAACCGATCACAATCCGAATAATCTCAGGCGGAACATCCGCAGCAAAGCTCATTCCTGCAGATCCGTACGTGAGGGTACCGAACAGTACCGCACCCAGCAACACCCCAAATGGATGATTCAAACCAATCAGGGCAACCGCTATTCCGTCAAAACCTGTCCCTGGCGAACCCGACATTACAGTCTGGTATTGGAACACTCCCAGCACCTGGAATGCACCACCAAGACCAGCAAGCATACCACTGATGAACATCGCTTTGACGATGTTCCGGTTAACATGCATACCTGCATATTCAGCCGCATTAGGGTTGTAGCCTACTGCGCGGATTTCATACCCTTGTTTTGTTTTCCACATATAGATATAAAAGAGCACAGCCATCACAAGGGCAATTAATGTACCCATGTGTACACGGGAGTTACCCATCAGTTCAGAGAGCCATGTTAGGCTAATTGAAGCCGATTCACTGATATCCACTGAACGGTTCTCGCCATTCAACAGCAAGAATTGGCGCACAATAAGATTGGCCAGATACAGACCAATCCAGTTCAGCATAATACTGCTGATAACTTCATTGACCCCACGTGCGGCTTTCAGGTAACCAGCAATAGCTGCCCATAGACCACCAAAGAGCGCACCGGCAATCAAAGCCAGCGGAGCGTGAATGTATATCGGTAAACCTACAAATTTAACACCAACAAAGGTTGCAGCCGTCATTCCGACGAGAAATTGACCTTCCCCCCCGATATTAAACAACCCTGCTCGTGAAGCAAATGCAAATGCAAGTCCAGTCATGATCAGCGGCGTCATTTCCCGTACGGCTTCACCAAAGTTGTACATATCTCCAAATACCTTGGTGAACAAGGCGCCATAGGCTCCAATCGGATTGTATCCACCGATCAGCATGACTACACCACCGAGAATAAGCCCCATAATGATAGCCACTACAGGCAAAATGAATGAATCTCGGGTAAACCATTTCAATACGTTACTCATGCGCAGTACCTCTCTTTTGGGTGCTGCCCGCCATCATCAAGCCGAGCTCCCTGTCATTGGTTTCTTCCGGCAGCACCTCACCTACGATTTGGCCTTCATAGATGACAGCAATTCGGTCAGATACATTGATAATCTCATCCAGTTCAAATGAAATCAGCAGAACGGCCTTACCTTGATCGCGTTGTGCAATCAGTTGCTTTTGCACGAACTCAATAGCCCCTACGTCCAGACCACGTGTTGGTTGGGCAGCGATAAGCAGTTCAGGGTTTTTATCCACCTCACGGGCGATAATGGCTTTCTGCTGGTTTCCTCCAGACAAGGAGCGAGCCTTAGTCTCTATGCTTGGTGTACGCACATCGAACGCCTCCACAAGACGCTTCGCCTGCTTTTTGATAGCATCGAAGTTTAGGAACCCTTTACGGGTGTATGGTGCTTTATAATACGATTCCAGAACGATATTTTCACTCACTGAAAAATCAAGGACAAGTCCGTGTTTGTGTCGATCTTCCGGGATATGAGCCACACCCGACTCCGAAATATGGCGTGGAGAATGATTGGACAGCTCCTTGCCCTCCAAACGAATCGAGCCGCTCTCCACTTTACGAAGTCCGGTAAGAGCTTCAATCAGTTCACTTTGCCCATTACCATCAACGCCTGCGATCCCAACAATCTCTCCCGCACGGACGTTCAAGTTAAGTTGATTAAGAACCGAGATACCTTCTTTATTTTTGGCGGTTAATTTGCTGACTTCGAGCACATTGGCTCCCGGTGTCGCTGGCTTTTTGTCCACTTTGAATGTGACATTCCGACCAACCATTTTTTCTGCCAGTTCATTCGGATTCGTTTCCGATGTTTTGACCGAATCAATCACTTTACCCCGACGAATAATCGTAACCGTATCGGAGATTTCCATGATCTCTTTCAGTTTGTGAGTGATCAAAATAATGGATTTACCTTCAGCTACAAGCTTCTTCATGATGACCATCAGTTCTTTGATCTCTTGAGGTGTTAATACAGCTGTAGGCTCGTCAAAAATCAGAATGTCCGCACCACGATACAACGTTTTAACAATCTCCACACGCTGCTGCATTCCGACAGAGATATCATGTATCTTGGCATGAGGATTCACCTTTAGTCCATACTGCTCGGACAAGCGCTGCACTTCAGCAGCTGCCTTTTTATAGTTAATATTGAGACCCTTCGTAGGTTCAGATCCCAAAATAATGTTCTCTGTTACCGTGAACGGCTGTACAAGCTTAAAGTGCTGATGCACCATGCCGATGCCAAGATCGATCGCTCGGTTAGGACTGTCGATGACAACAGGCTTGCCATTCACTTCAATGGAACCTTCATCCGGCTGATAGAGACCAAATACAATATTCATCAACGTTGACTTACCAGCGCCGTTTTCGCCCAGTAGAGCATGGATCTCGCCTTTACGAAGCTGAAGGCTGATGGCGTCGTTGGCAACAATGCCTGGGAAACGCTTCGTGATTTGTTTTAACTCAACGACGGGGGTTGCTGCACCCATATAATCACCCTTATACCTGATATAGTGTGGTTCCGCAAACGTAAGAAAAACGTCTATCGACGTTTATTAAGGAAGATGGACCGCATGTAGCGGCGGTTTTCTTGAGATTATCGAATCCTTCAGCTCTGCTGAGAGTGAATTCCATAATCTTAAGAAAAGCTCCAACCGGAGCGATGATGAAAAGTTTTTCTTTTGCCATGGGCTGTTCCCCAAATACGTCCTGTGTACCTGTACAAATGTTATCAAGGCCTGATCAAATGTTCCCGGCCTGACAATCATAAGGCCGGTCAAGACCGGCCTCAAATGATTATTCTTTTACAGTTGAAATCAGATTACTTTGTCGGTACTTTGATTTCGCCTTTGATGATTTTTTCTTTGTATTCATCCACTTTGGCAAGTGTCTCAGCAGAAACGTTTTTTGTAGAAGTATCCGCGATACCTACACCGTTTTCTTTCAAAGTCAGGTTCTCAGAACCACCCTTGAATGTTCCATCGACGACTTCTTTGTTTACGCGCTTCACAGCTTCGTCAACTTTTTTGATCATGGAAGTCAATGTTATATCATCGCCAAACTCCAGGGATTGGTCTTTATCTACACCGATAACCCAAACATCTTGACCTTGTTTCTTACGAGCAATCGCTTCGTTGAACACGCCGTTACCTGTAGCGCCGGAAGCGTGGAAAATAATGTCTACGCCTTGGTTATACATTGTAGCAGCTGCTGCTTTACCAAGGTCAGGTTTATCAAAGGCACCTGTGTAGTTGGGAATGAATTCAGCTTTAGGATTAACAGCTTTAACCCCTTCTCTGAAGCCTACTTCAAACTTTTTGATCAGCGGGCTGTCCATACCACCAACAAAGCCAACTTTGTTCGTTTTCGTTGTCAAACCAGCTACAACACCAACCAGGTATGATCCTTCTTCTTCAGCAAATGTTACGGATTTAACATTAGGAACATCAACTACACTGTCAATGATCGCAAGTTTAGATTCAGGGTTTTGCTCAGCAACAGTCTTGATTGCATCAGCCAATTGGAAACCGATACCCCAAGTCAGGTCATATCCACCTTTAACGAATTCATTCAGGTTAGGAATGTACTCTTCATCGGATTTACTTTGCAGGTATTTAACAGCAGTACCTGTTTCAGTTTCAGTCGCTTGCAGGGCTTCCCAAGCGGATTGGTTAAAGGATTTGTCGTTGACTCCACCTACGTCAGTAACCATACCGATTTTCAAATCGGATTTGGCTTCAGTAGAAGTACCACCTTTATCTCCTCCGGCATTTGTTTCTTCTTTCGGTTTGCTTCCGCAACCTGCAAGCATGACCGATACTGCCAGCAACATGACCAAAGACAAGCTAAGCATCTTTTTCATTTCTCTTTTTCCCCCTTAATGATATATACCTAATTCCTATCCAGCCGATATTGAACGGACCAACAGATAGCAGAAATGGCTTTTATGCAGAATGTATGGTTTCTTCGACATTAAAAGCGCATTCTACCCCTTACAGTATCGTATCATCTGTCGAAAAACCGAACATTATGACTTGAAGAGAAAAGTTTAGGACTAGCCTACTAGAGGTGATTATACAATCAACCAGTGTTAAAATCCAGATGTTTCATCACCAAAATCCACTTATTTTTGTTCTTTTTTTATTGAAAGCGCTTAATAATTTAACGTTTTAACACACTAACGTCACATCGTTGTAACGTTATATAACAAAAACATATCACGTTTCCTTATTAGAAGTGGGATTCATTTCTTTTATTTGCATTATTCCACCGTTCGTATTTTATGTATTCCCACAGTCTGTTATTCACCAATCCTATGGTTACATTGTGTCCTTCCAGACTATAGCCTATTCGGCCCAGGAATGCTGCTATCTATATACTCAATTCCATTCTCAAGCCGTAAAAAAAGCCGCCATAGGTACGGCGGCTTGCATAAGCAATGTTAAGCGTTGATTTTGCCTTTAGCTACAGTAGCCAAAGAGTTGAACGCATTGATGTCGTTAACGGCCAGATCAGCCAACATTTTGCGGTTCATGTCTACACCAGCAAGTTTCAAACCATGGATCAGTTTGTTGTAAGACAAACCATTCATACGTGCTGCAGCATTGATACGAACGATCCACAGTCTGCGGAAGTTACGTTTCGTGTTGCGACGGTCACGGTATGCGTATACCAAGGATTTCATTACTTGCTCGTTAGCTGTTTTAAAAATACGGTGTTTGGAACCGAAATAACCTCTTGCCAGTTTCAAAACCTTTTTATGACGACGACGTACTACAAAACCGCCTTTTACTCTTGCCATATTAAAAGAACCTCCCAAAATATTAAATGTATCCGTGGTATGTGTACGGCCGTAGCCGATCCCCCATACGGATGTATTATTTTAAATTAGCCTTTCAGGTTAGCCAAACCTTGTTTCAAACGTTTTACATCCCCGGCAGCCATCACTGGGTTACCGTTCAGAACGCGCTTAGCACGTTTGGATTTGTGGGAAAGCAAGTGGTTTTTGTGAGCTTTGTAACGAAGGACTTTACCGGAACCGGTAATTTTGAAGCGTCCTTTCAAACTGCTGTGTGTTTTCATTTTAGGCATTTTGTGTTTCCTCCTCCAATGTTATCAGGCTTTAGGAGCCAAAATCATGATCATACTGCGGCCTTCCAGTTTCGGTTGACGCTCGATAGTACAAAGTTCTGCAACTTCTACCTTAACGCGTTCCAAAATCCGTTGACCAATGGCGGCATGCGCAATTTCACGTCCGCGGTAACGAACAGAACATTTTACTTTGTCGCCTTCATTCAAGAATTTAACTACATTACGAAGCTTCGTTTGATAATCGTGCTCCTCAATATTGGAACGGAACCAGACTTCTTTAAGATCAACAATTTTCTGGTTCTTACGGGCTTCTTTATCTTTCTTTTGTTGCTCATAACGGAATTTGCCATAATCCATAATGCGGCACACCGGCGGTTTAGCCTGTGGTGCTACATTGACTAGATCCAGGTTCAGATCAATCGCCATTTGCAGCGCTTCGCGAATGGGCGTAATCCCAATTTGTTCTCCTTCAGCTCCGACAAGGCGCACTTCCTTCGCCCGAATCTCATCATTAATCATGTGCTCTTTACTAATAACCGTCCACCTCCAGGTCATTTTGAATATCCTGTAATACAAAAATAAAAGGGATGCCGGTTAAGCTACCGACATCCCTGTAATCAACACAATTCTTCATGAGTATACACTTCATAAATTATTGGGATCGTTGACCAGCCAACATATTTGTTGGTCAGGTGAGAAGTCGGACTTCTTCTTGTGATTCCATTGCCATTCGCTTAACGCACTTAAATAGTGTACCATCCTGTAAAACTATTGTCAACACATTCACAACATTTATTTTACAACATGATTTACTTCAGTTGTTTATCCCTGTTTGCTCTGTACCTCATCCAAGCGTACAACACGTGTATGCTGGGTGTGGCTCCATTGTTTGTTGTTCTGCGTGAAGAACGCATAGAACGTAATTGGATACCAAGAGAGCAGATAAATTGGGAACAAAATCAAGTACAGATACACTTTAGCAAAGGTGACTCTCTCCAGCGCCATTGACAACAGGAATGTGAGAATGTTCAGACCAATGGCTAGAAAACCTACCCATAGCGGGAAGTATCCGTATATGTTCGCGATATTGGGACCACTGAACACTGCCGTATCCACCCACATGACAGCTGTCATTAGGAACGTAAGCAATACCACGTACACATTGGCACCATACACAGCAAGGTCAAATTTGACCAGGCTTCTTTCTTTAATACTTTGCCACAAAAGTGGGAAGAAATATCTCCGTGCAACTGTAAAGTGCCCTTGCATCCAGCGCAGACGCTGTCTTGCAGAAGCCTTAAACGTTAACGGCTTCTCGTCAAATACTTTGGCATCGTAGTTAAAAACAGGATATACATTGCGCTGTACACTACGCATCGTAAACTCCAAATCCTCAACCAGACTTGTAGCGCCCCAGCCAATTTCCTTGAGCAGGTTGGTCTCGAAGCACATCCCTGTACCTCCAAGGAAGTTTGCCATATTCAGATTATGACGGGACAACTGCCACAAGCGGTTGATGTACCAGTAAGATACACCGTATGCCGCAGTGATCCAGGAATCCTCTGGGTTCTTGGTATCGATATACCCCTGAATAACCCGTGATCCGTTACACAAATCATTATTCATTTCAAGCAAGAAGTTGTGATCAACCAGGTTGTCAGCATCAAACATAACCACTGCATCATACTGGCGTGGCAGTTTCCAAAGGTACTTAAGCATCCACTCAATCGCATAGCCCTTACCTCTGAGATCTGCGTTTGTACGTACACAAGCATTTAATCCATGATCTCTAACAATTTGTGCCGTTCCATCCGTACAGTTATCACAAATGACAAACACATCGTACAGATCTTTCGGATAATCCAGTTGCTTCAGGTTTTCCATCAACGCACCAATAACTTGTTCCTCGTTGTGCGCTGCGACGAGTACAGCGAATGATTTTGTCGCCGGATATAGTTTCTTTTTCTTTTTCTTATGCAGACCGAACAGCGAAAACGTGAATTGGTACACGGCTAGCAGTGCCAGAATGACCTGCATCGTGACGAATATAGCGTCCATCATCGTTCTCTGTTACCCCCTTTTTTTCAAACCCAGTTTACTTTAGAACGTTTCTCTACCTGCTTCTGCATCTTTATTTTTTTGTGATGTGCAGAATATGACCCTGTTCTTTTGAGTACTACGCAAATATTTCAGGAAATGTTTCAAGCATGGTTGCTGCCAATTGGCTGCTTTATCGATTTTGTATGCTTTTCAGCCATTTGTCAAAACCGTAATTCCACTCCCTGAAGCAAAAATGTGAACTTTAAACGCTGAATAGGCACTTCATGATACCGCAACCTCGCATTCATGCCTGTTATGTCTTATTTTCAGCCGTTTGCTTGATTTTTATTTCTAAAGTCCCTGCTTTTTTCAACTTTGATGCATATCGACAGAGCCTCTACATCAATTAACGTAAACAGAGCTCAAAAAGTTTAATCTAAAACTCACATTTTTTTACCTCAAATCAGCCATATTGAATCATTGTATCTTTTTTGGCTCATCCGAGTCAAAAATTAATTGGATGTTTATCCACTCTTTAACATGAATTTTATCTTCTTCACATGTGTTCTTCTTGAAAAGGACAACATTTAAAAATATGATAAACATATACCTGAAATAACCTCAAGTTCACGAAAAACGGTTATATACTAATCAGGACAAAGCTGGACACAGTAATTTTCCGCAAATACTGCCGCCAACATGGGCGGCCTGACTGGCAGGAGGCCAATATGAGCCGTTTATTCGTAAAGTTTCAAGAGTATGATCGAAATGTGTTTATGTGGATTAATGGTCGACTTCATAATCGATTTATGAATTTTTGGCTGTATTATTTCACCCATCTGGGCGGAGCAACTTCTTCTATTGCTGTATCCTTACTGATCTGGCTACTGGCTCCCGCTCCTTGGAGTACAACAGGGCTTCAGGCTAGCATCGCTCTGGCGGTCAGTCATATTCCAGTGGCGATTGCTAAAAGGCTGTATCCTCGCATTCGGCCTTACCTGGCCCTGCCGGATACGATTACGTTTCGCAACCCCCTGACGGATCACTCATTTCCTTCGGGGCATACAACCGCCATCTTCTCGGTAACAGTTCCTTTTATGGCAATGGAACCAATCTTTCTGATGGCGCTACTCCCTGTTGCTATAATTGTCGGATTTTCTCGGATTTACCTAGGATTACACTATCCTTCAGACGTGTTAGCAGGTGCTACAATCGGTACTTTAGTCGCACTTGCAACAGTTGCTTTATGGACTTAAAGTGGATATGTTAGACGAAGTAAACCTAGCAGGAACAGGTGAGGCAAGCGTGGAGAAAAAAAGAGTATTACTATTATCCGAAGGCTTTGGTGCTGGTCATACTCAGGCCGCTTATGCACTGTCCAGCAGTTTGCGAAAACTATCACCAGATGTGCAAACCAAAGTACTCGAGCTGGGAAGCTTTTTGAACCCCAGAGTTGCACCACTAATTATTACGGCATATAAAAAAACGGTGATTAACCAGCCCAAACTCATCGGGTACGTATACAGGCACCAATATAAGAAATCCTTGAACCGGCTGACCACCCTCGCGTTGCACAAATTGTTCTATACTCATACGCGCAGTATTGTACGTCAGCTTCGTCCAAATGTTATTGTATGCACCCATCCTATTCCCAGCGCCGTCATATCCAGATTGAAACGCCTGGGTGTACAGGTGCCACTATGTACAGTCATTACCGATTATGACGCGCACGGAACATGGATCAGCCCCGAAGTGGACCTGTATCTGGTCTCTACAGATGAAGTAAAGTCCAAATTAATGCTCAGGGGAGTATCTATAGATAAAATTCGGGTTACAGGCATACCAATTCACCCTAATTTCTGGGAGCATCCCGGACGGGATGAGATCCGGAGCAGATTCAACCTGAAAAACATGCCCACTGTGCTTGTGATGGGCGGCGGTTGGGGGATGCTCAGTGACGAAGTGGTTAATCAATTGCTGACACGCTGGCATGAGGACATTCAGATTATTTTCTGCCTTGGTCAAAATGACAAAAGCCGAATCAGAATGGAACAAAACCCTTTGTATCAGAGAGAAAATATCCATATCATCGGTTACACCAAGGAAGTGGACAAACTAATGGAAGTATCTGATCTCCTGATTACCAAGCCGGGTGGAATGACCTGCAGTGAAGGTCTGGCAAAGGGAATCCCAATGTTATTCCACAATCCCATCCCCGGTCAGGAAGAAGAGAATGTTCACTATTTCACCGCAAGAGGTTTGGGAGAGCCCATTACTTCACTGGATGTTGTGGTAAGATGGATGAACAAACTGCTCCACCATTATCCTGACATTGTACGCAAACGCAAACGCCATAACGCGCAGATTGCCAAGTATCATCCAATGCAGAGCGCACAAAGTATCATCGACCTTTTGGAGCTGCGTCCATATTCGGCAGATCAAGCGCAATCATAACGGGTTCTTCGTGTAAGCAGATTTCTACGAGCACTATCTAACTAACATTCGTCTGCCAGCAAACAGCTTCAAACAAGCTCACACGTACACAGTAAAGGTGCCTTCGATTCGAAGGCACCTTTACTGGTATCCTGGTTCTTATGAAACATAGTGCAAACTACTGAATCCCCGCCGACTTCAAGTACTCTTGCCATTGCTTGGTATACTCACTCTGGATTTTCTCCAGACCTGCCTGCTTGGCTTTCTCCATAAATGTGCTCAATCCTGCTTCCACATCTGCTACCAAGCCTACATTCAGCGGATACAAATATTGTTTCTCCACCTGCTCAAGTGCTGCCTTTTCGGCCTGATATGGTGTCCAGTCCTCAGCAAATCCGGTGTAGATATCCGGCTTTTTGATTTTGTCCAGATCCTCAAACATCGTCAGCACATCATCAAAGCTCTTGTCATAGAGCATGAATTCAGGATTACGCCATGCCCAGCCATTCATGCCTTCACGCGGGAATCCGTTGGTCTGAGCATCACCCACCATTTTGTAGTAGCCCTCTTGTACTTCAAAGTTCTTGCCTTCAACGCCGTATTCAGTGAGCCAATTATAACGTTTGTCCGTCACCAATTTTTCGTAAAATGCCAATGCCCTTTCCGGGTTTTTACTGCTCCGAGGAATGGCAAACCCATTATGAATCGGGTGAACCGGTTGTGCAAACCCTTTCGCATTCGGGTAAGGGAAATAAGCCAGCTTCCAATCCGGATGAGTGGACTGAACCTTGATCACATCCGCATTAAATTTGTTCGGGTTCTCACCCGATAGAACAACCGCCGCTTTTCCATTTTGCAGCAACGAATTGGAGGTATCCTTTACATTCAGCACATTTTTCGGAAAGAAGCCTTTATCCATCCAACGCTTGTAGGTTTTCAGGTCCTCCAGATGCTGTGCAGATCCCCAATAGGAAGTCACGGTCGATGGTGTGTCGTACATAATATCCAACCCATACGGAAGTTGACCTGCTGTATTAACCAGCTTGGAGGTTAGTTGACGAATACCATGGGTATGGTTGGCATTGCTATCCGCGATTGGAATCATGTTTGGTTCATTCGCTTTTATGCCCTCAAGATACGCTTCGAGCGTTTCCAGAGATTCCGGTTTGGGCAAATTATACTTCTCACGCAAGTCCTCACGATAGGCAATCCCCTCTGTCACATACTCCACCCATGTGGAAGGCACTGTATAGATTTTGTCGTTGATTTTGACTGCATTCCACATGTCGTCAGGAACATGAGATTTTAGTGCTGGCGCCGCCTTTGGTAACAGTTCATCCAGGGGCAGGAATGCTCCTTTCTTGGCATAAGACTGGTAAAATGTCCAATCGGCTGTGAAGATCAGATCGATTGGCTGGCCCGAAGACAGCAGTAGTTTGTATTTTTGATCCCAGTCTGTCCAGGAAGTGAAGTTGAATTTCACATTAACATTCAGATCAGCCTCAGCTAGTTTGTTGATCTCCGACTCAATCACAGGCAAATCTTTTGGTGCATCACCAAGCATGTAAAATTGCAGTGTTACTTTCTCGCCTTTGTTCTCAGAAGCCCCTCCCTGCTCGCTCCCTTGCGTCGATCCCCCCGAACCGTTATTACATGCGGCAAGCACCCCGGCGAACAGCATCAGGGCAAGTACCAGAGACAGGTGCCGAATTGTTTTGTTACGCATACGCATCCTCCCTTTTTGTGTAAACCTTATATGTTAGCGCAAACTCACTGTGGTTCAGATCAGACAGCCTTTAAGCGACCTGTATCCACAGCGCATTCACGTTCTAACCTTTGACCGCACCAATTGTAAGTCCCTTGACGAAATAACGTTGCACAAACGGATACAGGAACAGTATTGGACCCGTTACCACAATAGCCATCGCCATCTTGGTTGATTCGGTAGGTACATCCTGACTGAGCGTGATCCCCGTACCTATCGCCATCTGGTCAATGAAGGTGATCGTGTTCATCGTGTTGTACAAATAGAATTGCAGCTGGTACATATCCGGATTGTTAATGAAAAGAGATGAAGTAAACCAGTCATTCCAGTAGCCCAGTGCCAGAAATAATCCGACGGTGGCAATGCCGGGCATCGCCAGTTTCAGCACAACGCTGTAATAGATGCGGAAGTCATTTGCTCCATCAATTTTGGCTGACTCAATCAATTCATCAGGAACAGCTGAACGAATGAAGTTTTTCATCAAAATAATGAGGAACGGCGTCATCAACCCTGGGAAAATCAACACGGTATACGTATCTGTGAGGTTGAAGTAGTTCGCGAGCATAATGTACCAAGGCACTAATCCCCCACCAAACAGGGTAGTGAAGTAGATAAAGAAGGAGAACGTGTTACGGTATTTGAAGTCTTTGCGCTGCAGCACAAATCCCGCCATCGTAATGAGAAACAATCCAAGCACCGTACCTACAACCGTAGTGAAGACGGTCACGCCATAGGCTTTGAGCACCTTTGTAGGGAACGTGAACACCATCTTATAACCTTCCAGTGAAAAATCAGTGGGAAACAGGTGGTACCCATCCCTCACAATAGATTCATTGCTGCTGAATGAACCCGACAGAATGAGCAGAAACGGCAGCAAACATAAAATGGAAAGAATGATGATGAAACTGTAAGCAATCATTTGAAACAGTAAATTGAATTCAGAATCTTTGGCACGAGTCGTATGCATAGTGGTTCTCCCTTCTTCCCTGCGGGTGTTTTTAGAACAAAGCGTAGTCCTCATTCACTTTGCGAATGATATAATTCACGGTCATGATCAGGATAAAACCGAAGAGGGATTGGTATAAGCCGGCGGCGGTCGCCATTCCGATGTCAAAAGTCACTTTCAGAGAACGGTACACATACGTATCAATGATGTCTGTAGCGTTATACAGAACCCCGTTATTTCCAATAAGCTGGTAAAAGAGATCAAACTGCCCTTTCATAATGCTTCCGAGTGAGAACAATAACAGGATGACAAACGTCGGTTTCAGCATCGGTAAGGTGATGTACCAGATTCGCTGAAAGATATTGGCTCCGTCTATTCTAGCGGCTTCGTAATACTCATCGCTGATGCCTGTGATGGCTGCAAGGTAGATGATCATGCTGTACCCAAGATTTTTCCACAGATAAAAAATGATGATTAGGAACACCCAGATCCATGGTGTGTTGTAAATGTCAATCGGACCGGCCTCGAAACGTTTGAGCACCGTGTTCACAAAACCGGATTCATAGTTGAACATATTGTAAGCGATTACACTTAATAGTACAAAGGAGATGAAATACGGTAAAAACATGACCGACTGGGTGATTTTTTTGAATAATCTTCCCCGGATTTCACTGAGCATAATTGCACAGAAGATCGCCAGTCCATTACCTAATATAATGAAAGCCAGATTATAACCCACGGTATTGGTCGTGAGCTTCAGCAGCATCCCCGATTGCCATAAGAACTTGAAGTTCTCCAGGCCCACAAAAGGACTGCCGAATAAACCTCCTGCAAAATCATACCGAGTGAACGCATAATAGATACCGACCATCGGAAAATACGAGTTAATCAGAAAAAAGATTAGTGTAGGCAGCAGCATCAGGAACATCATTTTGTTTTTGTTCATTTCTTTGAGCATGGCTCGATCCCTCCCGAATTTCTTGCGGCGCGGCGCGCAGTGAAGCTCTGTTTTTATTGTAGATTGCCCTGCACGAACCTGGATACTGAATCATTCAGCCGGATCATGAACGATTCTGCCAAATTAAATATGAACAATATGCACGAACACTGAAATGAACAGCACACGTTCATAAAAGTTGATATCGTGCATAGGCTGAGCGTAGTGAACAATACAGCGAAAGTTGAATTTTAGCTAAGTAAATCAAGTATACAGCCCTCTTCCACCGTTGATGTAAACGCATACATAGTATATAATTCAAGATACATCCGTTATTCCCCCCATTTATATGTGAAGCCCTTTGCTTCTCTATGAAGCTGTACTTTGTTCGCCCAAAACAGAAGATTTAAGGGGGAAAGCTCATGCGTAAACGTTCAGAAGACAGCCAGAAGGTGTTTACACGAATTCTGATCGGTATCATTGTCAGCACCGTTGCTACGTTGCTTGTGGCCTCTGCCATCTTGTACGTCAACTATAATCGCATTGCTTTTCGCCAAGTATATCGAACCGATATGAACAGTCTCACCCAGACCAGCCGGGAAGTCTCCAAAATGACCGAGACCGCCAAATCCTTGTCTTATCAGATTTATCAGGACTATACCATCTCTTCACTACTGCTTTACTCCAAACCAAGTATCTATGAAATCACTTCAGCTATGGAACAGCTCGATAACTACCGAATGTCCCTTCCTTTTATCGAATCCATCTATGTATATAACTCCAAAAGCAATGAATTCTTTATCAGTTCCAATGAAGTGCGTAATGGACAACAATCCATCTCCGAAATCGATGATCAGGGAATTACAGATATCCTCCAGCGGTTTCATGAATACAAACCCTTTGTACCGATTCCGCGTACATACCAGGTGGGCTCTACCGAGGCCACAGAAGTCAGTAGCTATACCTACCTCTGTTATGACACGATTAATGATAACGCAAAATTAAACTATGCCGTCATTGTTAACATTAAGGATGATTGGCTTAGTCCCAATATGAATTCAGTCGATCAACCGGGCAAAACATTTATCATTAATGAAAACGGAGAACTTTTGTCGGATTTTAGTAATCGTGCGTTGATGCAAGATCTCTCCAGTGAAACGTTCATGCAACCAATCCTGATGTATACAGAACAATCGGCTTATTTTACCGCAGAGGTTGATGGAGAAAAGTCACTCATTACCTACACCGATCCTGATAACCTGGGTTGGCGCTATGTCCGCATAACGCCCTATGATCTAATTACTGCTGATATTCGGAATATGCGAACACACACGATCCTTTTTTGTCTGGGACTATTAGTTGCCGGATTGCTGCTATCTTACCTCGTCTCCAGGAAGTTGTATCATCCCATTGATAAGGTCCTTGTCCGTATGCGCGTAATGGAGGCAGAGCGTCGTGGCAGCCTGCATCTTTTGCGACAGGATTTTCTACGAGGAGCGTTACAAGGACGGGAAACGGTAACGGGAGGTATGCTGGAGGAACGCATGAAGTTCTACGGTTCGTCTGTCGCTGTCCATCGTGTATCCAGACTGGTGCTGCTCCGCATTGATCATTTTACCGAATTCAGTGACACCTATCGGGATGAGATTCAACTTGTCAAATACGCCATGATGAACATCTGCACGGAAACAGCTGATCAGTACTACCATACAGAAGCCGTGGATATGGGTGGGGATCTGATTACCCTTGTTTTCAATTCGAAAATTCAAGAACACATCGATCATGAGCCCAGCGATATTGAGGATTTGCTGCGTATGATGCAGGCCGCCGTTATGACGCATCTGAGATGCTCCATCTCTTTTACCATTGGGCCTGAAGAAGAGTCGCTTGAAAATAGCATTGCCTCCTATACACGATCGGCAGAGGCTTCACTCCATCGCTTATTCATGGGCCCAGGCTGCCTGATATATACATCGGACATTATGGCCTATCACTCCAAGGAGTATGCTTTCCCTGTTGGAAAAGAAAGACAGCTGATTGATTGCCTGATGACTGGCAAAACAGGAGAAGCCAAACAGATCTATGCAGACATCGTTGGCGAGACAGCAGCATATCCATTTACCGTATTTCAGTTGGCCTTGTCGCATCTGACGATGACGCTGAACCATGTGCGAAATACACTCAAGAAGAACAATCAGCTTACGCTGGACTCGATCTCTGACGGGTCAATGCTGCCGATCAAGGATACCGAGGATCTTAATGAAGTCCATGCCCACTTCTACCGTATGTTTGATGAGCTTGGTTCCAAAGTAGAGGAGAAACGAACACTCAAACACGAAGAGCTCATTCGCAAAATCAACTATATTATTGAACGAGACTATGCAGACACCAATCTCTGTCTCACCTCAATTGCAGATGAGCTGGCCATGTCACCTATTTACGTCAGCAGACTCTATAAGCAACTCACGTTAAAAGGACTAACTGATATCATTAATGAAACTCGCATAGCCAAGGCTCAGCATCTGCTAATTGAGACAGAAAACTCTGTTGCTGATATTGCTGAGAAAACCGGATTCTCGAACAGCTCCTATTTTTACCGCATGTTCAAGAAGTTCAATGGGGTTACCCCCAACGATTATCGACGTAAAGAGCTTCATTCAGAGCATTAGTGGAAGCAAAACTGGAGTAGCAAGTGTCACGAAAAGGACTTCAGTATAGGAGAACAATAACAATAAACAACAAAAAAGCGACACATGAATTGGAGTGCATCATTACACTCCTCATGTGCCGCTTTGTTTCAGTTATTATTCCTGATCTTCGCCTGACTCGTCCGCAGCTTCACGCACTTTGTACTTGTCCAGACGAATCTGCTGATATTCACGTAATGCCTCTTCACCAACAATCACTTCAACACGGTGAATGTTCATGCCTTTGCCCATGAATTTCTGCTCATACTCGGTCATCACATGCTCTTCATTCAATCCATCGCGGTGTAAATTCAGAGAAAGATTAGTCATTTGCAGACCAAAATCAGCAATCGCGTTGAGCGAGAAATCAAAGAGTGTCTCCGAATCCGTTTTGAAATGGATTTGGCCTTTCGGGTTAAGCAACTCTGTATACTTCTTCAGGAAACGTGGATGAGTCAACCGACGGCGTGCATGCTTGGCTTTCGGCCAAGGATCACTAAAGTTTAGATAGATCCGCTCCAGTTCCGCTGGTTCAAATACTTCCTCAATCTGTTCGATATTCGCCAGAGCCAGCTTCAAGTTGGGTGGTGTCTCTACCTCTGCCTGACTCCATGCATTACGAGCTTTCTCGCTGGCACGGCGTACCAATTCATCATACATATCAATTCCGATAAAATTAAATTCAGGATATCGATAACTCATTTGGCTGATAAATTGACCTTTACCCATGCCAAATTCCACAAAAATCGGATGGTCATTGCCAAAAAGTTCAGACCATTTCCCTTTGTGCTGTTTGGGATCTAAAACAACGAGATCAACTTGCTGCTCCAGATTTTCCCGAATCCCTTTTCTGCCACGTAAACGCATTTTATTCCTCCGTTTGTCCATACTTGTCTCAGACTTATTTTGCCGAAGAACCGGCAAATTGTAAAGAGCAATGAAAAGGGAATCTTCGGATCTGCCACTTTGGGCAAATCTCAAAGATTCCCTCTTCGATTTATTTGGAATTGGGGTCCAACTACTTTAATAGTTCATAGTCTACCTTATCTTGGTGTGAAAAATCAAATGTCTTTTCGAAAGCATCGCGAACTTTTTGTCTTGCAGCCGCTTTCACTTTCGGATTGCCATTAAAACGAACACCTGTCAAAGCCAGTGCCTCTTCTGCCGTCAGTTCAACAGACACATGATGAAGCTCATTGTTTTTAACTTGGGAATTCATTCATATCACCTCACGGTATAGTATGGTCCATGACGTCAACTTTGATTCAAATGTTATGATGAATAATACCCATTAGATGGTGTCTGACGTTGATTTAAATATAACATAATGTGTAAACTATAGCAAGAAGAAAACCTTGATTTCACGGCCTATTTTTGCATTCGGATTCCCCTTTTTTTGAGTTTTTTGATACAATGGTAAAAGTTCATGAAGACAACGAATATCGATCTATCGCCCATCTTTGAGACGTATAGATTAGCACTTCGTTTTTAATTAAATAGGATGATTAAGCAATCAGACAGCCAAAGGAGTACCCTGAAGATGAATGCACCTGCATTACAGACTCCTCTTCTGTGGGGAGATAAGCGATTCCATACATGGAATTACGAGATGAGAAATGAATTTAACAACAAAGTTTTTAAAGTGATGCTGGATGCCGGATTTACTTGTCCGAACCGTGATGGTTCCATTGCCAAAGGCGGCTGCACGTTCTGCAGCGCTCGTGGGTCAGGTGATTTTGCCGGCAGCAGACGCGACGATCTGGTTACCCAATTCAATACCATACGAGATAAACAGCATTTGAAATGGCCTACAGCCGACTACATTGGCTACTTTCAAGCCTATACAAATACGTATGCGCCGGTTGAGGAGCTTCGTGAATATTTTGAAGTCATTTTACAGCAGCCTGGTGTCGTCGGTTTGTCCATTGCTACACGCCCCGACTGTTTACCGGATGATGTTGTGGATTATTTGGCTGAGCTTAATGAACGCACATACCTGTGGGTTGAAATGGGGCTGCAAACGATTCACGATTCCACATCCACATTGATTAATCGTGCGCATGATACCCAATGTTACGAAGAAGCTGTTGCAAAACTGCGCAAACGGAATATCCGTGTCTGCACACATATCATTTACGGTTTACCCCAAGAGACTCATGAGATGATGCTGGACACCGGACGTGCCATCGCCAATATGGATGTACAGGGAATCAAGATCCATCTGCTTCATCTGATGCGCAAAACCCCGATGGTGAAGCAATACGAAGCCGGGCTTCTTCGCTTCCTGGAACAGGATGAGTACATCAAGTTGATCGTGGATACGCTCGAGATGCTTCCACCGGAAATGATCGTACACCGTCTTACTGGCGATGCACCGCGTGATTCGTTGATCGGCCCCCTGTGGTCCCTGAACAAATGGGAAGTGTTGAATTCCATTGACCGTGAGCTGGCGCAACGGAATTCATGGCAAGGAAAGTATTGGAGGCGAGCATAGATGGGCTTTCTATCGGTTCTGAGCTGTGCACATCAGTGGGTCGCTTCCCGTCTGCAACCTGGAGACCTGGCTATAGATGCAACGGTAGGCACAGGTGCGGATACGTTATTTTTGGCACAAAAGGTAGGTCAGCGCGGTCAAGTCATCGGTTTCGATATTCAAAGTGAAGCCCTGACTCTGGCACAGGCAAGAATTCGCAAACAAGAGGACAGTGCCAAGCTCGGCTCCATTTCTCTGCTTCAATTAAGCCATGACCGAATGGCTGAAGCGGTGCCTGAAACATGGCAGGGTGCCGTTGGTGCTGTCATGTTCAACTTGGGATATCTACCCTCGGAAGACGCAGACTCCTCCATTATTACGGAAACGGACAGTACCATTGCCGCACTGGAGGCTGCACTTGAATTGCTTAAGCCTCGCGGCATTATTACGGTTGTGCTGTATCCGGGTCATGACGGAGGTGCACAGGAAGCGGATTCCGTACTGAAGTGGTCCTCTGCTCTGCCTGTAGAACAGGGACAAGTTGTGATCTATCGCCAATTGCAGCGTGAAGCTTCCCCTTTTCTGATCGGCATAGAGAAAAAGTAATTTCCTTTGTTCACCAAATACAATAAACTAGACACAATCGTAACAAAGTACCTTTCCCGTTCTTTATCATGCGATTTGTGTACTACATAAAGATGTGCAAACGTATTCACTGTATGTTACATTCCTGCCGAATTGGCGGCAATGACTGATTAAAGCGATCCACCACTTCATATACTAGAGGAGAGATTAGGAATGCCTACGCCATACCCACTGCAATTTCAACCAGAGTTCAAAGAACGTGTATGGGGAGGTCGCGCGCTGGAGCAATTCGGCCTGACGCCGCCTGAAGGACATATTGGAGAAGGATGGATGATCGCGGACCATCCCAATGGAACAACCAAAGTATTAAATGGAACATTAACAGGCAAAGGTCTGGATGAAGTCCGTGAACAACTGGGCACAGCATGGCTTGGAACGAAAGGTGTATCGGAAAAAGGCGGAAGATTTCCCCTTCTGATCAAACTACTGGACTGTAATGATGATCTGTCTGTACAGGTTCATCCAACGGATGATTACGAAGCCCTCCCTTCTGGCGAGCTTGGCAAAACGGAAATGTGGTATGTTCTCGATGCCAAACCGGGAGCACACATCATCTATGGACTGAATGAGGGTGTTGATCGTGCTGTTCTGAAGGAAGCACTGGAGAACGGTACAGTAATGGATACACTTCGTCAGGTTCCTGTAGAAGCGGGAGATACGTTCTTTATCCCTGCTGGCACGGTACATGCTCTCTGTGCCGGTGTCGTTGTCGCTGAGATTCAGCAAAATTCAGATACAACCTATCGGATATACGATTATAATCGACCGGGCCTGGATGGCAAACCACGTGAGTTGCATGTGGAAGACTCCCTAAATGTAACGGCTTATGAGGGTGCTGGTGCCACTACGATGAAAACCAATGACGCAACGCCTGGGGAATGGCTGAAGCTTGCGGAATGCCCTTATTTCGTTGTTGAAAAAGGTATCGTTACGGACCGTTGGGAGCTCTCTACAAGTACTGACAGCTTCACTATTCTTGTTGTCTGTGAAGGCAGCGGAACGCTGGAGTGGGATAATAAGGAATCAGAGAAAATTGAATTGAAAGCCGGACAATGTTACTTGCTTCCTGCCAATCTGGGCTCTTATACGCTGGATGGCAATACCACTGTTCTCCGCTCATATCTACCATAGAATTAGTTCTAACGTAACCTGTGAAGGAGGGTTTACACGAGATGCAGGAATCTACCTTTGGCCTGGTTGGCAATGATGGTACCCGTATTCATGTGTACCGCTGGATCCCCGATCCGGAACGCCACGTCAAAGGCGTAGTACAGATCGCACATGGCATGGGTGAGACCGCAGCCAGATACGCTGAATTTGCCGAACATCTCACCAGACATGGTTACGCTGTCTACGCCAATGATCATCGCGGTCATGGCAAAACCGTTGAGAATCCTAATATGCTAGGCAATGCCGGAATGGATGCCTTTCGCTGGATGGCGAGTGACATGATCAATCTAGGCGAGGTTGCAGCCAAAGAACACCCTGCTGTACCTCTCTTTCTGATGGGACACAGTATGGGATCGTTTTTGGTACAGCATCTAATGTACGCAGGACACGAGCGTTACCATGCCTTTATTTTGTCCGGGACCAATGGCAAACGTGGTCTGCTGTATATTGGAGAGAAACTGGCCTTCTTGCAATGTGGTATTCAGGGGGCTGCACATCCAAGTATGTTGCTCAATGCGATTGTATTTGGTGGGTTCAACCGCTCTTTCCGTCCGGCAACAACACCGTTTGATTGGCTGTCACGAGACTCTGAAGAGGTGAAACGCTTCATTGATGACCCTTTGTGTGGGGCTGTCTGTACCGCAGGATTTTTCCGCGATTTTTTCAAAATGCTGCTGGAAATCCACAAGCCACGTAATATGAAAAGGATCCCCAAAGATAAACCTGTATATTTGTTCTCCGGTGAACAAGATCCGGTTGGACTTCATGGAAAAGGAGTCTTTAACCTGGTCTCACAGTATCGGGAACTTCAGCTTGAGCATATTGAATACCGCTTGTATCCTGGCGGACGCCACGAAATGCTGCATGAGACGAATCGGACGGAAGTAGCCCAGCACGTCGTGGAATGGCTGGAAAGACATACACCTGATTCTAGTGTCGAAAATCAGATGGCAGATAGTGAAATCATCGATTCTGTATAACTTATTGGATATAACGATGAAAAAGCCCCTGAACAGGTGCTCAGCTCTCGCTGCGCTCCATGTTCAGGGGCTTTACCTTTAACTTTATAAAAATGGCAAGTCACCTTTAAATATTATGGATGAATGGATTATCCTTCAATCAACAAGGATTCCGGATCTTCAAGCAGTTCTTTCACAGTCACGAGGAAACGAACGGCTTCACTGCCATCGATGATTCGGTGATCGTAAGAAAGTGCGATATACATCATTGGACGGTTCTCCATCCGTTCTGCATCAATGGCTACTGGACGAAGCTGGATCTTGTGCATACCGAGAATACCCACTTGAGGAGTATTCAAAATTGGTGTAGACAACAAGGAACCAAATGTTCCGCCGTTGGTGATGGTGAACGTTCCTCCTTGCAGATCAGATAGCGCCAGTGTGTTAGAACGAGCTTTGGATGCCAGATCAGCAATACTCTTCTCGATCTCGGCGAAGCCCAAACGATCGGCATCACGTACAACTGGTACGACAAGACCTTCTTTTGCAGATACGGCGATGCCAATATCATAGTATTTTTTAAGTACAACATCTTCGCCATCAATTTCCGCGTTGATCGTTGGGAACTTTTTCAGAGCGCCTACAACTGCTTTGGTAAAAAACGACATGAAGCCAAGATTGATTTCATGTTTTTCTTTGAACTTGTCCTTGCGACGTTTACGAACGTCCATGATCGCGGTCATGTCTACCTCATTAAAGGTAGTCAACATTGCTGCTGTCTGCTGTGCTTCTACCAAGCGCTTGGCAATGGTCGCACGACGACGAGACATGCGTTGACGCTCCACGGGTTTGGTATACGTGGAACCTCCAGCAGCTGGGGCACTAGGTGCTGCCGCGGGAGCTTTGGCAGGAGGAGCTGGAGGAGCCGCTGGCTGAGTACTATGACTCTTCACATCATCCTGATATACGCGTCCGATTGGGTCCTTGCTCTGAACCTGATCCAGCTCGATTCCGCGCTCACGTGCAAGTTTGCGGGCGGACGGTGAAGCTGTTTTGGAGCTATCCGAAGACTCTGGAGTTGCGGCAACTGGCGCTGGTGGTGGAGTTGGAGCTTCTGGTGCTGTTGTTGCCGCCTGTTGCTGCTCCGTTGCTGGTGGCTCGGAAGCGGACGTACCGCTTCCTCCTCCAGCTCCAGCAGCGAGCGTACCAATCGTTTCACCAATCACGACAGTCTCGCCTTCCTGACGAATAATTTTCTCGAGTACGCCAGTCTCTTCAGCACTGATCTCAATATTGACTTTATCCGTCTCCAGCTCCAGAAGGACATCCCCCTGATTCACGGTTTCCCCTTCTTTAACCAGCCATTTGGATACCGTTCCTTCTGTTATCGACTCGCCCATTGCAGGTACTTTAATTTCACTCACAGCTGTTACCTCCCCAGTGGAATATTATTCTTCGTCGTTTGTTTCAATGCGGATGTAATGATCTGTTGCTGTTCCTTGATATGCACAAGCTGATAACCGCTGGAAGGACTCGCATGTTCCGGACGACCTTCATATCTAACGGTTGTGCCTTCTGGCGCGATTTCACGTAGGCGAGGCTCCATATATGTCCAGGCACCCATATTTTTATTTTCTTCCTGAACCCACACTAACTCTTTCAGCTTGCTGAAACGTGCGAGTACACGTTTGATTTCTTCCGCCGGAAATGGATACAGCTGTTCGACACGAATAATGTGAAGCCATGACCGATCTGCTTTATCTTTTTCAAAAGCATCTTCCAGATCGATGGCGATCTTGCCACTGCACAAAATAATGCGCTCTACCTGATCCGGCTTCGTGCCAAGTCCTGCTTGCTCCAACACCAGCTCAAACTTGCCTTCGCTGAATTCTTTTGCAGGTGATGCGACACGCGGGTTACGGATGAGACTTTTCGGCGACATCATGACCAGTGGACGGGCATCTTCTGTTTCGGTCAATGAAGCCTGACGACGTAACAGATGGAAATATTGAGAAGCGCTCGACAAGTAAGCAACGGTCATGTTGTCTTCTGCACATAGTTGAAGGAAACGTTCGAGACGAGCACTGGTATGCTCTGGGCCCTGACCTTCGTTACCATGCGGAAGCAGCATGACCAGGCTCGATTTCTGAGACCATTTGGCACGACCAGCAGATACAAATTGGTCAAAAATAACCTGTGCACAGTTCGCAAAATCCCCAAATTGTGCTTCCCAGATGACAAGCGTATCTGGTGAATATACGTTATATCCGTATTCAAATCCAACAACGGATTCCTCGGATAAAGGACTGTTATAGATCGCAAAGGATGCTCGAGCTTGTGGTAGATGATGCAATGGGCAAAACTTTGTTCCGTTCTCCGAATCATGAAGTACCAGGTTCCGATGAGCGAATGTAGCCCGCTCTGCATCCTGTCCGCTGATCCGAATTGGTTTACCATCAGCCAGAATGGTTGCAAAAGCAAGTGTCTCCGCAAGGCTCCAGTCTACCTTTTCACCCTCGTTCAAAGAGATGCTTCTGCGCTGCAAAATACGTTGCAACTTCGGATACACATTAAAATTCTCAGGCCATTTCAGCAAATCGGCATTGATGCTCTGTAGATCCTTCAGCGGTACCGCTGTAGGAGTAACCGAAACCACCTCAGGTTCACTGATTTGCCGTTGGTAATATTCATGAACTTCATTTTTCTTCATCTGATCGTAAGCTTCTTTTAATCGATTCGTTACGGCATCACGAATGCTGGTAATAGATGCATCGTCGAGAACCGATTCCTGTTTCAATTGATCCTGATACAAGTGACTTACCGTAGCATGGTTCTTAACCTTGTCATAGACCGTTGGCTGTGTTGTTTCCGGATCATCTGTCTCGTTATGTCCGTAACGGCGGTATCCGATCAGATCAATCAGGAAATCTTTTTTGAAACGGTTGCGGTACTCAGCAGCCATGCGAATGGCCGCAATACAAGCTTCAGGATTGTCCGCGTTCACATGTACAATCGGAATTTCGTATCCTTTGGCAAGGTCACTTGCATAGTACGTTGAACGTGAATCGCTGCTGTCTGTAGTAAATCCGAGACGGTTATTTACGATAATATGGATGGTTCCACCATTTTGGTAACCTGGCAAGGCTTTGAAATTGAGCGTTTCTGCTACAATTCCTTCCCCAGGGAAGGCCGCATCACCATGCATAAGAATCGTTGCTGCTTTGGTTACATCCTGCTTTGGATAACCCGGATCACGGCGATCATCCTGTGCTGCACGTGCAAATCCCTGAACAACCGGGTTTACATATTCCAGATGACTCGGGTTGTTCGCAAGTGTTAGACGCGCCTGTACAGCCTCTCCCTCTTTGACAAAACGATTCGCACCCAGATGGTATTTGACATCCCCCGTCCAGCCATAGTTGATTCCTGTTGAACCTTCAGATGGAACCAAATCCTTGTTCGGAGAATGATGAAATTCAGAGAAAATTTTGCTGTAGGGTTTGCCCAGTACATGTGCCAGAACATTCAGCCGTCCACGGTGGGCCATCCCCATCAAAATATGACTTGAGCCGGCATGTGCCATTATGCGGACAGCTTCATCCAACATCGGTACAAGCACATCGTTACCCTCAATAGAGAAACGCTTTTGTCCAACAAATGTTTTGTGCAGGAAATCTTCAAATTGCTCCACTTCAACCAAACGTTCCAACAAAGCTGTACGTTCCTCTTGATTAAGCGGCGCAGGTGAAGTGCGTGATTCTGCACGACGGTTCAGCCACTCCCGCTCTTGAACTTCATGCACATGACTAAATTCATAAGCAATAGGACCGGTATAGATTTGCCGTAAACGCTGGATGGCATCTAATCCCGTTACAGTCTGTCCATCTGCACCTTCCCAAATCAGCGAAGCTGGCAGAGCTTTCAGATCTTCTTCATTTAATTCAAAATGCTTCGGTTCAAGCAGGGATGTGTCTGAAGCCTCGCTGATTCCCAGCGGATCAATATCTGCTGCAAGGTGACCATATGTGCGGATATTCCATACCAATTTCCCCGCTGTAACCGCTTTCTGTAATAAATGAATATCCACGCTTCCGGAAGCAGTTTGGGCTTTGACGGAATACGAGGTTGTATGTGCATCTCTGCCAGACATCGGCGGAGCACCCCATTGTTCAAATAATTCCCGATAGGCTGGTGTAACCGAACCAGGATCTTGAGTGTATAACTCATATTGTTCCTGTACATATCCCATATTGGGGCCATAGTAACTTTCCCAGGGCTTCTTGTTGCCTTCCACGATCGTCATCGACGTTCCCTCCGTCTTGATTTAGTCATAAGGTTTTGACGGAAATCATTGACTAAGCTGTAATTTGCGTTCGTTCAACATTTTAAGCGATATTTTTCATGAAGTCCAATAATCGTGCTGTTGGTGGTAGTAACGTTAGTCCGACGCTCCCGTCAAGGTTTGTCTGCGTTTTCAAAATCATAGTAAAATAATGATTGTATATACCGTCGCACAGATGCCGAATACTGTCCTGATCCGTTCGAAGGTTACACCATCTTCAACTTTATCAAGTGAAGTGCGTGTTCTACTATCTATTCTATAAACTTTTGCGCTCAGGAGCATTTCCTATTTTTACTTCAATTGATGCATAAATTAGATCAATCGAATAATTGATGCATTCTAGGCTACAATTATCGTCTGATTTTACCCCCTCTAGTTAGAATTGTGGTCCATTATGCTCAAAAACAAACCGTCCAGTTAAACATTAACCATTTGGAATGGTATTTAACAAAATAATGGGTGTTTGTTACGATTTGCGATTTCAATGTATTACGCCGAAAGCCACCATAAATGCATAAAGCATCATTGGTGGCTTTTTTGGATAAGAATTTTCATAACGTTCTATCGAGATGTTCTATCGAGCTACCTTGAATCCTTCAGCTCCCTACACCGAAGTAAGTCGTTTAGTGCGGTACCTGAGATTGAAAATCCTTCCGGCTGGACTGATCTGCATGGTATAAGACCACGTCACCATCCTTCATCGGCCATGTCCTGCCTTGACTGTCTACTGGGTTGCTGTTAAACCCCTCCATCTGCCATTGATTCATTAATGGCGCGTAAATATATTGCAGGTGTGGTGCATCAGTATTGCCATTCCGTAGTGACTCGATATTAAAGTTAACGACAATATAACCATTCTTCAAGAAGATGTCTGCCTTCTCATCCAACAGATTTTGTCTCGCGAGCGGTACGAGATCCGTTCCCTTCGCTACAGCGTAAACATCCGCTGGCAGACTGTATTCACCATACCAACGCTGAATGGCTGCATTCGCTCGGTCCGCATTGACTCCAGAGGGAATGTCTGTCCTAGGACCAATCAACGTGCGGATGGGAGCCGGCAGAATCATCCAATCGTAACGACCCACCCACGTTTTCTGGTGAGAGGTCTGATCCACCAGACGGACCATGTGTTCAGCAAGTGTATTCCGGCTCCGTTCCTCGTCAGTCAGTTCATAAGTATACTGGTATCGCGCCATATCGCCCAGTTCTGCGTTAGGTACATTCCGCAATCGCGAGTTTAGGATAACAAAGCGTTTTTCCAGATCCTGCGCCGAACCAATCCGAATGAGTCGTTCCTGACCTCGATGGTAGTACAAATCCACGTCTTGTCGGGAAGAACCGTCTTTGTTCACAAAAGCAAAAGTTGGTGTAATTCGAATACCATCCTGTTTGCCAGACATATTGCCTTTGGTCTTCAGGTCAAACTTGATGTGGTATCCCGTTTTTACGGCCACATTACGGAATCCTTGTACTGGATGGCTGCCTGGTCGAATGGGTAATACAAATGGGGCCAGGTTGCCTCGTGGATCACCATCAATGCTATTCATCCCAGTCCAGTAGCTATGCCCCGTTGGTTCGGGACTGCCCAATCGCTTACGAAATACATTTTCCCAGTTGTAATCCGAGATATCGGTGACGTGAAAATCATACAACCTTCCGATGACATCTACAGGTACGGTGTCGGCTGCAACATGATGTGCCAGATTGGTATTGGCGTCCTGTTGCTCCGTGAAGTTCGCAGGTGCATTCTCTGCAATATTGCGGAATTCAATACGGTATTTTCCCTCATCCACCCATACCGGAAGATAGAACGAAGTATCCAGTTGATTCACCGGAATATCTACCCATGTCGTGGCAGGGATAAACTGACTCCGGTCAGCGTTATAGACATCAAACGGGAATTGCACCTGTTTGATACGAAAATACTTCGCATAATCCCGGTTACCATAACCCGGGTAATTTGATACCTCCAGATGCTGCCCTGAGGTCGGGATACGCACGATAAACGGACGCTCCAGAATGAGCGCAGCGCTGTTTGGATCAGGTACTGTCTTCTGGTTATGCGGCTGGTCATCCGACACCCAAGCGTAGTTTACAACAGGGGTGTGCACCGTGACGGAGTTGATCCCTTGTATAAGAAACTTCTGATCACTCCCTCCGTTAATATTGCCGGGAACTAGACCATAGGTGATCTCACCAGTTGTTGCTTGCTTCGCCTTATTGACTAGTGAATTCTGGATCGTTAAACGGCTTTGGTACAGAACGTTGTCTCCAATCATTCCAGGCTGCGGAATCGTCCCAGGCCGTGGGGCCGCTTTGTCCACAGGAGCAGGGTCCATCACAATGGTACCATCAAACACTACATGGTCATTATTCACTTTGTTTTCTCTGACCTCAGCTTCTGCTTTGGATTGAAACAGTGACGTTTCAACTGGAGTAGAAGGCTCATCGGAACCACCAGGAACCGTTTGTGAGCCCAGGTCAATCTCATTACAAGACGCCGGCTTTACATGCTTGGCAACGCCACTATCACTAGCCGATTGCAAGGTAGGCGGTGTATATCCGTTGGGATTCAGGGTTACTATCCCGCCATAGCCGCCAAGTGCATAGTTAGATACCGTAGCCTGGTCCAACTTATACACTTCTAGGTTATCGATCTGCCAATAACTATACGTACGAATCACTTGCATGGACTTATCTCCAGGAACGTCACGTTCTCTCGGCTCTGGAGGTGTTCCCGGATCATCTTCACCTCTGGGTGGCCTTCCTGGTATGGTCCATGTTTTATGATAATTTTTCTTCACGTTAACGGTATACGTCACCGTTCCTGTCATGTTCACCCAACGGTACTTGAACAAATACCCCCTTGCCATAACGTTTGCGTAAAGATCTTCAGACGTCGGAATACCACGGGTAACATCAAATTTCTCAGCTCCCCGATCATCCGCCTTGAGAACGCCTCGAACGGATGGATCCATAACGGTTGCTTCGATAATGGTACCCTTAACAGGAGGACTGATAGTTACGGGGCAACCCACGACACTACCACCTGGATCGGTTTCACCTCCATTCCCATTGTCTGTACAATCCTTAACCTCAAGACTCTGAGTTCCTTGCTCATTCAGTTGCTGGTTAGTATCCAGGAAATGAGCGGTGATCGTCGTACTTCCAATGATACCCTTAATCGCGATTTTCCCATCCGAACCTATGGTCGCGACAGTCGGATTGGAGCTTTGCCAAGTCAATTTTGGATGTGCTGTAAGCTTATGAACAGATCGATCCGGTTTGGTTAGTACAGCTTCAGCCTGTATTGGTGTAGATGTGTTGGCTTTGCAGGCGTTGGGCAGATTCACAACAAGCCCCGGTTCAGATGTAACCGTAATGGTCGCAGTATCCGAGATCAGGTAGGTTCCATTGTTCCAGATAGCGCGAACAGTCACAGTACCTGGACTTTCAGCTTTTAGCATTCCAGTTTTGAGCTCAATGCTCGCAATCGTCTCATCAGAGGAGAACCATTTGATCTCCGCTTCTCGACGGGATACGTCGATGCCAGTACTAAAATCAATTGCACCATAGTTTCTGGTACTGACTTCGGCTTTCATCTGCTTGGTTTGTCCAATAGTTAAAGTTGTATCTGGGGTTACGTCGATTTCTTTTTCTTCTTCTAAATCGCCTTCCCAAACGATGTCCATTGGTGTGAAATAAGCAACATTGTGTTTAATACACCCTTCAGTTGTTCTTCCACCATTTTCAAATGGATCATTCTGAGTCCATTCATGATTTCCACCAGTTAATGTCCTGATACCAACTACTGTGCTTGGAGGTGTTATAACAGTTCTTCCCACCCCTGTATATGATTCTTGTTCTGGCTTTGTTTGGTATTCTACACTTTTTATTTTAACTTCTTTGAAACTTGAGGCTGACAAGTTGTTGCCGCTATACTGTGGCCATGAAACAGCAGGCCAACGCGAAAAGTCAACACTGTCCGGCACTTCTTTCAAAGCGGGATAGGGAGTTGAACAACTTCCCGCATTACTAGTATATGTGGGACCACCACTGTGATCTGCTCTGAATCTCCCATCATCTATTTGATACCAGTAAACCCCCGGTGTTCCAATTGTTTTTTCTGCTTGAACAGATTTTAAAATAGGACTCCTCATTGATTTTGGACCATAAGGATCACTTTCGGCATAAATAAAATTAGACACAGATAATCCCGTCACACCAATAGTTATGATACAGATTACAAGCAACATTATGGAACATTTGAACACGGGCAACCGTATTCGTTTCTTCATAAAGGTACATTACCTTTCCACTAATTCATATTTTGAATTTTTAATTCTCCAGCACCGTCTGATTGGATATGGTACGTTCCATTTTGGAAATCCAAAGTTGATCTAGTCCAGAATCGAACCTTTTTCCCTTTGACAATGAGCTCTCTAGGGCTGTTTGGGATAGTAATTAATCCATTCTTTTTTGCGTATTCCAAATCCAAACGTCTAAACTTCAATAATCCACTACTTAGGCCACTGCTATAGGTAATTAAGTCAGTTTTATCTGTGTTAGATGTAAAAGATATTTCCGCGAAAGTCATATAATAATTCCCATTTACAATGTTGGGTTCGATAAATAATTTAGTATATACCCCTTGAGGTTTACCGTTTTGCACCTTAATTACAATAAATCGATGCAGTTGAAGGGTGCCTGAATTGTTAGAAAGAGTAATATTTCCCTTCGATAAATCACTTACCTTGACCGAGTCTTTAGTATAAAAATAATTACTAATCGTCGTTAAATTTGTCCCGGTTGTGCCGACCTCACGCATTTCATTCAAATCACTGTATTTCCCCGCATCCGTACCCTCGACATCCATATAACGCAGCAAAATGGCGGATACTTCAGCCCGAGTGGTTGGATCAGTCGGTTTCAATGAACCATCGTCAAATCCTCCTACAATGCCTGTGCCACGAACAAGTGCAAGATAAGGAATCTGGTCGGCACGAATCGTGCCTCGATTTACTTCAGGTGTAGGTAACAGTGTGTTTTTGGTATCGTTAAAAGCATCTTGGAAACTCGCTCCGGACTTGATCAGTCCATTCGCAATCCACTTCATCATCTCATAGCGAGTCAGCTCGGCATTAGGATTGAATCCTTTCGGATAATCTGCGGCGTTAATGAACCCTTGTCCCACCAATTGTGTGACCGCCGTCTCAGCCCAGTGTCCCTTGAGATCTGCAAAAGGATTCGCACCCTCTACCAGCTTCAGTCCGGTCGCCCGGCTGAGAAGTGCAGCATACTCTCCACGAGTAATTTTCGCATTTGGACGGAAAGTTCCATCCTGATAACCCGAGATCAGCTTGAGGTCATACGCCTTGACAATGGTCGCTTGCGCCCAGTGTCCTTTGATATCTTTGAACTTGGTAAGGGCAGATGCCGACGTTCCCGCCTTACTGCTGCTTGTAGCAGCATCCGCTTTAGATCCCCCTCCTACAGGTCCACCAGTGAACAGTGCTCCTGCCATCAAGGCTGTCGCCAACATACCAATGACCAACGCATTACGTTTTAGTTTCTTTCCCTCTAATCTTCTCTGTTCCTTCAATCTACTCACTCTCCTATGTACCTTAGTGTGGGGCCTTTTTTCCACTGATTCAGCACTCGTACGACTCTTTGAACCAAATTCTAAATTTGTCATAATCATCAATATTCTACCATGCAAATCTAGGCTATTGGTATTATTTATCAGAAACCCCATCACCTCAAGGCATGCATCCCTCCTCCCTAAGACCCATTTAACCACTTAAAACACAAAAAAAGGCCACGAATCCGCAGATTCATAGCCCTTATGCTTTAAGGTAATGTTCCTATTCAATTTCCAGAAAAAATGAGTACCCTCATAGAATAAACGATTTCGTCTCATTTGACCAGCCTAAAAATTTGATGCAAAGTATCACATGTCTAGGGTCATCTATTCTACAGTGTAGCGTATCCTATTGATTACCCGCATTATGCTGCGTCCCTGACACTTCATTTCGTCGATAGATCATATACTTTGCAAATGGCGTCAATTGAATTTCTCTGACCTGCTCCAAAGTAAACCAACACGCACCCATCGAATCCTCACCATCAGGTTCCTTTTGAATATCTTCGGGCCGACTCGCGCTTGTCAAATATACATCGTACAAAATCCCAATATGGTGCAGTTCTTCCGGCTCATCTTGATGCAACCACTCCATAACGTTCGACTCAGCAGAATGAATCATCAATTGTACATCCGTAAGGCCCGTTTCTTCTTCAATCTCGCGGTGAAGAGCGGTCTCCGGTTGCTCACCAAACTCCAGCCTACCACCAGGCAAATCCCATTGACCACGATATACTCCGCGTGCCTTTTGAATCAACAGGATTTTTTGTTCCCAAGTAACCAAACCATATACACCCAGATGTGTATAACGATCCACTTAAAGGCTCTCCCTCTCATCATTAGATGCCTGACTTGTTCTTCCAATCTACGAATGCGTTTATTCATCTGATAGAACGATGGAGTGACCTGTTTCTCCGTCTACTCTATCCTCGGGTTTCAGGCGAATTATGTTCACTTTTGATCCTCCTCTGTAACACTATCCAGATCCAGCGCCATACGAATCATATCCACACACCTAATCCCATCTTCAATAATCTCTTCCTCATAATGTCTTACAAAGAAGTCCCGATCGACCCCGATAATGCGGAAACCGCAACGTTGATAGAGCTTCAATTGATGAAAGCTCGAGTTGCCTGTCCCAATCTCCAGAATGCGACAGCCAAGTCTTCTTGCAGCTTCTATTGCTTCCTTAATCATATGTTTGCCGACACCCTGTCCTTGTAGTTCCTCCTGTACGGCAATATTAACAATCTCTGCAGTCTCCGGACGAGTCTTCAACAATACGAACTCCCCTACCATTTCTCCTTCATACTCCGCAATAAAACAAACGCCCCGGCTTAAGTATTCGTCCACAATAGCTTTTGAAGGATCAGCCATTAATAAGAGTTCATAAGGTTTTTCTTCTTCCCAGTCCAAAATCCGGAACGACAATCTCACGACAATCTCCACCTTTTCATCGAACAATATTCACTAACGTTCCGTTTGCAGAAGCCTATGTATGGCTAGATCTCCAAATATATAACAATCATATCTATACAAATGTTTGATATACATTCAGATTATTTTCCCTTTTTAAAAAAACTCATGTTAGTACGGAACGATTTTGGTGTTACTTGTTTAGTCTAACTGTTTAGTTCACTAATTCTATCCGTTATCCGCAGCTCCGGATTGATTTTGATCATTGCGAATCATCATGCCAGAAGCTTTATGCACACCCTGTTTCGCATAGAAACCCTGGAGCTCGGCATTTCACACAAAAGATCAACCATATAGAGACCGCCTAGGCGATGCAGCATACGCTCTATGAGTTCCCTCCCTATCCCTTTTATCCTGGTATTCCGGCAACACCTCTAGCAAGGGAATGTATGCACTAAGAACACCATCTGAGATAGCTTGAATAAATCCCACCACATTCCCTGTATCTTCATCAACAGCCAGTTCAACAGCATAAGACTGTTCCATCAGCTTCAGAAAAGTAGACCGAGATGGAGGGTTCGGCTAACCATCAAAAAAATTCCCGCCAAGTTGTTCTGTACCTATTCCCTCCAACGTATCACGAAATGTGATCCCCATATAACAAGTCAACTCCTATAAAAAAAGCAAACTTCATTATATCATAATATCTGGATATAAATATATAGAACTGGATGATACAATATGATTCGCATTCCCTTTTACTTGTACATGCTGTATCCAACTGGTTAGGATTATCATTGTATCATTGAAAAAGATATCCGATGGCTAGTTCACTTTCTATTTAAGTGCAGCATCGGAATACTCCATAAATGTCTCTTTCAATGTACGCTGTGTCGACTTCTCCCAAATTACGCTCCGCTCAAACGTACCTGCATGAAAAAATCGAGGAAATCGTTCCGCAAACCAATCCTGCATGGGCAACTCAAGCACCTGTCTCATTGGCACCCATAACAGTTCTCCTTCCGGCGGCTCGTTCAGTAGCTCCCCCTCAAAGGAAGTCGCCAGGTAGTTGAATACCATATAACGCAATCCTTGCTCCGGATCACAAAATTCATCCAGTCCTTTATATGTAATCTCGTTCACCACAAGTCCTGTTTCCTCCTGCACTTCCCGGATGGCTCCTTCCACAATACTTTCTGGAAAGTCTACTTTGCCTCCAGGCGCAATGTATCCCGGATATCCTTTCCGATCTGGTCGATTCATTAACAGGACCTGATCATTCTGTTTGTCCCATATCATACACATCGTTAAAATCTCAATTCTAGTGTTCATGTTTGTCCTCCCACTTGCTCACGCTACTTCGTTGTATACTAACATTTCTGGTATGAAGATGGTTTCTCCTGCCCTATTCGATATAAAACATACAGAAGGCGGACACCGGATAATTTCGGGAGCCCGCCTTATTATGATATTCTATGTTGCCTGTGTCCTAGAGTATGGCATTATACGATTCTTAGCTCATGCCTGTAATCATCACACGACGTTCCTTCCACTCCGCCCGGCGATAAGCTTGTAACATGCCAAATTTACGGATACTTGCCTTCGGTACGGATTTGTAAGGCATAACGACCGTAAATTCCTCAGCAAATGGGACAAAAGAAAGCCCCACTTTCTCATTGGAGAGCCATTCGGCCTGAATCGGTTGTCTTGCACAAGCATCAAATGTGCATCCAAGTCCTTCAGCAAAAAAATCATAACGTGCAGCCGGTGTGCCCGGTTCCTCCATACAGAGAAACAGACTAAGCTGATCACAAAAAAGCATAATCTCGACATCACTTTGCAGCCTGCGTTTCAATGCCTCACCACCACCCAGCTGCTGCTCCCAACTCGATTGTTGCTCCCGTTCTTTGTTCAGATAATCTCTGATGTCTTCATCATCTTGGGCATTTGCACCCAGGTTATTTTGAAATAGCTCCGTGTACATCATGCTACACAATAGCCCGGCATATACGTTTTGCTCACGAACTTCTTCAATACCTTTACGGTAAAATACGAATCGCGGACGCAATGGAAAATCACGGAATGAATACGGTGATTGACTATAGTCATTCCAAAATGGAGCAGAATCCAGCTCAATCCATCCCCGATCATGCTCTCTTGCGGCAAGAACCAGCTCTTCCCGATGCGCTGCATCGCTCAACAATTCGGTTTTCCAATGGGAAGCCATTTCTCCAGCCACCAATCCATGTTCATGCTGCGCAGTCAAAACAAAATCATGCTCTCTCTCATATACGATCATTTGCCGTCACCCTTCCGCATGGTATACGTTGACTTTAACATAAATTGGTTTAAACTTTCTTATAAGTTGCTTTTCCTTCAACTTTCACGGAATATACAAGGGTACCGACAATGTAAAGGTGTTGTCAGTTCCCTGAAATTTGGTACACTAAACATTGTGTCAAAGATAACATTACATACAGAAAGCGGGATCTCATGAATTTATACTCTCCTTACATCGAGTTTAACCGCAAGGAATGGGCTGCACTGAAAGAACATCAGACCACTCTTCCACTCACGGAAGCCGAATTGGAACAGCTAAAAGGATTGAATGAAGAGGTATCCATCCAGGAAGTCGAGGATATTTATCTACCTCTTACCCACTTTATTGACTTATATGCAAGAGCTTCACGCGAGCTGAATCGATGCACGGCTTCTTTTTTGAAAAAAGAGGCACAGCCCGCTCCCTTTATCATTGGTATTGGAGGCAGTGTTGCTGTCGGCAAAAGTACAGCCGCCCGCTTACTTCAAGCTATGCTTGCCAGAGGCAAAGGCCAACCCAAGGTGGATCTGGTCACAACCGATGGTTTTCTGTATCCCAATGCCGTATTGCAAGAAAAAGGCATCATGAACCGGAAGGGGTTTCCGGAAAGCTACGACATCAAGGCGCTCATTCAATTCATGGGCGATGTCAAATCAGGCAAACCGGAAGTGCAGGCTCCGGTCTATTCTCATCTTGCCTATGATGTGATACAAGGTGAGGAGAAGACCATATGTCAGCCGGATATTCTTATTATTGAAGGCATTAACGTATTACAGGTCAAAAAGGAAACCCCTTTGCTGGTCAGTGACTTTTTCGATTTTTCCGTCTATATCGATGCAGAAGAGGAGCATATCCGTCACTGGTACATTGAGCGTTTCAAGTTGCTCCGCAATACAGCATTTCAGAATACGGATTCCTTTTTTCACAGCCGTTTCGCGAATATTGACGCCGAGGAAACCGTGCGTACAGCAAGTCAGATCTGGAAAGATATCAACGCCAAAAATCTGCACGAGAACATCTTGCCAACCAAAGGACGAGCCAGACTCATTCTCAAAAAGGAAGCGGATCATTCGATTCAGCACATCCAATTACGCAAATTGTAAGTCTAACCATGAGCAGAGATCCTTACTACCCTGCCTACTATTCAACTTAAGGAGACAAAACCACATGCAGACCCTGGTTATCCTCGGAAGTATCATGATGTTCCTTGCTGTTGCACTCGGAGCTTTCGGTGCACATGCGCTCAAACGCAGAATGTCTGCGGATATGATCAAAATTTACGAGACCGGAGTTCAATACCACATTGCCCACGGGCTTGGCATCATCCTGCTCGGACTACTTGCTGATCGTCTGGAGCAGCCTTCTCTCGTCTTGCTGGCTGGATGGCTGCTGTTCGCTGGAATCATCCTGTTCTCGGGCAGCCTGTACGCTTTAAGCGTAACGGGAGTTCGCAAGCTCGGGGCCATCACACCTCTTGGTGGAGTCGCTTTCTTGGCCGGATGGGTCATTGTAATCATTGCTGCCTTGTAGAATCATGACTGTAAACTGAAAAGAGTGTTCTAGCCGATCATAGATATCGCTGGAGCACTCTCTTTTCTGTATGTTTAATCTGACCATATACGGCGAATGATGTGCGGAACATTATCCCCCTGTTGCTTTTCCAGGACATAGACATCCGGATTGGTGAGTTGCTTCCACTCTTCATAACCAAAGGAGGTATCATAGTTGCGAAGGAGCAGTGATAACAAATTTCCGTGAGTGATGACCGCTGCACTACGCTCCGGTCGGGCCCACAATTCTTCCACCACTTCCATCCCTCGTGTAACTGCGGTTCGCGAGGATTCTCCGCCTTCTTCCACCCAGTCTTCATCCGAGTATGTACGTTTCAGAGCATCCATCCAGTTATCCAGATGAAGGGTGCTAAGCACCCTCTCCTGAAGACGTTCATCGGTATGTATATGTTTCAGGGCGGCTCTCCCCAGGGGTGCTGCGGTCTGTAAGGCCCTTTTCCATGGACTGGATACGATGTATTCGATGTTGTGCCCCATCAGCATCTCAGCCATTTTCTCTGCCTGACGAAGTCCTTCAACTGTAAGCACGGCATCCGGTTCCTGTCCCGTTGCTTTGGCATGACGGATAAGATAAATAGACTGCATAACGCTCACCTCCCTTCGTTCTTCTTACTCGGAGTGCAGCTGAAGATATCTGAGCGCAGCGCTCATGTTCTCCAGATCTTCCGAGAGACCAGATGAACTACGAAATGTAACATGCGGTTCTCTATTTGCAATTGTCTGATGCGTCAACCCAAGAAGGTGCTTCAAGCGGTTAACTGTGCCCGTACTGCCATCAATAATCTGAATATGATCCGGTAGAACCGTACGAAGAATGGACGTATAGAACGGATAATGAGTGCAGCCAAGTACAACCGTACCATATAAATTCAGATCAAAATCAGCCAGCTTCAGACGGAAATACGCTGCGATCTTCACTGGATCAAAATCCAGCTGCTCACACCATTCCACGAGCTCAGGCAAGGGAATGGAATCAACACTATGATGGTCATCCACACGGGATACCAATTCATTATATTTCGTTTGACTCAAGGTCAGGGCCGTAGCAAATACAAGCACTCGTTTCCCGCTGCTGCGATTCATCTCCACAGCCGGTTTCACAGCGGGTTCCATGCCAATGACGGGAATATCATATTTGGCACGCAAATCCTTCACTGCCAGACTGGTCGCTGTATTACAGGCAATCACGATTGCCTGAACATTCTCCTGAACAATGGCCTCCACGCAATCGAAAATGTGCCCTCTGACTTCCACCGCAGACTTGGTCCCATAAGGAACATGTAGTGTATCTGCATAATACAGATATTGTTCTTCCGGGAAATATTGCAAAGCCTTATGCAAAACGGTTAAACCACCGATACCTGAATCAAAAAATGCGATTTTCTTATTCAAAGGTTTCACCTCTATAACGAATTCTTTCGGGTTCCAGGAACCTCTATCTGTTGCTCATGATGACTGGAGGTGAGTGATGTTATTCTACCTTCATTTTATACTGTCTGAGCCAGTCTTTTCCACTATTCCAATCCTTCACAGGATTTCGCTCTCCGAGCATCTCAGCACTTGCCTGAGCCATAATCCATTCCTTGAGGCCATTATCTGTACTGGACTCCAACTGCTGAATCAGGACGCCAAGCCCCTCTTCGCCCGTACTCAAGATCTGCTCCCATGCCTCCGGGCTGTCAGCAATATATTTATTGGGATTACTGCTGCTCATACTTTCAGGTTCGCTTACGATCTGCTGAATACTGCTTTCAATCTTCCACGTCACGTCCTGACTTTTCGCCTGATTGGAGCAGGCTGCCAACATAAATGCTGTACACAGCACCAACGTGCCGATAAATCTACATTTGCAAATCATTGAATCACTCCTATCCTATACCAGAATAAGCTCCCATTTCTCTTCGGTTAGCTCTTGCCCTGACAGAATCTGCTTCCGGATTTCAACCACTTCAAACCCAAATAAGCGATACAATCTACGCCCTCCCGCCAGAGACTCGTTGGTCCGTAAAGCTATGATCATAATTATACTCATCCCGATCGATACGGATATGGGCTTCAATGACATATTGCAGGTCCTTATCTACAAAATTCCTAATCATTTGCAGCAACACCCACTTTTGATTACAGGCTTCAACACAGCGTAATGACGATCCTCATTTAATATACATGAATTCATTCTTCTATGAAGTCGTCGTGATGCTGAAATCGACACCAAACTGGATTAGTCCCAGCTTCCGGGCAACCGTCTGCGAAGCTGTATTATCCCATGATGTACTATAGATCGGTATCCGCCCGCTCTCTTTTACATGATGCTGCCAGCACTTTACCGCCTCTGCTGCATACCCCTGTCCTCTGAAATCAGGTGCCGTATACAGACTCGCCTCAGCCCCCTGCGTGGATACACGGGCTGAACAACATACAGCGATAGCCGAATCCTGCATGACATAAGCGGCAACGGGCATTTTCTCATGCAGACGCTCTATTAATTCAGGAAAATGCTCCGACAGCAGAAAAGCACGATGACGATCAATAAGCTGAACCTTTGCGTGCCATTTGCCACAGTTTTCGGGAAATGTATACGCCGGGCCCATCCATACACTCTTTATTGGCTTAAACGTCTCCACCCTCCGAATCAGCTTGGGGATATCTAGCGAAAGCCCAGATTCACAGCCTAGCTCCTCTATCAGAGTGGATGGCAACTGCTCATGATAATAGGAACATGAACCAGCAGAGGTTATTCCAATAAACAAGGCTGGAGCCTGCCCGCCATCCGGTTCGTTAATGCGTAAGAGACGCTTTTGATCGTCCATCGTATACAAGGTATCTGCCTGTATTTTCATCATATCCATGGGTGAAATGTTAGACATACTGTTCATAATGACCGAATCACCCTTTGCATCAGAAATTCAGAAATATCCACCTTCTCAAGCCATGCGGTGTATTTGAAAATTAGCATGCACCTCCTCATTAATTTCCATTATACGGTATATTTCTTCCAGATACGAATGAAGTTTGCGCAATTGCGAATGTGGGCTATGGAGCCTGTAACATCGCTTTTTTCCATGCCTCATTTAATTCTGCAACCGATCTATAGCGCTGATTACGCTCCGGGTTAACTGCACGAATAACTACCTTATACAATGCTGCTCCGGCATCCCATCTGGCATACGAACGATCCAGCTCTCCCCCAAGCAGCGAGAATGCCATTGCTCCCATGTTGAACACATTCGTAACTCCGTCAATCGGCGCACCCAGCTCCAATTCCTCAGGAGACATAAAGCGGGATGAACCCCACATCCGTCCCATCGTATTCGTGAAAGAGCCCTTGCGATACAGATCAATGTCACATATTTTCATCGTTTGTTTGTTAAAATCATAGATCAGACTACCGTCGTAAAAATCAACGGCTACATACCCTCTCTGCTGCACTTCAGTATGAAAATCCAAAATCTGCTCCATCGCTTGTATGCGCGCCTTTACCGGAAGCTGTCTGAAACGATAATAGGGCGAACGAGGGTCCTCATATTTCGCTGGCGGTGGAAAATCCCAGTGGGAATGCAGACAATCCCCTTCCACCCAATCGAATACACAGGCGTAGCCATGTTCTGTTGCAAAATGATCCTTTAATTGGATCAATGTATCATGTGCCAAATCCTTATATATCGAGACGGATGATTTGAGATTACGAATGGCTTCGGCTGGCTCTCCTGTATGACTCGCATGGATCGTACGTGCTCCCGCATATTTCACGAATTGCCGATTTCCATCCTGACCCAGAACACCAAAGGACAAATTGCCGGAATCCTGCTGATCAAACACATGAAATACGGTACCCAGGCGCACGATCCACCCGAATGAATGAGGTTCTTTTAATCCAAAAGAAATGCCATCAAGCTCAAGCTGAACCGTGTCGGTCATATGACTCCACCTCTTTCGGCATGCCCATCGTTCAAATTCAAACGCTCGGCATAAAAATATGTCATATGCGCCTCATCGTAGCCCTGCCCCTGTACAACCAGCGCATTTCGCTCAATGCCATAGGTCTCAAATCCGTATTGCTCATACAATCGTCTTGCTGACTCGTTCGTTGTAACCACACTGAGATTGATTTGCTCTATGCCTTCCAGCTCCCTGCCCCGATCCAACACTTCGCGCAGCAATCGGGAAGCAAGCCCACATCCACGATATGATGGAGAGACATAGACGCCCCAGATGTATCCTTTATGCCTCAGCTTAAGGCCAAGTTCTCTTTTGAAACCCATCATTCCTGCGAGTTGTCCGTCTTCTGTATAGGCCCCCAGAATGTAATCATCCGGTTCAGTATGTATGCGTTCCTCAACCTCATTCAGAGGAAGCTGAACCGATATTTCAAACGAAGCGCCGAACGCTTCCGGATGATTTTTCAGCGCCTCCAGTCGCAAAGGCCAGTATTGATCGGTCTCTTCTCTGCGAATATTGCGAATGATGAACAAATTCTGCTTGCGAGCTTCACTCATTGTTCAACCACTCCCTGCATTTCATAAGGATAATCGATCTGAAGCTTGACGTTCGCTGCTGCATCCTGGCCTGCAAGTAAACCTACAACATATATTCCCAGATCAATGGATGTAGCTACCCCTCCGGCTGTAATCACATTTCCGTCCTTCACGATCCGGCTCTGAATCACTTCGGCAACATAAGGCTCAAGCAGGTCATAGGCGTAGGGATGTGTAGTTGCTTTTTTACCTGATAAAAATCCCGCCGCCCCTAGCAGCAGTGAGCCTGTGCACACCGACACTTTCGTCGGAACATTCTCAGCCTGCCGAAGCCAACCTATGAATGCCTCATCAAACCGAAGCTTGCGGGTTCCCATACCACCAGGCACAAAAACGAGATCATATTCCGCCAAATTGGGCTTCACCTGGTCCACCTTCAATGTTAAGCCTGATTCGTCCGTAACCTGATCGGTCATGGCACACGTTTCCCACATCGTTCCTTTGGTTTGATCAAAGAAATTCAACCGATTGATCACATCATAAAATCCTGCAAAATCAAGAAACGTCAGTCCATCAAACAAAACAAAAGCGATTTTCATGTGAAAGTCCTCCTGTATTATTATTTTGATGCATCCCGCTCCATGGCTTCTTTTACCCAATTACGATCAGGCAACTTACTATTGATGTGGAAGAGCAGTCCAACAATGGACAGTAATAAAATAAATGACGATGATTTCGAACATAGCTCTGGACCTCCAGCGTTATTTGTTGAATGCTTCGTTGATTTTGTGTCTGGTCCTATTTCAGCCCACGCGCGATAATCCACTCCAGCCATTTCCATGGAAGCAGCAATTTACCGATGATAAGCAAACGTGAGCCTTTACCCAGCGCATAGCGAAGCCTTGGGGCACGCATCCGTGCAATACGGGCGATCAGATCGGCCACCTCCTGCGGATCAGGCGCAGTTTCTCCAGCTTGCTGGGAATAACGAAGAACCGCGTCCAGCTTATCCTTATAAGGAGATTGATCATTCCTATGAATTTCACCCAGTCCTTTATTCCAGATCGGTGTGCGGTAAGCACCCGGCTCTACCAATACAACCCGAACGCCGAACGAGGACATCTCATGACGCAAGCTCTCCGTGAAACCTTCCACAGCGAATTTGGATGCAGCATACGGCGCATAACCCGGAAAACCGGACAAGCCACTGACGCTGGACAAGTTGATGATCAGACCCTGCTTTTGCTCACGCATCATTGGCAGGACGGCACGCGTAACCGCGATCAGCCCGAAGACATTTGTCTCCATTTGCCGGCGCCAATCATCCATGGATACTTCCTCAATAAATCCGCCAAGCGCAAAGCCCGCATTGTTCACCAGCATATCGATTCGACCATTGTTCTGGAGCACCGTCTTAACAGCCTCCTGCACCGAATCAACATCGGTCACATCCAGGCGAATATACTGTAACCGATCCGAAATCCCCGCCTGTTCTGCCAGTCTTGCCAATGCTGCTTTCCGACTGAGATCACGCATCGTGGCCATGACATGATATCCCTGCTTCGCAAGTGTGATCGCTGTAAGCATGCCAAAACCGCTTGAGGTACCTGTAATTAGCGCCACAGGAGCGTTTGGAACAACTTCTTTCCATTGTCCCACTGGTATTTCTGTATCGCTCCGTTTATGTTCTGCCTGCATCTTCTGTTCTGTCACCTGCTTCACCTCTTCCCTCGGCGGTTCCATCAGCGTTTACTCTGATCCTTGTTCCTCTTTACTTAAGTTGGTTTTTCTCTGCTCCCGCGTGCTTTCTTTCCACTCTGCGCAGCTTGGTTACCCCCGGTTCAAACGTATAGGGAACGAATTCGATCTCTGGCACTCTGCATTCCAACCGCTCTCCCAGCTTCATCAGTTCACGCTTCACATCCACTTCCACCTGTTCCATCCCTTCTCCTCCTCCGAGCCGGAGCGAGATCTCCAGAGTCCCGTCACGCTGCTGTACGACGCGATAATGTTCGATCGTCGGAGAGGCTGCAATTACCGCACGCGTAATAAAATCCGGAAATACAGGCACAGATTCACCCGTTTGTCGATGTGAAAAATAAAGCGTATCATCACAGCGGCCTTCGATCCGCTCAATGGCAGTAAACAGCGAACCACAGGCACAAGGAACCGCCGCCTCGGTCAAAATGTCGTTCAGCCGATACCGGATCATCGGCTGTGAGGTTCTGGAGAAATCCGTGATAATGGGCACGAACCTCCGGGTCGCGGGATCAATGAACTCTTTTTCAATATGAACGATGTCTTCATTCAAATGCAGCGTGCCGAAGCGACAGGTCGCGCCAAGGAACCCTTCTGTACATTGGTAGACCTGGTGAACCGTTTGCCCGAACACCTGCTCCAGCACCCTGCGATCCAGCTGGTCCAGCACTTCGGCAACCGAGATGATTTTGTCCGGCACAGCGGTCAATATGCCTGACGTATAAGCATCAGCCAACATACGAAGCATGGACGGAGGCGCTACCCATACAGTGGGACGGTATGTTTCCATACGCTCGACCAAGGTATCGACACGTTCCAGCAGATCAAAGTATTGAAATTGCAGCTTGCCCCGCTGCACCGATTCATACAGATTACTATTAGCCCGCAGGAAAAAGGCAATCTTGGCTGGCTTCCACAGTCCGCCAGGCAGGAGCTTGGCCAGCACCGTTCCAGTCCACGCATCCTGTTCCCGATCACTGACCAGAAACAGTCCCCGATTTCCTGATGTGCCTGAGGACAACCCTACCGTCACGCCCTGAACGGATGGCTTGAAATTGCGTGTTTCCTCGCTTTCCCCGGCGAGAGCCATCGCTTCGTCCTTGGAAATGCCCACTGTGTTGAGCTGATCGAAATGCTGCATCATAATGGCCTTGTCAATCAGCGGAAATCTTCTCCAGTTCGATGCATCAATATCCCCCCACCATTTTCGGTAAAAAGGGGATTGGGCGCGGACCCGCTCCACATGCCGAATGATCTGGCGTTCCTGCCAGCGTTCGAGTTGCTCTCGTGTTTTCCATTTTCTCGATCCCCGTGCGAGTGCATAATGATAGACAATACGCAGTGTATTGCTCATATGTCCTCACCATCTATACCCCACGCATCCAGCGCCTCTCGGCAATGACTGGGTACAATCCGAATCTTCGGGAACTGTTGATGCAACCGAACGAGCCTGTCAAAATTACATCGATACGCCTCTCGATCCGACATAATGATTCCCGCGAGCGCATGAGGTCTGCGTTTTTCCTGAAAAGCCCGGCTCGACCACACTGCATCCGCGCACAGAAAATAGTCATGCGCCTCTGTACTGAGCACAATTCCCATCATGCCTTCCGCATGACCAGATACGTCCACGCCCAGCAAACTGCCATCACCGAAAATGTCGTATACCTCATGAAAAGGAAAATCCTCACCCGCTTTCATCCATCGCTCTGGCTGCTTCGTTATAGGCAACGATCGAGCATCAAAATCCTCCGGCAGCAGCCCCGACAGAAATCCCGCCCTAACAGCTGCAATCGGGCCAAGGGAACGCACGGCGTCGTAGGCTCTTGGCAGATAGACGAGCTGCGCCTGCGGGAAATCCCGTACACCTGCGATATGATCACCATGAAAATGCGAGAGGATGATGTACCGGATATCGGAAGCTTTCAGCCCTAAACGGGCCAGAAAATGCACAGCACTGTCTTCTTCACGATATACCACAGGAGTAATATGACGGTACAGCGCGTTTGGCAGATGATCGGTTTCCCTGAAAAAACGGGAGCTGTATCCCGTGTCCAGCAGAATCGGACCATGTACAGGATGAATGATGCAGGCAAAGCCTGCCGGAAAAGCCACTGGACGCAAACGTCCACCACGCAGCGTCAGAAACTCCGGATGTGTGCAGTAACCTGCTGCGCCCAAATGAAGTTTGACTGAGGTTGTTGTCAGCATGATTCAGCCCTCCACCAGTCAGCAAATTGTTGTAACCCCTCATCAATGGTCACCTGAGGCACATACCCCAGCTTCTCACGGGCATCCGTAATATCCAGTGTCTGCGGGATTGATAAGGAACCAACCGTATATCGTGTCAATTGAGGTTCACCTAGCGCAGGAATCAATCGATGTATACGTTCCAGCAATGCGGCTGCTACGTATGCTGCTTTGTAGGGAATCGTGCGACGTCGTAAAGGCAGGTCCAGCATCCCAAACAACGTACTTACCAAATCCCCGAACGCCCTTGGATCTCCATTGGAAATATTGTAGGCACGTCCCAGCGCTTCCGGCTTGGCATCCCGGCATAACAACAGCGCATCCACCACGTTATCGACACAAGTCAGATCAATTAAAGCCTGTCCGCCTCCGATCATCGGTACACCGGATTTGTCATTTGCTGCAACGATTCGGGGAAAAAGGGTCTGGTCATACGGACCAAAAATAGCTCTCGGACGAATCATGATTGATGGAAGTCCATGAGCATGAGCCTGCAAGACCACTTGCTCAGCGAGTCGTTTCGTTGCTGCGTAATGATTGGCTGGTTTCGACGGCAAAGGATCATTCTCATGTATGTCATATCGGGGACTGTAGTTAAAATACAGACTTGGCGTCGATACATGAATGAATCGCTGTACGCCACCTCTCATGCAGCGATCCACCAAATTCTGTGTGCCCTCCACATTGCTGCTGTAAAAATCCCGATACTTCCCCCATGGTGACGATAACGCCGCACAGTGAAATACGACATCCTGATCCGCACACGCCTCATTTACCGCCGCCTGATCCCGTATATCTCCGTTGTAAAATCGAATGCCTGCCGCTTCAAGCTGCGCACCATATTGGGGCTGGCGTCCCATACCCGTAACTTCCCAGCCTTGTTCTGTAAGCCGTATAGCGAGATGCCTGCCCAGACATCCGGTTGCTCCTGTCACCAATGCTCTATTCATCGTTGTTCACCGTTCCATTCTATGTCGTGAGTCAAAGCTTCAGTCAGCGAAAACTTGTGTGAACGTGTCAAACGCCAGGCGGACAGTACGACTGCAAACTGCTCAAACAGGGGCTTCACATCATTTCGCCGATACACCACGTCCCTCGTTCCTCGCCAGGCTGTCATCCATGCCTTTAGGCTGCCCTTGCCCCAGATCTGCTGCAATCCACTTCCCAGCATTGGAAGCATGAGCATCGCCTTACTGCCCAGCTTGGGGATGACCACTTCGGCTTCTTTTACCAGCTCATCTGGTGCAAGTAAAGCACGTACCAAGCCATCGCCAGGGTGAAACAAATGGATTCCACTGGTTGCCCTCGGATTACACTCAATGGCATACACTTGTCCGTCCTCAGCTTCGATAAAATCAAAACCAATCTGCCCGCTAAACCCAGTTGCCTGCACAAATTGCCTTACCCACTCATACGCACCCTCATGCTCCACCTGTTCAAAAAAAACACTGGCCCCCACGCTACCCGTTCGGTAGCGACTGTCGTAGGTAGCATGTGCAACGATTTTACCTTCGTAGGCCACGCTGTATGTACATAACATTTGCCCGGCAACGTAGGCCTGTGCAACCCAAGGAGAAGCCGCAGATATTTCCAAATTGTCAGGAGGACCGTTCTGTATACTGTGCTGCTTTATTTTACCGGCGTATGCCTTCTTCGGTTCGGCTTCTGCCCCATGAAAGTCTGCTGTGGAGGATATCGGCATACGCACTCTGGCGGCAAAACGGGAGTACACCGGCTTCCATACCCATTTCCCCTTCATTACCAGAACAGCTTGTGCCTCCATCCATTCCTGCCGACTGTTGATCAGATGGGTAGCCGGAACCGAAAGACCCAGCGACTCTGCAAGCTGGATAAAGTCATATTTATGATGCAATTCATGCAGCTGCTCCAAAGATGAAACAAGCACACCGCAATGATCGCGCAGCCGCTCTGCTCCTTGAGCAATATAGAAAACTTCCTCACACATCGGGATCAACAGATCGATCTGCCAGGCTTGAACCAGACTCACCATCTCTAACAAGTAATTCTCTGTTTCATGACGTGGAGATGGGACCGTAAAGCAATTCTCCACCGCACTGGACCATCTGCACAGATGACGCACCGCACTTTCAGCTACGTAGACCCGGTGCCCAGCCCGTTGAAGCATGCGTGCCAGATCAAGTGTTACCGGGGCCCTGCCGCCCGTGAGCAGTACATTGAAGGAGCCTGATCTTTGATGTCCAGCCTTCGTGAATCTAGTAGTCAAAAATGAGTCCTCCCAGTGACAATCCAGCGGCAGTACCAATCATCAGCACCCGATCTCCCCTCTGAATACGCTGCTGCTTAATCGCCTCATGCAGCCCCATCGGGATGGAAGCGGCAATTGTATTGCCGTGATTTCGTGTAATGTCCATAAAACGGTCCTCCGCGATCCCCAGTTTTTTGCGGATCAGTCGCATCGCCATTGCACTTCCCTGATGGGGAATCACCAATTGGAAATCCTCCATTTGATTCCCCGTTGCCTTCAACATATCATCGATAAATCCGGGCAGAAGTCTTGAAGCCATGCGGAAGATGGCCTGTCCATCCATATGAAAAAGGTAGGGGTCCGGCTGATCTGCCCTATAATTCGAGGCATGCAGACGAGTACCTCCACCTGCAATTTCCGAGAATCGTGCCCCTCGGCTGTACGTTTTCAGCGAAGCATGCACAATTTGTGAAGACGTCCCTTCAGTGGAACGCTCAATAATAACCGCAGCTGCTCCGTCACCAAACAGGGCAGCACTTTCCTTATCCGACCAATTCAATCCGGCTGAGGCAATCTCAGTGGCTACGAGTAGTACTCGATGGTAACGCCCGGCATCCACCATATAGGAGATGACGTCCAGGCCGTTCAGGAAACTTAAGCAGGTCGCATCCATGTCAAAAGCCGGTATACCCGAATCCTGCTCTCCCATCGCTTGCTGAATAAATACCGCTGTACTGGGCAAAGGTTGTTCCTTCGTGCCGCTCGTGCACACCAGACAGTCTATATCTGCAAACGTTAATCCTGCATCCGCAAGTGCGGCTTCCGCAGCCCTCGCCCCCATATAGGAGGATGTTTCTTTACCCAAAGCATAATGACGCTTGCCTACACCTGTTGCTTTGCTGACCCAGCCCGCAGGCACACGCAAGCGGCGATCCAGTTCCTCGTCGGTTACTTGCTGTTCAGGCAAATACTTGCCTGTCCCAGCAATTCTCACTCTTCTAAGCTGCATATACCCTACCTCTTTCTCTTCTTCTGACTGATTGGAATTGTTCAACTCATGAATATTTACGCATACGGCAGAAGGGGCTGTCCCATAAGTCATGATCATGACGAGGACATCCCTTTTTAACTTTATTTTGATATAGGACGTGTCTCAAAACTCGCTGAAGTGCATCTTTTACCGCCTTTTCGCCCCATCCTGCGTCACTTTCCCTTGACGTGCCCCGGCACGCCTGCGGAAAACTTCCTGGCTTGGAACGAAAATTCAGCAAAATCTGCTTCCTTCGGAGTTTTCAGACACGCCCTAATGAATCTAGCACACGCTATTCGCTCCGATTTGCGCAGGTCTGCGGTGTAACGAATCACAGAGATGTTATCTCGTCGATTTGGTCGATTTTTAGATTCTGACGACGTTTTGTAACGGTATAACGATCCTGAGATTCGTTACATTTGGCACGCCATGGTTAACCGCCTCATAAGACGGTAGATTCGTTAGCGCTTGGAGGAGAGAGAAATATCCCTTTCGGGAAATTCCCTCCCCCCTGCACTTTTTTTACTATCAATTATCTCGATCGCTGTTGAAGAAGCAAGCTTGGTTCTTGTACATTTCCACTGGTCCCCTCTGTGGACAAGCACACTATTTCCCTTGCTTGATAATTTCGGCCAGCGCAGAATCAAGCGTATCGTATACAAACGTAAACCCTTCCTGCTCCAGCCTCTCGGGAATTACCCAACGGCTCTTGAGGATCAACTCCGTTTCGGTTCGAATGAATCGCGCTCCCAGTTCAAGCATCCAGCGAGGTGAAGGAAGTCCAATGCGCACGCCCATCTGCTCTCGTAAACTCGCCATCAGTTGGCGGTTCGTGACCGGATGCGGGGAAGAAGCATTAAATACCCCTTCCAATTCTTTATGCTGCTGCAAATAGATCACCATGCGGAACAAATCCTCTATATGAATCCAGCTAAACTGTTGCGTTCCAGCACCCTGTGATCCCCCCAGGCCAAAACGAACCAGATTCGTCATAGGTTCCATAACGCCCCCCTTGCCCAGCACAATCGCAATCCGTAAAGCAATCTGACGTGTTGACGGCAGACTGAATTCAAAAAATGTCTGTTCCCATGCCTTGGCAACATCCACCGAAAAGCCGGAGCCAATCTCGCCCTCTTTTTCCGTCATGGGGCGGTCCTCGGCATGTCTGTAAATGGTTGCTGTACTCGAATTAATCCAACATTCAGGAGGATGGTTACAGGCCAGAACGGATTCGCCAAGAATGCGGGTGGTCCGGGTTCTGGATTCTAGAATGATTTTGCGATTCTCTTCCGTGTAACGGCAGTTTACGGATTTCCCGGCCAGGTTAATCAGTAATTCTGCATCTTCAAGTGCCTGTATAATCCCTGCTTTGTCCTCCCATGCGATATGACCGGACTGACGTGAGATGATAAGCACCTCATATCCTAGCTTCTTGAATCTTTGAGCAAAGTCCTGACCCACAAATCCTGTTCCGCCTGCCAACACAACCTTTTTCACGGTATCCCCTCATTTCCCTATCTTGGGTAAAGAAAAAAATCCACAAGCCGCTCTTATATATGAATGAACACCGTTTTCGCCCGTTTGTTTGATTTTAATTCACGCCTAATGCTGCGTATAAGCGATTCCGCTCTTCGGTGGCCCATGCGTTCGTTAGGTTTTGCTCCAGTCGGTATCGAAGCTCATCATGGAAATCATGAATCATGAACCCTTCCGGCAAATTCCCGAGCATGGCAGTAAAATTATACTCTGGCAGCTTTCTTTGTCCTTTACCAATCTGCTTCAACCACTCCATCCACGCGGCAAGCGTCAGCACCTCTTCCTGCCATAGTTCTGCCTGTAGTCCGAGCGCATCCTGAAGCTGCTCATAAGCCAATGGATCGGAGAATGGGCGGCATGCTTGCACAGCCAACTCATACAATTCGATTACTGCGCGTCGTCCCTCATGCTCAAGCTTGATCTCCAATCCTTCCAAGAAGTCCTGAACCTGAATGGTCAGTCCGTCATCATATAATAAAGGAGCATGTGCCAACAAACGTACAATCTCTTCCATGTCGTGCGCTGAAACTTTCTTTTGCTCGTAGAGAGCAGGTAACATATATGCTGTAATGATCATTCACTCCTACATCGTTCTTCTATTAATGACATATATTATATCATGATTTGGCGTTGATATATTTGAATACTTGATCGTTTCTTTCAGATCCTCATGGTCTGAATATATATTCATGACTTTACTATTCCTCTTTGAGAAGTGACGGCTCTCATTTCGGATACAGCATTAGTTGTAAATGATCTGCTCTCCAATGTACAAGATTCTTTCTGGCTGATGTGTTACTCACCAAAAAAAAACAGCCCCATGTAGACCGATTTTGGCGTACTGAGGCTGTCGAAATCAAGTAAAATGATCTATCTATTTTTAGCAAGTATAATACTATATCGGTAGAAAGTTTCATTCACTGAAAATTCGGTCGGATAGATCACTCAACACTTGTTCTGTTCGTTCAAGTAGCTTGTCGATGTTAATTGGCTCTATAGGCGATGAGTCCAGACCGTTTTCTATCGAGGATATATGTTGCATTGTACCAATGAATAAAACAAGGTCCAATCCGGGTTTCTTCTCTGTATGCACAAGTGTTAGGATTGCGTTCATTGTCATTTCCTTAGGTAAGGTGGTTGTCTGATTCTCATAGATGTACAATGCCTTAATCATGGCAGTCAAAGCCCAGTCACAGAGGGATCAGGCAAGCTTTACATTGATTGTGTTTACGCATCATTAGAGCAAGTCTCATATGATAGCCAGCATGTTTGTGGTAGTTGAACACCTCTCTTTTCCAATTGGAATTTTCATCCGTTAAGTGCAATACAGGTTTATCGATCTGCCGATTCATACAGGAGTCATTTTGATTCAAATCCATCAGCTCCTTACATCCGTTTTTCTTTATAAAAGACAACCCAAAACTATCTTCCCTCAAATATCCAGGACATATATATCATAAGTTTATGTCAGATCTTTTTGAATTACTGTATAGTAGTTTTTCTATCCTTTTACTTATTAACGAGTAGTTTATTCAGTTCTATACAAGTTGAACGAATCAATTTTACAAAGGACATTTTTCACTCAGAACCATCTTCCGATCACCGTTAACCTCATATTTTTTCTTTCCCCTGCATACTTTTCAAAACGTACGATAACAAATAACTAAAAGGCAACGTTCACTCGATTAGGAGTTAATCGTTGCCTTTTTTTCCTCTATATCTTTCTTGAGGTTTGCTATCCTTCTTTGAATTCGCGGAATAATCCGTTAGAAAAACGCCTTGATCACTGCAAAATACTCACGGATCATATTAATCGGCTTCAGATACCCCGGCGAGGGAGCCGATATGCCATATTCAGCGGCGTAGCCGTTTTTGGCAGCAATATACTTGGACCGGAACATATGATAGTCACTGGTGACAATCATAATTTCGGGATGCTCCAGCCCGGATGCGTCGATGATTTTTTTGGAAAAAGCCATATTCTCCTGGGTACTCGTCGATTGATCCTCCATGATGACCTGTGCGGGGCTAATCCCCTGATCCACAAGGTAATTCTTCATGGCAAGTGCTTCGGGGATGGATTCCCCCGGCCCCTGCCCGCCAGATACAATCACGGGCGTCTCAGGATGACTGCGGATGTACTCCAGACTGGCATCCAGCCTTTGCTTCAAGGTCAATGACAATTTCGTTCCCTTGATGCCCGACCCCAGAATGATGACATAATCCGCTTCTTCGGGATCATTCGCCCCAAGCTGAGTAAACACAAGCGCTTCAATAATGACAAATGAAACAGCAGCAACCCCAAACCCGGTAAGCAGAATGCGTTTCAGCAGGATGTGCTTTTGATAATCAATCCGTCTTAATACAATAAAGGTTACCGTAATCAGGGCAAAAAACTTCACCGCAAAGTTCCAGCCCCAGAACACCAGAAAGAACACAAAACAAGTGATCAAAATCAGATCAAGGATCAGTCCTCGTTCTCGTATGAACTTTTTCATAAATCCAATAACACTCCTTCTTGAGCCTGCACTTCCGTCACATGCCCTTGATTCAGGATCTTATAATCGTAAGCTTGGGCCACTGCTGTTGCCAACCCTTCTTATCTACACGCTGATTATAATAGTCTGCATCCATGAAAAACGGACTTTTGCGTACGATTAACGTATACAGATCCTCCAGCCCATGCGGGGCGCAGATACGCACCTGATCCTGTTCATCCAACTGTACACCTATGGCAGTCACGATTTCCGGCCAGTGCCGAAGAGCGTCTTCTGTGGATTGATACGGCTCTGCTCCATTGTGCAGATGCATCCTGGCCTGATTTTTCACGGACCACTTTGAATTGCCTGTTGCCTCGCGAAGCCCTTGTTCCAGCAGTGTATCCCGTTCTTCACGTATGTCTCCGGCATCATAATAGACCACATCAATATCACTGTGCAGCTCACGACGAGCATATCCATGAAGCAAATCCCATATATAATTGCGAATATAGCCTGCACCTATGTAACCCTGCGGCAGACCGAGACTGCGAACCCGCCGTAAATCCTGCATCATTGCTTCATTCTCCTGGATCGCATGCATGAAATTCTCCTCATACAACATCTAAATCCACTCCTTACTGCTCATGCTTGTAATCGCATCTATCGACAGTCGCTTCCTTCCAATATACCATGTTTATGTACCTGTAATAAAACGAACAAATCCCCTCAAGCCGCAATCTTCAAGCGCATCTGATTCGATGCTCAGTAAGATCACTTGTCCTGAGAGGATAAGCATTGATGTGCACCCTACCTCGGGTGGATAACAAACCATTTTTATCAAGCTATTAAGTCAATGGCCTGTTTTTATTTAATAGGTATCCAGATTTGAGGCGGTTGATTCATGCCCCGATATACTTCCAGTTCAGGCAACCAGGCATGCTCATAAGGATTAGAGGGAAACCATTCGGACACAATCTGTTTCCACAGGCTCTGCATGCTCTCTGGCATTGGGCCTTGCACTTCAAATACAACCCATTTGGAGGCTGGAATCGTGAACACAGATAATCCTTCCGGTACTTTACCTTCATATGCCGTAGCAATCCAGTATTCCATCTGTTTCTCCTGAATTTCGTCCTGATCCACACAGACACCAAGCAAGCCCGGAATAACGCCATTATTCAACTCAAACAAACGATCCTCTACCCCGTTCTTGTATGCCTCTTCCCACATGTTCCCGATCCCCTGCAAATGCTCTCCATCGACATACGAGAACACTTGTCTGATCCCTGAAATCGTAAAACCGTCATGTTCAACAATGTGATAATTCATCGGCTCTGCCCCTTCTAGACTCACTTGAATAACGAGACGATTATACGCTTTGACAGAAGCCCTGTTCTTCCGTATTTCACTTGGTGCAATGCCGTGTTGTCTGCGAAAAGCTTTGGAAAAAGATTCAGGCGTGTCATAGCCGTATTGGTGCGCCAAATCAATGATTTTGTGATCACTTTGCAAAAGCTTATGTGCCGCCAAGGTTAACCGTCTCCGACGGATATACTCTGCCACGGTAACATCCGTCATCAGGGCGAACGTACGTTGGAAATGAAACGGAGACATATGGGCTTGCGCGGCAATCTGCTCGATCGTCATAGGCTCAAGTAGATGGTCTTCCATATAATGAATAGCCTTCTGTAAAGATTCAATCCAGTTCATGTGATGCATCACTCCTTAAGTACAATCATACAGGAAGAACCGTCCACGAGCCTGTCATATTATGCTTTCATTTGTCCGTATAGAGATATTAAAGCTTGTCCGTTTTACCCCACATGCCAATCAGCAATATGCCGCCAAAAATAACAATGAATCAGAGTATGCGTTTTTTGCCCTGCTGCTCTTTTAACACACAGCATTTGACAATTTGAGCCATTTTCTATAATTCAAAAGTATAATGATCGTTCTATCTTATTATGAGGGGAGTTAAGACATAATGAGCAGCAAAAAGGAAATGCTATTGAACGTGGCTGAAGAATTGTTCTACCTCCACGGATTTCACTCCATCGGCTTGAAGCGGATTATTACCGATGCCGAGATCGCCATCATGACGTTATATAACCACTTCGATTCCAAAGACAATCTCATTGTCGAAGTGCTTCGGCGGCGCGAACAACGTTATCTGGAGCAGCTTCGTCAATATGCTGACAATAAGGCCCAACCCATATTCCTCAATCTGGCTGAAGGGCATGCACGCTGGTTGATGGAACATGAAGCCAGAGGATGTTTGTTTTTACGTGCGAAGGAAGAGTTTGGCGGTGATGCAGATCATGTGATTGTACAAACCGTTATTGCTCACAAGCAACATGTGATGACTCTGATCAAAAAATTAAATCCCTCGGCAAGTGACCGTAATCTGCTGCAATTTATCCTGCTGCTGGAGGGTTCCACTGCGCTCGCCGAGACAGAAAATGTAAATCACGTCTGCCGGGAACTGATCCATATGACGCAGCATAGTTTCAAATAATGCCACACAGGGTGAGTTAGTAGTTCAACTCACTTTTTTATTTCAAAGAAAATATAATGATCGTTCTATCTAGAAAGGCAGTGGATTTAATGAAAAAAATTATCTTTCCAGGCATTGCACTTATCGCTGTATGTTATGCATTCGGGAGATTCAGCTATGGGCTGTTTATGCCGGAAATTTCGGAAGCCCTTCAACTGGACGATGCTCAGTCCGGAGCAATCAATTCTATAACCTACATTGCATACTGCCTGTCCTTGCTTAGTGCTCCACTGTTGATTAATCGCATTGGGCACTATCATGTCATTCAAATAGCGGGTATTAGTGCTGTGCTCGGCCTACTGGGTATTGCCCTGTCTCCAAACGCATTTGTTCTTACGTTAAGTGTATTTTTCGCCGGATTAAGTACAGGCTTGGCCTCTCCAGCCCTGGGTAACACCGTCTATGCTGAGCTTGCACCTGAGCAACAAGCCAGAGGGAACAGCTGGATTAACACAGGAACCAGCTTTGGCATTATCGTATCCGGGCCAATCTACTTGCTGTTCACCGAATACTGGCGTTTGACCTATATCTTCTTCGCAGTAGTCGGTGTTGTTGTGGTGTTGTGGAATAGACGGGTTCTCTCCACACGCAAAACAGAGCCTTGTACCAAGTCCCTCTGGGCATGCATGAAGCCGACCAGACCTGGGATGGCGTTGCTCATAGCTTCCCTTCTGACAGGCATCAGTTCTGCGATCTACTGGACCTTTGCCCGAAACTTCCTCACGGACGAAAAAGGGGCCAGCGATTCGGAAGCCGTCTTGTTCTGGATTGTGATGGGGGTAATGGGGATTCTCGGCGGGTGTGCTGGCCGGATTATTGAACGCATTGGAATTGGATGGTCCTATCGAATCGGCATTCTGCTCTTGTCTGTTTCACTTGGCGTTATCCTTCTTCCATCGATGGCCGCCAGTCTGGTCTCAGGCATTTTGTTTGGCAGCACCTACATTTTTCTGACCAGTGTATTCATCGTTTGGGCAACTTGGCTATTCCGTCCCAATACGTCCATCGGGATCAGCCTTGCTTTTCTCGCGCTTGGTGCAGGGCAGTTCGTGGGTTCATCCATGGCGGGTTTCACGATTGAAATGTTCTCCAACACGACGGCATTTCTAGCCTTCGCTGTACTCGGTCTGTTCGGATTGTTCATTCGGGTGAAATAGCTTGTAACATTCAAATGTCCGTTATTCTACCCGGCGAATACTTCCGTTTACCCCATGTTGCAGCAGTACGTCTGTAAAAGTAACCGTAGTTCCTTCCCCGATGGGGGATTGGGCAACTATGCCAACTTTGATCTCTTCTGGACAGTCCAGGCCAAAATAGCGGACCAGCTTCCACTTCTCTCCATCCTGAGAATAATGGAAAGCAAAGCTATTGCCTGCCCGAGCTACGCGCAAATATGGCTTGCTCACGTCCACAGGGGATGATACACAATCATCCGAGTTACCACGGGTAACCACACTAAGAATGGACGGCTGACCTTCAAAAAATTCAAAGCATACTTTGGCCCAATTTGTATCGTCTACCATAACCATTAGGCAGCCCGAGTCGTACTGTTCCTTCATATCCACCTGTACTTGGGTGACGAGACTGAAATCTCCCTTCATTACTGTATGTAGAAATGGAGCTGATGCTTTCACCGGCGCACCTGCCGGATCAATGAAAAAGTCACTTACTGGGGAAACGGTAATCGTTACTTTCCCGTCCTGGATGGACCAATCTTTGGGCTCATTCAACCATTCCAGATTGGCAGATAACGTTTGGCCTGAGCATTGTTCGAATAGATTCGTCATGTGGCACACCCTTTGTCTCTAAGTTTGAATTAGCTAATTTTTCTATTGTATTCGGTGCATAACGGAACTAATCCTCTCGGATTGGACCAAAGCTTTACACCAATAACAAACACCCTTATTGCAATTGCACGTTATGGCACGGGTCAAGATGGAAGTCATCTTGGCTTAAATACGTGTATGAGGTTGGATGATATGTTCGTCCCACACCTGTACTTCAATATATCGTTCTGGGGCCTGATCGCCCTGACAGTTCCATTCCTGGGGCCAACCATAGGTCTGAATGACTTCCAGGATTTCATCCTTTGTATAGATCTGCTTACGGTAAGGCTTACCATCAGGATAACGCATTGTTGGAAAGAGGTCACCATAGGTAAAACTTACGGAATCAGCGGGCAGATCATCCCATGAGACCATAACCCAATCCGGTTCGGTATACCATGATTCCAGCCACGCACATGCGCCCAGGGTCATGTAATGAGGATAACGGTTCGTCGGTTTTCCACCTTTGGCGATATACTGTTCGTATGCTTTTTGCTCAAGCGTTCTGCGAATGGTCATGTAATCTGCCGATCGCTGACTGGCAAAATTCCGGCCCTCCTGCCGGATTTGCTGGGAAACAGCTTCCGCTTCATACTCGGACAGACTGGAAAGGTTAAGGAAAGGACCAAGACTTTTTTCGAAATAATGATACGCGCTCAAGTTTTTCATTCGAAGCTCGCCTCCATACTACATCTTTCCGTCCCCATATCCGTTAGTTATAGTGTACATCACGCCAACATGGATGGAAATAACTGTATTGAGATTTTCTTTTTATTTTGCAAAAATATTAGTCACCCTTGATGATACATATGGGGGTATCGAGATTTCCGCTAGAATCGGCGCAGCATATGGCACTTCTGAGCGAATATTGATCCGCACCACCAACCAATCCTACATCTTGTTCACTTCCAATGAGACCCTGTTCTTGAAAATCAGCGCCATGGTATCCAATAATGCAAATATGTATTAACTATAAATGAGCAAATTCGCTTCCAATAAACTGTAAAATACAAAAAAATAGAGACAAAGTGCAATCCTGTGTTAAAAAGTAGTCACCACAACAAACTTTTTCACGAGGAGCAATCACTATGTCTCATACTCACATCGTACCCGAACATGCCGCCATTCGCAACTTTTTATCGGAGCATCGCCTGTCCCTCTATTTCTCAAAACCGGTCATGAAGCATATCGAGTCGTACATGGTCGCTTCCACAGCCAAGGGATTTCGGGGGAAAGTCGTCGATGTAGCCGAATACAGTGATCGCCATCGGACAACCGTTGGGCATTTTCTGGCGGAAGGTAAATGGGACGAAAGCGTACTGAAAAATCGGATTAAGGCGGAAGCTTTGGCTCAGCTCACCGAAATCTCCAAGCAGACAACGGAGCCACTATTCGTTATTCATGACGATACGATTGCGGAGAAAACCAAGCCTTCGTCACAGGCGACATCTCCCATGGAACTTACGGGGTTCCATCATTCTCATTTGCGTAAAAAAGTCGTATTTGGTCATCAGCTTCAGGCTACCGTGGTCGCTTGTACTGACGTATCCTTGATTCACTCCATCGATCTGTATGATAAGAATCTGACGCATCCAGACGGGAAAATCGTTACGAAAATCGATCGAGTTTGTGCGCTTGCCAAAACACTTCCCTTGCCCCCTCATGGCGGTTATTGCTTGACAGACTCCTGGTTTACCTGTTCTCGAGTCATCGATACGTACGCTGCGGCAGGCTACCACTTCATCGGCGCACTCAAAACTAACCGAATTTTATATCCTCAAGGCATACGCATTTCTGTACTAGACTTTGCGAAGCACATCCCCAAGTCGGACGTTCGCCTTGTGACCGTGAACGGTTCCTCATACTGGATGTATCGCTATGAAGGCGCACTAAATCAGATCGCGAATGCCGTTGTACTCCTGTGTTGGCCTGGGCAGGCGTTTGGAGAACCCAAAGCCTTGCGTGCGTTTTGCTGCACCGATGTTTCACTGGAAACAGAGACCATCGCCACATATTACGCGAAGCGCTGGCCGATCGAAATCTTCTTTCGCCAGTCTAAAAACCTACTCGGTCTGGATACATACCAAGTGCGTACAGCCAAAGCCTTTATTCGGTTATGGGCGCTTTTGGCGTGGACACATCTGTATTGCACGGTTGGTTTAGGGCAGTCCTGTCCTTTTGGCGAAGGACTTCGTGTGGTCCGAAAGCAAGTTCAGCAAGATCGTCTTCGCTATGTCTACGAGTGCGCCCAAAAGGGGATTCCATTTGATATCGTCTGTGAGCGATTCCACATCGCCCAATGATATAATGGAGTTTTCTGTATCGATTTTTGCTCATTTATAGTATTAACCTATTTGCCTACCTCAATGACAAACCGTCCGCATTTTTTTTTAATAGTTGATCTTCTAAATCCAATATACTCCTAAGGTACAAACTATCTGGTAAGGAAGTAAACAAGCGCCCTAAAGATTTAGAGGTAAAGGCGCTTGTTTTTCTCCTTCTATTGCTCATCTACAATAACTTCAATTCTTTGGGTATTTGTTTTAAAAGTGTAGTTGCTGGCCTTGCCGTTCTTAGTTAAAGTAAATTCGGCAACAGCAGATATCTCATAGTCGCCTGGCTCTTTAATCTTATAATTAAATTTCTCGGTAATGGTTTTCTTTCCAGAAATTTCACGAATTTTGCCTACATCTGTGACAAACGAAGAATTAATCTGTCGTCCACTGCTATCTTTGACCAGAAATGTAAAGACCTTCTCCTTGCTGGCTATATGCAGTTTTTGGTTGGACTTCACATCAAAATTACCTATGACTGTAAACATTTCATTGGCCTTTACTTTCTTTGGAGCCGAGATATTGGCCGAGAAAAGAGAGTCTTCTTGCTTCTCCAATTTAGGTGATCCCTCCCATGCATTCAGCATAGCTTTATCCTCTTCTAGTAATTGGCAACCACACAAACTTAGGCAAACAAACAAAGCGATAAACAATTTCAAGCTAATTCACCTCCCTTTCAGAACAGACGTAGAATATTCAGAAATTGTTTCATAATTGGATATTTTATTGATCAAAAATTACAAAAATGGATATTATTCAATGAATTATCACCGAAATAAAACACAAATATATCATTTAATTGTATAATATTCCATGAAGGACGAAAATAAAAAAAAGGGGGGGGGAACTTACTACACTCTTCGTCTGTAAGTCTATTGAACAGTTCTAATACAAAAGAGAAAGGAAGATTAAGATGAAAGTCAAAAAATTAATAGGTTTAGTTACTCTAGTTTCGTCTATGCTACTTAGCTTCAATATGAGTGGAATTTCAAGTGCAGAAGCAAATAATGATTATCAATGGAAGACCTTAACCGGGTCCATCTGGGATATTGCAGAATACACACAGATAAACAATTTGAACGAAACTCCATATCCCTTGCAAATGTTCAACTCTCAAGAAAAGCTCCAAACTACATCTCTCTTAGGTAATTATGTGGAGAAAAACAGAATTAAGTATGATATTCCTATAATTAAAAAATTAATAGAAAACGAACCCACAAAATTTTCGGGACATTATTACTCTGAAGATAAGGGAACAGTGGTAGTACAGATTACTCAAGATTCAGAACAATTGAAAACAAAAGTTATAAATTCGGTTCCAAATGGCGACAAAATTGAGTTTCAGGTCACAAAATTCTCTTGGAAAGATATAGAAGATGCGAAGAAAACTATTAGAGAAAATATTGAGCCCGGTACCGTTCGCGCCCTTATTCCGGATGTACAAAATAATAGACTAATTGTAGCGATGGATGAAGGTGCTAAACTTAGTGAAGAAACATTTGCTAATCTTATTGAAAACTCAGATATGCTTGAATTCACAACTTTACCAGCTTCTTCACTCAAAATTGAAACGGATAATACTAATTACGGTTCTCAGTTCCCTATGGGCTCAAAAATAGGAGGGGATTACCAAAAAGTAAGTGAAGATAAATATAGTTACAGTGTTTGTACAGCAGGGTACTTCGGAGTAAATCAAAATAACCAAGAGGTGCTAGTTACATCTGGTCATTGCCAACCAACAAACACAGTCAATGCCTGGTACCAACCCACTTGGAGTTACTCTACTATTGGAAATTTCACATTCCGAACAACATCTTCAGGGGATGGTTCAAATGCTTCATCGGATGCTGGATATATAACATTAAACTCTGATTATTCAGGACGTCCAAGAGTTCCATACCCATCCACTTCAAATATGGCTATGGTTACCGGTGTTTATGTTAGTGATACCCCTGGAGATACAGTGTATTTAAGGGGAGCAAATAGCGGTACTACTACTTCAGGGAAAATCGCTTATTCAAATGTTGATATTTATTGGGGAGGGGCTGGGTACGGATACAAACATAATGAAATACTTGCCACAGGATATACTTCCATGGGAGGCGATAGTGGAGGCCCCATCTTGACTAACTACGCCTATGACAATTCGCTCCAGGGCTGGACATTTGACTTGGCTGGTACCCATACTGGCGTTGTGACTCTAACTAGTACCCAAAGTTCTGTACTGCCTGGAACCTATAAAGTGTATGAGCCTATCTGGACTACTTACAGTGATTTAAACCTCTCAGGAATTACAGTTATCTCCAAATAAAAAGGTAACATCCGGCCCAAGTTCTTTTATAGATCTCGGGCCTTCATATCTTGCCAAACCAAATGAATAGGCTGTACCATAAACTTCACTTTGGCGGATCTTCGGAAGTCTTGTTATAAAACAGATCATTATCTCCGCCAGAAGAGGCAGCAATCTCCCAATTAACCCACCTCACCGGAACGTTTAATACTCTCCATAAAATATCGCTGTACGAACAGATACAATATAATCAGCGGTGCAATCGCCAGAAAAATGCCCGGTGTTCACGAGGATGGAAACCCCACCGCTGTATGTGATTCGGATCACACCTGCCTGAATCTGTTCATGCTGTACGATCTGCTGATTCCTCATACCGCGAAAAACCTGGTTCGCTTCCTTGTACAATTCAACGGCTTCATCCACCCAATATGCATACTCTGTAGCGTAATCCGAATCATAATTCGTCAGTTTTAGCTTGGATGATGGTTCATAACTCTACTGAAAATGCGGTGATGCACCAAGTTCCAGACTACGCAGCAGATGTTTGCGCAAATCTTGATCCCCTGACGTGTTCATAGCGGAAGTCGGATAGTCAAGGTATCCATGAATAACCATTTCGTAAAAGGGGACTTCCTCATCGGTTATGTTGAATCGGCTGGAACTAGAAGGCACATCCACAATACGGAGAGCAATGTGGAGAAAAAACTGATTTTGGCTGATGTCATAATTGGGGAACAATACGGAAGACACAGCGGATAAGCGATACTATGCCAAGACATCAAAATACCCCCATAGCCAGTGATCTGCTGGCTTGGGGGTATTTCGGGTTCGTTGTCATAAAAACCAGTTAACCGTTCATTCTACGTATCTGTCCGTACATCATCCCAGTCCTGATCCAGATAACAGATTAGCCAATTGAGTGCACGGTGACGTTCGTAAGCTACTCCTCCATTTAGTCCCGCGGGAGGTGTTTGGTCCTTCACACAACTGTCCACACACACCCAATTGTATCGGTAGATCAGGTCTGCTGCATCCAGAATTTCGTTTTTGGAGCGGAGCTGTCCCCCGGCTATAAAGACTTCAACATCGTCACATTTTTGCAAATATCCTACAGCCTTTTCTACGTTACAGAGATCTACCGGAGCTCCAAGTTCCTTGACGTAGCCAAGCGCCCAGAACATCACATGATAAGCTTCGTAACCCCATGAAAAGGAGATAATCTCCTGATGCTCGGCCCCATGTTGCTCTATAAACCCTCTCTCCACAGGTGAAAAGAACGAAGCTGCATCATACTTGTCGATCACTTCCTGAACCAGTGCTGCTGTATCTTCGGCACTCTCCCCCGCTCCCAGGCACTCACCCTTGAGTGCTGCAATACACAGGGCAACCGCACGCCTTGCGACTTCCTCTTCACTTCGGATCACGGCCTGCTCATCCCCTGCTCTTGCAGGCAAATGAACATTGAACGGGATTCCTTGCTCTGTTAGAAGCTGTTCAGACCGCTCTTTACGCTGAATGGCAGACTCCGACGGAGGTCTGACATCGTCCAGAAAACTGGTGTGCGCTGTCACTTTGTAATCCTCAACCTCGGATTCTCCGTTAACATCCAGCAGTAGCTGGCCTTGTGCATTGAGCAGAGATCCACCTCCCCAGAAGATGACAGCATCCAAAGCATCGGCCAAGCGCAATAATTCGCCCAAGAATTCTTCCGATATGTCCTCTTCCGTCTCAAAACCAACCACCATGTTCAGTGTGGAACATTTGATCAGTACCTTTTCCTGAAGCGAAGCACTACGACCCTCAATCTGACTCAGAAACCCCAACATTCCCTGAATCATTGCTGTAAATTCCTCAGGATGTGTCTGGCTGGTCATGATATTGAAGCCCTTTGTTTTCTTAATGAACCATATCTTCTGAATCACTTGAATATGAGTTTTGTCTTCCTGACGCTCAATCGTATCCTCTGGATAAATGGATTGAATAAGTCCAAACAGCTGATCCAGGTCAAACCGGGAGCTGTATATCGCACAATTTCTCATGAGGTTCACCTTCTTCTCTCTATATAAGTTCAACTAATGAATATTTACACTGTCACTCCGATGACAGAACAACCTTCCGATCGCTGTTATCCCCAGATTTTTCGATTCCCCTTTTAAGGGAAAAATCAGGTGATAAAGGCGCACGCTTCGCTTCTTCAGACTGGTTCTGCACTCTCCGTTTCCGTGTGTTTTTAGTGATAAACTAATAACAAAGAGCGTTTATTCTCAGCAGCGCTTTAAGGGAGGGCGTATTATGTTAAGTATCAAAGTACAGCAAGTAGAGCATCAACTTGTGATTTGCTGGCAGTTTTCCAAAATTGAGATTCCGATCGCAGATATCAGAGTGGTTACTCTTGACGATACTTATGGTGGTAGCGAACCATCAGCCATTCGAATAGGCGCAGCGTATGGCGCATCCGAAACGATCCTAATCCGTACAACCAATCAGTCCTACATTCTGTTCACTTCAAATGAGGCATTGTTCCCGAAAATCAGTGCCCTGGTATCCAGCACCACAGGTTAGCTCATTCAGGACTCCACCCATTCACAAGAAAACGTCTCATATAAAAAAACGTCAGCATTCGCATAATTCACTTATGCCTTGCTGACGCTTTTTTAAGTTGGGTATACGTTCAGATGGTAGCCCCTCCTCCAGCTCCACTTTGGTAATTGATCCAGTGTAATGACCTCTTCGCTGTTGTACACTTCTTTTAAATAGGCTACTTCATTATGATTGACATCCCTCAGGAATCCACCCGTCCAGGTACAGAACCAACTCCAGTATACACGCTGTTCCTTCATCTGCTTCAGGGATGGAGCCGTTCTCGGCTAGTGCAATAATTTTACTATTCTGCACCAGCTCACGCAGGTTATCGTAACGTTCAGCAAGTGGATCGTGATCCCCTGCTTTCGCATATACATCCACACTCACAATGTCTACCACATCATCTCCCGGATACCATTCGGGCTTTTCGGAGTTCCAGACCCAGATCAGATTGTCCAGCTGGAACTCGTTAACCACCCGATCATATAACAGGCGGTATAGCCGCTTTGCAATGTATTCTCATTAATCCAGTTCAGATTGCTGTAATCCTGCTGACCCGAAAGTACTGCTTTCCCATAACTCTCCACCAAGTACTTCATCAGTTCTCTCGCCTCGAAAGTCGCTGCTTCGTTGACCAGAATACTGCTTATTTGACGATCCGTCACAACTACTCCCCCATCTATGGCATAGTGCACATCAGTCGAAACCTTGAAAGATTGAATCACATATGATGTATGCCTTAAGCCGACCCCGCTTAACCCACCACACCAGAACGTTCAATACTCTCCACGAAATACCGCTGTACAAATAGATACAATATAATCAGCGGTGCAATCGCCAGCAAAATGCCCGTATCCACGATCATCGCGACATAGTTGGGATCTGCCTTGATACCCGAGTTTGAACCAAAGCCCATCAGTTGGGGTATCAACTGGTTTGCCTGAGCAGGCAATGAAGCAATCTTCAGCGAGATCAGCGGACTTTCACTCATAAACAGTGCCGAATAGAACGTATCATTGTACTGCCAGACAAAGGAGAACAAAATCACGGTAATCAGCGGTGAAATCGCGTTGGGCAGCATAATGCGGGCAAATGTTCGAAATCCACCCGCACCGTCGATTAGGGCCGCTTCTTCGATTTCTTTCGGCATGCCTTTGAAGAACTGACGGAAAATATAAATGAACAACCCCGCCTTCAGCCCTCCTGCTGTTGCCGCGGTAATCATGGAAGGCCAGTACGTATTCAGCAGATTGATGCCATCCCTGCCCGTAAACAGCTGAATGATGCCCAGAAAGTCAAAGCTGCGGAAATGCAGATACATGGGTACCATCAACGTACTTGTCGGCACCAGAATGGTGAGAATCACCAATACGAACAGCAGATTGCTGCCTGGAAAAGAAAAACGGGCGAAGCCATATCCGGCAAACGCACAGGATATCGCTGTCAAGAGCGTCGTGATCGTGACGAACAACAAGGTGTTCGCCAGCAATGGCAGATAATCCATCACCTGCGCCGCAAGCTTGATATTATCCAGCGTAAAATGCTGGGGAATCATGTAGATGGTTGGATTATAGATATCCTGTTTATCTTTGAATGTTACCGAGATTTTAAGAAACAACGGATACAAAATAATAAATGAAATGCCAATGACCAGTGCATATCTGAATATGGAATAGAGGAGGTCCGAAGTCTTGTTTCTGACCTTCTGCATGCGGTAATTTTCCCTCGGAACCACCACCATACGATCCGTTCCCGACACAGCCATAGTCTGATGCCTCCTTCAACGTTAACCGTCAGTTGTAATGAACCCGCTTCGACAGTACCCAGCCGACAACGACCAGTACGAGACCGATCACCAGTGTATACAGCCAGGACATGGCTGAGCTCAGACCGAAGTTCTGGGTCTTAAACGCCGTCTGGTAGATGGCCTGCGTCACAGGGCTACCCGCAAACGAATCAATAATCGTATAGATGACATTCGTCAGAATCAACGGACTGACCATGGGAAATGTAATTTTCCAGAACGATTCATAAGCCGTTGCCCCTTCGATCTTGGCTACTTCGTACATCGAACCCGGTACCGATTGCAGCGCGGCGAGGAAGATCAGAATCTGTACCCCAGAGCTGCTAATAATCTCATAGATCCGCATGATGGCTTCAACGATATAATCCACGTACGCTATGGGTAAACCCACATTGGCCAGCATCTGCACAATGGAAACGACGTTGAATGAGGCTCCACCATCGGCAGATGCATCAACTGCACTAGCGTCTCCCATGAGATTGATCAGACCAGCGGACTCTGCAGCAGCTACCGCACTGGAGGCCAGAATAACCGGAAGGAAAAAGATGGCGCGTGCCATCGTTCTTCCCTTGAACTTCTGATTGAGCAGGGTTGCCGTGAACAGACTGAAGAACAGAATCATGGGCACATTCAGCAGCATCGCCCCAACCGAGTCAATCAAAATCCGATTAAATGTAGCGTCAACCAGAAGGGCATCCTTGAAATTTTTCAGTCCTACAAAGTCAAGAACGTACCCTCCAGGAGCAACGGATAAATTGCTGAAACTGAACCGAATCGATTGCAGTAGCGGCGTGGCAAAAAGGAAGATGAAGCCAATCAGCCACGGCGAGATAAATGCAAGCCCAAGCAGTGCTCTCCGTGATTTTAGGGATAATCGAATGGTTCTCATCCGTTCACTCCTTCCAGCGCATAATCCGCTCCGCCCACCGTAATTCCATCAACCGTCACCGGTTCAGCGGTATAGTTCACGAGGATGGAACCCCCACCACTGTATGTGATCCGGACCACGCCGGCCTGAATCTGTTCATGCTGGACGATCTGCTGATTCCTCACACCGCGTAAGACCTGATTCGCTTCCTTGTATAATTCAACGGCTTCATCCACCCAATACGCATACTCTGTAGCGTAAGCCGAATCATAATTCGTCAGCTTCAGCTTGGATGATGGTTCATAGCTCCACTGAAAATGCGGTGCTGCACCAAGTTCCAGACTACGCAGCAGTTGTTTGCGCAAATCCTGATCCCCTGACGTGTTCATGGCGGAAGCCGCATAGTCCATGTATCCATGTATAACCATTTCGTAAAAGGGTACTTCCTCATCGGTAATGTTGAATCGGCTGGAACCAGAAGGTACATCCACGATATGCTCGGCATATCCCCAAGCATAGGCGTTAGCCGATGATACCATCAGGTTTGGATAAACCTGCTGCAATTGGCCAAGCTGTTCCTTCACAATGTTCTTTGCCGTCTCCCGGTGAATCACACGGCTATCGCGATAATCAGAGGAAAGTACCTGCCCAAGATCACGCAGTGATAATCCGCTAAGTTCCAGTTTGTTTATTTTCTCGGCAAACTCACTCACCACATAAGGAAGTTTGGCGGCCGAAAGCAGATAATAGCTATCCTTGTTTTGGTCCATCCGATTGAGGGCTGGACTGTATGGATACAATTCGGCTGTCTCTTTGGTTACAAATCGTGCTGCATCAGAAGATGGCGCAAAACGCCAATCATCGTGATAGATCCGCTGGAAGGCTACATCCGGAAACAGGGCTCCTCCGGACTGCTTCAGCTGGGCAGACAATTCCTGTAGTTCGGAACGGCTCCCCACCTCACCGTCCAACTTCACCCGGGTTGGCATACGATGGCTGAAACCACCATTGAACCACCCCTGGTACCTCATCTGAATGTGGTTCACACCTTCCTGCTGCAACTTCGTGGCAATTTCTGAGGCCTGTTCGTAAGTGGTCATGGCAATCGCCGTCCGATAGGGCACACCCAGGAATGAAGCCTTTTTGTCCACCGCACCAAGCACATCGACGTAAAAAGGTAGTTCTGACTGATCTTCCAGCGGCTTCAGTACATCCTGTTGTACTAATTGCTGCTGATACAAGCGAGCCATGCCGGAATAACTGGCAGCTTTCCCGTTAAGGAAATGATATCTGACCTGAATGTCACCACGGAACGGCTCTTCACTAAGCAGCTGAATCTCCTGCATTTTCTGTGAAGTATACATCTCCAGCTCATCCTCACCCCGCAGGGAGAAGGTACTATAGACATGGTTGTAACTATTTTGCCTGCCTCCAATATCCGCAGAGATACTGGCAATGCCGTCCCCTTTTTCAATCACAGCAAACCAGGCATGTTCCCCGTTCTTCAAACCAAAGACAGGCATATGCGCAGACTCACTGACCTGAGGTCGACTGAGCGAATTATCGTTCGGGTCTGCACCGTACACGCGCTGTACATACTGCTCTTCCTTGATCTTTCCGTTGTTCAAATGGATCAGGCTGCCTGAGCCGTCGGGTACAAACATATAACCCTCATCCTTCGTATCCGCCGCACCGAAATAGGCGAGCAGATCCATATTGCGAATGCGGTATTGTCCGCTTTCTTTCACCTGACTTAGAGGCACCGTCACAACCAATGAACCTTGATCCAGCCGATATTCCACCGGAATGACGAAGCTGGGCTTATCCGATGCACCACCGCCTTCGACCCCGTTTTCCTGATTGTCAAAAGCAAGATCGTCCGCCGTATACCCCGCCGTATTGAACGCTTCAAGCATCTTGTTTAGTACCAGTTGTTTTGAGACCTGGCCGTCCAAACGTTCCAATACATCCGGATTATTCTTGGTTGGATAATAACGTGCAGATGTGTATTTTGCGACGGAAGCATCCAGTTTCGAAAGAACCTTCTCTTCCAGACGCTGTTTGCTGATCATTTTGGGCAGCGCGTCAATGCCAAGAGAAGTATCCCCAAGGGTGTAGACGATTCGAATCCCCTGATCCACATTGACGGCTGCAAATTGTTTATTGCTGATACTGGAGCTGAAATTCGGGAAGTTCTCCAGCGTCCCGATCGCGTCCCGGAAAGACACGTTCAACTGGGACGATAGAACGTCTTTCTCATAGCCGGAAGCAAGACCATCCTCAGCACGTTCTTTCGGATTGCTGTACCAGATTTCTCCGCTGCTCCCGTCACGCACAGCGATTTCGGTCGTCTCTTCGTTATAATACAGTGCCAGTCCCTGGTCCTCAGCGACCAGTTGCATACCTGGCACCCCCTGAGAAGAGTCGCTAAGAAATTGCATTGAACCCGCCTCAGTTGCCGTCACTTCTGCAGAAGCCTCAACATAAGCCGTTACCTCTACAGCAGGTACTCCCCTGTTGTTTATATACAGCAGTCCGGCTGCAATCAGGATCACAGCTGCACTACCGGCCAGCACCGTATATAATCGTTTTCTTTTGATCACGGATGCCGCCTCCTTTAGGTTCGAAAAATCAACTCGCGATAAATGTTGTACCCGAATTCATATAACTGCTGTAACATACTGAACACCAGTGCTCCGAGGAATACGATAATGCCCATCACAATAACTGTTAGCAGCATCGTTATCACCGTTTTAATCACCGTGTACTGGTGTACTGTCATCATGCCGATGAACAGGAGCAGCAGGAACCAGAAGAATGCGATGCTATTGAACAGATAATAAAAAGCAGTCTCCTCCTGCACCATAAACCGGCTGATGACGATCATCGGGGCATAGACCAGAATAACCGGAAAGAGCGAGTATCCTGTCGCCAGAAAGATTTCCCTGAACTTGCCTTCCCCTTCCATCAAGGTCGTTACCGCCCAATTGGCCGTGCACCAAAGAAAGAACGGCACCGCAATCGTCGCGATCTCTAGTATGCTGTTAATGGTGCGAGGATCGACGTAATTGACGAGAAATCCCGCGTATTGCTTTTGCAAGATCATCATGACAATGGTAAGCGCCAGTGCTGCAAAAGCGACAAGCAACCGGCCCCGGTTATCCGACTTGAGATCCCAGAATGCATCAATGGGGTGAAAAATGAGATGCAGTGGAAACTTAATGTAATCCTGCTTCACGATCAGTCTGCCTCCTCCGTCTCCATTTAACCGCCAATCGGGTCAGGATCAGAATGAAAATCAGCGCGATGGCAAGTGTCAGAAAGGTGCCGAAATGCTCCTTCATCATCTCCCGACGATACCTTTTGAACGCGACAGAATAACTTTTGCGATCCATCCCAAGTTCGAAGTAACCCAGAGCTTCCTCGTTTTTCTTCTCCATCAGCAAGGATTTGCCGATACCGATATAGGCAATATCATAGTTGGCGTTCAGCTTCAGCACTTCTTTCCATATATGTACAGCCTCTGTATCCTCACCTTGATAATGAAGTGCAACCGCCTCATTCACACGGGCTCCAAATCTTGTCGGCTCATAGACAACAAGATTACTCTTCCCCCGGTCAAGAACCAACTGATGATCACCGGATTGCTCAATGGCGACAGGTGTTTTGAGCGTGCCCACCTGGTTTCCTTTGCCACCGTAGATGTAGAGCAGATGACCTTCGTCATCGTAAGTGAACACCCGGTTCTGTGTTGCATCGAGCACACTGTACACGCCGTTGCCCAACACTTTCACATCAATCAGTTTGGATGGGCCCGGGTTATTACGGAACTTAATGTCCCCTTTCACCTCGAAATAACCAAACCGCTTCAGCACATCTTCACCCGACGGATTCAGACGTTTGATCGGTTCATTGGAACCGGGATCGATGTTCGTGGCATATACAAAGCCTTTATGGTCGATATCCGCATTGGAGAACTCCGTGGGTACAAACAGGACCATCTGTGCCCGCTGCGCTTTGGTCGAGAACATACGCCAGATATATTCGCCGTAGTCCCGCTCCACCTTGTTGGTACCGACGTATCCAATGAATTTCCCATTCTCGTCAAACTGCATAATTCCCTCGTAGACACCCTGTGCCACCACATACACTCGACCTACACGGTCAACCGTCAGTTTCACTGGCTGAAACTGAAAATTGGTCGCGAGAATGTCGGACTCCGGCTTCGTGATGATATGGTTCAGTGCGCCTTCCGCATCCAGAACAACCACACGACTGTTCCCCGTATCGGCGATATAAATCTGTTCCTCTTCATCGACAAATAGTCCACCCGGAACACTGAAATTTTCTTTACTGCCGTCCATCATGAAGCCTTCAATAACACCCAGCAGCTTATAATCCGTGTCCAATACGACAATCCGGCTGTTGCCACTGTCCAAAATATAGATTTTCCCCGAAGGAGAGACGTTTATATCACTGGGGTCTTTGAATTCGCCAATACCCAGATCACTGCCCGAAATGGTGAACTGCGGCAGATAGGCATCCGGTGATGGAACGGCTTCCTTCCAGTAGTTGTAGTTATAACTCTCATACGGCGCCGGGGAGGCCACCGCAGGCACGGCATTCACCAGCAGCAGGGATACTGCCGCCAGGAGAACAAGCCATCTTTTCACTGTGCGTGCCATATCGTTCCCCCTTATTCCTTCATGCCTGAGCTCGCCATCGTCTCAATGATGCGGCTCTGTGAGAAAATAAACAGTGTAATCGGCACACTCATTAAAATAAGTGCCACCGCTGCACCCGCTCCGGCGCGGGATATTCCGCCCTGAATAATCTGGCCTGCTGCATAATGCAGTGTCTTCAACTGCTCACTGTAAATATATCCATTGCCATCACTTCCCCACAGCATCTGGAACAGCAGGATAATCAATGTGAGCCAGGCCGGTTTCACATTCGGCATCACGATGGACCAGAAAATCCGGTATTCACTCGCTCCGTCAATCTTGGCCGCTTCCAGCAGTGCATCCGGGATCTGCTCCATGAACTGTTTCATCAGATACAAACCGAGTGAATAGGCAAATGCCGGAATAATGACGGCCCAATACGTATCGATCCAACCGAGCCATGACATGATCATATAGTTCGGAATCGCCGTCACGGCAGGTGTAAACATCAGGGACAGCACAACCACCTGGAACATGAACGTTTTGCCCGGGAATTTGTGCTTGGCAAGCGGGTAGGCTGCTGCGGAAGCGAGCAGCACGTGACCCACAATGCCAATGCCCGTAATAAATACCGTGTTGAATACATAACGTGAGAATGGTACCCACGAGTCACTCAGCAGATTCATCAGATCGGTGAAGTTGCTGAATGTTGGATTTTTGACAAATAGTGTCGGTGGAAAAGTAAAAATCTCATCCAATGGTTTGAAGGCATTGTTGATCGCATAGATCAGCGGCAGTACCATGAAGGCACCAAATACGAGCAGAAGGGCAAACAGGGAGAGGCTTCCCGATAAAGAGCGGTTCACCCGCTTTTTGCCTGTCGCAATTGCAGCCATAGCTATTCTCCCACCCTTCGAAGCAGTTTCTGTACCAGCAAGTTGGTGCCCACCATAATCATAAACAGCACGGTTGCAATCGCCGACGCATAACCCATCTCAAACCGCGTTGTACCGAAGTCGATCAAATGGGTAACGACCGTCTCTGCCGCATAGTTAACACTCGGGAACCCGGCCAGTGCAATCGAGACATCCGCCACAGCAAAAGAGGTTGTGAGTTGAATGACCGCACCGAACATCAGCTGTGGACGCATCGAAGGCAGGGTGATATACCAAAGCTCCTGCCAGCGATTCTTGATCCCATCGACCGCTCCTGCCTCATATAACGTCCGGTCAACGGTCTGCAATCCAGCGATAAATGCTAGGAATCCGGTTCCGAGACTGAGCCATAATTGCACCAGAATAAGGATCGGCATAATATAAGCTTCCGTCTTCAGCCATTGGATCGGCTCCAGCAGAATGCCCCATTTGATCAGGAGTCCGTTGGCAATACCGTAACGATCTCCCGAAAAAATCATGAGCCATATAAAATAGACGTTCCCCGAGATGGAGGGTGCATAGAAAATCAACGTCATGAACGCTCTCCATTTGGGCGTTAACTCATTAATAATCCACGCAAACACGAAACAGGCAATATAACTGATCGGTCCTGTAATAATGGCAAACAGCAAGGTATTTTTGATGGCAATCAGGAATACCTCATCCTCCAGGAATAGCCGGGTATAATTCTGCCAGCCAATAAACCGTGGAAACTCCAGCATGTTGAAGTATGTGAAACTCAGTAGGATTGAGATGACAACCGGAATCACGGTGAACATGGTGAACAGAATCATAAAAGGTGCAAGCAGCACATAGGAATGTTTGCTCGCCTTCATCTCTTGAAGCTTCCAGCTCCACCATGATTTCATGCCCATCCTTGGCGATTTCTCAGGAGGACTGTTTTGTCCGTCTCGGAGTGATATTTGTGGCACTGTTAACCCTCCCTCTGCTTACGGAAGACCAAATTCATTACGCTTGATGCGAATCTCGTCCTGGATATATTGGGTGTAATCCATAATGGATTCCCTGGCCTCCACTTCGCCAACAACCGTCTTGTAAAATGCATTGAACAGATGGCGTCCGGTGAAATAACCGCCGGGCACTTCGGGAATTCCCTTCACGGTTTCGAATTGTGCCTTAAGGTTCGCATAATCCTCGGCCGGCCATGGAAGCGAATCAAGCGCTTTGATGTTGGCCGTTGGATAACGTGCAGCCGCCCCCATCAACCCTTCCATCTCACGGCCGAATTCAGCCTGAACCGGTGTACTGGTCCACCATTTCATGAACTCCCACGCAGCTTCCTGATCCTTGGCGCTCTCCAGCATCATGACCGCACTGCCCCCGCCCGGAACGTCCCGATTCAATGTTCCATCCGCTTGCACCGTACCCGGAACAGGAACAAATCCCCACAGTCCGCGGATCTCCGGTGCGAATACAGACAATTGGTTGTACATGGTGTAATCAGTCAAGCCAATCGGCATCTGTCCTGTCCGGAAACGGTTGGCAAAATCATATTCCCGTTCCAGCTTGTAATCCGTATAAAACTCCGTCCACTGCTTGAACGTCTCGATACCGATACGGGAATCCAGATCCGATTCCTTGCCATCGTTGCGATAGAAGGAGCCGCCATTCTGAAGCAGCATGGTAGCATACTGCGAATTAGGTGGAATGTTGACGCCCTGCATATTGGCCTGGGTCACGACCGGCATGCCGAATTCCATATGGTTTTTGCTCAGAATGGCCAGCAGACCCTCGACATCCTCCCAGTTTTGGGGAACTTCAAGACCCAACTCTTCCAACACGTCTTTACGGTAAAACAACATATTAAAGGTCTGTGTTTCCGGCAAGGCATACACACCTGAATCATAGGCATACGGTACGATGGCACTGTCCCTGAACTCCTGCTCTACCGTGCTATAGTCACTGAACTGCGTCAAATCCACAGCCGAGTTCCTCATTGCAAAGTTCACGGGCAGATCATTGCCGATCTGCATCGCTACATCCGGCCCCTCACCCGATAGGGTTGCTGGCAATAACGTCCCCATGTTGACCAGCTTCAGATTGACGTTGATGCCACTCTCTGACGTAAACGTCTCATCAATCATCGCTTTCATCGTGTTCGCCTGGTCCCGTCCACTACCGATCCAGACTGTAACCGTGCGCTGATCTTCCGATGTGGCTACATTCCCGATCTGGTTATAATCAATGAAGAACGAATGATAGAACATCTTCGCTTCATGAGCTAGTTTCGCCAGCGGTCCCATGCCTGTTCCAGGAATACTGCGGTCGATCGAAGTGACGTACAATGCGTCAATCTCAAGCGGTTGCTCGCGTGCTTGCTGCACCCATGTCCCAAGTCCGCCTGTGTTCGTCTTGTAAGCGGCAAGCCTTCTTGGAATCGTATCCGGTTTGTCAATCATCTCGTCCAGCTGCTGGGCCATCGTTTTGATCAACGCTTCCTGATCGCTGGACTGACCTGACAGGATGCGAAGCTGCGCCGCAATTTCATTCAGCCTTTTGCTCTCGCCACTGAACACCTCCAGCAGATTTGGGATCTGCTTCTCCACCCGATAATCCCTGAATTCATCGGGCTTGGTGCCTGTGATCATCAGGATTCTTCGGTACATGGAGTTCAGGTTGTACAGACTGTCCTCCACATTGCGGATGAGTGGGGCGAAGTCACCGAGGCTATTCTCCAGCCGAATCACATGTTTGCCTTTTTCCAACTGAAACTTGTAGGCTTCCTTACCGCCCATCACGTCAATGCGATAGTCACTTTGGTAACGAAAAGGGGCTTTCGTCATCTCTGCAAACGGCACTTCACCGTCAATGGTCAGTTTGCGTGTGGAATAGATGCCTTTGACGAAATTTTGCTGTGCGGTAAAACCGATATGATAAAGTCCACTCTCCGGCACATCCACTTCCCATTCGATCCATTGTCCTGGCAGACGCCAGTTATACCCACCAATCGTATTGATGCGTACCTGGGAAGCACTGTAAGGAGATACCGCTGAACTTGATCTTTCGTTGGTCGGGTATAGCGTTGGAGAAGATTTGGCAACAGCCGCTTCCCCTTCAATGCGGATGAGTACATTCTTCGGTTGCCCGGAAGAATCCGTATGCTGTGCTCCTGTAGTCTCCGCATACGGTATGGCTGTCTTTTCATTGAATAGCCGTAAGGATCGAATAATCATTGGTTCACGAGAGGATTTAAGCGTTAGCGTGTGTTCCCCTTTTTCCAGATAAAACTTGAATGGCGCCTGTTCGTACCCATCTGAATCCTGAAACGTTTCTTCCATCCAGCGGGGTTTCTCCACTTGTTTCGGACGAAGGTCATTCCCCTGATTATCTTGCTCGACAGCTTTTTTCTCGTTGCCCCATATCCGGTCAAACTGCAAATAGGCGGCTTCCGCAAACGGAAGTTCACCGTCAATGTACAATGCGCGCTCAATCGCGGAACTCTTGCCTTCTACGGGAAAATAAACAGCGGAAAGGTTGTACAGGCCGGTTTCCGGCACATGGATAACCCAGTCGACCTCCCCAGTCTCTCCGGTATGCAGGGACACACCTTCCTTGCCTTCATAATCATTTAATGTGCGGACTTTCTCACCCTCAGCCCGTATGTAGTCTGATGCTTCAATGGTGATATCCACTCCCGGCTGTGAAGCCTCGCCTGCTTTGGACAGGTATTGCTCATATCCCTTCTTCTGCCGGGTCTGCTGCAAGATCGCATCCACCTCAATCGCAGGCAAACTGCTTGGCGAAACATCTGCACTCTTCACATCTGCACCGGAAATAAAATAAAGGTTGACGCAGACTGCCGCCGCTACGATTACTGTGGGCAGGATCCATTTCTTTCGTTGTAGAATTCCAGCCATTCTACGAGTCCTCCTCATCAAGGCTGATGCCAGCTGCACCCTATTGTCAGGGATTCATTCAGGAAAAGAGGTGCCCGTGTATGATCTCCGGCACGCGGCACCTCTGCCTGAGTAACTGCTGGTGTTATTGTTTGCCGAGTTTATCGATTGCGGCTTGTGCCTGTGCTTTATACTTCTCAGCTGTTGCAGTAACAGAAGCATTGTTTTTGATGATATCGTTTACATAATCACCGATCGGATATCCCGCGTAGGCATCATCCAGCAGGATGCGCCCCGTGCCCGCGATATGCTCGCGAATGATGGCGATGTCCTTCTCGTCGGTATAACGGCTCTCCAGATAATCCTGACCCGGATACTCTTCAATCTGTGGGATGTCGAAGGTCTCTTCATAAATTTGGTATACCATCTTAGGATCTTCCACACCTTTGGGAATGAACTTCGCTGAGGCCGCATTGTTGGCGTACGTTACATCCTTGCTGCCCTGAGGGCCGTTTGGAATCGGTACGACTCCAGCAGCAAAGGTGATATCTCCCAGTTGCCATTCTGCAGCGGTGAACAAGGCAACGTCCCCATCCTTGAATGTATTGCTTTCCTCCCAGTTCGTTTTATCGCCTGTTTTGACTTTCACGACACTCTCTACGTTATATAGGCGTTTGACGAATTCGGCAGCCTCAATCGTTTTCGGATCGGACAATCCTTCTTTCGAATTTTCGTCATCTACAATCGTGCCGCCATTGGCTGCAGTAAAGTGACGAAGTACATCAATGGCCCAGCCGGAAAACCCGTACACGTCAATTTTGCCGTCGTTATCCGTATCTTTGGTTGCCTGTTTGGCGAGTTCCATGAATTTGTCCCAATCCCATTCGCCTTTGTTATATAGTTCCTGGGGATCGGGCAGAGATAGTTTTTTGAACAAGTCACGGTTATAATGCAGCCCCAGACCGATGCTAGTTGGAGAATCGAAGGCGTAGTAGTTGCCTGCAATGGCAGGATATTGGGCCATAAGGTTGGCCTCTTGGTTGATGTTGTTCTCAGCTGTGGTGAATTCGGAGATGGGCAACAGTTGCCCTTTGAGGATGGCTGGAAGTGCGGATTTATATTCCATCTGTACGATGTCTGCGAACGGTTCGCCAGCCAGCGCAGTCGTTGTGAATTTATTCATGTATTCTTCGAATGGTACGTTTACAAACTCAATTTTCACGTTATATTTCTTCTCAACTTCAGCGATTTTATCCAGACGTGCTTTGTCAGACGCGGTCTCCCCCGCCGGTTTCAGATCCCACCAGGCAGCAACCTTGATGACACGTCCGCCCAAATCCGGCACATCGACTGTCGCTTCTTCCGCTCCGCCCTCTTTGTCTGTCTCTGCGGTCCCGGTGCTGTTGCCTGAATTGGCTGTTGCATCAGTACCCGTCGGAGCTGTCCCTCCACCGCTGCAAGCGGATACAAACAGCATTACCGCCAACAACATTAGAGGTAAAACGTTCCATTTTCTAATCATAATTTTAACAACCTCCCCGAAATATACCCATCATGGTCCAGCATAAATAGACGCCTTACTGATCACCTAATGAAAATACAATGACCACCACCATTTGTTATTTTTTTGTTTTCTTTTAACAAACAAAATTTAACATAGCCAAATGTAAGCGTCAACATTTTTGTTGTTAACATTTTCTTTTTATGCTGTTAAACTGCTGATAAATCACCAAAACATCTTTTAAAACAGCGTATTTACCGCTCTCAACTTCTGAGTACACAAAAATATACACCGATAATCAACCCACCCATTTTGTTATTTTCAATAAATAACAAATAGATAATTTTTAAGACAAAAAACGTCTTTTTTTTCTGAAATACGTTCATCTTTGAGTTTAACTTACATCATTAAATGGTAGTGATTCCTAACATTTTTAATTCTCCGTCCGTTATTAGATTAAGAGAAATACATCATGATATACTAGAATGAGTTTGATTCAACAATGTAAAGAATACGGCAGAACTACGAGTGTAAGGATGGTATGATGAAGACGAAGGTAACAATTCAGGAAATTGCACATTTTACAGGTCTGTCGAAATTCGCGGTGTCACGTGCTCTGTCAGGAAAATCCGGTGTTAGTGATCAGACACGGGACGTCATTCTCAAGGCCGCTGGCAAACTTGGATATTTCAAAGATAACAGCATGTTGTCTGGTGATATGTATAGCAGCAATGAACTTCAGGACCCGCAGAACACGCGCTGGAGTGGAACGATTTTGATCTTGTTTCCCAATGTTCGTTATCAGAATCAGGAATCCGTCTACTGGGGACCGGTCTTTAACGGAATATCGTCCAGACTGAACCAGAAGGGAATCAATATTCTCACCCTTACAGAACCTTCTGCAGACCAGTTGTTCACGCTATTAAACCCGGACGCCATTCGGGGCATCATCACGGTTGGTTCAATCTCGACACCCATCCTGCTTGAAATCAAGCGTCTTGGAATTCCGGTCGTCATGGTGGATCATCTGGACCCGGTCTTCCACAGTGACAGCATTTTCACCGACAACTTTGCATCCATGCGTGAAATCATGCTCTATCTGCTTCGCAAGGGGTTTCAAAGATTCCAGTTTGTTGGAAATACCAGTGATGCGCACAGCTTCTATGAACGCTGGGTAGCCTATACTTCTGTGTTAATGGGCCACGGGATGGAAATTAATCAGATTCCCGAACTCAGTAGCCCCGAAATGGATGAGTTCCGTCAAACCTTCACTTCGGTGATCAACACCGATAACTTGCCTGAAGTTTTTGTCTGTGCCAATGACTTCTATGCGCTCTATACCATTGAAGCCTTGGAGAGCATGGGCATTCGTGTACCTGATCAGTGCGTTGTCACCGGATTTGACAATGTGTACGACAATATCCCGGTGCTCGCCACGGTCAATGTAAACAAGGAGCTACTCGGTGCGCGCGCAGTGGACCAGATGTTATGGCGCATTGTAAACCCGGAGAGCAGTGTGGAGAAAAAACTGATTTTGGCAGATGTTATGATTCGGGAACAATACGGAAGAACTAGCGGATAAGCGATAATATGCCGAGACATCAAAATACCCCCATAGCCAGTCACCTGCTGGCTTGGGGGTATTTCGGGTTCGTTGTCATAAAAACCAGTTAACCGTTCATTCTACGTATCTGTCCGTACATCATCCCAGTCCTGATCCAGATAACAGATTAGCCAATTGAGTGCACGGTGACGTTCGTAAGCTACTCCTCCATTTAGTCCCGCGGGAGGTGTTTGGTCCTTCACACAACTGTCCACACACACCCAATTGTATCGGTAGATCAGGTCTGCTGCATCCAGAATTTCGTTTTTGGAGCGGAGCTGTCCCCCGGCTATAAAGACTTCAACATCGTCACATTTTTGCAAATATCCTACAGCCTTTTCTACGTTACAGAGATCTACCGGAGCTCCAAGTTCCTTGACGTAGCCAAGCGCCCAGAACATCACATGATAAGCTTCGTAACCCCATGAAAAGGAGATAATCTCCTGATGCTCGGCCCCATGTTGCTCTATAAACCCTCTCTCCACAGGTGAAAAGAACGAAGCTGCATCATACTTGTCGATCACTTCCTGAACCAGTGCTGCTGTATCTTCGGCACTCTCCCCCGCTCCCAGGCACTCACCCTTGAGTGCTGCAATACACAGGGCAACCGCACGCCTTGCGACTTCCTCTTCACTTCGGATCACGGCCTGCTCATCCCCTGCCCTAGCAGGCAAATGTTCATTGTACGGAATTCCTTGTTCAGTCAGAAGCTGCTCTGACCGCTCTTTACGCTGAATGGCAGACTCCGACGGAGGTCTGACATCGTCCAGAAAACTGGTGTGCGCTGTCACCGTGTAATCCTCAACCTCGGATTCTCCATTAACATCCAGCAGTAGCTGGCCTTGTGCATTGAGCAGAGATCCACCTCCCCAGAAGATGACGGCATCCAAAGCATCGGCCATACGCAATAATTCGTTAAAGAATTCCTCCGAGATGTCATCTTCCGTCTCAATTCCAACCACCATGTTCAGTGTGGAACATTTGATCAGTACCTTTTCCTGAAGCGAAGCATGACGCCCCTCGATCTGACCCAGAAATCCCAACATTCCCTGAATCATTGCTGCAAACTCCTCAGGATGTGTCTGGCTGGTCATGATGTTGAAGCCCTTTGTTTTCTTAATGAACCATTTCTTCTGAATCACTTGTATGTGAGTCTTGTCCTCCTGACGCTCAATCGTATCCTCTGGATAAATGGATTGAATAAGTTCAAACAGCTGATCCAGGTCAAACTGGGAGCTGTATATCGCACAATTTTTCATGAATTTCACCTTCTCTTTCCAACTAGTCCTTATATGGATCGAATTCATTGCCTCCGGCCATTGCAACTCCAACAGGGCGCAGCAGATGATTGATTTTCAAGGTGTGAGCATGAGCGTTTAGCACGTCTTGCAGCTTTTTGTACACAAACGGGCTTTCGTCTGTACCTGCTCCCCGCAGCTCGACACCATAGGCACGAATTGCCTCCTGCATCTGTGCCTCGCTAATCTCGCCGCCCATGCGTGTACGCAGCTTGTAGTTCATTTTGCCAGCCGCCTGGGTTCGGCTCATCGTGCGCCCTGCCCCATGGACGGTGCTGCGGAATGACTCGGTATTCTCCTCACTGTGGATACCCTCTACGATCACCGAGATATCTCCCATACTACCTCCAACAAAACCGAGTTGACCTGGTGACAGCGGGGTTGCTCCTTTGCGTACCACCACAACATCTTCACCTATGTGTCGTTCTTTCCAGGCGAAGTTATGATGATTATGAACGACATATTCGGCACTTGCCCCGAGAATTCCGAGCACCTGTTCAATGACATAGTCACGTCCTGCATAGGCGTATCGACCTGCCAGGGTCATACCATCCCAATACATATCCCCCATTTCACTGTTCAGGTCAAACAATGTAGGTGGTTGATCCATAGACTCTCCGGGAGCTTTGCCACTGAACTTGCGTCCGGCGGCCAGATTGAGAAAACCACTGGCGACCTTATGACCAAAACCACGGCTGCCAAAGTGATTGGCAATCCATACTTTTCCCGTTGCCTCTTCCACAAAAATATCCACAAAATGATTGCCACTGCCTACGGTTCCGAGTTGGTTACGTGCGAGTGTCTTCAACTTCTGTTGTAATCCCGGTTCAATGGTGTCAAACAGTTTCCAGCTCGAATCGTCGAACAGTTCATGATCCACGGGTGTTGGATTGTTGCGGCCTACGCCAAAGGATATCGTCGAATTGATGTCATCCATGATAGCTGCAATTCGATCCCGAATATCGTCCCACATCAGATTCGTGCGTACAGCCTTGTTTCCACAGGCAATATCATATCCCACACCTGACGGACTGATCATATTCCGGTAAGCGACGACACCGCCGATGGGCTGCGAGTAGCCTTTGTGATGGTCGGCCATCAGAGCCACACCCAGTACGTCTCCATGCTGCGAGCAAGTCACTGCCTGACTTACCGCATTCTCCAGCGGTTCCCCCCAGACTTTGATGTTATCCACGATACGCATGATTGTGTTAACCTCCTGTCTTATTAAACTCTTTGTATATATTACCAAAAATTATGTGATGTGGGCAGTAAATCACTTCCTGCTGGATGATACAATTGCCGTTTCAATTGCAGTCCCCTTCGCACGTTATTGTGTAATCTTGGATTGTTTTATTTTATCATATTATATTTCACATCATACAAAATGACATATATATATTGCAAAAAGACTTGAATAGTATTATCATGAAGCAAGAATAAGAAATATTTCCCACATTTTACACATCTCTATGAAGGAGAGGTCACCATGAAATGGTTCAAAAAAAACGGCAATCAGGATGAGCGTATCGTCAATCTGAAAAACAAGGTATACAAGGAAGCTTACAGTTTAATCATGTGGATCTGCGGCATCTCCATCATGATCAAAAGCTTTCTCAATTGGGAAACTTACTCCATGCTGACGGAAGTGATCGTCCTTCTCGCAGGAAGTATCTATTTCGGAGTTCGTTCCATCATGCTGGGCATTTATTCGGATGAAGTTGAAGTCCATGACCAGACCAGTAAAATTTCATATAACCTGCGCAGCATGATCACGGGTCTAATTATCGGTATTTCAATTGCCTTGTTCATGGGCATAAGAAGTTCCGTTTTGTTTGCCGAAACGGCGCATGAGAAGTGGTGGTATTTCTTCCTCGTATTTACTATTTCACTACTTCTTTACATCCCGTTCTTTGCGGGATTCAATGTCATCGTTCATCACTTTGCAAACAAGGCGAGTCAAAAAGCGGCTCGTAAAGATCAGTGGGATTCATAGAAAGGACACAAGGGTGAAAGGCATGAAAAATATACGATTAAAAGTCGCCCGGGTAGAAAAGGATCTATCGCAAGACGATCTGGCACGGATCGTTGGTGTTTCGAGGCAAACCATTGGTCTCATAGAACTGGGAAAGTATAACCCGTCCCTTAGCTTATGTATTGCCATATGCAAGGCGCTCTCAAGAACTCTGAATGACCTGTTCTGGGACGAAGAGCAGACATAAGCCGGATGGTTCCAATACTAAATCATTTATGATCACGCACATGATGAGGAGGAAATATTTTGATTTATTTCAGGAAAAGAAAAACGGGTGCTGTACTTGCACTGACTACAGCCATACTGGTGAGTTCGCTCTATCCAACAGGGCATGCTGGTGCAGCAGCATCCACCATGGAGACCATACAGGGTCAGGTCACCCAAGTGCAATCCGCAAAAACATCGGATGAGAAAATTGCGGAGTGGAACGAATGGGCCAAAGATCATGCGTATCGACTGGACAGCATACAGCCTGTGAAGACAGGTCAGGAGCGCGATTCATTTTCGGATCTGAATATGCTGAAGCCTCTGCTGCATGACAAACGAATTGTATTTCTGGGTGAAAGCTCCCATGGGGTTGCCGAATTTAACTTGGCGAAGACCCGACTGATACAGTTTTTGCATCAGGAAATGGGATACAATGTTCTTGCCTTTGAAAGCGGTCTCTCCAACACATCGCTGGCTAATGCCACGATAGCACAGCAAAGTCCGGAGCAAACGATGAAAAACTCCATCTTCGGCGTCTGGTGGTCAAAGGAAATCACGCCCTTGTTCGATTATCTCAAAACAAACGCACAAACTGAACAGCCTCTGATCCTGACCGGTTTCGATATGCAGCTGCAATTCCCGTTGTTGGACGGTAACTGGCTGAAGGATAAAAAACTCGCCAAGCGCCTTGCACAAACGGAACAAAAGCTGTCCGAATTCTCCGCCGGAACAGACCTGAAGGCCTACCGCGCTGAGAAAAATGAGATCATCCAGGTATACAAAGATGTCCTACAATCCCTGAAATCCGAAGCGAACCAGACTTATCTGCAAAAAGAATACCCGAATCAGCCGAAACTTTCCATGCTGCTGGAGCGAAGCCTCAATGATCGAATTCGTGTAGCGAGGGAATATGTCGATCTTTCGATCCGTTCAATGACTGAAATAAATGAAGGCAAAATGGAGTCGTTTATTGATTCAATGGAGTGGCGCGATCAAGCGATGCATGACAATCTCATGTGGCTCGCTACCGAAGTATATCCAAACGAAAAGTTCATCGTATGGGGACATAATGATCACATCCGCAAAGCCCAAAGCAAAGTGATGGGCTCACCCTATCCAATAGCCCTCATGGGAGAAAAACTTTCGAAGGAAATGAAGCAATCCAGTTATGTTCTTGGATTGTATGCATCCAGTGGTCAAACGGCTGATAATTCCGGCGAACTTCATGTCGTTGAGCCAGCGGAACCCGGCTCCGTTGAAGGAATTATGTCAGCGACAAATGCAAAGTACAGCTTCTTGGATATGCGGTATCAGAGCAGAGAAACAGGAAACTCCTGGATGTTCGAACCACGATTTGCATACAGCTGGGGCATATACCCTGAGAGTTTAGTCCCACGTGATCAGTATGACGGCATTTTAATGATTGATGATGTTCATCCACCGCAATATATCCGATCATTCTCATCCGGTTCCAAAGAACCAAGTAAGGAATAAATACAAAATACAAAAAGAGAGCTGCCAGCTCTCTTTTTGTATTTTACATTTCACATGTCTACTTCCCCGATCGATCGCCCCAGAACTCTCACGTCAAACATGATACCTAATAACCATCCCTGTTCTCGGTCACAAAAACAGAAAGATATGTCAATTAAAATGCTTCCGGTAACCCTGAACCTTCTCATCCTTGAAACCCAGCTTCTCATAGAACCTATGTGCTTCCTTGCGCTGATCGCCAGACACCAGAATCATGTACTCACATCCAAGATCTTTCGCAATATGCTCTATCTGAAGCATCAACTTCTGCCCGATGCCCTGCCTGCGTACCTGATCCGACACAATCACATTCTCCACAACCATGAACGGTTTGCATTGACCCACCAGATCCATGCATTCAATGCCCATAACGGAACCGACCAGTTTCCCGTTGTAAAATGCACCAAGTACATGGTAGTGTCCATTTTGCTGAATGTGCTGGAACATCTTCTGCATTTGCAGTTCATTGGTTGGTGTCCCCATCAACTCATTATACAGTTTGCTTAAAGCTGACAGATCCTGTAGTTCTATGGCCTTGATTGTAACCATGACATATCCCCCTGAATTCTCTCTTGTATGGCACTCTATATTCTATCTTAAGTGAGATTTTTCTTGAAATAGTAATGATGATGTCCGGTTGGTGCATTCTCGATGGTTGTAATCAGTTGGTATCCATGCTTCTTATAGAATTCTGGTGCCTGGTAGGAGAAGGTGTTCAGCATGACAAAATCACAGTGCTTCTCGCGCGCAAGACGTTCGACTTCACACAGCAACTGGGAGCCGTAGCCCTGATGTCGTTGCTTGGAGTCGACCCAAAGGATATCGAGTTCTACCCAGTTCCAGCATAGTGTGCTGAGCACTCCCGCAACGATCTCTCCAGCTTCATTTTTGATATTATAATTCATTTCCTCATACCGATTCTTCAATTCATCGCTCACATGTGCCGCGTTATACGATACTAATTGCTGGCGAACATACGCCGAATCCTCCACAGTACTTGGGCTTATGTTTCCCTTAGGCATCGTATTCTCCTCTCGATGATCTCTTCATTCCATAACCTTATATACGAAAAACTATTCCGATAACTGAAGCAACCATTTACGCAAGGATTCAATCTCTATAAATATATCTTGACCCTCATGTATCGTTTTGGATATATCAAGCTCACTCTGTGTTTGGTACTCACCCAACAACTTGCTCCATAGAAATTCTACAGCTCTCAATAGCTCCAACAAAAACGCCTTCTCAGCTGTAATGAACTGAGTCAGTATATCCTGAGGAACCAACTCCAAACGAATAGCACATCTTAATTGTCCATTTGCCAACTGCTCCATCTCAAGCAAATAAGGATCAGCTCCGTAACTCACACAGGCTTTTCCCTGCTCCATCAACTTGCGAATAGCTCGCAGATAATCCTGCCATATATTCAAGCCACTTGGGACCTCATATCCGATCAGTGGTTGTCCACTATCATCAGTCACATGAATAGCCATCTGAAGGTAGTCCAGACCAAATTTGCCACTCATCATCAACTGTTCAACCAGTTCACGATCATTTACATCTGCATACCGAACTTCCGGCCTTTGTGTCACGGCAACCAGCCAATTATTTATCCCTGTTTCCTCTTCAATGAATGATCCTGGTTTAACCAGGAAAACTTTAGCTTTAATCAGTTGCATTACGCCTCCTTCACCCTGACAATAATGACTAGTTTTAGCCTACTTTACTCCCAATCGAAGCATTCTATAGTTCGCCCATATGTAATTCAACCCGGATAAAAGAGTAACGCCCGTTGCAACCCATAGTAAGGCTATATCCACCCGTATATCGGTTAGTAGATGAAATGGATAATTGTTGAGCAATATTGTGAGGATTGCAGCAACCTGGAGCACCATTTTGATCTTGCCATATCGATCAGCTGCGAGTGCGATCCCCTGCTCCGTCGCTACCATCCGTAACGCTGTAATAACAATTTCACGTCCAATGATGATCACAGCAATCCACGAATTGATTAAGTTCTCCTGAACCATCATAATCAGCGCTACCGCAATTAACAGTTTATCTGCCAGCGGATCAAGCAGCTTTCCCAGATTCGTGACCTGATTATATTTTCTCGCCACATATCCATCCAGCTTATCTGTACCCGCCGCTACTGCAAAAATGATAACTGCAAGCATCACGCTCTGCTGATTCCAAAAACACACCATAAACACAGGAATCAACGCAATTCTAGCCAAAGTAATTTGGTTCGCCAGATTCAGATTCATTCGATCGCTTCACTCTTCGCATCCATGCTGGCTAACTGCACCTTTTTCCATTTACGAATCTTGGCACGAAAAGATTTAAACGGAGCTACCGAATTAATCTGAATCCACTTCACCATAGCCCATCCTGGCTTGGTTCCGGTCCACTGTCTCACCCCTTGTACGAATAACTCCTCATCGCTAAGCGAGTCAATCCAGTTCTGCCACTGCTGTTCTGTCTCCTGGAACAAAGAGCGCAGCTCTTCCAGAGTATAGTCTGAATACTTTTCGTAAAAAGATTCATTTAATGGCCCCAGCTGGTTCCATTTATATCCGGGAGCAGGCATAACACATTCATGTCCCAACTTCTCATTTCGCTCCCAGTCCAACACGAGGTTCATCCATCCCAACTGGTAGGCGATTATCTGGGCAGGCGTCTTATCCACACCTTCAACCCGTTTATCTTTGTTGCTGTTATGGATGTCATTGAATTCGCCCTCAAACAATAGATATGTGCTTCGAATCGTCTCACTTAACTCTTTCTTCGATGCATAGAGAACTCCAGGCATGTTACTCCACTCCTCTCGTTTCATCGTTATACATGAATCAGATTCATTGACTCTATCATCATTTCGACCCAGTTCCATGATCCTCCTTTTTTTCCACAAACGTGAAGTGTAGTAAGTGACAGGATGGTAGATAACATCGATCTGAAACCAGACGAAGTCGGGCAAATGACGTATGAATGGCTGCGAATTCACCAACTGCTCGATCAACAGCATGCCTTGACTTCTCAGACTGAACATTATCGGAAGGAGTCTTCGTCTCATTTTATTTTGCTGGAGCAGGAGAAGGATGAGATGTTGGCCTGGATTCATGAGGGCTTTCAGCGATCTCCAAATCCCCCGAATTATAGGTACGATCCCAGATGGTTAATTTTTTGTAGAAACGGGGCTCTTGGATATCTCGCCCAGATAAAAACGATGCATACCACCACATTCAGCACAACGATATACGTTATAGACCGGAATGAAATGGACGTGTCGATATAGGCCACAAATAACATGATGAGCTGCATGCTTACAAGTAAAAATAGCCAACTGAGCTTTTCCCGGATGTACTTGCCAATCATGCTTCCTCCTCTTCTGTTGCCATATATCCCTGACCAACTTTGGTTTCAATATAGTTATCCAGTCCAAGGGGTTCAAGCTTCTTGCAGAGCCGATTGACATTAACCGTCAGCGTGTTATCACTCACAAAATGCTCATGATCCCATAAACTCCGTATGAGGTCTTCGCGGGTGACAATCTGATTTTTATGCTCTACCAGCACTTTGAGAATGAACATCTCATTTTGGGTCAAAAGGGCAGATTCATCCCCACAAGTGAGTGTATTTTTCACGTATTCAATGGTTGCCCCGCGCCAGGTTTCAATTCGCTCTGTGTTGTAGTTGTACACCCTGCGCAGGGTCGCTTGTATTTTGGCAATCAGGACGTCGAAATGAAAGGGCTTCAGGATGAAATCATCCGCGCCCAACTGCATCGACATGACCATATCCGTAGGATGATCCCGTGAGGACAGAAAAAAAATCGGCACGTTGGAATGAGCACGGATAATCCGGCACCAGTGAAACCCGTCATATTGGGGAAGCTGAATATCAATAATGACCAGCTGGGGCTGAATCATACTGTACTCCTGCAACACCTTGCCAAAGTCCTGTACACCATACACATCATATGACCACTGAGATAACCGTTCTTTGATTTCACTGAATAACGATTCATCGTCTTCAATGAGCATAATTTTAAACATGTTTCGCCACCACATTTCTGTTCTTCTTGGGCACTGCCCCAAGCATATTGTTTGACAATCTACGGGGGACCGTTCCAGATACGGATCGTTCTTCCGATCGCTGTTGCCCCCAAATTTCCTTTATTAAATCTATTAAATGTAAAAATTAGGTGACAAAGGCGAACGCTACCGCTTCTTCAGAATCTATTCCGTCTCTTCCACTACTGCCGCTGTTAATAGAACAATACAAATTGTTGTGGCAAAGTAAAATCCATAATCTCTTACCAATTTAGATGAATCTAAACGTTTATAACTGTTAATCTGTTATCCCTCCATAGTATGGAGGACCATGCTTGTATCACTGATTTCTTCCATCCGTTCGATCAGTTGCTTTGCGACATCCTGTGGCGATCTTAATTGGCCTGCTTCATATACCTGACCGAATACCCCGGACAATGCAAATTCCTCTGCACTCTTGCCTCTTGCCACAGCCTGTAGCTCCGTATCCACCATCCCTGGATCGAATGCAATGACCTCCACCGGGTTTGGCTGCCCGGATTGTTCCATCGCTACACATTGGGTGAACATGTTTATCCCGGCTTTGGACGTACAGTATGTTGCCATCGAAGGCGCCGGATAACTGCCCGAACCGGAGGACACATTCATTATTTTTCTCCGTGCGGTCAGGTGGTTGGTATATTGTATAAAAGATGCAGTCAGGATCATGGGCGCTGCCAAACTGATATTCAGATTAAGGCTAATCTCCTCCGCGATGCACTGATCTATCGGTTTCAACGGTTCAAGCATGGCTGCATTGTTGATGAGCCCGATGAATTCTACTTCCTGCAGCGGAATCTGCTTCAATATTCCTGAAACAAGATCGTCGATGCTATGGATGTCTGCAAGATCAAACTGGACATGCTTATATCGCTCGTAAGTCTCCTCCAAGTCAGACGCTCCGCGTGCAATGCCGTAGACATGATCTCCCTTTTCCAATAACAATTCCGCGAGCTGTTTTCCAATTCCCTTGGATGTACCTGTGATGATAAAGTGTCTGTTCCCCATATTCTACCTGCCTTTCTCTCACTCCGTGCAAGATTGGTTAAACGTCAAGCCTATGAGACCCTATGAATCCAGGTCTACACGTTGAGTTTTCTCCACAAGGTCACCCACAAAATGGGCAAGCCAAAACAGTTCTCATTCTGACCCATCGCTTTCATCGGGCGCAGCTCCACACATTCAAATACATCTCCAAACAAATAGCGAAGCTTCTCCTCCGTAAAGGCGAGACCGCCTTTCATCGACTTCTCACGATATACCTCCCAATCGTCCATAACGCTCTCCGGTCCACCTTGACCGCCAAAGCCTGGCGCAAAGCAGGTCATCCCAAAATACCCTCCAGGCTTGAGTGCGTTGTGAATCATCTGTATGTAGGGAATTCGCTGATGGGGCAGCAGATGGTGAAGACAGCCCGAATCATAGACGAGATCGTACTTTTCCTGTGGCGCAAGTTCAAACACCGATTTGCATTCAAAATTCACGTCAAGCTGTTCTTCCGCTGCTCTTTCCTTAGCCCAGGCAATGGCCGTCTCCGAAAGATCATAAGCATCCACCTCATAACCCTGTCGTGCCAGATACAATGCATTTCTTCCCGGGCCACAACCCAGCTCCAATGCCTTACCCCCAGATAATACACCTGAGTCTACATACGCGACCAGATTTTCATCCGGCTTGTTTGGAAAAAAGGGGATCGGTCGGTCCCGATCCTCGTAGAAAGGCTCCCAAAATTGCTTTGCTGATCTGAACTCGGCATCAAGCATGTCATATAGATCCTGGACATTTTTGATCGTCTTCTCCAAAGTCGTATTCCTCCTTGTATGTATACAAAGTATCTAGTACATTCCTACTCTCTCGTTCGATCTCTGCGCATATCAATCGCTCGCTTCATCACGGTTTTTGCGCGCAATGAACTTCCATCTATTATAACATTTTCACCCAAAATAACTCTATTTTTCTTGTATAATTCGAGCCAAAAACGGCCTGATTTACATGTTGAAAAACGACGTTCAGAAGAAAGAAATCTCTTTCTCCCAGACGTCGTTATAGTCATCTCTATTCAGATTTGAATCAGCTTAACTTCTTCGTAAGATACAGCACCACATCATCATCGATGATCGTCTCATCCCCTGGCTGGATGTAACGATCATGCTTGTGAATGCCCTTACCGTCAGGAATATATCCGCGATGGGCATACAGAATTTGAGCTTTGCCATAATCGGAAAATACCCCAACACCAATTCCCGCTGTATCCGTTCGCTCTTGAATAACTTCCTCTGCCCGGTCCATCAACCGCGATCCGATTCCCTGGCGCTGATACTTAATCAGCACATTGAAATCATTGATTTCGGGAATGCCTTGTTCCCTAAACGATGGGTAATACGAATTCCACAATACATTCACGTATCCGGCAAAAGCTCCATTGAGCTCCGCTACCAGCGTTACCCGTGCACCATTCTGCTGTTCTGCTAGATAGTGAATATACTGCTCTGCGGATTTCTTCCACCCCTGTTCCTGAAACGCCTGCGAGATTACGGCAGGATCACTCTCGTTTAAAAGCCTGATATGTATGTTCATCGATGTATTCTCCTTAATATGACATTCAATATTTGTTTAAATCCTTACTAGATTCCCAATCTGCTTCGAAGCGACGTAATATGGGCAACATGATGTCTGCCGTGCCAGGAGTACACACCCAGATTATAATCCAGTCTGGTCGTTTCTTTCGATGCGGGATGATAAAAGGTTTTGGCATAATCTGCATCCGTTAATGTGTTTAAAAGTGCTACCCAACGACGATGTAACGCATCCAGGATTTGCAGCGAAAACTCGACGTCCAGCTCACGCGAATCACTCAGTTCAGCCCACCGCTCTTCGTAATACGGTCTGATCGTAGGGTTATCCTCCGTCAATGCCAGCTTGAAACGAACCATGCTGTTCATGTGGCTATCTGCCATATGATGAATAACCTGTTTGATCGTCCAACCACCTTCCCGGTAGGGCAGTCTTAATTGATCTTCACTTAATCCCTTTACTGCTTCTCGCGCGCGCTCCGGCAACTCGGCAATATCCTGAATCCACTGCTTCCGTAGTTCCAATGTAACCTCGCCAGTATGTTCAAATGTTCCAATTGGGTATCTCAAATCCATCGATCATTCCTCCTTGTTAAGATGTAATGTAACACAACCGATTGCCTACGGGGCATACTCCATCAGCCAGCAGTCTCTATTCTGTCCTTCATGCAGCTCATGCACGGCCCTCGTAATACTGAAGCACAGTTGGGTCAGACAACCATTGGACAAGGTGCTGCTCATCTTTTTTATCCAATAAACGTACCGTAATTTCATTCCATTGAAAGATTAACATCACTCTGCGTACTCCTCCAATATTTCAAGTGGCTCTCCTGAGACCCAGCTCAGGTCCTTCCCTAGCACCTTTTCCTGATGAACATAATAGATCATGGGTATCCGAATCGGTTCTGCTTCCTCACCCAAAGGATGAATGGTGAAACGCATCTTGTAGGTCCCCACCGCATCGGGTATAGAGAATCCTTTAAATTCAGTAATCGTCGTTGATGACTGACCCTGTAACGCTTGACGAAGAATTTCTTCCATCGCACCTGTACTGCCGACGGAAGTGGGCCAAATAAATCGGTTATCCTGTTTGTCATTAAAAGATATTGAACCCCAACCAGGTACAACGGGATATACGGTGTGCTGGCCCTTCTCTTCTTTTGTACGTATAATATGTAACTGTACCTCGTATTCATCCGCAGCTGTCTGCCGAATTGTACCTTTTATGCTAACATCCTGCTCTGTAACACTTGGAGCCAGATTATTAAATACAATGAACACCGCTACAATAACAATTGCAATGCCAGTCAGCCAAAATATCGTGTTTCTACGCATGTATTCAACCCCCAAGCTGATTAACCGTAAGTCTGAAGTAATTCACTCTCAATGAGTGTCTGTGTAACTCTGTCCAATTCCGGAGAAGCAGACCAATCACTATGTGTATTCAAACCATATTTAATCGTATGGATAACACTATTGGCTGACATATATAAATTATGGTGTGCTCCTGGATGCACAATGATGTGCTCTCCTTCACGCATAACTCTGATCTCAAGAGTCTGATCACTCGCAAAATTCGCATAAGCGACCCAACCAGACTGTACAACATAGAACTCGGTTACATTGTTATGAAAATGACTATTCTGCCACGCTCCCTGATGTGAAGCTACCGTTCTGCAATAATAACTGCCATCCTCTGAAACCATCTTGTATTTCCGTTCCCCATTAGCCATCTGCTCGAAGTTGGTAATTACGTTATCAGGTCCTAAATTTCGTTCTAAAGTTTCTCTATCCAAACCATTATACCCTCCCGGTCTATACATACGAAGGAACGAAAGCAGGCATTCAAATGTGTAATCTCTCTTTAACTCCTTACAGCTTTCCAGATATATTTGTGCTCACGCACAGCAAGTCTGCCATTTATCTGATTTTCCTTCAGCTTCACTTGCAGCTGTTCATGGTACTCAGGCCTTGTGAAATCCGGGTTGCCGGGAATATCGGAAAGAAAGAGAGCGAACTCTTTTTCATTAGAGAAAACCATTAAAGCCTCGTTGAATTCCTCAATCTCGATGTTTTCATAATCATTAGCAAACAGCCTTTCTTGTACCTTGCTTACATCGGTATGAATGCCAAAGATTACGCCACCCTTTCGCAGCAATCTCCCATGTTCAATAATGGACGTAGGCCCTCTGCGGTCATAGATCAGGTCAAACTGTTCGTCTTCAAATGGCATATCTGTTTTGGTTGAGGCGCAGACAAATTCAACATTCCTGACGTCACTGTTATCTAGCCCTGCCTTGGCGATACGCAGCAGTTCCTCCGAGTTGTCGAAACCCGTAATATGAGCCGTATATGCCGACATTTTCATCGTAAACTCACCATCTCCACAGCCTGCATCAAGCACGGATGTATACTGAGGTAGTAATTGCACCAAGCGCGCTTCAAACACCTCTTCTGCCGAATTGCCTTCCAGGGTAAATACAGACCTGCCCTTGTATCCTCCGTTACGCCTAGCAATCATGTCATACCATTCCATGCCCAACAGATATCCCTCCCAGAAGAAAATCCCATATTATTAAACAACATTCGACACGCGCAAGTCGATTCTCCTGTTCCACAGGTTAACTTTTTTCTTTTCAAAAGAATTTTATTCATTCACAACTTGTGCTTGTTAAAATTTGAAACGCTTCTCTCCCGGGCTCCGTATTAAGGTCGAAGTCGTATTTTTTTCCTTGGATAAACCAATCGAATGTGGAGGTTGAGCGCATGTCATTTTTCAAGAAAATGTTAGCCAGTGTAGGGGTTGGAGCCGCCAAAGTAAATACGGAATTGCATACACCAGAGGTCACGCCTGGAGGAATCATCTCGGGGATCGTGTACATTGAGGGTGGAGATGTGGAACAGAACGTAGAACGAATCTATCTTACCATTAAAACCCATTACATACGGGAGCATGATGACCGCAAAGTAAAAGAAACAGCGGTTGTAGCCAAATATTTGCTCACTGAAGGTTTTACATTACAGCCTAGGGCCAAACTGGAGAAGTCATTCTCATTTGACCTGCCAGAAAATCTGCCGATTACGCTACACCGTGCAGAGGTGTGGGTGGAGACTGGCCTGGATATCTCCAGCGCTGTAGACCCCTCGGACAAGGATAGACTGCATGTCGTTCCCACTAAAGACATGAACACCGTGCTGGATGCGATCGATATCCTGGGCTTCAAACTGCGTGAAGTGACCAACGACTATGCTCCGAAGCTAGGCGGTAATCTTCCCTTTGTACAGGAATTCGAATTTGTGCCAACAAGCAAGTTCCGCGGCTATTTGGATGAGCTCGAAGTCATGTTCTATCCGATGGGCGATTCGCTGGAGCTGTTATTACAGATCGACCGCCGCGCACGCGGACTCAGTGGTATGTTTTCGGAAGCGATGGGTACGGATGAAAGTTTCGTCCGACTGCATCTGTATGATCGACATCTGGAGCGTGGCGCACATTCTGTCGCTCAAGGACTGGAAGAAGTCATTTCTAAGCATATCTAATCTATAGTCTATGTAAACGAATAAAAACCGTCCTCTATCAGATTCGTCTGATGGAGGACGGTTTTTGGGTTGAGTCAGTTTCACATAGTAACGAGCTGAGCTGAGCCGCTAATACACCTCGGTACTTTTCAGACTCAACGTTTCGCATACAAGTTGGGCAAAGGCATCGAAGCTGTCACAGGATCGCAATTTTTCCAGTTGTTCCTCCTGGCGAATCAATTCTACAAACAGATCATAGATACCCATCGCCTGTTCGTAATCCTCTTTGCAGATGGATAGCATAAATACAGCATGTACTTCATTCTCCTCATCCCACGGAATTGGCTTCTCCAACAGACAGACTGATACGGTCGTCCGGGTTGAACTCAGCTCCATGGGATGTGGAATGGCCATGCCTTTTCCGAGCGCAGTTGAAGCCATCTTTTCTCGCTCCTGCACAGCTGGCCAGAACCGATCCGTCACGATTCCCTTCTCCAACAGTGCCCCACTCATCTCAGCCATAAGTGTCCTTTTGTCAGGCTGATCGGATCGATACATAAACAATTCAGGGTCAAAGTAACGCAGCAGCGTCATTTCCTCCCGCTCATCACTGGTTCGCACCAGATGGGTGATGGTTGCCATGTCACGTTCCGATGGAATTGCAGCAATCACAGCGGACGGCTTGCCTTTGGACTCACGTAACCGGATCGTGGAGATGACCAAATCTTCGGGTATACTGCCCATTTCCTCGTACTCCCGCAATGAAACCACACGAGAGACCTCCAGCTCGGCAAATAAAGAACGTAATCTCGATTCAAGAATGCGGGCTGTGCCGTATCCTGATCCACAAACCAGCAAGACGGATTTTCGTTTGCGATGAGGAATCTGATATTTACGCTCCAAAGCTGCACCAATGTGAAGAGCCAGATAACCAATCTCACTGTCATTGATCTCATAAGGTACGTATGTCTGTAGCCGTTTCACAGCACTGATCGTAATCTCATAAGCCAGTGGATAATATTTACGTATATGTCCCAGCAGTGGATTTCGCATATTCATGCCATGTTCCAAACGCGTAATCATCGGCTTCAGATGTGCATACAGATCATTCGGCAATCGTTCATCATCACGCAGATCATAGGTATATCGATCATAGATATGATCGAGCATCTGCAGGACAGCAATATATAACGGGTCACTTTGGAGTCCATTCCAATCGGTAGCGGTCATTTTTTTGCTAACAATATGCAGCAGCAGATAATCGCGTTCTCCACTTGGACAATGAATGGAATATAACGCCTCCAGATCCTGAATAATACGCTGCGCGAGTTGCTCATCCTGTTGGTTCGCTTCCACCTTCTCGAATTTTTCCAGTTCATGTCCCTGCATAACACGCAATACCATAACGGCCAGATGTGTGATCAGATCTTTTAGCGCGACATCGGCAATACGTACATCCTGGTTACCCAAATGACGAATGACCACCTCACGGATACGTGCGGGTTCTACGGGATGAAGCAAACGTTCCTGTGCAGCAGCCATTCCTTCCGTTCCCAGCTCTTCATCTCGCGCATCGGCGTACTCGGCCAGACAATAACGAAACCTTTGCTCATCTCCGACGACCTGAACACCATGTCCTGGCTTGATCCGAAGCTCAAGCTGGTAGTTCTCCAGAATCTGACGAATGATTTTCAGATCATTGTTCATCGTTGCACGGCTTATAAACAGCTGATCAGCGAGGTCTTCCATCTTGATATGACCCGGTTCCCCAAGCAGCTTGAACAATTCGTAGCGTATACGCTCATCGGGTGATCCAGGTACTGGCGCACCTGCTTGTCCCTCATCCTGTCGTTCCTCCAGCAGTTCATCATACCGCTTCGAATCATGTACACGGATGGAATAACCCCGTCCACGCTTGGACTCAAGTTTGCCGCCATGGCCTCCAAGAATGTGATCCAGCTTTTTCAGATCATCCCGAATGGTACGCACGGTAACCTCCAGCCTGTCTGCGAGTGCCTGGCTCGTCCAAGCCTGTTCCTGCCCTTCACCATGAATGAGGTGGAACAGCCTTTTCAACCGTTTGTATGGAAAAATCATATCGATATCCGACCTCCCTTCTGATCATCGTTATAAGTTCACTATATAGATTGAACTAAAGAATATTTACACTTGCCACTTCGATGACAGAACAACCTTCCGATCGCTGTTATGACTTATATCGATACATGAACAGTCATCAATTTGCAATACGCGAGTTCAGGCAACCGAACGACCTGTTCTCCCTCAGTTAATCTCTGCTGAGGATCAAGCGGTTGTTCAGCAAGGGATACACGCTGTGCATGTACAGGCTGATTGAATTGCAAGTTCACATTCGCAGACTGCTCCAAATACGGATTGAAGACACGGACAATATAGCCTTCGGTATGCTCTGCTTTCTTGAAGCTGCTTAACACCACGTTGGAATCGTCGCTGAACGACATCAGGCTATAGTCGGTTTCAAGCACACGCTCCTCATCACGGAATGCAAAGATCAGACGTCCGTTCAGAAAGTCGCATAGCTGATAACTGCTGATCGGTGTCATATACTCCCGCGCAGCACGAGCCACATTCGCTTCGTCGAATCCGGAGGACTGAATATGCAGTCCAAACGTGAAGGAAAGCTCGCCGAGCAATTGTGCGTCTGGCGTTGCGACGATTTTCTCACCAGAAGCCCGGCCAGGACGATACAACAGGTTTTCCTTACCCATGAAGCCGAAGGTACGGAACAGGGTCAGGGCGATGGTATCCTTTTGCTCACCCACAATCTCGTATTCACGCACACCTTCTGTCATGACAGCCATACCGTAAGAGCCATTATTCAACCCTGCATAACTCTGCATCGCTTCAATGGTAATCGGTTTCTCCTGCCATTGTTCACGCTCCCATACCTCCACTTCTGGCAATGAAGTTGGACGAGCAATAACACCGAACGGCTGGTCTGCAATGGATAGGGGTGAAGCAATTCCTGTATCAAAAAGGACACGCAGACGATGACTGAGCACCTCATTCTGGACCTGAACCTCAAAGCGGATCAGCTTCTCTCCTTTGCGAAGAGATACCTCCACCTGTATTGGCAATACACCCGACGTGATGCCTGCGGCGCGCTCTTCCAGATCATAGGGAACATCCAGCGTGAAACGCAGGGATAATGTCTGGGAAACGGACGTTTTGGTGGTCGTCGCACTCATCTGGCTGCCTGCCGAAGACACAATCAGATCCCGCTCGGGTGGGGAATAATTATAGGAATCACCGTCATCCCCGTTATCTTCAAAGACCATTTGATCCGTATACACTTGACCAGATCGCTTGTCCGTAATTTGCAAGGTGCCGTTCGCTTGCAGCGCAATGGTGAAATGTTCATTTTCAATCGTGTCCCCGTTACGCCGTTCAATGACAGGTGCAGCCCCCTGACTGAAATCAAAAACAATCTGAGTGTAGCCCATCGCAGGAACCTCTTGCAATTCCACCAATAGCTTCGCACGATATACCCGTTCCGGCAGATGAACTTTGCGGCTTGGATTCAGGTCGATATGCTGTCCAAGCACATAATCGGTCTGGTCCGCTTTTCCCACAATGGTATAGGCCAGCTCGCGCCCCCTCGTATCCCGAATCACAAAAGATTCTTCTGGAATATAGGCTTCGATCTCGGTAACCCCACCTCGCACATACGGAAGGGTGTTGAACAGGGTAAACGCAAATGTCTCCTCCTGCCGAATCGTTGAAGCAATCATACGCATGTGCAGATCAAGCAGATTCTGTGCGATATCATGCGCCTGTTTGTAACGGAACGCCACGTCCTGATTCGTCGTATCACTGTTGCAGCCACCGATGCTGTCATGTGCCGCATTCTCAAACAGCAGCTTCCAGATGTCCTCAACAATGCGATGCGGGTATTCATGCCCAAGCGAATGGCTAATCGCAAGCACAGGTTCGAGCGTATTGGCAATCAGGTTCTCAATCCGGTTGTTCTGCTGCTTGAGATCGGCACGGGTGGAAAAAATGGACTTGTGGATACGCATATGCTTCGCTTCCATCAATTCACCCCGCAGGACAGGCAGATCCGTGCTATCCGCTTCGATCTCCGCCAGAAATCGTTCCGGTTCATTCATCACATATTCACGTTCTGTATCCAGCGCATTGAACCGTTCAATCAAATCCGGCAGATTCAACCGCACAGGTGCCTGATCGAACCCGTTAGGGAAATAGATATGTCTGGTGGATGCTTTGCGTTCAAGCGCACCAATCTGTTTCTCCAAATAAGGAATCAGATCTTCCTCATTCTCCGGAATGTTGCCCCCGTAGTAATACCCGAATGGCATCTGTACAGCAAACACACGACTGCCATCCGATCCTTCCCACGTAAATTCGGTATGTGGATTCGTATTGTCAGAGACGCCCCTCCAGAACAGAAAACGCTCAATGCCGAACTCGCGGTAGATCTGCGGCATCTGTGCCGATTGCCCGAACGCATCCGGAACATAACCGACCTTCATCGCATGTCCGTACTTTTGTGCGGTTTTCATCCCATAATACAAGTTTCGTACCATCGATTCACTGGAAATGACCAATTGATCTGTCTGGGTATACCAGGGTCCTGTCATCAGCCGTTTGGCGGTCACCAGTTTGCGTATACGCTCCTCATCCTCGGGACACCAGCGAATGTAATCATCCAGCAGCGAGCCCTGTGCGTCCAGCAGGTAATAATGGAACCCGTCGATTCGCTCCAGTGCGTTTAATACTTCCTTCACATGTTTGACAAGATACACTTTGGAACGGGAGGTCGTAAAATACCATTCCCGGTCCCAGTGTGTATGTGGAATCACATGAACTTTGGTACGGTTTCTCTCACTCATTTCTCTATATCCCTCCAGATGCTTTTTTTAGTCAAAAACGAGTTCGATTTCTTCCCCGTTTTTCTTCACAGAAGCTTCCTGAGTCTTGGCAGGCTGTTTCTCCTCTTCATCGCGGAAGTTCACCAGCATGGTGCCGCCTGCGATAATAAGTGCACCAACGATGCCTCCGGCCAGATACGCCAGTGGTGTCCCTACTGATACCGCTCCGTATAATCCGCCGATTGGTGGCATGATGATATGTGCTCCCAGCAATGCGGTCAGAGCAGCACCGGTTGCACAGGCAAACATATTGACCAGAATCATTTTGGCCGGGTTACGCAGGGTGAACGGGATTGCACCTTCCGTGATGCCGATCACGCCCATAATGACTGCACCTTTACCAGCCTCCTGATAGGTTTTGGAAAAACGTTTCTTCATCAGCAGTGTCGCCAGACCATAACCGAGCGGCGGAATGCAGATCGCAATGTTGATAAATACATTCGGCAGATACACACCGGACAGGAACAGGGCATTACCTGCCATCCATGCCGCTTTGTTGACGGGTCCACCAAGATCGAACCCGATCATCGCTCCCAGAATAATCGCAAGCAAGACGGTATTCGTTCCGCTCTGGCTCATATTTTGAACCCATGCAATGAGATACTCATTCAGTGCGCCCAGCGGGCCACCCAGAATGACCGCCATCAGAAATCCGGTTAAACCTACGGTAATCAGCGGCAAAATAATTAACGGTACTGAGCCGGCGGCCGGTCCTGTAATTTTGACTTTGTTTTTGACCCACAACGTAATGTATCCGGCAAAAAATCCGGAGATCAACGCGCCCAGGAAACCGGCGTTGGTCTGTTGGGCCAGCACCCCGCCGATCAGACCTGCGGCCAGTGCAGGTTTGTCGGCAATGGAGTACGCAATGTAACCGGACAGGACAATCGTTAATAGTCCAATGCCGCTCCAGCCTACATTTTGCACGAGGTATAAAATATGCAAGAATCCGCTTCCATCTTTGTACGGATCAAGATCGGTAATGCCCATCGCCAGCGCGATTATTTTACAAATGGCAACAACCAGGGAACCCGCGATAATGACCGGAAGCAGATAAGAAATCCCTGTCATCAAGTGTGTTTTTGCTTCACCGAACCATTTTCTCATCGTACTCTCTCCTCATGTGGAAGGTGGGGTTAAGCTTGTGCGTTAACGGCCTCAACCGCTCTGGTTAACACAGCCTCTGCCTGACTTACGGCATGACCGATTTTGACACGAACGACTTTTTTGTCACTGAACCGATCCATATCTTTCACGGTCTGATCCGCTGCAATCAATACAAAATTCGCGGCTGCGATATCTTCCTCCGTCAGCTTGTTGACTTGCCCCATGGCTCCCTGCTGTTCCACTTTGATCTCGTAACCCAGTTGCTGTGCTGCTTTCTCCAGTGCTTTGGCTGCCATCGGGGTATGAGCAAGACCTGCGATACATGACGTTACACCTACGATTTTCATTATGACACCAGTCCTTCCGTATATTGATGAAGCAAAGCATATACCTCTTCTGGCTGTACTGCCTCTGCCATGGCTTCTTTGAATGAATCCTCAAGCAATAAGGTGGCAAGTGAAGAGATAATTTGTAAATGGGATACGTCTACGTGGCCTTTGGGCACAAGTATGGCAAAAATCGTTTTTACCGGCTTGCCATCATGAGATTGCCAATCAATGGGTTCACATAGACGGATTACCATCACTACTGGACGTGTTACAACTTCACTCTGGGTATGAGGAATTGCAAAGTGATCTTGTAGTCCCGTGGAGTAGACATGTTCGCGTTCCCACAGATCTGCCGCAAGTTGCTCACGGTTGGTAGTGATGTTGTAACGTTCCGCCTCCGCGGATATGAAATTCAATACGTCCTCTTTGCTATGCAATGTCTGATCGAGATAAATCTGATTGGTTGTAATCATGATCTATGTCTCTCCTCCTCTCTCTCTATCCAAAACGATAAGCGCTTACAAGATCATTGTAACGGATTCTCCCTTGACCTTGGATCTAGAAAATTTCCCCTTCGAAGCGGAAAAACATTAGCGCATAGATTCGAATGGAATGAGGCAACATGCTGGAATGACAAAAACCCCGAGTCGGTTTGACTCAGGGCAGGTTTGAGCGGGTTATACAGCAACGTGACGTGCACAATAATAACCGGACAGCAGTATATCATATTTCAAGGATGTCCGATCTCAAGAATGCTTTGTCCAGCGCTGTAAAGCTGATCGAAGGCCGTAATACGCAGCAGCAAGCAAGAGGAATCCAACAACAGCCATTAGAATGGAGGTCATCTCCCAACGGACAATAGCTCCAAAAGCAACCTTGGATTGTAACGGGGTAACGGATGAACCGCTGTTCATCAGATCAGGTACGTAGTTCATTGTCATGAACATGCCTTGAATGACGTTCCAAGCCACAAAGCCTAGTATGAATAACAGGGTAACCAGCAGGGATTCCATCGCTAATCGTTTGTTGATGCTCATCCTTATGCCTCCTCTTCCAATTCAATTAGACAAGATGTGCTCCATTTCCTCTTTCAGACGATCTTTGTTTGTATCCACATACTGATAAAGCAGGTCAAAGCTCTCTTCGTTATCCGATTGCATGCTTAAATTCTCAGCTTCCAGCTCCACCTGCTGCAAAACCTCATGAATCTGCTCCCCATGTGTTTGCAGACTTGTCGTTATGTCATGTTCAGATAGGCCATTCACATTGTCTCTTAATTGCCCGTTCGTTACACCACTTTCGGACAACATCCGCTCGATCTTCTTCAGAATCTCTGCATCTGCCTCATTGCCGATCCGCTCCATGGCTTCTATCGTTTCACCCAAATACTGCCCGCTGGCATTCTCAAGGAAACCGGTCATGCCGTTCATGGACAGCTCGGTATCCAGATCAATGATCAGAATCGTATCTCGCAGTACTTGCGGTAGTTCCGGTCCACTCTCTCGAATCGTCGCAAATTCAGCACGATAAAGATCCATGGCAACACTCCCCACCACTTCTTCACCCGACATCTCTTCAATCTGATTAAGTGGTAACAATTCCTGCAATTCTTCCTGTAACTTGTTCATCTTTCTCTGCCTCCTGTATCTCTCTGTCTATATACGCCGACACGTTATTCCATCATAGCAGAATACGCTATACAAGTTGAACATATAGTACGTGTTCAAAAAGATCGGTTTTCAGTACCGAGAATATGGGATGAAGCTAGAAATGGAGTAGCGGAGCGTAGGGAAGACTACGTGAGCAACGGACATTTCGGCTGAATTCCATATTCGATGCTGATGATGCCATTAGGCATCCTTCGTAATCAAAAGCGGACTTTTTGAACAACCTCTTATAGAAGTTGGTGTTGTTTATCTTGTTATCAAATTTACAGGGAATATCGTCAAGTTAACGTGCACTTGACCTCTGGAACATAATCCGCTGTTATGATCTTGGCATCACGAGTCTTGGGAGGGGTAATGATGCGCCTGGCCTTGTTCACAGACACCTATCTTCCTGAAACCAATGGTGTTGCTGGCACGCTCCACCGCTTGAGTAACCATCTGAACCGCAGAAGAATTGAACATCTGCTGTTTACTCCGAACTCCGTCATTGAAGGAAGCCATGAGACTCAAGTTAGATCCGTTGCCAACATACCTTTTTTTCTGTATCCCGAATGCCGAATTGCTCTACCCAGCAGAGCAACCACCCACAAGCAGCTACAAGCCTTTCAGCCCGATCTGCTGCATATCGCCACGCCTTTTAATATGGGACTGCTCGGCCTGAGGTATGCGCTCAAGCATCATCTTCCACATGTGATCTCCTACCACACCCACTTCGATCGTTATCTGGAATACTACAGGTTGAAAAGCATGATCCCTCTCTATTGGAAATATATCCAGTGGTTCCACCGTTCTTGTGATGCCACGCTAACTCCATCGCAGGAAACGTTAAACACATTGCAATCCCAAGGTATTCAGCGTCTAAAGCTTTGGTCTCGCGGGATTGACTGCAACCTCTACTCCCCTAATAAACGCAGCTCGGATATCCGCGAACGATACCATATCACCGCTCCTCTTATTTTACTCTACGTTGGACGCATTGCCCCTGAAAAAGATATCGCCACGCTCACAACCACCATGCAGCAGTTGCCTGAAGAGATGCAATCCCGTGTACACTGGATTATTGTTGGCGATGGCCCATCTCTCCCCAAAATGCGTCTGAAATCCCCATCCAATGTTACCTTCACAGGGTATATGCATGGGGAAGAGCTGGCTGTTATGTATGCTTCGGCAGATCTGTTTGTGTTTCCTTCCTCTACGGAGACATTTGGAAATGTGGTGCTGGAAGCCATGGCTTCAGGACTTCCCATTCTGGCAGCCAATGCTGGTGGGGTGAAGGACTTAGTATCACACCATCGGAGTGGTGTGTTGTTCGAGCCAGGTCAGTCTGATGCATTGATTCGGGAGATATGTCGCTGGGGAAATCACAGGGATCAATTGAAGTTGATGGGAATGGAAGGCAGAAAGCTTGCTGAGCAGCGGTCGTGGGAGCATATTTTTGATACACTGATCGGAGATTATGAAGAAGCGATTGAACATCGGAACAGACGAACGAAAAATCGAATCATTACAGCGTAATTTGATGAAGTAAGCTTGCTCCAACAACCAATGACAACCTATCCTGTCTCTGAAAGAATAAAACGGTTCGCTCGTTCAGGCTGCCGCAGCATATACACTCTGCTACGACAGCCTGAATAGCGGATACGATGAGCGTTAAGGTGTGACACCAGAGATCAGGGTACCATTCTGATGTAGGGTTACTTTGTTCCAAACGTCATAGGAAGTCTGCGTTGCACGGAAGGAATAGTCATTATTTTCGTTGAAATTGCCCCAATTATCCTTGTGCATACGCAACTGAATATCGCCCGTCTGACCTCCTGCAGCCAGAGAACCAGCACCCGAAGTGAAGCCAATCTCGACATAGCTATCTGCATTCGTGCCCGTGATACTTCCAATGTTCGTCGTGATGTTGGCTGCTCCGATCTGCGCCCAATCGATGACTGTGTTCAGACCCTCGGAGCCGTCTTTCGTAAAGTAGTAACGGATCTTCAGATCACTCAGGTTCACAGCGGACGTGCCATTGTTTTGGATATTAAAAAAGGGCTTGATATGATTGTTCGTTGCATCGGTATCTGCCGCACGATATTGCAGAACCAGATTCGAAGTTGGCGTAGTTGTGCCCGCCTGCGGTGTCGCACTCACATGTACAGAGCTGGCACTGATGCCCGCGCTGTTCACGGCTTTGATTTTGTAATAATACGTAGTTCCGTTCGTCAGAGACGTATTGGTGTAAGTTGTGCCGCTCACATTCGTGGCGATATCCGTATAGGTTCCCCCGCTTGTCGTTGCACGCTGCACAATATAACTCGCCGCTCCTGCGGATGCATTCCAGCTCAGGGTCACTTGTCCACTACCTGCCGTAGCTGTTACACCTGTTGGAGCTGCCGGGATCGTGACGACTCCCCCACCGTTATCGGGAACTGGCTGATATCCAGGGGTTGTATAGATCGTGTTCAACATAGAGGTAGCCAGCGTACCGTTTGTTCCATTGACCACGGTCTGCCCCCAATCCGTCAGTGAACCTGCTGGACCGTTGTTCAGATCAAGGTATTCCACACCACCACTGTTACCGTACCAGGACCAGGCCAGCCAACCCACTCCTTTTTGCTGCGCATAACTCATGATCGTTGCTTCATCTACATCGCCATCGGCATGTTTAAATCCGAATTCTCCAATGATGACGGGCACGCCTATAGCAAGAGCATTGTCGATATTATTTTTGACCATTGTGGCATTGCCGCCAGCATATTCATACATATGAATGGAGAAGATGGTGTTTGCCAGTGGATCGGCGTTAAACACGTCCAGCCCACGATTGAAGATCGCTGTAGGGTATTGTCCCCAGCCTGCGGTATCCACAACAATTGTATTTTTGATCCCTGCCTGACGTAGTTCAGGAATGACTTGTTGGTATCCATCCGCCCATACTGCGGTGTCCCATGACCCGTACCATTCATTCGCAATGTTCACGATCACCCGATCTTCCTTGCCAATCAGAGCATCCTTGATGCTGATAAAATAATCCGAGGCTTTCCGCAGTTCTGCAATACTGTCCGAACCAGTGGCATCATGCACTTCCAGCATAACGGTTAATTTGTACTGGTCACACAACGCGAGAATCTGCTCCACATCGGCCAGTGAATCTGCCGTCCAGCGACTTCCGTTGGACAACACAATTCGCACGGTGTTGGAACCTGTCGCAGCAATGGCCGGAATGGCCGCTTGCAGATCATTTTTGAACCAGGTATGGGCATGATTCACCCCACGCATGACGAAAGGTGTCCCCGTAGCATCCAGTAGTTTGGTACCGCTTACATGAAATCCTTTGACAGGTCCCGTTGCAGCGGAAGCTGGATGAGGTGAATACGCTATAGACACCAGCATTAACGACAGAGAGAACAGCATTGCTTTACGAAACATGTTTCCAATACGCTTCATAACAAAACCTCCTTCATGGGATGGGTTAAGCTATTCATACGGTATGTAGATACATAGAAGCCAAACAGATTGCCGACATGGATTACTTCATGCATCACCTCCTGGACAATCTAAATATACCATAAAATGTAATAATTGACCGGGACTATTTAGAGAATTTTAAATATTTCTATAATTCCAGAACTCACCGCATGTAAAAAAAGCATGATCCATTTTACTGAATCATACTGGAGACATCGTTTCATATGACCGCGCTATGTAGATTTCAATTACGCTGTCTGTTCGCGGTTAGAGCATGTGCTTTAGCTCACGTAGATGCTTGATGGTATGTAAAGGTTGGATCGTAATACTATTCTGCCAAGGCTGATTGACCTTCATCCAGATCGTATTCATGCCTACGCTCGCCGCTCCTTTGACATCGTTCACCGGATGATCTCCAATGTAGATACACTGTTCGGGAGATAGACCGAAATGATCCAGTGCCAACCTGAAAATACGAGGATCGGGCTTTTTGACCCCAGCCTCTTCCGAAACAATAATATGGTCAAAATCATCCCGAATGCCAAGCTGATCGATTTTTCCATACTGAATATCCGTTTGCCCATTGGTGATTAACCCGGTTTGGTATTTCCCTCTGATATGCTGAACCACTTCTCGCGCCTGTTCCATCAGTACAGCACTTCTCACATACTCTCTACCATAGAACTCCATAAGCTCCGCGTGCAGCGGTTTCTCCGCCCAAGGCAGTTCATGCAACAGCTCGTTGAACAACATATGTTTATCCTTGTAACCATCCTCATCGAGCTCAATGATTCTTTTGAGGATATCCTCCGTGGACACAAGATGGGCAAAATAGGTCTTGATCAAACTCCGGGTGAAGCCTTCAAAGGTACGTGTTCTGTTCAAAATCGTATTGTCCAAATCAAAAATAATCGCTTTGATATGCTCCATTTTAACTCTCCCCCAATTCCAGTACATGCGTTATTTTCTCCATATTCGTCACTTCTCTAAATCCCAAGGTGTGATAAAAAAAGCCAGCAACCGGTTGATCAGTGTACAGAACCAGTCGAGCGTAATGATTTTCCGCTTTTTGAATAACCGCATCAATCAGTCTGCGTCCAACCCCATGTCTTCGAAATTCTCTCATCACGTAAAGCCTGCGAATTCTTCCAGTGGCAGTCAATTCAGAATAAGGATCTCTGTTCAAACCGCAGATACCAACAATTTTATCGTGCATTCTGCATTCAAAAAGCGCTTCATCTTCTTGCTCGAATGTATTGATTCCTGTCTCATATTCATGGATTAATCGCTCGATATGTCTGAACCCCTCACTGGAGCTTTCGGCCAGCATCGCCACTAATTCATCACGATTCCATACCGATATTTCCTGAATTCGCATGATGTAACCGCCTCCATCATTTTAAATCAATTGTACACATGCAAACCCAACCATAGATTGAACGATGGCTGGGCTTACCTTGTAAAGCTCATTATCATTTTTTCTTTTTATGATAGTGATAACCCGTACACAGACCCTTTTGTTTGGATTTTGCTGAACAATTATGTCCACCCTTTTTATCCAATCTGCCTGGATGAGCGTAAGCGGAAGACGATACACCGACAAGTACTACGAGAGACAGAATTACGATAATAACCTTTTTCAAATGAGTCACCCTTCAATCATACCCTATGCTTTAGGGCTTAATATATTTATATTCTCCATCATTCTACATGAAAATCCATAATTGGGATATCCTCTCTCCATTCATTTCAGCATTAAATGACCTTAAACTTCTTTATAGGTAGTTTGATTTCCCATAATTCAAAAAGAGAGCAAGTGCAGAAAAACCTCATAGGTTCTATCTGCACTTGCCCTCAGATTATCGAATCTGGACGTCTTGGGTACGCTCCATGTACCATAATTGAAATGACTCTGCCGCTTCTGTTGGAATGTCGTTTGCCCTATGATGGAGTACAGGTTTAGCGCGGTTCACCGTTTGAATCGAAGCAACACCGAACCAGCGTTGCAACACATTTCGGGTGATCTTCACTTCGATGACTTTCTCACGTTTGGAAATGTACAACGTTGAAGTTAATGCACCTGCTCGAAGTTGAATAAAATTCTCATTCAGGATGTACCTTGCATAGAAAAATTCCACCACCCTACATGCTGCAATCCACAATAATAGAAGACCAGAAATGATCCACCATGCATGCTTCTGTCCAAACATCATCGGTTGGAAATACCCCAGGAAACCCGTGACAATGATCCATCCCCAGCTTGGTTTGAGCATGCGGAGCCATAATGATTTTCGTGGAAGCTTGTGCATCTCTTCCGTGACCTGATAGGACGGCAAAATCTCCGAGATCATGGCGTACGCTTGCTTCACAGGCAAAAAAGGATAGAGCGAGTTAACCTCCTGATCGGATTCGCCCACACCACCTGCGGTGGTCAGTTCTACTTCGGCAAGTCCAAGCAATCGTTTCATTGGAGACTGTGTGATCTTCACGGCCTGCACTCGTTCCTTTAAGATCGAAAATGCTGTTTGTTCCATCATGCCCTTCGTGATATAGATACGCTTGGAATCAGAGGATATCTGAAAATTTCCATACTTCACAAAGGTTCTGACAATGCCCAGACCAATGGAGACCATGATCAGCCCCATGATAATCAACCCAGTAATCCACCATGTATCCAGCCACGTTAATAGGAGGCTTTCCGTCACTTCTTCATCGGGGAAGAAATCTTTCACCCAAGAATAGAGCGTGCCCAGGACCGGAATGAGTACGAGAAAACTAAGCGAGGTGAACGAAGCTTTGAGTACATCCTTGCGGGTGGAATGATAATGAACAACCCGTTCCTGCTTTTCTTTTGTAGGCAGAGACATGGCTTCATCGGTTATAACGGGTTCGGATGGCTGCTCTCCTTGCTCCATTGCTTCAATATCACTGATCGGGACATGTTCTTCTGCCATATGACCTGCTACAATCTTCTCCAGCTGATCCGCTTCGGAAAGGGAAACAACATATAACTGAAAGGTAGCATCTTCTCCCTTAATCCCTGTCTCAAATCGCAATGACGTCACGCCGAACAAACGATGAAACAGGGTCGTATGGCGATTCACATTCTGGACCTTGGTATAAGGTATCGTTCTTCGGATACGGTTAAACACACCACTATAGATATGAAAGGCCGTATCGTCCGCTGCATAACGCGAGGTGAACCACTTCAGGATGGTTGACAGGATGCTAATGGAAACACCTACATAAAATGCGATTCTTCCATAGAAGATCCATTGGGATTCCGAGCCCTGACGGAAAACAAACAAAAACAGAACAATGGCGAACGAATTCTTCACCAGCTTCCACAAGCTCCACAGCATAGTTAATGGATGATGTCGCTTCATATCGATCATTCATCCACCTCATTGATCCGCGCATAAGAAGCAATCTGATTACGGAGTGCAAGCGCTACTTCCTCTGGCAATGCCGGGATGTCATGTGATGAACCCATCGTGCCGACCGATACGGAATAGAGTCCATATTTTCTCATCAAAGGTCCCTGATTCGTTGTCACCGCCTGCACTTTAGCCATGGGAATGATCTGATGTACCTTGGTCAGCGCCCCATGCTTCAACTGCAGGAACTCCTCATTCACATCATAATACCAATGCTTGTATAACCATAAAGGCTGGACGAAAATATCCCACACAGCATACGGTACAGATATAGCCGTAACCCCCCACAGAATCCAACCAATCCACGCCTTCCATCCATAGATGGAGTCAAGTATTAACAGTACGGCAAGTATCATGAATCCTATAATATTCCATATGATGGCGCTAATTCTCCACAGGTTTACTGCATGAGGAGATAAACGTTGCTCCGGTTTATTCCACTGTATTAACATATGTCCACTCCTTTTCCTAACTATAAGTTAACAGTATGCACTCTACTTTTCAATATATTTTTATTGTTTATCGATAAATAATTATTGATTTATATAATTATAAACCGTATATTGTTATAAAGAGGTGGCCACTATACCTTCCTCAATTTATCTACGAAAAGGAGTTTATCATGAAATCGAATTGGATGTTTAGTGTTGGATCTAAGATTTGTCAAATCTTGTTTTATGTTCTTTTTATTGTTACGTTTTTTATTATTATGGATCATGCAGCACATCTTTGGTTCCCAGACAGCGGGTTCACTCAGAGCCTAGGGCCCTTTCAACCCATATTCGGCCTGGGCAATATTTACTTCGATCAGGACCCGGAACTGTATACAGAAAAAGGCTTCATCGCACTTTCCTTTCTCTCCAACCTGAGTGTGATGGTTCTCGCTCACATGTTTCTATGGTACATGCATCGTCTTCTTCGTAATGTGGGGAAAAACAGTCTGTTCATGTATGAGAATGTCGCCATTTTGTTCCGGCTTGGCCTCTTCATTATCGTGATGGGTTGTCTCTTCTCCTACTCCGACGATCTCTTGTTCTCCAAAGCATTGAATCAATTAGACATTACCAACGGTCTTCTCATTGTGAGTACAATGTCATATATCGACTTTATATTAGGCGGACTGGTTCTCCTGATCATCGCTTTTGCACTAAAGAAAGCAGTCCATGCCGTAGAGGAAAATAAAAATACAATCTAACCCTAAAGTAGGCGATAACGTTGATCCGTATCAAACTGGATGTGATGATGGCAGAGCGGAAGATGTCATTGAATCGACTATCTGAAATCGTAGGCATTACTCCGGCCAATCTGTCGATCCTGAAAAATGAAAATGGAAAGGCCATTCGATTCACTACCTTGAATGCACTCTGCAAAGCCTTGCAATGTCAACCTGGCGATCTGCTGGAGTATATTGAAGATGCTGATGATACACTGTACGAAGAATAGCCCTCTACCGATGCAGAAAAGTTCAATTAGTAAAAGAGATGACCCCTGTTCAATACAGGCGATCATCTCTTTTTTCGGTTATGTTGCAGTAAAATCCTTCACTTCACATAACCACACTATATGGTCCGTGCCTTCACCCCAATAGTTTTTTGCCACCGCATAGGGTTCACCGAATTTTCGCTGCCATTTCTTCTGCGCTGTCCGGTATCCGCTGTCCAGGCAAAATTGCTGGATGCCTCTCCTCTGAAGTTCAGTAACCAGCGCTTGGATAAGAGCAGACGCAATCCCCTGACCTTGAACTTCAGGTAAGACGTATAGACTCCCCAACTCTCCGATATTGTTCAGTTGATGATCTGTACATTCTTGAATCTCCTTACCACAAGGCCCGAATGAAATGGTGCCCACAATGCGATCGTCCCTTTTGGCCAACAGAAAGAAGACATTAGATTTCTTAGTGTTGTCCGAATGCAAAGCGGAGTGGAGCAGGGCTTTTTTGTGTTCAATTTCACCCTGGATGTCTTCATGAAGGGAACCTATCCCTTCCTGGTTGAAGGCAAAGGGAATGGATGTCTCAAAAACCTGGTAAGCCCCCTCCAAATCCGATGATGTTAAAGGTAGAATGCTAATAAGGTGATCCATATGCTCATCTCTCCATTCCCTCGCACTAAACATAGGACAAAATAAATGCATGATTATCCTCATTAGCTCTTATTCATTCTAATATTTACATGCTACAACGCTGTGTCCCAGGTTTGGAACAAGACTATCAATCGCTGCGCGGTATCTGCCACAAACGTACTTACCATTTCATTCGTAATGTATTGAGGTACGATACCGGGTTCGTTGACGCTTTCATTTAAAAAGGAAAACGTATGATACCGCCAGCGCAGAATCTCCTCTGCTGTTAACAGATCAGCAATATCATAGCCAGGCGCAATCTCGAGCATCTGCCAGACTTCTCCACTCCAACTCGCATGTTGATAAAGGTTAAAATCAATTTGATCGGTTTCCTGGTAATACAGACGCCCAAGTTCATCCTTGGTTCGGTGTATGCCCGAATCTCGATCGGCAATGGTAACCTGCTCCACAAATTTCGGATAAACACTTCGGAACCAGTAAAAGTCCGTCAGTACATGCATAAAGTAGCCCCGCACAAACCACTTCCATCCCTCAACTTCGTGCTGTTGAATGTAGGTGAAATACCGTTCTTTCAATCGCTCAACATGATCTCCTTCATCCTTAGGGTTGAAATGGGTGTTTTCCTTATCCGCCCTTGTCCAACCCTCGCGCATATGGATGGAGTCCGGGGCGATATTTCCCAGATAGAATGGGCCGCGTTCAACATTCCCTTGCACGGAATCGGCAACCAGAATAGCTATATTCAGATGAACCATGGGTAGCGGCATAGAGATGTTCTCCTTTTATCGAAAAGTCATCTGCTTATAGACAGGTTTACTTTTACACTCGCTCTGCCTGGATCTTATTGAATAACTCTTCCAAATCCGTATGGAGATCTGGCTGTTCGCAGGCGAGCAAACTTATGTATTCCGATCCACACTCATAGAAAACAAGACGATTAAATGGCGGTGCATCTCCAAGATGATTGATTTTCAGACCGAATTTCTCCCGAATCAGATTCTCAATATACCGTGCGTAACCTTCGTTCCACTCCTGCCAGGTCCAGTAATCTACTTCTTCGTCGCTCAAGAGCTGAATTAATGCAATTCTTGTCTCTTTTATTTGGTTCATATCTTTATGCTTCAGAGCAGACAATAACTCTGTCATTAACAGCTTAAACGACTCCTTCTCATAAGGAAAGTCATAATCAATTTCCCAGGTAATACGTTTGCGTTCTTTCATCGTATGTGTGATCGCCAGACGGTCTCTTATACTTTCATAATGCTCACACACATAACAATGGACAAATTCATGGAACAGGTATATTTTCTGCTCAAAATTTTGGAACACCGCATCCGTCACCACCGCACACATTCGCCCGTCCATATGATGCACCGGAAATGCTGCGAGGCATCCTTCGGGAATATTCAGGTCATCCGGGACGGTTTTCACCCATTCATATTGCTGCGTCTTGGACGCATAATCATAGATATATAACAGAGATTCAAAAGCCACAACAACAGGATAATGCTTTGTAAATAAAGGATGTATATTAACCAAATCTTTTTGAATTTCCTGTAGCTCATTAATCTGCTCTAAAAAGGTATCCATGTCTTTACCCTCGCTTTAATGGAATGATGAGTTAATCATATCAATACAGGATAAATAAAACACTGAGAGAAAAATGATAATTTTATCTCTAGTACTTTCCTCCACGTTTATCACTTAAATACCAATCCAATGCCTCAATCCCACGACGGGCAAGTTTTATGAAAAAAATCTCCCAACCGAATACTGGCCGGAAGATTAGTACATGGCGGTTAGCGTACGATTTGTCCACTCTTATCTGATGTATGCCGCTTTTTTCAACACATACTCCGTGAACGGATTAATTTCTGGAACCGGCTCACTCAGATCAAAATATCGGAGTTCCAGTCCTTCATCATCCATAATGGTGGGACTACCCTCGATACCTTCAGCTTCATAAACAGCCATGACATTGTATACTTCATCACCATGTGGATACTGATAATACATGTCCTCACCTGAAAAGACGGTAATGAGTTTGTACGTCTCCGCCCTCAGTCCAGCTTCTTCATACAATTCCCGCGCAGCTGTTTCCTCCAAAGATTCACCGGGTTCCATCGATCCCCCAATGGTCCCCCAATCCAAACTATCTGTCCGCTTTTGCAGCAGCAGGTGACCTTCCCCATTGAAAACGAGTACACATGAGCCCGCCATAATCAGAGGACGTGATCCGACCAGTTTTCTTAGCTCCATGATATATCCCATACACACTTCTCCCCCATCTTCAGATGCATACGTAATACCTATCCTTATGGTTTGGTCAAGATTCCACGCTCTACGGAGTCGTGAATGAGCTGCTGGGCATATTCCCACAATGTTTCGGAACCATTCACAATCTCACGGTTTCTATTTAACACCTGATCACTTGTAATGTTAAATTTCTGCCACGTATCTCCCTCATTCTGATGATTGTGGATCAAAGGCTGCAATCGATCCAAAGACGCGGCAAATTGTGCTTCACTGGTCTCCTTTGCCTCGAACTCTAGCCACAGATTCAGCAGTTCTTCAGCCTGTATTTCGGGCAATATGCCAAACAGCCGATGAGCCGCCTTAATCTCACGGTCATATTTATCCGTATTCCCCGCCGTGTCGTAGGCAAATGTATCTCCGGCATCAATCTCAACCAGATCATGAACAAGGAGCATCTTAATGACTTTGAGGATATCCACCTCCCTGTTGGAATGAATTTGCAAAACCAGGGCCATCATCGCCAGATGCCAGGAATGCTCCGCATCATTTTCGAGTCTGTCCCCATGAATGATTCTCGTTTTTCGTTCAATCGTTTTCAGTTTATCAATCTCAATCAGAAATTGAATCTGCTCCTGTAATGATTCGTTCACACTCATTCTCCTTCCAAAGTAGCGGGTTAATATAAAGAGGCAGCGTACATTAAGTGATATTGTACCAATATACTTTATAGTTAAAATCCAGTGACATGCCTATCCCTTGTGCCAAACGGATTGAACCCGCATTATCTGGAGAACAATCCCAATAGGGATGGATGCCTGTACGTCTGCACTCTGCTGCATAAGCCTGCGCTACTAGCACACCGTAATTCCTTCTCCTGTAGGCTTCGATCGTTTCAATATCAATGGCATGTGTCTGATCTGCTATAAACGCTGAAAAGCAAACACTCGCGATGTCTTGCCCATGCACTGCAATATATCCAAAGCCATGTTCCAAGAAATCGTCCATGCTGTTCCAGAAGCTAGAGATTTTATCCTTCAGAAAAGATAGATTGTTGAACTTCTCAGCTTTCAGCAATACCTCATCTATTCTGAGAATCCTAACCACTTCATCCGGAGAAGGATTCCCTTCATGAATTGCTGGATGACTTAGATGTTCAGTTAAATCTGCGCCTGAATCCAATTGGAATACATGCTGAATATCGCTAAAGACCTCTCTTTTCGCGGGAATATGTTGAAGAACATCCTCCCAGCTTTCATCCACCACACCAATCTCTACGGCATGAATATGTAAATCTGATAATTGGGGTTCAATATGTTCCATCATGAACTCTTTCAATTCGTTCAGAAAGGGTTCACTTTGGGCGTTCCCGATCAATTGAAACCCATCTTGCCCCTTTATCCAAAATAAAGCTGCTGTGATATTCGTTGCATCATCAACATAGATTCGGCCAGGATTTAGTCCAGACGCCACAGCCTTTACCTCAATATTGCTGCATGAATCCGTGATGTGCTTTATCTTATAAAATTCATTCTTATTAAGCTCAGTAATCATATGGCCATACCCTCCTGGATTTGAGACAAGACTCTCTGGGCAGCCGTCTGAAACATGTCCAGCTTTTGCCGAATATTAGAAATCTCCAACATCCTTATGTTCTTTTCTTACTTATGATCTTGTATATAGCTCACTTATCAAACACAAGACGTACATCGCCGTATAACTCCACGGCTTCGCCATCAATAACAATCCCGTCACCGTCTTTGCAAGCATAGATTCTTGTCGTGTTTGCATGTGCATATTCTCTTAAGGAATCCAGAGCTTCTTCCGAGCCATCCCAATGAGGTGAAAACTCAAAATCGACGAGCCCAAGAGCTTTCTTATCATTCAGCCCCACAAGGTTATTGTCTGAATCCTCACCATACCCGGCAATTTCAATTGTTGGTGTAGTTAGAATACTGCCTGCGCTAACCCCGATCAGAATGCCGCCTTTATTCACATAGGAACGCAACGATCCCATTGCATTTCTCTTCTGCAATAAACTTAGAAAATAAAATGTATTCCCTCCAGATAAATGTATCGCATCGGCTTCAAAAATCGTATTGAATCTGCTCTCCTCGTACTTATAGTCCAGATCATAATAATCGATGTCTCGAATGCCCAGTTGGTTATAGTAACGCACAGTATGCTCGAAATATTTTCGATCTAGGTCAGAACAGGAAGGTACATAACCAATAGAAGGGTGGTCACACGCGAACAAGCTCAACATTTTCTGATCAAGTTCATCATTCGTTTCAAAATATAAATCACTTAGTAGTACCAGCTTAGTCATCTCAGTTCCCCCTTTGCCAGTCAAACTAGCTTAAACTCCTTATCCAAGATGGAGAAAAAATACTGATCCGTCCACTCATTGTTCCACCATAACTCTTCCTTGAAGACGGCTTCACGTCTCATACCCACATGCTGCATCAGTGCAGCCGAGCGGACATTTTGAGCATTGCACATGCCAACGACCTTATGAGCTTGTAAACCCTGAAAGGCGAATTGTAGCAAAAGATAAGCAGCCTCGCTTCCATATCCTTTCCCTGCATATTCTGGAAGTACGGCGAATCCGAGCTCCCAGCTCTTTCTATGATCCACATAGCTCCACATCTGCATAAGACCAATCGGTGAATCATCTTCATCATCCAAACGACGAATAATAAAATCATAGGCATACGTTTTTTCATCGGTCGTAGCAAAATGACTGCGATATTTCTCCCGGACTTTCTCAGCATCCGTTTCAACGTCCTCTTCAAAACTCCATATACTCGCATCACATTCAAGTTTGCATATAAAGTCGAGGTCCTGTTCTGTGACGGGTGTTATTCTTATCTTCTTTCCCGCAAATTCCATTTCAATTTATCCCCTTTGTTTGTGTATGTCCTCGTTCCCATGGAACTAATGCATCTGCCCATTAATATATCTTCTATAACTTGCAGATGCATCCTGAGCCCACAATCCCAACTCGGCTCTCTCCGCTGTTTCTTGGAGTGTCATTAATGGTTTATAATCAGGTACATCTTGCACTACAGCTTGTGCTGGCTCAAACATGCTCTCTTCATTCGATAATATTAGGCAACCAATAATAAAAGAGAGTCCCAGAATGACACTAGCTAACAAAATACAGTTTGGAATAGATTTCATTCTTCAACAGTCTTGTATCTGCTTTTGCAGCTTAGTCACCTGTTTCTCACCCTGTTCAGTCAGTCCGGGATGCAACCCGATTTAATTGATGGGGATAATCAAGCAAGTGTTCACCATGACCATGACGAATAAAGGTGATCTCCATTAACTTCCCTCTCCTATTGCTGAACGTAATGTTTAATACTCTCCATAACATGCAGGTTACTCAGTTCTTTTTTCAAAAACACAGGGTAGATCTCCATATTCTCCAACTCCTCAAAGGAGAACCATCGGAACATTAACTTCCCGTTATCCTCCAGCCCCTTGAATTCCATTTCATGATAAAGCCTATGATTTTCAGGTAATGTGATGACATAATAAAATCCGATCTCGTGGTACATCATCCCATCATAATCAAAGAAATCTTCGCTTACAAAGGCAACTCTCTGCGATTGTACATGAACTCCCAACTCCTCAAACATCTCTCGCACAATTGCCGATCCTGTCGTCTCATTGAATTCTACCCGCCCTCCAGGCAGGTTCCAGAAATCATCATGTTCTGTTGTGTGCAAGAGCACTCTTCCCTGATGTATGACGATACCAGCGACACGGAAATTGAATTTGTTGTTATCTTTTTCATACGTTATGTTATTGTTATTTGAATGGATCAAATGAGTCTCCCCCTTACCCTTTCAAAATCTTCTCCAGTTCCTTCTGACAAGCAGTACGGTTATAATCTGAATTATCCAACCAGTACTTGTCCATGTTCAATAACTGATAAATCTCCGTCTCCATGCGTTTTCTTTCTTGCAAAACCTTCACCGTGCCATCGACTCCATGATATCCTTTTGCTAGTCCGAAGCCTTGATTTGTATAATAATGAATGAATCCATCCGACCATTCCTTGGGTCTTTCCTGGATTGCCTTATCAAAGGTATGGGCAAGATCCAGCTGATGAAGGTAGATTAATAGTGGATTCAGTGATTGAACGATGCGTTCCAATTCCAGCACATATTGCACATTTGCTTCATTGGATTGATTGTATCTCACCAAACCCACGGTCAGTGGATTCTGGATAAAACAACATTCGAATACGGTGATGAAATCCTCATCCGCGCTTATCACGTTTTCCGTAAAGCTCTGCCATTTTGCGGTAATCAGCTTCACATTTTGTTCAAAAGGCAGTTCATAAATATCTTTGTTGAATATCTCTTGTACGATATAGTCGGGAAAATCCGTTCCCAGTTCCTCTTTCATCTTACGATAGGGAATCAGAAACCCATCCAGATAGGCTGTGGCTGTGCTTTCCAATAACTCCTTGTATGCCTCATGAGTATCCAATAAAGACCTTTACCTTTCTGAATCAGAATCTCCGATACCATCTTGGCAATCGTCGACTTTCCTGAACCCGGTAACCCCTCAATAAGTATTAATGATCGTGTCATGAATTCATCACCCTTAACTTCATAATAATCAAGTTGTTGTTAATCGATGTCTGCAAAAATCCATTGCGCAGCATCGCCATCCGCTTTCTTTTTCCAAAACACCATACTTTTCCAGACCTCTTCCTCATCCTCTCTTAATTCAGTAACCCTCACAACTGCCTCATAGAGCTTCTTTTGCTCTCGAATCGTGATCTCACTCATAGAGGTAACCTGGCGAATTTTATAACCTAACATGCCTGAGACGGGCGATTGCGGATCAAAAAGGCTCATATAGCTTTTCTCATCCCCTTCCCATAAATAACGCATGCGAGCGTTCATCAGTTTGATGATTTCCAGTTCATCACCTGTATATTTCGTTTCATCGAGATAAACAGGTGGAATGCCTTTGTCCTCTTTGGGTGCTGCTGCTTCATCGTCCTTCTGCTTGACTGCTTCCTCAGTATGACTTTCCGTCACTGGAATAGCTGGTTTCTGCACAGCTTCATTCGTTGTTTTATCCTGACAGGCAATGAGGAATAGAAATAATAATGAACACACGATTAACTTTTTCATACCGAACCCTCCAACATATGCAGAACTTCGGTAAGGTCTTTACACTCATAATCCGGTGTAATCTGCTTCGGTTTGGATTTGCCTTTCCGATTTAACCAGACCGCCTGAATTCCCGCATTTTGTGCTCCCTGCACATCACTGACCAGAGAATCCCCAATATGGATTACTTCAGTTCGGTACAAATCATACCTGCTGATCGCTTCATCAAACATCTCTGATCGTGGCTTATAGGATCGAACATCCTCGCTGGTAATCACACCAGTCACTTCAATGTCATGCGCCTTCATTGCAGCTCTCACGTCATCGGTATCGATATTGGACAGAATATATATAGGGATCTGAAGCGCTTGCAAAAAGGGAGTTGAATCAACAAATATATTCGGGTTACGCCAATGAGCCAACTGCTCCTGATTAAGTGAATCCGCCCGTAGATTCGATTCGAAATGACGAAGTGTTTCTGCCAGAGACTGCACATTCAGCATTCTTTGCGTGGTAAACTGGCTGCCATGGCTTGCATAAAATAACGTTGAGAATGCCTTCCACCAATATGCGCCAATCTCATCCGTTGTACATTCAACCTGCGCAGAAGCTTGAACCTTTTTATAAATCACTGGAAGAATATCATCATCTTCATGAACAACTGTCCCATAGAAATCAAGAAAAATGGCTTTCATCTTGTTCCTCCCTATTACTAAGCTATCTTCTATTTTGGTTCATCCAGTCTAATGCAAAATCAATCATTTCTCTCTGAGGTAGTAAATAACTCAGCCCTTGCCCTACTAAACCCTCTTTTACCAAGTTAGTTTTGGACTTGAAATCATCAAAAATAATATCAAAATCATCCGATTCATTATTAATATCATCATAAGTAATCCACTTTTCTTCTCCATTAATACACATTTTGACATCCCATACTTTGGGCTTAATGAAGGAATTCTTTTGCTTATACTCAGCCAGATGTAAAGAAGTGTTCGAATTCGTCGGTGCTCCAAGTAATAAAATAAACCCCTCCAATTCAGAAATTCTTCCCAATGGAGATGTCTCGCTTAGTGCATAATTCAGATTATGATTTTCAATAATTTTCTTAGCATCTTTCCCCCAAGCAGCAAATGAAACATGAGGATGAGAGCTGCGTAACACTCCATTTTGTTTGCGAAATGTTTCAGGAATGATCCCCATATAAGAAGTTGGCGTCAAATCAGGATAATATATGGGCATATTCTCTCGAATTACTTTGATTTCCTCCAGAGTCAAACTATCATTGTTTTGTGTTGGTTCACACAAATGTTCAGTTTGAGTAGGCATAACAATATTTCCATGAATACCCACTGCTTCTTCCAATGCCAAAAACTGCAACTGCTCCGCCAACCACATTCCCTAAAGATTTAAGAGAGGAGTGAACAATTAATGTCATTCCCTTTTCCACACCTAATCTTTCTAAATCATCTGCAATTAACCTTCTCGTTTGTAACGTTTGGGATTTGATCATCGTAGTCACCTCAATGATTTATATTGAAAACCTTTAAGTTTAAGCTTGAAAAATATGCAATCTATCAAAAAACAGAGATTTCCTATGTATGTTAAATTTTCTCTATAGGTACATCATAACCCATAATGTGGAATTTGCGAATAAACCAAGTAAGCTAACTCCCTTCCATTGGGTTCTCTCCAAACCCCAAAAAACACGCTCCTTCGCATGATTTACATCACACAAAGGGCGTGGTGTGTAGGTAAAACATTTTATCCAATTTCCATAACAAGAACAGTAAGTAATCCACTACCTATTCATAAACATTTTCAATATGCCAACCGCTTTGATTTTGATTTCTTTGCCTTCGGCATCCGTAAAAAGTTGATCATACGTTGTATAGATCCCCCAATGCTGAAGATGTTCGCTTCTGAAAATAAGGCTTTTTTCCTGTCCATCTACTGTCTGTGTATACGTTGTTCCTCCATTCACATCATACGAGGCATGAATATGATGCTCGCTTGCCAACCATGCGACGAAATCGGTTCTACTCGGATTGGTTAAAGCAAGAACGAGAACGATGAAGATGCTAGCAGCCTACTTCAGAATATTGTTAGCTCCTCCGCTTTTTCCCTGCTATCTATTCTAACATATAAATAAAAAGCGATAATGTGCACCACGATGGATAACAACCATATTCCGGGGAACCAGGGAGCAATCATTTGGATCATATTGAGTTTGATATAAAATAGCAGGTTTGTTGCATGAGCACTGTTTTTCAGCGCAAAGACATGATAAAAAGAACTACTCACTCACGAGTAGTCCTCCTTGTATCTCTTTCAGAATGTCATATGAATTCAGGTCACCGATCCGGTCTCCAGATACAACGCCTGATTTTGCCGAATCATCTCATTCATGTGTAATATAGCATCCTGAGCCGAGGCCTGATACTTCAAATATAATTCTTCCGTTCTTTGAAGCAGGGTTGGGTCCTTATCTAAATCCGTGGGCAGCACCTCACGCCACGTGTCTCCAACTTTACTTGTATCTGTAATCAAACGCTCGATGTCGTCCAGCAGAGTCACCATTTCATTTTGATTGAAGTAGCGCATTCCGTTCTTTATCCCATTCCAGCTCTTCATCTCAATGATGTTGTACGCCGAAAACCAGTAAAACTCCGCCAGGCTTTTCGTATGGTTATGGTAGGAATAGAACAAAAATATCGCTTGTTGTCCTTCGTGCAATTGCCGATACACCTCTACTTTTGCTGCAACATCTTTCCCACGAACGGAAATCAGCAACGGTTGAACACAAAGCCAGCTAAGCTGCTCTGAACTCAAATCTTCTGGTTTGATGGTAACCTTCAATAACATGCTCCTCTCTGTTTGCGATGGTTGTACATTCGAAATTCTCTTGAGTTTTACCCTAAGGATTCTTTGGTGTTTCTACTGCGGGATCATTCTCTCCACCCATTCTACGTCTGGACGTTTCCTTCCTGCCTGTCACAGGAACATGGTTAGACACTTTAGCCAATCCAAACTTGGGCATATTCGCATATATGGTCTCATACGAACCGGACTGAGCTTTGTAGGTTTCATGATAGATTCCCACGCTTCCATCCGATCCAACGGATTGGTTAAATCGTTTCCAAGCCTCCAAGTGCAGGCCTCCGCGTGCGTATTTCTCCAAATCATCATAAGATCTCCAATATTGCAATAGGGTCACCCCACTCCAGCTCACAAAATATTCCGTCCCCAGAAACCCGGTATCTGGGTTCATGTACAGTTATTTAATCATCGGGCCCATGGATTTAAAGATGGGTAACCACTTATGTATCGCCCACAGGCGGTTAATTCGCATACCAATAATAAACACAACAAACTCCCCATCGATCTCAGCTGAATATCTTCCCTTGTGTATGTTCGCCACGTTACAACTCCTTTTTGCCAAATGTGTACTTTTACGCCCGTAATCCGTTTAATAGTTCCATCCTACACCATGCTATATTGCAAAATAAGTTGCAGACCATGGATACCCATCCTCCGCTCTCCGCGATCGTGAAAACCAACTTTCAGATACAGCTTTTGTGCCGCTACATTCCCCTCATTCACAGCTAGAATAATTTCATTAACCTTCGGATCGAGCTGCTTAATCCATTCAGGCAGTGCCTTCATGGCTGCGAGTGCGTACCCGTTTCCCTGATGTTCTAACGTAATGGATAATGCGCGTACCAGTATCGTGCGGGAAGCATCCTTTTGTTCAACATACTCGGAATTTTTATGTAATATAAAGAAACCAACCGTCTTCTCTTCATGTAAAATAACCACCGGATACTTGTCTGGATTATAAATGGCCTCCTCGATAACATCGGCGGGCATAGCTGTGAATTGAGTTTGTTCACTACTCAGTGAAAAATTAGACAAGTCTTGGTTATACTTTTCATGGTATGGCGTTAGACGAATCATATGCTCCCTGTTGGAACGTGCCGCATCTTGGTTTGGCATAGGTCCCCTCCTCTATTATCTTCATCATCCATGATGTTGTTCATCATAAAACGCCTGCCAAGCTGTAAACAGTTGTTTCAGTTTCGAAGCCGTTGTATGAATGAACGTTTCTATCGTATCCATAGATAAAATGCTCAAATCACTTAAGGAATCATGTCCATGGTTGTTTAAAAAGTCCATTTTCTTCGCCCTATACGTATACACCTCTTGCTCCAACAATCCACCCAGCTCAAAAGCTTCACCTTTTTCCAGCTTGTTTATCCATTCATGAGCACTCGACCAATCCCGCAAAATCATAAACTCCAGCTTCATGACATCCTGCGTATAGATACTCCGTCCGTTGGGTTGAACTTCATATGCCGGATAAATATCGAAGGTCCACACCCGATCCGTATATATGTGGGCAATGTATCCGCTCAAATATTGCATAAACTTAGGATCACTATGAGCTCGCTGCTTATGGGAATCGAAAAATATCTTGAGCTCTTCGTCTGTTGCAAACCGGCCTGCAACCGGCATCAGATGTGTTTCTGCCTTTTCAGTTCTGTCATTGGTTCTCACATGGATGGAGTCCGGTGCGAGACTTCCCAATATAAACTCGGGGGTTGGATGTGATAATAATACGGATGCGATTGCAAAATGAACCATGGGCCAAGGCATAGTAATACTCCTTTCTCTATCCTTAGGAAGATTTAATATGGTTTTATCGCTTACAAAGCCAAGTGCTCACTTTCTTGCACACTCATCAATTCAATTTCGCCACAATAGAATCCCAACACCCCGTTTTCATAGTCCTCAACGAGATATTTCATCGGATGATAACCATGGTCTTTCAGATCTTTAATATTAAACCCACTGATCTGTACTAGAACACCATCAGGCCGATAATGGAAACTTTCAATGTCAGTGAATCTAAAAAGCAATTCATATGTAGCATTTGAGAATTCCATTAGAAATGTAATGTCTGCTATCATGATATTCTCATAATATTTATCTTGTTTGATATACAAATTCACACCCGCAACCCACTCCAAACCTTGAACAGAAAATGCAGGAATAAAGGGGTTAAGTAATTCTAAATTTTTTATCATAATCAATCCCCCACTTCATGTTTAGCTACGTTGTTTATGCATATTACACACGTAGTAGCTTGGACTCTCCTTGCTTCAAATCTACAAATACTGGCTTTTGTACCTTGTTAATTGTGGAAATATTAATCTCATCCAGACTTTTAAAAGCAAGCTGTAACGATTCATTCTGCTCATCTACAAATAAAAGAGTGGCCTGATCAACAGCAAGTTTACCATTCAATTCGGCAGTGACGTTAAATAGGAACATCACAAACACAACCTCGTTGCCGTCCGGATATGTATATTTCATTCTCTCCCGTAACGACAATACGCCTTGTCATTCATCATACTCCTCTCTACCTTCAGAAGATCATATTCCAAAATGCACAATGCATTTCCCACTTATCTCAGCATGTTTGGCCATATTGGCAAGCTTGTTTAATTCGTTTATCAATTCAACTCTGTTATATATGAGTGTCTCATAATAGCCCCTCGGTTCAGTTCCATTAAAACCATAATCTCCTGTCAGTTTGATCTGGTCAGGAGCAAGGGTAAATAAATCAATCCATACACGAATGAGTTGATGGAACTTCAACAAAGCCTCTTTTTCTTCAATAACAGTTATGCCGTAATTGTTCAGTCCACGACAGCTTTCACAGGTGGATGGATTCCACGTATCAAGCCAGAGAAGAGAATCGTAAATGTATGAAACGAACTCATCTTCCAGGCTAGCATGCTCCTCTGTTATGAGCCCACTTTTATGTATAACCCCATGACGATGCCATGAGTAAGAGGTATGGATAAATTCAGTTATATCGGATTTATTTTTCAATAACAAAATTATGCAGCGCCATGCTTCAAGTCCCCCTATACTAGGAAATAAGACCATGTATTTTCTTCTGTGAATTCCTTTTTTTATCATAACCCATGCATTGGTAAATACGAAGTTGTTTTGAACCATAATCCTGCATATCCTCCCCCCTTTGGCTACAGCAAATCCAAAAAAAATCCTGTCAGACTCCCAAACCAGGGAGATGCACAGAACCTTATTGAATATAAAGTGAGTTAAGTCGATTCAATTATGATACTGCCAACATTTAAAAGATCCTTCTTTTAACTAGAATCTCTGTACCTTCTTCTTTGTACCTCTTGATAAAATCATTGGTCACATGATCATGATGCAGTATGCCCATATAGTCTGTTCCAGGCTTCTTCGGTCTGTAATCGGAGTCAATCGTGTAAATATTGAAGTGCACTTCATCTTCGTCGCCAATACAATAAACAATTTGATCTTCCTTCCCTTTAAACTCTAACTCTCCGTTATTTCACGTACAAATGTCTGACACAAAATCCGATGGCTGCCAGCGATATTGTCAATCTCAATGCGATATTCCGACTGGATATGTTCAATCTGATGTTGTTCATAATACCTTTTCCAGAACAAAACCGCTGCTGAATTATCAGCAAACTGTTCCACTTTAAATTTACCCTGAAATTGCGCAAACACCAAGTCAATGGCTTTTTTTGCCAGCCCCTGTCCGCGATACTTTTTCACCAGGAACAGCTCCTGCACCGTATAATCTACATCCTCCGGCACATATGGAGGCGAGCAGATCAGTACAAATCCAATAACCTTGTCTTCATATTGAATAAAAAATGGATGTAATTCCCCACGTTCCAGATAGAGATATGTATTGGTCGGATCATACTTCCCCTCTTCAAGCAAATCCTCGCCCGAGAATTCGGACAGATCATATAAATACAAATTGTACAGATTCAAAAACAATTCCTTCTGTTCTGCTAAAATGCTCGTAATTTGTATATTCATCTTCGTTACACATCTCCCTTATCATGTGATTTACATCGACCTTGTCGGTGTTCACAGCGCGCTTGCGTGTATTGCTCTCAATATAACGTTTCAACCGCGGCAGATATAGGCAATGTTTGGTTTAAAACGAGAAATATACTGTCTTGAGAATTTGGTATCCATCCAGAAGAAGCGATTTGAATCGAATGATGCAATATGCTTTTCCTGGTAAAAAGTCGCAGCAAAAAAATAGACTCTTTGCAGAGTCAGGTTAAGCCGTGTTAGTCGTTTTCTTTTTCTGCCCAAGGTATGCAATGGCAAGTGCAACGGGGTTAACAAAAGGTACCCAAGTGATCCAACCCATGAATATAAGTATGGGAGCCAAGATCAATATCACACCGAAGAACAGCATAAGTGGCGATTTTTTCTTCAACCCCTGAATAACAAGTACCAAACCTGCAAAAGAGAACAATATGACCAAAGCAATATGAAGTACATTCATGACCATACCTCCATTTGGAAGTAGACCACTAAATGAGTTATGTTATAGATTTAACCGACACTTAATGGATTAGATAATCAACCACAGGATATGAGATCACATTGCGGTCCCTGTACGTGGACATCACCGCTTCGTGATGTGTGCTAAGAATTCCATTTTGCAACATAACAGGTCTAAATCCTCGCTCCATCGCACCATGATAGGTAAATAACACACATTCCTCTGCGGCAAAACCGGCGATGATCACCAGTTCAATACCACGACTCTTCAACACCTGCTCCAGATCAGTCTGCCAGAATGCATTGGAACTCTTCTTGGTAACCGTGAGATCCTTCTCATCCACATCAACCTCGGGAATAATACGATATTCATCAGAAGTTGCGTCCTCCATACCTTCCACGTCTTGCACATGAACCACCACATGGTCATTCGAACGAAGCACGTCTGCGACATGATTGATATATTCACAAGCGCGATCTATTGCTTTCTGATCCAACTTAGCCCGTACAATACTCTCTTGCATATCAACAATCAGCATACCTATTTTCATCTAATCTCTCCTCTGCATTTAATTGAAGTTTATCTTCTACTGATCCATCTGTATTCTCGTTTAAATATTGCAGCACGATATCCACTCGCGCCTGAACCGAATGACTCCCCTCTATTTTCAAAATCGGGCAGGTCAGATCCTTCATCCATTGTTCATGCAGCGCTTTGCTACGTATGTCCATTCCCCCATCCTCATATTGCGAGGCCCACGCCAGGAATGCCCTGGATTCTTCATACATGCTTCCACCCGGCAAAACCGCATCACCATACCGCATGACTTCCCTTTGCCTCAATCGCTCAAGCCTGATCTCATTGGGTACATGCAGGAAAATGACCAAATCAAAACGGGGCTTCAAACGATCCCCCCAACCACAAACCGCTCCTGAGAGAATCCACTGCTGGTATTGATCCATATCTTCTGATAACAGCTTGAATCTGTCCATTGGTTCCCTGGGTGAGGTAAACTTCTCATGCCAATAATAATCATCCCCATCCAGGTTGACTTGCGGAAGCTTTGTTGACAGTGCCTGACCCAGAGTTGAAGCTCCTGAGCCCGATGCGCCAAGGATATGTATTCGATGTTTCAAATCATTTCCTCCTTTACAACGGTGGTCGCTCCATAATTTTAGTCCTTGAACAACTCGTTCAGCATTCGGTCGCGGTTTTCCAGAAAACTGCGGGTAATCTGGTAATGGTCCGTCTCCTCATAGGCCACTTTCTGAATTTCGCCATCGTCAAAACTCAGAATACATGCCCCCGGATAACCCAGCAGAATCGGCGAATGCGTCGCGATAATAAATTGGGAAGTGTCTGACAGATCGTGAAGAATACGTAACAGCGAGAGTTGACGGGCTGGAGATAAAGCGGCTTCGGGCTCATCGAGCAGGTAGATGCCTTTGGAATTGAATCGGTTCACAAACAGATTGAGAAAAGACTCCCCGTGGGATTGTTCATGCAACGAACGCCCGCCATAATAATCGAGTGCCCCTACCTCATCAACATGCGAAGCAAATTGATAGAACGATTCGGAGCGCATGAAGAAGCCATTGGAGACTTTGGGCAACCAGGATAGACGTAAATAATCTCCTAATGCTGATTCTGCTGCATCAACCTCAAAGTAGTTATTTCTCCCGCCCCCGGCTGTGTTGAATCCACATTGATGCGCGATGCCTTCCAGCAGCGTGGATTTTCCCGATCCATTTTCGCCAACAAAAAAAGTTATATTATTCGTGAACTCCATTCGCTCCAATGACTGTATGGCCGGTATGTGAAACGGATATTGATCCGGTTGTTCGATTTTAGCAGACAATAACTCCACACTCCGAAGGTACATAGACACACTCCCCTTCCTTATAATGTTAGACCCCTGCTGGTTTCAGTCCTGTTTATTCAACCACGGATGAATGATTTTTTTGCGAATTCACACCAAAAGTTCCCCTTCCATCGTACCCTATAACAGGGTAAACATGAAACGGTTTTGGATGAAAAAAAGAGAGCAAGCGGTATGCTCACTCTTCTCTGTTAATAGACAAATCTGCGCTGCACCCAATAGCTGAAACAGGAAGATGGGCACCTTCTTCAACAGCTTGCTGCAATTAGCGGGATGGTTCACCTGCAAAAAGAGCATCGTACGCTGGACAAGGCCGCTTTTCCAGAAAATCCGTTAACGCTTGCGGCTGCTTGACATAGATATCCTTCAGGGACGTGCCTTGATAAATATTGCCAATCACAACCGGATGACATAACTCACAGATGAGAATATCTCCATTGCCATGCAGATGCAGTTGCTTCGTCCCATCCACACAATTGGAGAAATAGACTCCGGGTTGCTCACGTAAACCAAGTTGTTCGGCGAAACGATCCATACAGGTAAAATATAGCGTCGTATCTGGCTTCTTATGTTCAATCAGCTCCGTTACGGATCGAATGAGAGATTCTTGGGAAGCAATCTGGCTCCAATCGGTATGTGGCATCTTGATGCTGTTCTGAATCTCATGGATTCGAACACCCAGATCATAGACTTTATCGCTAATAGCCAGCATATTTTCTTGATTACCTTCAAACAGTAACGTTTCCAATACCGTCTCCAGACCGGCTTTTGTACACAGACGAATATTGTGCTCCAATCTCTCATACATGCGAGGATGCACACGGTAATAGGCAGCGTATGTTTCTGCATCTGTGTAGTTAAACGAAATATGAATGTTGGACAACCCTGCATCGCGCAAGGCATGAATTCGTTCTTCTGTCAGCAGGCTGGCATTCGTGTTTAATTGCGTGTCGATGCCCTGTGCCGTACAGTACGTTACAATCTCCAGACAATCCTCATATTTCAGCGTCACCTCTCCCCCGGACAAACGTACCCGTTTAAGCCGCGGAAGTTCACTGATGATTCGGATCACCTCCTGACCACCAATGCATTGTCCATCGTCCCGATTGTAGGCGCAGCAATAGTCACATTTGTAATTGCAATTGGAGGTTACTCCAACCTCCAGCCCTTCTAGCTCATACACGCCAGGTGTTTCAAGTTCAAGTGATTTATATCTGTTTTTTGCAGTCAATTCGACGTACCCCCTGGTTCCTTCGTTCATCCTAAGTTTCACAACTTGGAGATTATAGCGGATGGAGCCAGGTTTCCGATATGACATTATGTACGCTAATATGGAGAATATAAGCCTTGGTCGTATATAAAACTTAATGTATCGTTTGGTTTCCTAATATACAATCTGTGGCCTTGTCACTTTCATTGAGTTTCAGTCCTTCTAAATTCAGGATTATAGGCATATTCATGGGTTGCCATCATCAAGAATGACACACGTCCCTTCTGATCGAACGCCATGGACAAGCCCTTCATATTTTCATAGCCACCTTCGAGTGCTGCGTGATCAAATGACGATAATACATTGTATTGGCCTTGTTTATTTTTCTCCATGAAATACGTAATGCTTCTCACTTTTCCTTTCTTAGAATCCATAAAACCTTTCTTTCCGTATTGACCGATTACTTCTTGGATTGTACTGCCAAAGCCTATCCCTCTGGGCGTTTTATATGTTCTGAACATTGCCGAATCATCAATCATGATCCCATCCACGATGCCCTCTTTGTAATGAATTCTCATATCTTTGTAATGGTAGACATTCATATAGTAAAAATAATCCACGGGATATCCAAGTTGCTGCTCAACCTCTTCACGTGTATTTCCCAACTTAATGGCAATGTCCTTGGATTTAATTTGAAATTGAAATTCATCCTCTGTAAATATCATAGATGCAGGAGATTCATTTGAAGCGTTAATCAGGTTGTTTGATACTTCCGAGTTACTTAAAAAAAGAGTCATGAATAGAACAACGAATAGGACTTTTTTGATCAACATTAACATTCCTTTCAAACACACTCATCAAGTTATAATGATTGAAAATCTTCTTTTAAAATGGCATACATTTTCAGATCTTGGAGTTCATTTTTCACCCTCATAAAATTCCGCAAAACACCTTCAAATTTCATGCCTGCCTTTTCCATAACCTTGGCCGAGCCTATGTTGTTCACCATGCATTTGGCCTGAATTCGTTCCAACCCGATGTCTTCAAACCCAAATTGAATGATCCGTCTAACCGCTTCGGTGGTGATGCCTTGGCCCCAGTACTCATTAGATAATACATAACCCAATTCCACCTTCATACTATTGCTGTCGCACCCCAAATAATTGCAGCTGCCAATCAGCTTGTTCGTTTGTTTATCCTCGATTCCCCATGGTCCAAGCTTATTGTTCTCATATTGACTCATGAGAACATCAATAAAGGCTTTAGTATCCTCCTTGCTCTGATGTGCATCCCAAGTTGTGTACTCCGATACCGCAGGAACCGCGCAATAACGGTACATATCCTCCAGATCAGCATAGGTAATCGGCCTAAGGAGGGTGCGTTCTGTTTCCAATACTGGAAATGGTTCAAAATAACTCTCAATAGTTTTCATATGTATGCCTCCCATTTATATAATCACGGCCATAGTCTGCGGTGGCTCCATGTCCCCTCTTGCATTACATATTGGATTCGCATATGCTTCCGCTCCGGGTCTCCCTGCCAAAACTCAACTTCCTTTGCATTTACGGCGTACAGCCTCCAATTTGGAGTAACAGCATCTGGATCACGACTGATCCGTTCCTTCTGAGTAGCAATCGCATGTTCCAATTCTTCCTCGCTCCTCAACTCCTGACTCTGTCGTCCCATCATCGCCACTGCACGGGCCCCTGCTGCCCTTTTCCTGAAATCCGCTGCTCCCGCTTCCGCACCCAGATCCTCGGCAGTTCCCCTTATACGAATTTGCCTGCCTAACACAGGCCAGTAAAAGGTTAGGGCCACATGCGGATTATCCTCCAGTTGCTGACCTTTTCGACTCTCCGAGCCAGAGGCAAAATAAAAAGCCTCGTCAACGACGTCTTTCAAAATTAATACACGGGCATCTGGAAAACCATTCGCATCCACCGTCGAGATCGTCATCGCATGGGGTTCCTTCACATCAGCATCAATCGCCAGTCTCAACCAATCCAGAAAAAGCTCCCCCGGACGATCCGGCAACCGCTCGGTATCCCAAGTGGGAAAAGGTCCAGACAAGGATTTCAATCCGCGCAGCAAATCACTTGGTTTTTCACTCATATTAGCTTCCTCCTCAGTCTTCCATTTCGTACCATTGTAACGCAATTGTTTTATGTATGAAACCACCAGGTCACGGATTGATAAAATCCTAACTTCTATGACAAAAGAAGGCTATATTAAACAAGAGAGCGAATAACCTACCTATATTAGAATTTTTTATTTCGAGAGGAGTGATGTGGTATGAAGAATATCCACGTTGCTATGGTGCTAAGGAAGATTACGAAGTCATCGTAGAGGATGAATTCCTCTGCGAAGTAAAATTTGGGAGGAATTTTTGTATGGAATTAGTATTAAAGCCCGTGACTATTGAAAATTGGTATGAGTGTACCCAGCTTAAAGTTAAGCCGGAACAACTTCATGTTTTTCCCGCACCTGTCGTGTATTGGATTGCGAATCTAAATATGTGGATGATTTTGAAGTGCGTGCTATTTACGCGGAAGAGGTTTTAATTTGTGGTATTTACATATTCTGTTATAAAAACTTCGAGGACTTTCTCCTCCTGGAAACGGGGTATCCATTCCAAGGGTGTTAAAATAAACTCCTGCATATTTCACTTCAGCTTCCTTGTTTGGCATCCCAGCCAAATCTCCGTTGTTCATTTCTCTCCAATCTTTCAGATAATCTCCTTTTATATTCAGTCTTTTTTCAAGCTCTTTTGCAGTCTGAACTGCACGCGGAAGATCACTGCTAATCACTGTGTTTATGTTAAATTGCTCTAAATGATGGTACAGGTAATCTCCGAGTCTCTCCGATTGAATAATGCCTTGCTCAATAAGACCTCGCTGACTCCAGCCACCTCTGTAGCCTTCCTCATCCATCCCATGTCTCACTAAAAAAATCTTCAAGTTATCTCCTCCTTTTTTATGACCAGATTTATAATAAACCCCGGCTTTAGATCTTCCATCTTAGGCCGGGGCTTATGCTTTTATCTGATAAACGTATTACGAACTCGTTCTGATTTGATAAAATAAGGAATCCAGATTGCGCAAGCGAGTACTGACCTCACAATATCTCTCATTAAGCTTCCATCCTCTAGTTCCTGCGCCAACGGAATCTGAAGCAGTAACAGATAATCAACAATGCCCATAGCTAGACTCACACTATAAAATATAATCATCAGGCGAGGAAATATGGATTTTTTTCTATAAAAAGCTACGACCGCATACACACTAAAGATTAGAAACAATGCGTTGTATACCAATTCAAAAATGATAGCCGGACCCCATAATGGATGGTAGTAATGCGATTGGTCTTATGTTAAAAGCTGCCATGTTTCTGTTTTGAGTGATGGTATTGAAATTGAAAACAACTGGATTGAAAGCAATAGTATAGTAGCAAACAGTCCGATCTGAATTAGTATCAGCCAACCTCCCAATCCCGACACGCCTAGTGGACGATAGTCTGTCTTTTGCTCTTGAATATGTGGTTCCACCTTATAACACTTCCTTATCTGTTTTGTCTCTCTGGGATGAGTTCTTCCCTCTTCATATCACGATTTACGGATCTTCTTCTATTACTTTACGTACATTGTATGTATGATCTGCATTCGCCTTATAGCTACCTGTTTCCCCTCCTTTTGGATATAGAATTTCACACAGCTTCCTTATTGTACTATAAGTGCGGTTATAGAGATATCCAATCCAATTCGATCCGTCCCATTCACACGCTGTCAGGGGCAAAAGAAGATCTTCGCCATACTTCTGCCATGTTCAGACGAGTATGTGTACCTCATACTTCACATATACAGATGCAGATGTTGACTCTGCATTCTACGATGAGGAGGATACAACCATGTCTAATCCCAAAGTAAAACTATTGCCCTTTGCCGACATTTCGGCAAACATCGAAGGCTTTCAGATCATTTCCACACAGTGGGGCGGAGCAATACATTGAGGAAGTGGTCATTTGGGGACAAACGTTCAATTATCATTACGTGCAGCCGTTGCATGATCACCTGCTGCTGGTCGGTGCGCGGTGCGCTTATTATGGGAATGACACTGTGACTTAACCCATAAGTTTGCCAAAATACACATTTATGCTTCCAAATACTCATGGCAAACTTATGCTTCCAATACGTCAAATCCTAGCTGGACTTGGTTCCTCATAAGCTTACTTACCTGTTGCCCGTTAGCTAAATGAAAAAAGAGCAGCCTGCCAACCTGCAGTCTGCCCCATGCTTTTTGAACTAACGTTTTCCGTTAGCTTCATTAGAAATTCGTATGAAAAAGATATCACTATTATTCTATCACATTCTTGACGGGTGCCATAGTTGAAATGGAGAAGAAGAATGCTCGATATGGCTCTGCCAATTACATTGCTTTCAGAAATGTATCTCTTGACTATGCCCACGACTCCCCTATTTTATTCAAATTCACTAGATACACACACAAGCAAAATCCCTTTAGTTTACATCTATTAAATACTGTAACAAATATGAAACTTGAGGAGGTTTTATCATGGCAATCAAAAAGAAGATTACAAGAAAGACAATTGTAAAACAAAAAAGTATCATTAGATTAAGTGCAACAAAAGCACGTATTTCTGAAAACCTTGGGAATGGCTTTGACCGTTTTGTATTTACTAGAGTAGTGATCCCACCAGGAGGTAGCAGAGAACTCAGTATGTTAGCTCCAATGAATAGAAGGGTAGTCTCTGGTGGATGGTCGATTAGACCTGGTGATCCAAAAACCAAAGAAGTGTTCGCAACAGAATCTTATCCTAGAACTAGTAGAGAATGGGTCATAACTGTCTGGAATGATACTTCAGATTATCAAACAGTCATACCTTACTATATAACTAAGTTAATATAGCTAATATGAATTATTTGATCTGTTATAAATAATTCCCTTCTCCTACTTATGGACATATTCATCCATAAGTAGTTTTTTTATAGCTTGTTTGTATGCTTTGTTGCACTATCCTGCCCGTTAGCTTAACTGAAAGACAGCCGACTATTTAGCCGGCTGTCTACTTGAGTATCATTCTGAGTTCTATGGGGGACTCAAGACAAACTTATGCTTCCAGTTGCGTTGAAGAAAGCGTAAAAACATCTTGCAATATACGCCACACTTTTGGGTAAATAACTGATCCCTTTATGGGTTAAGTCATAATGACCAGTATGATCTGAACGCTAAAGTGTGTGATATGGACGGAAACACGATCCGCGAGTTTCTGCTGGGAGACGGTATTCAGAGCGTGCAGGTAACAAAGAACGGAACAATCTGGACCAGTTACTTCGACGAAGGCGTATTTGGGAACAATGGATGGAGCAATCCAATTGGCTCACAAGGTCTGGTGGCCTGGGATGAGCATGGTAACAAACTGTACGAAGACCATGCAGCCGATATTGCCGATTGTTACGCACTCAATGTGGTGAATGAGGAGCAGGGTAACATTTGTGAATCCTAACCTGTCCGGCTCCTCCGGATTTTGTACGGATGGGTATCACTTTTTGTTTGATGCCGGGTATGGTAAACACGGGGCGTTTGTTTTTAAGAAAATGGAGAAGCTCGGAAGTCTGACCAAGGGGCAGAAAGTTGAATTGGTGAATAAACAGAATAAACCCTTCAAGCAGGCACGTCAGGATTTCCGTCAAGACCGACTGCTCCTCAGTGAGGGAAACCTGTTGTATCAGGTGACGATGGAGGAGTTAGCTTCCGGTTTGGATTAAGGGAGATGTGAGTGAAGAGGGTCAATTGTTAAACGACAATCCCTCTTCTTCGAGTGCTTGTCGAAGTTTTGGCATCGCAGAAGGCCCAATTCCGTGCAGCTTCAGGATCTCTTTTTCACTATACTGCGAGAGTTTTAGCACTGTTGTAATCTTTTCATTTTCCAAGGCTCGTCTGGCGGGTGCAGACACCAAAGCTAGAAATCCCTCTTCTGGTTTACGTTCAGCCTCGCACGTTGGACAGGTTGGGCAGTCACTTTTTTTGTAATAGGAATGTCCGTATTCGCATGTTCTTAATGTTCCTTTGGCGTTTGTCATGCAGATCACACCTTTCTGGTTCATCGAATAACGAGTTTCTCATTTTTAGCTATACAGCCAGCTCTCCAGCTCTGAGATCATATTCTCGGATTGTTTTAAAGCCTCTATCGTCGATATCACTTGTGATGTTCCCATTTGCTGTTCTTCATGATCTGTACATTCAATCCACAACGAGCGTTTCAGATTATATTCGAGCCAGTCCAACTTTCCAGCAAAACCATTTTCGAGAACCACTCTCCAATGGGCAGTCAAATTCCCCACTTGAGCCCGGTATCCGCGTATAAAAGCCAGGAACTTTCCTTTGTTCACGTTTCCGGTACGATCTACGGACCAGTATACAGCTGTTTCCACCAGATCATGCATCGGGTTGATATAACCCGCCGATTCCCAATCAATGATAATAGGGATGTTCTGCTGCCACATGACGTTCTTCGGCTCCAAATCTCTATGACTTATCACCATATCCGAAGCCAGGATAGTAGATGCTTTTTTCGCCTGAGCGCTCCACTCATAGAGCTTGTGAAGATTATTACCGAATAGGATCGTCCACTCAGCATCTTCTTTCTGTCCTTCGTTTAGATAATAAGTCCAATTTATTTCTTTCGAATGATCCAATGAAGGGGTTGAAAGATAAAGCTGTGAAAAATCGGTGTTATGGATATCTGTAAGCATCGTTCCCATTTGCCCACAATAGATTTCGGTAACTCCATCAGGCTTCAATGTGATCCCATCAATCCAGTCAAATATCAGATAACATTGATCATCTAAGATTTGCATCGAAGAATGGTTTATGATTTTGGCAGGTTGAGCATGGATAACATTCGCTGCCACGTTTGCTATTTGTTCGGATTGAATATAATTCTGCATAGCTGCAGGTCTAGCCATAATTTGAGGATTTAATGCTTTCACAGCATATTTGGCTTGTGTGGTTTCAATCGCATACATTCGATGTAGAAGCCCGCCTGAGACCGCTTTAGGTGTACCGATCAACTCACCAAGCTGTAGTTCATGGCACAACTTCTCAAAATTCAAATGATATTGCATATCGCTCATAACGTAATTTACCTTTCGTTATATGTTGTTAACTCACATAAGTGCCGACCTGGAGATCAGACAAGGGGTGCAAAACTCCATAAAAATGCTGATCAAACAAGATTACATTAGGGTATTCTTCTGGGCCAGGCTTACATTCCGTACTCGGCAAAAATAGCTGCATATTTCTTTTCGAATATCGCCCAGCGCGTTTCGGCTCCGTATTTGGATTGCAGCTGCTGCAAATAATGCTCAGCCGCTTCCGTATCGCCAGCTTGCAGCAGAAAATGGAAGGTTTTTTCGCTTAAATATAGCGCTGTCTTGGCCATATAATACTCCACTATATCTCTGGCGCCTGTTATGGTGTGCAGGAATGTCATGGCTTCTTCCAAATGCGACAACAGCTCTTTCGAGAACGGGTCCGGGTCGATATCAGGCGTTAGGGAATATCGGTCCGGAGCGGATGCGGCTATTTCTCTGATCCGGCAGGTAAAATGAGCTTGGTTCTCCACGATATTCGCCCCGGGCTGCCCAGACTTCAATTCCGCCAACTCCGTAGAATGAATACTGCAATTGATATAAAACATGACATGACTCCTGGTGTTCCATTTCGCTTTTTGAATGTTGAACTTGGTAATGAAACTTTCATCCGCTTTGTAGAAATTCAGATCCTTTTTGGAAAAGTCGTGTTTGGTAATAAAGGGTTTAACGTCTTTTTATGATCTCCTTAAAAAGCTCCTGCAAAAGAAAGCCCTCCTCATTCGAAGTTATTAATGATCAACCTCCGCTTGCGCTGTGACAGATACAACTATAGCAAAAAGTCGCCAGAGACGACAAACCGGCCCTCTCGGCAAGCAAACACCGACCAGATTTGAACTCATCACCTATGTCCAGATTCATATATTCTGAATAACCATGCTGCGAATCGTTCTTTTTCTTCAAACTGTGGATAGTGAGCTGACTCTTCAAATAACACAAATTCCTTTACAGGTGCTTTCAGCTCATCAAAATAGTTACGTGCCGCACTCACGGATGTCATATAATCATATTTTCCCATCACAAAATAAGTCGGGATATCCAGTTGCTTTACGATGTCAGACAAATGTCTGGCGGATTCCTCTTTCAGGAGAATCTCCTGTGTGGCCCTTACTCCCAGGGAATATCGAATCACATCCAGCGCATTATATTCGGTTCCCAAGAGAAAGCCGAGTGTATAATCCCTGTTATCGTCAATCAGTCTGGCCGCACCACCATACTTGCGAACCAGATCTCTTGGGGTATACTTTTCTCCTCGCTCGATTGAACCGCGAAGAAGCTCCAATCGTTCGACATCATCTGAATTTCCAGCTTGTACAGCTTGTTCAATCGTATATTCCAAACTATCCAACTCACTCTGAGCAGTATCTGCCACTTGCCCAATACCTATATAAGCCATGAATTTGTCCGGTGCTTTGGCCGCTGCTTTGGTGCCTATGTATGTGCCAAATGAATGACCGACCAACACAACCTGTTCTTGTCCGAGCTTCGTAGTCACATCATCCGTTAAAGCGAGCAAATCCTCTACAAGCACATCTGACGTCAAATCCGAATAATCCTCCATAAAATGATATGACTTTCCGCTTCCACGCTGATCATAGTGCACGATAGTAAAATGTTTCTCCAGCTCCTCTTGGTATTTCCTCACATACGGAATCTCGGAGCAACCCGGACCACCATGCACAAAAAGAAGGACAGGATTATTCCGATCCCTCCCCCGAATCATGACCTCATGACCGGCACCGTTAATCTCAACCTGTCCTAACGTGCTAATGCTATTCTCTCCCTTGATTCCAGGGGTCCACGTAGGAAAGATCAGAGCGAGTATTACGATGGAAAGGATAATAACCATGGTACGTCTGAATATTTTAATGGACTTCTTACGCATGAAATGGCTCCTCCGGCAGATGATTCGTTTATTTGAAAATATGGCTCCAAACTCATTAATCGTTGTTGCCTCTCACTTCACTTGATAAAAATACGGTCCACATATTTCCTCATGGGTATGTACATAGCTCCAGGTGAACTCTCTGTCAAAAATATAGATATCTTGTTCGGAATCAAAGTCCGCTGCAATGATTCGATTCGCATTTTCGTATAAAAGTAACCAGCCTCCATTTTGATACATCACATATACTTCATCTTTCAGCTTGGCATTGAAGGCCTGACGTGCTGAATCTCCGGTTAAGCAATCCTGCTGTTTGTAACTGAACATATGCCACTTATACTGGCTATAATAAATAGTCTCTTTTACCTCTTCGCTGAGGTTCCCGGCAAACCTTTTGTCCCACGTATCCCTGATCTCTTCGGATTCTTCGAACAAATCAGTCACAAGGACCCCCTTGTCCTCCAAATTTTTGTTATACATATATTTGCAGTACACAAGCTCAATCCGCGAGTACACAACGTTCAGTTCATTGTCCGGTAGAGCATCCAACAACTCATTAATTTTATCTCTAATCATCATAACCTCCATAGGATATAGGATTTAAACATAACCTAATTCTTGCTACTCACCCTTTGCCTTCTTCTCGCAGCATATACGCCAGCTTATACATCTCCGCAATGTCATATCTACTCTGTTCTTCAAATCTCTTAATCGCTTCACCCATCTCCACAATTTCCACGGCAATCACCTGCTCCCCATCCACCGGATTCAGCGGTTGGCCCACAAGTTCAACCTCTCCATAACCAATGAGTCTCACAAAATGAGGATGCGGAATATGCGGTCTATACGGCTCAGACGCACTCGACATACAATGGAATTGTCCAAATACCTGATACGTAAGCAACTCCGCACCGAGTTCCTCCATCAATTCTCGCTTTAGTCCATCCATATACTTCTCTTCGGGTTCCAACGTTCCCCCCGGTAGCTCCCATAGTCCATTATCAATCTGAAAAACAACCACTTGATCCCCCACAAATGGAATGATGCTCACATTGCTTACCAACGTTTCATCCACGATGTCGTTTAACCTAAACTCGGCTGCAACAGTCCCCCAATGAATCGACGTACTCAGCGCCGGGAATTGGTCCGAATTCAAACTTTTCATCTTCTATCCGATCCTCTCTATGTAAAATTCTATGTAAAGTAAAATCTTCCACCTAAATCCTCTCACCCAATTATAGATGAAAACGAAGAAAGAAGGCCACTTTCCCACAGGGAATACATGACCTTCTCGTCCTTAATCACATAGGATAGTTCCGTCTCAGGCAACTTACCTAATCAGTCTATTTATGCGCCAGTTTCCCGTTCTCCAAAAAGAGAACCCGATCACAGAGCGGTAGAATCCGTTCATCATGTGTAACCATCACCGCACTTTTGCCCTGCTCTTTAACGAGCTTTGCTATCATGCCAACAATATCAAGGCCGCGTTCTGCATCCAGGCTGGCTGTTGGCTCATCCGCAAGCAGGACAGCCGGATCATTCATCAAAGCTCTGGCAATGGCGACCCGCTGGCGTTCCCCACCAGACAACTTCTCGGGATATGCTTTACGCCGCTGGGCTAAGCCTACCGTCTCCAGCAGCTCATCCACTCGCTTCGCCGCCTTGTTCTTGTCCGTTCCGGCAAGCTTCGCAACCACCATCAGTTGTTCTTCCACTTTCAGATACGGAATGAGGTTGGCACTCTGAAAAATAAAGCCGAGCTGCTGTAGGCGCACATCGGATAGGTCCTGCTTGTTTTTGCCTATAATCGATGCTCCATCTAGCAGAACCTGTCCCTCCGTTGGTTCAAGAAGTGCGCCAGCAATGGATAAGAATGTACTTTTACCCGAGCCGGAAGGCCCCATCACAGCCACAAGTTCCCCTTCGGCAACCTCAAGATCCAGCTTATCCAGAATCGTCCGTTTGCTTCCTCCATCTTCAAAGGTCTGTGTAATTCCCTGCAATACCAATCGGTTTCTCATGCTGCTGTCCTCACAATCGCATCAAGCGCATCAATTTTGGCAACCTTCCACACTGAGAACAACGAACCCGCCATAGACATCATCACAAATAACACGCAGGTTAGTGCCAGGGTAGACAAGTCTAATTGAAACGGCATTGAAGCTGGCAAGATCGACTCAAACAACTGAACCAGCAGAACACTAATTACCAGACTACCGACCGACAGGATCAATACTTGTAAAGAAACACTGCCCGCCAGATACACATTCCGCGTTCCAATGGCTTTCAATATCCCGAACTGACTCGTTTTCTGAATCGTGATCACGTAGAAGAATACCGCAAGCACAAACGCCGAAATGACATACAGAAAAGCGATCATCATGAGCAACGATCCCTGCTCTTCTTTATATCCAGGAATGGCCGATACAGCATCGGACTTTGTAATCACTTCCGTATTCGGCAAGGCAGCACTCAGGCTGTCTACCTCTTCGCCCGCATCCTTAATGGCAATGGCATTGTATACAGAAGCACTCGCGTCTGCCGTACCTTGTGAAGTTCGTGAACCTTCTTGAAGCGCGAGCCATTCTTGTTCATTCAGGAACACCACCGGGGAGTGACTGAAGGACTCATTTTGCACAAATCCACCGACGGTCCACTCCGTTCCTGAAGCTTGATCGACCAGTACGGTGCCAATCGTGACGCCAGATTCAGACAGCTTATGGTCCACCACAACCTGCCCGTTCGTCTGCTCCGTGATCGCAGACCCTTCGGTGACACTAGGAGCAAGCCAGCCTTCCGGATTGACCATGAACAGCGTGACATCGATCTTCTTCGTGTCGCCTGTTGGACTAACGGTTGTCATTTTCACACCGAGCGGCTCAGCATTCTCTTGCCCCACCACGGAGCGTGCCTGATGAAGCTGATCCTGATCCACTTGTGACCGGGTAAAACGATGATTCGAATCCTGCTCCAGTACAAAGTGGGTTGCTGCCATATTTTTGATCGAAGCCGCGTTATCATACGCCAGCCCCTGTGCAAGTCCTGTGACAAACAGTACCAGAAATGAAACCAGCACCATGATTGTTGCAATTAGAGCATAACGCCCTTTGGCAAACCTCATTTCCCGAATAGCCAAGTACATGTTCTGTGACCTCCCTCTTGATAATCCAAGTATAGGAGGCGAAAATGAACGGCAAATGAATAACAGATTACATCTGCGGAAGGGTCACGGTAAAGACCGTGCCTTCAGGCGAACTGGAGACCTCGATTGTACCGTCATGGATTCGGATAATTTTCTGCACAATGGCAAGTCCAAGCCCGGTTCGGCCGGAAGAACGTTCCCGCGCCCGGTCCACCCGGTAGAATCGGTCAAACAGGAAAGGCAGATGCTCCGCAGCGATTCCATCCCCCGTATCCCGAATCTGAATCACACACTGTGCATCTGTCTGCTCGGCACGGATCTCGATGCTTCTTCCCAGCGGCAGATGATTCACCGCATTGCCCAGCAGATTCATCCACACTTGCATGAGCAGCACTTCATTGCCAACCAGCTGGATGGATTCGGGTACCGAAATTCGGAGCAGTAACTCCTTTTCCTCCAACTGCCATTGCAGCACCTGAACCGCTTGGCGGAATTGATCCCGCAGAGAGAACTTCACTTGGGTCAGATCTTCGTTGCCTTGTTCGAGGGAGGACAGGAGGAGCAGTTGTTTACTCAGCAAAGAGAGATGACGACTCTCCTCCTCAATGATCGATGCATAGTGCTCCCGTTCCTGTTCAGGCAGATCCCGGTCCGCCACCAATTGGGCAAAACCCTGAATCGAGGTCAACGGCGATTGAATCTCATGGGATACATTCGATACAAATTGCTGCCGCGCCTGGTCTACCCTCTCCAATTCACGACTCATCGTCATGAAATGCTGGGCCAGCTGACCAATCTCATCACGCCTTGCGGTAGGCAATTGCAGATTATAGTTCCCTTGAGCAATCCGCTTGGTCGCCTCGGACAGACGTTCAATGGGATTGACCAGATAGCGGGTGCTGATCAGAAAGATCAGAATACTGATGCCCACGGTAAATGCACCAATCAGCGCAAAAAAGATTCGCAGCTCACCGAATTGCAGGATTACGTCCGGGCGCATAAAGAGCGCATAGCTTGCATTTTCCAACTGTAAATGAACACCAACGGTATTACTTAACTGATTATCGAAAAACCCGGTAATAAAAGGGTGGCTAGGAAACTGAGCAACGCCATGGTACACCTCACCACGCAGCACCAGATCTACAGCTTGTTTGTCCAGCTGCTTCTCGCGAAATTCACGACCATAGAATTGGTCATGCCCTTTGCCATCTGTCACATAGATCTCGTACCCCAGCGCGGCCGCATTGTTCAGATACAGCTCCATCGTGTCCGGTTGCCGCTCTACAAACTGTTGCATTTCCGTGGCGATGCCCACCAGTTTTTCATCGTTGAAATCCTTGAGTTTGGCATGATAATAGATATTCGACAAAAGAAAACCTAATAAGCCGCTGACCATAATCACCGCAACCGTAATGAGGAATACCCGGACGTACAAGGTCCTCAAGGTGCTTTCACCTCCATCTTGTAACCAATCCCTCGTACCGTCTGAATGACGAAATCGTCCGTATACTCGGCAAACCGGTCACGAAGCCGCTTGATATGTACATCAACGGTACGGTCATCTCCTTCGTAATCCGCTCCCCAGACGAGCCGAATGAGTTCATCCCGCGAGAACAAGCGGCCCGGAAACTGCGCAAGCTGTGAGAGTAATTCAAATTCCTTCATCGGCAAAAAGAGAATGGATTGCCCGTCGGTAACCTCCACGTTGTTACGGTCAATGACGATCCGATTCATGCGGATGATATCGCTGGACGTGCGATGGTATCGACGAAATAATGCCTTCACCCGGTAGACCAGTTCTTCGGGTTCAAACGGTTTGGTCACATATTCATCCGTGCCTCTCAGATAACCCTCTCTCTTGTCGGATAGCTGATCTCGTGCCGTAAGCAACATGATGGGAATGTCATACTGCTGCCGAATAAAATCACATAACTCCAGTCCGTCCATGCCAGGCATCATCACATCCAGGATTGCCAGATCAATCGGCGTTTCTTGCATCAGCTTGACTGCTTGCACTCCATCCTGTGCTTCATGCACCCGATACCCTTCCTTGGTCATGACATGCCGCAGGAGTGCTCGTATATTGGCATCATCGTCTGCCAGCAGCAGATACTTCATATGGTTGTCCGCCCTTCTATGTAGCAAGTACATCTCACTTTGATCCTGCACAGATGGTAGCATAAAAGCAATCTCATTCGCCAGTACACCTGCCATGATATGCCACGGTCATGTTTATAACTTTTCAAATCTGGTTGACACTACTATAGGGCACAACTATAATAAAGCCATAATATATGAACGATCGCTCATATATTCATATGTAGGCGATCAACCATTGCTAAGAATCATTTATAGCCACACTAGAAATCATATTACATAACGGAGCACGGCTCCAAAGGAGAGGGTTTTTTATGTCCGGACATCACCATAATCATGACCATGGGCACAACCACGTTCACACCACCAATAACAAGAAAGTACTGTTATTTTCATTCATCATTATTACCGTCTATATGATCGTTGAAGCCATTGGTGGATTTATTACCAACAGTCTCGCACTCATCTCCGATGCAGGTCATATGTTATCGGACTCCATTGCCCTGGGAATTGCCTTACTGGCGTTCACTTTCGGTGAAAAAGCGGTGAATACAGGCAAAACCTTCGGGTACAGACGTTTTGAGATTTTGGCTGCCACGTTAAACGGAGTCACACTAATCGCCATTTCTCTCTATATCTTTTACGAGGCAATTGGTCGCTTTATTAACCCGCCAGAAGTCGCAACCGTAGGCATGTTGATCATCAGCATCATTGGATTACTCATTAATATTCTGGTGGCCTGGATCATGATGCGTGGTAGCGATACGGAGAAAAATCTGAATATGCGCGGCGCTTATCTCCATGTCATCAGCGATATGCTGGGATCGGTTGGGGCCATTGCCGCAGCGCTGCTCATGATGTTCTTCGGTTGGGGCTGGGCTGATCCACTTGCAAGTGTGATTGTCGCGGCGCTTGTGTTGCGAAGCGGTTTCTTTGTAACCAAATCATCCCTGCATATCTTAATGGAAGGCACCCCGGCGAATGTGGATGTGAATGACCTTGTTCAGACGATCAAACAAGTCGATGGCGTGCAAGGCGTTCACGATGTGCATGTCTGGTCCATCACCAGTAACCTGAATGCGCTGACCGCACATATTGTGGTAGATGGAACGCTGAGTATTTATGAAGCTGAAGTATTGGTCCAGAAGATCGAGCATTTGCTGGAACACAAAGAAATCAAACATGTTACCCTGCAAGTGGAATCCGAGAAACATCTGCATGACACCTCGGTGCTATGTACCGTGAAAGGCGACACACCGGATGCCCATGCGCATCATCATCATTGAGATTTTGGGATTTACCGATCCCACAAAAACATAATAGGACGCTCCCCACTTGAAGGGAGCGTCCTATTGTTGTACCCCAACATTAATCCTTACACTGCTATTCATGGATTACTTGACCACAAGAGAGATTACAGCCTTATACAAATCCGACAGGACGCAATATTTTTCATTGCAAAGGGATTTTTTCATGGTAAACTAATATCTAAACGCAAAACGCTTCACCGCTGTGAAGTGAGCAAGTTTTTCCATATTCAATCCGGAGGGATATCATGATTACATTGCTGAACAAATGGAACCAATTTAGTTTGGTTAAACGAATACTTGCAGGAATTGTAGTAGGGGTTATTCTCGCTTTATCTTTTCCCCATGCGGCCGGAATCGGCATGTTTGGTTCCTTATTCGTATCTGCGCTAAAAGCGGTTGCACCTATCTTAGTCTTTCTTCTTGTGATCGCGGCTATCTCTCAGCATAAAAAGGGCCGTCCGACGAACATGAAAACGATTATTCTGCTCTATGTAGTAAGCACTTTTTTGGCAGGTCTGACTGCCGTCGTCGCAAGCTTTCTCTTTCCAGTCAATCTGTCCCTTATAGAAGGAACTGAAGGTGTGACTCCCCCCGGCGGGATTGCGGAAGTTCTTCAAACGTTACTGCTTAATGTCGTTGATAACCCGATCAGTGCTCTGATGAATGCCAACTATATTGGAATTCTTTCCTGGGGAATTCTTCTCGGTGTCGCTTTAAAAAATGCCAAGGACAGCACCAAGAACATGTTGTCCAATCTCTCGGATGCGATATCCATGATCGTCAAATGGGTCATTAACCTCGCACCGCTGGGGATTATGGGACTAGTATATGAATCCATTACAGCCAACGGACTTGCATCCCTGCTTGATTACGGAAGATTACTTCTTGTTCTGGTTGGATGCATGCTGTTTATTGCTCTAGTGCTAAACCCGCTGATTGTATATGTCGCTATTCGCCGCAATCCATATCCGCTCGTCTTTAGCTGCTTGAGAGAAAGCGGGGTCACTGCATTCTTCACACGCAGTTCCGCTGCCAATATTCCGATTAACATGAAAATGTGTGAAAAGATGAAGCTGGATCCTGATACCTATTCTGTATCGATTCCGTTAGGCGCGACAATTAATATGGGGGGCGCTGCGGTTACCATTTCGGTTTTGACGCTGGCTGCCGTTCATACCCTCGGCATTGAAGTCGATATCGGTACCGCGCTTATTCTCAGTGTTCTATCGGCCGTGTCTGCAGCAGGTTCTTCAGGCGTTGCTGGCGGCTCGCTCTTACTCATTCCGATGGCGTGCAGCTTGTTCGGCATTCCGAATGAAGTTGCGATCCAGGTCGTTGGCGTCGGTTTTATTATCGGTGTGCTGCAAGACTCATCCGAAACGGCTCTGAACTCCTCTTCCGATGTGCTGTTTACCGCAACTGCGGAGTATGCAAAGAAGCGAAAGGAACTAGGAAACGCTTGAGCAACGTTTTGCCAGTATTCATCCCCATCAGAATCGGGTGATGATACGATCTGGCAGAAAACAGAAACAGACTGCAAGTTTCATTTGCAGTCTGTTTCTGTTTCACCAAGTCGATCAGGTTTCTTCACTCTTTCCGATTTTGATTTTTCAATCCCCACCGCCGCCACAAGATGAGCAACTGGACGAGCTGCCAGAAGAGTCGGATGATGATCCTGAGGAGGAATCGGAACCTCCCGACGAACCACTACTGTCTGTGCAATGATCCGCATAACAGCTCGAACTGCTCGTACAACCACTGCTTGACGAAGCACCATAGGCTGTCTTTTCCTGTGAAAGAATTTCTTGCTCCAGCCGGCCCATATGCACCCCATATTTCGCCTCATGATGCATGGAATGGTACACCATGGCACTCGCCATGATGAGAGCCACATCGCTCGTACCGGAGGATTGAAAGGATAGCTCTTTCTCGCTTAGACTTGCCGATCTTTGTAGTTTTTCAATCAAGTAGGTAATCACCTGTGCAACTTCAGGATCCTCCTGCATGCGTCTCGCATGAAAAAGTTGCTTCACCAGTTCAGATTGATCTCCCTGTGCGATCAGCTTCTGCATATCACTGGAGATTGGATAGCTGAAGAAATCACCCCAGATCGCGGCACTGTAGGGAGTGAATTCGAATAATTGACAATACACCCAGTCAAACCAGGCACGTGCTCCTGGCGTTTCGTGGCGGGTGATTGCCGGCTCATGATGTACCGTGGAACCCATAAATTCGGCACAAAAGTCAGCGTAGGATTTCGTAAACATCAGCATTTCATGCCACAATTCATCTACCTCATCACTGAACATCGGCACCTGCTTAAGCAAAGAAGCCATAATAAAGTATCGCTTTAGCTCTATCAGTTTCCACCGATACTCCAACGTTTTCATGTGAGGATGTTCCTGTTGAATGCGGAGCTTGAGTTTGTTGGCAAAATGCTTATTGAAGCTTTTTTCCAATTGCCGAATGGTTTGCTGATACGAAATTTCTTCACGAAGTCCAAGATTCAAAGGTACTTTTTTGCGTCTGTACGTCACTTTCGTCTGCTTCCTGCGGCTTCCTGCTGGACGGAATATCCTGAGCTTACGCCAAACCATATAGGCTGCAACAATCAGTAAACCTGCTGCAATGTAGTAGATCGGCACAATAAAGCCTCCCCTCTCCGTTTAATCTTCTCTATGTAAGGGTTAAACTCCCATTAGTATAAATGACACCCGGTAACTATTAAAAGAGCCCTTTGGCATACATGCCAGGGCTCCAGCTTTGCAGATTTCGCAGTTACTCATTGTTATGAAATGGCGATGATTATACTGGTTATTAGCAGTAGTATAGTTACGGGCGCCCAGATTCTTCGTTCCCATACACTTCTCGTAATCAGATTCAATATCGTCCCGAGCACCAGATACGCTACAATAAACCAAATCGCTATATCTGCAAATGCAGACCATCCAGGCAAGAGCAGTCCCGATTTACTCAGAACAACTAAAGCAAGGAAGGCTAGAATCGCGATCTGAAACAAGCAAGCAAAACGCATGGATATAGGGTATTTCCCGGGAAACTTCCCACCCATAGCGTATTCTCCCCACGGTATACCCGCAGCTAAAGCAACCTGAAAGAGAATAACGATCAGAATCAGGACGGAGAATACGATTGCTGATGTCAATACGATCATGACCACATCCCTCTCCCCATAGTGTCTGCTCTTCTTTTATTTTATTTATGCGAACGGTTCAGTATACTATTCAAACTGAGGAATGTCGTCATAATACGTCCTTACTTTGGAATTTTCCGGGTCTATACAATCAATAGCGCTTTTACTTTTTTACTGATGACAAGTGCTCCTAACAAAATGCGCCCGTTCCTCTTGGTTGGAACTATAAATATAATTTGGATACTTGTTTGCAATGGGTGGAAGCTTATGCTCGGGGAAAAATTGCAGATCCTTCATCTCTTCATGATCAGGCGTTAGTTGTCCATCCTTGATCTTGCATTCAAATACGATAGTCAAATATTCAACCTGATGACCATTCCGGTATGTAAACCGTTGTTCTTCACCGCCATACACCCCAATAATTCTATCCGGTTCAATAACAAGACCTGTCTCTTCCAGTGCTTCTCTGATCATCGCTTGAGCTGGCGTCTCACCAAGCTCAATTGCTCCAGCAATCAAGCCCCAAGTTGTTTCATTATGTTTACGACCGAACAGGATCTCCTCTTGATTATTTCGGATAATGCCAGCCACGCCCGGCATAAAAATAAGCTCGTTACCGATCTTTTCCCTAAGGTTTCTGTAATAGTCTGACATGCCCATATTGATTGTACCTCCCTTTTGCGTTCTATACTTTCTCGTCAATCATATGTTTACTATCATCTTGTTGCTTATTGGGTTGCTGTTTTTTGATTTCAGTTCTCAGATAGTGTACTTCTTTGATTAAAACATCCAATTTTTTCGACGTTTTTGACGAATCAATGGCATATCGTACTATTGCAACAACAATAAGAACCACAATAAAACATATAAGTGATACTATTAGTGCCCCGAAAAATTCCATACAGGCCCAACTCCTCTAGCGTCTCCCGATCAACTGATGCAGCTTCTCTCCGATTACGATGTTGGGGTGACCGCCATGCCAATCTATTCAGGCGAATTAACAGAGCCCGATGCTTCCTAGCTAAGAACTAATATTACGATGATAAACACAGAAGTCGCTGTATTGCTCATTCTCAAAGGTTCAACCAGATGCATTGCACCTTCCCGACTCTGTCTCACTCTTCCTCTACCAGAATATCAGCACAGCGAACAATCAGTTCAGGCATATTCTCTCCATCAAATAGAACATGAAGCTCATATCCGTTATCGATCCGGTACAGCTCTTGATACAGCCAGTAGCTGCCTACAATCTCTTCATCTTGTTTGATGATTTTGGGCGCAACCAGCGTAAGTTTATTTATATTGGTGAAGCCCCCACGGGTGTCAAAACGAAAGACCACTTCATCCTCCGTCAGCAGTTCCGTTACCGTACAATCATGATATTGAATCCGGCTATGTATTTCATCTGGAATATCTTGTGCCATCATGACTTCCCTGTATTCTTTCGATACACGATCCATCTCTCTCCTATTTTCCGCACTCTGTTTCTTCAGCTGTAGCATAACTTCTCTCGTGCAATAACCCAACGTAAACACACGAATATCTGCAATTTGTTCAACGATTTCTTCAGGCAATTGCTCCGTATGGTATTTAAAATTCCACTCCATCGATTCTTTGTACTCTTCCTTGCATTTCATCTCATCAAAAGGAGGGCGTACGTCATATTCTATAATGAGTTTCTCAATATGCGCTCTTTGTTCGGGTGGCATGTGAAAAACGATCTGATCCTCTTCTGCCACCTGTTCCCCACTGAAAGCTTTGTCTACACGAGTGAGGACTTGACCATCATGCTCTAGCATGAAACGAGGATCTATATTATATAGCTCTCGCTCCTGCTTCACATGCGCCTTTTCCTTTCTTTTATACAACCTTAAAAATAGATTCTCATCTAACTCGTAAGCTCCACTATGTACTCTTAGGCCAAAATGAAGTCCTGTCTGCTGACACAGCTCATACCATTCTTTCGTTAGATATCTCATGTGCATCTCTCCTATCTCGGCTAATCCTTCTAGAGCCCTAAACCTAGTCTATATTAAGGTTTGGAAGAATTTATGTTTTACTTCTTTTTGATGACGTGCTGCCCATTCATATAATTCATCTAAAGCTGCGGTTTCCTGGCCTTTTTCAAAATAGAAACATAAATCTATAGGGACTAACCGCCGCCCATAGAGTTTGATGCCAATCCGTTTGTAATTCATGTAGATACAATCAATTTGAGATGCATCGTATTTCTGATTTTTCGTAGATATCACATGGTCGCTTCCCAGCGTAATGCTCGGTTTGGTGAAAAAGATTCATTTGATGAGAATGATGATATACGTAAAAACAAAGACGAACATAAACAGCAGCATGAACTTGAGTATACCGTTATCGCTAACGGTAAAATTCCTAATATAAAAAAATTCAACGAGCAGCATAAGCATTAAATTCAACTTGGCCCGTGGATATGTAGTCCAATATTTGATGAGTTATCCCTCCTATTTAACCTTCCCATCAATCCACAGTCATTTCGACGGAGCCTTCTTGGCAAAATGCTTTTCAACAAAATCCAAAATGTCATCAATTCCGGGTAATGCCGCGTTTTCTTTGGCTTCGTCAAACGTCATCCATTGGAACTCGGTATGTTCATGATTTAACCGGACAGGCTGGCCCTCATCAACATATCCTACGAATACCGGAGCGGAATAGATATAGTCTTCTATCGGTGAATAAAATTGCTCAAATTGATTAGCAGAATACAAGCTGACTTCAGTAATGCCTGTTTCCTCGTGAATTTCTCTTAATGCAGCTTCCCATGCCTTCTCGCCCTTTTCTATACCACCGCCAACATAACACCACTCATTATGCAACATACGACCAGCCCGTTTGAGCATCAGTACACGGTATTGATGAAGGCTCTTTTTCATTATGACTACAGCCACTCCTTCACAACGAATGGGGACTGACTGTTTAACGTGCTTTCCATCACTCACCTTCTAGCACCCCTCTCTTCAACTTTACTGAGAATCGAAGTCCTCCAGAACCTTGAACTTATCCCCGTGAACCTTCTCCAGATGCTCCTCTCCCCAATAGCACAAATGGTCCAGGGCAGGCTTTAATCCCCAACCGTAGGCCGTCAACTCATATTCCACTTTGGGAGGAACCTCCGAATATACCTTGCGCTGCACAATCTCGTCCTTTTCCAGACCTCTTAGCTGTGTTGTCAGCATCTTCTGCGTAATGTCCGGTATTAACCGCCGGAGCTCCGACGTGCGTTTCCGTCCTGTCATCAAGTGATAAATAATCAAAGGCTTCCACTTCCCGCCCATCACTTCCAAGGCCGCCTCCACACCTACTTTATATTTCTTTGGAGCGCTCGTTTTTCCATGTTCCGTCAACGTTCATCCCTCCTTCATTAACCTCTGGCTGAGGCGAAAACATTACCTTCATGTTTCTTTCCTCTAACTTATTTGTACTGCTTACTTTCTTCTCTTCATCCGTTATTTAAGCCCATCTCGAGGCAGTAAATTAGGGTACTTTGATGTTCCTATGGCACTTCATTCTTCCTATAGAACATCAAAGTGCGTACTTCCAGATGTTTTCATACCTGTTTATAATAGCATCAGCCATTGATTTATGGCTACAAGACCCCAATGTAGAAAGGTAGTGAAAGTTAAGATGAACGTACTAGTTGTAGTATCCCACCCGAGAAAAGATTCCCTGACCTTCCAGGTTGCCGATCGTTTTGTAAAGGGGCTTGCCGAGGCTGGTCACGGTTATGAGATATTGGATTTGCATGGGATTGGGTTTGACCCAATTCTCCGAGACATGGATGAACCGGACTATACCCAAGAAAAACAGGTGTTCTCGCCCGAGGTTGAAACGGAGATGGAGCGATTGAAGAAGCACGATGCTGTGGCTTTTGTATTTCCTCTCTGGTGGTGGCATCTGCCAGCCATGTTGAAAGGCTATGTGGATCGTGTCATGAACAACGGGTTTGCCTACGGCACGAACAAACTTCCTCATCAGCAGATATTGTGGATCGCTCTTTCCGGTGTGACGGAAGAACAGATGCAGAAGCGCAACTATGGGCAATCGATCGCCAATCTGCTCAATGTGGGTATTGCCGATTACTGTGGCGTGTCCCAATCGAGGGTTGAGTTTATATATGAAACGTTGGAATCCAAGCCTGAGCATTATGAGGCACTGCTGAACCATGCGCATCACTTGGGACTGAACTATGCCAACGATATTCCGACTCTATAAAGGTATCACGCCTCGAGGTATGAAGATCTGTTTCAATGTCTGTGGCTTGAAGCCTTCTTTGCGGAAAAGAAAACACGTTAACTATCGAGTTAACCTCTCCCGCTTAGGGTAATTAGAACAACTTCGCTTTAACATGGTAAAAAGGTCGCTCCGAAGAGCGACCTTTTCGTGTACATTGCATTATTTCACTGTCGAGAGAAGAAACTTCTCCAGCATGGTGGTATCGGTGATACTATGGTTGCAAGCCGTGTTATCCATGCATACGTACTGGGCAACGGAAGAAATGTTATCCGGCGTATAACTCTTGGTCTTCACGTTGAAGAATCCGAGCTCCTGATGGCGATGGCAAAACATGCAGTACCCTTTCTTGTTCGTGGCTGTAATTCGCCCCTCAATACCAAGGAACTTGCCTTCGTATGGGTACACGATGAACAAGCGGTTGGTCGCAATGTCGGTCCATCTCAGATAGGTTGTATGCGCGTAATCGATTAATTCCAGATCCGGCACTTTAAGCTTCTTTGCCTTCGGAAACAGCTTTTGAATCTGCTTTGCCGATATTTGCGGAAATGGAATCAGATGTGATTCGACTTGGTTTAGATACGTCTGCAGTTCATGTGCCGTGTCATACGTGGATAACTGCTCCAGCAGTTGCTTTTGTTCCGAAGTCAGTTCTTTGAAGATGCCCACTGCATTTGTGCCGACCGTATAACGGACGGTTTCCAATACTTTACGATCTACGACCGAGCGCAGCGTTTTGAGTAGGAAATCAGCTTGTCTGTGAATAAAATTAAATTGATGATTGTGAATAAATGGTGTTTGCATGGCGTTCAGCCCCTTATTTTTATTAGGAAATAAAGTAAGGTGCAAAGCCTGCGGGATGCAACATTATGATTCTTTCAGGGCGATCGATTTTCTTCTCGTCGCGCCCTACACAAAGTCCGCCCCTATCAGGCTTTGCGCAAGGCCTTTCTAGCGAACGAGCAATCCGGCACAGCCAATATTGCCACGGTATAACCCCCAATGCAATAGATATACCAGAATTATAACAGGATTGGGAGTGTATGGGCAACGGCTTTAGTAGAGTATTCATACTTTGGTTTGAGATTCGTTCAGTACCTCGATAATATTCTTTCAATTTTTTTCCACCTGAATGTAACATTAATTTAATTCACATAGTAAAATCTCTTTTTACATATTAATTATCCACTTCTAAATTAGTGACTAATAAAAATTAATTAAGTCCATAAAAAGAAGATTACAACCTATTAATTAGTAATATCCAAATCATATTTAATTTGCGTTTTGCTCTGCCCTGCTATTGTTTCGGTCTTTTCCTCCACTTCTTTAAACCCATTCTTCTCATAAAATGATCTTCCTATATGATTCTCTTGTGCCACCCAAGCAAAAAGCTTCTTGATTGGGGCTAGAACTTGAATAAATTCATGAACAAAGCCTTTCCCTATTCCCATTTTGTGAAATTCAGGTCGCACATAGATTCTTAGTAATTCATATTGCTCTTCACTCACTTGACAGGTTTGAGCATATCCAACGACTTCACCATTAAATTCAGCAATCAAAAAATTTCGTTTGGCGTTTTGAAGCTCTTTCTCTACAGATCTACTTAGATTGTCAGTCGAATAAGCGCTACTTAGAAAATGTTGAATGTAGTCTTTTGGGTAAATACCTTCATAAGTGTATAACCATGTTTTATGAGCTATGGATTGAATGTGGGGGATATCCTCACTTGACACAAATCTAATGTTAATCATGTGCGTTATCCTTCTTTCGTTAATTATTTTGTTGAAATATCTTTTTAAAATCTATCCACAGACCCATGCTCCAACGAGATGTTAAACGCTGCTGTCAACTTCCTCCAACTAGTGGTATTTAATTGTGCCACTCACTGGATAACATGCTATATGTCACAATATTCTCATAATGGTCGTAAATCCATTGCGCTTCTCTGGAAATACCTTCGTTTATAAAACCAATTTTTTCGGGTATCGCCCTACTTCTATGGTTATTCTCTGCACATTGAATAATGACTCGGTTTAACTTTAATTCAGAAAACAGAACATGAAGTAGTGCTTTAATTGACTTGGTAATAATCCCTTTCCCTTGATCTGACTCAGCTAAAAAATAACCAATACTGGTTGCTTTATTCTTCCAATCGATGTAATGCAATCCGATCATCCCAACCAATTTATGATTAAACCATATCCCCGCGTCAAATCCGTTTCGATCTTCATAATTTTGTGTCCACATCGCTATAATTGAATCTAAGTCGCTTGGTGATTGTCGTTTATCTACCCAGAGCAACCACTCTCGAAGATGTGTTCTGTTCTCATCAACTAACACATACAACTCATCTCGTTCTTTCAGTTGGATTAAATTTATTTCAATTGATTCATTGACTTGAAAAGGAAACATATTGATCCCTCCATTAATCTATGTAAACTCGCAGATACAAGGTTAATATAACCTGCACTTCATCACTTGCCAATTTCCACGTGGAAAAGTCCTCGCATATTCAACTACTTTTATCACCATTTCTTAACCGTATCCCTTACCTTGATTCGCTGATCAATCATCAATATATTTTGTGCTCTATCGAAGGATAGAGCTCCGTATAACGTCTTAATATCGTTCTTTAAATCTACTTATCCACCAATCCTTCTTCAATAAGTATTCAATTCCGATTGGCATAATAATATATTCTTCATTCACTTCAATCGGCTCACTAGAGCCCATATAGATTAATTCAATATTTAAATGAAATGTTTTAATTTTTCTACCCACTTCATCTTCAAATTCTTGAATATAACGTATAAGATCGGGTTTGTCCTCCCAGTACTGCATGGCATTTTGACCACCCGCAGGCATGTTCCACCAACTAATAAATGATGGCCATAGATTAATAAATGCTTCCCTTAATTCTTGTTGTTCAACCAACTCAAAATGGGGCGATCCGAGAACAAATGATGCATGATTATTATTTTTATGAGCTTTTTTCGAAATGCTACGATCCCAGAAAGATTTCCATTGTATTTCTAGTTTTCGATGAAGTTGACCTGATTCTTCTATTTGCCTGGATGGCCATGCATTTTGCTCATTGATCTGCTCTTTAAGAAGGCCATACGCACTCGCTACATAGATCAAAAAATTCAATTCAAAGTCACTTGATATACAAACGGACCATGAGTTGTAATTTTGAATCATTGATATTTCTCCTTTCACGCAAAAGCATGAGATCTACGTTAGGATAAGCTATTGTTTGGAAAATTTTCTAGGGTAACCATAACTTCTGCACTTCGTACACAACTCTATATAAATGAAAAAGGATATCAATATCTCTTTCATTGTTTCTATCGTACCATTTTATTCAAATAAAGGTAGTGCACTACAAATGGGTAACTTCTTTTTCCACACAAAAAGAAGCCACCTCCCTGGCCTTCCCCAGTTCAGTAGCTCCTCTTTCACAGCCCTATTCTAACCGTTAAACTACGAACTACTCCTTCACAGCCCCAACCACAATCCCGGTTACAAAATACCGTTGCAGGAACGGATATACCAGCAGGATCGGCAGCGCACTGATAAAGATCTGCGATGCGCGAATCGTGCGTTGGGAAAGATTGGCGACGAGTTCCGGATCAAGCCTCGACATGTCGGCCTGAACGATAATCGTCTGCATGAATGTCGCGAGAGGCAATTTTTCCGCATCACGGATGTAGATGATTCCGTCAAAATACGCGTTCCAATGACCAACCATCATGAACAGGGAAACTGTTGCAATAACGGGAATGGAGACCGGCAGATAAATTTTAATAAACGTCTGCAAGTGTCCTGCACCATCAATAAAGGCAGCTTCTTCCAGATCTTTCGGAACCGTACGGAAGAAATTCAGCAGAAGAATGATGTTGAACACGGCAACCAATCCTGGCAGGATCAAGGCCAGCAACGTGTTCATCAGGCCGAGCTTCAGAATCAGGATATATCCCGGAATGAGGCCACCGCTGAATAACATCGTGATCACAAAATACCAGAGATAGATGTTCCGTGCACGGAATACGCGCGTCTCCTTGGAGAGTGCATAGGCTGCAATCGTATTGACGATTAATGCAAGTCCTGTACCAAGCACCGTCCGCTGGACGGACACCCACAAGGAAGATAGAAAGTTGGTATTCGCAAACGTCTTCGTGTACGCTTCTAATGTAAAACCAATCGGCCAGAGTGTAACCAGCCCGGCATTGGCAGGTGCAGATGCGCTAAGCGATACCATGAGCAAATGATATAACGGCAGCAGGCAGAGCAGCGAAAGGATGGTCAGAAACACATTGTTGAATATGCTGAATATGCGATAAGGCATTGTTTTATGGTACATCTGTCGTCATCCTTTCTAGAAAATTCTGTACCCTGCGAATCGGTAAGCCAGTCGATAAGAGATCACAATCAGGATCAGGCTGATCACCGACTTGAACAGATTCACAGCGGTAGCGAAGCTGAACTGCCCACTAAGCAGACCCTCTCTATACACAAACGTATCAATAATATCTCCTTGTTGGAAAATCAACGGACTATATAAGTTAAAGATCTGGTCAAAGTTGGCGTTGAGCACATTACCCAGTGCCAGAGTGGCAATTACGATGCCAATCGGAATCAGTGCCGGGATGGTAATAAACATTGTTTGTTTCCATCGTCCCGCCCCATCCACTTCAGCCGCTTCATACAGCGCCGGATTAATACCGGACAATGCCGCGAGGAAAATGATTGTATTAAATCCAAATTCCTTCCAGACATCACTCGCAATAACCGTGAATCGGAACCAGCTGCCATCGCCCAGGAAGAAAATCGGCTTAATGCCGAACACCGAGGTCAGGAACTGATTGACGATGCCCGTCTGGGCCAGAATGTCGATCAGAATGCCTGAGAGTGTAACCCATGACAGAAAGTGAGGCAGGTACACCAGCGTCTGAATCGTTCTTTTGAGCGCCATCTTCCGAACCTCATTAAGCAATAATGCAAATATAAACGGAATAATCAGGTTCATCACAATCTTGGAGCAGGCAAAGAACAGCGTATTCCACGTAATTTGCAGGAAGTAATCATTTTCCCACATGTACCTGAAATGCTTCAGCCCCACCCATTCCGAGTTGAAAAAGCCCAGTGCAGGCTTATAATCCTGAAACGCCATCAGAATACCAGACATCGGTATATACGAAAAAATAAATACCATAATCGCCGCCGGCAGCACCATCAAGTGGAGTATCCATGGTTGTTTGTAAGCCTTTTTCCGTGTTCTCTTTGGCTTGCTTCCAACGTTTGCCTGAGGTACCCGCTTTGCCTCCATATTAGCCTCCATAGCGCGCTCCTGTTCCCAAAAAAAAGTTTTTGTGTGTACTCATGTTCTCTGCTATAAATAGTATCAGGCCTTTCTCAGGTCTGACTATATAACATTGTTAGGCTGGATAGGGTTTTGTTAGGAATCTCGTCTGAAGAGGTTATTTACACACGAATTTAAAGGAGACTTGTATGCATACATGGAAGCGTTTTATGCCAATTAGAGGAGCAGCTCGGTCTCGGTTTAGTCTGTTTGCGAAAATAAATACCCTCATTGTGGTGCTGTTCATCCCCATTATGATCATGTACACCTATTCAAACCGCGTCACTTATAATGTCGTCAGCAAAGAGCTACAGATTTCCAACACAAAGCAGCTTACCTTTTTGGCAAGTCAAATTGATGCCCGCATCGCTCAGATGATGGATTTCAGCCTGATTCTGTCCCGTGATCCAAATGTCAGAGCCTTCAACGGACTGAATATGTGGGATGATCGATATGACCAGATGCAGACTCGGTATGCCATTCAGGAGAAAATGGTGCTGCAAACCGGCGTTACCGACCTGTGGCCCACCCGCTACGCGGTGTATTCCCAGCAGAATGAAGATGTCATCGCCAACTACAACCGATCAACGGACTATGATGAGGCTTATTTGAAAAGAAACATGAGTGGACAATGGACCTATGGGGATCATAGCACCGAAGCGAAGGGCGGGCTGCAATCCTTCTACTGGTTCTTTACGGATTCCCTGGCGCAGCCGGGCATGTTGACGGGCAGCAACCTGGTCATTGAAGCCAGCTTCAGCTACGAGAACATCCAGAGCATGCTGGATACGTACAAGGCGGGTGGACAAGGTGACCCCTTCTTGTATCACAAGGGCAATGCCCCCATTCTAAACAGCAGCGCAGACCAGCAACTCTCCACAGAGCTCGATCGTTATCTGGATGACCACTCCCCGGAGAGTACCACACAGGATGTCGTCGAATTGGGTGGCAAAAAGTATCTCGTCAGCTCCGTGAAATCCGACTATCTGGACTGGCATCTGGTTGACGTGGTGCCGCTTTATCAGATTTTGCAACCGATCTCGCTCAGTCAGAACCTGTTCTATATCTCTATGATCCTGCTGCTGGTGGTAGGCATTTCCGCTTCCATTCTCTTGTACAGAAACGTTCAATATCCGATCCAAAAGCTGATCAAGGGTCTCCGGCGCGTAGAGAATGGCGACTATTCCGTAAGGCTCTATAGTAAAAATCAGAATGAATTCTCATTTCTGTTTCAACGATTCAATGATATGTCCCATCAGATTCAGGACCTGATCGAGAATGTGTTCCATGAGAAAATCCGGGCCAAAGAAGCCACGCTCAAGCAGCTTCAGGCGCAGATCAATCCTCATTTTTTATACAATTGTCTTGGCTATATCATTAACATGGCCCAAATGAAGGACGAAAAAGCCGTCGTCTCGATGGCGCATAATCTGAGTGCCTACTACCGCTATACCACCCGCACCGAACGGGAGACGCCAGCTCTACAGGATGAGATTCAACTGCTCGTTAACTATCTTGATATTCAAAAGCTACGAAACAGTCGGATTGAGTATTATATTGATATCCCTGAGCCGATGCTAAGACAGTCTGTGCCCCGTCTCATGCTGCAACCGATTGTTGAGAACTCCGTCATTCACGGTGTGGCGAAGTCATATTCATCTGGAGAGATTCGAATTAGCGGGGAAATGTCGGACGGGTTCTGTAAAATATATATTGATGACGACGGACCCGGCATGAACCCGGAGCAGTTCGAAGCGTTAAATCTCAAAATGCAGGAATCACTACAGGAGGAAATGGGCTGTGGTCTCTGGAATACGAATCAAAGGGTTATGCACCTGTTTGGCCATCAATCCTGCCTCATCTTTGGTCCCTCCCCACTCGGCGGTTTCCGCACCGAGATCATCTGGGAGATTCCTAAAGAAGATACAACATAAAAAATACAAGTCGAACTATTTAAGTTGAACGAAGCATTTACACGATAACGTAGAGGACAGAAATAAGCTGGAGAAGCAACGCGTTCGCCTTTATCCCCAGATTTTCACCTTTGAAAAAGTGAATCAAAAAAATCTGGGGATAACAGCGATCGGAAGGTTATTCTGTCATCGGAGTGGCAAGTGTAAATATGTCTTAGTTCAGCCACCGAGGAGACAAACAACATGCAGATGATCATCGTAGACGATGAAGCACACTGGGTAGATAACCTGTCCATGACCAAGCCCTGGCATACACTGGGCATCGAGCAGGTACATAAGGCGTACTCCGCCCGAGAAGCCCTGCAACTGATCGATACACACCCGATTGACATCGTCATCTCAGACATTCAGATGCCCGAAATGACCGGCATAGAACTGATCGAACGCATCCGCGTCCGCGACAAAAAAATAAAATGCATCCTTTTATCCGGGTACTCCGAATTCGAATACGCCAAAAAAGCCCTCCAATACGGGGCCGTGGATTACCTGCTGAAACCCCCGATGGACGAGGATTTGCTGGACGCCGTGCAGAAGGCGATTGACCAGATTAAGAGTGAATGGGAACTCATCAGCTCCCTCACCCGCACCCAGTTTACCCTGCGGGAGAATCTGCCGCTATTGCGCGGACGACTGCTGCTGGAGGCGTTGCAGGGGCATCGGTTTGCCACCGGTGAATGGGAACGAAAGCTTGCTAATTACGCACTGCCCTTCCACGCTGGTGACGCTGCGTTCATGCTTGTACGGATGGAAGAAGAATTCGGGCAATATGATAATAACGATCAAACCTTGCTTGAATATGCGGTTATCAACATGGCTGAAGAGATTATGGGTGAGTTTATGGAAGTGTGGGGCGTGAAGGAGGAGCATGGATATCTGGTGTTTCTGCTTCAACTGAAAGAAAACGATACCGACATTGGAAAAGAAACCATACTGGAGAAGCTGTCTGTACAGCTTCAGTCTAAGGTCAAGCAGTTTCTCAAGGGTTCCCTCTCCATTGTCATCACCGAGTGGTTCCCTTTTCCCGATCAGCTATATGATCGTTTTCGTCAGGCCTCCGCATATTTCCGGCAAATTGTCGGAGACGAGCGCGAATTCGTGATGCGGGTCAGTGATGTGGATTCGCCCGCTGCGCAAGGCCCCCTTGATGTACTTTATACTCCGCCCACTTTCATTCATCTGTTGGAAAGCGGACAGTGGGATGCCGCAGAAGAGAAAATACGCGCCGTCTGTGCAGAGCTGGATGAGAAATGGTCGGAATCATGGGAACATTGTATGGAGGCTGGTTTTTTAATTACAGCTTCGTTCACCAATCTTGCACACCGTAACAGGCTTACGCTCGCTAACTTATTGGGCAACGATATTGAGTCGATTCAGAGCGGGGAAGCCTTTTCTACCATCAGCAAACTGCGGAAATGGTCACTCAGTGTACTTGGCAAACTCAAGGAAGGCACATCCAACGAGATCAAGGACATCCGTTCCGAGTATGTGAAGAAAATTCAGGATTTTACGGATAAAAACCTGCATCTGGATGTGTCCTTGCGTGTACTTGCGGATCATGTCAATCTGCATCCAACCCATTTGTCCAAGATATATAAGATCGAAACGGGCGAAGGTATCAGTGACTATATCTCGCGCCTGCGAATGGATCGGGCCTGTCACAAGCTGGTCACGACCACCAAAAAAGTATATGAAATCAGCATGGAGATTGGCTATATGGACCCTGCTTATTTTATCAAAGTGTTCAAGCGCCAGTTTGGCGTTACACCACAAGAGTACCGAGACCAGCATTAATTGCATAAGAGAGTCCTATCGAAACTAACAAACTCATATAGATACCCTCCCCGCCGAATTGGTACAGTTACACTAGTAAAGATCATACACCGTAGGGGGATTGAACAATGATCAAATTCAAAACATGGTGGTCACTGCTCATGGTTATCGCACTTATCACAATCACTGCATGCGGCAGTGGCGAAACAGCCAATGAGAATGGTACCAAAGATAATACGCCGGGAACTGTCGGTTCAGCTGAAGCAGAAGCTGCTTTTGCCAAAGGTAAATACGATCCACCCATCGAATTCAGCTCCGTGCTGATGCCTAAGAAATACGTTCAAGGCGATACCAAAGAAAATAACGTTCACGATCGCTGGATGCTCGAAACGCTGGGCATGAAACATAAAGATACCTGGTATCCAGCCAATGATGATCAATACAGACAGAAGCTTCAACTGGCTGTCGCCTCTGGTGAGAAACTGCCTGATTTCGTCACTGTACCCACCAATGCCGTATTGACCAATCAGTTGATCGACTCCGGTCAATTCATTGCCATTGATGAGTTGTTTGACAAGTATGCGAATAAGACGCTCAAGGATCATGCGGCAGCGCATCCCGAGCTCTGGTATCCGTTCACCAAGGATGGCAAGAAATATAATATGCCAATCATGGAGTACACCGATAACGACGATACCCTGCTGTGGCTTAGAGAAGACTGGATGGAGAAGCTGAATCTGGAGGCTCCTAAGACTATCGCGGATCTGGAGAACATCATGGATAAATTCAAAAATGAGAATCCGGATGGCCTATCTCCAAATGAAGTTTTCCCATTAGCTATCTCGCTGAAAAGTAATACGAATACCTGGATGGGCTCGCTCGACTGGTTATTCGGCGCATACGGAACAGTACAAGAGCAATGGAACAAGGACGCCAATGGCAATCTGGAATATGGCTCCATTAATCCCGGTGCGAAACAAGCCCTTGCCAAGCTGAGTGAATGGATGGAAAAAGGATATATCCATGCCGACTCCGCCCTGTGGGACGAACGTAAAGCAGCCGAAAGCTGGACCAAAGGTGCCGCAGGTATTCTGCCTGGTGCCAACTGGGTTCCAGACTGGCCTGCTCCCGACCTCATCAAGAACTTACCTGACGCCAATTATAAAGCCTATCCCATTCCAGAAGGTCCAGATGGCAAAATCGGAACGAAGTGGCAGAACTCTGGCGTCAACGCGAGTATCATGATCAACAAGGATGCAAAACATCCCGAAGCGATCTTCCTGTACTACAACTATCTGCTCGATAACCTGGCGAACCCCGCTGCGGGCAGTGAATATGAACACGGCTTCGCTAAAGGCTACGATTGGGACATCGTAGATGGACAGCCGACCAGTAACAGAGAGAAGATCAAAGACTTCTCCAACGAATTTCCGTTCCTGACTGGTCCAGCACGTATCCCGGATCTGTATATGAAAACGCTCGTGAAACTGGCTAACGGCGAGAAGCCCGAAACGCCTTACGAGAAACAAATGGCTGAGTTCCGTAAACCCGAAAACTGGGACGCTGCCAAAGTCGTGATGTCGCAGATCGACATTCGTAAACAAAACTACTTCACTGGCGCTGCCACACCAACGATGGTATCCAAATGGAACCTGCTCCGCCAGTCCGAAATGGAAACCTTCAACAAAATCATCTACGGCAAACTGCCAGTTGATGCCTTTGACCAATTTGTCGCCAACTGGAAATCCAATGGCGGTGACCAGATCACGCAAGAAGTGAATGATTGGTTTAAGTCGGTAAGTGCGAAGTAAGAATTGAAGAAGTAACACGGGTCATAATAAAAGAATGAAAAAACAAGCCGAAGCGTGCATTGCCATCGCTTCGGCTTGTTTTCTTATTCAAGTTAACCAGCTTTAATCTAAAATTCGTTTTGGAAAACTTTCCTTTGAGCATTTATAGCTCCTGAATCCTCTTCATTTATATAAATTCATTTAGGACAGTCCCTTAGTAATCGTTTCCCAAACTAAAGAATAATTAAATTCGTTAAAATACAGGAACTTCAACAGAATCCGTACCCATAACTCTCTTTCCATCTTTCTCTTCTGACCCAACCTCAATACCAATTTTTAATGAATTAGAGGGGGACACACCCTTTTTATCCGGACTTAAATCGATCACAATCGTTCCAGTACCTCCGCCATTTGCTGTAAAATTCCGTTCTCTCCCAATTTCAATCATCGTGCGCCATGAAGAGTCATCAGAAGAATTCATCCAGGTGGATACATAATCAGCAGGCTTCAACTTCGATTGATGTTCAGGATAACTGCTGGTGATACTTGAGACACTCCATTGATCAGGGATATAAAATGCAACACCACCCCAGTCAGCGGGGCCAATCTCTACATGTGCTACTATTTTGATATGATCAATATGCTCCTTCTCACCCTCAACGAAAATCGTTCCTTGTGTCATTGTCTTTAAATTCGTTGATTTGGCATCCAGATCAAAGTTTTTAACTTGAATAATATTGCCATTAACCACTGGCTCATTGGCTTCATTCTTGTTGGTATTCAAAAAAAGCAGAATTAACACAATCGCAGTAAACATAAAAAGCAAGATTAAGTATTTAGATCTTTTTTTCATAATAACCATACCTCACTTTTACCTTTGTTTCTTTAAAGCTTAACACATCATTAACGCCTTCCTTTCCTTATCAGTTCCTCCCAAGCCTTTCGCAGAATTAATTCATGATGTACAGGTGTATACATATATAACGTTACAATCTGAATATAAGTAATAATTTGGAATTTAGAATTTAGAATTTGGAAAAGTAGAGCATTAAAACCGGAGCGGAAGCGCTATATAAGTTGAACTAAAGATATATTCACATGTACACTCCGATGACAGAATAACCTTCCAATCGCTGTTATCCCCAGATTTTTTTGATTCCCTTTTCTCAAGGGGAAAATCCGGTGATAAAGGCGAACGCTTCGCTTTTTCAGGTTTTTTCTGTCCTCTCCGTTTCTGTGTAAATGATTAGTTCAACTTATATAGATTCACGCTTCCGCTCCAGTTTTTAAGTTAAGATCGAGGCAGCTTCCCCTGACTTATGGGTTCGCCTTAGTGGATCAAGCCTCTGTATCGGTCTCCTCTGGCATCGACTGACCCAACAAGGATACTGTGAGCTGAATGCCATCTCGTAGTCCCTGCATGTACAACTGCTCATTTTCTATGCCTTTGCTGACAATATAACGATTCTCCCACTCGATATATTCAGGTGTCTGCTCGACATCCTTACCTGCAAACAAAACTTCAAACGCTTCGTCTGTTCCCCCACGTACTCGACTCAGTTCAGAATCATGTTCAATCCGGGCAGTCACCTCATTCAGTCTTGCTTGAATCGCTCGTTGCATCCACCGTGGAAAATCCATTGCTTCCCCTCCCCTACGCATTATGTACCTCGCTCATCATCGTGCAACTCGGCTATGTCTCGCCTTCATTTCACTCACTCGTGCCACCAGTTCATCCACCCTCCGGCTCTGTTCCTGAACCTCCGGATTGTCCCATAACGGAATCGCTTGCTTCAAGGATGCCTCTCCAAGCTGATTAAGCTTGCGCCGTTCCTCTTCCAATAAGTCAAGCAACCGGCTCATACATCCACCTCTCTAATGGGTCTAACTACGCAATGTCTTGTTAATGCTAGACATGAGCAGTCATTTTTAATGCGATTATCGGTTTATTTTATTTTAATTCGATATCCGCATTAAAACAACCATTATTTCTCATACAATTTGGTTGAAATGAGGGGTGTACATAATGAAGCATAGACAAGAACCACCTGGCGACAAAAATATTATCGGTTCCCGAGTCGTAGCTATCCGTAAAGGCAAAGGAATCAAACAACGTGAATTCCTTGCCAGATTGCAAACATTGGGTTTAGATATCAGTCAGACCAGTCTTTCTCGTCTTGAGGGTCAATATCGTCTTGTTCAGGATTATGAAGTAGTGATGATTGCGAAGGCTTTGGAGATTTCTGTAGGTTATTTACTTGGAGAAGAGATTTAATAAAGTTGACACAGTTGAATTATTAACTATAAAGATTACAGTGTAAGTATTCATCAACATAATTCCTGAAAAGCAAAAAACAATAAAAGGGTACTATGGTAACCATAGCAATTACCAACTTCCTTACTTGTTAATGGAGCCTCATGATGAACCTAGAGTAGCTAAAGAACAGGAATGCTGTCTAGTTTTCTATTGCCAAAGAATCTGTCAAATTTCCTTGCGAATCTGCATCCACTAGTAATACTTTTTTTTTACTTTACCAAGTCAATTCCCAAATTCACAGCCGTTGTTGTTTTTCCGATGCCACCACCCTTTTGATTAGCAAGGCGATTACCTTAATCATTGCTCTTCCTACCCTCGACGAAAAAACAACTACGCTGAATTTCGGAGAATCGGCTTACAAAGGATATCTATAAAAAAAGAGAGCCACCAGTAATCCTTGGTGCTCTCTTGATTCTATTAAATTGAGTTTTAGATTAATTACTCTTCTATTTTAAATAATTTATTTTCTTGAGATAATTCAACAACAATATGAGCTTTATCAAGTAAGCTTACAGGCAACTTATCCTTCAGAATAGAAACTACTAATTGAATATTTTCTTTACCTACATAATCCGCAACTTTAATCAGTTGATTATCATGCATTAATTCTTTTTTGTCATTTAGAAGAAAGTGTAAACTCGGTATTTTTTCCTCATCAGCAAATAATATAGCTGCAAGATCAAAACATAAAATTTCACCTTGTTTTTTTCCTGAGCTTAAATTAGCGTTGAATGCGCTAAATTTATATAGTTGTTGCTGGCTCTTTTTATGAATAACTTTATCATACTTCAATGCATACTTTTCACCATACAATTCAAAAGAAATTTCAGAAAAGTGTTTATTAAACTTATGAATCTGGCCTTTTAATTTTTCTTCAAAACTTCCTGAAAATAAAACATCATCAATTACTTTAATTTGAGCATCAATTTCACTAATATTTTTCTCTACTTCATCTAATTGCGAGATAATACTCTCGTATTCGCCCTTAGTCCTATGCTTATCATTCAAATCATTTATTATCTTTTCTAACTCTTCAAAGGAATCACCTTTAGATATGGTCATTGCCAACTCTTTCTCCTGAGATAACAATGTATTTAGGTTTCTTTCTTCTGTCTCAATTTTTATAGTTAAAGAAGGTAAATCAGCTGTTATAAACTTAATTTTTTCTAAAACCATATTATTGTGGTACGCTACTAAATCCTCAAAGGTCTTTTGAATGTTAGAAATATTTGCATTAGCCTCAGCATATAGTACTTCCAATTCCTTCAAATCAATATTAGCTTTACTATTCTCAATCTCTTTCTGGGCCTCTTCTATAAGGTTCTTTCTTATTTTCATTTTACTTATGTTCGAACTACTTTTATTAATTTGAAATTTTACGAAATTAAGTTGATCTAACTGATTTTCAAAATTTTCATTTAAATTGAAATTTAATTTTTTTTCATTTAATCGAGCTATTTCTGCTTCAATCATTTCTAAAGCAATCTCATAAGCTGTTTTTGTTTGTTTTTTTTCCAGTCTTTCCTTGAAAGCTTCTTCTTGTTTTATTTTTGCTACTAACGCCTGCTTCTTTGCTCCTTCATCAAAGTCACAACCTAATAGGAACAAGTATAAAGTCTCATATTCCACATCAGAGGTATATTTGTCCAAAGTCTTAAGAGTGTTACTGATATTCTCATCCTTGTATCTAATATTATGAGAGATTATCTGTCTAAAGGTGGGTTTCTCAGACTTATGATTGGGAAATAGAAGTCTCTGTAACTCATCCTCAAAATCCTTATCAAGTATTGACTTTCCATTAATTTTCCTAATATTCTTTTTTCTTGGTAGAAAATTGCGCTCAATTACTACTTCCTCTGAAGAATCATCTGATAAATTATCCACAAGAATAAGAGTAATCAATACTTCTTCGGTCACAAGAAAATCTTTAACCAACTCATAGACTTCCTTTTTATTCTCTGTATCAGAATATATTATTGAAGCGTTAGACCCTAAACAAAAGTCAATTAGCTTCAATACAGTTGTCTTCCCCACATTATTCCCAGTAGATTTCTCATCATTAGATGGTGTTTCATCAATGATTAGGTTCAAACCAGATTGAAAAGTCAGTTCCCTTATTATCTCTGTGCGACTCGTTATCTTAAGTGTTTTTATGAACATAATTCCACCCATCCATCATCGTCTATCTTTGCAGAATCAATTAGATAAAGCCAATCTAAACAAAGCATGAACGTGGGAAAAGACATGTTATATTGACTTTTAATCCTTTGATACAAATCAAATACTTGTTGTTTGGCATGTTGTTTAAGTTCTTTCAAAACTAAAGATCCATTATAATAAATGCTAAGCTGTGGATGTATATTATCCGGCAATAACATGGCTATATCCCTCCGGATTCTTAAAAATTTTGCATCGTATAAAAGCATCTACGACTAAAATACAGACGCAGAGCTCCAATTCTTCATACGGAATTTCAATATAATTCTTGCTCTCGATAATTATCTTGGTTATGTTATCGATTATACTGTAGAAAAGTTCTTTAGAGTTAGCTTTTTCATGTTGATACATTGTATACTGCTTTTTGATAATTTGAAAAACGGAAAAGCTTTTATTCGAGCCTTCCCTATCAAACTCAGCATATTTCTCATCTAACTTTTGGTAAAATATCTTGTATTCATCAATTGTGTCTTTAACATCCAATAAATCGTTAAAGGTTATTTTTTTATCAATCTCAAAAGAATTTATCTCTGGGGATTCAATACAATTAGTAAGATTCTCATTTGCAAGTACGTTTATAATGGTCGCAAGATTTGTATCTACTTTTAGTAAATCAACATCATTTCCAAGTTCCTTTTTTATAAACTCAAACACCTCACGCTGTTTGTCTATTTCCATACTCAGTATAACATTTAATAATGTGTTTATATCTACGATGTCTTCTGTGGGAGAAAAAGTAGCATTATATGGATTAATAAAACTCATATTTCGGAGTTTGGTTGCATCCTTAGAAATTGAAACAAAAATGAAACGGTAACCTGAATACTTTCGGAATATCTCCTTATTCAACGAGCCTTCAATTTTTTGTTTTGTACAGGTTGAAGATACTTGTGCAACAACTTTTTGGTCTACATCCACCAAATCAATACCTTCAACATTCTGCTTAAGTATATTCATATTAACTAACGTAAGTCCAAACAATAAATTCATTAATTCAGCAAAAAACGTCTCTGAATAAATATTCAAATCCAATAAATTGATCTTTCCTCGTTTTTCAATTCGTCTTGCCAAAACTTCCAGTTTTTCTTCTATATAATTGAAGTATTTACTTCGATTCATTAGCCATACATACCCCTATTCAAATATGATTTTAACCACGTTCATTGACTATTCGACAAATAATTGGAAATTCCTGTCCTAGTGAAGTCTATTAAAGACGCTCCATACACTTAACTAATGTCTACACATTCGGGTCAAAACAAGGTCCAGCACAACGAAAACCTCAAATGTCTCCTTCAAAACCTTATTGAAGTCAGAGCCATCCTTCGTAAATGTAGTAATCGGCGTAAAGTGTTGAAAACAAAGGAATTCTAGGTATCTATTCGTTCATTCCTATCATAACCTCCACATGCCTAGATGCATTCTCTGACATGGGGGAACGGGCCTCATAGTTATGTGAAAAATCATTCATTCTCCCATCATGAGCAAACTTTTATTTAAATACTACGCAAGGATTCAGGTGTTATCTCAACTTCTAATGGTCTATCTTGTTGCACATCATTACTAAATTCCTATCATAATCTAAGGTCTTTGATTTGATTAAAACTCTATATCTGCTATCTCCAATATGTCTGCTAAGTTCAGGAACCTTCGCTTAATCGGTTTGATATTGCAATTCCTGATTTGTACTGAATATCATGTTCTTCTGGCACAAGCTCCGCATAACAGTTTTGTATTCACGATGCCTGGCGTATTCCAGTTGAGTCCGGCTGCCACTACATTCATGAAACCGCTCAATGCCAGACGGAGAGCGCATACTGGATGTGTGAATATTATGTTATAAGATGTATCCGGCTTCTTTAATCAACTCCACAACCTTTTTTATGTCTTTTATATTATAGATATATTGATTATTCTCATTAGTGGGTATTCACGCTAATGAGCCACTGTAATCCTGTTAAATTATTTATAACGTTCATATTCATCAAACTATAAGTCAGCCTGTATTCTTGTATTTCTTTTAACTCCTCAGTAAGTTCTCTAAAAGAACTTTTATAAATTTTATCCTCTTGAATCACCGATACCATTCGTTTTACAAAGTTAACAATAAATTCTTCATTATCAATATTGAAACGACGATTTATTGATTCCTCGTCCTCTTGTTTTTTTCTTATTAAATCTAACAAACTAGTATTTTCAATATTTTCAGGCTCACTGCATGCAATAGAAATCTTTCCTTCTTTTAAATATGTATTTCTATGATGATTATTTAACTTATGAACTTCAGTAAAATTAGATTTTTTAATTATTTTTTTCTTTTTATAAGCTTTTACCAATTCGTTTACATCTTTTAAAGCGGGAGAAGCATATAATATTAAAACCTCATTTTTAAATGATGTATGCATATTCATCAATAACGTTTGCTGGTTTGGATCAATGTCATATCGATAATATTCAGAACCCCACAAGTTCCATTCTTTACCGTTTTTACTTGATATATATTCTGGTTTTTTATACTGAAATAATAGGTTCGTTTTCATGTCAGGAACATTTTTGATTTCTACTTGTAAGTAGCTTTCCATCATATCTGCCATTTCTCTTAAAGTAGCTCCTTTATAGTTTCTTCTAAAAAAGCTTCTATACGGTAAATTCCGCCACAAAAATATGTTACGAGAATAAGCAGAGGAATCAAAACCAAGTTTCCCTTCTGAAACTTGACCTAATGGAAAATATATTTGAGTCATTTTCCCCAATTCTGTATTAAAATAATTTTCATACGTTTTTTCTTCGAATGTTGCTCTCATTTTAAACCTCCTGAAACTATTTTGTATATAACATTCCCGTATTCACGACCTAGCGAATGCTAAGCTGTCCAGCATAAACCAGACCTATAAAGGATGTCCGCAGCGTAAATATTATGTTAGACGTAGTCCTCCAACTTCATGATCATGCTTACAGTAAATCTTCAATCAGATCTCCCTGGGTTTTAAATTTTTTAGGTTCTATATTTCACTATGTATTGTAAATCTCTTTGAGTTTTAACCATGTTTCATACCAAAATGATTTTTGATTTATAGGCTTTATCATTACAGTTTTTCCTTCTTCTCTTTTTAAATAAACGACATTATCTTGCTGTAACAGCTCATCATTGAACTTAAATACAAGGTCTCTACAGTCTTGTTTATACTTTCTTTCTCTTGTTTCTGACCATTCTGCTTTTTCAGTAGAAAATCTTCTTTGACCAGTAATTCCCTCCTAAAAGTAGTTCTACTGTTTGAACAACAAGGAAGCATGTTAATGCTTCCCTCCTTATTCTGAATGCTTTGAGGGTTTCGTCTAACGTTCCTGTATTCACGACCCGACGTATGTCGGGTGTCCGGCGAATGCCGGACCCAGGGCGTATGCCCGCAGCGTGAATATTATGTTAGGCGAAGATCACGTGTTCTGAATTATCCCTACTTATAGATTTCACCAATTAGGTCTATCACTCTGTTGAGTTTGTCTGCCTCTAATAAGATCATAATCATTTATCACACTATCAGTAACTTGTTGATATTCATTTTTCTGGAGCAAGGTGATTGCAAAGTCATGTAACTGTTCAATAGAAGTAAGCTCCTTTTTATAGATTGTCATAATACTCCGAATGATTAACGAGTGTATATCTTGTGAAACAGACATTGGATCCTCGCCCTCAATATCTATGAAAGAGGAACCAGCGTGAACCAATTTATTACGAATATTTGTGTATAAATGCTCAAACTTTTTCAACTCTCTCTCATACGAGTTGACATTACCCGCAGATGTAATAGCAGCAATGTAACTTCTATGTTTCCACCCTGTCCACCTACGCTTAGGTGAACAAAGACCATCAAGGGAAAATACTAAAGACAAAAATCTTGCTTCATCATAAATTGTATAAAAAGCCTGACTTATAGAAATGACAGCACTTCGAACCGATTGTTCAATTTCGTTATTAACCTCACCTTTAAGTAACCTTGCTAACCATTCAACAAAAGGATCAGATATATATTCTGCTTCTAATCCCAACCAGTTATTTGTAGTTCTCATAGAATAAACGATATGAACTAATAATTTTTCTTTGTATTCTCGCTGTTCAGGAATGATATACGCTGCCGTAAAACCATCAGCAAGTTGACCAGCCCTATCTGGCAAATATTCAATTCTATTATAATTACAGTGAGTAATCCTCAATAAATCTAAACCTCGATCTGCTTGTTCACTTGCAATTCGAATTAGTCTCACTTCTGACTCTATACTGTTATTCAAACCTATAAGATCAGCTTCATTTACTTCGATAGTTAACTCTATTAGCGGAAAACGTAGTAGATCCATTTCGGTTTTTAATTCTTCATTCCATTCTTCCACATATTCTTCACTATGTAGATGATATCCACCAAAGTAATCAATCCATGGACTTTTTAAATCATTAGGTGACCAAAATTTATAGTCCCCTATTTGAAACGAATCTTCAATTTGGAGACTTCTAATGGGTACTAGAATATTACATACTGACTTTTGATCTATCAATACATCTCTCATTCTATTATTTAATTCTGATAAATCACATTGCTCTATTTCTAACCAACTAAATGTTTTTACAAAGTCTTCCAGTGACTGTTCTGAGGAATATTCGTCTTTAGAAAACGTAATTCCATCTCCTTCAGGAAATGCACTTGCCCAATACCCTAGCTTTCTAAGTTCTTCAAGAGAGCTAATTACTTCCGCTTGATCAAATTGATTCTTGGAAGACCATCGCAGATTACCATTAACATTTTCATAAGGGTGTAATAAAAAAGCTTTCTTCAAATGAAATCACTCCTTTTGTCATTTGGTGAATTTCGCCCAACGTTCCTGTATTCACGACCTAGCGCATGCTGGGTGTCCGGCGCATGCCGGACCCAGGACGAATGTCCGCAGCGTGAATATTATGTTATAAGATGTCAGCTTCTTCTTAGTGACACTTTTACGATTTAATAATCAGCTCTTTCAAGCTTACTAACGCTATTAAAGATCAACCTACTGAATTAATTAAGTTATGCTTATTTATGAAACGAATAAACCCTTTGATAAATATGTCTCTCAATTCAGAGAACTTCATTGTATTTAAAAAAACAACCTCCTTTGCTTGACTGTTTTTATCAGGCTTTGCAAAAAATCTATTCAGCTTCGGTATTCTTTCATCTGCTTCTTCCTCTATAAAATGTAGGTTCCAATAAACACCTTCGTGTGCAACTTGGTTTCTTATGGATATAAGCAAAAGTGAAAATCTTTCATTATTTATCTCATAATTATAAGGTGCCCGTTCATCAGAAATTTTAATATTCTTTATAAGAAATCTACGTTCTTTGTCAGAAATATAATTCTCAAAAAAATCAATAATTATTTCTTGTTTCTTCAATTCATACTCGTTCAATGTATAAATTGATTCAATACACGATAATAAAAAGAAAATAGCTAAATCCCATTTTCCTGGCTTTACAACTATCAACTCATCCGCTAATGCCACTAACCTTTCAACAGTGTTAATAGTACGTCTTTGAATATTATCCTTACTGTCCCCCAAATTTTTATTTATGAAGTCTTCAAGTTCAATATTCGAGTTAAAATACTTTTCAAATAATTGTCGATGCTTTTTTATCAGATCATCCTCAATTTCTTTGTGCTTATCTTCACCAAATAAATAGAACATGTTTGGACATCCTTTCCTGGATTGATTTTTATCACTTACTTATCTGCTTCTGATCTTGCTGATTTCTTATAACATCTAATCTATGTACTTCGTAAATACCACACATCCTGCCAGATATCTGAACTACGTATATGATAACCCATGTTGTGACATTTGCGAAGAAAAAATTGGCGAAAAAGGGAGATTTATAAGTTTTTTTTAATCCCCCATATCTATACGATCCAAGGGGCTTTGAATACGCTGAATATTTTTCGTACTAACATGCGTATATCGCTGAGTTGTTCGTGCACTCGTATGACCGAGTAGCTCCTGAATGTATCGTAGATCTGTCCCGTTTTCCAGCAAATAAGTGACGGAGGAGTGTCTCAGAGCGTGAATACTTACCTTTTCCACAATTCCTGCACGTCGTCTTGCTTATTCAAAACCTCCTACACGTTCCGCTCAGTAAGATGTCGACCAGAAGATTGTTCATGAAAAAAACTAATGATTGACTCTATATTCAGCTATGTATTTCTGCACGATACCAGGCGAGATTTGAAAGAAGCGTCCTCTGATCCTATTTCCTCTTCCCCTGTCTCACGATGAGTGTTTGCCTTTCAATATTTAATCGTTGCAATAAAGACGCACAACTTAACCTACAACGAAGCCCGGAAGAATATGCTGCATCCTTGTAACTTTAGTAACTTCTGAAACTGTCCTTTGTTCCATTAGTTGTTTACTTACTAGCATTTCATTCGGAATGAAACAATCTACTTACAGATAACGGAAAATACTGATAGAATATAACGGATGATGAGTTGTTTTCATGTAGCAGTATTTGTTAGTAGTACAACATAAGGAGGGGGTTTATTTGATTAACAAGAAGCTAATAATTAGCGTCATCACACTTTGTATTCTACTCATATTGGGTTTTCTCAGGTGGGACAATCTTGAATCTAGCGGAGACATTAGTTATAAGTATGATCGATGGGCTGGTCAAAAATGGGTAGAGTTCTATCCGCCGCTAGCTGCTTCTTCGAACAGCATGGAGTTTCCACTTATATATATGGATGAAATCCATCAAAACGATATAAATAAATATTTAGGAAAACAAGCTCTCTCTGGAGAGTTAGTGAACAAGTGGATTGAACGAACAAAGTTAACGGATGGATATGTAGGTCTATTATTATTGAATATCCTTGTGATAATCTACAGTTGCTCCAAAATATTTATTTTGAGAGACAAAAAAATATGATGATCTTGATCCCCCTTCAATATGCCGAGGCACACGTTGCCAAAAGGCGCACTAACACAAAGACAGCAGTCCCCGATATAAACTGTACCCTATAGAGTAGACACTTTGAAAAAAGTCTCTCTATGGGGTATTTTTGTTGTATGCCACGAACGAGACGAGGATGGAGATAAGCTGATGAGTAAAAAAATGTTTACAGATCGAGAAATGAAACAACTTTCAAAAAACCCATATGTAAAGTCCGTATCGACCAAAGGGATTACGTATACAGACGAGTTCAAGCAACTCTTTATTGCATCGAATCAGCAAGGAAAGCCGCCCAGAGACATTTTTGAGTCCTGTGGGTTGGATGCGGAGATCGTTGGAATGACTCGCATCGAAGCCGCTGCCAAACGGTGGAGAGCCAGATACAGAGAGCAGGGCGATTTAGGTTTACACGATGCAAGAGGCAAGCATTCAGGAAGACCTTTAAAGCGAGAATTAACCTTGGATGAGAAGAACGCGAGACTCGAAGCGCAGATTCGTTTGCTCCAAGCAGAGAATGAACTCTTAAAAAAGATTCGGATGGCCGAACGGGGGTGGAACCACGAGTAAAACTAGTGCCTGGTCTTCGATACAGATTGATTCGATTCGTGATTCAGAAATACCATCTAAGGCGGATGGTGAGTGTTTTGTGCGAGGTCGCAGGTGTCTCTAAAAGCGGCTACTACCGCTACTTTAGCGCTCCAGCCATCCACAGACGCCATCGGAGCGAACAGGCCGATGAAGAGTTGCGCGTTCACGTCAGCCGGGCCTTCCATTTTAAAAAGCGCTACAAAGGTGCACGCTCCATCAAGATGACACTGGAGGGAAAGTTTCAAATCGTCTGGAACCTCAAGCGAATCCGAAGAATCATGAAGAAATATAGTATCGTATGTCCTATTCGAAAGGCCAATCCGTACAAGCGAATGATGAAGGCGACCCACGAACATCGGACCGTGCCTAACTTGTTACAACGTAACTTCAAACAGGGCGTGCCGGGCAAAGTGCTTCTAACCGATATTACCTACTTAACTTATGGAAAAGGGAAACGAGCCTACCTGTCCACCATCAAGGACAGCTCCACCAATGAAATTCTGGCTTACCATGTGTCGGAACGAATTACCATGGATCTCGCGACAAATACGTTGCTTCACTTACAGAAGAATCGAAGATGGAAGAAGACCAAAGACGCGTTCATTCATTCGGATCAAGGTACCCACTATACCCATCCGGATTTTCAGAAGAAAGTGAAACGTATGGGCTTTGGACAATCCATGTCCAGACGAGGGAACTGCTGGGATAACGCTCCGCAGGAGTCGTTCTTTGGTCATTTTAAGGATGAAGTATTGCTGAAGGACTGCACCACACTGGAAGAAGTCAAACGAGAAATTAAATCATATATGACCTACTACAACCACTACAGATACCAATGGAACTTAAAAAAGATGACCCCTGTAGAATACAGAGATCACCTTCTTCGGGCCATGTAGGTCTTTTTTAGAAATGTCCTTTACATAGGGTACAGTTTAATAAGGAGCCGCTGTCTTTACGTTTTTTTTATAATTGGACCCATCTATGTCCTCATTTATATATAGGAGTCATCCGCGAGCCATTGTAATGTTTGAATATCCACATTCAGCGTTTGCCACCCTAAACATACAAATTCCATCCCACAATAAAAGCAGCCAAGATGCACGCCGAGATGCCAGACATGATGTACATCACCTTTTGCTTTTTGCTGTAACTGCTCTTCCGCAGTTTGTAAAAAAGCAAGCCAAGATACGCCACTGCTAGAACCACATAAAGAAGGTTAAACATTAAATTGATACGCATCGACGAATAAGCAGGATAATTTGGAAACCTCAACTTCGTTTGTATGATGAAAAGATTAAGAAGGAGTACCACACCTGCAAAATTAATGGCAAGATGATATTTATCAAAATCGGTACGAGGATTCACTCGTTTATTTAGTTTGTTAAGAAGCATCCGGATTAAATAGCCGATCAAAGTACATAAACTGAAAATGATGGCTAGCGCAACAGGAATATACGAGATATAAATCAACTTCACCTTTAAATTCGATACAGGCAAATAATCAATGTAAGGAGTGACGGAAATTTTCTCAATAACACCATTATGCTCGACAACATTATAAGATTTTGCTAAATCAGCTTTGGTATATTTCGTTATATCAAGAGCCGTAAATAAATTAGTAAATTTAGCGGCTGCCCGTCGTGCGGATTGAAAATAACCTCCCCCCCTCGGAAGTAACTATATTAGAATTGACGTTATCACCGAAAATTTCTTTAATAAGTCCATAACCATAAATTTCTTCAAAAGACTGATTTGTCATGACCACCATCCCAAATTTAGATTCGGGATCAAAGACAACTTTGCTGGAGAATGCTTTCAAATTCCCCTCGTGCATCAGTGTAGGCACCCGGTATTCCATCTCAACCCTTGCTTGAAGCTCTTTAACAAATACATCAATTGGCTCTTGATAGTCGATGGGTTTGTATATGGATCTATTATTCCACTTGTGCCGTGTATCTTTGTCTTTAAATTTATCAGTTTCCCCTTCAAACGACTTCATCACAAGCATCGGGGTCACTACACTAACTTCATAGAGTTATTGGATGATTCCACTTTCCCGATTGATCTGCTCCCCGACCCAAAGGCGTTGATTCATCACGTTAATATATTGTTAGCAGAGGTTGATAGCTTAAAGATATACTTAGAAACTAGTTTTCACTTAATTATTTCGCCTTTCCAATTAACGATGTTTATTTCTTTATCTTTCAAGAGGCACCAATCAATGATTTCACCTATCCATTTTGGCGTGATGATCTCATCGCTCCATTACGGTGTTAATACTCTTCTGTATCCTATATATTCTTTGGTCCAGCCTTCGAATTCTTCTCCAATGATGACTATAAAGGGAATCTTATTCTTAATACTGTGTTGTCCCACTTCATAAGTGACGATTAACTTCTTATCCTCAGAAACGATATGTAATTTGATAATTCCTTCATCGTCAATATCCGGTTCAACATACCAATAAAACAATCGATTGGAGCGAACGATTTTACGTTTATATTTTTTTCTTACGCCCATAACTCACCTCACATATTCCTTTTTCCTTTGATCGCAGTATTTGGTCAGTTATTCAAGACACAGCTAGAGTAGCTTTGGTATCTGATATCAAAAGCCACACTGAGATTAAGGAGTAGTACTCTTGTAAAAATCAATTCCTCTATCAAAGATCTCGATCTCTCGTTTTTTTATGTGCGGTAATCTTTCGCAATGCTTTACAATATGATGTATATTATCTGCTACAGTCTCTGCTTTATGAATCCCCACATATCCAGGTACCAGTTCATTAAGGTAATGGAAGTATCTCATTTGAGGTTCAATCATGCGTAGATGTTTATCAAAATTACTTCTGGATCTTGTCTGATCCATCTCCTTTCGCTTGCGCAGCTCATCTTCTTCTGCCCAGAATAGTACATAAGCATCCGGTAATGATATTTCATTCTCCAATAACTTTCCTCTAAAAAAATTCGCTGTTTCATCTAAAGATAGGTGCTCGAAACCATATATCCAGCTGTACCAAATCTTAAATACATCGCCATCCAAAATCACATACTCATGTTGTTGATTCTTCTCATTTGCTATATGCCATCTATCGATTTGTCTCTCCAGCAACCACATCATAAGTTCCTTACCTGCAAGTTGAGGGGATTCAAAAAGGAACCCTGTTTCTGGAACAATAAATGCATCATACTGTGTAGCGAACTGTTGACAAGTGGTACTTTTACCTACGGAACTGGCACCTTCGAGACAAATTATCGTCATTGAAATAAATTACCTCCTCATATTACTCACAAAATGATTAATCAACCTTCACTGGCTCTTAAGCGATCATGTTGAATTTCATATTAGACTATGTATTGTAGATTTCTTTGATCTTTAGCCATGTTTCATACCAAAATGTTTTTCGTTTAAGAGGTTTTATTACCTTAATCTCGACTTCTTTTCGTTTCAAATAAACCGTGCCATCCACTTCAATGAGTCTATCGCCAAATGCAAATACAATATCCTTGCAGTCTTTGTGATACTGGTTCTCTCTTGTTTCTGACCACTCCGCTTTATCAATAGAATGCCGTTTTCTCATTATTTAAGATCCTCCTTTAAGGAAACACCACTATTTACAGCAAAAAGGAAGCCTGTCCCACATCATTACACTTTGTTATCCGATATTGATGAGCCTTAAGGTTCCTTTATTCCTATGATTTGTTCAATTGCTATATTAAATTCTTTAACATTAATGTTTAACTTAATTATTCCTTCTTTATCAAGCCCTTTTGTATCTAATCTAAAGGTACCTGCCACAGCTTCCGAACTATTACCATCAATTTTCTCGTTTATGTCTAATTTAATGTTTCTATCAATTAATCGTTTCTGAATATGCTTACTTATGATCGGTTCAACTGTTTTTATCATTATTGATTTATTGGTTCTATTCCAAAGATTGAAATTATATGTTACGACTGTTATACCTGCATCTTCTTCGCTCTCTCCCAGTCCAAATGAAATTGAGTTTATGTTCAACCCATCCTCAACAGTTTCATCCGTCTTTACACTGCTTGAAATACAACCACTTAGGGCTAGTATCATCAAAAGAAATAGCAAAATCATTAAACGCTTTTGATTCTTCAATTCGGAAACTCCTTTAATTTTTCTCTTCATTTTTAAGATCCATATTTGCAAGTTCAAGTGCGATCGCTAACGTAATCTGTGGATATTTCCTAAGTCCCTTTAAATAGGTATTGTCCAGCTGTTTGCTTTCAATTATAGGTTCAATATTGGGGTCGTAACGATCGATTTCTACACTTGCAATTGTATCATTATTAATCAGCAACGAAAAAATGTCTTCCCCTTGTTCAGGAGTCCAGAATAGTATATAAGCGGTTTTCATTTGTGGAAAATACCTCTTAATAACAGAAAGCAATCCTGATCTTATTTCATCATTAAATAATGACTCATGCGATCCTATTAATTCTCTTCTTAAATCTTCTTCAGTTTTACTACCCTTCAATTTTATTAACTTCATAATACCTCGCAAGAATGGCACAAATCTGTTATCCAATGCCTTTGACTTCCTAATACCCTTGTTCTATATTTCAATTGTATATTTTCTCGACATTATTTATTTCCCTTTACAAAATCACATAGATTATGTTCAAAGTCATCTGAATTACAATATGGCTGAACAGTTGGGCTATTTTGAATCTTAAAATCAATAGAATACTGATCGTTTGGATACTCTTTAAAGCTCTTATAATATATGAATACTCTTACTTCATACTTAGCTGAAGGTAAGGCATTAATTACGTTATTTAAATCCCCTGATGTCAGTGTTTCATTTTTCTTTCTTAATTTAATCCAAATATCATGTCCATTATTACTCCAGTAACGAAGAGTTTCAGTCTTGCTTTCGTTATAATCAAATTCCAATGGTGCTATTGTTTCAACAAAACCTGTTTTTAACTCATTCATATAACTTTCCACATAAGGCTTCGCACGGTGTGTTTGATAAGTACCAATTAGATTATTAGTGACATCAACTACTGGCAAAGTCAGAATAGCGGTAACAACAATGATTACAATACTTGGGCCAATATAGGAGTTGGAATTGTAAATGAGTCTGCCAAGCAGTAAAAAAACGATTGTTCCTACTATCGCCAAAGCAGCAACCCCGAAAGCGGCAGGCTTGTTATCATTACTAATAAAACCACCGCCAATATTAAAAATAAAAAATATGAATGAATAAAAACATCCAACGCCGACTCCTACAGCAGATAACAAGTAGATTGACTTCAAAAATATTCTCAGAATTCCCGCATCCCTGCTCTAAATTAATTATTATTTCATCCTAATGAAGCAACATAACTTTCATCTTTCTAGTATGTTTTAGAATACTCTCATCAAAATACAGTCTTTTGCTTAAGATTTAATTAAGTCCAAGTATAACTATATCCTCACTGGAGATTATGTATTTAATACTCATATCAATTGTCACTTCATCAGGAAGTTTCGGATAACGTTCCTGTATTCACGAACCCGAGAGGCTTAAGGGACCAACGGGAGCCGGGTCGAAGACTTAGCCTCGCAGGGTTGTCTGGTTGCATCCACTTCCCCGATTACTCCTCTGCCAGACCGAGGGCGTCAGCCCGATGCGTGAAAACAGTGTTAGATGAGGTTACCTTGAGCTACTCACAAAATCCCTCATGCCCTCTCTTAGCATGCTAACCCCTTCTTCTACACTCTTCATATTCTCATCGTCATTCATATTATTCCTTGCATGTAATAATGCCGGTCTTAATGATTCTACTGAATTTCCAAATTGGTACATCCATTCATATCTAGGAACCATCCATAAATGAAAGTGATGTGTTGTATCTTCATTATAAAAATAATAGACCTTATCAATTCCCAATCGTTTTCTTTGTTCACTTCTGAGCTTATGGATTAACGAAATAAATTCTAAGCGCTCTTCATCTGTTAATTCATCCATGCAGTAAAAATGCCTCTTTGAAGCTAATATAACTAACCCTTTAATTGGGTAAGCAATATCTTGATGGACATGAAAGTTGCTTGATTCAAAAATTACTCCACCTGTTGAAGAAATCAAACCACTTGTCAATGCGCAGCTTACACATTCAACTTCTACTGATCTTCCATCAGCCAATGTAATTAGTCTTGGCATTATGCACCTCATAGTTTTTGATTTTGATAAGAACTTGCATCGTAATTTCATCTAACGTTCCTGTATTCACGACCCAGCGTATGCTGGGTGTCCGGCGAATGCCGGGCCAAGGGCGTATGCCCGCAGCGTGAATATTATGTTAGACGGAGTCTTACTCTTCTCGATAGGCTTACTTCTTCTTATACTTACTCTCTTCTTATCGATGTGATTTTCCATTCTCCTTGTACGCTTTGAATGCCCTTTATCCAATTCACTTCTATAATTTCTTTTTGATCTTCGTCTTCATAAATAATGTTTACAACGGCTTCCCCTCTATGATCAGTCTCGTTGATCGTAGTTATAACTAGATCTTTAATTCGCTTTATCTTATGATTCGTTGCTATCTTATTCATCGTAGAGAAGTATTCAATAATACTTGCTTCCTTGTTATTCCAATCCAAAAGCTCTTGAGACTCTTCTAATCTCTGACTGTATAACAGCTCGTAATAATCATAAATAATATCTTCCATAGTTTTTCCTACCTGCCTTTGCTTGAGAAGTAAGAATAAAGAGCACCTTCATTCACTTCATAATCTTTTCTTTATGACTTCTCTCGCTTTGGTAAGATTTCGTCTAACGTTCCTGTATTCACGACGTCCGACGAATTCGGATGTGTCTGCTGAGTTCGCTTCCCTGAAATCCATCCAGCAGACCAAGGCTCCGTAAGGAGCCGCTGCGTGAATATATTGTTATCGGATGTCAATGCCTTCCTCGTTTTAACTCACATTTGTCCGGTGGAAGTCAGTTCTAGAGGTTTAACTCTTCTCTATGCTTTTCAACAAATTCGTCTTTCGTTAATCCATACAAAATGAAGTCCAGAAATTTGCCATTGATATAGACGACCTGTCTCCGTACGCCTTCCTGAATACATCCGAGATTCTCCATCATCTTTGCAGATGCTTCATTTCCCTCAAGAACATAGTCATTGAATTTATTAAGCCTTCGTTCAAGGAATGCGTACCTTAACAGAATCTTCATCGCTCTTGTACCATAACTCATACCACGATATTCTTTATCGATTACTATTCCGATACTGAACGTACCATTTCTTTCATCAATACTATTAAGATTGATACCTCCTATGCTTTCGCCTTCTAAGGTCTCAAGAGTAAACATTATTCTTCCATTTGTTGAGGAAAAATCAGCATTTTCCTCTGCAAATTTCTTTGAACCCGCAATAGTAGGCGGCAATTCTGTCGAACATTCTAGAAGACGACGTGCAGGAGTATCAAAATTACTAATATAATCTCCTTTCCAATCTGCTGAATGTATTGCACGTAATCTGACTTTATCATCCTGCCAAAAGTATTGACTATAATCTATTTTCATTGAATTATCCTCCATCGTTTGACCCTCCTCAATTTTCGTTTTCCCTAATACAAATATTGTTTGCATTGATTTCCGATAACATCTAATTTATGTACTTCGTGAATACCACACATCCTGTCCATTAGCTGAACTACGTATATGATAACCTATGCGGTGATATTTGCGAAGAAAAATTTGGTGAAAAAGGGAGATATCTTAGGCTACTCAATCTCCCAAATCCATCCGATCCAGCGGGCTTTGAATACGCTGGATATTTTTTGTACTAACATGCGTATATCGCTGAGTTGTACGTGCACTCGTATGACCAAGTAACTCCTGAATGTATCGTAGATCTGTCCCGTTTTCCAGCAAATGAGTGGCGAAGGAGTGTCTCAGAGCATGAATACTTACCTTTTTCTCAATTCCTGCACGTCGTCTTGCTTCTTCAAAAACCTTCTGCACGCTCCGCTCGGTAAGATGTCGATCAGAAGATTGCCCCGGAAACAGCCAACGATTGGGTCTGTATTCATCTATGTATTTCTGCACCATATCCCAGGCAAGGCTTGAAAGAAGCGTTCTCCGATCCTTTTGACCCTTTCCCTGTCGCACAATGAGTGTCTGCCTTTCAATATCGAGATCGCTGCAACGCAGACGTACAACTTCACCTACACGAAGCCCGGAAGAATAAGTCAGAAATAATATGGCCTTATGTTTAGGGTTGATTACGGATTAAAGTAATTGAGCAACTTCCTTTTCGGACAACACTTGCGGAAGCTTGGTCTGCTTCTTGGGACGAATATACTGGATATCCGTAGGATGATGGAGTACATGTTTGCAATAAAAGCGGAGCGCGCTAATCGTCTGATTCACGCTTGAATGGGAAATCCCTCGCTCCAGCAAACCTAAACAATACATCTGAACATTGGAAGTAGTGACATCCGTATTTTTAAGGCGAAGGCTGCTCAGAAAACGCTCGACCTGATTACAATACGCTTTGATCGTTTTGCGACTATATCCTCGTAACTTTAGCGCCTTCTGTAACGGTTCTTTGCTCCACTGGTTGTTTCCCCTACTGACTTTCCATTGCTGCAGTTCTTCATTCTCAACCCACAACTCCGGGGTAATCTGAACTTCATCTGGATCAAACTGTCTCGTAAACTCCTGGATGGCCGCAATAGTGTAGGGTATGATCCATATTTTCTGTTTGGGTTCCCACTTTCTGCCCGTAATCTGGCGAATGCGCTGAATATATGCAGGGTTATAGGGACAACGAATATGCAATGAATGAGTGGAGCCTTTAGTTATGGTGATCTTCTCTTCCGTTGTAGTATCATCGTTCATAGGAAACTCTCCTTTGTTTGAGTCTATGTCTTTCTCCGCAATTTTGAAAAATAAAAAAGGAAGGATCTCTGCATCCCAAATAGGGAATCAAATGACCTTCCGATGCTTTCGGAACATATATGATCTTTAAAAGTAAAGATGGGCACAGCCAGTACAATAAAAAACTGCCACTCCATGTAACTTACCAAAGCATACACTACTGATCAATTTGTCCTGATGGATAACAGTAGACGATTGAACCAGCTGGTGTTTTGTTTGGGGAGATCCCTTTTCCCAAACATATACCGATATTCTTCTTCCCAGCTATAGAATGGTTAATTTGAGTAGAAACAACTTCAAATACTTGCTCTTTCCCATCCGTTTTTTTGATGATAATCTGGTCACCGATCATCTCTTTGATTGTTGAAGGAAGTATTTCATCCAACTCTTCATTGGCCCCCATAACGATGGTTCCGAATTCGGGTGTATCGAAGACTAAGCCAACGCCAAACAGCATTTTAGCTTCCATTCTGTGACCACCTTATCTCTGATCTATGAATAGTTCACCTTTGACATCTCTTACCCTGAGATCGGCATTACGAAGTCTAACCATGGCATCTATCAATAATGCTTAAGTTATCCATTTAGCTTCTGCCCTTCTAAACATACAAATGCCACCCCATAATAAAAACAGCCAATATGAAAGCCGAGATGCCAGACATGATGTACATCACCTTTTGCTTTTTGCTGTAACTGCTCTTCCGCAGTTTGTAAATAAGCAAGCCAAGATACGCCACTGCTAAAACAACATATAGTAGGTTAAACAATAAATTGATGCGCAACGAAGAATAAGCAGGATAATTTGGAAAACTAATCTTCGTCTGTATGATGAAAAGATTAAGAAGGAGTACCACACCTGCAAAATTGATTGCAAGATGATATTTATCAAAATCAGTTGGAGTATTTCCTCGTTTATGTAGTTTCTTAAGAAGCATCCGGATTAAATAGCCGATCAAAGCACATAAACTGAAAATGGCGGCTAGCGCAACAGGAATAAGAGATATCTTAATTAAGTTCACCTTTAAATTTGATACAGGCAAGTAATCAATGTAAGGAGTGACGGAAATTTTCTCAACAACACCATTATGCTCGACAACATTATAAGATTTTGCTAAATCAGCTTTTGTATATTTCGTTATATCAAGTGCCGTAAATAAATTAGTAATACTAGCGGCTGCCCGTCGTGCGGATTGAAAATATCCTCCCCCCTCCGAGGTAATTATATTAGAATTACCTGGCTCGTTCAGGCGCCCTTTAGCGTGATCTACCAGGCCATTTCCCTAATTGGAAATCCGTCTACACCCGCTTTCGACGCTGGCAGAAAGCGGGCATTTGGGATGAAGTGTTAAAGCAGGTTTCCCTAGAGCCTGACGAGGAAAGCGTGATGATTGACGCTACGATTGTGCGAGTTCACCAGCATGGATCAGGCGCAAAAGGGGGCAAAGCAAGCGATCGGACGTTCCCGAGGTGGATTAAGCACGAAAATTCATGCGGTAGTTGACGCGTTAGGGAATCCACTTCGCTTCGACTTGACTGGAGGCGAAGCGCATGACTCCGTGTATAAAGGTAATGACAGATGCGATCGAATGCGTCTATGCCAAGGGACAGTTAATGGGAGAATTCAACAAAAGCTCTTCTCCAGCAATGATCTCTCGTGCCTATATCTCTTTCTTTAATGGAGTGGGCTTAACTCTTGGAGAAAGTATTATTCATCATCCCGAGTGGGAAAATCTGAAGGGGCATGCCTTTTATTTGTTCGCACCCATACAACCTAAAGAAAAAAAACTGGAGGAGTCTGAATGAGTCAAACATCATTACAACCCGATCTGACATTTAACGTTCGTGTAAAAAAAACGGAGCACATCGATGCCGTCAACCATTACCCCACTGAATATTTCCAAAGAGTAGATCGCTTTCTGGATGAGTATGTAGGAAAATAAATTCAATCCAAGAGAACCAACTAGTGAGGGAGCTTGTCCTGACGAAGTAATGTGCTTATTCGCCATCCGTATGTCCTCTGAGTAAATCCGATGAGATTTTATGATCGACCATGGTATCACCTCCACAACTACAATGTACATCATATTACCCCACAGTCGATGTAATATTTTTATCATGATACCATTATTATTGTTTATATATTTGACGATTATTATCCTGTATGGGTCGGAATGTGAAGAAAATAAAAAATAAGCCCACTAGACTTATCTAATGGGCTTTCGCTGTGGAATCGCAAATAATAGTGATTTATAGAATTTGACCGCCCACCATCGTCCAGAGAACCTGAAATTCATCATCCAATAGGACCAGGTCGGCATCGAAACCAGAGGAAATTTCCCCCTTTTGTTGAAATCCAAGAATATTGGCCGGCGTAGTTGAAGCCATCTGTACGGCATCTATCAAGGGAATTCCGGTTTCGACAGTATAACGTAAGGCTTCATTCATGGTAACTGTACTGGAGGCCAGTGTTCCATCCTCCAGTCTTGCAATGCCACCCGATACCGTGACATGATGGCCTCCAAATAGATAATTCCCATCGCCCATCCCCATTGCTTGTAAAGCATCTGTGATCAAGACCATTCCTTCCGGTCCTTTCAGGTTATGTATCAGTCGAATAATAGCAGGATGCAGATGGACATTATCCACAATAGCTTGAAGACTTACATGTTTCTCTTCAAAAGCAGCCACGATCAGACCCGGATCTCGATGATGGATCGGCCGCATGCCATTAAAACAATGCGTAACATGACTCGCACCTGATGTAAAGGCTTGTTTGGCTTCCTCATATGTGGCATCCGAATGAGCGATCGCTATAACTACTCCCTGTTCTTTCAAAAAGGAAATCAAGTCCATTCCTCCCGGCAGCTCGGGCGCAATAGTAACCATCTTAATGAGTGACCCTGCTTCCTGGAAAATGATCTTCATTTCTTCTATGTTGGGATGCCGCAAATACTTTTCATTCTGCATTCCTTTTCGCTTCGGGTTCAGATACGGTCCCTCTAAGTGAATCCCTGCGATCTTTGCTCCCACTTCTTGTCCTATTACACGCTTGACACTACGAATCATTTCCAGAAGATCCTCCATCGTAGAACTAACAGATGTAGCCAGAAATGAGGTACACCCCGTTAAAGCACATTGGCGTGAAACTTCTTGAATACTCTCTTCAGTACCGTCCATCATATCAAAGCCATTGGCACCGTGGATATGAACATCTATCATCCCAGGTACTAGCAAATGTCCTCTCCCATCAATCCGTTCATACTCTCCTTCTAGCGTAGGAAGATCACCTGTGTCTATCCTCATGATTTTCCCTTCAGAAATCCACACATTGGCTGATGGAACGATACGGCTGCGAAGTGCCATTTGTACATTATGCAAAATATAATACATAAAAACCCTCCTCTTCCCTATGGTTATCAGTCTTGCTTTCGAACCTCTTCATTTTCTTCCTGACACTCAATAACAGTGATGTTCTTCTGATCCAGAACTTCTCTGATCTCACTCGGAAGTTCCAGATTTGTGACTAAAATGTCAACGAAATCAAAGTCCAGCCGATGAATAGATTTGCCAATAAATTTTGTGTGATCGGCTACTACGATAACCTGATCAGATCTTCTGGCCATTTCTTTCTTTACCCGGGCATCTTCTTCATATGGATAATAGAGTCCATCAGACCGGATCGCCGATGCTCCAATGAAGGCTTTATCAGCACGAATTTCACTTAGTTTATCGATAATGGAAGAGCCATATAAAAAGCGGTGCTTTACATTCAAGTAACCACCGAGTATATAGATTTGGAGATCCTCTCGATTGGACAAGATCCCTACGTTATCAATGGAGTGCGTGACCACCGTGCAATTTTTTGCGCTAATTTGTTCCGCTACAAATTGCACCGTGGTTGATACGTCTAAAATCACAGTCTCATGGTCTTGGATAAGTTTTGCCCCAAACTTCCCTATTTTTTTCTTACTCTCGGATTCATCAATCAAACGATCCTGATAAGACAGCATTTCTTTCTGTAACTCAGGTAACGATAGCCCCCCATGAGTTCGAATCACAACGCCTTCTTGTACTAATCTAACAATATCCCTTCGTGCAGTATCCCTTGATACTTCAAACAGCGTACATATATCTGTAACACTCATCGATTGGTGTTGTTTCAAGTATTCGAGTATTTTTAACAATCTTTCCTCTTGATACACAATACATGCACCTCCTTTAAGTGATTATAAGCGTAATTCTGAGTGTTTGCAAGTTATTATAAGTAAATCTTAAGTTAGTGTAAGTATTTATTCCTGACCGTTCAATAAAAAAAGACGTTAGCCAGATGAATTCACATCCGTTAACGTCTTTTTAAGTTAAGATTTACTGCTAAGAAAAAATTAAGGAATGGATTTCGGAGCCATTTGCTTAACAAATTGACTTAAATCACTCAGATACTTGTCATCAAAAAGCGCTCTAGGAAAGAAAATGGCTGTCAGAAGCAAAAGGATTTAAACCAAATTTATGTTTCAGTTTCTTTTCTAAAGCTTGCTCAGTTATTTTTTCTGGAAATTCCGATTCAGTTGTAACCCATTCTGGCTCATAGTGAGTAATTGCATTTCTAACTTGAATTAATAAATATACATCTTGATAAGGGCTAACTCCCTTTTTAAAAAGATTTTTATCAGCTAATGTAAGAGCGATTTGATATTTGTCTAAAATACTGTATTTAGCTGTCTTTGGTATACCTAGTTCCCACATTAAGTTAATTAATTCTCTTTTCTTCGGTTTCAATCTCTTATTGTTATTATTATTCTCATCTTTTATGTTGGAGAAAAATTCATTTATTGTAGCTTCTAAATAACCAACTGTACACAATAGTGCTCCTGTAACATAAGATTCATATTGAATTCGAGCAACTACATCACTACTGTTGTTTTTATTTTTCTCCACTTGTAAAGCATTCCTTGCCAAAAATACTGCAGACTGTATATGGTTAAAAGAAAAATCCTTTTTTCGCTGGCATAACAAAAATCCCCTCCGGTTTCAAGTGTTTGAGTAACATGATCTCTTTTTTCACTGTCTACCATGAGGGGATAATACCAATGAGTTTTCACCTCTATGACATTCCCCTTACACTCCCTTATGGGCCTACTTTATTCCATCTTCGTTAGGCAGATCATACCGGATATTCAGATTGCAGTTATTTCGGGGGCAACCCATTCTTTTACCATTAAGCCTACAACTTTCTTGCTTTGATCACAAAAGTGACGGGAAACATCTTCGCTCTTTGGGCAAGATCATTGTCCTCGCCCTGCAGCCTCATGATTTCTTCGTCGGTTTCCTCCACCATCTGCTCGATTGCGAACCCGGCTTTTGCCAATGCATTGATGTAGGCGGACATCTTGCGGTCGGATAAAGTGAGTTCACCTTGGATAAACTCGGGAGCCACGGTGCACCAGGATTCATCAAAATAACTTTTGCTGAACACGAACTTTCCGTTCTCTTCGATGACGCATCTATGAATGGGATGAGACCAGCTGAAAATGAAGATACCGTCTTTTTTGAGATAGGAAGCAATCCGGCTGAACGTTCCTTCGAGGTCGGTGGTCCAGCCTATCGCATAGATGGAGTAAACATAGTCAAAGTATTCCTTCGGTATACCGCATTCTTCTTCCATGGGTGAGCAGATCAGCCTCGCCGAAATTCCGCGCTCCGCCAGATGCTGCCGTGCCTTCTCGATCTGCTGCGCGGATAAATCGATGCCCCATAGTTCAGCTGCCTGCCGCTCACCTTGATACTGCAAGGATTGACCGTTTCCACAGCCGATCTCCAGTACCTTTGTCCCAGAGACATCTCCAAACAGACGGTATTTCGCTTCCGAGACAAACGCTCCGTACAGAGGAAGCACGATCGCGCCTAAAAACTCATTTCCTCTTGTATCCCAATAGGAACGATTAATGTGATGAATCTTGTCCGTATTGATCGCAATAACCTCCGTCAGCGTAAAGCTGTATTTCTATAAACCCTTCATTCTATCTTACCGTTATTGCCACATTGCCTTTCTTGCGCCCGGTATCCACATATCTGTGGGCCTCCGCAATTTCATCAAGAGCATAGGTTCGATCGATGATCGGTTTTAGTTTGTTTTCCTCGATCAACTCTTTGAGAAAGAGTAAATCGGCTACTTCCATTTTCGGAAGTCGACTGTTGTTTAGAAAGACACCATTTGGCGTTAGGATTTTTTGGCATTGTGAGGGTTTGGCTTTTATTACGGCATCATAAACAATATCGTATTTGGTTTCTGAGGCTGTAAAGTCTTCTTCGGTATAATCGATTAGTTTATCTGCTCCTATAGATTCTACCAATCCAAAATTACTTTTACTGCACACCGCTGTGACTTCTGCCCCATAGTATTTCGCAAGTTGAATTGCATACGTCCCAAGACTGCCGGATGCTCCATTGATCAAAATTTTCTGACCTGGCTTTATTTTTGCTTTTTGCAAATTTTTCAAAGCTGTAAGCCCTCCCGATGGAACGACCGCAGCTTCTTCGTAGGATAGATGGTTGGGCTTTATTGCAACCATTCCCTTTTTTTCTCCGGTTCCGTTTTTCACTTTTTCAGGTAAACAAATGTATTCGGCATAACCTCCACTAAATCCTGTAAGCCCAAAGACCTTGTCTCCTTCCTTAAAGGATTGTACGTCTTTTCCTACCGACTCAATTACACCGGATATTTCTAATCCAAGTATTAAATTTTTCCTGGGCTTGAACATGCCGAATACAAGTCTCACCAAGAATGGATCAGCTCTTCGAATACGGGTATCGCCAATATGTGCAGTGGCTGCAAATACTTTAATTAAAACCTCATGGTCTTTTGGTTTCGGCTTTTCCACCTCTTTCATCTGCAGCACTTCTGGCGGTCCGTAATTTGTGCAAATCACAGCTTTCATATGAACCCTCCTATTTCTTAGTGTTTCACTGCCTGGTTCCATGATCGTTGTTAATACATCTGCAGTCCATACAATTGAGCCTGTTTTTACCGTTCGAATTTGTTGGGCCATGTTTTTGATTGATGCCGACTTCAATTTATATTCTGCAGGTCCTGCTTTTAGTGCTTTGGTCTGATAAATGGATGTATTGAATCGTGTTTTCCAAATGGAACAGGATCTATTTCGATTGTTTGAAGCCAGCTTACACTGTTTTTAAGATCTTCATAACTAAGTCGAAATGCTAGATGTCTGAGGGATGGATGATAAGACGTTTTATATTCTTCTCCCCCAATCTTGTCGGTTTCAGATAACTTATCTGTATTCACAAACCCTTAGTCACGACAACAACCCACCTATGGCGGTCAACATTGGGTGGGTTGTTATATTGGAATACTTTTTTATTCTGTTAACCTTCCATATTAAATGCTTCACTATAGATTTCACGCAGCTTAGTGGAGTTATCATGCCACTGAATGGTTGTACCATTGATAATTTGAACCAATACATCCAGACACCTATGCCATCCTGCAGCGGTATTCACTGCCCATGAATCATCGTTAAACGTATGGGTAAAGATCATTCGACATCCTTTATCTTCTTTCTGCAATGAGATGTTAATCAGATCATCCACTTCACGGAAACCAAATACATATGGCTTTTCCAACTCTGTAATGGTACCCTCATATGTCGTTCCTTCACCGTCATCGAAGGCAATCCTGCCACCAAGTCTGAGATCCATCTCTCCTGTTGCGAAAGGATACCATTGAGCGAAGGAACTAGGCTTCGTAATCACAAGGAAAACATCTTCTGCATTATAATGAAGAAATCGTTCAAATCTTAGAGCATACCGACCGTTTGACTCAAGTAATGTACCATATTCATTCACCATTACATCCTCCTTCATTCATCACATATATCCATCTTCAGGTTCACCAACATCAAAACCCAACACTTTTGACGCTTCTAATTTGAACGTTTCTATCCAAGAAGTCCAATCATCGTTATTCATCTGTGCATAAAATGATAATCCACTTGGTTCAACGGATGCTTCAATAAAAACATCATCCTCGTCAGTTCCAAACCAATATGGAATTCCACTTTTATAACCAATCCAGCCTGGCATATTCTCATATACTTTAGAAACTTTATCCCATACCTCATCAGGCAGATCATACCTTATATTTAGGTTGCAATGATGAGAGTTTATGTTGTCCATTTACATTCTCTCCTTCTCCTAGGCGTATATCAAGATATATCCTCTATTTTTATGTAAAGTACTACAACTCTTCCATCTTGCTCAAAGTTGTATCTCTTGGTCCTTACACACTTTTTCCGTTATCATTTTTGTATATTTTAATCTCGTGATTTCAATCAGGTCATTTGGCTGCATCATATTCAGAATAGGACTATCTTTGATTAAAACTTTGCTATTACCTCGTCCCAATCCTTTAACTATAATGATATTTTTATTCTTCTTCACATCTACAATTTGTCCGATCGTTATGAGCTGCTCTTGTTTCTTGAGATCGAGGCAAGTTACAAGGCCGAGTATACAAAATATAATAAAGTTAAAAGTTGATAATGCAGTTGTCCATGCAGAAGGATGATATGCTAAGTATCTGGTAGTTAATTGAATTCCTAAAAATAAATAAAACGTTGAGTAAACTGTACCCTATGTAAAGGACATTTCTAAAAAAGACCTACATGGCCCGAAGAAGGTGATCTCTGTATTCTACAGGGGTCATCCTTTTTAAGTTCCATTGGTATCTGTAGTGGTTGTAGTAGGTCATATATGATTTAATTTCTCGTTTGACTTCTTCCAGTGTGGTGCAGTCCTTCAGCAATACTTCATCCTTAAAATGACCAAAGAACGACTCCTGCGGAGCGTTATCCCAGCAGTTCCCTCGTCTGGACATGGATTGTCCAAAGCCCATACGTTTCACTTTCTTCTGAAAATCCGGATGGGTATAGTGGGTACCTTGATCCGAATGAATGAACGCGTCTTTGGTCTTCTTCCATCTTCGATTCTTCTGTAAGTGAAGCAACGTATTTGTCGCGAGATCCATGGTAATTCGTTCCGACACATGGTAAGCCAGAATTTCATTGGTGGAGCTGTCCTTGATGGTGGACAGGTAGGCTCGTTTCCCTTTTCCATAAGTTAAGTAGGTAATATCGGTTAGAAGCACTTTGCCCGGCACGCCCTGTTTGAAGTTACGTTGTAACAAGTTAGGCACGGTCCGATGTTCGTGGGTCGCCTTCATCATTCGCTTGTACGGATTGGCCTTTCGAATAGGACATACGATACTATATTTCTTCATGATTCTTCGGATTCGCTTGAGGTTCCAGACGATTTGAAACTTTCCCTCCAGTGTCATCTTGATGGAGCGTGCACCTTTGTAGCGCTTTTTAAAATGGAAGGCCCGGCTGACGTGAACGCGCAACTCTTCATCGGCCTGTTCGCTCCGATGGCGTCTGTGGATGGCTGGAGCGCTAAAGTAGCGGTAGTAGCCGCTTTTAGAGACACCTGCGACCTCGCACAAAACACTCACCATCCGCCTTAGATGGTATTTCTGAATCACGAATCGAATCAATCTGTATCGAAGACCAGGCACTAGTTTTACTCGTGGTTCCACCCCCGTTCGGCCATCCGAATCTTTTTTAAGAGTTCATTCTCTGCTTGGAGCAAACGAATCTGCGCTTCGAGTCTCGCGTTCTTCTCATCCAAGGTTAATTCTCGCTTTAAAGGTCTTCCTGAATGCTTGCCTCTTGCATCGTGTAAACCTAAATCGCCCTGCTCTCTGTATCTGGCTCTCCACCGTTTGGCAGCGGCTTCGATGCGAGTCATTCCAACGATCTCCGCATCCAACCCACAGGACTCAAAAATGTCTCTGGGCGGCTTTCCTTGCTGATTCGATGCAATAAAGAGTTGCTTGAACTCGTCTGTATACGTAATCCCTTTGGTCGATACGGACTTTACATATGGGTTTTTTGAAAGTTGTTTCATTTCTCGATCTGTAAACATTTTTTTACTCATCAGCTTATCTCCATCCTCGTCTCGTTCGTGGCATACAACAAAAATACCCCATAGAGAGACTTTTTTCAAAGTGTCTACTCTATAGGGTACAGTTTAGAGTAGCAATCGCTTTTTTAATTCCCTTTAACTTTTTCGTTCATGATCTCTCCTTCTAATCTTTACGGAGATGAATCACAAAGTCTTGATTCGACGTATGATATACAACGTTACCAGGCTCTACTCGAAAAAACTCTTTATTCGCATCTTGTTCTGATACGGTACGAATTGGTGCAACTTCATCTACGATTTTTTTGTTATCTTCCTCATGATAATGAATGATAGAAACCAGAACAAATTGGTCGGGGAACAGTTCTCTAACCTCTTGCCATTTCATGTGGTATACCCCCTGTTATTCGTATTGGTTCAACTTTCAATCATTTTAACATATACCCTTACTTCATATATCATTCCTGTATTCATAACACCCAACCTAGTCCAATGTATCCTCACTCTAGTATGTAAAATGTACAAAGAAACCGTCTCCTTTGGTATATGGTTGCTCTCACTTCCATTTACTTCGGAACGATTTCTTTTGTTTTTGAATTTAAGAAAGGATCTGTTCCTTCTCATTACGACTTAACACATCAATAGCTTCAACAACTACCATCGCTATATTGAAGGCAGGGTACAGACGCTATGCGAAAGAGCAAACGGCCACACTAGCATTGCGATCGCTCCGCCAGATCATCTGAATGTCATAACTTCGTGGATTGACATTCAGGCTTTCTACATTACAACCCTGTGCCGATCTTTGTTGCAGCAGAATCTGCATACCACTGTTCGAATATCTCAGCTCAGCATGCTGTGCTCCCTCCGGTCTCTGAAGTCCTCACGGTCAGCTTCCTCCATCCTGTGAATGTATCGTCGCAATGCTTCTTTATGCGCCTCCAATTCATCCATTCGGCTGGATGTCCCGTTCAGGAAAGATTGCATTTTGAATCCTAGCGTTGTGGCAGCATTTCCTGCCCAATCTTGCTCCAGTCTACTATGTATTGAACGCATCTTCTGCTCCTGCTGCACAAGCGCTCCTGCAACTGCTCACATTGCTGAACGGCTCTTCTCAGATCGGATAAAGATACCGATATTCTTCCCATGTCAATTACCTCCCGTTAAGAACTGGTCTGCTTGAACGAAATCTTCGTGCTTGCGTTCAATGTACTCGGCAATCTCGCTTATGGATTCCTGATACCAACGGTTAATTCGTTCCAGTGTCGCCGTAGCTTCGTAAGCGATTGACGTGAAGGAATGGCTTTCACTTGTGGAAGTATAAGCCTCGAACATTCGGATGGAAGCTTGTGCATCATTGGAAAACCCGCTCAGACTAAAGCGCATTTCCTTGGCTGCCTGTGCCAATTCCTCCGGCGTTAGTCGGATTGTGCCACCACCTTGACCTGACTTTCCATTGGATGCAGCCGCAATCAAGGGGGCCACCAACCCGCCAACGAGGTTTGACAAAGCCATCCGTGATTCCTGATAAGCATTCCAGCGTGGTGAGATGTCAATTTGTTTTCCTGTTGCGCGATCGATAAGTGGACCGACCAAGTTACCCTGTTCATCAAACTGATACTGGTTCATCGAGTGATATCCCTTGCCTTCTTTTTTGGAAAACGAGTCCATCAATCGAACAATATTACCGACCTGAAGCTTGTCCAGATCGATATCAATTGGGAAATTGTATGTGACTAACGGGCCGCTGGGCCCCATCGGACTAATCGGCACCATGAGCTGGAATTGCAGCCTCCAGTTTTGGTACATCGCATTGGCCGAGTCAAAATCCTGGCCTTTGTAGTACGTGCTGCCAACATGTCTGTCATATTCAAAAAGTCCTCCTGCACCTACTGAATCGTTTGGCTGAACGATGTTTACCACTTTTTTATCATAGTAACCTTCGTTCACTTTCGCCAAGCTTGCATCGTCCAGCAGATTGGTTACACTCGGAGCACTGTATGTCATGGCCGACAAATCCTGTCGCGCTGCCACATATTGTGCTAAACCACCTCCAAGCGAATGTCCCGTAAGAGAGATACTTGCGTCAGGATATTTTGCTTTGACTTGTTCATAAAGTACTTCCGCCTGATGAAATTGATTGTTCTCCCAATTGATATCGTCCTTAATGGATTGAATAAAGCTTTTCTTAAAAATGTTATGATGATTAGGGTCAGTTACGGCATCCTCCAGTTCTCTGGTGCGTCCACCTAAAACATCGAACACGTCTGTTTCGTAATCGGCTGCTCTCCCAAGCCAGCTCCCACCTGGCTCTGTTCCGCGGTAACCGATGACAATCTGATTCGTCTGATTGTTGTGGAGGATGACGGAATCGAAACCCGACACTTTATTGTGGAGCTCGGCACCTTCAGGTTCAATGACCTTCCATTGTGCATAATCTCCCTCATCTTTAAGTGGTGCTCCGGCAGAAACGTTGTCCTGGTAGGCAAGGTTAGATATTTTCTGATACAACTCGTCGCTTATGTAATCGTTCCGCATAAATACCTCCTGAATTGAACATTCCGATATGATTATGTAAACTAGTGATAATTCAATCTTTATAGTATATTAATACCATTCTATGAAAGTAGAGGTGTCCCTTTTGAGAAAACCTATCTTCTTGTTTGTAATCTTAATCATCTCATCACTCTTGCTTGGAGCATGTGCCTCCGAAGAAGAAAAGATGATTGTATCCTCCGCCGAGAAGTTCGCTGCAAATTATATTCTCGAAAAATACGGTGTAACCGTTCGTTTTAAAGAGTATAAATTCTCTCCTCCCGATCTATCCAATTCGTTAGGCCTCCATGGCTACATTGAAGGCGATAAGAAAAAGAAGGTATTTGTTCTGGTAAATTACGATCCATTAAGTGTCGAGACACTATCGCTTCCTGAAGGAATATCCAAGAAACCAAATTCCAAATAGAGAGGTAAAGTATATTTTTAAACTATCAATCGATATAAACGATTTTGAAACTATAGGGAATATATGGATTGTATCTTTTGTCAATTACTCCTGTCAACGTTCCCCGCAACAATAAAATGAAGAAACAAATGCGATCTACATAATAGAATGATTGTGTTCTTAAGTTAAGATACACCTCTGTTTAAAGAAGTTTTCCACTAATTCGATGAATCCTGAATATACAGAAATAGAGGGAGTCACAGCAGAACTCCCCCTCACCCCAACAACGCCTGCTCGATCTGATCCACAATCCCCTTAACACCTATCGGCCCATAACAGCCGATCCATGTCGCGGCATCAACAGAATGTACATACTGTTGCTCACCCCCATCCAGCATTCCCAAAACCCTCGTCTCTGTCGCAGATATCCCATCCTGCATGATTTCATTACTAAGCAAAAAGTAGTGGCTCGCCTGCACAGCCGGTAGTCTGTCAACGGAGATATGATAGGCCGTGTCGGTGGTATCTGCCACAAATAACGGAACGGGCAGACCCAGATCCCGGTACAACACAGCGCCTGTGCGATGAGCAGCAGAATGGACACGCACGAGGGAATCGAGTGGACGAATCAATGCCACACTTTTTCCTGCCAGTACAGAGGACAATTCCTCGGATAGCAAAGCTGTTCGGCGATGATAATCCGCAATAATCTGCTTGGCCTCTGCTCGCTTGCCTGTCAGTTCACCGAATAGACTCAGGATGGTCTGCCAGTTTTCATTACGCTTGAACATGAGCACTGGAGCGATCTGGCTTAACCGTTCATGATGCTGATCATGCACCTCGGTGCAAATAATCAGATCCGGCGCAAGTCGCTCTACCGCCGGGAGATCGGGGTATTCATACGTACCAAGTAATGCTGTATGCTGGAGTCCTGTCCGGAGTGATTGAGGGAACGTTAACACGGTACTTCCTAGTCCGACACTTCCTACCGGAGACAAGCCCAGTGCAAGCAAATGATCAGCATATTGCACATCGAGGACAGCGATACGCTGTGGTATTTCGGTGACGGTGTATTCCCCGCGAATATGGCAGATGACCGGGCCTTCGGCTGATTCATAGGAAGAAGCTGTCCGATGTTGCAGCAAAGCATTCGCATAGTCTGCATCTCTTCTCGAAGCGGCGGCATGCCGGTAATGTAGGGGTGGGACGCCATAATATTTTTTAAATGCTCTGCTGAAATAATACATATCGCGATAGCCCATTTTGTCCGCAATTTCACCGATGGAAGCATCCGTATGACGCAGCATGCGTGAGGCACTTTCCATACGCAGCTGAATGACGTATTCCATCGGTCCAAGCTGCTTCTCTTGTTTGAATCGTCGCTGCAGCTGTCTTACACTACAGCCCGCCAGGGCTGCCAGCTCTTTTAGCTCCAAGTTTTGACGATAGTGCGATGTGATATAAGAAACGACTACATCCACCATGTCGGACTCCGCTCCCCCTTGACCACGTTCATACTCCATGATCAGCTCGTAGATCATTCCCTGGAGCAAAGCGTTGGCATAGAAACGTTCCAGTCCTTCACCGCGTCGCCATTTGGCAACGATTTTTTCAGCATTTTCGATCCAATCCGCATGGGTTGCCGAGTTTTGAACAAATGACCTGCGCAGCGGGTGCTTGCGATATGAAGGCACAACAAGAGAGGCTCCCTCCATGGAAGAAGCCTTGTACATGATGACAATATAATGAATGTCCTCTGATCTGGCCGTCAGCGTAAAGGATGCTCCCTTCACCACATGACAGGCAAAAGAAGCTCCAATGTGGCAACCCTCGCCATCCATTGCAAGCTCCCCTTCCCCTCCATATGCCAGCAGCAGCACATTTGAAGTTATATCCGTTTCGTGTAAAATGCTGCCTGTCTGCAAAGTACCGCTATCCCCGTCAAGCATCTTGATCGCCGTATCACTCCATAGACTTGTCTGTTCTTGCAGCGGCATTTCTCTCATCTCCTGACAATAGCAAAGGTAAAGTTGTTGCTGTTGTCATTTTAGTTGAGATTCTTTCTCATTGTCAATTTTCGGACATTTCCGGCAATATTCCCCTGACATCTGATAATAAAAACAACAGGTGATCCGCTCGCTTTTCGCGACAGGTACATTATCCGTACAATCGGTAAAGCGGGTCAACGGATTCTTTCTTACACCGAATACCTGCCCGGATGCCACCTGCGTCAGATATGAAAAATCCGCCTGGATGTGCGCACTTTCCTGCCCGGCATCTTCTTCATCTGGTGTATACATCGGGCCAATACGTACCATGATATTCTCCCAGAGGATACTCATCGAAAGAGGAGCAATCGCAGCAAGCGTCTTTAACAGCGGTGTAAGCTGTACTGCAAACATCTCCTCGATCACCTTTTCCCGCCACGCTGCCCTGTCTCCCGTTATTCCTTCTGCCTGAAGCCCGTTCACCGCTAGAAAAGGAAATCGTGTACCGCCCTCATTCGCTGCGAGCGCCGGATGATAGAGAAAGCTGTTCTCCAGCTGAAACGAAACATGCTGATGATGAAAAGTCATCGCCGTCACCAGCGGAGCCGTCCACAGATAACCGATCCGTTTGGCTAACATGGAAGCGGCAACCTTCATGTCAGGCGCATCAATGTACTCCTGAAACCAGCTGATATACTGTCGGCATGCCGCTTCGTCATGCAGCTCACTTAGAGCAATGGTACGGACACTATGTTCAGGCGGCTCACCAAGCAAAATCGAATGATCCTCCACGGTCTCTTTCCATAAGTCTGTCGAGAGATACTGGTTCATATTAATTCGATCCGAGCAGGGCTTCCGATGCCTGATCTACAATAAGATTAATCGCAAGAGGTCCGTAGTATGCAATCCACAATGTTGAGTTTACGTCATACGTGCGGTTATTTTTCACAGCATCAAGAGACTTCCACACTGGATTACTCACCATCGCCTCTGCCTCTGCCGCAAACAGCTCATCCGACAGCACAAAATAACGATCTGCCTTAATATCAGGAACCTTCTCCATTGAGATTTCAACAGAGGTATCATCTTTGATTCCCTCAACGAGTGCAGGCATTTTCAAACCCAAATCCTGATACAGAATACCGCCTGTGCGATGCTCGATCCCATGAACACGAATGCCTTCTTTTCTCGGACGAATAAGAGCTACCGTTTCATCTCCCATTTTCTCTGACAGCTTCGCCTTCAGTCCAGCAACTTTCTCCTCATAGGCTGTGCGCACTGTCTCTGCCTCGTCCTGCTTGTCTGTAATCTTAGCAACTGTGGCTAACGTATCACGCCAATCTTCGTAAAAATCAAGTACCAGGGTAGGTGCAATTTTGCTTACACTCTCATACTGCTTCTCCTGGAAGTCCGTCATGATAATCAGATCCGGGTCCAACGCTACAATCGCTTCCAGATTAGGCTCGTCCCGTGTACCCAGAACCTGTACGTCACTCGGCTGATCACCCAAGTATTCTGGAAAATCGGTGTTGCCTCCAGCAATAACACTACCAGCCGGCTTCTCGCCAACCGCTAACATCTGATCCAGAAACTTAACATCAAGCACTGCAATTCTCTGTGGTTTTTCGTTTAGCGTCAACTCACCCTTCATGTGTGTGATCGTTACGGGAAAAGCTCCGTCTGTCTGTGTTTCTGCATTCGCAGGTGTCTCCGCTGGCGTTGCCGCAGGCGGATTGCCGCTATCTGTACCTGTTCCAGCACCGCAAGCCGTCAGGACAAGAATAAGGGCTAACATCAAGCCCACGAATAATCGTGATTTGTGAGCAGCATATGCCTTGCTTCTTGCCGCTTGCCCCTTTGTTCCTTGATTCATGATGAATCCCCCTTATGTATAGTACTGATAATGATTTTCATTATCGAAACATAAAGAGAGTATAAACGATCTCCGCCTCGCGTTACCATGTACTTTTGCGACATTTGAGCCGGACTAATGCGACATCGCCAGCCGCTTATCCGCCCTTTAATTGTTCAGCAATATACAATTGCAATCTGTAAATGTCTGCACAGAGCTCTTCTTCCTCAGGCGTATTTCCATATTCCCTAGCCAACGCGGTGTACGGATATGCCACTCGTTTGACATGTATTGCTGTTCATCCCGGTACTCTACGATGTGCTCCAAGAAATACTCCAAAGAGCCGAAGGATTGTTTACCAGTATCGTTTATGATGGATTGTGTTTGTTCGATGATCGCCTGTAACATGTGTTGGATATGATCTTCTGGATTCATAGTTTTCTTCCCATTTTAACCTGTATCTGAGCTACGTATATGATAGTCCTTGCGGGAAGAACACTCAAGCGAAATTCTGAAACAAAAGAAAGGCCTTTCCTTTCCCCTAGGGAATCAGATGACCTTCCGATGCTTCCGAAACATGTATGATCTTTAACAATAGAGACAGGCTCGACAAGTTCAAAAGAATACCGCGACCCCATGTAGCTTCACCAAACATACACTACTGATTAATTTGTTCGGATGGGTAACAGTAGACGATTGAACCGGCTGGTATTTCATCTGGGGAGATCTCTTTCCCCAAGCATATACCAATATTCTTTTTACCGGCTATAGAATGATTAATTTGAGAAGAAATCACTTCAAATACTTGCTCTCCCCCGTCCGTTTTTTTGATGATAATCCGGTTACCGATCATTTCCTTGATTGTTGAAGGGAACAGTTCATCCAACTCGTCATTGGCCCCCATAACGATGGTTCCGGATTCCGGTGTATCGAAGACCAAACCTACACCAAACAGCATTTTGGTTTCCATTCTATTACCTCCTTATCTCTGATCAATAAATAGCTCGCCTTTGACATCTCGTACCCTGAGATCGGCGTTACGAAGTCTAACCATGGCATCTCTCAGTAATGCATATCGTTCAGTAGAATGGAGTTCAGGAGCAAACCTTGCTGCCCGGATACTTGCTTGAGCCTCATCAAGAGCATAATTTCTTTTGATAACCTCTGGAGGGAGATCATAAAGTGGGAACGCTCTACCTGCAATAGAAGCCTACACCTGTACCAAACACACTTGCTCAATGTTCACTTAACCACGTATTTGTAGGTAAGACACCCTCCCTTATCGTTCCGTGGACCCCCAAATGTCAACCGGTTCAGAGTTTCTTGAGGTGACTCAAAAGCAAAGCTTTGTCAGCTCGAGCCACATACCCATTTACAAGTCCACTCGGAATACCGAATGTCCAGAAATCCACCTACACTATCATATCTCTTCTAGTATCGGTCATCTGCCGATTGTATAAATGCTTGTCCTAGCTCTTTAAACTATCTATGTACAGACTTCTCAACTATCTCGATCATCTACAACTTTCTGTGGACCACAAGCATTCGGTGTGGGCGGCAAACAGTTCCTGGTTATTCCGATTCGTAATCAGCTTGAAGAAATCTTTCTCCATAGTTATGTAACACAGTTGGTATCGAATTCATAAGTGTGACGACATCAGTCATAACAAGCTGTGACTTCTTGAAATCATAGTAGAACCTTTCTCTTGTACTCCCATCCCAGTTCACTTCAATATCAGTCATGCGGTAGCCCACAATATCTTATGCGCTGAACTTCTACCATGAAACGTTTCCAAAACTTACTCGGCGACCTCTTCCAATTGAGTCTGGAAAAAGTCGCCGTTTAGATAGGTCTTCTTATTATTGGCTAGTTTGATGAATAAGAATCATTCTTCGCTATTTTGTAAACGCTGAGGAGTCTTAGGATCTAATTGATGCCATTTCGGAACCTCTCCATCTCCATCCGTAAAGATATATTTAGTTTCTGGATCATTTGAAAATACAACGTATACAGGATATTTAGGCATGGAACTCAACTTAGCTTCTATACTAATAATTTCTTCTTCTTTATATCCCTCGATATTTATAAGGTGTTCTTTTAGGCTTGCTTCAAGAGAATTGTATTTGAACTGTAAGAATACATAAAAACCGACTATTAATAATAAGATTAGAATTATAGCTCCACTCAGAATCATTTTTATTCTTCCCGTTTTTTTCATATAAACCTCCTAACGGTAATATTAGCATTAATTCTATCAAACCAACTTTAATCTATAAAGAAAAGAAACTCTTTAACTTTTAAAAAGTCAGAGTTTCTGTGTAGCTTTATTTCATAATTAGTTGCGCACAGCTTTAAAAGAGGTTGTATAAACAAAATGGTTTGACTTAGTAAACGCTGAGGGGGTTACAAAAAAATTAGTATCACCGGTCTTACCTTTATCAGTAATATCAATACCCTCTCCATAGTAAAAAGCTTGCCACATAAATTTGGAACAATAGTTTGGAGTAAGTGTATCTAGGGGTGAATCGATTTGAATAAGGTATTGTGTAGCCTTTTTGTAATTGTACACCGCCCATTTAGCAGCTTTTACACCACGGCCATTTTTGGGTCTATATACTTTTATGGTTTCCCCTTCTCCGTGTCTCCACATGTAATTAGTCATGTTATCTACAGTCCCGCCGTTTACAGGCAGTGTCACATGTACCACCTTGAAATTTGAATTTACTATACCCACATGACCAACAATTTGTGAACTACCACCTATTGTTTTAGTAGAGTACAACACATCTCCAACTCTCATCGATACATTAGTTCCTGGATATGTAGGTCCAATCTCTGCAAACGGCCCAATGAAATCCTCGTTCTTAATTGCCTCAATAGCACTTAATTCTTCATCATTCCCATAGACCGAGTCAGGCACACTGATCTCCACATCCGATGATACCTGATGAGTAATGTACTGTGTCTCTGCACTAACTGTAGGTTGCCCCGCTGGAAGTATTCCTAGAACTACTAACATAGCTGTTAATAGAAGGAATCCTTTTACAAGAATATTTTTCAACAATACTCCTCCTTATAGTTTATGTTCTAAATTTATATTTATTTTCACTATTTTTCCATAGGAGGAATTAATCATTATTAAATTAGGTATTAATACTGATAATGAGTCATATGATATAAATATCAATAAGCCTTTGGAATTGTAAATTTTTATATATTATTACAGGATTATTTACTATTTAAAGCGAATCGACAACAGGCAGGACGAGGAGAACTTCTTCCATGTAACAGAAGTCATTTCTATGAGTTCACTTCTAACCTGACTCAGGACCAAATAGGCAATAGTCCCTATGCGTATGATGTTATCTGAGGCATTCAGCTTCTACGAAGCACTACTCTCTCTTCTACTTAATTTCTTAAATGCCGAGTATTCATGCTCGAACTTCATATAACTTAGTATTTTCTCGGCACATTCAGCTGAGCTAAGCTCCTCCGTGTTCACTTCCAGATCATATTCATCATAGACATAGACGCTGTCGAACTGGGAATGGGCAAGTCCAATCTCGCGATCTCCCCTGCTCTGCTCTCTTCTGGTGAGTTCTTCTTTCGAGCACTGCACGCCTACAAACAATATCGGATAATCCGATAGTAAATCATAAAAATCGTTAAACCACTTGTCATTGCTGATGACCGTATCCACGATGACATTCAAACCCATCTCCGAAAACAGTTTAATGGTTGCACAGTACAATGAATTGATGGGGTCGAACAGGATATCTGTCATTACATGGTGTTCCACTTCTCTTGTTGGTTTCATATCTGGATATGTATTGTCGATGAATTGATCATAATTATGCAGAAATTGATCTACAGATAGATGATGAAACGGAATGTCTCCCTGATTTTTCATTTCCATCGCAATGCTCGTCTTCCCCGAACTTGACGTACCGTTCAAAAATATAATAAGTCCTCGTTCCATATCTATCACCCTTATCATTAAAATTGGAAAACGCTATTCAGCCGAATTACCACTCTCTCCATTCTTCCGTAATATCTTCATCCTCCTGAATGTCTAATCCAGCCAGCCTAGCCGCCTTGTCTATAAAATCAGCCAATTCTTCACGTTCCATCGTCTCGATAAAGTAACCATTGGCCTCATTCATTTCATTAAACCTAACCACAACTTCTTCTACAGCCTTCATCATGCGCTCAGAATCTTTCGTTTCTTGTAATGCTATTAATTGGTGCAAATATGTATCCAGGGCTTGATCAGATATGAGTAATCTCTCTTCTGTAAAAAGCTCATCTCCGCCTTCAATCATTCTTTCATTCCATAACTTCGTTGGTTTTTGATGAAACAAGTTTTGTAACGTCATTGGATTCACCCCTCTAAAATTCAATTATATCTATATTTTACCTGTAAGCAAAATTATGAACAAGCGTTCTCGCCTTTTCACTTTCATCCTATTCGCCCCATAGCCTTGTCACGTTCTCTAATTCCATCTCGTCAAATTGTAATCGATAGATGTCCGGTTTCTTGGTTTGATTCATAAAATCCAATCCGTAACTCGAATCAAAGTAATTCATCATCAACGTCATTACATGTCCGTGTGTGCCGATCGCCACTTTTTTCCTCTTGTATTCTTCCAAGATCTGTTTCAACACATCCACTGATCTATCCTGGCAAACCGTATTAGACTTTCCTCCTGGTAATGCAAAGTCAGGGTCATCAAACATCTTCTTTGCAGCAGGCATAAATTCTTCATCCGCAATAGTATCGTCTGAAAAATGCCTTTCTCGAAGATCCTCCATGATCTGAATATCTAAGTCCAACTCTGTCGCCAGCCCCTCCAAGGTTAGAATGGCTCGGGCATAAGGACTTGATATAATCATATGTATTCCTTCCTCTTTTAATATTTCTCTTATTCGTTCTGCATTCATCTTGCCCTCCAAGGTAAGTCCCCTCGTTCTCTCCGTTCCTTCTGTATAGGGCGACTCTGCATGCCTAACCATGTAAACGATGGTTTTCATATGACCCTCCTTGAATTTCTTCTTTCAAAATTTATAGTCACGCTTTAGGTCCTTCAACATATTTTGTCTTTCTGTTCCAAAAATTAATTAAATGGTGCCACCATATTTTAAATTCTGAATTCAGGATTCATACTTTGCTAGACATTTAATTTACAATAATTTTCAGATATGTGTATAGTAGAAATGAAGCAAGATGCTTTTAAAAGAAGTTAAATCTAACGGAGAGGATGAGATCATGTCTTTTTTCAAAAGGAAGGTTGTACTAGTCTCTGTATTAATCGTGTTGACTATCTCTGCTGTTGCAATCGCTTACGCAAGTGGTCAATCGAAACCGGACGTGCCCATTCATAAAGTCGTCAACCTTTCAGCCAACTCTTTAATATTTCATGAAATAGATAAGCTGGATGCGTTTGCTGAACTGATCGTTATTGGTTATGCAACAGAAGATTTCAGAGATCGAGAGCATGTTATTACTGCATTTGATGATGGGACCATGCAATCCTTTCACACCAACACAAACATCAAGATTGAAAAGATATTGAAGAAACCCGAAGATTTCCCCTCAGATCAGAACAAATTGACAATCATTGAACCCGTTAGCCTCGAAGGAGACGTCAAATATACTGTTGATGACTATGTAGAACTGCAGAAGGGTGATAAAAGTGTGCTCTTTTTGATGAAAAACTCCTTTGGTGATTATGGATTAATCAATGATAACTTAGGCAAATTCAGCCTTGAAGGGGTAAGTCAATATAGTTTACCTCAATCCTCCACTGCACAAGCGTTATCAGAATACAAAACTTTCCGTGATTCCGTTATGGAAAAGTACCATTTGAATTAAGGTTTTATCAAACAACGGTGACCTTTGCGCACATAGCTGCCCTCTTTAATCTATTTCACTTCTTTATCAAGGCTTACGTCAAATGATGAAGTTATCGATTTTTGTCTAAAATCATTGGGTATCACTTTAATCTCCACGTTTAGATGTATAGATTCAGGCAGATTCATTTCAGTTATATTCTCATAACCAATGAAGTAATAATGCTTTTCGTCCAGTTCTATCACACCTCCACCTGTTGAGCCAGAAGTTGAAATCAAATGTCCGTCACGATAAAGCTTACAAGCAATATTATATTCCTCCAAACTGAACCCTTTCACCTCATATCCAACCTTGATTTGATTTTCCGTGTAATCAGCATTTCGTAAACTGATTGCGCCACCATCGAGCATTTGGGTCCGAACTGCAATATTTGCTTCGGGCATCTCTGGTTTCCTTAATAGATAGCCTACTTTTAGGTACCATATAACTCCTAATACAACTACAGCAAGTACAATCATAGCAATGATAAACTTCTTTTCTTTTTTATCCATAATCCTTACTCCTTACATCTGAACACCCTTAAAGTTCTTTCCAAACCTGTGTTTCAAATAATACATTACCCCTGCGCGATCAACATCAGAAAATTGTCTTGGATCTTCGATCATGCATTCATAGACCTTTACATTGTTCTCCATCCGATATTTGTGGTTTCATAGTGTTAGTCGAAGGAAGTTCTGGAAGCAGGCATTGCATTTAAGGCGTTCTCAAAATAGCTATATACTTCATCTGCAATTCCCAGAAACTCTTCAACAAGTACATTACTATCCAAGTAACAAGCATACAGATAATCAACTAAAGCGGAGTCAATCTCGCAATAGTTTAATATGGCATTCTTCATCTTAATAATGTCATCTTGCCATACACCTGTATCTTCTAAAACCAAAGAGTATAATGCACGAATTAATCTCTTCGAATAACCTTTAATATATCTAGTTTTCATTGTGTTATCACTAGCATTAGAAAGTAAACGATGTATACGATCTACTTCCTCCTTGGTCTCTGTATTTAAGTCTAATATGAACTCTGGAGAAATAATTATCGGTGGTACTTTTTCACCAACGTCATAACCAGATATGCAAACACAAATGATCTTAACCCAAAAACCCCACTCATTTGGTTTACTTAATACATCGTCAATCGAGCAAATGATCGTATCAATCTTAGTTACTACTGGATATTCTTCCAAAAGCCTGTCTTTAATATTTGACAATCTTTCGTAATCAATATCTTTGGGATTTACACATACAATAGTAAAGTCTGCATCTGACTTAAAAGGTTTAGCAGTTCCTTTTGGAATCGAGCCACACATATAAATGCTATGAATCTTACCTTTAAATTCGGTAAGTATACTATCTATATACTTATCAACAAAATTCTTATATTCACTTTGTATTACAATTCTATTTATAACTTTTTCTAATATCATATAAACTCCTCCTAAACTAAGAACTTCTTTCGGCTAACGTTACTGTATCTACGAAACCTCACCACCATAAATGAGCGTTAGCAAATGGCCTCGGCGCCGTTAGGTGGTGCAGAGTTGTCTGCTTGATTCTGCTTCTTCGAAAATCCTCGGGCAGACCAAGGAGCGTCCGCGACGCAGCGTAGATATTATGTTAGGTGATGTATGACTCTTCGAAGAACAACTATCTCCTTTTATTCTTCTTCATTAATTCTATCCGCTCGTATCCAACTCATCTCTTGAATGTTTAATAATTCTTTAAACTCTTCTACCAATTGATATTTAGATTCCAGTTGAGTATAGTAATTCTTATTCAAAATATTGTCTAATTGTTTAATTCGTTCATTATCTAATTCAAAAAGTCTAAATGTTTCTAGATTGCAATTTGTAAACTGTTTTACGATTTTCTCATTGTATTTATTAGTTCTTTGAACTTCTTCAATTAGTTCAATTCTGATTTTCTCTCCTCTAGGGTCGACATATAAAAATTCAATATGATCTTCTTCTGGATATCTTTCTTCCGCAAGTTCTATAATCATAGTATCTACTAACTCATATGATATATGAAGACTTGCTATCTCTTGTAAGTTGTAAACTACACGATAACCCCAACAATGATCTTCAGAATTATAAAAATATAACACTGGAGTTTTTTCTGAAATTTGAAATAAACTTTCCGGGATTTCTTCACTTACTCCTGTATCTTTGGTTATGAAAACAAACCATTTATCATTTAAATCCTTTATGTATATAGGATCATATTCAAGAATTTCTTCTTTATATTTCAATAAGGATAAGCTTCCTGAAGTAAACTCGCTCACGGTTTTAGCTCCTTTTTGTTTTTAGTCGTATTTCGCCTAACGTTTCTGTATTCATGAACCCCAAAGGGGTTGTCTGCCGAAATTCCTCTCCGAAATCCATTCTGCAGACCAAGGCTCCGTTAGGAGCCGTTGCTTGAATATTATGTTATACGACGGAATCAATTCTTCGAGTTAACCAACATCCTCTTATATTCTATTCTTTCATTAGTCTGTTAGATGTTCCAAAAGATCTCCAGGCTGGCATTCCAATGCCGTACATAATTTATCAATTACTTCTAAAGATACATACTCATTCGTGTTGAGCTTTGCCATCGTTGCCGATGAAATCCCCGTCATTTTCAATAAATCTTGCTTCTTAATCTCCCTGTCAATCAATAATTTTTGAAATGGTTTATAACTTATCATCTGGTATCCCTTCATATCCGAATTGAATTTTTCTTTAATTATATGAAAATATATTTTCTTAATCAAAAATATCTTTGATATGTATTGACAACAATTTTCGTTATGATAAAATAATATTTAATAAGTTAAACTTTTGTTCGTAAAATAAAACATAACGGACGGTGATCATTTATGTACAATTCTTTAGAAGTCTTACTTGATTCGTTGATACGTAATCGAATTGAAGCCTTATATAGCGCTCTTCTCAAAAACAACTCTATATATAATCAATTCTCATCTGATCGAAATCTTTACTTCAAACAGTTACATGAACTTCTACCTCAGGATATGCATAAAACTCTATTTCTTTACGATGATGCAGACCTCTCAGTTCAAACAATCCTAGAACGTGAAATCTACTTGCAAGGTTTTAAAGATGCTCTTCAATTACATAATGAATTAAATATAACTTCTAATTGAGAGCCAAACGACTCTCTTTTCATTTGATTCTGTCGTATAATGTTCCTCTATTCATGACCCCCGAAGGGGTTGTCTGCTGAAATTCCTTTCCAATATCTATCCGCAGACCCAGGCTCCAAAGGAGCCACCGCTTGAATATTATGTTATAGGATGTGGCTGACTTCATCGAGTTATCTAATGAAGAAATTCGCAATATATGGTCCAAAAATGATTCCTAATAGTGTAGTAATGATACCAGCAGCTAAACCTAAAAAGAAGTTAAACCATCTTTCCGTTTTCTTTCCTTTCTCTAATAGTGTGTCTACATGATTTATAAGGGGCGCGGCTTTGCTATGTTCAATTTCAGCTAATTTGTTATATCTTTCGTATTCGTTTCTGAGATAATTCAATTTTTCAGTTCGTTCTTTCAAAGTATCTTCTAGTTCAAAAAGTAATTTTGATGTTTCATGCAATGATTCGTACGCTTTTCCAATTTTTTTTCTATATCGACTCTTGATCCATATAAATCTCTCATTATGGATTCATACACTTCGTTTGTTATTGTTACTTGGAACCCTGGTAAATGTATCATTATCTTCATGAAACTCGTTAAAAAATTCCCTAATAGTGTAGCAATTTTTTTCTTCATTCTTTATCCTCGTCCTCCATGTATTGTTTAAAGCCATTTCGTATAACGTCTTTGTATTCACGAACCCTCACTGGCTTAAGGGCGCCAGCCCGGGTCCGACGGACTTAGCCAGTGCAGGGTTGTCCGGCTGACCCACTTCCCCGAAATCCCTCTGCCGGACCGAGGACCGAATGGCCCGAAACGTGAATATGGTGTTATGCGCCGTTACTGTCTTCGAAGCATCACCTAAAAACCTTTGTTCAAGATTCCAACTCTATTTTTTACTTTGGTATAAAAACTCAACTTCACCATCTAGCAAATATCGATATTCAAATAATTGCATTGTTCTTTCCCTAATTCTCTCCCGTATAACCGTGCCTAGACTTACCGATCCTTGTGATCCAAGGTAACCATTATTAATAAATGTCTTCTCTACAAATTTTGTTTCCTTTAGGTGATACTGTAACCATTCTTTCTGCGATTCAATTAGTGTTTCTCTTGGTTCTCTATCCAACTTAGAAAGAAGCTTTTTATATATTTGATTCAACTCTTTATCCCAAATCTCTGTATATTTGCTTTCCAACGCCCCCCATCCCAATGTTGTAATAATCTCTTTGGAATTTTGAAATTCATTAAATTCCACTTCATAATCATGATCTATAGGATTTCGAAGCATTTCATCATAAAATTCCCCAGTCAGATCATAGTTCCCAATGCTCATGGATAACACTTTTTTATTAGAAGGATCTGATTGACCTTCAGTTATTTCTTGCGATTCTGTTCCATTACCTGTACTTACTACATCAGGAGGCAGTTCTGAATTCATTATTGAATTAGTTTCGCTGTTCAAGGTAGTCGACTGAGTAATATTTTGACAAGATGAAAACACTATCGTTATAAAAAATAATAAGAGTATCTTACCTTTCATAAATTATCTCCTTAAATATTATCTTTAATATTTACCGGTAATGGCGCATAACGTCTCACGCATTCACGAACCCGAGAGGCTTAAGTTGCCGCGGCGATCAAACGAAGTGATCGCCGGCCGGGTCGAAGACTTAGCCTCGCAGGGATTGTCCGCTGAATCCGCTTCTCCGAAATTCCTCTGGCGGACAGAGGGAGCGGCAGCGACCGACGCGTTGAATGCGTTGTTATAAGATTTCGGCATCTTCGTTGTAGTCCCCCCCGTTTTAACTTATATCACTTTTGAATCATCGTGTTGTCTAGAAAACCATCTTATAACCTGATCAGAAAGAATTTTCAAACAGTTTGAGAACTCTTTCATTTCGCTCTTGGGACACTCATACCCCTTATTTTTATAATTTGTCTTTGCATGAGCAATCATATTTCTTGTATCTGAAACTGCGTTTGATAATTCTAGAAGTGCATGCTTCCTTTCTTCTCTCGTACTCTTAAGATTAATTCTGCTAAGATTCTTTAAATATTTTGGAGCAAATTCTTTTAACTCTAAAACATCACAACATACTTCGATTGTTATTCTAATTGCTTCTTTATCTTTCTTAAAATTTCCCAACTCATCAAACAGCTTCTCTAATTCGAGAACATATCCCGCATCCGGACTCAACGTTTTAGGGCTGTACAATTTTGTCATGACTGAATCTAGTAATTCTCGCCGCACGACTGTCTGGGAAACATACTCTATTACTTTTGTATACATAAGAACTAAAATCTCGGGGTCCTCTATACTGGCGCACGAGTTATAAATTTGGTAAAGTTCCTTATTCCCTCTCCGTGCTACTAAAGGTCGAAGTCTAGCCTTCTCCTCGCCTTCTTGCAGTTCATACTCCAATTCAAAATATACAGGTCTCGGGGAATAAAATAATTTTATATTTAATGAAGAACTAAGCTCAAACATATATGCTTGGGATAACTCCTCAATAAGTTCTTCAGTAATCTGTCTTTCTGAAGTAATTTCAATGAAGAGATCTTCATAAAGCACCGGTGGGAAGTATTTGTCGTAATTGTTCATTACGGTAACAACGATTGCAAAATTTGTTTGCTCTTTAACTAAATCAAAAAGAAGAGTTTGATTATCAACAGTAAGAGATGTATTAAATACCCCCTCCACTGTTTCTTCAAGGGCAATAATTTTTTCTCTATTTAACGAGTCCACTCTAATTAATAGTCTCCTCGGGCTAATATAGATGTAATCATCAACAATTTTTGAGTCTTTTACTTCCTCTATTATTGTAAGGACTTCACCTAAAGTTCTCTCTGCATAATCCTCGCAATGAGGCAAACCAAAATTCATCTTTGATTCCAAATCAATAATAATATCTTCTTCATAATCCTCGGGATTATCCAAATCATAAAATTCAAATTCAATTCGATTCTTCTCAAAAAATGATAATAACTCATAAGTTTGTGTTTTTAATTCATCATCAATAAAACGTAACATTTGATCCTCCTATGTCTTTATTTCTTTATGCCGATTTCTTATAACGTTCCTGTATTCACGACCCAGCGCATGCTGGGTGTCCGGCGGATGCCGGGCCAAGGACGAATGTCCGCAGCATGAATATATTGTTAAGTGATGTTGCTTCTTCCTCGATTACTCTAATAAAATTTACTGAAATCATCTACAAGGTACTTATCGTATTTGGGTTTGGCATATTCAATTCTTTCCTTGGTGACTTTGTCCGTTTTGAAACCATTAAACTTAATTGATCTCTTACCAATATTCTGTCCAGACTTATTTAAAACTGCTTCCTCAATGAACTCTTTTGAAGACATTATCCATGTTTTTTTCAATCTTTCTGAATAAAATACGAAATAATAATTCTTTCTATCTTTATGAGTTATAGCTGAAAACAAGGCAGCATCTCCCAGTTTAATATCTAGAGATCTAGCTTTAATTTGTATTTCAATATAACTGCCATCTGCCTTTTTTATTATTGCATCAATTGCATTATCATCAACTAAAGGCACGTAGACATCTATACCTTCTTTAAGCATCAGACCTATCAAATAGTATTCAATTCGTTTTCCAAACCCAGCAGAATGCCTAAATGATATACTCATTCTAAAAATCCTTTTTTATAGGTCCTAAGCAATTTCACTTAGCGTTCCTGTATTCACGACGTCAGACGAAGTCGGATGTGTCTGCTGGTATCCCTCCTCGAAATACAACCAGCAGACCAAGGCTCCATCGGAGCCGCAGCTTGAATATTATGTTAACTGAAGTTGTATACATCATTGAGTTACATATACATTAAAATTCTATCTTAAAACTCGACTTCCTTCTCATCAAATACATGCCCTTCTTTATAATATTCAATGTTAATCCTTCTTTTCTTATAATTCACTTCATAGTAAACGCCCAATGCATATCTACATACATGTTCCGGAAATGTCTTTCCATCAAAGGACCAAACATCATCATAACTGTCTTTGGTCAAAGCAATTAGTCTGATTTTGTCACTTTCTTTCTCTTCTTTTGTTCTATCGGATTTTTTCATCTCAATCGCTATTAAATTATCTTGATTAATGTTATTCCCTCGGCTATGAACAATAAGATCGCAATTTATCTTAACTCCAACATCCTTAGGTCCATAAATAGTTTTTACAATTGTTTTGATTTTCCCATTTTTATTCCGATTATATTCCACGTCTACCTTGTATTCTGCAAATTCAGATCTTTTTATTATGTTATTTATATGTAACATTAGTGCACCACAAAGCGTCCTCTCAGAAACTTTAGATATAAATAAGTCAAGATCACTTTTTAAAAAATCTCTATTTGCCTTCTCGAATATTTCAATAAGTCTTTCTATCAATGTGTACCTCCGAATATTTAATTTTTAATTGTTTATAAAGCAATTTCAGTTAACGTTTAGCATTCCTGACGTTCAAGCAGCTTAAGTGACCGAAGGGAACGGGTCGTCAGACTTAGCTGGTTGAATGTGTCACCTGAATTAACCTCTTCGATATTCCTCATGGCGACCGAGGAGCGAACGCGACGCAGTAGGAATGCTCTGTTATAAGATGTCGGGGGGCATCTTCGAACGTTCTTGCAAAAACTAATTGCCGGGCAGTTGGATGCCGCGCCAGCCGCTTACATCGCATTGGCCATATTCATTATCACCCACAGCAACCACCGTGCCGTCCGATTTAAGGCCGAGAGTATGAGCGCAACCCGCCGCTACCGCCACAATATCGTGCCAGCCACTTACATTGCATTGGCCCTGCTCATTCCAACCCACAGCCGCCACCGTTCCGTCAGATTTAAGGCCGATGGTATGATTACTACCCGCTGCTATCGCGACAATACCGCACCAGCCGTTTACATCACATTGGTCATGCTTATTCCAACCCACAGCTGCCACCGTTCCGTCCGATTTAAGACCGACGGTATGAAGATAACCCGCTGCTACCGCCACTATGTCGCGCCAGCCGCTTACATTGCATTGGCCATACCGATTATTACCCACAATCGTCACCGTTCCGTCCGATTTAAGACCGACGGTATGCCAGTCACCCGCCGCTACTGCCACCATATCACGCCAGTCGCTTACATAGCATTGGCCTTCATTATTTCGACCCACAGCCACTACCGTACCATCCGATTTAAGCCCGACGGTACGACGCCAACCCGCCGCTACCGATACAATATCGCGCCAGTCGTTTACATCGCATTGGTCATGCTTATTCCAACCCACAGCCGCCACCGTTCCGTCCGATGTAAGACCGATTGTATGAGCATTACCCGTGTTCGTCGCCATATGAACATTACCAGCCGCAACCGCCACAATATCGCACCAGCCGCTTACATCACATTGGCCATATTTATTATCACCCACAGCCGTCACCGTTCCGTCCGATTTAAGACCAACGGTATGACGACGACCCGCCGCTATGGTATCTTTAGGCCACCGTTTCACCTCTAACGCCGCTTCTTTCGGTGAATTATAATCCATGTTTTACCTCCTGCAACAAGACCTATTTTATTATGAAGAAGACATATCCAATATCATCCATTTTATCATGCTTGATAATTCTGACTCAGCCCTATCATAGCCAATAAATTTGATTAATCAATATCAGTATTAGAGTTATTTCCAAACAGCGGTACGATTCCCAATGACATTAGACTTCAATCATTGAGCTACAGGATGTTATTTGTTGAACCTTATCTGATTTTTTATGTAGTCCAAAATGATATTGTAGAGTCCGAAGAATTCTTCATGGAAAACGAAAATACTACTTCCTGCTCTAGCTTCTATATAAGTTGAACTAATCATTTACACGTAACGGAGAGGACAGAAAAAACCTGAAAAAGCGGAGCTACAAGCTTTCTGCAAGAAAGCTACTTCGAAAGCATACACTTCGCCCAAAAGCTATCTGAAAGAAAGCTGGCATCGAAAGCATAGGCTTATCACTGGGTTTCCCCTTTGGATAAGGGAGTCAAAAAATCTGGGGATAACAGCGATTGGAAGGTTGTTCTGTCATTGTAGTGTCAGTGTAAATAATCTTTAATTCAACTTATATAGTTAATGGTTTTCCCCCTGATTTCTTATAACGTTCCTGTATTCACGACCCAACGAATGTTGGGTATCCGGCTTCTGCCGGATCAAGGACGAATGTCCGCAGCGTGAATATTATGTTAGGTGATGTTAATATATGTTTTTCAAATCAAAAATCTCTACTAGGTTCAAAATTATAATAAGCTCCGAATCTATCGTAAATCTTATCTACTGCAACTTCAAAATTTTTGATGATAACTTTAAGTTTTTTGTCATTGATACTTAAATCCATACCTCCTTCATGAACAAATGTATTTCTTAACTCAACAATTTCTTCAATAGAATCAAAAAGAGAAACTTTTCTGTTTAAAATAGGCTTGTTTAACACAGTAAATATATCTAATTTTTCATCAAGCTTTTTAAAATTCTCTGCAACTATTCGTGGCCTTTGGAATGAAAATTTTTCAACTAAAGCTTCTTCAATTGAGGTGTTTCCAGCAGAAATATCTTTTAGATTATTTACTGAAAACCGCGCTTCTTTAAATAGCTTGTCCCTATTATCTGTATATTTCAATATCACAATAAAGGATTTCTTCAAATATTCTTCCCAAGTTGCTACCAAGTAAGGTATTAACAAGTTATTAGAAAAGAATCTTGGATTTAAATCATCTATAAATGAAATGCCTGTATGCTCTACCCTTGAAATATCACCTTTCAAATTCCTTGAATCTAAATATATTTTGGGTTTAATAAGTGCATTATTGTAAACCCACCTAGCGATAAATAGTCCTGCTTCTAACTCAGTAGGGACTTTTTCATCTATTATAAAATAACGGTTTTTGCCCTCATCCGTTGAAAAACTTCCTTTAAAATAATCTCTTATATATTTAATAGTTTTATTTTGATGTTCTAAATCCCAATAACTTCTCCCTGATCTAGTTCTTGTATAAACTAAAATATTACCGTCTTTCTTATAAATGTCGAGTTCTACTCCAACATACGATCTATAATTCTTATATTCATACCAAAAATAACTTGCTAGCATACCTTGATTTTTGAATTCGTTTCTTTGCTTTGTGTATCCCAACAAGTCTATTAAATTTATTAATTTATTGTAGGCTGTACCTTCAGGAAGAATATTTTCTGAAGTAAAACTCATCTTTAAATCATACTCCTTTGATTAAATACAATTAATTTCACCTAACGTTCTCGTATTCACGACGCTCGACGAAGTCGAGTGTGTCCGGCTGCCACTGCTTCCCTGCCAACTACATCTGCCGGACCGAGGGGCGAATGCCCCGATGCGTGAACATGGTGTTATGTGATTCCAACGACTTCCTCGAATTACTTATGGGTTTAACGTGAAGCAGTCATATACAAATTATATAAATTAGTACATTGGTCAAAACATTCCAGATATAAAATTCTGATTTCATCATTAGAGCATAACTTTAGATAACTTTCTGAATTTATGATCTCTTTGATGGGTAACATCTCAAGATAATATTCCGGGCTATTCTCCTTCATTAAGATATCTTTATATCTACTAAGTACCTTTACATAAACATTATCAATAAGTCGATATTGACACTTACTGAGCTCCATCAGGAAGAATTTCTGTATTTCTCTCGCCAAAAACGAACCATTATTATAGGGAGGAGTACCGAAAAAGCAATTACTTACAGGAGACCTATACCAGTACTGACCTTTGTGCCAATGCTTTGTAACAATAAAAGAGTGCCACTTTCGAATTTCTTCATAACGAGATCCTAACACTTGATAGTGGCTTGAATACAGTCGCTCAGTGGATTGTGATAGCAAGTAATTGATTATTTCTTCATTAGTATTTAATTGTGTGACCTTGGTTATCGAACACCAGCAAATATAGTTATTATCTATTTTTCCCAATAGGCATACTTCTTCACCAGGGCTAACATATATCTCAAAATAAAAATCTTTATTGCTAATATCATAATTCGGCTTAACACTATTCTTTGTTGTAATAAGGTTGTATTCAATCATTATAATGACTCCTTTATCAGAGTTTCGCTGGTTTCACATAACATCTAATTTATGCACTTCGTAAATCCCACAGTTCTTGCCTGATATCCGAACTACGTCTATGATAACCGATGCTGTGGTATTTGCGAAGAAGAATTTGGTGAAAAAGGTAGATTTATAGGAGCACTCAATCTCCAAGATCCAAACGATCCAGCGGGCTCTGAATACGCTGAATATTCTTCGTACTCACATGTGTGTAGCGCTGGGTTGTTCGTGCACTCGTGTGACCAAGCAGCTCCTGAATATAGCGTAGGTCTGTTCCGTTTTCCAGTAAATGCGTAGCGAAAGAGTGTCTTAAGGCATGAATACCAACCTTTTTTACAATGCCTCCACGTTGTCTGGCTTCTTCAAAAACCTTCTGCACGCTACGCTCGGTAAGATGCCGATCCGAAGATTGTCCCGGAAATAACCAACGATTGGGCCTATACTCAGTAATGTATTCCTGCACAATTTCCCAAGCAAGATTGGAGAGGAGCGTTCTCCGATCCTTTTGACCTTTTCCCTGTCTTACAATAAGTGTCTGACGCTCAATATCCAGATCGCTGCATCGAAGACGAACGACTTCGCCTACACGAAGGCCAGACGAATACGTGAGAAACAGAATCGTCTTATGCTTGAGGTTAGTTACGGATTTGAGCAATTGAACAACTTCTTTTTCAGACAATACTTGCGGAAGCTTGGTCTGCTTTTTGGGACGAATATACTGGATCTCTGTAGGATGATGGAGTACGTGTCTGCAATAAAAGCGAATCGCGCTGATCGTCTGGTTCACGCTGGAATGGGAGATCCCTCGCTCAAGCAATTCTAAACAATACGTCTGAACTATAGAAGTAGTCACATCTGTACTTTCAAGGTGGCAGCTACTCAGAAAACGTTCGACCTGATTACAATACGCTTTGATCGTTTTACGGCTGTATCCTCGTAATGTTAATGCCTTCTTTAATGGCTCTTTGCTCCATGCATTGCTTCCCTTACTAGCTTTCCATTGCTGTAAATTCTCGCTTTCCACCCACAACTCTGGGGCAATCTGAACATCATCTGGATCAAATTGTTTCATGAACTCCTGAATAGCAGATATGGTGTAAGGGATGATCCATACTTGTTGTTTAGCTTGCCACGTTCTGTTTTTGATTCGACGGATCCGCTCAATATATGCAGGGTTATACGGGATGTGGATGTATAGTAACTCAGCGGAACCTTTTGTTATGGTAATCGCCTCTTTGGTAGTAGCATGTTCATTCATAGGAAACTCTCCTTTGATTGAATTGGTGTTTTTCGCCAAAGTTATAAATAACAAAAAGGAAGGCCCTTCTTCATCCCATAGGGAATCAGACGACCTTCCGATGCTTTCGGAACATATATGTTTTGATAAAAGGTGAAGCGGGGCGCGGCTTGTACAATGGCAAGCCGCGTAAGGGTGAGTTGCGCTCCCAACAGGCAGCAACTCATGAGGTTGCACCACGCGAATAATCGCAGTGCTCACCATTGGAGCACCACGACGGCAAAGCCGGGGCGCTCCCCAATGCCGCTGCACCTACATGGCAGCGGCTTCTTCTCCCAGCGGCAGCGTGTAATACTGCGCCTGCTGCCCTTCATGCTGCTGGTATACGACCACCAGCAGCGTCCGGCCTTTCGCGGCAAGCGGGCTGGCGCCAGCAAGCACACGATCAAGCCGGAACGGAAGCACATCCAGTACGGTGTGCTTCTGCAGTTCTTTTTCGCCGAGACCCAGGTCGGCGAAAGCACGGGCACCCATGACCGTCTGTGCGGTCATGGCCGAGGTCATCGGCAACGCACGCGAAGCGTTGCCGTGTCCCCCGTCCGCCGCTCCATCGCTGGCGGACCCTATGGCGTCGCCCGCAGCAAGCGACGCAACACCCCCGGCTTCGCTACCGATCACACCCGCCGCATCCGCGGCAGTGTCTTCCCCGGCAGCAGCCGAACTGCCCGCAGCGGCAGTTACACTCGTGCCGCTGCTTTCCAGCCATGCCGTGCCAGTGGCACCGGCAATGCGTGGCAGACGAACGTCTTCCGGACGTTCAGCCAACGTTTTCATATAACCCGCCCACTGGTCTTTTTGGAGCGGATCTTCCCACCAGATTTTGCGTGGTTTGTATTTGTGGCCGAGGAAATAATCCAGCTTCATCAAGCCGAGCACAACATCCATATGCGGCGTGTTCCGCGACTCCAGGAAGCTGTGCAGACGGGTGAACAGATCCTCCAGCTGGTGACCAATCTTCTGCCAGCCCTGCCCTTCCCAGTAATCCCCGAACGCCTGGAAGAAATCAAACGGCGAATCAAACACCTGCTCCATCAGATACTTTAACGTATGATCCATCCGGTGTGCGTTCCAGTATTTCTCCAGCACATCCTCCAGCCGCTTCAGGCGCACGATGTCGCTAAACGGCAGCACATCACTGCCCAGAATCTCATACGGCGCGTGATCCATATACGTGTAGTTGTACTTCTCCGCATCCAGACGAAGACCCGTGCCGCGCAGCATTTTGAGGAATCCGAGCTGAAGCTCCTCTGGCCCCAGGGCAAATACATCGTTAAACGTCTTGCGGAACGTATTGTAATCTTCCTCCGGCAGTCCGGCGATGAGATCCAGATGCTGGTCGATTTTGCCGCTGGCTTTGACCTTGTTCACGGTACGGCTCAGCTTCGAGAAGTTCTGGCGGCGTTTTACCAATTCATTCGTTGGATCATTCGTGGACTGAACTCCAATCTCAAACCGGAATGTACCCGGCGGCGCATGCTCTGCCAGATAATCCAGTACCTCAGGACGCATAATGTCCGCCGTAATTTCAAACTGAAACACCGTCCCCTGATGATTCTCAATCAGGAATTTGAACATTTCGAGCGCATAATCCCGCTTGATGTTGAACGTCCGATCCACAAACTTGATCAGCTTCGCGCCCTTCTCAATCAGGTATAGAATGTCCGATTTCGTTCGCTCAATATCGTAATACCGTACGCCGACCTCAATACTGGACAGACAGAACTGACAGCTAAACGGACAGCCACGGCTTGTCTCAAAATAGACCACCCGTTTCCCCAGATCCGGGATATCCTCTTCAAATCGGTGCGGTGACGGTAGATCGTTCAGATCCGCCTTCGGGCGTCCTGGCATGAGAATGACCTCTTCCCCTTTGCGATACGCCAGTCCATATACAAAGTGGAACTTCTTGCTTCCCTTCAGCTCTGTCAAAAGCTGATGCAGTGTCTCTTCCCCTTCACCCATGACGATAAAATCGACATTGGGAATCCGGTTCATCCAATATTCCGTGTCGTAGGACACTTCCGGCCCGCCCAGCAAAATTTTCACGTCAGGCATAACCTTTTTCAAAATATCAATCACCTTGATCGTCTCTTCAATGTTCCAGATGTAACACGAGAACCCAATCACGTCGGCCCCGCGCTGGTACAGATCGGACACAATATTCATGACTGGATCTTTGATCGTATACTCCGCCAAGTCAATATCAAAATCCTTCTCACTGTACGCCTTGAGACACCGCAGCGCGAGCGAGGTATGGATGTACTTTGCATTTAATGTAGAAAGAATAACTTTCATGGTTCACAACCTTTGTCTGGACCACCAGACCCTATTTTTCATATCCAAAAGCGTATCAACGGAGAGCAGCTTCTACTCAGCTTCTGCTCCAATTCAATTCAAAACAATTCAAGTTAAGTTCGGTTTCAGCCTTAATTCCAACCCCAGCGCCAAATTCACTTTAAATTTACCCTGCGACCTGCAACCTTCGCCTTCACCCAAGCTCCCAACCATCTACAGCCCATTCATCTGATCAGCACAGATAAAGTTCAGTCAACAGACACTCAGACACTTGCCTTTAATCCTTCAATTTACCTTCAATTTACCTTCAATATGCCTCCAAAACACGTAGCCCACCAAATTCATCCCCCACACAAGGACATTTCAGGATTTTGTCTTTCAAAGAATGGACACTGTTTTCAAAAAGATACATACCGCTCAGCCAAGCAATAACACTACATATAGATACAGTTAAATCTTTAAATTCCATATACTGTGTAAGTAGCCAACCACCTTCTCTAAGGCCCATGTCCACCCTTTAAAAGACAATTCCGCACATTTTGTCCACCATACAGAGACGCGCGATAAACACGCAACAAAGATCATGCCAGTTCCATTTCACCTTCATACAACCATAAACATCGTCACATACAAGTCCACAACGTCTCAAAAGTGACGTATCCTGCGTATCCCGCTCGCTCTCGATCTAATCATTAGCGCAGCCATAGGAACTCACGTCCCATCTCCAACGCTTGCTCCATGTTTGCTCTAACTATGCTGTCGCCATGCTGCCAATCATAGAACTTTACGTTATGAAAACGTGTAAATACGCAGCTTACTCATACTCGTAAAAAGCGTCATCATCCGTATCCACATCTTCGCCCGTTTGCTTCTGGAAAAATTCCAGAAACGGCAGTCCGTACTTGCGATACTTGACCTCACCGACCCCTTTAATATCCAGCATGTCACGTTCTGTCTGTGGACATACCACACTCATCTCTCGCAAGGTCGCATCATTGAAAATAATGTACGATGGCACATGCGCTTTCGCCGCCAGATCGCGCCGAATCAGGCGCAACTGCTCAAATACCGTTTCGTTCACCGCAGATGGCATCGCATCGCGTCCTCGACGTCCACCGTAGTTTGTACCCGAAGCGGTTGCCGCCGTCTTGCGAACCACACGCTGCATCACTTCACGCTGGCCTTTGAGCACTTCCACCGCAAGGGGTTGCAGACGCACAACCGGATACTGTCCCTCGGACAGCATCAGATACCCTTCCGATACCATCACATTGATAATCTCGGCGATCTCACGCTCCGTTCGATTACCCATTACGCCATAGGTTGGCAGGGAGTTGAAGCCGTAATCGAGCACTTTTTTGGCACGGGAGCCTTTAAGTACCGAAGCGACCAGCGATACACCATACCGTTCACGCATGCGGTGAATGCAGCTGAATATTTTCTGCGCATCAATCGTCATATCCACCAGCTCGCGATCATCCGTACAGGAACTGCAAATGCCGCAAGGCTTGTCCTCATGCACCTCACCGAAATAATCCAGCTGCGCACTGCGCAAGCAACGCGTCGTGTAGCAGTAGTCCACCATCTGTTGCAGCTTCCGGTAATCGTTCTGCTTGCGGTCACCCTCCATCGGGTTCTGCTCAATCAGGAACTTCTGCGTGATAATGTCCTGTGCCCCGAATAGCAAAATGCATTGGCTCGGCTCACCATCCCGGCCCGCACGCCCGGCTTCCTGTACATACGCCTCCATATTCTTCGGCATGCTGTTATGAATAACGTAACGTACGTTGGATTTATCAATCCCCATCCCGAACGCATTCGTTGCCACCATCACCCGGATATCGTCATACAAAAAAGCTTCCTGGCTCTGGGCCCGTTCATCGTCCGCCATCCCGGCATGGTAGCGTCCTGCTGGCAATCCGGCCTGCAACAAACGCTGATGTAGATCGTCCACGTCCTTACGGGTCGCGGCGTAGATAATCCCCGGCTCGCTGGCATGCTCGCGCGCGTAATTCAGGACAAAGTCCTTCTTGCTCTCGCCGCGCAGCACGCTGAACGCCAGATTATCCCGCCCAAGTCCGGTCACATACGTCTGCGGGTCCTGCAAACGCAGCAGCCGCAGAATATCGCCCATGACCTCGGGCGTTGCTGTAGCCGTGAAGGCCGCAACCACCGGCCGCTCCGGCAAACTGTCCACAAACGGCGCTACCGCCAGGTAGCTTGTCCGAAAATCATGCCCCCACTGTGATACACAGTGGGCCTCATCCACGGCAACGCAGGAGATGGGCAATTGCGCCATCTCATCGCGGAACCAATCCAGCTCCAGTCGCTCAGGCGCGACATAGAGCAGCTTCAGCTCACCGCGCTGCGCCGCGCGGATGCGCTCATTCACTTCTTTGCCGCTTAACGTACTATTTATATAAGCGGCAGCGATCCCGGCCGTGGTCAGGGCATCGACCTGGTCCTTCATTAATGAGATCAACGGGGAGACTACAAGGGTTAGCCCCGAATACAACAAAGCGGGAATCTGGTAACAGATCGACTTCCCGCCTCCGGTAGGCATAATGCCCAGTGTGTCCTCGCGTTCGAGCAGGCTGGCGACGATCTTTTTTTGCCCCTCGCGGAAATCGGGGTAGCCATAATATTTTTGCAGGAGACCCTGCGCTTCTTCTAATGTAGGTGTTTGCACACTCATGGAAAGACTCCTTACTTATCACCGGTGTTCCTCCACCAGCTTGGTCCGATCCGATTCTGACATCCAAAAGCGGCACATCTGCCGCATCCTCGACAACAAAATGGCGTTCTCATGACTTGTCCGTCAAGCAAACGCCGCTCCCTTTAGTTTAACGGCCCAGCCCCGAATGAGCAACCGCGTTTTACTGTAAAACGTTTGAAGCTTCTTCATTAAAATAAAAACAACCGTCCTGCCCTAGTTGGACAAAACGATCGCATTCATTTCAACAAACCTACTAAGTCATACAGTGACTTGTTTCGTACTGATTTATGCTTTTAATCCTTCAACGACTCAACCTCAGTCTGAGATAGGCCGCTTGCCTTTGCAATAACAGAAACTTCGAGCCCTAATGAGAGCATGTTCTTTGCAATCTCTATAGCCTTCTTTTGTTCGCCTTTAGCTATTCCCTTTTCCGTAGCCCATTCAATCATGGAAGCTTCATCATGCAAATACTTCTGACGCTCTTCATACAAACGACGTGCTTTCCGATCCTGACTGAGAAACTCCAGCGTATCCATCGCTTTTTTCAACGTAGGTTCATTCATTTGCAGCACCTCCCAATTGGATTTTTCAGCACCTTTCAGGAACAAGAGCCAGTTGATCAGTCCACCTTCCATCGGAACGGATTGATCGTCCAGCTTGGACAGCTCCATGAAATGCACTTCAAGATCATCACTCAGTTCAAGTCCGGTGTGGTCTTCCCTCAGATGAAACACATTATGATAACGCTCATTCGCGATAAACGAGTAGTTCAAAATATTAATGGTAACTCACTTCTTCAGTTCCTTGTATGTCTGACCTTCCTGCAACTGGCTCGAATAGCGCTTGCTCCAGTAGTATAGGGTTCGCTTTTCAATATCGTAATTGTTAAATAACTGCATTTCAATGTTGATCAACTTACCCTCAGCTGTTTTCGCCCATATATCAAATATGGACTGTTTATCCAGTGGAGCATCTTTATCCGTATATGGATTGAGTAGTACGATCTCTGTCAGTGGCTGCTCACCCGACTCTGCAAACGTTCGGTTCAAGAACACCAGCAGGACATCTTTATTTTCTTCACTGCCAAAAATACGCTTGAAAACAAAATCGTTTCGAGGATCGAGCAAATCAGACATCTAACCATCAACTCCGTTTCTTTCTATTATACCATGACGGGTGTGGATATTTGCAGGATACACTTCGATATCCGTATGAATTAACTAACTCCAATCTCGTTCCTTTAAAAATGTCATCTCTCATTACGGTTCACACGTTAAATAAGAATAAATAAAATTCAGCATATCGTATCCATTAATTATTTCGAACAAGCTCACTCATCGACAACTACTGCTTTTGCATTCATGCGATAATACAATCCTTTCCTCTGCATCAGCTGTTCATGCGTTCCATCTTCGGCAATTCGGCCTTTCTCCATTACAAGGATACGAGAGCACTGACGAGCGACCTCCATCCGATGTGTGACGAGCAACCCTATTCTGCCTTTCATAAAATTCAGCAAGTGATTCATCACATTCTGTTCTGTCTGAATATCCAGTGATGACGTTGGTTCGTCCATAATATACAGATCGGATGACCTCATAAAGAGTCTAGCAAGCGACAGTCGCTGTTGTTGGCCTCCAGATAGATTGGCCCCTTTCTCTTGCAACATCGCAGCGTATTGTCCCTCCTGTGCCTCAATGAATTCATGCAAACCTGCCTGCTCCGCCGCAATCTGTACATTGTCCAACGTAGTATCTAAGCCAAGACGGATATTCTCTTCAATCGTTCCTGTAAAAAAAGTTGAGCTTTGTGGCATATACGTCAGAACGGATTGGTTATCCATTCCCATATGTTGCACAACATCCTGATCACCCAGCAATACGCTTCCGTTTGTTGGCTCGATCAGCCCTGCACACACTTGGCATAGTGTAGATTTGCCTGCACCGCTGGCGCCAACTACCGCAACCAATTCACCAGGAACCAGATTAAGCGTAATCTGATCCACAATCGTCCGACCACTGCCTTCATCTATTACTGTAACTTGTTGAAGACGTAGCATAGCAATTTCGTTCTCTTGATATGCTGTTTGTTGTGTATACCCTTGATCTTGATCATAACCTCCCTGTGCATGCTCCTCTTGCATATAATTGGATGAGTCTGTCTTCTTGTTCTCCGCCAATTTTAACCATGCAGAGATACGTCCAAATGCCCCCACGCTGGCTTGCATCTGACTCCACTGGCTGGACAAGCCGAGCACTGGCCACACCACCAATTCGAACAGCAGACTACTTGCAACAACCATACCCGGAGACAAGGTTCCTCTCGCTGCTGACATGGCAATGAGGAACAACGCTGCCAATTGAGCCAGACCAAATACCGCCATCGCCACGTTATCCGACATGCTCAAGGTCATCTGTAACTTCGCCTGAACATGGTTCAATGATTGCTGTTGTGTTCGAAATCGTGCGAGAAACCACGGTGATGCATTGTAGGTTTGAATCACAGGTATCCCTTCAACATACTGTTGGATCTGCTGTTGTGACTCGCCTTCCCTGGATTCGACCTCATCGGATAGACGTACAATTCGCTGATCATACAACCTAGCGGTAAACCAAATCGCCCCTGCACTCACTAATGCGATAACCGCAACCCATGCATCTGCTCTGTACAAGTATCCCAGTGATAATGCAATGATGAATACAACCGTAACACCCTCTGCAATAGCCTCTACAACTTCTGCACCATGCTTGGTGTCTTCCTTGATGCGAAGCATCACATCCCCGGACCTCTGTCTGCGCACCCATGCATAAGGCATCCTGTTTAATAACTTCAGCAGGTCCATAGACATATCTCTGTACATGGACTCCTTGAGCCATACCAGCACATAACGATGCATCGCGAGCAACACGATAAACCCTGCCAGAATGGCGATAAAGATCATCGCCGTAGCGTTTAACTGCTCTTGTCCACCATCATGAATGGCATCCACGAAGAACCCCTGCACGAAGGCAAGTCCCCAATCGAAGACCGCATCTGCTGCGATAAAAATGAGCAAGATCGCTACAGCTACTCCATAAGGCTTCATCCAGCGAACAATAACAGGCCATACCGTTGCCAGTGATACAACTTGCTTTGGGTCATCTGGAACATGACTTTCGTTCATCTTATATCCACCATCTATTTCGTTATCTTCGTTCATTTCGTTTGCTCCACTCTTCTCATGGCTGCTCTTCATTTCAACGTCATCAGCATACGCTGCATCTCCACTCTTGTTACTCATGCTGTCCCTCCACTTCCGCATCCTGCTCCGCAATATAGCTTCGATATCCGTTCAGACGATCCAACAATTCACGATGAGTCCCTGTATCTTCGACGCGTCCCTTCTGAATGTAGATGACCTGATCCGCCTGTTCTATCAGCGATAATCGATGGGTAACTGCAATAATCGTTGTGCCTTTGTCAGCAGTGACACGGGCAAACAGATCATTCAATCGCTGCTCATGCAACGGATCTTGAGATGACGTCGGTTCATCCAACAATAAAATATCCGGATTCCTTAGCATTGCTCTGGCTAAACTAATACGCTGAAGCTCACCACCCGACATTGTCCCGCCCTGTGGCTGAAGCTCTGTCCCATAGCCAAGCGATTGACGCATAATGGCGTCATGTGCATGAGTCATGTGGGCCGCAACCTCTACTTGATCGGCAGATATCCCCTCTTGTCCAAAAACAATATTCTCTTCCACCGTGCCTGTGAAAATAAAGGCTTGTTGCGGAACATACACCTGATTGACATGCTCTGTCTGAACTTCGTACATATCATTCAGTGGATTCTTCTGATTCATTACCTGGATCGAACCAGTGACAGGTGTATCTAATCCGGCTATTAATTTCAATAACGTGGTCTTCCCGCATCCACTTGGCCCCGTGATTACAGTGAGCTTTCCTTTCGTGGCTACAAAAGAAATATCAGTTAGCACTTCTTCTTGTTCCTCATACCTATAAGACACATGCTGTACGTTAATGCCCATCGGTTTAGATTGCTTTTCAAGTTCACCTGAACCCGTTTCGGATCGTACATATGTATTTGTACTGGTATTAGCAACCGTGTTCTTTTTCTCCAAATCCAGCACTTCAAAGATTCTGGACGCATGAGAAGCTGAACCGATAAAATCATTCCACAACCCGGATAGCGACTCAATCGGACGAGTTAACTGACTGCTCGCCACCAGAAAAGCCGCCAGTCCTCCCACATCCATATTTCCATTCAACACCTGCATGCCACCCAAATAAAGGATCAGAATCATACCACCGTAGGTTGAGACCCGTCCGGCTGCCTCCGAAAGACGTTGCAACAGGGATACCGACATCGTATGTCTGAACACTTGATCCATTCGATCTTTAAAATGATGGTGTACATAACCCGCGAGTCCGTAGCTCCGGATCTCAACTGGGGCTTGAATGATTTCAGTCAGCATCTCATCTCTTGACGCTGCACTGGCATTCAACTGATCATGTTGTCGTTGCAGACGTCTACCCAGTCCTACCGTTACAAGAGGATAGATCAATGTGAATGCAATGATAGCCAATGACAGTGGTAAGTTCACCCAACTGAAATAAGCAAAAGCAAGAATCAGTTGTATCATATTTTTTGCAAGTTCAATGCCGTGTTGGTTTATCCCTTTCTGTGCTTCCTTAGCAGAAGTCCAAACCCTGGAAGATAGGTCACCCGTATGATAGTGTGCCAGATCCCCTGTCTCTGTGTTGCCAAGGGATCTAAGCAACAGGCACTGCACAGACAATAATGTCTTTTGCTGGAATAACGTCTCGACCCACGTCATGAATGCGGTTACAATTAATCGTAATACTACAATGGAAACACCTATGATCAAACCTGAGTAGAGTAACGGAAACTGTGATTCCGTAGCGCCTTTGACCAATCTTCGGATCGATTCCAGATAACCGACTTCGATCAGGGAGACGATAAATGCGGCAAAAAGTAAAAGAATGATGAACATTCGGTACTTGCCCGTTAATGTCCATAATCGAGTTAGCATGCCTAACGTCGTATAAGTTCTTTTGTCAGCAAACATGGATGGTTTCTCCAATCTTGTCATTAAATTATGTACTTGGTTATGATATCATCGGTGATAAGGGAAAAATGAACATTTCTTGCTGTAAGTACTATCAGAAGTAAGGAGATCGCTATGCAACATGATTTGCTGAATACATTGGATAAGCTATTCGACTACATAGAAGACCATATTCAAAACAAATTAACGCTGGATCATCTGGCATCCGTGACTCATATATCCAAGTTCCACCTGCATCGCATGTTCAAACATGTAAGCGGACAACTGCCTGGAGAATACATTCGTTCACGCAAATTGGCACGCAGCCTGGAGCAATTGGTGAATCTGAACTGGAAGATTATCGATATCAGCGGACATTACGCTTTTGAACATGAACAATCCTACATACGTGCTTTCAAACAAGCCTTCGGCATCACACCTCTGCAATATCGCAAACAAGGAGCTGGAGAGCTTGAATTCACAGCCCGTATGACTTCGTCTATGATCACGATGCTTCCGTATGGATATATTTTCAAACCAACGTATGTACGAAAGCCGGCCATGAAACTCATTGGACAACGATCCCATATTCGGTATGCAGACAATGAAGAACACTATGAAGCTAATTCAGCAGGTAACGACTTTTTTGATAAACACTTTCATTCAATTCCTAACGTGTTGCAGCCCAACGTATATATCGGATTTACCAATGAAATTAACGAGGATTACAGTACATATCAACCTTCTGTCGAAGTCACCCACCTGGATGATATCCCCAACGAACTGGATGGAATCGAAGTACCGGCCAACCAATATGCCGTATTCAAATTCGTCTGTGATTTCCATCCAAGTCTGATCAACATTGATCACTTGGACAGTGTCTGGACATTTATCGATGAATATTGGCAGAGCCATTCGGGGTATGAGAAGAGTGATCCATACTATTTTGAAAGAATTGATGGCAGTCTGGCTCAAGACCACTACGGAGAGATGGACATTTATATCCCTGCAAAGCAAATTTCGCTGTAAGCTGCAAACGGAGGTTCAATGCTTATGGATCAAAATAATCAAGCTATTTCAAGTTCATCCAATACAGATTCTCGCAAATCTTGGATACGTAGACACCCAATTCTCACTACATTTACACTATTGATTTTTGTACTGTTCGTCGCCTTATTCCTGTATTTCTGGCTCCGTCCATACTTCTCCACGTTTGACCGTTCTGAGAAAGGAGAATTGAGCTATTCCATGCCTTCGCGAAACGGTGAATATACCGCCGAGATTTACGGCGTGCCCTATGGTGGTGCGGCAGGCGGGGTTACGATGTGGGTCGATGTGAAGAAGACGAATGCCCCTGATGACTCCATAGTAAAAACGATATATCGTGCCGAGCACCACGGGAATAACCATATCGAATGGGAAAGTGTAAACACACTACGAATCGAAAACTGGAATGAATACACGGATGAGACCATTACCCTCAACATTGATGATGAAATATATGATGGACGGGGCTGGGCATGCAAAAGCTTACGAATGAAAGACCAGCATGCGCGATGCCTGACACCCGAAAAGTAAAACATCTAAGCAGCAAAAATGACATATTGACTGCATAGCTGGTCATCGTGATGCATAGTGCTCACTGCATTACACATCAGAAGCTTCACACGGTACAAGCAGTGTGAAGTATAAAGCATAAAGTAAGCCCCACTCACCGACTTCCTCGGTCAAGCGGGGCTGCTCTTGTTCTACATATTATCTTTTATCCACTTATACTTATTATGGTCTGCACATGCTTGCTCACTAAGATCTTTGCAGCGATCTGAATAAAAGACATTCCAACCTCATGCTTCGTCTATCACATCTATTCTACTGCTTAATCTTGTGGACCTTTCTGCTTCTGCGTCCCAATTTGTCCCCCTACTTAAGAGGTGAAACTTCACCACGTTCTTCCCGCTCCTTCATCTCCTTGAGCACTACCACTTCCAGCTTCTGCCGATTTGCAAGCAGCCCCGGATCGTCTGGCAGATACTCCCGGGCTTTGGTGTTATGCATCAGTGCCTGCTCCCAGTTGCCCAGGTGGGCATAACAGAGAGATAGTCGAGCATGTGGCAGCCAAGTGCGGCAGGCCACGGGCACCGGGCGCAGACCCGGATCGCGGCTGCTCACATCGACCGCCTGCATATACCAGTAGATCGCCGAGACAGGTTCCTGCCGTTCATGGAAACAGGCCGCAATGGCGCAGCAGAAATCGGCATGTGGCAGGTCATACTGGAACGATTGCAGCAATGCGCCTAGCTTGCGACCCGGCTCACCAAGTCGTTCATGACATTCAGCCAGCCGCGCACAGGCAATCAGGCGATCCTCGCGGTAACCGCTCGGCTGCTCCAGCAGCTTCGCGTAGCCCCGTGCCGCCGCCGCATAACGCTGGCGGTCATAACATTCGCCTGCATAATAGAACAGCAGGCGACCTTGGGCTACGCCCTCTTCGGCGATCCATTTGCGCAGGATGCGCACGTTTCGCGCCGAGTGATGTCCCGCTTCGCGGCGGTGCGTAACGGCAATGTCTGCCGTGATTACCTCGCCCCGCGGGAAGCTAAGCTGCTCGTGCAGCCGGCCATGCCAGCGGCACCCGGCATCCCGCTTGACCAGGCGAAGCCGTCGGTCCGTCACGAGCGGACTTCCCTCCGGTCCTTCGGCCAGCGTATAGTTCATGATCACAGCAGCGGTCTCTCCGCCTGGCGGCAGCTGCTGTTTCAGCACCGCAAGCTTCGCCCGTTCCGCGGGCAGCAGCACATCATCCGCATCCAGCCACAGAATATATTCCTGCGTGGCCTGAGCGAACGAGTAATTCCGTGCTGCGGCAAAATCGTCCTTCCACTCGTACGTATAGACCCGGTCGGTATACTGCGCAGCTACATCCTTCGTACGGTCGGATGAACCGGTATCCACGATGACGATCTCGTCAGCGATTCCGACGACCGATTCGAGACAGCGCGCAAGTGTGCGTTGTTCGTTCTTCACAATCATACACAGACTGATAGTGATCACGTTTAGGCCCCTTCCTGTCATACGCGTATTGCCGTTTTCTGTCTTGTATCTTGTAACTTGTAACTTGTAACTTGATCTTGCTATCTTTCCAGCTTGTATTTTAATTTTGCTATTTTTCTGTCCTGCATCCTACTATCTTTCTGTCTGTTCTCTTCTCTTCTCTTCTCTTCTCTTCTCTTCTCTTCTCTTCTCTTCTCTTCTCTTCTCTTCTCTTCTCTCCTCTCCTGTCCTTCTGTCCTTCTGTCCTTGCTGTCTTTCTCCTTGCAGCCTTATATCCCTCTGATCTTCTCCCTGTACCTTACTCTCTATCTTATGCGTCAGATCTTACTATCTTGCTGCTTTCCTTGTTGCCTCTCATCCTTGATTGCATCGCATTGGTCATGGTTACCGATCAACTTCTCCCGCTGCTTCGACTCTATGGCTATCATTCGTTTTTTTGGTTGTCACCCTTCCACGTTCTCCTCACGACGCAGCCTTTTGACCTGCTCCACCGCATTGTCCAGCGCCTTTTTTCGCTGATTCATCAGGCGAAGGTGATTCTGTTCCACAGCGGCAAAATGCATATGATCCAGCTTCATCCACTCGGTCAGTTGGCTCACGGTGGGTGAGATATGCAACTGCGTTTCCCGCTGCCTGCGTGCCACGCAACATAGATATTTATGATGTACTTCCAGCTTCAATACTTCAAAATAAGGCATCAGGCACATCGCTAGATTCCCCGCGTAGAATGTCTGCTTATGATCATGAAACGGATGGTATCCGTAGGGAACCGTCACAACCAACGTCCCTTTTTCATGCAATAGGCGATGGATGTGCATTAGCAACGTTTCGGGATGAGCGAAATGCTCAAGGACTTCACCCAGCAGCACTGTATCAAACGGAGTTCTGCCTTTCCACTGCGTAATATCCATCATCCGAAAATCCACCTTGTCCTGAACCGGCTTGGATTCCTTCGCCAGCTCTTGCCTTGCATACCGTATGCTCTCTTCCTCCAGATCAATCCCGGTCACCCGAAAACCTTCCCGTGCCAGCAAAATGGACGTGATCCCCTGGCTGCATCCAATATCCAGTATCCGTTGTCCTGTCGCCTCCCGACACATCCAGTGGATGCGGGTACGGGTCGCTTCATGGGATTGTTCCGAATTGATCTCGCCATAGTAACGCTCGTTTACCCGGTCATGATTCGCCATGGCTGCCTCCTGACGGGTCCTCTGGATGATTGGAACCCCCATGCTCGGAATCCTGCTTAGGCAGCTCTGTATTCGGACAGATCACTCTTTCCCTTGCCGCAGCAACTCCCGGCTTCATCGTCTGCAACCCATGACCAGCCTGCAAGCCCAAACGTCCTTGTACGTCCTGCACTCCTTGTGCTTCCTGTAACTCTTGCACTCCCTTTATTTCTTGTACTCCCTGCTCCATCTGCCCTTCCTTCACCATACTCACATCAGCTCGAATCGGCTGTCCGAGCACCACAATGTTTCCCCCCACACATCCGGCGGTGGCATTGCGTGTATCAAAGACCAGCTTCGCATGATCGGCCATCACCTGATAATCAAAGCCTGTATGATCTGTTGTAATAATCACCAGATCTGCGCCAGCCCACAAGTCAGGTGAAGCTGGCTGGGCCTGAACAACCATACCATCATCCTTGCGGAACACAGGCACCATCGGATCGGTGTAAACGACTTCTGCCCCTGCTGCATCCAGCAGCCGGAAGACATCCAGCGCCGGTGATTCACGCAGGTCGTCGATATCTTTTTTGTAGGCCATCCCTGCCAGCACAATTCGAGCTCCCTGCATCGACAAGCCGTTCTGTTCGAGCAGCTCCGCGGCACGCTTCACCACGCGCTCCGGCATCTGCCGATTGGTCGCGTCTGCAAGCTGGATGAATCGCAGCTCCGATCCCTGACGCCCTGCGGCCCAGGACAGATAGATCGGATCAATCGGAATACAATGTCCACCAATGCCTGGACCCGGATAGAACGGCATGTACCCAAACGGCTTGGTCGCCGCAGCGTCCAGCACCTCCCAGATGTTCACGCCCATCCGCTCACAGGCGGGTGTCAGTTCATTCACAAGCGCAATGTTTACACTGCGGAACGTGTTTTCGAACAATTTTGCTGTCTCCGCTACCGTTGTTGAGCTGACCGGAACGATCTCGTTCAGGAACGAGCCATAGAATGCTTTCCCATACGATAGACAGGACAAAGTGGAGCCGCCAATAATCTTCGGTGTATTTTTCACGCCGTAATGCACACTTCCCGGATCTACCCGCTCTGGAGAATAACAGATATGGAACTGCTGCCCTACTTTCCACCCTTTTGCGGCCTCGATTGGTTGCTTGACATGCTCCTCGGTGGTCCCGGGATACGTGGTGCTCTCCAATATGACAAGACAGCCCTCCTGAAGATAAGGCGTTATGCCATCTACCGCAGCAGCTATATAGGAAATATCCGGCTGATGTGCTGCCGTCAGCGGCGTGGGTACACAGATGACAATAACATCCGCCTGTACAACTGCTGCGTAATCCGTCCCTGCCATGAATAATCCAGCCTGAGAAAGGGATTGCACCACCTTATCCTCAATATTGATCACATACGAATGCCCGGCACGCAGCCGCGACACCTTGCCATCGTCAATATCGATGCCATGCACCTGATAACCCGCTTGCGCCATCTCTACTGCCATCGGTAACCCGACATATCCAAGACCAATGACAGCGGCTTTGAGGGAGCGGTTGTTTATTTGTTGAAGTGTGGCACATTCCTGGTTCTTCTTCGTAACGTCATGCTTGCTGTCCTTTTCCATTCCTTCCACCTCCAAACGGTCCGCCTCCCTTCTATTAATCGATAAAGCCACCTGCTCGTAAAAATTGGGCAATTGCGGAACGGTTCATCATCGCGCTGTCCGAACGGTATTCGGAAAAGCTCACACGAGTCAGGCCGCTGTACGAATTGGTCAGGCGCTTGTCCGGTTCCTGTGGCAAAATCACATAATATTGCTCATCAACCTTGTAGGTACGCGGTGCCTCGAAAGGAGAAATGAGGACTTCATGCAATTTCTCGCCCGGACGAATGCCGGTTACTTTATAATCGTGAGCCGGACGACCTGCCTGTTCCAGCATGACCGAGGCCAGATCCGTCATCTTGCAAGCCTTCATTTTCATAACAAACGTCTCACCGCCCACCGCAGCCTCAGCCGCCTTCAGCAACAAATGAATGGCCTCTGTCCGCGTCAGGAAAAAGCGGGTCATTCCTTTATCCGTAATGGTCAGGCTCTTGCCTTCATCAATCTGGCGACGGAACAATGGCACGACACTACCGCTGGTTCCAAGCACATTCCCTCCGCGAATACAGACAAAGCGGGTGGACTCGCTCAACCCATTGGCACGAATCATCATCTTTTCCCCCAAAGCCTTGGTCATGCCATAAACGTTAATCGGATCTACCGCCTTGTCTGTGGATACATCAATGACTTTGGCCACCTGCATGCGAATGGCTGCGCGGATAATGTTCTGTGTACCAATGACATTGGTTTTGAACGCTTCATCCGGCTGATCCTCACAGACAGGAACATGCTTCAGCGCAGCCAGATGAAAGAGAACGTCGACCCCGCGACAGGCTTCCTCCACCGCCCGATAATCACGAATGTCTCCAATGACAAAACGCAAACGTGCATCATGACTGAAATCGCGCTGCATCGCAATCTGAGCATATTCATTTCGCGACAAAATCCGAATCTCGGCCGGATTCTGTTCCAGCAGTACTTCTGTCAATTTTTGTCCCCAGGAGCCTGTTCCTCCGGTGATTAGAATCGTTTGTCCTTTAATCATAGGTGAACCCCTCCTTCATTCAGATCATGAATTCGCGTAATACAGCAGCCATCTCTTCCCGGCTGAGCCGGTCTTTGGGCGGTACTTTTTTGATAGACGTATTGCTGGAATGCACAATATTCACGTAATTGCGCGGAGCCAGCAGCTCATGCGGCAGGTCGATGACATTGCCATGTGTTCCCCGACCCGGCAGCTTCACCCTGTACCCCGCGGCGTATTCATCCTTTTTGTAAAGGTAGACATAGAACTGCGGAGAACGGTGAAAGGCAGGAGCCATCTCGTTGTTCACACTATCCCACAGGTATCCATTCTGGTTAATGAGCGCCATCGTTTCGGGCTGCGGCTGCACATCATAGAGCTGCTGAACGAAGGTCCTATGATACAGATCATCCGAATCCAAACGGGCAATATAGATATGCTCTGCGCCTTCGGCAAAAGCCAGAATAGCCCGTACACTTTCGATATGCGTCCCAAACCGGATGTTGGCAGGTAGCGGCTCCTGTTCCGCGAGAATCTCCTGCATCAATTCCCCCGATTCCTTGGACAGCTTCACGACTGTCAGGAAATCCTGGTTGGTCTGCGCCTTGAGACAGTGCAGTGTAAATGTCCGAAAAATGCTCATTCGCCGCTCCAGCCACTCCCTCGTCAAGCGCTGCGGGTCCAGCCCGTAATTATTAAAGTTAATCTCAATAACAACTTTTCTGGACATATCCTTCCTCCTCATTCATGCTGTGATTTTGATTTTCTTCCGCTTCAACCTGACTGTTTTCATAAGTCTTTACAGCCGGCTTCACACCAAAGTCGCCTCTGTCTGCCTGAAAGCCCGCCATACAGAAACTCTCATCAATCCAGCCGACTCTATAACATATGGATAAAATAATAGAACCGACCCGGACACTTGCACGGGTTCTACCATAAATCAGCTTTTACATAAACCTCACAGCCACTTACTTTCCCGGAACCGGATTGACATACACCCGAAGATGCGCCCTGCGGTCGAACGCACAATACGTTATCAATACCAAAACATAGAATAGAGCAATTGAATTTTCAAAGGGGGCCTTAAACGACAATGAATCCAATCTATCTTGAAATGGATGGTGTGCTGGATCAACTTGAAGATGCGCTGAGAGAGAAGCGTCCTTTCTCTCTCGTTCGGGTGGGCGACGGGGAGAATATTGTCCTGTCCCAAGAAACCGTTTGGACCACGGAACAGGTTCTGCAGGAGCGCTGGGCCATCAAGGCGAATCTGGGTCAAAAAGGACTGCGCCTGCCCAATCTGAAGCTCCGGGATGAAGTTGCCGCTTCCTTGCAGCGAGCGGATATCGTAGGCGTTCTTCCACATGGGGACAGCACCATCAAAGCCCCGGAGCATCTCAAAAGACAGCTAACCGACATGGTGTTCGCGCATTTCGGTATCACTCCGGTACTGACTTGCCATGCCTGTGTGAATCGGGAGCTTGCGCAGGTGCCCCGCTTCTGGAATATGCTTGCAGACAAACGTGTACTGCTCGTCACCCGCGAGATTGAGCAGCTTCGGGCCATGCTTGTTCAGGAGCCGTATCAGCTGGATATTACAGCGGCGCTGCCCTTCGACAACGGGGATCAGCTGGAGGAAACGCTGCAATGGATTCAAACGAATCGGGATACCTTCGACGTCGCTCTCTTCTCCTGTGGCGTTAATGCGGTTGTCCTTGCCGAACGAACAGCTGCACTCGCGGGCAAAGTGGCCATTGACTTTGGCAAAGCCAACAACATCATTCTGAAAGGCCGTGCCAATTAATTGGCGGCCAGACCTCGGCAATTCTTGAGTATCGTTAGTAAACGAAAATGCTTGGAATGACAAAAACCCCGCGCTCCTTGAGCCGGGGTTTTCATGATGAGCGCCATTCGAAAAATTAGAATTACACTGGAATCATGGTCTAATCTGTTTCTGGGTATTCAGCAAACTCTGCTGGTCAAAAGAAGCGATATCAAGGCACTCTTCCTGTTCATATGCTGTTACCAGAAACTAGCTGGTAGCTGCAATGCCATAGAACATTTCGGGCCCGGTTCGTACCGCTGTGGACACACCGGAAATAAAGGAAGTATATACATTCTCCAGTGCAGGCGGTGCTTTCAGATCCTGTGCAGTGAACGAATGAAATTCAGCGCCACCGTTCTGACCTACCGTCCCTTCCGCACGATAGATTACAAAGAACGGATCGTATACACTCCCACGCACAAGCTCAACAATGAACGTATCCCCCACTTCGCCAGTTACACCAACCGTGCCATTCAAGGTGATAACGGGATTGGGGATGCCAAGGGTCTGAAGACCAATGGAGCCGAACACTTCCGGGGATGGACCCAGAGACAAACCGGGCTGACCTACGCTTCCCGAGTTCATCGAAGTTCTCATATCGAGAAACACACCCATGAGTAACACCTCCAATGTTATGGGATACGTTATTCTATGAATCTCGACTCTCGTTGGATTGGATGCGTAACAGATTCGATGCACCTATTTTTATTTAACCCCGGTTAATGGTATATTGAACTGCATAACGAAATGAACGGATCGTATGCACACAAGCGGTACAGGCTGTTCAGAAGGAGATTAATATTAATGAATAAACGTAAACGTCCTACAGGCAAAACATCAGCCAAAGGGAAAGCATCCACGGGCTCGTCCACAGCACGGGCTGGTCGATCCACCTTGTCATCCGCCAAACTAACAGGAACTTCCGAATCACGTCATACAGGAGCGGCGAAGAAGCCCGCAGCTGCCAAAACCTCGGCAGCACCCAAGAAATCCGGAGCCTCCAAACCCAAGGCGGCCAAACGCCCGGGCAATTCCTATTATCGCAAGCAGGAGCCACCACGCCAGTATAAAGTAACCGAACCGGATGAGCTGCTGAGTTTCTTACTGAAACATCTTAAGTCCGGGCGAAATGCGGTCAAATCCATCCTCGGTCGCGGGCAGGTATCCGTCGATCAGGTCGTGGTTACCAAGTTTAATCTGGAGCTGACGCCGGGTCAGATCGTATCCATCAGCAATGAGGGCGCAGTCGCTGCCCCGTCCTTGACCGGCATTAACATTTTGCACGAAGACGACGACATCATTGTGATCCGAAAGGAAGCCGGACTGTTATCCATTGCTGCTGACAAAAGTGATGATCTGACCGCTTATCGCCAGCTTACGGAACATGTTCGCCGCACCAACCCGTTGAACCGCATTTTTATCGTCCACCGTCTGGATCGCGATACGTCGGGTGTCATGATGTTTGCCAAAAGTGAAGAGGTGCAGCAGAAGCTGCAAAACAACTGGAAGGAAAATGTACAGGAACGCGTCTATGTCGCTCTTGTAGAAGGTGCTGTAGCCAAAGAAGAAGGTACGATCTCCTCCTGGCTGAAGGAAACCAAAACGCTGAAAATGTATTCCAGCTCTCGCCCCAACGATGGACAACATGCGATTACACATTACAAACGCCTGAAATCAAACCGCGAGTTCTCCCTGCTGGAAGTTCGTCTGGAAACAGGCCGCAAAAATCAGATTCGTGTGCACATGGAAGATCTCGGACATCCCGTTGCAGGGGACCGGAAATACGGCGCACGCACAAGAGACCTCGGTCGTCTCGGACTCCATGCACGTGTACTCTCATTTATTCATCCAACGACAGAAAAACTGATGACGTTTGAGACCGACATACCGAAGCCATTCCTGTATCCATTCCGTGCAGAAACCTCCCCTGCACAATAACGGAATTGTTCAGAGAATGGACATCGTTAACTCAGACATTTCAGCCGATTCTGGCAGCCTCGATTCTGGAACTGGCCGAAGGCTTGACCACGCCTGAAAGGAGGAACCGATACTGAAGAACCTGCTGATTACCGGTTACCGCGCACATGAACTACAGATTTTTGGACAGAAGCATGAGGGAATTCCCTATATCAAAAAGGCGATCTCCTCCCGTCTTACACCTTTGGTCGAAGACGGACTGGAGTGGGTGCTGACGGCTGGTCAATATGGGGTCGACCTGTGGGCCTGCGAAGTGGTGCTTGAGCTGAAGAAGATGTATCCGCATCTGAAACTGTCGATCATCACCGCTTTTCAGAACCCGGAGGAGCAATGGAAGGAAGACAAGCAGGAGTATTACCGTTCCATCCTGTCAGGGGTGGACTATTACGGTGCGATCAGCAAGCAACCCTATATCGGACCCTGGCAGTTCACAGCGAGGGATGACTTGCTGCTGCGCAAAAGCGACGGCCTGCTGCTCGTGTATGATGAGGATGCCGGGGAAGGCAGTCCGCGTTTTATCAAGGAAAAGGCCGTCAAAAAACAACTGAATGAAGATTACACGATCATCAGCGTCACATCGGAGGATATCCAATCGGTTGCCGAGGATGAACGGATGAACGATGTAATGGATTACGGAGATTCTTCATTCTAAAAGAATGACGGGTCACTTTCTCATGACGTACTGATGATGTACACAGGTTGTACTAATCCATGCACTTTTATTGTAGCGGCGAAGTCGTTTAAGAATTCGTACATATGTTTTTTTTGGCAGCAGGTTGGGTATAAGTAGTATTATTACTGCGATTACCATGTCGTATGGGACAAAGGGGAACTGCAACCATGACTTTAACGCCAGAGCAGCGCATTCAGCTGCACGGATTCAACAACCTGACCAAGTCGCTGAGTTTCAATATGTACGATATCTGCTATACCAAAACCAAAGATGAACGCCAAGCTTACATTGAATATATTGATGAACAGTATAATGCGGACCGGCTGAGCAAAATACTGAGAAATGTATCCGACATCATCGGGGCCCACGTCCTGAATGTCGCTCAACAGGATTACGTGCCTCAAGGCGCCAGTGTGACGATGCTTGTCTCGGAAGGGCCAATCGTGGAGATTCCCGAGGAATCCTTTGATGAATCTCCCGGTCCTCTGCCCGATAATGTCGTCATGCAGCTCGACAAAAGTCACATTACCGTTCATACGTATCCCGAATTCCATCCAAGCGAAGGCATCAGTACGTTCCGGGCAGATATTGACGTCTCGACCTGCGGTGAGATTTCGCCGCTAAAGGCACTCAACTATCTAATCCATTCGTTCGATACGGATATTATGACGATGGATTACCGGGTTCGTGGGTTTACACGTGATACGAGTGGACGCAAGCTGTTCATAGATCATGAGATCGGTTCGATTCAGAATTACATTCCGGATGAGATCAAGAGCAGCTTTGACATGATTGACGTGAACGTTTATCAGGAGAACATTTTCCATACCAAATGCAAGCTGAGGGAATTCGACCTCGATAATTATCTGTTTGGGTACACCAAGGATAAGCTGAGCAAGGCCGAGCAGCAGGAAATTACGGAGTGGCTGAAGCTGGAGATGGACGAGATTTATTATGGCAAAAATATTATTCGTCCCTCGTAATGGCTGATGCATATTTAAATGAGACAGGGATAAGATGTTATGCAGGCAGGGTTTCTTAATGGAAACCTTCAGCAGACACTTGTCCTTTTCTTTTGCTTAAGTTGACAGAGAGCAGCTCATTTCTTATGATGAAAGCAATTGCATTTTCCAGCGAAGGAGACTAAGCCGTTGATCGAAACTAACACGTCAAGACGTAACGAATCGCTGTTACAAGTGCTGACCACGCAGCACAATGTCATTACCAACAACATTGCTAATGCAGACACGCCCCACTACAAAAAGAAAACGGTGGAGTTTCAGGAAGAGCTTAGACGAATCGTTGAGAATGGCAAAACAGATTCGTTGGATATGAAACGGACTCATCAGAAGCATTTTCCGATCAGTAATCCCGGTGCTTCGATAGTCCCGTATCGGATTGTGGAGAACAACGAAACGGCGATGAACAATAACAACAATAACGTTGACATTGACATCGAAATGGCGAATCTTTCCGAGAATCAGCTCTTGTATAACTACATGGTTGATCGGGTCAGCGGACACTACAAAAAAATGAAAAATTTGTTGAATGATTTGAAATAACACATCGCACAACAGCCCTAGTGGCTGTTTTTTTGTTTTCTTTTTACCGGAGTGATGCCTGTTTGGTGGTCCTAATTTGGTGCTGCTCTTCGGTATCCTCCCCTGTTCGTAGTATAATGGGATAAAATGATCGATTTCATATCGAATAGAATAAAAGAGGTGCAACATGACTCCACGTAACTTAAATGTTTTTCATGGCTCCAAAGTCCGACTCGCGGCCCCTTGCCCGGAAGACTGTATGCGGCTCTCCCGGTTCACCGACAGTTATGATTACCTGCGTAATCTGGATACCGATATCGCTGTTCCGCTAACGCCGGATGAAACGGGATCATCCGCGGTTCGAAGAGACAACGGATTTGAATTTGCGCTCCGTACACTGGAGGATAATCGGTTCATCGGATTCACCGCCCTCTACCGGATCGAATGGAATAACCGTTCTGCACGCCTCGCTATTGGCATCGGTGATGAGAGAGATCGGGGTAAAGGATATGGGAGCGATGCCCTCGCCCTGATTATTCGCTACGGCTTCCATGAATTGAATCTGAATCGAATTGCACTGGACGTCATTGAATACAATGAAGCTGCCAGAAGGGCTTATCTCAAAGCTGGATTTCGGGAGGAAGGTCGCCAGCGCTGTGCTGTTTTGCGGGATGGCACGCATTATGATCTGATCTCGATGAGTATCCTTGCGGAAGAATGGTCGGCACAGACTAAGCTCCCATTGTCGTTCCAGTCTACTCGTGTCCAAGGAGCCGAGGAAACGGGAAGTGATGTGTCCATGCGATTGAATGCTACGGGACCTGCTCCCTCGGCCATGTTCAATCCTGATTCTATTGCCGCAGAGGATTCCCACGTCCAACCTCGCATTGGTGTAGGTGCTGTCATCCTGAACGAACGTAATGAAGTGCTTTTGGTCTGGCGGAATCGCGAGCCGGAACAACATACCTGGAGTATCCCCGGAGGTAAGATTGACCCTTACGAATCGATTGAAACGGCAGTCATTCGGGAAATCAAGGAAGAAGTAGATTTGGATATTGCCATCGATCAGCTGCTCTGCACCGCAGAGACGATTCGTCCTGAACGACAGGAACACTGGATATCTGTCCTCTATTCCACCCGTTTACTCAGCGGCATCGCTCGTAATCTGGAAGAAGGCGGAGCCATTAGGGAGATTGGTTGGTTCCCGCTGGATGATCTGCCTTCTCCACTCGCCTGTTTTGCTGTGCCCGGCCTTGAAGCCGTGAAGAAGCTCTACATCAAGGATTAAAAGTTTGGAGGTGTTTGCACATGTTCAAGATCCATACACCTCAATCTGCACCCTCCCCGTTCATATTGCATGAAGCGCGGTCCCAATTCGACTGGAGAGGCAGCGGATCGTTATCACTGAAAACATTTCGAAACGGGAAATCCCTGTATCAAGCGGGGCACGGTCACTTTGCAGTCAACAACGAGAGCTACCTGCTTCTGAACGAAGGACAGGAATATAGTCTGTACATTGATTCTTCCGTACCGGTAGAATCCTTCTGTATCTTCTTCCCTCCAGGTTATGTGGAAGAGATCTGTCGGAATGTAGTTAGCAGCGATCTCCGACTTCTGGACGAGCCGTATGCTTATTCATCTAATAGTGGGATGGAATGGATAGAACGTACATACCCGATGGACAATCGGCTTGGCTCAGCCCTGGATCATCTGCGTACTTTATACGGTCAAGGCACGCTGGATTCCTGGGCACTGGCGGAGCAGCTTCACCTGCTTACCATTCATATGCTCGATTTACACCGTGACATTCAGCAAGAGATCAACGATCTGGATATGATCAGACGCTCAACCAGAGAAGAGCTATATCGAAGAGTATACATCGGGCATGAGTACATATCGGCATACTATGATCAGTCCTTAACACTAGAAGAGACTGCGGCAGTTGCACATCTATCCGTGAATCATTTTCTGCGCAGTTACAAAAAGTTGTTCGGCACTTCACCCCATCGTTATCTGACTTAATGCAGACTACAGGCTGCGAAGCAACTTCTGCTTGATACGGACAAGTCAGTCACCCATATCTGTTATAATGTGGGATTCGAAAGTCTCGGTTCGTTCAGTTCATTATTCAGCAAACGATTCCATATCGCTCCTTCTCAGCTGCGGACAAAAAGGTGATTATGAAGAAGAACCTCTGAAGAGAAGTCCGTATAATCAAACTATCTCATCCGATGGAGGTCTTCATTATGAATCATTCAGAACAAATGAATATACTATTCCAGGCTGCACAGCATGGGGACGTAACAACGATAAGACATCTACTTGATTCCCTACCTGAACTGACGAACATGGAAAACATGGATGGACTTACTCCGCTTGGATATGCCGCGCATTATGGACAAGCCGACGCCGTGGGTATCCTGCTCGAACTCGGTGCCGATGTGAACGCGATTTCGCATTCGAAGATCACGTTTATTCCCTCCAACACTGCAATGCACGCCGCATTGGCTGGAGAACGGTCTATAGAGGTTATCCGTCTCTTACTAGAACATGGAGCATCCACAAGTATTCTCGACAGTGATGGGCAACATGCACTGCACTCTGCTGCATTCCATACGGATCAGACCGAGCTTATTGGACTGCTGCTCCAGCATGGTGCTGATCCGAATGGACTGAATTCAGCCGGTGAGACTGCGCTCGATATTGCGGTTGCACGCGGGAATATGGCTACAGCTGCCTGTCTGAGAGAGGTTATTGCAACGAAGCAGTGATCGCTGTTGGCACAGTTGAGAAATATGAATAACTGCCGGATTCCTCTTCTCTAGACACGAGGAAGAAGCTGGCGGTTGTTTGACGTTTTCGGAACGTCCTTTTCTCCCCACGAGCTTTAAGGAAGCGCATACATATTTTTTTCATGAAAATCAAGAACCGTTTTGCTCTTTCTCCGGTCTAATACCTGACACATCCATGAAAGGAGGAGCCTATGACCCCTATTCAACTCACCGTCGCCGCACAAAAAGGGGATGCTGAGGCTTTTACAGTCTTAATGGAAATGCATCAGAGCCGACTATACCGGATTGCCTATGCTTATCTGCACAACGAGGGCGATGCGCTGGAAGCGATACAGGAGTCTACCTACAGAGCATTCCGTAAACTCAAAAAATTAAAGGAGCCCTCCTACTTCGGCACTTGGCTGATCCGTATTCTGCTCAATTACTGTGCCGACGAACGCAAACGCAAAAGCCGGTTCAATCCCGTCACCGAGATTCATGAACCAAGCAGCTGGGACCAGCCTGAAGACCCGGATCTCGCCGAAGCAGTCTCCACGCTGGATCGGGATTGCAAACAGATTATCATTCTGAGTTATTTCGAAGGTTTCTCCTTAACTGAAGTCGCTGATATTCTCGAAATCCCGACCGGAACCGTAAAATCCCGATTACACCGGGCGCTTGGAAAGCTCCGTGATCAACTTGAATCGAAAGGAGATGTATCTTCATGACCGATGAACGAAAACCATTCGACGCATTGGAAGAACGATTGAATGATCGCAAAACGGAATATGACACTATGCCAGTACCGGATGCTGAGGCATATCAGGCTGTACAGGCTGGAGTACGTCAGGTCACTCGCAAGCGCAAGACCCGGCTGCGTTGGTACATGAGTTCCATTTCGGCTGCTGCCCTCATTCTGCTGTTTACGGGATGTATCCGTGTCTCTCCTGCCTTTGCGTCCTTTGTGGAGCAATTGCCGGGCATGGAAGGTGTTGTGAGTATGATCCGCCAGGATAAAGGATTAATGATGGCGATCGATCAATCCCTCTTGCAGAAGGTCGGTGTGACCGACGAGCATGACGGAGTTAGTCTAACCGTAGAAGGCGTTATCACTGACGAGTCACGCATGGTTATTTTTTATACGATGAAAGGCAATAAAGATTCAGAAAAAAATGAGTATGACATTGATTTGTTAGATGGAGAGGGCAAGCAACTTCCAGTATCGTTTAGTTACGCCTCTCCTAAACCAGCGTCAGAGCATGACGTCTATGAGGGCATTGTTGATGTATCTTTTACAGAATCCACTCCACCGGAAGAGCTGACCTTTGTATTTAAGGATCAGAAAAAGAAAACGCGCAAGGAATGGAGGGTCACTTTTCCTGTAGACCACAGCTTAACCAGAGATATGAAAAAAGTTGTACCTGTTAACCAAACGGTTACACTCGATGGGCAACGTTTTGATGTAAAGCAGGCCACATTGTATCCGACTCGTCTTGTCCTAGATATTGAGTATGACTCTGGCAACACCAAAAAAATCTACGGAATCAATGATTTACAGTTGGTGGATGAACAAGGCAGAGCATGGCGAACAGATGCGGGTTCGATCTCAGGCTCCGGGAGTTCTGTTTTTTTTGAAAGCATGTATTTCTCCATCCCCAAAAAACTTACACTTCATGGGTCGGGGATTACCGCACTGGATAAGGATGAACTGGTGATCAGCATTGATCCGTCTTCAAGCAAACTACAGGGCGGACCTCAAGGATTGCAACTCCTTGATTATGAGGTTAAGGGCAAAGATACCGTTATGCATTTCTCCATCGCAAACGCTCAAAGCGCCGGTCCAGGACTTTCATTTACCAATATCGCAGACGATAAAGGGAATGAATTCGATGTGAAGGAAGCTGGCTGGAGTCCTTCCGGTGAAAATGGCGTATCCGAGGCGTGGGTAACTGTCAAAAACGGAGCCACCGCCAAAGGAAATCTGTCAATGGAAATCTTCTCTTATCCTGCGCATAGTCGTTCACCTTTCTCCATTGAGATTCCGGTGAACCCTTAATATGAACACCAGAGGGGTGTCATCCCTGCTTCGATTCTATATAATGGAAATATTCGTTAGACGAACGATATCACAGGAAAGGATGTTTCCACAATGAATAAACGTTCGATCCGTTATCCACAACTACTCGCGCCGGGTGACATCATCGGTGTAGCGGCACCGTCAAGCGGTGTGGGTGAATCCCTGCACCATTATCTTGAAGAAAGCAAACACAATATGAAGCGCCTAGGGTTCAACGTACAGGAAAGCCCCTGGCTGCGGCATAATTCCAAATGTGTCAGTTCATCCAAAGAGAACCGCGCTTCCGAGATGAATGCATTTTTCCGTGATCCGGGGATTCAGGCCATCATCCCTCCTTGGGGCGGGGAGTTCCTTATGGATGTTTTGCCCCTGCTGGATTGGGAAGCTTTGAACACGTTGCCGCCCAAATGGGTCATGGGCTATTCGGATATCAGCACCTTTTTATTCGCTTATACCCTGATCACCGGAACGGCTTCGGCACATGGTACGAACTATGTTGATCTAAGATCAGGCGCACTCGATCCGGTGACCGCCCGCTGGATTGATGTGTTACAGACCGAATACGGCGGACAGATCACACAATCGTCCTCCACGCACTATCAATCGACATGGAAACCGGAGTTATCTGGATTCAACCTGGACACCATTTCCCGCTGGAAACAGCTTGGTCATCGTGATGATGAAGACTCATCTGCAGTATTCTCGGGTCGGCTGATTGGCGGCTGTATGGATACGATCACCTGTCTAATTGGCACGCCTTATGCACCTGTGGAATCGTATCTAGATCAGTACTGTGCAGACGAAGGATCGATTTGGTATCTGGAGAGCTGTGAGATGAGCGCAGGGGATATCTATCGTCATCTGTGGCAAATGAAACAAGCAGGCTGGTTTGCAGGCGTTAAAGGCTTCATGTTTGGCCGACCTGCCGGATATTCGGATACAGCGGATTTCCATTTCACCGATGCCCTATCCTCTGCGCTCGGGGATCTGGATGTCCCTGTACTGTACGATGTGGATCTTGGGCATATTCCGCCCCAGTTAACCTTTGTGAATGGAGCACTGGGCAAAGTGGATTATGAGAATGGACGCGGGACCCTTGAGATGACGTTTGTGTAATCACCTTTTGTAGGCAAATGCATACCTTGAAGTAAGAACTTATTTTGAGGAAGGGTTGTGCATCATGTCTGAATCCACATCCACGCCATCCGCGCGCATCGTATACCAAGCCAATCAACCAATGCTCCAATCCGTGCAAAGTGTGCGGAATATGCTTCATCATACAGCCCGGCAGCATGTGGGCAAGAAGGTACAAGTCCAGAATATGGATGGTCAGGTATGGGAAGGTGTCATCATAAGCGCAGATCGGGGGATTCTGTATCTCCAGGTTACACCGATGCATGGATATCCTGAACCGCGTGCCTTGTTTGGACCGACTATTCTGCCACTTGTGCTGTATGAGTTGCTAGTCATTACCCTGTTGATGTAGCTGGTTTATTGTACTTATCCGCAGCATCTTGCGCCAAGACAAAAAGCTCCGTTCCTGTGCCCTTCGGGCGTTGGGAACGTAGCTTTTTCTATGTTTTGCATGAACTCCGCATATTTATTTACGTGATATCGCCTTTGTTATGACGTTCTTATGACGTTCTTATGATGTGCTTGTGATGTGCTTGTGATGTGCTTATAGCCTGATTTTGGCTAGAACGTATGGATCAAGCTCTACAACCCGGGTGACTTAATGGCGCCGGTGCGGTATGTTTCCTTGCTAACGTGTGAAATATGATACAATGGTGTCGGCACCACGCCTTATTTCATATGAAACGGAGCTTGATCCGGTTGGAATACATACGTCATGATTCATCCCCCGCAGCTCAGACCGAGACGGGGAGCATGGTCAACAACCCTGCTGAGCAATCCCGTGTAATTGCCATCTGTCTGCTGGCAGGCAAGATCATGCTACAAAGCGGTGGTGAAACCTACCGCGTGGAAGATACGATGAAGCGGATGGCCGCAGCACTCGGGTTACCCCATTCGCATAGCTATGTTGTGCCCACAGGCATCTTTTTCTCAGTCGATGCGACCGAGCCTGCCAAGCTGATACGAATTTCCGAGCGTACGACGGATCTGGACAAAGTGTCCGAAGTGAATGCTGTCTCCCGTCGCATTGGACAAGGAGAGCTCTCGGTTGAAGAAGCTCATGCGTTGTTACAGCAAATTGAAGGCAAGCCCTCCTCCTATTCTGCGGTAGTGCAGCTTACGGCCGCGGCATTATCCAGCGGTTGTTTCACCATTATGTTTGGCGGGGGTTGGAGCGACTTTCTTCCCGCAATATTATGCGGAGGTATAGGCTATGCTGCCGTCATTGCCTTTCACCGACTGGTACGAGTCAAATTCTTTGCTGAGCTCACTGCATCCTTTTTCATTGGTTTGCTGGCCTTTTGGCTTGTCTATATCGGAGCGGGTCATGAACGGGACAAAATTATTATTGGCTCGGTTATGCCTTTGGTACCGGGACTGCTGATAACCAATGCTGTGCGCGACCTGATGGCCGGGCATCTAGTATCCGGTTTATCCAAGGGGGCCGAGGCGTTTCTCACTGCTTTTGCCATAGGTACCGGCATTGCTGTTGTATTTTCACTTTTTATGTAAGACGGAGGAATGCAGGATATGCTCCATTTTATTGAACAAGCTTTAACCAGCTTTGTCGCTTCGGCCGCATTCGGCATCATCTTCAACGCACCACGGCGCATGCTGCTTCACGGTGGTTTTGTCGGCATGATCGGCTGGATTATCTATATTGTGCTCGAATATGCTGCGGATGCAGTTCCTGCAACACTGGCAGCCACCATCGCGGTAGGTGTCATCAGTCAGCTGTTCTCCCGCACGTTTCGTGCACCTGTTATTATCTTTAGCGTTGCTGGCATCATTCCGCTGGTTCCGGGTGGGCTCGCGTATAATGCCATGCGCAGCTTTGTACAAAATGACTACGGTGCCGCCATGGAGATGGCTGCCAAGGCGCTCATGTTATCCGGTGCTATTGCGGTAGGACTTGTACTTTCCGAGGTGTTGAACCAGATGATTCGTCGTATACCTGGATCGATGCGAGCAAAATCATAACATCCGTTTCATATCATCAGCGCAATAAAGGCCCGCTAGAGACAGTATTCATGCTGTCCCTCTCGGGTCTTCAAAATTTCTATTCAATGTAATCGTAATCCGGGATCATTAATATACATTGTATCCATCGTTGTATCCATTTCAATCCGTCCACTATACAATTTATCCACAGGACTGAAATCCCTCGCATCTGCTTGCAGCTTGAATGTCTTGTCCATGGATGTGTTTAAACCCTGTTTCTCATGGCATTGCACGCTTCATAACCGATGCGAATAAATCTGCGGCCACGCCACTTCCTGATCTCATATAATGTTCAGCATCCGTGCGATCAAATCCCATCCAGACTGCCGCCGTCCACTTGCTCGTATACCCCACAAACCACAGGTCCCGATTGGCTTCCCTTCCTACGCCAGATAAAGCAGCCTGTGTGGTCCCCGTCTTCCCCGCGACCTTATGTCCACTAAGCTGTGCGCGGCTGCCCGTTCCCTTACTGACTACATCCTGAAGCATGCTGGTCATGGCATTCGCTGTATGTACGGAAATGACCTGTTTATTCTCTGGCTTAAAAGCATAGATCGTCCGGCCTCGCGCATCTGTAATGTCACGAATCAGATGTGCCGTATTCCACTTGCCGTTATTGGCAAAGACGGAATAGGCCTGGGCCATCTTTAACGGAGATACCCCTTTATGCAAGCCACCCAAGGCAATCGACAGATTACGATCCTCTTGGCCCAGTTCAATGCCTAATCGATCAGCAAATTGCTGCGCTCGCTCCAGCCCTGTCTCATTCAGTAGCCACACCGCTGGAGCGTTAATGGAATGTTCAATGGCTTGCGACATTGTGACGGCACCTGTGTAACGTCCGCCCAGGTTACTCGGTTGATAGCTGCCATAGTTCATCCGTTGATCAGGCAACATACTCTCTGGCTTAAACCGCCCAGATTCCAGCGCAGGTCCATAAGCAATAATCGGTTTAAAAGCAGAACCAGGTTGCCTCGCATCCGTGGTCACCCGATTGATGCCTCCTTTGACGGGATCACGCCCGCCCATCATCGCTTTGACTTCACCATTATGCTGGTCCATAATGACCATGCTCGCCTGCACTTGTTCATCCATGCGATCATCCGTGAACCGGGAGGACTCGCGGAATGCTTGCTCCATCGCAAGCTGCGCCTGATCATCCAACCCCGTACGAATGGTCCAGCCTGCGGATTGAATCTCTGCTCCACTCTTGCCTGTAAGACGGGAAGCTTCCTCGATCACCGCATCCACCGCAGACACGTAAACAGGCACAGAAGAGTTTGGAGTCGATAAAGAGGTCCTATCGGGCGGTGTATAGTCCACATTTTGCGCTGTCTCCATCTGTCGTTTAGTAATGATTCCTTGTTCATGCATTAATCCAAGAACTACAGCACGCCTCTCTTTGGATAGATCCTCCCGATCCACAGGGTTGTATATGGAAGGCCCTTTGGGAATTCCAGCCAGGGTAGCCATTTGCCAGATCTCCAACTGATGCAAATCCTTTATCCCGAAGTAGCGCCAAGCCGCCGCTTTCACACCGTATTGCTGACGTCCCATGAAAATATGATTCAAATACAGCTCCAACAACTCATCCTTGCTAAATCTCTTTTCCATCGCCATGGCAATCGACATTTCATTCACCTTGCGAACCAGCGTTTTATCTCCGTTCAAGTACAGATTTCTGGCCAGCTGCTGCGTAATGGAGCTGCCTCCCTGACTCAGATTCATATGTAATACATCCTGCACAATAGCCCTGCCTATACCGATAAAATCCAGTCCGTCATGACGATAGAAACGTCGATCTTCCGTAGCCAGAAACGCTTGTTTCAACATTTCCGGCATGTCCTGCAAATCAGCATATTCTGCATACCCTTTGGTCTGAATGGATGATCTGGAAATTTCTTTTCCATTTGCATTGGTAATGATTGTGGAAGAAGCCACCGAAATGGCCTGAGCATGATTGCGAAGTACACTCTCCCCGTAATAAACCAAATAAAGATAACCAAGAGCAAATATAATAACTGTGACTACGAGTGCATCAAAAATGTGATATATCCTGCGATTTATTCCAAACCTCAACATTTCGAGTCCTTGTATACCGGTGGAATGGAGTTCAAGTGCTCCTCAGGCCTCATTTCCCTGGAATCCAGAGCAAGCTCCAGCCTTAGCGTCTGTTCATATGCCAGCCTGACCCAATGCTGAATCTCCGCTTCATCCCTGCAGCGTCCCTCCATAATTGTATCCAGAGAGGATCGAACACCGTATAGGGTAAGTTTAGTTGGCAGATCGGTACTTAACCCCTCATCTCTTCTTGGCTCTCTATCTATCCACTCATGGTCTGAAATACTTAACCGCTCCGCCTGCATACGGAGCGCCACTTCATTCAGGTCGGCAGCAATCTGCCGCAGTTCGCCCCCGTTCAACACTTCAATCGGTGCAGGAATTTGACCATTTGCCATTTCATGAGTTCCACAACCAATAACCTTGAGGTCATCTGCAATCTTCTGCGATCGAATCCAAAAAAACAATGTAAACAAACCACCCCCGATCAATATAACCAATGGCGTTGTACCAATGTGGTTAATCAGCCAATGCATAACACGAGTTATCCATGTTGTCTCAGCCAGGATATGATGGTGAGCAAGACGTAACATGTGATAAACAACAAATAGGAGCGTCGCGCTAAGTAACGCGCTTGCTCCGCAGATATATATGTATCTTAGTCTGACTGTACGTAATAATAATCTCATATTCGGTATCCTCCTCCATTTTACAGTTCATATGTAGATTGAGTTTAAGGATACCGAATATTTCTTAATGAGGAAGTGGTTAACTTCTTATCATTTTCTTAATTCAGCACAATTGCATACATGCTGAATTAAGCAAGTTCTCTTACATTGAGACGAGAATTCTGATCGGTTACAGTTACGGTTGCTCTTGATTTCTGTTCATCGAAGGAGCAGTTACAGGAAAACGCGTAACAAAATCGGTTCTGCCCTGTTCACTGTATGCAGCAATACTTCCTTGATGTAATTCGATCATCGACTTGGCAATAGCCAGCCCGAGTCCCGTTCCGCCCGTATCACGAGAACGGGACTTGTCCACCCGGTAGAAGCGATCGAATAAATGTGGTAAATCCTGTACCGGAATCGGTTCACCATAATTACTAATGCGCACCACAGCTTCTTCACCTTCAAGAGACAATGCAATCTCCATCACTTTGCCCTGTGCCCCATAACGGATCGCGTTACTGAACAGGTTCTCATACGCACGAACCAGCTCCCCAGGAGCGGCCTGAATCCATAACGGTTCTTGTCCACCAATAATCTTGTAGGTCATGCCGGCTTCTTCCAGCATCGGAGCGAACTCTTCTGCAAGCTGCATCAGAAATGGGCTCAGGTTCAAGGAGGTCAATGACAAAGGCAGACTCCCGCCACTGACACGGGTATATTCGAACAAATCGTCAATCAGCTTTCTTAATGTCAATGATTTCTCATACGCAATGCTCACGTAATAGCGCATCTCAATTTCATCCTGATACCGATCCTTCTCAATGTACTCCAAAAATCCAAGAATGGAGGTCAGTGGCGTCCTCAAATCATGAGAAATACCCGTAATCAAGTCATTTTTGGCAGCAACCGCACTACGCTCCTCCTGCAATGACAGTTGCAATTGTTCAGCCATCTGATTAATACTGTCAGCGACAACGCCAAATTCATCCGAGGACTTTACCTCAATCCGATGAGACAGCTCCCCCTTGGCAACCTCCTGAATGCCCGCTGTGATCTCGTCCAGCACCAGCATTATCCTGCGCGTGAACAGGAAAAAGAACAACACAAAGCCAAGTATGCCAACCACAATCATCAAGGGCACAGAACCGATATTATTCACCAGCCACCTTATCCCCTGAGCCGGAATTGAGTAATCTGGATAGGTCTGGGCTTCCAGAATGGACTGTACAACTTTGCTGCCTCCGTACAACATAGCCGCTGTCAGTATACCGCTCAGCAGAAATGCATAGATAAATTTCCAACGGACTGTATTAATTAATTTTGAATTCATCTCAGAAACTCCCCGCTTACGCGTTTTAACCAGTTACGCCCTTTTAAGATGCACGTGTTTATTGTGATTTGATCATCTTATAACCAACACCCCATACGGTCTGAATAAACTTGGGATGTTTGCTGTCAAGTTCGATTTTCTCACGAATCTTGCGGATATGCACCATGACCGTGTTGTTGGACTCCATAAATTCCTCTTTCCAAACCTGCCTGTAGATCTGCTCCATGCTAAGCACAGAACCTTGATGGCGCGCAAGCAGCTCCAGAACGGCAAATTCACGGGGAGTCAGGCGAACAGGCTGCTCGTCCACCCAGACCTCATGGGTATCGGTATTGATGACTAGATCGTCGATCACCCATTCATGTTCCTTGTTTTCCCGGCCTTCATTGAAGGTATGATACCTGCGAAGCTGGGACTTTGCACGTGCCACGAGTTCAAGGGGGTTAAACGGCTTGGTCACATAATCATCGGCACCAATGCTGAGTCCTGTTATTTTATCCATATCCATGCTTTTGGCCGACAGCATAATGATCGGCATCTTCAGCTCCTCCCGAATTTTCATGCAGGCTTCAATTCCGTCCATATTCGGCATCATGACATCCAGAATAATCAAATCGACCTGCTCTTTCTTCAATTGCTCAAGCGCTTCGAGCCCATCATTCGCGGTGAGAATCCGGTAACCTTCATTGCCAAAATAAATTTCCATCAGTTTGATAATATCCTGCTCATCATCCACAAGCAGAATGGTTGCTGGCTGTGCCACGGCATTATTCCTTTCCATTCTACGAATCATTGATTGTTCAAAGTATACCACCGGGGAATGAATCTGCGAAAATCTTCATGATCTTCCCGAACCCGTTCAATCCTCACCATCATATCATCGGTCTCTTCGGGCTTCATCTGCTGAATCCATACTACAGAGGACACAAGGGCCATCGCCGTATAGAGAGAATACATTCTCCAGAACAGCTCATCCGGCTCTCCGCCGCCATAATAACCCTGGATCTATCCAATGCAATAAGGAATACTTGTCTCGGACACGAATAAACCAAGCTTCAAAAATTCATGAACCGGATCACCTTGGTCAAAACGATTAAAATCGATTACACCTGCCAGCTTGTCTTCTTGAATCACCAGATTCCCGAGATGAAAGTCATCATGCTGGAATACGTCCAGACGATTCTTCATCCAATCCAGATGTTCTTCAATAACGTTAAAATAGCTTGATCGTGATCCATCCTGACAGGACACTGTCTATATTTCTCTACGTAACGCTGATGTTTCTTGCTTTTGCGTATGTACGATGATTCGGGCTGCTGCTCCACCTTGGAATGTTTCTTACTTGCTCTCTCCACTCCGGATATGTATTATTCTGTTCCACATGAGCATCCTCCGTTGTTATCATATAGCACGTCTTGCTGATCCCCTTCGAATCTCCCTTGCTTCTGATTGCAAGCTTCTATGTAATCTATTCATTCTATGCCCATGCAGATTCCTTGGCGGTGTAGCCGATCTCCGAACACTAGATGAGGTTATACAAACAATGCCACTTTGGGCTCTATGCCAGTCAGAGTCAGCATCGTATGCAGTTGGCCCCTGTGATGATATACATGCCCCATAATTTCAAGAAGCCATTCCAGACGACTGTGCGAAGCTCCCCAATAGGAGTCCGTCACCTGTAATAGTTCCTCTGTATTAAACTGCCTGTATCGATGGTAGAGGTACATCTGATTCGCAATCAAGGCTTCCTTGATCTCGCTCAGCGTATTCGGTTGATTTTGTTCGTAAAACAAAGCTATTTCCTCTTCGGAAGCTCCCTCCGAAATATGTACATCTGCCCTACAAATGACGGATAGATGAGAAAGCAATTCTCCGATCGGCCGTTTGCCTTCAATCGGCGTTAACGCCAGATCCTGTTCGGATAGTTGGTCACATAAATCAATTAAGGATGACACTGCCACATCAATATGTTTAAATGCAGATTGAATCAACCGTCACACTCCCTTTTTATCCCATTATACGGAACATATGATCGCTATTCAACCACAAGATTCCCCCTTTATATATAAAACAGCTATGATCCAAAACTAACAATGACGAACAAAAAAAGTCCCTCCTTCCTCTTATAGACGGAATTCGGGACATTTTGTTGCTCATTTGATCGAGATCTTTGACTTAACTTGAATATAACGAACAATACGTTTGGTCAAATCGACCTGCCAGCAAATCAGCCTTGCGGATGAAGAATTGCAACTCCCCGCAGTCCCACCATTGAAAACCAATGGCATCATGCGTATCGATTTTCAACAGCAACAGGGTATCGGAAAGTTCTTGCCGCATCCGCTTCTCATCTCCGCCATAATGAGCTGTCAGCTTCTTCTCACAATCCTGCTCATTATAACCGTACTCTTCTCCAAGCACGATCTGTAACAAAGCCTGATGTTCTGCATCCGGATGCTGACCGTCAGGGTACCCAAACATGCCGCCCCAGTTTTGCGCACTCGGATGATTCCAGCTGGATTCGAATTCGAGGTATCGATCATACAGATCTGCTTCTACCTGCACTTCATTCTTCTCATTGGACTGCGAATCAGCCAGTGCATTCAACTCCTGAGAATCAATATATGCATATGTAGGAAACTCAAGATTGGGCAGAACCGTTACCGAATGCGCTACAAAATCAGCCTCATCCAGAGCGGTATCGCCATCAGGCGTTCGCCTTTTCAGGTTATGAGCGTCTGGTTCAAAAATCACACGGTGCTCAATATGATAGGCAGGTTCATCCACACCAATAAAAAAGTATAACATTCCTCGTTCAGGCAAACTTCCACGGCCATCATTCGGCGTATACGGTGACAAATCCACAAGATTCAGCTGGGCCAAAAATGTCATGGGTACCCCTTCTTCTGTCAACGGCCATTTCATGTTATCCGGTAGATCCGGATCTCCACCTACACGCGAGTTCCCTGTTCTGCGGTATTCATCAAGTGTTGATACATCCAGACGAATTCCCCAGCGGCTTGAAGATAACAACAGATCAGCAGCAGCACCCAAACCGTATTCCTCAAGAGTTTTGCGTGCTTTTCTGGTCAGACGTTCACATTGTTCTGGTTTAATCATCAAGATCCTCCCCTTCAGACAATACACCTATGGTGAGACATATTCAGGTTCACACCTGTATATTCTTCCGCTGTCTCTTCTTTCCCTGCTTCAAACGCAAAAAAGAGACCGACATCGGATGTCAGCCCCTTTCCTGTTATCTAATCTATTCCATTCAGACTTAACGATTCTGACTTGTTAAATCATCCTGGAATGCGCGAATATGTTCCTCGCCATCCAGGAATTCATGAGCCTGATGGGCTGCCATGACACCGTGATAGCTGATATCCAGACCCATATCTTCCTCTTCTTCCGTCGAACGAACGGGAACAATCTTGCCAATCAGCTTCAGGCCGATCCAGGTCATTACAAATCCCCAGACGACCAGAGCTGTAAGGCCAAGTGCCTGAACACCCAGCAACCTCCAGCCGCCTCCCATGAATAATCCGCCATCTGTTGCAAACAGACCTACGGCAATGGTTCCCCACATCCCTGATGCGGCATGAACAGGGAAAGCGCCCACCGGATCATCAATCTGCCGACGGTCGAGCCAATTGGTTGCAGCCATCATGAGTAATCCCGATACCGCTCCAATGAATATGGCAGCCACATCACCGACAAAAGCACAGCCCGCAGTAATCCCGACCAGACCGGCAAGCGATCCATTGATGACAGATGGTGCATCCGAACGATTAAAGCGGAACAAGGTGTACAGCAGTGTAGCCGCGCCACCTGAAGCGGCGGATAACATGGTGACGATAGCAATGTGACCAATTCTTACATCCGTTGCGCTCAGCGTACTGCCAGCATTGAATCCAAACCAGCCGAACCAGAGTAGGAACGCACCCACGGATGCAAGTGGCAGATTGCTTGGAAGAGCGATTGCACTCACGCCAAGTGGCGTGTATTTGCCTTTGCGCGGACCGATAATAATTGCTGCGGCCAGTGCCGAGAACCCGCCCAAGGCGTGAATAACAGCTGAACCAGCAAAGTCCTGCATTCCCAGATTGCTCAGCCATCCGCCGCCCCATGCCCAATGCCCACCGATCGGATATATAATGCCTGTCATCAATATGATGTACAGCAGGTAGGCACGGAAGTTGATCCGTTCAGCCACAGCACCCGATACGATGGAAATGACGGCAATCGTAAACGCAGCCTGGAACAGCCAAAACGTTTCCAGTGATACCGGTACGTCCAGGTGAGACAAGTCACCATTGAGGAAAAATCCGGTGATTCCCATAAAACCTCCAGCATCGGAGCCGTACATCAAACCAAACCCGATCGCATAAAAAAGCAAGGTACCAATCGTAATATCGGCAAAAACCTTCATAATAATGTTCACACTATTTTTATAACGTACAAAGCCAGCCTCCAGAAGGGCGAATCCCCCCTCCATTAACAGAATCATGGCCGCACTCAGTACAACCCAGACCGTATCGATCCCGGAGCTTAATGTCTCTAAAGTCATGCTTGTACATCCTCCGTTTCACTCAGCTGTCTGATCTCACGGATCGTATCAGGAGCTAGCTCGATCTCGTCCCGTTCAATGCTGTCAGGATGATTGATGCGTTCAACAATTCGATCCAGTTCACGTATGCGGCGGCGAATCTGTTCCATTTTACGAAAACGTTCCTTCACTTGGACCATATAATCCACCGCTTGGTGATGGGATGCAGGACGTCCTGCGAACCATTTGCGCACAGTAGATAAAGATTGATAAGCCACTTCCTCCGCTCGCTTCTTTTGCTCGAATTGCTCAATTTTATGTTTGAGCGTTTCGATCTCTGTTTCCTTTTTGACCCTGAGCTGTTGGATAAGGTACAATAAATCGGACGATGATATTTGCAATGCTGTATGGTGGTACACCTCATCAATCACTAACATATCATGTCAGGACTCCTTACATTTAAAGTTACTTGTTATCGATTATAGGGTGCGTTAGCCCTAACCGTCAATCCTTTTTTGGTGATGGTAATATTGGCGATGGTCCATTTATGAGAAACAACTTTAATTTCATCACATAAAATTCGTCTAACAAAGTAAATTAAACATGTTTTCACATTCATCTTTCATATCCTCTATGATATAGATCAAACATTCACATTTCATACTGCACCTACACCAGCTGTCATTATAGAACTCATATAACTCATATAAAGGAGAGGATTGCACAATGTTCACTCGTAATGACGACATTCGGAGCCAAATTCGGGAAGCGGTCTCTGGACTTAATGAAGAACAATTGAACCTCAGACCCGCACCTGAACAATGGAGCATCATGCAAGTGCTCCGTCATCTGAATCTGATGGAAGGCTTAATTGTGAAGCAATCCGAGCTGGCTCTTAAGAAAGAAGAAATGGTAACAGTAGATAAAAAGCCTTATGAACTTTCGCTGGATCGCAGTCGTTCCGTGGAGGCTCCGCCCCATCTTCAGCCCCCTGCGGAACCCGAAGCTCTGGCGGATGTCCGCCATGACCTAGCTGAATCCCATCAAGCGCTGGCCGACTTAGCAATACATCATGATCTCGATCTGCTGCGCAGCAAATCTTTCCCACATCCGGTTTTTGGTGAGATGGATGTTGCACAATGGGTTGATTTTGCTAGTTATCATGAGGAACGTCATCTCGCACAGATGCTGGATATCAAGCAGAGATTGAGTCTCTAGTACGGCAAGCAGAAGGCAGCAGCAGGAAAATGCTGCTGCACAAATCAAAAAAAGCTGTCCCATACGTCATAAACATGACAGGGACAGCCTTTTTTAGCGTTAGTACAATCTAACAAACCGCGCACAAGCTATTAGCGCCAATTACCACAGGTCTGTGTTTTAACGAATCAACGAGAAGTTATAGGCTTCATCGTTATGCCATTATTTTTTTGCCCAAAATCGCCAAATCCCGGTTCACGCCATCCAGCACAGCCACTTCGGGGTAATATCCCCACTGTTCAAAGCCATGCTTGCGCAATAACCTCAAACTCGGTTCATTATGTCCAAAGACAAAGCCCAAGATCGTCTTGATTCCAAGCGCAGGACATGCAGCAAAAACGGTATTCAGCAAACGCCCGCCAGCCCCAATTCCACGACATTGCTGATCTACATATACACTGACTTCCACCGTTTCATTGTACGCAGGACGTCCATAAAACGAACTCAGACTGGCCCAAGCTACAACCTGCCCTTCATGTCGCATCACCCAGAGTGGACGATGATCCGAAGAATGCTCCTCAAACCAGGGAATACGCTGTTCCACGGTCACCGGCTCCAAATCCGCCGTCACCATCCGGCTCTCAATCGTGGAATTATAGATCTCCACAATTCTTGGCAAGTCCTCACGACGCGCATACTCAATCTGTACACTATCCAGCTTCATTTCTACTCCTCCATCGTCCAGATCGAATCTGTCTTATGACGATATTATAACGGAGGCAGGAAGACGGCGTCATCCCCTAAACACTCTGATAAAATAACTCCTGACCCGACCTTGTGATCTGGTGACTTGGTAAGTTAATAAACTGACCTGTACAAAACCTGATTTTCGATGAATTCCTTGTCATCTGGTACTTAGGACTCCGGCAGTGCCTGAATGGTGTTTCCGCGGGTTAGCTGCTGACTCTTATCCGCCCAACGAATGTTGATGGAACGGGAAGTGAACAGGCCGGGACCGTCCGATACCTGGAAGTGTAGATGAGCTTCACTGGAGTTACCCGAATTGCCAAGCTCACCGATGAGGTCTCCCTGCTTGAGCTTATCTCCTTTTTTGACTGTTACACTTCCTTTTTTTATATGTGCCGTAATGCTATATTCGCCCTGCCCATGGTCAATGACCACATTATTCCCCGCTGGCTCTTCCGGATTCATAACGCCGGGTATATTGTCTGGAATGTCATTTTTGATATCGACAACTGTTCCGTCCGCAGCAGCATAGAGTGGTTCACCAAAAGCATGATAACTTGCGTTCACCTTGGTATCCCCCTTATAGCTGAAACCTTCTTTCGACCGAATGATATCCAGTGCATACCGCTGTGTTTCATGCTCATAATGATAGTTCGACATCACATCGTCGCCTCCCCAGAACACATACCATTCACCCTTTAAAGGGAAATGGAATTCGGTTTTGGTGAACTTTTGATCTGTATCCTCATGGGTTACCAGCGGCTGGATCAACAGACCATCAATCTGATTGGCTTCGGTAAAATAGGCTCGAATCCCTTTTGTTCCCGTTTGATCCTTCCAGGCGAACTCGGTCAAATTGTTTATCTCAGCTGCGAACACTTGATCCAGGGATGTTACTCCCTTCAGGAACTCGGAAGCAGACGTTTTGAACTTTTCAAGTGTGATCGCTTCCTTCAATTCCGGAGAAAACTGACTATAGATCGCATCCTTCGAACCATTCATTAATGTATCTATGAGATTGTCTGGCGTTACAGTCGTGCTCACCTCTGAATTTGTGTTCTGTTCCTGATTGGAGTTCTCGCTCGATTCATTATTATTGGATATCTGTTCGGCTGACTTTTCTTCCGCTTGGTCGGATGTAATCGACTTACCATTTCCGCAGGCAGACAATATCACGCAAGCACTGAGGGCAATCGCAAGCACTTTCCAGCCCTTTCTGCTCTGTAATTTGTTGTGTGAAGCTTGCTCTGAATTCAGATGACTTTCCCTGTTCATTCTCAACACCCCTTCTATTAATCGTTATACTTTCCAGTTAAGTGTACAGAATGAATCTTATGCTTCGTCTAACCCTTCCTTACTTGTAGTTAAATTGTGACGGCTTCCCTCGCCTCATAATTAAGATTCCGTTAAGATACCTCGTATGCTATACAGCACTTGTGGATGGTATGATTAGCAATAAACTCAAAGGAAGTACGAGGAGGTCATTTCACATCATGGATCACGTCTCCATACTGCTTGTTGATGATGAACAAGCCATTTTACATATGCTCAAAACCGTTCTGCTCAAAGAACAATTTGTAGACATTGACACCGTCACGACTGGAGAAGAAGCGATCACCGCCTGCGAAAATAAAACCTATCATTGCATCGTGCTTGACATCATGCTCCCTGGCAAAAGCGGACTGGAAATCTGTCCTTTTCTGCGGCAAGTGACCGATGCACCGATTCTATTTTTGACCGCCAAAACAACCGATTATGACAAGTTAACCGGATTCGCCGTTGGCGGGGATGATTACGTCATCAAACCCTTTAATCCACTTGAAGTGGTGGCTCGCATCAAATCGCTGCTGAAACGTTATTTGCCTACCAAAATGGCAACGACTAGAGCAGCAACTGCTTCCTCTTCTGACGCAACTACGTCATCCCCGGCTATGCAGGAAGGGATTTATGATTTTGGCCGCTTTCAAGTATTGGAACAAGCCGGTGAACTCCGGGTTGAAGGACAGGCTGTAACCTGTCCGGCTCTGGTCTATCAATTGCTGCTCTTCTTTTGCAAACATCCCAATCGTATTTTCACCAAATCGGAATTGTATGAGCGGGTATGGGGATCGGAAGCGATCAGCGATGACAACACCGTAATGGTTCATATTCACCGTATTCGTGAGCGAATTGAAGCCGATCCTTCGAACCCCGTCTTTCTTGTGAATGTCCGGGGGTTGGGTTACAAGCTCATTCAGCCAGAAAAAGCGCTTCGTCCATGAGTATTCGTCGCAAATTGATGACCCGGTTTGTCGGGATGCTTGCCGGTATAGTTGTGCTTATTATCCTGTTGGGTTCTGCGGCTACCTATTGGGTCGTTCAAAGGATAAATGAAGTAAGTCTGGTGGATGACTTCGCTACAAGCGGACTGGACCAATTAATCAATACCGCAGAGATGATGCCCGATGGCACGGTACGTTATGATCCCAAGCTGCTGGAACAGGTTAAACATAATCAGGGATGGTTGCAGGTTCTGGATAAGAAGGGCTACGTCGTTGATGACTTTAATACACCTCCCGATGTTCCTAAACAATACAAGCCCGGCGAGTTGATCGCTTATTGGGATGCCAATAAACCCTTCCCGTACCAGATCATCATTCAGATTCGGGAGAAAGACGGACAGAATTTCACCTTGCTGTACGGCGTGCGTAATCAGGCCAAATCCTTACTTGATCAGGCCCGTCAAAACAGTTACTACACCAATGGAGAGCTTGTTCTCCAGCCCAAACAACAGGATACCATTCGTTCCAAAGGCGCCTATCTGCAAGTTTTGGACGCTTACGGCCAAGAGCTGGCTTCCTTTAACAAACCCGCCATAGGTGTCTCCACCAGCTATGACATTCAGGAACTGGTTTTGCGTATTCGTTATCCCAATCGGTATGGAATATCCACCGCAACCTTTTACGATGAACAGAACAGCACAACCTGGATGATTAGCATACCTGTAGACCCATCTGCGTCAGGAGATCAGAATCCATATAAATTCATTTTGGCACCTGCTCTTCTCATGCTGCTTCTGTCCGTTGTCATTTTGATTAGCCTGCTCGCCCTTTGGTACGCCAATCGTTTTGGTTCCCCTATGCTGCATATGCTTCAATGGCTCCAGAGACTGGAAAAAGGGCATTATGAAGAGCCCAAGGGAGTGAGCGGCACACCCCGCAGCCAGCGGCGAAATGGCAAATGGAAGCGCAAATATCGCGTGTATGCTGAGGTGCTTCACTCCATCCAGGCATTATCTGCTACACTGACAAAAGACGAAGAACTTCGAAAACAGACCGAGTCTCTGCGTGAGGAATGGATTGCTGGCATAACACATGACCTCAAGACGCCTCTGTCGTCCATTCAGGGATATGCCCATATGCTGGAAGCAGAAAAATATACCTGGTCCACAGAAGAAGTCAGAGAATTCGCAGGCATTATGCTGGACAAATCCATGTATATGGATCGGCTTGTGAACGACCTTGCCATGACGTATCGCTTGCGCAGTGGTGGATACCAGCCACCTGTGGAAAAAACGGACGTGAATACGTTACTGCATGATCTCGTCCAGCGCGCCGAGCGAAATCCAGCATATGGTGAGGGTCGGATTACATTCCAACCTGCCCCAGTTCCGGTCTACGGCCATGTGCATACCCCGTCGTTTGAACGCATTGTGGATAATCTGATGGCTAATGCCCTGCTGCATAATCCGTTGGAGTCCACTTTGACGGTTAGTGTGCACCCTGGTGAGCAAGCAGACGAGTTCAGCGTTCATTTCGCCGATAATGGACAAGGAATGGACCCGGAGACGGTCTGGAAGCTGTTCGATCGGTATTACAGAGGGACGGATACGGAGACATCGGATGTTGGATCAGGGCTTGGCATGGCGGTAACTAAAGGGTTAATCGAGGCGATGAAAGGTCGTATTGAAGTCCAATCGACTTCCGGTGAGGGAACCATCATTCGGTTAATATGGGATGCACAATCAGAAACGGGTTGAAAATATTCCGCTTGACCTTTTCATTTTCAGTCTATATAATCGACACTCAATAACACCTGTTCCCATATATTGATATGAACTTCAACCATTTCAAGTGCAATATAAGATCAATTCAAGTGATATCGACTTTGCATATTTGGCGATGACCAGAGACAAGATTCCGTTTGCGTGCTGCCCAGAGAGAGAAGGGATTGGTGAAACCTTCTTCAGCGAACGGACCGGAATTACCCCTCTGCAGCCGTGACCTCGAACCTCAGCATTTCGGACTTCCCTCAGATGTTCGGCAATGCTGCCAGTAGAGTTCACCGCCTGATCCCCGATAACGGATTCCAATGAGGGTTATGATGTTTCCTGCTTGCGGCGGCTGGTCGAGAGAGGGAGCAATCATAACCAAATTAGGGTGGAACCACGAGCTAAGCGCACTCGTCCCTTTTCCGGGACGGGTGTTTTTTGCGCTTCAAATTTGAATATTGGAGAGTGGTTCACATGAACAATCAGGATAAAAATAGCCAATCAAGCAACGAAATAAGCAATCAGGCAAGTAGCCTATCGCAAGACGAAAGAAGTAAGCTATCCACTAATCCTCAGCATCCAGATTCTTCGATCCATATCCAGCTGCAAGGTGGGGCGGTACGCTCTTACGAAGCAGGCATCACTGTAGGAGCGGTAGCCTCATCCATCAGTACTAGTCTGGGCAAACAGGCCATTGGCGGTATTGTTGATGGCAAGAATGTCGATCTGGATTGGATGTTAGAGCAAGATTGCGAGCTCGTCATCGTTACACTGGACAGCGAGGAAGGTCTTTATCGTTATCGCCATAGTACAGCTCACGTGCTGGCACAAGCCCTTAAACGCATTTACGGTGCGGAACAAGTGAAACTGGGCGTCGGCCCCGTAATCGAAGATGGATTTTATTACGATGTTGATCTGGAGCATGCCCTTTCTATCAGTGATCTGGCTGCCGTTGAGCGGGAAATGAACAAGATCATTCAGGAAAATGAAAAGATCAGCCGCCGGATCGTTAGCCGGGAGGAAGCCCTCCGCATCTTCGGAGAGATTCAGGACCCCTATAAGCTTGAACTCATTCGGGATCTGCCGGAGGACGCCGAACTTTCAATTTATGATCAAGGGGAATTTTTCGACTTGTGTCGGGGTCCCCATCTCCCATCCACAGGCCGAATCAAGGCATTCAAACTGCTGAATGTAGCTGGTGCCTACTGGCGGGGCAACTCGGACAATAAAATGCTGCAACGCATCTACGGCACTGCTTTCCCGAACAAAGCCCTGCTGGATGAACATCTGCACATGCTGGAAGAAGCGAAGAAACGGGATCACCGTAAACTGGGCAAAGAGCTTGAACTGTTCATGTTCTCCGAAGAAGCCCCTGGCATGCCCTTCTATCTGCCCAAAGGTATGACTGTTCGTACTGAACTGGAGCAGTTCTCCCGGGAGCTGCAATTGCAGGAAGGCTATCAGGAAGTTCGGACTCCTCTCATGATGAACAACCGGCTGTGGGAGCAATCTGGTCACTGGGAACATTACAAGGACAATATGTACTTCTCGGAAGTGGATGATGCCACTTTTGCACTCAAACCAATGAACTGCCCGGGACACATGCTCATCTTCAAAAATACACTCCATTCCTATCGCGAATTGCCGATTCGCATGATGGAATTTGGTCAGGTTCATCGCCATGAATTCTCAGGCGCCCTGAACGGCATGATGCGTGTGCGGACTTTCTGCCAGGATGATGCCCATCTGTATGTCATGCCAGAACAGATCGAGGAAGAGATCAATCAGGCAATTTCTCTGATCGGACGCATGTACGATATCTTTGGATTCGAGTACAAGATTGAGTTGTCCACTCGCCCGGACGATTCCATGGGATCGGAAGAATTATGGGATCAGGCGGAACGTGCATTGCAAAATGTACTAGATCGGCGTGGTGTGGAGTATCGAATTAACGAAGGAGACGGTGCCTTTTATGGCCCCAAAATCGACTTTCACATCCTCGATGCACTCAAACGCAGCTGGCAGTGCGGAACAATCCAGCTTGATTTTCAAATGCCGGAGAAGTTCGACCTCACTTACATTGGTGAGGATAGCCTGAAACACCGTCCGGTCGTGATCCACCGTGCCATATACGGTTCCATTGATCGTTTCATCGGTATCCTGACTGAACATTACGCAGGAGCGTTCCCACTCTGGCTCGCACCAGTCCAAGTGAAGCTGCTGCCGGTGTCGGATCATTACGCAGACTATGCGCTCCAAGTACAAAGCCAGCTCCGGGATGCGGGGATTCGGGTAGAAACAGATCTGCGCAGCGAGAAGCTTGGGTACAAAATCCGTGAAGCCCAGATGGAAAAAGTTCCTTACTCGCTCGTACTTGGTGAGAATGAGAAAAATGCCTCATCCGCCTCTGTCCGTGCATACGGTCAGGGAGATCAAGGCATTCAGCGCATTGAAGCTTTTATTGAATTGATTCAGCAAGCTGTGAAGGCAAAAGCCTGAGCATCGCGGACCTGGACGGGCTGAAGCTTAGGGTCCTGACTTTGGTGGTCCGATGACGATGTTCTGACACTTCGGACCTGACACTTGGAGTCTGATGCAGAAGGTATGACACGGAAAAAGATGCTCCTATATTCTTACGTGTTCGAAACCCATACCTTCTGCGATGACTGCCTGTTACAACCTCTCGTCCGCCTTCAGTCCAACCTGTTCTTCACTCCACGTCCAGAAACGTTCAGCCGTAGCATCATCCGTGGCATGAGCTTTCAGTTGCTGCTCCTTTTGTTGGTAGAAGTATCGCCCGGTTACCCCGGCGACTTCAGGACTTGTGGCGAGATAGATTGCTGTCTGTGCCCCTTCTTCAGGAGAGAGAAAAAAGGGCAGCTTGGCCGCCAGAGCCATAATCCGTGTGCCAAACCCGGTATTGCGGTCTACACCAATGCTTGTGCCAACTGCGCCAGGATGCAAGCAGTTCACAGTGATGCGGGTATCCGCCACTTTGTGGGCCAGAGCACGAGTGAACAGTACGTTAGCCAGCTTGGATTGGGCATAGCTTTTGATCGGGTTGTACCCATGGTGTAGATGAGGATCAGCGAAATGGATCTTTCCAGCTTTGTACGCACCCGAGGAAACATTCACAATACGTCCCTGCTTCGCAGCCTTCAAAGGTTCGATCAGAAGTAAGGTGAGCAGAAAATGTCCGAGATGGTTAATCCCGATACTCTGTTCGAAGCCGTCTGAGGTCTCCTTGCGTTTAACCATGACGACACCGGCATTGTTAATCAGAACGTCCAGTGTGTCATAGCGCTCGCGGAACGTTTGAGCAAAATGACGGATGCTGTCCAGTGAACCCAGGTCACACAACATCAGTTCAATGGCATTAGAGCCTGACTGGCGCAAGGCCTCCTGTAGAGCCTGCTGTCCGCGCTTTTCGCTGCGACACGCCATAATCACTCTGTACCCTTGCCTTGCAAGTTCAATGGTGGTTGCCAGACCCATGCCTGAGTTGGCTCCCGTAACTATCGCTGTCTGAATGGACATTCAGGTACTTCCCTTCTGAACCAGAGGTTCCAAAATGAAATGATCAGCGAACCAGAACTCAATATGAGATAATGATGTGAAATGATCACATCACGGTTCCATGGGAGGACAAGTATGCTGAATAAAGAAGATTTTAAAAAGATCAAAAAACAAGCCAAACTTGAAATCGAGCAACTGGAAGAGGAATATCAGGATATTCGGCAAATTGCGGATTCCACACTGTTTGAAAAGTACGCCATCTGGAATGATGAAGAAACACGCGAACTCACCAGAATACGCAAACATCGGAGGTATGCTTCGCTGGTCATTGAATTATGTTCGATTATGGAACACATGCTAAATGATCTATATGAGCGCGTATACCAAAAAAGGTTTAATTCGACCGCGTTAATGAAAACTCCTGCCTACCGTGCACGATCCAACATGGAGATCATTCAGGCTGAGTTACAGAAACAGCAGATCGCGTTGAAATCCGGTGAGGAGAACTTCGGTGAGGCACTGAGTCTGGTCTTCCAGACGAGGAATAAACTGGTCCATGAGAACTTCTCGTTTGCCGCCATCGTGAAGGAAAGCCTGGATGAAGAACAAACCTTTGAAGCACTGCTGGAACCGATTAAAAGTTACAGAAAACATCTGAAGTACCAACGTCCTGAGTAATACCTCATTAAAATATCCATAAAGGAGGTGCGCCGGACTGGATTCCGGTAACCTATGAGCAATTCAACAAATTCACTAACTGTTCTGCATCTCCATATTCCTACACCTTCAGGGAATAGCCCCATCTATCCGGTCATGCTTCGTGATGAAGATGGCATTACACTAGTGGATACAGGCATGATTGGACAATTCGCACAACTTCAGTCTGCACTGGAGCAGGAGGGCGTTCAGCTCGCAGACATCAAACGTGTAATTATTACCCATCAGGATATCGACCATATCGGTAACCTTGGCGCTCTTCTGGATGTTATACCGGATCTGGAGATCTGGGCTCATGCGGACGAAATCCCTTATCTCACAGGGCAGAAGCCCCTAATCAAATTCACACCAGAGCGCCGGGCGATGCTGTCCACCCCTGTTTTGGCATTGGCGGAACAGCTCCTCGTACAGCTTCCCGAAGTAAATATCAGCAGAACACTGGAGGACGGAGACATGCTGCCTCTGCAAGGCGGTACCCAGGTCATTCATACACCGGGACATACCCCAGGTCACATCTGCCTGTACTTCCGGGATACCAAGTTCCTGCTCGCTGCCGATGAATTACGTGTGGTCGATGATGAATTGGTTGGCCCTGCTCCTCCCGCTACACCGGACATGCCTGAAGCGTTGCGTAGCCTGAAAAAGCTGACTGGCTTGAAACCGGAGAAGGTGCTCTGTTACCATGGCGGTGAGTACACCAATGAGCCTGGTCAACGTATTGCCGAACTCGCAGAACGTGCGGACTAAAGAGGTTGTGATTGGAAAAGGGAGAGCTGACGCTTTACGAAATCAGCACACGCTATTGGATGCTTTTTCGCAGATAGCCGTGTGTAACGAATCGTAGACGTCTTATTTCCAGGTTTCAGCGGTGATTTCACAGGTTTTTGCCATAATAACGCCGCTGAAGTTCGTTAAACTTTGCGGTTAACGCTAAGCACCGCAATAAGGTGCCTCCGATTCCTTAGCGTCTTGAAGTCCTTGCCTTCATGCCTTGAAGCATCAAGGTCATGGACTTCTGGACTATTGGAGTGACGCTCTTGCGAACTCCACACTCAGAACTTGCACGCTGTTGCAGCCAACATTATATTGACAAATCCCCTCTCACATTTACATCTCTCCCGCTCAATTCCCTGGTGTCAACACAATCAATTGGTCGTCACCATCACGCGGCGAACCCCGCCCATCCCGATTATTCGTAAGCACATATAACTTTCCGTCTTCTCCAGCGGTCACATTGCGAATGCGACCCCACTCCTCTTCAAAGATCGGCTCCACCTGCTCTACCTTTGTGCCATCTTCGGACAAAATGATTCTGAGCAGTTGCTCCCCACGCAAATTCGCAGCAATCAGTGAATCGGCCCATGGCCCTTCCTCAACAAAAGCTGCACCGGACGGAGCCCAGCTTTCATTGCCACTATGTGCAAGTGGTGCCTGATAAGTGCCGTTGTCATCCTCGTCCCCCTCCACTTCCGGCCAACCATAATTTTCGCCCGCTTCGATGCGGTTAATTTCATCATGATTGCGCTGTCCATGCTCTGTGGAATAGAGATATCCATTGTCCGGGTTCCAGGCCAGTCCTTGTGCATTCCGATGTCCCATACTGTAGACCGGTGAATCCGGCCATGGATTATCTTTTGGAATCGATCCGTCCAGACCAATCCGCAATATTTTGCCACCTAAACTATCCTTGTTCTGCGCCAATTCCGGTTCGTACCGCTCACCTGTCGTAATATAGAGCAGACCGTCCGGGCCTATCTTGATTCGTCCTCCGTTATGATTCGTTCCGCCTGGAATGTTACCAAGCAGCTCCTTGTCTATAACCGCCTTCCTGTCATTTACCTTCAAACGCAATACACGATTAGCGATATCATCACCCTCCAGATAGGAGTGATATGCATACAGATAACCGTTATCTTCAAAGTCTGGATCAGCCGCAAGCCCGAGCAGGCCACCCTCTCCTTCTTCATTAAATGGAGCCGTAAATTCAATCAGCGGTTCAGGTGCCAACTTTCCATCCTCAATTACACGAATGGTCCCCGGGCGCTCCGTCACAAACATCCGACCGTCCGGCACACTCACCAATTCCCACGGTGCATGAAGCCCTTCCACCATAACAGAAGCCTCATATGGAATAAGGTCATTTCCCTGCGTTCCATCCTCGTTTCCATTCGCACTGTTATGACCTCTAGCTGCCGTCTGACCCTGCCCTGTCTCCTCTCCCTGCGACGTCTGTTGCGATTCTGTCGAGGGTTCACCCGAAGCACAAGCTGTCAACAAAGCCACACTTAACAATGAAGCATATAGCGGAACACTCAATCGATTATTCATGATTACATCTCCCTACTACTGGAATGAGATATGATTATTTTAGTGAGCATTTTGCATCAACCCTTGGAGCGAATTCCTATCCGCATGATATAGATCGAAATGATTTTATTCGTCTATACATTGTATAAATCAGGATGATATTCTAGGATAATTGCTACTGAATTCGGTTCGTAATCCCAACGTGGTTTCGCCCTGTATTACCCTTCCCATGGATCAGTCAAACGGCAAATGATGGCTATTCTCATGACTTGTTGCCACGCCACTTTGGAATTCTCCACTATTCTTCTATAATAGAAAGAAAACGAACTGAAAGGTGGACATATACACTCATGAATCAAAACCCTTTATCCCGACTCGAAGCCGATCTGTCTGCGCAAGGTTTGGATGCCATGCTCATCACCGATCCGAAACATATCTACTATTTAACTGGATTTGCGAGCAATCCGCATGAACGTTTCCTCGGTCTTGTTCTCGCACGCGGCGAAGAACCATTGTTGATCGTACCTGCTCTTGATGCTGAAGCTGCCGCAGCCGCTTCCTCGGTATCCAACATTGCCACCCACACAGATACGGACAATCCGTACGCCTTGTTCGAACGTTACCAGGGACGCTTGGGCCGTGTTGGTGTCGAAAAGGAATACGTCACTGTCGCACGTTATGAGCAGCTGACCGCCGCTCTGGGCGCTGCCCAGTTTGAGGATGTCGGCCCTCTGCTTCGCACGTTACGTGTGAAAAAGACACCGGATGAAGTGGCTCGTATTCGCCATGCCATTTATCTTATAGAAGAAACACTCCGCCAAGGACTGTCTCACGTTCGCACAGGCGTTACCGAAATCGAACTGGTCGCCGAGATGGAATATCAGATGAAGAAACTGGGTGCCGACGGTCCTTCCTTTGATACCATGGTGCTCACGGGACCCAAAACTGGCTTGCCACACGGCACGCCGGGTGAACGGAAGCTGCAACACGGGGATCTGTTAATGTTTGATATGGGTGTCTACGCTGGTGGGTATGCATCTGATATTACGCGCACATTTGCCTTTGGGGACATCTCACCTGAACTCCAAACCATCTATAATACCGTGCTCGCAGCGAACGAAGCTGCCATCCGGGTGGTGAAGCCAGGTATTACCTGCGCGGAAGTGGATCGTGCGGCACGCCAGGTTACAGAAGAAGCTGGATACGGTGAGCGCTTCATGCACAGAGTTGGACACGGACTGGGCATTGACGTGCATGAGTATCCTTCACTACATGGAGAAAATAAGGACATCCTGAATGAAGGCACAGTGTTCACGATTGAACCGGGCATATATACAAGAGCAGGCGGTGTACGCATCGAGGATGATGTACTCGTCACGGATACAGGTATAGAGGTTCTGACGACCTATCCAAAAGAACTGCAAATCCTAGCGGACTAATCTCTTTTCGAGCATGCCGATCACCATTCAGTTCTTTGGAGCAGATATGGTTCCATATCGAAAGATTCAAAAATTATCACACGGCTGTCCATTGACGTTATCGTATACGAGAGTGGTTAAATCCAGATATTAAAAATGTCCCGCGAAACCATGTGTTAATGGTTTCGCGGGACATTTTCGCGTGTGCTTATCATCTTGCCAACGGGTTGACTTGCACAAAGCATAGCATAAACAGCAGAGATTACATCGAAACCAGAACAGCCATTAGGCTTCGTCCTTAAATTTAAAGCTACGTGCTGCATATAGAAATGGCGTTCCGACCGCAGTCAATACAAATTTGATGATATACGTCGTCAGGAAGATTTCGAGCCAGACATCCCACGGATAAATGAACGCAAAAGCGATCGTGCAAAATACCAGCGTATCCACAAATGAACTGATGATCGAGCTACCGTTGGTGCGTATCCACAACTGATTGCGCCCTGGGGCAACCTTGCGCAGCCAGGAGTACAGTCGTACGTCCAGGAACTGGCTGATGAAATAGGCTGTCAGACTTCCGAGTGCCAGACGTGGCAGCAGACCGAATAGTTTCGCCATGGGTTCCTGTGCAAAGTCCGTAGATGCTGGCTCAAAGAACAATACCATCTGCATCAACACGGTTGTCATGATCAATGTGAAGAACCCGAACCATACGGCTTTACGCGCCTCACCTGGTCCATACTTCTCATTGAGTAGATCACTGGTCAGGTACATGCTGACATACATCGTATTGCCCAGCGTCAGAACAATGCCCATGATATCTATCGTTTTGGTCACCTGAATGTTGGCAATAACCGTTGCCACACCGATCCAGGCATACAGACCTTTTTTACCGAACAAGCGATAACACAGTATGAAAAATCCATACGTCACGAGAACGAAAAGCGCTCCCCACCCTAAGTTAAACATAATTACAAACACTGCCTTCCTAGTTTTGATTACGCGGGATGGTTACGAACCGCGGTTTGGCTCCGGGCCAAAACATGAATACTCTATCACATTTCCCCGTCATTGAACAGCACTAAATAACCCCAACTGGCTTCGGCTGATATTTTCGGTATGCCCAACGGATGTGAATCCCCCCCCATGTATTTGAGCCATGTGCACCATAGCGAAAGCAACTTACAAACCGCATGATGCATGATATACGGATGCTAAAAGGAAAAAAGCCGCCCTTCGGATTAACCCGAAGAACGGCTGCTTTCGTGGCTGTATCTGCCATCCGCCTAGTGTAAATCTGAATTACGCCTGAACGGCTGAATCCAGATCACGGCTCTGATCATTGAATGTGTCATGATCGTTTTCTTTCAAAATCTTGCTGGTCACAAGTCCTGAAGTCATGGACCCGTTCACGTTCAAGGCTGTACGACCCATGTCGATCAGCGGTTCAACCGAAATCAACAATCCCGCCAGAGCTACCGGCAAGTTCATTGTGGACAACACGATCAGGGAAGCAAAGGTTGCCCCGCCGCCTACACCGGCTACACCGAATGAACTGATCATGACCACCAGGATCAGGGTAACAATGAAGTCCCAGCTCAGCGGATCGATTCCGACCGTTGGAGCAATCATCACCGCCAGCATGGCCGGATAGATCCCGGCACAGCCGTTTTGACCAATCGTGGCCCCAAAGGTTGCTGACAGATTCGCAATCCCGTCCGATATACCCAGTTTCTTCGTCTGTGTCTCCACGTTAAGCGGAATTGCTGCCGCACTTGAACGGGACGTAAAGGCAAATACCAGGGTTGGCAGAACCTTTTTCAGATACGTAAGTGGGTTGAACCCAGAGAGTGTAATGATAATCAGGTGAATGATGAACATGACAAGCAACGCAACGTAGGATGCAATCACGAATTTGATCAGCTTCAGAATCTCATCCGGATTCGTGGTTGCTGTCACCTTCGTAATCAAGGCCAATATGCCATATGGCGTCAATCGAAGCACCAGCGTTACAATCCGCATAACCACCGCATATACGGCATTCACCATGCCGCGGAACGTTTCCGCCTGCTGTGGTTTTTTGCGATCCAGTCCAAGTACGGCCACACCGATAAAAGCAGAGAAAATAACAACCGCCAGCGTGGATGAGCGACGCTCCCCTGTCATGTCCGCGAATGGATTCGACGGAATGAATTCCAGCACCTGCTGAGGAATCGTCTGATCCTTCACATCAACGAGACGTTCCTCCATCTTCTGCCCTTGTGCAAGCTCCCGGTCTCCACCCTCGATCTCGATTGAAGTCAGGTTAAAGCTCAGGCTCGTCACAATGCTGACTCCTGCGGCAATCGCCGTGGTGATCAACAGGATCGCGATAATCGAAAAACTCATTTTACCGAGATTCTGCTTGCCTTTTAAATTCATGATGGCCGATATGATGGAAACCATAATCAACGGAATGACGACCATCTGTAACAAACGAACATATCCTGAACCGGCCAGATTAAACCAATCGACCGACTTGGTAATGATGTTAGAATCGGATGTGTAGATCAACTGAAGAATAACGCCGTATACGACCCCCATCCCCAGACCCGCAAATACACGCTTTGTAAAGGAAATATGCTTCTTCTGCATCCAGAACAGGACACCCAGAAGAGCGAGCATAACCACTACGTTTAAAATGATTAAAAAGGTATTCATTTGTATAAATCCTCCTCAGTGTGAGTAACCGGACATCCGGTTTTCTACTCGCTCAAAAGCGATATTCAACAATATATCACATAACAAACTATTCTGGTAGGTATTAATTGATATTATGTAATATGTATGTAATCAATTCTTCTATTTCTAAAAAAAAATACACTGAATCGTGAAAATTATAGTATTCAACCTCAGGTTAATTCTGTAATATAGGTATATCCGCTTATTCCCACATTTTCTCAACGTGAAAATTAGGTCTTTCTTCGTTGGCATTTAGTCTCATGGCGATGGAAAAGCGATAATGTTAATGAACATGACGTGAAAGGATGATTGTATGTTTCGTAATCGCACCGTTGCCGGTAAAATCAGAGGTACATTGTTCCTCGTTCTGCTCGTTGCTTCCCTGTTGTTCAGTATTAGTTTTTATGCCGTATCCATGAATATTATTCAAAGCTACGTGCTTCCGCAGTTCGACAAAGTCTTGAACACGTCCATCCAGGATATATACAAGGATACATCTGCTTCAAAAATTCTACAGGTACAGAGTGGCGGAGCCGGTTCTGAAGGTGCAGCTTTGACCGTAGAATCCTATTTGGCGGATAAAGCAAAAGAACATAATTTGGATGCAGCTTACATTGTTGCCATACAGGATGGCTCAGCCAAAGTTGTCATTGCCAATTCCTCCTCTGGCATGAAAGCAGAAGATGAGATTACTGTAGAATCAGCAATGAACACAGCTATCGAGAAGAAAGAAATGGTAATCAGTGAAGTCTACTCCGATTCCTTTGGGATACATAAAGCAGCCTTTATGCCGATCGCAGGAAGTAACATGATTATGGCTGTAAGCATGGATGCCCAGTTCATTCAGGCCAAGATCACCCAGATCTTCTGGTTATGTCTGGGGATTACAGCCTTAGTCTTCTTGCTCGGCTGGCTTATCTCAACCAGTATGATCAAAAAAGTAACCCAACCGATCATCAAGCTCGTTCAACATAGCAAACAAATATCCCAAGGTGATCTGACCGCTGAGCTTCAGATTAAAGGCAAGGATGAAATTGCCCAGCTTGCCGGAAGCTTCCAGACGATGACACATAACCTGAAAGAAATGATTAGCCGTGCCTTGTCCACGTCCAATGAAGTAGTGCAAGGCTCCAATGACCTGCTTCAGCGGGTTGAATCCATGTCCGGAATGGTCAAGAACTCCAGTCGCTCTGCGGAAGATGCCGAGAAAGGCAGCGTAAGCATCGCTTCAAGCGCGTCCGAGAACGCCAGAGCCATGGAAGAGATCACACAGGGTATTATGCATATTGCTTCATCTTCTGCCGAAGTGTCCGAACAGATTGGTGAAGCTGCAAATGAAGCTGTTAATGGTAACCGCCTGGCTCAGGATGCCGTTGAACAAATGGAACGTGTAGGTCAGACTGCAAGCGAATCGCTGCGTTATGTAGAAACGATGAACGAACGATCCATCGCCATTGGCACCATTGTTGAATCCATTTTCGAGATTACCAGACAGATTAACATGCTGTCCCTTAACGCTTCCATTGAAGCAGCACGTGCCGGGGAGCATGGACGCGGTTTCGCCGTGGTTGCCGGAGAAGTCCGCAAACTCGCTGAGCAATCCAAAACTGCTACGGAGGAAATCTCCGATTACCTGGGAACCATTCGTGAAGACGCCGAACGTTCGGTGGATGCCATGAACCGCGTCACCCAAGAGATTGGATCAGGCACGCATGTGGTTCAACAAGCAGGCTCAGCCTTCCAACAGCTTAACGAATTGATCCAAAACGTCAATCTGACCATTCAGACGGTATCTGCTTCGACAGAGCAAGTATCTGCTGGTGCAGAAGAAGTGAGTGCTTCCGTTGAAGAAACGGCAGAGATTACATCCAAATCCCGTGAGAGTATGCAACAGATTGCTTCAACAGCAGATCTTCAACTCAGCGAGATGGATTCACATTCAAATACCGTTCGTCATCTGCATGAGCAAGCGGTAGAACTGCAATCCGCCATGAAGAACTTCAAAATAAACTAACAGGTATACCATTAACCCATCATTGCCTGAGTTAAACCTTATATAATCATAGGATATACAAATACCCCCATGCCGCTAACATTCCGTTTCCAGAGAACGGGTTGCCGGTCATGGGGGTATTCTATATATCAGATATGCTCTGGTGCCTGAACACCCATAATGGCGTACACTCGCTTCATATCCAGTGACGAACGCAAGGATTCGGCTACCCGATCGAACTCCAACTCTTTGCGTTCATGGACACTATACGTCTCCCGAAGTGGAGCCAGTCCCTTCCCTTCACGCAGGCCATTCAACCACGAACGTCTGAACAGATCACTTTCGAACAAGCCATGCAGGTAGGTTCCCCACACCTTTCCATCCGCTGTGCCCCAACCTTCACGGAACGGCTGACCACCTGGATGTGCAATTTCGAACAAGGTGACTACAAGTGCAGGATCATGGCACTCCGTAACACCCATATGAATCTCATATCCGTTAATGGATAATGGAGCAACGTCCGTATCGGGTTCCCGTTCATTATGCAGACGAATCGGATGATGAGACTGTACCCTTCCCGAAGCCCTGACGGTCTGCTTGTCCTGAAGAAACGTTGTGGAGAGGGGAAGCCAGCCAAGTCCCTGCGCTTCCTGAATCTGATTCACCTCCACTGCATACGGGTCCTTCAGATGACGCCCGAGCATCTGGTATCCGCCACATATACCTACAAGTTGAACATGCTCACATTCAGTCTGGCTGGCGATGGCTTGCTCTAGTCCCGATTCGCGCAGATACATCAGATCCCCTATCGTATCCTTCGTACCGGGCAGAAGAATGGCATCGGGACTTCCTAATTCCTCAGGTGAGGTCACGTAACGCACATTCACATCCGGTTCACGGGAAAGTGCGTCAAAGTCTGTAAAGTTGGAAATTCTCGGATATCGGATCACCGCCAGATCCAGGTCTGTCTTGCCGGATTTCCCATGACGCATGGAGTCCAGCACTACGGAATCCTCCGCTTCAATCTGAATATCTCTTATGTAAGGTAATACACCCAATACTGGAATACCTGTCCGTTCTTCGAGCCAGTCGAGTCCCGGCTGCAACAGAGACAGATCGCCGCGAAACTTGTTGATGATAAAACCTTTCACACGCTCGACCTCATGTGGCTCTAGCAGCTCCAGTGTGCCGACAATGGAAGCAAATACACCGCCCCGATCAATATCGGAGATCAGAATCACCGGTGCATCCGCCCAACCTGCCAGATTCATGTTCACGATATCCCGGTCCTTCAGATTAATCTCCGCAGGACTGCCTGCTCCTTCCATCAGTACCACATCGTATGTGTCCCGCAACCGATTCAGCGCATCCATCACCGTCTGCTTCGCTTCAGGCAGGAACTTCTGCCGATAATCCGATGCACTCATCTGTGCAAAAGGCACACCGTGTACCACGATCTGCGAATGCATGTCCCGCACCGGCTTGATCAGAATCGGATTCATATCCGTCGTCGCTTCAATACCGCAGGCTTCAGCCTGTGCTCCTTGGGCCCGGCCAATCTCCTTGCCGTCTTCTGTTACGTAGGAATTCAGTGCCATGTTCTGTGACTTGAACGGGGCTGGCTTGAAGCCATCCTGCTTGAATATACGGCACAGCGCCGTTGTAATCACGCTTTTCCCCACATCCGATGCCGTCCCTTGCAGCATGAGTACTGCCGCCGGTTGTTGTACAGGCGTATCTTCCATGCACCATCACCTCAGTCTCCTGTTATGTCTCACCTTACTCATTCCGTGCGTTTTTCACAGCCAAAAGAGTCCCTGAAGCACACTAAGCACCGTGAGCAAAGCCGCTTCCAGCAGCTCATTCATCGCTCCGTACGTGTCTCCTGTAAGTCCGCCCAGCCTTTCACTGATGCGTGATGCAACGAATTTACCAATGATGTAACACGCAAAAGGTACAACAATGACAACCGACACAGGATACAACCACCATGGCAATGTTCCCAGTCTACTCATCATGGCATCTGCGGTGCCTATATCCGGCCGAAATATCCATACAGCAGCAAACGTAATTACACCTGCAAGAAGGGTCAACCCGACCGCAGAGCTGCGCGCACGCTGGACTTCCCTCCGCTCACCCAATCCTTTGAATAAGACTGCAAGTCCGTCATCTCCACGTGCATTCGGCCAGGCTGAGATGGCATACACCATGAACCAGCGACTCCAGATCATGGGCAGGATCAACAGCGCACCATAGATCCAGTTACCACGTGCGATAAAATCTGCGATCAAGGCTGCTTTCATCATCAGCAGCAGGACACAGGCGATCACGCCCATCGCCCCTACACGGCTGTCCTTCATGATTTCCAGCATCCGTTCACGGGTACGATAGCTGAGCAATCCATCCGCCGTATCCATCCAGCCATCCAGATGAAGGCCACCAGTGAGCCATACCCATAATGTTAAGGTTAATACGGAAGCGGGAAAGGCGGGAAGTACCGCACCAGTTAAGGCCCCTGCGAGCCAAACGCATAGTCCAATCGCTGCACCCACCAGTGGATAATACACGACACTTTCCCGCAGTAGTGGCGGGACGAAGTCAATCTGCGTTTTTACCGGAAATCGGGACAAAAATTGAAAAGCGGCCGCAGCCGCGTGTTTACGTTGATGAGTGCTATCTGTCATAAACGATACTCCTTGCTTTTCAGCTCAATCGCAATGCCTACAGTCACCAGGAACACTTCACGGCATATGGCTGCAATCCGCTGATTTAATATGCCTGCCAGATCCCGATATTTTCTGCCGAGCGCATACTCTGGTACAATACCATCGCCCACTTCATTCGTGACAAGCACAAGCAGACCCGGGTACGACCTGATTGCTACTACCAGTGCATCCATGTGATCTTGCAACACCTGCTCATCTTCGTGTTCATGTGCAAGCAAAACATTGGTCAACCAGAGCGTCAGACAATCGACCAGAATCGTCGGTGCAGAAGTACCCGTATGGTCTTCTCCCATGCGTGTAATGAGTGCTGGTAATGCGAGTGGTTCCTCCAACGTGTGCCATAGATAACCTGATGCCTCGCGCTGATTCTGGTGCAGACTTATACGCTCGCGCATCTCGTCATCATACGCCTGAGCCGTAGCCACATACCACGCCTCCGAGGAACGCTGCATACAGAGACGCTCGGCAAATGAACTTTTACCACTACGCGCCCCACCCGTCACCAACACACTCATAGCGAGACCTCTCCTTGAACTGTCGAAGCACCTGCAGCATCAGAGTCCGCTACATCACCCTTACGTGCACCCGCATCGGCATCCAAAGCCTTATTTGTCCCATCGGATACCCCTGCACTTGCAAAAGTTGCCATCTCGTTCAAAAGGAGACAGGCTGCATCAATCAGATGAAGACTGAGCACACCTCCGGTTCCTTCGCCCAGCCGCATATCCAAATCCAGCATCGGTTTCAGGTCGAGTTCGCGAAGCAGGGTTGCATGTCCACTTTCATGCGAGGTATGGGAAGCAATCATATAGGCTGTGCTCACGGGAGCAAGCTGTCTTGCAATCAAGGCGGCAGCAGTGGAGATGAATCCATCCACGACAACAGGACATCCGTTCGCAGCTGCAGCAAGAATCACACCCGTCAGTCCGGCAATCTCCAGGCCACCCACTTTGCAAAGTACGTCCAGTGCATCTTCCCTATTCGGGGAATTCACACTAAGCGCCTGGCTAACCACGGCGGCTTTACGCTGCAATCCCGCATCATCAATACCCGTTCCTCGCCCAACCGCGGAAGCTGGTGCGACTCCTGTTAATGCACACATCACCGCTGCACTTGCGGTTGTATTGCCAATCCCCATTTCCCCGGTCACGAACAATTGTGTTCCCTTTGCCACCTCTGCCGATACGACGTCGACCCCTGCAAGAATGGCTTGAATCGCTTCATCGCGAGTCATTGCTGCACCCTTTGCCATGTTGGCCGTACCTTTGCGAACTTTGCGGGAAAGCAGGTCAGGATGTTCCAGATCGGCATTAACCCCGATATCCACACAGATTACATCGGCTCCGGCGTGACGGGCAAGCACATTGACTGCAGCCCCTCCAGCCAGGAAATTAAGGACCATCTGCGGCGTCACCTCGGCAGGGAAAGCACTGATACCTTCCGCCACCACGCCGTGATCTGCAGCCATAACAATAACGGATCTGCGATCAAAACACGGACGAGCCTCTCCGGTTATCCCCGCAAGACGAATAACCAGCTGTTCCAGTTTCCCCAGACTACCGGGTGGTTTCGTCAATGCGTCCACATGCGCAGAGGCTTCTGCCGCGACTTCTTGATTAGGACCCACGATCCGACCCATTAACTGTTTCAACACCTGTTCATTATTCATACAGCCAGCACTTCCTTCATCAAAATATGGGGTCGCCCCCGCTTCATTCACTTCTTTTCCCGTCTCAGCAGTAGCTGTGGCAATCCATTGTCGGGATGCTCCACCATGGCTGGATTCACCCGAAAGATATCCCGAATATTCTCTTCCGTCATCAATGAATGGGGTGTTCCACTACCTACGCATGTCCCGTCCCGCAGCGCCAGTATATGATTGCAAAATTGCGCAGCCAAGTTCAGATCATGCAGCACAGCCACAATCGTAATCTTGTTTTTTTGGCGCCAAACAGATAATAATTCCATAAATTGCAATTGATATTTGATATCGAGAAATGTGGTGGGTTCATCCAGCAATAGCAGTCTTGGCTCCTGGGCCATGACTTTGGCGAGAGCAACACGTTGCCGCTGCCCTCCACTAAGTGCATCCAAAGGCCGTTCGGCCATTTCGGTCAGGCCCAGCTCTTCGAGTACCCGGTCGACCACTGCTGCTCCATCCGAAGACTCACGTCCAAGCCAGTTCTGGTAAGGGTAACGCCCCATCTCGACAACATCCCTTACGGGATATGAGATTGCGGGCAGACCATCCTGTTGTAATACGGCAATCATACGCGACAAGTCTTTACGAGTGTATGAGGAAATGTCCCTGCCATCAACTTGTATGCTGCCAACGTTCGGATGTTCGGTTCCGGCGAGCAGTTGAAGCAGAGTTGATTTGCCACTGCCGTTTGGACCCACAACGCCCCACCATTCCCCCTCTGTGACTTGCCAGTCCACCGCATGCAGCGCCCGATGATTGCCATACATCTTGCCCGCTCCCGTGACTTCGATTATTGGCCTGCTCTCGTCAAGGTCTGTTCTCATGATCGTACTCATGGCATCATCCCTTTCCGCAGCTTTTTGTTCCGATGCAGCAGATACGCGAAGAATGGTGCTCCAACAAAGGCCGTAACCACACCCAGGGGTATTTCAGTCGGCGCCAGCAATGAGCGTGCAATTGTATCTGCCCAGACCAAGAAGATGGCTCCCCCAATCGCGGACAAAGGCACCAGCAAGCGATAATCAGGTCCAACGATGAGCCGAAGCATATGCGGAATGACCAATCCGACGAAGCCAATCACACCGGATACGGAGACTGCGCCTGCCGTAAGCAGTGTACCCACAGCGAGTACTGACAGCTTCAATCCATCCACCTGAACCCCGATATGCGCAGCCTGACGTTCTCCGAGGGCAAGCACATTCAACGAACGCGCACGACTCCAGAGGAATATCAGCCCCAGTACAAAATACGGGAAAAGGATGGTCGTATACGACCACCCGCGCAGTGCCAGACTTCCCATCGTCCAGTATATAATTTCATTGATGGTCTGCTTCGACATGGTTGACAGGAAGGAGACGACGGCTCCCAGAAAACTTTGCATGACCACGCCAGCCAGAATCAGGCTGTGTGTCGGTATTTTTCGCCCCTCACGAGCAAGGGCCAGCACAAACCACAATGTGATTACTCCCGTCAGAAACGCGACCAGTGGCAGGGTCCAGATCCCAATCAGCGCATACTGCAATCCGAAGAAAATCAGAAAAGCCGCACCCACCGATGCACCGGACGATACGCCCAAGGTAAACGGATCAGCCAGAGGGTTACGAAGAACCCCCTGGAATCCCGTTCCGGCAATCGCCAATGATGCACCTACAAGTACGGCCAGCAGTACACGTGGGAACCTGACCTTCCATATAATCTGTTCTGCTGCTGTATTCCAGTCAGGAACAATCCAGTCGCCCAGCCAGGGAATACGATGCAGCAGGATGCCTGCAATGTCCCGAACAGGCAGGGCAACCGAACCGATGCCCGTACAGATGAGCACGGTCAATACAAGCAGCACCATCCCGGCCGTTCCGTACACTGCCAGCTTTTTACTCATTTGAACAGATCAGGATAGATCGCTTTGGCTACTTCTATCAGACCTTGGGTTACCCGTGGTCCCGGACGGCTCAACAGGTTGGCATCCAGTCCGATGACTGCATCATTTTTCACAGCCGTGATTTGATCCCAGCCGCTACGACTCTTGATAATCTTGTCCAGCGTCTTGTTATCCTCCACCACGTCATTTGCATACAGAATCACATTCGGGTTGGAAGCAATAACATTCTCTTCGTTAATCTCATACCAGCCTTCTTTGTCCGAAGCTATGTTGTTACCTCCGGCCAGTGTAATCAATTCATCCATGAATTCACCTTTACCTACAGTCCAGCCTGGGGAGAATTCAACATATACCTTTTTCTTATCTTCCGGTTTAACCGCCTTTACCGCTTCAGTTACATCAGACACATCCTGTTTCATCTGGGTGATGATCTCCTGTGCCTTTTTCTGATGATCGGTGATTTTACCGAACGTTTCGATATTGTTCATCACATCGTCCACCGATTTAGGGTCTGTTTTGAAAATAGTAATGCCCAGATCGCGCAGTTTCTTCACCGACTCTTTACTCATCGAAATCCCTGTAAATACGATGTCTGCTTCGGCTGCAATGATGGACTCTTCATTAGGCTTTGATACGCCACCCATTTTTGGTTTTTTCGTTGCTGCTGCTGGATAATCATCAAAGTCGGATACCCCTACGATCTGCTCGTCCAGTCCGAGTGCGAACAAGGATTCCGTCTCAGCCGGAGATACGGATACAATTTTGGCAGGTGCTTTGTCAAAGGTAAATGATTCACCCGTAGCATCTGTAACCGTAATTGGATATTGTGTTTTGAGATCTGCGGATTGCTCCTGTGCAGGTTGCTGTGGTGTAGTCCCTGTACCCTCTTTAGTTGTTGTTGCCCCACATCCGGCCAACGTCAGTGCCAACATCGCTGCACTTAGCAATGACGCTATGCCTTTCCAATTCTTGATATTCATTCTGTTCGTTCTCCCCTTCTCTATCCATTCTGTTGAGTAGTGTTCCTGTCCCAATTTTCCTTGAATTTGTGTTCCGAAAAAAATAAAAATCCCCAATCCTTAGGTCAGGATTAGGGATGACGTCTCGCAAGTGGCGAATCTGCGCAGGGTCAGCTTGGCGCTGTACATGCACAGAGAACTGCCCGAAACGCTGTCCTTTCCTCGAAGGAACACCGGCTTGTACGTCCAGGGCAGGTAAACTGACTTACAGGAGTTCATCCTGATTTACAGTGGCGGGACCGTGCCGGATTTACACCGGCTTCCCTATTTCACCCGTTTGCCATCCATGGATTATCGGAATCCATGAGCCATTGCTGTATGCAATCGGGACCCTTGGTCGCTAATATTATTTAACCATTCAAGTGAACATGCTGCATCCATCGCAGGCTTATCGCGCCCGTATCCGATGATGCACTTGCTAAGTCACACTTCTGTTGTGATTATAGGTTATATTGTACATCCTTACAACCCGATTTACGGAAAAGTCAATCGGGTTCCAACCCAGTTCTGCCCATGGCCATCCAGCCGGATCTTTATCGCTTGTCCGGGTATCACCTGCGTATCCCAGAATCCCAGTTTTGAAATGAGACGAGATAGCGCGTAACGGATGACCCCGCCGTGCGTAATCACAACTATCTTCGGCACGTTTGTGTTGGTGTTTGTGTTACGGGAGTACAGTGTTGGTTGAATGGGCAACAGACATTCCTCCAGAAATGAATCCATCCGCGCTGCAAATGCTTTCCAAGGCTCGCCCTGCGGGGGCGTCACCTCTTGCGGAGCATCGATCCAGTCCCGGTATTGTGGATTTTCCTTGAGTTGATCATAGGTCAGGCCCTCCCACTGACCAAAGTCAATCTCCCTTAGACGGGCATCCAGCTTGGCTTGTCCCGCTTGCATAGGCGCAACCAGTGCCAGTGTCTGCTGACAACGCAGCAGATCACTGCAATAGAGGGCGTCCCATGTGACGTTGTTGAACTGCTCGCGCAGCGGGTCCAGTTCCTGCTCTGCTTCGGGCAGCAGACCGATGTCGGTATGCCCGAGATATCTTTTTTCCTGATTCCAGGCTGTTGTACCATGACGTATGAAGATAATCTCTCCACTTTGTACTACACCGTGCCCGTTCGTTATATCCATAACAGCGTACCTCCAGCAGCCCAGATCCCGAAGGTAACCAGCCAACATAACAACACAAAGGAACCCGCTGACCAGAACATAAGCCGTGTTGTTCGCACAATATCTTCTGCTTCCATCAGCCGTGTCTGCTCACCCATATAGGCGCGAAAAGAAGCTACACCATGGTAAACATTATGTCCACCGAGTCGTATTCCCAACGCTCCGGCCACCGCCGACTCGGGAAAACCGCTATTCGGGCTTGGATGCAGCCGCGCATCCCGGGATATCATGCACGCTGCACCTCTCGCATTCAACTTCATGAACCAGGCTCCCATAATTAACAGCAAAGCGGTAAGCCGAGCAGGAATCCAGTTGGCCCAATCATCCAGCCGGGCAGATGCCCAACCGAGATGCAGATATTTTTCATTTTTATAACCCACCATGGAATCGAGTGTATTCACGGCCCGATAGGCCATCGCAAGCGGCGCACCACCAATCAGGGCATAGAACAGTGGAGAGACGATGGCATCCACGATATTCTCGGCAACCGTCTCCACCGTTCCTCTCACAATCTCCGGTTCATCCAGATGAGCCGTATCACGTCCTACAATCATACCCAGTGAACGTCGCGCCGCAGGCCAATCCTGTTGAATTAAATGGCGGTAAACTTCCATGCCTGCATCTTTCAAACCTTTGGAGGCTATGGTAGTCGCGATCAGCACCACTTCAGCCACAACCGCAACGGCAGGATGAATGAGAGTCAGCACATAGAGCAACCCCCAGGTCACTGCAAAAGAACCGCCTGCAAGCAAAACGGGAAATAAAACGCCTGCCCTCTTCAGCCCCTGATTGGTGCTCACGTTGGAGCGAATAGCTCGCTCCAATGCAGTGATGGCCTTTCCCATGCCAATCACGGGATGAGGAATCCAGCGCGGATCTCCGATGCAACGATCCAGCAGGTATGCCCCAATAATAATCCAGGCTCCTGCCATCCCCGTCCAGATCGGCCAGGAAGCCCATTGACTCATCAGAGAGGTCATGGCTTGTTACTCCTCTCTTTCCACTCCTGCGCGGCTTGCAGGCTTTCCGTTATCGTGTTATACACCAGCCGGCCGATGGCTGCCCCCATTACAGTAGCTGTCCCGGCGTAAGAGATAAGCGGTTTATTCTCCTCCGTCTGACTTACCGCGAGCACGATGGCATCCGTTGTTGTTCCGGTCGCGGTTAGACCATTTTCCGAATCCAACACACCGAAGTCAGCCAGCGCAGCGGCTTTTGCTTCTACCGCAGTCTGTACGGCATTCACCATAGCTCCAGCAGTCAGATGCCCGTTCAGCCACAACATGATGTTAATCGTACCGGGAGTATAGGTTGAAATCGGACTCTCCCCATGTTTCTGAGACATCATCTCATTCCCTATCTCATTTCCCGCAGCATCAAACACGATCCTTGCAGAGCCTGCCCGCGCCGCATTGGATACTCCAGCCGTTGTACAGCATAGTAATCCGAACTCATCGCCCTCATATTCCTGGATGGCTGTATGCTGCAATCGGACCGCCGTCAGAAGTCCTGCGCATTGATCTTCCCGCTCCTGCCATTCACTCAAAAGGTCGGCAATATCACGCGGTGGATCATCACACCGATAATGTTTGTCCACGTAGATGTTGAATATGCGATCTAGTTCAATCATGCCGCCCCCATACACGGCACTGGAAAGTGCTTGTACAACCGAGGGGCTGGATGCTTTAATATGCCGTACATGTGCAGAGATGCTTAACCCCGGCCACACAGAGGATCTATATTCGCGTTGGTCTGTTTGAACATCTGTTTGTGCATCTGTTTGTACATCGGTACATCGTTCATAGACGTTATAGAATGGAAGTGCCATCATTCTGTCCTCCTGCCTCTAATGGGGTAGTCGTATTAGGCCCAATTACATTTCTCATCGTCTCCAGCAAACGTGCATTAGCCTCCGCATCCTTGACCGCAAAACGTACATGTCGTTCTCCAAGTCCCGGATACATCGCGCAGCTGCGGATCAGTATACCCCGTTTACCGAGAGCAGCCTGCATGGATGTCGCCGTCCACGGCTCGGGAAGAATGGCCAATATAAAGTTTGCTTCCCCTCGCGTCACTTTACATCCCAAAGCCTCCAGCCCAGCCGTCAATCTCTTCCGCTCGAGTGACACCAGCGCCATGGTCTCCTGTTCAAAACTCTCCCCGCTGCGCAGACAAGCTTCTCCTGCGATCAGCGCCAGTCCATTCACACTCCACGTCACTTGTTTCTCTGTCATGGCATGAATCAGTTCGGGACGACCCATCGCATAACCCAGACGTAAGCCTGGAATCGCATAAAACTTGGTCATCGAGCGAATGATGATCACCTGTGAGTACTCTTTCAGTCTGGGAGCAAGCGATTGCCGTTCCGATTCAGGAATAAAGTCCATAAAAGCCTCATCGACAACCAATATCGTATTGGTTGTCTCCGCTTTACGGGCAAGCCGTTGCAAAACCTCCACCGAATACTGTACCCCATTGGGGTTGTTGGGCTGTCCCAGGAAAAGCAAGCCCACCCGTTCCATCAGCTTTTCGATATCCTCCGGTTCTGCTCGCCAGTCCAGTTCTTCCCGTCCTAGGACATGATGGACCTCTGCTCCGAATTGTTTGGATAATGCACTGTATTCCGAGAATCCTGGTTCAACCGTCCCTACTCTGCGTGGCGCAAGTCCCTGCAAAATTAGAGCCATACTTTCCGCTGCCCCGTTACCTACGGATATATAATCCTGTGGCACGCCCAGACGGTCACTGAGTATAGATTTGAACGCCCGATGACCCGGATCGGGGTAACGAAGTACCGTATGCAATCCTTGCTCCAGAGCCTCCAAGACTTCCCGCGGTGGACCCAGAGGATTAATGTTTGCACTAAAATCGAGAAAATCTGCAGCATTCCCTCCAAAACGTGCCGCGGCCGTTTCCACGTCACCGCCATGTCCAAAAACTTCAATTAAACCGGTCATTCTGTCCGTCATCCTTTCTGCATGTCCTTTTTATTATGGATGGCGTGGCAGGCAGGGGTCAATCCTGTTTTGGCTGTTCAAGCCCTTTGCCGTTTCAATTCCTTTGTGTCCTATCGACAATTCGTTTACAATAGAGAAGGAATTTCGATTCCGTAACGTATCACTACATAAGGGATAACCAACCCTCACATACATTAATGGAGGAATGACCATGCTGTTTGTTGATAACCAGGGCATTACAGATCCTTCTGTAAACCTCGCCATTGAGGAATACATTCTGAAGCATCTGCCGATGGATGACAGTTACTTGCTGTTTTACATCAATCGCCCGTCCATTATTATCGGAAAACATCAGAACACTATCGAAGAGATCAATATCGAGTATGTTCAGGATAACGGTGTGCAGGTTGTTCGTCGTCTCTCGGGAGGCGGAGCAGTCTACCACGATCTGGGCAACCTCAATTTCAGCTTTATTACAGCGGATGACGGACAATCCTTCCATAACTTCCGCAAATTCACCCAGCCTGTGGTGGAAGCCCTGCAAGAGCTTGGTGTGAATGCCGAACTGACCGGACGCAACGATCTGCAAGTGGGAGAAAAGAAAATTTCGGGCAACGCCCAATTTTCTACGCGCGGCCGCATGTTCAGTCACGGCACATTGATGTTTGATCTGAACCTCGACCATGTCCAGGCTTCACTCAACGTTAACCCGGAGAAGTTCAAGTCCAAGAGCACCAAATCCGTGCGCAGTCGTGTTGCCAACATTCGGGATCTGATTGACAGCAACCTGAACATTGAACAATTCCGGGACGAGCTGTTGCGTCACATTTTCCGTATGGAGCCACAAGACGTCCCTCAATATGAACTCACGGAGAAAGATTGGGAGAAAATCAACGAAATCTCCGCTGAGCGTTATAACAACTGGGACTGGAACTACGGGCTTTCCCCGGAAAGCAATGTGAAGCATACCCGCAAGTTCCCTGTCGGCATCATTGATCTGCGGATGAACATCAAGGATGGACGCATTGAAGATATCAAAATCTTTGGTGACTTCTTCGGCGTAGGTGATGTGGCGGATATTGAAGACATGCTGCGTGGCAAGCGTTATGAGGAATCCGAGGTGCGTACTGCCCTGGGAGATCTGGATGTAAAACATTACTTCGGCAACCTGGAGCTGGAGGACTTTATTGGCCTTATTTTCCTGGAGGAGTAAGATTTAAATGTAAGCATAGTTTTAGAACGAAGTCTTTGTTTACACGTTAACGGAGAAGACAGAATTCATCGGGAGAAGCGAAGCGTTCGCCTTTATCAACGGATTTCCCCTTGGGGGAATGGAATCAAAAAAATCCGGGGATAACAGCGATCGAAAGATGAATCTGTATTCGGGGTGGCCTCGTGTAAAACTTATTTTTTCGTTCGTTATTATAGATACAGATAAAAAAGGAGAGAAACACAGATGACCTACAAATTAATCGCAATCGACATTGATGATACCCTGATCAACGATAACAAGGAAGTAACCCCTGCCACACAAGCTGCCCTGGAGCAAGCGGTTGCCCATGGTGTCGTTGTAACACTGGCGACTGGACGTGCCTACGCTTCCGCCCAAGCACTCGCACGCCAAACGAAGCTGAATGTGCCAATCATTACATACCAAGGCGCTTTGGTGAAAAACCTGCTGGACGAAAAAGTACTCTACGAGCGCTATGTTCCTCAGGAAGCTTCCCGCAAATTGTACGACTACTGTCTGGAGCATAATCTGCACCTGCAAACGTACATTGACGATAAACTATATGCCCGTGAAGAAAACGACAAGCTGCGGGACTACGCCAAGCTGAACGGAACGCAATATCACATCGAACCTGACTTCATCAAAGTCATCGAGCAAAAAACACCGAAGCTGCTCATCATCGATGAGCCAGATTACCTCGACGAGGTTGCGGTTGCCCTGCGTGAACTGCTCGGACCGGAAGTACACATCACCAAATCCAAGCCCTACTTCCTTGAAATCATGCATCACGAAGGAACGAAAGGTCATGCACTAACCTTCCTGGCAGATCACTTCGGTCACCAATTAAGTGAGTGCATTGCCATCGGAGATTCCTGGAATGACCATGAGATGCTGGAAGTTGCCGGTCTAGGTGTAGCGATGGGGAATGCCATCCCTGCTCTTAAAGAGCTGGCAGACTACATTACCGCGAGCAATAACGAAGACGGCGTAAAGCAGGTTATTGAGAAGTTTGTACTGAACGCGGAGTAATCCTTTTGACAAACCGCATACCAACGAAGGTGTGCATCATCCGAACATATCCAATCCAAACAGCCCTTTCCAGCGATAAACCGCTTGGAAAAGGGCTGTTTTTTGGTGTGCATACCTTCACAGATTACCATCGATGTTTCACTTACTCATGGCATTCTTAAAAGAATTCAGTAGTTCCTTTATTCGCCCATCAAACTCCAATTGAAATGACGGAATAAATTCATCTATTCTTTGCTGGAACAGCTCAGGATCTTGGATACTTTACAGTTTCGGAAGTTTGGACCAACGCACGCGCACGTTTTCCTTTCTTCAACCAGCTCATTACTTTCTCATTCATCGCCACAAGTCCTAAAACAACGAGCACAACACCGATCCACGTAATCCAGCTTACGTGCTCATTATAAACAACTGCACCCAGACCCACTGCAATCGGTGGCGAAATATACAGCCAGGTCGCCGGGAACAGCGGGTTCGTACGTGACATGATCCAGTAGAACAGACTATGCCCCACCATGGAGCCAATGACGGTCAGATAGATCAGGGACGATACAGCCGGTGCCCAATCCAGTACAGATGTATTCCACGACTCTGTTCCTGCCGAAAGTCCACTTAATAACAAGCCCCCATACATCATCTGCACCGCATTGATCGCTACAGGACTAGCTTCTCTGAACTGGTTAATGACCTTTTTGGAGTACAAGGCACCTGCCGAATAACATACCTCACCTACCAACACAGCGATACACCCCCACATAAACAGGGAATCAGCACCAAGCGATACGCCCGGCAACACAACGAGCACTACTCCGGTGAACCCGATCAGGCAACCTGCAATCATGCGAGCAGATGTCTTTTGCCGCAACAGTGCGGTCTGCATCACCATAATCATGAGCGGCCCTGTCGCTGACAGAATCGCACCAACACCCGAGCTCACATGTTGTTCAGCCCAATATAGCGTTGCAAAGGTACCAAATGTCAGACCTGCTCCCGTCAACAGCATCTCTTTGCGGAATAGCAGGGACAGGCTCACCTTGCCCTTCATCCACATCCATACAAACATCAATGCTCCGGCAATAACAAAACGCAATCCAGCAGACAGAAAAGGCGGCATCCCTGCCTCGACGCCAATCTTAATCGCCAGAAACGTTGTTCCAAAAATAAGACACATTATCGTAAATGCTGCTGCAACCATGCTAGCCCCTCCTTTATCTGTTCTCCATCATATAGCACGGTCAACAGAACAGATTGGATAAAACAGAACAGTTAGCTCCCTTTTGCTGTTACAATGGAGTTCAAAAGGAGCGTGAGTCGGATGGGCAAAGCGATGTTCATGACAGATAACAGCCTAAAACTATATGAGCAAGTGGTACATTATCTCGTTGTCCGTATGGAGGCCGGAGAGTGGAAGGAACATGAGAAACTGCCGTCCGTGCGGAGCCTGTCCGAATTGCTCGGCGTACATCGTCTTACCGCTTTCAAGGCATACCAGGAATTAAAAGAGCGGGGGAACGTTTACGTCAAGGACAAGTCCGGTTATTATGTGAGTCCCGCCGATCCTTCTCCTGTAACAGATCAGGTCGATGACCCAGCGGTGTCCGCCTGGCTGCACTGGGATTCACTTGACCGCGTGCAGTCGCTGGAGGCGGAATACCAATTCTCCAAATCCCTAATCGATCCCGCCCTGCTGCCCAACCTCTACTGGGGGGAACTGATGCGGGACCTGCTGGATCAATATCCCCGTCTGCTTGGCACATACTCCACGATCCAGGGAGATTTGGAGCTGCGCAGTTCTTTGGCAAGCCATCTGACGACGAGGGAACGTTTTTATCTCTCGGCCGATGAAGTTCTCATCACTTCTGGTGCGCAGCAGGCCATTGATGTAATCTCCCGGAGTCTCGTCAGACCTGGAGACCGTGTGCTTATGGAAAGGCCAACATACGGTCCTGCGATGGAGATTTTCCGTAAACAGGGGGCCAGGTTGATTTTTACCGACATTCACCCGGAGGGTTATGATCTGGAACAGATCGAGCATCTGATGAAGACAGAGAAACCGCGTGTTTTCTACATGACACCCACATTCCAGAATCCAACCGGAATCAACATACCGACAGAACAACGCAAACAGTTGCCCGAACTGGCAGAACAGTACGGATGTTTCCTGGTAGAAGACGACAGCACCTATGATATCTATTTCAAAGAAAAACCTCCCGCGCCGATCTTTACGTACGACACTACAGGGCACACACTCTACATTCGCAGCTATAGCAAATATGTGGTGCCGGGTCTGCGGATTGCTGCCATCATGTGCCGCCCCCGGTTCATGCCGGGATTACAGGCCGTAAAGGCTCTGACAGATAACGGGTCACCTCTGTTGAATCAGAAGCTCTTCCTCCTTTATTTCCAGTCTCCACGCATGCTCCAGCACCTGTCCAAGCTGCGGACCGCCATTCAACTACGGATGGAAGTCATGGAACAATGTCTGCTGGAAACAGACTGGACGTGGACCCGGCCCGAGGGTGGACTTAACTTTTGGGCGGAGCTTCCGGAGGGCGTGGATACGGGAAGACTGCTTCACCGATGCATGGAGCAATCCGTTGCATTTGTCCCCGGAACGGTATTCGACCCTTCCGATGCAGGCGCCAGCCGCAAGCTGCGCCTCTCCTTCTCCTATGCTCACGAGCAGCAAATCCGGGAAGGTATGAGCAGGCTGATTGCGCTGGCGAAACATTGATAATGTTCCTTTTTCAAAATCCGCATTTGCAAATTAACGACTAGCCTATCTGGCCGGTTGCGAAGATGTTACATCTTCCTTAATACACAAAGAGTCGCCACATGGCAACTCTTTGTACTGCTACTATCTCGATTGAAAGACTAACCAGACAGCTGATGTTTTTTATTTTTTATTGAAATCCTTATTCATACATCCTATAAATCCTTCCTTGCAAACAGGCGAACCGTTACAAGATAGGAGACAATGAACAACAGTAAAATACAAACGGAAACCAAGACATAAACCGACTCACTACCCATTCCGTTCTCTCCTGCCATACTCATGAGCGAGGCAACAGGTTGCGCCAGAATAATGAGAACGACCATAAATACGGTATTAATAATTCCCGCTCCCTTTTTACTAAGTGCGTAAAAAAGAGGCATATAGATCGAAATTAAAACCAGCATCATTCCAACTGAAATCAGGATGTCCCTTACCAAAAAGTCGGGCTTGTTCAGTTCGGGGAAATTTAAGCTAACCAGCCCGTGAGCTCCGAATGAAGCGAAGACTCCAAAAAGCGTATAGAGAATGGCAGACAGGTACTTGGCCTGCACTATAGTTTTGCGGGTAACTGGGAGCGTAACGAGAAATTTATGGTTATTGTTTTTAATATCGTTCATGGTTGCAAGCATAATCGAACCAAAAGCGGTATAGATTCCTACAAAATACATCGACATTTCCACTGTGGGGATAAAAGCGACACTGAATACAAAAAAATAAAAAAGAATCACCCATAGCGAGCTTTTTAAAGCGATATAATCTTTGCGTAGCAAGTTAAGCATGATGCCGTTCCCCCTTGGCCGTAAAATAAATAAGGTCTTCGAGGGAGGGTCTATGTAAAAGAGCATCATTACCAAATAATCGTTCTGTCTCCTCCCTGTGATCTGCCAAGCCTTCAAAACCAACCGCTGTCTCACGGATTCCGATGAATTGCCTACGGGTGTCCGCATCAAGCAGCTTCATGTCCCCCTTTACAATCGTATACCTTTCAAGCACATCATCCTTTGCTTCATTAAACACAATCCTTCCTTTATTGATAAACGTAATATAGTCTGCGATACGCTCCAAATCAGTGGTGATATGAGTGGAGAAAATAATAGATTTGGTTTCGTCCTGTATCATATCTGCAAGCAGGTCAAGCAGTTCTCTCCGAAACACAGGATCAAGCCCGGATGTCGGCTCATCCATGATAAGTAGCTCAGCTTCGTGAGATAACGCAACAGCCAGTGAGAATTTGATTTTCATCCCTTTGGACAGATCTTGAATCTTCTTTTTGGGGGACAATTCGAATTGCTCCAGGTAGCTGTTAAATTGCTTTTCATCCCATTTCTTGTAAAAGGGAGCGATCATGCTTTTCAATTCACGTATCGTAAGATGCTCATAATAGAAACATTCATCTGAAACAATACCAATGCGCTCCTTAATATTAACTTCCTGAGCAGGCATCGCGTTTCCCAATGTTCTGATGCTCCCGGAGTCAGGACGAATCAATCCGGTAATCAAGCTGATGAGTGTGCTTTTCCCCGCCCCGTTTGGGCCAATAAGCCCGGTAATATAACCTTGTTTTACATCCAAAGATATCTGATCCAGCTTGAATAAGGGATACGTTTTGGATAGGTTGCGCAATTCAATTGCGTTCATCATGTGTGTTCCTCCTCCACTAACAACGTAAAATGCTTGATTACATCCTGAGCACTCATGCCCAGTTCCTTGCTTTCACGAAGTATATCGAGCATTTTCTCTTCGATTTTTTTCAGCCGCTGTTCTCGAATAAAATCCTGATTGGCCCCGGAGACAAAACAGCCTTTGCCTACGACAGAGTCAATCAGTTTCTCTTTCTCCAGCTCTTCATAGACACGTTTGGTTGTAATTACACTGACCTGCAGATCCTTCGCAAGTTGCCGTATGGAGGGAAGACTCTCCCCTGCAACCAGTTCCCCGCTTAAAATGCTCTGTCTAATCTGGGTCAGGATCTGTATGTAGATCGGATCGCTTGATGCATTGGATATTAGAATTCTAATGTTACCTCACCTCATGGTCATATTCTGTGACTTCATGTGCATAGTGTATATATTTAATATATACACTATGCACAACTAAGGTCAATGATTATTTCTCTCGTTTCCAATACCATCACAAACACTGCTCCTAAAAATATCTCGTTCTCCCGGCTCCCCCCATCGTAAATTGACCATAAAAAAAAGGCTAACCAGCAATTACTGGTTAACCTGATCATACGAAAGGATGGATACCATTTTTCATCCAACAAAGGGCCCTTAAAGGGGGTCAAAGGGGCGGCTGTCATGAAGGGGATTTCCCCTCGCTCCAAGCGCTAACGAACCTACCGCATCTTAAGAGGTCGATGATTAAGGAATACCAATTTTAACGAACCTCAGTAACGCTATTCCATCATAAAATGGCGTCAGATCCTGAAAATCGACGAAATAACGTCTCTGTGATTCGTTACACCTCAGAATTGTGCAAATAGGAGCGAATAACGTGTACTATAATAGATTCATTAGAACAATTTCCCTTGTGTCCCCTATGTGCTGGATATCACCTTATCCACCAATCCATACTCCACCGCTTCCGCCGCAGTCAGGAAATAGTCTCGATCCGTATCCTTCTCAATCCGCTCCATCGATTGGCCTGTGTGGTCAGCCAGTAATTGGTTAAGCCGATGACGGTGTTGAATAATCCGGTTGGCGTGAATTAGCATGTCCGATGCTTGCCCCCGTGTTCCGCCGAGCGGTTGGTGAATCATAATCTCGCTGTTTGGCAACGCGAGTCTTTTCCCTTTGGTCCCGCCAACCAGCAGGATCGTTCCGAAGCTGGCCGCCATGCCTGTGCAGATCGTCGAAATGTCCGGCTTCACAAATTGCATGGTGTCATAGATCGAGAATCCCGCGGTCACGGACCCACCAGGACTGTTAATGTACATCTGGATATCCTTCTCCGGGTCCTCTGCGGTCAGAAATAATAACTGGGCCACGATCGCATTGGCCATCTGATCCTCAATTTCCCCGGATACCATAATGATCCGATCTTTCAGCAAACGGGAATAAATATCATAGCTCCGCTCTCCTCGGGCTGTCTGTTCTACTACGTAAGGTACTACGTTCATACGCGTCTCCTCCTCGGTTTACGCAACCATGCTGACCGTGTATCCTCCCCCATACGATATGGAATTCGTACCGGAGCTGGAATAACTGTACATCAGCGGCTGCATTGATGGAGACGACAGAGTCTGCTGCAAAATCGTTCCTGCCACAGCCATCGGATCATCGGTCTGATTCAGGCATAGATCAATTAACCGGGCAGTATCCCCGCTGCGGAACGCCAGTAAATAGCTGCGCAGCTCCTCCCGATGTTGTCCATCCTTACCAGCTTCAATCTCCTCATCAAATTCTGACTCTTCCAGACTTTTCCTCACTTTGGCTATGGCAGTACGGGCACGACTCAGTGCGGCTTTGACCGCTCCTTCCGTCGTCTCCAGCAGTTCAGCAGTCTCTGCCGTCGTGTAACCCATTAAATCACGTAACATATATATCGCTCTCTGCCACGGTGGCAGTTCATGCACAAGGATCTGAACAGCGGCTTCGATCTCCTCGAATCGCTCTTCTTCCTCAAACTCCTGCATCAATGGCTTCATGCTTTCTAATTTGCTTACCCATTTCTCGCGCTTCCGTATGGCATCAATCCAGGTATTGCGTGCAACACGAATCAGATAAGCTTCCCAGTTCATATCCTCTGTCATTCCCGTTCTTCGGGTAGATGAAAAGGATAATGCTTTCACACATGTATCCTGAACCAGATCCTCTGTCTCCCAGACTGAACCCGTCAATGACATGCAGTAGGCGTACAACGAACCAAGCAGGTTCGGCAGCGCAGCTTCAATCGTTTGCTCCAGCTTATATCCAGCATAAACACCGGATTGGATATATGGTTTAACCTGTTTATCATCATGTGGTCTGTTGATTCTGTAATCTACGGACTTCACAAAGGCCATGTTGGGGGCCCCCCTTTGTTGGTTCCTGATTGATCTTGCATCGCTTATTAACTTCTGTAATTGGCTTACACTATGTAAACGAAGAACTTCCTGCAAAGGATACGCTCTTCCATTTTATTTTTCCGCTTGCTCGGCACTCTCCGTTATCGTGTGGATCCTACTTTCATTTTATATGTTCTCAAGCGGTACCTGCATACCAGTAAGGGCAATTGTAATCCCCTGGTCCAGTTCATAATTCTGACGTACATCCACGTCGTGAGACATATGTGTAATATAGGTATGACCCGGCTTCAATTCCCGCAGAAGCTCCTGTGCTTCAAGCATATCATACACCGAACGTGTGGAGAATTCCGCAAGCTCATGGACAAAGCTCGTTCCGAGGATCAACAGATCCAGCCCGTACAGCGGCTCTTTCTCTGCTGCCTTCAGATCAATCGCATCTGAACAGTACGCCCAGCCAAAGCCCTCCCGTTCCAGTCGATACGCATACGAATAGCCATTATGACCGTGGCAAACTTTCCAGGCGTGTACCTTCCATCCACCAATCTCGACATCTGCATCCGTTTCCAGAAAATCCATATGACGCCCCAACCATGGAAATTGGCCCTGAATCGTAGCAATCACTTCACGTGGTGCGTACAAGCGCCCCTTCACACCGAGCCAGCGGCACGCATCCGCCCATTCCGGCAATCCTCCAATATGATCAAAATGCGCATGAGTAACGAGCAGCGTCTGTACCATCCGCAAGCCCAAGTCTTCCATCTGTGATCTCCAGTCTGGTCCGCAGTCAATCATGAACGGTTCGCCCTCACCATCTCCATGGATCAGAACAGAAGAACGTTTACGTCGATTCAATCCGGTAAAGCGGGCCTCTGTGCAGACAGTGCAATCACAATACACACGCGGAACGCCCATCGCGTCTCCGGTTCCCAGAAATGTTAGCTGATTCAATTCACAATCCCCTCTCTGTCTCTGAAGAAATTCATCCCACATTCAAGCATTTCGATCTATATCTTGCTGCTTAAAAAGCGCTCTTTGGATTTATGCAAAATACTCATATAAATTGTAATCCCCCACATCTTTTTTTGAAAAAAAAGAACCTCCCGCCACAGCTAATCACTGTAATACGGGAAAGTCTGTTATCTGACGTTGAAGCGTCAGATTTTATTAGCCTCGATTCGCTTCATAGGAAGAATGCTCTCATGAACATCCGTACCGATCTCCTTATTCCGATCGTTACCTCAGGACGCGCAAGCATTTCAATTCATTTCATTTGTAATTTGCCGTCAATTACACCAGTGCCCGCAGCTTCAGCGTCAGTTCCTGCCCGGCAGGCACGTCCTGCGAGTCCGTAATGACCCAATTCAACGCAAGCCGTTTCACCAACACTTCTGCCTGCTCCGGTTTCAATTTCAATCCGGTTATAACGCCCTCACCGACCGTGAAATCTATCACCGGCTGTACTCCGAAAGCCTTCTCAAGGTAGATCCCCAGACCACCACGAGTGTTAAAGGTAATTCGGTAGCCGTCCTTAACTGCCCCTTCCAGATTCTCGCCATGCTCGTCTGCATAGGAAAAGAACTCATCATATCTGTAGTGTTCTTCAGACACAGCATCAAAAGCAGTAACGTCTTTGGACTGAATAGCCTTCAATATCTCTGTATCAGACATACCCTTGCCACGGGCCTGCTCCAGCCGAATGGCTGTATTTTGGGACAATTTGATTTCTGAATTCATCGACTTCACACCTTCCTCAAAATCCAACTGTACTTCATTCTCAGCTATTTCATTATATCCTGTCCCGATAGCCAGAGACAAAGTGTCCCGGTGACACTTCCATCCACTCCGGTTCTTCTTCCCGTCCACGGATGGCTGGATCGGTATCTCCACTGTAGATCGGCGGCATCTCGTTACGCACACTAGGATCGGGTATGGGGATTGCAGCGAGTAATGCCTGCGTGTACGGATGTACCGGATTGCGGTATAGTTCTTCCGTCGGTGCGACTTCAACCAGTTTGCCGCGATACATTACACCGATCCGATTTGAGATATGACGTACCATCGAGAGATCATGAGCGATGAACAAATAGGTCAGTCCCATCTCTGCCTGCAAATCCTCCAACATGTTGACCACCTGTGCCTGCACAGATACATCCAGTGCGGACAGTGGCTCGTCACACAATATAAACTCCGGATTCACCGATAATGCCCGGGCAATACTGATCCGCTGACGCTGCCCCCCACTGAACTCATGTGGATAACGTTCTGCATGTTCCGGCTTCAACCCCACCCGATTCATCAAATCAAGCGCCCGGCCCTTGATCTCTGCCTTGGACGCATATTGATGGATCTCCATCGGCTCGCTAATGATCTGCAAGACGTTCATGCCTGGATTCAGTGAAGAATAGGGGTCCTGAAAAATGGTCTGCATTCGCTTGCGGAATGGCTTCAGCTGGCGTTCATTCATCTTGGCAACGTCCTGTCCGCCAAACATAATGCTCCCGTCCGTCACATCGTAAAGTCTAACGATGCTGCGCCCCGTGGTTGATTTGCCACAGCCGGACTCACCCACCAGTCCAAACGTCTCTCCCTTATGAATATGGAAACTGACATTATCCACGGCCTTTAGTACCTCTTTGCCTTTACCAGCTCCGCGCACCGGAAAATACTTTTTCAATCCCCGCACATCGAGCAATACTTCACGCTGATCTGTTCCAGTACTCATTTCTCCACCCCCTCTGACGATGCTCCTGGTTGTACTTGATACTGTTCGCGAGCTTTGTCATCCAACAACCAGCATAGCGCCCTATGACCTGGTGCAGTCTCGGTATACGCAGGCATCTGTTTGCATACCTCCATGGCATGGGGGCAACGCTCCATAAACGGGCAACCGGATGGAGGATGAAGCAGATTTGGCGGCGTGCCTTCAATCGTAGCCAGTCGCTGGCGTCCACCTTCTTCACCTGGTTTCGGAATGGAACGGAGCAGTCCTTGTGTATAGGGATGCTGTGGATGAGCGAAAATGCGTTCAACTGGCCCCTCTTCCATAATCAAACCACCATACATCACGATGACACGAGTGCAGACCTGCGCAACGACACCCAGGTCATGCGTAATCATCAAAATGGATGTCTGTGTAGACTCCTTCAGCTCCTGCATCAACTGCAAAATCTGTGCCTGGATGGTCACATCCAGCGCTGTTGTCGGTTCATCGGCGATTAGAAGCTCTGGCTTGCAAGACAGAGCTATCGCGATCATCACCCGTTGTCTCATTCCTCCACTGAACTCATGTGGATATTGATCAATCCGCTCTTCCGGCGAAGGAATGCCCACTTGGCGCAGCAACTCAATCGCTTCCTTACGCGCAGCTGTCTTGTCCATTTTCCGGTGACGGCGAATCACTTCTGTCATCTGTTTGCCTACCCGCACTACCGGATTGAGGGATGTCATCGGGTCCTGAAAAATCATGGAGATCCGGTTCCCCCGGATTTTGCGCAGCTCTTTATCTGACTTGGTCAGCAGGTCTTCGCCGCGAAACAAAATCTGTCCATCCGTAATCTGTCCCGGCGGCTGGATCAGTCGGATCAGCGAACGGGCCGTTACACTTTTGCCGCTGCCAGATTCTCCGACCAGTCCAACTACTTCACCTTCATTTAAAGTAAAACTCACACCCCGGACGGACTGTACCTCACCTTCCCGGGTTGCAAAGGACGTTTTCAGTTGTTTGACCGATAATAAATCTGTCATTGTTGTATTCACCCCGCTGTTTACATGATATGGGTTGTCGACTATATAAGTTAAAAGATTAATTTTACACTGGATCACTACGCGATCAGAACACCCTTCCAATCGCTGTTATCCCCAGATTTTTTTGATCCCCCTATTGAGGGGGAAATCCGGTGATAAAGGCGAAGCGTATGCTTCCGATGTAGCTTTCTTTCAGAAAGCTTTAGCTTCACTTCTTCAGGTTATTTCTGCTCTTCTCCGTTCTTGTGTAACAAGTTTAGTTGAACTTATATTTAGTCAAAAATTATTTATCGCTTATTCGCTTTTGGTTCGAAGGCTACGCGGAAGACATCTCCCAAGAAGTTAAACGACAGTACTGTCAGCAAAATAAACAATCCCGGGAAGATCGCCATATACGGCGCTTCACTGATAAAGCCCTGTGCATCATTCAACATGCTGCCCCAGGAGGAGTTCGGCTGTTTCACACCCAGTCCGAGGAAGCTTAGCGACGATTCCATCAGAATCGCACTTGCAATATTGATCGTAGCCGCCACAATAATGGTCGGCATAATGTTGGGAATGATGTGTTTCATAATGATCCGACTCGGTTTCTGTCCTGACACACGAGCATACAGAACATATTCCCGCTGCTTGACCGACATCGCCTCCGCCCTGACAATCCGGGCAATATTCATCCAGCTCAGCACCCCGATGATCACGATAATCGTGCCGATTCCGGGCTTGAGATACGCGTTCAGGATCAGCATCAGGAAGAAGGATGGAATCGACATCAGGACGTCAACAATACGCATCAACGTATTATCCACCCAGCCACCAAAATATCCACTAACTGTTCCGACAAGTGTTCCGACAATTACCGCAATCGCCATCGACAGAAAACCTACAGCGAGAGATACCCGCCCTCCATACAAAGCCCGAGCCAGATAATCCCGTCCGTAGTCGTCCGTACCAAACCAGTGATCTGCACTGGGCTGCTGAAGCCGCTCCATCACCACAATTTGGTTCGGATCATGCGGGGACAGAAACGCAAACAGGGATGCAAGCACAAAGATGCCCAATATGATAACAGCCGCAAGGCCCAGTTTCTGCTGCCGGAACTGTGTCCGTAAATTACGCCAGCGCATTGAATTCATTTTTGTCTCACCCCGTTGTCTTGATTCGTGGATCTACCACGCCATATAAGATATCAGCTACCAGGTTGCCGACAACCAGCAGCACCGAGGACATCATCGTTATGCCCATAATAATCGGGTAATCCAGGCCATGAACGGCCGAAATCCCGAGCGAGCCCATTCCAGGCCATGAGAAAACGGACTCTGTAATAAATGCTCCCGCAATCAGCTCTGGCAATGACATGCCGAGAATCGTGATGACAGGCAGCAGTACATTTTTGAGCACATGGCGAAGCAATACCGTTCCTTTCGTTGCGCCGTAGGCATATTGAATTTGAACATAGTCCTCTTCCAGCTGACTGATGGTATTCGATCGAATATACCGCATGTACACGGACACGTTCATAAAGGTCAATACCGTACATGGCAGAATACCGTGTTTAATAATATCCCACGCCGAGTCCATACCTACGGTCCTCATGCCCATGCTGGGCAGCCAATGCAGCTCTACGGCAAAGAAATAGATCAGCATCATGCCGAACCAGAAGCTCGGAATCGAAATGCCGATGTAGGTGATCAGGCTAAGTCCCCGGTCAAATAGGCTGTTCTGGCGCGAACCTGCAAACATACTGAGCGGAATGGAAATTAGCAAAGATAATAATAGCGATGCGCCCATTAATCCAAACGTCGCAGGCAGACGTTCAACAATCATCTGTGCGACCGGACGATGGTTCACCAAAGAGTAGCCCAAGTCACCTGATAATACGTTTTTGAGCCAAACGAAATATTGCACATACATCGGCTGATCGAGTCCAAGGCTTTGCCGAATGCGTTCTACATCCTCTGCCCCCATATTCGGGGTTACAAAAGAAAGCACCGGATCACCCGGCGCCAGCTTGATCAAGGTGAACGACACGATGGAGATTACAAACAGAAGAGGGATCGCTTGTGCGATCCTCCGGATAATATAGTTGTTCACACGGGCACCTCCGAATCAACGCCGGCCTCGCGGCCGGCGTTATTGGCTTATTATATAGAATAAACACATATGGATTGAACCAGCAATTCACAGTGCCACTCCGATGGCAGAACCATCTTCCGATCGCTGTTATCCCCGGATTTCTTGATTTCCTATTCTAATAGGAAGAAATCCTTTGATAGCGTATGCTTCCGAAGTGGCTTTCTTTCAGAAAGGTTTTAGCGAACACTACGTTTTTCCAGATGGTTTCTGCCCTCTGCGTTCCTTGTGTATTTCAGTGAGTTCAAACAATATGTTTATTCTATATGATTATTTTTTGAAAAGTTTGGACAGGTCTTCCAGCATTACAACTGGTTTCGGATTTGCATCCTCAACACCGCCGTATGTGTTATCCACAGCTACTACTGCTTTCGTGTAGGCAATTGGATATACCGTCATTTCGTTTGCTACCGTTTGTTGGATTTGTTTGTACAAATCGCCACGTTTGGTTTCGTCAATTTGAACGGCTGCTTCATTCCACAGCTTGTCAAAATCAGCATTTTTGTAATGAGAGTAGTTGTATGCCGCATCACTCAGGAAGAGGGATTTGTAGGCATCCGGCTCGTAACCCATAATGTATCCACCAAAGGACAGTTCGAAGTCTGTATTGTTCATATCCAATGTACGGTTACCATAAGCTGTTCCATCCATCGGCAGCAATTCAACTTCAATACCAACATCTTTCAGCTTTTGCTGAATGTACAGTGCTTGGCTGGTTTGTGGTTTGTTCGTGTTCGTGTAAGCCAGACGCAATTTCAGGTTACTTACCCCTGCATCAGCCAGCAATTGCTTGGCTTTCTCCAGGTTGTAGTCGTATTTCTCGACATCATCGGATTGGTACAACGTATCCGGTGTCAGGATCGACGGAGCCGGTTCAGCAAAATCGGCCGAGGAATACGAAGCGGTAATCAGTTCATTTTTATCCAAAGCATATGCGATGGCTTGACGAACTTCTTTCTTTTGCATCGAAGGCACGTTCAGGTTGAACACCATGTATTGCAGGCGACCTTCCGGGTAAGTGAGCATGTTGAATTTGCCTGTGTCGTTCAATTTATTGTAGTCTTGCGTGTCGACCATACGCATTTGAATTTCACCATTTTGCAGAGCCAGGTTCGCTGCATTTGGATCTTTCGCTACACGATACGTCACGCTATCCAGATGTGCTTTGCCTGCAAAGTAATCATCAAAACGCTCCAGGGTTACATATTCGCCTGGGCGATATTCTTTGAACTTGAACGGACCAGAACCGATCGGGCTGTTGTTTTTGTCGCTTTTCTCAATATCGGCTTCACCTTCGAAAATGTGTTTTGGAATTGGATAGAAGGAAACGAGCGCGCCTTCAAAGGCAGCCGATACTTCCGGCAATTCAAATTTCACCGTCAGGTCATCAACCTTGGTCACTTTCACCGGTTTGCCATTAAACAGATACTGACTGCGGAAGGAGCTATGCTGCTTCTCATCCAGGATGCTATTCATCGTGAACACGATATCATCTGCTGTCAGAGGTTGTCCGTCATGCCATTTCAGGCCGTCTTTCAACTTCAGTGTATACGTCAGGTGATCATCAGAGAAGCTGTCGCTATCTGCGAGCACATATGTTTTTTTGCCATCGTTCACATTAAACAGTGGAGCATATAAGGATTGATCAATCGTCAACGTTACACGGTCCCCCGCATAAATCGGATTCATCACTTTAGGATCATCCTGAACGGCAATAATGATGCTACCGCCATCTTTTGGCTGACCATTATCTGTAGAAGCTGTATTTCCTCCTGTATTAGACGAAGAATTTGCTCCCTCACCGCTGCTGCCACATGCACTCATGATGGCAACAACCAGAACCAGCATCAATGACAGCCACATTTTTTTAGATTTCATTATGATATTTCCCCTCACTATAATTTAACGTTCTGTTAGCTAGTATAGCAAGGATTCGACAAAAAGCAACGCTTTTTTCCAACTTAACCTATCGGCTTTAAATGAAATCGCATTATTGTCCAGTTATGAAAAAAACCTCCAACTTCACTCGGTTTCAGTGAACTGAAGGTTTTCCATATTGATAAACGAATGAATTTAACGTTCGAGTGCTGCTCGTTGTGCCGTCTATAATCCTGCCAATACCTGATACCACACACCGCGTTTGGAATACAGCGTGCTCCGCACCTCGTCCCATCCACCCAGATAGTTGATATCGAACAGCCCTGCTGGCGTTGGGAATGTAGACTTGGTCTCGGCAAAAACATCAGGATCTACTGCACGGAATCCATGTTTAGCAAAAATGCGCTGTGCTTCTGGTGTGCGCAGATAAGCTACAAAGGCTTCAGCCAATCCTCGATTCCCATGTTTATCAGCGTATTTATCCACTACCACCGCAGGATTCTCAATCAGAATCGTATTTTTGGGAACGACGATGTCATACTTTACACCTTTGGCGATCCGGGCGAGCAATTCATTCTCATACGTGACGATCACATCACCAACACCATATTCGAATGCCGCCATCGAAGATCGACCGCTTTTGTCCAGCGACTCAACGTTGTGATGCACCTTTTCCAGAAAAGCTTTGGCTGCAGCAGGATCTTTCTTGCCCTGCTCTTCCGACAACTTAAGCCCTGCACCGTAGATGGCATTAATATCCCACTGTGCACCGCCAGATGTCTTCGGATTAGGATAAAGCACCTTCACTCCCGGTTTGGTCAAATCTTCAAAATCGCGAATACCAAGCGGATTGCCCGCTCTTGTGCCAAGAACGACAATCGAACGGGTAATCATGCCATCATTCGGAGTCTGCTTCCAATCGGAGGTCACCAGGTCAGCCTTCACCAGCTTATCGATGTCACTCTCCATCGCAAGCAGTGCGACATCAGCCTCGAATCCACCAACAATGGCTCTTGCTTGTGTACCGGAAGCTTCATAGGATTCCTGAAAGTTAACCGTCTGTCCGGTCTTCGCTTTCCACTCCTCCTGGAACTTGGGTAACAGCTCGCCTACAGCATCTTTGGCTACACTATAAGCACCAATGACCAGCGTATTGGATGCATCTGCTGAGGCTCCATTCTGTTCGCCTGCCGCTTCCTGCTTACTACATCCGACGGTCATGCAGACGAGCAGAAGCATGAGGACAACGTATAAAGGTATGATTTTCTTCTTCCTCGTCTGCATGAGCAGCACCTCTCTCCAAAAGTCTACATCGATGCTTTAACAGGACATGTTCTGATTTAAATCATTACTGGCATTGGATCTTCCTTCAACCGATTCTCAACCACCCAACTGTTGAAATCGTTGAACAGATATGCACGGTGTACAAGGACTCTAATCTGTTGACCGATCTCCAATGTCGTTTTCTCCAGCGAACGATACGTGATTAACTTGTGACCTTGCACTTCTACCTCGACCATCCACTCACTTCCGCGGAAATGTAGATGCCTTACTGTACCCTTTTCTGTAGCCGATAGCATGGTGAACTCGTTTTTCAAGCCAATCTCGATATATTCCGGCCTGATCAGGGCCCGTGTATGTTCACCCTCGACTGCATGTTCGAAACCTTTCAGCTGTGAGGCATCCTCGACAACCGTCGACTCTCCGATAAATGTGGCGACAAAAGGCGTCTGTGGGTTTTTGTAAATATCCCATGGCGTCCCCTTCTGTTCCAGACGACCTTGACTGATAATCATGATTTCGTCTGCCACTTCAATCGCTTCATCCTGGTCATGTGTCACAAAAATCGAAGTGATGCCGACTCGCTCAATTAGCTCTCTCAGCCATGAACGCAGCTCCTGGCGGATCTTGGCATCAATGGCCGCGAAGGGTTCATCCAGCAGCAACAGTTGCGGCTCTGGGGCCAATGCTCTGGCAAAAGCAACACGCTGTCGCTGTCCACCCGATAATTGATGCGGATACCGCTGTTCGAATCCTTTCAGCCCCGTCAGTTCAACCAGTTCCATCACCCGATCCCGGATCTGGGCTTTAGGTGTCTTTTTGACCTTGAGTCCAAAGGAGATATTCTCAAATACCGTCATGTGTTTGAACAATGCATAGTTCTGAAATACAAATCCGATGCCCCGCTCCTGCGGAGGCAGATGGTTTACGACCTGACCGTGAAAGCGAATCTCTCCGGAACCCGGATTCTCAAGACCGGCAAGCATCCGCAGAATGGACGTTTTCCCGCCTCCGCTGGGTCCCAGCAGACCGATCAGATGGCCTTTGGCAATATCGAACGAGACATCTTTTACCGCATGAAAATCACCGAAATGTTTGTTCAGATCACGAACTTCAACATGCATATCAATGCACTTCCTTTCGCTTCTTGGCCCATTCCATCATAAGCAGCAGCAGGGCGGAGAAGGTGACCAGCACCAATGCCACACCATTTGCTGCAGCAACGTTAAAATTCTCAACATCCTGATATACCAATGTTGTTGCCGTCTGCGTTTTGTTCATAATGTTGCCCGATACAACCAGTACCGCACCGAATTCCCCAAGTGAGCGCGCAACCGTCAGCACAAGACCGTATACGACCGCCCAGCGGATCGAAGGCCAGGTGACACTCCAGAACGTTCTCCAGCCGTAGGCACCAAGTGTAGATGCTGCTTCCTCTTGCTGTGAACCGAGTTCCTGCAGTACAGGCATGACCTCTCTCACCATCAGTGGAAATGTAACAAATAACGTTGCGATCACCATTCCTGGAAAAGCATAGACCACATTGAATCCGATGCCTTCAAAGAAAGCACCCATAATGCTGTTGGGACCGAGCAGCAATACAATCATTAAGCCGCCAATAACAGGCGATACGGCATAGGGAAGATCCACAATGCTGTTAAGCAGCCCTTTTATCCGATTACTGAGCCACCCGGCACGAACCAGATACAGGGCCATCATGATGCCAAACAATGTATTTAACAAGGTGACTACCAGGACAACCAGTCCGGTCATCATCAAGGCGTGTAACGCCTCAGGACGCATCAGTCCCTTCAGGAATCCGCCAGCCCCGTCTTCAAATGCTCCAATAAAAATACGTCCGAGCGGGATGATCAGCAGTACAATAAATACCGCAAACGTCAGTCCGATTAACAGCCGTCTCATCGTCTTCTCCCCCGCATCTGCACCAGATTAATCAGCCAGAGGATCAGAAAGGAGAGCGTCAGGAGCATCACGGATACTGCAGCAGCTCCCGTTGGATTATCACTTTCAATCTCCCCGTAGATAAATACGGAAGCGGTCAGTGTTCTTCCCGGAATGTTGCCAGCCACCAGTACGACGGCCCCGAATTCAGCCAATCCTCTGGAGAATGCCAGCATACCTCCACTGATCATGCCAGGAGCCATGGATGGCAGAATAACCTGCATGAACGTGCGGGCCTTGGATGCCCCCATCGTGTACGATGCCTCTTCCTCGGAAGGATCAATTTCTTCGAGCAAAGGCTGCACCGCACGGATAACAAATGGGAACGTAACAAAGGTCATCGCTATCACAATCGCGGGCTGGTGAAATACAATCTCGAAGCCCATGGATTCCGCCAATCTCCCAATGGCACTGCCCGGACCCAAAAGCAGCATGATCATCAAGCCACCCACCGCTGTGGGCAGTGCAAACGGGAGATCAACCAGACTGTTGAGCAACGATCTGCCGACAAAGCGGTATCGTGTCAGCACCCAAGCAACCATCGTGCCCACAATTACGTTGATCACCGTGGCAATCACGGCCAGTCGAATCGTCAACAGTACGGCTTTCCACGCAATCGGGTCCATGATGCTCTGCGCAAAGTTGCTCCATCCTTCGGAGAAGGAATTGACGTACACACCGATGATTGGAAGTACAATGAGTACGATAAAATATAACAATACTGTACTGCGAAATCCCCAAGTCCATCCCTTATGACGAAGAACGGTATTCATTGCTGCGTTCCCTCCCAGCCTCCGGCTCTAGTTCCGGTCGGCAGTCTCCCTGCTTTGGTACGACATTTTTCCTAAGTTGGATTATATTACTTTAATATTATTCCCATTAGTCTACTTGGTATTTACTTATCTGATACTTTACCAGTTTGCAGTGCTAATCGTCAATGCTTTTATTGAATATTATTGGAGCACATATGAGATGGATTAATAAAAATTACACTGCCCACTACGCGGCCAGAACAACCTTCCGATCGCTGTTATCCCCAGATTTCTTTGATCCCCATTTTTTAAGGGGAAATCCGGGAATAAAGGCGAAGCGTATGCTTCCGAAGCAGCTTTCTTACAGAAAGCTTTTAACTTTCGCTTCTTCAGGTTATTTCTGTCCTCTTCGTTATCGTGTAATTCACATATTCATCTTCATATGTGGTTTGTTTGGATGGTAGTGGTTAAGGTACAATTTAGGGGACACAATTTACAGCAAAAGGAGTGATGTACTATGTTGCTTACGAAAAGTTTATCGACATCCAGACGGGATGAAGTGAAGGATATTACGCGGGAAGTGGAACAGGCTGTCCGGAGTAGTGGTGTGCAGAACGGAACCGTATTGATATACTGCCCACATACGACCGCAGGTATTGCCATTAACGAAAATGCAGACCCGGATGTCAAACATGACGTTTTGCTGCGTCTGGATGAAGTATACCCCTGGGAGCATCCTGAGTATCGACATGCGGAAGGCAATACCGCCTCTCACCTCAAGTCGATTACAACCGGACCATCCCAAACAGTCATTATTCATGAAGGCAGATTACTGCTTGGCCGATGGCAGGGGATCTATTTTTGCGAATTCGATGGTCCTCGCCAAAGAGAATACTTTCTCAAAATTATGGAAGGTTAGTTTCGGCCTAATAAGCTTGCCGTCCATTCATTTGTGCAAACACAAACAGGCGGTCCACCCTATATCCGGGTACGGAGCCGCCTGGCTTGGTCTTCCTCGCGCAAAAACTTTCGCGAGACAACGTTATAAAGAATTAAAGTTATGACAAATCACCGCCCTGAAGTGTAAGTGCAACAAAAGCGTCATTATTGGACGCCAGGCTGCTGCCCCAGATTGCGACACAACACTTTGACATGCGAGAGCGCAGCCGATTCAATCTCCACAAACGTTACACGATCCTGAATGTAATAAGAAATGAATCCGTGCATAGCCAAAAATAGCGTACGCGGTACACTCTGAGTATCCTCTTCCGTACAACCTTCTTCATTCATGTACTGCCGAATAATTGAAGCAAACAATTCGAAGCAGCGTCCCTGTTCGGTACGACAATAAGACAATAACTCTTCGTCCCGAATCATGAACATGATTTCATACTGATACGGATTTTCCAAACCAAATCGAATAAACTCCATCATGATATGTTCCACCTTGCTCACGCCATCACGAACTGGCCTGACCATGGCTTGCAGCAGCAGATGCCCCAGATGATTGAAATCTTGAACCACGATAGCGTAGAACAGCTCTGCCTTTTCCTTGAAATGATAATACAGCGACCCATGACTATAGCCCAGATGCTGGCCGATGCTTCGCATCGAAATGGCGCGGTATCCTTTGGTAATAAAAAGATGCCTCGCCGCCTCCAGTATCCGCTCCCTCGACAACTCCTGTTCGACTGCTCTTCTAGCCATATATTTTATTCCCCTTCAATAAAATAAAGCCGCTGTCCCTCCGTGATCCGGGATTGCCCTTGCGTCAAATCCGTGATCCAGGCTACGAATGCCTCGGTTTCACTATCCGGCGGAAGACAAGTCAACGTAACCTTATCGGTGAATCCAGTTTCACCAGTACGGACTTCCCGGCTCCTTAATTCATTTTCCACTTTGCCAAGCCATGTGTAATCCAGTTCAACAAATACTTCACGATGTAGCACTTTGGTGATGACTTCTCCTGCTTCACTGGCCGCTACAGCTCCGTCGGTATAAGCACGAATTAACCCACCAGCTCCAAGCATAATCCCCCCGAAATAACGTGTAACTACAATCGCAACATTTTTCAATTGCTGATTTCGAATGACCTCCAGAATCGGTTTCCCGGCAGTTCCGCTCGGTTCCCCATCATCGGATTGCTTCTGGATCTCATCCCGCTCGCCAATCATGTATGCAGAGCAGTTATGAGTCGCATTCCAATGTTTTTTCTTGATTTCATCGATAAAAGCAACCGCTTCCTCTTCCGTCGTGACTGGCATAATATGACCGATAAATCGCGACTTCTTGATTACAATTTCCAGATTGCCCGGTCCTCGAACCGTGCGATAACGTTCAATCATTCCTATCCAACTTTCCATTTTGATCCATTTTACAAGAAAGCAGTTCCCCGCGCGGACGCGGACGAACTGCCTTTGGTTAACATTTGAGAAGCTTTGCATCATTACTAACACCATGATTCCCCAATGAAATTACAATACCTTATTTAACTATATGAGCAGAGCGATGAATTATTCGGAAAGTCTCGCTTCAAGCGCTGCTTTCTCTTCTTCAAAGCCTGGTTTGCCCAACAATGCGAACATATTTTTCTTGTAAGCTTCCACGCCTGGTTGGTCAAAAGGATTGACGCCCAGCAGGTAGCCGCTAATGCCACAAGCTTTTTCAAAGAAGTATACCAGATATCCGAAAGAATATGGAGACATATCTGGAATGTTCACAATCAGGTTTGGTACTTGACCATCTGTATGTGCAAGCAATGTTCCCTGGAACGCTTTTTTGTTAACAAAGTCCATTGTTTTGCCTTCAAGGAAGTTCAATCCATCCAGATCATCCGGATCGGATTTAATCGAGATATGCTCCGCAACTTCAGTAACCTGAATGACTGTTTCGAAGATGTTTCGGCTACCTTCCTGGATGAACTGACCCATGGAGTGCAAGTCTGTAGAGAAATCAACGGATGCAGGATAGATCCCTTTATAGTCTTTACCTTCACTCTCTCCGAATAGCTGTTTCCACCACTCGGACACGAAGTGCAAGGAAGGTTCATAGTTCACAAGAATTTCAGTGCCTTTGCCTTTGCGATACAAAGCGTTACGAACAGCCGCATATTGATAAGCCTCATTCTCAGCTACGTTCGGGTTGCTGTATTCCTTGGATGCGTCAGCCGCACCTTCCATCATTTCTTCGATACTGATACCGGCTGCTGCGATTGGCAGCAAACCTACAGCCGTCAGAACAGAGTAACGTCCACCTACATCATCCGGGATAATGAAGGATTCATAGCCTTCTGCATTGGCCAGTTCTTTCAGTGCACCGCGCGCTTTGTCTGTTGTAGCATAGATGCGTTTGCGGGCCTCTTCCTTACCGTATTTCTCCTCCAGTGCTGCACGGAAAATGCGGAATGCAATTGCCGGCTCGGTTGTTGTACCCGATTTGGAAATTACGTTGACGGAGAAGTCTTTGCCTTCAACCAGATCCAGCAAATGAGTGACATATGTGGAACTGATATTGTTTCCTGCAAAATAGATTTCAGGCGTTTTGCGTTTGTCTTTTGGCAGGTTGTTATAGAAAGAGTGTGTCAGCATTTCAATCGCTGCACGTGCACCCAGGTAAGATCCACCAATACCGATAACGATCAGTACTTCGGAGTCGCTTTGGATTTTGGCAGCTGCTTTTTGAATGCGGGAGAACTCTTCTTTGTCATATGCGGTCGGCAGGTCAATCCAGCCCAGATAATCGGAGCCTGTTCCTGTTCCGTTGTGGAGCTGCTCGTGAGCCAGACGAATCGGTTCAGCGAAATAGTCCACTTCGTGCTGATTTACAAATTGCAATGCCGTGCTATAGTCAAATGTCACTTTTTTTGCCATGATCTCAAAAACCTCCTGATTTCGGTTATATTGCGTGTTCAAAAAGATCGGTTTTCAGTACCGAGAAGATGGGATGAAGCTAGAAATGGAGTAGCGGAGCGTAGGAAAACTACGTGAGCAACGGACATTTCGGCTGAATTCCATATTCGATGCTGATGATGCCACCAGGCATCCTTTGTAATCAAAAGCGGACTTTTTGAACAACCTCTTATATTATTTCCGTATTCCATTCTAAACAACTTAGCCTAAGGATACTTCAAATCCACGGGGCTGACAAGCTTGAAGCTCGAACTTTGTCGTTAGAATTGAAGAAGCAAAAAGGGTAAACCGAATCCGCACGTCGCGGTTCTGCTTACCCTTCTTATGTTATTCCGCCGGGTACGAGCAGACGTAGTCGGTAACGCTGCGTATCTCCAGTTTGAATTTGGATTCGGCAGGCACGTGAAACGTAGCTTGACCTTGAATCTCTTGCCACTCTTCTTCTCCGGGAAGTAATACTTTCAGATCTCCGGACAGAATCTCCATGATTTCACGGGAATCCGTACCGAACTCATAACTGCCTGGAAGCATGATGCCCAAAGTCACTTTGCTGCCATCCCCCAAAATAACCGTTCTGCTGGTTACCTGACCATCATAATAAATGTTGGCCTCTTTCACTACACTGACTTGATCGAATTGTGACATGCGTACCCGCTCCCCTGAAGTTAGTGAAAACAAAAGGCAAAACAGATCAGGGTGATAACACCCATACTCTGCGGAAATAACTTACTGCTATGGTTCAGGACAGCGTGGAGCTCTCCCGACCATAGCATCACTTATGAAGCTATTACAGCAATGCTTTCACGCGGCTAACCACGTTGTCCACTGTAAAGCCATACTCTTGGATGACACGGTCGCCAGGCGCGGATGCACCAAATGTGCTGATTCCGAGAATGTCACCTTGATCGCCAACATATTTCTCCCAGCCCATTGGATAAGCCATTTCAATCGCAAGACGAGCTTTAACATCCGGAAGAAGAACGGACTCTTTGTAAGCTTTGTCTTGTTTCTCGAACAGATCCCAGCTTGGCATGCTGATTACGCGAACCTGGATGCCTTGTTCAGCCAGTGCTGCTTGAGCTTTAACAGCCAATTGCACTTCGGAACCTGTTGCGATGATTTGTGCTACCGCTTTGCCGTCTTTTGCATCAGAGACAACATAAGCACCACGTTTCACGTTCTCACGTGAACCTTCAACCGTACCTTCCAGGATCGGCAGGTTTTGACGCGTGAGTACGAGTGCAACCGGGTTGCTCTTGTTCTCAAGCGCGTAAGCCCAAGCAGCCGAAGTTTCATTACCGTCAGCCGGACGAATGACCGTCAGGTTCGGAATGATACGCAGGGATGCCAGTTGCTCGATTGGTTCGTGCGTAGGACCGTCTTCACCAACAGCGATACTGTCGTGAGTCAGGACATACGTTACAGGCAATCCCATCAGGGCAGCCAGACGAACAGCCGGACGCAGGTAATCGGTGAATACAAAGAACGTACCTCCGAATACTTTCACACCACTGTGCAGCGCCATACCGTTCATTGCTCCAGCCATACCGAATTCACGGATACCGAAGTAGATGTTACGGCCGGAGTAATCTTCAGGTGTGAAGTTCTCCAGGTTGTTCAGGTGAGTCATTGTGGAGCTTTCCAAGTCAGCAGATCCGCCTGTCAGTTGTGGCACGTTGTGCGCCAGACCGTTCAGAGCGTTACCGGATGCTACACGAGTGGAAAGAGCTTTGTCTGTTGCTGCATATTTAGGAAGATCACGGTCCCATCCTTCTGGAAGGTCGCCGTTAATCGCTGTTTCGAATTGAGCTGCCAGCTCAGGGAATGCTTTTTTGTACTCGGCAAATTTCTCGTCCCAAGCTTTGTTAGCAGAGATACCACGATCTTTTACTTGTGCAAAGTGATCGCGAACTTCAGCGGGTACGTGGAAGTTTTCTTCATAAACCCATTTGTAATACTCTTTAGTCAATTTGGCTTCGTCTGCACCCAGTGGAGATCCGTGAGTACCGCCGTGGCCGCCTTTACCTTGTTTGTTCGGGCTACCATAACCAATAACCGTTTTAACTTCGATCAGTGTAGGACGCAGTGTATCTGCTTGACCTTCCTGAATTGCTTTTTCGATTGCAGGCAGATCGTTACCATCTTCAACACGCAGCACCTGCCAGCCATAAGCTTCAAAACGCTTTGCAATGCTTTCGGAAGAAGACAGATCCAATTTACCATCCAATGTGATGTCATTGGAGTCGAACAACATGATCAGTTTGCCCAGGTGCAAACGTCCAGCCAGGGAAGCTGATTCATGAGATACGCCTTCCATCAAGTCACCATCACCACAGATTGCGTAAGTGTAGTGGTCAACTACGTTGAATTTGTCTTTATTGTATGTTGCGCCCAATTGAGCTTCAGCCATCGCCATACCTACAGCCATTGCAATACCTTGACCCAGAGGGCCGGTTGTTGCATCAACACCTGCAGTATGTCCGAATTCCGGGTGACCCGGTGTTTTGCTTCCCCATTGACGGAACTGTTTCAGTTCTTCCATCGGAAGATCATATCCGCTCAGGTGCAACAAGCTGTACAGCAACATGGAGCCGTGTCCTGCAGACAGGACAAAACGGTCCCGGTTAACCCAAGTTGGGTGGTCCGGGTTATGAGTCATCGTTTTTGCAAAAAGTTGGTACCCCATTGGAGCGGAGCCCATAGGCATACCCGGGTGTCCGGAATTTGCCTTCTCAATTGCATCAATCGCCAAAGTACGTACGGTAGTAATCGACAGGTTGTCGATCGTGTTGTTCTCGTCCTTTTGAATCGCTTCGTTCTTGTCAGTCATGGTTTGTCCTCCTCATGTCTTTAGATAAGTCGGGTGCGCAAGCGAATCCCTCTCATCATACAAGCAAACCGAATTTCACAATAAGTGAATCCGCTTGAGTGTTTCATTTTGACTTATTCACTTTTGTATTGTATCACTTGGCGTGAAGCTTTTCCATAACCTTCTTTTAGAAGTTCGTGAAAAATCAGCTGTTGGTGATGAGTATTCGCTTGCCTATGAAGCAAAAATCGCACTATACAAGGCACTTGAGCATATGGGCATAGTTAACGAGCCTTGCAAATCCATCGCATGAAGTATAACCTTTAACACAAAAACCATGCACTTTTTAGAATTAAAGCTCATTCTACACAGTATATCCTGAATATGGATTCGAAAGCCGGGCTGTAGTTTACTTTTCAAAGTAAGTGCGTCAATCATAGGAGGTCGCAATCATGTCAGACCCTGTTGTACACCCATCCAGATCGTCAAACACATCATTACCCTGGATATCGGGCATTTTAACGGGTATTCTCTCCGGAATTGTCCTAGGATTTTTCCTCAAAATGATTCAGGAATACAGCGGTGAAAAAGTATATACCCTGCTTCTAAATATCGATTTTGTGCCTGGGCTCCCGCCAACCTTACCCGAATTCATTGAGTTTACTTTGCATCTACTCGTGTCCGTTGTCATCGGCATCTTCTATATGTGGTGGGTCCGGCATTCAGGCCGCCCCATGTTCAAAGGAGTCTTGCTCGGTGCCGTCTCATCCCTGCTCTACATCCCACTTTCTCAATTGTCTTCACGTGTGCCAGACTTGTACGATGTGACAGCCATTCTCTACTGGGTAGTCGGACATCTTATATTCGGTATTGTTCTTGGCTTGTGCGGTAAGTATATGAACGCAAAAAAAGCGACTCCCGTTTCGTAAACGAATGGGGTCGCCTTTTTTTGTTGATCTATTATGTGGTTCCGAATCAACCTTGCACAGTATTAAAGCATAAGCTTAAAATACAACCGTTTTATTTTCATGAACAAGAACACGGTCTTCAACATGCCATTTCACGGCACGTGCGAGCACAACACGCTCAATGGTACGTCCAATCCGTTTCAGCTCGGTTACGTCATCCCCATGGCTTACACGCTGCACATCCTGTTCAATAATCGGTCCGCCATCCAGTTCTTCTGTAACATAGTGCGCTGTCGCGCCAATAATTTTGACACCACGGTTGTACGCTTGAGCATACGGTTTGCCGCCTACGAAGGCTGGCAGGAACGAGTGATGGATGTTGATGATCCGATTGCGATAATGTTCAATGAACATCGGAGAGATGATCTGCATATAACGCGCAAGGATAATAACGTCAATATCATCGCCTATCACGTCCAGCTGACGTTGTTCCGCTTCTTTCTTTGTATCTGCTGTAACCGGAATATGATGATATGGAATACCAAATGATTCTACATAATCCTTCATATCCAGGTGGTTGCTGACTACAAGAGAAATTTCAGCATCCAGGTCACCAGCCTGCCATTGCCACAACAATTCAACCAGACAGTGATCCTCTTTGGATACAAAGATGGCCAGTTTCTTCTTGCGGCTGACCGCAGAAAGCGTCCATTCCATTTGGAAACGACTTGCCACTTCTGCAAAATCGGCTTCAAGTTTCGGCAGATTGATCAACAACTGTGGAAGATCGAACTCAATTCGCATAAAGAACATGCCGCCAGCAGGGTCCATCGTGTACTGGTCGGACTGCACAATGTTTGCACCATGCTGGTGCAGGAAATGAGATACGGCAGCAACAATTCCTGGACCATCCGGACAGGAAATGAGCATGCGCGCCCGATCGGCGCGGTTTTTAGAATCAGGGCGTACTTGTTTAGCGTGGATCTCCATCGGGTTATTCTTCCTCCTTCAATTAGGCCATGACCTGCGGGGGTTAACCCGCAAGCCAGGCAATCAAGCGATGATTCAGTTGTTCTTCATTCAAATGTGGGAACAGTGCGGCTTCAGCCACCATGTCATACAGACGCTCCAATGGTTCGCGCGGATCTGCCTTTTTGGCTTTGGCATCATTTTTGAGCAACGTCCACACATCCAGAACATACGAACGGGACTCAATCTCTTTACCTTTGAAAAAGTGATGCAGCTGTTCCACTTCCGTCAGGAATTCCGGACCGAATCGACCGGCAACATCCCCACGAAGCAATGCAATCTCCACCTCATACATTGGACGCTGTGTCTTGGCCTCTTTGCCAATCCAAGGTGTCTCCAGGATGAATGGACGTCCTTGAAGCTTCTCATGGTTCACAATGCGGTTAATCGCCTCAAATCCGATCCAGCCAGAGCCAATCGGTGTATGACGGTCCTTGTGCGCTCCCACGGCATTCTTACTATCATTAATATGCATGACGGCAATGCGGTCAAGTCCTACCGTCCGGTCGAATTGTTCCAGTACACCGTCCAAATCATTAACGATATCGTAGCCGGCATCATGAATATGGCATGTATCCATGCATACGGTGAGGCGTTCGTTATACGTCACTTTCTCGATAATCTGGGCGATTTCTTCGAAACTGCGCCCCATCTCCGTTCCTTTACCAGCCATGGTTTCCAGAGCGATGTTAACATCCGTCTCTTTCACACCCTCCAGCACTTCATTCAACCCTTCTGCGATCCGTCCGATCCCATAGTGGGCATCCTTGTCTGTAAAAGCACCGGGATGCAATACAATGTTTTTGACACCAATGGCATGTGTACGGCGAATCTCTTCCTGAAGGAAATCTACAGCCAGTCTGTACGTGTTATCTTTGTAAGAGCCAAGATTAATAATATATGGTGCATGGACAACGATATCTTCCATACCATTCTCTTGCATGGCAAGCTTGCCTTCCTCAATATACATGGACTCAATTGGCTTGCGACGCGTATTCTGTGGTGCACCCGTATATATCATAAACGAACTGGAACCGTACGAGGACGCTTCCTTCGTTGCACTCAATAATCCCTTGTCCGAAAAGGACACGTGGGAGCCGATTTTCAGCATCATTGATCCCCCTTTTTCTGAATTATCCCTTATTCTAACGCGATTATCGAAATAAATCTAGAAATGCGCTATAATTCGGGTTAGAGGCTATTTTTGACAGTTAAAATGTGGAACATGGGTGGGCGGAATCCGTCTTTCCGTGAAAATCAATGAACCGAGGTGACTCCGCAATGATTTTCGACTCCTACGCTAGGATACTGACCAGCAGTTCCCCAAGCAATTGGTTTATGAATACGATTGCATTCTGGACTTTTTTATTGCTGGGCAGCATGTGTATCGGTGGATTTTTTATGATGCGCAAGTTTTTGAAAGTGCTACCCAAAGCAGACGGAAAGTCCAAACTCGATTGGCAAAATTATTGGGTTGAAGCCAGCCGTCACTTATGGACAGATGAAGCCAAAGCTTTTTTGGATCAACTTGTGGAGCCTGTACCTGGGCCGTTTCGTGACATCGCCAAACATTCCATTGCTGCAGAGATCGGTAAAATTGCAGTCGAAGACAACGCAACGGAAGTATCGAGAGATCATTGCATCAAAGGATACATTATAGCCACACCGAAGCGGGATAATAAGTTTTTGGTGAAATTTCTGGAGAAAAACAAAATCGATTATTCCCCTTATCAACACTTGATTAAATAAAATAAAAAGATGAGTTAAGCCGTATATGGATTTGGTTAATTAGATACATCAGCATTTCGATTTTGCATCATTCGCTTCAGACTTGTTGATTGAAAGACGCTCTTTGGATTTATGCGCAAATTGCTCACATATATGCTCCGTCAGGTAAGTCGTTCCCAACAGGCACTGCTTACCGTCCGGGGCTGTTTGTTGATTCGCGGATATATGTCAGCGCAGTGAAAATTACAGAGAGGATGTTTGATATGAAAATTGTCATTTGTGGAGGTACCGGGTTTGTGGGAGGAGCACTTGTGGATTACTGGCTGCAAGCCGGACACCATGTGAAAGTCATTACACGCAAACTGCCTGACTTGCATAATCCAAGTAAGAATCTTACATATATATCGTGGGAACAAGTTGAAGAGCAACCTCACTTGCTAGAAGGCGTGGATGCTCTCGTTAACCTTGCCGGAGAAACGTTGAATCAACGATGGACAACCAAAGCGAAGCTGAAGATTGTTGAATCCAGAGTAATGACTGTCGCCCGGGTAGCGCGATTGGTGGAATCACTGGAGCACAAACCCGAAGTTGTCGTTCAGGCTTCTGCCATGGCAATCTATGGCACCTCCCCTACCGAAACCTTCGATGAGAGCAGTCCGCAAAAATCCATAAATTTCCCCTCACGCGTCTCTGAGCAATGGGAAGTTGCTGCAGATGCGATCCAGAATGTGAGACTTGTGAAAATCCGGGTTAGCTTGGTACTCGGCCATAAAAAAGGTGCCTTTCCATTGATGAAACTTCCTTATATGCTAGGTGTCGGCGGCAAAATTGGGAGTGGAAAACAGTGGACCAGCTGGATTCACATCATGGATATCGTTCGACTAATTGATTTCACGATTCAAAATAAAGAAATTTTCGGTCCGGTGAATGCCTCCTCTCCCAACCCGGTTACCAACGATGAATTCGGGCGCACGGTAGGTAAAGTATATCATCGTCCACACTGGTTTCCCGTACCCGGTATTCTGATCAAAACACTGGTCGGAGAGCTCTCCGTAGTGCTGCTTCAAGGACAGCGAGTTATCCCGCAGAAATCGTTGGATCACGGCTTCCAGTTCACCTTTCCTACATTAACCCAGGCCCTTGAAGATCTGAAGCACCGCGGTCTATCCGACTGATCGATACGTGTAGACAGACTCCGCAAGAGAGAATGTATATCCATCTTCCAGCGGATATTCCTTGTACGGAGCAAGAACATTACCTTGAAGAATAGTTCCGTTGACGGAACCCAAATCCTTAATCACATAGCCCGATTTGTTCCGGCTCAATTCCACATGAGCACGGGACACACCGGTAGCTGTATCCACCCACTGAACCATGTCTGCCGATCTGCCAATCACAAATGATGCCCCGCGTACATCCATTCGCTCATGTGTGTCACTGGTTGCCGATCTTCGTTCCAGATAAAATGACGGTACCACCGGGCCCACTCCTGTTACGCCGCCTCCAGCAAGGCCTTGCAAGTTTACTGTCGCATCTGCAGCCACATCAGGACGGGCTAACTCCGATGTTACAGCCCCAGCTTCAGCTGAATGCTGGACAAACGGTGCTTCAGATACTTCGGATGGTATATGTAGATTTTGAAAGCGAGAACTTTCCTCTCCAGCTGATCTGGATTCAAAAGAATGCCTCATCTCTGATTGAGCACTTTGCATATCAGCAGAGCTCTGCTGACTGGTGTAACCCTGCGCATAAGAGTCACTTTCTGCCGACATTTCAGACGCATTCCAACGCCAGCTCTCCTGAAACATCTCTTCCTTATTCTCCTTCTGTTTGTCTCTACTTTTGCCCAATCCCAAAAAACCTTTATTCGCCCCATCTATACCTTGCGAATTAAACTTCGAATGACTCAGTTTACCTTTGCTTACCCATACCCAAACAGCTACCCCAAGCAATGCAAGACTCAAAACGGAAGAGAGGATCATCTGTGTCTGACCCGGTTGTTTCATATATATGAATCTCCATACTAATGCCATTGCCACCATACATCCCAGAATAATATAAGTCACTTTGGAAGATCCCGGTTTCTCCTCTACTTCCATAACATCACTCTGAAATGAATCCAACGTTTGAGGATGTCCCGGAACAGAACGATCTCGGGGCTGTAATGAGGACTCTCTCTGTGAGCCTTTGCCTGAAAAGCCTGATAAAGATTTGTTCATTGCTTCCTCTTGCTTGGCAGGGGGTATCTTCAGTTGGTGATCTGACTTCAACTGCTGCTGAGCACCATTCTGATTCGACTCACTGTAGTGGTATTGTCCCGATCTAATAAAAGGCTGCGCACTGGTATGATCTGCGGAATGTGGAGTAGTACCCAACATACCGTCAGTTGATTCAAACGTTCGTGAAGACAGAAATGCTGCACTCCCTGAGCCACTCTGCTCGTCAGCGTATAACCCTAGCAAGAGTTCACGAAGTTGTCTGGTATCCCAATACTCACTATCACATAACTGCAGGACACGCTGAATCCCTTCTCCCTGAAGTTCCTGTGCATGGGCCATGAGCCTGATAACCAGTTCGCGGAATTGCTGAGGAGTTGGATCAACCTCTACCGAATCGATAATCGGTACATATACCATTCCGAGTTCTCCCTGTTCTAGTGAACCATGGATAAATATGTACTCTTCCTGAATCATTAACTTCCGTGGGTCCAACATATATTGTCGGCATTCCGTGAAAGTATCTGCCAGCTGAAACAACAGGCCGTATAATACACGCAACTGGATTTTCCCAGATTTCAACAACTGGGATAACATTTTGTACCCTGAAATGTCATACTGCAAAGTTACATTCCGATCCAATTCCCGAATATGGACTGGTAGAAGTCGAGGAATTTCATTAGAAGACAACATCCCCATCTGTACACGACTCAGTTCGTCCATCCGTAATCCTTCCGGTTTCTCCAAAACCATAAACGCTCCACCGTTTCGAATAAAATCTCTCGTTAATCCATACATGCCAATCCTCTCTTTCCGTTAATAACTGATATTTTGTATTAACTCATGTAGATATAGGCGCTGATGAACCCGGGCAATACGGCTAGCATAAATGGAAACTTTAGTGTCTTTTCCTTGCTGACCAGTTTGAGCGAGCCCAGCATAAAGAACCCCGCAAGATTTCCTGCCATGCCGCGAATTCGATTAGCTGAGTCCTTACGGAACAACAGAATAACCAGTCCAATTGCCCCGGCATACAAAACAGAGTAGATCATAACGTGAATACCAAAGGCTAACCCCGTCCAAGCCCCAATGCCACCAAACAATTTAACATCTCCCGCACCTACCGCCCCGATTACATACATTAGGAACAATACACTGAAACAAGCTGCAAACCCGGCTGCCGAGAACAAGAACCCCTCCCAACCTCTCCAGATGATATGGGCCAGTATTCCCGAGACGGTCACTGGTAAAGTCAGCCGATTTGGAATTTTCATCGAACGAACATCTGTGATAAAAGCTGCAATGACGTACATGCTACATGCAATGTAAAACCACTCCATTTCCATCACCTCCTTCATTATGTTCTGGAAGCCACATTAAACTCGGTTTCCGTTTTGACACCATCTGCTGTCTCCACTACAAACGTCCATGTGCCCTCCGTTGTGCGTGTACCGACAAACCAGTTCCACTCAATCACACCATTCTCATCCGCGGTGGCCCAGCCGATGTGCTTGGCCGAGCTTTCGCCTGACTTGTAAAAAATCGTTAAATTAGCCGTAGCTCCAGGCTCTACCTTAACCTTAATTGTTGCATGGTTGCCTATGTATGCTGGTTCTGGCTTGGACAACACAATTGCTGCACCTGCAGAATCGGCGTCTCCACCACTACTACTTGAGCCCTCTCCTGTATCACCGATCCACACTCTTTCTGCTGCTGCAGCTTGAATACGTAAAGGTTTGCTGAGAAAGGGTACTTTAATCGGCAATTCATAACTCAATTCAAGCCTGAAATAAGGATTCGTTTTATTTTTGAGATCAGGTACAGAAATACCATTAACATGTACACGCTCAACATCCAGCAGAGTCGTCTCTATGAAAGGTTTAAGCAAGGGTTTTACTGCGGGATCAAGCACGGTTTCAATGACGGATGTCTTAATCTCCTGTAACGGTTGCTCACCTCTGGCCGCTGCTGTACGAACCCAATCACTTAATGGCTCGGGTAGTGAAGAGGCATACTCTTCGGCCCATTCCGTTAGGGATAACTCCGGTATTTTCCATCCACCTTCTGAGCCTCCACCGCCAGCTGAATCCGATGGCGTGAATACAAGAGAAACAGGATATATTTGAGTGGATAACTGCTTAACTGCCTCTCCTGCCGTGCTCTGCAACGCTGTTGAGACCAGAGTCATCTGCACAATGTAGATGAGAAACATGACGAAAAACAGAAAGACAGGCAGAACCAGTGAGGCTTCCAAAACGATGCTGCCCTGTTCTTTTTTTGAAAAAAGCACCTTTTGGGGAGAACGAATCTGCTCAGTTAAAGATTTCATTCTTTCCAGTCTGCGTACTCGTTTTAGCAGATTCAATACACGTGCCCATATTTTTCCCTGCTGATGTTGCTTATTCATAGTCCCTCCACCGAAACCGCTCGACTTATTCAATAGGAATAATCAGTCTTCCGATCAATGAAAAATCGTCCTTCTTCTACCTGGTCCGCACTACCCATAACAGCACCTATAGTTCTTGTGACTCCTGGCAAAAACCAAAGCTTGATACTGCTGCGCATATTTCCCGAAGCATATGTCTGTTTCTCATCCGGATTCACGCCGGTATTCAATCGGATCAGAGCCAACATTCTGGACATTTTTCGTTCATTGTTGCTATGCATCAATAGGAACAATCGGAGATGGTCCCTGTACGTAAGTTTGACTTTGATATACTTGGACAACTCGACACTGCCCTCTTTTGCCAATTTCACCATATCGGCTATCGCGTTTGTGATTCCATATAAGATCGCCGCAGATAATACCAGAAGAGGATTACCCAATTTGCTGTTCTCAATTAACCCCTCTGAGGTTCTAATAGCCAAGCGCATACCGAAGATTTCTGCATAGGCAGCGGCTATGTTGCCAGAAGGATTATGGAAACCATATACGATGTACTCCAGTTCCTGGTTCTCCAGTTTGAAGACTTCACTTGCATCTCCGCCACCTTCAGTCCAACTCAGCAATTGTCCAAAATCCATCGAATTAAAATAAGCAAGAGCATACTCATTTTGGAATAATTCATCACCAAGGCTATCCAGCAGACCAGACATTCCGCCAAACAAACTGTCCATTCCGTTCATGGCATCACCACTCGAGTCATACGGATCACCAGCAATTTCTGCTTTTTTGGCTTCCTCACGACTCGCCTCGTTAAAGGCTATATTAGCGTTGTAATACTCCTCCAGTTGCTTGAAAGCTGCCTTTGATCCAGAGCTTCCTTTTTCAATCTGCGATAATATGCGTTTGACATCCTTCAATTTCCCTTTGGACTCTTTGTCATTCGCTTTGCGCTGGGCGTCTGATCCGCGACCACTCTCCAACTGTTGTTTACTCTGAAGAATGACATTGGAAGGACCGTTTCGCACGTAAGTATCCATGTATCGTTCCGTGACCTGACTGGCCTTTCTAACTGCTGGCTTAATCGGAACACCACTCATGCCTGTAACATTGCGAAGCTGCGTGTTCAAATCCATACTGTCGTTTCTGACATTGGTGAAATCTGAAGTCTGTGAACGAACTCGTTCATTCAACTGGTCATACAATGTGTCCGCTCTTACCAGTTCCGAGGCAAGGGAGCGTGTACTTTTGGCCTCACTGCCCGATCCTGAAGCCAGAGGACTCGTTCCAGGCAGCGTTGAGTTACCTACTTTTTCATAGCTCGCATTCTGTGAACGATTCTCCCCCTCAGCGATCACACGCTTCATTTCCTCATTGATCTTGCGTGCTTCTTCGATCTTGGCCTGTGCTTCCTCCAATTTCGTCTGGTGAGCTTGTAAGGCAGGTTGCATGAGCATACTTATGCCTGTTGTCACATTTCCAACGCCTGTCCGATAACGAGCCAACTCCAATATATATTGTTGCTGGGTAAATGGCAGGCCCTCATCCGCTTGTTTTTTGCTCAGATAATCGGTATAACGCGCCGCTACCTCAGCTGCCGTCTCTGGCGTCTCTTCGAGCATCTCATCATAAATGGCAGTTGAAGGCGGGTCCATAATGAGAGCGGGCAGATCCTTCAGCTTTTTCGCTGATTCTGTCTGATTGTCAAGCGCTTCATCTAGCAATTCCTCACGTTTGTCATAAAGCTTTTGTAATTTTTTGAGCAAATCCACAGTATGCGCGGCTTCTTTCATGTCCTCCGACATCGGTTTAAAGCGATTGACCACTTCAAGGGTAAAATCGACCGGTGCCCGATATTTCATATCCTCCTGAATCTGACGATTAAACATATCGTATCTGCCCAGTTCCCGTTCCATACTCAATGAAGTGGTATCCCACTGGATATCCAAAATCGGAAATCCATCTTTGACCGCTGAGGGCTTTACACTATCATTCAGGACCTTGGCCATAATGGCCTCTCCGCTGCTGTCCCCATAGCCGAACAGACCGTACTCCCGCAGTGCTGGGTCGTATGCCGACATTACGGATCTCATCGCAGCATGTGTCATTCTTTCCGCCTGTACCTTGAATGCTGCTATGCGTGCATAATCAATAAATATGGCCACAAACATATAGACCCCAGCCAGAATTAATATAAAAAAGAGGGTTACGGCCCCCGATTCACCGTCTTTTTTTCTAAACAGCTCCGCCCTCCTCCTTCTCTCACTTTTTGCTTTTGCCAAAATGCTGCACAACCTGTCCCGCTTCCGCAGCGCTACTGGCGGCTGCTCCGCCTTTGCCTTTAAACTTGGCGGCATAATAACGGACCAAATCCACCGTTCGAATGAATTCTACCGGTTCAACAACTGCAGACGAACCTTGCGTCAGAACACGGTTACCCGAATCAAATAAAAAAGATGGCAGCGGTAAAGAAATAACCTGTTCCAGCTTGGTCGTTACTTTTCGTTGAATCAGCGAGTTCTGATATTCAATCGTTCCTTTCATTGCTGAGGGCATATGTTGAACCGCTTGCGATAATTTCTTTTCGGAGAGACTTCCTCCTTCACCACCAGGTATAGAGACGATTACCTGCTTGTCCGCTCCCGCCCAACCAAACAGTGTCCCGAGCAAACGATCGTCCGTGAGCCTCCAATACAGATTGTCATATTGCCCAGCTACAACTTCACCGGTCATCGCCTGCTTTTGGCTATTGTCCCAGCTGTAGGCGGCGCGTTCAGAAGCAGCGTACGCATGCTGGTTCAAAAACGTCTTTTGATACATGTACATCGAGAAAAAAAGTAGCAGCACGAGAATAAACAACACAATAGGGAAGACCAGGGAAGCTTCAATGGTGAAGCTCCCTTCTTCCTTCTTCAGCCTGTTAACCCGGGAAAAATTCATTACTTTTGGTGTCCACTTTACCAAGAAGACTCGTAATTAATTTCGTTATTTGATCCTTGAATATCAATGCAATAATGATAATAACGCCGATAATCAGAATCAGCTCCAACGTACCGAGCCCGTCTTCTTCCTTGCAAAAAGCGTTTACCTTGTTTTTCAACACTTCCATCATCCCAATTCCTCCTACATATTCATCATCATAAAAGCAGGTGCCCCGATCATTACCACGATCGTAAAAAAGATCAGTACCATCGGAAACACCAGTTTGGAAGAAGCCTGTTCTCCCTTAGCCCGACTGACAGCCTTGCGTTTCTCCCACAACACATGCGACAGATCCCGCAGCGCCAATACAAAGTCACCTCCCCCACGCCGGAAATTCAGCAGCACCGTTGTTGTAAAAATGGTCACTTCCTGCACCCCACAACGTCGGCTGAACTGTTCAAACGATTGTTGAAACGAATACCCGTTATTCCAATCCCCCACCGTTTTTCTCAGCTCGTTGTATAGTGGGTGATCCCGTTCTCCCTGACTTGCTACACAGTGAACGATAGCGCGTTGCACGGTCTCCCCTGCACCCACCAACAAGACAATTCGGTTCAATAGCTCGGGAAGCTCCATAAGAATATCCTGATCTCTTCGCTGCACCTTGGTATTGAGATCTTTGTACAGCGCAAAAGGTAACGCTATCCCCAATGCGATTCCACCCACCATACCTCCAAGTCCCATATCCCCAACAAGTGACAATAGACATCCTACGAGTAACATCAGCCACGCATAGGTTAACATCTCAGCACTATAGAGCATGGTTTTCTCTCCACTGTGCTGTATGCCATACATTTTCTGAATGGCGTGCTGCATCCTGAACATCAGTACAGGCAATCTGCGGCCCACCTCGAACTTGTCCAGCAAGAACAGAAAAGGGCCATGCAGTTTGTTCAGACGTAATCCTTCCATATCCAGTTTGCGCAAATGCCGGTAAGCCTGCCCACGGGTCCGATCCAGCACCAGCCACCCCGCTCCGAGCATCCCTCCGAATATAACGGGAAGCAGCATCGTGTCAGCTCCTTATACTTTGATATCCATAATGCGTGTAATCCACAGATAACAGCAGGCAAGCAAGGCCAGTGCCCCGCTGGAGATCAGATAACCCACCCCGCTGTATAATGGCTCCATAAAATCCTTGGCCGTAAAGTTGAGAAATATCAGAAAAATAAACGGAGCGGCAAACATCACCTTGGACTCAAACTTTTTTTGTGATACAGAGACCATAATGTCCTGTTGTATGTCCAGCTTCTCTCCAATGACCGCAGAGGTACGCCGCACAACCTCAACCAGATCCCCACCGGTTCGCTTACAAGTGATAAATACGTCGGCAAAATTCGTGATATCCTCGATATCTGCCCGATCCGAGAAATCTTGCAGCGCCTCCTCAATCGGCTGTCCATACTCCATCCGTGTCCGCAGTATCGTGAACTCACGAATCAGGTCGGTATCCGATTCTGGATTCAACATCCGCAAATCTTCCACAGATTCCTTGAACCCATTTTCCACCGATTTACCCGCCGCCAGTGCGGAAGACAATGCATATAACGCCTGTTTAAAATGCAAACTGAGCGTCATCCTTCTACGTTCAAGCAACACCTTGGTCCAGTGTTTGGGTACCCATATACACCCCACAGCCAGAATCACGCCAGCCAACCAGTGATGATAAAACAAAATACCGATGCCGAAAAACAGCAGACCACTGAACAGCATACAGACCATCCGTTGCCTCCGGGATAGCGTATATACGGTATAATCCGTCAACGCCTGTCTTGCTTCGCCCAATATCAATCACCTCACCCTCCAAAGAATTTAATACGGATTGTTATCCGATGACTTCAATTATCGTTGTTATCCGATGTATCTAATTCAATGTTATTTCGTTCTATGTACTCATTCAGCCATTCTCCCAGCCCGGCCATCTGAATTTTGTCCACTTGGCTCAGCGTCCCTACTTGCACTAACCCGCCAATGATCTTACCGTCCCGTTCTTCCCGTTCCTGAAAACGAAACAATGGATTTAGTTGAACTTCCCCGTTCTGCATACCAATCACTTCGCTAATCTCTGTCACCCGTCGTGAACGATCCCGCAGCCTGGAGAGATGCACAAAGATATCAATTGCCGAGCTGATCTGCTGCCTGACCACCGCAATGGGAAGATCCGCACCGCTAAGCACCATCGTTTCCAATCTGCTGATCATGTCCGAGATCGTATTCGCATGCCCCGTGGATAAGCTTCCATCATGTCCAGTGTTCATGGCCTGTAACATATCCAGTGCTTCCGCACCTCGCACCTCACCAATCACAATTCGGTTCGGACGCATCCGTAAGGATGATTTGATCAGATCCCGAATCGATATCTGCCCCTTACCCTCGGTATTGGCATTCCGTGTCTCCAGCGATACCAGGTTCGGTACAGTGACAATCTGCAATTCAGCAGAGTCCTCAATCGTGATAATCCGTTCATCGGCGGGGATAAATTGAGATAGCGCATTGAGAAAAGTTGTTTTTCCCGACCCGGTCCCACCTCCGATAAAAATATTGTATTTGCTCCGCACCAATTGCTGCAGCAGCTCTGCTGCTTCCTCATGCAGCGCCCCCTTGTCAATCAGATCGGACATCTTCATCGGTTCACTCGGAAATTTACGAATCGTCATGGTGGGACCTTTCAATGCAATCGGTGGCAACACGATATTGACCCGTGAACCGTCTTTCAACCGCGCATCTACAATCGGAGAAGACTCATTCACGATCCGGTTCACCCCGGACACAATCATCTGGATTATATCTTCAAGCCGTTCTCTGGACTCAAACTCAAGCGTGATCTGGCTGACTTCACCCTCTTGCTCTACAAAGATCTCCCGGTGGCTATTGATCATAATCTCTGTGATATCGGGATGATCTACCAGCGGCTGCAGGATATCCAACCCCCGAAAGGAGTCAAATAACCGTTGCACCAACGTATGCCGCTCCCCGGAGGTCAGATCATCCAGGTTTGGATCAGAAAGCACCTTGCGTTCAATTCCCTGCCATAGTTCATCGTCCCCGGCAGAGGACGTTAAATCCAGACCAGCCCTGACTTCCCTGCGCATGAACTGGAATTGTTCTTCACGTTCCATCGCCACTTTGGATGAATCAATCATAACGCCCACCTATCATCCTGCTGGATTCGTCCTGTCTGCTTCAACTCTTCTTCCCCGTCCTGTACAAGCATGGCGCAGATTCTCTTCACTTCACGCTGAAAGATCGGTGAACTGAGCATCACTTCCTCCTGACTAAGCTGCTTCCAGGAAGGGATATATGGCAAAACGGCATCCAGATGAAGCTCGGGGCGTGGCAGGGCATTAACAATACTATCCCGATATTTATTGACGACAAAGCAGGCCCGGTTCAACACACTTTCATACAGTTCCGGCCTTGTACGCTCGGTATGCTGCATCCATTGACCCAACCTGTGCATGGCAGAAATATCATCTTCCACCAGCCAGACCAATGTATCCGCCGCATTCAGAACCCCTTCACTCCGTCCATCCCAAGCTGAATCTCCATCAAGGATGATCACATCATACTGCCCACAATCGATCAAATATTGGAGCAGACCGGACGTATCCTCACGAGACATTTGCAGCAATTCCTTGCGATTCGATAACGGCCAGAACACATCCGATTTCAATGCTTCCTGACGAAGTACATATCCGTCAACACCCTTGGACGAAGACTGAACTTGCCCTTGCTTGCTTGATTCCTTCCTACCCACCTTCAAGTCATAAAGCAGACGTGACAGTCCCGTTTCCGCATCCGGAATGCGCTGTGCACTTCGAGACAATCCCTTCTCCAGAAAAGGCAGCGTACTATCCAGCGTCTCCAGATTGAGATAAAGAACAGCATAACCTGCAAGCCCCAACTGCTTCGCCATATGCATCGCCACAGCGGTCTTGCCACTTCCACCCGAAGCGGATACGACACCAATGGAAAGGGTCCCCTGTCCTGGACGATGGGCCTTCTTCCGTCGAGGTTGCTGACAAGCATTTAGAACAGCATCCAACAATGAAGGTAAGGGTTGATACTTCATTAGCTGTTTATCCTCTTGTACCTCATCCATTCCTTCACTAAGCATCAGCCACGGGATACCCGATTCCTCACCACCGTTACTGAGCCAATGGTTTAGAAACTCCTGTTCCGCAATGACCAGATCAGGCAGTTCCTTCCCTTCCTGTTCGTTCATATGATCCCTGAATGGTTCCCATTGTGAAAAGGCGGCGAAACGTATACTGGTCCCGAGCGAATTCCCCTGTACAAAATCAAGCCAAGCACTGATGTACTCTCTGTCTTTTGAAGCGAGCACTGCCTTCAGAACACTCAATTCCTCTTCCCTCCCCTGCAAAAAAAGCACAAAAAAGCACCGTCCAATAACCGCAAAATATGCAGTATATGGACGGTGCTTCCGTCACGTGCTATGAATGTATGGATAATATAGCATACAATTTTTGGGGTAGCAAGGGATTTTTTCAAACGAGGATTTGCCAACAATCCCGAAAACGCCTTTTATGAAAGCACTTGGAGCACTCAAGAATGATAAGGCGCATCAAACTCAATAATATTGCGATCCGGATCAAGCACAAAAATCTGTGAAAACCCGGCAACGCTATCTGGCCTTGCTTCATACTCGATTCCCTGTTGCTCCAGCCAGGCTATGGTTTCTTTATAACTGGTCACCCAAATCGCAAAATGTCCATCCGTTGTATCGATCCCTGCCTCGCGCAGTGTGTGACCCTGCGGATGCTGCAGCAGATGAAGCTGCTGACTGCCAATCGCATACCATATACCTGTAGAACGGAAAGGAGGACGCTCGATCTCCTGCATACGCAGCAAACCGGAATAAAACGCCTTCGCTACTTCCAGATCACGCACAGCCAGACTCACATGATGTATATGAGCATACTTAATCATCTCTTCAACCCCCTTTCAGAAAGAACTTCCAGCTAACAAGTGTACAATGAATCGCTTACCCGACTATACTACAACAGCCTAAACCCTAACCATACTCGAAGCAAAAAAAGAGAAAAGCACCCCTGATTAAAATCCGGTAAGCCTGCCGGCTCACACAAATTTTAGTTCAAGGGTGCCCATGCAACAGTATTTAAAAGTTGCAATGATTCCACGTTAGATTGTGCTCATTATGAAATTTGGCATAGCCACTTCATTATTTTGCGCTGTCCAAGGCTTCTTGTGGAACCTTGATCTCGGCCACTTTGTCATGGTTGGAGAAGGTGCTGGTCATTTTCATGTCCATCGTAATTTTCTGTCCCTCCTGTTCCATATCCATGACCATGTTTACATCCGTACCTGCAGGCAGATAGGTTTCCTTGTTAATCATATATTTCATCTTCATGCTTGTAATGTTCATTTGTTCAAGCATCGCTTGGGTCTGGGCATTCGATCCGTTTTGCTCCATCACGGCTTTGGCCAGTTCCTTCACGTTGTCACCGGATACGTTAGCGTTAATGACATAATTGTCGCCATCTTCTGTAACTTCGGTGTCTTCCTCAATCTTTTTGAACTGATCCAATTCACCTTCTGGATTCATGCTTGCTTTCATCTGCTCCACCAATTCTTTGGTTTGAGCTTCAGGAATTTTAACCCATTGGTCTCCCACTTGTGAATAGATCGTATCTGAAGTGATGTATTGCTTCACATTCTGTGCTTCCTGCCCAGACATTTCCATTTTCATCTCTTGGTAGATCATCATCGGATCTTTGATGATATCCATCTTGAGCGATGTTTTAACCTGTTGATCCTGTGACTGTTCACCAGCCTCCATTTTCAAGTTCTGGTCAATCTTCGCTTCGGTAGTGAAACTTTTCATTTCTTTAGTAGCTGCATTTGTTTTGGTTATCAACTCATCCAGGGTAGGGATCTTTGTCTCCTGCTTCGCAGGTGTAGTGCCCTCGTTAGACGTTTCGTTACCAGCTGGCGGCGTAGCCGTGTTGTCTGTGTCGTTTCCGCATGCTGCCAAGCTTACTGCTAATAATGCCCCGATAATTAATGTAGTCCACTTCTTCAAGTTGTTTTCCTCCCAAAATAGATATGATCTGTAGTCATTACCCAATTATTTCCGTTATTAAACATCCATTTTTTGATACAATATGTTGCACGAGGCTTTTTCACAAAAAACGATCCTTAATCTCAGGTGTAGGAAGCATGCATGCTTCATCCTTGCCAAACCAGCGATAACGGTTGCGTGCCACCATGTTATAGAACGCATTACGAATGAATTTCGGTACAATAATGAATATATATAATAATGGAAAAGGAAACTTTAGTCCTTTGGCCAATCGCAACGCTGCGGTTGAGCGAGTATAATATTTGCCATCTTCAATCAATACGAAGGTATCCATGCGATCTGTTGAAAGATTGCCCTTCTCCAATAACGCCTTGGCTACATCCGATTGCAGCGAAGCAAAATGGTATATCCCTTCCGGGTCACGCTTAATAATCCACTTGGTTAGACCTTGGCAGAAGTGGCAGACTCCGTCCACAAGTACGATCGGGTGTCCCTGATGCACGTCCTTTTGATTTACCGTCATGTGGAGACCTCCTTAGTTGCTATTAGAGTAACTTACCCATTTAGAGCGATCTCGTTCGTTATTTCCCGATTTATTGGTATGGTAAAAGAGAATAGAAAAAGAGCGCAGGCTCTGTGCCTACGCTCGTATCTGCCTGGCAATTACTTTGCAATTGCCTTTTCCATCCACTGGTCATCGATCATTTGTTGATGCAGGTCACTTGCCCACCGATCCATACATTTGCAAATGAAATCTTTGCGACATACGGGACAAGGCGTTTTCTGCAAACGGCTGATATGGGTCATTTTCCATTCTGGAGAATGGGTGTAGAATACACGGCACTGTGTACCGTCTACCAATTTCATTTTAAACTCATACAATTCGTCTTTCTCGTTACCACTGGCTAATTCTACATTTGCAATACGCGGTTTATAAGACATGGATATCACCTGTTAATTCAAATTTGGTTCATGCAATGACACTTCTCAGTACTAAGTCATATTAAAGAAATTTTAGTTCGATGTCAACTCGGGCGCATCTACCCACCAAACAGAATATCCAGAATGGTACCCACCTGCCCCTGTTTTTTCCCCTTCAGCACATCCGGATCGAACACCTCAACATATCCACAAGAAGAACAGGCCACAAAAAGATAATGATTATGCTGAATATCAAACATCTTGCTAAGACCCGCCCCTGACATGGACACTTCCTTGATATTGCAATCCGTGCCTCTGCACTTGGTGCATACAAATCGTCGCTCGATCATCTCTTCAATACTCATTATTGTTCCCCCTTTTATCGAATCTATGACATCAAGCAAGAGTAATTATGTAAAATAGTACGCTGTCTGTTATGCTATCTCCTGCATCGCATCTGTATTACACAAAAATAACAAAACCCTGCCGATTGCCAGCAGGGCCTTGTACTTGAACGTCAGGTATTGAGAATACCCTGTTCTATATGTTCCCCGTTATTCCTTTGGGAGTCGAATCATTACACAACGTTTAATACCACATCAATATTACCACGTGTCGCTTTGGAGTATGGACAGAAATCATGTGCTTTGCGAGCAAGGTCTTCCGCTTGACTATGATCCACACCAGGCATACTAACATCCAGACGTACGGACAGTTGGAAACCATCATCCGCAGGATCTTTACCGATAGATACATTGCTTGTTACGACCACATTTTCCAATTTCACACCCGCTTTGCGCGCTACATTGGCAAGAGCACTTTCATAACATGCGCCATATCCTGCTGCAAAAAGCTGCTCAGGGTTGGTTCCTTCACCACCGGAGCCTCCCAGTTCCTTCGGCATTTTCAGATCATGCTTGAGCACACCATCTGAAGAAGCCACCGAACCTGTACGTCCACCTTTAACTGTCGCTGTTGCTGTATATAAAGCTTCCATTAAGAATCTCTCCTTCACCTTCAAGTTTTTTGCTGCCTACAATTCAATTTAAACTTCTGGCTCATTTTGAAACGTATTTTGATTCTTTATTCAGCTTTTACATCTTTATCGTTTTCATGCATGTGGAATGAATATCGGTAATTTATGCAAGGTTGGGTAATATACGAAGACACGAATCCCTCTTTGAACTAATCTTGTCCTTCTACACAAAAGTTGCACTAGACAAAAATAATTGAGGGAGTACAATGTAAGTATCGACATAAACATTTAGACATGAGCATTTTGCATAAATCCAAATAGCGTGGTTAAAAAATTTCAATTTCACTTTCCAGATTTAATTCAAGGAGCGACACCGTTCCTCTTCCTACAGAATATCAAATCTTCAAAGACAGGTGATTATATAATGAGTAAAAAGAATCCCTTCAGCGCGCCTTCAAATGAACCAGTGGCGGCTACAGGGTTGACCCCTTCTCTGGGAGAAGCCCATAGCTCCATGAAAGTGCCACAGAACGCCGCCTGGTGGAAAAAATTCCTTGCCTTTGTTGGTCCAGGGTACCTCGTTGCCGTTGGTTATATGGACCCAGGGAACTGGGCAACCGACATTGCGGGTGGTTCTCAGTTCGGTTATACCTTATTGTCCGTTATTCTAATCTCGAACCTGATGGCTGTTGTATTACAGTCACTCGCTGGAAAGCTCGGGATCGTTACAGGACGGGATCTGGCTCAAGCCTGCCGCGAACGGTTCAGTATGCCTGTAGTCATCATGTTATGGATTTTGTGTGAGCTTGCGATTGCAGCCACCGACCTTGCCGAGGTGATTGGTTCCGCCATCGCACTGAAGCTGCTATTTAACATCCCCATGTTATACGGCGTCATTATTACCGCAGTCGATGTACTGATCATCCTGTTGTTACAAAATAAAGGCTTCCGCGCACTGGAATCACTAGTCATTGTGCTGATGGCTACCATCGCCCTCTGCTTCGGGATTGACCTATTTCTTGCCAAACCGGATATGGGTGGGGTACTCCATGGTTTTGTACCGAATGTCGAGATTTTACAAAATCCAGCCATGCTCTACATCGCCATAGGGATTATCGGAGCTACGGTTATGCCACATAATCTTTATCTGCATTCTTCCATTGTGCAGACACGTCAGATTGAACAAACACCTAAAGGTAAAAAAGAAGCGATTCTGTATTCCACCATGGATTCAACTATCGCATTAACGCTGGCCCTGTTCATCAATGCAGCCATCCTGATTGTGTCCGCCGCTGTATTTCATAGCGCAGGCATGACCCAGGTTGCTGAGATCACAGATGCTTATCATTTGCTGACACCCCTGCTGGGCACAACCATTGCAAGCATCCTGTTCGGTGTTGCTCTGCTCGCTTCAGGTCAGAACTCAACTCTCACCGGTACGCTATCCGGGCAGATTGTAATGGAAGGCTTCCTGAACATTCGCATTCCGGCATGGCTGCGTCGTCTCGTGACACGTCTAATTGCCATCATTCCGGCAGTTATTGTAACAGCCATTGCTGGAGAACACGGCACAGAGGAACTGCTGATTCTGAGCCAAGTCGTGCTATCACTGCAATTACCTTTTGCCGTCATTCCACTGGTGATGTTTACGAGTGACAAAAAAAGCATGGGTGCATTTGCCAACAAATTGTGGCTCAAAATCATCTCCTGGATCATCGCTGGAGTTATTGTTGTTCTAAATGTATACCTGATTATCCAAACCATCCTCTTGTTCTAATAACATTCTAATAGCAGCAACCCGAGCACAAAGCAAATAACTCAAAAAGGCTGATCGTCTCAAGTCACGTATCTCTTGAGACGATCAGCCTTTTATACTGCTGTGCAGCAACTTTACCATGATAGAATAATTGCTACTATATATTTTCAGTTTCCTAATCCCGATCTATGACCAACAGAGGCAGAAGCTGCTCCAGTGATTCAATCGTCCAGTCTGGACGCTCCTCATCATCACGCTCTGGCTGGAATCTGCCATACCCCTGTAAAATCCGTATCGTGTGCATCCCCAGCTTCTTCGCAGGCATGATGTCATTATCAATCCGGTCGCCGATCATTACCGCTTCCTCGGGTTTACATCCTGCCTGTTTCAGCGCTACAGCATACAGCTCAGGATCAGGCTTGGACACTCCTTCTTCAGCCGAACAGGCGAGCACATCCACATATCTGCGCAACCCGTAGCTCTCCAGCCGATCTTCTGTCCCCGGACTCTGATTGGCAATGATGCCAATCTTATAATGCTCCGACAAGGTCTGGAGAACAACGTCGGCAGACGCAAAGGGACGTTCAAGTTCCTTGCGAAACTTCAATCTTTCCTGAATCCGCTCCCGATGTTCGGCATCACTGATCCATGTGCGAATGGCTACTTTCATCGGCCACTGCTCATAATTTCGGTAACACAAAGCAAACAGCTCTCGTACCGTCTCTATTTTCACCGAATATCCTAACGCACAAGCCTCGCGAACAAACTGCCCGATAATATCATCCACTGGCTCCCATTCATCCACCAGCGTATCCCCTACATCAAAGAACAACCACTTTAACCCATGTACATCCGGCACGCCTATTCCTCCTTGTGAGCCACAGGAAAACGATCTCTTCCATTGCCTGAATCATAAAAAAGAAGACTCACCATCATGCATGAGTCTCCTCAGAATTCCGTTTATTTATAATTACAATTATAACAGGCAGCTGACACCGGATCAATCACAAGCGAGCGCATTAACCATTAAGCAAGAACCCAACCTCACCATTTAAAGAATAAACAATTCGGTCTGCTCCCATACCTCGGTAGATTCCTTTAGGATGGCTTTGCTCTGTAATAACACATAGAGACTTGGAAGTCCATGAGCGACAGATCTGTAAATACCGACAGGTCAGGTTTAGACTGTTCTCAAAAATAAAAACGTTGCCGACGCTGCCCTGCGGCAGAAACCATTTCTGAGCTGCAGCCGTATTCATGCGAATGACATGCTCCACTCCAATTCTCCGAAGCCTCCGTTCTTCCCCTGCACTGTTGGTCAGAACGGCAAACGGCATTTTTTTGTACATCAGCAGCTTGATAAATTTACGGCCTGCCTCATTTGGAGCAGTCACTAAGATCATCTCTTTATCCATCATTCGTTCCTCCCTTAGCGTGAAAAGACAACAAAAAAGAAGCGTGGGGGACCAAGGCCTCCCGGACGCTTCTTAAATAATTCATAGCGAAAAACGCCATGAACCAGCGTACGGCTTGTTGCCTCTCCCTTTAACGCTTACGAGGTTAGCTGACGGATTCGGGCGCGAGAGTCGCCCTATTTCCGGCTGTCACCGGAAAATTCACCCCATGGATGCCTACTGTCGTGAACAGCGCATCCTGTTGGTTCCCCCGTTTCCCACCCATGAAATGAATGGAAACTCAGCGATTAAAACATCGTTCCTTATTATGATTAATCAGAGCGATATTATCGTTTGTTTCGTTTTTCATGTAAAAAATTTAATTTAAATTGAAATTACGATATGAATCATACACCCGCGCCCAATCGGTGTAAAGTCTTCACAGATCACCGAATCGGCGGATTTTCACCATTCCATGCCAATAATAACGCTTACATCGTATTTATACTACATGCAAGTCTTCAAATCTCTCTAATTCTCTTTTTTTCAAAAATCATGAGGAATATCATTCACAGTTTATACAATACATGCCCTAAATGAGCATAAAAGACGATATTAATTTTGCATTATTTAATTGCAATCAATATAATAGGTAATAGAAGAACACATAATAGGAGGCGATTCTCATGTCAGTCTATGAATACAAAGTAAACACCCTTCGCGGTCAGGAAGTTGAAATGTCTGAATATCGTGACAAAGTACTGCTTATCGTGAATACAGCAAGCCAATGCGGCCTCACACCCCAATTCAAAGGTCTGCAAGAGCTGCAAGACAAGTTTAAGGACTCCCCTTTTGAAGTTCTCGGTTTTCCAAGCAATCAGTTTGCACAGGAAAAAGGCTCTTCCGACGATATTGCTGAGTTCTGCCAGATGAACTATGGTGTTAGCTTCCCGATGTTTGAGAAAATCGATGTGAATGGTTCGAGCGCGCACCCTCTCTTCCAGCATCTCAGCAAAGAGGCTCCTGGTGTGCTCGGCTCCAAAGCAATTAAGTGGAATTTCACCAAATTCCTTGTCGATCAGAACGGACGTGTTCTGAAACGTTATGCACCCAAAACAACACCTGACAAGATTGAGGCGGACATTAAGGATTTGCTTAAATAAGCCATTGGCATAAATGCAATAAATAACATAATAAGGTCATCCGAACCCGTGGAGAACAACAATTCAACCTGGGCAAACGGATGACCTTTTTCGTTTGCGGATCTGCCTATCCGTACAATAAAAAAAAGAAGCCACCCAATATGGGAAGCTTCTTCTTATCATTCATTATGATGCGGGCGAGAGGACTCGAACCTCCACGGGCATACGCCCACTACCCCCTCAAGGTAGCGTGTCTGCCATTCCACCACGACCGCATGTCGTAAATAATCGGCAACAGAATTGATTATACCCGGTTCATATTTAAAAGTAAAGTATTTTTTCAAATGTCATTTTAACGTTCGTTTTTTCTTCATAAAACGGATATTCTCGTCATTTTATCCTATCAAATGCATATCATTACATTGGATCTCATTTCACCTTTAAAAACTACTCATCAAGTCATATATAATAACACAAAAACTATTTTACTTTAAATACCAGAGAACTATTGACAAAAATCAGATATTTGTGTGATTATATATAACATATAATTCGGATTTACACACATAAAACAAACTAAACAGGAGTACAAATGTTATTTAACATAACATTTAACGAATGTAGGAGGCGAAAGATTGTGAACCGTGGGAATAAGCTGCTCGATTATGTCAAACTGCTTGATTCCTCTATCCAGGTCGGAGGGTTTACTCATTCCTTCGGTATGGATGCCCATATCGCTGAAGGTACCATTCGTAATGCTGAAGATCTGGAATCGTTCATGCGTTGTCAGTTGCACCCCAGTATCGTTCGTCTTGAAGGTATGGCGATTAAAGGTATTTACACAGCTACAGATCATAATGATACATGGCGTACAGCCCTGATCGACAAGCTTGTTCACGTCCAGCGAACTCCTGTGGATCTCAGAGAACATGCCTCCACTATGGGTAAACGACTGATCAAGCTCGCCCGCGCACTCCATCCCTGGATTGATTTTAGCCAACTCGAACAGATCCTGGCCAAGTATGAATCCGTCGGCTGCCTCTCCACTGTTCATGCCTGGATTAACCACCACCTCGATATCCCTGTCGAGGATGCGGTCCTTGGTTATCTGCACTCAGCCATGAGTGCCTGCATAGCCGAAGCCTCCAAAGTCATTCCTCTTAACACAGATACAACTCAGGAACTGTTGGTTCGCCTGGCCGCAGACCTGGAGCATGAATGGCATACCGTCAGCGCCTCTGCTGCGGATGGGCTGGCACAGCCAGCCTCAGTGTCCATAAAATCGTTGTTCCCCAGCTTCCATATGCTCGGAGCCGGTCTTCACGCCTATAAGGCGTGACCCCCTCTCCTCCACACTACCTGCCTCCCCATACAGTAGGATATAAAAAACACGCCGCAAACTCCTTGCTGGTGTGTTTTTTTATGTCATTTTCTCTGTCTATTTAACGCATTTACGCCATTTTAAAACCAAAAATACACTTTTTTCCGTCTTTTTTAATTGTTAGATAACGTAATTACGTATATAATTGAATTTACAGCTCGCATCTCTATATATTTTACACAAAGAAAGGCCAGCTGAATACTACATTCCAACTGAGGGGTGAACCCTTTTGAACAAAAAGAAACCTGTCACTTCGTTCGGATGGGCCATTAAACGACGGCTTACCGAACTCCAGGTCGACCAGAAAACATTTTGTGAACAGCACGGCATTCCGCCTTACCGTCTATCTAATCTTATTCACGGCACACGCAAAGCAACCCGGTTCAGGAACCTGGTCGCAGACATTCTGGATATTCCAGATGATTTAAGATAAGATTTCTGCCAAGGAGGACCTCATCCCATGAGCTACTTAACCCCCGATTTGGAGAGACTGTCGTTCCATTCCATGCATCACCAGCTTATCATCGTTGATCACAACTGGACGATCCGCAGCTGCAACACAGCATGGCAAGAAGGACTCGGGCAACAGCTTCCCAACCGGAATGAAACGGGTAACTACAGATCTACGTCTGAACCATCTCAGTATCTTCATCTTATCGAGACATGCACATCACGCGAGGAGAAAGCAAAGAACACGAAAATGCTTCAAGAGCTGAAAAATATCAGCATGCCTTTTTCCGACAGTTATACATACGACATTTTCATCCAAACTGTCCATAGGGAGCCACGGTGGTTTCGCGCAGAACTCACCCCGTTACCCCAAGCTGATCCACACCTGCGCACCGATCTTGCCCTGATTGCACACACCGATATTACCGAACAGAAAGAAACCGAACATCAATTGAAGAAGGCTCTGTCTGAAGTGCGCACCCTACGCGGGCTACTTCCCATTTGCGCAGTCTGTAAACAGATCAAGGATGAGCAAGACAGCTGGAACTCTGTAGAGAGTTATCTGGAGAAACATACCCATGCTGAATTCACACATGATATCTGCCCAGAGTGTATCCGGCGGCTATATCCGAAGTATTCCAATATTCTGGATAAGCGCTTCTGAATCTGCCCAAGTCCATCCACTTCAACTATACAGACAGATGATGCTCAAACTGCGACATATCCAGTTCTCCTGGCGCTCCATGCAGAGCGATTACACCTTTGTCCATAACATAGATATAGTCTGCGGCACCACGGACAAAATCAATGCTCTGCTCCACCAATAATACCGAAATATCGCCCTTCGCCTTAATTTGCAGAATGACTTGCCGGATATCCTCCACAATGGAAGGCTGAATGCCTTCCGTTGGCTCATCCAGGAGTAACAATCCGGGCCGGGAAGCCAACGCCCGAGCGAACGCCAACTGCTGCTGCTGTCCACCACTGAGATCCCCGCCTTGCCGTCCATACATCGTGGCAAGCACCGGGAACATGCCCAGTACGTCTTCCGGGAACATCTTCACACCTGGAGCACTTGTCTCCAGGCCCAGCAACAGATTTTCTTTAACCGTAAGCTGAGGGAATATTTCCCGACCTTGCGGCACATATCCGATCCCCGCCCTGGCCCGCTTGGCCGGGTCATAGGCGGATAGTTCCTGCCCCCTCCATTGGATGTTGCCCTTCCTCGTCTGGAGCAGACCCATTAATGTCTTCATCAGGGTTGTTTTACCCACACCGTTACGCCCCATCAGACATACCACCTGACCCGGCTGGATGTCCAGATTCACTCCGCGCAGCACATTGCTTTCCCCATAGCCGGATTCAATTCGTTGCAGCGACAGCATGGTCATCTCTCCTTTTGCCCAGATACACTTCAGCCACCCTTGGGTCTTCCTGCACTTCAGCCATCGAACCTTCCTTCAGCAACTTCCCTTCATGCATCACAGTCACTTTAGCCGCAAACTCTCGAACAAACTCCATATCATGCTCCACCACCACAACCGAGCGTTCACTCGCAATCTCCTGCAGAAGCCGGCCTGTCTTATGTGTTTCCTCATCCGTCATACCAGCCGCCGGTTCGTCCAGCAACAACACACGCGGCTCCTGTAGAAGCAACATGCCGATCTCAAGCCACTGCTTCTCCCCATGCGATAACGCTCCCGCTCGCGCATCTATACGGTCCTGCAGACCAATCTGGAGCGTTATTCGCTCCATTGCCGCGCTCATTTTCCCATATCGGCGAATCCCAAGAGCCTGAAATGGAGAACGATGAGTCTCCGCGGCCAGCATCAGATTCTCCTGCACCGTCAGACCACCGAAGATCGATGGAGCCTGAAATTTACGCCCCACACCTTTGCGGACAATCTGGTGCTCCCTCAGTCGCGTCAAGTCCGTGCCATCTGCCATCTTCACCGAGCCGGACAATGGTTTTGTTTTGCCGCAAATCACATCCAGCATCGTCGTTTTCCCCGCACCATTGGGACCAATCAGAAAATGCAGGTCATGTTCATGCAGCTCCAGATTCATACCTTTGACAGCAACAAACCCACCGAAGGCCACAGTCACATCCTCAGCTACCAACACAGCTGTAGGCTCAATAGACTTTAGGTTTTTCCGGACTGACTGGAACATGTATACCCTCTCCTCTCCGTTTCAGCAAGCGAACGACATGACGATACACACCAACCAGCCCGTTCGGCATGAACAAGACCACCGTTACAAACAGTCCTCCCATCACAAATAACCAACCTTCTGGATATGCCTCGCTTATGCCCGTTTTGGCTGCATTCAGCACCACTGCCCCGATGACCGCTCCGATAAGTGTTCCGCGTCCACCCAGAGCAACCCATAACACCATTTCAATGGAGGGCACAATTCCCATCATGGATGGCGAGATAATACCAACCTGAAGAACAAACAACATGCCTGCGATGCCTGCAAGCGCACCGGAAAAAGCAAAAGCCAGCGTTTTATATCCTGCCGGATCATATCCGAGAAAGCGAACCCGATTTTCCCCGTCACGCGAAGCTTCAAGCACCTGACCGAACCGGCTGTTTACCATTCGACGACAGAGAACATAAGCGATTACCAGAACAGCAAGGGTTATATAGTAGAGAGCAATCGTTGTCCCGGCAGAATGAAGAGTAAAACCAAAGATCGAATTATACCCGGTAATGCCGTTCGTGCCTCCAGTCCATTCCTGTTTACCAACAAATAACGTCACCGTAATGAGAACCAATGCTTGGGTTAGGATGGTAAAATAAACGCCGGTAATCCGGTTACGGAACGTGAACCACCCCAGAGCAAAGGCCAGCAATGCCGGCAAGGCGATGCCCAGAAACAGCGCCATAGGGAAAGAGCGGAAGGGTTCCCAGAACCACGGCAGACCACTCAGACCACTCCACCCCATGAAGTCAGGAAGGGTTGCCCCACTGGCCTGGAGCTTCAGATACATCGCCATCGCGTAACCACCCAGTCCAAAGAACACGCCATGTCCCAGACTCAGTACGCCTCCATACCCCCAGATTAGATCGAGACCAATCGCCAGGATAGCGAGCGCCAGAAATTTGGCTAACAGACTAAGCCGAAATTCTGTAGAAATGAGTGGAGCAAGACACATCATGATCAGTACAACCGCCCAGATGATTCTCATTTTCAGACTGCCTGTCTTCAGAAGTGCCGACATGAGCTAACCCCCTTCTTCGTGTTAATCAAGACTCCGCGTCCGCATGGCAACCAGCCCGCGCGGCTTCCATTGCAGAAAAGCTACGATACAGACAAATACCAGCACCTTGCCGATCGAGGCAGAGGTATATGTTTCGAATAATGTATTGAACATGCCAATACCGAGTGCACCACACACCGTTCCCACCAGTTTACCCACACCACCCAGCACAACCACCATGAACGCATCCACGATATAATACGTACCCAGCGAGGGGCCAATCGGGCCAATGAGCGTCAACGCATATCCCGCAATTCCGGCGATTCCCGAACCAATGGCAAAGGTCATGCCATCCACTCGTCTGGTGGAAATCCCAAGACAGCCTGCCATACTCCGATTCTGCATTACGGCTCTCATGCGTCTGCCCGAAGACGTTCGATAGATATACAGATACATGCACAACAGCACAACCGCGACCAATGCAATAATGAAAATCCGTTTATACGGAAAAATAATCCCTTCTGAGATGACCAGACCCCCATTAAGCCAGGCTGGACTGGACACCCCCACATTCGGCGCTCCGAATATCGTACGGGCCAATTGTTGCAGCATCATACCCACGCCCCATGTAGCCAATAGGCTATCGAGAGGCCTTCCATATAGATGCCTTATCAGCACTACTTCGAGCAACCATCCTATAAGAGCGGCTACACCGAACGCTACAGGCAGAGCTACAATAAAGTAAATTTCGAACCATGCTGGCGGAGCATATGAAATGAACAGATTTTGCGTCACATACGTGGCATAGGCACCAATCATGATCAGTTCACCATGAGCCATGTTAATGACATTCATCAGTCCAAATGTAACCGCCAGCCCCAATGCAATCAGCAGGAGGATTGAACTGATGCTCAAACCATTGAACATTTGCAGGACAAACATATCCATCGTTATTTCCCTCCTTCATACGGGACTCTCGATATGGCATATGACATCAATTAGCGTGATTCCCACACTTCTCATCACAGTAACGCTTTACCGCAATAATGTTGGAGGATGTGTTGTCACACCCTCGTCTATGATTCGGCTGCTTTGAAGCGAGTTACCTGTGTTATTTGCGAGGTTCCTATGTTATTTGGTACTGAGAGAAGCTCCCCATTCATACGTTTTCAGATACGGGTCCGGCTTGACAGGCTCACCAGAGTTCCACAATTCCTTGAACTGTCCATCTGCCTGCACTTCTCCAATACGTACCGTTTTGTAAATATGCTGGTTTTCTCCATCCACCGTCACTTTTCCTTCGGGGGCGTCAAACTCCAGGCCTTTGGCAGCCGCTTTCACTTTTTCCACATCCGTAGATCCAGCTTTTTCGACCGCCGCTTTCCATAGATAGACTGCCACATATCCCGCTTCAATCGGATCGGCCGTCACCCGGTCAGCACCGTATTTTTCTTTATACTTTTCAACAAATGTTTTATTTTCAGGTGTGTCTGTTGTCTGATAATAGTTCCACGAAGCCAGATGCCCTTTCAGTACATCCGCACCAATTCCCCGGATTTCCTCCTCTGCCACACTTACCGACAGGGTTGTCATCTGATCCGAAGTAATTCCGGCATCCTTCAATTGTTTGAAAAAGGCGACATTACTGTCTCCGTTGAGTGTGTTGTATACGATATCCGGCTTGGCAGCCTTGATTTTGCTAATAATTGTACTGTAATCCGTGTGCCCTAGCGGTGTATATTCCTCACCCACCACTTCACCGCCTTCAGCTGCGAGCTGAGCCTTGATGACCTGATTGGCCGTTTTTGGGAAAACATAGTCTGAACCAAGGAGATAAAACTTCTTGCCCCTGTTCTCCAGCAACCAGGTTACGGATGGAACGATCTGCTGATTGGTTGTTGCTCCTGTATAAAAAATGTTAGGTGATGATTCCAGTCCTTCATACTGCACCGGATAAAATAAAAGGCCCTTGTTCTGTTCAAACACCGGAAGCATGGCCTTGCGACTCGCAGAGGTCCAACCGCCGAATACAGCCGCCACCTTATCCTGTTGCAGCAATTTTCCAGCCTTCTCCGCAAAAGTCGGCCAATCTGAAGCGCCATCCTCAACAACAGGCTCGATCTGTTTGCCCAATACACCACCTGCTGCGTTGATCTCTTCAATAGCGAGCATCTCGGCATCCTTAACCGACACCTCACTGATCGCCATCGTTCCACTTAGGGAGTGAAGAATACCTACTTTGATTGTTTCTCCAGATGCAGGAGCCTCTCCCGTTTCACCAGAACTCGATGTTTCAGGTGGTGTCCCACCCTCTACACAACCCGTCAATGCAATGACTGCACCGAGCAAAATACTCCATAACATGACCGACCTCTTCTTCAATAGCCTACACTCCCTTTTTTTAGTCTATTGACGAACATTAAGGTCATAACTATCCGAAATGTTCGTTGATCCAAATTATGGAGGGTTGCATTCCTCATGTCAATATAGCTCACATAATTTTATTTTATGCCTACTCATTTCATGCATATTGCTAATAATATTTGAAGGTTATTGACACAAGGCTCACCCTGTGTGATTATATTTGACATACAATATAATCCAAAAGATATAGACTACATAAGGGAAAGGTCGGATTACTTTGCACTGGACTGAGCAGGAAAAAGAAAAGCTCCTGATTACCGTAGCCGCTAATCTCGCCCGTGAACGCAGAGGACGGGGACTCAAGCTAAATGTCCCGGAAGCCATCGCTTGGTTAACCTCTGAACTCATGGAACGCGCACGCGATGGAATGAGTGTAGCGGAGTTGATGAGATACGGGGGCACCATCCTGACACGTGAAGACTGTATGAGCGGTGTCGCCGATATGATCCCAGAAGTTCAAGTGGAAGCAACCTTCCCTGATGGAACAAAGCTGGTTACCGTACATGAACCTATACGCTGAGAAAGGCAGGAGAACGCCATGATTCCTGGTGAATATCGCTTAAAGCAGGACGACGATATTGTATGTCATCCTGATCGCCTAACGTTGCGCCTGATCGTACTGAACCGTGGCGACCGTCCCGTTCAGGTCGGTTCTCACGTTCACTTCTATGAGGTCAACGCTGCGCTGGATTTCGATCGTCCGTCGGCCTTCGGGCACCGGCTGCATATTCCAGCAGGCACCGCAGTACGCTTCGAACCCGGGGAAGAAAAGCCGGTCGAGCTCACTACCTTTGGAGGCAAACGCCAGATCCATGGATTTAACGGATTAACTGAGGGATCTGCGGATCAACCACCCGATCCGCAGAAATTGGCAGCATTCCTGAAGACATTTGCGCCTCACGCGCAGGATGGTGGTGAGCCTTCATGAAACGAATGAGTCGCGAACAATACGCGTCGATGTTTGGACCCACGACCGGGGATGCCGTGAGATTGGCGGATACGGAACTATGGGCAGAGATTGAACACGATTATGCCGTTTATGGAGATGAAAGCAAATTCGGCGGCGGCAAGGTCATTCGTGACGGGATGGGGCAGTCCACATCTGCCCTTCGCAGCGAAGGCACGCCTGACACCGTCATCACCAATGCTATCATCATTGATCATTGGGGCATTGTAAAAGCAGATATCGGCATACGCGATGGCCTCATCTGCGCAATCGGCAAATCTGGCAACCCGGATACGATGGATGGCGTTGATCCCGCGCTGGTTATCGGCGCTTCCACCGAAATCATTGCCGGCGAAGGCATGATCACAACTGCTGGCGGCATCGATTCCCATATTCATTTTATCTGTCCACAACAGATTCAAACGGCAATATCTTCAGGAGTGACCACCATGATTGGCGGCGGCACAGGACCTGCAACAGGCACAAAAGCCACCACCTGTACACCAGGAGCTTGGCACATCCACCGCATGCTGGAGTCCGCAGAAGCATTTCCCATGAATATCGGTTTTTTAGGCAAAGGCAACAGTTCCAGTACCGCACCGTTAATTGAACAGATTGAAGCCGGTGTGATCGGACTGAAGCTGCATGAGGATTGGGGCACTACCCCAAGCGCGATCGATGCCTGTCTGACCGCCGCCGGAGAACATGATATTCAGGTGGCTATTCACACCGATACGCTAAACGAGACTGGATTTCTGGAAAATACACTGGCAGCTATCAACGGTCGTACCATTCATACCTATCATACGGAAGGTGCTGGCGGTGGACATGCGCCGGACATTATCCGTGCCGCAGGGGAGTCCTACGTCATCCCCTCTTCAACCAACCCCACACGTCCTTACACACGCAACACGGTGGAAGAGCATCTGGATATGTTGATGGTTTGTCATCATTTGGACCCATCCATCCCTGAAGATGTCGCCTTTGCCGATTCACGGATTCGTCCCGAGACCATAGCAGCCGAAGATATTTTGCATGATCTCGGTGTATTCAGCATCATCAGTTCCGACTCCCAGGCGATGGGTCGGGTTGGCGAGGTCGTTATTCGTACCTGGCAAACAGCTGACAAAATGAAAAAACAACGGGGCAAACTTGAATTAACATCTGGTTCCCCATCCGATAATGATCGAATCAAAAGGTATGTCGCCAAATACACAATTAACCCGGCTATCGCTCACGGGATCGGTCACCTTGTCGGTTCAGTAGAAGTTGGAAAGCTCGCAGATTTGATTGTCTGGAATCCAGCCTATTTTGGCGTCAAACCCGAGATGGTTATCAAGGGCGGCATAATAACTTTTGCCCAGATGGGTGATCCCAACGCTTCCATCCCGACACCGCAGCCTGTGTTTGGCAGACCCATGTTCGGCGCCTATGGCGGCGCGATTGCCAAAGGATCGATCACCTTTGTCTCCCAAGCCGCAGCGGATGCGGGAATCAAAGAAACATTGGGGCTGAACAAACAGGTTGAACCCGTTAAAGGCTGCCGCTCGGTAAGCAAAAAAGACATGATTCATAACGACGTGACCCCCATCATTGAAGTCGATCCCGAAACCTACGAAGTACGCGCTGATGGCGAGCTTCTCACCTGTGAGCCTGCGGACGAATTGCCGATGGCACAACGCTATTTCATGTTTTGACAAAGGGGGAAACGCATGATTCACAGCGGCACAAAGTTGCTTCGTTATGTTCAACTGCTGGATTCAGCGCTGCCCATTGGCGGGTTCTCCCACTCGTTCGGTCTGGAGGCTTACACGCATGATGGCACGGTGCGAAACACCGCCCAGTTGGAACAGTTTATTCGCAGCCAACTCCATTCCAGCCTCGTGCGGTTAGATGGGCTTGCCATTAAAGGGGTCTATCAGGCGACAAAACAACAAGATGCCTCTTTACTCGCCCTATATGATAAACGTGTCCATGTCCAGCGTACCCCCCGGGAACTTAGGGAGAGTGGGCACAAGATGGGAAAACGGCTACTCAAGCTCGCCCGTTCACTCTACCCATGGATGGACTTTTCTCTAATCGATGAAGCGGTGCGGGAACACGGCGCCTTTTGTGGCATCACTACCATTCACGGCTTTATCAACTATCAGTTGGAGATTGGATTGGACGAAGCCGTCACCGGACATCTGTACACCTCTGTTAACGCCTATGTAAACAGTGCTCTGCGTCTTCTGCCCATCGGGCAAACCGAGGCACAGATGCTTATTCAGAAACTATTAAATGATATTGAATCCGAATGGGATCGAATCCGGGAGAATAACCCGGATGACATGCACAGCTTTGGTATTGCTCAAGAAATCTATGCCATGCGCCATGAGAGCCTGCCCGCCCGTCTGTTCATGTCCTAATTATATTAATTAAATTCAAGGAGGAATTAGTTATGTGTGGAGGAGCTAATCATACGCATCATGCAGGATGGGAACGTAAGGCATTTGATCGCAGTCGTCCGATGCGAATCGGAATCGGAGGACCGGTAGGTTCAGGAAAAACAGCCCTCGTGGAAAAGCTATCCAAGGCACTGCGTACACGCTACAGTCTGGCCGTTATTACCAATGATATTTACACGAAGGAAGATGCCGAGATTTTGCTGCGTCAGAACGCCCTTGCACCGGAACGCATTATCGGAGTAGAAACAGGCGGTTGCCCACATACCGCGATTCGCGAGGATGCTTCCATGAATTTTGAAGCTGTCGATGAGTTAGTTGAGCGCTTCCCCGATCTACAGCTGATCTTTATCGAGAGCGGAGGTGACAACCTCTCTGCTGCTTTTAGTCCAGAGCTGGCAGATGTATTCATCTACATCATCGACGTTGCCCAAGGAGAAAAGCTTCCTCGCAAAGGAGGCCCAGGCATTACACGTTCAGACCTGTTGCTGATTAACAAAACTGACTTGGCTCCTTACGTCGGAGCAAGTCTGCAAGTCATGAAGGATGATACGGAGCGGGTACGCGAAGGACGCCCTTATGTGATGTCTAATCTAATGAGCGGTGAAGGGGTATCCGAGATCGTACACTGGCTTGAACATCAATATATGGATGACGATGCTTCCGCTGGGCATCTGCACACGCATAGCCATGAGCACGGCACGACCCATACCCATTAATCCAACTTCCACTTTAAACGGAGCGGAGACTGAAACGATTGGACGTATCGGAGATACAGTGACACGCCACAGCGAGCTTCGAGCCACCTTTGTCCTCCAGGGTGAGCGCACCGTTATGACAGATCGTTATTATAGTGCTCCTCTCCGGTTCAGCCGCTCCTTTCGACCTCCGGGCGGCGGTGGAAATGAATTATGTGTGTACACTTCAGACGTTTCTCCCGGTGTGCTGAACGGGGATCATTATTGTTCCGAATGGCATTTGGGTCAGGGCACCCATGTAATGTTGAGCAGTACGTCAGCCACCAGGCTACACCCTACACCTTCTGTTCCATCATCCGTGAACCATCACTTTCGGCTGGAACAAGGAGCGATACTAGAATACTTTCCCGAATGCGTCATTCCATTCAAAGGCAGCTCTTCTTCACTCACCACCACCTTTGAACTGGGAGAACAAGCCATCCTTGCCTATGCGGATATCTGGTCGGCAGGACGAATTCACCGTGGAGAAGCCTTTCAATTCAAGCGTTACCGCAGTCTGACGGAAATATGGCAAGGTGAGCAACTGGCGGTTTGGGATCGTTTCGGAATCGAGCCAGAATACGATGACCCGAAACAACTTGCTGCGCTCTTGGGCTACACACATAACGCAGCTTTGTGGATGATCGGCCCGGGACTCGGTGCTGCGGAGCTGGAACATGTCAGGTCTGCGCTTCCCCCAGATGGCCGCATGCTCGCAGGTGCCAGCCTGCTTGCCACGGGAGGCATCGGGGTTCGGATACTTGGAATGGCAGCTTGGGAACTTCAGGAGCAGTGCCTTCAGATCTGGAATACACTTCGTCCTGCACTTTTGGGCAAAGCAAGCCTTGCATTTCGCAAATAAGGTTGGTGTGTTCTTCCAGTGAACGAATGGATTATTTGTATGCATAACATAAGACAAATCAAAAAACCTCTAAACAGTGCTCCGATAACATTCGGATCTGTTCAGAGGTTTTTCGCACGCCCAGCTATATAAGTTGAACAAATGATTTTACACTGGACCACTGCGGGTCAGAACAATCTTCTGATCGCTGTTATCCCCAAATTTTTCGAATCCGCTACTACTCCCACTTTACAATGTTTCGTCTTCCCCGGGCTTGTCTTCTCCCTTGTAACGAAATTCGCCTGGAGCTTTGCTTTCCTTGGATTTGCGGTAACGGGTAAATTCGATGTATTCACTGATAAAAGACTGCTCCACAGGCGATAATTCACTTTCTTGGCAATTCAATTGCCGCAAAACGCCAAAAAAATAATCCTCCCGTTTTTCCCGCACCATCGCCTCCTTGGATGGACGTCCAATCATGAGCCAGTCCAGGCTCACATCAAAAAACGAAGCAATCTCAATTAGTTTATTCGTACTCGGAATAGACTTGCCGCGTTTCCAGTCACCCAGATTACCCGTGCTGATCTTCAGCTGTTGGCAGAAAGCCTTCTTGGTCATTCCTCGTTCGGCAATGAGGTGTTCAATTCGCTCATAGATCGACTGCATACAGAACCGCCTTCCAACCGTAATAATCAAACCCATTACTTGTCCCCAATGCATCCCCGGAAGACAACAATATACATAATTATACCACAATCTACCTCAATGCTCAGCGTTTTCATCACCAAGTCCCCACGTTCACCATACAGGACTCCACTTCCGCATGCATACGAAAATTTCAGATCTTGTTGTTGTCCTACCAGTTGTTTGGTGAAGAACCAGCCACATTCACACTGACTCATCCACTTCCGGTTTATGATGTTCTGTATATCGAAACTCGTCGGATTTTCTGCTTTCCTTAGCCTTGCGATAGCGGGTAAATTCAATGAATTCACTAATAAAAGACTGCTCCGCAGTCGACAACTCACTTTGTTGGCAATTCAATTGCCGCAACACGTCAAAAAAATAATCCTCTCGTTTTTCCCGTACCATCGCTTCCTTCGATGGCCGTCCAATCGCGAGCCAATCCAGGCTCACATCAAAAAACGAAGCGATTTCAATCAGTTTATTCGTACTCGGAATAGACTTGCCACGTTTCCAGTCACCCAGATTACCCGTGCTAATCTTCAACTGCTGACAGAACGCTTTCTTGGTCATTTCCCGTTCACCAATCAGATGCTCAATTCGCTCATAGATCGACTCCATACAGGACCGCCTCCCAACCGTAATCATCATTATAAATTATTGCTATATCTTGTTGTTCAACCTCTTCCTAGAAACACCATATCCATAATTATACCATAACCTGTCTAGATGCTCAGCCTTTTAACCCCAGCAATGCATCCAATCTATCTCTTGACAAAAAGAAATACTCCCATGGATAACCATGGGAGTCAATCTACTAACGATGTTACTGTGATGCGGGCGAGAGGACTCGAACCTCCACGGGCGTACGCCCACTACCCCCTCAAGGTAGCGTGTCTGCCATTCCACCACGACCGCATATTAAATTGTAAAATGGTGAGCCATGAAGGGCTCGAACCTTCGACACCCTGATTAAAAGTCAGGTGCTCTACCAACTGAGCTAATGGCTCTTGCTGTAACTTTACCTGATGTGCCACGCTTATCTCTTATGTGTAAGAGCAATGACTATTGAGGAAACCTTAGCAGGAATAAATATCCCTGAGGTGGTGAAGATATGACCCGTAGGGGATTCGAACCCCTGTTACCTCCGTGAAAGGGAGGTGTCTTAACCCCTTGACCAACGGGCCTTATGAAAAAGTTGTCTTCTTGGCGACAAGAATGAGTATACCATAACGAATCTAATCAGTGCAACATTTTTTTATAAACTTTTTTCGCCCCTACTTTCATCCCCTTTCTGTAAGATTTTCGGTGTACATGATGTGGCTTTGATCTCTTTCATATAATTGTCACCGTGGTCATGGAGAATTGTAAAATAAACATTAAAAAACTTACATTCACTTAAATTTACTTATAATATTGCAAATCACATTACAAATACTTATAATTAAAGTATCAGTTATAAACACGGTCATACACGCACAAGGGGGCGGCATGTTTGTTTCAAGAAGAACGGATGCAGCTGATTATTCAACATCTACACAAACACAATCGCATTTCTGCTGATGAGATCGTAACCCTGTTTGATGTCTCACGGGACACCGCACGCAGGGATCTGATTAAGCTTGAGGATCAGGATGCTATCATTCGAACACGCGGTGGTGCAATCCTCCCTCCACCTCCTCAAGAGTCCAAGTCCTACAAAGACCGTCTGCTCTATGTTTCTGAGGAAAAAAGAGCGATCGGCAAACTCGCTGCTGCCATTGTCCGCCAAGGCGAGAACATCATTCTTGATTCTTCCACTACAGTGCAGGCCTGTGCCGAGAACCTTAACGGTAAATCCTGTACCGTCATTACCAATTCCATTCATTCCGCTGACCTTCTCTCCAATCACACTGCTGTCCAGATTCGTTTGCTCGGCGGTAAAGTGGATAAGGAGCAACGCTATGTTTACGGCGCTCCCGTTCTTGAAACTCTTTCCCACTATTATGTAGATAAAGCCTTTATCGGGATTGGCGGTATGACGATGGATGGCTTCAGTGCCTCTGAAGAAGAGGGGAAAATTAAACACAAGATGATGCAGGCAGCCAAACAAGTTATTGTGCTTGCTGACCATTCCAAGTTTGATAAACGTTATGGTTATCGTTTTGCCGACTGGTCCCTGGTTGATGTGTTGATTACAGATCAATGGCCATCCAAGGAATGGCTTGCTTTTCTGACCGAACTACAAGTTGAGATTCTCATTCCTGAACCTACAGAAGATAAGGAGTTGTAAGTATATGAAATTATTTGCTACGGATTTAGATGGAACTTTATTGAACTTAGACAGTCAGATCAGCCCGGAAAATGCAGCCGCAATCGCTCGGGCGCAACAAGAAGGGTTAAAGGTTACGATTGCTACAGGACGGGTCTATTCCGACGTTGTCGCTATAAGCCGCGAAGGGGGGATTAGTACACCGGTTATCGGTTCCAACGGTGCTACCATCCATGATGCCAATGGTGAACGTCTATTCCACCTCCCGCTTGATCGCGAAACGGCTGCCTCCGTGATGCAGTGGCTGGAAGATCATCATTGCTACTACGAAGCCTCGACCCAGCAGGGCATATATGCTCCGATTAGCAGCCATGAGACCATGCTGGCCGAGATGGATCGCATTCTGGGAACAAGTCCAGGTGAGGACGTTGAGCGCCTGATTCGGGCTGTTAAGAAGCATTATGACAAAAAAGACTACCACCGCGTTATTTCCCATCAGGATATTCCTGCCGAAGCTTACATTTACAATATTATGGCTTTCTCAATGAATCCCGAGCAGCTGCGCGAAGGACGCGAATACTTTGGTTCACGCTCCGATGTAGCCATGGTTGTATCCTCCGAACACAACTTCGAAATGCAGCATCCTGAGGTTTCCAAAGGTAACGCCTTAACCAAACTGGCTGCACATATGAACATTGATATGGAAGATACCGTAGCCATTGGGGATAATTTCAATGATGTATCCATGTTGAAAATGGCAGGACTCGGTATTGCTATGGGCAACGCCGTAGCAGAGATTCAGGGGCTTGCAAAGGCTGTGACTTTAACCAACGTTGAACATGGTGTCGCATATGCCATTCAGTGCGTACTGGAAGGCAAGCCTGTGTCCCGTCCGGAAACGGTCAATAAAGGCGGTCAATAAACGCTCGTTCTTCAATGAATCACTGTTCTTTTTCGGTAAGATGCCTCATGTCATCTCATCTCATCTCAACGGATCGAACGTAAGGTACATCCTGTAATAAAATAATCAGTTGCTCGCCTCGGTATGAACCAGGCATCTGCAGCGTGAATTCGAGCACAGTCTCCTTATCGGAGTCTGTGCTTGTTTGCTGTTCTGTCTTAAATCCAACGACCGAAATCTTTTCCTGTCCTAGCAGCGACAGAACAGACTTCACGGCCTCACCTTCCCGCTCCAGACGAATGGTCAAGGTCTCCGTACGTGCTGACACAAGCCAGCGTGTGGGCCTATGCAGCAACATCTGCGCGAGTACAATTAATAGCTCACACCTGCCCCTGTCCAATACAGACCCGAGCCTACAGCCAGTCCCATGCCTGCAGTCGCCCAGATTCCCGCAGCTGTCGTTAATCCCCGAACGGTATGACGCTGTGTGAAGATCATCCCGGCTCCTATGAAGCCGACACCACTGACCACCTGTGCGGCAATCCTGGACGGGTCAAGAGACAGATTAGCCCAGCCTGCCTGCCTGCCTGATCCTGAAATCCATACTTGGATACAATCATCATTAACGCTGCACCCACCGCGACGACAAAGTGCGTTCGTATCCCCGCTTCCTTCATTCGGTTCTTGCGCTCATATCCGATTAACACGCCGCATATTCCGGCTATGAGTACACGCATCAAGTATTCCATTTCCATGCTCATCACCTCTCTTATGTATATGCTTACATGTGTCTTGTTTTACTATTTACCCATTCTCTGACCAATTAAATAATCATTTCTAGCATTCTTGTATCCATTTCAAAAAATACAAAAAAAAAGTGACGACCTGTATGGTCCCCACTTCACCACTATCATTATTCAGCGCGAAAATTCTCGCCTTGTTTCTCCCCCAATCCATAATAATGACGAAAATTATAGATGAGTGGATGCCACTTCGCCGGATCAATTTTGTTTAGTCCGGATATAAGCGCCCTATGCGCATGTACCTTTAGTGCTTTCACCTCAACAATAGCCATAAAGGGCGTATGCTCCGGCGTACGAATATGCTGCACAGAAGCCTCGATCTGAAGCGGGCACTCTGCTATTTTCTTAGGTTGAACCCGAACAGAGACTTGAGCTGTTAATCCAGCTACTTCAAATTTTTCGGAACAAAATTCATAGCCCATCTGTCTTTTCTCTTCAGGAACCGGATATGCACCCGTGTAACGCCCCAAAGATTCCACCTGTCTCCACATGGAAGCGTCCGGTAAATTAATAACACATTCAGGATGTCGATTCAAATTCTCATAAGCCTTACCCTTAGTTCCCACCCCAAGCACAAGACAATCTCCGAGCGCCCACGATGAGGACAATGGAGACAAGTTCGTCGATCCGTCTTCATTTAGCGTGCTAAGCAGCAATACAGGTGTACCGTAATATAAAATACTTGGCTGTATCGTCTCATGTTGAAATCTTTCTGACTCGTTATTCACTTGCTCGTTCAAATGTTTCGTACTCATTGTTTCCCCATCTCCAGTTTCCCATTTATTCGACTGTCCAGCTTCAAACTCTCCCATTCGGAACTGCCTGATTGGATTGTAATACACCAATAGTTCAGGTATCATCGAAGTATGAATGCATATCCGAATATTTCCGTTGTAGCATCGTTAATCGCTGATCCCAGTCGTGCTGTTTTTCTGGAAGCTCTGCTCGATGGACGAGCGCTGCCTGCAGGTGAACTTGCCTTTATGGCTCGTATCAGTCCCCAAACGGCAAGCAGCCATCTTGCCAAATTGGTTGATGGTGGGCTGCTTGTGGTGGAACAACAAGGCAGGCATCGGTACTATCGTTTGGCAGGCAAGGACATTGCCTTTTTGATCGAAACGATGGGCAGTATTGCTCCCCCTATACAGGTTCGATCTCTCAAACAGTCTGAACAGCTTCAACACTTGAGCTTTGCACGGACCTGTTATGGCCATCTGGCTGGAAAATTGGGAATTTCGTTGTGTGATGCCTTCTTGCGGGAGGGATATCTCATAGATCCAGAAGAGGAGCAGACCAAAGACTATCACATTACAGCGAAAGGAGAACAATGGTTCAATTCCTTCGGGCTTGAACTCCAGGTCAAGCCCGGATCTCGCCGGGCCATCGCTCGTAAATGTCTGGACTGGAGCGAACGTCGTCACCATATCTCCGGTATACTCGGAGACGAACTTGGACGCCGATTGTCTGAGCTGGATTGGACCCGTCAGAAATCGGGGAGCCGATCGGTTGAAGTCACGGAAGCGGGCAAGAAGGGTCTATATGAGGTATTGGGCATTTCATTATAGGGCCTTAATCGGGCAATCGTGTACGTGGGGGGCCAAAAGACGGTACATCAAAAAATCCTCATCTTCATGAACCGAATACGGTTGATGAAGATGAGGATTTTTTTGGGTTTGTTCAGAACGGAGAGAGAGGGATTCGAACCCTCGCACCGCTTACGCAGTCTAACCCCTTAGCAGAGGGTCCCCTTATAGCCACTTGGGTATCTCTCCAAGAAATGGCTCCCCGAACAGGGCTCGAACCTGTGACAACTCGATTAACAGTCGAGTGCTCTACCAACTGAGCTATCAGGGAAAATGGATCTTGAATAACCTAAATTTATCATGATTAATAATCCAAGTCAACAGACCTGTCAAGATTTCCTAATTGTATTGCTTTCTTCCTCTCAGAAGGAAGAGGTCATCGCCAGTTGGGTATTATTTTTGATCATGTCCCTGTCTGCTCGTGGAAGGCAAACACTCACTTTGAATACGTCTCCATCCACTTGAATTCCCATAGAACCTTCATGCAATTCAACAATGCTTCTGGCGATGGACAAGCCTAGACCTGAACCTTCAGTTGAACGGGAACGGTCCCCCCGCTTAAAACGTTCAAAAATCTCATCCGATGAGAACTCCATCTCGTATGCGGATACATTTTTGATCGTAAACTCCAGTTGATTTTCTTGTTCGATCAGTTCAATATAAACCCTAGATTGGGACAGACCATATTTCAAAACGTTTCCCAACATATTCTCCATTACGCGCCACATCCGGCTGCCGTCCACCATTGCGTATACAGGCTCAGACTCCTCTCGCATTCTTACATGTAACTTTGCCTGCTCGAACGAGTCACTATATTCTGCCACAGCCTGCCGTAGTAACTCCCCCATGTCTATCTGCTTTAAATTAAGCTCCACATCTCCGCTCGCCATTTTCGCTGCTTCAAATAAGTCCTCCACCAACAAACACAGACGCTGCGTTTTTCGTTCCAGAACTTGAATGTATCCAGCCTTCTCCTCCTCTGTGCCCTCCTCTCGCTTAAGCAGATCGATATAACTGACCAAAGAGGTTACAGGTGTTTTCAGATCATGAGAAACGTTAGTTATCAACTCGGATTTCATCCGTTGGCTCGTAACCTGTTCTTTCATTGCATTCTGGAGCCCTTGTCTCATTCCGCTCATCTGTGTTACCAATGGTTGCATTACGCCTGTTACATGCTCTGGGAACTGTACATCGAACCGGCCTTCCCCCATTTCCTTAGCCGCTTGCGTAAGTTGCTGCACCACATGAATCAGTTGAAACATGTTATACACCAAGAAAACACTGATCAGAACTGTCAAAAACACAAATGGAGTGACCATTGAAGAATGAGTGGACGCGAGAGAAATAACAGCAAATTGCATAAGACATTGCACAACGCATAATAAGATTAAACGATGGATTCTTTTTTTGTCGGCTGCCTCGCCTTGTTCCACAATCTTTTTCACCAAACTGTACAATTTCCATACCCATATCTCGTTCCGTACTGGCCTATGGCTGGAGATATTCCCGATATACCGGACAGCCCCCCTTACGTGCACACCAACAAACCATACTCCCAGACTAGCGATAAACATGCCTATAAAATAAAAAACGATATCATTTATCCATCGACGAGTGAAAAAGTGGGGCGTTATTCCATAATCTGAAGTCACCCAGTTTAGTAATTTCAACAGCAGAAAGGACCCGATCCAGAAAGCAATAAATTGTGCATCCAAAGACAGTTTTTCACTCCACCAGATTGTGATATCCCGATATTTGCTGTTCTCAGGCAAAGCAATACGATTCGCGGCTACAAGTAACGCCGTACCAATGACTAAGAGTAGGATTAAAGGTATAACACCCGATACATTCCAATCTTCATAAATGAACTTCATCTCATACTTCAATGAAGCAAGCTTCATAAACACCAGTGTACAACAAACCATCGCTGCGATCCGAACTCCGTACGCCAGCATACTATTCTTCCAGTTTGTAACCAATGCCCCACACCACCTTTATATATTTGGGCTCTCTGGGATTGAATTCAATCTTCTCACGGATTCTGCGAATGTGAACAGCGACTGTATTTTCCGGCTGAAAGGCAGGCTCTTTCCATACGCGTTCATAGATTTCATCGATAGCAAAAATTCGACCCTTATTCTCCATAAAAAGCTTAAGAATGTGAAATTCGGTTGCTGTCAACCGAACATCTTCTCCTTCCAGGGTCATTGTTTTCTTCTGTTTGTTATATACCAGTCCGCGAACCTGAATCACCTGTTCTGCGTCCTCGGAACTTTGATGTATCTGCGCACCCAGGCCGGTGAAGCGTCGTAACTGGGACCTCACCCTTGCCATAAGTTCCAATGGGTTGAACGGCTTGGCTATGTAATCATCCGCACCGATGTTTAACCCTACAATTTTGTCATAATCCTCTGTTCTAGCAGACAACATAATAATGGGTACATTCCAGGTTTCACGTATTTCCATTGTTGTCTGTAGTCCATCCAATCCAGGCATCATAATATCCATAATAATAAGCTGAACAGAATGGGCTTGGAGCATTTGCAATGCCTCTTCCCCATTCGCCGCCTTGTAGACCCCGATTCCTTCACTACGCAAAAAAATTTCGATCGCATTGCTGATATCGGGATCATCATCAACAACCAATACACTGTGGGCCTTCAAAGGGTCTCTCCTCCTTTTCGTTCAAACTGGATTATGTGGACTGATGACTAGTTTACATCAGATAAATGACAGGAAACCCAACAAAAGATTTACAAATTTCTTAAGATCCAGCCGCTCTATACTCCAAAACAAAAAACTATATGTCGTGCAGCCCCAGCTTGCCTGCACAACGACCGCAGCGATATCGTTTTGGGTCTATTTTGCGTTTGCGTAAATATTCCGTACCACAACTCTTGCACACCAGCTTATAGCGGTATGGCAACGGCTTTCTGCCCTTTCCATCTGGAAGGGACTGGCAAAACCGTGACCCGCCTACCTTTTGCAGAAGAGCCTTAAATTCCGGGTCCCGATGGCGATAACCCCGACCGCGAATATGCAGATGATAGTGACACAGTTCATGCTTAATAATCTTCTCGACCTCGTCCCGCCCATACACTTCAAGCTGATGAGGATTAATCTCAATCCGGTGGCTCTTGAGCATGTAGCGTCCACCTGTAGTCGTCAGACGACGGTTAAACAACGCCTCGTGGGTGAATGGAACCCCGAAGTGATCCAGAGATATTTGTTCAATCCATTGCTGCAATTCATCATTTTCCAACGGTATTCCCTCCTTTCACTCCCCTTGGACCATTGGTTTTTCCGACATAACTACTTGAATTTTAACCGTTTCGTGGGCTACACTGTCAAGTAGAATGTATGAGGGGAGATACTACTCGTTATGCCTACAATGCGCTACGTCATCCTGCAACAGGAACAACAATTGCAGTTTGTGGAAATGCCTGCGGACTACGCTTATCAACTCAGTGCGCTCAATCTGCGCCTGCACAAGGAGATTGACAAACTGACCGCAGCAGATGTACCTGTTCTGCCCTGGGCGATTGCCGAATGTGACAATCTCGATCTCCTGAACGAGAAGCTTACCATCATCGGGGGACTCGATTATATTAATGCTCTTGAGCAAAGCTTCGCAGAGATTCGTGAAAGCAGTTACCCCCTGATCTCCCTGCTCACCGAGATCCGGGCCCTCCAAGCCCAACTGGAGCAATGGTACGAAGAGGAAATGGAATCACTCTGATCCAGCCTTCAGATCTTGTCCCGTTCAGCGGGAGTATAAAGCGCATTGCCCATTCCGGGTATTGCGCTTTTTGCTTATATGGATGAATTGAATCCGCACAGTCCAGGCCATTGCCACATATGCTAACGTACAGATGAATTATGCAAGAGGAGGAGATACCTTTGCCTCAATGGCTCTGCAATCAACTAATGCGTGCATTTCACAAAAAGGACAGCAGACAGATCAAGCTGCTGAACGAATGCTGGTTCTTTTACCGGAACAAACCGGCAAGTAGCGCCCCGCGCAGCGCGGACAGTGAACTTTAACAATCTGGTTCCGCTCCCTCCGTCCATTTGAAGATCTCTCTTCTTTCATAAAACTCCTTCAAAGAATACAGAACGGGCAGAAGCACTACTACAGTCGACAACAAACAGCCTCCCCGATTACTGGGAAGGCTGTTTCCAATCATGTGCATTGGATTAGGAAGACTGCTGAGAAGAAGCAGGCTTCTTCATCGTAAGGCCAACACGGCCTTTTTTGGTATCCACATTCATGACCCAGACCGTTACATTATCACCGACAGATACGACATCCATCGGATGTTTAACATAACCATTGCTTAGTTGTGAAATATGGACAAGCCCATCACTCTTGATACCGATGTCAACAAAGGCACCAAAGTCAATCACGTTACGCACGGTTCCTTGTAGTTCCATTCCCTCTACAAGATCCTCAATCTTGAGGACATCCGTACGGAAGATTGGCAATGGCATCTCCTCACGCGGATCACGCCCCGGACGCTGCAAGCTGTCCAGAATGTCACGCAATGTAGGTACGCCCACTTCCAGCTTCACAGCCAGTTGTTCTGGTTGTTGCTCAGACAGAAGCACAGAGAGTTCCTTGCTACCGAGCTTGTCCAGCGCAACTTGAAGTTCTTTGAATAGCTGATCCACAACCTTGTAGGACTCGGGGTGAATCGGTGTACGATCCAATGGATTCTCACCCTCACCAATACGCATAAAGCCTACGCACTGCTCATAGGTTTTGGCACCCAGACGTGGCACCTTTTGCAGCTGGCGGCGGTTCGTGAACCGGCCATTCTCTTCGCGGTATTTCACGATATTTTTGGCAATTGTGGCGTTTACCCCGGCAACATAAGACAGCAATGAAGGCGAAGCCGTGTTCACATCCACGCCCACATGGTTAACCGCAGATTCCACAACAGCCTTCAGGCTTTCTTCCAATATTTTCTGTGATACGTCATGCTGGTATTGACCTACACCAATGGCTTTAGGATCAATCTTGACCAGCTCGGCCAGTGGATCTTGTACCCGGCGGGCGATGGAAGCGGCACTACGCTCCGCAACGTCCAGATCCGGGAATTCTTCCTGAGCCAGCTTGGATGCAGAATACACACTCGCTCCAGCTTCATTGACGATCAGGTACACGAGACTTTCGTCGCCGTTCTCCTGAATGATCTCGGCCACAAACTGTTCCGTTTCACGCGACCCGGTACCATTACCAATGACGATCAGTCCGATATCATACTGCTTAATCATCCGGTGGAATACTTCAGCAGCCTCACGCTTCTTGTTGTGTGGTGGCGTTGGGTAAGTCACAGCCACTTCCAGCAGCTTGCCCGTATCGTCTACCACAGCCAGCTTACAGCCGGTACGATAGGCCGGATCAACACCCAGCACACGTTTGCCATGAATCGGCGGCTGAAGCAACAAGTTACGCAGATTAGCCGAGAATACCGATATGGCCTGATTTTCACCTTTTTCAGTTAATTCTGCGCGAACCTCACGCTCAATCGAGGGTGCAATAAGCCGCTTGTAGGCATCTTCAATCACAGCACGCAAGATGTCCTGCACGGCAGAAGCACCACGGATGATCTGTCCTTCCATATGACGATGGGCTGGTTCAGACTGCACTTCCAGGCCGACTTTCAGAATACTTTCGCGCTCACCACGGTTAATCGCAAGAATACGGTGTGGAGGCATTTTTTTGGCTAATTCACGATAATCATAGTAGTTTTCATACACAGACTCCTGCTCTGCATCTTTCGCTTCCGAAGTTAGCATCCCATGATCCAAGGTGTAGCGACGAATCCATGCACGAATGGCAGCATCATCTGCAATGTTCTCAGCGAGAATGTCTTTGGCTCCTTGAAGCGCAGCCTCTGCATCGTCTACCCCAAGTTCAGCATTGATATAACGCGCAGCCTCTTCCAGCGCATCTCCCTGTTTCGGTTGACCCCAGATCCAACCAGCGAGTGGCTCAAGCCCTTTTTCCTTCGCTACGCTGGCACGCGTTTTCCGCTTCTGGCGATATGGTCGATACAGATCTTCCACTTCCTGCAGCTTCACTGCCTTGGTAATGGACTGCTTCAGTTCTCCGGTTAGCTTGCCCTGTTCCTCTATAATACGGATGACTTCCACTTTGCGATCCTCAAGATTCCGCAGATATACGATGCGTTCTTCGATAAGTCGCAGCTGGTTCTCATCCAGCTCTCCAGTCATTTCTTTACGGTAACGGGCGATAAATGGAATCGTATTGCCTTCGTCCAGAAGCTCCGATGTTGTGCGGACTTGCTTCAAGGACAGTGACAGTTCCTTGGCTACCTGTTTGATGATTCGTTCATGGCGTTCTGCCTTTATTGTTTCTTCATTGGGTTCCAGAACCGTTTCCTGTTCAGACAAAATAAATCCCTCTTTCCTTCCTGAATCGTTCTTTACAATCATTTCAGGGCAGCTTTGCTGCTGTAATTACATTTTGGTTGAACCAATTGGATTCAACCACTCTACCCTATATTATCACAAAATCGCGTTCAGATTTCCATCATTCCACTGGCATACAAGTTCTGACAATATCACATCATCCTCCAGCCTTCCCCATTACGTCAAAAAAAGACCGAAAAACGTCAACGCGACGCTGTTCGGTCTTTCTGTTTAAAACTTTATATGCAATTGCAATCTATACGCGTTCGAAACGGAACATTTCACTCAGATAGTCTCCCGATGCACTGCCTACCGAAATACCGCCATACATCAGGGCATCCCCGGTAAAGGTCTGAGAGCCGGCTTTCAGACGATAATCCGCATCCGGGTCCAATCCTTTCAGCTTCAGTCGCTGTAGTGAAGCATTCGGTTCGGAGAGCACACGGAAGTAGAATACAACGGCTTCGCTTCCATCCGGTGCAATAAACATCCACGCCGTCTCATTTCCTTCAAACGGACTGAGCAAGCGACGGAATGTCCCATATTGGACAGTGCCACGGATCTCCTTGTACAGTTCAACCTGCGCTTTCACAATTTCGTTCTCTTCCTCTGTGAATCGGGTCAGATCCAATTCGTATCCAAAGTTGCCCGACATGGCAACATGGCCTCGAATCTCCAAGGAAGTCACCCGGTTGACCTGGTGATTCGGTACCGCTGAAATATGCGATCCCATCGAACTCACCGGATACACGAGACTGGTACCGTATTGAATCCGCAGGCGGGATATGGCATCCGTGTTATCACTTGTCCACGTCTGAGGCATGTAATACAGCATACCTGGATCGAAGCGGCCACCACCACCGGAACAGCTCTCGAACAGAATGTTCGGGAAGGCCGAAGTGATTCGTCCCATGACGTCATACAACCCAAGCATGTACCGATGCGCGGTCTCACGCTGTCTGTCTGCCGGTAGTAATGCAGACCCCACTTCCGTCATGTTCCGGTTCATGTCCCATTTCACATAAGTGATTGGCGCAGAACCAAGCACGTCTGTTAACATGCGTACAATCTCATCACGCACATCCTGACGGGAGAAGTCGAGTACCAGTTGCTGGCGTCCTTCGGTCCGGCGACGATCAGGCACATGCAGACACCAGTCTGGATGAGCACGATATAACTCACTGTCTGGTGAAATCATTTCAGGCTCAAACCACAATCCGAACTGCATGTCCAGACCTGTTACACGGTTTGCAAGATCATCCAGGCCCTGTGGCAATTTGTTCTTATCTACAATCCAGTCTCCCAGCGAGGAATTATCACTGTCCCGGTGTCCAAACCAGCCATCATCCAGGACAAACAGCTCAATACCCAGCTTTTGTCCGGCGCGAGCGATCTGTTCGATCTTGTCCGCATCAAAACCAAAGTATGTTGCTTCCCAGTTGTTGACCAGAACAGGACGTTCAGCATTGCGGAATTGCCCCCGTGCAAGTCGCTCCCGGTACAGTTCATGATAAGACTGAGACATGCCATCCAGCCCTGCATCCGAATACACCATAACCGTCTCCGGTGTCTGGAACGCTTCCTGTGGCTCCAGCTTCCAGCTGAATTCGAACGGGTTGATCCCGAGCGATACACGGGTCGTGTGGAACTGATCCACTTCAGCCTGTGCCGTGAAGCTACCGCTATAGACGAGACTGAATCCATAGACTTCACCCTGATCTTCATCCGTGCCCGGTGACATCAGCGCAATAAATGGATTCTGCTGGTGACTACTTGAACCTCGACGGCTCTCGATGCCCTGCAAGCCTGAAGCAAGCGGTCTACGAACGATATCACGTTCCCGTGTCCATGCCCCTGACAATTGCAGCAATTCATAATCCGCATGCGGGAAATCAACGGAAGAACTGAGCGCACGCAACACATTCACTGAGGTAGCGCTCTCATTAACAACACGCATCGAACGTGTAATCGCATTAAATGCCGTAAAGGCTGTATAGGAAAGCTCGATCTTGATTCCAGCAACAGAGTCTTCCATCTCAATAACCAGCGTCTCTGCTTCGTTCTCAGATTCCACATATGTAGCCGGGAGTCCAGGAAGCGGAGCTTTACCTTTTTCCAGTCGATGCCCCGTGTACGTAAACTCCGAGATCGTCGAGCCATTCTCCAATTGCAGTTGAATCGCCGGATTACGGAAATCACTTGTGCCATACACGGGCAGTTCCACTGGCAAGGTGTCAAACGAGATCGTACGATCCTCTGGTACCGGGTTAGGGCTGAAGGACGCTCGTTCTGTCCTTACATGCAACCAACTCAGATCGGTGTCGCGTAATTTTTTGCCATAATATAAATGCACCAAATATCCGGAAGGTAGCACTTGAAATACATAACTTGCCTTTGCAGTCTGTAGATGAAATTGAAGCTTCTCCTGGTCGATATAAATACTCATATGTCTTCTCCACCTCTGTATATTTCGATTGGCGTAAACGGTTTCTCAGGTATCATTATAACGAAAAGCTTGCCAATGTACTACGCTTTCATCAAGCTTTAATCAAAAGAGCGTACGACGGCCCTCGGGCTGTTGTACGCTCTTTTGATTGCTGTCTGAAATTGTGTGTTCCTAAGACAGGAACATCCATTGTCCACGGATAGCAAGGCAGAGAAATAATCACTGCCTAACGCCTTAGAAATCGATTAAACCCAGGCTGATCTGTAAGGCTTCGTTGACCAGTTTCATGGTCTCCTCGTCCAGATGGGTAATCTTGTCGGTCAGCCTTTGCTTATCAATCGTCCGTATTTGTTCGAGCAAAATAACCGAGTCCCGGTCAAAGCCGTGTGCCACCGCATCAATCTCTACATGCGTTGGCAGCTTTGCCTTTTGGATCTGGGCGGTAATCGCCGCCACAATACAAGTCGGACTGAACCGGTTGCCGATGTCATTCTGGATGACCAGAACCGGCCTGACTCCACCTTGCTCGGAACCGACAACGGGAGAAAGATCCGCAAAAAAAACGTCACCACGTTTTACGATCAATGTCTACACCCCGCTAACTAAGCGGTCCAGAGTGCTGTCCGCATCTTCCTCCGCGTGAAAGGCCTCGGATGCCATGGTGAGATTAATTTTTGCCATCTCCATGTATCCTCGCTGCATTGATTCACGGATGTAACGTTTCTTACGCTCCGTTAAATACAGCTTCATGGCTTGCCTAATCAATTCGCTGCGGTTGGAATTCTCCAGCGCTACGATGCCATCCACTTCCTGCAAAAGATAATCAGGCAAACTGATCATGATCCGCTTGGTGTTCTGCAAGTTGGCCACCTTTCTTCCACCCCCACAAACCTTTCGCCATTGTGAACCAGTATTACGTTTTTCCAGAACTTTTATACAAAGGAATATATATGCCCCGAGTATATCAAGTATGCTGTACTCCATTATAAACACGGGGAACAATATTCGTACAGAGTAAACATCTCTTTTCAGGATTTTTCATCCCAGTCGTCATACATAATTCGAGATGCTCCGACAGTTTTCCTTCTGTTCTGAAAAAAAGTTTAATGGTAATAGCGTCCAGTTGACCTGTCAGGATGTCAAAAGAGGATTGATTCTGGCGACTTCTACTCCCTTACGGGTATAGACCCGGGGAATTCGATGCGCCATCATGCAGATCACTTCGTAATGTATCGTACCTAGCTGGTCTGCCACCTCGCCTGCGGTTATAATGCCACCAGACTGATGACCGATGAGGACAACCTCCTCGCCGACTTGAATTTCTTCCGCTTCTTCTGCGAAAGATTGTAGCGACACCATACACTGATCCATGCAGATCGTACCCACGACAGGAACGCGGCGGCCGCGTACAAGCACTTGTGCTTTACCTGTTAACATTCGTGAAAATCCATCTGCATAACCGATAGGCAGGGTCGCTATTCGTTCATTCCCTTGTGTTACATAACGGGTTCCGTAACTGATACCCCAATGGGGTGGCAGCGTTTTGACCAGAACCGCTTGTGTCTTCAGTGTCAATACCGGGGATAGCTTCACCACCTGATGATTCACCTGTGCCGAAGGATACAATCCGTACAGGCTGATTCCCACACGCACCATATCATAGGATAATTCCGGTGTATCAATGGCAGCGGCGCTGTTCGCCGTATGTATAATCGGGATGACAAACCCCTGATCCCTAAGCGCATCAACCACGCTTTGGAACCGTCGATACTGCTCCAGTGTATAGGTTTTGTCTTCTTCATCCGCCTTGGCAAAATGGGTAAACATGCCTTCCAGCATGACCTGCTCCAGCGCGGCTACTTCCCTTATAAAAGCAAGTGCCTCATCACCAGGCAACAGGCCAAGTCGGCCCATGCCGCTGTCGATTTTAATATGAACCCTCAGCTTGTTAGCGAATGTGCCTGCATCCAGATGTCGAATGGCGTCAAGCACTTCCCTGCTGAACAGCGTGACGGTCACATCATGTTTCCATGCAACAGCGATACCTTCAGGCGGCGTATAACCCAATACCAGAATTGGAATCGTAATCCCATGTTGTCGCAATTCGAGAGCTTCGTCAAGAAAAGCCACACTTAAGTAATCCACACCCACTCGTTCCAGTTCTCTAGCCGTCTCCACCGCTCCGTGGCCATAGGCATTGGCCTTCACACAGGCGAGGAATTTCATGCCCTGAGGCAATGCTTCGCGGAAAGCTTCTACGTTAGTACACAAATGATCCAAATTGATTTCCGCTTGGGTCGGCCGATATTGTCCTTGCACGTTAAGTCACCTTCTCTAATCATCTTAATCCGGCTCACGTCAGACTCCATCGTAATGCTCCAGCATGTGACTGTCAAATGAACGGAAGTTCCGTAACCCAAAACACATACCAGAGCAGTACTTCGAGAACGGGAGCAAGCCCAGAATAAGACCCATAAGCCAGACAAATGCAGAGATTTTGACCTCTCCATAACCCATGACATCTGCTTATATCGTATTATTTACCCGGTTCCTCCCGCATAGAAGCGTGTTTTGCATTATTGAGTACACATAGCCTAAGGAAAACCCATTTTACGCATGTTTATTGCATGTTGCTACAGGTTTTTTTCAATTGTAATCCAGATGATGCAACATACAATGGATGGACAGTAAGGGGGCTGTATATGCAGCAAAGCACCGGAGAACAAATCTCCGATGCTCTTAGCATTCCTTATGTTAACGCTACTATACTTTCCAAATCATTTCCCGGACTCTTCCTGCATTGACGTTGCGATTTGGATCATTTCGTTTTCTGGCAAATCTGCGCTTGTAATCCGGTACTCCACCCCATCCGTCATCCAGGTAAGCGTCTGCAAAGCATCTCCGCTCATCATTCCCAGAGTGAATCCAAGATCCACAACACGGGATGGTGCAAGCGATGCGGCTCTGTCCTGCGGCCGCGCCTCAAAAATCGTGTAATTATAGGTTCCTTCGTAGCGAAGCATCACTGAATAGTCTCCAGATCCTTCCACGATCTGATCATCTTTCAGTTTGACGCCTTCCGGTGCATAGGTCGGCTGAATAACACCGAAGCTGTCTGCACCCTCCGGCTCAGCCGATGTCGGTTCTTCCGTCCCCTGACCGCTGGCTGGATCCTCTGAACCTTGCTGGTCAGTGTTATCACTCACACCGGTCTGTCCATCATTAACTGTTCCACTTGGATTCGCTTCTGAGCCCTGTTCAGGTGCAGTTTGTGGGTTGGCAGGCTCCGTAGTGCCTCCTTCCCCTGTCTGTTCAGCAGGTGCGGCTCCTGAATCGGTTCCGGCCTTGCCACCTTCTTCCGTAACAGCTGTCATATTACGCTGCATGTCAAAAGCGTCTTTCTGAAATTCGGTACCAAATTTGAAGGTATCGAACTTCACATCCACAACGACATTGGCATTGGAATCGGAAACCTCTACCTGTTTCGGTGCATAATCGCTTTTGTTCAGCCATATTTTCTGTCTCACTAATGCATGCGTATTGTAATTGGCAGCTACATCAAATACATAGCTTTCCTTCTCATCTGCGAACTGTCGGGTCGAATCACCCGTTATGCTGCGAATCAACGTCTCGTATAGATAGACCTGACCCTGGTTATCCGGCCAATTGCTCTGGAAACGGAAGCTTTTGTTCTGGCTAGGCGTCAGGACAAAAACACCCTCATCATTGCGAAGTACAATCTGCGTTACATCCTTTTTGGCATTCGTTAAAGCAATACGATAATACGAAGGCTTCTGATGCCACACCTCTACCTTGTACTGTTGTGGCGTATCCCCGGTATGCAGCGTCATGATGCCTGCCCCCTGGTAACTTTCCATCTCTCCAACGACTTCGTTCAGATCTTTGACCACTGCTGCCGCATCCTTCTTCCCGCAGGCGGCAAGTAAGGTCGATAAGACCAATACCATGGCAAGCATCCATGATATTCGGCGCATGACATCATCCCCTTTAGCACATGTTTTCACTTCAGGATTGTGCGTACAGCAGAACCCCTACTTGATTAGTACATGTCTATGAGGGACTTGTTCGATTTATGCGGACTAGTTTGACAAGCCATGATGAGTCACAACACGAATGTTGTTTTACTATAGAATCAACAACCCAGGAAGCCACACAGGCTTCCCTTTTCCATGTAACTTTTCAGCGTATCGAAAGTAAATAATCTTTAACATTTTGTATATTATAGTTTACATTTAGTAAATGATCATGTACATTAGACTCATGGAGGTGAGTATGTGGAAGAATTGCACAACCATGTTCGGGAGTTACGAGCGAGGGATCGCTTGTCCCAAGCGGAGCTGGCCAAATTAATTGGTGCTTCCCGTCAAACGATTGCCCTGATCGAACGCGGAGATTATTCTCCATCCGTTGTCCTCGCTCTGAAAATAGCGAAAGTATTTCATGAACCTGTAGAAAAAATCTTTGAACTAAAAGGTGGAGATTAGTATGAGTAGACCTAGATCAACTTCAACATCGAAACTCAAAAAAATACGCCTTCCATTGTATGCTGCTGCGGGTGCTCTGGTCGGTTTTTTCGGAGCTAATGTGATCGGGAATATCCCTTCCAATCTGAACTGGACGCTGTCCGTGTATTATGATTACGATCTTTTATTTGGATTGCTGGCTGTCCTGTTGCTCATTATGATGTCGTGGAATACCATCAACCTGACCCGCACGCCATCCGTCCCCCCTATGGAAAATGATGTTCAGGGTGATTCTGATTCACTGACCTCTCCTGCTGAACGTTCTTTGGGAAGTGCGATCATGATAAGCGGATTTAGTGTCATTGTGGCCTTTACTTGGGCTGCACTTGCCTTATCACTCTATGCTTCAAACAGAGATCTCCCGGCTTATCCCGAAACGTATAATCTCATTAACCTGATAGCTTCATGTTTCTCCATTATCATTGTGATTCTGCTCCAGAATCTGACGCTCAAGCGATACAATCGATATTTTCCTGAACGCACAATGGATTTGAATTCACGCAATATGAAGCAAGATCATTTTGAAAAGTTGGATGAAGGCGAGAAATGGATTGTGTACCGTGCAGCGTATCGTTCTTTCAATATGGTCAACCTTCTTCTTGGCACTGGTATGGTTGCTATGGTGATTTATTCGGTCCTGTTCAGCTTCGCTCCGTTCCCGATTGTAGTCCTCTCTGCCATCTGGATTGCACACATTGGAATCTACTATCGTGAAACCTATCGTGCTAGTAAACAGTAATACACGGTGAAGTAACTATTTTGTTAAAATTTTCTTAAAGGAGTGTTTGCATGTATTTATTCAATCGAAGGACCCGCTTCAAGTTTACTTCCCTAACAGGAGCTTTTATGGCTATTGTCCTGTCTCTCAGTCTGTGGGTACCCGCGGTTCAGGCGGAGAACGCAACTCCAGTAGCTGCTGAAAAGGGAAAACCGACAGCGCTGACAACCGAATCAGCTACAGCATTTCTCGATACATTCTTCGATTCCCCTGAAGCCAAAGCCCAATATGTTGGAGCATCCGTTGTTGTTGTCAAAGACGGAAAAGTCGTGGCCGAGAAAGGCTATGGTTATTCTGATCTGGAGAGTAAAACACCCGTTGATCCCAAAAGCACCGCCTTCCGCGTAGCCTCTGTCTCCAAAACATTTACGGCAGCGGCCGTGATGCAGCTTGTGGAGCAAGGCAAGGTTGATCTGCAAGCTGACTTTCAGACCTATGTTAAAGGGCTGGAATTCGATAACCCTTTTGACAAACCCGTCACTGTCGAACACCTGCTCACACACACCACCGGATTTGAGATCCGCGACCCACAGCAGGAAGATATCCATGACGATTTCGACAAAACCGTAGCGATGATGGATTATGCTCAGCAGCATATGCCACCTGTCGTTAGAGAACCTGGCAGCGCCTATATGTACGACAACTTCTCCTTTCTGCTACTCGGCCTGATTGTAGAGAATGTCAGTGGTGAGCCATTCGAAACGTATATGCAGCAACATATCTTCAAACCTTTGGGCATGGATAACAGCAGTTTCATGCTGAACGACAAGTTCAAGAAACAGCTGGCAACAGGCTATGATGCGACACATCAACCACTTGATCTGTACACGATCTCTCCAACGCCTTTTCCCCAAGGTGGTATGTTGTCTACCGCAGAGGATATTGGGAATTTCATGATTGCTTTCCTGAACGATGGTGTGAAGGATAACAAACGTGTTTTCAAGGAAACAACTGTGAAAAGCATGGAACAGTATCGTTCCTCCATTCATCCCCTGTTACCAGACACCACGTATGGATTTGAAGCCGCTTTCCAGCTTCCGGGTGCAGGTAGCAGTCCCAAAATTATTACTAAAGCAGGAGATCTGATGGGGTTCAGCTCTTATCTTTTCCTAATTCCAGAGCAAAACACAGGCGTCTTCCTGACGTACAATCAGGCTGGGGCACTTCGTAATCTGTTCTACCCGGCATTCATCCAGACGTTCTTCCCGCAATATGCGGAGCCCGTTAAGTTCAAGGAATACGCGCCGCAATCAGCAGATGAATTGCAACGGTTCACCGGACTTTATGCGGATCTACGGATTAGCACGATTATCAGCTCCCTGAAAGAGGGCGGCAAAGAGCCCGGACAAATGAGCATCTCGGATGTATTCCTGGGCACACGTAACCTGATCCAGGTTGAAGACAATCTCTTCAAGGATGAATTAACAGGCCAGTTCACGGCGTTCAAGGAAAATACAGATGGAACCGTTTATATGAAGGAGCCATATCTCAACCCACTCGGTTATGAGAAAAAAGGTCAGACACCAAAAGGCTTCAAGGATGTTCGTAATAACAGTCCTTATGCTGAAGCCATCTATGGATTGCAATCGCTTGGACATTATGCCAATGATGCAGGTGCAGCTTTCCAACCCAAAAATGCGGTTACTCGAGCTGAATTCATTGAAGATGTGCTGAAATTGAGCGGGCTGAAAGCCAGCAAAACAACACCACCTGCGGATACGGATTGGGCGACACACCCTACCGCCGGTTACATTCAGCTTGGTTATGAATCCGGCATGATTATGGGTGCAGATTCGAAACAGTTTAAACCGGATCAGGCCATTACTCGCCAGGAAGCCATGGTAATGATCTGGAGAACATTCCAGCTGCAATACCCGAATGAACTGTTCGAGGATGTGAAGCTGGCCGGAAAAACAGATGCGTGGGCAGTGCCTGCCATCCAAATGATGGTCAAGTTAGGCATCCACGGCCCGGAAGTGAAGGTGCTGGAGGATGGATCGGTTGATTTCCTCTCCCGCAAACCACTGATCCGTCAGGAAGAGGCAGCAATGATGTACCAACTGCTTACACAGCCTACCGACAAGATCGTAGCTGACCTGAAGGCAAAACAGCCGAAAGTGGAAGCTTCCGAGAGTGGGGAATCCGCTGAAGACGGAAAACCCGCTGAAGATGCTCCCGCTCCGCCTGTAACCATGGCTGAATAACCTGAACACCAGATTGAATAACAGCATCGTACTCATAACATAAAAAAAGATAAACAGGCTTGTTCAAAGGAGGATCATCCTCCCTTTTGAACAAGCCTGTTTTGAATAGTGATGCTGACCGTTTGGAGCCTATGGAATGATGAGAGAGGGCAATATAACGAATCGAGCACACGCTGTCAGATAGAATTTAACAGTCTCCAAGTTGTAACGAATCGTAGCAGCTTTATTCCCTCATTTCGGTTGTTCTGCTCGACCATTTCATCGGATTAAGATGCCTGAAGTTCGTTACACTTTCAATCCTGCTTAATACTGGCTAATAAGGTGTGGTGAGTTCGTTAGCGCATTGGTAAGTTATTCTATCCTTCTAACTTTTTGTCTTCCGTATTCTCCTATACCTCGCTCAGCATTGAAGAGACATGTCGATTGCCATTACGTTGATCGTACTTCTCAGCAGATGCTTTGGCATAATCCGCAAAATAATCGGCCAATTTACGCAAGTCTCCCGGTTCTCCTTCATACGGGAATGAGGCAGGAAGCCGCAAGCGGTATCCAGGAGATTCGTCCGCCCAGCGGCGTAACAATTGTGCAGCTCTGGCGTAGAACATCATTTTGGCAAACGGATCTTCATGATCCATCGCGAGCACCAAGCTTTCTTCCAGCACGTCAATGCCTTTCGCCGGGTTGGTGCGTGCAAGGTAATCCATCTGCTCCGCAAAGCTTCTCACAAAATCATTATGACCTTTGATCATGCGGTAACCTTTGGCCTGATGTTTGTCCGCTTCATCGATCTTTCCGAGTCGGTACAACGGCATCAATATCTCCGATAAGGTCAGGTGCGGAATCTCGGCACAACTCATCCGCCCTTTCAGAATAGGCTTCGCCGCTTCAAGTACCTTCTCGTCCTCTCCCGTAAGGATGAAGTAACGCATGATCTCATCCTGTTCACAGGCTTCACAATCACTCATAAAATCACGGTCCATGGTTCTGAACCTGGCATAGCTGCTTCCTGCCTCATCCAGATCACCAAGATCCATGGATATACGGAAACGATAATACCAGTATGAACGCTCGCTGTATCCAAATGACTTGAAGCGACGTCCGAAGTCCTCCAACAGTTCCATCATTTTATCGCGCGACACTTCCGGGAAGCTGGATAGTTTACCTAATATCCATTTGTATGACCACATTAACGTTTCTTCATCATATTCTTCGGGCTGTTGGTCAAACTTGCCCAGCTGCCAGGAAAAAGCAATCAGTGCTTTCATCGGGTAACCACAGAACGTCGCTGTCTCCACGATCTCTGACCTCGCTTCGTATGCCTCTTCCTCCATGCCATCCACATCGGCAACTCTTGCTGCTTCCTCCAGCATACCGAGCTTCGCTGGACCATTAGGCAGGCCATACGCCTCATCCATCAATTCCTCAAAATCCATCTCTGTCTTCATCAGGCATCCCCCTTACGATCCGTATTCGCACGTAAACCCCAATCAATAAAACGAACGATACCCTGATTCAGCACCTCAAGCTCCTGCCGATTCATTGCATAATGCCCCATCATCAGTGCATTGACGTACAGCATTTCGATGGCAATTGGCGTCATCTGGCCATCCGGTGACGTCAGCACCCGCTGAATAATCGGATTGCTCACATTCAGGTACAGGGTCGAATATCCCGCCGAACTGATTCCAGAGGATAATGAACCAAGTACGGAAGAGAACAATTCTGTACTTTCTTCACTCGCTTTTTCCAGTGCACGGAGTGTGGAAGACTCCTGTGAGAGCGTGAACAGCACGGGCAAATCCGACGGTTTGAACCCTTTAACCTCCGCCCGACAGCGGAAACGCTGCAATGCAGAATCAGCGAGTCGCAAGGCATCATAATATTGATTCCGTTCAGCGGGCGGAACATCCGTGAAGCTCATGGAAACCTGATCCGGCTGTAGCCGTTCCGTGTGTACATTGTGCACAGCCATCGGCAGTGTCGCCATCAGTTCGCTGTCATAGATGTAGCCGCCGTTAATCACCAGCATCGATTGTGCTGAAGCAACATGATGAATCTGACGGTACTCATCGACAGAGGTCGTGAAATACAACGTCTCTCCTTCATCCATCAGCTCGCCCAGTTCCCGGTGGCCCCTCGTGCTCTCAAATGGCAGCCACCGATGAATCATCGTGTAGAATTCCTGATCCTGCACGGCGAGCGCCTTCATCGACAGCGCATGCAGGCGAATCAGCTTCTGCAATCGCTCCGTCTGGTTCTCAGCCATGTCAGCCAGTCCTTGACGAAGGGCATCGCCGAGTTCAGAGCGTACCTCTTCCAGCTTTTCATTTTCATAAAAATGTTCCCGTGAAGCGGTCGGTTGTAGCTCATCTGTCCAGATCAGGCATTTTACAAAGAAAGCCCACTCTGGCAAAATATTCTCCGCCTTCTCGGATATCAGCATTCGCTTCAGATACACCCGGTGAGAACGCTTGGCATTCAGATTAACTGCGTGTGGCAGCACAAAAGCAATGCCTCCCGTTCGGCCCGAAGTTGTCGTCAGTGGAATAAAATCCTGAAACTTCTCCCCAAGCAAGCGTTCACCAAAAGCCAATACCTCCGCTCTGCGTCCACGTGCGAGCCCAGGCTCCATCAGCCAGATTGGCGACTCGTTATTGACGATATGTTGCACTCCTTCGCTATACATCGTGACCGGATAGGGCAATAACGCTCCATAATAGAACAAGGCTTCTTTCACATAATCTGGTTCGAAATAATGAGCTGCGTCCGGCGTGCAGCGCAGGTATACCTTTGTCCCTGGAGATAACTGGGTGTCCAACTGTCGAATGGTATACGTGCCATCCGGTTTACCCCGCCACTCCATCGAAGGTCCACCCTTCGCGGATTGTGTCAGCATGACGATTTCATGGCTCACCATGAAGCAGGATAATAGACCAATCCCAAAGCGTCCGATAAATGAAGTCTCTCCATCCAGCAGTGCCTGCTGTCCCCGCTTCGAGGATTGTCCAATCATAGCCAGGAATTCATGAATGTCAGCTTCGGTCAAGCCGATGCCGTTGTCCTCCACCATCATTGTGAGCTGCTCACCTGTTCCTGTCAGCTCCACGCGTACTTCTCCCTGATATCCAGGCTCCGCCTCTGTTCGTGCGGTAATAGCATCGGTCGCATTCTGCATCAGCTCGCGCAAGAACACTTTGGGACTGCTGTATAGATGGTTCGATAAAATCTGGATCATACCGCTCAGGTTCACCTGAAAGCGGTACTCATTAGATGCTGTCATTATTTGCTCCCCTTCCTCTGGGTCCAAACACAACATGGCTTCAATACAATATGTACATAATGATGTGTTAGACAAATTAGATATGTAATCGTAAATAGGACGTTTCCACGACACGTAGGCCGAGTAATCACGTCAAGCCGGCCCTGATTAACCAAGACCGGCGTTAGATGAATATTTCAGGCATTCAATTCATGAGAAATAAGAGGCCTTATGTTTCATTACCACGTTATGAATGGCAATGAAACGGATATTGCATCCTTTAAACAAGGATACATGGTACAAGCCACAGTGAAAACAAACCTTAGACCCGATTTGAAGCAGAATTGAGGGCAAATGCGTATCTTAAATCCAGGACTATTGACGGAAGGATATCATTTTAAGGCAATCCATTGAACGATATGACCCAGCTGCGCGTATAATCTCCAAACTTAGATCGGACGGTGATTAGACATGATTGAAGTTCGTAACATATCCAAACAATTCAACGTGCATCAAGCCCTGAATGATGTCAGCTTCACCGTTGAAGAAGGTAGCGTCACAGGCCTGATTGGACCCAACGGTTCGGGCAAAACCACCCTGATCCGCATCATGAACGGCGTTCTGGGGGCCTCCGATGGAATTGTAACGATTAACGGACTGGACGCCTCCCGTGAGACTGAGAAGGTGCTGGCGATGTGCGGCACACTTACCGAGCAAAGCGGACTATATGAAAATATGAGTGGGCGCGACAACCTGATTTTTTTCGCGGATGCGTTCAGTATGCAACAGTCCCGAGCCCGGATCGATGAACTCGTGGATCTGTTCGAATTGCAGGATTATCAGCATCGGAAAGTCGGCACGTACAGCACAGGCATGAAGAAACGATTAGGTCTTGCACGGGTGCTGCTGCATCGTCCTTCCATCCTGTTTCTGGATGAACCCACCAATGGGCTTGACCCGGATGGAATCCAGATGGTGCTCCGCATCATTCGTCGACTAAACCAAGAAGAACATATGACGATTCTGGTCTCATCTCACGTGCTGTCCCAGCTCTCGGCAGTCTGTGATCGATATATTTTCATGGAAAAAGGCCGCAAAGTGGAAGAAGGTACCGAGCAGGAAATCGTGAGCCGATATCTGACCACACCACGGATTGAAGTGGAAGCCACCATGCCGAACGGCTGGTTGAGCATGACAGACTTTATACCGGAGACAGTCTCTACACATAAAGCGACATTCCAGCTCCAATCCCGTGAAGACATTCCTTTGCTGCTGCGGCAATTAACGGAGCAGGGACAAGTATATCAGGCCCGCATCACAGGCAGTGATCTGGAGAGTATTTATTTTGCCATAAGGGAGGCACACCATCATGAATAACCGCCAAGCCATACGCGCACTGGTACGCAAAGATATCCGGGCCATCACAGCCAGCATCCAGCTCTGGTTGCCCATGTTGATTGTTCCACTGATTATCGGGATCCTCATACCTGCAGTACTCCTATGGACGAGTTCAAGGGTAGAACTTCGTTCCATAGGCAACATCAGCTTCCTGCTTGAGACACTGGATACCTTGACCCTTGCCGGGCAGATTCCCGAGCTCGCTTCCATGCCGACGGATAACCATCGTATTGTCTATTATCTTGCTTTGTATATGTTCGCACCTTTGTTTCTCATCATTCCGGTAATGGCCTCCAGTATTCTGACCGCCAATAGCTTCGCTGGTGAGAAGGAACGCAAGACACTGGAAGGTCTTCTATTTACACCGATGAGCATGGATACGCTGTTTAAAGGCAAGGTGCTGGCTGCCCTTATTCCTTCCCTTTTATTATCTTGGATTACATTTCTCATCTACGGGATCATTGCGAATGTCCTGATGTACCCGATGTTCGAAAAATGGATGTTTCCCAATCTGAACTGGATCATTCTGGTCCTATGGGTCGTTCCGGCTTGCAGTCTCGTGGTCATTCTACTCAATGTACTGATGTCAGCCAAGGTTCGTGGATTCCAGGAAGCCTATCAACTCGGAGGATTAGTGGTGATTCCACTGCTTGCGCTGATTGCCGGTCAAGCGAGCGGCATGCTGCTCATTAGTCCATGGATCTTATTCCTAATTGGCGCAGTGCTTCTGCTTATCAGTGTGGCTCTGCTTCGTCTGGTTACCCTATGGAATAGTCGTCAGCAACTGGCTGAAAGCCAGATCTAAGCGCAGAACAGGAACCGTTTACGTTTACCCCTCATCCGATATAACATCTTTTCCAGCCTTTACCGATATAACTTAAGGTGTTAACTACATATAGTGCGTGTTCAAAAAGACCGGTTTTCAGTACCGAGAAGATGGGATGAAGCTAGAAATGGAGTAGCGGAGCGTAGGGAAACTACGTGAGCAACGGACATTTCGGCTGAATTCCATATTCGATGCTGATGATGCCACTAGGCATCCTTCGTAATCAAATGCGGACTTTTTGAACAACCTCATATATAGAGAAGAAGGGTGACGATGAATTGATGAACAAATGGTCTTTGCACATGCAGCGCACGATCTGCACTTTGCTGTTGTTCGCACTGATTGCGGCAGCAACACTGGGCGGCGGAACCGGAGCGCAAGCTGCTTCCCTCAGCCAATCCATCGTGTATTATGAATCCGATGGAATATTGTACAAGGTATCCGGTGATGGCAGCGGCACGACAGAAGTACTGCTGGATTTTGAAGGATATCATCTGCAAGCGGCAGGTTCTTATCTCTACTACACCAATTCTGCCTATTCCACTACCCTGCTTCGCGTGCCGAATGACGGGTCCAAAGATATGGCCGACACATTCGCTACCGATGTTCAGAGCTATTTGACGGATAACGGCTTCATCTATTATCTGGATTCCAAAGGTAATATCTATCGCACAACAGGAGACGGTGCACCTTCTTCTGTGAAAAAAATCGCAGATAAAGCAGACACCAATGCTCCACTTTTAACTGTGATTAAAGGCCGGGTATATTATAATGCACTCAAAAACGGGAAAACATGGGTTGCCTCCAAAGCAACCAACGGCAGCGGTTCCGTCCAATGGATCGCGGCAGGCGTGGTGGAAGACTCCTATTACATGAAGGCATCCAAAAATGCGCTGCATCTCATGGTGAATACCAACCCATCGGAGCGTTTTTACTCCACTAATGCTGTTGTGATGTACACGGTTAACTACAGCACGGGCAAAGCCAAAGCGGTCAATGCCAAAAATCCTCTGGACGTTAATGCCGTATATTCAGGTGGATGGGGCAGCAATGTTTATATCTATAACAAAGGCATTAAATTGGACAGCAATAAGGAATATAACTATGCCGCAGGGAAAGCCTTTGCGCTTAAGACCTCTGGCAAAACTCTTCAGCTTCACACCAAAAGTGTCATGGAAGCAGGTGCACTGGGGACAGACAAAGTTGTCATCATTGATGCAGACCAAAAGGCATATGCCAAAACCATTGCTGACAGTAAAGTAACGAAGTCCCTTCATTTGAATCTGAGCAACGTGACTTACGTTGCGAATCAACTCACAAATGGCACCCCGACTTCTGTATATATCCTTGGGAAAAATGGGATGTATTCTGTGAATACTGCACTCAAAGTGACCAAACTGGCTGGTGAGAAATGGGGACCCTTTGACTTCAGTAACGATATTTCAGGGCTCTTCTATACGAACACGGATGACCTTTATCGCTTGTATCATATGGAGGCAAACGGTACAGGTAAAAAAGCATTAAGTGATATTTACATCGACGATGTACTGTTGGTAACGCCAAACTAACTCCTGAACGACTGAACAGGGCTTATAGCGCCTCATAAGTCATTTCCAATACAAAGAGGATTACCCTGATGCCATAGCGGCTCTAGGTATCCTCTTTTTGTCATATTCAAAACTATTTTTCAAAAACATCTTCCATATGAGAATGATAATTGTTATCATTAAGAAAATGAGACAAAAGGATGGGTCCGTATGACTGAACAGTTTCCCTTTATTTCCGAAACTTCACCTCTACCGCTCCTCTCGTCCGTGTGCCGCGTGCGCCGTGGGGAGAACTTCCGTGTGCAAGGCAAGACGGTTTCACGGCCCATGCTCTGTCTTATTTTGCAAGGAGACGGAGTTCTGGTTCTGAATAATACGGTCTATACGGCTCAAGCTAATCACCTGTTCGTTCTGGCGCCAGGAACAACAATTGAGGCAGCGACACGATCAGACGTTACAGAGTTTCTATTGCTAAGTATGGATACGGTTCGTTTGCAGCAAATACGCGGCGAATGGAAAATGACACCAACCCCTGGCTTCCCACTGGATTGGCAGACAGGCCGAATGCTGGTTCGTCATGAACAGCAGGTCGTCTCCCGATTTGAACAATTGTATGAAACCTATCGCGGTGTTCAGCCCGATCACTTTATCAGCATACATAGCCGACTGCACGAACTGCTACAATATCTCTCGGAGAACCGACTTGAAGAAAACTATGAGAAGGTCGACCCCGCGCTCGAACGAAGCATTATGTACATGCGACGATTCATGAGTGAAGGAATCAGCATGGATCAACTCGCCAAAATCGCCGGACTTACGGCCAGTTCATATTCTCGGAGTTTCAAAAAAGCCAAAGGCATGTCACCTACCGATTACCTGAATGGCTTACGAATTGCTGAAGCCAAAAAACAGCTGAGACAGGAACATTGTGTACTTAAAAACGTCGCCGAGTCTATCGGTTATGGCAATGAATACTATTTTAGCCGCAAATTCAAACAAGCCTTGGGGATTGCCCCCAGTGTATATATGAAAAGAGACCAATTGCGAGTGGCTACGGCATCCATTATGGGACTACATGAGAACCTGACCTCTCTTGGACTGCGCCCGGTCGCTGTGCTGGAAGGAGGCCCTGACCGGGAGACGGATGATTATGAACAAGAACGCCGATTAACCAGACAACTAGATCAACTTCGGCAAGCGAAGCCGGACCTGATCATCGGTGACTTTTACCACAAGCCCTATTACGATCAGCTGAAAAATATCGCACCCACCATCATATTGGAATCCAAGGATGACTGGAAAGAAAACCATATGCGTATAGCTGAACTGGTCGGACGCGAGAAGCAGGCTTTGCTGAATTTCAAGGAACTTGAGTATCGCAAGCTTGAAGCTGGTCTGAGCCTACAATCCTATTTCGGGCAGGAACGTATTGCTCTGATGGAAATTACGAATCAGTTCATCCGACTGCAGGGAACCGGAGAACATCCATTAAATCACTTGTTGTATTGTGAATTGGGAATCCAGCCTGCCCAGCTTTTATCTCCAGGCATCTCCAGGGATGAGTATGCGCCAGATAGTATTCCCGTGCTGGACACGGATCACCTGTTTATTCATCGTGCAACACTTCAGCCTGCCAGTGAAAAGGTGTTCCGCCGCATGAAGCAAACGGCATCATGGAATCGATCCCCCGCCGTTCTGCACGGTACCATTCACGATATCTGTAATTGGCATCAGTTATGCTGGACCCCGGCCGGACGTCTGCAGATTGTGAACGAACTGGAACAGATTGCTCAGCAGTCTGCCGTCTTTCCTCAAGCAGGTCTAATTGGACATTAGAGACGTGAACATCAGTTGGAGCGATGTGAAGTTCTATGCCTTCCATCGTGTTCCTTCATTATAATTATCAAGATATTTAACATGCCAAAGGGCCCTCTCCTGTGACGGGAAGGGCCCTTTGCATGCAATCATGCAATTATGAATGTTCCTTGATCTCTTCTTTCGGAACCAGCTTGTATATTTCTTCATCTTCCATGGTATCAATCAATCGATCCAACCATTTGTAATATGCTTCCGCTTGCAAAACCTTATGTTTGTCTTCCATAAGGATGTGAAGAAGTTCGGCATCTGCTTGCTCATCCAGATCTTCAACTAACCGATTGAGTTCGTCAATGGATTTGCGCAGAATCTGAAGGTTACTCTCTACCGCTTTTCTCCACTTAATAACGAAATAATCCGTAAACGTCTGATACCAGTCATATTCCACTTCATATAGGTCTTTCCTGGAGCCTTTATTCCACACTTTATTTACCATTTTCAGATCCAGCAGTGTACGTACACCTGTACTCATACTCGTTTTGCTCATTTCCATTTCACGGCCCATATCGTCAAGGGTCATTGGTTTGTCTGCAAAAAATAGCAACCCATATAAGTGTCCTGTGGATAACGTAACGCCGTAAAGATCCATATTACGTCCAATGGCTTCGATGACGCGTTTACGAATCCTCAGCACGGTTGCCTGCTGATCCTCTTGTAAATGGTCCAAGCCCATGCTTGCAACCTCCATTCTGAACATTCACAGTCTTGGCAAAATAATTGCAACACTTCAAAGTCCTGCTTACATGGGAAAGCATCCGGCCGGACATCCTATATGCCAGAGGGCTTTCTTTCACCCAATGTATGAAAATGGGAACTTTACCAGGCTACATTTGCCTACGACTATCTTTAACCAAAAAAAATAGCTTCAATTCAGCTCATTTTCTATTGTAGGAAAAGCGATATCAAATGTAAAGGAGCCTTCTTAGCCAGAATAAGGCGATAGACGGAGCATATGGAAGGAAAACTTTGTACAGTTTTTACTGTACAAACATTATGTACTGTTTATTCGGTTGATATACTGGTTAAGTATTGTTAAAATAAAAAACGTTACCCAGGAAGACGGGAAGCGAAGCAACAATTACCGGATTTCGTGGCTGGGCGCACAAGTGTATGGGCTTGTGGATGCTGTAAGCCGTTCGAAGTGCACAACACATCAGAAGGGGTGAAAACATGACCATACTTGAAGTGAAGAACGTAAGTAAACTGTTTGGCCCCCAAACCGAGCAGGGTCTGCAATTACTTGAGCAAGGTTGGGGTAAAGAAAAGTTGGCCAAAGAAAAACAGATAACGGTTGGTGTCAACCGGGTCAGCATGGAAATTCAGGAAGGTGAAATTTTCGTTATTATGGGACTGTCCGGGAGTGGTAAATCCACACTGGTTCGGATGTTCAATCGTCTGATTGAACCAACATCCGGAGAAATTCTGGTCCATGGTAAGGATCTGCGGAAGATGAACAAAGAACAATTGCGCGAAGTGCGCCGGAAAACGATCAGCATGGTATTCCAGAAGTTTGCGTTATTCCCGCACCGTACCGTTCTTGATAATGTGGAGTATGGATTGGAAATACAGAAAGTAGACAAGGAAGTACGCCGCGAGAAGGCGACAACCTCACTTGAGCTGGTCGGCCTTAAAGGCTGGGAAGACAAGATGCCAGATGAACTCAGTGGCGGGATGCAGCAGCGTGTTGGCTTGGCCCGTGCCCTTGCCAATGATCCGGAAATACTGCTAATGGATGAAGCCTTCAGTGCACTTGACCCATTGATTCGTCGTGATATGCAGGATGAGTTGATTGAGCTTCAGGATAAAATGAAAAAGACCATTATTTTCATTACCCATGACTTGGACGAAGCGCTGCGCATCGGCGATCGTATTGCCCTCATGAAAGACGGCGCAGTTGTGCAGATTGGTACACCGGAAGAAATCATGATTCAACCTGCCAACTCTTACGTGGCCCGCTTCGTCGAAGACGTGGACTTGTCCAAGGTCCTCACTGCCGCTCACGTCATGCGTCGCCCTGAAACAATCACGCTTGACCGTGGACCTCGGGTTGCCCTCGAATTAATGCGCGAAAGTGGCGTTTCCAACCTGTTTGTCATTGATCGTTCGAAGAAGCTGCTTGGTGTCATTACAGCAGAAGACGCTTCCCGTGCGATGCGTGAAAACAAAGTATTAAAAGATATTCTGATCACGGACGGGCCGACTGTGTCGCCTGAGACCCTGATTCATGAATTGTTCGAAATTGTAAGTTCCGCTCACGTGCCTCTCGCGGTTGTTGGTGAGAACGGCCGTCTGCAAGGTGTTATCGTCCGTGGTGCCCTGCTGGGAGCACTTAGCGGTGAAGTTGCAGTAAAGGAGGAACTTGTGAATGATTCCCAAAATACCACTAGCGTCGTGGATTGAATCCATCGTTGACTGGATGAGCTCCTCGCTCTCCGGATTGTTTAATGTAATTTCCACCGTTATTCAAGAGGTTGTCGGATTTTTCTCTGGGCTGTTTATGTTGCCCCATCCGCTCCTATTCATTGCGATATTGGGTGTTCTTGCGTTTCTCGTAGGTCGACTCCCACTTACCCTATTCACGGTTATCGGGTTCTTGCTCGTCGATAACCTCGGATACTGGTCCCAATCGATGGACACACTCGGCCTGGTTATCACTTCAGGATTGGTCTCGATCCTGCTTGGTGTACCTGTCGGAATCTGGCTCGCATACAGTAAAACTGCGGCGCGTATCATTACACCGCTGCTTGACTTCATGCAGACGATGCCTGCATTTGTCTACTTGCTGCCTGCTGTTACGTTCTTTAGCCTTGGTGTTGTTCCAGGTGTTATCGCATCCGTCATTTTTGCGATTCCACCAACGATTCGTCTGACTCACCTCGGTATCAAGCAGGTGTCTGGTGAATTGGTCGAAGCAGCTGATGCCTTCGGCTCGACGTCTATGCAAAAGTTGTTCAAAGTACAACTTCCACTCGCTCTGCCTACCGTGATGTCCGGTATTAACCAGACCATCATGCTCTCACTGTCCATGGTTGTTATTGCATCCATGATCGGTGCACAAGGTATTGGTGCGGAAGTATATCGTGCGGTAACACAGCTTCAGATTGGTAAAGGTTTCGAAGCGGGTCTCGCTGTCGTTGTACTCGCGATTGTGCTTGACCGTTTTACACAAAATCTGTTTATGCCAGGTCGCAAAAGAACCTCACGGATCACGACAAAGCAAAAAGCATGGATTACTGCTGCGGCAACGTTGCTTGTACTCATAGCTGGTTTCTCTCAGTATTTCGTTGGGGGAAACACTTCTGCCGGTGGCAACAATGCACCAGCCAATGCTGTAGGTGAAGAGGTTAACTATCAGATTATTGGTATCGATGCAGGGGCTGGTATCATGAAGTCCGCAGCCAAAACGATCGAGGATTATAATCTGTCCGACTGGACCCTCATTGAAGGTTCAGGCGCAGCCATGACTGCCACACTGGACAAAGCGATCAAAGCTGAGGAACCGATCATTATTACGGGTTGGACTCCGCACTGGATGTTCAACAAGTATGATCTGAAATATCTGGAAGATCCCAAGAAATCCTTCGGTGATGCGGAAGAAATTCATACCATCGTTCGTAAAGGGTTAAAAGAAGATCATCCTGTTGCTTATGAATTCCTGTCTCGTTTCCAATGGACTTCCGATGAAATGGGTGAAATGATGACTGCCATTCAGGAGGGCACATCTCCGGAAGAAGCAGCCAAAGCTTATGCCGAGAACCATGCAGATCAGATTGATGAGTGGACGAAAGATCTGACTCCGGTGAACGGAGACGACTTTAAACTTAGCTATGTGGCTTGGGATTCCGAAATCGCAAGTACCAATTTGCTGAAATATGTACTGGAAAACAAACTGGGTTATAAAGTTAATGCTCTCCAAGTCGAAGCCGGACCGATGTGGACGGGTGTTGCCTCAGGCGACGTAGATGCCTCTCCAGCGGCTTGGTTGCCACTGACACACGCTGACTATTGGGATAAGTACAAGGACCAGATCGATGATCTGGGGGCCAACATGACGGGTGTACGTACAGGTCTCGTGGTTCCTAGTTACATGACTGAAGTGAATTCGATTGAAGATCTGGAGACAGGTGCCGCTTCTTCCGCTCCAGCGGCAAGTGCCAATGTGGGAGATGAAGTAAACCATCAGATTATCGGTATCGATCCGGGTGCCGGAATTATGAAATCTACAGCTAGCGCTATTGAGAAATACGGTTTGTCTGACTGGAAATTAGTTGAAGGTTCAGGAGCTGCAATGACCGCTACACTGGATAAAGCTGTTAAAAATGAAGAACCCATCATCATCACGGGTTGGACACCACACTGGATGTTCAATAAATATGATCTGAAGTATCTGGATGATCCCGACAAGGTTTACGGTGATGCTGAAGAAATTCACACCATCGCACGTAAAGGATTGAAAAAAGATCATCCTGTCGCTTATGAATTCCTGTCCCGATTCCAGTGGACATCGGATGATATGGGTGAAATGATGATCGCCATTCAAGGTGGCACTTCACCGGAACAGGCCGCTAAAGATTATGCAGAGAAACATGCAGATCAAATCGATGAATGGACGAAAGATTTGACCCCTGTGAACGGTGATACATTCCGTTTGGGTTATGTTGCTTGGGATTCTGAAATCGCCAGTACGAACCTGCTGAAATATGTGATGGAAACAAACCTGGGTTACAAGGTCACTGCGTTACAAGTTGAAGCCGGACCGATGTGGACGGGTGTCGCAACAGGTGATGTGGATGCTTCTCCCGCAGCCTGGTTGCCTCTCACACACGCGGATTACTGGGATAAATACAAAGATCAGCTCGATGATCTCGGTGCCAATATGACCGGTGTTAAAACTGGACTCGTTGTACCAACATACATGGATGTCAAATCCATTGCAGATTTAAAAGATAATTAAACCAGATCGAGTTGAATAAACCTGAATTTAGTAAAAGAAGAAGCTGTCTGTAAGAGTTCTTAGGAATAACTTTAAAAGGGAAGCCTCACGTCATGTTCTGACTTGTGGGGCATCCCTTTTTTTCACAGAAACTTATACTTGCTTCGATATTCGATTGGATAAAGCCATTATTGTTTTGAGATGCTGCGAAATGGAACTATGTACTCAGAAACCGGTGGAACTTGTATTAATTAGTAACAAAAAAGGCTTGCAGATTGGGGTCTGCAAGCCTTTTTTGTTTGAGTTTCGGCGTAGCCTTTCAGATTAAGATTGATTTTAGCCTGCTCCGGTGGAAGATGCCCTGATCATTACGGTTGCAACTGTAACTCACTTGCTGAAATCAGCATCGTCACTACTTCAGCACGAGTAGCTTCAGCCAGCGGATTAAACATATTATTGCCTGTACCCTTCACCAGTCCCGCTTCATAGGCAGCTGCAATATAAGGGATTGCCCATGCAGGGACTTTATTTGCATCTTCGAAATTCAATACAGGGTTGGACTCCACTGGAAGTCCAAGTGCTCTTACAAGCATAACAGTCATCTCTACACGTGATACTTTGCCGGATGCACGGAATGTTTCATCCGTATAACCACTGATAATGCCTTGTTCTACAGCTTGAGCTATAAACGATTGTGCCCATGCAGGGATTCCAGCAGCATCCTTGAAGGTTAGTGCCTTGTTGCTGGCAGGTAGTTCGAATGCTCTTGCCAGCATAACAATGAACTCGGCACGCGTTGCCGGTGCATTCGGACGGAAATTACCGTCCTGGTATCCATTCACAATTCCCCGGGAAATGGCCTGTTCGATGGCAACAGCTGCCCAGTGATTGCCGATATCTCTTAAGACAACGCCAGGATTCGTTGGTGTCGTAACGCCGCCGTTCCCATTTCCAGGGACGGATGGAGTGGTTGGATTTGTTGGTGTTACAGGTGTGGTTGGTGTCGTTGTACCTCCACCACTATTACCACTGCCCGGATGACTTCCATTGTCTCCACCGCCATTACCAGGATTGCTTCCATTTCCATCACCCGGAATTGGAGATCCTTTCAGATTGGTACTGCGTCCTTCCGTCTCTTGGTTCACTGTCCCTACACGGTCCAGATGTTCATGGAAAATTTCATAATCGACCAGATTCAGCTCATAGAATCGGTTATCGTCCTTTACCGCTCTCATGGCCCGGTAGAAATCCCCGCCATTAGCCATAAACGAGTTGGTCGCTACGATATAGTATCCATTTGGATCAATATCCGTGTACGTGCCATTAGCATTCTTGATCTGTACTTTGACCACGCGTTGACCGACTTGGGTCACGGTGTTGGTCGTGGAATCAATCTTCTCGCCTGGCTTCGTAGAATCGTAGTAGAAGCGCATGCCTGAAACTTGCGGGAAGCGTCCTTCCCCCGTTTCCACACCGCTCACGCCATTTTCCAGCGCGGCTGTAATTTCCTTGCCGGTCATCTTCAACGCAGACAGGTTGTTACCAAATGGCATCACGGTCAGCAGGTCGCCCAGGGTAATATCTCCCTGCTTGAAAGATGCCCGAATGCCTCCACCATTTTGAATTCCAACGTATCCTTTGACATCGTTTTCCTTCACAATGGATTTTACTTTCTCCAGCATGCCGTCCGTCATCAGATTACCCAGATTGGTTTCCATTTTCCGCACATTGCCACGTTCTCCATCCAGGAAAACATTCGTTTTACCTATGACTTTCTTCTTAAAATCGGCCAACTGAGGAGCATATTCGGCAAGCTTCGCTTTCGCTGCTGGATCATCTGCATAAACATATTTGCCGTTAGAATCTTTTGCATCCAAGCTCAGCAATTTGCCGTTCCACTTTTTCAATACACCTGCATCATCAAATGTAACGTCCAGTTGACCCAGAGAAACATCATACTCACCTGTTTGCACAACTAATGTTGGGTCCGCATGGGTATCCACCACAACCGGTTTGTTCAGTATCGTGTGTGAATGGCCTCCGACCACAATGTCGATACCTTCTACTGCTTCTGCGAGTTTCAGGTCTTCCGAGTAACCCAAGTGGGTTAATGCGATGATTTTGTTGATACCTTCATTTTGCAGCATCTGTACTGTTGCTTGAGCACTCGCCTTGTAATCCTCAAACTTCAGGTCATCTCCTGGCGAGGAAAGGGATACGGTATCCGGTGTCGTCAAGCCAAAGATTCCGACCTTCTCGCCGTTTACTTCAGTAATGATTGCCGGATAAATCTCGGCTTTCTCACCCGGCTGGCCAATGCTATCATTGTACAGGCCACTCAAATTCGCGTCCTTTGAATAGTCAATGTTGGCACTCACGAATGGGAATTCTGCCTTTTTAATAAATGCCTTGAGCACGCTTGGCCCTTTATCGAACTCATGGTTTCCGAAGGTCATGGCATCGTATCCGATCATATTCATGAACTCCAGATCAGCCATACCATTAAAGAGATTGAAGTATAAGGTGCCAGAGAATACGTCCCCTGCATCAAGCACGAGGGTATTATCATTCCGTGCTTCTTTAATTGCCGTTACTCGGCGCGGAATGTTATCCAAATGTGCGTGTGTATCATTCGTGTGTAGAACACGCAGGTTGAAGCCACCATCCTCCACAATGTCTCCGATACTTAATTGTGCCAGTAGTGGATCATGGTCACTGACCCGTCCGTCTGCAGTTTCAAAGTCAGCATTCACATGCACCACTTCAATGGCTACCGAGTCTGCTACATTTTTACTAACCAAAATGTGATCCAGTGTCTGTGAATTCCCATCATAGATGTAGGAATATCTTTTCTCCTCTGGCAACTGGTCTACCAGATTCGTCAGCTCTTGTCCTGCCACGATGTCCAATGTTTTTGAGAACTGGAAGTCATTAAAGTCACCCAATACCGCTACATTGACATCAGGATCTTTATTCAGCAACTCTTTCACAAAACTGTTTACCAACGCCGCCTGTTTGGCACGCTGTATTTCACTGCTTCGGGTCGCTGGCTGTATGCTTCCAAAAGGCTTCAGATCTCCACCTTTGGAATTAAAATGGTTCGCAATAACAACGACACGTTCCCCGTTGAATTCGAATTCAGCCGCAACCGGTTTACGAGAACTGGCAAATGCCTCGTCGCCTGGTGCAATGCGTCCTGGATTCACGGAAAGACTTCCGTCTGGTTTAACAGCTATGGCTGTCGCCGCGTCTCCTTTGCCAACTCCACTAGACAACGATACACGATCAGGCTGATACAGGAAACCTACCCGAATGTTGGCACCTGGTGCTCCGCCGTCCTTGTTATTTTCAGGGGAAATCTCAGTATATTGATAACTTGGCCCTTGATTCGCTTTAATCGCATCAATCAGTGTTTGGAAGCTTTCGTTGGCTTCTGTTGTGCCGCTGTCGGTATCCCCATCATTATCCTGAACTTCCATGATACCAATGATATCTGGACTTTCCAGATTATTCACGACGATCCTCCCGATTTTACTGGCACGTGCTGCATCTTTTTTACTGAAATTCTCCACATTGAAAGTGGCTATTGTCAGTTTATCTTCAGCCTTTTCAATGGCCGTCACTGCTTGCTTAAGATCTCCTGAAATCACCGCTGGCAACGAATCTGGACTAACCTTAAAGTTACCGCTAGAGTACGTCATCACTCCCGTTACATTCCCATCCAGTTTATCGCCTGTTTTCACAACTTTAGCCGGCCTTTTACTAATGAAAAGGCGTTGCGGGTTGAGGGCACTCTCAAATTCACCTTGTCCATCATCTGTCAGAATAACACCACCCGCAGGAGTTCGAAGTGGATTGTTATTGCCGTTGTCCACAACCACGGCGAGTCCCGGTTGACTGGAGTATGGACCTATAATTTCTGGCTTCACCAGTTCAACCCGCATACCTTCCAGACTTTCGTAAAAGTCTATGGCATCTACATCAGGGTTGAACGCTCCAAATGAATCGGAGTCAATGGCTGTTGGAATAATGCGTCCTCCTGTTCCTAATTTCACAGGTGCCGGAAGGGTAACATTGTCTTCCTCCTTCACAATGGTAGTTGCTGTGATTTGTGTAGAGGTCAACTCATTGGCCGCTCCATACTCGGTCACTTTGCCTGATACCTTCACTCTGCTTCCTACGGCAACGCCATGATTTGATTTATAGACTTGAATGCCTTCCGATGTACGTTCATCCTTGTCTTCATAGTTGGGAAGCTCTTGCATGTAAAAGCTGCTTCCACTCACTAAAGTGACAATACCTTCAATATTTTGGACATCATATCCGTTATAAAGAGAGGTATGGCGCGTCCCCTGAATATGATGAATACGCAGACCCACAGCTTGCGGTTGAACTGTATACATAAAGCTGTACACTGCGCTTGTTTGTCCATTCACGGTGGCAATCGCCTGAATAGTCATATCCTGATTCACCACAATAGGTTCACTGTATACAGAGGAAGAAGAAGTCGGTTGTGTTCCATTTGTCGTATAATAGATAATTGCTTCTTTCATTGGAGAGGTTAGCGTAACGGGAGCGTCTTGGGGAACACCACCCGAAGGAACACTAGCCATAACAGACAGGCCGGTTTCAACAATATCCGACGCATTTCTAGGTATAATCTGTAATCCGTAAGTACTGCTGAATGTGAGCACACCTTGCACATATTCATATGTTTTGCCGACATTTAACGCTGTGGGAGCGTTCTTGGCATAAATCGTAATTTCTTTTCCCTGAGCATCTGTCGCATAAAAGGTAGAAGTGCTCGTCGAATGGACACGTGTCACTGTAATCTGCCCCACTTCGACATACATGCCCTCATATTTTTCACCGGGTCCCTTGCTGCTTTTATCCTCAGGACGGACAAAATCGGTTGAATGCATAACGATTGGATCCGGGATTGCTACATCATGCTCCTCAACATGGAGATATCCGTCTGTAAATCCGGTTTTGTCCTTCTCAATCTGAACTAGACCGTTGTAGTGGGTAATCGGGCCGTATACCTCAATCCTGTCCCCTACTTCAAGTTTGTCCACGGCGCGAACCACGATCCCCGCGCTTGCGTCCTGAACATAGTAATTGTAGAACGCACCGCTAATCTCACCGTACGTAACGGTTCCCGTCACAGCAACATTGGTATCCACTGGTTGAGCACGCGCTTCTCCAATAGATACCACATCTGTTGGGACAGCTTGTCCTCCCAGATTAGCAGCTTGCTCCGGTTGCTCACTTTCAACTGTTTCTGTCTCAGCATCCTCGCTAACTTGTTGTTCAGGTTCTTCTATATCTGACGGGTTCTCTGAACCTGGTATTGACGCTTCCTGATTACCTGTTATCGGCTGTTCTGCAACTACATCTTCCTCTGCCGCAAAAGCCGTACCACTTACACCCCCTAGTGGTGCCGCACCTGTAAAGACAAGAACGATAACCAGCAACCATTGTGTCCAACGCTTTACTTGCATATTGTACATTCGTTTACCCCCATTAAGATAAGTTGGAAATCATTTGTTCATACAGCTTGTACATTAGTTCAAGTATAAGATAACGGAGCCACAAGTTCATGTAAACAATATTTTTACGAAATGAAAGAAAATAGTACATACACTTTACAAAATAGAACTATTTCCTAGGATTCAACTGTAAACAGGACCAATTCCAGTGCATAATTATGTCTTTTCGATCTTTTTAATTCATATTTATATGCATTTTATACTATTCGTGTCATGTTAGCTTACATAAAATACTCATCTCCATTAAATTTCCGACATTTTAATACAATCACTTCCGCCTTATATTCAATAAGAATTAGGACTTAAGCCATATATTTTCACACGACAAAACGATACGATAATCAAATCGGATCACCATATTACTCCATTTTAAAGTTAAAGTATTAAAAACAGAGTCGATCCTAATCAATGGAATGTAAAAAAACCACAAGTCCATCTCCAGTTTCAGAGACTTCCTTGTGGAATATCACTTCCAGATTATTTGATTAATCCTTTTTGCTTCACGTACTCGTCAACGTATCGATCCGCATTCAATGAGGCTGAGCCAATCCAGTCTGAATACGTTTTTCCAAACATTTTATATAGTATCTCACTCGTATATTCATTACTCAATCTCCCAAAAACAACATATAACTGTTTTACAGTATTCGTGTGTTTTTTACCATTCAGATCGGTCCACGTTACTTTTTTATTAAGATCTACCTTACTTATATCCGTCGTATATATTTTTACAATCGATCCATCCACTTGGAAGTAAACACGGATACTTTTCTCGTAAGGATGACCCTTGAGAATGCTCCATCCTTTCATATCCCCCGAAGCTGGCACAGCATAAAGTTTTCCTTTCGTTGGGGTAGTTGCGGCTGTTACATTGTTTGGTTTGGCAGGTTGTTCGATATTAACAGCCATTGTTCCTTTACCCATGGATATTTGCATCTGCTTCGTTTTGGCGTTATACGCCAATGCTCCATCCAGAGCATCTGAGAGAACAGAGGCAGGGAACAAGGTTACGCCATTTTGTATAAGCAGTGGTGACTTGAGCGTTAATGGCTCTCCATTTAAAGCTGCCTTTGTTCCGGTTTTGGGGAGGGTTAGTTTGGTAGAACCAACTTTAATCTCATAGTTGCCCTGTTGAGCTATGTATGTAACACTTCCCCCCAGCGCCTTGAATACCTCTGTCATCGGAACAAGAGTCACACCATTTTTGATATATCCCCCATCAATGGCCTCGTCCAAGCTGCCTGATATGATAACCGATTTCTCGATATTTTCGACCTTAACGGTAATTTTTGAAGAACCCACGCCAGTAACTTTTAACATCCCATTTCCCAAGAGATTGAGTAAATGTGGATTGCTTATCGTAAAATCTGTTTTTGAGAGTCCGATATGATTACCTAAAAAAGGATAATCTACACTGGTCATCATATTCTTCTCATCATAAATTAAAGCTACATCAAAATCGATTTTATCACCAACTATTGCTTCGACTTTACTAGGCATAAGCTGAATATCTTTAATTTTGCGATCCTCCGCATAAACACTTGAAACAAATAACAACATAAAGACCATGATTAGAACGGATACTCTTTTCATTCTCTTATTCTCCTTTTTAATCTTAATAGGCTAATTTAATCGGTAGTCAATTTAACTCCGGGCAGACCTGCCCAATAACACTACATCTTTTCGTTCATATGTATTGAAATACCTACTTTAAACCCCCTATTCTATTTTCGGAATGATCAATACATATTGTTAGATTATTCCTCTTATTAACACAAAAAATTGGATGCAGCTTGATCGCTGCATCCAATCCTTGAGAATAATGATCTTACTTCTTCACCGTACTGTTATACTGAGCAATCTTATCCGTAATTTGTTTCGCTGCTGCATCCAATGCTTCCTGTGGCGTACCTTGTCCATTTAGAACGGTCTCAATCGCTGTTTCGACAAGTTGTCGAGCTTCAGGGAAAACACCCATAACGGCCCCGGATGTTGCTGTCGAATTAGCGGAAGCGTGCAATTGGTCAACTGCTGTCTGGAATTGCGGGTACTTCGTCATATTATCCTTTAATACTTGCTGATCGTAGGCTGCTGTCGTAATAGGGAAGTATCCTGTCGCAACGCTCCAGTTGGCTTGTACCTCAGGTGTAGCCAGGTACTTGATGAATTCCCAAGCCGCTTGCTGTTGTGCTTCCGATTTGTTGTTCATGATGTACAAGCTCGCTCCACCAACCACGACGCCACCTTCTTTGGCATCAGCTGGACGAGGCAGGAAGCCTGTTCCCAGTTCAAACTTTCCGCCTGAACCTTCTACGATTTTGCGCAGGCCAGCCGTGGAATCGAGGGTCATGCCGATTTGCTGTGCGGTAAACGCTGCTGTTGTATCATCTGTGCTACGTCCCAGATTAGAGACGGTTTTTTCGTCCATCATCTTTTTCCACCACGTCAACGTCTTCACACCTGCTTCAGAGTTCAGCAGGGATTCAGTGGCTGCGCCATCTCGTCCGTTACCATTGTTTACATAATCTGCATTCTGGTTCGCAAAGAACTGTTCCATAAACCAGCCGTAGATCGCCATGGATGCGCCCGGTTTACCGTCTTTCGCCAATGCTTTGGCTGCTTGCTCAAACTCTTCATACGTCTTCGGCGGGTTCTCCGGGTCCAAACCTGCAGCTTTGAACATATCCTTGTTATAGTACAGAATCGGGTTCGATGTGTTAAACGGCATGGCGTTCAATTTGCCATCAATCGTGTAATAGCGGGTGATGTTTGGCTCCAATTGGGACAAGTCGAACTTATCTTTGTCGATGAACTGCTGGACAGGCGTAATCATGCCCGAATCGATCATGAACTTGCTGCCGATCTCATACACCTGGATAATGTCCGGACCACTATCTGAGCCCATGGATGCTTTGAGTTTGTTCAGACTTTCATCGTATTTCCCTTGGTAGATCGCCTTCACCTGAATGTCCGGGTGACTGGAATTGAAATCGGAAGCGAGCTGATTAATGGCTTTCTCCCCTGCACCGGACATGGAATGCCACCAGGTCAATTGTGTTGGTTCAGCTGCGGCCGCTTCTGCAGGAGTTCCACTTGCCGGGCTACTTGTTTCTGCTTTGGTACCGCAAGCGGAAATGACCAACATCAGGGCAGCCAGCATTAATGCAAATGTTCCTCTTTTTTTCAAACGAAATCCGATCATAATCGCTCTCCTTTTATATGGCTCGCTTCAACATAAAATCTTGGAGATGACACGGAGTAGCCGTTACAGTTACGAATCGTTCTTTCGATCGCTGTTATCCCTGGATTTTTTTCTATTCCCCTTCAAAGGGGAAAATCCCGGGATAAAGGCGAACGCTTCGCTTCTTCAGAATCGATTTCGTCCCCTCCACTACTACCGTCGTTCATTTCAACATCTTATTTGAAGCACGAGCCTCATTTTATTCGCTCCTGGTATCTAAAACCGTAGACCTTGTACGAAGATACAAGGTTTAATTCAAAACCTCTAAATCAAAATCTTTAGATCAAAACCTTCAGAACTTCCATTTCAATTAAATAGTATTAATACTTACTCTACTTACCCCTTCAGCGCGCCTGCGGCCATTCCGCGGACAAGCTGTTTCAACCCGAAAATCAGTAGCAGTAAGGATGGCAGAATAACCATTGCTGTTCCGGCAAACACCAGATTCCACGCCGTGGATTCCTGAAACTCCAGCATCGAGATCCCGATCTGTGCAGTTCTCATCTCTGGTGTGTTCGTCACCAGCAACGGCCAGAGATACGAATTATACATGCTTAAGAATGAATAGATTGCCAGTGTTCCAAGTGCCGGACGGGACAAAGGCAAGACATGCGATATGAAATAACGGATATGACCGCAGCCGTCGATCTTCGCCGCCTCGAACAACTCCTTCGGCAGCTGCATGAAGAACTGTCTTAACAGGAATGTACCAAACGCTGTGGCCAGAAACGGCACCGTGAGTCCCTTGTAGCTATCCAGCCAGCCCCAACTGCGTACTGTCAGATAGTTGGGAATCATCGTGACTTCCCACGGAATCATCATCGTAGCTACAAACATGCTGAAGATGACGTTTTTGCCTCTGAACTGCATTTTGGCAAAAGCATAGGCAGCCATACTCGCTGTAATTAATTGTCCAAGCGTTGTCAGTCCTGCGACAAGAAAGGTATTGCCGATAAATCGACCGATCGGAACAATATTGAATACTTCGCTAAAGTTGGACATGTCAATCGAACGCGGAATGATATGCGGCGGATAGGCGCTCGCATCCTCTGGAGTCATCACGGCCATGAAAAAGGTGTACATCACCGGATACAACACAAGCGCTGCACAGATCGTTAGCAACATATACAACAGGGTTTTGGTCCATGTCGCACTCATTGGTAATGCACTTTCCTCTCTACCCATTTGAACTGGATCAGCGTCAGCAGCATAATCACCGCGAACAGGATCAATGCCTGCGCACTGCCCGTTCCAAAACGGAAATTAACGAACGCTTCCTGGTAGATCGAATAGACGAATACGTTCGTACTGTCCATCGGGCCACCTCGGGTTAGAATGTTGATCTGACCGAACGATTGAAAAGCACCAATGATCGAGACTACTGTGACAAAGAACAGGGTTGGCGACAACAGCGGCATTGATATTTTGCGAAAAGTAAGCAAGGGACCCGCGCCGTCGATCTTGGCACTTTCATAAATCTCATCCGGTATGCCCTGCAATCCGCTGGATAGAATAATGTAATTAAATCCGAGATTCATCCAAATCGTCATGATGGAGATCGAAATTAATGCCCAATCCGGGCTCGTCAGCCAGGGAATCGGATCGATCCCGACTTTTCCTAATAAATAATTCAGCATACCCAGGGTCGGATGGAACAGAAACTTCCAGATGACCGCTGATGAACCGACAGATAATACCACAGGCAGGGAGAATACAAACTGGAACACACGCATTCCCTTGAAACGATTGTGGGTCAGTGCAGCTAGAATCAGAGCAGCCAGCATGCCGGTTGGCACGGTAAACAGAACAAACAACAAGGTTACTTTCATGCCCTGCATAAATAGTCCTGACTGGAACACCGCCTTGAAGTTGTCCAGTCCAACATAAGCTGCAATCTGTCCCGTCGGATCTGTGGAATGCAGACTGAGATACACGGACTTAAACATCGGGTAAAACAGAAACACTGCAAACAAAAGCAGCGATGGTGCCAGGAAACCATAGGCCAGCATATTCTCCCGCATTCGCTGCACACGCAGCGAAGCTGTCCGGCGCTCACTCGTACCGGATACGCGCCGTTTGGCGGCGGGCAAGCTGATCCGGTTATCAAGCTCACTCATCGGATTTTCTTCCCCCTTGATCTACGCATTCGGTGTGGGAACTTCCTTATGAACTTCACCACCACGTTATCTAGTGTAAAAGCCAACTGTCACAGCAGAATTCGTTCTGAATCAACGCAGCGTTAATCGTGGACAAGTGACTTTACCAAACCAGAGAGGTTAAAGAGAATTCAAACCGGGGTCAGTGAACAGCAAAAAACCGCAAGAACTCCCTGCATTTGGGAATGTTCTTGCGGCTTTGGTGTGTAAAGGGACGATGAACAACGAGTAGATGTAAACTCTATAAATTTAACAAAAAACTGGATATTAAACGTTTACGCAAATGTTCGGTTGAGCCTGTCTACAATCATGCCTGGGGTCAGCTTTGCAATTAAGCATGTTAGAAACCGGTTTCGAGCCAGTGTAACTGAAGCCTTTTAACGATTGAGATGATAGGGAACAGTCGTGACAATCACGTCTTTGTAATTGATCAGGTAGGCGCGGATCATGAAGCTGGTCTGGTTGTGCAGTGCATTTTGCCACCAATGCTTGGTAATGAATTGCGGAATCAGAATGGTAATATGGTCCGTCTCGGCCGTCTTCCACTCTACGGTATCAATGAATTTCTTGAGTGGCCCCATAATGCTCCGGTATCTTGATTTAATCACAACCAGGCGAACACCAGGATTCCATTCTTCCCATTTCTGCTCCATCTTGCGGATCGCCTCATCATCAAAACCAATATACAAGGCGACCACATGGTCTGACATCGTCTGCGCGTAACTAATTGTATTCATCACGACCCGAGTAATGCCAGCCACCGGAATGATGATGGTATTGCCCTTTCTCGCCGGTTTCTCCAGATTGATGTCAATCCGTAATTCATCCGCAATGTTACAGTAATGACGGTGAATACGCATGAAGATATAGACGACAAATGGCAGGAAAATAAAGATGACCCACGTTTGCGTGAACTTGGTGAATATAAAAATCAGTGTAATCGACAGAGTAGTGACCATACCAATCGTATTAACGAGCAACTTCACACCCCAACCGGATGGTTTGACTTTGATCCAGCGAATCATCATGCCCAGCTGAGACAGAGTGAAGGGAATGAACACACCTACCGCATAGAGCGGAATCAGGCTTTCCGTATTTCCTTTGAACCCGACCACCAGCAGTGCGGACATGACACTGAGAAAAATAATACCGTTCGAGAAGCCCAGACGGTCTCCTCTGACCATAAATGCATGCGGCATGTATTTGTCCTTCGCCATCATGAAGGATAACAGCGGGAAAGCTGAATATGCTGTATTGGCTGCCAGAAACAGGATCAGTGCCGTTACACCCTGGATAATAAAATACATCGTGCCCCTGCCAAACGTGGCTTCAGCAATCTGGGAAATGACCGTTGCTTTGGGATCAGGCTTCACTCCGTACCCATAAGCCAGCAAGGTGATGCCGATGAACATGGCACCCAGAATACAACCCATGAGCATCAAGGTTCCGGCTGCATTTTTCTCGGCTGGCTGCTTAAAGTTCGGAATGGCATTACTAACCGCCTCAACCCCGGTCAGAGCCGAACAGCCTGAACTGAATGCCTTCAGCAGCAGAAACATACTCACATGTGAAAGACTCGTTCCGAATTCCGGTGCAGCAGCTTCCATGCCTCCCGCCAGAAATTTGATTCCCCCGGATATAATCAGAATCGCAATCGAAAAGATAAACAGATATATGGGGATCGCCAGCACGGAAGCTGATTCCGTCACTCCCCGCAAATTCATTATTGTCAGAAATACAATCATAATGAGTGCAATGACTATTCTGTAATCATGGAGCATCGGAAATGCCGACGTAATCGCATCCGTCCCTGCAGACGAACTCACGGCAACGGTCAGAATATAATCGACCAACAAAGACCCTCCAGCAATCAGGCTCGATGTTGTGCCCAGGTTATCCTTGGCTACGATATACGCGCCGCCTCCGGTTGGATAAGCAAATATCGTCTGACGGTAGGAAAAAATTAATATGACGAGTAATCCCAGCACGGCGATGGAGATGGGAACAGAGTACCATAAGGCGGCGAATCCGGCCGCAACGAGCACCAGTAAAATCTGTTCCGTACCGTAGGCAACGGACGATAGGGCATCAGAGGACAGGATGGCGAGCGCCTTCCATTTTCCCAATTTTTCTGCATCCAGTTGCGCCGATTTCATAGGCTTGCCTATTAAGATTCTCTTCATTTTGCCAAGCATGATCATAACTTCCTTCCATCCATCATCTGTGAAGCATTGTTATTATGCAAAATCACGGGGCCAATGACAATACGTCATTTCACCCGAATTTCGCCAGCGTGTGATAATGCATTCTACGATTCAATAATCGATAACAAAGCCATTCTTGTTCAGTATTTTGAACTATTTTGAACCAAAACGACGTTTGATAGCCAGAAAACAGGAAATGGCCTTCGGTTCATTGAACCAAAGACCACTTCCTGTATACATTGAATCACTAATTTCACACAGAATCACTGCGCAGCAGAACAAGCTTTTTTAATTGTTGTTAGCTCCAGATTAATTCGTTACACCTTCATGCCCAGTATGCCAGGACGCGGAGTAACCCCGAACACTTGAGCCAATGTTGTCAGCTGCTCATCGGTAATTCTCTGTCTAATCTCATGACCTGCAACCAGCATGTACACTTGAGCTGCTTTCTCAATGGTCTCAATCAGTCCAAAGGCTTCATCAATCGTAGTCCCTGTTCCGAAAATTCCGTGCTGCGGCCAGATGACGGCATGGTATTCTTTCATCTTTTCAGCCGTTTCACGACCGATCTCATTCGACCCTGGCACCATCCACGGAATAATACCAACCCCGTCCGGAAATACAACCACACACTCCGTGCACATCTGCCATAGGGTTTTTGTGAACTTTGCCTCATCCAGCTCGTGGATGAACGTCATCGCCAGCACATGTGTCGCATGATTGTGCATGACAACGCGGTGGTTCGGGTCCATTTTCAGTCGTTCGATATGGCTCATAAAATGCGTAGGTAATTCACTGGTCGGATTCGCCCCCGATTTGAAACCCCATAACACTTCCAGCTCCTGTCCATCCTTCGAAACACGCAGCAATCCCAGATTGCTCTCTGGATCAGCGAGTACATTTTTGAAATATTTGCCCGAAGCGGTCACGATAAAATACTTGCCTGCCAGCTCATGCATCGAAAATGCAGGCTTCATCCTGCGTATCACGTGATTGATATCGATATATTGAGCAACTTCCTCTTCCTCAAGCAGGTAGCTGACATTACCGCCATTGCGTTCGTCCCAACCATTTTTCCACATATGCTGTGTAATCTCTGCCATCTCACGGACAAATGGGATATTCCAGCCAGCAACTTGTGTTGTTTCGCTATTAAGGGTCACGTTCATGATCATTCTCTCCTTATTTTGAACATAGTATGGCTTGCCACGTACGTATTAAGTTCCTTTTTTCACATTCATTATACCTTTGTTTATCTTTATAAGTCAAATAAATAAGCCTATATACCCTTTATTTAATTTTGTTTTTATTTGTTTTTCTTTTTTTCTAAAATAAAGCAAAAAAATACCCCGCCGGCGCCCGGCAGGGTCAGTCACACATCTATTTAACACGAGAAGGGGTTTACAAGAGTTATCATACCTCCGCTACCTTAATAGAAGCTGAAATTGGCATAAAAAAATGCTGAAAACATATGACACCTTTAGACAGAAGATTCAGTTCCTTCTTTTCCCTCTGCAACCACGACTCACTGTCCAAACCCTTTTATGTTATCTAGCATATGCTATTCTAGCTTCTCTCAGGAAAAGACATCATTAAAAAAGGGGGATGAATCAATGGCAGTCTATTCCACTGGCCCGATCGAGAACAACCTCTCGGGTGGCAGCAGGCCTACGCAACAAGTCACAATCAAGATGGTTAACACCGATTCCGTAAATACGTCCAATGTACTTATTGAAGGCTATGTCCTGAACGGAACCCGAACCTTATACGTGCTTCAATCCGTTGATCTGAATCCCGGGCAAGTCTTCTCTCAAACTTACTATGCCAATTTGGATGGGTACGAATATGTATTCACAACGAGTGGAGACGCAGCCGCATTGACTGAAATTTCGGTGTGGGGCAAAAACAGTGCCGGACAAATCGTCACTGCGCATCGCATGGTATCCAATGAAATTCGACAATAAGGAGTGGATACAATGGCAACGATCTCATCTGGTCCCATTGAGAACAATCTGGTAGCCGGGTCAAGACTTACCCAATCGGTTACCGTCAAAATTGATAATAACGATCCCGTCAACGCCTCGAATATTCTGATCGAAGGATATGTACTGAACGGAACACGAACCTTGTATGTACTGGAAACCGTTATGCTTGCTCCCAATCAAGTTTTCACCAAGAGCTATTTCGCCAACCTGAATGGCTTCGAATTTATTTTTACGACCAGTGGCCCGGCAGAGAGCTTAACTGAAGTTTCGATGTGGGGCAAAAATGCAACAGAGCAATTAGTCGCTGCCCATCGACTGGTCTCCGCAGAATTGCTGGGCGCAGAAGGTGGAACTCCGGACTTTGAATGGGGACAGACGATCTATTGGGCTGATTCCAGCGCCCCAGGACCAGGCACCGGATCACCATTCGATCCGTTCAACTCCCTTCAGGCTGCCATTGACGCAGCTACGAACAGCCCGCTCGCTGTTACTTTTGGCATGAGAGCCCGTTTGATTATTCTGATCGCCGGCAATTCATCGTTCGATGAAGATATTGTCATTCCACCTGCAAGACATGTACAGATTCTCGGCCTCGGCCCATGGCAACTGGGTAACTCCGATCTGGCTAACTTCGCTTCTTCCATCCCACGCAATGTCACCATCCAGACGAGCCAGGCCGCAGAAGACGTCTATCTGGTACAAGGACCTGCCTTTGACGCCCGTCCCGTTACGGTGATTGGTACACTCAATAATGGTACATCCGTCAGTACACACACCAACTACACGGACGGCGCCATTATAAGCGGTGACGTCACTTTTCAGAACGTTGCTGTAGGTGACCCATTCACTACAATTGAATTCCAGTTACTCAATGCAAGAGTGGTTGGAAATATCGTGCAATCCGGCCACATGGGTAATCTGAACACGTACCTGTATCACAGCCGGATCAACACGATGGTGCATAACGGGTTGAATATTCAACGGATGGTGGATAGTGCTTCGGATAGCACGATTAACGTAAGGGGTTACTCCCACATTACCAACTCCACAATTAATGGTAGCGTAACTGTTACGCTCGCCTTGAGTGATGTCCCGCCCACTGGTATATTCAGTAGCCAGTTCGCCACCATAACCTGGACAGGGCCTTTGACGCTGGACGCCGCCTCCAATTATTATTTTGTAAACAGTGGATCAACACTTATCGGAACCAAAACGGTATTGTTCAGTTTGGCTTAATACCCGAATCCCTTCCCTTCATTGGGCGGGGATTATCTTATTTTCTCAGCATATAGGACGGGTGCATTAGCCCTGTCGGTTCATAACGTTCATCGCGTACATATTGGATTTGGAATCCCAGCTTGGAGAGCATGTGACGTGACACATCATTGTCTGGATGATGTCCGGCAAACAGCGCTTTGACTTTCAGTTCTCCGAATGCATAATCAATTACCGCCCGTGCTGCTTCCATCGCATAGCCTTTGCCCCAATGATCCCGGGTCAGATGAAAGCCCAGTTCATATATCTCTTCTTCTGGAGAATATGGACGCAAGCCGCAGCAACCGACAAACACCTCCGAATCTTTATGAAAAAGAGGCCAATACTGCACTCCCGCCTCGTCTTGCCTCTTTATTTCCTGAGCCAACCTGGCTTCCACTTCATCCTCGCTCAGAAATCCCTTGCTGCTAATCCACTTCGTCACCTCATGATCTCCCCATAGCGCAAACGCAAAAGCGCGATCCTCCTTCGTTCCATGTTGAAAATTCTAGTCGCTCGGTTTCAAATACGATTGTTCTGTTCATCATCTACTAACCTCCTGTATGCCAACACAAGTCTGCGTGCCGCTTATACATTAAATTAATCGAATGACCGTCAGGGTAAACATCATTTATAATCTGTACATGTTCATTCCTTCTAATGACACTTATAATTGCTTAGCCAATTTCTCAAATTGATTGATGTGAGGCTTGATCTCTTTCTCTACACTTTTAATAAAAGAAATAAACTGCTTGGGATTATACTCATCTCCAACACCAACACTTTTATACACTTTTCCCTTTTGATATGTAAATGAGAATATATAACCATTCTTTAAATCATTCCAAATGTCTCCGGCATACCCCAAGATTTCAAGACTCAATTTCGAATCTTTGTAAGCAAAATAATATGGCGGGTCATATTCTCCATTTCGTACATCATAGCCTGCAATCCACTGGTCTCTCGCAAATGTCCCCGTTTGGATTCGTGATTCCAGCATTTCTCCAGACAAAGTTATTTCGGTAACCTGAAGTTCACCTTTACCTTCTTTTCTATCATTCTTCCAGTTTCCATCATACTTGGACTTTGTAATTCTGTCCTCTCCGCGTGTTATAACTTTATAAACGCCATGTCCTGAACGTTTCCCCTGTGCCCAGCTCCCTTTGTAGCTTTTGGTTTTCCCCCAGGTCATGGTTCCGTTCCCGTGAGGTTTTCCATTTTTGCTCTCCCCATAATATGTAGCCCCATTCCCATACTCCAGGGTAGTCATATCAGTCGCCGCCTGAGCAACATGTGGTGACAGGATTACAGATAATCCTAGAGTTACCCCCAAAACGTAGATAAACATCTTTCTCAACATCAACTCTTCCTTTCCCGCTGTAAAAGAATATCATTCTTATAACAACTATTTAATTTTATTAAGACTTTAGTATAATATCACTTCTAATTCAGATACAGCCATAAAAAAAGAAAAACCCCTATCGGAAACATGTCCGACAGAGGCTCAACAAGTGAATTACATCCTTAGAAATCAGATGTTGCAATTTGAATCGTACCGGTAGATGCACCAGCTGCACTAGTCAATAAGGCAGCTACGAGCAGCAAGTCCACAGACAGTGTAAGGCTGTTGCCGGCAGGAATTAAATACGTGATGACAGGTGCATTCACGCGAGTAACAACCAAATCGACTGCAAACGGACCAAAGTTGTTAACCGTGATGCTGGCATTGGTGCCCCCAGCCAAATTCTCGTAGTAGGATTTGCCCACGCTTGCAGCCAAATTGTAAAATTGTTGTGGTAAAAGGATGGCCATTGAAATCACCTCCTTTTGCTTTGATACGGTATTCTATGTTTGAAATCTATTAAAGTAACGGTGAATATCCAGCGTCATAACGTCCAATTCTAATAGACTTCATAGATTCATAGACAACTGTACGCAAAAAGCCCCGCCGGACCATCCGGTGGAGCCAATTCACATTCTACATTTGGGTATTCGAGATTTGCTTAGGCATACAGCATATAAAAGTTTAGCTCATGGCCCTGTTGCTTGAGATAGTTATACAGCTGGGAGCGGTGGTGGAACACATGTGTTACCGTTTCAATCTGCCATTTTACCTGGACATGTCCATGTTCCATATAGAAAGCTTTCGTTGAACGATTCAGCAAATCCTCTTCGCTCAAAGAAACGATATAGGCTTTGTAGGCTTCCAGATTACTCCACAACGTTGCTTCCAGCTTATCGATATCCTCGATCCCCGAGAGACTATTCTCCACTAAGCCTACCTCTGCTTCACCTTTTTCCTGCATGATGACAAGGTCCGATGCCGTGATCTGGATAAAATGATGCACCAGCTCCACCAGTGAACGCATATTATCCTGCGGGCGATAAGCCCAGTCCTCCGGACGGATCATTCGGATTAAACTAGCCCCTGTACGTACTCCCGTCTCCAATTCATTCAATAGATGATCCCGAATTTGCAATGTTCCATTCATATATGATGTCTCCCTTATCTTTTATTCTCACAATTTCAGTATAACCGAAGGTGCGGCAGATCTATTGTATAAATCGGACAACATCCGGCCATGCTCTTTGGCTGCAGTCAACGGTGTTTCTCCATAAAACTTGCGAAAATGACGAATCAGATGCGCCTGGTCATAAAATCCATAATTCTGGGCAAGCATTGCCCAATCTGCCGTTTGCCCCTGATGGATGCTGGCCAGGACACGGTGAAAACGAACCACCTCACTGAAACGCTTTGGACTGATTCCAACCCATTCCGAAAATTTGCGATGAAGCTGCCGTTCGCTAATAACCTCGCGGATCGCCAGCTCCTGGACACTCATACGTCCCCCATCGACAAAGATGCGGTGCAGCACGCTTTTCATCAAATCGTTATCATATGTACTTGCCTGCACAGACAAAGGGCTCAGATACGCATTCATGACCGTTACCCGTTCTGCAAAATGATTCGTCTCGGCCATCCGCTCCTGAAGCTCGTTCAGCTTCTCTGGCCAACATTCCTGAAGTGGGATTCGCTTATCCGTAAACCATTCCAAAGGCATGCCATGGAAGTTATATGCTCCACCCGGGAAGAACCGGACTCCAAAGGTGTACTCTCCAGCAGCAGGACCATCGTCGGATGGCTCAGGTATAGCGAAAGGTTGTGTATAATTGCCACAGTAAGCATAAGAATGCACTGAACTGACCGAGTCGTATGTAATCAGCATGTCCGTGCAGCCATCCGGTAATACACGGGCAGGTACAGTCATCACCGATTGATCTCGACCTTCTTTCATAGCAACATCCTCATGCGTATACGGAAGAGAGCCGGATTCCCAATAACAGGCTACATAAGCCATCAAGCCGGCAGCAGGTATTTGCTCAACATAATAACTGTTAAGATACGTCCCATTGATCTGAATGGGCTTAAACAGCGGGTGCAGGCTGGGATCCACAATTCTTCCCTCCGATCACTAGTGTTTGTTGCACATGATGTATTCAACTATCATACCACCAACCGATCAAATGAAGAAAAAAAAGTGCCCCGCCGGACGATCCGACGGGGCCAGTCACACATCTATTTAACACGAGAAGGGGTTTACAAGACTTATCTTACTCTTGTTACCTTAATGAAAACTGAAATTGAGATGAAAAGAACATCAATTTTTAAAATGGTGTTAATGAGTATTGACGCGATCAACACGGAACCAAGTGGAAAGCTTAAATTGTTACTCCATCAATTCAATCCATGCAATCTACGGAAGTTCTCTGGACTCATGCCCGTGTGTCTTTTGAACATAGCGCAAAAATAGCTGGCATTCTCGTAACCAACCCGATCCGCAACTTCGTAGATTCGAAGTTCTCTCTTGCTGAACATCAGCTGCTTGCTCCGATTAATGCGTTCCTGATTCACATAGAACAAAGGTCTCGTATGAAGTGCCTTCTGAAACAGCCTGCACAAATATTGCGGAGATACCATAGCCACATCGGCCAGCTCCTTCAGGGATAGCGACTGATCCAAATGCTCTGCAATATAGCGCAGCACAGGCTTTAAGCGCTCCAGCTCATCATTATGATTCGCAGGTACGATAAGCAATGGCTTCAGATCCAGTAACAGAGCGTACAGCTGCTTGGAGCATTCAATGTCGTAATCGGTGTAATCCTCATCTCCACGGTTCTCCCCTCTCACCAAGAGCTGCTCTAGTCCACGCAACAGCTTGCTTGTTCTCAGCTTGCATACGCGTGAACTGGATATCCCCGCATACGATAAAAGCTGACTAGCCTCTCTCCCCTGAAACGATACCCACGCCAGCTCCCAGCGGTCACTAATTGGCATATAACGATGCGGAATATCGGGATACAGAAAAAAAACGTCACCGGGTCCAATCACATATTCCTCTTCCTCTTGCAAGATCAGTCTCCCCTGACCATGAATGACCTGGTGGAGCTGATAATCCGGGAATCCTTCCGGACGCTCGGTTTCATATTGGTGTTCCCAGTAACCAACCGTAGTCATATAGATCGGCAGGCGGGCAGCTTCTTCTGTTTTACCAAAAAAGATCCGGGTATCCATCCAGCACACCACTTTCTCCGTAACCGGTTTCATATTGTGATATATGTGGGCAATATCCTTTATTCTCTAAGTCCCCATTCAATTCTATAATGTTAATATTATAACATTACAGAAGGAGCTGCTGTTATGCGAAACAAACTGATTTACACCCCACCGGCTAATGGTTATCCGGAATGGAACAACAATCCCGAGATTTTTCAACTCGGACGTTTACAAGCACACGCCTCGATGATAGCGTTTCCATCTATATCAGAAGCGCTATCCAGTGAATCCAGCTCTTCCCCATGGGTCCAATCCCTGAATGGGGTGTGGAAGTTTGCTTTTGCAGAGACACCAGACGAACGGATTCAAACCTTTTTCCAGACCGATTATGACCATAGCAACTGGGACGAGATCGCCGTTCCTTCCAACTGGCAATTACAAGGCTACGATTATCCGCAATATACCAATCTGACTTATCCGTGGGTAGAGCGCGAGCCAGAACTGAAAGCTCCATTTGCCCCAACAAGCTATAACCCTGTGGGTTCGTACATCCGTACCTTTACCGTTCCCGCAGATTGGAAAGATCGTCCCGTTCTTCTCCATTTTGAGGGCGTTGAATCGGCTTTTTATGTATGGGTCAACGGGGAACTGGTCGGTTATAGCGAGGACACGTTCACACCGGCAGAATTTGATATCACTCCGTATCTAACTGAAGGTGAGAACAAGCTGGCTGTGGAGGTATATCGCTGGTGTGATGCAAGCTGGCTTGAGAATCAGGATTTCTGGCGGCTAAGCGGCATATTCCGCGGTGTATACCTGCATTCGCCTTCACCAGTCCAGATCGCCGATTTCTTTGTTCGTACCGAACTGGATGACGCGTATCAGGATGCGGAGCTATTGCTGGATTTGAAGCTGTTTAATCATAATACTGCGCAGACCCCTGCTGGATTGACCGTTCAGGCACAGCTCTACGATGCAAAGGAACAGACTGTACTGGAGCATCCGCTCTCTGCGGCGGTTTCCTTCCAAGGTGGGGATGAACTTACATTCAAGTTCACAGCCGAGGTTGAGAGCCCGCTCAAATGGAGTGCCGAATCCCCCCATCTGTACACGCTTGTTCTATCCATTCAGGATGAAAAAGGCGATACCCTTGAAGCCGTTCGTTGCCGAATCGGATTTCGCAAGTTTGAACTGAAGGATGGCTTGATGAAAATCAATGGCAAACGGATTGTATTCAAAGGTGTGAATCGGCATGAATTTTCTCCAGATACAGGGCGTGCCATCGGACGGGAAGACATGATCCATGACATTGAGCTGATGAAGGCTTTTAATATCAACGCAGTACGCACATCCCACTACCCGAATCAATCCCTCTGGTATGAGCTGTGCGACGAATATGGCCTCTATGTCATTGACGAGACGAATCTGGAAACACATGGCACTTGGTACTACGGGCAAAAAGAAATGAATGAGAACAATATTCCAGCGAGCAAGCCGGAATGGCGTAACAATGTGCTGGATCGCTGTAACTCCATGTTCCAGCGGGACAAAAACCATCCGTCCGTCATCATCTGGTCCCTTGGCAATGAATCCTTCGGCGGCGATAACTTCATTGCCATGTATGATTATCTGAAGCAGGTCGATCCAACACGACTCGTTCATTATGAAGGTACCTACCACTATCGCCCTTCCGATTCGGCAAGCGATATTGAATCAACGATGTATATCAGCCCACAAGATGTGGAGCAATACGCGCGCATGAAGGGACCTAAGAAGCCTTATATCATCTGCGAATACAGCCATGCGATGGGTAACTCCTGTGGAGGCCTTCATCTGTATTGGGAATTGTTCGATAAATATGATGTATTGCAGGGGGCATTCATCTGGGACTGGGTCGATCAATCGATTCTTACGACCACAGCGGACGGCGTAGAATATCTCGCCTATGGCGGCGATTTCGGTGAGTCCCCTCATGATGGAAATTTCTGCGGAAACGGACTGATTCTTGGCGATAAGACGGTTACACCGAAACTGGAAGAAGTGAAAAAATGTTACCAGAACGTTCGTATGGAAGCTGTTAACTTGCAGGACGGTCTGCTTCGCATAAGAAACCAATTCCTGTTTACGGACTTGAATGAATACACACTCGTATGGACGATAACACACGATGGCGTATCCGTAGAGAACGGCAAATTGGACATCGCGGTGCCTCCTGGCGAATCAGCTGAAGTCCGTATCCCTTACACACCATCGTCCGATTTGTTCCAGGAAGCGGTAATGACTGTATCCCTGGTCACCAAAGTTGCTACCAAATGGGCAGGAATAGGTCATGAAATCGCTTGGGATCAGTTCGTGTTATCTCCACGATTGCTTCCAATCAAACCGGTACACCAAGGACAAGGCAATCCATTAAATGTTCAGAATCTACAAGATGAACTAAGAGTGGAATCTGCGAATGTCTCGTTAAGTTATAATCGAACTACAGGTGAATTAACGTCCTATAAGATCAACAACCAGGAACAATTGCTGGCACCTGCACGGCCAAATTTCTGGCGAGCAGTTACAGACAATGATCTGGGGAATGGATTGCCTGAGCGCTCTGCCTTCTGGAAAGATGCTCACACCACGAACAGATTGGTTCGCTTCGAACACCACACGGACGAACAGGGCTGTCTCGTGACGACCGATTATACGTGGGATACGCATCCGGGTTGTACGTTATCAATCACGTACCGAATTCATCCTGACAGTGTGATGGAAATCAGCCAAACACTTATTCCTGGAGTAGGTTTGCCAGAGATTCCTGAATTCGGCATGCTGCTTCAACTGGACAGTGGCCTGGATACCATCTCATGGTACGGCAGAGGACCACACGACAACTATGCAGACCGTCTAACCAGTGCACGGCTCGGATATTACACAGGTGCGGTTCGTGATCAATTCGTCCCTTACCTGAAACCGCAGGAATGTGGCAACAAAACCGATGTGCGTTATGCTGAAATCACTTCAGCAGATGGCCGAAGCGGTCTGCATGTCGAAGCCACGGCGCCGTTCGAAATCAACGCACTGCCATGGACACCTGAGGAACTGGAAACACATGATCATGTGTACAAACTGCCTCAGAGCACACAAACCGTTGCCCGCATCAATTACAAACAAATGGGTGTCGGCGGCGATGACAGCTGGGGTGCACGCACCCATCCTGAATTCACTTTGCCAGCCAATCGTCCGTATCAATTCACTTTTACGGTAAGGCCTGTATAAATGAGAGAAGCACTGCTGGCAGGATGCCGGCAGTGCTTTTTTTGGTGATGAGTAGTACAGGTTTAAAGTTTCCCGAAGGAATATTATAATAAGTGTGGGACAAACTCGATGATGTGGATTAATAATCTATTACGAGGTGAGAATTTGCAATATCTGTTTACAATACTATTCATTCTTGGCTTTATGGCTTTCTTCGTATTTCTTGTTTTGATGATCTTATCCATAAGAAAACATAACCGAATAACGATAAGACATATTATTCTATCGGCGCTATGTTTTGTAATTGCTTCAGTAGGGCTGTATGGCATGCTGACTTCATCTTCCCATCCTACACAACCTGGAATAGACCTGACGAAGGAGCACGAATCTGGAGCCACTACAGCTGAAGAGAAGCATGATCACCCAAACCAGACTGACCTCTCTGAATTCCAAATGACAACGGACGAATTCAAAAACAAGTTCAATTCAATCGTAGGCAAATATCGATTAAACGGCTTGAGTATAACTGTCTTGAACATGAAGGAGTCTCCAGAACATGGCACTAAAACTTTCGAGTATGCCTTCAATGACGATTTACGTATGGTTGGTGTGTTGAATTCAGATCAGAGGGTTCAGGAAGTCAGGTTATTCGGGACTGGTGATGTCGGTGAGCCAACGGGTGGAATCCTTTTGACTGCTATCGCCACACTCATTCTGACTACTAATAGCGATTACACCTATAACGATGCACAAGACGTCGTCCAGGATATTGGCTTATTGGATCGCGATGTAAAACGAAACGATTTTGATGGAGCGACTGTTCGAAATGGATGTGAATATCGCCTCAGCATCCAAGACGATATTTCTATTTTTGGAATAAAAGCAGCTCATTGAGTTACACATGTGCAAAATAGCCGCTCCATTTGGAACGACTCAACGTGGATATGTATGTATGGGTGGAATTAATTGAGGAATCCAAAAATCAATGTAACTACTATACAAATAAGAAATATTGGGTAAAATACCCATTTGTTGACCTTATTTTTGAAAGTGATGATCAAGCAACTCATGCATATCCACGCGATTAATAGTTGCCACATATCCAACGAATGAACACCTCCTATGAACCAATTCCGCATATAGTGCGAATTCCCTTCAACATCGGTTAGAATTTACAAACTTTTCAGTTGATTAGCATCGGTACCCAGATGTACATCCAATTTGCCAGACATCCCTTGTGCAGAAGAGGTACTCACATAATACCAACCAGTCGACAACGCTTTGTCACTATAATATGTATGCTCTTTTCCATCTGCTGGGACACTGTCAAAGGTTATTTCAGTTCCAGTAATAGATCCTTCGTTGATTGTGAACGTAAATGGTTTCGAACCCTTGTTTATAAAACTCACTTTCACATAACCAAATCCCGCCGGAATATTAAACTGATGCGTATTTGTAGTACCTGCGAAATCCTCATTATTGATTACTGTGAATGTCGTTAATGGAGTAATACTAGGTTTATTAGCTATTACTGGCCCTGAAGCAGAAGTGGAAGTGAATGAGTATAGTAGGATAATTAAACCAGTAGCAACCAAAACTACCACTACCATTCTTGTGATATGTTTCATAATGATGACCTCCAAATGTTATGTCTATAATTCAATAGATAGAAAATATAACTTATAAAACTCCTAATGTAAACCATATTTATACTTTTACGTCATATAAGATATAATTGTCCGTATGCAAATTTCACCAACACAAAAACCACTCCTTAATAAGATATTAAGAAGTGGTCATTGGTTCATTTATAATTTGTAACAGTGACTGCTTTACAAATCCTCGTCACATTGTAACGAAAATTCACTCTGCTAGACACATGATGCTTTAAAGGTTTTTACACCTTTATTACATCATGCCGCCCATTCCACCCATACCGCCCATGTCAGGCATTCCACCACCAGCACCTGGAGGTTCTGGTTTGTCAGCGATAACCGCTTCGGTCGTCAGGAACATAGCTGCTACAGAAGCAGCATTTTGCAATGCATAACGTGTTACTTTTGCAGGGTCAACGATACCTGCATCGATCATGTTAACCCACTCGCCAGTCGCAGCGTTGAAACCTACGCCAGTTTGTTCTTTTTTCAGACGTTCCACGATTACGGAACCTTCTTCGCCAGCGTTAGCTGCGATCGTACGAATTGGAGCTTCCAAAGCGCGCAGGACGATGTTTACGCCTGTTTGCTCGTCGCCGGACAGGGCTACAGCTGCAACCGCGCTATATACGTTCATGAGCGCTGTACCACCACCGGATACGATACCTTCTTCAACCGCAGCGCGAGTTGCGTTCAGGGCATCCTCGATGCGTAGTTTGCGTTCTTTCAGTTCTGTTTCAGTAGCCGCACCGACTTTGATTACTGCTACGCCGCCGGACAATTTAGCCAGACGCTCTTGCAGTTTCTCTTTGTCGAACTCGGAAGTGGTTTCTTCCAGTTGTGTACGGATTTGGCTAACACGTGCATCGATATCGGATTTGTTACCAGCACCGTCAACGATGATTGTGTTTTCTTTCGTTACACGGATTTGACGAGCTGTACCCAGTTGTTCCACAACAGCGGATTTCAGGTCCAGACCCAATTCTTCCGTGATCAATTGGCCACCAGTGAGGGCAGCGATATCTTGCAGCATTGCTTTACGACGGTCACCAAAGCCTGGAGCTTTAACAGCTACAGCGTTGAATGTACCACGCAATTTGTTCACTACCAGCATAGCCAGCGCTTCGCCTTCAATATCTTCAGCGATCAATACCAGCGGTTTGCCTTGTTGAACGATTTTCTCAAGCAATGGCAGGATGTCCTGTGTGCTGGAGATTTTTTTGTCTGTGATCAGGATATACGGATTGTCCAAAACAGCTTCCATTTTGTCCGTATCTGTGATCATGTAAGGAGAGATGTATCCACGGTCGAATTGCATACCTTCAACCACTTCAAGCTCTGTAGCGAAGCCACGGGATTCTTCTACCGTAATTACGCCGTCTTTACCCACTTTTTCCATAGCTTCAGCGATCAGCTCGCCTACTTCATCATCTGCTGCAGAGATTGCTGCAACTTGTGCGATGGATTGTTTGGAATCAATTGGTTTGGAGATGGCTTGCAATTCAGCAACCGCAGCTTTAACCGCTTTGTCGATACCTTTGCGGATACCAATTGGGCTAGCGCCTGCAGTTACGTTTTTCAGACCTTCTGTAATCAGCGCTTGAGCCAATACAGTTGCTGTTGTTGTACCGTCACCGGCAACATCGTTTGTTTTGGTTGCTACTTCTTTAACCAGTTGTGCACCCATGTTCTCGAATGCATCTTCCAGTTCGATTTCTTTAGCAATCGTTACACCGTCATTTGTGATGAGCGGGCTTCCGAATTTTTTCTCCAGAACCACGTTACGGCCTTTAGGTCCGAGTGTTACTTTTACTGCATTAGCCAATGCGTCCACACCACGAAGCATGGAACGACGAGCGTCTTCACTGAATTTAATCTCTTTAGCCATGGTAAGAAAACCTCCCTAGTATATTGTGTAAAATGGTGTTGCTATATGGTTCGGTTAACCGATTAAATTTGAAATTAGTCGAGAATCGCGTGAATATCGCTCTCTTTCATAATCAAATATTCTGTACCTTCGAATTTGATTTCTGTACCGGCATATTTGGAGAAAATAACGCGATCTCCCTCTTTCACTTCCAGAGCTACACGTACTCCGTCTTTCAATACTCCAGCGCCAACAGCAATAATTCTGCCCTCTTGCGGTTTTTCTTTAGCGGAGTCCGGAAGTACGATCCCGAAAGAAGTTGTTTGCTCTTGCTCCAGTGGTTCTACCAATACGCGTTCACCTAAAGGTCTGATCATGAAAAATAGCCTCCTTTTGAAATTATATAACGTTACATTGTGGGTTGTAGCCATATGTATTAGCACTCGACAGTGTTCAGTGCTAACAACCAACTTTATGATACTCAACTTGAAGCATGATTTCAAGTCCTTTTCATGAATTCTTGCGAGATTTTACGTTGAATTTACATCAACACAACCAAATAACACCCGGTTTACCTGCATAAATGTTGCAACATCTCTTAATTTCTTTTTTTCACGAAAACCGTTAGTTCTCCAGCCATGTTCCGAGGCAGTCCTTTTCCATTGTATCCATTGTTGAACATAATATGCCTGCTTGTCCCTAACGAGTGTGGAGGGCGAATCACCAGAAGTTACCCGGATAGGAACAGTCGTCTTTGCCGGGCACATGCAGATGATCAAGCTACGCAAGCACAGAACATCCATTAATCGGTTATCCTGCACTCTGTTCATCCTTGGTACGCACGTAGCGGGATTCAGCCTCTTCATCAGCCGCAAGCTGCTTGCGATACACAATGGCGGACAGAAATACACTCATTTCATATAACAGCAGCAAGGGAATCATCACCAGAAAATCCGATATAAAGTCCGGCGGTGTCACAATCACTGCAATGAAGATCAGCACAAAATAAGCGACTCTTCTCATCTTCCGAAGCCGAATTGGATTCAGAATCCGCAGCCCTGTCAAAAACATAATCAGTAAAGGAAGTTCAAATAACAGGGACACGGGTAACACGATGCCAAACAGGAAGCTGAAATACTGCTTCATCCCATAGGTCTCCACAAGCCCCATTTTCTCCGTAATCATGGTCGTAAAGGCAAGCGCCATCGGAAACACGACATAATATGCAAAAGCCATCCCGATCAGAAATAACATAAATACATAGGGCACATACTTCAGTGATGCCTTTCGTTCCTGAGGTCGCAGCCCCGGACTAACAAACTTCCAGATCTGATACACCGTAAATGGCAATGTAATAATAAGTGAAAACAGACCGGCAATCTTCATGTAGATACCAATCCCGTCCCAGAACGAGAAGGCATGCAGCACAAAACCTTGTGCCGATTCCGCCTTGGTCAGATAGCGATACACCGGATCTGCCACAAAAAAACCTGCAACTAGTCCCAGCACAAAAATGCTTAACACGTAGATCAGCCGCTTCCGCAGCTCACTCAAATGTTCCGTCATCGTCATTTCTTCATTTTGCTGCGTCATGCCCGCCCCCCATTCATGCCAGCTTAAAATACAAAACCCTTCCGGCAGGAAGGGATTTCTCTTTCATTGCCGTCAAGATTATTCCGGCAGGCGTTTGTCTGCAGGCTTGTCTGCAGATATACTATCAGATGCCAGCGGCTTCGCCTTCTCCTGCTCTTTGCTTTTAGCTGAATCATCATCGGAGATCATGTCGCGTGCACCTTCCTTAAACTCACGGAAAGTCCGTCCGACTGCACGTCCCAGTTCCGGCAGCTTGTTCGGTCCAAACAACAACAAAGCGACAACAACTAGCAATATGATTCCTGTTGCTCCAATACCCCCAACTCCCATAGTTATCCCTCCTCCTTGTCCACACCTTAAAAACAGCGGATCTTCGCCCACAAGGTTGAATGACGCCTTAACTGAATTTTAGAATTATGCCAATCATACCATAGATGTAACCACTTACATAACCCGCAATATTCACAGAAGAGACATATAAATACAATATTTCATCTACGCTCGTCTCACCTTTAACAATAGACCCACTTGGAACTTATTGCTTGAATTGACCCGTAACCATCAGCAGCGCTTCCGGAAGCTGGTCCATAATTGCCGCCAAATGTTCATGCACACCTTTCGGTGTACCTGGCAAATTGACAATCAATGTACGTCCACGAATGCCACAAACTCCACGGAAAAGCATGGCGGAACGGTTTTTGCCCATCACACTGTATCGCATAGCCTCAGCCATCCCAGGGACTTCCCGTTCAATAACCCGCCGAGTCGCTTCCGGAGTAATATCACGAATTGCGAGCTCCGTACCGCCAGTGGTCAGTACCAAATCTGCGTGAAAATAATCCGTCATCTCAATTAAAGCCGCGATAATCTCATCGGGTTCATCAGGAACGATGCGGTACTCCACGATTTCCCCACCCAGTTCTTCTTCCACAAGCTCCCGGATGACTTGTGCACTCGTATCCTCACGTTCCCCGCGGGCTCCTTTGTCGCTGGCTGTCAGGATTGCTGTTCTCCACACCATAAAGATCACCCTTCTCCTCTATGAAAATAAATGTCCCTTATCGGCTGAAATCGCCGTTTTTGCCACCGCTTTTGGAATTCAGCATGGTTGGACCGATAATCATATCTTTCTGCATAGCTTTACACATGTCATAAATCGTCAGTGCCGCAGCCGAGGCCGCCGTGAGCGCCTCCATCTCCACACCTGTCTTGCCTTCCGTTTTGACCGTTGCTTCAATCAGCAATTCATCTACCCCGTTGTCCTGAAAACGAATATCCACACCCGTCAGTGCCAGCGGATGGCACATCGGAATCCAGTCTGACGTTTTCTTGGCGCCCTGAATCCCGGCAATCTGAGCCACAGCCAGAACGTCACCTTTACCAATGCGTCCCTCCCGGATCGCTTCAAGCGTAGCCGGATTCATCATCACTTTGGATACCGCCACAGCTGTACGCACAGTGATTTCCTTACCTGAAATATCAACCATCCGGGCCCGGCCCTGTTCATTAAAATGGGTCAGTTTTCCACCGGAAGCCTGGCCTTCATTCGCTTCTGAATTCAATCACATCACAACCCTTTATTCGATATGTAATATACCTTCGGTTGTCATCAACAGATCAATCCGCAGATCAAGCGGGTCCATCGGAATTACATCCTGCAGCTGCCCCGGCAATACAAGCGCAGCCATCAAGGGTCTTTGGTCCTTCATAGCACAGTTCGCTGCAAGCGTCTCGGCAAAACGATCATAATAACCGCCGCCGTACCCAATTCGCCCTCCATGCAGGTCATAGCCCAGCCCGGGTACCACGACAAGATCAATATCTGGCCAATGTTCGGGTTGAAGTACCTCGCAGGAATCCCTAGGTTCAGGTATCCCCCATATTCCCGGCTGAATATCCTGCTCTCCTGTAACTCGCCGCAATTCCAAACGAGGCGGATTCGCCAGCACTTTCGGGGCAAGCATCACATCTCCATACTTCCAGCCATCTTTAAACAAAAAGGCAGTAGATGCTTCGCTTCGATAAGACAAGTAGCTGAATATCATGAGTCCCTTGTTCTTCAGCTTCCTTTTGCCCTTTCTGAGGCGCCCCAGCTCCCGCTTCGTCACAACGCTGATCTGAGTCATTGCCTGCTGACGCATACTTTCATCCATCAGATCACGGCTCTGTTTCAGCTTAGAACGAAGCTGGCTTTTCTGTTCCGTATGATCCTGCATGTCCTTGCATAACCTCCTGTTGATCGGGAAGGTAAAAAAAGCTTTCATTTTAAAATCAATTTATATGTTATGCACTTGTTGTCATCTAGTTGGAATGGTCAAAATGATTCATTTTCTGCAAAATAATCATGTTATAACATGCCTTCTTTCAGTTTATCATTGATTGACCAAAAAGACTACACGCCCCGGGCGCTCTCCATCGGTGCATTTGCTGTGTATTTCATGTAAACTGAGATGTAGTTGTTAATTCAAGAACTGGACCTATGGAGGAACTTAATTTTATGCTGCTGCAAGTATCCGGAATTATCAAACGTTTTGGTGTCGATCCAATCCTGGATGGCGTAAACCTACAAATATTAGAACGCGAACGCATTGGCCTTGTTGGTGTCAACGGGGCAGGAAAATCCACTTTGCTCAAAATTGTGGCAGGTGAAATGTCCTATGATGGAGGGCAGATTTTCAAATCCAAAGAAACAACACTCGGTTATCTCGCTCAGAACAGCGGGTTACAATCAGACCGCACCATATGGGAAGAAATGATGAACGTGTTCGATCACCTGATCCAGGCTGAAGCAGATTTGCGTCAGATGGAACGGGATATCGCCGATCCTGCACAGATGGAAGACGAGAAAAAGTATGCCGACTTGCTTGAACGTTATGCGAGACGCTCTGATTGGTTTAAGGATCATGGCGGCTACGAGATGGAGACCCGCATTCGCAGTGTACTGCACGGTATGGGCTTCGGTGAATTCTCGCCAGACACCCCGATTGCCACACTGAGCGGCGGGCAGAAGACGCGCCTTGCGCTTGCTCGTATTTTGCTTCAGGCCCCCGACCTGCTCATGCTGGACGAGCCTACCAACTATCTCGATATCGCGACCCTAACATGGCTCGAAGATTATCTGAGAGGTTATTCAGGCGCATTGCTGGTGGTGTCCCATGACCGGTATTTCCTTGACCGACTTGTAACCACCATTGTAGAGATCGAACGGCATCGCTCCAGAAAATATACAGGCAACTATAGCCGATACATGGAACTCAAGGCTGCCGAATATGAAAATGAAATGAAGCAATACGAGAAACAGCAAGGTGAAATCTCCAAGATGGAAGACTTTGTGCAGAAAAATATCGTACGTGCTTCAACGACCAAGCGGGCCCAGAGCCGCCGCAAGGCACTAGATAAGATGGAGCGACTCGACAAACCAATGGGCGATCTGAAGAAAGCTCACTTCTCCTTCGAAACGGCTGTTATGTCTGGCAAGGAAGTGCTTCGAGTGGATCAGCTGTCCGTCGCTTACGACGAGGCTTCTCCGTTGTTCCGCAACGTATCCTTTGATCTGCGTCGCGGGGAAACGGTTGCCCTGATCGGTCCGAACGGGATCGGGAAATCCACAATGCTGAAATGCCTCACCGGAAGTTTGCGTCCGGTAGATGGTCAAATCCAGTGGGGAACCAAGGTGCAGATTGGCTATTATGATCAGGAGCAGACTGGACTCACGCCTTCCAATACCGTATTGGAAGAGCTATGGGGCGCCTATCCTGGGATGGAAGAAGCACGGATTCGTACCGTACTTGGGAACTTTTTGTTCAGTGGAGATGATGTGCTCAAGAAGATCTCTTCCCTCAGCGGCGGTGAGAAAGCTCGTGTCTCTCTCTCCAAGCTGATGCTGAAGGAAGCCAATATGCTCATTTTGGATGAGCCTACGAACCATCTCGACTTGTTCGCCAAAGAAGTGCTGGAAGCAGCGCTAATGGACTATGAAGGCACGTTGCTATTCATCTCCCATGACCGTTATTTCCTCAACAAAATGGCTGAACGCATCGTTGAACTGCATCCAGGTGGTACGGAGCATTATCTCGGCAATTATGATGATTATGTGGAGAAAAAACAGGAGCTTGAAGACATCGCACGCGAAGCTGCTGAAGCCCGTCTTGCTTCATCCAAAAACGCGGCCAAATCTAATCCAGGCCTATCTCCAACCGAAAAATCCGGAGCTGCCTCATTCGAAGCAGACAAGCAAGCCAAGCGGGAGGAACGTAACCGTCAACGTAAGCAGGAGGCTCTGGAGCAGCAGATTGCGGAGCTGGAAACGAAAATTACAGAACTTGAGTCCCAGATGGCTCTACCTGAGATATATCAGGATTATATGAAGCTGCAGGAACTCCAGGGAGAATCAGAAGAACACAAGCTTCAACTCGCCAAGGCATATGAAGAATGGGAAGAATTAGCTTTGGAATAGGAAGATGATTCATCCGAATCATCTCATAACTAGACAACCATATTAAAAAGCAGTAAAAAGGCCCTTACGTCAAGAGGATGACGGGGGCCTTTTTTAGCGTGATTCAGGTCCAAAAAGTCGTGCCAAAGGTGAGTCCAGAACCAAGTAGGTTGCACTCGAATCAATATTTTTCATTTGTCAAATCCACCCGCATTTCGTAAAATATATTTCCTGGCTAATTCTCTTCATTTATCCACAAGAAAGCAAGTTAACAAGCATTGAATTCCACTTAATTATACGTTGGTAGAATAACCTTTTCAGCTATAATCCATTTTTATCCACCGACTTATCCACATTATCCACAGATTCGCGAATAAAAGCGGTTCATTTTATCCCCTGAATTCGTTTCGTTTCGAAAACATTGCCCATTTGACCTTGAAATAGTTACCCACAAATTATACTGGATATGTGGATAACTATAATCACATCTTGACAGATCATCATATTGCATTCTCATTCCCCTCTTGCGACGCTCACTTCAAGGGTATGGGTAATCCAACATATTCTACGGCTCCAGGAAAGGCACATTATGTCCCCAGCCTGCACTCCCGAATTTTCACTTCACGTTGATTGCCTTCTCCTCTCGGGCCAAATCGCTAACAAACCTACCACGTCTTAAACAGACGAATATGATGGAATCCAAATTTCAACGAACCTCAGCGACGTTATTTCATCACAAACCTGCGGATGAACCTACGAATTGACCAATTTTGATGAAATAACGTGTCTGTGATTCGTTACACTGCAAACCCGGGGAAATTGGAGCGAATAGCGTGCGCTTGGTTCGTTAGACTGAAGTAATGCCAAAAAGGGGCCCCTGTCCGTCATACTCATGACGTATGGGAAATCCCCTTTTTGTTATAATCGCTTCTCGATCAGGTGGCGCGGAATGACCCACACCATATCATGTGCCGTATCCTGCTTATGCCGTAGTTCGCTGCTCGCTCTCCGCAGCCTCAGCCTTCAAACCCGCAGCATTACATGCAGCTACGTAGGCAAGACCTGCGGCCATGACAATATCATTATGAGTCGCAGTTCCCCTGAACTCACGCCCTGCACGCTCCACGGTAACCGCAGCTTCTGCACTCGCAGCCTCGCCTCCGCTCAATGCGTGCATCTCCATATCCACAAACGTAATATCATCCGAAATGCACTGACCAATCGCACGGATCGTTGCATCTACCGGACCACCGCCGACAGCGGAGTAGGATTGCTCTCCTGCACTTGTGCGAATACGGACGGCTGCCATTCGATCGGTCATGCTGCCTGCTGTTACCTGCAATTCAACCAGTTCATAATCCTGAGCAGGAATGTTCATGGTCTGGCTAACCATCTGCAATAACTGGTCATCACTGACCACTTTCTGTTGATCGGCTGTTTCTTTAAATACCTCATACAGTTGTTCCATTTGCTGCTCATCCGGTTCAAAGCCATATTTACGAACCCGATCCTTCAAGGCGTGACGACCGGAATGTTTGCCCAGAATAATCATGCTGCGCGGAATACCCAGCGCTTCCGGGTCCATAATCTCATAAGTGCTACGGTTTTTGAGCAGACCATCCTGATGTATACCGGATTCATGCTGGAAGGCATTGCGTCCTACCACCGGTTTGTTGTAGGCAATCGGGAAATGCATGGCACGGCTAATCTGACGGGATGTCTCATACATCTGGTTCAATTTGATATTCGTCGTTGCACCGAGCACATCTCCACGCGTCTCCAGGGCCATAATCAGCTCTTCCAGTGCACAGTTTCCTGTCCGTTCTCCCACACCATTAATCGTAACTTCAATCTGGGAAGCACCGTTGGCAATCGCGGCCAGACTGTTGGCAACCGCAAGTCCCAAGTCATTATGACAGTGTGCGCTGTACCGAACCTTGTCTCCACCCCTTGCACCCTCACGTACCCGGCGGAACATCTCTCCATATTCATGCGGCAGCGCGTATCCGACCGTATCCGGCAAATTGATCACACTCGCTCCAGCTTCAATGGCCACTTCAACCATCTCGATCAGATCATCCATCTTTGTACGAGCCGCATCCATAGCGGTGAATTCCACAATATCCGTGAACTGACGTGCATAAGATACCATCTCCCGAGCCGTAGCCACGACTTCACTGCGTGGACGGCGCAGCTGATGCTCAATATGAATATCCGAAGAGGAGATAAACAAGTGAATTCGGCGGCGTGCTGCATCAGCTGTTGCTTGAACGGCTGCATCAATATCGCCTTTGACTGCACGAGCGAATCCGCAAATCTCCACGTTCTGCAATTGTCTGGAAATCGCCTGAACCGCCGCGAACTCACCCGGACTTGAGATCGGGAATCCAGGCTCGATGACGTCAATACCCAGAGCAGCCAGTTGGTGAGCCAGTTCGATTTTTTGCTCAGGCTGCAAACTGGCTCCCGGTGCCTGTTCTCCATCGCGCAGCGTCGTATCAAAAATCTCAATCATGCGTTTGTTATTGTTCGTTGTCATATTAATCAACCTCCATATTTTTTGATATGCCCTTTCGTTGGAACCAGACCAGATCCTTGCTGTTCACATGACATGTTTTCGTAAGTTTTTGTTCATAAGTTATGTTTGATCGGATAGCCAGGCTTGCTGCGTTAATCATTCCGTAACTCGCGACATTACTCATAATTGATTCGTGACCTTATTCGCGCCATACAAGAGTGTACGTCGACTTACACTCTCTCATTTCTTCTCATGCATATCATACATGCCCATCGCCCACCCCTGCTGCCGGCAGCAAACACAAATAACCCGCCATCTCATCTAAGAGACGGCGGGTTATTATCCCCTCCGCGGTACCACTCTTGCTTGATAGTTCAGGCTTGCGCCTGACACCATCCACCTCGTCGTCTCCAGCCATAAGCGTTGCCACTGCGTACACGCCGCACGTACAACAAATCGTCCAGCTGGAGAAACACCCTGTAACGGAGGTTAGCCGTTGCTGTGTAACGCATGACCCTTACATCCGTAAGGACATGTGGACGGAACATCGTCCCTCATGCTTCCACAGCTCTGTTCCCGGGCGAGATTCAAATGATATCAGCCACTGCGTTGCACCACCCCGCAGCTCTCTGAGCGCTTTGTCATTTTACTGCTCCCGTTCATTACATTTATCGTATATAACAAGTGATCCTTAACCAATACCATTTTGAGAATCAAAAAAAGCCTGCCACCTCATGCAATAATGCAAGAGACGACAGGCTGTTCACCTTCGCGGTACCACTCTTGTTGACTCCTCCTGTTCACCCGAAATCATCCTCATGCGCTTCTGCACATATCCGAATCACTCGAAGCAGCCTGAAAGCCCCCTCAGTTATTGTTGATTTTCTACCGATATATCATCTGTATTCCATCAACAACGGCCCATTCACGGAGGCAACCCGTAACCATGTACTTTGAGCCATCATCGGCCTTCGGCTTCTCCCAGGGAGTTACCGTGTTCCATCGTTCCGCTTCCAGGCGAGTTTCAGGTTTCCTTCGGCTGCGTTGCACCACCCCGCAGCTCTCTATGACCCGGAATTACCCTACTGTTCCTGTTCATTGCGTTTTAAGTTCAGGAATCTGAATTCCCGTTTGAATTTGTAATTAATATACATTCTTCACATCTGACTGTCAAGTCTTAATGTGTATGAATCATTCTATAGTGATTGAACAGACCATGCCTCAAGCGAAAGCCCGGGATCTGCTTTGGCATCAAACTCCGAGATTTCTCCCCGCTGCCACTTCAAATACGCCGCAGCCCCAATCATTGCTGCATTATCGGTACAATACTCCATCGGCGGGATTAACAATTCGAGCCCTTCCTTCGCGCAACGCTCCTTCAATGCCGAACGCAATCCCCGGTTAGCCGCAACACCACCACATAACAGCAGTTGACGTGAGCCATACTCCCGAACAGCTCTTACTGCTTTCTCCACCAGCACTTCAACCACAGCTTCCTGGAAGCCTCTCGCCACGGCAGACGGCTCCAGTGTTTCTCCGCGCATTTTAGCCTGATTCAACACATTCAATACAGCAGACTTCAGACCACTTAAGCTGAAATCATATGAACCCGGTTCAAGCCATACCCGTGGAAGTGGTACAACATGCTCCGCCTCAAATGCCATCCGGTCAACATGCGGTCCTCCTGGATAGGGACAACCCAGTGCACGCGCCACTTTGTCATAAGCTTCGCCCACAGCATCGTCACGCGTACGACCGATCAAATGGAACTTGCCCTCGGATTCCATATGCACAAGTTCTGTATGTCCACCCGAAACAACCAGTGCCATGGCTGGATATTTTAGCTCATGAGTCAGTCTGTTGGCATAGATATGCCCGGCAATATGATGTGTACCAATGAGTGGTTTACCAAGAGCCATCGCCATGGTTTTGGCCGCAACGATGCCCACCAGCAATGCACCCACCAGCCCTGGACCTTGCGTCACAGCAATCGCACTCAGATCACGCGGACGAATGCCGGACTGTTCAATGGCCTGTTCCAGCATCAGCGTAATGACTTCAACGTGTTTACGCGAAGCCACCTCGGGTACGACTCCGCCAAATGCCTTATGTGTCTCAATCTGACTGGAGATCAGATTAGACAGCACTTCCCGCCCATCCTTCACTACCGCTACAGATGTTTCATCACAGCTTGTTTCCACAGCCAAAATATAAGATGGTGCCGAACTTAGATTTTCATTAAAATCTTTCATGAATCTATTACGCTTCCTTCCTCTTCGCCGCTCCGGCCTGCAGGCAGCAGATTCGCCCACATAATCATCGCATCTTCCCCGTTGTCGGAGTAATATCCTTTGCGAAGACCTGCCGATTCAAACCCTTTTTTCTGATACAAGCTCTGGGCAATTCGGTTCGAAACCCTGACTTCCAGCGTCATTCGCTCCATCCCGAGATACGCCGCCGTTTTCATCAATTCGTCCAGCAGCTTCTCGCCAAGCTTCCGCCCACGGTAAGCTTCCCTAACCGCAATGTTGGTAATATGGGCTTCATCCATAATCGTCCACATTCCGGCGTAACCGATCGCTCTACCATCTAATTCCATCACCATATATTTAGCAAAATGATTATGTGTTAATTCATTGTGAAATGCTTCTTCCGTCCAGGGCAGGGTAAAGGCTTCATGTTCAATATCCATCACATCTGGAATATCATCCAGTGTCATGAGCCTGAACTGAAACGCCGCCTCCTGCTGGTCATTCTCCACGTTCTCCATTGGCTCCCCCCCCTTTTAGTGCGTGTTCAAAAAGACCGGTTTTCAGTACCGAGAAGATGGGATGAAGCTAGAAATGGAGTAGCGGAGCGTAGGGAAAACTACAATGTTTCCGAAGGAAACAACCTTCGCAAGCATCTACTTATTTCGGCTAAATTCCATATTCGATGCTGATGATGCCACTAGGCATCCTTCGTAATCAAAAGCGGACTTTTTGAACAACCTCTTTTAGCCTTTGCGCAGCAGATTGGCTTCCGCTTCAGCCAGCTGGGTGTAGTTAGGCACCAGCGCATGTACGTCATCACGCTGACCTGCAAGCAGCGCTTCGGCGCCGAGGCGCCCAACCCAGCGGCCTTCCAGCTCATAGGGAACGAGCTGGAGCGCCGTGCCTGCGGGGCAGCGAAGCTCCGCCGCTACCGCAGCATGAGGGCCCGTCTCGCCGACGATCCAGACGGCTGCGGGCCGCTCTTCCGGCGCCGCCTCCGCCATGCGGGCGGCGAGGGCTTCCAGCCATCCGTCCACCAGGCGGATGGCATCGGGCGCCAGCCGCCGGGGCGCATCGCTCCCGGCGGAGGCAAACAGCGCGGTATAGGCTTGACCGCGCCGCGCATCCACAAGCGGAACGATCCAGTGGACAGGGGCGGCATCTGTGCCGCCCTGGTCCGCGGATGGCGTTCCGCCAGCCCCTGCTGCGGCATCCTCTGCCGCAGCTTCGGCCTGGGCGGCAAGGCCGCTGTGCCAGCCGCCCCAGGCCAGGGCCTGAAGGCTGGACACCCCGGCAACGGGGATGTCCCACGCCCAGGCCAGCGTCTTCGCCGCGGTCACCGCAATGCGGATGCCCGTGTAAGAGCCCGGGCCAATGCCGACGGCAACGCCGTCCAGCTGTCCCGGTTGCGTGCTGCTTGCTTCCAGTAACTGCTCCATAACAGGCACAACGTGCACCGAATGGTTGCGTTCTGCCCGTTCATTACGCTCTTCCAGGAGCGCACGATCCTCCATCACCGCGGCTGCCATCACCGCAGTCGAGGTATCCAACGCCAAAAACCGCTGACGCGGCTTTTTCTGTAAATCTTCCATCATCATATGACTCCATTCTGTCTGAACTGTCGGCACATGGCGGCATAAATCTCACCATACCCATCCAGTGTAATCGTGCGATCCTCTGGACCCGTCGTTTCAATCTGCACATGCAAATGTTCTTGCGGCAGCAATTCGGGAATGATGCTCGCCCACTCCACCAGACTGACTCCAGCTCCGTAGAAATACTCATCCAGTCCAAGCTCGTCCGCTTCTTGGAGCGAAATGCGATATACATCCATGTGGTATAAAGGCAAACGCCCTTCATATTCCTTGATTAGTGTAAATGTGGGACTGTTGACCACATCACGTACACCCAAATGCCAGGCAAATTTCTGTGAAAATGCCGTTTTGCCCGCGCCCAGATCACCGTCCAGTGCAATCACCATTCCGGCGGTTGCCTGTGCAGCAAGTGCGGACGCGAGTACTTCTGTATCTGCAATGCCATGGGAGTGATACACCCACTGCTCATGCGTCTGATTCAATATATGTCCCACCTTTGGCGGTCCAGCCGCCTGAGTTCACTTTGAACCTTATTATATCGGTCCCTTTCTTCCCCCGCAACATCGAAGGATCGGAACCTGAAGCGGAGCCTTCATTCACTCTAACGACAAAACAACCGGTACCTGACGGCACCGGTCTTCCTTGAACCTCCTGCAGCATGTCATTTGTCTCTCCGCTTGTCGATTCCTTCTCTTTACTCCTCCAAACGATCTACACGTACCGTCTGGGTATTCCCTGGTCTGCTGCCCACCTGCACCGTTGCCATGCCATTGGCTTCATCCACATTTTCGATCCACACCGGATCTCCTTCCAGTGTAACTGCAATCGTATCCTTTGAATCGTAGATTGCCTTCGCGCGTTTCACATCCATCATTATTATTCATAGTCCCCTTCCGGATCATCATGTGGTTCTCGAACCATGTTATCTGTTGTACTTTCACCAATATAACCGTTATCTTCTGTCACCTGTCCACCGCCTAATCCTTCATTCACCATTCGGTCTATGTCCAGCATGAATGACTCCCGGTCAAGTGGCAGCTCTTCCGAAGTAACCGCTTCCCAGTTCACTGCGGTTGCCGGTGTATAGAATTCTTCGGAGCTTTCGGCTTCGGTAAGAGGATATGGAGAAAATGCGTGCTTGTGTGCTTCTTCCTCATCCCGTCTGTTCTTCATATTGCACCTCCCGGCATATTTGCTTCGAGAAATTCCTACCTATCCCATGCCCATCTTCCTGACGGAATTCAAGCATGTTTCTGTTATCATCCCCGAGTCTCGCTGAACCATACGAATTCGTCCAGAAGACGATTATCCCTCGCGCCGGATGCCCATACTATTTAATAAAAAGGAATCCTCGAAAGGAGCCTCCCCATGCATACCGTCTGGAAAGGTGCAATCAGTTTTGGCCTTGTGCATGTCCCTGTCAAAATGTTCTCGGCTACCGAAGACAAAGACATCTCCATGCGCTACATCCATAAAGTCTGCGGCAGCCCGCTCGCTTATGTTCGTCAATGTCCATCCTGTGAAGTGGACGTGAAGTGGGAAGAGATTACCAAAGGGTACGAATATGAAAAAGGAAAATTCGTCTTATTTGAGAAGGATGAACTTGAAGCATTAAACGATTCCGGCAGCAAAACCATTACCATTCTGGATTTCGTGGATTTAACCGAGATTGATCCGATTTATTTTCAAAAAACATATTACCTCTCCCCCGACCAAGCGGGAGGAAACGCCTACCAGTTGTTAATGAATGCGATGCGGGACACTGGCAAGATTGGCATTGCCAAAATCTCCATTCGTTCCAAGAGCAGTCTGGCCGCGATTCGCGTGCTGGATGACTGCCTCTCCATGGAAACGATTTTCTATCCGGACGAGATTCGTCCCGTCTCTCAGGTACCTAATCTGCCTGAGGTACTGAATGTCAACGAGAAGGAATTAACCATGGCGAAGCTGCTTATTGATCAGTTATCCACCCCTTTTGAGCCCAGTAAATATACGGATGATTACCGAACCAAACTGTTGGATCTCATCAATCACAAAGTGGCAGGTGAAGAAATCAAGATCGCCCCGGCCAAGCCGGAGGCCAATGTCATGGATCTGATGGCTGCGCTGCAGGCAAGTATCGAAGCTGTGAAGCCCATTTCTACCGATCCTGGAACCACAACTGCCAAACCCAAGAAGCGTGCTCCGAAAAAAACTTCTGTACAAGCATTTGCTGGAGGAGAAGCAGATGTACAGCCCCCTGTCAAAAGAAAGAAAGCTTCGCCCAAGCCAAAACCATAATGAGCAGCGGCAATGCAAGACGATTCTGCCATATCAACCTCGACTCTAGATCCGGCTTTTGATGCCGGATTTTTGTTTTATTGATCCCTATATCTCAAAATAAATGATCAGCGAAATCGCAAAATTTACGATTGACGAAAGTTGATTTATATTTTATATTAACTTATAAAAAGTAACTTATTTCTGAATATATAGTTTAGCCTCATTTCTACATGAGCCATGACCTTATATAGCTCTATTTCATCGTATATGTAAGAAACCAAACCATCTTATCTAGGAGGAAACTGTTATGACTTCAACGTATCAAATTCCTGCCACAGCCCATCTGGGTGAAGTAAGTCTGAGAATCAGCAATCTGGAGCGATCCATTCAATTCTATACTGAGGTTGTTGGACTCCAATTGCTTGAGCGGAGCGAAAAAGTCGCTACGATGACAGCCGACGGAAAGCAATCCCTTTTGCGCCTTGAGCAGTTAACCGAAGCAGTAACCATGCCTGTTCGCTCGACTTCAGGCCTGTACCACTTTGCCATCCTGTTACCTGACCGCAAATCACTGGGGCTTGCCCTCCGTAATCTGGCTGAATCCGGCATCGAAATCGGTCAAGGAGATCATCTGGTCAGTGAAGCGTTCTATATCTCCGACCCGGATCAAAACGGCATTGAGATCTATGCAGACCGTGCTCGCGATACCTGGAAACGTGATGCGGATAATAATTACATTATGGCAAGCGACCCTGTTGATGTGGAAAGTCTGTTTAGACTAGCCGCTAACGAGACATGGCAAGGACTCCCCGCGGGAACCGTCATCGGTCATGTACACTTTCATGTACGCAGTTTGGAAGAATCCCGCCGCTTCTATACAGACGTGCTCGGTTTCGATATCGTTGGCAACTTCGCCAATATGTCCGCTCTGTTTGTCTCCGCTGGCGGTTATCACCACCACATCGGGCTGAACATTTGGGCAGGAGCAGGAGCACCTCTGAATCCTGATCATGCTACTGGCATCGATTACTTCACCATTATTTTTGCTGAAAACCCGCACTTGCAGCAAGCAATCGAGCAACTGCGTCAATCGGGCGCGTCTCTCGAACAGCAAGATGATAGCTGGTTTACTGTAGATCCGCAGAATATTCGTATTCACCTGACCACAACGAGCTAATACGAAGAATACCGTCTTGAATCTTTCTTTCCATCAAGCACTCGGACTGGCCCGGACAACTTTCTCTCTCCACGTAATAGGAGAACTCAGTTGCCCGGGCTTTTGCATGCCTGTTTATAAAATTGGAGAAATTGGCGCAACCTAACCTAATAGACAGATAAACGTGCGAAACCCCGAATGAATCTGATTCAACATGCACCGCACACACTGGGACCCTGGATCGGGATCTTAATCAGCTGTTTTTATTTATTTTTTTCTGAAAAGAACCTCTGGGCTTCCTCCATTTAAAGGTTTTGTCGCCGTCGAGCAAGTCCCCAGGCAAATTTAAAAGAAAGGAGTCTTTCTCATATGTTATCTCCACTGGTTCCGTTCGAGCCCGTATCCCGAGATGCCATTCCTACCGGGGAAAACTGGATTGCCCAGATCAAATGGGACGGGGTCCGCATGCTTGCCTATGAGGATGGACAGGGAATACAGCTCATTAATCGCAGACTGCATAACCGCACTGCTCAGTATCCTGAGCTCGTTCTGCCACGTAATCTGTGCTCCGTTCCCACTTATATAGTGGATGGAGAGATTATTTCTCTTGACCCGGCCACCGGGAAACCCTCCTTTTATCATGTTCTACGGCGAGATCGCATGAGTAGACCGGATGCCATTGCCCAGGCGGTAGATCAGATTCCGGTAACATATATGGTATTTGATATCCTGTTCTGTAATGGGAAGTGGGTCACGGATCAACCCCTCGCAGATCGACAGCGTCTCCTGCATCGTGTTCTGAATCCTGCTGCTCACGTACAGGAAGTAACCAATATGCCGGATGCCCACGCTCTGCTCACGGTAATGAGGCAGCACCAGATGGAGGGCATTGTATGCAAAGACCTTTCCAGTACCTATGGAATTAACGGCAAGGATCAACGCTGGCAAAAGGTAAAAATTATGCATGATCTGTATGCTATGATCGGCGGGGTTACTTACCGCAGCGGTATTGTGAACGCAATTGCAGTGGGTGTATATGATGGGCCAAACTTTGTCTATATTGGTCATGTTGGCACAGGCAAGCTGAATGCTAACACCTGGCGCGAACTTACTCATGAAGTACAGCCTCTGATTCGCAAGGACAGGCCATTCCATAATGCACCGGAGCGAAGCGCCGAGACAACCTGGGTAGAACCTCGAATCGGTGTAAAAGTGCAGTACATGGAGCTGACCCATCATCGGACACTGCGTCATCCCAGTATCCAGACTTTTGCTTCTGTGACACGTGAGGAATGTCAGATCAGTCAACTCATGATTGAACTGTAGCGACCTGTTTCAACCCGCCACATTTTATTAGCTTACACCCACGATCCATAATCAGGTTTGTTCACACAGGAGGTGATCTCATGGCCTATAAGGTAAAGGGCACTATAACGATTCAGGGAATGGAGCTTACAGTGACCAATCCTGACAAGCTGTTATGGCCAGAAGCAGGTGTAACGAAAGCCATCTATTTGCAGAAATTGGCCGCTCTCGCGCCCTATCTGCTTACGTACACCCATAATCGACTGCTTACCACGATACGGTATCCACATGGCGCAGGCGGCGAATTTTTCTATCAGAAAAATGCCCCTGAGCCTGTTCCGGAGTTTGTAAGAACCGAGGTGCATGAGGGTATACGCTACGTCGTGATGAACGAACTCCCTGAGCTGTTATGGCTGGGTAATCTGGCCGCTCTTGAGTTTCATCCCTCCCTGCATGCTGTGGGCAGTCATCTGCCTTGCGAGTGGATGATTGATCTCGATCCTTCCCAGGAAGAGGAGCCACGCATTATGGAAGCTGCACTGATCGTAGGGGAAACACTGACCTCCCTCGGCTTGAAATCAGTACCCAAGACTTCCGGTGCCACGGGGGTACAGATTATTGTTCCCATTCGTCAGGGTGTGACCTTTGATGAATTGCGGGACATCGGTTATTTTGTAGGAAAATATGTCACTCAGAAACATCCAGATCTATTTACACTGGAGCGGCTAAAGAAAGACCGCGGTAACCGGATTTATTTTGATTACCTCCAGCATTACGGTGGGAAAACGCTGGCGGCTCCCTATACTCCCCGGGCTAAATCAGGCGGTACGGTATCCACTCCACTCACCTGGGGTGAGGTTCGGAACAACGTTTCAGTCAAGGATTATCATCTGATGAACATCGTGGAACGTCTGGCCCAGACGGGGGATCTGATCGCAGCCATTGAATCCCAACCTGTTGAACTGATTATTCAGCACTTAAAACAAAAATAGCCGGCAACCCTTCAAACAAGGGTGCCGGCTATTATGGTTTATATGCAATGAGCTTGGCTAATGGATACCTTTTTTCTTGAAACGTCCGCCCTTCACATCATGAATGTTACCAATGGCCACAAAGGCTTGCGGGTCCCAATCTTCAACGATGGACTTCAACTTCGCTTCTTCCAAACGAGTGATAACAACAAAGATGATTTTCTTCTCATCGCCGCTGAATCCGCCTTCTCCATCCAGGTAAGTAACTCCACGACCGAGACGATCCGTCAAGGCCGAACCAATATCACGATACTTCTCACTGATGATCCATACCGATTTGGATTGATCCAGTCCTTCATTCACAATATCAATCATCTTCATCGCAATGTAATAGGCAATCATGGAATACAGGGCATTCGGCCAGCCGAACACAAATCCTGCACCTGCGAAAATAAAGACGTTAATGAACAGTACAATCTGTCCTACAGACAATAGTGATTTTTCGCTCAGCAGGATAGCCACAATCTCCGTACCATCCAGTGAACCGCCAGACCGAATAACCAGACCAACACCAACCCCCAGAATCAATCCGCCAAATACAGCTCCGAGCAGCGGTTCACCTGGCGTCAATGCAGGAACCTTGTGTAACAATGTTGTTCCAATGGACATCACAACGATCCCAAGCAAGGTAGATAACGCAAACGTTTTACCAATTTGTTTGTAGCCCAGAATCAGGAAGGGCAAGTTGAGCAAGGTAAGGAACATCCCGAGTGGCAGATGTGTAAGCTCCGACACCATAATCGAGATACCTGTGATTCCACCATCAATAACGCCATTGGGCACGAGAAACACTTCGAGTGACACAGCCATCAGCGCAGCACCGACCAGAATCATCACAATACGTTGCAGAAGCTTCAGCGTAAACACCGAGCTCTTTACATTTCGGTCCGGCTTGGATGTTAATTCTTTAACCGTAACATTGGACATGGTATCCCCCCCGTTTGAATCAGTATGTGAATCCATTTCATATATCGTTTAAGTACCGAGAGGAACCCAGCATATAGAAGAACGGCATCGTTCAAATTCTGTACGCACCCTGTAATTAAAGCACCTAAAGGTTATATGAAATGTATTCAAGGTTGTCTTAATTCCGGTTTACACTTTCAAAAGAGAGCAAAAGGGAGTCTGTTTTCCCGCAGACTCCCCTCCTTCGCCAAGACATGATTTATATATCTATTATATCATAAAAGATCAAATTTGAGCAAAATAGTTAGCAAAAAGAAGATAAATTCACAAAAAGTGAACTTATCTTCAGAAATCGGCCCTAAAACGGCTAAAGCAGCGGAGAAAGCATGCGAGAAAGCATTTCGGCCCCTTTTTGCCACCGTGAACGATGCTGAAATACCTTCAAATCAATTCGACTACATACACCTAAATCCCGTTCAAAATCCTCGGTCAGCCGATCCATGGAAGAGGTCTCAAAGAGTACTGCGGTTAACTCGAAATTGCAGAAAAAGCTGCGCATATCCATATTCGCTGTACCTACAGTTGCGAGCAAATCATCCACAATCATGACTTTGGCATGCACAAAGCCTTTGCGATATTGATAAAATTCCACCCCTGCCCGCAACAGCTCCTCCACGTAAGAAAGGGATGCCAGATGCACAAGTCGTGAATCGGATTGATAAGGAATGATAATTTTCACATCCACCCCGCTGACGGCGGCTGTTTTGATGGCCTCATACAGTGCTGGATCGGGAATGAAATAGGGTGTCGTAATGTATATGCGTTCGCAAGCTACAGAAATCGCACCAAAGCACATTTCCTGTATCGCATCCCAATCCTGGTCCGGCCCGCTGCCCAGAATCTGAATTCGCTCTTCTCCACTGCAGATGTGTGGCGGAAATAATTCTGTCAGCTGCGGCTCGGTAATCTGCTCGCCAGAGGCCAGTTTCCAGTCGTTCAGAAATGTATTTTGCAGAAAATATACGGCATCTCCTTCAATCTGCACATGTGTATCCCGCCAAAATCCAACCTCTGGATATTTTCCGAGATAATCATCTCCTACATTAATGCCACCCACAAAGCCAATCCTTCCATCCACAACCACAATCTTACGGTGATTACGGTAGTTAACTCTTCGATCAATCGTTGCAATCATCGGTGGAAGAAAATAATGAAACTCAACCCCAGCATCCTGAAGTTGGCGGATGAAGCTCCAACTCATCTTATGACTTCCGAGTCCATCACAGATGAATCTTACTTTTACACCCTTTTGTGCCTTGCGGATCATGACCTCCTGAAACTTCGTACTTATAACGTCATCACGGAAAATATAAAATTCAACGTGCAGATGATGCTCTGCCTGTTCCATAGCCTTAAGCATGGCTGCAAACGCCTCTTCACCATTGGTTAACACTTCACTGCGGTTACAGCCCGTAATGGGACTCTCCGACAGATAAGACAGCAGATTAAACAAACGTTGTTGATGAATATACCGGCTGCCCGGCATCTGATCGGCATCATCAACAATATGAGCCTGTTCCCAGATCGTTTCCCGGATTTCGCGGAAGATTCGTGACCCGCCCTTGCGAACCTTCTTGCGTTTGTTGTAATCCTGAGCTACAAAATAATAAACTACAAAACCGATCAGGGGTACACAAAATAAAATAAACAGCCATGCCACAGCTTTCGCCGGATTACGGAATTCCAGTAACAGAATGGTGGCTGCCTGAAAAATAAATACGATCAATATAATGACCAGCCAGAACATTCGGGCTTCCCCCTCATCGGCAAGGTTTCGCCTGCCGTTCTCTCTCACTACATCAGCTTTGACGATAAAGCTTATAGCTAATCATAGATACCCAATGTGAGTCCTCTTCGTAACATTTTCTTAGATCAAATTTTACATACCAATTCAGTCACATGCGTCTGCTTTTCAATTCACTTCATCGGTAGTGGTTGTATATTCTGACTGTGTTATCTTCTACATATCATTTCTTTAGATCTGAAGAACAGCAATGCACCGCACTTTTGGGCAATTCACCTTCCAGACTTTTCCTCTTTTCTCACTCGGGAGGTGGTCTTCTTACGTTATATTCGATATAATATTCGTTAAAAACTTATTACTTAAAGGAGAAGACTAGTTAATGGACAGTGAGAGGTATGCGTTAAATTTAGTATTGGTTGCGATTTTGATAGGATTATCGGCGTTTTTTGTTGCAGTGGAATTCGCCTTGGTGAGGGTTCGTCCGAGCCGGATCGACCAAATGATTGCAGAAGGAAACAAGCGTGCCCTGGCTGTCAAACAAGCCGTTGCCAACCTGGACGGATATTTGTCCGCATGTCAGTTGGGGATCACGATTACATCTCTGGGACTGGGCTGGCTGGGTGAACCAACGGTTGAGAAGATTCTCCACCCTGTGTTTGAAAGTCTGAACGTACCTGAGGCGGTTTCTTCATTCTTATCGTTTGTTATTGCATTTGTTGCCATCACGTACTTGCATGTTGTGGTTGGTGAACTTGCACCCAAAACGATTGCAATCCGCAAAGCCGAGACCGTTGCTCTGCTGACGTCTACACCTATCATCTGGTTTAACCGAATTATGTATCCTTTTATCTGGCTGTTAAACGGCTCAGCGAATCAACTGGTCAAGTTATTCGGCATCAAACCGGCATCCGAACATGAAGATGCGCATTCGGAAGAAGAATTACAGATTATTATCAATGAAAGCTTTGAGAGTGGAAAAATCAATCAAGCCGAGTTTGGATATGTAAGCCGGATTTTTGCTTTTGACGAGATGCTGGCCAAAGAAATTATGGTACCCCGGACTGATATGGTCTGCCTTTATGTGAATAGATCGAACGAGGAAAATCTGGATATTATTCGTCAAGAACAATATACCCGTTTTCCAGTTGTTAATGAAAGCAAAGATGATATTATCGGTATCATTAATACCAAACAATTTTTCTTGGAATTATACGGAAACGAAGAACCCGTTGATCTATCCTCCCTGATTCAGCCCGTATCGGCTGTTCACGAAACGACTCCGGTTAAGGACCTGCTGAAGAAGATGCAGAAAGATGGCGTGCATATTGCCGTGCTGGTCGATGAGTATGGAGGTACTTCCGGGATCGTAACGATTGAAGATGTGCTTGAACAGATCGTCGGTGAAATCCGGGATGAGTTCGACGCAGACGAAGTGGAAGATATTCAGGTCATCAATGAGAATTATGTGATTATGGATGGCAAGGTATCCTTGTCCAAGGTAAATGACATGTTTATGTCCCACCTGGATGCAGATGAATGGGACACCATCGGTGGATGGCTCTATAGTCATCGTCCAGAGATGAATGAACAGGAAGAATATGAGTTCGAGAATATGACCTTCGTTTTGCTGGAAAAAGACAAGAATCGCTTCTACAAAGTCGCTGTAGTTCCGAAGGAACCATTGACCATGTCCGACTACACCGATGAAGACGAGACGAATTCATAAGAATAAATATTTACACTGGCACTCCGATGACAGAACAACCTTCCGATCGCTGTTACCCCCAGATTTTTTGATTCCTCCTTCAATAGGGAAAATCCGGGGATAAGCGTATGCTTCCGATGCAGCTTTCTTTCAGAAAGTTTTTAGGCGAACGCTTCGCTTCTTCAGGTTATTTCTGCCCTCTCCGTTATCTTATATATGTTTAGTTAAACATATATAAGATCTCAAAATAATAAAAGGGGAGTCCATCGTCGTGAAGATGATGGACTCCCCTTTTATTATGGTTGATATGTTGGGCATGGTCGCTGTGGGCGATAATTGCTATTCAGTGTAGCTCGCTCTCGCGTCGAATATCTAACGAATCGAGCACGTTCTATTTGCCCTATTTCCGTTGGCCCTACAGTTTAACGAATCGCTGACACTCTATTGCCTGGATCTGCTGATCCTTTCGCACATTTTCAGTGGAATAGCGGGCCTGAAGTTCGTTAGCCTTGACCACTCGTACTAATTCACAGTATATGGTGCCTGAAGTTCATTAGCACCTTAGTTCAATTAATTGGCTGGATCTGCCTTGTCTTCGACAATCCGATTCTGTATCTTCCGAAATATAATTTTGATGATCATATAAAGTGGAATAACGATGATCATTCCGAGGATATTCCCCAGATCTGCACCTACAAGCAGTAATATGACCGTTGTAAGCGGATGAATATCGAGCTGCTTGCCATAGACATATGGAGAGATCAGGTTATCCTGGATTTGCTGGGCAATGACAATAATAACCAATGACCAGATCGCCATTGAAGGAGATTCAATGAAGGCCACGATGACCACCGGAATAGCTGCCAGCAAAGCCCCTACATAAGGAATGAAATTCAAAATGATAGATACAACCGTCAAGAGAAGCGCATATGGCAACCCAAGAAAGAGAAAACCAATATACATCAGGATACCCAAAGCGACATTAACAATCACACGGCCTACAATATAGCTGCTTAACGCTTCATCAATTTCATGAACCGTTTCTTCGCCATCCTTACGATAATGTCTGGGCAGCAATAGGGTAAGGTTGGTTCCGAATTTGCTGCCTTCCTTGAGCATGTAATACAGCATAATCGGGAACGTAGCCAGAATGATGACCAGATTGGACACCACCGAGAACAATCCGGATACATAATCGGTTACCGTTGTAACCCCTTGACTCAGAAATTCGGAGAATCGTGAGAACAGATTGGAATCATCAGGCAGATATTTGGCAAGGAAACCACTCCTTTCGAATTCATTCAACTGATCGCTGAGCGAAGTGACCAATACCGGAGCATTCTCCACAAAATTCAACAGTTGTTCCCGCAATGAAGGCCATACGAGTATGCTGAACCCTGCCATGATTAGTGCAATCACCACATAGATGAGGATGACCGACAATGCACGCTTTATCTTATGCCTTTCCATATAATCAACGAGCGGACGCAGCAGATAATAGAAGAAACCAGCAATCAGCAGCGGAATAATAATGATGTGAATCAGTGAGGTCAGGGGCCTGAAAATAAAGTTCACTTTATCCCCCAAATACACGATGAGCAGCAGCAGAATAATCGCTGTGCATATGCGGTAAAACTTGTTGTTTATCAAGAAACGTGATCCCTCCATGCGCTGCTCTGCCAAAGTGACTGCGGCGGTGATATGTATATCTAGTCATTTATTTATAATAGTAAGTACCCATTAATGACAGTCATGCCACAGCCGATGTTGAATATACGCTCGTTTTCTTCCCGAAACAGAATTGGGGCAAAAAAAAGAAGCAGGCGGTTAGCCTGCCACATCTCTTTTGCTGAATACAACCCACGAAACCACCATGAAAATAATATAATACACAGCCAGTACGGCTACAGAAAAGCCAAGTGTCATCCCAGCATTCCCGCCGCCAAGCATGTCAAAGTCCGTCGCTGGATTCATATATCGTTTGAGATCCATGTTATTGAAGAGAACATACTTAGCCCATTCATAACGGACGGGATTGAAGATCAGCGAGAACAAATTCTGTGTAAACATGATAAACAGAGACAGCCCGATAGCCAGAGCGCCTGAACGAAACACCGAGGATACCATAAAAGCGATTGCGAGTGTAACGAACAGATCAACATACAAATATCCCCATAAAGTAAATGCATGTGCTGCTGAACTGCCACTTCCATCCTGAATTGCCGAATGGGAGAATAGCAAATACGACATGCCTGTTGCCAGAAGAACCACAAGTAATGTACTTACAATACTGAACCCGATTACAGTCAAATATTTGGATGCCAGAATTTTGCTGCGTGACCATGGACGGATCAGCAATAGTTTGATTGTTCCCCAGGTAAATTCTCCGGCCACCGCTTCAGCAGCAATGACAACACAGAAGATCGTATTCAGGAAAAATGCAATCTGTACAGTTGTAATAGCTGCCTGCCAGAAGGGCACATCATCCGATCCCATACCTTCTCTTAGCAATACCGGCATCAACAGCGCGATTAAGGCCAGAATGGATAACATAATCCAGGTACGCGGACGACGGAAAATTTTCATGTTTTCATTCAGAATCAGATTGCCGAAATTATCCAATGCTTCCGCCCCCAGTCACTTGCAAAAATTGTTCTTCCAGCGTATGGGTCACGTTACGGATACCATAAACCTGGATCCCTTCGCTGACCAGCCGGGCATTCATGTCCGGAACCTGCTCCCGGGATAAGCGAATCACAATTGAATTGCCCTGCACTGTAGCTTCACTGATCAGTTCAGCTGCACGTTGTGCATCGTTCACCTCAAAAGCAACTTCAGCAAGTGTATCTGCCCCTGCCTCGGCCCGGAGATTTCTCACATCGATCAGCTTGCCGTTCTGGATAATCGCTACGGTATCACACATCAACTCCATCTCAGACAACAAATGGCTGGATACAAAAACCGTGATCCCTTCTTCCTGGCAGAGCTGACGCAAATAATCCCTGAGTTCCCGTATCCCCTGTGGATCAAGTCCATTGGTGGGTTCATCCAGTATCAACAATTTCGGTTTATGTAATATGGCTTGGGCCACACCCAAACGCTGACGCATACCCAGGGAGTAGGTCTTTACCTTGTCATGAATACGAGCTGTAAGCCCCACACGTTCAATCGTCTCGGCAATACGTTCCTTCGAAACGCCTGGTGACATCCGAGCAAAATGAACAAGATTCTGGTATCCGGTCAGAAATTTGTACATTTCCGGATTCTCGACAATGGCTCCTACCTGAGCCACCGCCTTCTCAAACTCATTTTTGACACTGTGTCCAGAGATGACAATATCCCCTTTACTAATGGACATCAATCCAACCATCATTCGAATCGTTGTTGTTTTCCCCGCCCCATTGGGTCCTAAAAAACCAAAAACCTGCCCCGGAGAAATATCCAGAGTCAGGTCGCTGACCAATGATCGGGAGGAGATGATTTTACTGACGCCCTGAAGACGGACGACCGGCTCCTGTTGCATTCATTTTCCTCCTTCATCAACGGACATTCGTATCATGCCCGCTTTTCATATGAACATAGTGTATCATAATCTTTACTATATTGTTCTACAAATTGGGATTTACCTTCACGTTTCATTTGAACTACACACGCTTCACAGCATCCAAGCGGCATCTCACTCCGATAAAATCCGGTGCGAAACACGTGATTGCCTCCATAGCCCTCTTCCTTTACTTCGACAGAGCTCCAAGCGACCGACACAATCATCCCACAACTGACACAGTAAAAGCGGTCCATTTCGATCAATGATATTCCTTCCCCTCACAAGGAGCATTGAAGTCCCTGTTATTTGTCGTTAGAAGCTGAAATTTGATACATTTTGTATCTACCTCGTAATTTACTTGACACTGGGACTAATGTCAAGGCCTTACACGCATGAAAAGAAACAAACTACAAAAAAAGCTCCATAAATGCGACAAAAGTCTCGCATTTACAGAGCTTTTTGTTGGGTAAATGATACAATACGGTTCATTGTATGGGTGAATATCATTATGACGTAGTCCCAGTAGTTTTCACAACTATACTTGATCATTCACTGTTATTATCATGCGGGATGTTTTCATTCTTGGGATAATACCAGAGCAGCGTCCAGTCCTTCCCCTCCTGTACCATGTAGCAGGTCTGCACGATATTAAATTGTCCAAAGGTCCCCGTATACTTCTGAGTGACACCGATCCGGTATGCCTCCGCAAATGGCTTAACACCTTCGATGACAGTCACGTCGAACTCCCGCTCCGGCTTCTCCATCTCAAGCTCAAAGGTTTCCACCCCAAAGTGCTGCATAAAAATGTGCGCTCTGGATTGGAGATATACGCTTTTGGGAAAACGTTCTTTCATCAGAGGGTGAAACAGCTCCCATGAACTACCGAAGTCACCCGTTTGCTCATATTTATAAAACGATTCGGCAATAGCAGCAGCTTCATCCGGTGCATCCGCACGAAACAGGTATGGAATGGTTCGGCCAATAAGCCATAACAGTAACAATACCACGGCTATGAAGCCGATCTTTTTGAGCAAAGCATGACGGTTTCTTCTTCGCAGCATGTCCTTTCCTCCTTGTCCTACTCCATACTTATGATGGATAGTTGACAAGTAGAAGCTGATTCTGAAGAAGAGCATTTCCTGGGAAATCACTTGGTTTGAGATGAATAGTGCCTAAACGATCTTAATTTTCTATAGATCGCTACACTTGTGATCCATAACAGAACACCACAGAAACCGCCAACCAGATCAAGTCCCACATCTCGAATGGAAGCCGTCCGGTTGGGGCTGAAGTGCTGAATATACTCATCGATTGATGCAATAACGGTAACGGTAGCCAGCGCAATTCCTATGCAGGCCTTGATACCACTTTTTCGATAACGCATCCCACAGTAGACAAGTACAGCCAGGACAGCATAGACAAATACATGCGCACTTTTACGAAATACGAACTCGGTAAAGTCATAAGGCCGTTTATTTAGTGAATAATGATGCTCACCGTAGGTGAACTGGATATCAGGCAAGATTAACATCCACTGGATTTTCTCAGACCATTGATGAAGCCAAGGCTGAATGGTCTGCTGCTGATAGGATTGTGCGGACATGGACCAGATGAACACAATCCACGACACGATCAGAAGCACGGAAATCATGTATCCATATCTTCTCCACTTATGGTTATTTGGCCTGCGCCGAGAGCCCTCCTCTATTAGGATTGTAATCACCACTTTCATATCTCTTTCTATACTTCTTATCGGATCACGTACAGATTATCGAGCCAATGAGCCTGTAAACAAACCACGGCCATTCGTACCTACATAGACCTTCCCGTACGTCTGGCGATCGGCTTCCATCACTTGGGGTTCATTACCGAGACCAATACCGGTCGTAGGTGTGATGTTTTCCCAGGTGAGTCCCATATTATCGGAACGAAAGAAACCTTTTACATGATTGACAGTCCCATAGATAAAGACAGCAGGATTAGACAGGCCTGATTTCCCTTTTCCAAAAGCAAATAAATCGGACGATTGTACATTCTGTATTCGGGTGAATGTAGCACCAGAACTATTGGAAGCATACAAGCCAGCTTCCCCCAGACTCACCCATACTACATTCTCCATTCCCGGCGCTGCCTCTACCTTGATTTTGCTACTATTCGGCAGTGCAGCTGTATTCGCCCTTAACCAATTAGCTCCGCCGTTGGTTGTTCGATACATACGTCCAGAGGAATACAGATAAAACTTATTCCCATTGGTTCGATCAGCCGCCAGCGTCTGATTATACGTGAATATGGAATCTCCTCCACTGTTATTTGACGGAAGTCCATTCATACTTTGCCAGCTTACTCCCTTATTGGTACTCCTCACCGCATTGCCTGTTTGTGGCAAATAAATAATCAAATTCGGATTCGAAGCCGAGTAAGCTATACGCCCCAATTTGAAGCCAGCAGGAACATCTACAGAGGTGGTAGTCAGCCCATTATCGGGTGATACAAATAGTTTGGTGATGGTTCCATACCAATCGTTACTTCCCAAATAAATGATCTGATTGGGATCTGCCTCGTGATAATCGATGCTAACTACTTCCTGCATTCCTGCAAGTGGAAGCTTCTTGATTGGTGTGTTATACACATCCGAATGTCTGAATCCAATCTGATCGGCCATACCGCTAAAAAAAGGAGCGCCTTGAGGTGGAGTCGCACCTGATATGACAACGACTTCCTCATGTCCATCTGTAATCGCATCCCATTGCGTCATCTGCTCTGCAATGTTATCTGTCTTAACTACACCTGACCAATCGGAAGCATATACTCTACCCGGATGATGGGGATCAAACACAACGCTTGATGTCGCGGAAAAGAACATGTTGGATGCCCACCATGGGGGTCTGTCGTTTAACGTTTTGTTCACGTTAGTCCAACTGATACCACTATTTGTGGAGCGGTATAAGGGTAAGTTACTGCCCCCTGTTCGAACAGTAGCCAAAATGTGATTATCATTGGAGGAATCTATACTGATACCATAATAGGATGAATAGGCTAAACTGGGGGTAATATCGGTCCATTGTTTTCCATTATATTTAAGGATTCCTTGGTTATCCGTAGTCACATACAAAATCCCACTTTTGGAAACCGTCATCCGCGCTGTACTCTCTGGGCTATTCCTAATCAATTCCCAGGTCATCTTGTCATTGCTTCGTTTCATTTTGGAGAAGATTCCAACGCCTCTTACGCCTGCATACACAACTTGCTCATGCTTAGCTGCCGGGTTAACTCCATATACAACACTCCGGATCCCCTGCCCCTTAAGCCCATAGGCTACCTCTCGTACATGGCTCCATGTAACTCCACCATTACTGGATGTATATAATCCATCATATCTTGTGCCTACATACAGATAGTTCGAGTTTAACGGATTAACAGCAATACTCTCCCCCATAGCCCTATAAATATTTCCATTCGATACATTACGAAGATTCAATCCCGTTCGAGTCCATGTCACCCCACGGTCTGTCGACTTCAAAACATCACTCGGACTTCCATTCGCATACTTTCCGGCAGTAACATAGACGATATCTGGATTCTGCTGATCCAGTGCGATCCCATCGATGCCGTATAGATTACTTTCGTCAGATTCAATATGATCCAATAAAGGAATCCACCTGTTCTTTAATGGATCGAGCCGATAGACACCCCCAATATCCGTACGAGCATAGACCAGGTTGGGCTCTGTTGGGTGAACAACAACTCCTGTGACGTAACCTCCACCGCCAATGGGTACTTGATTCCATTGATAACTTTCAGCAGACTGAACAACATTCGTGGTTGTCGGAATCATAAGTGTATACATTAAAATGACGATCAATACCAATTTAGGCAGCCTGAACATACGCATGTGGTTCACCCCTTATCCATTTATCCGGAGTGTTCTTTGATCAACTGATGTATCCGATTTTTCTCAGACTGTTCCACCATATAGTAATATACTCCGTCGATTTTCTTACCTGTACCTTTAATTTCAACCGATTCCACATGCTCCAGCACGTTACGATAATTACTGAGCATCTGCTTCATCTCATCAAATGAAACGTCTGTTTTGACATGTTCGCTCACTTCTCCTAGTAGCGACTCTAACTGAAATACAGTAGATATCTGAACGGTGTTTTTCAATACCTGTTTTATAATTTCACGCTGCCGGTCATTCCGTCCAAGATCACCCTTAGGATCATCATAACGCATACGTGAAAATCCCAGTGCACTCGCACCATCCAAGTGAAGGATGCCCTTATCAAATTGATGACCCTCATATTCAAAAGCAAACGGATTATGGACATCTACCCCACCAATCAAATCGATGACCTGGGCAAACCCTTCCATATCCACCTTCAAATAATAGTGCATCGGTACTCCGAGGAATTGTTCAACCGTTTGCACAGCCATGTTCACACCGCCAAAGGCATAGGCATGGTTGATTTTATCCTCGGTTCCATGCCCCACGATACTCGTACGAGTGTCGCGAGGGATATTGAACAAGAGTACAGATTTTGGGGCTGGATTCACACTGAGCACGATCATGGTGTCCGAGCGTCCACGATCATTCGCTCGCTCATCCACACCTAGAATCAGGGCATTGAACGGTTCTTGGTTCTCCATGTCAATCGGGAGCCTGCCTCCTGCCCTGTTGTCCTTAATAGATACCTGTTTAATTGGTTCCCGGGGCTCATAGATGTGGTCTGCAGCGGATTTCATATTGAGATACAGATAGACTGCGTAACCAAGTACAATGGCGATCATAAGGGAGAGAACGGCTAACGAAATCTTGATCCCCAGTTTGAGTTTCATGTTCATGCCTCCGGTCACAGAACTGCAGTTTTTCTTCCATCAATATTCGTTAATCCTGGACGACCAACAGAGTAATATTGAAAAGGCGTATCTTTGATCTGTTCTTCACCAAAGATGTTTCTTCCATCAATCAGGATGGGTTGATTCATATGCGCTGCCAAATCGGTCAGGTCAATCTCCATAAACTCCTTCCATTCAGTCAGGACACAGAGCGCATGAGCATCATGGGCTGCCTCCATCGCACTGGAGGTCCATGTAATAGCTGGTGAATCGACCTCCTTTCGAAAATTCTCTGTAGCAATGGGATCGTATGCTTTAACCGTAGCTCCCTGCTCAAGCAAACGCTGAATGATCTCAATCGCCGGAGCATCACGAACATCATCGGTATCCGGTTTGAAGGCGAGCCCCCAGATTGCGATCTCCTTCCCTTCCAGTGTGCCTAGTGCGTCTTCCAGTTTGCGTATAACGTTGAAGCGTTGATCCTTGTTCACTTCCACCACGGATTTCAGCAATTTGAAGTCGTAATCCACATTACCTGCAATTTGAATCAGCGCTTGTGTATCCTTAGGGAAACATGAACCACCATAACCAATACCTGCCTTGAGAAAAGATGCACCAATTCGTCTGTCATACCCCATGCCTTCGGCAACGCGACTGACATCTGCTCCTACTTTTTCACATATGTTAGAGATTTCGTTGATAAAAGAGATCTTGGTTGCCAGGAACGCGTTGGATGCATATTTAATCATTTCGGCCGAGCGAATATCCGTCACAATAATCTGTTCGGTCAATGGCTGATGCAGTTCCTTAAGCGTGCTCACTGCCCGCTCGCTATGTGTCCCAATGACTATTCGGTCAGGATACAGTGTGTCCTGCACAGCCGTTCCTTCCCGCAGGAACTCAGGTACCGATGCCATGTCGAATGGATGACTCGTCAAACTGCTGATCCATTCCTGAATGCGATCATTGGTTCCGACAGGAACAGTGCTTTTAGTCATTATTATTTTATAACTATCCATATAAGAACCGATTTCTCGCGCAACAAGCTCAATAAAGCTCAGATTCGCTTCGCCATTCGGTAGTGATGGCGTTCCTACAGCGATGATAATGATATCCGAACGACTGATGGCATCCTGTATGTTGGTGGTGAAGGACAACCTGCCTGCCTTCATATTGGAATTCATGATTTCCTTGAGACCCGGTTCATAGATCGGCACATGACCATCCGTCAGCAAATTCACTTTTTCCACATTATTGTCGACACAGATCACGTTATTTCCCAGTTCCGAAAAACACACGCCCGAGACCAGACCCACATACCCTGTGCCAATCACCGTAATATTCATTCCATAATCTCCCCCATGTCCTAATGTGTTGGTTACGCGTGCTTCACATATGTCTGAACGATGTCCTGCCATTCGGTAGACACTCTAACGATATCTTCCTCGATCAGCTGACTGCCGATCTGTACTTCAATGATCTCAAGCTCAGTAACCGCTCTGACGGAATGAAGCATGCTCCGGTCAATGACCACCGTATCTCCCTGGCTGATTGTGCGGCTCCGTCCATCCAGAATCAATTCTCCTGTTCCCGATACAACCGTCCATACTTCATTCCGTAACAGATGATATTGATAACTCAGGTTTTTTCCGGCACTGATACAGATTCGCTTGGTTAGAACCTCTCCACCGGCTTCATTTCTTGTGTAATCCAGCACACGATAACAACCCCAGCGGCGTTCTTCGTACATGGGGCGTTGATCTTCGTTCTTCAGGATTTCTTTGATGCGTGGACTTGCTTCTTTATCACTGACCAGAATGCCATCCGGACTCACGGCCACGACTATATCCGACAAGCCCAATATGGCAACCGGAATGTTCAGTTCATTGACCAGGTGCGTATTCAGGGAATCTCCGGTAATCCACCCTTTTCCTACAACCGAAGTTCCCATCTCTTCGGTGAGGGTATTCCACGTTCCAAGATCCTTCCAAAAGCCATAATACGGAATGGCGATAATCTGTTTGGCTTGTTCGACCACCTGGTAATCAAAACTGATCTTGTGCAGTCTTGCGTATTGCTTCAGCATTTCGTCATACTGTATCGGCAGCTCCATCTCAATGAGCAGATTAATCAAATAACCCAGCTTAAAAGCAAAAACCCCGCAATTCCATAATGCGGCCTGTTCGATCATGACGGCTGCATCGGATTCGCAGGGTTTCTCCTGGAACTTCGCTACGTTAACGTATTCGTTGTTATTTTCACTGGAAGATGAGGACGGTTGCGGAATGATATATCCATACTTCTCTGATGGATAGGTCGGGACCACGCCCATCAGAGCCAGATCCGCACCTGATTTGTCCAGCATCTCAGGCAAGGTGGCTAGGACCTCGAAGAACTCTTTTTCTACAAAAGGATCTACTGGCAAAACTGCAATCGTCTCATCCAGACTGACACTTTCTACGGAATACAGATAGGAGGCTGCAAGCGCAATGGCCGGAAACGTATCTCTGCGCTCAGGCTCCACAACCAGTTTCGCATCTTCTCCCAGCTGAGAAGTCAGAATCTCCACCTGTGGCAAACTGGTTGCAATCAGAGCCTCCGATGCAAGTCCGGCATGATTCAGCTGTCGCCATACCCGCTGCACCATCGATTCCGGGTTGCCCTCGGGTCCATAGAGCACTTTAAGAAATTGCTTGGATCTGGAGTCGTTGGATAACGGCCAGAGCCGCTTGCCAGAACCGCCGGACAACAAGATGCTTCTCATAGGGCTGCACCGTCAGTGAGTACTCCAGCACCCGTTCCCTTGCCAGTCTTGGTTTGCTTGTTATATGTGTTTGTCTGATTGGACTCCAGTCTGCCTACCGGATTGTTGCGTGTCCAGGCTGTATAATAATTCGAATTTTTACCGTAAGAATTGTCCAGCAGGATGTTTGGTTGATCCAGGAGACAGGCCAGAATATGTCCATGCAGACGAGAGGTCGTGACGGTTTTGTATTTATTGAATTCCTTTATGGCCGTATGTACCATCCGATCAGAGTATTTGTACCACAACCAGCGGGCAAATGAGTTGCCTTTCCCTGACTTCAACCGGGATGAAATCATTCGAATGATTTTCCGGTCTACCCGATTGTACAGGGTCTCCCAGTCTTTAAACGTGGCCTTGGGCCCACTGGCTGATTCGTAATGTACTTGATTCTGGGTCTTCTCAATGTCTTTACGAAAGAAATATAACATCTCCGCATTAGGCTGGCTCTTGGACTTAAGAGGCCATAACTGATGTGCCATATCCGGAGAAAGGTACACATTCGTTTGTTGAAACTCTTTGCTGGCTATCTCATACGATAATGTATCCCGGACAAAAAAGTGTACATCCTTATGACAGTTGAATACCTGGGCTGTCTTTTTCAATTCAATGTCACTCTTGTAGAACATCGTCTGAGGCAGGATCACAATCCGATGTTTCGGATGTTGGGCAATCATTCGTTCCCTCAATTTTTGATGAGCAGGGTACAGATCACCGAAGTTACCTCCCCCGTGCAGCACGATGGTGATACCTTCCGGTACCTTGAGGGACAAGGGGCAATCCAGAATGCTGTATCTGGCAAGAACATTAATATTATTGTCTCGGAAGAAGGCTTCCGTACCTTTCATAATCAACAAGTCTCCACCATTGCTATGCACGGGATAATCCAAATAATAAATCTCGGTACCCGGCGGAATGACTTTCAGAATCTGAAGTAAATGTCCCTTCAACTCTTCCATGGGGTGAATATTGTTAGTGCCCAGCATCTCCATCTCCTCCTTGGGTGACTCTTCTTTTTTTAATCAAACGTTCATATAGGAAAGATATATCCTTTTTGTCAAAAAACATGCCACTGAACTTGACTTTAAACGCGATCTTCATCGCTGCAACAGTGACCAGCATACGTACGAGCGATCCGAGGAGCAGGGCAATGGCGATACCATTTAGCCCCCATAGGGGAGTCAATACAAAAAACAGACCAATCGTGACCGACAAAGCAATGAGCTGTCTGATCATAACCAGTCCCGGTCTTCCCAAAGCATTGAATGCAGAAGCGAGAATCCAAGAACCGCCGCCAATAATACATTCAAAAGCCAAAATATAAAATGCCTGACTCGCCTCCAAAAACTCTTTACCGAATAACATGCCCATCAGCCAATTTCCCACAAACATGGTCGGCACAACGATGATAGCCATAATGATCAAGGAGAGTCGGAATGCTCTCCCAACGGTACGAATGACCTGATCCTGTGGTAATCCGGTGACCTTGGGGAACACAACACTGCTTATTGCGTTTTGCACCGCATTATAGATTCGAGATAACGCAAATACGACGGAGTAGAGTCCGAAATCTCTAGGGGTGAGCAGAGCCAATATAATAATCTTGTCGAACTGGGTATAAAGGGTGCCAAGGAGCTCCACACCAAAAACCCTGCTGCCGTAACCAAACAGATTTTTGGCTGCATTCCGATCAATTGCCTTTGTAAACCACTTAAACTTCAGGCTTTCTCTGAGCGTATATGCTGCCCATGCGACAACAATCACCGAACTCGCTATGGACACAAATGAAGCCATTCCAATGCTCATTGCACCAAGCAACCATAAGGAGACCATGACAATCACTTTCAGCACAGGATTATATAACCGTATCCCGTTATATACCTGGAATCTGTCACGACTCTGCGAGAGTGCAGATAACAGATTAATCAGGATTAGTACCGGAATACTGGTAACGGTAAACCAGCGGGCAATTGTAATGACCTCTGGCGGATAATCCGCCATCCAGGAAGGCATGTAGATCCAGGCAATCGCTCCAAGAATAATGCTAATCGGAATTTGGACCATAAAGCTAAGCCGCAAATATTCAGCGCTTTTCTCCGCAGCTTCCCGTTTCAGGTTATAAATAATCGAGGTTGGAAGTCCCCAGCTAACGAGACCAATGAGAAATGTCGGCCAGAACAAGATAGCGGAAAACGCTCCTTTACCTTCAACACCAAACATCCGAGAAGTAATGATCGACGTAATCGTGGTAAAGACCATAATAATGACGTTTGTTCCACTGGTATGCACAATGGTCTGTAGGAGACTATTGCCTTTTAAGAGTTTTGGGAGCGCGAGTTGTGACATGAATTATTCCTCATTCCTTACTGTTATATCTGAGTATCCCGATGATCAGTCCGTTCCGGTAGCAGATCTGAGCGAGTTGCCGGGTGAAACGCTTCGGGCTGTAAATGCATAATAATGCTCGAATAACCCCTTGCCCCAAACGGATAGCATGTTTGATCATTCGAATCGCGCCCTTGTCTTTTTTACGGACAGCATCACTGACACCTTGCCAGAAGACCCGCCGCAAAAACCAGTTCTTGGTCGTTCGTTCTTTGGATACCTTGTGCTGAACGGAGCCGAAGGGCGTGTAAAACACTTTATGCCCCACCCTGATCCGTGAGATCAGCTCACTCTCTTCATTGGATAACAGGTTCTTCCCCACTCTGCCCAGGTCCTCACGAAAAGGCGCAATGTCCTGAAAGAGCTGTGTACGAAACGCCACATTCGCACCGAATGGTATGGCTGGATTAGGCATCTCAACCACATGGTCTGCATAATCCAAAATGGTATAAAGTGATAAGTTCTCGCTAGGAATCCAATCTGGCTTCTGGCTCTCCCAGAGAGGTTCAATCTTGCCCCCCACACATCCGATGGAAGAATCACTTTCGAATACACCAACGATATGTTGAATCCATAGTGAAGATGCGATTGCATCATCATCCAGGAAAAGAATGTACTCCCCGCGTGCTTCACGAATGGCTCGATTCCTCGCGGCCGATAAGCCCGGCTTTTTCTCCAAGATATACTTGACGTTATTTACGCCTTCACTGGCCTGAATCTCCTGAACAAGCTGAGCTGTACGATCGGTCGAATTGTTATCAATCACAATAATTTCATACTCATATTCAACATGTTGCCGAATGGCACTATGAACGGATTCACTCAGATCATAGGCTCTGTTATACGTGCAAATGGCTACAGTGGCTTTCATTCGATCGACTCCGCATCCTCATTGATTTAGATCGTATAGAGCGAAATTGTTCGCTTCGCGATCCCTGACCATTCCAGCTTGTCAAGCATAGATTGGAATCCTTTGCCTTCCCTGAACTCATCATCCTTGGCTCGGATCTTCTTCATCGCTTCTTCCAGCCCTTCCTGATCCGAAGGGTCATATAATACTGCACAGCTTTCGGGTAAATACTCTTCCATTAGCCCCATTCTTGGGGCAACAACAGGTTTACCAAAAGACAGTGCCAAAATTGCACTGCCTGATGTCGCAATATTTTTATACGGCAGGATGATCGAATCAATGGCTTCAAAATAATCCGAGTACTCCCCATCCTGAATAAAATTGAAATACGTGTGAATCCGATCCGAATCGCGTATCGAATCCTCCAGATCATAGTTGGCTTCTTTCTTGCCAGCAATCAACAGATGAGCATCCTTCCAATCCAGATGGTTAAAAGCCTTGATTAGATCGTCCACCCCTTTATATGGTGAAACTTGACCAAAGAAAGCAAAGACATAGTCTTTTGCCGGGATGTTAAAGAGTTCTCTGATGTTCTGCCCTGTTCGTCCATATACCCCCTGATAATGCCCGTGAGGGATAACTTCAATCTTGTTCTCAGGCACGTGAAACGTCTCACTTACGCTGCGAATGAGCGGTTTGCCCATCACAATAAGTTTGGTGCAATTCCGAACCAGAAACGTTCTCATCCAATAATCATGCCACGTTCTGCCGCTGTTATGCGGCCATATGTTATGAACCGTCCAGAACAACTTCGCACCCTTTAGTCGCACATACATAATCATGAGAATGAAAAATATGGACTTGATGAATGTCGAGAACGCGTTGTTTCCCTTGTAATAAAAACTCGGCCAGTGAAAATGAAGTACATCATTTTTACGGACATTTTTTAAGTCTTTTTTGGAAAAATGCTTCACATCCCATCCCTGATCTTCGATGGACTGCGATAATAATTCATTGAATTTGTTCGTCTTGATCATTTTGGGTAACATGTAAACTACAGGTTCACGCATGACTACACCTCTGCTTTAGGCTGTTCCTTTATACTCTTCTTTGCTCAACGTTTCGCTTCGGAGCTGTTTTCTCAAACGATAACCGACCAGAATGGTCCTGATATTGCGCTTGAACAACGTGAAATTTTTCCACCATGGATAAAGAGTCAATGTATTTTTGAGAAAAAAAACATTTCGCTTCGGATTTTTGGACCATTCCATCATGCGATAATGATGAAGCTGACGCCTCTTTTGTTCCTCGCTCATATCCTTGTAATACTTAATCAGTACTTTTCGTTGTCCCTGAAACTTTTTCTTGGATGAGGTAGAGATTCGCGGGCCCTGATGGATGTAAATATGCACAAGGGGTTCCCTGATATTGATTGCATGATGTCCTCTTTGCAGAATACGAAGATAGAAATCATAGTCTTGTGCTGAGGTTAATTGTTCATCAAACATGACGGAGCGTGCCAACTGGGTTTGCACCATAATTTTGGAGGTTTCACCGATCCAGTTGTAGGTCAGCAAATCCTCATAGAAGACGAGTTCCCGAGATTCAACTGACACCTTCCTGCGAGTCACCTTGTGATCCTGATCCACATAGACAAGGACTTTACTGCAAAAGCAAAAGAGTTCTTTATTTTGCTCCAGAGCTTGAGTCTGGGATTGAATTTTATCAGGCAGCCACTGATCATCATCGTCCAGGAACGCAATATATTTTCCATTGGCACGTTGTATCCCTAAATTTCGGGCATGATTGGCACCTTGGGCATAAGGAACCTGGATATATTGTATTCTGTGATCTTGCTTGGTCCATGCCCTGCATACCTCTTCGGTATGATCCTGTGAGCCATCATCCACAATGATAATTTCCAGATAGGGATAGGTCTGCGCCATCACACTTGCCATTGCCTTTGTCAACAATTCAGCGCGATTATGCGTTGTTATAATACAGCTTACCAATGCTTTCATAGAACCACCTTTCCCTTGAAACTAGGACACTTTCATGTGCACCTTGTCATAGATGGACGATAAATTTTGAATCAGACTATCCATATTGAACTTGGATGTGACCAGTTCCTTATTGTTCAATCCCATTCGCATTCTCAGTTCTTTATCCAGAATAAGTCTCTCCAGCACATGAGCCAGAGCGGCTACATCACCAGGTTCAACCAGCAAACCATTCAACTCATCCGTAATCACTTCAGGTATTCCACCCACCCGAGTAGAAACGATCGGCAAGCCTTCATTCATAGCCTCTAGGATCGCCATTGGAAGTCCTTCGTGATAGGAAGGCAGCACCAGCAGATCCGCATGGTGGAGCAAGCGTTCCTTCTCCTCGCCTCTAATCCACCCTGGCACTTCCACGTATTCTGTGATGTCATAACGCTCCACCAGCGCTCGAACTTCATTAACTTCCCCATCTCCGGCAAGTGTGAAGACCGCTTCGATCCCTCTTCGCTTCAATTGTTGAATAGCTAACAGGAGATCATACACGCCTTTTCTCTTGCCAAGCCGACCCATGAACAAGCAGCGCGGAACCTGGCGCTCTTCTCTAATCGGAGGTTCTTTAATAAATACGCCATTATAAAGCACTTCGATTTTGGATTCAGGGACGATCCGGGAAAAAAAGTCCTTCCATGTATACGACAGTACAATTAATTTGTCCACTTGATTCAAGACATACTTGCATAGCTTCTGTTGCAAGGGATGCCGATTATAGAACACATCGAAGCTGGAAGCATGGATATGGACAATGACTGGCACCCTGAATATTTTGCGGCCAACAAGAATGAATAACGCTTTACGATAAAAGCTCCCGTTGTAAGACATATGAATATGGATCATGTCCGGTTTGAATGTAACGAGCTTCACGAGAAATTGAAGAAATCCTTTGATAAAGATGAATAGCCGTGCCAGCACACTACCCGTAATGTAGGTTTCAATCCGCTGTAAATTGTACTGCTCGGCAATCAATGAATTTTCAATATTTAAAATGACACTTACAATTCCGCCCATGTCCTTCGTAGAAGAGCCTATGACCAGCACCTTAGGTTTCATCATTTCACCCCTTTTGAATCGTAACGAACCCATCCCATCAAAGAGAATTAATATAACCCTTAATGGAGGAGAGCAACTGCGAGTTACTTTTCACATAGGGTTGAAAGTCGAGTTTATCAATATTGCTTATTAAGGCGTGGAGTTCATCCTCATTCTGAGCTACCGAAATATAACCTTTATCTTGAAACACCTTCGCGATCTCCAGTTGATGATTATCCACATGCTCCCCATGATCCTTGCGTCTGGGCATGACGATTACCTTTTTGTTCATCTGTAGTGCACTGGTGATGACCCCAACTCCCGCGTGGGACAAAACAAATTCACTTTTTGCAATATGATCATTCATCTCTTCCTGATTAAAAAAAGGCTTTTGTTGATAATGAAGAGGCTTATATTCACTGTAACCGGACTGCACAAGAACGTCCGAAGGCATCTGCCCCTCCTGGATGAGATTGTCGACGGCTTTTAGTAGTCGGTTAAACTGGAATCGCTGTGTTCCAAGCACGACAAAAATCAAAATAATGCCCCCCTATACTTCGCCTTCGGATAAGCCTCTTGGAGCGTCTCCCATTGGATATAAAATTCATCAGCAAACTTGTATATCATTCTCCCCGTCAGGGTCGGCGAATATATTTTGGCGTAGCTCTCTACAAAAATAAGCTTGGCTCCCATCAATTTCCCAAGTAAGCACAAGGGATACACAGCCCCGGCTCCAGTAGTAATCAGAACTTTGGGACGTTCTTTGAGCAGAATGAACAACGAAGTCACTATATTCCGCAGAACAATAAACAGGAACAGGATATTCTTGCGCTCCTGCTGAGATAGGAAATAGGTTCTTGTGGAAAGATTCAGTTTGCTGCTCGCTTCGCTTTTTTCCGTTACCAAAAAGTAATCATGCTCTTCCACCGCAGGAATCAGATTTAACAATTGATTCAGATGACCTCCTGTGGAACTTACCAGACAGACTTTCATTGCATGATCTCCTTTCGAGGGACATACTCCTGGGCGTGATCAGGGACAACATGTTTCTCATCACTGATCTGATATAATGCGTTAAGATAAACACAAAAAGGAGCAATTAAATGAATGGTTGATAGGGTATTATCGACAAATGAGTAGATGGAGAATCCAACAATCATTCCAACAAAATAAGGTTTCACGAGATGATTTAACTTGCTATACACCTTTTTGTATACAAATAATAAGGCTCCAAAAATCAGCAAGGCCCCCACTAGTCCCCCATCATAATAAAAGCGAATGTATTCATTATGGGGAACGGTAAAGCCTGAAAAGATACTGCCATCATTGGCAACCAACGCAGAGCCCAGTCCCTGACCAAAAATGGGGTACTCATTCGCTTTTTTGATAAAGAAGGCCCAGGCAGAGTCTCTACCTGATAATCCCTTGCTCTCTTGCCTCAATTCATAATTATCCCACTGTAAAAAAACCATTACGGAGACGGCTGCCAGAAATAAAACAACAGGAAGAAGAGCACTCGTTCTGCCCTTCACAAATTTCCTTACGTGGTCAAATAAATACATACATACGATGGGAATCAGCGCGAGTAAGGGCCCGCGGGTTCCCGTTTGAATTAAAATAATAAAATGTGTTAGCGTAAGGGCATAATTCAAGACCACCTGATTTTTGTATCGAATCTCCATAAGACAAACACAGATCGAAATAAAACAAAGCATCCCCAAATGTGCCGCAATATTAGCACCCTGTAAACGGCTGACCCCTGAACCTTCCAGATTCGTGATGGACAACATGCCCATTTGCTGAAGGATGAGACCACCAATCAAACTAAACACCGGAAGCCAGGCGAGGACTCTGATGATTCTTTTGCTAACTTCCTTCGGAAAATTCACCATCAGTAACAGGAAAGGAACAACTAATCCCAAAAAAGCTTTGAAGGGATCGAGTGGACTCATCTTGCCTGGCATGACAGATAAAAAATAACTCTGAACAAAGAGATACCCTACAGCCAGAGTCGGATAAATAAATTGTTTTCTCAATCCATACCTCAGAAAAATAGGAAGTATGAAAAACAGGATGAGCAACTTATAAAAGGAAGTCGAGTCAAAACCCATCAATTGCATTTTGAGTATTTTGTCCATAGATAGCGAGAACGTACCGATGACTAACATATAGACCCAGCTTGGATGTTTGAGGTAAATTCCAATCAGAATCAGTAATGCCAAGGCCATGATCGAAATGGCGGGTAAGTAAACTGCCATACTAATAATGATCAATGAGGAAAGAACGATATATAACGCACTCCATCTAGAAGAAGCAAAATAATCTGTTTTTTGCATATCTGTTATGCCACCTCAAAGCCATAATCGTATTTCAAAACGCATCCTTGGAACCAATCAACACCCTGAAAGTCTTCAAAATAATTTTGAGATCAAAGACGATATTGCGTTCACGCGCATAGGTTAGATCGAGTTCAACCATTTCCTTGAAACCAACGCTGTTCCTGCCGCTTACTTGCCATAGCCCTGTGCACCCCGGAATCATCTTGAGCCGCTGCTTGTCATACGGAGTATACTGATCCACCTCTCTAGGCAAAGCGGGTCTTGGTCCAACCAGACTCATTTCTCCCTTAAGCACGTTCCACAACTGTGGAAGCTCATCCAGACTTGTTTTCCGAATAAACTTGCCAATCCGTGTGATGCGGGGATCGTTCTTCATTTTAAACATATTCCCATTCACTTCATTCTGATCTATCAGCTGGTCTAGCAAATCTTCGGCATTCGCTACCATGGATCTGAACTTGTACATATGGAACTCTTTGCCGTTCTGTCCCACCCGTACCTGACGAAAAAAAACAGACCCCTTCGGGGCCTCGATTTTGATCAGTATGCCGATGACCGCAAACAAGGGGCACAAAATGATCAAACCTATGAAAGAACCCAGCAAATCGAGCATTCTTTTCATAAATAGATACACTTTATCTGCATTTTGTCCTGCCATCGTCGCTGCATTGTACCCCAGACTTGGGTCCATAACGATCTCCGCTTCCTTCGTTTGGGGAGATGGACTCATTCAAACTCCCCCCCGGATGCATATTCTACCGACTCTTTTTCAAGAATTTGTTGCAAAGCTTGCAGCATTGGAATTCTAAGTTCCTGTTTTTGCAGAGCGAAGTCAATGGTCGTCAAAATGAATCCCAGTTTCTCGCCTACATCATAACGTACTCCCTCAAAATCGTAAGCATACACTCCTTGTGTCTCATTTAAACGCTGAATCGCATCCGTTAATTGAATCTCTCCTCCTTGACCAATCTCCTGTTGTTCCAGATGCTCAAAAATCTCTGGACTCAGAACGTATCTCCCCATAATCGCCAGGTTGGAAGGGGCTGTGCCTTGGGCAGGTTTCTCTACGAACCTGAGAACCTCTGTCAAACGACCATCCGATTGCAATGGGTCTACAATGCCATATCTGTCTGTTTGTTCAGGAAGTACGGTTTGCACCCCAACAATCGATTGCTGAACTTGATCATATTGATCAATAAGTTGCTTGGTGCACGGAACTTCCGATACGACGATGTCATCTCCGAGCAACACGGCAAAGGGCTCGTCACCGATAAAGTTACGTGCACACCAGACAGCATGACCAAGTCCTTTGGCCTCTTTTTGTCTTATGTAATGAATATCCACGTTAGAGGACTTGCGGACCTCTTCAAGCAGACCCAGTTTCCCCTTTTCCAGCAAATTGTGTTCCAGTTCAAATGCGTTATCGAAATGATCCTCGATTGCCCGTTTCCCTTTACCTGTTACGATGATAATGTCTTCAATTCCAGAGGCAATGGCTTCCTCAACGATATACTGTATAGTTGGTTTGTCCACAATAGGGAGCATTTCTTTGGGCATCGCTTTTGTAGCTGGCAAAAAACGTGTACCCAATCCGGCTGCAGGAATGATCGCTTTTCTCACTTTTTTCATAAATACCACCCTATCCTCTTTTTTTTTAGTATTACAAAACATATAAAACAGGGCATCTAACCCGTCCTCACGTCATGCCATTGACGATTAACGTCTAAGGTCCACCGGGACCCACAGCATGACCGAGTGCCTACAGTGATAAAGGTGCAGTAGACATAACCTATACGCCTTCCGGATGGCTCTACTTTTCTCCGTAATAACTTACCGGATTCTGCGTTGTTTTGTTGTTGTTGAGGATGGCGCCAAGAATTCGTGCATTGACATGTTCAAGATGAGCTTTTGTTTTCTTTACCAGCTCTTTTTTGACCTTGCCCGCATTAACCACCAGTAATACCCCATCACACAGGGAACTTACAATCAACGCATCGGTCACGGCGAGCACTGGCGGTGTATCGAACATAATCACGTCATATTTGTCCTGTAAATCGTTGATCAGATTCTTCATTCGATTGGAACCTATCATTTCCGATGGATTCGGAGGGATAGGACCGGAAGTAAATAACTCCAGATTATCGATATAACTTTCTCTCAGCACCTCATCCACACTGTATTGATTGGACAATACACTGCTGAGACCGATGTGATTGGGTACGGAAAATACCTGATGCAGAGAAGGATTACGCAGATCGGCATCAATCAGCAGAACCTTCTTCCCTTCCTGTGCATAAGTAACTGCCAGATTGCTTATCGTCGTTGTTTTCCCTTCTCCGGATTCGGCAGAAGCCACCATGATGGTTTTGATGTGACTATCTATGGAAGAAAACTGAATATTAGTCCGTAATTTTCGGTACCCCTCTGAGATTTGCGATTTGGAATTAAAATAAGTCACCAAATTGTTAGGTTCATTGGTTAGTCGCGACATAATTCCCATCTCCTACTTTCTGTTGTGATACGTAATTTTTGGTACTCTTCACATCTTCTTTTTTCATTTTGGAGATGACGGTAAGCACAGGGATTCCCAGCTCTTTTTCCAGTTCAGATTCGAATTTGAACGTATCGTCGAGGTAATCCAGTAGAAATACCAGCGCAATCGCGAGTACAAGGCCAGCGAACAGGCTCACGATAATCGTTAATGTGGTTTTCATATTAATCGGAGAGGCATTGGTATTTACATTGGCTTTACTGAGGATGGCAACATTATCAATTTTCATGATCAGGGGGATTTGAGATTGAAAAACGTTGGAGATTGCATTGACCGTTTTCGCGGCTTTTTCGTAGGAAGTCCCCTGCACAGTTATGCTCATCACCTGGGATTCGCTCGCTGTCGAGACTGAGGTACTATTGATTAGTTCAGCAGTCGTTAAGCCCAGATCCGGATAAGTCGTTGCGACTTTTTCCATGATTGCTGATGATTTTATAATTTCTTTATACGAGTTAATGAGTTTGATATTGGTTTGGATCATGCTGAAGTCCATGATCGCCTGCCCTTCGACAGAAGACGTCTGATTGATAATAAGTTTGGAGCTCGCTTCATAGATGGGTTGTGTGAAGAAGATACTTTTGACCCCCGCACCTACTCCGGCAATGAGCGCAATCGCTACAATCAACCACATTTTTTTGTGTAAAATACGCAAATATCCCTTAAGTTCCACTTTCATTCCTCCTATACGTTATGGTCATATGTAACTACCAGATGGACATGAACATACTCAATTTGCGAGGTTTATAGCGCTCAATAACCACGTTTGAATTGGTGAGAATGTGTGATGCATTCTCTTTCAGACGCCTAACCGCATCCTTTCCGAAACGTTTCTCGATGACGGACTTTCCCTCGCACATGGAAAATGTTCTTTTCTGTGTATCATGCGCATCTGATGAAATGAAATGAAACCCGTTTTCTTTGCAAAAATGAAAACACCATTTCTGAACTTTTCGTCCGAAAAGCCCGGTGAAAGACTGTGAAGTGAGCTGACATAGTACACCTTGACTCAAGTAATCCGATAGTAGAATTGGATTTTTCAGGAAGGCATGATTGCGTTCCGGATGAGCAATAATTGGAGTGATACCCGCTATCTTAAGTTCATGAAGTATCCCGGGGAACTGCGAGGGAATATGGCCAAAGGGCAATTCCAGCAACATGTAGCGGCTCCCGGCGAGTGTGCAGCATCTACCTGCGTATAAATCAGTAATCAGGTTATCATGTACCCTGATCTCCTGTCCGGGATGGATCTCCAAGCGAATGTTGCGTTTGCGAAGTTCTGCATGAAGCAGATTCACCGCCTGATTGACCACATCAGGATCATTGTTGTACTGCCCGTTCAGGTGATGCGGAGTAGCAATGATCGAGGTAATTCCTGAAGCTGCCGCTTTTTCAGCCATCGCAATGGACTGCTCCATATGAACAGGGCCATCATCCAGACCGGATAAAATGTGGCAGTGCATTTCAACCATATCCAAACTTCCTCAATGTATGATCCCCCTCGCCCCTTTATTCATTGCGCAAATTCTTTTGGTGTTAAAGAACTAATGCACAACGCTATGAAATATAGTAAAATGGCGTTAAGTACATGCTTGTTCAGAATATGTTTAGAATGTGTTCAACTCATATGGTAAAATCAATGTAATGATATGTTTCCTGTAAGGCAGGTTGTTCTGAGGCTTTCTCATACTGAAATCGGGAAACCGTAGGAAAATGAACTTCGCGAATCATCGCATTTAACTGTCCAGTTATATATAGTGTCTGCTCTGGTTGAATATGCAAGCTTGAATGATACAATGTGAGCTCTCCGAAGGGCTGTTTCCATTGCAGCCTTGCCTGAAGTCTTACACATACATGACTATCTTCTACATCCAAGCCAATCAGCATCTCTGATGATACAGGTAAGTTCAGATCACTCAGGAAGGTGATCGCTTGTGTGTCCATACCAAGTAACAGAATGGGGCGTCTTTTGCGGTCTATCGATTTCCCATGAAACGCCTTAATATACATATGGACATTTAATTTTAGATCAGCCCATTCCTGAATCATTGAATTCATGGTTTCATTCCTTTTAGAACGGATTAGCTTGCAAGAGTTGCCTCTACTCCTTCTCACAGGTATATTGGCTAGGCAACTTGGTCATACTTAAAATATCCCAAATGATACATTTTGTAACTCCATACGTCCAATTTACGATACAATTTGTATCATGTCAAGCAGTATTTGGACATGGTTCTTTTGATTTACGACAATATGAGATGTCCTTAGACAGACCTATATACCTATAGGACTGATACGGCGTTACTATGATTCAGGAAAGCTGCCCTGATCAAAACTTGGCTCAGGATTGTTTCAATATATATTTGATGTCGTTCAGGGGGAAATAGCTTATGAGCTACGGAAATCGCATTGCTGAATTAAGGGAACAGCGGGGACTTACACAAGAAGAACTTGCGAGCTCCATTCATATTACAAGAGCGGCTCTCTCCCACTATGAGAAAAACCGACGTAAACCGGATTTTGAAGTGTTAACGAGACTTGCTGATATCTTTGGCGTCTCCATTGATTATCTTATTGGACGTACGAAGAAAAGCGATGTCTTGGTGGATGAGGATGTACGAGAATTCGTCGACTCTCTTGAATTATCGGATAAAGAAGTGCTGGAACGCTTCGATCTGATGATTGATGGCAAAGCCTTAACAGAGGAAGAGGCACGTCGTTTTATTGCTTTTGTTCGCATGGAACGCAGTATGGATTAAATCCGAAAAGAAGACCCAGTCCTACGAGGTTCACTCTAAGGTTTCTGGGCTTTTTTTGTGTCTTAGTTTCATTCCATCGTTGACCATGTTTTCAAGAGCGCTTGTTGTTTTCTGAGGATACGAAATGGTTCCAACGCTCCGGGTCGATTCCGCATTGCAGTAAAACCTTCATGATGTCCAACTGAGTTGCTTTGACTTGTTTACCTGTCGGCTTACGATCGCCCCTATTTGGATGCTTCATATTCATTCCGCTAACCTCTCTTATCTTTATACTTTCCCTGCACTCCAAAAACTAGCCTTATTATACTTGAGAAAGTACCTCGATGTTGTCGTCTCATGGCGATAACGTTTTTTGAGCGGGTTCTAATTTTGTCGAAACCAAAATAGGAGCTTTACGGCGCCAATTCGGCAGCCATAAAGCTCCTATTCTTCTTAATACAACCTGTTCATGCAACCTTCTTAACCTCCAGCACGAGCAAGTTCACGCATGTTGGCTTCAAAAGCAGCCAGCAAAGCAGCCTCTCCGGTCAAGCCCGTGGCCTGAATCCGCTCGATTTGCTCTGTCATGCGTTTGAAGTCCTTCGGTATAACCCGAACGAACTGATTCAGCGAATCCTGCCAGTTATCCAGAATGCGCTGACCTGTAGCACTGCCTGTATTCGCAACATGGCGTTGAATCATGCCTCGCAGATCTGCACTTTCAGACAGGTCTTCGATACGCTCCAAAAGAACCATTTCCAGATTGCAACGTTTCAGGAATGTGCCTTCTGGATCATAGACATAAGCAATCCCTCCAGACATCCCTGCGGCAAAGTTACGACCTGTATCGCCAAGCACGACGACACGTCCACCAGTCATGTACTCACAGCCATGATCGCCTACACCTTCGACAACCACTTTGGCACCTGAGTTACGTACAGCGAATCGTTCCCCGGCAATCCCCCGAATATAGGCTTCACCGCTGGTTGCTCCGTACAGAGCCGTGTTACCAATGATGATGTTATCTTCGGCCTCGAATGTTGATTTTGGTGAAGGCATCACGATCAGTTTACCTCCAGACAAACCTTTACCCACATAGTCGTTGGAATCTCCTTCAACGGTCAATGTCATGCCTTTAGGTACAAAGGCCCCAAAGCTTTGTCCGGCAGAGCCGATAAACTTAAATTGAACCGTATCTTCAGGTAAGCCTGCAAGCCCATATTTGCGTGTGATTTCACTACCCAAAATGGTACCGACTGCACGGTTGACATTGGTAATTGGAAGTACCGCTTCAACCGGTTGACCGGATTCAATAGCAGGCTGTGCGAGTGGCAGCAACTGTTGCATATCCAGCGTTTCTTCCAACTGGTGATTCTGATGCTGTGTGCGGTAACGAGCAGAGCCTTCCGACATCTCAGGCACATGCAGCAATACCGACAAGTCCACGCCTTTCTTCTTCCAATGATCTACGGCTTCTACCGTCTCGAGGCAATCCGTACGGCCCACCATTTCCTGAATGGTGCGGAAACCAAGATCAGCCATGATTTCGCGAACATCCTCAGCAACAAACCGCATGAAGTTAACCACATGAGCCGGATCACCCATGTAATTTTTGCGCAGCTCCGGATTTTGTGTTGCTACCCCAACTGGACAAGTATCCATCTGACAGACACGCATCATGATACAACCCAATGCCACCAGTGGTGCTGTAGAGAATCCATACTCCTCAGCTCCCAGCAAAGCAGCGATTACCAAGTCACGACCATTCAGCATCTTGCCATCCGTCTCCAGAACGACACGGTCACGCAGATTGTTCAGCATCAACGTTTGATGTGTCTCTGCAAGACCTAGCTCCCAAGGCATACCCGCATGGCGAATCGAACCTTGTGGCGATGCCCCTGTACCACCGTCATAACCGCTGACGAGGATAATGTCGGCACGACCTTTGGCTACACCGGCCGCAATCGTCCCAACGCCGACTTCAGATACCAACTTAACATTGATCTCTGCACGCGGGTTGGCATTTTTCAAGTCATAGATTAACTCAGCCAGATCCTCAATCGAGTAGATATCGTGATGCGGTGGTGGAGAAATCAGACCTACACCTGGTGTTGATCCACGAACCTCAGCAACCCAAGGGTATACTTTACGTCCAGGCAGCTGTCCGCCTTCACCCGGCTTCGCTCCCTGAGCCATCTTGATCTGAATTTCATCGGCATTCACCAGATAGTTAGATGTAACTCCGAATCGTCCGGATGCCACTTGCTTGATCGCACTGCGACGTGAATCACCGTTGCTATCTTTAATGAAGCGTGCCGGGTCTTCCCCGCCTTCACCTGTGTTGGATTTACCACCTACACGGTTCATTGCGATCGCCAAGTCTTCATGTGCTTCTTTACTGATTGAACCGAAGGACATCGCTCCGGTTTTGAAACGACGCATAATAGATTCTACGGATTCTACTTCTTCCAACGGAATCGCTGGTCCAACCGATTTCAGTTTCAGCATGGAGCGAATGGTCAACAACTGATCATTTTCACCTTGCACCAGTTTTGCGTACTTTTGATACAGTTTGTAGTCTCCTGTACGTACGGCGTGTTGCAGGGTATGAATCGTTTGCGGATTGAACAGATGCTCTTCTCCGTCGTTGCGCCACTGATAATCCCCACCAGAGTCAAGCACTTTGTCGTTTCCGTCTTTATCCGTGAATGCACGGTTATGATGTGTCAGAGCCTCAGCAGCCACTTCTTCCAGTCCAATTCCGCCGATGCGGGAAGGTGTCCAGGTAAAGTAACGGTCAACGAAATCCGATTTCAGACCCACGGCTTCGAAAATCTGTGCACCGCGATAGGATTGAATGGTTGAGATCCCCATTTTGGACAATACTTTAATGACACCTTTGGTAGCCGCTTTAATGTAGTTCTTCACTGCTTTTTCATGCGAGATGCCGCGCAGCAAGCCTTGCTGAATCATGTCATCCAGCGTCTCAAACGCCAGATACGGGTTAACCGCACTTACACCGTAGCCCAGCAACAATGCATAGTGGTGAATATCACGCGGTTCTGCAGATTCAAGCATAATGCTGACTTTCGTTCTGGTTCCCTGACGGATCAGATGGTGATGCAAACCTGCTACGGCAAGCAATGCAGGGATGGCCGCATTCTCAGCGTCAACACCGCGGTCAGACAGGATCAGAATGTTATGACCTTTGTCTATAACACGATCTGCAGCTTCGAAGAGCAAATCCATCGCTTTGCGAAGCCCTTCTGCTCCTTCTTTCGCTGTAAAGAAGATTGGAATCGTCATCGAACGGAAGCCCGGACGACGTACGTGGCGAATCTTCGCGAAATCCTCATTGGACAATACCGGTGTATCCAGACGAATCTGGCGACAGCTCTCCGGTTCCGGGTTCAACAGATTGCGCTCGGGTCCAATCGTTGTTGCAGTGGACGTTACAATCTCTTCACGGATCGCATCGATCGGCGGATTAGTTACTTGTGCAAACATCTGTTTGAAGTAGTTATACAGACGCTGTGGACGATCCGACAGAACGGCGAGCGGTGCATCATAACCCATGGAGCCTGTAGCTTCCATACCCGTTGTAGCCATTGGCTCCAATACTTTGCGTAATTCTTCAAATGTATATCCATAGGCCAGCTGAAGCTGGGTCACGTTATCATGTTTTGGATCAGGCAGTTCCGGTGCTTCCGGCAGCTCACTCAGATCCATCAAATGCTCATCAAGCCAATCCTGATACGGATTTTCGGCTGCAATGAGTGCTTTCACTTCCTCATCCGCGATGATGCGGCCTTCTTGTGTATCTACCAGAAGCATACGTCCTGGACGCAAACGGTCTTTGTACAGGATCTCTTCAGGTGCAATATCAAGCACCCCAACTTCAGAGGACAAAATAATACGGTCGTCCTTCGTTACATAGTAACGTGCGGGACGCAAACCATTACGGTCGAGTGTTGCACCGATCTGCAAACCATCGGTAAAGGCCATTGCAGCCGGTCCGTCCCATGGCTCCATCATGGTGCTGTGATATTCGTAGAATGCCTTTTTGGCAGGGTCCATTCCTTCATCTGTGCTCCAAGGCTCAGGAACCATCATCATTGCCACATGTGGCAATGAACGACCGCTCAGATACAAAAACTCCAGCGTGTTATCAAACATCGCCGTGTCCGAACCGTCCGGATTAATGACAGGCTTCACTTTGGAGATGTCGTTACCGAACAGTTCACTCTCGAATAAAGATTGCCGTGCATGCATCCAGTTCACGTTACCACGCATCGTGTTGATCTCACCGTTGTGGATCATGAAGCGATACGGGTGGGCACGTTCCCAGCTTGGGAAGGTGTTGGTACTGAAACGGGAATGCACGAGTGCAATGGCCGATTCAACGAGATCTTCCTGCAGATCCAGATAAAACTCTCCAACCTGTTCCGTTGTCAGCATGCCTTTATATACAATTTTGCGACAAGACAAGCTCGGAAGGTAGAACGAACCGCCTTCTGCTTCATCTGCCGAATAACGAATAGCCAGCTCAGCGCGTCTGCGAATAATGTACAGCTTACGCTCAAATCCCAGCTCATCCTTCACTTCTGCGGATCTTCCAATGAACACCTGACGTACATAAGGTTTCGCTGCAAGTGCAGAGCGGCCAAGCATCTCATCAAAAGTAGGAACATCCCGGAAACCCAGAAACGTCTGGCCTTCTTCTTCAATAATTTTCTTGAGGCTCTCTTCATGCGCACTGCGAATGGCAGAGTCCTGGGAAAGGAACAACATGCCTACGCCATAGAATCCCTGTTCAGGCAATGCAAAACCAAGACGTTCCGCTTCCTGTGCAAAATAGCGATGTGGAATCTGAATCAGGATACCTGCTCCGTCACCGGAATTCGGTTCACTTCCCTGTCCTCCGCGGTGCTCCATGTTACTGAGCATGGTCAGTGCTTGACTCACGATATCATGTGAAGGTACTCCTTTGATGTTGGCAACAAAACCCATTCCGCATGCGTCTTTTTCGAACTGCGGGTCATACAGACCCTGTTTAGGAGGTAATCCGATGTGTCTCATGGAACGCAACCTTTCTATAATGAAGTATTTCGGAAAGATCAAGAACATAGGCAACAGGCAACAATGAAACGGGAGGAGCTGGCCTTTCGCTTGCGATAGAGCCTGCTAGATAGAAGAGGCGACAGCATGAGACTGTCCAAAGTTATAAGCGCTGCTATGGTGGCAGAGGCTATTTCATGAGATGAGCTGATCCGGACGATCCAGCAAACAGCTTGATATAACAACACGCAGCCGCTGGCACGGCCACTGATATGGAGCGACGTATTTTGATATAGTTCTATTATTTTAACACCGAGCTAACATCAGCGCAATTTAAACTTTTTAATACCTCTGATAAGAAACACTTCACAGTAAGCTTTAGTGAAATGACGTTTAAATTCATCTCTTTTTCGAATAATTATACACATTTTATGTCAGAGTACAACTGATTTTAATTACTGACAAAAGAAAATCATTCCATATGCAGCCTGACTTTATCCATATTTCCACCAAATTATAACTCTCTGATCCAGTGAATCTCTGCTTCTCTATGCATTTGTATACAAAAAGAGCCTGCGACCCTTTTTCGGGCCGCAGGCTCTTTGCACTATTTGACTACTATATTGCATAATTTCGATACTTGAGTCCAAAGATTATTTTTCAAATTCCATCCTGCTCTGGCATAAATTAAGCTTATGCCGTCACAACTTGACCGGATTCCGAAGTTTCGACTTCTTTTTTCGGACGTCTGCCATTCCAAAGGAAGAACGCCAGCGTAAGAAGTACGGATACTCCAGCGTATATGCCAAGAATTCCGGCCTGATGCCACATCACATCTAGATTGCCACTCGATACAACGGCCTTAAAGCCCATAATGCTGTGCGTCATTGGCAACCAAGGGCTAAGTGCCTGAAGCCACGATGGAATCAGTTCTACCGGGAACGTACCTGCACTTGCCGCAAGCTGGAAGACCAGCAGCAGAATGACAACATAACGTCCTGGCAGGTCAAGCCAGGTTACAAGTGCCTGAACAATCAGCATGAAAGTCAGCCCCGTAATAATGGTGAACAGATAGAACACCCCTGTGCTGTGCGTCTCCAGTCCAAGACCGTATAACATGAAGCTTGCCACGATTACCGATTGGAAAATACTTACGGAGCCAAATACCAGTGTCCGGCTGACAAAACGATTCCAGCCTGTAACGCCTGGTACGGAGGTTTCCCTCATTTTCAGAACAATAGTTGAGATTAATGATCCCACAAACAGACCGATGGACAGGAAGAACGGCGTCAACCCTGTACCGTAATTGCTCACATCCTCCGCTGTATTCTCAGAGGAATTGACAGGTTCAGCGAACATGTTCACCACATCGTCCGTTTTTTTGACTTCTGACGTTTTTTGAGCTGCATCTTTCAGCTTGGTAGCCAGCTCGCTCGAACCGTCTTTCAGCTCAGTTAGACCGTCAGCCAGTTTGCCTGCGCCATCGCCCAGTTGTTTGGAACCATCCGTAAGTGAACTCACGCCACCACTCAGCTTGCCTACACCCGTTTGCAGGGCAGTGGTACCCGAGCCCAGTTGCTTCGCTCCATCCGCCAGCAACGTACCTCCACTTGCCGCTTCGCCCAGCTTGCCGCTGAACTGCTTCAGGCCATCGGAGAGCTTCGCTCCGCCTTGGTTAAGCTGCCCTGCACCAGCCAGTAATTGCTTCTGGCCTTCCACGAGCTGACCCGCACCAGCCAGAAGCTGCTTCTGGCCTCCGTGCAGCTCGGCAGCACCCGCTGCCAGCTGCTGGTTGCCCTGGTGCAGCTGATCTGCACCCTGCGCCAGCTTCTGCTCGCTCTCGTGCAGCTGTTCGCTGCCATCGGCAACGGCGGCGCTGGCCGCAAGCAGCTTCTGCACATCGGCGCTGGCTGCCAGTTCCGGGTTCGATGCAGCAAGCTGCTTCAACCCGTCAGCAACGCCCTGGGCACCGTCAGCAACCTTACTGCTGCCGTCTACTGCCGAGTGCAGACCAGTGGCCAATGTGTCGCTGCCTTGCACAGCGCTTTGCAGACCGTCGGACAGCTTCGCGCTGCCCTGTTCGGACGATTGCAGGCCCGCTTGAAGCTTGCCTGCTCCATCCATGGAGGACTTCAGTCCGGTCTCCAGCTTGGCACTGCCAGCCTTCAGTTGATCTGCTCCGCTCTGAAGCTGATCTGTGGCTGCTGCTTGAAGCTGCTGCAGACCAGATACCAGATTCGTTGTCCCACTTTCGAGCTTGGTTGCACCCGTATGAAGCGCATTAACACCATCACTTAATGGAGACAAGCCATCCTGAAGCGCCAAAGTTCCTGATGCCAGCTTCGCCAGATTATCCTTAAGCTTTACAGCTCCATCATCCAGCTTGCCTGCACCTGTATTCAGGTCACCTGCTCCGTCGCCTGCTTCAGCCAATCCGTCTGATACTTCGGAGAACTTATCGAGCAGTGTCTCCGCATAGGATTCCGTAACTTTGGCCGAAACCTTTGCTTTTAGATCCTTGATCGCTGTCTTACCGATCTGTGCACCCACAAAGCTGTAATTGCCGTTTGGTTCATAGATCAGATCAGCCGGCTTCGGCTTGTCATCAAGCAACGTTGTTGCCTGGGATGAGAAGTTCTCCGGGATCGTAATTTTCATATAATATTTGTCGTTCTCCATGCCTTCTCTGGCTTGAGCAGCACTGACAAAGTCCCATTTAAAATCTGCATTTTTCTTCAGCTCATCGACAAGGTCGCTACCCACATGCAACGATTTGCCCTCCAGCTCAGCACCTTTATCCAGATTGACAACCGCAACCGGCATCTCATCCACATGACCATATGGGTCCCAGTAGGCTGCCAAGTAAATGCCACTATACAGGATCGGAATAAACATAATTGCAATAACAGGGATCAACACCTTCGGGTTTCTCACGGCCGATCCCACATCCTTGAAAAACACGGATAAAGATTTCATGTCATTTTCTCCCCTTAATCTCTCTGCTCTATGAGCAGGAATAACCATAATGTAATAATATGATTCGTTTCGTAATTTTACTGAAACACGAAGTGACCACTTTCCTCAAACGGTCACTTCAGGACAAAAAAACAAACCTGTCTTCCGACAAGCCTCACTGCTTGAGTGCCATATAATTTACCCATATTATAGTAGAATAATTTCGGGTTACATGGCAGCAGCAATTCCTTCCATTAAGAAAAGGCGAAAGTAGTTCTTGATTTCCTCTTTGCTCAGAGGTTCATGTTGCTTGTTCCAATCCGAGGTAAGCGCAATATACAGACGAATCATCATAAAGGCCACCACTTGTGGATCACAATCGCGAATCTCGCCACTGTCCCTCGCTTTTTCAAGCTCCCGTGCCAGAAAATCGGAGATCACCTTCTCCACTTTCTCCAAACCTTCCTTGGCCTGAAGTGTTCCGAAATCCTTAAGCTCCTGGGACAACTTAACGAGCAAATCATGATCGCGGCGAAACTCCAGCAATGAATCAAGCACCCGAAACAAATTATCAAAAAAAGCACTTTCCTGATGAACTTCACGATGAGCAATGTTCTTCATCTCCTGGATCACTTCCACCAGAATCTGATCAAACAATTGTTCCTTATTGGTGAAGAAGGTATAGATCGTTCCTTTGCCAACATTCGCAATCTTTGCTACCTGATCCATCGTGGTTGCCTTGTATCCAAACATGGCGAACGACTGGGTTGCTGCTTGAATGACCTGCTGTCTCCTGTCAATCGGAGCCATCATATCCCCTCCTTCATTTTGATTGATCGCCCTTCATAAATGACCAAAAATACAATTCGGTCATTCGGTCAAAAACAACATTACCACCTTCATTAAGGGATTGCAACCCTAACATTAAAAAATTGGTTAATTTTTTTTAACCGAAATGCAGTGGAAACTGCTTCAATAGTCGTCTATAGTGTATGATGATTCCATCAACACGCTTGAAGACGAATTCTAGATGTATCAGAACATTAACTATAGTGTAAATATGTAATGAATGAACATGTTTTTCCGCGTCGCTGTATATTCTTGTAGTAATGCAACGTGCGGTATGACAATGAAATTATAAATTTAATTTGATGAATAAAGGTGAACTCATGCGAAAACCAAGAGTGCTCTTGTTATCCGAAGGTTTCGGCACCGGTCACACCCAAGCCGCCCATGCACTGGCAAGTGGCATCAAGAAAGTCAGTCCAGATGTGCATAGTCGGGTTATTGAGCTTGGTAAATTTTTAAATCCAACAATGGCGCCACTTATATTGTCGGCTTACCGGAAGACCCTATCCGTTCAGCCTAAGCTGGTTAGTCTGTTATACCGGACGCAGTATAACAAATCACTGAACGGCTTCACAAAGCTGGCCTTGCACCGACTTTTCTATACACAGACTGCACAGGTTGTATCCCAGTTGAAACCCGATGCTGTGATCTGTACTCATCCCTTTCCGAATGCGGTCATTTCCCGGCTGAAGCGCCAAGGACTTAACATTCCGCTGTACACACTCGTTACGGACTACGATGTACATGCGACATGGATTAATCCTGAGGTGAACAAATATCTGGTCTCAACGCCGCAGGTAAAGACTCTGCTTGAATTGAGAGGGGTCGAATCCTCTCGAATCCAGGTTACCGGTATTCCGGTACATCCAGACTTCTGGGAAGCTGGAGACAAGGTTCGACTACGGCAGGAAATGGAGCTTCAGAACATGCCTACTGCCCTGCTTATGGGCGGAGGATGGGGACTTTCTTTTGATGAAGAACATATGAAGACTCTCACTTCCTGGGCAGATCGTGTCCAACTGTTATTCTGTCTCGGAAGCAATGAAAAAATGATTGCCAAGCTGAAAGAAATGCCATGCTTCCAACATCCCAATATACGTATCCTCGGGTATACCCGCGAGGTCAGCAAACTAATGGACGTATCCGATGTACTGATTACGAAGCCGGGCGGTATGACATGTACGGAAGCATTGGCAAAGGGATTGCCCATGCTGTTCGTTCCCCCGCTTCCGGGTCAGGAAGAAGAAAATTGCGAATATTTTGTACAAGCCGGATATGGTGAGGTTATTCATTCGGCTGAAGTCATCACTAATCGCTTCAGACAATTATGTGAGCAGGGTTATGCACCGCGACAAGCTGAAAGCCAGCTGAACGTCATGCTCAAACCAGGTAACCGATCATCCTATGATCCGACGTGTTGTGCTCAGGCTGTCCATGATTTATTATTCCCGGCTACAGCCGAGGTCACGTCCGCCCCTAAGGAGCGCTTCACAGCCGGAATTGGTGCCACTCCGCTGTCAGGTACCAGAATACCATTCTAACAGCTCTATAACCCCTTGTATTCGTTCTACGAGGGCGTTTCATATCCTAAGGCAATATACAAAGAAGGTTCCCCTCCGATGAATTGGAAGGGAACCTTCTTTATTTTGTCCATATTTTTGTATGATGTACGGAGAAAAAGGGTAATTTAAATAACAACGCACTATTCATAAATAAAATGAAAACAACGAAATAAAACTGCATTTCAGGGCTTTTCAAGATCCATGAAGGAATGACATAGTTGACTACCTTGCCTGTTTGCAGAATTTACAGGTCTATTACTTATAAAAAGTATGATGCCCGATCGTTTTCACTTTTTTCTGGGAACGAGCCACTGTCAGGTCATCCGCAAGCGTCAATGACAAGAAATAATACGTATCATCAGCGACTTCCTTTTTCCCATTCAATGCCGCATTAACTGCCTTGATCGTGTCCTCATTGGGAGTTACACGCTTCAAGCGGCCATTCGCTACAGGACTGAATTGAGATTTCTGATGGATTACTTTGTAGATGGTATCGGGAAAATTGGCTGACCGCAGCCGGTTTAAGACAACATTGGCAACTGCCACTTTGCCTTCGTACGGTTCACCTTCCGCCTCTGCCATGACGATTTTTTGCAGCAGAAACAGCTCTTTATCGGACACACTGTAAGACCAGGTTGCAAGCTTCGAGTCTTCCTGGTTCAGAAGTTTGGTCCGCGTAAAGTAAAGTTTTTGGGGGGGAGTGGTAATTGCAGCTACCGCTTTGGCACGCTCTATTTTCGCCAATTTCAGAGCAGCCTCTTTCTTCGCTTTGGCCACAGCTGCAGCTCGGGCCGCATGTTTGGCCTTGGCCTCTTTCTGTTCCTGCTCTTCCTGAGCAGTCGTCAGCCAGTTCTTGGCTGGAAGCGAATGGGTCCAGTCGGCAGATTGGATAGACGCATCAGCAGATAGACTTGTCCCGTCTTGCAGCATTCGCCTGTCCCCGTTAAAAGAATTTTCGCTATTTTGTACAGAAGCCGTAAGTTCGGTCATCTGTTTACTATCACTGGCCTCATTCCACTTTCCCGTCGCCTGAACGACATTAGCCCCCACTATACATACAAGCAGCACAGATAACATCGGTGCCACCCAACGATTCTTGCTTATAATATCCATTCGTAGATTCCTCCTGTCGAAACAATTCCCTAATCTAAGTAACCACAAAAAAAGAATTTGAATAACGTTGGCTAATATTACATAGGGAATAACGTAATGTCAATGTGATTTTATGTCATAACAATGAGTTTCAGGAAAAAGAAAACGTATCCACAACCTCATACATCGGCGCCTGGCCTGGCTGTGTCACATAAAGTACAAAATCTTCTACCATCCATGAATTAACACCCAAGGAATGTTCCGGAAGCGACCCAAATATTCCTTTATATCCATTAGATGGAACCTGACCCAGAAATTTTCTGGCGATAGTAATATGCGGGGAATACGGTCTTAATTCGGCCTCGTAACCAAGAGAAGAAGTTGCCTCAACGATCTTTTTTTGCAGCAGATTCAGTTGACTTCTTTCTCCTTCAACGCCTTTCCATAACACCTTTGGCGCCTCCTCCAGACCGAATGTACCCCATCCGGATAATTGCAGCTCAAATGGCTGGATTCCGGCACTTGCCGAGCGCAGCGCTTTACGAAGATGTCCTATGTCACTGACAAGTGTATCTCCCAGAAATTGCAAGGTAATGTGATAGTCTCTATAATCCGTCCATTTGCGAAAATCAAGCTTTCCTTGCACTTGTCCGGCAGACATTCGAAGTGAACTTTGAATAGGAGCAGGCAGACGAAGCCCGGTAAATAATCGTTCCCGTCGTGCTGAAAGATCTGTATATGAATTATTCATTAAATACACCTCTTCATAAAGTTCGTTCTATTATTTCATAATCATAACAATTGTTTCAAGCTGGGTAATTATAGAGTGACACAACTGCCAGCATTTGCACATGAGGCTGGATTCCTGCCTTTCTGCACATCGTTTTTATTTCTGCTACACTAAAATAATAATTCATCGAATTCAGGAGGCCACTAACTATGGGTAAAATTGTTTGTTTTCCATCATTATCTGCACATCAGCGGCAACGTATTCAGAACGCTGCGCCTGGCTATTCACTCACCGTTGGCAAAGCCAAAGAGATTGAATTATCCGAGTTAAACGAAGCCGAAATCATCTTAGGTTGGTCTCCTTTGGTAACTGAGCATGCGCTAAAAAAGAATAGTTCACTGAAGTGGGTCCAGGTCTGGTCTGCAGGTGTGGATAACCTTCCATTCTCAGATTTGGAACAAAAAAACATTCTCGTGACCAGTGCTAATGGCGTACACGCTATTCCCATTACGGAAATCATTCTGGGCATGATGTTAACCCACAGTCGTTGGCTCAGACAAGCCATGCTGCACCAGCAGCAGGCGGAGTGGAAATCACCAGGCAAACCGCTACCCGAACTACATGGGAAAACAGCAGTTATTGTTGGCGTTGGAGAGATCGGAACAGAGACTGCACGCGTTCTCAAAGCACTCGGCATGAATGTGATTGGGGTCCGCCGCTCTGGCAAAGACGTTCCCAATGTGGACCAGATGTACGATATGTCCGGATTGCATGAAGCACTTGGTCAAGGCGATTATGTTATCAATATTTTGCCACTTACGGATGAAACCCACCATTTATATGATCAGACTGCATTTGAACATTTCAAATTCGGTTCCTGCTTCGTCAACGTTGGGCGTGGTCCAAGTGTGAAAACGGAAGCTCTTATGGGCGCACTGGACAGTGGACAAGTCGCCTTTGCTGCACTTGATGTATTCGAGGAGGAACCTCTTCCTGCGGATCATCCGCTGTGGAGCAAGGATAACGTCCTGATTACTCCTCACATTGCAGGAAGCACGGAACAATACACGGATCGTGCACTTGATATTTTTGTGGAAAACCTTGAAGCTTATGTGGCTGGAAAAACACTCCCTCTTAATCTGGTCAATTATAGTCATAAATACTAAAATAATCTGCTGTCACTTATGTCGGATTGTACAAATCAATTGGATCTTATCTGACATGAAACATAAAAACCACCATTTCGGAAATTTACTTTTTCCGAGATGGTGGTTTTTTTAAAATATTTAATTCCAGTTTACTCTAGGTGCATAGCCAAATGTGACGTATAAACGTTCCTTTGCTCACCGTCCGGTACTGATTTATGTTCCAACCAGCAGCCTCAATGTGCCCTTGCACCCATTCCGTAGAGACGATAACCGCCCGTCCTGTAAGTCTGCGAAGACTCGTCAACATGACAAGTTGTTCCTCATCCGGAAGAACGGAGCATAGATTGTAAGGCATATCGAGAATGCCAGCATCGTAGGAACCTTTCAATTCATTCATATCTCCGAGTGTAATCCGCTCTGAGTCATAACCATAATGTAGAAGATTAACTCGTGCTCCCTGTACTGCAAACGGGTTCAATTCATTCCCACTCGCCTCGATTCCCATCGATAATGCCTCAATCACGACGGTCCCCATCCCGCAGCAAGGATCGATTAACCGATAGCCCTTTACCTTTGGAATAGCAATATTGACCAGCGCCCTGGCTAATGTAACCCCAAGGCCCGTCGAGTAATTTTGAGGTTTCTGATGATGGTTATGCCACGAGCGATCCGCTTCTGTCCACCGACCCAAGATCCACGATCCATTCGCATGCATTAGTCCAAAAGTCATATCAGGCTGTTTCATCTTTGCCTTGCCGTGTATGCACATTCCCAATTCTTTTTCCAACTGACGGGATTGCGCGTAGTTTGGCATGTTATCTCCTTCTTTCAGGCAGACAACCTTGAACGTCTCGCCTGGAGAGAGAGTAATTTGTGAGGCTGCCGGCTTCAAATCCGCCACTTCATCAGCTTCAGCCATTACCTCCAGTCTCCCCCGAATAAACGGACTTCTTCCTGGCGGAATGCAAACGTTTGAGCGAAGATAGGCGTGGTTACTTGGATGTAAATTTGTGGAATAAAGCAACATAGTTTCCATTTCAAGTTCACATAATTCACGTTCGTTCTCATGACAGGCAAAGGTGTACACGTAACTTCCGCTAACTGAAGCTTCACGATTTGTAGGGCTCAACATCATAGCCGTCCTTCATGTTTCTTCTATACATAAGAAGAAGGTTTATATTTTTAATTTTTCAATGGATGCGAGCAGGTCATCGGACAATTCTTTCAGATTCTGAATGTTTCCGCTAATCGTCTCCATGGAGCTTACCTGCTCTTCGGCCGAAGCTGACACTTCCTCCACACTAGCCGCTGACTGTTCCGATACGGCCGAAATCTGTTGACTGAAATCATTCATGCGTCCGCTTGCTTCCTGCATGCCTTCCAGTCCATCTGTCATTGTACTAATAACCTGAACCATGCCCTCTACCGACTCGTTAATGGTACGGAACAGATTACCGGAATTACGTACTTGCTCCTGTCCCCGCTGCGTTTCCAGTACACCCGTACGCAATTCTTCAACAACCCCCTGGGAATCCTGCTGAATATCCTCCGTGATGACTGTAATCTCTTCCACGGAAGTCTGAACGGCTTCGGACAGCTTCCGAACTTCTGCTGCAACTACAGCAAACCCACGTCCACTCTCTCCCGCACGGGCTGCTTCAATGGAAGCATTCAATGCAAGCAGATTGGTCTGACGTGCTATGTCATGAATGACCTGAACCAACTGTGAGATATCCTCGTTTTTGCGGTCCAATTGTTCCATCTTGTTCATGGAAGCGGAAACTGCACCAGCAATTTGCTGCATCTGGTTCACAGATTGTTCCATCGCCTGGCGCCCGTTAAGCCCTTGCTCCAGAATGAGGTCTGACATCTCACGAAGCTGGTTCCCCTGCGCTGAATGCTGCTGGATATGCTCGTTCAAGCCCTCAACGGTTCGTGCTGATTCAACAGCCGTTTCTGCCTGGCTTTCCGCCGCTTTTGCCGATTCTTCCATCGTTATCGCAATTTGACGACTTCCGATCTTAACCTCTTCAGAGGAAATCGCCAGTTCACTGCTTTGACGATTCACATCTTCAGCGATCCTTCGAACATTAAGCACCATAGAAGTCAGGTTACCTTTCATGTCATTCACGGCCTTGGCAAGTACACCAACTTCGTCTTCATGTTTGGTATGTATATCCTGAACATTCAATTGACCATCCGCTATCAGTTTCACGGCACTGATCACCCGAAGCAATGGTTTAACGACCTGTGAACGAATGATAGGAATGCTGATGGCCGTAATGACAATCATGATCAGAACACCCACAACAATAATCAGCCTGCCGTCTTGTATGGATCGAATGGTCTGCGCAGCAGAGATATCCGACTGACTCTGATTGTACTGCACCAGGTAATCCAGATCGACCTGCATGGTATCAAAGGATTTGGCCCCTTTTTCAGAGACTTCCTTGGCCAATTGAGTCTGACCTTCATCACTCAGTTTGATCGATTGGGTATTAATCTTAAGGTAAGCTTCCCACTTCGCCTTGAATGAATCCCAATGTTCCTTTTCTTCCGGCATCTTTTCCTGCTGATCATATATTTTAATGGCCTGTGTGGTCTCACGAATGTATTTGGTACGCTCTTCAGCCAGGTTCGCTTTGTCACTTGCCTGTGCATCATAATGACGATAGCTCAGTGTCAAAATATGCTCTGTCGTATAATTCAAACGGTTAATTTCCTGAATTGAAGGCATCCAGTTACTAGTGATGTCATTCGTGTTATTTTCCATTGAATTCATTCGTGTAATAATGGTGACACTAAGAAGAATTAAACAGAGGATTAATAGATAGAACGCGATGCTGATACGCAGACCGATACTCTTGATCTTGAATCTGCTGAACATATGATTTCCCCCTTATGCCCTTCTTCGGACCTTCCCGAATTTAGGTGCTTTTGTCGTTGTTTTACCCTTCTTTTGGCATCTTGCAAACTCTTTTCTATATTATAACTATAGGAATACAGACGTAAAGTATTATAACATTCTTTTGTTAAGGACATGCTTAATTTTGTTAAAGATTACGAGATTATAAACAACCATCAAAAAAGAGCCGCATCGTACGGATTTCCCGTTCTGCGGCTCTTTAGATTTGAATGGATTCAGAGAGCTACGTACCCGTGTCCCTTGTCCTTCTTCAATTCACGGAAGCTGCTCAGGCTTCAGCCAGTAACTTATAAGATTCCAGCCTTCGCTCATAGTTCGGGCCAGCCGTAACTACCAGCAGCCGATTCGTATCCAGCCTGTGACCTACGTGTTGCAATTCCTCCCATACCCTTTCGGCTGTCCCGACATAATGCCGCTCGGCTTCATTTTTGTTAACATCTGTACTGACGTTAGCATTGCTATTCTCGGTGTTGGTACTGGTACTGGTACTGGTACTGGTACTGGTACTGGTACTGGTACTGGTACTGGTACTGGTACTGGTACTGGTACTGGACTGGGCCGAAATATCTTTTCCACTGGCTCTGCGTCTCTCCGCCATTTCGCGACTCCAGGACAACGCTTCTTCCTGTGTCTCCGCACACAGAACACTGACTGCAACCATAACCTCCGGCTCTGTTCTATTAGCGCTGGGGATGAATCCCTCCCGGTAACGCCGTACAGCCTCTGTACCATCTGCATCACTCATGAATTGGCCGAATACATATCCCATACCGAAACGGGCAGCAAACTCAGCACTCTTTACATTCGTACCCAACATCCATAAGGATAACGGAAGCTCCGGAATCGGACGAGCCGTTACGGGATGTTCCTCATAGGTATAACGATCTTCGAGCAGCTCAGTCAGTGCTGCAAGTGATTCAGGCAGCTTGGACACATGTTGCAAGTAATTGCCACTGAGTGCCATCGTTGCATGAGGTCCACCACCAGGAGCCCGTCCCAGCCCAAGCTCGACGCGTCCCGGATAGAGCGCAGCCAGCAGGCGGAACGACTCCGCTACCTTGAGCGGGCTGTAATGCGGTAACAGAACTGCACCGGAGCCTAGCTGGATCGTTGTGGTTCTTGCCCCGATATGGGCGAGCAGTACTTCCGGAGATGCCGATGCCAGTTCATCCATATCGTGATGCTCAGACGTCCAGTATCGCGAGTATCCCCAGGCTTCGGCACGTTGCGCAAGGATAACCGATTGCTGAAGAGCCTGTTCCGCTGTCGCATCGTTTAACCTTGGAACAAGGTCAAGTACGCCCAGATCGTACTTTTCGCTTATCTTTGTACCCAAGCGTCTCATCTCCCTTTTAAATATGATAAATTCATACCGTTCTGTTCTGTATATGATTACAGCGATTCTCCGTGCAATTAGGTACACAATGCACCTAGCTCTTTCTTGCATATTCACTGTTATTTAATCGAGATCGTAGATGGAACCAACCTTCAGGCCATACAGTTCATTATATATTTTCTCGGCAAAAGCATCCGTCATTCCGGCAATATAATCGATCACCATGTGTTCCCAAGTCCAGATCGGCTGCGATTTCACCTGGTCTTTCTCATATCGTTGCAGCCAGTCGGATGGAATAATGGATTTGGACGTCTCCGGGTCAAGAAATGCATCCCATAAACGCTTAATCATCCACTCACTGCGCTTCTGAAGCCGCTGCACACGCAGATCACGAATCATGGTTACCCAGGCAAAGCTCTTGAGCACACTCACCGTACGCAGCATGTCGAGGTCTTCAGCCCCTTCACGGACAAACGTTACCTTCTTCCAGTCGCCGTCGTCAATAACACCCAGGCTGCCTACAAAAAAGCTCACCCAGTAGGCTTTCACCTCACGGCGGGTACGCGAGTAATCATGCTCACAGAACGGCATCTTCTCATTCCAGACGCGCAGGAACGAAGCAAGCACTTCTTCTACCTTTTGCCCAATCGCTTCTCTTGTCCATCCGTTCCAGAACAGATCCTCCAGCGTTGTGATTTTATCCACAATCAGTCGATTAATATGCGGGTCTTGCAGAAAATGCTCATGTACCTCAATTTTGCCTGCCTTGATACCATCCTCCAGATCATGCGAGGAGTACGCAATATCGTCGCAAAGGTCCATCAGCTGCGCTTCCAGCGTCTTTTTGCCTGCAGGAATGTCCCACCGGTCGCGGATCTCACGGATATACTGCCATTCATGATGGTACAAGCCCTTTTTGCTCTCGGTGCCGGGATACGGGTATTTGTTGATACCTAGCAGCACCGCATCGGACAGGTTCAGCCCGTCGATATCTTCCCGTTTCTCCAAATACATAATGAGACGGAAGTTATGCGCGTTGCCTTCAAAATGTTCATACTTCCGCTTCAGCTCTGCACGGATCTCAGATTCCTGCTGGGGCGACTTCGCCCCGCGGTTCTTCTTCATGATCTTCTTGACTTCAGTGTTGATCAGATCATCCAGAATGCCGTCCAGCACTTCTTCACCTTTATGTCCAAAGGGTGGGTGACCGAAATCATGTGCAATCGCGGCACACTCCACCACTTCCGAATCAATGATAAGGCCGGCACTTTCTGCCTTGCTCCAGTCCACCTCAGGAAACCGGCGAAGCAGGCTTCTTGCTGCCTCCCGGGCAATCTGTGCGACCTCCAGGGAATGGGTTAATCGGGTACGATAATAATCCCCCGTTCCTGCGCCAAATACCTGCGATTTGCCCTGCAACCGCCGGAAGGTTGGTGAATGGATCAGTCTGGAATAGTCCCGTTCATAGGCTGCACGAGCCCCATCCAGTTTGGTCAATTCAGGGTATTGTCTATGTTCTCTCAGATCATTCCATTGCATGTTGATCACTCCTAGCCGACTGTCTCTATTTTGAGTGATTATACACAACATCAGCGTTTTCGAAAAGTAAAACCTGTCTGTGATTGTCATCTCTTCTCACATCAAGTTGTGATGTACAGTCATCTTCTCTTATTATACCCCGGCAGACTATCATCCGTGCACCTAAATGGTAATGATATAAAATGAAATCACACTATCATGACTTATCATGGGAATAAGCACCTGACATCCTTGGCGCGACCGTTCCGGTTACGGATCATTCTTCCGATCGCTGTTGTCTCCAGGTTTTCTGAATTCCCTTTACCAAGGGAAAAACCCGGAGACAAAGGCGACCGCTCCGCTTCTTCAGAATCGATTCCGTCCCCTTCACTACTTCCGTTGTTTGATTCACACCCAATCTAAATGACATTACCTCTCTTATAAAGAGGTATTTCATTAAAACTTAGAAAGGCTAAACCATTCCCATTATATATGATCATTCATCACTTCAAGGATAGTCTACCTCCCCCATCCCCACCCGGTATGGGGGAGGTAAAAATAAAAAAACCGACAGGACGGAAATGCCCTGTCGGAGTGAACATGGTAGGTGCAATAATGTTATAGCCTCTAGTCAAAATAACCCTGCACTTTGACTCTTGAAGCTGCGTGATAATTTTCAACAATTTTGCATTGTTCAACCAATGTAAAATAGGAATGTTAAACCATAACCTTGCAGATATCGTTGGTGAACTCTACCGGGTCCTGAATTGGCAGTCCCTCGATCAGCAATGCTTGATGATACAGCAAGCTTGTGTAGAGGTTCAATTTCTCTTGATCCTGTGCGAATGCGTCTTTCAATGATTTGAAGACCTCGTGATTCACGTTGATCTCCAGCACTTTATCCGCCTGCACGTCTTCACTGTTCGGCATAGCTTTCAAGATTTTCTCCATCTCAATCGTCAGCTCACCTTCGGTGGACAAACATACCGGATGGCTTCTGAGACGTTTGGAGGCTTTGACCGCTTTGACTTTACCGGCCAACTGTGCCTGCATTGCTTCGAACAACTCTTTGTTGTCGCTGTCCAGCGCTTCGGTTTCTTCTTTGTCTGCGCTGTCTTCGATACCCAGGTCACCACTGGAGATCGATTTGAATTCTTTCTCCTTATAATTGGTGATCATTTTGATCGCAAACTCATCGATGTCATCGGTAAAGTACAGCACTTCGTACCCTTTCTCGAGCACACCTTCGATCTGTGGCAGCTTCTCAATACGGCTAATCGATTCACCGGATGCATAGTAGATATACTTCTGATCTTCCGGCATTCTGGAGACGTACTCGTCCAGACTTACCAGTTTGTTCTCTTTGGAAGAAGTGAACAACAGCAGGTCCTGCAACGTATCCTTATTCACACCATAGTCGCTGTATACACCATACTTCAACTGACGACCAAACGCTTGGTAGAACTTCTCATAGTTCTCACGCTCGTCCTTCAGCAGGCTTTGCAGTTGGCTCTTGATTTTGTTCTTGATGTTCTTCGCGATCAGGCTGAGCTGACGGTCATGCTGCAACATCTCACGGGAGATGTTCAGGGACAGGTCTTCCGAATCTACCATCCCTTTGACAAATCCGAAGTAATCTGGCAGCAAATCACCACATTTGTCCATGATCAATACACCGTTGGAATAGAGCTCAAGGCCTTTTTCATACTCTTTGGTATAGTAATCAAACGGCGTGTTCTCCGGGATAAACAGGATTGCATTGTATACTACAGCGCCATCTGCGCTAATGTGTACATGTTTGAGTGGTTTGTCAAAACCGTAGCGTTTCTCCATATAGAAGTTGGTATAGTCTTCTTCGGTCAATTCGCTTTTATTTTTGCGCCAGATCGGCACCATGCTGTTCACGGTTTGTTCTTCCTTGTACTCCTCAAACTCGTTCTCCGTACCTTCCTTCGGACGTTGGCCCGTCACATCCATCTTGATCGGGTAACGAATAAAGTCGGAGTATTTCTTGACGATTGCTCTCAGGCGATACTCTTCCAAAAATTCGTCGTACGAATCTTCTTCGGTATTTTCTTTGATCGTCAGGACGATTTCCGTACCTACGGAATCTTTCTCGGCTGGAGAGATCGTGTAACCATCCGCGCCTTCGGACTCCCATTTCCAGGCTTCATCGCTGCCCAGCGTTTTACTCGTTACAACCAGCTTGTCCGCCACCATAAATGCGGAGTAGAATCCGACGCCGAATTGTCCGATGATGTTGTGCCCGTCTTTGGCTTCATTCTCTTTCTTGAACGCCAGCGATCCACTCTTCGCGATAACCCCCAGATTGTTCTCCAGCTCTTCCTGGGTCATCCCAATCCCGGTATCCGTCAGGGTAAGCGTGCGATTCTCTTTGTCGATGGTCAACTTTATGTAATAATCCTCTTTGTTGAACACCAACTGATCATCGGTGAGTGCTCTGTAATATATTTTGTCAATGGCATCACTGGAGTTGGAGATCAATTCTCTCAAGAATATTTCCTTTTGGGTGTAAATGGAGTTGATCATCATATCCAGCAAACGTTTGGATTCTGCTTGGAATTCTTTCTTAGCCATGAATGGGTGGTCTCCTTTCAAATTGGATATCGAATGATTCAGTTGAATATAGGAAGCAACCTTTGAATTTCACATGCAAAACGTTACGGTAGCCCGAGAACCTTTCAAACGCTCTTGTCCCACAGAAATTGTGATTCACTCTAATGGCTCATTATAAAAATAAGTGCATGATATTCTGCAATGTAGCCGTTCCGGTTACGAATCGTTCTTACGATCGCTGTTATCCCCGGATTTTTTCGATCCCCTTTTTTAAGGGGAAAATCCGCTGATAAAGGCGAACACTTCGTTTCTTCAGAATCGATTTCGTCCCCTTCGCTACTTTCGCATCTTATCAGGAACTGATTTTTAGGATTGAGACTCTTTATTCAGGTCAAATCTGTTGTTAAGTCGAAGGCTGCGCTTCATCAGGTTTTTCTGTCCTCCAGGCTTCGCATGTCCTATTCAAATTCAATCGCTATAAAAACAGAATCATTCCATATGTGTTCGTTTAATATATGCATCATTTGTTAGCACTCCAATCATCAGAGTGCTAAACCCTTCCTTTTATATAACATATGGGAAAATTGGGTGTCAATACGAAAGTGGTTATTTTAACAAAATGATCGAATAACACTCAACTTTTACGTACATCCATTATTTTAACGTAATATATCAGGCAACACAAAAGCCGTCTCAAACCACTGTTCGAAACGGCATCGGGTATGAGTTAACTTGGAAAGTTGCGTTGGAAAGTGTACCTATTATTGAAGATAGATAATTGGAGCTTGGGGTCCAGTCATTTATGTAGCTCCATTACAATTGACTTTCTGGAGTAGCATACCTTTATTTCTTCGCCATCTTTGGATCAAGGGTATCGCGCAGGCCATCGCCCAGCAAGTTAAAGCCGAGAACGGTCAGCATAATGGATATTCCGGGGAAAATAAGCGTCCACGGCGCTTTTTGCAGAAACTGGCGGGAATCCGACAGCATTTTGCCCCATTCCGGGTCGGGTGGTTGCGCCCCCATGCCGAGGAATCCGAGCGCAGCCGCTTCAATGATCGCTGTTCCGATTCCCAACGTACCTTGTACGATGAGCGGTGTAAGGCTATTGGGCAAGATATGCCGAAACAAAATTCGCATATTGCCCGCACCGAGCGTACGCGCCGACGTAATGAATTCCTCCTGTCTCAAACTAAGTACCCTGGATCGTACCAATCGTCCATAGGTCGGGATGTTCACGATGGCTATGGCGAGCAACGCATTTTGCAAAGATGGACCGAGAATCGCCACAATCGCAATCGCCAGCAGAATTGCCGGAAAGGCGAGCAAGATATCGAACAGACGCGAGATGACCATGTCCACCCATTTTCCATAAAATCCGGCAATCAGGCCGAGTAGTGTACCCGCAATAATCGAACCGATCACCGAGAAGAAACCAACCCACAACGAAATGCGTGCTCCGTACAATACTCTGGAAAATACGTCACGCCCCAAGTCGTCGGTGCCGAACCAATGCTCTACCGAAGGGGCCTGCAATCGATCTGCGAGCACCTGTTCTTTATAATCATATGGGGCGATATAAGGAGCAACGAAGGCCAGCAGGATAAAAAATATGATAATAATTAAGCCCGCGAGCGCGAGCCGATTTTTGCGAAACGTTCTCCAGGCTTCCCGCCATGGTCCTGATGCGGGTATCGATGCGGCGTCAATGGATTGTCCGGTGTTGGTCGATAATTTGGCCATGCGGCGTCTCCCTTCTTGACTATGAATAAAAGATAAGATCAACGTGGTCTATTACACCTCAAGCCCTACGATTGCTGAACCATCTTCCTATTTGTAACTGATACGCGGATCAAACACGGCGTACAGCAAGTCCACAATCAGATTGATCACCACGAAAAAGAACGCCACGATCAGAATACCGCTCTGGATCACCGGGTAATCCCTCGAACTAATGGCTTCATATATATAGCGACCGACGCCGGGCCAGGCAAAGATCGTTTCGGTCAGTACAGCCCCACCCAGCAACGAGCCAGTCTGTATACCGATAACGGTGAGCACGGGAATGAACGCATTTTTTAATGCATGGCCATATATGACAAAAAACGGACCAAGTCCCTTCGCCTTCGCTGTACGGATATAATCCGAGCTCATCACTTCAAGCATGCTTGAACGGGTCATCCGAGCAATCACAGCCATCGGAATTGTACCCAGCGCAATACTTGGCAGCAGCAAATGCTTCGTTACTGTCCACAATTGGTCCCAGCGCCCGGCAATCATCGTATCCAGCACATACAAACCCGTAATGGCTTCAACCGGATCACGCGCATTCATTCGCCCGATGGAAGGCAGCCATTGCAATTTGTTCGCGAATAGCCATTGTTCCATCAGACCAAGCCAGAAAATCGGCATGGATACCCCCACCAGTGCAATGACCATGCAGCAATAGTCAAACCAGGAGTTATGTTTCCATGCACTGATGATTCCGGCATTCACACCAATAATGACAGCAAACAGCATACTCGCCATCGTTAATTCGAGGGTTGCTGTCAGATAAGGTACTACTTCCTGGGCAATCGGAACTTTGGTGCGGATGGATGTACCGAGATCTCCTTTTACCAGATCCCCAAGGTAGGCGAAATACTGTTGAAACCAAGGTTTATCCAGTCCGAGCTGGTCGCGAAGGGCCTGCTTGGATTGTTCGGTTGCCTTTTGCCCGAGTATGGTTTCGGCCGGATCACCTGGAATGGCGTGGATGATGGAAAAGACGATCAGGGTCATGCCCAGTAGCACGGGCAATAACACGAGTACACGTTTGACGATGTAGCTGTTCAATCTTCTTCACCTGCCTTTAACGTATCGTGCAAAATGTTAAAAAGCGCTGGCAGACACGCATGCTGTAGATAGTTACGTCCGGATGTGGGTTCTGCCAAGCAATACGTGTTCGCCAGCGCCTTGAACGAATATACACTTCATAACTCCGATGGGGATAGCTTATGCTTCGAGATGTAGTTTTCTTTCAGAAAGCTTATCGGCGAACACTTCGTTTATACAGAGTGGTTCTGCTCTCTCCGTTATCATTAAAATGCTGAGTTAAGCTTACATATTCGTTATTCAAAATAGGCATTGGCATAGGATTCAGTGCCTAGTGGGGATGGTACAAACCCTTTCAGGTTTGCTTTTCCCGCCAGAATGGGTGTTGTGTGCACAAGTGGAATCCACGGAGCGTCTTCTTTAATAATCACCTGCGCTTGCTTGTACAGTTCCGCACGTTTGTCCTGATCCGTTTCTGTCTGTGCACCCGTCAGCAATGTGTGTAATTCTTCGTTTACATAGAAGCTGCGGTTGTTTCCCGGAATAGCGTCTTTATCCAGCAATGTGTACAGAAAATTATCCGGGTCACCGTTGTCACCGGTCCAGCCGAGCATGTAAATGTCATCTTTCTCCCCGGCTTTGGCATCTTCCAGGTATGTCGCCCACTCAGGTGATTCGATAGTAACCTTAACGCCGATTTTCTCAAAATCGGCCTGGATTGCTTCCGCTACCTTCTTACCGTCAGGCATATACGGCCGGGATACCGGCATGGCATAGAACGTTACCGGGTCAGGCAATCCATCGGGATAGCCAGCATCGGCAAGCAATGCTTTTGCTTTTTCCAAGTCATACGTGTAGTCCTCGATACTGTCGTTATATCCCCAAAGCGTTGGTGGCATCGGGTTCACAGCAGGCTGAGCTTGTCCGGCAAAGAAGGCATCGATAATGCCCTGTTTATTCACCGCATGGTTGAGGGCTTGTCTGACTTTGACGTTATCGAATGGTTTCTTCTTGAAGTTAAAGCCGATATACGCCACGTTAAATGGTGGACGCTCAATCTTTTGCAGCTCACTATTTCCCTCAAGGATGGACAGATCATCCGGGTTCAGGTCTTCCATCACATCAATCTCGTTGTTTTGCAATGCATTGAAGCGAGCCGTGTTATCTGGAATGGAACGCACGATTACTTTATTCAGCTTCGGCAGTCCTTCTTTCCAATAATTTGGATTCTTCTCCAGGGTAATGGAGTCATTCCGTTTCCACTCTTTAAATACAAAAGGTCCTGTGCCTACCGGCTCACTTTTGAAATTCTCCTTTTTCTCCTGAATCGCGGTTGGACTGGCAATACCAAATGGTGTCATCGCAATATTTTGCAGGAAAGGTGCTTGTGGCTGGTTCAAGGTAAACTCTACCGTAGTCTCGTCAATCGCCTTCACTTCCTTGATCACACGTCCATCCTCTGGACCAAACATGGAATCGTAATAATCAAAGGAGTCTCCCTCAAATTTATATTCACTGGCCGGATCGCTCCAACGATTGAAGTTGAACACAACAGCCTCAGCGTTGAAGTCAGTTCCATCATGGAATTTCACACCAAACTTTAGCTTGAAAATATACTTGAGCCCATCCGCCGAAATCTCCCAGCTCTCCGCCAGTGCTGGCACGACCTCCGTTTCGCCTTCCTTGTAGTCCAGCAACGAGTCAAACACCTGATGTCCAATCTTGAGTGACTCCCCATCTGTCACAATCGCCGGGTCGAGTGCTACGGAATCCCCGCCACGTCCCATAATCATCGTATCCTGAGCTACCACTTCTGCCGGGGGCTCGCTGCCTTCCGCCGGAGCAGGGGAATTGCCCGTCCCCTCCTTACTGCCCCCGGAGCAGCCCGACAGAATCAGCACTGTGCTCATAGCCATTACCATGACACCGGATAACCATTTTTTTCTCATTCGCATACGTACAACACCCTTCCCTGACTCATAATGTGTGTGATGCTGGCGTGAACAAACTTCAATGTTAGCAATCGGTTTGGTGCTCTGTATCATATGAAAGGCTTTAAATGCCTTTAATACCTGAATTAAAGTTCTGGGAAAAGTAAGACATTCATATGAAATGTAAAACGGCATGAGTATTGGACCACCGCATACATTCGATTCGTTAAAAGTTATGGTGAATACACGATGGAATAGAGTCCTGTGGTTGATGAATCATTATTGAACTTAGGTCAATAAGTAACAGAGATTAGATACTGGCTTGGCAGGGGTCAATTTGGATTAATAATTGGAATAGTAAATAGAGAAGATAGCAATGGTTCCTGCTATGAGGTCTGTTCTTGGAGTTGGATCGACGCGGCTTAAGATTGAATGGGCATATGGGCAATATCCATTGACGAATCATTGATATACAACATATACACATGCAGAATAGTTCATATCAGTGGGTTCTCATGCAGGTTGGGTGTGTCAAAACGGTTGAGTGGTTCTACAGATGTTGAATTGTACAACAGGGAGACATTACAATAACTTGTTATGTTATAGTTTTGTCATGATGAGGAGGGTTGTGTAAATAAACAGTGGTGAAAAACGATTTCGTGTAACTAACTTTACATCACATTAATCAATTAGACAAGACATTACGGACATAAGTCTTCGACTTTATTATATACGTCAATATTATTTACAACAAACGCAAAAAAGGAACACTGTTCGACATAAAGCGTCCCGTGTCCCTTCTCCAGTCACTCCGTCATCAGATGTGCTCAATCTATTTTTCCGTATGAATCAACTCATTTTTTGAACAAACCTCTGCGGTGCATGACCGTGATAAAACGGTAAAAATCATAACTCGCCCCGTTATCGATGCTGAACAATGGATTTTTGGTGTCGTATGCCAGTGCTGCTTCCACGGCCGCTTTGGCCCAGACGGGAACTTCCATCTGTTGACGCGCCTGCAGCTTATCTACTTGGGATTTGAGCGCATCAAACGCTGCTTTCTCTTCGGCTGTCATCGGTTCTCCCCCCTTCGGTGGTTCAGTCGGTTTCGTAGGATTGGTCGGTTCGGATGGCTCTGGCGGTTTCGGTGTTACCGCTACATATCTTGCTCTCAACTCTGCGGCCGTTCCCTCAAATTCATTCATGTCCACGTTGCCACCGATCCCGTTCACCTTACCCGAGTCCGTATACTGCCAGAAGACCCAACGTTTCCAAGCTGACTGATCATCGGGCACACGGGTGTTACTGTATCGTGCGATCCACAAATCGTATGAGCTGAGTGATGTGTCAAAATTACTGGCAAATGAATTGCCTGTGTATATGATCGGTTTCACACCTGTGAGACGCTGCAATTCCGTTAAAAATGCCTTGGCGACCGTGTTAATCTGCGCTTTGCTCAGCTTGCCGGGGTTGTTCTCGTAGTCCATGACAGGAGGCAGTTGCACCGCCTTCGCGCCTCCTACTTTTTGCAATGTCTTGGAATAATGCGCAGCTTCAGCCTTAGCCCCATCGGTAGATGTCGCGCGGAAGAAATGATACGTTCCCACCAGCATGCCCGCCGCCAGTGCACCGGTTACATTTTTCTGAAAATTCGGATCGGTATACGTCTGCCCTTCGGTGGCCTTGATGAACACAAATGTCATACCGCTTGTCTTTACTTTGGCCCAGTCAATATGGCCCTGGTAACGGGAGACGTCAATGCCCTGCGTGTTGCCCGAGCTTCTGGTTTGCATGTTTCTCACACCCTTTATGCGGCAAATTGCCGTTTGTATATCTGCATTTTGCATCCATCGCTTTAAGCACTCCTCGTATGCAAAGATAGGTTGAAGAAAGTAGTATTCTCGCCTATACCTTGCGAATAGGAAGCCCACTGGATGGATGCAAATTTCTCTTATAGTTAATGCTTGGGGATCAGGGGTTGCTTGTGTGCGTGTCCTGATCGATCACAAAAGCGAAGCAGATTGCTGTAGATTATGTTGGTGCTATATGACTTCTATTGATAGTCTATTGGGTATCCATTAACTCACTTTGGAAAAAATACCGAGTCGGTACGTGACCGTTCCAGATACGGATCGTTCTTCCGATCGCTGTTGTCTCCAAATTTTCTTGATTCAGTTTCTTAAAGGTTAAAAATTCGGAGACAAAGGCGACCGCTACCGCTTCTTCAGAATCGAATCCGTCTCCTTCACTACTTGTAGCTAATGGATCGGGCTTCCGATTCGAATAGTGCTCTATCTCTTGCTACAAGACGGACACATTTGAATGAATGCTGAGTCCTTACTTCGTTTCATCTCTGGTCTGTTGTTCAGCATCGGGAATCCCCCCATCTCCTCCCTTACCCTTGAGTACTTCAATAGCCTGTCGGATCACAGGCGGGATCGGTGCTCCCAACCTGCCTCCATTTTCAATAATGGATAACAGCTCATTTGCGATATAAAAAAAGGCGACCGCATCCCTGAACAAATGTCCGTCTCCCAGAACACCGTCCACCAGATGAGCCACCGATACCATTGCAAATATAAACACCTTTCGTGCGATGCCGAACATGCCGACATTACTTTCCAGCTTGCCACTCATCCCTGCCGCCGCGATACCGGTTAGGTAGTCGAGGATGACGAACACGAGTAGTATGCCGAGCACGCCTGACCATCCTCCGAAGAAGTAGGTTGCTGAGCTGCTCATGAGTGCTATCCCCCATTTCCATAGGATGTCCAATCGTTCCATCGTTTCACCTCCATATCTTTTGTTCCATCATATGATTAAAAAATCTTTGTTCCTTCCAGAAATCAGTGAAGTGATCTCTTGGCATTGCTACGTATGTTTATTCGCCAAGTTCATTTAGGATTCTGTGGCCTGTAACATCTCTTTCACTTTATCACGGCTTTCTGGCGGTACTTCCTCCAGCTTAATGATATCTTTTTGGATCAACATTACATAGATCGCTAACATCCCCTCACCTCCCACGAGAACTCTTACCCTAGTCATAGGATGTACTTTGCCAATCGTTACTTGGCCAGTACTTTAAGCAACATTTGGTGCAATTCCATAAGAGCTACTTGATTAAGTGTGCTTTCCGCAGCCAACTGCGAGTTTTTAGCCTCCGCCTCAACCAAGCGTTGTTGCAACGAATCAAGTTCGGACGGTTCTTGAGGTGTACGCTCGATTAGTTTGTCAATTTCATCTTGGCCTAACCCCTCCACCCATAATTCAGGAAAACCTGCCTGGGAATCAGTCTCAAGAGCAGTCTGGTATGCCTCCCAGGCTGTTAGATCAAAACGTGGCCTGAATAGGCCCGTTGGAGTCGGCAAGCCCACAAGATACCCGGCAATTTCCGGCACAGCCTTTTCCTCCGGTGCTGCCGGCTGCTCAGTAGCTTCAGAATCGAAAACAACCGGCTCCGGCTCGGCATAAAAAGGGACGACACCCACAAAGGCATCGTCCACCAACTCGTCCTCAAGATAGAGGCCGTCTGTATTTACTTTAGGTACGGCTTTCATATGATCCCTCCTTATTGTTCGGCTATGAACGATATATTTTCTAAATTCAGCCAGGTGTTACCACCTGCGAATCCAAGGTATACAACACCATCGGGTGATATCTCAACCGTAGCAGCTACCAGCGCAGTGCTGTTTGATGTTAATGTATTAAATAAGATTGCCTTTTTAGGGCGGTATCCTACTGGTAGCCTAAATATACTTGCCCCATTTGTGTTTGCCCCGCCACGGATTAACCCACGTAAGTGGGTTAATCCGTGGCTATCCTTATAGTACCCAATAGGTTGGTATAAATCGGAGTAGTTCGTCCATCCGTTTACCAATGTCGGGGTAATCCATACAGGAGCGTCCTTCTCTGCCTTTTTCGATTCTAGCACCGAAATGCGTGTTGTGTTTTCTTGGAGCGACTTGACCGCATCCAGCAGCAGAGACTTTTCATTATCAGCATAGGTTCCGTCAAGGCTGACTACCGGATATTTGTCCAGCATCAGGTATGTGACTGTATAGGATGGGGTTGGATTGAAATATTTAGAATCTTTGTATAAGCGTTGCGCTCCCCAGCTATCAGCATTGGTAGATGTTGACCAATCATAAACTTGTCGGCTATTGGCGTATACATGAATGAATTTACCTACTTTGTTCACTAGTTTAGTCGCAGCTGCCTGACTATTGATATAGTAATTGTTGTCAGGAGGGTATAGAGCAGGTTTGAGGCCTTCACGTAACACAATTCCCGTACCTACCTCAACCTGATTGTCTCCCTTGAACAAAGTCAATTGCCCCTCAGAAGTGATCGGCTCTACGACTGGAGTAGCAAGCTGGTATAGGAGTTGATATGACGCAACTGTTGAAACCTTCGTTGTCGGAAGTACGTTTACACCGCTAGAAGATTGATCGACTGGAACAAACCATTTCCCTACCCCATCAGTTCTGTTAAAAACACCGCTGCCATCAGGATTGGTATTTACATCATACATCTTCCATCCCATGAAATACGCCTTAATCTCATCTGTTGTCGGTGTGTATGAGTCTCCCCATCCGCTGTCTGTGTTGGGAATCGAAATGTAGAAATCACCTGATCCTGAAACCGCGTTTGTATCAGCAACACTGCCCGTACTACCTTGTGGCACTATCTTACCTTCGTATTTGGTAGCTACACCTGATCCTGCCACGCCTCCGGTCACCAAGCCGACGACTTTAACCTGTTTTAGCCCTGTGGAAACTGCGTCACCAAAACCCCAAGCTAATGCCCCATCCAAAACCAGTCGTCGCCACTTCTTCGCTTTAAAATATTGCCCCCCCTGCTCAAACACCGTATCAGGATTAGCTCCCGTGTCTGGATTGGCGTGTAGCTCTGTTTGCAACACAAGCATGGCGTCTTCACGTGATTTGAAAGGTTCCACTGTTTTTCCGAGTGTAAGCATCCAGTTTTTGCATGATACTGTTTTTGATGAGTCGAAACTTCGAATTACAATTGCGATCGTAGATCGGTTACCTACATTGAAAGTTTTAACTTTTTCGTATGAATATCCCGTTATTCCACTGCTGTAGCTTGTATCGACCGCTGCCCAGCCTGCTCCTTCAAATGTCACACTTGAGTATCCCTCATGCTCATATGAAAATGTATAATCAGAATTAGGAATAACCTGAATATGAAACGCGATAAAGTCCATATCACCGCCCACCCCAAACTTAACACCATACCTCCCGTCAGCTACTACCTTTGATGCGGCTGTTACCCTATTCGCCTCATAAAGTGGCGGTAACAAATTCTCACCATACCTAATCGCATACGGATTTCGCACAGGTTGAACGCTATCAACGTAAGGATACTTAGTGGCTACTTGTTCCGGCGTCATGCTGTTCAGTGCAACGTATTCGGCTGAGCTGACTTCGTAGAGGCGCACATTGTCCGCATTGAATACTTGCCCAGATGCCCCGCCACCTACAACTGCAATCAAATGGGTTGAGGCTGTTGCCGTGAACCTAGCGAATGAGGTTCCAAACGTAGATCCCGTTACTATATTCCCGTTAACTACAGTGGATATCGATACGAATGTGCTGCTAGTCGATACGTTTTTGACGTCCGCTATCAGTACATATGTCTTACCGACTGACGTAGACACTTCCTTGCTTATGTTGCTGTTAGTGGAGGCCAGGGTTACTTTTAATGAACTCATACTACCTTGGGCAGATACCGTAGTGTCTAAAGTTGCTGACGCGGCGCCTATATCCCAGTTACTATATCCCTCAAAGCCTCCATCACGCCCCAATAAATTCACCAGCGTCCGGCCCTTCAATCCTTCCAGCTTAAATGCCGAGGCACGCTCAGCATTAATAATCTGTAATCCAGGCTCCAACGTCACCGATCTTCGCTGCTCGGTATCCAGCCGCTCCTGAATACTGCTTACCTGCGCTGCTGTCTCCCCAACCTTTTCCTCCACCTGCTCCGCAAAACCATCAATCTTCTCCCAGTTCTGATCCAAATACTTATCCAGATCAAAATAGGTTGTCGATGGCGAGGAACGGTCAATCTTATTCAATCCCAAATTCGGTGTTTTTGGTTCATTCATCTATGCTCCACCTCCTAAAAATTTATCCTGCCGGGTCTGTTCAATCTCAGCCAGCGTCATGCTTTCCACTTCCGCAATCGTTAAATACCGCAGACGATACTCCACGGTCATATGTGCCGGTTTGATATCCTCAATTGCTGCCTTCAGATCGTCCAGATTGGGTGGCAATCCCAAAGTATCAGTGAAACGGATCATGATCCTATATTCGCCTGAATCAACCGAAACTTCGATCCCGCCACTCTCATACGCCTGTGCCACATTTTTCAGCATCGAACCGGAGACTTTGCCGCTTCCGCGCATTTTGGAGATGATTACGGATCTCCGCTGGTCATCTGGCTTGGCTTGATTCGTCGGAATTTGTAAATCCCGCTCATACCGCTCCAGTGCCCAGGTCGCCAACTCTGGGTAGAACTGTTCCAGCACACCTTCCAACCCCAACGCAAGCTTGTCCAGTTCAGTACCTTCGGTCTCCGTAAGAAGCTGCATCTCCAGCACATTTTCATACAACGGTGGCAAAAGAGACATTAATACCTCCGCTTTGCTCATGTCACCTTCACCGTCCCGAGAACGGCGACTGCACCGGGTGCAATCTCTAAATTGGACATGCCGCCATTCACCAGCAGATCGCTATAATCGATCACGGGCGGAATATCCAATATCACATTGGCAACTCGTGTCCAACGAACCAATGGATCGGCAAACGCCAGCTCTTTCAGATAAGTGGTAACTCCCTTTTCAATCAGCGTTTTCACGCCCTCGTACGTTGAGCCTGATGCAAGCGTGACCTGCACTTCGACATGAATGGGCACTTCCTCCGCCCCCACCACCGTGACCACGGGTCCGATTGGAGCAGCGCCTTCACCCATACCATCCTGGGTTGGATCGATATAATTCTGCACTGCTTCAATCACCGCCTTGGCAGGTGCGTGCATTTCATTGTTCAGCAGCGCCACTTTTACCGTCCCTGGACCTTTCCACAATGGAAAAGCCTTCGCTTTCCCTACCCCGGAGTTTTCTCGCGCCCACAGTTCATATTGATATTTGTTGGCACTCGTTATCGGACGGGATACTTTGTCCTGATATCGGTCATATAACGCCTGATCTGTCTCTTCGTCTTCCCCAGGAACCAACAACTGAGTCAGTTCGGCTGTCGTCAGTCCGGCTATATAATCGATGGGCAGCAGCGCCCCTGTATATTCATTGCCTTCTGCTCCGGCAACCTCACATTCCAGCACATATTGTCCTGCCGCGGTACGCTCCACTACAACATACACCCGATCCCCTGTGGAAAAACGACTCTCCAAAGGAACCTCCACGGCTTTACCTGCGTTATCTTTGAAGCTGCCAGCCCAACGTGCCTGAGTTGCTGCTTTACGAGTGATGCCCGACCAAGCCACTGCCCGGTCAAGATACTCCCCGGAAGCTGTATCCGCAAATTTCAGATTGGCGTTCACATCCAGCTCGATATACATCTGAGCCATCTCCACAGCGGCTGGCGCAAGCGCATCATAGATAATGCTGCCTTCCCGTTTATCCACACCATCCGGTACCTTGTCCAGCATCCGGTTCAAAATAACTTCAAACGTCTGTTGCTCATACATTCATGTTCACCTCCGTCTCTTGCCTAAAGCTCCCAAAGTCCGTTTCCACGGTAAAAGAAACCTTTACACTGTCCGCCTCATGAACGAAATCGAACTCCGTTACTTCCGAAATACGATCATCTGGAAGCAACGCTTCCCGAATCCAGCGCTCCAGTTCGGATTCCACCATGGATCGTCCAGCTATCCCTTCCCAGGACCATTCCATACCGTAATCCGAAGAATAGATTAGATGCTCGTAACGGCGTGTGGACAATGCTTTATACACGGCCTGTTTTACCGCATCTTTTTCATCCAGTTGCAGTCTTCCAATTCGCTGTCCCGAAGCTTGAAACACATACGTCAGACTTGGCAGCACAGCAACCTCTTCCAGATCTTCGGCACTCATTTGTGTACCCTGTGGAATCATGGATTCACCAGCCGATCCAGCACAACGAAGCTGTCCCCGCCTTGCACACGTAACAACAGGACATGGTCACCGACTGTCCAAGCTTTGCTTGCTACAGATTCTGGCAGTACCAGAAAAGGCTCTTCCAAAGCCAACCGCTGTTCAACAGTAATCTCAAGGGGCTGTGTGTTCGTTACACTTCCGTACATGATCTGAACGGGAGACTTGGCATCTACAGCGGCTACCGCCGCCTTTTTAATCACATCCAACATCATATATCGTTACACCACCTTCAAATCCAGCGACATCGTGTGTACGCCCCCCTGCACCTTGTGCGTACATTCGTCGACCAGAAAATATTGATTGATCTTCAATTCCTCTATCTGAATGTTGACATAACTACCCGCCCTCACCTTGAAATCGCCGAGCGCATCCACTTTCAGTGTCTGTGTCTCGCGGTTACGCAGCGTCATCAGAGTCTTCAGCATGTCATCAATCTGGCCTTTGTTCAGGCCATCGTCCGCTTTTTGGTACAAAAAAAGCAGCCCCCATTGACGGATGCTGCTTGAGTTCTGATGCACGTACGTTTCCCTTTTTCCCGTATCCTTGTTGTCCCGATACAGCTTGATTTTGTTATACGTCTGGTCGTCAATTGACCTCGTATAGCTATAATTCGTAAGCAGACTGTTGTCCCCAATGACAAAACCATACGGCATCTCTTCGATATCCCGAAGCACCAGCTTGCCAAAGTCATCGTAGAAGATATAGTTTTTGCCGCCATAGATCAGCGTCCGGTCCAACGCCTCACAGATCATGTCGATCAGCTTTTTATTATCAAATACCATGCGTGGAATGGCATATTTCGGCTGGATCAGATCACCTGTTTTCAACAGAAAGTCTTTTGCAATTCGTTTGATTACATCCGCAGCGGTTGCATTAACGAACTTGTACGTCTGATTTGCAGTTAGATAACGTGTCTGGTCGTAGGCCTTGATTTTGACACTTTCATCCTTGCCGCTATCCACCGAAAAGATGTATCCGTAAAACACTTCCACTTCATTACTGATATACTTCACGACATATCCATTCTCGTACGAAAATTTCGTATTCTGATATAAGCTGCCCTTGATCAACGTGAATTCCAGAGAGGAAGGCTTGCCGATACGGGAGGTTTTATACGTAATGTCACCGGCAATTTCGCTAATATCCCAGATGTTGCCCTGCTTATCATCCAGCCATAGATGCTCTTTCAGGTTTGTCTGCTTGTCATCCAACATAATCTGTTGCTGCATGTTTCCTCTCCTTTCACGGAAGCTTGATCACAAGTCCAATAGGCAGCTTCTTCAGTTGGGCATCCTTGATGCCATTCAGCTTCTGCAATTCTTTCCAGCGAGATCCATCTCCCAGGTTAGCTTTAGCAACCGACCACAAGGAATCTCCGGCTTTGAGCTTGACCGTCTTGGCCTGGATTTTTTCATTGGGCCGAGAGGCTTTGGTTTTCGTTTTCGCTGCAGCAGAATTCTTACTGTCCTTGAGAGGCACTACTTTTTTGGCAGAATAAAAAATGAATTGCTTCAGCTTGATATCATACTGGATATCGCCCACCGTACCCGCTGTCTCCTTCCAATCAAAGCTCTCAATGGAAACAGCCATGTTAATTGTGTATCTGGCGCTTGAAAAGAACAGCCTGACGGGTCTGCCTGTCTGCATCCAGCGGATAATTTTTTTCACATATTCATAAGGGTCACGGTAATATTCCTTCTGTATCGCCGGATGACTTGCATCATAATTCAAGTGATACGGACTGTAGTCCGCCGGAAAAATCCCGCTGAAACTGACTTCACGCAGCTTGGGTGACTTGATCACATTAATCTCACCCAATGCGCTAACGTTAAACGTACTGCCATCCCCCGCATCCGAAAACTCAATACTCTCTGGTGTCACCGGGAAAAACATGTATTCCGAGCGGTTATTGAAGCTTAGTTGAATGTAATATTCCACTTATCCATACACCCCCTGGGCACTGGAGACGATCTGGCTGCTCAGTCCATCGGTGATTTTGCTGATGATGCTGTCCACATCATGCCCGCTGTTGATATCCCCTGTAGTAAGCTGAACGGTTGGTGTCAGACTGACGAATCGCTGAATCGCCTGCATCTCTGCAAGCTCACGCATCAGCTTCAGATCCTCACTGGTCACATCAATCGTTCCCTCAACGCCGCCAATTTGATCTACTTTCCCCACATTATTGATTTGGTTGATGTTGCTCATATTGTTGGGAACGACCGTGGGAGCAGGTGCAGTTGGCATCGGTGGCATGGGAGGTGTTTTTGGCATTTCGGGTATGAGATTCTTATCATTTCCGAACAATCCCTTAAGACCCTTTTCCTTAGAATCCTCCTTGGAATCATCCTTTGAAAGCTTAGAAACCCATTCCTTAGTCGATCTCTGACCATCCCCATAGACGTCGGGATTGAATTGTGCATCCATTCTCATCGACTCAAATACATTCTTGTCACTTTTCGGTTCCATTGATTTCAGAGTGTCCATCCATTTCTTAATGTTCTTGCTGCCAATGTTAATATCCGATTCGGACATCACACTCAGGTTTGTACCAAAGGTATCATTAATAAAGGAAGCAACATCGCTTATGGCCCCTACAGCTCTTTTAAGGAAATCCTCAATACCAACCATCACATTATAGAGAGTTTGCAAAACAAACATGCCGAGATCGTAGAACAACTTTTGGATTGCATAGACAGGATCAATGAAAAGGTTAATCAAGAAATCTGCCAATGAAGCAAATACGTTCCACACGGTAGCAATTACCACTCTGATGATCTCGCCAAGCATCATAAACGTCCCAATAATAGCCCCGAGAATATCGGTTCCGGTTGCGCCGAACATTTGGAAAACCATAATCAATGCAGCAATGACTGCGATGATCAGCAATATAGGCCAGTTTACAGCCAGCCATGCCGCAGCGAGCATAAACACTTGAAAAATCACAACGCCAAGCGAAACAATCATGTTGTATAGAAGCACCATAGCAATAGCAGTCAAGATAGGTGCAATGATATCCCAGTTTTCTTGCACGACTGTAGCAAAATTGATGAACCCGTCTACAATAAATGCCACCACCTGAGCGATGATTGCAAACGCCCCACCAATCCATTCAATAAAAGCACTGAACTGGCCTGAGCTTATCGCTTCGTTTAATCGGTCAAGCACTGGAGAAAGCACTTCCAACGCTTTAGTACCGATTTCAGACAATATACCGTTGAACTGGTTCACAAGAGCTGTCCATTTTTGCAATGGAGAATCAAGCATCGTATCAAAGGCCTCTTGCGTGTAGCCCTGCATTTCAAGAACTGTCTGCAGTCCTTGTATGAAACCGTCCAGGTCTTTAGTCTGAATAAATTCATCCAATCCGGCTCCAGCTAGTGCACTTTCAGGAATGTTAAATTGACTCGCCAAATCAGTATTTTTCCCATTCATGGCACTAACAATGGCACCAGACGCATCGGACAGACTTTTTCCATCCGGTGACAGCATACTCAAACGTTGAGTTAGTTGATTCAACTGATCTACCTGCCCTGTATTCTGTGCCAAAGGCACGAAGCCTAGAGAAGATTTGAGCGAATCGTTGACATTCTGGCCACTCTTGGACGCTTGGTCCCGATACTTATTATAGAGGCCTTCTCCGAGCACCGGATCTTCAGCAGCAACCATATAACGATACTTGAAGTCTTCTTCTTCAGCAGCCGCTTTTAACACGACACTTCCAGCCGACTTTAGCATTTGCATCCACTTGGAGAGCTTGTTCAGATTATCCCCTAACGAATCACTTGTATCATCAGCCGTATCCTCCAGCTTTTCCATCAGATTAATCGTTACATTCATCTGTTGGTTTATTTGATTAAAGTGGTTGGATATGTTCGTCTGGTTAAATTGATTCAAATTAATCTGGTTCATCTGGTTGAAATTGTTCAAAATTTCGGTTGTTTTTACCTGGATCAGATTCAAGTTGTTAATCAGATTATTTACGGATGGAGGATTGATTACTTCGATTGTATCGGACATTCATGTCTCCCTCCTTTCCCCTTTATTTTTTCCGGGCGCGGCTCTTGGACCGCTCTTTCTTCTCTTCCTCCACCCGGATGGAGATCATGGCGTAGATGGCTGCTCGTTCACGTATGGAGAATGCCATTAATTCATGCGGGAGAATATTCAATTCATGGAGAGCGTAATAAGCCAGATTGGCTTCGGAATCGCCCTCTTTAATTAGTTTTTTACGTCATCCACCAGTTCGTTCATATCCTGATTGAAGCCGTTCAGCTTCTGGACCTGTTCCCCAAGTGAGGCAAATTCGCCGGGCAGCAGCATTTTCCGCAAAAGTGATTCCGCCCCCATCACACCATATGAGCGCTGAAGCTCTGCGTTTTTCAGATCAGGGTACACCACGCTGGCGCTCATCAGGCGAGCCATATATTCATTGGCATCAATGTCAGGTGTGTATACACCGTTCTTGCCTTTGATTTTGCGAGTAGCCGCCTTACGGCATTCTTGGTTCTCGTCCTCGGTCATGCTGCGCAGTTTCCAGGCAACCGGCTCACCCTTCTCATTCTTGAAACGGGAAGATACGATGAATTCCTCCGTTGTATCCGCCGCTGCATTTTGTGCAAAAAACATACTTAATCCACTCATGTATAATTCCTCCTCGAAAGTTAAGCCCTGCGCCGCAGGAAGCGGCGAAGAGCATGTATAGTGTGCTTAAATGTTTAGATGATGCTATATGTGAAACTAATGTAATGCTCGTGTCGTGTGTAGCTACGGGCAATTATGTGCAGCTTCTCCTCAAACAAAGAGAGATTGCAAATGAATTTGGAAACGCCAAATAGCCCGTAACACAGGCAAGTTGAACAGGTTTATTTTTCAAAAAAATGCTGCTACAGTCAGACTCGTTGTATATCTATGGTTCATATTTCCGTAACTTTTATATTACTTTGGCGATTTGAACGATACAGGCATATCCACATCTTCAAAAGTAAAGCTCACTTCTTCCTCCAACGCCTCGGATTCGGTATCCAGAGATGCCATGATCACACTGTCGAGGTTGACACCTTTGAGGGTCACGGTCTGTTTGCCAATGGTGGACGAAGGATCTTCGTTGGTTACTTCAATGTCAAAGTATGTGTCCACGCCATTCTGCATGTACTGGAGCATCAACTCACGGAAACGGGATGTGGTATAAAAGATCGTCATGGAACCAGAACCGGACCAACCGGTTGCTTTGTGCTGCACGCCGCGGCGGCCGAGGGTTTTGACCTCTGCTTTTTGCTTTTCCACAGTGGCTTCCAGCGTTTTCACATAGAACATTTCTTCCGTCTGTCCGTTAATCGTTGCATATGCGCGGCCTTCCTGGCCGGAGATCGTATCGCTTGCTTTCAAAAATGCCATCTTAAACCACCTTCACTTTCATATATACTTTTTCAACGGAATCTACAGGCTGGACTTGAATCTCGATCAGAATGCTGTCGGTTTCATTTCCCGGAGTGACTGTGATATCTGTTTTGGAATCAAAATTTTGAATCGCCCCAATATCCTGAAGCTGCTTCAGGTAGGTGACACATTGGGAACGGAACAGGCTGCGCCCATCTTCGTTATTGTTCACTTTACCGATGTAATAGGACTCGAAAATCCGTTTCATATCGTTGGCAATACCATCGAGTACACGGACAACACGGTTTTTGGCAAAATGACGTGCTTTATCCGGTGTAATGGAACGGAACGTGTTCACGTCCTGCTCTACCACCGCGCGGTTGCTACTCGCCGTAAAGACAAATTCACCATTCCGCAGTGCCGCTTCTGTCTCGGTATGCGTCAATCGTCCGTTCACATCCACGGCATCGTCATAGGCGCGGAATGTCAGGGATTCATTCAGATTAGCCCCCGCTGTGGCTCCGGCTGTCCACGCTACCGTTTGTTTCGGAGTCAGAACAGTACCGTCTGCGAGTACAACACCATTTTTGACACTAATCACGCCTTCATGATCCGCAGTCGGATAATCTGCCAGCACCAGTTGCACCTTCTTGCCCTCGGTGTCGCGCAAACGCTTGATGTACGCAGTGTATACCGATTTCAATGTGGCATCGTCCGAGATCAGACCGACTGTATTAAAATCCAGCACTTCCAGTTTGGTCAGGAAATCGGCATGTTCCTGGTTGGTTGCTGTACCATCCAGTCCATCGGTTAATGGAAGTGCAGCTGTAGTTGTGAGGGCACCTGTACCTGTGAATGTAACGTATGCGTTAGCTTCCAGCTCCTCGATGGTAGACGCGGTTTGTTTGTCCACTTCTTTACCCGCAAGCAAAGTGGAGACATCGAATTTGTCCGCGTCATTGATATTAGCGGAGATTACAAGTGCCAGATCATTACCGCGCACGCCGCCATGTTGAGCAGTTACCGTCAGTTTATCCAGTGTTGCCTTGGCTTTTGTACCTGCATTCAAACGATACAGAAGCACAGTTTGCGCCCGTTTCAATGCCTCACGAATAAGCAGCAGTTGAGGTGCTGTCCAATCATAGCCCAATTTGGCTTGTACATCTTCACCTGCTTGTACAGTCAGGATCGTGCCCGCTTGCCCCCATGACAATGGAAGTGCCAAAGCTACCGTTCCACGCTCCCCTACCGTACCCGGCAAAGCGCCCTCTGATGCAAAATTCATATATACGCCGGGGCGTACCTTGTTTTGTGTTGTCCATGTTCCTCCAGCCATTATTGTGCCTCCTCATTCATAAATTGTTGGATATGTTGCTGCGCTTCTTCTATTGTGTACGTCTGTTGTTCCAGTAGTACCGCTGCCAAAATATCTTTCTCCATCCGGCTCAATTGCCGGGATTCGGCGAACTGTGCTTTGCTATATTTCGAGTTGGTTTTCTGGTTGTTTTTCTGTTTGGTTTCCGGGTTTTTAGGGTCCAGTTCCTTTTTCGTAAACATTGCCAATGCGCCTCCTATTCCTTTCATGTAAATCCCCTTTATTTAGTTAGTTATCCGTTAGCGGGCTTTAAGTGCAGTTGGCAGCTGCTCCAGTTGTTGCATGGTGGCGGGGGACTCCGACACCTTGGTGGTTCGCATCGTGTAATACACCAGCAGCTTGGGTATCTGCCCCCATGTTTTCCATCGCAATTCGGTAGCACGATACGGCGTCCCTTCTACTTCAATGGTCTCCAGCGCTTCGAAGAGCCTGTCCGGTAAGGTGTCTGGAATGTTGCTTGCATCGAGCCAGCGAATTTCGAAGGTATGGAACTGCACGAAGCGATCACTGCGCTCTCGGGTGAGTTTTGCAGACAGCAGGCGATATGTGAGTCCTTGGCCGTCTGGAGCAGGTGTGATGCCCCCATTTGCTGGGTGGACCGGGATGTCAGGGAAATGCTGTGTGAGCGTGTTTGCGATGGTTTTGGTAAGTTGGTTTGTGGTCATGGTTCACCTCCTTTTTAGAACGCTTCGGCTTAATTCGTCTTGTTACTCGACCAGTGGTATAGATCCCCTTATTGGCGTATTCAAATGGTTTGATGGCCCATAATCCAAACAACAATAGTTTAAATAAAGGCATATACTCTGCGGTAAAAATACGGGCAGCACCGCATGGTAGGCATGCTTAAATTTCGTCATTTCTGTAAAAAATCCGTTAGTATTGAACATTAAATCTTGGATGTTAAATTAGCCTGTTATTGCTAGGAATAAACTTTAGCCCCAAAACATATCCCTTGATAATTATTTTAGACAGGTATAGCCAGTATCGTGTACTCCGTTTGCTCTTGAGAAATATATCCATCACCTGAAGATGTAGTTGCGAATTCCACATAACCGTCACCGAAAGCTAAAGTCCTAAATCCTGCACCTGTAAACATACTATAATTTGAAAAAGTAACATTTCCTCTACCATCAAGAAGTTTTGTATTATTCGTTTCTGGGTACCGAAATGCGACTAAAGGGCCGAAAGAATAAATCCAAGCTGTAGTCCGGTTTTGGAATGAGTCGTACCACAGTTGAGAATTACGAGATTCAATCGAGTGAAGTATAAATACCTGCGGTCTATATCCCGGGATGTCAATCCTCCCCCCCGCTGCAGACACTTTTCCTGTCATCAATGACAAGCCTGTCTGTATCGCCTGCACCTTAGCCGACAACTGCGCCCATGTGTCATTTGTGGATGCACTTCCACCCTTGGCGTTAATGGCACCCACTATGCCGTTCTTAGCATCAACGCCAGATTGAAAAACGTCAGCAGTCCACGGCCCCCAAGATAAAACGCCGCCTCCTGCATCCGAACCAGTCCGCATTTGATAGGTGTTTGTAAAAAGGTTAATCGCCTCTTGCTTAACCCACACACCTGCCGCCATTGCGGAAACTCGGATGTACCACCATTCACCAGTCGCAGCTCTAGGAGTATTAGCAATGTTTTCGCCTACATAATCACCATTTGTTACCAGTAGGTTTGCATTACCGTTACTCGCATTTATAGAAATACCGCTATCTTGAGTAAGCTTGTGCTTCTGCCACGATTTTGCATCAACATAGGATTTGGCTTTTATTGTTGCGTCCGTAGACGCTGCACTGATAGCCGTCACCCTCGCATCACTAACCGCCTTCTCCGTCGCCGCCATCGTCTCAGAAGTCCCATCCGTCTTGCTCGACAACTGCACCTTCCCTTTCTGCGTCAATGACGCATCAGGAATGTCCATCTTACTCACTGCTTCACGAAGCGCATCCAAATCTGCCTGTGTCGCGACACCTGCATCAATCTTTTCAAAAATCCCATTAATACTCTCCCGGTTTACGGTCTCATTCCCCAAAGGAAGAGGTAATTTCAATCGATCCGTTTCTTGTGGCATTACGCCCACACCTCCAGTTCATTCCACGTCAAGGACGCAGCGTCCAGTTCGTCCCAAGTTTTCTGTTTCTTATCTAAATCGTCCCATACCAGATAGCGATACTCATACTCCACAGCCATGTGAGCCGGTTTCAGTTCATCTATTGCACGTTTGAGATCATCAATATTAGGCGGGATGCCCAGCGTATCCACAAAACTCACCGTAAAATTCCACGCTTCCGACTGAAATGTCACATCCACCTTGCCCCCGGCATACGCCTCAGCCACGTTCGCCACCAGCCTACCGGAAAATTTCCCGGCACCGCGCAGCTTCGATTCGACCACCGCACGCCGCTGGTCTACAGGTTTGAGACGATCCGTCTCAATGCCAAGCTCCTGCTCCCAGAAGTCGAGGCCCCATGTCGCCGTACGGACAAAGAACTGATCCAATGTCTCATCCAGCGCCTGATACAGCCAATCCATCTCGGTTCCTTTGGACTGCATATCGGCCTGCATGACGCGAGAAGTCTCATAATAACTCGGCAAATAGGAGAACAACTCCCGCCCTTTCTCACTCATTAGTCCAACATGTACAACAGAAGGAGCACTCATGTCCTGCACCCTCCCTTCCTTTCACTTCGACGCTTGTAGCTTCACCCAGACTTGCTCGGTCTCCGGATTCACGAATTGCATTCTCATCCACCATCTGCCCAATACTACTCATGTACATCCACCGTCCCCAGCACGGCCACCTGACTCGCTGCAATCTCGATATTCTGGTCGCTCACACCGTTCACGGTCAGCTCTGAATAGTCGATAATGGGCGGAATGTCCAGCAGGATCGCGGCAATCCGGGTGTAGCGTACAAGCGGATCTGCATAAGCGAGCTGCTTCAAATACGCGGTCACCCCGCGTTCGATCAATGCCCGTACATCTGCCAGGGTCGCATCACTTGCCAGCGTCAGCTTCACCTGTATGTTCATCGGCACTTCCTCTGCTGGCATCACGGACACCACAGGGCCAGCCGGAGCAACGCCTTCACCCTGTCCATCCTGCGTCGGGTCCACGTACTTCTGCACTGCTGCTACCAAGTCGGTTCCCGCCGCACGCTTGTCCGTATCCAGCAGGTACAATCCCACCGTGCCTGGCCCCTTCCATAACGGTATGACACGTGTTGCCCCAACGCCGGGTACTTCACTGGCCCACTGCACATACTGTGCCTTGTTGCCGCTCGTTCCCTGGTTGCGGACTTTGGCATAAAAGCGTTCCAGCAGCGCCGTATCGGCCTCAATATCTGCACCGCCCTTGATCACCTCAACGTTGGTGACAGAGTTCACGCCACTCACAGGTGTAGACAGCACTGTCACCGTACCCGCTGGCACATTGCTTTCTTTTCCGGCAACGAGCGCTCGCACGCCAACACTACCTAGCCCATCTACATCCAGCTCCACACGGGCCACCGTCTCGTATTCGAGCGAAGCCTCACCGGAGATTTCATCCGCCAAAGTAGCCACAACCGTATCCGCAGGAATCACCTTGCCCGGCGTACCTGCGAATCTAACCGTACCTTGTGCCACCACCGCCGCACGCCGCGTAAGCCCATGCTCACCCGCCCGCAAATCCAGCTCTTCCGAACGGAAATTCGGATCACTGCTCGCCGCCGTACTTGCAAACCCGCGCCGCAGCAACTCCTGCGCCCAAAGCGCCGCCTCAGACAGCATAAACGCAATCGGAGCCTCCGCATCCCACAGAAAAGACCCTTCCGACTTGTCCAGATCCGCGGGCAGACGATCCAGCATACGCTGCATAATCTGTTCCTCCGTCTGGTCCTCCAAATAACGCGGAATCTCAGCCATCCCGTCAGATCACCTCACTTTCCAGAATAAACATCTCTTCCTGCACACTCGCCACCCGGCATGAGAACATGCCCTGCTCCCGATTCCAATCGAACGTAAACTGGTCCACCGAATCCGTCCGCGGATCAGCCAGCAGCGTCTCTGTCACCATCCGGGCAATCTCACTTTCCATCAAACCGCGACTGTCGCCCCGACCTACCAGATCTTCCAGCTCAGATCCATAGTTCCGGGAATAAATCACATATCTGTACCGCGGCGTCTTCACCGCCTTGATGCACCATTGCACCCAGGCTTCATGCGCCCCCGCCGCAGCCACTTTACCACTGGGAGTCAGTACAAAATCCCCTGCATCATAATCGAATCGCCAGCTCCGTCCAAAGCGCACCTCTTCCGAAGCCGCCCCCGACAGGTTCTCCTCATCTCCCCAGATCACACCCGTTTCTGGAAACAAACTAGGCATTTGCACTCACCACCTTACACAGCACCACGATGTCGTTACCGCCATTCACCCGCATCGCCAGTACGCGATCGCCAGCTTTCAATCCTTTTCCCAGAGACAATACCGCTTCTTCCACTTCCCCTTTTGGCAAAAGAAACCGTCCCGCGCCCGTCGTTCCGCCGTTTGCCACGTCAGGTATACCAGAGATCGCGCCAGCAACCTCGCGCTCCGGCAGACCCAGCGTGCCCGGCAGCTCGGCCACGAGATAATCCTGCACTTCGTGCTTGAAATCATCCAGCTTCACGCCGGACGAGGTCATCGTACCCAGCACCGCACCCATGCCGCTCACGGCCTGACGGGTATGAGTACTCATCGCGCCCCGCATGACGTCGGCAAAATGCCCATACGGATCATCTTTATTCAAGGTAATACCTCCTTTTCACCATCTCGGCTGTGCCCAATTCCAGCGTCATTGTTCCAGGCCCGGCAGACAGATCACGGCTAACCGACATGACGATCAGCTTCAGCCCTTTCAGCAGCACTGCATCCCCGGCGCGAATTGTATTCACATCCGGTGCGGATATCGTAAACGTCTCCTGAATGCCTGTCAGACGGCTTTTCGCCAGCTTTTTGGCAGCAGTCGGCGTTTTCACCTGATCGTCCTCGATCAGCTTTTGCAGCGTGCCCAACTCAGCTACACCATCCTGCTCCATCGCCAGCACCTTGGAAGGAACCTCTTTGCCACTTGTGGACTCCGAGGCCGCCATCACTTTAACTTTCGTAACCGCGCCTTCGAGCGTTCGCATCTGTGTTAGGTCGATCAGCCGGTCCAGCGCGTGTACCTTCGTATTACTGCCTACTTTGAAGAGCTGCAACCCGCCGGGTGTCATCCGCGGATGATACATGTCCCCGCCAGACTTCGCCGTTTCCTTCAGATCGGCAAACATCATCGAAAAAATCGTCTGCGAACGATACACCGCTTTACCCAGCTTTGTTTTGGTATCCGGTAGCTCGGCATATGGAATTTTCCATTCCTTGGCGTACGTTTTGAGCCGCTGCGTGGCAGTCTGGTCCTTCGGCAACAGGAACTCGTCCTCCGATTTTTCCAAATAAATCATCCGGTCGTAGACGGTAAGGGACAGCCGCTTGGTGCCGCTGTTCGAGCTTTCCGCCTCCCAGATGACGGCAGGATGCAGCAAGTGAACCATTGATTTCTCGCCAAAAGGAACCCCGCTAATCCGCACCGTCATACCCGGTGATATCGCAGGCAACCCGGACGAAGCAGACACCGCCAGCCGGATGTTGGCCTGATACGCAATCTGGTCCAGCGAGTCCTTCAGCGTAATTGTCTCCACCAGCTTGGTGACGTCATATTTGCCTTCGACAATGACCTTGTAGGTCATGGCATCACCAGCTTTTGCCCCGGCCTGATCCGGTTTGGATCACTGCCGATCGTTTTTGTATTGAGCTTGTAGATTTCGTTCCATTTGGAACTGTTCCCAAGCTCAAGCTTTGCTATTTTGGACAGGGAATCACCAGATTTGACGGTGTAGGTCTTGCTGTTTTTTTTCAGATCGGTACGTGAACCCGACTTGCTTGAAGATTTAGCAGCCCCAACCTTCTCCACTTTGGAATCCCGCCAAGTACGCAGGGTAATGTCAAAATATATGTCCCCACTCTCTCCGCCCCGGAAGGTCGAATTGTGCGAGATCAGATACACCGGCACGTTCACCCCTGTGTTGGTAATGATAAAACGCAGCGGCTTTTTCGATATCAGAAACGTATTCAGCATATTCATCGCTACCCGCGGATCTGGAAAATCTTTTTCGTACATGCAATAGGACGCATCGTATTCTTTGGGAAAAAAAGAAGAGAAGGTGATCTCCTTCACCTTCTCTTCTTGTGCAAAATCAAACTCGCCATGCTCCAGCATATTAATCGTTTCATACCCTTTGGAACGGGAAATCGTAAGCTCTTCTGGCTTCACCGGAAATTGGAACTTCGTTTTCCCATCAATCAGGGTAAATTCCATTTTGATACCTTCGACGTTATCCTCAAATACAGTCATAACAGGCCTCCTTTCTGCTTAGGCCATAATGGTTTTGCGGTTTTCCATCGCACGGCGTACCTCTCCTACAATTCGTTGTCCAACTTGATGTGACAGCCCCTCGTAATCAATCGCATTTTCACGAACAGTCACCTGCACAGCCCCCGGAGGCACGTTGACGGCAATTTGATTAGTTGTCTCGGTTTTGAAATCCTTGAGGTAACCGGACAAACTGCTCATCTGCTCTTCGGAAATTTGTACGGTCATCGTGGACGATTTGCCGTTGGCATTCACAGTGGTTTGCACTCCTTTATCCAGAGCCATCGCTTGGGTCTGCACGACGCTAGTCCCCATGAATGCAGCAGACGTAGGCTGAACGCCCCTACTATTCATAAAAGCTTCTGGACTCGTCATAGTCAGTGCCTGTGGAATATATGGGGGTGGCATCATCGGGCCTGTTGGTACTGGAGACGGTGAAGTAACCGTTGTTGCCTGAGCTACCGGAACTGTGGATACCGATGCGACAGGCGTTTCTTCCTCTTTCTTGGAGCCAAAACCGAAGAAACTGGATATGCCATCGGTGATATTTTTTGTTTTCTCAGAGACATAATCGGCTGCACCCGACAATGCATCACCTACACCCTCGGTAGCGCTAGACATAAAGTTTCCAATATCCTTCGCTTTGTCTCCAATCCAGCCCCCTGCCTCACTGCCAACCCAACCGCCAACTGCACCGCCTACCCATGTTCCGATGCCAGGTAGAAGAACGCTACCGATAGCGCTGCCAATCGCTGTACCTGCTGTGCCGCCAATCATGGAACCAACCGCTCGCCCCCGTTCTTCGGGTGGTGCAGTTGCAACGTTCGCCACATCAGCAAGCATGCTAATCGGTCCGAGCAATCTTTTTGCTCCTTTGGCGAAGCCTCCACTTAAATTATCCATCAATCCGTTACCAGCCAACATGTCGGTTAAAGATCCGAGTACACCAGAGTCTGCAAACCCTAGGCCGCCCGCGCCTCTAATTCTTCTTCCTCCTCCCCTTCTACGGTTGCGATCGGGTGGAGGATTAGGTGGATCAGGTACAGGTGGTCTCGGTAACGGTCTTGGTCCTGGATTCGGTCCGTTGCCTGATCTTCTGCCACTTCGGTAACTTCTTCTTCCACGATCTGGGCCTCTACCACCATCCGCATTGGGTGAACGGACTCTGCGGTTTTTACCCATCTTTCCACCTGTGCAGCAGCAGCATTTGGATGCAGGACTTCTCGTCGGATCTGATGCAGGGCTTTCATCTTTTTTCTTTTTGAATTTATCCAATATTCCCGAAAAATTATTAAATACATCAAACAAGCTGTTAACCTTTTCCGCAGGGTCAAAAATCCATTTATCCCACCAACTTTTGGGGTCTTCTTCCTTCGCCACATTTTTCACCGTATTATTATTGCTCCCTATGTTCACTGCCAACGAAGGCCCGCTCGCCGGATTCATCTTGCCCATCGCCACTTCAACCTTCTGTCGAACCTCTACCGACACCGTACCCGAAGCCTTAACCATCTGGTTCCTGAAGCTGTTCAGTTTCGCCAATGCCCGATCCAATGCCGGACTCAGATTATCGATCAACCCAATCTTCGGCGTGATCCGTAGCCTGCTCAACCGAACAGCCGTGCTATAGATGCTTTCGAGCCTGCGTCCGGTCGTTCTCAGCTCATTGTTCACCTTGATCAAGCTCTGGTAACGAACTCTGCCCAGACGTTCGGTCGAACGCTGGATCTGATCCAAGTAACGAATGGTTGTTTTCATTTCCGCATTGGATTTGGACAAACCTACAATCATTTCTGCCATTTCTTTCACCTCCTGCCCATTCTAATTATCGATTCATTTGCGAGGTGATCGCTGCCATTTCCTCTTCCGAAAAAGCAAGCAACAACGAACGCTCCCCTCGTGGCAAAGACCAGAACTCTCCGGGCCGGAGATGATGCCGGACCCACATGTGATACAGGAACGTGGTCATCCCGCCGGAGTGAATCAGTTTTTTAGGTCTTCAATCTCCACACCGAAGCCGGACAGCTCTAGCACTTTATCGCCTACTGCATCCAGTTCACCCGCCAGCAGCATACGGCGAACCGCCTGTTCGCCACCGGATAGCTTCATGCGGCCGGTAATGCGAGTGTCTCCCCAGCCGGACAGTTCCAGGCTGCGGACTTTCAACTTCACCGTTGCTTCAGAAATCAGCAGCGCGTTAAACGTTTCGGTATCCACCTTTTCCTCGGTGCGGCCTTTGGTCGTTTTTCGAATCGTACAGCGCTCACGAATCTGGTCCACTTTGGAAGACGTTAGTCCACGCAGGGTAAGGAGCAAATCCAGACGCTGAATCCGTACATTCTCTTCCGGCAAACGTTCTGCTGCTTCAAACAACTGATCCAAAATTTGTTCTTCTGACATATTCTCATTCATACTCATGGGGCGTGATCTCCTTTTTATTTCGCAATTGGGTTTAACTATCTCAACAATTAGGGACAACAAATAGACCGAGATGCTCTCAGCCTGCGTGTGTGTCCCTCTCTTGTTAAGTCTGATTTGTACTCACGCTTGATTAAACAAGCTATCTTACGAGGTCATCCCAAAGTCATTTCAACCTTAGTTCGCCACAATCGGATTCAACAGATCGAATCCTTCAAACGTAAAGCCCGTTTCCTCCGGGACTTCCTCACCCGCTGTCCAGTTGGCCAACTGGATTTTGTCCACCATGCAGCCCTTGAGCAGAACGCTCTCATGTCCATATGATTCCGGGTCATCCACTTTCGAGATAATCTCAAATTTGGTGAAGCCGCGCATGATCATGTCAGATGTGACTTTGTAACCTGTCATCGTGCCTGTTCCTTTTTTCGCACCATTTTTGTGCACTTTCCAGTCGTTACCGACCAGATTCAGCTCACGCTTCTCAATTTCAACGCTGGCCTCCAGCTTATTAATATTCGTCTGCCACACACCATCGATATGCAGCTGACCATGGGTACCGAGAATTACTCTTGATGCATCCAACATGACAATTCCTCCTTGAAATTAAAAAATATCGTGTAAACCATCAGTTCAAACTATTGTATTATTCTTTTAAAACCGCTCTTACCTTCCACACGACTTATTGCACGTAAAACGTACCAAACAACTGCTCCATCACATCGGTCAACTTCACATTCCATTGCAGGAATACCTGATCCGCCTCCGGTTTCAGAACCGGTGCAGGACCATAATAAGCTGGGTCGAGAATGACATCATAGCCTTCGGCCTCAATGACATTGCTCTGGGCAAGCTGCTCCAGATAAGCCTTCATCGCACCGATGAGCGCTTGGCGACCTTCTTCGGTGTTATTTACTTTACCGATATACGTGTCTTCCGCGGAACGCTGCAGATCTGTGTTGATCGTATCCATCACACGAATGGAACGGATCTTTTTCCACGCATTGTTCTGTCCAGCAGCAGGTGTTACGAGTGTATTCACACCGCGAAGTGCTTTCACCTGACGTCCATCGTGGAAGAAAATAAACACACCATTCTGTACTGCCTGCTCCTGTTCTGCACGGGTCCAGCGGCGAGTCACGTCATCGAATGGAGTCGGTGCATACGTTGTGGATTCATTCAGACGTTGTCCGGCGATCAGACCTGCGACATACGCAGATGTTTCCGCTGAACTGTAGAATGCATCTCCCAATCGCACACCCGTACCGACATTAATCACGCCCTCGTGGTTCAAGGTCAAAGAACGAGCGGCTGCCTTCTGTGCAGCTGTTGAGGAAGTATCGTCTGCCGTTGAACCGCCAAATACAGCCATGACCGGCTTACCTTCGCTGCGCACACGTTTCACCCAAGCTGCAAAGCTCGCGAGCATAGGTGCATCCGCCGCATGATCCAAAGCCAATACGTCGAATTGCTCCCCTTCCAACGCACCCTGCACAGCAATGTACTCTGCATTCGTCAACTCATCGTTGCCACTTACACCGCCTTTGAATGCAGCCCCTGCAATGGTTGCAACCAGACCTGTACCCTCGCCAATCGCCTGAGCATTTACCCAGATATTGCTTTCATCCGCGTTGATCTCTTTTGCCAGCGACGCTGCCGAAATATCCGCAGTCAACAGGGCATACAACATGCGATTGCCTTCAAACAAGCGTACTTCATGCTTCGTATTATCAATCACACCCAGCTGGATTGTGACATAGAATCCGTTTGCACGGTCACCCGGATACTTAGCATCCAGTTGTAGAACGTTTGCATCACTGCTGTCTTTCAAAAGAAGGCTCGCCACTTTCGCCTTTGCTCCGGCAACCCGGTAAGCAAGCAGCTTCTTCGGCCCTCCCAGCAGAGCGAGCTTCAAGGAAGTATAGGCTGTTCCGCTATCCAAGGCATGTGCCGAGAAAGTACGTTCGATTGCCGCTTCGCTACCGATCTCAACAAAAGTTCCTACCGGACCCCAGTTGGCCTTGATTGGAACGACGACCGTTCCACGATTCCCTGCCTGAATGGCCGACGATGCTGCCGCCTGAAAATTCATATACAAGCCCGGAAGTACCGGACGATTCGTTTGCTCCCATGTTCCACCTGCCATTATCCGTTCACCTTCGCTTTCATAAATTGATTAATTCGTTCCTGCGTTTCTTCAATGGAAAACGTCTGCTGCGCTGCTTCGTACAGCGCACCATACAGCACCTCTGCCTTAACGGCAAAGAGGGCTTCTGCATGATTCATCAGCTCAGCCCGCGTGTATTGCGGGGCAGCCTGTTTGCTTTTTTTAATGGAGCTTGCCATCGCCATCTCACCTCATTGTTTGACTATCGATTTCTTGAAGCTATGATCTTGAACCTATGATTATGAAGCTATCATCTGGAACCCATGCTCAGTTCCTCTCGACTAACGTTTACTCGATCCCCTTGCTATGGTGAATCTCTCGAATCAAGGGTGCATTCGTACCCGGACGGCGAATCCGCTGCTGTAGCGTCAGACGAATCTGTCCGTTCAGATAGGCATCTGCCTGCAAATCTGCTGAAACTTCATCCACTGTGATATATCGCGTGTTACGTGAGTGATCTTCGTTCCCCGCTTTGGTTATCGCAATGCGAGCTTGAATCGCAAGTTGCTCGACTAACCGAGTAACGGTATGACGTGTTAACACCGGATTATCCGTAAGCACATGCCCAACCCACTGCTGTCGAACCTCCAACGCCGAAGTCCCCGCCACAGTTGTGCTGCATCCGGCCAATCGCCATAACACAGACGGCATATCATATCCTCCGGGCCAGACATCCCCATATACCGACCAATCCTGTCCGAGCTGAGATCGTGTCCAGCCTTGAAGCGCAGCCAGCCATGAGTCCTCGGTTTCAGCCGTAACTTCCGCATCGTCCTCGGGAATATACACACCAAACCGCAGGCTGCGTGTAACCATTCCAGACCCGGCATCCACCCGATCGCAGTCCGAGGAACCCAGATAAATGCAGGTAAACGCCCCGCCTTCCTCATCTTCCAGCCGCACCTGATGCAATCCTTCGATCAGCACCGCCGACCAGGCTTCCACTTGCTCTGCGCCTCCATCTTCGGGGCGTGCATATGGTGAAATTTTAATGACCCGTCGATATCCTGCCCAAGCAGACTTTGGAACCTCTTCAGCAAAAGTAACTACCGCGCTTGGCCCGGTTAACACTTCCCCCTGTGCAGGCACATCTCGTACTCGACCGTCCCATGCCGGAACAAGTGCCACAAGTTTTTGCTTCAGCGTTTGTCTGATGACGGTACTCATTTTGCCCGTACTTGCCGTGTTGTTCACCTCACTACTCATAGACACATTCATTTCGCCCCCTTTAGCTGCACGTTTGACTTCTGCCCACATTGTGCAGCAACAATGCAGCAGCAAAGATCTCCCCCTTTAACCCGCAGATCATGGAAAAAGGCATTCATCACAAGTACATCTCAGTACTCGCAGTTCTTCATCGGAACCAAAGCAGGACACCATTCACCGCATCAAAAAGACCGGCCTCTAGGGCCGGTCTATACATTAGCGTATGTGCTTTCGGTGTGTGTCCTTTGCTATTGATCCGATAATACAATCTTATACCCTTTCATCCCTAGCGCGGATGGTGATTCGGACGACTTCGGTGCGATTAAGGAGGGCGTTCGGGTGGAAAAAAGACGAATCCGTGCGCGGCAGCCGCATACCATCACTTCTCATGCCATTAACACCTTAGTTCAGCGTAACCTGCGGATTTAATGTAATCTCAAATGCACGTCCCCAGATGAAATCGGGATTTGTATATTCCAGCATTGCACTACTATACCCCGCATAAAATGCTTCGCCATTACAGATCTGCTTGATCGCTACGTTTCCGTAGGCAAAAGCCGTTTTGTTCGCCAGCGCTGTGGTGTAGGTCTGCATCAGATCCCTGAGTATAGTTTGCAGCTGAGCATAGTCCTCCTCGGAGTTGAAGAGTGTCATGTTTTGATCCGAAAGGGTTGCCACATTGGTATAGAGCGCATGGGCTCTGGAATATGTCCGGATATCTGCAATTGCCACAGCTTTATAGTAGTAATCTTTCAGAAAGCGTTTGAACAGCAATGACCCATGTGCATTCATGGCATCTCGAAGAGCATGAGGATGTGTTTCCGTTGTGACAAAAGCATATCGAGACTGCCCCATACCTACGGATATACCAATTTTGTTGCCCGGTGTATTCCAGGCACTGTACCCCAGAACCCGTCCAGTATACGGACTGTTCAGCAAGGCTTCGGCTACATCGACATTCGCCGGTCCTTTTCCAACAAAATCAATTAACACCGAAGGCAAACCTTGCTCACTATTGCTCGTCAATTGCTCCACGGCAGCCTGCACCTGATCCAGAGCCGTAATGGCAATAATCTCAATATCGAAGTCCGGCTTGTTCCCTGCTTTCCCTGGATGACGGTTCGTCATGCGATTCAGCTCAGACGCCATGTCAAACGAGGCAGCTTCATTTGCAGAAGCAGTGCCAGTGGTTTCACTTTCCACTTCAGCACCCGCACCCGTCGTTGCCTGCGGTTCAGGATAAGCCGAATCCGCTACAACCACGCCACCTACAATATCCACATGACGCACCACATTCTCGTGCAGATTCATATATTCGTAAGCATTGATAATCGTGGAACCATGAGGCCCGAAATATTTAACTGCATAACGTGTCTTCGCTCCGCATCGAAGCAATTGGTTCGCCATCCGTGCTACCAAAGCGTGACCAAGACCGTCGGCATCTGGAAGGATGATCGCCCGTTCGGGATTCTGTCCCTCTGTGCCACCCAACCATTCGTTAATCCGTGCTTCCACATATTTAATTTCATTAATCTGAACGCCTCGTGTATTGGCATCGTCGACACCTACAGCAAGAAAGTCAATATATCCTTGGCGAGCGAGCTGATCCAGAATATAGAGGTTTGATTTGAATTTATGCTGTCTGGTTTTGTAGTACTGTTCTTTATTAAAATAAGTCGTTTCCCCATATTCCGTGGCCTCGGGAGAAAGGTTATACCCGTTCACAATATCCTCGAAGGCCGTAAATGTCTGACGTGGCTGCTGCATCAGTGCACGGGACTCGTTGTATGCATCCAAAGCAAGACCATCTGCAAAGGAAGTGGTAGCAAGCCGCATGACGGTATCCATGACATACACCGGTTTGCGTGGATATTTCTTTTTAATCACTTTAATCACATCGAGCAGACGAGTCGTTTCCTCATCGTACTCCGGATATGTGCCTCCTCCATCTTCACGAAGCTGACGGCTGCCAATCAGACCACCGTAGGCCAGCATATCGGATGAGATGATGAATCCATCAACTTTGGAAGCATGCTTCAGAATAAAAGTGTGAATATTGGACGGTTTGCCATACGTAGGCGTAGACGTTCCAATGAGCGTTGTGCCTTCTACCGTTTTCTCGGAATCGAGACGGTTTTGAATGTCACCCAGGTTCGGTGTAACGATATGGAGTCCGGCTGCTTTTCCTTGTACAACGACGTCATCCAGGTTAGCCGGGCGATCATCCAATGGAACATACAATACTTTTTTCATATCATGTAGCCTCCTGTTCAATATATATGCATTCTTTCTTTAGTACCCGATCAGAGCAGGTGAGCAATCACCGCATTAAAAAACCGGCCCTCTGGCCGGTCTGAACATTAGCGTATGTGCTATCAGGATGTGTCCCTTGCTACTGATCCGATAATACAATCTTACTTCCTTTTCCCGTGTACGCTGACGGTAATCCGTACGGATAAAGTCTATATGCCGACGCCATCACGGTGGTTAAATGTCGGTTTCTTGCAGAAACTTCTGCCGGATAACCCAACGAATCCATTCCTGTTGACGTTTATATGACATAAGCAGCTTTTCAAATCCTATGTACGATAAAGGATGGATATGACCATGAAAAAAAGGCATTTCTTCTATCTGTGGATCGCTGTCACCAGTTATATGGCGGGCCCCGCTATGTATGCGTTGACGATGTACATCTTATATCAGGAAACAGATGCTGTAACTACATCACTCATTGGATGGACCGCGGCTACATTCTTATCCGTTGGTATTCTGTTTATCCTGATCGCCGTTATCCTGCTTCGAGTGTTCAACATCTATTATTTCTGGTTGCAAACCCTGCTCTTTGAGCTGCTTTTCCTTGTGCTCGTCTATATGACCGTAGTTCTTCTTGGAGCTGGCACTAGTGCACTGCCCACGCTGTCCTTTCCTTTGACGCCCGATGGCATTCCCTTATGGATATTCTGGGGGAGTATCGCCCTTATGAGTTCCTGGGGAATATGGACAGCACGTCAGCCCATTCGAAAATCACCATACATGCTGGTATCCAGAGTCATGCTAATCCTGTTTATTCTTGAAATTTGGCCCCGTTAAAAAGATGGAAGCTATCCCGAAATTGGTTTTTCGATTAAGCTCAAAGCGCTATCGAACCAACCACACCTTATAAGACGGATGATAAAACTGTTGATATTGGAGCGAATAGAGTGCCCACGATTCGTTAGGCCGGAATAAAGCTAAAAAGGGTGTCCCCGTCAAACTCATGACTGATCGGACACCCCTTCTTAAATGTAAGTTTTATCTCACGCGATGATATAGCGAAAATTTTCCCAGCTTTCCGGAACTGAGTTTCCGTTTCTGGCATGATGATAGAAGCTGAATGGAAATTTGAACACATGACCTCCGTTCCAGTCACGGGAACGTCTGTCGGTGAGCCAGTATTCCAGCTCATGTGGCAATGCCACAGAACGCTTCGCACGAATCAATGGCAGTTGGTCCACTGGAGACTGAAGCGTTGGCATCTCCTGTTCAATATCCACATCCCGGCTCAGCCGCAGCGCTTTCACCATTGTTAGAAATGGAGGAATGCCTTTATGGAACAATGCCGGATAATCCAGTTCATATAATATGTTAAGCGCGTGTCCGTAGGTCAACATATGGCCGATCAGATCATGATGCGCTTCCGCCTGATAGATCGTACAAAAGGCGCCAAGTTCATCCAGGATCAGTCGTGACAGTTGCTCCGGTCGTTCAATATCCGGGAACCCGTCTGCCTCATTGACCTTTAGGCTGCGAATTTCTTTTACAGTCGTGTTCACCCAGGATCTTCCGGGTATAGTCCGTTCAAAGGAATCGATGAGTTCAACCATTCGTTGCACATCTTGTTCTGTGCCCCATCCATCCAGTTCACGAATCGCTTTCAGACTGAGGGCGCCGTAGATAGCCTGATGTCCTACCCAGTGCAGCTCTCCAATGGTTCGATCCAGTGCTTCCGTAATACGCGCCTCGACCTCTTCCCTTGGTAAAACCTTTTTTTTCAGGGAAGGCGCGTCATCGTTCAATCCGTGCTGGCGAAGCATCGCTTTCGCTTCAGCCGTAACGCTGCCCGCTGCAAGGGCAGTAAGATGATTTTCCCGCACCCAAAAATAAGCTGCAATGGCTCCCGCCCCATAATGGGCGTGCCACAAATCTCCTGTACGTTCTCGACTGGAAACCATGATTTCCAACCCATCTTCCAATAATCGTCGATCCAACATGCCACCACCCTTCATCGATGCAAGCTCTGATACGTGTACCGCCATCGACATATTTATAAATCGCTTACTTCTATAAGATGATTCAAATAGTACACATATGACCGTTTTGTCTTCTTACCCATTTTCAACCAATCCGAAGCCTTCCCACTTCACGGATACACACTTCAAGCGGATATATGTTGGCTTCTTGCTCAGAGAAATACCAGATTCGTTCCTTCTTTACGACAATAAACAAACCGTTCACATCGCCCACAGGAGCAAATGTCTCACTAATCTCGCCCCATCGCTTCAATCCCAAATGCTCAAGTTCATCCACCATAGAAAGTACATCCTCCGAGACAAGCCCAACCTCACACACCTGCAATAGATCTTGGGCGGAAAAAGAATTGTCACTCTCATTATGAACGGTATGATGGGCAATCAACTCAACGATGTTACCTGTCGGGTCTTCGAAATAAATAGAATGGGAGTCCCAGTTCGTAAAGTAAGTTTCATCTTGATCCTCATGCTTACTCAGACGTACTCGTGCTGCTGCCCAAGCTTTTGCCTCCTGAAAACGGTTCGTGGGAATCATCCAGGCGAAGTGATAGAACGGATACTGATCTGCTTCACTTCGCATGAAAATCATCTTGGTCAATCCAATCTGGAACGTAAATGAATGTTCAGACTCATCCGACAGTTCCAATCCCAGAATAGCGATATAAAAGTGTTTGATGTCTTCCAGTCGTGCTGTGTACATTGTTACTTCTTCAAAAACCATGCTGTTTCCTCCTGCTCTGTTCGCTTACAAATCATTCTGAGATCCCTTGTTCAGGAAGGATTCCGTGCAGCTGTTAACGTCTGGGCCAAGCTCAAAAACGAACCAATCACCCGTTGGACACGGTCTTCAATGTCCTGGCTGCCTTCATATTCTTCGTATCCATCAAACGTAGCCTCAAACCGTCTCCGCTGTGCGCCGCCAATGGAAATCCACTCGGATGCATTAATGCCATGCAGATTGCGGACAATGGTTTGCAGCTGTATAAGTGAACTTACACCAACGGCTCCGCCTGACGAACTGATCGATAACACCAGTTTTCCACTGAAATGAGCCTGGCTCAGGTGATCCAATGCGTTTTTGAGCACACCACTGATGCTTCCGTGATACTCTGGCGTAGACAGAATAATAGCATCTGCTGCAAGCATGCGCGTATTCAGGTCTGCCAGATTTGAATCTTCATTCTGTTTCTCATCCGGTGCATAGAATGGGAGCGGAGTCTGATACAAGTCGAACAGGCTGGCTTCATGTCCCTGACCACGAATGAGCTCCACTGCGTATTCTCCCAAACGTGTACTGGTTGCACTTTTCCGGTTACTGCCTGCCAAAACGATGATATTCATATATGTCACTCTCCTTCATTTCTTGTAGAAATTCGATCTCTGGGTTCCATCTTCTCTTACCCCAATCTTACCTTGTTTCGGCCTTGGATTCGTCAGCAGATAGACTTAACTTACAGCACAAAAAAACTCAACCTATGGGTTGAGTTTCTAAGACTTTAGACTGAGAATATGTCGGAATGGGTCAGACAACCCAGCCATTTCGTACGGCATGAAGAGCAGCTTGTGTCCGATCGGCCAGCCCCAATTTATCCAACAGATGACTGACATGTGTTTTCACGGTTTTCTCCGTAATGACCAACTGTACTGCAATCTCTTTATTACTCAATCCTTGGCAGATCAATCCCAGTACCTCTCGTTCCCGGCGGGTGAGCATATCCGGAGCTTGAGAAGATTCTTTCGCTTGTCCATTTCGTTCCTGCTCTGGAGGCTGAGTGTACGTCTGCGGATTGGCACGCCCATGCTCATCATTCATTGAAAGATCGGACGAAGCCATGACATGCATTAATTGTCCCGCAGCCGCAGGATGAAGCTCCACCTGACCTGCATGCACATTACGGATGGCGACGGCAAGGTCCTCCGGCTCAATATCTTTGAGCAGATACCCCTTCACTCCTGCGCGTACAGCCGGTACCACATGATCCTGATCCGAAAAAGAGGTCAGCACAATGATACGTATTCCAGGCAAAAGCGAGCGAAGCCGTCGGGCTGTTTCGATCCCATCAAGCACCGGCATGTGCAGATCCATTAACATCACATCCGGGTGCAGCTGTTCCGCTTGTTGCAGCGCCTCCTGTCCGTTCGAGGCTTCTCCGACCACTTCCATATCTGGCTGTGTGGACAAAAATACGTGCAAGCCGCGCCTCACCATCGCATGATCGTCCGCGAGTAAAATCGTAATTGGCATGTCTTCTTCCCCCTGACTTATACAGATTCGGACGGAAGTGGAATGACTACCGTTACCGATGTTCCCTTACGGGGTGAACTCACAAATTCCAGTCTGCCACCAAGTGACTGTGCCCGTTCCCTCATGATGGACAGACCAAGTGAACTGGCGGGCAATACCTCACCCCTTTTGGCTCTACCTTTTCCACCATCCGTAACGGTTAATACCGCTTCATTATCGCTTAGCTGTAGACTGATATCAGCCGCAGTAACTCCCGCATGTTTACGCACATTATTGAGCGCTTCCTGTCCAATACGCCACAATCCCTCCTCAATACTTTGAGGCAAGGATCGCATTCCCGTGCGGCACACAACCACCTGTAGTCCCTGTCCTGTACCATATTCCTGCAACGCAGTGAGCAGACCAGACTCCAGCCCCGCCGGACGTAGCTGCATAATCAGTGCACGCATTTCCTTCAGTGCTTCCTGCGACAGAGAACGAATATCCTTCATCGCCTCGGCTGCCGGATGTGGCTGTGCCAACCCGGATAACATGCTCTCAGCCCCTTTGGCTGTCAGAGACATGGAGAACAGAATCTGATTCACCGAATCATGCAAATCCCGGGCAAGTCGATTTCGTTCCTCCAGTCGGGTTAGCTCACGACGTTTGTCTACTAGTCTCAGACTTTCCCACGAGGCTGTTATATGTTCAGCGAGCGCATCAAGCACCTCACGATCTGCCTGAAGAAAATCATTGACCGAGCCCACTCCAATGACCAGTACTGCCGTTTCGCCGGGAGCACTTAATGGTATGGGAGCGGCCAGGCCTACAGGCAGAACGGACACAGGAAGCCGGGTTTTGCAACGTGTAGAAACCTCTTGCATCTCCGTCGCCGACAATACCACTGCCCGATGGGAATCAATTACACGTTGCATATGACGTTCCCCCTCGGGAGAAAACTCACAAAGTGTCGGTATCTCGGCCTTGCCATGGGCATGAGCAACCTGTACCCTAAAGCTCCCGTTTTTCTGTGATAACAGCGCAGCAAAAGGCCAGTCGTAATGCTGCCCGAGCAGTTTTACAACCGCCTTGGCCATGTCGTCTGCATTGTTGCACTCGTTCACCGCCAGACCCAGCGATCTGCTGAACTCACCCAGTCTGGCATACAAATCCGCTCGCCTTTGCTCTGCACTGTATAAGCGCATCCGCTCCATTGCACTGCCAATCTGGTAAGCTACAGCCTGCAAAAGTGCCAGCTCACTCTCACTAAAATGCTCTTTGCCTGGCGCAGCAACATTCAGCAGTCCCAGCATTTTCTCCCCCGAGCGGAGCGGAACCGTTGCATGATGGGTGATATCCTGTGTGTCCCCCCACTGGTGGTCAACTGCGTCCTCCAGACGTTTGCAGTTTATAATATTGACGGCATTATCCAAACTTCCGTCCCGGAAACGGTTCACGCACCAGCATGTCCCACACCGCATAGGCTGCTTGTCTTTATGTAACAGAGCAGGAGGCAGACCGTAATCAGAAATACAGGAGTGTTCTCCCTGACCGCCGATCTGGAATATCCAGCCCGTGGTCAATCCCGTCAGCTCTAACAGTTTTCCTACCACGGTATCCAGCATCAGACTCAGGTCATTGGATGTATTGAGCGTTTCCGCAATCGTCTTCAGTGTAAACATCTCCTGCATTCCGGCTTGTTCCGTCATGCGGATTCCTCTCCTTTGACTGATTCTTCATATTGTTGTTCAACTATTGTATACAATCAGCCGTGGATATTAAAGGATGAACTTCTTGCCTCGCGTTCTTAGCCCAGCTTCTGTCGTTCCTTGCGCGATGCAGACAAAGGCTCCATATTGATCAGACCGCGGTCTGACAACGCAAGCGCCATTTTATAGAAAGCACGGGTGCGAATCTTCGTATACGTATCCTTGCTGACAGGCGGATCAAATACATGGTTGTACACTTTATAATCAAAGACATCATCATCTTTCAAATACCGTTCGCTAACGAGCACACGTTCCTTCTCACTCAATCGGGACACCACAAATTCAATTGTATCGCAGTAGGCCTGGCGTGCGCGTTGCACATCCACATTGTAAATAGCCGTTCTTGCGGTCGAATCCCCTGTCACATTCGTTGCACCATGGAAACGCTCTGCGTAACTTGCTGTCACCATAACCTCTCGTTCTTCAAAAGCAATCGTTTTATAAATCCGGTATTTTTCCAGCGCAGCTTCGACAGCGGCCTGCGTTTTGCGTCGGTCCAATTCGGGCAGCATCAATTCCATATTCATTCTCCTCCTTTAACATTCGTTATAGAATGAAAGTCTATTAGCTTCGTATGATCACTCCGATGACAGAACAACCTTCCGATCGCTGTTATCCCCAGATTTTTCTGATTATATTTATCAAAAGTGAAAATCTAGTGATAAAGGCGAGGCATATGCTTCCGAGGTAGCTTTCTTTCAGAAAGCTTTTAGCTTCGCTTCTCCAGCTTTTTTCTGTCCTCTTCGTTCCTACGCAATTTAAAGTTCATTCTATAAAAGTTAAACTCATATTCATCTCATCTTTAGGACAAATAGAACCTTTTCTATCTATTACTGATTTGAATCACTCTTTGGATTAATACTAAATACTCCTTTTATTAGGGTTATCCAGTTCTCTAAAATAGTAACGGCATTTTCAAAGTATCCCCTGTTGCCTTTTGGAATCACTGTCAAGCAGCCACGATTCAGGGAATTTCAATTTCTTAGAACGTACAACTCATCTCCACTTTACATTTTGTTCGTATTTTGTTCGTATTTCTATTTGAGGATACCACTTTCTGGAGATCGGAGTAAACCTTCATTTTGGGTCATTTTGACTATAAAATAAAACCTTCGCTCTTGTTTCCTTTACCTTTTGGCATAATTGTTTCATATCTCTTTACCTAATGGTATATATACGGTATAGTACTGATAATTAAAGATCCTCGTATAAGTCATTTTCTAGTTTTAATATTGAGAAGGTACCTTTAGTATTCGATGAGGGCAATATTGGCCTTCAAAGAGAGTGAAAGTAGTGCAGGAGACGGAATCGATTCTGAAAAAGCGGTAGCGTTCGCCTTTATCACCGGATTTCTCCCTTTAGGAAAGGGAAAAAAGGAAATCTGGGGATAACAGCGATTGAAAGAACGATCCGTATCCGGAACGGGGCATCCGCAGACGTCAAGCAATACCTTATGCCTGTGTCTTCTCAATATTAATTAGTAATACACTTGTACGAATCAAAGGAGTGGCATGAATTGTGGAGCACGCTTTTGGTCCTTATCTGAAACAACTGCGCGAGCAACAGGGCTTTAGCATTAACCAGCTCGCCGAAGCAGCAGGAATTAGCAACTCACAAATTTCACGCATCGAAAATGGTGTCCGCGGTGTTCCCAAACCGGCAACCATTCGCAAAATCTCGGATGCCCTCTCGATCCCATATGCGGATATGATGAAACAGGCGGGCTACATCGAAGCTGTGAGTACAGCCCCCGAGCTTCAGGATGCTCCAGAATGGGCAACCTACAAGGATCGACGGGATTTCAAGAGGATGTTGGAAGACGAAGATGATCTGATGTTTGATGGTATTCCCTTGGATGATGAGGATAAGAAACGAATTAAGGATGTGCTGACAGGTCTGTTCTGGGAAGCCAAACAGATGAACAAACGCAAAAAGACAACCGAACCGGACGAGCGCCCGTGAAGCATTGCAAGCTGAACAAAATGAAGCAGTAGGTGAGATGATATGGATGACATTGTAACAAAGCTGATTCGAAAACACCGGACGAACTGCCCCTTCAGCATTGCCAGAGCCGTTGGAATACAGATCCGTTTTACCAATCTGGGCAAGTCTACCAAAGGAATGTATTTCCGTAAGCTCCGTCGCAGATTTATTGTCATTCACAATGATTTGCCACCCGAGTGGCAGCGCTTTGTGTGCGCTCATGAGCTTGGACATGACAGATTGCATAAAGGCATTAACCGTTTTTTTCTGGAGGAACACTCCTACTTTGCTCCAGGCAAGCTGGAAAGGCAGGCTAATCGTTTTGCCATTCAGTTATTAACGTCCGGAGTTACGCCGGAACCGGATGAATCACTAGATAAATTTTGTTTGCGTACAGGACTGCCGCATGAAGTGCAGCATTTTTTTTACTCCATTTAAGAACATATGTTCCGAACCAATAAAGTTTTCTCTTTTTCTTCCACGAGCATCTGATGTCACTTTCAGGTTATCTATTTTTACGCAAATCGCGAGATTTCCTTATAATAGTCTGTTAAAATACAACATGAGCTGTGTAAACGCTCTAATAGATTACGATTTGGGGAGGTTTCGGATTCATATGAAAATCTGGAAGACTTACGTTTCACTTCTGCTAACGGTCTGTTTATTGTTTGGCAGTGTAGGTATTGCCGCGGCTGCAACGGACACTACTCCGGGCACAGGTAAGCACATTACCATTCTACATACGAATGACACACACGCACGCGCGGTTGAGTCCTCACCTGCAATGGGTTTTGCCAAAGTGGCAGGCATTGCGGACAAATACCGTAGCGAAAATCCAAACACGCTCCTGCTTGATGCCGGAGATGCTGTGCATGGTACAACTTTTGCCACACTCGTTAATGGTGAAAGTATTGTTAAAGTCATGAATGAAATGGGCTATCAGGCCATCGTACCTGGTAACCACGAATTCAACTACGGTTCTAAGCGCCTCATCGAACTTGCGGATATGATGAATTTCTCAATGCTTAGTGCCAATGTGAAGAAAAAAGACGGAACACGTCTCTTCGAACCTTACCTCATTAAAGAAGTAGATGGCGTGAAGATCGGTATCATTGCGCTGACTACACCGGAAACGATGTACAAAACGAATCCCAAAAATGTAGAAGGTCTTGATATTACAGACCCTACTGCGGAAGCTAAAGTTCTGGTAAACGAAATTCGCAGCAAAGTAGATGTTGTTGTTGTACTGGCACATCTTGGGCAAGATAAATCCAGCACAGACACTAGTTTCAAAGTAGTCAAAGAAGTTCCTGGAATTGATATTTTCATTGACGGTCATAGCCATACGGTTCTGCAAGATGGTCTGGTATCCGATAACGGAACATTGATCGCCAGCGCTGGAGAATATACCGACTTTGTAGGTGTCATCGATCTGTGGGTAGACGGTGGCAAAGTAACGAAGAAACAAGCAACACTGATCGATGAAACGGAAGCAAAAGATATCAAGCCGAATGAGAAAGTAACCGCTTTGGTGAACTCCATTCAGAAAGAGCAAGAGCCTATTCTCAAAGAAGAAGTAGCCAATACGGCTATTCTGTTGGATGGGAAACGTGAACAAGTCCGTGCGGGGGAAACAAACCTGGGCGACCTGCTCGCAGATGCCATTCGTGATGTGAGCAAAGCGGATATTGCACTTACCAACGGTGGCGGTATTCGTTCTTCCATTGAAAAAGGAATCGTAACCAAAGGTGATATCATCACTGTACTTCCTTTTGGTAATCAGGTTGTGACCCTTGAAGTGAAAGGTACCGATGTGCTGGCAGCCCTTGAAAATGGGGTAGGCTCTTACCCGGAACCAAGCGGTGGATTCCCGCAAGTATCCGGCATGACATTCAGCATCGACTCTTCTGCAGCAAAAGACAGCCGTGTGCATTCCGTCATGATTGGCGATAAAGCTCTTGATCCAAAAGCAACGTACACACTGGCTACCAATGATTTCACGGCTGTGGGCGGTGACGAGTATACGATGTTTACGAAATACACAACTTCTGGCATGTATGGTGCCATGGATGAAGCGTTGATCGAATACATGCAAAAACTTGGCGCTGTAGATATCAAAACAGACGGCCGGATCAAGGAAGCCAAAGCGCCTACAGTGAAGCCGGAAGCGCCTATAGCAGAAACACCAGCACCAACTACACCGAAGCCAGAAACACCAAAGCCGGAAGCACCAAAACCAGAGAAACCATCCAAGCCGGCTCCGAGTAAACCAGCTCCTGCCAAACTGCATGTTGTTAAATCCGGAGATTCCTTACATTCCATCTCCAAACAATATGGCACAACTTGGCAGGCTCTACAGAAGCTGAACAACATCAAAAATCCGCACTGGATTTATCCAGGTCAAAAACTGAAGCTGCCTACGGCATCTTAAGCTCAGAAAAGAACCTTTAGGCGTAATCATTTCTACAGATCAGCGTTAACAGAGTGGATTGCACATGTAATGAACAAAGGGTGTCCCTCATGCCAGATCACTGGCTGATGGGACACCCTTTTTAACGTTATCTTTTGCAATATCTGATCTTAAACTATGGGAACACTGAATATTACGTAATCGGTCTATCGTGGAATAGCTTTGTTGTAAAAATAAACCTGTGGTGCAGCTTTACAGGGCAACCTCCATTTTTAACTACAGGCATGAACTATACAAGATATCCTCCAAATTGCCACTCTCATAAGGATACTTCGCATATATAACTGTAGATTTAGCCATCGTACTTTGCGTACTTACACATAAAATTGAATCTGACCTGCTCGCCAAAGGATCCAAAATAGAAAAACGTTTGTATATAGAATACAAATCATATCACTATAGTTATTTCGTATGATAATACAGAATATTGTGGCCGATTCGTATGTCTATAGCCCTCTTTTTCACGCCTTTATCCGGCTTATTTCAGTTAACCTCATGTACCGTATAATACTCGGGCCTATTATATATCCCCACACACAATCTACTTTCCCCGGCACCATGAAACTAGCTAATACATTAAGCAAAATACGATGTTATAGCTGTTCTTTCACGTAGCTTATAACCTCTTGTGCAGTCATGCCAATCCGTTTCGTTTCACCGGACGCTGCAAGCGCATGTGATCCCAGTTCAACCTGTCTCTCTGCTGCACCCCTGCCAATGACGATCTGCACAGGCAACCCGATCAATTCGGAATCCTTGAACTTCACACCTGGCCGTTCGTCCCGATCATCAATCAGCACACTGTATCCGGCATCCAGCAATTGTTGTTCCAGTTCAAGCGTAAGCTCACGCTGGTGCTCATCCTTCCAGCTTACCGGAATCAGATGTACATGATAAGGTGCAATGGCTGCAGGCCATCGGATGCCATCCTCTCCAGCATATTGTTCGGCAATAGCAGCCATCAGGCGTGATACCCCAATGCCGTAACAACCCATGACAGGTGCACATTGACGCCCGTTGCGATCCAGGAATGACGCTCCCATCGCATCGCTATACTTGGTTCCCAGCTTGAAGATATGGCCCACTTCAATGCCTTTTGTGAATAGCAGTCGTTCCCCACAGGTTGGGCAGTCGTCACCTTCAGCAGCGAAACGGATTCGTTCAACTCTGTCCAAAGCAAAATCTTTGCCTGGGCGTACACCCGAATAGTGCACATCCACTTCATTGGCCCCTGTAATGGCGCTTTCCATGGCAGCCACATCAGCATCCACTACAATCGGAAGATCAAGTCCAACAGGACCCAGGAACCCTACCCTCAGATTTGAGTGTTTCGCAAGCGATGCCTCATCTGCCAGGTTCAATTCCTCTGCACCCAATACCTGCTTCAGTGCGATATCATTCAGTTCATGATCCCCGCGTACAAGCGCAGCGACCAGTTGACCGTCGGCTTGATATAGCAGCGTTTTGATCATATGCCGAGCATTCTCGCCCATAAAATCACTTAGTTCAGCAATCGTACGTACCCCTGGTGTTTGAATACGAACCAATGTGTCCACTGTTTCTTTTTCATCAGGTATATGAGCCGCGGCGGAATCATCCGAAATGGAAGAAGTCGCATCTTCATTTGCCGTATCCTTCACAACAGATTTAGAAGCTTGATATCCGGCTTTCTCCAGATTCGCGGCATATCCACAATGTTTGCACGTTACAATTGTATCTTCTCCCACATCGGCGAGAGCCATGAATTCGTGAGTCTCTCCCTGACCACCAATCGTGCCTGCATCAGCTTCCACTCGGATATATTCGAGTCCACAACGCTCCAGAATGCGCGAATATGCGGTATTCATAGCCTGATACGTGCGATCAAGCTCTTCCCAATCAGAAGCAAATGAATAGGCGTCCTTCATGATGAATTCCCGACCCCGTAACAATCCAAATCTTGGACGCCGTTCATCTCTAAATTTGGTGCCAATCTGATAGAGTGTAAATGGTAACTTCCGATAGGAATTCACTTCGTCACGGGCCAGTGCCGTTACGACTTCCTCATGCGTTGGACCGAGGGCAAACTCACGTGCATGACGATCTTTAAGCCGTATTAACTCGGGGCCGTACTGTGTATATCTTCCGGATTCTTCCCACAACTCTGCTGGCTGCATGATCGGCAGTAATACTTCCTGGCATCCTGCACGGTCCATCTCTTCGCGAACGATCCGTTCAACATTCAGCAATATACGCCGTCCCAAAGGTAGGTAACTGTATATTCCCGCCGCCAGTTGGCGAATCATGCCGGCACGCAGTAACCAGCGGTGTCCAGCTGCATCGGCTTCAGCCGGTGCTTCTCGTAATGTTGGAACAAGCATTTCACTTTGACGCATTTTGCCACACCTCTTATCTTCCTAATGGTTATCGTGAATCGGTTATAAACAGCAAAAAGACACATCCGTCAAGGGACGAATGTGCCGTGGTACCACCCTTATTTAACTGCATCTTCATCAAATACAGTCCTTCTGAGCATAACGGGCCCATCCGGCGGAGGTTGCAACCCATGGGTTTTCAGCTCCGCAGCTCGCGAGGTAGGAATTATGAAGCAGCAGCAGAAACCTTGCACCAAGAAGTTTCCTCTCTGTAGAAGCTGTTTGACGTAATTATGTCCTCGATAATCGCTGTTATCATTTTTGTCAATTATCATTTTTGATACCTTAGTGCATTTACAAGAAATTGTCAACTACAAGATTACACCCCATTTGCCAAATGAATTGCTGGGCGATGGCTGACATGGCCGTGTCTTCCCTGTAATATAGAGAAATAGAAACCAATGTATTAAACGATAAAGGAGTTTGTCCTATGCCATATATTATTTATGATCTTGAATTCACCGTAAGCCGCAATACACGTTACTCTTCCGAAATTATAGATATCGGTGCGGTCAAAGTGACTGAGGGGGAGAACGGCCTGTTCGTTTCGGATACATTCCATACGTATGTTCGGCCTTCCAACAAATCAGTTCTGTCCACCGATACGATTCAGTTTACAGGCATTACGCAGAAGGATATTGACGCAGCCCCTCTTTTTCCGCAAGCACTGAATCAATTTATTGCCTGGATGGGCAGCGAATCCTATTACATGTGCTCTTGGGGACCGGATGACCGCAGCAAACTGCTCTCTCATTGTCGCACCCATCACCTCGATGTAGCCTGGATTACGAACCACAATGATCTACAGCAGCAATGGTCACGAACCGTGCATAAGGAGGGTAAATTCCGTCAATTTGGACTCGCTCAGGCTCTTGAGCTGTGCGGGATTGAATTCGATGGTACCCAGCACCGTGCATTGGATGATGCCATCAATACAGCGAAAGTGTTCATGCATCAATTCGACCAATTCAAACTGGAACTCAATTGTGCGGCTGATGATGAAGGTATCACGTCCAAAGTGGTCTATTCCAGCAGTACAGATGATGAAGAAAAAGATTCACCTTTTGGCAATCTGGCACATCTGTTCAAGACCAAAGAGTAACTCAGTTATAAATCCCCCGCCAGCGTTCCAGACGTTCTTTCATCATGAGGCGGTATTTCTCGGGTTCAAGAATTTCGGCCTCCGGTCCATATTTAGACAACCACGTTAGAAACCCTTGTCCATCAGTCAATATCGCCTCAAACAACAACGTACCTTCCGGCTCTATCGTTAAGAGCGGGCGTGCAAAAAACTGCTCTTGCATGACATGCTCCACAGCGTGTGATGAAAATCGGATCTTGAATGCAGTCCACTCTGTACCACTGCCATGTGACCAGGGGGTACGGAAGTGGGATTGTAACAGATAATCATCTTTGCGGAACGTGCGTGGCAAAATCCGCACCCTTTGCAAACGGCTCAATTGGAATAATCTTAGCTTCGCTGACAGGTGACAATACGCCAACAGATCAAATCTGTATTCACGAGGAATAAGACAGTAGGGATCAATTCGCACAATCCCTTTTTTTCCTTGAGACAGATATTCTCCCTCAATGGTGTTCTGTGAAATTCCAGCCTCAAGCAAGGCCACAAGTGAATGATTTAGTGGATCGTTACTTTCATTTTGCCATGCAGACGTACCCACTTTGAAAAATCCGCTAATTTGCTCGGACCACTCCACTCGCTCTGTTTTGTTTTTCTGACTCGAAGCAACCACTTTCTCATAAGCGCTCTCAAAAGCAGGCTTCAGCAAGGGACGAATATTCTCCATGACTTCTGCCAGGTGCATAAAGGCTTGAGCTTCTTCATCAGACCAATTCAGCGGATACATGGCGAAATGGCTGATAAACATGTATCCTCTCCCGTGTCCCATGTTGGCGATGGGGATATGCATTGCGCTGAGGGCCTCCATGTCGCGATATATCGTCCTTTCCGTTGTCTCGCACCGCTCGGCAAGCTCACGGGCCAGAATGCCCGGTTTGGCCTGCACAAGAGTTATAATGCGCATTAATCGGATCAGTCGGTCTGTCATTTTGCCGGACCCTCCACGATGTTGTTTCAATAAATTCGATACAACTCCATCCATTTTTTTATGATTATGTTGTTTAGTACATTCGACTTATTCCTTGACTTCACCTTCAAAAAAATTATGTAGAAACCTTGCCTGCCACACCATCACCACTAGTTCTTTATCCCTATTCACCTAACATTGTTTTTCCGCGATTATTGTACGTTGTAGCAAATGTCATTCCGTAATGGTGACGGAGCTTCTCCACAATTTCGGCTTCTACATAATAATCCAGATCCTGCTTGCGAGCCGCTTCAATTAACAAAGCATCAGCATGCCTGCGAAGCAGGTCACTTCCCTCTTGTGTACGACCTCTTTCATAAGCACGCAAGGCCTGTTTAATCAGAGGAACGGTTTCACTTAATTTGATGCTCTTCTCTACCTTTGGATCTTCCGGCTGACGTAGCATGCCCAGATGACTGGTGTACTGAATATACAACTGCTCTCTGCGCAGAAGTATTCTCTGGCTTTGTTTCAACTTGCGTGTACTCCAATATGCTGAACATACGGCGCTTTTTCCTGATGCACGAGGTCCCATGGCAAATTCGAGCAAAATTTGTTTACTCTCTCCCTTGTACACGTCTCCAAGCCTTAAAACCCAGCCAATATCCGTTTCTTTGGAGCGGCAGCCGTAGATGCCTTTGAGCTGAATTCCAAATTCCGGTTTGAGCAAAAGTTCCAAGTCTCTCGATACAATTTTCGGTGCTATCTTCCTAAGTCTTTTGGCAGGGGATCCATTACACCACTCTACCATCATATATACGGGGTCGGTTCCCCCTGTCGGTATGGCCTCTCTATTCCACGAATAAGATACTTCAAAGACTGAGTTCACTGGTAGTCTCTCCCCCGATTTATATGTATTATCTCTAAGTTATCAGGGTAAATGGACACTATATTGTCACGGAACATATGTTCGGAGGAAATTTTTCCATAATATTAGTTTTCTACTCCTTAATCCGTCTAAATACGACAATATACGACGAAAAAGCTTGGCTATTTGCCAAGCTTTTAGACCACTTCTATATGACAAGTCCTATCTTAAACGGTTGGTTGATTCATTCCCATTTTGTGTGAAGATTGCACAGATTCAGGTTCAGTAATAAGGGCGTAAGTGATACTGTCGATAATCAATTCACGCCCGACTGGTTCACCATTTACAGTGATCATAATGGTTTTGGTTGTTGTAGCTTGTTCAGTTGTATACATATGTTTCTACTCCTTCGTATTCACGATCTTGATGAAAATCGGATATATTAATTTCGTTCATTAAATTTCGTCAATATGAACAGCATGCACCCGGAACTGAAGTGATGGATTGTGCCTGGACGGTCCGGGTTGCTGCCCTGTTTTTCTATTAACCCAATCGTTTAACAGTTAAACAATTGCCCCATATGTATTGTTTGAATAATAAAAGGGTAATTAAAACTACATCATCTTGAACCCTTTGTCCCTGTTTTGACGTATAATGAAAGAGCCGTATTTCAACAAATGCCGACGAAATCGGCAAACGATTATGTAACCGAAAGAAGGTGCTGTTCATGCCAAAATCCATTCAGGGTTATTTCATTCGGGTGTTATTCACCACATGTGTATTATTTACTGTTTCTTTGACTACTACAGTAAGTGCAGCAAATGCCAATATATTTTCAGATTTCTACAGTGGATGGGAACGTGTCTCCGAGCTTCCTGGGGAAGTGAACGCTTTGCAGGAAAGCTACCAGCAGACGCTGGAGCGATTGAATCAGACCTCCGCCCAACTGGGACAAGCCCAGGCCAATGTCGAAGCATTCAAGACCCAGAATGAGCAACTGTTAGCGCAAAACCAGAAACTGACTGAAATGGTAAGCAAGCTGCAAGACGACCAGGATGCCAAAACGGCAACCGCCAAACGAATTCAGACGATGATCATCACTGTTGTGTCTCTCATACTGGGATACTTTGTTCTGATTCGTCTAATGCGCTGGGGAATGCGTCGCCGTTCGGGCCGAGTATAAAAGAACAGGAGCAACCGCATGCATATACACCTGAACAATGCCGAAGCTGGCGGAGCTGGACAAGTCGTCACGTTCTCGCTGATTCAAGATGATCGCCTTCATATTTTGCATCCACAACAAATTGTAGCCTTCCGCGGACCCAGCGGTAGTCGTAATGATAAATTCATGAATATCACGGGCATATATCGCAAAAAAAAGCTGATTAAATCCGAAATTACCGGACCTTGCCAATTTGTGGCTGCCCTGCCTCCCGGATTCACCATGAAGGAAGTAGAACTCACGGAGAACAGTGATCTGCTCTATGACTTCCGCCACCTGTTCTTCTACTCCGATGGTGTAACCATGCATACCAAAATTCTGAAAATCAAAAACATGCTGATCACCCGGGATGCAGTGAAAATGAAATTTTCCGGCAAAGGCAAAATCGGATTGCTAACCCAAGGTCAGGTCTGCCAGCAGGAATTGCATCCGACTGCTCCTCTCTATGTGGATGCAGGCAGCATTATTGCATATCCCGAAAATGCACACCTGGAGCTCACCGTATATGGGAACAACCTCGCCAGTCAGCATATGAATTATCATTGGAAGATGACGGGACATGGCTCTGTACTCTTTCAGGCTGGGCGTGAGAATCATCGACTGGAACAGGATCTTAACGATGAAGGACTGTTCAAACGCATTCTGAGAGAAGTCATTCCGTTTGGTAATGTATTGATCAAATAAGCTGTTATCTGATGGAGCCGTTCGATTAGCTGCCACGATGATCCAGTGGGGTGGTCACCACACCGTTTCATGTTATAATGGATCAGACAATTGAAGAAGAAAATCCATGCCTGAGGCATGGGAGAGGTTCGCGAACTCCCTCTATAAGACATGATCATGTGATGGTCAAAGTCTTGCGTACAACAATGCAATAACAATGCAATCATGTACGTAAAAAACTAAGGACACTTACTCATTCCTGCTTTTTTTTGAAGCGGTTATGGAGAAGGTGTGTTTTTTGATGGATGTCAGTTCATGAACTTCTCTGTTCTTCCGACACTCTGTGCCTATGCGCATGGATTGATCTTAAGAAGATGGAGAGGTTTTTTTATGTTGAACGAAGAAAAAGCAGTCGTTGTATTCAGCGGCGGTCAGGATAGCACAACGTGTTTGTTCTGGGCCAAACAGCAATTCGCCGAAGTCGAGGTCGTTACGTTTGATTATGGGCAGCGTCACAAGCTGGAGATTGAGTGTGCCGCCGACATTGCTCGCGATCAGGGCGTACAGCAAACGGTACTGGATATGAGCCTGCTAAACCAGCTAGCACCCAATGCGCTCACCCGCAGCGATGTGGAGATTACGCATGAAGAAGGCGAACTACCGAGTACATTTGTAGATGGACGTAATCTGTTGTTCCTCAGTTTTGCGGCCATTATGGCAAAGCAAAAAGGAGCCCGTCACCTGGTCACAGGTGTATGCGAGACGGATTTCAGTGGATACCCGGATTGCCGGGATTCATTTGTGAAATCGATGAATGTGACACTTAACCTGTCGATGGACTATCCATTTGTCATTCATACCCCACTCATGTGGCTGGACAAAGCCCAAACGTGGAAGATGGCGGATGATCTGGGTGCCTTCGATTATGTGCGTGAGCGGACCCTGACCTGTTATAACGGTGTGATTGGCGACGGCTGTGGAGAATGCCCAGCCTGCAAACTGCGCAAAGCGGGTCTGGATCGCTATATGCAGCAGCGTACTGCTGCTGCATCTGCGGGAGTGAATGTCCGATGAGAGAGCCTGGAACGTTCCGTATCGTTGAGCGATTGCAGCGGATTGACGAGGATATCCTGCCCACACAGCTAAGGTATCACCGCAAACGTGTGCTGGTTAGCAAGGAGTTTACCTTTGACGCAGCACATCACCTGCATTGTTATGAAGGCAAGTGCAAGAACCTGCACGGTCATACGTATAAAGTTATTTTTGGCATCAGCGGTTATCCGGGTGAAACCGGGCTGACGGTTGATTTTGGACATATCAAGGATATATGGAAAACACAGATTGAAGGGTATCTGGATCATCAGTACCTCAACGAGACGCTTCCTCTAATGAATACAACAGCCGAGAATATGGTCGTGTGGCTGTTCGAACAGATGGAACATGCGCTCCAGACGGAGCCCTATGCCGGGCTGACAGACGGTGGGCGGACGGAGTTTGTCCGACTCTTCGAGACACCGACCAGTTACGCCGAGGCGAGACGGGAGTGGATGATTGATGAGTAGTGTGGAACAGAGTCATCTTGCCCCGTCGATCGATACCACTGGAGCGAATGCTACATCTGTGAGTGAAACAGCGGAGAAGCTTCCTTCCGGACAAGGACAGAAACAGAGTCAGGGGCTCGAACGTAACAAAGAGGCTCGTATCCCTGTGATGGAGATTTTTGGCCCGACGGTTCAGGGCGAAGGCATGGTCATTGGACAAAAAACGATGTTTGTTCGCACCGCGGGCTGCGATTACCGCTGCTCCTGGTGTGACTCGGCCTTTACCTGGGACGGCAGTGGCAAGGACCAGATACAGATGACGACGCCGGAGGACGTATGGGAGGAATTGCGCCGCGTGGGCGGCTCGCGCTTCTCCCATGTCACCATCTCCGGCGGTAATCCCGCCCTGCTCGCTTCGCTGGGCGGATTGGTTGCCTTGCTGCGGGAGAACGGCATCCGCACCGCGGTAGAGACGCAGGGCTCCCGCTGGCAGCCTTGGCTGGCGGACATTGACGAAGTCACCGTCTCGCCCAAGCCACCCAGCTCAGGCATGGATACCGACTGGGTTGTGCTGGATGATCTGATCGGACGGCTGGCCGTTGGCCCGCCCGAGCGTAGCCACAGTCTGAAGATCGTGATCTTCGATGAGACTGACCTGGACTATGCCCGCCGTGTACATGCACGGTATCCAGGCACCAATTTATTTTTACAAACCGGGAACCCGGATGTGACTTCCGCTGATACGCCAGATCTGGCGTCCTCGCTGCTTGCTCGCTATGAGTGGCTGATCGATCAAGTTAGCGCATCCGATGACCTGAACAATGTTCGTGTGCTTCCACAGCTTCATACGTTGGTATGGGGTAACAAACGCGGCGTGTGATGGTTTGGGTGGAATGGGCGGCATGATGTAAGGGTGAATGAGAACGAGAGATTATCAAGCGTAATAAAGTGAGTTTTACATTACAGGCTGATTCGCCTGTTCATATATACCGCGAGGCTTCGGGCTTTGACGGAAACAAGGAGTGTTTACGAACCGATGAGACAACCTGATGAAATGCAAGATCTAACACTACTGGGTAACCAGGGCGTAAAATATACGTTTGAATATGATCCGGGAATCCTGGAGAACTTTGATAACAAGCACCCCTACCGTGATTATTTTGTGAAATTCAACTGCCCGGAGTTCACCAGCCTCTGCCCAATCACGGGTCAGCCGGACTTTGCAACGATCTATATCAGCTACATTCCTGATGTGAAAATGGTGGAGAGCAAATCGCTCAAGCTGTACCTGTTCAGCTTCCGCAACCATGGGGATTTCCACGAGGATTGTGTGAATATCATCATGAACGACCTGATCAAGCTGATGGACCCGCGCTATATCGAAGTGTGGGGCAAATTCACACCGCGCGGCGGCATTTCGATTGACCCGTACACGAACTACGGCAAGCCAGGAACCAAGTATGAGCAGATGGCCGACCACCGTATGATGAATCATGATATGTATCCAGAAACGATTGACAATCGTTAATAGAATCATAGAACACACCAAAGCCGAACCCTTCAAATCTGGAGAAGTTCGGCTTTTGCTTTTTTCACAGTCTATAAGGAGCTCAGAATTTTCTAAAACCTACGACTCAACACGTTCAAGTGGTTTGATCGTCTTTCAGTTTTTTAACTTTTTTGATGTAATGTCTCAACATAAGTACACCAATCGGTTGAAAAATGATAAAAATGAAGATGGCAACAGGCATCGACGTGGGTGCAACATATACAGCCTGAAACGTTATTACAGCCATATATACTATGGTCATCATCAGCTCACGTTTGGCAGAAGCATAAGGTGATAAGGATTTCATATCTATCCCTCCTCTAACCTTCTCACACATAAATATGGGTCATCTTACAGTAGATGCTAAAGTAATACGTTTCTTTTGTAAATGTAATGCTACAAAAAAACATCTCAGAAATAGAGTTGAATTCGTCAACGTTTTCCCTTGTTCCCCTTGTCGCTCCAACCAATCTATCCTATTATGTAACAATATGCTTACAAGCATAGATTACAACATCAGGCGCTGATCCTTCGTGACCGCGACCAAAGGAGAATTGTACATGTCAACTCAATTATCTTCATCATCTAAGGACGCCGCAGCGCGTTCGAAAGCCCCACCCGGATTGGATGCCCAAGGCACCGTTTACCGGATCTTAATTGCCATCAGTCTTGTTCATTTGTTCAACGATTCAATCCAGTCTGTCATTCCGGCCATTTTTCCAATCCTGAAAGACTCCATGCACCTCACATATACGCAGATCGGATGGATCTCCTTCGCTATCAACTTTACTGCGTCCATCATGCAGCCTGTGGTAGGCTGGTTTGCAGATAAAAAACCGACACCCTCCATCCTGCCCATTGGCATGGGCTTTACGTTTACCGGCATGCTGTTGCTAGCCTTCGCTGACAGTTATACGGCTGTCCTGATCTCCGTTATCTTTGTTGGTCTCGGTTCGGCAGCTTTCCACCCGGAAGGCTCACGGGTATCACATATGGCGGCAGGGCCTCGTCGAGGTCTGGCTCAATCGATCTTCCAGGTCGGCGGGAATGCCGGACAATCCCTTGCTCCACTGCTCACAAGATGGATTTTCATTCCATTTGGGCTTTTCGGTGCCATCGGATTCACGGGAATTGCCGCTGCCGGGATCGCGGTACAAATCTATATTGCTCGCTGGTACGGGCGCATGCTGCAATCAGGCGGGTATCTTCGTAGACAGGCGGCTGCCCGTCGTGCTCCCAACCCGGCATTGCGTAAAAAGATCGCTGCAGCCATTACGATATTGATCTTGCTCGTCTTTGTTCGTTCCTGGTACATCGCTTCCATTGGCAGCTTCTATGCGTTCAATCTTAAGGATACCTTTGGATTGTCCACAGAGGACGCACAGATCTATATCTTCCTGTTCCTGGCTGCCGGTGCACTCGGCACGTTTTTTGGTGGCCCCCTTGCGGATCGCTTCGGTAAACGAAATATGATCTTTCTGTCCATGGCTGGAGCTGCTCCACTAGCTCTGTTGCTGCCTTATGCCAATCTGTTCTGGACAGGCGTATTGCTCACCATTATTGGTTTTATCATGTTATCCAGCTTCTCGGTTACGGTTGTGTATGCACAAATGCTGATTCCGGGCAAAATCGGAACAGTCTCCGGTCTGATCACGGGTCTGGCATTTGGTATGGGAGGTCTGGGCGCACTCGTTCTGGGGAACTGGATTGACGTCTTCGGCGTATCGCCCGTGATGCAGATGTGCAGCTTCCTGCCACTGCTGGGTATCTTCACCTTCCTGCTTCCATCAGATAAATTGCTGAATCGCTGGGCAGAAGAGAATGGTAGTGAAGAATAAGACATAAAACAACCTTGCGTGGCACCGTCGCCACTACAAGATGTTAAGCGCTAATGAACCTGACAGCACTTATTGGAACGATTACCGCTGGTTTCGCAATCTAAACAATCTGAGCGACGTTATTCCCGAGAATAAGGCCGGAAACCTTGGAAAACGAGTGTGAAATGTAGAATTAACGCGTCTGAAATTCGTTAGAAATCTGAATTAGCGAGATATCGCCGAATAGCATCTGCTGAGTTCGTTAGATTCCACTTAGAATAACATTCGCAGCCTGAATAAAAAGTCTAACTATAGCAAAAGGGTTCCCGCCAACTCTGTATTCACAGACCAGCAGGAACCCTTTTGTTATATTTGCTCTTCTCGTATTTAGCTTCAACCGTTTTATTCCACATCGCACATTACAACGCTGCTACCATGGGCTGTAATCAGTTCCTTAACATCTTCAAATCCAAGGAATACAGTCGCTGTATTTTCCATGGGATGAATTCCGATTTTTTGACCGACTAGATCCTTGTCAAAGACTACGGTTACGTTTTTCTGTATATTATTGAAAACCCCCATAGGATTTACATGACCTTTTTCCAATCCGAGGAATTCCAACAAATCATTTTCACTAGCAAAGCTTAGTTTGCGGCTAGGTATCTTTTCGCTTAAACTTCTCAAATCAACTGATTTCGTTCCAGCAATAGTCACCAGATAATAGTTGCGCTTCTTGTCATCACGTAGAAATAGATTTTTAACGATATGTTCTGTATGTGGAATTTGATAAGAGAATATTTCCTCCATCGTATATACTGCGGGATGTTCAATACTCTCGTAATTTATATTATTGCTATTTAATAAGTTATAGAAACCTTGTTTGTCTAACATGTTTATTCCTCTCTTTCAGGTAAAGCTTTCTGTAGTATTACTTCAAGCGCTGAAGAATCAGCCGTTTTTTGTACAACATTTTGCCTGCTTCGGCCACATCCCGAATCGTATTTTTGTTGCTCACCGAACCGAATACCATGCCAGCAATCGGAATAAGTTGAAACAGTTTTTTCCAGCCAAACGACTCACTGTAGGAATTAAAAACCTCCCGCCAGCCCTGCATCTGCGATACGACCTCCATCGGCTTGTCCGGATTATCGTAAGCGGCCAGTTCTTCGATGATCGCTTTCTTGCCCACAATATCGGCGGAAGAGAATTGCAGACATTTAACAATAAAGATACGCTCCAGTGGTTCATCGGGATCATAACCGTAACATAGTGCCATCTCCTGCAGTACCTTCAGGGAAAGCCCCATTACCATGGGAATATCTGCCGCAATGGTAACAATACCGCCAAAACCTGTAGCTGCTCCCTGAGCCGCAGCAAATTTGGTTCGACTCTCGGTAATGTTATCGGCCACACGGTCCAGCACCTGAAGTGGCAGATTCTCCACACTATGAATCTTCGCTGTCCCTTCAGCTTCAGTATCTTCTGCCAGATGATAGGTTGTGTCGATCATGGAGTAACCGGAATTTTCGGCTTCCTCTTGCAGCAGCTTAGCTACTTTTTTCTTCTGTACGAGAAACTTGCCCCCGTTCTGCACGTACTGACCGACTTCGTTCAGGGAATCTCCGATCTTTTGTTTCAGCGCTTTAGGCATCACTTTATCCAACATTGCAAATGGCAACCGCCCGATTTTATCCCAAATAAACAAGTCCTTCTGCTGTTTTTCCCATTTCAAAATCTGTTCAAGCTCCTGGTCCAATGTCTCGCGTGAATCCATATGTGATCCTCCTAATGGTTGTGTATCGTAATCTGTATATTCCTCATACGCAGAAATTAACGTTATGGTTGCTTTGTTGTAGATCAAAGATACGGATACTCAGATGCTCTTCCTTACCGTTTACATACGTAAAAGCCCTTAATCAGCATCACTCGCTAACTAAGGGCTCTTCTTATCCACCAGCTATAATGAATATTATTTCGATTCAACCGCAGCTTTTCCATCTGGGACAGGTACACCGAAATCAGGTGTGCCATCTTCACGCCAATGAATCACTTGAGCACGGGCGTGGCGGTTCGGATCATAGAGGGGATCACCCTCGATGTCTTTGTAATTACGTGCATGGTAGATCAGAATATCCGTCTTGCCATCCGGCGACACGGTAAAGCTGTTATGGCCCGGACCGTACTGGCCGTTCGCTTCACAAGTCTGGAATACCGGTTTGGGTGATTTCACCCAGCTTGCCGGATCAAGCAAGTCGGCATTTTCATCTGCAGTGAGCAGACCCATACAATAATTGTAATCGGTCGCGCTGGCCGAGTAGCCGATAAACAACCGCCCATTCCGATGCATCACGGCTGCTCCTTCATTGACCTTAAAGCCGATGATCTCCCAATCGTACTCCGGCGTAGAGATCATGACCTGTTCGCCGCGTATCGTCCATGGGTTTTCCATTTCGGCAATGTACAGGTTCGAGTTGCCCACAATATCGGGATCTTTCTGTGCCCAGACCAGATAGCGGATTCCCTTATGTTCAAAGGTCGTTGCATCCAGAGCGAATGACTCCCACCGGGTGTAAATCTGTCCTTTCTCTACCCACTCTCCTTCGAGTGGATTCGCAGAATCGTTCTCCAGAACATACATCCGATGATCGAACAGACCTTCGTTGGTCTCACTGGTGTGAGCCGCAGCATAGTGTATGTACCATTTGCCATCGATAAAATGAATCTCCGGTGCCCAAATGTTGGCACTCATTGGCCCTGTATCACGCTTCGTCCAAGCTGTTACCGGCTCGGCATCTCTTAACTCTTCCAAAGTCTCTGCTCGCCTGATCTCAATCCGGTCGAAAGCTGGCACGGAAGCGGAAAAATAATAGTAACCATCCGTATGACGGTACACCCACGGATCAGCACGCTGCTCCAGAATAGGATTGGTAAATGTAATGGAATCAGTCATGGGAATGCTCCCCTTTCAATGAATGTGTGTGGCTCGAAGTTAGGTTTTGTAAGGCATACGTGAAAAAGCAAAGGCAAGACATGGTGCACCGCGGACGCTCCGGGGGTGGCAGGGCCTTGGCGCTCTCTTGTCCTCCGATTTCCTTTTCCCACCGCTCCTGGCGGTTGAAATCGGAGGACAAAGACGCTCCTGCGGCTCCTTCCTCCCCCTGCGCTGCTTGTGCACCTTTGGAGCAACAGCTTCGCTCTTTTCGCGCTCGCTGATCTACAATCCAACTTCGAGCCTTGGATGCGGCTCGGTAATTGTGGGGTCGACCGCTTTGCTTGGTCGACTCTCCCCATCAAGTGCAGTGCTGGCCGTAAGTCTATCGGCCAGCTTGGGGTACACACCGCGGACGCTCCGGGGGTGGTAGGGCCTTGGCGCTCTCTTGTCCTCCGATTTCCTTTTCCCACCGCTCCTGGCGGTTGAAATCGGATGCCAAAGACGCTCCTGCGGCTCCTTCCTCCCCCTGCGCTGCTTGTGCACCTTTGGAGCAGCAGCTTGCTCTTTTCGTGCTCGCTGGATTACAATCCAACTTCGAGCCTTGGATGTGGCTCGGTAATTGTGGGGTCGACCGCCTTGCTTGGTCGACTCTCCCCATCAAGTGCAGTGCTGGCCGTAAGTCTATCGGCCAGCTTTTGATGCCGCGACGCTCGGGGGCGGCAGGGCCTTGGCGCTCTCTTGTCCTCCGATTTCCTTTTCCCACCGCTCCTGGCGGTTGAAATCGGATGCCAAAGACGCTCCTGCGGCTCCTTCCTCCCCCTGCGCTGCTTGTGCACCTTTGGAGCAGCAGCTTGCTCTTTTCGTGCTCGCTGGATTACAATCCAACTTCGAGCCTTGGATGTGGCTCGGTAATTGTGGGGTCGACCGCCTTGCTTGGTCGACTCTCCCCATCAAGTGCAGTGCTGGCCGTAAGTCTATCGGCCAGCTTTTGATGCCGCGACGCTCGGGGGCGGCAGGGCCTTGGCGCTCTCTTGTCCTCCGATTTCCTTTTCCCACCGCTCCTGGCGGTTGAAATCGGATGCCAAAGACGCTCCTGCGGCTCCTTCCTCCCCCTGCGCTGCTTGTGCACCTTTGGAGCAGCAGCTCGCTCTTTTCGGGCTCGCTGGATTACAATCCAACTTCGAGCCTTGGATGTGGCTCGGTAATTATGGGGTCGACTGTTTTGCTTGGTCGACTCTCCCCATCAAGTGCACGGCTGGCGCTAGGCTACGGGCCCGCCGTGCAACCTCGGGGGCGACCTTCTACTCCTCAGCCGCGCTGATCTGCTTGCCCCAGACCGCAATGCCGCGGTCGCTCAGACCTGTCACCACAAGCGCAGGCTGGCCCCGCTCCCAGTCCCAAGACGGAAGCAGCTTCAGTTCTTCCGCGGAAGCTCCGCCCCATGGGCTTTCTTTCCACTTTAGTGTCAGTGTTTGTATGCCATCAAACGTCCAGGTGCCTGAACCATTTTCGCTTTGAATTTTACCGTTGCTCGCCAGTGTATAAGGCAAAGCCTGCACCTGCCCGTCCACTGACGGATCAAGCGCCATGCCTTCCCACTCCCCGGCAATCATCGACTTCGGAATATCCTGAGCAGTCTCGCCAGCATAACGTTCTGGTGAAACCACAGGCCAGCCATCCTTGGTCCACAACATTTTGCGTACATGCAGATAGGGCCAGTTTTTATCCGTTTCGCCCCGCGCATGATGTACGATATAATAATCGTCGCCATCCTTCAGAACGGAGTTATGTCCAGGTGCAATCCAGCCCTCCCCTTCCGTGAAGCGATAACCGCCCAAAATTTTGGTACCGATCTCGTATTGCGGCAGATGCTCCGTATCCAGCATGTTCATGCCGTTTACATCCGTGTAGGGTCCTGTGATTGAATCAGAACGGGCCACTCGCACGTTATAATCCTCGAACAAGGAATCATACGAGACGAATAAATAGTACTTTTTAAACTCCGGGTTATACACAATGTACGGGCCTTCCACCGCACCTTCTTCCGTTGCACGATCCCGAGCAGCAATGCGTGTACCATAACCATCATCCCTGAACTTTCCGGTATCTGGATCAAGTGGCGCAATATAGATTCCGTCAAAAAATGAACCATACACCATCCACGGATTGCCTTCGGCATCCAATACCGGATTGGCGTCAATGGCATTCAGCTTATCCTTTTCATTCTCGGCTGTTTTAACAACCAGCCCCTCATCCTTCCACGGACCTTCTGGTGAAGTAGAGGTCTGCAAACCGATGGCTGACCGCGTACTTCCAAAGGTGGAAGCTGAATAATACATCCGATAGGTGTCTCCAGCCTGAATGATATCCGGTGCCCACAGGTTAACTGCGCCTGTCCAATCAAGCGCCTCCTTCGGAATACCCGGCAGAGCCTGACCTACCCAAGTCCAGTTGATCAGATCATCCGATTTGCGTACCATGACGCCGGGTTTCGCTTCTCCTGCTACACGAACGTCTGTGGAATAGACATAGTACCCCTGATCGGTTTTGATAATGGCAGGATCATGGGCATTGTTCACCGTCCAACGGGATTCATCATCCAGAATGGACGTGTCATACAATGAAGTATCTTGGGGAGCTTTCGGAAAAACCGGCTGGGACACCACGTCCCCTGTCCCTTCTCCAGAACAGCCTGTAGTCCCAACCAACAGCAACAACAACATGGAAGCAACCACTCCTTTTCCTGAATTCATCCAGCCTCGGATTCTTTTCTGCTGGTTCATCCCTTCACGCCAGAGATCGCTACCGATTCAATAATTTGTTTCTGGAAGATGAGGAAGATGATCAATACTGGCAACAGAGCAACAATGGAAGCCGCCATAATAAGCGGGTAATCGGTCTGAATCGCATATGTGGCATTGAAGTTGGCAATAACCAGTTGCAATGTCTGCTTCTCAGGTGAATTCAGATAAATAATCGGTGCCAGATAATCATTCCAGATGCCCATAAACCATAGAATCAGTTGGGCTGCAATCGCCGGTTTGATGAGCGGGAACGTTATGCTGGAGTACAGTCGGAAATAGGAACTGCCGTCAATTTTGGCTGCCTCGATAATGGCATCAGGCACACTAAGCAGGTATTGACGAAGGAAGAAGATCATGACCACGTTACCAAACAACCCTGGAACGATAAGTGGCAGCAGCGTGTCCACCCAGCCCAGCTTCGAGAACATGATAAATTGCGGAATCATGACGGTCGGATACGGAATCATCATGGATGCAAGCAAAGCAAGGAACAGTTTATTTTTATGCGGGAATCTTAATTTCGCAAAAGCAAATGCAGCGATACTGGACGTAAACGTTCCGACAACGGTAACACTGACCGCCACGATCAAACTGTTTTTGACTCCGCTGAGCAACGGACCCGCTTCCCAGATTTCTTTATACTTTCCGAATTGGAACACTTCAGGAATCCACACGGGCGGAAGCGCGAACACATCCTGCTTCTCCTTCACGGAAGTGGACAGCATCCAGATCAGTGGCGCAATCATCGCAATAGCCCCAATCGCCAAAGCGATAAAAATGAGAGTGTTCGTTAATTTTCTCTTTTGACTGTAAGACATCTTCGGTTCACTCCTTTCCTTGACAATCAATCCCCATCATAGGCTGATTTTTCGTTCATTTTGAATTGCACCAAGGTAATGACAAAAATGAAAATACCAAGGATCATAGCCATCGCTGAGGCATAACCCATTTGCAGGTTACTAAATGCTTTCTGCCAGATGTAGAAGACAATCGATGCCGATGAATATTCAGGACCACCCGTAGGCGTCATAATGTTCATTTCGGTGAAGATCTGGGAACCCCCAATAATATTCGTAACGACAAGGAAAAAGGTAACTGGCTTCACCATCGGCCAGGTGATGTTGCGGAAGATCTGGAACCCGTTCGCTCCATCCAGCTCAGCCGCCTCGTAATATGTACGTGATACACTTTGCAATGCAGCCAGGTACAATAACATCGTGTACCCCAGACCTTTCCACACCGTCATAATAATCAGGGCCGGTTTGACTGTGTCTTTGTTCGCCAGCCAGTTAGGACCTTCAATGCCAAACAGATCCAGGAACTGGTTAACTAATCCGTAATCTCCGTTGTAAGCCCAGTTCCACATAATGGACACGGCCGCCAGGGAAGAGATGACCGGAATATAATAAATCACACGAAACGTTGTTGTGCCGGGAATTTTACGATTCAGACCCATCGCCAGCAATAACGCAAGCAACAAACCAATCGGGATACCCAGCATCAGATAAAAGGTGTTAAACATCGCTTTGTAAAACAGATCATCCGTGAGCAAATCCTTAAAATTGGCTAAACCAATAAAGTTCATCTGCCCCAAGCCATCCCAATCCGTAAACGAACCGTACAAGGAATAAAGAAAAGGGAACAGGACAAAGATCAGCAAACCAAGAACCGGAGGCAAAATAAACAAATATCCGTACAGCCTCTCTTTGCGATACAAGCTAGATTTTGTAATCACTGCGCTCACCCCTGTTTCTAATATCAGTATGTTGCATGAATCGATAGATTGCCTGCTTGCTTGATCAATTCATGCAACATACCCGTATGGAATCCAAAATGGTGCCAGCAGCGTGATAGCAGGCTGCTGGCACCGCCTTTTTTGAACACTGAACTCACTACTCTATCCGTTTGGCGTAGGCTACTTCTATCTCGAACCTACCTTTCTATCTTTTCATTCACATGATTTCAGCATGTGGCAACATGCTCATTTCTGAGATTTCTTTTCCTGTTCGACAGCTTTGTCCAGCAACTTCTGCATTTTTGGCTGCTGCTGCTTCACGTAGTCTGCGGCTGTAATCTTGCCATCCAATACAGGCTGAATGTCAGTGAAGAACAGGTCATACCATTCCGCATTGTACGTGTAGTTACCTGGCAGAGAACGACCATAATCCTCTACGATATCAATGAACTCCTGTTTGTTGGCTGGTTTCGTAGATGTATCTTTCGCCCACTCGTCAGCCATATCGAGCAGATTCGGAATTTGTACTTTGGCATCCACCAGCTGCTGCATGCCTTCTTTGGATGCAGTCAGGTAATTCACCAAGGCTGCCGCTTCTTCCGGATGTTTCGACTTGGCAGATACACCGATTCCAAGAGAACCGATCCACGTTGCTGATTTTCCGGTTGATCCTGCAGGGAAAGGCAGCAAATCATAATCGAAAGGCAGTTTCTCAAATGTACTCATATCCCATGGTCCTACAGGGAAGAAGGCCATTTCGCCTTTCATCCAGCGTTGGTAGGTATCCAATGTTTGCGCTTCCTCAATGGAAGGTGTAATGTTGTATACGTTCTGCATATCCGCGAAGAATTGTAGCGCTTCTGCGAATTTCGGATCATCAATGGTCACCTTCGTTTTGCTCTCATCCAGCCAGTCACCACCATTGCTCCATACAAAGGATTGCAGTGCCCACTGTACGTTAAAACCTGTACCGAATACATCCGGTTTACCGTCCCCGTTTGTATCCTTGGTCGCTTGCTGGTTCACCTTAATGAACTCTTCCCATGTATATGGTTTATCATTGTCAGGCAACGGGATGCCTTCTTTTTCAAACAAAGTCTTGTTGTAGCCTAGTGCAAATGGCCCGAGATCCTTCGGCATGCCGTAGAGATCACCTTGTCCTGCCATCTTGCCGTCATAACGGTATAGATCCACTCCATATTTCCAGATGTTATTCAAATCTACATCAGCATTATTTTCAATGTAAGGTGTAAGATTCATGAGAACATTGCTGTTCACATAGGCCTTAATATCGCCCGGGTTAAAATAAAATACGTCAGGCAAGCTGTTGCCTGTAATTGCCGCTCTCAGCTTGGTTGCATATTGATCCGCGGCCGTTACAATGATTTTGACTTTCACACCCGGATTCTCTTCTTCGAATTTCTTAACCACCTTCTCGTACGCTTTCTGCTCATCTGTGCCTCCGCGGAACATAAATGTTAATTCCTTGTCCCCGCTGGAGCCACTGCTTCCCCCGCAGCCTGCGAGTACCAGCGCACTTACCAGCATAAGAAGCATAAACGTGACCCAACTCTTTTTCTTGATCATCTGAACCCCTCCTGATCTGGATTGTAAACGTATTCAACTGATGAAATATAATTTCTGTTGTTAAATTTATCAAATCCAGATCACTTTAGTCAATACTTTTCTAAAACATTTTATATTTATCTAAAATAAATTAATACATCGGCCATCCGTTGGCGTCCCACCGCAAGTCATTAATCAACAATTTCGGGTCGCCGTCATTCTCTGCATCATAGGCATGGCGTGCAATTACATTGCCATACACATCCTGGCCACCTGGTCCTTTCCATCTGTCATTGCCTGTGTCCAATATGGTTCCGCCACCATTCAGCATGTTTACACCGTTTTTGTCCACATAAGGACCTGTAATGCTGGTCGAACGCCCATAAACCATTTTGTAGGTGCTGTTCACCCCTTTGCAGCAAGTATCGATGGATGCGAACAGGTAATAGTATCCGCCACGATATACGATACTTGGTCCTTCAATGGCTCCCCCGTTATTCGGACGCGCCGCTATGGAAGAGATGTTACCGGTAGGTTTCATCGTCTTTTTGTCGAGTTTCACAATTTTCAGTCCGCTCCAGAAAGAACCGAAGGCCAGCCATGGGTTGCCTGAGGCATCGATGACCAGATTCGGGTCAATCGCGTTATAATTGTTGGCAGAGGTAGTTTGGAGCACCAACCCCTCATCCTTCCACTGACCTGCACCGATGCTGTTTGCAGATGCAAGCCCAATGGCCGATCTGTTGGAGCCAAAAGTTGAGATAGAATAGTACAGCCAGACTTTCCCGTTGTACTGCTCCACATCAGGCGCCCATACATCTAGACCGCTATGCCCAGGAACAGCAGTGCCCCACCAGGATGGTCTGCTCAGAAAGATCTGAGGCACACGGTACCACGATGAACCATTATCAGATTTCAATACCTGAATACCAGGCCCCGTTGAGAAGGTATACCACGAACTGCCTTCTTTGATAATGGAAGGATCGTGGACAGCAATATCTCCGGTCACATTCCAAAATGCTGCGAATGCCCGGGACTGACCAGCTAGTAACAAAACAAGTACAAGTAGTGCCGGTAATGCCCAACGTTTCTTCCTGAGTCCTGTCAACCTTTTCAACTTATTCATACTGAACTCCACCTCTCCTAATCAAATGGTTAATTTGGTTCATGAAGTAATAAATCAATTTAGGTATACTAGGATTATAAAAGCGGTTACAATACATTTCAATGGTATATTTCAAACAGTTATGAAATGATTTAAGCTTATTTTTTAGAACTAATATTAAGCAATATATAGATTAAATCTTTACTTTTTCCATATAAATAGAGGATTTATCTGCAAATTCTCTGCCCTTCCCTTCCATCAGCTAATCATTTATAATTGTCTAAAATAAAACATATACATGTACAAAAGCCCTGAGTTTACATCGGCTTTGTTCAGAACGGGGAAAGGAAAACCACCTATGATTTATATTAAAGATCTGATGTCGGGTGTGAATATTTTCAAAGCGCTCAGTTCGGAAATTCGGATTCAGATCATTCAGCTACTGGCCAAAAATCAGAGCCTTAACCTCAATGATCTGGCAATCAAACTGGGTCTAAGCAATGGCGCCATTACGATGCATATCAAAAAGCTCGAGGAAAGTGGCTTGATCGAGATCAACACTGCGGTCGGTAAACACGGAATTCAGAAGATCTGTTATCTCAATGAGGAAAAATTGATGGTGGATCTGCGTTCTCAGGAGATTAGCAACCGTTATGAAGTGGAAATCCAGGTGGGGCATTACAGCGATTATCAAGCGGCACCCACTTGTGGTCTCGCCACCCGGGATAGTATTGTTGGGGAATTTGATGATCCGCGTTATTTTGCGGATCCCCTGCGGATTGACGCGGAGATGATTTGGCTGGCAGAAGGTTATCTGGAATACCGGATTCCTAACTACCTCAAGCCAAATCAGTCGTTTAGCGAGATTCAACTATCGATGGAGCTAGGCTCCGAAGCGCCGGGATATTGTGACAATTACCCTTCGGATATATATTTCTATGTCAACGGAATCGAGATTGGATGTTGGACTAGCCCAGGAGATTTTGGCAATACACGCGGCACGTTCAACCCGGACTGGTGGCCGCCGCATCTGAATCAATACGGGATGCTGAAGCTCATCCGCATCACGCAGGAAGGCAGCTATATCGATGGATGCCGCATTTCGGATGTAACCCTGAACGAGATCGGACTGGATTACAAAAGCGATATACACTTCCGCATTGCCGCTACCGATGGACCAATAAACAAACGGGGATTGACGATCTTTGGCAAACATTTTGGCAACTATGGGCAAGGCCTTCTCGCTCGAGTGCTTTATAATGTGCAGGAGGAATAGCTCAACGTCTCTGTGATTCGTTCAACCTCAGACCTGTGCAAATGGCAGCGAATAGCGCGTGCTCGGTCCGTTAGACTCAAATAACGCCAAAAAGGGATGTCCCCGCCATGCTTACGACGTGTGGGACATCCCTTTATTTATTTCTGACACTTTCTGTTACTTCACCTGACCCAGATGCTCTTCCAGTCGGTCCCAGGTTTCCGTAATTTCAAATTTCCTTATACACACCTTTGCCCCAAGATTCCATACCGTAAAAATCACCCTGGTTTATATCCTCACACGGAGCCTACGGATCAGAAACAACGCTATGATATAATAATGACCTGTGATACAAAATGGAATAACAGGTGGGGATTATATATGAAGTTGGAGCGATTGATCTCGATCATCTACAAGCTGCTGAATCATGAAGTGTTGTCTGCCTCCAAGCTGGCCGAAGAATTTCAAGTTTCCCCAAGAACCATCTATCGGGATGTCGATGTCATCTGTGCTGCTGGCTTCCCAGTCATATCGTTCCAAGGACATAAGGGCGGATATGGCATGATGGACGGATACAAAATGGATAAAAGCCTACTCGGCTCGTACGATGTCGATGCCCTGATTACCGTGCTTGGCAGCCTCTCCTCCGTGTTTGAAGACGCGCGTGCCCAAGGGACGATTGAGCGCCTGAAAACGGTAGGAACACAGCAGTCCACATCAAGCCTGGCAGTGGACTTGGAAACCCACCGTACACATCCGGATGCCCTTCGTGATTTGCGCACGGGCATTATGGAGCGTAAAATCATCTGTTTTGATTACATTAATAAAAAAAATGAACGTACAACCCGGGAGATGGAACCGGTGAAACTTCACTTTAAATATCGAAACTGGTATGTTTATGGATTTTGCCGAACACGGGAAGATTATCGGGAATTTCGACTGTCCCGGATGATGAACATGTCCCTGACGGAAGAATCCTTTCAGCCGCATCTTGATGTGCCAAAAGAAACTGCCTTGTCTAACAGGGAATGGAAAAATGAGGTACGTGATGTGGTGTTTCGGGTGAGCCCGGAGGCGTTAGCAGAGGCGATGGATCATTTTCACCAAGCGGATAAACAATTTCATGACGATGGAAGTATGACGATGTGCCTTCCGGTTTATCAACCGCTGGAAGCCAGATGGCTCTGTTCTTTTCTGCTGAGCATGGGTAGTCGGGTTGAAGTCCTTGAACCTCTTGAACTGCGAGGGATCGTACAACAACAACTTCGAAGCGCGCTCCAACTTTATGAGGAAGTATAACAATCTGTTGTCATACTTCTTTTTTTATAATCATTTTATAACCAATCCAGACCAAATGTATAACTACCACACCTGGGCCAACCAAACGATCCTGGGCAGAATTAAGGAACTCCCGCCCTCTGTACTGAATGAGGAAGTAAACAGCTCGTTCCCTACTCTCACTCATGCGCTGAACCATATCTATGTCGTGGGATAAAATGTGGTACCTGGTTCTGACTGGCATGGATATGCGGGAAACGCTGCAAGCATGTATGCCTTTAAACGAGAATATTCTGGGTTCTGTGGATGAATACATCCAGATTTTTGCACGGTTAACGGATCAGTACAGCGAATGGTTCCAAAGCCAGGATAATCTTGAGCAAACGGTGCTGCTGGACAATCCATTCGCCGGAATCCGCCAAACCCGCCTGTCGGAAATGGTGCTGCACCTGGTCAATCACGGAAGCTATCACAGAGGCAATATATCTACCATGTTGCGTCAGTTAGGCCATGCATCCGTCATGAACGACTATGCCCTATTTTGGTATCAGGAACCCGCTAAAGTATAAAGAACATGGATGAAAATGTATCTGTGGTGGAACACGAAAATTTCACTCCGCAAAATCGATTAAAATACTTTAAAAACACGATGAAGTTTGTCCATGCGACGTGAAAGTTATGAACCACAGCATGAGACCATTCGTTGATCTCCCCTAAGATAAATAAAAAAACTGGTGGATTATTAGTCCACCAGCCAATCATTCATTATTATAAAGCTCCCTTTTTTACAAACTCACTAAAACAATCCTCCAACATCCTCAAAGACAGCTCGGCGGTAGAAGCTACCACGATATCGGCATCCTGCATTTGCGAGGGCGTTCCTACGCCGACTGCGAACATCCCGGCACTCTTGATCGCCTGGATTCCGGCCTGCGCGTCCTCTATACCGATACATTCGGCAGGCTGAAGGCCCAGATTGGCCGCTCCGGTGAGAAAAATTTCCGGGTCAGGCTTGCCATGCCGGATAGCAGTAACATCTACCACACTGTCAAAATAATGCGTCAGCTCCAGCCGTTCCAGTATAAATGCTGCATTTTTACTCGCAGAGGCCAATGCGATCCCGATTCCTGCTTCGCGCAGTTCCACCAGAAGTGCATGGATGCCTGGCAGTACATCTGCAGGGGTCACCGCCGAAATGAGCCGTTGGTACTCGGTGTTTTTTTGTGTAGCCAATTCCAGCTTACGCTCAACAGTATATGCGCCCGCTTCACCCCGCGCCAAAATTTTGTCGAGCGATTCCATGCGGCTGATCCCTTTTAACTGCTCATTAAATTCCCGATCCAATGGAATACCCAATGTTGCCGCCAAGCTCTCCCATGCCTGAAAATGATATTCGGCGGTATCTGTAATTACACCATCCAAGTCAAAAATTACTGCCTTCATTATGCTCCCACCTTGTCCTCCCATATTATGAGACACTATTCGCCATTAACGGCTGCCCATTCGCAATGTGCGTTGGCTGTCCATACAGCTCCAGCGCCAGGGGTTCTCCGTCCAACAGCGTAATGATCACTTCATTTTCCTGTACAAGAATACTTAACAAGCGACCACGATAGTTGATTTTAAACGTATATTTGCTCCAGCCCTGCGGCAGGAAAGGAGAAAAGCTCAACGTTTCGTTATACGTTCTCATGCCGGCAAAACCCTGCACAATCGCCAGCCAGCTTCCCGTCATGGAAGTAATATGCAGTCCGTCCTCGGTGTCGTTATTATAATTATCTAGATCCAGCCGGGCTGTCCGTTTATACATCTCCACTGCCTTTTCCTCCATTTTGAGCTCGGCAGCCAACACAGCGTGAATCGATGGGGACAGACTGGATTCATGAACAGTCATCGGCTCGTAGAATGCAAAATGACGTGCTTTTTCCTCCAGCGTGAACTGATCTCCGAAGAAATACAGACCCTGTAATACATCCGCCTGCTTGATGAAGCAAGAACGGAGGATTTTATCCCATGACCATTTCTGATTTAACGGCAGATGACTTGGATCAAGGGAGGATACTGGGCGTAAATCTTTATCCAAAAAAGTATCATGCTGTACGAATATGCCCCGTTCCTCATCGTAAGGATAGTACATGCGGTTGGTGATGTCCTGCCAATGCGCAAGCTCATCCTCGGTAACAGCCAGCCCCTCCGATTTTTCTGAAGAAATTTCAGGCAAGACCGATAACGTATATTTTAAAACCCATGCAGCCAGCATGTTGGTATACCAGTTGTTATTGACGTTATTCTCATACTCGTTCGGTCCGGTAACCCCGTGAATCATATACTGCTGATGGCGATGGGAAAAATGAACTCGATCCGCCCAGAAACGGCTAATTTCGACCAGTACATCTATTCCATACTCCCGTAAATAGGTCGAGTCGCCCGTATAGTTGGTGTAATTGTAAATGGCATACGCGATGGCTCCGTTACGGTGAATTTCCTCAAAGGTAATTTCCCATTCGTTATGGCACTCCACACCCGTAAAGGTGACCATCGGATACAGTGCACCACGAAGACCTTGCTGCGCCGCGTTATGTTTGGCACCCTCCAACTGATGGAAGCGGTATAACAACAGGTTTTTAGTCACGTCAGGATCTGCTAGCGCCAAATACATCGGTACAGCGTACGCTTCCGTATCCCAATAGGTGGCACCGCCATATTTCTCACCCGTAAAGCCTTTTGGTCCGATGTTCAGGCGGGCGTCTTCACCGTAGTACGTAGAGAACAGCTGGAATATGTTAAAACGTATTCCCTGCTGGGCCTCCGTATCACCTTCGATTTCAACGTCGGCTTTGTCCCAACGTCCGGCCCAAGCCGCGATATGCTCCTGCTTCAGCAAAGCATATCCTTTGTTCATGGCTTCCACGGCGAGACGTTCAGCCTGTGGCATCAACGCATCCTTTTCCATGTCACGTGAAGTGGTAACCGCCACGATTTTTTGCAAATGAGCACTCTCGCCAGGGGCGACGGTATATTGATAGTGGCGTGCAGCATACAAAAAGCCTTCTTCTGTCGTCTGATGATCCTGTCCCTCGGTCACAATACCCATGGTAGCGTTGATGGTAAAACGAGGAACACCAAATGGATTATCGATCGTCGTTGTGGATAAGCTGATCAATGGTTCCTGAACCTCGCGTGTTTCCTCGATCCAGAACACCTCATTATAGTTGGTGTCCTCATTTCTCGTATTACCGTCCAGGTAAGGAACAAGCTCAATGGTTAGAGGCTGCTCGCTTATATTGGTTGCCTGATAATCAATCAGACATAATTCACGAGTGGTTATGCTTAGAAAACGTTCCGTGGTGATACGAACCTGATCATTCACGGTACAGGCACGTCGCAGAATCCCCTGCTTCATGTCCAGTTCTTGCACAAAATCACTGATATGAGCTGTGAATAAATCCACTTCCTGCCGGTTCACGATCAGACGGATTCCGATAAAATTCATGGCGTTGATGACTTTTCCAAAATATTCAGGATAGCCGTTCTTCCACCAGCCGACTTTTGTTTTGTCGGGGAACCAGACACCGGAGATGTATGTTCCTTGATGATGATCACCTGAATAGGTCTCTTCAAAATTGCCACGCATCCCCATGTAACCGTTACCTATAGACATGATGCTTTCTTGTAATCGCATGTGTGTTTTATGTAGAGTGTGGGTTGTCAGTTTCCAGTTATCTACGTCAAATAATCGGTTATAAACCATAATTGCGTACCCCTCTCGGAAAATGAAATCTTGGTTATACGAAATCAGTATATGAGCGAGTTCAGTATATAGTGCAACCGCTTGCCCTGTCAACGCAAAAAAAACTGATTTTATGGATGTCCACAAAATCAGTTTTTTGGTTCATTTCTCGGAGGACGGTAGCATCTGGCTGGATTCGCGTTCTACGATCCGATGGGGAACAATGATATGTTTGGTCAGTTCCTTGGGGTCTTCGATTTTTTCGATCAGACTTTTGGCCGCCTGATAACCGAGGGTGAAGATATCAATATCTACGGAAGTAAGAGGGGGATTCATCAGCTCAGCCAACATTAGATTGTTAAAGCTCACCATGGAAAGCTGTTCCGGCATGGACACGCCCAGTTGGGACAGAAATTTCTGTGCAGCCATCGCTACAATATCGTCATTGACGATCATAGCGGTAGGCGGCGGGGTTACTTGCAATAACGTCCGCATATCCTCCAGGGTAAAAGGCTCCCTGACAATATACTCGGCTGGAAGAAGCAAATCAGCCTCCCGCAGCGCATCCTGATAACCCCTGACTCTTTCGGTATTTACCGTCCGTTCATGATCTCCTCCAACATAAGCAATGCGCTGATGATTCAGACCGATCAAATACGTGACCACGTCCTTGGCGGCTTGGTAGTTATCGTTGTCCACATGCGTGGTTTCACTGATAAACTGCCGGGGTTTGCCGATTACAGTGTAAGGTATTTTTTCATTATGAAAATACTCCACAATTTTATCCTCTTGCTTGGAATACAGGATAATATAGCCGTCAACCCGTCCGGTACGTGTCGTCCGCTTCACTCGGGACAGCAATTCATCGCTCGTTTTCCCCGTGACAATCGACAGTGTATAGTTACGCTCATTCACCCATTCACTAATCCCGCGCAGGCTTTCCGGAAAGAACGGGTTTTGAAAAATTTCCACATCCGATTCTGGCATAATAATGCCAATCGACTGTGTCACACGGTTAGCCAGACTTTGTGCTGAGTAATTGGGCTCATAGCCAAGCGCCTTCATCTCCTTACGGACACGCGCCTTGGTGGCCTCGCTGATTTTGGGACTGTCTTGAATGACACGGGACACCGTGGAAGTAGCAACGTTGGCACGCTTTGCCACATCTTTGATGGTTACAGCCATCGTCTTCTTCTCCTTTTGCTATCTCAAGCAGGAAATATTATGTTCTATCATACGATATTGGTTTAAAATCAACAAATTCGCGGTTTTTTAATAGAAGGCCTCCGCTCATTCTCAAGATATTTCCATTCAGGGTATTGCCAATTGAAAGCGATATTATTATAATTACTGTGCAACCGATTGCATTAATTTGCAAGACAAAAAAATAACGTTGTACATACTACATGGATGGAGATTGATCGAGAAATGAAAAAGCTTCTATCATTTGATTTTTGGCAAAAGCTTGGGAAAGCACTGCTTGTGGTAGTCGCCGTCATGCCAGCGGCGGGAATTATGATTTCGCTCGGTAAAGTGGTAGCCATGCTGGCTGGTGATGTTCAGATCTGGTTGACCATCGGCGGGGTCATGGAAAACCTGGGTTGGGGCATCATTAACAATTTACACATTCTGTTTGCAGTGGCCATCGGCGGTTCCTGGGCCAAGGAACGAGCTGGCGGGGCTTTCGCCGCCTTAATTGCTTTTATCCTAATCAATACTTCAACAGGAACGATCTTGGGCGTATCCTCGAAGATGCTAACGGAGGAAGGGGCAACCGTCCATACTCTCTTTGGTGCCTCCATTCCGGTCAGTGGCTATTTCACTTCTATCTTAGGAGCACCTGCACTCAATATGGGCGTGTTTATCGGTATCATCTCCGGGTTCGTCGGGGCTGTAATATTTAACAAATATTATAATTACCGCAAGCTGCCGGACGCTTTAGCCTTTTTTAACGGTAAACGTTTTGTTCCTTTTGTTGTGATTCTATGGTCTGTTATCATTAGTTTGATCATGTCTGCCATTTGGCCATTTATCCAGGGTGGAATTAACCAGTTTGGTATTTGGCTCGCAACCTCTGGGGAATCGGCTCCATTCGTAGCGCCATTTGTCTATGGTACATTGGAAAGACTGTTAATTCCTTTTGGGCTTCACCATATGCTGACGGTTCCTATTAACTACACTCAACTCGGTGGCGTTTACACGACGCTTACAGGTTCCGGGGCAGGCAGCGTTGTTGCTGGACAGGACCCGCTGTGGCTGGCTTGGGCAAGTGATCTGAGTGCGCTTCGTGGTACCGATCAGGCAGCCTACAATAGCTTGTTGGAAGGCACGACGCCTGCCCGCTTTAAGGTAGGTCAAATGATCGGCGGAGCGGGAATCCTGATGGGACTGGCTGTGGCTATGTATCGCCGTGTAGACAAGGATAAACGTGTCAAATACAAATCGATGATTTTTTCAGCCGCCGCTGCTGTCTTTTTGACAGGGGTAACGGAACCGCTGGAGTTTATGTTTATGTTCGTAGCACCTGTGCTATACGTGGTTTATGCTATTCTTACCGGCATTGCGTTTGGCTTGGCAGACATCATCCATTTGCGTTTACATTCGTTTGGTATGATTGAACTGCTGACCCGATTGCCGTTGTCCATCAACGCGGGTTTGGTGCAGGACATTATCAATTTCGTGCTGACTTGTGCTGTATTTGCAGTGGTGACTTACTTTATCGCTTATTTCATGATCGGCAAATTCCAGATGGCTACACCAGGGAGACTGGGAAATTATACAGATGAGGAACCTCAGGAGACTTCCGGGACAGATAACGTGGACTCGGATACAGGTCATGTGGCGGCTCTTTCCCCTCAGAATCAACTGGCGGCAGATATCATCCAAACGCTTGGAGGAGAACAGAACATTGTCGAGGTCGATGCCTGCATGACCCGTCTGCGTGTGACGGTGAAGGATACGGAAGCCGTCGGAGACGAAAAGACATGGAAAGCGCTTGGCGCTCTGGGCTTAATTAAAGTAGATAACGGGGTACAGGCTGTTTACGGACCGAAGGCCGATGTAATCAAATCAGATATACAAGACATACTTAACAGGTGATTACTTTGAAATTGTTAACCTTAAATGTACATGCTTGGATGGAAGAAAATCAGCTCGAAAAGCTAAAACAACTGGCAGCTTTTATTCATGAGCAGCAGTTCGATATCATTGCTATGCAGGAAGTGAACCAGTCTATGGACGAGGCTCCTTTATCGCCGGACGATTTGCACGCTTACTATAGTGCTGATCCTGAGTTGGTCATTAAGCGGGATAATTACGCTTATGTGCTGAACGGGTTATTGTCCGATACCTATTATTGGACGTGGGCCCCTGCACATATTGGTTTTGGCAAATACGATGAGGGCTTGGCGGTTTTGTCCAAAACGCCGATTACAGACACGTTGGACCAATATGTTTCTTCGCTGCGGGACTATGACAACTACCGCTCACGTAAAATTGTGGGCGTGCAAGCTGTGGTGGATGGAGTGTCGGCATGGTTTGTGAGTGGGCACTACAACTGGTGGAACGATGAGGAACCCTTCCGTGAACTATGGGACCGTACAACCGAGATACTGACCCCTTTTGCACCGACGCCTGTTTTTATAATGGGGGATTTCAACAATGCGGCCGAAGTACGCGGGGAAGGATATGACTATGTCATGCAATCCGGCTGGTCGGATACCTATCTGAACGCAAGGACTCGTGATGAAGGCCACACCGTCATTAAAGCCATTGCCGGTTGGGAAAGTAACGCCAAACCACTGCGGATTGATTATATTTTTTCCAACAAACCCTTACAGGTTCAATCTTCAGCGGTCGTGCTGAACGGAAAAACGGGAGCCGTCGTCTCAGATCATTTCGGGGTTGCAATTGAATTAGAGATTTGAATAGTTAGAAAGGCCACCTGCTTATGCAAGTGGCCTTTTCTTCGATTATTAGGATGATGTCCATTCCCATGATTTTGACTCATTGAGCTTGCCTAAAAGCTTTGGGAGATATCCCGTACATCTTTGTGAACTGGCGGGTGAAATAATTGCTGTCATTAAATCCGCACTCGTAGGAAATCCGGGTAATCGCGAGACTGGTTTGTTTTAACAACTTACACGCCTTCTCCAGACGGAGCGTATGCACATACGAGAGAGGTGTCATCTGATAATACGATCGGAAAATGCGATTGAGATGTCTCACCGAAATATTCGATCGGGCTGCAACGTCTTCCAGTGACAATGGTTCCAGATAATGATCCTCGATATATGAGATGGCATTGGCCAGATGCAACAGATGATTGCCCTCCGCCCCCCTCTCCTGTGTATCGTAGTGACGCGACAGATAAACAACCAACTCTGTAAAACGGGAGAGCAGCATTGTCTGATATCCTTGCAATCTGTTGTGATATTCCTCAATCATAATGGAGATCAAGGATTCCACATCATCCATACTGGAGATTGGCAACGCAAGCTTGGATGCATACGAATGAATATTACGATAAAAGGGTTCCAGTACAAACAACGCCTGAAATCCGTTGGATTTTCTCAAATCGGGTCCGATGGAAGCCAGCATTTCAGGTCTGAACATCATGTTGCAGATCTGAAAATCATGGGGGTCCCTGTAGGCATGTGGTGTAGAACCATTAATCACAAATACATTTCCTTTTTTGATGAAAAACGACTCATTGTTGACTATATGTGTGGCATGGCCCTTGAGCACGATGACGAGTTCAGAGAAATCCGCATGCCTGTGCAGCTCCGTATCCTCCTCATGCCCGCCATATTGAATATAAAACGGAAACTGCATATCCGATGTAAACCATCTTAGATAGGCATTGCTCACTCGTTTCACCTCCACAACCCGTTTTGGGATGAACGTCTATATCATGCTACTCCAGGACCGAAAAATCAAGGTATGGAACTCCTCATGCCGTTATAATTCCTTTTGTAAGCAAGCAAGTGAACTGCGAATCAGGTAGGTGTACACGGAACCGTCATGCGATTGTCTGACAGGCAGGCATTCTTTTCTACCTACAATTGTAAACGCATTCAATTGAATAATCCTTCTTTGAAGAACGGATCAGTCTTGCCTTACGACGTTTCTAGGTACCAATATAACAGATCGATCAGGGGGGTTCATATGGCTAAATGGATAAGAAAAATCTCGAAACTATCCGTTACACTTACAATCTCGTTAAGTTTGCTGGCTGGATGCAGCAGTGGCAATCAGGGAGCAGGCAGCGGTAATACGAGTGGAGATGACAGTTCTCCGGTGACTTTCAGTTTCTTCGGTGCGGATGCCAATCCGAACTGGAATAATATGCAGGACGAAGTTGGAAAAGAAATCACCAAACAAACCGGCGTCACCTTGAATGCCGAATTCGCTGTGTCCGATCCTTCGCAAAGATTAGCCTTGATCGCGGCCAGCGGTGAATACCCGGACCTGATCAGTCCCAAGGGAGATCTGGACAAACTCGTTGATGCCGGGGCAATGTTGGATCTTACCGATCTGATCGAAGAACATGCGCCTAACCTCAAAAAGCTGTTTGGCGACCAGATCAAACGTTTGCGCTACAGCAATGAAGACCCGTCCATCTATGTCATTCCTACCTATTCCTCCATTGACGGGGTCAACTTCGTTGCAGGTGGTGGCTTCGAGCTCCAGCACCGCGCCGTGAAGGAAGCCGGATATCCGGAGATCAAAACCGTGCAGGATTATGAGAATGTCATTCGCAATTATCTGGAAAAGCATCCTACGGATGAGAACGGAAACCCCAACATTGGGCTATCCCTGAACGCCGACGATTGGCACATTCAAATTACCGTTACGAATCCGGCTGCGGAGACCACGGGCAAATCAGGTGATGGTGAATATTATATCGACCCGGATACTAACGAAGCCACCTACCATTTCCGTACAGAAGGCGAAAAAGAGTATTTTCAATGGCTCAATCACATGTATAATACCGGCCTGCTCGACAAGGATTCATTTGTTCAGAAAAATGACCAGTATCAGGCAAAAATTGCTTCCGGTCGCGTTATCGGGCTGACTGATGTGGACTGGGGTTATGGAGATGGTGAAAAGGCTCTCAAAGCAGCGGGTAAAAATGATCAGACCTATGGCCATTATTCCGTTATGCTATCCGATCAATACAAGGATAACCGATATCAGTCCACAGGTTTTATGGCTGGTTGGGGTGTAGGGATTACCACAGAATGTGAAGATCCAGTTCGGGCCATTCAGTTTCTGGACTTTCTTGCTTCAGAACAAGGCCAGGTGATGAACAATTGGGGAATTGAAGGCAAGCACTATGAGATCAAGGATGGCAAACGGGTGGTTCCTGCCGATGTACAAGAGCGCATCGTGAATGATAATATCGCATTCAGCCGGGAGTCCGGCGTAGGCTTCTACACCAACCTGGGCGCTCATTATGGAGATGGTGTAAAGGATTCTACGGACAATTATTACACCAAGAACTTCCCGGAACAGATCGTGGAGAACTATACCGATGCGGACAAAGAGACGCTGAAAGCTTATAACGCAAAAACGTGGATGGATCTGTTCCCGAGTGAAAAGGACTTTCCCGTGAAACCTTGGGGAGCCGTTTGGAATATTTCTGTGCCGAGTGAAGATGAGATCAACGTAATCGCCAACAAGGTGAAGGATATTACATGGAAACAGATTCCACAGGCTGTCATGTCAAAACCAGAAGAGTTTGAAGGCATCTGGAATGATTATCAGCAAAAGCTGATCAATGCCGGAGTCGAACAAATGGAAAAAGGCTTCACCCAATACGTCCAGGATCGCGTTAAACTCTGGAATGAATAGGAGTACATCAAGATGAACTATACCAATCCGGTCATCCCGGGATTCTATCCTGATCCCAGCATCTGTCGGGTAGACGAGGACTACTATCTGGTGACCAGCACATTTGAATATTTCCCGGGCGTTCCCATCTTTCACAGCAGGGATCTCGTGCATTGGCGCCAGATTGGCCATGTGCTCACTTCCGCAGAGCAACTTCCACTCGAAAATGCATGGAGTTCGGGCGGCATTTATGCCCCCACTCTCCGTCATTATGAGGGCTGGTTCTACATGGCAACGACCAATGTGAGCGGGGGCGGCAACTTCTATGTACGCAGCAGAAAGGCTGAAGGACCTTGGTCCACTCCCATATATGTTGCCCAGGACGGCATAGACCCTTCCCTGTTCTTTGATGAGGATGGACGCATATACTTTCAATCGGCTTGTAACGGTGATAAAGGCGAAGGAATCTATCAATGTGAGATTGACATCTTGACTGGTAACAAGCTGACAGAGAGCCAATTGATCTGGAAAGGGACCGGTGGTGCTGCGCCTGAGGCCCCTCACCTGTACAAAATAAATGGCTTTTATTATCTCATGATTGCTGAAGGGGGAACCGAATACGGGCATATGGAAACCATTGCGCAAAGCGCTGATCCTTATGGACCGTTTGATCCATGTCCATATAATCCGATCCTGTCGAATCGCAGCATGAAAACGAGCATCCATGCTACCGGGCATGCGGACCTCGTTCAGATCCAGGATGGAAGCTGGTGGGCGGTATGTCTGGGCTTCCGTCCGGCAGCCTACCCCATGCGGCATCACTTGGGACGCGAAACGTTTCTGGCGCCCGTAACCTGGACGCTGGACGGCTGGCCCATCATCGGTGAGAACGGACGGCTTCAGCCTGTCATGACAGGCCCGCAGCTGCCCGAAGTCCGGTGGCCTGCTCCTGAAATCCGGGATCATTTTGACAAACCAGCGCTCGGTCTGGACTGGATATCTCTGCGGAATCCAGCTCCCGGGAGCTGGTCCCTGAATGAACATCCGAGTCACCTTGTCCTGCATGGAAGCTCTATTTCTCTCAATGACAGGGGTAACCCGGCCTTTGTGGGGCGCCGCTTGAGCCATTTCTTGTGCAACATGGCCGCCTTGTTGGATTTTGAACCGATAGTAGATGATGAAGAAGCCGGATTAACCGTGTTTATGAATGAGAAGTATCACTATGATCTTGCCATCAAGCGGTTGGACGGTCAGAAGAAAATCATATGGCGGCGTACCGTCGGTTCATTAAGAACCGAGCAGGTTCTGGATTGTGACAACGGGCCTGTGATTCTGAACGTGCATGCGGACCGCGAACAATTCACGTTCTCCATTCAGCAAGGCTCATCGGAGGAACAACGCATCGGTTCAGGTGAAACGCATTTGCTCTCTACCGAGGTGGCGGGTGGCTTCACGGGTGTCATCGTTGCTATGTATGGGTATGCGCCATCGGAAGACAGTACGCCGGCCCTGTTCGATTGGTTCGATTATGAACCGCAGGATGAATAGCAGAATAAAAAAATAGTTTTTTTACTTTAATGTAAGATCTTAATGATCACTGTCCAATAACAGGATCTTTACTACCTACTACCTGTGAGATTATAGAATACTTAGCTGGACCTTCCATTCCAATGCAAAACCCACCCTCCATGTACGCATGGATAAGGTGGGTTTCTGAGGGTAAATTGCTTTCTATGTTGGAAAACCGTTGCAGGTAGATTACTTGCCTGAAGGCTGAGCCTCAGCAGTGTAGCCTGTTGGAATGTCTGTTTCCGCAGTCACCTTGGTAATCACCATCGGATACATCATGTCGGGGTCAGGCTGAATAATGGAGTAGAGCACAAGGGCACGTCCATCCTTCTCCAGCTTCACATCATCAATCTTCAATCCGTAACCTGGATGCGGCATTTCAGCGGTGAGTTTGACTTTGACAGTCTTGTCATCCACCTTGGTTGTCGTTACTGAAGGCACAATTCCCTGTTGTCCTTCGCCCGGATTCGTTGGTGCCGGTTCTGTTGAGCCGCCATTACCGTGCTTATCCACAAATTCAAGTGCATTGAAGATCATGCTTGCAGCCTCCATACGGGTAAGCGACTGATCTGGACGGAAGTTACCTTCCTTATCCAGTTCAATGATGTTCATATTCAGCAGGTTCTGGACCACAGATTTGGCGTCCTTACCGATTTTATTTTCGTCCTTAACATCATTATACCGCATGATCACCGGATATTCTCCGGTTGTGTTAATCCCTTCATGGAGCAAAATGACAAATTGTTCCCGCGTCATCTTCCCCTGTGGATTCAATTCCACCGGAATCGACAGACCATTCTGTGTGGCAGCCTGAACAGCATCGGCATACCAGGTATCCGGGCTTATTTTATTTTGAGCGGAAGCGGTAGCGTATTCATTTTTCAGACCAAACGCTTTCACAATAAGTTGTACACCCTGCGGCTCAGACAATGCGAGGTCTGGCCGGAACAGATCCGTGGTTACTCCGTTTACAATGCCCTTTGATTGCAATGAGTCTACAATCGTTTTCTGCCCTTCATCTTTTACGTCCGAAAAAGCGAGTACCGATGCACCTCCAGCCGTCAAAGACACGCAGAGTGCAAGCGTTGCAGCCAATCCTTTTTTATGTTTCATTTCCTGGCACCTCCATATTTAGTAAACCCAATTTTTAACCTCTTCAATCCTACAGACGGGAGACTCTCCGGAAATGTTTCAGATAATTCGACATCCGGTGAATAAATGACGGAACTAAGGCATACTATTCTTTTCGCTAAGGGCGAACGTCTGTGTTCTTCCCATCTGCTTGCTGGCTTCGTTGACTTCCTTATCCATTAGCGCAAAAATAAGTATAGATAAATCTACCTGAATGACGGATAAACCGTAAACCGGATTGCATACAGTAAGAGGGCACGACGCGCTATGATTAGGTGTCGGCCCTTTTCTTGACTTCGTTTCCGAACCCACTTTCAACCTGAACAAAGGAGAATAAATCTTATGTCCAAGAAAGGATTACTACGAGGCTATGTCATAGCAAACTGGCCCGTATATCTGCTCGCTGTACTACTGATTATTGCCTCCAATGTAGGTCAGGCATCCTTACCCCGAATTCTGGGCAGCTTCACGGACCAGTTGATGCAAAATACACTCCAGATGAATACCGTCATCCGGTACAGCCTTTCCCTTTTGGCTATTGCTATCGCTTATAATCTGCTGTTCGGTACCGGACAATTCATGATCATGAAATTGGGGCGACGCTTTGAATTCATGACACGCGAACGTATTTTCGGCAAATTTTCAGAGCTAAGCGAGCACTATTTCTCCAAACAGGGAAATGGAAAACTGCTCAGTTACGTCATGAATGATGTCACCTCTGTACGCGAAGCCATATCCAACGGTGTGACCATGATGACCAATGCAACCTTTCTGTTATTATCCTGCATTGTGATGATGCTGCTCAGTGGAATTCCGATGAAACTCATTCTAATCAGTATTGTGCCTTTGCTGGCCATTCCGTTTCTGGTTGTTTTTTTCGGTCCACGGATTCGCAAGCGCTCTCGTGATGTGCAGGAAGCCCTTGCAACCATGACGGAATCCGCAGAAGAGCAATTGGGTGGCATTCGTGTAACCAAAACATTTGCCATAGAGGACAGCGCCAGTGCACGATTTGGACTCACGGTGGATGCGATCAAAAGCAAACAGCTGCGGCTCGTTCGTCTGTCTTCGCTGTTTCAGGCCCTGCTACCGCTGCTGGGTGCCATTTCACTGGTCGTTTCCCTGCTTGTGGGCGGGATTCTGACGATGCAAAATTCGATTACACTCGGAAGTTTTGTTGCATTGACGTTATATTTGCGGATCATCATGGGACCGCTTCAACAGATCGGTAATGTAATTAATACGATGCAGCGTTCGGGAGCGTCACTCGAGCGGGTGAATGATCTGCTGACGGAAGTGCCTGATGTGCGTGAGCTTCCCCATGCGACAAAGCTTAAAGCCGTGAACGACATTACGATTGAGAATCTGTCCTTCTCCTATCCTGGCAGTTCATCCCCTGCGCTCAAAAATATCAGTCTGAACATCCAGGCAGGACGAACAGTCGGCATTGTAGGCAAAACAGGTTCTGGTAAAAGCACTTTCGTGAAGCTTCTGCTGCGTACATACGAACCGCCCGAAGGCACTATCCGCATGAACGGCATTGATATTCGACAGCTGTCGCTGGAGAGTCTGCGCTCTCGTATGGCCTATGTGCCGCAGGATGGGTTTCTATTCAGTACAACCATTCGGGACAACATCGCTTTTAGTGACCGTGAGGTTCCACTGGACACCGTAGAGCATAGCGCACGGCAAGCGATGATTTACGAAAATATTATCCGGTTCCCCGATCGGTTCGATACGCTGCTGGGCGAACGTGGACTCACGTTATCTGGCGGTCAGCGTCAGCGCACCAGTCTGGCAAGGGGATTGATCAAAAAAGCTCAGGTGCTCATCCTGGATGACAGCATGAGTGCTGTGGATGCTGTCACCGAAAGTGGCATTCTGCGCAGCCTGCGTGAGATCGGCAAAGGCAAAACAACGCTGATCATCTCTCACCGAATCAGTGCAGTCCGTCATGCAGACGAGATTATCGTTCTGGATGAAGGGCGAATCGTTGAACAGGGAACGCATGCATCGCTGATGGCCGCCAAAGGGTTATATGCTGCAACCTATCGTTTGCAGGAGGAGGGATTACATCATGACTGACCGTAACGCTCAAGTTCGTTCAGAAGCGGGAGCAGAAGCACCATCAGGGCATGGGTCCCGTTCCAATGCAGACACAGAGCAGGATAAACGTACTTCATTCAAAGCGATGATGGCATACGCCAAACCCCATAAATGGGCCTTTGCAGGCATATTTCTATGCTCACTGCTCGGCATTTCCGCGGATCTGCTTCAGCCTTACCTGGTGAAGATCGCAATCGATGATCATCTGGCGATTGGTCAGACCAGTGTAGGCTTCCTTGTCCAACTGGCAGCCATCTTCTTGGGGCTGGCTGTGATCAGTTTTATTTTTACCTATGTACAAAATAATCTGCTCCAGCATGTCGGTCAGAACATCGTCGCTCGCATCCGGAAAGACCTGTTCAGACATATCTCCAAGATGTCGATGTCCTTTTTCGACCGCTTTCATATCGGCAGTCTGGTGACTAATGTATCCAGTGACACGGAAACGATCAGCAGTTTCTTCACTCAGGTGCTGCTCAGTCTTATTCGGGATGGCATGATGCTGGTGCTCATTATTGTCTTTATGTTTCAGCTTGATCCCATGCTCGCAGGTTACTCTCTCATTGTGCTGCCTGTGATTGCCATCGTAGCTGTATTATTTCGGAGCCAGCTACGCAGGGCTTATCAGAATGCCCGAACCCGACTCTCGCGGTTGATTGCATTCACGGCGGAGAACCTGTCTGGCATGTTTCTGATTCAAGCCTTTCATCAGGAAGAGGAACAGAAGAAAAGATTTACGGAGCAGAATAAGCTCCATCTGGAAGCCAATATCACCCAAGCCCGCTCCAATGTCATATTTAACCGGACGTTTGATATTCTCGGCAATGCGGCACTGGTCATGATGGTCTGGCTTGGAGGCCGCGCTGTGCTGGGTGAATCGCTGCAGGTGGGTGTACTCTATGCATTTATCAGTTATATCCGCCAGTTCTTCCAGCCGATTAACCAGATCACCATGCAGTGGAACACGTTTCAGTCAACAACCGTATCCATGGACCGGATCTGGAACATTCTGAATACCCGTCCGGAAGTCGCGGACCCGGAACTCGGAACCGCCTCCATACTTGAACCACGGAACGTGATGGGTCAGATTGATTTCAATGATGTATCGTTTGGCTACCGGGCAGATCGCCCCTTGATTCAGCACATGAATCTGCATTTGTATCCTGGGGAAATGGTGGGTATTGTAGGGACAACGGGGGCTGGCAAAAGTACACTCATCTCTCTACTCAATCGCTTCTACGATGTGAACGAAGGCAGTATAGAGATTGACGGTACAGACATTCGGCAGCTGCCACAGGCTAAGCTTCATCGCATCGTTGGCCTGATCCAGCAGGAACCGTTCCTTTTCTCAGGCTCCATCATTGACAATGTACGAATGTTTCGCGAGGATATTACGAGGGAACAGGCTATGGAAGCATGCCGATTTGTCGGAGCACATGCGATGATATCTCGTTTGCCGCAAGGCTATGATACACGTCTTTCCGAACGCGGAAGCGGTCTGTCCGCCGGAGAGCGTCAACTGATATCATTTGCCCGGATCGTTGTTTTCCAGCCCCGAGTGCTTATACTCGATGAAGCCACCGCCAATCTGGATTCGCATACCGAACAATTGGTACAACAAGCGCTGGAATCCGTTTCGCAGGGTCGTACAACGATCGTTATTGCACATCGTCTGTCCACGGTGATGCATGCCGATCGGATTCTGGTGATGGAGAATGGTGAGATTGTCGAGGAAGGCTCACATCAGAAGTTGATCGAGGCCAAAGGTGTATATGCCGACTTGTACGCCCATGCGCGTGATGCAGGTAAAAATCCAGCTATATCAGGGTAATGAACCTGAGTTATATTAAACAAAGAACGTTGAACATGCCGCTCTGCTCATGCAGGCGGCAAGTTTGGCATATCCATCAGGAAATCAAGATTAGGAGGAGTATGTATGCGACCTGAACCCCCCGAGCATGACGTTCAGCAAATTACCTACCGGCGCAGCACGGCTCTATGGAAAGGATGCCTCTGCTTCCTGTTCCTTCTGTTATGCGTGACCCTATTGTGGATTATCGTGGACGGACAATCGGAAAGACTGGAAACGATCTATTACTCTATTGCAGCCGTGCTCGGTATGTGGTTGATCGGCCCCCTGTTCTTCATGTTCCTATCGCGGTTAACAAGACGTCCGACCGTATTGTTGTCTTGGAATGACGAAATGATTCGCACTGGCAAGCGGAAGATTCCATGGAGCCAGATTCGCAAAGTGGAACTTGCCTCACCTGCCCGTAGCAAGTGGCTGTTATCGGCCTCTCCCATGTTCGTCCTGTACTTGAAAGACGGCACACGTTCTCATATTCAGACCGATCATCTGCTCAGCACAAAAGAACTTAACCAGGCGGTCGCTCTGCTTCAGGAGACTTTGCGTGAGAAGCAGTGAGTTCGTTAAAATAGCGGGGCGAATGAGGACAAGCTGTACACAAGTCACTGTGATTTCTCCACACTTATGGACAGGCTGACTTTGTAATTGCCGTAAGGCAGCAATGACTCCAGCAATTGGCCAAGCTGCTCTGTCGTTCCCGTCTGCACCCGCATCAGGTAGCAGCCTTCCCCGCTTACACGATGGACTTCAACGACGTCCTCACGTTCAGCAATAAATGCACGAAAGGCGGTATGCCTGTCGCCGGAGTTCAGGAAAACCGTAACAAAAGCCTGTAGGCCGAGGCCCAGGCGTTCCGGGTTCCATTTTACCGTATACCCTTCAATTACACCCAGATCTTGCAGCTTGCGCACTCTTGCACCGACTGCCTGTCCCGTGAGATGCACCTCTTCACCAATCTCTTTGTGAGAACGTTTGGCGTCCCGGATCAGGATCTGCAGAATGCGTATATCTGTGTTATCTATCGTTTCATTCATTTAGCTTCAGCAATCCTTTCACCGTGAAATTAGTGCAACCTGTTTCCATTCATCATGTTATGTACGATGTTAAGCGGGTTGTATACCATATAGGGTAATACTATTAAACAACCTGAAGGAGTGCAAATATAATGAAAATTCAATTGATTCGCCATGCTACACTCTGGCTGGAATTCGGAGGGCTGAACATCCTCGTTGATCCGATGTTGATGGACGCTGAAGTCATGCCTGCATTTCCAAACACACCAAATGAGTTGCGTAATCCGAGAGTCGGTCTGCCTGAAATCGAAACGGAATACCTGAATCCGGATCTGTTGATTGTCACACACACCCACCTGGACCACTGGGATGAAGCAGCAGCGAAGCAATTTCGCAAGGACATCCCTCTGATCTGCCAGCCTGGGGACGAGAACGTATTTCTGGAGGCTGGATTCACGGATGTAACAGCAGTAGATGAGAAGCATGAGCATCACTCTGTCCGATTCGCCCGTACTTCCGGGCATCATGGTACGGGTGAAATCGGCGAACGTATGGGCAAGGTGTCCGGCTTCGTACTCGAAGCAGATGGAGAACCTGTTACGTACATTGCCGGGGATACCATCTGGTGTGAAGAACCCGCCGAGGCTATTCGTCAATATAGCCCTGAAGTCATTGTCCTAAACGCCGGAGGAGCTCGCTTCGTAGAGGGTGATCCCATTACAATGGACGGGCCAGACGTTGTAGCCGTGAAGCACCATGCACCATCTGCTCATGTCATCGCTGTGCACATGGATGCCATTAACCATTGTGTGATGTCTCGTACGGATCTCGCCACTTATCTGGCATCCGAACAGTTGAATGGTCAGGTGCTCATTCCACGCGACGGCGAAAGTTTTGAGTTTAAAGCGTAAGCGAAACAGTAGCGCATGACGATAAAAAGCTGGATGCGATGATTAACTCGCACCCAGCTTTTTGCATTCAAGGAACACAGTGATCCGCTGGCATCCTGCTCTGCTCTGCCATCACTTCCCCCGCGTTCATTACTCTGCCAATCCATTACTGAACATTACTGAACTTTCAATCGGATTACGTTCCATGATGCTTTCGCCAAACTCGCCGTAATCAGGGTATCCGACACTACTGCACCCCCACGGTTATGCGGAGCAACGCGGTTCGGTTGTGCCGCCGTATTCGTTGCTTTAAGATCATCACTCTCCAGCACAATGTGCTCGATCACAGTACACTTCCCGAAGCTGCGCAGGTCTACTTCAAGCGGAAGGGATTCTTCCAGATGACGGTTGACTGCGAATACAGTCACTTCACCCTGCTCTTCGTTATGCACTGCAATAGCTTCCAGATAAGGTACATCTGTGATTTGTTTTGTATCGTATTTCGGAGACTGGATCAATGGTACCAATGCTGTTCCGCGTCCGAAGAGAGACGTATGCATGAATGGATAGAAGATCGTCTGTCTCCATGAACCACCGCCCGTATCTGTCATGATCGGTGCGATAACGTTAACAAGTTGTGCCAGACATGCCATTTTGACCCGATCCGCATGTTTGAGCATACTGATGAGCATACAACCCACAAGCAGTGCATCCTCATGATTGTAGATATCCTCAAGCTGTGGCGGAGCAATCTGCCATGGGTCCATCTTCGAATCATTTTCATTGGAGTGATACCATACATTCCACTCGTCAAAGGACAGATACATCGTCTTTTTGCTGCGCTTCTTCGCTTTGATATAATCACAGGTCGCCTTCACGGTATCGATAAAACGATCCATTTCAAGCGAGCGTGCCAGGAAGGTTGGCGTATCTTGCTCTTGATTGCCGTAGTATTGATGCAGGGACAGATACTCAACGTGATCATACGTATGATCCAGCACCGTTGCTTCCCATTCGGGGAACGACGGCATATTCAGGTTCGAACTTCCACAGGCTACCAGCTCAATCGTCGGGTCCGTCCACTTCATGACTTTTGCCGCTTCCACAGCTAACCGTCCATACTCTTCTGCCGTTTTGTGACCAATCTGCCAAGGGCCATCCATCTCGTTGCCCAGACACCATGTTTTGATGGCATGAGGCTCTTTATAACCATGCTTGATTCGAAGATCACTATAGTACGAACCTTCCGGATGGTTGCTGTATTCCACAATATTACGAGCTGCATCCGTACCCCGTGTTCCCAGATTGACAGCCATCATCACTTCGGAGTTCGCTTGTTTTGCCCAGTCCACAAATTCGTTGAAGCCAAATTCATTGGTCTCGATCGTTCTCCAGGCCAGTTCAAGTCTGCGTTTGCGTTCTGACACAGGTCCAACCGAGTCTTCCCAATTGTAACCGGATACAAAATTACCTCCTGGATAACGTACAATCGGTACGTGCAACTCCTTGACCATCTCAAGAACATCCGTGCGGAAACCCTGTTCGTTCGCTGATGGATGTCCCGGCTCGTAAATTCCGCCATATACGGCACGTCCCAGATGCTCAATAAATGATCCGTACAAGCGCTTATCGATTTCACCAATTGTGAAATCTTTGTCTACCGTCATTTTCGCTTTTTCCATAATGAATTCCAACCCCCTAAGATTAATATATAAATTAATTGATATTCTATGGATCAACGTTCATATTTATATTAAAATCGATTATAGCGATAATTTCAACATGAATTTTGCAAAACGTTATTCTTTTCACTGAATTTATGTTTAACTTAATTCTATAAATAAAAATGGAGGAACACTTGTGATCAGAGCAAATACCGACACCGAATGGCTGCCCCTGTATGAGGCACTCGCCAGTGAAGTCCGTCTACAGATCATCCGCCTTGTTGCAGAGACACCAATGAATGTGAAAGACCTTGCCGCCTCACTCGGTCTGAGTAGTGCCATCGTGACCATGCATGTCCGCAAACTTCAGGATGTTGGCATTATTCAATCCAAAATGATACGCAAAGACGGCGGAACACATAAGATGAACAGCCTCGCTGTAGACTGGATTGGCATCTCCATGCCGCAGGAAACAGGGGCCTCCCGCAAACTTCACGAAGTTTCTATACCTGTAGGACACTACACGCATTTTGACGTCTATCCCACATGCGGTCTGGCTACGTCCAGTCAGGTCATTGGACAATACGATGATCCTCGATATTTTCTCGACCCCGAGCGGATGCATGCCCATATTCTCTGGTTTGGTCGCGGATTCGTGGAGTACAAAATTCCAAACTATATCTTATCCGGGCAACAGATCAGTGCCATTGAACTGTCCCTGGAGATGGGTTCAGAAGCACCTTCGGTTAACCCAAACTGGCCTTCGGATATTACGTTTACGCTCAATGGTATCCGGCTCGGTGATTGGACAAGCCCTGGTGACTCGGGAAATGGACGCGGAATGTTCACCCCGGAATGGTGGAGCGACAGTGTCAATCAGTACGGCATGCTCAAAGTGTTGCGGGTTACTAACGAGGGTACGTTCATCGATGGACAGCATATGTCTAAAATTACCCTCGCGGATATCCCAGTTGAGCGCAACCAATGGACACTGCGCCTTTCAGTGGAGGAAGATGCCCAGCATGTCGGCGGACTTACGCTGTATGGCCAAGGATTTGGCAACTATGATCAGGATATATTGTTCCGTCTGTACTATCAGGACTGAGTATACAACAAAAAACCTTCCATCCTGCCCGTAGAGGCAGACATGGAAGGTTTGTTCCTCTGTATTCTGTAACAGAAAGTGATCACAGAAACAGATCGATGTTAAATGCAGAGAGTCTCAGCAAGCTTTTACAACGCACTGCCACCAAACAGGAAGCGGTACTCCCAGTGTTTGCCGGAGATATCGCTAATGGTTACACCACCGCCAGCATTGGAATACGTATGTAGTACTTTACCGTCACCCAGATAAATCCCTGTATGGGTGATTGTCGCACTTGATTTGTTAACGCTGGAATAGGATGATGCAGAGCTGCCTTTATAGGACATAAAGTACATCAGATCGCCGCGTTTCAGGTTTTTCCAGTTGGTCTGAACCGCACCCTTGGCTTTCACATAGGCTCCCTGTTTGCGGGAATCCGCCGGGAGCTTGATGCCAAGCGCATCAATGAAGGCCTGACGTACAAAGCTGGAACAGTCAAAGGTAGCTGTGCTGTTACGACTGGCTCCGAATTCATAAGGTGTACCCAGATATTTCATGCCCGCAGCAATCACTTTCTCCACAGAGGCACTGCCTGTAACCGATGTACTGCTATTCGAACCGCTTGTGCTGCCAGAGTTGCCTGTCGTCGTGCTGCCATTCACGGCTTGTGTATATTTGGAAGAAGCAGATATGTAGCCTGTCCGATTGCCGGAATCCTTAATTTTATACCAATCCGATCCGGATTGCTGAAGTACGGTTACAGTCTCCCCTTTAGCCACCATACGAACGATCTTCGCAGAAGCAGCAGGTGACGTACGCAGATTTACTCCCCAGATCACTTTTACTTTTGTATTGTCAACCGTGGCTGCCGATGCCGGTGTCGTTAATACTCCTGCTGTCAGACTTCCCATCAGCATCGTAGCTGTTACACTTGCAGTAATGATTGTATTTTTCCAGTTCATGATGTCGTGTTCCCCCTGATGTTACAGAATTTTAACCTGGCCTTCATCCTGCCGGGCTTGCCCTATTGTAAACGGGCTGTCCATAACGTTCATCGGTCCAAAGTCCTGTATTGACTCAGGCGCATTTGAGCACTAAGTATCAGGGGTATACCCGCAGTAGCTTACCAAAATCACGGTAAATCGCTACTTTCCCAAAGGTTAAATTATTGTAACTATTTGATACACTTCATTTCTTACGAAAAACATGCCTATGCCTTTCCAGGTTTAGGGTATGCGACATATGACCTACATTTTAATATTTTAAATGTAACAATTGGTAAACATTACTATGATTCATTTAGCGATTACGATTACCTTTGTTCACATTATCGCTTCCTAATCATTTTAGGAGTTGTTACGCAGTATTGGATTACCGAAGAATTCTTGGCCTGTAGAATCTGATTTTACGAAAATGGCATTGTTCATTCCATCACCAGACAGACCCCGGCGTATCAACGAAAACATGCAAAAGCCGAGGATTTCTCCCCGGCTTAGCTTAAGATACCACCTTCCAATCACTCCATGTACTTGTTGGTTAAGGTTCCATTCCCCATACCTTAACACCATCCTGATAAGCCGTTACATTGTTCCAGGAGGTAAGAGCCGTTTTGGTCGCATCGAAGGAATAATCATTCGTTTGATCAAAATTGGTCCAGTTATTCTTCGAGAAGCGTCCCTGAATGATCCCAGTCTCTGCTCCAGCAGCCAGGCTGCCTGCCCCAGACTTGAATCCAATCTCCAGATACGTATCCGCTGTGCCCTTAGCCGGATCTACCGTAACAAAGCGGGCATCAATGTTGCTGCTGCCAATCTGGGCGTAATCACACCAGAAGCTCAGATCTGCTGCGCTGTCCTTCGTAAAGTAATACCGCAGCTTCACCTTGCTGAGATCCACAGCCGTTGTCCCTGTATTCTTCACATTGAACTCCGGAGTCACCGCATTGCCCGAAGTACCGGAACTGCCCGTACGGTACTGCACTTCAAGTGTACCCGTCGTGGCTGGAGGTGCTGTTGGTGTAATCGTCACAACATTGGAGATGGTCTGTCCGGTCGCATTGATAGCCACCACACGGTAGCTGTATGCGGTACCGTTCACTGCCGTAGCATCAGTGTACGTCAGTGCTGTCAGACCTGTTGCCAGATCAGCATAAGTCCCACCACCGACTGAACGCTGCACCTTGTAACTGGCAGCTCCCGTCGATGCTGTCCATGTCAGCACAGCCTGGGCATTGCCTGCTGTTCCTGTAAGAGTTAACACACCCGGTACAGATGTACCTGCTTGCGGAGTAGCTGCGGCCTGAGCAGAAGGTGCAGATTCACCTGCCGTATTGACTGCCGTCACAACATAATAGTATGCCTTGCCGTTTGTCAGTCCCGTATCCGTGAAAGTCGCTCCGGTAACCCCTGTCGCTACAGATGTATAAGGACCACCGTTCACTTCTGCACGTTTCACCGTGTAAGAAGCGGCACCAGATGCTGCCGTCCAGTTCAGAACGACCTTTTCGCTGCCAGCCGCAGCTGTCAGACCAGCCGGAGCTGCTGGCACTTGAACTCCTGGACCTTCGGCATCACCAAGGAGACGATCATACTCTCCATAGGCAGTAGCCATATCCACCTGTGACCAGAAACGGTGATACGTAAAGGTCGGTGCACCATTTTCCCACGTCTTCGTTGTTGGGTTGTAGGACGTTTTGTACAGATTATCTAGATATGCCCATGCCGGATCTTGCTTGATAGCTGGACGCAGGTCAGCGTAACCAATGTATACGCCGTTACCCCCTTTGGCTGGATCAGAAGGTACGCCAGCGGTACCCGGAATCGTGTTGCCCTGACCGAAGGTTCCCGTCCAGTTTGCCGGGAGGTAGATCTCTTTGGCAAAGAAGCGGAAATAGTCTTTACGCTCTTCTTCCGTAACGATCCCCACACCATCATTGTAATCCCAAGCTGTATCCAACAGAGTCTCTGCCAAATCTTTGGCTTCTTGACCTTTCACGCTAAGTGTACCGTTCTCCGCCTGTGTTCCCGCCGCGAAGAAGGTCAGAGCTTTAACGTAACTTCCCAGAACTCCTGTGTCCTGCACTGGATCTTTGGTCGTTACACGGAAGTTCGGATTTTCCGTAAACGAACTGAATCCGTTCCATTTATCCGGTTGACCCTGCCATTCCTGACCACCCGGAATCCAGAACTCTCCCGGAGCCGGCGTTGTCGCTACCTGAACATTGGTTCCACCCAAAATGCGCTGTCCAGCCGCATTCAGATAGTAGCCTTGCGCATCCGTCACCGGACGCTCACCTACAAATACATAATCCTTAGTCCAGTCGATCCACTTCGTGATCACTTTCTTGGCCATCTGGAAGTTCTCAGAGGTCAAATCACCGCTCTCGGCAAGAATATAATACATCTCGGCTACGCGCTCCAGCGGCCATGCCTGGAATCCAAACCATGTGTTGGAATCCGGGTCACGATATACTGGTGCTTCTTGGTAGGCCATGTCATAGAATGTACTTGTTCCTGCCGGATAAGCCGCATAGGAACCGCCGATACTGTTGGTTGCTCCCCCGCCGATGGCTCCTTCATGGGATTGTAGCCAAGTGTAGAATTCCAGCTGACGTTTCAGCGTAGCGTTCCAGTCTGCCTTCGCTGTTGTCGATTTTGGAATCAAGCCGCCAGCCGGATCAGACAAGGCATACGCTGCAACCGGGTTTTGATAAGCCTGATGGGTATGGCTCGCTCCAATGCGCCAAGCCCAATCCCCACCTTGACCCAAGCCACCGCCCCATGACGTATACCAAGCCATGAGATACATGTTGGAATCCTTGCCTGTACCCGGAGTCGGTGTACCGCTCTTTGCACTTCCAATTTTCTGGAAGTATTTATCATACATGCCATAGCGCAGATAGTCCCCCATCTTCTTCGCTTTATCCAAATATTCCGTATTGTTGTATCCCATCTCCTTCGCCCAATACAGCACCTGTACAGCACGTGCATCGGCATCCGTTGCGTTTGTGTAACGCCATTGCGCTGACGGTGTCTGATTTTCCTTTGTGAACAAGCTCATGAAGCCTTCGTTTGCCTTACCAAAGGATTTATCATCCTGGGATGGATGCGGTATGGCTTCCCATACAGATTCCTGCTCCCCACGCTGGAACGTGTTCACATAGGTAGCCGTATGCGATGGATTCAACAGGTTTCCATATCCATACCAGTCATCCACATCGACCAGCCAGTGCATGAGATAGGTCTGATTGTCACCATAGGTCGCCTTGAGCTCGGCATCAATCGGGTCTTTACCCGCTGCATATTGACCATTAAGTGGCGATGGATATTGATCCGGGAAAGGTTTTTCCGCTGCATACGTAGCAGGGCTGTTCGGGTTGTATGAGCTCATCGTAGGCTGCTCTTCCTTGCCGTCACCTTCGTTGACCGGGATAATGTATTTTTCCATACTGTCCCAAGCTGCTTCCAGTTGGGACCAATCTCCCGTGTAGTGACCATACATTGTTTCCAACCACAGCCAGTAACTGTATGCCTCGGACGTCGTCATATGACCATAATCCGGGGCCTCACTCAGCAGGGTCTCAATGGAATGATAAGGTAGACCCTCTGGCGAAAAATAGCCATTAGCCGGGTCTTTTAGTTGACTATACAATTGCAAAAATCTCGCTTCATTTACTCCATCCGCCTGAGCCTCGATGGACTGATCAGCGGCATAAGCCGTTTGTGGCCCTTCCCACAATCCGGTGTATCCGGTCAACATTACGGTTCCTGCAAGCATGGCCGCCAAACTTTTCTTTGCAGCTGATTTCAACATGTACAATACCTCCCTGAAATGGTGAATTCAATTTGGATCGCTGTTATTGGCTTGCTCTTCGGGATTTAGGGATTTAGGGCTCCATGCCCCATGCTTTCGTGCTGCCTTGATACCCGGTCACCTGATTCCAGGCGGTAAACGCCGTCTTGGTTGCATCATAGGAATAATCATTGGTTTGATCCAAATTACTCCAGTCGGTCTTGGAAAAGCGCCCCTGGATCGCACCCGTCTCCGCTCCTGCAGCCAGACTGCCTGAGCCGGATTTGAAGCTGATCTCCAGATAGGTGTCCGCCGTGCCTTTGGCGGGGCTCACCGTAACGAATGCCCCCTCTACATTGGCTGTCCCGATCTCTGCATAATCACACCAGAAACTCAGATCAGACGTGCTATCCTTCGTAAAATAATATCGGATCTTCACAGTACTCAGGTCGATCACCTGGGTTCCAGTGTTCTTGATATTGAATTGTGGATTTATCGCATTCCCCGAACTGCCCGAACCTCCATTCCGATATTGCACTTCAAGCGTGCCGGTGGTTACCGGAGGGGCTGTCGGTGTCAATATCACGACATTGGATAACGTCTGTCCGCTCGCATTTACTGCTACAACCCGGTAACTGTACGTAGTCCCATTGGCAACTGCTGTATCGGTATATGTCACTCCGTTTAAACCTGTGGCGACATCAGCATATCCACCACCTGCTACCGAACGCTGCACCTTGTAACTTGTAGCTCCAGCTGCAGCCGTCCAGTTCAGTACGGTTTGTGCATTTCCTGCCGTCCCGCTTAATGTAGGTGTACCCGGCACAGATGTTCCAGCCTGCGGGGTTGCAGAGGCCTGTGCAGAATTCGGTGATTCCCCGGCTGAATTAACAGCCGTCACCACGTAATAATAGGTCTTCCCATTGGTCAGTCCCGTGTTCGTATACGTTAATCCATTGACGCTTGTCGCTACAGAAGTATATGGACCCCCGTTCACTTCAGCACGCTTCACCGTGTACGAATCAGCTCCCCGTGATGCTCCCCAGTTCAGGATGATCTGAGCACTTCCTGCCACAGCCTGCACACCCGAAGGTGCTCCAGGAACGACAACCGGAGTGACTCCAGGCTCATCCCCATAAATCCGTATTCCTGCATCGTATACCGGAAGATATACGCTTTTCGCCACATTGCCTGTGCTCAATCCTTGGAAAGAATGATCATTATTCGCATTCCAGGCGCCTTGCGGGCCGGTAATGCGGAACTGGACCTCTTTATGGTAATGACCCTCCCCACCCGGATAAATCTTGGTTCCCGTAAAATCGGCAGTAACTGCGTAGATTCGTTTGGTTGCATCCACCACAACCGGCTGGGATACAGTAGCTCCCTCGGTGAATGCCGTTGTAACATTCACATTCGAAACGGTATATCCTGCAGCGTAGACTTCACTCAGATCAAGGAAATAACGGAAAGACAACTTATCCCCCATCCGCGCAGGCCAGCCGGAACGATTGTTCAGTTGGGCCTTGATTTCCGTGTAATTGGAACCGGATGCCTTCACAGCAGCTTCGACGAAGAACTCATCCGCCTTTACTTCCGGAGCCGGAAAATTCGCGAGAGGCTGATGATTCTGGCCGTATAGCAGATTCATCTTGGCTAACGCACCCGTAAAGCCTGCGTTATAATCGGTTGCAACTTCATTGCTTACATAATCTGAAATGGAATCAGTATATGCATCGGATGCATCCGGTCCACCTACCATTGCGCCGTACAAGGTATGACGATGCTCTGCAGGTATTTTCTCATTGTTAGTCCACGAACCGTGGGAGGTCCGGTGATGTGGATGCTTCGGCGGATTCTGTCCGTAGCCGACCACATAACTGCTTTGGCGAGGATTATCGCCCAGAATATAATTCATTTGCGAGACGGCAAAGTCCTGATATCTTGCTTTTTTAACCGGATCACTGACCCAGTCGGAATACACAAAAGCAATAAACGATGCACTCGCTGCGTAACGTAGCGATCCCCATGTATCAAGCCAGGCAAGACCGCCCGGTGTATACTTGATCCTTGCTCCATTCGTGCCTACAGTCCAGTAGTCCAGATTGCGCTCTGTCGACTGAATGAACCTTGCCGCTTCCGGCATGTTCAGACTGGACGTAATGCGAGCCAGTAGAATCTGGGTACCGTAATGTTTGTCATCCCAACCTTGGGTCCATGTATGTGCCCAATTGCCGCTCTGTCCATCCGCCTGCCACAGATTAGCCGTGGCAATCGCCTTGGACAAGTAAGCGCTATCATTAGTGGCCATATACAACCATGTAGCAGCCCATGCAAGCTCATCATAGTAACCGGTCCATGAATTGTAGAACGATTGTGCATCCGTAATGCAATCCGTATACTTGCCTCGGTATGTATCCCCGAAGCTGTATAACTCCTTGGCATGTTTCACCAGTTTGTCAGCATAGGCCGGATCACTGTCCCGGAATACAATGGATGAAGCTGCAAGTGCCGCAGCAGTTTCTCCCGCGAGTTCACTTCCAGGACAGGAGGCATCAATTTTGAATGCAGGACGGTTCATCTGCATCACCTCTGCCGGACCCCACCAGGCATGATCTGTATTCCCCGCTCCGACTTGTCCCCATAGTTCATTCGGTTTCGTATGCGCTTTCACAAAATAGTCTGTGGCCCATTTCAAATTATCCTTAATCTCGTCCAGTTGCCCCGCCTGTTCGTAACCCTCGCGATATTCCACAACAGACCAGGCTAACATCGTAGCCGAATAGGCCATGGGCAGACCAAATTTCACATGGTCTCCGGCATCGTACCACCCACCGGATAGATCAACACCAACATCTGCTCCGTCATTCAATCCGGAATCACCGCGCCATTCCACCCGATTGTCTTCCGGCAATTTTCCTGAACGCTGTGTTTCGTAAAAATAAACCGCTTTCTGTAATGCTTCCGCATAGTTGTGGCTCCCGGCAGCCGCATCCGCCTTGCCATTCCATGCATGTATGGATGTACTGCCTGCCAGTAGCCCTACCGATAACGCAAGAATAGCGACTCGTCTCCACCAGCTTCGCTTCATTTTCAACCATTCATCTCCTTTGGCAATAGTCGTTCCAATCATTATTCCAATTACACTGATGTAGTGATCCGCTCCTTTCTCTGGTGTAACTCCATGTGATTTCCACCATTAATTACCATTATAGCCTTTTGCTCATTTTGCAATATCAGCGTTGGTGACTTCTGAAATAACATTGTTGTGACATGTTCAGCTTGTGATATGACAAAAAAACTGTTTCTCATATCGCAACATTGCGACATAAAAAACAGCCTATTATTGGACATTATTGGACAAGCTCTAAAGGGGGAAACCATAACTCATAACCCCTATTATGCATCGTCCCGTCCCGATCTTTTACAGTCTGAATTTGTTGATCTGCTCCTGTAATTCTTCTGCCATTTTGGATAAAGAGCCTGCGGACGATGCAATCTCTTCCATGGAAGCCAGTTGCTGCTGGGTTGCGGCAGATACATTGTGTACCCCACCTGCTGCTTCTCCGGCAATATTGGAGATCTGATCCACATATCCCACAACTTCATTCGTACTTGCTGACATTTCCTCCGAACCTGCAGATACTTCCTGAATTTCACCAGCTACTTTGTTTACCACATTCGAAATCTGCTCAAAAGCTTGTCCCGCCGCTGTTACAATCTCAATTCCGGCTTCGGTTTCACTGCTGTTCACTTTCACAGCCTGCACAGCATGCTCCGTATCCTTTTGAATCAACTGGACGAGATCCGTAATTTGTTGTGCAGATGTGGAGGATTCCTCCGCGAGCTTCCGCACTTCTCCCGCAACTACGGCAAAACCACGTCCATGCTCCCCTGCTCGTGCGGCTTCAATGGCTGCATTCAGTGCAAGTAGATTCGTTTGCCGGGCAATATTGTTGATGACCTCGGTAATGGTCCCAATCTCTGCTGAACGTTCCCCCAGTCCTGTAACCAATTCCGTCAGCGAGATAATGGAATTCCGGACAGCACCCATCTGTTCAACGGCTTGCTTAATAATCGTATTGCCTTCGGCAGACTCATTTGCTGCATCAACGGCAGATACGGATACACTTTGAGCAAGCTCAGCAATCTGTTCCGAACCGAGAGCCATCTCACTCATCGCCTGTGAAGATCGCTTCACCATATCGACTTGATCCGACGTACCTACGGCCAATTCTTCTATGGTTTCGGAGATCTGTTCCGATGCTTTTGTATTCTGTTCTGCACTGGCCAGCAATTCTTCAGAAGAAGCCGCTACCTGCTCAGATGTGAACGATACCGATTGAATCATTTCGCGCAGATTACCCGTCATTGTGTTGAAGGAAGCTGCCAGCGTGCCGAGCTCGTCCTTATTCTTGAGAACAATGGTTTCACCGGTCAGATCACCATTCGCAATCAACATGGCTGCCTTGTTCATTTTCATAATTGGCTTGGATATAATGCTTGCTATAAAGAAAGCGATAAACAATGCAATCAAAAATGCCACAATCGTTACAGCCAAGATAACAGTAAATGCTGTTTCAGCCGATTCAAGCGACTCACTCGTAGATGCTGCCGATCCTTTATTCCCCAAGTCGATCAGCTTGATAAGGGTGTTATTCGCCTTATCCCACAACGGGTAAGCTTCTGCATGAAGTCTGCTGGCTTCATCATAGTTATTTTGAATACCAGATTCTATGAATATAGGCATTTTCGCCAAATAGGCTTCATAGTTTGGGCTGAAATCTTCATTGTAGAGCTTCAGCGCTGCTTCATCATTTGCGATGTATTCTTTTAATTGAACTCGTTCATCCTCAATTTTTGCGAGGAGTTGATCCATCATTTCTTTCATCTTGATGTTTGTACTTTCATCCTGTTCAACAATTACCCCCAGAGCAAGTCGCTCTACGTCTGAAATATCACCATTCATCTGCCCTAGCAGGGACACACTTGGCATCCAAGTCTTATCAACACCCTCAGCTTTATTGGACATTCCATTGATCTGGATTAAAGCATAGACGCTGACTACAGCCAGTAACGCCACTACTAATAGAAATCCAGTCAGTAGTTTCATTCGAATCGTTAATCCCATTTTCTTTATCACATTTCCCCGCGAGTCTTCCATCTTCCCCACTCCTTAGCTGATACATATTTATAATATATCGACACTTATCGTCATGAATTGTAGATAACGGAATTTGATTTTCATAAATTTCAGTTAACTCTGTAAATAACGCAAAAAAAGTCTCGGATTTTGGAATAAATCCAAAAAATTAAGACTCTATTAGATGATATTCTCTTTAACGAAACACCATATTTCCTGGATAGTGCACACCTACATACACCCGTAATCATTAACCAGTCTAGAAGCGGGGATCGCTCTGCGAACTGGTCGATCCACTTAAATACAGATTGATTCATATTACCGTTTAATACCTCTATTACGATAAACAAGATTATTTCTCACATGATTAATAGCAACAAACTATTTGTCAATCATTATGCCAATTAACCTTACTTTCGAAATCAAATATGACATTCACCTTTCTTTTTGTTAAAATAGTTTGGGTTACATATCAGAGCAAATATAGAAAGGTGAAGATTATGCTTAAGAAATGGTTATGGGGGACAGCCCTGAGCCTGGCACTTGCCGTCACGGGTGTCATTGTGTATTACGGATATTCGATTGTTCATTTTGCCAATAGCATCTCAACCACGGGTACTCCCTCATCCACCTCCTCTGACACAAACGATAATTCAGACACCCCGACTACACCCATTCCCAAGTGGGAAGGTCAGGAACGAGTAAATATCCTGTTACTTGGTGGTGACTCCAGAGGGGATGATGCAGGACGTTCGGACTCTGTCATGGTCGCCTCCATTGATCCGGTCTCTAAGAAAGCACATCTATTTTCTGTTCTGCGAGACACCTATGTTGAGATTCCCGGACATGGCAAGAGCAGACTTAACGCAGCTTTTTCTTACGGTGGTGCGGATTTGACCAAACAAACGGTAGGCAATCTGATTGGTATTCCCATCCAGCATTACGTGTACACAGACTTTACGGGATTCATGGCACTTGTTGATGCTGTAGGCGGAATCGACATTGATGTGGAGAAAGACATGTACTACACCAGTAAAGCTGATAAACATATGTATGATATTGACCTAAAAAAAGGGCTACAGCATATGGACGGCAAGACCGCCCTCCAATATGTACGTTTCCGTCACGATGCAACCTCGGATTTCACCCGTACGGAGCGGCAGCGGATTTTCATGACTGAACTGGCCAAGAAGATGCAGAGTACCACGTCACTCTTCAAAATTCCCGATATTCTGGAAGCCATCGCTCCCTATATTGAGACAGACCTTAGTCCAACTCAGATGCTTAAGCTCGCTTCACTCGGATTCGATATCCATGTGAACGATATTGACCATCAGCAGATTCCACCGAACAAGTTACTCACCAATGAACTTGTCGGTCCAGCTCAGGTGCTCGGTGTAAATGAAACCAAACTCAAAGCATACATTCAGAATCTGTTTGAAGAAGATGCAAGGTCTTCAGAGAATGAATCAACAGAGGGACAGAATTTAAACTGATCGTAAGAAAGCGTACTTAAGTGAAGGGATATTTCGTAGAAAAGGCGGCCGAGGCCGCCTTTTTTGTGCCTATTTTCTCCATTTAATGCAGTCTTAATATTCAACAGGTACCCTTATATGATGAATTCCCGGTTACATGAAGGAGGAATACATGTGAAGAAACCGCGAATAGAAGAATGGACACAACTGCGAGGTATAGCGTTTCTCGCCATTGTGATGCAACATAACATCGCAGAATATATATATCGCGCCGGTATCGAACAACCTGACTCCATTATGCTAACCATGATTTATCATCTGACTCGATTTGGTACGCCTACATTTGTATTCCTGTCCGGTGTACTGCTATTTTATCATCACAGTGACGCCAAACCGGATTACCACCGATTCATCCGCAAGCGGTTTGGCGATATCTATATGCCCTTTGTCGTATGGACTCTCATCTATTGGCTTGCCGTTCGAATCTTCACTCCCGAGTTCTGGCTGTCGGGTATGCCGGATTTCCGCAGCCTGGTTCGTGAGCTGTTCCTGCCGCAGACGGGATATCATCTGTGGTTTGTCATTATGGTCTTTCAATTCTATATTCTGTTCCCCTTGTTACTGGCCGGAGCAAAATTCATTCAGAGACATATCGAAAAAGCTACCCGCTTCACTCCCATGCAATCGGTCATGACTCTAATTCTCATTGCAGCAGCAGTGTACACCTTGCTAATGAAGTGGTCTTACTATGATATGACCGGGTGGACAACGACTCTTCCACAACCGTGGTCAAGCTTGCTGCAGTATCGCTCATATTCATGGGTCATGTACTGGTTTTACTTTTTGCTAGGCGCCGTATGTGCCTGGTCAGTGGACAGCTGGAGGAGCTGGACCACACGTGCTCTGCCCTGGATGATCTTCCTGTTTATAGGGATGTACATCTGGCTTGGATACGATGTACTGCGGGGATCGGGGAATGTCGTTAACCTGAATATCTCAACCTATCTGAAACCAACGACATTCATCATCATCATGGCTCAGATGCTCATGCTCTATGGATTCCTTGTACTGCTGCGTGGCAAAGATACGCCCTTTCAGCGCCTTCTGACATGGATCGGCCGATATTCCTTCGGCGGGTACCTTGTTCATGCACTGGTCATCTATGGCATTGCTTATGTCACCCGACCGCTCCAGCTCAGTGGATGGCATCTGCCTGTAACTTTGCTCTCGTTTCTTATAACCGTAGCCATTGCTCTTGCGATTAGCCGTGGACTGTCACAACTTCCCGGGTCCCGCTTCATCACAGGGTTGCCAAGGAAAAAACACATACGTCCAAGTCAGCATGATCCTGTTGCAGCAGGCAGGCAGAGTTCACCCGACCGCAGTCTGGAGACAAATTAACCATCACTGGATAAAGAAGAGCGTCTCCCCTGTGGAAGACGCTCTTCTTTAGTTCACTTCTGTGGAGGCAGACCGTCCAGGTGAAGGTTCATGAGTACCAGGGGCTGGATGTGCATTTCCCTTCTGATTCACGAGCCTCTCCAGGTCACCCGTCAATTGTTCCTTCAGCTTGTTCACCAGTTGTGTCTCGCTGATCCCTTTTGTCTGAGCGATCTCTGCGAGTGATTTCCCACCCTGAAGTTGCTGATGAAGTTGCTCCGGTGTGATTCCGATAAAACGAGCGATGGCTTCCTTATCCAGCATCGGACGTCTGTTGCCATGATGAGCAAACTCGCGTCTTAATTCCCTCAGTGGTGTATTAACTACCTTCTTCAGCTTGGTATCCATTCCTGCTTTGGCCGCAGCAGCCTGCTCCTTCGTGAGACAGCCTTCTTCTGCCGCTTTGTCCAGTCGCTGGGAGAGCGACGGCTTCAGCTTCTCCAACAATTGTTCTTCACTGAGTCCCTTGCGTTCTTTGGCAATCTGAGTCAACGTTTTGCCAAACTCCATCTGTTCCTTTAAATCCCGGAGCCCCATTCCGAGCAAATCTGCGGTTTCTCCAATCATAAACAGACCATGGCCTGCCTGCATACATGGCTTGTTCTGGCTTGCGGACGAAGAAGAAGGCTTCGCCGCATGATCATCTTCAATACCTCCGGTCGAATCGGCGGACACCGTATGCCCCGTTGCTGCTGATATCAATACGGCTGCCAGGCCCGCTGCCATCCATGTTTTCCATCTGGTTTTCATTTCTCTGCCGCCTTTCATATGTCAAAATCCTGTACTCTACTAGTTTGAGCCTAAGTTCCGCTTTTTTATGCCATAAAATACAAAATGTCATCATATTTTTCACAATTCATCACAAAAACTCCTATTTTTTTCAATTCATTTCCGCTATACTTAAGGTACTTCATGATCTAGTCGAATAGTCCTTAATCAATTTATCACGGGAAGGGCGTAACCAAACGATGCGGAGAGAATGGTTTGATCCGTTTAGATCCGATGTGGAGGTGGTGTTCGCTGCGGCAGAGCAGCTGGTACAGAACTATCCTGAACCAATGTCAGAACATGCACTAGAACAAATTCATTTGGTCAATCCTTTGTTACGAGATTCGGGTAACAGCTACATTGGCTACATTATTCCATTGTGGATGCAACGTTCAGATGGACTCCCCCAAGAGAAAGCACACAAACTGAGTACTGCCTGTCTCATTCATATGTTATATTTTCTGAATTTGGACGAAGTTATGGATGAGCAACCTCAAGATGCCACACTGAAATTATCATTGGGTAATTTATACTACATGGATGCACTCCGTGCATATTCGGAATTATTCAGCCTTTCCTCTTCGTTCTGGACGTATTTCAGACAGTATATGGTGGATTGGGCCATGAGTGTTACCGGTGAGAATTCCATCGATTATTTCAAGAGCAACCCGTTGTTGATTGCACAAAAGGCTGCTCCACTTCAGCTTGGAACTGCAGGTGCACTGCTTCTACTGGAACAGAAGCACCGGATTGCTGAAGTAAGTTCTGCCGTCAACATCGCACTCATGACACTCCAGATGACAGATGACTTTACAGACACGAAACAAGACGCTGTGCATGGAAATTACAACAGCTTCCTCTCACACATATCCGCAGCACTGGAACACAACTACCCGGCTCACCCTGTAAGTGAACGTATACATGATAATGTATATAATACTCAATTCATGCATTCTTATATGGACATAGCGCAGCAATATAACATCATGTTGACATCTGCTAACTCGGGAATTACGCATCTTGAATCGTTTAATTCTTATTTATGCAGTACTTTGGGACAAGCTGTTCATGATATTGAACAACACAAAAAAATGCTTCTTCAAGGCGGGTTTCAATACTGGATCAGTGAAAAACATCTTGAGGCCTAATTTCAAGATATAAGCTGGCACAGTTCAATTTTAAATATGAGGGGAATGTTGACGATGATGGTAACAGAGAAAACATTGCATGAGGACATTATTGAAAAAGCATGGACAGATGAAAACTTTAGGCAACAACTGCACTCCAACCCGAAGCAAGCGCTTCGTGACGCATTTGGCATTGATATTCCTGACCATATTCGAGTCCGCACCGTTGAAGAGCAACAGAACGATTACGTGCTCGTGATTCCTCCCAATCCTTCAAAAGTGCAATATGATGTAAATTGTGGACCATGGAACAGCTAAACATTTAGAATGAATGATACTCAAATGCTCAAGGGGTAGAGAACAAAAAAAGCCATTGTATGCTTCTGCGAGTTCGTCATTCGACGAACTCGGCAAAAGATACAACAGCTTCCGTTCCTACCCCTTTTGTGCTTGTAAAGCTGATCTTCCCTTGCATGGCTTCAACAATACGGAAAGTCACCATCATGCCGAGGCCTGTCCCCTTGATTTTATTCGAGAAATAGGGTTCTCCCAATCGAGCAAGTGCTTCATCATCCATACCTTCCCCGTTATCCCTCACATGTACCTTGACGATTCCATCCTGTGCATACGCCCAGATATCAATCTGCCCTTGTCCTTGCAGAGCTTCAATACTGTTTTTAATAATATTAATAAACGCCTGTTTGAACTTGGAAGAGTTTCCTCTGATGCAGAGATCAGGCGGAATATCGGTTGTAATTCTTCCCCCTTCGAGATTAGCCATAGGTACAAGAATGCCTTCGATATGATTAAACTCGTCCGCAATATTCAGAGAGACAATATGATCAAACTCCGGTTTGGCAAAGGTAAGGAAGTCGGTAATAATACCGGAAGCTCGATCAAGCTCCTCCAGAGCTATTCGCACATATCCTTTGTTTTTGTTGTCTTCCTGCTCCGTCATGAGCTGCAGGAATCCTCGAGTCACTTGAAGTGGATTACGAACTTCATGCGCAACCGAAGCCGCCAGTTCGCTGATGATCTCCATTTTCTCGGATCGCTGCAGTTCGTTATTGAATAGTTCCAATTCTTTGGAGTATTCAAGCACTTTGGTATGTTTTTCAGCAAATCGGCTTCCCAGTATGGCAATAAGAGAAATAACAAAAGCAACCATGGACCATTTCCACCACAACAGATGGTATGTTCCATTACGCTGGTAATACCATAACAATTCAGCCACACTGATTAAGGCAAATGTACCGAATACTGTAGCAAGCAAAATGGCTTCCCGGCTCCGTTGCAACGCTTTGGTAATGGTTCCGATCAATAGTATGGTCAAAAGAACGACGAGAACAATCCCAACAACATCCTGAACTAACAAACTGTATGGAATGTCCCATTGACCGCCCGAAACATAATACACAAACAGCGCCACCACAGCAAGCAACGAATAAATGAATTGAAATTTTCTTAGTTTGGTGAAGATGCCATAAGGACCTGGTCCAATAATTTGTTCAAAAAAATAACAGAGTGCAGGCATGCCCATCAGCATTGCCAGGTCAAACAATACGGAATATAAATTACCGTAAACTTGGTAGAACGTATATAAAAATTGTGAGTATGTGATAATCATCGTTCCGATTGAACCCATCACGATACATAGCGAAACCCACAAACCCTTATGGAATTTGCCCAGGAAAAATGTACAGCTCAGCATAGTAATGGCTGTGAATATAAAGGTTGCCCCCAATATCACATCAAGCAGTCCACTGTGAATGTAACGCTCTTGCAAGGTGGAATACGGACCAACCTGAACCGTTCCATAGATTCCCGGACGCCCTTTCCCATTCTCCGCCCACACATACAGTGTATCACCAGAGTTCTCGCCCGATAAAGGTAGCAACACCGCATTATTATCATAGTTATAATGATAATTCTCGTATACTTTACGATCCTCCAGATAGATCACAATATGATTTCCTTTAATATTCTCAAAACGGATTGCTGAGCTATCTTCGCTTAATTTAGGAATGATCAAGCGAGTCCATAGTGAACCTGTTGGGGGATCTTTCTTACTGTAATCTGGATTTTTTGCCACTTGTTTCTCCCAGATTTCCTCCGGCCCCTGAACTTCACTGATAAATCCCTGATCGGTTGCGTTCCCCCATTTTACTTCCCATCCGGTAATGGATACAGGTTGTTCAACCTCTCCTGCAGTTGCTAAGATTATCCCGTGCGGCATGCACAGAATAATCAATAAGCTCATCCATAAGATGATGATAGCTTTGGGCACATTTTTCATTCACAGCACCTCAAAGTTCTTATTTTCACTATCTCCAAGTTCTCTCATCTATCATTCGCCACAGTTTGACGTGTCACCTTCTTAAAATAAAAGTAAAATTCACATTTTAGTAGATATATAGTTATATTTCCATTTTATTGTTAGAAAATCAAGTATTCTCTCGTTATTCACGCAAATCTTCGAATTGGTTCACGATCATTTCACGTTCTTTCTGCTCCATCTTGTCCCTATACTCCATCCACTGCTCTGTCTCCTCATCATCATAGATGGTCCATATATCCGTGAAAAGATAATCTCGCAGCTGTACAATCTGCCCTGCCCATATGCCACCTACCCAGAATAGTCCATCCGGACGACGAATAACGGTACGGGAGAACCCGGGCGTAGACGCCTTTTGTCCGATTCGGATTCGAGTGATCATATTGCCCAGTGTATACCAATCCAATTGGAATCCCTCCCTTATATATCCATGCTTTATCATAACATAGGGAAAACATGAAATGCTGTAAAACTGATTAACGCGATTCAACCCGTCTCTCTCGGTGTAATAGTTCCTCAAAGCATAACAATCCCCTAAGGAGATGATTCGTATGAATGAGCCACACAAAACGGTCGAGGTAGAACACAAAGACATTCAACATAAATCGGATTCGAGTAAGGTCGCTTCCACTTTTATCAAATATGCGGCGTATATCATTATTTTTTTCGGATTTCTGTACTTTCTGGTTAAGTATGTATTCCCGAAATTCTAGGCAATCCAGTTCAATCAGCGAAATTTTTCAGACTTCTCACTTCGCTGGTGCACAACCTTCCACTCATACATGTTGAGCAAGAAGGGAATAATAAGAGGCCGAGATTACAACGTTAGCCCTTTGGGTAACTACGGGTTAAGAGTATAACCAACTGAAAGGAGTTTCCACTTATGTCAGACAAACCGATTAGCAATGAAGAGAGCGACCGCTATTACGACCGTTATCAGAGGTCCCGCGATATTCCACTGGAAACCGAGGTCCCTCAAGGAGATATGGATACTTTCGATGAAGTGTCCGGAAGACGTATCGAAACCGAGGATCAGGTCGAGGTACCGCCGGTTGCTGCTACAGCTGTAGAAGAGCAGGAACTGGATTCACGTTTGACTGAAACCCCATTGGAATCCGTACCCGATGCGGATCTTGTGCAACCGAACAGTCCGGTTGATCCAGCAGCACCCGATCCAGATGCGTTGCATGGTACAGACCTGTTGAACGGTGCCGGTGCGGATGCCAAACCACAGAATGATATTCTCCCACGAGAGAGGCAAGAGCCCGATAATCTGGTGACAGAACGGGATATTGATCCGAAATTCGGACTGTTTACGGAAGATTCCTTTCCCGAAGCCCTGAAGGATGAGGATCAGCGTGATGCTGTTGAACATGCAATTCCGAAGGAAAAAGCTTCACGCAAGGATTCACCCTCTGAGCACTAGGAACGTAGCATCATGCAAATGATAATACAAGAAACCTCTTACTTAAAAGAGGTTTCTTTGATCTGTGTTGTCCTCAAAGCTATAGACTTATCATTCGAAAAAGATATGGCTGCCATATCCCCCGTAGGCCATCTCTTCTCTTCTCTTCTCTTCTCTTCTCTTCTCTTCTCTTCTCTTCTATACGGTTCACATTTATAAGGTTAACATTCATAAGGTTAACCTTCACGTTACCGTTTTCTTGGAGGCGGGCTTACCCATTCCTGGCAGTTTATGCTCCAAACCAGACCACTTGGCCAAAACGGCTGTAATCAATAGAGCAAGTCCATTAATGATAAAAATCCAGCGAATCGGCAGCCAGCCGCCGAGAATACCACCGATAATTGGCCCAGCCATCGTACCAATCTGGGATGCAGACTGATTCAGACCGAAGGCTCTACCCCGGAAGCTCGGTGCGGTCACCTGTACAATCATGGCATTAATGGCCGGAAATACAGCCGCGAAAAATAACCCATACACAAATCGCAATATGCCAAACCCGATATAACCTGTTGTAAAAAATTGCAGCAGATTACCCACTGCCCCACCAACAAGTCCAATAATCAGTACTTTGCCGTAACCAATTCTTGATCCTATCTTGCCCCATCTCTGTGCCATAATGACCGTAGCTACCCCAACTGCCGAGAAAATAATTCCTGAACTGAGTGATGCCCGATCAGGCTGAACACCCATCTCCATCACATATACGGTCAATAAAGGCTCCAGAATCATCACAGAGAATGTACATATGCCCATTATGCCAAGCACGGTCATAAACAAACGGTTCGCTCTGGCTTCCCGGATGTCATCCATGACATGCGAACGAGCTTTGTTGCGATTGAAATTTTCTTCTTTTACCCAGAACGTCGCAATCAGCGCCGAGACTAATACAACGATGCTGGAAAATAAAAATGCATTTCGATTACCATAGTAGTGACTTACTATGCCACCAATTAAGGGTCCAATAATACCTCCAGTTGCACCCGCGGTGGACATGATGCCGAGTGCATATCCGGTCTTCTCTTCCGGTGTATTGGTGCCGACCAGAGCAATCGCTGCCGGAACGAAACCAGCCAGTAAACCCTGAAACAAGCGCACTACGATCAGCGAATAAGGGTCCTGCACAAAATAATTAATCAAATACAAAACGGCAAGGCTGTATCCCGACCGGATTAGCATGGGCTTGCGCCCGTATTTGTCAGCCAGTGATCCCCAGAAAGGAGACACTAGCGCACTCGCCAAAAACGTGATACCAAAGGCGAGTCCTGACCAGAACTCCAGGTGATCACGAACCCCCAGATCCCTACTCAGAAACAAGGGCAGAAATGGGATAGAAATCGAGTAAGAGGTGCTGCAAAAAAATACACCAATCCATAAAATCACCAGATTACGCTTCCACGAGAAGTTCATATACCCACACGCCCTTTCCGTTACTGACGTCGGGGACTGCCATGTATTGGAGCGGACGGAACAGACCCGTACGTCCCTGCTGAGGAAGTATTTTCCTTATTTTACACCCCTGTACCTGTTAAGGCCATCCCTTATCTCCCACAAAATCACGTCTTGGATTGCCATCTTGTCCGCAAAAACGGTATGATAGTTGAGGGATTATCCGAGAATAATTCTAGGGCGTGTCTGAAAACTCCGAAGGAAGCAGATTTTGCCGAATTTTCGTTCCAAGCCAGGAAGTTTTTCGCAGGCGTGCCGGGGCACGTCAAGGGAAAGTGACGCAGCATGGGGCGAAAAGGCGGTAAAAGATGCACTTCAGCGAGTTTTGAGACACGTCCTAACTAAACATATTATGCAGAGATGCAAGGGGGAACGTTCTGATGTCTTTTCATTGGAAAAAAACAACAACAGTTTCGCTGATACTCGCGATGCTGCTTATCGTCATTAGTGGTTGTGGGCGCCCTTCAAATGGCGCTACGGAAACACCGGCTCCAGTTGAACCAAAGGGTCCTAATCCGCTAGCTACAATTGAAATGGCGGACGGACAGAAGATCGTCATTGAGTTATATCCTGAAATTGCGCCCAATACGGTGAATAATTTCATCTCACTGGCGAACAAGGGTTTCTATGACGGTACGATCTTTCACCGTGTCATTCCAGGCTTCATGATTCAGGGTGGAGATCCTGACGGCAACGGAAAAGGTGGCCCAGGGTACGCCATTAAGGGTGAATTTACATCCAATGGTCATAAGAATCATCTGAATCATACCCGGGGGGTCATCTCCATGGCACGCGGTGATAATCTGGATTCGGCCGGTTCCCAGTTCTTCATCATGCTGGCGGCTGCCGATCATCTGGATAACATTTTTGCTTCCTTCGGTAAAGTGACGGAAGGCATGGAAGTCGTTGATGGCATTGCGGCCCAAGAACGCGGTGAAGGAGACAAGCCTGTTACGGACCAAGTGATGAAAAAAGTCACTGTCGATACCCATGGCCTGGAATACCCGGAACCGGTGAAAATGCCTTAACATCATTAAATCCATCTCTAACTCAAGAAATTACCCATGTGGAAGAAATGCTCGCTCTACGCTGTGTAATGACTTGATAAACAAATAGAAGCTCTGCCCTATGCGGATTCTCGCAAGGCAGAGCTTTATTCGTTGATAACGTTTACATAAATAACTTTATAAAAAACGTCTTCGTTTGGCACGATTCTATATGCAGCAGCTCTGCAACCCGCTGATCTCAATACATCCATCCCATCAAACGCATCCAACCGATAATCGCAATCCATAACGGACAGCTGAAGGCAACGCCCCATGCAAGCCCTTTCAGTAAACTACGGTTTACTTCCACGAACAACGACTCCTTTCTCCAGGGAATTAGTCGCAGTATCGGTACTAATATATGATTTTATACCCGTTTTCATTCGTCGCGTACCCTCTTATTTCCTGCTTTTGTTCCGCAGTTTCATGGAATAGGTTTCGTGATCCTGATATACTATGACTACTGAACGATAAATGGAACCTGATTCATGTTTTGAAAGGAGATTATTCGATGACAAAATCCAAAAAACACACTCCTGCTCCCAAGCCGGCTCAGGATAAACCCACCACACTGAAGGATCTGCTGAGCAGTGATGTGCTGGAGAAACTAAAAGCTCAGGCTGATGAAGCCAAGGCAGCCGAGGCAGACCGCAAAGAGCAGGAACGGTTGCAGGCTGAAGAAGCTCGTAAAGCCGAACAGAAGCGGCGGGATAATGATTTTGAGTACTTGCTGAATAACAGTTCAATGGAATGGAAGAAGCATAAGTCATAGGTCAGCGACAGATGATTTCTTACCATGTTATGCCGAATAAGGGCCGCGCAGCGGTCCTTTTTTAATATGTGCTTATATGATTCACCTTCCTGAGGTCGGGTATGTAAAGATAAAGAGTATACTGACAATCTATAGGATGCGGAGGGATCAGGATGACAGAACAACGTTTGGAAGGAAAAGTAGCCATTGTGACCGGAGGTGGTTCGGGCATTGGTCAGGCCACAGCCATTCGTTTTGCCGAGCATGGAGCCAAAGTATTTATGTTAGACCGGACACCGGAGAATGCGGAAGAAACCAAACAGACGATTGAGAACGCGGGCGGTGAAGCTTACGTCATTGAATGTGATATTTCCAAACCGGCTATGGTGCAGAAAGCGATCAATCAGGTAGCGGAACAAAGTGGAAAATTGGATATCGTGTTCGCCAATGCCGGAATTAACGGCACCATGGCTCCCATTGAGACGATGGAACCAGAGGACTGGGATCAGACCATGGAGATTAACATGCGCGGCACGTTCGCAACCGTGAAGTACGCCATCCCCCATCTGAAAGAGCGTGGAGGCAGCATTATCATTACAAGCTCCATTAATGGTAACCGGGTGTTCTCAGGCATCGGTTTCTCTGCATACGCTTCCAGCAAAGCGGGACAGACTGCTTTTACAAAGATGGCTGCACTGGAACTGGCCCGTTACAAGATTCGTGTGAATGCCGTCTGTCCTGGCGCCATCGATACCAATATTGATGACAACACCTATCCGTCCGATGATCTGAAGGAAGTCCAGATTCCGGTTAAATTCCCTGAGGGTCATGAACACCCTCTCAAAGGTGAACCCGGAACATCGAAGCAAGTCGCCAATCTGGTCCTTTTCCTTGCTTCTGATGAATCCTCCCATGTCACAGGTACACGAATTTACGTAGATGGTGCAGAATCTTTGCTCCGCGGATAAAATCAATATGATGCTCCATTAGTGTAAAGAATAGAAACACATCCCGCAAACGGCCTGAATCATCAGACTGCTGCGGGATGTTTAATTTGAAGTGTACTTCCTGGGTATAAACGGCATTATTGCCGTTAGAGCGCTGAGCTCCGCCCTTTCTTCGCTCGATTATTCAGTCGCTCCGGAAGGGCAAAGAGTAATACATACATGAGTGAGAACATGAGCAGGGCTAACACCTCTTCCCCAAGAATGTACATGGGATAAGGCCCTAACATGTCGAGAACTGAAGGCGTATCCGGTTTGTGTCTCAAGAACATATAATTCGCTCCAAGCATAACATCAGCACCGTAGACAATCAGTGCAGCCACATTCACAAATATCATGGAACCCGCTACAGACCGCCAACTCGCACGAAGTTGTTCTACCCAGGTCATGTAGAGTAAAGCCAGAATAATGCAGGCATGAGCAGTAAAAAATTGAATAAAACGAAAATGTGCATAACCATAGCCCAGATTAGGCGTTACGATCGCCATAATTGCTCCTGCTATGCCTGCGAACAACAGAGCAGAATGCAATAATCGGCTGCGTGTCAATAATAACAGCGCCGATAACAGCAGTGACAGACTACACAGCTCTAGCGGCAATGAAGTCTGCAGACTCCATACGTCCCCGTATACATACCAGATCTGGAGTACAATTTCACAGCCGAACATAACACAAGCCAGAGCAATCCGGAAGGTGCGGCGTTTACCCGCTGACCATGACCGCAGCCAGTTCCGAAGCAGAAACATCAGCACAACCGATGCAGCAATCAGGCTGATTGCCCATATATGAGAAGTGGATAACAGGATAAAAGGTTCTGCATCATAAGGGTCAAGCCACTGCGGATAATCCATAGCTCTCTTCTCTCCTTCCTATCGATCCAAACATTATATCTCTTTAATGTTAACTTTTTCATTCTGGCATTGAATGAATAAGCTGTCCAGATGGAATTCTAAATGAGGATTGTAATTTAAATATCTTTATGTTAAGATAAATTCAAGAACAAAACGAACTAAAAGTTAGTAACTTTCTTAATAAAGAAGAAATTAAAATACACTCAAAATATGTTCAACTGAACATTTACACGATAACGGAGAGGACAGAAATAACCTGAAGAAGCGGAGCGTTCGCCTAAAAGCTTTCTGAAAGAAAGCTGCATCGAAAGCATACGCTTATCCCCGGATTTCCCCTTTTTAAAAAGGGATCAAAAAAATCTGGGGATATTAGTTGAACTTATAACCTAACTAGGAGGAATTATTATGCAAATCAAAGGACTTCACCATGTATCTGCACTGACTGCACACGCTTCTGAGAACTATCGGTTCTATACCAACGTCATGGGTCTTCGTCTGATCAAAAAAACGGTCAACCAGGACGATGTTTCCGTCTACCACCTCTTCTATGGAGATGAGAAAGGTAATCCGGGCACCGAACTTACCTTCTTCGAAATTCCGATGGCCGGGCAGACTCGTGAAGGCGTGAACAGTATATCGGCAACATCCCTACGTGTTCCAAGTGATGCGGCGCTTACTTACTGGCAACAGCGTTTTGACGAATTCGATGTACCTCATGGAGAAATTATCGAACGTGGCGGTCGCGCTACCCTTTCGTTTACCGATTTCGAATCGCAACGTCTGATTCTTGTCTCGGATGAACACAATACAGGTGTTGCCGGAGGCAAACCATGGGATCAAAGCCCTGTACCTTCCGAGTATGGCATTGTCGGCTTGGGTCCAATCCATCTTACAGTGAAAGACGCTTCTCTTACTGCCCCAGTCCTTACCGAGTTGCTCGGTTTCAGACAAAAAGGAACGTATCCTGCTTTTGTTACAGGTCAACCTGATGTGATCGTTTTCGAATCTGGTGAAGGTGGCAGCGGCGCCGAGGTCCATGTTGAAGAACGGAATGACCTTGCTCAAGAACGTCCTGGCCGTGGCAGTGTACACCATGTTGCGTTCCGTGTGGATAATGAGGAAGAACTGAAACAATGGGTGGAGCGGGTTCATAACTTCCAATTCCCCAACTCCGGTTTTGTAGACCGCTTCTACTTCCGCTCCCTGTATTTCCGTGAAGCAAACGGTATCCTGTTTGAGCTTGCAACCGACGGACCAGGCTTCGATACAGATGAAGAGCTGGCACATCTGGGTGAGTCGCTGGCACTGCCTCCATTCCTTGAAGGTCGTCGTGCAGAGATCGAATCCAAACTGAAACCATTGGATACGATGATCCGATAAACCAAACCAATCCTACATCCCAAAAAACAAAAACGATTATTGCTTCGCCTCCCGTTACATTATCAGGGTAGGGCAGGGCGATAATCGTTTTTTAATGTGGAATTTTATTATTTGGTCAGATACGATGTCGTCAAAGGAACAAACAAGGAGGAACCCGGCTCTTCATCAACGATTTCAACAAAGATAAAGTCCGTATTCGCAACATTTACATCTACACCAACCAACCCGCTTTCTGGTGCAACAGTGATTGTTTTTAGTGTCGTATTGTTGTGATCTATAATTCTGATTTCTCAGGAACCTGCAATTGCTGCCAGTTCAAGATGCAATTTGGAATACTTTATCTGGGTCATAATTTGGAAGCTTTCTCCTTGCTTCACAGAGTCCGTATGCAAATATACATCTTTGTAATCCTTACCCTTGTATGATGTATCACCCGGATCTTTGGTGTGCCATTCGGATGTGCCGAGCACGGTTGTTCCAAGTGAACTGAGCGTCAGTTTATTCGTTTCGGAGGGTGCAGATCCGTTAGTACCACCAATCAAAACCGAAGAAGTTGCACTGTCATAAGTAATTTCAGTGCCGAGCAGTGTGCCGACCGCACGTACTGGCAAATAGGTCGTTCCATTATAGGTGATTTGGCAACACCGTTTTGCCATTGGTATCTTCAGCTGTTACTGTTGTCCCATTCATTTTCAGAGACATCTTGCTGTTCAAATACGCTTTAATCGGTTCTAGACCCGTTGCTGCCAATGCCCCTGTACCGATGCCAAGCGTGAGTGTACCCACCATTAATCCAAGCACAACTTTTTTTCTTCATTAAGAATCTCTCCTGAAAATTATAATAGAGTAACATCCTTTATACATTTAAAACACTAAAGGAGTAATATCAATCATTTTATAGTATTTTTCTGGAATATGACCTAAATGTGGACAGCACAAAGCGAGGCTAAACTTGCACAATTTTTTCAGCCTCACCGTTCCCCTGTCTCTTTATGACAGAGAGATATATGTTTTTTTCACAACTACAGTGATCTCGGTTCTTCTCTACACCTCAGATTCAATCAAAGGACTCATAGTATTCTTCTTCATACACTTCTGTGCTGTACTTCAAATCTGCAGCCTTCCACTCGCCATCTTTATACTCATAGGTAAAGGTCAGATCACCAGCATATAAACTCAAACCGTAAGCACCGGATGCTGATACAACCAATTTTCCATCCTCCACACTGTAATAAACAACTCCACCGAACTTGAGCTCTTCGTTATACACTCCCTCACTCGTATCTTCCTCTATCAGAGAAGGTTCTGCACGAACCCCCTCAACGGTAACGTTAATTTCGATCTGGCCTGACACAGCACTGACTTTTGAATCCACATGATGCTTTACAATCTCATCCAGAGATTGCATCTTCATCTCTTCCAGCGTCACCGGATCAATAATACGTGCTTGTCCCAAATAGATGCCTGTTCCGTGACCTTCCGTAAACAAAACAACAATCTCCTTTTTACCGTCTCCATTCAGATCCAACTCATGCACTTCGGGTTTGTAAGACCCGCCTTCCCCCTGCCATTTGCTGAATTCTTGAGTTTTGCCGTTCACTTCCAGAATCATTCCATTATATATATATCCTGAACCCTCGACTTTCATCGGGTATAATCTTACGTTCTCATTCTCCGGAGCTACTGAAACGTAGTCCTCCTTGATTGGAGTCGATTCCTTTGTAGCCACATCCGTTTCATTCATTGTTTCTATATTGGAAGCCGCGACCACTGCGGTCTGGCTGGATTGATCATCTATGTTAAGCTGTTTTTGCGATTCATTCATGGTTCTGGCAGCCGAAGTTGTACTGATCGTAGCTACCGCCAAAATAATCATCAGCAGGATACCTGTCCAAGTTTTCAATATGCTGGGCTCCTTCATTTGTAGTGGAATACTCCTATTATAGCTTCATTTATCGCCCAAGCGTTGCGAATTTGTTAATGTTTCATAAAAATATCTTTACAAATTTTCATTTTTGCGAAAGAATGTTCGGCTTTAACCAAAATAAGCAAAAAAGCACCCCGGATTCAGCTCAAGGCTGCATCCGAAATGCTTTGGTTTTATCCATTAGTCGATCCGTTAACTGTCTCAGCTCATCAGCTGAGGATGAAATCTCCTGCATGATGGCCGTCTCTTCATGCGCGGCATCCATGATTCGTTTGGCCTCATCCGAGAATGATCCGGCTTTCCCCTGGATCTTCTTCACATGATCATGTGTCTGTTCCACACGGCCTGTCTGTTCTGCAATCTTGGACCCAATCTCATGTGCACCTTTCATGAATACTTCCACAGTGCCTGTCAGTTCATGCAACGTCTGATCCACAGAGATCGTACGCTCTGATTCGTGAACCACTAGTCCATGCTGTTCATGACTCAGCTGCGCTGTTTCCCTGATCCGCAATTGTACACGGCTGATCAGTTCATTAATACGATGCACCGATTCTTTGCTCTCATCTGCCAGCTTGCGGATCTGCTGTGCCACAACAGCGAAGCCGGATCCCTCTTCGCCTGCACGGGCAGCCTCAATGGAAGCATTCAGAGCAAGTAACCCTGTTTCCTCGGCAATACTTTTGACGGACTGGGTGATGACTTCAATATCGGAGGCTTCTTTCTCAAGTAACAACATAATATCACGAGAGCGATTATGAGACTCCGCCAGCTCGTCCATTCCTTTCATTAGAGAAGAGAACGTCTGCTTGGTGTGATCCACCGATCGTTCCATCTGTCCAGACATCTCTGTCATGTCCATGGATTGACTGTGCATACGCTGGAAATCGTTCAACATCTCATCTGCTGTGATGAGCGACTGCTCCGAAGTCACCTTCTGTTCTTCCACACCCACCGCGATATGATCCACCGCATCCGACATCATCTCAATCTGCTCTGCTGCCTGGGTGATCGCTTCACTAAGCGACTGGGCATTCTGCGATGTTGTACGTGTGCTATCTGTAATATCGTTCACGATACTTCTCAGATTGGAAACCATTACGCGAAAAGCATCATATAATACAGTAAGCTCATCCTGTGTACGCCGCTGTGGAATCTCAGCCGTCAAGTCCCCCGATGAGACTTGTTGTGCCGCACGGGACAAATGCACAATTGGACGAGTCAACCACCGAGAGGCGAAATAGCCCAAAATTGCATTCCAACACACCCCCATAACGAGCACGATAGAAATATACAACCAGCTAGGCATAGAGAAAGAGAGCCAGTCCTGGAGGAAAAATATAAAAAAGCCGCTAGTTCCGTATGTAATCAGTGAAATCAGTACCAAACCCGCGACGGTTTTTGCGCCTAAAGTCCATTTCATCTCCACACCTCATAGTCCTTTTTTCCCATTTTACCAATTGATAACCAAATTACATGTGATATAGATCACTGAAATCGACAATCCACCACCCATCTTACTGTTCATGAAATACTTATCCGTTGAGTAGAGCATAATGAATAAGACGACTTTTACGGGTTATAATACAAATCCGCCAAGGTGATATCCTTATTTTTAATTATTTATCGGCAATTCGGGTGAAATGATTTAGCTTGGCATCCATTTTGCTTAAATGATATACTGAGTGCGCTTCGGCACAGCCGGAGTTTACTATTTATGGATGCCACTGGAGGCGAACGAAATGTCTACAATGTCCACACGGACGGAGAAAGATTTTATCGGTGAAAAAGAAATTCCTGCTTATGCCTACTACGGAATACAGACGGTGCGGGCTGTAGAAAACTTCCCCATTACCGGCGTTCCGGTACATCGGGAGTTAATTACGGCTCTTGCTGCGGTGAAAAAGGCTGCAGCAATCACGAATATGGAGCTGAAAATGCTACCAGGTAAAATTGGCGATGTGATCGTCATGGCTGCTGAAGAAATGATGAAAGGCCATCATCTGGATCATTTTATTGTGGACTCGATTCAGGGCGGTGCAGGCACCTCCATGAATATGAATATGAACGAAATTCTGGCGAATCGCGGACTCGAACTGTTGTTGCAGAACAAGGGAGACTACTTCCACTGTAATCCCAATAACCATGTGAACATGTCCCAATCCACCAATGACGTGATTCCAACTGCACTGCGCATTGCCGCCTATCGGCTGTCTGAAACGTTGCTGGATACAATGAAGCGACTGCAAGATGCATTCCGCAAAAAGGAACTGGAATTCAACGACGTGGTCAAAGTAGGCCGTACACATCTTCAGGATGCCGTGCCTATTCGGCTTGGACAAGAGTTCGGAGCTTATGCGCGAGTGATTGGACGTGATATAGAGCGTCTCCAATACGCAAATCGCCGCCTGCTCACCATTAACCTGGGAGCAACCGCTGTAGGTACTGGCCTCAACGCCAAACCGGAATACATTGTGAAGGTCACAGAGCATCTATCCGATGTAACAGGACTGCCATTGCAAACGGCCGAGGATCTCGTAGATGCCACACAGAATACCGATGCCTATCTGGAGCTTTCAGCCGCATTGAAAGTATGTGCGGTCAGTCTGTCCAAAATCTGTAATGATATTCGAATGATGGCCTCAGGTCCGCGTGCAGGATTCAACGAATTACGCCTGCCACCGCGTCAGCCAGGTTCATCCATCATGCCGGGCAAAGTCAATCCGGTTATGGCTGAGGTAATCAATCAAGTGTCCTTCCAGGTGATGGGGAATGACCATACGATCTGTATGGCGTGTGAAGCCGGTCAATTCGAGCTGAATGTCATGGGCCCGGTTATTGCTTTCAACTTGCTGCAGTCGCTAAAAATCATGAATAATGGTATCGACGTCTTTACCCGTTATGCCGTGGAAGAGATGGAAGCGAACCGCGAGCGCTGTGAATTGATCATGAAACAGAGCTTCAGCGTAATTACAGCCTTGAATCCACATCTTGGTTACGATGTGGCAGCATCTATTGTGAAGGAAGCCCTCAAAACCGGTCTATCTTTGCAGGAAATCATTCTGGAACGGGGTCTGCTGACACCGGTCGAACTGGAAGAGATTTTGCATCCAGAACAGATGACCACGCCAGGGATTGCAGGAGAACACTTCCTGCGTAATATGGAACGCTTGTAAGTTGATATTAGAGTTATACCGTTATTAAAAATGCAAATAAGCAACCCCCGCAGACCATGAATTCGGTTCGCGGGGGTTGCTTGTTTATACGATGCCAGCAGGAGTTCACGCCCAGCGTTTACGCTCAATCGAAGGCAAAATCCGAAGCTCTTCCCTGTACTTTGCCACCGTACGACGTGAGATGACGATGCCTTCATTGGTAAGCAACGCTGTAAGCTGACTGTCCGAATAAGGGCGTTCTGCACATTCAGAATGAATCAGCTCCTTCAATCTGAGCTTCACCGCTGCCGCAGAGGCCATCTCTCCATTCGCCGTACCAATACCTGAGGCAAAAAAAGATTTGAGCTCAAACACCCCGTGCGGAGTCTGAACATATTTGCCGTTTACTGCACGACTGACGGTCGACTCATGCATCCCGATGACCTCAGCAATAACGGCAAGATTGAGCGGCTTCAGCCCCACAGGGCCTTCACGTAGAAAGGGCTCCTGTTCACTCATGACTGCAGCCAGGACACGCATCAGAGTCTGGCGACGCATGCGCATGCTGCGCATGATGGCTCTCGCCTCTGCTGCCCGTTCAGACCAGACCTGGTCTGCTTCGGCATCCCTGGTCCAACGATAGCAAGCTTCATTCAGAGATACCTTTGGCACACCCGCTGAATTCAAGCGAAGTGAAATCTCTCCGTTCCTGATCTCCACAACGGCATCGGAAATAATGTAATGCGGACGCTCCACACAGCCCATCGATCGGCACGGTTTTGGGTCCAGACGGGTAATGTAGTCATATGCTTCATGTGCCTGCTGTGAAGTCATCCCCAGTCGGGCTCCTGCTCTGCCCGGATGGAAACGAACCAATTGCTCCAGTCCCTCCACCACCATCCGCTCCGCATGAGGATTAGCATACGGATCACGCTTGATCTGAAGCAACAAACATTCCTGCAAACTGCGTGCGCCTACCCCTGCCGGGTCAAGGGATTGGAGAATGTCCAGAGCGGCTTCGGCCTCAGCACAGGGCAGCCCCAGAATGGATGCAACTTCAACTAATTCCATGGTGAGATAGCCATTATTATTCACACAACCAGCCAGATACACCGCTGTTGTCTCCAATGCAGACGGGAGACCCAGCAACCGAAGCTGTGAGGTGAGCAGATATTCGAGCGTAGGCTCAGCCCTTTTTGCATGTAACAACGGATCATAAGAAGAGAAATTCCCCTGATTCAATCGACGAGGGAGCCGGGCACGCAGAACAGTGGGTTCTGCCAGTTCAAGTAACGGATTTTCATCTGCGGCTTCCTGCAAATAACGAGCCAATTCCTGTGCGGACAAGGTAAGCAAATGAATGGATTGTTTCATCTCCGGCGTAATGGATAATCGCATACGTCCCTCTTGCACCAACTGAATTCCTAACATCCGTCTCCCTCCTCTATGATTGCTCAGGATACTCCATTTTACTGACGAACAAGACCATTTGCAGGAAATGATAGCACACAAACCAAACGATTGTCAGCGGGCCATGGCCCCATAGCTCAACTTAATATTTCTCCGAAACCAGCTTCGCTTGTGTAAACAGCAGCAGGTAGTCTCTTCCACCTGCTTTGGAATCCGTCCCCGACATGTTAAATCCGCCAAAGGGATGTGTTCCCACCAGAGCGCCTGTGCATTTACGGTTAAAGTACAGATTGCCCGCAAAGAATTCCCGTCTGGCTTGCTCCAGATGTTCGCGATTACGCGAGATCATTGCCCCCGTCAGGCCATAGTCGGTATTGTTGGCAATATCCAATGCATCCCCGAAGGATTCCGCCTTAATAAAAGCCAGGACAGGTCCAAAAATCTCTTCCTGTGAAATTCGCGCCTGCGGGTCCACATCAGCGATAATGGTGGGTTCAATGAAATAACCTTCCTCGTCCCCCGTACCGCCTCCGAGCACGAGACGCCCTTCACTCTGGCCGAGTTCAATATATTCCGTGATCTTGGCATATGCCTTGTCATCGATAACAGGACCTACCTGACTGCCAAATTCAAGTGGACTGCCCATGGTCAACTGTTTGGTCCGTTCAATCACTTTTTGCAATACCTCGTCATATACATCTTTATGAATAATGGCGCGAGAGCACGCAGAACACTTCTGGCCGGAGAACCCAAATGCCGAAGCTGTAATGGATTCCGCAGCCAACTCCAGATCACTGTCGCTGTCCACCACAATCGAGTCTTTACCACCCATTTCTGCAATCACTCTTTTTATCCATTTCTGACCCGGAGCAGTACGTGCTGCACGTTCGTTGATCCGCAAACCTACATCTCTGGAGCCTGTGAAGCTGATAAAGCGGGTGAGTGCATGATCCACAAGATAATCTCCCACTTCACTGCCTGGTCCCGGCAAATAGTTCACTACTCCGTCCGGTACGCCAACTTCCGCAAGCAACTCCATGAATTTGGCCGCAATCACCGGCGTGGTGCTGGCAGGCTTCAATACAACCGTATTACCGGATACCAGTGCAGCCGAGGTCATACCCGCCATAATAGCCAGTGGGAAGTTCCAAGGTGGAATCACGATGCCTACACCCAGCGGAATATAACTCAGTTCATTATCTTCTCCTGCAATCCGGGTGAGCGGCTGGGGCTCACTCAAACGCTGCATCTCCCGTGCATAAAACTCCATAAAGTCAATCGCTTCAGCTGTATCTGCATCCGCTTCAGGCCAGGTTTTGCCTGACTCATACACCAGCCATGCCGAGAACTCGTGCTTGCGCCGGCGCATAATCGCAGCCGCTTTGTACAGATATCGGGCACGTTCATTCGGGTCCGTATGTTTCCAGGTCCGGAATGTCTCAGCAGCAGTCTGGATTGCCTGCTCGGCAAGCTCCTGATCCGCCTGGTAGATCGTTCCGACAACCTGACTCTTGACGGCAGGGTTCACGGAAGTTAACGTGCGGGCACTTGTTATTTTTTGACCCCCGATAATAATGAAGTACTCCTGTCCAAGTTCAGCTTCGACCTGACGCAACGCGTTCTCAAATGCTTCCCGGTTAGCTGGAACTGCAAAGGGTGTGAATGGTTCGTTAACAAAAGGGATATTCATGAATGATTCCTCCTTCAGGATGTGGGGTTCGCTGGCTGTTAGCCTGAATTGCCATGCATTTTACTCATCACCCAATATATGTAGCAAGATCCGTGCCAACTCCGGTTGAAGAAGGATATTTTTTGAAAAAATAATGAATTTTGCAATTCTCGCCTGCTTTCTTCTCTTTCAGTACACTCTTGGCATGATTATTGCTTGGTAACTTTGTTATATAGAAGCATAATCCATAAGGAGGAAACCTGATGAGTATCGGAACGGAGATGTACCGCAAAACACTGCTGACCGTTGCAGGTAATAAAGCTGTGGAGAACCTGTCCATCAAATATGGTAAGAAGCTGGCAGGCAAGTTTATTGCAGGAAACACTTTGGAAGAAGCTCTCGAAGAGATCCGCATACTCAATAACAAAGGCATTATGGCAACGCTCGATCATCTGGGCGAAGGCATCACCCGCCTGAGCGAAGCGGCATTATATAGGGATGAGTACGTACGCCTGGTAGAAGGCATTGCACGTGAAGGGGCAGACTCCAACGTCTCGCTGAAACCAACCCAGATGGGCCTCGCACTTGACCCGGAAGAGGGCTATCGAAATATCCGTACCGTTGCTACACAAGCCAAATTGCATGATTTATTTGTACGGATTGATATGGAGGATAGCCCGTTTACCCAAGCCACTCTGGATATCGTGCGCCGTTTGCACTCGGAAGGACTGAATAATACAGGTACAGTACTGCAAGCCTACTTGCACCGTACCGAGGAAGATACGAGGGATATGATTCGGGAAGGCATCCGGCTGCGCTTGGTCAAAGGTGCTTACAAGGAGCCTGCATCCGTAGCTTATCAGAACACTTCTGAAGTGATTGATCAATTCAAAACGATGATTCGCAATCATCTCGATCAGGGCGTGTACACTGCGGTTGCCTCGCATGATGACCACATTATTTCCTGGACCAAACAGTACGCAAAGGATCGGGGAATTTCCCCGGATGCATATGAATTTCAGATGTTGTACGGTTTGCGCATGAACGAGCAGGAGCGTCTGGCAAAAGAAGGTTATCGCATTCGTTGTTACGTTCCCTATGGCACCATGTGGTACCCCTACTACACCCGCCGTCTGGCTGAGAAACCAGCCAATCTCTGGATGGTTGTCAAAAACATGTTCCGATAATCGCCGCGTGTGTATTAATATAACTAACTTACAACGATAAAAATAAAAACCATGCTGCCATCTTATTGTCCCGGCAACATGGTTTTTACTGTCCATACAGCAGTCCAGAGGAATGTCCCCTCTCCCACTACGATTCACTAATGTCTAAAAAATGAGCATCCTCAAATTGAAATGTCTATTTTTCTGGACACATTCAAACGGAAGCTTGGAATTCCCTCGCTACATGGAATCACTTTCCATTGAGCTGTCTCGCCAACGTTCTTAATCTCTCATCCCGAAACTAATTGCTCCGCAGATACCAATCGATGCGCATCTACCAGTTCACCGGAAGATGTTTTCCCCCATACCGAAATCTCAGTCACATTGGCAGCTAGACCACTGACGGTGAATACGAACTCGTAGGCAACGAAGTTTGTAGTATAATTCCTGGTGATTACTTGGTTAGGCAAAACTTCGATTAACTCACTTACATACAACGTTCTACCACCATTCAAGATATAACCGGATATTTGAAGATCTGAGCTATTAACCAAGTCCCTGTTCACAATCCTCACCGTCACAAAACTCGAAGGATTCACACCAAGAACTGGATTATTGTCAATAGGTCCCGTTGATAGAACAGCTATATAACTCCCTCCTTCAGGCAGTCAATTCCTTGTTCTGCTTCATAGATAAACAGATTGATTTAACTGCTTAATTGTTGAATAAGAATAGAAGCATTAGCATTGGTCTGTGTTCCACCTGCCAGTGTTTGCAGACCAACAGCTGATGCACTGGAATGATTCCGTAATGTCAGGATATCACCTGGAGCGGCAGTGATAATGATCATTCCTGGATTCGGCTGAGTACCAGCTCCTGAACCGTAGACACCACCACTTAAAGGGGCACCGTTTTGATAAAGGGTGAATTGGTTTGCCTGCACACCTGCAACGTTGAAAAACACCGCATAGTCCCCAGCATTGCCAATAATAATTCCAGCGGTATTGGGCGTATGAGTAATACCGGTAAGATTTGCGTTGCTGTCGAAGATTACATCCGCTTCTATAGCTACAGTTTGAGCTGAAGTATTAAAAATATAGGCGTAAGAGGACAAACCTTGCCCTGTTGTACCAGTCGCTCCTGTAACTCCAGTGACACCTGTTTCTCCCGTAACTCCAGTGACACCCGTTTCTCCTGTAACTCCAGTGACACCCGTTTCTCCCGTAACTCCAGTGACACCCGTTTCTCCCGTAACTCCAGTGACACCTGTTTCTCCCGTAACTCCAGTGACACCTGTCGCTCCTGTAACTCCAGTGACACCTGTTTCTCCCGTAACTCCAGTGACACCTGTTGATCCCGTAACTCCAGTGACACCTGTCGCTCCTGTAACTCCAGTGACACCCGTTTCTCCCGTAACTCCAGTGACACCCGTTTCTCCTGTAACTCCAGTGACACCCGTTTCTCCCGTAACTCCAGTGACACCTGTTGATCCCGTAACTCCAGTGACACCTGTTGATCCCGTAACTCCAGTGACACCCGTTTCTCCCGTAACTCCAGTGACACCTGTTGATCCCGTAACTCCAGTGACACCTGTTGATCCCGTAACTCCAGTGACACCTGTTGATCCCGTAACTCCAGTGACACCCGTTTCTCCCGTAACTCCAGTGACACCTGTTGATCCCGTAACTCCAGTGACACCCGTTTCTCCTGTAACTCCAGAGACACCCGTTTCTCCCGTAACTCCAGTGACACCCGTTTCTCCCGTAACTCCAGTGACACCTGTCGCTCCTGTAACTCCAGTGACACCTGTTTCTCCCGTAACTCCAGTGACACCTGTTGATCCCGTAACTCCAGTGACACCTGTCGCTCCTGTAACTCCAGTGACACCCGTTTCTCCCGTAACTCCAGTGACACCCGTTTCTCCTGTAACTCCAGTGACACCCGTTTCTCCCGTAACTCCAGTGACACCTGTTGATCCCGTAACTCCAGTGACACCTGTTGATCCCGTAACTCCAGTGACACCTGTTGATCCCGTAACTCCAGTGACACCCGTTTCTCCCGTAACTCCAGTGACACCTGTTGATCCCGTAACTCCAGTGACACCCGTTTCTCCTGTAACTCCAGAGACACCCGTTTCTCCCGTAACTCCAGTGACACCCGTTTCTCCCGTAACTCCAGTGACACCTGTCGTTCCTGTTACTCCAGTGACACCTGTCGCTCCTGTAACTCCAGTGACACCTGTCGTTCCTGTTACTCCAGTGGCGCCTGTCGTTCCTGTTATTCCCGTGACACCTGTCGTTCCTGTAACCCCGGTGCCACCTGTTGCCCCTGTTACTCCAGTGACACCTGTAACTCCAGTGTCACCTGTTGCACCGGTAGCACCAGTTACGCCCACCGCCTCTATAGTTTCACCCAGCAACTCCTGCGAAACCAATCGGTGAGCGATCACCAACTCGCCCTGAGCATCTTTGCCCCAGACAGAAATTTGTGCTTCCGGAGCAGCCGTGTTTGTGGTCGAAAATACAAACTCGAACCCTTCAAAATTGCCATTATAGTCTCTGGTTATAACCTGATTAGGCAACACCGTGAGCAGTTCTTCTACATATAACGTCCTAACCCCATTGAGGTGATAGCCCCTAAGAAGCACATTGAACGAATCTGTCGCATTCCGGTTATCGATTTTGACTGTGACGAATTGAGTCGGCCGGGCACCCGTTATCCCTGAAATATTATTTTCAATAGGACCCGTTGATAGAATCGCCATATCTTCACTCTCCTTTGAATTAATGCGTTCATTCTTGCCTGCCAACGTTCGGTATCTCTCATCACACAAAGGAAAGCTACAAACGGGAAACAGTTCAGTCCTTTGTATAGCATTATTCAGAAGATTTTTAATGGTGTGGACAAAATTAAGGTCAATATGTAGAATCACTTAACCTGCCCAGTAAACAGGGTGGAATTAACGAGGATTAACGAATTATTGTCTGTAATGCTCATGAATATCTAACTGCTGGTACTGCACATGTAATCATGAAAGCAGATCACTTTCTCTTCCGTTTGATATGTCAGTTTTAATAACTAGTACCTGACTCCATTTCTAACTAAATAGTAATAATCAACAATTAATTCTAAATTAAAAAAATGAAAGCGTATTTCAGTAATAACAAATACACAATCCCATTATTTTCGACTGTCACATGTATGCTTCATGTCAAAAAATATATACACACTTCATTTGGAAAGCTATAATATGGGTAACTATCTTTTGCTCAATTCATTTCCATTTTCCTACAAATTTCAAGTACCTCTTGTAACAGGTGTAGTTTCCGAAAGTTATGCTCCAACTGAGGTGATTCCGATGAAACATTTACTTCCAGATTTAATGTCTTTATTACGTACAGATATGGGTATTCTGGATTCAGGTCTCTCCCCACCCATCATCCCGTCATCAACATCACTGGCAGATGCCATCCCCCTATTCGATACATGTTCTTATCTGTACATTCAGGATGATGGACCCCTGTTGGGATATATCGCTGTATCCGATGTTCTGCAAGCAATGATGCATGCCCATCGTCTGATGGAAGCTTATTTTGAGACAACGCTGGAAACAGCAGGCTCAGCTCTGACATTAATTAATGAGGACGCGAAGGTGGCCTACTGGACAACTGGCGCGGAGCATGTTTTTTCGATCAGCAAAAAAGAGATCATCGGACAACCCGCCGCGGACTTCTTTCCGCCCGATCGGCTCCAGTCTCTCAAGACGTTATATACAGGCGAATCGGTCTATCGCAAACAGCATCAGCCCCGGCCCGACATGTTCGCCCTGATTAATGCTCGCCCGGTCCAACTGGACGGACATATTGTGGGTGCAGTTGCTGCCGAAGTGGATATAACAACCGAAATCCGATTACATCAGGAACTATTACATATGACCTCCAAAGTCCAACATCTGGAGAAAGCCGTTGCTCGGCTACGTCCTAATTCAGATCCTTTTGTCAAAATCAAGGGCAGCAGCCCTATCATCAAACAGTGTCTGGAGACTATTCGCAAGATCAGTACCACCTCAGCTACGGTACTTATTCTTGGTGAGAGTGGAACGGGTAAGGAGTTATTCGCCAAAGCCATTCACGATCTGCGTGAACCGCAGACCGCCCCATTCATTGCCATTAACTGCGGAGCCATTCCTGCTTCATTGTTTGAGAGTGAGTTGTTTGGCTATGAGAGAGGTGCTTTCTCCGGGGCTGATCCCAAAGGTAAAAAAGGAAAAATCGAGCTTGCCGAAGGCGGCACCCTTTTTCTGGACGAAATTGGTGAGATGCCATTGGAACTTCAGGTGAAGCTGCTACGGGTATTGCAGGAAAAGAGTTATTTCCCGGTTGGCGGGACACGTATGAAACAGGCAAATTTCCGGATTATCGCTGCGACCAATCAGAATCTGCTGGATATGATTGCACGCAATCAATTCCGGGAAGATCTCTACTATCGACTGAATGTCATTAACCTCGTCATCCCTCCCCTGCGGATGCGCAAGGAAGATATTTACGAGTTGACACAGACGTTCCTGCAAGAGTTCTCATTGCTGTACAACCGTCATATCGAGCTGCTTCCGCCCGAGGTGTTCAAGCTTTTATTCCATTATAATTGGCCCGGCAACGTGCGGGAATTAAGAAATGTTATCGAACGCCTCACCATCCTGACCACGGAAGGTGAAGTGAAATCGGAATACCTGCCCGACACACTTACATCAGCCATTGAGCAGGAAGCATACTTATCGGACGAGCAAATACAACTTCATTCCCGGTTCGACCCGGAATCAGACTCTTCTCCATCTCTACACTCTGGAAGTATGGAAGCGTCCACTACAACCTCCAAAGGAGAAGAAGACGATTCCGCAAACGCCGCCCTATCCTACCAGGAACGAATGGACACCTATGAGTCAGAACTTCTGCTGCAATATCTGCGAAAAGCTGGGGGCAACAAAAGAACCCTCGCCAGACAAATCGGCATCTCCAGAGCAACGCTCTATAATCGTATGAAGAGGCTTGGTCTATGACCAGCCTCTTCTTATCGTTATGCTGAATGAAACAACACACCGTACACGACCCATCAAAAAAACACGCAAAACTGGCTTTAAGTTGCCGGTTACTGCGTGTTTTTTCCATTCCGCTATCCTACAGAACTCGCGCCAACCGGATCAAAGCGGTTCGCAGATGGCGATAGAACGTCGCTCTGCTCATGGAGCAGGCCTGTGCTGCGGCAGTTGGATTGCCGGCATGCGTCCAGTAGGCAGCATGTAACAGCATCTGATCCTGCTGAGAGATCCCATGAACTCGTCCCTCCAGTAAATCCATCACATGTAGCTGTAGCTGAAAACCATCCTTTACACCTCTCACTTGTGCTGCATACGCATGAAGTTCCCCGGGAGAGTGCAGATGTCCCAGCATTTTGCGCAAGTCCGATTCGGACCAGGGTACACGATCCCCCTCTGCTGTTCCGTGGTGAATCCGGGTTCCCTGAGGTTCAGGATTCAGCAGGGACATGACCCAATCTCCAAATTGCCCATTGCGCAGATCCAGCTCAAGTACTACTGCCTGATCCGTGAATCTATCACAGGCACGTGTATGTGTTCTTCTCATTTGAAATCCGATGCTTTGCAAAAACAACTTCAGATTCGAATTTGTAGCCACCAGTATCACTCGCGCCCCATCTCCAAGCAAGGATAGTCGGTCCAGTGACATGTAACCAACCAGTTCTTCTCGCTTGTACCCGGGTACGTCATCCCTGGCTGCGGCAAGTAAAGCAAAATGCGTATCGGTCTGATCCGGGTCACAGTTCAACTCCTGTGCAGAGAAGCATTCATTCATTTCGTTCGGAAAATATTGGAGAAGCAAATCACGGCTATCCCGGTGAACCAGCACCGTGATGAACATGGCTATCGGTTCACCAGACTTGTCACGCATCACCACAATCCCCTCCGGATAACGCTGTGCCAGTTCGTCCAAAAAAGCAAGGTAGGACGGAGCTTGCCACGGCTCCACACTATATTCACACCAGTGTTGTAGCAGCTTATGTAATGATGGCAAATCCTCCTCTTTCATCGCTTCCATCGGGGAGAACAATGAATCACCCGACACATCTGCATATTTCCGGTGCTGAAGCATGGATTCCTGACACAGGAGGAGCATTCTTCTGGTGATCTGGCGCCGCTCATGCGGACCGGCTTGTTCATGGAGCGGCTTCAGCAGACCCGCGATTCGTACACGCATCGCTTGCAGACGCTGCGGTTCACGCTGACGAAAATCCCGCAGCAGATGTAACCTGGCTAAATCATGCAGCGCCAGACCATTGGGACCGGAACGGATGAACGACATGCGTCTGAGCACTTGATATTCTTCAAGCGTCACATCCGTTTGCAGCACCGATGCCAGCAACTCCTGATTCGCTGACTCCAGCAGCGTTAATACCTCCACCATCGGATGCAGACGGGGGATCGTCAATTCCAGCAACAACCTGGCACTGATCACATGGGACAATTCGGTCCACTCGGTAAGGGGAACATTCCTGCGCTGATCCGCAGCTTCTACAGCCAGTGCCAGGCCGAGTGGATGCCCATCCGTCATACGTGCAATGGTGCCTGCCATACTTCTGTTCAGTGATCCCGCAATCGCAATATATTCCATAACTTCTTCCCCCGTGAAATGTTGAAGCGGCATCTGCACAAGACGCTGCTGTAATCGGGGATGTGTCCGCCACGCTGAAGCCGGTTCCGGCCGCGACGCCAGGATGACAAGTACACCTTTTGACGGAAGCTTGGATACGAATACTTCCATGAACCAACTTTCCAGAAGAGCTAACTCTTCATAATTATCCACAGCAAGGACCAAGCGCCTCTCTCCAGAAGGCTCATTCAGAAGGCTCAATGGCCGAGAGGAACCATCACTCCCCATGGTCTCCAGCCCTAATGTAGAGAACAAATAATCCATAAAGACTGAAGGTGTCGAACCACAGGATCTGCCATCCATCCAGATGGCTGTCGCATCCCGATCGCGAGATACGGCCAACATCTCTGAGAGCAAGGAGGATTTACCGATCCCGCCCATGCCCGTAACCGAGAAAATGGTTAAGGGTGCTTCCGGTTTACTGAACCATCGATCCAGTATCATCAGTTCCTTGGCCCGACCTACGAAACGTTTTCCATGACCCAATTGTCTGTCGTATTGAACCTCGCTACTGTTTCCCATCTGTGTCCTCCGTACTAGGTACTGGTACTTTCAATATACTTTATTTTCTCACAAAATTGAGACTATATTGAGACGCACAGTTGCATATGAAATGATAAAATCGTGTTGAAAGCCAAATTATAGAAAATAAATACAAAACAGCGGTATGCAAACGGTTAACACCAGCCAGATACCTATTCTCTCGCCGCTGTTCAACATAATCAATCATTCCGCCAATCGAGCACACCAATCAACTGCACGAGTATTTACTGATTTCGAATTGTATGTTTCCCTTTCAAAACCAATACAGCCGATATTCCAGGAAAGGCGGGTTTGTGTGAGAAAAAACCTCGATATCTGTAATCTGAGCGGACAACTCGGAATCACCCACGAAAGACTCACTGAATGGTTGCGTCAAAGCGGCATTTCATCTAAAAAGATGGAGTCGGGAGATCGCCCAGATCGGGTTACCTCTCCTTATCGTTTGGCCGCTCCCACCTCCTTATCACTTGCACCTTCCTCTGATCAACCCAAATTGTTCCGAGGCCGCCGTTCCACTTCCAGCAAACCTGCAGTACTTCGACACACTCGCCGTATCAGCAAAAATTGCTAGACTGTGTATCTGTCCCTGTAACGTCCAGTCTACCTAATCTTCCGGTTAGGACCATCAAGATGAATGATCATCCTGTTCATCCTCCATCATCGCATGAGCAAGCAGCGCCATCTCCAGACAGATTCTTCTCCCCTGATCCATGAAGTCAGGTCCCATGAGTTCTTCTAATTTCTCCAGTCTGTTGTACAAAGTTTGCCGATGTATAAACAATTGGGCAGCAGCATCCCGCTTGGAACCAAAGTTTTGCAGATAAGTGTCAAGGGTCTCTACCAACCGAAGGTGATGTGTCCGGTCATATTCAACCAGAGCGCCCAGATGGTCATTCACAAAAGGCTGCAAGAACGATTGGGGTAATGCTTTTAACATTTGATATATACCCATACGTTCGTAAAAGTGAATATGTTCCATGTCATCCACGGATCTTGAAACTTCAATCACCTGATAAGCTTCCCGCAGGCTATCCGCCATCCCTGTCAAGCGGTTACGCATTTTGCCAAATCCGGCACGAATCGTAACCTGCTTCAGGTTGCGGCTGGCGAATCTCTTTACATCACCAATAATGCCTTCCAATAACTTGACCAGTTGATCCCGCGTGGAAGTTTTACTCTCTTCCTTGGCACAGCATACATATACCTGGTTGTTTTTCAGCATGATGAGGCTGGACAGATTGTTCTTTTTGAGCAAGGAACGTAGCAGCACCAGAATATCCTGGTGGTTCGTCTCCATTCGTTCCCGACCCGTTCCCTTCAATCGATGCTCCATTTCAATCACCCCGCCTGCAAACCAGTATTGCCCCTTCACGAGCAGACGGAGCCCCATTCGGGTCTGGGCTTGTTCCTCCTGATGAATGCTTCCGTTCATCAGATCCTGGATCAGCTCATTCTGGTTACTCATCATTTTTTCCTCCAGAAACTGGGAACGCAAGGTCAAGGCTGCCGCAGCCTTCGCCGTATAATCAAGCAGCAGCTTGAGATACTCCGTAGGTGACGAAGGATGTACAATCATGCCAACAGCGGAGAACACCTGACCGAAACATACGACAGGGTGACACAACAGTACCTTATCCTCATCCAAATGGAACCATAACTCCGTATCGGAATCATTAAGATCCAGATGCTCGACCTCCTGTTCATACCATGTGGAGATCGCTTGCTGTGTCTCCGAAGGCAGCTCTGGCACAAAACTGGCCGGTTCCATGGAAGAAATGTACACTACTGGCTTCACCGCGTATTCATGCAGCAGATAAAGTAAAGCCGTCATGTCCGTACTCTGCAATGTTCGTTGCTGAAGCTGACGCGAATAGGCTTCCAGACTCTTCAACAACTGGTGTTGATGATTAATAAGCAAGGAGTGAATATCTTGCGTGATCTCAACGAAACGGACCGGTTGCTCAAATACGATCAGCGGAAACTGGTGTCTGTCAGCCAGTTCAATCAGTTCTTCGGGAATGCCATCAATGCTGGTGCCGAACTCCACGCACAGCCCTGCCGCCTCACTGCCAATCAGCTGAAGCAGATATTCTTCACGCCCTTCTTCTGATTGAAGCCATAGCCCGGTGGATAAAATAAGATCATGGGGGCTTACAAATGGAGAGACATTGGTAATCTCCAATACATGAACCCAGCCAACCTGACGGTTCATTCCCTCCATCCCTGCGGCAAGCCGTGCTCTGCCAAATACCGGACGAGCCAGGATATCTTTTATTGTAAAAACACGATCATTCCTCACCATCGATCCCTCATAAATGTCATTTTTTCTTACATTATAATCGAAGGACAAATGTCCTGAACAGTCTTTTCGACAATATGTTGAGTTAAATTTGTAAAACATAGACATAAAGTAAGGTGCAAAACCGTTATTCAAGTCATAAACTTGTAGTATAAGCTAACAACCATTAAATGGACGAGGTGCATGGCGATGAGAATCGGAATTCCAAAAGAAATAAAAAATAATGAAAACCGTGTAGCGATGACCCCTGCCGGAACTGCTGATTTCGTCAGAGCCGGCCATCAGGTAATGATTGAACAAGGCGCAGGTTTGGGGAGCGGATTCACGGATAACGAATATCAAGCTGCGGGAGCGGAGCTGCGGGATACGGCTGCTTCCGTGTGGGCAGAGGCCGATATGATCATCAAGGTCAAGGAACCCCTCGCCAGCGAATACGAGTATTTTCGTACTGGACTGATTCTGTTCACTTACCTGCACCTCGCAGCGGAACCAGCCTTGGCGAAGGCACTGATTAAGAGCCGCGTAACGGCCATTGCGTATGAAACACTGGAGGTAAACGGTACTTTGCCCCTGCTTACGCCCATGAGTGAAGTCGCAGGACGTATGTCAGCTCAGATTGGAGCGCAGCTGCTGGAGAAGACCAAAGGTGGCAAGGGCATTCTGTTATCCGGTGTACCCGGTGTCAGCCGGGGAAAAGTGGTCATTATCGGTGGCGGTACAGTAGGTACGAATGCAGCCAAAATCGCGATTGGTCTAGGAGGGGATGTCACCATCCTCGACCTGAACTTGAATCGTCTGCGCCAGCTGGATGACATCTTCGGCAATCAGATCCACACGCTGGTATCCAGCCCATCCAATATTGCGGCTGCTGTTGCCACGGCGGATTTGCTGATCTGTGCGGTGCTGATTCCGGGCGCCAAGGCGCCAACCCTTGTCAGCGAGCAGATGGTCTCGACCATGGCACCCGGTTCGGTCATTGTGGATGTCGCGATTGATCAGGGCGGAATTGTGGAGACCATTGATCATATCACGACCCACGATGAACCGACCTATGTGAAACATGGCGTCGTGCATTACGCGGTGGCGAACATGCCTGGCGCAGTGCCGCGGACGTCTACGGTGGCGCTGACCAACGCCACCATCCCTTATGCGCTGCAGCTGGCCAATCATGGTGCAGCCACCGCGATCCGCGGCAGTTCGTCCATTCGCAGCGCGGTCAACGTGCTGAATGGACACATCACGTATGAGGCGGTTGCCCGCGATCTCGGGCATGCCTATGTTCCCGCAGGACAGGCGCTGGAGAATGCCGCCGCTGTCCAGTGATCTTGATATGAACGTTCCACTCGGCGCCTGGTGGCCCGGCCTGTGGAACGCAATAGAAGCGCGAGTCGGGCAGATGATGCCCCCGGCTCGCGCTTTCTGTTTTATTTTTACATGAAATAGTTTAGAGTTATGAGTTCTTCCGTTATGAGTTTAGTGGTAAGAGTTCAGCAGTTATGAGTTCAGTATTACGAGTTTAGCGTTATGAATTTAGGATCTTGGGCGCTTTTAGATGGCCCGTTCGCTGCACACCTCGCGGAAATTACAATCCCGGCAGGAACGATACGAAGGCATGGCCGTGAAATAGGTGACGTCCTTTGGACGGTTGTAATACTCATCCTCCACACAGGAGCGCATCTCCTCAATGTATCGACCGACACTCTCCTCCACCTTCAGGATATCCTCTTCCGTTGCTGTAAACTCCCGGTGCGTCCCCGTTAACAGGTACTCCACTCGCAGCTCAATCTGCTCCAGGGGAATCCGGTAGTGCTCTCTCACATACGATGCGTACAGCATTAACTGATCGGAGAAATCATCTTCCTTACCCGTCTTCCAGTCCACAATGACGATATTGCCGTTACTGCGACGATATAACAAGTCCATCTTCACATACACGCGTGTATCGTGCAGCATCATGGTATCCCATTTCTCAATCTCCAAAATATCCGTACTTGCTCGGGACAAATCCTCCCAAGTGAGCGTCTGGTACAGGTTACTGACACAGGCCGAAGCACGTTCCTTGATTGTCGCAATCCGGTCATTCAACGTATCATCCCCGTAATAGATCTCGGATAACATCGTCCGATTTTTGGGATCAAGCCGCCACTGATCCTGGTCCATCGATTCCACATAGGCCTGATTCAGCAGCTTGCGTATCGTCTGTTCCAGAAAATGTTCACGGGGTTTATCCTTGCCCTCTTCCCTGCTGCGTACCGCTGACTCACACATCCGGTGCGCGAGGTCCCCAAAGACAAGGTATAGATTGCTGAGCTGTTTTAACCGGTACAGACGAACTTGCATCTCATCAGCCGAGTCTGTCTTCCACCCGTTATGGGCACCGTAGTAATGATAATAATATTTGCGCAGGCACTCATCGAACATACTCGCCCGCGACTGCGAATAAGACCATTGCGGGTATTGTGCCATAAGATATTCTGCCTTTCTGTATACCGGATCTGCACGAGATCCCTTGATGCTCACAGTATAAAGCCAGGGCAACATTGCCGCAAGCGCGCTTCCGTTATTTTCTTCGGACCGCAACCGTTTCCGATTCGATCCGTATCGTTTATATAGTAACATCACCAAAAGATGAAATTACTCAGCAGAACGCTTAATATACTACTAAGGATACAGAATTTTGATGTAGATATAAGGTGAACCTTAGATTTACACTAAAACGGAGAGGGCAGAAAAAATCTGAAAAAGCGGAGCAACAAGCTTTCTGCAAGAACGCTACTTCGTAAGCATATGTTTCGCTTAAAGCTTTCGGAAAGAGAGATGCATCGGAAACACAGGCTTCGCATCAAGGTTGAACTCCAGACACCCTATTCAGCCATAATCCAGTTAGACAACGTATGTGCAAGGTGCAAACGAGCCAATAAAGTGTCTACGATTCGTTACATTTTCAAATCTGCCGATTTATGTGTAATAAGACTTACTCAGTTCGTTAGAACATCACCAACATAACTTATCCCGCACGTAGAGTGGCCTAGTGTAACATTCATGAGTTCATCTTATATGAAAAAATATAGTACAGGCATATTCTAAAAGGAGGCAATCACCCATGAATCCACCGGATTGGTTCCAGGCGGAAGAAGCATTACAACAGATCCAAGTCATCGGAAGCGACCGGAATGAGCTCGTGAACATCATCGGCGATGTAGAAGGATTGAATTGCATTGGCACAGGCACGGACGCGGCTGTGTTTACGTATGAAGGCTTGCCACAGTATGCCTTCAAGATGTATTCAGATCATGCCTTGGACAAACTGGACAATGAAAAACAGGTATATGAGCAGCTCCAAGGCCTGCCCTACTTTCCCACCTATTATGGCAGCGGCCGGAATATTCTCATCATCAGTTTCGAACCCGGAGATACCCTGCTGGAATGTTTGGAAAAAGGGATCGAGGTCCCCGAGCAGGTCATGCTCGATGTAGACGCAGCGCGAGAAGCGGTTCGCAGCCGTGGGCTAAATCCACGGGACATTCACCTGAAAAACGTGCTGCTTCAGAACGGACGCGGGAAAGTAATTGACGTCTCCGAATACATGCAGGACGGCAATGACAACCGCTGGGAGCATCTTGTATGGGCCTATCATAATATCTACCCGCGGATCAAAGGCACCCCCATATCCCCTCGTATGCTGCAAACGATCAAATGGGGATACAATCAGGTGGATCAGGCCAATATCAAAATGGACGACCTCTCCAAGAAAGCCAATCGTCTGTTCTCCAGATTTATGAAATGAGCATGTTGTATAAATAGAGGCAGTTGTTGCCTAACCATGTAAAACAACCCGGATGAACGCCATGAATTGGTCGTTGTCCGGGTTATTATTCGTTGTCTGAGTACCATTACTAATACCAGTCGTTGTCACAATTATAGTTAATACTGTGGCACAGCTACGGCTACAATTTTGATGGTTAAAGGTTACGGTTACGGTTACGGTTACGGTTACGGTTACGGTTACGGTTACGGTTACGGTTACGGTTACGGTTACGGTTACGGTTACGGTTACGGTTACGGTTACGGTTACGGTTACGGTTACGGTTACAACCATCGTTATCGACGTTTATTCAACACTGTCACTCAGGCTGTGCTTACCCTTCTTTTGTACCCCGTCCCTGTGAGGGGGTCATGCCCTTGTACTGTTTATATAATTTCGTAAAATAGTTGGCGTTATCGCAGCCTACTCTGGCAGCGATCTCCGTTATGGTCAGACTGCTCTTTCGAAGCAGTTGTTCCGCTTCACTCATCCTGCACCCGTTCACGTATTCCACGAAGGTGCGTCCGGTCAGCTTTTTAAACATTTTGCAGAAGTGATACGCATTCAGTCCTACATGGCTTGCCGCTTCCGTAACGGACATCTTTCCTGTGGGGTCTGCTTCGATCTGCGCAATCAACTGCTTGAAGCGTTCGCGGTTCGGAAAATACGATCTGACCGATTTATCTGGCCGCTGATGTGGCATAAAGGTACGAGCAAGCAGGGTGAAAAAGGCATGCAGCTTCGACTTCACAACGAGCTGATACGCCGGGGGCTGTGATGCCATTTCCTCCACGGCTTCATTCAGCAAAGAATAATAACCTATGCAGGCTGTGTTTTCCTCTGCCGGTTTTACCGGAAACCTCACCCTCCCTTCCAGATACGGCGCAACATACTGCTCATGCACGGGATCATGGGTGAAATCATGGAACAGGGCACGATTGACCACAACGGAATCATAATCCACATCCCCTTCATCCAGAGCATACCCAACATGCAGTGTGCCTCCAGGAATGATCATCACCTCGCCTGCTCGGGCCACATGGGGCCTGCTATCAATATGGAACAGCGCACTGCCCTTGCGCATAATAATCAACTCAAAATGCTCATGCCAATGCAAATACAAAATACATTCTTCGGCCTTCATGTCTGGACAACGATTCTGAAACAGTTGAAACGGATGCGATTTATGGTCAATTCGGGTATTTTCGTGAAGCGCTTTCAGATCAAGCACGACTTCTTCCCCTTTCTCACAAGATCCGACTAATATTACACAAGATTGTTTAGAGCCATCCCGTAAATACACAGCTATAATGAGTGTGTCACGAAGTACTATAAGCCAATATTGGAGTGAAATACAACCATGAATATTCCATTACGCATCGGTACCCTTGTAGGCGGGCAGGATGCCGTCCGGGTTATCCCGCAGATTATGAAACACGGTTTCGAATCATTCAACCTGACCTTCTGGCAAACGACTGGCGATCTGGATCTGGCTGAAACAGCCAAACGCGTCCGTGAAATCGTGGATGAACAGGGTATCGTCATCTCTGCCGTGAGTGTGTTTGGCAATCCACTTACTGGAGCCGGAGACAATGCCGATACACTGGCGAGCTGGGAACGAGTGATTGATCATGCACAGCTCTTCGGTGCGGATATCGTCTCCGGGTTCACCGGACGTCTGACCAATCAACCGATAGATGAGTCTATCCCCAGGTTCAAGGAAGTGTTCGGTGAACTGGCTCGTCGGGCAGCCGACCGGGGTGTACGCATTGCTTTTGAAAACTGTGATATGGACGGGACATGGCAGACGGGCGACTGGAACATTGCCCATAACCCAACGGCCTGGGAAATGATGTTTGATGCGGTTCCAGATGAAAACGTTGGACTGGAGTGGGAACCTTGCCATCAGATGTCCAGCCTGATCGATCCCATTCCCCAATTACGCAAATGGGCGCATAAAGTGTTCCACGTGCATGGCAAAGACGCCACGATTGCCTGGGATATCGTCAAGGAATATGGCGTACATGGCCCACGTGAATTTGTCTGGCACCGTACTCCCGGCTTTGGGGATACCAACTGGTCGGACATTATCACCATTCTGCGACAAAACGGATATCAGGGCACGATTGATATTGAAGGCTGGCATGATCCGGTCTACAAAGGTGAATTGGAAATGACAGGACAGGTGCATGCGCTACGATATTTGCAGCAATGCCGTGGTGGGGATTTTGTGCCAAATCCGGTATAGGAGCGCTGAATGCTGCATGAAATATGAAAGGAGATGATGGGATGAGTCATCCTTATCGGGTGGTTGTGGCAGGCTGTGGAGCCATGTCCAACACCTGGGTCGATTACGCCATGCAAAGACCGGATACGGAGATCGTAGGGCTTGTCGATCTGCACGAACAGACTGCCGCCGCACTCGCTGCACGGCACGGCCTCTCCTGTCCCACGTTTACCGATATCCGTGAAGCTATTCAAACTACCGATGCCAATATCGTATTCGATGTCACCATCCCCGCGAGCCATTATGGCATTGCCATGACGGCACTGCAACAAGGATGCCATGTATTCGGCGAAAAACCGCTCGCGGAGTCCTTCTCCGATTGCGGGGATATTGTGCAAACCTCACGCAGTACAGGTCGGATTCAAGCAGTGATGCAGAATCGCCGTTTTGATCCCCGGATTCGTGCCTATCGGCAGCTCATTTCGGGCGGGGCTGTTGGACAGGTAGGTTATGCAGGCGCAGACTTTTTCCTTGGGCCGCATTTTGGCGGGTTTCGTGATCTGATGGATAGTCCACTGTTGCTGGATATGGCGATTCATACGTTTGATCAGGCCCGGTATATTCTCGGTGCCAACCCGGTTTCGGTGTACTGCCACGAGTTCAATCCTCCAGGCTCCTGGTATCAAGGCAATGCGATGGCGTTGTGCATATTCGAGATGTCTGACGGTTCCGTGTTCAACTATCGCGGGTCCTGGTGCACAGAGGGAGTACCCACGTCATGGGAAGCGTCCTGGCGCGTAACGGGTGAAAAAGGTACAGCGATCTGGAATGGGCACGACGACATCTATGCTGAGGTTGTTGCTGTGCAAAACTTGGATGCTGACGGCAAACCGTCCTTTTTCCAGCCGTGTGAGCGGATTGAAGCAGAACTGCCTGTTATGGACAAAACAGGACACCACGGCTGTCTCGAAGACATGTTCGCTGCGCTGGAATCCGGGCGACTGCCTGAAACAGATTGCAGTGATAACCAGTTCAGCATGGCCATGGTCCTCGCATCTCTGGAAAGCGCACGCACAGGCCAGAAAGTGTTTATCACTGATCTGATGAAAAATGTATAGCGAAGCACCTGAACTATCGCATCATAAACCAAGCCCAAACTGCGAATCTTCTGCAGTTTGGGCTTTCTTGTTTTTTTACCTACTTCCCTTTCCTATACAAGGTACAAAAAAAGTTTCTGATAAAACGCGAAGTAGTGCAGGGGACGAAATCGATTCTGAAGAAGCAACGCGCTCGCCTTTATCCCCGGATTTCGACTTTGCAAAAGACGATCAGGAAATCCGGGGATAACAGCGATCGAAAGAACGATTCGTAACCGGAACGGTTGCTTTACGAGCAGTAAGCACTCTTTTTTTGAAATGTATCTTTTATAGGATTCCTTTTTTCATTGCCTTATACACAAGCTGCGAGAACAGACTGTTGGACCAGGCAAACCATGGCCTTGTGAACGTATTGGGATCATCGGCATGAAACCCTTCATGCATATATCCCGTACCCCCATCCGTGTTCTCCAGCAGCTCAATCATCGCCAGCATCTCCTCATCATGGTCTGCAGTCAGACCCTGCATAGATAGCGCCATGTGCCAGATGTATCCCGGAGGGGTATGCGGGCTACCAATCCCTTTGGCAACTTGCCCTTCATAATAGAACGGATTTTCCTTACTCAAAATAAACCGGCGTGTATTCTGATACACGATGTCCTCTGCTGAAGCATATTCAAAATACGGAATCGACATCAGTCCCGGCGTGCCTGCATCATCCATCAGACAGAAGTTGCCGTATCCGTCGGTCTCATAGGCATAGATCTGACCGTAAACCGGATGCTTGTATATGCCATACAGGGAAATTCCATGCCGGATTTCCTCTTCCAGACGTGCCATCTGGCTCACCAGTTGTTCATCCCTGAATACCCACTTCGCGATCTCACCCATCTGGCGCAAGGTCACCGCAGCGAACATGTTCGCCGGAATATTATAATGAAAATCGCACGCATCATCGCTCGGACGAAATCCAGACCAGATCATGCCCGTATAATTGACTGGCATCCCCACTCCCTCGTTACGGAGCGTATCATGGGCTGGACAATTACGGCGCATGAACCGATAAGGAGATTGCTCCCCATGACGCTGCTCCGTTTTCCAAAGTTGTACGATGTTCTCCATCACCCTCTTGAAACGCTCATCAAAAATATCCGTCAATTCCGTCTCCCGCCAATATGCATAAGCAAGACGCATGGAGAAACAGAGTGAATCCAGCTCAAACTTGCGCTCCCACACCCAGGGCGACATCTCCGTCTCATCATTAGCATCCCAATGCCATCCATTAGCCGTTTCGTTGAATGCATTGGCATAGATATCAATGTCCGCATAGAACGTATGGCGTTTGATCAGCCCCCCAATGATCCGTTGCAGCTGTTCGTCTTCCTTCGCGAGCGGAACGTAATGCATCACCTGCTCCACCGAATCTCGCAGCCACATCGCCGGGATGTCTCCTGTAATTACAAAGGTTGTCCCATCCTCCAACAGCTTTGTCGTTGTTTCCAGCGTGTTGGGAAAACAGTTGCGGAACTGTGCCAGCAATCGTGGTTTATGTTGCAACCGTTCCTCGGCCTCGGTGAGAATGTTTTGCACAGCCTGCGGCAATTCCAGATGCGGCATAGGGATGTTCGGTAATCTGAACTGTTCCATGAATGTCGTCTCCTTTGAAATGAAGTTGTCCATATTTTTTTTCATGATTTCATTTAAACATTCGCACTTTGTTGTTATTTTCGTTATGTTAAATTATAATAACATTATTATTTGTAAGTGTACTGTGCCAGAAGATGACCGTCAATTGGCAAGGAGTTCTTACACCCAAATATATAGTTTAAACCTAGCATTTACACGAGAACGGAGAGGACAGAAAAAATCTGGAGAAGCAACGCGTTCGCCTAAAAGCGTTCTAAAAGAAAGCTACATCGGAAGCATATGCTATCCCCGGATTTTCCCCTTATATAAGGATTTCAAAAAATTGAAGGATAACGCGATCAGAAGCTGGTTCTGGCCGTGCCGTAGTCGTGTAAAATTATTCGTTCAACTTATTTTGTTTACATATGAAGGAGTGATGATATGTCTCGAAAAGTATCCATCCAGACGCTGGCTGACCAGCTCGGATTATCCAAATATGCTGTCTCTCGCGCACTCAGCGGCAAGACAGGCGTTAGTGAATCGACTCGCGCCCGTGTGCTTGAATTAGCCCGTGCCCTGGGATATCGCCAGAGCACCCCAGGCAGCAATACTGCTCCAACTACAGCGCAAGCAGAACAATCCGCACCACCATTTGTCCTAATCTGCATGAATCAGCTCAACCGCGGTGAACCCCACTACTGGCAACGTGTACTTTCAGGCATGATATCCGCCTGTAATGAACGAGGCTGGCATCATGCCATTGTATCCCCTTCTCTGGGAGTGGCTGATGAACACACGCCTCCAGAACGGGCAATCGCCCCTCACTTGGACTGGGAACGTTGTGCGGGAGTCATCGTCATGGGGGCTTTCCCACATACAGTCCTGCAACGACTGGCTCAGACAGGCCGTCCCATTGTGCTGGTGGATCATCAGGAGCCATTGCTGAATTGTGATACGATCAGCCATGATAATCTGGAAGCAGGCATTACGGTGGCGAGATATTTAATGTCGATGCAGTGCCGCCGAATCGGATTAATCACCGATGATGGGCGAGCTGCCAGCTTCGCGCAGCGTAAGATTGGCATTGAACTGGCATTAAACCATTTTCATGCAGACAGCAGTCGTATGACGACTTTCCGGGAGTGGAATGTTTCATATGAGCATAGTGAATGGATAGACCAACTGGCACAGGAGATTAAACAAATGCCAGATGACGAACGACCCGATGCCTGGATTGGCGTCAATGACGATATCGCCTTGCAGTGGATGAACAAGTTGCAAGAAATGGGAATCTCCACCCCCGGCGATTGTCGGGTAATCGGCATCGACAATGTGCATTCTGCCGCTACTTCCTCTCCGCCCCTGACCACGGTCAACCTGTGCAAAGAGGAACTGGGTCAGCGTGCCATCGAGGCTTTGCAGCGTAGGATTGAACGCCCCGGCACACCGAAGGAGACAGTCATGTTATCCACGTCCCTTATCCCACGTGAATCGGCGTAACTCATGTACGCAACTTTATATCTGCACACTTAACTTATTGCACAGCAAAAAGGCTCCGCATGTTATTATGCGGGGCCTTTTATCCTTATCTAGTTATTCATACCAAGCTTAGTCCGTTCTTGGCTGAGAATAACTCATGACTGTTATTTTTGCCAGGGCAGGTTGGTGTACGACGGAAGATCCACTTCCCAATTCACATCACGGTATTCTCGGTTGACTACGGTTCGCTTCAACGTGAATTTTGTTCCATTTTCTTTGTGAAAACCACGAATGATCAATTTCAGATCATTTACAACGTTCTCATCATTATTGTTGGGCTTATCCGGTAAACCGATTACTTCAACAGGATACTCTTTTCCTTCCGAATCTACGGCTATCCATTGGTCCCCATTAAATGCATTTCGGAAAGTCCCCGTTCCCTCCAAAACAAGTGAGTAGCCTTTCTTAACATCACCCTTCAGAGAGTCAGAGGATTCCAAAAGAGGCTTATAATTAAAATCAAAGAATAATAGTTGATCTCCAAGCTGTTCAAATTCGACAAATGTGTAAAACTTGGTGTCCTTCCGCCTTTTGTCCAAATCCACTTCTATCGACTTCTCTTCCTTCACTGGAATCGTGTAACCATCCAGGACAAAGCGGATCTTTTTCGCATCCACCGTCACAAATGCAGGGTCCCAGGTCTCCGACAACTTCAACGGCCCACCATCCCTTATGCCACTTTGATCATGGAGCCGGAACTTGGCTTGACGAGCATTGGGTCTGCTCCCATTAAAAATTCGGTACTCATTGGTTTCAGGGATTTCGATGTGATACATTATGTCCATATAACTCGCCCAATTGTCTCCGACTTTGGCACGCAGTTGATCGTCCAGACTCACTTTCATGTCAAGCCGGGTTCCATTTGGAGTTCGCACCAGCTGTTTCATATCAAGCTTCAAACCTTCTGGTGTGGTGTAAGTGTTATTCATGGAAGTCTTAACAGCCAGTGATTTGGCTTTGGTCATATCAATGTCGAACTGGAAACTCCAATCTACCACAGCATTTTTATCTTCGTATGATTTTGTCTCGAAATTGTAATAGCTTCCTACATTTAAATGCCCCAGCTCGCCTCGCACGATCACCTGATCCGGGATATCTTCATGCAGCTGAAATACAAATCGTTCAACTGCCGAACTGTTTGCTCTGGTATCTCTAACGAGAGTAGCAACTTGAATTCCCTGATCATCCGTAACATGAATTCTCCCCATTTCAGGAGTTAATACAGCTAACCCTGACCCATCAGGTATTGTTTGTTGCATCGTGATTACAATCTGCGAACGATCTACAAGCACATCTTCGATCTTGAGCGTATAGCCCTGATCTTCAATTTGGATGTTGGGATTAACTACGAGACCAAGTGGTTTTAAACGTTTGTAATCATCGGCTAGATAGGAATATTTCAACTCTTCCGGTACTGGTATGTTAGGCAATGAGGGGTTATTTACGGCATTCACAGACGGTTTTGCCGGAACCCCAACTTGATCCCAAGCAAACCAAGCACCTCCCGCAAAGATCACAACAGCCGCAGCAGCAATCCCCGCACGTCGCCTCCAATGGGTTCTGGTAGATTTTTTCTTTTTCGCAAATGAATCCCCGTGTTCTCCACTCTCCATGGACACCCCATCCAGTTTCTGCATCACCAAAAGCGTAAAATCCGCATCCGGCTCCTCACGGAACAAATGCTGTTCCCACGACCGGTCCTCATCATTTGGAATAGGCTTCATACGTCGATAAACCTCCTTTGTGTTCCATCTGTTTTTTCAGCATTTTTTTTCCGCGGTAGAGTGCATTACGTACTTGGGCGGCACTCATGCCCGTGATATTTGCGATCTCTTCGTAGGTCAGCTCGTTCGTATACTTCAGCAACAACACGAGACGGTACGATTCAGGCAATTGTTCAAGCTGACGGTATATTTCACGCTGCATCTCCTTATGCAGCACACGCTTTTCCGGTGTTTCATCGCTGACAGCTTCGATCCCTTGATCGACCGCAGTCATCACGGGTTTCTTTTGCCGCATGAAGTCCCGCATCCGATTCACAGCAATGGTGTACACCCATGAAGAGAAACGACTTCCCTCCCGCCTCGACGGAAGATAGCGATATATGCGAATAAACGTATCCTGAGCGAGATCCTGTGCATCCTGATGACTCGCACCCATTCCACGCATTATGCCATAGACTTTATTTTTATATCGATCCACAAGCATAGAGAACAACTGCTTCTCCCCTGCAATAATGCGCTGAATGAGCTCCTCCTCCGGTATCTGTTGAGTCATGTAATCCCCCTTCTCTACAGCTTCCATGCATGGTTCTGTACTATATAGACGGACGTCGTTCCCGAAACCTCTCACTTTATCCAAAAAAAAGAATTCACCCTCTCCGGCCAAGCCGAATAGGTGAACTCTGCATTATATTATTAGTGCCGCTGCACATTCTCTACAGGTTTCGTGGTGAATGTTCTGGCAACCCGAATCACGCATTCCGTCGCAGCCTCTTAAGGCTTACCGTCTCTCTTGTCTCTCAATCTTCCCTATTCTTTTCCAATACAAACTCACTAAGCTGTGAATAGATTGCCACAATCTCATCCATCGACATGCGCACGAGTCCGCTGGACGACGGAGCAACGAACTCCTGAATTTCTTTGACAACCGGGTCGTCCTGAAATCCCCATTGCACTTTGGCACGCTTGCTGTACTGGGTGTATACCCCTTTTCCGACGAAGCAGGCGATGTCTGGTCGGTATTGCTCCAGCTTTTGCCGTAAAATTTGCCGTCCCTCTGCATACTCTTCCTTCGTAATATCCTCCATGCCCCTTGTCGGCCGCGCCACAATATTGGTGAACCCATACCCCAGCTTCAGCAACTCTCCATCCTCTTGTGCAGCGTATAAACGAGGGGTTAATCCCGACCGTTCAAGAATGCGCCAGAACCGGTTTCCTTTATAAGCATAATGATGACCCGTCTCTCCTGACGTAATGCTGGGATTGAAGCCGATAAACAATATCGATAAACCATAATCCAAATGATCTGGAATCATAATGAGAAACCCCCTTATCTTTTTAGTCATTTGCCTCTTTCATCTGTGTCAGCATTTTGCATAATTTGATTCTAATCGCTCCCGGGCAGAAGAGTTGGACAGAAAGAAGCATCCTGATCCAACCAACGTATAGACGAATAGAACCATTTCGATCTATATCTTGCTGATTGAAAGTCACTCTTTGGATTTATGCAAAATGCTCGTCTATAAAATGATATAATGGTTGAAGTGTTTTCGAAATCGGACTGAAATTTTCATGAAAAAAGGAAGCTGAACTGATGATTGCAGACATCATGCTTGAAGTCGTCCTGCCCGTCTTTCTCCTGATTGCCGTCGGGTCCTGGATGCAAAAGGTGTTCAAGCTGGACTTGTACACCCTCGCCAAAATCAATTTCTATTGTATTACCCCCGCAGCCGTCTTTATGAGCATGTATCACTCCGATATGTCGGGTGAATTGCTCGGGACTGTGACACTCTTTTACGCGATATATGTATTGATTCTCTATATTGTAGGTTCTGTATTTGCGCGCTCACTTCGGATGAATAAAGGCATGAAGGCCGCCTTCAACAATAGTATCATGCTGGACAATGCAGGCAATTATGGTCTGCCCATCAACTCTCTGGTGTTCCGTGGCGATCCGCTGGCCTCTTCCATCCAGGCGTTGGTCATGTCATTACAAGCATTGCTGACCTTCACCTACGGTGTGTTGTCCATTCAAGGTGCGAAGCTCAAGGGCAATTACCGTGCAGTAATCATCGGATTTCTCAAAATGCCTGTTCCTTATGCGCTGTTGCTTGGCATTTTGTTTCAAACAGGAAAGATTCCACTGCCAACATTCCTGTCCATGCCGCTGACCTATGCGCAGCAAAGTATGGTCGCTGTGGCATTGCTAACCCTTGGTGCCCAAATTGTAAAATATCCGATCCAACTGTATCGTCTTGATGTGTATATTAGCACATTTCTGCGTTTGCTGATTGGCCCGGCCATTGGGATTTCTATTGTACTGCTGCTTGGTTTGCAAGGCATTGCCGCTCAGGCGCTTATTATCGCTTCCGGTATGCCGACCGGAGTCAATGCGTCCATATTAGCAGAGGAATACGATAACGAACCAGACTTTGCTGCCCAGACGGTGCTAATCTCAACGCTATTGAACATTATTACAATTACAGCACTGATCTCTTTTGCAAAGACGTTCTAATCCACATTTCAAAAAAATTCGTCACCGTTACGATCTATCGCTCGTTCCTGACCACTATTGTCATCCAAGTCCACATCCCTTGCCAGGGAGTTGTGGATATATTTTCGTTATTTACAAACCGCTGGTCGGTTTATATAATGAACTATATAGGATCTCCATTATCAAAGGAGGAAGGACGATGAAGAATGAGGAGCGCCGGAAGCAAACCGTCCAGCAATTATTAAGCGCAACAAAGGCGTTGTTACAAGAAAAAAGCTGTTACGCGATCACTTTGAAGGACATTATGGAACAATCCAAATTATCCAAGGGCGCTATTTTCCATTATGTCAAAAGTAGGGATGAGATTTTCGCCTGGGTGTTGCAGGAGCGACTCGAAGCTATCAACGAGCAGTTTGACAAAGAAGTTGCTAAAAGCCCCGATAAAACGTTTGACGGGCCCATGCTTGCCATCTCTAACAATCTAGCTGGATTGGAGGAGAGCCATGAAGTGACCAATAAAGTGCTGCTGTATTTGCTAGGTAAGGAAGATGAACCCGCTATTGCGGAAGTGCTACAGCATTTCTATGAGCGGTCTGTCTCTTTTTCCACGCAGTGGATCAGGACCGGGCAGGAGCATGGAGTGATTGAAGCTTCAGTGGATGCAGATAAAACAGCTGAATTATTCGTTCTGCTGTCGTTAGGTCTGCGTGTTCGGGCATCCTTCCCAACAACATCCGTTTCTTTACCCGCACAAGAGGTATCCAACTTTATGTCAGGTATCCTGAAAAAAAAGGATTTTTAAAGGAAACACCATGCAAAGTATTTCCGTGCTTCCAGACGGTGGATTGTTCTAAGTATGTAAGGAGGAATCAAAATGGCACCATTAATAGCTCTTGTCGGCTCCTTTTTGTTGTTCCGATTGTTCGGCCTTCTAGGGATAACCTATTTAGATGATGGGCACACCTCCCTTCAAGGGGCGGTCGCTGTGATGTTCCTGCTAACCGCTTCCGCTCACTGGGGACGACGGCGTGCAGATCTTGTCAGGATGGTTCCCCCTGCTTTTCACAAAAAAGAAGGGATCGTTTCCGTAACCGGGTACCTTGAAATTGCAGGAGCGATCGGCCTATTGTTGCCTGTCTTTTCACTGGCAGCATCGGTGGGCCTGACATTATTACTCATCGCCATGTTCCCGGCTAATATGTATGCCGCCCGGAAAAAATTAACGATCAACGGCAAGCCTGTTCCCAAGCTGCCGATTCGCGCAGTGTTACAGCTTGTCTTTATCGCGGCGGTCCTGCTCGCTTCTCCAATGTTTGGTTAGTGAGACGGGATTCTACATTCAACAGATCATGAACTCCAAAAAAGTCCAAGCGCTTGCTCCGTACCCCGGATGCGCTTGGACTTCTTTCCATTACCCCATATGCCATCTGTTCAAGTCATTTTCCCACTTGCTCAGCCAAAAGACTTTAAGATTCACATGTCGTCCGCTCCGGGAACTTGCCGCCTTCTCTGAACAAACATCGCACAAGTCGCTGAGCGGCTCGATTAAAGTAGAAACTTGGACTTACACCCTCCACCTGAACAGGCTCGAGTTCCTTCACACTTTCCTTGATCTTATTCATCTCAATGAGTCCCATCTTCCGCTCATTCGGTCCGAATCGATAAATAACCCTTTCATCGTCCTCCGTCTGTTTTACCAGTAGAATCATTGACGCCATGCAGGTTACCCCCTATCGTTACGTTGTGAGATCCAAAATGATTACTTGCTTACTATTCATTATTACCCAATCTGCATGGCAAGCATATAGGGCTTTAGTTATTTATGTTAATGTTAAAACTCCTAATTTTAATTATCTCAATATATAGTATTTTGACGAAAAATAGACAAAAAACAGGCTTGGATCTACCAAACCTGCCCCATAATCTTGCATCCAAAGGAATCAGAAGTCTCTTGCTTCAACGATTTTATTATAAACGTGGGTCCACCGGTTCAGACTCCAGGGCCAATGTCGCAAGCACGCATTCATGAACTCGTTCCACAGCCTCCCTGCGCACAAAACGCTCAATACCCTCCATACCTAATGCACTTTCCATCAAGGCGTGGCGTTCTTTTTTGGACGTTTTGCGTTTACGAAGCCTTGTCAAATTCTCGGGTGCCAGGTAATCCATACCATAAATGATGTGCAAATACGCACGGCCTCGTACTTTAATCGCAGGTTGAATCATTTTATTTCCGTTCCAGGCGCGGAACGTTTCAGGTTTGATGACAACTCCTTCATGTCCTTCCACCGTGATCTCATCCCACCAACGAATGACATCCGCTTCATCTGCCTCACTTGCGATCACGCGATATTCTGTTCCCATCATCAAGGTGGACATCCGGGCAAACTCACGGTTTTGCTCCATATGCCATTCATGCGTCTGATCCCAGAACGCTCCGGTGCTATGTGCCAACGTGTGAAAAGGAGCAATACGAATATCTCCGATATCCTTCACATCCCAGCAATATTTCTGAAATACATCTCTGAATGTTCCAGCATTAGCAAGTTTACGTTCTGTGTCCTGCAACCACTCCTCCACATTTCGACCTGCCGCTTCTGCTTCACGCAGTTTATCCAGCACTAACTCCCGATCCATCAACGATGCTTCGGCCACATGTGCATATTGCGAGGCAATTAACTCCCGTGCTTTCAAATTCCATGGCACAATCTCGGCATCAAGTAATACGAACTCTGTCTGATGACGTTCAAAATAACCATCTGCGGTCAAATCCGCATGTAATCTGGAGAGCACACTTTGCTCTGTCGATGGGTCAAAGAAGGAGCGGCCTGTCCGGGTCACGATGTTCCCCAGCATCGGTCGGCCCACTCGCTGCACCGCAGCTTCTTCATCGCGGAAGAGGAGCAAAATTGCCCGGCTGCCCATGTGTTTCTTCTCGGCAACCATGCGGGTAACGCCCTGCGAGCGATAATATTGGAACGCATCCTGCGGATGCTCCAGGTATCCCTCCACAGAACATACACCCGGCGGCGGGCTCATCGTAGGCGGGATGTAAACCACTTCCTCCAACGGTACGGTAAAATGGGAAAACGTATCAATCGCCGTCTTCGCTACCTCAGCATGAATGGACACATCCATCCGCGACCCGGTTTGCACTGTGAAGCCTTCCTTGAATTTACGGATGTTTGGCGGAGCAAAACGTCGCTGTTCCCAGCGCTTTAATGGGCTATCCGGATCTCCAGCATAATCCTGCTTGGCGGGAACACTGACTGCCTCACGTTCCGGCATTCTCCACGCAGTGAGCATGCCACCAAAAACTACGCCTTGATCAATATTGATCGTATCGTTCACAATCGTAGGATATGGACGTGGATCGTGTCCCCAGACAATGCATTCACCCGAAGCGTGATCCACGTACCAATCCTTGCGAACAGGCCGACCCTTCTCATCCGTCCCTTCCACATCGCCGTAACGGCAGTAATCCTGAATTCGTTTGGACTGTTTTCCGATAAAATGGTCTCGAATCCCCGCGTGTGCCACAACCACCTGCCTTACCCCGTTCCGGGAAAACACCAGATGTGATGGTGCATTGAGCAGAAATGCCCTTAACTCTGCGCGTACTCGCTCTGCCGTCTCTTGACCTTGCTCCTGCTCCAACTGAAGCAGTTCCATCTCCACCCGTTCGTCGCCATGACTCAATGTGACGTCACGACCATCCAGATAACGTGCGATCTTCCAGCCGTGATTGCTGTCAATCATGTAAGCAAGCTCGGCGGCACAATGTTGCTGCCAGAATAATAGACACTTTAACGATTCTGGCCCACGGCTCGTTACGTCCCCAACCGACACCAATTTCCGTCCTTCAGGATGACGGTACAGGCCACTCCCGTCCTCGTTCACATACCCGAGTCGGACGATTAATTCCATTATTTCTTCATAACAGCCATGAATATCTCCGATGATATCAATGCCTGTGTCCATGTCCATCACCAGCGGATTGGATGTGCGGACAAACGTAATATCATCTGGCTTCTTCAGCACATAGCTGGCATCAAAGCCATCCTCACGAATGGAGCGCAGCGTGCGCTTGAACTGCTGCACCTGTTGCTTTACCCGCTGACGTCCACGCGGATACTCTCGCTGGGCATCACGTTCCAGCAGTTCTTTTTCCGGGATATCCAGCACTACAGCAATCACGGACACATGAGCTTTCCGGGCCACCTGAATCAGACGTTGACGATCCTCAGGATATAAATGTGTGGCATCGACCCAGGTCAGCTTGTTCAGACGGCAGCGGGTCGCAAGCATCGCCTCCATGGCTTCAAATGCTTTGGCCGATACTTGCTGATACTCCGCATAAATCACATCCGCTTCGCTGCGGGGACGATGTTTCCAATCCACATACTCGTCATCTCCAACCAGCATGCGGAATTGATCGGACGAGACTGCTTCCGTAGGGACAATGACGCTTTCTGCAACGAGACGATCCAACAACGTACTTTTGCCACTATTGGACGGGCCAACTAACACAACCATACCTGCATGCGGCAGACGAATCTCACCTCGTCTTTCCTCCTTCTCAATTTCCCGATCCCACTGTCCCCTGCCTGTATCTGCTATTTCGTTAGATTTCGTTTCTTTCCTCATGAATGACTCTCCTTTCTCCGCTCAAAAATGACCAGTTGTGTAGGTTGTCCATAGCCTTTTGCATTCTCACCGACACCCCTAATTTCATAGCCATAGTTCCCCTGCTGCGTCCATTCCTCACACCGGGAAGCCAACTCCGCACGGGTCCACTCAAAGCGGTGGTCATGGTGACGGAAACTTTCCTGCTCCATCGCGTACACTTCGTTGTATTCCTTGTTCGGCGTAGTTACCAGCAGCACTTCTGGCTGATAATCGTTCATGATCGTATCCATAATTCCGTTCAGACGATATTCCTCGATATGCTCAACTACTTCGCACAGGATCATGACGTCCTGGTTTTGCATCTGCTCATCAAAATAAAACAGTGAACCGATGATCGGCTCCGGCATAGCAACAACTCCCGAACGACCCTCCAGCTTTGCGAAACGCTCCATGGCTCGAAGTCGTGACTGACCGGATGGTTCGACTGCCAGAATCGATTTCACGCCTGGAATGTGCGCCAAGCGGGCAGAAAGCTTACCTTCCCCGGCTCCCATATCAACAATGTGCCGTTTGATTGGCAACGCAGCAACCACATCTGTAATCGCACGATAACGCAACTCGTTTAACCGTACAGCCGGTTCAGACTTCTCCGGATCTCCTCCGGCTGCATCTGCTATATCTGTATTTGTGTCTATATCTTCTATCTCTGTATCTGCGCCTTTATCTGTAGAATCTGCATTCAGTTGCTTTCCATAGCTATCAGACTCGGACCCAGGTTTCTGTTGTTCTCCGTCATCCTGAAGCTCCTTTCTATTCTCCTGAATAACCGTGTCTGAGGTGTGACCTATTCCACTCTCCTGTCTAAGGGAAGTGGACAAAGCACCCTCTTGACGCTCATACTGACGGATCAGTTCGGCAAATCGCAGCGTACGCCTTACAATGAGTTCTTTCAGTGGATGAGCATCCAACCACCCTTCACCGTAACGTTTGATTTTATCGATCTCATCTTCACTGATGAAATAATGTTTGTAATTATCCAGCACTGGAATTAACAGAAAAAGCTGACGCAGTGCATGCTGTACCGTGTTATGACCACGCAGGATGATATGGCGAACCGTACTCCTATTTTTCAGATCAAATGAATAGGACAGCTCTCCACGTTCCACCGAAACCTCATATCCTAAAGGCGAGAATAATTCCTCCACAACCCGATCCGGCAGATCGGATGCCACCGGGCCAAAAGTCAGTTCCAGCTCAAAGGCATGACTCACCCACTGCACGTAGTCTTCCTTTGGCTTGCCATTCAGAGCGGTCCCTAACGCCGCACGTATGTAGGAGCAGAACAGGCTACTGGTCACGAACTCACGATCATTGATATATTGCGTAATGTCATACCCATCCGGTGTGCCCCGGACCAGATCAACAGGATCAGGCTCGGCATGGATCAGCACTTCCGTTTCGTTCTCTGTAGCTGTGGTGTACACCATTCTTACACGCACGCCTTTGTCTACACGGTCATATATATTCAGCGGATTCTTCGCCAGCAAATGGGATACAACCCCCGCATCGGCGCCGCTTGCTTTTAAGATCAGATGCATGGATTCTCCTCCTTCTTCTGTGAAAATGTCTTGAACGTAAACGTTTCTTCGGATCGATTCCGTTCCTCTTCACTACTTTCGTTGTCATCAAGCACTAAGTCGTTGCCCACACCTCTTGCAGCGCAAAACGAAAAATCCGATCCAATTCTTCATATTGTATAATCTGCTCATTCTCCATCTGGGAGGCCTGTCGTTCAAAATGTGCTATCTTCTCTGCCAAAAAAGCATGTATTGCTGGAAGCTGCGGTTCCAGATCCAGTTCCTCGCCTGCCTTTTTGCGGCGCAGCAATTCATGGATTTCCGTATAAAGCGGTGTTCTCTGAGGAACAAGCTCTTGCACCAGCTTTTCGAATGCCATCGGCGGCATCGCATCATAACGTTCGATCCAGCCGCAGGCGAGCAGTGGGCGCAGCACATAGAAATACTTTTTGATCTTCACCTGCTCACCCTGCAAATAATCCCGAAAATTCCCCTTCGCCATATTCAGATAATGGTACATACAGGACTTGGGCGAGAAGGTCAAAGGCGACAAGGCCCGGATATGCTCTGCTACATTGTAGCGCTCATCGTACTGAATCGGGGATTGCAGCCACTCCAGCAGCGGTGGGTTCGACTTGCGAAACAGCTTCAAGGCTTTGCGCAAATCCCAACCGTTGATATCCAGTTGATCGTTGATCGGACGTTCGATGACATCCCTTTTATCCTCAATGGACAAGTACCATTCCAGTGGTCTCACATACAGAAAACGCACATCATAATCGCTATCCTGTGAAGGAAAACCCCAGGCCCTGCTGCCCGATTCACAGGCATAGATGATTCGCACCTGCTCCTCCCGTTCAATCTGCTTCAACTGCTGTCTAATCGTATCTCTCATTTCTTCATGAACATGGGTCATGTCCTTGCCTCCTTCATATCCACTCACGTCTCGCCTGGTGGATCTTCATTTCCACGGTGCATTGTTCTTCGGTTCTATTAAATGTCCATCTCCCGCACCCGATTCGCGAGTGTATCATATCCCGCTACCGTCTCAGCAATATACGTCAGTACTGTTTCACTCCAACCGTAGATGTAAAAGGTTTGACCATCCCGTGGCGGTACCATCGCCTGCTGATAAGGTGCAATATCCACGATAAATGCCTTCAGCTCCGGATTCATCATCCGGCGATAACGCTCAAGCTCGGCATATAACGAACTGCCTTCATTCTGCTGTTCATCGGTGATCATAATAATCTGATCCACTTTCTCTCCGAGATCCCGAAGCTCCCGTACAGGCCGCCCCGCGTCTGTTCCACCTTGTGCACAAATACGATCAGCCTGGGAAAGGATGCTTTCATTCATCTGGGGACGAGCGTCCTCGACGATATGATTGAATAACCAAAACAGCGAGTTGCCTCGTGTTTGTTTATAAAGCGCCAGTGCCAGCACCGAACCAATTCGTAAATAATCCCCTTGCATAGAGCCCGAACGATCCAGGAAAATGGCCGTTCTTCCCGGCAGCGCCGGCAGGTTACCCATGGTCAGCTCTACCGATTGACGCAAGGCATCACGCAATGCTTCATTGAATATCATCTTATACGCACTGGCGAATCGAAAAGGTAAGATGCGCGACTTGCGCAGGGCTTCCGCATCCGTTAGACGACCCGTTACGTACTCTATATTTTTCCGTTTGGCAAAGACCCCCGCCCGATCCATCGCATTCAGATGACGTAATAATGCAAAGGTCGGCATCTGGGACATCAACACTTCCCATACCGTACGTGTCGGCTGCATGATTGAGGTGACCACCGAATACGGCAGTTTGCCTTTCTCGATGAGATGCATCTGACTTGCCGGGTTTGGGGTAGCTTTCAGCTTCTCCAGCGCCTGCAACTGCGGCAAGCCCTCAAGATTCACCTCATGTCCGCGCAAATAACGGAACAAGGCTTGTTGCTTTAGATCTTTCGGCTTGGGATGTGCTGTAGCGATCATATCGCCCAGACTGTATCCACGCCCACGTCCGTTGTATTTGATCGCCCAATATTCGCTGATCCCGTTCAAAAAGAGACTCATCTGACGCTTCACCGCACGACCACCCTGCCCCCGACCTGATCCTCTCAGAATCGTCAAAAAATCGGAAAGGTCAGCCGGAGTCTGCACCACTTGGGAGAATACCTTCGCAAACTGATCCGGGTTTACCTTGGATAACACTGCCAACCCGAATAGAGGCTGTAACCGCATCATGCCTTCATTACGAGCATAGACCAGCGCCAGCGCCATGAACTCCGCACCGACCTCAGCCATCTCCTGATGACTAACCATCGCATCGTCCATCAGTTGCTGTGTATCTGCATAAAACGTATTGTTCAATGTATTGGTCATCAACATCTGTATATATTGTTCCTCCACCAATCGCTCGTAGGCTCCATAGCCATCATAATTACGTGTAGTTGGCTGAGGTTGATTGAATAATTGTTTCGCTCTGCTCATCACGCATGACCTCCCGGTGTGAGTCTAATTACTGATGTCCCATAATAAAATGTTCCGAGGAAAAAGGTGGGAAGGTATAATACCCGCTCTACCACTGAGCTACACCGCCATGAACGGCGGCGATTGGATTCGAACCAACGACCTGGTCGATTAACAGTCGAAGTAACCCTCCCTGGCGCCTCGGAACCTTGATCCACTGAGCTTGTTGCTGCCCCGCTTCACAACCTTATTATGCCTCACGCATCTGCATGCGAACATGGTGGAAGTATGGCGACCTCCTTAAGTTTAAATGAAACCAGCCACTCATCCTGATACAATGGAGGGATAACAGCGACCTTTAAGATGGTTCTGAGCAAGTAGTAATCCAGTGTAAAATCATGTGTTTAACTTTATAATTATCGCAGAGTTGATCTGCCAATATAGTCATCTACTATATCCGCCTGGCTCCAGGCCACCAAGGAGTGAATGTTCATGGCAAGAGAGAGCTTTGACAAAGAAATTCAATTTCTGCGCATGTTGTCCCTGACAAGCGGAGCATATAACCGTAAACAGTATGCCGAACGACTCGGCATATCCGTACATACCTTTGATAAGACCCAACGCCGATTAAAAGAAATCATGCAGACGATCGCCGACCAACGCTCAGGCTCCGAACAAAGTAAAGAAATGGCAGACCTCGTACGCTTCCAGTATGGGGAATCCGCTGAACCCCTGCTGCTCTTCCTCTTCCGCGCCAAGTCGATGAAAGAGACTGAGGTTCAACGTCTGTCCGTCCTTTTGCATACCTTACAGGATAAAGCCCTAACCGCGATGGAACTGCTGGACGCCTGCTGTGCTGACCTGCCAGAGGATCTGGCTCTGCCTGATGAGAAAACAATCCGCTCCGATCTAAAGTATCTGGAGGAAGTTGGAGTCATCCGCAAGGAGCCCGGCGGCAGGCCTTATCGCTATCTGTTACAGCAGGATATCCTTATCAAATTAACGGTGGAAGAACAACTGGAGCTGTATGATTTTGTGGATATTATGGCAAACACCCAGGTTCCTTCTGTACAAGGATATATCTTGCGGGACAGTCTCAAAAAAGCCATTGCTGCAAGTTATCTGCAGGGAGAAGCCACCGAGCCTTTTATATACAAGTATCATTATTATTCCCGCATTCTGGACGAAGCACATCTGTACACCCTGCTTAGTGCGATTCGTCAGCATAAACATGTGCAGTTCCTGTATTATTCACCTAAAAAACCGTCCAGCTATAGCTCGCAGAATACGAACCCACGCTTTGCACGGGAAGCAGGTGGACGATCCAATCGGATTGTGCCGCTTGAAGTTGTTTATGACCATCAGTATGGCCGCTGGTATGTCATTGGATATCAGGGGCGCCGCGGTTTTGTGAAATTCCGGATGGAAGGCATTACGCAGCTGGAGGAACAGGATTCGGCCAAAGAAGAATATATGCTCGAACTGAAGCAACAATGGGCCGAGATTAGCCGTTACAGCTGGCTGGTGGATACGGGGAACACCGTGACGGTTCAAGCTCGATTTTTCCATCCTCAGGATGGTCAGCGCAACTTCATACTGGATCGGGTATGTCTGCAAGGCCAATGGGGAACGATTACACCCGAAACGGATCATACCTTTCTGTATGAAATTCAGGTGAACGGTACCACCGAGATTAAGCCGTGGCTTCGGAGTTTTGGCTCAAGCTGTGAGGTGATCGCACCCCAAAGGCTGCGTCAGGAGATGATTAAGGAATGGAAGGAGATCGCGCAATATTATGAACCTGTTCGAGAAGATGTTCAACTACCAGATCATGACGAGATTGAATGAAACCGGACTGTTCACCTGGACTGCACAGGAACGGGCCTGGCTGCGCATGATGCTAAATCACCCTGCCGCACCAGAAGCGCTGAACCCTGATACGTTGGAGAAAATGCACACCATGCTGGATGCAGAGCAGGATCTGAATCTTCAGGATTACCTGACCGAAAAAGCCAAAAGTGAGGAGCACACCGTCTTTCACCCGCTGCTCAAACCATTACGGCAGATGATTCTGCATCATCAGGGGTTTCGGTTGACGGGCCGTGTCCGCAACGGACGCATTAGCCAGGATCAATTCGGATTTCCCTACAAACTCGAATATTCCATGGTCAAAAGGGAATGGTACGTGCTCTGGTATGCTCCACTCTACAACAAGCTGATGTCGACCAAGCTGCACAGTATTATTGCCGCGGAACCCCAACCCATTCAACCCGAAACCGCTTCTCAATACACTGCGAAAATCGCGATGTTAACAGAGAAACGTAAAACAACCGTGACCATTGAAGTCCTACCGGAATTTAACCAGGAGTTGTCGCGAATTCTGTATGCCTTCTCCTGCTTCGAGAAACAGGTGGAATATGTGGAAACACAACAAATGTACCGCATTAACCTGACCATTCCGCGCAGTGAGATGGATTATGTGCTGTCCAAAATACGTTTTCTGGGCAAACGTGTACGGATTGCAGACCATGCTGCGCTTCGAGCGCGAATGTCCGAGACCGCTGCCAAGGTATTGGCACGTTATGCTGAAACTGATCCTAAAGCACAGCCTGAACGTATGGATGGAACAGTACGGAGTCACCACGAGGAAGAATCTTTCGTCAAGGCGGAAGGCAGTGATTCTGCCTAACATGACCCTCGTTGGCCGATGACCTGCTGCAATAGACAAAGGTGTATTCTGTCTACGAACTGCTGCTGGCAGCCGAATTCCTCCTCTTATTAATCGCATGTACACCCATCACAACCGCAATCAACTCATACGTGTCCAGTTGTTCCGACTGGTTGTCTAACACAAATGCTCCCGAATTAAACCAGCCACTTGTGCGGCGGAAGCTGGCCACGATTTCGCCGCCATTCCCGGTAATCTCATATTCCTGCGAAAACGCCGGAGCGGAGACATCATACACACCGCGTGAACCGGCATCGTACTCATACTTTTTACTAAAAAAGCTAATTCTTGCCCGCAAAACACCCAAGTCTCTCCCATCGGCTGAGGTGATATCCCAGCGATTGCTTAACATGCGGAATTTAGCACTACAGGCCAGCCCTGCGTTATCGAATACATCCAGCGATGATCCAAAAGCACTTTTCAAATCGAGGTGCCCAGCCTGCTCCTGATTCGGATTCATAATCTCGGTATAACCAGCGTTAAAAAAATTATCCCTGAAGTATAGTTCCATAACGATCTCTCCTTTCTCTTGCATATCCTTTTATTATCTTTAACCTGATCTCGCATCGAGTGCACAGTATATCCTATTTACGTATAATTATTGGAAAACGATTCGAAAAATAGGGGATTTCAAATATAAAAAAACGAGCATCCCTCGTCGCTCGTGTCATTTTATCGTGTTTAGTTGTACGGAAAGATCGATAGTTTCCCCTGGGTAACGGGTGATTATCGATCTGTCCAATTCCATGCAATGACTCGCTTATTCTACCCTGCCCCCATAGGGGTTGTTTACCAGGGGCATGCCTTTAATTTGTCATCAAACTTCAACTTTTTTGTTGTTCAGGTAAATGGTAGCCCACACTAATATAACTGCCACGATGATTTCAAATACCGTGCTTCCCCACATGCCGTCCGACCATAATACTCCATTGGCTGTGATCGAGACTCCTGTAGTTCCATCCGTGAACTGGAACAGCTCATTTGGACTAAAACGTCCTGCAAGGATGACATTCTCCAACCAGCTAATCAGATTAATGAGGACAAAGAATGCAACGATTCCGATCCATGGCCCAGTTCTCCAACGGAAGCTGCCTGCAATCGTGATCGAAAGGAAGATGATGACGGTCATGAAAACAATAATCCATCCGCTAAACAGCAACAAACTAATATAATCCGAAACATGCAGGCCCGAAAAATCAATATTGGTAGCCATGTTCATTCTGAGCTTCATTGAAATATAGATGTAGGCATGAATCGTAAATATAATGACTAAGCCCAACCCACAGAGTGCTCCAAAGATCAAAGGAGACAACACATGTGACAAGCCCGTTACGGGTAAAAGGCGGCGATTATAAGAACGGATATTGGACGTGTATGTTTTGATCATTTTCACATAAATAGCCACACCTACTCCAACATAACCCATAATGCCAATCACAAGCCCTGTTGTCTCAGACATGAACAGTGCCAGCCCCATTTGAACGATGATTAATATGGCTAAACCAGCCAGCAGTGTATTCCAATTCCTTCTAAAGTCATACTTCAGCAATGTCATCATTCTGCATAGACCTCCTTGAACATCTCATCCACACTTTTACCATACTTGAGACGCAGCGTTTCTACTTCTTCCCGCATCACCAGTTCACCTTCACGAATGAAGATCACTTCATCAAAGATTCGTTCGATATCGTTCACAAGATGTGTGGAGATGATTAAGCTGCTATCTTCGTCATAGAATTTCACGATTGCATCCAGAATCTTGCCCCGGGCAACCGGGTCAACTCCACCGATCGGTTCATCCAGCAAATAAAGACGAGCCTTCCGGGATAGGGCCAGTGTTAGTTGCAGTCGTTCATTCATACCTTTCGACAAATGCCTTACCCGTTCGGTCTCACCAAGTTTCATAAACTCCAGCATCTCCCGAGCCTTCTCTTCATCGAAATCAGCGTAAAAATCACGGTAGTACGCAATCGCATCCCGTACCTTCATCCAACTCTCCGTCAATGGGCGATCCGGCATAAAAGAGACGAGCGACTTCGTCTCCAGCCCAACAGGTTTACCCGTGACATGAATCGTTCCACTGCTGGGATGCAGCAGTCCCGCAACTAGCTTCATCAGGGTACTCTTGCCACTACCGTTACTGCCCAATAGTCCCACAATTCTGCCTGGTGCAATATCAAGCGTGATGTCATGAAGAGCTTTCTTGCTGCCATACGTTTTGTTTATATTATTCAGCTCTAGAATGTTACTCATGTATTGTTCCTCCCCTGCCTGGCTTGCTCGGCTGCTGTGATTGCTGTCCTTCTGCAACAGCATCCGCCACGATTTTGACAATATCCTGCTCCTCAATTCCCAGTTCCTGCATTCCGGTCAGAAAACGCTCTAGCAGTTCACCGGCCATCTCTTTTTTGATCGTCATAATCTTCCGCTCCTCACTTGTCACATATCTGCCCAAGCCCCGTTTGGTTTCAACCACTTCTTCTCGCTCCAGCTCCTGGAATGTCCGTTGTACCGTATTGGGATTGATCTGCAATTCAGCCGCCAATTCACGAACCGAAGGGATTTTATCGCCTGCCTTGAGTGTTCCGGTCACAATCTGTCTTTTGATGTACTGCATAATCTGCAGATAGATCGGTAAGTTATTATCAAATTCCATAGTCACAAAGCTCTCGCTCCTCTCTGTATCGGTGTGTTAGTTACATAGTACACTAGTGATTCAGTGTTGTAAAGCCCATTTATTTATTTTGATGGATATACCAAAAAAAAGAGCTGTCCCATAAGTCATAAACATGACGGGGGACACCCCTTGAAAACATTATTTTGGTCTAACGAACCGAGCGCACGCTATTCACTCCCATTTGCACAGGTCGTTAAATGTTGTATTCCTTCATCATCCATCTTTTAAGGTGCGGTAGGTTCGTAGCGCTTGGGGGGATCGGTCTAGCAAGAAGGAATCTACACGATATCCAAAGGTACTTTGCCCTCAGGCGTGGGGAATGCTTCATTCAATCGAGTCAATTCGTCATCAGTCAAAATAACGTCCATCGCTGCCGCATTATCTGCGACATGATCCAACTGCACAGCTTTGGGGATCGCCAGTACGTCTCCGTCTCTGATAACCCAGGATAACGCAATTTGCGACGTGCTGATGCCTCGATCATGAGCAATTTCCCTAATGACCGAATGTTCCAACAATTCTGTGCGAAGCCTGCCTCCCTGAGCGAGCGGGCAATACGCCATTACAGGAACATGCCGCTCACGCATCCAGGGGAGCAGATCATGTTCAATACCACGAGAAGCCGCATGATACAGAACTTGATTCACCATGCAATGTTTGCCACCCGGTATATTCCATAGCTCCTCCATATCCCGTGTATTGAGATTTGAGACACCCCAGCGCAAAATTTTGCCGGATTGCTTCAATTGTTCCAAGGCCTGAACGGTCTCTTCGAGCGGTACACCTCCGCGCCAGTGAAGCAAATACAGATCCAGACGATCCGTACCTAGACGTGAGAGACTACGTTCACAAGCGGTAACCATCTGCTTATGATCCGCATGATGGGGATACACTTTGGATACCAAAAAGACATCATCACGACAGTCTGAGATGGCCTCACCTGTCACCTCTTCTGCTCCGCCTTCTGCATACATCTCTGCCGTATCAATGACTGTCATGCCCAGATCAATACCGGAACGCAGAGCCCTTACTTCTTCTGCCCGGCTGGATTTCTTCTCTCCCATGTACCATGTCCCTTGTCCAATTGCAGGCAATGTTGTTCCATCTGGCAGTTGAATTGTTCGAGTCCGATTTCCATGCAGCATCTGTATTCCTCCAATCTGTGAGCTAGGTTACCCATCCATTCATACATAAAAATATTCTCAACATCTTTCCAGGCAATTAATCCTCCTGATGTGTATGACGTTGAATCCACAAACCCATGCTCATCCACAACAAAGGAAGGCTCCTTCTTCATCATTTTCACCAGACTGTAGCAAAAACCCACTCCAAAAAAAGAATTGTTACTTTGTACGAATGTTGTATATAAACGGAATACCGATAATTAAAAAAGCGGTCAGCCAAACAGAAATTGCATTGATTAATAAACCCATTAAACCTAAATTAAACATGATATTCAGACATTTTTTCGTCATTTTCATGACTATTCAACATTAGGACTCGTCCCCTTCCAGTAACTCCTTTTTGACATCGGCTATTTTGTTAAAAAGTTACCTTCTATTGTGCAGAACCGTGTTGTCCTGCCATACTCTTTCCGTTAATATAAATGGAAAGGTTAGGAAATTAACCATTCTGTATCATGGTGGGAGGACAAACAATGAACAGTCTGCGCGGCATAACATCGGAAGATCTTTATCAGATTACATGGGTTAACGATCCAACTCCGTCCCCTCAAGGTGGACAACTGGTCTATGTAAGCCGGAAAACGAATGAAGCACATGACGGTTATTGTTCTCACCTGAGACTGCTCAATCTGGAGAACCAACAGGACAGACCCTTCACCTCTGGAAATAAGGATCATGCTCCTGCATGGTCACCGGACGGCTCGCAGGTTGCTTTTTTACGAGAGCATGACGGGAAAACACAAGTGTGGCTGATCGCATCGGATGGTGGAGAAGCACAACAAATCAGCTACTTGAAGCATGGCGTCAGTTCCCTGCTCTGGTCCCCGGATGGCAGTACCCTGCTTGTGAAGTCTTCCGTGGATGGGAGCGGACAAGAAGAAGAGACAGGCCCTACAGATCAAGATGACAATAAACTGCTGCAAGAACTTGTCGTAGACCGGATTCGAATGAAATCGGATAGCGGTGGGTTGTGGAACGGAAGACGCACCCATCTCTTCGTTCTCGCGCCGATCGATGCGGAAGCAATCCCTGTAACTACAGGACATTATGATGTTGGAGATTATGCCTGGTCACCAGATGGAACATCGATTGCCTGGATTGCCCAGATGCCGGAAGAGGGCGAGGAACATAACGACTACACCCTGACCAATCATGTGTACCTTGCCAAGGCAGACGGATCGGACGTGAAGCAGTTGACCCCGGAAGGATATTCTTTCAGCCGAATAGCCTACGCACCAGATGGACAATCCCTTGCACTGCTCGCCAGTGACCGTTCCTATGGAAATGCCACACTGGTGAAGCTATACACCCTTCCGATATCAGGTGGTGAACCCGTATGTCTGAGCACTGATTGGGACGTACAGCTGAATCACAGTATTGTCGGTGATATGCGATCACATCTTACAGCTACAGGCCCCGTGTTCAGTCGGGATGATTCATCCATTCTTTGTCTGGCCACGCTGGAAGGCAGTGTCCGGGTCGCCAAGTTCGCACGAGATGGCAGCAGTGCCAGCTATATCTTGCCTGCTGAGAAAGAGATTTATCAATTTGCTGAGCTGGAACATGGACAGATTGTTGCTGCCGTGGCCGATACACAAAGTCCAGGTGACCTTTATCTGTATAAACAGCCTGAAGATGCTGGTGTAGAACCGATTCAACTCACTCGTAGCAATCCTCAACTCGAAGAGGAGATCCAGCTCAGTACACCAGAGACCTTCTGGTTTGATTCCTCTGATGGTCTGCGGCTGCAAGGATGGATCATGAAACCAGCTGGCATGGTAGATGGAGTCAAAATTCCGACCATCCTCGAAATTCATGGTGGCCCGCATATGATGTATGGTTTTACATTTATGCATGAGTTCCAGATCCTCGCTGCCCAGGGCTACGCTGTGGTCTACATCAATCCACGTGGTGGTCTCGGATATGGACAACAGTTCGTTGACGCGTGTCGCGGAGATTATGGCGGTGGGGATTATCGTGACCTTATGGAAAGTGTGGATTATGTCCTGTCTCAATATGGATTCATTGATGAATCCAGACTAGGTGTAACGGGCGGTAGCTATGGCGGCTTCATGACCAACTGGATTGTGGGTCATACTGATCGCTTCAAAGCCGCCGTCACCCAGCGTTCCATCTCCAACTGGCTATCGTTCTACGGTGTCAGTGATATTGGATTTTTTTTCACGGAAGATCAGATTGGCGGCAACGCGTGGGATGACACGGAGAAATTGTGGAAACACTCCCCGCTGGCTTATGTCGGCAACGTCAATACTCCGCTACTTATTCTGCATGGGGAACAGGACCTTCGGTGTCCAATTGAACAGGCGGAACAATTATATGTTGCCTTGAAACGGCGCAAACAGACCACTCGGTTCGTACGGTTCCCTGGAGCCAATCATGAGTTATCCCGGGGAGGTCACCCGCACTTAAGAGTACGTCGTCTGGAGCATATTACCGGATGGTTTAACGAGTACCTGTAGCGGCTGTTATTTTATTAGTATTAAATATACAAAGGGATTCTCCCTGCACTCCATTTCCAATTAGAGCAACGGTGTAGAGTCAAGAAGCCACCCGCAAAAGTCGATAATGACTTCAAAGGGTGGCTTTTGCAGTTTAGCTTTTGTATACGAGAAGATTACTAAATTTCTGTTGCGTGTTGATTTTAGAAAGGAAGGATACGAGAGCTTGTTATCACACTCACTTACTCTTCGCCCCACACAACTGTTACTTCATTCAGATCCTTGTTACTTGTGGAAGCTGTGCCCGTGATAGTCACGGCATACTTGTTTTCTTCACGACCAACGATGCTAAATCCGTCTTCCTGCACATCCTGACTGTTTTGAGTCAGGTTTTTAGTCTGGTAATAGTCTTTGTAGGATGTTCCAACCTTGATTAGTGTTTCTTTCGTGGTATACGTGAGAACCACTTTTTTCTTGCCGCCGTCTATACTGGACTCAATCAGATCGATTGTCTTAGCATCCTTCGGTAATGGGAAATCTGCTGGCAGATACTTGGACTTCACGCCCTCAGCCTGTGTATTCGTACCTGTTGACGGCGATGTTGATCCGCTGTTGCCTGTGGATGTTGACCCACCTGAGGAGCTTGTGGAACCGATGCTTACTTTGTTGTTTTTGGAATCATACTTCACTTCGGTCTTCAACGCATCGGCAATCGAACGAACGGGCAAGTATGTACTTCCTTGATACGTAATGGGTGCAAGCTTTTTGCCCTGGTCACCTGACGGTGTGAACTTCTGCCCATTCACTTCGATAGCAAGACCATGGTTCAGGTAAGCCTTAATCGTTTCCAGTTGCGTCCCTGCATATACTCCTGCTGATCCTGTTAAAACCATGCCGAATACGCTAGCAGTTATCAACCACTTTTTGCTTTTCATCCCAATACGCCTCCTAAATTCAAATGGCAGCATTTTGCATAATTCGATTCAAGTCGCTCTCGGTACCAAATATGGACAGGAAGAAGCAGTCTGACCCAACCAACGTATACACGAATAAAAATTTTCCGACCTATATCTTGCTGATCGAAAGACACTCTTTGGATTTATGCAAAATGCTCATGTAATTATGCTAATCATGTATGGACACGAGCTTGTTCTGATAACAGCCCGTTGTTCCATCAAATGTTAGAAATATAATAGCATCTGGTAAGGGATTGTAAACGATTTATGGACAAAACAGGACCAGGGACGTACAAAATTAGTCTTTGTCGTATTCCCACTGTTCTATGGCTCGTTAATTTGTTCTTATATGAATAAAGTCCCGAATTCCGGACCATACCTATGAAGCTCCTCATTGCACGTTCATCAGTTGCGAAAATAACAAATGTATTAGATAATGATTAGTCGATTGTGGTCGAAGGAACGGAATACAAGGGGGATTTATGCAATGAACAATAACAGTACATTTGACAAGTCTATTAACCGGATCTCAACCGGATCAGAGAAATGGGACGCACTTGAAAAAATCTTCGGTGTCGCTGATGCGCTCCCCATGTGGGTTGCCGATATGGACTTCGCTGCTCCACCATCCGTCATTCATGCTCTGCAAACCCGGATGGAGCATGGGATCTTTGGTTATACGGTGCGGACAAAGTCATATCATGAAGCGGTAGCCGGTTGGATGGAACGTCGCCACAACTGGAGCATTAACGATGACTGGATCGTATTCACTCCCGGTATTGTGCCTGCACTCAACATTGCTGTACAACAATTCACAAATCCGGGAGATGCCGTAGTCATCCAAACTCCGGTGTATGCTCCCTTCTATGAAGTGGTACGTGGTCAAGGCCGCGAACTGATGACCAATCCTTTAATAGAGAATAATGGTCATTACTCGATGGATCTGGAACAACTGGAATCCAGCTTGCAGACCGGCCGCGTCAAAATGCTGATTCTATGCAGCCCTCACAACCCGGTTGGGCGTGTATGGACTCACGAGGAGCTTGAAGGGCTTACGTCGCTCTGTCTGCAATATAACGTACTGATGGTTTCGGACGAAATTCATGCTGATCTTGTTCACCAGCGCGGAGCCCATACACCCCTGACCCTTATCTCGGACGCTGTCACTGATCGGAGCATCATCTGTACGGCTCCAAGCAAAACGTTCAATATTCCTGGCCTCTGTACCTCCAATATCATCATCCCCAATGCCAAGTTGCGGGAATCTTTCGCACAGGGTGTGAAAACGATGGGACTTGCCAGTATCAGTACGCTGGGAGCTGTTGCAACCGAAGCCGCTTACAACGGAGCCGAGGAATGGTTGGATGACTGCCTTGCTTATATCCGCGGTAATATGGAATATGTACAGCAGTATGTCGCGGAACACATGCCAAAGATCAAAATGCATCTGCCAGAAGCGACCTATCTGTTATGGATGGATTTCCGGGAGCTGAATATCCCTCATGCACAACTATGCAATATGCTGCTTCATGAAGCGGGGATTGCTTTCAATGACGGAAGCTTCTTCGGAGCGGAGGGCACAGGATTCATGCGCATTAATGTAGCCTGTCCACGTTCTACGGTTGAAGAGGCCATGCGCAGATTGTCTGTGTTGGTAAACAAGTTGTCGGACAAATAAGTTACTGATGCTAACGAATAGGATACACCTTATTCCGATGTTTAGCGTGAGATAAAGCGGCTAACGAACCTCAGTGACAATGATCATAATTATGGCAAAAGTCTGCGAAAATACAGACCAACTGAGAAAATAAAGCGTCTACGATTCGTTCCAATGTCGTACTTGCAAAATTTCAGCTAATAAAACGTGTTCAGTTCGTTAAAATTGTAAGAGGGTGTCACCTAGTCATGTCCATGATTAATGTTCATGATTGACTATGGGGGCACCCTTTTTATAGACTTATCCGCTCATCGACTATACTGTTCCATGAAGCGCACCGCCGAATGCATCGCCTGTTGTCCAGCTTCACTCTCCAGATCAAATTGATAATCATGTCCCAGCTTCTCCGAAGAGGTCGAGAAAAATAAGGTTTCCGCATCCACATCAAGGCGCTTCAAGACTTGTGCCAATTCAATCGATTGCTTGGTCAACGGGTCATCATTTCCTGAGGTAATAAATGCAGGTGGGTACGCTGCTGTAGCTTGAAGCACAGTCGACATTTCATCTAGACGTGGATATTCTTCAAATGTTTTGAGCCCCGTATATGACCAGAGAAACGTCCTTATTAGCGGAAATCCCGTTTTCCCTACTGTACTCAGATTGTAAGGGCCACAGAACAGAAGCACCCCGCGTAACTCTTCCGGCTTAACGGTTGGTGTTATATTCATCAGCTTGGCCAGGGATGGATTCGTCACCACTGCCGCGGTCTGACTTGCAATCTGGGCACCTGCTGAATTGCCTGCGAGAAATATGTTCTCCGGATCACCCTGAAACTCACTGGCATGCTTCTTCACGTAAGTCAAAGCCTGATCCGTCTGGATCACGGGCATGGGATATTTCGTATCCGGTGCGAGCGCATAATTCATACTGACAACAACGTAACCCTGTTTGGCTAATTGCACTGCATAATCTGCTATATCCTCTTTGTCACCCAAGACCCATCCACCACCATGAACCCACAACACTACAGGCAATGGTTCCGTTGTTACGGAAGGATAATAGATATCCAGCGTACTGGCATTACGACCCTCGTCCGCATAGGGCACATCCGCAACACGAGTTACCCCTTCCGAGATAACAGTGTCCTTACTGTTCGTGTCTGCACTAGCAAGCTCAATGAAGGAATTCAGTAAAAATATCGTTATTTTCGGTGTTAATTGTGTACCAATTCCAACAAAACCTGTAATCATGATTAGTAAAACGATGGGAATCCAGTACCGTTTACGTTTTAAACCTTTTGTCCCCGCACGTTTCGTTTCCAACTTTGACTGCAACAGCTTCACCTCGTTCCATCATCATCGAAGCGTCTTTACATCTAAAGTGGTTTACGTAGCGGAGAGAAACGGGTTTCCTCTTATTTGGGTCTATTGGCGAGTTCCTGTCTGACTTTGACGTACGTAGTAGATACTTTTTGCTCCAGTGTGTGGATATTTTGTTTCGAGCCTGCCCACTTCTCCGCTGCAGTACCCAATGAGTTCAATGAGCTTAGCACACGTGACGTTTGGCCTTGCTTCATACTTTGTTTGAATTGTTGTAACGCGTTTGAATATCGCTCTTTCGCCACACTCACCTGTTTTTTGGTCGTTTGAATCTGTTTCTTCACCGAATCGGCCCCTGCCAGCATAGCGCGTAAACGTTTCACTTCAGCTTTCTTCCGTTTACGTGCTTCGGCAAGTTCCTTTTTCTTGATCCGAATATCTTCTCTGGCAAGCTTCACAACCGGTTTCAACGTCTCGGCCTGGGTGCGGATTGCTGCACTCCATTCCTTATTTTTGATGGCTTTGGCTGCATCCAGCTGTCTATTGACTGAACTGTACAGAGTAAACAGAGGTTCATAGCGGGCTTGAGTTTGCTTTACCTTTTCGCTTAAACCTGTGATCTTCGCATCATCAGTTTGCCTTATTTCCACACGCAATCGTTCCAACTCCGCAATGTTGGCGGCATGAATTGTCTTTATTTTTTGTGTCCAATCCTGCTCTTGAGTCTTCCAGTTCCCAACGTTCTCGTACGCTCGTTGCAGGTTCAATTGGGTCTGTGCATCAGCCTTGTTCAGAACGGTATCCCACGCTTTCTGCGCTGTTACTCCAAGATCTATGCCCGCAGCATCAGCAGCCGAAGAAAAATAAATCGTGCCTAGGCCGAAAATAATAATTAACCCTATGAGCAAACGGGGCCATATGTTTAAATGAGTGACCGATTGCGACCTGACTCGACTTCTACCTACAACCATATGACATGTGGTTTCTTTCATTAAAGTTATGTCCACCATCTGCTGTACCTCCTCATTCCACCCAATCCTGTCGTCTTGCCTGATTCGTGTGAACAAATAATCATCTGCTTGTGCCTCTTGATCGTTATTCGCTTCCTTCCACATCCCTGTTTGCATCTACTTCTACTCCCCTTCTTTGAAATAAATCGTTAGATAGCAAGCTGTTAGATATCAGTGGCTATGTATTTCGAGTAGCCTTCATCACCTCCCTGTAGAAATCAGCTTAAACGACAAAAAGCACCCGCAAGTCAGGCATATTGCCTGCTCTTACGGGTGCTTCCCTCATAAGCCGTTCCATATGGGATTCGCCGAAATGATAATTATTTCGATTCGAATCATTACTTTTTCTAATATATTCCATACAATGGATCTGGTCAAGTCCATTCGGCAAGCAACATGTTATAACGGGAGAACCCTTCCCACATGAAGATGACCTTACGGTTTGACCAGGATGGCTTTCATCTCTTCCGTCAGGTCCTCTTCCTTCAGTATCATGTAGATGTTCTCCCCTCGGGTGACATTCAACTTGATCTGATAGACGGTATCTCTCTCTGTTTCATAACCGGACCGTTGACGTTTGAGCAGTTCGCTGATGATTTTTTTGTTTTTGGTAGCGACCTGTTTGTTGCCGTTGGCATTCCCGTCCACATATTCTGACTGAGGATACACCGATTGAGGATTTCCCGGACTATTGATCTCCTGCTTCACAAACTGCGCCGAAGCCACTTCATCTACCGGGAATTCCAGTTGTTCGTATAAGTTGTTTTCTTTCAGCCAACCCAGTGCCCGGTCATAACTCGGTTTAATCTCAAAATTCCACATTTCCTTGGGCCGAGAAGGATCATTTGACGCTGGCTCCTGATTCATTTCCGCATTTGCAAAAGACTGCCAAGGAGATCGTTGTTCCTCATAACTCTGGTCCATTATGTCCTGTTTCAGCAGTTCCTTAAACTCACGGACTTGTTCCGGATTGCTAATATATACTTTTCGGTATGAACTAATCATGGAGCGAATGCCAATACTTAGCGCGTCCTCATCCAGCTTATACGTATCAAATGCGAATTTTTTGTAAGCCTGAGACTGCTTCAGCGCCATTAATTCCTGACGAAATTCTGGTTCGGGAATGTAATATTTGCGTTTCATCACCTTGCCGTTATCCAGCTTGTAGTTAATAAACACATACTCTTCATTACGCATCCCTGCATTGATGGGGTCAACCAGCAAAGGCAGATCGGAATCCACGATCTTCTGATGAAGGGCGATAACAGCTTCCATATATTCCGGATCATCCGAATAGAATGGGCTATCATCCATTTTCACTGTGACACCATTGGTATAGGTATAACGTTCCCCGCCAAGTTTGATACTGTTGACCTTGTTTATATCAGGCACTCTGGCGGCATATCCATTCCAATCGGCGACGGGAATATACAGGATCAGACCAGCCACGATACTATACAGTGCAAGCTTGGGCAGCAGTCTGCTGCTCCAGATCAGCCAAGTCTTGCGGATAATCATCTCGGCACACACATAACCGACAACTCCACCAAGGACATATCCAAAGATGCCCCACCCTGATGATCCTTTTGGAGCAATAATAGTGAAGTAGGCTCCGCCAATCAGAACCAGCGTAAACATTAAACCAAAGCGGAATATCGGTTTGATCAGGGCAAATGTAACCGCCTGGGTAGCGGATTCCACCTGTCTCTTTGCATAGAAAAGGTAAGTCAACGGGATGAACAACAACGTCAATATGGAATAGACAATGAGTTCCCAACGAATTACCGGATATCCGCTGATCGAAGCCATGCGAAGGACCAGAGATATTTTTTCCGCACTGCGTCCTACTTCATCGTACGGATATCCGAGCAGATAATGCTGAAGATGCAGGGACAAAATAAACCATACGACTACAGGTAACAACAGGAGCGCATACACGGTAAGTCCCTGTAATACGGACTGTCCAATGCACATGCCTACCACCACGGTCAGCATGAACATAAACAGCGAGTAGATGCTCATACTGAGTCCCCACATCCAGATCTCACTGCCTCCGAATATAAATACGGGTTGATCGAGAACAGCCCATACCCAGCCTGTAATTGCAGTCGTTATCCAAATCGGAATCAAGATCATAATAAATCCGGTGAGCAGATTAACGGTGAGCAGATGCTTGCGGCGCAGCGGCAAACTGTGGAACAGATCCGAAGGTGCACCCGATTGCACATATCGGAACAGAAAAATGCCCGCAGCTACCGGGAACGTAATGGCAAATAAAATCTGCACTTCCCCATTTGCCTGGAACAAACTCGAAATCTGCTGTGGCACGTCCCTGTACTCTGTACCGATGTAAAGCGGCAGCGAAAACAACAATGTGATCAGATACAAGATGCCGATCCATCCATGCTGCCTGAAATTTTGGATCAGGATGCCCCGGTTACAGAACAATCGGTTGAATATCATACCCTGCGTCCTCCATTTCATAGATAAATATTTCTTCCAGTGTCAGGGGCAATACATCCAGCAGATACGGATCAAATGCACGGAATCGTTCCGTTACAGCCTCACGATTACCTTTCACGATAAACAGGGATACACTTCCCCGTTTCTCTTCGTGCAAAATATCCACCTGCTCATCCATAGCTTTGGCATGGTCCGAGTGACGGAAAGCAACCTGGATTTTATGCGTATCAGCCTTCAGATCATCCAGATCTTTCTCTACAATAATCCGGCCCTTGTGCATGATCGCTACATGGTCACACAGATCTTCAATTTCACGCAAATTGTGGGACGAGATGATGATGGTTACCTGACGTTCTGCTGCTTCCTGGAATAATAGATTTTTGATCTGCTGCCGCATCACCGGATCAAGTCCGTCAATCGGCTCATCCATAAGTAGCACTTCAGGCATACAACTGAGTCCCAGCCATACCGCTGCCTGACGGCGCATGCCTTTGGACATGCGATGCAGTTTTCTTTTGACATCCAGTTTGAATACACTGCCCAGTTGCAGGAAACGCTCCTCATTCCAGCGCGGATATATGGAACGGTAGAACGATGCCATCTGATGGATGGACGATTGCGGGAAAAAATATGGCGCATCTGCCATAAAAATGGTGCGTCCCTTAAGGTCCATATTTTCATATATTTCTTGCCCATCCATGCGAACCGTCCCGCTATCCTGACGATAAATGCCTGCCACGATTTTGAGCAGTGACGTTTTGCCTGCCCCGTTGGAACCGAGCAGACCGTAGATCGATCCCTTATGTACTTGCATCGTTACGCCATCAACGGCTTTCTCTTTTTCAAACGCCTTAATAACCTGATTCAGCTCAATCATTCGGCTCCCCCCTCTCTATACGGGCCATCGCTTCCTCAAATAAAAGCGTCATATCGGCTTTGGTCAAACCGGAATACGATGCTTCCGCAATCAGCTTCACCAGAGCCGCTCTGATTTCATCTCTCATGGCTGCATTCGGATGTTCCACGGACGATGATACGAAGCTCCCTTTTCCCTGCAAAGAATAGATGTAACCTTCACGTTCAAGCTCGCGGTACGCTTTCTGAATTGTATTGGGATTAACAGTCAGCTGCGCGGACAGTGTGCGAACGGAAGGAAGTTGCTCATCGGGTTGGAGAACACCGTATACGATCATTTCTTTGATTTTGTCCACTAGCTGCTCATAGATCGCCTTACGGCTGCGTACATCTAATTCGAACATCCCGCACCTCCTTTCTGAAAATGTTGTAAATACCCTATTGATGAAAGATGTCTGTATATGAGGTGTATGGTTCCAACGTTAAGGTGTATTGACTGTACTATCATTATTAATACAGTTGATACAGATTGTCAACAGTTAACTTTGACTTCTCGGGTTATTCGCGTTAATTTTAGTTATGATTAAAATGACATATTCACTGGCGGGAATAGAACTGTCTGTAAATAAAAAAAGCCGTAATTTCTCGTTTCGTTTTGTTTCGGGCGGGCTGTTACAGTTGGTTAAACCGCTTTTCGAGCTTATTACGTCCAAAGCTTGTTCTGATCTTTGCCCTTCCGTTATGATGGGGAAGAGGTAAGTACTTGTTCACTTACTAACCACGCTCATGGAGAAGATATACGCTTTTTCACTCTTCCCTAACTTATTATCACTGCTGTACGCACTGTATAGCATCAGAAAACTAAACAACTATATACCGTGTGTATAGATCGAAAAATTCTATATATAGTGCTCCATCTGTATTGATGATGTATTATCTTTGGGAGAAACTTGTCCAGTCTTTGAAAGACAAAGTCGGATAAAATGTCTTGTTCAAGTGGACATCTTGATCTTGCAAACCAAATTCGAGATGACCTTCATACAGCTTTGAATCTAATGCCTCATAAGGGAGAATCCGGGATGAATGAATCGAAACAGAATGAGTCCATAGAACATAGTCGAACAACAGCTTCCACACTACGTGTATTAATCGTTACCGCCGTTGACGCGGAAAAAGATGCTGTACTCCGCGGCTTGGGTGACCAAGCTGCGGAACGATTTGATGTGATCGCTGCGGGCGTAGGCCCGGCCTCTGCCGCAGCAGGAACCGCAGCAGCGCTGGCATTTGCCTCAGCGGCTGCGGGCGCAAATGCGCTGGCGCAAGGCTTTGCCGCGCCAAGCGAAATAGATGCGGCACAGGCATCTGCCGCATCTTCTAGGCCGGGGCCCCTGGCCGGGACCGGACGGACACCAGCGTACTCGCTGGTGATCAGTGCCGGCATCGGCGGCGGGTTCCCCGGCCGGGCGGACGTCGGCTCCCTCGTGGTGGCCGACACCATGGTTGCAGCCGATCTGGGCTCGCAGACGCCAGACGGCTTCCTAAGCGTGGACGAGCTCGGATTCGGCTCGTCCCATGTGGCGGCGGACGCGGAGCTTGCCGCTCGCCTACGCCATGAGCTGCAGCGGGCCGGGCTCGCTGTCAGCGGAGGTACAGCGGTCACCGTATCCACGGCGACCGGAACAGCTGAGACGGCCGCGGAGCTATTGCGCCGCGTGCCGGATGCCGCCGCCGAAGGCATGGAAGGCTTCGGCGTGGCGACAGCAGCCAAGCAATTCGGTGTGCCAGCGCTCGAACTGCGGGCCATATCCAACGCGGTCGGTCCACGCGACCGCGACGCCTGGCGCATCAAGGATGCACTCGATGCGCTCCAGGCAGCAAGTTCCATTTTACGGGAGGTCATGACATCATGAAAATTGCATTTTCCCCTTGTCCCAATGATACCTTTATCTTTCACGCCTGGGTGCATGGACTGATTCCAGGTGCACCTGAGCTGGATGTCCGTTACGCGGATATCGATATTACCAACGGGCTTGCAGCTAATCCGGATGGACCAGATACACCCGAAGTCATGAAAATATCCTATGCAGCGCTACCCTATGTGCTGAATGAATATGCGCTCTTGCCTGCGGGCGGTGCACTTGGCAGAGGATGCGGACCACTGGTTCTGACCGCAAACGGTACAACCGATCCGGCCTATCTCTCAGGACGCCGAGTTGCCGTACCAAGTGAACGTTCAACAGCTTACCTGTTGTTCCGTCTGTGGGCAGCGCAAAATGTTCCCGGCGGCGTAGGTGAGATTGTAGTCATGCCCTTTGACCAGATTATGCCTGCTGTCCGTGATGGCAAGATCGATGCCGGCTTGGTTATCCATGAAGCACGCTTCACATACCAGAACTATGATCTCAAACTGATGACCGATCTCGGTAACTGGTGGGAAAGCGACACAGGTTTGCCAATACCGCTTGGAGCGATTATTGCCCGCCGCAATCTGGATGCTCACGCTCTCGCTGGTTGGGCACTTGCCTCGGTGGAATACGCATGGGCGCATCCGGATGAGTCCAAAGCATACGTTATGGAACATGCGCAAGAGATGGACCCTGATGTAGCTGCACAGCATATCGGCTTGTATGTTAATGAGTTCAGCGCCAACCTGGGCGATGACGGTTATGGTGCAATTACAGCGTTGCTTGGACGCGCGATGAAAGAAGGACTTGTTCCCGAGTTCGATCTCGATTTGTTACGGATCTAACTCGCCTGGCATAGATACAAAACATCAATGAGGCTGTGCGTGAATTTCGTTTTCCATTCTTCGGTGGGATACAGTCTCAGTGCCGATCGCTCCATGCCCAAAACCAAGACGCTAACGAATCGATGACACTTTATTGAGCAGAATCAGGTGCAGTGAAAATACTACTGAATCTCAGCCACGTTATTCCGGTAGAACTCTGCCAAAACACAGTCAGAACGGGCGCAATAACTGAAATAACGCTTCTGTGATTCGTTAGATTCCTGTATCTCTTGACGAACTCCTTTTGCCGCACGGCCGTCATTGCCACGAACCATTACAAAAAAGGCTGTCCTATAAAGTCATATTCATGACAATAGGACTGCCTTTTTAATCTATTTCAACCAAAAAATGAACCTATCCCCAATGTTGATCTACCAACATAGCGGATCTGACCACACAGCGTTCCAAAGTGATATCATTCGTTCATATTACATCGACTCACAATTAATTACTTAGCCACTACCGTGCGAATCATAATCCGCAGCGCATCTAGCATCATGGAGATGGGCAGTGATGGCACAGAAGGCTGCGACACAGCCATCTCTGTTGATGCTGGAAAGTGCACAAACCCGGCACGGATGGGTAGCTGCCCTACTTGAATGTGATCCAGCACCCGGTACATCGTATTATTGCAAATATATGTCCCTGCCGTATTGGACACCACAGCCGGGATACCTGCTGCCAACATATTATTCACCATGGCACGAATGGGCAATGTGGAGAATAGGCCGTCTGGACTGCCTTCCACTATGAGCTCGTCCACTGGACGCTGTCCCTGGTTATCCGCGTAGGAGCCCGGAGGAATGTCTTTGATATTAACGGCAATCCGTTCCGGTGTAATGGCCGTCCTTCCTTTGGCAAGTCCACAGGCGATGACAACATCAGGCCGATAGGACTCCATCTCTGCGATTAGCAGATCCGCACATTCATTGAAGTGCACAGGCAACAGCACTGTTTTTAACTCAGCTCCCTCGATAGCTTCATGCGCAAGTGCCTCCATCAGCTCTCCCGTCGGATTCACCGCATCCCCACCGAAAGGTTCATACCCGGATATCAGAATTTTCACCATCGCACGACCACTCCAGTCCATCTACTCAAATTTGTAACGCAAACCCCACTGTCCTCGAATCGTGTCCATCAACTTCATGATTTCCAGTGATTCGTCCAGTTGGATGGTTCTACTTTCCGTACGACCTTCCAGAATGCAGCGACCCGCTTCTTCCGCCTCGAACGCATATCCAATACAAGTCCGGTCGTCGGTAAACTTCTCCGGTTCGTCCTGCCCATTCACATGCAGATAGGCTTCTTTGCCTGCCAGGAAAAAGGGTAACCGAATGTATCCCTCTGTGCCATAAATGATCGCTTCGTTACTCATGTTAAGACGAACAGCTCCATTTAGCGATGCCGAGCGCCCCTCGGAATAGGACAGCAGCACAGAGAATTGTTCGTCCACACCTGTCTGTCCAATGTTTGCCGTGCTCCATACATGCTGGGGCTGCTCGCCAAAGATCATGGACGCAAATGAAATGGGATATACGCCTGCATCAAGCAATGCACCCCCACCCAAATCCGGGTTAAGCAGCCTTCCTTCTGGCTCCCAGCCTACACGGAAACCAAAGTCTGCTTTGACCAGACGCACCTCACCGATTCGACCTTCTGCTATCCACGCTCTGGCTTGAGCAATCGGCGGCAGAAAGCGTGTCCACATGCCTTCCATCAGAAATAGCTTGCGCTCCCGAGCCGTCTCGACCAATTGCTCCAGCTGGCGCGCATTCATCGTAAATGGCTTCTCACAAAGTACCGCTTTTCCCGCCTCCAGACAGGCCATCACATTCTCCTTATGTAGTGGATGTGGGGTTGCCACATAGATAATATCCAGTTCAGGGTCCTGCAGCATTTCATCATACGAACCGTAAGCGCGTTCAAAACCATATTCAGCTGCAAACTTCTCTGCGCTTCCCGCTGTCCGTGAACCAACAGCCGCCTTCACTGCGTTCCCTGCATGCCCCAAATCTTTCGCGAACTGGGATGCAATCCACCCCGTGCCCATAATGCCCCAGTTTACTTTGTCCCGTCCCACTACTTCTGTCATATTAAAGCCTCCCCTAATACCAAAATGAGTTAAAAAGGATCATAATCTTGATCAGGCCAACATGGTTTCCCCTTTATTTTACCAAAAAGAAACGCTTACGTCAGACGATGGTTCAGATCGACGCATGCAAAGCATCCATTGAGATTCACTCTCATTTCAATTCTTCGGTATTTTTGCTAAGATTATCAGCAGATCACGGATGAAAGGACGACTCCTAGACAGGCATGATTATCGCAATTGGTGATCCGTCGAAGCCGATCGTTAACAGCTTCTCATTATATTTACTTTTACCAGTTCAGCCACCAGGACCCGTATTCTGCTTAGCTTGATGACATACCCACAGTGGTTCAGATCGGATAGGCGGCTGCGCTCTCTATAATAAATCCAACCGTTCAAGAGAGGAGGTTACACGATGATAACCAATCCAGAGACTGACCGGAACAAAATCACTCCGCAAGTATTAAACCAGCAGACGAATCCCAATCCTGGGACCGAATCCACAACCCGTATTGAAGTGGAAGCTTTTCTGAACGAAGCACTGCTTGAACTTCATCATGCGGAGCTTGTCACCGTCAATGGGGAATGGCGCTGGCATGAGACGGAGCTTGCGCACCATACCTTCATCTATATGCACAAGTTCACGGGTAAGCTGATTGTAAACGGGACCGAATTCCATATCAGCCGCAAGTCCGCCTTCCTCTGCACACCGGGAGCCTCTCTGGAGCTTTTCTCTGATACAGATCATGAGATTGAACTATATATCATTCGTTATGATCAGTTCCGGGTTGCTGAGAAAACAAAGGCAAGGCGGATCTATGAACGGGAGCTCGGTTCACCGATTACAGGCTGGATTCAGGGTCCCTATTATGGGATTCAGCGAATTGCTGCACAATTGGCAACTGAAACTTCCCAGAACAGCCTAAAATCACAAATGCTCCTGACGGATCTGTTGCATATGCTCTGGCCGCAGGATGATCAGACCCATGCGGAAGGACTGGAAGAGCCCGAGCAGTGGCTACGGTCAACCATGCAATATATGCGGGAAAACTATAAGCATGAGATCAAGCTGGAGAAGCTGGCTGAATTGGCGGGTATGCATCCGTCATATTACTCACAGCTGTTCAAGAGCCGAATGCAGAAAAATCCGATCGAATACATCACTCATCTGCGTATGAATCGGGCCAAGGAACTGCTCATGACGTCCAATCTGCGTGTCCGTGATGTGGCCCGCGAGGTGGGCTACCGGGATGAATTCTATTTCAGCCGCCGCTTCAGGAATCATGCCGGCTATGCACCAACTTCCTATGCAAAGCAGGTCCATCGGAATATCGTGTCGCTCTCCTATCCATACACTGATCACCTGATGACACTTGGCATCACGCCATGTGCAGCTCAGATCCAGGGCCATCTGCCCCATTTGCCCAAATCGCTGACACTGCCGTTCCACGCCTATGAACCATGGGAACAGGGACGTCAGGCATTCCTGGATGTGAATCCCGAATTGATTCTGACCAAGGACAATGCAGCCGCTAAAGCGATGGAACATATTGGCGATGTCGCTCCAATCATCACCATCCCCTGGAACCAGACAGACATGTTCGGCCATTTGCAGAAAATCGCCACGATCGTGGATCGCACCCAAGCGGCCAAGGAGTGGCTGGATCGACATGAGCGCAAAGCGGAGCGGGCTCGCAAAAAGATCAGGGAGACCGCCGGAGATATCACCGTAGCAGTCTGCACCTTGACGGCCAAAGGGCCACGGATGTACAGCCACCGCAACTTCGGCCATGTATTTTATCGCAGCCTGCAACTGGCTGCTCCTCAGCGAATTCAGAACGAACTGGCTGGCAAGCCTGCCGGGGTGGGTTTCAACTGGATGTCCTTCATTCCAGGAGAATGGGACGGTCTAGAAGCAGATGTTCTGCTGCTGGCGATTACGTCTATGCATGAACGAGCCACATTGTTGCAAAAGATAACTACGGATCCACTGTGGATCTCGCATCCTGCGGTAAAAAATGGACGTGTTCATGTTATTGACTGGAATTCATGGGTGGTATATGCTCCCTATTCCATCAACATCCAGCTGGATGAAGCGCTATCCATGTTGACGAATAAACCTTCACTTTTGTAATCTAAAAAATGTCCATCTGCAAAATCTTAATTTATGCCATGTACGGGCCTGGATTAAGATTTTATAATGATCACTAATTGATAATGATAATCAATAACAACAAAAATGAGTTGTTGGTAATAAAGGAGTGACCCCCATTCAACATCCGGGACTGCCACATCGTCCGTCCAATTCACGAAAATCTGCAGTGACCGTTGGCATGATGTTCTTGTCTGCCATAGCCGCACTGCTGCTTAGTATGTTTGTCGCCATTTCACTGGGTGCCAAAGGGCTGACACTGGAAATTGTGTGGAGTGCCATATTTCAGTACAATCCGGCTTTGACGCCCCATCAGATTATTCACGAGCTACGCCTGCCCCGTGTTATTGCGGCAGCTGTCATCGGCGCTGCCTTTGCCGTTGCTGGTGCTCTAATGCAGGGTATTACACGTAATCCACTGGCTGACACAGGTATTCTGGGCATTAATGCGGGAGCCACTTTTGTCGTGGCGCTGAGCTTCGCCTTCTGGCCAGGATTGCCTTATGGCTGGATCATGTTCCTGTCATTCATAGGGGCTGTTTTGGGTACACTGCTCATTTTCCTGCTCGGAATGGCCGCGCCTGGAGGTCTGAATTCCATACGACTCACCGTTGCAGGGGCAGTTATTGCAGCAATGCTAAGCTCGCTCAGCACCGGTATCGCCATTTATTTTGATTTGAGTCAGGATTTGGCCTTCTGGTATGCGGGTGGTTTTGGTGGGATTGAATGGCGACATCTGAAGCTGATTCTTCCTGTGCTGCTGGTCACGCTGGTGCTGATCATGCCACTCGCTCGGCGCGTATCCCTCATGTCACTTGGCGAAGAAGTAGCGATTAATCTGGGGATCAACCTCCGCTGGACGAGGCTGCTCGCCCTGACAGCAGTCGTTGTGCTGGCTGGCGTGTCCGTGTCCGCTGTGGGTTCGATCGGCTTTGTCGGACTTGTCATTCCGCATATTTCCCGCAAATTAGTTGGTGTGGATTATCGGCTCATTATTCCGATGTCTTCCTTGCTGGGAGCGGTCTTGCTGGTACTCGCCGATCTGGGCTCACGTATCGTGAACCCGCCTCAAGAATTGGCGGTAGGTATTATGGTTGCCTTTGTTGGTGTACCGTTCTTCCTCTATCTGGCCCGTAAAGAAAGGAGGGCCTTGTAGCGATGAATTCCACTACCTCTTCACGAGGCAAACGTTCGATAACCGTCAGTGTCACGCTGCTCTGCATCGCCATTGCCGTTATCGTCATCAGCCTGAACACAGGAACCATTCGCCTGTCGCCTGTGGCCGTGCTTCACACCCTGCTTGGCAATGGTACGCCAGATGATCAGATCGTATTGTTTGATTACCGATTGCCGCGCATTCTGGTTACGGTACTGGCCGGAGCAGGACTGGGCATTGCCGGCGCTGCACTGCAAGGCATTACACGCAATCCTTTGGCTGATCCAGGTATTCTGGGATTGCATGCGGGGGCTGCCTTCGGGCTGATGGTGTTTGTAAGCTTCTCACATTCGATGGATGGCTCTGTTGCCTTGCTGATTCCGTTGTTTGCTTTTACAGGCAGCGTTGTCGCAGCACTGGTAATCATGCTGCTGTCCTATGATCGCCATAACGGAGTATCCCCGATGAAGCTGATTCTGGTGGGGATCGCGGTAGCAGCCGGGTTCCATGCCTTGACACTGTATCTGTCCCTGCGTCTGGATGAAGATACCTATTCCTTCGCTGCTCGCTGGCTGGCTGGCAGCGTCTGGGGCCGTGATTGGGTTCATGTGCAGGCGCTGCTTCCATGGATTGTTCTGTGCACCTTGTACATATGGAGCCGATCCAAAACGCTCGATGCCTTCAATCTAGGAGATGCTGCTGCAACCAGTATTGGTACTCCCGTCAGATCTCATCGTGTTATTCTGCTGCTATGCACCGTCGCATTGTCTGCCGTCAGTGTATCCATGGCTGGAGGCATCGGCTTTATCGGTCTAGCGGCTCCGCATCTGGCACGCAGACTTGTCGGTCCGATGCATCGGCATCTGATTCCTGCCGCCGGACTTATCGGTATGGTCATTCTGGTGACCGCCGATACAATCGGGCGAACCATCTTTCAGCCTAACGCCATTCCGGCAGGCGTTGTGGTCGCTGCGATTGGCGCACCTTACTTTTTGTATCTGCTGGTACGAACCAAGTAATTATTTTTGCTTTTAGAAAAACTTGAATTGCTTTCACCGTTATGCCTTACCTATACACAACAATAATGACATCCAAGAGATGTTCAAGGAGAATGTGACTACCCATGTTAAAGAAAAATCTTATACTTGTCATGAGCATCTGTCTGGTACTTGTGCTCACAGCTTGTGGAACTGCCAATAATTCATCCTCTGCCTCTGGCGGTTCCTCCACGGATGCTACAACCGAAAGTCAAGACAACAGCGCAAGTTCAGGAGAACAACGCATCGCCTCCATGTCCATCCATCTGACCAATGACCTGCTGTCTCTCGGTATTACTCCAGTTGGTTCGGTGATCGGCGGCGAAGCCAAAGCCTTTCTGTCCCATGTAGCCGATCGTCTTCAAAATACAACGCCGCTTGGTCCCGTCAAGGACCCCGATATGGAAGCACTGCTTGCCCTGAAACCGGACGTCATCTATCTGGACGAAGAATTCTCCGGCGATGACGTTGCCAAATTCGAGAAAATTGCTCCGGTGCATGTCTTCAATCTGGATGATGGCACATGGCGCGACCATCTAAAAGAGATTGGCAAGCTGGTGAATCGCGAGAAGCAAGCCGAGCAATACATTCAGGACTATGCATCCGAAACGGAAGAAGTGAAATCCCTGATCCATGACACCATTGGTGACGGCACCGTTATGGCCATCCGTGTTACCGCCAAAGAATTGCGTGTATTCAGTACACGCCGTCCAATGGGCCCTATTTTGTATGAAGATCTGGGTCTGACCCCAGCCAAAGGCATTAAGGACCTCGATACGTCCAAACCTTATCAAGTGGTCTCCCGTGAAGTACTGCCGGACTTTGATGCAGATGCCATCTTTGTTGTTGTGAATTCGGATGATGAGGCCCAAACCATGTTCAAAGAGCTGCAAAAAAATCCGATCTGGCAAGGGCTAAAAGCGGTCAAAGCAGGCCATGTGTACCCTATTGGCGCTCAACCTTGGCTGGATTATTCTTCGATTGGGAACAAAATGGCCATGGATGAAGCCAAAGAAATGTTCTCCAAAAAATAAAATGTCCCTGATACTCAACCTATAAAAAAACACCAAAAAACCTCTCTTTGTAGCCTGGAACAGAGTCCGTTATCACACTCTCTTCCACTCAAAGCAGAGGTTTTTTGTTCGTTGGTTCATCGTAAGGCGTAGTCGATTCGTTAGCGCTGGCGACCCACTACAACCGGAGCAGGCAAAACAACCATCATCAACTTGCTTCCGCGTTTCTACGAGATTACAGGTGGACGAATCACCATTGATGGGTGTGACATCTCAGAACTTGAGAAGAACCAGGGCGTTTATGTTTCTTTTGCTGGGTCAGTTATATGAGATATGAGTTAAGCACCCATAGGCAGATGAAGCGTAAACGTGGAGCCAACGCCCATTTCACTATAGACGGTGATTTTTCCGTTGTGGTCCTGGACGATTTTCTGGCAGAGTGCCAGTCCTAGCCCCGTGCCCTCTTCTTTAGTTGTATAAAATGGATTAAAGATCGTTGAAAGAGAATTCTCGGGAATGCCACTTCCCGTATCTGTAATCGAGATGACTGCCTTGTCCCCTTCATGCATCAAATCAATATGTACCTCACCGGGGTCTGTCATCGCTTCAAAAGCGTTTCGAATCAGATTAATCAACACCTGCACAATCTTATCCCGATCCATGTTCACAACGACTGGCTCACCAGTCATTTTAAGCGTAATACGATGCCCCCGTGATGCCGCATCTGACTCGGTCAAAGACATGACCCGCTCCAGGCACTGTCCCACCTGTTCCGGCTTCATATGGTTCGTATGTGGTTTGGAAAATTGTAAGAACTCGGCCGTGAGATCGGTTACCCGTGTTACCTCACCCATAATGACTTCATACCATGGAGCGATGTTGAATGCTTGTCCCCGGGACAATTGCAGGAATCCCCGAATCGCCGTAAGCGGATTGCGAATTTCATGCGCCATGCCAGCCGCCAGTTCTCCTACAGCCCGGAGCCTTTCAGAGCGGAAGACCTCTTCTTCATTTTTTAACCACTTGCTTCGCTGCTGTTGGAATAGCCTGTCCTCCGCAACTGTAATAAAATGCTGTAATGTCTCAGACATTCCTGGATATAGGGAGATGCTATAGGTCACTTGCAAGCCTCGCAATTCACCTGAAAGCAGTGAAGTCATCCGCTCTTCGACATCTTGTATCTCTGGAATAACGACGGCATAACGATCCCCTGCATATCGGGATATTCCGTACGCATCCGAAAACTGTCTCTCAATACTTTCGCCCGTGCTTTTGATGACGCTGCACCAGTTGTCTTCGACCTCTTTGTTAAACCCGTTGAAGTTCTGAATGTTTAGGATAATGAGCAAAAATGATCGCTGCTTGTCCGCAGTTTCTCTGAGTACATCCATATATCCTTCATAATTCAGCAGCCCGGTGAGCGGATCATGGACAGTGAGAAAATAGTTTTTCTCCCGAAGCTTGCGCTGCTCGACCTCACTGTTAATCAAGGTATGATAAAGAACAACAATGACAACTGAGGTTAACAAGTCAAATAAGGTGACCAGCAAAGCGTATGCATCTATAGGTACATAGGAAAGCCGAATCACCGTGTATTCCAACATGAGCAGTAGCGAAATGGGTAAGGTATGGGCTAAACGTTGTTTGTTCTGAATCATTGAGATAATGAGCATATAATACAGCATGTTGCACCAGTTCAGTTCACTGAAATAATGGAATATCCCGAGGAAGATCCATTGGATCTTTTGAAGCGCAGGATTCCACCTCTCTGCATAGATACTTGCTACAAATAGTGAACCCGCGATTATCGTTATCGCCAGATGGGGGGTAAGTCTAAGTACATAAGAGGACAGAATTACAAGCAGACATCCTAACGGGAAAATAACCATTTTCATCGTGTAACTCAGCAAACAGCCTCGCCCCCTTTGACATATTACTCACATCCAATACCTTATTCACATGTATTATATCGATTATGATTAGCTGATGTTGTCGATTAGTGGAGGCTCGTCAAATTCGCATGAATGTATAATTTATGAAGGCAATAGGACAAATGATTTAGTATTCAAGCGGAAAATACGACCATCTCCCAAACATATTGATTATCATTGTGGGGAGGTCAGCTCCAGCAACTGAGAGAAAAGCTGTCTACATTCTTCCGAACTAAAGAACAATTTTCCTTCATTGAAGCTTATTATAGTAAAGAACGGGGAATCATACGGGATATGGAGATATCATGCCGGGTCTGTTCGTCCATTCTGATCATAGCTCTGGCGATACAATTTTGGGGAAAGCATGATGGAACCTAGGTCATAATTACAATGAATTGCCGGAGAATAAGACAAAACGGAGTGGTATGTAAGCAGCTCGCAGATCATCAATAAGCCCTGATCCGCTTACAGCGAGTCAGAGCTTGATTCAATGATATATTGGCAAACCTTGAGTATCCATTCGTCTCCACCGTTCGTTCACAGATTCATATTTAACCCTTTGACATAAATCATCGTAGTATCCGGGTTTGTGTGCCCCATCATTTCCGCCAAACGATGCAGTGGTGTGCTCTCCGCCATAGCGTATCCGAATCGATGACGCAGATCATGTGAGCTTAGTCCTTCGAGTCCAGCAGCCATCATATATTTTTTGATCAAATGACGCAACGCCCTCTCGGTTAAACGATCACTGGTTTTTTCAGAAGGAAACAGATAAGGACTATTAGGAATAAGGACTGCCATATATTTCTCTAATATAGCCATACACGTCAGGTTCAGTGGTACTTTCCGCTGCAAGTTTCGTTTATCGGCTCGTACTACCAGTTCTCCGCCTCGTGCTCCCATTTCAATATCTTGGGGAGCAAGGTTGCAGATCTCCATCGTTCGCAGACCTGTATGAAACATCACGGTAAGAATCGTCTGATCCCGGAGTGAGTTGCCATTCTCGATCGCAGAGAGGAATGAGCTTACTTCCTTCGTTGTCATTCGGCGAGGGCTTACCTTATCTTCGGGAATGAACTTCAAGGGTTTGGAAGGATCACTACTGATTATGGATTGCGAGGCAGCCCACTTGAAGAAACGTTTCAGTGTAATCAATCTGCGGTTGATTGTAGCTGGCTTCAATTGCATGACGTTATATGCATCTTCCCGATAACGTACTAAAGTCGATGTAGCCACGTCTTCAATTTGAAACATATTCTCTCTCTCCAAGGTATCGCTTCCCTTGTACCACTCCACAAAATGCTTCATATCACTTGCATATTGCTTTAATGTTTTGGGATTCAAATCTTCCCGAATCATAAGCATATATATGAATTCCTGAACCACCATTTCCCCGTGTACCGATATACCAGATGCCTCATTCAATGAAAAAACCTCCAATTCTTGACTTATATTAGCGGACATGGTATTATCATATTAATCGATACATTAGCGGACATCAAATCTGCACATGATGAGACTTAATTCTTATTAACACTCATCAAAATGATCGTTAAAAAACTTATTTTTTGGAGGAATCACATGCAAACAGGTACAGTGAAATGGTTTAACGCGGACAAAGGATTTGGTTTTATCGAAACTGAAGAAGGAACAGACGTATTCGTTCATTTCAGTGCAATTCAAGGTGAAGGTTACAAATCTTTGGACGAAGGACAACGCGTCCAATTCGAAGTAACTCAAGGTAACCGTGGACCACAAGCTGAGAACGTTACTAAAGTTTAATTATAATAAAGCTGCCTTATAAGGCAGCTTTTTGTTTATTTAGCGTCATCCGTAACGATTTAGATGAATCTGGTACTTCAACCGACGTGATATGTGGTAACATTTTCTTGGTCAACATATAATACAAATAACCAAAGCGAGGTATTACAAATGGATAAAGAACAATTGATAGCAGAAGTAGCCAAAACTGGTGGATTCTCAAAAAAGAATGCCGAAAAAGCCGTAACGGTTGTCCTTGATTCTATTTTTGAAGCCCTAAAAGAAGGTAAAGAAGTTCAGCTGGTTGGATTCGGGAAATTCGAAGTGCGTGATCGTGAGGCACGTACGGGGAAAAGCCGGAGAACAGGCCAGGAAATACAACTGCCAGCAGGTAAAGTTCCTGTATTCACAGCAGGATTAACAATGAAAGAAGCTCTAAATTAAAACAGCAACAACACGATTAGAAAGAAGGTTTTTATTCAAACATATAACGATAATCTAGATGCAAATGTCGTGTTTTCTACGGTTGATGATATCATTAACTTTTATTCCGGTAAGCATAATAACGCGGAAGAACACACTCACTCAAATCCCCCAACAACAGAGTCTCAACAGACGCTACAACCACCCACTCGCTAAACGAACCTTTCATCTTGGACAATAAGAAGCCCTGTTCCGCTCAAAACGGTCCAGGGCTTAATTTGTGCTGGCCCCGTCAGGAACCAGCCGTTACCTCGCATTCTTTTCAAACCTATCCTACTTGCTGTTTAGAAGTTCACGTAATGTCTGCAGATCATATGTAGAGACAAGCCGTTCCAAATGAGTGTCCAGCCATAGCTCATCCTGATCCCACCACTTCAGCTCCAGCAGCATGACAATCGTTTCATCATCGAAGCGCTTTTTGATTGGCTTGGCCGGATTGCCACCCACAATGGTATAAGGCTCGATATCCTTAATGACCGTCGAATTGGAAGCAACAATGGCACCGTCTCCGATGGTGACACCCGGCATGATCGTTACATTTTGCCCAAGCCAGACATCGTTACCCAGAACCGTATCCCCCTTATATGGGAGCTGTTCCAGCGTGGGTGTCACTTTCTCCCACCCTCCACCGAAAATATTGAATGGATAGGTCGTCATGCCCTCCATCCGGTGGTTCGCGCCATTCATAATGAATGTCACACCTTCCGCGATCGCACAGAACTTGCCGATTACGAGGCGATCACCAATAAAATCATAATGATGCTGAATCCGATCATAGAATTGCTCTGGCGGATTCGTGTTATCGCTGTAGTACGTGTAGTCCCCAACGTCCACATTGGCGCGTGGCGGCAGATTTTGAATATAACAGACCGTGCGAATATTCTCGTTTGGGAAAAGTTTTGTTTTATCAGGAGCCATATCTATTCCCTCCTTTTCCACCATTGTAACAGATATTAAACCTTGAGCGGACTTAACGAGGTCTGAAGCTCTGTCGAGATTTTTAACCGGAAATGAAAGTGTAAACGTCAAAGTTCAGCTAACACTACATATTGGAACATTGAAGAGATAAAAAGAAAGTCACACCTTTCCCGGTTATACGGAAAGGGTGTGACTCGTGATACGTTTTGGAGAAGATTAGAAAAAGATTAGGACTCTTATTACGTATTCCTACTTCGTTTCAAGTATGATCCGATATCGCTCACCAGGAGAGGTCTCAAAATGATATACCCCTGTTTCCTGATTTGTTGAATCCAGCCCAACGTTGGAGCCATTGGCCGCGATGATGCTGAATGAGCGTGACCCGTGAATTCGGAGAGTACATGTCCCCCCTTGCTCAGACAGAACTTCCGCCTCCGTCAGCTGGCCTTCTGCCCAATGAATGTTGACTTCGAATCCGCCTCTGGCTCGTAGTCCTTTCACATAACCTTCCGGCCAGATATCTGGCAATGCGGGAAGCAGTTCCAACTGCTCCTGATGGGATTGCAGCAGCATCTCAGCAATGCCCGCCGTTGCAGCAAAGTTGCCATCAATTTGGAATGGTGGATGGGCATCAAACAGATTCGGGTACACCCCGCCCCTCTGGGATGTTTCATCATTCTCCCTCACCAGATTGAGCAAGTTGTGGATCAGCCGGAGCGAACGGTTTCCATCACGGAAACGTGCCCACAACCCAATCTTCCAGCCCAGACTCCAGCCTGTTCCGCCATCTCCGCGTCGTTCCAATGAACGCTGAGCAGCCTGAAACAGCTCCGGCGTCTTCTCTGCGGTCAGCTGGCGACCGGGAAATACGCCGAACAGATGGGATACATGACGATGATGTACATCCTCATCTTCAAAATCCTGCGACCATTCCTGTAATTGACCATGGCTGCCAATCTGCAGAGGCAGCAAGCGCTCTCGGGCATTGAACAGTTCTTTACGGAAATCCTCATCAATCTCCAAAACAGTAGCGGCCTCTATACAATTTGTGAACACATCCCATAATAACTCCAGATCCATAGAAGAAGCTGCACTGATGGCTGCCATGCCCTGTGCAGTACGGAATTTGTGTTCCGGGGAAGTAGCAGGAGCCGTGATCAGATTCCCACGATCATCCTCATGGAGCCAATCCAATCCGAACCGTGCCGCTTCTTTCATGATGGGATAGGCCTGCTCACGCAAATAAAGTTCATCCCGCCCAAAGGCGTAATGCTCCCACAGATGTTGGGCAAGCCATACTCCACCCATCGGCCACATCACCCAAATCGGATCGCCATCACCAAAGTCGCCGACGGGACAGGTCTGCGCCCAGATATCCGTATTATGGTGGGCTGTCCATCCGCGTGCGCCGTAATTGACTGCCGCTGTGGTCTTCCCGTTGTCCGCCAGATGCCCGATCAGGGTAAGCAGCGGTTCGTGGCATTCCGCCAGATTACTGGTCTCCGCAGGCCAATAGTTCATCTCGGCGTTAATATTTAGGGTCCAGTTGCTGCTCCATGGCGCACGCGTTTCCTTGTTCCATATGCCTTGCAGATTCGCCGGTTGCGAGCCAGGACGCGAACTTGCGATTAACAGGTAGCGCCCATACTGGAACAATAGCTCAACCAGCCCCCGGTCACGGCTGCCATATTGTTCAATCCGCTGATCTGTGGACAGCTCATCCGACGCGCGCTCTCCCTTGAGATGCAGTTCAACGCGATGATACAAGCGCTGGTAATCCTCCACATGAGCTTGACGCAGCGTTGCATAGTCCTGCGAAGAAGCCTGACGAATCGTTTCCAGTGTAATTGGAGACGGGTCTCGTCCCTCTTTTCCCGGTGAACGATCAAAGCCGCTGAAGCTGGTTGCCGCACTCACCCACATCGTAGCCGCCGTTGCACCGGTTACATGGAGCCCGCTCGCGTCCACCTGACTGCTGCCTCCCTCCAGAGCGACATGAATTCTTGCTTCAAACGACATCGCCTCCGTTTGCCCTTCTTCTCCATACACAATCGGCTGATCCACCCGGGTGTAGGATGGGGCAACATGCTCGGGAGCAATGCCTCGGAGAACGGATTGTCCTTCGGACACGGAAAGGGACGCCCTCAACGGGCTATCCATTTGCGCCCGGAAGCTAAGCAGACCTGGAACACTTGAAGTCAATCGGATCACAATGACCTGATGCGGATACGAAGCAAATATCTCACGCGTGTATTCCGTCTCACCAATCAGGTAGGACGTGCGCGCAATCGCTTTATTCAGATCCAACTCCCTGCTATACGAATGGTAGGAATCCCCATGCTCCATACGAAGATGCAGATTCCCAAGCGGCAGATAGGATTGAGTATAGGCACCCATCATTTGTTTACTCAATGCATCAGCCTCGACATAACGCTGCTCCTGAATGAGTTTTCGAATCTCGGGCAATCGGTTCTTCGCTTCTGCATTATTACTGTCACGCGGGAAGCCGGACCATAAAGTGTCCTCATTCAATGCGATCATCTCTTGTTCTACTCTACCGTATACCATGCCGCCAAGTCTGCCATTTCCGACTGGAAGCGCTTCCGTCCAAACCTGTGCGGGTTTGGTATATTGAAGTTTCATTGGGGTGTTTCCTCCTTAAATTACCGTTATCGGTGATCTGCTATGTATTATATCTTATTTGCCAGGAGATTGAAGTAGATAATCCATCTTTTATTGTGGATGCAGGAATTATTCAGAAATCACAACCTTGATCATTTCTTCTCGGTTTCTAGTAGAATGCACTTCGTGTTCTCCGTAAATGTGTAAGAACGTCCTTGGGTCTGGGAATTTGTTGACTCCAAATTATATGTTGCCAACCATATATTTATAGTGATATATTTATGTTGCCGACAACACAAATAAGAAAGTTGAGGTCTACCATGACAGCTAATGAAGAATTTCAAGGACATCGTGAACATCCGACATCGAGTAATAAAGATGAATTCAGTGCAGTAGATACCTACCCGATCAGCTTTAGCATTTTCGCTTTGGCACGCTCACACAAGGGTCTCGCTGCGCAATTGATTCGGGATACTGGCCTTTTCCCGGGGCAAGAGATCATGCTGATGCAACTGTACACGCAGGATCATCAATCGCAGAACTCTCTTGGCCGAACACTTCGTCTCGATCATTCAACGGTAGCCAAGTCTGTCCGCCGTCTGGAAGATGCCGGTCTCGTTACACGCAGCCGCTCCAAGGAAGATGGACGGGTCACGATTGTGTCCCTGACTGAAGCCGGACATGCTCTGGAAGATCAAGTGAATGCAGCCTGGGCACGGGTAGAGCAGATCACGACTGAAGGACTTTCAGACGAAGAAAAAAACTTATTGCTTTCCCTTTCGCAAAAAATTGCTTCACAGATTGATTCATCCTTATCTTAAATTTCCTTAACGATTGGAGAGTATAAACCATGCGTACAGCTAAAATGAGCGCTATTCAAGTCCATCAATATGGTGGTCCGGAGGTATTACAGTTTGAACAGAATGTTAATCTCCCTCAGCCACTTGCGGGTGAAGTTCTCGTCCGCATTCAATATGCAGGTGCCATTCCGCTGGATTGGAAAATTCGTAATGGATGGTTACAGAATGTATTTGTAAAAAGCCTGCCTTACACCCCCGGAACAGCCATGTCTGGCATCGTTGAATCTGTGGGCGATGAAGTAGATACATTTCAACCGGGAGATCACGTTTTTGGTAATGTGAGTGGAAGTTACGCGGAGTTCGGTATAGCTCCAGCTCAGGATCTGGTTCATATGCCGGACAGCTTAAGTTTCGAAGATGCAGCAACTATCAAAGGCGGAGCCGAGTCCGCATGGAAAGTGCTGTTCACCGAAGGGGAACTGGAAGCCGGGCAAACGGTGCTCATCCATGCTGCTGCGGGAGGTGTAGGACAATACGCCGTTCAACTGGCTAAATGGAAAGGTGCCCACGTTATTGCTACAGCTTCAGGGGCCAATGTTGATTTTGTTGCCTCGCTGGGTGCTGATCAGGTGATCGATTACAAAACATCCGTGTTCGAAGAACTGGTCAGCAACGTTGATCTCGTCGTTGAAGCTGTGGGTGGAGATATTGAAGACCGTTCATGGAGCGTTCTGAAACGCGGAGGTAAACTGGTATCCTTGACTCAATTACCTTCCTATGAAAAAGCTGAACAGTACGGAGTTACTGCCAAGTTCAATTCGAAATTCCCTACGTCAGAGGACCTGTACACGATTGCCGAGCTTATGGCTAACGGTACTATCCGTTCGGAGATCGACTCGATCTTCCCCTTAAGTGCAGCGGATCAGGCGCATGCCAAAAGTGAGTCCAGACATGGGCGAGGCAGGATTTTGCTGGACGTGCGATCTGTCTGATTGCCCTCACTGGATACATGGACGAAATTTAGATGATGATCTGGAACATGTGGAATAAGCAGACCAAAAAGGGATTCGATGTAACCATCGAATCCCTCGTTTTCTGTAAAACCACTACGTTTAAAACAACTACGTTCCACAGGAGATACTTCTTATTTGGATGTAAGACTTCTTGTGCAGCCGTTTGATCCCAATCCACTGTAAGTCCCAGTCCTTAAGAGATAAAACGTACCGGCACAAGTGTGCGACTGTTTTGGATCATGGCTGGTGCATCACTTTCAAGTGTCTCACCATTCACTGTTGCCGTGCTGCTTTTCCGAATTTTACAACTCCGTTACCGTCACACCCGCCGCCTTGTAATAATCCTCATTCAAGTTACTCAGTATATTGTCCTTCAGCAAAATGCCAACCCCGGCGAAGAGTCCGATTCCGTTCGCGTTACCTTCGATTCGGTTATTTCCTATCCACACATTCTCGGGGTCCCCTTCGCCGATATTGCCCGCTCCGGCATCGCCTTTGTCACGCTCAAGCCGCACGCCCCAATAACCGCTGGCGGTATTGCTTCGAATCACATTGCCGCGAATCATCGTACCCGGTCCGTTCAACACTTTGATCCCTGCTGCCTCTGCAATCGTGGTGGTATTCTCTATGAGGTTATCCTCGATTAGGGTATCAGGGGTGCCCATGGTCACCGAAATGCCGATTCGGCTGTTCGTGATTGTGTTGTCATGAATGTAGTTTCCTTTGCCTGACTTGCTGTGGTTGCTGGGCGCTGAACCCCCTGTATTACCGAGTCCAACCCCTGCGCCTGTCAGCACATCCGTAATAACATTTCCGGAGATTTCATTCAAATACTCCAGTTCACCATGAAGATCGATGGCATCCAGCTTTGTTCCGTTAAACGTATTGCCACGCAGCACGTTGTTGTGGGCGACAAACTGGATCAGTGCCCCATGTCTGAGATAAGGACCCTCAAACGTACTGTCCTCCACCACATTCCATAACGTATCATTGTCAAAGCCGAGCCGATCGGTCTTGGCCGTTCCCTGAATGGAAATCCCGTAGCCTGAGCCTCCAGGGCCCAGGTCTGTTGCATTGCGGAATGATGCATGCTTCACAACAACATCGCGACTATGCTCAATGCGGATAGCCATTCGTTTGAATTTCTCCACAATCACGCCGTCGATTGTAATGTCATACGATGGAGCCTCACCATAGTTGGCGATGTGAATCATGCTATCCGGCCCGCCTGCGGAGGGATTATTGGATTGGTGATCGGTTGTGTAGCTGCCAGACCAGGATGAAGTTAGGGTCATGTTGGATACAAGAATGCTATGCTGGGCCGATGCTTTCAGAACGGCACTTCCCGTCACTTGATCCAGCGATGTCTTGAGCACGGTTCCTTCACGGCTCTCACCTCTCAGATTCACCCCGGATATGAGCATCAGATTGGTGGTTCCATCCGGCCCGGATAACAAATTGTACACTCCATCGGGTAAAAACACTTCATCACCGACGTTGGCCTCGTCCATGGCGGCCTGTATTGCAGGTCGGTCATCACTCGTATTGTCAGCCGGATCTGCTCCATAATCCCGTACATCAATTGTACGTCCATTCACGGCATGTGGAGAATGGACAACATGTGGTGTGCCATCTGTTTCCGTCAGACCTGGAGCGATAAATGGCATCGTTCCCTCAGGTGGTTGTGGGACGATGTATGGAATCAGGGCAACAGGCGTTCCTCCCCCTGCAAAAGGGGCATACAGATGCACATCGGTCAAACTCGTATAAATACTAGCATCGGAATTGCCATGCCCGGTGATCCGTACATAACGTGCAGAAGTGTCCGGGATATCAAACGCCTGCATTTCTGTTGTATCCCCACTGCTTTCTCCGCTAAACACCTGAGTCCAATGATCACCGTCCACAGACGTTTCCATCTCAAATAAGGTCTTCCGGACATCCCCTTTGTAAAAACCGATCCCAACATAGCCCACTTGCTGTGCTTGCCCCAGATCAAATGTGATCCATTGCCCCTCTCCTGCAACAGACCAGCGTGTATAGCTGTTATTGTCGATGGTATTGGTCGCCAGATTGCCGTCACTGCCGCTTGCCGAGACGGAAGCCACAGGCAGGGACGATACCGGAACCGCAAGGGTGGTTATATCGGTTGATAGAGCACTACTGACATTGCCCGCCTCATCAATCACCCTCACTTGGAATGTATACGGCGTTCCGGCTGCAAGTCCGCTGTCCCGGAATGACTGCTTACCTTGTTCGGCCAGCAGAACTCCATTCCGATAGATCCGATAGGCAGATACACCCGTATCATCGCTAGCCGTAGGCCATCTCAGTTCCGCAAAATCCGTTCCCCAGTTGCGAATATCCAGCTCGGCTCCCGGCTCCCACTCCGGTGACAGCGTATCACTGCCCTCTTCGACTAAAGCAATAACAGATAACTGTGGACGCGGATTGCTCGTTCCGTTGGCTTCCTTGGTATATACGTTCATGGAGACGCCTGTTGATCCTGCATCCGCGAGCAGAAATGCCACCTTCCCGCCATCTGGACGACTTTTCACATAATCGGTTACATCCACTTCATAGACTGCCGGGCTTCCATTACGATCTGCCGTGACCTGGAATGTGCCAAGCAGCGAATTTTCGCTGAGACTTTGGACTGGGGCATTCGACCAGGTTAACGATGATTCGCTCCAATCCGTCGCATCCAAGCCATATAGAGACAACTCCGTGTCGATATTCGATGTGCCTTTCTTCGCGGCAACCTTTAGTCGATAACGTTCTCCTTCGGGCTCATTTCCGGTCATATCAAACTTGAGATACACATACTTCTTGGTGGACGAAGTGGAAGAAATGCTGAGCAATCCAGTGCTGGAACCCGTAGCCTGATTGAAATTCAGATCAGGCTTGCCGCTGTCAATCGCTGCATCGTCGCTTGGCAGCTTGCTGGCTATCACTTTCTCAATCCTCGGCGGATCTTCTTCATCTTCTTTCTCGCCAGATGTAGTGTCTTCCCGATCACTTTTGAATATAATCGGCTCGGTTACGACCCGGTTCTTCACATGCTCATCAAGAAACGCCCACGCCTCCGCATTGGCAATCTCGGAAGCCGTTCCCGTAAATCCGTGGCCCTGACCGGGTACGATTTTCAGATCCACAATCGGGACACCCGCGGATTGAAGCTGCCCCGCAAAAGTAACGCTGTCCGTGTAGGGAATGGTGGCGTCAGCATCCCCGTGCCGAATCCAGAACGGCGGATCATCTGGTGAAGCGTACGTGCCCGGCATCGCAAGTCTGGCCTGTTCCGGTACATCGAATGCGCGATGCCCGCCAAGCAGAGCCGTAACCGAGCTATAGTTATTGGCAAATGTCGTCGTAAAATCAGCGGGTCCGTACCAGTCGGCAACCGCCTGCACTTTGTCCGAATATTCAGGCCAGCCGCCAGAACCTTCGAGATCAGGTACCTCTACTGTCGCTCCTGTATCGAGCACAACGGGATCGCCAGCGACCAAGTCCCCTGTGGTCCCGAGTAATGCAGCCAGGTGACCGCCCGCAGATGATCCCCAGACGCCGATACGACTTGGGTCCAGATTGTACTGTGGTGCATTAGCCCGCAAATATCGGATAGCGAGCTTTACGTCCTGAATCTGAGCAGGGAAAGGTGCCTCAGGCGTTAGCCGGTAGTCCAGAGATACACCGATGTAACCGCGTTTGAGTACATAATTGCATATGGAGTTCAATGCCTGCTTCCGATCCCCGTGGTTCCATCCACCTCCGTGGATATAAACCATGACCGGCATCGGTTCAGCTGCCGCTGTCTCGGGAACGGCAATGGATGAATACATCGCCCGCCCACCACGGGCAATGGATGAATACATCGCCCGCCCACCAGCCATGCCAATCTCTACATCCTCGTATAAAGTCACTCCCTGCGGTGGCGTAAATTCAGTATTCTCTTCTCCAGGCAGTACTGGGGATGGGGCAGGCGTTATGCCGGGAATGGGCTGACCGTAAATGGCTACATTGTCGATATACATGTTGGCCTGCATGGCATCTCCTGTCCGAAATCGAATGTTCACTGTGCTGTTGTTGTTCGCTTCTGAACCCAGCGTCCAGCTTTTTAAGGTATTGCCTTCCTTATTTTTCACATCCGGAGTGCCTGGAGGAAGTTCAAACGTCTCTAGCGTTGTCCAGGAAATGCCTCCGTCCTTCGACCATTCGACAATGATGCTTCCGCTTATATAGGACGAAGCACGCGTGTAGTAGCTTAGTCGGATATTTCCATATCCAGTTAGATCAAGCGGCAGCGCGAGTGCATCGGTACCGTCCATCTTGATCATGTTGGGCAGCGAGGGTGCGGTTGTGGATGATGACGTTTTGGCCTTGCTCCCTCCCGCCCCTTCCTGAAGCCAGGGAGCTCTCAGTGCAATTCCACCCGTAGAGCCAAAATGGTCCGGGTCATCAAAGTTTTCTGCATAAATCTCCATCTCTGGACCCTCGGGGTCTGGGACATTTCCTTCCTGCGCAGCATTTAAAACAGAATGAGGAACATCGTCTTCCATCGCCTGGGCTTGATGCACAGGGACGGCGGTACCGCTAATGAGTATGAAAGACATGGCAACAAGTACAGCCCGCTTCGTCCACGTTTTGAACAAGTCCTTCACTTGTATCCCCTCCGTATTCACCTGACTCACTGCACTGGTTCCCTTCATTCTGCTATTCTAGTTAGCGGCGCGGGGACGATACGCCTTCTCCGTTCTTGAATTTCTCCGTGGCTTCCTCAATGGCTTGATCACCACCTTTGGCTTTCCATTCCTCAACCACTTTCGGCCAATCGGAGATCGGCTCCTTCCCATAAACCATCTTGATCATGTGTGTAAGCAATACTTGAGGAGGTGTATCCGAATTGGGAGCAATATCGGGATTCTGTACAAATGCTTCCAAACGCGGATCAAAGTTGATGCCATCCCGGCCTTCTTTGGCTAAAATGGTATCGTAAATATTCATCAGCTTTCTGCCTTCTTCTGTCAGCGATAACGAGCCTTTGTTGTATGTCGTGTCCTGTACGAACCATAAGAATGACTGACGGTAACGCTCTTCGTCCACACCAGTAGAGTCCGTTGGAGCTGTGTATGAAATCACACCATTATCCTCGGTGTAGGTCTCTCCTTCCGTGCCGTACGTGAAAAATTTCTCCGCTTCATCGGACACCATCCAGTTAAAAAAACGGATAATGGAAGCCGGATCAGCCGCATCCTTATTAATAAAGTAGGCACGTGTCACCGGACCGTACAGATAATAACCGCCCTTTCCGTCGGGACCAACAGGGGAAGGGATAATTTCGATTTTGGCATCGGGAACCGACGCTTTAATCTGTTTCTCCCATTGGATCAGTTCGTTGGCATTCATGGACCACATGCCCGCCTTGCCGGAGAGAATCGTATTTTTGAATACGGTGGAATTGATGGTCGCGAACTCTTTGTTAATCAGCCCTTCCTCATACATCGTCTTATAGACAGTCAGAGCTTGCTGCATATTCTCATTATCCATAAATTTCGGTACAATCTGATCGCCCTGCTGCTCCATCATGGACAGGAACTGCTGCACGTCATAGGCGCCAAAAAAGGTATCTGCATATTTGAAATCTTCCCGCCCCATATACGGGTTCTCCACACCGAGTTTCTTAAAGGCGCGCAGAACTTCCAATGTTTCCTCCACCGTGGTAGGCACCGGCAGTCCGGTTTGATCCAGTAAATCCTTCCGAATCCAGGTAGCCCGTCTGGACGGATTGGATAAATATTCGGGGATGGCATAGATCTGGCCGTCATGGGTCACCTGGTCCCAGGCTTCCTTTGGTACGGCTTTGAGCAAATCCTGCCCGTATTGCTGCAACAGTTCATCCAGCGGCTGGAATACTCCAGCTTCGACTGATCCGGCCATCTCTTTGCCGTTAACGCCTCCGTCACCCTGCACCACATCAGGAATATCGTTGGTGGCAAACATCTGGACCATTTTCTGCTCATATTCCTTATGAGGCACCAGGATGATTTTCAGATCGGTATGGGTCAGATCCTCCAGCTTTTTCACCCATTTATCCTGGTTGATGTCTGGCGATTTCTCCACATACGTATACGCCAGCGTACGCAGTGACATAGAGAACCTCGTCTTGCCGTCTCCCCCATTCTCACCGGATTCCGCCCCGCCTCCCTTGCTGCATCCCGCCATGACGGTTGCCGCCAGCAATAGCGCCATGCCTGTGACCATCCACTTTTTCATGCTACCCCTCTTTTCATCCTGTTTTAGGTTTAGGTACCACTTATCAGTGAAGCGCTTTCATATAGATGGTAAAACATCCCCACCGCCTGCAACAATGGGGATGTTTTAGATGAGATTGCGTTTTCTTTAGGTCACCACTTATCTAGTACGTCTTAGATACCTCGATCTTCTTTGTTACACCGTTGTCGGTAAAATAGAGATGGATGCCATGATCCTGGTCATCGATGAAATAGGGTACATACTTCGGCTCCTCGATCTTGTACGGTACAAGTAGAGTCACAATCCTGTGGCTTGAGGCTGGCCGGGTTTCCGCGCTTAGATGATAATGTCTTTCCAGCCCTTCATACTCTGCCGGGTCGACCTCTGCGAATTGATCCGTCTGGCTGAGCGACAGCTCACCGGAGGAAGCATAGACAAATGTCCCCTCTAACCCTGCCTTATTACCGTTTAGACGGAAGCTCTGCCCTTTCAGTTGTAGCGGGTGCAGCGCATGGAACAGCCATTGGATGCTATCCGGCTTCTCCAGATCAATGTGGTCCACAATGACGAAGTAGGATGATTGCAGAAAATGGATCTCCCGTACAACACGTTTCACATGGGGTACGGTGCTGGCATAGGCATCGGTCGCTACAGCGCGCACATAACCATCGCCGTCCCGCCAATAGGCTTCTTCAATCTGTCCGGTCGCGGACATATTCAGCACCTTGTTATTCTCGGCATACTGTCCTGCTCCGCCAATCAGCAGATTGTTTTTGGAGCGTGTCTGCCTGCGCCATTCCCGGTGAAAGGAGCTGCCGTGCGCGATATAATAACCGGTATCCGCGGCGAGCGGCTCACCGAATGCATGCAGAGTGAAGCTGTTCTGATCCGCATGGCTATGGCTGATGGAACCGTAACGGCTCGACTTGAGCAGCAGCATCATATGCTCATCCGGATCATCCATCCGGTGATGCATGGCTACCCAGCCCACATCCCGGAACCACTTGAGCGGCTCGATGTCTACGGGTGACTCTTCCTCCACCTGCGGATAATCATGGCGGTATACCAAGTCATCAAAGTGAAAGTCCCACCACCCGTAGTTATAAAAAGCACCCTCTGTCCCCGGGTCTGATTGACGCACACGCTCAAAGTACCACTGGTACCAGCGGTTGCCTGTAACCCCCGCCAGTTGGCGGACAAGATAGCCTGTTTTCAAGTTTACCGGGTCACCCAGCGTAGACTGATCCCCGAAGCTAGCGCGCCGCGCATCGGGCGGGTACACATAGAGCGGAAAATCCCCGGTTCGCTGGAAAAACGGCCGACGGAAGAAGTCGATGCCTGCATAGTTTCGCAACAGATTCATCGCTTCGGTCACATAGGCCATGCCTGTTGTCCAATACATCGGACCCTCGGCCCAACCCCCATCACTTCCACCCCAAGGGGAGTACAGACAGGCATAATAATCGATCGCATAATCCAGCCACGCTGCAGCCTGCTGCTCCTCATGCAACAAGGCCATACAGCAGGGCACAAGCACCGAAGATAAGGAACGCACCGCATGGCTGTCATACGGCACATGATGGATCTTCGAGCGAACCATCACATGCTGGGCTATCTGCTCTGTCCGCCGCAGCAAACTGCGCCTAACCACATCCTGCTCTTCACTATTCAACTCATCATGCAGCCAGTCATAACCCCAAGCAAGCGCGGCGGCGACACGAAAGGCTGCCTCATCGTTATAATCACGGGATGTCGTTCCCTCCGTATCCCAGGCCGCCACATGTAACAGCCAGGTTTTGGCCGCTTCAAGCAGCCGTTCGTCACGAAGCACTCGGCCAGCGATGCTCAAATGACGAATCGCATATAACACTTCCTGACAGTCAATGTACATTTGCCTCCACAACGTAGCGACACGTTTGTTCTCCGGGTAAGGCAGCGGTTCACGGATCGGCTCACGATTTGCCCACGGCTCCACCGAATTTGCCATAAACGCATCCCAGCCGCAATACGTGGAATCGGACGCGATGCCATCTGCAAGTGCCTTTAGCCCACTCTCACCAAGCCACAGCCTTGGGTGAGACGTGTCCGTGGAAACGTACCGTTCTGCCCGAGAAGGCAGCGGGCTCTCGGGTAATCCCGCTGACACCGTAAACCGCCGAGTCTCACTCCATGCCGACATTTCCTGCTGTTTCCCCAGCACGGCGTCCACTTCGGTTTCGCTTCCTTGCAGTACTGGATGATCTACAAGCAGCGCATATCTCCAATAATAATTGCCCGGTTCTAATACCCGGTCTGGCGTGAAAAAGTTATACGGGAGCGGCGCAAAGGTCAGCGTCTCTGCTTCCTGAAAAGTAGGGCTCGCCGACACTTGCAGCAGATAGGCATTCTCATCCTCCTGCTGTGCCGCCATCCAGGTAAACCTCGGCGGATTCTCTGCCAGAACGGTATGTTCGTCAGGCGCATAGTCCACATGGAACGGCCCGCTGATGGGTTGGTACAACGATCTTTCTGCAAGCTTCCGCTTCACTTCCATCGTCTTGTCCCCTCCTTATCGCAATGATGTAGCATCAACGCATATACATGCCGCCATTGATTTCAAGCGTTTCTCCGGTTATAAAAGAACCCAGCTCGGAACACAGGTACAACGCCGCACCTGCGACATCATCGGGATTCCCTTCCCGTCCAAGGGGGATGCTGTTTACCGCAGAAGATCGTCCCTCCTCCGAGGTAAACGTAGCATGGAACGCCGTTTGCCCGATGAAGCCCGGGGAGAGCGCATTAACCGTAATCCCGCCAGGAGCCAGCTCTTTGGCAAGCCCTTTGGTTAACGCCATGACAGCCGCCTTGGAGGCTGCGTAAATAGCTGCACCCGGACCGCCCCCATTGTGAGCCGCTACCGAGGTCAAATTGATAATTCGACCGCCTCCAGCCGCCTTCATGCCTGGAATGACCGCTTTGGAGACAAATACGGCGCTCTTCAGATTGACATCCATAATCCGGCTGTAAAGCTCCTCACTCATCGTTTCAATCGGACTCCGCTCCACCAGATGCCCCGCATTATTAACCAGCAGGTCAATCGGACCGCCGAAGCGCAGCGTAATATCCGCAACCATCGATTCAATCGCATCCGTATCCGTCACATCTGCCTGAAATGCCGCTGCTTCACCGCCGGCCTCCCGGATCGCAGCCACGACTTCCTCCGCCCGCTCCATATTATGCAGACCATTCACAGCGACCTTTGCCCCGCAACGAGCCAATGCTCCAGCAATGGCAGCGCCAATCCCCCCACTGGAACCTGTTACGAGTGCGATTTTGTTCTGTAAGTTGATATTCATGTTCTATCTTCCTCCTTGTTATTGGTTTCAATTAAATCCGTTTGCTATGCTGATCCGCTGGAAGCGCCATCGTGATGGTCGTTCCCAAGCCTTCCTCACTTTCAATCATCAAACCGTACGTTTCTCCAAATACCAGCTGAATCCGCCGATGGACATTCATAAGTCCGATGCCCCCGCGGTGATAGACATCATCGGAATCTTCACCTGCCAGGCGGTTCAGTTCCAAACGGCGACGTAGCTTCTCCAGGCGTGCCTCGCTCATGCCGATGCCATTATCCTGAACGATGACAAGAAATCGATCTTCAAGACGCCGAGCATCGATACGGATAAAGTGACCGGGCTCCATGCCTCGCGGAAACGCGTGTTGCAGCACATTTTCCACCAGTGGCTGGAGCGTGAGACGAACCATTTTTTCCAGCAATAAAGCCGGCGCAATGATAACCTCGACTTCAAGCTCCCGATCCATGCGATGTTTCATGATGGAAAGGTAAGCCAGCACATGCTTCAGCTCATTGGCAACCGTAATTTCCTCCAGATTGGTCTGAATGGAATAACGGAGCATATGAGCCATCGACTCCACCATCTGCGTAATTTCTTCGGAGTCCTGTACGACGGCATAACATTTGATCATCTCCAGGGTGTTGTAGAGAAAATGCGGATTGATCTGCAACTGAAGCGCCTGAAATTCCGCACGGTGTCGTTCCAGCGCCTCCTGCTGTAGCTCGATTTCCGACTTTTGGCGGCGCAGCTCCGACTCGTATACACTCTCAATCATGTCCGACAAGCGGCTAACCATCAGATTATAGCTGCGGATCAGTACACCAATCTCATCACGCCTTTCCTTCATCTCCACCTTATTCCAGATTCCCTTCTCCGTCTGTCTCATTCCGTTCATCAGCACACGAATCGGTTCCACTTGGGATGCTCCGATCCGGTAGGCCACAACAAGCGCAGCGAGCAAGGTCCCTGCACCAACCCATAATGTGGCCGAACGGATCGTGGCAATCGGTCTTTGAAGCTCCGACAGCGGCACGGAAGCGACAAAGCGCCAGCCCGAATAGGCAGAAAGCTCCGATATGAACAGCCGTTTGGTACCATCCGTGTTTTGTTCCAGTGACCCTGCCTCCATGTGCATAAGCCTGTTTACGGTGCTGGAAGGCATCGCCGTCTGCGCCTCTTCGTCCCCGGGTGTGTAGATGACCGTTCCGTTCTGATCCATCACATATTGAAATCCTCCTTGCCCGAGGTCGAGTTCTCCCCATATGTTGTCAAGCTCCAGCACATTCACTTCCATCGCCAGTACTCCGTTTGGCGTATAAGAGGACATTCCCCTGATCCGGCGCGCAATCGTAATGACATTGGCACTCTGTCCACTGCGAATACTGCGGGTAAGCAATGTCGATTCCCCATCGGCAGGGGTTGAAGCCAGCAACTCCTTGTACTGCTGTGCCGTGTCGATATCCGGTATGCCGGCTGAATTCTGGTTGTCATCAATGACAACTCGCCCGTTTTCCCCGATAACATACAGGAACTTGATCTGTGGATATAACATAAAAACAGGCGGAAACACGTTCGTTTTCATCTGACGGCTGTACTCGTAATAGGCATAACTGTCCTCCGAATTTATATCGAGGAAGTGCTTCACACTTCCGTTCGAGAGGATGGAGTAGGTTGCACGATCATAATTTTGCAAATACAGATCAGTCTGGTACGCCGTATTGCGCATCGTTTGGGCGATGTTGTCCGCAAGCTGGTCGTTCATTTCAGTCGAGGCATAGGTATAGGTAAACAAGCCGATAGCGGACAAAGACAACGTAATTACAATGGCAAAATGAAAGAACAGGCGGATTGACAGGCTGCGCTTCATCATTCAATGCCCAACTTGCTGCGGTATTCGGACGGAGTCAGTCCGGTAATTTTCTTGAATGTCTTGGTAAAATGGGGATGATCTGCGTACCCCACTTCGTAGGAAATATCCGTAATCCGGTTGCCCGGCTGTTCCAGCATACGTTTGGCCAATTCCATTTTGCTGCGTATGCGGTATTGGATAAAGGTCTGACCTGTCGTCTGCTTAAACAGTTGGCTGAAGTAGGACGGGTTAAGCCCCAGCTTGGCGGCAATCTCGTCCAGTGACACTTCACGGCGCAAATGCTGCTCCAGATAGGCCTTTGCTTCTTCCACCGGATGCTTACGCTTACCACTGCGCCGCTCCTTGATCGTATTCATTAACGTGCGGATCTCGTTGCCCAGAGCCTCGAAGCACTCTTTATGGGAAGCGCTTACATTTATCTCACAGGACGTACTCATCGTTCCGTTGCCACGTGCATTCATTCGGGCCACAATCAGTTCCAGCAATTCCTGAAAAAGCTCCGCTGTCTGCTCGGGCATCAAGGCATATGCCGGATAACGACTTGACCATGCTGCGAGCAGCTCCGTCACATCGGATTGCCTTAACTCCCATATGGCCTCTTCCAGACGCATGGCCCAATCGTTCAGCTCCCTCACGGGTACAAGGGATGCCGTAGGCTTATCCTCTTCTGACGCCAGCAATTTGAGCAGCAGTTCATGAAGCTCCTGTCGTCCCACAGGCTTGAGCAGATATCGCTTTACCCCATAATCCATGCAGGCTCTTGCATATTCAAAGTCCGAATAACCGGAGACCACAATAATACGCATCGTACTGCCTTTCTCGGATAAACGTCGACACAGCTCAATGCCATCCATCGTTGGCATGCGGATATCCGTAAACAGGATGTGTGGCCGAAAGACCTCCACCACCTGAAGGGCCTCTTCCCCATGCGCTGCCTGCCGAATCTCACAGTCGAACAGTCCCGCTTGCTCAATCATCTTTGTCAGACCCATCCGAATCATCGGCTCATCGTCCGTAATCAAGATTCTGAACATCGCCATTCCCCCGTTTCCGTCAGATCTGTATGCTGCTTGTAGTTAAGATTTGACGGAGCCGACCATGATTCCTTTTACAAAATGCTTTTGCAGGAAAGGGTAAATGATAATGATTGGCAAGGTGGCGATGATGATGGTCGCCATTTTGATGCCTTCTGGCGATGTATGTGCAAGGGTGCTATAGACAGCAGAACCCGGATCGACGGAAATATCGTCACTCTCAAACAGTTTCTTGAGGGTTACCTGGATCGGCCACCAGGCCGGATCATTCAGATAATATAGGGCGGTGGAATACGCATTCCAGTGGCCCACTGCATAGAAAATGCCGAGTGATGCCATGGCCGGTTTAGACAATGGAATGACGATACGCCAGATGATGCCAAACTCCCCACAGCCATCGATGCGGGCAGCGTCGATCAATTCACCCGGCAACTGTGAGAAGAACGAACGCATGACGAAAAAGTTAAAGGCGTTAATCGCTCCAGGCACAATTAGAACCAATGGATTGTTGACCAGATGCAGCTCCTTCATCAGGATAAAGTTCGGAATGAGCGGCGCCGAGAATACAACGGTCACCAGGACAAACATGACGACGAGAGAGCGCCCCTTGTACTCTGGACGGGACACGGGATAAGCCAGCGATGCCGTTGCGGCGAGATTGACCAGTGTACCGAATAACGTCACCCCAACCGATACCGCAAAGGCCCGCCAGAACGAAGCATCACCGAATACATATTCGTAGTTGATCCAGGTAAAAGCAACAGGCCAGAAGCTGACTTTTCCGCCCATGATTGCTTCCGAGCTACTGAGTGATTGGGCCAGCACATTAATAAAAGGCAAAATCATCGTCAACGAGAGCAGCGTAAGAAAAACGAGATTTCCAATGCGGAATATACGGTAACGGACACTGGGGGTACGCATCAATCCCGCCTCCTAATACAGGCTTTCGCCGGTTGTTTTTTTGCTGAAGAAATTACCGAGTACAATAAGCATCAAGCCCACAACAGATTTGAACAACCCGATGGCCGTGGTATAGCTGTATTGCTGTGAGAGAAGTCCGGCTTTGTAGATGTACGTATCGAGAATTTCGCCAGATTCCAGATTGAGCGGATTCAGGAATACAAACACACGCTCAAAACCCAGATCAAGGAACTTCCCGATGTGCAGCAGCAACAGAATCATAATCGTCGGCAGCAAGGATGGCAGGGTAATGGACCATATTTGCTTCAAACGTCCTGCTCCGTCCACCTCTGCCGCCTCATACAGATCGGGATTGATCCCCGCAATGGCAGCCAGGAAAATAATCGTGCCGTACCCGGAGTCGCGCCAAATCCCGGAACCGATCAGAATGGAACGAATGTACGAGTCTTCTCCAAGGAAGTAGATCGGCTGCATCCCCAGAAATCCGAGCGCCTTGTTGACCACACCGGCATCCATCGAGAAAATACCCATGAAGATCCCGCTAATGACAACCCAGGACAGAAAGTGAGGCATGTATACAATCGTTTGCAGCATACGCTTGAACATAATCATCCGCACTTCATTCAGCAGAATCGCCAGTACAATCGGTACCGGGAATGCAATCACCAGATCATATAGTCCAAGCAGTAGTGTGTTATTGAGAATTTGCAAAAAATCATAATGGCTGAACATCTTCTGGAAATGCTCCAGTCCTACCCAATCACTTCCGGTGATGCCTTTGAAAATGTTGTAGTTCTGAAAAGCAATGACCGAACCGAACAGAGGTACATATTTGAAGAGGAAAAAATACAGAATACCCGGTACCGAGAGCAGATATAGTATCCGGTATCGCCACAGATAACGTCCCGTATCTCCGAACCGAGCGCCTAGACCGGACGAGTGAAGTCCAGTTGTTCCCCGGCTTGGTGGCACGATATCCGCCGGCTTCACGTCTTCTCCCCTCCTTGCTTCTGTGACTGCATGCTTCTCAAGTTATCAGGAACATTCTCGTCCCATGGGATTTCATTGAACTCGATGGAAATGTAATCCGGCTCACGGTCGATAATACGCGAGAGCTCACGTGTGAACACCTCCACTATCTCCTGCTTTTGCTCATCCGTCCTGCCTTCATACAGCCTGATCGTAATCTCTGGCATCCGAGTTAAGCTCCCTTCATTACGTGATGTAAACGCTTTAACAACTTCATCTTAGCGTTCCTGGGGAAGGGCAACAATGGACTGTCTTTTCGTTCACTTGTGTTTTCTTTAGGTAATAACAAGCGCAAAAGGCCCCCATACACACGGGGACCTCATGGACCAGCATATTCTTATGCATATTCATCATTCATCACGGTATAGAAGTTACCAGAGCATTCCTCCGCATACCTGACCGCGGATCGAAAGCTCCGTTTTGGCTCCAATGGTGTTCGAGCTATCACGCCACAGATCCGATAATTTGGAGCCCAGCTCATTGAAATCGCCACCCACCGAACTGCCGCCAATGGGATCGGTCAGGTCGATCGATACCGGACCAACACTCAGATTGGCAACGGGACTTACCAGATTGCCGCATTCACTATCCAGATTGGATATTTCCAATCCCAGCTCCAGTCCAACGGGTCCTGCTTTCGTCGAACCCGTTGCTTTCACGGAAGCATGATCAGGCTGCAGATCCCCAAATGGGCTAATTTCCAGGCCACCCCCTGCTCCAAAACCCAGTTCGCCACATATAGACATTCCTTCGGAAGTCACACAAATCTGTGCCCCTCCACCTACTCCGGCATAAGCACTGGCGCCAATGCAGAACAGGCCGCATGGATCACGCATTAATATAGGACTGTTGTTCACATAGTTATACAGGTTTCCTTGACCCCCTTGAAATAAAATAGGGTCCATGGCTGTCCAGCGACCTGCTGCCGCATCATAGTCTCGCTGTCCAAAACGTACAAGTCCTGTTGTATCATCTTCCAATCCTCCTGCATAACCAATAACGAGCTTCCATTCCGGGTTGCTGTCACGCAGGCGTACACCATAGCTGTCATATTGCAGTTCCTTGACAGGCTGGCCATTGTCATCCAGCACAATCACGGGTGTTCCCACCGCATCCGTCACAACATGATATCGATGGTTAGCCCGTTTGATCGCAAGCAGCATGCCCTGATCGTCATACTCATAAGCAGATACCACGCCTTGCGGATCTACTGAAGCTGTCATTAATAATGGATTGGTCGGATTGCCGTACATATACTGTGTCTGACCATCCTCTGCCGTACGTAATATACGTCTGCCTGTATAATCATAAGCGTAGGATACGGTTGACCCGTTAACCACTGCGGACAGAAGCTCGCCGCGTGTTCCGTACTTAAAGGTATCCTGACCACGCTCACTCAGATACCCGTCTGCATCATACTTATAGGTCACACTGCCCGACTCCAACAGTTGATCCCGCTCGTTGTAGATTGCACGAATTTCCTCCGTATCGACCTTACTGAAAATTCGATTGCGATTGGTGTCATACTCGTATTGTTCCACATGTTGTTCACCTTCGGCATCCGTATGAATGACTTGGGTTAATTGACCATTCGAATCATGGGTATAATCATATGTCTCCACCTGACCTGTGGCCCCCGTGTTGATCGTTTTTCTCGTCACCCATCCACGATTATCATAGTTATAACCAATCGTGTACAATGTCTCAGGTCCCGAATATACGGAGTCTGTTACGGATGGGATGACCACATTTCTTACATAACGAAGTTCCTTTAGCGATCCTTGCGAATTGTACTCCTTCTCGACTCTAAGCTGATTATCCACAAGAGCGCTTACCTGCTGGCTTCCTACATTTCGTTCAAACCGGAAGTTACCCAACCGCTCAAGAAGCCCATTATTCCCCCAATTCATGAGGGTACTTAACTTCTCACCCCCGACATTGGTCACCATCTCCGTAAGTCGGGATGAGTTGTCATAGGTATAGCGATGTGTTGCATTAACGCTTCCAGAAACCAACTCGCTAATCACGTTTGAACCATCATAGCTATACGTACTGTTCTGGTTCCAGTCGTCTGAACTGGCTGAAGCCTTGGTCACCCGATCGGTCTGGTCTGCATATGTGAAGCTCCGCTGGATATCCGAATCATTCATGGACTCCATCCGACCACCCTGATCGTATCCATAGGTGACTTCTCGTCCACCCGGCTGAATAACACCGGTCAGATCGCCAGCTACATTAAACGTCCGCTGTAAGCCAACGTTCTCACCTGCAGGCAGAAAACGCTCCAACTCATCCAGTTCATTGTAAGCCATTGTGTATGAAGCGCCATTAGGAAGGGTAACCCCCGTCTTATTTCCGGCTTCATCATACATTTGGGTATACTCGTTCCCCCCTGGCTGCTGAACACCAATCAGTCGATTAGCATCATCGTAGCGGAAAGTCTTGCGGCTGCCAGAGGCATCCTCTGTTGCCACCAGCCGGTTGAATTCATCATACGATTGGGTGATCCATTGATCTCCCTGTGTCATGCCAGCGACGTTGCCTCGCTCGTCATACGTATACTGGATTGGGTCCACATTTTCATCCATCCGAATGATACGTTCAACATAATCCCGGTCGTTCATCACAGTCTGTACCAGAGTTCCATCCTGATCACTTTCCGTGTATGTCCGTGTATTGCTGTTATAACTTCGTGTCTTGATTACGCCATTGATGTCATGACTCTCTGTCCATTCCATTAAACTGAACGGATCGGATGGATCTTCAAGTGTGACCTTCCGACTCTGACGATAGGTGTTGCTTTTACCAGAAGGGAGTTCTATCTTCATCTCGCCAATGTACGCGGCTTGCATTTCCCATATCGGATCAGGATGCTTCCATGTTCTAATGATTGTACCGTCGGCATGTTCGGTCACGGTATGACCATCTGCATACCGTTTGCTGACTGTGGAAGCTCCCGAAGGTGTAACGGTCTCGCGGCGAATATGATCCCGCTTGTTCTGTACCCGAAGCGTGGTTACCCGATCCATCGCATCCTTGATTTCAACTTTATAACCGGACTCGATCGGAGTTCTGGTGAGTGTTTTCACGCCTTCGTTAGCTTGTTCGGCTCGAACCAGATACCCTGTATCTTGATCATAACCGTAGTTCTTCTGGGGTTTGCCAGGCTCCGTGAAAGATGTCATAAGCCCGCCTGCATCATAGGTGATGGCATAGCTTTCGCCTGCAGGATTCGTTACCGTAGCAATTCTTCCTTCATCATCCATAACCAGTTGGGTTCGCTGGCCTCCTGGTGACATAATTGCTGTCGGTGACCCATCCACACCCCTCTCAATCAAGACCTTATTATTGTTCCGATCAATCACCCCAGTCAGGCGGGCTTCGTCATCATAATCAAATCGATACAGTGTGGTACCACTAAGTGCATCCAGTGTTTTCACATGTTGAAACGTATCGGGTTGCATCTCGTAAACGAGCCTGCCACCTGCATCTGGCGCAGTAATACCGTCTGTTCGGCTCGTTCGTTTGGTATAACTCCGGAAGCTGTTTTCCGAATCCCCTCCCTCCACATGGATATAATAGGGATCTCCATCGGGTGAAACGGCCGCAAGTGGGAAATATTTATAACCAATCATATCTTGCTTCACTAACTCAAATCTCCCAGACGGCGTTAAACGATACAGATCATGGATTGAGCCGCCTTTGAGCCTGTTGAGGAGATACATGTTGCCATTCCCATCAAGCTTGAAATTATGTTCAAAAGCAAACGTTGGCTCCTCAATGATATAAGCCCCATTATATAGAGGTCTATCCGGTTGATCATAGGGTCTGGAATGGACGATTATTTCGACTTGTCCCTGAGGGGTTACCTTACGGATTCTGGAACGGTAATGAGAAAAATCATCCGATCGATCCATTAGATACAGCGTCCCGTCCGATCCCAGTTGAAAATAGGCAATCCGGCCAATTCGGCCTGGACTAACCGGTCCGGGATACTCAGTTGTATCTCCTCCCGGGATGTATTCACTCAAAATCTCCACGATGCCATCAGGACTACTCCTATATAAAATTTCTCTTTGCAAGAAAAAAATATTGCCTTCCCGGTCAACTTCGAAGTTGGTTAGATACTCTATCGGGAATTGTTCAAAGGAATCTCCATTCTTAAAATCCCTTTTCTGTTGGTCAAAGGTAAACAAACGCTGCCATATGCCATCCGCACCTCGTTTCCACATGATGCTGTCCGTATAGTTGCTTGATATAAAATATAATTCTCCTGTCGGTGAGCTCCGCAGCATCGTTGGATTTTGATGAGGTAGCTCCGACTTGGTACGCTGACCTTTCCGGTCTTCCGAAATCAGTGAATACTGATGTACTGTTCCATTCATTGTATCGTCAAGGATGATCATATGCACCGTACCATCCGGCGTAACCGTTAGTTGGTCCGATTTGGATTGTGCATAATCATAGTTATTCAGGGTTTGCGTCACTTTATTTCGGTATGGATTCGTGACCACCTGCTCTCCTCCGGCTCCAAGGAAGAGATTCTCCCCATCCGAACCGTGATGGATGTTGAGACTCCAGCCTCCAAGCCCGGCTTCCTGATACTCATTCAGAGGACTATCCAGAATCCCCTCATAATTTCTGGATAGAGACGTTGTCATGTTCGTGCGATTCGTAGTAAATGTCCCCCCTTGATTGCTCATCCGCCCGAAACTGCGAGGAAAGTCAGTTGAAGGTTCAAGATACACCATGGGGTAGTGGTTGGATACCATGAGTTGATATTCAGCATTACCATACCAGGAACGACCATAGACATCCTTTCCATCCCATTCATATCTGTAGATCAGGTTAGGCTTGGGCTCCAATTTTTCAACGATGCGGCGACCCGCAATCTGTAGTTCAACTTCAATATAAGTGATACTTGGAGAGACCACTTCACCTGTCAGTTTCGTTTCCAGTTGCTTTCCACTGATATACCCCGGTTCCCGTTGACTGTCATAGACCATACTTAACCCCGTACCTGTAACAGGGATGACCTGAGATAACGTCTGTGTCTGGCAACCGATAATGGAACCGCTGCCCTTACAGGGATCATTAATATCCGGCTTGTCTTCATTCGGTTTCCGATCCGGCGGCGATTCTGCATCCAATGGAGGACCGTAAGGCCAATTGCAATCCCAAGGTGTAAAATGTTCAATCGGTGATCGCCAGAAGCTCTGCCCCGGCTTGTACAATGCCGCCAATTCTCGTCTTTCTTCCTTCGTCAGACCAATGGCCGCCAGTGCATTCTCATTGTCCGCCGCACCATCCCCGTCAATGTCTACGGATGCCAGCCCATTGTTGACGGATAGGACTTCGATAATTCTACCGTTCTCCGATGGAATCCAAGCCCCAACGCTCCGATCATAGTACCCGATAGGTACTGTTCCTCCAACCGGGAATTCCAGAAAGTTGTCCACGTATAGATATAAAGGCTGATCGAAGCGTACCTCTGTCGCCCCGGCTGATACCGCCTCGTCAGCGGATAGCTCAACAGCGTAGGTATAACCAACCAATGATGGCAATTCTCCCGGCATGGCTTCTGGTCCTCGCTCGCCAACCGTGTATTCTGTCGCTCGGATATTCAGTTCAGCCATTGGCTGTTCCGTACCATCAGGCAACAGGATGGACCCAGAGGTTCCACCATGAATAATTAATGTGGCTTGGCGACTTCCGTCCGCATCAGTTACGGGGCTGCCCTGAGCCACCTGGGTGTCGGACACATTCTCGCCCAGTTTGACCTTGGTTACTTGATCATCGTAAGGCAATAACACAACGTCATCCAAGATCGTAAAGTCACCGCCTGAGGGTTGAGCTTTACGCTGAATCGGCATATACCCTTCCTTCTCATAATCAATGACAATCGCGCCAAAACCATTAACAGCCAGATCGAATTGTCCGTCTGCCCGGCTAATGGTGTGACCATATTGCGATTGATTGGATACAGAAACGTTGACTCCTGATAAAGGGTTTCCTTCCGCGTCCAGCACGTTGCCTCGAACCACTGCGACTCGTTCAGCATCAATAGCGCCTTCCTCAACGCCGATCTGAATAGGCCGTTCACCAGCATACAAGAACTCTATCGATTCAGAGAATGGAATGCGGTTTGTAGCCGGGAGCGGTGTGGATGTCTCCTGCGGATCAGGCGGAAGCGACGGATCGCTTGCCTTTTGAGGAACAGCATATACCTCGGCAGATCGTTTCGTCTCTACTCCTGAAGCGTCATAAGCACTTACAGCGAAACGATAGGTTTGGCCGTTTGTCAGCCCAGTAATGGTATGACTCTTTTCTTTTCCTGTATCCTGAGCGCTGCTGTTCCAGTCCGAATTCCCCTCCGCGTAATAGACTTTGTATCCAGCGGGGATAACGGTTCCACCTTGCTCCCAGCGCAGCGTTACCTGCCCGTTACCTGCCGTCGCGAGCAGTCCGACAGGAGCTGCAATCTTTTCACCGCCTGGCGGTTCTTCAGGTTTGGGTGGATTCACAGGCGGGCTTACTGGACCACCATCACCCGGAGATGTGACAGGCCCTCCCCCATTTCCCGGCGTACCAGGAGAACTGTTTTCATGGTTTCCTTTTCCTGGAGTCTCTTCACCTGGCGTACTGCCTTCGGTTCCTTCAGCTTCATTGCCGTTACTGCCTTCCCCGACTTCTGCCAGCCAGGCTCGATGCAGCAGCACTGCGCCCTCCGCACGGGTAAGCGTCCGCAGACCGCCAAATGTTCCATCCGGGTACCCCTTCATCCAACCCGCAGCAGATATAACCGATATGGATTCCACTGCCCAATGGGGAATCTGTTTTTGATCGGAGTAATTGGTCGCTGCATGACCGCTTTGTGCAGCAGGCGCAAAAGCCAATTGTAATATCTTCGCGACTTCGTAACGGTTTACGGGCTGGTCAGGCCTGAATGTTCCATCTGGATATCCGTTGACCATCCCTTCTTTTGCTGCTCTAATCACATCCGCCCCATACCATTGGTTCGTAATATCTTTAAATGAAGTAGTTGTGGATGCTGACTGATTGGAAGAAGGACGTATTTTGTATAAAAGCGTCACCAGTTCAGCTCGTGTGATGGATTGATGTGGACGGATGGTGCCATCCGGATATCCCTTCATTACCCCAGCTTCCTTAAGCGATTGAATCTCCTTCCCCGCCCATGTGGGCAGCTTTTCCTGTGAAGCTGCATTGGAGTTTAATGCGTTAGCCGCTTGAGCCAGAAGCATGCCCGAGCCTGTCCATGTCTCCAAAACCAGGAGCATAGACAAGAGCCAAAGGCAACCTGTTCGGATCATTTTTTTCTTCAATTTTCCGTTCTCCTCCCTCATCTCGGTTCTACTAAACATCCCATTCAAAAATCCTCAATATTACATTTCAATCCTAATTTATCCACAAAATGAAGAATACGGTCGAAAGTCTCATTTTCATCTTTTATTTATTTACAAATTAAGCACAAAGTCCTGAAATCAGTCGAAAAATGAAGGGAATTTGTCGATCTTTCGCTCAATGGACAAGATTCAGATGCACCCTATGTCTCAGGATACACACGATCTCCTGTAGACTGATATGTATTTTTATTCGTCCGTTGTCCCGAACGCAAAAAACTCACCATATGGTGAGTGCATGATCAATCATGATGAACGACCCTGATTCTTTGCGGAGATAATCTGGAATTTCATACATTTTTCTTATGGGGAACCTTGCATTAATAAACGTAATAATAAAGAAATAAAACGAAAAATACGTCCACAGAACCGGTACCTTAGAACTATTTTTGCTCAAAAAGCTAATATTAATATGACTTTATAACGATATACTTTAGGAAGTAACTTACCTGGGGGGCCTATAAGCGAAGTAGAAATTGAAGCAACGTAGGAAGTACCCTGAACCAATGAGAGAATGTCATGTAACAACAGCAGAATCCAGAATTATAGAAGGTGCTCGATATCGATTCACTAGACATTCGTTAGAATACATAGCGTATAGCCTCCCCCATTCAGGTATAGTACATTTTCATATTTGTAGAAGGAGTGAATAAACTTGTTAGCTAAGCTTCGCTGGAGTACCATGCCTTTTTTCATCAAAAATTTGGTGATCTCATTCGGCAGCATCACGTTGATCGGTGTTATTCTGATTACTGCCGCGTATCAGCTGCAAAAGAGCATTCTGGTTGAACAGTTGCACGATCAAGCCACCGTCATCACCCAAAAATGGTATGACGATCTGGACACGGCCAAAGTGGCCCAAGCTGCCACTGAAAAAAGCTACGCCGATCCAGTACAGCTGGAGATGAGGGCCTACCTCGATTCCATTCACGAGCTATATCCAAACATCGCGCAGGCTTACATTTTCGGTTCGGAACTGGAGAAAGGAAACGGCACGTCCATTATCGCTATCCCGACCAACCTGTTGGAGCCTTTTGAGAAAGACAATCTGCCCGCAGGCGCCATGTACCCACTTCCCGAAAAAAATGTCGTTGTGCTGGAACAAATGAAAGTGGACGGAAAGCCTGCTTTTAGTGATTTCTACACAGATGATTACGGGACTTGGACAACCCTGATGTATCCGATCAAAAACGCGGATGGCTCTATCTACGCCGCTCTTTTCTTCGATGTAGATGCCAGCGCCGTTCCAAAAGGTCTAAACAAGCTTCTTACATACGGTTTGATGTTCCTGATCGGTTTCCTGCTCTTGTTCATGGTACTGCAATTCATTGTGCTGAAAAGAACATTGCTCCCGATTCGCAACCTGATGAAGGGAATTGAGGAAGTCAGTACCGGTAACCTGGATGTAACCATTCAAACGGGACGGGACGATCTGGGTATCATTAACGAAAAATTCAATGCCATGATTGAACGATTCAATACGACCATGTTTAAAGTACAGACCACTTCTGATCATCTCTCCGAATCATCCAAGAAGTTATTGGGCATTTCGGAGCAAAATAATGAGAACATTCAGCTTATCAGTACCAATATGAGAGATATCTCCGTTGGGCTTCGCTCCCAAGACCAAGCCACGGTAGAAAGTGCTCGCGCAATGACGGAGATGTCAACGGTTGTGCAGACCATTGCCAGCAGTTCAGCCGATGTAGCAGATGAGGCGTTAAGTATGGAGCAGCGCTCGAGTGCCGGTAATGAAGTCATGCAACAAGTCATAGAGCAGATGCACCTGATCTCCGGTGCGGTGCGGCATACGTCCGAATCTATTCAATCTTTGGAAAATAACTCGAATCAAATTAGCAACATTGTTAATTTGATTACGGATATTGCCAGTCAAACCAACCTGCTGGCTCTCAATGCTTCAATCGAGGCGGCCCGCGCAGGTGAAGAAGGAAAAGGATTCGCGGTAGTTGCGGGAGAAGTACGCAATCTGGCAGAGCAATCACAGGAATCTGCCAAGCAAATCCGCCAATTGATTGAAGAGATCCAACGGGATATCCTTCAATCCTCCCAGGCGATGCAGTTAGGTTCTCAGGAAGTAACAAAGGGCTTGCAGGTGACGCAAGAAACTGGCGTGTTCTTCGAGAACATTTTGACAGCTACCAATAAAGTGGCGAACCAGATCCAGGATATCTCCAGCTCAACCGAGGAAATCTCTGCGAGCACGCAGGAAATGTCCGCTACCACGGATGAATTGTCTGCAAGCGTCAGCAAGGCGGCCAGCAGCAGTAAACAAATTGAACAATCCATCGAAGAACAGGAAGCCTCCATGGCTTCCATTGTAAGTGCCTCCGATGAGCTCTCGGCTGTATCTGAACAATTGCAGGAACTGATCTCGTTCTTCAAAGTACGCGCAGAGTAATTGAACAAAGTTAAACAAGTAGGACATAACAAAAAACCAAGACTGGCGGGCTTTTGCTCCGGTCTTGGTTTTTTGTTGTTGAACATATTTAGAACGTTTATGAAATGAAGGGGTGATCACCTTAAGTCCTCAATCCATTTACTACAATCCCGCAGCGGCTTTAATTTGTTTCCTCTGCGACACGATTAACTCTTGTATCTTTTCTGTTCCAAAAGCCCCTGCTGAGAAAGCATTCGCTTTCGGATAAAAAACCATTCGAAAAGATGTTCCATCTTGAAGGTGCACACGCAAAAAAATTCCTGTTTCGTGCTTTGCTTTCTTGTATACCTCATCAAAACCAACATACCGCAACGGTAGAAGCTCATTAATGAATTCGGATGCTGCTGTTGGGGGAAAGTCACCGATTGGACTGCCATCATTGCCACTTTCGAGGCTGACTCTTTCGACTTTGCCTTCAATGCCCAACAGATCTCCCATGGACTCAGCATCTGGATTTTCCTTTACTTCGTATATCTTTTGATCCGCTACTACGCGAAATTGCGCCTTATAACCCTTTAGTTCATAAACAACAGTTCCAATCGGAAGAAATGCCGCATCCCCATTCTCTGTCACGTGATCCGCACATGCATGCTCGTTCAGCATGTAGGTTACCTCCCCTACCCTGTCCCCAATTTGCTCTGCTGGTACCCTTTTGGTCCCCTCGTTGTTTTGAAAATAGGTAACATTATTGATCATCAGAAAATCAATCCATTCAAGGGTTCCCGGGCATGGCTCCGTTATTTCCCTCTTATTCAATGTACCGCAGCTAACTATAATGACTAGAATCAGAAGTATGCTCAAACGCTGGCTCCAATATTTAAATGGTTTCATTACCATCACCTCAACCTAGTAGACGGAATTACGAATGACATAGTTACAGACTTTTTTAGACCGCTAATGCAAGTTTAACAAGCGCCTACTTTAATACATCAATAAGCATGTTGCAAAATGTTCGCGTCACATCTTGAGCACCAGAGTCTAAATCGGGGTCGAGAATGGCTACAGTCATACCCACAATTCGATTAGAATTCAGAATCGTTTTGAGTATGTAATCTAGCTCATTCCAGTTAAGTCCATTTGGTTCTGGACAATCCACACAAGGCATAATCGAAGCATCCAGCACATCTGCATCCAGATGAAGCCAGTACCCTTTTCTCAACTAGGGATTCTGGTTATCGGCTGGAGCATACCGACAGCAGTGCGTAACAGCTCTTAAGCCACATTTTAGACACTGAAAACTATATAAGTTGAACTAAAGATGTTTACACGTACACTCCGATGACAGAATAACCTTCCAATCGCTGTTATCCCCAGATTTTTTTGATTCCCTTTTCTCAAGGGAAAAATCCGGTGATAAAGGCGAACGCTTTGCTTTTTCAGGTTTTTTCTGTCCTCTCCGTTTCTGTGTAAATGATTAGTTCAACTTATATAGATAAAAACTCAATGAAAACAATTAATAGTAAATTCTAATTCTCAAAAGCACTTTAACTCCAACTTAAAAGAAGGTAAAATATATGTAAACAAGAACTTATGTTCCCGTTTTGAAGGATTTGGTTTCATAACTCTAAGATACATCTCCTAGTTATTAGAGAATCTTAAAACAATGTACATGAAAGGGGAATTCAATGAACGAACTCCAGATCAAAGATATAATTGATATCGAACTTAAGCGAATGGCATGGAGACTACAGTATCACGGTAGGAAAGCAGCAAAGCAATATCCTTTTACTTATGATTTTACAAGACAAGAATCCTTTGAAGATGAAATTATTGATGAGTTGAACGTCGAAGATATTTTAAGCTTGATTGATAAAGTCAATGGAAGAAAGATAATACATTCACTTTATGTAGAGGACAAAAGTGTTAAGGAAATATCAGAAGAAATGAATATTAGTGTTCAGGGGGTGAATAAATGGAAAAAGAAAAACACTATGGATATTTTTAGCCATAGATTCTTTTTTCGTAACTTTTTTTAAAAAGATAAACGTCTACATAATTGTAAGTACATTGAGGAAGGATGAAAAATTTGAAGACAAAAAAATGGCCCTTCGTCGTGATAAGTAGCTCTGTCTTGGTGCCTCTGGTAATCGTCTATTTCGTTTTCTTTTCGGATTATATGAAGGGATGGTCTTCTCCAGCAAAGGAACAGCAATATTACACAGGTACCGTCGTTGAAATAAAAGAGCAAAACAGTAAAGTAGACGGGGACAAGGTAATTAGCTCCATTCTACTGGATAATGGAGCATATCTGAATGTAACGGAGAATTCTAAGTTTTATGTAACTTCGGATGACTATTATCAAGCAGATGCAAAATTCAGTGAAATGCGAATCGAGGCTGAATTTGACGATGTTAATGTAGGTGACAAGATCGAAAGTTGGACGAGACAAGTAAATAATCATTTATTTGAAATATATGAGTTAACTATAAAATAAACAAAGAAACAAGCCTTATCCAAAGGCTTGTTTCTTTGTTTGTTCCCTTAGTTTTTATTTATCAATTTAACCATATTCCATACATATCTTCCCGGGATTGGATCTGTACCATCTGCTTTGATCAGTTCACCATTAGCATACACTTGCATCTGAACGGAACCATCACCATCCAAGAAAACAGCATTATTACAACCAAGATCATCTTTAAAGAAGTCTCTCAAATTATACAGGGTTTTCCATACTGTTGAAGTCACTAGTACCTTGACCGAATCAAATTTGAGGATAGAGATGTTTTAATTTACCTCTAGCCTGCTCGTTAACTACATAAGAACAGGGAGCAGTACCTTTTGGCAACATGCTCCCCTGTTAAACTCAAGCGCCTACTTCGTTTTCCCTTAATGATTCTTGTGAAACTAGCCCGTTCTCTTCGATTGAATTTATTTTCCTACGTACTCATCCAAAAAGCGATCTACTCTTTGGAAATATTCAGTAGGGTAATGGTTGATCGCATCGATGTGCTCCGTATTTTCGGGATACCATACTTCTGCGCTTGGGTTATCTTTTAAGGACTCGTAAATCATTTCTGTATTTTTATAACTGATTTGCTGATCTCCAGTACCATGAATGAGCATAACGGGTTTGTCTTGCATCTTTTTCACCGCATCCATAGGAGATACGGAATCCAGATCAACATCAAAGGCCCAATTGGCCATCCATGTTGATGTATAACTGAATGGGAATGCAGGTAAACCTGAAAAGAAAGGCAGACCCTCTCTCAGAAATAGACCGGCATTACGAAACGGACTATCCGCGATTACGGCTTGGATGTCATCACTTTCACTTGTGGCTAGCAAAGAAGTAGCTGCCCCCATGGAAAAGCCGATAACCCCGATGCTGTCACCGGTATGGTCTCTGGATTTTAAATAGTCTACAGCTGCCAGCAAATCGTATTTTTCATTGAGGCCCAGTGTAATCAAATCACCATCGGATTTACCTTGCGAGCTGAGATCAAATGCCAATACATTGTATCCTTTCGGAACGAGATGCTCTACTAACTTTGGGGTCCGCCCTTTGACTAAACGATTGCTTGTATACCCATGGACAACAATTATCGTCTTATCGCTTGATTTACCACCAACATTTGCAGGAAAGAAGGTACCTCTAATCGTATTATCATTTTTCAAACTCTTGAACTCAACCTCTTCGTAAGGAGTTTTATCGATATTCAATTCGTAGCTGACATTCGTGTCTCTAGGATGGTGCAACAAAGTGTCTACTACTTTGTAAGATATAAAAAATACAAGAGCCACCACAAGCAAAAACACGATTCCCAGGCTCCATAAAATTTTGTTCCGTTTTTTCACACGACCTTTGTTCAATGTCAGATCGGGTTGTAATGTTGTTTGACTCATTCAGACTCCTCCAGTTTTTCTATAGGTGATATGGGTGCGAACAAATAAAAGGCATGCCCCTTCAGATTTTCCCACTCGGGATGATGAAGAATACTTTCGCCGAGAGTTAAGGCCACTCCATTTAAAAAAGAGATATAGGCACGAGAGATCATCGCTGGAGAAAAGCTTTTGTTGAATTCCCCCATTAACTGTCCCTTGGCATAGACAACTTCGATCTCATCGGTCATTACCTTAATACTTTCAAGGACCTTCTGTGTAAGTTCAGGGAATCTTATTCGTTGTCCTAAGACAGATTGAGCAAGCCGTAATTCATTGGTATAGAAGTAGATATGGTTGAATTGTTCTTCCACCATGTTCTTAATCAATCGGCTCGGTGTTCCCTCTTGTTGTAGAGAAGCAAGTGATTTCCTCTGAATATCAGCAAGCGGCTCAAGGACAGCGGCGTAGAATAAAGCTTCTTTGCTAGGAAAATATTGAAAAATGGTTCCAGGAGTCACTCCTACACGCTTCGCAATGATCGCCGTTGTGGTATTCGAATATCCACTTTCTGCGAACAGGATGACAGCTTCTTTTAGAATCCGTCTCCGACGCTCCAGTCTTTTTTCTTCATTGATGGGTCTTGCCAAATGTATTCCCCTCTCTTTAATCTAAACCTCAGTTAATTAAATGATCAGTTAATTAATTAATAATATATCTTTAATGATGGCTTATTGCAAGAGCAAATTTATCTTACTGACGAGCAGGATGAAATTCAACACATACAAACAAGCCGGAGTGCGGCCCAACATGCGCCTCCAGCTTGTTTGTATTAGGTTACTTAGGATGGTCGTTTCACGTTCCTCGTTCCATAAGTAGTTTAGTTGATCGTTCGCAAACGCGAACAAATTTCAATCCATGCACTTCATACGGAGTGCGACGTCTTCAAATGGATCGCAGGCAAGAGAGACAACAAATTTCAATCCACGCACTCCATACGGAGTGCGACAACTTGTACTGGAGATAACCTATCTCCTTCAATGATTTCAATCCACGCACTCCATACAGAGTGCGACCCGCCGCACTCAACGAAAACTTTTCTTCCGCAATGATTTCAATCCACGCACTCCATACAGAGTGCGACCACGGTGAAGATGAATACCAGATGGACCCAAAAAGATTTCAATCCACGCACTCCATACAGAGTGCGACATCTGAGGAGCTGACGCCTCAATTGTATCGATAAGATTTCAATCCACGCACTCCATACAGAGTGCGACTTTTCGCAAAAGAGTCACCGATGCTTCATCCGATTATTTCAATCCACGCACTCCATACAGAGTGCGACCTGTTCTGCGTACCAGGTCGTTAACAATACGGGTGAATTTCAATCCACGCACTCCATACAGAGTGCGACTGATTACCCGGCACAATAGCATGGAACGCGGACTTATTTCAATCCACGCACTCCATACAGAGTGCGACGTAATTTTGATGTTGCCGCGCTGATCTCTCCTGAATTTCAATCCACGCACTCCATACAGAGTGCGACAACTGCACGATGATGGACAGTGTGTGTTTTGTGTTATTTCAATCCACGCACTCCATACAGAGTGCGACTGTCCATAGGACAATCCTAAAAAACTACTCTAGGAGATTTCAATCCACGCACTCCATACAGAGTGCGACCTTTAAGCTAAAAAATATGTTACGGATAACCAAAAATTTCAATCCACGCACTCCATACAGAGTGCGACTTTTTTACAATAATCAACACCCTTTTTATCGAGTCATTTCAATCCACGCACTCCATACAGAGTGCGACCAAGATACTTGGAAAACGGAAATGCAGCTCTATTATATTTCAATCCACGCACTCCATACAGAGTGCGACTTGAAGTTGTGGCTACGTGACCACGAAAACTTGCTATTTCAATCCACGCACTCCATACAGAGTGCGACACGCGCCGATCATGAAGAAAACCAAGTTTACGAAGATTTCAATCCACGCACTCCATACAGAGTGCGACGGTGCTATGGGGTACATTGCTTTTTAGAAAAATTATTTCAATCCACGCACTCCATACAGAGTGCGACGAATCTCTCAGCTTCTGCTATTCGATTGCCTTTCTTATTTCAATCCACGCACTCCATACAGAGTGCGACTAACGACTAATCTAATGGGTATCGTTTGATCAGATTTCAATCCACGCACTCCATACAGAGTGCGACTGAGCATAGTAAACCAACCTGCTCCCGAAACCTATATTTCAATCCACGCACTCCATACAGAGTGCGACAGCGAAAAATAACGTAATATCCATGTTCAAAAGTAGATATTAACGTATTTTCAGTATTTCCACTTCTTTCAAACCCGTTATCAATCAATCTCCGCTATAGATCATTGCCAAAAGGTCACAAAAATGACCTTTTCGACAAGTTTCGAGGTGCGAATCCCCCAGGGAAATCATGTGAGCTTGGCATTCGCACCTGCTAGAGTATTAACGGGTCGCCCATATCATAGGAATCTTTGGCACCTACATGTTGAACTTTACTTTTGTAATTATCGCCCAAGTTGTAGAATCGAAGACTATCAGTATCCTTATCAATCAATTCTTCCAGTTCGAATCTTAATCGTCTAAACTGGGCAGCATCCAGTATACATTCAAACACCGAGTTTTGTACTCGCTGACCGTGATCCACACACTTTTTCGCCACTTTAGATAGTCTTCTACGGCCTTCACTATCTATCGTGCTTACATCATACGTAATCAAAATAAGCAATCGTCACACCTACTTCCACAGAAACGGAGGATACTCATCCAGATCACCGCGTATATATCTTGCCAGTAATAATGCTTGAGTATATGGTACAAGCCCCCAAGGTATTTTTTCATTCAAATACGGGTGCATAATCTTCTCTTGTTTGCGCTCCTGCCATGCTTTTAACACTTTCTTTCGTGTTTCATCATCCATAATGACTGCAAGATTTTCTTTTACATAAAAACCTTTATCGTTAACTACCTTCTTATTAATGAGAGAAAGTACAAATCGGTCTGCGTACACTCCCCGAAGTTCCTCCATCATATCCAGTGCAAGTGAAGCTCTACCTGGACGATCCCGATGCAAAAAACCAACGTATGCATCAAGTCCGACAGATTCAAGTGCAGACTTCATATCATTAGCGAGCAAGGTATAGGCAAAGGATAATAGTGCATTCACTTTATCCAGCGGAGGACGTCGGTTACGTCCGTAAAAGTAAAATGACTCCTTTTGCTGGAGAATCAGATCATCGAACACAGAGTTATATTGCACGGCAGCCGATCCTTCCAATCCGCGCAATACATCCAATTGCTCCACTTCACGCAAAAGTTTCATCGTTTCGCCTAGCGATTCCGTGACCTTCTTTATTCGTTCCGTGTCGATACGTAACGCATAATCCCGTGTTGCACGTTCCAAAATCCACTTGTTGTTGTACAACTTGCCTGTGATCATATTGCGAGCAACCCGCGCACTACGCACCTCATCGTCCGAGATACGATACTGTTCTTTGCGGAGGACCACATTTCCTCGATCCTCACCAATGACCCGTGCGAGGAATCGCCCCGTTCGTGTCATAAACGTCAAACTAACATTGCGTGACGCACAAGCCCCCATCAGTGCTGGACTTACTCCAGCATAACCAAAGGTGCATACGGCCTCCAAATTATGCAGCGGATAGCGAGCGAGAATTTCCTCCTCCTGCTTCACCACAATGTTTTCCCCATCCAGTGCAAGGTATGTATCGGGTAATGTTACAAATAAGGTGTTCAGCAGTTTTTTCATTCATTCAACCTGCTTTCGATGTAACTTGAAACAGAGCGTTTGTTCAAGATATCAGGTACACATATATTGTTCAAAGAACAACTTAGGCAGTGTGGCCCGGCTTTGGCTTTGGGTGTATGGTTTCGTTCAAAATAATGTCTCATCTCTTGAATACTTGCCTTCACACGTTCCCGATCTGCCGCAGTAATGATGACTTCAATCCTATGTTTGATCTCGTCATAATAAAAATAGGCCTTGGGAATATTAAACTGTACCCTATGTAAAGGACATTTCTAAAAAAGACCTACATGGCCCGAAGAAGGTGATCTCTGTATTCTACAGGGGTCATCCTTTTTAAGTTCCATTGGTATCTGTAGTGGTTGTAGTAGGTCATATATGATTTAATTTCTCGTTTGACTTCTTCCAGTGTGGTGCAGTCCTTCAGCAATACTTCATCCTTAAAATGACCAAAGAACGACTCCTGCGGAGCGTTATCCCAGCAGTTCCCTCGTCTGGACATGGATTGTCCAAAGCCCATACGTTTCACTTTCTTCTGAAAATCCGGATGGGTATAGTGGGTACCTTGATCCGAATGAATGAACGCGTCTTTGGTCTTCTTCCATCTTCGATTCTTCTGTAAGTGAAGCAACGTATTTGTCGCGAGATCCATGGTAATTCGTTCCGACACATGGTAAGCCAGAATTTCATTGGTGGAGCTGTCCTTGATGGTGGACAGGTAGGCTCGTTTCCCTTTTCCATAAGTTAAGTAGGTAATATCGGTTAGAAGCACTTTGCCCGGCACGCCCTGTTTGAAGTTACGTTGTAACAAGTTAGGCACGGTCCGATGTTCGTGGGTCGCCTTCATCATTCGCTTGTACGGATTGGCCTTTCGAATAGGACATACGATACTATATTTCTTCATGATTCTTCGGATTCGCTTGAGGTTCCAGACGATTTGAAACTTTCCCTCCAGTGTCATCTTGATGGAGCGTGCACCTTTGTAGCGCTTTTTAAAATGGAAGGCCCGGCTGACGTGAACGCGCAACTCTTCATCGGCCTGTTCGCTCCGATGGCGTCTGTGGATGGCTGGAGCGCTAAAGTAGCGGTAGTAGCCGCTTTTAGAGACACCTGCGACCTCGCACAAAACACTCACCATCCGCCTTAGATGGTATTTCTGAATCACGAATCGAATCAATCTGTATCGAAGACCAGGCACTAGTTTTACTCGTGGTTCCACCCCCGTTCGGCCATCCGAATCTTTTTTAAGAGTTCATTCTCTGCTTGGAGCAAACGAATCTGCGCTTCGAGTCTCGCGTTCTTCTCATCCAAGGTTAATTCTCGCTTTAAAGGTCTTCCTGAATGCTTGCCTCTTGCATCGTGTAAACCTAAATCGCCCTGCTCTCTGTATCTGGCTCTCCACCGTTTGGCAGCGGCTTCGATGCGAGTCATTCCAACGATCTCCGCATCCAACCCACAGGACTCAAAAATGTCTCTGGGCGGCTTTCCTTGCTGATTCGATGCAATAAAGAGTTGCTTGAACTCGTCTGTATACGTAATCCCTTTGGTCGATACGGACTTTACATATGGGTTTTTTGAAAGTTGTTTCATTTCTCGATCTGTAAACATTTTTTTACTCATCAGCTTATCTCCATCCTCGTCTCGTTCGTGGCATACAACAAAAATACCCCATAGAGAGACTTTTTTCAAAGTGTCTACTCTATAGGGTACAGTTTATATCACATACGAGCATTTCTTCGAGACATATGACTTGTGCTACCAATTGGGAGTGATCCGAATCATTTCGTTTTGGCTTCCCACGTTTGTATTCAACAGGATAAGGAAGGTATAACCCTTCCTCTCCTGCAAGTGGAACTCCAGATGGATCACGAATGAATTCAACCACATCACAGATGCCTGTGATCCCAAGTTCCCTCGATTGCACCGGAAGCGCACGAACCACCAGTTTATCGCCCCGTTTCTCACGAAGCGCTGGTTGATCTGCCTTTCGATGCAAATGATCTCCCTCAATGGTACGCACGTTGTCTTCCCACTGCTGTTCGATATGAATTAATGCCCACTGTCTCCTGCAAAAGTTAAAATGCTGAATCCCCGAAAGCAGCAGATAATCCTCTTCGTTATAGTCCTTCATATTCTTGGACTTCTAATCCATCAAGTTGTTCTAGAGTGTATGTGTACCGAGCATGTGTATTTTTTTCCTCTTCTGTTGCATCGGGATTTTCCTTAATTACCAAAGAACGATGCACCTTTGCAGAAGAATATTGACCAAGCTTTGATTTGTGTTCCCACCAGTACACCTTATGAATCTCCATGCTACCTTCTGGTCTGGCCGAAGATAGGTCATTTTCGAAAAGAGTTATAAGTGACTGTTTAATTCTTACAGCATCATCATTGGTGAAGCCAGTCTTTTCCGCCAATTGCGTATTGATACTTCCCTTGAAAACATATACGCCAAAGTCAACGCGATGCTTCATCCCCATTGTATCCGAGCCCCGTTCTTTGCCAGGTTCCGAGCTTACGCTTTTGGTTATTTGCATACTTGTGATGTCGATAGGTTCGATACTTCGAGCTGTATGTATTGAGACTGGACCACGTACACCAACAGAGACACCCCCACCGCTCCCTGCTCCCTTAAAGGCAAAAACTTGACCGAAACTGCGCACATCAATCCATTCCTCACAAGCAATTTTAGCAAACTCTTCACTAGATAGATTCTTTGTCTTCATTATTTTATTAAGATTCGTATTAGCGTCGGCTCGCTCCCGCAAACTGCCGTAAGCATCCACTTTACGGTCATTAGATTGAACGAAGATCGACTCTCCCATATCCTGAAGACGATTTCTGATTTTACGCTTCAGCGCGACATCCGATATTTCACCATAACCATCATAGTTTTGTCTTGGGCGATTTCCATTTAGCGGATCACCATTCGGGTTGGCATTGTGAACTGATAATACAACAGCAAAATCAATTTTATGATCCAAACTCATTCTACTCACTCCTTAGTTATTATTTTCTTTGTTCTCACTGGAATTATCTTTCTTTTTACTTTGATAGAGCGCATGTCTTTGACTATAAAATCCAAGCAAATATTTTCCTGACAACGGTATATTATTAAAATCTTCGTATTTAAATCTAAAACCAATTTCATCAATAATCTTCGTCCAATACGTAGCCTCTCTGCCCAATCTAGTCTGATAGGGTTGTATTGCCTGTTGAATCGTCGTCCATGTCCGCTCCGGATGTCTGGAAAATGCATTCATATAACGTATTGCATTGGTCGCCCGCTTCTCTTCCCCTAAAGCGCGCCGTTCAAGCACATCCGCCACCGCCAGCATACGCCCAAATAGATAACTCCGATCATCATTATGTTCATCGAGTGCCAATTCCATTTCCTCCTGTCTTTCGCTCAAATGTTTTTTGATTAACGCGCAAGCAATACTCAACGTTTTCTCCCACTCCCAAGCTTCCAGAGCGACAGGGTTGGAAGCCCTGTTGGTGACACTTGAGATGATGTCCTGCGGAATCTTTGCACCATCAATAATACACGGAAGCATACGTTCCATAAGACTCTTAATCACTTTATCTCCTGCACGAGGACCATGAGCAGCAAAGGCAATATCCCTTGGTGCAGGTGCCCCATAAAAGACAACGTAGTCATTTTGATCATTTTTCCGATATCGATGCAACCAAGCGCAAGCCATATGCCAATGAGTGAGCTTGTCCAGATAAAGGTCCTTATCCATATTGCGAAAGTATAGAACCGCCATTCTCCCCGTTGTGGCCGAATCCAGCACCATGATATTTACATCGGACTGGGACTGCGCAGCTTTCCCATCTGTTAGTTGATTTTTAACTCCGTGCAACGCCTTACCAAATTCGTTCGCCCACGCTTGATTGGTGTTTGATTTTAGCACTACAGTTGGCATCACTTCTGGATCAAGAGCGAAGGAGTCTTCCATTGGGTCAGGTATATAAAGTGAATCGTTGCCCCATGCAAGAAATACCCGATCATCAATCGGTTTACCTTGACGGTTAATCAACCATTTCAATGCATTATGAGATTTTTGAGATGCCTCGTAGCTGATACTTGCCGCATCCCTGCTATGAATAAAACGCCCACGAAAAGTAAAACCACTGGTATCATTTGACGAAATTAATTTGGCTTTGTCCGCGGAATTACGAATTTTATTGGCATGACGTTCTGTACCAGGGAGGATCTTCCCTGTTACGTAACAATAATCTTCATCGCCTAACTTTTTTCCATAATAATCAATAAAAGAACTATATACTTCCCGATCCTTCCAAACAGCAGTTAAGGGGCTAACAGGCGAATAAACGTTAAACCTTACAAAAGCACTGGTCTGATCTCCTGCTATTATTCCGAAAATAGGTGGTTTCACAGGATATCGCCCTTCATACTTGTTGTCCCACTTCTCAATCAAACGATTGTTCTCGTCCACGACCAAGGTGTTATTGTAATTAACCAAATCATGAATTAATGCTCTTTTGCTGAGATAACGATAAATACTAATTACTTTAGGATGTGCATGAGGAGATTCAGCCCAATTCCGTAGTTCATGTATGTAGGTTTCAAAAGCCTCTTCTCCTTTGATCTTACCGCCAAATGTCACAAAGTCCCCCGCCACATAGCTTAATTTGTCGTGTAACGGGTAGGGGGCAATCGCCGAACCCGCTCTACTGGCAGATTTCTCTGTACAGGGAATCAACGTGCTTGTATCGCCTTTGTCAATGACTCTGGCGGAATGAAATGTACCTTCCTCCGTAACAAGCACTTCAATATGTGCATTTTGGGTTGTATGTGAGACAGGTAGTAGAGTAAACTCTCTTTCATTTCTCATTTCTACTTCTCCTACCCTGCCTATGTTAGACTCATAGGTTTCATACAGGTTGAACAACCAACTCATCGTTCTACCTCCTCTCCCCAACTATTCAACAATTGTTCTGCTGATTCTACGTTGCTATTATCAAACCGTTTAGGCTGCATCTCCGAAATACTACGAACCTTTTCACATTCCTCTGGCTTCTTGAACTTTATAACTCCATTTTTCATTTCGGGCTCCCATAGTCGAACCTCCATCTGATCCCTGCCAGTCTCGTCCGGATAATTGATACCATGTACCATCGTGCCAAAATGAATGTCTCCGTAGTTTTTATAAAAACTATCATCTTCCCCAAAAACACAAGGTTCAACGTACCCCTGACATTCCCTTGTACCAAGGAAGATATCTCTACGTCCTCCAGCCCGAACGCATCTTTTAAATATATTATGGTGTTTGCTTTCATTACGATCAAAAGCCATATCTGGCCGGTTCAGGTTAAATTCAAAATAGGCCCTTACCTGATACTTAACATCTTTTAGATAAGTGTAATTAGCAAGCGTGTTGCCTCCTCCATAATCAATAGGCCGAATCCCCTTAGATTCCATTCTAATTGGATTCATAATACGGACGGCATCTATATACATCAAAATTGTCGGTTTCCAATATATACTTTCCGCAATGCCTTTAAGAGCCTGATAGGTAGGAATCTGATAGCTCAGTTTTTCCCCACCCAGTTTGGTCAATGGGTCAGTAAAAAGCGCATAATCCCCATATACGGAGAACTCAACTGAATTTCGAACCATACACACTCACCCCCTTTCCAATAATGGAATATATTTCTGGAATTCATCATAAACCCAAATCAAAAAAATGTAAATAAAATTCACTATACATTATATGAACGAAAATCATATATAAAAAAGCATGATATACTATCTTAAGTTTTTGTCGTCTAGTTTTACACGGGCGTGGATTGAAAAATATAGTGTATGGTGTGAGAACCTATCTGAAAATACTAGGTAGGTTTTTCTTATTTTAAAAATAGTAGCCTCCAGTCCAGCTATCGTTTTCCAGATCGACCCCATATTCTTCGTTGTAAGCTCCGTCTTTCAGAACCTTCATTTGCCCATCCAGGCATATATCCAGACCTTTGTTAACATCTAGTTCCCTAATTTCATAGGGGAAAAGATTAACGGTATACTGTTGCGCTGCGCGCATCAATCTGCTGAAATCTTCAATGCGTTCAGCACCATTTAGTTGGGCAATAATATTCTTGCCCTCCCCATAAGGTACAATTACGGAAATAGTTTTATTTTCAATAACATGAAAATGCTCAGCAGCGGTTCGATAACTATTAACGAGAAATAATGGTGGACTTTGCTTTATATTTTCAAAATAACTCTGGTAATAACGGTTTTTCTCATATCCTGCAAACAATAAGTCTGTCATCGTTACATTTAATGTAGCGACGTTAAAATTCAGCGACGTACTTACATCCAGATAGAAACGTTGAAAATAGAAACGCATTGCTTGAAGCGACAGAAGATGACCACCATGAGCATTGGAGTCTAGACGCATATCTATGAGCATCTGCTTCGTGATTTCCTTTCCCTTCCTGACCTCATGCAAATGTTTCAGATCTTCTTGTGCATGATCAATCACGTAAACCTGCTGAATCTCTTCCTCGCCGTTTCTGTTGCACCTTCCTGCCGCTTGCGCAATAGAATCCAGCCCGGACAAAGAACGGATGACACATTGAAAACTGATATCTACCCCTGCCTCTATTAGAGGTGTGCTTACACAAACCAATCTTTCTTTCCTATCAAGAAGATCCCTAATCTCGTCCAAAATCTCCTTAAGATGAGAAGCGCACATTGATGTACTTAAATGGTAAACAGGTATATCAAGTGTTGAGCTCAATCGCTGATACAAATCCTTGACCACCGATTTAGTGTTTAAAACAACCATCATGTTTCGTTTGTCAGCTAGTTTCACCTGTATAAAATCCGTCAAGGACTCATTCGAATAGGACTTCTGTGTGGCTTCATCCTTGATCTCAACCCTTTTGAATGAGGTAATGACCTGCTTCAAGTTTTGGATCATTTCCGCGTCAGGGCTAATATGCAGACGATGCTCGACAAAGTCCAAAGCGGGTTGAGTCGCCGTACATAAAACCATAGTGGACTGTCCATAGTCTTTCAGAAAATTCAGAGCTTCATTAAATAGGGAAACACAAGACACAGGAACTTTCTGCACTTCGTCAAAAATAATGACAGCTTCACAAAGATTGTGCATTCTTCGGATATTTCTACTACCTTTGGCATAGATCACGTTCAAAAACTGTACCATGGTTGTAAAAATAATCGGTGAGTCCCAATTATCCTTCGCAAGCTTCAACTTCTGACGGACATTCTTAGTTCCTTCTTCTGTTTCATCTGTCTCATCATCTTGGTCGTCCTCAATGACATTTGAATGGTGCTCCAAAATGTGCGCATCATCCTCTAATATTCTTCGTACCTCTGTTGCGTTTTGTTCTATAATTGTTGTGTATGGCAACACATAGATAATGCGTTTTTTTCCAGAATCAAGAGCGTGCTTTAAAGCGTACCGGAGACTCGCCAGCGTTTTTCCTCCGCCAGTAGGAATAGACAACGTGTAGATACCAGTCGATCTTCTCGCAAATTGGTCGCATTGTTCCGACATTTCCTGTCTTAGCTGATTAATATCTGATCTTGATTCTCTTCCCATGTTGGCCAAATGATTGATCTCTGCCATCAACCTATCATAATAGGTTTGAAAAAGTCTTTTAGTACAAGGCGTCTTTTCATCTTCATCTGTAATTCCTTCTTCAAAACGTCTGGTATCTGTGCGATCTGCATCAATCAATGCACTAAATACGAACTTCGTAAGAAACATGCATTTCTTTTCTCTAGTAAACGTAGAAGGAATATCTAAAAACTGCATCAGTTCACTAACTGCCTGATTCACATATTGTTGAAACTCATCTTCGCTCATTACAGATTCAAAAAATAGTTGTACACTTTTATCAAAATCGATAACATCTTGCTTATCTCTGACTCTGTATAGATACGGCGACTTCAAATCAGGGTCCATATAATCGTGCAGATAAGAATGATGAGAAATAATTGCGTTTCCTACAATTTCAGCCAACATCCCTTTTTCTCGTTCAATTTTCCCTGTGTGAAAAAAATGATACAGTAGCCTGCCACCTGCTGTAGAATGATCGATTTTTTTAGCCTTTCGAGAAATCTCAGGATGATGTACTGCTTCAATAATATATTCCAAAAAAGCTGTCGTAAATTTACCCATATCGTGCAACATACCAGCAAGACCAGTAATATGACGGATCTTCAGTTTGTTTCCGAAAGTTTCAGATAACTTTTGTACCCCAAGTAAATGCGCTTCGACCCACTGATTTTCAAGATCACTTTCTCGTATATGAGCTATATATTTCAACCATCTACCCCCAATCACCAATATAGTTCTTATGTCACACAAAAAATGTAACTACCCGCATAATTTCCTATCTTCAAACTTCTATAGATCTATTCGAAATACCTGCTAAAAATCCACATATTTCTTCCTTTTTTGATAATTAAAATAAAAAAATGCACTCCTTTTAAAGAGTGCAACTTCGATCTTGACGGCTACGTTTTTTATTCATACTTCGTGTACAACAGGAGTACAACATGAATGCAGTTTTAATCACATACTCCGTAAAGAGTGCGACTAATACCTGTTCAAAATACCACATGAGTCCCTTTAATTTCATTCCACGCACTCATGTAGAGTCCGACAGCAATAGATAACGTATAATCGTTTCAAAAAAGATGCTTTTAACGTCTGTCATTTAGTAAATAATAATAAATTCATCTTAATACAAATAATCCAGTTAATTCAAGAATGACGTTGCCAAAAGGGGACAATAATAGCTTAATCGACAATTTTCGAGGTGCGAATCTCCTAGAGATTTTATGTGAGCTTAACATTCGCACCATTAAATAACGCTTTTTACAGGTCTAATCTTTGTTACTTTAGTAATTTATTTTCATAGTTCAACATCAAAAGAACAAAAAAATATTCAATGTATTTGATCTCATTCTATAATGCTACTAGGACCATCGTATCATAATATAATATCAGTTTTTTTATTGAAAACGATCAAGCTTCAAGTTCATATCAACACGTTCTGGAGTCCACAATAAGACATCCGTGAGAAATGTCAAAGCATCCATTCCGCACAATCTATCCACGATTGACTCTATCAGTTTTTTTACATTTCCTTGGGGGTGCTCAGCGAGAATTATTCCTCCGGTATCTCCATTAATATATAAGTGATCTACGTGAGCAACTTTGTGTACATGCCGCAGCCATAGCGTACCTTCGTCAAGGAAAAAGATATAACTCTCATTCATAACATATCCTTGGTAAATATAAAAATCCTGAACGTCATCAAAAGAACCTATCACTACAGAAGCTAATTCAATACGATCTGACATACTCAGGAACACCTCTTTTCATTAGATCATTATCAAAATCTCATATTTCTGTAACTTACTAGATTAGTATAATTAGATGTTTGTTCCGCACAGCCTCACAATTTTCTAATATATCTACTTAAATCAAAAATCTTTTTTCATGCATAGTAATCCTTCATTCTGAGATATCGCCTCCATATTACAAAAATAAATAAAATGCTTTTTAACGAACTAAAAGTTCGATTTATTATACATATAGTACAACAAGTTAAATTTTTATTCAATAATAATTTATACAAAAAGTACGACATCTTGTATTTATAGTCCATATTCAATAAAATACACGTATATATACACTTTTTCTTGGAGGTTAATGATGGCATTAAAACCTAGCTATAAACCAATGGAGATAACCCTAATTAAAAAGGACAAGACTAAAACTTACCTGCGTACTCAACTAGGTATTTCACCTTCTACTCTAGCCAAAATGTCTAATGGAGAGTTTGTTGCGCTAAGTGTGATTGCTCGTATTTGCGAAGACCTACAATGTCGTATTGAAGAAGTTGTTGAATTTATAGAGGAGTAAATTTAAGTGGATATCTCCAATCTATACGATGCGAGAGACTATACTTTTTTAGTGAATTTGAAAAAGGGAGTTTTGTTTTTGCGGATTTATTTTATAGAGAGAAACTTGCCTACATTTCACTTTGATCTACGATATTTAAAATCACAACCGATGCTCCTTTCCAATAAGATAATTTGATGTTCATGCTACACAAGTTCCCATAATTACTTTTTGAATAACGGTAATTCATATTATCCCGATTTAGAACATATATCATCATTTTTTATAACTTTTGAATAAAAGAGCCTCTCTTAATTCTATTAAGGTTCAATTTTCCTCTGATATTAATCCCCACAATCGGGCGTTCAGTAATCGAAAAAGACAAGCTCACATCTATCACTTCGCACTCAATAGATGGTCCATCTATACTATGTACCAGAATTGTTGAACCCACTAATTTTTTCAAGGAATATAATTGGAACTCTAAACCTATAGCACTGCATATAAGCACGGTACCACGTTCAGGTATATCCATTGTGTCCTCCAATTTAAACGTATACAGTCCCCCCCCCCCTTGCATATTTTCCAATTTCCGCTCAATCTATGTACTATAAAGTCTGACCAGTTCAATCTACGTGCTGGCTCCGGCACCGTCCGCATTATCAATCCACATACTCCATACGAAGTGCAACGGCATATCATTAGATGTTTACTCAGATTTAGTTGAGAATAATCATTATTGGTCTTGCTTGGACAAAAAAGCCACCCCTCCAAGACTGGGACAGCTAATCAAGAAACATCATTTTTTTATCGTCAAACCTACAAGGTAAAATGCAACGCGGCTACGTCATTTATTCCCATTATAGAGGCTCTTATCCAACCTAGCCCAACATATAATTTTATTAAGTATGACTTACAGTACAATTTAATAATACGCTTACAGCCTGGGCATTTCTTCCAATCCGTCCATAATACATCGCCAGTTCGTAGCTGAATTTTAGATAATATGAGGCATCTATATCTGAAATGTTCTTCCAGTCAATGACCTGTATATTTTCTTCAAATATACTTTCTAATTTTTTTATAGGTAATCCGCTTAACCGATTGGCTTCAAGTAGCGTTAAGAGCCCAGAAATCAACTCGTCCTTACTTTGCAGTATAAATGATAAATATTCATCTAAAACCTCTGTTTTGCCTTCCAATAAATCCAATACCATCAAATTAACTTTAGAGATCTCTGCATAATATTTAACTTCATCTATCGATTCTTCATCTGTGATTCTTAACCATTTAAATTCGCCATAACTTTCAATACATTCCCTTGCCTTACCAAACTCCAATAACTTTTGATAAGCTATTCCCTGCATCAACAGAGCATAACCCATATAATAAACAAGCACACGATCTGTATGTATTTCTACGATGTGTGTATCTCCAAGTAACATATTTAAATTATAAATTCTAATGGACTCCTCATATAACGTTTCGCCTAGTCTAATTATTTCACTCCAGTTATTCAAGCTATAAGCCATTCTGAGTAGTGTCACAGTCGAGTCTAATCCGTATCCATCATAATACCTCGACATACCCTCTCTCCTTTTTTTTACAATTAATAACATTATATTGATTTTTCTACCATAGGTCAAACCATTGTTTAACAAAACAACTTAAAATAAGCTGCATTTAATACGACATTTCAGTTTTAGGAATTATTATCTAATTTTTTAATTCTCTGAAATGAAAAAGTCTTACCCACTTATTCATGCTTAGCATAATAAAGGTAAGACTTTTTTGGGATTCGATCTGCATTCCATACGAGTGCGACATTGATCTTCCGCACTACCTATACCCCTGAGTCGGATTTCAATCCACGCACTCCATACGAAGTGCGACTCCACTGATTTAATGGATTCGTTGATTTCATAGCCATTTCAATCCACGCACTCCATACGGAGTGCGACTATCAAACGCCCTCTACACGTCCCAGATTCGTCCAATTTCAATCCACGCACTCCATACGGAGTGCGACGTCGGGAGTCACGGCGGTTCCTGCTACCGACATATTTCAATCCACGCACTCCATACGGAGTGCGACGTTCTGACGGTCAGAGCTGTCACCATTGGGCAGATATTTCAATCCACGCACTCCATACGGAGTGCGACCTCGAATCGACACCATGCCTTTCGTTGCTTATTTTATTTCAATCCACGCACTCCATACGGAGTGCGACGTAACACTACGATTAGCGCGGGTGGGGAGGACGAAATTTCAATCCACGCACTCCATACGGAGTGCGACGAAGATCCTAGATCACAAACGTATGGTTATCGGTATTTCAATCCACGCACTCCATACGGAGTGCGACAGAAACTCTATTGCCGGATCTAACAGGGGTGATAATTTCAATCCACGCACTCCATACGGAGTGCGACACCAGATTGTGTGGGCAGCTTCAGATTGTGACCTCATTTCAATCCACGCACTCCATACGGAGTGCGACTTGAATCCGTGGAACTTTGCCCCAAATGCTTTTCAATTTCAATCCACGCACTCCATACGGAGTGCGACTTATTTGGGCATTTATCTATGTATATACATAGATCATTTCAATCCACGCACTCCATACGGAGTGCGACCAAGAAGACGAAAAAGCAGACATAGCACCCATAGCGATTTCAATCCACGCACTCCATACGGAGTGCGACAGCGAAAAAACACGTATCTTAACAATTTTATCTACCACAAATACGTTTTTTCACTATTATTCTATGACTTTCTATATCATAATTCAATCTATTCCTGTCTACGTTATGCCAAAAGGCAATAAAATACCCCTTTTCGACAACATCTGAGGTGCGAATCCACCAGGGTTTTCATGTGAGCATCACATTCGCACCTGCCTGAGTCACATACCCGGATTCCTCTAATAACCTTCTTCATCCCCCATCCACACCATGACGAAGATCACATCCACTTTCCCTGTTTAAGTGCTACAGTTATAAACGACCAATTGACTGGATGTGTAATTCGGTCAATCCCAGATACACCTTTTACTCATTCAGACAACAAGGAGGTGCATATACCATGAGAACCATTGATCGAAGGCAACAGGTCATTGACTCGGCGGAGAAATCGTTCGCGCTGTTTGGCTATAAAGCAACAACCATGGAGCAGGTTGCCCGACTTGCCAATGTAGGCAAGGGAACAATTTATACTTTTTTCGAAAACAAGGAAGAACTGTTCGACGAGATTCTCCACTCGATCATTACCGATATGAAACAAATTACGGAACAAACGGTGAAGGAAGAGAATTCGTTTCTGGACAACGTACACCTTAGCATGGACTCTCTGCTGGAGTATAGGGAGGAGCATGAGCTGTTAATCAAACTGTTCCAGGAAGTGAACGAGTTCGGCACACCACAGGCCAAAGAAGGTCTACAGAAAGTAGAGACAGCAATTCTCGAATATCTGGAGCGTCAGGTTCAGCGAGCAATGGAATTGCAGCAGATTCGAGAGGATGATCCTAAGCTGGTGTCTTTTGTCCTGCTGAAACTCTATGTCACGTTAACCTCGGATTGGAACAAAGCGCATCCTACGCTACACAAGGATCAGATTAAGGCTTTCGCAGGCCTCTTTCTCAAGAGTGGATTATCCCCAACATAGAGGAAGATGTGCGGCTGAATCCTTTTAAAATTAGAGATAGATAGATAACGGAGTAGCGTGATAATGGGGAGAGAACATGATGAAATCATTAACTGTATTTGGGCAAGATTTGAAGTCCGCCTTTAAGAAACCCAAAGTATTTATTCCGATTCTCGTTGTGCTGTTCATTCCGGTGCTGTATAGCGGTCTGTTCCTCAATGCATTCTGGGACCCGTACGGCAAAATGAATGAATTACCTGTGGCCGTGGTCAACACAGATCAGGGAGCAACCTACAACGACAAATCGCTAGAAGTCGGTCAGAATCTGGTCGATGAATTGAAAAAAAATAACGATTTCGACTGGCAATTCGTGACACGGGAACAAGCAGAGCAAGGCATGGAAGACGACACGTATTACATGACCATCGTGATCCCAGAGGATTTTTCAGCAAAAGCCACAACCCTGATGGATGATCACCCGCAACCAGCTGAGCTGATCTATGAGCCCAATGAAGGATACAACTTCCTCGCGGGTCAGATTGGTGGGACTGCGGTCAAACAGATCAAATCCAAGGTCTCCGCCAAAGTAACTGAATCCTATACGGAAACGTTACTGGATCAGGTGGAGAAGATCTCCAGCGGTTTATCGGATGCCGGAGCTGGTGCTGGCAAGATCAACGAGGGCGCAACCAAGCTGGATGACGGTGCTTCTACATTGAAAAAGAACCTGTCCAAACTGGCAGATGGAACCGACAAACTGGAAACAGGTGTGGCACCGTTAAAAGAGGGCACAGCTACCTTGGCACAAGGAATCGGTACGCTTCATGCAGGAGCCAGCTCCCTGTCGGATGGATTGTCCCAATTGGTGGCAGCAGGCACGAAGCTGGGTAACGGTGCATTGCAGGCTGAAGCGGGTGGCAAACAGTTACAGGCAGGCATTCAATCCGCTCAAGAAGGCGCGGCTAAGTTGGATGCTGGACTGGCGGCTTCCAAACAAGGAAGCGCGAAGCTGGTAGCCGGATTGCAAACCTCAGTGGAAGGTAGCAGCAAAGTAAGTGAAGGTGCAAAGGCCGTTGCGCAAGGTCTTGCTCAATTAGCCGAAGCGAGTCCTGAGCTTGCCGAGAGCCCTGCTGTCCAGCAATTGCTCGCAGCAAGTCAGGCCGTTGCTGCTGGCAGCGAGCAGGTCTATCAAGGCGGACAGCAATTAGTGGAAGGCAGCAAAAACCTACAGGCTGCACAACAGCAACTGCATCAAGGCAGCAGTCAGCTAGTGCAGGGTGAACAGCAGCTTTTACAAGGAGCAACACAATTGTCGACCGGACATGAGCAGCTTGCAACGGGCCTGCAACAATTCAACTCCAAGTTGGCCGAAGCAGCAGCTGGAGGAGCCAAACTTGCAGAAGGTTCGAGTCAGCTAAATACTGGCGTAGGTCAACTGGCTTCTGGCATGAACCAGCTTGCAGATGGGATCACAACCATTGCCGATGGTTCCCGCAAGCTGGATGATGGTGCAGGAACCTTACAAGAAGGCACTGCCAAGTTAACCGACGGCTCTGGTGAACTTGCCACCAAGCTTAATGAAGCGGCCGATGAAACGGGCAGTGTGAAAAAGACGGATGAACTTGTGAAGATGTATGCAGAGCCTGTTCAGGTCGATGAGCATAAATATAATGAGGTACCTAACTATGGTACAGGATTCTCGCCATACTTCCTGTCACTCGGGCTGTTTGTCGGCGCATTGATTGCAACGCTAGTTGTACCCACACGCGGCAGTACGGTTACCGATGCGAGTAGCTGGAATCGTTTTGTGAGCAGAACACTGGCTTTTACGATTATGAGTGCTGTTCAGTCCCTGCTCGCTTCCTGGCTCGTGTTGTCTGTCTTGGGTCTGAAGGTTCAAAGCATTCCGTTATTCCTCTTGTTCAGCTTTGTTACCAGTTTGAGCTTTATGTACATCATTCAGGCTTTGGTTACTTGGCTAGAGAATCCCGGACGCTTCCTGGCGATTCTCATGTTAATCTTCCAACTGACAACCAGTGCCGGGACATTCCCGTTGGAACTTATTCCGAATTGGTTGAAAGTGTTTAATCCATGGCTGCCCATGACCTATTCGGTAACCGGGTATAAAGCCGTTATATCAAGTGGTCAGTTCGGTGTAACCTGGGATCAGATCGGAATTCTGTGCATCTTTGCAGTGATTGGCTTGGGAGGAACCTTAACGTATTTCCTGATGCACCGCACCACAGAGAACGAAAACGTAAGCAGTGAAGTCGCACTTCACCTATAAAATAGTAAAATAAAAAGCAAAGGCGTGTACCTAAGCTCCACACTCTTCTGGACAACAGGAGGTGTTGGCAGGTATGCCTTTGCTTTTTTAGTTTAAGATACATCTAAGTTTGCTAACTTTATATTCCTAGTATGTAGAGTACATATCAGAGCTTGAGACAGCGAAAGTAAACAATAGCACTAACGCAATAAGTAATACATATATCGCTGTACCGATGATTCCACAAACTAGACCAGCAATCGCTAACCCTTTCCCTTGCTCCATGCGAATTCTGATCTCTTTGAAGGCTAAAGATGCAAATATAATCGCGACGATTCCGATTAAAATTCCCACGTAAGGAATGGTGACGGACAGAATCCCCAAAACTAGTGATACAATCGACTTGCTATTGGTCTTTGGTACTACATAAGGCGGTGGTGGCAATGTGTCGTTATAATAACGATCCACATCATTTTCGCGATGTTCCAAGGTAAATCCTCCCTGTTTATTAAGTATTATCATTATAATCGATTATGAGGGGAATTATGTTCCATTTTATGTTAATCTCAGATTTAAGCTCGTTTATTTCATGACGTCCATAAAGAAATCCGTAAGATGCTCCTTTAAGATGAGCTGTAACATGACGAATCATTGTTAGCATAATATTCTATTTTAAGGATAAGGAGGGGTATAATGTATAAATTTGCGACCTTACTTTTAACAGCAAGCTGTATAATGGCAGGATGCACAGAAACAGATACGTCTGTCGAGACTTTGAAGCCGATCGTGCGCGATATGGAAGATATTCAGACTATCCAAGAACTGCATGAGGAGAACGCCCAACTTCAGGAACAGATCACACAGCTTCAGGAGAATGCGCATAGTGAGGAGATGCGGAATAATCTGCGGGAAACCCTCAACCTGACATTCAGGCTGATGGCTGCCATGGAGTCTGGGGATCTTGCTTATATTGAGTCCGTATCCACTTCCAGCGTACAGATACCCAAATCCGGCGACACGCTCACGATTACACATGGAGAATCCCCTTCCTATGAAGTTGCTTTTCTTAAAGGAATCCATTGGGATGAATTCGAGTTCAGGGGTTATAACCAAAAAGATTCAGAACATTTCATGCTGTTCATCGCCCAACTGATCAACACCGAGGGTTCCGAGGGGAATATTGCGTATGAGTTCTCTTTTGTACGTTCAGCGGATGGCGTGTGGCTGTTTGACGGGTATGTGTCCTGATTCAAATGACCACACCTTCTCAAAGATGAATAGTCAGTGGATTGGGATTTACATCCATTCTGTAATCCGATTCCATTTTTTCCTCCTAACTCACAACTCGTTAATCCCCTGGACAAGCATCCCAACTGAATACTTTGTCCTCTTACGATGCAAAAAAGTCTCCCTCATTATTTCAATCCACACATTCCAAACGGAGTGCGACGCCGAGATACGTTCCGCAATGTCCGGTTGCTACCGATTTCTATCCACGCACTCCATACGGAGTGCGACGACATACTGGACGTACTGATATACATTTGATGTTATTTCAATCCACGCACTCCATACGGAGTGCGACGCACTGGCGCATATCACGATGGTGAACACGGATAAATTTCAATCCACGCACTCCATACGGAGTGCGACATGCTGCGTATTTAGCGTTAAAGATCACGTCAACTATTTCAATCCACGCACTCCATACGGAGTGCGACTAACGCATTGGGCGACAGTTAACCTACCTGGGGAGATTTCAATCCACGCACTCCATACGGAGTGCGACTCCCGTATCTTCACTACACCCGTAAGCCGTTGTCAATTTCAATCCACGCACTCCATACGGAGTGCGACGATTCAAGACTAAAACATTTGGGAGCGATATAGATATTTCAATCCACGCACTCCATACGGAGTGCGACAAGTCGGAGATTATGCGCGGGTTACTGACGGTCCGATTTCAATCCACGCACTCCATACGGAGTGCGACGGGAGGCATGGTTGGCGCAGCAAGAGCAGTTATTGGTATTTCAATCCACGCACTCCATACGGAGTGCGACGGTTAAAAGATTCTATAAATCCGGTTCCCGCTGGATTTCAATCCACGCACTCCATACGGAGTGCGACGCTGGCTCAAGGCGCTAGTAGCCGCGTTAGATGACGATTTCAATCCACGCACTCCATACGGAGTGCGACCTGCAAGCCCCGATCGATATCGGCATCGGATACGATTTCAATCCACGCACTCCATACGGAGTGCGACAATGATTTCGGATACCCCTTTAACCGGGTATTTCGTATTTCAATCCACGCACTCCATACGGAGTGCGACTCAATACAAAAATCTGGCTCAACAGTTTGATGGATTATTTCAATCCACGCACTCCATACGGAGTGCGACAAATCATTCAACTAAACTTTTTCTCGGATGTGGATATTTCAATCCACGCACTCCATACGGAGTGCGACTACGATCCGCGAACTAACTGGCATTGACTACGTTGTATTTCAATCCACGCACTCCATACGGAGTGCGACTAGTCTCCCTGACATTCGTATCCCTCCCAAATAAATTTCAATCCACGCACTCCATACGGAGTGCGACGATATCCATCAACAGTTAAAGGCCCCCATGTCGTATTTCAATCCACGCACTCCATACGGAGTGCGACCAGGATGGCATCCATCTTCGTATTTTTGATTACGTAATTTCAATCCACGCACTCCATACGGAGTGCGACTCCATCTCAAGCAATCGTTTCAGCTTTGTGAAATTTCAATCCACGCACTCCATACGGAGTGCGACCCGGCAGTGACGAAATTTTATTGGATATGTTCATCATTTCAATCCACGCACTCCATACGGAGTGCGACTGGGATAAACTAATCGGTCGGGCTATCAAGCTGCTATTTCAATCCACGCACTCCATACGGAGTGCGACACACGCCAGCGAGAGGGAATTGGGTCAAAATTGATATTTCAATCCACGCACTCCATACGGAGTGCGACCCAACCGTGTAGAGAAGTTATGATCGTTGCAGATGAATTTCAATCCACGCACTCCATACGGAGTGCGACGAATTGCTGGTAAATTGGTTAAAGGTGTGAGATCGATTTCAATCCACGCACTCCATACGGAGTGCGACGGTAGACTAAGTGTTTTGTCTTAGTCCAAGAAGTTATTTCAATCCACGCACTCCATACGGAGTGCGACACTTCTACAGTTCCGGCTTCCCTCCCGATCTCTGCTATTTCAATCCACGCACTCCATACGGAGTGCGACTGATGTTGATTTTTTAACAACTTCGTTATTAGTAAATTTCAATCCACGCACTCCATACGGAGTGCGACCAATTTTTATGGCTAGGCTAATTAGTTTTGTAAAATTTCAATCCACGCACTCCATACGGAGTGCGACAACAATTTCGGATGAGTTTATTATATATCGCTACACATTTCAATCCACGCACTCCATACGGAGTGCGACCGGATTACACACCAGAGGAATTACTAGAAATCGCAATTTCAATCCACGCACTCCATACGGAGTGCGACGTGAAGAAAATGCTTCGTTCCTTGTCTGCGCAGCTATTTCAATCCACGCACTCCATACGGAGTGCGACTTTAACAGTTCTATTTTCCACCGCACTCATAATTGATTTCAATCCACGCACTCCATACGGAGTGCGACAGCGAAAAAACACGTAACAGCAGCATATGGAAATATACTTATTACGTGTTTTCGTTTATCAAGCTAATTATTGTATTCATTTTAATATACAACATCCAGAATATTCAAGTATTTATTGCCAAAAGGGAACAAAAATGACCCTTTCGACAAATTCTGAGGTGCGAATCCCCCAGGGATTTCATGTGAGCTTGGCATTCGCACCTGCCTACATCTACGTTCAACCTTCTACTTCCACACGCTGCAAAAATGTCCGGGTACGCGCAAGTTTCGGATTGCCGAAGATCTGTTCTGGTGGACCCGCCTCTGCAATTTCGCCGTTATCCATGAAGAATACACGATCCGCAACGTCACGGGCGAAGCTCATCTCATGCGTGACGATCATCATCGTCATGTTTTCCTGTGCCAGCTGCTTGATTACGCGCAATACTTCACCGGTCAGCTCCGGATCGAGTGCCGACGTCGGCTCATCGAACAGGAGAATGTCCGGCTGCATCATCAGTGCCCGAGCGATGGCAACACGCTGTTTCTGTCCACCGGACAGATTGGCCGGATAGACATCGGCCTTGTCCGACAGCCCTACTTTGCCGAGTAATTCCAGACTACGGTACCGAATGACACTTGAGCTTTCTTTTTTCAAAGTCTTCGGTGCGAGTTCCAGATTAGCTTGTACGGTCAGATGCGGGAACAGGTTGAAATGCTGGAACACCATACCCATGCGATCCGTAATCTTGCGAATATCCGCGGCACCAGCATAACGACCATTGTCCGCCAGCGTCTGATTCTGAATGCGAATCGTTCCGCCCGAAATATCCTCCAGATGAATCAGGCTGCGCAGCATTGTACTTTTCCCCGAACCCGAAGGCCCGATTACAGCAATTACCTCGCCTGGTTCCACGTTAAAGGATACCTGTTTCAGTACATCAAGTGTACCGAATGATTTTCTCAATTGATTCACTTCTATAATATGTGTCATATGCAGACAGTCCTTTGATTAATCAGATTTAATTTATTCAAATGAAAACCGCTTCTCAAGTAGCTTGAACAGCAACGTGAGCACGAGTGTCATGAGCAGATACATAACCGCTGCCACGAAGAAAGGGATCAACTGCAAGTCCCGATTCACGGCCGCTTGGGCGTAGTACAACAGCTCAGGTACAGCCACGGCATAAAGAAGTGCCGTATCCTTGATGAGCGTAATGGACTCATTGGCCGTTGCGGGTAATACCACACGAACCATCTGAGGAATGATGACTTTGGTCATCGTCTGCCACTTCGTGAGTCCAAGTACCTTCGCCGCCTCATGTTGTCCCTTATCAATGGAAAGCAGCCCGCCCCTGAAGATTTCAGCGAAGTACGCCGCATAGTTCAGGATAAACGCAATCCCCGCCGCAACAAAGCGATCAAACACCAGGTATTCCCCAATCACCGGAAGCAACGGGAGACCGAAGCAGAAGAATAGAATTTGGAGCAGCAGCGGTGTCCCTCGCATTACATATACATACGTATGAGCAATCCACGCCAGCGGTTTAATCTGGCTTCTCATCGCCAGCGTGACCGCAAATCCAAGCGGCACGGATAACACGATCGCGAGCAAGAACATGAAAATGGTGGTCTGCGCACCCTCTAGCATTGGTTTTAAAATGGTCGATAGATAATCCCAACTCATTATTTTGTCTCCTCTAATCTGTTAACCCCGCATTCCTCTGGGGCATGAATCGCTCCAGCATGGAATACGGGGTCCGTTTTGTTTCAAACTATATATCAGGTGTGTAACCTGTCTATTTCAGAACCTTATCTTCACCCAACCATTGGGTGGAGATTTTAGCCGCCGTTCCGTCTGCATTCAGCTCATCAAGCGCTTTTTGCAGCTGATTCAAAAGCTCTTCATTTCCTTTTTTGATACCAATGCCATATTGTTCCGGTGCCAGAGATTCATCCAGCAGTTTGAATGTTCCCTCTTCCTTGGACATGTAATATCTCGCGACCACTTCATCAATAATAACCGCGTCCAGACGTTTCGTCTTCAGATCCGTCAGTGCAAGCACGTTATCCTTGAATTCGGAAGCCTTCACTTTATCCTTCAGAGGACTTGCTGCCAGTGCATCTGCCGCTGAGGACAGTGCCTGCAATCCCACATTTTTGCCGTCGAGTTCATCCAACTTCGTGATTGGCGAGTCTGCCAAGGTAATGGCTACCTGACTGTTTTCCAGATACGGCTTCGTGAAGAGCACTTTCTCTTTGCGCTCATCCGTAATGGTGTACCCGTTCCAGATCATGTCGATCCGGCCACTGTTCAGCTCTGATTCTTTGGAAGACCAGTCGATCGGCTGGAATGTGATTTCTTTACCCATTTTCTCCGCTGCAGCTCTTGCGTAATCAATATCAAAACCTACAATTTCATTCTGCTCGTCCCGGAAGCCCATTGGAGCAAACTTGTCATCAATTCCTACAACAATCGTGTTATCGTCTTTGCTTGCGGAACTGGAACAACCAGCCACAATCAATACACATATACTGATGAATAATAGTAGAATCGCTTTTTTTCTCATCTCTCGAACCCCTCCATGTCTATAACCAAAACCCAAACGCTTTAGTTCGTTACCACGTTATCAGAGATTTATAATAACATAGCATGGGAGAAGAGTCGAGTCTCTTGCCTATTTCCTTCTATTTCATGCAGCTTAATTGTCAACAATCTGTGAAAAAGCCTCTTTCACTTGTGCCGGTTCTACCAGCTTCTCGCGTACAGTCGAATTCCATAGCTCCGGGTTCTGAAGTTCTTTTAATTCCGTACCTGTCCATTGTTGGGCAGATTCACGACGTAAGGTATGGCTGGTATTCTCAAACTGGTAGACGATCTGCTCAAGATTATCGATCATAACAAAGTTCGCAACCGCATTATATACGAGTATCCGCTCAAGTTCCTCTGCATCCATCTCACGCGTATCCAAGCTATAATTCACTTGGACCATGAACGTCTCCGGGTACAGCTGGTAACCATTCAATCTTTCACGTAAAGGTAAAGCCTGATTCAGATGACTAAGGTTTGAATTATTACCCATGTAGGGACTCCGATATTTGGCTAAAGCGGCAAAATCATGCGTCAGCGGATTCTGCTGCTCTTCCTCGTACCGAGCCTGTTTCGCCTCGATCCTCGGATTAACGAAACCCTCAACAATCACTAAGCCAATGATGCCCAACACAACAAGTGTTATAATCCATATGTTTCTAATTCTCATAACGCATCACTCACTTCATACTTACTAACGATCCGATACGCCCGATGCACTACCAAAGGAATAAAAACGCTTAGTAATGGGATGGCAAAGGCGATGACGATCACAGCAAACTGGTAGGGTCCATCCACCTGAATGGGTCGATTAAACCAGATGTTGCTTCCGAATCGCAACGCTGCCTGCGTTCCCCATAGTACGATTATTAATGCCGCCCACAACCACCATATTCTGCGATTCCACTGCACTAAGGCAGGGATTCGAATAACCGTGGTTTTCACGGAAGTTGCTGGATCGTTCGTCTTGTTGATCAACAGATACAATACATACGTGCCACCAACAATGAGACTCACGATCATAAGCAGATTGTTTATGGCGGAGCCTTGCATCAGCACTCTCATTGGAATGGTAATGATCCAGGCTATGAGGCTATAAATCAGAGCAGACTGCAACAACGCTGTCCAGTAAGGAACACGTTGTACCCTTCGATGGTCACTCATCACTTCATCCATACCAGCGATATGCTGAATGGCGGTCTGGAACGCCTTCTCTTCACTCATCCCTTGCGAGATATAATCGTCAATCCGCGCAGCGAGATTGCTGTGAATCTCTTCTTTTAATTCTCGGTTATCTAATGTATCTTGTGCGTGAGCGAACAAACGATTCACATGACGGGTGATGCGAGCTTCCAATCTCATAGGTCTTCATCTCCTTTTTCTCCAGTGACAATCATGCAATCAATCAGTGCCTTGGCTGCCTGCCAAGCTTGAACCTGCTCTCTATAGGCTTCGAGACCCTGCGCTGTAATTCGGTAATATTTGCGTCGTCCTCCCTGCGTCTCTTCCCCCCAGTAGGGCTCCACATAAGCACTCTTCTCCAGCCTCTTCAAACTGGAATAAAGCGTAGGTTCCTTCAATTCAAACTGCTCTCCGCTCTTACGATAGATCTCCTTAATAATGCTGTAGCCATAGTTATCTGCGGGCATAAGTACACTCAGAATGATGGGGTCAATATTACCCCGAATCAGATCACTGTTAATCACTTGCACATCCATCTGCGAGTTTCACCGACTTTCTTCCGTCCTGCGTATACTATAAGACATATTACTATGTCTGTAAAGGTAATATGTATCACATGGTAAATATGCATCGCATTGAGCAACATTAGCAACAATCTCTCTTGTATTTCGTCTGGAAAACATTAGGGAAGTGGATAAAATAAAATTCTTCAATACGATAAGAACATTGACCACATTGGTATGTCTTTCAACTATGCTGATATTATCCGGCTGTAATCCTACTCCAAGTAATGGTGCAAACAAAACTGCCTCACCCTCAACATCTAATGCAAAGGAAACCAACATGGAATTAAAACAAAATCAGGGACTGCCTACACCAGTGATACAGACTGAAAGTGGCGCTCCTATTCCTGCTATACAGGGCAACTATTGCTGGGAAAGTATGTGTGCCGACTATGCAGGTGATATGGAACTGCTGGAAGGTCAATTACCTGTCTCCGTGTTGGTAGGCGAGAATATATCTATTCATCTGGGGTCAAATGTACCGCCTGACGAGTTCACTCTTGTCGAATATGTGAATGGGGAGGCACGTCCCATCTCATTGCGAGAAGGTTCATTTCAGTTAGCTCAGGAAAAAGGTACTCATTATTATGGAGCCTTTGCCCGCTGGACTTCCCCTCAAAATTCGCAGGTTTCCTTGGGTGACACCTCTTTTGCCTTTGTGATCCGTGGTGTCGAAAATAAATAAAAACAAACAGGGCCCCTCCATTTTGGAGAGGCCGTTACGCATTTTTATCTATTGCTGCACTTTTTCGCGATCTTTTCCTTTATCGGACTCTCCCGCATTTTTGTTGGCAGCATCGCGATCCTGCTGCATCTCTTCAACGGTTTTCACCTTGAGACGTGCAGCACCTTCATATTCCTTCGTCGGAATAAGATTGCCAGCAGCAAGTCTCGCTTCTGCGGCAGCAATTGCATCTCCGTACTGTGGCAACCACTGTGCCTGGGCAACCAGCATCTCGTCTACCATTTGCCAGATCTCTTTCGGATTACATACGGCACCCACGAGCGGGTCCATCATGAACGCCTGACGAAGTAACTTGTCGTCTCCGTTCACCGCTGCTTCAACCGCGAGGCGTTGCACGGAAATACTCACATTACATACGGCAGCCGGGCCAAGTGGCATATCGCCTACATGCGGCATGGAAATACCATTGCGATCCACATATCCCGGTGCTTCAATAATCGCATCATTCGGCAGGTTGGAGATTACCCCATGATTAACGGTATTGAAATGCCCACGATAGACACGTCCTGTCTCCAGCCCTTCAATAATGTACGAACCGTGCTCCTCGCCCCGTTTTTCCGGAATAAATTGCATCGGTTCATCCTTCATCCAGTTTGGAAAATCAGTCTCAAACCAGTTGCGCCCCTCGGTACACACCCGCAAATACCCACCCGTCTCTCCGTTGATCCAGTTGCCCAGGTCGATCCATTCGTTGATCTCTTCCGGACGTTTGCGGTACCACGGCACATATTCACTCAGGTGACCATTCGATTCCGTACTGTAGTATCCGAAGCGGCGCAGCATATCGATCCGCACTTTCTCGGTACAGCTGTACTCCGGATGTTTCTCGAAGGCTTCGAGCAGATCACCTGTAAGGTCTTTACCTTCATGAGACGCCTGAATATACCAGGTCTGATGGTTGATGCCTGCACAGATAATATCCACTTCACTCTTTTTCAATCCAAAAGCTTCCGCAATCTGATGATGACCATGCTGTACGCCATGACACAGTCCGATCGTCCGCACACCACCGTACTTGTTGCAGGCCCATGTCAGCATCGCCATCGGATTGGAGTAGTTCAGGAGCAGCACGTCCGGTGCACTCTGTTCCCGAATATCTTTACAGATGTCCAGCATCTCGGCGATTCCGCGTTGTCCATACATAATGCCGCCTGCACACAGCGTATCGCCGACACATTGATCTACCCCATATTTCAGTGGAATATCCACATCGGTTGCAAATGCTTCCAGTCCCCCGACACGAATCGTACACAGTACGTACTTCGCATCTTTCAACGCTTCTTTACGATCCGTCGTCGGCTGAATCTGAATATTCAATCCATTCTCACGGATATCCCGCTGACATAGCTCAGTCACCATGTCCAGATTGTGCTGGTTAATATCGCAGAATGCAATTTCGATGTTGTTAAACTCAGATACCGTGAGCAAATCCCGTAGCAACCCCCGTGTAAATCCGATACTTCCTGCCCCGATAAATGCTACTTTAAACGACATACCTATGTCCTCCCCTAATCCGAATCTTTCGCTTCGGTTAATGACTCTCTTCATGAAATCATTGTACCAACGGCAAAAGGGGAAGCGTTATCAAAATCATGACCTCTTCGAGAGGGAGTTGTCAAAAATCCTAACTTTTTTCACACCTAATCCAATAACCCAGTATTCGATTATATTAAAAAGCATTCGACTCATTCATCCGGCGGGTACTGACTGACATGTCGTTCCATCAAGGAGCGAAATTCAACCGGCGTACGGCCTGTATATTTTTTGAACAACATATGAAAATACTGACGACTGCCTACTCCAACATAGTCAGAGATTTCCGAAATCGGGATATTTGTCTGCTGAAGCAGCATCTTGGCCTTCTCTATTCGAAGCATCGTCAGGTAGTCGGTAGGTGTCCGCTGCGTGTGCTGACGAAAAATGCGATGTAAATAGCCCGGATGCAGATTGACGGCTGCCGCGATATCCTTCATCTGAATGTTGCGATCCATATTGTGATGCATGAATTCAATGGTTCGTTTTACATACAGCTCCGTCTGATCTGGCGCACTCCGGCTAATTTCTCCGCGCAGACGTGCAACACGAACCAGCAACTGGACGAACAGTGTACGCACCAGCATTCCCTGTTCCGGGGACGACAGATTCCGGGCTTCGCGATGATGTGACCTTTCCTCTGGTGGAATGATCCTCATCGGCATAGTCGATCGTCCTTGCTCCAGCAGACCACGCTGATCGAGTTCCAGCACCAGACTTTTCATAATGTGATACACCTCTTCCGGGTCAGGCAGTACCAGATATGGCGAAGCATTAGCCAATAAAGTATGGACTTCTTCCTCTTCCAGCGCGAGCTGACGGATGGATAGCTGTCCGGGGTGCGAGCCTGAGAATCCAAACTCCACATTGAGCATCCGGCAAGGGACACCGTCTTCCACTAGCAAACGGTGCGGGACATCTGCGTCGAGCTAATGAACTGTCCTTTTTTCAAAATGGCTTGCTCCGAACTCCCATCCGGCATCTGCACATCTACCCGGCACATTCCCGAAATAATGTACATGATCTCCGTCGAATCATGATTGTGATAGGACATACGGTAGTTGTCCCATTGCTTGTAATAGTACGCGTAGAAACGCGGCCCGCAGTCCTCTGTTCGTAATGCCTCCTGATACAGGCTTCCTGTCCATGGCTTCGAGATGCTCATGTCCATACCTCCATTCCTACAACGATCGATCCTCACTTTTCTCCATTGTAGCAATTCTGTAGGTTGGATATAAACTGTCTTAGTTAAAATCATATTTGCATTATTAAATTAGATAAATATATAATTAGTACATTATCTAATTATGTTATATAACTGTCTATATTAAGGAGGTTTCCAATCATGAGTACCACCTTTCATCTGGTGAGACACGGTCTCAAAGAACGACGAATCGGTGACGTCTCCCTCACTTCCGAAGGGGCTTTACAAGCCGAAGCCACAGCACTTCATTTTGCCAGAGCCGCCTTTCCCGTTACTAAAATCCTGACCAGCCCACTTCAACGAGCCCAAGAAACCGCAATCATGATTGCCCGCCACACCCATTTCCATATAACCGAAGATCCCCGCCTGCGGGAACGCGCCAATTGGGGCGATTGCCCGGATCAGTCATTCGAAGAATTCATTGCGATGTGGGATCGATGTACATCTGATCCAGATTACGTCCCACCCGTGGGTGACTCGGCAAAACAGGCTGGTGAACGTCTGGCCTCCCTCCTAACCGAATTGACTAATGAAGAGCCGGAGAACAGTAACATTATTGTGGTCGCACATGGTGGACTCATTACTGATTTTCTGGTGCAAACCTTTACCGAGCACGAGCTTAACGTCTGGCATTCCGATTTTATAGCTATGCAGAACCAACTTATCCCCGAGTGTTCCATCACCACATTGATCCATGATCAAGGAAATTACACTATTAAAGCGTTCGCATCTACTGAGCATCTAGACTCCAACTATGAAAAAGAATGACGTAACATGGATCGCTGGGAACACGCCAAGCTCTATCCGCAGATCCTAATGTGCAAAAAGCTCTGAAACCTCCATGTGCCGAGACACATTGGGATTCCAGAGCTTCTGAGCTTCGATGCCAACTCTTAAAACTGACAACGCTGCTTTACATTACAGGCTGATCCGTTGTTATGTTGTGTTGCTACTGCTCATCCGGTCAGCTTACTTTCCGCCCTTACCTGGCGTATAGAACTTCGGCAGCGTTACTTTTGACCAGTCAATATCCGATGCCATGTAGAAGGACGGATAGGAAGGCTGGTTGTATCCACTGTTCTGTCCGGCAATGCCGACACGATACATCGCATCATGCATCAGCGTGTACAGCTTGCGGTCCGTCTTCTCGGTACTCAGGTAGATACGGATCGCTGAGCTGTCCTCGGTTCTCACCAGCATCTCTTCACGCCAATCCCCGAAGATATCCGCTACGAGAGAAGGTGTGCCTTTGGTATAATTGTTGGTCAACGTTCCGGTTGCGGTCAGCAGCGTACCCCGATTCCAATCCTTGATCGTAGGCGTGACATCGATGGCACCGTCTACGATCTGGGTAGTCATGTCGGCAGCCCAACGGATATTCATATTCGTTCCAGGCATCTGATCACTGATTTTCTCACCGCTCGCTGTCCACAATCCCACAGCCCATGTCTCCAGCCCACGACGAGTCGGATCGACATCACCCACCATGCCGCGTCCGGTATCTTTGCCCGTATACCCGCCATAGATGATTTTCCCTGTCTTTGCATCTCGCAAGGAATATCCATATGGAGCCCACGGACCGCCTTCATGCACCATGAAGATCTCCAGTCCTGGACGATCCGGGTCGATATCCGCTACATGAAGTGCGTCCCCATGCCCCAGACGGGCAATCGTTCCCGGTGCAGCACTCTCGGCGGGCATCAGGTCTGTTGAGCTATACAGCACACTGCCGTCATGATCAATCGTAGCGGAACCATAGATAATCTCCTGTTTGCCATCTCCATCCACATCCGCCACACTGAAATAGTGCGCACCCTGAGTTGTAATGGAACCATACTGCGGATCTGTGCCATCCCTACCGTGCGGCCCGTCATTGAACGGATTCTTCATCGGTGTCCAGCCACTGTCCACTTTCCATTCCCGTTTCAGCTTCTTGCCATCCCAGTTGTAGGCGACCATCGTAGAACGGGTGTAATATCCGCGTGCAAAGATTGCAGACGGTTTCTTACCATCCAGATAGGCAACTCCCGCCAGAAAACGGTCCACTCGATTCCCCGGTTCGATCCGGGCCATGGCATAATCGCCCCACATCAGACCGTCATCATGACGCTCGGGTTCATACGGAATGGTCTCCAACTCTTTACCTGATTTGCCTTCAAATACCGTAACATACTCAGGTCCATCCACAATGAAACCTTCGAACTTGCGCAGCTCATTTCGGTTGCTCCGTTGTACCGCGTACACATCGATGAAGTAGTCGGCCAGGCTCTCGGCATCCTGCTGAGATAAGGGGTAGTTATATTTTTTCTCGATTCCAAAAGCCTCTTCCAATGTCGCAGGCCAGTTCCCCTTCACAACCTCTTCATGCTTATGCCAATTCCTGAACATATCCACTACGTGATTGTAGTAACCTTCAGCACTTAAGCGGTAATCATCTTCGTTGGAATATCCGGCTTTGCGATCCTGCTTTGGAAGGGTGATGTACTTCTCGGAAGTCACTTTTCCTTTTTTGTTATACTGAATAATCTTCGTACCTGGTGCAGTCTTGAACATCATCTCGGCCTTGCCATCCCCGTCAAAATCATAAACCAGCATCTGTGTATAATGGGCACCCGCACGGATATTGACCCCGAGATCGATTCGGTACAGCAATTGTCCGTCCAGGGTGTAAGCATCAATGTAGGTTTTACCGGTATATCCTTTTTGCGATACGTCCTTGGCGTTGGAAGGGTCCCATTTGACGAAAAACTCATATTGTCCATCCCCGTCCACATCCCCAACACTCATGTCATTGGCAGAATACGTATAAGCTTCTCCCGCAGGCGTCACGCCATCGGCGGGTTTTTGCAGTGGAATATCCACATAGCCGTTCGCCCACGGTTTGACGGATGCACTGCGTTTGCTCTCCTTGCCCTTCTTGTTCACCGCTGCCACTTCATAACGGGACGACGATTGGCCTGATGTATCCACATAGTTGGTGCTGTCCGTGACTGTAGCAATCTTCTTGCCATCACGGTACACGTTGAAGTCAGTACCTGTCAGCCCTTTGTCGCTGTACCCTGTGGCCTCGTCCCCAAGCAATCTCCAACTTAGAAAAACCCCTTCGGATGTCGAAGCAGCCACCAGACCACGATCGAGATATTCCAATTGAATCTCTTTCAAGTGACTGCCCCCCTTATGTGATTGCAAACTGGCCTCCGTTGCTCCATTCCCATTCGAAGCTTCTGCTCCGCTCGCACCTGCTGTTCCCCCAATGAGCAAAGCCACGCTGAGTGCCGATGACAGCACCTTGGCTGCAAGTGGCATACGCGCCTTCCTGCGACCGGATTGCATACCTGAAGCCGATCCCTTATGTACCGGCGCTGCTGTTTCTGAGTTCATCCACCTTCACGCTCCTTGAGACAGAATAGGTGACGCTAATAGGTTCATATCCTTCAAATCCGACTGAATGCGCTTACAAAATAAAAAAGAATGATCCACCTCCGATGGAACGCCTTGACTCCGTCCCCCTTCCACCTCTTCTTCAGGCTGAGCAGTTTCATCCTGCCCATCGGGTATTATTATAGACACCCTGCCTGCTCCGACATAGGCAAATATCCGTCCAAAACGATCAATATTCAGTGTTTATGAGCCTGGCCTGCCGAGCCTCGTCATCCAAAAGAAGGACTTCATCATCCATCATTCTTCCTTATCATTCCTTATTATTCCTTATTTCTCCTTTTTCCTTCACCTTTCGCTTCTCGCTTCTCTTATTTCAAGTAGAATTGCGTATGATCAGAGAAGTCTTATAGGTTTTCGTTATCGGAGCATATTGCATGCCCTTTAGTCGCCGGGTAAGGCATTGTATAACATCCTGGACCATATCGGGAATGCAATTGGTTAATGTGGTCAGTTCAGGAGTAGTCATCAATCCGACAGGATGGTTATCAAACCCGATGAGAGACATTTTTTCCGGCACCCCTATTCCCCTTTGCTTCGCTGCTCTCAATAAGCCAGTAGCTACAAAGTCACTGCCCGTGATCATTCCATCCGGTACTTGATCCGAAGCGAATAATTGTTCTCCCAGGGCATAACCATCCTCCATAGTCACCACCCCCTGTAGCATTGTGATTCTGTACACGAAAGTCCGAACTGTTGATGAGCCTGTTGAAAACCATTCCATCTCTTCTCTTGTAAGGGTGTCAGGTGGTCCATGCAGAAAAACAGATAACGGCGTCCCCTGGAAAGCAAATACGATGTCGCTTGAAAAACCGCATCTTCTTCGTCCAATCGAAAGACATCGAGAAACTCTCCATCCATAGCTTCGTTGCATATGATTGCGATACCGGAACCAATACATTCTTTAATTTCTCTCTCCGAAAGTTGGGAATGGGTAATAATGACAGCATCCATTTCCCGACGCAACAATCTGGCGCAAACTTCCTGTTCGTACTCACGGGATAATTGAGTCTGATAGATGACAAGTTGATACCCTATTGAGCCTAAAGATTGACTTAATGCACTAACAAGCTTGCTGAAATAGGATGCTCCACATCCGGGACAAGCACCCCAATATGATGGGTTGCCTGTAATCTGAACTGAACCCCATGTGTATTGCGAATATATCCCAATTCCTGAATCGCCTTCTGTACTTTTTGTCTGCTCTCAATAGAGACGTGAGGATGATCGTTTAGCACTCGTGATACAGTTGATTTGGAGACACCACTTACGCGTGAAATATCAATTATGGTAGGCATGACAAAACACCTCCTATGAAAAGTATTGACCTGGGAACGTTCCCAGCAACTATGATATGGTTAGCAAACTGTAGGAGGAATTCATACTGATGCAAACCACCTTTACACCCGCTGTAGTACAGTATCTGATATTTTTCGATTTTGATGAAACATATTATCCGCATGAATGCTTGCCCGAACAACTCGAAATGGTATATGCACTGGAAAAATATCTTCAGCAGCTTGCCAGAGATCTTCAAGTAAAGATAGCCTGGGTCACCGGAAGCAGCTTTCCGCAAATACAGTCCAAAATGAACATGGCCGGCATGACGCAGCTCCCCCATTTTATAGCGAGCAATCTGGGCACAGAGATGTGGGAAGTCGATCCTGACGGACAACTGATCCCTGTTCCTGCATGGGAAGAGATCATAAGACAATCTGGATTCACCCGAAGAACGGTAGAAGATTTAATTAACCAATTAAAGTCATTATTCAACATTGTGCTTCATGAGCAGACTCAATTTGGTCAATTCGCATATAAAATGAACTATTATTATGCCGTATCACCAGACAAAACCCAATATGATATAAGTACCATCCGACATCTGGCTGCACATCACGGGATCGGAATCAATATCAATCAAAGCAACCCCAAGGCGGGTGATCCGGAGAACGCATATGATGTCGATTTTATCCCCATAGGGACGGGTAAAAAAGCGGCTGTGCAATTCCTGATGGAGTACAATCAGGTACTTCTGGACAAAACGTTGGCCTTCGGTGACAGTGGAAATGATATTGAAATGCTACAGATGGTTGCCCATGGATATCTTCTCCAGAATGCAACGGCAGAGGCGAAATCAGGCCACAACAATGTAGCTCCTTATCCTTATGCAGAGGGGATTTTACATGTATGCAGGCATATTTTTGGGAAGTAATTGATTTTGGTGTTTACGCCTTTTACAGCATATAAAAATACCGCCACTGCCCATTACGGAGAGTGGCGGTATTTACATGTGGATAGATGATCAAGCTCATCAAGTTATGACACTTGCCTAGTGAACAGACCTCAGACGTCTAAGGCTCAATACCCCAGACCAGGTTTCCATCTTGGTAGAGGGTCACCTTGTTCCAGTCCTGATAGGAAGTTTTGGTTGAATCGTAGGAATAATCATTGGATTCATCCAAATTGCTCCAGTCTGTTTTGTACAAGCGGAGTTGGATGTCCCCGGATTGTCCACCCGCCTGAATGCTGCCAGCGCCAGTTGTGAAGCTCAGCTCAACATACGAGTCTGTGAAGGTACGCTCGATATTGGCTCCGCCCACCTGAGCCCAGTCAATCGCAGAATCCATCGCTGCTGTGCCTTCTTTGGAGAAATAATAACGAATCTTCAAGTCACTCAGATTTACAGCGGTGTTGCCCATATTTTTAATGTTGAAAAAAGGTTTGATCTGGCTGTCCGTAGCATTGGTATCTCCCGAGCGATATTGCAAAACAAGATCGCTGGTTGGAACAACCACACTCTGTGGTGTAGCAGAAGCAGCTGCGGAATTGACGCTCTCTCCAACAGCATTCACGGCACTAACCACATAGTGATACGTTGTTCCGTTCGTCAGACCTGTATTCGTATACGTTGCACCGCTCACATTCGCAGCAATCGTTGTGAATGGACCCGATGCACTCAGTGCACGTTTCACACTATAACTCGTTGCCCCTGTGGAAGCAGTCCACGTCAAGGAGACCTGGGCGTTACCAGCAGAAGCCGTCACTGCCGCTGGTGCTGCCGGAGCTGTTGTTCCGCCCGGAGGATTCCCCCCACCGTTACTTGCAGGCAGAACAGGGAATGAGTTCTTCACCAGTGTCACGAATTGATCATGGAACCAGTGACCCGATACTGGAGCATTAGCTAATGCGCCTGTTAATACGCCATCCCGAGTTGTGAAGGTCGGATCACACATCCGGTCGAAGCCTTTGCCTTCGTTGTTCGGAATTTCGGAGCTGGAGCCATCGGACTCACCTGGAGGTTTGACCCACACATAAGCATCCAGATGTGCAGGGCCCGGAGCAGCTTTAGGTGCTTCACCTATGCCAGCACCGCTGTTGTTACACCAGTTGCCACGATGATCCCGTTTATCGACCCGGCCAGAATTCACATAGGTATTGATGTTACTGCCTGTAGCCGATGTTGGGCGGTTCACCCCACCCCAACCATTACGGCTGGTATCAATGAGGAAGCCCATGCTGCTCGGCCATCCAGCTTGTACAAATCCGGAATAGAGTGCTGCAGTGAAATCCGTTTCATCAAAGTACGGGTTCCATTCATAGTAATCGGAGGATCGAATCGGTTGTCCACCAATATTCAGATCCGGATTAGGCAGATTCGGTTCATGGGTAGGCGTGGTATTCGCAGTGTTCGTGATGAAACCATCTGCACTGTTCAGCCCTGCCGCTGTGTCATTTACCACGTCGGTATACAGGGCAATAGCGCCGGTACGGTTATTGTCCCATCCGAGCCAGCCGGAGTGGCCGATATCCAGGTAGTTATACACATTAGGAATGGCATGCAGCTTGTCCAGTGCATACTTGACCCCATCTTCATAGATGCCTGTTGCGCTGGCTTGTGCACAGGCCGGAGTACTCAGATTGGTCACAAGGTTAGGCAGACTATCCGGTTCAATGATCGCCACGATGCGAATATCTTGGTACTTGGGATCTGCAAAGATATCCGCAATCACATCGATATAATCCGTTTTATACGTCTGTAGGGCGGCCTGTGTTAGTGGAAGTTCACCGTTGGATGCGAGTGCATGACAATCCCGGCCGGGCAGGTTATAGATAACGAATGAAGCGGTAATCGGTGTGCCGGCTTTCTTTTGAGCAAGTGCGGCATCCAGATGTTCCTCGATGCTCTTGCGTCCGGCATTGTTTACCCCGCCATTAATGGCATCAATACGGTCAATCCAGACTGCTGTCGGGTACGATTTGACCGTTGCCATCTTGGCCTTTAACGAAGCATCACTGGTGAGCGCAATGGACGTATCCACGAGAGCGGAATAATCCTGATTTAAATATGCCGTAGCTCCGACAAACGGGTTATTCACATGGGCTTCGGCCGCCTGAGTCACGCCTGGAGCCATGCCTGGGAAAATCCCCGCCGCAAGCATCGTTGCTGCCAGTATTTGTTTTACACCTTTTCGCAGGATCTTCTTACCTCTTGATTTGGTTTTCAACTTAGTCTTCATAGTTCCACCTTTCCTTTAGTTAGATTGGGTTGTACTCATGTCTGATCCTCTGTGTCATTATGATACTTAGCACGAAGAGAACGTTCGGATGAGTTGTGTGTATCACCTCCAGAAAAAATAGTTTAATTACGAAACGCAACATAGTGGCATGGCACGGCTACAAGAAATGACTGGAATATCAAGTGAACAAACAGTGTGTGTGGGGTCGAACATGTGAATACAATGTAGTGGGTGTTGTTACACGTGTGTTAACCATGAAGAAGGGTGAAAAAGGAATAAGGAATCTCCGACTTTCATTTTGGTAAGCGCTTACTATAAGTGGTTTAAAAAAAGGACTTCGCCTATCCATCTTTAATTGATGTTGGGTGTTCACCTCCTTATGTACTGATTATACGTCATGTAAATATTACTGTAAATTGAATTAACTAAAATTAATTATATTTTTTTCCATAATAAAAGCAGGAATTTAAAGATCTCTCTCCCCAAGCCATAAAACAGGTCCACCCTGGCAATATGCCACAATGAACCTCATGTTGAACAAGGGCGAATCGCCCGCTCCTATACTTGGTCATCTACCTATAACGCTACCCCTACCTCCCTTAAAGCTATGTCTAGGGCAGAACGACGATATCTCCCGGTTTTAACCCGCTGACCACTTCCGTCTTGTCCCCCGACTCCATTCCAGACTGAATTTTCAGCGGCTCTGTCTGTCCATTGCCTTTGTCTAACAGGACATAAGGTTCGGCCTGATCCCGCATAATCGCCAGACTGGACACAACGGTAACTTTATCCTTACGCATCGTCTCTATATCCCCTTCCAGACTCACACCTCCAAACATTCTGGCATCCGGCTTCAGTTCAATGACCACATCAAACTGGGAGGCCTGCTTGAGATCCGTGTCGGTACTCTTGCGGGCGAATTTGGATATCTTGCTCACCTTTCCAGTGAATTGCAGATCTTTCTGCGCCGTCATTCGTACCTTAACCGGCATACCCACCTTGAGCCTGAACATATCTTCCTCACCAACAATCGTCATGAATTTCAGTTTGGTCATGTTCGTAATGGACCCCATAAGCTGTCCTTCCGTAACTACACGTGTTTTGCTGTCCTCTTCATTCATCTGAAATATACCGGAAGCGGAAGCATACACAACAGACTTGCTGATCACTGCCTGCTTTTTCTGTATCTCCTTCTCCTTGAGGACCAGCGCTTTTTGATTCAATTCACTCGTCAGGCGTTTGCCCTCCCGGTCAGCAAATGCTTTCCTACGCTCCTCTTCCGTCACTCCAAGCGCCTCGCTCATATTCGCCTGATCCAGGCTAACCTGATTCATTTTATCTTCCAGCCGAGCTTTCTCCAGATCGCTTTGCAACTGTTCTACTTCCGTTTGTAACGCAGCAGTATCGAGAGTAAACAGGATATCTCCTTTGCTCACCTGTTCACCACTTTTCACATGCCATTGCTTGATGCTGGAAGCATACGGAGCGAAGACATCCGTCTGATCGGTATACACGGATTTCCCCTTCACCTGTACCGATTGTGTCATCGTTTCCTGTGTCACATCAAAGGTGATCGGTGGCGGAATCTCGGCAGGTGCCTCCGGTTTTGGCTTGTACTTTTCATACAGCCAGTACCCCGCCCCTGCCAGGAGTACAACTGTGATGATGATATTGATCCATTTCTTCATGTGCCCATATTCCCTTTCACTGATAGAGTTTACATCGACTTGATCACAGTCAGTGCATTGGTCCGAGAGGCACTAATCGCTGGATAGATGCCAGAGATAATACCTACCAGAACCGCAAATACGATGCCTAACGGCAAAGCCGACTGCTGAATAATCACGGTCATCGGTCCATTTTGCTGATCTGCCATCTGACTCGCGAGCAGACTGTTCACTCCATCAAGGGCAGCAAAGGCAATCCCTACACCGGCCACACCGCCCATTAATCCAAGCATTGCTGCTTCCGTAATGAACATCTGGCGAATTTGCCACAGATTCGCTCCCAGCACCTTCATGACACCAATCTGCTTACGCCGCTGATGTGTAGACATGATCATCGCTACAATAATGGACAGCGAGGCTAGCAGCATGATAAAACCACCGATCCCTAATGCTGCTTTTTGGTACATGGCCAGCTGGCCTGCCATTGCTTCCTCCTGGAACAGATTGCTCTGTGTGTTTAACGTCAGCTTTTTAATCTGTTCCTCGACCTGGGATACATAGCGTTTATCCTCTACCTTGACCAGGGCCGAGTTGAGATGCTTGGTCGCAGTACCGTCCGCCTGTTGTAACCCAAGTTCATCCTGCAACGCACGAGCTGTATCGAGCGGCAGATATACCTTTTTATCGTTTTGAGCACTCATATCATCCATGTTGGAAGGCTTCGTCAGTTCTCCAGACACCCGAACCGATCCACTCGTTTTGGTCTTCCTTCCATTCGAGAAATCTTCATAGCGAAATTGAATACGCTGCTGCATAAGCTGATCCTGTATGGACGACATGTCTGTAAACTGTTGCAAAAGCTCATTGTTGTAGGGATCAGCATTCAGCTGCTCAAATAACTTCTGGGTGACTTTGGGATCAATGAATCCGAACGTCGCCCCGTAATTCGCCACCGCAATCCGACCGTCTCCGGCACCACTTCCTTGTGCATAACGGTATCCGAATCCGCTCAGCGTATCCAGCTCCGTACCGACAACTTCCACATAGGAACTGCGTCCGTCCGGAAGCACCATATCGAGTGCATCCAGCTTTAGCATGGGAGCCACAGCGATAACATGGGGAAGTCGCTGTATGATCTTAATCTTCTCCATAGTCAGCGCCCCTCGTTCAAACTTCGTTTTCTGTCCGCTTCCGCTGCCATTCCCCGTCTTGATACCTTCATTGGGCATAATCGTTATTTCATCCATCTTGTAATTATCATTCAATGTTTTCTCGCTATATGTCTGTACGGACTGCCCTATACTAAGTGCAATGATCATGGCCGCAGAGCCGATGGACAGACCCAACATACACAGCAGTGTCACCATTTTCCTGCGAATGATCTGTCCCCAGGCCATACGTATTACATCCCGTATTCTCACAATTCCTCTCCCTTTGCCTCAAACTTCCCTTACAGGCTCTTCAACCAGTATTCCATGTTGCAGTGTAAGCACGACCTGCATCTGCTCAGCCACCTCTGCTTCATGTGTCACAATGACAAAGGTGGTATTCATATCCCGGTTGAGCTGCTGCAAAATGGCAATAATCTCTTTCTCCGTCTCGGTATCCAGGTTTCCCGTAGGCTCATCTGCAAAAATAACCGAGGGTTCGGTAATGAGCGAGCGTGCTATACTGACACGTTGTTGTTGACCACCTGACAGTTGGGACGGGAACAGATTTGCCTTTTCACCCAGTCCAACCTGATCCAGCAGACCGAGCGCCTTCGCTTTACGCTTGGATGGGCTAATACCCATGAATACCAGAGGCAGCTCCACATTTTCCCGGATCGTCAGATTGGACAGCAGCTCATAGGATTGGAAAATAAACCCGATGTGGCTGCGCCGAAACTCGGCCAGACGATTTTCGCCGAAACGTACGATATCTTGCCCTGCGATTAGAATCTTGCCTTGATCGGGCTTCATTAATCCAGCCATCAGATTCAGCAGGGTCGACTTACCCGAGCCTGAACTACCTAGCAGGGCCACCATCTTGCCTTCATCAATTGTGAGGTTGATATCCTGAAGCACTGGCACGTTCCCCTGCGCATTGCGGAATGAATGGGATAATTGTTCAACTTGAAGCATTCGTGCATGTCTTCCTTTCTACTTGCTGAATATGTATAGATTCGGGTAGCACATTCCCCTTTCATTATAGAGTGGAGATGTATCCGAGCTGGCCGGAGTTGTATCCAATTTGTAAAATGTAAACGCAAAAAGACCCTGTCAGCAGATGGGCTACAGCCCGTTCTGCCAGACGAGGTCTTCTTTTGTCTTCTTTTGTCTTCTTTTCGTATCCTTTTCACAAACTTACCAGGCTCTGAAGCTAAATCGGTATAGTTCGCTTTTTTCCGTCGAGCTGCCCACAACAAATAGTTCATCATTAATCCATTTCAGCTTGATGAAGTTATCAATATTGCGGTAGATCACCGTATCGGATGACAGTTTACTGTCATTCAGGTAAGCGATATGCACTTCATTTTTTTGATTCTCTATTGAGCGAACATAGGCAATATGCGATTCATCTGCGGCCAGATCAAAGTTCCACGATGTCCCCTTGACCAGCAGGTCCAGCTGATCTTGCTCCGCACGGTACCGGTACAACCCCTGTACGTTATCAACTTCCCCCTGAATGATCATATCCCCATTCTTCAGCGGCCTGAATTGTTGTATGTCTTTCATGGTCATGTACGTCTTCACTTCACGATCATCTTCCAGAGAGACGCCATAGATGGTGAACTTGTCCTTCAACATGGCCAAGATATATACCTGTTTCATATCCTGACTGACTTCGAATACATCCATAATAATAAATGTGTCACTCGGACTCTTCGCCTCACTCATGCCCGTTACTCTGGTCAGGAGCTCTTTGTGTGTGTATAACACACGTTTCTTGCCTGTACTCAGATCCATCTGTTTAAGCGTGAGATCATCCTGACCAATGTAGGTGTTATTCCCCACAAATTGTCTGTAATACGAGTTATCATTTCCAAGCTTGCGGCGTTCTCCACTCTCGATATCATATTCGAATATGGTTCTCCGTGTCTGACCAGCACGATATTGTGAGTAGATCAGTTTCTTTCGATCCGGACTCAGTGCAACCCCATAATCGGTATTGCCTCCGATATCTTTGACCTGATTATCATCCAGATTCAGCAGGAACAATTGCAGACCAGAATACGAATGATCTGGACCATTGACGACAAGGGTATCCCGATCGACCACGTCAAAGTCATAGATGGCAAAATCATTCGGAATCTTGGTAGCCGACTCGATCTGGATGGTACTGCTCGGAGGCGGTGCCAGACGGCTATTGAATTGCTCACTTGGCAAAATGACAGTTCGCGGCTTGAGATTCCCGATACTGAACAGGCTGCCAATACCGAAGATTCCGCCGACAAATGCGATCAACAGCCCTGACAACATCAGCCTGTCGCGGTTATTACGCCAAAATCCAGGATGTCTCATGCGTTCATTTCCCCCGGAAGACTGATATTTACTTGTGTCCCTTTCTGTATGATGCTCTTCATCTCCACTGTTCCTCCATGACGCTCAACGATGTTCTTCACAATAGACAGCCCCAGCCCAGCGCTTCCTTTCTCAGCTCTGTTGATTCCTTTATCCTGATAAAAGGGTTCAAATACATGCTGGAGCGCTTCCGCACCAATCCCCTCCCCCTGATCACGAATCACAATAGCTATGATATCACCCAACCGGAAGGACTGTACTTCAATAATCGAATTCACGTAACTGTATTTGACCGAGTTATCCAGAACGTTAAGGAATACCTCCTTTAACTTGTCACGATCCCCCTGGAGATACAGATGTTCCTCCAACTCATAGTGGATGCCTATATTATACTTGCCTGCCTTAATTGACATATCTTCACAAGCTTCCCGTATAATATCCGATACATCCATACGATCAAATCGATAGGACTGGATAACAGCCGAGGATACGGAGACCTCCAGAATATCAGCAACCATCGTGTTGAGCCGACGGCTTTCCTTGATAATATAATTCATGCCTTTGTCAAAAAAGTCCTGATCGGTAAATCCGTTATCCCGCAAAATCTGGGCGTATCCCAGAATCGTCGTTAGCGGTGTCTTCAATTCATGCGTCACATTGTCAAAAAAGGCCTTACTTCGCGCCTGCACTTGCTTCCCTTCGTCCCGCTCCCGCTCAATCACATCAATCTGCTCCCGAACCCGATCAATCATGGCGGTGAAGCTTGAAGCCAGTTCACCGATTTCATCCTTCGTTGTAATCTGAATATCTGCATTCAGGCTCCCCTGAGCCACTTCCGCAGAACGTTTTGTGAGCACACGGATGGGTTGTGTGATTTTCCGGGAAATAAAGATCGATGCGATAAACACAAATACAAAAATAGCGGCTGCAAACAGCTTGATCGTATTCTGGAAACGGAGGTTACGCTTGTACAGGTCGGTGTAATCCTTCTCCAACTGTACAATACCTATCAATTGTTGATCACTTCGGAGTGGGAAGGACAGATTGGCAGTGACCCGTCCATTGTCCACCACTGTAGTGTATGCAATTCGGGACTGTGCAGCTTCCTTTACATCAGGGATATCCGATACCCCATTGGCAACAGAGCCGTATGGAGAAGCATTGGGACGGTATACCGTTATGTTCCCGCCAACGGCTGAACCAATCTGCTCCGCTAACTCGCGGTTTCCCGCTTCGAGCGAGTCTCTGCTCATTCGTTTGTTATGAATCAGGAAGTACTGATTCAGCGCGATATCCAGGTTTTTCTTCGATTGTACCATGTCCTCGTGCACTTCCCGGTACATATTCTCTTGAGCTACCTTATTGGAAAGGATCAGCAGAGCCGAGAATCCGATAAAGACAATGACCGAGAATAGCACCACCATTTTGAACTGGATCGTCCATTTCATGTCTGCACCTGAATATTCAGCTTGTACCCCACACCAAATACCGTTTCAATCATCGAAATGCCTTGCACACCACTATCCAATTTCTTGCGAATCCGTTGTACGTGGATATCTACGGTTCGGGTATCGCCTGCAAAATCAAAACCCCATACCTTGTCCAGCAGTTCAGAACGTGTATGCACCTTCCGATGATGATTCACGAGAAATAACAACAGATCATATTCCTTATTCGTGAGTCCTGCCCGTTCCCCGTCCTTCCACACTTCACGCTCATCCTTGCGGATCTCAATATGCTTGCCGAGTCTTACAACTTCATAGGATTGATTCTCCAGCGTCTCGCTAATAAGATCAATTCGGCGAAAGATAGCTCGAATGCGCGCAACCACCTCGCGGATATCAAAAGGCTTCGTAATATAGTCATCCGCACCCAGCTCCATGCCAAGTACCTTGTCCAGCATATCCGACTTCGCTGTGATCATAATGACCGGTATCTTGGAATTCACGGATAGTTGTCTGCACACATCAAAACCGCTCATGTCAGGCAGCATTAAATCCAGCAGAATCAGATCCGGCTTCGAGTCTCGAAGTAGATCCAGCCCCTCTTTGCCCGAAGCAGCTTCCTTGATCCTGAATCCTTCTTTGCGTAATGAATAAGACAGAATATCGCGAATGGACTCTTCGTCCTCAATAATCAAAATTTCTTTTTGTCTCATAATCCCTTCATAATCTCCCTGCTCTATGAATTTCATCTGCCTATATTTTGTATCCCAAGTTGTATGCTTGAACAGAGGAAAGCGCCAAATGTTACAACTCCGATACAACTCTTAACGTTTTAGAAACAAACTCACGATATACTTGCAATATAAGAGACTCAAACCAGACCGGACCCAAGCCTGATCTATATCCAAGGGGGATTCACATCATATGAACAACACACGTATCAATGACGCTTATGTTAACTATAAATCAGAAATCACAAGGTATCTATCCCATATCGTCAAACAACCACAGGACGCCGAGGATCTGGCTCAGGATTGCTTCATTCGACTGATGAACGTGACCGTCGATATTCCTGAAGATCGGCTTCTCTATTATCTCAAACGAATTGCCCGTAATCTTGCCATGGACAGCTTTCGCAGGCGTACCCGTACGCTAAGACGCGACAGCCGGCTGGAAGCACCCACCCATCACTTCGATACACCCCATCTGGAAATTAATGAAGGTGTTAACGACCTGGTCTCCCATATTAACAACACCGAGCATCGTAAAATATTAAAGCTGCGCCTCATCCATGGATACTCCATCAAGGAAACGGCAGAGCTGGTGAACCGCAGTGAAGGCATGATTAAATCCTCTGTCTTCCATGCCGTAAATCGAATTCGAGCCAAAGTCATCTCCTAGAGATGGCTTTTTGTTTACGCGAAATCAACATGTTGTGGCAGATCGAATGAACCTAAACGAATTCAAATGCCTACCGACATGTCAAAAGACCCAATTTTACAAATATCGAGTTAATTTTTACAAATTGTTATGACTATGTGAGATTTTCATGTGGTAGAATATGGACGAACTCATGAATCAACTACTATTTGGGAGGGATTTGATTGGGTAATTTGACACGTATGCGGGGAGTTTGGTTAAAATCACTCCTGGCATTGTCCATGGCTTTGCCGCTTCAGATCGGATTATGGAACGGAGATGCATCGGTTCATGCGGAAGGACCGACAGACCCGGCACCGTTCATCCAGGCGAAGGTTGTTAACGAAAATGCAGGTAAGAAAGTATTGTTCGACAACTCACACGGCCAGACGGCTGGAGCCGCAGACTGGGTTATCGATGGAGGTTTCTCCGACTTCGGGAATGCACTCGCGAATGACGGTTATGATGTAAAAGAACTTCGCAAAACGACTCCATTTACCTATGATGATCTGAAAGAGTATAACGTATTCGTTATTGCAGAGCCTCAAGTTCCTTTCAAAGCATCCGAACAGGCAGCCTTGAAGCAATATGTTGAAACGGGCGGTAGTATCTTCTTTGTTGGAGATCACTACAATGCTGACCGTAACAAAAATCGCTGGGATGGCTCCGAAGTCATCAACGGCTATCGTCGGGGAGCTTTTGAAGATCCGGCCAAAGGCATGAGCACAGATGAGCGTAACTCGGAAGCCATGCAAAATGTAACCAGCTCGGACTGGTTGTCCGATAACTTCGGCGTACGATTCCGCTATAACGCACTTGGCGATATCAACGCCAATATCGTTGTACCGGCAGATCAAGCCTTCGGGATCACGGAAGGAGTATCGGGTGTAGCCATGCATGCCGGTTCAACCCTCGCCATCACCGATCCGGAAAAGGCAAAAGGCATTGTCTACCTGCCAAAAACCAACGCCAAATGGAATAACGCGGTAGACCAAGGCGTCTACAACGGTGGCGGGATCGAGGAAGGTCCTTACGTAGCTGTTTCCAAACTGGGCGCAGGTAAGGCTGCCTTCATCGGCGACTCCTCTCCAGTGGAAGATGCATCGCCAAAATACTTGCGTGAAGAGACAGGCACACGCAAAACAACCTATGACGGCTTCAAAGAAGCGGATGATGCGGTGTTGCTGGTTAACACCGTGAACTGGCTCGCTACACAAGAGAACTACACAAGTCTGACTGAAGTGAACGGACTTGAACTGGACACAGCTACAGCGCTGCTGCCATTCGAAGAGCCCGCTGCTTCCACAGAACCACAGGCTGAACCTTGGTCCGCACCTGCCGCCGGATACAAGTGGTACGATCGTTCCACGTTCAAGGCTGGCTCTTACGGTGGACCTGCATCCAGTGCGAACGCTGCTTACAGCTTCGTGAAACAAGATACACTTCCGAATGCAGAAGACTTTCAGATTCGTGTGGTTGTGGAGAACATGCCTCCGAACACAACCGTATCCGGCTATAGTGCCGGGATCTATCTGACTGGCGGAACACAGGTTGCCATGATTCAGAATGAAAGTGGTACTTGGCCGACTTCGTACGGCTATAGCTCCACATTCAGTGTAACCTCGGACAGCAAAGGCCGGGCGATCAAAGATCTGAACGTCCGCATCAAACCGGGTACAACGGGCGCTGCCAGCTTGCGTCTGCGTCTGAACGGCAGTAACCTGATCACCAATGCCGTGACGGTTGGTAATGTTCCGGCTGAGCAGCTTCCAGAAGAAGAAGGACCGATCCCAGCAGCCATCACGGTTGCTGAAGCACGCACCAAAGCCGTTGGCACTACCGTAACCATCGAAGGTGTGGTGACGACAGAGCCGGGTGCGTTTGGTGGACAAGCCTTCTATCTTCAAGATGATACCGCCGGTATCTACGTATTCCAGCACACCAGCGGCTTCCATGCAGGTGACAAGGTTAAGGTAACTGCAGCAACAACCATCTATAACAGCGAGTTCGAGCTTACAGATGTCATTGCGATTGAGAAAACAGGTACCGCTTCCGTTCCAGCTCCAATCGAGGTTGCAGCAATCAATGATGCAAACCAAGGTCAACTTGTTCAGTTGAAAAATGTAACAATCGAGAATATCATCAGTGCTACCCCTGCTGGTTCTTTTGAATTTGACGCAGCGGCAGCGGATGGAACAAGTACACACATCCGTGTAGATACACGTACAGGTGTGACAGAAACGTCCTTCCCTTATGCTGCAGGTGACAAGATTGATATCACAGGCGTTTCAGCTATTTTCAAAGACGTATTTCAACTAAAGCCTAGAAGCTTGAACGACTTTGCAGCTGTTGAGGAAGGTGGGGGCGAAGTGCCTTCCACTCCTGCTGTAGAAGCACCGGGTAAACCGGTGCTTTCCTCCAATAATGGTCATACCAACGGTCTGCTTGAAGGCTCGTACACTGTTAGTATGAATCTGTGGTGGGGCGAAAATGGCTCAGAATACAAACTGTATGAGAATGACGTTCTTGTGGATACACAAAAGTTAACTGCTGCTACACCAGCGGCTCAATCCGCCAAAACAACGATTAATGGTAAAGCTAACGGTACCTATACCTATGTAGCCGAGCTGACTAACTCCAAGGGCGCAACTCGTAGTGAGATACTCACGGTACAAGTTGCGAATGCTGCCCCTGGCAAAGCTGTATTGTCCCAGAACAATTGGGACGGCGATGGAAATTACAATGTGTCGATGAACCTCTGGTGGGGTACGAACGCAACAGAATACCGTCTCTATGAGAATGATGTATTGATTGATACACAAGCGTTGAACGCGGCAACACCTGCTGCTCAAAGTACTACGACTGACTTGTCGGGTCATGCTAATGGAACGTACACGTACCGTGCAGAGCTGATTAATGCAGCTGGTGTGACGAGCACAGAGACCATTACGGTACAGGTGACAAAAGCGCTGCCTTTGGCTAGCTAAGAAATGAATAAAAAACCGAGACCAACATTGCCTGATTCACGGGGCTGCGTGGTTTCGGTTTTTTTATAATGTTTAATATAGCTTTTATGATAAGTAACTCAATCCTCGAAATGATATTCCTTCCGCTTCCTCTTAAGGTTATTTCTTTCATCTGCGTTGTTGTGTAGATGTTTCATACATATTGTTTTTTCCTATTTAGGAAATACAAAGCGAGGACAAACGGTAGTAGCGTTAATGACAGGTATAAGAGGGTCTGTTTCTTTGGCGGTCCACTGAAAATAATGAGGCCCGTGTCTCCCATGGTTAACATAAGCGTAATGATAAAATTTAAAAATACCAATCCACCGCAAGCACTCAATATGGCTACAACAACAAGTAAAAAAATCCGAAAAAAGATATTCACCTCCTTTACATATGAAAATCGGTTTATTTTACAAATAAACGAATATTAAATCAAACAATAATAGAAATGCCCCATTTTTCAATTTATTAAAAAAAGACTATCCGTGCAGTGATTCCAGCACTTGATAGCCCTCTCATTAATCCATAATTCAACTCACCTATAAAACTACACCAGCTTCTTGCGAATATACCCCGAGATCAGGTCAATGATCGTGATCATCACGATAATACCCAGCAGAATTATACCTACTCGCGGCCAGTTCCGTGTGCTCAGTGCAAAGATCAGCGGTGTACCAATCCCCCCTGCTCCAATTACACCCAGTATGGTCGCGGAACGTACATTAATTTCGAAACGATACAAGGTATAGTTCAGGAATCCAGGCATAACCTGCGGCAGGATGGCAAACCACAACTGCTGCATGCGATTGGCTCCGGAAGCAAGCAACGCCTCAGATGGTCCATAGTCGATATTTTCAACTTCATCCGCGTACAATTTACCTAACATGCCAATGGAGTGCAGTCCAAGGGCAAGTACCCCTGCGAACGATCCGGGGCCTACAGCCTTGATGAACAGCAGGGCCATGATAATCTCGGGAAACGTACGGATGAAACTCAGCACCATTTTGCCTGCACCCGAGATAGAGCGATGCCCACTCATATTGCGAGCAGACCAGAACGCAAACGGGATACACAGTACAGCCGAGATCACTGTACCCAGCACCGAGATCGCCAGCGTATCCAAAAGCCCCCGCAGCAGATCTTCTCCCTCAGGAAGATATACAAAGTTCCAATCTGGTGCGAATATTCCGGCGACGATCGCCTTCATGATCTGGCCGGCGGTTTCCTTGAAACCGGTAAACGGTACACCTGCAAGTGCCCAGGCATACACAAGAATCAGCAGTAACACAATGACCCAGCGCATCGGGTTCTTTCGTGGTTTAGGCCGGATGCGGCTTATTTCATTTTTCATCATAACAATTTCTCCCGCAGCTTAGTACTTACATAATCAATGATCAGGACAATGACAAGGGTAAACAGAATGATAACACTCGTTTTGTCATACTCCAGGAATCCAAGTGTCGCTTCATAATACAGTCCAATCCCCCCTGCTCCTACCAGCCCGAGAATTGCTGCTGCCCTTACGTTAATCTCGAAGGCATACAGAACATAGGATGTGAACTGAGCAGCCAGTTGGGGCACTACACCATAGATAATCAGCTGGATCCGGTTCATGCCGACAGCCGTCATCGCTTCCAGCGGTCCCTGATCAATCGTTTCCAACGTCTCATAGGTCAGCTTGGCGATCAGACCAACCGAGAACACGGCTAGTGCCAGTATGCCGGGAATCGGTCCCAGACCAAATACGGCAACAAACAGTGCAGCCAGCAGCAGATCAGGCACAGTACGAATCAGGTTCAACACAAAACGAGCTGGATAATAGATCCAGCGACTTGGCATCAGATTACCCGCACAGATAATGGAAACCGGAATTGCGATGATTGCGCCGATCGTTGTTCCGATCAGTGCCATTCGAATGGTCTCCAGCATGCCCTGAACGATATTATCAAAGTAAGTCCAACGCGGAGGAAACATCTCCTTCAGCAGATCCAGCATATTCGGGAAACCTTCGATTAGCTCGCTGAAGCTGGCATCAGTCTGTTTGGCACTTGCCCACAAAAGAAGCAGAATGATGACCAAGGTGAGCAGATGTTTGGTTCGTCCCGGTGGTTTTGGTCGGTGAGCTACGGGGTCCAGGCCGGGTTCAGGGCTAGCTCCAGGTGGCTTCCTTCCCTTCCCGTTCTGCAATGGGTTATGAAGTGGAACGTTGGCAGATCCTTTCATACCAGTACTTCTTCCTGCTCATGCACAGCCTGTTTATCCAGCAATTCGTCAGCCAGGATCGGTCTGCCGTAGATCTCTGCAAATCGCTCATCCGTTGCTTCTTCAACCGGGCCGTCGAATACCACCTCGCCTGCCCGCAAACCGACAATACGGGTTGCATACTCTCTTGCCAGATCAATAAAGTGAAGGTTGACGATGGTGGTAATACCGAGATCCTGATTAATGCGTTTCAGGTCATCCATAACCTGCTTCGTGGTCAGTGGGTCGAGTGATGCGACGGGTTCGTCCGCCAAAATGATTTTGGCTTCCTGCGCAAGTACACGAGCTATGGCCACACGTTGCTGCTGTCCACCGGACAGCTGATCCGCACGGGAATAGGCTTTTTCCGCGATATTCACCCGTTCGAGCGCTCCAAATGCGAGTTCTGTATCTTCTTTTGGAAAACGACCCAAAATGGTACGCATCGTGGAGTGATACCCCACACGCCCAGCAAGTACGTTGCGGAGCACACTGGAACGTTTCACCAGATTGAAGCTCTGAAAGATCATGCCGATATCCCGACGAATCATGCGGAGTGACTTGCCATGCGCCTTTGTGATCGACTTGCCATTAATCAAAATTTCACCTTCACTGATATCATGAAGTCGGTTAATGGAGCGCAAAAGCGTCGATTTCCCCGCACCGGATAAACCAACGACGGCAATGAATTCTCCCTGTTCAAATTTCAGATTAATATTATTCAGGCCTTTGGTGCCGTTAGCATATGTTTTCGTTACGTTATAAAGCTCAATCATGGCGGTAATCCTTCTTTCGTTAATATGGTCTTACATAAGGCCGGCCGCAGTAATGGCACAAGCCAGCGCAGCGTATATCACGCTGAACTGGCCTGCCCGCTGCTACGATAAAGCTGTTCCAATCAATGAAAGCTACTTCAAAGCAAAATGATAGCGAACTACTTTTGGATATAAACTACTCGGTTTTCACTTTCTCGCCATACTCACGAACGATATCAAACTTGCTGTCATCCGACTCCACATAACCTTCGTGTGTGTAGATTTCTTTGATGATCTCGTGACCGGACGGGTCTTTACCGATGTCGATAAAAGCTTGTTTGATCTTTGCTGTCCAATCAGCATTCATGTCTGTACGTACTACGATTGTATCGTTAGGAATCGGCTCTGTGAACGCCAATACACGAGTATCTTCGAATACCGTCGGATAGTCTTTGGCTACCGTATTGCGGGCATCCTGGAAAATTGCAGCTGCATCAACGTCACCGTTCAATACGGCAATCACACCTTGGTCATGACCCTTAACGGTTACAGGCATTACGTCTTTCAATGGATCAATACCTCTATCAAGCAACAATGCTGCCGGCCATACATAACCAGCGGAAGACGTTACGTTCTGGTAGGCGATTTTTTTGCCTTTCAGATCCTCGATGGATTGGATCGGGGAGTCTTTTTTCACAATAATCATGGATTTATACGAATCTGCCAGTTGCTCGGTTGGAGCTCCAGTCTCATCATTCACACCGAAACGTTGTGCCTGAAGAATAACTTGGGCTGCGCCTTTTTCTTTGGCAAGTGTATAAGCCGTCGGAGGCAGGAAACCTACGTCCACTTTATTGGAAGCCATTGCTTCAATAATGGTGTTGTAGTCTGTCGATACGCTGACCTTCACCGGGACGCCCAGCTTGTCGCCAAGCAGCTTCTCAAGTGGTTTCGCTTTAGCTTCAAGCGTGTCTGCATTCTGTGATGGAACGAATTGCACGGTCAGTTCGGTGGGTACATAACCTTCAGCGGCTTTGTCTGTTTCTGCCGAATCGGTAGACGTACCAGAAGCATTGGAACTCGTACCCGCCCCGTTAGCCGAACCTGTTGTACTACTGTTAGACCCACAAGCACTTAGAAACAGAACCAGAATCAACAATGGTAAAAATAAAGCAGACTTCTTCAAACGAACACCCTCCAAAGAGTTTCTATTTTTCAATACTTGTCTACTATAGCTGTCATATATTTGCGCGATGTGAAGTGAAATTTGGAGTTTTGTAAAGTTTCCTGTCAGGCTGTCAGAGGCACTCATATCTGTTAGAATAGGCTCATTATGGTCTGATACCGAGCTGAACTATATGTAGAAATGCCGGAATTCACACTGTGCTCTATTTTAAACTGATATATATAGAGGAGATTGTAAAATGACATCAATCACAAACACGTCTATCTTCGACATTATGGTAACCAGCGACTTGCATGGGGCTATTCGCCCCATTCATTACAATACCAATGCTTACCGTCCGGCGGGTCTTGCTCTGCTCGCTTCGTTGATTCGCCAAGAGCGAGAACGCTCACCTGAACTGATGCTCGTGGATAATGGGGATCTGTTGCAGGGTTCTCCTTTGGCCTCATACGCTGCTTCCTTTGTGGCGGATCACGAAGTTCATCCTTTCATTAAAGTATTGAATGAACTCGGCTATGATGCTGCCGTGATGGGCAACCATGAATTTAACTACGGTCAGGACTTGCTGCGGAAAGCAGTTCAAGCATCCCATTTCCCTTGGTTGTCAGCCAATATTGTTATGGACCGGCATAAGGAAGATCATGAAAGAGATGATGAAAGTATAGTTGAACAACAACGTGCCGACGATCACCCATCGTACAAAACGTATCAGGACGACACGATCGTGATCCATTCATATGGAGGAAATCCAGATGAAGAAGCATGGCCCATTGCACCCTCTGGAGCAGGTATACCTGCCTTTGGGCCTCCTTATCTAATCAAAACATTGTCTTCGGGTGTCAAAATCGCTCTGCTGGGCGCAACCACACATTACATTCCCAACTGGGAACATCCAAAGAATATTGAAGGTTTGCAGTTCCTTGACGCCTTGGAGACCATCCGAACTTGGGTCCATTACATTCGTGAGCATGAGCAACCAGATGTGCTCGTAGTCAGTTATCACGGTGGATTTGAGAGTGACCTGGAGACGGGCGAACCTGCCGAGCGGTTAACCGGGGAGAATCAGGCATACGCCATCTGCCGGGACATTGAAGGAATTGACGTTCTGCTCACCGGGCATCAACATCGTCAGCTCACCGCTAATATCCATGGAGTTACTGTTATTCAACCTGGATTCAGTGGAAATGGTGCGGGGCATGTATCCGTTCAATTGGAACGATTACCGGATGGAAAGTGGACGATTACAGGCACAAAGGCTCGCTTGTTGCTTTTGGATGAAAGTATTAACGTGCAGCCCGATGCTGCGGTTATGAAGCTCACGGACGAGCTTGAAGCTAAAGCACAGGCATGGCTGGACCAGCCGATTGGCGAAGTAGCTGGAGACTTGTCCATTACAGATGCCACGGCTCTGCGGCTCAAGGCACATCCATTCATTGATTTTGTACATCAGGTGCAGATGGAAGCGACCGGGGCTCAGCTGTCCAATACCGCATTGCTGAGTGAAGAGGCGCGTGGGTTTGGGCGCCATATCACCGTTCGGGACGTGTTATCCAATTTCATATATCCTAATACACTGACGGTGCTTGAGCTTAGTGGTCAGGATATACGAGAAGCGTTGGAGCAAACGGCAAGATACTTTGAAGTGGATGCTCTGGGCGAAGTTGTCGTCAATCCTACTTACATGCAACCCAAACCGCAGCATTATAATTACGACATGTGGGCTGGTCTCGAATATGAGCTGGATATTTCCCAACCTGTGGGAAGTCGAGTTGTGAAGCTGGAACGTGAAGGCCAGCCAATGGACATGAATGGCACCTACTCTGTGGTGATGAACAGCTACCGCGCTGCTGGCGGCGGTGATTATGCGATGTATCCGGGGAAAAAGGTACTGCACGAAGGTGCCACGGATATGGCGGCATTAGTGGAGGATTATATTCGCAGGCATCAGCCGTTAACGGTGGAGCAGGCGGACAACTGGAAAGTTGTTGGCAGTTAAATGCGAAAGAGCAGATCCTGATCACAGGATCTGCTCTTTATTTTAAACGATATAATCAGAAATAAGGACAACGATTAGAAAAGCAACTAACCAAACCAGAAACAAGTTCGCAGTCACCATAGCCCATTTGTATTTGCCGGAATGATAGAATGCCCAACAAATAAACGAGACTAACACACCAATAGGATAAGTGGCCATGAGGCCTGCTGTTATAATGTCCAACAACGCGTGATCACTTGACTGACTATAGGCATATATGTATAGACTCATCATCAATACAAAAGGATAGGGCAAAAGCGTGATAGCGTAAATGCCATTAAAGAGAATAAGCCTATGTGCGACTTTTTCATTTTTCAAAACCGATGGTAACCTCCCTAAAAACGAACTTACTCCAGTATATCCACCTGTTTACATACCGTCATGGTTCTATTTCCCATTTTTCTTCAAGGAAATATGCAAACAAAGAGCAAGAATGAGGAGCATCATGTCCCATCCCTGCTCTTTTTTTGTATAACCACAAACCATCTAATGCGTATCCCCTTTATCCTAAAATTACTATTGCGCTTTCTTCCGCAGTTGACTGTAATACAGTTCGCTGTAGAAGCCGCCTTGTTCCAGCAATGCGTCATGCGAGCCTTGCTCCAGAAGCTGACCATCCTTCAGCACAAGAATTCGATCTGCCTGGCGGATCGTGTTCAGCCTGTGGGCAATGACAAAGCTGGTTCGCCCCTGCATCAGACGTTGCAGCCCTTCCTGAATTTTGATCTCCGTGACGGTATCGATGCTACTGGTCGCCTCATCTAGAACGAGTATGGACGGATCAGCCAGAATGGCCCGGGCAATGGCAAGCAGCTGCTTCTGCCCCTGACTAATGCCGCTCCCGTCGGCCTGGAGCACTTTGTCGTACCCGTCCTTCATTCGCACAATGAATGAATGGGCATTCGCCAGCCGGGAGGCTGCTTCCACTTCTACATCGGTCGCATCCAGGCGGCCAAAACGAATATTTTCCCGTATCGTACCCTGAAACAGAAATGAATCCTGAAGGACAAACGCCATATGTGACCGCAGATTCTCACGTCGAATGGTTGTCATGTCGCGACCGTCTACGGTTAACATGCCACTCGTCGGATCATAGAAACGGGATAACAGCTGGATCAGTGTCGTTTTCCCCGCTCCGGTCGGGCCCACAAGGGCAATCATCTCACCTGGTTTGGCTTCAAAGCTGATTTCATGTAAAATGTTCCGACCTTCATCGTATCCAAAGGATACCTTGTCGAAGCGAACGGCGCCCTCCATTTTATCCAAAGATACCGCAGCGCCTTCATCCTTCGCTTCCTCATCCTCATCCAGCACTTCGAACACACGCTCAGCCCCGGCAATCGCGGACAACAACGTATTCCACTGATTCGCCAAATCATTCAGCGGACGGGTAAATTGACGGGCATATTCCACAAAGATAATAATTACCCCAACCGTAACCGAACCCTGAATCGCCAGAATACCACCGATGCCCGCGACAATCGCAAAGCTCAGGTTATTCAATCCATTCATCAGTTTTGGGATAAAACCAGAGATCGTCTGTGCCCAGAACCCGGAAATTCGGATTCGGGTATTCCGTTCCTCAAAACCACGAATCACCCGCTCCTCTTGGGAGAATGCCTTGATGATCCGCTGCCCGGATAACGTCTCTTCGATATAACCATTGAGTTCCCCCAGGTTGCGCTGCCGCTCCTTGAAGAGCGGCCCGGTTCTACGCGTAATCCAGCGCATGCCAAGTGCCATGAGAGGCACAACGATAAATGTTAGCAAGGTCAGCAGTGGGCTGAGCCAGAGCATCACACCAAACGTTCCAAGCAGTGTTAACACACTCGAAAAAATCTGGATAGCCGAGCTGTTCAGCGTACTGCTGACATTCTCGATATCGTTAGTAACACGACTCATAATCTCACCCTGCTGACGTTTGCCGAAGAACGGAATCGGGAGCTTGTGCAGATGCGAGAACAGATCATACCGCATACGGAACACAGTCTCCTGAGCGATTTCGATCATCCATATATTTTGCAGCCAGGACGACAGGGAAAATAGAATATAGACTCCCGCCAAACCAAGCAGAAATGTCGTCCAACTGGAGCTTGTAGCCTCGCCATCAATGAATTTGTCTACCGCCACGCCGACCATATATGGACCAAGCAAAGCCAATGCGGAACTTGCAAATACCATCAGCAGCACCATCGTCAGCTTGACCTTACGACGTGCCAGATACGTCCAGATCCGGCCTAACGTACCGGACCAGTTCTTGGCCCGCGCTTTCGGCTTGCGTCCTCCACCTGCCTTCAGCGTCTCGGGATCAATCGGCGGTGGGGGCTGACGGAAAGGTTCAATGAATGCTTTGAACATGTGGTGTACCCTCCCCGTATTGTGATTCATAGATTCGGCGATACAGTTCGGATGAATCCATCAGATCCTCGTGTTTCCCTTGTCCAATCAGGCGCCCATCGTCCAACAACAGAATCAGATCCGCAGAGGTGGTTGAACTGATCTTCTGCGTAATAATAAACGTGGTACACAACAGCTCTTCCAGCGCATCCAGCAGCCTTGCTTCTGTCGCTACATCCAGTGCACTGGTACTGTCATCCAGAATGAGAATGCTTGGACGACGGACCAACGCACGGGCGATCGAGAGCCGCTGCTTCTGCCCACCGGACAGATTAACCCCGCGTTGACCCAACTGTGTATCATAGCCATTCGGCAGCTTCTCAATCGTATCGTGAATCTGCGCACGCTTCGCTGCTTCCTTAATCTCTTCCAGCGTGGCGTCCTCCCTGCCCCAAGCAATATTATCGCGCACCGAGCCTGTGAACAACACAACCTCCTGTGGCACATATCCAATGGCACGGCGCAGCGTTGAAATATCCAGGCGGGCCGCATCCATGCTGTCAATCCGCACCTTGCCTGCATCCTCGGTGTAGAGCCTTGGAATAAGCTGAACCAGAGAGGATTTCCCGGAGCCGGTTGCGCCCATGATCGCGATACGCTCCCCACGTTTGGCTGAAAAGGTGATATCCTCAAGTACCGTAATCTCACTGTTCGGATAGCTGAAGCCGACGCCCTGGAATTCAACGGCACCCCGAATCACAAGAGATGCCTCCTTTCCGCTTTGCGCAGATCGGCTTGAGTTCCTTTTTCCGTTTCCTTCACGATAAGCAGCTTCCGATACATCCTCCGTATCAAATACTTCATTCAGCCGCTGTGCTGACGCACTCGCTCTGGAGAAGGTTACCAGAATCCAAGACAGTGCAGACATGGCCCCTATCGTACGAAGCAAATAGTTGATGACAGCTACAACCTCACCTACGGTTGCACTGCCAGAAACAATATCGCGGCGTCCAAACCATAGCACGGCGATAATACAACCGTTCATCATAAGCAGCATAAACGGCATCGTGGTCTCCGTCAGGCGCAGCGCGGAGATGGTACCTTTCATCAGCTTGCCGCTATATACGGCAAAGCGTTCAATCTCATGGCCCATCCGAACGAAGACTCGGATCAGCCGAATGCCTGTCAAACTCTCCTGGATGACTCCATTGACGGCATCCAGTCTGCGCTGCACATTGCGGAACAGCAGCGCTGCCTTTTTGATCATCCAGATTACAACGACGAGCAGTACAGGCACCATCACGACGAGCAGCAGACCCAGCTTCGGATTCACCACTACAGCCATGATCATGCTGCCGATCACCACCAGCGGCACACGTGTCATGAATCGCAGACTCATAAACACCGTATCCTGCACCTGTGTGACATCCCCGGTCAATCGGGTGATCAGGGATGATGTCGTAAAACGGTTGAACACCGCATAAGAGAGCGCTTGCACTTTGTCATACAGCTTCTCCCGCAGATCGTAACCGAAGCCGAGACTCGCATGTGACGCAAAAAAAGAACTCGCTATTCCCGCGGCAAACGCCACGACGGCACTGCCCACAAGTACCCCACCCCATAGCCAAACTACTGACAGATCTCCTTGCTGGATACCATTATCAATGATCTTCGAGATCAGATAAGGCTGAGCCAGTTCGACGGTCAACTCAATCAGCATCATGACCAAGGCTGCAATGGCGGCAACTCGGTATTTCTTCAAGTAGTACAACAGCTTGATCATAACCATTCCTCCGGCCCGGAGCGCCCCTTATGGTACATGCCTTCTTCCCGGACACTCCGTTATTCATGTTGGTTTCTCCACTTTGTCCATTATGTAACCTTTTCTATGTACGTATATGATTAGTATAGCGCATTTCATGAACCCTCTTCTAATCTTATTACCCTGATTTTCCTGAATGCAATAATTTTCTCAACTTTTTGGAAGCAAAAAAAGGAAGGTTCCCCCTCCCTGTTTAGATAATGACCGAGATTTGTTCTACCATCTTCTACGTCCACGATCACCCAGATTATAATCTTTCAACTCGCCCAATGAATCGTATGTTTCCTTATATATCCGAATGATGGCCTGTACTTTGAGGAAATCAGCATCTTCTGGTCCAAGTCCTTCCATGAACATCCGCTGAATGATCTGCTGGAAGAACTGTACTCTGGCTTCAATCTGTTCTTGCTCAAGCTGCAATACCTCTTCAAAACTATGGTTCCCTATGTAATCCATTAAGCTGTCATCCTGACTGGAATAATCTGTGTTTCTCCGCTCTGCTACCCATTCATCGGGCTCGCTCGGCTGAAGATTAACACTGGTTCGCAGTTGGGAAAGTATTATTTTTTCTTTTGCCAACATGACGTGAAAGTCTTTATTACGGAGCAATTCAGATACAATCAAACTGCACATTTCGCGGTTTTGAATCAGAATTCCATCAAATGGATGCAGTGTCCACTCCCCGTTTGCATAATACAGATTAAAGTTGAAAAACTCACTGCCATATTTGTATTGGATATTAATTTTGGTCTCATCGATAATTTCGAATGAAAAATCCAGCATATTCAGCAAGCTCCTTCGCACAGCCCCAATTTTTACCTTTATTCTATCAGACACCGTACAATAAATATAGTAATAGTACGTTTAGTCGCTTCCACTATTATTCGTTGTTATTCAGATTAGCTATATATTCTGCCCTCTCGCTGCTCGCTACCACCATCATCACCAGAACAATACCCACAATAACAAAATAAAGCATACACTACCCCCTTTTCCGTTTACACGTCTCGCTCTTATTCCTTCTCAAGATATGCAGTCTTCGCTCGGTGTATGTTTATTTTGTCCGGAAGCTGGTTGAATTAGACGAAAAAAAGAGACGCACTTGGCGTCCCTGGTAGCACTGAATATGTAGCTATCTCCATACGATATTCAGCAAGTCTGACCCTAATCCAGATAAGAGCTTAATGCACTAGAATCAGGTTTGTTTTTCTCCGGAATGGCGGCAGCCTTCGGTCCTTCCAAACCCAGTCTATCACTCATTTTGGCGTTAAGCGTCGTCATCTTGTTCGTATAATCATTACAGCTCTCAATAATTCGACGATTCGACTGCTCGGACAGATCCAGCGCAGACATCAGATCACCCATAGCCTGATTGACTGCTTCAATGGACATCGCCGGTTTGGACAACAGTTCATTTGTTTTCTCTGTCGTTGTCTTCAACAATCTAGCGTTCTCCTTGAATTGGTCTTCAATCGTTTTATTGGTAGCTTCCACAGCGGAGATAACCTTTTCCTGATCATTCAATGCCATGGCAATCATCGCCGATACTGTGATCAGATTCGCTGTTTTATCAATCGCATTATTGACTGAATCAATCAGCTTGTCATTGTTATCATTGATAATGTCAGTAGCTGCAATGGCCTGATTGTACAGCATGATCATCTCTGTCATCGATTGGGTACGTGTGACTACTTTACGCAATCCACGCTCTAGATGAGCTTTACGATTATCGTTCTCAGGTTTCGCAATCTCCGTTTCAAACAATTCTTTCAGTTGGTTACCAAAAGCAATTTTGGTCTGCAAATTATAGATCTCCTGGATGGAAGAACGCTTCAACTGACGCATATTCACGATACTTTCTTCCAGGTTGTCCTTCCCGTCCCGCAAACCGTTGATAATGGCATCAATGTTCGTACGAACGGATTGATAACGATACACATAGTTTTTTAGCGGGCTTTTGCGCAACAGCCGTCCAACAAAGCTCACGTTTTTACTCTGTTGCAGACTCTCACATTCGTCACGAAGCTTTAGAATCATGTTCGATACATCCGCACGATTCCCCGACATCAGTTCATTGACTGGACGATCAAGCAACTTGAGAGTCTGTCCCGCTTTCTCCTGTGTTTTTACACCCAACTTGCCGATATCATCCATTAAGGTGTCCAGGTGAGCCGGATCACTTTGTGATACTTTCTGAATAAGCTGTGTTGCTTCCTGACTAATCCGCTGTTCATCTTCCTGCTTCAGCTGAGCCCATTCGGTTGCCATGCCAATCCCTCCTATAATTCAGAGCTGTTATAACGTTGATGTATTAGTTCCGCTTTGTTCTGGAGCTCCATTAAATCTTTATGTTCAATCGTTGATACAATATCCGATATCTTGGAATCCACATCTCGAAGACCATTCAACAGCATACGCCGATTATTCCGTTTGGCTTCTCCACTTAACCGTAGAAACGGATTAATAAAACCGTTCAGATCTTTCAAAATCAGTCTGCGCACCGTATGGTTGATATCCCCGTTGTTTAGCTCCTGAAGAGAGGGAATAACGCGCTGCAAGCGGGCAAACAACGCCAGTGATTTCTCCACAATTTCATTATCCAGTTCGTTCTTCTGACCTTCGGAAATAATCATATCTTCCAGAACTTCAAGATATTCGATCACCGGATCGAATACAGGATCTGGTTCAGTCCTGGAGGGCTTCACCGGTTCTGAGCCTGCATGCCTTGTGGAAGAAGAAACCGATTGCGGCTGTTCTGGGGAGGCTTCCATGCTCCCTGCTGGCACACCGCTCGATTCTTGTGACCCATTCAAACGGGATGCATCGTTTCTGATGTCTGTAATGGGTAAAGGGGCTGATGACGAATCCTCGACCTGTTTACGAGGCGTGGAACGTGAAGGAATCAGTCCACCCACCACGGTTGCCAGTGCCGGAATCGCCCAAGTGATGACATCCGGGATAAAGGGACTCGTGATTGCCGCGAGACCATAACCGACCAATGCGCCTATACCTATCTTCGTTTTCCGTAACATTACTTATCCTCCTGCCTGTAACAACACTTATCCGTATTGTAAAAAAACCATCCAGAAGGTGTCAATGTTGAGGGACTTTCTCAGCTAGACGTTGGTACTCCGCTTACCTTCTGAACGTCGATTATAAACGGCTGTTCGATATGACTGCCAAGAATGCCAAACTCCGGATGAAGTGGTCCAATATCATAGCCAAGCGCAGACTTGACCGCCAGATAAGGGAAGTTCACTCCGGACAGACAGGACATATGCAATCCACCCGACATTCGCGGATTGATCTCGAGCAGCTTCGGTGTATCCTTGCGGTATTTCATCTGAATATTAAAATTATAAGGAATCCGATACACTTCTGCCACACTGCGGGCAATCGCCAGCAATTCTTCATTTTCTTCGAGCAGACGCAGACGTCCTCTTTCCTTTCTACGTGGAATAGCCGTTATGAGTTTCCCATTGCGGTCCGAAAGACAATCAATGCTGTATTCATATCCTTCCAGCACCTCCATCACCATCACATTGGGAAAGGATGGTGCAGAAGAGAATGCTCGCAGGGCATCTTCATAGGAAATGGAATTGAGCGCATACCCGAACAGCTCCTGTAAAGGATCACCTTCATTGTTAATGACCCGGAACCCCATGCCGCCCTCACCATTACAGGGTTTGAAGCATACATCATGTCCACGTGCACGTAGCGCCTCATAGGCATGCTGGAATTGCGCAGCATTACTGACCGTGAAATAATCCGGGATTTCCATAACGCCCTTCTCACGCACCGATTCATAGAACCGGTCTTTCTCCATCAATTGTTCCAGCAATTCGGTATCCGAACATACGATCACCCGCGTACCGATCTCTTCGAACAGAGAGACATGTCTGCTGATATCCAGCATGTTCCAACGTGGAATAAACACATCAATCTGATGACGACGGCAAAAGTCGAGGCAAAAATCAACATATTCTCTCCCCGTTACACGCGGTTCAACTTCTGCAACATCACAGCCTTGTAATGCCATATGTCCCGGATCAGGATGTGTGCCGTAAATTTCAAATTTCAACCCATCCTCATTGTCCCGGATGGCATTCATATAATGATACGTTACAGAGAACCAACGGTTGAAGTAAATCTTCTTTTTATTCATTTATACGGTCTCCCTTATCGTAGCATCTTCAATCTGTATCTGTTGGGCGTTGTGGATATGGTGGACGTAATCGAGAATCTCATCTGCTGCAAAAGCACCGAATTGTTCCGTAAATTGATACGGTACCTGCTCGGGTACACGCTGTCTCTCCACATGCAGCTCTCCGTGAGACGGAGCGATTGCATACTGCGCAAAATCCAGCAAACAGCGATCCAGCAAAGAGTCACCTGAAGCAATTACAGGCACATCGCCGATTCGCAGTTTAATATGCTCTACAGCAGATCTCTTGTTGACGGCCGAAGGCACCAGATAGAGCTTCCGACCCTGAATGGAACTCTCCCATCCAAGCGTCTCTAACACCCGAATCTTTTCCGCAATGAGTTCCATTGGAAGCTTGTCGCGTTCAATCAGCAGTGCAAAGAACAGCTCATCACATAACCGCTGGTTAATCACCCATTCCGGGCTCAGTATGTCGTCAAATAAATCCAGGATCTCTTCGGGAGCAGCTGCCTGCTGACGAAGCAATGAACGAATATGCAGATTCCATTCTTCATCTACCTGACCGTCTATAATGATGTTGCCACCATTGCTCGTCACCGCATATTTCGGGATACATTCGTTCTGAAAAATATGAATGCGCTGATACTGCTCCACTGTACGTGTAGTCACAGGCATAAATACAATGTCTGCCGGTAAAGACTGCAACCGCTCCAATGCATATGCTGACATAAAAGCAGATAACTTGCCGTTAATCCATTCAGCGGGAACAAGTCCCGGTGTATCTTCGGGAATACGGAGTGCACGCCTGGAGTACACTAGCGTCTGATCCAGATCACTTGCATAAATCATCATTCTCCACCACCTCCCAGGGATTGAATGATGCCGCAACATGAATAGGTCAATCCCGGATATACCTCTACAGGCACTCCCCTGTCCCTGGCAAGCATCATGATATGCTGTAAATCCGGATTATCGAGACGATCAACGAGAATCTTCCAAGGGACCCGGCGCAATAACACTCGGGTTGTTTCTCCGATTCCGGGTTTGATCAGATTGATGTTGGAGATGCCAAAGGACTGCTGGATGGACTCAATGTCCTGCCAGCCTTTCCAAGTGATTTCCGGGGGACCAGTAGAATTGATATCCGTAAGAATCTCCTCTTGGTCCATCATCTGCGGAAAATGCTGAGCGATGGTATCCACGTATTGGGTCGACACATCCTCAGAAGACCATTCGGTATACCATTTGGCCCCATGGAAATCTGTCGGCCCAATCAGATCATCCCGGAGTACCGTACGGCTCACCAGTCCCGAGACGGTCGAGTTCAGGCAAGCGCTGGGAATCAGGTAATCTTCTCTCGTTCCGAAGGTACCTGAACATTGCCCGGGATCGGCCAAAACGGCGAGGTCATCATTCAGAGTCACGCCAAACTCTCGTTTCATCTTCTCACATGACTCCTTCAACACCTTGCTAATGGCACCTTTCCCTGTCCAACCGTCAACAAATTGAATGGCTGGTTCTAAACCGTGCTGCTGCAACATGTATAATAATGCATTCTCATCGATACCCTTACCACGAATAATTGAAATGCTGTAGTGCGGAATCGATACGTTGTATTTCAACTCAATATAACGTTTGATCAGGATACCAACGGGGGTTCCCGCTCGGGCGAGAGATACCAAGACCAGATTAAGTCCCCTGCGCTTTACAATCTTCTCAGCCACAATAGCGGTATGAAGTGCAATTCTTGCGGCGGATTGTTCCAGCGTCTTGTGAAAGAGCTCGATATATTCTGCAGTGGGCTGATATTCCACGGGTAGCATCTCCGAATAATGAACCCCGGATTGGATCGCCTGCTCCCGTTCACCGGTTCCCTTTTCCAGATCAACATGGCTTATATCCTTCAGTAGAAAAACAACATCTGATGCAGCATAGCTGCCCATCGGCTCGGGAGACTGAATCTCTCGTTGTCTGATTCGATCAAGTGTAGTTAAGTTCATCGCTTGTGCTCCCCTGTCTCCTCCGGCATGCCGCAATATACGATATGAATATGTCTGCATCCCAGCTGCCCAAGTACCTTTATCATCGGTTCCATTCGTTTCTCAGGCATCTGTCTCTCCAGCAGAACAAAAATTTCGTCATATTGTTCGGGCGCAATGTTATAGATGAAGTTTTGCACAGAAGCGTCTTCTGGCGAAGCGTATCCGGCACCGCTGCGAACAGCATATTCCGGAGCTTGATACGTATGGATTGGACTACGGGTAGTTGACTGATAAAATACCCCGTCCCCCATTTCGGAAGCAATACGCATAGGAATGTACATGAACTCCCCTGTTCCCATCACCAAAGTCCGTTGTCCCCTACGTTGCGACCGAAGTCGTTCCGCAATGCTGCTAATCTCCTGACGCAATACTTCGTTATGCCGGGATTGCATACCGAACCTGCCCGTATGCTGGACGTAGCTCGCTGCGCTACGCGTACCTTCACCATCTTCGGAGGTAGCGTGCAGTTGATGAAATACATCAGCAACCGATGATTCATGAAAAGTTACGACATGAAGAGACTCCACCGCTTTCTGTGCTGGGTTCAAGTTCGGAATGCCCACCACTTCAATGCCACCCTTCAACAGACTTATAGGGGTAATGGTGATTCCCAGCTCCGCTTCCAGCTCTGCAAACCGGAGTTCGTCCGCTTCGGTACGCCAATCCAGCAGTGAAGCAATAACATATTGCTTCCGAGGATATTGGGCCTGAATATCTCGAATGATATTCAACGTGGTTTTACCTGTGGTGATCTCATCGTCCACCAGTACAATAGGGCCCTTTCCTGCAAAAGCTTCATGATCCAACGCATAACAGCGATGAGCCATCGCATGGGAATGCTCTTCTTCAAATTGAATATCCGGATGCATCGCCGGAATATATTCCCTTGTCGTGTGAATATAGGATGCGTGATCAGCAAACATCTCGTACATGCTGTGTCCCAACGCTGTAGCTGTCTCGGCAAAACCAACAAAACGAATCGTTTCCGGCAACGTCATACGTTCCCGCAACAGTGTGTTGTATGCTTGGCGGGCATACTCCGGGTCGGTCAATCCCTCAACCATTACTCTCTTCCACTCGGCTACCTTGTCTTCCGCCTTTTCAGTAAGGTGCTCATACAACAGAACAGCCAGTGCCGCACCGCTCAGAAGCGATGTATACGGGTTAACCGGGATATGCTTACCGAGCAGCTTGCTGACAAACAGAAAAGAACGTTTCTTGTTGATTCGTGCAGCCATTGAAAATAGACTTTCCAGTGGCAATTGCAGCGGGTTGTGAGTTACCTGAATGCGAAGACTGAATTGATCAAGAATTGGAAACGTAGTTGTGTTGTTGCTCATGCTTGGGCAAGAGCCCGACAAAATGCTGCTGTTCATGTAACACCCCATATATTTGTGATCGGATTAGAATTCGATTCGCCCAACTCAGATGTGGTTTAATCTCATTCATTTTGTTATAGTAATTACTTTTAAACACACCCAAGCTACCGTCATTTCGGGCTATGATGCTTTCGGCATCGGTAAATTCCTCATGAGTAACAACGTACATCGCTTGTACTGGCTTAATATGAGAAGGATGAATGATTGTTTTTCCCACAATCCCATTTTCCTTGTCCATCATGACTTCACGCATCAAACCGTCCATTGTATTCGTAATATATTTCATTCTCAGATGCAGCCCGGATTTACCGAGCGTTTCTTCGAATGGTGTCTGTCGTAGTTGAGGCTTAAACACGCGCTCCCGCTGGCTAAAATATTCCCAGACCGGCCCCGAGATCAAGTATGGCTTGTCCATACGACCAAACAGATTGATAATATCCGATACACAGTCACGTATCGTCGCAATATCGTATATGGTCAATTCCGGGCTTCGTCGTAGTCCAAACAAGCTGGAGAAATCGGTCGCACCAATGCGTACATTGAGCACATATTCATAGTTTTCATCCAGTATGCTTCGAAGGTCCAGCAACGTTTTCCAGCGTGTCTCACGATAAATTACGGAAGCGGTCTCCAATATAGGCATACCATAGAGAACAGGATAATCATCCGGTTTCAGCTGATTATATTTACGGATCTGATCGAAATAGGCTCTTCCATTATCGACGCAAAATTTGGGTAAAGCCACGCCAGTAAGCATGGTTACCAGATCTCCCAACACATCGATTAGACGTTCCAATTGCTGTGGTGAACGCACGCGAGCAAACAGGAGGGGCATTCGTTCCTGACTTAGCATGCCTGTCTCCATGTAGGTCATCAGCTGGGTTAAATGCTGTGCAAGGCACTGTTCAGCAAACTCTACTTGATCGTCGCCGACGGCATCCTCAAGATCAATAATAATGGTCGTCAGACCTTCATGTTTACCATTCATAATGTCGTCCGCTATATGTGTGCGGGTCGCAGGCATATATAAAGCAGCCCCAACAGCATATGCCAGTAAATCTTTGGAAGTCCGGTGATTGAACGAGACGGGTGAAGAGAAAAATAACGCTGCTTCTTCTTCCAGACTCAAAAAATTAAAATATTTCAGGATTGTCTCCTCCTCGCACCTTTGGCAATAGCCAATCTGCAATAGTAGATTTATGCTGTCGGGGTATACAAACCAATCCCTCCTTGATTGGGAGGGATTGACGGGTCTAACTTCTACGATTGAATGAATCAGAACGATTAAATCTGGCCTTTATTCTCTCTTTTCTTCTTAGCAGAACTGAACAACATGGTGCCGACAAATACAGCGATCAAAATGGAGAAAAATACGACGTGGGAAATGTGGAAGCCGAATGCACTTGCCATCATTTTAGCCGAAATAATCGCAATCAGAATGAAAGCTGTTTGTTCCAACTCGGGAAATTTGTCAATGAGTCGAAGAAAGACTTGAGCCACTCCACGCATCATCAGAACACCAATAATTCCTCCGAGGAAAAGAACCCAGATTTGTTCACTGATTCCGAATGCTGCAATTACACTATCAATACTGAAAGCAATATCCATGAGTTCCACAAGTAAAACCGTCTTCCAGAAGGAATGTTTCTTCCCTTCATGATTATCGGGAACCTCCGGTTTGAACAATCCTTTATATGCGATATACAGGAGATAGAGTGCTCCAAGCACTTTGATCAACGTAAACTTGACGAGAAATGTTCCCAATCCAATGGCAATAAATCTGAAAATATAGGCACCCAAAATACCGTAGAACAACGCTCTCTTCTGTTGCTCTTTGGGTAGATGTTTGACCATAACCGCCAGCACAAGTGCATTATCTGCGGACAGAAGACCTTCTAGCAGAATCAGGCTGGCAATAATGCCCCAACTCACCGGATCGGATAATGTGGATACAATCTCACTCCAGGAGAAGAAATGGCCATAATTCTCACTAATGCTATTAAAAAAATCACTTATCATAAGCATGCGGCCTCCGCACTTCAAATTGTTTCATGCTTTACACCATCTTTATTTTCTTCCCGCAACCCATTGCATTCCCCATTGATGAGCCTCATCCAACGCTTGATGCCCATTATAGAACTGCACAATTCGTTCAATACTGAACGTCTCATTGTTAACGTTGCGTAACATCGCAATGCCACACATGCCGAGTGGGCTCCCGTATTCATTCATCCGTACAATAATATCGGGACCGTCCTTCTGATGGATGGTTACAACACCGTCCACTTGAGACCAGTTCGCCACACCGCCATAAATATAGGTGAATACCAGGATGCGTTCTATTTCCGAGATATGGGCACCGTTAATCCGGAGATTCTCTCCCGTTCTGACTGAGCCCGTCCGATCATCGCCATCCAATGCAATATAAGGGTAACGGTTCAGAGCGCCAAATGTCTCTCCTAATGCCTGAATAACATCACGGGTACCATCCTTCATCTCGAACAGGCAGCCCAGATCCAGATCAACACTCTTGTTGCGACCGAATAGCCCTTTGCCACCCTGTTGATTCCAGTTAAGGTTAATCAGGATTTCACCAAGTCCTCCGGCATTCTTCTTGAGGTTAATCGTATCCCCCTTCTTCTTCAGCTCAATCTTGCTGAGATTAAGCGAGTTGACAGGAGACGGAGTCGGCTCAGCTGCGGGTGGAGGTGGAGTGGGTACCACTGTCGGTGGTACGGTCGGCGGTGTTGGCGCAGGAGCTGCTCCACCATCCACGTCCACACCAAAGTTGGCACATAGTGCGTTCAAGCCGCCAGCAAAACCGGACCCAACGGCATTGAACTTCCACTCTCCGTTATGACGATACAGTTCTCCGATGACAATAGCGGTCTCCACCGTGAAACCGCTCCCCAGATCGTATCTCATAACTTCCTGACCTGTAGCCGTATTGGAAAATCGTATAAAACCATTCTGCACCTGACCAAAGCTATGACGTCGTGCTTCACCATCATAAATCGTCAGGCTGAACGCAATTTTCTCTATCCGGGCAGGGATCTTACCAAAATCAATGGCGAACTGTTTTTTCTCGCCAACCTGTCCACCATCCATATACGTTATGAACGAGGTAGAGGGCTGGTTATAGAAGATAAAATCCTCATCTCCAGCCACTTTGTTATCTGAACCCAGAAGGAACGCTGACGTGTCCAGCTCCACACCCGGAGCTGCATCCCAACCAATTCCTACCGTAAGTCGGGACAAGCCAGGATTGGTTTTGGTCAGATCACTCTTCTGGCCTTTTACAACAGCAACCGCCATAGCAGACTCACCTTTCTATGCCAATTTATTGTGCATCCAGTCCGTAATTTTTGCATAAAGCAGCCAGTCCACCCGTAAATCCACTGCCTACAGCCTGAAATTTCCAGTCCGCACCTGCCCGATAAAACTCACAGAAAACAACAGCCGTTTCAGTAGAATAGTCTTCACCGAGGTCAAACCGAAGCACTTCCCGGTCACTCGCAGCATCGACAACACGAACAAAGGCATTGGAGACTTGTCCAAAATTCTGTGCTCGTCCATCTCCATCATAGATCGTTACCGTAATACCAATTCGGTGAATGTGCGCAGGGATCTTGCTGAAGTCTACTACAATCTGCTCATCATCACCTTCACCTTCACCTGTACGATTGTCACCGGTGTGTGTTACTGAACCAGTACCGCCGCTTGGATTGTTGTAAAAAACAAAGTCATCGTTACCTTTGGCTTTTCCACCTTCATGTAACAAAAATGCCGAAGCATCCAGGTCAAAATCGACTCCACCGCTATATTTGTTCGTATCCCAACCCAAACCAACCACGACTCGGGTAAGACCCGGATTGGTCTTCGTCAAGTCAATACGTTGTCCTTTGGCAAGACTGATCGTCATTTGTTTTTCCACCTTTCCATGATTATGAGGTTAGACGAAAAGGAGAACCGTCCAGAAGACGGTCCTTCCCATCCTATAAGTCCTATTGCAAACCGTAGTCGCGTGTCAATCCAGCCAGTCCATCTTGATATCCGCTGCCGATAGCACTGAACTTCCATTCGCCACTGTGACGGTACAATTCACCAACGACTACACCCGTTTCAATGGAGAAGTCTTCCCCCAGGTCGAAACGAATCAGCTCTTCACTGGTTGCTTCGTTAACAATCCGCACATAAGCACGGGAGACTTGTCCGAAGTTCTGGCTACGTTCCGTTGCTTCATAGATCGTAATGGCGAAAGCAATTTTCTCTACATTTGCCGGTACATTAGCCAGGTCAATTTTGATTTGCTCATCATCGCCATCACCGTCTCCTGTACGGTTGTCCCCTGTGTGAACAACAGAACCATTTTCATTTTGAGGATTGTTGAAGAAGATGAAGTTTTTCTCGCCTTCTACTTTGCCTGTTGCATTGGCACAGAATACGGATACATCCAGGTCAAAGTCTTTTCCGCCATCATACTTGTTGGTATCCCAGCCCAAACCTACATTGATTTTGGACAAACCTGGGTTTGTTTTAGTGAGATCGATTTTTTGACCTTTTGAAAGATTAATTGCCATCGTTTTCATCCTCGCTTCATTTATATTTATATTTGTTTTAGTTATCGTTACATATAATTGTTAGGATAATTGTCGATTTGGATCAAATCTTGTAATTAAGAGTACCTGCGTGCGAGTTCGTCGATATGTACCGCATGGGAACCCTCTCCAATCGCAGAGAACTTCCATTCGCTTCCATGACGATACAATTCACCACAGATCAAAGCTGTTGAACCTGTGTAGTTCTCGGATAGATTGAACTTCACCAACTCACTGGAATTTTTACCATCCAGAATCCGAATATAGGCTTTCTCAATCATGCCAAAATCCTGCTTACGATTGACACAGTCGTAGATGTTAACAACGATTAATACTTTATGAACATCAGCAGGAATACGGGACAGATCCATTCTGATCTGTTCGTCGTCACCGTCTCCCTGTCCTGTTAGATTGTCTCCTGAATGGATAACCGAACGACATGCACTTTGCTTGTTGTGAAAGCAGACCAAGTTCGATTCCTTGACCAGTTTGCCTTCCTCATTCAGCATGAGAGCCGATGCATCACAATCGACATCCGCTTGTTTTTTTCTTCCAAAAAAGCCTTTGGAAGTAACCGGGTCCCAACCGAGACCGGCAATAACCTCTGTAAGTCCGGCCTTGCCTTTGGTTAAATCAATCTTCTGACCCTTGACCAAATTAATGCTTGTCACTGATTCTCACCTCCCTTCAAATGTAGAATGATTCATTACAGACTGAATTCCCCTGGGTTCAATGCAAGCACGCTGCATATTTCAGCCACTACTCTTTTCTCTTGATCGTCAAAATTGCCGTCCGCTGAACCTATTGCACTGCATACGCCTACAATGACACGGCCCACATCTGGTTTGGATTTGAACTTCGCGATGGCTTTCAATGCTTCTTGCTTCCCAATCTCCGGCGAGAATTCAAAGTTCGCCACATAATGATTGAATCGGGCAATCACTTCTGCCATATCAAATACTTTCAATTCCTGGCTCAGGTTAATATAACCAGCCATCTTGTTCTTCTCGGCTTCATCAATGGAACCATCTGCAAAAGCAACCAGTGCACAGCCTGCAACAACGGCATCCATAAAATCTTTATTTTTAAACTTTTTAACTTGCTCGCCAAGTCCTTGTTTTGTTGAATTTAACCAACTCTTGAATGAACTCATACTCAACCTCCGTAGTTTAATCATTGTATTGTTACTCATCTTTGCTGAATCTTCAAAATTGTTTTATGTCCACATCATGTTGAATAATGTAGAATTATTACTTAACTATACTCTGAAATCTGGCAATATTCTACATTAAAAAACAATTAATACGTTATGTTACGTATAAGTTCTAAATATAGTTTCAAGTGGTTTAAAAAACTTCTTCATGCTTTAGTCTTTCGATTATCATCTAAAAAACAAAAAAAAGCCTGGGCAGCGTTGCCGAGACTTTGATTTGACTAGTACACTTCATGGATTAAGTTAGAATAGATGAAATGCTTCCATCTATTCTACTGACTACCGTATGTCTGCTCCATACGCTCTTCCTCATTCGTGGACAGCAGAACGTTGAGCAAACCCATGGCATTATTGGCATCTGTTCTCACCGTTTTGTACATCTTGGCAAACGCCGCTTCATCCTGCTCCGGGTCCATAGTGGCAAGCTTGCCCCATGACGTACGTGCCTTATCATATAACGTAGTTAACGTGATGTCATAAGGATGCTGTGAAACAGGTGCCATGGATTCAAATTTGGCTGTGACTCTGAAGAAATCCATCGAATCCTGAAACGATGTACTGCTGTAATCCTTATTCTTTATCGCATCTTCGGTAATCAGCAGACCTTCACGGGCGATAAACAGCGTTTTCACCATGGCCCGCTCCATATTGGTCGCTTCTTCCCAAGTAACGTAAGATTCTTCAGGTGCTTGTACAGTCGTGAAAAAAGGAAAGGCATCGTCAATCAACCGCTGGGAATCGGAATGAATCGGGACCTCTGCATTCATGTCTACAACGGCGTCGCTATAGTTGGCAACATTAATATTTTTGGAGCCTTCCTCACTGACCCGACGCACTGGATGATCAGTAAGCGATATACGGATATAACCGAGCTTATCCGCATACTTCTGCTTCAACTCCTCCAGTGTAGAGTCCAACCCACCCTTGCCTTCTTCGGCGGAAGAAGATTTCTCTGGAGCTGAACCTGTCTGTTCACTCCCATTCGAACCGGATACCGCGTTATCCGTTGCGCCAGTATTCGGGCTGCTCGACTCGGATGAGGGGACTTCTGTATTGGAAGCAGACTCTGGGGATGATGTTTCTTTAGCTCCACCCCCACAAGCTGTCAGAATAGCTGCCAAACCGAACATGACCGTAAACATTTTCATCCTATAATTCCATTTCATCGTATAATCTTCCCCTTATCCTATGTATATTCCTGAGAACCATTAACCTCTGCATTAACTCGTGAATACTACCCAAAAATATCCTTTCGGATAACATGCGTGATTCACAATTGGACATGGTCTACATTGTATCATAAGTTAAAAATGGGGTGTATACGACGATATACCTGTGCCTAAAGGCTTCAGACCGCGCACATTAACTGCCACAACAACAAAAAAACACTGCCGTCCGTGTGGACAACAGTGTTCATACGCGTGATTATTTAATACCTTTGGCCTTCTCCATATGTTGTGACCGAATCTGAGGATCTATCGAATTAATCGATGATAACAGAGAGTAGATCGCCTGAATATCCTTCTCCTGATATACGGTCTCGGGGACTTCTGCCTCAAGCCTCTCCGTCTTGCGCTGGATCGTCTCCACCAATTCATGATCGTAGATGATCAATTCATCCGAATTCACATACCTCACAGCAGGATCAACGCTGATTCGGCAACGGTTCGTGAATGTCACCATGGAGACGAGACGTACTCTTTTGTAATCGTCCAGATGGGCATGGATGGCTTCAACATGAGCCCGATGTTGCATGAGCGGATTGTACATTTTGATCCGGCTACTGCTGACGGTCCAGTTGGCCTCTCTTCGGCCGCCGCGAATCTCACCGGTCGTCAGATTTCGCGTTTCAATAACGAAGATCCCCCGCGGACCGATTACGACATGATCAATCTGCGAATAACCGGAGCGTGACTTTGGATTGGCAACGAGCAAGTCGTTCAGCACTTTATATTCACGTGGAAGACCTAGCAGTTGTTCTGCTGTACTGGGCTCCTCAGGCTGGCGTGTCCAATCCCCTTCCGCTTTTTTCTTGCGCCGACTGCGGACTAGACGTGGGGGAAGAGGAGCAGTTGACGGCAACGCTGCAGCGGAAGCTGTAATTTGGTTCGCGAGGTCTGGTTGTGTCTTGAACAGAGACAGGATTTTCTTGAACATGGGCAAACTCCGTTCTATTTAGTGTGAGTTACCAGTGACCATTGCAGGAGTCGGAATATCATCCTTACGCATCCATTATGTAAACTTCTATTACTTATGTCGGATAAAGAGGGGCAAACATAAAGGGAAGGCAGCTAAAATCCGTTGATCAACCAAAGTATACATCATTATTTAACCAATGCTGTGACTTTAGACGCATAAATGGGGTGGGAAATAAAAAAAGCAGCGCATCCATTTCCATCGAAGAAAAAGAATACGCTGCGCTGCTGACCTTATGGATGATTAAGCCTGAAGATAGTAGGTGTAGAGTACCTGCGTACCTTTCTCATCCAGACCATTATTCGATATTTCCTGATACAGGGATTCGGCCAGCGCCAGTCCAGGTGTTCTCATGCCCATCGCTTTCGCAGATTCCAATGCAATCCCCATGTCTTTGATAAAATGTTTCACATAGAATCCAGGCTCATAATCGCCCTTGATCATTCGCGGACCGAGATTGCTAAGCGACCAGCTTCCGGCTGCTCCGGTAGCAATACTCTTCAGCACATTCTCCGCGTCCAGACCCGATGTCTTGGCATAGGCGAGTGCTTCGCATACACCCATCATGCCAGAGGCAATAGCAATCTGGTTGCACATTTTGGTATGCTGCCCGGCGCCTGCCTTGCCTTGCAGCACAATATTGGTGCCCATCTGCTCAAACAGCGGACGCACGGCTTCGAAGGCTTCCGAGCTACCGCCGACCATGATGGACAGTTTGCCATCACGTGCCCCGATGTCTCCGCCGGACACTGGCGCGTCCAGTGCATGCAGACCCTTGGCCTCAGCCGCTTCGAATATACGCTCAGCCAGCAGTGGACTGGATGTCGTCATATCAATGAGATATGAGCCTGGTTTGGCATTCGCCACAAGCCCGTCCTCTCCAAGATAGATCTCCTCGACATCTCTCGGATAACCCACCATCGTAATGATGACATCACACGCGGCGGCCAGTTTGCCTGGTGTCTCATGCCATATGGCTCCTTCTTTCACCAGTGCTTCCGCCTTAGCGGCAGTCCGGGTGTATACATGAAGCGGGTAACCCGCCTGCTGGATATGTCCTGCCATGCTTTTGCCCATCACGCCTGTACCAATAAAGCCAACTTTCGTCTCTCCAGGTGCCTTCGTTGTAATTGTCATATCGTTGGTTCCTCCTTATATCTCTCTGCTTCGCCCAGTATTTCTTCTTGGATAGCTATATCTGTATGTTAAAGCTTTCTGCCGGGCCCGTCCATCTCGTTTGCAGCTTTCTGTGAAAAAATCTGAATAAAGAATCATCTTCCCATATACTGTACAACCTAACGGAAACTATGATGTACATCATCATTCGGTGGGTACGTGGACAGCGCCTGACTTATTGGATCACAAGGGAATTCGGAGCTATCCCTTTCTGGATCTTTCGGATCTCCGCTTCCATTCTACTGCTCACGCTTGGCACGCATACGCTATATGAGACAACCAACTGGACCGTATCCACTTATCTTCAATTCACACCTCCCTACGTTCTGGCAGGAGGCGGAGCGCTGGTTGCCGCCTGGGCGCTGCCAAAGGCATACGTTTCTATCGATTTATAAAAAGACGGCCAACGGCCGCCTTCTCTTAAATAACTTTTACTTCTTATAATAATCCATTACCCGCAACCGAGTAGTCAGGATTAACGTCTGAGGAATGAGCACGAAGACAATATACATAAGTACAATTAACCATAGATGTGCCGCAAAATGTTCTGCACCGAACGATGGTTTCGGACGCTCAATAAAATACCACCAACACGGGATGGCAACAATCCATGTCAGTCCCGTCGAGAGGAACATGTCTTTTACATCGCTCCACAGGAAGCAGAACAACGCGACAAACAAGATTGGAACAGCCCAGGAATCCAATATCGGCCCCCAGCTCTGAAAGGCAAAAATAATGGCAGGATACATAAGATTGATGGTCCAGCGCCAGATATTGTTAGTGTAAAGATTCATTAACTTCTCCCCTCATTACATATCGTTGCAATCGTAACTGCATTATTCCTTTTTCGGTCATTTTATCCATGCTATCATGTAGCAACGGCCCAATACGCCTTGTCTAGCAAAAAAAATAGTTTTAAAGTGTCTTTAGAGTTTATTACCATAAAAGGAGAATTAAAGCTTGATGAAAACTAAACTCATGGCTCTATTCTTACTTATCGTTACATTTGCAATTGGAGGATGTTCAAGCATATCCACATCAGATAAGCAAAACATTGTTGAAGCAGCTACCCCCATCAGCATCCAATACATCAAGGAGTATTACAATGCGGAGTTTGTCATAACGAATTACGATATTGACGACCCTTCGGTCCATGCCCGCTTGTACCTGTATGGTCATGTAACGGGTCATGAAGATGAGCGCATTATTGTTTCATATAACTACGACACACAGGAAGTCATCAGTGCGGAAGGACCAGGTTGGTTCATCGATAGCCGCAATCCAAAAAAAACGTTTCTGCTTCCTGAGAAAAATCCGAAGAGTACATACGGATATAGTTCATCTTTTCTCTTGTTTATCCGTTAGATGTAGTCCAATTGAGGATATGCTTAATTCTGGGAAAGAAATGAAGAGTTGAAGCATGATTTTGGATATTATAGCTCATACTACCTTCAGGAAATTATCGAAGGAGTGACAGCATGAGGTTAAAAAATATCATCGCCGTTGGAGCCGTGTTAACTTGCTCAACTCTGTTATGGGGCTGTGGTACTGGCACTACCAATAATGCATCCCAGCAGCAGAATAACACAGTTCGATCGGAGAGTTGGAGCGATCCCAAACGACTGGAAGCATCCCATCTTGAGGCGCTTGAGCGTATGGAGAAAGATCATATTCATCGGATGGTTTCGCTTAGCGCAAGTATAGATGGAGACAAAGTGATGACTACGCTTGAACGGTCGAGCCAGAAGTTGGAGGAGATGAGACCTCTCGCTGAGATGCTCCAGCACGAAGGCCATCCTGCATTACTACAGCGAATTCAGGAGATGTCTGGTGACATCCAAGGATCCAAATCCGTCGTTGCTAAGATGAAAAATCTGCCTCAGGACGGTAAAATAAAGATTCAGTCTGAAAACTCCGATTCTTTGCATCACATCAGCAGCTTCCGCGATTATCACCAGTATATGCAAGAGAAAATTCAAACTTTGAACAGGAATACTACTGATTTACACTAATCAGTAATAGTACTGCTTACTCAAGTGACTTCAATCTATACAATTGTATGAACGAAGCAACAATAGTTAGGTGGGAAGATTACTTCCTATCTAACTATTTACTTGTGAGCAGATATAGACAATTACTGCATCCTGCTGCGATTTCTTTGATCTTCTCTGTCCGCTTCTTCCATCTTGCGAATGTATCGCTTCAATTCCTTTATGAGCTTCTAGTTCACTTAGTCTCACAGCAGCTCCTTCAACAAAAGACTGCATCTTGAAAGTTAACACCGATGCCGATGTTCCTACCCAATCCTGCTGCAACCTTCCATGAATCGTACGCAGCTTCTTTTCCTGTTGTACGAGCCGTTGCTGCAATTGTTCGCATTGTTGAACAGCTCTTCGTAAATCCGACAAGGATACGGATATTCTGCCCATGTCCACTTTCCTCCTGTTAATCTATCTATATATAAATTCCATTATTGTTGTTGCTGATCAGCTCTGGAACATCTGAATAGAAGCTTGAGCATCATTGGAAAAGCCACTCAAACTCAATCTCATCTCCCGAGCAGACTGCGCTAATTCTTCCGGTGTTACTTGAATCTTACCGCCGCCCGTTCCACCAACTACGGATATAAACGAAGCTACTGCGCCAGACATTACATTAGAAAACGCAGCCATTGCATTCTGATGTGCGGTCCATCTTGGAGAAATATCAAGCGTCTCTCCCGTACTCCGATCGATTAACGGGCCAATTAAGTTCCCATCCTTATCAAACTCATACTGATTCATGGAATGATATCCCTTACCTTCGTCCTTTGAGAAGGAGTCCAATAATCTAAAGATATTTCCAATGTATAGCTTATCCAGATCTACATCTATTCCAACGTCATGAACCAACATTGGCGAGCCTGCACCGAGAGGTTGGAAAGGGACCTTTAACTGTAATTGAAACTTCCAGTTCTGATACATCGCATTAGCGGTTTCAAAATCCTGTCCCTTATACACCGTAAGTCCAACGTGCCTGTCATATTCACTTATTCCGCCAGCCCCTACAGAATCACTCGGATGAACCACATTAACCATTTTGTTGTCAAAGTGACCTTCATTCACCTTAGCCAGACTTACATCATCCAGCAGATTCATTACACTTGGAGCACTGTATGTCATACCAGACACATCAATGACGAGCAGCTACATATTGAGCCAAACCACCGCCAAGAGAATGACCTGTTAGCGAAATATCCGAATCGGGGTATGCTTTCTGTACTACCTCAAACAATTCTTCTGCTTGATGAAACTGATTGTTTTCCCAACTTGAATTATCCATCATGAGTTTGAAGGGACTATTCTTGAAAATGTTATGACGTTCTGGGTCGGTTACGGCATCTTCAAGCCTTCTCGTTCTGCCCCCTACGACATCAAAGGCATCCGTTTCCCAGTCAGCAAGTACGTCCGTAGCCTTCCCTTCAGGTTCTGTTCCCCGATAACCGATGACAATCTGATCTGTAAGATCATTCTTTAAAACAACTGCGTCGAACCCAGACTTTCTGTGCAATTTTGCTTCATCTGGCTCAATCACTTTCCAATTAGCCGAATCCAGCGTATCAGGGTAATCTCCCTCATTCAAATTAAGATAGGCCAGTTCCGAAATTTCCTTATATGTTTTATCAGTTATATAAGTATCCATAAAAACTCCTCTCTGTTTACTGATCTAAAAAGTTAACGTATATTATAAAGTGTTAAGTTCACATAAATAGGAGGTTGAAGAATATTTTTAAAAATATTCAATTTGTATCTATTACAGTTATAATCTTAGCCCTTATATTGGGAGGATGTAATTCTATGCCGAATCAAGACAAAATTATTGAAGAAGCAACTCAGGTGGGACATCAATACTTTATTGATCACTATAATACTGAAGTGGAATTCACTGATCATAAATTTATGCCAAAAGATCTTAGTCACAATATCAGTTTGAGTGGACATGTTAAAAATAATAAAGAAACTGAAATCACCATCCTTATTGATTATGACACGTTTGAAGTTCAAACAGCCGTTGTACCGAAAGAGTTACTTGACAAAAAAATCAAGTAAGTTCAAACAAGGAGTAGTAGATATGCTCAGTAATAAATTTCGTACACCTCTAACCCTATTAATAATGATTAGTTTAAGTATCACTGTATTTTGCGGTTGCATGTCCAACGAGCAAAAAGAAATTGCACAAAAAGCCGAGATCGCAAGCCTAGCTTATTTTAAAGAAACCTATGGAATTGATGTTGAGTTTACAGGCCACAAGTTCATTCCATCTGACTTGTCTCATACGGTGTCACTGACAGGGTACGTAAAAGGAAATAAGACCCAAGAAATATTCTCAATGGTGGATTATGATACTTATGAAGTCAAAACAGGCTCAGTGCCCGAAGACATCAAACCTCTTAAGTAGTTTATAAGAAATTTAACTTTTAAAACTTTAGGGCCTTGTACAGATACATGGCTCTTTCATATGTAATAATAGGGATTTCATAGCCTAATCTTATCCTCTTTTTCCCAAAGAAGTAGAATCATTATAGTTCATCTTCTGAAAATCGTGTATACGACATAACATAAATGAGTAAAAAGTCTTTATAGATCTCAGATAGCAAACCTAATACATCATAAACTATAGGACGTTGTTACCAGAATAATTGCAGCAATTTGCATAAATATGTGGGATTAAATTATGGTTTATAATTTTGTCAGGCAGCGACGCATCCCTATAAACCTTTACACTCGTCACTGCCTCTAAACTCATAATGCTAATTCTCCTCACCCGCACTTAATTACATGAAATACGTAGATCCTCCCTGATTCACCGATTGGAATACAAGCAGCAAACAGAGTAATATACTGTACGCCACTACGGTTACCGCTTCGGCTTTCCCCCTTTATCCCTCCTCGCTTCAGCTTCATTCCACCCACAACGATACCCAGATGAACAGGCTAAATAACATGACTGGCACAAGTGCACCTGTAGCTAAGATGATCCATAATGTCGCGGGCTTTATTCTTTGACAGTATGCATCGACCTTACGCATCCGATCTTTGCGCCACTTGGCGAACCTGAGCTGCCTGATCATCCGATTGAGAACTATTTGCCGTTGCTCGCCCTCTTCGAATTCTTCGATCGCACTTCGCAACTCCTCGTATAATTGAGCCTCTTCCTGCCCAGCTACTATGGGTGTATTCATCTGTCCTTCCTCCCATGAGATCATTATTGAAACACAGCCTCTGACCTATTCAAACCATCATCAATACGCCTGTATTCTAATCACTACCTAACCAATTAAGCCACTCCACTACTTAAATAACACATTACGGACCTTCAAGGTTTGAAGTTTTATCGAAAATGAACAACCCAAAAAGCCCGGGCATGACCCGGACTTCGTTGAATCATGCTAGAACTATAGATCTGACTGCGTTTAGCCCGCGTTAGTGATCAACGCATTCAGACATACCGCACCCTGTGCGCGCACATTAACAACAATAATCGGCGTTTCCAGCATGTCATGCATCCAGGACATATACTCTTCTACTTTTTCGTTCGGAAGGATCGTCAGAATAACCCCTGCGAATCCACCACCATGAATACGACAAGCGCCATCACCCAGGTTTTGCAGATAATTCTCGGTCAGTGCCAGCGTGATGCCAATTTCTTGTTCCTTCACAGCACCACTCTGATATACATTCTGCAACCACTTCCATGACGAGTTACCAGACGCCGTAATCAGGCTCAGGAAATCAGCAAAACGGCCATCCCGCAACGCCTGAACCTGACCATCTACCCGATTGTTTTCCTCCAGGAAATGAAGCGCACGCAGCACGGCACGATCTCCAGCAGCTTCCCGAACCTTCTTGAGGTTGGCATAGATTGCGTCAGCTGTAATTTCCCGAACATACTCGCTGCCCAGTGCCTGAGCAACCGCTCTCATCTCATATGGCACAGCAGCGTAATCTTCCGTCAGATCAGCGTGGTTACCGCCCGTGTTCACAATGACCAATGAGTAGCCGTTTTGTTGGAAATCCCATTGAACAGGTTCAATGACAGGCTGTGCAGGATTCTCAAAATCAATAGCAATGAGTCCGCCATACGCACAAGCCATCTGATCCAGCAGACCGGAAGGTTTGTTCCAATAGTGATTCTCCGCATACTGACCGATTTTGGCCAAGGTTACAACATCCAGTGTTCCATCATTATAGAAATGATTCAAAATCGTACAGATCAGCATCTCAAATGACGCCGAGGAACTGAGTCCTGATGCCGAGAATACGTTACTGGAGATGTACGCTTTGAAGCCGCCAACCTGGTGTCCAAACTCTCCGAATCCCGCAGCCATACCGCGAATCAATGCTGTTGTGCCATCGTCTTCTGTATTTGGCGTGAGATCTGTGAGATCGATTACATATTTCTTGTCGTAGCCTTCCGAATAAAAAGTAATAACCGATTCTGCCGTTGGCGCAGCCACCGCAAGTGTATCCAGCGTAATGCTGCCCGCCAGCACTTTACCATGGTTATGATCCGTATGATTACCGCCAATCTCGCTGCGTCCTGATGCGCTGAACACCTTGCTTCCTTCTTGCGCGCCAAAGTACTCTTCAAACGTTGCGTTCAGCTTTGTATAACGTGCAGTCTGTTCCTCTACTTGTGATTGTCCATACATTTGGGCAAGTAACGCTTGGCCCTCCGTGGATTGGATCAGATTCAATGGTTGTGTCGTCATTAATAATCCTCCTATGGATATGCAGCTTTTTATTTTTTGGATGTTGGTGAACATGGTTGTCGCGTCTGTTTCATACCTTATTCCTCTCCCATTATCTCAGCTTCGTAGCGGAAAAGGTAGGGTAGAATTGAAAGTTTGTAAGCGTTTTGTGAAGTTATTTGTTGTAAAAATAGGATTGAAAACCATTTTGCAATAACTTAAATTTGGTTTAAGTGAAACACATTATTTTCCAACCATAATATGGCTATGCTTAACATCTTATTGATGGAGGGAGCGATGAAAATCAAGTCAAACTATACCAAGCTATTCGGTGCATTTTCGCTTACATTTTTGGGTGATGGACTTACGCTGGCTGCGGTTCCTTGGCTCATATCAACACTTACAAGCGACACACTGTATGCCTCTGTCACCATGACGGCACTTCGTTTACCCTGGCTTCTCTTCAGTCTACCCGTGGGTGTCCTCATTGACCGATACTCACGCAAACATATGCTGATTGGGGCAGGCTTTACGCGAATGATACTACTGCTTGCTCTGACGTTATGTATCTTGGGAGGATGGGTGAGCATTCCGCTCCTGGCTCTGTTCATGTTTGGGATTGGCCTTAGCCGAGTCGTATTCGACAGTACGGTGCAGACGGTCATCCCTCAACTGGTAGATGAGAGTAAATTAGAAAAAGCCAATGGGCAATTCACCGCGGGACAGTTAATCACAAGTGATATTCTGGGCGTTGCCCTGGGAGGGTTTATCATAACCCTGCATATTGTATTTCCTTTTGCCATAGACGCCGTAACGGCTGTTATTGCTCTGCTTTTTTTGATCAGTTTGAGGGGAAAATTCTATCCAGGGGATACGGAAGCAACCAAGAAGGAAGCTCGCCCAATGAAAAATTGGAAACGGGATATGGTCCGGCATTCAATATGTCTATCATGATCGCTTTCTCCGTGGACTAGCGATTCTGTCCGTCACCATTACGCTAATGTATTCTGTCATTTTGGCTACTCAAATCTTTTTTGTACGAGACGTCCTTCAGTTGGATGCGTTTGCATTCGGTATATTAATTTCTATCGCAACGATCGGCAGCATCGTGGGGAGCCAGGCTGTTGTTTACATGCGCAACAAGTGGACAACGAAACAGTTAATCATCTCATCCATTTTGTGTATGGGCATCGTCTACGGCGTGGTAGGTCTAACCACGAATGCATATCTGGTAGGCGGACTGTACTTCTGTGCTGTATTTTTCATTATTGTCTACAATGTTACACGTTCTTCAATTCTCCAACGTTCCGTTCCTAATGAGATGCTTGGCAGGGTTGGAAGCGTGTTTCGCTTTTTGTCCTTTGGCATTAGTGCCATTGGTACGCTTCTCGGCGGATTATTGGTACGGGTTAGTGAAACCACATTTGATCGTGTATTTTCGCTACAACTTCCTTATCTCTTGCTAAGCCTGATCTATATCATTTCGTGTCTGATATTCGCATTGAAAATGCAGAATCATTCGGAGCAACAGCATAACACTCACCAATTATAGTATTCATATATTAATAACCTGGGAGATCTTTAAAGCTTCCGGGTTATTTTTTTGGTAATCGGATATTCCATAATCCAAGCAATGTACATACAGCTCTTGACTGTTACGTTGGGTCATACTTGATAATAATCTCAAGCTTACATGAAGGAGAGATTATTGATGAAAATTACCGCGTTACGCTCAGATAAAATCTATGAAGAGATCATTCAAGCGGCACCCAATGACAAAGTAGAGCTGTATCGTGAGCACATGATGCGCCCTTTTATGAACAAATGGAACATTCAACAGATTCCTTTTCAATCCAGTGAGCCCCACGGCTTCGATGTGATCATGATGAATAATTTTATGAATATCGCTCCCGCAGATATAACGCCTAAGATTAACGAATCGTTAGCAGCGATTTCGTCTGAAGCATTTTGGCAACAGTGTCAGGATGCCGTTACTACAAGTCTAACCACCTTTCTCGAAAATGGAGTTGAACTCCCGGTATCCGAGTATCTTTATACGATTTTATTAGGAGATCAGAACAGTCCCTCGCTCCAGATGAATGAAGGCATTTGTGGAGATGGCGGAATTCCTGGCTATATTATTGCCAACCTGATTCCGGGTGCGTATACTTTACCCCGTATGCCATCCGTGTTAGCCCATGAATGCAATCATAATGTGAGATATCAATTTATTCAGTGGGATCACCACCAGATCTCGCTCGGGGAAATGATCGTTAGTGAGGGACTGGCAGAGAACTTCGCTACATCCCTGTATGGAGAACAGTTATTAGGACCCTGGGTCGCCAAAACAAATATGGAAACATTGAATACCGTAATCAAGCCCAGAATAAAAGATCAGCTGCATGTCACAGGGTTTGAACAAATCACCCCATATCTCTATGGTGATGAACTTACAGTCATGCAAAATCTGCCCCCTGTAGGTATGCCCTATGCGGCTGGCTATGCCTGCGGATATCACTTGATCCAATATTATTTGCACAAAACAGGTCAATCTATTACCGAAGCAACCATTACTCCAGCAAGTGCCATATTTGCGGAAACAAAGGACTTTTGGCATGAAGACACGCTATTTCACCGTTAAAGACATTATGCAGATTACCGGCGTAACCAAACGCGCATTACATTATTATGATAAAACCGATCTATTAAAACCGAGCAAAGTCGAGGACAATGGCTATCGGTTATATGATCAGGAAGCACTGGGGAATCTGCAAACGATTCTTCTGTTCAAAGAAATGAATTTTGCATTAAAAGACATCGCAGACATGATGCAGCTCTCCAAAAAAGAACAAAAAGAACTTCTGAGAGCGCACCGAAGCACACTTGTTGAACGAAAACAAAAGCTAGAAACCATTATTCATCATTTGGATGAATATGTGGATGGGACGGATATCGTTCATCTCGATATGTTCAGCGACTCCCCCATTCTATCTATTCAAGAGCAATATGAATCTGAGGCGAAATTTGTCTATGGGGATACGGAAAAGTATCGAGAATTCGAAACCAATATGAACCAACTTTCTATGGAAGAGCAACAAAAAACTTACCAGCAGTTCTCGGTAAACATGGAGAAGGTGTTTCGTGAATTGGCGAAGCATCATGATCAGTCTCCTGCATCAAGCGAGGTTCAGGCGTTAGTGCGTGAATGGAAGAGGTGTCTGGAACAATTCATGGTCTGTGACGCCGAGATTCTGGCCTGTATTGCAGAAGTCTATACGACCGATCGTCGCTATGTCGATTATTTTGATCAGTTTGGCGATGGGGACTTTTTGAAGTTTTTGTATAAAGCCATTATGGTTTTGGTGAAGGTTGAAAAGGTATAGGACTAGGGTTGTGTGGGTGGGAAATTACGCTAAAGAACACAAAAACAAAAAAAACGTACCTCCATCACCCAACGTTATGGAAGGTACGTTTTTTCGGTTGTTCACACGTTCATATGAATTACTTATTCTTTCGTTTAAACTTACGAGCATTTACACTTACCCTATAACCTTATCCTTCTGTTTCTCTGTTCGTTGCCGCTGCACCTCATCCAGATATTGCGTGAATCGGGATTCACCAGAGTAGCTCAGGAACAGCCATTCCAAGGCTCGTGTCATACCGATATAGAAACGGGACACCTCCCGTTCATCCACTTCATCTGTTTTGCCCACCTTGCGTGGCATCGTTTCAATGGCAATGATAAACACAGCCCTGAAATCAAGCCCTTTGGCGCTATCAATGGTTAACATTTTAATGCTTTCCTCTTCACGATCAAAACTTTTCTTACTCTGTTCATCTCTGGTCACCCAATTATACGGAAGACTGTTATCGTTTAGAGCTTGCTGTATCTCACCAATAATGTTAATTCCTTGATGTTCCTGTACCCTATAAAGGATTGCAATATCCTTCAGGGCAAACGATTTTTCCCGGCGCAGATAATCAATCGACTTGGCTACAAACGCCATCTCCGCCTGCGTGCTTTGGCTTTGGTAGATTACAGGCTCTGGTCCTTTGCGTTTTGTGAACTGAGGCGGTATAATCTCGATTCCGTCTGCCGCAGTGCTGATGACTTTTTGCTGTAACCGGGAGTGCTCCTTGTAGAAATCCCACGCAAATTGCACGATCTGTGCCGTGTTCCTATAGTTGATCGTTAGTATTTTGGAGCGCCCCCGGAAATCCAATCCCGTATCTTGAGCTAAACTGTTTTTTCGTTTGAAAATGGTTTGCGCCCGATCCTCCACAAGCAAGAGCGATTGCGTCTCCTCATTGAGACAAGCACTCACCAGCTTCAACCAATCCGGTTCGAAATCCTGACCCTCGTCAATCAATATTGCATCATACTTCGGTAACTCTTGTATGCCCTGTTCCACCTTCTCCAGCAAAGCTGGCAACTTCTTGTCCATGATCCGAAACTGCTTTCCAAGCCACGAATGGAACGTACTCACCTGAATATTGGATGCAAGCGAAGAAAACCCATCATTATTTACAAAATCAAATAAATCCTCAGGCTCTGCCATCTTCTGCACAATGGCCTGTCTCAAGTATTGGGACAAGGTTGATCCATAACAAAGTACAAGAATGTCCCAGTCTGGATCGGCCTTCGCCAGCATCCGCGCCCGACTGACAAGCACCAGCGTTTTACCACTACCCGCGACACCGCGGATTAATCGGTGCCTGTCACCAACCTGCTTCGCCATCTTTTCCTGATGCAGATCCATCGTCTTGATATTGTGCAAGGATAACAGTAACTGATCCTGATGAGGCACAATTTCTTTACGTTCCGCACTAATCCGCACTTCGGGGAACAGATGATACCGGATCGCCTGCACATCCTCATCGGTCAAGATGTATCGATTCCGAGTGGGTACCGTAAACATGTGCAGAAGCTTCTCAATCAGGATTTCCTCCGAGAAATCTTCATCCTCCGGATCGACCTCTTCTCTGGTCAGCACAAACACCGGATCTATGACACTGTATAAATCCATATGTAGAAAGTCCTTTTGCTTCAGGCGGCTGAAAACAACACCATACCCATAATTGAATTTCAAATATCCTGGCGTTCCTTCTTTAATCAAATTCTTATCCTTCTTTAATTGACCCGTTATGAGGAATGCGTTATCTCTCGCTTGCTTTAGTGGACTTCGTTCAGTAGTCGTCTCACCTGCCGTAGTGTGTAAAGTCCATTCATCCCGATTTACCTGATGCAGCGTGCCTTTGGTATAATCCTTCACTTCTAGTACAAGCAACCCTAAATCTGGCCCGATAATGACAAAATCCGGTCGTCTTCCACGAATCTCAGGTTCATAGTACACAATGTAGTCTTCCGGGAGATGTTTCTTAAGAGTTTCAAATAATAACCGTTCACCAGCCATCGCTTTTTCGGGATAACCTCTGGTACTGTATTTGCCATGCAAATCGCTCCTAAATTCTAGTTGAATATATAGTAGTTTCTTACTTCGCCACTTGATTTCGTTGCAGTTTAGATTCTAATCCACATTAGTTTCCGGCACGATCCACCTCTTCCATACGATAGGTATATCTTGCTAAATCCACTTGTTGATGCTCAAATTCAGCGATCCTTCTTGTCATTACAGTCAGAAAATGATCCATTCTGCTTCTCATTTCTTCTGACGCTTGACCTTTCCAGTCTCCTATACTTTCCCCAATAGATTGGACATGGGCCTTGTTTGCTTTTAATAGATTCATCAAATGAGTCATTTCTTTCTCTGCTTGCATCAGATCATGCAGTTCGACCAAAATTCTTCCAGACACCTCTAACCCTCCTTGTTATCCCTCGTCAGCGATCCTGAAATCTTCTGCCTTTTTGTTGATATACTCTGCAATAAGATGCGCTTCCTCTTCATACCAGCGGCTAAATTGATGCAAGTCATGTGTCAGTCGCTCCACGATCGGTTCCAATGATCGACTTCGACTCGTTTCAACCAATCGTAAGATGGAATTCATCGCTGTAGGTAAACTTGCCTGAAATTCCTGCACATAATGTTCCATCTTCTGCCCTGCGGCCTTCAAATCCTCAACAGAAAGCTGTATGGTAACACCACTCGCTGCTGCTGCATATTGTCCATATGCCCCCAACTTCGATCCATATTGTTGTAAAAGTTGCTCAAATGCTTTTTTCATGTTGTCTTGGGCTACCAAAGATTTTAAATAAGCATCAAAACGTAGATTCCCGTTTACAGGTTGTCCATTAGTAGTTGTGAATAACTTATTTGTTATAAATCCATGTTCATCAAACTGAAAATAGTTTAGATCATGTGTTTTCTGGTTACCAAATGAGTTCATAAATTTGCTTATGGGATCTTGATTCAGAAAGGGAACACTTATGGGCAAATAAACCACCTTATTTTCTGTTAGACCCAAAAAACTTTTAAAAACATTATACTTACTGTCCTTGTCAGGAATAGATATTCGTACATAAAATCTACTATTAGCTTCCTGATATGTATTGTTAATAAAGAGTCCTGTTCCTACTGTTTTGCGCGCACTCATAATACCAGAGCTAACAATGTCACCAGGATGTGATATGGAATAGATCTTATCTTTATAATCACCGTTATCAATGCGCTTAATGATGTCATCGGATAACACTGGCAATATATTCGCCGGATCATAGGTTACCGCTGATAGATCATTACGCACCGCTACATACTCGGCTAACCCACCGCCCAATGAATGTCCCGTTGTCGTTATATCTGCTGTAGGGTACTCCTTCTTAACCGTTCTATAAAGTTCCTCTGCCTGATAAAATTGTGTATCCTTATACCCCTCATTGATCACGTTTTGGTCATACTTGCTAGGGAGTCGTTCTACTCCACTCTGATGTTGATTGTATGTATTCTCCAGTTGCTTGGCTCTTCCCAAGACAACGTCCAGTACATCCGTTTCCAGATCGGGAAGTTTCTCCTGAATAGGACGACCTCCGGGCTCTGTACCTCTATAACCAATGATGATTTGATTCGTATTTTCATTATGGAATACTTCAGCGTCAAATCCGGTCTTACTGTCATGTAAAGTGGTATGTGGTTTGACAATTTTCCAGTTGGGAATTTCGTCATATTTCTGTCCTGCTTCTATCTCCGAGTTATATACTGTTTTAGATATGTAATGGTATGTTTCTTCAGTTATATAGCCATTCATTACTATTCTCCTTTCTTTAGGATTATAGTATACTATGTTGCATACTTTTTTCCAAGAAAGGAGGTTTATTCATTTTGTTAAAAATTATTCGCACAATCACACTATTCATAATAGCGATATCTATTCTCACAGGCTGTGGTGGCCTTTCTAAAGCCGATGAACAAGATTATTATGAGAAAGCCATCCCCATTGGACAAGAATATTTCAAGAAGTATTATGATACTGATGTTGAGTTTAATCGTTACGAAGTTCATGTACCCATGTCATCTACAATTGTATTATATGGTCATGTTAAAGATGACCCATATACCTCTCTCTCTTTGTCTTTATCCCTGCCCTCTCTCGAAGTTGATTCAGCTGGAGGACCTGCAGAATTTATGGACAAACGAAAGAGTGAGGATGAGGTTAACTCTCAATGAAGCTCACAACTCAAATCCTTCTACAGATCAGGAGGATTCGCTTACTTAAATTATTTCATTCAGCATTCTTAATTTTAACCCTTGTACTTATTTCAACTGGCTGTGGAGGACTATCTCAAAAAGAGGAACAAGCGTATTTTGAAAAAGCAATTCCTATTGGACAAAAGTACTTCCACGAACATTATGATGCAGATGTCGTATTTACGGAATATGATATTAACTTACCTAATTCTTCTACCATGTTTCTTTATGGTTATATTAAGAATGATCAAACAATCAAGATATCTCTATCATTAGACATACCATCTATGGAGGTGCGCTCCGGCAAAGGTCCCGAGGATTTCATAAAAAAACGAAAGAGTGAGGATGAGGTTAATTCCCAATGAAGTTTCCAATTCAAACCATCCGCAGAACAGGATGATTTTCTTTCTTAAATTAATTCATTCAGCAGTTTTAATTTTAATCCTTATATTTATTACAACTGGCTGTGGAGGATTATCTCAAAAAGAGGAACAAGCGTATTTTGAAAAGGCGATTCCGATTGGGCAAGAATACTTCAAAAAATATTACGATGTGGAAGTGGAATTTACGGAGTTTTACATCAATATTCCCATGTCTTCAACCATGGTGCTAAAAGGGTATCTTAAAGATGATCGCTATACTCATGTTTCACTCTCGTTCTATTTCCCTTCCCTAGAGGTTACATCTGCAAGCGGACCAGGAGATTTTATTCAGAAACGAAAGAGCTTGGAAGAAATTAAACCCTAGTAAAATTGCATGTTCCACCCTACATATGAAAGACAAAAAAAGCTGCCTGAATTCAGACCAACCTGAATGCAAAAGCAGCTTTTCTTGTATTATTCTACTGTCCCCGCTCAAAATACACATGCAACCGATACAGACAGATCTCCTTCGTCCAGCGATACAACACCGTCCGTTCTTCCATATCCTGCACCTGCACATCCAGAGAGAACACCCCATCCTCGAAACGGGTCATACTACCCTTCGCGCCGCTCCACTTGGACATCGGCATTTCAGAAATCAGCTTCACTATTTCAGTTGCCGTCTTCTCGTTCCATTCCCAGAGCGCTAGCTTGTACTTGTCTGAAAAGTCTTTCCGTTTCCGGTATTCCTTCTCGGTCAGATACGTATGGAAAAACCTTGCCATCTCACCCGGCGTGATCGGGTCCATCCAGTGCGCTTCGCCTCGCTCCAGCATGTACAGCAGCACGATCATCTTGTAGCTTTTGTTCATGAGCGTCTTCTCCACATCACGCAACCACACCTCCTGCCGGACGTACACCTCTCCCTCATCCGGGGACAGCAGACCCGCCCAATACAGAAACCCAACATACGAACCAAATTCACTCCGATACCCGATACTCTTCGAACGTCCCATCAGATGCAGCTCCAGATAAGTCGGAATACGCCCCAGCTCTCGCTTCACATTCAGAAAATCCTGATGCAGCTTCTCGCGGCGTGGCAGCCGTTTGCGGCTTAGCTCTTGGAGTAGATTAACCACCCGGGTCTCCAGATGAATTCCACAATTGGCTGGAACTTCAGGCACACCCGAATCCATCGCTTTCCCGCTTCGTTCCTCGTCTCCACGCACATCCAACAGACTCAGCTTCACATCCGCATTGCGGTAGTTCCCGATCAGGTCGATGATGACACAATGCGATTTGCCTTCCGCTAACCTTAGACCACGCCCTACCTGCTGGGTGAACACCGTAAGCGACTCCGTTGGACGCACAAAAAGCAACGTGTCCACACGCGGTATATCCGTTCCTTCATTGAACAGATCCACCGTCAGCACAACCTCCAGCTCACCCGCATCAAGCTGTCGGATCGCTTCCTCCCGCGACATCTCCGATGTGCGCGAATGCAGACTGAGCACCTTCACGCCCTGACTGCGGAAATAGGCAGCTAAATAGTCCGCCTGGCGGATCGATGAGCAAAAGCCAATCGTTCTCGTCTGCTTGTGCCGCACCCAGGCCGCAAAGATCGTCTCCACATGCTCCTCTTGCAACTGAACGGCCATGAGCTGTTCTTCATCATACTTTGTCCCGATCCAGCGGATCTGCGAATAGTCCGTATCATCGAATACTCCGTAATATTGAAATGGCGCCAGCCAACCTCGCCGGATCGCTTCAATAAAATGCATCTGGTACGCTACATTCCCATCACAGAGCGCATACACATCCTTGCCATCCAGTCGATCCGGGGTAGCGGTGATACCCAGCAGAAACTTCGGCTGAAAATGCTCAATCACCAACATGTACGTCTTCGCCGCCGCATGATGGAACTCATCCACCACGATCAGATCAAAGGCATCCACCGCAAACCCATCCCGGTGCTTCTGCATACTCAACGTAAAGATCGAAGCATAGACACAATCCGCCGCTCCATCTTTATACTGTCCGTTATAGATCCCATGACTGCGCTCAGGCATGATCCGCTGAAAAGACTTCTTCGCCTGGAACAAAATCTCTTCCCGGTGAGCCACAAACAATACTCGCTGGAACCGCTGGGCGAAGAAACCCGCCAGATACGTTTTGCCTAGCCCAGTTGCCATGACGACCATTGCCTTGTCGTACTGCTCCTCCATCGTGCCATGGAGTGCTTCGAGCGCATCCAACTGCGCCAAACGTGGCTGGATCGGGGCAAGCGACAGCTCGGCGGTTTCTTCTTCTTTGTCCTCAGGTAGACCTGTGCCAAACTCCGCTTCTTCCATCTCCGTGATGCGCTGGATCATCTCCGGATTCTTCTGGTGATACTTTCGGTACTCTTCCTCATACAGTTCAATCGAATCCGGGTTCACCGGCAAAGTTGTCTCGTGGTAGAAACTCTGCATGAACTTGTCCAAAGCTGACTGGAACGTATACGGCTCCGCCTCCGCATTCATCGCCAGATTCCATTCATACCCCGTCTTCAGAGCCGTGAACGAAAAGTTAGACGAACCGACGATCAGCAGTCCTTCTCCGTTGTCATGATCGAACAGATACGCTTTCGGGTGAAAAGAAGTGCCCATACTTCGCCACAAACGTGTCTCAATTCGTGGATCAACCTCACACAGTGCCCGTAAGCCCTCCGGCTGTGTGATATACAGATAGTCTCCCGCAAGCATCCGTACTTCTGCACCACGCTCCGCCGCCCGCTTTAAGTGCGGGGCCAGCAGTCTCACCCCGGACTGCATAATAAAGGACGTCATAATATAAATCCCGGACGCATGATGCATCCGGGTGATCAGTTCATCTGCAAGGTTATCTGTAATGAGTTTAACGTTAAGCTTCGTCGACATCGATCAGATACACCCGCTCCTGGAATCCACCACGCGCCTCCGCTTTGTCCGCCCGCAGCTTGTCCAGCTGGGCCGCATTCGCACCGTGCACCTCCGCCAGCGCCCGGATCACCTCCAGCATGTCAGCCAGTTCTTCCAGCGCTTCCTGATCACTTCCTGCACTCATGTATTCTTCAGACTCTTCGCTCAGCTTTGTTCTTAATTCTTGTTTATATTCCTCCGGGTCCAGAATGCGCGTCCGGCATTCCTTACCGCTTGATGTGATAATATGCGGAATCTTGTCCCGCACCAATTTGTTGTATGTAGGCATGTGGTATAACATCCTTTCTACTGTGAGAGCCTTCGAGCCTCGCGCCAGAATCTCCCTTTTTGCCATTATACCATTTGCCATAGGGAGGGATGGGTTGATTTTGTAAAGTAGTAGATTGGATTGAGGAGATAAAAATAACCTTGACTACTCGTATTCGAGTTGAAATGGGCTTTGATTATACGTAATGTCTAATTTCACAGTATCCAACTATGGATCAGAAGGGTTCTACCCCAATAGTTTTGCAACGATAGAGTTCGTATCCATTGTGTCTTTATCAATTTCCACCAAGCAAGTGTCTTCGTCTATAGCTGGTTCAAAACCAATTCTAACTTTCTCTATTTCGTACTTCTTCATCATATCAAGGATAAACTCTACCATCTTTTGAGCTTGTAACGCTGTCTCTGATTTTCCTCCGGTGTATAACTCTCTCTCAGGAAAATTCATAACGATATCTCCAGATTCTTCATCGAAAGAAAACACAATCAGTGCATCGCTAATGGTATAACCCAGATTAAGCTCAGACAATAATAGATTTCCTGTTCCTTTGGGAGAAAGAATAGCTTTGACGCTCTCTATTTGCTGAAATTCAATATCGCTTTTATTATGGTTATCATAAAAGTGAGAACTTTTGATCTGATCCACCTGAATGTTCAATTCATTCTTAATGAATTGATCCAGATTATTTTTGTTAAAATCAATTAAAATGATTTCTAAACTCTCCATAGTACAACCCCTCTAACATCAGGTAATTCTTCATATCACATTAATTCGGTATTGTAGGTGGATATAGTTGTTTATATTCCAAGTCAAACCATTGCTCAATATGGTTACATAACAATGGAATGTCTTGAAGCGCTTGCTCACAGATTTCTTTATATGAATCTTGAAGCACTTCCTCAAGTTCCAAATTCACCTGATATGCGTCAGTTTGTTTCGCATAATATACTTCCGCAGGCTCAATAACATAATTTTGATTTTTGGTTAAAGGACTTACATAGATCGTCCACTCAAGGTTACCCTTAAAGTGCTGAATACAATGCTTTAATTGCGTGTAAAGCTGATCAGCGTTATGGAATCTAAAATAAAAACCTGCAGGTTTCTCATAGATCCGATTCGGATTATACATCTCTGTTCTATTCCATTCATACGAACCTAATTTGGCCAAGGTATACGCCATAAGTTCCGGCATAAGCACCTCTTCTTTACTTTTCATGTAAATACTCTTTGACACCATCCCACCCACTTGAGAGTCCGTTTATTCTTTGTTGAAAACTATGTTTTCCTGATTACTTTCAATGATCTTATTCTTGCATACCTGCCAGCACATTTTTATTCTCCATCATGATTAACAATAAAAAAAATTCCTGTTACATCTGAAAAAGTAACCATCTCAGAAAGTTGTTTCTTCTTAAAAACAAAGATGATATTCTCTAAGGTCTGCCCCATATCCACTCACCATATCTGTTATGATGCAAAGTAATTACTTGCAATCTCGGTTAATTCATCATTTCCAAGCTCGACGTTGGTCAAGTAGTATATAAAGAATTCATTGATATGTTCTTCTTGAAACAAACTCAAATATTGAAATGCAGCCAATAACATGTCGTCCTGTGAATAACGATTTTCTTCCAGCCTCGTTTTGGCAACCTGGATCATGTCGTTCGTAAACGTGTCACACTTCGTCCTGATTAACGTATTTAAGACAAAGAAAATCTCTTCCTCGTTGTTACTCTCCAGAATATCTTTGATTTCGGTATCCTCTAACTCTTCAAGATATAATCTAGCCTTAGCTTGATTAAACGCCCGTAGAGCCTTGGGTTCATCATTGTAAAACTCTTCCCAAAATGTCATGTGAGCGATCTCTCTTGGCAACCTGGCTGATGATTGATTAGGCTTATCTAAGATAGTCCAGTCACCATTTAACTTATCTGAAACTACATTAAATAGTGACGAATCATAAGGAACAACCCGCATAGCATCATTTTCAATACTGTAATACGTATCTCCTGAAGAAGTAAACTTTATTTCAAATACGATATATTTTTGATCAAATGATAAATTGGTTTGTAATGCTAATGTATCTTTAAGCTGAACTCTCATCATCTCACTCCAATTATGTTAAAGTCACCATCTATATCTATGATCCAAATCAAATCATCTTCGTCTGCCCTAAGCTTCTTGGGCTTGGATACTTTCAACTGAAGGGATGGGATGATTTTGTAAAGTAGTTGATTGGATTGAGGAGATAAAAATAGCCCATGACTACTCGTATTCGAGTTGAAATAGGCTGTCAATCTTATTATTAATCCTCCATTGATTGGATCGCATATTCTATGTCTTGCTCCATATCCAGATCAGGATACTTCTTTTGCAATTGAAGAAGACAATCTATAAATGCTCGACTTTGGAATTCAGAAGATAGATCTTCAAATATCTCACTGAGCCAATATAAATCTTCTTCTCCGCATTGATTTAGAAATGATATGGCACTCTGCTCATTCTCTTTTAGAATGTCTACCATCTCATTCCATATCGTTTGAATAGCTGGATCGTCGGGGTGTAAATCTTTTCTCTTCTTTATTAATGAGATAACTTTTTCACTGTAGTCTACCATGGTTTGCTCTCCTCACGGTTGTCTTGAGTTATCTGGAGTAATCGTTCCGATCTGTCCATCGTTCTTGATCACTCCTACTCTAACGTTATTATAGTTTCCAAACATCCATTCACCGTCACCCTTAACTCTATTCTCAGGCAGATTTGCTACATGCTCACCTGACTTTTTTATATCTTCCGATGTCCACTCCTTAGGGAACCATGCTTGGCCCTCTCCACTTCGCTTTGCTTTGTTTTTGTGGTTTGGTATATTACCAACTCGCACACCATTTGGATATTCTTTAGTAATGTTGAATGGAATTTTATTTTTATTTAAGTAATTGATATTATCTTGACCATGACCGCCATTGATCAGTCTGTTTTTAGAATTAAAATCTCCAACTGAAACATGGTGAATTCTTTCATTACTCACTGAAAATCTTGCACCAATCATACCTTTTGGAAATCCTAATCCTTCTTTCGGAACCTTATAACCCCTATTATACGTTCCAGTAAAAGCCAATACGAGCTTAGCAGTCTGTAAACCCCCTATAGAAACTGCTGCTTGCCATGCAGGTATGGATTCTCCAGTTACGGGATGATGACCTTCCTTAAATGCGCTGATCTGTTCATCATATATATCCCCACCACTAAACTCCGGTTGCTTCGGTCCAGCTCTCATTTCTTCATAGGTGCCGCCATTTTCCCAATACTTAACAAACTCTTTTTGCCCTGGCATTCCATCCTCTGCTTCACTGGCAGGCATGTTAACTCCAAACAAAGGATTATATACCATTCGTCTTTGTTCTTCTGTGTTACCTATATTATGGTTCATCATTGTATGGGCAGCAATCTGTCCAACAACGGCTCCCAAGCTCACCTGTTCCTGATCCGCTTGTTTGAATCTCTCGGCAATCGCGAACAGATCTTGGGAAGACTTCACCATTCTTTCCAGTGCTCGATCCAGTACAGAATGTGACTGCTGAAAATCATAGAAAAACCGTTCCTGTGTTGCTCCCGCCCACTGAGACTGGATGAATCCGATCCGTGCAGTCAGGTCATTACGTATTCCTTCCAACTGCTGCCTGCCCTGCTCGATTTGCCTAGATACATGCAGCAGTTGCTCCGGTGTCACTTTAATTGTACTCATATCATTCCCCGTCGTTTGAAATAGGATTTCACCATGTTAGCAGAAGCTTGGTGTACACGCATCCTTCCAAACTCCTGATTTTCCCTTTATTAAATTAACTATATTCATATCAAACGCACTCCCCAAGTCTCAAATGCCGTGAAAAGAACTATCCGATTGAAGGTACGCGCACCTAAAGGGAATGAGATCATTCCCCTATCCGTGTCAGTTCCATATACGCATTCATCATGCTTTTCCCGATTAAGATCAAGGTAACTTAGGGGAATCATTCATCAAACATTCGGATAACTCATCCAATATTTCTTCTGTTCGTTGAAGAAGCTTTTCTATGTTGCTTAGCTCAAGTGGTTGATAATGTGGGTAATCCTCTAAGGATGACAGATGTTGCATCGTGCCGATGAACAAAGCAATATCCAATCCGGGTTCAGTGTCAGTATGGACTAAAGGCAAAATTTCGTTCATGGTGAGATCCTTGGGTGGGTGCACTGAACGATACTTATGGATATAAAGCGCCTTGATCATGGAAGCCGAGCCCAATCGCAGAGAATCAGACAAGCTTTGAACTGATTGTGATTACACATGATGGTAGCGAGCTTGATGTGATACTGAGCATGTCGGTGATAGTCCATTATTGTAGTACGTAGCATGTGGTAAGCCGGAGTATGTGGTGACTTGGGTTGTATGGAGCTATCATGGTCTTGCAAACGTGAGATAAAATCCAAATGGTGAACACAATGTGCTTCGGTAATTGACCAATTTCTTGCCATTGTCATCCCTCCAAAGAGTTAATACCAGTATTATACAATAAAATGATACCTATAGTAATCAAATATAATATTTGTATTATTCGCTTGGTGTTTACCTTGAGGAAACTTGTCTACACTTTTGAACATAGAGAGGTGAATACCATGAACGAGGACAGAGAAGTTTTGAAGCTGGTCGGAGCCAGAATTCGCGCACTACGCAAAGAAAGAGGGTATTCACAAGAATCCCTCGGAGAAAAAGGCGGATTTCATTTTTCATACATAGGACAGATCGAACGTGGTGAAAAGAATGTTTCTTTGGTGAATTTGGCGAAAATAGCTGAGTCACTTGAAGTGAACTTAATACAGCTGTTCGCTTATATCGATGAGGACTTTCACTTCACAGAGTCAGAAGAAATAATTCAAGAAATTGTAGCCATGTTGAGAGACGCCTCCCCAGAGAGTATTCATCTAACCAAAAATGTGATACGTGAGATATTAAAAGGATCTTAAACATGTAAAAAAACAAAGGCAAGGCGGCATATTAGCTGCTTTGCCTTTGTTTTTCCCGTCATTCTGGTCTACTTACTCAGATAGCTTTCGTTTTTCGGCAATTCGGGAAATTGCTACATCCCCAAAATTCCGCTCCAGCTTTATTCTTGCGTTTAACCATTGTAGCACCACAACTACATTTGATATTAGATAATGTTTTAGATGAAGCTTGCTCCTTCTTGATCGGTGCAATTTTTGCTTTTCTATTGGAAGGCGTCCATTTTCCCCAACTTCGTAGCTTGCTGTCTACTAAACCACCGTGCCAGTAATCCACTTTAAATTGATCAGCTTCATTTCTTGCTGGACCTGTAAGATCAGATGTAGTTACGATTAAAGATAAAATACAGTCATGATTCCTTTTCGCACCTACTAGTTCACGAACAGTCATTACTTGCACCTTGTTATGATCAGCATAACATTTTGCTTGGACCGCTGTTTTTTCACCACGCTTATCCGTGATAACCAGGTCTACTCCACCATCTTTACCCCCAACGCCAACTTCTTTTACGGTATAACCGTTGTCTCTAAAATAGAGTGTAAGTAAGCGCTCGAATTCTGCTCCCGTCATTTTATCTAATGGTAATGTTAAAATTACTTCGTCAGATCTGCACGTAGAGGAAGCACGATTAAATCCAGTATTCACTGGCTTTTTTGTGGTTCTCTTCTTGCTTGTACTGAAACTTCTTCGTTTTTTCTTTTTAGAAGGTTGTAATAGTCCAGCAATAACTGATAATGTAACAACACCAATAACAAGCCATATAATTTCATTCATTCACTTAATCTCCTTAGATAGCTTTCATACTTTTAGCAATACGTAGTATAGTTTTATCGTTTTGATCAAAAAAGTCTTTAGATACTTTAACGTAATAGTGGTACTCTATTTTATCATCAGACATCCAAGATAATTCAAGCACAACCATACCATCCTCATAACCAACCCACATATCTGCCTTTACTCCACTATCGAGTTTTAAACTTTGATATTTCATCGATTCTGATACTGAATCTTCTATACCTTCGAAAACGTGACTGCCATATGCGCGAATATCAATATCTGGGTTTCCCACATATAGCTGCTTTCCATCTCCATTATCAGATTCCTCTCCTGCTGTCCAATCACTAGGATAACTAATACTGAAGCCGAATCTGCTGTTATGATATGTGTTCCACTCCACATCCCTTTTCTCATTTTCAACATTCATATATGTACTTGACTCAGTTGTTATAGTATTTTCTTTGTTATTCACATCGGTAATAGAATCACAGCCTGTAATAACAATTATCAACATTATGATTAGTAAATACTTCATCGTATAATTCTCCTATCCAATTTGCTGTAAAGCAGTATTTTCATTTCACTAGAATTAAGGAAGTCTAATGAAAAAGCGTTTTCCGAAACCCAATATAGAAGTTTTTTCTGTTCCAAGCTCCATTTTAAAAATAGAAACAAATACTAGATCTTGTTGTGTAGTAACTCCATTAATAACTGGACTCCCAAACAAATTAATTCCTGCATTCACCCATTCATTACTTGACTCTTCTATTGAAGAGTTTACAACCCATTTCACAAAGTCATCCTTGCTTGGATTTGTCACGGCAAGCAACACCAATATAAATCCAATTATGATCCAAAATTTATAATTCCCACCTTTATTACTTGAGCTATACACTTCTTCACTTCTCATGTCTTTCCCCCTCCTTACTTATCTCTATTCCTACATATTACCATTACTGATTTGCATTTTAAATCGGTAATGGTACTTCTCACACCAGATTTACCGTTTCCTCACTTATCAAACAATACACTTATTCGCCACCGCCACCATCTTCGCGGGCATTTCTTCACGCAGTCGCCATATAAAACTCATCGGTTTGTTCCCTTCATGACTCACATAATCCGCTTCGCCCAGGAAGACAAATGGAGATGTATAGTTATGTTCCTCCTTGTACTCCCTCACAAACAGTGCGATCCGGTTGCCCGTCTCCCGCTGATGAATATAACGCTGTGCAGTAGCCGTATGCTCCGACACCCGGCTCTGAGTCTGCCAGTGGAATAGACGCTCGTTGATCGCATAATCCTCATACAGCGTAGATGGTGAGAAATCTTTGTCCGACTTGTTCAATGTAATGAAGAAGATATCGGTCTGTTCGTCTGCAAAATACTTCACGCCTTCACGGAAGGCGGGAGATTGCTCAGCGTTCCAGTAGCCGAAGGCGGCGAGCACTTGGTCGATAGAGTACATACAGTGGATATCCAGTGGACAAGTGTACGGGAACGAATTGCTTTTATCCACAAATCGCAGATGAGCCAGATTATATTTAAAAATATCCACAAGCTCTGCCCGGAACGCCTCGCAGGACAGGACACGCTGCACACCCTCTTCGACGCTGCTCAATCCTAGCTTCTCGGGTGTAGCCCGGTGGAACGTATAGTAAAACATGATCAACATGCGCCGTTCATCGGAGGTCGCGGGTTCTTTGCCTTTTTCAATATAGTCGATCAGGAACGTCAGCCAGCTTCGGGAGTTGATCGTCAGCACAGACGGTAGTCTGCGGATATACTCCTCCTGCTCGCCCTGGATGGGTGCGGTGAGTCCGGCTTCGGCCAGCAGGCCGCGGAAATACCTTTTTCCCGTGCGTCCACCATACAATTCAACCAGTGTCATCCCGTGATGTTCCACAAAATGAGCCAAGGTCTGCGGCAGTCCGGTGTCTTGCTGGAACGTTTGCAGCTTCTGGATCAACGCTCTGCGATTTCGGCTCATCTGTTTCAAGTTACGCATAACGTAGTCCTTCGCCTGTTTCTCCAATTGAATGAATGTGCCGCGAGGCAGATATGAGAAGCCGTTCTCGAGGTAGTGCGAGATGAATGTTTGGTAGTGCCGATCAGGGCGCGGAATTTATCCTGAAAGTTGTACTCCTGATGCGCTTGTCCGATGGGATCAAGCATGTTAAGGCATTCTTTGCCCTTTGTTCCTAGAACCTAGGACTTATAACAATGTTCAGGCAAATGCAGAAAGTCATGCAACAAATACACAGATGGGGCCGTTTAGATTTACAAGTGTATCTTATAAAAATTCAAGTGGAGTTTGGACTGTAAATGACACAGCCCCAACCGCTCAGAGCCCTTATTCGGTCAGTAAGACCAATAATGCAAATTTCCGAGTCTATGGACCTTAAATTTAATCTTTTATAAGGAGGATAATGATAATGAGAAATAAAAAGTGGTTTCTTGTCGCAGCAGCAGTAATCGTCCTAAGCGGAGCATTTTACATGAACTCTATTTCTGCTGAAAGTCCTACCCAACTAATCCAAGATCAGCTTATTAAGGAAGGAGTGGTTATTTCTAAAATCACCACCCATGAGAGGAATTTAAAATTGGAAACAAAATCAACTTCTACTTCTGGAGAAGCAACCATAGAGGATATTAAAGCCATCCGAAAAATCCGGAATGAAGTAAGAAGTGGTGTTAATGGAACCTCACAAATCCAAAATGTTGATCTCACGATCACAGGCAAAAATGGTCAGAATATATACAATGGTGTTTCTAATGACATTACCCGAATACCAGACTTCTCATCTAAGATTGTGGGTAAGCTCGATTCTGAATCAGTCCAGAACGCTATATACAGTGAACTGAAGGCAAACGGTGTGACTGTGGAATCGGCGAAAGTTACGGATAACGAACTAGGTGGAAAGTTCGCCTCGATTGTGCTTACAACGGAAATCTCAGAGGTAAACAGTCTTGTTCCTAAAATTGAGCAATGGATCACAGCGCTTAATGATTCTGATGACATTGGGGTTTCTCAATATGAACTGACCATTAATGATAAAAGTAATCATTCAACGTTATTATATTTGACAACAGATCTAGTGTACCGTGATTTTTATTGGTGGCAGTCCCCTGCTCTAAGCGATGAAGTTTGGACAAAAACCAAACCAGAAAGTCAAGAATCAGCTACTAGTAAAGACAAGGTTCCAGCGACAATTGAAGAAGGCATACATGCTGGGCCCTCTGGATCAGATAACAATGGGTATGAAGGGCCTCAATTCAAATAATAATAACAGCTTTTATCTAACTCTCGTTTGAAAGACACAACACACTCTCTCTGAATTTGAGGAGTTTCTGTTGTGTCTTTTGTTATTACATATACTCATACAATACACTTATTCGCCACCGCCACCATCTTCGCAGGCATTTCTTCCCACAGCCGCCACACGAAGCTCATCGGTTTGTTCCCTTCATGACTCACATAATCGGCTTCGCCCAGAAATACAAATGGAGATGTATAGTTATGCTCCTCCTTATATTCCCTCACGAACAGCACGATTCGGTTGCCCGTCTCCCGATGATGGATATACCGCTGCGCGGTAGCCGTATGCTCCGACACCCGGCTCTGAGTCTGCCAGTGGAATAAGCGATCGTTAATCGCATAGTCCTCGTACAGTGTCGATGGAGAAAAGTCCTTGTCCGATTTGTTCAATGTAATGAAGAAAATATCGGTCTGTTCGTCTGCAAAATACTTCACGCCTTCACGGAAGGCGGGTGATTGTTGGGCGTTCCAGTAGCCGAAGGCGGCGAGCACTTGGTCGATAGAGTACATACAGTGGATATCCAGTGGACAAGTGTACGGGAACGAATTGCTTTTATCCACAAATCGCAGATGAGCCAGATTATATTTAAAAATATCCACAAGCTCTGCCCGGAACGCCTCGCAGGACAGGACACGCTGCACACCCTCTTCGACGCTGCTCAATCCTAGCTTCTCGGGTGTAGCCCGGTGGAACGTATAGTAAAACATGATCAACATGCGCCGTTCATCGGAGGTCGCGGGTTCTTTGCCTTTTTCAATATAGTCGATCAGGAACGTCAGCCAGCTTCGGGAGTTGATCGTCAGCACAGACGGCAGTCTGCGAATGTACTCCTCGTGTTCATCCTCGATGGGTTCTGTTAATCCGGCTTCTGCCAACATACCGCGGAAATACCTTTTCCCCGTACGTCCACCATAGAACTCATGCAGTATCATCCCGTGATGCTCTACAAAATGAGCCAAGGTCTGCGGCAGTCCGGTGTCTTGCTGGAACGTTTGCAGCTTCTGGATCAACGCTCTGCGATTACGGCTCATCTGCTTCAGGTTGCGCATGATGTAGTCCTTCGCCTGCTTTTCCAACTGGATGAACGTGCCGCGTGGCAGGTTCGAGAAGCCGTTCTCGACGTAGTACGAGATGGAATGTTTGGTGGCCCCGATCAGAGCACGGAACTTATCTTGGAACCTGTACTCCTGATGCGCTTGCCCGATGAAGTCGAGCACGGTCAGGCACTCTTTGCCCTCCGCCATCCGTAGTCCACGCCCCAACTGTTGCAGGAATACAGTCAGACTCTCGGTAGGACGCAGGAACAGGATGGTGTTCACCTCAGGGATATCCACGCCCTCATTGTACAGATCAACGACAAAGATCATGCGCAATTCCCCGTTCACCAGCTGTCCTTTCGCAGAATGACGCTCCTGTTCGTTCGACCCGCCATGTAGGGCCATGGATGGAATGCCGGCTTCGTTAAATATTTTTGCCATATACAGCGCATGATCCACCCCTACGCAGAAACCGAGCCCCTTCACATCGTCCAGGTCGGTCACGTATTTGTTCAGACTGTGGATGATCTGATTGGCACGGATCTTATTATGAGTATAGAGCTTCTCCAGTTCGTTCAGATCGTAGCCTTTGCGCGACCACTTCACCTGAGTTAGATCGACAGTATCGGTGACACCAAAATATTGAAAAGGACTCAGTAGCTTCCGATCAATCGCATCGGTTAGACGGATCTCGGCGGCAATCGTATGATCGAAGTAGGCGGTAATGTCTTTGCCATCCATCCGTTCCGGGGTTGCAGTGAGTCCAAGCAGAATCTGCGGTTCGTAGTGAGACAACAGCTTCTGGTATGAAGGTGCCGCCGCATGGTGGAATTCATCCACAATGATGTAATCGTAATAGTCTGGGCTGGTGATCTCCGTCAGCTTGATGGAATTGAGGCTCTGAATGCTAACAAACAGATGATCCAGCGCCTCAGCCCGATGATTCCCGACATGCAGCTCGCCAAAGTTCATATCTTTCAGGATATACCGGAACGTGTCCCGGCTTTGCTTCAAGATCTCTTCCCGATGGGCGACAAAAAGTAGCTTTGCTCCCACATGGCTTGCCCCGAACCGCTTGTAGTCGAAGGCAGAGATAACCGTTTTGCCCACACCTGTGGCGGCGACGATCAGGTTGCGGTTTCGTCCATACAGCGTACGCTCAGCGTGAAGCTGTTCCAATACTTCTTTTTGGTAATCGTAAGGCTGGATGTCGAGGTGAAAGTGGTTGGACTGATCTTTTTTGCGATTCAGAGCGGCCTTCAACTGTGCCTCATGTCTCTCATCTTCAGCTACATACCGCGTAAATTCACGGTCATTCCAGTAACTCTCGAAGGTCGCTTCAATCTTGCGCAGCACGTCGAGTGAATCCTTCTCCGTCACCTTGAGGTTCCACTCCATACCACTGGTCAGCGCCGGGTTGGATAGGTTGGAGGAGCCGACATAGGCGGTGGTGAATCCGGTATCGCGGTGGAAAATGTACGTTTTGGCGTGTAGGCGGGTCACTTTGGTATCATATGAAATTTGGATTTCCGTGTTGGGCAGTTTGCTAAGTTCGGTAATAGCCTTGAGGTCCGTTGCTTCCATATAAGTTGTCGTGATAATTCGCAGCTTCCCGCCACCCGCCGTGAATTGTTGAAGCTGTTCCAGCAGCAGACGAAGCCCACTGAATTTGATAAACGAAACAAGCCAATCGATCCGATCGGATGTTACGATCTCTTTTTGCAACTCCAACAGCATACTCGGCTCGGACTTTGCACCTGTGAACAAAGAGCTTTGGGCGATGGGCGTATCTGGACGAACAATTTTGGTATCCCGGACCGCACGAATGCTGTTCAGCTTGGAATATACATGGGTCAGCACTTCCCCCTGCTCGTCAAGTTGCAATTCGTTGTACTCTTCTTCCCCAAGCGTGCCTTTCAGGGTAGCAATAATCTCATTACACGTTCGGATCTGCGCCAACACTGCTGTCTTATCTTCTGTTTGTTCCCGTACAATCTTGAGCGCTCGCCGGGTCACTGCCGCCAAATACGTGGACAGTAGCTTGCGAGCTTCCTCCGCATCCAACTTCTCAGTCCCAATGTTATACACATCCGGGTCCAGCGCCGAAATCTCCTGCCTGGTGATGGTGTTAATAAGCTGTTCATATATGCCCTGTTTCATGAATATACCTCGCGAGATTTAGGATGGTTGTGGATAGTTCACTATGTATATGTTATAGCTAAAAGTTGCTTCTTCTATATTATCGACCAACCTGTGGAAGATTTCATTAGTTGTTTGATTTCATAGGAAAAAGCACCTCTACTTTTGGTTTGGTAGAAGTGCCTGCATAATGTTAACTCTATCATGTTCATCCGCCATCATCTCTGCATTTACTGAATACCATTATGACGCAGAGCTCAACTTCCTTTTTGCCGCCCAATAACTCCAAGCTTTGAATAATACAAACAACAATGCAGCCATAGCCAAATTCGTCCCCATCTCCATCACACGCTGCACATTCCCTTCCAGGAAAACGCTGTACCCCTGAGTGACCGAGGAACTAAACTGATCTGACCCAAAACAGGCATAATAGAGACTAAACATCAGCATATGAACAAAGGTATATAAGATGGAAAAGACAAATGGAAGAATGGATATATACTTATTTTTACTTATCACAAAAATGATGAGTGCCTGCGCAGCCAAGAACACAGCGGCGATCAATGTGAACTCAATTCCACCTGACGTATGAAACACGCCACTAAAAAACAATTTTTCAAACATGTTAAATGTAAATCCTTCACTCCAATAATAGTACATCACCTGAAAATAAGCTTGCAGATACCCTAAAGTGAAGAACAGGGGCACAGATAACAGGCAGAGACGATCCACTCTTTTGCGTGTAAGCACAAGACAGGCAATTAATGCACACACCGTAATCCAAAGAATAGGTATCAGTTCGATATACCGGTTGTGCACAACATATCGATTCGCGATTAGTCCACCAACCAATGATACAATGAAAAGGATCAAACCTGCCAAGGCATAGCCAATAATCGTTTTCATGTTGAATCCATACGTTTCTTTGGTTATCGTTCTGCGTAGTTCTGAGATGGAACCAAATTGTTGAATGGAGCTTTCAATGGCCTCAACTTCAGACAATCCCTCACGCTTTAGATAATCCACCGAGGAATGTAGATGAGCAGCCATTTCTTCTCTCCACTCTGCTTTTTCCCTCTTGGTCAAAAACGTAAATCGAAGTACTTTATCCAAATATTGCTCAATAACTTCCATGAAGATCCCCTCCCAAGAATATATTGATAATCTTGATGTTCTCGGTCCATGATGACCGCAATGTATCGAGTTGAGTTTGCCCATCAGGGGTGATGCGGTAATATCGCCGCCGCGGTCCACCCACTTGCTCTCCCCAATAACCTTCTATGTATCCGTTAGCCTCCATTCGTTTCAGTGCGGGATACAGCGTACCTTCTTTCAGATCAAACTGACCGTTCGTCTCATCTTGCACCGTTTTGGATATTTCGTATCCATATGCGTCCTTCTTACTCAGTACAGACAATACAATTCCATCGATGTATCCTTTGATCATTTCATTTCTCAGCTTCACACACCACCTACTATGCAATTCTATGTAGTTAAGCATAACAAACAAATATTGTAAAAAGCAACATACGAAAATCCTTTTCCTTTTGACGGATTGTAATATGAAGTGCGACAGTTCCTCTGTGAAAGATTCGTGAGGGTTCTCAACCCAAGCATTTTTGTGATCTGTGATTCATTAGATCGAGTGAATGGGCAAGATCTTCATTTTGAAAGAGACCTTATGCCGACCTTCGGTACGATTGTTGTGGTCACTTCATTCTACACAAATCCAGCCATGGGCCTTTTTTTATGTATTTCCAATAGGTGTTGCACTTCATAGCTACAATCCTTCAATTTATAAAAATAGCACCTCTACTTATGGTCTAGTAGAAGTGCTTGAATCTTAATTATTGTATTTCACTTAAATGTTGTTTGGGATCTATATAACACCAATCATTATTGTAGGATGCCTTTATCTGTTTCATATCTTCCAAATTGTAAACCAATCTTCTTCAATCCATACTCTTGCATCGGGAAATTCGCTCAGAAAAGCAAAAAAAAATTTAAATAACAAATCCTCATTATCATCAAAGTCATCAGAAACTACTGCTTTAAAATATTCACTTTGCGTATCATCCCAATTATAAGTAACAGTTTGAAATTCATAAGGTTCATCATATACACTAAAGCTAAGCGTCCTTGAGTAATTCTCCTTGAATGGCATGTCGCTTATATATAGTCGAGTATATTTTAATGCACCTTCGCTATTGTAAGTTTCTTCATCATTATCAAAGAAAAATTTCTCTTTTCTACATATGTTCCCAGCAGCACTCGATAAAAGATAAGTCGGCATGCTCTTTCCATGTCTAAATAGTATAAAAGATGATATCCCCATGAATTAAATCTCCCAACAATAATGATGATACAACTTTTCACTGTTTGCCAACCATGATTAGGAATGAGCTTAAACCAGCTATTGCATAGATCCATTTTCTATACTCTCAACTTCTAACATCTTTTGTTCAACCCATTTCATAACCATTTCTGCCTCCTCTAGAGCAATCACTCCCCTTTTACTTTTAAATTTGTAAGTTTCATAAGCCCATAGTAATATAATTTTCACAAATTCAACCGTCTCTAACTTACAGATCGGTTCAATTTCATCTTCTTCCTCATCATAAAATGGATCTTCAATTATTGTATAGTCTTTATGTGATATAACGCTGGATGCATTACCTCCATGTCTAAATTCGGGTATCCCCCCCCTTAACAAATCAATATAATTCTCAATATCTTTTCTCAAATCTTTAAATCTCCAAGGTATATCAGATCCTAAGGGATCACTTATCATACTGGCGAACTCTAGTGTCTTTTCCTCGTCAAAATCCAATACAACCATATTAAATTCATCCATATATTTCAGTTTATAATTATATTTTATCATCACTAAATTATCTCCAATTCAGTATATTGGGTATGCTGAGATTATCTTATCATTTCTTAAAATAAGCTCTACTTCCATTCCTGTGCTTGTTTTCCCTATATATTTATTGTTTTTTATATTTACTTTATTATTAAAAGCTTCATTTACTGAATCAATTACCTGTTGTGGTGTCCATTCCTTTGGAAAAAATGTGGACTTGGGTCCTTTGGGTACTCCATTAATTTCAACATTAGCTTGATAGACACCAAACTCATTAGGTGTATCAACCTTCCCGACAATTTTACCGTTACTATTTGGCATCCCTTCATAATGAAAACCATTGGCATTCCCATTTTTGAGTATTTCACCACCAAAAATATGGCTTAAGCCGTTTTCTTTAGTTCCTGTTTTAAAGTTTTCTGTATTTTGTAGACTCCCGAGCCATCTCTCTTTATCTACAACAGGTTTACCATCTTGTCCATTCCCTTCTTTACCCTTATCCGATTCTTTCTTACCTCCCCCTGATCCCCCGCCCGATCCAACGTCCTCCTTCGAACGAAAAGCTTTGCCAAACAAAACATACGCCAGAGCCTGTCCCGTCATCGCTCCACCGTAATACCCTGCACCACTCTCATCGATCTGCTTCTTCTGCTCTTCTACAAATTGCTCTATATCAGACCTCGCCGTTCCCGTGCCCCAGGCGGTATCCCATGCAAACTGAATACCACGCCCAACATCCACAACTTTTCCCACTGTCATAGCATATGCCACACTGCTTAATGTACTGAACGGGTTATAGAAGAAAGCTTCGGCCGTCTGGCCCATTCCCGTCACTGTTTCTCCGATGAATTTGTTGATCAATCCAACAGTGAAGCTTGGTTCCAGTTGTTCTGGAATCCTCAAAACAGATTCACCTGAGCCATCAGTCGTCCTAAAATTTTTCGCTACATTATGAAAATAATCCTGAATATCATTCAATAGTTTCAATGTAGTAGGAAACAAGTCTTTCACCTGCATAAAATCCCAAAAGAAACGCTCCCCCGTGACACCCGACCATTCGGATTGCAACATATAAATGGATTTCTCCAGTTCTCTGAGCATTCGCTCCAGTTCCTGTTTCTTCTGCTGAACCAATCGAGCTTTCTCGTCCAACACATCTGGATGTACCTGAATACGTTGCATGTCGTTTCACCGCCAACCTGTTCATAGTAGTTCTACCTAAATTTTAACAAGCGAGAAGAAAGATTGGAATCAAACGGAGGATTCATTTTTTTGACAGCCTGATCCGGTAGGTGGGATATATCTATTAGTCAGCTATATTGCGCAATAGTGCATGTTTGACGCTAAAATACTGTGCTTCTCTATCTTAAAAGACACCAACCAATCGAACCGATCCGCTGTTACGATCTCCTTTTGTAACTCCAGCAGCCTACTCGGCTCAGACTTCGCACCTGTGAACAAAGAGCTTTGGGAGATAGGCGTATCTGGACGAACGATTTGGGTATCCCGGACCGCACGAATGCTGTTCAGCTTGGAATATACATGGGTCAATACCTCCCACTGCTCATCCAGTTGTAACTCGTTATACTCTTCCTCGCCTAACGTGCCTTTCAAAGTTGCGATAATCTCATTGCACGTTCGGATCTGTGCCAGTACAGCGTTGCTGTCTTCCGTCTGTTCCCGCACAATCTTGAGCGCTCGCCGGGTCACCGCCGCCAAATACGTGGACAGCAGCTTGCGTGCTTCCTCCGCATCCAACTTCTCGGTCCCAATGTGATACACTTCCGGGTCCAACGCCGAAATCTCCTGCCTGGTGATCGTGTTGATAAGCTGTTCATATATGCCTTGTTTCATGAATATACCTCGCGCGAGTGTAGGATGGTTGTGGATCGTTCTCTATGTACATGGGATAGCTAACTACCAATTGTTTAGTGGGAAATCTGAGACTTTTATAATCAGCATCTGAACTACAATAAGCTGAAATATCCAATTCCTCTTCGTGATCTCCTAGCAATTTCGCTATATTTGTGAATGCAGGCGGCATCGGCTTTAGCTGCTCCGCTTTATAAAACTGAGCCATTCTTCTCAAAAATTCATACCCGAGGTTAGCATCCTCCTCAGAAATAACAGTACCTACTGAAGATCAATTTATACTATTTAATTTGGATACTGCACTTTCAAATAACATTATATTTCACCTCAACATTTAGTAATCAATCTCATCTTCGTAGTACTTGCCAAAATCCTTACTAGGGTCGTAACCCGGAAGAGCTATCCAAATTTTCATCAGACAAGTTTATCCAAAAATAGAAAATTAGACAATCATCAAATTGAAAAATAGAAGATAAAGATACAGCAGAAGACCGTCTCCATTTGTTTTACTATTAACCCAATCAAAAATGAACTTAATAGAATAGTATATATTATCACATTTAGGAGGTTGATATTTATGACATTAGTAAAATATTCTACTGGTCCAGTTGAAAATGCTATTAATTTGGCGACAGTTCCCGGAGAGTCCAGAACTTTTTTCGCGAAGGCAGTTAATAATGGACGTAGCACTGCTCAGGTACGTGTTCGTTTATACCGTTTGAATGGAGCAAAAGTTCTGATAAGCACAGTTACTTTCACTCTTGCACCAGGCGCTTCCAGCTTCCGAGTTCTGAATGTTGCTAATTTGGTTCAATTTGAAGTTGAGTTTACTACAAACAGCAAACATGTCCTTGTGTCAGGATGGGGTAAAAACGCATCTGGCCGACTGGTTGCAGCTCATCGCTACTCCCCTACAGAATTGGCTAAGAAAGGATTCAGCAAGCACTCTAAGCATAAAAAGCATTACAAAAAGCATTAAATAATAATCAGTAGATTGGAGATCCACCTGCTTCTACAGAGGTGGGTCTTTTGGGTTTATGTTTTAGATTCTTTTCATTTTGCAAATCGTTATACTCTTCTTCGCCTAACGTACCCTACAGGGTAACGATAATCTCATTGCACGTTCGGATCTGTGCCAGTACTGCCGTACTGTCTTCCGTCTGTTCCCTTACAATCTTGAGCTCTCCAGGTCACCGCCGCCAGATACGTGGAAAGCAGCTGTGTGCTTCCTCCGCATCCAGCTTCTCAGTCCCAATGTGGTACATCTCCGGGTCCAGCGCCGAAATCTCCTGCCTGGTGATGGTGTTAATAAGCTGTTCATATATGCCTTGTTTCATGAATCTTCCTCGCGAGAGTGTAGGATGGTTGTGGATCGTTCTCTATGTACATGGGAATAGCTAACTACTTGGTATAGGTAAGTATTACTTCTACTATATTTTCGTCCAGCATGGGAAACATTTCATTAGTTGTTTTGATACCAAAAAAGGAGTCCTCCCTATGACAGGAGTACTCCTTTTTGGATGTGCATCAAATCTATGCCAAGTCTCTTACAAACCATCTGAATACATCAACTTATCAATGTCCAAGTTATTTGTCCGATCTGTGTACAAGATGCGCAAACGTGGTTGTCCTTGGTATCTAGCTAGATAAACCATAACTTCTGTTTTCTTATTATTGATTACCCACCGTGATTTAAACATAATGTTCCCCATACTCAGGTCCAATGCGTCGTCGTTCGTTAGACTAGACTCTGCACCACCAACGATGTATATATCAGTCGAATTGGTAGGTTTACCGTATTTGTCTTCCAAGGCATCTTTGATGCCGTAGTATGTGTTCATTTTATCACCAGAAGTCGCAAGCGTGTCACCCTTCACTTCGTAGATAGAACGAACCAGTTTGTTCTTGTAGAACAAGTAAGATAACTCTGCAGATGTTGAGGAGACCGACGAGCTGTATGTAAGGTATGAAAAATGGTTAACACTTCCTGAATCAATCAGTTTGTCCTTTTCTAGTTTCTTGATCTGTTTAGTGTTCATGCCCCACTTTATATTGCGAAAGTCTGCTTTCGAAGCAGCAGATGCGGAAAGTGGTAAGATCGCGATCGCTACCATGAAAAAAGCAATGAACATTAGAGAAACTTTCCTCATACGTCAACTCCCTATCGTATTTTTCATAATTATACCACTGAAAATACCTTTTTGTTATAGCATCAAGTTTCATTGTTAAGATTGGCACTCTTCATATCAACCATATCCTGTCGTACATTCAACGATTAAAAATCGTTTTGTCTCATGGTTATACATTCTCCTAGTTGTTATGCCTTTACTATTAAATTCTTGAATCATTTTAGTGGTTTGGGGATTTGTAATATCAATATTCTCATCTACATAAAGTACAATCCCTATGCACTAATGAGTTATATTGATGCAACTAATCCTTGAACCAGAACTATGCAAATAAGCCTGCTCCTACTTAGTCACAAGTTGGAATAGGCTTACTTAACATTATTCAACATATCGTATGGTAAAGTCTTTAATTTTTCCATATCCCCCCAACTGTATACCCAGTCATAGTCTGCTACCCAAAAATAATCATCAGGGTTTAACCTAAGGTAGTGGTATATAAATTCAAAAACTAGTTCCTGAACACCGTATATCTCCTCTATGCAGCCGACCTGAAAAAGATCTCTTCTTTCTTCTAATCCAACATCATCATTATAGTAAAATTCAAGTCCCGGCTTATCTGTTGCATCCACGTAAAATATAAATGAATAATTGTTTTCCTTCACCAATTTATGGCTTATGTTCATGGTAGTTGAAAGAAATCGTCCATCTGTTGAATAGTTTTTACTATTGTGAAAGTTGAGCATAGCATCTGCATAAAATGCTGCAACTATAGAATCCGATAATAACTTTTCAGTTGTATATTTTTTCCGATCCATTAGTATAAAAGCAGAAGTTCCCACTATTTTAATGCCCCCTTTAATTCTTCCAATGAATTCACAACAGTTATGCCTTGCTTTTCAATGCGTTCTAACATTTGCACATGTTCTGACCTCAAGTTGTCTAACGGTTTATCAATATATAGAATTACGTGCTTCTGTTCTGGATTAAAGAAGAACTCGTGGTTTTTATCTATGAATTTATTGAATTGATCTTCTTTTACAGCTTTAATTGAAGCCTTCACCTCAATAATTGCATTCTTAGTAACTACGTCTAGATCACCAGCCGCTTCGCCATTCTCCTTCAAGATCTTTTGCCCAAATGCTGTGACTTGCTGCTCTTTGTTAAATAAAGTAAACAACCTTGGCCTCAGTAGCTTTACCTACGTCTCGACTTTTCAAAAAGTTAACAACATCACGATCAATATTTTTAGGATGTTGGTCAACAAACGTAAGTTCATTCCCTGCAGGATTAGTATACTTTGTTTTGTTTCCATCCCTAACTATACTACCAACATTCCCCTCTTTCCCTTTCCCTGGCTCCGCCTTCCCTCCACTCGATCCGCCCAGATCGCTGTGCTTATTCTCCACCGCACGAAAAGCTTTGCCAAAGAGAGCATAGGCGAGTACCTGGCCCGTCATCGATCCACTGTAATTTCCCCATCCATCCTGGTCGCCCTGTTTCTTCTGCTCCTCCACAAATTGCTCAATATCAGACCTGGCTGTTCCCGTTCCCCAAGTTGCATCCCAAGCAAACTGAAGGCCTCGCCCTGCCCACCGTCATGGCATAAGCCACACTGGCCGTTGTACTTATCGGATTATTAATGAAGGCTTCGGCGGTCTGGCCCATTCCGGTCACTGTTTCTCCGATGAATTTGTTGATCAGTCCGACAGTGAAGCTTGGTTTCAGTTCTTCAGGAATGTTCAAAACAGCTTCACCTGAGCCATCGGTCGTCCTGAAAATTTTCGCTACATAGTTAAAATAATCCTGAATATCATTCAACAGTTCCAATGTAGCAGGAAACACTTCTTTCATCTGCATAAAATCCCAGAAGAAACGCTCCCCCGTCACACCCGACCATTCGGATTGCAACATATATATGGATTTCTCCAGTTCCCGGACCATCCGCTCCAGTTCCTGTTTCTTCTGCTGGACGAGTCGGGCTTTTTCCTCCAATAGATCGGGATGTACCTCAATTCGCTGCATTCCGTTTCACCGCCAACCTTGACCGTAGTATATGTACCTAAATTTTAACAAGCCAGAAAGAGGATTGGAATCAAACGGAGTATACAAAAAAAGAACGACTTCTATCGCAGATAGAAGCCGAACAAGGTAATGATGCAGTATGATTCAGGTAATCTTTAGGACACTACGAATTGTACGACAACTGGAATCCCATCATTCAGTGTATCGCCTCCGGGAATCGAAATTGTAGCGGTTGTAACGGTGGAGGTATCTGCTGTCTGCATAATGCCGTTAATATAAAGATTGTAATAATTGAACGTGCCTGGAAATGCCGTTGCAGCTGTACCCGCATCGCTTGTAAAAGTAGTCGCAGCAATCGCAAATGTTGCTCCAGTACCCGTTCCATCACCAATGGTTGCAGCAAATCTTAAACTGTTCTGAAATGGTGTCACGAGTGGCATGTTTCTCACCTCCTACCTGACATAGTATATGTGGTAGATTCGAGAGAAGTGAAGGCAAAGCCATGAGGAGATTTGACCAATTTTAACCATTCATAATAATCGCTGTTAGTTGGATGGTCTCAAGAATGATCGGCGTTTCTGCAAAGAGTACACCACTTTGTGAAGGGAAAAACAACATATTTTTACTTACGTCATATGAGTTGCCCGGCTGGATGATCCCGTTGATATAAAGATTGTAGAAACTGGTGAGTCCTATTCCTGCAAATTCGGATACACTCCCACCCTCATCATTCACGAATTCCCCGACGGGAATCGTAACCGGGTCCGATAAATCCAGATCAGTATCTGGGAAATAAAAGTAACGATTTACCGTAGGAATGATCTCAATTCCGGGTACACTGCCCGGAGGACCTTGCTCACCTGGGGGGCCCGTTGGTCCTTGGACTCCAGGGATTCCAGGGGAGCCCTGCTCGCCAGGAGGACCAGCGGGACCTTGTGCTCCGGGAAGGCCCGGCAGGCCTTGCTCACCGCGAGGGCCGACGGGGCCTTGCGCTCCGGGAAGTCCAGGTTGGCCCTGCTCGCCCTGAGGGCCGACGGGGCCTTGCGCTCCGGGAAGTCCAGGTTGGCCCTGCTCGCCCTGAGGGCCGACGGGGCCTTGCGCTCCGGGAAGTCCAGGTTGGCCCTGCTCACCCTGAGGGCCGACGGGGCCTTGCGCTCCGGGAATTCCAGGTCGGCCCTGCTCGCCCTGAGGGCCGGCGAGGCCTTGCGCTCCGGGAAGGCCCGGTTGGCCCTGCTCGCCGCCGTGGGAGCCAGTCGGACCCTGGGCACCTTGCTCCCCTACTAGACCTTGAATTCCATGAGGTCCGACAGTCTTCGTTTCATGTTGTCTGACCGGAGCGATCCCAGGCCCGGACTCCCGACATGCCGGGTTGACTTCCATCCCCCTCGGCAAAGCAATCACTTTTTTGCCCCAGATTACTTTCAGTTGTCTTATTGGACGCTTCGGTCGAAGGGAACGACGTTTTCTCCGACCGGGTTTACGAATAATATGAAATTTTCTGATTTTCCCTGGGGATTTTTTTCTACATTTCGGTGTTGAACGTCTGGATCTTGATTGTTTGGGCGTAGCTATCCTCTTATTCAGATACTTCATAACGTTCACTCTCCTTAGGCCAAGGCACACAGTGTATATGTCCTATACTATGTCCTTAGCACATTCGGAGAGTGTGCGAATAACTATGGAGGATGCCCAATAAAAAGACAAAAGCTCCTGCCATAGTCCTTTGTCTTGCTCATATGCTTTCATTGTCTGTTCATGAAGGGTCAAAAGGATAACGAATCGGGTTAACGCAATTAACCTTGATCCAGAATATGAAATAAGCCCATCTTTAATTCTTCCAATGAACTTGAAGTTTACAACATACGTTGCGGCCATCAACTCCTCTTAATCTTACATATCAATATTTCGGCCTTGGTAATTAACGAATCCCTCCTTAATGTGTATTTTAAGTGATCTAGTAATAACTTTATCTAGATGCCACCACCAACTGTTTATTGGCGTATCTCTTTTTTCGTCGCCAGCAGTAATTAATAAGTTATCATCATCTATTTCCATAAACTTTAGAATCAGTTCATCAACATGGGAAAGTTCTTCTTTGAATGATTGTGGTATCCTGTTTATCTGATGCTTTAACTGCTCTCTCATCTCAAAAAGATTCTTAAATAAATCTATATATTGTAACTCTTCTCCATCCCATCCTCCGTCTTCTTCAATGCACTCTATTCCACCAACAAGCTCCTCGTTTAAACATTGGATCATACCCTCAACTATTTCATCATTAATTAGTCTGGAGTCATAAAATTGTTGACAGTTCATAAATTGTAGATTCTCTATTTCATCATTAGCAAATAGCCCACTATCTCCGTGGTATAAAAACACGTCTTTATCGCTATCAAGGATAGCGCATATTTCTTCACAAAAAGATAATGCGAAGAAAACAGCATTCCGATCCCTACTTGGTTGTATAAATAATGCAGTTTTCACATTACTGTTTTTAGAATTCTTTAGCGTCTCCTTAGAAATTTCAAACCATATATTCCTTATTTCATCATGATCTTCAAGATTATAATAATTGACCCAAATCCAACTGTTTGACCTCTCCATTCCCCAAGAAGACATTTGGACTTTGGCATCAAACTTGGATAGTACAGTGTTTAATTTTTCGATACTCAATTCTTCTTCCATATACATTACTATATTGGATTGTGACATAATTATTTGTCTCCTTTTAGAGTAGCAATTAATTCCTCTGGAGTTGTTATAATTTTAACACCAATTGAACTAATATTTTCTGCTTTCACAGTATCAATACCATTAGGGGCATAGAGGATAACTTCTCTACGATTAAGGTTTATATATGGCTGCTTAACGTCACCTTCGAAGTACTTATAAAAATCACTTATTGAGTTTGATTTACCACCAGCAGCATTAAAACACTCAACAATATGATCCGGTCACCACCAACCTGTCCTAGTAGTTATACCTAAATTTTAACAAATGAAGAAGTCGATTGGAACCAAACGGATGATTCATTTTATCGTTAAAGATTCAGTAGGCAGGAAACATCCATAAATTTCATCTGTAAGTCCGTTATAGTGGTCCGCTCAGTAGGGCGATCGTTGAACAAAAGCAGAGAAGAATTATACAGATATTCGTTTTTCCCTCTTATTCTGACCACATACCGTCATAAAAATATCAGTACACACAACTTTCAGATCTTTTAGTAAAATTCAAGCTATTCGCTTAATTAAAGTAAGACCAAAAAGAGATCCCATAAGGAATCTCCTTCTTTTATTAACTATCATTTTCGGGCCACTTTCACAATTGTTTTTGAGCTAAATGAAACTCGTTATTCCAACGTATGATAAGCTTTTCGTGACTCGAATCTCCTTTTAATAAATATATAACACTTCCTTCTTCCGCCACATTAGACTCTCCTTCGTTTTGAGGGAATGGTGCTACTTTTTTTATAATTGAACCTATTTTCTCCCCTACTTTAGATGAATCTACGGTTGCACCCTCAATAAGGTATACCTCATCTTGCCAAAAGAAGGAGGCAGGATAATCTTCCACAACTTTTGAATCACACGCAGAAACTAACAACAAGAATATAAAAGTTGTGAATATAATACACGTTTTTTTAAATTTCATTTTGAAGCTCACTAATCAGATCTCTTATATTGTGTTCATTTCCATCTTTATCCTTAACAATTCCGTTCGATACTTTTAAAACACTCTGTGGTCCCCAAGACTTCCCGTACTTGTTAGTAAAGATCAAAACATGATCTCCTATATTAAGCACTCCACCGTCTGGTATAATTTTCAACTCTTCAGTTTCTCCTCCTTCTTCTTTATATAGCATCTTTTTATCAACTCTCAACTCGTTCTCTGGAAGTACATTGCTACCATTAATTTTCACCGGAGTAATTACTTCAATAGAAACATTTGTATACAAGTCTTCAACGTAATTGTTTTGTATTTTTGGATTTTGTAAAACTTCTGTATAATCTTTGATATGCTGAGCTTTTCCCGATGAATTAAGATCAATTATCTCGATTTCTGTAGCCCCTCTTTCATCAACCGTTCCATAAACAATGTTATCAGCTATCGCAGCTAGCTCACTTAAGCTGTAATCAGGATAAGTTGCACTATATTCAATAGTTGGCTTGGACATATAATTCGAGAAATACCATCCTAAAGAGGAACATACCCCTAAAAAAGATATGATTGATATAATATATGCAACTTGTTTGAATTTTTTATGCATAAGATTACCTCCTTAAATAGCTCAATTTTAGTAAAGAGAGTTTTTTGCATCTTTATCATATTGTGTAAGACTTCTTGCTTTCGTCTCATTCATAAAAGAGTAATTATACATCGTATATTCCTTATCTCCCGAAGCATGTTCATCATCTTCGTCATGACAATGAGCTATGCCTAAAGCATGTCCTAATTCATGAGTTGCTACACTTTGAATATCATACGCTCCTGAAACTGCACCATCTCTAAAAGTATATTTAGTGTTAAAAACAATATCAGCACGCGTCATATAAGTTTGCCCTGAAAAACTCCCAGTAGTGGGGAACATTTTTCCTATCCATGTATTATCATTCCTTGTAGATGCACTAATTGTTCCCGTGGCACTAGTCCCACTAGAATTGAATTGCATAGACTTTTTGTTACTTACTGCATTCCATTCATTCATCCCCTTCTGAATTGCAGAAGTCCAAACGTCATTAACCACAGTATCAAAGCGTAAGGGAGTAGTAGCGACGAACCACTTATAGCCCAAAGATCGTGCATTCACATACTCAGTTACAAAAAAAGAACATACGAACAACAGAATACCACACGAAGCTAGCAATACTAATTTTTTTCTCATTCTTTAAACTCCTTTTTTTCAAAATACAATACAGAATCTAATGATTGAAAAAAAAGTGAATAAATACCTATTTTTACTCTATTTTTTAAAATATTTAACATTAACTCTTTGTTTCATTTTCTTACTCCATATTTACAAAATAGAAGAGGTTACTTGAAAGCATCCTGAGGAAACCTACTGACCATGCTGATGCTGATAAGAAGTAATTCAGGACTTTAAAGAGATGGTTTGGTCATAGAAAGAAGAAAATCCCCTTCAGGTAAACCTAGTGTTCTTAATGAACACCGTTTACTTGAAGAGGATCATCTGCTACTTCTTGAATCGGAACCAGCCGAAGTCAAACTGACTACCCGGCAAGAAAATAAAGATCACCTTTTGCACACCTTTTACCTGCTCAAGCTCAAACACCCGTTCTTCATATCCATCGGACTGTGTGAACTCAACCAGTTGGTTGCTCTGTCCGTCCTCACCTGCAAAGCGAATATGAATCGTATTTTTATCAATCGGTGAATGGCCATAGATGACGAGTTTTGACATGCCTTCTGACGTAAAGTCCATGTTTTCAAACTCCAGCGACACATTGTTCCCGATGCCTTCAACGCGATCATCCTCGATTTTGAAGGTATCCCCATAGAGATGATCACATGATGCAGCCGTATTCTGCTCAAAGGCCCGACTCTGACGCTCAAACGAGAATCCTTTGATATGAATTTTCTGTTTCAGTACAAAACAGATCGACGTAATCCCGCTAAGGCGTTTGGACAATTGGTACGTTTCTTCCTGATACACATTCCATTGGGACTCTTTGTCATACACCACATCCGCGATCATCGTGCTTCCCTTTTCATCCGGCATGCCTTCCCAGATCTGAATGAAGTACTCCTCGCTGGACAGTGTAAAGATCGGAATGGTAATCGTATCGGAGCCGTACGGCCCGAAGTCAATATTACGGAAACCCACGTGCGTCTCTCCATCCCGACTTGTCGCTACCCCGCGTTCATTCCCGTTACCAACCTCACCTTTGGTGTAATCGTACAGTCCGCCCGTGATGAAACCGTATGGATCTTTGTAGGCTGTGCCCAGACCCGTTGCCTTGAATTCCAGTTGAGAGATGAGTTTGGTTTTATCAGTGCCATTACTGCTGGTCGCCCGAAGTCGGAACTCCCCGTCCCCTATAGCCGACACCTTCACCGCATGTTGATTTTCTGCATCTGAGCCCGCTACCGTATCCATTACTTCCACCTTGGCAATGTTGGACTCAATGCCTGCAGCGTTCACAACCGCCCACTCGATATCCCGGTAGGAGGTGTTCTCTGGATACAGTTTGGCGGTTACAATCAGCTCTTGGTTGGACGGATCGAGCAACTGTCCTGTTTCGCTAATGATCTCTATTTTCCGCAAAGGAATCTCCTGCGCGCGTCCCGTTAACACTGGACGTTCCTCGTTATTCATCCAAACCATTGGTGTCTGGCTCGAAGCAGACGCGGGTTCATTTACCGCTTCCCTATCCACAGCTTCACCGTTTACGGCTTCATTAACTACGACCCGCGATACAAACTCAGCTGCAGCACCTTCCAACCCTTCGGAAGAAACTTCAATCCGTACCGGTCCAGCTTCATTGGTCGCTCCGATAATAGCCATTAACTTGCCACTAAACAGCCTTCTGCTAAGCCCTTTGTACGGGTCATAGTCGGTGCTGTCACCGTTATCCAGCCCCAGCAATCGTCCTGCACCCGACACCTGAACCTGTACGCGATTGTTCGCATTGTGCACCGGATTACCCGCCTCATCTTCTACATGAATTTCTACAAAAATGAGGTCTGTGCCACTGGCTTGCAACTGCTTCCGATCCGCTTGCAGACGGATTTTCTTCGCATCGGTATAGGATCTTTGCACATCGGTTGCAATGATCTGACCGTTCTCATCGTAAGCGATCGCTTTCAGCTCACCCTCTTCGTACGGCACTTTCCACCAGCCTGACAGCTGTGTTCCATGTGCATGATCGATATCGTACGTGCCAATCGTACTGCCGTTGAGTTGCAGCTCAATCTTCGGCGCGTTGCTGCACACGCGTACATCAATGATCTGCCCAGGACTGAAATCCCAATAAGGAAACAGGTGAACCATCGGACTTTTCTTATAATCCGTCCAAGCCGCTTGGTAGATGTAATAAGAATCTTTTGGGAACGTTGCCGTATCCAGCTGTCCAAAATACGAATTCTTCGTATGATACGGTGTCGGTTCTCCAATATAATCGAATCCGGTCCACAGGAATTGCCCCAGCGAATACGGTGTATCCCGTTCTGCCAAAATACAAGCTTCTGCGGACTTCGCGCCCCAGCTCGTCGTACTGTTACCCAAAGCCGAGCACTGCTCGTCGTCATCGGCCAGAATCGGCTGTTCGAACGGGAAATGATAAATGCCACGACTCTGCACCACCGAAGACGTCTCACTACCATAGATAATCCAGTCCGGATGCTCCTCATGATGTTTATCGTAATATTTCTCTGCATAGTTATAGCCCGCCAGCTTCACGATATCCGCGCATTTTTGCGCATTTTCCCATGGCATGTAGTTCGAACCAATCGTCACACCCGCATTGCCTTTTGGATCAAATTCCAGCACATAATCCATCAGCATCCGGGTCACTTCCTGTCCACGCTCATCCGCATGGGTATCGTAGATTTCGTTCCCGATACTCCACATGATCAAACTGGCATGGTTACGGTCGCGCTTCACCCAACTCTTCACATCGGTATGCACCCAATCCGGGAAAAATCTCGCATAATCGTATGGTGTTTTCGCACGTTCCCACATATCGAAGGCTTCAGATACAACCAGCATACCCATCTCATCCGCAAGTTCCATGAACTCTTTGGCAGGCATATTATGCGCGGTACGGATTGCGTTAACGCCCATTTCTTTGAGCAAAACGAATCTTCTACGCAATGCTGTCAGGTTGAACGCAGCTCCCAGTGCCCCGAGGTCATGGTGTTCACACACACCGTTCAGCTTCATCTTGACCCCATTCAGGTGAAACCCTTCGCTTGCATCCAGCTTGATGTCCCTGAAACCAATTCGTTGTGACACGGCCTCAATCGTCTCATAACCCTGCTCGCCGGCAGCCAATTGCAGCTCCGTCACCAGTTCGTACAAATTCGGTTCATCCGTGCTCCACAATTGCGGGTTCTCCACACTCATCTGCTGACTGTTGTTCTGTATTACTCCACTTGGCATCGCTGCATTGCGAGTCGCACCTTCACCTTGATCTGTAGCAACATCCGCTTTACTGGACGTGATCTCTTTGCCTTTATACCAAATAGTATGCACAAGCTGTGCGCTCTGATCAAGGTTCAGCTCCGTATCCACTTCCACCTGCCAGCCTTCTGGCTGCTGCTGAATCGAGACATAGATTCCATCTGTAACGATGTGGTTGCGGTCTCTCGTCTTCAGCCACACATGGCGATAGATTCCGGCCCCGGAATACCATCTGCTGTTCGGGCCCTGATGCACCACTTTAACCACAATTTCATTGTCGCCTTCCACCAACGCACTCGTAATCTCATGCTCAAAGGCGGAGTAACCATACTTCCACTCTCCAACCAACTGCCCATTCACATACACAGAAGAATCCATGTAAACGCCATCAAAACAGAGCAAAAGCTGCTGCTCATCCTTCGCATACGTAAAGGTCTTGCGGTACCACCCAATGCTGTCCTCGTACAATTCAAGCGTATTATAAATCAGCCAATCATGGGGAAGCTCCACAGGTTCGAACACCAAACCCGCAGGTTCCGTAACGTCCAGCTTGCTTTTCGCAAATTGCCATCCATCATTAAAAAGCCTCTTCTGATTCATGGTAGATTCTCACTTTCTTCAGGTAAATTATGATTACGGTTACAACAATAGATATCGCTTTTTACGAAAACCTTTTCGGTAATAATTAAGTATGACTGTAACACATAACCCGATTATACCATCAGTCTCTTCCCTGTACCTCCATTTCATGAGATTTTTTCGCCATAATGATGAACGTTTTATTCCTCAAAGTATCGGAACTCTTGATAACAACAAGCCAAAAAGGCAACCCGTCAAACGGATTACCTTCTATATCTATCCTTTAGCACGCCACTTCTTTTCTCTACACTCCTACTCCAACTATACTCAACCTCTATCCTTTGTAAAAAGGGTTCCACCCTTTGCCTTTGCCCGATGGCATCGCACCAGGCACCCCATCCGCTTCAAGCAGCGGACGGACAACTAACTTCACGGGCCACTCCCTGCTCTCGAATATCGCATGAGCGAGCGCGGCCCGGTCGGATTCAGGAAGCTGCACTTGTTGCAGCGCTTCTTTCCAAGCCTGCTCCGTGATCTCCCATAACTTCGTTTCCGGGATGTGATATACCTCGCTCAATGCCTCCATGATCGCAGCCAGATTCACCTGCGTCCCCAGAGACTGTACATAGAAGATCAGCTTCTGGATCGTCTCATTATACAGGCTGTTCGAGTAACCTGGCCGAATATGATAAGCAGGGTCAGCAATGCCATGTTTGTCCAAATACGGCTGATGCAGACGCACGGAATCATGATCTCGGAACAAGAGACCGCTCACCTGTTGATCCCGTAACACCAGACAGCAGTTCTGACCATGAATCTCAGGTACAACGCCCACCTTGAACAGACGCATCACGATATTATAGAACGTGGTAGCTATACTATGGTAGAAATCGAGAACGTCCGTACTGCTCAGGTTCTCGCCCAGAATCTCCGTTAACAGATGATGCCCTTCCAGATTCACACCCAGTGCAGCCATTGGAACCACTTTATAGGCTTCATCCAACAGCTCGGTGGGATACACACGAATCTGTGCAGCCAGATGCCGGGGATGATCATCGAACAGTCCCATGGATGCTGGCATGAAGCCCCACCAGTTCTGTTCTTCGCACATATACACCTTATCCTTCAATGTCTCGTCACAAGCCACGGCCTGCCTCAACATCCGTTCTCCAGCAAGACCGTTCAGCAGCTTGACTACTGGAAGATAGCGAGCAGCCCCCAGCGACAGCACACTAACCGGAAGCTTGAGCATCAGAGTGGACTCGGTTGACGGAGCCATTGAGCGCAGAGATGATGTGGCCTGTACGTTGCCCACTTCTACATCCAATACGACAATGCTACTTTCTTCGATCTCTCCAGTGAAGTGCGGCAGAATCACATGCTGCAATTGCCACGGATGAACAGGCATCGGTAGATATTCGTGCAACGTAATCCCTTTTCGGGCAAACTCGGCTTCCACCGCTCCGCGCTGAACATCATCTAATATATCCAGAATGGACAATCCATCTTCACCTCCTTGCTGCACGGCATCGAGCCGTATAGCCACCCAGCGCAGCGAAATCGCCTTCCCGAATTCTGCTGCATACCGTGTTACATCCTCTGCGTTGAATCCCACTTTGGCTTTGGATGATGGGTGAAATGGACGATCCCGCAATGCCGCAACGCGTTCACCCTTGATAAACCATTCATAGGCAGATGCCGGGACGTCAGTGGACAGATGTCGGACCTGTTCCCAGCCCAGAGCATACTGCTCCACAGCGATGTCCAGACTAGCAAGGAATTCCGACACTCCGGGCTGTGCATAGGCTTCATCCGACAAAGCCTTCTGTAACACCGCACGTCCAACCTCTACCGGAGAACCAAGGAGAACCCAGCTTCCATCTGGTTTCTCCTCGTAGATCGGTGAACCCTGGACCCAATGATTCGCCTGTCTTACCCCTGTTTCAACCAGACACAATACACCTTGAGTATGCAATTTGAAATGGGAAGCTACTCTCTGGTTGTGCTCTCCGTCCTTATCCTCATTTGGATTATGCAAAGCAATCGTATCCGAAAGCTCGTCCACCCTGATCCCAGACTCGTTCCCATCATCTAAAGTTGCAAAAGCTGTTCTTCCCTTGTCTTTCCTGCCTTCGATGTCATATTCCTTATACAATCGACGGAACGGTGCAGGTGCCGTGGCAAAATCAATGAACGGGTGATCCTCCAGTGGGAGCAATTGCTCCGACAAGAAAGAATTCATCAGATCCGCCATAATCCGGCGTTCAGCGGCTTGCAGACTGGATCGCTTCATCAGTGTTGACATGATCATTGTCCTCCGTTAGATAATGGAATGCCGGGTGCGGATGCCCCAGAAAATCATGATGAGAGATGGTCCAGCAATAAGCTCCAGACTTTTCAAACAAAACAATATCTCCCACGCGCAGCAGTGCTACCTCCGCATCGGAATGCATGCGATCCTTCGGTGTGCATAGCTCACCTACCATATGAACTCGACGATCCCTTACCTCAGGCCGGGCAAACGAATGCTTCCAGCGATCCGTCTCCATAATCTGAAACGGGTGGTTATGTCCCCATGAAGCAGGCAGACGATTGTGGTGCGTACCTCCCCTTAACACGGCAAAATGCTGATCATGTGAGGTTTTGATATCCGTAACCTCTGCCGCGTAATACCCGTGGTCTGCCACCAGCAGTCGACCCGATTCAAAATACAGCTGACCTCCGCGTGAAACAAGGCGCTGTCTGGCTTCACTTTGCTCTAGCAGGGAAGTGAATAATGGCCAGTCGAATCCGGGGCTGCCGTCGTAAGTCACGCCGAATCCGCCTCCTGCATTCACCACTTCCACAGGTAGATCATGCTTGTACTGCCACTGCTCCACCTTTTGCAAATACAGCTCGATCATCTCGGCGTGCAGCCTGGCATCCATATTGTTGGACAAGGAGTGAAAATGGAAACCGCTTAACCGAACCACACCCGCGCCTTCCACACGAATGAGTTCAATGGCTTCTTCCACTGCTTCTTCATCGATGCCAAAAGGACTTGGCCCACCGCCCATGACGATCTTCGTCCGGGGTAACGTACTGCTTCGCAGATTGATTCGGAGCAGAATGCGCACCTCCTGCGCTTGCTCCTGTTGTTGCTTGTCCTCCTGCGCCTGCTCCCGCTCTTTCGCAATCGCAATGATCCGCCGCAGCTCCAGCAGGCTCTCCACATGGATGTAACTCACGCCATGCTCTATCGCCAGCCGCAGTTCGCTCTCCTTCTTGCCCGGACCTCCAAACAGAATCGGAACCTCACGGCTCACAGCTCTTACCTTGAGCAGCTCTCCAATTGAAGCCACTTCAAATCCCTTCACGAATGGAAGCAATGCCTCAATGATTCGCGGATCTGGATTCGCCTTGATGGCGTAGAACAACTGTGTGTTTCCGGGCAAGCTGCCCAGCATCTGACGTACCTGTTCCTGCATGCCAGCCAGATCATACACATACGAACATACCGGGTCTTCGCTTACTCGTTGCAGTTCATCAATTGCGTTCCATACACTGGATTTCATGTCTGCCCACCTGCATTCCTGTAGTCATTCCGTTTTTGGGCATACGCCCGAAATGCCGTATTCCGATCATCACCAAGCACGTATATATGTACTCCCCGCTCAGTCCAGAGCGACATGTCCTCCATGCCTCTGGTGACCGTTGCATAAGGTACTCCGCACTGCTGTGCTGTAGCATGCAATACATCCAGCGCACGTCTCACATCCGGGTGCTCCGTCTGCCATGGCACGCCGAGGGATTGCGACAGATCTGCTGCCCCCTCCAGGACAAAACTCACCTGAGGGTGAGACAGAATCTGTGCACTTTGCCGAATGCCCTCTGCACTTTCGATCATGGGTACAACCATCACCTGTTCGTTCGCTTCCTTGATATATCCGGTGAGCGGATATTTCCCGAATACACCCGGACGACCACTATTCAGGCTCCTCATGCCGAGTGGATGATAGTACGCGTGACGAACCGCTTCTTCCACCTGCTCCAGTTGCTCGACATGCGGGATAACGATACCCTGTGCCCCGCAGTCCAGCACCTTCAGAATCTCCGCTCGCTCCACCTTTGAGATCCGTACCAGCGGGGTCATACCCACCAATTCCGCTGCCCGGATCAACTCTTCCACCGATTCCATGGATGTGGCGGCATGCTCCAGATCAATAATGACAAAGTCATATTCCGCATGTCCGATCATCTCAATGATGACCGGATGCGGGATGGATACAAAAAGGCCATATACCGGCTGTTTGCGTGCAATCTTTTCCTTCAGCGTGTTAATTCTCATTCGACTATTCCCTTTAATTCGGCTGTTCTCTTGGATTCAAGTTCATCCTTCGATACCTTGAGCGGATTGCTCGCCTTGCGGAAATACAACTCCCCATCCCCATACAGACGACGCTTTGTCATCTCTTCGATCAGTGCATCTTCGGCAAAAAGGTCAAATGCAACGAAACGTTCCGTATACTCCGGGTGTTGCCTCTGATAATCCACAATTATCCCTGCGCACAGCTGCCAGAACGCTTCCTCCGATAACCCAAACTTCTCCAAAGCCAGCGCAATATCCGTCATGCAGATAAAAAAGAACGCATCATACGTATAGTCACGGACTTCCGACACATCTCTCGCATAGATGAATGAATACCGATTGAACTTGCGATGGGTTTCTGGCTCCGGGTTCAGCTTCGGTGCCCGTTCCGGGTGCAACAGTTGATCCGGTACGTAGCGGACACCATCATGCAGATCCTTGATCATAATTCGTTTGGGCAGATCATCTTCCAGTACCAAAATAATATTCTGGGCATGGGATTCCAGAGCTATCCCGTGGGCATAGAGCAAATGAATAATCGGCAGCGTAACCGTGCGAACAAGGGCCTCGCTCCACTTTTCCACACCATGACGTTCTACAGCATCCTGAATAAATGGAACACCATCCGACTGCACTAACATCAGCGCATTCAGCGGCCACGCCGTCTCGCCTTCCTTCAGGTGAACCGATACATTCTCCCGCCAGATGGCACCGAGCGTACCATAGGCCCGTCCATACTGGGTTGCAGGTAACTGCTCATAACGGAACGACAGTCCCATGATTTCTTTCAAAATGACAAACTGCACCTGCTGCAACAGCTCATCTTCACGAACAAGTTCATCCAGCCAATCGCTGATCAGCGGTGCGTTCTGGGTCGTATGCTGTGCCAGAATGCGCGTGCTCGACGTGTTGGTAATACTGAGGGCCAGCTTGATGTAGGGGGCGTCCGGGTTCACCCTGTTCGAGAGTGAACGGATCGACTGCTGCGCACGATAGGACGAGGAAGAACAGCCCAGATACACGATGTCTCCGTCCATAAGCTGCCGGGCAAATACCGATTCCAACTGGTGCTCCCACTGCCATGGATGAACCGGAATGAATACATATGGATCACCAGTGTGAGAACCTATCCGCCCATCAACCTTGCCATGATCATCACTGCCAAAGAAGTGGACTGCTTTGCTGTCCTTTCCACGAGTTGTTTCATGAATGGTCTGATTTGTCTCGTGAATCTTTTCATGAATGTTCTCAAGCCCTGCCTCACCAATGCTCTCACCAGCCAATTCATGAATTGTTTCACCAATGCTCTCCCCAACACTTCCACGAACGGTCCCACGAACTTCTGCATCGATAGTATTCCCATCTGCACCCGCCTGTGATTTCTCAACCATATCCCCTCGACCCTGCTGCTTCAGGATCTGATGAAATCGCTGTACGTCCTCCGCAGTCAGATGTTGCCCCACCAGTTCTTTAGAGGTATAACCCGCAGATACAGCGGTCTGAGTTAGTTCTTTCTTTACAGCAACCCAGACAAGCGCAACGTCGGTGTTAAACTCAGGCCCATAAGCGAGATTGTCTTTCAAAGAGAATCCCAGTCTTGATTTGTAGCTCGGGTGGTACAGATGACCGTCGGTCATGTGACTTTCAAGCGCATCATAATGCCGATCTTCACTCGGAATGTTCAAGGGCAATATAGCCCGGCACTGACTGTCCTTTGCCATCGTTTCGAGCAGTTCCTGAATAAAAGCCGTCACATTTGCACCCTTCAATGAGTTCAGTACAACTTCCTCCAGAAACAGATCCAGATCGGTGCAGCGGACGCCTTCCCTTTGGATCGAACCCTTCTTCACCTTCACCCGGCCAAACGAAAACTTCCGCTCCGCTTCACACGTGTACCCCACAGGATTCCCTGACGATGTAAGTCCCTCGGTTCGCCATTCGCTCCCACTTACATGACTGTCCAAGATGCCTTCGAACCACATCGCCTCCAGCGTCTGCCGCATGATCCGTTCCTGTACATCCACGTATACTGCTTCTGTCCTGCCGCCTGATTCAGCCCTGTATCCCACGACTCCCACGAACTTCACTCCCTATTTGTTTCATTACATTGCTCACCGGCACGTAGGCCGGGGTCTGGCTGAACCCTCTTAGACAACTCACCAGATTTTGTTTGGCTAGGAATGCGTCCGCCGTCAGCAGATGCTGCACATACGCATTGCCCCTTCGAGCCAGTTCCTCCACAAGCACCTCACGTACTTGCTTCCAAAAATACTCCTCCGGTACGTTCACATCTCGCGCCATTGCATGAATGAGAGATCCCAGATGATTGACGATAAAATAGTACGATGTCCGCGCCCAAGCCTTCTCTCGTGAATAAAACAGTAAATCGGACACATTACGATCCTGCTCACGGATAAGTTGCTCATCCACACTGACCCCTTCCAGATCACGGACGATAAAAGCCACAGGCATCCCATCCTTCAATGTTACAAGGGTATTCTGCAAATGAGCTTCAAAGTGAATGCCTTTCTCTCCCGCCGCCCGTACAATCGGCAACAGAGAACATGCCAGATAACGATCCAGCCAGCGTTCCGCTATGTCACGTCCACCACCCAGCATCGTCATCAGCCTAGAGCGCATCCCGGGAAGCGGTGCTTCAACCAGACTGGACAAGACATACGTACTTGCCGGGTCAAACTCAATTGGCCGATAGGCTATCGTAAACAGACTCGTTAATTCTTCATCATCAAAAGCACAAGTGGCTACGCCTGTCTCATACGCAATATGGGTGTTCGGTTCACCACCGAAGCAGTCATGCTGCCTAACGTATCTAGACGCATCCAGTGTTCGGCGCATCTGCTCTGCATTATTGGTACGAATCATGTTCGTAATCTGCATGTTCAATGACAGCTTGATATTGCAGTCCCATGCCGGAACATAGACCGTACGGACCGAGGAAGTTGGATAGACGGTTGGCCCTGCACTGCCGAGCAGAATTAATTTTTGATCTCGAATATAGTGCTGTACCTCGGACAACTGTGATATGTACGCGTATTGCCATGGATGGACGGGCAGAAGCCCATACATACCCGTCTTTTCTTTTAAAATAGGCTCCACATAGCTCCGCAAGAGGTCATGCAAATCCATTTCCGCCTCGTCATCCACCCATTCCTGCACATAGACGTCCTGCCTCACGGCGATATAACAGAGTTGAAACGATGTGCGCAGCTCCGGACTGTATTTATGTACATCCTGCTCGCTGAAGCCTTTGGAATTCTTCGGAAACGGATGGAACGGATGACCATACAACAGTGACTGTTCAGATGTGCGATAGTCATGGATGTCGAGACCGGCCGCTTGTTCGATATACAACGTAAGGTTGCCAACACTGTTATCTACCTTTTGTGCAAAATCTCTGGCATACTCTTCAGTGCGATTCGTATTCTCCTTCACGGTGTGGGTACTTTTTATCTCCAGTGCACTTTTTATCTCCGTTGCATGCTGCACCTCCATTACACTTTTCATCATTCCATGTTCACGCGAGTAAAGATATTGTTCCTCATGTCCGCCTAGCTCACATGTGATCCAGCGAACCAAGTCTCGATAATGCACCGCTTCCCCGCCAGATTCCATGCTGAGGTATTCATGCTCCCCCATTGCAGAGTAATAGGTCAGCTGTCCTGTCACCGTCACCCCGCTGGCCTGAAAAGCAACAGCGTACGTCAGCGTATTCGGATTAATCCGAATATCGCCTTCCTTCTCTAACGCAAGCTCACGGATGTAACAGTTCAGCAGCAGCTTGCACGAATGTTCATAGGCCTGCTGCTCAGCCTCAGACCGGAGCTTGTTTTCCATCTCGAACAATGATGCCAACCTTCTTTCGGGTTATAAGTAAGACGAGGGGAAGTGTAAGCAAAATGGCGCAGCCAAGTCCGATACAGATCTCTTTAAGTGCCCCCCATTTGGCCACCTCCATGGACGCTCCTGCCCCGGCGAGCCATTGCCAGCGCATATCGTAATACAGGGTCATGCCCATTACCGCAAACGAAGAAGCCAGCCGCTCAATCGTGGTCGACAACACTGAACCTTCATGCATGTCTTCGTCTGGTAACGCCTGTAAACCGATAGCAGATATACTCATGCCGGACAGACCAACGCCAATTCCCCGGCAAGCCATGAGCATGCCGATGATCCAGATCGATGCTCCCATGGGCAGAACCGCAAACGACAAGATCGATATCGACACCAGCAACGTGCCCCATGCGATAAAATGCATGGACCGACCACGATCCAGCAAACTGCCGCCAATCCACATGAACAGACTTGTACAGATCGACAAGGGAATGAACAAGGCACCGGACAGCGCCGGCGACAGGTGGAAGACATCCTGGAACAATAACGGCAATGCAAAGATCACGCCAAACATCACACAATCCTGAATGGTCGAGATCAGCACCGTCAGCGGGAATACAGCATTTCGCCGCAGCAACTGGTACCGGATCAGGGGTTCCTTCTGGCTATTCTCTGTCTGGACAAAACGAATGAGCAGCACCACACCGAGCGCAATCAGCAGCCAAGGCACCCATACCGCCACGACTGGACTTGCGTACAATTGCAACCCCAAACTAAGGGCACCCACAGCGCAGATCAGCATCATCACACTGGATGGATGCCATTTTTTTCTGCGGGCAGGGATATAGGTCTGAATGACTCGACCGCACCCGATGAACGAGAACACAGCCAGTGGCACATTGAGCCAGAACAACATTTCAAGCCGTCCATACTGAATGATGAATCCACCAAGCGTAGGCCCGGCAGCCGGAGCCAGCATAAGCAGCAAGCCCCACGCTCCGGTAATTCGTCCTCGCACCTCTGGTCCGTATACATCAAACAACAGCACAAGTGATAACGGAATCATCAGCCCGGCGGCAACCCCATGCATGAAACGGACCAGCAAGAGTACTTCGATGGAGTGATAAAACAACGCACCTGCCACCGAGAACAGTCCATAGATACTGATGCCCAGCATATACGTCTGCTTGCGTCCCAGTCGGTCCACGATCAGGGAAGCCAGCGGCATTGTTAACGTCATGGCGAGCATGTACAGCGCGATGATCCATCCTCCTGCTGTGGTAGAAATCTGATAGTATTGCACAAAATAAGGCAGCAGCAGGTTAAATGCACTGTTGGTCAGCACCAGAGAAAAAGCACCGATCAGAATCGCGAGTAATACTGCATGCCTCTTCATCAGGGACAGCTTCAGCATGCGGGCGTTGCTAAGGCAATCGCTTCAGCTACCGATTTCTCAAAGATCGCAAGGATCGCACCCGATTCTTGCTCCGTTATATTCAGCGGTGGCAGAAAACGGACAACAGCCGAATGACGTCCACCCAGTTCCACAATCAGCCCATTTTTGAAGCATTCACGCTGAATGGATGCAGCCAGTTCTCCACTCGGCAGATAATGTCCAAGACGATCCTTGCGTCCTGTCGGATCAACCACTTCAACACCGATCATCAGCCCTCTGCCCCGGACGTCACCAATCTCTGCATATCGCTCTTTCAACGCATGCAGTTGATTCATGAACTGTTCACTACGCAGATGCACGTTGTGCAGGACATCCTGTTCCCGGATATAACGAAGTGTGGCAAGTCCCGCAGCCATGGCTAGCTGATTGCCACGGAATGTACCTGTGTGCGCTCCAGGCTGCCATTGATCCAGCTCCTCTTTGTAGATGACGACAGACATGGGCAGACTTCCACCAACCGCTTTGGAGCAGATAATCACATCGGGTATGATTCCAGCATGTTCAAATGAAAACATGCGACCTGTACGTCCAATGCCTGTCTGCACTTCGTCAATAATGAGCGGAATGCTTCGCTCTGCCGTGATTCGGCGCAGCTCCTTCAGCCATTCAATGTCTGCCGGAATTGCACCGCCTTCGCCCTGCACCGTCTCCACAATGACCCCGCACGGTGCCGCAATCCCGCTCTCGCAATCATCGAGCAAGTTCTCGATGTACTGCGCACTTAACCGGGCCGTCATGCCTTCACCGACCCCAAATGGGCAACGGTATTCGTAAGGAAACGGCAGGAAATGTACATCTGGCAGCAGGCTTTGCAGATGCTCCTTTTTGCTCAGATTACCACTCATGGACATGGTGGCTTGCGTTGAACCGTGATAACCACCCTGAAAGGCAAGAATGGATTTGCCACCTGTAGCATGTTTGACCAGCTTAATAGCTGCCTCTACCGCATCGGCTCCGGTTGGACCACAGAACTGGATTTTGGACTTGTCCTGCATCTCTTTCGGAAGAATGGAGAATAGTTCTTGCATAAATGAAAGCTTCAGCGGCGTTGCCAAATCCAGTGTATGTAGCGGAATCTGCTGATCCAGGACATCGCGAATGGCGTTGACCACCGTGTCATGGTTATGCCCCAGCGCCAATGTTCCTGCACCAGCCAGGCAGTCGTAGAATACGCGGCCTTCTGTATCGGTAACCTTCACCCCATGGGCCTTGCTAATGACAAGCGGGAAATGTCTTGGATACGATCTTGCATTGGATTCCTTCTCATTTTGCAGCTTCAGATATTCCGTCTGCACCTCTACTGACATAGCCCTCTAACACTCCTTATAATCGATTCAGGCTGAACCAGCTGCCTGTGACTCATGCTATTTGGCATGGTAATGGTTAAAAATCATGGTAAGGTCCAAATTATAAATGACGTTATTCGTCATCTGTTATCCGTCATATGTTGTCATCTATACGTTGTTATAAGTCTTGGATTCGCATTGCTCCTGACACAGGTATTCCAGGTATAGCCGAACCACATCACGAGTCGTCCCGCCATGGGGATAGACGTGGTGTGTCAGATCCGGCAAAGCGTTCACTTCCAGAATTCCCCCCTGTTCTCCCGAGATCGGAGTGCGGATATCACGACAACGGATATCGACTCCCGCTACATCAATCTGAAGAGTCTTGGCCGCCTGAATGATCATTCGGGCATTCTCGGGATGAATGATTTCGGTACAATCCTTATAGAATTCACTGATTTTTCCGGCGGCTGAATTACGGAGATCATATAGCTCAATTTCTTTTCCTGCGGCAGGTACTTCATCCAGTGTTGTCCCTTGTGCACGCAATACCTCCAGCAGACGTTCAGCTTCTGCATCAACCTGAGGAAAAGCTTCATACTCACCAATGGGCGTCATCTCAATTCGATTCTGATTCAACTGCTTGATTAACGCCCGAACGGTTGACGTCCCGTCTCCCTCGACATAGACAGGTCGGTATTCATTCACAGCCGCCACTTCACCATTGATGATCAGCACTCTGTAATCAATTCCTGTCACATATTGCTGCAACATAATGCTGCTGCCATGGACACCCGCAAGACGAATGGCTGTTTCCAATTCATCTTCGGTACGCACATCCAGCGTCACTCCCAAGCTGCTGCTCGCATCCAGCGGTTTCACCACAATAGAGCCATGCCTTTCCAGAAAATCTGCTGCATCGCCCCCCATTTTCGGGATCACGATAAAGGACGGTACAGGCATTCCCTGTTCATGCAGTAACATATTGCATGCCTGCTTGTTCTTCGCGAGCAGTCCAGCGATTAACGGCAGACGATGGGATCTGGTTTTGTTAATGATGACTTGCTTGTCCCCTACAGACAGCTTCAGAAAATCTTCGCATCCTTCGAGAAGTGGCTCACAGGTGATGCCCAATTCTCTCGCTTTGCTTATAATGAGTCGGTTTTGCAGATTTTGAATCCCTTTCGGAAACACTGGAAAGCCTCCTCGATTGAATGAAAGTACTTGCTTCTATATAAGTTGAATTAAAGATTATTTACACTGACACTACAATGACAGAACAACCTTCCAATCGCTGTTATCCCCAGATTTTTTGACTCCCTTATCCAAAGGGGAAACCCAGTGATAAGCCTATGCTTTCGATGCCAGCTTTCTCTCAGATAGCTTTTGGGCGAAGTGTATGCTTTCGAAGTAGCTTTCTTGCAGAAAGCTTGTAGCTCCGCTTTTTCAGGTTTTTTCTGTCCTCTCCGTTACGTGTAAATGATTAGTTCAACTTATATTGCTCATACTTTCATCGAATTTTTCTAACTTCATATTGATAATGATTATCAATATCATATAAAATCTATTTTATGGCAATTCAATCTACGTTGTCAATAATAAACTTTTCAGGAAAAATAAGATTGATCTTGTGCGGATTTATGTCGACGTGGTTTTGCTTATATCGAATAACAGGTACAACAAACGGGGCAAGCTCTGGATCATGATGAAGACAAAGCTTGCCTGTTCTGTTATCCGCATTGAATGCAGTGGGGTTGATGTGGATGGTTGAAGAATAAAGTTATAGCTTGAATCATTAGTTGAATGATTATCGAAGTGATAGTTGAGTGCATAGGAAACATTTAAATTAATGCTTTAATTTAGGACAGGTCGGGCAGAAATCGTCGGGATCTTCGGCAGCCAGATAGTAAAAGCAGCAAGTCTTACGCACACGAATGGACGTATCCGAAACAGCTGTCACTCGCTTGGGACTGTTGAACTGCTTTAGCGGATTGCGCGACTCACCGAATAGATGCGCAGGCGCATCATGGAGCAGATAATGGAAATCCGCCTCTATCCGGCTTTTTTCCTCTGGCGTTGCTGCCTCCGCAAACTGATTCTCATACAACCAGTACACATAGATGGCGGTATTCTCCCATAAGACAGCGCGGGATGTGCGCGTTGCTGTAGACAGGGATTGCCATACCTTCGCCAGGTTCTCGGCAAACATCTGTGCAATGATCTGATCTCGCCAAACTTCACGTGCTCCCGCCTCAGGCGAGGTGACCTGCCAATTCTTTAACCGTGCCTTCGGCAGCCACGCTTCCCCCTTATAGATGGCTTCCATGAATCCGTTAGTTATCTCAACATTCAGCCCTTTGTTGAAACGGGACATGGCATACAGGCCGGATGCAATAACGAGATAAGCGTACCGCTTGGCAAAAAGGGATACAGCTGCCGTATCCGATTCCGTCTCATAGATATCCTTGACCCTTTCCAGAAAAGGCAAACTGATTGATGGATTCAGCAAATCCGTAAACGGCATGGACAAGCCCTCATCCCCGAACGGTTCCTGCGTCAGCCGATATTCCGCAATGAGGGTCTGCATCTCCTGTTCGTCAAGCCAGTTGTGTATAACGCTGCTGTCCACTCAGCTTCCTCCCCCTTCCATGCGGAATACATGTCGGTGTGCCAAACAGCGGATCAACCGCAATCTCACACTCCATCTGGAAGACCGTTCGGACCATGTCCTGTGTAACAATTTCTTCGGGTTTGCCTTCCGCGTAGATGGACTTGTTGTGAACAGCCACAATGTGATGCGCATAACGACATGCCAAATTCAGATCGTGGAGCACCATGACAATCGTGCGTCCTTCCCGTTCGTTCAACTCAAACAACAGATCGAGGATATCAATCTGATGTGTCATATCCAGATAGGTTGTAGGTTCATCCAGCAACAGCGTTTCGGTACCCTGTGCGAGTGTCATCGCAATCCAGGCACGCTGACGCTGTCCACCGGATAATGCATCCACAGGCCGATCGGCGAGTTCTGTCAGATGTGTGGATTCCAATGCCAGCTTAACCATGCGCTCATCCTCACGGGACCATTGCTTCAGCCACGTTTGATGTGGATACCGTCCTTGCTTGACCAGTTGGTTCACCGTCAAGCCTTCTGGAGCGGTAGGACCCTGTGGCAGAATGGACATGCGCCTTGAAATCTCCTTGGTTGGCAGCTTTGCAATCTCTTCTCCATCCAGCAGCACGGAACCCGAGCTGGACTTCAGCAACCTTGCCATCGTGCGCAATAGCGTGGATTTGCCACAGCCATTGCTGCCAATCAGGACGGTGATCTGTCCCTTGGGAATGGTCAGGTTCAAATTTTCAATAATGGGATCTGCTCCATAGGAGATAGTAAGCTCCTTGGCTTCCAGAATACTCACGGCTCTCTCCTCCTCAAAACTGATTTCGATTCTTGAACAACAGGTACAGGAAAAATGGTGCGCCTACGCCAGCGGTGAACACCCCTGCGGGAACATCAAGCGGCAGAAAGGCGGTACGGGCAATCAGATCGGCGGCAAATACAAGCAAGGCACCGACCAGACCTGACACAATGAGCATACTGCCAAACATCCGTCCAACCAGCTTCCGAGCAATGTGTGGAGCAATCAGGCCTACAAAGCCAATGGTTCCGGCAACCGCGACGGCGATTCCCGCCAGCAGTACACTGCATAACAGCAACGCTGAACGATGCCGCTGAACGGTAACACCTAGCCCCGTGGCCAGATCATCCCCGAACTCCTGTGCATTCAGGCTGCGGGCGAACCAGATCGCCAAAGGCACAACAATAATGATAACCGGGAGAATGGTTCTGACATCGGTCCACGATGCTCCGTACACACTTCCTGTCAGCCAGATATAAGCTTGACCTGCTGTGTAGAACGGACTCAGGATCAGCATAAAGGTCGTCCCGGCTCCGGTAATGGCTGATACCCCAATCCCGATCAGCACCAGGCGGATCGGACTGACTCCCTTTTTCCAGGCAAGCACGTAGATGATCAATGCCGTCACAATCGCACCGACGATGGCAAACAGAGGCAACAGCTTGATGCTCACGGTTCCGCCCAGCACTGTAACAAAACCTACAGCCGCAACAGCTGCACCGCCAGTGATGCCGATGACATCCGGTGAGGCCAGCGGATTACGGATAATGCCTTGCAGGATTGCGCCTGACATGCCGAGCGCTGCACCTACAAGCAGAGATAATAACACTCGTGGCAGTCTCAGGGTCAGCACGACGAAATCATGCTCGCCTGCGTTCATACCAAATATCGTTCTGAGTACGTCCAACGGAGAGATAAAGTCAGTACCCATACTGGTACCGACCACCCCTGCGACCAGGAACAGGAGGATACATATGCCGATGACAACCAGTGATTTTCGTTCCATTTGCACCGAGATGGTGTCTTTTTTGTTGCGGAAAGTCAACATCTTCCTCATATTTTCGTCACCCCCTTGCGGGCAATGTACACGAAGAAGGGTCCGCCAATCAGTGCAGTCATGACACCGAGTGGAACTTCCTGCGGCATGATTACCAGTCTTGCAACAACATCCGCAGACAACAACAGGATCGCTCCCCCTACAATAGAGTAAGGAACAAGCCAGCGGTAATCATTGCCCACCAGTGCACGCATGATATGCGGGACAACCAGACCGACGAGACCAATCGAACCGGCTACGGCAACCGAACCACCCGCCAGCAACACAGTAACAATTCCCATGAGCACCTTGACCAGAAGTACATTTTGTCCCATACCTTTGGCGATATCGTCACCCGTCAGCAACAGATTGATGGCTCTGCCCATGAACAGAGAGATAATGGCTGCGGCTGTCATGTACGGCAGAACAGGATATAACATATCCAGCGTCCGCCCGCTTACTGAACCGGCAAGCCAGAACAGTACATCCTGCAATCCGGTTCCATCCAGCACCAGAATGGCCTGTGTGAACGAGGCAAACAACGCTGAGATGGCCGTACCCGCCAGTACAATTTTGATCGGTGTCAGGCCATCACGACCGAGGGAACCTAGCCCATATACAATTGCTGCGGCAACGGCAGCTCCGGCAAAGCCAAACCACATCATGGTGGTGAGTGAAGATACGGACAATACCACGATGGCAACGACAATAAAAAAGATCGCACCTGCATTGATCCCGAACACACTCGGTGATGCCAGCGGGTTACGTGTCAATGCCTGCATCAGTCCGCCCGCCACGGCCAAGCTTGCACCAACGACAGCCGCAATAATTGTACGTGGCAGCCGCTCCGTCAGAAGCACCACATGTTCCACGGAGCTCTCGTCATAGAATTGCAGCGCATCCCATGCCATCTGAAACGTGATGTGCGTGCGTCCCAGAATCATACTGGCTAGGCAAGCAAGTAGAAGCAATATGAATAAACCAGCCAGTCCATAGATCTTGGCACTTGCCTTTGTAAAAAGGGGAAACATATTCTCACTCTTTCATCTGTAAAATGACAAAAGACCTGCCTGCCCATACACTTCGTTAACGAATGTCTTGGTGCATGGCAGGTCCTGCTCTGTTAGTTAGTTCAGGTTGAACTGCTTATATAGATCGTCCAGCATCATGTTGGCCGATGTGTATCCACCTGCCATGTTCCAGGCTACTTCATCGACCTGAACCAATTGGTTATTCTTAACTGCATCAAGATTTTTCCAAAGTGGACTGCTGGTCCAATCATCGTAATTTTTCTGAATGGCATCTGTTTCCGTACCTGAATTGAAGTTGAAGATCATGTCTGCATTCATATCGGGAATGCTCTCTTTGGAAGTCAGTTCAACTCCCCACGTGTCGGCATCATGTCCTGCGGGTCTGGTGAATCCAAGCTCATTCAAAATCTTGCCTGCATATCCCATGTAGAAAATACGAACCTGATCGGCTCTGAAGTTCGTGATGGTTGCTTCAATCGGAAGACGGTCACCCATCTTTTCTTTGAAATCAGCTACACGGACATCCCAATCAGACAACAGTTTATCCGATTGCTCGACCATATTCATCGCTTCGCCAACAGTTTTCACCGTTTCTTTCCAGTCAAACAGGGTCTCCGTCACTACCGTTGGTGCAATCTGGGACAATTGCTCATAGATCTCTTCATGTCTGATCTTCGTAGCAATGATCAAGTCCGGTTTCAACTTGTTGATCTCTTCCAGATTGGGCTGGGATTCCTGACCCACTTGGGTTACTCCATCCAGATCAGCTCTCAGATATTCATACACGGGCTGCTGAACCCATGATTCGACTACGCCTGTCGGTTTCACGCCCAGGGCAACAACTACATCATTCGCACCCTGGAACAGTGTCACGATCTTTTGCGGGGTTCCCTCAATTTTGGTTTCGCCCATGGCATGCTTGATCACTCTGGTCTGAACTTCAGTCGCACTGGCAGTTGTATCACTTTCGTTATTACTTTCATTGCTGCTTGCGGCTTGGCTGGACGTATTCGTTGTCTCGGCACTTCCACCCGAAGCACAACCAGCAAGTAGTGAAATCATCAGAATAAGTGCTGCATAAATGTATAGCTTTTTCTTTACTTTATACATGTAACCCGTCTCCCCTTTTTCCTCTAAATGATATTGAATCTCATTATCATTTGTATTGTAATGGAGATGCACCCATTATACAAGCATTTTATCCGGAAAAAGTTCCCGTGTTGTGTCGAACAAAGTTATATACTTCAATATCCGTAAACAGGGTCATTTCGACGTTATGAATATAATACAAATCAATAATATACTGTTATCCCTGTATACATATATGTTAGCATTTTGCATAAATCCCCAAAGCGACTTCCAATCAGCAAGATATCGATCGACATAATTCTATTCGTCTAAATCTTGTATCCATGAGCGATAACAATCGAATGATGCAAAATGCGGACTATACTGTAAATCGAATCCTGTAATTTCTTGTTGAACTATGTTAGATTATCCATTGGAATAATATCACATCTATAGATAGGGGAAATTAGAACGTGAAGAAGTCATGGGTAATATCATTTATTATGAGTTTTATTTTGCTTGGTGGGGTGCTACTTCCTACGGGATCATATGCTGCGGCCGCTGACGATGCAACATCTACATATTCGGAAGATGGATACTCCGAAGTGGACACAACAGAAGAAGAACCGGAACTTACAGCTGACGAGGAAGATTTCTTGAACTACATGGAGCAATTGGATAACGCCGCCGTGTATGAAGAGAAGGCTTTCAATTCTGTTAGTGGCGGTTCATACATTACGTCTTCCAATCGCAAATCGATTTTTCTGAAATTAACGAATATAGCCATTCCAAACTACACCAAGTATGTATCCAAGCTGAAGCTGATCAAGCCGCAGAATACAGAATTGCAAAAAATTCATGCCAAACTGATCAAAGGAAGCTATGCACAACTGGAAGGATTCCAGCTAACCAAAAAGTCGGTTTCCAAAACAACGGTAAACAGCGCGGTCCTCAAACAAGCGAATGCCAAAATTGCTGAAGGAAAGAAAGGTATTGAGAAATTCCAAAAAGAACTATCTGCCTATGCCAATAAACTTGGGTATGAATTTTAAAACATAGTAACCGCACGTAGTGTACGGTGATAACCTTTCACCCTTACATCATATATGAAGCGGAAATATCCTATACTTTTCAGATAAATGAATTTGAAATTAAAGGAAAAAAAGTGTTTTCTTTTGCTGAGTTAATTCGTATAATAGCACTATAATCAAAAGGCTATGCTGCCGAAAGGTACAACCTCGTGAACATTGGGGTTGTGCCTTTTTTGCGTTTTATAGCCGTATTATCCATCCGATACAAGGAGTGAATGCTATGTTACTTGAAGCCATTTATCATCGTCCCAAAATGAATTGGTCCTATGCGTATGATCGTTCGACCATGCACCTGAGGCTCCGTTCCAAACGCGGAGATCTGGATGCTGTTATCGCCATCATTGGGGATAAATATGCCTGGGATCGTACAGTCCTCCACCTGCCCATGCACATTTTTGCCCGGGATGCCCTGTTCGATTATTGGGAAGTGGAAGCACAACCACCCTACCGCAGATTACGCTATGGCTTCCAGCTAATTGAGGGAGAGCAATCGGTGTGGATGACAGAACGTGGATTCGAGCAGGCTCTGTCCGATCATCCTTTGGAGTTTTTTGATTTTCCGTTTATGAATCCGGCAGATATCTTTGAACCCCCAGCTTGGGTCAAGGACGCTGTGTTCTATCAGATCTTTCCTGAACGTTTCGCCAATGGTGATCCGTCGATCAGTCCGAAGAACGCAGAGCCGTGGGGCGGTGAACCAACACCTGTCAATTTTTTTGGAGGTGACCTGCAAGGAGTTCTGGACCATCTCGACCATCTGAGCGGGCTTGGCATTAACGCCATTTATTTCTGCCCGGTGTTCCAGGCTACAACCAACCATAAGTACAATACCGGAGACTACATGAGGGTTGATCCCCACTTTGGCACCAATGAGAAATTGAAGGAACTTGTAGATGCGTGCCATGCACGCGGCATACGGGTTGTTCTGGACGCGGTGTTCAACCACTCCGGCAGAGAATTTCCTCCATTCGCGGATGTACTTGAGAACGGGGCTGCTTCCCGTTATGCGGACTGGTTTTATGTCAGAGAGTGGCCGGCGCGTATTCAGGACGGTATTCCCACTTATGATACCTTTGCCTTTGAACCCCTTATGCCCAAGCTGAACACCGAGCATCCCGAGGTCAAGGACTACTTGCTGGAGGTGGCACGTTACTGGATTCAGGATATTGGCATTGATGGCTGGCGGCTGGATGTAGCCAATGAGGTGGATCATCAATTCTGGCGGGAATTCCGGCAAACGGTCAAAGCACTTAATCCCGAAGCCTATCTTCTCGGTGAAATCTGGCATGATTCCATCATGTGGCTGCAAGGGGATCAGTTTGATGCGGTCATGAACTATCCTTTTACCACTTCGGTTCTGGATTATGTTGTACACGGCAAGCTGGACGCTCTCGGATTCGCCAACGAGATTGGCAAACTGCTCGCTGCCTATTCACAGCCCGTAACGGAAGCAGCCTTCAATCTGCTGGGCAGTCATGACACGCCGCGACTCCTCACCCTATGTGAAGGGGATGTACGCAAAATGAAACTCGCCGTCCTTCTGCTGCTTACGTATCCAGGCGCTCCTTGTATCTACTATGGTGACGAGGTGGGGCTTGACGGAGGTTATGATCCAGGTTGCCGCAAATGTATGGAGTGGGACGAACGGAAACAGAACAAGGAGCTGCTCGATTTCTTTACTCAAACCATCGCCTTGCGGAAACAACACCCTGCTTTGCGTAGTGCGGACATTACGATGATTTACGCTGAAGCTGGAGATCCGTGCATTGCCATTGGACGCAAGGATCAGACCACCGGAGAACAATTCGTGCTTGTCCTCAATGCAAGCGAACAACCTCGTACCATAGAGCTACCGCTGCACCAGGGGAATTGGCGTGATGTATTCTCAGCCACCTCCCGGGAAACTCAGCAAAACAAGCTGAAACTGGACCTGGATGCGTATAGTTTCTCCCTGTTACAGCTGGATGTCAAATCACATGTAAAAGCATAATATTCTACTTTAATCATGAAGCTTTTCTCGATGCTATACAAATCTCTCGAAGTGCATCTCTTAAGATTAACGTCTATCGACGATGCTTCAAAGAAGCCAGACCGCGTTCAACGGAAGTTTTTCATGTAATATCAGGAACATCATGGTCCGTATTTTTTTCTTTCTGATAATATCAAAAAAGGGGAACCGTTGATGCGTAATGCATCCGACGGTTCCCTTCTCCCCATTGCAATCTGTTGTGTATCATCTCGCATCGGCATTAATCAGCCACTTCAGCAGCTTCAGTCACTTCGTTAGTTAATTCGCCCCTCCCGCTTCCTCCTCCACACTTGCCGCAACTTCGTCTCCGACAAAGGCGAATGCACCAGGATTTCTGATTTTCTTCATTCTCGAACTTGTTAAAATTTCTCGGGTCACGATGACCTTTTGTGGGATTTTGTACTGGGGCAGCTTGTCTCGGCAAAATTCCCAGATTTGTCTGCGCAATTCCGATAAGGACAATTCAGCGGTTAATCGGACTGTGGCCTTGACCATTTGCCCTGTAATCCCACTCGGCTCTCCACTCACGACAGCCGTTTCGATGATCTCCATTTGCTCCAGGATGCTCTCCACTTCCGCAGGATAAACCTTGCGTCCGCCTACATTAATGATCTCGGAGCGGCGACCCAAAATGCGAATGTACCCCTCCTCCATCTCTGCTTCGTCCCCGGTTTGGAGCCAGCCGTCCTCCGTGAACGGAGACGGGGCGTTCAGATACCCGATCATCGCGGTTTGTGTATGGATTTCAAGCAAACCGTCCACGATCCGATAGCGGACGGCTTCATCGCGGAGTGTAAACAGCCGTGAACCCGAATCTTTGGAACGGATCGGCAAAATTCCAAGCTCTGACATGCCATAAGCCTGCACCGTGCGTACACTCGGAAACTGGCGATTCCATGCAGTAAGCAGCATCTCTGGCATCACCTCTGAACCATAGGAGACCACTTCGAGACTGGATAGGTCGAACTCCTGATAGATTCTGCTAAGGAGCATCAGGTTCATGAACGTTGGGGAGACTGGCAGTGCCTGAACGCGGTACTTTTCAATGGCTTTGCATACCTCCACAGGAGAGCGATCCGGTATGATGCATAAACATCCGCCGCTGGACAGGGATTGCAGCATCGTGTTTAACCCGCCAATATGGTCAAACATCATGAAGGGAATTGTACAGAGCGGCCGCGTTTGCCGTCTGAATCCGTCCAACAGCCGATCCGCACAGTGAACAGCAGCTTTACTTTGTCCTGTCGACCCGGATGAGAAAATCACCAGACCTGCTTTCTTATCCTGAGCCAGCTTGTCCAATATGGGGGAGCGACGATCTTGCGCAGGGCAGCGTCTGACCGTTATTTCTCCGTCCAGGATACTCATGCGCCATTCCACCTGGGCGAGCGCTGCATATTCATCCCGTTTGGCCTTAACCAGATGATGATCCAGCGGAACCACAATACAATTCCGTTCCAGAAGAGCAATCAATGCGGCTGCAGCATAGGGCGAATAATCCTCTTCAAGTGCAACGATTGCCTCTTCAAGTCCTTCTCTGGATATCCACTGGCTAAAGGTGTGTATCTGATCCAATAGCCAGCTATAGCTATATTGCTTGTCCTCCCATATCAACGCGGGGCGGTTTCCATACGTGTCGAATCGTTCCAGAAGAAAGGTGATACTCATCGCTCATCACCCTTCGTGCAACGTTTCAATTGCACCTCCAGGTAATCAACCAACGATTCCACGGTTCGGTAAGGACTATCCGGCATGGAAGCAGCAGCCATTTCCGCAAGAGCGATCCCTGCACCGAACTGCTCCTCAACCGCTTGCTCTACAACCGCAAGCAAAGTTACAAGTTCAAGAGAGTCCAGTCTTCCCCGACTTCCATACAAAGGCGATTGCATGCCATGCTCCAGAGCAATTGGTGCGTTATGGTATCGATTAAGCTCTTCACAGCTCTCTAGTACAATCCGCTGGATGGCCTCTCGGTGTGAGGACGCCGAATTCCCCTCAGCCGAAGCGGTCTGCTTGAACCGATTGGCCTGTTGATGCGTGGTCATCAACGCTTCGTACCAGCGTAATTCGTCCGCCGCCAATTGTTGGATGATAACCGTTAACTGCTGCCTCCAATCCGGGCTTCGCTTCATCCTGGCGATCTGGAGCTGCTTGTGCGCCTGTTCCCAGCGGGCTATCAAGGCGTGGAATTCCGCAGCATATCGATCATGGGGAGTCCCCAGCCATGTGGCGGCTTCTTCCAGCAAATCGCGAAAAAAGTAGCGGCTCCAGCGCATGTCGAACAGGAACGCGGAGACTGCTTTCTCTTGTTCCCGATCCGACTCGGCATCTGGATGCAGGCTTTGTAACAATTGTAAAGTCACGGCTTGTCCAAAATAGTAGCTTCGCTTTCCTTGCCAGACTGTTCTGCCTGTGATGAATTCATAAGCCTGGGTTGCCAGCGCAGAGCACAGCGTGTCCCGATATCCTGTGGAGTCAAGTGTCTTCACAGCACGAATCTCCATCGTGCCATAGGTCCGCAGCGTTTCTTTACGTCGGGCTACCTCCAGCTCCGAAATGTTTTTGTTTCCTTTCCAGAACTCCTGAAAGTCAGCAGACGAGACAGCTCCCATGTATTTGGATGGGACGGGATCATAGACATAGAACTGCTCCTCATCCATTCCGTATACGGCCAGCCAATGATCGACCAGATGCAGGCGCGAGCCTTGTTTAACGAGTTTATGAATATATTCAGGATTGCGGTAATCCTCCCCATAAGGCAGGCAATAGCTTGTACCCGTTGCGATAAAAAGCTCCCCATCCCGCAGCCGCCGCTGAATATATTCCTTTCCTTGCTCAAAGCCGCCAAACTCCCGTTCTTCGAACACTTCCCACACCGGCTCACCATAATTCAGCTTGTGAAGATAAGGCTTCATCAGGCCGTGATCCGAACAGGAAGGCAGACTATACAACCGGCTGGAGGCTAACAGCCCCAGACTGCTTATGGAGCCCTGACGCTGGAGTATTTCTTGAATCAAAGGAAAATTACACGGATAATAGTATGGAATATCCATTGTCGGTTGAAACGAATGAATGATCATGGCTACCTCCTGTTCCCGGCTTTGGCAGCCGTGCTACCCCAAGACTGGATTTGATAATGAAGAGACAGGTCATCATTGGCACGAAACACACGATTAGGCAGCGCTGCACCATCCATATCGGTCTCAAACTGGCGGAAGCCACGGGTGAACCTAAAGCGAAATCCGCTGTCGCGGGGAACCTCGAAGCAACCCTCATACCGCCCCCCGCCTGTATGCAGAAGCTTCATGCCCATCCCTCCGTAAATGGAGTTATCATACATGTCCTGGGGCGGTGCTTCTACGCTCATGCACACTCTCACGTGACCTGATAATTCTTCCACGACCGTGTACATCTGAGATGCTGACAGCTTTCCCACCGTCAGGGTGACCACTGCATTACCAGTCCCGACAGGAACCAGCTCCCCGCTTGGTCGTACTTCAAGGATATCGGGATGATCAGACCTATATTCCCCTTCAAGCACACTCATGGTGAACCCGCTGTCGTAATGAAGTAGCGCATTAATATGACAGCTCATTTTTCCTTTTACTCCGATAACATCCCTTCCCCTCAGCTCCAGAGAGACCGGGTTACCGATTCGGCCAAACATGTACAATAGCGGAAGATGAACCCGTTCTCCCCAATCCGCTTCCTGATGACCGGCACCCGGCTGTTCCAGAAATGCGATATCTTTGCCTGGCTTGTATCCCAGAGCAAACATCTGATGAACCCTGTTCCTTACCTGGGAAGGCAGAAACAATCCTTCTGCGTCCCCGATATCCATCCACATTTGAATGGGGGCACGGCTCTCAGGTATGAGGACCATGTTTTCTTCCCGCAATCTGCTCTCCGACATTTCGTCCAGCTGCACGTCCACGAAGAAGGGAGACAGCATGATCAGTTTGCCAAAAATATCAGGATGACGTGTTCCGATATGAAAGGTGCTGAGCGCCGCTGCGGAAGACCCAAGCAGTCCCGTATTGTCCTTGTCCGGAAGAGTGCGGTAATGCTCGTCAATGAATGGTTTCAGTTCATGAAGGATAAAGTGTTCATAATCCAGACCGGAGCAGCCCACACTCACTGCTTCTCTTGCAGGTGCAACGAAATGGTAGAATTCATTGTGTGTAACTGGACGCACATGGGCAATCCCGACAATGATCAGCCCATCCATCAAGCCTTGGGCGATCAGTTGGTCTGCCGCCTGATCCACGTTCCACGTTTCATTTCCCGCAACCGAAGAACCAAAGGCTCTCTGACCCGCATGCATGTATAACACCGGATAGCGATGTTCCACATGCTCCCTGTAGCCTGGTGGCAAATAGACAAAAATCTTCCTCGTGTTGCCCAGCTGAGTTGCATTGAAACCTTCCACACATTCGATGACAGAAGGAGTGTTCACTGAGCCATCAACCGCCTCTCCTATGGATTCCCCTCGGTACAATACCGGATTTTCGATATGTCTCCTGCTTGTGCTCTACCCTCGGCTGCATCGACAAACAACCCCGTCTCAGAAGAGACGGGGTTGTCTTAAAACATCGAAATGTTCTAAAATGCATAGCCCTTATATTGGTGGGTCTGCGAATAGTTTAAATCGGTTGAGGCTGGTTTGTAAATATGGGAATAGAAAAAAAATGCTTAAGAAAAAGTTATTGACAAGTAAACCATTATTTAATTATCATAGCGTTGTGAATATAACTCGAGGGCCATGCTTTTAAACCCATTCGGTTTAGGACAACCCCGGTAACTCCAGCAGGAGGTGCCGGGGTTGTTTGCATGCAAGAAGGAGGGGAATCGTCTAGAACAACCTGTCAAACACCTGTTTTGAAAGCGCTTTTCTGATCATGAGAAGGCTGCACAGCAAAAACAAACTCAATCCAAATACACGAAGGGTGGATTACCATGTTCAAATGGACCAAACGAATCATCCTCAGTACCACGCTAACCCTCAGCTTGCTGGCTGGAAGCGCACTGCCCTTATTCCCTGCCGCCTCTGTATTCGCAGATCCCGATACGGCTGTAACCAACAAACCAAATTTCAGCACCGACGTTATTTATCAGGTGTTTACTGACCGCTTCCAGGACGGCAATCCCTCGAATAACCCTACCGGAGCGGCCTATGATTCCTCCTGTACCAACCTGAAGCTCTATTGCGGCGGGGACTGGCAGGGATTGATCAACAAGATTAATGACAACTATTTTACAGATCTCGGCATTACCGCACTCTGGATTTCTCAGCCTGTGGAGAACATTTACTCGCTGATTAACTATTCCGGTGTCAACAACTCGGCCTATCATGGGTACTGGGCACGGGACTTCAAGAAGACCAATCCAGCCTTTGGTACGATGGCCGATTTTCAGAATCTGATCAACACGGCCCATGCCAAGGGCATCAAAGTGATCATTGATTTTGCTCCCAACCATACCTCTCCAGCCATGGAAACCAACACCTCGTTCGCAGAGAATGGAAAGTTGTACAATAATGGCACTCTGCTTGGTGGCTACACCAATGATACGAACAAACTTTTCCACCACAATGGCGGCTCCGACTTCTCCACACTGGAGAACGGCATCTACAAAAACCTCTATGATCTCGCTGACCTGAATCACAACAACAGCACCATCGACACGTACTTCAAGGATGCGATCAAGCTCTGGCTCGATATGGGCATTGATGGAATCCGTGTGGATGCGGTCAAACATATGCCGATGGGATGGCAAAAAAATTGGATGTCCTCCATTTATAGCTACAAACCAGTTTTCACATTTGGTGAATGGTTCCTGGGCTCCTCCGCTTCGGACGCGGACAACACCAACTTTGCCAACCAATCCGGCATGAGCCTGCTGGACTTCCGTTTCAACAATGAAGTACGTAATGTGTTCCGGGATAACACATCCACGATGGTTGCCCTGGATTCCATGATTACCAGCACTGCGGCTGATTATGCCCAGGTGAATGACCAGGTGACCTTTATTGACAACCATGACATGGATCGATTCAAAACCAGTGCCGTTAACAACCGTCGTCTCGAACAAGCGCTTGCATTTACACTTACCTCACGGGGCGTGCCAGCCATCTATTACGGTACGGAGCAGTATTTGACAGGTAACGGTGACCCGGATAACCGTGCCAAAATGCCTTCCTTCTCCAAAACAACTACCGCTTTTAACGTCATCAGCAAACTCGCACCATTGCGCAAAACCAATCCTGCCATCGCCTACGGAACAACCCAGCAGCGCTGGATTAACAATGATGTGTATGTGTATGAACGTAAATTCGGCAACAATGTGGCTGTCGTAGCGGTTAACCGCAATCTTTCGACTTCTACTTCCATCAGCGGCCTGACCACCTCGCTCCCTTCAGGGACCTACAACGATGTACTTGCTGGTGCGCTTAATGGTAACAACATTACCTCTACTGGTGGAAACGTCTCCGCCTTCACACTTGCCGCAGGAGCTACAGCGGTCTGGCAGTATACAGCCAATACCACAACACCAACCATCGGGCACGTGGGCCCTACCATGGGCAAAGCGGGCAATACCGTTACCATTGATGGTCGTGGATTCGGCACAACCAAAGGCACAGTTTATTTCGGTACAACAGCTGTTACCGGTTCAGCCATTACATCCTGGGAAGATACTCAGATTAAAGTCACCATTCCATCCGTTGCCGCGGGCAACTACGCCGTTAAAGTGGCAGCGGGCGGAGTCAACAGCAACACCTATAACAATTTCACGATTCTGAGTGGCAACCAGGTTTCCGTCCGTTTTGTCATCAACAACGCATCCACCACACTCGGCCAAAATCTCTATCTGGCGGGTAATGTTGCGGAGCTGGGGAACTGGTCCACAGGCCCTCTTGCCATCGGTCCGGCCTTCAATCAGGTCATCTATTCCTATCCAACCTGGTATTATGACGTCAGTGTGCCTGCCGGAACGAATCTGGAATTCAAGTTTTTCAAAAAGAACGGCTCTACCATCACGTGGGAAAATGGCAATAATCACACCTTCACCACACCGACCAGTGGAACCGCAACCGTTACGGTGGACTGGCAATAGTCATTCCTTTATCGCCCTATCATTCAACCCGGAGCCAGACGCGACAAAGCGCCTGCTCCGGGTTCTTTACAGCGTGGATGCTTTTGAATAAATAATTTTAACAAACCATGTAATCACTCCTTTACGTTGGTAGTATGATTCGTAAATTACTCTTTTCCAAGAAATAAATTACATATCATCAACTTTTATGGGTTATATATGATATATAATAATTCCTGTAAAATATACTAACATTTAGAAAGGAAGCGAATGAAATTTTTAAAAAGCCTTCGTTTGTCCTAAACTCCATAGTTGCAGTAAGTATTTTATTATCCGGATGTGGTACTGAGAGTTCAGAAAAACCTATTGATAAGACAGAAACTACATCGACGGAGACGAACAAGAAAGATGAAATTGAAAATCAAACTCCAGATTCACCCTATACGAAAGTAGTTAAGATTGATATCAATCAAGATAACCCGACCGTTCGAGCCCGGATAGATACAGATAATGGTGAGTTATATGTTGTTTCAGAAGGAAAAGAAGCGATTGGACATGTCACTATCCCAAGTGTTCTAGGGCAAGAAAGCGACTTTTTTTATCAAGGTAATTACTCCGTGATTTACAAACATAATGACGACATAAAAGAAATAAAAGAACTACAGGAGCTTGTTTTTATTCAATCTTCTGACCAACCCATTTCCTTCGAGAAAATCAGCTTTAAAGGAATGGACGTTTTTTTACTCACTCCTGAATACACAGCTTCAAGAGGATATAATTCTTATGCTTTTTGCATTGATAAAAAAAGTGGAGAAGCATTCGCAATTACTTTTAAAAAGGCTGAGGAAATTCAGGAAACTATCAATTATGAAAAAAGTAGTATTCCCGTTAATGAAAACGAAAAGCTGATCGTAACCACGAGAAATACAGAAGGACAGAATACAAATGGCGATACATTAACTACAATATATAGCTTTAATAAAGATAGTAAACAATTCGTTGCAGAATAGTAAGCGTTGCTCCTTATGCGTATGGACATACTTATAATCTCCGTGGTTGCCTCTGTCGGATCAGGTGGAAGATACTATCCTCTCACTTTAAATTACTGACGTAAACGTAAGTATTTTGTTGGAAAGTAAATAATCTATGTTTGAAAAGTTGTTGTACCGCAGGTGCGGCAAATGGTTTTCTGTTTTATCACAATTAATGTGCAGCATTTCGTCTCGATTTCGTTCGTGCTGACATAAGCCATATATGGCGATTGGAATAGATGCTAAAGAATACGCGATAAAAATCAAATTGAATATTGTCTTATGCTGGACTACTATCGATAGGTACGGATTGACTTTAACCCTGCTGCCGCCATCACCCCTACCACCAGCAGCAACGCTCCCAAGCTCTCCAGCACAGTTTGGGCACCCCATTGATCCGCCAAAACCGAAACTACCGTTAATCCCAGGATCGGGGCTGTACTTGTGATCGTTCCAAGCACGCCGTAGATTCTTCCCTGCAGCTCACCGGGAACCTCGGCACGCATCATGATCTGGGTTAACATTGTACAGCACGCAAACATGGCACCCCCAGCAATGATCAGCGGCAAGGCCAGCAAAGGAGAAGATACATGGGATAACAACATATACAGTGGTCCAAGGACCAGTAGACCGATAAACACCCATCTCCCTCTTCGTTTCAGCCGTTTGCCCGAGGCAATCAGTACCCCAGAGCCCAGCATGTACCCCAAAGGAATACACGTTTCGATCAGCCCAAACTGGACTGGATTTGCCTGCCATACGTTGACGGCCATGACCTGAACCAACATAATGGCAGACATGAAGAAGAGAATCAGCAGCGGATTCAGTATAACGATGGACCGAATTAAAGGATTAGCGAAAATGTAGGTGAACGAACCACGCCATTCCTGGGCGAAGGACGCAGGAGCAGTGGATGACCGCTGTACATCGGGGAAACGCCCTGCCAATAGTACACACATCGCAGAGAGCAAAAAAGTCACCCCCGTAATCATAATGGCCGTAAATCCTCCAAATGCAGAAACTGCAATCCCTGCTGCGGCCAGTCCGCTGATGCGGGCCATATTATCCACCAGATGGATGGTTCCTGTAGCTTGTTGCAGATGCTCACTCCCGACCAAACTGGTTACCGAAGCATGAAATGCAGGCGCCTGAAACAGGCTGGAGAACATGGACAGCGAAAGCATGAGCAGTACGAGCGGAAAAGGAGCGTGCAGCACAAACAGACTCACCGCGATGATAAACGCCATCGCTCCACGAAACAAATCGGACGACAGCATCAATGTTCTGCGATCCAGCCTGTCCGCAAACGTACCCGCCAGCGATCCGAACAGAAAACTGACGACCATATTGCATACCTGTACAGCTGCCATGCTCTTGGCACTTCCTGTGGTCTGCAACACCCATAGACTGATCGCAATGCCGTTGAAGCAATCCCCAAATACGGATATACCGTAGCCGCATAAAATCCTGCGATAAGCCACATTGCGCCAGAGCGATCTGTTGGCCATTTTCTTATTCTCCGCAGCAGCGCGAGCCCCGTTTGACTCCAATTCAGGTTCTGGGGAATGTAGCGTTCCCATGGATCATTTCCTCCTCTTGGTTCTGGGATCTCAAATTACAGGCAGGCGCTTCTGAAGCAGTTCCAAGATGGATGGAACCGCTCAGAAGCGCCTGATTGGTGGCCTGAGGATGTTCTACAGGCTGTCTATACGGTTATAGGATGCGGCTGTGTATTACGATGTATTACGATGACCAGCACTGCAACTTTATCCTTTGGAAGCGCCAGAGGTCAGCCCTTGCACAAGGAAACGCTGTAGGAATACAAACAACAACGTAATCGGAATAGCGATCAGTACGGCCCCGGCAGCAAACATCGTAAAGTTGCTGTCTTGATATCGGCTAACCAGATCCCACATGCCAACCGCAAGTGTCCAGTTCTCTTTGGTCCGCAGCACCAGCCGGGCAAAGATAAAGTCCATCCACGCACCCGTGAAGCTGGTTAAGGCTACATAGGTCAGCATGGGCCGGGACAACGGCAAAATGATGCTGGTGAACACACGCAGATGACTGGCCCCGTCGATCCGGGCTGCTTCATCCAAACTGCGCGGGATGGTATCAAAGAACCCTTTGACAATAAATCCACCCAGAACGGCCCCGGACGAATAGACCAGAATCAACGCGGCGTGAGTGTCCAGCAGTTTGATCTGCAGCAAAATAATATAAATGGCAATCATGCTCATGAAGCTGGGGAACATCCCCAGAACCAGCATCGTTGATAAAATGGTCTTGCGACCGCGAAACCGGAATCGGGACAACGCATACATGCCCAACGTAACCATAAGCGTTGAGAAAATCATCGTGAAAAAGGCGATCTTCAACGTGTTCAGATACCATTTTCCATACATGAACGACGGGTTGGTGAACAGTTCTCCGTAATGTGCCAGCGTGAACGCTTCAGGCCACAGACGTTCACTGTACAACGCCGCTCCTGGACGCAGCGACGAGAGAAAGATCCACAGGACAGGATACACCGATACGATTGCAATGATGACCAGCAGCACATAACTGATCGTCAGACGCATGGGATTGTTACGCTTTTTCATTGAATCATGTCCTCCTCCTTGAACGATTTGGAACGACGGAAATTCCAGATGGAGAACGACGCAATAATCAGGAAAATGATGATGCCGACCGCCGAAGCCATATTGAATTTGTTGTTATCCAGCGTCAGTTTGTACAACCAGGTCACGAGAAGATCGGTCGCTCCCGCGTATTGATAATCGCCACGCAGCGGATTGCCGTTCGTCAGCAGGAAGATGACATTGAAATTGTTGAAATTCCCGGCAAACTGCATAATGAGCACCGGTGTTGTAGCAAACATGATAAAAGGAAGCGTAATGATGCGGAATTTCTGAAAACCGGACGCACCGTCCACCTCAGCCGCTTCATACAAATCCCTAGGAATGGCCGTCAACACGCCCAGTATAAGCACCATGCTGACCGGAATTCCGATCCACATGTTGACAAGGACGACCGTCACTTTCGCCCAGAACGGATCGGTTAGCCACGGCAGCCCCTCAAGGCCAAAAGCCTTCATATACGTATTAATGGGGCCAAATTGTCCGTTAAACAAATTACGCATCAGAAGCAGTGAAATAATCTGTGGAATCGCATACGGGAGGATGAATATCGTCCGCCACAGCTTTTTGAATCGAATGCCTCTCTGTTCAATGAGGAGCGCAACCAGCACACCTCCAAAATAGGTGGTGACCGTTGCCAGAATGGCCCAGATGACCGTCCATGTTAACACCCCAAAGAAGGTATGGCTCCACGATTTAAGCTGGATCAGGTCCGTGAACGTCTTGAAACCTACCCAGTCGACCAGCTTGGCGGGTGGAATATGATCCGGTGCCGAGTAATTGGTGAAGGCCAGGGTAATCGTAAACAAAATCGGCATAATCGTGAAAAAAAGAATGCCGAGCGCAGGGATGGACAAGAAAAGATACGGGAATTGTTTATCGAGCAGATATCTCAGGGAAGCAGAAGCTCGGGTGGCCTGCTTTCCTTCCTCTCTTAATTTTCCCGTAAGATATGCGTCCCGGATATTGAAGATATATAGAAGAAGAAAAACGAAAAACACCAAGAGCACAATAATTCCATTGAGCAGCAAAAAAATAGAATGGTCACCCTGTTGCAGTACCGTTGATCCATTCACTTTGACAAAACGCTGCGTCTGCTCACCCAGTGTCCATACGCCCCATACAGCCTGGTTCAATCGGGGAATCAGATACGCGAGTCCCACTGCCTCCAGGATCAGAAAACAGATTCCCTTGATCCATTGACGGTTATATAGTTGTCCAAGTCCTTGCATGACAACGGACAATACAGCCGCTGTCATGCGATGCTGCCTTTCTCCTTCCGGCTTAACAGTGACTGGAACATGCTGCTGTTTCATTCATTCCTACTCCTTCCCGGCAAGCAAAGTTACCGATCGGCTATAGCAGGGTGCAGAGGACATGTTGGTTTCCTCTGCACCTGCTCTTCCTTTTTTTATTGGACCGTTGCAAGGCTCTCCTTGACTTGGTTGACCGCGTTATCCAGAGAGGTTTTTACATCCTTGCCCCCATCCCAAATGTCGGTCATTGCCGCGCTTATCGGCCCCCATACACTGTCCATGGCAGGAAGCGAAGGCATTGGGGTGGAGTTATTGAATTGCTCAAGGAATGCCTTCGTGATTTCATCGCCCTGAATCTTAGAATCGGCAGCCACGTCTTTGTTGGCCGGGAGTGTTCCGTTCATCTCAAAGTTAACCAGCTGGGATTCAGCACTGGAGAGATACGCCGCAAATAGCTTGGCAGCATTCGGATAGGTTGTAAATGCATTAACGTAATATGCCTTGACCCCAGAGAAGGAAGTCATCGGGTTGCCTTCAATTGACGGGAGTGGAGCAACACCGAAGTCAATACCAGCAGTGCGATAGTCTGCTATGGACCACGGTCCGTTAATATCCATGGCCAGTTTGCCGCTGGAGAACAGTCCTTTTTTGATGTCATAGTTCACATCGCCCATCTTCACAGGCAGCACTTCCGATTTTAGTCTTTGCAAGAACTGGCCGCCCTTGATAGCTCCCTCATTATTGAGTCCGATATCCTTGCTGTCCATGCCTTCATCGCCAAAGATATATCCGCCCTGGGAAGCAAGATAAGCAAAATTGTAATAGAACTGCTGAAGCTCCCACATCAGGGTGTACTTGTTGTTTTTGGTATCGTTAAAGGTTTGGGCAAAGCTGATAATGTCTTCAAATGTCTTTGGTGCCTCGGGATACAGCTTTTTGTTGTAGAACAATGCATAGGTCTCTACGCTGTAGGGATAGCCGTATAGGATGTCTTTGAAGGTTACCGCTTTCAGTGCATTGTCACTGGTGGATTCCGAGGTCTTTTGCTCAAAAATATCATTCGGCAAGATCAGTCCGGCTTCTGAAGCACTGCCAATCTTGTCATGCGGGAAAACGACCACATCCGCAGCCAATCCTGCGGGTCCGTCTGTCGTCAGCTTGGTCACCTGATCGGTTGGCGGCAATTCCTCGATCTTTACAGAAACGCCATACTCCTCTTCAAATTTCTTCGCTCGCTCCTCGATAAAGCTTCGCTGATTTTTATCCTCCCATATGACAAGGCTTGCGCCCTCTTCCGGCTGTATGTTTTCTGCGGTCACTGTAGTTTCCCCAGTTCCACCGCTGTCTGGTGCAGTGGGCGCAGCCCCGCCTCCACCCCCGCTTGAACATGCGGCAAGTGTTAATGCCATGAAACCTGCAAGTGCTGCTTGCTGCCATTTTCTCATTGAAATTCCCCCTTTTCGTAATCGTGCTCCATGCTGTACTCGCGCTTTTCACCCGTTTTTCTGTGTACTGTTCCTGCATTCTGAGGTTCTGGGTATATTCCGTTCGGCATGTGTACAAACGTTTGCTCAAACGAACCTCAGACGGCTACAATGAGTATGTAATCGGGATAAACATTCTAGGTCGTATGTTCTTTTCAATGATGTAAGCGCTATATTAACAATCACATCATACAATAGCCAACTTTATTTGCACAAACGTTTGCACAAGTCATTTTCGTTCGTTTTTCTTCACTTTTATGGCGTATCTTCCCGTAATTTCCCATTTGCTTGATCTCGCTCCATCTTCCTTTATTTTACTTTCTCCTTCTTGCCCCTAGTGCAGTTTACAATTGATTTATCCAAATCTTTCAATTAACATAGGAGACATGTTGAAATGCTTGTACAGAAGGGATTTTTCACATGATTACAATCAAAGATATTGCCAAATTGGCGGGTGTATCCCCTTCTACGGTGTCACTGGTTATTTCCAACCATCCCAGAATCAGTTCGGAAACGTCGCTCAAAGTGAAGCAAATTATGAAAGAACTGAATTATCATCCAAATATGATGGCGAAAAGCCTGGTTTCCAAAACAACTCAAACCCTGGGGATCATGCTGCCCCGGCCTGCTGAGGAACTGTTTCAGAACTACTTTTTCGGAGAGTTGCTTCGGGGAATCATTACGCATGCCACCCGCATGAATTATGAACTTCTGCTCACCACCGAAACATCTTCAAGCAGTGAATTGAATGCCATATCCCGCCTAGTCCACGGGCGACGAGTAGATGGAATTTTGCTACTTGGCTCCAAACGGGAAGATCCGATCATCTCTTTTTTGGAGGTGGAAAAGTTTCCCTTTGTACTGATTGGCCGCAGCGAAACACATCCCAATGCACCGATGGTGGACAATAACAATGTACAGACCGCATTCGATGCGACAACACATCTGATTGCCCAAGGACATAAACGAATCGGATTTGTGAGTGGTCCGCCGGATCTGACGTTATCTCATGATCGGATGTTAGGTTACCGAAATGCGCTTGAAGAAGCGGCCCTTGACGCCAACAGTGACTGGATCGTGGAAGGAGAATTCCTGCAGGAGAGCGGCTTCCGAGCCATGTCCTTGTTCATGTCGTTACCGGACAGGCCAACCGCCATTGTTGTCATTGACGACAATGTTGCCTTTGGTGTACTCCGCGCTTTAGCTGAGCTGGGATATAACGTTCCTGAAGATATAAGTGTTGTGAGCTTCAACAATATTGCCTTGTCGGAACTTGCTTCTCCTCCGCTTAGTTCCATTGATATCGGAACTTATCAGCTGGGCTACACCGCAGTTCAGGTACTGTTGAAAATTCTGCACGGCGAGCAGCTGCCCCAAAATCCGGTCATTATCCCGCACCGTTTGATTGTTCGGGATTCGTCCCTCTTTACACTGTCCGAGAATGTATAAACATACTTGTGCAAACGTTTGTCCTTATGATCTAATGTTCAACATCCTTACGCGTTTGTGAGTATGCAAAAAGGGGATGTCCCATAAGTCATACATGTGACGGGGGACAGCCCCTTTTAGCGTTATTTTGTTTTAATGAACCTAACACACGCTATTCACTCCCATTTTCCCTGATCTGAGATCCAACAAATCACAGAGACGTTATTTCGTCGATTCGGTCGATTTTTTAGATTTTGACACCGACTTATGACGGAATAGCGTTACTGAGGTTCGTTAACGCTTGGAGCAAGGAGGAATTCCTTTTGAGACACCCCCTTCTTTGCATGTTCCGGTTATGAACGCTGAATTTTAGTACGAGCTCCAACCTGCATCTGCCGTAATGACGGTTCCATTCAAAAGATTGACAACCATATTTATGTAAATACATTCCTGTAATTTCCGGTATTTATATGTTAGATTATCCAATGGAATAGAACAAAAGGAGGATGACATTACTTTTGAAGAAGTCGTGGATTATATCATTGATTACCAGTTTTGTTTTGCTTGGTGGAGCGCTTCTCTCTCCAGCCGCTTCTGCAAATGCAGTCAAAGTAGCAACCTCTACATATTCAGATCAGAGTTATAGTGAAGACGAAGATTATTTCAGCGAAGAATTGATGAGCGAGTCGGAATTGGATGAGGCAGAACAGGAGCTCACTAAAGAGCAAAAAGAATTCGAACAATACCTTGAACAGATATATGCTCTTGAGTCGTATGAGACTAAAGCCCTTGACGCGTTGGAAAGCGTCGGCTCACAGGTAACTTCAGCGAATCGCAAGTCTATGTATCTCAAACTTACGAACACGGTGATCCCCAATTATACGAAACTGGTATCCAAGGCAAAACAAATCAAGCCTACCAATCGAGAAATCAAGAAAATACATGCCTATTTCGTCAAGGGGAGTTACCTTCAGCTTGAAGGATACCTGTTGTACAAACAGGCCGTTTCCAAGAAAAAAGTGAATTACACGATACTGAAACAGGGCAGTGCCAAAGTAAAAGCCGGTGGCGATCTCATTAACCAATGCGAGCAGTTGTTATATGCTTATGCAAGAAGTATGGGGTATGGTTTCTAGCATAGTCCCTAATTCCATTCCAAAAAGCGACCATCCCCAAGTGATTAAAAGGGAATGGCCGCTTTGTTTTTTGTTATCAACCTGTAAAGATCACAACCCCAGCTTCTGCCCTTTCTCCAAACGCTGAATCTGTTGCTCCCCGGTATCTGCCAGTTCACGGAACTGGTTAATGGTCTCACGCATCCGAGGCAGTGCCTCCTGCTTATAGACACTAATCGAGTCGAGCGCAGACAACACATCCGTGAAAGCCTGCTTCATCGTATCGACCGAAATACTCGCCTCGTAAGCCTGTTTCTGAATGGCAATACCCTGGTCTTTCAGCATTCTGGACGTACCTACGATCAAATCGTTGGTCGTCCGGTTGAGCAGTTCGATTTTTTGCAATACAATCTTCTGATTGTAGAGCGCACTCGCCACGGTTACGGCAATTTTTAATGCCGAGATTGTGACGTTTTTAGCCCGATCCACACCGCGGATCAGCTCCTTATTGTTGCGAATGACGACTTCAATAGCCATAATGCCTTGCTGGTTCACCACCAGCATTTGCTGCAAATCCATAACCCGCTGACGCAGCGGGAACAGCACTTCTTCGGTGATGAAGCGGACTTTCTCCGGGTCCTCGTTACGCACCTTGGCGGCTTCGATTTGCGCGTCGATCGACTCATCCATCAGCACACCGAGCTGAATTTCCTTTTGCAGTCGTTTGGTCAGCTCTCGCAAGTTCTGCTGTTCAATCTCCAGTGTGGTGTTGTCGTTTCTCAAAGTCGCTCTGCCTTTGTCCAGAGAGGTCACGATGTCAGCGATGACCGCATCGGCCTTCTGATATTTCAGGAAATAGGCCCGCAGCGGATTGAACAATTTGCCAAGGAAGCCGGTTTTGGCGAAATCGACCACGCTTGGGTCGAGATCCTTCAGTTGCATATGCAGCTCGGTCAAGCCTTTGGCGACCTGACCGCCCTCGTCTCCCGTCTTGGACAGATGTCCAACAGAGACTTGAAGCAACGCGTTTTTCTCGGAAGAGGATCTCATTGTGTTCATGCCAAAGCCGTCAATGGATTGCAGAATCTCCTTGCGTTTCTCCAAAGATTCGAGATCCAGGGTCATGATCATCTCTACGTTGGCATTCGCGACTTGCTGCAGCTCCGCTACCTCGGCAGGTACAGGTTTTATTTCTTCCTCAATCACCTTCTGAATTTCCTTCTGGCTAGGTATTTCCATCGAAAACGACATCCATGTTCCCCCTTCACTTACGTGCTATTTAAATCGAATAACGAACTTTACACTAGGTCACTTCGAGTGCATGGTTACATCTGTACGTTGAAAAGGTTTCCGATTTTGTACACCACATCGTCGGTATCCGCATTAATGCTTGCCGCTTCGTTAATGCTGGAGATGCTCTCCAGCGCCTTGATGTCCGCATTGTAACCAATCGTGTAGATCGGCACTTTGTAGGTCTCGACCAGATCACGGATATCTTTCAGTGTATGGCCTTCGTTGGTCTCTCCATCACTCAGAACAAAGATCAACGGCTTCACATTGGGATCAGTCGCCATATAATCTTCCAGCATCTTCATCGCCACAACGATGCCATCAAAGGTTGCTGTACCGCCACCTGCTTGCAGGCTATCCACCGTACCCACAAACATGGATTGCTGGTTCGTATCATATTTGGCAATCGGCAGATTCACCGTTACTCCGCTAGAGTAGGAAACGAGTCCGATACTATTGTCTGTGCCCAGGAATTTCTGTCCCTTGCGCAATGATTCCTTGAGTCGGTTCAGCGGTTCGCCGGCCATGCTACCAGACACGTCGGTTACAAATACGGCTGCGATTGGTTTACTGCCGTTCTTTTTCTCTTTCCATACTTTCTGCGCAGACAGCAAGGTACCACCATCCACTGTTTTCAATTCAGATTTGTAATCCTGTAGTCCGTTGAATCCGAATTCCTCAGCCGACTGCTGATACTTCGCTTGGGTTACAAATTCGGCGTACTTCTTGATAATCTCCTGCTTGTTCTGCGGCAGTTGCCCCAGTGCATACAGCGGACTGTCATGTCTCACGCCAAAAGGGGTAAAGACGTATCCGCTTTTCAGATCTGCGGTGTTGACGTAAGTCTGGTATTCCAGTACAAAGGCGTCCAGTCGCCCTGACTTGGCTGCCTCACGCATCTGAATCGTTGTTGATGCTGTAAACGGTACATTGGCCTGGAACTTCTCAAAGCCCTGGATCGCCTTCTCTCCAAGCGGATTGGAACTGTCATACGTGTTCAGCGCAGTTACTAGAAAGTTCAATCCCGTGGAACTGGCAAACGGATCAGTATACCCCATTGCAAGCTCATTGTTGGCGATGGCTTCGGTCACGGTTTTTACATTCACAGAGCCGTACGTGTCGACCAGTGCATCATATTTTGCTTTGGAGATGACGATACCAGGAACATTCCCCACCAGTCTTTTGGACACCAGGTCTGTCTTTACACCGCTTGCGGCTACCATCTCGCCCCATAACTCATTCGAAGGGGTGTACGCATCAGGTACGTATTTGCCTGACTTGATATAATCGGCTGCCGTACCGGATGCGATATTGCGGATTTTTACCGATACCTGTTTGCCACCTACGGTAATGTTGGCCTTGTTGAATTCTTCACTCACCTCGGTTAACCAGCCATCCGCACCTGTACCTGCTTTCTCGATGGATGAAAAAATTTCTACATAATCATTCGTGGTATTCTCGACCGTCACTGGAAATTTGGAAATGTCCGGCAGTGATTCTGCCACATCGACCGGATCAAGATCAATCTGCCCCTTCACGGGTTCAGCCGTTGTCGGTGCAATGTCCGCATACAGTTTGCCTAGCTCTTTGCCTGCGTTCTCTGTGGTCACCTGTGTACTGGATTTACCAAAGTTCGATGTCAGCGTAATCCCTGCATATACCAGACCAAACACAAGTACCAACATCATGATCGATATGAAAAAAAATTTGCCCTTCTTCGCCATACGTACAACCCCTCACTGTCTGTATAATTTGGTGTGCTTGATTAATTGATCAATCTCCTGCATACAAGGCATCTGTTCGATATCTCCGGCTTCAAAGCTGTCCAGGCGGGAGATTTCCAGCATTAGCTGGTCGAGCTTCAAGAGGATTTCCTCATTGGTATGAAGCGAGTTTTTTACATAGCTCAGATAATCGTTATATACTTTAGTCTTTTCCTGGAAGAGCTTCTGGGGTAGTGTGGCGGATTTAGATTTCATCAGGTTGGCATACTCGGCTTCATCGAATACATTCAGTCGGTGAAGTACACTTCGGATGTTGAGGTATAACAGCTTCTCCACCTCAAGGGTGACGGAAGCAAATTTCTTGTAGCTCAGTTCCCCCGGATCAAAACGCTGATTCAGCACGTTCAGAAGGGTCTCTTTCTTTCTCTTCATACGGCTCAGTTGGGACAACCCCAGCGTAATATCCTCCTCCAGCACTTTAATACGTCGATAAAAGGATAACGCTTCCACATAATCTTCATGGGTTTCGATCTGTTTCACAGGCAAGACTACTGGCTGTCTGAACAATAAGGTGTAGCTTCCATAAAAGAGAGCAAGCACGCTGCCGAACAGACATGTCACCGAAAGCGCTGTTGTAAAGGCTCCCCCACTAAACCCCAGTCCGATGAATCCTGGCGAGAACAGCAGCACATCCATCACTACAACGCCGAAGATCAGTCCCAGCAGTTTTATGTACTTTATCATGTAAATCATCAGACCTCCTTTCACGTTATGTGCTGGACTTTTATGTCGATATTTTCCATTGGAACTTTATTTCATTGTACATGATGTTGTTGCATTCGGGTGGTTTAATATGGATATTCATAATATACGTGGCTTGGGCTTATCCCATCTCATCTTTACAGGGACAACGTGGAACCGATTTTGTAACCTCTGGAAATCGAGCCGTGTATGTGGAACAATCGGTGGGAGAAAAAGAAAAGTTATCAGGTAATACGTGGAAATGGATCGGGCGTGTCATTTTATATATCGGGCTTATTCGATAAAAAAAGAAAAACACCCCGACGCCAGCGCCGGAGTGATGATGATGTCGTATTCTTCTTACAAACTCCTTAAAGCCTGAATAAATTCCGAAGTGGAACCTCCAGTTCCGGATACAACATGGATTGAATCGTTTCTTGCTCGGTGAACAAATGACGGTTCTGATAACTGCCATCTTCCAATGTGTATACATGAACGGTCTGATTGCCAGGGTCAACAATCCAGTATTCATTCACACCATATTTCTGATACAGATTAAACTTTTCGTTAAAATCCTTCAGCGCAGTTGAAGGAGACAGCACTTCTATAATAAGAGACGGCGCACCTTGACAGCCATTCTTGGATATTTGGTCTTTGGAACAAACCACCGACAGATCCGGTTGTACCACATGATCAGGTACGTCATATTGTTCATTCTCGCTGAAATACACATCAAAGGGGACAACAAAAACGAAACATTTCCGATTCTGAAAAAAAGTACGCAAGGAGAAGTGCAGCTCACCCACAATAAACTGGTGTAATGAGGTGGGTGCTGGCGACATATTAAAAGGTTTCCCGTTAATTAATTCCCATGCCCCTTCCCATGTTAACCAATCCTGATAGCTATAAGTACCTTTATCATCGGGTTTTGCCACACTTCCAACCTCCTCTTTTACCTAATCCTTATTTTTGCTTTCATTATACCATTGTGTTCGCGCGTTTTCATACAATGCCTCTTTTTACGAAAAAACAGATTCCGCTTTGCTCCGGGTGGTGCGTACCTCTGTGACTTTCCCGGCGCAGCCCGTATCGCCCTTCGCCTGAAACGTCACCGTAACACTGTCTTTACCCGAAGTGACGGTCTCAGGGATATCATAGCTCACATAAAACACTTCACCGATCTTGTTCATATGAATTCGCTGCTCTCCGATGATGGTTCCATCCACGGTAATGCTGAATTGTCTGTCGTATAACGTACCTTCCCGATCAAACGGGGAATGATCCCCGCCCCAATAGCCCACGCACAGATAGTTGAATGTAGTCCGATCCACCCCCAGTTGGTAACTGAAGTAAGCCCCGCGGACGCCATAAGCCTCCCGCCACATATGCAGTTTGTTGCGGCTATCCGTGGTTGAACCGTTATGATGCTCCCCGCGGCAATTGCTATCCAGATGATGTCCAATTTCATCTTGCTGACCGTCCGGCTGAACCCTGTCGATGGTGATATCATTTAACTCCTTCTCCAGTGCATCCCCTTCATCGTTAAGCGGCCAATAGACTGTATAGAACTCATGATGCACATCATAGAAGGGAATCAGCTTCACCGGGTTGCCATCTGAGGTGACGTCCTTGCTGATCTCAAACGTCAACGTACTTGCATCCACCACCTTGATCCACTCGCGGATATCCTCCTGCTCTGTCCAGATCACAGGTACCGGTGCGGTTTTGGGATTCAGTGCCGTTTCGTCCACGATGGTATCCTCGGGCAGCCCTTCGCTTCCGAGTGCTCCTGCCAGTACAATCGGGCCGTACAGGAAGGCCACCTTGTGTGCATCATCCCGGGACGTGTATTGGTGGAGCGACATCGGCAGCGTGATCGTGATGACATCACCGGCGGTCCATGTGCGGTCGATGGAGAGATATCCGGGTTCCATCCGGGTATGCGGATGGCCCGAGTCCCCATTTACGGTTGCCGTCATGGGCTCCTGAAGCCAAGAGGGCACGCGTAGTTTAAGATTGGCCGAGGCGCTGCCTTCGGTGATCGTCAAGGTTACCTTTTCCGAATAAGGGAAATCGGTTTCAAGTTTCAGCGTTAATCCCTGGGATGCCCAGTCCAATCGGGAAGCGATATACAGGTTGACGTACAGATCCTGTTCATCCTCAAAATAGATCGCCTCGGCGTATTTGCCCGGGTTCTCCATGCCACTTCCTGTACAGCACCACCAGGCGGTGTCGTGCGTTCCATAGATTTTGTAGTGTCCTTGCAGAGTTGATGCAAAATACGTTTTGTTCCCCGTATCTGGGTCCTGTGCGCCCAGGATGTGGTTGTAGATAGCGTTCTCATAATAATCCATATAGGCACTGTCGTGGTTCCAGGCGTAGAGTTGTTTCGTCAAATGCAACATGTTGTGGGTACAGCAGCTCTCTCCGGTTTTGATGCCCAGACTTTCCATACCTTTGGCTTCATAATGCTCAGAAATACTCGTCGCACCAAATACGTAAGAACGATGATGAACCGTGGTATCCCAGAAAAACTCCGCCGCTGTCCGATAACTCTCATGGGTATGGTCCTGGTTGTAAATTTCGGCTGCACCGATGACTTTCGGGATTTGCGTATTGGCATGTTTGCCCTGAAGATCGTCCTGCTTGTATTCCAACGGTCTGAGAATCAATTGATGGGTGAACTTATTGGCTATCTCAAGATATAAGGCTTTGCCCGTGATCCCATACAAATGTGCAAATACTTCATTCATACCCCCGTGCTCGCTTTGAAGCATCGTCTGCATCTGCTCTTCTGTCATCGGCAGCAAACCTTCTACCGCCCAGTCAGCAAAACGTGTTACCACCTCAAGTGCCTGCTGATTCCCCGTTAGTTTATAAGCGTCAATGAGACCGCGGTAGATTTTGTGTACGCTGTACCAAGGCACCCAGTACTCACCGATGTTAAAGCCACCGATATTTTCCGCCCGAAAAGCCATGTGGAAAGGTTCTTCGGACAAACCGCCGATATAACCGCTACCTGTATGTTGTTGAATGGATGCAAGCTCACTGACGGCATAATCCAGAGTTTGTTTTAGCATTTCATTGCCTGTCGCCTGATAGGTTACAGCCAGGGCAGACAGATAATGTCCGAGAGAATGCCCACTGATGGTGCGTGCTTCCCAACCCGCGTAGCGTTCCTTTTTGGCAGGTAACCCGTGAACCTCAAAGCATGGCGCCAAAAAACGGTCAATGTCCAGCGATAACAAGTACCGTTCGCCCACCTGTTGTGATGTTTGAAAAACACCATTTAATAGATCCACATGCTCAGGTCCCAAAAAACCCTTCTTCGTTTCAATCATCAAGCTCACTCCTCCTTGGTATGTAGTCGAGATTTGGATATACTTTAGTGAATGTATAGAGGGTAAAATCCGTGTTGCGATTCATATGTTCCTTATGTCTAATTTCAGTATAAACCTTGAACATCCTCATATTATCAAATAAAATATAACTACATCAGACTCATAATCCAAGAAAAGGTGGAGAAATCCGACCTATGCAAAAGCCATTGGAACATTACCTGTGCGGCAAGTTCATATCCGAAGGCAACTGGAGCCACATCAAGCGCAGCATGCCTGTTCACGAGGTCATTTTGATGCTGGAAGGTGAGATGTACATTGCGGAGGAGGAAAAACCGTTTGTGGTTCGTGCAAACGATCTGCTGTTTCTGAGGGCTGGGCGCACCCATTATGGCTATCAGGTCAGCGATGCTCCCGTCAGCTTCTATTGGGTTCATTATGATTCGCTTGAGGAAGAGTTCGACCGCTATCCGACTCATGCGACCATTCAGGTTCCATCCACGGCTAATCAGCTGTTCAAGCAATTACTTCATAGTTCATCGTTCTCATCGGAAGAAGCGGATGCGGCATTGCTGCTGCTGCTCAAAGAACTGGAACGCAACACACAGGCAGACTATCGGCCCCACAATGCGGTCGTTGACCATATCTGCAAGTGGGTGGATATTCATCTCCACACAGACATTTCAGTGGGCAAAATTGCCGAGATTTTTAATTTTAACAAGGACTACATCTCCAAAATGGTGAAACGCGAGAAAGGCATTGGCCTCAAAACCTATATCCTTACGGAACGGATTCGCCGGGCCAAGCAGATGCTGCTCAATACCAATGCCAGTGTAAAAGAAATTGCAGGACAATGCGGTTTTTCGGATTACAAACTCTTCCTGCGCATGTTCAAACAATACGAGGGCAATACACCAACCGAATATCGTAACAATCTGTACTCCACACAGCTCAATCGCTTATGAAGCTTGTAATATACAAACATTGGATGTGCTTGTGGTTTGTGCAGATACATTAACCTATAGAATTTCATGAGTCATCTATAAAACATTTGAATAAATCTAAATACATCGGGTGTGTTAAAATTCAAGACAACGATATCTCTCAGCAAACCCATATCAGAAGGAGTATTTGAGATGACAACGGCAGTAACGATTCATCCCGCTACAGAAGCTGACCATGATGAGATTGTACATATTCTCGTTGAAAGTTACTCCGAGTATCGGGACACGTTCCAACAAGAGGAACAATGGCAACATTATTTGAAAGATATTCGAGAATCGCCGAGCAACCCTTATATCAAACAACTATGGGTTGCCAAAATCGATAATCAGATTGTCGGAACGGTTCAATTGTTTGAAACCGCACATAAGGCATACCCGAACTTCGAGTTGCCCATTGATTATCCGTTTATTCGCTTGTTAGGCGTTGATCCGAAGTGGAGAGGTCACGGCATTGCCAGAGAATTGCTTCAACAATGTGTTGAATCTGCCAAAGACATGGGCAAAAATACGGTGTATTTATATACGGGTGGCCAAATGGTCAACGCGATCCGGTTATACGAACGTTTCGGTTTTGTAGAGGACGCGGAATTCAGTTCCGAGAGTACTGGAGGCAAAGCGATCTGCTACCGTTACGATGCATAAGGATGGCAGAAGGTAGAAAGCGAGAACAGCGAATATAACCAAAGTAAGGTGTAATTAATACATAAAGGGGTGTCCCCTACGTCATAAGCATGACGGGGACACCCCTTTTGAACCGAGAAAAAATACGGTCAGAATAGCCTCAAAGTTTAACCGCTGATTTCCACCAGAATCTTCGCATGGCTCTTGTCTGTCATCAACAGCTCAAGCCCTTCCTGTACGATGTCGTCCAGCTTGATCTTTTTGGTGATCACCTGTTTCACATCAAGTGCTCCCTCAGCAATCAAGGAGATGACTTCAGGGAAGATATGGCGGTAGGCCAGCGTTGCTGTCAGATTCGCTTCTTTCACGAGCAGGTCGAGGAAATTCACCTGTAAAGGATTCGGAATAGCTGCGATGACAACAACTTCTTCTCCACCTTTTTTGACCACGGCTACGGCACTGTCCATCGTTGGCTGTACACCAGCCGCTTCATACGCCACGTCGATGCCACCCGATTGTTGCACAATCACTTCAGTTGCATTGACTTTGGCACTATTGACCGGAATTGCACCCAGCTTGGCTGCCAGATTTAAGCGCTCTTCGAACACGTCTACCGCATAGATTTCGGAGGCACCTGCTGCTTTGGCTGACAGGATCGTCAACAGTCCAATCGGCCCTGCGCCATACACGGCAACCTTCTGTCCCACTTTCAGTTTACTGTGGCGAACGCATGAAAAGTCACTGCCGTAGGCTCAACCAAGGCGCCCTCTTCAAAGGATACATCTCCATTGAAGAGAAAGGGTCCATGGAAATTATTGAGGATATCCGCAACAACAGAACCCATTTGGGCTTCATCGCCATCTACACCAAACAATTGCGGCAATTCGATGGACTTCATTTCAGCCCCATGTATTCGGGCAAACTGGTGGTATGCACTCATCATCTGTCTGAACTTGCCAAGCACAGCCGCATTACACCTGATCAATTAAAAGAACATAAACTCGCACTCTATCGGGACGGTTTCATCGAAGACTTCATCCAGGAGTTCACCTATGATCATGGACCTCTATCCATCCTGTTCAAAACGAATAATTCAGAAGCCATCAGCACGGTGTTACGGAACAATATTGCTGCAACTATTGGTCACGACTTCTCCTTTCACCAACATCCGTTGTGGAAAGAAGGCATCGTGAAGATGGTAGAGATTACTGCAATTGATCAGCCCGAAATGCAGATTGGCTTCGTGCAGACGGAATTCAAGGAAGCTGCCGTAGCCGCAGAAAGGTTCGCCCAACGTTTTAGACAGGCCATTGAGCTGGGTCATCTGTAATGGTTGAAATACCAAAAAAGTGCTCCACACTTTGAAGGAAGTTTTGGATGAGCATCCACTTCTCAAAGAACGGAACACTTTTTTGCCTTCACAGTCGCACAACACCCTATATTCTATACTCTTTTCTAACTACCTCTTGCGTTACTTTTGCTACACTTTACTCTCTTAACTATACTTCCACTTTTCTCACAGCTTCGCTCATCTCGTTTGTCTGCTGCTCCAGCATCGTGGAGGTCTGCGCCACCCTGTTGAACATGGCCGACTGCTCACGCATCAGGCGATAGATTTCATCCGAATGATCCGACACCCCGACTGAGATCTGGGAGATGGTGTTGACCGAGGCTGCCGCCTCTTCTGAACCTGCCGAGATTTCCTCTGCTGCTGCGGAGACTTCCTGAATGCGACGGGTCACCAGTTGGAACGCATCAACCACATGAGAGAATGCTTGCTCCGCTTCTGCTGTAATCGTAACACCTTGTCCAATCTCCTGTGCGGTAACCCCCATCTGGGAGCCAATCTGCTGCGATTCTTGTTGAATGCGAAACAGCAGATCTGAGATTCGTTCCATGGAAGTACTAGAGGCTTCTGCAAGCTTCCGAACTTCGTCCGCCACAACCGCAAAACCTTTGCCATGTTCTCCCGCATGCGCTGCTTCGATGGACGCGTTAAGCGCGAGCAGCTTCGTCTGACTTGCAAAATCACGAACCGTATGCAGTGCACCACCAATTTCCTGGGAGTAGTTGTTCAGCACCTGAACCATCCCTACAACCTCACCTGAAACAACCGAGATGCTCTCCATCTGTTTTTTCATCAGTGTCATGCTTTGTTTGCCGGACTCAGCCGTAGCAAGTGCACTAGATGCGGAATCCGATACAATCATCGAGGATTCGGATATATCTGTTATACCTTTTGCAATCTCTTCCATCGCATTCGCGCTATCGTTTGCACCCTGCTTCTGAGTATGGGCCCCTTGCCTAATCTGTTCGACAGATTGGTCAACCGTCTTGCTCATCTCAAGCATCTCTTCAGTACTGCGATTAAATTCTTTAATCGATTCTGATAAAATATCTGTTGTTACTGCTACACCTTCAACCATGTCACTCACAATCTTATTCAAGTTCCCGGACATATGTATCATCGCTTGGTAAGTCGTTCCAATCTCATCTTTGCTCCGCAAACGATATGACGTCAGAATTCGGTTGGCTTCTGCAAGTTCACCCTGTGCCATTCTCTCGACACTGGCCTTCAGCGGTTGAAGTGGACGCAGCCCCCTTACGATAACCCACATGACAATGACAATACCTGCAAGTGTGATCAATAACAACAAAGCATAGAAGAGAATACTCGATTTCATAATATCGGTCTGAATGTTTCCAATAACCGATACTGCCGTGTCGATTCCAATCACACCTGCCAGGTTACCATTACTGTCCAGCATGGGAGCATAAGAAGATATATAGTCGCCATACTCCTCATTGTTAATAATCGAGGAACTGGCTTTTTCTCCTTTTAACAACTTTTGCACAGCTTCTGCCGGGATATCCGTCACTTCATTAATCGGTGAGGCTTTAGCCGTATCCTTCATACCATCCACCATAATGAGGGGTGTACCTTTGTCATCTATTTTGACGAAATATACATACATTGCACCAATCCGTTCGCGAAAATCATCCAATTCATCACGAATCTTCAGGAACTCGTCATTCTCCTCGGGGTCCTTGGCAAACTCAGCATACGATGCGGTATCCAGCTTGTTCACATAACTCTGAGCAATTTGGATATTGTAACTCGAGATGGCCTCCTGCGCAGCTAGCTTCATATTGGCCACCTGTAACAGCATGCTACCAACGGCTATAATCGTAATGACCAGTGTAACTACGGCAACAATACTACTACCAAACGTTTTCTAAAAAAACCGACCATCCGCTCCTCTTCCTCTCCCGTGAACCCAAGCCTTTTTGCCTAGGCACTACCCAAAAACGACATGCTTGAAGCACTAAGTATGGGAAAATAGTAAACGAATATGTCGAATTAGGCAAGAAAATATTGGATTGCAAGATAACGCTATCATGACTGTGTTAGCCTAACTTTTGCACAAAAGTTGATACAAAAACACCGACAGTCCTCGACTGACGATGTTTTGAACTACAATTTACCGTTAACTCAAGCGAAGTTTGAGCTTAAAATTTGTCTACCACAGCCCCCAAAGTTACACCTCTCACATAAGGCTGTCCACTTAACACTTGGAGTTCTTTTGCTGTTCCTGTAAGCACTACTCCCAAAATACGAATATCACTCTCCTCAGGTTTGGACTTGTCTTTTTTTAAATAATTGTATATCCGGTTGAACTCGTACTGATATTGTCCTTTCAGTTGAACTCCCTGTTCCAAGGCTTCCAAGAAAGTTTTCTCACTCACTTCACTTGAATCGGGGTCCGAGTTCCCAAAGCCTTTTACCCAACCTTCTGGGTCCGGTGTTGCGTAACTCTTATTTCCATTGCCATCGATGTACGGATCATAAAATGCTTTGTTATCATACGTATCCACCCAATACCATGTCTGGGTTAACTCGGGAGGAAGCAGCTGCTTCACCTCTTTTAAAGAATAATCTTTGTCAAAGGATACTGCCATTTCTACAAGCTTATCTTGATTCGTTTCTTGAAGTAAGGGAAGATCATTCAGAACTTTATCATTATAATTTACTTTGGGAATGTAAAATAACATTTCTCTCTGCCCATTTAATCCATTGTAGCTACGTGTATACTCATAGCCTTGTTTTTTCATGTTCTCATCCTGCAACGAAACAGATGGTGACGTATTCCCCCCAAAGGAAACAAAGTTAAGAAAGGGAAACACTTGATAATTGATTTTTTTATCCGCCCAAGGGATGGGTACGCCCTCTATCACTTTAACGGTATAATACTGAAAGGTGCCATTCAGGAAACCGCTGTAATTGACCTGTCCTGTCTGCTTTGCATCGGGTCCACTAATGAGGTTCATGATCTGCTCGCTATGGTCTGCACGACTGTAACTCCAGCTTGTCAAATATTGATTGCCCAGCATTACTCCACAAAACGCGATTAAAGATACCAGGAGGGAAATCACAACTGTACGAATCGTCGTTGCCCTCTTTGCTTTCCTGACCATCTTGCTTATATTCACTGAATCACTCTCTTTATGTTGTCCGTTCATTTTATCTCACTCCTATACCTCTTTTTAAACTGCTGCCTCGCCTGATATAACGACGATTTGACATGTTCGGTCCGCATCCCGAGCAAATTCGCTATTTCTTGGTATGAAAGCTCCATCTCATATTTCATAATTAGAAGCTGCTTATGCAGTGGAGCAAGCTGACTGAGAACAGCCTCCACTTCCTCTTTCTTTTCCTGTTGTAGCAGAGCATCTTCAGGCAGTTTAGAATCCGGTATTTCCATGTCGTCTATCGGTACGGTATTCCATTTTTTGCGACGGCAAAGATCATAATAGCGGTTAATAGCAACTTTATACAGCCATGCACTTAGCTTGTCATTTTCAATTGAGTCTATATATAGAAAAGCTTTATAGACAGTCTCCTGCAATATATCCTCTGCATCAGCCGGATAAGCGCCAAGTCTAATCAAATAATGCCGGATTTCAGTTAGCTTTGGCTGTAACAATTCATTGATTTGTCCGGCGTCCATGCTTCACCACCTTTCACAGGTATAACGGACAGACATCTGAAATGTTAGAAGTTCCGAGAAAAATTTTCTTAATCCGATATTCTGTTAATTGTGTTTCGATGAAACGGGTACACTTATATACAAAGAAAAACCCCGACATAAACGTCAGAGTTTAGTTAATATTGTTAGGTTTAAGTTTGATTTTGTGGGTGATCACCCTTCATTTGTTCAATTTAAGTATCTTTTCAAACACTACTTTTATAGTGTCATCTATGAGAATAGTAAGACCTTCGACTTCAACCTCACTATTTTTTTACGAAACTTTTCACTGATAATTGTCAGTTTATCGCTCATGATTGTCTTCTTAAACTTATCCTGTTCTGTTTATATGGCTCAGATTATCGAGATCCGGATTCAGCACTGGGTAGCCCCTCTCTAAACAATTACATGAAACAAGATTTAATTTTATTTTCGATATCAATGTCCATACCGTAAACTTCAAAATACGAAGTATCAAATGGACGAATTTCTAACTCTGCCTCAGGATGTTGTAATCCTTCACTTTCTTCTGTTTCCGGTAATGTATTGGTATTCCATGCAATTTCTTTACCTTTCCTAATCCCGATGAACACTCCCGAATGGAACTGCACTATCTCTTCTGCTTTTTTAATCAGTTCATCTGTACTTAGGATTTCTGAATATGGTTTTGGGAACAATACTTCAGATGGTTGGTTACTGCTACCAAACACATCAAAAGCATACCAAGTAAAATTGGAAGTTTCATGTCGAATACAGGCTAGTATTTGAACAAGTTGTTTTCCCAAACAACCTATCTCACTTTGGAAATGCTCCCCACTTAATCTAAGAATAAATGTAGGTCTTTTAAGATAATTGTCCTCCAACTTTCCCACCTCCATTACTTAAAACTCCATGAGCCATCTTGAAAGACTGAAGGATGGTCATGTGGATTGGTATGATTCTGCGGACGACCATGGTCAGTCCAATCTGTACGTTTCACTGGAACACCATTCTCCCCCCACTCAAGGGTTTGGATATAATCCCCTTTTCTACCTTTTTGCCACCCAATCTGTGTATGAGGATTCATTGATTCAGGCACATGAACAGTTCCATTTATCATTTTTCCGTCTGTTCTAGGAAGAGGCATGATATTACCGCTAGCGTCCTTTGGAACATACTTTGGTGTTCGAGTTTCACCCGTCCCCTTACTAATCTCCTTCTCCACAAATCCAGAAAATTTTGAGGATTCTCTAGCCTTTTTACTTTTGGCAATGTTTTCAGTGACTCGCAAGCGTTGATCTTGAAAACCATTAAAGCCCCCCGTTATATTTCCTGTTCCGGGACGGGAAAAGGAATTGATTCTCGCTCCCCCTCCTGTAGATGTTAATAGATTATGTGGTTTAATCATTGAAGAAGCATAACCCCCTCCAACCATTAGCCCTCCCATACCGATCATATTCGCCCAGTGTTCACTGGACCAGGCATTGGTAGGAAAGGTGGCTTCACGGATCGTACCATGAATACCGAATGTAAGCCAATTGGCCGTATCATTGGGGGAATTGAATGCTTTATCCGCCCTGTCTACATAGCCCTGAACCAGACCACTAGGGATGCCGAATGTCCAATAATCCAAAAAACCGCCTACACTATCATATCGCTTCTGATATCGATCATCCGCAGATTGTATAAAGGCTTGTCCCAATTCGACCAAACTGTCGGCAGATTTCTGAAAAGCATTACGTGTATCAGCTGCTGGTGCCCTGCATTCATCCGGCGGTGGTGCTGCACAGCTTGGATCATAGGATTGCAGAGCTTGCTGATCTGCAAGTCTGAATTTCTCTGCATGCCCTTGAAGCTCTTTGGCAATGGACAGAGATAATGAAACAAAGTTATCCATGACCTTCTGCGCCACTATAAAATCATAATAAAACTTCTCCTTCGTGCTGCCATCCCACTGTCTTTCGATTTCGAATAAGTGTTGTTTCAGGATGCTGTTCATCTGAAAAACCTGGTGTTGGGCTGCTTCAAACTGTCTAGAGACGGATAACAGTTGTTCCGGGGTTACTTTTATCGTTGTCATGTGGTACCTCGTTAAAAAAAATATTCGTTGTTATATGAATCCAAAGAAGTAATCTGATTTATGTAAGATTCAAACGTACCTCTGGCCCTTTATTATAAAAGGAGCTCAGGTAATTTCGTAGCTACTCGCGATTTATTTATCTAGTTCGTATTACCCTTAATTCATCCATAATATAACAGTCCTATTTCAAACCTGCCCCCATTAAACCTCCTTCTTTCCAATAAAAAACACCTCAGCGCGAACGCTGAGATGTCTTGTTACTGCACATCTATTAAGATACTTCTACAAATACTAAACTGTCCGTCCATTCCTCTTCCTGAATCGGATCAGAGACCAGATAATCAGCACAGCAAGAACAGACAAGCAGATGCCAATGCTGAAACGATTGCCTTCATCGAACACAAACATCACTGCAATCACACTGAGACACAGTACCACCGCTCCAGTGATATAAGGAAATCCCCAGACTTTAAATGTCGGTTGAACTGGATATTTCTTCCGCAGTTTCAGCTGTGAAGACGCGATACATATCCACACAAGCATCACCACAAACCCCGGAACCGCCAGCAATATGCGGAACAGCTGATCCTGCGCGAACAATCCCAACATGGAACCTCCAAGCAAGACTACGGCACATACCAACAGTGTGTTAATCGGGCTACCGTTGCGATTTATTTGTGACAATGCTTTGGGGGCTTCTCCCCCCATCGCCATGGAGTGCATCATCCGGGATGCACCGTAAATGCCGGAATTTGCAGCAGACAGAACCGCTGTCACCAGAATAAAGTTCATAATATGGGCGGCTCCCGGGAGTCCCGTAGAGTTAAGTACTTGCACAAACGGACTGCTCTCCGGCCCCAGTTCATTCCACGGAATCAAACCACAGATGATAAGAATCGGTAACGTGAAGAACAAGATAATTCTCAACATAAAGTTACCCACAATCTTGGGCATCACCTTGTCTGCATTTTCCGTTTCGGTCAGTGTCAAACCAATCAACTCCGAGCCTCCATAAGAGAACATGACAACCAGCAATGCCGAGAAGATGGATGACCATCCATTAGGCAAGAAGCCGCCGGCTTGTGTGTAATTTTGCAGATAAGGCGTGTTGTCACTTGGAATAATCCCAAAGATCAGACCCGCTCCGAGGATAATAAAAATAATAATCATGGCGATTTTAATGCCTGCCAACCAAAATTCAAATTCCCCAAACACGCCTACACTAAGTAAATTAATCAGAATAATAAACACCGCGCACGCCAGACTCAGCATCCATAGCGGCACTTCCGCGAACCAATACTGCAAAAAGCTGCCTGCGGCAATCACCTCAATCACACAAACCGATAACCAGAGGAAACAATACATCCATCCCATGATAAAGGAAACTCTGCTGCCGAATGCTTCCTGCACAAAATCCTTCATATTTTTGTTCTTGTACACCGTGGCCATCTCCGCCATCGCAGCCATGACGACCAGCAGCAATAATCCTGCAAAAATGTAAGTTACAATGACTCCCGGACCTGCAAGTCCGATTGTTTCGGCGCTTCCTTTAAAGATCCCGGTTCCAATGACACCGCCCATCGCCATAAAGCTGATGTGTCTTGGTTTAAGTTTTTTCTGTAGTGTTCCTTCTGTCTGAGCCAATTCAAGTCCTCCTGATGTCAAAAACGTCTGTAATCTTCTTTGTTTTCATAAACATAATTTCCAGTATACCCTATTGTTCATGTATCAGCCCAGAAGTTCCTTATGGCCAATGCATCCCAAGTATATGGTGTCATAATCTATTTTTATACCCCACAATAGAATGAAGCAATCTGTTTACAACCCAAGTGACCATACCATACCCTATCCCATATATCATCCATGCGTCTGTATTTTCTCGAAGTGTAGACCAATCACTGGCGATAAACAACATCGGTAGCATAAAGGAAACACCCAGTGCCACCCGAACTTTAAGCCACTCCCGATAGTAACTGCATGCCCCAAGTACAACAGCAATGATGGGACATAGAACAAAGACAGCATAAAGGGGATTCACATCATCAAACCACCAATATAACATGACTTACTTCCTCCATTCTCTTCATAACATGATCCATCACCGCAAGTCATTTGACTTCATTCTACTCGTCATTCCTGTTTCATTATGTATGATTTGTTGCAGTTTTCACTTGGAGCGACTTGAATCGAATGATGCAAAATGCGGATGCCAAAAAACCATCAACCTGTATTAACAGAAAGATGGTTTCTATCTTATCAATATACTCTTTTTTCTTGAGATCCGATTACAATTCCTTTGTCATAAACGCACTGTTCGGGTCCAATATATAATCTGCGAAAGGTTCGCAGTACTCAAATCCGAAGTCTTCATATAGCTTCCGCGCCGCAATAAATGAATCCATCGAGCCCGTCTCCAGACTGATTCGCTTGTAGCCACGGTCTGTGGCGACATTCATAATATGTGCCAAAAGCTGTCTTGCTACGCCTTTTCTCAGATGAGCCGAAGCGGTACGCATTGACTTCAATTCTGCATGTTCCGGATTCAGTTCTTTCATTGCACCGCAGCCCAACAGGTCATGCGCTTCCCATGCACACCAGAATGTAATTTCAGGCTTCTTCAGTCCATTCAGATTTAACGCATGGATACTTTCCGGCGGCGAATCGGCTGCCATGCCTTGCAAATGCTCTGCAATTAATGCCTTTACTTGGATTCCGCTCAAATCATCCACTTTGATCTCCAAACATACCACTCCTGTCGACATTATTAATGTATCTATCACTGAATGTATATCGATAATTCTATATTACTACCATGTCAGGTTTCCTGACAACTACTTATACCCACTGAAATACTCTATTGTGATTCACCTATAATTTCCAGTATGATGAAGCTATCTGATGCCAAAGGAGACCCCTATGACACTAACGACGGATAACTTGTTTTATAGCAAACGATTAAAGATGACCCCGCCCCGTGCGGAAGACGTGCAGACGATGCTTCGATGGAACGAAGATCCAGAGTATTTACGAAATGTCGATACCGACATTGCCGTCCCCTATTCGGAAAAACAGTTGGAAGATGAGGGCGAAACGAAGAACAAGGAAGTGTACTTCAGACTGCGAACGCATGAAGAGGATACACTGATTGGCTTTGTCGTCATTCATAGTATTGAATGGAACAACCGTTGTGGGCAGCTTGCGATCGGTATTGGACTTGCCGAACATCGCAACCAAGGGTACGGAACCGAAGCGTTGAATCTTATGTTGCGTTACGCCTTTCATGAACTGAATCTGGATCGGGTAGGTCTGGACGTCATCGCATATAATGCCAAAGCAATCCGTTCCTATGAGAAGGCCGGTTTTCAGTTGGAGGGTCGGGCACGTTCAGCTGTATATCGCGATGGTAGGCGCTATGACCGCCTGATGATGGGAATTTTAAAACCGGAATGGGAAGCACACAATCAGATTCATACGGAGGAGGAACAAGCATGACCATGAATGCAGAAGTCACTGAGTTTATTGAACAGATCCAGGTGCCCTGGCAAGTTCAAGTCGCTGAACAATTGCGGCAGTTGGTGCATGATTCCATCCCTGACGTGCAGGAACGCATGCAGTATAAGAAACCTCATCTTTTGAAAAACGGAAAATACGCTGCAGTCATCTCACCATCCAAACAGGCCGTGTCCTTCACCATCTTTAATGCAACCGGACTTGATCTGCCAGATGGCATATTCGAAGGCCCGGAAGAACGCAAAACGATCAAAATTAAAGAAAAAGATACACCGGACTATGAGTGGCTGGCTCAACTTCTGAAGCAAGCATCTGCGGAATTGTAGAAAGAGTAGTGAGAATCATACGAATAGGTAGCAACTCGGGTGCGGGTGCTAACGAATCATACACACCTTATTTTGAGGGTACACTGGCATTTGATATTTTAACGAATCTCACCAGTCTTATGATTGAAAAGCCCCACGGTATTCTTCGAAAAACCTTGCATATGAGAGAACTAGCGTGTCTGCGATTCGTTAGAACACTACACTGATGCAAATTAGTCCAATAAGACGCGTTGAGTTCGTTAAACGCTTTAAAAGGCCAACCCGAGGTATCTCTGGTTGACCTTACGGAATATGTGGCTGACTGCCGTAGACATGTCTCAATGCATCCTGCGCCGGATACAAGGAGCATTCCGTTTAGTGCAAAACTTACGGGATGCCCCTTTTTGTTATATGCTGCTACTGTCATCACAACCTACACAGCCTGCTAAATCATAAGATAATGGCTTGATCATCAAGATTGCTGGTATGATACCGCAGTCATCTGACACGGCTCACAAATGAACATGTAATACATGCCATCCCCGTATTCCTCAACCTCGCTCCAGTCCAGTTGTCCAACAGCCCTCATCCTCGAAGAGCAGCATGGACAATTCGGATACTCCGCGTCCTGAACCCATCCGGGATGACCGCCAATCTGGGATGTAGAAGGCTCCATCGCCCACTCACTGGCATGGAACGCATGACGTGATGCAGTCGCAATTCGAAACTGCCGGCCTGCATCCGGTGCGAGCTTAACATAGTCGTCCGGGACAATCTCACCCACTCCCATCGGCATCACATTATGCGAACTCCAGAACGCTTCACCTGCTGAATCCATCTCCATATAAACTACGCCATAACAGCTGCATATAACGCAAGTCTGGACTTGAAGTTGCTCACTGTTCCAAGAAACGTCCTGCAATGCTGGATGCCGTACATCCAGATGAATTAAGGTCGTTAAAGCACTGCCACACCACTCACAGCTATTGGAGCTGGTCAACAGCATGGGGATCTGATCCCCAGTGGATGCCACAGTTGTCCCTTCATTCTCTTTTACTTTATATAGTGAATAACTTGGGGTAGTGAATAATTCCCTGTGCTGCCCGTCCTTCGTGAGCTCCCAGCCAGCTTCAGTGGTGTAATGCTCTGGTGTCACGTACAACTCGCTCGTCCAGGATGGCGGAGACTGTCTCCACTGCCAGAACTGCTGCACGACAACGTCATCGCCGATATAAGCAAGCATGAGCAATATATTGTTCCGATTCTCATCATCCGTGTTCACCTGTTGCAGCAGACGATCACGCACTTCCGTAGAAGCACTTTTATACAAAATTACAGGGTAATAAATCTTGTGCTCCAACAGTTCAGGAATCTGTGCAGACAACGAGATATCATGGTAACAGACCAAATATACCAGGATATCTTTGCCCGTATCCGCGTCCCCGTTACGAATAAGCTCCATCGCATAGTCTACTGTCCGCTCCTGTTGCTTCGCAGTCAAGGACAGAAATACCTGCTCTTTGGAATGTTTATAGGCGATGTAATTAATCAGCGGATCGTGGGCATGGCGTGTATGCATGATCTTGATAATCTCAACCGGATCAGTTACACCCTCATATAAGTTCACATCACGCCGATTCGCTTCCATGTATCTTTGATGCGCCTCCCGTTCCATCTCTTGCACACAAGGCATGCAGTATCCACCTGTTCTGGCAGCCGTTGCTGGCAGAATGGTATTTGGACACCCGTCTCGTACACATGGAATACGTTCTGTCATCCACGAACCTCCTTACCGTCTATAATCAAGAGTTAAACATTCATAGCATGTAGCCCGCTTCAAAGGACATACAGTCGTCATGCCACACAAAACACGCCACAACGTGACGTGCTTGTCTCATGTCCATATATTCATTACTCGTAACTTATTAAAAAAACAGATCAGTGATGTCCTAATTGGTCCTTAGTGAATTCATAAAAGGCAAGAGCATCTTCACTGCTGGCAAAGCCTGCCTGAGCCATTTTTTCACTGCCTCCACCTTTGCCCTGGTAAGCACCGAGATTACCTTTGAAGAAAGGTCCACAAGCCCATTCGGGCGGCTGTCCGTTCTGTGCCAGAACGACTTTGGCCTCCGAGATGCTGGCAAAGAGCACAAGTCCCTCATGGTCTGCCGTCAGCTTGGTTGCCAGGCTCTGCATATCCTTGAGCGATTTGTCTTCAAAAACCTGGGCAATGACCAGTCCTTGCCGAGCAGCCAAAAGCTCTTGTGCATAATACGTATCATTGGTGGTTTTGACCGCATTCAGCTCGGTTTGCAGCTGTTTTTGTTCGAGATCCATTTTCTCAATGCGCTCCAGTAACTCGTTCTTACTGGTCTTTAATTTAGCCGAGATGTTATTGAGTACGTTTTGTGCGGCTGTGAATTCATTCAGCGCCCTTGCTCCACATTTAAAATAAATGCGGGTGCTACCCTTCACTTTTTCGGTTTTCAACAGTTTGATGATGCCGATCTCGCCTGTTGCTGACACATGGGTCCCGCCGCAGGCGTTATACTCCACACCCTCAATCTCCACAATGCGGATGTCTTCCGTTACCGTAGGCTGCTTCACCAATGGTAGACGTGCCGCCTCCTCAGCATTAACCCATGAACTGTTGACGGGAGCGTTACGATAGATCTGGCGATTGACCTCTTGTTCAATGGCAGTCAGTTGATCGGTGCTGAGTTCCGCCGCAGCCACATCAATCGTCACATAATCGGTTCCGAGGTGAAAACTGAGCGTCATCGCATCAGTCAGTTTCAGCGTAATTGCCGATAATAAATGCTGTCCGGTATGTTGCTGCATAAGATCGAATCTTCGTTCCCAGTCAAGCTCACAGTGCACTTCATTCTGTTCTGGTGCACGCTCCAGCTTATGTAGCACCTCACCGTCCTCAGTGATCACATCAAGCACCGCAATACCGCCGATCTGCCCGAGATCACAAGGCTGTCCACCCCCATGCGGATAAAAAGCCGTTTCCGCCAGTGTGACATATGCGCCGTCTTCCTTGTCCACTCTGCCTGTAATCGTTGTATGCCACTCTCTGGTATAAGCAGAGTCATAATAGTTTTTTTGTGTCATTGATGATCCCGATCCCTTCTCGTTCAAATGGCTGCTTAACGATCTACACCTACTCTCCAGATTACACTATCTGGAACCGCCAAGCCAATTTATGGCATACAAGATCGCTTTCCATATCTAAAAGACCGCCCTGTGAGCGAAAATGCCTTTTGATCGAGAATGACCATTTTAACAAACAACTTTTTAATAAGCCTTGTAACTAATAGATCGCTATCGGCCCATAAGGACCATCAATAATTTCAATTTTCGTTTCAAAAATATCTGTTAAAATTTCTGGGTCCATCACTTCTTCTACTGTTCCAAAAGCGGCGATTTGACCATCTTTCATAGCACAAATTCGATCCGAATATTTGGCCGCAAAATTGATATCATGCATAACAGTCAGAATGGTTCTTCCAAATTCATTAGCGGCATATCTCAAATGCTCCATCATCCGAACAGAACGAGCAACATCAAGGTTGTTCAGAGGCTCGTCCAAAAGTACGTATTCCGTCTCTTGGCACAAAACCATTGCAACATAGGCTCTTTGCCTCTGACCACCAGAAAGCTCATCTAAATATCTATTTTCCAGATCAGTCAAGTCTAGAAAATCAATATATTTAGAAATAATAGCTTCATCTTCATCCGTTAATCTTCCCTTGGAATAAGGAAAACGTCCAAATCCAGCAAGTTGTCTAACTGTAAGCCTTGTGACAAAATGATTTTCTTGTCGTAAAACAGTTACAATTTTGGCCAGGTCGCTTGATTTAGATGTGGAAACATCCATATTGGCAACCTTAATTTGACCTTCGTCCAAATCCAAAAGTCTTCCGATCATTAGAAGTGTCGTCGACTTACCCGCACCGTTGGGTCCAATTAAAGAAGTAAGACCGGCTTTTGGAATATTAATATTCAAAGGGCCTATCTCTACCTCGGCTGCATATGACTTTTTGACATTATTGATCTGTATCATAAAGAACCCTTCCTTAAAATCACAATTAAAAATGTTAGTCCGCCAACCAATTCTATAATAATGGAAACAACACCTTGGGCATTGAAAACATGATTCATAATAAAGTATGCACCGGTTAAGATCACAAAACCTATAGCAAGAGCCATTGGGAAAACATATCTGTGATCATAGGTTTGCGCTGCCTGATAACTCAAAATGGCAACTAAAAATCCATAGAATGTAAGTGGTCCAACCAAAGCCGTTGAAATGGCCATCAAAATGGAAACCAGAACCAGCGTATAAATCACACTACTTTGATGTTTAGTTCCCAAGGAAGTCGAGACATCCTTACCAAGCGACAATACATTTAACCTCTTGGCATTAGCAAGCAGAAGGATTGCTGCAATGATGACAATTGGAATCGCAATCGGGAAATAGGCAGAATCCGCATTATTCACGGAAGCAAACAATCTTGCCTGTAAAATATCAAACTCGGACGGTGCAAGAAGTCTTCTCATAAACGAAGATACGGATCTCAGCCCAGTTCCTATAATAATTCCAACTAGAAGCAGAAGTTGTAAATTGCCGTATTTTCCGGAAAGCAGCCATCCATAAAGGATTAAACACATGATGACCATTGCAGCAACTTGATATAAAAAGGAATCAACACCGCTAAAATTCACAAATACCGTAGCACCAAGGAAAAATATAGTACTCGTATGAATGGTTGAATAAATAGCTTCAAAACCTAAAAGTGACGGAGTTATAATTCTGTTATTCGTAATCGATTGAAAAGCAACCGTGGATAAACTTTGGCAAATTGCAGCGATAAGCATTGAAACCAGAGCGACTACCCTTCTTGTAACAACAGGTATGAAAGAAGGAGAAGATACCGGGACCGGATTGTTATAAACCAGTAGTCCAACCGATGAAAAAACGCCCAAAACAATCAATGTTATCAGCAAAATCCAATAACGCTTTTCTTCTTTCTTGGTACGGAAGGCTCTAGCTGATCTTTTTTTAGGACGACGGCTAGAATCGATTTCGATATTTAGTGGATTTCTACTTGCTAATTCGCTCATCTTAGCCTCCTTGTTGACCTCCTTTGTCTTAACAAAATGACAATAAATACGACTGCACCCACTGTTCCAAGGATCATGGAGACAGGTATTTCAAAAGGCATGATAATGACTCGAGACAGGATGTCACACACAATGATGGTGCCCATCCCTAATAAGCACACCCATGGCAAATTGCTCCTGAGATCGTCACCTCTAAACATCGAAACGATATTGGGGACAATTAACCCTAGAAAAGGCAAGTTCCCAATGACAGCTGCAACGATTCCAACGGCTAGAGAAATAAGAGCAGTACCGAAAAGAATGATCCTGTCATAGTTTACTCCAAGACTGGTAGCGACATCTTCCCCTAATCCGGCTAAGGTCAACCGATCAGCAAAAACAAAAATAAGAATAGTAACCAATATAATGAGCCATAAATATTCATACCTGCCAATTTGAACAGATGAAAAGGAGCCTGCAAACCAGCTTTCGATATTTTGAGTCATTTGGAATACAAGCCCAACGAAAGTTGAAAATGCAGAAATGACTGCTCCAAGCATCATCCCAATAATGGGGACAACTAAAGACGAACGAAGTTTAACTTTCTTTAGAAACATAAAAAAAATCATCGTTCCTATAAAAGAAAAAATGATTGCGCCGGTCATTCTTAGCGTTAAACTCGGGGCAGGAAAGACCAGATAAATAAACATGATCCCCAGACCTGACCATTCCATTGTTCCTGTTGTGGTCGGTTCCACCAAGCGATTCTGTGTAATAAGCTGCATGACCAGTCCCGCCATTGCCATTGCGGCACCGGTAAGCATTAATGCAACAGTTCTTGGGACACGAGTGATGAAGAACATCTCCATTCCATCCGCTTGTCCTCGTATGTCATAGACTCCAATAAGCAGTGATGTAATGCCTAAAATAATTGTGGCTATAATCGCAATTATAAAAGGTATGGTCCATAACTTCTTGTGATTATGACGCTGGGGTTGAGAATTCTCAACCCCGGCTATTTTCGGTATTAAATTTTTCACCACTGCAGTATACTCCTTTTTACTGTTTAGCTAAAGCTTTCGTAAGGTTGTTAATCAACTCCAAGAAAGTTTCGATGGATTCATTAGTGTACGTATCGTTTGGAGCATAGACCAATTGCTTTTTAGTAATAGCAGTGGTGTTTTGCAGAGCAGGTGAGTTATCAATAACGTCCTGAGCCGGAACCGAACCTTCTTCAGCAGATACAGCTGCATCACGATCCAGTACGAAAATCCAATCCGGATTGCTTTGGGCGATCGCTTCAACAGAAATATCATCACCTTGATGATCAGAAGAAGATTTGTCAACTTCTAGCGCCGGAACCCAGCCGAAAATGTCATACAATGGTCCCCACACACGGCCAGAAAGGGGAGCCGAAAAACCGATGTTTCCACCAGAAACGACGACACTCATAATTTTATCTTCACCATTATAAGCGGCCTTAGCTTCTTCAATAGCTTTATCAAAATCAGCAATTAATTGGGTAGCCTCTTCTTGCTTTTCGAAAATTTTAGCTAGATTGGTTGTTGCACCTTTAAGACCATTAACAAAGTTTTCTCCAGGTGCTGCTGTTTCTTCAAGCTCAATATTAAGGTCAATAACTGCTGCATTAGGCACTAATTTTTTAATATCTTCATAGTAGCCAGCAAATCTTTGACCAACAATGACAAGGTCAGGCTGTATAGATGCCAATAGTTCAAGATTTGGTTCGCGATGATTTCCAATATTTTGTACCGATTCATCCGCCACATATGGTGAATCCGCAGGCATTACATCCTTCGGCGCTGCTGCTAATTTAACGCCCCAAGTGGACAGAGTCTCAAATGTTCTGTTATCCAGAGCAACGACCTTCGTTGGATTTACAGGAACAGTTACCGTTCCATGAGCATCCGTAATTTCAACTGTTTTAGCTGTAGCAGCATCGGAAGTTGCAGCCTCTGTATTAGCAGTACCAGAAGTAGCAGGTTCATTACTTGAACATGCTGCCAACACCAAAGTTAAAGCTGCAACCATGATAAACATTAATTTTGAAGAAATAGACTTTCTCATTTAATTTATATCCCCCTAGATTAGAAAATTTTTACTCACGCGCACAGTATTGTATTGGATAAAATCAGTATCATGTTATCTCCTCAGGCGTGATTTAGAGAATAATCTTAACTCCTTTTCATTGTAGTGCTGAGTGATAATACCAACAAATGATAGTGATAATCAATATCAATAGGTTATATTATACCAAGTTAGAAGGCATTTTCAACAACCTAATGGTTTTAATTCATGGCGAATTTATGAACCGAAATATAGCTGTATTCACCTGTTTATTCTAAAATCGCGGAGTATCTCTAATTTCTACTCTCCTCTTGGTATTCCATCATATGTATAGACCTAAAAAAGGCACACATAACGACGCCGGAGAACCGACGCCATTACCTGTGTCACTTTCTGCATATTGGCTGAACGTTTACTGAATCATTCTCTATTCCTGTATAATGTTGTTAATTTTATTTTATTTTGGCGGTAAAAATCATTAATATGATGAATATTTTATAGTCTTTTTGTCGGTAACTTTATAGTATAATGTCGTTTTTCATCATTAGTCTTCTTAAGGTTAATAAAAGAACAAATAAGCAGCTCGTTTATAAATTGCCGCAATATCTTGAAGAAATTATACAATTGAACCTCGGGATTAAAGAAATTCCGAAAAAAATCTTTTTGGCCCCAACCAAACATTTTTCGTGCTCTAGCGATATCTGACTTATCATTATCTCTATTTAGGGCCATGAAATAGTCTATTGGTTTTTCTATAATCTTTTTAGGCTCCTTATTCCTCTGAGGTAAAATACCTTGCGAAGAAAAATATATGCTGTATTTGAGAACTGAGTATTGTGTGGTATTTAGAAGAGAAGCAATATCTTTCGCATATTCCCCTTTAATCAACAACGGCAGAATCTGATCCCCTGCACGTAAAAAGGATTCACTGCACTCTGTCCATTTGTTTTCTTCTTTAATGAAACCATATTTCACAAAACAAACAGCACACAAATGCACATGAAGATATCGCACACCATTCCATGTTACAGGCGGTTTGTTAGAACGGATCATTGTAGTACTCGTTTGATATGAACTACACCAAGGTGACTGACATAAAGGTGTTTTTTTGGATTGAGCTTGGTATTTTTGAACCGAATCTATGAACTTCTCTGGCAGCTCGGTACTAATAAATTCCGAGAGAGTCACTCCACTCTCATCAATTACTTTCAGTATTTGAGCAAGAGTTGCTTTATAGCCCTCTCCCTTTTGTATATAAGATAAAAATCTGCTTTTAGCGTCATTACTCAGTGTTTTAAGCCTAAACATATAGAAATCGTCTTCTCTTTGATTATAATAATAAAGTATAAGTAGAGTGAGATATTTGCTTTTATCCTCAACGCCACTTGGATTTAGTTTGGTTTCTAATGTTAAGAGAGTACGCCAAATTTCATACTTCTTTTTTTGAGCATTATAGTAGTTCGTATCGAGAACAAAGTCAGATGATTTCTGCTTGAATAGTTTTTCGCCGCAAGAATAGCATTGCACTTCAACTAAAGATGGATTTATATAAGGTTGATTTTGTTGGCAAGATGGACATTGAGAAGTCAACGGAATACCATGCTTATCACATACTTTTAACTCTTTAATTTGCCAGAGTAAATGATAGCAATTTTTCTCCTTTAAGCACATCGGGCAAAAGCAACGATAGGTATGATTGAAAACATTTAAAATAAAGCTCCGATAATAATTAGAATTCTGATCTTCTTCATCTAAGAATGTTTCAATTACATTTTCGAGCGAAGCACCTTTGAAATATCTTCTGTCTATTTGGAGCAGTAATGATAATTTTCGTAGATCAGTCACAACTCTAGGATATAAATCAATATGAGGGCTTCTTGAGTTTTTGATTTGTGAAATCTTTAACAATTGCTCATATCTTATTTTATTTCGGACAGCTGTGCGTAATAAAAAGGATGAGAATGCTTCTCCCTCATATGGAATTGTCTTAATTGTTAATGTCTCTTCTTCCATAAAACACCTCTTTTGAAAATATAATATTTCTAATAATAAACAAATTGCTCAAGATGCACAAAGAACCCATATAAATGAATCGACCTTTACGTCAATTCATTTATATGGGTTCTCTCAATTATAGACGCGTTTTTGTCTGATATACGTATTGATTTCTGGCGCATAACTACATAACTGGCTCTGACTATATCCAAGAAGTTGATACACTTCATTCATCTTCATGTGGACGTGCCATCTATCTTCAAAAAAAGTATCTATCTCTGCTTTAAGTGCTCTTATTTTATGCTCATAGAGTAGCTTTTTCTGATGTTGTTTCATGGCATCAATATATTCTTTCAATCCCCATTTGGCTAAGGTTTGCATCGATACTCCAACAGCTTTTAGTAGAACAGGATTAGTTATTTTCTGATTCTTATCCAATAGTTCTTCGCACACTGACATTAATAAACGTACGGTTTCAATTTTATTTTTTCTGGGAGGCCTTGCATTCACTTTCTCTAATATAGCGCGCATGACATGTATATGATATCTATAACAAAAATAATGTTCTTCGGTTTCCCAACAGCCCCACTCTTTTATTTTTGCAATTTTAATCCCATCTTGGATACCCTTGAGAAAAGCATCTATACGTTCTTGTTCATAGATATAACTACGATCACTTCCTATACCTCTAACTGTAAAATAAGCTCTTATTCTTTTATTTTTAGCTAAAGAAAAACCCGTGTAAGTAGCAATTTCTTTCCAAGTTAAATCTTGTATAGGTTGGTCCACCAGTGTCGAATATCCACGGACAAAATCAGAACGTTCTCTAAGTTTGCCTCCATTTATAGCGTATTCACAGCCACATTCATGACAATATACATAGAAATCTAATGCTCGATTTTGATTGTATTTAAATCCACTCTTTGTGGAACGTAATGACCCTGTTTGGGCATATGAACTACACCATAAAGCACTACATGAATAAAGGTTGATATCCGGTTCAACGTTTCGATGACTAATTCGTTCTTTGTAGTCCACTGGCACTTCTAAATTAGAAAGCTCGTTTATTGAAATTTCAGTATGATACAAAAAGTTAAGAATAACGTTAAGATGAATAGATCTTTTGGTGGACATTGTACCTCGAGCATGCTGAAGTAAATTTTTATAGGATATTCCGATTATGTCCCGTTCTAACAACTCAGTAACCTTGGGGTTAAGCGAAGCCACATAGATTATTTTTCGGGCTAAGTCTTTGCTACACATGATTGCCGAATTGAAACGGATGAGTTCCTTCATGATTTTAACTTTGCCAAAACTTTCGTTTATGCACGGCTCTTGGATAATCTTTTCTTCTGCCACCTGACTCGCCAATCTGCTTTTGCAATATGGGCAGAAACCCAGGAGATAAATTGAAGAATACATTAGCTGCTTTTTGCATTTCATGCAAGACTGCAATAAAGCTGTTCGATGTTTCTGACAATAATCCATTTCTTGAAATCTCCACAACAATGGATATGTCGCTCTTTCCTCTAGACACTGGGGACAATAAGCTAATGTTTTGCGGATTAACCCTCTCATCACACGACTATCTTCAGGCTTACTACCATCTGAAAACTGTGTCAGTATATTGATAAAACTCATCTGACGCAATACACCCTTGGCTAGAGAAAGATGTTTCTCGAGAAGATTTAAATTGAGTATGTTTTCTGGGACATAATCTAATTTTGAAATATCAGATAAGTGAATGATGGTTGAGGCGCTTCTCCGATAGTGCTTCATGAACCATTCTACTCTTGCTCCATTACCGTGTGCAGCACGTATAATGAAGCTACTAAGTGCCTCACCCTCATAAGGTATGACCTTCACAGTTAATGTAAGTTCCAGTCTAACCATGTCTTTCTCCGTTCATTACGTGTAGATTTCAATCGTGTAGAGACTTAAACCAACATCCGATCTGTAAGATCTTCTGCAAGGGCTTTAGACCCCGAAATACCTTTGATATACTTTAGAGGACCATCTGTTGACCAATCTATACCCTTCAATTTTTCAATCCTTTTGGGTATCATCTTATAATCGATACTTCCGTCTTCATTGATACAACTTTCAATGAGATCCGAGCCCGTTAGAAACCTTACTTTCTATAAAAGAAAAGTTTGGCATAAGCGTGGATTGGATGGTAAGCACAGACACTATAATCCATCAAGATATAGAAACTGTTACGGATGCACAAAAAAACAGCTTGGTATCGAAAATATTCAAACTCATCACCGAAGAAGCACATCAGGTATCCAAGGAAGCTAATCGTGAAATTCAACCTGCGGAAATCTCCCTCTCGCTGAGTAAACACATTAATTCCCTCTTCGCATCCGTTTCTATTGATTCTGAAGAAAAAATGATATTCAATAAGTACAATCTCCTTCCTCCTAAAGACAAAAAAGAGATACATGCCATAATAGATATGAAATATATTGCAAACTATCAAGTGTAAAAAGAAAAGAACCAGTTGCACATTAAAGTGCATTGGTTCTTTTTTGTTTTAAAAATCATTAAATGAAATTTTTCTTTTACAGACGTCGCACTCTACTTCAATAACCAGACCAATCCCCGTAGGAATGAATGTATAAGCAAAATTTGCTCCTAATACGTCGAGAGGTATGCATGAGTCCCATTCTGCAATCTCTGTTTCCATTTGATTTGTAATTTCGAAATTTAACAATGCATTCCCTCTCTCTTACATATTCAAAGGTTAATTATTCTATATTCATATAACATTACGGCTTATATTAACAAATGCTTTTTACGAACATAATTAACCTTCTTCAAATGAAGTACCCATAGGATTTAAAACCAGGAGACTAAAAGAATATAGTCGTTTAGATTCCTTACTCTTCTTATTATTTTTTGCAAATTGAATCGTGATTAAAATCGTGATTAAATTTGACTGATTTTGCTATGTTATCAAAATCTCCATATATACTTTCCAAATTAATCCCTAAAAAATTAAGCTCATTTAGTATATCCTGATGGTTTCGAATCCTTATAATATAATCTGGATTTATCGATTGATAACTTAAAACTGTAAATTGATATTGTTCATCCATTTTCGATAAATAGGGCTGATAAATGAAAAGTCCCTTCTGATTAACAATTCTATCAAATAGATCGGGCGGTTGATAAGTAAAATAAATATCGAGGTCTAGATTAAGCTGCTGATCTCCACATTTATATTGAATTTGAAGCAAATTGATTAATAAAGCAAGATAAACTCTTGCAACTACTCTCTCAGTCGTATAATGAATAGATTTATCCAAATAATAAGTCTGAGAGCGTAAATAGTCTTATAAAGCTTAGAGAGGAGCTTGGGGATATGAGTGATAAAAAGATATTAGTTTTGGGAGCAACCGGACAACAAGGAGGTGCGGCCGTTAGGCATCTAATCGCCGATGGCTGGAAGGTTCGTGCATTTGTTCGCGATTTATCAAGCGATAAGGCCCTGAAACTATCCCAACTGGGAGCCGAGCTTTTTTTAGGTGACATGACTGATCTTGCCTCGCTCGATACCGCTATGCAGGGGATTTATGGTGTATTCAGTGTTCAGGCGTCGAGCTGGAACCCAACTCTCGAAACCAATGCCGATGAGAGACGTATTGGGAAGGCTGTAGCTGACGCTGCCCTAAAGGCGAACATCCAGCACTTCATTTATACATCGGTTGGCGGTGCAGATGCGCAATCCCGATATCGGGATATGCAGAAATGGGATATTGAGCGGTACATTCTTTCACTCGATGTGCCGGCTACCATATTGCGTCCCGCCACCTTCATGGAAAACTTCTCAGACCCGATGACAGCCGGCGTGCAGAACGGGACAATCGCACAAGCCTTCAAGCCAGATAGAGTGATCCCACTCGTAGCTGTGGACGACATCGGTGCTTTCGTCGTTTTAACACTTAATAGCCCAGACAATTATTTGGGTAAAACAATCGAAATTGCTGGCGACGAGTTAACACCCTTGCAGATTGTCGAGGCCATAGGCCATATAACTAACCGAACCATTCCTTACGTTCAAGTTCCGATGGACGCGTTGCGTCAGCATAATGAAATCTTGGCCGGCGTGTTTCAATGGCTAAACGAAGAAGGCCACGAGGTCGATATTTCTGTTGTACGCAAGGCTTTCCCCAAACTTACGGATTTCAATACCTGGGTGGAAAAGCAAGGAAAAGCGAAGTTTGAGGCATTGTTTCTTACAGAGCTTGCATGAGATTGTTTGTTAACAGGTCTGGCATTCGAAGACCTTAGTGGTAGCCATCGGCTTAATTAGCTTAACGAAAAAGGAGCAGCTGCCAACCGGCAAACTGCTCCATGCTGTTTTGAATTAACAATTCCAGTTAGTTGAATGCCTCAATAGAATTAAATGCAAACATTATTTCTGCTTCACAAACCAATTCATTGTTTATCATTGCGATGCCTGTTCCTTTCACAATCTGTCCCTTGGTTCGGATCACTTCGAATTCAAGATGGAGCCGATCCCCTGGTTTTACTTGCTCTTTGAACCGACAATTATCAATACCAGTCAGTAACCCAATCTTATGGTTATTGCTCACATTGGACATAGTCTTAAATATCAACCTGTATTAGCATACCGGTATGATTTAAATCTTCGTTTCTCTAACCTTAAACTGTGAACCCCAAAGGGATACGAACTTGTACCGATAAAACAAAAAAACGGTCAGCTGCTTTCTTAATTGTATTGATTTACCGTGGCCCGTTAGTTGAATAAAAGCGCCAATTACAATGCTGGCTGCTTTCTTTGTTTTATTGTGCTATCGTTTCCCGATAGGGTAATCGTTTAGCATCCTTGAGTGAATAGTGCAGAATAAATTCGATTCCACTTCTCCTAAGTTTATTCTTCCCTTTGAATACCAGGAGTTTTCATACAAGCATTTTTCTGGTAAATTATTCTCGTTAACAGTCAATATTATATCGTCTACTTGAGGAAAATGATCTAGGACGAAAAACAATTCATCGCTAATTTCGCATAGCCTTTTCTCTGATTTATCCTGTTGATAGAAAATGCCCGTAAGATAATTGCTTTATCACCATTGGTAAACTCATGAACTTCTTCATTAGTAAATTAGAATGCATTGGATACTAGATTCTTCAACATTTTTGCATCTGGTGACCATCCGTGTAGAGCTTATTCGGTAACGGTTCCTCCATCTGAATGTGGAACTCGACTTTCTTTTTTGCAGCCATTGATTGAAAAATCCGATACAAGCTCTCAAGCTCTCTTTGATATCATCCAAATAAATAGTTGATAATGACCAGCTTCAGTTTATGATAAATCCAAGATCTCATCGATAAGACGTAGAAGATCATTTCCAGAATTGTGAATCGTTCGTGCAAACTCCACTTGCTTCGGATGCTAGGTTTTCATGCTTGTTTTCCGCTAATATCTGGGGCGAAATCAGTACGCTGTTGGTCTAGGAAACCGCAAACGATAGCTATTACAAAGGCTCTCTTTTTTTACCTCTAATCTGGGTTACATCAACTTTGATGATCCAAAATAAGGTGGCCATGTATTAAAAAAATGCCGGTAAAATCCTTTAAGGATTCACTGGCTTGATAAAGAATGATGTTATCCAGAAATAACAGGTAATTTGATTTCAAAAGTGAACGCCGTACCGCCTTCATTGGACTCCTCGATCCAAATCCGTCCATCCATCAATTCAACCAATTGTTTGCAGATCGAAAGGCCTAATCCGGCTCCCTCATATTGTTCACCGTCAGCCTTGGCATGAACTTGAGTGAAGGAACGGAACAATCGGCATATTTGATCGCTTCGAATCCCGATGCCTGTATCCTTCACTGTGAAGGATACGTTTGCTTGGTTAGGATTATCTTGAATCGAGATCAATCTAACCGTAGTGTTCACTTCTCCCTTCTTTGTAAATTTAACAGCATTTCCTACTAGATTAACTAAGATCTGCCGAATTTTATGCTCATCACCTAGTAACACCATCGGAATAGCTGAATCAATTTCATGGTTTAAATCAATCCCTTTATTTTCGGTTTGAGCCATAAAGAGCTGGCAGACCTCTTCTATACAGGAATGGATACTAAATGGTTCAATATTTAGTTCCATTTTACCTGCGTCCATTTTCGAATAATCCAAGATATGGTTCAGTAGGACAAGCAGGGATTTACCGCTAGTCTGAATGATGTCAACATATTCGCTTTGTTCCTCGGTCGGCTCAGTCGAATGGAGTAAGTCAGCGATCGCCATGATCCCATTCAAAGGGGTGCGGATTTCATGGCTTAAGACCGCTAACAGTTCAGATTTCTCTTTACTTAATTGATGAATTTGGCGAGAGGCCAAACGCAATTCCATTTCATCCATGACGATTTGAGCCAAATTCTGAAGAATATCAAGTTCCTCTTCCGTGATCGTACGTGGCTGGAAGTCCAGTACACACAACATACCCAAGTTATAGTTGTCGTGGGTCTTCAGAGGCACACCCGCATAGAAACGGAGTCCAAATTCTCCAGATACCAAAGGGTTGGTTAAGGATCGTGGATCTTTCAGGGCATCACTAAGAACATATGGCACATTTTCAAGAATGGCCGACGCACAAAGTCCGGGATCCCGGTCGATCTCCTGCACATCCAATCCGTGATGGGCTTTAAACCATATTCGATTCGTATCTACTAAGCTCACGATTCCAATAGGAGCTCTTAATAGTTGAGAAGCTAGGGCCGCGATTCTGTCGAAAGATCCATCCGGAGGAGTATCCAAAATCTGATACCTTCTTAGAACATCAATTCGCTCTTGTTCAGTTTTTTGAGACGGTTCAGATTGAATAGTCATTGGTTCATCCCTCCTAATATTTTTTATAGCAAATGTCCTAAGTGGTCGGAAATTTTTCCGTATTTCTGATTTAATAGATATAAAAATGGGGAATAGGAGGGTATATACCTATCCTCAGGGGAAGTATAATTATTGATTGCTCCGCATGAGATCAACAGAATATGAAAGATGGTTTTTCCATAGATTCCAGGCCCTGTATCTATTTCTATCCGGATTTCCTGTTCGCGAAATATCGACCATTATCCAGCTTAGTGAAAAACAATTTTATCATATATATAAAGATGTATAAACAAAGCGGATTAGACTGGCTTCAATCTAATCACGCTGCTCCACGAAAATTAGAACCCGAACAAGAAGACCTACTCTTTCTATTCATTCAAAACCATCGACCTTCGGATCTTGGGTTATCCTCGAATTCCGAATGGACACTACATTTGGTAACAGTTTGGATTGAACGGGAGTTTAAGAAATCATACTTAAAGCGAGGCGTGGCACATCTTCTCAAGCAACTGGGGTTACGTACTCTAAAACGTGGGTAGCTACGAGAGGCAAACCCCGCATTTTTTGAGAATATCCCCAAGCTTCCCCCACTACCGATATTAATGCATAAATCGCCAGAAGAAAATGACTCTCAAGTGCTCTTTTTGGAATCTATTTTTAGGGTGTATCGTTCTGGAAAATTGGCAATTATATTGGATTCGTCCATCCATCTGGATCCCACCTTTATTGCTGAATATCAGGACGTCGTAGACTAAATTTATTTAGACAAAGTAGATAAAGCTGCTCTGAAATGAACTTAATTACCCTTTACTTCAAATCTTCTCTTCATTATCCTATAAAACATTGATGAGTTCAAAAGCAACATATTCCCTATAAAAAACCAAAAGACATGTTTATGGTCAACTATTGGCCATAAACATGTCTTTCTTCGATAAACGAATATAATCTTCAGCTTCGTCGAGTTCCGCCAAGGATAGCGCACAGAATAAATACTACAACAATGGCCCCTAAGCGATAATATTGCCTATAATCCCACCGGGAACGTCACGTCCCACTAGCACTCCACTGGACATTCCAAGTACCGGTCCTGCATGATTCTCATCTTACATCATCATGGTCCGTGCTTGTAGTGACGTCGTGCCATGCAGTTATTTCTTGTTCCAGACGTTTGTTTTTTTCTCTATACGCTTCGAGAGCATCATTACCCAGGAGCAGATGGACCGGAGGTTGTTCTGCATTCGTCAACTTGACAATAGCTTCTGCCAGTTTCATCGGATCGCTAGGTTGGTTTTTATTGTAATGAGAAGCGAAGTTCTCCATTTCACCAGAGATACCCACATAATCGGAAATGACCCGGTCTGCCCGAAGCAACGATGAACCATCCAGGAAATTGGTTCGGAAAAATCCTGGTGCGACAGCCGTCACATAAATGCCTAATGGGGCGACCTCCAGAGCCAGTGATTCGGTAATTCCTTCTACAGCAAACTTTGTGGCACAGTATATACCAAAACCAGTATAGCCGGTCATGCCGGTTTCAAAATTTTTCTTAACTTTATCGGATCCAGTCTCCTCCACTGCACCTACCACTCCGTAGCCGGCGTTATTTAAGAGCACATCGATTCGGCCGGAAACGTTCAACTGTTCGATTCGCAGACTGAGATCTCAGTAATCCCTTCCTGAAATGTTATATCGATCTTGATTATAAAAGAAAATATACATACTCATTTGCTGTTCAACCTCCGTTTTTACTTTATTTTAGTAAATTTTTTAGATGATAGAAAGAAAAAGAAAATTCAGGCATTCTCTTCCTGGTATTCATTAAGCTATCCTGCCCGTTAGTTCAATAAGATAGATGGACAGTATCGTCCGGGTCTGAACCAGCTGATCCCCATACTTCCCCATCAACGCGATAACCGCCACCACTCCATTGAAGCAAGTAGCCTCCAGTACTCATACCTTGTGTGAAACCTTCTTTACTATTTATCCAATCTAAAGTTCCCCGGCAGCAATCGTTATAGCAAAATACACTTTACTAGTATCTAAGTGCGTTAAACTAACATTCACTTCATGACTACTATTGTTCTTCATTAGCAGTTTTATATGTATAAATCCTGGATTTACGGAAAAGGGTTGCTGTACCGTTGCGCCTCCAGAAGCAATATAGTGGGAGGGTTTGCTCTCTTGTTCGCTTAAAGAATTAGAAAGGGTTGTACGTGACATATAGAAGCGGGAACGCTCTTGCACAATTTTTTAAAATTTTCGAGAATGCGCCCACAACCACCTATCGACATTATCATTTCCTTTCGATTGATGTAGCGTTTATTTGCCACGCCGAGGTATAATAATTTTCGGCATGAAAACTAGACGAGGTGATTAGAATGGAAAGATTATATGAAATTCTTCATTTTAACCAAGAGTTTGTTGAGGATAAGGAATTTGAGAAATATCAAGGAACTCGTTATAAGGATAGGAAAATCGTTGTCGTAACCTGTATGGACGCAAGGCTTGTCGATCTACTCCCCAAAGCGTTGAATATAAAGGAAGGTAATGCCAAAATAATTAAAGATGCGGGCGCAATTGTTTTACATCCGTTCGGCAGTGTTATGCGAAGCATTATCGTAGCTATCTATGAATTAAAAGCCGATGAAGTGTTTGTAATAGGTCATCATGATTGCGGCATGGGTGCAATCGACCCAGATGGAACCATAAACAAAATGAAGGAACGAGGTATTTCGTCCGATAAGCTTGATACACTAGAAAGTGCAGGAATCGATTTGCATAAATGGCTCCATGGCTTCGACAGCGTGGAAGAATCAGTTAAATCTAGTGTTAAGACGGTTAAGCATCATCCGCTTCTACCCGATAACGTTCCGGTTCATGGTCTTGTCATCGACCCGAATACAGGGAAACTTGACTTGCTTGTTGACGGGTATAAGGATAGCTAACCTGTATTGACACAAGTTTGATCACTTGAATGTACAATAAATAGTGGTTTTCTGTTTATGACTGCTACTACTTCCCAATGGAAGGTTTCTGGAACATATTTTCTTGAAGATCATTTGGACGAGGTCTTTGTCTAACTGATCTTCAATAACTTTATAATACATCTGTATCAATAAATCATCTGCCCGAACAAATAATAAAGACCGCGTTTCTATGATTAACTAGCCGGGACTTTCTCCGGTCTTTCTTTTAACCTTGTTCCGTTTCAGTTCACACGTTGATCGGCTGCCTCCTTGGTTTTATTAAGCTATCGTTTCCCGTTAGTTCAATAAGAACCTAAAAATTCTGTTTGAAGTTCTGTCTCTATAACCTTCTTTTCGAAGGAAACACTATACGCCTTAGCGTTAGGTCTTGAGCTAACTATTTTACTAATTCCTTGTTCTTTGTAATGAATAGCAACCCCATCATCTGTAGCAATCCCTGATTGAATTTTTTTTGATTCAATAAGTTTGTGATATGCAGGTCTTCTTTCTATTTCTCCATCGTAATGCGGACAATTACTCCCCTTTAAAAAACTCAAACATTTTATTGGTTCAAGTCCATCCCCATACGAGTCAGTAACCCCTTCTTCAAACCAACAAATGGAACCTGCACTTAACCCAGTTAAAATAACGCCTTGATTCCACGCTTTTCTTAAAATACTGTCTAAACCCCATTCTTTCCACAAAGCTAAAAGGTTTTTAGTGTTTCCTCCACCAACATAAACAATATCCTTCTCTAAAATAAAGCTCTCAAAATCCCTTGTCGGAGGTTCAAATAAAGATAAATGAGATGGTTTACAATCTTGCTGATTAAAAAAGTTATAATACCTTGATATATAATTATCAGAATCTCCACTTGCAGTAGGGATGAAGCAAATTTGCGGCTTAACTTTCTTTGCTTGTTTTAATATATACAAATCTAACAATGGATTATCTGGTTCCATTGAGAATCCTCCACCACCAAGAGCAATTATTTGTCTCATCTATGTACTCCTTTCATAAAAAAGTAATAAGTAATTAGTTCTACAAATAATAAACAACCCCTCTTTCAACTAACCTGCCCGTTAGTTCAATAAGATAGATGAACAGTATCGTCCGGGTCTGAACCAGCTGATCCCCATACATCCCCATCAACGCGATAATCGCCACCACTCCATTGAAAAGCAAGTAGCCTCCAGTACTCATACCTTGTGTGAAACCTTCTTTGCTATTTATCCAATCTAAAGATTCCCCGGCAGCAATCGTGAATAGCAACTTTAATGGGACCATGTTCTTATTTCCCGACAGAAGCTCTAGCTTCTTTTGATGCCGCTTCAGCTGAAGGTGAATATGAGCAGGTAACTCAGGATTACAAAGAGCTCACTGGTCAAAGTTCGATGAGCATCAAACAGTTTTTAGCAGCGCACCAGAATGGCTAGGACATTACCTTTCATAAAAAAGACGAGGGCAGAAACTCCGCTCTCGTCTTTTTTACAATCATATCTTCACTTGGCTTTGATTTGTAATTCGTTTGCATTCGTATTAGTCTTTGCTTCCAAGTTTAGCAGTTGAACAAGATCTCAATCCCAAAGAATATGAAGTTGTTTCCCTTCTATCGCAATTACCTAAGTAACCTCTTGTTTTGAGCCTTTTGGAAATAATGAGGTACCGTTCGCTTCATTGACTTTAAGTGAAATGTAGCGAGTATCCCTTTTATGATAATGGCCTTTTTAGCTTGATTCCAACTGACGTCGAATTGTCTCTAGGTACTACATAATAATGCTGTTATATCCTTAAATTTAAATATATTTTTCTTTTATAAAATCAATATTACCAGAACGACTTTCTATCTTGATAAAAACATGGTATTAGTTTCATATATTTCGCATCATAAATCCCAAAATAAAAAAACGACATTATACCACAAAGTGCAGCATCACTAAGTAACGCTGCACTTTGTAGAGAAAACACTTCATAATTTTATATTTTTCATTGAATAATTAGAGTTTTTACGAGTTTGCCGACATCATTAGATAAAACTACCGACAATATACTATAAAGTTACCGACATTATAATATAAAATAAACAGTTTCCCAGACAAACCCATAGATCAATCTTATTTCATCGCCTCAGATAGCTCTGTGAAAATAACACCCAGCGCATAAGCGCCAGCGTCAGGGTAGCCCAGACTACGATCGCCGACGGTACCCGCACGGCCCATACGTGCCACGATGTCTTCGGTTTTCTTCGCACCTTCAACGGCTGCTGCTGCACCTTTGGCAAAGGCTGTTTTGAAGTCATCTCCAGACTCCGCACTTTGCGTCCAGGAATCGGCACACGGAACAAGTGCATCGATCAAGGTTTTGTCGCCTACAACGGCACCACGTCCGAAAGAACGCTCTCCCGTGGATTGAATGCCTTGCACTGCCCCTTGTAACATTTCAGCAAATTCAGCAACGTTCAATTGCTGTTTATCCCCTACAGCTTTGCCAGCCGCACGGAATGCCGAACCCCAGATTGGACCGGATGCGCCGCCACAATATTCCATGATGACTAAGGAACATGCATCAAGGAATGAACCGATGTCTTTTTTATCTTCGTTAATGATGTGATTCCATTCGCGTTTTAACTGACGGAAGCCTTTCGCCACACTCATACCGAAATCGCCGTCACCTGCATGGGAATCCAGTTCACAGAATGGTACTTCATTCTTGATGATGATCTCACCCATTTTATCAATCAGATAGACGACATTGTCCAGAGAGAATTGATTGTTGCTGATCACCGCAGATGTTGCAGGCGTCTCCACTTCGTAAGATACCGGAGCGTCTTCACTCACAACGGCTTCCAATGCTTCGGAATACGCCACTTGTGCTACTGGTGGACCGGATACTTTAAACGCTGGTGTGTCACTTTCCTTGAACAACAGGGTTTTCAGTTCATCATCCAGTTTCAGGATCGTAACCGATGCGCCCGCCATATCGATACTTGTCATGTAATTGCCTACAAACGTTGTAGCTACCTGCAAACCTGTATGTCCCGCAAGCTCACGCTGAACGGAATTGTTGAGCAGGTACAGTTCTTGCAAAGGTGTTGCGCCAAAACCATTCACGAGCACCGCAATCTCAGCGGAAGCATCATTGTCCAGCTTCATGTCTGCCAGCAACGCTTTGACCATACGCCCTGCCAATTCATCCGCAGACACGATTTTCTCACGGCGAATACCTGGCTCACCATGAATACCTACGCCAAATTCCATCTCATCTTCAGCAATTTCAAAGGTCGGTGTGCCTTTGGCTGGCACGGTACAGGATGTGAATCCGAATCCAATACTGCGCACGTTCTGAGCTGCTTTCTCGGCAACGGATTTCACGTCTGCCAGACTACGGCCTTCTTCGGCTGCTGCTCCGGCAATCTTGTGAACCAGTACAGTTCCGGCAACGCCGCGGCGTCCAACGGTATACAGGCTGTCCTGCACAGCGATGTCATCCTCAACCCGTACATATTGCACGTCAATGCCATCTTCCGCTGCCAGATGCGCTGCGTTTTTGAAGTTCATCATGTCGCCACTGTAGTTTTTGATGATCAAAAGCGTACCCTTGTTGCTGGCTGTAGCCTTGATCGCCTGGTACACCTGGATTTGGGAAGGAGATGCGAATACATCTCCACATACCGCTGCATCCAGCATGCCTTTACCCACATAACCTGCATGAGCTGGTTCATGTCCGCTGCCGCCGCCGCTGATCAGGCTGACTTTATCGACCTGAATCTCTCTGCGCTTGATGACTTTATATTTCTTCAGGAATTCCAGCTCCGGGTGTGCGAGCGCAATCCCGTTGCACATTTCCATAACAACATGTTCTGCTTGGTTAATGATTTTCTTCATTATTTTGCCTCCCGGCGAGCTGCTTTGTACTCACGGCCCATGCGATCAGCCGCTGCAATGGCAGCAGCCACTTCAGGAACGGTGATCGGGAACGGCATCGCGTGAATGGATTCCTCCGGAATGCAAGCGATCTCTGCAACTTTCAACAACTCTTCCTGACTAATCGTATCTACACCGATATCCGCCAAGCTAACAGGCAGTCCAACTGCGAGACAGAAGTCCATGACTTCGTGCAGCTCTTCCGTTGGTGCATTTTCGAGGACGAGTTGTGCAATCGTACCGAACGATACTTTTTCACCGTGGAAGAAGTGATGTGTACCCTCCAGAACAGTCAAACCGTTGTGGATCGCATGTGCTGCGGCCAGACCGCCACTTTCAAATCCAAGACCGGACAACAGTATGTTGGTCTCAACGATGTTTTCCAGCGCTTGGGTTACGACGTTGCTATCACTCGCTACTTTCGCTTTCGCTCCGTCAGTCAGTAACATTTCATAACACAATTTTGCCAGCGCTAATGCTGCATTCGTACCAACTGCAGATGGTGTATATCCTTCGCGGGAACCCATTGGCAGACTTGCGTTCACACGGGAATAGGATTTCGCTGTTGCTCTTGCTTCGAAGTATGTAGAGAGCGCATCTCCCATACCGGATACCAGGAAACGTGTTGGAGCGTTGGCGATTACCGTTGTATCCACGAGTACCACACTTGGGCTTTGTTTGAAATAAGCGTAGTCATCAAAGGCACCATCCGGTGTGTACAATACAGCGGAGTGACTTGTTGGTGCGTCTGTTGCCGCAATCGTTGGGCAGATGATCAGTGCTTCGCCTTCAGCTACACATTTGGCAGCATCAATGGCTTTACCGCCACCGAGACCGATCGTAGAGTGACATCCTTTTTCCTTTGCAATCTCTTGCAGACGCGCAACTTCCTCACGGGAACATTCCCCTTTAAAACCGCTTTCAATAAAAGTAATATTGAATTTCTCAGCTGTTGCATCCAGCTTCGCCTTTACACGCTGTACATCATCCGGATGTGCAATCAGCAAGGCAGATTCTCCGAAGGATTTAACAAAGTACCCCAGGTTGAACAACTCATCTTCGCCTTGTACATATTTGGTTGGGCTGATAAATGCTTTTCTCATATTAATATATGCCTCCTATAGATTATATAATGTCATTAACAGATTACTGCACATCTACTCCGTCGACAGAACAACCTGGTGCGATTCTTAGTTGAACTTTAAGTGCGTGTTCAAAAAGTCTGTTTTTCAGAACCGAGAAGATGGAATGAAGCTAGAAATGGAGTAGCGGAGCGTAGGGAAAACGACGTGAGCAACGGACATTTCGGCTGAATTTCAACTTCGATGCTGATGATGCCGCTAGGCATGATTCGTAATCAAAAGCGGACTTTTTGAACAACCTCTAATACATTAAATTTTAATTGCTCACAATTAATTTAAATATAACTCATACATGTGAGGGTTACAGTGGACTTTGATAACAAATTATTATAATTTGCAATCGTAATTTCTTGCTTTTCGACGGAATCATGGTATCTTATTGTCATGAGATGGTTGATTTTTGACCTCATATCCTACATTACCCGCAGGCATTACATCTTAATATGTACAACTTGCTAACTTTTAACGGACGAAATCCTGAATCAGATTAGCTATGGAGGTTTCACCCAATGATTAAAGAATATCTGCATATTAATAAAATTTTGGACCTGGATAAATGGAAGCGCCTACAAGATTCTCTTGCAACAGTTACCAAACTCGCGATCCTCACCGTTGACTATAAAGGCATTCCCGTAACCAGTCACAGCAGCTGTCAGGCCTTCTGCCAGAATGTACGCAAAGACCCCGAGTTGCTCCCCTACTGCCAAAAATGTGATTCGCGCGGCGGTCTGGAGGCAGTTCGGTTGAATGAACCTTATGTGTATCTATGCCATTTCAATATTATTGATATCGCGATTCCGATCACGATCGATGGCAAATATATCGGTGCCGTGATGGCAGGACAAGTGAAACTCGCTGATCCAGAGAAGGGAAGCGACCTGGAACAGATTGTCACGTCCAAGAACGTGCCCATGCATGCAGCGAAGCTTGAGGAATTAAAGGACGATTATGCCCAGCTGCCTGTGATGTCCTATGAAGAGATTGTGAAAATCTCCAACATGTTATCCCTGCTCTGCAACTACATTGTGGAGGAAGCGCTCAACAAAAATCTGCTGGTCGAGATGTTCGAGAAAGCCTCGGGAAATCAGGAGGCGCCCAACCTCTCCACCATTCTGCCCGGTTATTCCATTCGCAATATCGAGTCAATCAAAAAAGAGATGACCAACGCCATCGCGGATGCGTATCTCAAAAACAGTCCAAGCGATATGGAAAGCGCAAGTCCGGTGCTCCAGCCTGCTTTTGAATACATTCACAGTCACAAGAGTGAGCAGGTTTCGCTCAAACAAATGGCCGAACTATGCCACCTAAGTCCAAGTTATTTCAGCAGATTGTTTGCCAAGGAAACGGGTGAGAACTTCACTACCTACCTGGCACGTCTCAAAATCAAGTGGGCCAAGCAATTGCTGGAGGTCACCGACATGCCCGTATCACAGATCAGTGATGAACTGGGGTTTAATGAATCGGGATATTTTATCAAAATATTCAAAAAGTTCGAGGAGATTACGCCCGCCCTCTATCGTAAATACTTCCAGGAAAAGATTCACTGATATCTTTTTCGTATCACAGATGGGACTAAAAGATATTTTACCTATTAATCTGCCATTGCTACAATGGAGTCCAGATTACTTAGGGAGGCGACATCGATGGAGTATCGCAAATTAGGAAACAGTGGATTAACCGTCAGTGAAATTTCACTGGGCAACTGGATTACGCACGGAGCGCAAGTGGATGATGGAATAGCAGAAGCTTGTGTGCGGGCCGCTTTGGACGCAAGTATTACTACATTTGATACGGCAGACGTATACTCGAATACCAAAGCAGAAACCGTATTGGGACAGGCTCTTAAGGATATACGAAGAGAGAGCATTGAACTGTGCACCAAAGTCTGTCACCCCACCGGATCAGGTCACAATGACCGCGGGCTTTCCCGCAAACATATCATGGAAGCCTGCAATGGTTCATTACAACGGTTACAGACCGAATATATCGATGTCTATTACGCTCACCGTTATGATTATAATACTCCCCTGGAAGAGACGTTTCTGGCATTTGCCGATCTCGTTCGTCAGGGCAAAGTACACTATATTGGCATAAGTGAATGGAACGCGGATCAGATTGCACGAGGAGCCGCATTGGCAAGGGAACTTCACGTCCCCTTGATTGCAAGCCAGCCCCAGTATTCGATGTTATGGCGTGTTATTGAGCAAGAAGTCGTGCCCGCAAGCAATCAAGTAGGTCTGGGACAGATTACATGGTCTCCTCTTGCTCAGGGCATACTATCAGGCAAATATACACCTAACGAAGCGTTGCCCATCGGATCACGTGCAGCTGCCGAGGCAGGAGCACCCTTTTTCAACAAACTGGCTGGTCAGTGGTTACGCGAAGAGGTTCTTACCGCTGTGCAACAGCTTGTACCATTGGCCAAAGAGGTGGGTCTAACCCTCCCTCAACTCGCCGTTGCCTGGGTTCTCCAGCATCCATATGTCAGTTCCGTCATTATCGGTGCATCCCGGCCGGAGCAAGTATTGGAAAATGTAAAAGCCTCCGGTGTGAAACTGGATCAGGAGATCATGTCTCGCATCGACAAAATACTAAACCAGTGGATTGAACGAGATCCAGGCAAGACGGGATAGTTTCTTTTTTTTACTACACACAGCTTACTAAGTTGAACTAATCACTTACACGTTAACGAAGAGGACAGAAAAAACCTGAAAAAGTGGAGCTAAAAGCTTTCTGCAAGAAAGCTACTTCGAAAGCATACGCTATCCCCAGATTTTCCCCTTGAGAAAAGGATATCGAAAAAATCTGGTGATAACAGCGATTGGAAGGTTACTCCCCTTCAACACATTCATCTACAATGTTCATAAAACGGGAGACCACTTCCTGATTCATATCCGTCCGCCATGCCGTGTACAACGGTACGGAGGGCGGTTTTTCTTGTAATGGAAGAAACACAATACCCTTCCGCTGGAATACATCCACCGAGGAGGGAACAATAGAAATGCCCATGCCCGCTGCAACGAGATTCACAATCGTATACATCTGGATCGCTTCCTGCGTAATTCGAGGGTCTACGCCATGTGCTCTACAGTAGTCCAGAACCAGTCGATGAAATGGAGATCCCAGATGTCGTGGAAATAAAATAAAATCTTCATCTGCCAGTTCTCGAATCGACACCTGGGTCTGAGAAGCCTTCGGGTGATGATCTGGCAACACGGCAATCAATGTTTCCATCTGACAGGCCCGGAACGAGACATGCCGAGTATCTTCCTGATACCGCAGAAATCCAATATGGATCTGTCCGTCTTCCAGTGCCTGTAATTGTTGGGACGAGGTCATCTCACGTAATGTCAGTTCAATCTGTGGGTACGCAGCACGAAATTTCCTCAGCACATCCACCATAATACTCCCCGAAGCTGAATCCACAAAGGCTACGGTTACATGCCCGATGATACCTTGATCTGCCTTTTGCGTAAGCTGGATAGAACGATCGAGTTGGGCCATGATGAGTCTGGCCTGTTCCAGAAACACAGCACCTGCCGGCGTGAGACGAACCATTTTTTTCGTGCGTTCCAACAGCTTCACGCCAAGCTCCTCCTCCAGATTCTGAATCTGCTGGCTCAGCGGGGGTTGCGTCATATTTAATTTCTCCGCTGCACGGTGGAAATGAAGCTCTTCCGCCACGGTGATAAAGTATCTTAACTTTCGGATATCCATAAGCCTATTGCGCATCCTTCCGTCTGCCCTATTATTTCATCTGTTCCTGAACCCAGATTGCGGACTCAGCCAGCATCGTCATTAATTCATTAAAATCTACGGCAATCTCCCGCAGAGGAATTTCCCCTGCATCGTGAATCAACATCAGTACCTTGCCCGAGGTCTGATCCAGTATAGCCATGCTTCCTTCGCCAAATCCACCAATCGGGAAAGGCTGTAGATCAGCTGGCAGCTCGTATTCCTTCTCAACTTCACGGTACACTTCCAGAAACTCGGGATAGGCCCAGTCCAATTCTTTCACCGAATATAAGGCAGGATCTCCGAAGTTACATGCACCGAATTCGAGCAAAAGTGCGCGATACGCTGTGGGCAGTTTCACGTTATGCTTTCGCTCAAAATCCTCAATGCTCTGTTGTGTTTCAGGAGTACATCCTTCTCCCATTGTTGTATCATAAGCTTTCACCATAAGATCACGAATCGGTTCCAATTCTATTGATTCCACTTGAACTCCCCCTATAAATACGTGTTCAAAAAGATCGGTTTTCAGTACCGAGAAGATGGGATGAAGCTAGAAATGGAGTAGCGGAGCGTAGGGAAAACTACGTGAGCAACTACAATGTTTCCGAAGGAAACAACCTTCGCAAGCATCTACTTATTTCGGCTGAATTCCATATTCGATGCTGATGATGCCACTAGGCATCCTTCGTAATCAAAAGCGTACTTTTTGAACTCCCCCTTTAAGGTACCTTTCGTCACTTGTCTATCTTTCCTTGCAAAAAACGGCTGAATCAGGGCTTTCGCCACTGATCAGCCGCTGTATACTCAATAGTCCTGCTTAAAGCGCAACACCTGTTACCTTCTATTCCAGAATGCCTGTCTTTGCTCTACCCAACAAGCGAGTCGGGCATTGAAATCAACTTGTTATCTCACCTGTTTACGCAACTCTTGATCCAGCCATTCCAGCGCTGACCGGAGCTTATTCTGGGGAACCTGCTCATAACGATCGCCCGTAGAAAATTCAAAGGCGCAGCTGTTCCCACTCGTCTTGTTCAGATATGAAGTAATTCCTATGCCATGCTGCTGAGCCATTTGCACAAGAATCGGTTCAACTTCGTCAGAAGCGAGCGCAATATGCACATGGAACATATTCGATACCGGTACCTCGGGCAATGTATGTATCCCGTGACACGCATTCAATAGGGAGGCCAGCTTTTGAGCCTGTTCGTAATAACACTCCATTTTGCCAACCCGTTCATTGAAATAATACTGGGAACTCAGAATATACGGATACAGGCCAATCAGATCGCCGCCGTACCGCCGCTTCCATACTTTCGATTCCTGCATCACATCCGGATCTCCAGCCAATATCGCCCCCGCAATGCCCCCAATGCCTTTGTAAAAGGACACATACACCGTATCAAACAGACTGCAAATCTCGGCTGATGTCTTCTGGTAATATGGAGTGATCTCAAACAGACGTGCTCCGTCCAGATGCAGCTTAATCCCGCGTTCACGACAATAGGCCGATATCGCTTCCAGCTCTTCATACGCTGGCAATTGCCCGCCAATCTCGCGTTGCGGCAGTTCCAACAGCAGGCAGGCAATGTCCTGGTCGAGCGCTTGTACATCTTCCAATCGAATTAATCGGTCCTTGTCCACGAGCAAAATCGATTCAATCTGATGCAGCTCTTTCAATCCGTCTTCCTCATGGATTTCCAGATGACACAGAGGGTGGTAAGCCACTCGCTTTACTGCTTTGCGGTCACACCAGATACGTAATGCAATTTGCTGCGCCATCGTTCCACTTGGGAAAAACACAGCCGATTCCTTGCCCAGAACGTCAGCCATCTGCTGTTGAAACTGGTCAATGATTTGCCCGTTGCCGTAATGATCGCTATCCTGTTCCCCGTCTGTATGCTCCAGCACTTCCTGAAGCACTTTGACTTTACGGCTGCCATGACCACCTACGATGTACACGGCCTGACGAAAGGCTTCCGATAATGTTAACGGAGTATCCTTCAAGATCACTCACTCCTTATAGTGCGTGTTCAAAAAGACCGGTTTTCAGTACCGAGAAGATGGGATGAAGCTAGAAATGGAGTAGCGGAGCGTAGGGAAAACTACGTTAGCAACTACAATGTTTCCGAAGGAAACAACCTTCGCAAGCATCTACTTATTTCGGCTGAATACCATATCGATGCTGATGATGCCACTAGGCATCCTTCGTAATCAAAAGTGGACTTTTTGAACAACCTCTTATAGTTCTGGTTCTGTAATGATCTGCACCAAGGCGCTCAGCGCACTAGATATATGTTCACCACGGGAATACACAAATCCTACTTCCAAGAGGCAATAGGGATCAGGCAAAGACATCACCGTAACCTCGCCTCTTAACTCTGCTTTGGCAACCGAAGAACGCGGCAGCAATGATACTCCGAGCCCAGCAGATACACCATGCAAGATCGTGTCCAGTGTTCCATATTCTATGACGCTCAGCGTGTCGATACCCTGATCTTTCAGAAAGAATTCCGCCTGAACCCGATGTGTGCAGCCTATCTCAAAAAACAACATCGGTTTGGACAATAACGCGTTTAATTCATGCACTCCAGGTTCAGCGATCAGCACTAATTCCTCGTCGTACATCTTCATATAGTTCAGCTCAGGATGATCGATCGGGCCATAAATTAAGGCTCCATGCAATTCATGTTGAATGACCTTCTGATTCAGCTCATGGGTTCCACCTGTGACAAGCGAATACTGTACCTCAGGGTAGCATGAACCGTATTCAGCCAGTAACGGCGTCAGGAAACTGGATGCTGCTGTCTCAATGGCACCCAGACGAAGCATTCCTGCCGGTGGGTTACCCTCTTGCGTGGCCTGCTCTGCTTCATATAATAATTGCAATATTCTGTCCGCATACCCAAGCAGATTTTCACCCGCCGGTGTAAGCGACATGCCTCGATTGGAACGGCGAAACAGCGGCACCTGCAGCTGAGTTTCCAACTGTTTGATCCTTGTTGTCACATTCGACTGCACATAATTGAGTGCAAGCGCAGCTTTACTGATACTGCCCTCGCGGGCCACCGCCTGAAATATTTTCAAATCACCTGCATCCATGCCCTGATCACCTGCTTATCGTTATATCGTCACTCTGCATCATCCGATTCATGCAAAATGCTTATCTATTATTTTAAATGATACTGACATTCATTTTTGTTCATTTTACGTGAATCTGCTCCATCTGTACAATGAGGCTCAGTAGTGAAGTCTGGCTACACAGACAGGAGGAGTATTGAACATGAAAGCTATTGTCCATTCAGGCCAGAGCGGCCTTGCAGGTCTTCAATATACAACATCAAATGCCCACTCACCCGAATACGGTGAAGTACAGATCCAACTAAAATCCGCCGGAATCAACCATCGTGATCTGTTCATTATGGCAGGACGCACCATTCAGGATACTGTGCTCATTCCGGGTTCCGATGGGGCTGGTATCATCGTAGAGATCGGCGAAGGCGTAAGAGGATTCACAGTAGGTGATGAAGTCATTATCCATCCAACGCTCGGTTGGGAAAACGCATCTGATGTGCCAATCGTACCCGATATCGTCGGTGGTCCTACGCATGGAACGTTGGCGCAATATATAACACTTCCCGCTATCAATGCCCTGCCTAAACCATCCTATCTATCCTGGGAAGAAGCAGGCGTGTTGTCGCTTTCGGCTTTGACAGCCTATCGCGCCTTATTCACCCGTGGCGAACTTCAAGCTGGGGAACATATCCTCATCCCCGGCATTGGCGGCGGAGTAGCGACCTATGCCCTGCTCATGGCTGTAGCCGCTGGTGCGCAGGTGACCGTGACCTCCAGAAGTGAAGCCAAACGAAGTGAGGCTCTGCGCTTGGGCGCTACCCGTACACTGGATAGTCATGCCGATTGGAGTTTGCAGAATGATTTGGAACCTGTGGACATCATCTTGGATAGCATCGGACAAGCCATGTTCCCGAAATATTTTGATATCATTAGACCAGGTGGACGCATCGTGATGTACGGTGCAAGCTCGGGAGATGATCTGACTGTTCCGATCCGCTCCATCTTTTTCCCGCAAGTTAGCCTGATTGGCACCTCCATGGGCAGCCGTGAAGAGTTTGTCCAGATGCTGCAATGGGTGGAGCAACATGACATACATCCTGTAATTGATGGTGTTTATCCGTTGCAGGACACAACAAAAGCGTTCGAACGCATGGAAAAGGGAGAACAGTTTGGCAATCTGGCTATAATTATGAAGTAACATCTGTTTTAAGATGGACCTTCATGAATTGGTGAAAATTGATTTTACAATAATGGGGTGAATGCATCTGACCCGTCTCGCTAAACGAACCGCAATTATTCTTGTCGCTATTATGCTTATGGGCCAAATTCCTATGTTGAAAGAAAGCTTTGCCCGAGGGGTAACAACGTTATATGTGAACATAAAGTACCCCGAAAGCTCCTTTCAATTCAAGGATTTCATCTATGAATCTCATTTCGGGAGCTATTTCATTTCTTATACTGATCAAGACGGAAAACTCATTAGTCTAGTGCTTGAACCGAAATTTTTGCCGATTATCGTTACATATGATCCATTGGACCAGCCTATGACAGACTAGTTTGTTCACGCTATGAATCATTCAGGAGGTATGGATATGTCCAATCATTTGCATTTAATCGAATTGGTTCGTAAGCTCATGAATGCCGAGGGAACCGAAGCGGAACTGGATGACATACTAACGGAGCTACAGCAGCAGGTGCCCCACGCAGAGATCAGTAATCTGATTTTCTGGGATGATCGAGACCTGACACCCGAACAGATTGTAGAAGAAGCGTTGGCTGCACGTCCGATCAATCTTCCGCCCCCGTCCTAAGGTCACATCTTACTCTCTTTTCATATAACAATTATCACAAATCCAACGCCAAACCTCGCCATCTTCCAATATTTCGTTATAATGTAAACAAGACATCAGGATATTGGAGGCGAATTATGGAAACGGAAGCTTTACGCAACGTCGAAAAACTGGCGATGAAGAAACACAAAATTTACAAGCAAAGCTTAATCAGGTATCTTGCACGATCCATGCTCGCCAGTATGTTCATCGGGTTTGGCGTCATCGTGGCGTTTAAGACGGGTAATTTCTTTTATATGGAGGATTCCCCCTTTACATACCCCATGGCTGCACTTACGTTCGGTGCGGCGATTATTCTGATCGCTTATGGCGGTGGTGATCTGTTTACCGGAAATACGTTCTATTACACGTATGCCGCACTACGCAAAAAGCTCCGCTGGTTCGAGGTAATCAAGCTGTGGATTGCGAGTTATAGCGGAAACCTGATGGGGGCGGCGGTATTTGCCCTGTTAATCTATCTGACGGGATTGTTCGACTCGTCTCAGGTGAACGGTTTTCTGTTAAGCGTGGTGGAGCACAAGATGGAAGTTCCGACCATGCAGCTCTTTTTCCGGGGAATCCTGTGTAACTGGCTCGTATGTATGGCGTTCTTTGTGCCCATGTTCATGAAAGAGAATGGGGCCAAAATGTTCGCCATGATGCTTTTTGTCTTCTGCTTCTTCATTTCGGGCTATGAGCACAGCATCGCCAATATGTGTACGTTCGCGATTGCGCTCGTGTTGAACCATCCGGGGACCATCTCGTTTGATGGGGTTATTCACAATCTGGTTCCAGTAACGCTGGGTAATCTGGTCGGTGGCGTGCTGCTGATGGGCTTTATGTATTATGCAGTGAACAAACCATTTCTGGATGAAGAGACGCATTAATCTTTGGCAAAAAAAGATCTCCTCCCGGCCCGGTCAACTGACCGTGGCCATCTGGTAAGGAGAACCTCAAGCAGCCCGGCAGCCTTCTTATCCTGTGTGATGAAGGCTGCCGGGCTGCTTCTCTGCCAGACGGGCTTAGTAGTAATCCCGCCACGGGGTATATTCAATATCGTTGTCGCCACGCGTGACCACGATCATGTTCTGGATTTGGCCCGTCTCCTTGTTTGTCCGGTAGATCATCGTACGGGTCTCCCCTTCCTCCGGAACGGAGAACAGAAACTTGTCCGCAACGAGGGACGAACCGATCCCTGTCGCATGCTCTGTAAAGGCAGAGCCCGTCTTGCTTGTGAGCAGCAGACCGATGCCGTAGGCTGTAGCCGTTTGTGCCACTTTGCCAAAGAGATGCTCGCCTTGACTGGTCGTATGCGTTTGCTCCGAATACTTATACTTTTCCGTATCCTTGCTATAGTCCACCACATTGCCCTGCTTGTCCAGACTGATGCTGGTCGTTTCGCCCTTCTCGCTTTTCACCTGATACATACCCACGATGGAATCCTCGGTAATTTTCACCGTCTTGCCCGTGTTCGGGTCCGTCTGGTAGATTACATCTTCATACTGAAGCCGAATGATGTTCATGCTGGCCTGAATCTGCTGCGCCAGTTCTTCGTCACCCATCTCCTTGGCTTTCTTCAGCATTTCCTCATAGTTTTGGTATTTCTCGGCGTCCTTCTCATTCCATTCATCCATGTTCTCCGGTGGGCCTGACGTTTTGTTTAGACCTTCGCCTTTATTTTTACTCATGCTTGATAGTGCCTGTGCTGCGGTCAGCGCCGTCATAAGGGCCTTGTTCACCGCATCTTCATCCGTCGTGCGGAAACGCTCAGCGATCTTCTTCATTTCCGATTGAATAGACAGAACCCGTTCCAGAACGGACTTCATCGTGCCTTGTGCCGTTGAATAATCGTTATAAAAACGCTCCCGCTCCATCCCGTCCCAGTTGCTGCGCATGAAACTCATCTTACTGTCCAGTGTGGACATGAATCCTGATAATTGCTGATGCGCCTGTGCAAACTGTCCGCTGACCGTCTCCAGTTGTTCCGGTGTCACCTTGATCTGTGTCATCCTGCACGCTCCTCTACGTGGTCATTTATATCTCATGGTCAACCGATCATATCACTCAGCCTGCTCCTGTTTGATCTCCAGATGCAACAGCGGAAACGGATTACCGGAACCATCCAATTCGGACCGCCCCGTGTGTTCAAATCCCATCTTCTCATAAAATCGGGCTGCCCCACTATTCTGCTCGTTGACATCCACCTTGAGGTGACGACCTTTGATTTTGAAGGTATGATCTATTAAAAGTCGACCCAGACCCTGTCCGTGTTGGCTCGGATCTACAAACAACATCTCGATAAAGTTATCATCCAAACCGATAAAACCGACGGGTTCCTGATCAGCATTCAACGCTACCCAAACTTCAACTTGCCTATGCTGCAACACATCGCTCACCACTTTTTTATAGAACTGAATGTGATGCTCCTCCAGAAAAGTATGAGTTGCCCGGACAGCTCTCTCCCAGATTTCGTCCAGCTTGCTGTGATCCTGTTCCCGATATGAAACGATTACCATGTCCAACGTATTCTCCTTTTCTAGTAAAAGGTTATGTAAAAATCCGATCCTGAGATCGGATTTGTTCAATACATCAAATTTTAAATAACTCTACGTGTATTTTACCATGTCCACCATTCAATCTGTACCCATAATTTCCAATCTTGAGTCAACTTTCTACCGCCATTTTCGAATTCCAGCGGAACGTTGCTGCCGATTGGGAAGGCAATGAGTATCGAAACGAATTCCCATTCCCATTCATGACTACGTTAAAGGAAACCTCTTCCTCTCCCGTGTTAGCTGCAATGAGCACCATCGTTCCATCCGGATTGCGGAAGGCTACGTTCTCGATCTTGCCCTGTTCTTGCGTGGAATCAATCCTTACGGCTCCTGGACGTACATAACGGCTGATGTGCCCCAGCGCATAATACTCTACATTTCTAGTGATTTCACCGCTCTTCGGGTCAACCGTCACTACACCACGGCAGTTCTCACATCCACCATTCGTTGGGCCACCTTGTGGATCAAGTGCGATGTTCCAGAGCAATATATTCTTCGCCCAGTTGCGCGGAGCACCAATCATGAGGTTGGACATCTGCCAGCTTAGATTCTCTCCAAAATCGGGACTCCACTCCCCACCGCTGCATTCAGTAAAATAGATATTTTTGTTTGGGAAGTGGTCATGCACTTCCGACATGGCAGATGGATCACCTGCATAACAGTGGAAGGCCGATCCATCGATATATGCAGCAGCCCGCTCATCATCAAGCACGTTGCTTGTATATTCGACTGCCTGATCCCAGTTATGGTCATACGTGATGATTCGTGTGTCCAGTCCCGCATCTTTCAACGCCGGACCAAGATAATCCCGGATAAACTTGGCTTGCTCTTTGGCTCCCATACTCATACTCGGATAGTTAGCCGAGGTGAACTCCGGTTCATTTTGCAACGTTATCCCGTAGATGGGAATGCCCTTCGCCTGATAAGCTTCAATATATTTTACAAAATATCGCGCGTACGCTTCATACACCTGGGGATCGTTGTAATCCAGATACCAGCCGCCCGTGGTCTTCTCCCCATATTTCATCCAGGCCGGGGCCGTCCACGGTGTGCCGAGCACTTTAAGATCCGGCTTCAAACGAGCCACCTGCTCCAACATACTGACGACTTCCTGATCTTTATCGATCGAAAAGTGTTCCATGTCATAATCCGTGCCGGACTCGATATCATCATAGGTATAACTTGAAGCTTGACCTGATTCGTCCACCGAATAATCGGAGGCACCAATCGTATGACGCACCATATCCATGTTCAGCCCTTCAGTCGTAAACAGTTCCTTCAGCAGTTGTTCTTGCTGTTCTTGTGGAAGCTGGTTGATCAGATGTGCCGATGAACCCGTCATAGCTGCACCAAACCCATCCATGGTCTGATAGGTCTTCTCTGGGTCAATTCTTATGGTGAACTCCGAAGGAGAAGTGTCAGACTCCTGTGTTGTGGAATCTGAGGAGCTTGTCCCTGCATCGAGATGATCTGTGATTGGAATGGCCTTCTGTGGTGTAAGCAGATTTTGCTGATCTCCCGTAGTTAACCAAACGTCGGCCGCTGCCTGCTTGTCCGCAACGGGTGGCGGAACGGGTTGTTCACTTCGGTTGATGATAAGCCAGATTCCCACGCCGACACAACAAACGGTGATCAACAGAATGATCCATCGTTTGGGATGCTCTCGCCAGCCTATGTTCATCACGCTTCACTCTCCTTCCATTGTGGAAAAAGCCGCGGCCATTGGGCCACGACTAAATTTCCCATATATATGTGATATGTGAATTAGAACAAACTCCATTTCACATCGATGAATTCAATTGGGGAGAACAACTTTTCGTTCTCCCTTATTCCACTTTTATTTACCGGACTTGCTTCCGATATTCACACTGCCTGTCAGACGGATATCATCCGATGCACTGCCGACATACACCTGAACTTTACCCTTAGGCATTATCCATTCATGCGATGCTTCATCCCAGTAGGACAGTGCACTACGATCCAGTTGAATGTTGACCCGTTGCTGCTTGCCAGCCTTCAGATCTACTTTGGCCCAGCCAGCAAGTTGCTTCTCGGGTGTCTCAGCCTTGGTTGGCAGATTGCCTACATAGACCTGTACAACTTCTGCACCGGAAACTTTACCTGTATTACGCAGGTTTAGGGATACTTCTACGGTTGCCTTGTCCCCTTTACCTGTATTTTTCACATGCAGATTACGATAATCAAAATCAGTATAAGACAGTCCGTGTCCAAAGGCGAACGCCGGTGTCATGCCTTCTTTGTCATATCCTTTGTACCCTACGAAGATACCCTCGGAGTAGTTGCCCACGCCATTCACACCCGGGAATTGTTCCGCAGTGGATACCGGGGTCTGGGAATCATCCGACGGGAACGTCACCGGTAATTTACCGGATGGATTCACATCACCGAACAGAACACGTGCGACCGCGTTTCCTTGCTCCTGACCTGCATACCAAGCCTGAACGATGGATGGTACTTCTTTTTGCCAGGAATCCATTTCGACAGCACGACCACTCATTTGCACCACGATCGTTTTCGGATTGGCTGCTGCTACCTTGCGGATCAGCTGTTCCTGGTTATTCGGCAGTTCCAGATCGGAACGGTCTACATAACCTTCACTGTCATACGTACGTGTTACCACGACGGCAACATCTGATTTTTTCGCCAGATCGACTGCTTTTTGCATTTTGATATCGATAGCTTCTTCTGGAGCTTCCCAGCCAAAACGAACTTGCGCGCCCATATCGTGATTGGACTGTACCGGGAAATCAGTACGATACTCAATACGTATATCGTGGGACTCGCCTTTTTTAAACGTGATTTCTTTCTCGCTTGTACTCAGTGTTGAGCCTTGATTGTCCACGAGCAACTGGTCGTCCACATACAATTTTGCGGAACCCAGACTGGTCAGAGACAGTTTATAATCACCCGTTTGAGGCGCTGTGATTGCACCTGTCCAACGAGCGGACATTTTGGCATTGAACTTGGTCGGCGTCACAGGGAGCTTGGAAGATTGTGCGTTGAAACCTTCATAATTGTAGAATCCAAGATTCATGTTGACCTGATTATCTGTACGGACCAGAGAAGGATTACCCTCCATATCTTTATTCGTCCAGTATTCAGCACGCAGTCCATATTCAGCACGTTCTGTACCATAGTCTCTTTCACTTTTTTGGGCATCCCCTGGAGATAAAAGAGTGGAAGGTACGGCGGATGGCCCGTTAAACGCATCCCCTGCCGAGATTGGATCAGTTCCGGCTGCATATTTTACATCTACACCGCTACCAGCATGGTTACGAATGCCTTGCAGTGGACTTACGGTATATGTCGGGTTAACCAGACTGCTACCTCCACCAGCAGCGGATGCGTTATCCGCATCCGGTCCGATGACAGCGATGGATTTTACGCTTTTCTGGGACAGCGGCAGCATATTATCGTTGTTTTGCAAGAGAACCATGCTCTCTTCTGCAATTTCACGTGCTTGTTTTCCGTCTTTTTTGGCATTGATTTGTGTATTCGTTACAGGGTTGTCGAACAGCCCTTTATCGAACATTTGAAGCAAAATGCGTTTAACCTTCTCATCAATGGTTTGTTCGCTGACTTCACCTTTGTTTACAGCTTCCAGCAGCTTAGCTCCCCATTTGCCATACGGCTCTCCAGGTGTCTCCAGATCCAGGCCCGCATTGGCGGATTCCACTGTACTGAAGTTAGCACCGTAGTCACTCATGACGAACCCTTCGAAGCCGAACTGGTCCTTGAGGACATCGGTCAGCATCTCCTTGTTCTCACAAGCGTATGTACCGTTCACCTGATTAAATGAACACATCGCGGAACCGAGGTCCGCTTTTTCGACCATGGCCTGGAACGGACGCGCATAGACTTCCTGAATGGCACGTTCACTGGCTATTGCATTGGTCGTGAAACGCTCTGTCTCCTGGTTGTTCAGGATATAGTGCTTCGCTGTAGCGATAACCGGATTGCTTTGAATCCCGTTCACATACGCTGCACCCATACCGGAAGCCAGCAACGGATCTTCACCGAGGGATTCGAAGTTCCGGGAACCCCATGGCGTACGTGCAATATCCAGCCCAGGGCCGAGGACTACATTATGTGTTGTATCATGTGCTTCCTTACCAATCAGATCACCATATTGCTTGGCAAGATTGGTGTCCCAGGAAGCCGCCAGCGCGATTGGTGCAGGCAGGGCCGTGGACTTTTTGTCCTGAACATCCGGGTTGGCCACACGTACCCCTGCGGGTCCATCTGCCATCTGTAATGCCGGAATGCCAAGGCGCTCCAATCCATCATTATAGAAACCATAATAGTTATTTACTTTACCTGTCACGAATCCGACCTTTTCCTCCAGCGTCATCGCCTTGAGTAGCAGCTCGGTACGTTCCTCCGCAGATCGTGATTTGTTCATCCATGGGCGATCAGCCCCGGATTCCGCCTCTGCTGCAAAGGCGTGTAGCGGCATTGCAGCAACCGCCACGATGATTAATAGCATAAACCATCGTTTAAGGAAAATCAGATTGAGTCTTCTGTTCATGTTGTAAGCTCTCCTTCTCTCTTGATCATTTTTCTTGTGCACATATTGAATACATGTATACAAGGGAATGCAAACTGGCTTGATCCCAGCCTTTCAAGCATTCAGGTCGTCCTGCACATGGCATCTGAAACTGCAGCCTGCAAGCAAGACAGCATATTTCGCTTCCTAACGATAGCCGACCTGCCGGCAGATTACATCCCCTTAAATTTGGTAAAAGCACGATCAGGATGAATCTAGTCCTTTTGAATCACCTCTCTATAGATTCAGATAACAAGATGAGAAAACGAATTATTTACATTTTCGTAACTAATATTGAATAATTTCTTTACTTTTAAAAACAGCCTTATGGACCCATACTCCTCCAACCAATTAATTCAATTAATTATCAGATTAAGGAATAACATGAGACGCCCTGGGTCGAAAGTCTTTTTGAAATCGGAACCATGTTCGAACAATGAAAAAAAGAAAATAAAAAAAAGCAACTGAGGTCCCCTTTAACAGGTTCTTCAGCTGCCTTTACTGCCCCAATCGGGGCGGTACAATCAGTTCCTAGTTCTGTAACTGTGCAAGGATTTGTGGGTCCTTGATCTTCTTGTCTTCAGCCAATAACATCACTTTGGATAGAATCTCAGCCGTTCTCGGATCTTCATCGAGGAATGGCAAGAAGATTCTGCCGCGGTGCTGGCTATGCACCGGTACAATATGAAGCGCACCTGTGGCTTGCTTGAACACATTGCCACTGCCAAGATGAACGGCGTATTCGCCCAGTTCACCATCAATTCGCGCATAATTTCCATCCAGACGAACATTATCCACTTTCAGTAGACGCAGTGACTCGTTCACGATCACATGACGCATCTCAATCGTGGTCATGCTGGCTTCTGGATCTACTCCGCCAACATGCGCAACACTAACAACCAGATCAATGTCACGCATGACTTCCGAGAAGAAAGCCGCCGGTACATCCTGCAAAGCTACAGGTTTATAGCTCTTCCGATCATAGAACTGAACCGTCTCCAGCGTAGGAGCCTCTGTATCTGCGGGTGAGAACCAGTCTGCCATGGCATAGAGATTGGCAATCAGGTTATGCTCGTAGCTGACCTTCTGCAGACCTTCCTCATAACTAACCGTCCATTGGCGCCCTTTAAGTAAGGCAACCGCTTTTTTCGGTTGAATCTGATAACCGGCATATCGACGGGATACTGTACCATTAGCCAGCTCATCCTCATTAGGAAGGTAGAGTTCCCGGAAGACCTGCTTGAATGGCTGTCGTTCCTGACGATTGAACAGATCCCGTTGGAATTCACTCCAGCTCCCACTGCGGAACAGATGTAGCGGATGAGCAATCAACAGTTGATCCTGTTCCGCCAATGTTTGAATCGTACTTTCCGAACCTGGAGCAACCAGACCACTGGATTGTACATCGAAGCGTCCCAACTTGTCCCCCGCCTGGAATATAAGAGTACGAACCAGTGGACGAATGACCGGATTCTGCATCAAGCTGGAAATCTCCTCACGTGTGAAGGATGTTCCTGCGGTCATGGAACGCTCCAATTCCTGTCTCGCCCTGCGATATTGATCAACCAAGTCCGATTTTAATTCTTTCAATTCGGCAATGTATCCATCTTTCTTGAACCGGGCAGGTACGGACTTGAGTGTCTTTCCTTTGCTAATGATGACCATCTCCGGTTGGCCTTCTTCATCAATGACCAATTGTGCTGTGGTGTCGTCATCCAGTGCATGGGGCTCAAAATAGGATTTCATCTCATCCAGCTTGCGGGCTTCCATATCCCACATCAACCGGGTCACATCCGCATATCCCGCATTTCGGGCGAGATTGCCCAGAGCAATCTGGGATACTACACCTTCGCTGGCGCGGCGTTGTGCACCAAACTGCTTGCTCTGCATCAGGAACTTCTGAATGAAGTCGTATCGCTCACGCAGATCCTGTTCCCGATTCTCTGCGAATGGAATCAAGCTATACGTCAACAAATGATCTTTGTTACGCTTCGATTCCACGGACTGGCGCATGTCTTCAAGGTCGAGTTTTCCGAGCGCCGCATCCGCGAACAACTGGGATCTGCGGTGATTGGCTCCCCCGGAAATGTACTTCGCACAATCGTATAACAGATTGAAGCGTTCCTCACCGACGTCCTGATACGCCTCCTCGAACCAGGCGATATCAAACGCTCCTTCATTAAAGTCCTGTGGTGAGATTGGTGAATAATGAGCCACGACCGTTTCTTTTTCCGCAGTGAAGCGTTCATTGATATGGGCATGGAAATACCAGGCCGCACTGCGCAGACCTTCCCATCCCAGATGCTTCGCAACAATCTCCATCCACTGCGGTGCGTACATTGCCGCTTCCAGTAGTTTCTTCTCCTGGATTGGATGCTTCGTCAATAACTGTGCCAGCAGCACTTCGTCTTCGCCTTCCCGCGGATGGCATACCTGAATCAAATGACTGAACGTCTCTTTGCGAGTTGTATTGTCTCCATAACTGTAGATATAACCACGGACAAACGTATCCTGATCCATTGCGGAGACCAGATGTACCCAGTGCTCCATACCTTCTATTCGTTCAAGCTTCATAGCCAGCGTACTTACTTCTGTAGAGAGTTCTCCTCTGGTCAATTCAATCTCCAGAATTCGCTCCACAACCGTTCGACGCAGATCTGCGAGTAAAGGTTTTTCGGCAATCCAGTCATAACGACTCGACGTCATATCCCGAATAAACTGGGCACGAGATTCTTCAACAAGCAATTGCTTGTATATCTCTTGTACATCTATATAATCCAGTTCATAAGCGCGCAGATAATCGTCCAGACCAAGGAATGAGGAATGATAACTGTCCTTGCTCAATCTTCCGAATTGGCAGAACGTCTGGAAGAATCGCTTGAAGCTGGCATCGTCATATACTCTATCTCGTACAATATATAGCCATGGACCCGATAACAAACTAAGCATTCCCGATTCCTTTTCCAGCTTGTCTTCAGGCATCATTTTCATGAGTGCATACAGAGTACGTTCCGCGATCTCAAACGTATCGACCTTGTCACTGTCATCATGAGCGGCCTCGATCAACGTTTTCACCTGAGCTTCATAACGTAGCTCACTGACCATCTTTTTTAAGTCCTGGATGTACTGGAGCGGGTAGACGTCCTCGGCGAATTCCTTACGCCAGCCTTCCAACAGCCAATGTTTTTCCATTTCACTGTATTCGTACACACCGGAATAATATCGGTAGTAATCATCCAGCTTTTTGTTCATATCCTCAATACGGATCGTGAACAACAGTTGCATCAGTTCCTTGTTATCCAGACCACTCGATTGGACATACCCCTGCCATACTTCATGGAGAGGGAATTGCTCCATTAGGGCCCTTTCTTTTCGCTGCTCATAAGGGATATAGACCATGGAACGCAAAGACGCTCCCACCAGCAACGTTTCTTTGTATCCGGCATAATATTCGACTTCATACTCATGATCCCTATGCTCATGCACAAGTGCATCGAAACCCTCAAGGAATTGCTTCGCTTTTTCCAACGAAAGGGTGAACAGGTCCTTCGGCTGGAACCCGCCGAGATCCCGTTGTTCATTAAGCAACGGATTCTCCCATGAAGGGTTATACAACCCAAATCCATTAGATGTCGTGTACCTGCTACCCTGTTCTATAAGCTTGTCCAGCAGCTTCTGCTCTTTGGCGGTTGGTTTTTCGATGAGTTCTATCAAAGGCTGTATTTGCTCCTGCTGCTCTGTTCGCAGAGGATCTGACGAAATCTCGGTCAGCAGTTCGAGCGCCCCCAGCCGCTGCAGTTCACTTTTGGCTTGCAGAAGCGACTTGAGCGACCTCGTCAACTGGTCTGCAGGCTGAAGCAGAAGGACCTGAATCACCTTTTGGCGCAGCGATCCCGTTTTCAGTTTCAACAGCGCCTCCATCTGCTTCATTTCTTCCGTTGTCAGTATCATCAGCTTGGCTTTGATCAGAGCATTCTCACGATTGTTCATGCTTTTATCGGAAAGACTATCGAAAATAAACTGTCTTTGCACCTCATTCTCCGGATCCTGGACGAACTGAGATAACAATTCTCCTCGCAAATCCGGGCTCAGCTTGTCCTTGAGCGCAATGACCTCAGCAATCCATTCTGGATCCATATCGTAAGCTGCAAGGTACAGCATTTTCTTCACTACATCATCCGAATCAATCCGGTATTGAACGAACTCCAGAACGCTTGACGGACCCCCGAACCCTCCTTGGGGAATATGGGCCAACATTTGTTTAAACAGATCAAAGTCACGCCGCCGCACAGCTTTATCCTCAAAAACAGGTAAAGGCCACACATGAACATTTCGTTGATTTCCCCCATTTTCAAAGCTCCAGTTATACATGTACATTGCATCATAATTCTCGATAACCCAGTGGAGCAGCTCAAAATCTTGCACTTCCAGATACTGACGAGCCATATTCAGACGCAACGATCTGTTCTGACTGTTCGCAAGCACGTATTGAGCAACAATCTGCTGATACACTTGCCCGTGATCCATAATCTGGACAACCTTCTGTTTCAATTCGTTCTCTTCAATAACAGCCGTTGCCCAGAGACTAATAAACAATTTGTTGGCATTGGCTTCCTGATCCCATGCTTCACGTACACCTGGATCAGTCAACGCTTCATGCGCTTGTGTAATTAACTGTGCTGCAACACGCGAATTGGCTGCTTCAATTGCGATCCCAGTCCATACAGCCAGAGCCCTCACAACTGAACTGAATCGAATCAGATTGTTGTCGATGATAATTTTCAATATGTATATATACGCCTCGATTGTCCCTTCATCCATTCGTTCTACGATACTCTGACGCAGACCTTCCTGCAGCCTTGCAGCAACCAGCAGTTCGCCAACCATCTCATAGGCGTCAACCTGATCACTCATGAATATGCCCTTGATCATTTCACTTGTCAGCAGTGCATTTTGATTGTCGCCATAGATAATATCATGCAGCGATTGCTTCATATCTGTGGTTCCAAGATCCAACTCGTACGCAATGCAATCCGGCAAGACCGCTCTGCACTCATGGAGATAATCGAACTTGTACTCACGCAGTGATACATATTCGTTCAGGGAGAAGCCATGCATCTCCATGCGAAACAGTGCAATCATTTTGCGAAGAACCTGTCCGATATGCTGTTCTGGATCGACTGTACGAAAGGGTCTGCGCTCATAATTTTTGCTGTAAGGATACTTCACTGCACGTTCTGCAATGTAACGGAATCGAGCCAGCAATGGTTCACTGACCAGCATCTCCAGCACATTCAATAGTGGATGGAACAGTGGATTTTGCGTCTCAGCAGCCAAACGCTCCAATAATTTCTCAGCATTCAAATATGCCTTTTCATCTTCGCGCAAATAGCTGAATCCAGCCATCTCTGCAATGTACCCTGCAAGTTCCTGCTCTACACCATCCAGCAATTTCACTTTTCCCTGTAATTCATTGTGATACGCTTGAATTCTATCTTCCTGATTCATTCCATTCTCCTCCTTGTCGCTTTCTACCACAGCCGTCCGGCAAGCATCGTAAAGCGAATGAATACCAAGTTGTCATCTTCCTGTAGGGCCAACGGCTCATCCAGTCCCTGCACTTCTTCATCGTTGAGAAATACTTTATACAATCCATCTTCATATGCGCTCACAGCTGTTCCAATCGCATCCTTGAAATTGGGAACTCCTTCATTATAAATCACGCCGAAGCCCACCTTCCCGGTCGACCCTTGCTCCTGAATCTCATCCGGCATCAGGTAGACAAGTAATTCCGCATCATTGTTCTTGTCCTGAAGAGCCTTCAGTTGCATAGCAACGACGTTCTTAATGAGCTGTCTCAGCGTATCGGTTGTTTCCGGAAGTTCGGCAGCTTGTTTAGCAAGAGCAGGCTTACGCTTGCCCAGGCTTTTGACTGTAATCCATACATTCACTGCATTCACCCCTGTGTTTTTCCTTATTTAACCATCAGTCCAAGTATCTATACCACCAAGTGAAATGGACTAAACCGGAACAACAACTTATTCCATAATATTATCAAAAATACGTACATATGTGCCCCTAATAAACATCATAACCAAAATTCTGACCAGATTCATGAGTCATTCTGCATGTTTACATGCAACCAGGGAACTAATGACTTATCCTCTGTTACCTTCACAAATCACAAAAGATGAACCATTACTAAAGCCCCTGTATAATATATTCAAAACAATAAATCACACAAAGTGTTATTTTTCTTTACATAATAACATTAAAAAAGAAACATTTATCGGTTTTATGTTATTTTTATTGACATTGTCCGTTTTACTTTTTATAATTTGAATCAAAATCACAATGCTGTGATCATATCAGGTGCGGTACACAATGACGTGTTCCGCCTGTCGGCAACGGGGCCGCAAATCGTTCATGAACAGGACGAATTGCGGCCTTTTCTGCCTGAATATGCACATAGACAAGTCACGAAGATTTCAATTGGATGAGGAGCGATGAAGGATGATGGAGAGCAAGAGTTTTTGGAAAAGCGGTCATAGGCCTACTCTTTTCGGCGCATTTCTGTATTTTGACATCAGTTTTATGATTTGGGGTATGCTTGGCCCACTCGCGGTCGTCATTGCGATGGATTTCCCAATGAGTCCCTTGGAAAAGGCAAACCTGGTGGCTCTACCCATTCTCGGTGGTTCTATTCTCCGGCTTGTGCTCGGCTTCATGTCAGATTATATGGGCCCGAAACGGACCGCACAAATCGGCATGATCGTTACTCTTATTCCGTTATTGCTGGGCTGGTTATGGGTTGACTCACTGAGTCAGTTATATGTAGTCGCTCTATTACTCGGTGTAGCCGGAGCCTCTTTTGCTGCCGCCCTGCCTTTGGCGGGTCAATGGTATCCCAAGGAGCATCAAGGGCTGGCGATGGGTATTGCAGGGGCTGGCAACAGCGGAACCGTGCTCGCTACGTTGTTCGCCAATCGGCTGGCTGCACATTTTGGCAGCTGGGAAGTTGTGTTTGGACTTGCCATCATTCCAATCGTTATCGTATTTATTTTCTTCTCCCTCTTTGCCCGTAATAGCCCTAATCGTCCCGCACCAAAGAAGCTGTCCGAATATGGGACATTGCTGAAGCAAAAGGATGCATGGGTGTTCTGTGCCTTTTATTGTGTTACCTTCGGCGGATTCGTTGGGTTATGTAACTATTTGACCATCTTTTTCAATACACAATACGGATTGTCTCCTGTTCGTGCTGCTGACATCACAACGTTCTGCGTAATCGCAGGCAGCTTCTTCCGGCCAGTAGGTGGTTATCTGGCTGACAAACTTGGGGGGACACGCATGTTGACCTTCCTATATACCGGAGCATGTATCATGCTCGTTGGTGTATCCTTTATGCCCCCGCTTCCCGTTGTGGTTGTCATGCTGTTTCTCGGCATGATGTGCCTTGGCGCCGGTAATGGCTCCGTATTTCAGCTGGTTCCCCAGCGGTTTGGCAACGAAATTGGGCTCATGACAGGTATCGTCGGTGCAGCTGGCGGACTGGGAGGATATGCATTGCCCCTAATCCTCGGTCAGTTGTACAACACCTATCAATCCTATACACCAGGATTCGTCATCCTTAGCCTGATCGCGGCTGCATCCCTGTTCCTTGTGCTGTTCATGCAATCCCGCTGGCGGATCAGTTGGCTGAATAGATCTAACCCTGTAAACCAAGGAAGTACAAGTATGACCGAATCCACGTCCCTTTCTTCCTAAAATATAAATGGATCTATCGTTTACGCAAGTTGTTCGTTCAGCATTTTGCATCATTCGATTCAACTCGCTCCCGGGTACAAGAGTTGGCCGCTTTTTGGATTTACGGAAAATGGTCAGTTATTATGCTTGTCCATTAAATAACCAGAGAACAGCGTTGCCTATGGGCTATCGCTGTTCTCTGTCTGCTTACGATAGATACTTCTGAATAATGATAACGGCATTGTGTCCACCGAAGCCAAATGAATTAGACATCCCAATCTGTAATTGAACCTCTCTTGCGACGTTCGGTACATAATCCAGATCACATTCCGGGTCGTTCTGCTCCTGATTAATCGTTGGTGGTATAATTCCGCTCCGCAGACTTTGGATTAACGATATCGCTTCCGCCCCACCGGCTGCACCCAGCATATGTCCAGTCATCGATTTGTTGGCTGTTACTGGAATCCGATAGGCTTCATCACCGAACAACTGCTTGATCGCCCTGGTCTCGGACAGATCGCCTGCTTCCGTACTGGTAGCATGAGCATTAATGACATCAATCTCATGGGGCTGAAGCTGTGCTTCTGCCAGAGCGGCTTTCATGGCCAAGTACGCACCCCGTCCTTCTGGATGGGTGGCTACCATATGATAGGCGTCTGAACTGGCGCCATACCCAATGACTTCCGCTAAGATATTAGCCCCTCTTGCAAGTGCATGAGACAAGGCCTCCACTACGAGAATCCCAGCACCTTCGGCCATGACAAAACCGTCTCTACCTGCATCAAAGGGACGGCTCGCTCCTTCAAACGCTTCATTTCTTGTAGATAGTGCGGTCGCATTGCCGAAGCTTGCCAGTGATACTTCTGTAACAGCTGCTTCCGCGCCTCCAGCAAAAATCACGTCTGCTCCACCATGACGGATCAGTCGGAAGGCTTCACCTATGGCTGTGTTGCCAATCGAACATGCTGTCACCGGAGAGAGAGTAGGTCCCCAACAACCAAATCTCATGCTCACCATGGCCGCTGCCATATTGGATATCATCATGGGCACCAGTGTTGGACTGACTCGTGCAGGCCCACGTTCAGACAGGAGTTTGCCTTGCTCCATCAACGTTTGAATCCCGCCGATACCGGAACCGATATAGACACCAACCCGCTCCCTGTCCACATGATCCATTACGAGACCGGAGTGAGATAGAGCCTGATCGGCTGCCGCTACAGCAAATTGCACGAACCGATCCATACGCCGTGCTTCCTTCCGTCCAAACCGTTCCTCTCCATCAAAATCACGTACCGCACCTGCTATCTTCGTTTTGTAGGAGGTTGTATCAAAAGCTTCAATCGGTGAAATCCCCGACCTCCCCTCTACCAATCCGTTCCAAAATGTATGCACATCATTCCCCAAAGGAGAGATAATCCCCATTCCTGTGATCACCACGCGCTCCATAACCCATCCTCCTTAGTGCTATTTAGTTCTCTTGAATACTGGTTTAAATTAAAGTCATGCACTTATATTGCCATTCGGATTATCCTATTACAAGTTGTCAAATATAATAGTATAATGACTACCATGATAAACTGAGGATCGGATGTGATGGTTTGAATCACGATGTAAGATTACAGGCATTGTCCACTTTTCTAAAAAATCAACGCTCCAAAATTTCTCCCGAATCGGTTGGTTTACCCACTGGCTCTCGTCGAAGAACACCAGGCTTAAGGAGAGAAGAAGTGGCACAATTGGCAGGTGTAAGCACAACCTGGTATACCTGGCTAGAACAGGGTCGGGATATTCAAGTTTCTCATTCGGTGTTAGACAACATCGCGTCTGCTCTCAGGCTGACAACAGATGAGCGGAAGTATTTGTTTTCCCTTGCCCTAGAATACCATTCGGAACTTCACATTCTGGATGAGAAACCGCTCCAAATTCATCCCTCCTTACAGAAAATATTGCAGGAACTTCGCAATTGTCCCACGATCATCTCGGACCGACGCTGTCACATTGTAGGCTGGAATGAAGCCGCCCGACATGTGTTTATGGACTTCGAACAGATTCCTGCTGAGCAGCGGAATATGATCAGTTTATTGTTTGAACGAAAGGAATTGCGAAGACTTGCGGTTAATTGGGAGGATTTTGTTAGCGGATTCTTGGCTATTTTCCGAGCATATTATGGTCAATATGTCGATGACGAATGGTATAATTTATTTCTGGATGACATGATGGGCAGGTACCCTGATTTTCAACCCCTCTGGAAACAAAGCAGTGTCAGCAGTGCTCCTGACGTGTTGATTGAATTCAGACATTCCAGAGCAGGCAAAATGTTATTCAATCTTACTTCATTACAGGTTCAGGGAAATGCCGATCTGCGATGCAGTATATACACACCTGCACCCGACACCGCTACGGAGCGCAAACTGATACGCCTAATGGAAAAGGAAGCCGAATACAACCTCGGTAACAGCTAATTTGGATGTCTAAAAAGACCCGAGTGACTTACACTCGGATCTTCATAGATTAGTTACCTTTGATATTTTAATTTAACTCTTACTGATTTGAATTTGTTCTACATAATATTTATTCAAACGCCGGGATCGCAATATCTGCATATTTTTCTTGGAAGAAGGCTTTCACTTCCGGACCCGCCATACGTTTCGCCAGCTTCTGAATGGCCTCAGAATCCTTGTTGTCTTCACGGGCAACCAGTGTAATGGCAAAATGGGAATCGTCCTTCTCGGTTAACAATGCATCCTTCTTCGGTGTGAGACCCAGTGGACTGGCATATGCCGGAGTCATGGCTACCAGGTCAACATCATCCATCATGCGAGCCAACATTAACAGATCCACTTCTTTGAACTTGAAGTTCTTCATATTCTCGGTGATGTCTGCCTGTGTTGCATTGAAACTCACGCCTTCTTTCAGCTTAATCAGCCCATTCTGCTCCAACATCACAAGAGAGCGACCAATGTTGGAAGGATCATTAGCGATAGCAATCGTTGCACCTTCCGGCAATGCTTCAATGGATTTGTACTTTTTGGAGTAGCCTCCATAGATCGCGTTGTAGATTGGCTGTACTGCCACCAGGTTGGCGTTATTTGCTTCATTGTACTGATTCATGTAAGGCACGTGCTGGAAGAAGTTTGCATCCACTTCCTTGTTCGCCAGTGCAGTGTTCGGTTGAACATTGTCCGAAAGTACGACCACTTCCAGATTAACACCATCTTCCTTCAACAGTGGTTTCACGATATCCAATACTTCTGTCATTGGCGGTATCAATGTTGCTACTTTTAAAGTAACTTCTTGTGCTGCTTGGCTGCCTTCCTTGTTTCCTTCCGCCGCAGGCGTCTCTTCTTTTTTGCCACATCCGGCTGCTACCAGCGTTACTGCAAGCAACATGAGCATTAATTTTGCTTTCATCTAGTGTTTACCCCTCATCTTGTAATCTGTATTGGTTATGCTTAATTCTTCAGCATGCCCTATTGCTCCATCCTTCTTCAGGATCTGCGATCCAGCCATCGGGACAATCTGCTGCCTGTGAATTGAATCATCTGTACCAGGATAATCATAATGATAATCGTAAATACCATAATCTCCGTCTCGAAGCGCTGATAACCGTAGCGAATGGCAAAATCTCCAACCCCGCCGCCACCAACAATGCCCATAACCGTAGAGTATGAGATAAAGCTGATCGTGGCTGTTGTTAAACCGAGGACAAGTCCTGAGCGGGCCTCCACATACAGGAATTTCACTACAAGCTGCATCGTCGATGCTCCCATGGATGAAGCAGCTTCAACCACTCCCTTGGGTACATCCAGCAACGCCTGTTCCACCAGTCTGGCGTAGTAGGCAATGGCAATAACCGAGAGTGGAACGGTTGCCGCCAGTGTCCCGATGGATGTGCCAACGACCAAACGGGTGAACGGAATCATAAATACGACAAGCAGCAGAAACGGGAAGGAACGAATGATGTTGACGAGACTTCCCAGTATGATGAACAGAGGCCGATTCTGATAACGCTGCCCTCTTCTGAACAGATACAGCAGTGTGCCCAAAGGCAACCCGATTAACACAGCCGCCGTAATGGAGATCCCCACCATGACAAAGGTCTCTCCAATGGCCTGCCATATTTCATGCTGATACTTTATAACGGATTCAGGAATCATCATTATGGTCCTCCTGACCGCTATGAAGAGAGGTATCTCGTCCGATCATGGATAGATCTTCACCCATCAGCAAGGAGGTCAATAGATCAGGCTTCGGTACAGGTATGCTGCGCACTTCCGCTTCCGACAGCGTTTTGACAATTCGTCCCTCTTTCATGACCGATATCCTGTGGCAAAGTCTTCGGGCCACTTCCATCTCATGCGTAACAACGACAATGGTCACGCCCAACGTTTCATTGACATGACGCAGTACATCGAGAATGCCGCTCGTAGTCTGCGGATCAAGCGAGGATGTTGGTTCATCACAGAGCAGCACATCCGGTCGGCTGGCAAGTGCTCTTGCGATGGCCACACGCTGTTTCTGCCCTCCACTAAGCTGTGCAGGATATTGATCCGCCTTGTCTTCCAGTCCTACAAACCGCAGCACCTCAAGACCACGGTCAAGCCGCTGTGCGCGGGAAATACCAGCCAGCTCCAGAGGCATGCAGACATTGCCACTCACCGTTCGGTTACTGACGAGGTTGAAGTGCTGAAAAATCATGCCAATGGACCTTCGCGCCTGACGCAAACTCTGCTCACTCATCCGGGCCAGGTGCTGCCCATTCACAATGACCTCACCATCATCCGGCGTTTCCAAACCGTTGAGCATCCGCAGAAGCGTGGATTTCCCTGCACCACTGGAACCGATAATGCCGTGGATTTCTCCCTGGCCTACTTCAAGGGAAACCGAGCTTAATGCTTCGAATCCCTGATCGTCACGGGACCCACGCTCGGTATAACGCTTGCTTACCCCGTATAATGAAATCATGGGAGATTCCTCCTGCGATTGATCGTACATGGTCCTTCAAGAACACATGAAGAAAGCCCGCACAGCCGATAACCGGAGCGCGAGCAATCCTGTTTATCTATAATAAATCATCATTCCGCATGAAACAAGCTTTAACGTGAGATATCCGTATTCAAGCCACTTGTTTCATATAAACTAAACCGTCCGTTGGACGACCCGATATAGACTTCATCTCCAAGCCGATTCATCGTACCGTTCTTTGCATCCCGATCCCGATGTTCCGGGCTTCCCATCACCACGTCATGCACACGGCCGATCAAAGTACCGTCCTTTTTATCCATGATCAGAAGATCCTCACCCATCGGCAGCAAAAGCTGATCGTCAATCACCAGGTAACTCCCCTGGTTGGTAGAGGATCGAAGGGACGAAATCGTGTTTTGTGCAGTCCAGCGGGTTTCACCTGTATCATATGCAAGTGCTGCCGGATAACCGTTTTTGATTACATATAATTGATCGTCCTCCACAAGCCCTCGTTCAATCTTGTTATTTTGCGTCCACCATTTTTTCCCGGCCTTGGCATCATACAGTGTGGTTGTAAAATCTCCATGATCTCCATACATTTCCCCGTTTTTGTTCTCTCGAATGAGCACCATTCCGTCATTCAGCACCTCAATTTGCTGTCCAACCCGGGCAGCAAATTGTGCAAGTTTCTTGCCAGTATTCAGATCGACCAGCACCCACTGGTCATCCAGCAGCATCCAGCGTTCTGGCTGTGCGGTTCCAAACGGATCAAGACGATATATTCCGTCAAAGTACGAATTATTCTCAGGATGATCCACAGTCGATTTACCAACCTTGATGCTCCATATGGTTCGGCCAGACTTCGGATCGGCTGCAATCAGTTTATCCTTTTCCCAATACATCACATAAGGATCTTCTGCACCCTTGTTCAATAATTCATAACCGGTAGTTAGTTTTCTTGTCCACAGTGTTTTGCCGTTTGCACTATCCAACACGGTTAACCAGCTATTGCTTGAGCCTTCAACAACCGGACTATTCACAACGACTACATTCTTTGCGGCAGTGATGCCATTCAATCTGAATTTTTGCTTGGGGGCATACTCCCATACGACATCACCGCTCTTCAACTGGAGGTGGCGTATGCGATCTACGTATTCTTTCTTCTTAGGGTCATAATCGGTATAGATTGTAACCTGTTGGCGTCCCGCATCCACCTCTGCCTGCTGTCTTCCATACCCCGCATTAATCTCCCATAATTTCTTGCCGGAATGTCGGTCAAGTGCGTATGCAGAACTCTCATAATGAAAACCACTAAACCCACCATCATCGCCTTGCATCAAGAGAACATCATCCGTAGCTGCTTGCAAAAAAGTGTAGTTGATACCCCCCTGGTTGGTCCATACCGAATGCCAGGGTAGTGTGGTCGGCAGCAGCTTGCCATGTATTTTAGTGGTGAATTCATACTCATCGGAACGACTGATGTTCCAATCGGAAACCACATGGTTTCGATCATCCCGGAGGATATTCCAGCGTGTTCTGACAAGCTTGCCACTCTTATTAAATGTCACCAAGAACTGGCCGTCTGCTCGCTCATATCGCCAGGTCTGTCCAATACTCATTGGATAACCAGTGTCTTTTAGATTGCTGGAGTGTTCTTTCCAATCCGGTTCACCAAGCCATTGCTTGACTTGTTTGGATGTCGTTTTTTTGTTCAGCATGATATCGGTCAAATGACGTATAGCGGATGTGGGCAAGGATGTATTTTGTTGAAACCAGCCATCCGCTACATGTGCATGCTGCTCAACATCCTGTGCCTTCACCCAGAGTAATGAAGGTCGATATGTAGATGATTCCTTGTTCCAGACGCGGGGAGCCATAGACACGCCATACCAGTCCTTCGTCGCTGCAACAATGAACGCTTGATCTGTCATCGATGCATCTGTGGACCAACTGGTTGAGCTTCCCGGAGTCAGATAAAGTTTACTTCCCGATCGCAGACTGAACGTCTCGGGCATTGTAGCCTTTAGACTTCTGCTTTCTTTGGATGCATACCAGCCAGGTATCCAGAAATCCCCTATGTTGTTATCTTTGAATTTGATCCATTCCCCACGAACCGTATGGACTTTTAATTTTCCCACAGTAGAGGTGTAGTTCTCTATCCTCATTAGATCAACGGCCACTTTGTTATCTTTCACTTGCGTATATAGGGGGACACCCGTTGCCAAAGTCACCGTATCACCCGGTTTGTAGGTCGTTTTCGCTTGTGCAGATAAGGCTTGAATGGTTGAAGTGGAGCTTTGCCCTTCTGCGGTTACCGCATTCAGATTTTGCATTATGAAGCCCGTGACAAGTACAGCCGATATTCCGCCAATGGTCATCCATTTGAAAGCCGTTCTTTTCCCATTGCGACCCGTCTTCAAACTTGCTCATCCCCATCCATTAGATGTTATTTCCATATAAGACGTTTGGAACAAGGAAAAGTTACTATTACTTCCAAATATCTTGCATCCTCAGATTCAGTCTCACCTTACGTCCACCATCGTAGGATGATAAGGAATGCTGATCCCTAATATGCAGGCAGCCGTTAACATGATGGCAAAATACCCTATAAACCACACATCCGCCCGGGAATACCCGATCTGGTGGTAATACGTGCGGCTCGCGCCTTCCGTAAATCCTTTCGCCTCCATCGCCACTGCCATTCGCTGTGCACGACGGATGCTCTGCGCAAGCAGCGGGATGGCATATCGTTTCAGCGTGCCGTATACATTCCAGCGCGAGCCGCGCTGCCTCGTTCCCCGAATGCGGATGGCGTAACGCAGCGTCTGGAATTCATCCAGCAGAATCGGAATCATACGCATCGCCGCCAGAAAGCTATAGGCATACTTGGGTGGAAGCTTCCACTGCTGCATGAGGGAATAAAAGAGTCGAACAGGTTTGGTCGTTAAGCCGAATAATAATCCCGCAGCCGCCATACTGATCGAACGGAATCCCAGATGTAACCCACGATAGAAGCTCTCTTCCGTAATATGGATCAATCCCCACTTAAACCAAGTGGTCTCGCCTTTACCAAACATCATCATGCCTGTTGAGGTGGAGATAAACACCAGAATAAAGGGCGACGCATACAGTAACAACCTATACCATGGGTGACCTGTCCAGCACAGCAGCAACAGCATGACAACCGCCACATTTGCCATGACATTCAGGTTGTGAACAAGGATGACGAAAACAAACAGCAACGTCAGAAAAATCATTTTCAACCCCGGATTCACCGCGTGAAGCCAGGTCTCACGATGAGGAAACGAGATCTGCATCCAGTAACCTCCCCTCATCCACTGTCCAGATTCGGGTACAGTAACGTTTCACAATTTCGAGGTCATGCGTAACCATGACAATGGCAGTCCCTTCGCGCCGCAATTGCTCCAGCTGTGATAGCATCGCAAAGGTATTGCGCGCATCCTGTCCAAAGGTAGGTTCATCCAGTAACAGAATACGCTGTTCCCGTACCAGTGCCGAGGCTACACTCAGTCGACGTTTCTGCCCCATCGACAATTGATATGGATGCCTCTCGGACAGTTCAATCAGTCCAAATTGCTCCAGCATATGATCGGTTCGGACATTTCTTTCTTCGACAGTTCGTTTGTCACCCAGCAATGAAAATCCCACTTCATCCCGAACCGTATTCGTCACGAATTGAAATTCGGGATTCTGGAATACAAAAGCAATGTGATCTGCAAGCTGCTCGGTTTTTCCCGCGGGTTGTCTTTCCACAACATAATGACCTGTCGTCTTGAGGATATTCATCATGGACAGCAACAATGAACTTTTACCTGCACCATTAGCCCCCACAATCCCCACCCAATCTCCATGCCGGACCTGTGCCTGATCCACCTGTATGAACGGTGTTTTTCCACGCCATCCGGTGAATTGCCGCATTTCCAGGGCTGGCTGGAGCAGAGCAGAAGCTTGCTCCTGTTTGTTATCTATATGTTTAAATTCTGTGGTCCCGTAGCGATCATGCTCGCCTGAGACCAACGCCTGTGCCATCGTCTCGCCTCGCTCTTCCCAAACACCCGGATACCAGATTCCGTATTCCCTCAGCTTCTCCAACTCATTTGTAAACACCTGATTCGCCGGGCCATCCGCTACAATCTTTCCTTCAGGCGACAAGACGATGATTCGGTCTACCCACTCGACGATTTTATTAATTTTATGTTCCACAATAATGAGCGTTTTGTCCCGTGCAATCTGTTTTACCGTATCCCATACCTGAGAGGTCCCCTCATCATCCAGCAGTGCCGTTGGTTCATCCAGAAAAAGTACATCCGGCTCCATCGCGAGAATCGAAGCCATCGCAAGGCGCTGCTTCATGCCCTGAGACATGGATTGAATGAATGTTCGATCATTTTCAAAGCTCAACCCCACCTGATCCAGGTATCGATGGATAAGAGCAGGCATCTGCTCGCGTGGAATGTTCCGGTTTTCCAGTACAAAAGCGATCTCTTCATCCGTATAGGACATACAGAACTGGGTATCCGGGTCCTGAAAAACAATACCAGGATGCGCTGGCACCTGAATATCATCACATTTCATCGGAATCTCCACAGATCGTGGAATCAAACCGCTCAGAATTTGCAGCAAGGTCGATTTGCCAGAGCCACTCGGCCCAAGCAGTAACACTTTTTCCCCCTGACGCACAGAGAGAGACATGCCTTGAAACACCAAGGCTTTCTCTCCCGGGAACTTGCATCTTAGATTCGTAACACCTACCGACTGCGCATTCCCCTCTCCTTTCATCTAGTCCAATGCCTCATAATCCTGCTTCGCCACCGGTCTGAGCGAGCGCGTCACTCCTGTCAGCTCCAGCGCTTTGGCAAGAGAATAGGCGAATACTCCCGCAATCAGAATACTGCCGATGAAGCGGAAACCGATAAAGAGCGTGTAGTTCCACGCCGAGAGAGAATCGATATATCCGTACTGATAATCCAGCAGAAGCGAAGCTGCCGCAGCCCCAATCGCCGCCAGGCAGGTGACGAACAGATTGCTTTTCCGATACAGAAATGCGGCGAAGAAAATCTCCGCTCCGAGCCCTTGCAACAATCCATATACCAGTGTAGACATGCCCCATTCACTTCCGAGAAAAGCACTCACTGTTGACGCCGCAACTTCAGCCAGAATGGCTACACCCGGCTTCCGAATAATGACATAGGCGAAGGTTCCCGCCATAAACCACATGCCGTAAATCATCTGCTCCGCATGCACGCCGAATGGCTTCATCAGATCATATGTAGGTCCCCATATTTTGTAGATGACCCCGAATACCACTGCAATCACAATCGTTACCAGAATATCAGTTAACTTCAATCTGTTGCTGCCTACTGCTGTTGACATGTTCTCTACTCCTTCCTTGTTTCCCTAAGGTTATAAAAATAACAAAAAAGCCTCCCCGGTTCCCAGGCAGGCCATACGCACAGTTTACAATGGTTACGATGCTGCGCATCCGGCATGTGCAGAGAAAGAAGAGACCAACGACCTCATCCTTGTCACATCAGAAAAAGTCCCTCTGCACCCAAGAAATCTGGCATTCATCGTCTATTCCTCACCCTTACCATTGCACATTGTACATCGCAAATTCATGTTCTCTACGCTGGCATTACCCAGATCAGATCTACGGTCAGCGGCACAAGGCCGCTCTCTCAGCCCAACTTCATTGAGCTCCCGGTTCACTTATTTCATTGCTTCTAATGTACAACACATGGGTATTTGTGGCAATGCTCTCTACGAAAATCCAAAGTTGGCATAGGAAAAGGCATCCCCCTGGATGCCTTCTTGACATACTTCACGATGTAAGATAGCACCTTATCCGTACAAGCCTTCACTCGTATTTCAAGGTATTATCGTTTTTAATATTGAGTGTTCCCGGATTGGCTCGTTTTCCCTGAAGCAAAGCCCTTGAAAAGGGTTGGTACTTTGGAATAGCGGGTATTCGTAATTTTCCCTTGTGATGTACTGCTGTCTGTACGCATAATCGCATCTTTCACATTGGAAATGTTGGAGTTATCCAGCGTCATGTTAACCGCGAAGGAAGTTCCACCATTTTGACGCACCAGCTTGCCGATATCATCTGCACGGAAATTTTTAATGTTAATCGTCCCGGCTGCATTCGTCTGGAACACTTTATCATATGCCTTGTAGGCTGCGCCACCAGTAATGTTGACCGTTCCGGCCGACTTCAATGTCAATGCATCCTCACCGACATCCTGCCAGACTACATTCGATATATTACAGCTGCCATAACAATGAACACCATCGGCAGCAGGTGATCCGATATTTACGTTTTTGAGCGTGGCCCCTGCCTCCAGTCGGAAGACTGGCTTCTGACCCTCTGCCTGAGATCCGTCGCCCAGTGTGGAAGGATTGGCTACATAGGTTTGCCCTTTACCGTCATAGGTGGTGCCCTTTGGTACAACAATCGTTGAGTTTACAACCGTAGGCGCAGCCGCAGCCGGAACTGCACCAAATATGGAAGCAACCAGACCAGCGGACAGCAACAATGTCAACATTTTTTTCATAACTTCATTTCCTCCCTTATTCTCTCGTTTTTTGGTTGTGTACAAGCCTGGGCTTGTACTGGAAGTTCACCAAAGGTGCACGCTGGAGAACCACAACCTAATCCTACCAAATAAGGAAGGTAACAAGAATAATCATTAGGTCAGATGTATAATGACACAGCAAAATCCCTGTCATATCGGCATTTTTGCAACCCATGTCCCTGGATCAATATGCTGATATCAACCTCAGGTATGCTAATTTGTAACGTGCGGTACCCCTAGCTTTAATTCCCTATAATAAAGAAAGACCACTACATCTGTCTCCAAATGTGTGATCTTGAATCGCTTCAGGCTGACTGAGGTAAGATGCTTAGGCTCCAAACCGCTGGCGATATCCGCATTTCCGACATAATTCCTCCACCGCTTCCCGTTTGGAGAAACCATAGAACAGATTGTTGGCTCTTTCGCCGTCCACAATCTCCGAGAAAGACTTCTCGTGAACGTTGCCCAGGTTAATTACCCCCTCACCATCAAGACAGCATGGAACGACCGTTCCATCCACAAGCACTGCCGCCTGACTGCGAAGCGCGTGACAGAAGCCCTTGCCGTCATCTTCGGGGGCATCCAGACTCGGCCACTGAAATTCATGATCCTGATTCAGGTACACATTTGGAGCAATCTTGACACCACTGCCCGGTACCACCTTTTCCTCAATGCGGAAATCCAGGTTGAACTCCCGTTCAAGGACTTCAAGCGTTTCCCGGTTTCGGCTCATCTGGGCATTTGTAAAGTTATCCTGTGTCAGATTCCAGAGTCGGAATGAAATAATGACATTGTGCTTCACGGCTTCACGGACAAAAGACAATACGTTGCCCAAATAGCCCTCACGATCTGTTGAACCTTCATGCCCATCAAAGCTGTGTAAGGAGAAGTTCATCTGGCGCAGTGCCGGCTTGCCGAGCAATTTATGTTGGGTCTTGGGCAATAACGTGCCATTGGTCGTAATATTGACCTTGAACCCTTTTTCATGCGCTGAATCCAGTAACAGATCAATTTTGGGATGAAGCAATGGTTCACCTTTGACGTGCAAATAAATATGTTTGGTATGGGGTTTAATCTGATCCAATATATTGTTGAAGACTTCAGGGTCAATGAAATTTTTAGCTCGTTTGGTCTGCGGACAGAAACTGCATGCCAGATTACATATACTTGTGATCTCAATATATACTTTCTTGAACGTTTTCAACTCAGGGTCCCCATTCTGCTTGGGAGGGAGAACAGTCCCACCCGCATTTGTGATCCGGCCAATATGCGCCACCACTATTATATCGGGTTAGGGAGCCGAGGTAAATTTCCTTTCTAATTTTCTAACAAATGCGAGAGTTCTCGTTATGGTTCCCAAGCGGTGATTCCCTCTTTACAGTTCACATCCATGTGATATATGCTGAATACACAACTGCATATTTTGAACATTTGCACTAGGGGAGCCTTACGGCTGAGACGAATTGAACGATTCGGACCCTTTGAACCTGATCTGGATCATACCAGCGGAGGGAAGTGGAGCGGCCTTTTAAGTAAGCGGGGTTTTCTCATTTTGTTGAGAAGATCAACGACGGATATAACTTACAGACCCACTCATTTCTCCGGAAATGGGTGGGTCTTTTTGTATTTCTTTTGCAGATGTTAGAGACAAACGGTCCATTATGCTCCTGGTACCCAAATGCAGTACATACCATCTCTAGGTTACACAGGAGAAAGGAGCCTTCGCAGATCAAGGTCTGGATGTCGAAATCCTAATGCCTGCTGATACGAATTTCAAAAAAGGAGGAACTTATATGTCTTATCTGGAACGTGTTCGCACTCAAAATCCACTGGTACACAACATCACCAATCTGGTCGTTGCTCCCTTTACAGCCAATGGCCTGCTCGCACTTGGTGCGTCCCCATTTATGGCTTACGCATATGAAGAAGTTGCTGATGTTGCCAAGATATCTGGGGCGGTTGTCCTGAACATCGGCACGCTGGATGAAAGGGTGGTTCAATCCATCCGACTCGCGGGTCAATCTGCCAATGCAAATAACGTACCTGTTGTGCTCGATCCGGTCGGAGCTGGCGCAACCATGTATCGTACGGAAACCGTCCAGATGCTCATTCGTGAGCTTCGCCTCACGGTACTGCGAGGCAATGTGGCGGAAGTCGCCAATGTCATCGGTGAGCGCTGGAGCATCAAAGGTGTGGATGCAGGTCACGGCGAGGGTGACCGGATCGGAATTGCGGAGCGAGCAGCGCAGAAACTCGGCTGTGTTGTGGTTATCACTGGAAGAGAAGATATCATTACCGATGGACAAACCACATCTCTCACGAGTAATGGACATGCCCTGCTCACTCAGGTTACTGGTGCAGGCTGCCTGCTCAGCTCGGTTATCGGTGCTTTTGTAGCCATAGCCGAATCGGGGGACGATTTGCTCAGCAGCGTTGTTGAAGCACTTGCTTTCTATGGCGTGGCAGCAGAAATTGCGGCAGAGCATACCGCCCATCAGGGGCCGGGCAGCTTCCAGATTGAATTGTTGAACCAACTGGCTCAAGTGACACCTGACATCTTGGCGCAGCGGGCACAACTTCGCCAGATCAGCGGGGGTGTACAATGAGTATCGCTCAAGCGTTAACGATTGCAGGCTCGGATAATGGAGGCGGGGCCGGAATTCAGGCTGACCTAAAAACATTTCAGGAGCTCGGCGTGTATGGCATGACCGTCATTACAGCAATTGCTGCCCAAAATACAACAGGTGTACAGGGTGTTTTTCCCATCCCTTACGAGGGTATCGCTCAACAGTTGGATTCGACCGGGGAGGATTTCCAGCCCACGGCGGTGAAGACAGGCATGCTCTACAGCACCGAGATTATACGGCTGGTCGCTGAGAAGTGGCAGCAATTCAACTGGTCTAATCTGGTTATCGATCCGGTTATGGTTGCCAAAGGCGGTGCCCCGCTGCTCCAGCAGGAAGCTGTACAGGCGTTGGTTACGGAGCTTTTGCCGCATGCTCTGATCACAACACCCAATATTCCGGAAGCGGAACTGCTTACCGGGATGTCCATTACGAATCTGAGTCAACGGGAAGAAGCCGCAAGACGGATTGTACAGATGGGCTCGACGTATGCTTTGGTCAAAGGAGGCCATGCTGAGGGAAGTGGTATGATTGTGGATGTGCTCTATGATGGACAGTCTTTTCATTATCTGGAGCATGTTCGTGTCGTGACTCGCCATACCCATGGAACAGGATGCACGTATTCTGCAGCCATCACAGCCGAACTTGCCAAAGGTCTTCCTGCTCTGGCTACCGTCACGACCGCGCGAGCATTCATTCAGGCAGCCATTGAAGATGAGCTGGGGATTGGGGCCGGACATGGGCCGACGAATCATTTTGCTTATCAGCGCAGACAGCGTGGTGAGCAGTGATGCGCCCTTGGGATGCAGACGCGGTACGACGTGCGATGCAGGTGTATTTGGTCATGGGTAGCGTGAATACGACGCAAGACCCTGTGGAGGTGTTGCGCCAGGCCATCGCTGGCGGCATCACGCTGTTCCAGTTCCGCGAAAAGGGAACTGGCGCCCTTACAGGCGAAGCCCGCATCACGCTTGCGATGCAGCTTCGCGAGGTGTGCAGTCAGCACGGGGTCCCGTTCATCGTGAACGATGATGTGGAGCTGGCTGTGGCGGTGGAAGCCGACGGCGTGCATGTCGGCCAGGATGATGCGGACGCGGCGCTGGTACGCGCCCGCATTGGAGCCGGGCGGATGCTTGGCGTATCCGCCCACTCCGTGGATGAGGCGCGCCGTGCGGTGCAGGCGGGCGCCGACTACCTTGGCGTCGGGCCAATATACCCGACGCGATCCAAAGCGGATGCCCACGCTGTGCTGGCCCACGCAGGGCTATTGGAACTGCGCGCCGCAGGCATCGCAGTTCCGGTGGTGGGTATCGGCGGCATTACGCCCGATACCACGGCCGCCGTGATGGCGGCTGGAGCCGACGGCGTAGCCGTCATCTCCGCCATCGCGGGCGCGGCCGACGTGCGCGCAGCGGCTGCGCAGTTCGCTGCGGCGGTGCGCGGGATGCAGGCGTAGCCCTGTTCTCCCTGCACTGCCAGCCCCGTGGGCTGCACCGAATGCATGGTGCAGCCCCATCACACCGCTCTGCCTCCTCTCCATAACAGAGGAGACCCTCACATCGACCCTGTAGCGCTGCAACCAATGTCTTTAATATAGAAGCTTATTCGTTCGCCCTAAGGGTGACTGATCGATACAATGATCTAGTTACCCCATTCATAATCAAGATGCAGCTTACATGCTCGCATCTTATTTTTTTCATTTTCAACTGTTGACTCTCACGTAACGTGACGCTGTACAATCGGTGGTGTAAGGAGGTTTCGATCATGGCCATGAAGGTGAAAGAAGTCACCGATCTTGTTGGGATCAGTGTGCGCACACTGCATCACTACGATGAGATCGGACTATTAACCCCGGACGAAGTGACTTCTGCCGGATATCGACTATATTCAGATACCAATCTGGAGAAGCTGCAGCAGATCTTATTTTTCAAGGAACTCGATTTCTCCCTGAAGGATATCAAAGAAATTATAAACAACCCCTCCTTCAATCCCGAGGAAGCCCTAAATATGCATCGCCGTATTCTGCTAGACAAACGACAGCGATTGGATCAAATGATTGCCACCATTGATAAAACCATTTTACACGTGAGAGGAGCAATTAAAATGACAGCCAAAGAACAATTTGAAGGGTTTGATTTTAGCCAAAATCCGTACGAACAGGAAGCGCGCCAACGCTGGGGAGACCAAGCTGTGGATCAGTTGAACCACAAACTACACAGCCAGTCCACAAAGGAACAAAAAGATCTATCCGACCAAATGAATGATATTTACACGCGCCTGGCAGCACTTCGCCACACGGAGCCAGCATCTGAGCAAGCCCAAGCCGGAATCATGGAATGGTATGACTACCTGAACAATATAGGGAGCTATTCGCTCGAAGCCTTCAGGGGATTGGGTCAGATGTACGTAGACGACGAACGGTTCACACGTAATATTGACCAATTTGGCGAAGGATTGGCGGTATTTATGCGGGATGCCATGGATGCATTTGCCGATCAAAACCATTAATTCAGTCCTACTTTGGGTCCACATGTTCATTATTCACTTCCCCTCGCAATCAGGCATTAACTGGAGACGAATAGGACCATATCGATCTGTCTCTTGCTATAAAAGGGTGCTCTCTCTCCATATAAGCAATATGCTCGTATTAGATAGATATCCGCCGCTCTGCCATGTTCTATTCTGTTCTATATAAGTTGAACTAAAGATATATTCACACGTACACTCCGATGACAGAATAACCTTCCAATCGCTGTTATCCCCAGATTTTTTTGATTCCCTTTTCTCAAGGGGAAAATCCGCTGATAAAGGCGAACGCTTCGCTTTTTCAGGTTTTTTCTGTCCTCTCCGTTTCTGTGTAAATGATTAGTTCAACTTATATAGTAATAACGCTGGGCACCCCAGAAATTCAACACTACTCGATTTATACAAAAAGGGACGCACGCCCTAAGGCGTCACGTCCCTTTTCTCGTATCTCAGCCGCAATGTAAATGAGCCGTTAGAGTCATTCACTCTGAGTACTTTTTTAACGGAAGCAGTACCTGTATTACACAGTTCCTCTGCTCCCTCCTATCCATCGATTAGGCTCTTGGAGCGTAATCTGATGAAGAGGCGTCCGATGCCAGACTGGTCTTCGCCATCCGACCCGGGATTTGCCATGCAGAAATGATCGCAAGTGCAATGAATAATAGATCGACCGGTTCACTGAAGTAATCCGTAAAGGTTTCCACAAATGCACTGATCATCTCGCCATCAAACACCAATCCCATCACGCCAACATCACCAAACAATTCGGATGCAAAATACACCACCGTCAGATATTTACCCAACAAAATGCCGATAAGCGCAAAAATAACTGCAATGATCTTATGTACCGTCGCGATTCGTTTGTTGGAGAACAGTACTACAGCATAACCTGTGAGCGCCCCGATCAGAATGGCAATAAGCCCAACCTCATATTCGGTCATTGCAGCAATGGCTGCCCATACGATGCCCCCGACAATAGCTGCAATCAATCCACCAACGATTGGCAAGCCGATTTTGATTCCTTGTTTCTCTTCCACGTTGTCTTTCCCTCCTGAGTCATGCTTATGCTTCTTTTCCAGAATTCACCTTTCCTATGAAACCACAAAATTCCCTTTTATTCAACAACTTTCTACTTATTTCGTTTCGTTATGCTCACCATTTAAGAAAAAGAACATCCATCCAACACCCACATAATCTGGTTTAGACATGTCTGAAAGGAATTTCCCCTATGCATTATGTTCCCTATCATCGGAATGACAATATGCTGTTGGCAAATTTCCAAGGCCATCTGTGGAGAATCCCCAAGTATATCCATAGGAATCCTAAGCCATTAGCTGTTACGCCAAACTGGCAGAATTGGCACCCACAGAAGTGGAAAAAGCCCGTATTCTGGAGATACGTCAAGCTGAAATAGAGCATCTTCAAAAATTTATGGCTATTTATGTTTCGTTAGCAGGTACGCAACCTCCGATCTAAATCTCTCCAGACTGTCCGTCCGAATACCCTAGGAAATACATTATGCTTTTAAAGACGAGCAATATACGGTTGAGTTCTACGCACAAGTCGCAGATCAAGCCACTGACCCTTACATTAGGAAACGTTTCGACGTGCAGCAACAGACGAACAGAGACATACCGTCTGGTTCCTATACTACTTAACAGAGCAGAAGTCGACAAAACCACTTGAGAATTCTCCTATTACAATTATAAAATAACGCAAAATATCCCCTCCATCAGCCTTTCGTCGGCATAGAGGGGATAACTTTACATCTCATTAATTGCTTTAATTATCTCATGTCTAATGACACCCTGAGATATATACACGTTCTACATTTGAGCTTCCTTGGAAGGTTGAATGACAGCAGCAATCTGCGAAAGAATGGCATCCACCGATGCCGGGTCATGCACATCGTACTCATCAATATTCAGGCGCAGCACGGGGCAAGCCGTAAATTGATTAATCCATACCGAATAACGCTCATGCATGTGTTCCCAGTACGAGCGATCCGTCTGAATTTCCATCTCACGTCCGCGTTCAGTAATTCGGTTCAAAATCGACGGCAGACTGCCTTCCAGATAGATCAGCACGTCTGGATGTGGAAAATATGGTGTCATCACCATCGCTTCAAACAAACTGCTGTATGTCTCGAAATCTGTAGCAGACATGGTTCCTTGATCCGCATGCATCTGTGCAAATATGCCCGTATCTTCATAGATAGAACGATCCTGTACGAATCCCCCACCCAGTTCAAAAATCTTCTTCTGTTCCTTGAAGCGTTCTGCCAGGAAATAAATCTGCAAATGAAAGCTCCAACGCTCGAAATCATGATAGAACTTCTCCAAATAAGGATTGTGATCGACCTGCTCCAGCGAGGTCTTGAAATTCAAACGCTGCGCCAGCGCAGCCGTTAACGTGGATTTACCCACCCCAACCGTACCTGCTACCGTAATCAATGCATTCGTTGGAATGCCATAGTTATTCATATGATATACTCCTTTACCTGATTAACAATCTCCCTGAAGTGTTCAGGATGCTCCACAAAATCAAGTTGCTCCGCATTGACCTTAATAATTATTGGCGGATTTGAGCCATTCGCCAGATAGTTCATGCCTGTTTTGTAATCGGCGATCAGTTGTTCCATATATGCCGGGTCCATGTCCTGCTCAAATGAGCGCCCACGCTTGTTAATGCGGTACATCAACGTATCGAGTTCAGCTTCAATATAGAGCACCAGATTGGGCTTCGGCAGATCATCTGTTAACAGATGATAGATTTGACGATATTTGTCCCGTTTCGTTCCCTTTAAGGTACGATCAGCAAAAATCATATTTTTATAGATATGGTAGTCCGAAATGACAGGTGTGTTCTGCTGAATATAATGAGCACCGGTATCTTCCAGTTGTTTAAACCGATTGCACAGAAAAAACATTTCAAGCTGGAAGCTCCATTCATCGATATCCTGATAGAAAGACGCCAGAAAAGGATTCTCTTCTACAATTTCTTTAACCAGTGGAAGATTTAATTCATGGGAAAGCATCGTTGCCAGCGTTGTTTTCCCCGCTCCGATTGGACCCTCCACGGCAATAAACGGGGCTGATTTCATCGTGTTCCTGTTCCTCCTCGTACTTATAGGTGTTTCCGTTTCTATAATTGACCTAACCTATTGTATCATAGCTTCAAGGCTTCGAAGACCAGTATTTTATGTATAAAATGAGTTTTTAGATTTCAATGTTCTATCATTACTTCCTAGAAAATGTAATAATCCGAAGGAATAAAAAAATAGACACAATCGAATTTAACCGATCGTGTCTATTCTTTGCTTGGCGGCGTCCTACTCTCCCAGGACCCTGCGGTCCAAGTACCATCGGCGCTAGAGGGCTTAACGGTCGTGTTCGGGATGGGTACGTGTGGAACCCCTCCGCCATCGCCACCAAACGCATAGCTTGTAGCTTACATTTCAGAGTATTTGTTCTCTGAAAACTAGATTCGAAACGAAATTTGCGTCTTACAACGTGCATATTGGATAAGCCCTCGACCGATTAGTACTGGTCAGCTCCATGCATTGCTGCACTTCCACCCCCAGCCTATCTACCTCGTCGTCTTCAAGGGGTCTTACATACTGGGAAATCTCATCTTGAGGGGGGCTTCACGCTTAGATGCTTTCAGCGCTTATCCCTTCCGTACATAGCTACCCAGCGGTGCTCCTGGCGGAACAACTGGTACACCAGCGGTACGTCCATCCCGGTCCTCTCGTACTAAGGACAGCTCCTCTCAAATTTCCTACGCCCACGACAGATAGGGACCGAACTGTCTCACGACGTTCTGAACCCAGCTCGCGTACCGCTTTAATGGGCGAACAGCCCAACCCTTGGGACCTACTTCAGCCCCAGGATGCGATGAGCCGACATCGAGGTGCCAAACCTCCCCGTCGATGTGGACTCTTGGGGGAGATAAGCCTGTTATCCCCAGGGTAGCTTTTATCCGTTGAGCGATGGCCCTTCCATGCGGTACCACCGGATCACTAAGCCCGACTTTCGTCCCTGCTCGACTTGTAGGTCTCGCAGTCAAGCTCCCTTATGCCTTTGCACTCTTCGAATGATTTCCAACCATTCTGAGGGAACCTTTGGGCGCCTCCGTTACTCTTTAGGAGGCGACCGCCCCAGTCAAACTGCCCACCTGACACTGTCCCCGTACCGGATTACGGTACCAGGTTAGAACCTAGATACGATCAGGGTGGTATCCCAACGGTGCCTCCACACAAGCTGGCGCTCATGCTTCAAAGGCTCCCACCTATCCTGTACAGATCGTACCCAAATTCAATATCAAGCTGCAGTAAAGCTCCATGGGGTCTTTCCGTCTTGTCGCGGGTAACCTGCATCTTCACAGGTATTAAAATTTCACCGGATCTCTCGTTGAGACAGCGCCCAAGTCGTTACGCCATTCGTGCGGGTCAGAATTTACCTGACAAGGAATTTCGCTACCTTAGGACCGTTATAGTTACGGCCGCCGTTTACTGGGGCTTCGGTTCACAGCTTCGGATTGCTCCTAACCACTCCCCTTAACCTTCCAGCACCGGGCAGGCGTCAGCCCGTATACTTCGCCTTACGGCTTCGCACAGACCTGTGTTTTTGCTAAACAGTCGCTTGGGCCTTTTCACTGCGGCCCCCTCGTGCTATTCACACTACCGGGGCACCCCTTCTCCCGAAGTTACGGGGTCATTTTGCCGAGTTCCTTAACGAGAGTTCTTCCGCGCGCCTTAGAATACTCTTCTCGCCTACCTGTGTCGGTTTGCGGTACGGGCACCATCACCTGGCTAGAGGCTTTTCTTGGCAGTGTGAGATCATGACCTTCGCTACTATAATTTTCGCTCCCCATCACAGCCCAGCCTTATCGATGTGCGGATTTGCCTACACATCAGCCTCACTGCTTAGACGGACATCCATCAGTCCGCGTCACTACCCTGCTGCGTCCCCCCATTGCTCATAACGGCTTACGGTGGTACAGGAATTTCGACCTGTTGTCCTTCGACTACGCCTTTCGGCCTCGCCTTAGGTCCCGACTTACCCTGAGCGGACGAGCCTTCCTCAGGAACCCTTAGGCTTTCGGCGGATCAGATTCTCACTGATCTTTTCGTTACTCATACCGGCATTCTCACTTGTATAATGTCCAGCGCTCCTTACGGTACACCTTCAACCCTTATACAACGCTCCCCTACCCCTGATGCAAAGCATCAAGCCATAGCTTCGGTGGTGTGTTTAGCCCCGTTACATTTTCGGCGCAGAGTCACTCGACCAGTGAGCTATTACGCACTCTTTCAATGGTGGCTGCTTCTAAGCCAACATCCTGGTTGTCTGGGCAACTCCACATCCTTTTCCACTTAACACACACTTGGGGACCTTAGCTGATGGTCTGGGCTGTTTCCCTTTTGACAATGGATCTTAGCACTCACTGTCTGACTCCCGGAAGTAAGTCTATGGCATTCGGAGTTTGACTGAGCTTGGTAACCCTTGCGGGCCCCGCACCCAATCAGTGCTCTACCTCCACGACTCTGTTTTCCGAGGCTAGCCCTAAAGCTATTTCGGGGAGAACCAGCTATCTCCGAGTTCGATTGGAATTTCTCCGCTACCCCCACCTCATCCCCGCATTTTTCAACATGCGTGGGTTCGGGCCTCCAGTGCGTGTTACCGCACCTTCACCCTGGACAGGGGTAGATCACCCGGTTTCGGGTCTACGTCCACGTACTAACTCGCCCTATTCAGACTCGCTTTCGCTGCGGCTCCGGCTCATCACCTTAACCTTGCACGGGAACGTAACTCGCCGGTTCATTCTACAAAAGGCACGCCATCACCCCTAAAACGGGCTCTGACTTTTTGTAAGCACACGGTTTCAGGTTCTATTTCACTCCCCTTCCGGGGTGCTTTTCACCTTTCCCTCACGGTACTGCTTCACTATCGGTCGCTAGGAAGTATTTAGCCTTGGCAGATGGTCCTGCCGGATTCATACGGGGTTTCACGTGCCCCGCACTACTCGGGATTGGTCTCGGAGAGAGCAGACTTTCAACTACAGGGCTTTTACCTTCTTTGGCGGGCCTTTCCAGACCTCTTCGCTTAATCGGCTCCTTTGTAACTCCATGTGAGACGTCCCACAACCCCAAAGAGCAAGCTCTCTGGTTTGGGCTTCTCCGCGTTCGCTCGCCGCTACTGACGGAATCACTATTGTTTTCTCTTCCTCAGGGTACTTAGATGTTTCAGTTCCCCTGGTATGCCTCTGCACAACCTATGTATTCAGTTGTGAGTAACTGGAAATTACCCCAGCTGGGTTTCCCCATTCGGACACCCCCGGATCAAAGCTTGCTTACAGCTCCCCGAGGCAGTTTCGTTGTTCGCCACGTCCTTCATCGGCTCCTAGCGCCTAGGCATCCTCCGTGTGCTCTTAGTAGCTTAACCATATCGCTCGTGTTCGAGCTGTCGCTCCGCTTGTTTTGGACTACGTCCAAAGCCAAAAGTCGCTCCATTTCGATCACTCGCTCATGCAATCTACCTTATAAACACTTCACTTGTTTACACAAGATCAGTTTAAAGGAATGTTCTAAATCGCAAAATTTCGTTTCGATATCTAGTTTTCAAAGAACAAGCTCCATGCAAAAGCAAGCTGTTTGAGAGTTTGAGCTCTCAAAACTGAGCAACGAGTGAGTTAAAAGCTTTACGAAGTAAAGCTCGCTTCGGAAGCATGCTTCCTGAAGACTTGGTTTTGAATGTTTCCACTCGGGAAACGATTCTCCATAGAAAGGAGGTGATCCAGCCGCACCTTCCGATACGGCTACCTTGTTACGACTTCACCCCAATCATCTATCCCACCTTCGGCGGCTGGCTCCTTGCGGTTACCCCACCGACTTCGGGTGTTATAAACTCTCGTGGTGTGACGGGCGGTGTGTACAAGACCCGGGAACGTATTCACCGCGGCATGCTGATCCGCGATTACTAGCAATTCCGACTTCATGCAGGCGAGTTGCAGCCTGCAATCCGAACTGAGACCGGCTTTGTTGGGATTCGCTCCATCTCGCGATTTCGCAGCCCGTTGTACCGGCCATTGTAGTACGTGTGTAGCCCAGGTCATAAGGGGCATGATGATTTGACGTCATCCCCACCTTCCTCCGGTTTGTCACCGGCAGTCTATCTAGAGTGCCCACCCGAAGTGCTGGCAACTAAATATAAGGGTTGCGCTCGTTGCGGGACTTAACCCAACATCTCACGACACGAGCTGACGACAACCATGCACCACCTGTCTCCTCTGTCCCGAAGGAAAGATACATCTCTGCATCGATCAGAGGGATGTCAAGACCTGGTAAGGTTCTTCGCGTTGCTTCGAATTAAACCACATACTCCACTGCTTGTGCGGGTCCCCGTCAATTCCTTTGAGTTTCAGTCTTGCGACCGTACTCCCCAGGCGGAGTGCTTAATGTGTTAACTTCGGCACCAAGGGTATCGAAACCCCTAACACCTAGCACTCATCGTTTACGGCGTGGACTACCAGGGTATCTAATCCTGTTTGCTCCCCACGCTTTCGCGCCTCAGCGTCAGTTACAGCCCAGAGAGTCGCCTTCGCCACTGGTGTTCCTCCACATATCTACGCATTTCACCGCTACACGTGGAATTCCACTCTCCTCTTCTGCACTCAAGTCACCCAGTTTCCAGTGCGATCCGGGGTTGAGCCCCGGGATTAAACACCAGACTTAAATGACCGCCTGCGCGCGCTTTACGCCCAATAATTCCGGACAACGCTTGCCCCCTACGTATTACCGCGGCTGCTGGCACGTAGTTAGCCGGGGCTTTCTTCTCAGGTACCGTCACTCCTTGAGCAGTTACTCTCAAGGACGTTCTTCCCTGGCAACAGAGCTTTACGATCCGAAAACCTTCATCACTCACGCGGCATTGCTCCGTCAGGCTTTCGCCCATTGCGGAAGATTCCCTACTGCTGCCTCCCGTAGGAGTCTGGGCCGTGTCTCAGTCCCAGTGTGGCCGATCACCCTCTCAGGTCGGCTACGCATCGTCGCCTTGGTGAGCCGTTACCTCACCAACTAGCTAATGCGCCGCAGGCCCATCCCCAAGTGACAGATTGCTCCGTCTTTCCAGTTTCCTTCAGGAGAAGAAAACAAGTATTCGGTATTAGCTACCGTTTCCGGTAGTTGTCCCAAGCTTGAGGGCAGGTTGCCTACGTGTTACTCACCCGTCCGCCGCTAAGTATCAAGGAAGCAAGCTTCCTATCCACTCCGCTCGACTTGCATGTATTAGGCATGCCGCCAGCGTTCGTCCTGAGCCAGGATCAAACTCTCCAATAAAGTATTGAAAAGAGCGATAAGCTCATTTTGAATCTGACGAGATTAAAAATCTCATTTGTGCTCCAGTCGATTCAAGCCAAGGCTTGTCTCAAACTTTCGCGTTCATTCTGCAAGCAGAATGTTTACTCACTCGTTGTTCAGTTTTCAAAGATCAAACTTATTTTCGTTACCGTCGTTGTTCTCTTCGGCAACTTTTATATCATATCACTTCCGAACCAACTTTGCAAGCTCTTTTTTTAAGTTTCTTTCGAAGCTTCAATCATTTGCTTGCCGCACCGTGTATCTTGTGTTTTCTTGGCCGGATTAATAATATATCACACAGAATTAATAATTACAACATTAATTTAATTAATGTTGTTTCACTGGAATTCTTTCCTCATATCTCACATATTACTTGGACACATTGTTATGCCTATTGGTGACAGAATGTATTCTTTCTTTTTACGAAGTGTAAAACTCAACTGATCATTCATGTTATTAAACCCTGGCTATTTCGTTTGCAAGATAGTAAAAAGCGATCCATGAGGTTAAACCCTACATGAACCGCTTTTGCCTGATATGGTATAACATCATATATAGAAGCAAACTTTTAATGTTGCACCGATGCTGTCGAAGGCATCGTCTTCATTTTCCCTCTTCCTTCTTGATGCAATCCCACTCGCAGCAACGTAATTCCCCATGTTATGACCGCGATCAACAGAAGATGAACCATGTATCCACCCACAGCTTCTCCACTATAGATCAAACGCATAAATCCCTGTACTCCATTGGAAGCGGGCAAAAAGTTCCCAATATAACGGTAGAATGGCGCCAGCATCTCGGCTGGAATGATATTTCCTGCTGTCATCAACTGGAGCGGAACCATGGCTACATTAAATAGAGGGCCTGCATTGCCAAACAGGGCAAAACTCATTTGTGTAAAACAGATACAAGCCAGACTCACCAGCACATGATACAGGTACAAAGCGCCGAAGGAGCTCGCAACATCCGTTAACTGGAGAGCTACTATATCCACAATTAGGGGAACGATCACAGCTATACACAATAACAGCATTTGCCGTCCCCAGAAGATTTCCCATTTGGAATGGTTACGCTTCATGATATTCGACGTAATATTGAACTGAATGTTCATGGTCATCGCAGCAATGTAGGTGATAAAACCCAGAATCATGGGCAGCATCGATGTTGCAAAATCACTGACACTGTTCGTTTTATTAATTTCGGCCTTCACAGGCCCTTCATTCATCTTCGCCATCGCTTGTCCAATTGCCGTACTTAAATCCTCATTGTTGATACGATCGTTATTGAGTGTCACTTGAACCTTGGACTCCAGAATCCGTTGACCCATTTGTGTAGTGATTCCTGTAGCCGCGTGTTCCAAAATGGATTTGGCTACATCCGCATTTCCCTGATTGATATAAAAGGACAAGCTCGCGTCTGTTTCGCCTGCAATCTGATTAGCGAACCCTTGCGGAATAACAATAACCATCGCATAGTTCCCTGCATTCATCTGTTGCTCGGCTTCCTTGGCAGAATCCAGCACAGTTATATGGAAAGGCGCGAGCGTCTCTATCTGCTCTTGCACCTCTGTCCCCTGTATCCCATCTTCGTTCACCAGGGCAACTTGAAGCTGATCTACTCTCTCCGTGGCCTGATGATAACCCGTCATCCAGATCACAACAAATAACAATGGAACAATCAATGCAAAAACCAAACCTACTTTTGTCTGTGGCACTTTAAGAAACTCTTTGAAGCTTTTCATTCGTTCACGACTCCCAATGGTTAAAATTAAAATAATTGCAATACATATATATGCACATGCACATATTAGGCCAAAAAAATTTATTTCATCTTGTCATAGATCCGATTCATCACGCTCATGAATGCTTCAAGCTCTGCAGGGGAACATTCGGCAAGTGCCTCTTGCTCTTGCTGTTTTGCCTTTGGGGTCAGAGCGTTATTCATTTCCAGTCCTTCCGCCGTCAAACAAAGCAAAACCGCTCTGCGGTCCTGTGGATCTTCTTCTCTCGTAACCAGACCTTTGCGAATCAATTTGTCTATAATTTTGCCTACAGTTGTCTGGTCACGAACGGTTAATTCAGCCAACTTCTTCTGTGATATATGGCTTCCAGCCTTACTCAATTCATTCAGAACTGCAAATTGTTCCGGAGTAATATCCTGTTCACTCAGATTTCTGGTTGTTGTTTTTTTGTATGCCAGATACGTCCGTGACAGAATCAGTCCAAGTGGATTTTCATCCAAATTAACAGGCATGCTGATGCTCCTTTCTCCAAATAGTAGCACTACCATCTAATTTGCGTAAGCTTTATATTATTACCATATCTACAATGCTGTCAATTTTTTTTATATTTCCAAACAAAAAGAGACCCACCCGATAGTCAGGCAGCTCTCTTCTCTGTCATTGTCGAGCCCCACTTACTCGGGCTTGTCACTTGAAGTTTCGGTGTCGTCCTTCTTCTTCGTGCCTTTACTTTTATAAGGCTTAGGGGTACTTTTCGCACGGTTAGCAGCGGCTTGCCAACGGTTCCAGCCTTTTTTGCCAGTACCACGGCCGGTGCCACCTTTTCCTTTTGCTTTGCTCATGTTATCACTCCAATAATCCTGTATATGCTTAAAAATGACCGTCCTCGGTAACTTATTATGCAACCCAGCCCATCTAATTCACTTCCAGCAATTCTTATTATACCAAAAATCCACGTCTTTACGTCCATTTCCATAAATCATTGTATTGTTATTCTGTTATGAAAGCGGTATAGTGGACATAATTGAAAGAGGAAGCTGCATCTTCTTCGGGATTGTTACTGGTAAGCAGGCGATACCCAAACCAAGGCTGTCTATTAAGCCTTAGTTTGGGTTTTTTGTTATTATTACGACCAATTGAGGTGAAACATATATGATCATCCGTCAGATTTTTAACAACAATGTCATCCGGGCAGAGAACCAGGTTGGTCACGAATTTGTTGTCATTGGCAACGGTCTGGGCTTCAAAAAGAAAAATGGGCAGCCCGTGGATGAGGATAAAATTGAAAAAACTTTTGTGCTGAAATCGGATAAAATACCGCAAAAACTGATTGATCTAATTGGGGAAACATCGGTCGAATATTTGAAGTTAGCGGACGAAATTGTGGGCCACGCCAAAAAGGAAATGGGCGATATTTTTAGTGATAATATCTATATATCATTGATCGATCACATTCAGTTTGCCATTACCCGGTACCGCAAATCCGTCGGGCTGAAGAACTCCCTTTTGTGGCAGATCAAGAAGTTCTACAAAAAGGAATTCCTGATTGGTATGAATGCCGTAAAGCTAATTCAGGAACAATTCGGTATCCAAATGGATGAACATGAGGCCAGCTTTATTGCCATGCATTTTGTGAACGCCCGTCAAGATGCTCAGGGAATGAAACAAACGGTTGAAATTACCGAAGTCATTGATGATATTTTCAACATTGTCACCAATCATTACCACATTGTCTTGGATGAGAATTCATTTAATTATTCCCGGTTTATTACTCATTTGCAATACTTTGTACAGAGAATGCTGAGTAATGAACAGGAGCAATTCGCTTCGGGTGACAACTTCCTGTATGAGCAAGTGAAAGACAAATATAGCAAGGCTTTTGAGTGCACACAACGGATCAATCAGTACCTTGAGGGCAAGTTTGAAAGCGCTATGTCCATTGATGAAAAGGTGTATTTGACGATCCATATTCAACGTGTCACTTCCCGTAACGATCTGCTGGATACTGAATAAAAAAAGCTTGCAAACGATTTCGGCGTCATTTATAGTAGGTCTCACAACTTAACGACAAGGATTGTTACTGGTAAAGCAGGCGATACCTAAATGATTGGCAGCAGGTCATCTTTCCGATGATCATAGCCATTCGTTTAGGTATTTTTTTTTCAGGCAATCTTAACCACAAAGGAGAATGAACATGGATCATAAAAAAATGGGGGATGACATCGTTCGCCTCGTCGGCGGAGAAGCCAATATAAACGGGCTTGTCCACTGTGCAACCCGGCTGAGATTCGACCTGAAAGATTCGAAAAAGGCCGAACGCGAAACACTGGAGAAACACGACGGTATCATTACCGTTGTTGAAAGTGGCGGACAGTTCCAGGTCGTTATTGGCAGCAATGTGGCTCATGTATATGCGGAGATCATGAAAAACCGGGATTTCGGAGGAGATTCCTCCTCATCGGCTGAGTCCACAGGGGAAAAAACCTCACTATTATCCAAGGTTTTTGAAATTATTTCCGGAAGTTTCTCGCCGTTAATCCCGGCTATGGCAGGCTCAGGTATGTTGAAAGCTTTGCTGACCGTCCTGACCATGCTTGGATGGATGTCCGATACAAGTGACACGTACCTGATTCTGTCCGCTGCCGGCAACGCTGTATTTTATTTCTTGCCCATTTTCCTCGGCATCACGCTGGGTATGAAACTGAAAGCCAATCCTTATGTAGCCGGTGTGATTGGTGCCGCTCTGATGGAACCAAGCTTCACTGGACTGATGGATAAAGGCTCGGATGTATCGTTCTTGGGCATACCGGTTGTCATGATGAATTATTCAGCCAGCGTATTCCCGATCTTCATTTCGATCAGCATCTACGCTGTTCTGGATAAGTTACTCAAGAAGATCATTTTGAAAGACCTGCAATTGTTCCTGGTACCGATGATTGCTTTGATGATTATGGTTCCTCTATCCGCAATGGCCTTTGGACCATTCGGCACCACTGTAGGTGACTGGATCTCTTCCGGCGTAACTTGGCTCATCGGCGTCAGCGGTATATTATCAGGGGTTGTGCTGGGTGGATTCATGACCTTCATGGTTGTCTTCGGACTCCACTGGGGCTTTACTCCAATTACGATACAGAATATCGGGGTTGGCGGCGATCCGATTGAAGCCATGGCTGCTGCAGCCGTGTTTGCACAAATCGGTGTTGCCTTCGGTATTTTCCTGAAAGCCAAAAAGAACAAAACCCTGCGAACTCTTGCTGGTTCGACCAGCCTTACCGGTTTACTTGCAGGTGTAACTGAACCAATCGTATACGGTCTGATCCTGCGTTATAAACGAGTGATTCCTATCGTGGTCATCGCAGGTGCGATCGGCGGTGCCATTAATGGTCACTTTGGTGTTAAAATGACTGCTTATGTGTTCCACAATATATTTGCCATTCCCGTCTATACACCAACGCTTGTCTACGTGATTGCGATTGCCTGCTCCTTTGCTGTAGCAGCGGTATTAACGGTGATGTTCGGTTATGAAAGCAAAACCAAAGACACAGTTTCCGAGAAAAATGAATCTGTCTCCAACACATCGGCTGAAAGTACACCGGAAGAACTTCCTGTCGTACCTGAGACCAAAACAACTGAAATCAAAAAGGAACAAATTTATAGCCCACTTACAGGTAAGACCGTAGCACTGAGTACCATTAACGATCCAGCTTTTTCGACTGGTGCTATGGGCAAAGGTTTGGCGATTGTCCCTGAGATTGGCGAAGTTGTCGCTCCCGTAGATGGCGTTGTCACTTCACTCTTCCCAACTGGACATGCCATTGGTTTAACAACTAACGCAGGTACGGAGATTCTGATTCATATCGGCATCAACACGGTGGCACTGAAGGGAAAACACTTCTCTCCTGTCGTTCAGGAAGGTGATATCGTCAGACAGGGCGATCTGTTGATCCAGTTTGAACTCGATAAAATCAAGGAAGCCGGGTACGAAACCGTAACCCCTGTCATTGTTACTTTAACGCAGCAGGAAGTGGATGTGTTCGAAACAACTCAGGAACAGGTACAGAAAAATGATATCCTGCTGACTCTCGTTGTCTGACCCAATTTATATCAACCGTATTCAACTTAGGAGGAACTAACAATGAAGCATACTCAACTGAAACCATTTCCCAAAGATTTCTTCTGGGGAGGTTCAACCTCCGCCTATCAGATCGAGGGAGCCTGGAATGAAGATGGCAAAGGCCCTTCTGTCATTGATATGGGAAACCATGTGGAAGGCGTAACCGACTTCAAAGTTACTAGTGATCACTATCATATGTACAAAGAAGATGTCGCGTTGCTGGCTGAAATGGGCTTCAAAGCCTACCGTTTCTCCATCGCCTGGACACGCATCTATCCGCAAGGAGCAGGTGAAGTGAATCCGAAGGGACTCGCCTTTTACGATTCCCTCATTAATGAGTTAATTAAATACGGCATCGAGCCCATTGTGACCATGTATCACTTTGATCTTCCTTATGCGCTTGAAGAAAAAGGCGGCTGGTCCAACCGTGCAACGATTGATGCCTTTGAACAATATGCGAAAACCCTTTATGAGAACTATGGAGACCGGGTTAAATATTGGCTGACCATCAACGAACAAAATATGCTGATCCTGCATCCCGGCTCTCTGGGTACACTGGATACAACGCTTGTTGATCCGCAAAAAACACTGTATCAGCAAAATCACCACATGCTGGTAGCTCAAGCCAAAGCCATGGTACTGTGTCATAAAATGCTGCCTGAAGCCAAAATTGGCCCAGCACCCAATATCGGTGTAATCTACCCGGCGAGCTCTAAACCGGAAGACACACTTGCAGCAGATAACTATGCTGCCATTCGCAACTGGCTCTATCTCGATATGGCGGTATACGGACGTTATAATCATATTGCCTGGAGTTATCTCGAAGAAAAAGGATATACTCCCGTCATTGAAGACGGAGACATGGATATCCTGGCACAAGGAAACCCTGACTTTATTGCATTCAACTACTATACATCGCAGACCGTTGGTGAAAGTCTCAACGATGGTAATGACTTCTCCCACACAGGAGACCAGCATGAAATTGTAGGCGAGCCGGGTGCTTATAGAGGATCTGTGAATCCGAATCTGCAAAAAACTGAGTTTGGATGGGAAATTGATCCGGTGGGCTTCCGCTCTACCCTGCGTCAGATCTACTCCCGTTATCATCTGCCATTGATCGTTACGGAAAATGGTCTGGGTGCATTTGATAAGCTGGAGGAAGGCGACGTAGTCAACGATCCATATCGTATTGAATTCTTCAATAAACATATCGAACAGATTCAACTGGCGATTGCGGACGGCGTGGATGTATTCGGCTTCTGCCCTTGGTCTGCGATCGATCTGGTTAGCACACATCAGGGATCAAGCAAACGTTATGGATTCATCTACGTGGATCGTGAGGAATTCGATATCAAGGAATTAAGACGTATCCGCAAACAAAGCTTCCACTGGTATCAAAAACTGATTGAAACGAATGGAGAAATCCGTTAATACCGTAATATTAAAAAAGTCGACTGCACATGTTTCATGTGTAGTCGACTTTTTTGTATGGATGCATTTGTGTTGATGCATTTCTTTTCCAAAATGAAATTACATTTCAGCCTTCGGTTGCTTCGTTGTTTTGCCCCCTCTGAGTACCCTCAGGGATAACAGGAAACAGATTGCCAGAACGGCAGCTGCCGAAACGTAAGGATAGTTAATATTCACATCAAATAATGCTCCCGCGACAATTGGACCTGCGATATTCCCCAAACTTGTATACGCCGAGTTCAGTCCGGCCACAAAGCCCTGCTGTTCCTGTGCCAGCTTGGACATCTGTGTACTGATCGCCGGACGCAAAATATCCATACCAAGAAAGACGATAAACGTTACGACAAGAATCATCCAATACGTACTTACAAACAGGGTCAACAGTACAAATACCGCTACAAATAGCAGGCAGACCGAGATGACTTTCTTCTCACCAAATCGATTCAACAGCCAACCGATCAGGGATACTTGTACGACCGCCCCAGCAATAGAACCAAATGTAATAATGAACGCAATATCTTTCGTCGTGAAGCCGAACTTGTGATCCACGAAGAGTGAGAAAACCGTCTCATAGTTAGCCAGACCAAAGGCCATAACAAATACGATGATTAAACTGAAAAAGTACGGCTCACGGTACGAACGCAGCAATTGGGATACCATACCCGGAGCTTTGACCTTCGCTGCGCCAGCGACAGGTTTACTCTGCTCTCCTGTGCTTCGTGTGGATTCTGGCAAAATAATCAATGTAATGATGGATGCCAGCAAACCGGCAACCCCTGCGGCGTAGAATGGGATACGAATCCCAAAGTCCGCAATGTATCCACCAATTCCCGGACCAATGATAAATCCGGTTGTAATGGCTGCATTGATCAAGCCCATACCTTTGCCGCGTTCTTCCTCTGTCGTAATATCCGCGGTGTATGCCATAACCGCCGGGAAGATCATTGCTGCTCCAATACCACCAAGCATCCGTGCTGCGAAGAGCAACGCTGGTGCATTAACTGCACCAAACATAAACTCCGATACAGCAAAGATCAGCATGCCGCCAACTATAATTTTCTTACGTCCCCACGTATCCGACCAACGACCCGCAAGCGGTGAGAACAGAAACTGGGTGAAGGAGAACGCCGCTACCAGCAAACCAACCGTGAACCCCGTGATATGAAGTAGATCCATATACGCAGGCATGATCGGAACAACCAGACCAATACCTGTAAAAACGAGAAAAATATTAAACATTAACAGCAGCAATGCGCCCCTGTTCCGTGTAAGTAATGCCATGATTCCATCCTCCGTAGTTGTCAAAATGTTGCTTAATCCTTATCTTTTGCAATCCCGTGCAAGAATACACTGGCAGCCTGGCGGTATAACGCTAGAGCCTGATCAGGCTCCATCCCCCGTGACATCTGACTAAGACCAATAATGGTACTTTCCAATATCAGTGCCAAATTATCTACATTGTCTGCTTTGAACTCACCGCTCTCAATCCCTTGTTCTATCATTTGTTTGTTAAATTGAATATGCCGCTCAAACATCAAGGCGATTCGTTCCTCGATATCATTTTCTTTCTTTTCCCCGGTGAAGAACTCATCGGCTGCCTTGGTCAAAGGGTGATTCATGTCATCCATGACGAGTTGTTCAGCCAGTCCGTAAATCTTGTCGGTAGAAGTTCGATAAAGATGTTCTTTGGCCGCCCAATTCGCTTCCCACTCCCGATCCCATTCATCAATCAAGTAGAGAAAGAGACCCTCTTTACTCTTAAAATGATAATATATATTGCCCTTGCTGCTACCCGTCGCAGCAACGATATCTTCAATCGATGTCGCCTTAAATCCCTTTTGTACAAAAAGAGCTTTGGAGGCATCGGCCAGTTTCTTCTTCGTCTGCTCGGTTTGAAGTTGCTTTTTATTCATAATCATCCGGTTCACTCCGTTCCATGCATACTGAACATTCGTTCTGTATTTTATCAGATCCATTCAATATAAGCAATCAAAAAGGAGAAGTGGTAACGATGCCAGCTCTCCTTTGATGATTTATTTTATTTTCTTACCTTTGCCATGCAGTATTTTCAGTTGACCATTCTCAGAAGCAACCTGATATGTAACCTTATACTTCGTCGTTACATATTCGCCATCCCTGCGTTCATCGGCTGTAATCACTGCAGTGACTTCCATCTCGTCATTGCCCTTATCTGTAGAAGCGACCTCTCCAATAGTCACATAACTGGTGTCGAGGTAACCCTCACGAAACTTGGCATAACTTGTACCGCTCTGCCATGCACTGCCGAGCAAAGCATAGGCTGTAACATAGTCACTTAAATTCAGGCTGTTGTAAAACTCGGTCACCAACCCTTCTGCTTCCGCAGAGGCTGAGATCGATCCCGACCCATTACCACCAGCCGTCTGAACCGCCGTCGTGCTGGATGGCTTCTTGGACCAGGCTTGCACCTGCTTCAGCACACTGGTGATAGGGATACTGAACCCGATCCCTCCCTCCTGCTCCACAACGGCTGAATTAACACCGAGTACTTCGCCCGTCTCTGCGTTGATTAGTGGTCCGCCACTGTTGCCATGGGTAATCGGTGCCGAGATCTGATACAGATTGCTGTAAATGTAAGGCGCAATTTCGAAGCTGCGTCCAACACCGCTGATAATACCTGTGGTTACTGTATTCTCCAACCCCAGCGGGCTCCCCAGAGCCAAGATTTCATCTCCAGTTTCGGCTTTGGATTTGGCTATAGCCAGCGGTTTGACCTTCTTTAGATCAGGTACTCGAACGACAGCAACATCTGTTTCTTCCCCGATTCCGATCACTGTTCCTTTATATTCCTCATGATTCAGGGTACGTATCGTCACTTCCTTCGAACCTTCTACCACATGTGCATTGGTTACAACATCTCCCTGGTCGTTATAGAGAAAACCGGAGCCTAGTCCGCTGCTGCTCTCGATCGTAACCACTTTTTTCTGACTCTCTTCAATAATCTGTTTACGTGTTTTCTTCACGGCTGTCTTGGAGGACGGTTTGGATGCTGCGGTTTCCGTTTCCTTCGCAGTAACAACAGCCAATCTCGGCTCAGCCTGCAGCTGATCTGCTGTATAATTGTGAATCCAGAACACGCCTCCTGCTCCGGCTCCTATAATGATTGCACTGGATATAATTGTGCTCCATATTCGTTTGGCCATTCCAACCTATCCTCCTATTCCAGATACCACGTTGCATTCACAACAGATACTTCTGCTTCCTGGTATACACCATAGTAATACGTTTCAAAAAAACCTTCTTCACCCACTTCAAGCCAGCTTGGATACACATCCACATAAGTCTGACCCAGATAAGTGCCGTCTGTACCATAAATATCGACCACGACGGTGACGGAGGAGATCGGCCGTGTCGCATTGTTAACGATTGAACCGCTAATATAAAGGTCACCATACATATCAAGCGTTGCTTCGACATTCACAATGCTCACTGCCGACGTTCTATTCTTCAGGTCTTCTTCTGCTGCCTGTTGTTCGGCAAGTTGAATCCGTTCCGCTTCCGCTTTCTCAAAATTCTTCTTCTCACTCAGGACCCGTTCACGATACGCTGTCAGTTTGTCATCCTCCGGCGCATAAGACAGCCCTTGATCGACCGTTTGCAATGCCGCTGTAAAATCCTTTTTCTTGACTTGCTGCTCCGCCTGCTTATAACTAACGCCTGCCAGCTTGTCGACAATTTGCTTTTCTACTGCTTCGGCTTCCTTACCCTTTAGATTCGATATCGTATCCAGCTTCTCAGCCAGTGCCTCTACTGTCGTCAAACTATCGATTTCTTTTTTCACCTTCAGTACAGCCAGTGTAACCTTTCTATTACTTAATGTGGCACGTACTTTGGTGAAAACGGGCTCTTCTCGCTCTTTCAGCGCTTTCGCTACTGCCTGAATGGATTTGTCTCCTTCTGAGAGTTTTCCTGTTTTCAGACTTGTGGCAGCCTCATTCAACTGATTCATCAAATTGAACGCTTTCGCCGTGATTTGGCGATCCTGTATAAGTGCATCAACGTTGGGTCGCTTCGTAAGAGCCGTGTCCAATAGCTGCAAAGCCTCTTTATATTTCCCGTCCAGCGCAGCTTGTTCTGCTTGCAGATGCAGCGCCTTTACATCTGCATTTATAGCGCTCTCCTGCTTATAATAATACGTCAGCAGAGCCCCCATTACCGCTGCCAGAAGCAAGGGAATGATCCAGCTAAATGCACGGCCTTGGCTGGTTTTGTCCTGCATGGGTGAGGGCTGTTGCTGCCGGGATAAAGATTCGGCTGTTTGCCCTGTTCCTTTTTCCAAACCCACGGCTGTTTCCGCCCAGATCTGTTCCTCTGAGGAGCTTGCATCTTTCAGTTTTGTTTTACATTTTCTACATGTGCTATCCCCCGGACTGCTTTTGGTCCCGCATACGTGACAATACACCCTGATCCCTCCATCAAAAAGAACGTATGTATACTTTGTTTTCTAGTACATCAGCCTATTGCATCCTTCAATACAAAGCGCCAACATGAATCGACACTTATCATATAGCAAAAAGGTAAAATACACCATATGTTCGTGTGATATACACTGTGTATGTCCCCCAAAAAAAGAGATACCAAATTTCGGTACCTCTGTTCTTGTATCATTGCTGTCCTGCGCGTACCCGGATGTTACCAAGTTCGTTGGCATTGATCGCAAATGCATTGCCGCCCTGACCCACCGAAGCTTTGGCAGATTGTCTCGCCTGAAACTTTAGGCGGCTTTTATCTACATCCACCCGGTTAACCTGTTTAGCATGTTTATGATTTTTGCGAGTACTCATCACATCATCCCCTTATCTTTATATACTTGACTACCTTAACGGTTTGCGAGAAGAGCGGCGCCCCTTCTGTTTCATGACCTGTATATTCACTGCATTACTTGCAAGCACGTTGCCTATGTCTGCATGTCCTTTGGCCGTTTGACGAATCTGAATCACGATATATTGATTTTTGCCAACACGGTAGCCATAACTTTTCACATTGGAACGGGTCATGGTCATCTCCCTGTGATCGTTTTAACAAGCATGCGTTATCCTATTCATTTCCATATCGAAATGGATGTGTGAATGTGTATGACTCAGATAAATGGACGCCAAAAATGCCTCCCTATTAAATAGGAAGGCACAGACGAACGTATTCTATTCTTGCGTAGGAAAGCTACTTAGATCCATATAGGAAACTTCCCATAGATGATCATCCGGGTCCTGAAAACTCCACCCATACATAAACCCATGATCCTGAGGATCATTATATGGTTTGCCGCCAGCATCCAAGGCAGCTTGTACAATCACATCAACCTGTTCACGACTCTCCACCGACAAGGCTACGATGACTTCCGCCGTGTCCGTTGAATTGGATATTTTTTTCGAAATAAAGGATTGAAAACGATCCTCTACCAGCAGCATCGCATAGATATTGTCTCCAATGATCATGCAAGTTGCAGACTCGTCAGTAAAATTCGCATTGAATTCAAACCCTACTTTTTTAAAAAATTCAACGGACTTCTTCAAATCCTTAACCGGCAAATTGACAAAAATCTGCTTGGCACGAACAGCCACCATCGATCACCTCAATTGAATAGAATGGATTTCACCTCAAAATAACATCTCGCGTATGCGCTGTCAATTCATTATAATAACGATAATCTACAATGTGAGGTGAAACGGATGTTGCTTCCGAATCGTCGAAGTAATTAGTCGTCGGGCTGGGTCAAAACGCGTGCCAGCTATCACGGGATACGTCTGCCCTTTTTGAGCCTGCTCGACATAGAACTATAACGATGATGAACAACATTTGGCTTAAATCCATTATTCACATTGGAGGAACGTATATAATGAAAAAAAACGATGCTGCGAACAGGGGATTCGTACCAACTCGGCACGTTTCATGCTGATCGCTCGAAAATAAAACGATTCCATAAAGATAAAATGAAATAAAAGCCCAGTCGCCATTGAAAACATGAATGGTGGCTGGGCTTTACATATGATTATGGCTACATCTTATATCGGGAATTACTGCCTTACTTCCAACTTCTCTAGAAAAGGCTTCAGTTTATCCACGACATAATGGCTGCCGCCACGGCCGTTTACCTGTTCAATGACCGCGGATAACAGGAAGGATGGCGAATCGGTATCAAACACCACGAAAAATCCGTTTTCTTGCCCCTTCTCTCCCTTCTTGGCTTTCAGCTCGGCTGTTCCGGTCTTGGCAGCCAGTCCTCCAGGGAGTGAGTTCAGAGAGTGAGCCGTTCCTCCCGCTCGGGAAACGACCTCGCCCAATGCATCCTTCACCGTATTCGCCACTTCAGGCGTGATCACGACTTCAGGTTCAGCAGCTTCCTTTTCCTGTATCAGCACAGGCTTCACCATTTTTCCTTCATTAATAAAAGGGGTGAAGGACGACGCCAGATGAATGGGCGACATCAACATTTCTCCTTGTCCATAGGACGTATCAGCAAGCAATACCTCAGAAGCCAGATCGAGATGAGCTTCATTTGCATACTGGCTTGGTTTCAAATAGAGTTCATCCAGCCCAAAGTTATCACCAAACCCGAATTTCTGGATGCCATCAATAAACTTGGTGCTGCCCATCTCTACGGCTTCCTTCGCAAAATAGATATTGTCCGAGTAGACCAATGCATCGACCATATTCACAGGGGAAAGACTTTTTACACGTTTTACATAGTAACCGCCCCAACTATCATCCTTGCGCCATTGCAGACCTGAGATATCATGTGTTTTGTCTGCCGTGGTGACCTTCTCCATTAGTCCTGCTGCTGCCGTAATTGCTTTGAAGGTTGAACCCGGCGCATATCGATTCGTAAATCTGTTGATAAAAGGCAACTTCTCATCTGCCGAATAGGCATCCCACTCTGCCTGTGTCAGCCCGGTAACCATTTTGTTCGGGTTATAAGCGGGCGCACTAACCAAGGCCAGCAAGTTACCATCTGTCGGGTTCATCAGCACCATCGCCCCGGCGTCACCCCCACTGGATAACGTTTTATACAACTTCCGCTGCGTATCCGAGCTAATCGTCAGTTGAATATTCTGGCCGTCTACCGCATCTTTGCGGATGAGCTCTGAGCGAGTGTTGCCAGATTCATCTGTGATCTCAATCAAGCCGCCTCGTTCGCCACGAAGCTGCTTCTCCATAGATTGCTCCAGCCCCGCTTTGCCGATCCAGTCTTCCGCACGGTAATAGCCTCCCTTATCTTTCTCCAGATCTTCCTTGGTGGCCTTGCGCACGTAGCCGATCAGATGTGCAGCAGCCTCACCAAGCGGATAATATCTAATCTCCTTAGACTGGACCTTCACACCACCCAGTTCTGTAGGCACCCTTGAATCCTCTGTTGAAGCTATAGGGACAAAATACGCTGGCTTCACCCATTTCTGTGCAAGCGCAGTGTTAATCATATCCTCTGTTACATTATAATGTTTGGCAATTCGGGCGATCATTTGCTCCGGGTTCTCTCCCAGTTTCTCAGGTACAATGCCCCATTCATATATGTCTCCCTTGGTGGCGAGAGGCAGCCCATCACGATCAACAATGTCTCCACGTTCCGGGAAAAGTGTTCTTACCCTCACCTTACTTCCCTTGATCATGTCCGTCAGAATCATGGAGGGCTGCCAGTTGATCCGCCAACTTTTACTGCCATCCTCAAGTTCCTGGCGAACAACCTTCAATTTCTGCGTCTCGTTTACTTCACCCAAAAAGGTTGTCAATTGCAGGTTGTAGTCCACTTCATAAGTATCCGGGTTCAGTGTTTGATCACTTTCGGTTGCTGGTACGGCTACCTGTGGTTTCAACTCTACCTTGATCGCAGATACCTCCATACCCGAATAGATGGCGTTATATTTCTCCACAAACTGATCACGGTTCATACCTGACTCATCCAGCGAAGCGGGCGTCATCAGGCCATACAATTGGTCAAATTCTTTCTTTTGCAAATGCTCTATGTACTGATCTACAGTGGTCTCTGGCTTCGGTTCCTGTGCTTTGTTATTCTGCATGTATAAGTACATTCCGATTCCACCGGCAAACAGGATGGGGAGCAGTCCGTAAATGATTTTACGTTTGGATTTCATGGTCACATCACCTCTAATATACACTATAGATTTCCAGAGCCAATTAAACAATGGTACAAATCTGACGAATTTATCATTAAAAATAGCCGAAAGCTCACATAATATGTTTAAATAAGAAGAGTGAGATTACAGACTAGAGCCTTTGCATAAATCCATGGAGCTTCTTTCAATAGACAAGATATAGTTCAAAACAGTCCAGTAGTTCTAGATCTTGTGTTCGTAAGCGTCTGCATCGAATTATGCAAAAGCCTGAAAAAGGAGCCTGATGATGGAAATCAGCTATTTTTTACTCCCCAAAGCCGAAGTGGCCTATATCAAGTCTACCGCTTCCATGAAAGATGCTATTGAGCAGCTTGAATCGCAGCATTATACCGCCATTCCCGTGATTGACCAGGATGGAAAATATGTTGCCACGCTATCTGAAGGTGATTTGTTATGGAAGATGCGGAGTACACCCGGACTGGAATTCGACAATATGGATCAGGTTCAGGTACATGAGATTAACAACCGAGTATATAATGAGTGCGTCTTCATCGAGGCTGAAATGGAGGATATGCTGACGTTGGCAGCAGACCAAAACTTTGTGCCCGTGGTAGATGTAGATCGTGTATTCCTCGGCATTATCCGGCGTAAGGATATTATTGAATATTATACGCGTAACATATCTGACTAATCTTTAATGAAATATAGCCCTTTGCAGATCTTGATGGCAAAAGGCTGAAACAAAAATGACGAGCCTGGGGCTCGTCATTTTTGTTTGGATGCAGGTACCCGACCATCTGCATATGTCCGCTTTTATACGAAAAAATTCTCCCAATCCGCCTTCGGCTCGGGTAACCTCCCCCATGCCTGATCATAATAGATAAGAGCTGCCCATGCTGCTGCATTTCATCCAGAACATTGTTTGCTTCCACCGTTTCAATAATCTTCCTCTCCAGCTCGGGATGTTCCGGTGTCAGCTCCTTCATTCCACAGCCTCATCCTCCAGCTCGAAATACCATTCCAGAAAGTGGTTGAAGCTCGTCCACTGCGGTGCACTCTCACCGCTCAGGAAACGTTCGATAGACTCACCAAGCTCCACCAGAGCCACCTCTCCCGTTTGTCGGTTGTAAAAGAATCCACCCTCACCTTCAAAGCTATCCAACGGTATGTAGGCTTCAGGCAATCCCAACGTGAGTTGAGCCACCGTCATGTCTTCCAAAAACACCGTGTTTCCCATAATCCAACAGATCTGATAGATTTCCTGATGCCTGCTATAAAAAGTTGGCCCATCGTCTGCTTGCAAATAAAACTGTGCAAAATCCGACTGTAAATCAATCCCTAATTTACGCAAGGCTTCTTCGTATTCAGCCGGGACATCCTCATGCCACCAGCCCTGGTCCTGACAATATTGAATCACTTTAGTGGATAACATTTTGAGCCTCCTAATGAATTAAACAAAGATGAGTATCCTCCCGGATTTACTATAAATACTGTATCAAAAGAACAAGATGATTGGAAATCGATCATTTACCACCCACTCAATCCAAAAAGCCCACGATGAGTAGGAAAATCCATAGCCCATAATTATTTCCTTATTCTGACGAAACTTTCATCCCTCTCCTTCGTCTAATGACTGATTAACAACAAAGGAGATAATTATGCGAATAACCTGCAGTCCTGCTTATGCTGGAAAAATGATTGGATCCATTGATCTTCAGCCATCCAAGTTTATTACCAGCACTGCCAATAACAGTGAAATCACCAAACATGTTAACCCTGAGCTCATTGCGATTCCCTATGTGGTAGATCCCGAATTCGGATTATATTTTGACACGATGAAGATGATGAAGGGAACGTACCAAGAAGAATTTCAAAAAAGCTATGACGTGGAATTTACGATTGATGTGGATAAAAAAGGGTATATCACCCAGTTCGAGCATACCTTCTCGCTGGAGCGTTATCTTGATCTTGTACGCACACAATCCTATCGAGTGATCCAGACGAATTGGAAGGGGCGCTCCTTTCATGTCATGACGTATAGTTATATGGAGGAAGTATGTAACCCGAAGAATGTAATCTTCAAATGTAATAATGCAGAGGATGTTTTCGTCGTAGCCGAACTTGCCCCCTATCGTATTGGTGGTGTTGTGGTACAACCCAACAATGTATACCTGCACCTCCGTGCATTAATCTCGGCGAGAGATGATCTGTACCCGATCGACTATATGTGTGAGCCTGATTTTGACCTAAGCTTGGAAGCATAAGTCGTACATCATTTGAATACAGCAAAGAGCACAAAACGTTCCTGAATTACTCTGGATCATCTGTGCTCTTTTTGAATATAGGTTCTGTTTACCGAAAAAAATTAAATCTCAGGGGTGGTCTAATGAATTTTCGAGAAGAAACACCCGAAGAAAAAAGAGAACGTTTGAGACAAGAAGAATTAAAAGGAAGACCCATGATTACGTTTAGTGATGGTATAAATCGTGCCCAATTCGGAAGTTTCGCAGATTTAGTTGGCGGACTGGGGTGGAAAGGCACTGGAATTCTAATTGTAATATTGGTAATAGGGTATGCAATTTATAAATTAGTGTTCTAAAACGAATAGAAATAATTCCATTAAAAGTTAGAGAAGATTCACCTGACCAAACTGCTTTGCTTTTACTGCCATCGCTTCCTCCAGCTTTGTTCTTAATCCGGTCATCCATTCCGGCTCATGCGCCCACTGCTCTGCTGAAGACCGTAGTACACGTACATAGCCGTACAGATTGGCAAAGCGGCGACACGCCGGGAACATCGACTCCAACTCATAGGTGTCTCCCGCTTCTGCCCGATACCCTTGCATAAACGATGTCTTCTTCTTCTTCTGCTTCCATTGCTACGGCTGAATTTCCTCCCTTAAGCTGCCCAGGCTCTGCTCTACATCCATGGCATACCAGTGGAATTTCACCGTTCGTATGATTAGGATTGCACAACAACCATCCGTGCTACAGCCTCGGTGTTGTCCTTATACCAAACCATAACGATATCTCCTTCTTTCAGATCAGATACCTGAATGGTGGAATTGGCGCTTGAGTCATTACCTGGGGTATCCATGCCCATTCCTTTCGTAATATTTACTTCATTACTTATGTTCAATTTCATTTGAATGCCCGTATCCTTCATATCGGTATCCATGCTTCCTCCTCTGGAGGCGCCTAGTTGTCTTCCGTTATTGGAACCTGTGGGTGAATTGTCCTGCACCTCAAGTAATGCGATCGTGACTGTGCTATCTGTGGCGGAGATCACTCTCCCTGTGAGGTCAGCATTCATCATACCCTGCATGGCTTCAGGACCGCCGGTACGGCCATTCATACCCATACCATTTCCTCCACCTCTCTGTGTTCCTCCGTTCATGCCAGGACCGCCACCCATCATTCCGCCACCATTCATACCTTGTGCAGAGCCGGTATTGGTAATGTTCTGGGCAGTAATGTTGTCGCAGCCAGTGAGCAAGACGGTGCAGGTCAACAGCAAGAGCATAGCTGATGTGAGGTAACTGTTTTTTCGCATACGGATCACCCTTTTCTCAGGGAAAATCGTTCCCTTTCTTTTTTTCGATGAAACATGAAATGATACGCATCTTTGAATCCCATGTACGACAATACCACTAGCAGCGGATAGACAGGGTAGATATACCTTGATTTAATCTCCCACAGGATATAGAAGCCGATAAAACCGAGAATAACCAGAATCAGAGAAACTTCATCATATCGCTTGCCTCGAATGCCACCGATTAGGCGTATGAAAATAAAACAGTACATCAGGAAATTCATCACATAAACGACCCAAAGCAAACCCTTCCGGTAAATTGAATCGCCCTGGAACAAGTCCGTTACTGCATTGGTATAACTGTAGGAGCCTGCGATTCCACCTGCCCAGCCTCTTCCCATACCTGAAGGATTTTCATTTCCAATGCCGTAGCGGTCTATTTGATAGGTGCCTTCGGTCCAAGTCCATATGATCTTTTTGTAATACATCTTCGCCAGGTCACTTATACTCGCTTCAGACAGCTTCGTATCAATCTCCTGCTTAAACAATTCTGTACTATCGGCCTTGTTATAATGAGCCTGTCTCTGATAGATTTGGTAACTCTCCATATTGTCCCAGAACCCGATTCGTTCGAGATTAATCCCCATGTTCAGCCACATATAGACGGGTGCCGAATTTTCACCAATAGGTTCGCTTACAGCCCCTGTCGACTTCAAGACAGCATTTTGAGTCCAGCTTGGAACATTAAACAAAATAGCCAGCACACCAATAGAGGCGATCACTTTCTTGTAACCAATACTTCGCATATTCAGCAGAATAGTTAAAATCGCAGCAATCAGCACAATAGCCCCAATACTTCGGAAGTAGTTGCCTATCGCGAGCAGGATGGCAGCAATAACGATGGTTTTCCACGACTTTTCACGCACGAACCGAATCAAAAAGTATAGACAAGACGTCAGAAATGCCGTAGCAATTACATCGTTATAGATCAGGTTGTTCAAGAACAGCGATGGCAGATACGTCGCCGCAAAAATCAGCACCCCATAGTCACGCTCCGTAGATTTGTAATTCAACTGCTTATAAATGAGATAAATCATAAAGGTGGTTAATGTTGAAAACAAAATATTGAATAGCTTAATCACCAGATAGTTATCCGGGAACAGGTATAACAATGTTTTTAGATATAACACGGTAGAAAAATTAAACGGGAACATGTGCAGATATCCACCCGTTTTGAACGAGGAATAGTCCTGATCGTAGAGCATGTTCATGGCAAGTGAAAGCACCGTCTGTGAATCATCGGTGGGCACTCGTGGAAATACGAATATAATTACGATTTGAATGCCTAGAGAACAGAGTAATATCGAAGGAACAACAACCTTCGGGCTGTACTTGTTCAGCTTCAGGCAAAGACGGTACAATCCAAAACCGGATGCCAGCAGCACAACAATTAGAGGTATGAAAATTATCCACTGCTGCGTGCCCAGAATGGGATTGTCACCGTACAATGTGTAATTATATTGTGCTCGAACAAACAGGGACGAGGCGATAAACAGCCCAACAAAAACAAGCAGAATGAGATAAAGCGACTTATGGATCACCTTGGACATGCCAAAACTCCTTTGCCAATACAGGATTCGGGAATAGTATAATCGCTCTACCTGAAAAATCGCTGAATGGGAGTAACGTTTGCAATCGGTGCAGATCAGTATGTGTATATACATAGAAAAAGACCGTCCCTTGGATAAGGTAACGGTCTACATGTCCATTTTACAAAAAAAGTATAGGGCCTTAATCTAATCGTTGAAGATCACTTCTCATCCTTAATAAACTCAATAATATCCTGAATCTCACAATCCAAAGCCTCGCATATTCGGTTCAGTGTATCGAACTTCACACCATCAGTTTCCTCATTATATAATTTGGCAATCCCATTTCTATGTAATCCGGTTAGTCGGGATAAATCAGCAATGTTAATTCTTTTCTCACCCATTATACGAGATAAATGAATCTTGATCATAATCGTATTCCCTCCAGATAGCATAAAGAGCAAATGATACAGGGTTGCAGAATTACTTATATCAAAACTTAATTCTCACACGCCTTAAACTATTGTTCAACTAATCAATTTTCATCAATCATTTTGATTATATCCCCTGGCTTACATTCCAATGCAAGACAAATTCGTTCAAGTGTATCGATGGTGATGGATTTGACCTCAGCACCATTACCCGTTACCCACTGACCTATTGTGTTAGGTCGCACACCGGATTTTTTAGCCAAGGCGTACATGGTCATTCCTTTATCTTTGAGAACCTCATCGAGAGTAAATTTTATCATCTATGAACATCCCTCAATATTTATTTTATATCACATATAATAACTCTTGACGATATTAACTCCGAAGTTATTATTAATACAACCACAACTCAACGAGTTAATCGTTGCTATTCTGTCCAATACACACAAATAGACCGCCCCCGTAGCAAAGGTATGCGGTCTATTTCATCGTGCTCAGTTACTGAAACCCACCGCCCTTAAAAGCGGCTATTGCTCAGAGGAGTCGTGTTACCAGCACGGCTCTCTTTGCATTTTACGTCTAATCTGCTCTTATTATACCATACTTAAATCTCTGGCTTCACATGTAAACCATGCTATGTAAGTTGAACTAATCATTTACACGTTAACGGAGAGGATAGAAAAAACCTGAAAAAGCGAAGCGTTCGCCTTTATCCCCGGATTTTCCCTTGAGAAAAGGGAAAATCCGGGGATAACAGCGATTGGAAGGTTATTCTGTCATCGTAGTGTCAGTGTAAATAATCTTTAGTTCAACTTATATAGATACGATACATTTCCTTATACTCATCCACATATAAAACTTCAATACAATTGGACCAATTCAGAATCGAACCGACAAAATCCTGAATGTCCAGACCCGGCATCTCATACGTCTCCGCTGTGTTCACGGAACCTGTTGCGTCCTCAATCAGGGTTACCTTAAACCCTTCGTGTTCCGCAGTAATTGCCGTAAACAGACAGCAATATTCCGTGTTGAATCCAACGATGAATACATGTTCTACCTGATGCTCATGCAGCCACGTTTTCAGCTCGGGATTGCTGAAGGCACTTGGTTTGCTTTTCTCCATAACGGGATACCGGCCGGTATCCACCACAATCTCCAGATTCGCAGCATTCTTATAGAACAGTGAAGAACCCTCCTGATCGAAATCCACATGTTTCATGTAAATGACTGGCTCATGTTGCTGCTCAAAATCAGCGATAACCGCTTCAATCTTACCCAACTGGGCTGTGAAATCCTTCAATGATGTAATCCCATACTGCACATCCAACACGATTAGTGCTTTGTTCATCTGCACTTCCCCTTCAGTAGGCTAACAGGTGTTTATCCACCATTCCCTACTTCTTCTCCCGAGCTTTTTCCATGTTTTCCTGCACCCGAAACTCCACGATCCGGCGGATAAGATCCTCAGGCAGTGGCTGATCCAGTGGAAACTGGACTGATCCCTTCGCTCCTTTATACATGGAAAGTTCCTCCTTGAACGCTAGAATTCCACTGGGTGCAGGGTAAAACCCAATATGATGCTGGTATGCGGCAAAATGAACCAAATTCCCATGCTGCACATACGTGGGCATCTTGTAACTGATCTTCTCCTCGGCATTCGGAGCCGCCTCGCGAATAATCTGTCTTAACGCCTGCAATCTCACCTGTACATCGGGTGCAAACTCCGAGATATATTCATCTACCAGCACAGAATAATGGTTACTCTCAGCCATCTTGGACTCCTTCCACCACGGGGGCTTGCACCCATTCGTGGTACGGGTATATTTGCTAAAGCCAGCCTAAATTTACAGTGTCATGGCCCGACCATTTCGCATCAGATAATCTTCTTTCGTTTTGTAATCCGGCATTATACTGCCAATCCGCCGCCAGAAGGAACGATCATGATTCATGTGGTGAATATGGCACAATTCATGAATGATGACATAATCAATCACTTCCAATGGCGCCATGGCTAGGCGATAATTGAACGTAAGCTTTTTGTCCCAACTGCAACTGCCCCACTTGGTGGGAGATTCTACAACGTCTACAGACTTCGGCTTCACTTTCAACTCCTGCTGATATCGACCGATGCGCTCACCAATCACCCTTTTACATTCGGCAAAATAAAACTTCTTCAGATTCGCTCGCAGCTCCTCTTCCGAACTCCCCTCTACAGGAATTAATTCATGCAGTGCGTGCTCCTTGCCAAAAAGCAGGAACTTCCCCTTGCCCTCATCTTCGTATTCTTTGGCTTGAGGGCCATCCAACGCCCGTTGCATCAGAGCGGATTTCTTCAAAATCACATCTCCATGCTGCAAGGCAAGTTGCCGGATCATGTCTTCACTGGTACCATTCGGTGCTTTAATCGTGACCATGTAAGGCAAATCCATCGTGATGGAAACCTTCTTACGTTTGCTGTATTGAATATGACATTGAATACTATGGCCTTGCATCTCGATCGTTAACATAATGCGCTCCGCTTCTGGCACTCCGATGACAGAACAACCTTCTTATCGCTGTTATCCCCAGATTTTTTTGATTCCTTTTTTAAAAGGAAAAATCCGTGGATAAAGGCAAGGCATATGCTTTGCTTCCGAAGCAGCTTTCTTTCAGAAAGCTTTGAGCTTCGCTTCTTCAGGTTATTTCTGTCCTCTCCGTTAATGTGTAAAAGATATATAAATTCATTCAACCAAATCAAATTGTATACCATCTCCGGCTTTAATGCATACTGTTCAGCGACATAACTGTTTTTGTTGTATTTTCATGCATTTATTTGTATTATTATTAAATTGTGAAATTGGAGGATAGATATGACGCATACAACGGATACAGACCACAAAACCATTGAAGAATTATCGCTCAACCACTGGCAACCCTTATCCACCTTATTATATGACGGCTGGGTACTACGTTTTGCCGAAGGATATACCAAACGCGCCAACTCCATTCAACCGATACACTACTCAACTCTGGATGTGCATGAAAAAATTGAGGAATGTGAGCGAATCTATGCTTCCAATCGGTTAAATACCATATTTAAGATTACGCCGTTTATTCAGCCAGATCATCTCGACCTGCTTTTGCAGGACAAAGGGTATACCCTTGTAGATCTGACTCGTATCCAGACTCGGAGTCTGGATGATATCAAAGAGCCTGTGCACCAAGCTGTACAGATTGACGAACAGTTGACCACAACGTGGCTGGATCACTTTTGCCGACTGAATCAGATGAATGATCTGCAACCGGAAACGACGGAACTAATGTTGAACAACATCCGCACAAAGGTAGGTTTCATCTCGCTGTTGATCGACGGGCAAGTCGTCGCTTGTGGGTTCGGTGTAATTGAACGTGGCTATATTGGATTGTATGACATCATTACAGACGCAGACTTCCGCAACAGGGGACTTGCTGAACAGATGATCCTTCATTTGTTGCATTGGGCAAAAAAACAGGGCGCTACGTCTAGTTTTCTACAGGTTGTAGCCAATAATGCACCTGCGTTAAAGCTTTATGCCAAGCTGGGTTATTCGGAGATCTATAGCTATTGGTACAGAGTCAAAGAATGGAGAGATTCCTGATCAAGCGAAACCAAAAACTGCCCCCTCCTATAAAGGAAAGGCAGTTTTTAATTTACTTCGTGATTGTTAAAAACTCTGTACACGGTTCAGCAGTTACTCCGTACGCTTTTCTACAAAGGCAGCTTCACCAGCACCTCATATTTCACGCCGGCTTGTATATTCTTGATGATATCACCTTCAATCCGTTGACCATCAACGTACACTTCAATCGTCTGGACAGATGCATCCTTCTTCATGTTCACGTTCAGCTCAGCCCCGCGGAACAAGCGCGTAACCGATGCCTCGTTCCAATCTTCTGGCAACTGCGGACGAACCTGAAGCCCTTGTGCGTGACCCTGCAAGCCAAACAATCCGTCGATCAGACAACGATACACCCAAGGCACCGTGCCGGTGTTAAACAGATGACTGGAGCGCCCGGCTGTACGCGGGAATTGCCGATATGCTCCCCGATAGTAATTCGGAATAAATATTGGCAATTGACCCCGCTGGAGAATATCCTCAGCATCGGGCCCCGGAATCATTTTACGCAGCAGACGATAGGCATTCTCCTTCTCACCCACCAGATACAACGCATAGATATAGAAAGCCGCCGCGTGATTGTACACTGCTCCATTCTCTGCACTTCCCGGATGCTTCTGTGTGACACGGCCTACATCTTCCCGCATCGCTGTGAAAGACGGCGCGAGCTTCTCGACACCATATGGCGTCTCCAATTGCTCCTCTACCGCACGAATTAACTTCTCCTGCTTCTCCTGATCAGCGGCACCACTCATCAGCGCCCAGCCCTGAGGATTGATAAAGATGCGCCCCTCCTGATCCTTGCTAACTCCAAACACTACATTATCATCCGTAATTCCGCGCGCATACCAGTTACCATCCCACAAATACTCATTCGCTACCGCATTGGTCTGATTGGCTTCCTGACGGAATTCCTCTACAACCTCGGCATGCCCTGCCTGTTCACAAATATCCGCCCACACCTTGAACGCATAAGCCGTCGCAATCGTCAGCCAACCTGACACGCCTTTGCCTTTGTAACCGACCATGTTCATCGGATCACACCAGTCACCCTGGTTAATATAGTTCAGTCCACGCTCATCCCGATCATGAATCAGCCAGCGCATCGCGAGATTCATATGTTCCAGTACGGAAACCTTCTGTTCACTATCTGTAAAAGGAACCTGTTCCTCCAGGATGCTATAGTCATTCGTTTCATCTAAATAGGTCTTCAAACAAACCGGAAGCCAGATACAATGATCGGTATGAGGAACCTGGTTGATATATTTCAATTCTGCGTCCGGGTGCAAAATAATACCGTCTGGCATGGCGCCGCTTATATGCTGCTGAGACAAAGCGGTCAAGAATGCAGCTCGCGCAATCTGCGGCTGAATGTAACTCATGCCCATGTTGTCTTGCAAATAATTCCGTGTCTGCGGATCGGTTGTCAGACGATTGGTTTTGCCATGATAGTACATTTGGCGAGGCAGCCAGTGATTCACCACGTTGTTCAGCCAGTTGTCCGGTGTCTCAATCTGGATGTTTCCTTGCCCTTCCGCAATATAATCAGCATATTCCTGCTCGGATGCGATGAAACCATCCTGTCCATCCTCATTCTGCTTCACAAAATAATGCTGACGGATGCCCTCAATCTCTGTCTCATCATGAGCTGGGCCAAAGATAAATCGGTATTCTTGGTCGGTTCCAGCTTCCAGCTCTACTCTGTACTGCAATGCAGCCACAGGTGTCTCATAGCGCGCATCTCCACCAGCCAGTGTCTCCAACTGAAGGGCGGAAGGATTATGAAGTCCGCCTTCGCCTTCAAAATTCTCATGATTCACTTCCCACGCGGTCGGTTTGTGATCTGCAAGCAAGTAGGTTTTGTCACTGTAGGTTTTGATTTTGCTATAATCCTGATATTTCTGATACGGCGTAATCGCCGAACAGACAATGCCCTGCAAATCTTCCACATATGAACCGGATTGGTTCATCCAGGACATATAGCCGACCGTATAATAAGGATAGATACTAAGCTTGCGTTTTCTCGAAGACAGATTGGTCACCTTCACACGCCACAGCTCCATTACATCTTCCTTTGGCAAACACAGGGACATCTCGATGCAAATGTCGTCCTGGACCACTTTCCAATGAATATCGTGTTTACCTACAGCGAACGTATAACGATCGGCCTGCTTGCGAACCGGTTCATACGGGGAGGAGAAGATTTCGCCACTTACTTCATCTTTAATGTAGATAAAACGTCCCGGATGGTGGGCATAGTATGGCTGCTCCGGTTGCATAAATGTCTTCGCTTCCAGGTTGGGCGCATACGAATATTTGGCAGGTTCGGGCTGCATAAATTGAGCCACAGCGTATCCCCGGCAATTCACATGAATCATCATCTTTTCATTCCAAAGGAATCCGGATGCCTTCGGTAAGCTTGTCGGGCTTGTCAGTTCAACATATTGATTATCTTCCGTTGCTTTAATCATCACTGAACCTCACTTTCAGATTATGGAGTCAAAAGACAGAAAACGTTTTAGGTAACTTGTATACAACTTGATTCATTATAACACGGGAACGCTTACAAAGAACTGAAAACTAAAAAAGAGCTGAGAAACTCAGCTCCGATTACGTTCCAATTGTTTTTCGATGCCAAACCTGTCGATCTGTATCCAATACTCTGCAATTCGTTCGTTTTCCACTCGGTATACCGCACTGGCAATTTCAATCACCGGGAGGTTGGTTGGGCTGTATCCGTCCACTTCGCCAACATGGGTACCCGTTTGTCTCCAGCGCACATAGACTTTATCGCCTTGCGTCAGCAAATCCTGGATTTCGAGTGAAAACTCCCCGTAAGCTTCAATCATCTCTCGCACATGATCCGCATAATCGGAAGGTGTTCGGGTCACCGTGACCTCTTCTTCAGATATCACTTGATGGGCCAGTACTTGTTCTGCCATCACGCTGCTTGCATAATCAGGATTCCTACCTGATCGTACCTCTTCAAAAAAGGTTCTGACAATCTGTTCTGCTCTCATACGCCACCCCAGTCTATTCAAATTATCCACTTATATATATAAATATGTAGTAACTCTTGTATTTTAACATGGAACCCATGCTACGGTATTACAACTGTTCTATTGTTCTACAGGACTTAAACCCTATCCTCTCACCTTGACAATGAGTCAATATGACCATAAACTAGCAAAGGATATCAGGAAATTAATAGGAGGTTTGGCCGTTAAGAGGTTCGAGTATGGGTTTTAACCATATCTGATAATCTTTCGGTGTGTAGAAACGTAGCCATTAGAGCAACTTAGAAAAACAAGAAAGCGGTGTATCATGAAACGTCTATTTTTCATTATGTTTGCGCTCACCCTGTTACTGGCTGGATGCCAGAGTAATGAACAGGAAAGCAGTCCGTCCGAGAATAATCCTACAGAAGTAGTAGAAGGTTCTACCATTTTAAGTTTGAAGCAGAAATACGGCTCTGAATCGGATAAATCGATCATGCCGATGTACAACGTAGCTCAGGATGAAGAATTTACGTTCAAGTTTAAAGCAGATTTACGTAAAAATAACCTGTCAGCTAGTGACATTATTAGTGTACATACCGATATTAAAGCACTCAAAGCAAGCGATGTATATGCCCTTCGTGATACCAATGGAAACAACGTTTCCATTAAGCCTCTTGGATGGGGCGTTTTAAGTTCAGATTCCATGATGAACAAGGATCAAAGTTCTTGGGGTGGTGCCCCAATCTATTACATTCGCCTGAATTACGATCCGGATGCTGAGAAGCTAACACTGCTTGATCAACCCATCATTATTCCATTTACAGTGAAGTCAGAGTTACCTGTACCCAACCTAAGATACGAAATTGACAAAGATAGACGGTTCAAATTGGTCTGGGACAAGGTTGAAGGTGCCACTGAATATAAAATTTATAAACGTTCCGACCTAACCAACTTTGATACAAATGTACCTCTAACTGGCGCAGAGGACGCTTTCAGTAATAGTCTGCCTCTAGATATTGCGGTAACGACAGAGACGTCTTTCAATGATTTTTTGAGAGACGGAAAGGGTGGGCTCGGCACTTATAATGAAATGATAACTACTCATCAGAACCATGGTATACGAGGAGAATATTACGTCACTGCAATCGGTGGAGGCAAAGAATCCAATTTTAGCAGAGGTGTCCCTACAGCTCCGCTTGCTTCCCAGTTACCAACATCTCTGAAAGAACAATTGTATAGGGAGAAATTAAAGAATATAGATGTACTTCCTCAGGAAACAACAGTTGAGTACAATGACGGCTCTCTAGCCCGTGAAACCATTGTCTATGATACCAAAAGCGTAGAGATTTCAGAGTTCAATGAAACGAATATTCCTTTTCATATTAAAGGAACAGCTCTGAAAAGCTACGTGCGCGTAGAGAATGTGACTCAAGCAGATTTGGACAAACTTGCTCAGCAAACCGTAGCCGATTCCAGCAACGGACTCGTAGAGCCGAAGAATGACACACCTTACGTCCCTGCACCTGATGTGCCAACCATCATCAACAATCATGATGCGCCTGAGCCTGCAACGGAAACAGAAGCAGAAGCACCGGCGGTGGAAGCTCCATCCACGGAGTCCACAACCGATTCTGCAACTTCAGAAGATAAAACTGACTCTGTATCCACCGAGGCTTCCGATGAGGCTTCCAATGAAACTTCGAGTGAAGCACCTGCTCCAGCTCCTGAAGCTGAAGAAGACAACCTGGTAGATGAGCAGAAATCCAATACACAGCAGAATGTGGAGCAAGGTAATCAGGAAACGGTTCCTGAGCCAGTGACAGGCGATGAACTGATCAATGCGGATTCCGCATTGGAAGAGGTTTTAGCCAAAAACATGATTGCTGCACAAGGCAAAATCTCGTTAAAGGCTTTTCCCGAGGCCCAAAATTTCACGACACTCTCGGATGCAGTCCTGAAAGTGATGTATCAGAATCCATTGATTCTGGGTGTGGAAGGTTTTGAATACAATTATGGCACACTTACCCTTTCGATCCATTACAATGAATCGGCAGATGGCATTCAGAAAAAGCAGAACGAGATTATTGCCAAAGCAAATGAGGTTGTTGCTTCGATCATCAAGGATGGTATGAACGAGGACGAGAAACGAAAAGCCATCTACGATTATCTGAACGATAACGCCAAGTATGATGATGCTGCCCTGGATAGTGCGGAGCAGAATAATTTCAAAACGGTCGATCCGCAGTTCAATGACTCATTTACCACATACGGAATTCTGGTCAAAGGTGTCGGCGTATGTGCCAGTTATGCTTCCGTCTACAAACTGCTTTCCGATCTGTCCGGATTGGAAAGCATCGTCGTAACAGGTGCATCCAGCGGTGTTCCTCATGCGTGGAACAAGGTCAAAATCGGGAATGAGTGGTTACACGTGGATGCCACCAATAACCTGACCAACTCCGGCATTCCTTATTTCCTGTACAATGCTAACGATGAAACGGCTGCAAGTCAGAAGACAGTCGCGGACAAGGATTATTGGCTCGACTCCGAGCTTGATCTGTTCAAAGGCGAGAGCGATGCTAATGACTATTATGTTCAAAATGATCTCGAAGTCGCTTCGCTGACGGAGTATAAAACTAAAACCGAAGCTGAGCTGAAAAATGGAGAAAAAATGATCGTTCTCCGCTTTGCTTCTCCTGTGAACTCAGATGATCTTATGAAGGCCGCAGGTGAAGCAATCACGGCAGTGGATGAGGCTCTTCTGGAAACAGCACAATTATCAACGCTGGGCAGTTATGCCATTTTGAAGCCCTAATTCAACCCTATCACAAGTCCCCTTCTGCGCTGGTAACAGCCAAAGGGGACTCTTATGTTTCCATCTATGATGGTATCAGACCAGAGCCTTGACCTTTTTTAATCTGGCAATAAAAGAAGTAATAAATTCTTTCTCTTTCGTGAGATTCCCTTTCAACTTCTCACTTATTTTTCCAAGTGTACGTACATCACGAGTGATGTTGTATTTCAGGGCAATATTTCTTAATGTAAGGTAGTTCTGTTTCAAGTCGGTGCTGCATTCCATAAAGGACACATCCGAATCAATGAGCCCTTTCTCCATTAAATAGGCCAACCGCAATTCCATAATCATCTTATGCTCGTACAGGAGATGAAAAACACGTATATCCAACGTTTCTCCGGCATGGGCTGCGTTCTCAATGTCAGTGAAAACTCGTTTAATCGCCTGCATTCCAAAATCGTACTTTTGGTCTCGTACCAGATCAAACGTTTCACTCGAGTTAAGATAATTCTCCATTCCCGAAATGATCTGCTCCACGTGAATCGCATAATTCAAATTCTGGTTTGGCTTGAGAAATCGAATTTCCGTCCAGAAGTCGTACTCACTCGACATGGTCCAGTAACCTTCCTCAAGCTCATCCAGCGAACATGATGATTGTATGAACTTGCCATCCTCCAGATTGTCAGCAATGTATATCAAATTATGCTCCAGATCATAGCCATACACGAGTAATTCATGCATGAGATGTCCTCTTTGATAAAAGTCTGTACTGGCAATATAGTAGCGGTCTGCATAGATGAATAAATAATACCCCATGTCTATTGATTCAGTGATTACATCCCGCAGCGATTTCCCCCATTTTTTTATCACCATATCCTGGGGCAGGCTGTGATAAGCAATGCCGGGACAGGTACTAAGAAGAAACTGATGTGAATCAAACGAAAAAATCCCCCATGCATGTGCGTACCTGACCTGTATGAAGTTATTGAAAATCCATGGCCACAAATCTTCGTTCATTATTGAAGTTAAAGTCCCATATGATGTGTACGTGCTTATGACAGGTTCACCTAGTTTTAGTACCTTCTTCGTCATTCCAGAATTCCTCCTTCTATACTAGGCATAGCTTGGTCATCTGAATAAGAATAATAGCCTTAAGCAACATACTCTCAGAGCTGGGAGCTTATTCTTGAATATATTACCATGTAGTGATTTCATTTAAAATAAGAACGCTTTCATTTTTTGATTTTAAAATATTTATTTTCACCCTAGGAGTATTACGACAAAAAAGAGGACACTGCACCATCATCTGGAGGCAGTATCCTCTTTGTCTACCGATATTTCTAGGAAGAATCACAGGGCATTATGGACTCACCGTACCGCCGTTGGCGTTCAGTGTTTCACCGCTTACATAACTGGATTCCTGGCTCGCCAGGAACACAAACGCAGGAGCCATCTCAGCAGGTTGTCCCGCACGACCAAGCGGTGTGTTGGAGCCAAAATCAGCGAGCTTCTCCACTGGCTGCCCACCCACAACCTGAAGGGGGGTCCATACTGGGCCTGGTGCAACGACATTAACACGGATGCCTTTACTGCCGACTTGTTGTGCCAGCGCTTTGCTGAACGTGTTAATGGCAGCCTTAGTTGTGGCATAATCCAGCAGAATCGGCGAAGGCTTGTACGCCTGAATAGAAGACGTGTTGATAATGGAGCTGCCCGGTTTCATGTGTTTCACAGCTGCTTTGCAGAGCCAGAACATGGAATAGACATTTGTTTTGAACGTTGCATCGAATTGCTCGGTGGTCAGGTCCGCGATCTGCTCGACAAACTGCTGTTTGCCCGCCACATTAGCCAGAATGTCGATCCCGCCAAGTTGTTTTACCGCAGACTCAATGAGTTCCTCGCAGTACTTCTCATCCTTCAGGTCACCTGGGATGGTGATGGCTTTACGCCCCGCTTCCTCGATCAGCTTAACCACTTCCTGAGCATCTGCTTCCTCTTCCGGTAGATAAGCCAGAACAACATCTGCACCTTCACGGGCAAACGCAATGGCTGCCGCCCGGCCGATTCCACTGTCTGCTCCGGTTACGACTGCTTTGCGTCCGGTCAGACGTCCGCTGCCCTTATAGCTTTTCTCACCCGCGTCAGGAACAGGTGTCATCTCACGTTGGAGCCCCGGCTCGTCCTGTTGCTGTTTCCACTCCGGTGTCGCCTTGGGATATTGTGTCGTCGGATCTTGCATGGTGTGCTGGTCTTGATTAGCCATGTTCAATTCCTCCTTGGTTATTTACACGATTTATCTATATAAATTGAACTAAAGAATATTTACACTTGCCACTACGATGACAGAACAACCTTCCAATCGCTGTTATCCCCAGATTTTTTTAACTGCTTTTTATAAGGGGAAAATCCAGGGATAAAGGCGAACGCTCCGCTTTTTCAGGTTATTTCTGTCCTCTCCGTTCTCGTGTAAATGTTTAGTTTAATTTATATAGACTGTGTAAATTTTAAATTTTATTTATCGAAGTTGTTTTCATAAAAGTTGCACTCTTTCCTTTGTAACCGAGATGGGTGGAATTTAAACTGAGCTCGCCAGATTTCCATAACAACTTGTCTAGAAAAAATATCCACTTACTGCCGCAAAATGAATTTGAATGATATCGTACAGCAGCTCTTCTCTCTCCTATCTTAAAACCTCCAGTAACAGGAGATTCAAGCGTAAATTCTGAGAAAATAAAAAAAGCATCCCCTGAACGACACTGGATCTCCCGAAGGTTGTCCGATGTATTCAAGGAATGCACGTATCCAATCAAACGATTGCCATAAACGTAGCACCTAAGCGTGTATCCGGGTTGAACGCCATACCGATAATGACAAGCGCCAGATATACAATGATGATGTAGTTACTGATCGGGAACCATTTGGACTTAAAGTTATGATCTCCCATCTCATGGCCCCAACGCTTTCTGAACCTGAACTGGCTCAAAGCTAGCGCGAACCATGGGACCATCCCCGGAAGAACACTTGCGCTGTAGATGTACAGGAACAGTTTGGAGTCCGGCATCAGGTAGTTCAATACCACCCCAACCAGCAGCAAGGAAATGGTGATCACGATACTGTTGCGGGGAACTCCACCTTGGGACAGCTTTTTGAAAAAGGCTGGTGCCTGTCCATTCTCCGCAAGCGTGTAAAGCATACGTCCAGCACTATAGATCCTGCTGTTACATCCCGACATCGCAGCCGTCAGTACAACAAAGTTGATAATCCCCGCAGCAGCCACGATGCCGACTTTGGCAAACGTCAGTACAAACGGGCTTCCCGTCTCGCCCACTTCATTCCAAGGGTACAATGTCACAATGACAAAGATCGCTCCCACGTAAAAGATCAGAATACGCCACACGATATTTTTGATCGCTTTACGCAACGTATGCTTCGGATTCTCCGCTTCGCCTGCCGTAATACCGACCATTTCAACGCCCTGATACGCTGCCGTTACAATACATAGTGCAAAGAGGAAACCTTTGATCCCTCCGGGGAAGAAGCCGCCATGGCTAAACAGATTTGACAGTCCAATTGGTTATCCTCCATTCCCCCAGCCGAAGAAGATGAGTCCGGTTCCGATTATGATCATCGCAACAATGGCCGTCAGGAACCCGGCAAGCGGACTAATATATTTGTGAGCAAATGTGGCGAAGGAACCGGTGACAGGCTCCTGAATCAACATTTTCCCCATAATACGCATGACAAAAAAGATAATGATTCCGGCCAGCAAATAGGCCAACAGCACCGAAGGACCTGCCCATTTAATCGTACTCGCCGATCCCATGAACAATCCAACGCCAATCCGTACCTCCGAGTGCAATCAGCTCTACATGGCGGGGCTTTAGCCCTCTAGATAGTTGCTTTGATTCCAAACGATTCTCCCCTTTTCTTGTGTACAGCTTCCTGATGTAATCTTTAAGTTTCACATTCACATTAACGCATTGCAGAATTGCTTCACCAAATTCTACGAGATGTGCCGCAGAAATACAACAAGGAATGTGAGGAAACGGATTCACTACACATATAGGTATAGGATAACCGCTTAATGAATATGGCAGTTAGATGAAGTGAGGTCTAATTGTGCAGGAGTAGAACGATGGAACAAAAAGAACCCCCTTCAACAGGAGGCTCTCTCAACGCTACTACTTATTCCTAACTATTACTTCTTCATAATGGCAGGCAGCTCATTCAACAATTCACGCATCGTATAGGCATCGCGTTTATTCCACTTTTGCTCTACTACATACACATGACCATTCTTCACTGCGGGCAGATCCATCCATATGGCTGACTTCATCAACTCGTCATTCTCCGCTGAATCTTGTCCTGCTCCGGCAGCGATCAGAAATACGTGATCCCCCGCAAACGACGGAAGATTCTCGAGTGATATCTGAGCCCACGGCAAATTCTCATCAATGGTCACTTTCTTCACCTCATCCGGAATCTTGAATCCATGGGGTGAATATAGATCACCAGCAAGTCCTGTTGTCATCACATACAGACTGCGGTTTACGTTTAGAAATACCGTGGCCGTCTCATCTGGACCGATGTTCGCACTCTTTTTGAACTCATTCCACGCCTGCTCCGATTGGGCCTCATAATCAGCCAACCATTGCTGAGCCTCTTTCTCCTTGTTCACTAGAAGACCAAGCACAGACAAACGTTCCTCCAGCGGAGCATCCACGTCTACACCAACGGTTGGCGCCACTTTAGCAATCTGGTCCAATTCATCCCCTTGAGCATGAAGCCCTGTGATGATCAGATCAGGCTGAAGCTCCACCAGCTTCTCCAGGTTCAGCGGCGCACCAAGATCTTCAATGTCCTTCACCTGATCTTCGTATATGGTGTCTGATAATAACCGCCCATCCTGACCAATCGCATCTGCTCCAAGTACCAGCATATCTCCAAAGGTTTTGTTATCATAATAAACGATCCTTTGCGGATTCGTAGGAATCTCTACCTTACGTCCCAGATAATCCACGTACTCTTTGGTTTTCGGTTTCTCGGCGGCAGCTTCAGTTTCTTTGACAGCTGTCTGTTGCGTTGTTCCCTCATTTACCGACGCACCTTCATTGCTACTACAGGCACTCAGGCCGATACTCAGCACCAGAACCGCACCAATAGACCATCCCCATCGTTTAACACTATACATGACATTCTCCCCATCCACTCTGTTTTAATGATAATCATTATCACTACCTTCTACCTATAGTAACGATCCAGCATAGGCGCATCAATGGACAATTCTAGGGCTTTTCAGACAATACTTAGCAGGAGTAACACCAAGTTATGTTCTATCTCCCCTATCGATTGGTTGAAAAAAGACAGTATTTACACTATGCTATTTCATGAGAATAATTATCAATTAGTAAGGGGATTATGGCATGAAGCTTCTATTACATACAGATCAGGAACATGAAATCTACTCGCTTAGCGAGATTGATTTTATGGAGGAACCCGTCAGCATCATGCCTTCGCAAGAGCACCGTCTCCTCATTGTCGTTTCGGGAAACTTCAGGTTCGATCTGGGGGGAGAGACCCTTACTGCCAGCGAAGAACAATGTCTTTATATTCGACCTGGAGTCAACATTGTACTAACCAGGCAGGATCATGAGCCGTTCGCCGTCTATATGTTTTCTTATCATGTAATCAAAGTTCAGGATGCGGCCGTCTGGTTCGACACAAGTCCTGCCTTTGATGGAAGTACATTGCGATCCGATCGTTCCTATTCCAGCGTGCACACCATTATTCAAGATATGATTCGTCAACGCCCCTATATCAACAAAGCAGAAAGCAATGCCTATCAACCTATGTTCCATATGTTGATGCTGTCTCTTTCTGAACAGAATACGAAAGCTCCATCTTTGGAAAATGCCAGAGATGCCGTTAAACGCACTCTTATCTATTTGCAGGAACACTACGCCGAGAAAATTAAAGTGCAGGAGCTATCCGATTTATCCGGGGTCTCCTTATGGCAATACAATGAGCTGTTCCGCTCACTGACAGACAAAACCCCGATTGAGTACTTAACCGAGATTCGTTTGAATCGGGCCAAGGAATTGCTTTTACAGACAGAAGAAACCATTGAGTCCATTGCCCATCAGGTTGGATTCAATGATCATTATTACTTTGTCAGACGGTTTCGGCAAAAGACCGGATTACCCCCACGAGAGTATGCAGCGATGTATAAGCAAAGCGACAGGGACATTCTTTTCCGTGACTCTACAGGTAGGCTGTTGGAACTCCCCAAGGAAAAATCACGTATTGTATATCTGGATCGCAATACCGTAAGTGACTTAATCGTCCTGAATTTGTTTCCAGTCGGCAGTCCCAGGTGTCTATCAGGCCAATTCATCGATACCGCCCCATTGAAAAACACAACCAAAATCAGCTTTCCACCCCAGCCTGAGGAGATTCGTAAACTGCAGCCCGACCTTATTCTCGTCGCCAACTACTACGGCATCTCTCTGGATGAGATGAATACCATTGCTCCAACCATTGTGTTGGATCGTGAGCAAACATTGGATAGCCGCTTGCGGACCTTGGGCCACATTTTCGGCAAAGAAAAAGAAGCGGAACTTTGGCTGATCCGCTATGACGCTATGGCCGAATACATGTGGAATGTGTGCAAAGATGCATTCGTACCCGGCGAAAGTGCCACAGTTCTTGTCGACGGTAATGACGGCAAACTCTATGTCATGGCCTCTCAAGGTCTCACAAACACACTGTACCATGCCAATGGATTCAGACCTCCATCTGCAGTCGCAGCATTAATAGAACAAGGCGAAGCTTTTATTGAAATTGAGGAAAAAGATCTGGAGCGTTATGTAGGTAATCGCATTTTTATTATTTCTTCAACCACAGACGATGGCATCCATGACCATGTCTCATATGAGCGCGAGATGAGCTTATTGCAATGTACTTCATGTTGCAAACTGCCTTCTATCTGTACGAAGAAAGTGTATCAGTTAAGCCAGCAATGGAATATGGAAGGTGCATTAGAACGTATGCAGGTTCTGTATGCTTTGCCAGATTTGTTGCGCAATCCTACGACGATAACTCGTGATTATAAACGAATCTAAAGATTCATAAAAAAGAGCTACCAAAAAATATCTTTGGCAGCCCTGAATTTGGTTTTTGTAATCATCCTGAAGGCAAATGAACTATCACCGTCGTCCCTTCACCCACCTGACTTCTCATTTCGACGGTTCCGTGATGGAGCATCACGATTTTTTTGACGATGGCCAGGCCCAGACCATTACCACTGATGCTGCGGTTTCGTGACAGGTCTGTTTTATAAAACCGATCAAACACATAATCAAGCTGCTCCGGCGCTATTCCAATGCCCGTATCTGTTATTGTAAAGAGAATTCCATTTGCTGACTGGTTTGTCCGTATATGAATATTCCCGCCTGCTGGTGTAAACTTGATGCTGTTCCCCAGCAGATTCATCCAAACCTGATTAAGCTGATCCCGATCCGCTGTAACTTGAATCGGTTCTGTCAATTCCAGATGAATTGGAATGCCCTTGGCTGACCATTGAGGCTCGCAAGTCACCACCACTTGCCTGATTTGCTCATCGAGGTTATACGTCATTGGATCAAACGGATGATGATCGGAATCCAGAGACGCAAGCTCCAGCAGATTATCACTAAGTCTGGATAGTCTTCCACTCTCCGTAATAATGATATCGAGGTAATAGTTACGATCAGCCTCAGCGACAAGGCTGCTGTTTTTCATCGCCATGGCAAAACCGGAAATAGAGGTCAGCGGCGTTTGAATCTCGTGAGATACATTCGAAACAAAATCCTGTCTCATCTGTTCCAACTGTTTAAGCTCACTCGCCATTTCATTAAAACTTTGCGTCAAAGCTCCCATTTCGTCCACACGTTTGGTTTGGATTTCCACATTGAAATCACCCTTCGCCAGCCGTTTGGTTGCCCGCGTCAACACCTGGATCGGTTTGACCAAATACCTTGCTGCAATCAGAATACAAAGACTTCCGATCAACAGTGCGAGCAATAACACCAGCAAGATCATCCGATTAATGATATTTTCGTTCTGCGGAGAATACTGCATAAACATGGCTTGTGGTTCCCCTTTATATGGAAAAGGAAGACCTATGAACGTCTGCTCCACCTCTCCGGGCGAACGATAAATCTGGCCCTGCAACACCATTTGAACCGCTTCTGGTGCGATTTCAACGGTCTCTGTATGGTCTAGGTCATAAAAAGTTACGTTACCCGAAACATCATATAGATGAATGGGATAGGTGGAAACTTTCACCATACTTTTGATGAACGCATCCCTGTCCTCCGGTTGCGTCTGCTCATAAAGACGGATCAGTTCCTCCCCTACAGAAATCATGTCATTCTGACCGATATGGTTTACTTCTTTTTTGAAAAGGAAGATCCCCATGAAGAAAGAGGTCAGCAAGCTGAAAACAATGACGACCAGAAACGTGCATATAATACGAACATATAAGGTTTTGATCATGTGATGACTAACCGGTAGCCCAGACTGCGAGCCGTTTCAATCTGAAAATGGTGTGCATCGCCAGCGAATTTTTCCCTTAGTCGCTTAATGTGAACATCAACCGTCCGGTCATCCCCTTCGTAGTCACTTCCCCAGATCTTGATGATTAACTGTTCCCGGGTAAATATCTGCCCAGGCTGGTTTGCCAGCATGAACAGCAATTCGAACTCTTTTAAAGGCAAATTGATTGTTTCATCTCCACGAACCACTTGAAAGCTGCGTCGATTCAGCATAATGCCTCCCAATTGAATGGTCTGGGAAGAGACAATCAGGTAACGTTTCAGCAATGCTTTTACTCTCATCACAAGTTCCAACGGATCGAAGGGCTTTGTCAAATAATCATCTGTTCCCAGCTGAAATCCCTTCACTTTCTGAGCCGATTCCCCTTTCACCGTAACCATCAGAAGGGGCATATTCAGATCCATACGCCGGATCTCCTTGCATAATTCCCAACCATCCAATCGCGGCATCATAATATCAAGGATAACCAGATCGATTGGGGATTTCCCCACGATCTCCAGTGCTTCCGCACCGTCCTTAGCTACCACAATCTCGAATCCTTCATTACGCAAAAACAAGGTAATCAGCTCACGAATATGCACATCGTCATCCACAACTAGGATTTTGGTCATATCAAATGCATGCCTCCGATATCTATCTTGTTTCTTCCACCTGGGAGGAGGTCTTCAACCAAAATGCCATCCCAGCAGGTTCCAATGATAGAAAAATAAACTCAAGATCACTGCTGCTACCATTACAAACGTATAGTGCACACGCTTCAGTAACGTCCAATATTGGTTTTTCCATGCCAGGACGCCCATGATGAGTATGGTCGCAGTCAACCCCACAAGGATAATCGGCATAAACAGATAGAGACGTAAAGATAGTGGAATATGGCTAAGCCGATCAATCAGATTCATGTTCAACACCATAAGCGTTGCGCCCAGGGTTAATAATCCCCATATTGACGTAATAGCCGACAGCCGGACTGCCCATTTCTGTGCTTTTGGCATCGCTCTGGTTTCGCGTCTGCGATAAACATATCCAGGCAATACGGTGATGAACAGAACGACCGAAACGCCGAGCAAGAGGAGCCAAAACTTCGATTGGTTCATTAACGGTGCAGGTTCCAGCGGCATTGGGTTTAACATATCCAGAAATAGATACGTGACCTTGCCCTCTGCATTGGTGCGGAACCCCATCTGATGTGTCCCTCCGACCTCCTGGAATAAATTCACGCCTATCGGAGTATATACTTGCCGATCTGCACCACTTCCAATAAACAACCGGTTATCCGAAACCTCAACATTGATTTGAGTCAGAAAACTGAAAAACTTATCGATCTTCGTGTGATTACGGCGTGTAAATTGATAAGAGCCAGCATATTTTTCCAGAGACTCCCCTAATTCGATAGAAGCTTCATTAGGCTGCTCAGTTGCATGTACAGGATAGTATCGGTCAAAAAAGGCTTGCGCCAACCCTTCTGCTGCCGTTCCACCTTCCCCTCCACTATAGGAAACAAAGATGCCCACTTTTTTGTCCGGTACAAGATAAAGCGCTGTATTAAACAGCTCATCGGCCCCTCCATGAGAGATCACACGCAGTCCATTCATATTCAACTCGTAAAAGCCCAGATCCATGGCGGGTAAACGTTCATCAAACTGGAATGCCGGAGAATGCATGAGCTTGGCTGTTTCCGGCTTGAGCATTTGTTTATCTTCATATCGCCCGTCTTGAAGATGGGCAATCATGAAATGAGCCATATCGTTCGCCGAGACGCTTCCTGATCCCGCAGGACGGAATCCTCCCTCAAACGTTGGCCGCTTGGTTACAAATTCACCATTGGCTCGAGCGTATCCAAGGACGGCATAAGGCTCTAAAGAGGCTGGAACAGGCTCTTCTACCGTAGCATAATTCATGCCCAGCGGATCAAATATATTTTTCTGTATATAGTCATTGTAGGCAATACCGCTGACTTCTTCGACGATAAGCCCCGCGAGTGAGGCGCCATAATTGGAATACGACAGCATCTCGCCTGGTGGCTTAACCCGTGCAGGCATATGTTTCGCCATCGTTTCAGCAATAGAGACGGGAAGGTTCCCCGGATCGGTAGTGATCTGATAACCTACACCGCCTTCCTCGAAGCCTGCGGTATGGGTCATGAGATGGCGCAACGTAATCGGTTCCACATAGGTTTTCGGTATTTTCACCGTTTTCAGATAGGTGTTGATGTCTGTATCAAGATCAAGCTTGCCCGCCTCAACCAATTGCATCACGGCGGTCCATGTAAACAGCTTTGTTGTCGAAGCAATTCGAAATAAGCTGGTTTTGGGATCAACAGGTTTATTTTCTTCGATGTTCGAATGTCCGTACCCTTTGGAGAGCAGAATCTTTCCATCCTTCACAATCGAAATGACTGCGCCCGGAATTTGTAAAGAACCCATCTGCACATCCATAATCCCATCAATGAACGCCGTTAACTGATCGGAATCATCCAGATTCGCTGCGGCTCCTTGCTCCAATTGACCCGAATTTAACTCCAGATTGGATACCGCTGCCGATACGGGCGCCATAGTCCCTAACCCCGTTGTCCCTAATGTAATGCCTAACAACACCAGTAACATCACTTTCCCAAAAATATTCCTTATCGACGATGACATGACCAACCTCCACCACTCCGCATATTTTTAATACCTATTCCTTACGCTTTCTTTCGAGAGCATATCAAGAACGTATGAACGGAGCGTGAACCTTTTCGTCATATTTTGCTAAATAGGATTGGGTTTAGTAAGATAGGGAAAGATTGCATTGGAAAAGGAGAAAAGACATGCCTGACTTGTTGTTAGTCTTATTTTTGTTTAACCTGTCTTTATTCCTGCTTCACGAAATGGATGCCATTAGACGATCCGAGTGGAAATTGTTTATCGTGCTAAAAGATATGGAAGATGAAAAAGCCTACAAATGCTTCACATTTGTTCACTTACCACTGTACACCGTCATACTCACACTGCTTTTTAGCTCATATCAGATGATAACGTTCTGGGTACTGGATATATTTTTTATCATTCATGCAGTACTGCACCTATTTTTCGAAAGGCACCCTCGTAATGGATTTAAGAATACATACTCCAGATCATTTATTTATCCCATGGGGATCATCGCAGCCATACATCTGGTATGTCTAATGATGTAATAAAGGGGAATAATCGATAGCGCTTCCTGGAAACAGCCTGATTTTCGGAGTTTCTATTTCGTTCTCATATCCAAGTCATTGTTGAAACGGGAAGGTCATCTGATCTTGAAATAGGATTCTGCAAAATAATAATGAGTAGGGAGGTTTGCCTATGCAACAGCCACATGCAGCACGGGTCGAATTATTCGTTTCCAACACCCAGATCATCAAAAAGTCGTTTAAGTGGCAGCATGCAATGATGCATCGTCTGGCCGCTCTGCTCTACGCAGCGGAGAATAAAATAGCGGATGGCGATGCCATCCGTCAATGTCATGAGCTGATGAAGCAAAATACGAGTCTTTTCTCGGCATTCAGGGGGAATTCGGCTATTAACATAGCCACTATGCTCTCGCTTACAACAGATCAGGAAACAAAGTTAGCGAACACCCTTCTCGTCTATGATCTGATGAAACAGTTCAAATTCCGCACCTCCGATTATCTGGTCGTTGCAGCGTATCAGATCGCTTCTCAGGTGGAACCTGTCCAATTCCAGCAGTCAGTGGAACGCGCTAAATCATTTTATGACTGCATGAAGGCTGAACACCGCTTCCTCACTGGGCAGGACGACTACATTTTTTCCGCGATGCTTGCCCTCTCCGATCTCGATGTGAATTCCGGTGCGGCACGTATGGAACAGCTATATAGCGAATTAAAACCTGAGTTCGCCTCAAGAAATAGTGTGCAGGCTTTAACACAGGTTCTGGTCCTTGGAGATGATACACTGGAGTCTACTTCTCGTGTATTGGCTTTGAATGAAGCGTTCCGTAAAAGGGATCTGCGAATGGACAAAACGTACACCCTATCCTCTCTAGGTATCCTTTCCCTCTTACCCACTGAAAGAGATACGTTAGTGGATCAGGTCGCGGAAACGTATGACTGGTTGCGTACCCAGAAGGGCTTCGGTGCCTGGTCAATCAACAAGCAGGAAGTGCTCCTTTTCTCGTCTGCTCTGGTAGCCATACAACATGTAGAGGATCTGCGCAACGGTGTTCTGACCACAACCATCTCAACTAGTATCACGAACATTATTATTGCCCAACAGGCCGCCATGGCAGCTACCGCCGCCGCATCCGCTGCGGCCGCATCATCCTCATCATCGAGTTAGAGCTCATGAAGTGGTTCATCAGGAACAAATAAGAGGCCCTCTGAGATGATCCAGAAGGCCTTCTTCTTATGAAATCAATAACGGCTACAAGTTGCTGTTGGCATCACCACTACACCAATCCTGTATCACGGAACTCCTCTATGAAGCTGCCTAACCAGTCGGAGCCATAATCTAGTGCGCCCGTATCACTTTCAATAAACGCAACATCCAGACCCATCACCCAAAATCGGCGAGCGATGATGAAAAGATCAACGGCCTCTTCATCCTGCTTGGAGAAGCTTCGAACGGAACGATAACCCGCCATGAGCGCATCCCACAATGCTGCTTTTCGCTCGTCGGATTGTCTCTTTCGAGCCTTCACCTGAGCCAGATCATAGGCACGCCAGCCGGGGGCCGCCCACTCGAAGTCGTAATGGATAAACTGTTTCCCCTGCTGAAAAGCGTTATTGTTCCCATGCATATCGCCATGGCACAGTCCAACGTCCAGGCCTTGACTGGATAAGGCAGCAATTCGTTCTTTCAACGTTTGTGTAAACGCATTCAGAAATAGTGCTGCTTCACTGCTTTTCCCGACATAATTCAAGATTCGCTCCAGCGGCTCGTCGACCAGAAACTTCGTATCCAGCTCATATCTGGGCAGCTCCGTAGCAACCTGATCCATGGCCTTATGTAATTCAGCGGCAGATTGACCAAAAGCGTAACATGACTCCTCATCTTCAAGGTTATTCTCCGTCCCATCGATGTAGCGAAACATCACGGCCACCCGTTTGCCTTCTGCCGAATCCAGCATCGTATATCCGGAATGATTCTTTTTCTCGATGTACTCTCCAATATCAGTATGTACAGTTGAACTCAGAGTACCTTTCAATGCCGACAATAAGGCCAGCTCATAACGAACATCTTCTTCCGTAATTTCAGTGCGATAGACACGCAAAATATACAAACCGTTGGACGTGCGCACCCGGTAGGTATCATTTAATCCTCGCAGCCAAAACAAACATTCTTCCCATGTTCCGATGTCATACTGCTCGCTCAGTACCCACTCCAAATACGCTGGATTGAGCACTGAACGTAAAGCGGTCGGTTGATTGAACATCATAATGCCCCTCTCGTTGGATTGAACCATGAATTGTCTCCATCAATGATGTGATTGAGCTAAAGCTCAATCTATAACATAGTCTATTTTTGTTTTATTTTCCAGATTATATCGAGGTGAACTTTTCCGTTCAGCAACGGTATCCTCTCGCGACAACACCGCACATTCACGAAAAGCAAAATGCTTGCAACCCCTACATGTCTGAACATCCAGTTGCTGTAATGCATAATTGATAGCCTCACCTGTATACTCGAACATATGCTCAGGACTGATCCGTTCAATCAATCCCGTTCTCTTTAACATTTCCAGAGGTTGCACCTGAATGCCTGAAAGCAGAACCCTTCCGCCAGATCTCTCCATATGTTTGACAACGCTGGCCAGATTAGATTCACCTGTCGTATCCATAAAGGGCACCTTACTCATACGCAACAGCAGAGTGCCCGGTCGCCGATGGATCGAATCCATGACCGACTTCTCAAACCTATCCGCTGCGCCGAAAAAAAGTGGCCCTTCAATCGTATACAGGCTTATTTGCGGACAGTCATGTCCTTCCCGAACCATGTGGGCCATGACTTTCTCATGTTTATGATCGGGATCGGGCAACACTTTGGCAACCTTCAGCATCTCACTCATCCGCTTTACAAATAAAAGAACAGCCAGAATCAATCCAACCTCTACAGCCGTCGTTAAACTTGTAAATACGGTAAGCAAAAAGGTGATGAGCAACACGAGTGAATCGCTCGTTTTGGTTTTCATGACCTGTATGAACGATCTCCGTTCACTCATATTCCAGGCAACCAGCATCAGGACCGGAGCCATACTGGCAAGAGGAATGTGGGACGCATATGGCGCAAAAAGAATAAGTACCAGCAAAACCACTACACCGTGAATAACGCCTGACAACGGCGATACTGCGCCGGATTTGATATTCGTTGCCGTACGCGCGATTGCACCTGTTGCCGGAATACCTCCGAATAGCGGCGTCACCATATTGGCGATTCCCTGCCCGATTAGCTCCCGGTTGCTGTTATGACGACTTCCGGTCATGCCATCAGCAACAACAGCAGATAACAACGATTCGATTCCGCCCAACATAGCGATGACAAAAGCGGGTTGCAGCAAGTTCACTATCCGCTCCCAAGTGATTTCCGGCACATCGAACTGAGGCAAGGAGTTAGGTATGGCACCAAAGGACGATCCGATCGTAGCAACCTGCCCTTCAAAAAAGAACGCTGCGACGATCGTCGAAAGAACCAGCCCGACCAGTGAGGCAGGCAACTTTGGTACAAATCTGGGCACAAGCAGAAGAACAGCCAGACAACTGCCTGCTGTCAGCAAACTGTATAGATTAACGGTTGAGATATGCATTCCGATTTCTTTCATATTGGACCAAAAATCCTCGTGCTTCTCAATCCCGCTTAGTCCCAGGAAATTCGCAATCTGTCCGCTAAAAATAATAACGGCTATGCCGGCTGTGAAACCGATAGTTACAGGTCTTGGAATAAACTTGATTAACGCCCCAAGCTTGAATACGCCCATAAGTACAAGCATCAATCCGGCCATCATCCCGGCGATTAGCAGATTTTCGTATCCATACTGCATTACAATTGCGAAGAGGATCGGAATGAATGCTCCCGTTGGCCCGCCAATCTGGAATCTGGACCCACCCAGCAAGGAAATGAGTATTCCCGCAATGATCGTTGTATACAAGCCATACTCGGGCTTAACTCCGGAGGCGATGGCAAACGCCATACCCAGTGGAATGGCAATGATTCCCACAATCAGGCCCGATACGAGATCCTTGTGAAAAGCAGCAGCATCATATCCTGAATATCTCCCCATCCATTTCATGTGCAATAACCTTCTTTTCTTTATATATTTGAATATTTGAATATAAATAAAAGACTACTCCCCTGTACACGTCCTGTCAATCGGATTACGCACCACTCCAGCAGAAACCTGACACAAAAAAACAAGAAGCTCCCGTCATTACTTCCGGTTACTCTTGTTTATTGTGTCAGGACTCTTTTCGAATGTCTTCCAGCATGGAAATGGCGTCGACCAGATGATTGTCAAAAATCTGTTTGGCGACCACCAGCAAGTCTTTAATCAAAGGGTCCCGCAGAGAGTAAGTGACCGTGGTCCCTTCTTTCACTCCCTGTACAACATTTTTGCTGCGCAATACAGCCAGCTGCTGTGAAACGGCAGAGCCTTCCGATCCCAGAATGCTTTGCAGTTCATTCACGTTTTTCGCTCCTTCGCTCAGCAGCTCCAGAATCTGAATCCGCATCGGGTGCGCCAATGCTTTGAAAAAATCCGCTTTAAACTGTTGTATGCTCTGATTCATACGCTATGCCCCTTCAATCGAACTTTAGAAGATGCAAATATCATAACATAAATGAATAAGCTGCATTCTATACATGATGAGCCAGAAACTACAATTACACTTTACCGGCACTTGACCTGGAAGTATATTTCAACCTTTATACTCTACTTATATCCTCCACATATCTTATCTCGATCAGAAAGGGTGATCCGTTTATGAGTATATATATACATAACAAAAGACGCTCTGTAGCAAGTTATCTATTAGAAAAATACATCGGAACATTAGATACCAAGAAAAATTTATTGACACAGGAAAACACATTAAAGCACCTTGAACACATGGGTGTTGAGAACATTAAGCCTTATCAGTTAGGTAAAGTTAAACTATCTTCTCCTATTAAGGATCGTTCCTATGAAGACATGCAGGTATTTACTCTCAATGACCAGAGATCCCCTGAACAACGGGTGATTCTATATATCCATGGCGGGGCACATACACACCAGCCTCTGTCTTTTCATTGGAAGTTCATGGACAACATGGCTCAAGCACTGAATGCCAAAGTGATTGCCCCCATCTATCCGAAAGTGCCTCATTTCAACTATCAGCATACGTATCCTAAACTTTTGAACCTGTACCGGGATATCATTGCAACTATACACACACCCGCACAATTAACCCTTATGGGTGATTCGGCTGGAGGCAACATTTCACTCAGTTTCGCATATTACCTGAAGATGCATTCTCTCCCTCAGCCCAAGGACATCATTCTATTATCTCCTTGCGTCGATATGGTGCTGGACAACCCGCTTATATTCGACTATGAGACCAGAGACCCCATGCTGGCTGTAGAAGGATACGATGTCATTCGGCGGATATGGGCAGCTGATAAACCTTTGGATGATCCGCTGATTAGTCCGATCTATGGAGACTTCGCTGGACTGGGCAAGATCAGCATCTTTATCGGAACCCACGAGGGCTTGTTTCCTGATAACATAAGGCTCGATAAAATGCTTACCGACCAAGGGATTGATCACCAAACCTTCGTTTATCCGAAAATGAATCATGTCTTCGTACTCTATCCAACTCCAGAAGCCAAGGATGCTCAGCGCAAGATCATTAACATCATTAAACGCGTAGCACATGAACCACATCCATAAGGCAGAAAAAGCTCAACCATTGGCTTATAGCCGCAGGCTTGAGCTTTTCCGCTATTCTCATCATCCAAAGTCTAGGTTTCATCAAAATGGGGATCATCTGGATGTTTCTTGGCTCCGCTACAAGGAGCCATATTCAAACCAGTCAAAATCGGCTGCCTGATCGGATGGCTCGCCATTGCTGGTGGCAAACATTCCGATGCAGCAGCCAACGAAGCCCCCGGCCACCTCGGTACTCAAGCTGCTAGTATCCACCTGTTCCGCAACCAGATGGTACTGACTTCCATCCATGCTATAGTAAAAGCTCAGTTGCTGTCCTGATGCGGCCATTTTGATATACACTCGCGATGCATCGTCATCCAGCACGACTTGTGCAATGCTGGCCTCCTGACCATCTATGCAGGTCACCACGCGCAGCACCTGCTGTTTCTCTGCTAGAGCACGCTCAATCCGTACGTGATACTGATCGTTCTGAATGACGACAAGACCAGCCGTTTCGTTTGCATTCCCGGGCACAAATTCCATCACTGTAGCCGCCACGTAATCCATATGCCTCTGCCGCAGGCAGACAAAGCTGGAATTCTCCTTCTCCTTCAATGTTTGCGGTTTCAGCTTCAGTCTCAAGTATCCTTTTCGTTCGGTTAATGAATACAGGTCTTCCTGAGGATTACGCAGGAACATCCATTGCAAGCCCAGACGATCGCTGTCAAAATGGTCAAAACGCAGTTGCGGCTCTACCGGAACGGGCTTCAAATCCAACGTGCCCTGCTCCTCCAGGGTTCCCCGGCCCTCATTGACAACAGGCCATCCTTCCTCCCAAACGACAGAAGCAAGGAACGTCTCCCGCCCGAGATTACTATAATTCCCTCCATACGGACGCGAAGCAAGCATAACCATAAACCATCGACCATTCGCAGCCTGTACCAAGTCGGCATGTCCCACATTAACAACAGGGTATCGCTTGCCCAAATGGCGATGTGTAATGATTGGATTATTCGGATTCCCGACGTATCCTTCGGTCAAACTTTTGCTGCGAGCAATGGTCACGGCATGGTTTGGCCCTGTGCCTCCCTCTGCAATCAATAAATAGTAATATTCATCGATCTTATACAGATGTGGGCCTTCCGGCCAGATGACATCCACCATCGCCCCGCGCCAGAGCACATGACTATCGCCCACCAGCTTCATGGTGGTCAGATCAAGCTCTCGCAGCCAAACTTCCCAATTGCCGTTATAACGAACCCCTTGCGAGCAAGGCCGTGTACCGAGGTAATACGCTTTGCCATCATCGAAGAAAATCGTGGGGTCTATGCCTTCTGCGCCTTCGATAAAATAAGGATCAGACCATGGCCCAGCCGGGTCGGTAGCGGTTACAACAAAATTGCCGCCATGTGATACATTGGTTGTAATCATATAGAAGGTGCCTTCATGATACCGAAGCGTTGGAGCGAATATCCCCTGTGAATGGCCTGCTCCTTGAAGATTTAATTGCGAAGGGCGATCCAGCACATTGCCAATCTGTTTCCAATTTACAAGATCACGGCTCTGAAAGATCGGAACGCCAGGAAAATAGGCAAATGTCGATGTCACCAAATAAAAATCTTCACCCACCCGGCATACGGACGGATCTGGATAAAACCCGGGCATAATCGGATTGTTAAACGTGCATTGCTCGCTTTGATTTGCATTTTTCATTCTTTTACCCCTCCAATGGTTAGTCCAGTCACAAAGTATTTTTGCAAGAACGGATACAGTAAAACGATCGGCATGGCCGTCACAACCGTGATCGCTGCCCGAATGGATACGGGAGTAACCATGTTTGTTACATTTTTGTATGAATCCACGTTGACAGTTCCACCCTGTGAGGTTGCAGAGGATAACAATTTCATCAGCTCATACTGCAAGGTGGTCAAATTCCGGTTTCCCGCTGTGTATAACATGGAATCGAACCAGGAATTCCACTGTCCCACTGCGATGAACAGTGCAACGGTCGCCAGCACGGGCTTGGACAGCGGAAGCACGATACGCATGAAAATTCGAAAATCTCCAGCTCCATCCATCTTTGCAGATTCAATCAATCCTTCCGACAGTCCCTGAATGTAGGTACGAATGACGATCATGTTAAACACCCCGATCAAGCCGGGAATAATGTATACCCAGAAGCTGTTCAGCAGCCCCACTTGTTTGATCAGCATGTATCCCGGAATTAAGCCGCCGCTGAAATACATCGTCACTACGAACAGCGTCGTGACCAATTTGTTAAACATGTACTCCTTGCGGCTCAAAACATAGGCCAGCATCGCGGTACAGAACAGCTGTACAACCGTTCCGACCACGGTTCTGGCGACAGAAATAAATGCCGCTTGTGTGAGATTGGGATTCTGGAACACGGAAACGTAGTTCTGAAGTGTCCATTCCCTCGGCCAGAGATATACCCCTCCACGTATCGTATCAAGCCCGTTATTGAAGGATACGGCAATGGTGTTTAAAAAAGGATATAACGTAACAACCATAACTAGCAACATAAAAATACCGTTAGTGATTGTAAATACATATTCGCCAAAGCTTCGTTTTCCATTTAGTCCTGTCACAGTTGTACCCCCTTATTAAATCAAGCGCTCTTCGCCAAGATACTTAGCCAATCCGTTGGCGAGAAATATGAGCACCAGACTGACCACACTTTTGAAAATGCCTGCTGCAGTGGCAAGTGAGTAGTTACCGAGATTGATCCCGTATTTCAAAACAAAAATGTCGATCGTCTCGGATACATCCTGCACCAATCCGTTCCCAAGCAAGTATTGAATCTCAAAGCCTGCGTTCAGTACGTTACCAACGTTGATGATGAGCAGGATAATAATCGTTGGTTTGATGCTTGGAAGTGTGACATTGAACATTTTACGAAACCGTCCGGCTCCGTCGATGGAAGCTGCCTCGTACAAGCTCGGATTAATCGACGCCATGGCCGCCAGATAAATAATCGTGCCCCAGCCGATTTCCTTCCACATGCTGGACAGACCCACAATCCCCCAGAAGTATTTGGGTTCGGCAAAAAAATTGATCGGTGCATCAATCAGGCCCAATTTCGTCAGCAGCACATTCACAATTCCTGTTTCCGTTGATAATACATTCGCAACAATACCTGTTACGATGATCCATGACAGGAAATGTGGAAGGTAGGAAACCGTCTGTACCACGCGTTTGAACAATACCATCCGCAGTTCATTCAATAAGAGCGCCAGACCAATCGAGCCGACAAATCCCAGAAACAGACTGATCAGGCTCATCGCCAGCGTATTGCGAATGACACGTAAAAATGTAGGGTCCGTGAATAACGTTCGAAAATGATCCACCCCCACCCAATCCTGCTCCATAAAACCAATGCCCGGTCTATAATTCTGAAACGCCATCAACCAGCCCCATAATGGTCCATACGCAAAAATAGCGATAAACGCAATAAACGGAAATGACATCCACATTAATTGTCGCTGACTTTTCATTCTGGACAGGTTGTACCCGATCCAGCTTGTTCCCGCTGGGATATGGCTGGTTTTTAACGAAGGCTGCAACTCCTTTTTGGCCATGTTTTTTCTCTCCTTGCTTACGAGTTTATCTATATCACCCAGTCTGGGTGAATCGATTTCATCACTATACAATCTCTGAATCTAGCGTGTAAGAAAGGCTACAGGATTCCCCATAGCCTTTCTGCATGGCAGACTTCTATCCCCACAGCTCCATGCGTCTGCGTACTTCCTCTGTCAGTGCATCCTCATACGCTTTAATATCTGCACTTTCTTTGAGCGTGGCTTGATATTCTTCCCAAGCCTTATCAAATTCGGCTGGTGACGTCATGATCACTTTAGGCAGCCATTTACGTTTTACGTCGTCCATCTTCTGTCTGGCAATGGTCTCCGGTTTATTGGGTTCGAAATTATAGGTATAGATCGGGAACCACGGTTCATTTTCCTCCGCAGGCTCCAGGAAATCGGTAAACTTCGTATAGCCGTAAGCCTTCAGTACTTTTTTGTCGATGTCATTCAGTGTGGCCAGATATTCCTCGGGCTGTTCTTTCGGGTCAAGAGCATTTTTCCCGTCAGCGGTCATACCTTCATGGTGAGGAAAATATACAAGCGGGCTTCCCGTATTCGCCAGCACCCAGTCCGGATCTTGGGCATTGGCACGCTGCTCTTCATTCCGGGAGAACACGCCCTTATCATCCACCTGGTAATCCACGCCTTCCTGTCCCCAAGTTCTCAATACCTCGATCTCGGGGTCCAGCAAATCGTTAATATATTGAAGCGCTCCCTCGATATCCTCACAGCTCTGTGTAATGGCTAATCCGCCATTTACGTTCAGGATTGGCTTGTGCTGATAGCGCCCTTTAACATCCTCGGACAGCGTGATGGACAGGGGTACATAGGTTTTGTCATACAATTTTTGCTTCACAAGGGATGCCTCGGCGTCAAGGAACTGCCACCCCTGATCCACCATACCCAGCACACGGCCGGTAGATATTTTGGAAATGTATTGATCATAGTTGGCCGTAAAGGTTTCGTTATCGACCAAGCCTTTGTGGTACACTTCATTGATCTTTTTGAAATACGCCTTCGCTTCCGGAATCGTATTGTAGTTTTTGGCCGTCAGCGTTTCCTTGTCTACGATAGCCGCCCCTTCATTGGGGTGACCCGCCAGGAAGAGCGGTGGGTTCTCCAGCGCGAAATAACGCCAATCATACGAAATAATTTCAAATCCGATCGTTGGCTGACCGTTCATGGTCGGATGAGCTGCTTTATATTTTTCAATCAAGTCAAAATATTGATCCAGCGTCTTGATTGTCGGATAATTGGCCCACTCCAGTACGGCCTTCTGAATCCAGAATGCTTCCCCATCATGCGTTACTTTCATGGAATCGCCTTGTACATTGCCAAATTGCGGGATGAAGTAGATATGACCATCCGTTGCGTTCTTCATCTTCTTCCAGTCTTCGCCCAGGTAATTTTTGATGTTCGGATATTTATCAATGTAATCCTCAAGCGGTACCAAAGCCCCTGCCGCTATCAATTGCTGAGTACCATCACTCCCATCGATAAAGTCGGGATATTCACCACCAGCAATCAGGACACCAATTCGTTCTTTGGCCGTCTGACCGGTAAGCCAATCCATGGTCACTCGGACACCCGTTTTTTCCTCAATCGCTTTCAACACCCGATTATCGTCAGGTGCAATTTTGCCCGGCACCGCAAAAAAAGCGGAAAATTGCTTCAATTCCTTGCCGTCCGCTGTCTTCTCACCAGACGAGGATGATCCCGGTGTACATCCAGAGAGCGCAACAACCAGTATCAAAGCCAACAAAACGCAATGCCTGATTCTTTTTCTAATATCCTTTTTCATCATGACCCCTCCATCGATTATATTGACAGAAGCTTTTTGGAAAGCGCTTTCCAAAGGCTGACTTAAAATTATCATGCTTCCGTGCCCCCCTCAACGGGAGAAATTATAGATGGAATCCCAATAATTCCAGCATATGCGAAAAAAATATCCCGCCACTCCGTCAAGGAGTGCAGGATGTTGGATCAAGAGAGTACGCAGCATGGGCACTTTTACGATATTGCGCCGGAGTCTCCCCCATGAGTTTCTCGAATCGATTTATGAAGTAATCGGAATCCCGATATCCGACCATCGCTGCAATTTCGTACACCCTGTGATCGGTTCTGCGCAACAGCCGCGCTGCTTCCTCAATACGCAACTGGTTCAAATAATCACTGAAGGTGATCGAATAATGCTTTTTGAAAATCTGTCCCAGATAGGCACTGTTCATGTAAAACTGCTCTCCCAGCAATTTCAGACTGATGTTCTCCATGTAATGTTCGTGAATAAAGGCTTCAATTTTGGCGAGTACCCCCATCGCATTCCATTTTTGCTGCTCTTTCAGCTTCTCTGCACACATACGCGAGAACTCGCATAAATTCTCAATGTTTTCCTTCATCGACAGCATCGCGTAGTTCATCCCGAGGAACGTCGATTGCATTAACCGGGCATCCGGATTACCGGTGTCCCCGTTCACCAGATCCAACAAGTTGTATGCCAAATAGTGCAGATGAATTCGGACGATGCCCGGCTCAATTCGTTCATTCAGGAAAAATTGGAAGATCGCCTCTGCGTGGCTGCGCAGCTCATCGATCTGCTGCTCCTCAATCGCTTTGATCAGCCCATCAAACAATTGTTTTTCGTGCTGTCCTGGCCGAGTGGTAAATATCGTCGTATCCATATGTTCGAAGTAATAAACAGGACCACATGTGGTGAAAAAACGTAAACTCTTCATTTTGCCACAAGATTGGTAGGACTCGTGCAGTTCCTCCAGCCTGTGTACCTCCTTCCCGACATAAAACGCAACAGTTGCCTCCTGATCCCGGCTCAGCTCCGCATGAAGATGGGAGATGTATTGCTCATAGGACATGGCCTCACGCTTTAACAACAGGTCCGTTACAAGGAGCAGAACCGCATTTTTTTCACCCGTGAACGGCTTCAAAACGTGCCCCGTGTACGGTTCGCCCACCCGCTCTTCTATCCATGAGCACCAATCCGTTACCTTCTCTTGGTTATCTGCTTCAATTAAAATGCAACGAAAAATGCTGGCATCCTGATAATGAGTCTGTACGCTCGCAATGGACTCCTTGTCAGCCACTCCAAGCAAGATTGACTGCATATGCTGGGCCATAATCATCTGATCCTTTTTTTGCTGATGTCGCTTCTCTTCCGTTCTCGCAAGAAAGGAGGCCCTGAATGCCTCAAGTACCTGAACCAGTTCAGTTTTCACAATGGGTTTGAGAATATAGTCGTTCACCTGATACTTGATCGCTTGCTTGGCATACTCAAACTCATAGAATCCACTTAGAAGGACCAACTCGATCTCGCCGTTATATTGTTCATACAAGGTTTTCGCAAGCTGCATTCCGTCCATATCCGGCATCTTGATGTCGGATATGACCAGATCGGGCTGTAAGGCCCGAATGCACTCCATCGCCTGCAAACCGTTTGAAGCCTGACCACATATCTCGAATCCATAAGACTCCCAATCGATAAGTAACAGAAGTCCTTGGCGAATAAATGGTTCATCGTCCACAATCAGTACGTTGATCATATCTTCGCTCCTTATCTCTGAGATGCTTGCGAAAGGGGGATTTGGATAATAATCGTTGTCCCCTTTTCTTTTTCGCTGAAGATGTCCACATGTACGCTTTCATTGAAATACATTCGCAGCCGAATGTATGCATTCATGATGCCAATGCTGCTGAGTTCGCTCATCCGATCCACGCTCGGGTCGAGCAACATATTGCGGAGCAGAGCCAGCTTGTCCTGATCCATGCCAACGCCGGTGTCTCGTATGGTCACGTGCAAGTGCCCGCTTAGACTTTCGAACAAAACCTCCACTACCCCATCATTCGATGTCCCCTCAATGCCATGAATGCAAGCATTCTCCACAAACGTGAGGACGGTTAACTTGGGTATCATCATCGCTGAAATGGAAGGGTCCTTAACCTGAATTAGGAATTGCAGTTTTTCGCCAAAGCGATATTGCTGGATGTTCAGGTAACTCTCCACGAACCGAATTTCCTCCTGGATGGTAATAAGGTCATCGCCCCAATTAATCGTCTGACGCAACAGCAACGCCAGCTTCTGAATGATCTCGGAGGTTTCGAGTTCGTTCTTGATCAGGCTCCGCATGCGGATCGTTTCAAGTGTATTGAACATGAAATGTGGATTCACCTGGCTCTGAAGAGCTTTCAGTTCCGTCTGTTTCTTGGAAAGCTCAAGCGCTTGCCGCTCCACCTGTCCTTTAAATACAATCTCGATCAGGTTCTTGATCTTGATCACCATCATGTTATAGCTATGGGTCAAGCTACCGATCTCGTCCTTGCCCGCAGGTCCCGCTATCACCTCGAATTTTTCATGCTTCACTTGATCCAGATGTTTGGCTATCCGACCAACCCTGTTGACCAGTGATCTGGATATCAGCCAGATCAGCAGCGTAGGCACCAGCAGATTCAGAATGATCAACAAGATCACATTGAGCTTGGACTGAATGATCTCGGACAGAAAATCTAATTTCTCCGCGCTGATGATAATCTGCCAATCCTCGGATACGACCGGAATCGATTCCATGGATTGAACAGGGTCAATCGGACTGTTCGCAATCAGATTAAACGGCTGTCGCGTCTGATTCATTTTCGAATCGTTCGAGAAAATGACCCGGTCATCCGAAACTACGTACACCTTCCCGTTTGCTCCCTCATTCTTAAGCGACTTGTTGATGAAGGCATAGTCCAGATCAACCTTTAATACCTTCTCCACCTGCTGCTCCCCGAAGTAATCCAGCTTCCGAATGATGCTTACCTTGCGTCCGCCCTGACTCTGTGACATCTCCGCCTGCTGCTTGTCAAAATACGAATAGATCATGATATGGTCGCTCGTGCTCATCAATGCTTGATACCATTCACTTTTTCGTACCTCATCATCCAGCTTAATGAAGTTCCCTCCATTCACGAAGGTATCGTTGCCCACATAGAACGTAATTTGGTTCACCTGCTGGTAACTGTAATAGTACCTGACCAAATTGTTGTTGCTAAGCATGTCATAGTAGGCGAGGTAATAGTCTTCCTGGTTACGATACTTCGACTCCATGAACCGGTTCAGCGTTACATCGGTATAGAGAAAATTGGACACATATAAACTATTGTCTATACTGTTCCGCAAGTTGAACTTGATCCGTTGCTGCATTTCATTGAAGCGGCTATGCTCCTTCTCCTCGATGTTACCTTTGATGCTCTGGTAAAACACGGTGTTCGTGGCCAGTACCGGGACCAACACACAAAAAATGAACAATATGTACAGCTTGGTTTTGAGACTCCAATCATCCAAAATTTGAATACGCTTACAGTTTGTCTTTCGGCTCATGTCTTTTCCTTTTCTCCCCTAACAATGACATACATCCACATTATTATAACGAGTATGGAGAGGGTTGGATACCTGAATGTTCAATCAATCGCAGCAAAAAGCCCAAGCATCGACAGGTCTGTCGCAGGCTTGGGCCTTTACAAAGCATGTAATGGAGTATCGTTTTCACGTCCATGATTCCTAGACTAATTTCGGATCACCAATCCGGGTGATGACCGTGTCATACGGATCTAATTCGAGGATTTGTTTCCCATACTCCGTATCGATCGTCGTAGTTTGAACCTGATCACTATTGTTGATCGCGACCAATATTTTGCTTTCTGGATAATACGCACATTCCGTATACAGGTTATCGGTCATGTACTTCGTTTCATGGAGTTCATTGCCCGCAAATCGAATCAAATTCAGAAGCAGCCTTGTATTTTCCCAGCTGAATTCGAAGGCAGGCAGGTAGATCCCTTTTCCTTTCCCAAAAGCATGTGTAGACAGGGTGATCCGGCCATCCGTTTCAGTCACGACAGCTGCTGATCCATCAGTAAGATAGATGTTATTCTTGGGCATGATGTTGGCCCCCTCAGGCACCAAATCATGCTCATCGCAAACCTCATACGTCCATCGTCCATGAACGACTCGCGCGCCTGTATCCTCATCCACTCCGAGCACATGAGCCATTCTGAAATAGCTGTCGTACCCGTCCATCGCCGAAGGCTGGTTAATGCCAATAAAGGTACCGCCCTCATACACCCATTGTGTCAGTAAATCAACACACTTGTGGTCATTCCAGTACTCTCCACCGCTCCATGCGGAACCAGCAGAGCCGGCATTGATTACAACATCGATATCTTGCAATTTCCCCTGACGGATATCTTCAAAATCAATAAACTGCACTTCAACCGGCAATCCGGACAAGGCCTCATTCACATGAATCAAGTCATGCATATGCGTTTCATGGAAATGGCCGGATAATGTCCACGATCTTAATTTGCCCCAGCTATGCAGAATGGCTACCTTCGTCTTGATCTGATACGGCTTCCCTTGTTGATGCAGCTCTTTCATTCCCCTGAATTCATGGGCAATCTTCTCGATGTAATTGACAAAATCCGGGTAAGGCTCTACCAGATGCAAGTATCCGCCCAGTCCAATCCGGTCAATCGACTCCCTGAGTAGCGCGCGCCGGATATTGATCCAATACTTCTTCGCATCCAGTGTAGGATTCCCGCCCGCCTTGAAGGTAGGAAGCCCGCCTAATCCTACCGGGAACAAGTATGGATGCAATCGAATTTCATGCGTGTCGACGTTTACGCCCGAGCACATTCTCGCCTCATAACCTGAAAACACACATTTAATCATCCCATCGAATCCAAACTCCTGGAATCGGTCATTATAGGGCTCCATGCCAACCCAACTGTCATCATAGAAGACATACGCCAGCTTGTCATGCTTGTGCACAATATCGATTAATTGCTTGCCGAATTCGATGACAAAATCATTGATAAATGCCATATAATCCAGCTTGCGCTGCTGTGCCGGGACATGACTGACACGATATTTTCCACCATTCACAAAATCCTCGGCGGTCAAGGAATAGCCATATGTCTTGGCAAACCGATCCAGTGCCCGTGAACTTACCGTAAAATCATATGAACCCCAATCCGAGAACAGATGGCGATTACGTTCGTTGCTGCCCCAGATCCAGGCGAAATTATAAAATAACGAGGTGAAGCGGACGACTGTTGTTTCCTCATGCTGCTGACACCAGCTCTCCATCCAGTCCAGCAGATAGGCCTGCGCTTCAGTATAGATCGGGTCTATCTGCATCAAATGTTCTTTGTCCCAGTCGTTCGTTGTATGATTATACATGGAGATCTCTTCCCAGATCCGATAGACCATGAAACTTACCGTGTATTTATGCCAAGGAGCAACGCCAGTAATGACTACATTCCCGGATTCCCTTTCATAATTCCACTGCCCTCTTGGAACTTCCTCCCCGGTCGTTCGGTCATAAACCTGCCAATATTTGAAAGCCTCTTTCGAATCATTCACTCTGAATTGCTCGGCAAAAAAATCTTCCATCAGATAGATGGATACATAATCTTGTACAGCAACCTTCGGTTGGGTAATTAAAAAACATTGCTGCAGCTTATCCAGATTACGGGATGCCCATTCATTATGATCCCGGATAATGCAGATGGTCGAATAGATGCCGTATCCGGCATTAATAATCTCATCGGATAATTTCGTGCCGTCACTGTCACGAATGACATCGGCCCCCCAGCGTTCGGCAAGTTCAAGGGTCAGTGCCTCATAACCGGATTCTCCCGGTAGTGTAAAGGCCCCCGTTGATGGTTTGGACAACATGGTTCCCCCTATCTCAACATGTCGGACAGAAAAGCAAGTGCCAAGCCCTGGCCCCAGCCCTGAATCCAGTCTTTTGGAATATTACGATAGCCATCCCGATCTTTCATCACTGCCGTGCCGCCCGATACACTCAGTACACGCCCATCTTCGCTAATGTTGTTCAGTATGCCCGTCAATGCCTTCTGCACATATTTGGTATGTAGCGGATTGCCGTTATTGATCATCGCAGCGGCAATCCCGGCAGAAGCCGACACCTCTTCATACGAATCTTCGTCGTCCAGAACCGTCCGCCACAAGCCGTTATCGGTTTGAAGAAGCTTGAGAGCCGCCAGTTGATCGCGAAGCGAACACTCAACGTCCATACACTGTGGATATAGGTACCAGTCTTTCAACTGAGGTTTCACCTGAGACATGGTATAAGCTCCCCAGGCGTTCGCTCTGCCCCAGTAAAATCCAGACATATGATCCTTGTTGACGTTGTTGTAGCCGTGGTACCAAAGTCCGCTACTCGGGTCTTGCAGGTATTTGATATGCCAGTAGTACTGATTCAGGGCATCCTGAATCATGGCCTCATCTTTTAATTTACTCCCCACTCGGAGCAGGAAAAACGCCGCCATAAACAAGGTATCCGCCCATGCCTGTTCCGGAAAATCATTGGCAACGGATACGGTATGCTGGAGCACGTTGTCTCCAAAGCGGAGCGCATGATTTTGCAGATAATCCACCTTGCTCATGGCAATATCCCAATATTTCTGATCTCCTGTTTCTTCATACAAGGTGATTAGCATATGGCCCATGGCACATGTGTTTACCGTCCAGCTCGGCAGCCCCAGCTCAATATATTCATCTGCCCACTTCACGAGCCTGTCCAGAATCTCTTGGTTACCTGTCGTTTGATAAGCTCTCGTTACACCATAATAGGCCACGCCGCAGGGCCAATCCCACGTAAGATCCATGGCCAGCGTTTTTTGGGTAACGTTATCGATTACTTTCAGAATCTCTTCCCGGTCATATTTCACTTGAAGCATTGCTTAATCCCCTCTCAAGCGCACACGCCCTCAAGTGTGCCCTGAGAGCTGTCCGTTCTTATTGTAAACGCTTTACTTATTCCATTGTACGCAGTAAAATGGTCTCAATCTAAGCATATTCACAACAAAACTGCGCAATTTCAATCATTTATGAATAGGAGCACCGAATATGCCCAAACCAAAGAAGCCTGTCATTGAATACCGTCACTACAGCCTGCCCATAAACTTCCCTATCCTGTTATTAAGCGGAGAACGTTGGAAGATCTCCGATATCAAAAGCGAACATCTTCATTTCCACAACCTTCTTGAGATTGGCATCTGTCATTCAGATAGCGGTATCATGGAGATCAAGGGTGAATCTGTACCCTTTCAAGCAGGCGATGTGACCTTCATTCCCCGATATCTCCCTCACACGACTTACAGTTCGCCCAATAACGCGAGCCTATGGTCGTATATCTTTTTTTCGCCAGATGATCTGTTTCAACATACATTCAAAAGTGCTTATAGCGACTTCGAGCCGAATTTGCTGGCTGTGCAGGGGTCTAACTGTATTCTGAATAAGGAACAACACCCCAAGGTATACATGCTTGCAACATCGTTATTGGATGAATTAAAACATCAGAATCCCTATTATCAGGAAAGTGCCTACGGCCTACTGCTGTCTCTGTATATCGAACTCCTTCGAATTCATTCCAGGAATGAGCCATTGGCACAATCCGAATCCGAACATAGTCTGAAAGGCGATCTCGTCATTTCTCCGGCACTGGAGTATATCACCAAAAATTATATGACACCCATGACCATCGATTTCTTGGCTGATCTGTGCCATTTAAGCACTACTCATTTTCGAAGAAAATTCCATGAAATCATGGGCACGACACCGCTCGATTTTCTAAACAGCACTCGCATTGAAGAGGCCTGTAAACAGTTAAAAAGCACGGAACGTTCCATCCTGTCGATCTCGGAGCAAGCCGGGTTTCACTCCATTTCCAGCTTTAACCGCTGCTTTGCCAAGCTTATGGGGGAGTCACCCAAACACTGGCGTAAAGGGGCAAAATCCGAAGTGCAATCTGCGAAAGCGTCCATATTGGAGTTTACGGGGTGGGTGTAAAATCGTAGTAAAACGTGCTAGGGTAAATGTTCTGTGTTCCAACCTGGCCTACATACAAAAAAGACGCTTCGGGAGCCATTCCCGAGCGTCTGTGGGCGTTCTTTCTATCATTTCAATACGAAAAATGGACTATTGCTGTCAAAGGACTCTAAAGTATCTCTGTCGTGAGCGTGAACCCTTCGATTACGGCGTCTTCATCGACCTCAATCATGATGCACCGTCTACCTTGATAATTCACCTGTTTCACATACTTCAAATCCTGCGGGCTGACCGAAATCGTGGCTACTTTGGTATCAATCTTAATGGATTTCGAAGTGAATTTTGGCATAACGCTGTTCGCCTTCAACTCATAGTGCTTATCGTCCACGATCGTCTCGAATGCCCGTTCCACTTTCTCCGACGTCAGATCCTCTACACCGCTTGCGGTTAGCACACGTTCCACATCTTTATAATCGAGCTTCGGAGGTTCTTCCTCATGTGACTCTTCATTGATTTCGATGACCCTGTTGATCTCCTCATACACATGGGCGAGGGTGCTTGCGTCGAGTTGTTCGCCAGTCAGTTCCTTCACGATGTCTTCAAAGATCGCACGTTCTTCCAATGCTGTCACGGATCGTTCCCCGTTCAAGACCTGTTCGACAAAATGCGGATCCGGAAAATTCGATTTCCCTGTGCAGTACAAAATACGATTAACATCGGAATAATTGTCCGTCACGCTCGGGTACAGAAAACCTTGCTCCGGTGTGCTTAATTTGATAATTGGATCAACAATGACATTGTACTTAAATTCTCTCTCCACATAATCAAACAAGAGCGTTTTACGCTGCTTCTCCGTAGAATTCACACTGCACAGAATGAACGGATGTGCGAACACTTCGTTCTTCTCGCTCTCTTCGGCTTCATCGTTACGGGCCTTGGTCGGCAAGTAATACTGTCCACGAACGAATGTGACCACCATATCCCGTTCATACTTCGCATCTACCAGCATTCGATCCACGAGCAGCAGCATCAGGTCCTGCCATTCGTCTGGATCACCTGTTACCAGAGCCTGGTGAAGCATGACCTGGGCCGGCTCCTCCGCCTGCTCCTGAAACCTCAACTCAAACAATTTCTGATCCAATTCACCAGTCAGCAATTTTTTGAAATTGCCCATGTACAGCTCCTGCTTCTCTCGATCCACCAGCTCAAACGGATGGCGCTCCCAATGATAGACCTCGTTCGTTTCCTTCGTAATATACACATTGAGAATATCATTAATGTTCAGTAAATCATGGTCTAGTTTAAACTGCTTGCGTATATGCGCGACTTCTTTTTTATTCATGATTGGTTAGACAACTCCTCAAGTAAATTGGCTTTACAAGTATAAACGATATAAAAACCCTTCGCTAGATAAGTTCAACTAAAGAACATTTACATTGACACGCCAAGGCTCAGCACCAAAAAAGAAAGACGCGTCGGAAATGATTCCCTTGCGCCTTTTCTCGTTATTTAATGACAACAATCTAACTGACGATACAGCGATCATTTTAGCATCTTACATATTTACGTTTGAACCCGGTACGCCCTTTATCCACAGCCTTTTGAATATTATCGGAAGCTTGCAGGAACTTGCTCTTGGATTTGTCCTTGTTAACTTCGACAGGTCCCACAGCCTTGGCCGTCTCCACTGCCTGATCATGCAATGGAAGGTAGGATACGGCAACGGTGTACAGAAAGTTGTTCATGGCATACTTGGTGCGTTCAGGTGATTCGTGAATCGTCTGTTGTACCTGTCCAAGCATATCGTTCAGTTTACTTTCCTCAAATTCATGATCTGGACGGCTACCGAGCAACCAGCAATAACAGCTCCAGCCTGCTGACATTCGCAGCTCATCCCCGCTTGCAATCCATGCATTGGCAACCTCTTGAGCAATATCCGTCTCGGCAAGCGTGACGGCAACGATATAGTCGGAGATCATGTAAAAATAAGCCGTATCCATCCAACGCTCAAAATCCGCTTTGGTCATTGCTTTAGGATCGGCGATGATCCCGGCGAAGTACATGGCATCATAATTCCCAGTAGCGTATAGTTGATCCGCCAAAGGTTGATTCTTTTTTATTTTCTTCGCGATGGGTTTCATCGCCCCGGTTGCCACGCCAAAGAGCGGCTCGTGTGCTCCATTAGACATGTACATTTTTTTCGTTCGTTCTTTGCCTAGCGCCTCCAGCTCTTGCATCACTTTATCCAGATTCACTTCGCAACACCACTCAATCCTATTAAATTTTTATGCCTGATCAAACAGACGCTTATGTTTGTCGAAAAACTGGTGGAAAAATCGCACATTGTCCAGTTCGAACCACTCTGCCGTTTGTAAAATCGCTCCGTCGAGATTATAAATTTTGGCATGGAGCGTCCCCAAAACAAAAGGCGAGTGGGTCGCCACAATAAATTGACTGTCAAAATAACGCGCCAGTTCATTAATTTGCTCTGCCAACTTGATTTGGTTAGCGGGAGAAAGAGAGGTTTCCGGTTCATCCAATAAATACAATTGGCCGGGATGCAAATATTCTTCGAAAAACTGCATGGAGGTTTCCCCATTAGAGTATTTCTCCTGAGAGAATTGAATGTTCTCCAGCTTTTTCTTGAATTCATAGGAATGTTCAAATTCTTCTGCCTCAGCCTTGCTCATTCCTTGTTTAATCTGTTCATATATAAGGTCTTCGCGAAGAACACTTGCTTGCTGTATTTTTTTGATTTCATATAAAATATCCTCTGACTTAATGTACCTGCTACCCTCCGGCAGTTGCCTGATGCCACGCTCCTGTTCGTCACAAGCAAGTTCATAACTGCTCATCTCGAGAAAACGCTGTACATAGATACTGTGACCGTAGCTCGTCATCCGTTCAGAACCCGCGATTCCCAATTTGTTAGCGATTACGTTCAGCAAGGTGGATTTGCCTGAGCCGTTACTTCCGTATAACACGGTGATTCGATCAAAAAGAAAAACTTCCCCAGCCAAGTGTTTGAATACATGATCTGGATATATATTGGGATTACTTGCAATGTGAGAAGAAAGTCTGAAGTTGCTTACATAAACCATCGGCTCACTCCTTATGCTCCGCAGGGTTAAAATCCAATCCATTTCCACGTATTAGCGCTTTCTGGACTCAATTCGTGATTCCCTGCTTTTATCAATTACAAATTATTTCTATTCTATCACAGCAAACAACAGATCGATGATTCATATGACGAAAGACCCTGTCCTCTTTCTTGGTCAGGGTCTTTCGTCTTCGCTCTCATTCACTTATAAACAGCGTCAGCTTGCCCAAATTGTATGACTGGTCTAATCGCATTAAATTCAAGTGACTTAGCTCACGGCATTTGCCGTATCATTTTTTTCTTTTTTCTATGATGCCAATGGTATCCCCATTAGTGACGTTATATAGGCGGCTCTTCGGCTCATACACCGTTTGAGCAGGCCACAAGCCATGGTGTCCTGATACGATGTAACTTACAATGCAAGCAATAAAAAAATACTCCATCCCTTTTCCGTTGAATAGCTCCATGGACAACAGAAAGGCGGCTATAGGGGTATTGGCACCGCCACAAAACACAGCGATCAAACCTAGAGCAGCGAGGAATGCCAACGGCAAACCCATTATAGCGTGCAAGGCATTCCCCAATGTTGCACCCATATAAAATAACGGGATGGCTTCACCACCAACAAATCCGGCTCCAAACGTCACCGCAGTGAATAACAGCTTAGCCAAAAAAGCATATGGAGCGACGTCTTCTTTGAACGATTGCTCAAGTATATGCAAACCTCGACCATTATAATCTTGGGAGCCGGCTAACAAGGTCAACGCTACAATGATTAACCCGCCGACAAAAGCTCGTTTCATATGATTTTTCTTGAATAGGCGCTCTGAGAATTTTTGAATTCCGTGTCTTAACTGGCAATAAAAAACACTCAATAAACCGAAAATAACGGATACGAGTATAATTTTTGCGAAGGTAAGCATTGAATGATGAGGTAGTGTGTGAATGATAAATTGTTCATGTTTTACATGCCAAACCTCTTCCGTCACATAATGACCGACGAAGCTGGCTACAAGACAAGGAACGATTGCTTCAAACTTCAACTTACCCAAGGCAGCCATTTCCATCCCAAACACAGCGCCTGATATAGGAGTTCCAAAGGCTGCACCAAATCCGGCGCTTATTCCGCTCATCAAAATAACTTTTGCGTCGGCCTTTTTTAACTTAAACCATTGATTTACAGCTTCCGCAACACTTCCTCCCATTTGAATCGCTGCACTTTCTCTTCCTGTAGAACCACCCAGAAAAACAGTTAGGAACGTACCCAAATATACCATGGGTCCCATTCTTCGGAGAACCTGCTTTTTGCCATGAACTGCGTCGATGACCAGATTATTCACCTCGGCTGCGTCATGCAACGTGTTGTTTATCGTGGTTTTTCCAAATTTCATATACATATAGCCCAATGCAATACCGCCCAGCGGGAGCAGTCCGATCAACCATCCGTTGCCTTCTCTAATCTTCCCCAGATAATCATTGGTTTCCAAAAGGAACGCAGTCGTTGAACCCACGGCAGCACCGATTAATCCCCCCAAGAATATCCATTCCATTAGAAGCTTAGTGATATGCTTGTACTTTCCCATTTCCTCCATATGCCAGATCCTCATTTCAGTCGATTAGGTGGTTCAACGATATGTTGGTTAGTCTGGACTTCCGTGAAAAGCTGCCCAGACCCTGTAGCCTCGGTACCTGGCAAAGGAATGGACAGCTGGGGGATACTCGCCTGCAACATCGTACTCAGTCTGTCAATGTCCTCTTTGGTCGCATACTGCTTTTCAGGCTTTAACATATAACCCAATTGTCCATTTGGTTCTATGGTAGCCCATTGCAGATCACTTATCTTTTGGATGCCCTGTTGCCTAAGACGCACTTCAAGCATATCTACCGATAACCGTAATTCCCTTAGATTTCTCTCATTTATTTTTCCATACTCGACCACCATTTTTGATTTTCCGTACAGAAACGTCTCAAGCGCATCGGATTTCAAAACAATATACTCAATACCTATAAGAGTGATGACCATTAATATCGTAATTAACATCGTAATCCAAATGTTACGGTCACCTACGGGTTGAATGATTAATGAACCTACCGCGATCATCAAAACCGTCTGAGCAACGGTGAGCTGGGAAATTGACTTTCTTCCGGCAAATCGCAAAATAAGCACGCCACCCACGACGATGACAACCGCTTTCCAAATGAAATGAAAATCCAGTGCGCTCCCCTCCTTTTCGTCGAATCGAGCCTATTATCTGTATGTATATCCAATATTATTCGTCCTGCGTGAACGCAGACACCGCATGGTACACCTACTCCAAGACGTTCATACGTGCTGATGATCAAAAAGCGACAACTACCGCTATACAGCGTGTTTGGGTGGCTTGTCATGGAACGAATACCGACAAACAGCATCACAAAGATACCTCAGCCCGGTTAATGCGAGCTGAGGTATCTAATCGAACGATTTTTATTTTTTACACTGTTTAGACCCTTAACGCACCGCGGAATCCTCTTGCGCCATAGTAGGATTCTGCTCCATTATGGTAGACAAACACCGTGTCATAGCGACGATCGCAAAAAATGGCTCCGCCCAGTTTTCTAATATTAGCAGGTGTCATCACCCAACTCGACGTTTTCATATCGTAATTCCCCAGCTTTTGCAACTCCCGGTACTGCTCTTCTGTTAAAAGCTCAATGCCCATGTCCGCTGCCATGTCAACCGCACTATTCTTTGGTTTATGTTCTTTCCTGGACTCCAGTGCTTCACGGTCATAGCAGACACTTCTGCGACCCTTGGGACTTTCTGCGGAACAATCCACAAAAAGATATTCACCTGTCTCACTGTCAAACTCCACAACATCCGGTTCACCACCTGTGCTCTCCATTTCATGGAGCGACCACAGTTTTTCAGGCTGAGCTTCAAACTTGGCTTGCAGGCTTGACCATTCCATACCTGGATGACGGTTCATGTTTTTCTCAAAACGCGCTTTCAAGGTTTGGAGCAGTCCCTCACATTGTTCCGGCGATAACTCCCTCTCGCTTCCAATTGGGCTTGTTGTCATCTACAGTTCTCCCTTCAATAGGAATAAAATTGTTGAATTATTTAAAGCGGCTATTGCGGATCAAGAGTAATGTTGTCGTACATCGTTTGTGCTGATTTATTGAAGATGACAGGTAGCGCAATCTGTAGTGAAAAGGTATCTTTTTCCTGCGATACCGTCAACGTCCCGTTGTGCTGCTGGATCATTTTCTGACAACTAACGAGTCCAATTTCGTTGCTATCTTTCTTTTTGCCAACACGTTTAATCTTATTCTCTACCTCAAGCATGACCCATTGTTGCTTCAAAGAAACCTGGATATGAACGGGATGCGCTGGATCGGCGTATTTTCGAATATTTGAAAATATGTTATCGAATACACGACGAATAGCGACCAGATTGATTTCCAGCAAAAACTTCTCATGATTTGCATCTGTCTGAACCTGAACATCTATATGGTCCAAAACCACTAGTTGCTCATCAACGAGTTGATCGATAAGCGCTCTGCCCTCATAGATTTCAAATTCCACTTCTTCTTCAGCGGCAGAGGATACTGTAAAATATTCGAATAGTTTGTCCGACAGCACTTTGATCTGATAGGCCTTTTCCCGGCTATTATGAATATACTGCAACAGATCCTCATGTGTCTTATATTTGTTGAGCTCTATGATGTCCATATATCCCAGCAGAATCGTGAGTGGAGTGCGTAAATCATGGGAAATCGCCGTGATCAATTCGCGATTGGCCATCCTCACTCTCTCCTCGCTACCGAGACGCTCCACAAATGATTTCCGCATCTCATCAATACTCTGGGCCAAAGATGACAGTTCATCCTTTCCCGATATCGTAATCGAATAATCCAAATTTCCACCTTCGAGTATCTTGATCTCTTGTTCAAGCCTGCCAATATAAGATGTTTTCTTATTAATCATCAGCAGAAAGGAAACAATAAACACAATGGCCGCTATGAAAACACCAATAATCAGAATGAGGTTGTAGTATTGATACTCATAAAAGCTAACCAAGTATATCTGGGCTTCCTGATCCGCAAAGTGGATGGTGGTGATGGGTATTTTCGATGGTACGAACTGAGTTAAAAGCTCTTCATTGATGGCAGGATCAATCTCCGTGTTGGAGGAAAAAATCAATTGGTCTTTTGCAAAAATATACAGATTTAAGTATCGCTCATGACTTATCCATGCAGACAATTGCTCATGATCACCGGTGGACACGTTTTGGTTATTCACAAATGCTTCGAATCGATCAAGCGCATCTTTCTGCCTGTTCTCTACAAAGGTGGATTTGCTTAAATAACTATCCAGTACAGTCTCACCAACAACTTGTAAAATGACGAATGCACTTATGGAAATGACCAAAGAAATTACAACTGCCAGAACCAGTTTAATCTTCAGCTTTTTCCCCATTAACAATCTATTCAATTTTGTACCCCTTCCCCCAAACGGTCTGCACATATTTAGGGTTCTGTGGATCATCTTCCAGTTTGCCTCTCAAATTACGAATATGAACCATGACCGTGTTATTACAAGTATAAAAGTAGGGTTGCCCCCAAACACTCTCATATATGTTTTCCGCCGAAAACACCTTACGTCGTTTCTTAGCCAGCAGGAGCAAGATCTGGTATTCAATTTCAGTTAAAGCGATTTCCTTCGCCCCCACAAACACGGTTTTGGCATCCTGATGGACCGTAAGATCCTTAACGATAATTTGGTCCGCTTCTTCTGTCTTCTCCTTGCCCCGATAAACATAATACCTCCGCAGTAAAGCCTTCACCCTCGAAACAAGTTCTGTATAGGAAAAAGGCTTGGACAAAAAGTCATCACTGCCTGAGGAAAATGCCAATTGTTTGTCAGAATCCTGCGTTTTCGCGGTAAGAAACAGGACCGGTGCGCTTGTTTTTTCACGAATCTCCAAACACGCCTTCAGTCCTGATTTATTGGGCATCATCATATCCAAAATAATGAGATCCGTCTCTTCATTCACTTTATCAATCGCATCTTGACCATCTATCGCTTCAATGACTTCATAATCCTCGCTCTCTAACAAAATCCTTACAATTTCTCGAATTTCACTGTTATCGTCAGCAATTAGAATTTTCTTGCTCATCTGATCCCTCCGTCTAATTTCAGTATAATATGCGCTATTAGCGACTACCAGCAAATACAATCGACTTAAGAATTCTTCAGAAGTTATGTAGGTAACTCTTAATGATTTCGGTTTATACTGTAAATTATGTAGAGGTCATTACACAAAGGGGTCGTCAGCTATGCCAAAACCTTCAAAAAAAATAATCATTAACATACTGTTGGGTCTGTTCATCATGTCGTCCATTGGTCTACTGGTCTATTATTTTCCTGCCATGATCAAAATCATGTCGTCCATGGACAATTTCAGAGCGTATATTCATTCAACAGGTCATTGGGGCCCAGTCATGTTTATTTTATTCCAGATTCTTCAGATCGTGGTTGCGCCTATTCCAGGAGAAGTTGTACAGGTTGCAGGCGGTTATATCTACGGGGTTGCACTTGGGTCCTTGTATACTACAATAGGCTTGGTATTAGGCTCAGCGATTGCTTTTTATTTCACTCGTTTGATCGGTCGCGCTTATATTTCACGGCTGCTGCATAAGAAAAATTATAAGTGGATGTCGTTTATCCATGATGAGAAGAAGTTCTCTGCCTTTTTATTTATCTTTTTTTTGATTCCCGGTTTGCCAAAAGACATGCTCGTATTTGTTGCCGCTCTTACATCCATGAGTTCGTTAAGATTCTTCACGATCCTTCTGGTTGGTCGTCTGCCGTGGATCATCGCATCTGCCGCTGTGGGGTCCACCATTCATATGCAACAATACAGCATCGCGATTATCATATCCGTCATCGCTGTTATGGGTTTCGTGCTCGGATATATCTATAAAGATAAATTGATGAACTTATTCTCACAGGTGGAGGAAACGAAAGGGACCAGTCCTTCTGCCAAACCCAAGGCAATTCCCAGCTTTAGCAAAGAGTAGAAATGTAGTAACAAAAAAAGGATACTAAAAGATATACAAAAAACGATCATTCTGCTCAGATCATCATTGGAGGTATTATTCATGCAAACACTTGAAAAGGACCGATTGATATTAAGAAATTTTACCGCAACCGACGCACCAGGATTATTGGAGTACACAGCCAACCCGAGAGTGAACTGCTTTATGGATCATAAGGTCTCGACATTGGAGGACGCTGTAAAGGAGATTGAGAAACGCAGCCGTAAAGACGAGTATATCGCGGTCTGTCTGAAAGAGAGCAACGAGCTAATTGGAGAGCTGTTTGGTATGAAGGAAGAACGAGATTCGGATACGTATGGTATTGGATGGAATTTTAATGCCAGATATGAAGGGAAAGGGTACGCAAGTGAGAGCGCGAATGCCTTCGTGGAGTATCTCTTTACGCAACAGGAAGTAAGAAGAGTGTACGCTTATGTCGAGGACGATAACTTCCGGTCACAGAAGCTGTGTGAGAAATTAGGCATGCGCCAAGAAGGCCTTTTCAAAGAGTTTATCTCCTTTACCAAATATGAAGACGGCACTCCCAAATACGAGAACACTTATCAATATGCATTACTAAAAAAAGAATGGCTGGCGCAACGGGCAGATCAAAAATAATCATTTTATCACATTGAACATTGAATAACTAGGAACCATTCCAAAAAACACGGCGACCTCTCCCCTGATTGAATTCCGGGAAAAGGTCGCCGTTTATATTCATATCATTTTTTATTGTCTAGCTGCCCCAGTATTGCTTGGCAATCTGTTGACCTTGATCGATCTTTGCCCATTGCTCGGCTTCGCTCAGCTCGTTACCGCCATCGCAGGACGCAAATCCGCATTGGTGCGAAAGCAGCAGCCGATCCTTATCGATAATTTTGGAGGCTTCATTAAGCAAATGAATGACGCGCGCTTCATCATCAAGTGTACTCGTTTTAGAAGACAGCAAGCCTAATACAATTTCCGTTTCAGGTCTGTCCTTGAACACTTCCAATGCCTCAATTGAACCTGCACGGTCATCATCCCACTCCAGGAAGAAACGGTCATACTTCAACTGCTTCAGGAACAGATTCGCAATTTTCGCATACGATCCACCACCCATGTTGCGGGAATCGTAGTTCCCCCGGCAGTTGTGTGTCCACATTTTCAAGCCCAGGCTATGACCGAAGTCAATCACGGTATTGTTAATATCAATAAATTCGGTAGCGAGACCTTGTACTTCCGATTGATCAATGTGCTCCCCTGTAAACGGAGAGTTCGGGTTATCGTCTGCAAACAGCTCCCACAAGCAATCATCGAATTGCAGAATTTTGCCGCCCACCGCAGCGAATTCCTCCACAAATTCCTTATAGGCGCTCACAAGGCCCGCTTTGAGTTCCTGTTTGTTCTGATAAACGGAATCCGTACCGCCAATGTTATCCGACCAGGAAAGTTCGCCGAAAATATGGGATGGTGACGGTACGCAAAGTTTCGTTTGCTGATCGCCCGCCGTATCTTGCAACTGTTTGAATACTTTAAGGAAATGATGATTCTTTCCGCTCAATTCATCAGTAATGCGAAGGCCAATATCTTTGCGTGTTTCATATTTCGAAGTTCCATCAACGTCTCTGAAAAAATAGCCATGATCCGCGATATAACGCTCAACTCCGCCAAAACCCCACACAAAATCCAGATGCCACATCGATTTGGAAAACTCACCATCTGTAATAATCGACAGGTCATGCTCGATTTCTTTTTTCACAACCTGTTTGATTGCCTCCGCCTCGCACTTCTCATAACCTTCAAAGTTTTCATAGAACGGATATTGGATATCATCATTATGTTCAATTTGCGTTTTATATTTCAGCAGCTCATCGGGCCGCAACAAACTCCCTACGATCTGGAACTTATCAGTCATGTAAAAACCCCCTCGTTGTATACCATTATCATATCATGTCGAATGGGGTCAGATCAGATACTTAAAAACCATAACTGGTTATAGCTATAAGCTATAGCAAACAAATAATTCATTCCTTATTTATTGCTCCATTTACTTTATGTTACTTTTCTCTTTTTTTATGCATGTTTTCAAATCCTGAGTCACTACATAATCATATAAATTGAACTAAAGAATATTTACACTTGCCACTACGATGACAGAACAACCTTCCAATCGCTGTTATCCCCAGATTTTTTTGATTCCCTTTTTTAAAAGGGAAAATCCGGGGATAAAGGCGAAGCTTATGCTTACGATGCAGCTTTCTTTCAGAAAGCTTTTAGCTCCGCTTTTTCAGGTTATTTCTGTCCTCTCCGTTCTCGTGTAAATGTTAAGTTCAATTTATATATTTCAACAACAAAAAAGACTCCAACTATAGTAGGAGTCTCAGTTTTGATTAGCACTAGCCCTTAGTTAAAATCTAAACATAAGCAGTCAGCTGTTATAGTGATGCACAACCAAAAGGAATATTATGGTTTAATCGCAGAGCAATAGAAAGGCTTATATGGGCGGTCGGCTAATCTCCCGGAAGGGAGGTGATGCCTTGTGACAGTATTTGAAGCGATTATGCTGATGCTAACCTTTGGTTTGCTGATAGTAGCGCTACTGTCCAATAAACACAAGTAGACCGCCCACCGTGCAAAGGTTGCGGTCTACTTGATCGTATAATCTCTTGTTAAGCCCACCGCCCTTAAAAGCGGCTATTGCGTGGAGAGTCGTGTTGACCGCACGGCTCTCTTTGCATTATAAGCTGTTCATGCCCCTATTATAACATGACGAATGGGGATTTCAATTTTTAACTTTACTTGTGTAGAGTAAGTAGCAATACATAATATTCAACTGACCTACAACGTACTCCGCCTTAATTCATAAAAAAACTGCACAGCTGGATGCTTTAACTTGATCTGCTCGGACATATTCAAAATTCGCTTTTTGCCAACTCGTCTGTCCACCAAAGCCAGAATATTTAATAAAATATCATTACTCTCCAGATTGTCCTCTATAGAAGAAGATAAAAACGTAGTAGCTGCAACGGTGAAATTCGACTTACTTAATGCGGCCTGTACCAACAAAAGCTCTTTGGCATGTACGGAGATTTTTCTGCTTCTTGCCATGACTTGAAGACGATCCTCGGGAACGGCCCCTTTGGACTCTTTTCGGATGGCTTCAATCTCTTCGTTGCTGATAGGAATTTGGATATTGGGATCGTTCTTGATCTCCTGATCCGTCTGGTACCATCGGATTGAGGTTGTGGTATCACTCATATTGAGTACGTTCTTTTTATCTACGGTAATGTAACAATCCCCTGATTTACCAAGTAAATAACGGTAACTTGTTGCGCGGTATTCGACCCTACCAACTAACGCCGGACAGAGGAAACTCTCCAGATTTTGCTTCAATTTGCTCCAGGACATATATCCTCCTATTTTCAAAAGCCTACCGCCAGTATTGCGGCAATCATTTTAAATTTTTTTCAATCCGTCTCCAGTATCGACATTCACTTAAATTATAACATAGCAAAACAAATTGACGTCTCATATTGATTAGAAGCTTTGCATCTGGGCCAACTTCACACGTTGAATGAGCTATGGGCCTTTTTTTCTTATTCCAACTTATTGTCGCTAGGGAGAAAAGATTGGCGTTTAACGACTCAGATGGAATGAATCCAGTTATTGGTTTTTGAATTCTCTATGTGATAAACTTGCAGAAAATTATCTGCTTTCTATTAAACTATCATTGCCTATCATTGGAAAATACTTTGCTATTCACAAGGAGAGGGAACCTTTAATGGCTAAGAAGAAAACAACATTACCTGCTCATATGGAGCAACTCGTTAAAGATAATGATATCGCTGCCGTAAAAGAGGTCTTTGAGCAATGCGAATGGGATGCCTCCGGGGGCTACAGCAAAGGTACAGCTCTCAGCTTTCGACAGATTTCCGATGAATTGGTTCGATGGCTGGTGGAGCAAGGGGCCGATATCAACGCACGGGACAAATATCAACGCACGCCTTTACACGCCCATGCTGCACACTGGTCAGGAAATGCAGCCTTGCTCCTCGAATTGGGTGCCGAGCTGGATGCTGTTGATTATAGTAATGAAACACCGTTGCACTCAGCAGTCAATGCGTATAGAACCGAAGTGGTGAAAGAGCTGGTAAGCCAAGGTGCTGATATCAACGTAGAGAATAAACAGGGGAATACCCCATTAGCTAAGGGATTAGTGAATAGCCGGAATGGAGATATTGTCAATCTGGCGGAGATTTCCACGATCCTGCTGGATGCCGGAGCATCGGTCACCCCAACTATGAAAGAGTCGGTAAAGCGAATTGGCAAGGATTTTGAATTCGTGCGGGACAAGTTCAATAAGGACAAGGTTGACGAAGTCTCAGACGCACTGATCAAGCTGTACCAGCTATTTGATGTCGAGCCGGTAGCGAATCGGATCATGCACGATGGGACTGCACCCATTCAGGTAAAGGCAACCACTTGGCCCAAACAGCACCAAGAGCTGTGGGAATATCTCATCCCAGCCCAGGGACATGCCCAAACGGTACAGGGAGAGGTTATCCGCATCACAGGGCGCATGTCCCATGAAGTACTGGATAATGGCGGTGGAAACTGGGATGCCCAATATCGTAAGATGCTGGATGCGTTGATTCGCCATCTGGGCACTGGTGTACCATTAGCCCCGGCACTTCTCCAAGAGTCAAAAGACTTGGTCAGCAGGCTTCGCAATGGGTCAGATTATGATGCGCCTGCCAGATTATGCGAGTTGGCGGTGTTATGGGTACTTGCCAACCCTCAGCCCGTCGCGATGGCCCAACCGGAGTATACGCGTTAATGTTCTAGACATATTAAAATCACGGTCATATTCTTTATCTATCTAGCTATATAAATTGAACTAAACATTTACACCATAACGGAGAGGACAGAAATAACCTGAAAAAGCGGAGCGTTCGCCTTTATCCCCGGATTTTCCCCTTTAAAAAGGGAATCAAAAAATCTGGGGATAACAGCGATTGGAAGGTTGTTCTGTCATCGTAGTGGCAAGTGTACATATTCTTTAGTTCAATTTATATAGAAATAATGCAAAAGAGCTAAACTGCTTTCTCCCAAGATTATTGGAAGCAATGCCGTTTAGCTTTTTTTTATATTTAAACAACCACAAGGTTTTCCAGTCTTTCCTCTTCCATTTCGCACATTCCCTTAGCAATGAGCAACTTAACTTCCACGTTACTCCGCCTCATTGTGATCCTTGCTGCCAAATTCATTGAGCAATGTACGCACTTCACTTGTTGACTTAGCGTTCATCAGGCTATTTCTGAGTTCACTTGCTCCTCGAAATCCACGAACATATATTTTGAAGAAGCGGGCAAGGGGGCTGAACGAACGTGCCTCCTCTGTTGAATACTGATCATGGAGATCCAGATGCAGCCGCAGCAGATCAAGCAATTCCTCACTGCTGTGTTCCTTCGGCTCCTTTTCAAAAGCAAACGGATTCTGGAAAATACCCCGTCCAATCATAATGCCATCCACGCCGTATTGCTCCGCCAGCTTAACTCCTGTCTCACGGTCAGGAATATCCCCGTTAATCGTCAGCAGTGTATTGGGGGCTATCTCATCACGAAGCTTCTTAATCTCCGGAATCAATTCCCAGTGAGCGACTACTTTGCTCATTTCTTCTCTCGTCCGCAGATGGATGGACAGATTCACAATGTCCTGTTGCAAAATATGGGTCAACCAGTCCCGCCATTCGTCTACGGCAGTAAAACCGAGCCTTGTTTTTACACTGACGGGCAGTCCCCCGGCTTTGGCCGCCTGGATGATTTCTCCTGCAACTTCGGGACGGCAGATCAGACCGCTTCCCTTTCCATTCTGCGCTACATTCGCTACAGGGCAACCCATATTAATATCGATACCTTTAAAGCCTTCTTTCGCCATACCGATGCTCATCTCACGAAAGAACTCCGGTTTATCTCCCCAGATATGCGCCACAATCGGCTGTTCATCTGCTGTAAAAATCAAACGCCCGCGCACACTTTTGTTCCCCTCCGGGTGACAATAACTCTCTGTATTCGCAAACTCCGTAAAAAACACATCCGGTCTGCCCGCTTCACTTACGACATGGCGAAACACAACATCCGTCACATCTTCCATGGGCGCCAGTATAAAAAATGGTCGTGGCAAATCACGCCAAAAGTTTTCCTTTGTCATCTCAAAAGCTCCTCTATACATACCAGGACAGTCTTTGCCCTCTTAATAGTAAAAATCGCAACTCATGCATCTGCATGCTTATCATCTACATTAGCATTAGCAGTTTCGTTGCAATTCATCTTTTGATGTCCTTGCTTCTTCACTTATACCATGCAAATGTATCTTCGTTCAAACATCAGTATCTGTTATTACTTCCAATAGATCTTCTATTTATTAAAGGCTAGGTAAATCCAGAATAGTCCTTTCCCGATTTTATCACGTCTTTATTAGATTTTCAGCACGATTACTCTTGCCGAACTGGAAAAGCTCCTCTAAAATGAAGCTCGGCAGGCTTTTAACCTGCAAATTGAGATTTGGAGGAGGCCGAATTAAATATGGAAATTTCGCTGGATATGATCAAAGACAAAGTCGAATGCTTGCAGGCCTATGACTTCCATGAACTAGCACGGGCAATTGAAGAACGAATCGGAATGAATAAAGCGCTGCTGCTGAGGGTGAAGCAAGTTCAGCATCAAGTGACGTTTGACCCTTTTCGCAACAAGATGTTATATAGTGCAGTCGTGCATTTTGCCTCAGATTGATGAGACCAGTAATTCTGAATAGTAAAGAACCGGATTGTTCACAAAAGGACAATCCGGTTTTTTCTGTTTTTATAAGCAACTAAAAGCCTCGACATCAATGGTGGGTCAGATTGAAGCCGGTTGGCCGTCAACCAAACCCGATAGGAGAAAAGCATTACCCGCTTATTGGAACTTGTATTTGATCTGCGACAATATACTTTGTTTTATTCAGTATTCGTTTGGCACGGATAATAATCCACTTTCAAACTGTAAGTCTATCGCTAGTGGTTTCTATTTACTTACTCACGGCTAACTGGTTGAAAAACAGATCACTGACGCTACCTGCGGTAGTACTTATCCCCATGTAGCAGGCAAAACAAGAAGACGCGAATTCGTAAAGCCTGTTACACTCCAGAGTATGAATAGTACAAATGATACTATTCATTTTTTAATATGACAAAAATCTGTAAGAATATATTTACAATTTAATTTGAATGTCAGAGGAAATTGTTATGACAACGCCTCTATGGAGAGCTTCTTTTCGCATCTCAAAACGGCAGGGCTCTATCCTTATCATATCCGAACGGTTACCAAAGTATAAAGAAAAATCGAAAAATATATTCGCTTATACAGCCGAAAACGGCTGCAACTAAAACTAAAAAACTGACGCTGGTAGAGTACCGACGCCAGTTTTCCACATAGGGTCTTTTTCAATGTCTCAAAAATGGGGATTTAATCATAAGCGCTTGAGCTTCTTTTAATGAAATAGAAAACGGCTTATCTACCTTTCTAGTAAATATGAATAATCCTGTAATTTAAACACACTGCTACCATTTCAATCTATTCGGTAGCGTTTTGACCGAAGACCAAAGGCAGTTTCTCCACCCTCCATTACTTCACAAATCTCTTTTTTGATTTCAGGTTGTTCAATTGCACCTTCATAAAGCACTTCAATAGTTTTCTTTTCGGAATTCAGTGCAATAACATACTCAGCATCACCATTAACAGGAATATTGGCGTTATGAGTAACTATGATAACCTGCCTCTTTTCCTTACTCTTTCTCAATCTTTTTACAATTAATTGATAAATTAAATGATTATCAAGATCATCTTCAGGTTGATCTAAAAGTATTGGTTTATCGCCAAAAGACAAAATGAACGTTAGAATCGCAGAAGTCTTTTGTCCAGCTGATGCATTAGATAGTGGTTTGAAACCACTATCATTATTTGGCTTATACAAAACTACGATCTCATCTTCAGGGAAGGTTAACTCTATTTCATCCATTTGGGATTCTGCCAATCCCCTTATTAAGGTTTGAAATCTTCCTCCAAAAGATGTAGTATTCGAGCCACTATTTCTAAGATCTATAAAATGTTTGTAAATAAAATCAATCCGCTTTTGAACATTTCCGTTAAATACGATTTCAATTAACTTATCTACATCTTCTTCGAAGCCATTTTCCCTTTGAAGAAGACTTCTGATTTGTGAGCGATATGATTCCTTGTCTCTAAACGGTTTTATTTCTATCTTCAAATTATCAGAGTTCATAATACTGTTTACAAATCTTTGCCTATGAACAGTTACATCTTTCCGAATTTGGATGTATTGCTTTTTTATCTCTTCTTTCTTCGTATGCTCTAATAATAGTTGCTCTTCAAGTTCTGTTATTGCTTGTAGTTCTTGTTTTTTCGTATCTCCATTCACATGTAATTGTTCAATGTTTTGTAGATCTTCAATCCCCTCCGCGAGCAAGTTCTGTTTTTTCTGTTCGAAAAGACTATTTACATCCTCTTTTATTCTTTTCCAATCTGAATTCTCCAAATCAACCTCCATTTTGTCTATGGAAGTCGATAGTTTTTCGTTTATCAATTTTAATTCTATTGATAATTGCTTAATCTCTTGAGAAGTATTTTGATAAATAATTGAAAGCTCATCTCTGTACTCTTCAGAAATATTATTTATCAAATTATTGATTTCAAATTTCTCGAATTTTTCAACGAACTGTTTAAATTCATCTTTCTTATTATTGAGTTTCTCTCGAACAGAATTCAGAATAACTGAATCTTCTTTAAACGACTGATGTTCTTTATAAATTTTCTCGAAGCCACTTTCTTTATAGGAGGTTATTTGTTTTTCATTATCAATGATTTCAGTTTGTATTTTATTTTTAGTACTTGTGCGTTGTTGAATTTTTCTTATTCTTGCAGTTTGTTCAAGGAATTCTAATTTCTTGTTCGATAACTGTTCTGTTAATAGAGTCATTTCTGTAACTGAGTTATCTATTCTATTTCTAAGCGCATTGGGCGTTTGAGCAATCTCATAAATTTGTTTTTGCGAAAAGATATCGACATCAAAGAATTCTAAAAAACCGTCGAGTTCCACAACACTATAACAACTTTCCTCTGGTAGCCACTCTTCAATTTTTGACTCCGAATTTATTCTTGTAAAATTACTTACTGAGATTTTATACTTTACATTATTTCGATAGAATATAACTTCAATTTGGGAGCCATTATTCAGTACTCCCTTTTTATCCCTCGGGTCTTTTAACTTGTAAAAATCACTTTGCTCCTTGAGTATGCTCTCCAACGAAGAAAGATCTTCTGATTTATTAAGTACCCCTCTTAGGAATCTAAATATACTAGATTTTCCAGTGCCTCTGCCTCCGATGATTGTTGTTAACTGAGGGCTAAATTCCACATAAAAAGGTTGTAGACTATTAGTTACTTCTGTCATTGAGATTTTAATACTCTTAATCCATAGAGCAGGAATTTTATATGGGTTATGTTGCATATTAAAATCATTTCTAACTCTAAATTTCGGTAATAGTAGTGCTTGTCTTAAACTTTCCAAACTCACACTTTCACTCATTTTTATCCACGTGTATCTATTCCCAATTCCCCACAGTCCATGTTGTGAATCGCCCTCATCATGGGGATTATCTGAAAACGTCAATATAGTTTTATTATTAGTAAGTGCTTGATTTACAGTACTTGCCCACTCTTTCCTATAATCAGTACCAATTGATTTTCCATAATAATCATCCAAGTTGACAATTATTTGTTCATTTGTAAAGCTATCTTTTTCAACAAATTCTTTATGAACAACTTGTACAGCCTGTATTGATTTATTTTTCAGAAACAGATCACGGTTGGCATATCCTGCCTCTGAGATTCCATTAAATTCATCAATATGTGCAGGAATTATTAAAGCATTCTTCTTCTCAGCAATTTTTACAACTTTGTCTAAAGACATACTTGAAAAAGCAGTATCTTGTGCAAAAACCGATCTTTCTATTCCAGTCTCTATTAAGAAATCTTCTACATCAACCCTACCCTTATCAAGGTCAAAAATTATAAGCAAATGAACCTTGGCATCACTGCAAGTAATCTCAACACCTGGAAAAACAATAAGCTCGGTTGCAAGTGCCGCCTGCTTTATTTCATCAATCCATTCACCGGTATTGTGGTCAGTAACTGCGACGCACTTAAGGCCTTGATCTAAGCATCTTTGAACCCAATTTTCAGCTGAAACTTTCTTATTTCTGAAGCATTTACTGGCTGGAGTATGTAAATGAAGATCACACTTGTACCATCTCGTTCCCCTGTATTCCAAGTCTCAACCTCCTAGAATTATCTTCTTGGAGACTATATTCAACAAATAGCAATTATATCCTGCAAAATCCGCCTATTTCAGATAACATTCAAGTCTATTCTCTATACATTGTCACAATATGAAGCCTCTAACGCTAAAAAAAGACAGCATTTCTGCCGTCCGATTATAAGGTCTTGGAAAAGATATATGGTTTGCTTCTCACCGTATTCTCGCTGTAACTGAATCACACTTCTACCAACTACGTTAAAACCTATTAAAATGCATGAGTTAGTACAAAGTCTATTATTTTGAAATATTGATTAGACTTTCCTTATTAGGTGTTAAAGTAAGGTATTGGCACCACTATCTCATCAAAACTTAACTATTTCACTATACATCATACAGCACCATCTATACTTACTCCATTGAACAAGTTAGGATAGATATTAAATACATGCAGAATTTTATTGATTTTTGTATTAGAAGATATAGATACTAAACCAGGTATATCTTGGAACTTAAAATATCTATCATTTATACTACTCGAATACTGTTGCAATAAAAATGATAAAAAGAATTTCTCCCCTGAAGAAATTGATTTCACCACAGTTTCAAAATGATCAAAATTTAAACCAACCACATTGGTATTCTTATTAAATGCGTCTCTCCTAATTAATATACAATCTTCGAACTTTAATAAAGAGGTATTAAAAATTTCCCCCCATAAATCTTTAATAAGTTTATATTTTGTATATTTTTGATACTTCGTTTTCAGACACAACTCCATTTCCGATAAAACTTTTGTTAAAATATCTATAAGATTCATGGATTTCTCTAATGAGAGGTTATTACTTTTCCTAGTTTGTCCACCTAGAATATATTCCCTTCTTGATATTGTATTATCATGAGCCAATCTATTTCTATATTCTGAGACCTCCTCTATTGCCCCTTTATCAAACATTAATTCAATAGCCATAATACTTTGTGCTTTTTGCAAAAGAGCTAATGCATCACCTTTTGAAATAGATTTAATTTCGGCATTAATAATAGCATCGACTATGTAATTAGATGAATAAATATTATTGAAAATATCTGAATTTTTAATTTTCGGCTGTTTTTCATCTGATAGCTTTTCGGGAAAGGCGGCTAGTATTCGACGTAAAGCCTCACAAATACTACTTTCAAATAAAGCAAATGAGTAAACAAAAAATGCTTCATAGTTGCTTCTATTCAATTGTGAAGACATATCTTTAATTTTGTCAATATTCACATTAAGATCATTAATCAGTTCTTCGCAAACAAGTATCCTCATTCTAAATTCACTTCCTCTTATTTAAAAAATTCATTAAACAAATCATGATTAATTTCATTTCTAAAACTATTAGAAGAACCCACACAGATGATACTTAACTCCACTGGCTCTATTTTACCGTAATTTTTAGTATTTGGGTTATAGAAATGAGGATTTGGGCTGCCATTCCAAGACAGCCCATTTTGAGGTCTTATTTGTACAAAAATACCTTAAAAATGACAGCTTACACTATTCCTATTTGATAAAAATACAAACAAGAGCTCAAGCATTACTCCTTAACCAACAAAGCCACCGACTCCACATGAACCGTGTGAGGGAACATATCCACCGGCGTTACCTCAACCGTACGGTACCCTCCATCCTCCAGCACACGAAGATCACGTGCCAATGTACTCGGATTACAGCTCACATACACCACTCGCTCCGGCTTCATCTCCAGGATTGTATCCAGCAAACGTGGATCGCAGCCTTTGCGCGGCGGATCGACTACAATGACGTCGGCTTCGATGCCTTGTTCTTTCCAGCGAGGGATAACATCCTCGGAAGCGCCGACTTCGAACTTGACGTTCTTCATCTCATTCAAGAGCGCATTGCTGCGAGCATCCTCTATCGCTTCGGGCACAATCTCCACCCCATACACCTGATCCGCATGTTGCGCCAGGAAAAGAGAAATCGTACCGATGCCGCAATAGGCATCAATGACGGTTTCTTTGCCGCTCAGGCCTGCGTACTCCACCGTTTTGCCATACAGCACTTCCGTTTGCACCGGATTCACCTGATAGAACGAACGCGGAGAGATGGCAAACTGCACATCGCCAATAAAGTCATAGATCACATCACGGCCCCACAGGACGCGAGTCTCATCGCCAAAGATGACGTTCGTTTGCTTCTTGTTCACGTTCTGGCAAATGCTCGCGACATGCGGAATCGCTTCACGGATACTACCAATCCATTCGTCCTTGTAAGGGATGTCTCGTCCATTGGTGACCAGGACGAGCATCATCTCGCCTGTACGGAAAGCCTTCTTCACGACCACGTGACGCAGCAAGCCACGACCTGTCTCTTCGTTATAGGCACTGATTCCAAAATGACTCCCAATCTCCTTGACCTTCGCAACCACTTCGTCGTTATGCTCGTGCTGAATCAAACAGGTGTCCATATCGATGATCCGATGGCTTCCTTTGGCGTAAAATCCACCCACCAAGCCACCCTCTGCTGCACCGATGGGCACCTGTGCCTTGTTCCGATAGCGCCATGGCTCGTCCATGCCCATCGTAGGCAGTACGCGAATGCCTTGCTCCGCATCTTCTTCGTTCATGACACCTTCGAGACGAAAACGAATACGATTACTTCCAATCATTTGTGCTTCAGAAGATGCTTGTCCAGGTTGAGTTGCCTGATTCTCATCCTGTACCAACCGTTCCTCCAGCTTCGCCTCAACAACTAAAGCATCATTCTGCACACGCTGTTCAGCGCCCTCTTCATCTTCCTGCACGTTGGATGCCAACGTTTCCGCATCCTCCACCATCACGTTCAGCTTGCCAATCCGCTGCAAATTATCTACCACCAACTGGCGTTTCCACGCAAGCTGACCAGCGTAACTCATATGCTGGATCTGGCAGCCGCCGCATTGATCGTAGATCGGGCAAGGCGCGGATACACGATCCGGGCTGGCCTTCACGATTTCCAGCAACTTGGCGTAGCCATATTGCTTCTTGGTTTTCATCACACGTACGCGCACGGTTTCACCTGGAAGCGCACCCTGCACAAAGAGAGTGTATCCACTCGCACGACCTACACCCTCCCCGTCATGGTTCATGCCAATGATGTCGATGACGGTCTCTTCATTTTTGTTGACAGGCAGTCCCTCAATTGAGGCAGATTCACGCGCACGTCCCTTCGGACGAACGGCAGAAAGAGATGCGCCTTGTGGCCGCACCTCTTTCCCTTGCTGACGTGTAGATGGACGAGATGATTGACTTGGCTGACGGGACACTGAAGCGTTCCCTTGCTCCTGAGAGGCAGCCGAATTCCGGCGGTTTTTTCCACGACCGCTGCGGTTCGTATTAGACAACGTACATTCACTTCTTTCTTTTTAGTATTTAACGATACAACATCAGATGATGACGCAGGTTTGTAAATGTGGCCGGCAATGTGCCGCCCAGCTCTCCATCCAGGTTCAGCTGCACGTATCCTGGCGACGTCACTTCCATATGATCCGTTTGGAAATGAATGACCTTCTTGTCGTTCAGATGTTCACCACGGAGCGCAAGCGTCACGAGGCGAATCATGTCGGCCAGATTACATTTGCGCACACCAAGCACATCGAACAGACCATCATCAATAGTCGCACCCGGAGCCAGCTTCTCGAAGCCCCCGACGGAGTTCGTATTGGCGATGAGGAATAACATGAATTCATCATGAATTTCTTCCTGACCATTAGCGCGGATAATCAGCTCCTGCGGAGAGAGGCTTGCCATTTTTTCAATACCCTTCATATAGTAGGCCAGTTGCCCAATCATCGTTTTCAGACGGCTTGGTACCTCATAGGTCAATTCGGTTAACGAGCCACCGCCCGCAATATTAATAAAATATTTATCATTCGCCTTGCCCAGATCGAGCGGACGAAGTTGCTGATTAATGACCAGATCGACGTAATCTTCCCATTGTCTTGGAATACCCAGCGCGCGCGCAAAATCATTCGTCGTACCCAAAGGAAATACACCCAGCGGAGGACGATTCTCCCGCTCGGCCATACCGTTAATTACTTCGTACAACGTACCATCTCCACCAGCGGCAATGATCATATCATACCCTCGCTCAATCGCGAGTTCAGCTTCCCGGGTTGCATCTCCTTCACCCGTTGTTGCGTGACACGAGGCTTCGATGCCACCTTGATCCAAACGCTGCAAGATATCAGCCAGACGTTTCTTCATTTCTTCCCGGCCAGAGGTCGGATTATATATTAAACGAGCTTTTTTCATCTCATACGCCACCTATTCCACAATATCCATGAGTTTGAACGACCTCATTATCTTTCCATTACAAGCGTCCACAGAAAGGTACAATTTAACACGATCACTCACATCTGTTAATCCTGCTCGAATCTTCATCCATACCTATATCTATGCATAAAGAATTCCGTCTCATTCCAAAGCCTTTAGCTTCTATCATATCATCAAATGTGAAGATGTCCTAGCCTATAAGGAATAAGTAATTTTTTTCATATCAACGCATACCCACATTTTACATTAAGATGATAAGTTCAATATGTACCTAGCACTGCACACCACTCTAAATTGAATATTCAATCCTTATTACTGCTTTCGATCCTATCTATCCTTTACAAAATAAACCTCTTACCCCCATCTTGAATCGGATCGCCTTGATTTCCTGTCATTCACAACCGTCCATCACCATTCTGCCCCTCTGGGCAGGAATTAGTCTTTTACACTCCTATCATCCAGAAAGAGGAATCGCACATAAATTTACAAAAATCCAAATAAGAAGACAAATAAGATGAATACTCTTCCAATATAGTCATAGTACACCTCAATAAATTATAAATCATACCCATGAAGGAGATTTACAAATGAAAAAACTCGTATTATTGCTCATGGTTTCGCTCTTGGCTTGTATTCCCTTTGTTACAGCCGTTGAGGCGGCAGTTATTAGTCATGATCAGGTTGTCGGATTCCAGGAGGTAAGCCCCGTCACCGTCACGCAAAAAGCAGCAAAGCGTTTCCAACCTTACTTAAAAGTCTATCATGGATGTGTCCCTTTTCCTGCGGTCGATCAACAGGGCAATACCAATGCAGGCCTGCAGACCTCCGGCACCCATAATGGAAACTGCAGCTCAAGTACAGGACAAGTGTACTCCCGTTCAGCATGGCACAATGGCGTATGGGCGATTATGTACGCATGGTATTTCCCTAAAGACTCCCCTTCCTCTGGCCTCGGTCATCGTCATGATTGGGAGGGCATCGTTGTATGGGTAGACAATCCCGCAGCAGCTAACCCACAGATCCTCTCCATTGCCTATTCTGGGCATGGGCAGTTCACCAATATTGCCCCAAGTAGCTCAAACCTGAAGGGCACAAATCCTTTAATTAGCTACAATAGTACCTGGCCTCTAAACCATGAACTTGGCGTTACCGGTACCGTGGGTGGAATGCAGCCTTTAATTGGATGGGACGATCTGACACCTGCAGCACGTAATGCACTCAATACAACAGACTTTGGCAGCGCAAATGTCCCTTTGAACGACAGCAATTTTACGAACAATTTAAACAAGGCCTGGTTTAGATAAATGAGTCTAGGTTATTGCTATTGATCAACATATTCAATCTCTTGCTCTGTGTCTTTCTACGTTAGAACAAAATAACGCTAACAAGGGATGTCCCCCGTCATATTCATGACTTATGGAACATCCCCATTTTTGCAGTCTCACCTGATTTTAATTCAGAAGCCAATCTTCCTACCTGCACGAAGTTGTTTGTACCAGAAATAAACGGTGCAGCCCACACAATAACCGAGCAATGCGGCACTTGCAGCCGCGAGAAGCATCACGGAGAATACATAACCTGCTGCCTGCCAGCTCAGAGAGAACGAGAGGAGTGCCAGAGACAGAAACAGTACGGCCAGAACATTATTAAACCGTTGCAACTCTAAACTGTACCCTATGTAAAGGACATTTCTAAAAAAGACCTACATGGCCCGAAGAAGGTGATCTCTGTATTCTACAGGGGTCATCCTTTTTAAGTTCCATTGGTATCTGTAGTGGTTGTAGTAGGTCATATATGATTTAATTTCTCGTTTGACTTCTTCCAGTGTGGTGCAGTCCTTCAGCAATACTTCATCCTTAAAATGACCAAAGAACGACTCCTGCGGAGCGTTATCCCAGCAGTTCCCTCGTCTGGACATGGATTGTCCAAAGCCCATACGTTTCACTTTCTTCTGAAAATCCGGATGGGTATAGTGGGTACCTTGATCCGAATGAATGAACGCGTCTTTGGTCTTCTTCCATCTTCGATTCTTCTGTAAGTGAAGCAACGTATTTGTCGCGAGATCCATGGTAATTCGTTCCGACACATGGTAAGCCAGAATTTCATTGGTGGAGCTGTCCTTGATGGTGGACAGGTAGGCTCGTTTCCCTTTTCCATAAGTTAAGTAGGTAATATCGGTTAGAAGCACTTTGCCCGGCACGCCCTGTTTGAAGTTACGTTGTAACAAGTTAGGCACGGTCCGATGTTCGTGGGTCGCCTTCATCATTCGCTTGTACGGATTGGCCTTTCGAATAGGACATACGATACTATATTTCTTCATGATTCTTCGGATTCGCTTGAGGTTCCAGACGATTTGAAACTTTCCCTCCAGTGTCATCTTGATGGAGCGTGCACCTTTGTAGCGCTTTTTAAAATGGAAGGCCCGGCTGACGTGAACGCGCAACTCTTCATCGGCCTGTTCGCTCCGATGGCGTCTGTGGATGGCTGGAGCGCTAAAGTAGCGGTAGTAGCCGCTTTTAGAGACACCTGCGACCTCGCACAAAACACTCACCATCCGCCTTAGATGGTATTTCTGAATCACGAATCGAATCAATCTGTATCGAAGACCAGGCACTAGTTTTACTCGTGGTTCCACCCCCGTTCGGCCATCCGAATCTTTTTTAAGAGTTCATTCTCTGCTTGGAGCAAACGAATCTGCGCTTCGAGTCTCGCGTTCTTCTCATCCAAGGTTAATTCTCGCTTTAAAGGTCTTCCTGAATGCTTGCCTCTTGCATCGTGTAAACCTAAATCGCCCTGCTCTCTGTATCTGGCTCTCCACCGTTTGGCAGCGGCTTCGATGCGAGTCATTCCAACGATCTCCGCATCCAACCCACAGGACTCAAAAATGTCTCTGGGCGGCTTTCCTTGCTGATTCGATGCAATAAAGAGTTGCTTGAACTCGTCTGTATACGTAATCCCTTTGGTCGATACGGACTTTACATATGGGTTTTTTGAAAGTTGTTTCATTTCTCGATCTGTAAACATTTTTTTACTCATCAGCTTATCTCCATCCTCGTCTCGTTCGTGGCATACAACAAAAATACCCCATAGAGAGACTTTTTTCAAAGTGTCTACTCTATAGGGTACAGTTTACTCCACCGCCTGGGTCTCTTTACCTTTCCCTCGAAGCACTGCCTTTGCAATCTGTACAAATAGATTAAACCTGCCACCAGAAGCTAGACCAACCACTTGAATGACCCACAATACTCCCAGAATGAATAGTGGATTAGACACAAACGAGAGCAACACAAACAGTACAATTCCGATCTGATTCGCTTTGACATAGCGCATGGGCACTTCTCGCATCTCTATACCTCCTTATCCCTATTTTATTAGTTGGTTTTATTGTAGTCCGTATGAGGGCAATGAGCAACAGGGAAGATATTATTGTGAGAATTGGCTGTCATTTCATCGCTGTAAATGAGGAAGGAATCCCGTTTGACAGTGAAATTTCACTTCACTTAAGGATCGAGAAATCTCTTTTCAGCACATCCCAATGGGGAGTCGGGGTACCTGTTGCCTTTTTCCAATCGGTAAATGCATCACTTAACGCTTCGATCTCACCAAAAGCACCCGAAACCAGTTTATGCGTCGGAAGCATACTATAGATTTTCAACAGAAAGTAAATCATTCGTGGATGCCTGCGAATCAGTTTGGCCTGACTCTCCGGTACAATCGATATACCCATGGCTTCAAGCACGTCGAATCCTTCTTCCAGCGCCCCAATCATATGCTGGAGTTGCTTTCTGTTCCCGTCCAGCCTGGTCATCTCACGCTTCTCATTGAAGCTCACCGCATTAAGCATCAGAATGGGCACAATATGGCTTTTCAGCCAGGCATCAATATTATCCAAATAATTCAGTCTGTATTTCGTCTTTTCAAAGGCTTGTTCCAGCAAAGATTTAAAGCCTATCTCACCGTCCAGACTACCAATCACCATTTGTCCGCTTCCTCCACCAATGGATATCATGCGATCCTTTTCCCGCCGTCCTCCACTCAGCTGGAAACCGAAAGCGATCCGTTTTTCTACCCGACTGTTCGCTTCCAAAAAGGTCTGCATGCTTCGTGCATCTGCGTTGTTGCCAACGATCACAATGTTCCTGCTCTGATTTTCCGCCAGAATAGGTAACACCGATGGGAAATCGTTATATTTCATGACTACAAAAACAAGATCATATTTGTCGTCCACTTCCAACGTTCGGGCTACCCGAACCGGATCAACTGTCGTTTTCAATTGAAACATATGACGAATAACGATACCATCCCGCTCCAGTTCCTCTGCTCGCTTCCCTCTCGCCAGAATGGTGACGTCATTTCCCCCGCGCACTAGAATGTGCGCCAGCTGACTACCCAAAACGCCTGCACCATACACTAATATTCTCATCGCTTATCCCTCTATTCGATTTTTATGGATAATCGTTGCTTTATCAACATTTGTTGATAAAATAAGAGTAACAAAGCACCTGCAGTGCTTCAATCGTTAAAATATCCGTTATTGTTGAATAATCAACGAATGAATCCATATTGTTGAAAACATCAGAGGAGGGCCCATGGATAGACGAGTTGTCAAAACAAGAAAGGCCATAATCGAGGCATTGATCGGGTTGTTGGAAGAGCGGGATTTCGAGCAAATTACGATAAACGATATTGCTGATCGGGCCAATGTAAACCGGGGAACAATCTATTTACATTACACGGACAAATTCGATCTGCTCGATCAAAGCATCGAAACGTATTTGCAGCAATTGGTTGACAGCTGTATGGTCGAGAATCCTACAACTCCCATGACCATCAAGGAAGCATTGCTTCGCACCTTCCGTTACCTGGAAGAGCACGCTGCCGTTTATACCACGCTATTAACCCGAAAAGGAATTCCCGCTTTCCGTAATCGGCTGATGGCGATCCTGATTCAGGGTGTCGAGGAGCAGGTTGATGCGTGTGGCATTCACAAGGGGATCAACAGGGAGATCACTGTGCAATTTCTGGCTTCTGCCGCTGCTGGCCTGATGGAATGGTGGATTATGAATGCCATGCCATATCCTGCGGAGGAGATCGTCGAAGAATTGATGTCTTTGCTGGAGCTTCATCTGATTCTTCCTTCTTCGGTAAAGGGTTAATATCGCTGTAATTCCATGATTAATAAGGGGCCACGGATTGAATGAATAGGAGATCATATGTCGCAGTGATTCCTTCCTGCGTGCTGAACCTATCCTCGTACTCCCTGTACATATTAGTAAACAACCGTCGTAAACTGTGCCCAGATATCGTTACTGCTTCTGAAGTGCTAGCTCCCATTCCTTTAACCGAATACAGAAAATCTCTGGCAGAAACATACTTTTCTATATGAATCGAACGCTCACAATTAAAACCTGAATATCCGGCTTTCTCAAACATGATCTCCCATTGGATTGGCGAATGAAACGACAGTCCGTGCCGCTGTGGTTCCATTCCTTTGGCTCGATAAGCTTCATTAAATGCCTCATGCATTTCACGAAATGTATCCGGCCCGAATGTGGTAAAGAACAGCAAGCCTCCGGGGCGCAGAATGCGCCGAAGATGACCCAGTGTCTCCTGCGGATCACTTAGCCATTGAAAACAGGCGTTGGAGACAATGATATCCACCGAGGACTCGGGAGCATGTTGCACCCATGTTTCAATATCCGCCTGCAGAAAACGTAAACGATCCACCACACACTTTTCAACACCTGAATGCTGTTCCGTCAGCAAACGTTTTGAAGCCACTTCAATCATCTCGGGTGCAATATCAAGTGCAGTAATTTTCGCACTAGGCCATTCATTGACTAGGATTTGAGTCAAAGCCCCTGTGCCACAACCGATTTCGAGAATGCTCGGATCACTTATGAACCCTTTGTTTTTCCATTCTGCGAGAGATCTTGCTAGCTGATCCGCCATAGAACGCTGAACATGAGCATGCGCATCATAAGACATGGCACTGCGATTAAATTGGCGTTGGACAGCACTACTTCTACCAATGGTCATGCCACCATCTCCTCCATTCATCAGCTACGTGTATTTCATTTCCCAAAAAGGGTGCATGCCCGAAGCCCGTTAATGTAATTAACTTGGCTTGAGGTAATTGAGTCATAAGTTCCAAGCCAGCACCGTGAGGACATATCATATCCTCAGTCCCGTGAATAAGAAGAACCGGACAATCAATATTGGGCAGTTGAGTCAAACATTCCTCGCTTCTCAAAATCTGAAGACCTGCTAGCATTGCTTGAGTTGTCCAGCTACCCATTTGAGGTAGACGTCCAGCAAGACCTGCCTCCCACTCTTGCTCCGTAAACATGATCTTTCGAAAATGGGCTTCAACTGCATGTCGATCCTTTAAAATCCCTTTGATCATCTTCCTAACGTATGCATCTGCTAAGCCACGGTCAAACTCTTCTTTTGAGCGGGTAAAACGAGCTGTTGCACCGAACAAAACAAGGCCATTCCCATAACCTTTAGCCGCTAGTCTGAGCGCAAGTAAACCTCCGAGTGACCAACCTGCTATCAGAAGTGGACCGCGGGGCACTCTCTCCCTGCAAGCTGACTCTTCAACAAATAACATATCCCTAACTGCTGTTTCAGTTAAGCTCAGCATTTCTTCTGAAGAATCGGCGGCACTGTAATCTACAGAAACATGACGAAAATCAGGCAATAACAGGCGAAGGTGATCAAACACCGTATCTGGCATGCTCCATCCCGTTAGCCATAATATGGTTCCACTTGTCTCTTGCTCGATTTGCAGCGGATTATTATCCAAAGCATTCATGAGTTCAGCACCCCCAACTGAAGCCCGATTTTGCAGATTAGTGCGCTGGCATCATTCAGTTCCTCAGTGGTATGGTCCGCTGATAAGGAGAAGCGAATTCGCGCGGTGCCATCAGGAACAGTGGGCGGTCGGATGGCGACCCCAGCAATACCGCCTGCTTCAAGTGCCTCACTGAAACGAAGAGCCCTTTCGTTATCACCGACGATTACCGGTACAATAGGAGAGTCCCCGGTCCCAACGTTAAATCCGGCATCACAAAGCGAAGAACGAAATAATTTGCTTGCTGAGTAGAGACGTTCGCGCCGCCAATGATCCTCTTTTACCAAAGTTAACGCTGTTGAAATACCAGCTACGAGAGAAGGCGGCAATGCCGTCGAATAGATGAGCGGCCTTGCTTTGTTGATGAGATAGCGGATTAATGTTCGACTACCGCAGACATAAGCTCCATATAAACCGAATGATTTGCTAAACGTCCCCATATGCACATCCACATCATTATGCAGAGCAAGCTTAAAGCACAGTCCTTCGCCCTGTTTCCCGTAGATCCCCCCGCTGTGCGCCTCATCCACCATCAGAATTGCCCCGTACTCTTGTTTGAGGGCAACGAGCTCACGCAAGTGTGCTTGATCACCATCCATTGAAAAGACGGCATCCGTAACAATCAGCTTACGTGGTTTATCCCGATGTTTGTTCAATAACACCTTCAGATGTTCCATATCATTATGTCGATACCGAGCATGTTCCGCGCGGCTCAGCACAATACCATCCACTATGCTGGCATGGTTTAATTGATCGCTAAAAACCACATCGTCCCGGCCCATAAGTGCACGAATGACCCCGGTATTAGCCATGTACCCACTCGCAAACACAAGTGCGGCTTCACTCTGCTGCCAAGTGGCCAATGCTTCTTCTAGAGGGCCATAAAGCGGTCGATTACCAGTAACCAGACGGGATGCCCCCGAGCCTCCTCCTTCGGTTAGAAGCGTCTCGCGAATCGTATTGATGATAGCAGGATGTTGTGCAAGTCCTAGATAGTTATTGGAGGCCAGGTTGAGGAGCACCCGCTCTCCTCTCAACGTATAACCTGGACAATCTGGAACCGTAGCACTGTCACGTAAGTAACGTTCATTGGAGGCATCAGCCAATAATGCAAGCTCTTTTTCCATCCAGTTCATATTCGTACCACCTTAAAGTGCATTTAACTCAATCTCAAAACCCAAATCTTCAATCATTTGATGATCATTCGATATCTCCTGACCTGCTGTTGTTAAATAATCACCTACAAAGAGTGAATTAGCAGCATACAGTGACAAAGGTTGCAGCGTACGGAGGTTGATCTCGCGTCCACCCGCCACACGAATCTCTTTCGATGGACAGATGAACCGAAATAGTGCCAGTACCTTGAGCGCCTTCATAGCCGGAGTGCGTCCTGCTCTTTCCAGAGGGGTCCCCGGTATCGCATTCAGGAAATTAATCGGAATCGAATCCGCATCAAGCTTGCGGAGTGCGAAAGCCATCTCGACAATTTCCTGATTACTTTCACCCATACCGATAATGACACCGGAGCAGGGGGACATGCCGTATGCTTTTACCTTTTCCACTGTTTCAATTCGCTGGTCATAGGTATGAGTTGTGGTTATGGACGGATAATTAGCCTTGCTTGTGTTCAAGTTGTGATTGTATCGGTGCACACCTGCTTCAGCCAAACGTTCTGCTTGACCGTCCTTCAAGATTCCTAGACAAGCACAGATTTTAAGTGGCATCGTTTCACGGATTTCTTTTACCGCCTCTGCAACTTGATCCAGTTCCTTATTCGTGGGACCTTTCCCTGAAGCCACAATGCAATAGGTTCCTGCTTTACGAGCCATAGCTTCGTGTGCTCCTGCAAGCAACGTGTCTTTGTCGAGCAAGCTGTATTTTGGGATGGGTGCGGTTGATACGATGGATTGTGAGCAATACCCGCAATCTTCGGGGCACAGACCACTCTTAGCGTTGATGATCATATTCAGCTTTACTTTTTTGCCGTAAAAATAGTGTCTCACATGAAAAGCGGCTTGCAAGAGCGGCAGGACCTCATCGTCGTCTGCTTCCAGCACGGCAAGCCCCTCTTCAACGGTCAGGCATTCCCCTTTCAAGGATTTGCTTGCAAGCGATAACCACTCTGGATGATTCGAGGCTGTTCTCATGTTCATTTATCCTCCCATGATTGAATTGCCAAAGCCTCTCTGACGGGTGCCAGATCGATCTTTGCTTGAATCATTTCGATCAACAATTTGGTGTGGATCTCTCCTGTCAGACGGGGAAAGCGTCCAAGAAAGGGTATACCGCCATATCGTTCAATTCCTTCCGCGTTCGTTCTAATGCTTGGGTCGTTATGAATCTCGTCCAAGTGACCGTCGTTCAAAATAAAACCCACGATGGGAACCTTATGTTGTCGCAGATATGACACAGTGAGCAGTGTGTGATTAATTGTACCCAGACCTGTCCGCGCAACGATCACGGTTGGTAACCGAAGCTCCGAGATCAAATCGACTACCAAAGCATCCTCGGTCAGTGGAACAGCTACACCCCCTGCCCCTTCAACGAGTACAGCTTCATATCGGCCGGATATCCGCAGACCAGCGTTGATCACATCTCGTAACGTAACACTCACCCCTTCCTGCCTCGCGGCGAACATCGGTGCAAGAGCAGCCTGAAATGTAAATGTCGCCACATCCTCGGTCCGCGCCACAATTCCGGTGTATTGCAACAGACGCTCTGCATCGGTTTCTCCGCTGCTAAGAAGTCCCCCGGACTGTACGGGCTTCCAGACGCCTATATTCCGCTTTTCAGCACGAAGGGCAGCAACAAGAGCCCCTGTAACGATTGTTTTCCCAACACCTGTGTCCGTACCTGTTACAAATAATCCGCGAATCACATTCATGTTTCCTAACCACCTTCGGTGATGTCAAAAATGGATTTCATTAAGATATCGATCATTGCATCAAGCTCAGCCTCTGTGCTAGCAAGAGGAGGAATGAACACAACAACATTACCAAGCGGTCTCGTAAGCATGCCAAGCTCTCTGGCCCGTTGGGTTACCCTAACGCCGATTCGTTCGGCCCAATCGTACGGTTCCCGAGTAGCCTTATCCCGTACAAGCTCAATTCCTATCATCAGTCCCTTTTGCCTGATATCACCGACGTGCGGAGAATCTTTAAGCGCTAAGAGCTTGTGCTCTACAAAAGACGCCTTTGCTCTTACACCTTCTAACATGTCGCGTACTTCAAACCGTTTCAAGCTAGCTAAAGCAACGGCGCAGCCGAGCGGGTTACCTGTGAAGGAATGTCCGTGGAAAAATGTTTTCTGCTCTTCATAATTGGCATAAAATGCGTTGTACACCTCATCTGTTGCCAGTGTCGCTGCCACAGGCAAATAGCCGCCTGTAAGACCTTTGCCTATCACCATCAAATCAGGTGATACCTCTTCGAGATCACAAGCAAACATAGCGCCTGTCCTACCGAAGCCTGTCGCCACCTCATCGGCTATGATCAGCACGTCATATTTACGGCAAAGTGCTGCCATCTCGCGTAAACAGCCCTCTGGCATAATAAGGATGCCACTAGCCCCTTGCACAATCGGCTCCACGATGATTGCTGCGATTTCATCTGCACTGAATTCAAGTAAATTACGCAATGCGGTTAACGTAGCTTCCATCGCTTCCTGTTCGCCGTCCTCATGTCGATAAACGTAAGGATATGGAATGACATACGTAGGAAACAGCATGGGACGGAACACATCATGGTACAACGGAATTGCACCAACACTTACCGCACCAATCGTATCTCCGTGATAGGCTTGATTCATCGTAATAAACTTCGTTTTCCCGGTTTCACCTTGGTTCTTCCAGTATTGAAACGCCATTTTCACTGCGATCTCGACACCGGTTGCTCCCGAGTCGGAATAAAATACTTTATTTAATCCTTCTGGAGAAATCTCTACTAGTTTTTCTGCAAGCTCAATAGCGGGCACATTAGCCATTCCGAGTAGAGTAGAATGTGCGACACGTTCCAACTGATCCGTTATTGCTTGGTTCAGCTCCGGTACGTTATGTCCATGAACGTTAAGCCAAACCGAGGAGAAGCCATCATAATAAGCACGTCCCTGGACGTCATACAGCATGATGCCTTCGCCTCGTTCAATGATGAGAGGATCGGAGTTATTGTAATCTTTCATCTGCGTAAAAGGGTTCCATAAATGAGCCTTATTGATAGCTGCAAGCCGTTCATAAAGTGTCACAAGATATCACCTTCCGTTAGATCATTTCAATTGTTAACCAACTAAATTAATTTGGTTAACAATTGAATGTTGACATCTTATCAGACAAAAACTTTCCTGTAAAGAGAATCATTTCAGAGTTTTTTTGATCAATCCTCCCAAAAATTTACTAGATGAAACCTACGTGAGTGTGAACTGGCGGACCTTGAGCGGCAGATTCAGACGAACAATACTCCTCCATTAAAACCCTAATCCTCCACCCCGTCTGAGCGGACTGAAACCGGATTTTTGCCTCGTAGAGGGCTTTGCCAAACACAAAAAACACGCCTGATTTGGCGTGTTCCTGTAGTTTGGTGGAGATTAGCGGGAGGTGTGAATCCTGATAATATAGCATAGAAGTTTATTTCGAGGACTATGTTATATGCTGCGTTTCTTGACTGATTTCGCAGCATTCATATTGAGTACTCCCTGTCTAAAGTGAAGACAAATACAAAAAAACGGCATCTCTGCCATTTGTGTTTAAGCTGTTGTTAGGGCTCCCCAGAATGATTGCTGGCAGCGACCTAAACTAAATCTTCGCCTCATTATATCTTTCCAGCAAAATCTGGATCTGGCGCTCCATCCACTGCCCTAACAACGGATGTGGAAGCAACGTCTCTCCGCTATACGCGTAATTCAGTTCCTTAAGTCGGCTCGGAATCACCTTTCTCGTGAAGTAACCGGCACTCAAAAACAGCGGCGCCACAATAACACGGCTTCCCCGCTCCTCGATCCAGTACTTCGCCTTGTCGTGTACACTTTCCGGATTAAGCAGAGCGTAATCCGTATGGGCTACACCACTGACTTCCTGCACCCGCTGTGCGAGTGAAGAAATGCCTGCTTCCCAGCGCTGACGGAATCCATCGTGAATACTGCCGTGTCCTACGAGCAGAATGGTTTCCTGCTCCGGTTGCTGCGACAGCGACTTTACCTTGTCCCACACCATGACCGCAATGTCCGGATCGTTATCCACGGGATAGCCGAAGTGTACTTTGGCCGTTACCTGGAATGGTTCCAGATCCGTCTCACGTTCGGGCGCAGGTTTGGCACCCATGGCATACTCGATCTCATCGACATGTGTACTGCCAGACGAAACAAATAGAGGTACCACCAAGATATCAGTTACGCCCTGTGACTCCAGTCGGTCGATACCGTCCTGGATCAGGCGTCCTTCCACAAGCTCAAGAAATCCAGCTTCAACTGGCAAGGATTCAGGCAGATTCAACCGGGAGACCGCGTCATCGACGGATTCCACCCAGGTCTTCTCCTGAGAACCGTGACTAATGATGAGTACACCCGGCTTCTTCATCTTAGCGTCCCAGGCGTTCCAGCGTCATTTTATAACCATCATTGCCGTAATTCAGGCAGCGTTTGACACGCGAGATCGTGGCTGTACTTGCACCTGTCTCTGCTTCAATCTGGTTATAGGTATTTCCTTTGCCAAGCATACGTGCTACTTCCAGCCGCTGGGACATGGATTGAATCTCGTTTACCGTGCAGAGGTCATCAAAAAACACATAACACTCTTCAATATCTTTCAGAGTCAAAATAGCCTCAAATAGTTGTTCAATGCTTTTATCATTTAGCTTTTTCAGCTGCATTTCATCATCATCCCCTAGCGGTTACTGTGTACCTTCATTGTACCCACCCTGAGTTGGTATTTCAAGCGTTACCGATTTCACGCAGTACAGAATAAAAATACATGTTACCGCTTCCAAACGGACTATTTGTCCTCTCCACGCGCACAACTCCCCGGAAAACTAACGATTTATCCCAATTTTTATCTGAATATTTCCGATTAAATATGTAGGATTTCTCTCTTCTTATTTGTGACAATTCTGTGTCCGAACTATCTAATCCTGCTGAGAACCCTCCAATCCTCCTTGCGCCCAAATCCGCAAATATCCCGTTTTCCGGGATACACGCCTACGCCCTTTCTCCGCGAATGACATACAGTATAGCAAAAGGGAGTTCCATCTCGGTCTGCTGTGCACATCTATGCAGCTGAAGGAACGCAATTCCGAAATCCAACACAGAAGGAACGTGATCGTTCATGCCACAGCATTATTATCACCGCCAGCCGGTGCCGCGACAGCGTCCGTCTTCATATCGGCAAGGGCATACATCTGCTTACATGCCGCCTGGTACTATTCCGAGGTCATTAAATGAAGCTCAAGTACAACCCATGTATCCCGGCGTTGAGCCATACTACCCCCACTATGGAGAAGTCGAATCATCCGGACTTGTGCCTTATGGGCAAGGTGCGCCTGGTGGTAACTTTTTGGGCGGGGGAGATCCTCTTACTCCCACTGTTCCGGTGCAGGCTCCTACTGCTACGGGCGGTTCGGGTTTTTCACTGGCCAACATCGGTGAGCTGAAAGGAATGATTGACCGCTTTGGCGGAATTGACGGCATCATGAATGGGATCGGCAAAATGCAAAAAGTCGTTGGAGGCTTCCAGCAGATGGCGCCAATGATGAAGCTGGTTATGGGCATACTGCCTTTTGGAAAAGGTAAGACCAATAAAAGCGCAGCAGATGCGGATTTTGAAGAATATACACCGCGTCGCCCTCGCAAGCGCCGTAAGAAAACGACTACCGCTCCGCGACGTCGTACGACCAGTACCACACCGCGCCGCAAATCCAATTCCACTAAGCGTCGACCCAAAAGCAAAAAAAGTTAAAAGCTTATCCAGGCACCTCCCTTGCGGAAGGAAGGTGCCTTCATCTTGACTAACCCCATTCCAATTCGATCCTCCCATCCTTCACAGAGCTTATTTACAACATAAAAATTCAGGAACCTATGTTCTTATTCCTGTGAATTGAGGTATACTGGATAGTAGATAAAGGAGGCGGACTATGGAGCTCATTAAAGACAAATATACTCCCGCATTAATTGATCGGACGGGAGAGCTGCTGCATCAATTTTATCCCCAGCTAGATACACAGCAATTTAACGAACTGGTCTTTGCTGAAGGCTGGGGACAGCTGGAATTCAAAGCACGAATTCGCCGGATTACACTGGCCTTGGGTGAAGTACTACCTGACAATTATGAAGAATCATTGCAAATTATAGAGCAAGCAGCACCCCAGATGCGGGGTGTCGAGTATCTGTTCGTACCGGATTTCATTGAGGTGTATGGACTTGCACCGGAAAACTACGAGCTTTCCATGAAGTACCTGACCGTCTTCACACCTTATTCCAGTTCCGAGTTCGCGGTACGCCCGTTTATTGAACGTTATCCGATCGAAACGATGAAACGCATGATGGAATGGACAGGCAGCTCCAGTGAGCATATTCGCAGACTTGCGAGCGAAGGCAGTCGCCCCCGCCTGCCATGGGGTTCCAAACTTCGGGAATTCATCACCGATCCAACGCCTGTAATTCCGATTCTGCACCAGTTGAAGCAGGACGAATCCCTGTATGTTCGGAAAAGTGTTGCCAATCATCTGAACGACATCTCAAAAGATCACCCTGAGCTTGTCCTTGACCTGACTTCCAGCTGGTACGGACAGCATACACACACAGACTGGATTGTGCGTCATGCGAGCCGATCTTTGCTGAAGAAGGGTCATCCTAAAGCGTTAAGTCTCTTTGGTTATGTCGAGCAGGATGCGACCCACATTGAGCATCTACAGCTTGCCCAGGATACCCTCGCTATTGGCGAGGATCTTCACTTTTCGTTTGATGTGGTCAATGAGAGCGGTCAATCACAGATGCTAAGGATCGAATATGAGATCGGATATATGAAGGCTAATGGCAAGCAGGCTCCCAAGCGGTTCAAATGCTCCGATAAGACTTATGCAACAGGGCGAACCAAGGTAACAACGAAACAATCGTTCAAAGTCATTACGACGAGAAAATATTACACCGGTTTACATACGCTAACGATTGTTGTAAATGGACAACCTACCGCTACTACTACCTTTGTATTGGAATAAGAAATGTAACTTGGTCAATGTCGTGCACATTCCCGGCTTCTCATGTAACATATTGTAGCTCATGATCATATATTGTGAATTTGCATGTCGAAATCCGCTCATAAAATTGCTGAAATCCCGATAAGAGGCTGTCCCATAAGTCATGAGTATACAGGGGGCAGCTCTTATTAGCGTTATTTTGTTCTAATGAATCGAGCCCATGCTATTCACTCCCATTTGCATAGATCTGATGCTTAACGAATCACAGAGACATTATTTCGTCGATTTAGTCCATTTTTAGGTTCTGACGTCACTTATGACGGAATAACGTTACTGTAGTTCGTTAAACGTTGCAATTCTTGATCATCCACCGTATAAGATGCGGTAGTTTCGTAGCGCTTGGAGCGAGGCGAAATCCCCTTTCGAGACAGCCCTTTATTTCATTTTAGCGGAACAACTTTTAATTTATCTACAAATCAAGTTATACACACTATCCAGCTTAATTACATTATCCACATGTGGACATCTTCTCAGAAAATGCATCTATATGTACTCCAAGTACCTCTTGTGCACACCATACACAGGCCAAAAAGCGATCTTTACAGACCGCTATATAAGTTGAACTATACATTTATTTACACGATAACAGCGATCGGAAGGTTGTTCTGTCAATGGAGTGCCAGTGTAAATATTCATTAGTTGAACTTATATCCTCTACTTGAACCAGCCCCGCTTCACAAACCAGGCCACCATGCACCCGCCAAGCACAAACATCAACAACAGCACCGCACCATACCCAAACTTCCATTGCAGCTCAGGCATATAGGCAAAGTTCATCCCATAAATTCCCGCAATCAGCGTGAGCGGCATAAATACCGTCGTAATCACCGTAAGTGTCTTCATAATCTGATTCATCCGGTTAGAATTCAGTGAAATGTAACTGTCGCGCAGGTCTGCCGTCATCTCCCGGTCGGCTTCGATCATGTCCGTCAGCTTCAATAAATGGTCATAGATATCAGTAAAATACGCCGTATGTTCCCCTGTTCGCTGCACATGCTGGGAGTTTATCACCCGATAGAGAAGATCACGCATCGGTACTACCGTTCGTCTGAGCTTAAGCAATCGGCTGCGCAAGTCAAACACCTGGTTCATCAGGTCTTCCACCGACTCTTGTCCGCCCCGGTTCTCCAGTTCAGCCAGCTCATCCTCTATTGAAAATAAAGATGGGAAATAATGATCGACCAACTTGTCCATCACCGTATAAGCTGCTGCCACCGGGCCACGTGCCCAGATGGTTCGTTCGTGTGCATGATGCAACAACCGCTCCCAAGCTTCATCGACTTCTTCCAGTACCCCATGATGGAAGGAAACCAGGAAGTTCGCTCCCAGAAAAAAATCTACCTCATCGGCTTCCAATGTGGATGGATTCAGGGCATGCAGCACGAGAAACTGCAGATTGTCGTAATAGTCTAGCTTAGGGCGCTGCAACACATGCAGACAGTCCTCAATAGCTAAGGGGTGAAAATGAAAATATGTATCCAGCAGCCGGCTTTCCTCATCCGTAGGCTGGTTGAAATCTGCCCATACCCAAGCGTAATCCTGAAGATCCAGCTGGGTAAGAGGCACGTTCACAGAAACCTGATGATCCCGAGTGATGGCGAGTGTACGAATCATAAATTAGACCACGTCCTTGTCTTGTATCCTTTACGTTATTGTACAACTTTAATCCCCGCATCGTCTCTTCCAATAGCAAAACGGTACACATTATCCCGCAAATGCGACAACAAAAAAAGCCAACCCTGTTGGCTTCCCTCATTTCCCTATCCACAGTTTCCTGTATCCACAGGAATATCTTCTTTTGGTTTATCATTCCACGGATGGCTATCCACATATCCAGCCTGTCCACACATTCATGCACAGGCGTCTCTTCATTATGGTTGTATAATTGTCCACATATCCCGATATTCACACAGTTATGAACAGCTTGTCTAGTAAATCTGGTAAACCCGATTGCTTCTTGGGATAACTTCTTTAATTAGAAGATGATCCAGTACAACAATCCTGCCAGTCCCGCAGTAATCGGAATCGTAATGAACCACGTAATAATAATACGTCCAGCAAGTCCCCATTTTACGGCAGAAAAACGCTTCGCGGAACCAACACCCAGAATAGCCGATGTGATCGCGTGAGTTGTACTAACCGGTAGATGAAGCAACGTTGCTGTGAAAATAACGGATGCAGCTGACAGATCGGCGGCAAAACCGTTAATCGGTTCAATTTTAAAGATTTTGGTTCCCATCGTTTTGATGATTTTCCAACCACCGATGGAAGTACCGAGAGCCATCGCTGTTGCCGCAGAGATTTTAACCCACAGCGGAACATCCAGATTATCCTGTACACCTGCTGCAACCAGAGCAAAGGTAATAATCCCCATCGCTTTCTGGGCATCATTCGTACCGTGTGTGAATGCTTGCAGCGCTGCCGTAAAAATCTGTACCGTACGGAAACCTTTGTTCACATTATGTGGACTGCGTTTGGCGAAAATATATTTGAGAATGATCATGACCACATAACCTATCGCAAATGCGATCAGAGGTGATAACAATAGACCTCCGACGATATCAATAAATCCGCTCCATTTCACTTTATCAGATCCTGCGCCAACGAGTACGGCACCTGCAAGGGCTCCAATAAGTGCATGTGAGGAAGAGGACGGAATACCAAACCACCATGTAACCAGGTTCCAGATAATCGCTGATATCAAGGTGACTATGACGACCTCTATCCCGTTATCCAGCGTGGTGGGGTCGGTCACACTCCCCCCAATCGTCTTCGCAACGCCTGTAAACATCATTGCACCGACAAAGTTCATCACCGCTGCCAGAAGGATCGCACGTCGTGGCGTCAGTGCCCGTGTCGATACCGAAGTGGCAATGGCATTGGCCGTGTCGTGAAAACCGTTGATGAAGTCAAACGCCAGTGCAAGGAAGACGACTATACCTAATACCCAAATCGTTGTTTCCATTATTCTCTGGCTCCTTAAGAATTACGCATAATGATGGATTCAAGCACGTTCGCTACGTCTTCACAAGCATCTGTTGTCGTCTCAAGACGCTCGTAGATTTCCTTGCGTTTGATCAGCTCAATCGGATCAGACACAGTAGCGAAAAGATGTTTGATACACATACGCAGTACTTCGTCACCCTGGTTTTCCAGATCATTCAGACGAATGGTGTACTCGCGGATCGCCAGCAATTTTTTCTGTGACAGCAAATGGATAGCCTTCTGAATTTCGTAAGCCGATTGGCGCAGAATTTCAGCAAACTGTACGATGAACTCATCCGGTTCAGTCAATTGGTACATATAGAAACGGGAAGCAGTTGCCTCAAGTCCGTCCAATACGTCATCAAGCGTTGTTGTCAGCTCCATGATATCATCGCGCTCGATCGGCGTGATAAATGTTTTGTTGAGTTCTGTAATGATCGTATGCACAAAATCATCACATTTCGACTCGTACTTCTTCATTTCATTGGCAAAAAGAGTCACATCTTGAAGGTTGGAAACTTGCTGGGAGAAATAATCTGCCGCTTGAACAACCGTATCTGCCATGTTCTCCAGTGTTTCAAAAAATATATCCTTCTTCTTCTTAAACTTCATACCTCTATCCCCTTTACGAGAAATTGCCGATAACCGATGAAACATGAAATGACAACCTTTGATATCTTATCATATTTGTTTCATGGTTTGTACAAAAGGTGTGATCCTTTTTTATATTCTTATCACATTCATCTGAAATGAATCTTAAATATTTGGAATAATGGCAAAATCAAGCTATATATTTTACACTGCATTTACAAATCGACATTAAAATCAGATTCGACACCATTCCACTTTTCATGCAAAAGTGCAATTTCATGCTTTTATAACTACTCCATTGACGCTTGTTTCATCTTTTTCTTTCATTTCATTCAGTTATTGCACAGCCAAATTCACATGACTCGCAAATTCCGGTTGATTCGGAACAATGCTAATGAAGGTCTTTCCAGGTACAAGAGCTACCTCACTGCCCTTTTGAACAAAACGAATGATATCGCCTTGCTTCTTCACCCACTGTCCACGAATCATTTTGCCCTTCTGGAACAGCATTGCATCTCCGCCCTGCTCAAGATTGACAGACAATCTGCCCACACTATCGAGCACCTTGTGATTCGCCCCGGCTACAATAATGTTGGCTGCTCCGATCTGATCGCCGTTATCCACATCCTGATCTGCCTTACCGTTCACCAGTCTCATATATCGTCCGCTAACTTCATCATAATCATACGTCACACGGTAACTATCCAATAAGTAATGAACTCCGAATTGCTCCGCTGTCTCTCCACCTGATGTGGAGCCTTCTTCATTGTAAGTGTAGACTGGCGACTTACTATCGCGACTATAACCCTTGATATCCGAGCCTTCTCTCAGCTTGTCCACAGAGGTGTATAGATTATGTGGGGCTTTACGATCAGATGAACGCCAGAAATAAGGCCCGCCATTCGAAATCTCATCCATATGTTGTTTTTGCTGTCGTTGTAAAATGGAATAGGCCGCTGGGCTACCGCCTGCATGAATAAGCACCCCATCATAGCTTTCGCCAAGCTCAATCAGATACGGACGTATGCTGCGTACAGGTCCGACCGTCTCCACACCGCCTTCACTCTGGAAGATGGCAATAAAACGGGTAATGCCTCCCTCTGCAAGCACTTCGATAATAATATCGGCTGAACTCAGACCTGACTGGGGCCGAGCTGCAGGTGCATTGTTAATCATTACGGCCAGTGGGCGCCTCGAGATCCTTTCATCAACAGGCAGACCTGTGAGAGGTGCCGTGTAGAGTGAAGTGTTCAGCTCTTTTGTGACTTGTTCTTCCTGTACGGGTGCTGGAATGGACTCTGGCTGCGGCGGCGTCTGGGCCACCTCCTGATTCTGACAAGCTACCAGACTCATGGCTAAAATAAAAAGCGACGCAGCAGACACTGCTTTGTTCCATTTCAATGGCTTCAATATATGACCTCCTGAACGATATGGCCTGGCTCTAGGCTGTGACAATTCTCTCATGTAGGCAACCATTTACGTATTACTTTCCATTTAATCACACACAACACGATTTGTCTGCGCCTAGAAAGCCTTGATGTAACCTGAATTTTACATTTGAAACAACCGAATGGGAGAAAAATATGTCCTAAATGTGAACTTCTTAAACCTTACTTAAAATTTGAACTAGATTGTGATTTTAATCACAAACAAGATGACTTATGGACTATACAATAAAGACATCAAAGGTGATCACTTAGAAAAAGAAAAAAAAAGAAACACACACACTAAATTCCATGAAGGAGTGGTTTATATGTTCAGCACCAACCAATGGCTTAGAGAAAACAAAGTGGCAATGTGGATTTTAACAGTACTTCGGGTGTATATCGGGTATGACTGGATGACTCATGGATGGAGCAAACTGACTGGCGGATTCGAAGCTGGCGGGTTCCTTGCAGGAGCAATTGGGAAAACAACGGGTGATCATCCAGCAGTTCAAGCTTGGTGGGGAACGTTTCTTGAGAAATTCGCATTACCAAATGCAGGGCTGTTCGACTTCATCATCCCTCTCGGTGAATTCCTTGTAGGTGTGGGTCTCATTCTGGGCTGCTTCACAACACTGGCTGCACTGATGGCTATGGTCATGAACTTCGCGTTCCTCTTCTCGGGAACAGTAAGCACGAATGCACAACTGGTAGTAATGGAAATCTTCCTTGTAGTTGCTGGTGCAAATGCTGGTAAAATCGGTTTGGATCATTGGGTACTGCCTTACATCCGCGGATTGTTCACACGTAACAAAAGCAGCCAGCCTAAAGACACACCGACAATTACTCCAACTCATAAAACAGCCTAATCCATAAACAAACCTTCAGCCCTGCTCCCATCCCCCTGGAGAGCAGGGCTTTTACTATCCTTCCATCTCCTTATGTGCTCAATCTGACTTGCTCTTCCACAGAAACAAGTATTATGATGAACATAAAGTTTATAACCAAAGGAGTACAATACATGCCGACCCAGCGCCGTATTGAGATGGATGCCGACTTCCAGGAAGCTATGGATATGCAGCACAAGATTCGGGTTTTTAAAGATAACCACCAGATTGATTCCGGTGGCATTATTATCCGTTTTGACAGCAAGACCATTGTCGTCCAGTCCAGTGTAAGCGAATTGGCTTATCATTCGCGTACAGACTGTGAGTTCTTCGAGATCCGCAAGTAAATAAACAACGTGCGCAACGCTTAAGTATTAGAAAAAGGTTCCTGTAGCCAATCATACTGGCTGCGGGAACCTTTTTTGTCTAAACGTTTCAACTAAAAACCTTTTCCATTTACCCCGCTTAACAGCAGAATAAGCCACATTAAATCCCTTCAGATTCTGTTGTCTGCTCCAAGTTACATGCCGTCTCCAAACTGCCAGCAGTTCAAACTGAGCGTACCGTAAGGATACGACTGAAATAAACGCTTCGCTGATCGGGATATATCGGCCGTACCCATAGCGTAGAACAAGGGAGCGAGGTGTTCCGTTCCATAAGATGGGACGGCCATGCGGGCATGAGGAGCTTTTTTCTCATATTGAAACAGTTCTCTTGTGTTCCACTGCTCCAAGCGCTCCCCTATCCAGTTATCGAATTCCACTGCCCAATCTTGGGGCTCATCATCGCTGCCAAGCATGCGCAGATTATGAACCGTTCCACCGCTGCCAATGATCAGCACATCATCATGACGGAGTTGTTCCAGCATCCTGCCAATATCGTACTGTTCCTGCGGGGAACGCAGAGAATCTACCGATACGGCAATGACAGGAATATTCGCCTGTGGATACATATGTAGCAGCGGCACCCATACGCCATGATCCAGACCTCGGCCTCGAATCGGCTGATAGGGCAGATTGCTTCGTGTGAACAAGGCACAGATCTCGTTTGCAAGCTCCGTTTGGCCAGGTGCGGGGTAATCCATTGTATACATATTCGAGGGATATCCGTAAAAATCATGCAAGGTCTGATGTGTATCATCCATCGTCACGGACGGTTCGGGACAATCCCAATGTGCCGTAAATACAACAATGGCTTTCGGAGCCGGCAGCCTGTCTCCAAGCTGGTTCAAGAAGTGAGTGTAGTCATTGCTCTCCACCGCCAAAGCGGGAGAACCATGCGCAATGAAAAATGCGGGTAATGTCATTGCTGCCAACCTCCAGACACAGATAGAATGGTTACCCTTCTATTTTACTCCGAAGAAGGCGCTTTTCCAAGCTAACTCCCCAAACAGATGCAATCCGGTGCGTATGCTCCGGGCGGATTACTCCATTTTGGCTGTGTGATGTTCCAACACATTCAAATCTATCGTCCTATGACCTCTCTTAGATCATCCAGTGCTGCCAATCCTGCTCGATCTTCTGACGCTCTCCCAGCCATTCTCTGGTACGCGTGATCAGTTGTTCCCGCTCTTTACCTGAAGAGAAAGTATGATCTCCCTGGAAGATAATCTCTTTGTCGCAACGGCCTTCCTGGCGCATCCAGAATACCTTTTGATATAGGAATGCGTAGTCAACAGGAATGATCTCGTCAGACGTTCCATGCACGACCAGAACATCCCCATTGAACTTAACCGCTTCCTGGAACGGTTGCTGCTCACCCAGTGACTCAAAGAACGCAGGAGTGAACCTGTAGCCGAGATAATCCGCAGATCCCAATTTCACGCCTTCATCGTATACGTCACGTCCGGTAATCTTCACGATATCATTGAACGGATATCCCACGGAAGACCACATCACCAGGTTCTTGACACGTTTGTCACGAACAGCGGCCAGCAGTGCAACTGCCCCACCCAGACTATGACCAATCAGAGTTACACGGGTTGGATCTACATCACTGCAGTTCACGGCATAATCCAGTACGGAACGTGTTTGGGTAACCATGGACTCCAGTCCTTCTGCTCCGTACTCACCGCTGCTCTCCCCGCAGCCAATATAATCGAAGCGCAGAACCAGATACCCATCTTCGGCCAGCTCACGGGCGGTCTTCACAAACAGACGATCCACACCGATCCGACTTCCTACGAAGCCATGGCAGATGACAGCCAGAGGTACGCGCTGTTGGTGATTCCCCTCCTTGATGTCTTTCACGACCGGATAATGAATCGTGGCTGTTAATTCTTCTTGCCCATGACGAATACTGATCTGACGCTCCATGCCGATTTCCCCTTTCCAATCTTGCCTTTCGTTGTTCATTTCTTAATTATATATAAATCCGATAAGTTTAATGTGTATTAAGGTGGTATTAGTATATTATCATCATGCGATCCTCAAGTCAACGTGAGGAAATGTTCTTTTCCATCCATGGCTTGTCTACATTTATCGGTATTTCCCAAAAAAAATGAGCCATGCTGACAGCAGCTGACCCGAATCGTTTCTAATCTTATTTATAGGCAACATAACGTACTCATCCGAGTTTCTTGTCAAAAGCGGGGCGGGCTATTCGTAACTACGCCGGAACATCTCATGGGTCTCCACGCGCCCCTGCCAATCATGCTCATGCGCAGAATTCGAGTTCTCCCAGAGGCTCCCTGCCCGAAAAACACCATCTGTAAACTCTTCTCCAAACTCAGTATCCTCCAACGTCTCTTCCAGAGGTATAACCTCATCTGAACCTCCGCGGAGAATTGCTATTCATCAGCAGTTTCCTTGTTAATTTATCTGTTTGTTGATCCATCCTTGGCACACTCCAATCCCTGGTTTCTGTTGGAAATGCTACTATTGTGGTGGAATCGCCTGTTCTTTATTCATTCTTCACACAATCGTTAGATATGGAATGACGATACGCATATTAACGGTGAACCACGGGGAAAATAAACCATAATTCACAGGGAACATTTGCCTCGGATTCCTTCTGGTGAAAGGATTGAGTTCATGGAACACATCTTGGATTGGATTCGTAATCATGGAAAACTGGTGCTCCTATGCACCTGTGTCATTCTAGCCTGCGCAGGGCTATGGTCCAATCACAAACAACTGTTTTATAAGGAATGACTTTGCGAAACGAGAGCCCTTCCCGTATACTAAAATACCGTCAGGGTCTCCAGAGAACCGGGGATCAGAACGTGTGTAGACAGGGGGAGCAATCATTGGGGATTTCCTATAAGAAGCTTAAAGAAATACAGAATCGGCAGATGACCGAGATGAGTCGAATGACACCTGAAAATGTGAAACTGTTTGACCAGCTCAGCACTATTGCGCGCCATACATCAGCCGATGAGAGAACACAGGAAGAATGGATTCTCTCCACCGGGAGAGCAATTGTACAAGCTCAGCGTGAGGATAAGCCCGCTCGTGAGTTGTTTGGGCCTGATCTGGAACAACATATTCACCTCCAACTTGGTGTGGCTGATAAGCAACCGGATGCCACTACAGCTGGTACGAGTGTTCGCCGATCCAGAGGTTCCGGTACGGTTGCGAATTCCACTGGGAACAAGAACAAACCCAATAAAGCCAGTGCATCCAACAAAAAGGCAGAAACGGATGAAGCCAAACCGGTGGAGACATCGGATGAGATCAAACGGACTCCCAAATGGTACGTTATGATCGCTTGGGCAGCTTTGTCTTTTGTGATGCTGATTCAAGGTGGTGTAGGGCTATTTATTGGCTGGACTGGCGGAAATACGGAGCCATTTAGCCATATCAGTCTATTTTCGCTCATCGTTGCAGCGGTTGGCGGAATTGCGCTGGTAGAAATGCTTCGTCGTCTGGCAGAGCGGCCAGATGATCAGGGGGCAGACATGATATCCAGACCGCAGGTCAATCTTCGTGGGATCGTCATCTACATTATCATCGTTGTGCTTGTCTTGTTTGTGGGTTATCCACTCCGTGACCGCCTTCCGGTGTTCACTTTGGCTCCATGGATAAGTCTTGTCATCGGAATTATAGGGATGGCTACGTTGAGACCACTCTTTGGGCAAAAGAAAGCATAATGACTGGCCTTGCGGAGCAGTAAAGTTGAAGGATATCGTTTTCCTTGATAGGGTAGTACGATATGAGATAAGTCAAAAATGGGGCCATAGAGGCCCCTTTTGTCATTCTCAGGCGAACTTCAAAATGAATGTTCTCCGACTTGAAGTCCAAGTCCGAAACAGCATGCCTGGTCATCCTTCCGAAGGGTGATCAGCCGTATCTGTAGAATGGTTCATTTTAAGCTGATTGCGATGCTTGATCTCCTTGCCTGGAGTCTCTCCGAATTCTCGCTTATACATGCGGATAAAATAGTTCACTTCCATCCCTACCGTCCCCGCCGCTTCCCTTACACTCGCTGCTGGGTGCTTGTCCAGCCATTCGGATGCCTTCTGCAAACGCAATCGCTGCATATACTGATGTCCTGTGACACCATATGTCTGATGAAATAGCCGGTTGAGATGTTGTACAGAATAACCAACAGCTTCAGCCACATGCTTTAGTAGGAGATCATCCTGATAGTGAGTATGCATCAGCGCTACAGCACGAGTGAATGCCTCATTTCCCGAATCGGGCTCATTCGGAAGTATGGATCGTGATATGTCCAAAATAAGCTGGTAGATCACCATCGAGGTATTCCATGCTTCAGTCATCCCTTTGTCCAGCGAGTGCCAGATGTCAGTCATTCGATTCCAGAATTGTTCAAAACCGGACAAGTTGCGCGGCTCGTCATGCAACAGTCCTGCCGATCGAAGCACTGATCCTGCTGATTCGCCACCAATACCGATGTATCCAAGCTCCCAGCTATTCTTGGAATGAGGAATATATTCATGCGCCACCCCGGGCTCCATCACCAAAAGTTGCCCTCCCTCCACCGTCCATACTCCCTTGCCAGGAACTTTAAACTGCCCTTCACCGCTGCGTGACAAAAAAAGCTGATACACCGGAAATCCCTCCGGTCTATACTGCACTTTCTCTTCTTGTGATCCAACACAATACAGGTACAGAGGCAACCGGGAATCCGGTAGGCCAGCCAAACGAAATGCAAGCATTCCATCATTCCTTTCGGATCATGCTCTTCCTGCCCCTATTATCCACCTGCTTTCCCAGTTGCAGCAACGGCCCAACGAACCCTTTTAGCGACAAGATTTTCATTAAACAGGTGCGGCAATCACGTCGGCTTAACGAAAAGACTCCCTTTCCGTGTGGAAAGGGAGTCCTTACTATCATTGCAGTTACTTTATTACCAGGGTCTTTAGCTCTGTGGTGCTGGTGGTACTTCGCCACTTGGAACCGGAGTTACAGGCGCAGCTCGTTCCAGCTTAACTGTACCCGATGGAGCAGAAAGAGCATGGGTATGGGTTGTTGTATTTCCGGCAACAGACAGAATATATGCTTTGTATTCATTTCCAACTGTAAGTTCAGTTCCAGATGAATCTTTAGTACCCACAGTCAAGTTCATTTCACCTGTCAAAAGTTCTTCCGGAGAAATAACTCTATAATTGTTGTTTGAGCTTGCCGAGGCCGTATTCAAACTATCTGATCCTTTAACCATAAAAAGTCGATATTGGGATATTCCAGTTTCATCCAACGGTTTATTGAATATCACTTTGTAACTTGCATCCGTTGCTGAACTGGTATTCCGAAGTTCTTTTACCGTCGCTGTTTTAACTTCAGTAACTTGGGCAAAGATATTAAACTCATTGGAAGCAGGCGACAGATTGGAAGCACGTGCCATGCTGTCTGATACTGATAACACAAACACTCTGTATTTCTGCCCTACAACGAGTCCCTTCCCATTAATATCTCGGTGTCCATTGTTTAACACGATTGGATTTCCTGCATCATTTTTGTTGATATCAATATAAGAATTAATCCCAAGTGCAGAACTTGTATTAAAACCACTTACTTGACTCGCAGGCACAATCAAAACACGATAACCGGCAATCCCATTTTCAGAAGACGCTTTGTTGAAACTGATCCTAACATCCGAAGAGTCTCCTGATTGTCCCTGATCTTTCACAGTTACGGTTACATTGCTCACTGCCGCCACGGCGGTATTGGAAGCCAATGTGATCGTTCCTGAGACGGAAGACAGTGCATTGGCAAGGGAGCCGTTATTGTTTACGGCCATTACATATACTTGATAGGCGACACCATTTACAATCGGACTACCATCTACTGTTCTCGAACTACTTGTGAAATTGACAGTCTGGTTATTTCCCGTTTTACCTACATACGTATAATTTGCAGTATTCGTAATTCCGTTCGCTGTGTTCAGATTAAACGTACTATTCGACTTCACCACAAACACCCGATAGTGATTCACATTCGTCTCATCCGCCGATTTATTGAACGTCACACGCAGATCGCTGCCATTGCCACTATCCCCAATATCACTTGCCGCCACATTACTCGGAGCTGTTACAGTAGCGTTCGGAGCCAACGTGATCTGTGAAGAATAAGAAGACAACGCATTCTGACTAGAGTTCCCACTTGAGCTTACTGTCAGGACAAATATACGATAGGGAACATTATTGGAAACAGTGTAACCATTGGTATCTACCGCGTAGTTCGGAAGATTAACCGACAGATTCCCCCCTGTTTTGTTTACCTGAATGTAATTGTTCGACGCATTAGCCGCGCTTAGCGTAAAGCTGCCCGCATTGCCAGAACGTACAACATATACCCGGTATGCCAGAACCTTGGATTCATCCGCAGCTTTGTTAAAAGAAACCCGCAGATCGCGACCGTCACCATAGTCACTCACATCTGTAACTGCTAAGTTACTTATAACTCCCGCGTTACCGTTCGTTGTCAGTCTCAGCAATGTTGATGAAGAAGACAACGTATTGGTATATCCATTTTGCTGGTTGCCTATAGCCATAACATAAATTCGGTAATCCTGCAGGTTCGTTACGTTATAACCACTTGTATCCTTCATGGATGAAGGCAATGTTGTTGTAATGTTATTGCCTGTTTTGTTCACGGTATAATACAAACTGGAAGACAGGTTGCTTGCCGTAGTCAGGTTGAAGCTGCTCGCCACCGAGTTGCGCACCACGAATACACGATAGTTAGCGACCTTGGACTCATCGGACGAGCGGTTAAAGCTCACCTGAATGTCACGGCCATCTCCATAATCCGAATTATCTCTGACTTGTGTAATGACAGGAGCTGTTGCTGAATTTACACCCAGCGTTAACGAAGATGAAGCTGCCGACAGCTTGTTGTCTGCTGTTGTCGCATTGGAGCTAACGGACATAATGTAGACCACATAAGCTGTGCCACTTCTGATCAATTCGCCGGACGTATCACGTGTTGAAGAAATCAGCTGACTCTTGACCGAAGTACTGTTGCCTTTGTATATGATCGTTGAATTCGAGCTGGACACTTTGTTCGCTGCGGCCAGATTGAACGAGGAAGAATCTTTCGCTTTGACTACAAATGCACGGTAGTTCGTAATATTGGACGTGCTGCTCGGTTGGGTGAAATTAATCTCCAGGTCACGACCATCGCCATAGTCACTAACATCTGCGGCCCGCAGGCCGGCTACTGCCTGTACCGTCGTTTTGACATTGTTCAGTTTTAGAACTTGGGAAGACCACCCTAGCGTGTTTTTGGAACTATTGCTGCTATTGCCCACAGTCAGTACATACAGACGATAGGTTTCATTGCTATTAAGCAGATCACCGTTCACATCACGCGTCTGTGCATTAAGCGTCAGTCTGGGGTTACTGCCATTTGGAGTGACGGATCTATAGTTAGCAGCAGGTACCGCAGATGCCGTCGACTCGTTAAAACCGTTCACATCGCGCGTTTTCACCAGCATAATCCGATATGCGGACACTGCCTTCTCGGACGTTGGACGTGTGAAGCTGACGGTCAGATCCCGGCCATCTCCATTACTTCCAGATACAGCACCGTAAATATTCCATGCTGCATATTGCGTAGTATCCACAGGTGGCGTGGACGTTGTTTTGATATCTACCCGCTGTTTGCGGGAATTCCAGAATACTTTCTCCCCAAAGGCTTCACTCACAAAACGAATCGGAACCATGGTGTTCCCCTTAATCGTGTTTGCAGGTACATCCAGTGAGATTGCTTCCCCATTGATGTATGCCGTTTTGGAACCAAGTTTCAATGAAACTTCCTGATCTCCGCGGCTTGCAGTAATCGTTTTGGTTTTGTTGGTGTAACGTACATCTGCATCCAAGCCTTCAAAAATAGACCGAAGTGGAACCAGTACGCGCCCACCCTTCATTACAGGTGCCTGAGCAGATGACAACTCTGCATCATTAATATATATACTGATTCTAGCAGCTGCATCCATAACTGATGTAGGCAGTGCTGACATCAACATGGCCGATACAGCCAGCGCTGACATTACCTTTTTCACTTGTTTTCCTCCCGCTTTCCTCATATCCCATATCCCCATTCTATCAAATAGTTAAAATCATATAGATTCGTTGTTTATCCCGATAATTCCTGTATTTTCCTATGCACAACTAAGACGTTCCGAACGGCTCAAAAGTTTCCAGTCCCTCAAAAAACATTTTCGCAGAAATGTCTATCCATCATCCACCCTCCAAAAGTTAAAAATAACAGAAGAATTTGTCATCATTCCGAAACAACATCCATCCCCTATTGGGTTAAAGTATAGTGACTAGTGAATACCAGCCTATCATTTTCTAAACTACGGGAGGTTCATCCTTATGACATCAACGTTCCTATCTTCCAAACGTAAAGGTATTCGAATTCTTGTTACAGCTACGGCCGTCGCCATGCTGCTCCAAACGGCTGCCGTTCCGCTATCCGGTGTCGCTGCTGCCGCTTCTTCCAAAACAGATGTCAAAGTAACGACCAGCAGTTCAACCACCATATATAGCACCTTTCAATCCATGCTCAAAAAAAAGAACGGCTTACCCGCCGCTGATACTTATCTGGAATCTCATATCAAAAAAGTAACCACACATCACGCGACCCTGATGATGCTGCAATTGGAGAACGCGCGCATGAAGGCGCTGATATCCATGACGGATCGCTTGCTCGTTCCTAACGTTCAGGACAAGATGCTCAAGGCATACCAGATGAACGACAGCTTCACCAAACTGATGGAACGCACCAAGGATTCTAATCTGCGCGCCCTGTTAAAGGAAGCCCGTGACAGCGGCTATCGCCTCGTCATGCTCGAAGGATCGCTATATCCCATTATGAATTATTCGGCATTCCAGAAATATGACTCCGAGATTAAAGAAGATATTTCAAGCTACATCGACATCATGGCGAGGGAAACGAAAAATTTGCCTGCGGATGACGGTGCCCTCGTTATCGGCTATCAGCAAGTACTCCTTCGAGCACTCAGTCAGGAGAGTTTCTGGAGCTTTATCCAAAATCCAGCCGAGCCAAGCAAGTACAGGATCTGTTGAATAGTTATACCCTGTATACCTTTTATGGGCTGAACAATACACCGCTCTTTGATTATGAAACGAACAAGATGGCTGCGAATGCCCAAAGAGGATACAATGGCGTATTACAACGTCTTGAATCCGTTGATAGTAAATTCCTGACCAAGCTGGGTGCCTTTATGGATGTGGTGAAGGAAGCCAAGTATGAGAAAACAGCAGTGGTGGAGAAATGGCTTGACAAGAATGTTCCTACCGAGGAAGAAGCCAATTATTAAATAATTTTTGGTATTAATCTCCTCCATAAACACAGAGAAAACCGACACAGGATTCACTCCCATGTCGGTTTTCTCTTCATTCTATTGATGTTCTCTTTCACAAGTCAGGTCCTATTCGGGACTATAAAATCGGCTTGATCATATGGTTATACTCATGTCCAGCAATAACAATCACATCATCCTTGGTATATCCCTGCCGTTCGTACAGCATCAAGGCACGGCCATTGTCACGCTCAACGATCAGGGACACCTGAGAGTGACCCAATTCCCTGCCCTGCTGCTCAAAAGCAGCCATCAATGCCTTGCCGATGCCCTGCCCCTGATATGCTTCACTTACCGAAAGAGTATCCAGATAATACTCCCCCGGACGGGTTTCTTTGACCAATGCATATTTCGCATCTGCACTTCGTCCAGGCCGATTCAGAATCGGCTGGTCCAGACGATCTGCCTCTCCACCATCATAAGCCACCAAAATTCCCGCGACTTGCTCATCCTGTTCCATTACCGTTATATTGCGATAGCTAATCCGATTGTCTTCCTGCACATAAAACTGCTGCAAAATCTGCATCGCTTTCTCATGGTCATCTTCACCCGCCAGAGCATAGGCAATATCACCAATCGCCTGATAAAGCAAAGGAATAACTTGTGCTGCATCTTCCTTTCGAGCGGGTCTCAACTGAGGATATGTCTCAACATGGTCTGTATTCACATTGGAATGATTCATCAGATTAACATGTTGAACAGATTGAGATTTTTGTTCAGCTCGGTGTAGGCAATGCCTTTCCGATTCATGCGTTCGATCAGCGGCTGGTAATCTTCCTTGTACATCAACTCAATCCCCACCAAGGCAGGTCCGTTTTCCTTATCATGCTTCTTCGTATATTCAAAACGGGTGATGTCATCATTCGGACCCAGTACTTCCTCCAGGAATTCGCGCAAAGCTCCTGCACGTTGCGGGAAATTGACCATGAAATAATACTTCAGGCCTTCATAGATCAGAGAACGTTCTTTGATTTCCTGCATCCGGTCAATATCATTATTTCCACCACTAATCACACAGACCACCGTCTTGCCTGCAATCTGCTCACGATATTGTTCAAGTGCAGCAACTGCCAGCGATCCGGCAGGCTCCACCACAATAGCATTTTCATTATATAGTTCCAAAATGGTCGTACAGGCTTTGCCTTCAGGAACCTTCACAATATCGTCCAACAAGCCACTACAGATGTCAAAGGTCAGATCACCAACCCGTTTCACCGCAGCACCATCCACAAACTTATCAATATCATCCAGGGTGACAACCTGCTTACGGAACATTGCCTCGCTCATGGAAGCTGCCCCAAGGGGTTCCACGCCGATAATACGCGTCTCCGGACTGACGGTTTTCATATAGGTCCCAACTCCGGCTGCCAGACCACCGCCGCCAATGGTCACGAATACATAATCGGCATCTTCATCAAGGCTTTCCATGATCTCCATTGCCACAGTACCATTGCCCGCAATAATCTTCGGTTGGTCAAACGGATGGATAAATGTCATGCCCTGTTCATTACACGCACGCATCGCTTCTTCATAAGCATCGTCATACGTATCGCCTGTCAGTACAACCTCAACATTACTTCCTCCAAATCGGCGTACCTGCTTCACCTTCTGGTTTGGTGTTGTACTTGGCATGAAGATTTTGCCGTGGATTCCCAATGCGTTACAGGAAAAAGCAACCCCCTGCGCATGGTTACCCGCACTCGCACAGACAATGCCTTTCTCCATCTCTGCCGGAGTCAAACTGCGAATCATATTGTATGCGCCACGGATCTTGAACGACCGCACCACCTGCAGATCTTCCCGTTTGAGATAAACATTACAATTATATTTGGCCGACAACACAGCATCCCGTTGTAACGGCGTTCTTACAATGACTTCACGCAACACATGGTGCGCGCGCACGATATCTTCCATGCCAACACTGGCACGATCGGGGATTATGGTCCCTGTTGGTTCTTGTTCCACTGGTTTCATCTCTTCTCCACACTCCGCTATCTTGGTTGGCAATGCACGCATTACTTTTTCTTTCTTTTTATTGTATCACTTTTGTTCTGTTCTTGCGCCTGAGCCCAAATCATTTACCATTCGCAAAATCTCATCAAAATAAAGCGTATCTAATTGAAAATGATTATCATTTACTTGATTATAGAATATTCCATCCTTTACGACAAGGCATGGTGTGCATCTGCCCTCCCCTCGACAATGGATACCAAAAACCCGATCCATTCAAGGATCGGGCAGGTAAATAGACTGCATATAGCCGTTTGGAGAAATATTTAAGTCATTATTTTATAAAAATCTATATCAAACAAACCCATAACTCATTCAAATGATTACCCGGTTAGTAACGTTTGCATAACACCAGTCCACAGCTACTTACCAACAAGGCTCACGCCTGAGTTTTATACCACGCCGCCGCGGCTTCTGCCTCGGTACGCGTTAACTGGTGGCCCTGACGCTCCAAGTGTATGTGAACATCGGCACCAGCACCGCTAAGCAGTGAAGCCAGTTCATCCGTTTCGCGTTTCGGCACAATCGGATCATTCTCTCCCGCTCCAATGAAGACAGGCAGGCCTTTCATATCTGGTAGTTCCAGACCGCGCAGGGGTACCATCGGGTGGTGCAGAATGGCTCCTTTGAATACGTTAGCCTGATGGAACATCAGACTTGCGGCAATATTGGCTCCGTTTGAATAACCCAGTGCAAAGACATTGGAACGATCGAATCCATATTCCACAGCGGCTGCATCCACGAAAGAACCCAGTTCTGTTGTCCGTGCAATGAGGTCTTCTTCATCGAATACACCTTCCGCCAGACGACGGAAGAAACGGGGCATCCCGTTCTCGGATACGTTACCACGTACCCCCAGAATGCCTGCTCCTGGTGCGATCATCTCGGCCAGACCTACCAGATCATTCTCCGTTCCTCCTGTGCCGTGCAGCAACAAAAGTGTCGGGGCATCCGGCTGAGCACCTGCTTTATAGATATGTTTCATTGTATTTGTAGTGGTCATGATTTGGAATCCCCTTTCCATTCACGTACTTGAATAGGTGGCAGCATCTGTTCAATCTGCTCGCGTTGTGGTTCGTACCATTCAGGCAGCATCAGTTTCTCACCCATGCTCTCCTCTGGTTCATCCCGTGCAAATCCAGGAGGGTCGGTAGCCAGTTCAAACAGTATACCTCCCGGCTCCCGGAAATACACAGCATTGAAGTATTGGCGGTCAATGACAGGGGTTGGATGGTAACCCGCTTTTTCAAGATCCTGCTGCATTTGTTCATGCTCTGTATAGTCTTTTGCACGCCACGCAATATGGTGTACCGTTCCGGCTCCACCAATACCGCGCTGAAGGCCGGTGGATTGAATATCGATGAGCTGACCAATATCACCACTCGCCTGCAAACGGATGATTCCGTTCTCTTCTCCAACCTGCTCCAGACCGAGCATCGTTTCCAGCACGTGAGTCGTTTTGTCAGGTACATGGCTGAATAATACAGCTCCACCAAAACCTTTGATCGCATCTTCCGGTGTTACACCGTTGTATGCCCACTTGCTTGGCTGACCGTCTTCACGCTCGACCAGTTCGAGCAACAAACCACCTTTATCGAAGAAACGAATATACTGCTCGCCAAATCGTGTTTTATTTTCAAACGGGATATCAAAGGAAGTCAGACGTTCTTTCCAGAATAGCAGACTGCCAACCGGAATCACAAATACGGTTACTCCAGTCTGACCTGTACCGATGACACCTCTTCTTGAATTTTGCTGAGGGAAGAAAGTCATGATCGTTCCTGGTGCACCTTCTTCATTACCGTAATACAGATGATACACATCAGGTGCATCAAAATTGATTGTTTTTTTCACCATTCTAAGCGCCAATACACCTGCGTAAAAATCAACATTTTTCTGTGCATCGTCTACAAAAGCCGTAATGTGATGGATTCCTGAAGTTCTGAACATAATCTCCACTCCCTTGGTTTTTAATTTTCTCATGGTTGTATTTAGCAGTTCGTTATTCATTGCTTTTGTTATTTATCTTTAAATTAAGATTCTTTAAATTTATATTAATCCATTGGACACCAATATGCAAGCTTTTGTTTAAAATTAAAATATCGCGAGTGTTTAGCCAGTTGGACTGCAGCTTCAGGACTTCATTCAGTATCACGAAGAAAAAAACAGGCCCCCGATCACATCGGGAACCTGTTTTTCCTTACTCTTATTCGATTGCTTATGATTTCTACCCTAACATTTCATCGCAATACGTTAGGTCAATTTCAATTTCTTAGGCGTGTAGACCAGATCTTTGCCATCGTATTCATCTTTGATATCTCCGACAATCTCTTCAAGGATATCCTCCATCGTAACCAGTCCAATCGTTGCACCCTCAGCATTGTACACGGATGCGATATGGGAACGATTTTGCTGCATCTGAATCAGAACATCCTTAATCGGCGATAACTCCGAGAATTTCATCATGTCATGAACGAAAATATCCATACTAAAGGCCCGACCTGCCGCAACACTTGTCAGCATCTCCTTTGTATGGATAAATCCAACGAAGTGGCCCTGATTTCCGTTTTCGATGACAGGGTAACGCGTGTATTCATGCTGCCTCAGAACCTCGATCATCCGATCCAGCGGCATTTCTTTGTCCAGCGTAACAATTTTATCTTTTGGAATCATAATCTCCTGAAGCAGACGCTCGTCAAAAGCAAAAATGTTTTTCAGATAGTCCAGCTCAGTCTGATTGATTTCACCACTCTCATAACTCTGTGCCATAATCAGCTTCAGCTCTTCTTCGGAGTGAACCGTATCGTGACCGGCAGGTTTTACACCAAATATGCCAAGCAACAGACGAGCAGCTCCATTCAGCGCATAGATGAACGGGTTCATGATCTTACCAAACCAGTACAGCGGTGGTGCGAGCATAAGAGTCATTTTCTCTGCAAACTGGATCGCCAGTGTTTTTGGTGCCAATTCACCAATAACAACGTGTAGGAACGTAATAAGCGCTAGGGCGATACCGTAGGAAAGCACGGTAGACAACGCAGCCGGCACTTCCAGTCGCTCAAACAGCGGATGTAGCATTTTCTCAACGGTAGGTTCACCCAGTGCCCCCAAGACCAGCGCCGTGATGGTAATCCCCAATTGACATGCAGATAAATAATAATCCAGATTGTGAGCTACTTTTTTGGCCAATACCGCTTTTTTGTTCCCTTCCGAGATCAATTGATCTATTCGGGACATCCGTACTTTTAGAATTGCAAATTCTGCTCCAACAAAAAAGGCTGTCAGACCTATAAATACGGCTACTAAAAATAAATTCAAGGCTATTATTCCGTCCAATGATTTCCCTCAGGTTGAGGGATTCACCTCCAATAAAATTTAAAATAAGGTTGCACGAGTGACGTTCCGGTTACGGATCGTTCTTCCGATCGCCATTGCCTACAAATTTCCCTGATTGTTGTTTTCAAAGGTTTAAAATTTGTTTGCAAACGCGAACGCTACGCTTCTTCAGAATCGATTCCGTCCCCTACACTGCTACGTTGCCAAAACGTTTAAATTCAGTGAGCAGCTGCCATGTTTGGCCTAACGGTTGCAGCACGGTGATTAACAGCATTACAGTCCTGATCGATCCAAAATCAGACCAGATCGCTTGTAGCTTCCTCAACCTGAGCTCCGTTCACTCGTTCAAGAAGAACTTGCTTGATGTGATAATTATCGGTGTCCACAACGGTCCATACATAATCACCGTGTTCCACTGTGTCGCCTTTTTCCACACCTACACCCTTCTGGTACTGAATCCATCCGGCCACGGTATCCATCTCTTCATTACCTTCAAAATTCAGCCCGAACTGCCGCTCCAGTTCATCCAGAAGTACCCGGCCATTAATGAGATATTGATTCTCTCCAGTCTCCTGAATGTCAGCCACCTCATCGGCATCGAATTCATCCCGAATTTCACCGACAAGCTCCTCCAGAATATCCTCCATCGTGAGTATACCCGAGGTGCCACCGTATTCATCCACCACCACGGCCATGTGTACACGTTCCTGCTGCATCTTAATCATGGCATCCTGAATGCGTGTTACCTCGGAAACGAAGGGAATCTCGCGAACGAATTCAATAAGCTGATGTTCCCGCGTTGCCACCATGTCTGGCAGTATCTTTTTCACATTCACTACGCCGACAATACGGTCCTTGTCCCCATCTTCGACGACGGGATAGCGTGAATAGTTATGTTCATCCAATATAGGAATGATATCGTCATAGGTCATATCCTGATTAAGTGTCACCAGTTCTGTTCGCGGTACCATGATGTCTTTTGCATCACGTTCATCAAATACAAATACATTTTCCAAATAAGACAGCTTGGTTTTATTGCTCTCGTCACCTTCATAACTCTGGTTCATGATGATTTTGATCTCATCTTCGGAATAAGCTTGATCATGGTCAGCAGGTTTCACACCGAATCCGCGAAGCAGAACACGTGAGGCTCCATTGAGCGCCCAGATGAAAGGATACATGATCTTACCAAACCAATATAACGATGGTGCGAGCATCAATGTCAGTCTTTCCGAGAACTGAATCGCCATCGTTTTGGGAGCCATCTCACCCACAACCACATGCAGAAACGTGACAAGGATAAAGGCAATCGCATACGAAGCAATCGACGAGATCGATGCTGATACGTTCAGGTAATCAAATACTGGGTACAACAATCTTTCAACCGTCGGCTTTCCGAGCGCCCCCAATCCAAGGGCAGTGACCGTAATACCGAGCTGACAGGCTGACAGATAATAATCCAGGTCCGAGACAACTTTTTTGGCCAATACGGCCTTTTTGTTGCCCTCGGCAACCAGTTGATCTACTCTTGAAGTACGAATTTTGACTACAGCAAACTCCGATGCTACGAAGAATGCAGTCAATGCAATCAAGATAATAAGTAATACAATATTCAATATGGTAATTATGTCCAATGATTTCCCCGTTTAACAGGGATTCACCTCCAGAGATAGTTACAGCATGATCCGTTAACCTCGTTAACCATTCATCAGCTGATTGTCGTTCATGGATTTTCGCTCAAAACAGCGTATGCGTTATATGAAATCAATCTGATTATAACGTTTGTATTGTTGTACTTTGACCTTGTAAAATTGCAAAACAGGAATTCAGGATGAAGTCAATCACGTACAGAAACTACTTCACTAAAAACAGGGTTCCCCCTCAAGCTGTCATGGTTTCTCGATTTACTCCTGCAAAATTCTCCATTTGGACAGTTTACAATATCGCCTTCCCAATAGATATCCACCTCCCCTCATACTCATTCCTGTTTCCGAAAAGTATACCATGATCCTAGCCAAACCATCTAGTTTCACGTTATGGTTTGGAACAAGCTAACAGTATATTGTTCACAAAATAGTCTTTATATATGTTGTGTTACCTTATATGTGATTATTTGTGTTACTTTATTATGTGATATTGTTCACTTCATTAGTATAGTACAATGTAAAAAAATACTACCCTATCCTTTAGGGCGTTAAACATATATACGCAGAAAAGAACCCGCAGGATGCAAACACCTTTCCAGTGCACATCTTGACGGGTTCTCTTATTCATTATACCAATGCTTTGGCAGCAATGTCAGAACGCTGATGTTTTCCATCAAAGTGGATTCGTTCGGCCTGCGCATATGCTTTGTTCCTTGCTTCGGCAATATCGGCACCAAGGCCCACAACACCCAGAATACGACCACCGTTCGTAACCCACTCACCTGATACACTACGCGCTGTACCTGCGTGGAATACCACCGCATCGTCAACTTGATCCAGTCCTTCAATGACTACGCCTTTAGCATAAGGACCAGGATATCCACCTGAAGCAAGCACTACACATACTGCAGCTTCATCACTCCATTCAATCTCAATATCAGCTAATTTACCGTGAACGGTCGCCCAGAAGATATCGAACAGGTCACTCTTCAGACGTGGCAATACGACCTGTGTCTCCGGATCACCGAAACGTGCATTGAACTCGATCGTTTTGGGTTTACCATCCGGCGAGATCATCAGTCCGGCAAACAATACCCCCTGGAACGGACGCCCCTCGGAAACCATCGCTTTGGCAGTTGGTTTGATGATCGTTTCCACGGCTTCTTCAATGATAGAAGCCGGTATATGCGGCAGTGGCGAGTAGGTTCCCATACCACCCGTGTTTGGCCCCTGATCATTGTCGAATACCGGTTTGTGATCCTGTGCTGCTGCCATTGGTCGAACCGTCTCTCCATCCACAAAGGCCAAAATGGACATTTCCTGCCCTGCCAGGAATTCCTCAATAATAACCTTGGCACCCGCTTCTCCAAACACTTTTTCCACCATGATACTGCGAAGTGCCTGATCTGCCTCTTCACGGGAATAGGCAACTGTAACACCTTTGCCCGCTGCCAGTCCATCTGCCTTGATGACAACCGGAATCGCTTGCTCATCCAGGTAAGCCTGGGCCTGTTCGTAATTGTCGAATTTCTCATAGGCTGCGGTCGGAATATTGTATTTGTGCAGCAGATCCTTCATGAACGTTTTGCTGCCCTCAATCTCTGCTGCATTGCGACGTGGTCCAAATACCGGGATGCCTGTCGAATCAAATGCATCTACAATGCCATCTGCCAATGGATCATCTGGCCCAATCACCACCAGACCCACTTGAAGTTCCACAGCAAGCGCCGTCAGTTTACCAAATTCATTCACCGCAATCGGATGACACTCAGCCAGCTGTGCAATACCTGCATTTCCAGGTGCACAATGAATCTTGTCTACCTTTGGACTCTTTGCCAGCGCCCAAATGATTGCATGTTCCCGGCCTCCGCCGCCCACTACCAGAATATCCATTCGCTCAGTTCCCCCTCCATGAATTACAGGATGTTGTCTACCTCTGCTCGTATAAAAGCTAAAAAAGAGGGGCGTCCCATAAGTCATGAGCATGACGGGGACACCCCTTTTTAGCGAATTTTCACTTTAAAGAATCGAGCACATTCTATTATTCCAATTCCCACGGATTTGCAGTTTAGCGAATCACAGAGACGTTATTTCGTCCATCTGTAGGTTCCTACGCTGTTTTGTCCCTAGATAACATCACTACAGTTCGTTAAACTTTACATTCCATGATGATTCGCCTTTTGAGGTGCGGTCGATTCGTTAACGCTTTGACCCGAGAGTAAAATCACTGCTAGCACAACCTACCTGGAATATATATTCGTGATGTTTAGTGTTTGAAGTGACGAACGCCTGTGAAGACCATGGCGATGCCGTATTCATTCGCTACTTTGATAGACTCTTCATCCTTAATCGAACCACCTGGTTGAATTACTGCCGTAACTCCAGCCTTCGCTGCAAGTTCAAGTGTATCGCCCATTGGGAAGAACGCATCGGATGCCAGAATGGCTCCCTTCGCTTGTTCTCCAGCTTGTTCAATAGCAATCTTGGCTGCGCCGACACGGTTCATTTGTCCAGCGCCCACACCCACAGTCATATCATTTGCTGCAAGCACAATCGCATTGGATTTCACATGCTTAACCACTTTCCAGCCAAACAACAGTTGTTTCAGTTCTTCTTCGGATGGTGCACGATCTGTAACTACCTTCAACTCGCTCGCTTCAATGGAATGTACATCGCTTTGTTGTACAATCATGCCTCCGTCGATGGACGTTACCACGAATTGGCTCTCTCGTTTACGGGCAGCATTCAGTTCACCCGTTTTGAGCAAACGAATGTTTTTCTTCTTAGTGAGGATATCAAGCGCCTCTTGTGTAAAGTCAGGAGCCAGCACGATTTCCAGGAAAATCTCACTCAATTTGCCTGCTGTATCGCTGTCGATAATGCGGTTTGCTGCCACGATGCCGCCAAAAATGGATGTTGGATCAGCTGCATAAGCTTTGCTGTAGGCTTCGTAGATGCTTTCGCCAACGCCCACGCCGCAAGGGTTCATATGTTTAACCGCCACAACGGCCGGTTCTTCGAATTCTTTGACAATCTGCAATGCTGCGTTCGCATCGTTGATGTTGTTGTAGGACAACTCTTTGCCGTGCAATTGCTCGGCTGTTGTCAACGTATCTTGGGCAGCCAGCGGTTTGCGGTAGAATGCCGCCTGCTGATGTGGATTTTCGCCGTAGCGCAAATCCTGGAGTTTTTCGTAAGTAACCGTCAGGCGCTCTGGCAATGGATCACCATTCAGGTTGGAGAGATAGTCGGAAATGACTGCATCGTAAGCCGCCGTATGACGGAACACTTTTGCCGCAAGCCGTTTGCGTGTTTCGAGTGTGGTGTTCCCATTGCTGCGGACTTCTTCAAGCACCTTGCCATAATCTGCGGTGTCTACAACGACACTAACATAAGCATGGTTTTTGGCAGCGGAGCGAAGCATGGTTGGACCACCGATATCGATGTTCTCGATTGCGTCCTCATACGTTACGTCCGGTTTAGCGATGGTGTCCTGGAACGGATACAGATTCACAACAACGAGGTCGATATAACCCAGTCCGTTCTCCTCCATCTGACGCTTGTGCTCTTCGCTGTCACGAACAGCCAGCAAGCCCCCATGAACTGCCGGATGCAATGTTTTGACACGTCCATCCATAATCTCCGGGAATCCAGTCACATCCGAAATTCCGATGACAGGTACGCCTTCCTTCGACAACAGGCTGCTTGTACCTCCTGTCGAAATAATTTCCACACCCATTTGCGACAGCTCGCGGCAAAAGTCCACGATGCCTGTTTTATCCCATACGCTGACCAGCGCTCTTTTGATACTCACAATATGCTCCTCCTTTAATGTCCCATGGCTCCGCGTTTCATGGCGAAACACAGCCGATTTATTTCCCGAGAAATATCACAAAATGCGTACCAATATTCGACTTCTGTTATACAAGTTGAACCAAGATGTTTACACGGGACACTCCGATGACAGAACAACCTTCCAATCGCTGTTATCCCCAGATTTTTTGATTCCCTTTTCTTAAAGGGAAAATCCGGTGATAAAGGCGAACGCTTCGCTTTTTCAGGTTTTTTCTGTCCTCTCCGTTAATGTGTAAAAAAAATTTCAACTTATATCAAACCGGTTTGTTAACAGTGACGTGACGTCCGTCTAACTGAACCAGACCTTGCGCGAACCAGGATACAACTTCTGGGTATAGCTGCTGTTCAGCAGCATGAATGGAACGGCTAATGGATTCAGCAGTGTCCCCTGGCAAAATGGGGACAGGATGCTGGGCAATAATCGGACCTGTATCCATGCCTCCATCCACAAAGTGCACAGTCACGCCTGTAATTTTGACGCCGTATTCCAGTGCTTGTCCTATCGCATCCTTGCCTGCAAACGCCGGTAACAAGGATGGATGAATGTTAATCAGCCGACCTGCATAACGATCCACAACCACTGAAGTTAACAATCTCATGTATCCTGCAAGAACAACCAGGTCAATGTTTTTGGATTCAAGCACTTCCACAATCTCAGCCTCGTAGGCTTCGCGGGAATCATAATTTTTGGGAGTAAACAGATGGCAATCCACGCCTGCACCCTGCGCTCGCTGCACCACGCGTGCAGCCGGCTTGTCACATACCAGCAGATCTATGGATGCATCCAGACCTCCATTCCGTGCTGCATCAACCAATGCCTGAAAGTTCGACCCTTCACCAGAGGCAAATACAGCAATGCGGTAGCTCGCCATTAAACATCCGCTCCCGTGAAGGTTACTCGCGCATCTCCTTCGGTTACACGGCCAATGATGTACGCTTCTTCACCAGATGATTTCAGTTGTTGCAGAGTTTCCGCCGCATCTGCTTCGTTCACAACCAGTACAAGTCCAACCCCCATGTTAAACGTGGTGAACAAGTCACGGTTCGAGACAGATCCCTTCTCCTGTAACAGGTTGAAAATCGGCAGGATCGGCCATGAGCCGTAGTCAATATCCACATTCACGTTGCTAGGCAACATACGTGGGATATTCTCGATGAAACCGCCACCTGTAATGTGAGCCATGCCTTTTACGTTCACTTTTTCCAGCAGGGATAGCAATGGTTTCACATAGATTTTTGTAGGTTCCAGCAGGGAATCCCCCAGCTTGCCACCCAGTTCCGCTACTTCATCATGCAGATGAAGTCCCGCATCTTCCAACAAAAGTCTGCGTACCAACGAGAATCCGTTGCTGTGCACACCGCTGGAGGCCAGTCCAATCACCGTGTCGCCAGGGGCGATGGTTGTACCGTTAATGATCTTTGCTTTGTCCACGATACCTACGGTAAATCCGGCAATATCGTATTCGCCTTCACTGTACATGCCTGGCATCTCCGCCGTTTCGCCACCGATCAGCGCACAGCCAGACTGATGACAGCCTTCAGCGATCCCCGCAACAATGGCTTCAATCTTCTCAGGGATGACTTTGTCACAGGCCAGATAATCAAGGAAGAAGAGTGGCTCTGCGCCCTGTACAACAATGTCGTTCACACACATCGCTACTGCGTCGATTCCGATGGTATCGTGACGGTCCATCGCAAATGCGATTTTCAGTTTGGTTCCTACGCCGTCTGTACCGGATACGAGCACCGGCTCATCATATTTATCTTTGTTCAAACCGAACAGGGCACCAAATCCCCCCAGATCTGTCATCACTTCCGGACGGAAGGTACGTTTTACGTGTTTTTTCATCCGTTCAACCGCTTCATTACCTGCCGCGATATCGACGCCGGCCTTTTTATATGCTTCAGACACAACCCTCACACCCTTCTGATTCTATAAATACGGTTAATGATGTATCGTTTCTACAAGTCCAACTCATCTATCGTTGCTCCATCTCTAACAGATGGTTTTGCACCAATTCATACCCGGCCACGCCAAGTGTATTAAACTGGCCGTACTCCTCCGGTGGAAGGTTTCGGATGTATTCGTCTCCGCAGTACAGATGACCCGCACATTCGAATACTTGCAGTTCCTTCTTCTCAGGAGTCAGCGGGATATTGCCAACGATTCTCCACGTTCCATCTCGAAGATAGGCCGGTGAGGCAAAAATCACACTGCTCTCACGTTTCCCGTAGGTATAACAGAGAAAATCGCCATCTTCCATCATTACCGTTTCGTCACGCTGAATGCTCATCACGCCGAATGAAAACGCCTTTTTGAAGCGGCCTTTCAGTGCACAAATAATCTGGCACACAGCAAATTGCCCATCGTTCATTGGAGTCAGAAATATATCGCCTTCGTTATAGCCTTTTTTCCGCATATGCATATGCGTCTAGCAGCTACAGCCGAATTTTTCTTCGCCGTTGAAGTCGAGGCGGGTTGGGTAATCATGATCAAAACATGCGAGACATAGTCCGCCTTTAGGATCATCCTGATTATCTCCCTGAATCGATGCAATCAGTCCATCGGGACTGAGAAACTCCAGGGAGTCCGCGTTGATTTCACGGCAGATTTCTTCCACCGACAGCTGTGAAGCGATCAATTCGCGGCTGTCGGGTGTATCGATGCCATAGAAACACGGATTTTTAAAAGGTGGTGATGTGATGCGGACATGAACCTCGGTTGCTCCTGCATCGCGCAACATGTTCACGATTCGCCGGGAAGTGGTTCCCCGTACGATAGAGTCGTCAATCATGACCACACGTTTGCCTTCCACAACGCGACGCACGGCGCTCAGCTTCATCTTCACGCCTTGCTCCCGCAATTCCTGGCTTGGCTGGATAAATGTACGTCCGGTGTATTTATTTTTGATCATACCCATCTCATACGGAATACCTGTCTGCTCGGCGTAGCCAATGGCCGCGGATATACTGGAGTCCGGTACGCCTGTTACCAGATCTGCATCCACAAACGACTCAATCGCCATCCGGCTTCCCATCCGTTTACGGGCAGCATGCTGGTTCACACCATTCATGTCACTGTCTGGACGGGCAAAGTAGATATACTCCATCGCACACAGCGCCTTGCGGTGTTTGTGATGATCGAAACGATCCTCGTGCAGACCATCTGCATCCAACACAAGCAGTTCACCGGGTTCAATGTCACGAATCAACTCTGCGCCGATCGTTTCCAATGCACAAGTCTCGGAAGCAAACAGATATGCATCCCCGAGCTTACCCATCGTAAGCGGCCGAAGTCCGTGTGGATCAGAAGCTACCAGCAGCTTGTCGTTGGTCATGATCAGAAATGCATAACCACCCACAATGCGTTGGAACGCCTCTTTTGCAGCTTCCACAAGTCCCTTGGATGAACGTGCAATCAGATGCGCGATAACCTCAGTATCACTCGTTGTTTGGAAAATGGACCCGCTCTGCTCCAGTTCACGCCGGATCGTTGGTGCATTCACAATGTTACCGTTGGTCGCTACGGCCAGATCGCCATCACGGTATTTGAATACCAATGGCTGTGCGTTCGTCAGTTTACTGTCACCACTTGTTGAATACCGGACATGTCCAATGGATATGTCCCCGGTCAACGTCTGCATCAGGTCTTTGGTGAATACTTCCTTCACCAGACCCATGCCGCGATGATAATTAAACTGGCTGCCATCACTCACACACATGCCTGCACTTTCTTCGCCCCGATGTTGCAGCGCATGCAGTCCATAATAGGAGAGTGAAGCAGCATCAGGGTGTCTGTACACCCCGAACACGCCGCATTCTTCCTTCAATTTATCGAGCCCTTCTTTACCAGACCCTTCATTATAATAATCGCCTGTCCACAACGGTCCTGTCGTCAGTTCATGAGACATGGAATCGCATCCTCCCAGACCTGAGTTAAACCTCCTACAGGTTCGTTCACGGCTGATGTTCCGTTCAATTCAATCGCCAGGTTACTTCCTTCTACACGTCCAATCACAGCTACAGGTACACCACGCTCACGTACAAATGCTTCAAGTTTACCCGCTTGCTCCGGCGTAGCCGACAACAAGATACGGGATTGACTCTCACTGAACAGAGCGTGATCTCCACGCAACGTAGTCTCCACATTCACCTGTGCTCCAACGTTACCGCTGATACAGGATTCAGCCAATGCAACAGCCAAGCCGCCTTCGGACAAGTCATGCGCCGAGCGAACAAGACCGGTTTGAATTGCTTCCAATACCGTGCTGAGCAATGCTTTTTCCGTTTGCAAATTCAGCTCTGGTGGACGGCCTTCCGTCTGACCATGGACCGCATATTGCAGCTCGCTGCCACCCAGTTCAGCTTTCGTTTCACCGAGGAGGATGATGACATCCCCTTCGGATTTGAATGCTTGTGTCGTGATATGATCCGTGTCATGAACGAGACCTACCATACCGACAACTGGCGTTGGATAGATAGAGCCTTTGGCGTTTTCGTTATAAAGACTGACATTACCACCGATAACCGGTGTATCCAGCACACGGCAAGCTTCTGCCATACCGTCTACCGCTTTCTCCATTTGCCAGAAAATATCCGGTTTCTCCGGGTTACCGAAGTTCAGGTTGTCCGTAATCGCCAGTGGCTCCGCACCGGAACATACAATGTTACGCGCTGCTTCACTCACGGCAATGCGTCCGCCAACTTCAGGGTCGAGATACACATAACGTCCATTACAGTCCGTTGTCATCGCTAATCCTTTGCGTGTGCCGCGAATCGTCACAACAGCTGCATCCGAACCTGGGCGAACCGCTGTGCTTGTACGCACCATGTAATCGTATTGATCGTACACCCACTTTTTGCTCGCTACCGTTGGGGAAGCCAATACTTGTTTCAATGCTCCGCCGAGATCCGACACTTCGTCGTAACGAAGCGTGTCGATGGAAGCACTTTGCTCATAATAAGCAGGTACAGAAGAAGGTTTGTCATACACCGGGCACTCATCAACCAGTGCAGTTACCGGCATATCTCCAACCACTTCGCCGTGGTGGATCAATTTCAGACGACCATCATCCGTTACTTTTCCGACTTTGGCGCAGATAACGCCCCAACGTTCAAAGATTTCCATCGCTTGTGCCTCATCCTTCGGCTCGACAACAAACAACATCCGTTCTTGGGACTCAGACAGCATCATCTCGTAAGGCGTCATGCCTTCTTCACGCTGTGGCACCTGATCCAGATACAGCTCCAGACCGTTACCCGCTTTACTAGCCATCTCCGCACTCGAACATGTCAGACCAGCAGCACCCATATCCTGAATACCGAGCACGATGCCTGTGTCGATCAATTCCAGACAGGATTCCATCACCAGTTTCTCCATAAACGGGTCACCGACCTGAACCGCTGTCCGTTGGGACTCGGATTCTTCCGTCAATTCAACCGATGCAAAGGTTGCTCCATGAATACCATCCCGGCCTGTTGGTGGCCCAACATAATACACAGGGTTTCCTACACCTTTAGCTACGCCGCGCTGAATCTTGTCATGATCAATCAGACCTACACACATCGCGTTAACCAGCGGATTGCCTTCATAGCTCTCATCAAACATAACTTCTCCACCAACGGTAGGAATACCGATACAGTTCCCGTATCCAGCAATACCCGCTACGACATGCTCGAACAAATATTTAACACGATCACTCTCCAGCTTGCCGAAACGAAGGGAGTTCAGCAACGCAACCGGTCTCGCTCCCATGGAGAAAATATCACGGATAATACCGCCCACACCTGTCGCCGCACCTTGGTAAGGCTCAACCGCGGAAGGGTGGTTATGGCTTTCAATTTTGAATACAACGGCCTGATTATCACCGATATCCACGATCCCGGCACCTTCACCCGGTCCCATCAGGACACGTGGTCCAGTGGTTGGGAAACGGCGCAAGAGCGGCTTCGAGTTTTTGTAAGCACAGTGCTCGGACCACATGACACTGAACACACCGATTTCCGTGTAGTTCGGCTTGCGCCCCATGAACTCACAGATCAGCTCATACTCGCTGTCAGACACGCCCATTTGTGCGTAAAGTTTATGTTCTGCGACCTGTTCTGCTGTCGGTTCCTTAGCGGATAGCTGCTGCGTCATGCCGATCCCTCCATGCTTTCAAAATTGATGTAAACATCCGTTTGCCGTCTTCCGAACCAAACAGTGAGTCCACTGCACGCTCTGGATGCGGCATCATGCCGACCACATTTCCGCCCTCGTTACAGACTCCCGCGATATCACCCAGGGAACCGTTCGGGTTGCTGCCATACGTAAATACGATCTGGTTATTTGCTTGCAGACTCGCAAGCGTCTCCTCGTCGCAATAATAGTTGCCTTCACCGTGAGCAATCGGGATGATAATTTCTTCCTCAGGTGCATAGTCACGTGTAAATGGCGTATCTGCATTCGCTACTTTTAATACCGTATCGTGACAGCGGAATTTCAGGGAGGTGTTGCGAATCAAAGCACCCGGAAGCAATCCTGCTTCAGTCAGGATCTGGAATCCGTTGCAAATGCCCAAAATATATTTACCTTGTTCAGCAGCTTTGGCTACCTCGTTCATTACCGGTGCAAAGCGGGAAATCGCTCCACAGCGCAGATAGTCACCATACGAGAAACCACCCGGAACCAGAATACAATCATAAGCCGACAGATCTGTAGCCGTGTGCCATACATAATCAACCTCTTGCCCAATGGCATCTTCCACTGCCTTGTAACAGTCGATGTCGCAGTTGGAGCCAGGGAACACAAGAACTGCAAATTTCATGAGATTAACCCTCCAATTCGTAGCGGTAATCTTCAACAACGGTGTTGGCCAGCAGCTTTTCACACATTACTTTCAATCGTTTCTCCGCTTCCGCACGATCTGTTGTATCCAGGTTCAGTTCCATGACTTTACCGATCCGTACACTTTCCACTTCATTGAATCCCATGGAATGCAGGGCTCCTTGAACAGCTACGCCTTGCGGGTCGAGTACGCTTTGCTTAATAGTGACATATACGGTTGCTTTGATCATGATCCTATGTTCCTCCTCAGTAATGAACGGGATAAATGCTTTATGCTGTTAAAAAGGGGCTTTGGAGCTTGCTCCGGGGCAGATTGTTCTTCCGGTCGCTGTTGTCCCCAGGTTTTCTGATTGTTTTGGCCCGCTGTGCGGTCAAAACCCGGGGACAAAGGCGAACTCTTCGCTCCTTTAAGAACAATTCCGCCCCTTCGCTAGTCCATGCGACGTTTTCTTAAAGGCCTAACCCTTTTACGTTGCACGGTTGGTAATGGTAAAGCTTGCTCCGGGGCGGATTGTTCTTCCGGTCGCTGTTGTCCCCAGGTTTTCTGATTGTTTTGGCCCGCTGTGCGGTCAAAACCCGGGGACAAAGGCGAACGCTTCGCTCCTTTAAGAACAATTCCGCCCCTTCGCTAGTCCATGCGACGTTTTCTTAAAGGCCTAAACCTTTTACGTTGCACGGTGGGTAATGGTCGAGCCTGACCATTACGTGAAACGGTGAATGGTCTTCGGGTTACATGAGTAACCAGTGAATTTGATTCTCGCAATTTTTCAGGCTTCCCTACCTGTTGGAAGCCACCGCTCTTAATTGCCTCTCCCCCAGTTTGACACTGGCGGAGGGAAAGATTTGAGCTGGAGAAGCGTAAGCTAAAAGCTTTCTGAAAGAAAGCTACTTCGAAAGCATATGCTTCGCCTTTGCAACCGGAATGTATCCTTTTGAAAAAAGGATTCCAATCTAAACATTCCGGGGGCAACAGCGATCGAAAGCCAAGCTTTCCCGTAGCCCGCTCAAACGTTAGCCTCCTCAAACTTTCCCGCAGCTTACCTCAAACGTTACATTTTATTGTGCCGTTAAACGGTTATAAATATCGACGTATCTTGCGGTTGTTGCCTCCACAACCTTTTGTGGCAGTGGATCAGGCTGGCTGTTCTTGTCCCAATCGGTTCCGGCGAGATAGGTGCGCACCGGTTCTTTATCCATGCTGTCGATCTCGATGTCGAGTGCGTAATTCTCTTTGGCCCAGAAGCGGGAAGCATCTGGAGTGAAGATCTCGTCAATCAGAATGACTTTTCCGTCTACCAAACCGAACTCGAATTTGCAGTCTGCCAGAATGATGCCACGTTGATCACAGTAATCACGGGCGAATTTGTACAGGCGCAGGCTCTTTTCCTGAAGCTCAATCGCGAGTGCATCCCCCACCAGTTCTTTCATGCGATCCAACGGAATGTCTTCGTCGTGACCGACATCGTTTTTGGCAGCCGGGGTGAAGATAGGAACTTCGAGCTTGGCGTTTTTGCGAAGTCCATCAGGCAGCTTAATCCCATTCACTTCACCACTCGTCTCATATTGTCTCCATCCACCGCCAGTGATGTAGCCGCGCACAACACATTCAATATCAATGCGTTCCGCTTTGCGGGTTACCATGATGCGATCTTTGAGCAAATCAGGGTTGGTGATGATGTCCCCCAATTGATTCACATCCGTATAAACCACGTGGTTGTCCATCATGCCACCTGTCAGTTCAAACCAGAAGCTGCTGAGTTTATTCAGTACATTTCCTTTCTCGGGAACCGCCGGGTCCAGCACGTAATCAAAAGCCGAAATTCGGTCCGTAACCACGATGAGAAAATGTTCACCCAGATCGTACAATTCACGTACTTTTCCTTTATATATCAGAGGAGCTTTAACGAGATCTGCCGCAGTAGACAGCGCCATGGAGGCTCACCTTCTTTCAGGAGATGTAAGGCTAAGGACAGAATCCTGATGGTGCGGACTCCACTCCGATGACAGAACAATCTTCCGATCGCTGTTATTCCCAGATTTTTTGATTCCACTTTTTCAAAGTGAAAATCCGGGAATAAAGGCGAGCGCATTCGCTTCTTCAGCTTATTTCTGTCCTCTGCGCTCAAGTGTCGAACCATCATTCTGTTCTCTAGCCTTATTAAGGTATTAATCGTTCAAACCAAGCTTTTTGAAGATGGTATCTACGTGCTTCAGATGCCATGACGGGTTGAACGCATCTGCGATTTCTTCTTCGTTCAGTACTGCCATAATTTCCGGGGTGGATTTCACGATATCCTGGAATTGACGTTGTTCTTCCCATGCTTGCATCGCACGTGGTTGAACGGTATCGTACGCCTGCTCGCGGCTGAAACCTTTGTCGATCAGCTTCGTCATGACGCGGCCAGAGAATGGCACGCCGAAGGTGCGCTCCATGTTGCGTTTCATGTTTTCAGGGAATACCGTCAGGTTCTTCACGATGTTGCCAAAACGGTTCAGCATGTAGTTCAGCAGCATCGTTGCATCTGGCAGAATGATACGTTCTACGGAAGAGTGCGAGATATCACGCTCATGCCACAATGTCACGTTCTCGTATGCCGATACCATATGTCCGCGAATGACGCGGGACAGACCGGAGATATTTTCGCTGCCGATTGGGTTACGCTTGTGCGGCATCGCGGAAGATCCTTTTTGACCCTTCGCAAAAGCTTCTTCCACTTCACGGAATTCACTCTTTTGCAGTGCGCGTACCTCTGTAGCAAACTTGTCCAAAGACGTTGCGATCAACGCCAGTGTAGCCATATATTCCGCATGACGGTCACGTTGCAATGTTTGAGTCGAGATCGGTGCAGGCTTTGTGCCCAGCTTCTCGCAGACAAACTCTTCAACAAATGGATCGATATTGGCATATGTGCCAACTGCTCCGGAGATTTTACCGTATTGCACGTTGTCTGCTGCATGACGGAAACGCTCCAGGTTTCGTTTCATCTCTTCATGCCACAATGCCATTTTCAGACCAAATGTCGTTGGCTCCGCATGCACCCCGTGCGTACGTCCCATCATTGGTGTGTGCTGATAAGTCAGTGCTTTTTCACGAAGGATTTCAATGAAATTCACGATATCCTTTTCCAGGATTTCATTGGCTTGACGCAGTACATAACCAAGAGCCGTATCCACGACATCTGTGGAAGTCAGTCCATAATGCACCCATTTCCGCTCCGCACCCAGACTTTCAGATACCGTACGAGTAAATGCGATAACGTCATGACGTGTTTCCTGTTCAATCTCATAGATGCGGTCGATGTCAAAAGATGCGTTCTGACGAAGCAATGCTGCTTCTTCCTTAGGAATCACACCCAGTTCAGCCCATGCCTCACATGCACAAATTTCAACTTCCAGCCACGATTGGAATTTGTTCTCTTCCGTCCAGATCGCTCTCATTTCGGGTCTGCTATAACGTTCAATCATGAATTTGTATTCCTCCAGAGGTTAGTTTGTTCAATCCATTGCAATCCTTCTTCAACATCCTGACAGAGCAGATTCACATGCCCCATCTTACGTCCTGTTTTCGGTTCGGTTTTACCATATATATGAAGCTTGGGAATCACACCGAGTTCTATCGCTTCTGCATCAGGTTGCCCTGTTCTTGCGATAATGCCTTCCAGATGTTCTCCAAGCACATTGACCATAACAACCGGGCTCAATAACGATGTGTCCCCAAGTGGTAATCCGCAGATGGCACGGATATGTTGTTCGAACTGAGAAGTCGCACAAGCTTCCATCGTATAGTGACCAGAATTATGCGGTCTTGGCGCCAGTTCGTTGACGTACAGTCTTCCATCCGCCGCTACAAACAGTTCCACGGCAAGCAACCCGACAGCCTTCATCGATTCTGCCACCGCCGCTGCAAGTTTTTGCGCTTCAATCTGGATGTCCGCAGCAACTCTAGCCGGTACAATTGACGCATGTAAAATGTTATTCACATGAATATTCTCCGCTGGCGGGAATGTCTTGATCTCCCCATTTGTACTGCGCGCTACAACGACCGAAATCTCACATTCGAACTTGATGAATTGCTCCAGCACCAGTTCCGCACCTGTAGCTGCAAGTTCTTCGTACGCGGCAACAGCCTCACTTGCTTCCCGAATAACCCGTTGACCTTTGCCATCGTATCCTCCGGTTACCGTCTTCAGTACACAAGGCACACCCAGTTCGCTTACAGCAGCAAGCATCGTATCCGCACTCGTAATTTCACGATAAGGCGCAACTCCTACTCCAGCAGCTTCAATCGCTCTCTTCTCACGCAATCGATGCTGAGTGGTGTACAATAACGAACTTCCTTGCGGAACATAGGACTCACGTTCGAGCAGAGCAGCAACTTCTGCATCTACATTTTCGAATTCATACGTAATGACATCGCATTGCCGTGCCAATTCAAGCGCAGCTTTTGCATCGTCGTATGCCGCTTCGATCTGACGAGCAACTTGTCCACAAGGTGCGTCTGCAGCCGGATCAAGGGTAACAAAGCGATATCCCATTGCAGTTCCCGATAACGTCATCATCCGTCCGAGCTGCCCGCCTCCGAGAATGCCAATGGTTGTTTTCCCTGGCAGCAAGACACGCTGTGATTCTCCTGTAGATGCGGATTGAATACCCGTATTACTCATATTTCTTCACTGCTTTCAAGCACTTCTTGTTTGATTCGCTCCCTGCGGGCCTCAGAACGCCGTTGGACATCTTGGTCAAAAGCACCAATGATCTGGGCTGCAAGCAATCCCGCATTCGTTGCACCTGCCTTACCAATCGCTACCGTTGCGACAGGAATGCCGCCAGGCATCTGAACAATGGACAACAAGGAATCGAGACCATTCAATGCTTTGGATTGAACCGGAACGCCAATGACCGGAAGCATCGTTTTGGCTGCAACCATACCCGGTAGATGTGCCGCCCCGCCCGCACCTGCAATGATCACCTTGAACCCGCGGTCGATGGCCTGCTCCGCATATTCAAACATCAGATCCGGTGTACGATGGGCGGAGACAACCTTTTTCTCATACCCAATCTCCAACTCATCCAGCACCTCACACGCATACTTCATCGTTTCCCAATCCGATTTGCTGCCCATAATTACAGCGACCTGCACTGACATGAATATATCCAACTCCCGTCTGAGCGTTTTAATTTGATCCTCTTTGGTATCTCCTGGTCTACTTTAGAAATGAAAAAATCCGCTACCCGCGAAAACATCACATTTTCTTCGGACACCGGACTCCAAGAAATACGTATCCCACATTTGAGCATGCCAAAAGGGGCTTGCTGTCCGCATCTGCAATCATGCGACTCTCAGCCGTATCTCCTCGTAGTCCGGAAATTTACGGTTTCCAGGTAGATACTTCCGGGCCCTATTCCCGGCGTTATACGAGCAAATATCTATTTCAAACAAACTATTTCAAACTGTTCCATCTGTTACACGTTTCGTTCCTACTCGACCTTATTCTTACCTGATCGACACATCTAACATTCTAACAATCCCCTACAGCTAATGTCAACTTAAAGACGAACATTTAACATATTGACAAATATAATGTTCGGGAATTACTCCATTCACTTCTACTCTCTACCTATTTCTTCCTATAAAAGAAAGCCAGCTCCTCTTCAATCTATCGAAGACAGCCGGCTCTCTACTTTTTGGTGTGCACTCACACTTAATCAATTATTTCACGATAAGTACTGGAACCTTAGCATGCTGCACCACGTTGTGACTAACACTACCCAAGACAAACTCCCGGATTCCGCCGAGTCCACGACTACCAATAATAATGATGTCCGACCCGTTCTCTTTTGCATAATCGAGCAGCACTTCAGCAGCAGCACCTTGAATCAGATCCACGTTCGCTGTAATACCAGCAGCCTGAATTCGCTCTTTCGCTTCATCCGTAGTTTGCACGGCCAGATTGTAATAATCATTATTAAGCGAAGGTGGGAGTGGGGCCAATCCCTCACCAATAAATACACGAGGGAAGTCAAAAGCATGAATAACATCAAGTACGGCATCAGGAGATACTTTAGTTAACTCAATCGCACGATCGAGTGCTTTATTCGAAGCCTTTGAACCATCATAAGCAACCAGTATTTTGGAGAATAACATGTACATCCCGTCCCTTCCCTTATATGTAGAACATCCGAAACAAACTTCGGCCTGACATAAAAAACACAAGAACCATGTAACTCCTTAAACGCCTATGGGTCAGAATGAAGCATTCATAGGAAAACTTTACATATCACTCTAGCCATCTCACACATTCAACAATAGACCGACATGGGTTAATCCGTCACATTATTGCAGGAAATAACCATAAAGCACTGCATTCAGGAATAACAGCAGCGGAATGCCGATCGTGAAGCTGGGATGTTTGGTTTTGTGACGTTTCCGATACATTGCAATCCATACTCCCAACGCACCTCCAATAAAGGCTAACAGAAATAGCGTTCTTTCGGGCGTACGGTCACGACGACGCTGCGCACGTTTCTTGTCATCTGACATAACGAGGTAACCGACTACATTAATAAATAAAAACCACAGTATCAATCCGGTATGCATATAATTCTAGCGGTCCCCCTATCCCGGGACATCTCCCTGTACCTCCATTATAATCCTCCGGAGGAACATGAGCAACGCGGGCAGGGAACCGCATGATTGGAAGGACTATTTTGATCGTTTTGAATCTAGGACTCTTGTTTTGGAATCCCGTTTAGGCTGGGCACTCTTTTTGCTGCTTTCTCCGGACGTACTGCGATATGCTCTTCCCGGATACTATCATTGTTTTGCTGATTGCGGATCTTCTCTGGCTTGTTATGCGGCATCTGCGTGTCACCTCCTTGGCTTACGTTGCCTGAAAACGGAGGATCTTATACGACTTGACATGGATAGGTTAGGATTAGCTTCCATGCTTCTCTTTTGGAGCAACACATTGACATGACGCATAGCGCAAGAGGTACGTCCTCAACCCTTCTGGATCACGTGTTACTCTCCTTTTTTCTCCATGGCCGCCTTAAGCAAATCTCCCAGATTGGAGCCAATCGATTCCTGTTTAGCATATTGTTTGACGAGCTTTTGTTGGTCCCGTTTGTTCACATGTTGTTTGTCTTTGTCCAACGTTTCTGTAATACCACAAGGCAGACATTGCACGTATAGGCCCGCCTTACCTTCTTTGATTTCCATCTTTTTGTGACACTGTGCACAGCGACGGTTGGACAATCTTTTCTCTGCCGAACGACGATATCCACAATCCTCGGTTGGACATACAAGAAACTTGCCGCGCTTACCCTTCTTCTCCAGTAACCTTGCATTACAGTCCGGGCAGTGACTATTCGTCACATTATGCGGCTTGTACTCCGCCTTACTGCCTTTTACCGTAGATACAAGTTCTTTCGCCATCGAACGGATACCCTCCAGGAAAGGTCCAGGTTTCCCTTGTCCACGGGCGATCCGTTCCAACTCAGCTTCCCAACGCGCTGTTAACTCCGGTGTCCGAAGCTGCGGGGCAGCCAGTTCAATCAACTGTTTTCCTTTCCCTGTTGGGTGCATGCTGTTGCCTTGACGATCAATCGTGTCGGAACTGACCAGTTTCTCAATAATATCCGCTCGTGTAGCCGGAGTACCCAGTCCATGCTTCTCCATTTGGGAAAGCAGAGCCGCTTCGGTATACCGTTTGGGCGGCATCGTCCGCCCCCCTTTAATATGGCAACGCTGAACCGTCACGGCCTGCCCCTGCTGCACATCTGGCAAAAGCGCACGTTCATGGTCTGATGGATCGTCTGCACGGTCATCGTCATCATCGCTGTAATCTCCGCCATACACTTCACGCCATCCACTTTCTTTCACCGTTGTGCCTTTGACATGGAATGAATCGTTGCCCACCTGAACGGTGATCGCGACAGAATCGTACTTCGCAGCCGGGTAGAACAAGCTTATAAACCGACGTACGATGAGATCGTACAACTTGCGCTCCTCTGGATTCAACAGATTCAGAAGTACCGTCTGTTCTGTTGGAATGATCGCGTGGTGATCGGTTACCTTGCTGTCATCCACGATACGTTTGGTAATATTCAGACTTTTACGCAACAAAGGACGTGCGAGAGACGCATAAGGTCCAATCGCTACACTGTCCAGCCGTTCTTTCAACGTAGCTGTCATGTCCGAAGTCAGGTATCGGCTGTCTGTACGCGGATACGTGACGAGTTTGTGCTGCTCATACAGACGTTGCAGAACATTCGATGTTTGCTTTGCAGAGAAACCATATTTCCGGTTGGCATCTCGTTGTAATTCAGTCAGGTCATAAGCCAGCGGATGCGGCTCCACCTTTTCGCTTTTTTTCACTTGAGCAATTGTGCCCTTACGGCCCTCTACCCGTTTCTTCAATGCTTGTGTCTCTTGTGGATCGAAGATGCGTGAATCACCACCTGCCGCCCGCCATACGGCCTGAAAACCTCCCAAATCTGCCGTCAACATCTCATATTCCTGTGAGCGGAAACCATTAATCTCAGTCTCCCTATCCATAATCATGCCAAGTGTGGGCGTCTGAACCCGTCCAGCTGACAACTGCGCATTAAAACGAACCGTAAGTGCACGGGTCACGTTAAGTCCAATCATCCAATCCGCTTCCGCCCGGCAACGCGCCGATTCATAGAGACGATCGAACTGACTGCCTGGCTTCAGTGATGCAAACCCGTCTTTGATTGCCTTGTCTGTCTGGGATGAAATCCACAGCCGTTTGAATGGCTTTTTCCACTGCGCCATCTGCATAATCCATCGGGCCAACAATTCTCCCTCACGGGCCGCATCCGTTGCGATAACCAGTTCACCAACATCCTGACGCTTCATTAGCTGCTGTACCGCTTTATATTGATGATTGGTCTCTTTGAGTACTTTCAGCTTGGTACGCTCTGGCAGAATCGGCAAATCCTCCAGATTCCATGTTGCATACTTCTTATCGTAATCCTCCGGTTCAGCCAGTCCAACCAGATGTCCAAGCGCCCAGGTGACGATATATTTCGGGCCTTCCAAATAGCTTTTATGTTTATCGCGCGCACCCATCACTCTAGCTATTTCGCGTGCCACAGATGGTTTTTCTGCGAGTACCAATGTCTTCACTTCATATCTCTTCCTCTCTGTAATACCTTATGTCTCTTCTATTCCTATCTTTTCATTATAACATTTCATGGTAAAGGTATGCTCTGTCCCCTGCCCGATTAACAAGCTGCTGATGGAGTATTAATTATTCAAATGTATAATTAGTGCATGTCACATTACCTTACATATCATTATTAAAAAACTTTCTTGATTACATGGGAACAAGAGCATTCTAGAGTATCTTGAATAAATAGATTGCTTGTATACGTTTTTTTGGATAAATACGATCATTGTAAGATTACCTGACATGAATATAGAATGTGTCAAAAGCATATAAACCAGATTTGCTAACACACACATCATTGAGACACAGGAAGGGAGCGTGGGTGCATGACTTATCATGGATCTGTTTTGAAAAAAAGTGGGGCTTTGTTATTGGCAGGAGCCGTTTTTGCCACAACATGGGGAGGAACAGTACCCTCGGCGTCAGCCGCAACGGCAACGCCTTCAAGCAAAACTACGGTTGCAGCCGTATCAGCTGGTAAGACTCCTACCACGGCAGAAGCCTTTGTCCAAGCCATGGAAGAAGCGGCTACACTTGCAGGTGTTCCTTTTACCATGGACAAGCTCTCAGGTGCAACAGTGCCACGTAAAGATGCTGCCGTAGCCTTGCAACAATGGCTGAAGCTAGACCCTGTCACAGAATCGTTCAAGGATGTCCCGGATCAATCCGATTTTGCCAGTGCTGTTGGTGCGTTGAATACTGCAGGGTTAATGAAAGGATATACGGAGTCTCTCTTCCTCCCTAATGCCGTACTTACGGAAAATGATGTCGTCATATTGAAAGACCGCATTTATAACTACATAAAACCTTTTGTTCTGGAGGAAGCAACGATTACAGATCTCCAGGCCGCAATGACGCAAGGAAAACTGACATCCAAAGAACTAGTTCAGAAGTATCTGGATCGCATTGAAAAATACGATGATCAAGGTGTAAGCATAAACGCCGTATTAACACTGAACCCGGATGCGCTTCAAATTGCGGAGCAATTGGATGAAGAACGTGTTGCTCAAGGTGCTCGTGGACCTCTTCATGGCGTTCCGATCCTGGTGAAAGACAACTTCGATACCAATGACATGCCTACAACCGCAGGCTGTATCTGTCTGAAAGACTCCATTCCTGCTCATGATGCTGAACAAGTGAAGAAGCTCAAAGCAGCCGGTGCCATTATTTTGGGCAAAACAAACCTGCATGAATTCGCGTTCGGCATCACCACTTCCAGCTCATTGGGTGGACAAACGCTGAACCCTTACGCCCTGGACCGCTATCCAGGCGGATCAAGCGGTGGAACAGGTGCTGCTATCGCTTCAAACTTTGCTGCAGCGGGTATGGGTACCGACACAGGGGGTTCAATCCGTATCCCTTCCAGCTTCAACAGCCTCGTAGGTATCCGTCCAACGATTGGACTCTCCAGCCGTGAAGGGATTATCCCTCTGGCCTTGACGCAAGATGTCGGCGGACCTATGGCTCGTACGGTTAGTGACGCTGCAATCATGTTGGATGCTACAGCCGGATATGACAAAAAGGATGTTGCTACAGCTTACGCAGTAGGCAAAATCCCATCCAGCTACACGGACTTCTTGGATGTAAACGGGCTGAAAGGTGCACGTATCGGTGTGGCCACTGAACTCATCCCAAGTACCAAAGCTGAAGAAAAAGCCGTAGCTGACGTGATCAACACAGCTGTGGAAGAGCTGAAGTCACTAGGTGCTACCGCAGTTCCTATTTCCATCCCAAACTTGGCTGAAATCAACAAATACCCAAGTCTCAGCGGATATGAATTCAAGTTCCAACTGAATGACTATCTGGACTCATTGGGTGCAGATGCTCCATATCACAGTCTGTCCGAGATCATTGCTTCCGGAGAGTTCGACAAATCTCAGGAGCAATCTATGAAGACTCGGGATGCACGCCAAACGTTGGAGACTACCGAATATAAGGACATTGTCCTGAAACGTACCCAAGTTACACGTGAGTCCTTGCTAAAAGTCATGGCAGACCATAACCTAGATGCCATCATCTATCCTACGTCTACACAGGCTGCTGGTGTTATTGGTGAAGGGCAATCATCAGGTGGTAATAACCGACTGAGTCCTTTCTCCGGCTTCCCTGCGATCACGGTCCCTGCTGGTTTCACAACCGATGGTTTGCCTGTAGGTATGGAATTCCTGGGTCGCGCCTTTGATGAAGGAACCTTGATCAAGCTGGCTTACAGCTACGAACAAGGAACTCATCACCGCCAAGCCCCTAAGCTTACGCCATAAAACATTTATGGGATTAAGCAATTTGTGTTAATTCAAAAAGAAACATAGCTATATTCGTATTCCTTTAAACGAACTACCTCACAAAAGAGACCACCCTCTTCATGACTGCATGAAGTCTGGGTGGTCTTTTATATTTTCTCTATTTATCTTTGTTACATATTGTTATAAGTCATTCTAACCCCTGTCCGGTATGCCCCATTTGAGCACCAGGCCCGCGTAAGTCAAGCCACCGCCAAAGCCAAAGAGAGCTACGCTCTGTCCTTCTTTCAACTTCCCTTCATCTACTGCAAGTTGCAGTGCCAGCGGAATGGAAGCGGCAGATGTATTCCCACGATACTCGACACTGGTTAACGTACGTTCCAAGGGAACCGGTCCACGTTCACATACAGCCTCAATCATTCTCATGTTGGCACTATGCGGGACAAACCAGTCAATCTGCTCAGGACTTAATCCAGCTTTCGTTATAAGGTTACCCAATTGCTCTGGAATCGTCCGTACAGCCCACTTATAAATCTCTCGGCCATTCTGAACTAAACAACCTTCACCCTGTAATGGTACACCATTCATCTCTGAAGACAGGCCACTCTTATAGAGATGTACACCACCATCTCCATGCGTACCTGATATGGCTGCCATAAAGTCACCTTCTCCAGCCGCCGATCTCTCCACCAGAAAGGCTCCCGCTCCGTCACCAAACAATACGCAAGTCGTGCGGTCAGTGTAATCCGTAATTTTGGATAAAGTCTCTGCTCCAATAACCAGTACTTTACGGTAAATTCCACTGGTCACCAGACTATCGGCTAGCTGTAGCCCGTAGGTAAAACCAGCGCATGCAGCATTTAAATCCAGTACGCCCGTGTGTGGAATTTTAAGGTTAGCTTGTACCCTGGATGCCGTACTTGGAAAAGCATATTCAGGTGTGCTGGTAGCCACAAGGATCATGTCCACATCTTCTACACTTACTTGGTAACGATGTATCATGTCTTCCACAGCCTTCGTAGCCAGGTCAGATACATATTGATCCTCAGCTGCAATTCTCCGTTCTCTCATGCCTGTACGCTGTACGATCCATTCGTCACTTGTCTCGACCAATTTCTCCAGATCAGCATTTGTTAATATTCGATCCGGTACATACGTCCCCATTGCCGTGATGGTTGCCTTTGATTGATGATTCATATCGGTAGTCACCTCACTTGTTTTTCATTATTATAGCACTAACTTCTAGTACTTGGTACTAATTTATGAGAAGACAGCTCAATTCTTTGCGAAATATAAAAGATGTACTCTCCTTGCTCCGCATAAAAAGTTTCAAGTTGAATTTAAATCATGATGAGCCGTTCTGGGACGCGGTCAACAGCATCATCGAATTCCGTAGTAATTGAACCGAGCCATCTCCACACCTCAGAGTCAATCTTGCCTTCAAGTAAAATACAAGATACATCTGCTTGTGGAAGTATGGAAGCAGCGTTCAAGAGCGTTCAACACTAACTTGTGCCCGACTGCTGGACTGTGGTTGTGTCCTGGCATATTGGGCAACCACGCTTGAGGAAACGGAAACGATATCACATAGAGAACAGGCTATCGCAGAATCGGCAGCCTGTTCTCTAATTATAATAGCTAGTTTACGAACTTCACCTCCGGAAAGCGGCTATCCGGTCCTTTCATTAAGTTTCCACCTTGATTTTTCAGATACATATCGAAGAAATCCAGCATATAGGCATTGATAACGGAGTTCGCTCTTTCGGGCGCAATCTTTCCTGTAATGCCCAGCATGTTGAAAATCGGAGAAATGAACTGTACATCGGCAAAATTCAAATGCTCCGTATTATCGATATAGAGGACTTGTCCCCCTTCGTCGACCGTTTCGCGCATCCGTTCAAGCTCTAACTTTTTATCTTCCGTTACTTGATCCTCCCACTCTCTTGTCGAGCCCATACGGTTAAGCTCTTCATCCGTGTAGACCCGGTTATCCATCACCCTTTTTAATTTTTCGGAATAGCTTTCCGAGTTGATGAACAAAAACGGCTTTCGCAGCCCCTCTCTTTCACGCAGTCGATAAAGCCCTCCATCTAAGTCTATTCCAACCGTGATTCTCGGATCGTAAGAAGCGTCATAGGCCGTCGCTCCGCCTATGGAATGACCGAACACCCCGACATGACCGAGATCGATTCTCCCTTTTAGATGACTTGGAATCTGCCCCGATTGAATGAGCTCGAATTGGTCCAGCGCAAATGCCACATCTTCGGTTAAAACTTTTCCCAACTTGTCTCGAACTCCCCTTCCCGTCCGGTAATCATGATCGGGCGAGAATAAGTTGTCGGTTGTGCTGGTCGTGATTCGACCGTCCGGAAACTTGGTCGCAAATGTATTGTAGGTGTGGTCGATCACAGCCACGATATATCCGTGACTCGCGAGATTTTCGGCTTGCGACGTGTGGAGGAACCTGGAGGATACGTTTCCAGGATTTGCAAGGATCAACGGGTATGAGGCCTGTTCCGAAGAGACTTCGCCCCCCGAATATGAATGACTGGATACATACTTCAGGTGTTGAAAAGTAAACCCGGGAAGACCAAAGTTCTCCCCCATATAAGATAAAATCCGGGTATCAGGGATAAAGGGAGCGTACTCCCCAGTGCCGGCTTCAGTCGGATACCATACCTGAACCATCAATTCTCTCTTGCCCGCCGCGGTTTTTCCAAATGTCTCCTCTCGGTTAGGATCAACGAAATGGAAGACTTGCGTACCTACCTTCAACTTGCCGGTTGGCGCCGGAAGGTCGAATACGGGAAACACATAGTTAAGGCACGCTGTTGCGATTAACCCAATCACAATTAAAAGGGGACCCAGCACTCTACGGATTCGCGAGGTAGTCCGTACGGCTTTCTGCGTTATGAAAACATCTATAATTGAAAGCATAAGCATCAGGATCGTAAATCCGTATAAAAATAAAAGCTGAACCCTGTATCCTTCGACAAGCAGATGTATCACTAAAAAAATGGAGCCTGCTCCGCTTGTCAGGAGCAAAGCAGATCTCCTGATACGTTGATTGAAAATAAATGGGATTGCCAACAAAAAAACACTTGAAAAGAACAGCAGTATTTCAAAAAACCTCACGCCAACTCCCCCTAAAAATTAATCCCATCGATGGATAGGATTAATATACAGGAGCAGCAAGATTGATACCTATTGATCTAGATTACAATCGCCTTACACTCTTGTAAGATTGTTGTAAGTTGCCTACGATGGGGCAGAAAACAGCATGTTATGTGCTAGCTTCTTCCTTTCGGCAAGATTAGTTTGTTTGTTCATCTATAAAGTATGTATCCAGGTTGCTGGTTAAGTGCACATCTGGATATCTGAGGTGAATGGGTATAAAAAAACAGCCCATCAAATCTGAGCTGTTCCTAATTTCATAGATCAAATTAGACAAAAATAAAAACCACCACCGAATTACATCGGCAGTGGTTCTTTGCTTGGCGGCGTCCTACTCTCCCAGGACCCTGCGGTCCAAGTACCATCGGCGCTAGAGGGCTTAACGGTCGTGTTCGGGATGGGTACGTGTGGAACCCCTCCGCCATCGCCACCAAACGCATAGCTTGTAGCTTATATTTCAGAGTATTTGTTCTCTGAAAACTAGATTCGAAACGAAATTTGCGCCTTACAACGTGCATATTGGATAAGCCCTCGACCGATTAGTACTGGTCAGCTCCATGCATTGCTGCACTTCCACCCCCAGCCTATCTACCTCGTCGTCTTCAAGGGGTCTTACATACTGGGAAATCTCATCTTGAGGGGGGCTTCACGCTTAGATGCTTTCAGCGCTTATCCCTTCCGTACATAGCTACCCAGCGGTGCTCCTGGCGGAACAACTGGTACACCAGCGGTACGTCCATCCCGGTCCTCTCGTACTAAGGACAGCTCCTCTCAAATTTCCTACGCCCACGACAGATAGGGACCGAACTGTCTCACGACGTTCTGAACCCAGCTCGCGTACCGCTTTAATGGGCGAACAGCCCAACCCTTGGGACCTACTTCAGCCCCAGGATGCGATGAGCCGACATCGAGGTGCCAAACCTCCCCGTCGATGTGGACTCTTGGGGGAGATAAGCCTGTTATCCCCAGGGTAGCTTTTATCCGTTGAGCGATGGCCCTTCCATGCGGTACCACCGGATCACTAAGCCCGACTTTCGTCCCTGCTCGACTTGTAGGTCTCGCAGTCAAGCTCCCTTATGCCTTTGCACTCTTCGAATGATTTCCAACCATTCTGAGGGAACCTTTGGGCGCCTCCGTTACTCTTTAGGAGGCGACCGCCCCAGTCAAACTGCCCACCTGACACTGTCCCCGCACCGGATTACGGTACCAGGTTAGAACCTAGATACGATCAGGGTGGTATCCCAACGGTGCCTCCACACAAGCTGGCGCTCATGCTTCAAAGGCTCCCACCTATCCTGTACAGATCGTACCCAAATTCAATATCAAGCTGCAGTAAAGCTCCATGGGGTCTTTCCGTCTTGTCGCGGGTAACCTGCATCTTCACAGGTATTAAAATTTCACCGGATCTCTCGTTGAGACAGCGCCCAAGTCGTTACGCCATTCGTGCGGGTCAGAATTTACCTGACAAGGAATTTCGCTACCTTAGGACCGTTATAGTTACGGCCGCCGTTTACTGGGGCTTCGGTTCACAGCTTCGGATTGCTCCTAACCACTCCCCTTAACCTTCCAGCACCGGGCAGGCGTCAGCCCGTATACTTCGCCTTACGGCTTCGCACAGACCTGTGTTTTTGCTAAACAGTCGCTTGGGCCTTTTCACTGCGGCCCCCTCGTGCTATTCACACTACCGGGGCACCCCTTCTCCCGAAGTTACGGGGTCATTTTGCCGAGTTCCTTAACGAGAGTTCTTCCGCGCGCCTTAGAATACTCTTCTCGCCTACCTGTGTCGGTTTGCGGTACGGGCACCATCACCTGGCTAGAGGCTTTTCTTGGCAGTGTGAGATCATGACCTTCGCTACTATAATTTTCGCTCCCCATCACAGCCCAGCCTTATCGATGTGCGGATTTGCCTACACATCAGCCTCACTGCTTAGACGGACATCCATCAGTCCGCGTCACTACCCTGCTGCGTCCCCCCATTGCTCATAACGGCTTACGGTGGTACAGGAATTTCGACCTGTTGTCCTTCGACTACGCCTTTCGGCCTCGCCTTAGGTCCCGACTTACCCTGAGCGGACGAGCCTTCCTCAGGAACCCTTAGGCTTTCGGCGGATCAGATTCTCACTGATCTTTTCGTTACTCATACCGGCATTCTCACTTGTATAATGTCCAGCGCTCCTTACGGTACACCTTCAACCCTTATACAACGCTCCCCTACCCCTGATGCAAAGCATCAAGCCATAGCTTCGGTGGTGTGTTTAGCCCCGTTACATTTTCGGCGCAGAGTCACTCGACCAGTGAGCTATTACGCACTCTTTCAATGGTGGCTGCTTCTAAGCCAACATCCTGGTTGTCTGGGCAACTCCACATCCTTTTCCACTTAACACACACTTGGGGACCTTAGCTGATGGTCTGGGCTGTTTCCCTTTTGACAATGGATCTTAGCACTCACTGTCTGACTCCCGGAAGTAAGTCTATGGCATTCGGAGTTTGACTGAGCTTGGTAACCCTTGCGGGCCCCGCACCCAATCAGTGCTCTACCTCCACGACTCTGTTTTCCGAGGCTAGCCCTAAAGCTATTTCGGGGAGAACCAGCTATCTCCGAGTTCGATTGGAATTTCTCCGCTACCCCCACCTCATCCCCGCATTTTTCAACATGCGTGGGTTCGGGCCTCCAGTGCGTGTTACCGCACCTTCACCCTGGACAGGGGTAGATCACCCGGTTTCGGGTCTACGTCCACGTACTAACTCGCCCTATTCAGACTCGCTTTCGCTGCGGCTCCGGCTCATCACCTTAACCTTGCACGGGAACGTAACTCGCCGGTTCATTCTACAAAAGGCACGCCATCACCCCTAAAACGGGCTCTGACTTTTTGTAAGCACACGGTTTCAGGTTCTATTTCACTCCCCTTCCGGGGTGCTTTTCACCTTTCCCTCACGGTACTGCTTCACTATCGGTCGCTAGGAAGTATTTAGCCTTGGCAGATGGTCCTGCCGGATTCATACGGGGTTTCACGTGCCCCGCACTACTCGGGATTGGTCTCGGAGAGAGCAGACTTTCAACTACAGGGCTTTTACCTTCTTTGGCGGGCCTTTCCAGACCTCTTCGCTTAATCGGCTCCTTTGTAACTCCATGTGAGACGTCCCACAACCCCAAAGAGCAAGCTCTCTGGTTTGGGCTTCTCCGCGTTCGCTCGCCGCTACTGACGGAATCACTATTGTTTTCTCTTCCTCAGGGTACTTAGATGTTTCAGTTCCCCTGGTATGCCTCTGCACAACCTATGTATTCAGTTGTGAGTAACTGGAAATTACCCCAGCTGGGTTTCCCCATTCGGACACCCCCGGATCAAAGCTTGCTTACAGCTCCCCGAGGCAGTTTCGTTGTTCGCCACGTCCTTCATCGGCTCCTAGCGCCTAGGCATCCTCCGTGTGCTCTTAGTAGCTTAACCATATCGCTCGTGTTCGAGCTGTCGCTCCGCTTGTTTTGGACTACGTCCAAAGCCAAAAGTCGCTCCATTTCGATCACTCGCTCATGCAATCTACCTTATAAACACTTCACTTGTTTACACAAGATCAGTTTAAAGGAATGTTCTAAATCGCAAAATTTCGTTTCGATATCTAGTTTTCAAAGAACAAGCTCCATGCAAAAGCAAGCTGTTTGAGAGTTTGAGCTCTCAAAACTGAGCAACGAGTGAGTTAAAAGCTTTACGAAGTAAAGCTCGCTTCGGAAGCATGCTTCCTGAAGACTTGGTTTTGAATGTTTCCACTCGGGAAACGATTCTCCATAGAAAGGAGGTGATCCAGCCGCACCTTCCGATACGGCTACCTTGTTACGACTTCACCCCAATCATCTATCCCACCTTCGGCGGCTGGCTCCTTGCGGTTACCCCACCGACTTCGGGTGTTATAAACTCTCGTGGTGTGACGGGCGGTGTGTACAAGACCCGGGAACGTATTCACCGCGGCATGCTGATCCGCGATTACTAGCAATTCCGACTTCATGCAGGCGAGTTGCAGCCTGCAATCCGAACTGAGACCGGCTTTGTTGGGATTCGCTCCATCTCGCGATTTCGCAGCCCGTTGTACCGGCCATTGTAGTACGTGTGTAGCCCAGGTCATAAGGGGCATGATGATTTGACGTCATCCCCACCTTCCTCCGGTTTGTCACCGGCAGTCTATCTAGAGTGCCCACCCGAAGTGCTGGCAACTAAATATAAGGGTTGCGCTCGTTGCGGGACTTAACCCAACATCTCACGACACGAGCTGACGACAACCATGCACCACCTGTCTCCTCTGTCCCGAAGGAAAGATACATCTCTGCATCGATCAGAGGGATGTCAAGACCTGGTAAGGTTCTTCGCGTTGCTTCGAATTAAACCACATACTCCACTGCTTGTGCGGGTCCCCGTCAATTCCTTTGAGTTTCAGTCTTGCGACCGTACTCCCCAGGCGGAGTGCTTAATGTGTTAACTTCGGCACCAAGGGTATCGAAACCCCTAACACCTAGCACTCATCGTTTACGGCGTGGACTACCAGGGTATCTAATCCTGTTTGCTCCCCACGCTTTCGCGCCTCAGCGTCAGTTACAGCCCAGAGAGTCGCCTTCGCCACTGGTGTTCCTCCACATATCTACGCATTTCACCGCTACACGTGGAATTCCACTCTCCTCTTCTGCACTCAAGTCACCCAGTTTCCAGTGCGATCCGGGGTTGAGCCCCGGGATTAAACACCAGACTTAAATGACCGCCTGCGCGCGCTTTACGCCCAATAATTCCGGACAACGCTTGCCCCCTACGTATTACCGCGGCTGCTGGCACGTAGTTAGCCGGGGCTTTCTTCTCAGGTACCGTCACTCCTTGAGCAGTTACTCTCAAGGACGTTCTTCCCTGGCAACAGAGCTTTACGATCCGAAAACCTTCATCACTCACGCGGCATTGCTCCGTCAGGCTTTCGCCCATTGCGGAAGATTCCCTACTGCTGCCTCCCGTAGGAGTCTGGGCCGTGTCTCAGTCCCAGTGTGGCCGATCACCCTCTCAGGTCGGCTACGCATCGTCGCCTTGGTGAGCCGTTACCTCACCAACTAGCTAATGCGCCGCAGGCCCATCCCCAAGTGACAGATTGCTCCGTCTTTCCAGTTTCCTTCAGGAGAAGAAAACAAGTATTCGGTATTAGCTACCGTTTCCGGTAGTTGTCCCAAGCTTGAGGGCAGGTTGCCTACGTGTTACTCACCCGTCCGCCGCTAAGTATCAAGGAAGCAAGCTTCCTATCCACTCCGCTCGACTTGCATGTATTAGGCATGCCGCCAGCGTTCGTCCTGAGCCAGGATCAAACTCTCCAATAAAGTATTGAAAAGAGCGATAAGCTCATTTTGAATCTGACGAGATTAAAAATCTCATTTGTGCTCCAGCCGATTCAAGCCAAGGCTTGTCTCAAACTTTCGCGTTCATTCTGCAAGCAGAATGTTTACTCACTCGTTGTTCAGTTTTCAAAGATCAAACTTGTTTTCGTTACCGTCGTTGTTCTCTTCGGCAACTTTTATATCATATCACTTCCGAACCAACTTTGCAAGCTCTTTTTTTAAGTTTCTTTCGAAGCTTCAATCATTTGCTTGCCGCACCGTGTTTCTCGTGTTTTCTTGGCCGGAATTAGAATATACCATGTACAGTTTTAGAACGCAAGTCTTTTTTTCAAGAAAAGCTCCATTCCCCCCTCTGATCCCCACATTCCCTATAAACCAGTCTAAACCTACTTACTCAGGCCATACTTTAACACTCAAACACTATCGCACAAAGCGGAGGGAAATATCCTCAGTTATTATTCAAAGGCTTTGATATGCATTCCAAACCCGGAGTTTTGATACTCCATTTCGTAACACTACTATCTACTATATATAGTAGGTAAATTAAGATGATTATTTATGAAGCCTAGAAAAACAATAACGGATATCTTCGCCCCAGTTAGTGACCACCCCAGTGCAGCTATATTATCGAATTAAAGATGAATCTCGAAAATCTCTTTCCCAATATATCTATCATGGCCTTATGATCTCCCCATCTAATCCACTCACATCAAAAAATCCGACCTGATGTTTCTTAGCTAACTCACGCATCAAGCTATATGCATCCTCCGCAACAGACCATGCGAAGGCAGCGTAGATCAAATCTTCTCCCAGAGAATAGTCCGTTAATCGATTATCCGTTCCAGCCTCTTCCATCGCTTCAAAAATCTCATCGTCTACGTTCATTGGAGGAAACGTCTGAATAAGCTCTTTATATAAATGTTGCAACTTGCGTGAGCTAACTGTAATGTCCGAATAAGAATGATCTTCCGACCATTTTGTCTGCTCACCATACCATTCCATAAATGCCGGTTTATCTACAGGAGCCTTGGATGGATCAAAAACCATTAAATCATAACTCATATTCGTCCCTCCCCTAATATAGAAGAAATTCAATTCCATTTATCTCATTAAAGAAAGATTAACCTCTTCACGAAACATTTCAACGAGTCTCCTGTCCCTTATTTCAAAGTTCATGCTACCTATTATAGAAGAAACGAAAAAAAGCGAAAGCCCCGATAGTGTACCGAGGCTTCCGCTTCTTTCATTTATATAATAAGAAATACATCATAAGTAACTGACTCATTTCAATCCATCAACTTGTTACTCTCCGCCCATAAATACATATCGGCACACAACGATGATAGCCAGTATCCACATGAGCCAGTGTATCTTCACTTTGCGTTCGGTAACCAGGTTACTGAATACAGCCAGAATCACATAGGATATAATCCCTGCGGAGATCCCGTTTGCAATTCCTCCAGTGAAAGGCATCAATACAATGGTAAGGAAAGCCGGGAAAGCTTGCAGGAAGTCATCCCACTCAATGCTGCGAACCTGACTCATCATAAGTACACCCACGATAATAAGTGCCGGGGCTGTTGCAGCGGATGGTACAACCAGGGCAAGTGGTGCGATAAACAGAGCCAGAATGAACAGGAGACCTGTCGTTACGGAAGTCAGACCTGTACGTCCTCCTGCTTCAACACCGGATGCACTTTCGACGTACGCGGTAATTGTACTTGTACCCAATGCAGCACCTGCGCTGACACCGACTGCATCGACAAGCATCGCTTTACCAATGGTTTTTTCGCCTTTTTTCTTATCCTTCATAATCCCCATTCGCGTTGCTGTCCCCACCATCGTTCCGAATGTGTCAAACAGCTCTACAAAGGTGAAGATAAAGATAATTTCAAACAATCCAAGACTAATGGCACCCTTCAAATCTAGTTGTCCCACCGCTAGATCGCTGAAGTTAGGCAACCAGCTTGCACCGGACAAGCCGCTAAGATTCGTAACGCCCATCGGGATACCAATCAACGTTGTGGCAATGATACCGATCAATAATGCACCTTTGACGCGCATAACCATCAGTACAGCAATAATGAGCAGTCCGATCAGGGCCAATAATGCATCATGATGCGTTACAAAATTCCCCAAAGATAGATTAAAGCTGCTGCCCGGAATCGGTTGGCTCAGATCTGCATCAGGTGCAACATTGACTGTTACAGCGACCAGATTGGCCAGTTTGAAACCGACAATGGTAATAAAGAGACCAATACCAACCGTAATAGCCATCTTTAATGAATCCGGAACTGCAACAAGCAGCATTTGACGAATTCTGGTCACAGTCAAAATAATGAACACAATCCCCGAGAGGAACACAGCTCCCAGAGCTGCCTGCCAGGTAATCGCACCATTCGAGCTCAGGACCACGGTCATGAAGTAAGCATTCAACCCCATACCCGGTGCCAGCGCAATCGGGATGTTAACGAACAATCCCATAATAATGGTCATCAATCCGGCGCCAACGGCTGTTGCAAAAAATACTGCATTATCCGACATCCCCGCCCCGGCTTGTCCCAAGAACAACGTGTTTACAAAAAGAATGTACGCCATTGTCATAAAGGTAGTAAGACCCGCAACAATCTCCGTTCTAACGTTCGTTCCATTTTCTTTTAGTTTAAAGAAACGATCCATAATTCACTAACTCCTCCTTAGAGATGTTGAAGCCATATTGAAAAACGACAAATGACCCTGAAGATAAATATCTCACCCAGGGTTATCGCTGACGAGGAGAGGCACTGTGCCAATTACGGAGAACAAAAAAAATTCTAATGTGCGTGATGTTATGCCCGACGCAATCATGTAGAATTCATGTGCTCAGCCTTCTCCTCTTCGTAGCCAGATCATTAGGGTGATCTCGTAGAGACTCCCGGGCCAATCCCCGGAATTATACGAAGTAGTATGCGCTATTTGTGTGTTTCCCATCACTATTTTAGGAGGGTTACCTGTAGTTTGTCAATGAGAAAAACGAATGTTATTATCAACTCTTAGATAAATCGTTCGTATTATTTAACAAAATGAACCAGTTCAGCGGTTTACAACCCAAATTAAAATGATTTTTACGTGAATTATTTAGGTGCATATGTCGATCTTGCCACAGGTTTCTCTTCATCTTCAACACTAAAAAGCTACCGTGGTTAAAGGTGCACGTACACCTTTAACCACGGTAGCTTAACGGTTCATCTAGAAGATGGTTATATGAGGAGCATAACGTATCTTAATATTCAATAGTTTAGGTATACGGAGCAAGCTGCGACGATCGCCAGATCACTTTTTTATATGATATGTCCTATGTTTTTATATTTCTGTCTTAAGTACACCCTTTGCCTGTTGTTGCTCCTGACCATTGTTCACCGTTGATCCTTCAGATATGTCCTGGTTTCGGGTCTGATCGGAAGATGAGTCTGCTCCTGCCTCTAAGTTAACAAATGAAAAGTCTCCCGAACCGGAAGCCAAGTCTTGCACACCTGAACCGCATCCTGCCAGCATCACCATCAGAAACGCACTTCCAATGCCCATCTTCCATTTGCTCATATAGTCGGTTTTACGCATACATTCAATTCTCCCTTCAGTAGCCATATAGCCTTTAGTATGTACTCATTGTACAGGCTGGACCTGAAAGGATCATGAAGTGAACCTAAAAAAGGGACAAACGATGAAAAATACTACTGGCATTTCCATGCCAAAAAAGGAAACACTCTTAGAACAGGACACATTTTTTATGGTGTAGCTACCCAAACAGGAGCTAATCCTGCAAGATAATATTATCGTTTCTTTAATTTACATACCCTCTCCAAAACTACATTAAAGAAATAAATGTTATTAACTTTCATTATTATAGTTAAATACTTTCACAAAAGTAAATAAAATAAGACATCATAAAGTTAATCACTTATCCCCAAGAAAAGGGAGGCCTTCTAATTGCACATCGATATCCAAAAACTCCATGATAAATACCTGTCATTGAGCATTCCCAATCCTTTCTCGTTGGAACAAATTCATTCTAGACTAACTGAGGAGTATTACGCTGAAAAGGTAGATTTAGAACATTTCTCTAGTTTACGCAATGACCCTGAGGCTAATTTTGATCAGGCTGTGGCAGCCTATACCATTCGTGACCCCAGAGGTACAATTAAACTAATTAAGTTGAATAAAGTTGAAGACATTCATGAACCATTAGAATTTAGCTGGGTAATTGATTCAACAGTAATCGGGATGTCCTTTTTGTTCAATCTTGAGTTGAACATATTTGATGGTATTGAAAAATCGGAAATGTGTCTTGGCAATCTTCGTTATGAAGAGTATTTGATTGCCCTCTATCTAGCAGGCTATATTAAATTCGAAAATGATCCTTTAATTGACGAAATAACTGCCCGTTATAGAGCTGGGAATTATCTACGCTATTTCGGAATGCAGGATGGTTATGAAAACTATCTGTACAAGTAAACGATAGTTTTATCAATAGTCTTGTTAATGCCTTTTCGCCAAGGAAGGGCTTTTTTTATTCGCACGCTTTATCAATTTGGTCAGCCCGTCGCGGTGGAAGTGTACACCGGCAAATCGTGGTAATTAATAGGATTTTTGATCTCCCCCCCCCTCCCCTAGTCGGTCGAAAGTGATGTCTAATATGGATTAGACATCACTTATAACCTTAAAATATCCATATATTAGAATAAAAGTATTTAAAACAATTGATATACTCTACTTTTGCATATTTATTCATTACAAATAATTATTTCATCTTAGTTCAGTACAATTTCCGGAAATCAGATGACACTTCTATGCATCAGAATGTTGTTTTAATCACCTTTATTTCTTTCATGACAATTGACCAGACAGACCACTATGTGTATCATCTTGAAGAATAAGCCGTTACACACTCCAAAACTCTACTAGCGCCCTACTTCTACCAATGAAGCGAGCGTGAACCTCTAGAAAAGTTGATGGAGAGTGCTTCCTTTCTTCTTAAGCAAGTAGCAAGACAACTATGCAAGTCTCATTTGTAGGGAATTCGTCCTTGCATAGAAAAGAGTACATATCCATTACACACAATTTTCAGTTCTGAGCATTTCATAGGTTTTATTGCTTATATCCTTACCTTATTCAATAGACTATACACTTTCCCTATTTCCAATATATCATGTTGCTCTAGTCCTCTTAGATACTTGGAAGTAATCTGTGTATCAAAATGTCCCATTAGTCTACTCAGGCTATATACATCTATTCCATTCTTCAATTGCTTCTGAGCAAAATAATGACGACAATCATGTGGTGAACACCGTACCTCCTTTCTTACTCCTGCTTTTTTACAATGCTCTTTCAGTATCTTATTGATACGTGAACGTGATAAACGCTCAGCAGATTGGTCTAGGAAATAATAATCCTTGTGCTTAAAGCGTCCCTGCTTCGCTTCCTCATACTTCCCTTCTCATTATCTTGCTAATGTAGATTAGATGCTCCTTAGAGCCTTTACCATGGATGAGAATGTGCGCTCTTGATACATCATCATTCTTGATGTTACACAGTTCTGAAACACGTATCCCAGTATCAAATAGCATGATAAGAATTAACTTATCCCTTAGATTAGAGTAGGTTCCTTCATTCACATCATTAATGATACGCCTTACTTCTTCATCATTAAATGTAATAATTACTCGCTTCTCTTCCTTCAAGTTCTTAATTCTCCGCATAGGATTATCCTTCTCATCTATATATTCTTCACCTACAAGATATTGAAAGAACACTTTAATTGTGGCAAGTTGATTATTGATTGTAATATTGGCTTCTTTACCTCTACTTTGACAGTGCTGAATATACTTCTTAATATGCATTGAAGTCACTGCTTCCGCTTCCTCAACTTCTAATTGCTCATTAGTGAACTCCATCCAACGTTGCAAGCGATACATACAGCCTAAGATATACTCCTTTTTTCTGCCTTGGATTTCTTGATTCAACTTAAAATCATCTATTAATTCATTGATTCTTGACACAAAAAAACTCTCTTCTATTTGTTTGAATAACACAAATAAAAGAGAGAAATTTTTAAAGACCAATAGTTGCAGGTGAATGAAATATGATTTTCAATCGTTGTCTAAGACCCCTTATACAGCAAGGATTCTCAGTCAATAATCAATTGAAAAATACCCAAATCACTCCCACTCAATCGTTGCAGGTGGTTTGGAAGTTACGTCATACACGATACGGTTTACGTTATCGACTTCGTTAACGATCCGTACGGAGATTTTCTCCAGCACATCCCAAGGGATACGTGCCCAGTCAGCGGTCATGCCGTCGATGGATGTTACGGCACGAATACCTACAGTGTAGGAATACGTACGTGCGTCACCCATAACCCCAACACTCTTCATGTTAGGCAGGGCCGTGAAGTATTGCCAAATTTCGCGATCAAGACCGGCTTTGATAATTTCTTCACGCAGGATGTAATCCGAATCACGGACGATTTTGAGCTTGTCCTCTGTTACTTCGCCAAGTACACGGATGGCAAGACCCGGACCTGGGAACGGCTGACGCCATACGATCGCTTCTGGCAGACCGCACTCTTCGCCGACTTTACGCACTTCGTCCTTGAACAAGGCACTTAGTGGTTCGATCAGTTTGAAGTTCATGTCTTCAGGCAAGCCACCCACATTGTGGTGAGATTTGATGGTCTGTGCAGTCGCTGTACCACTTTCCACGATGTCCGTGTACAGTGTACCTTGCGCCAGGAATGCAAAATCATCAAACTGCTTGGACTCTTCGTCAAATACGTAAATAAACTCGTTACCGATAATTTTACGTTTTTGTTCTGGATCATCCACGCCTGCCAATTTGGATAGGAAGCGTTCCTGTGCATCGATTTTGACAACTTTCATGTCGAATTTGCCAACAAACGTCTCCATTACGCTCTCCGCTTCGCCTTTGCGCAGCAGACCATGGTCGATAAACATACATGTCAGTTGGTCACCGATGGCTTTGTGAAGCAGTGCAGCAACAACAGAAGAATCCACACCACCGCTCAGTGCGCACAGCACTTTACCGTCGCCTACTTTTTCACGAATATCCTTGATCGTATCTTCGATAAACGTCTCCATCGTCCAGTTGCCTTCGCAACCACAGATTTCGAACAGGAAGTTTTTAATCATATCGTTACCACGAACAGAGTGACGCACTTCCGGATGGAACTGGACAGCATACAATTTGCGCTCGTCGTTGCTCATCGCTGCGATTGGCGCACTTTCCGTGCCTGCATCCAGTTTGAAACCCGGAGGAAGAGTAACCACGTGGTCACCATGACTCATCCATACGGTGTGCTCCCCATCAATACCTTGTGCAAGAGCAGCACCTGCTGCGAACTCAATATCAGCTTTACCGTACTCGCGTTTCTCGGAACGTTCTACTTTACCTTCAAGCTGTTGAGCCATAAGCTGCATGCCGTAACAAATCCCGAAGATTGGAAGTCCCAGATCATAAATGGCTGGGTCAACATGTGGTGCATTTTCAGCATAGACACTGGATGGTCCGCCCGAGAAAACGATCCCTCGTGGTGACAATTCAGCAATCTTCTCTGCTGGGGTGTTATACGGCAAAAGTTCGCTGTATACGCCGAGATCCCGAATTCGTCTGGCGATTAACTGGTTGTATTGGCCCCCGAAGTCAAGGACAACCACAATTTCATTTGGTTTATTCATTACCGTGCCTCCCTCAATTCAATGAAACTAATTATACGCAACGACAAAACATACCGTCAAGGAAAGGCGAAACTCCTTTTTTCGACATTTCAAAACAGGGTGTACCAAATGATTTCAAAAAGGAGATTTCGGTTAAAACGCTTGGCAGCAAGATGATGGTTCAAGTGTATGATCGTGGAAAGACGCCTCATTCGCAATACAGCGAGAAAGGCGTCTTATATGTGACATGCAACGATGAACAAACGCTGCATAAAAGAATAGTACGCCAATGGTGATCGTCATCCGCTAACAACCTGCCATATTCTATGGGAAAGCGATAGCGAGTATAAAACTATGGCAGAGAATGTTGTGCCCTTGTTGTAACATCCCTGTGTTACAAGGCCTGTAGGCGCCGGGCCAGATGAAGTGCCCGGCGCAGGAAGTCCAGACTGTCCGCGCGCAGCGGACGGTCCGGCCCGTACAGCAGCCGCTCCCAGTCGGCTGCAAACCGCGCGATGTCCGCGCCGTGCGTGCCTGCGGCCAAAGCTGGGGACGCTGCATATTCACGCAGCGTCATCCCCGGCGGCCGCGGGCCGTACCGGCGCGCGAGCGCGGCCCAGACCGGAGCGGCGGCGCTGAGCAGCCGCTCACGGTCTGGAAAGCTGCTGCGCGGCCACGCCAGCAGCAGCCTTATCCGCAGCGCGGGGCGTAGCCGCCGCATGCGGACCAGAGCAGCGGCGCACAGCAGCGCCGCTGCCACAAGGGCTGCCGCGAGCCATGGCTGCGCGGCAATGGCCCGTGCGCGGGCGAGCAGCCATGCGCCCGCGTAAGCCACTCCGCCGTTCGTATGCGGCGGAGTCACCTCGCCGGGCTGCTGCCCGGCGAGCGCTGCGGCGTCTTCGCCCTTGCCTTGCACCATGGTGAAGCCAGGCGTAGCCTCGAATGGCATCCAGCCTGCACCCGGAAAATACACCTCTACCCAGGAGTGTGCATCTCCCTGGGAAACAATGTACTGACCAGGGAGATCCGGGTCAGCTACTCCGGAACCAAAGCCCTTAACCCAGCGTGCGGGGATTCCCTCTGCACGCAGCAACACAATCATGGCTGTCGAGAAATGATTGCAATACCCCTGCCGTGTGACGAATAGAAAATCGTCCACAAAATCCGCTCCTCGCGGCGGCATACGGGTATCCAACGTATATTCAGCATGAGCAGCCAGATAAATCTTTACGGCTTGCACAGCATCATAACGTGTATCACTCCCTTGGATGATCTCCTTGGCGAGAGTCTGCACTCGACCGGGAAGTGATGTGGGCAGTTGCAGATATGTCCTGCGAACAGCTGCAGGATCTTTCCCTTTATTTGTCTCCGCAAGCAGACGTAATTGAGCAGGCGATGCCACGGGAACCATGACGTCTGCTGTATAATTTTTAACCGTCTTATCGGTACCGGAGCCCGCGAGCCACAATGTTGCGGAATCTGTATTGGACAGCAGGGACAGCATGTTTCCCTGATTATCTCTGTTTTTATCCTGAAAGGATAGCTTGATTGGTATTCCACCAGTAAACAGCGGGTTCGGTGCTTTCCATTCCCGCTTCATCATGACCGTTTGGCGGATACGCTTCCAATAGGCTTGATTCTCCCAACCATCGGCACGAAGCAAACCCGATGGACTCGCACTTTCAAAACTTTGCCCAGGATCACTCCAGGTACTACCGTTATAATATGAACGAGTCTCCCCTCGCCAATACGTAACTTCCGGACTTCTCGCCGTAAAAAAGATGGAGTTCCCCTGCACCAAAGGCGCTCCCATGGGTGCATCCGCTGTGCTGTACCCCGTGACCGACGTTGCAGCCGGGATACTACTGTGCTGCGTATAACCTGCCCAGCGAGCTAAGCGTTCACCCATCTGTTCAAGGGATATGCGTTCGGGTTGAGGAATGGAAGCCAACTGGCCGGGTAACGCCGAGAAAAGCACCATACCTGCCGAAACTACAATGGTAACAGCAGTCCATCGCCCATAGGGACTGCCGTTATAACTGGGAGTAGTGACTCCTCCATTGAGGCGGAGTAGCTGCAGCAAGGCCTGGATAAGAAAAATCCATAGTACAGAACGTATTACTGAAGTATAGACATCCAGTCCGGCAAATGATTCGAGCAGCAGCAAATAGACCAGCGTTGCAATGCCAAACAGCATAACGCTTCGACGTAGCAATACCAGAGATTGCACGGAAGCCATGAGCATGCTCCAGCCGCACATCATGAGCAGGCCTCTCGTTTCGGTACTAATCGAGTGGAATTGCCAGTGATTCATAAAATGGCCCATGTCCGCTGACAGTGTTCCCGGATATGCAGTTGCCCATCCGACAGGATCACTTCCTCCGTACATCAGACATAATGCAGCCAGAGTAATAAACAATCGGATCAGCACTCCCGTGATCCAGCCTGTACGAAGTAACCCTGCGAGCAGCAGAGCTCCGGTTAATCCCGCCATCACGGACAAGAACCGTTCACTGCCCTGCTGACCCGATGACGTAACAGGATACATCCACTCCAGAGACAATAGGAGCAAAATGGCCGAAATAAAGCTTCTGTACAGGACAGGTACGATAACATGTCCCTCATCCTTTATATCCGTTACTGATGTCTGGTTCGCAGCTTTATATACAGAATGGGCCGATTTTATTCTCAAACGGGCTGTTGACTCTTGGTCAGCCACAGTGGAATTCGGTTGTTGGTTTCCATTATGCTCCCACATCCGATACCTCCGCCTTTCCCAATGAAGGTAACACACGGTCTGTCACTGAATGGATCGGCACCCCGATGTGACGAAGCTGCTCTAAACGGTCATATCCCAATCCATTCATCGATCTATCCGTTGATAATGACAGGATTGTCTCAGTCAGTTGCACCTCTACGCTGTAACCCAACCCGATTGCGGTCGTTATCCACTCGGCCAGAACCTGATCCAATTTGCCTGTGAGAACCACAATGCGTGACCCGCTCGCCAGTCTGTCCAGCATCTCTGTACGGATCGAAATAGGGACAGCTTGTACCTTGGATATTCGTGATCCCGCAAGCTTGTCCAGTGCATGATTTTCACAATCCATATGAAAGAGGTCCTGTTGCCATTTATCTTGACGACCATAACTCCTATCGCCACCTTCCATCCACAGATGATAAGGAATGTCATCCCGTTCAGCTGTATGAATCCAGCGGGCCGCTGCACGAACCACACGTTCAAAAGCAGGTGTATCCAAGCTCTCCGGCTGTTTCACGTCATAACCTGAAGCGCCTTCGTACACAAGGATGCCCAGCGAAGGTAAATCCGAGGTATCGGGCAAAAAGGTCTGAAGTCGACCCGTTTTGGCTGTACTTTTCCAATGAACACGTCCCAGGGGGTCCCCCTGTTGATATTCACGGAACTCAGGGCTACGGTTCCCCTGGCTGTGTCTTCGCTCAGACAGAGCCCCTTCGGTCATCGCTGCGAATTCTACCGAATCGCCCTCCCCCGAAGCCGTTGCTTGAGGAATAACAATCAGAGGTGTATCGCCCGTAGTCTCTGCGGAGATGGTATTCCAGCCAAATATATCCCCCCAGTACAGTCTGCCCGTTTCCCATCTGTAGACCCCTCTGCGTAAACCAGAACACTCATATTGATAGGTAAATTGACGCCGTGTTCCCGGGAAAATCAATTTGCGATGTACACCCGCAGGTGTGTTCTCACACAGAATGATCCATAACAATGGAATTCGGCAATCGAATTCCAGCTCCACCAGAACCCGCACCCCTTCGCCTGCTTCAATCCGTTTTGAATGCATTTTCCGACGAATGTTAAACCTTCGCGGTCCGAACCAATGGAGAAGCACCCCGCCTGTAAACATCAGGAAAGCCATCATGGACAGAAACAGCGCAGCTTTGCCCCCATGCCACATATACAAAGAAGCGAAAGCCACCACCAAGACAGCACTCAAAACCCGTTGTCCCGGTGCAGTCATTGCCTCCGTCCCCTTCCCTGTGATGCCATTTGTACAGGTACCGGGACAGAAGACATTGCTTCCTCTATGACTTGTACTTGTCCCCAAGTATCCGCTCTGTTCTGGGCCTTCAATTGAATACGATGGGAAAGGACGGGTACAGCCACCTCTTTTACATCATCCGGAATGACATAACTGCGTCCTTGAAGGTAGGCGAATGATTGCGCGGCAGCCATCCAGGCCAATGTTCCACGCGGGCTTATTCCCAGTCTTACCGCCGGAAGACTACGAGAGGCCACAGCAACTGCGACTAGATACTGTTTGACGACCGGATCGACATGTACTTGTTTTACTTCACGCTGCATGGCTACGACCTCTTCGGCAAGCAGAACAGGGCGAAGTTCATCCAGCAACTCCCTGCTTGCCATCCGGGTTAACAATTCCAATTCCTGCTCTGGATCGGGGTATCCCAGTCCAATCTTCATGATAAATCGATCCAGCTGTGCCTCAGGCAGACGATACGTGCCCTCGAATTGCAATGGATTCTGTGTTGCCAGCAGAAAGAAAGGACGTGGCAACGCATAGGTTGTGCCGTCAACCGTAACGCGCCGTTCCTCCATTGCCTCCAGAAGGGCAGACTGGGTGCGGGGTGAAGCACGATTTATTTCATCAGCCAGGACGATGTTGGACATGACGGGTCCAGGCCGAAACTTGAATTCACCTGTATGCGGGTGATAGATCGAAGTGCCTGTAACATCTGCCGGCATAACATCGGACGTGAACTGAATCCGGCCCATGGAGCAATCGAGCGCAGAAGCAACGGCACGAACCAGCATCGTTTTCCCGGTACCCGGCACATCTTCCAGAAGTACATGACCTCCACTGAGCATCGCAGTGAGGACATAACGAATCTCTTGTTTTTTGCCAATGATCACACTTTCAACACGCTTCATGACCCTGTTCAGCAATTCAACCGCATGTTCATGTTCCATTCGGATATAAGACATTTCCCTTGATCTCCTTCCATCCATCAGCATTCCTGAGCCATAGTAATCTATGATTCAGTGTTGCCCGGAAGTAGAGAGAATAGTCCTGTAAGAATGACTTTCTCAGATCATTTTATTCTTAAATACGCTATTCGTTGCTGATATGGATATGGAAGGGCCCGCCTTCACCGTCCACTCTGTTTCATTGCTGGTTAGTGAATGCACCCTTAGTCCCATCTGCTCCAGTAACTCACGCAGCGGAACCCAGATGGTCCCCCCCTGACTCTGTACCACTCCCGGTTCACTTGACCCTGACGTTGTCAGCGTTCTACTCACACTATCTGCATGAATCGTTCTTTCCTTCCATACCGCTGTGGCTGTCCTTGATTCTGCATCCCAGCGAGTGCTGCCCCCAAACTTTTTCATAAAGGTACGCAAAGGTACCATGATTTGCTGATTTTCCATGTGGAATTCTCCCGGCTTCAGGGTAGCCGCAGCCAATCCGACTTCTACCTTCAGCTTCTTGCTTGCGAGCCACAGCGCCGCATTCGCTTCTACATGTTCTGCAATCCAGGCCGTTCCCGGAGCCTTGCGCGCCTTATACCTGTCATCTGGATGTATACGGAATTGAACCGGTTGATCCGAACTCTTTATTGTGTCAAAACGATATCCATGATCACGATAATACTTGATAATACCCGGAAGTGCTTTTACCGTTTCAGCATGTGCACCTCCGTCATGCATCAGTACAATGACCGAGCGTGCGCCCGCAGGCACTTTGGTAGAATTGCTTAAGATTTCTTTGGCCGGAACGCCCTTGCGCTTGGAATCTCCACTGTCGACGTTCCAGTCCATGACGGTATATCCACCCAATTGGAGCAAATCAAAATAGCTCTGGTCAAAATGCCCATAGGTACCGCCTGGTGCCCGCACCAGATTCGGACGGAATCCGGTAATACGCTCTAGCACTTCCTCTGTCTGCTTGATCTGTTTCCAGAACACTTTGAAATCACTGTACAGCTGTTTGTATTGATGATTGAACGTATGATTGCCCAGAGCATGTCCATCCTCCACAACGGCACGGATCATCTCGGGATAACGCTCTGCTTGCTCACCCAGCACAAAAAATGTAGCTGGAACCTGCTCCTTGCGTAAAATATCCAAAACTTCACGGGTATGCTTACCCGGTCCGTCGTCAAAACTCAGATAGACTACCTTGTCTTGGGTATTCTTTACCTTCGTGATAGGCTCATCTGAGCCGGTAGCAGAAGATGCGTAAGCCGTTCCTGCATATGCGGCGAATGCACATAGCAATAGAACAATTCGGACTAGGAAAACAGACCATTGTCCAGATAAAAACGTATGTATGGATGTTACGGAGATTTCCCCATTTCCCTTGATTCTGAATTCCGGTCTCTGTACCATTTACGAATCGACCTCCACCGTCTCTAGTTAATTTGCTGATAGACTGATAGACTTCAGCAGATTTGTTAGAATTATATGGAGGTCGTCGCAAAAAAAGACGCGATTTTGTTTTATATTTTTCACAATTTAGGAAGGCTCGCGATTGATTCTTCGCTTCGGATTAGGTAGCATAATGGACAGGTAGTGTCGTGAACAAAATACCCTGGAGAGTACTTATGCTCCCACCCTGTCTGCAGGAGAGTGAAATCTATTGGAATTGCTTGAGAAGATCCAGCATTTGTTTGGGTCCTATGGATACAGCGTTTTGTTCTTTGGCTTGTTGCTGGAGTTTATTGCCCTTCCCTTTCCGGGAGAAACAACGATGGCTTACGCAGGATTTCTGTCCTACAAGGGGCATCTGGACTTCGGGATACTTGTCATACTGGCTTTTCTGGGAACAACGATCGGTATGACAATCACCTATTTTATTGGGGCCAAAGCAGGTCTGCCTTTTATTACACGGTACGGGAAATGGTTCCTAATGAAACAGGACAAGCTGGACAAGACGCAAAAGTGGTTTGCAAAGTATGGTAATGCCTTGATCTTCATCGGTTATTTCATTCCGGGTGTAAGACACTTTACCGGGTATTTCGCCGGAATAGCTGCTGTTCCCTTTCGCAAATTCGCGTTATATGCCTATTCAGGTGCACTGTTTTGGGTTGTGCTGTTTCTGGGCATTGGCAAAATATTCGGCCCCCAGTGGAATGCAGTATTCCAGCTGGCTCATCAATATGCAGCATATATCGTGGGAGGAATTGGCCTATTGCTCATCGCAGCCGTGCTTTACCGTTACCGCAAAGCGTGGGCAGCAAAATCCGTGTCCAAGCCAGCTCCTGTTCGCCAAAGACAAAAGTAAAATTTCTCCGTAATCCATCCTTAGAGACGTTTCATGTTTCCACTTTGGATAGGAATAAGCAAGAAGCTGCGTACGATTGCAGCTTCTTTTTTTCATGTTCATTTGGATATGCGTCTGATATGAAAAGCCTCACGTGCCCGTAACCATCCATAACCTGTCAGCAAAGCAGCAATCGCTGCGAAACCCAGACCACCAGCAAACCCCAGCTTCCGCGGTTCCACCACCTCCAATAATAAACCCGCACCAAACATGGATAATCCCAGCATGCTACTACTACATGCCGTCACTAATCCAAAGATGAGTCCACGGTATTTCTCAGGCGTTTCACGCATCAATAATGTATCCAGACAGGTATTGCCTACGCCTGACATAAGAGCCAGCAAAAGATAGATCAGGGAAGCAAGTAATGGTAGAGTCGCAGCACTAAGCAGCATAAGCAGGCCCCCTTCCACCAACAGACATATGATCACACCAGGTAGCAACCGGTGCTGGAAATAACGAGAGAACCAACTACTCAATACCAGGCCTGTTCCTAGTGCAGCGTAGAACACACCTACTCCCCAATCCCCCAATGCAAACACTTCAATCGCATACACACTGATTAATACATTATCGATCCCATTTATAACGGGTACCCATAACTCAAACAGAATGATGATCTGTAACGCTACAGAGGACCGAACCAATCGCCATATCGCTGAAGCCATATGAACTGTACCAGGGGCCCGAGTGATATCTGAAGTACAACCAGAACCCGCACTGGCTGACCTGTTCACATTTTCATATGAAGTCTCACCATCTTCAGCATCTCTTTCCGATGGAAACGATATTTTGCGGATCAACATAGCTGCCACCAGAAAACATAATGCATTGGTTATAAACGCGGCCTGCGGCCCCACCATGGATGAAGTGATTCCCCCGAGTAGGGCACCTAAAATTAGTACCGTACCATTCATCACCTGTTCAAGGCCGTTGATCTTAAGCAGATTATCCGGCTGAACAAGAAGCGGTATTCCTGATTTGCGAACCGGTGCGTAGAGGGCCTCAGCACAAGCCAGTAAAGTACTCACGGTGTACAGAATCCACAAATCACCCGTTTGATTTACGAACAAATAGCCCAAGGCAAGAGGCACCCTCAATACATTGGTAACCAGCATAATCATTCGCCGTGAAAAGTGCATGGTCAATAAGCCCCCTGCCGGGGCAAGCACCAGATATGGGATCACACGCAGACCAAGTACAAGTCCTACAGCTAGCCCTGACCCTGTAATACTAAGAATCAATGAAAGCATGGCAATCTGTGAAAATCGGTCACCTATGCCGTTTACCAATCCTGCAATGAAAATTCTTCGGTACCCCGATTCTTTTTGCAGGAGAGACAGACTGGGAAATCTGAATAACATGACGAATCCTCTTCTCAATAAATTAGATATAAATCTAATTAGATATTATTCTAATATATAGAGATTAGCAATCCGCTATTTATCCTTTGGCATATTCGATGACACTTTTATAATAATCCGTATTCATCCAGGTCATACTAATTTGAAAATATAGGGTGTATAGGGGGTGAAGGAATGAGTACAGCAACGCAAAGCAGTCAGAATCAGATAAAGATATCGCCGGATCTTACAGAAAATACGAATTATTGCATGAACGTGATGGGGAATAGCAAAGACTTGATGATTCGTCCTTTGCAATGTCTGCACAAGTGGCCTGCTGTCATGTTATACATCGATGGGATGGTAGATGTGCAGATTATTAATCAGTCCATCCTGGGATCCTTGCTACAAACCCGTGAGTTGCCTGACTTTGCGGCGGATCATGAGCATTTGACCTATCTACAGAATGATGTGCTCGCGACCAGCAGCGTCATACTAATTAATGAGATGAAAGATATTCTCAATGCTCTGCTGGCAGGCTTTGTTGTCATACTGCTTGAAGGATCGAATCAGGGGTTAAAAATCGCAGCAGCAGGCTGGGAAGACCGTGCTGTCAGTGAACCCATCTCTCAGACGGTTGTCCGAGGCCCCATGGAGGGATTTAATGAAAATTTACGAACCAATACAGGCCTGATCCGCAAGCGAATTCGGGATCCTCATCTCTGGATTGAAGAAAGAGAGATTGGGCGAGTCACCAACACCCGAGTAGCCGTGGTCTATTTGGAACATATCGTCGATCAAGAGGTCGTCAAAGAACTGCGGAGCAGGCTGGATCAGATTGATATTGACTCTATTCTGGAAAGCGGATATATCGAAGAGTTCGTACAGGACAAAACAGGTACGATCTTCCCTACGGTCTATAATAGTGAGCGGCCAGACAGCGTTTGTGCAGCACTGCTTGAAGGCCGGGTGGCGATCATTATAGACGGCACTCCTTTCGTACTGCTAGTTCCAGCCCTGTTTGTTCATTTCTTTCAGTCTCCCGAAGATTACTACCAACGGGCCGATATTAGCTCATTGATTCGCTTGATTCGTTACCTGGCCTTCTTTATCGCATTGCTCGCTCCTTCCTTTTACATTGCCATTAGCACCTTTCATCAGGAGATGCTTCCTACCAACCTGCTTATTAGTCTGGCCGCTCAGCGTGAAGGTGTCCCGTTCCCTGCTTTCATTGAAGCCATCTTAATGGAGTTAACCTATGAAATTTTACGGGAAGCCGGTATCCGAATTCCAAAGACTGTCGGCCAGGCCGTATCCATTGTGGGTACCCTTGTTATTGGTCAGGCCGCAGTAGACGCAGGCGTTGTATCGGCTGCCATGGTGATCATCGTATCTATAACAGCGATATCCAGTTATGTTATTCCTGAAAATGGGTTATCCATCTCTGTGCGAATCCTGCGTTTCGTGCTGATGATCCTGGCTGCAGCCTTTGGTTTTTACGGAATTCTGATGGTTCTGCTGATTACGGTAACACATCTATGCAGCTTAAGGTCCTTTGGGGTATCTTACATGTCCCCGTTCGCACCTTATATCGGAAAAGATCTCAAAGATACCATTTTTCGTGTGCCTTGGACCCGGATGAAAACCCGTCCTCTTTCTACTGGAACGCCGAACGAAACCAGACAGGCAAACAAAAAAACGAAGCGATAATCGGTAAGGAGAACGTGTATGAACAAATGTCTACAATGGATTCTGTCTTTTGCCGTTCTGCTCCCTCTCCTTACCGGATGCTGGGATCGACAGGAACTCAATGAACTTGGCATTATGCTGGGACTGGGTGTGGATAAGGATGGCGAACTGATTAAGGTCACGGCTCAAGTCGTTGTTCCCAATGAAGTATCTGCCAAATCAGGAGGAGGCAACGGGACACCTGTGGCGCAATACCAGGCCTCTGCCCCCACGCTCTTTGAAGCAATGCAGAAGTTAACGCAATCAAGCCCCCGGCGTATCTTTATGGCGCATATTCGCGTGTTAATTTTTGGTGAGGAATACGCCCGTAAAGAAGGCATTTATGATGTAACTGAAGCATTACTGAGGGAACCTACGGTGCGTCCTGACTATTACGTCATGGTCGCACGAAATACAACGGCATCCAAAGTACTTGACGTGTTAACACCATTGGAGAACATCCCTGCAGAGAAAATGTTTAATTCGCTGGATGTATCGTCCAAAATCTGGTCACCCACGACCACCGTTACCGGGGATCGGTTATTGGAATATATGTTAGCTCCCGGAATACAGCCTGTCATCACCGGGGTAGAGGTTGTTGGCTCACAGGAGAAAAGCGGAAGCAAGGATAACATTTCAACCATCAAGTCTCCCGCCAGCCTGAGTTCAACCGGACTTTCCGTATTCAGAAAGGATAAGCTGGTTGGCTGGCTAACGGAAAGTGAATCCAAGGGATATAACTACATCCGAAACAATGTAGTATCCACCATTGGAAATATTCCTTGTCGGAAAAAAGGGTACGTGACCCTTAAAACCCTTCGCACAACAACCAAACGCAAAGCGAAAGTGGTCGCCGGGCGTCCCACCATTCATATCAAAGTCAAACATGTATCTTCCATCGGTGCCGTGGAATGTGGAATCAAGATCGGTTCAATGGAAGTCCTCAAGGAACTGGAGCGGGATAGTGAGGAACGGCTTGTGGAGCTAATGCAAGAATCCGTCAAGTCCGTGCAACGCAAATTTCATGTCGATATTTTCGGATTTGGACAAGATGTCTATCATACAGATCCTACATTTTTCAAAAAGGTGGAGAAGGATTGGGATAGCTATCTGGAAAATCTGGATGTGCATTACGATGTCAATGTGCAAATCAAACGTGTAGGGACACTGGATGATTCGTTCAAAGATGAAATTAAGGAGTGAACAGGATGTTGCTTACACTTAGCGTCATCGTGACTGCGGGACTGATCGGATGGTTCGATCTGCCTGCCCTCATCCGATGCAAGGAATGGAAAGAAACCGCCGTATATAGTTCCTTGCTGCTGCTGGCTACCTCCCTGAGCGTCGTTGCAGCAAACTTATGGGAATTTCCGAGTCCACTATATCTCATCATATGGATCTATGAACCTGTAAATCAATTTCTGGCACACTTGACTGGAACTTAGTAAAGGAGAGGGACACTATGCTTGAGCAGGGCCGCATTGGAACAAGACAATTGTCCACTCTCATTTTCATTATGGTGGTCGGGGATATGATGTTGATCTATCCCTCCGTTATCACTTCCTATGCCAAACAAGATGCCTGGATATGCGCTCTTGTCGGGGTTCCACTTGGATTGGCCCTCATGCTCATGTTTTTGAAGCTGTGTGATCTTTATCCCGAAAAAAATCTGGTACAGATTTCACGAAGTATTCTGGGTTTTTGGCCAGGTACTCTTGTCTCCATTTTTTATCTTTTCTTTTTTATCATAGGCACCTCCACACATACCCGAGAAGTCGGGGATTTCATGGCCTCCCAGATCTTTCAGTACACCCCCATTCGCGTCATCATCCTGATGTTTGTGATTACACTTGGCTGGGGTGTGTACCATGGGCTGGAAACGATGGGACGGAGCAGTGAATTGCTCATGCCTGTCCTTATTGTGTTTATTGTTGTGCTTGCATTCTGCCTGCTGTCGCAAGTTAATCCGAGCAATTTGAAGCCTGTGACGGGTACGGGTGTGGTCTCTATCTTGCAAGGGATTCTCGTTAGTATTATATATCCGGCAGGTGAGCTCATTCCGATCATGATGATCATCCCGTATACGTTGAAACAGGCACACCGCACCCGGGATGTTCTTATTGCAGTAGGACTCGGCAACCTGCTACTTGCAATACTGGTCACCATCTCACTGCTTGTTCTAGGTGCGTTCCTGACCCAACATAATATCTATACTTCCTTTGTGTTATCTCAAAAGATAAATATCGGTGGCTTTTTTCAACGTATTGAAGCCATTATGGCTTCTTCCTGGCTTATCTCTACATATTTCAAAGCGATGGTATACCTGTACGCATTTATTTTGGGATGTGCTGAACTGTTCAGCCTCAAGCAGTATCGCATGCTTATCTTGCCAGCAACAATGTTGACATTCGCCCTTGCCAATCTGGTCTCGCCCAATGTGACCTTCATTGTCATTACGGTCGTTCCATACTGGGTAGATTGGGATACCACATTATGCATTATTTTGCCTGGATTATTATGGTTGGTCCATCTGTTCAAACAGCGCTGGAAAACCAGATCTTCGGGATAAAAATACGGGAGCAACCAAGATGCAGGGTAAATCTGAAGGGAGGATAGGGGCCATGATCATTAAAGAAAGAATCAGCATTCGGCAATTCACCTTGCTTACCTTTCTTGTCATGGTGGGGGATATGATTCTCATCTATCCTTCGCTTGTCACAACCCTGGGCAAAAACGATGCATGGTTATGCTCTATCCTCGGCCAGCCCATCGGTCTATTCATCATTTGGATTATGTACAAGCTCCATCAGACCTATCCGGATCTTTCCCTGATTGAAATCAACAGAAAATTGCTGGGTCTGTGGGCTGGATCGGTTTTATCTGTTGGTTACCTGTTCTATTTCGCCATAGGCGCTGTCATCTGCATCCGTGAGGTTGGGGACTTTATGACAACCCAGATTTACCTTCAAACGCCCATTCGTGTGATTTTGATTATGCTCCTGTGTTCGCTGATCTGGGGCCTTATGAATGGTCTGCAAACCATGGGAGCCAGCGTCGAAATGCTAACCCCTGTCGTTGTTGTCTTTATGCTTCTCCTGTTCATGGGGCTTCTACCCAAAATAGACGGTTCACATCTGCAACCTTTTTTGAGCGTCAAGTGGATTCATCTGGTTGAAGCCATATTTCGCGGAGCCTTTACTTCATTTGGTGAACTTATCGTACTTACCATGATTCTTCCTTATGTGATGACCGGTCCAAATGTCAAACGCGATATGCTGCTTGCCACTTTGTTGGGAGGTTTGCTTCTAAGTGCGCTGTTACTGGTCTCACTACTCGTTGTAGGGACCTTCATGACCCAGCATAACATCTATATCTCTTATGCCCTGTCCCAGAAGATTAATATCGGTAACTTCTTTGAGCGTATTGAAGCGTTCATGGCGACGGCCTGGTTAATTGCCACCTATTTTAAATGCCTGCTGTATATGTTTGCTTTTATTATTGGACTAGCTCATCTGTTTCAGTTGAAAACCTATAAACCTCTTATATTGCCTACAGCCTTGCTTATGTTTGCGCTCGCCGTCCTGATTTCTCCCAATGTCCTTTTCTACACCAATATCATCATGCCTGTATGGGTAGATTGGGATATAACCGTAAGTTTCATCATCCCTCTATTCCTTTTGTTGGTTCATCGCATTCGTTCCGGCAAGGGCAAAAAAAGTCAGACTAATCCATAACGCTTCCCTACATGAATACTGGAATAAGTCCAACCCGTTTATACTGCCAAAATAGCCATATAAAAAGGCTGTGTTCTACGGTATGTTCCGCAGGCACAGCCTTCATATATAGGTTTTCGTTATAGCGAGTGAGGCTTATTACGCTTATACAGTTTCTACTTGCTGTTTCTACAGTTCCTGCAAAGCCTCCAGCGCAGCTTCAATATGACCTTTGACCCGTACCTTCGACCACGCCTTCAGCAGAACACCCTCTTCATCAATGAGAAACGTAGAGCGTACCAAGCCCATATATTCCTTGCCATACATTTTCTTCATCTGCCATACGCCGTATTGCTCGGCTACCTGATGCTCTTCGTCAGACAACAGAATGAATGGCAAGCCGTACTTGGCAATGAATTTGTCGTGCTGCTTCATCGGGTCTGTGCTAATGCCCAGAATCACCGTATTCAGCCCTTGGAATTCCTCATGTCGATCACGAAAATCACAGGCCTGCTGCGTACAGGAAGAAGTCATATCCTTCGGGTAAAAATAAAGCAATACCCGTTGTCCACGGTAATTCGATAGCTTCACGTTGTCTCCAGTACTCGACGGAAGCTCAAACTCCGGTGCCAGGGTACCTTCGGTTAATGTCATCTCATTTCCTCCCTATCTCGCCCAACATCTCCTAAAGGGCTTCCGTTATGATCCTGCTCCGCGATACTTCTTCACGCCGTAATTCCATAGCAGAAGGCCAACGGAGCCGAATACCAGTCCCATCACAGGTGTCAAGAGTGCCATGCGGTGCATCTCCGATCGCTCCAGGAACAGCGCTGCCGGATAGATACCCACGAAGGCAAATGGAATGATCCATGTTAACAAGACCTGTATCGCACGATTATAGATCGTTATTGGATAACGTCCATATCCCTGAATGTTGTACATCAATGGCAGAATGCCTGTAGGTGCGTCCGAATAAAAGGACAGCGACGTTAAGGTGATATAGATACCCGCATAGATTAACACTGAGCTAAGAGCAAGAATAATGAGAGCCGGAATATGCCACCACTCCAGCATTAGACCCATCTCTGCCCCGCTAAAGATCATGATGATCAAACCGATAAACGAACCTACAAGCGCAGGCGGGTCCACATTTTCGAGCAAAATCTGGAACAGGTTATGCGCCGGACGGGTCAAGATGCGATCCATCTCACCTTTTACAATATACCGCTCGCTGAACCCCCACAGATTGATAAAACAACTGAAGATACCATAAGGCACCATAAAATATCCATAAACAAAAAGGACTTCACTCTCACTCCAGCCGCCGAGATTATCCGTATGACGGAAGACCACAAAGATAAAGATCAGGTTCGTTGCCTGGAACAGCAGATCCGATATGATCTCCACCCAGAAGTCGGCGCGGTACGTCAGACGTGTTTTCATGTAGTTTTTCAAATATTCCCAGATCAGACCTATATAGTACATTCCGTTATCCCCCTTGCACGAACAGACGCTTGCGCGCCCGACGCCAGATCAGCATCATCGGAACGAGCAGTATGGCAAACCAGAACACCTGAATGCCGAGTACGCTCCAGATGGCTGTACCTTCCACTCTTCCGGTGAAAACCGAACCGGGCAGATACGTGATGGCCTGAAAAGGCAATACCTTCATCACCGCGGACATCCAGCCAGGGTACAGGCTGATCGGAATAATCAGACCGGAGAACAAATCGACCACTACGCGTTTCATACGCATCATGCCTTCATTGTTTTCCACAAAAAATGCTGCCAGCCCCGTAATGACATTAATCTGGGAATTAATGAGGAAACTGAAAAACAGCATGACCAGAAAGCCAATCCACGCGGATGGCGCTGTAGGCAGTTCAACCGGGAACAGCAGAATGGCAATGAGCATACCCGGAATCATGAGCAGCAGAAAGCGGAAAATGCCTTCACCGAGACCCTGCATCATTTTGACCATAACGTAATTGATCGGCCTTATGAATTGAATCGCAATGGAGCCATCCCGAATGTCTGCGGCAATCTCGCGATCCAGGTTGTTAAAATAAAAGGCACGTGCCATCCAGGATACGGCAATATAAGTGGTCATCTGAGCTGCCGTGAAGCCGCCAAGTTCACCACTGTTACCGTAAATGGCTTGCCAAGTAAAGTAATACACGCCAATATTCAGCGTATATATCAAAATGCCGGAGTAATAATTCACCCGATATGCAAGCATCGTCAGAAACCGGATGCGCATAAAATCAAAAAATGCACTATTCATCTCAAGACGCACCCGCCGCTTCGTTCCCTGCTCCCACAATCTCGGGACGCTCGGCGGAGCCGGATTGGTAAATACTGCGCACAATCTCATCCGTGTTGATCTCAATAATCTGAATATCGGTAATATCGGCCTGTCCAACGACACGTCCGAGTACATCCGAAACGTTCAGTTCCAGCGGAATCCAGACGGATGCGGACAATTCGTTCTCCACCGTCCAGCGCACAGGCAACGCAGCAGTCCATTCCTGCATCTGACTGATGTTATGACCTGAGCCAAACTTGAAGCGGATTTCCCGTTCCTTGCCCCACTGGGACTTCAGATGATCCAGGCCGCCATCATAGATGATGTTGCCCGCATCGAGCATGATAACCCGGGAACACAGGGCCTCAATGTCCTGTAAATCGTGGGTTGTGAGCAGAATGGTCGTTCCATGCTCCTTGTTCATGTCTTTCAGAAATTCCCGAATTTCCGACTTCACGACAATATCCAGACCAATGGTTGGCTCGTCCAGAAAAACAATACTCGGGTTATGCAATAACGCTGCCACTAACTCACAGCGCATGCGCTGACCGAGACTGAGCTTCCGTACCGGACGGCTTAGCAGATCCTGAAGCTGCAACCGCTCAACCAGTTCATCCAGCCTTTTGCGGAAATCGACCTCGCCCACACGATATACTTTGCGCAGCAGATGGAATGACTCGATGACGCCGATATCCCACCATAGCTGACTGCGCTGACCAAATACGACACCAATATTCTGTACAAACTTCTCCCGTTCCTGATACGGAACATATCCACCAACCGATATTTGCCCTGAAGTAGGTACCAAAATGCCGGTTAACATCTTGATCGTTGTTGATTTACCGGCACCGTTCTCCCCGATATATCCGCATATTTCGCCCCGGGGAATCTGAAATGAAATATCATTTACGGCCAATACCTCCTGGTATTGACGTGCAAACAGATCCTGGAAAGCGCCCTTAAGTCCACCTCGGCTTTTCTGGACACTAAACGACTTACGTAAATCTTTGACATCAATCGCCAGCATGATTATACCTCACTTGGATTTTGTTGAAATTGCTTGTAGCCCAAAAAGAAATTATAATGGTATCAGTCAAAATTCAGCAAGCTTTAAAATTAGTTTGGAGCCGCGTCCTCTGTCTGATATCGGAAAGAGACGTGCACGGAAAGCTTCGACTAGGTCATATTCGAATACTCGTACTCGTTTTTTTATTTCATCTCAAATACAAAGGAGAGCTAGCATGACCAGAAAGACGAAGAGAACCATCTGGATTTCTCTTGCTGCCTTCGTGTTAATTATCGGAGGAGCAGCCGCATATTATTTCGGTTCTATTCTCAATCAATTGGACGGTTTGCAGAAGGACGGTGACGACTCACCATTTGCCGGCATCACAAATGTGGAGAAAGTGAATACGCCAGATCCACCAAAATGGGAAGGCACAGAGACTGTGAACATTCTCGTTATGGGTGTCGATGCCCGCGGATTGAAAAAAGGGGAAGTTCCCCGTTCGGACAGCATGATGGTTGTATCGCTTGACCCGCTCACCAAAAAAATCAATCTGTTCTCCATTCTGCGCGACACATACGTCAATATTGAGGGGTATGGCAAAGAGCGGATCAATACGGCCATCACCCATGGTCCCAATGCAGCGATGCAAGCTGCCGGAGACCTGCTCGGCATTCCTGTACAGTATTATGTGTATACGGATTTCCAGGGATTCATCAAATTGGTGGATGCCGTTGGCGGTGTGGACTTTGATGTAGAGAAGGACATGCACTATACAAGCAAAGCAGACAATAACGAATATGATATTGATCTAAAAAAAGGTTATCAGCATCTGGATGGCGAGACAGCTCTCATGTACGTTCGTTTCCGTCATGATGCCATGTCGGATTTCGCTCGTTCCGAGCGCCAACGTGAGTTGTTGAAAGCTGTAACAACCAAAATGCAGTCGACGACAACCATTGCCAAGCTGCCAGCCATTCTGGAACAGGTTAACCCCTATGTCGATACGAATCTGACGCTCTCCGATATGTGGAAGCTGGGCGGACTCGGATACCAGAGCAGCATGAACGGCAGTGAGCAGATTCCGCCAATGAACCTGCTGAAGGAAGAACGTACAGCGGGCGGCTCTCAGGTGTTAACTGTCACTAACGAAGAGAAGTTGAAACAGCATATTCAGGATATTATTCATCCACCTGTTGAGCCGGAAGACAGCACGACTGGTATCGAGGATAAAACAGCCAGCAGTGAAGAACAAAAGTCAGAACGACTGGCTCAGTAATGAGGTTAAACATGCAGAGGGCAGCCATTACGCTGCCCTCTCGCTGTGCCCGGCTATAAAAATATGCGAACATCATCATATCATTCTGCAGCTTGTTAGTTTATTATACTTTTGGAATTACGAAAGGAAGTTATCTTATGAATACATCACGTTCCCGTTCCGAACTTCTATACGCAGAAGCACTTGAACATATTGTAGGAGGTGTTAACAGCCCCTCACGCTCGTTCAAAGCCGTTGGTGGCGGTGCACCTGTATTTATGAAAAAGGCCCAAGGCGCCCACTTCTGGGATGTCGACGACAACCGCTACATCGACTATCTGGCCGCTTACGGCCCGATTGTTACAGGACATGCCCACCCTCATATTACCCAGGCGATTACCGAAGCGGCTGCGAATGGCGTTCTGTATGGTACTCCGACTGAACTTGAGATCAAGCTCGCCAAGATGCTGAAGGAAGCCATTCCTTCCATGGACAAAGTTCGTTTTGTCAATTCAGGTACAGAGGCGGTCATGACCACCATTCGGGTAGCTCGTGCCTACACCAAACGCAACAAGATCGTAAAATTCGCCGGATGTTACCACGGTCACTCCGATCTGGTGCTTGTGGCTGCCGGTTCAGGCCCTTCCACGCTGGGTATCCCGGATAGTGCAGGGATTCCAACCAGTATTGCACAAGAGGTCATCACGGTGCCTTACAACGATCTGGAAAGCCTGAAAGCGGCACTGGAGCGTTGGGGTGACGATGTCGCTGCGGTAATGGTGGAGCCGATCGTTGGCAACTTCGGTATGGTCATGCCGGAACCCGGGTTCCTGGAAGGGCTTTGTGCCATGACACGGGCCAACGGCTCACTGGTCATTTATGACGAAGTCATCACGGCATTCCGTTTCCATTACGGTTCAACCCAAACCTATGCCGGACTCGATAATCATGCCGAGATCGAACCGGACCTGACTGCTCTTGGTAAAATCATTGGTGGAGGTCTGCCCATCGGTGCTTATGGTGGCCGTAAACAGGTCATGGAGCAGGTTGCTCCACTCGGTCCCGCATATCAAGCTGGAACCATGGCTGGTAACCCGGCATCCATCTCAGCGGGTATTGCCTGTCTGGAAGTCCTGCAAGGTGCGGGTGTATATGAGGAAATGGAACGTCTTGCTATTGATCTGACAACAGGCCTGCAGGCTTCTGCTGACCGTCATGGGATTGCATTGACGATCAACCGAATTCGCGGTGCATTCTCCACCCATTTCTGTGACCATCCGGTTACGAACTATGATCATGCCCAAGATACGGATGGAGAACTGTTCGCTTCCTTCTTCCGTCATATGTTGAACCGCGGCATTAACCTGGCTCCGTCCAAATATGAAGCCTGGTTCCTGACCACAGCACATACGTACAAGGATATTCAGGAAACATTGGAAGCGGCTGAAGCTTCCTTCAAAGCAATGGCTCAGGAATAAATAGAAGTACTCTATCCACCATGCACCGAACAAGCATTATGGATAATGGATCATGACTCACGGTAAAAGGCGTCCAACAAGTGATCAACTTGTGTGGACGCTTTTTGGTGTTAACTTACAGTTCGTGTGGGATCTATATATCGCCAGATGTATGAGGTGAACAACTTCATGTGTTGCTTGGTGTTATGTTCTTATTTATCGCTGCTTGATCTGTAGTTTCGATATCTCCTCACGAATGATTCGCATGCCTTGTTTGATTCGCTGCTTCGGTACATTGGATATGTTCAGCCTCAGCATTTTGCTCCGTTGTATCTCGGTTATGCCTTCTGGATAATATCGTTCTGTTGTATCGGCCATGACTCCCCGTTGTTCCAAGCGGGTCAACAACACGCTGAGAGGCAGATCCTCAGCCAGCGGCAGAACCGTATGCTCCCCTCCTGTACGCGGCGCGTTTGCAAATGGAGTGAACTCAGGAAAAGCATTGAGTTCTTGATGCAATGTGTTCATCCGGGCAGCATAGCGGCTGCGGATGACTTTGCCGTGATGAGCAAACATCCCATTGCGGATGTAGACCTCCAGTGCAGCCTGGGACAGGACCGCTGTGTCAATGTCGAGCATTTTTTTGTATTTATGGAACGCCTCGGCAAGTTCGGAAGGCAGAATGGCTACACCAATCCGCAGGCCGGGAAACAGAATTTTGGAGTAACTTTTCAGATAGATAACTCGCCCTTCAGTATCGTAGGACCATAACGGGTCCTGCTTGGTGTTATCTTCCAGATCTGCCAGGAAATCATCCTCTACGAGATAGACATCATAACGCTGCGCCAGCCGGATCAATCTCTTCTTCTCTGCAACCGTCAGGGACGTGCCAATCGGGTTGTGAAACCGCGGCATGACATAGAAAAATTTGATATCTCCATCGCGGAACTGTCGTTCAAGCGATTCCCAATCCAGACCGTTCAGCGAGCGGCTTACGCCAGCAATCGGTACATTCAGTCCCTTTAGCAGCGAAGGCATATTATGATAACCCGGAAGTTCCAGCATCACTTGTTTTTTCCCATTCGGAAAAGGCATTAATGCAAGAACAGCCAATGCCTGCTGCACCCCTGACGTAATAAAGAACTGCTCCTTGCGTGCAAACACCTGATAATCCGCAAATTGCTTTTGCAGCAATTCAATCAATGAAGGCAAGCCCCTCTCCGTTCCGTACAAAAACAAATCCGCCTGCTTCTTCTCCATTGCCTGGTCCACACAATGACGAAAATCGGAATAAGGGAACACCCGTGGATCAGGAGCTGCGGAGGCAAAATCCAGCGGTCCCTGCCACTCTCCATCCTCCACTGCGGCTCCATTCTGTACCGCATAATACCCCGACTGAGGCACAGCGTAGACCAGATGTCGTTCTTCCAACCACTCATATGCGCGTATAGCTGTACTTATACTGCATTGATATTGTTCGGCCAGAACACGCACAGCGGGGAGTTTGATGCCTTTGTCCTGCCATTGTCCACTGTGCTGTCGTCGCAATTGCTCCTGAATCCATTGCTTAAGTGATTCGGCGATGACTTCGTATTTTTTCATTGGATTCTGTCTCTCCCTCCAACTTCAGTCTTTCCTTAATTGTACCGGTACAGTACACATTTTTGTCTATTGTACCACTATTGGTCTGGCAGTATATTGAATAAGGCCAGCACAACACAGCGCAGACCAGCTCTGCTCTCGTGGCACCACAAATAAAGAATAGAATTGCAGTATTGATCGGAGGAGCCAACATGAAAAACTCTCAAACTCGAACATACGCTTATGTAGCTGCCGTTTTATATGCAGCCATTATCGGTTTATCTTTTCTATTTGTAAAAATGACGGTCACGGTGGCACATCCCATCGATGTACTGGCACACCGTTTTGCCCTGTCATTGCTCGTTATCAGCATCCCTGTCATTTTCGGATGGATCAAGATTAAGCTGACTCTGCGTGATCTGATGCGCATCATTCCGTTAGGGCTGCTCTCTCCTGTTTTGTTCTTTGCCTTTCAGGCATTCGGACTCGTCTCGTCTAATTCTTCCGAAGCAGGCATCATTCAGGCCATTGCCCCGGTATTCACCCTTCTTCTCGCCTCTATCTTTCTCAAGGAACGTACATCCGCCCTGCAAAAATTGTTCCTGCTGCTGTCCGTGGCAGGTGTAGTCTTTATTTTCGTAATGAAAGGTAGTGGAATGTCGGCTGGCAATTTTAAAGGTATTGCTTTACTGCTGCTCTCCACCGTTTGTTTTGCAGGTTATGGTGTGCTGGCGAGGCCTTTGGCTCAGAAATATAAACCGATGGAATTAACCTGGGTAACCCTGATGGTCGGTTTCCTGGTCTTCAATGCAGCATCCCTGATTCGTCATGCATCTAACGGAACCATGGTCGATTATGTAAAACCACTCTCAGAACCATCATACCTTGGGGCGCTGGCTTATCTTGCGATCCTCTCCACGATGATTTCCACGCTGCTGGCAAGTTATGCGTTGATCCATCTGGAAGCCTCCAAGATGAGTGTGTTCAGCAACTTCTCCACTCTGATATCCATTGCTGGCGGGGCCTGGATATTGCATGAGCCGGTACACGGTTACCACTTTGTCGGTGCCTTGCTTATCATCGCAGGTGTACTTGGCACCAATATGAGCGGTAGAAAACGCGAGCTGGTCAAGCCAATCAAAGCGTGATACAATGTGAAAAATTGTAAACGGATGTAATCAACGATGATGAAGAGAAGTACATAGGACAAGATGCTTCAGAGAGCCGGCGGATGGTGTGAGCCGGTGCATCCGTCCTGTGGAAATGGGCTTCGGAGTTCCAAGTTGAACGCGATCTGCACCTGTACTCAGGAGTATGGATCGTCAGTAGGCAAGGCGGCATGTTCAGCCGTTACTCATGAACAGGATATCGATAAGGCATATGCCGGCTTCCCGCAATTGGGATTTCCGCATGATGTGCCATCCGTATCCCTCAAGTGGGCCGCACAACCAGCGGCCAATCAAGGTGGCACCGCGAAGCATAAGCTTCGTCCTTCTATTCTGTTCCCGTCCGGGAAAACAGGATGAAGGACGAGGCTTTTTTTATTGAATTTCTATTTAAGTTCGCCTAAACATTTACACGATAACGGAGAGGACAGAAATAACCTGAAGAAGCGAAGCTAAAAGCTTTCTGAAAGAAAGCTACATCGAAAGCATACACTTCGCCTTTATCCCCAGATTTTCACCTTTGTAAAAGTGAATTTTAAAAAATCAGGGGATAACAGCGATCGGAAGGTTGTTCTGTCATCGGAGTGGCAAGTGTTAATATTCTTTAGTTCAACTTATAAAGATGCAGGCTGAAAGGAGGTGATGGTCGTGGAAGACGGCTGGTGGCGTCAGCATGAAATAATCGAAAAAATACAAACCCAAAGGAGAATAAACCATGAACACCAACAAAGATATTATTTTAACCGGAGACCGGACAACCGGACAGCTTCATCTCGGCCATTACGTGGGCAGCCTGCGCAGTCGAGTTCAATTACAGGACGAGTATACAACGTATGTTTTACTTGCAGACATTCAAGCACTCACTACCCATTATGATCAGCCGGAACTGATCGCGGACAGTGTGCATCAAGTTACGCTCGATTATCTCGCTGTAGGTATCGATCCCAACAAAGCTACCCTCTTCATCCAATCCATGATCCCTGAAATCGCCGAACTGACCGTCATCTTCTCCATGTTCGTGACCGTGAACAGCCTTCGGCACAACCCGACGATCAAGAGTGAAGCTCGTGACCGTGGCTATAAAGATCTCTATTATGGATTTCTCGGTTATCCTGTCAATCAGGCTGCCGATATTGCATTTTGCAAAGCAACTCTTGTTCCGGCAGGCGAAGACCAGATTCCACATATCGAAACAGCACGGAAACTGGTTCGGCGGTTTAATGAGTTATACGCTCCGGTTTTGCCTGAGCCGAAGATCCTAACCGGAGCGCGCCTGGGCGGACTTGATGGCATTGGAAAAATGAGCAAAAGCATGGGTAATGCAATCTCTTTGAATGCTCGTCCGGACGATGTCCATGCCAAGCTGACCAAAGCCAAGACAGACCCAGCGCGTATCCATCGTTCCGATCCCGGACACCCGGATATCTGCCCGGTATTCGCCTATCATCAGCTGTTCCGCAAGGAAAATGCAGAAGAAATCCATGCCAGTTGCAGCCAGGCAACGATTGGATGCAAGGAATGCAAGCGGTTGGCTGGCAATGCAATTAATGAGTTGCTTGGCCCCTTCCGTTCACGGCGACACTACTATGAGCAACGTGGAGATGAGGTGAAAGAGATTCTTGTTGAGGGGACACGCAGGGCTCGGAAAGTGGCGCGGGAAACGATGCTTGAAGTGAGAGAAGCGATGGGTATTCGTTATTTTGATATCTGAATGGACAAAATTGCTTGAAAACTGTTGAGACGGATGACATCGACGACATGGTTTCCTGTATGAAGCACCCCCATCACGTGAAGACTGCTGAGGACAGTCTATTGGGAAAAGGGGACCTCGCAGCATGAAAAGTACACAACCTTCTTTCTTGCAAGCCATGATGTTAATCATGTTATCTGTAGGCCTGCTCAGCCACGTTATGATTATCCCTGCCCTTTTGTCTTCAGCCAAAAGAGATGCCTGGATTTCGATTCTGTTGTCTGCAGGCCCTTATCTTTTATTCACTCTAATGCTTGCCTATGTCTCTCGTTTTCTCCAGCACCAAACATTGCATGAATGGCTGACTTCCCATCTTGGCAAACCTCTTGGCTTGCTGTTTCGGGTGGGAAACAGTCTCTTTTTTCTGTCCGTGATCTACTTCACTCTGCGTGATACGACCACCTGGGCCAAAACCAGTTACCTGACCGAAACGCCCGTATTGGTTACAAGTATTGCCTTTATATCTCTATGTGGCTATACCGCCTATAAAGGAATACGTTCTCTGGCGTTTACAGCAGGGTTGATCTTGCCTCTTGTTGTGCTGCTCGGGTTCTATGTTGCTATCGTTAATGCACAATACAAGAATTACAGTCGTCTGCTGCCTGTACTTGAACACGGTTGGCAGCCTGTGCTTCATGGCATGGTCTACAGTCTTGCTGGCATGTTTGAGTTGCTATTCATCTGGTACTTACAGCCCCACCTCTCCAAACGTATACGCGTATGGCAGTACCTGATGCTCGCAGCAATTATTCTGGGGCTGACACTTGGCCCGCCATTGGGGCTATTGTGGAATTCGATCCGTTTGAGGCGGCCAAAATGCGATATCCAGCCTTTGAGGAATGGCGAATTGCCTCCTTGGGCAAATATATTGCCCAGACAGATTTCTTTTCTATCTACCAGTGGCTTGCCGGCGCTTTTACCTGGATTAGTCTGGCCAGTATATTTTGATCGAAATTTGGAATATTAAGAGCGCCTCCAGAAGGATCATCAGTTGCGCTTCGTTAGCTGTCATATTTGTATTTGCTATGATGTACCCTCTGGATGATATGACATTCGAAAAGCTGCTTGTCCACTACATATTTCCGATCAATCTCATGTATCTGAGCGGACTAGCGGTAATTGCAACAGCAGTTGCATTCATCAGTTCACGCCATCAGAGGAGGAAACATCATGGAGCATCAAACGATTGACACCACGTCCCATGAAACGCTGCTTGCCTCTTTGGAAGAGCAGTTCAGTCCCTGCGCTGATGTTGTGATTCAAACCTTTCCTGCCAAAGATGAAGCCGACTTATCGGTCATTATGGTTTATTGCGAAGGCTTGGCGGACAATTGCTGCTCATTTTCGGAAACGGTGATCAGTCCTGCAGTCTAGATATTGCGAGCATCCCGGGTCGAACCCCCGAGATCGAGTCTATCAGTATCCGTTGTACGTTTACAAGAATGGAGGAAAGTCTCCTGAGCTGACTCTCCGGCTTAACCATCCAAAAACGACCATCAAGGCGAGAAAAGAAGGAAATGGTGTTACCTTTGACCTGGTTACTTCGATTAAAGGTACCATCACCGAGGATCATGGTGCTCCCCGGTCTCCCCGTCCCATGGAAGTGGAAGCCGGTAAACAGATCGAGTCTGAAATACGTGAAACGTTTGAGAAAACCAAATTACGCAAGATCGATACCTACGGTCTTGTGGAACACCTCTATCGACATGACCTCCCCCTATGGAGACAAATCGTGCATCAACGGGCTAATCCACTGGAACGATTCAAACTCGGAAAGGTGCAGGTTCACGTGAAAATCCTCAATGCCAACACGTATAAATACAATGAGTAGTGCAAAAAGACGATCGGCAGCCTGCAGTTCATGCAAGGTTACTGATCGTCTTTGCTTTTCATGATTCACATGTTTGCCTATGCCGACGGAAACGCCATCACACTCATCAGTGCCAGCTCAGGCTGGGTTGTATCCAGACGACTGTACTGGATGATTACCGGAACATTACTGGAGACGGTAATGGCATAGGGTACTCCCGCGAGAATAAACTGCTCATTCGATCTTAGCGAGGCTGTCCGAATATGCTTTGTTCTTCGCGCAGGGACTATAGCCGTGATATCTTCGAGCGGTTCTCTGTCTTCGAAGTAGACCGTTATTTGCAGTTGTGCATCCGCTGTACCTGTATTTAATACACAGATGCTCTCATGACTCTCCAGTGCGCCTGAGCTTTCCGGTGGGATGTAACCATCGGGAATTACCCAGTAGGTGTGACCTGTGGCTGTGGGAGATATTTCACGTGCTGAAGTGTTCGGCTGATCCTGTGGCATATATATCCTCCTTTGCGGATGCAATAATTAGATTAAAAACACGGGGGGGCTCGCTGGGCGGACGCTTCGGCGGGTGGATCGGGCTGTGGGCCGCTGTTGGCTCGGGATTTCTGTTCATTCCCCCTTAGCAGGGGAAATCCCGCTCCAAAGGCGGACGCTTCGCTCCCACTGCTCCGATTCCGCCCTTCTTCGCTGCATCGCTCGCCATGGCTTTTTAAAGGCGTATTGCCTTGGCTCACTCGCTGGGCAACTTTATTTGCTCGTTACTTCGTTAACTCGCTTAATAAAAGCAAGGCGACTCGCGGGGCAGTCGCTTCGGCGGGTGGATCGGGCTGTGGGCCGCTGTTGGCTCGGGATTTCTATCCATTCCCCCTCAGCAGGGGAAATCCCGCTCCAAAGGTGGACGCTCCGCTCCCACGGCTCCGATTCCGCCCTTCTTCGCTGCATCGCTCGCCATGGCTTTCTAAAGGCGTATTGCCTTCGCTCACTCGCTGGGCAACTTTATTTGCTCGTTACTTCGTTAACTCGCTTAATAAAAGCAAGGCGACTCGCGGGGCAGTCGCTTCGGCGGGTGGATCGGGCTGTGGGCCGCTGTTGGCTCGGGATTTCTGTTCATTCCCCCTTAGCAGGGGAAATCCCGCTCCAAAGGCGGACGCTTCGCTCCCACTGCTCCGATTCCGCCCTTCTTCGCTGCATCGCTCGCCATGGCTTTTTAAAGGCGTATTGCCTTGGCTCACTCGCTGGGCAACTTTATTTGCTCGTTACTTCGTTAACTCGCTTAATAAAAGCAAGGCGACTCGCGGGGCAGTCGCTTCGGCGGGTGGATCGGGCTGTGGGCCGCTGTTGGCTCGGGATTTCTATCCATTCCCCCTCAGCAGGGGAAATCCCGCTCCAAAGGTGGACGCTCCGCTCCCACGGCTCCGATTCCGCCCTTCTTCGCTGCATCGCTCGCCATGGCTTTCTAAAGGCGTATTGCCTTCGCTCACTCGCTGGGCAACTTTATTTGCTCGTTACTTCGTTAACTCGCTTAATAAAAGCAAGGCGACTCGCGGGGCAGTCGCTTCGGCGGGTGGATCGGGCTGTGGGCCGCTGTTGGCTCGGGATTTCTGTTCATTCCCCCTTAGCAGGGGAAATCCCGCTCCAAAGGCGGACGCTTCGCTCCCACTGCTCCGATTCCGCCCTTCTTCGCTGCATCGCTCGCCATGGCTTTTTAAAGGCGTATTGCCTTGGCTCACTCGCTGGGCAACTTTATTTGCTCGTTACTTCGTTAACTCGCTTAATAAAAGCAAGGCGACTCGCGGGGCAGTCGCTTCGGCGGGTGGATCGGGCTGTGGGCCGCTGTTGGCTCGGGATTTCTATCCATTCCCCCTCAGCAGGGGAAATCCCGCTCCAAAGGTGGACGCTCCGCTCCCACGGCTCCGATTCCGCCCTTCTTCGCTGCTACGCTCGCCATGGCTTTTTTAAAAAAATCATGCCTTCGCTCATTCGCTGGGCAGCTTTGCCAACTCGTTACTTTGTTAACTCGCTTAATGCAAATACAGGCGCACAGGACTTAAAATCCTGCGGTGATTAGCCTTCTTTAGCGGTTGAATTGGGTCCTCTACGATTACTCGTCTACCGCAAATACATTTGCAATGACTGTAAACGCAGCTCGCGGATCGCTTCCGCCACCTGCTTGGCAAGGCGCCGGGCACCGCGCTCTTGAAAGTGTGTGTTATCCTCCACGCCTGACGGAAAGTTTACAAACTCACCCGGCAGCACCCACATAAAATCATCCTTGCTGCCTTCCACTCCCGCCTGCTCGAACAGAACACGGCTGCGCTCTGCCAGATCGATCAGCGGAACCTCTTCCTCTTCCGCCAGCTCACGCACGGCGATGATATAATCGCCATGGGTATCGGTCAATGTGCCGTCATCCGCGAAGTAGCGTCGGTGCACAGGGGTTATGAGCACCGGACGAGCCTTCGCTTCGCGGGCAGCATCGATATACTTTTTCAAATATTCCTTATATGTTGTGAATGGATCCGTCCCACGTTCAGGGTCCGGCTTCTCATCGTTATGTCCAAATTGAATAAACAAGAAATCCTCCGCCTTAATTCGCTCCATAATGGCGCTCAATCTGCCTTCATGGATGAAACTGCGGGAACTTCGGCCTGACTGTGCATGATTATCCACGGCCACATCATGTTTGAACTGTGCAGGCAACAGCTGGCCCCAACCGCAATACGGATATCCATTTTCCGGCTGATCCGTTACAGTTGAATCCCCGGCAAGAAATACGGTCATCGTCTGATTCGCACGGGTGATCTCCAATGCATTGATTCTCGGTGCAGGACCAGAGAAGGACAGACGAAGTCTGCCGCCGCGAACAACTACCGAGAAACGCACCTCTGCGCATTGCCCGGGAAGTGTGCGAATGGTTGGCAGTACAAGCCTGCCCTCACCAGCTTTAACACGAGTTACTGTCTCGGCTAACTCATCTCCTGCAACAAGTAATACTTGATAGGTACCATCGGGAAGATCCACGATAAGCGATGCCTTGAGCGGAATACAGAAGCTTGAACGTAATCGGGCAGACATGGTAGTCTGCCCCTGAATGCTATGATGTTGTATTGCGATATCCGACCCATCGTCATCACTAATCCGTTGTTTTTCATACACCAGAGAACCGGCTTCGAATCCGTATCCTCTATCGTCCTCATATGCGGTTGTTGCAGTCACTTTCAGATAATCCTCTGTCTCATCTGCTCTTCCCGAGTCCGGTCCAAAGTTAAACTTCCAGCTGGTAACGGACGCTGCGTGGCCCTCTGCCGCTACCTCCATGGCAACAGCCTGACTACCCTGAGCTTTATTCAAAAGGAACAACCTCCTTTGTTTAACTTTCGTAGACTTTCATTCGGGCTTGGAGCCAGTGAATCCTGCTTAACCTTTCAGTCCGCTGGTGCTCATGCCCTGAACAATTTGTTTCTGGAAGATGAAGAACACAGCAACCACCGGAACCAGACTGACAATAGACATCGCGAACATCGCTCCCCAGTTGGAGGCAGATTCACTATCCAGGAACATTTTCAGCGCCATCGACACAGTATATTTCTCAGGCGAGTTCAGGTACAGCACCGGACCGAGCAGATCCTCCCATCTCCAGTAGAAGGAGAAGATGGCTGCGGTCGCCAGAGATGACTTGATGAGCGGCATAATAATCTGAATATACAATCTGAATTTGTTACAACCGTCAATCGTTGCCGCCTCATCCAGCTCCTTCGGAATGGTTCGAATGAACTGCACCATCAGGAAGATGAAGAACGGCATTCCGAAGAACGTTGGTACAACGATTGGCAGAATCGTATTCAGCCAGCCCAGCTTTGTAAAGATAATGTATTGTGGAACCAATACCACGTCATGTGGCAGCATCAGCGTCAACATCATAAGGGAGAACCAGAAGCTGCGTCCCTTGAAGTTAAGTCTGGCAAAACCGAAAGCGATCAGCGATGACGATATCACGGCACCGATTGTGGAAATAACCACGATGACAAGTGAATTGGTGATGTAATCCATGAACGGTCTTCCAGCTGTTCCTTTCCAACCATCCACATAGTTACTCCAGATCCACTCCGTAGGAAAAAGAGTATCCGCAGTGACGAAGATCGTACGGCTTTCCTTGAATGAACTGAACAGCATCCAGAGTACGGGATAGAGCATCAGGAGGGCAAGAGCGGCAACGAACAGGTGATAAATGGGCCATTTCACATTTCTCCAAACCATCGTTACTTCCCTCCTTCAGATTCGTAGAACACCCAGAACTTGGATGTCAGGAACACGGCTACCGTGAGCAAACCGATCATGATCAGCATGATCCAGGCCATTGCCGAAGCATAACCCATGTTGTTAAACATAAATGCCTGACGGAACAGATACAGGGAGTACAGCATGGTACCATCCATTGGACCGCCTTCTCCTTTGGAGATAATGTAGGCAGGTACAAACGTCATGAATGCACCAATTGTTTGCATAATCATATTGAATAGAACGATCGGGCTAAGGAGCGGCAAGGTAATGCTGAAAAATTTCCGAACAGGATTCGCACCATCCACACCTGCTGCCTCGTACATCTCAGTGGGGATATTTTTAAGACCAGCCAGGAAGATCAGCATGGACGAACCGAACTGCCACACAGACAGTGAGATGAGCATAACCAGGGACGCATTCGGGTCACCAAACCAGCTGATAGGTCCAATCCCGATTGCCGTTAGCGCGCTGTTGACCACACCTTCATTACTGAAAAGGTTACGCCACATAATGGATACAGCCACACTGCCGCCGATAATGGATGGCAGGTAGTACAAGGTACGATACGTTCCAACCATGCGAGAACCCGTATTGAGGATCATCGCTACGAAGAGGGCAAAGATCAGTCTTAGTGGCACGCCAATGAACACATACAGGAACGTGACCTTCACCGAGTTCCAATACTTTGGATCATCAAAAAACATTTTGGTGTAGTTGTCCATCCCGATCCACCGCGGGGAAGTGAACAGGTTATAACTCGTAAACGACATATATAGGGATACAAACATCGGGATAAGGGTAAAACCCAGAAAACCGATAATAAACGGACTTATAAATGCGTACCCGGTTAGATTTCTGCGCAACGACGAATACTGCCTCAACGGGAACAAACCTCCTTTATTGATCCGCTTGCTCCCCACCACCTGGCTATTCAATGACTGGACGGGGAAAGGCCCTCGCGGTAAGCGAGTAGCCTTATTCCCGTCCATCCCCGTGGCAGAGATGAGCAAGCCATCATTCAACTGTTATTTATTGTTCGCAAGCACAGATTCGGCGTTTTTACGGAATGTTGCTGCCGCTTGTTCCGGTGTGATCTTGCCAAAGTTCAACTCTTCAACCACATCTGCCAGAGATGAGATTACTTCAGGTGAACCAACCGGTGGTGGAGGGCTCATTGGTGAAGCCTTAGGCTCCATGGCTGCTACGAATTCAAAGACCTGTTTCGTTGCATCACTCAGCTCAGGTGCGATGGCTTCTTTGATTGCTCCTGAGATTGGCACACCGCGCTCACCTTTGATCAGTTTGTTGGCTTCCACGTCATTCACCCAGAAATCGATGAATTTAGCCGCTTCTTCCTTCACTTTCGAGTTGGATGTTACACCCCAGTACATACTTGGTTGCATATAAAGTCCTTTTTCCATATCCGGTCCTGGCATTGGAGCGATTTCGAGCGGACGGTTCGCTACCTGTTGCAATGCTACGAACTGGTTGGACCATTGCCATACGCCAATTCCTTTTTCCTTCACCAGATCCGATTCCTCAATAATGCCCTTGGTTTGGTTGGCTACATCCGGTGTTGGTGCTGCGCCCTGTTCAATCATGCGACGCATAAGTCCGAAGAACTCAACAAACAATTGGTCATCATCATAGCCAAGACCTGTTCCTTCCGCATTGTATAGCGACAACCCTTTGGTACGCAGGAAGTAGTGGAAGAAAATATCCGGGGCTACCCCGCCATCCAAATACAGGCCTTTATCTGCGGCTTGTTTACCCAATGCCTCATACGATTCCCATGTTACATTTTCGGGGAATGTATCCACACCCGCTTTTTTGAGCAAGGCAGGATCATATTGGAAGCCCAGCACGTTAACACCGGCAGGTACGCCGTATTGTTTGCCGTTAATTACGCCTGTGCTAATAACGTTCTCGGACACATCGTCCACTTTGATCTGTTTGCCCAGATATGGCGCCAAATCTTCTAGCTGACCATTCTGTGCATATTGACTGATGTAAGAAATATCCATCTGAACAATGTCAGGCAATTGATTGGCTGCTGCTTGTGGTGCGAGCTTTTTCCAATAGTCATCAAATGAAGCATATTCCACATCAATTTTGACATTCGGGTTTTTCGTTTTGTACAGGTCGATAACCTTCTGTGTATATTCATGCCGTGCATCCGAGCCCCACCAAGCGATCCGCAGGGTAACCGATCCATCCGAAGACCCCTGTTCGCTTCCTCCACCTGAGCTACATGCCGCTGTAAAAACGAGCAATGCAGCCATCATCAGGAATATCGCCTTTTTCACCATGCCAATCTCCCCTTTTATCTTGATATGGTTGTGTGAACGAGTTATCTCCTCGTTTCTGATAACGCTTTCACAATCTTGTTAATGTCATTTTCGCAAATGTACGACCAGAGTTGAATACACAAAACCGTCTTGTTGGTTCAAAAAACAGAGGAGGACAACAGTACACCTCACGGCGCTGTTTGTCCTCCTCTTACATCAACCACAGGAGCGTTTGCCAATTGTTAGTTGCTTCTTTTTCGGAATTCCGTAGGTGTCATACCAGTCCACTTTTTGAATACCTGACTGAAATATTGCGAGTTACCTCCGAATCCGAACAATTCAGCCAGCTCAAATACTTTCACATCTCCACCTCTGCGAATATGATCACACGCTCGTTCAATGCGCAGACGATTCACATAGTTGGAGAAGTTCTCTCCAGTCACTTTTTTGAAAATTTTCCCTAGATAGTCCGGATTCATATACAACATCTGATAGGCGACCCCGTTGAGCGAAAGATCCGCTTCACCATAATTCTGATCCACAATATCCATCATCTTCTCCACGGCTGAGGACTGACGACTAATATGGTTTTTGTAATAACCGGAGGTCAACCGGGCTGCACTGCTTGCGACAAAAGATTTCAGACCGGACAGCGTATCAATATGGGATAATTCAGCCATACGTTGAGTAAACTCCGTCGCCTCTTCCGGCGGACAGACATGAATCATGGCAGAGTACAACTGCACCACATAGGAACGGGTAACCCCGATTTCCAGCTGCTGACCGGATAATACATCGAACAGGCGATCAATCTCTGCAGCGGCTTCCTCTGTATTGCCCGATTTGATCAACTGACATAGCCGCTCTGCATCCTGTTCCACATGCAACCCGTCGCATTCTCCGGCCAGAACCAGATCATTCTTGGTAATCAGCTTACCCTCACCGATAAAAAAGCGGTGGTTCAGATATTGCAGTGCCTCACGAAACAACCGCCGGGACTGGATCATTCGATCTGCATCACTCAGCGCAGCGGTCACTTCCAATTTATATAGTCTCGTAAACGCACCCCGGACTTCCTCAATGCTCTCCTTCAGTCCAGCAGGATCAGCAGAGTCCGCGAGCAAAATCAGAAGTTTACCTTCAATGGTTGTGCTTAACAGGACGTGAGGCAGCAGATCGCTGGCGATATTTTTGATCGCAAATAAATGACTGTAATCATGTTCATCCGCAATCCGGAACAACAGTAGCCGAACTTCGTTCTCCTCAAGCTCCAGTTCAAAAAGCTCCTGATAATACTCCAGATCAACTGGCCCATAGGTTCGGTTCGTCATAAACTCCAGCAGAAATTGCTCCTTCACATGGGGAAGAACCCGTTGCAGCCGCTGTTTCATCTCTCCAGCCACATGTTCCCTCACCTGGACATCCTGTTGCTCCTGAAGCAGTTCTGACAGCGCATCATGAATCTGGTTCTCATTGCAGGGCTTTAGCAAATAATGCTTCACTCCGTATTGCATGGCCCGCCGAGCATATTCGAACTCCTTGTACCCGGACAACATAATAAATTTCAGTCCAGGGTAAGCTTCAGATGCCTTTTCGATCAGTCCGAGACCATCCAGACCCGGCATGGAAATATCGGTAATGATGATATCCGGTCTCGATTGCCCGATTTTGTCCAATGCTTCAATCCCGTTCCTCGCCGTACCCACCAGTTCCGTTCCTGCTGCGGCCCAATCGACCACTTGCGAGATCCCCTCCAGAATCACACGTTCATCATCTACGAGCATCACTTTGTACATCGTCATCGTCCTCTCTGATCCAAGGTATTCTGATCGATACTACGGTTCCTGATCCGGGTTTGCTGCTCAGTATCATCTCCCCTTCGTCACCAAAGGTAAGTCTGATCCGTTCCTGAATGTTGGATAATCCAATTCCCTGTCCCCTTGTCTGCACGCGTCCTTCGTGCAATCGCTCCAGAAACTCAGGAGTCATACCCGGCCCATCATCCTCCACTTCAATGATCACCTGATCGCCATCCGCTCTCGCCCGAATTCGAATCCGGCAAGGATCAATACTGGGTTCAAGTGCATAATGGATGGCATTCTCAACTAGAGGCTGCAACGTCAATTTCGGAATTCGGGCAGTTCCTACCTCAGGGGCAATGTCCATGTCAAAATCAAGTCTTTCCTCAAAACGAGTGCGCTGAATCGTCACATAACTGCGAACAATATCCAGCTCCCTTTCCAACGTAATCCACTTCTCGGACATATTCACTGAGCTGCGCAGCAGAAACCCAAGAGCCTCCACCATTTCGGAGATCTGACGCTGCTTCTGCACTTTAGCCAGCCAGTTGATGGATTCGAGCGTATTATATAGAAAATGCGGGTTGATCTGCGCCTGAAGCGCTTTCAATTCCGTCTCGCGAATGACGAGTTGCTTCGCATAATTCTCATCGATCAATTCACGTATGCGTTGAAGCATCATCTTGAACGTGCGGTGCAGCAGCCCAACCTCATTCTGCGGAGACAGCGGGACATTGCCGAGTGCGGCTTCCTCCAGCTTGTCCAGATCCCCTTTTTCGATGTTACGCATTTTCTTGATCAACTGGGCGATCGGGTGTGTAATACTGCGGGAAAATTTCGCTCCAAAGATAAGCGCGGCTAGAAAAATCATAATGAAGATAACCGTTACCAACTGTTTGACAAACTGGATCTGTTTAAACATCTGGTCAAAGGGTGTCGTGTACAAATAGATCCAATCCGTATAGGAAGAATGGGCACGAGCGACAAAATGCCTGCCCTGCTCAAACATGGCAATCCCATAAGGCTGGGTTCGCTTCAGCTCAGACTCAATTTCGGACTTACTGACAGATGATGCTGTTGGATAGATCACTTCTTTTCCATCCGTAATCACTAATTGTGAGTCTTCTGCCGGATCTTGCATCTGATCCTGCACAATTCGATCCAGTCGCACACGGATAATCAGTGTCCCGAGCTTTTCCAGTGTGAACGCTCCGCCAGTGAATGATTTCACCTGTCTTACCGACAACAACCTTGCCTGACGATCCCCTCCTGAATACCATGCATTGGACCCCGAATAGTCCTGGCCTAGCGTGATCAGTTCCGATTGCATCGTTTGAGAGATACCCTCCCGGTTGCCGGCAGCCATAATATTATTATCATTATCAATGAACAGCATGGAATAGACGTATTTCTCCGATCCGGCATATGCGACAAGACGATTCGTAATTTTTTTACGAAGTCCATTTTTCGCGTAACCCGTATCAGCCTGTTCCAACTGAAGCAGGTATTGCTGTAGTGGCTCATCAGACATCACTTTGAAGGATAGATTGGAAATCTCCCGCAGTTGATTCTCGATGCCCACTGAAGACATATTCAGCACCTGCGAGGATTTCTCATAGATCTGACGGTCATAGATACTGAACACGTATCTCAGAACAGATACGTAGAACGTAAAGCTGATCAACATCAAAAGCCCGATAAGAAGAATGGTTTTATGATGAATCGGCAATGTCGTGAAAGCGCTCTTAATTTTACTCATCCAAAACGCTCCTTTGGCTTTCGAAGGGTGCTGTCATCCTATCTGTTTTTGCTCTACTGTAAGTTATTTTCATATTTACACATCCATGGGCAGATGACAAGTCATATTTATGCAACATTATAGGTCATTATCGATGGGTTTACACAATGCTCAGTTCCAAAACAGATAAAAAAGTTCTGTTTCGTCTAATACAGTTACTATAACTCCAACCGCTCTAAATAATGGTGATGTAGGAAGTCAAAATCTTATTTCAAATGTTATTAAAAAGGCAATCACTTCTGCTCATCGCTACGGTGGAGACTACCTAGGTAAATTACTCTCAAAACTTAGTCCTTGTGCAGGTAATTTTGTGATCAATTATTCCAGTAAAATTGCCGATGTACTCGATTCTATTACGAATTGGCAAGAAAATATTCTTGCTACTGCGCTGGTTAGTATCGGAATCCCGCCAGCAGAAGCTTATGAAATTGCAACATACATTGTTTGGTTAGCAGGGCTTTAAAATAAAAGTATTTTGAAAATACTTATACCTCAATCAGACTTTATTACTTGTATTTTATCAAAATCACATTTTTTGCATGAACTTGAGGTAGTTGATAAAATATACTTTACTTCTTAAGAAGTAAAGTATATTTTATTTTTATGGCAATTAAAGTAATTTAGACGCTAATAATCCCAAAGGAGGAATTATGAATTCTACCCATATACTTATTCTCGTTATTTTGCTACTTTTTCTTTTTGTATCACTAAATGAAATCATTAAGTTTATAGCTCGCAAAGATAATGAATCCCCCCCACCAGTAAACGTAAGACTTTGGCTTATCCCTTTGTTATCTCTATTGATCATTGTGCCTGTTGCTTTTTTCACAGCAATATACAGTTTGTTTTTTTATACTTTTGGTGGAATGAATAATTCGTTATATTTTGAACAGATTGGTGATGGGATTATATTTTCTGTATTATTTTAATTGGATTTATATTCTTCGAAACAATCATTCATCCTATTATCATTGCTGCCTTGAACTATGGTGTACAAAGACGGGTTTCAGTTTATACCAGAAATTCTGTCACAATAATAATAGACAGTATCATTATTTATTTTTTGGCCTCTATCTTTGAAGGGGTGTATATCCAGGATTTCTGGTCCGCTCTATCCATTTCAGTTTTATATCATATAATTGAATGGATCTTCATCTGGATTCACCATCTGTACAAAAAACGAAAAAGTAGTACGACATTGTAATTTCATTTAGTCAAATACGCAAGAATGCCAACACCTTCCTGCGAATAAAGGAAGGTGTTGGCATTCTAATTGTAACATCGTTTCGTATTTCCAAACCTTATTTAATAAATACGTATATACGTTTTACGGATTTACAAAAACAGTTTTTAGCTTGGCTACATATTGCACATCAAAGCCAAGACCTTCGGCTACCATGGCAAGAGGTACATACGTTTTGGACTCTTTGCCAACCTTGTTCAGGAATGCAGGTGTATCCACCGTTACGGATGCGCCGTTAACTTGGACAGCCTTGGCACCAATCTTCACGGCAACCTTCCGGTCTCCGTATGTAATGGTTGCGGTTGAGGTTTTGTTATCCCAAACGGTTGTTGCACCGACTGCGTTTACGATATCCTGGATCGCTACAAAGTTTTTGCCGCTACGGATAATCGGTTTGTACGGTGTATTCAGCGCTTTGCCGCTGACCATAATGTTCATCGGTTGTCCTGTCTCAGGAGCCGTGAGCTTGGTGTAATCGCCCCAGATCGTTTTTGCAAATACTTCGGCAATTGCTGCGTATCCGAGCTGATTCGGATGAAAGTCACGGTCTTTAATCATATGAGTCATTGTGCCTTCACCACCGATGAACTCCTTGGCTACATGAACCACTTGTACATCAATACCTTGGGCGGAGAATTTTGCAGCAATTGCATCAATGGTAGACGTAAATCCCTGAGATGCTTCCATGAGTTTGACATATAGAGCCTTGCCAGCCACTTCTGGCATCGGTTGGTATTGATCCGCGATGACAATCTTGGCTGTTGGGTTAATCTCATGAATGTCATTGATGACTGCGATAATATTCGTCGTATAGTTATCTAGCAATTCTTTCACTTTCTCTTGCAGCTGTTGGTCATTCAATTTATCCGCTGTACCGAGCAACTCGGCTACATCGTTACCACCGATGGTGATCGCAACGAAATTAGCGTCAGCCACACCTTCACGAATGGCAGTAATATTGGCTCCAATCTGTGCTGCTCTTGAATCAGGCAGACTCGGTTGAATGGCTTCGGAAGTGATTGTTTTGCCTTCTTTGATCGCCTCTGTGAAGTTTTTCAATCCACTACTCTTCAAGCCGCCTATCCCGTAGTTGTCTACCTGAGTGCGTCCATGAAGCAAACCCTGCTCCCTCAACCGTTCTACATAACCATACGGCAGTTCCTTCATGTTAGGCTCGTAACCTACAGTAATGGAATCCCCCAATGTGACAATACGGAATTCCTTAGTTACCGCTACCGTATCTTTCTGTGCAGGCAGCGATGCTTTGGTTGTACCCGTAGGCAATACGCTGGTGCTGTTATCCGCCGCGTGCGCAGGCAGTGCAGATGATGCAAAGAACAACATACCCGCAAGCATGCTGACTGTTAATCCTGCTGCTGTATTTTCCCATATCCGTTTACGCTTCATTCCTGGTAACACTCCTCTTCTCGAATCTATAAAATAAATGGTTGTATATTACACGGATCACACTGATGACAGAAGTTTGTGTTACTTTATTCTATCATTATTGAAGGGGCGCTGTCGCCCGTACCCCATGTGCACACTAAATAACAGACTCCCCGGCAGGGAAGTCTGCTATCCGTTTAACTCTGCGATGATGTTCACTAATTACGATTACGATTTCGGTTTCTCCGAATCTCCGGAATTCGAATCATTCGTATCACTGCCTGGTTTGTTCCCGACTGACCGCTCCAGATACCGATCATAGCGATCATCTACCTCGCGTGCCATGTCCCGGTACTTTAACGTTTCCTCAACAATCGGGTCACGTTCCGTCTGGATTCGCACCTCGTATTTGGGAGGAATCAGCTGACGTTCACGCTGATCAGCGTCGCCGGACTCCTCCATGTCCCCTTCAGTCAGCATATCGCTCAAACGTCGTTCCAGTTCTTTGGATTCATCCATTGTTGTTCGCTCCTTTAATTAAACTCACTCCATACCGGTTGCTTTCGCTTCCTTCAGCACACCCGTCAGTGCATCGTGGATCTTGCCGTTGCTGGCAACGATATGACTTACAGACAGTTGGTAAGGCGTTCCGATCGTATCGGTAACCTTGCCGCCGGATTCTTCAACCAGCAGTGCGCCTGCGGCCAGATCCCATGGTTTCAGTCCAATTTCGGTGTATGCGCTCAGACGGCCTGCGGCAACATACGCCAGATGCAGGGCAGCAGAACCACCTGCCCGCAGATTGCGTACTTGCGGTGCAAGTGCTTGAACAGCAGCCATGTTGATTGGCAGGGCAAAGGTCGTATCCGGCGGGAAGCCAACTGCGATCAGGCTCTCGGTCAAAATCTGCTCACCGGATACAACCATCCGGTTTCCGTGGACATAGGCGCCTTTTCCTTTTTCCGCAACAAACATCTCGTCCCGGGAAGGATCGTAGATCACACCCACAATCACTTCACCTTTATGAGCCAAAGCGATGGACACCGAATAAAACGGGAATCCGTGTACAAAGTTTGTCGTTCCGTCCACCGGGTCCACAATCCAGAGATACTCTTCATCCTGTGCCTCTTTCAGTGCCTTGGCTGAAGCTTCTGGTCCCGGTTCCACGCCTTCTTCACCCAGAATTGCATGTTGGGGAAAATGCGTGAGAATCAGGCGGCGGATCATCTGTTCCGCTCCTTTGTCCACTTCGGTCACGAGATCCTGGGGCGAATATTTGGTTCCAGGGTCACTCACAGTGCCAAGGCGGGTCTTAATCCACTCTCCAGCTTTGGACGCTGCATTAATGGCGACGGCAGTATAGCTTTTGCTTGTCACGACATAAGGTATCTTTTCCTTCTCATTCAAAGCGTTCACTCTACTTTCTATATCAATCTACGAAAAGTTGAAATACTTGTTAAAAGTATACGTCTCAAGGGCCTCAAAGTTTCTCACTGCCCAGGCCCCTTTTGACGCTACGAATGAATGATGACCGTCGACTCGTCCACCCACTCCACACCCTCTTCGTGATAGAAGGCCAGTTTCTGCATCAACTGCACTAATGCTTCATCCTTGCGCTTGGCCTCAATCATCACATCAAGGGCAGGCGTATATGCTGCAATATGGCGTAAAAATGTAAGCAACGGTTCCACTTCTACGCCGTCGGCATGACCGCGCAGGTCCTTCTCACTCTTGGGACTCGATACGTGAATTTTGGGCGGCAAAGGTTTGTCTGCCGGTGAATCCGCCTGAGCAAGCGAGGACTCCCATGTCTTCAAAATATCAGGCCACAGGTCCCACGGCTGCTCACCTTCATTGTTCACCCACTGATGATGGATATCCAACACCATCGGCAATCCCAAGCGCTGACATACCGCAAATGTCTCGGGCGCATTGAACGTTTTGTCATCATTTTCGAGCGTCAGACGTTCCTGAATATCCCGGTCCAGCTTCAGAAAGTTATCTTCAAAACGAAGTGCCGCCGAAGGCTTGTCCCCATATGCCCCACCAATATGTATATTGTTCTTGGCAGTGGCATTCAGACCCATCGCATCCAGCATCCGAACATGATGACGAAGGTCGCGCATCGAGTTGCGCAGTACTTCCTCACGAGGCGTACTGAGTACCGTAAAATGATCCGGGTGGAAAGAAACACGCATCTTGTCCTCTTTCACAAAATTCCCAATGGCGGCAAATTCCTGCTTGAGCGCAGGAAACGGGTCCCAATCACTTAGATCCTCATGTGTTGCCAGCGGAATTAACTTGGATGAGAAACGATATACATGAATATGGCTGCCTTTGTTGTGTCTGAGCAAACGTAATGTATTATGCAGATTCTCGGCCGCAATCCGTTCCAGCTTGCGAATCGCCGCTTCCCTGTCATCGATTTTCTTGAAACTGGACATAGTCATGGTCCGGGAAGGTGAAGCATTCTCCACAAGCACGGACATCGCCACGTAGCCAAAACGTACAAGCATGAATTTCTTCCTCTCTATTTAGGGCGGCATTCCTGCATGGCATGTAAAACCATCAGGTCTTACCGTCACTGTATATAACCAAGTTTTACCCTAAAAGAGTGACCATAATCGTTAATGGGACAAATCGGTACATCCGTTCCGGTTCATGTATAATACGTTACCCCTCTGCCTGTTCCCCAAAAAACATCTCGTCCGCAAGCAAGGTCTGAACGCGCGACTCTTCTTCGGTCAGCTTGCGAATCAATTGCATCTCCACCTCGGTTACTTCTTGACCCTGGAAGTTGATTTCCGCAATGGAAACCATGATCTTCACGATGGCTACCGCCACGTTATCTGGAGTATAAGCGATCACTTTCTGCCCCGTGGGAAATACCCGAAGGCCTTGTTTGACCATTTTGCCACGGCCGTATTCAAGCAGTTCGAACAGTTCTTGCTCGTTCTTGAATTTGCATACGGAATTGAATTCAGTCTGAAATCCCATGAATATCCCTCCTTTATATCGTCTATATTTTGCGTTTAGGCGTTTAGGCCTGTACGCCGTTCTCGTAGTTCAGTGCCTGCTTGCGGTTGTAACGTTCCAATGCCAGCTCAATCATGCGATCCAGCAGCTCGGCATACGATACGCCTGTCTCACGCCACAAGAGCGGATACATGCTGTATGGAGTGAAACCCGGCATAGTGTTTACCTCATTAATAAGCAGTGCACCATCCGACTTGCGGATGAAAAAATCTGCGCGGGAAATGCCATTGCCTTCAATCGCACGGAACGCCTGCAATGCTGCCTCACGAATTCGATCTGCCGCCTCTGGATCAAGCGGAGCAGGAATCAGCATCTGTGATTGCCCATCGATGTATTTGGCAGCATAGTCATAATAATCTCCGGAGGATACGATCTCGCCCGGTACGGAAGCCATCGGCTCATCATTTCCCAGTACACTGACTTCAACCTCACGTGCTTCAACGAACTCCTCAATGACCACTTTGGTATCATAGCGCAGTGCGAACTCTATGGCTGTCTTCAACTCATCACGGTTCCGCGCTTTGGAGATCCCTACACTGGAGCCTAGATTCGCCGGTTTGATAAAACAAGGGTAACCGAGCTGATCTTCCACCTGTACGATCATTTCGTGTTCGGACTGCTTCCACTGTGTAGCATTAAAATACGTAAAGGCACATTGGTCGATTCCAGCCTGTGCGAACAACTTCTTCATGACCACTTTGTCCATGCCACCTGCCGAAGCCAGTACACCTGCTCCAACGTAAGGCATATCTGCCATCTCAAACATGCCCTGAATCGTGCCATCCTCACCAAACGTACCGTGCAGCAGCGGGAACATAACGTCCATCGCTTCCGCCCCGCCGTATAAGCGGCCAAACAGCGCGTTCAGCGCATCCTGGGTACCGCCCGCCGACTGCTCCAATTTCAAATCTTCAATCTTCGCAAATGGCGCATGCATGACAGATCCTTTTTTCCACGTCCCCTGCTTGGAGATATAAAAAGGAACCAGTTCATACTTCTCATAATCAAATGCGTTTGTTACAGCAAACGCCGTTTGCAGCGACACCTCATGCTCGCCTGACTTCCCGCCGTAAACGACGCCTACTGTTAATTTATCCATACTCATGTGTAACCTCCGATTATCTGTGCATAGTGCTGTCATGTCTGCATGCTCAGCACCATTTTTATTCTGCTGTCTGAACTTATTTTACACGTAACTGGACGTCTACGTCACCGAATCCCGTAAAATTTCTCACCATCAAAATTCATCGGCAATGTGAAAAAGCCGGTACACCGTCTGCTCAGTCCAAGCGTAAGAATCCCGGTAATCCCAATAGCGATGACGGCTGCTGACCGTATGTGCGTTCACAAGCGGCATGCCTCCCGCATCAAATGCGGTCACAACAGTACTGTGCTGGAACCTGCCATCGCCATCCCAATCGTAGAGTATGACATCCCCAAGCATCAGCTGCTCAGGCCGATCCACTTCTATTGCAGTCAGCCCCCAGCTACTGCCGGATAAATAACGTTCCAGGCTATTGGAGACTGCCCAGCTGTAACTCCACATTTCGGAGCCATTCACATAGCCTTTGTACCACCAGCCTGCTTCTCTTCTACCAGTATAGTGGATGGGCGCTTCCCCTGCAAAGAGACATTGGGACACATAATTGGTGCAGTCCACCTCGAATTCCTCAAATGCCGGATTGCCCGCATTCCACCACCGGTCCGCGTAGGCAACAGCCAAATCCCTGCGATACAATTGCTGCCGTGAGCTTCTGCCCTGTCCCAGTACTTCACGGTTAAGCAAGGGCCGGTTAATCGCCTGTACAAAATCAGCATGTTGAAAAGGACGTCCTTCCCCTACTGGACGACGTTCTGGAACTTCACGTTCCACCCGCGCAATAGTCCAGACGCCACCCTGCCTAAGAAAGGTCAGGCGTTCCCGTTCTATCCGGTCTTCCCGATGGGTCAGGCCACTCTTCTCATAGAACAGCTTGCTGTACAATTGCACATCTACCACCGATTCTTCCGCCCCATCCAATAGTGTCCGTACAAGCTTGGCACTGGTCTCGCTGCGAAGAGGCACGGCACGCCGCTTACGGTACCATTCGTCCAATCTGGCCATCCGCTCTCCCCGTTCCAGCACAAATTCCGGATCGGTAACGATCCGTTCGCTTGTCTGTGGACGGTAGTCGATCTCACAGCGATTATACTGGTTCACGTAGGTATATAATGCACTCTTCCAATCGCGTTCCAAGCCTGTGTCCCCCTTTGGCATGAGTTCTGTCTGGAATAATCCATGCGTATAAACTCTTACTATTTATATGAGAGAATTTTCAGTTGTATGTGTCTGCTTCTGTTTTGAAGCGGCATAACCGGGGATAATGCCTACAGGTAAGGTCAAGGCTGTACCCTTTTCGAGAAAACGCCTTCATAGTGCCAATCGCTTGACTGGGCAGGCAAAAAGCCCTTTACGTACGGAGCCCAAAACGTTATACTTAATACTAAAGTTACGATTATGAAATTACGTTTCACCTAATGAAACCAACGAACGAGGACACGGAATGATGAAGGCTTGTTCTTCACCTAAATGAACGTTTTCTTCATCTCACCGACACATTTTAAGGAGGTACATGTATGTCAGCAAAGAACCATTTCTCCGCCGCCCGCACTCTTGAGGTCGGTGGCAAGTCTTACCGCTACTACAGTCTCGATGCTCTTCAGGAAGGCGGCTACGGCGACCTTTCCAAGCTTCCCTTCTCTATTAAAGTGCTGCTCGAAGCAGCCGTTCGTCAATTTGACGGACGCGCCATTACCGAAGAACATGTGAAACAACTGACCGGCTGGGCAGATGGCCGTGATAATAACAAGGAAATTCCATTCATTCCTGCACGTATCGTTCTGCAGGATTTCACGGGTGTGCCGGTTGTCGTTGACCTTGCAGCGATGCGTGATACTGTGAAAAAAGCGGGTGGCGATCCAAAACAGATCAATCCGCTCGTACCGGTCGATCTCGTTATTGACCACTCCGTTATGGTTGATGCATTCGGAACGAACGATGCACTCGATTACAATATCAAAGTTGAATTCGAACGTAACGAAGAGCGTTACCGCTTCTTGCGCTGGGCGCAAACGGCATTTAACAATTTCCGTGCAGTGCCTCCATCCACAGGGATCGTTCACCAGGTTAACCTGGAGTATCTGGCTTCCGTGGCTGCAACCAAAACCATTGACGGCGAAACCGTTGTATTCCCGGATTCCCTCGTAGGGACGGATTCCCACACGACCATGATCAACGGACTCGGTGTTGTTGGCTGGGGTGTTGGCGGAATCGAGGCCGAAGCAGGCATGCTGGGCCAACCGCTTTACTTTGTTACACCAGACGTTATTGGTTTCAAATTGACAGGCAGCCTGAGCGAAGGGGCAACAGCAACGGATCTTGCACTCACCGTTACCCAAATGCTGCGTAAAAAAGGCGTTGTCGGCAAATTTGTTGAGTTCTACGGACCAGGACTTTCTAATATCAGTCTGGCTGACCGTGCAACGGTAGCCAATATGGCACCGGAATACGGCGCAACGATTGGTTTCTTCCCTGTTGATAGTGAAACGTTGAACTATATGCGCAATACCGGCCGTTCGGACGAACAGGTAGATCTGGTTGAAGCTTATTACAAAGCTCAGAACATGTTCCGTACCGCCGATACGGTTGACCCTGAATTCACAGACCTGATTGAACTTGATCTGGCTTCCGTTGTACCAAGTCTTGCCGGACCAAAACGTCCACAGGATCGCATCGAGCTTACTCAAATGAAAGAAAGCTTCAACAGCATCATCCGTACACCTGTCGATAAAGGCGGATACGGACTGAGTGATGAGAAAATCGAAGAGATCGTACCTATCAAACACACTGACGGCTCCACCAGTGAACTAAAAGCAGGCGCGGTTGTCATTGCGGCTATTACAAGCTGCACAAATACATCCAACCCAAGTGTAATGCTCGGAGCGGGTCTGCTGGCGAAAAAAGCGGTTGAACGTGGTCTGACTAGACCAGGCTATGTAAAAAGCAGCTTGACTCCAGGCTCTCTCGTTGTTACCGAGTATCTGGAAAAATCGGGATTGAACGTATACCTCGACAAGCTCGGATTCAACGTTGCCGGATATGGTTGCGCCACTTGTATCGGCAACTCTGGTCCGTTGCCAGACGAAGTGAGCGAAGCGATTGCCGAGAACGATATGACGGTAGCCGCTGTACTGTCCGGTAACCGTAACTTTGAAGGCCGTGTGCATGCACAGGTCAAAGCAAACTACCTGGCTTCTCCACCACTCGTTGTGGCGTATGCACTCGCAGGTACAGTTAATATTGATTTTGCTACCGATCCAATCGGATATGATACAAACAATGAGCCTGTATTCCTGAAAGACCTCTGGCCTAGCTCCGAGGAAATCAAGGATGCCATCGCTCGCTCGTTGAATGCACAGATGTTCCGCAACAAATACGAGAACGTATTTACAGCTAACGAACGTTGGAATACGATTCCTGTACCTGAAGGTGAATTGTACGAGTGGGATCCGAACTCCACGTACATTCAGAATCCACCGTTCTTCCAGGAGCTTGGCGACAAGTTGACTGATATTGCAGATATTCGTTCTGCACGCGTAATGGCATTGCTTGCTGATTCCGTAACAACGGATCACATCTCGCCAGCGGGTAATATCGCACCTTCCAGCCCGGCTGGACTGTACCTGAAAGAACATGGCGTAGAACGCAAAGACTTCAACTCCTACGGCTCACGTCGTGGTAACCATGAAGTCATGATGCGTGGTACGTTTGCCAACATCCGTATTCGTAACCAAGTGGCTCCGGGCACCGAGGGTGGTATTACGAAATACCTGCCAACCGATGAAGAAATGTCCATCTACGATGCTTCCATGAAGTATCAAGATGAAGGACAGAACCTGATTGTTATCGCAGGTAAAGAATACGGTACAGGAAGCTCTCGTGACTGGGCGGCAAAAGGAACATTCCTGCTCGGCGTCAAAGCTGTTATCGCGGAAAGCTTCGAGCGGATTCACCGCAGTAACCTGGTAGGCATGGGCGTAATGCCATTGCAATTCCAGGAAGGTCACGGCTGGTCCAGCCTAGGTCTGAACGGACGCGAAACGTATGACATTACTGGTCTCAGCAATGACGTGAAGCCAGGACAAGAGTTGAAAGTAACGGTGACTCGTGAAGACGGTACACAGTTCGACTTCCCTGTCATCGCTCGTCTGGACAGCATGGTTGACGTGGACTACTACCATAACGGTGGTATCCTGCAAACCGTATTGCGTCAAATGATGAAAAAAGCTTAATTACATTCATATTTAATGTAATTAAGTTATACAGAAAAGCTCCCCATCACGTGTGCTTTGCACGGTGATGGGGAGCTTTTTGATTTTGCTTTTCATAATCGGGATACGTTTAAAAATCAATCTTCAATCCAACTTCCGAATCATCAGATGGTGAAGGAATGCGATATATACCCCTGCAGTTTAATTTCTCAACGTTAATCCAGTCCATAAAATCATCTCCCCCGTAACAACGAACAAAAACACCATATTCTGTATTGCCCTCATGATCAATAGACTCCATATATTGTGTGAACAGGTGTTTTCCCTCTATACTCTGCAAAAAATCAGAAAATTCAATTCTCCACTTTTCCATCTGATCTGCATATTGATCGGGGACATAATAATAGAACTCATCAATGCTATAGACAACTATTTTCATTATCATCTTGCAGACCCCCTACAGCTTAATTTGATCGCGGTTCAGAGTTTCAATATCTCCATACCTTCTTTCAGTTGTTCCGACACAGCCGTATAATATTCGATGCCGTCCACAAGTTCGCGTTCGGTCTTATGTATTAAATAGTAGGAATATTTCTGCATTAACTCATGCTCGTTCAACTCAATCGGTAGGTGAATGATTTCAATTTCATTCGAGTTAAAATGGAATCGATACCCTCTCTCCGATCTTCCAACATTCATTACCGTTTTGATGACCAGTAACTCATCACGGGTAAACGTTCTTATCCATTCAGATCTTTTCTGTTCTAAACTACGCACTACTTCTTCATCTTGGTGATCGCTCTCAGCTTCTGCAATTTCACTTTCAATTTCTATGATCGCTTTCATTCTTCCTGTGAGTTGTTTAGCCAATAGATACAATATATGTACTCCTTGTTAGGATGTGGGTTCATAGGGGCATCATCTCTACTCTACCTTATTAACAATCCCATTCGCAAACCTTACCACTCCTTGTTGCTTGAAACCAACTTCTTTCTAGTGTCCAACATGGTGTGAAGCCTGATCCAGCCATTGCAGTGTACCCAAGATCAGAAACAAACACGACATGATCATCAGCGAGTACCCAATCCATCTCGATATCGTCCGATCCGTCCCTCGATTATACGAAGAATGTGTTACATAGCGTGGACGAACAATAAATATAATACCTGTGCCAATCATTAAAGCAGCCAAGAAAATCAAATGCTCCCCTCCTTACACGCGAGTCTGATTTGAATTATACTCCTTTTTTCACAGTGCCAGCCGTTCCTCCAAGAATCATTCGCTTCATGCTCATAAGTATGGTATACAGAACATAACCGATCATGCCACCAAAGGTGTTCAGCATTAGGTCATCCACGTCAAATATGCCCATGCCCGTCAATAGCTGTGTCACTTCAAAAGCAAAACTCAAGAGCAAGGAAAGTACGAGTACTTTTGCCCCTGACAACAGCTTGTTTCCCATAAGCACTGGAATGAAGATGCCCAATGGGATAAAAGCCATGATATTGCCGAGCAGATGAATCGCGGTACCTGGATGATGTAACGACAGGCTATGCCAGTCTCTTGAAATTTCCTGAAAAGGCGTCAGGTTAACGGTACGTGTATGAATCAAATCCGGTTGTTGTACAAACGCCATGAGTTGAACCCTCACGATGTCCCACTCCATCATATGCCACTTGAACAAAATCAGCTTGGTTAACAGATACAGATAAACGCTCAATGCCGCGACCCATAACATCCTGATGTTATACTCCTTAGGTTTCATAATGACCTCCATTTATTTCTTGTTGTTATTCCTCCACCGTCACGATGACTCCCTTCATGTTGTCTCCCGATATCTCGTATCGGTCATGTTCAGGTATGTTAATGGTCTTATCTTTGGATGCATCATAATAGCGCACATCATAGTGCATGTCCCCGACTTCAGCGGATATACCCTTCTTATGTTGCAACAGTTCCAAATATTCCTCCAGCACCAGATCATTGTTATACATGACAGCACTATGCGGCAGTCCCACATATCGGAAATGCCATGGTTCGAATTGAATTCCAGTAATGTTCACTTTATCCTTCGGGTAACGCAAAATGAATCCGTATTTCCATGCATTCTTCTCCAACCAAGCTCCTTCTGGCGCTTCACTCATGGTAGTCAGGGTAGAGCCTACATCTATGGACAAGCCCAGATTATGTTCACTGTAACCCGCAGGAAGCGCATAATCCGAACCCATTTCCTCGTATAATTGTTGCTGTTTTTCAAAGTCCCGATAACCACTGCTAATGAGAAAATATCGCACATCATCTTCCCCGGCTGCTTCAATCATCTTCTGGAACTTTTCCCCTACCAACCGTGACAACAATATATTCTGATCCAGCAATCCGTATCCACGGGCCAGTTCATGTTGTTCAGCCAGATTCACAATATCGGTTTGAATCCCCTCCGGATGAACAGGATATTCCGAATTAACGAGCAATAAATTACCTTTATGTACTTGATTCTTCATATCCAAGCTGATTGTTTCGTTGTATCCCGCTGGAATTTCAACCGTATCCTGAATTTTCACATTCGCTTCTTTCTGCTGTTGAAGCCATGCAGGTGACTTAATCAAAAAATATCCCAATACAATGATACATATCAAAAATCCCCACTTTTTCATTCCATGTTCCTCCTAGTACCTCGTATGATTCAAGGATAGAGAAAACTAGTTAAAAAAAAGTAGGGCAATTCTAAAGTTTTTCTTAAGTTAACATATGACTTCATTCTAAAGCAGGCAGACGAACTTCAAAAACGGTCCGTACCACATCACTTTGGGCCGAAATAGACCCATCATGCTGCTCCACAATATTTTTGGCGATAAACAGGCCCAGACCTGTTCCACCTTCCTGAGGTGTCCTGGCACGATCCCCGGTATAGTACATATCGAAGATATGAGGCAGATCATCTGGATGAATATGTCCGCCATAGTTCATGACCTGAATGATAACCTCTCCTGCATCACAATGCCCGTTGATATCCACATAGAGACCATCCTTACCGTGACGGGCCGCATTGATTAACAGGTTCTCAAACACACGCGCAAGCAGCTCACCATCGCCAGAAATGGTTAGTTCGGAATCGACATCAAGGCGGGTGACAAGATGGTTCTTTTCAAAAACGGGGTACAACTCTTCGTTCATCTGCCTCAGCAGTTCACTAAGATCAAGTTTCTTTTTCTCAATCGGCAACATGCCATAGTTCATTCTGGTAATCTCAAACAAGTCATCAATCAGTTTCTCCAAACGCTGGGATTTGGTAAACGCAATGGATGTAAAGTGCCTGACCTGCTCCTCTGTGAGTTGATCATCTTTCATCAACAGATCCAGATAACCTAGGACGGAGGTTAAAGGGGTACGCAGATCATGCGCCAGGTTTACCACCAGCTGATCCTTGCTGTTTTCCGCAAAATCTCCTCGTTCTACCGCTTCCTTGAGCTTCAGATTGGCCAGATTGATATCCTCTGCAATCGCACCCAGCTCGTCCTTCGTCGAAATCTGTACACGATGCTGAAAGTCACCACTTGCGAGATGCCGGATACCGGTGGAGATATCTTTGAAATAGGTAACATAAGGCTTGGTAAACCAGAAGAAAAACAGGATGGCAAGTGGAATAAACAAGATGAGGAAAAAGTAGATATCTCCAATACTTCTCATTAAATGACGATATTGCACGATCGGATCTTCTGCACGCACACTCATGTAATAGTATTGCATCAGTTTATATACACCAAAGGTAATCGCGCCGGATGCAGACATACTTAAACCAAGCAACAGAATCATGGTCGTTCGAAAACTTCTACGTTTATTCATTAAACGTGTACCCCACACCCCAGATGGTTTTGATAAACTTGTTCTTGTCCACATCTTCCCCAAGCTTCTTGCGCAGGGTCCGAATATGAACCATAACGGTATTACCGCTCTCATAATAAGCCTCTCCCCACACCTGTTCGAAGAGACTCTCCGCACTGAACACTTGTTTGGGATGACTCGCGAGCAGATACAGGATGTCAAATTCCTTCGGTGTTAGTTCTACCGGCTTGCCGTATAGGGTGACGCTATGCTGATCTGGAGATATGATAAGCCCGCCTTTCTCCAGAATGGAGCGCTGGACCGATGCAGACTGGCTGAATTGAAGGGAACGGCGCAGTTGTGAATTCACCCGGGCAACCAGTTCCATCGGGTTAAATGGCTTGGTCATGTAATCGTCCGCGCCCATCACAAGCCCGGTGATTTTATCCATGTCCGAGGTTTTGGCACTCAGAAAAATGATAGGCAGATGGTATTGCTCCCGAATCTTGCGGGTCACCTCATACCCATCCATACCCGGCATCATAATATCCAGAATGGCCAAATCTATCGCTTGGGTCTGAACGGCTTGAACCGCCGCCTTCCCATCATATGCCTTGATGATGTGATATCCTTCTTTTTGCAAGTGCAACGCAACCAGATCAGCGATCTCAACTTCATCATCTGCGATCAAAATCGTAATACGCTTCATTGCTTATTCCTCTCCTATATGTGATGCTCAACAATATAACACATCTGAGTCCAATTTATAACTGAGCCATTTGCATAAATCCAAAGAGCGAATTTTTCCAATAAATAAGATATAGATCGAAATGATTGAAAGGAATCTAATATATGAAACTGGATCGTTTATTAGCCATCGTTGTACTGTTGATCAATCATGGCCGGATACAGGCCAAGGATCTGGCGGATACGTTTGAAGTATCCATCCGTACCATTTACCGGGATATAGACACGCTGGGACAAGCGGGTATTCCTGTCGTCACCTATCAGGGCGCAAGCGGTGGGATTGGCCTTGCAGAGGGCTATCGGCTTGACCGCAACATTCTGACCGACAAAGATCTGGCTTCCATTGTCACAGCGCTGCGCAGTGTCTCCACCTCCCATGCCAATGTGGCTCTTGATCTATTAATGGAGAAACTCAGCAGCATCGTTCCCAAAGCCAAGAATGGCGATTTCCAGGCCAATACCAACCGCTTCATTGTTGATTATTCGATGTGGATACATCCCGAATCTCTGCAAATTAAACTGCAAACCATCGAACAGGGGCTGGATCAGCTACGTCCAATCACGTTTACCTATTGCAATGCCGAGGGTACCCAGACCCATCGAACGACCGATCCGCACACCCTAGTACTCAAAAAACATTCCTGGTACCTGTACGCCTTCTGCCATGAACGCAATCAGTTCCGCATGTTCAAGCTCGTGCGCATGCAAGATGTCGCTCTTGCTCAAGGGAACTTCGAACGCAAGCCGATCACCGCACAGGATAGACCCTGGCAGCAGGAATGGGTGAGTCCAGACAATAAGGCTGCACTCACGCTGAGATTCCACCCACGTGTCCGTCATGTCGCGGAAGAGTGGTTCGGTGTCGAGAATGTCATCCCTGATGGGGTTGGATATTATATTAGCCAGGTTGCGTTTCCAGAGGACAACTGGTTGTACGGATTCATTCTGGGCTTTGGCGCGGATGCTGAAGTACTGGAACCTCTGCATATTCGTGAAGAAATTTGCCGTATTGCTGAACAAATTGTGCAAAATTATAAAGCTCCGCCTCAAACCTGACAGACAGTTGTCTAGTTCCCTTCGTTATACTTTAACTATATTCAAGCTGCACATAACGAGGAGGATTTTATTAATGAACGTCACTGTATGCCAAAGCTGCGGAATGCCGCTAACTGCCCCTGCCCAATTCGGAACGGAAGCAGATGGAAGTACAACTCGCGAATACTGTATCCATTGTTACCAAGAAGGCAAATTCGAGCAGCCCAATCTTACGTTGGAGGGCATGCTTGAAAAGTGCACTGCCATTCTCCACCAAGAAGGTATGGACGAGGAATCAGCAAGGGCGATGCTGCGCAACCAGCTTCCTTTTTTGAAAAGATGGCGCACGACTACAGCTGATCAAAATGCAGAGTCTCTGGCGGAGAGCTCAGCTTCTTTCGCTAATCCGGGTCAGGTAACTCAAGATAAAGCGTTCTCTGCCCAGCCCGTTCGGTATGTGACGCTTCCAGGAAAACGCCTTGCAGGTATTTCTGCAAGAACGACCAACGCCATGGAGATCAGCGGCAAAGGCTGCATTCAGGGCCTCTGGAACAGCTACTTCGCCTCGGATCACCTGCCAGCTCCCGAAGCCGTCCGTTATGGCTGTTACACGGATTATACAGATGGAATAAACGGCGAATACACCATACTGGTGGGCCATGAGGTGAGTCCGAACGAATCATTGCCTGCGGGTATCCATTCCGTTGAGCTGCCACCTGCAACGTATGCAGTATTCACCTCCAGAAAGGGGCCGATGGCCGAAGTCGTTGGCGAAGCCTGGGGTGTGGTTTGGGCCTGGAATAATCAGAGCGATCGTACATTTACCGGAGATTTCGAACTCTATGACGAGCGAAGCCTGGACCCTGAGAACGTACAAGTGGATCTGTATATCGCTGTTCGCCATGAAATATAAGAAAAAGTAATTATGATTCATTCATGCTGGTTCCCGCTTCCACTTTCCATATGCCCCGTTTTTTGCATGATTGCAATCTTGGACGCTTTTTGAGCAAGCTTTAGCCAAATTGGTCTGTTTTGATCTATATCTGGCTGATTGAAGATGTCTCCTTGACTTATGCAAAATAAGGTTAGGCTGCCAGGTTTTCTGGCGGCTTTTTGGCGTTTCTAATTGTTCCATTCGTCGAAAATTTCCCTGTTATGAACCCGACAACCCGACCATGGTACCAAGTTAGCTAGCATGTACCCTACCTATTCAACCATACAATATGTCTTATTTTCGGTACCATTGAATACCTTAAAATTAGGACTATTCACTTAATAACCGATTCCATCCTCCCACACCAAACCTCACATATGCAGTCCTTTACTCCTGAATTTCCCTAAAAACGTTTACATCTCCTGAAAACGGGGTAAAATCACTACAATCCAATTGGAATTACGCCATACCTTGCCTATTTCGTCTAACAAGTCACTTGTACCTATTTGCGTAACAAGGACGATGATCTGTCCAATACATATCATTCAAAAATCATATATGCATATCGAAAATGCATTAAAGGAGGAACCAAGATGATCCGCATGCCTATTCAGCAAATGATCCCGTACAATCACCAATATCCGCGCAACACGGCGACCACTGCTCCCAAAAAGGAGAATGAGAACACTCAAGGTCTATCCTTTCATGAAATTTTACAGCAAAAAATGGCGAAAAAGAATGCTTCCCCTGCGTTGCGATAAATGAAATGAGAAGCGAGTCCAGACCTGTTTGCGTGGTGTTCACCGTTCTTCCGCAATGATGTGGATGAGCGGTTATTCGCGTTTTTATTTTAATTCTTGTTACATCAGCATCTTACATATGTACAGTCTATTGTCATATCTCTATAATGGGTTAAATATCTACGGCACTGTATTGAGACATATTTCATTTCAGGAGGAAAGTATGATGATCACCATCGGCTGTTTTCACGCTCACTATTCCAACATTGCACTGATTGAAGAAGCACTTGCTCCTTATGAGGTTGAACTTGTACACTATGTCGATCCGGGTCTGGATCGCCTCAAACATGATGCTGATTTCACCGAGGAAGTTACGCATGAGAAAGTATCACAGACGTTACAATGGATCGCGCACTGTCATGCGGATGCCATCCTTGTCACCTGTACCCTGTTTGCAGCGGTACTTGAACAGGAATCACAGCAAGTTTCAATCCCTGTAATCGGCATTGATGATCCGTTGATGCAGGAGATGCGGCAGAATCCTGGTAAATACATACTGGCGTTTACGAACCCCGCAACCGTTGAAGGAACGATGGCGCGGGTGAATCAGGCTTTGCAGCAGCAAGATGAAGAGCCTGGACAGCAACCAGAGGCAGCAACCGCAGGGATCGAAGAGGTATTGATCCCAGGGACATTTGAGCTAATTATGCGAGGCGATAAGGAAGGCTATCTAGCGGCGGTGAGCGCAGGATTACAGCAGGTTGCTGGGCAGTTCCCTAATAAAACGGTAATAGCCGCTCAGTTATCTATGGCCCCAGCAGCGGCGCGTGTCACCGCAGACACAGGTATTGCGATTTATAGTCCGCTGACATCACTTGCGGCGTATTTGGAGAAGAATTTGGGCATAACTCGGCGGTAGTGGCGGCTTTGAAGAGATGCAGCACGATCACAAAATGCATATAGACAACACTAAATAGGTCCCCTTTTACAAAATAAAAATGCTCTCGAATAAGAGCATTTCAAATGGTATAATCGTTTTGTACTGCCAATTTGTGGTGGGAAATAGGCTTGCCTCCAGTGGGGGGGGGTGATCCTATGAACTTCTCTTTCAACGACGTAATCGTGTTCGCAATGTTAATTATTGCGCTCCTGACATACATCGATCGTAAAAAGAAGTGACCCGCCACAGGTTGACGGCCTGACGGGTCACTTCATCTGAACTTGCTGCACTCGGAGGAATACCTACCGCAAATGCTGTGCAGGAGTAGCCATTGGCCTGGCTACTCTTATTTGTTTTTTACTTATATTCATTTTATTAAACATCTGTGAGACATTCAACCTAAAGCTGATAAAAATATGTTGTATGGATACTTGTCTTTTAGATAAAGCACATACAATACACCACTAAGCAAAACGGTTCTTCTCCACGATCACAGAGAGGAACGGCTTTTGCACTATTTCAGGCAGCCCAGATTGCGCTTTAATAACGCTTACGATCGCGTCCGATATTCCTCGGCCTTTTCCTGCATGCCCGCAGTTACAGCCTCAGTCTCAGACAATCCTTTGTCCGCGGCAAAAGCACGTATATCCTGCGTAATCCGCATACTGCAGAACTTCGGCCCGCACATGGAGCAAAAATGGGCTTCTTTGGCCCCTTCTGCTGGCAACGTCTCATCATGGTAGGAAAGCGCACGTTCCGGGTCCAACGACAGGTTAAACTGGTCCCGCCAGCGGAACTCGAAGCGCGCTTTGGACAGGGCATCATCCCGGCGCTGCGCGCGTGGATGGCCTTTCGCCAGATCAGCGGCATGAGCAGCGATTTTGTAGGCGATGACGCCTTCGCGCACATCATCCTTGTTGGGCAGGCCCAGATGTTCTTTTGGCGTAACGTAACAAAGCATGGACGTACCGAACCAACCAATCATTGCCGCCCCAATGGCTGAGGTAATGTGATCGTATCCCGGTGCAATATCGGTTGTCAGCGGCCCCAGCGTATAGAACGGCGCCTCTTTGCAAATCTCCATTTGCAGATCGACATTCTCCTTAATCTTGTGCATCGGTACATGCCCAGGACCTTCGATCATGACCTGTACATCATGCTTCCACGCAATCTGCGTGAGTTCCCCGAGTGTAGCCAATTCTGCCATCTGAGCTTCGTCATTGGCATCGTAGATGCTCCCTGGACGCAGTCCATCTCCGAGAGAGAACGCTACGTCATACCTTTTCATAATCTCGCAGATTTCTTCAAAATGGGTGTACAAAAAATTCTCCTGATGATGCGCAAGGCACCATGCTGCCATAATGGACCCGCCGCGTGACACAATGCCCGTCATCCGTTTGGCTGTCATGGGGATGTAACGCAGTAGTACGCCTGCATGGATTGTAAAGTAGTCTACACCCTGCTCCGCCTGCTCAATGAGCGTATCACGATACAACTCCCAGGTCAGCGCCTCGGCTTCGCCATTCACCTTCTCCAGCGCCTGATAGAGCGGCACCGTGCCGATCGGTACAGGCGAATTGCGAATAATCCATTCTCGGGTGGTATGGATGTCCTTGCCTGTGGAAAGATCCATCACCGTATCCGACCCCCAGCGTACGGCCCAGGTCATCTTCTCCACCTCTTCCTCAATGGAGGAAGATACAGCAGAGTTACCGATGTTAGCGTTGATCTTTACGTGAAAATGACGCCCAATCAGCATCGGCTCACTCTCAGGGTGATTGATGTTTGACGGTAAGATCGCTCGACCACTTGCGATCTCCTGCCGCACAAATTCCGGTTCCACACTCTCGCGAATAGCGGCGAACTCCATCTCTGGCGTAATGATCCCCTGCCGGGCATAGTGCATCTGGGTTACACAGCGTCCTGCTTGTCCCCGTAACGGCTTGCCACGCAAGCCTGGATACTCCTCGGCTCCCGCTTTTCTTCCTCCCGGTTTCAGTCCGTTGTCTTCCGGTTTAACCGTTCGTCCCTGGTATGCTTCAACGTCTCCTCGCTCCGTAATCCAGCGGGTACGGAGCGCCGGCAACCCTACCCGAATATCGGCATGAAATTCGGGATCGGTCATCGGTCCGCTCGTATCGTAGACACGCAGCGGCGCATTATGCTCCACCCCTTGGGGAGTATTCGTGTCATGAAGGGCAATCTCACGCTCTGGTACAGCGATATCCGGTCGTGAGCCCTGAATGTATACTTTGCGGCTGCCCGGGAAGGGCTGAACCCGTCCGGCCGCCCCGGTTTCCTTTTCCAACTGCTGATCCTGCTTGTCTTGTCCTATGGTTTGTTCTCCTGTACTCATCGTTCTTTTCTCCTCCTCATTATTGATCGCTTGGTTTGGTTTGCTTGCTTACGCCCCGTCCCAAATCATGCACAACCCAGAAAAGAAAGAGCGATTATACGTCAGAAGATAAGGACATCTCATTACAGGTAACATCGGCAGTTGAGGCAAACTTTATCTATCCAGCTCTGGTAACTCCACCCGTCACTTTGTCCAAAAGCAAAGCAGCTGACATCCGCTTCCGCCTGTTTCCTGTATATAAAAAAGCCGGTTCCCGAAGGAACCGGCTTATGTCCATCACCACTAATGCACCTTATCCAGGCTCCATAGCGGAGTCCATTCATAAGTCACATTATGTGGTGTTCGTGGTCGTATCGCCGATTACTTCCCTACGCTGGTATGATCCAGATCAGGTGCAAAGGGTCCGGAATCTCATGCGATTCCGTCTCAGTCCGGACAATTCGGACTCCCCCAGTAACGTTAACAAGTTGCGACTTGTATGCCGCAGTTCATATTAGATTAAACTGGCCCCCCTGGGCCATCCATTACAGAGTAGCTCAACCGGACCAGAAAAACAACCTTTATATGCCAAATTTAAAGATTAGGATAACATAAGCCCCATTTGCGTGGCTGCTTCCTTCAGCACAGGTGCGTATTCATGCAACGTCTCCTGAGACAACCGGCTAACAGGGCCGGACACTGACAAGGCCGCAGCAATGTTGCCTTTTCGGTCCATGATGGGTACAGAAACCGCAGCAGCTCCCGGCTCACGCTCCTCATAACTTGTCGCATATCCATTCTCCCTAATGTCCTTCATCTGCGCCAAAAACATTTCGGGATCAATGAATACCGGCCACTCCGACCCATTCATCAGCTCTTCCCGATCCTCTTCGGTGGCAAATGCCATGAGCACCTTGCTCGATGCACCCACCGATAGTGGGAGTCGGACACCAACCGGAGCCACGCGGCGAATTGCCTGATCACTCTGCACCGCCTGAATCCGAATCCGCTCACCGCCATCACGCAGGTATAAACTCACCGTCTCGCCCAGTCGATCCCTCAACCGCTCCATCGCAGGAAGAAGCAGAATGGCCGGGTCATCGCTACGTGACATATGGGCAGACAGCTCCCAAATCCGTATGCCAAGTCGATACTTCTCGGTCGCTGCATCCCGGATGACAAATCCTCTATCCTCCAGTGTAGCCATCAGACGATGCACTGTACTTTTATGCAGACCGATCTGACTGGCGATTTCAGTCAGTCCCAGATCACTGCGTGTTGTAAAACATAATAATATATCCAGCGCCCGTTCTACAGCCCGGACGGTTAACTTACGGTCTTCCATGGCATAATGCCCTCCTCATGTTTCATCACATGAAACTTGGTTACATAAATTATATGAGAAACGGTCTCATCTGTAAACCAAAAAGCGCCAATAGGGAATATATGAATGTGTAATTATTTTTCTTTTTATAAGTCTAAATCCCCTGTAATTTGCACCCTTAGGAAATGTTAGCCATATATCTTTAGAACTATATAACAATTGCGTAACAAATGCCTCCAATCAATTGACTTTGATCATATTGGAACATACGATAAAGATATATTAAGTTAAGATTTTGCTCATGAGCCTTTTGCATATATACCTTTTATCCGCTCTGTGCGTCTCGTTGTTATCTTCATTGATTTTAAAAGGAGGGGCAATCATGTATCCGACATCCCAGAGCGAAGCCCCGCTGCAAACGAAATTGACCGATATGCCTTCTTCGTTATCACCGAGGCTGATCCGGTTCAAACATATTGTCGTGGCGTTGTTGCTCTCCGTTGTATTTTTTCTGCTCTTTTGTTTTATTGCACTACACGGTTATATTGCGTGGGTACTATCCAATCCAACCGTAGCGCCTGTCTTCTCCAACCCCATGCAGGCCAAGAACATCAAGTACGAAGACATCACGTTCCCGGCAGCAGATGGCAGCCGAACGATGCAGGGATGGTATATTCCAGCTGATAAGAATGCGAACAAAACGATCATCTTCAGTCATGGGTACGGCGCAAATCGCGAGGAAACATGGGTGCCGATGTATGATCTGGCGCACTACGCTCACCAGCAAGGCTTCAACGTGGTCATGTTTGATTACGGATTCGCCTCACAGGTGAACAAAGCTGTAGCTACAGGCGGAAAAGCAGAATCCCAGCAATTACTCGGAGCCATCCAACTGGCTAAACAGCGCGGAGCCGAGGAAATTGTGGTTTGGGGCTTCTCCATGGGGGCCGGAACGGCTTTACAGACTGGACTTGTGACCGAGGACGTGGACGCGATGATTCTGGACAGCTCATTCCTGCTCGAACCGGATACGCTGTACCACAACATTCATAATCAGATTGATCTCCCGCGTCAGCCCACACTGCAGATTATGAACCTGTTGTTCCCGATTCTGAATGGAACCGGATTACAGCAGATTCCTTATCAAGAGGTGAAAAAGAAAGATTATCCGTTCCCGATTTTCTTCATCCATGGTACCGAGGATGAAAAGGCCCCTTATCCGATTGCTGAACTACTCGCCGCCAACCAGACCAATCCTTACTCGGAAGAATGGATTGTGGAAGGTGCACATCATGAGCTGATCTTCAGGGAGCATCCGAAGGAATACCTGCGTCGTGTCTCACTGTTCCTCAGTCATGTGACGAAGACAAGCAGCGATGTTGTGGAAGATACCCCTACCGGAGAATAGTCATGCTCCGGCATTCAAGAGCCCCTTTGGGGCTCTTTTTTTGTGTACACATAGGACAACATGGCGGAAGAATATACTTTTGGGACGCAATCAAAGACTGCTTTAGCTTGTATATCTCATGTTGAGCGAACCCGGGCGACCTAAGGCTACCATTTGAATTGGAATTCATCTGAATGGAGGTTCACCTTATATGAACTGGTATGGATATGGACATCTGCTACCTCTGCGGATCCTGGAGGAGATACGCTTCTGGAAGGAGCAGGAGAAAGAACATACAATCGTCATTCGTGCACTGGTCCCTGATCTTGAGCCCTCTTATGTCAAGCTACTTGAGGAATGGGAGGCTACCTTTGAGCATAGTGAGAGAGTGGCGAATCAGCTACTGAAACAGCTACTGCCGGGAACCCACCCTCCTGCTCCCTATATGATCCGCTGTATTGAACAGCTGGTCTCTGCTGCATGCTCGCAATCGCGGGAGTTTATCAGACAGCTGTACGTCCTGCTGGAGCAAAGTGCTGCGGTGCAATCCCTGCCTCTGGCTGAAGTCGTCATTCTGCATTTCATACGCGAATCCGAATATTTCCTTGGTGTGCTCAATACCCTGTGTCAGCCTGGAGTGATGCGGGACTCGGCGTCTGATCAGCCTTTCTCACTGGAGAAGCTCCTTCAAACATCAGAACATATCGTCATCCCTAGCTCCAATGAATCCTCAAACTCTGTATTAGAATGGTCAGATCGCGAAGCTGTGGAAGGCCCTCCTCCCACTGTTGTAAAAGCGAACACGCCCTCTCCTTCGGCACAGATGCAGTCATCAGCCGCCGTTCAATCACCTTCTGCAGGCGTGACAGATGGTCCCTCAACCTCCGCTACAGCACCGATCAAGGAGAAACCTGTGCCCATTGGTGGACATACACTTCCGCCCCTACCCTATGCCTACAACGCGCTGGAACCACATATTGACGAGATGACGATGCGTATACACCATGACAAACACCATCAATCCTACGTGGATGGACTGAATATAGCGGAGAAAAAACTGGCGGAATCACGGAAAAAGAATAATTTCGAACTCGTCAAACATTGGGAACGGGAACTCGCCTTTAATGGTGCAGGCCATTACCTGCATACGATCTTCTGGACGATTATGAATCCCAAGGGTGGCGGCAAACCTTCGGGCATGCTCGCAGAACAGATCAAGCGAGATTTCGGAAGCTATGAAGCGTTCAAAAATCAATTCACCGAGGCCGCGAACAAAGTGGAAGGCAGTGGTTGGGCCATGCTTGTCTGGAGCCCTCGGGCGCATAGATTGGAAATTTTGCAGGCGGAGAAACACCAGAACCTGTCCCAATCCGATATCGTCCCACTTCTTCCACTCGATGTATGGGAGCATGCCTACTACCTGAAACACCAGAACGAACGCAAAAAATATATCGAGGACTGGTGGAATGTTCTGTACTGGCCTGCCGTTGCGGAACGCTATGAAACTGCACGCAAGCTGTTGTGGCCGCCCTATTGAGAATTGAACATTCGGATGCCTTGCGTGTACTTGATTCCAACCTGTTCTGGATTAACCCGGATTGCGGCCTGAAAACCCGTGGGCGTGAAGAAACGGTCGCCTCCTTGCGAAACATGGTAGATGCAACCAGGATTGCCCGTGAACAATATGATTCAGTCGAAGTTCTTTAATAGTTGAAAAAGCAGGACACCCTACTTCTGAAAGGTTGTCCTGCTTTTTTGCGTTTCATTTGGTTTTATAAGCAATCTTAATTAATGCTTAGTCCTGCAAAAACTCGATCAACGCTGCATTAAAGGCTTCAGGATGTGTCGCATTAAAGCCATGCGGTCCACCCTCTACAACAACAAGGCGACTGCCAGGGATGGCTTCATGTGTACGTTGTCCACTGACTTCAAGCGGCACAACGGCATCGGAATCACCATGAATAACCAGCGTCGGAATATCGAATTTCTCCAGGTCCTGACGGAAATCGGTAAGAGCAAAGGCAGCGATGCAATCCAGAGTACCCTTTGGTGATGCCAGAACAGCGATATCCCGGTTATATTGACGGAACGGTTCGCTCACCAGATCTGTACGATCTCCTGCTGCGAAAAAGTTAATCGTAAATCCATCCAAAAAGGCTATACGATCTCCCTTAACCCCATTTTGGAATTCTGCAATCGTTGCATCATCCAATCCTCCCTGTGGGTTGTCCTCGGACTTATACAGGTAAGGAGGCACAGCACCTGCAAATACAGCTTTGGAAACCCGTTCTGTTCCATATGTTCCGATATAGCGAGCCACTTCGCCGCCTCCCATGGAGAAACCGACCAGTGTGGCATCACGCAAATCGAGGTGTAAAATCAATTTATGTAAATCAGAAGCAAATGTATCATAGTCATAACCATTCCAAGGTTGGGAAGACTGACCAAAACCACGACGGTCATACGTGATAACGCGGTAGCCCGCTTCAATCAGGGCAGGTACTTGCTTCTCCCAGGATCGTCCACTCAATGGCCAGCCATGAATAAGGATGATGGGTTTCCCCTCGCCATGATCTTCGTAATACAGTTCAATGGGTTGAGCATTCTCTTCGCCTACGTTTACTTTAGCCATGGAAAATCCCTCCGTTAGTTATGTTGGTTGGTACTATTCAAATGCTACATATGCAATCTATTATTGTCAATCGCACCCAAGAATCAAATAAAATCGTTCAATGTTAATTGGAAGCATCGATTATTTTAAACAAAACATAATCTAACATCTATTCAGCAAAAAAATAGAGACTCATGAGCGCCTATCCTCCATTCAACTGAAACGCTAAATAACTGAAAGATATCTCTTTCAATTAAACTACAAAAAAAGCAAGCCTCTTGATTCAAGAAGACTTGCTTGTATTGAGATACTCTATGGGTACAACCACCACTAAGAAGCACAACCCTCACACGCAACATAATTGTCGCCAACCTGTTTGCTAATGGCGATCAAATCGCCCAGCTTGATATCGTTCTCCTCTGTAAACTCCAGATCGGCAATACGTGCAACGATAAGCGCTGCGGCCTCTTCCTTGCTTGTTGCCATTTGGCTGAACTCAGACTTTTCGCCTGTAGATACAACCTCATATACGTACGTATATCTCAATGTTTCCATCCTAACACTCTCCTTCCGAAATCACATCATATCATCTCTATTACCCAAATCCAAGTCCAAGCTTGTGATACTAATCGTAGCGCAGCTTCATCTGCTCGGCCGTTCGTCTGACGGCTTCCCGATCTACAGTCAACACTCGACTTGTCTCCGCCAGAGGATAGCGGTTACGCAGCGTGCGTACCCATGAAGCGGTATACGCTGCCGTAGAAGGGACCCCTGCCAGTTCCTGCAAGCTCGCCATCGTTCCGGGGCGAACATCGGGATACCCTTCACTGGTGCCGCCTGCTGCGTTCTGATAGAACTTGCTTACGTCTGCTGCGAGTTGATCTCCTTGTCCTTCCACGATGATAAAGGCAGTGATGATATACGCCTTGGCCTGTCTTCGCTGGGCAATACCACAGAATTTCAGTCCACGCACACTGACATCGTAATCTCCCGGACAGAATGCACCTTCAATCTCACCCGTCTGAGCCTGACTCGACCATGGCGTTAACGATTCAGCGATCAGTGAGGCCATCTCTCGAAAATCATCATGAATATTAATTGCACGTCCGGGATTGGGTAAAATCAACGACACATTGACTACCCCCGGATTCAGGGGAACAGCAGCACCACCAGAAGGTCGGACACAGACCGCTGTCCCTTGGCTTCTAATCTGTTCCATCGCTTCAACCGCCTGTGGCAGCTTCCGATCACGCAGACCCGCTACAAAGGCAGCTGGATGCCGCCAAATATGCGCGACAGGCAGATGCCCCTCCCCTACTCGGCGGCACATCACTTCTTCCCAGGCGAATGCTTCAAGCACACTGCTCCCGTGCTTCAGCAGCGGTGTTTCCCAGATCTGCAGGCGTAAAGAAAGATCATTCTTATTCTTTATCTGGCGTTGCTCTCCCGGAAGTTCGGGTTGATCTGAATTGGACGATACACTCATATAAGATAGCCTCCGACTGAACTAATCTGGATGATTTCATGTCGTTACAAAGTAGACATCATCAGGTATTGCATATGTATCATCTGGTGTAATTGAAAATGCGATATATAAATAAGCCGGTTCCCCAGGGAACACGGCTTATCTATAACAATTCCGAATGCGCCTGGCTTGTCCAACGAATGGACTTGTCAGATCTTAATCTTTCACGAGTGACAGGAACTCGGCACGTTGTGCCGGATTGTCACGGAAAGAACCACGTACAGCAGACGTTACCGTCTTACTGCCCGGTTTCTTCACGCCGCGGGAACACATGCACAAATGCTCGCCTTCCACAACGACCATGACACCATTCGGCTCTACTGCTTCAGTCAGAATATCGGCAATCTGTGAAGTAATGCGCTCCTGAACCTGTAGGCGGCGGGTAACCGCTTCAACAAGACGGGCCATTTTGCTCAAACCAACGATCTTGCCACTGGGGACATAACCGATGTGTACCTTGCCGAAGAAAGGCGCCATATGATGTTCACACTGGCTATAATAGACAATGTCTTTCACAATGACCAATTCTTCATGATTCTCGTTAAAAGTAACCCCGAGCACCTCGCGCGGGTCTACTTCATACCCACCAAAAATTTCTTCATACATCCGGGTTACGCGTGCAGGCGTTTCAAGCAGCCCTTCCCGCGTTGTATCCTCACCGATCAAGTTCAAGATCTGCCCAATGTGATACTCAATCTTCTCCCGATTGTCGGTTACTTTCGTATTAACATAATCTTTAACGCCAGCCACTGCCGAACGCCTCCTTTCGAACCACATGCTGTAAGCAGCTACCACACACTGCTATTATTTTCGGCGGCCCGAGTTTTTACGCGCAGGATGTTGTTGCGGCTGCGGCTGTTTCACGCCCGGCTGCTGGTTCTTCATCATCTGCTGAGCACGCTGCATTTGCTTGCCATTGAGGTTATAACCCATCTGCTTCGCCATTTTCTGAAGCATGTCCGGATTACTTTGCATTTTCTCGAGCTGTTTACGCAGGTAGAACACCCCGATGAAAAATCCTCCAACCAGACCAACAATTAATGTAATAATCGGTATTGCTATCTCCATCTCTTAGACACCTCTGTATGCAATCTAAAAAGCCTGATGTTCCGTGTCATCACATGAAGTTATACGTGCAGGATGTAAACATGCCACGGACCGGATTTCCTGAAAGTATCATAGCATTTCCGCACGCCTTGAGCAAACGGATTTTCCAGCTACTAGCTGAATTTGTTCTCCCGTAAACGGATAGAAAACGTTCAATAAACATTCTCGGAAGCATCCGTTTGGCTACATCAGGACCGCCTCTATGAAAACGGTTGTATGCTGAGCCAGATCGATTTCAACCACATCCAGAGAATAACGCGTACTGCCACGTGCCACCCTGATTACCGGTCTACCTGGCAAACCCCGATGCTGACGCACAATGACTCCAGTCTCTTTGGTAGACAATCGGACTGCAGTTCCATTCGGGTACACAGACACACTGCGATTGAATTCAATTAGAATATCACGGTCCAGCTTCGTGCCGGACATCGCCATCATCTCTTCGCAAGCTTCATGAGGCAGGAGACTTCGATCCGATAACCCATTGATCAGATTATCATACATGTTAGCCGCACCAACGATTCTGGCGAACAGATGGATGTCCTTTCCCTTCATCCCTCTGGGCAACCCGGTACCGTCCATATGCTCATGATGCTGCAGAGCCGTATGTGCAACGAGCAGATTGAACTCCCGTTTCGACTTGATCAGCTCGAATCCTTTCCACGTGTGGTGCAAGGAAGCATTCGCTGCCGAACCACTGCCGGGCGCTTCGCCAACTTTGCCGATATCATGCAGCAAAGCTCCGATTGCGAGATCCTTGAGCTGCACATAGTTAAGCCCCAGATTCAATCCAATAACCGACGAAAGTAAGCATACATTCATTGCATGAACATACTGAGCATTATCTTTTGTCCGAATATCGGTCAGCTGTACAAGCAGTTCACGCCCGTTCAACACATCGTTTAGCAGCTTGTCGATGCTGATTGCGACCTTCTTTGGGCTCCAATCCTTCCCGGAACGAACAGCTTCAAGCGTCATGCTCATTTCATTAATAACGGCCTTTTTTGTGGCTTCATCCAGAATATCTTCTGTATCCACATCTTTATACGCTTCATCCTGGATGTACAGCATGGTCACGCCAATACGCTTCAGCGTATTAACCATAAAGACGGTGAGCTGGACTCCGGCAGACAGCAATACCGTACCGTTACTGGAATATACTGTTTTGCCCAGAAGCTCCCCCGCTTCCACACTCTCCACGTTTACATACTTCATGAACGTCCCCCGCTCTTACGATTGCTGCTCCAATGTGAGCAATTGCTCTTTGGTTTGCAGACCGCCTACATAACCCACCAGGGTTCCGTCTTTACCGCTGATGCGGTGACAGGGAATAATGATCGGAATTGGATTCTTGCTAATGGCATCCAGAACTGCCCGAACTGCTTTGGGCCTGCCGATGATTTCCGCAACCTGTTGGTGTGATGAGACCTCTTCATAAGATATATCGGACAGGACTTGCCATACTTGTAGCTGGAATGGTGTTCCAAGCAAATCCAGCTTCAGTTCAAATGCTTTGCGTTCTCCTGCAAAATACTGCTTCAACTGCTGTGCAGCTTCACGCAGCTTCTCTTCATTTTTCTCATATCGATATTCGCCAATCCAGGTACGTGCCCATTGTTGCAGATGCGCTTCGCGCACATGAAACGCCCCAAAATCAATATGACAAAGCCCTTTATCCGTAGCACATAACGTAAGTGTACCGATCGGTGTTAGTACCTCATCATAATACACTGGCGTGCCATGAAGGCCGGTTACAGCCGAAGGTTTCCACGCTGCGGCTTCCAGTTTGGCAGGATGTGCTGACTGCTCACCACCCTGTTCAGACGCCATTTCCACTTTCAGATCCTGCTGTAAAGACTGTAATGAATTGTGCTGGTTATTTTGTTCCTCTGGCTGCTGATTGCTCACTTGTTGCCCAGTCTGTGGCTTATCGGGTAAGGTTTCGGAAGAACTCAGTTTTTCCTTGGCCTTCTGCAGCATGCTTAGTACGTTCCCATCTTGTTCGTTAGCGGCAGCTTCCCCAATTGCTCTCATTGCGTCTTCTCCTCCAATTCTGCTAAGCGCCCAGGCTGCGGTTCCCCGCAACTCGGGACGCGGATCACGCTTCAGTACCTCCGTCAGCTTCGGTACAGCGCTTTTGTCTTTGAAATTGCCCAGCCCAATTACGGCGTTGCGTTGAATCGGCTTCTTGCCCCGCCAGGCAGCGGAACTTTGGCCGAAACGCTCCTTGAATTCACGGTTACCAATATCCAGTAATGGCAGCAGTAAAGGCTTGACAATCTCAGGATCGGGATGAAATTCGGGATGATGATCCCAGTTTTTTCCTCGATTCTTCGGACAGACAATCTGACACGTATCACAACCGTACAGACGGTTTCCAATTTTCAGCATAAACTCTTCATCAACGAACCCTTTTGTCTGGGTCACAAACGAAATGCAGCGCTGTGCATTCAGTTGTCCCGGCCCCACCAGTGCTCCTGTCGGACAGGCATCAATACACTTCGTACATTCACCACAGTCCTCGGTCACCGGTGTATCCGGCTGAAACGGAATATTCGTCACCAGTTCGCCGAGAAAGATCCACGAACCGAATTTGGGCGATATAATGGCACAGTTCTTGGCGCTAAAACCAATCCCTGCGCGCTGGGAGACGGCACGATCCACCAATGCTCCCGTATCTACCATACTTTCGATCATGGCTTCAGGTACGCGTTCACGTATAAAATTCACCAGCTTGTCCATCGCTGTACGCAAAACCTGGTGATAATCCTGACCCCACGCGGAACGGGCAAAAATCCCCCGATAAGCCCCTGGCTCCGACTTCGGCGGGTTCACCATCTTCGATGGGTACGCCACAGCTATCGCAATAAGTGAAGCCGGTTCACCATCCTTCAACTCGGGACGAACCCTTTTCTCAAGATCAGACTCTTCAAATCCGGACTCATACCCGTTAGCCCGATGCTGTTCCAGTATGGATTTTAGCGTTACAAACGGCTCTGCCGAAGCAAATCCGATATCATCAATGCCCAGCCCGGGGCCCGCTGCCTTGATCTCCTGTTTTAGCTTTTCCCATACGGAGGCTGCCTGTACTGCACCGGTCTGTACGCTCGTCATGACTCTTCCCTCTCTTCTTCCAACTCATATTCCGCAAATAGTGAACGCCCGCCTCAACGGGGAGGACAGGCGCTGATATCGATATACCAACCTGGTATACCGTATTTAGGATGATACTGAGTTCTATATGGTTTAACGCAAAATGTAATGTGAAGTTGTTGTCCTGCAATAATTTTACAGTTTCTTAATCTCCGAGAAAGGCCAGAAAATAAATTCCGCTCTGCCTACAATTTCACTGGATGTGACACTTCCAAACACGCGGCTATCCTTGCTCTTGCCTTCATGACGGTTATCCCCCATCACGAAGTAATGATCAGGTTCCAGCGTAATCGGTCCAAAGTCAGGGTCCTGAACCTCGATGTCCGTATACGTCTCCGCTTGTTGCAATCCGTTCACATATAGATGGTGATCCCGTACTTCAATCGTATCTCCCGGAAGTCCCACAACTCGTTTGACCAGAAAATCCTTCTTCTCCACGCCTTCGCTTGGATCACGAAGCACGATGACATCCGATCGGGATGGAGTTCCAAAGTCATACACAATTTTATTCACAAACAGACGGTCCCGCTCGACCAGCGTCGGCTGCATGGACTGCCCCTTGACCATCGACAGATTGAATACAAACAAATTCAGCAACATCATAATCACAAAAGCGACAACAATGGTTTTCATCCAATCCCACAGCTCAGCCATCCAGGATTTCCCCGGATGATCAGGTACTGCTGGACCGTTTCGTTCCTCGGAAGTCACATGCTCCGTTGAAGGTATGTTGGAGTTCAAAGGGACACCTCATTTATCAATTTTGTACCAAAGAAGGCGGTCATACTCCCTTTAATTCTACTTCATTTGCAAGAGTGAAACAATTGGTTATGAGCACCAATACGTCTGGAAGGATGAACATCTCCAAGATCACTACAGTTAGCTGATAGATCAATGCGTTGCAGGATAGCTGTTCAAAGGATACGAAAATAACAGGGGAATAATCGTGGGTAGCATGCATATAAATAGAAAGGCACATCTCTCACGTTGTTACACGTTGAAGAGATATGCCTAATATGAAATGAACATCTTTTTTTTATTTCTTTTTTAAACACACAAACTAAGCTTTAGACAAAATACTAAGATTCTGGAAAGCGCTCATAATCTGATTGGCACCGTAACCCATAGCTTCATACAAAGGCATGGCTACTTTGTTGTGCTCATCACCCGCCACCCATACTTGGCTGACTTTACGCTGCTGGAAACGATGTCCCATGGCCTCGACAAGTTTTTTGCCGACTCCGCGGCGACGATAGTCTGGATGGATAGCGATACGGTAGATGCAACCCTGGTTGTGATCAATCGTACCGATCAAAGCGCCGACGAGGTCTCCCTCTTCTTCCGCAACCATGATCAGGTCAGAATCCCATGACAATTGACGGGCAAACGGGCCCATCGTGTTCTCATAACACTCTTCCGATAGTGCAACCTGGAGAAGCTCCGTCATCTGGCTTGCATCACTCAACTGAAAGGAACGAACGTGCATGTCTTAAATCTCCCTTTTCGTTAGCTTAGATGAGGTTTTACAAAAAGGATTTCCCTTTTTACCAAAAACCCAATGTTCATATAATGACAAAAAACGAGGAAATACTGCTTCTTCGTCAATTAAACCATACTTTTCTCCATAAAACACGCATTTTCTTTTGAAAGCGCTTAATTGTAACCGTTTACATTCCGAATATTAATCTTTTTCTCTATTAGTCGGTTTAAATCACATAAATATATTCAATATGGGTAAAATATGTTTGTTAACTCTAGCGCATGAAAGTATCAATGTCTCGGGGGACTTAATAAACAAAAATGTTGCTTAATTAGCCCGAATGCGGTTTAATAATAGTGACAAGGGTATTATTACATATGTACCTTTAGTAATTTGCATAATTCCTAAGAGCGACTTCCAATGAGCAAGATCTGGATCGAAATGATTCTACTCGACTGAATTTTGTACCCGGAAGCGATTCGATGCGAATGATGCAAAATGCTAATCTAAAAAAATTTAAAAAATCTCAGGAGGTATTTCACTATGGCTTTTCAATTACCGGCACTTCCTTACGCTAACGATGCACTGGAACCACATATCGATGCAAAAACGATGGAAATTCACCACGATCGCCATCACAATACTTATGTAACCAACTTGAACGCAGCTCTGGAAAGCGCTCCTGAACTGCAAGAAAAAAGCTTGGAAGACCTGATTGCTAACCTTGATAGCGTACCTGAAGGCATCCGCACAGCGGTTCGCAACAATGGTGGCGGACATGCTAACCACAGCTTGTTCTGGGAAATCATCGGACCTAACGGCGGCGGCGCTCCTACGGGCGACATCGCAGCAGCAATCGATAGCGAACTGGGTGGCTTCGACAAATTCAAAGAAGATTTTGCCAAAGCAGCTACAACTCGTTTCGGTTCTGGTTGGGCTTGGCTCGTAGTAGGTAAAGATGGTAAATTGTCCATCACTAGCACACCTAACCAAGACAGCCCTCTCTTCGAAGGTCTGACTCCGGTTCTGGGTCTGGATGTATGGGAGCACGCTTACTACCTGAACTACCAAAACAAACGTCCTGACTACATCGCCGCTTTCTGGAATGTAATCAACTGGGATGAAGTGAACAAACGCTACGCATCCGCGAAATAAGGCGGTTTGTATAAAAGAAGAGCCTAATTCGGTCATCGCGACCGGATCAGGCTCTTTTTGCTGTATCAAGCTTTATAGAGAGAGCAACTTCAAATAACATTACGCTCAATCCTTAACTTCGTCATAAGCGCCAGCAAAATAACTGCTGATCAGCTTCAGGAAGATATTTGGGAATGCCATTTTGTCCATATCTTCCGGTCCGATCCAGCGATATATCAGGCCATCGCCTTTACCTGTCAGCATGAGCGGTGTGCTTGAGTTATCCGCCTGTGCCGATTCACCCAGCAGGTTCATATCGTCCAGCTCGTTCGAAAGTTGGAGAGTACCCGAACTAGACTGCTCCGAGTGATTCGTTACCGACTCAGTTGTAGCTGGTGCTGAGGTGGATTTATCCTGTGCAGTCGCCTGTGCGTCGTAGGCGGCTCTGGCTTCCGCCGCGATCAGCGGAAGCTCAAGGCCCTGAGCCTGCTCGGTGCACTTGTACACCTGCAGGCTCCACACAATATGGCTGAACACATGCTCCGCATGAGTAGCCAGCCCTTCCGGGCGGGCAGCGAAGCCTTCCGCCCATAGACTGCCGGCCAGCAAAGCCATGGCCGGCTCATCCGCCAGGGGCCCCGCCGCCTTGCCTGCTGCGGCGGGCGCCCCCAGCACATGCGGCAGCTCCCACATGCGGGCCAACAGGCCCGTCGCTGGGCGCTGCCGCACAAGCACTTGGCCGCGATGAGCACCGCGGCCCTGCACAATCGCGACCAGCCGCTGCTCAGGGCGCGGCGGCTTCGCTTTGGTCTTGACCGGCAGCGTGAGCTCCCGTCCGGCGATGCGGCCGGAACATTGCTCCATGACCGGGCAAGTCAGGCAGTGCGGCGCTTTCGGCGTGCACACCAGCGCGCCAAGCTCCATCAGCGCCTGATTAAAATCACGCGCCCGCCCTTCCGGAATGAGCTCTCCTGCGAGCTCTTCCATCAACACACGGGTGCTGCCCTTCATAATGTCCTCATCGATGAGGAAGTATCGGGACAGGACCCGCATGACATTGCCATCCACCGCAGGCTGCGGCTGGTTGAAGGCAATGCTGAGAATGGCCCCGGCAGTATACGGGCCCACCCCTTTTAATGCAAAGACCGATGGCTTGTCCTGCGGCATCTCTCCTCCATGCAGTTCCATGACTTGTTTGGCAGCCGCCTGAAGGTTGCGAGCACGGGAATAATAACCAAGCCCCTCCCAATTTTTCAGGACATCTTCTTCCGGTGCTTCTGCCAGCGCCCGAACGGTTGGAAAATTCGCAATAAAGCGGTTGAAGTACGGGATCACCGTATCCACCCGGGTCTGCTGAAGCATAATTTCGGATACCCACGTAAAATAAGGATTATTATGGCGTCGCCATGGCAAATCCCTTCGATTAACCATATACCAATCCAGCAGATTCACACTGAAATGTCGTTTCTGTTCCATTAAACCCATATGTCCGTCCTCTCCTGTTACCTTGCTTGCGTTTTTGCTTACTGTTATTTCTTAATCCTGCCGTTCTGGCCCGTCGATCTGCTTCTCCATCTGCTCCACTATGGCAAAGGCCGCAGCCAGCTCCGTCTGATGCGTAATGCTCAAATGAATGTCATACTGCTTGTCGTACGGCAATCGAAGCCTTTCCCAAGCCTGGCTGGACAGTGTCGCTACAGGGCGTCCTTTGCCATCAGGCAGCACTTCAATATCCGTAAAACCGATAATTCCACCAATGCCGCAGCCAAACGCCTTCGACACCGCTTCCTTCGCTGCGAATCGCCCGGATACAAACTCCGTCATCCGCTTCCCCCGATGAATCGCAATCTCCCGCTCTGCAGGTGTTAAAATTCGGTTCATAAATGCTTCAACGTGGCGACCAGACAGCAGCTTGCGCATTCGTCCAATTTCCAGCACGTCGTTTCCGATTCCATATATCATCAACGCTTCACCCGCTTAACTTTTTATGCTGTAAACGATCTTTATCTGGTTCTATCATCCGTAACTCATCCGAACACGTATTCTATTGTAGCAGGAGGGGCGCACAGAAGCGAGTACCACCTATCCCTATACACAATCCCAATTATGGTAAACTGTTATATATCAATTCAGTAAAGGATGTGTCAACGATGTCCACAGCATTTGAACTGGCTACTGGCAGAGATGCCGTCATCCGCGGAGATATTTTCCCTGCACAGCAAACAGCTCAAGGAGTTATCATACTGGCTCACGGCTACAAGGGCTTCAAAGACTGGGGAATGTTCCCTTACGCTGCAACGCAGCTAAGCACGAATCATCACGTCCTGACTTTTAATTTTTCTCATAACGGCGTTGGAGAAGACCTAGAGCAATTTTCCGAACTCGAAAAATTCGCAGTGAACACGTACAGTCAGGAGCTGGCTGACTTGGTAAACGTGCTTGATTATGTGCCCACACAATCCGAACTCGGCGGACTACCTGTATATCTTATTGGACACAGCCGCGGTGCAGGTGTAAGTCTTGTCTATGCATTGGATCACTCCGATCAAATCTCTGGCGTAATATCCTGGAATGGTGTAACCAACCTGGATCTCTTCACCGCAGAACAAAAAGAAGAGATGCGTACGCATGGCCGCAGCCATGTAATTAATGGACGAACAGGACAGCAAATGCCGCTCGATGTGTGCATCATTGACGACCTGGAACAACATCGTGAACGTTATGCGATTATAGATCGGTTGTCCTCCTCTCCCCTGCGCGTTGCGCTCATTCAGGGAACAGAGGATGGCAAACGTCTGCGTGACGGTTCAGCTGCACTTGTACAGGCTCGTCCGGATATCCCGTGGCATCAGATCCCTGGAGGTAACCACACTTATAATACCGTTCACCCATTCACAGGTACGACTCCACAGCTGGAGCAGGTGATCACCGAAACACTTCGTCAGCTTGAGGCATGGAGCAAGTAACACGAAGCCATAAAGGTACAGCAAAAAGAGTCGCTGCCTGATGCAGTGACTCTTTACTGTTCACATGCTTAACTATTTTTCATAGCTTGCCTGCATTTCATATTAAATGCCAGGAATGGCATTACGTTTGTGATGTGTACGTTTATAGAACGCTTCGAGACGCTCTTGTGCAGCTGGGTCGATCTGTTTGCCTTCAAGGTAGTCGCTGTTCGCTTCATACGAAATGCCCAGTTCTTCCTCATCGGTCTGACCTTCCCACAATCCTGCGGATGGAGCTTTGTCCAAAATAGCCTGTGGCACCTTAAGATAGGCAGCAAGCTGGCGTACCTGACGTTTGTTCAGGGTGCTCAGTGGCGTGATATCAACAGCGCCATCGCCCCATTTGGTATAGAAGCCGGTGATCGCTTCGGACGCGTGATCCGTACCTACAACCAGCAGGTTTTCTTCAAAAGAAAGAGCATATTGCATCACCATGCGGGTTCTCGCTTTAACATTGCCTTTGCCTTGGTGAGTCATATGACGTGGGCTGCCCAAGGATTTGAAGCCTTGCTCCACTTCCAGTGCGATCTCGTTAACCGCATCTTCGATGTTCGTTTCCACGACATGCTTCAGGTCATATGCCTTCGCTACAGCGTAGCTGTGGTCGATATCCGATTGTTCACCATAAGGTTGGAACACGCCCAGCGTTTTGTACTCCTGCTTGTTCTCCGCTGTAAGCTCGTCCGTTGCTTGTTTGCAAAGGGCCGCAGCCACTGCACTGTCAATACCGCCACTGATCGCGATCAGCAAGCCTTTGGCACCAGCATTTTTCACATACGTCTTCAGAAAGTCAACGCGCTTGCGCACTTCCTCTGCTTCATTAATGCTTGGTTTAACCTTCAATTCAGCGATGATCTGTTGTTGCAAACTCATCGTTCACACACCCCGTTTCTAAATAAATGAGATTTGATGTCCATCTTGAAAGGTCCGAATGGTTCAATAACCTGATCTACCCAAAATGAAACGCCCCGGCATCGGTCATCCGAAGGGCGGGGCGCTCTTGAGCTAATTAACGGCAGTAACGGTCAAAAGCACTCGTGAGCTCAGCCGCAATTTCCTCTGCAGAACGGTCTTCCACTTGATGACGCTCGATAAAGTGAACGAGTTCTCCGTCTTTCATCAACGCGATAGACGGTGAAGATGGAGGATACGGTGCAAAGAATTCACGTGCTTTCGCTGTAGCTTCCTTGTCCTGACCGGCAAATACCGTGTACAGGTGATCCGGTGTAATGTCGTTCTGCAGCGCCTGGGATACACCCGGACGGCATTGACCTGCGGCACATCCGCAAACGGAGTTAATGACGACCAGAGCCGTTCCTTTTGCATCCGGCAGACTTGCTTCTACTTCTTCAGGGGTGCGCAATTCCTGTATTCCCAAACGAGTCAACTCATCCCGCATCGGTTGAACCATATCTTTCATGTATTGATCAAATGACATCGACATTCGGTTTCACTCCTTAAACATGTATGTTCTATTATTTCAAAAAATTAAGTCTTTTGTGCTATTCCTATTATACATCCCTAAGCAATGAAAGCAAGGATCAGACACCGCCTGCGGAAAGGCTTCTTCCTCTATATTATGTCTCATTCCTTGGCAAAACATGCTTAGGGCTCAACGCTGAAATGCCACTTTGAAAGTCGTTCCCTGACCCTCCTCCGATTCGACGGTGATGGTTCCATTATGTCGCTCCACAATGCTAAGGCACATGGATAATCCAAGCCCCGTCCCCTTTGCTTTGGTGGTATAAAACGGTTCAAAGAGCTTCTCCTTCTTCACTGACGGAATGCCTGAGCCAGTATCACGCACACACAATTCCACCTTATCATCTACCATACGGGTCTCCAGCGTAAGCACACCCTTCTCATTCATGGCTTCCATTCCGTTGCGGGCCAGATTAAGTACCACTTGCTTGATTTCTTTTGAGTTCAGATGCAACTTCGGCACATTATGCGCCAGCATGAGCTCAATGCTCTGACCACGCAGATTCGCATCAGCCCATAACAAGGGACTTAGTTCATGGATGATATCATGCAACTGGGATTCTTCTTTCTCGGCAATCCGATCCTGTGCGAGAGAAAGGAAATCATTAATTATGCTGTTGGCCCGATCTAGCTCTTCCAGAACGATCCGGTCATAGTGATCCAGGGACTCTGGACTCTTTTCCTGCATTAATTGAAGAAAACCACGCACAACTGCCATCGGATTCCGAACCTCATGCGTAATGCTTGCGGCCATCTGCCCTACCAGACTAAGACGATCCACATTGTCGAGCTCGCTTCGCAGCATCTCAAGTTCCGTGATATCCTGAATAATCAACATCGCTCCTGTGACCTCTCTCGGTAATTCCTTTGAAAAAGAATAGATAGGTATCGTCCGGGATTGAAATACGTGTGAACCATAACGTACCGTCAAACCGCTCACTTCCCCATGAACAGTAGCCCTTCGAATACTGCTCTCCATCTTGTCCGCCTGAGCTTGTTCCACAAACTGACTGGCAGGGTGTCCGATTAAATCAGGTGCTGTTGTGCAGGGCAGTTGATCCCGCGCCGTTTGCTCCATGGTATCGTTGACAAACTGCACTGTTCCTTGCTTATCTACGGTAGCGATGGATAAAGGAACCGCATTCAAAATTTGATTAAGTTTCTCCGTTTCAGCTATGTATCTGTGGTGAACTTCGGACAGGTGTTGCTCAAGGCCGCGGTGATGCTGCATCTGGTCAATCCAGAGCATACTAAGACTTCCGGCAATGACAGCACCAATGGTATATCCCGAGGCTATCAGTACCCACTGTACTATTGAGAACGTTGAATGAATTTCCATAGATGGCACGTACAGTACACTGGCCACAACCAGTTCAGCCGTGACCAAGGCGATAACCGTCACCATTTTTCGTGAGCGTGTATAATGCTTGAATCGTTGAGCCGACAACCATACAATAGGATAGAGAAGAATGCCTGTTTGAAGGAGAAAGCCGTACAGATTATAGGGATGCGCAACTAGAAAATAGAAGAGTACTTGGAGAAGAGACAGCGTTAGGGCTATACGGATCCTGCAATACAATATGACGAGTGTCAAAGGTACAATACCCAAAGAAATGGGGACAGTCTCCGGACTCGCATAGTGAGCAAAAAGCAAACACAGCAACATGCTTACCACACTCGTTGCGGCAAGACTGGTCTGCATTATTCCAGTACGTTCCATCTTGGAAAAAGCTTGCCTTGAGCGTCCCAGATGGAATAAAGGGATTAGAAATACCGCAACTCCTGCCAGCAGTACCTGTAAAAGAATGTCCTTCAACGCAACCACAATGCCATCTCCTCCTCTGCCTGCACATTCCCTCATGTATTTCTGATTAAAACATAGGCGACAGTATATTACAATATATCCCTCAAGCCAGCAGAATAGAACGAATGATTCAGCATAAATGGTCAAAAATATGTACCATTAAGCCATAATCCTGCATAATTCGATAAGAATTGCCTATGCGCACTATATATAGAATGATGAAGAGACTTGCATCTATATATGGTTATTTAAACATTAATGCTCGGGTTAAATACCCAAAAATGATACAGATCAAATCCATGAAAAAGAGGGTAATAATATATGTATGATGTCATTGTAATTGGCGGTGGATCAGCGGGACTGATGGCCTGTGTTGCTGCTGCTGAACATGGAGCCTCGGTGCTTCTGTTGGATAAAGGAGATCAACTCGGCCGCAAACTCGGGATTTCCGGCGGCGGTCGCTGCAACGTGACCAATGCGAAGGAAACGGATGAACTCATCCGACACATTCCGGGTAATGGACGCTTTTTATATAGTTCATTTCAGAATTTGGACAATCAGGGAATTATGCGTTTTTTTGAAAATCTCGGCATTGCCCTCAAAGAAGAAGATAACGGCAGAATGTTTCCGGTAACCGATAAAGCCAAAACGGTCGTTGATGCTTTGGTGGGCAAAATCGTCTCCCTTGGGGTCGAGATACGTACCAAAGAGCCCGTGAAGGAAATCATCCAGAATGGACAACAGGTGCAGGGCGTAAAGCTGGCTTCCGGCAAAACTGTGCTTGCACGCTCTATCATTATCGCTACCGGGGGCAAATCGGTACCCCAAACCGGATCAACCGGAGATGGCTATCCATGGGCTGAAGCAGCCGGACATACGATCACAGAGCTATATCCAACCGAAGTACCAATTGTATCTGGCGAGAGTTGGATTCAATCCAAAGAACTGCAAGGCTTGTCCTTGCGGGATGTCGGATTATCTGTGCTGGATGCCAAAGGCAAACCCGTTATCTCCCATCGCGGGGATATGATCTTCACCCATTTTGGTGTATCAGGACCCATTGCGCTGCGTTGCAGCCAGTTCATTCGCAAGGTCCAGATGAAATCCGGAAACCCACAGGTCATGATGAGTATTGATCTGTTCCCAAATCTGTCTGCTGGTGAACTGGAAACACAGGTTCAGCAGGTACTGGAGCAAGAATCCCGGAAGGCAGTCAAAAATATTCTGAAAACATGGGTTCCTGAGCGTATGATTCCATTGTTGATGAAGAGAGCGGAGATCAGCGAGGACCTCACGTTCCATCATTTTCCGAAAGGCATGTTAACTACATTAGTGGGATTGATGAAGGCCTTCACCTTCCGCGTAGACGGAACAAGATCCCTCAAGGAAGCCTTTGTAACTGGCGGAGGAATCCACTTAAAGGAGATATACCCAAAAACGATGGAATCCAAGCTACTGCCAGGATTATTCTTTTGCGGTGAAGTTCTGGACATTCATGGTTATACCGGAGGGTATAATATTACGGCTGCATTCTCCACGGGGTACACGGCTGGTATGCATGCGGCGGAGTACAAAAAAGGATTCATTAGACTGGAATAATACAAAAAGGGGTGTCCCACGTCATGCTCATGACGTATGGGACACTCCTTTTTGAGTTTCATGCAGTTTCTCTGTAACCTACAGCATAATGGTAACGTGTCTAGCTTCTATGCTTTGACACTACCGGAAAATCCATCGACCGAATCATCGAATGTCGGGTCTTCGTCCCGGTTATGCATTCCTTGCTCGGTATTGCCCTCCTGGCCTCCGCTCGCATAACCCTCATTCCAGTCTTCATTTACCATATGAGCCGGAATTGAGATATTCTGAAACTGATCCAGCCCTTCCATTGGAGATGCGAATAGCGCACTACCCCCGTGAGACTGTACAATTTCTACAGCCGACTGCGTGTCCTGACGATCTGTGGGAACGTACAATTCCAGTGGACCTGACTGATATGGCTTATAGCCCAATTCCTCCAAGGTTTCCTTTGCAGCTAACAGAGCAGTACCGTCTGAGAAATGCACCTGAAGTTCACTATTATCCATCATGGATCTCTTCCTCCTGTGCTAAAGCTAATTCCTTACCTTCAAATGATAAGAATCTCTTATATAGCATGGTCAGTTACATCGCCTGCTATGCTACTACGCAAGGAAGAATTTAGTTCAATTGGAGCGGAGCAGCCGAAACCAGCCTATGATAGACAGAATAATCAGCCCCGTGGCTACTACAGCTACAGCTGTAATCACGCCTTCAACCCAGCCCAGCCAGGCGACTCCCAATGAATAACCGATCAGAATGCCCAACGGAATGAACAGCATACGAACCATAGTCAGACTTGCACGATTCAATGCCTCTGCATCGTAAGATACAAGCTGAACGTAGTCCGAAGTTGCGAATACATCCCATGAACGATAGAACAGCACAGATAACATCATGATTAGCAGGCCACACACAATGACATTGACCGGAAAAGGCGGCAGTGCAACAGCAACAATGGAAAGTCCTCCAAGCTGCAAATACAATTTCAACGTGGATGAGTTACGAAAAAACGCTTTGAATGCCGTCTCTGCTGTTCGATTAGAGATGGAACGATTGCGCAGCAGTTTACGCGGTTTACGAAAGATCATTGTTCGTGTACGCGGCGCTTTTGGCTTGGTCACGACTCGACTCAGCAAAAGTGCTGTGAATTGTAACCTTGCTCGCAAATCCTCTCTCACATCCCCTTCAAAGGTTCCCTTCATCATCAGTCTCATCTGGCCGACTGTAATCAGCAGAATGATCGTGAATCCGATCCCTGCAAGCAGTGTCCAGATCTGTGCATGAATCCCTGACGTTACATGAATCGTATATATGCCCATTGCAACCACGAGAGGAATCATTCGAATCCAGCGTCTCCACCCGGTATACCGAACCTTTATCATATGCAGAACAAGGGCTTGAAATGAAGCAACTGCACCGAACCAGACAGCTAGTAGCGCAATATGAATGATCGACATTTCATAGACACGGAACCATAGTGGTGCAGTGAGTGCTATAATGGCAATCATTTTGCCCAGATGTTGCAAACAAGCCCGATAAATCCCCTGGCTCATCAATGTCCGCATCCACAGTGGCCGCGATTTGAGGAACAGCACATCTGCTTCCTCCACAAAGATCAGCACTCCGCCTGTAAGGATCACGAGATCGATTATGCCTGTCAGCGTGGACATTGATAATCCAGTCGCCCATAAGGGCAACGGTTTGGTCCACAAACTCGCATACCATCCGACCAGGTACAGCAGACCTGGAACAAGCAGATAGACCCAAACGGTCCAATCAACTACCAGTTTCAGGTTTTTCAGTTGCATATTGAAATGTTCCTTGCGCCTGCGTCTGTATAAGCCTTGAGGTGTATAGTGTCTGGAAGTTTCCATTTCTTTGCCTCCCTCCTCTCTGATCAGGATGTCAGTGTATCAAAGCAATCAAATAACGAGGCTTCCGGCATTTCCGCAGCTGCACGGATCTCATCCAATGTTCCTTCGGCCGTAGAACGCCCGGAATGGATGAGTATGAAACGATCACAGATTCGCTCAGCGGTATCCAATACGTGCGTAGACATCAGTACACCTGCACCACGTTGACGCTCCTCGTCCAGCAGTTTCAAGAAATCCTTGGTTGCACGCGGGTCCAGTCCGATGAAAGGCTCGTCCACAATATATACATCCGGTGAAGAGAGAAAACCGATCATGAGCATCATTTTCTGGCGCATGCCCTTCGAGAAGCTGGCTGGAAGATCATTGCGCACATGGCCCATGCCGAAACGAACCAACAGTTCCTCCGCTCGAACTACAAAAACCTCTTCTTCCATTTCATATGCAGCGGCTGCCAGATCAAGATGTTCCCACAACGTCATGTATTCGTAAAAGACGGGCTGCTCCGGGATATAGGCATATCGCCCATCTCCTCCAATGGTCACATCATACTTGGCATGCTCAAGCAGACCGAGCAGCGTTTTGATGGTAGTACTTTTGCCAGCCCCATTCGGTCCGATAATACCTACCAGTTCCCCCTGCGCCACATGAATTTGGATGTTACGTATCGTCGATTGTCCCACCTCGTAACCCGCCTCTGTGATATGTACATCCAATATGGACCCTTTCATGTCCGTGCTTTCACCTTCATGCTTCGTCTCCATGTATCTCACTCCTGTTCTGATCCGGTACTTGTTTGGTTGTATTTATTCATTGTAATCGAGTTGGTAATGAATTGTTTGATCATTTTGAGCATTTCTAAATTGGGTGGACAAAATAAAAAAAAGCAATAAATCATAGTAATTCATGACCTATTGCTAAGTTCTGTTCTCTTGGTTCTCAGAAACACAGTATGTACGAATAATTGAGACTAGTTCTTCAAATGTATATTTGTGATTCACCATATCAACAGTAAAATCCTCAGCGAAGGATTGCTCCATTTTTAGATAAAGATTGTTAAAACGCAGAAAGATAACTAATGCGGTGAAAGCAGTTCTTTTATTGGCGTTATGGAAAGGATAGTTCTGTCCCAGAGATTCAAATATAGCTGCAGACTTTTCATATATATATGGATAGGCATCCTCCCCAAAAGCAGATGATTGTGCTCTCAAAACAGCAGACTCAAGCAGACCAGAATCCTTTACTCCAATCTGCTCCCCAGGACTGTAGCGCTTGATCATAGCGACGTTGATCGCAATAACTTCTTGAATGCTCAAGTATCGAGTCTCTCTCATCTGTCTTTGAGACCTTTCAAGGTTTGATCATACTCATCTATGACATCAGCCAGTGTATCCATAAAATCACTACTGAGTCCGTTAGGCAAATTAACTTTTATCGACTTTTTAATAACAATCTCTCCATTGGACTGGTCTACCTCAATATGAACTATATCTCCTTGCTCAAGGCCAATTTGTTTGAAGGCGTCCGTCATTGTTAAACCAAGACTATTACCGAATTTGGTTACTTTTCGTTCCATTTCACTCACCCTATTCATTCATTATCCCTCCTTAATTATATTATTCAACTGTTATAACAATTATACTAGAACTTATGTTCAATGTATATCTAACTTATTGTCCCATTGAAACAAAAGCAGCAGGGGTTTCGGAGCCCCTGCTGCTTTATATTTACAGTGGAAAGCTCATATATAGTTGCTTCGTCCCCTGTCCGCTAATACGCTGGCGGGACAAGGCATATGTGTCTCCCCCTTTCAGTCGCCCGCAATCATTGTCTTGGCTGCCATTGCGGCATTCAGATCGGCTTTTTTCCCTTTGCGTTTCATCAAATAAATCAACCCAAGCAGGGTCAGCAAAATGCCTGAACAGACAAAAGCCGGGACTACACCGAATGAAGTAACCATAAATCCGCCTACCACCGGGCCCATGATATTACTGGCTGTCATCACGCTGCCTACCGTTCCAAATACCCTGCCTGTCATCGCCTCAGGTGTCTGTTCCTGCAACAGGATCTGGAAGGGCACCACTGCAAACCCGATTCCGACTCCCGCCAAGGCAAACGCGGATATAAGCAGCAGGTGCGCACCAAGCCCGGCAGACGGCCAGACCACAACAATCACTCCGGCTGCACCAATGACCAGACCCGTGAGCGTGGTTCCCAGACCCATTTTCAAAATATGCCCTGCCTTCTTCCACTTGCGCACACTCATCGCAGCAATTAATGTGCCTGCACCACTGGCCGCAACGCACCACCCCAGCAGATCACTTGAAATACCGGGAAGCTGTCTGAATAGCACCACGGTCTGTGAATCGGCAAATTGCAGAAAGAGTATTGCTGAAGCAAGCAAGATCAGAGACGTTCCTACGTGAGGGAGAGATGAGAGCATGCGGATGCCCTCCAGCGTTTCTTTCCAAAAAGAGTCTTTTGGTCGGGTGTGAACATCCCCAGCTGTCTCTTCCTCTTCTTCAGTACCGTTCTGAATCACGGATTGGATCACCCGAGTTCCAGGAATCCACAATAAAATGATGCCGGAGATCAGAAAAGACGCTGAGTCCAGAATAAAACACCAAGTGATACCAAAAGCAGCTACCAGCAGCCCGCCAAGAGCTGGTCCAATAATTTTGGACATCTGTTCAATCACTGAGCTGATGGATACAGCTTGCGCAAGCTGCTCATGGGGTACAAGCTCCTTCAGTTTTCCGTTCTTGGCAGGAGAGAACATCACATCGAACAAAGATTTGAGGACAAGCAGTACATAGACGTGCCAGATCTGGTCGGCAAAAATCAATGCACCAACGATGATGATCCGCGCACCATCAGCAGCAATCATTAGCCATTTGCGGTTCACCCGATCCGCGAGCGCTCCTGCAAACGGACCCGTCAACAGCATGGGTAGTGCTGCGGACAACATGACAAACGTAATCTCCCATGGCGTTGCATTCCAGCGAATACCTACGAGTGTCAGGATTGCCAGCAGATGCAGCCAGTCACCCAGATTGGAGATGGCCTGTGCCACCATCAGGGTTACAAAAGAGCGGTTATTCTTCAGCGGTCGTTGTGTCTCAAACGTTATTTCACTTGTCATCCTAATTCTCCTCCAGTGCCTTCCGAATTCATCATATGAACTCATTATAGAGAACAGGCCTTGATTCAACCTCCTGCCAGAGGAGGAGAAAAACGACATCTAAAGGATGAATTTCCTGCATGTATATTCCTGTATGCCTGTTTCCTGCGATTCAACGTTTAGCGTGGAAAGATCATATCCATTGCCGCTGTAGATTAATGATCAAATTTTAAATGCTAAAAATGCAGATCTTGTGACATATCGCATGTTTTTCAGTGAAACAGACGTTTACAATAAATACATGGCGACAACATGAATCGTCCAACATAACTAACCAACACATATAAGTTGAAATACTCTTTTACATGAACAGCATAACGGAGAGAACAGAAAAAACCTGAAAAAGCGAAGCGTTCACCTTTATCACCGGATTTTACCTTTGAAGAGTAATCAAAAAATCTGGGGATAACAGTGATTGGAAGGTTGTTCTGTCATCGTAGTGGTAGGTTGTAACTTTATCATTTCAACTTATAAACTAATCTGAAAAGGCGGGATCAGCATGCTGGAATTACAAGAAATCGGAACCGAACGTTCACTTCATCTGTACCGCACCTTGGCCCAGACATTCAAGAGCGTGAATGAACACGCTGTATCCGGAAGTAAAGTACATGGCTTCAACCCCACAGCATACGGGGTGCTCGAAGTGTTATATATGAAGGGAGCACAGCCCATTCAACAGGTTGGTGCACAGCTTCTGCTGCAAAGCGGTAATGTCACCTATGTGATTGACAAGCTGGAGCAAAAAGGGCTTTTACACCGGAAACATTGTCCTCAAGACAGACGCATTATCTTTGTAGAGCTGACTGAGGAAGGCCAACGTACCATGGATGATATCTACCCAGGCTATGCGCACAAAATTGATCGTGCGGTCAGCGGGCTAAGCGAGGATGACAAGCAACTTCTGTCTGATCTGTTGGAAAGGCTTGCACTCGGTGCAGATCGTTTATCATCTAACAGCTAAATCATGTTGCACGGAAGCTAAAACAAAAAAATAACCGGATTCGCCTGACAACGGCGATTCCGGTTAATTGTGTTCTTGTATATAGTCCCTCCATCCAGTATGAGTTAGCTATGTTTCCTCCATACGATCTGCTCCACTTTTATCCACGCCCCCTCCTCAATAGCCGGTTCAGCCCGAGTTGCCACAACAGAAAGACGAAAGCCGTTATAATCAGGTATGGATAAGGGCCTGTATACTCGAAAGCAGCCCACTTGAATACAAAGATGGAAAACAGCAGCCCACTACCTAATCCCAGAAGGAAATAAGTTACGATGACTAAGATTACCTTTGCTACTGGCCCATTTATTTTTTGGGAAGCAATCACCTTGTCCGCAAATATCGATAGAGGCAGGATGAGAAACAGAAGAACAGCCATGCTGATCAGAATGCTTATGCTCAATGTATACCCGAAGGGATAATAATATGTATGTTCAGCTCGTTCCTCCAAAGGAACATAATCCATGATGCCGACAATCAGGGAAAGCGAAATGCTGGTCAATAGGGCTGCCAGAAATTTGATTGAAAAAGGTACATACCAGAAGGATAATTTCGATAGCTCTTTCACCTCAAGTTGCCCCCCTTTGTAAGGAATTCCCTTTATATAATATATCAAAAAAAAGCAGCCGAGGAGCAGCTGCCTTGATTCAATTTTATTTTTCCACTTTCGTTACGATGTAAAATTCTCTCGTATACATTTGATTACGTCTACTTCCCCGCAGTTTGTACCTGCGGCGGAGCATCTGCGTTTTCTGGGACGATTAACCGTTTGCGTAAGGCCAGTGTGGTGATCCAGGAAATAATCGCAATAACAAACATAATGACGAATAAGGAGTGCAGGCTTCCCTCCAGCACGTTACGTAGAAGCGCCCATTTGTCATCCGATAGAGCAGCCTCCGTATGTGGAGCAAGCAGTTGGTTCAGATCGCCTTCCGAGATCCCTGCTTCCGCCAGATGCTGTTCCGTAGACAATGTCGATATTCGATAGTTCAACCATGTGCCGAAGGCTGCGGCACCAATCGTCTGTCCCAATGTACGCATGAAGGTGTGCAGTGCTGTAGAGGAACCGCGCTCCTTGTACCCGACTGACGACTGCGCAATAATGGTGAATATCGTAAAAGCAAACCCGAAGCCAAGACCGTAAATAAAGGTCAGTATATACAGCACAGCCTGCGGGGAGGTTCCACCAACCAGGAAGAGCCCGCCCGATCCAATCGCGATCCCGGTTAATCCGATAACCGCTGTTAAGCCTGACCCAATCTTCATTAACAGACGGCCGGCAAGAACACTGCCGATTAGCCAGCCAACCGACATCGGCGCAAGCAGCAATCCAGATTCAGTCGCATTACCGCCCCGAACCCCCTGCACCCAAAGTGGCAAATAACTGGTTAGGCCAATCATCAAAGTACTGGTCAGCAGTCCGGCGATATTCGCCACACGGATGTCCCGAATACGGAACAGATGGAGAGGTACCATCGGGGCCTGAGCACTTTTTTCGACCACAAAAAATAAAATCATAAACACTACAGCCACAATACTCAATCCCACAATAACAGGAGAACTCCACGCATAATATTGTCCACCTGCCGACAATACAAAGAGCAGTGCGGTAATGCCCACCGTAAAGGTCAATGCACCCATATAGTCAATTTTGGCGGTACGTGGAGACATCTCTTCCTTCAAATAACGAAATACAAACCACATCGCCAGCAATCCGAACGGTACATTGAATCCGAAGATCCACTGCCAGCCCAGATTGTCTACAAAATACCCGCCAAGCAGCGGTCCCACCAGAGATGAAATCCCCCACACCGAGCTGATCCAGCCCTGTATCTTACCCCGTTCTTCAATACTGTAGATATCACCGATTATGGTAAACGTAACAGGTACAACCGCACCTGCACCAATCCCCTGAATCGCACGAAAAATAATCAATTGTTCCATATTCTGCGACAAGCAGCACAGGAGTGAACCCAGCAAAAATAAGGCACAGCCAATCAGGAATACTGGTTTTCGCCCATACAAGTCACTGATTTTGCCAAAAATCGGTGTGCTCACAGCCATCGTCAGCAAATATGCAGTGAAGATCCAGCTGAGCAACTGTACGCTCCCCAGTTCACTGACAATGATCGGCCCCGCCGGGCCAATCACCGTACCCTCAATCGCTGACAAAAAAGTCGCCAGTAACAAACCCGCCAAGATGAAACTGCGTTTCAAACCTCCGGTTGTATTCACACGAACCCTTCTCTCTTTGTTCTCTATATAATTGGTACGTTAATCTACACCTCTACTACGAACAAGAACAAGCTTCCTATCGCTGTTATCCCCAGATTTTTTCTTCTCCTCTCTAAAGGAGAAATCCGGTGATAGCGTATGCTTCCGATGTAGCTTTCTTTTCAGAAAGCTTTGAGGTGAACGCTTCGCTTCTCCAGCTTTGTTCTTTTTCTTCGTTTAAGTGTACATTTAAAAACAATTATATATTGTCTCTTTTATTTACCTTTCTTGCGAAGAAACTCATCGTAGAGCAGCGAGTACATCACCATATCCTTATATCCGGTGGAGGTATGCTGGACCTGACGTAGCAGCCCTTCCCGCGTGAAACCGCGGTTCGTCAGAAACTCTCCAGAAGCCAGATTGCGCGGATCAACCAGTGCTTCGATCCGATTGAGCCCCATGGTCTCATACCCGAAGGGCAGCAATGCAGAGAAAGCCTCCGTCATATAACCATGTCGCCAATAGTCACGTCCCAGTTCATAACCGATCTCCCCCCGGAATGCACCTTCAAGCTGCCATGTGTTATACCCACAGCTGCCGATAAGCCGGCCTGTCTCTTTAAGTTCAATCCCCCAGCGAATCGCGTCCTCTTCTCCTGCCATATGATTGAGAAGTCCAATCATATCGGCGGCCTCGCTTGTCCCAATCATGGGCGCCAGATTCATATAACGGGTGACCTCGCGGTCTGACCAGCATGCGAACATCTGACCCGCATCCCGGCGGCGCATTTTGCGCAGACGAAGCCGCGCAGTCTCCATTTCGGGAATTCTCCCCTTGCATTTATACATGTAATGACACTCCGATCCGATCTATCTCCGCAGACCATAAGATTCATTAGTCATCTAATCATAACCTGCGCCGAATGGCAACTATTCAGTCACATTTACATATCAAAAAACCGGGCCACTTTCGCTCCCGGTCTTGTTGTACGTATGGATCCATTCAAGTTGAGTGAATTACACATCATGCCTGTCCGTATGACATTCATGCTGTGGACGTTTTCTTGCCCTTCGCCAGCAATTCCTCGCTAACCCGACCTAGTACTGTCGTGATTTCCTTGAATTCTTCAATGCCAGTCCCGGTTAGGCTCCATTGGTCACCGTGGGCGGTCAGGAAGTTCTCCTGCGTCAGGTGTTCAAGCTCCTGCTTGATCTCCCGCTCTCCAACACGATATCCTCGTTCTTCCAATAGGGGCAATGCCTCGCTAACGTCCAAATCCTGATTTTGCGCTAAATATAGAAGATGAATTCGTACAAAAAGATTCTGTACCTCTGCATGCATAAGCCAAGCTCCTTCCCGGGTTATAGCCCTCCGTGGTTGCTAAGTATTTACCCCATGCAAGAAGCTGAGAAACAGGAGGATTCTTCTGGCATTTCTTTTCCTTTCCAAAATCCTTCCCTTGACTAACCGCATACTCTGCACTATCTTGAAAATAAGTACCATTTTTGCTCGGGAGGGTGATTCACCATGTTTCAAGCTGTTTCCTATGAAGGAACACGAAGCGAGCAGCACACCGCCGTCCTGGGACAGTTAAGTGCTCTGATCCGCGATGAACCTAGCGCCATTGCCAATCTGGCAAACGCTGCGGCGCTGCTCAATGTATTTATGACCGACACCAATTGGGTCGGCTTCTATCTGTATGATGGAAAAGAACTGGTACTCGGACCATTCCAGGGACTGCCTGCCTGCATCCGTATTCCACTCGGACGTGGCGTATGCGGCACATCTGCTGCGGAAAGACGTACGATGGTTGTTGACGATGTGCATGCCTTCCCAGGCCATATTGCCTGTGATGCTGCATCCAATAGTGAAATCGTCGTACCGATTATCAAAAATGGAGAATTGTACGGGGTGCTCGACATCGACAGCCCGACCAAAAGCCGTTTTGACGATGAAGACCGCGTCTTCCTGGAAAAAGCGGTAAGCCTGCTCACAGAGCAGCTGTAACCGGCCATACTCCCTGAAGACACGAAAGATAAGGTGATTGAGAGTTCATCGACACATACAACGATGAATTCCCGATAACAAAGAGCGCAGGCCTCGATAGAGGTTTGCGCTCTTTGTTATGAACTTTTTTCACACCCATGTTCTGCTCGCCCATGATAATCTATGCAGCTAGGATAAATCCTGTTCCGCTTTGATCATCATCCCGTCACGCAGAAACTCGGCCAACTTCGGGTGATAACCATCATACATTTGGCGAAAATTTTTATGCTCCACATACAGATTGGCCAAATCCCGATAGATCTCAGCGGTGGGTGTATAGTATCCCTTGATCCATTCCAGATGTCTGCCAATAATCTGCTGCACTTCAGCGCTTGCCGGTTCTAATCCGTCCTCGATCGCCCGTTGCAGATCCAAATGAACATGATCAATCTTCTCCTGTGAATCGAGGAAATCTTCCTTCGATTTCAATTCCTGACCCTCAGACTGCTCAGTTTGCTGTGATGCGTCGGGATTCTCCTTCTTATCTAATCCTGCTTCTGTCTGAACCCCAACCGAATTATTCATTACAGCGTGGTCAGAGGCCGACTCGGGCAAAAGTTGGTGACGCCCCTTATTCACAAAACCGATATACAGCTCATGTTCTTCAAGTTCCTGCTCCCCCTGAAGATGAGAGATGGTTTTATCCAGCGTCCGAATCAATCCATGCAAATGGAGTGCCTTCTCCAACATCTCAATTCGATGCTGCTGCATGATCCGAATCATATCCCGTGGAGTATCCCTAAGCATCGGCGCGATCTCCGCCTCCTCCATGCCCACTTCCTTACAGAATAGAATCTGCTGCAGTCTAAGCAATTCTTCTTTCTCATAATAGACATCCTCGTCAAGACCTACGAAAGCCGGATTTAGCAGACCTGTCTCCGCATACTGGCCCAGCTCACTCAGACTTACGCCTGACATTCCAGATACGTCAGCCATTGAATATGCCATTTGAATACACCTCCTGCCTTGCCTTCAACTTCTGTGTTCAGGCTTATTTCATACTGCATTTTATTTATATAGGGAGAGATTATAAGACTTTGGGTACATCATCTTCGGTGATATGAACGACGTCTAGTTAGTAGATTTGCGGTATGTTAAGTATTTATACCCTTCTCATCAGATGTGAACCCCTAGTCAGCGAAGAATGGCTATGTATTTTTCAAACTCGTTTCTATGATCTCCTATAAGAAAAAGGGGGCTGTTCCATAAGTCATCAGCATGACGGGGAACAGCCCTTGTTGTTGGCAATTTAGTCTAATGTATTGAGCACACGCTATTCGCTCTAATTTGAATGGGTCTGAGTTTTAACGAATCACAGAGACATTATTTCGTCGGTTTGATCGATTTTCAGGTTCTGACGCCATTTTATGACAGAATAACGTGACTGAAGTTCGTTAAACGTTGCATTCCTTGAGTTTCCGCCATGTAAGACGCGGTAGATTCGTTAGTGCTTGGAGAGAGGAGAAATCCCTTTCGAGACAGCTCCTCCATTTGTTCTATGTTCATACGGAATATCAGATCATGAGAAGGGCTGGGGCTTAATTTTTATTAAACATGACAAACTTCAACTCCGTCATTTCCTCCACCGCATATTTAACACCTTCACGCCCGATACCGCTCTGTTTCACACCGCCATATGGCATATGATCCACACGGAACGTAGGGATATCGTTAATCATCACACCGCCTGCTTCGATATGATCAACTGCATGCAGAGCGGTATGAATATCGTTCGTAAACACACCGGCCTGAAGTCCATAGATGGAATCATTGACCTGTTCGATGCCCTCTTCCACAGAATCCACGATATGGATGACAACGATGGGGGCAAATACTTCCTGGCAGGATACTTTGGCATTACGCGGAACGTTAACCAGTACCGTTGGCCGCAGAACACCTCCCTCAGATTCACCGCCAACAGCGACTTCAGCTCCAGCCTGTTTGGCTTCTTCAATCCAGTCGAGCGTACGCTGAACATCTTTGGATGTAATGAGTGCAGATACCACTGTATCCGGGTTGAGCGGGTCTCCAACCACCACTTGGTTCGCCATTTCAGCGAAGCGTCGAATGAACTCATCCGCAATGGCGCTGTGTACATAGATCCGCTGCAGCGAAATACATACCTGTCCCTGATAGGTAAAAGCGCCGTTCACACATCTGGGAATCACTTTATCCAGATCTGCATCCTGATCCACAATCACCGCCGCATTCGATCCAAGCTCCAGCGTCACCCGTTTCAGTCCAGCTTTACTGCGAATGCTTGTGCCTACAGCCGGGCTGCCTGTAAATGTAATGTGGGCCACACGAGGGTGCTCCACAAGCACATCACCAATCGTTTTGCCATCACCGCTCACCACGTTGAGGGCACCATCCGGCAATCCGGCTTCCTTAAACAGATTAGCGATGTAATAGGAAGACAACGGTGTCTGCTCCGCGGGTTTGAGAACGATTGTATTGCCCGCTGCTATCGCTGGACCTACCTTGTGAGCCACCAGGTTCATTGGAAAATTAAACGGCGTAATTGCTCCGATCACACCCAAAGGTTGTCGCATCGTGTATCCTATGCGTCCTTCTCCCCCTTTGGCTGCATCCATAGGAACCGTCTCTCCTGTAAGTCTCTTCGCTTCCTCAGCGGCAAAACGATACGTTTCCACCGTACGGTCAACCTCTGCGAGCGCCGCAGTAATTGGCTTCGCTGCTTCAAGAGCTATAATTCGCGCTGCTTCTTCCTTCCGTTCTTCAAGCAATGAAGACAGCTTGTACAGAATATCTGCACGCTGATGTGCAGGCATCTGGCGCATCTCCTTGCCAGCCTGAACCGCAGCCGCAACGGCGGTGTTGGCTTCCTCTGCTGAAGCGGTAGATACTTCTGCCAGCGCCTCTCCGGAGTACGGGGCCTGAAGTACTTTATAGTCTACTGATTCAGTGGGCTTGCCACCGATAAACAGATGTTGTTTTTTCATATGCTGCATCCTCCATTCCATGATTACTGCAAATATATGATGGTATACTACCTTATCTATTTATACACTACTTTTACCCTATCAACCCATTAGAATAAGCGTGAGGCCCATCCTCAGGCGTACCTAATGGTCCTGTGGCTGTCTTTATCGGTTAGACTTCGTTCGGGTTTCACAGCTCTATTTCACTGTAAGGACAGGACATTCTGCATGTTTCAGCGAAACGAAAGGATTGACATGCACAATGATCAGGCTCGTGGGTTGTTTCAAACTTTCAGTCAACATCAGAGCTTGTTCCAAAGCCTTATGCGCGTGATCCGATCCATCAACAGCAACCAATATACGTTTCAGCATTACAATTCCTCCTGTTCATTAATGTTGTGTAATCGCAGCATCGATATCTCGCAGATGACTGCGGCGCACCTGCAGCACCACGACACCAATAAGAACCATCAATGCGCCAAAATAAAACGGAGTTTCTGGCAAAAACCACTCGGATAATTTACCTGCAAGCCATGGAGCAAGTGCACCCCCAAGGAAACGGACAAAGCTGTATGCAGCGGAAGCCACAGAACGTTCCACCGGTGCAGCTTCCATAACAGCCGTTGTAATCAATGTGTTATTAATACCAAGGAAGATCCCTGCCACAATGACAGCCACAATAACGGTAGTGGATGATCCCATGACGGTACCTACAGCCATCACAACGAGATCGATCGCGAACATGGTAAGCATGACACTCATGGACGGTACCGATCCGAATCGACGTTGCAGTCTTGGGGCTACAAATACGGACGTAATCGCCAGCATCAGGCCCCATCCGAAGAACACATAACCCAATCCGTGCTCATCCAGATTCATCACATAAGGTGAATACGCCATTAATGTAAAGAAACCAAAGTTATAGAGAAAGGCGGTGATCGCCAATGTTTTCAGTGATGGATAGCTCAGCGCCTTGAACGGATCGGACAAGGAACTGCGTGTTTTCGGTTTGGCTATTTTGGGCAGCATAAACGTGATACTGATAAAAGCAATCGTCATTAGAACAGCCACTCCATAGAATGGGCCACGCCATGAGATAGAACCAAGCTCACCACCAAGCAGTGGACCTACGGCAATACCAAGACCAAGCGCTGCTTCGTACAAAATAATGGCTTTGGCTGTCCCTGAAGTGGACAGACCTACAATTGCCGATAACGCGGTTGCGATGAACAGGGCATTGCCCAGTCCCCAACCGCCGCGGTAACCAACCAGTGCCCCTACCGTGTCCGAGGTTCCGCCCAGAAAGGAGAATATAATGATAAGCAAAATCCCGCTGAGTAGCGTCCACTTGACACCAATCCGGCTGGATACAACACCGGTGATCAGCATGGCAACCCCGGTTACAGCGTTATAACTGGTAAATAGCAGGGATACCTGGCTTTTGGATGCATGCAGTTGATCCGCTATCGCAGGCAAAATCGGGTCAACCAGACCCAGGCCCATAAAGGAAATGATACATGCAAAGGCTACAGCCCATACCGCTCTGGGTTGGGACAGCAGACCTCCACGTGATGATGGCAATTCGTCAGGTAATGAGGGTTCTCTTTTCATACGTAATACCTCCTGGTTGTTCATTGATCTGTGAAATATGTTGTGAAAATGATGAAAGTTTCATCTTACCTTTCAGAAATAAAGGGAACAAAACGGCACAAAATGACACCGCATTAACCGGTGCATGTACATTAACGTTGATATGTTTAGTTAAAGTGTGTTTCTATTAATCCGCCTGATCTTCTATCCATCTTCAGTATCCTGTGGAATCTCATGTCCCTGTAATCTCCGAATACCGCTCTGGACACGTTCGCGCAACTCCTCAAGTTCACGCTGTACGGCATGAATGCTCTGAAGCTTCTGCTCGATCAGTTGCAATTGACCGGCCAGCGTTATTTCTATCGTGCTTAGCTTCTCGATTCGATCTCTGACCTCCGTAGTCTGTTGATAGTCAAAACGCTGTTCGTTCAATGCATCCGCCGTTGCCACATACGTATGCAACTCCTGGAGGGAAAAACCAAGCACTTCCTTGGCACGAACCACCTTTTTCAGATAATCCATGTCTTCCCGAGTGTATAACCGCGTACCGCCATCCGTCCGCTGAGGTGAAGGCATGACACCAATCTCCTCGTAATACCGAATGGTACGCTTCGTTAATCCACATTCTTTGGCTACATCGTCAATTTTGTATAAGCTCATTTCCTTCACCTCACTTTAGGTTTTATATGCATATAATGTTATGTATATAATTGTATATATTTATAACGTTAACGTCAACGTTAGATTTTATACTTGAAGTCTTAGCGAGTTTAACATCCTCTTCGATTCTCTATCTTCAACAAAAAAAGACCCGCTTCACACGCGGGTCTTCCTCTCTACACCTATTCACTAATCTTACCTTAAGCGTTCCGCTCATTCTGTTGCTGCTGTGCACGCTGCATTTGCTTCAAACGGCCTTCGACCCTGGTAAACAGCCTGAACGTATAGAATCCTACAGCGACAAGACTTAGAACCAAAGCTCGTACATCCGTAAGCCAGAAACCAATAATGCCAAATATCGTGATAATCACACCAAACTGCATCATCAGATTGGCACTATAACGTTGCGCTTCGTCCCATAACTCGGGATTGCTCATTGCGCGCGGGGTACGATAACCATATATGCCATTAATCATTTTCGGCGGTTTTTTATACACCATTAATCCCAGAATGAAATAGCACACTCCGCATATGATCCCAACCACTGCTCCTGCCAACATGCTCTCCCCTTCTCCTCGGTCTTCCATAGACCTGCTTACACTGACACTCCGATGACAGAATAACCTTCCGATCACTGTTACCCCCAGATTTTTTGATTACCTGTAAAATGGTAAAATCCGGGGATAAAGGCGAACGCTTCGCTTCTTCAGGTTATTTCTGCCCTCTCCGTTCTCGTGTAAATGGTCTAGTTAGACTTATCTACGTAAAAATATAAAAACGGCTCTACGTATATACGAAGAGCCGTCTGGATCGTTTCGGAAACTTAGATTTCCTTCACTCGCAGTACACGCATGGCGTTCAGGACAGCCAGCACCGTGACACCCACATCAGAGAATACCGCTTCCCACATCGTTGCAATACCGAACACACCCAGCAGCAGGAAGATCGCTTTGACGCCCAGTGCAAACCCGATATTTTGCCATACAATCCTGCGTGTACGCTTCGCGATACGGATCGCACTTGCCAGTCTGGAAGGCTCATCCGTCATGATGACCACATCTGCCGCTTCGATGGCAGCATCCGAGCCGAGTCCCCCCATCGCTACACCTACATCCGCACGCGCCAGCACAGGTGTATCGTTGATGCCGTCACCAACAAACACCATTTTCTCCTTCGGCGACTTGGCCGCTTCCAGCTGCTCCAGCCGTTCGACTTTGTCCTGTGGCAGCAGTTCAGCATATACTTCATCCACACCAAGCTCGCGCCCTACCGCTTCACCAACTGCTTTGGCATCGCCTGTCAGCATGACTGTTTTGCGAATACCAAGCTTCTTGAGCGCCTGAATGGCTGCTGCTGCGTCATCCTTCACTTCATCGGCAATGATCAGATGACCGACATACGCGCCTGCTTCAGCAACATGCACTACGGTTCCCACGGTTTGTGGGGTTGTGTAGGAAATGTCTGCCTGCTCCATTAGTTTGGCATTACCGGCAAGCACTTCACGTCCATCCACGATGACCTTGATGCCATGTCCGGCAACTTCATCATAACCGTCCACACCCTGAGTACGGATATCCCGAGCCCAGGCTGCGCGAATCGATTCAGCAATGGGATGATTAGAATGGGCCTCGACAATTGCAGCAAGCTCCATCAATTCATCTTCTGTACGTCCGTTTTCTGGACGAATGGCTGTTACTTTAAATACACCTTTGGTTAGTGTACCCGTTTTGTCGAAAACAACGACTTTGACATCGTTTAATGCTTCCAGGTAGTTACTGCCTTTAATGAGAATACCGTTACGGGAAGCAGCACCGATGCCGCCGAAGAATCCAAGCGGGATGGATACCACTAGAGCACACGGACAAGAGATAACCAGGAATACCAGTGCACGATAGATCCAATCGGTGAAGGTTGCACCACTGAGCACCAGCGGTGGGACGAGCGCGATTAACGCGGCAAGAATTACAACAACCGGCGTGTAGTATCGGGCGAATTTACTAATAAAATGCTCCGTCTTGGCTTTGCGACTACTTGCATTCTGTACGAGGTCCAGAATTTTCGATACGGTCGATTCACCAAACGTTTTGGTTACTTCGATTGTCAGCATCCCGTTTTTGTTCACAAAACCACTCAGGACATCACTGCCGGGTTCCAGTTCACGAGGTACCGATTCACCGGTCAGAGCGGATGTATCCACCATCGAGCGACCTGCTTTGACGATTCCATCCAGCGGTACTCGCTCACCCGCTTTGACCACGATGCGATCACCGATCCGCACTTCTTCGGGAGAAACACGCTTGGTCTCTTCGCCAGAGCCGACAAGAATGTTGGCATAGTCTGGTCGGATATCCATAAGCGATTGAATCGATTTGCGTGAGCGATTAACCGCCATGCCTTGAAACAGCTCACCGAGCTGATAAAAGAGCATGACCGCGACTCCTTCCGGGTACTCACCGATGGCAAAAGCACCAATGGTCGCAACGGACATCAGGAAGTACTCATCAAATACTTGACCGCGAATAATGTTTTTAAACGCTTGGAGCACGATGTCTCCCCCGGCAATCAGATAAGCAACCACATACAGGGCAAGCTGCGCCCAACCTTCGAGTGGTGACCAGATGGCTGCTGCCATCAGAATGGAGCCTGCCGCCAGGCGTGCCAGTAACACTTTCGTCTGCCCAGCACCATGTTCATGCGAGTGTCCAGCATGTGCATCATGATCGTGTCCGTGTGAATCGCCGTGATCATGTCCTGTGTGACTTTCATGATCATGAGAGTGACCTTGGACGCCATGTTGATGACCGCGCTCGTGATCATGAGTTCCTTGCAAATGACCATGATCATGGGAGTGAGCAGCATGGTCGTGGCGTTGCCCACTTGTATCATGCCCATGCCCATCAGCCGTGCCGGCATGTGTGTGTGCATGGCTGTTCAAGTGGTTGCTCGACTCTGCCGAGGTACGGCTACCGAGTGAAGGTCTGCCTTTTTCCGAGATGCGAATATGTGGCTCCAGCCGAAGCACTTTGCGCTTTGCTTCTTCCACCACCTGCTCATCCATATCGGATGTGGTGTGCATCGATAAGGTTTTAGTTACAAAATTAACAGAGCAATCGCTAATGCCTTTAATCTTTTTGACGCCATTCTCAATCTTTAATGCGCAGTTCGCGCAGTCCAGTCCATCCAGCAGCAGTTCCCTTTTCACCTGTTCCTGTCCGGTTCCCATGTGAATTCTCCCCTTTGCAGTACGAAAAACGAAATGGTTATCCGTAATGATTCATATTAACAATCAATATATGAGCACTCATTCATATGTTTAGATACCCCTATTATATGCACGCTCAAACAGGAGTGTCAACAATTCCTGTTGATTTTTTATACAGAATATGCTAATAGTAATCATTTCGCTTTAGACGTTTTTTGGATATAATAGGCTTATCGAAGAATAATTAATCAAAGGTTCAGTTCATACAGGTGGTGATAGGAAATGGAACAACCGGTTAAAGCGCCAGCTGAATGCGACGCGGCTTGCTCCGGGACGGAGGCTGACGTACACTCGATTCGTACATCCCTCATGGATCGGGAGACTTCTTCCGAGATGGCGGACTGGTTCAAAGCATTCAGTGACCCGACACGGCTACGTATTATTGATGCACTGTTGCAGAAGGAATTATGTGTGCACGATCTGACGGTGCTGCTCGATATGGGACAGTCGGCCATTTCGCACCAGCTGCGGTCACTCCGCAACATGCGGATTGTCAAGCGGCGCAAAGAAGGCAAGACCGTTTATTATTCTCTGGATGATGCTCATATTGAGCAGATCTTCCTGCAAACGCTCCAGCATATTAAACACGGCTAGGCATCAGCCAAGCCTGTTCACGAAACAGAACCCCCGCCTCGCGGCTACTAGCCGATGGACGGGGGTTTCTGTTTGGGAAGGGCACCGTTTTGTCAGAAAGAAATCATCTTAGAGGGCCAGAGGCTTGCCCACTTTAGTTACAATAGATTGTTGTTCTTTGGATCATACAAACCGGATCTGTCCTTGAACCAGTTGAAAATATGCGACGCACATACTTTCAGCACCGCGTATCCCGGAACGGCCAGCAGAATACCCACTACACCGAACAGATTACCTGAAGTCAGAATGACAAAGATAATGGTGATTGGATGAATCTTAAGCGTTTTGCCCATGATCTGAGGTGAGATGAATTTACCCTCAATCAATTGCACGATCGTCCACACCGCTACCATTTTCAGCAGCATCACCGGAGAAGTGACCAGAGCCACAATCAACGCAGGTGTAATGGCAATCGCAGGCCCCAGATACGGTACAACGCTGGTGAACGACGCGATAATCGCGAGAATCAGTGCATAGTCCAGACCAATAATCATATAACCGATGTAGAGCAGAATGCCGATGCAGAAACTGACGATAATCTGCCCACGAATGAATGAACTGATCTGGTGATTGATATCCTCCAGCACATGCATTGCACCTGTACGGCTCTTGAGTGGCAGGAATGACAGAATTTTGGCCGGAAGTTTCTTGCCGTCTTTCAGCAGATAGAACAGAATGAACGGAACCGTTACAATGGACAGCACCGTCTCGGTGAAAGCTCCGAGAAATCCGCCGAGCTTGTTCCAGGTAGAGTTCAGAATTTCAGTAGCTTTCTGGGAGATTGTACCCCACCAGTCCTGTGCATTCATATTCATCGTTTCCTGGAACTGACCGAACAGCTTGCTGCCCGTAAGCTCCTCAAACTGCTGTTTTACTGTCTCACTGTACGTTGGGAAATTTTCAATCAGCCCCGTAATCTGGTTACGCACGACCGGAATGACCGCCAGCACTACGACTGTCAAAATGCCTCCGATGGCGAGGTATAAGATTAGAATGGACCAGCCACGTTTGATCTTCCACCGTCCCATTACATCGACAACCGGATTCAGCAGGTAATAAAGTATGCCTGACAGAATAATGGGGAGCACAATCGTCTTGATGAGGACCGCGAGCGGATGAAGAACAAAGGATACTTTGGTCAGAACCATCACGTTCAGTCCTACCAACAGCAGGATCAGCAGAAATAAGACAAACTTGTTGTTCAGAAAAAACCGCTTAAACCGATCCGGCCAAACGCGGGATTGCTCAGGTTGCTCCATAGGCGTGTCTTCCTCTCTTATGTATCTAAAGTTCCTTGTACAAGCCAACATATGTATAACACTCTGGGTTTATACGTATGTTGTTATTTAACCGTTTCAATATAGACCGGTAAATTCATTTTACCCCAAAAAGAGATTTCTGCCCCATACGCAAAAATTGCAAAATATCCCTATAAAAACGACCGACATCAGACGTGATTTAATTGCTGATCTTATTAGGGATCATGGAGATCATGGCGAACCCAAGAATATCCTGTTTTGGTCATTACCCGCGTTACGCGCTTCCTAGTGTAATCCCCCCTTTTGTTAGCATTATACCAAAAAAAAAGACCGCCTCATCGGAGACGATCCTTAATATAAACAATCGGTTATATATCAGCTATCGCTTATATTACTTTTTAATTCTGGTTAGGCTCTGCCTGCCAGTTTTGCAATCAGTTCGTAAGAATGCAGACGTGCCTGGTGATCATAGATCATGGACGTAATAATAAGCTCATCAGCTTGCGTCTGAGCAATAAACGATTCCAGTTGACCACGCACGGTCTCAGGAGAACCGTTCACTGCCGCTTTCAGCGTCTGCTCGACACCCGCTTTCTCGCGGTCAGTCCATTTACCTTCCATCTCGGCAGGTGGCTGTACCAGTCCTGTGGTCCCACGAATAATGTTCAGGAACTGCTGCTGCATCGTAGTACCGAGCCACGCCGCTTCTTCATCGGTGTCCGCGACAACAGCATTCACCCCCACGATGACATGAGGCTCCTTCAAATGATCGGATGGTTGGAAGCTGCTCCGATACGTTTCCAGTGCAATTCTGGTGTAATCCGGTGAGAAGTGACTGGCAAAAGCAAACGGCAATCCCAGCTGCCCAGCTAGACGGGCACTGAAATCACTGGAACCGAGCAGATAAATCGGGATGTTCAAGCCTTCACCCGGTACAGCACGAACGGGTGCATGATACGATGTAGCAGAAGCATCGAAGTATGCTCTAAGCTCAGCCAGCAATTCCGGGAAATCTTCGCCACTGTTCAGATCTTTGCGTAGCGCCAGAGCTGTACGGCGGTCACTGCCCGGCGCCCGGCCCAATCCCAGATCAATACGGCCTGGATACAGGGATTCCAACGTACCGAATTGCTCGGCAATGACGAGTGGTGCATGGTTAGGCAGCATGATACCCCCTGAACCGAGTCGAATGGTCTTGGTTCCACCTGCAAGGTAACCGATGACAACCGATGTAGCAGAAGAAGCAATACCCGGCATATTATGGTGCTCAGCTACCCAGTAACGGTGATATCCCCAGCGCTCCGCATGTTGTGCCAGATCCAAACTGTTGCGCAGTGCAATGGCAGGTGTAGCACCTACAACGACAGGAGCCAGATCCAGAATGGAAAGCTTAACGTCGTTAATATGTTGTTTATGAGATGAAGCATTATTTTCAGTAGTCATTATGGGTAGATATCTCCTCTATAAATTATATTTTTGTATATCCAGATATATAGATGTAAAATGGCGAAGAATGGATGTGATACAGCATCGTTTAGCCGTTTACATCCGGACGGAATACCCGCGTGCACTTGCATTCTTGCTTCCGTCCCGGCGTCCGGCTTATAATTCGTGCTGCACGTACTCGGCAAACTGACGAATGGTTTCTTCGTTGCGGCGATAATACGTCCACTGTCCCCTGCGCTCAGAGAGCAGCAGCCCGGCTTTGAGCATAGTCAACAGATAGCTGGATATGACGGACTGAGCCAGTCCGGCTTTCAACTGAATCGTGCCAACACAGATTCCGCTCTTTCCTGCATCCGGATGCTGGGATAGTTCCAGCGGTGGAAAGTGTTGCTCCGGGTTTTTGAGCCACAACAGAATTTGTCTACGTGTCTCGTTAGATAATGCTTTGAATATGAGTATAGGTTCCATGGGTAAGATTATACCCCCTTTCTCCTATTTTGCAAACCAAACAGACTGATTCAACGGTAGAATCGGCCTGCCAAATTATACGCATTTATAAAACAAACCCCTGAGACCTCCTTGACAGGAGATACCAGAGGCTCATTAGGATCATTTTTTACTCAATCCACTGTGTAATTTTCTCTATAGGCTGACGGGATTTCTCACGTTGCGGATCTTCTGCGCGGTAACCAAAGGCTGCCATGACGGAAATATCCCATGCTCCATCCTCCAGCAAACCTTCCTCTTCCAGAATACGATGTACAGCCTCATAGCTGAATCCTTCAATCGGGCAGGAATCAATACCAATCAGCGCTGCCGCGGTCATCATGTTGCCGAGAGCGATATAGGTCTGCTTGGATGCCCAGTCGAACAATGTTCGCGGGTTCTCAAGCATGCGTTGGTTCTTTTGAAAATTCCCATAAGCCGCACTTGTCAACTCAAATACGTCATCCGGCATTCCCTTAATCTCCTTCAGCATATATTCCGCATGGGGGGAATTAAAACTGGCATCCGACCGCGCCAGGATGATAACAAAATGGCTAGCTGTCGCCAATTGTTTTTGTGCCCCGGAAGACACTTCGGACAGACGCGTGCGGAAGTCCGGGTTCTGCACAATCAAAAATTTCCATGGTTCCAATCCGATCGAACTTGGGGATAACCTTCCTGTTTCCAAAATAAATTTGAAATCCTCATCTGTAATTTTGCGTGAGTCATCAAATATCTTTGTCGCATGCCGGAAACGAAAGGCATTTAAAATATCTTCTTTTTTCATTACCTGTGTTGGAACTCCCATGGTTCTCCACGTCCTTCTTATTTGTATTTGTATTGTATTATTGTATGTTGAATCCTCTGATGTCTAAAGTGTTTTCTTCTGACTAAGTATTATATTAGAGTCTATACTCCCAAATTAAAAGTACGCACATTTTTGTTTCTTAATTTGTAAAAGTAAGTAATGTGTTGGAACAGGGAAAAAGCCGCCCAGGGACCGAATCCCTTAAGCGGCCTAATTATGGACCATTGAATATTAGCTGTACCTGTTCCCTAATTCATTTTCACAAATGATCTGATATCTTCTTTATCTATCCGGGATTTGTCTCTCCCGAACTTTTACACTTTGAAATCCTGAACCAGTTTATCTAAGCTTACTGCGCTCTTCTTCACCTGATCAGACTGTTGAACTACTTCCATAGATTGTGCAGTGGAGGCGACCATATGACCTGCTATATCCTGGCTGGATGCTGCAGATTGTTCACTCGCTGAAGCAATTTCATGGATGGACCCCACAATGGTCTTAATATTAGCTGTTACTTGTTGTGAGGTTGCATTGAGATCTTTAACTGCATTGGCATGTTCAAGAGAATCCATATAATATTGCTCTGCTGTGTTTTCCAATAATTTATAATCTCTGCCTACCTGGTCAAACATAAAGGATAGCAGCTCCTTGGAGTTGGAAGACAGATGGGTTACAGACTGCGTGACCTCCTCGGTCACACGCTGGATCTGATCGGCCGCCTGTCTCGAATCATCTGCCAACTTGCGTATTTCGCTCGCCACAACAGCGAATCCTCTGCCTGCTTCACCGGCCCGAGCAGCCTCAATGGATGCATTTAAAGCAAGTAAATTGGTCTGTGCGGTAACATCCAAAATGGACTGGGAAAGGATACCGATCTGATCCACAGCAGTTGCCCGCTCCAGTGCTTCAGTCATCTTTTTACTCGTACTCTGATACATGTCCATAGCTGCCTGACTCGACTCTTGGGCCTCTTGCTTCAATTTCTCTGCCTTGTTGCTGGTCACATAGGCAGACTCCGCCTGTTTAAACGTTTGTGCCGAAATGTATTCAGCACCCTCCTGCATCTCACTCGCCGACTGGTTCATATTTTCGGTATGGGCTGATGCCTCTTCCATCGCGGCTGAGAGCTCTTCAACCGTCGCAGATACTTCCCGAATCCGTTCGTTCAGACCTGCCATATTCTGATTCGTCAGATCGCTAATCTGGTTGATATGTCGAGATTCCTGAATGACACCCCTAATCACGTTGGAAGTGGAGTCGGTCATGTTGCGGATCGCTCGTGCGATGACACTGATCTCATTGTTCCCCTGTATTAGAGATGGATCTATGGATGCCGTTAAATTACCTTTCGTTACCTCTTCGCAATAAAGGGTTATGGCTTTCATTCGTTGACGGATGCTGCGAATCATTACATACGATATAACAATAAGAGCGGCGAGTGACAGAAGGAGGACTGTACCCAGTATCATTGCTCTTTGCATAATCACTTCCTGCGTATGAGCATAAAGTTTGGCTGACTCTTCTTCGTTGTAATCACTCAACAAGCTCACCGTTTCAACAATGGCTGTGCTGCTCTTGTTAATCCGTCCCCTCTCATCGCTGTCATAGGTTCCCGTCGTCTTTTTGACATCCATGATCTGTTCAATATCCTGATAATATGTATCCATCTTGGCTGTTAAATCTACGAGTATTTCTTTCTCTCTTGTATCCAGCGTTCTAGCGGCAAACTCATCCAGACCGTCTGTAACACTCTTCTTGCCTTTTTGAACCTGCTCATACTGCTTTTCTGTGAATTCTGCGTTATCGAGGACCTTGGTGTAATTGGCACGCATATTATAGAAATTGCTCTTCACTTCAAGAACGTTGGTTTGATGCTGAAAGCGGTCATTATAGAGAACGCCTTGTCCCAACTTGGCCTCATTCATGCTGAATATTCCGATCAGAAAGACTGTCACTAAGCCAATCAGACTAATGCTAATCATCATAATCATCGTTGTTGTCAGCTTCAGATTCTTCAATGTGTTTCCTTTCCGATATTTTTGCTTAGGCTCGCTTCTCATTCTAATTCCCCCGGTTTTCATGTTAGATTAAGCATTCTGGTTCTTAGTGGATCTGTATATTTATATATCGTACGTGGTCATACTATTTGTTAGCGTTCCAGAAAGATTCCCTCAACTCTATTGAACTCCTAAAAGCAGCTCTGATCATTCACCATTCTTGAAAACAAATAACGTGTTCAAAGGAGTTCCTTCATCCACTGGAAAAAGGCGAAAAAAGCCGCTTCGGGAACAAATCCCTTAAGCAGCTTATCGGCAAACCGTTGATTATAGCTCCACTAGCCCTGAATCTTCTCATCCAGACTCGCTGTTCCGTTATAGCGGCAGGCCACCCACACAAGACGTGAACTCACCAAATATTTCATCGTTATGCTCCTTATGCTCATTCCATCTATTAAGAAGATTATAACCTATGGAATCAAGTCTTAAAGATCACCTATCGCAACCCTATTAATTCTAACAGCTTCGTCATATTGAATCTCGATAACACCATTTCCATTCCCCAATTCAAAAGTAACAACTCCCGGTTTATTCGGATTTCGATGTAGCTTGTATTCTTGCAGATTAATTTGAAACATTTGCTCGATGATAGGTTCAACTTTTTTTCGAAGAGTGGATTCCTCGATGTCTAGCAGTTTATCAGAGTAATCCTGAAAGTCCTCACCATCTTTAGGCCCTGTCATGTCTGATGTGAAGTTTCGTACCGAATACTTACTCCTGAACATACCCCCAATGCTTGTAACAAGATATTGATCCCCAAACGTCAAATCCGTTCTCTCCTCCAGATGTTTGTCATCCCTGGTAACATTGATCCCTGTCAAAGCAGGTGCTGGTTCGCCTGATAATGCCCCTATCGATTCTTTTGCGTCAGCTAGTAATTCCTTGGATATTCTCTCAGGTTCGACATAACCCGAAATCAAAACAGCCTTGTCTCGCGTCCATTCAATATTGCCACTGCCCTTTTCATTCTGCAACGTCAAGGTCGTAAACCATACCGGTTTCTCTTGACTCTGCTTCATTTTCACATATCGTCTGGCTGAGATCGGCTTCAGTGTAGGATCACTGCCGATGCTTTGCAGAAGTGTCGGAACCTGACGAAGGAACCGATGCTCCAGCTCATTAGCTTTCATCTCCCGCCTCATCTCCACCTCTCGCAGATTACCCGTCGCTGCATCAAGCCATATTTTCGCGTATTCACCTTCCATTTCATTCCCGGCTTCCACATAAATTCTGTCTGAGATTGGCAAGTTCTGCACTTTGGTTATGAGCAGCTGTTTGCCAAGATAATCCCTCATGGTGACTGCAACTGTTTTCTTCATCTGGTTCGACAGAAGCTTCATACCGACATCATCTGAAGTTTGGAGCACTGCTGCCGGATATACCCTCTCGAGCACAGATTCCGCAATCTGTCCGTTCCAGAGAAGTACCGCTGATGCGATGGCTGCAACAGCCGTGCCAGCAATAACGGTTCGTCGTGAAGAGAACCCTCCTCTGCGCTGCCCCCTATAGATATGTTGATTGGAATTTTTATTATAAGTCTCTTCTTTCTCCTCCTGCCCAGCCCCCGACTTGATCCACGCTACCTGACGAAGTACATTCTGCTTATGCTCTTCCGTAAAAGGAGACGCCGCAAACGGCTCCAGTCGAACTGCCTTTTCCCAGTCATCATCGTTATGTTTCATTCGCTTTGCGCCTCCCATTGTTTTCGTACTTTTGCTTTCGCCCGAGACAATCTGGACTTGACCGTGCCTGTGCTGATGCCCAGCATCTCCGCTATTTCACTCGTCGTAAGCTCATACTTCAGATGTAGCAACAGCAACTCGCGGAATTTATCCGGCAAGCCCATGATAATATCCCAGATCTCATGGACGTGCTCCCGGCTAATCACCTCAGTCTCGGCTGACGGGTGAACGTAATTTCCTGAAGCTACATTTTTTTCACCAGAGGGCTCTTGGTCCGAAGTTTTGAAAGACAAGGTCTCTCCCCACAGACTGCTGCGAAAAAATCTGGATTTTCGATATGTAAATGTCGTGTTCCTTGTAATGGTCAGCAACCATGTCTTCAATGAGCACTCCCCGCGAAAGTGAGAGATCCCGGAGTACGCCCGAATAAACACTTCCTGCGATAGTTCATCTGCCTGTTCGGCACTTTTGGTCAGAAAATAAGCGTAATTCCATACATCGTTACCGTAGTCATCCATTATGCTACTCAGTGTGTAATTGTCGATGGTCTGAGCACTTTTCAGATATTGATAGTCCAACTGATGTTCACCTCATTTAATAAGACTAAATCTGTTGTGGTTTGGTTCCCTTACTGCTAACTTTCTCTCCTACTCCTGCAAAATAAAATAAACCAGCAGGTTCAGAAGAACTGAACGTACTGGTCTATCCAGGGTGTACTTTCTCCCTGCTCATTGGTTTATTGTACTCATATCTTCACCGCAGCAATCATCAGAAACATCGGCCGACGATTCTCGTCTCGCATACCGGGAACCTGCTCAATCATCTCCAGGGAGGGTTTGGACTCTGCCACCTGTTGAATCGTAAATTCGGCCGTAATGAGTTCATTCAAATGTGTCGCCAGTGTTCGATGGTATTTGACTACATCCTGATTCAGAAAGTTCGCCACACGCTGTCCTTCATCATGATATTGATCCACGGGCCAGTGCATGATCTCACCCTCCAGTCCATAATGCCAATCCTGTGCAGCACGCGCGGTGAAGATCGGATGTTCAGATGACAATACAAATGTGCCGCCTGTAGCAAGACAGGCATTGATTTTGGCATATACTTGATCCAATCGTTTAATATAATGCATAGCCAGTGAACTGATCACCACATCGAATTGTCCCGCTGCAAATTCAATATCCTCAATCGCCATACGCTTGTACTCTATCTGTGAATCGTCCGTCATCTCTCGTGCACGCTGCAGCATATTTTCAGACAAATCCACGCCGACTACATGATTTGCCTGTTGCTCACGCGCATAACGACAGTGCCAACCAAAGCCACATCCAAGGTCCAGTACATTCTTATCCTTTAGTCCAGGCAGCATCGTTTGCAGCTCATGCCACTCTCCGGCTGCCTTCAGCCCATGAACGGAACGAGCCATCTGACTGTAACTGCCGAAAAATTCAGCTTCATCGTATTTGTTTTGTTTCATACATCGCTTCCTCCCGCATCAAAGAATATCCATTAACTCTACCACATAAACGATAATCCATTGAAAAAGTTGCCAACCAAATTCTCGGTATGGTATTATACAGAACGAACGTTCAGTATAAATAAATGCAGAACGAACATTCAGTTATTAACGGAGGTCATCATGAACACAACTTGGACGCACCCACTGGAAAGGCAATCTGTAGGTAAGGCATTTGTACGCTATCTCGTGCCTTCTGTATTAGGGATGCTGGTTATCGCTTTTAATTTTATTATTGACGGCATCATGGTTGGACACAAGCTTGGATCTACAGCTCTGGCCGGGATCGGGATTGCCTCTCCTGTCTACACGCTTTTTGTTGCCATGTCCCTATGGATTGGCATGGGCGGTGCAACCTTGTATTCAACCTATATGGGTAAAAAAGATATCACAACCGCCAAACAAATTTTCACCAAATCGGTTACAATCATTATGCTAATTACGATCGCAATCGGATATACTGCGTTTACTTTCAAAGATAAGCTGGTCTACGCTCTCGGTGCCAATGCCGAAACGTTCCCTTTTGCTGCCGATTATATGAATATCTTCTTGTTGTTCGGGTTTGTCTTCACCATCGAGAATGCACTCAGTATTTTTGTTCGTAACGATGGAGATCCCAACACATCCATGTACGCTCAGATCACATTTGCGGTAGCCAATATCGTGCTTAATTATGTGACACTGTATGTGCTCGAATGGGGTGTGCGAGGCGTTGCGATCGGTACAATCGTATCGGCATCTCTGGCACTTCTTGTCCTGCTAACTCATTTTTTTAAGAAAACAAATCAGCTCACTTTCACCCGTTTCAAATGGAATACCAAACTGCTGGCCTCCATTGTACTCATTGGTTTTCCCAGCTTTCTGGCCGAGTTGGGCATGTCTGTCTTCTCGATCTCTCACAACGTCTCACTGGACCGGATTGCGGGCACGGATGGCGTGGCGTCTTTCACAGTACTGAACTATATTCATGGCGTTGTGCTGTTGGCCTTCCTCGGTCTGGCATCTGCTGCACAACCTCTGGTCAGCTATTATCACGGATCCAAACAGATGGAGCGGGAAAAACAGACCATTCGAATAGCCTCCAGAACTGCTCTGGCGTGTGGTGTCCTGCTGCTGATTGTTGTGCAATGGGGAGCGCCTTATTTTGTGCAAATCTTCGGGAACTTCAGTGACAGCGTCACGGGTAACGCCGTGTATGGTTTGCGAATATTTACTTTTGCATACTTGTTCATGGGTATTAACTTTGTCATGAGCACCTACTTCCAATCGGTCGGTAATGCCAAAATGGCCATCTGGATTACAGTTGCACGTGAAATGATTATCATGATTGCGTTGATTGCTGTCCTCCCTTCATTCTTGGGTGTTACTGGCGTATGGCTTGCTGTACCGCTATCCGAGATGCTGGTGCTGTTGACCATTGGTATGTACTATAAAAAGCGATCCATCTCTGAACGGATAAACGGTTTAAGCATCGAATAAAAATAGGTAAACAAGCAAAAGACCTGCTTGATCCATAAGGATCAGGCAGGTCTTCTATGTGTGCCAAATGATATTCGAATATCCAACCGGCCATTACTGTCCGTGGTTGCGTCCCCATTTCTTTTGGAGTAGCCCCCTGTCATCCCATCCAGATGATACGAACGATAAATTCAACTGAGAGTTTACTGAAATTGTGTTCTTCCACTTTAATCAGTCTGATATTTATCTAACCTAGACCATTGTTTAAACTCCACACGACTAATTTTCTTTACAGGCTTCACTTTTTTGCTCACTGTGTTGTATCTGTACAATATCATTTGATCCGATGGATACTCACTTATATAATCTACTATTTTACCGCTTTTCTACCACAAGACTAGGTAAGTAGTTTTTTTCCTTTCAGTTAACTTGAATGTAACATTACCCATGCTGGTACGTTATTTACTTATATATTCAATTTCAATATGAGATAAGGAGGATATAACTTGAAAAAGATCTGCAACACATTATTTATGTTGATGCTTGTCGTGCCAATCCTTGCTTCCTGTACTCCCCGCACTACATCGGATTCTTCTTCGGAGCATTCTGTATCAACGAACTCTACAGAAACGAAAACAGATCAGAGTTTTCAAAAGGGAGTATTTATTGATTGGGAAAAAGAATATGATCCCCTGTTAAACGATCAGATTATAACGATTCTGAAACGTAATCTTGATGCTACCGTTAGTTTAGATGAACCTGCATTCCGAAGTACATTTCCAGATTCGCAAACGGCTGACCATTATACGGAAGTGGCGTTCGGAGCGGAATGTAATTTCACAGAGATATTTAACATTTCAGAAGATAAAACTAAACATCATATTCTTGTAAATGTATTAGGTAATGTACGAAGAGATAACACGGTAGAGCAAAGCGCTATCACTTATTATTTCGCTGCCAATGGCCAAGGAGAATGGAGTTTGGTGGCATTGGATTAGGAGTTGTGAACAGTTACGAGAGTCGTTATAACATATTACTTACTTCTTTTTATTAAACATTCCGAATTCTTGTATTTCCACAATCCGCTCCTCTACCTTGTCATATATAACGAAAAACTCTTTGAAAAAGAGCCCTTTGCCTAGTAGAGCAATTCTGTTTCCCTTTTCGGCATATTCAAATTTTTTTGATTTCGTTGGATTAGGAATAACCTTCAAAATCCTTTGAACAGTAGGAGTTATCCCGCTAATGGGGGCTATAGAGTTACATAATGGGCAGAGGCTACCTGGATTGCAATTACGACAATAAAACTGACTACAATTTGTGCAACAATGCTGCTCTTCTTCAGCACAAGCCTGCAAGCATGTATGGCAATTGATAGAGTGAGTGTTACATAATGGATGCTTTGATACACTGGATAACGTCATACATGACGGGCAGATAGGATCAGCACATACATTGCATTTATTCAACTTCCGATTATCCAAAAGCTTGTTACAATTCGTACATATAAACGTATGTTTATTCTGTACTATGACATGATCACTAGTGATTGTAAAAGGACCTTCAGTAGAGTTACTGATAGGACAATGAATACTTATCGATTTTTCACCAGAAATCTCCAAAAGGATCTTCCCATACTTACTATGGATTTGTACTGTGCCATATTCGACAATATTCCTTGCCACTAGTATGGCTACCGGCTCAATCTTTATTTCACTTTCTGATATAGAGAACTTTAACTGTTGTTGATGAATTAGTGCCTCACGCTCTCTGATTAGTAAATCTATTTCCGTTTTGGGATCATTACCTTTTGAAGTTTCACCAGCTTGATTATCTGCAATAAGGGTATCATAATATTCGTTTATCCGATTAATCTCATTTGAGAGTTGATTATTCGTTTGCTTCATAAGTTTATCAACAAAATGTTCCGCATCTTTAGAAGCTTCAGTTAAAACTTTAGAGATGGAAGAGTCTAACTTTTCTCTAGAAAGTCCAATTACAGGTCCACTTGTACTTTCAGTTATAATCTGATCCAATCTCCCAAGTAAAGGAATGATATCCCCTGTCTCAATATCAACCTGAAAGCCCTTAAGATATTCCTCAATTAGTTGACCGTGAACCGTTGTTTTACACCAAACATATAGCTGGTCCGTCTTATTTTCTTGCTTATTTACTAATTCTATTTCACAGTTTGGAAACTTCCTGATCATTTCATTTACTAATTGATTGATGGGGTGCTGCAATAGGATATGTCCAATACCGTGATTTTGCTCAGCAATTAGCTTAGCTAACTTTTGTGTGAAAAATGATTCGAATGTAATATACGTTTGCTTAGGATCAGAGGTTCTAATAAAACTTATTTGATATTCGCTGACACCTGAGAACTCATCCTTAAGATGTTTGGGAATAGTGATGTGCATCAAATGTTCTGATATAGTTACTACTTCTATTCCCAAAAACGCGCAGCCTTCTTTTATATAATCTTTAAGTTGAAAGAATTCCAATTTAGGCACCTACTCCGATATGATTCAATATTTTTGTTGTCTGATCAATATCCGCATTCAATTCTTGTTGGGCTTTTAACATTTCTTCACCGATAGCGCGCAGTTTGTTTTCAATCTCGGATGCATGAATAGATTCTAGAATAATCTTGCCAATTCTAACCTCAAGCGAATCGTCCTCAACTTTCATATAGGAGAGTATCGTATCTAATTCCCCAATGACTATCTCAAATAAATTAACCTTTGAGGTCAAAATGTACAGTAGATACTCATCAATTGTCCCTTTAGTTGGCATCGTAAATATTTCCACATCATTTACTTGTCCAAAACGATGTACTCTTCCGATCCGTTGTTCAATTCTCATTGGATTCCAAGGTAGATCATAATTTATTAATCGGTGGCAAAACTGCAAATTAAGTCCCTGACCGCCTGACTCTGTTGATATAAAAACTTGACACTCTCCATTTTTAAATCGTTCGATAGCTATTTGTTTTTCATTCGAAGAAAGACTTCCATGGTAAGTGGTGAACGTCACTCCATGGTTGGTGAACACAGATTTTAACATTTCAATGGTTGCAAGATATTCAGAATATATGATGACCTGATTATTATTCGCTTTAATGATTTTTAGAATTTCTAATGTTTTGGTCGGAACAGCAATAGATTCACCAAAATTAATGAGATTCTCACATGTTTTTTGATCATCAAGTCCTGATAACCGCGGCAGCATGCGGTTCTTGAGTGTCCTCAAAGTTGAATGCGGACTACTACAATTCTGCTTTAGAAGCATCATTAGAATGAGAACAATTAAATTAATTTCCGTCTTATCCCACCCGATAGCGATTTGACCATCAACATACTTACGATAAATATCACGACAGAAATCAATAACCTGATTATGGAAGTCTCTCTCAACGCCAGAAAGCTCGATTTCCACACTGTATACTTTCCGTCTAGGTAGTTCTACCAATGTATTGGCTCTTCGATTTCTGATCATGACTTTATTAAGAAGATCTTTAAGGTTTTGAACATTTTTGGGTGTGTATCGGTTAACAATATACTCTTCTCGGAATAGTTTCCGACTACGTAAATACCCTGGTTTTAGTATATTCACAAGGTTATATAATTCTCTAATGTCATTTTGAATAGGTGTAGCAGACATAAGCAACGTGTTTATCTTACTTATACTGTAAATGAACTTATACGTAGCTGTATTATGATTTTTAAGGCAATGCGCTTCATCTACTATAAGGAGATCGAATGTACGTTCACTGATTTTCCGTTTTCTCTCCTCAGATCGTACGAGCCCAGGAATGGAAGAAATAATAAAGTTTGCTGTCTCCCAACCTGATTCTCTGATATCCTTTAGCTCAATATGAAACTTCTCGTTTATTTCTTCTTTCCATTGTTCAACGAGTGGAGCTGGTACAAGGACTAATACAGATTTGATGAGTCCTCTGGTGCTGAGTTCTTTAATAATCAACCCTGCTTCTATTGTTTTACCCAGGCCAACCTCGTCGGCTAATATTGCACTTCCTTGCATATCACGTAACACTTTCAATGCAGCTTCTGCCTGCCATGGACGCGGTTCTATTTCTATCTCCGAGAGACAGACTAAACGATCAAATCCCTTTTGGAGACGTATTGTCTGTGACTGAAGTTCCAGCTTAACGTTCAAACTGGAAGAGGAACCTGATAATAAAGCTTGCATTTGAGCTTCTGTAGGCATAGCTACTTCCAAGTAAAGTCCTCCCTAAGTAGAAATATAGTACTATTGTATCAGAGATTGTCTGTATTTAACTGTCGATATCAGTCGATAAATATCATATTTTCTAATATATAGGAAGGGAAAATAGCATTCTCTTCGAAAGAGTAACCATCTTGGAGAGCAAAACCAAATATCATACTCTTACAAATGAAGTTCTCCTTTATAAGGGATAATGTTGTTGTATAAAATGAGATTTGAGTGTACTTCTATGGATAAATACATAAAAGACAAGCCATTAGGCTTGCCTTTGTTAAACCACTTCAGTTATTTTATTTACGCTCAACGGTATAACCTTTATCCTTCAACAACTGGATGACCCCATCCTTACCCAGGAAGTGACCTGCGCCAACCACGATAAAGTACTCCTCTTTTTTATCACTTTTCAGGTATCCATCGATTTTGTCTGCCATCCCGATATTTCGATCGATTAACATCGCTTTGTTATATTCTGGATCGCCAGCGATGCTATTAGTGAATTCAAGCAATCCCTGGTCATCCCCGGTTTTCCACATTTCAGCCATCTGGTTGACAGTGTCATCCAGGGTACCAAAATTGTCGAGTGCAGTATTCAAATTCTTCTCTTGCAGGTCCTTGGAGAACCCATTGAACATTCCTAACTGGGATTCATAGGATTCCAGCTCCAGCACGGGTATTTTGCGTTCAACAGCTTTCTGGATGAAATACAGATCAATCCCCGCAGCTGCTTCGTATCCGGCTTTCCCTGATTTCAGACTACTGATGGTCGTTTCCGCCACCCATGGTTTGAATGCATCAAGCGCATTGGCTTCCAGGCCACTTTGTTTTAAAATATTACCGAGCTTAGCATATGTTTCCTTGGACACATGATCCTTCAGTGTTGTTCCGTCCTGATACGTCCCCATATCCATAATCAGTTTCTGCTGGGCTTCATCGGCTGCTTTGCTGATATCGATCTCCACACCGAGATAATCGGCCTCTACAAAAGCCTTCTCAAATTCCTGACGCAATGGGTAGAAGCTATCGTCTGCAATATGCATGGACCCTACCAGATACACCGTATTTCCATTATGCTCGACTTCCCACATGAAACCACGGGCACCTTCCCCCGTTGCTTTGGACACCAAAAGCACGGTGCGGGATTGCTGATCCCAGCGAACTTCGTAGCCTGCTGCCTCACCCACGACCCGGATGGGAGCATACGTCACGCCGTTAATCAGCTTCGTTTTGCTTTTCAGCGTGATCTCCTTGCCATCCACAATCAGATGAAGTGTGCCATGCTCAACATCTCTCAGTTTGATATTCATCGCTTGAAGTGTTGTTCTCAACGGAACCAGGGTTGAACCCTGATCCACGATAGGCGAGTGTATGGTATAGTCTATCGTTTGATCATTGACCTTTAATCCCGTCTGCTGCGGAGCAGCCATAGCCGGGGCCGCTGTTGCCAGCAACCCTGCAGAAATGATAAGCGATAAGAGTGATTTTCTCCAATTTTTCATATCAAATATGTTCTCCCTTAAAATTCAGAATGAAGTGCATGGATCGTCGTCATTTTGAACCTAATATGCACATGTGTGTTGGCCTTCTGCTATTAGTCATCGTTGTCATACATATCCATCATCATCAACTCAACAACAACTATCACACACACATGTGCGTTGTCATAATTAATGAGAATAAATCAGCAAAAAGGGCCTATGTAAAAACAAATATTTTCATAATTAATAAGAAAACTTTATTATAACTTTTGAATTCATCAGTGATTTTCAAAATTAGTGAGAAAAAACACAAACCTCACTTTGTATCTTTATGCATGATAATGGATACTGATTTTAACCTTATAATTTATTTTAATTGTAACACAAAAAAAAGACTGCTCTATGTATTAGATAACAGTATTGGTTAAAACAATATATTCATTTTTAGTTAAATTACTCTTACATCGTTACTACAATATAATAGAGTTTAACACTCATACTTGTTATATATCATTTTTTGGATGTTGCTATATCTTGCAACATGTGATGAAAAGAATATCATCGCAAAAAATTTCTACTCCCTCTCTTTAAGAGCAGTGTATTAAATATTTAAATACTGGAAAGTTTAACTTACTAGATTTTATTCCTGGGTGCCATATATTACGAGGAGGTTAAATGCAAATTAGAATGCAGACTATCTAAATATTCCAGTAATTCAGAAATTGTTCTATCGATAAGGGAACATCAAATCACAGAAGGATACTTCGTAGTGTATTTTGAGGAGATTTAAAATCTACAAAATGGTCTCATATAAATTACTCGATTTATCATTACAATACTTCTTCATTGATTAGGTTTCTAAAAAGGTTTTATTTCTATCTTAAATGATTAAAAAGAGACGTTTTTTTCATAATTTACGTTCTTCACTGCCCATATCCCATATTTTCTTTCTTATTAGAAGTATCGCCATAAAATTTAACATCTATACATATCTCTCTGGAACTGCTTAACCTCCTTTGTCCATTTACCATGGTATGGGTTTATTTCATTTTTCTCCCTCGCCCCCTCAACGGTTAACAACTCATAGTAAACTCAGTTAGTCCGGTGCTCCCCGCTTCCGTGTTCATTAATTCATGCTCTAGTAAGCCACTAATTGTTCTCTCTGCATGAATTCCGACGAAAATCCCCAATGAATGCCTTTAGCAGACGTTACTGCTTTAGTTGCACTTAAACAGCAACTTTATTTTCCAATATGATTAATTCACATATTTCTTAGTCCTATTTGTCTGAATTTATATACTCATCGTACCCTGGAGGCAATAGTATAATCGATCTTTTTATGATAGTACTAAATATTAAAAGTCCACTGATAGCCGGGGCTCTTAGATATTTCGTATACAGCTACTTCAGGCCGCATATTTGATTAACGCTCGTTCCAATCTTAATGGCCAAATCGGTGAATGACATTTACAAAGAATGAAATCCTTTGAATTCATGATTTAAAGTGAGAAAAGTAACTCATATGGACTGAATTTATTGAAAAGGCATCATACCCGATTAACTATTTTTTCTAATCTACATTGAAACAATGTTCTTGTCTGTCTCGGAACCAAGTTCCTAATCCCGGGATTCCATGTTTTGTTCTTTAATTGAAGATAATCAACTATACAAAATTAATATTCCTACACTTCTAAAGAACATAGTTTTATTGAACTTGAATTTTAACCCTCTCTAACATATAATCTATATAGATGGTGTATGGATGGTGTATGGATGGTGTATGGATGGTGTATGGATGGTTATTGCCTTTTTACACTTCCGTAGATCGATTTCAATTATATTTAACCATACTAATAGTGCTGAGGAGTTGAATCTAAAATGGACAATATTGATAAAACAGAGAAAATAACCATTAATATTGGTGTTGTTGATCTCGGTCACATTGATCTTCTAGTTGAACAAGGATTTTATTCGAATCGAACCGATTTCATTAAAACTTCGGTGCGAAATCAAATTTCAACGCATCAACAATACATACAACACGAGATATCCAGCAAGGTGCTAGCTGCGGGCGTAGTTCACTATAACCAATCTGATCTAGTTGAGCTGTATAACAAAAATCAAAGTCTGGAGATCAGATTAATTGGTATGCTCATCTTGGATCCAGATGTTACTCCAGAAGCGATATACAAAACAGTAAAAGTAGCAAAAATTTTTGGTGTTATCAAAGCTAGCCCGCAAGTAAAAGCTGCATTGGAAGCGATAAAAAAGAAATAGTTTTTTAAACTATTCAGAAACTTAATGAATTTTCATAAGAGGTGGAACGCATGAAGTTTATAGGACCGTACTTAAAACAATACTGGTATCTCTATGTACCCTTAGCCTTTACGACACTTATTGGTATTGCACTAAATTTATCCCTTGCTTGGTTTATCTCAAGAATAACTGATGTAGCCGTAATACAAGACTCCTCGCAATGGATGTTTATGATTTATGCAGGATGTATTATCGTAGGTGTACTCGGTTTCAATGCTTACACTGATACATATTTAAAAGCTAAAGTGGCCAGTATGATTCGTAATGATCTCAAGAAGAAAACAATGAGCACACTCCTTCAATTAAAACAATCCTTCTACGATAAGAATCATTCTGGACAATTGGTTACCCGACTGACTAATGACAATTCAATGGTAGGTGATGCGCTCGGGAATACACTAATAGAGCTAATTAAAAACCCTCTTCTCGCTATTTTTTCCTTCATCTATTTAGTTTCGATAAACTGGAAACTGGCAATTATATGCTTGTTAATTGGACCAATTACCTTAGCCGTTGCAGCCTTGTTTGGTAAAGCTATGAGAAGACTCTCAAACGATTTACAAAATCAAAATGGACAGACTTCCAGTTATTTACAAGATGTTCTGGGATCAAGTATTATCTTCAAAACTTTTGCACTAGAAAACATTTTCCATAAAAAATTCGTGAAACAAGCAGAAAAAATTTTAAAATTGGAACTTAAAAACGGTAGAATGAACGGCGCATTAGATTCTACTACACAAGTTGTTGCAAACATTGCATTCATTATTGCATTCATTCTTGGCGCATATTTCGTTTCTCAAGGCGATATGACTATAGGAAGCTTACTTGCTTTTATCCAACTTATGAATTACTTAATTATGCCGTTCACAGCATTCTCAGGTATATGGGGACATTTTCAGTACTCTATGGGTGCCGCAGACCGGATCTCTGAAATTTTGGACGTTTCGCAAGAACCATCAACCGTACCACACGATGCAAAACCAGTTAAAACTTCGTTTAACAATTTGAGCTTGAAACAAGTTCACTTTGAATACGAGAATGAATCTGTAATAAATGACTTATCCGTTAATATTAGCAGGGGTGAGTTTATCGCTATTGTTGGGCCAAGTGGTAGCGGAAAATCAACCTTATTTAAACTATTACTGAGTCTATATCCTAGTTCAAAAGGAAGCATTTCAGTCGATGGCCAGTCTTATGAAAGCTTGAGTGAAGAAGATGTCAGAAGATACTTCTCTATGGTACCCCAGGAGCCTTATCTCTTTTCCGGAACTATTCTTGAAAACATCAAGTACGGAAATCCGGATGCAACAGAGGAAGAAGTCATTCAGGCAGCAATTCACGCGAATGCTTATGAATTCATTACTGGCTTGACAGATGGATTTCAAACTGAAGTTGGCGAAAGAGGCTCAAACCTTTCTGGTGGCCAGAAGCAACGCATCGCTATAGCACGAGCAATTCTCCGTAACGCACCGATCTTACTTTTAGATGAAGCTACGGCATCCTTAGACAACGAGTCAGAACGCCTTGTTCAGGAAGCTTTGAATAAAATGATGATTGGGAAGACAACTTTAGTCATTGCACACCGTTTATCAACCATTCAAAGTGCAGACCGAATTCTTGTAATGAAAGACGGACAAATCGTTGAGAGTGGTAATCATGATGAACTGTTGAAAAGACAGGCACATTACTTCAACTTGTACAACAAAAACTTAGCTTCAGCAAACTAATTTCATAAATGCTTAGGCGGGCAGTACTCAAGTCGTTTCTCTACTTGGCACTGCCCTTAACTTTGAGTTGTTTTTATTTTTTGAGTCTTAACTCCTGAAACCATAGCTTAATTCCCCTTCCTTTCTTAATAGAAACAACTCACCTTTGTCTATTCCTGCAAAATAACAATATTGTTGTATCAAAGAATTATTACTTCTACACAAACGAGAAGTTCATAAATAGAAACATGGGGTGCTCCTCGTAATCTTGATGACTATGGAGACGCCCCATGCTTTATCTACCTTATTCCCGCTTTAAATTGTCTGAAAGAATGCCACTTACTTTAATCTTATAGCTTTTCTAAAGTTTTGAGACTTACATTTTCAGCAATCTTGCGTACAGAAGGATACTTGAAAACCATCGAATCCTCTATTGTAATATTTTGTTGTTCCAATTTAATCTCAACATGAATAGCGTTAATGGAGTTCCCGCCAATTTCAAAGAAATCATCTTCTACTCCAAAATCAGATCTCCCTAAAACTTCAGTCCATATGTCATAAACCAACGTTTCCAACTTACCTAAAGGTTCAGACGACTTCTGGTCGGGATGCAACTGACCTTCAAACGGAACTTCCTTAAGTTTTCTTCGATCAATCTTTCCATTCGCATTTAATGGCATCGCTTCGACCACAACATATTGGGTAGGAATCATGTAAGTAGGAAGAATGTTTTGAAGATATTTCTGGATTTCTTTAGCAGAAATGTCTTGCTTAATAACCAAATAAGCAACCAACATCTCCATACCTTCTCCGCTAGGATCTGTATTTACTATTACTGCAGTATTTATAATCGATTCATGACGCAACAGAACCGCTTCAATCTCTGACAGTTCAATTCGATAACCCCTAATTTTCACTTGATTATCGGCACGTCCAATGTAATCAAGATTTCCGTCGGGTAGCCAACGTGCTAAATCACCCGTTTTGTACATCCGAGCGCCAGGGTTAAAAGGATTTTGAACAAACGCCTTTGCGGTAAGGTCCTCACGGTTCCAATACCCCCTTGCTATACCGGCCCCAGCTATGCACAACTCCCCAACAATCCCTATTGGCTGCAGCCTCTCTTCTTCATTCAGAATATAAATCTGAGAATTGATAATTGGTTTGCCTATGGATATGTGACTTCCATCTGTCAATTCTTGCACAGTTGACCAAACTGTGGTTTCAGTCGGTCCATACATATTGTAGATTCTAGCCGAAGTTACTTGAGACAAACGGTTCAAAAGCGTTGGAGGTAGTGCTTCCCCACCAAGCAATATGGCCGATAAATTGCTAAAGCAATGACCAACTCCTGCATCCAATAGTAGTCTTAGGCGCGACGGAGTTAGTTGGATGATGTCAGCGTATTGCGACGAAACTAGTTCACTTAATACCTTTGGACTTTGGATTTCGTCTTCCGTCGCCAGTACTACTGTTGCCCCCAACATCAGTGGAAGTAGACTTTCTAAAACAAAAATATCAAAGGAAACAGTGGTTAAGCTTAATACAGTACTTTCCGAAGAAATTGGTAAGCGATCTCTCATTCCTTCACAGAAGTTCTTCAGACCTCGATGTTCAAGCATGACTCCTTTGGGACGACCAGTTGACCCTGATGTATAAATCACATAAGCTAGATCGCCTGCTTCAGGATAATTGGAAAGTTCAATGTTGTCTTCCCGTAAATCTTCATCATAATGTACAGCAATTTCTATTTGGTGAATTGACTCACTGATATAACCTGAAAGACTACCATCAGTCACTATGAAACGAGCATTACAATCTTCCAACATGTATTGAATCCGATCCTCTGGATGTTCCGGATCAATCGGAACATAGGCTGCACCTGCCTTCAGAATCCCCAACATGCCAGAAAGCAATTCAATAGATCGTTTGGAAACTAAACCAACTAAGGATTGTTTCTCTAGTCCCTGTTCCAAAAGCAATCTTGCAATTCGATTCGCATGTTGATTCACTTCTCGATAAGTCCAGGAAGTTTTACCACATATGATGGCTGTCTTATCCGGGGTCAATTCAACGTACTTTTCAAACTGTACCAGGATAGTTTCATCTTTTTCAAAATAAACTTCAGTATTATTGAAAGTCTCCAATAACTGTCTGCGCTCATTTGAACTAACTAAGTCCACATCAGCCAATTTAATAGATGGATTTGATGCAATCTGAATTAAGAGTAATCGCCAATGTTCCGCGAATCGTTCCATTGTAGCCCGCTCAAATAATCTACTTGCATATTCAACACCAACTTCAATGCCATCCTTGATCTCTGTCACTTGCATTGAAAGATCTAACTTCGCTACACTTTCTGGCAAAGGAAGCATTTCGTATTCCAAATTTCCTATTAAGTTAGTTGAGACTTCCAAGTTCTGCATAGAGAACAAAACATCGAACAACGGATTTCGGCTTAAATCCCTTTTTAGATCTAATTGCTCAACTAATCTTTCAAACGGATAGTCTTGGTGTTCAAATGCTTTTATGGTGTCACTTTTAACTTCACTTAAGAAGTCGAGGAACGATTTCTCCTTATTCGGACGTCCTCGTAACGCTAGGGTGTTGATGAAAACCCCAAACATATCATGAACATCAGCATGATTTCGCCCAGCAATTGGAGTCCCTACAATAATGTCATCTTGACCGCTATATTTCCCTAACAACACCTGGAAAGCGGCAAGTAATACCATATATAGTGTACTTCCAGTCTCTGTAGCAAGCTTGTTAAGTCCATCAGATAATTCCTTGTTCAGATGAAATACTAAACTATCACCTTCGAAGCTCTGTTTGGCAGTTCTAGGATAATCAGTAGGAAAACTTAATACAGGTAATTCTCCACTAAAGGTATCCAGCCAGAAAGTCTCTTGGTGCTGTATACGCTTAGTGGATAGTTGCTTTTGTTCCCACACTGCATAATCCTTATAACCTATCTCCAGTGTTTCCAATGCGGATCCCTCATAGTATCTAGAAAGATCTTTCCAGAATATCTGCATAGAAGTACCGTCTGAAATGATATGGTGCATATCTATGAGAAGAACAAATTCCGCTTCTTTGCATTGAAGTAGTCTCGCTCTAATTAACGGAGCCTCATTCAGTTCAAATGGATGGATGAAGCCAAGCATACTATCATATATTTGTTTCTCCAGTGTCTGATTGTCCCCTTGGAAACGAAGATCTCTTTTTTCCAAGTAGAATGGTACTTTTTCATGAATTCGTTGTACAGGCTGATCGTCCAACCATTCAAATGACGTTCGTAAAATTTCATGGCGTTCAATAACCCGGAGTATAGCTTGTTCCAATTGGTCAGGCTTCAACTCCCCATAGAGCCTCACAGCCACAGGCATGTTGTAGGTTGTTTGCTTGCCCTCCATCTTATTTAAAACGAGCATCCTTTTTTGAGTTGAAGAAACCGGGTACACTTCTTTAGGCTCACTACGAGAGATTGGTTCGTAAGCAACTTCTATCGAATGGCTAGCAATATCCGCCAAGGTCTCTAATACAGGATTTTTAAAAATCACTTGAAGTGTTAATTCGACCTTTAGTTTAGCACGAACAAGTTGAATTAAATTCATTGCCTTCAGTGAATGTCCACCAAGCTCAAAGAAGTGATCGTCGATGCTGACTTGGCTGACTCCCAGCACTTCCTGCCAAATTTCCGCCATGTCTTCTTCCATTTGAGTTCTTGGTGCCACATAAGATGTTCTCGCTGCCTTCGCCTCTTCCGGCTCCGGCAGTGCATTTTTATCTACCTTCCCATTCGACGTCAGCGGTAGCTGGCTCATAATGACGATTCGGCTAGGCACCATATATTCAGGCAGGATTCTCAGTAAACCACTTCTCAGTTGTGATCCGGTTGTTCCCTCTTCTACGGGTACGCAGTAAGCACACAGGTATACTTGCTCCTCCTGATCTTTCCGTGGCACAACCACGGCCTCACGCACACCATCCATCTGGTCCAGCGCAGCTTCGATTTCACCCATTTCAATACGGTACCCTCGAATTTTTAACTGCTCATCTTTCCGACCAAGGTACTCCAGTGTTCCATCCGGCAACCAACGTGCCAAGTCTCCGGTCTTATACATTCGTTCCCCAGGTTTATCTGGGTGAGCTACAAATTTCTCCGCCGTGAGCTCTGCTCGATTTAGATACCCGCGAGCAAGACCCATCCCAGCTATACACAGTTCCCCGGCAACGCCAATGGGTTGCATCCGTCCGGCCTCATCCATGATATAAATTTCCGTATTATCGATGGGACCACCAATCGGTACAGATCCTTGCGTTTGACCAGCCGGTCTCTGCCACATGGTTGCACATACTGTACTTTCGGTAGGTCCATAGGCATTAATATAAGTGATTCCTTTGGTGTGCTCCAATAAGCTTTCGGTCGCAGCGGATCCCGCTGTAATCAGCATCCGCAGTTTAGGTAGGAGTTGAACATCAACATACAGTGCAAATCCTGGTGGTAATGTCGCTATCGTCACCTGTTTCTCCGCCATCCACTGTGTCAGTTCCCATGCATCCCGTACCGTTTCACGGTCTGGCATACATAACACAGCGCCTAATAGCACGCTTTGGGTGATCTCCCACACCGATGCATCAAAGGAAATGCTCGCGAATTGAAGGATATGATCTGAAGAAGTGATATTCATTCGATTACAGAACATTTGTCTTAAGTTCGCAACACCTCGATGCTCTACCATCACACCTTTTGGCTTTCCAGTCGATCCTGATGTATAGATGACATAAGCGATATCTCCAGCTGCATTCGTTCGCATCGGATTGACTACTTCTTCCGCTTCTTCGGCCAATGCTTCCATACAAACGCTGCTCACACCATGCTGAGTGACCCGTTCTTCAAGATGGCTTTGCGTTAACACCACGTCCACGCCACTATCCATCAGCATATAGGCAATGCGTTCTTCTGGATAATCAGGATCCAGCGGAACGTAAGCCCCTCCTGCTTTCCAAACCCCTAGAATTCCTGCAATCAACTCGACCGACCGATCTGCCATAATGCCGACGAGACGTCCTGCGCCAATGCCCGTTGCTTGCAAATGCCAAGCCACTCGATTCGCCAACCGATTCAATTCATCATACGTCCAACAAGTTTCATTGAAGATCAGTGCGGTTGCTTCCGGTCTTTCTGCCACCTGTTCTTCAAACCAGTCTGCTGCCGTTTTCTCGATATCTAACGGAACTTCCGTGCGATTAAATCGATGTAGCTCTTCCCGTTCAGGCTCGGATATCATTTCGATGGCTCCGATAGTTAGCTCCATTTCAGATGCAATCTCCTGAAGGAGTTTTAACCAATGATCCCCCATCCGCTGTACGGTCGTACGATCAAACAGCTGACTTGCATATTCTAAGCCAAAGACAATACCCACATCGGTTTCCCAGGCTTCTAAAGTTAAATCAAACTTAGAAATACTCCATTCAATCTCTAATGGATCCAGTTTTAATTCAGACAAACCCCAATCATCTATAGCTGTGTTTTGCATCGAAAATAAAGCATCAAACAGAGGGTTTCGGCTCGCATCCCGTCTAACTTCGGGCGTTCAGAGGGCTGGATTAACCAACGGATTCAGCGGTTGCTAGACGCGGCAAAGCAAAACCCATTTCAGCAAACCATGTATGCGAGCCACTTAATCAATTTGAAAGTTCTTATTACCCTTATTCTTCAGTACCAAGAGCACCTTGCTGAACTGGAACAGAACATGGATGCTCTGGCTGAAGAAATTGAAGAGTATGAATTAATTCAGTCGATTCCCGGTATTGGGCATAAAATTGCTGCAACAATTTTATCTGAAATTGGAGAAGTCGACCGATTTGATCATCCTAAAAGGCTAGTCGCCTTTGCAGGCATTGATCCGAGCGTCTTTGCTTCCGGTAAATTTACAGCAACTCGAAACCGAATCACGAAACGCGGTTCCAGGCAGTTGCGTTACGCACTGGTAATGGCTGTTCAGTGTGGGCTTATACGCTCTGGAAATATGCGAATCAAAGCGTTCTATGATCGCAAGAGAGCAGAAGGAAAACCACATAAAGTAGCTCTAATCGCATGTGCAAATAAGCTCGTCCATTGGCTCTATGCAATCCTGAAAAATAAAAAGGAGTTTCGTCCAATTTAAAAGATTCCATTGGCATAACCTTCCAAGAAACAACGGAATTGGAGGGTTATTTGGCATGCTCATTTTAACTATACCACATGATTTAGAATCCCTTTACTGGTAATCTTGACAAGCTATTAGCTGGTATAGCTTAATGAAATAGATCTCATATTCTAATCGACAATGACACAAAGTTCTTGTCCTTTTCGGCAAAGGAACCAAGTTCTTGTCCTCAGCATGGGACAAGAACTTGGTTCCTTAAAACAAAAAAGTCGCTATATTAGCGACTTTTAATGGAACAATGTTCTTGTCCTGCGACATTTTTTTTACAATTGTAGTGGATAAGTGTAAGAAACCTACGTTTTCGTCAAAATCAACGCATACTAATGCATAAAAATACATTTCTCATTAATTATGAAAAAGTTTTCTCATAAATTATGAAAATATTATCACTAATTATGACAACGCACACATCATCAGTCACAAATTTAATCAGATCTTATACGCCTTCATCGCCTTGAACAATTCCTTGAACGTTGGGCGTTTGCCATACATCAGCACACCTGTACGATAGATTTTGGCTGCGAGCCAGCCGAAGATGACAATGGATACCACGAGAATGGCCAAGGAGGTCAGGATCTCCCACGTTGGTGCAACTCCTGCCCCGATCCGTACCAAAATTGCTGTTGGTGATGTGAACGGAATGAAGCTTGCTACTTTCAACAACAGGATGTTCGGTGACGCAATACTGAAGATGGCGATATAGAAGGAAACCAGGGACAACATTGTGATTGGCAGCACGGCCTGACCCAGTTCCTCTGTCCGACTCACCATGGAGCCGATTGCCGCAAACATTACTGCATACAGGAAGTAACCCAGAATGTAGAAGATAAGTCCATATACAATGACTGCAACGTTCACATCACTGAGGTTCATGTTGAAATCGCTCAATACATCACGGTTATGCGGTAACAGCATATTCCCGGCAACCACCGCACCGAAAATACCGATTTGCAGCAAACCTACCATGAAAATACCGATAATTTTACCAAACATCTGACTGAGCGGAGACACACTCGTAATCAGAATTTCCATAATACGCGAGCTCTTCTCGGCTGTAATTTCAGAAGCAATCATGTTGCCTGTCATCATCGTTGAAGTGAACAACAGGATAATTAACAGATAAACAACGATGTAGTTGATGCCGCTCATGCTACCTTCCGACTCCGCAGCAGCTCCGTTTTGATCAGAATCCAGACTTTGCTCTGTCAGTTTCACCGGCGTACTAATAAGCTCTTTTTGCTCCACTGTAAGTGTATCCTTCACCACCACATCGAGCTTCACAATCTGCAATGCAGCTTCGATGGGAGCTACAACCTGCGGAGAGATATCTTCGCTTGAGTACAGGACAGGCTGTGGAAAATCTTGCCCCGCAACAGGCTCAAATTTCAGGTAGCCATCCAGAAGCTCCGACTCCACATCGGCTTTGAGTGCCGCTTCATCTTTACTCGCATCGTTAACGAAGTGATATGTCTCGTTGCCTTGCGCGGATGAGTACGCCTCCAGCTTCTCGGCTACCTCCGTTTGCCCCGCGCTCAGAAGACCGATATTCACAAGTTGACTTCCGCTTGCACCTCCGCCAATGGGACCACCGTTAAATAAGGTAATGAAATATGGAACATTAAGTCCAATCGTAATTAAAAGTGCAAGTACAATGGTTGTCACCATGAAAGACTTCGTTTTCACTTTGTTTTTGAATGTAAATCCGGTAATCGTCCCCATTTTATTCATTAGACTCACCTACCTCACGAATAAAGATTTGGTTAAGCGTTGGTTCCTTGATTTCAAAATGCTCAACTGTCGTTTGAGCCATCGCTGCTCTCAGAATTTCTTGAGCGGCTTCCATCTGACCGATATGGATCAGGTATCCGCGCTCATTTTTCTCCACCTTTTTCACTCCAGGCAGCAGTTCCAGACCATCCACATTGCCCGTTGTGCTCAGGAATACCTGCTCACGTGGATAACGACTCTTGATCTCCTTGATCTCTCCCTGCACAACCGTATTGGAGCGATGCAATATGGTTATCTGACGGCATAATTCTTCGACATGCTCCATGCGGTGTGTCGAGAACAGAATGGCTGTGCCTTCGTCACGCAATTCCTTGACCGTGGACTTGAGTAATTCCACGTTCACCGGATCAAGCCCGCTGAAGGCTTCATCCAGAATCAAAATTTGCGGTCTGTGCACAACTGCAGCAATAAAGCCCATTTTTTGTTGATTCCCTTTGGATAGCTCCTCAATCTTTTTGTCGTAATACTCAGGTACTTCGAATCGATCCAACCAATATTTCAGGCTCTGATCCGCATCCTTACCATTCATGCCGCGCAGCCGGGCCAGATAGTTGATTTGATCACTGACCTTCACCTTGGGATACAGACCACGCTCTTCCGGAAGATAACCCATAATCTGCTGTAATTCCGTGCTGTAAGGTTTGCCGTTGTACTGGATGCTTCCTCCGTCTGGGTGAATCAGCCCAAGCACCATACGCATCGTTGTTGTTTTGCCTGCGCCATTGGCTCCAAGCAGTCCGTAAATCTCCCCTTCTTTTACATTAAGCGTCACACCGTTAACTGCCGTTTTGTCTGCATATTGCTTGACTACCTGCTTTAATTCCAATCGGTTCATCATGTATCGTCTCCCTTCGATTATCTCCACTGTGCCGGTGCATACCCGGCAACCCAGAATGCCAGCACTTCATCCAGTTCCAGGTTTCGTATCTTCATGACCCGAATTCCTGCAAGCTCCAACCGTTCCTGTGCTTCACTCACCCGGGTTGTAATGACCCGGATCAGCCCGTTCTCTTCCTGCACCGATTCAACAACACCAGGGATGCTCTCGGGCCGCAGTTCACCTTCATACCAGATTTCCTTCCATTGATCGAGTACGACATCTTTCTCCGCCATCCCCAGAGACTGTCCGCGGTGCATCAGCACGATGTAGTCCGCAAGCCGTTTTACTTCATCCGCAATATGTGTGGCAATCAGAATGGTGGTGTCTCCCTCCGCCATGAAGGTACGGAACTGCTCAACCATCACTTTCCAGGCAAAGGGGTCCAGTCCTGATGAAGGCTCATCCAGCAGCAACAGTTTTGGTCTGGCTGCGAGAGCAGCGGCGATCTCGAATTTGCGTCGCTCCCCTTTGGACATTTTGATTAGCTTCACATCACCCGGGACATCCATCTCATTCATTAGTTGGTTAAACAGCTTCATATCCCAGCGTGGATACCAGTAGGCCCGAAAATCGGCTGCTTCATGTGCAGTAATCCGGTTCTCTTCGAGCCCACTGTTGTCGGCCACAAAACCGATCTGCTGTCTCAGTTCAATGGGAAGCGGTCCCTCATGCTGCTTGCCAAACCATATAATCTGGCCGCTATCTGGCAGCACCACTTGTTGCAGCATGTTAAGAAGTGTGCTTTTGCCTGAACCGTTATGTCCCAGAATTGCAACTACGTACCCTTCCGGAATAGCCAGATCGATAGGGCCAATAACTCTGCGTTTTCGCATTTTGGATACACCGTTCAACTGAACTGCTATGGGTTCCATGAATCAATCACTTCCTTACTTCCTATAGATGTCCTTCAGGACTTCCCGGAACAGAGTCTCCATTTCTTCTTCCGTGCACCCTACCGATTTTCCGGACTGCACCGCAGCCTGCATCGCTTCCTGTGCGGCCTTCAATCTATAATTTTCTCTATCGCCGGCTTCTACATGAGCCACAAATGTACCCGTCCCCTGCTTCGTGCGAAGCAAGCCTTCGTTCTCCAGATCCTGATAGACCCGTCTAACGGTTATAACACTGCAATTCAGTGATCCAGCGAATTCACGAATGGACGGCAAATGTGTTCCCTCCCCCAATTGACCTGTTATGATTAAAGATCTTAACTGATTTTCAATTTGGTGGTATAAAGGTTCAGCGCTATTTTCATTAATTTGAATGGGTATATTCACATCTTGCACCTCGCCCTCCGGTACACTTCAGTCAGTCTGTGACATAACAGCGCCGGTTTCATCCTGTATTCGTACATACGCTCATATCTCATACATTTAACTCAAATCCCGATAGGCCAGCTTCTTCAGTGTCAATCGACTGAATAACCATAATCCCGCCAAGCCGACTACCAAAGTGATCCACATGATCGGAGACAACAAACTCCATGATTGGCTCATATCTATTACAAGCTGCAATCCATGGCTTCCTGTCATTCGAATTAGCATGGAGATTACCACGGTGAACGGAATGAACAGTATACTGAGAAGCAAATATTTTTTGCCACTGTGCAAAAACTCTCCATAAATATAGAAGCCTGTCATGAAAAGTCCGTATCCTGTCCAAGTTACGCAAAAGGCCAGATATTGATCCCATCGGAACCCTTCGGAATAAAGTCCAACCACATATAATGATCCGTAGAAGAAGATACCATTGTACGCAAACGCCATCAGAGACTGCTGGAGTCTGGACCACATCACGGTCTGTTCAGGAATAGGAAGTCTGCGATAATAGGCCAGCATCTGTGTATAGGAATCATCCTGTATGTAACGAAAGGATCGTCTGCTGAATAAGAACCCTTGGAAGGGCACCATGATTAAAAAATAGGCATCTGCAAAAGGATTCAAAAAATCCGTCTGTTGTTGTCCCATTAACATCACACCACCCATACCGCCGGAGTATATCATGAAGATTACGGTCCACAGCCATTGGAGCCTATCCTTGTTCATTTCACTGCGGGTCAGCCACCAAGCCTGCTTCCATGCGTTCATATCATTGCCTGCCTTTCCATCTGTCATTGGAACACGTTGCTCACTGTGTTTACTGTATATATCAATATACATAGTATACAGACCACTCACTTATCCCGTCAACCCCTTATTTTCCTGAATCAGGAAAGCAGGATGGGATTCATCGCAGATTTACGTTAAAATAAAAATGATTCTTAACATACCGTGGTTCATTGTAATATCATTCATTTAACTAAACATTTACACGATAACGGAGAGGTCAGAAATAACCTGAAGAAACGAAGCGTTCGCCTAAAAGCTTTCTGAAAGAAAGCTACATCGTAAGCATAAGCTTATCCCCGGATTTCTCCTTGTCAGTCACAAAGGAATCAAAAAATCTGGGGAAAACAGCGATCGGAAGGTTGTTCTGTCATCGGAGTGTCAGTGTAAATATTCATTAGTTGAACTTATATAGGTACATAGAAAGGATTGATTCGTCTATGGATTCGCTGATTGAGATTGGGTTTGTGTTCCTTTTCCTTATCGTGGTCATCTGGCTAATCGTTCGCGATGAACCCCAACGACATTCTGCCAAAAAAGGCAAACATCGTATGCGGCGTAACAACAGCTATACGGATTCTTCTTCGGCATACCCGTTCATTACCAATGAAGAATCCCATACTCATCATTCCAAACACACTCACAACCACAAGCACCATGAAGGTGATTCTTCTTCAGGACATCATCACCATCACAGCAGTGATAGCGGGGGCAGTAATGACAGTGGTGGGGATAGTGGTGGTGGGGGTGGCGGAGATTAAGATATCTCCACAAAAAAAAGAGCTGTACCCGATATTGTGTGAACACAATTCGGAACAGCTCTTTCCTGTTTCCAAGCAACTGATTACAGAAGAGGTCTTACGATTAAACGAGGTTGTAGCCACTAGGCAGACTGCGATTACTGCGGATTGCGCGAATCTCAGCCAGCGTTAACCGTTGATTGGTGGAGATCAGGGATTCCACATCATTGCCACGGATCAGATCATCCAAATCTCTCAAGTTGGTGTTGCCTCGGAAGACACGGAATCCACCTTGAAAGTTAGGGCGCGTAAACACAACCAGCGTTGCATTCGAACTTGTTGAGAAGAAGCGCAGACTCTCCACCCCATCTAATATATTATCCAGGTTGCGAAGGCCCCTGTTGCCACGATAAATGTGGCTTCTCCCTCTGTAGTTCTCTTCTGAATACACCGTGAGACGCGGATACGTTTGACTGATGTTGACTGTTTTTTTCACCTGTTGCTCATATCTTTACGCCCCGAGGATAACTTCCCATACCGGACGTGTATGCCCTCCAGGATACAATAAATATAACAAAACATATACGATGACGCCTGTTATGGCACTGCTAAACCAAATCATCGAAGTGAATCGTCCCCAGCGTCGATGCGTCTTGAATCTCTTTTTGAAGCCCAGCACCAGTGTGGAAATTCCAAAAACCGCCGCAACAGTAGCGAGAATAATATGGAAGATCAGAAATATACGATAGTATATCTCCATCTCCGGGTCCCCGCCCCAAGCCGTATTTCCAACAAAGATGGTACGGGACATATATATGACAAAAAACAGCAAAGCAGCAACGGCCCCAGCAACCATCGCGGTTTGATGCGCCTCCCGTTTGCCACGAATAATCAGTACCCAACCGACTCCCACTAGAATGGCACTAATCAGAATGAAAGAAGTACTGATTGTGGGTAGCCAAAAATATATATCCATCGTGTGTTTCCCCCTCTTGTCCAAAACATGACTTATGTTATTTCGCTGCAGGATTAAGCGGTCCTCCTGTTTTCTCTACGGGATAAGGATCGTCGTCATCTTCCTTATTTTCTTTCTTATACCAATGGAAAAAGACGTAGGCCAGCATCGAGGCAAAGATGCCCTCCTGAATAAATTTCATCACAATGCCTCCCACCTGCTGGTCTTCTTTGGCTGAGGATAAGAAGTTAAAGAAGGCGGGTCCACCGAACGATCGCAGCAATGCCGAAGAATCTCCAGACACACAATACCGCATCGCTTCAGCCCATACCGCAGGATTACTGTATGTCTGATACAACGGCTCAGATGCAAAAATAATCAATCCACATGCAGGTGTAAGCAACACCATGTTTAGAAAAATAAATCCAATCTTCGACAAACCTGATGCCTGTCTGCCCTCTGGTAGCGGATTCAGCAGTGTCCACCACATGAGCATGGAAGTGACGAAAAGTGCGATGTAATACAATCGATGAACCGTAAAGTTCAGCATCACATAATCATGTACAACCGGCAGATGATATAACGAGAACAACCCGTTAAATACAACAGCAGCCACAATAGGATGCGCCAAAAAGGATAACTGCCGTGTAGGCAGCCAACGGATAATTCTGCGCCACACCCAGAGCGGCAACCCCTTCATCAGTAGTGGTGGTGCCACAAGATAGGACAACGCCATACTCACCATATGGAAGCTGAACATCACATGACCCAGCAGGTTGAATGGCCCGGCTTGGGCCAGATACAGAACTGCCAGACCTGTGATAAACATGATTTTCTGAGTAACGCTGGCGGGTTCTGCTTCCTTAATTCGCTCACTGAGCGGACCTACGAGCACCAAATACGCTGCTACAATAAGCAGATACAAGGACAGAACAAGCGGACTCCATAGATCGTTAAAACTGAAATATTGCAACCCGAGCATACGGGAGACCTCCCCGTGACCTGTTTTGGTTGTTGCCTGAATCCTTTACGAGATGGATACGCCTAAAAGGGGAAAAGACGGCGACAATGCCCCGCCGCCATCTCTTTTACCACCAAACCCAATAGAGTGCCATAATGATGCATGTAAAAGCTACGAAGAATCCGAAGGCCATGAACAGGATCGGCATCAAATGTCCTTTGTCCTTCATGTGCATCCAGTAACCGAGTTGTACAAACACCTGAAGGATCGCCATGACCAATAATATAATGATCGTAAAGGTTGTATTGACTCCTCCCGCAGAAGCAGCCGCGAACGCAATCAGCGTTAGGATGATCGAGAAAATAAACACAACGACGTGTTTCTGTGGTCCTTCCGTCCGGTGACGGTGCTTCACAGGTTGCTGATCTGACTTATCCTGTACAGACATGTGTTACCCCACCTTTCCGAGCAGGTACACGACCGTAAAGATAAACACCCAGACCACGTCAATAAAGTGCCAGTACATTGCGGAGACGTATACTTTAGGTGCAGTTACGACCGTCAACCCTTTTCTGAACAATTGCCCGATAATGAGTCCGATCCACACAATACCAAATGCAACGTGAGCTCCATGGAAACCTACCAGTGTATAGAAGGCTGAACTGAATGCACTCGTGGTCATGCCAAACTCTTTATGTTTCACATATTCATAGAACTCGTAAATTTCCAGACCGAGAAATCCAAGACCAAGTACAACGGTAATCCCAAGCCACAACGCGAGCGCATTACGCTTGCCCTTGTGCATGGCCTGAATGGCGAACACACTCGTCAGACTGCTGACCAGGAGAATAAAAGTGGCTGCTGCCACCAGTGGCAGATGAAACAGTTCATTCGCCGACGGTCCATCATTGGTTTGGCCACGGAGAGCGAGAAAGGTTGCGAAGAGTGTTCCGAACAACACCGTCTCGCCGCCAAGGAACAGCCAGAAGGCGATAAGCTTATTACGTCCCTCTAGCGTTGCTTTCTCCGGTTCATGCGGCAAATTGTCGTTCACCGGTTCGGCATGTGAGGTTGTCATGTTCTAGCCCCCTTCTCATCCTGATCCTCCGGTTCAATATGCCAACCATGATCATCATAAAGTGAACGCAGTGCCATCGCTCCAAATGTAATCACGAGACCGATAATAACTACAATATAATTGTTGAACAGCCCGTTCATGAATGCATTACCGAAATCATCCTTACTGAACATAAAACCAAGTCCAGCAATAAAGATCCCCACGGACATCACAAACGGCAGCGGAGTTGCTGACGGCATATGAATCGAACCTACCGGCTCGGCCGGTGTCATCTCCGTATGTCCCGCCATCTTTTCCTTCCAGTACGCATCAATTCCACGTACCAGTGGAGTCTGCTTGAAGTTGTATTCCGGTGGTGGAGAAGGGATCGACCATTCCAGTGTACGGCCATCTTCCCACGGATCATTCGGCGCATCAGCCGGTTTTCTCATCGTGATTACAATGTTCACGAGGAACATGATAACCCCAACACCCATCAGAAATGCACCGATGGAGCTCACCAGATTCAACAGGTCAAAATCCTGATTCGGCAAGTATGTAACGATCCGGCGCTGCATTCCCATCAGACCGAGGAAATGCTGTACAAAGAACGTTAATTGGAAACCGATCATAAATGTCCAGAATGTCCATTTGCCGAGCGTTTCACTCAGAATACGTCCGAACATCTTCGGCCACCAGTAATGCAGTCCCGAGAACAACCCAAGCACCAGTCCCCCTACAATAACGTAGTGAAAGTGAGCCACAACAAAGTACGTATCATGGAACTGGAAATCCGCCGGAGCAGATGCCAGCATGACACCGGTAACGCCGCCCATAACAAAGGTTGGGACAAACCCTACGGCAAAGAGGTTCGCCGCAGTAAAGCGGATCTGACCGCCCCACATCGTAAAGAGCCAGTTAAATATTTTGATCCCTGTTGGTACAGCAATCAGCATGGTCGAGATAGAGAAGAGTGCATTGGCTACATTCCCCAGACCCGTTGTAAACATGTGATGTGCCCATACCATGAAGCCCAGAAAGGCAATCAGGATGGTCGCAAACACCATGGAGCTGTAACCAAACAATCTTTTGCGCGCAAAGGTTGGAATAACTTCCGAGATAATACCAAATGCTGGCAAGATGAGAATGTATACTTCCGGGTGCCCGAAGATCCAGAAGATATGTTGCCAGAGTACCGGGTTACCGCCACCTGCAACATCGAAGAAATTCGCTCCCAGTATACGGTCAAACGTTAACAATACAAGTCCTACCGTAACGGCAGGGAATGCAAAAAGGATAATGGCTGATGTAATAAATGTCGTCCAGGTAAACATCGGCATCCGCATATAGGACATTCCCGGTGCACGCATCGTAATGATGGTAGCGAGAAAGTTAATGCCCCCGATGAGTGTTCCCAGACCTGCGATCTGAAGACCGATCGTGTAGAAATCCACACCGTGCGTCCCACTGTACTCGCTGCCAGAGAGTGGCGTATACGAAGTCCAGCCCGCATCCGGCGCCCCTCCCATAACCCAGCTCAGGTTCAGCAATAGTCCACCAAACAGGAACGTCCAGAAACCCAGCGCGTTAAGAAAAGGAAATGCAACGTCCCGTGCCCCGATCTGCAAAGGCACCACGGCATTCATCACCGCAAATATAAGCGGCATGACACCCAGGAAAATCATCGTTGTTCCGTGCATTGTAATCAATTCGTTAAAGACCTGTGCCGATACAAAGTTATTCATCGGCTCCATCAGCTGAATCCGAATCAAAATGGCTTCAATACCGCCGATTCCGAAGAAAAATCCACCCGCAACCAAATAGAGAATGGCGATTTTCTTGTGATCGACGGTGGTGATCCAATCCATCAAGCCCCTGTACCGCTTGACGCTATGAGCATGAGCCAAGGTTGTGTACCCCCTTCATCGTCCTTGCTGTTCTATTCATAGTCCAATTTGTAGTTGGCCAGATATTCGGCAATTCCGTCGATTTCTGCATCCGTGAGTCCAAGATCCTTCGGATTTGGCATCGTATTGCCTGGCTTCACAGATTGTGGATCATGGAGCCATTCTTTCATGTTGTCCAGCACCGGTTTACCGTCTTCCTGACCTTCGCCCTGATTCAGCAAAATGCCTGCAACGGATTGTTTACCACCGATTCCTGTCAGGTTAGGCGCAACCGGTCCACCCTGATCGCCAACGGCGTGGCAAGAAAGACAATTGGTTTTGAATTTTTCTGCCAATTGAGTATCTTCTGGCAGCACTGCCGGTGCTTTCATCTCATTGACCCATTTGTCAAAAGATTCCTGACTCACTGCTTTTACCTTAAACTCCATAAAAGCATGGGATCTGCCGCATAATTCAGCACACTTTCCTCGGTAAACGCCTTCATTAGGCGCTGAGAAGCTGAACTTGTTAATGGTTCCATCCGGGTTTGTGTCCATTTTGCCCGCAAGTGACGGCACCCAGAAGGAGTGAAGCACGTCAGCGGTTTTTAATTCGAATGCAATTTTCTTGCCGGTCGGGATGATAAGATCTTGAGCGGTGGTTACATCATATTGAGGATAAGTGAATTCCCACCAGTACTGATGTGAGGTGACTTTGACCTGAATTGCGTTTTTGTCTTTGGACAGATCTTCACCTTGGGCAAAAATCGTTTGTACCGTCGGTACTGCCAGAACAATAACCAGCAATAACGGAATGGCTGTCCATATTACTTCCAGCTTGAAATTGCCTTCAACCTGTTCGGGCATCTCATTCTGCCCTGCTCGTCTGCGAAACCGGATCAAGACATAGGCAGCAATGGCAAATACAATGATGAGCACCACGATCATAATCGCAATGGACAGCTTCATCAGATCATATTGGCCTTGCGCCACAGGACCCTGAGGTTTCATTACCGACAAGTCTTCCCGCCCGCATGCGGATAGCAGCAAAGAGAGTACCGCCAGCAAGGGGAGAATTCGCTTTGTAACCTGCCACTGTTTCATCATTGATCTACCCCACTTTTTTACGTTTTCGTAGATTACCGTTGTCGCCCGGAACAAACTCACTTTAAGCCAGTTTCATCACGATACGCATAATCCTGTCCTTCATATAGAATTCTTACAAAAATAACGCTTCCAGCACTCCCGTCATTTCCTGCTCAGGGCATGTCTGCGCATTCTTCCAATTCATTCTATATGGTTCAATCACTTATTAAATATAAGTTGAGGGTATGATTTTGTCAATCTTTGGACACATGTTCACAAATTGTTCACTTTATGTAAAAAACCGCACTACAACTTGATTTGCAAACGATTTCAATTAAAAATATTACACTCTACATTTGAAAATTTTTGCCAAATTTCGGTGATAAGACTTATTTTTTTAGCGATTTTTCTCACAATGGAAACATGCGGTATTATGCAAAAAAAAGAATACCCCTGCATCGGGTTATCCATCATACTAACGCTTGGAAGAAGCAAGACAGCTCCACACCGCTTTATTTACGCTCAAACGGCATGGAGCACTCTCTCTGATCTCGAATTTGAGGCACCTCACTTGCAGAATCATTTTTGGATCTACGTCATTCCCCGAAGCTCAAGTTCCATCCGTCAGAATAAGAGGACCATCTCCCGTTATAGCTACCGTATGTTCGTACTGGACACCCCAGCTTCCGTCAACCGTTCTAACCGTCCAGCCATCTTCATCCCAGACTACGGCGCCAGAGCTGCCTCTCGTGAAGATCGGTTCGATCGTAATCACCATGCCCTCGGTGAGCAGCATGCCCGTTCGGCGTTTGCCATAAGGAAGTACATTGGGTGGCTCGTGAATATATTGACCTATCCCATGACCAATAAGTGGCTTCACGATCCCATAGCGGTATAGCCTCGCTGTCCGTTCAATGGCGTTCCCGATATCCCCCAGCGTATTTCCTGGCACTGCCTGTGCAATCGCCTTATAAAGGGCCTTTTCCGTACGTTTCATCAGCTTGTGAATGGACCTGCGTTGTTCTCCAATGCCATATGTCCAAGCCGAGTCGGCAAGCCATCCATCTTTGTTTACCACCATATCAATCGTGACGACATCCCCTTTAGCAAGCTCCCGCCCACTAGGAAAACCGTGACAGACCACCTCATTAACGGAGGCACATGTGGCGTAAGGGTAACCCTTGTATCCCTTTTGCTCAGGTGTTGCTCCCTTCGTGGCCAGAAACTCTTCCACACGCTCATTGATCTCTTGCGTCGTAACACCTGGGATCATCCATTGTTCAATATGCTGGTGACAGCCTCGTAGGATTCTTCCTGCGTCCCGCATGTAGCCAATCTCTTCTTTTGTTTTCAATATAGGGTCCACATGCACTCATCCTTCCTGCCATATGTGTACTTCCATGTATATGCAGCAGAAACGAAACAAAGCCCCAAAAAGTGAAGCCAGGTCCTGTGTAGCTTATTCCGATCATTTAAGAAAGTACTCCGCTACCCACTAGAAATTCATTCCTTTTATTTTCAAACAAAAAAAACCGTCTGCCGGAGCTTGTGCCCGGGAGACGGTTCTATTCATATCGGAACAGTATAATAAGAGTTGTGTGTTTCAGGACACGGAAGAATCCATCTTGACAAGCTCGTGCTCGACCACAGAAGTCAATTCTTCCTCATATCCACCCGTAATCCGGTATTTTCTCACGTACTCCTTCACGAATTTTTTTGGATCTTTAGGACGGAAAATTCGAGTCATTTCCCTCAAACTTTCTTTGACCTCATTGTGACCTTTCGTTGCCATTGTAATTCCCTCCCAAAACGTTGAAAGTGAATGCTCCGTTTAGAGAATGCCGAATAAGTCTTAAATGCCATCCATGAAGTTGTTTGCGCGGCTTAAAGCAAGCTTTAGGTCGGGAACCTCGCTGAAAGCAAGTACCTGACACTATAAATACCCGATATGATTCGGTGTGAATCATAATCATATTGTAGCATATTCGGAAGTATCTTACGACTTGACGATTTTCCTTATTATTTATAACGGTTTTTCTGCCCAAAAAGTTTAATTCCGAATCATATCTTATGATTACGACCATTCTATACGGAATTAATATATCCAGCATAACAGACAAGTATTCGGGGGATATTATCATAGACATCCCATACAGTAAAATTACTGGTATCCAGAGGAGGCACTGTTTTATGGACCGCAAAGAACAGGATATGCTGCCCCTTTCGCATGAAAAGGTGGAAGTAGACGGCGTCTACATCAACGAAGCCGGACGCGAGGAACATTTGCACCGGGGGCAACATTTCCCGGCTGATCCCGTCCTCGGTAAGTCGGAATGGAAACTGACCGAATACGCATTTGATAATCATCATGAAGGTCGCACCGATGAACGCTTGGTTCCCAAAGAGGATGATGCCGACAAAAAGGGGAAAATCACCAGCCCTCGTAGGCAGTTTCAGGGTGGGTAACCATTCGTTCGTTTAACTGTACAGAGTCATAATCGAAACAGGGGCGGATCAAGCTGTAAATCAGCTGACACTGCCCCTGTTTCCTGTTTCATATTTTCTCCCCTACCCTATCCTCGCAAATAAATTCATCGGTTCAGTTCCGTCCATCTCCCTCATAGCCTATATAAAAAGGACAAAGGAGGCTGGACCGGATGTCCCCCATGAAATCATCTAGCGGTCTGAATGAAAATATTGCCGGAATGTTATGTTATCTGTTTACCTTTGTAGGCGGTATTGTGTTTCTCGCTGTGGAAAAGCGCAGTCGGTTCGTGCTCTTTCATGCGCTGCAATCCGTAACGGTCTTTGGCATCATTATGGTTGGGCATATATTATCGGCCTTTCTTCCGTTGTTTGGGCCACTGGTGGCATCCCTGTTATCACTGCTCGGTGTGGTGGTCTGGCTCATCATGGTCGTCACCAGCCTGCAGGGGAAATGGCTGAAGCTGCCGTGGGTTGGAGATTTTGCGGAGAAACAGATGCGACATCTCTAATGCATTTTTTTCTATAAAGTCTATACAAAAGCGCACCACACAAAAACACCGAGATACGACTCTGCTGAGCCCGTGTCTTCGGTGTTTTGCGATTTAGGTATTTCGTTTATGAGATAGAACGTTCATAGCATAAAAGATGTATGTCATAAACCATTAATGATGTATATAGCATTGATTAACCTGATTGAATGTTCAGCCTGTTAAACTTCTATTCAGAAGAGTTAACATAACAATCGTGCTGGATGATAACCGAAATTCCGCTGATTAAGCTGATTTTCCAGACTCCCCAAGGATTGCATCAGCCTGTTGTTCTGCCATCTTGGCAGCCGTTGCTTTGGTTCCAAGACCATTAAACAGCAAGTTCATGAAGATCGCGGTGAAGCTACCCGCTATGATGCCGTTACCGAGCATAATCTGAGCCCAATCGGGTGCACCTGCGAACAATTGAGGCACAACCGTTACACCCAGCCCCATGCCTACAGAACAAGCGATGACAAACAGATTCTCATGGCGGTTCAGATCGACCTGAGTGCCAATGATCCGAATACCAGATGATACAACCATCCCGAACAAAGCCACCATAGCCCCGCCAAGAACTGCACCTGGAACAAGCTGTGCGAGCGCCGCAATCTTCGGTACAAACCCGATAACGACCAGCAGTCCGCCAGCTACAACAATGACATCACGCGTTTTGACGCGAGTCATCTGTACAAGCCCTACATTTTGCGAATAGGTTGTATAGGGGAACGAGTTGAAAATACCACCAAGCACAATCGCCAGCCCTTCCGCACGATAACCACGGGCTAGATCCTTGGAGGACAGGTCCTTGTCCATGATTTTGCCGAGAGCCATAAATACACCTGTGGACTCTGCCACGCTGACAATCGCCACCAGAATCATCGTCAGAATGGGAACAATCTCAAACGTAGGCTTACCGAAGTAAAACGGCTGTACGACATGGAACCAGCTTGCATCACGAATAGGAGCAAAGTTAACTTCACCCATGAACCCCGCTGCCACCGTACCCACCAGCAGACCGATCAGAACCGAAATGGAACGGATAAATCCGGTTGTAAATCGAGTCATCAAAATGATAAATAATAACACACCAAAGCCGAGCATAAGATTAACCCCGCTGCCAAAATCTTCAGCCCCCTGACCGCCGCCCAAATCGTGGAAAGCCACGGGAATCAGAGTCAGACCAATAATGGTCACGACCGAACCAGTCACCACCGGAGGAAAGAGTCGAATGAGCTTCCCGAAGAGACCGGAGAAGATCAATACGAACAGCCCTGAGGCAATAATCGCACCATAAATGGCGGATACCCCGCTGTTCATCCCGATCAGGATCATCGGAGATACGGCCTGGAATGCACAGCCGAGCATAACCGGCAGTCCGACGCCAAAATATTTATTCCCCCAGACCTGGAGTAGTGTAGCTACACCACAGGCGAGCAGGTCAATGGCAATGAGATAGGTTAGTTGTTCCTGTGTAAAGCCCAGGGCGTTACTGACGATCAGTGGAACGACGACGGCTCCTGCATACATTGCAAGGACGTGCTGAAGCCCGAGTGAGAAGGTTTTGATCGGATGCCGATGCCGCTGAAAAATACGTTCGCGTGCCATATTAGTTCGTTCCCTCCTCGTCCGCAAATGTAACCTCTCCATCCGACAGTGCCCCAATGCGAACCAGCGATTCCACGCGGTATCCCGCTTCTTTCAACAAGCGACCTCCCGGCTGGAACGCTTTTTCAATAACGATCCCGATGCCCACAACTTCAGCACCGACCTGCTCCACAATGCGTGCCAGACCAAATGCCGCTTCACCATTCGCTAGAAAATCATCAATGATCAGCACGCGGTCCCCAGGCTTCATGAATTTCTTGGCAACTGTAATTTCATTTGTCTCCTGCTTTGTGAAGGAGTATACCTTCTCCACCAGGATGTCTTCCGTAAGTGTAAGGGACTTCTGCTTCCGTGCAAAAATAAGCGGTACGTTCAGTTCCAGCGCGGTCATGATGCCTGGTGCAATCCCAGACGACTCAATCGTTAACACACGTGTGATGTTCTCTCCATCAAAGCGGCGGATGAACTCCTTGCCCACTTCCTTCATCAAAACCGGGTCCATCTGGTGATTCAGGAATGAATCCACTTTGAGTACCTGCTCGGACAGGACAATCCCTTCTTGTCTTACCTTGTCTTTTAACAATTGCATTGAAATTCTTCCCCCTGTATGCCCTCCTGTGCAAAAGCCTGCATGACCTCGATCCCCTGTGTAAAAAAACAAAAAGCCCGCCTTTTCACACGCTGCGGAAGAACCGGAGACGGGGAAAGACGGGCTTGTACGTATATGGACAAGCCGCTTGGATGCTGCAAGTGTAATGGGAGGACAGGAAGACAGGATAACACGCCTGACACGAGAAACTCCAAACCATCTATTCAGGAACAGATGTGAAGCTCCCTGAACATGCTTTTCAGTCAACCTGTTTGAGAATGATCTCATTCCAATCACACAAAACGTTGCAGCATCTTTCCCGTAGTCCGATCATTCCGGTGATCAGGTAGAGACATGCAGGCCTATTCCTGCACATATACGAGTAACGGCATATTTAATTTTTTTGGCTCCATGATTCGTTACAATGTATGATCGCGAACCTGAATATAAAAGGTTTAACATAACTGACAATGTTAGAAGTATACCGAATCAGCGGCGTGAAATAAAGAAGTATTTTCATGGAAATTGCGGAAACTTGTCTTAATTTGCATTCAGGGGATGATTGCAGCGTGTTTTTTAGGTACAATATGAGAACGGAAGCGCGTGTTCGAACGGAGAATGGTTAGACACGCGGCCTGTACACGAATGAATTTATGGATCAAAGGAGATTGTGCAGACATGAAAGGCGTACTCAACGAATTTAAGGAATTTGCCGTACGCGGCAACGTCATCGACCTGGCAGTCGGTGTCATTATCGGGGCTGCTTTTGGTAAAATCGTCACGTCCCTCGTGAATGATATCATCATGCCACCGGTTGGTAAACTGCTTGGAGGGGTTGATTTCAGTCAGAAAATTATCAATCTGGATTTGGATATGAAAACCGCCAGTGGGCAGGAAATCAACACATTAGCACAAGCCAACGAAGCTGGCGCAACCGTAATTGCTTACGGGCAGTTCATCAACGTAATGATTGATTTCATTATCGTTGCTTTCTGTATTTTCATGCTTGTCAAAGGGATCAACTACATCAAAAGCAAAGAACACAAAAAGCCCGAGCCGGAAAAAACGACCAAGGCTTGCAAGTACTGCTTATCCGAAATTCCGGCTGCAGCTACCCGCTGCTCGCACTGTACTTCAGAGCTGGTAGCAGAAGGAAGCGGCTCCCCCGCATAAACAGGAATCAGAAGTTCAATACCAGCATACCGAAATTGAACTCCTGATCTAAACCCTGATGCAGGACAACCTGTTTCATGCTAAGGTTTATGTACGAAAAACTAGCCCTATGGGCTGGTACAACCATTCGCTGCAAGCTGAAAGGTTCCACCGAAAGGTGGGGCCTTTTTTTACTACGACCAGAACGTATGTCCCAATCGTTCTTACTCAAACATGTTCACCAACTAGAAACGGCGTGGCAACAAATGCTCCAAAATCGACTTCAGATCCCTATCTTCCTTGTATACTTCTTCCCCGGTATCGAGTTCGGTTACGCGAATGTATTCAAAGGTTGCCGAAGCATCCACAGGTTTGAACAACAACTGGGCTTCATCTTCCAAACGTACGTTAAATCCCATATCCTTAAACATTGTCGTTAACTGACTGTTAGCCGGTTCCTGACCTTGCCCAACAAATATAAGCCCTCTAAGACTTTTACGCTCCTGAGGTTGCGGATAAATCACCTGAAAGTGTACAATGCATTCCATACGATCGTTCCCCTTTCCTTTAAAACATACTTTGTGAAATTTTGAACTTTAAAAACTGCTATATAAGGAGATACGTTTCATGACCCCAGAACGTTTCGATATTTATGACAATCAGCAAAATTGGATAGGTACAGAGCTGCGCAGTGAGGTTCATGCCAAAGGATATTGGCACCGTTCATTCCATTGCTGGATCGTGCGTGACGAAGGCGAGCAACGACTGGTTCTTTTTCAGCGGCGGCGTGATATTAAGGATACCTTTCCAGGATGTTATGACATTACAGCAGCAGGCCATCTCACGGCTGGTGAACAGCTGCAGCACGCAAGTCGTGAACTGGAAGAAGAACTGGGTGTGCATACGCCCTTTGAAGCACTAACCTATCTGTTGACTGCAACGCAGCAGCTTCACGGAGAGGTACGTGGTGTGCCATTTGTGGATCGAGAATTCAGTTCGGTCTATGGACTGTGTTTGAATCAGCCACTCGAAGCCTACATTCTACAGTCCAGCGAAGTCGACAGTTTATATGAAGTGCCACTGGCTGATCTGCTCGCCTTGTTCCGTGGTGAGATCGATGTTATTCAAGCTGCCGGGGTTCCGGCTGGACCAACATTACTACCGGATTCAGGGGAACAGATGGATCAGTTCGGTGATCAATCATCTCATGCCCCAGAACGTCTGGTTCGTCAGATCCGTAGAACGGAATTCGTACCTCATGGAACGGTTTATTATACCGACGTACTTGAAGCTCTGTATCATGTGCCCAAAAACGGATCGCATTCTGTCCAAGATCAAGCAAAACGTGCATAGCCTCATTTTCTCAAAAATAGCATGAATTCATACATTAACTATTAGCTCAACGGGGAACATTTGCTGTGAGGAACATCACTGCTTCGTTTCAGGCTAACATAAACAGGCGTCTGCTTGAAGGCAGCGCCTGCTTCGTTTACACCTGTAATGAAGTCCTCAGAAATAATTCTTCTGTTTCCATTTGTCCAGCAGGCAGAGATGTCCAGTCCATTAATCAGGCTTGATCTCTCCCGATGGGAATGACCAGTAGCGTGCAGAGAGGTTTTGGTACCGTCGCCCGTAACGAGAGGCCAGTTCTTCACCCATATCCTGCTCCAGTTCATACAATACCAGCTCTTGGGCAAAATGATTCAACAGTAATCCGGTCATGACCGGATGTTCTGTCACCACCGCCTGAGTTGCGCATGATTCCCCACGCATTCCCAACATACACCAGCGACGGTCCACCACCAGGGAGAACTTCCGGCCAATGCCGGTACCGTTCAGAGGCAAACCCGGCCAAGGGGCAGGCTGATCCATAATGCCTTCGCCACCATCACATGACCATAATAGACGCACACCACGGTCCTCAGCACGCTGCAAGTCATCACGCAGCAGCTCTGCTTCCTCACGCCACACATCCACCACAATCTCATGTTTCGCCTCAGCCAGTTCACGGCTCAGATTTTCAAATACATTTTTGTCGCCTTCGATGTTGTAAAAGACGGGCTTCTCCGGTTCATGCTTCGGCATGCTGCTCTGCACGTAGTCAAGAGATGTGCGCATCTGATCGGAGATCATGCGTGTCATCTCCTCAGGCTTCAGCACACTGTACTTTGCGGGCTCCCCCGCGCTGCAACGCAGGAATCCCCGCTGTTCCAGCCGTTGCAGGGTCGCATATACATTGGAGCGGGACACGCCCAGTCGTTTCGCAACCTCATACCCCGAGGCTGATCCCTGACGGGCGAGTTCCATCATAATTTTAGATTCCATCTCGGTAAAGCCAAGGTGACGCAAATGATGCAGCAGTTGGTCCATATTTCCGCCCCCCCCATGCTGTCAGCAACCAATCCTGCCTCATAATGCTGCGGCAGAGCTTCTACTGCATCAGATCTGTTCTGCACCGCAGCGTGGGCACCATTTCGAACCTTTGGGCAGCTCGGCCGCACAAATCTGACAATTCACCATTTCGCGTGACACTTCTGTCTGCACGTCCACCGTGTTCACGATTGGGTTGTTTTCTTTCCAATAACGAATGCGTTCATCCAGCTCCTGCTGACGCTCACGCTCCCGTTGCATCTCTTCATCACGGCGACGTTCCCACTCTGCATCAAAGGCTTCCTTTTCTTCCAGGGTAAACTCTGTGCTGTTATACTCGGATTCGGTATCCAGGTCCGCAATGGACGGAATCACCGTGTGATATGGCTCAGCTTCCTCCAACTCCTCCTCAGCAGGCTCGTCGTAGACGGGTTGCTCCGGGCTTTGAGCCACAGCGGCTTCCTGTTTTGCTGTGGTAGCCGCTGCTGCTACCGGTGATGCTGCAGGCTTCGATTCGCCCAACTTGCGTCCGCATTTCGGGCAGAAGTTGGCATCCAGTGAAGCGACATGCCCACACTCGCATAACCGTTCATTTTTGAGCTGTGCAATTCTGTTGCGCAGACCATCAATCTCGTCCTGCAATTCATCGCACAGCTGCGACAGATCGACCATCCCTTTTTCCGCATGCGTCATGTCCTGTGCACGATAACCCTCATAGAAGATACGACCCATATCTGTAAAATGGACTTCCTGTTCCTGTTGCAAGCCCACAATCTGGTTGTTCAGTTTCCCAATCTCAACGGCGTGCTGGGCACGCTCTGTTGCTTTGTTCGCTCCGTCTTTGATGCGCTGAAGCAGTTTCATGACCATTCCTCCTCTGTCCCGTCAAAACCAGTATCATTTCATTTTTTCATAAGTCAGCATTTTACATCATTCGATTCAGTTCGCTCCCGGGTACAAAATATAGACGAATAGAAGCATTTCGATCTTTATCTTGCTGATTGAAAGACGCTCTTTGGATTTATGCAAAATGCTCAGGTATATAACTTATACGATATCATGCCAAAAAGTTGCGCAATCTCACGCGAGTGCCCGTTTTCTGCCGATCCTGGACGAATTCGGGGGCTTTCGTCAGGACCATATGTTCGGGTATAATGAAGCCTTGGCCCTGCTTATCCGTCTACTTAGGCGGTTAACTCTATCATACCAATTTACAATGCGATTGTGAAAAGGGCAAATGGATTACTTTTGAATCGGGATAACTTTTTGAACCGGGATAGTTCTTATCCCTGAATGCATACAGAGGTGGATGAATGATGTTAAGTCCGAACTCAACGTTTTACCCCCGTCCGCTCGGGGTTACCCCGGCGGCATCACTGCCCCAGTCGCCTTCTGCTCCACTGGAGACCAGCAGGCAACTCGTGAACAGTGATGAACGGGACGCACCCTATTTCCGCTCTCTGGAGGAGGTAGGCATCCGACTGAACGGACCCCAAATCTCAGCGGTTCGCCATGGCAAGGGACCCTTGCTGACACTCGCAGGAGCCGGCTGCGGCAAAACAACCGTGCTCGCTGCACGAGCAGGCTACCTGATGGAGGTAAGTGGCGCTCATGCCGGAAGTATCCTGCTCGTGACGTTTACGAACAAGGCTGCCACCGAGATGAAAGACCGGATCGCTGCGCTGCCTGGCATCCGTCCCGCCGCTGCACGAGCGGTCCAGGCACGTACGTTCCACTCCTTCGCCTTAACCTTGCTCCGTCATTATGGCGTACAGGAAGAAATTTTTGGCGAATCCCGGGCCCAGCATACCGTGCTCAAGATGCTCCTGCGCCAGAATGGCATGAGTGAGGCATTTCAGCCGGAGAGTCTGCTGGCCATGTTATCTGCATGGAAGATGCAAGGATCGGAAACGACCGATCTGCCCGAGAAATCACAGGAGGAACGTGATGCCAAGCGTGTTCTGCTCGGTTACGAGGCCTGGAAGCAGGATCGGGGCAAAATGGATTTTGACGATATTTTGCTGCGTGCGGCCACTCTGCTCCGTGATCCTGCTGTACTGGGGCCGCTTCAGAAGCGTTTTCAGTACATCATGGTCGATGAGTTCCAGGATACCAACCGTCTGCAATATGAGATTGTACAAAAACTGGCTGCCGCCCATCGCAACCTGATGGTTGTGGGTGACGATGACCAGACGATCTATACGTTTAATGGAGCAAGGCAAGAATCCATTTTGGAATTCGATAAAGTTTACCCTGGTGCGCGCATTGTGACGCTGGATATAAACTACCGCAGCGATGCGCGTATTCTGGGACTCGGCAGCGAGCTGGTCGCCCGAAACAAACAAAGACGTGACAAACGGCTGCGTGCAGCCGGACACCGCGGAGATGCGCCTCGCTTCGCCACCCCTTCCAATGCAGAGGAAGAAGCGGCGTGGGTCGTGAACCAGTTGTGTCAGCAGGTCGAGGAAGGGCTGCATACGTATCGCGATATAGCGATTCTGCACCGGACAGCCAGCAGCAGCCGGGCTATATTTGAGCAGCTTGTATTGAAAGATGTGCCGTTTGTTCAACATGGTGCCTCTCCAGTCTTCTATGACCAATCGCTGATCCGACCGCTGATGGATCATATGCGTTTGTCCTTGAATCCTCGTTCAATGGATGCTATGCCAAGTGCCCTGGGACCGCTCTACGTATCCCGCGATGCCGGGCTGGAATGGATTCAGCGCAGCGAACAGCAGCAGGCCAAGAAATATCCGCTGATTCATCTGGCGAAATGGGACAAGCTGAAACCATTCCAACAGGAACAGGTAAAAGAACGCATCAAGCTGATCAAATCGCTGCAAAAGCTGAAACCGGTCTTTGCAATCCAGGAGATGCGCCGTCTGTTCTACGACAAATACATGGAAAGCGGCGATCCCAGCATCTTCACCCACTATAAGGAAACGATGCTGGAGACACTGGACGAATTCGAGGCTGCTGCCAAAAAATTCGAAACCGTGGAAGAGTTCATCCAATTCGCGGATGAGCTCTCCCGCAGACACCGTGAGATGGAATCGCTGCGCCGTGCTCAGGACAGCGATGCGGTACAGCTGATGACGATCCATCGTGCCAAGGGACTTGAATTCCCGTGTGTGTACTGGATCGGGGCAAGTGAAGGTATTGTGCCACACAGCACAGCACTGCGGCAGGACATCCCTGAGGATCAGAAAGCTGCTCTCACCGTACAACAGACGGATGCCGAGCTGGATATGGCTTTGGAAGAAGAACGGCGTCTGGCCTATGTAGCCATAACGAGAGCCAAGCAGTACTTATATATCACTTCTCCAGCCAGTCATCATGGAAAACCGGCTGACATCTCCCGTTTCCTGCTTGAAGCCTTCGGCATGGAAGTTCCGGACAAACGCAAAAAACACGATGAGGGCCGCTCGGGCCAACAGATGACATATGGTAAAGGAAATGGGCAGTATGCACGCTCTGGTGCACGCTCCGAAGGTCGGGATGTTGTACAGCGTCGTGCAATCAGCCAAAGTGACCGTCGTGACTTCGAAGTGCACAATGAACGTGACGATGATCGGCTCAGTGAACGGCGTGGCAGTGGAGAAGTCCGTAACCACAAGGCGTTCAGCACCACGGGTGTGAGTCAGGCAACCTTGTCCTCGAACAGTTCAGGGTCACATTCTTCAGAGAATGCAGAACGCACAGAAACCGTGGCGATCTGGAAGTGCAGTTCCTCTACCTGCAAGGCGTGGTTAAGGCAGAAACCAGCTGTGCCTTCTGCAAAGGCATCCCAAAAGGCGACGTCTGGTCCTCCGGCTTGTCCTCTTTGTTCAGGATCAATGGAGGCCAGTACCCGTAAGGTTCCCGTCACCGGGCGGTTTGGAAGATAAAAGCAGCGCAATTAGAAGAGGTGACTTATGGAATTGGAAGCTGTAATTAAAGAGCGGATATAAGAAAGATTCTATATATTACAAGAGCTATATGATACATGGTTCACGGAAAACCCGGCTCTTATCGTACCTAAAGAAAGATTATACCCGGAAGCACACATAGAGAGACAGAGAACCATCACTTATTTGTTGGACAAAGGGTTCATTGTTGTACATCCAGTAGAAGATCAACCCGAAATGGAAGCCGTCAGTATCACGGTAGATGGGATTGATTTTTTTGAACAAGGTCGTTTGAATGGGATAGGTACTGGATGGTCCGTGGTCACAGAACACATTGATGAATAGGTGGAGGGTAACGGCTTCCCTTCGTTTCAGGACGCTTGCTGCTGTTTATTAACAGTAGAAGCGTCTTTTTTCCATTTTAGAATGGAGGTTGGATTATGCAGGACGGCAAAAAACATTACTATTTATCAGTAACTCATAATCTTATTGAACAGACCAAGAACGAATCTACACCATTTGAAGTGATCCTGGATGACGATCAGTTAGACCGGTTGAAGGATCTGATGAAAGTGCTGGATGACGACGATGCGTATACGCTGAAACGGGCACCGGTACCCTACAAATCAGCAGATCATGATGAAGCGACGGAACAATTTTCAGATGGCATGACCTTGCTGTACACCTTTCTCTATGATCATGGCACCCCTGATACCCAGCAGGCCATTGAGAGCATGAATGTGCTTCCCCGGCTTCAAGATACGGATTACGATGACCCTGGGTATGAGAACTCACCGCTGAATAAATGAAGCAGCCCAAAAAAGCATGCGCAGCCGCACTTCACGCGGATCGCATGCTTTTTGCGTATGAGGGGATCGAACAGACTCCCTAATGTAATGTAATGCAATTCAGTCCAGACGAATTTCCTGACCTTTCTCGGCCGACTCATAGATTCCGCACAACATCTTTGTCGAAGCCACACCGTCCGCTATTGGGCTGATGGGCTCGGTTCCATTCAGGCAGCAATCTACAAAATGATCGATCTGATTCTGGAATGCACTGTGAATATCGAGACCGGTATTGTCCGTCTGGGGTTGTATATTCAGAATGATGTTGTTTTTCTCCGTAACGATCAGAGTCTCCGGCTCCAGTTCGAATCCTCCGCGTTCACCGTACAGCTTAACGGATGATTCATCCTCGCGTGCATGCAAGGTAAAGCTCGCATCTACCGCCAAAGAAGCTCCGTTCTCAAAGCGAATCAGCGCATTTGCCATATCCTCGACGTTGTTCACAGCAGAGCTATAATCGGCAGCTTTGTAAAAAGAAAGATGTTCGATATGGGCACGATTGCCCAGTTTCCGATACGTATTACCACTGACCGAAACAGGCTTCGGTCTGCCCATCAGATACCAGCATTGGTCGATAATATGTACGCCCAGATCAATGAGCGGGCCGCCGCCGGAACGGTTTTTGTCCGCAAACCAGCCCCCGGGATTCCCCAATCGCCGCAGGATAGAGGCCTTGGCATAATACAATTCACCAAACTCACCCGCATCAATGAAACTGCGCAGCATCTGCATGTTGTTATCGTAACGACGCACAAAACCAACGACGAATGTACAGCCACTCTTCTTCACGGCCTCTTCTATCCGAAGTGCATCTTCTATATTGGTAGCCACCGGTTTTTCCAGCAGCACATGTTTGCCTGCCTCCAGAGCAGCAATTGCAAAATCGGCATGGGTATTGTTCCACGTACAGATGCTCACGGCATCCACATGCGGGTCTTGCAACATTTCCTTATAATCCGTGTATACCGACTGTGCATCATATTTCTGTGCCGCTGCCGTTGCACGCTGTTCGTTTAGATCGCAGATGGCGTAAATGACGGCATTCTCGTTTTTGGCGTAACATCTCATATGAAGATCCGAGATAGAACCTGTGCCGATCATGCCGATATGCAGCATTTTACTCGTGGTCATCTTCGTCCTCCCTTCCTTTTCCAGAACATGATTATCGTCTAGTCTGCCCGGAGCATGCCTTTGTAAATCCCTGGTGTTGAATTTTCGATCTTTATGGCCCCAAGTGTTCGAGCATAAAAATCCACAGGCCCAGCCGATCCAATGATTGCGTAAGCGTAACCATCCGCCTTCATGGCGTGCATACAAGCCAGCAGCAAAGCAGTACCGACTCCTTTACCCCGTGCCTCCGGACCAACACCTGTCGGGCCAAAGAAATTGCGACATGTCGCCTCGTAGCAGGCAAACCCGATCATTTTGCCATGCTCAAGCGCAATATAACATGACACAGGTTGACGTGCAAAAGCCACATCACATTCATCCACCCAAGGCTGGCTAAAATGGGATCTCACCCAATCCAGCACAAGCTGCTTCTCTGGCGCAATGGCTCTTCGAATAATGATCGAGGAATCCTCCAGCTTTCTCAGTCCACTCTCTTGCTCCGGCAAATGATAAAGCGCCACCAACATATCACTCATCTGGCCTATTCCTCCCTGTATTGAATGTGATCAACCACGTATGAATTCAATCCAAATCAAGACGATCAGGAAAGCGAATCACAGGTTTTACCACTCACCTAAAATTTAACCGTATCCTGATACCTGTAACCTGCAATATGGCCGATATTGTAAATAATGAACTGACATACTGCTTCCATTCATTGCATTCATATGAAACATTTGATCAAGTTGTCCCGTCTATAGGAATGAAGCGCGGCCCTAAATAGGAGTTTACCGCGATATAACTTAGATTAGAAGGGATGAAAATCAACGATGAACAACAACATGAAAAAAGTAAGCGCCCTGATGGTTCTCTCCTTGGCCCTGAGTGGCGGAGCGGCATATGCAGCTACCCTGGACAGTACACAACCCGTTCATTCAACTTCCGTATCAGCCGATAGCAAAGGGACTGAAGCTATAAAAGTATCCGTGAACGGCGCGCCAATGGCTGACGGTTATTGGAACCAAGATGGTCAAGTACCGATGATCGCGCTGCGTGATCTCACCGAAGCACTTGGCATTGAACTAAAATGGAACAAGGAGAACAAATCCGCCGAGTTGTCCAAAGGCACCCTCTGGACACTTGTCATTGCAGATAAAGACCAATATTCAGTCAATAAAATGCTGCTCACGCTGGGAACAGCACCCGAAATCACGAACGGCATACTGTTCGTACCCGCTTCTTTTGCAGAAAAGGTACTGCATAGTCAAGTGAAAACAACAGGAAACCAGGTAAACATCTCTCTTGAAGAGGACGTGAAAACCGTTACTGAGCGTGGTGTCATTACAGGAATCAACAACGAAGGCAAATATCAATCCATCCATATCGGCGGTGCGGGTACAGACGGTATCGTGCTGAATGTTGGTGAGGATACCGTGTTCAAATCCGCGGATGGCAAAGAAATTAAACTCACAGATCTGACGATTGGCATGAACGTGGAAGCGGAGCATTCCGAGATTGCAACCTTCAGTTTACCGCCGCAAACACCTACCTATAAGGTCACTGTACTGGATACCGCAGCTTCGGAATCTGAAGCACAACCAAAAGAGGTTCTGGGTACCGCAGGCACGATTGAAAATGTAATAAAAAAAGAAGATAACATCACTCAGATCGAGATCTCCGGCTCCCGTCTGACAGAGACAGCTCCTGACCACGTGATCCTTAACATTAGCAAGGATACACAGCTGGTGAACCACCAAGGGGAAACGATCAAACCGGAAGAGCTGACCAAAGGGGCAAAAGTGATTGGATTCTACAGCCCGGTCCTGACTCGCAGTCTGCCGCCAATCGGAACGGCTTGGAAAGTGGTCATCGAGACACCCGAGGTAAAACCTGAAGCGAAATAAGCTGTGAAGGAACGTACGGTGTAAGCTGCTTCGCACATTGTGTGCCGCAGTTCTTAAAAATAACATCATGCAGAAATAACCTTATCCATCCTGCGCTCTAATATGACAGGGTTGGGTAGGGTTATTTCTCTTTTCTGCATTTTGCAGAATTTGACCTTCAGCTTGCGGGTCGAAAAGTCACTTTCGTAATTTATGCAATATACGCTAACTCTATTTCGTTACTTCCGTATCCGCTTCCGCTTCGACAATCGCTTCCACTTCAATTTCGACCATCAACAAGGGATCGATGAGTGCACGAACCTCCACCATCGTAGCTACAGGCTGGATTTGTCCAAAAAATTCTCCGTGAGCCCTGCCCACTTCCTCCCACCTCGAGATATCAGTCACAAACATCCGGGTTCTCACGACATGAGACATGTCTGCTCCCAATTCTTTCAGCGCATTCTCAATCGTCTGCAAAACAAATCTCGTCTGTGCGTAAGGATCTCCTGCTCCGACAACAACACCATCCTGCATAGCCGTTGTACCTGCAACTTCAATCCTGTTTCCTACACGGATGGCTCGGCAATATCCCACAAGTGGTTCCCAGGGGGAACCGGTAAATACCTGCTGTCTGGTCATTCTGCTGTCCCTCGCTTTATATGTAATTTGATGTCCTGATTAAACTTGAATTATATCAGTCTGTCGTCCTGCTGAACAAGCAAATAAAATAAGACTTTAGCTTAATTTAGTACAAACCAAAAATCCCCTAAATGAACACCCGTTGTCTTGGTCAAGGGTGAATCATTCAGGGGACTTCTGAAATTAGAATCCTAGCTCTAAGGATGAAGCGCCTGGATTACAGTTTGATATTAGCCTCGTCAAAGTATTCTTCAAGTGTCAGTCCACTTTTCACAACATCCGGTGCCAGATCAGTGCCGATATAACGAATGTGCCATGGCTCATAGACGTAACCCGTCATATTTTCCTCACCTTTCGGATAACGGATGATGTACCCATACTCCGCAGCATGTTCGTCCAGCCACTGGCCTTCTTTGGAAGAACCAAATACCTCTTCGAGCGCATTGCCCACACTTGGACTGGATACGTCAATCGCAAGCCCGGTCTGATGTTCGCTTCGGCCTGGAACTGCGCTTACCCGAGAAGCGTATTCTTCGCCTTTGGTTTTGACATTGTTGTTGTAGATGGATACCTGCCGTTGATATGAACGGTAACCGGACACCGCACGAAGCTCAATGCCGTCAGCCTTCGCTCCTGCAAACAGCTTCTCCAGCGCTTCCGCCGCTTCCTTGCGCATGTGACGTTTCTCATGCGGGCCATCAAAAGAGAACGGTACGTTAGGTTCCACCAGATCATCCGGCTCGTAACCTTCAGGCAAGCTACGCTGTTTGTTCACGATGACCGTCATCGTCTGTGCGTTGGTCACAACCGATTCTGCATCAACCGTCGTTTGAAGTGCGCTGACGCTGCGTTTCTCCATCAACGGACCTTCCGATGTTGCTCCCTTGTCACCTTCAGAAGAACTCTGTTCTTCACCCGTTGAAGCATTGCCTGACTCGCTGTTCGTGCCTTCACCGCTGTTGCCTGGCGAAGACGTTTTATCCCCGCCTGTGTTACCTTCATTGCCGTCCTCGGTAAAATGAACCGTTGTTCCATCTGACTCTTGTTGTGCGTTTCCTGCTGCGTTCGGATTCTGGTTCTCCTCGGAGCCCGAACCGTCCTGGCAAGCAGAGAGCAAGGCTCCGCATATCATAAGCGAGGACAGCATTACCACAATACGGCGCTGTCTTCCTGTACGTGATTTCATGTAAAAACTCCTATCGCAATTGGTCTTGAACATAGCTGAATTCGTGTTGGGGCTTGTCTTCCCCTGCGACAGTATACCTTATATTGCAGCGAAGCTCCACCAGTAAAGACCTCCTTGAGAGGAGATCATCCTAAAGATATACCGGTTGTACAGCTTGTACGGTCGTTTTTTGGACTTTTAGGGCTGTATGCCAAGGTTCTAAACCGATCTCACCACAAACAAGGAGCAATCTCGAAAGTGATTTTCCCCTCGCTCCAAACGCTAAAGAACCCACCGCATCTTAAAAGGTGGATAATCAAGGAATACAAAGTTTAACAAACCTCAGTAACGTTATTCCGTCACAAAACGGCGTCCAAACCTAAAAAATCGACCAAAATGAACGAAACAACAACGCTGTGATTTGTTAACTCCCTACCTGTGCAAATGGGAGCGAATAGCGTGTGCTCGATTCATTAGAATTAAAAAAACGCTATTAGCGGGGTCCCCGTCATGCTCATGACTTATGGGACATCCCCTTCGAATAGCGCATCACTTTCTTGCCGGGCTGTCCTTCTTCTTCTGGACAGCCTGCCACATCCGCGCAGCTACGCGTTCGCGGATCAATGTAAGCCCCGCGGTAGCAGGCACGCCTGGCGGCAGCAACGCCGCGATTTCCGGCGTTGCCGGGGGCTTGCCCGGCTTCGCCAGCCGCACCTCAACAGCGCCAAAGCCGGGCCCCGGCTGGTGCATGGCGCCATCTGCGGCTGCCTCGGCGATCCACTCGCCGACGGCTGCGCCGCCTTCGCCGCCCCGCGCCTGCGGGCGGCCCGCCGTTTCGGCTGCGCGGCCAGGGCTGCTGGGGGCATGGGCGAGTTCTTCCGCCCATGCCCCCAGCACGCCGGCGAGCAGCGCTTCGCGCGGCAGGCCGGCGTGCGCCAGCTGCAGCAGCGGCTCGGCCGCGAAGCGCGCGGCAAAGGCGTGCTCCGCAGCCGCAGCATGCGCGCAGCCCGGGCGGCCGCAGGTGCACACCGCTGCGCCCGCGCTGAGCGGGGCCTCAGCGGCTGTGCCTGGCGCGCCCCCCGGCACAGCGGGCAGCAGCTCGGCGAGCTCCGCCGGGGCGGGACCGCCGCGCAGCAGCGCGTACAGCGTAAGAGGCCGCTCGCGCAGTTGTACCAGCACCGCCTCGCGTGCGGCTTCACTGAGCTGTGGCAACGTGCCGGTTACCGTGAACAGGCCGCCTGCGCCTGAAACGGTCTTGCCTGCATTAGCTGAAGCGGAATCATTATGGCCCGCATCAGCTGCTGTATTCACTTCTGCTGTCCATCTACCGGGGGACATATGCAGCTCCACATTCCATTTTTCGCTCACAACAATCCCCCTTCCTGTCTTCACATTGGGCATTCACTTTATATTTCCAAACTTACAGCCATGTCTCGCCCTGAAGCGAGATCAGACCGCGCAGCTCATCATCCGACATCTCGGTCAACCAGTTCTCACCAGAACCAACGACCTGCTCGGAAAGCGCTTTTTTGCTCTCAATCAGCTCATCAATTCGTTCCTCCAGCGTACCCTGACAGATCAGCTTATGCACTTGCACGTTGCGATTCTGCCCGATTCGGAACACCCGGTCGGTTGCCTGATTCTCCACCGCAGGATTCCACCACCGATCGTAGTGAACGACATGGCTGGCACGGGTCAGATTCAGACCGACCCCACCGGCGCGAAGAGACAGGACAAACAGGGACGGACCTTCGCCTTTTTGGAAGGTGTCCACCATATCATCCCTTTGCGACTTCGAGACCCCTCCATGCAGGAAATAAGGCTCTTCCTCGTACCGCTGACTGAGTCGGGATACCAGCAATTCACCCATCGCCACATATTGAGTAAAGATCAGCGCTGACTCCCCGTTGTCACGGATGGCATCCAGTAACTCCAGCAATCGTTCCATTTTGCCGGAAGCCTCGGCCTTGCCATGATCCTTGCGACTGTTATCGGCCAGCGCCGGATGGTCACAAATCTGCTTCAGCTTCGTCAGTGATGACAGCACAATGCCCTTACGGGCAATTCCATTCCTGCCATCCAGTCCACCCATCAGATCATCCACCACACGCTGATACAGAACCGTCTGCTCTGGTGTCAGGGAACAGTAGGATTTCAGCTCCAGTTTCTCCGGCAGATCCTTTCGGATATCCGGATCACTTTTTAGCCTGCGCAGCATAAAGGGGGATACCAATCGATGAAGCTCACGCAACGAGGCAGCATTTTCTTCGGACGGGCCCAATCCTGTATACCGCTGACGGAATGAGGAAGCTGTACCCAGATACCCCGGATTGAGGAATTGGAAAATGGACCAAAGTTCGCTCAGTCGGTTCTCCACAGGCGTCCCTGTCATCGCAATCCGATGGTTTGTAGACAGACGCATCACGCTCTGCGCCTGTTTGGTACGGTAGTTCTTGATATATTGCGCTTCATCCAGCACAACGGTAGACCACTGCAACGAAGCCAGATCCGGGCCGTCTCTGCCCGCCAGATGATATGTCGTCAGCACAATATCATGAGACTGCGCTTCGGCCTGGAAAGCATTGCCGTGCAACCGTTGTCCGCCATGATGAATATATAGCGTCAAATCCGGGGCAAACCGCTTCAGCTCACGCTGCCAGTTCCCGAGCAAGGAAGTTGGGCACACAATGAGAGCAGGCAGATGAACATCCTGCATATAACTGTGCTCACCTGTTACGAAGGATTCATCGGTCCCCATATGCATTTCATTCTCGCGCGCTTCATCAGCTGCCGCTTGCATTTCCTCGTGTTTGCGATCCAGCAGGCAGGTAATGACCTGGATCGTCTTCCCGAGTCCCATATCATCGGCGAGACATACACCGAACCCAAGTTCACGCATCGCAGATAACCATTGATATCCTCGCTCTTGATAAGGTCTTAGTTGGCCATGCAGTTCTCCAGGAACCTGTCTTGGCTCAATACTCCGAAGCACCTGTCCGTCCAACAGGAAAGAGAGCAGCCCTTCCGATTCCGCACCAAAGACGGAGAGGCCCTTCCACGCTGCATCCTTGCCTTCGTCTGCAGCCAAATGCAGCCATTCGGAAAGAGGCATATATTGTTCTTCTTCTTTTTTCATGTAACGTAGAACCTGACGAATCTCCTTGGTATCCACTTCAATCCATTCACCGCGGAACATAACGTAAGGTACCGTTGCTTCAGCAAGTGCAGCCAGCTCCTCTGCCGTGACCGGTTTACCGTCCAGCATCGGTTCAGCCTTGAAAGCGACCAATTGCTCCATACCCAGCGCAGATGAAGCCCCAAGGGGCATCTCAGTGCCTCGATTGAGCATCTGCAAGCGTAATCCGGCACGGCGCTTCCCGGCACGACTCCAGCGGGAAGGCATCAGCACGGTCACGCCTGCTTTCTGTAGACGGGGCACTGCATAGGTCAAAAATTCAAAAAAGGCCTGTTGCTCCAGCTTCATCCCTTCCGGACGTGGATGAAGCAGCGCTGGTTCAAGTTCAGGTGCCAGTTCGGTCGCATGGCCCAGCGCCATCAGCAGCTGTTCTGCAGCTGAAATATAACGCACTTTTCCCCGGTCCAGATCCCTTTCCGGATGTGCCCAGATCGTGCGTGCCGGTAATCTTAGACCCGATTCCTGCACACTATCTACCCAGAAGGTAATACCCCACACCGATTCATGATCCCCAAGCGGCGGTTCGAGTCGCAGTACCAGCTTCAGCTCACCCTCCGTGGGTGCCATCTCTTCACTGCCCACTACTGGCATCGCTGTTCCACCAGCTTCCTGCAGCGTTCCAATGAGTTCTTTCATTTCCTCTGTAGGGCCCTGCACCGTTACTGGACGGAACATCGAAATCAGGCTATTCCACCACAGCTCGGCTATCGGAGAAGATCCACGCCGGAAGGGAGTGCGGTAACGGGACAGTTCACTATCCATACCTTCCAGTTCACCCGTTACAACCGCATGGACCATTCCACTCATAAATGAAAATAACACCGTTGCTCCCGCTTCTTCCCGTGATTCCGGCTCAGAAGCAGCGTATGCTCCAGGAGCAGACAATCCGATCGGTGGCATCGCTTCCGCCAATTCACGGAAACGTTCTATATCCGCTTCTTGCAATAGACGCGGGCGCCATACCCCGGTCAGCGTTTCCTGCCCGGTTCGGCGGCGGGCGCCTGTCTTGGCCGCAAATTCAGCGGACGGAGCAATCTCTCCGCGCAGCAACAGTTCCTGTGTAAACTGTGCTGCCTTCACCCAATAGCGAATTTCTTCCCCTGCCTGAATTCCAGCCGCATTTAATATGCTGTCGTCCCATTGGAGCAACAGTCTAAATGTATCTTTAGGCGAGATCGCCAGTCCTTCGAGCGTCCGTCCGAGCAATTGACGCCGCTTCGTACCCTTTGCTTCCGCCGCATTACGCATTAGATTGGGCCAACGCAGCTCCGCCAGACGCAGCGCGGCAGGCTGAAACAGACGACCCCCGTCGCCAAAATTCAGCTTCCTCACCACGTTGCTCCACGCATCCACACGCGGTTCCGATGTTTCACCGGAAAAACAAAAAAATACGTCACCAAGCCATACTCCATACAGCGATTGCATCATTACAGTCTCCCGTCATCCCTTCGCATTGTTACTCTCCATCATATACGAAAATGATCGGTTTTAAAAACCTTTACGCACAAAAAGTGGTTATTTCGATATTTAGCCACACCAAAAAACGCCCCTTATCCCAGAAAGCGGATGAGGAACATTTGGGTCGTACTACAGATATATACTGAAAATGAATGAAATACAGACCGTTAATTTACGAGGATCTAATCAAGCTACCCAGCAATACATCAAGTTTCAAGATCCCTGCGCTATGATCCTTGCAGTACCCAATTTTTTCAAAAACGCCAGTCATGAAACGCAGATGTTCTTCAGCAGGTTCTTCGAAACGATCATAAGTCACTACTGAATCAACCATATCTACGATTAGAGGGATAAATCCTCCCTTATACGGTACAACAATAATACGTGTAGAAGCGGTATCCTCCTGATCCGGCATGCCTAACAACACACGAAGACTCACAACCGAAACCACCTTACCATACAAAGAAGCAAAACCTCTGATTTCAGGACTTCCAAATGGAACCGTGGTCACCGGCAACATTCTAATGATTTCATGAACTTCATCAATTCGAACTGCAAAGAACTGGTCTCCTACCGAAAAATTAATATATTGCATTCCCTCATCCATAATTGTCCCCATACCTCTCATTTTCGTAAAATCAGATCATTGTAAAATGATAAAATAAAACCACAAGAGGAGCACTTTATTTGGCAAAGTGACCTGCTTGTGGTTCGCATTCACCAAGTCACCACAGGCTCTTTCGTCCCAGTAGATGTTACTTTGGTGTATCGGTTATTTTCAATCAAATGTTTAGGCTTCAGATCAATTTTGCCAACTTCAACAGACGTTGCATCACGGTTGCTGTCTCCGCTCTGCTCATTTGCTGTGGATAACTTGTGATTCCATTCAAAAACAGCAAATATTTATGGCGAAAAGGCGAGTTATACCTGATTTGTGGATAAGTTGTGCACATATTGCACACATGTTGTGTATAACTTTAACTTCCCATGTGGATATTCATTATTTTTTTGTGGACATGTTGTGTATTTGTTTGTAAATCTGACGTGAACTCAAAATTTACTATCCAGTTATCCATCACTGTGGACATACTGTGGAAAACGCTTAATTCCACTAAAGTTATTCCACCAACTCGCCCTGACGCATGATCAGCTTGTCATCAATGTATACATCCGGCTTTTGCACAACCGCATCGATATGTACGCCCGCAGCAATCGTTCCACCGAATGTATTATTGCTGCCAAAGGCCACATGAATGGTTCCATACACTTTCTCATCTTCCAGAACTACACCGGTGATCCGCGCCTTATTGTTGGTGCCAATCCCGAATTCACCGAGAAAGCGGCCGTCACCCTCTCCAAGCGTTGTCAGCAATGTCTGCCCATCTGGGCCTTCAGCCGAGACCAGACGTCCTTCTTTTACTGTCAATATCATAGGTTCGCGAAGTGCGCCAATACCGGCAACAGATCCATCCACCACAATACTGCCCTCTCCCTGACCTTCAACCGGAGCAATATAGGCTTCCCCTGACGGCAAGTTACCCGATTCACCGGGATTCAAATACATTCCTGTACTGGGTACGCCATTACGATCCTGTATAGAAAAAGAAAGACTGTGCCCTTCCTTCTCAATCCGTACATGATTACCTGCACTTAATAGAGCGGTCACCTTCTCCGTTAACGCCTTCACTTGTGGATATTCTGCTGTAATGGCGCCATTCATAAACATATCCTCTGTCATGCCGGGCATTGTGGCTACCCGTGTCCCTGACGCGGCGGCTTGTTTGCGTGCCTGAGTATGGGTTAATGAATATCTCGTTACACACACAGCTACATCTGCCTGAATCATGGCTTGTGCAATAGGCGCAGGCGGCTCTTGGCCGGATCTGCTGCGTTCCTCCATAATTAATAGAACCGATTCTGCTCCAAGTGCTTTTCCTGCCTCATAGATGGATTCGGCCAATTCCCGTTTTGCATCGTCCGCAACAACCACCAGATTCTCCCCGCTACGCAGCGCCAGACACTCTACGAGTACATTTTTGCTAATGTCCACACGTTGTTGACTCATTTCTTATATCTCTCCTATCTATCGTTGATCTGCTTAATAATCGAACTTGACCCTTTCGACAGTATTCGCGGGATTCCTGCACAGCAGAGAACGGAACTCATCTCATCTCTTGGTATTGGACCACTCTACAAGAATCGCAGCCGTATCGCGGGGCTGAAATACCGGAAAATAATGACCATAGGGTACATCTACGCGTTTAACCTGTGGATCGATTTCCTCGGGGTAGTGGTAATCCTCATCTTCCTTGCCCCAGACCACTAATGTGCTCTTCGCCTGATCAGCTTTACTCCACGTCCCCAGCGATAACTTGTCTTGGACTCCTTTGCCCTTCCCGGTATGAATCCAGCGTAACAAATCGGTATGCGCACCCGCAATGCGTGGAGATTGCATACTGGACCTCACCTTTTCTGCAAACCTACGAATTGCACGGTGATCCGTGTCATGATTTGCTTGAAGTATGCGGCTCCACCCCGCTTCGGATCGCCCAGCCAGAAGGGTGCGCACGAATCCTCTTGGCATACGGGAAGCCATACGCAGAGCTGTCTGATTGGAGTTATGGCCCGCGGGCTGTAATAAACCCAGTTGAATATCGGTGCGCCCGCTCCTGAGTGCCGCCACAGCTGCAATTGCGCCCCCAACAGAGTGACCTACCAGTTTCATCGGGCCTTCAAACTCACGAAGTGCCGTGAACAGTTCATGCACCTGTCCTTCAAACGCTTCACTCTTCTGATGCACAGGTGACCGACCGAATCCGGCCAGATCGACAAGCCATACCGGGTTTCCTGTCAGTTCCCGAAGCCGTTCTCCCAGAGGTAACATCTCATCGGCACAACTAAGCAAACCATGTACGATGATCCACGGCTCTCCTTCACCTTCCCAACCAAGTGCAGCCAAATTCCCGATCCGTGATCGAGTACAACCGGCTGGCAAAGGCACAGATGATGCATGACGGAGACGATAATCCAAGTCGGCTGTCACAAATGGAAGCTGTTCCCTGATATCAGGCCAAGATTGTCCCATACGTGTGAACAGTGCCTCCGTCTCTTCCACAGGAAATGTTCTATTGGTAATAAAAGAAACCGACTCTGTCGGAACACCGCTGATTCGTGTACCGCCTGATTTCATCGCCCATTGAACCCACGTCAGTGGTACAGCCCATTTGGGCTTTGGAACATCCAGTTGCTGTGACAGAAGATGCAGTAGTTCCTTCATGTTTGGACTATCTTCTTTGCGCGCCAAAAGTGGATACGTTCCTCCCACTGGAGCGGTTTCCTTGGATAAAAAGACAAGGGTCTGCGCAACCACATCATTCTCCACGAGCGGCAACCAATACGATGAACCTCCCGGTACAACAGGCATGAGTCGTTTCTGAATCGCCTGAATGAGCAGTCCGATACCACCCGTTTGCTCGGTTTCACCAGTGGGTCGCGGTCCCACGACTGTACTTGGATTGACAACAGACAACGGATATTGATTCGCCTCTGCATGCTCACGGATATACAAATCAGCGTGAAATTTCATTTCTTCATATGCACTTTCATGATTTTCTGGTTCGTTGACCTGAATGTATTCCCCCTTTTCGTTCCGCTGTCCATAAGGGCTCATAAATCCAACGACATGGATAAAGTGTCTCAGTCTGCGTGTACGATGGATCTCGCCAGCCAGTTCAGCCACTTCCTTCGCTCCGTTCATAAAAATCTGCTCTGCTACTTTACGTTCCAGAGTAACGTCCATCGTGCCGCCGGCATGAATGATGACGTCCGCTCCGAGAGCACGCTGCCGATCAGTCGCCACAAGGCCGAGACCTGGTGTGGACAAATCGCCTTGGATAAATGTAATCCGATCGAAATCCTTCACTCCGTAAGCATGCAACACAGCTCTGGCTCTTTGTTCGGAACGAACAAGCAACAACAATTTTGCGTCCCCAGCCACGAGTTGTTTTACTGTTTCCTTACCGATAAAGCCTGTACTGCCTGTCATGAAAATGATTGCTGGTTCAGCTGCCCTCTTGTTAATAACCTGCTTTATGTCCCTAGTGTTCTCCGTATATGCTTCACGAGTAGTATGCACATTCATTGTGTTTTCGCCCCTTGTAGTACTATATAGTACTAATTATATTCAAAAAAAGAGCTTCGTTTACCGAAGCATCTGACAAAAAGTACGTGCCGATTGTTCAATAATTCCTGTATCACGCGCGGTCTCCGCAAGCACAAGGGAACCTTCCATTGCTGCAATAAATAATGCAGCTGCTGGACCCGGCTCGATCCCTTTACGAAACTCCCCGCCATCCAGCCCCTGTTGGAACAATTTCTCCATCATCGGCTGCAACTCACGAAAGAAACGGGATATGCTTTCTTTTACTTCGGGTGCACTGGCTGGTGTCTGCATATACAGTGTAATAAACGGACAACTTCCTTCATAATCCCGACCCTCTATGCCTGCGGACAGTAACGCCATAAACGAATAGATGCGTTCCGTTACCTCTCGTTCACGCTGACTGAGCAGCAGGTAAAGCTCTGATTCATACTGGGCAATCCAGTACTGCACCACGGCCTGGAGTAATTCCTCCTTGTTTTTAAAATGGTAATAAATATTCGACTTGGATACTCCGCTAACCCGTACTACCTCATCCATACTTACGTAGCTGTACCCCTTACGCAGAAATAACTGTGCAGCCACTTCAACTGCCTTGGTCCGGTTCACCGGATTGGAACTCTTGGATTTAGCAGATCCAGTGTTCAATTTTTGATTTGTCATAAATAGAACTATATAGTACTAGTCAGATAAAAACAAGTTTTTTGTTAACAAAAGATCCTCTTTCACCTCAATCTCCTCCTACTTGTCCACATTTAGAATGATCTACACACAGGATATCCACATATAGTATTAACGCTGTGTTAAATACGTCATGGAATCATTAAACCGCTTCAGGTTATCCACATTTCAGGGATATTAACGTCTTTTATTTTTCCAGCGAGCACGATTTGCTTCTCCGAACAAACAAAAAACAGGCCAACCAGAATGACATTTCTGGCTAACCTGTTTAAACTGACTGACTTATTTATCCGAGGGCTTCTGAACGACGATCGGTAGCCTGTGGATACTATTTTCTGTGGATAAACATCCTAGGTTATAGGATCTGATCGGCAGGATCATCCTCTTTAATTAAAAGCGACTAGACATACTGTCCATGATCCGGTTTACTTTTTCAGACTATCCCAGTTCTGCTGCAATGCATCAAGCAAGGCTTTTTTGTCCGATTTGCCTGCTACATAAGCTTGAATGGTGCTGCCAAATTCCTGTGGAACACCTTCCGGGAAGCGATTGAAGTTCCAGCTTAATGTTTTGTTCTCTTGGCTGTACTTCATAATATCAGTTGCGAGGTCACCCAAATCTTCTTCCGATGCCTGAATCGTACTAAACGCCGGGATGAATTTGAATTCTTTTGTCATATATTGTTTGCCGATATCAGAAGTTACGAGCCACTCCAGAAACTCCTTCGCTTCCGGTTTCACTTGGGAATTCTTGTTCACAACCCAGAAGTTCGGCACACCAACAAACAATTTGTCATTCGGTTCATTGGTAATTGGCATCGGCAGGATACCCAGATTCAGATCCGGATTGATTCCATCAATTTGTACCTGAGTCCAGTTCCCCTGCTGCATCATCGCCGCTTCGCCACTGGCAAACAGGGTGACCTGTGTGTTGTAGTCGGTTGTCAGCGGGTTTTTGTTGCTGTATTTTAGCGTTAAGTCTAGCAGGTTCATCCAGTCTGTGAACACTTGGTTGCCCGGGATTTTCTCTGTACCTTCGTTGAGTCCTTGAATGAATTTCACCGGATCTGCCTGATTCGCAAATGCCACGTTTACGTTATGGTTACCGAGCACCCACCATTCCTGATAACCGTTCGAAAACGGGGTAATGCCTGCAGCCTGAAGTTTCTGTGCGGCCTGATCCAGTGCTTCCAGTGTTGTTGGAATTTCAGTAATGCCTGCTTTTTGGAAGAGGTCTTTGTTGTAAATGAAACCATAACCCTCCAGTGCGAGGGGCTGTCCATAGAGCTTACCGTCTTTCATCATCGGCTCTTTGGCTACTTCGAGCGCATCCTTGGCCCATGATTCACCGGAGAGATCCTCCAAATATTCAAGCCAGGTGTCCAGTTCACGATAACCACCAACGTTGAAAATGTCCGGTTGTTCGCCAGCCGCGAACTTGGCTTTCAATGCAGCGCCGTAGTCACTGCCGCCGCCCACCGTTTGAATATCCAGTTTGACGCCTGGATGGGACGATTCATATTCTGCTTTGAGACGGTTAAGCGCTTCTGCAATTTCGACTTTGAATTGAAAAATTTTAATAGTTTTGTCCCCGGCAACAGCCTCCCCGCCACCTTGAGCATCCGTATTGACCGGACTTCCACTTTTATCTCCGTTGCCACAACCCGCGAGCATTACGGAAAAAGCAATCAGCATGAGCAACGTCAACTTCGTCATTTTTTTCATACATACACTCTCCCTATAGTAGTTTCAGTATAACAGTTCCACTAATGAATATTTACACTGGCACTCCGATGACAGAATAACCTTCCGATCGCTGTTATCCCCAGATTTTTTTGATCCATTATTAATGGGAAAAATCCCGGGATAGCGTATGCTTCCGAAGCAGCTTTCTTCCAGAAAGCTTTTAGGCGAACGCTTCGCTTCTTCAAGTTATTTCTGCCCTCTCCGTTATCGTTGTAAATGTTTAGTTGAACTCATCTAGCCCTTATCAAGAGAAGGAGCCCAATCTATCTGGGCCTCCTTCTCCCCTTTGCACACCTCCGTGCGAGATGGGAGCAAAGGGATCAGGATGTGTTGGAGGAGTGGAGCGTTCGCCTTTGAACCTCGGTGGCTTCCTTACCTTCATTCATTCAGGCCACCGAGGAGCAACAGCGACCGAAAGCGCAACTTGAGCCCGCAGCGATCTTACCCTCGCACAATCCCCCTCTGCCTTACCGAATCTGGCTTTAAATCTTTTCTTTCTTGGTCTTTTGTTTCTTAGTCTTTTCTCCTTAGGAGTCATGCCCAAGCTATGCGGGCATGACTCCCCTTTGCACACCTCCGTGCGAGGAAGGAGCAAAGGGATCATGATGCGCTGGAGAAGCGAAGCGTTCGCCTTTGGTACCCGGTGGCTTCCTTGCATTCATCATTCAGGCCACCGGGGAACAACAGCGATCGGAATGCGCACATGATCCCGCAGCGACCTGCCCTCGCACTCCCCCACATGATCCCGTAGCGACCCTCCCCTCGCACCTACCCTTTAACTGACCCCGCGGTAATCCCCTGAATGATGTATTTCTGCATCAGCAGGAAGAATATAATGATCGGCATGATGCCGAGCACCAGTGCGGGCAGTGCCAGATCCCATTGCTTCGTATATTGCCCGAAGAGCGCAAAGGTCGCAATCGGGATCGTACGCAGGTTCGAGCTTTGCAGAATCAGGGATGGCAGCAGATAGTCATTCCAGATCCAGAGAGTGTTCAGGATAATGACGGTAACATACATCGGCTTCATGAGCGGAAATACAATCCGGAAGAACACCCCGTAGACGGAACTTCCGTCCACCCGTGCCGCTTCCTCAATCTCCAGCGGAACCGACTTGACGAATCCGTGGAACAGGAAGACAGACATCGGTACGCCAAAACCGAGATAACAGATGATAAGTCCGCCCAGGCTGTCGATAAGTCCAAGATTACTGGTTACGGTAACGAGTGGAATCATGATAGACTGGAACGGAATCACCATGGCGGCAATGAACATGCCGAACAAAATCCGGTTGAACCGGGTATTGCTGCGGACCATTCGGTAAGCGGCCATGGAGCTGATCAGAACAAGCAGCAGATTGCTGACTACCGTAACGATAAGCGAGTTCATCAGCGCTGATGGGAAATTGATTTTCTCCCAGGCGTTAGCATAGTTACTCCACTGGAATGCTTCCGGCCATGCAGCCGAATTGGTGAGCAGGTCACCGAATGTTTTGACTGAATTGACAAACAGGAAGTAAAACGGAACCAGGAACAATAGTCCAAGGAGCACCATAACGATCTCGGTTAGAATGGTACTGAAGCGGTAATTTTTCGTCGTTTCCATCTATGCCTCCACCTCCTTGCTCTTCGTCACACGTACCTGAATCATGGTAATAATGGCAACGATCACGAAGAACACAAGTGCTTTGGCTGTACCGATGCCGTACCGATTATTCACAAAAGCTTCGTTGTAAATATTCAGAGCTACCGACTCTGTTGATCCAAACGGTCCGCCTTTGGTCAGCGACAGATTGAGATCGAACATTTTGAAAGACCAGGAGATTGCCAGGAACAGACAGATAGTCACACCCGGCATAATGAGCGGAAGAATGATGCTCCGCAGTACCTGCCAGCGGCTTGCTCCATCAATCTCGGCGGCTTCCAGCAGATCAGGTGACACGTTGGTCAGCGATGAGATGTAGATGACCATCAGATATCCTGCGGTCTGCCATACAAATACGATCACGATTCCCCAGAAGGCAGTCGGTTCGTCTCCCAGCCAAGGAAGATTGAAGAAGGACCAACCGGTTACATCACCTACTGCTGAAAACCCTTTCACAAATATGAACTGCCAGATAAAGCCGAGCAACAACCCACCGATCACGTTCGGCATAAAAAAGATCGTGCGCAGAATGTTTCTCGTCTTAAGTGGTTTGGTCAGGAAATACGCCAGAAAAAACCCAATCACATTGGTCAGTACTACACCAACCACAGTGAAGCGCACCGTAAACCAAAACGCCGTTTGGAACTTGGGGTCATTTGTAATAATATGAATAAAATTGTCAAATCCAACCCAGTTAATGTTCTCCGACACGCCGTTCCAGTCGGTAAAGGAATATACCATGCCAAGCAGGAAAGGGACCACGATGATGAGAATAAAAAACACGATGGAGGGACCCACGAACACAAGCTGCTGTAACAGCTGTGAAGATTTGCGATGCTTCATATCGTTCTCCCCTTCTATAGATGGATGAAATTAGTCTGTTTTTCTATTAAACCCCAATGTCGCTCAAGGAAACACCGACCCTTGTGAACAGTTGGGTGTAAAATATTGTCCTCTCTTAACCTGCAATCAGAAGGGGTGTCCCCATGTCAAAATACTACAGCATACGCACCAAGCTGATCGCTTTTATGCTGATTGCCACAACGCTTCCCCTGCTGGCTTCGATCAGCATGACGTTTATCCAGACCAAGACGGCCCTACGGGAACAGGCCGTTGCAGAGAATAAACGCCTGATCTACCAAGCCTCCACCAATCTCAACAACTATGTGGATAACGTGGCAAGGGCTTCGCTTGCTGTGTACAATGATCCGAATTTTCTGCGGAATCTGGCGAAAATCCCTGGTGATTATCGCGCGGTTGCAGAGGTTTACACCACCTTGCAGACGATACGTGCGGCTGTGCCCGATGTATTCCAGCTGTATTTGCACTCCTTTACCGCCAATCAATCGACATTAATCGCAAATCCTTTTCCGAAAAGAGAAGAACGCAAACAGGCTTACTCTGACTCGCTTCATGGAAAAACAAGCGGGGAAAGCCCAGATATCTGGGTCGAATCGGCGCATCCGAGTCACTCCTACGGCTTCAAAGCTGCCTCCGCAGATGATCCTTCAAAAACGGTAATTACCTTGCATCGTGCAATTAAGGATATTCCGTCACCCAGACGCCTGGGTGTTCTCGCTATTGATCTGAATATGGATACCATTGCAGCCATCTGCGGCAGACTGTATGATCCAGCGAAGGAACAAATCTACGTTGTTGATGGCCGGAACCAGATCATTTACCAAGGACAGTCGGAAGTCAGTGGAACGGATGCATTACGACAGGAATCTGCTACCCGGCTGAATATAGCACGTTCTAATGCGGGTACGACGCAGACTGCCGAAGGACATTTTGAACAAGATCATTCCATGTATGTGTACCAACAACTGGGAAGCTCGTTCGCCGATTGGACCATTGTTAAACAGATCCCTAATGAGACGTTGTACGCCAGAGCTAACACATTAACATGGAATAACGCCATGATCGCGATTGCTGCGCTGTTATTGGTCATTGTGGCAACACTGTTCATCTCCATCCGTATCACCGGACCGATTAAGCATTTGATGCGATATATGAATCAGATTCAGGCTGGACGCCTGCATGTGGATATCCGGCTAACAAGTCGTGATGAGATCGGGGTGCTTGCACGCCATTTCCGAGATATGATGGATACAGTGAATAATCTGATTTTGCGGGAATATCGACTGGAAATTGCCAATAAAACAAATCAGCTCAAAGCATTGCAAGCCCAGATTCATCCCCATTTTCTGTATAACACATTACAATCCATAGGAACCCTTGCCCTTCAACACCAAGGACAACGGGCGTATGGATTACTCTCTTCCCTGTCCAAAATGCTGCGGTACAGCATGCGGGATCAGACCTGTGTGACTTTGCGTGAAGAAGCTGAGCATGCCCGGTTATATCTGGAACTGCAACAGGAGCGGTTCGGTGACCGCCTGGAAGTCGAGTTGGATTTTGCCGAAGATACCCTGCGAGCCGAAATGCCCAGAATGACTCTGCAGCCTTTGATTGAGAATTATTTCAAGCATGGAGCGGATGTTCAGCCTGGTAAAGGACACATACGTATATCCAGCCGCCGGACGGCTGACAATTGGATGGAGATTCATCTTAAAAATAACGGCCCTTCCATCCCGACGGATAAGTTGTTAGAAATCCAGGAATGGCTGCGACGGGAACCTGTATCATCCGCCCCCACTAATCAGGACTCGGACGGAACAGAGTCTATCGGACTGCGGAACGTCATACGCAGGCTTCAATTAAATTCCCCTGCTGGCTACGCTGCAAGTCTGGAAATTAGCAATCTGGAGCCGAACGGTGTGGAGGTTCTGGTCAAAATATACGCGGGAGAGTGAACAACATGAAAGCGTTGATTGTAGATGATGAAAAACACGTCCGCGATGCCATAAGACTGCTCGGTCAATGGGAAGTGGCAGGCATAGATACCTTGTTTGAAGCGGCAGATGGTCATGAAGCAGTAGCATCCATCACAGCTCATCAACCGCAGATTATCCTCAGCGATATGCGTATGCCGGGCAAGGATGGCATGGAACTGCTGGAATGGATATCGGTTCATGCCCCGCATAGCAAAGTGCTGGTCATCAGCGGATATGATGATTTTGAACTGGTTAGACACGCGATTCGATATGGGGGCATGGACTACCTGCTGAAACCCGTTGAAGCAGATGAACTGAATATATCCTTGTTGAAGGCAGTTGACGCCTGGAAAGAAGCGGATGCATTACGCATGCAGTCTACCAAACAGTCCATGGTAGTAAACCAAATGCGTCCTCACTACCATGATCGCCTACTCACTGAGCTTGTTGTTGGGCGAGGTAACATCAATACCCAAATGCAGCGGTTGTGGGATGAATTGGATCTGCCTAAACAGATCGACCGTTGCAGCGTAGCGGTCACTAGCCTGTCCCATCTAGATGCGGATTGTTTGGCGAAGTATCGGAGTCAGCCCGACCTGCTTATCTTCTCCGTATTAAATATCTGTGCGGAGATGTTATCCACCCCTGCCGAAGGTGTTGTGTTCCGCCAGCTTGATCAACCAGATGAAGTCGTTCTTTTGTATTGGGGTCATTACTCCTCCCTGCAATCTATTCTGGAGAAAGTGAATGATGGACTGGAGCAAACCATCCAGCGCAGACTTCATTTCGCGATCTCCACCTGTGAGGTTTACCCTACCGGAGTCTCTGGAGCATATCAGGAAGCCAGTTTGCGATTGTGGCGACGCAATGTATTGCAGACGAAGCAACGTATTCACAATTCAGTCGAGTCATCGAACGGGAAAAAGGGCCTGCGGTTAACCGCTTTTGAAGAGCCGATGCGAATGGCAGCCATGAGTTGCCGTACTTCCAGTGTGTCCACTGCTGTTGCAGAATGGATTGATCCGATTACTCGGCTTGATATCGTAAGCGCCGAACAGATTCAGCAATGGGTGGATGAGATGGATTGGATGCTTGGCCGCTGGCTAGACGATACAGCCGATACGCCTTCCAAACAGGAGGATGAGGTGACGGAAGAACAATCGATTCCTTTTGCCGAGTTACCTTTTGACCATGAGGGGCTGTTATCCCTGCCTCTGCTTCGTTCGCTACTGGAACAACGTTTGCTCGCAGCCGGAAAGGCGCTGACCGCGCATCATCCCTCCAACCCTGACCCGATGAGTGACATTGCACGTTATATGGAGGCCCATTATCAGGAGGATCTGTCCCTGCAACAGATTGCCGCACGCTTCTACTTAAGTCGTGAATATATTTCGCGCAAATTCAAGCAACAGTTCGGTCTGAATTGGTCTGAATATTTGGGCAAACTGCGGATCAACAACGCCAAACTGCTACTTCAGAATCCTTCCCTGCGAATCGCCAAAATCTCGGAGATGGTGGGATACCAGGATGAAAAGTATTTTAGCAAAGTGTTCAAAAAAATGGAGGGCATTACGCCCGGGGAGTACCGTAAAACATTATCGGCAGCTGAGGTAAACATGTTAGATAATAATAGATAAACGATAAAAAACGCTCCATAATAAAGGACTCCTTCGAGGGAGTCCTTTCATGCAATCTATGATGGATCGACTGCAAGCCTTATATAGTCAACTATTCGAGATTAAATATAATAAAGATAATCATTAGATCGTGAATTTTTCTCGTAGAAGTAATAATTAATGAGAGCATCCAATTCCTCAGATATCGCTAGTACATTGGGATCAAGCAGACCATATTGGGCAGCCCGTTGATTCATTTCTTCCCGTTTGTCTTCAATCTGTTGACAGATCTCCTTCATAAGCTATCCTCCCAGCCCTTACTAATATCTTATGTAATATTCTAGAACTATCTGTCATATTGTAGTTTTCAAAATTAAAATTGCGCATAAAAAAAGAGTAGTGCACAGAGCAATACTCTTTAATAAAGCTCTACGAATTAACCTCCACCATGGATCATGAGGCTTTTATATTTGGGCTAACTACTTGTTGACTCAGGACAGTTCCAGTTGTGATGATCATAGCTGTACACAGTATGCTTTGTCTCCGTTCGAGCGAATTCCCGAAACCGTTCAAATAATCTCATACACCGAAGTGTAGCCCTTTCATCATTCGTTAGTGAGGACTGCTTCAGAGCGTACATTAAATGTTGAAATCCATGTTCATGCTGCCCACGATGTAAATAGTACACAGCTAAACCAAATTGTAATCCTATGAATTGGTCATTCATATTTTGTTGGTTATAAATATCGTTACCCGTTTGGCTGTTGATGTGTGACAATTCAGTCGAAAATTGATCCAAAATATGATCTACATCAATATTATGCTTATTGGCCATAAGTATAATGTTCCAAAGGCCTCGAATGACTTCAATTTCTTTTGATCTGATAAAGGAAACATACTCCTTTAATACAGACACATCTCCGGACATCAATCTGGCCAGATATCGATTTGCCACAGCCCATTCCTTGAACAAGTTCTTCCAATGCAATGTTTCATTATCCGTTTCCTTTACCCAATTCAAATGGGCATAGTCATCAATTTTTTTCAGTGCCAGCTCGTATTCACCTTGATCATGGTATACTCCTGCGATAAGCAGATCACTATAAGCAATATAAAAGAACATAGGCCTTAATGGACGATTGGAGAATTCATTCGATGGGAAGCCTGATATGTTGTAGTAAGCTTGTCCTAATCTTCTCAGCTTCTCCGCTATACTCAGAACTTTATCCCAACGATGCAACGAGCGGTATGTATTAGCCAGATCCTTTAGTCCGTCTAGCTGGTCTATCTCTTCAAGTCTTTTGACAAAAGGTTCAAACCGCAGGGCTGCCTTCAAATTATGCTCGTGATTATCGCTTAATCCAAGAGTAAATAACCGATACTGACACATTGCAAGACGTTCAGAATGCTGGAACCTTTCACTGTCAGCTACAATCTCATACAACAATTTAGCTGCGGCATACCGATTCATGAAAAACAATTCCTCCACCGTATCGAATAACATAGATGAATATGCTAATTTATCTATAATATGTTCTATGACACGCTGAATTTCATCCAGCTTTTCGAGCTCGGCACATCGCAGTATCAACGGACCGATTCGTCTCCAATTAGGTGAATGATCAATAATATATTGATCAATGTACAGATCGTATAATATGCCTTCTTCCAGCGCCATCCCCTTTGTAATTCTATCCAGTTGTTGAACAGCTAAAGGCCGATGTCCCTGTATTAAATTACTCAATGTGCCTGAATGAATTCCCGACCTATCTGCGAACTGAGTAATGGTTATCTCTTCATCTCGGAGGTATTTCTCCAACACTGTTACAATCGTAGGTGTAGATTCCAAATCATGACCACCCTTCACACTAAGAACATTCGATTAGTTTGAACCATTGATTCCGTCGATCACCTTATACCCTACATCAATTATATAAAAACCTCTTTTATACTCATTCTCCTATCTTTTTACTGTAAAATTATACCACCACGTTTCAGAAAAATCAAATCTAAAACGACAATTGAATTGCCAAAAAGTCGCAATTGTATTCTCCACCCTCTTTTATCCTTCCGCTAAACTTTAAGAGAGAGGTTGTGGTACATGATATGGCAACAACATTCGCAGAACAAATAGGTGCAAAAATTAGAATTCATCGCGTTTCACGAAACTGGACTCAAGAACAACTTGCGGAGCTCAGTAGCATGAGTGCATCCTATATCGGGCAGCTGGAACGAGGCGAAAAAGACGTTCGCATACAGACTATTGAGAAAATAGCTACAGCACTCGACATTAGCGTATTTGGTCTGTTCACAGATGAACAGGAACTTTATCTTCAAAACAAGAAATGGGTATGGGAGAGCATTTTGCTAATGCTTCGTCATAACCATAGGGAACAGCATCACGCCTATCGCATATTGAAAGAATTGTTGGAGCCTTCCAATTTGGAACAAGATTAAAATTATATATTTCTTGCATAACAAAGAAGCAGCCTAATGAACAATGTCATTAAGATAAGTTCAATGGACAAAACAAAGTTAATAATGGAATTCGAAACGGCATGGGAAAACGACCTGTGCCGTTTTTTTTGAGTGCAAGCAAGAAAAAAGCGTATAGCAAACAAAACGGAGAAAAAATCCGCTCAAAAAATATTCAAGTGCAATAATTTATGCTACTCTGTAGACGAAGCTAACCGCTGGTTTCCAACGTGTTTTGCGCGTATTCTGCTGTCCTGGTCGGATGGATCGAATCGGTAAAATGTTTTTGCGAATCAGAGCTTCAATATCAGACGAGGGTTCATCGTCCCGTGAGCGCAGAATATGTCTACACACGTAAATGGCATCCGTGAAGTTGACTTGGTATCGGTGCCTTTTATCCATTTCCGAAACGATGACGTGCGAGGTCACCATTTCAGCGAAATTGTACATGATCATTCTGGCGAAAATCTCTTGGGTGATGGACTCTCGTCTCTTTGCATGAAAATGCGTTAGACCCACGGTATACTTTAATGCCCGGAATGAGGTTTCGATGCCCCAACGCATGTGGTATAGGGATTTAATTTCATCCGGCGGGAAATCAGCGGCAGAAAGATTGGTCAGAATCGTTTCATAGGCTCCGCTTGGCAGGATGAAACGAACCACTCGAAATGAAATCGGATAAAACAAGTTTTCGTGCAAATCCAAAAAATCAAAGGTTGACGTGGAAGGAACGAACTTGTACTTCTCTGGCTGAGCCTTGATTTCTTTGGTTTGTTTTTTGGTGAGTGTCAGATGGACGTTCCGATCAAACTCTCCACCCGAGGGCAAATAAAGGCCCGAAAGAATCCCATTCGATTTCAAATCCTTTACTCGTATGACATAGTTCCACCCTTTACGCTCGATATGCGCAAAATTATTGTAGCTTTCGTAACCTCGGTCAGCAATAACAATGGTTTTGCCCTTGATGGAAGAACGATCGATCATCGTAGCCATGGCCTTTCTCTCGTTGGACCATCTTCTTGGCTGAATCAGAGCATCCACATATAGTCTGTTGCAGAGATCATAAACTGCGTTCAAATGCAGAAGGTTATAGCCTTTCTTGTTTGGCTCGTTTTGAAAATAAGTGTCCGTGTCCGCAGGGTCCATAGCGATATGCAAATCCGAACCGTCAACGGCAAGCAATCGATATCCGTGATCGTCTTTGAACTCCGTAACCGACGCTGTAAACTCATGAAACAAGAATTCTAACGCAGAGGGTAGAATTTTATTGCGTTGCTGGACAAAAGCAGAAGTCGTCGCGGTGTGCACGTCGTAGCCTTGTGATTCTAAAAGTTCCTTATATAAACTGTTGCCTCCCATGGAAATCAAGAGTTGCATTACCGTTTCAAAGGGTAGTTTTTTCTTTCGAGTATAATCTTTACCAGGTTTTTTGACATAAGGTGCTGGTCTGGCTGACATTTCTTTGATGAGAGATGTCAGTGTTCTTTTTAATGAGTTCGCATACTCATCCATTGACGTAACCTCCTTCTTTTTAAGAGGCTTCGCCAACCATTGCCATCTACCTGCTAAATTCCGTTACTCTTTTTGAACAAAAAAAGAGCAAGCTATCTTTTCGATAACCTGCTCTTGTTCTTATTTTGGGCTTCACATCTAAACTTAATGACATTCCCCCTAACGGAGTCCTTTTTACACTTTATCTGGAACACGAAAAATAGCATAGGTCATGACGACTTTTTGGCTCTTTCTTTTCTAAGATAGGATACGATCCGAAAGATTGCACCTATAGCTACAACCAAGTAGAGATAATAAATGTTATTTCCCGTTGTATAAGCTGCTATGGGGAAAAAGACAACGATGAACGGTACAAGTGCAATATCCAGGGAGAACATGATCTTCCGATAATTAGGGATACTCTGGTGGTCCAGTAAGATCAGCAATCGGATTTGGTCTCCTATTTTTAATTATTGGTGCAATACCAGGGAGCATAGTCACAGGCGATGACGCAAGCTTTGGAATCATTACTGGTATTGTAGGCTGCATAGTGGGAGCAATAAAAGGGCTGCGACAAGTAGAACGGACTAGAAATATACTAACTATATACTATAATTCGATTAACAATACTGAATCTGAAATCCATCTACTGTCTTTCCACAAAACTGATACAAGAACTTTAATAGAAATGCTCAAATCTATTAATGACAAAGTTGGATACACAATTTCTATTTCAAAATCTACGAGCACAGAACCCTATGAAATAGAGAGCCATCTGATGTGTTAATTTCATTAAGGAATGCATCCCACTGCAAATGCCAATGGTTTATTCTTGTACTGAGGCATTTCCGCCCTTAGGCTGGTCGGATGGTTTTAGCTTTGCTCCACTTGATTTTGTCATGCTTTCTTCCGCCAAAATAACCAATCGGTTGTGTGAAATGTCTTCGATTCTCTCTAAACGCAGTCACGGCTACAAACGCCGGTTGGAAGCCTTTTCCCGGAAGCCGGATGCTGTCGTCGCTTTACTGGAGCGGGCTTTACGTGCAGGGTTCACCGCCGATTACGTGCTGATGGATAGCTGGTTTACACAAGCTCCACTCCTTCGTGAGCTTGCGGCCAAAGGGCTTTCCGTGATTGGCATGGTGAAAGGAATGAAACAACGCTATCTCGTGCAAGGCCAGCGAATGACACTGCGTGAGGTATTTCAAAATCTTTCTACTTCGAAGGAAAAAGACATGAAAGGCTCTGTCATCATACAAACGGCTTGTGGGCTATCCGTGAAGCTTGTTTTTGTCCGCAACCGGAATAAAAAAGAGAGTGGCTTCCGATTTTGAGTAGGGATGTGACGCTGGATGCAGCTGAAATCGTACGAATTTACGGTATGCGCTGGAGTATAGAGACCTTTTTTAAAGTCACCAAAAGCTATTTGAAACTGGGTACTGAGTTTCAGAGTCGTTCCTTTGATGCCCTCATTAGCCACACTACGATTGTATTCAGCCGATATTTGGCGATGAAATACGAACGGCGTCAATCAAGTGATGATCGAATATTGGGAGAACTCTTCTTTATCTTTGCCGACGAGGTTCGTGATCTGGATTACCAGACTGCACTTCAGCAACTCATGAGTTTATTCCTTGAAATGTCCTGTGCGAAAACAAAGAAGGACAAAACCGCTGTTTTTTGACAACTACAGGAATGGATCTCGAGTTTACCCAGCTATATCAAGGGTTTATTTGGAGATTTGAGCTGCGAAAGTTGAGTAAGTTTAATATTACATTCAGGACTACGAGTTTCTGAAATTGTAAACTTAGATTTAATTGATTTAGATATGACCATAAATACTGTATATGTCTTCCGGAAAGGAACTTCAGATGAAACATTTAAGTCACCAGTTAAATTTAGAAAAGAAGTTAATCCTACATTAAAAAATTATCTGGATTTAAGAGCACATCAATATAAAAAACAAGAAAGATAAAGCACTTTACCGAATGGGAAATCACAGGGTAAAAGAATAACGAAAAGAGCTATTCAAGACATGATTATAAAATATGCTAAGGCTTTTGGAAAACCTTTTTTGACTGTTCACAAATTAAGGCATACTTTCGCAACCGATTACTACCTTTCAAACGATCTATATAAAACACAAACTCAGTTAGGACATGCCTCACCAAATACTACACAGATATATGCTCATCTAACAGATAAAACGATGGCAGAAGCTATTGATAATAAGGAACCGATAGATTTTAAATCATTATATGTAATAACATAGCAAGATTAACTCCGCTGGCTGGAGCTTGGCCAGCATGACACACTCCATGCTGCGCTGCTGGCCGCCCAGCCGCAGCAGGTGCCGGACCTGTTCGAAGCCGATATTCGCTATATCCGAGATGAACGGTGGAGAGTCGGACTCTACATCGAGAGCACACAGCCTGCAGATCTGGAGCTACCGATGGGCTCCTATCTGTCCATCCAGTTTGATCCAGAATTATGCCGCCGAGCATGCATTGGACGCTTGGGAGCCGCTAGTCGTGGTGGAGAAGTCGTATCTCTCCCTGGGTCTCCATCATATTGCGCCTTCAGCATCGTTGTGTTAACGTATACTTAATAGACATGTCTTGCACTCCAACATGAGGCAGGTCAGTCTCTTTTTTAAATAGTAACTGTACTTGCCAATAATCACATCAAATATTAGTAAGTCCAAAAAGCTGACAGTGTCCCTACGCTACTTAGGCGCGTTTTAATTTGGTCTAATGTCGCCCCGCACTGAGCTTGGTTATAATATATTGATTAAGCTTGCCCTCAAGCGATTATGGAACTAATTTTGGGCAAGTAAAGATAGTAATTTCATAACGTAAACTTTTCACTAATCAGTAAACAAGGTATAACCATGAATAGTGAGTTCAGGATCGTGAGGAAGAACAATGAAATTCTCCAATGACCACCCTATTTATTTACAAATAAAGAAAGAATTTTATCGGCGTATCTGTGCGGGAATTTTAAAGCCTGGCGAGAAATTAACTTCGGTTAGAGAAACTGCCATTGAAATCGGCGTTAACGCCAATACCGTCCAGCGTTCTTACAGCGATATGGAACGAGATGGTATCATCGAGAAAAGAAGAGGCCAAGGTTCTTATGTAACTGAAAATCAACAGGTGATTCAGCAGCTTCGTGACCAGATTGCACAAGAGCAAGTCTTCCTTTTTTATAACAACATGAGACAGATTGGATTTTCAAATGAAGAAATCAGTAACAAGCTTCTCGAAACTGTTAAGAAGGAAGGAAAAACTTAAATGCAACCCATGGTTGAATTAACAGGTGTAACCAAGCGTTACGGCAGCCATATTGTGATCGATAATCTATCCCTTTCTCTGCCTTCTGGCTTGATTGGTCTCATAGGACCCAATGGCAGTGGCAAGACTACGCTGCTCAACATGCTTGCAGGGCTTCAGCGTCCCACCAAAGGAGTTATCTCCGTAGCCCAGCAGCGTGTTTCACGCTTGAGCGCAAGCCACATTGCTTATATAGCGGACAGGCAAATGCTCTATGGATTCTATACCGTTGAGGAAACAATTGCATATGCTTCAAACATCTATCCCGACTTTAACAACCAGCAAGTAGCGGACATCATCGCACGAATTTTTCAGTTCGACCCCAAAAAGAAGGTATCCCAGTTGTCCAAAGGGAATCAGCTGCGCCTGCAAATTGCAATTGCCTTGGCACGCAAAGTACCGCTCATCCTGATGGATGAACCACTCTCCGGTTTAGATCCACTCATTCGTCAGGATGTCCTCAAGTTGTTCGTAGCCTGTACCGAGCTGGAGCAGCAGACAATCATCATTTCTTCTCATGAAGTTGCCGAAATCGAGCCTTATCTCGACTATGTCATTTTCCTTAACGAAGGCCAATTAAAATTGTTTGCCTCTACGGAGACATTGAGAGCAGAACGCGAGCTAAGCATGCTGGATATGATGAAGGAGAATTGTTTATGATTTCTTGGAAAATGTTGTTTTTAAAGGAAATTTACGGATCTAAACAATGGATTCAACTGAATATCCTTCTTTTAATCCTGTTGATTGTATACTCTTTAATCAGCAATACTACCGACACACGGCTTTTCATTTTATTGGGAATTATTCTGTTCCATGTTGCCTATCTGCCCTGTTGGGCCTTCTATTCCATCTTTAAAGAATTGAAAGAGCATACCTTTACTCATTGGCTCAATCTTCCCCATAGTGGATTAGTTCTTTTGTCAGCCAAATTTCTGTCAGGTCTTTCTCTAATGGCTGTCTCGCTCGCCATCAGTATGCTTACGGCCATACTCCCTGCTCTGTTTGGTTTGAATGCTCCACACGGGCTAGATTACGCTCTTGCCCTATGGGCAAGCCATAAAGTTGGATTATTTTTTCTTATAACAACCATATCGTCTATATTTGCAGGAGCACAAGTTATTCTTGCCTTCATGCTTGCTAAATCACTCCATACCTTCCGTATGCTCGCCGCATTCGGATTTCTAGCTTTGCTCAGCTTGCTTCAGAAAGTGATCAGCAGCTCTCCTTTATTGTTGAAATTGACTCAGTGGGGACCACTTTTCTCATCTCCCGCTGCAGATTGGTGGGGGCAGATGGCAGATCAACATTATGATATATATGTATTACTACAAGCTGTATCTAATATTATGAATTTGATGTACGTTGGCGTGCTGGTCATTGGACTCATTACTTCGATTCTGTTCTTATGGCTGAGCAGCAAACTGCTGGATAAATACGTTCATGTATAGGGGCTTCTCCTTCAACCAGCAGCTGACCAGAACGTTCATTTCCAAGTAAATCCAATCAAAGTAAAAGATAAACCCCCAAGAATGATATAATATCATCCTTGGGGGTTTATCTTTTGGGTTATATCTGACTGAAATAAGAGAGCCTTGTTAATTCACCGGCTTTGCCTTCGCCACGCTCATTCAGGAACTTGGTCAACCAGAAATACTTGTAGATCTGTTCCGGATCGTTTTTACACTGAAAAGAACCGTTGTAAGAATACAGCCAGCGATTGCACCACTAAATACAAGAAGTGTGGAGATTGAAACCCCGATGGACAGCAGCAGTGGTACAAGACCCGCTGAAAGCGGGTAGAGTCCCATTGAAGCTATCGTAAACAGACTCATTCCCCTCCCCAATTTGTCTTGCTCCAGGCTTAACTGAAACACGGTCAGTAACACCATATTGGCAATGGCTGATAACAGCCCCGTAAAAATGCTAATAACAATGGAGTAATTCAACTCCTTGGATAACCCTAAAGTCATAATTCCCACGCACAAGAGAATGAATGCTCCGTAAGCCCATACTGCCATATTCCCTTTCGGCTTGAGAACCCCGATGAGTACCCCGCCCAAAACACTACCGATCGCGAAGGATGTCTGAAGATACGTTAAATCAACTGTCGTGCCTTCAAAGACCGTCTTAACCAGTGTTGGAAAAGCAACCGATACCGGACCAGATACAAAAAAACTAGCAATACTAACAGTCAGAATGATCGATACTTTAAAGGAATCTTTCTTGATGTAAAGGAACCCTTCTTTAACTTCTCGAAACATAGAAGGCTTCCTCTCCTCTACCCTTGCAACGGCCACAGGTACACGCACCAAGATCAAACACAGTGCTCCTAACAGCAACAATACACCAATCACGGTGAAAGCGACCTCAAAAGATCCAAAAGCGAGCAGCAAACCCGCTATAACCGGTCCGAGCATCATTCCAAGCTGCTGAATAACCATGCCGATGCTGTTAGCGGTCCTGAGACTTTCCGTAGGGACAATGGAAGGAATGATCGAAGTAGAAGCCGGCCAGTAGAAGGCCTCCAGAACGCCGAACAATGCTGCGAATGTTAAGAGCATCCAAAAATTTAGTAGGTCGAAGACCACTAGGCCAGCCATTCCGAACAGTAATCCCGCACGTGTAAAGTCAGAGAAAAACATAATCTTAGATTTAGATATACGATCAGATAGTACGCCACCAAACAGCATAAATAGGACTCGAGGAATCGCGGTAACCATCAGCACAAGACCGAGCAAAGCCGGTTGATTTAGATGATCTACCACGTACCAGCCTTCAACGAGCATATACATTGGACTCGTAAAACTGGTAAATATGATTGAATACAGATAGAAGACAAACGTTTTGTTGCGCAAAACACTCCATCCTCCAGAATTCACCGTCTCCTCTAGTTTCTTTTCTGATTTTTCAGTGTCCATCCTCCGACTCCTTTGTAATTAGCCATATTATATTGCCTATCTCAACACACCGCCGGCTACTGATTCTTCTAATATTTGACTGTATTTTGTGACTAGCTGCTCTATCGTCTCTCTGTGGAACAAATTTTGATTGTAGCCGAACCTAATATGCAGCCGGCCCTGAAGTACGATGATATTCACATATAGCGAGAAAGGTACCGAAAATTGGGAATTGAACGAATTGCCAATCGTCTCTACGCATTGTATAATTCCCTCTTTCACTCCTTCATTCACCTTGCCATGATAATTAAAGCTGATCTCCGGCTGCTGATGTATTAAGCCACGCTTAAGCTCTGGCGAAGTGAGATATTTGAGTATACTGTGTCCAATGCCTTTATTAGGAACGGCAGCGATGTCCTTTTTGACTCGCTGCAGAGTTTGCTGCCAGTCGGCATTGGCTACTGGAATAGCGAATGGCGAATGGGCATTGAACCATCCGACCGTTCTCGTCACGTCAAGACCATCCAATATATCTTCGCGACCGTGCCTCTCTAGATTGACAAGAACATGCTCTGCTCCGTTCCACGATCGTACAGCGAGCCCTAATGCGCACAGCATAACTTGAAAAGCATCCGCTCGGCTATCTCGATCTATGTAACTGAATAAGCGATTTGAATCCTCCAGGGACCAAGCGTGAAGAACAACATCCATATCCTGTAGACTACAGAGAGCGTTCCCTTTTTTATCTTTGGGCAGAGGCTTGATCTTTGTCTGTTCAAGATTCAACCAGTAAGGCAATTGGTAGAGAAATGCCTCGGAATTGGCATATTCCGTTAACCCCCGGCTCCACTGCTGATAAGATGCCGTCTTCGGAGGAAGTTTCAGCTCCTCGCCAGACTTTGCCTGATCGTAGGCAACTATAAAATCCTCCATCAAGATATTGGCTGAGATATCATCCATCACAAGATGATGAATAGAAAGAACTACATATTCCGTTTCATCCGTTAGAAACATCGCTGCCTTGAGCAATGGCCCTTGTGTAAGATCGGTCTCAGCATTAACCCGGTGGACGTGTTCAGTCATTTTAGATATGGCATCCTTCGTCCGGGTCAAGTCTACAGTTTGGAAAGAAAACAGTCCCTCTTCCGCGATCTCACGATTACACTGGCATATACGTTGCTCTTGTCTGAAAACGATTCGCAATGCATCATGATGCTCCACGATTTTCCTCACAGCCCGCTGCACGGCTTCCGTTTCCCAGCCCGATTTATTTTCTAGAACAATATTAATATGCATGTCATGAATGACGTCAAATGCAGTCTCAAACAACCAGTGCTGAATCGGGGTCAACGGAATCTCTCCGGCTACTGTATGTGAGATGCTACTCGGCAATACTTCCAAACATAATGAAAGCTGACTAATCGTTGGGTACAAATATAATTGTTTCATTGATAATTTCCATTGATTATGAGCTAGCTTAGCAATGACCTGCATTCCTTTGATCGAATCACCACCAATTTCAAAGAAATGATCATGAGCCCCAACCTGATCTAGTTGCAGAACCTCTTGCCATACACGGGCCAATTCCTTCTCCAGTGGCGTAGATGGTGCCTCGTATCCACTGCGCTCCTGCATCATCTCGGAAGGAGCTGGCAGTGCCCTGCGGTCCACCTTGCCGTTCGCATTTAATGGAAAAGCAGGCAGTTCTATGATTGCCGATGGAATCATATACGATGGCAGTTGCTCCTTCATCGCTCCCCTTACCTTCACTGCGACTCCATCCACTTCGTGCTCCACCACAATGTATGCCACCAGCCTGCGGTCTTCGGTCACATGCACGATGACTTCCTTCACCTCTGGATGACTGCTAATTGCAGCCTCCACCTCTCCCAGTTCAATTCGGAATCCACGGATTTTCACCTGATTGTCCAGTCGGTCGATGAATTCCAGATGACCCTCTGGCAGCCAACGCACCAGGTCTCCTGTACGGTACAGGCGCTCCCCGCTTCGGAATGGACTCTCCACATATCGCTCCGACGTCAGTTCGGGACGATTCAGATACGCTTGTGACACGCCCTCACCACCGATATACAGTTCTCCTGGCACTCCCTTGGGTACCAGTTTCATCTCGGCATTCAGCACATACGTCGTCGTATTCCCGATTGGACGACCAATCGGCACACTTCCTCCCCGCAACGCTGCCTCGTCTACCTCATAGGAGGTCGCAAACACCGTCGTCTCTGTGGGACCGTATACATGCAGGAGCTTGCCCTCTCCCAGTTGCTCCACAGCTTTCCTCACATGTTTAATCGATGCCTTCTCGCCCCCAAACAGGATCTTCCGCAACTGCTTCAGGCATGACAGCTCTGACTCCACCAGCGCATTGAACAGGGCCGTTGTCATGAATGTCACCGTGATGCCTTCCTCCCGGATGACTGATGACAATTCACGAGCATCCAGCACAGTTTCCTGCGGGATCACTACCAATCTGGCACCATGGAGGAGCGCCCCGTATATCTCAAAGGTTGATCCGTCAAACGCTGGATTGGACAACTGCAGCAATCTGTCCTCGGGATAAATGCTCAAATACCCGTTATTTACGATAGTTCGCACCACATTGCGATGCGTCGTCAGTATCCCTTTCGGTTGCCCTGTCGAACCTGAGGTGTACATGACATAGGCTATGTCCTCTGAGGTGCCTCGCGGAGTCAGATTCGTTCCATCCAGCCCCTTGATCTTCTCTTCCTCCGCGTTCACACATTCAATTCCCGTCATATACGCATGCATGCGCCGCCCAAGCTCCTCTGTCGTCAGCAGTGTCCGAACGTCGCTGTCCTTCAGCATATATGAGATTCGCTCCGCCGGATATTCCGGATCGATCGGCACATACGCTGCTCCCACCTTCAGTACAGCCAGCAGACTGGAGTACAGAACCGTTGCACGTTCCAGACATACCCCAACCCGATCTCCAGGCTTCACCCCCGCTTCCTCCAGGCGGCGTGCCAGTCTGTTCGCGTGGGTATTCAGTTCTTCGTAGCTAATCTTCTTTTCTCCTTGCACGAGCGCCGTCTGCTCTGGCCACAATGCGGCCTGCTGCTCGAACAGCTCGTGCAGCATACTGTTCCGAGGATATTCACATTCCGTGCGATTCAGTACCTCCAGTAATTCCTCCCTTTCCTCAGCAGACAGGATAGACAGTTCCCCCAACAGACGATTAGGATTAGATGTGATTTGCTCCAGCAAGTGGATGAACTTCTGTATCATACGAGATACAGTGCCCTGTTTGAATAACCCAGTACAGTACTCCACCATAATGTGCAACTGCAATCCGTCTGTCACTGTCCAACTCATATCCACCTTGGAACTTTGCCATTTGTACGGCTCTTGAGTGATGGTCAATCCAGGAATTGCAAATTCAGACATATCCATATTTTGCAATACAAACATGGTGTCAAAGAGAGGATTGCGGCTTATGTCTCTTCGTTCACCCAGACTCTCGATTAACTGATCAAGCGGATAATCATCATTCTCATAGACATCTAACATATGCTGATGTACCGCCAACAGGAAGTGTTCAAACGTTTCATGTGGTGACGTCGATGTACGAATGGCTAGGGTACGCACAAACATTCCGATTACCGGCTCCAGTTCAGCGGACGAACGTCCTGCAACGGTTGTGCCAACTACAATGTCTGATTCGCCGCTATAATGGTACAACAGTGTATAATAGGCTGCGAGCAAGGTCGTAAACAGAGTGACACCTTTCTCTGACGCTAGTGCACGAAGCTTTTGACTAAGCTCTGTGCTAAGCATGTGTTCATGCAATTCTCCCTCAAATGATTGGATCGCAGGCCGAACGAAATCCGTTGGCAGCTCTAATCGAGGAATCTCCCTGTTGAACTGGTTTAGCCAATAGATTTTCTGAGTATGGAACGCTTCCGATTGGCGGAAGCGTTCTTCCCAAACTGCATAATCCTTGACCTGCAGCAGCAATGCTGGCAGCTCCCTCCCCTGATAAAGCTCTGAAAGCTCCTGGATCATCACCCCCATCGAAACACCATCTGAAATAATATGGTGCATATCAATTAACAACAGCTGTTCCTCTACCCCAGCAAAAACGAGAGTGGAACGAAATAGCGGGGCTTGAGCCAAATCAAACGGTTGGACGAACTTTGCAGCGACGCTCTCCCCCCCTTGATGATTCTCGGCTTCAAGAAGCTCCAATTGAAAAGCTACTGTCTCTTCAATATGCTGCATAAGTTCTCCCTCCACCAGCCGGAAGGATGTCCGCAACGATTCATGCCGCTGGATCAGAGCTTTAAACGCTTCTTCTAGTCGGATAACATCCAGCTTGCCTTTGATTCGAAGCATAAGAGGAATGTTATATGCAGTATGAACGCCATCCAGTAATTGGAGAGCATATAATCGCTTTTGAACAGAAGTAACAGGGTAGTAGGGGCGCGGAGCAACCCGCTCAATGAACTTCTCCTGCCCGCTTGAAGCCACCTTCTCTAAATGTGATGCCATCTCTCCAAGAATAGGATTTGCAAACACAGTTCTCACCGAAATCTGTAGTTGGAGCTGCTTCATGATGCGGGAGACAAGCATCATGGCCTTCAACGAATGTCCTCCCCGCTCAAAGAAATGATCATGAATCCCAACCTGATCTAGTTGCAGAACCTCTTGCCATACACGGGCCAATTCCTTCTCCAGTGGCGTAGATGGTGCCTCGTATCCACTGCGCTCCTGCATCATCTCGGAAGGAGCTGGCAGTGCCCTGCGGTCCACCTTGCCGTTCGCATTTAATGGAAAAGCAGGCAGTTCTATGATTGCCGATGGAATCATATACGATGGCAGTTGCTCCTTCATCGCTCCCCTTACCTTCACTGCGACTCCATCCACTTCGTGCTCCACCACAATGTATGCCACCAGCCTGCGGTCTTCGGTCACATGCACGATGACTTCCTTCACCTCTGGATGACTGCTAATTGCAGCCTCCACCTCTCCCAGTTCAATTCGGAATCCACGGATTTTCACCTGATTGTCCAGTCGGTCGATGAATTCCAGATGACCCTCTGGCAGCCAACGCACCAGGTCTCCTGTACGGTACAGGCGCTCCCCGCTTCGGAATGGACTCTCCACATATCGCTCCGACGTCAGTTCGGGACGATTCAGATACGCTTGTGACACGCCCTCACCACCGATATACAGTTCTCCTGGCACTCCCTTGGGTACCAGTTTCATCTCGGCATTCAGCACATACGTCGTCGTATTCCCGATTGGACGACCAATCGGCACACTTCCTCCCCGCAACGCTGCCTCGTCTACCTCATAGGAGGTCGCAAACACCGTCGTCTCTGTGGGACCGTATACATGCAGGAGCTTGCCCTCTCCCAGTTGCTCCACAGCTTTCCTCACATGTTTAATCGATGCCTTCTCGCCCCCAAACAGGATCTTCCGCAACTGCTTCAGGCATGACAGCTCTGACTCCACCAGCGCATTGAACAGGGCCGTTGTCATGAATGTCACCGTGATGCCTTCCTCCCGGATGACTGATGACAATTCACGAGCATCCAGCACAGTTTCCTGCGGGATCACTACCAATCTGGCACCATGGAGGAGCGCCCCGTATATCTCAAAGGTTGATCCGTCAAACGCTGGATTGGACAACTGCAGCAATCTGTCCTCGGGATAAATGCTCAAATACCCGTTATTTACGATAGTTCGCACCACATTGCGATGCGTCGTCAGTATCCCTTTCGGTTGCCCTGTCGAACCTGAGGTGTACATGACATAGGCTATGTCCTCTGAGGTGCCTCGCGGAGTCAGATTCGTTCCATCCAGCCCCTTGATCTTCTCTTCCTCCGCGTTCACACATTCAATTCCCGTCATATACGCATGCATGCGCCGCCCAAGCTCCTCTGTCGTCAGCAGTGTCCGAACGTCGCTGTCCTTCAGCATATATGAGATTCGCTCCGCCGGATATTCCGGATCGATCGGCACATACGCTGCTCCCACCTTCAGTACAGCCAGCAGACTGGAGTACAGAACCGTTGCACGTTCCAGACATACCCCAACCCGATCTCCAGGCTTCACCCCCGCTTCCTCCAGGCGGCGTGCCAGTCTGTTCGCGTGGGTATTCAGTTCTTCGTAGCTAATCTTCTTTTCTCCTTGCACGAGCGCCGTCTGCTCCGGCCACAATGCGACCTGCTGCTCGAACAGCTCGTGCAGCATACTGTTCCGAGGATATTCACATTCCGTGCGATTCAGTACCTCCAGTAATTCCTCCCTTTCCTTCACTGGGAGATCCAGCATTCCAATGGCTTGCTCCGGCTGGTCGATTACCTGCTCTAAAATCGAGACGAACTGTTTCAACACGGTTTCAATATGTTCATAATCAAAAGCAACTGCATTGAAGGTGCACTTTAACACGATGTCACGACCAGGCAGCACAAGTAAGTTGAAGTCATAATTTGTCTGCTCGAAGGTGTGGGCATCCACGATGGTAAAACCATCATCTTCCTCCTGCCCCTTAGCCGAATCAGGTTCGAACGGGTAATTCTCAAAAGCCAACAGATGACTGAATAATGCCTTAGAACAGGAAGTGCCTGATTGAATGTCCGCCAACGACATGTAGCTGAAAGACTCAGATTCTACTGCTGCGAGTTGAAGCTTCTCAAGCAACGCGGCGAAGTTATCATTCGGAGAGCATTGTACCCGCACAGGCACTGTATTAATAAATAAACCTACAATTTGTTCAACGTTTGGAATAGCAGCCGGTCTGCCCGAGACAATAGTACCAAATACGGCATCACTGGTATTATTATAACGTTGCAAGAGAACACCCCACGCGGCCTGAATCACCGTATTCAGTGTCACCTGATAACGCTTTGCCAGCTCACTCAGCCCAGTGGAGATATTAAGGCCGAGATGACGCACCATATCCTGCATCTTATAACCAGTTCGTGCATCTGTTGGCCGCTTCAGCGGAAGCTCCGATGGCTGTTCAAACCCCGACAGATAAGAATGCCAGTAATCCTGGGCCGTGACCGGGTTCTGTTTTGCCAGCCAACGGATGTACTCACTATATGGGGGAGCTGTCCCTTTCACCTCATATAACTGCCCTTTTACCCGTTTCCTGTACATGGCGAAGAAATCGTTTAACACGATACCCAGACACCAACCGTCCATAATAATATGGTGGAAGCTCCAAATCAGACGGTAACGTCTTTCTCCTGTTTTATACAAGACAAAGCGAATCGGCAACTCGCTCGCCAGATCAAACCCTCTCAAGCGCTCCTGCTGTTTGAATTGTTCAATCTTCATTTCGATATCCCGTTCGCCAGTCAGGTCTACAAAAGGAATGCCTGCTGTTCTCTCCTTTAATACAACCTGAACAGGTTGTTTAACCTTTTCATAGACGAATACGGTACGGAACACCTCATACTTCTGAATCAACTGCCGGAAGCTTCCCTCCAATTCTGCATGCTGCACGACTCCTTCAAGAGAAAAATCAATCTGTTCAAAATAGGACTGACTTCCTTCATCATGTAAATAATGAAACAGCATACCTTGCTGTAGCGGGGATAGCTCATATACATCTTGAATATCCTGCTTTTTAAACATTCCTATCACCCCAAGACTTATTGTTTTGACGGTACAGTGAACGAATACTAGACTTTTTCTCTTAAAACATCAAATATATCATCCAATTCCTCAAACGAAAGCGAGTTAGCCGAATAATCGCTCGGTGTCAACTCCGTCACCTTTTGTTGGATGCAATACTCAATAATTACGCGAAGATAGTAAGCATATCTCTCAGCCAACAGCTTGATCGTTGATTCATGATGCCGATTGCGATTATATCCAAACGTCAGGAGCAACTTGCCCTGTTTAACCATGCCGTTGATAAGAAGAGCATAAGAACATGTAGTCGTTGGACTTGCAGCTTCCCCCGTCAATGCAGACGTGCCCAAGCCTTCATCCTGGCCTTTTGAAAATTGCCCCAAATAGTTAAAGCTAATCTCTGGCGTTTGTTGTAGGTGTAACCCTTCCGTCTTTTTCTCAGAAGTTAAATACTTCAATACACCAAATCCGATTCCCTTATTCGGAATCTGCCGCAGTGTCTCTTTAACCTGCTTGATCGCTTGTGATAAATCCTCCTTGTTGGAAGGAAGATGCAGAACAACAGGATATACGGATGTAAACCATCCAATTGTGCGAGTAATGTCAATATCGTCAAACAATTCCTCTCGTCCATGCGCCTCCAAATCCAGGGCTATCTTGTTCTGTCCGACCCATTCGCCGATAGTAAGTGCCAGAGCGGTTAATAACAAATCGTTAATCTCTGTCTTATAAGCATGATGGGCTTCAGTTAGCAGCAACGTCGTTTCCCTTATCGTGAGCTCCAACGTAACCATCCCACTGTCTGCTGCATGATATGTCCTCGAACCCTCTGTATCTGCCGGAAGCAAAGGGTAAGATTGGCCGATTACCTCAGACCAGTAAGGGATATCCCTCAGCAGCTCCTCGCTGTTTGCGTAGTTGGTCAGCCTTGTTGCCCATTCACGATAAGAGGTTGTTTTCGTCGGAAGCGATGGTGATTGCCCAGCAATTAGTTCATCATACACACGTTCAAAATCATCAATTAGAATTCGCCATGACAGCGCGTCAACAACGAGATGATGAATAATGATGAGCAGATAATCACCCTCTGATGTACGGAATAGACCAAGTCTGACAAGAGGCCCCTGTTGAAGATCAAGGGATCGGTGCAGACGATTGGACTCCTCCTGCATAATGGAACGCTCATCTCCCCGCTGTGCCAGTTCGAAAATTTCGAGCTCTAGCACCGCCTTGGATAGCCCTTTATTAACCTGCTTGACCTCTTCGGCCGTTTGTATATAACTCATCCGAAGAGCATCATGATGAGCCATGAGATACTCAAAGGTAGACTGAACAGCCTCGGGATGGTATCCTTCCGGACGATGCAGTATCATTTCTTGGTTCCAGTGATTCGGCTGTGCAAACTGCTGTTCGAAGAACCAATGCTGAATTGGGGTCAGACATACCTCTCCCTCCACCGTTCCTTGCTCTGCTGTAATGTGCAGGGGCTTGATATACGGAGCTACTTGGCGAATGGTCGGATGACGGAACAACTGCCCCACCTCAAGCTTCAGCTCATCATTAAGCAGCCTTGCTGAAACCTGAATCGCTTTAATCGAATCTCCCCCTAATTCGAAGAAATGATCATGTACACTAATCTCTTCACGATCAAGTACATCCTTCCAAACGCTGACTAGTATACGTTCAACCTTCGTTTCAGGTAGAGCGTAATTGTCTGTGTTGGTCAGTTCCGGTGCAGGTAGTGCCTTACGATCCAACTTACCGTTAGCTGTCATAGGCAATACATCCAACCTAATGAATTGGGCTGGAATCATAAAACTGGGTAGACTGGCTTCAATCGACGTTCTAACTGCTGACATATCCAGCTCTGTCCCAGCAACGATATAAGCGTACAACGCGGAATGACCTCTTTGATCAGCTTGAGCGATGACTGCTGCTTCTCTTACACCTTTCAATTGAATGAGCTGATGCTCGATCTCTCCCAATTCAATTCGATGCCCCCTGATTTTCACTTGATGATCAATTCGGCCGATGTAATCGATTGCTCCATCTGCCCGCCAACAAGCAAGATCGCCCGTTCTGTACATCCGCTCACCCTGTTCCGCCAGATCTTGAACGAAACTGTCCCGGGTGCGTTCAGGCTGGTTCAGATATCCACGTGCCAGACTTTCTCCAGCAATACATAATTCCCCTGGAACGCCTATCGGTTGCAACTGATTATGATGGTCTACAATATAGATCCGATTATTAGCAATCGGTTTACCGATCGGTGGACTTTCATCAAATCTTTCAATGCTATGACTTGTTGCAACGACTGTATTCTCAGTCGGACCATAATTATTGACAATACGATAACCCCTGTTGCGAACACGATGCGCACGATCACCACCAATGAGCAACAGACGCAGTGAACGGTTGTCTAGTTCCATAAATTGCTCGGCAAGCTGTGTAGGCAGAAAGCTAATTGTAATCATATGTTCTTCATAGTAACGATTCAGCTCCACGATATCGTAGCGAATTTCATCCGGGATAATATATAACGCTGCTCCGGCAATAAGATAAGGGAATATTTCCCATACAGAAGCATCGAATCCAAAACCCGCATATTTTGTGCTCCTGTCTTCTTGGGTTACTTCAAAAGCGCGATTATGCCAAGTTGCCAGATTTACAAGGGAACGGTGTTCAACCATGACCCCCTTAGGACGACCTGTGGAACCTGATGTATAGATGATATAGGCCAAATCATTCGATTCAGCCGGAGCTTGTGGAGATAAACTGCTCTCATCTTCGAATGTATCTTCCCAGTCTAATACTATAACTTCGTCAGTGTAGCCTGATGGAACTTCTAATTCGGATTGCACAAGAAGGACCCGTGTGCCGCTATCTTCCAACATGTACGCAATGCGATCTGGAGGATAAGAAGGATCGATAGGCAGAAATGATCCTGAAGCCTTGAGTACACCTAGAACACCGACAATCATATCCACTCCAGGCTTTGCGATAATACCCACAATATCCGAGCAAGCCACTCCCTTTTGAAGCAACAGATGTGCTAGTCGGTTGGCACGCTCATCCAGTTGTTGATACGTTATAACATTGCTGTTGCAGACAATAGCAGGACGGTTCGGCACAAGTACAACCTGTTCTTCAAATAATTGATGAATTGCCTTATCTCGAGGATAAGGCTCCGAAGGCGGGTTGAAGTCCTCCAGCAGTTGTCGCTTCTCCTCCAAAGTTACAAGTGCAAACTGGCTAATAGGCAATTCCGGTTGAGCTGCTGCCTGGTAAAAAAGTGTCTGTAGATGTTGTAATAACTGGCCTACCCAGGTCTCGGTGAAAACGGACTTGTTAAAGCTTACTTTCACAGTTAATTCATCACCAGGTAATACCAGCACATTCAAATCATAGTTTGTCTGGCTGAACGTGCTCGAATCTGTGATTACAAAGCCAAGTCCTCTGCTGTGCGCTTCAATTGAGGCCTTGTCCAGCGGATAATTCTCAAATGCAACGATATGATCAAACAATCCGCCTGGCAGCAACGATATTGCCTGAATTTCGGATAAACTCAGATGCGTGTAAGGTTCAGCGGAGGCGCCCGTCTCCTGTACCCTGCGAATCAGTTCACTAAATGTGTCATTCCCCCTGCTTTGAATACGGACAGGAACTGTGTTGATGAACAGTCCTACCATGGATTCTACTCCAGCCAGGGTGGGTGGTCTGCCAGACACAACACTACCAAATACTACATCCTCCGTGCGATTGTATTTTTGAAGCAAGATTCCCCAAACTGTACGAAGCACAGTATTCAGAGTGACCTTGTTGCTCCTCGCCAAAGCAGCGAGGTCGGCAGTTAATTTTGAGTCCAGTCTCCATTCGACCTCAGCTGGCTCGAAAGGAGCCTCGTCTGCCTGTAACCCTTGTTGGGGAATACTGGTCATTTGCTCAATACCTTGCAGATAACTTTGCCAGAATTGTTGTGCTTCAGCACTGTCTTGCTGCTCCAGCCAGCTTAGATACTGCCCATACGACGGAACATGCTCCATAACAAGTGCCTGAGACCTTTTCCGCTGTTGATACAACTCAAATAACTTGTTGAGTACGATGCCAAGACACCAGCCATCCATTAAGATGTGGTGGAAGCTCCAGATGAGGCGGTATTGATTCGCCCGCTGCTTAACCAGCGTGAATCGAAGAAGCACATCACGTGATAGATCAAAGCCTAGTAACCGATCCTCTGCTTTCAAATGCTCGATAAATTCCTCTTGCTCGTGTTCGTCAAATCTTGTACTATCTATAATCTTGAGCACTGAACGGCGTTCCTTCAATACTACTTGCACCGGCCGTGACAATCTCTCATATAAAAATACAGTGCGGAATATATCATATTGAGCAATAAGTCCATTCACACTTTCTTCTAGATAGATAGGATTAATTTCGCCCTCCAGTGCAAAATCAATCTGTTCAAAGTAAGCTTGACTATCCTTATTCCTCAATTGATGAAAAAGCATGCCCTCCTGCATAGGAGACAGATAACGAAGTGCGGTAATCTCTGGTTGCGAGTATGAAGAGGAAATAATAGCAAGTTCATTTAAGGCTAAATGTTTTAGCCCATAATCACTCGGTGTCCACGTCTCCTTCGCAGATTTGCAATGATCCACGCATAATTGCAGCTGATTCATATAACACTCTACAAGACTATTAATTGTATCGTTATGAAAACGTTGGCTGTTATATCCAAACTGAATTTCAAATCGTCCATCTATAACCATTGCATTGATTTCCAATTGATGTGACATCCGAGAAAGGGGACTAACCAAATCCCCGAGCGGTAGCTCGGCATGAACAAAACCTGATGCTTGCTCCGAATTAAATTTCCCTAGATAGTTAAAACTGATCTCAGGCATAAAGTCAGGCAACTCTTGTCCCGCTACCGACAAGTAACGAAGAATACCATATCCGATCCCTTTGTAGGGGATACGTCTAACAATTTCCTTCACCGATTGGATGGCTTCAGCCATCCCTTGATCCGGTTCATTGGCTAAGATCACGGGATACATGGATGTAAACCAACCTACAGTACGACTTAGATCAACCCCATCCATCACTGTTTCCCGTCCATGTCCTTCCATATGTAGCGCTAGTCTATCCTGACCTATCCATTCTTTGAGTGCCAGCGACAGGGCTGCGAGCAGAATATCATTGATCTCCGTATGATAGGTGTGATGTACCTCGGTGAGCAAAGAATTTGTCAGGCTGGAGTCAAGATTGGCAGTCACTAGAGCATAATCACGGTAAAGACAGTCTGTTGTCCCTTCAAAATCCGCAGGGAGCGGCTGGATGACAGTGCTGCAGACCTCCTGCCAGTAAGCTAGCTCTTGCTTGGCTGAATTACTTTCGGCATAAGCATGCAGTTTGTCAGACCACACTTGATAGGAAGTCGTTTTGGGTGGCAGAGTCAACACCCTGTTGGCAATCGCCTGATCATAGACAGTCTCGAAGTCCTCTAGCAGGATCCGCCAGGATACCCCGTCCACTACCAAATGATGAATCACAAGCAGAAGGAAACTAGCCGAATACGTATCAAAAAGTGCTGCACCTACAAGCCGTCCGTCTGCGAGATTTAGATTTCGCTGCAAACGATTTGCTTCAGCTTCCATTCGTTCAAGAACGAGCGAATCATCCTTCTCCTCTATCAGATCGATATGTCTCAGATAAGGTTTTACATCCTTGATTGCCCGATTAATCTGTCTCCTCGCTACCTGCCCGTCGTTTATCTCTACCACGAATTCCATACGCAGGGCATCATGGTGAACCAGAAGCTTCTCTAAGCTTTTATGCACTGCCTCCAGGTTCCAACCTTCCTTCCTAGGGAGCAGCATCGCCTGGTTCCAATGGTCCGGGGACTCCATATTTTGCTCGAAAAACCAATGCTGGATCGGAGTGCATTCAACCTCACCCGTAACCTCCGCCTGACTCTCTTCTGATTGTGACATTTCAATATGCGGAGCCAGACCAGCGATGGTGGGGTTTTGAAATAAGTCTTGCATATGAAGCTTATACTTCTTTCGGTTAAGTCTGGCGGCGATCTGAATCGCCATAATCGAATCGCCCCCCAATTCGAAGAAGTTATCATGAACACTCAGCCGTTCAAGACCAAGCACTTCTTTCCACAAAGCGACCAATTGCTCCTCCACCTCCGACAGTAACTCTACAGCTTCATTATCGTTTACTGCTGGCTGGATTGGCTCAGGCAAGCTTTTCCGATCTACTTTACCGTTCGGATTAAGTGGTAATGAGTCCATCATTACAAAAATTGAAGGGACCATATACTCAGGGAGCATGTCTTGCAAGTAGCGGCGCCACTCTGTTGCATCCTGATGAGCAAGCTTATGTTCTGGTACAATATAAGCGGCCAACTGCTTGCTGTCAGTCACATGAATGACCGCTTCCTTAACGGATGGGTTCTGACTCAGTACTGTCTCAATCTCACCAGGTTCGATACGATAACCACGAATTTTCACCTGATTATCCAGTCGACCCATAAAGATGAGGTTTCCGTCAGGCAAGAAGCGAACCAGATCGCCGGTCCGATAAAGTCGTGAATCTCCTATTCTCTCCGGAGCGGTTACGAACCGTTCCTCCGTTAAATCCGCAAGGCCGTAATATCCTTGGGCAAGTCCGTCCCCACCGATGTATAACTCACCAGGAATCCCCGGAGGTACCGCCTTCATCCGGGAATCAAGCACATAAACATTCGTATTCATAATGGGACGACCAATCGGGATATTTGTTCCCTCCCAATCGGGCGGGATGCTATAACAGCACGTAAAGGTTGTGTTCTCAGTTGGACCGTACCCGTTAATAACTTCAATATCACCCAACTCTAGCACCTTACGGACATGCGGCACGGACAAGACATCACCGCCCACCAGTAATTGCTGGACGCCGCACAGTGCCTCCAACTGATGATCTACAACAATGTTGAACAGTCCAGATGTAAGCCATAGAGTGGTTACCTGGTAATCTCTTATAGCTTGAGCAATCTGTTCTACTGTTGGGGTTCCCGGCGGCATAATCGCAAGACGGCCTCCGTTAAGCAGACTGCCCCAGATCTCGAAAGTGGATGCATCAAACGCAACCGGTGCCAACTGCAAAAATACCCGACTTTCATCAAATGTCGCATAGTCATTTTTGTGGACGAGCCGGACGACCCCGCGATGCGTGACACTCACCCCTTTCGGCATGCCTGTAGACCCGGACGTATACATCACATAAGCTATATCCTGCGCACTACATGCGTGCAGAGGAGTAAAGCTTTCTTCAGCTTCAATCCCTTCTCGCTCGCCATCAACACAAAGGATACTCTGCCCCCGCACGGGTAGCATCCCAGTGGTATCCCGATGTGTGAGTATATGCGATAAGCCCGCATCGTCCAGCATGTATGCGATCCGTTCTTGGGGATAGCTGGCATCGATAGGGACATACGTTGCCCCCGTCTTCAAAATAGCAAGTAGGCCAACATAGAGATCAACGGAGCGTTCCATCGCGATGCCAATAAGGCTTGATCGTTGAACCCCTCGCTTTAACATGTAGTTCGCCAATTGATTGGCCCGCTCGTTCAACTGGCGATAGGTAAGATGCTCATTCCCGCAACACAACGCCGTATTCTCAGGGGTGCGATCTGCCTGTTGTTCAAACAGTTCCTGAATGGTGCTTTCCCTAGGATATTCAGTAATCCGACTCCCCAATGCCAAAAGCTGCTTTTGCTCTAATGCAGTTATAATCTCTAGCTCTTCAACATGAATATCCGGACATTCGACAACCTGTTCCATTAGATGAGTAAGATGACGGCTCAGATTATTCATTGCCTCCTGCTCATATACAGCCGGGTCGTACGCAAGCTTCACAGTCATTTCTCGACCCGGCATCACAAGAACATGTAGCGGATAATTAGTTTGCTCATAAACATCTAGCTCGTTAATAACAAATCCCAGTTGTTTCGTTCTATCCATCATTAGCTCATCAAGTGGATAATTCTCGAACACGACCACATGATCGAACAAAAGACCGGACACACTTGCTTGCTTCTGAATACTAGATAGAGATAGATAACCGTATCTACCCGAATCCATCGCATCCCGCTGTACTCCTACCACCAAATCTTCAAAAGTTCTATCCTTAGAGCCAATTCGAACCGGAATAGAATTGATGAATAACCCAACCATCGTCTCAATTCCCTGTATCGCTGCCGGTCTGCCTGAAACCACTGTACCGAACACCGCTTCATCGCTATTGTTATATCGCATCAGCAGTATTCCCCATAAGGCTTGGAAAACACTATTTAGTGTTACGTTAAGACGACTAGCGAGACGGCTTAATGAGAGAGTCGCCTCGGCATTCCAAGTGAAGGAAAGCTGCCCTTGACTTGTATGCACTCCGCCTTCTTTGCCTACGTATGCAAGTCGATCTGGGATTCCTGTCATCTGGTCGAAGCCTGTTAAATAGTTAGCCCAGAATGCAGCAGCCTCCTCCTCCTCCTGACTGGCAAGCCACTCAATATAGCGACTATATGGAACCTCCATCCCAATCCTCAAGGGCTGCCCAAGCAATCTTTGCTGGTAGAATTCCAGCAAATCCTGAAATAATATGCCAAAGCACCATCCATCCATCAAAATATGGTGATGACTCCAGATAAGCACCATCTTGTTCGCAGCTGTCTTTAGCAACGAAAAACGAATGAGCAAGTCGCGTGACAGATCGAAGCCTGTTTGACGATCCCGTAGCTGGAAGTTCTTTATATAATGTTGTTGATCCTCTGTTGTTAGATAAACAATATCCTCACAATGAATACTAGCCGTCCGTTGTTTCCACACCAATTGCATCTGTTCAGCCGATTGCCTGTAGATGAAATTGGTTCGCAGGCTGTCATATTTTTGAATCAAACCATTGAGGCTTTCCTCCAGGCAAGTCGCATCAATTGCTCCGTCAATGAACAGGGTCATTTGTTCAAAATAAGCACCGCTTCCTTCATCTTTTATGTAATGAAACAGCATCCCTTTTTGTAGAGGAGACAATTCATACATATTCTTTATGTTTTTCTGGTTCAGCACGTAAGCACACCTCTTTCACAATATTGGAAATGATCTCTCCTAGCCTAGGTCAAATTGTTCAATTCCAACAGAATATCGTCCAGGCCTTCGGTAGTTAACTTAGTGGCGCTAAAATCACTTAGTGTATGCTCTTGTTCCTTCTGCGCCATGCAATGAGAGATGATAGAGATCAGATATGCCTGATAGCGGTTTAGAATAGTTTCAATTTTGGACGAATCATAGCTGTGCCTGCAGTATCCTATACTCAGATGAAGTTGCCCCGCAAGCACGATGCAGTTCACTTCCAGCACATAATTAATCGGTGTAGAAGGGCTGAACAGCTCTCCAAGTGGAACACTAGAGCTGCCAAATCCGTGCCCCCCCTCTTGATCAAATACACCCAGATAATTAAAGCTGATTGAAGGCTTCAGTTTGAATGACATCGCTTCCTTATGCTGGGCGGCTGTTAAATACTTCAGAATGCCGTAGCCTACACCTTTGTTAGGAATGCCACGCATCATTTCCTTGATGGATTTCACAGCCTCCCCTAACTCGCTAGATTGGAGATAAAATACAGCTGGAAAAATGGATGTAAACCAACCAAGCGTCCGCCCCAGATTACTGCCATCGATAATGGATTCCCGGCCATGACCTTCCAGACTGACAGCGATCCGCTCCTCACCGCTCCATTCACGGATGGCCAACATTAGAGCAGCAAGCAGAAGGTGTACAGGCTCCGACCGATAAGGTCGATTTGTTTCTGTTAGCAGCAATTCTGTATGTTCATGTGTTAACGTCATATTCGCCTCAAGCGCATCACGGCGCATATAGGGGAGCATTGGTTTCAGGTCTACGGGGAGCGGATTAACAGCTTGGCAATCTACTTCATTCCAGTACAGCGCTTCTTTGCGCATCGCTTTGCTGTTTGCATAATCTTGAAGTTCCCTGCTCCAAGCCTGATACGACATCGTCTTCAAAGGAAACCGAATGGGCTCGCATCGTAATGCTTGTCTATAACCATTCTCCAAATCTTCAAGTAAAACTCTCCAAGAAACGCCGTCGATAATTAGATGGTGAACAATAATAAGCAAATAATCTCCCTGACTCGTCTGAAATATTGCTGGGATTACAAGTGGGCCGTTCTCCAGGTCTATGCTGCGCTGAAGCCGATTAGCTTCCGTTTCTATTTCCTCCAAAAAACGTGTAGATGATCGGTAGTCGTACTTATAAACCGGGCATTCTACCCCAACTCCCCTCACCACTTGCACTATCGACTGTCCATCCTGTAAAAAAGCCATTCTGAGCGCATCATGATGAATAAGCAGTGCCGCAAAGACCTCTCTGACTGCCTCAAATAACCAGCCCTCCGAACGAAACAGCATCATCGCTTGATTCCAATGATGGGCATCAGGAATCTGCTGCTCCAAAAACCAGTGCTGAATTGGGAGAAATGGAACCTCGCCCTCTACGACTCCCTGTTCAATCTGCGTTGCATCCGCCTTCAAATGAGGGGCAAGTTCAGCAATAGTGGAATAACGTAACAGATCGCTTACTTCCATCCGCAGTTGTCTTTGATGTACTCGTGCTGATACCTGAATAGCTTTGATAGAATCGCCGCCAAGCTCTATAAAACGGTCGTGAATACCGACTTGTTCCACCTGCAGCACCTGCTGCCAGATTTCAGCAAGCGCCCGCTCCACTTCATTCGTCGGCGCTACGTAGTCCGCTTCCACTTGTCTGCCCATGTCGGGCTCCGGCAGTGCTTTCTTGTCCACTTTGCCGTTAGGTGTAAGCGGTATTTGCTTCACCTCCATAAAGGAGGACGGCACCATATAGTCCGGCAGCCTGCTGCGAATATGCTCCCGCAGCTCATGCGCCGTCCATTCCCGCCGGGGTACTACGTAGGCGCACAGGATGCTTCGTCCCTCCCCGTCCGTATAGGCTACTACGGTCGATTCGCTTACCGCTCCATGCTCCAGCAGCACTCGTGCTACTTCCCCCGGTTCAATCCGGTGGCCCCGGATTTTCACCTGATCGTCTATTCGTCCGATATATTCTATCGTCCCATCAGGCAACCAGCAGGCCAAATCTCCGGTTCGGTACATTCGTTCTCCTTGCGCATATGGGTTGGGTACGAACTTCTCCAGCGTCAGTTCTTCCTTCCCCCAATACCCTCGGGCTAGGCCGTCTCCTCCGATGCACAGTTCTCCCGGCACCCTGATCGGCTGCAGCTTTCCTTGTCCATTCACAATATAGATTTTTTTGTTCGCAATCGGCCTGCCAATCGGCGGCTTCTCCATCTCCTCCGTGCAGACCCCCACCGTGCTGCCTACTGTTGCCTCTGTTGGTCCATACGCATTCAGGAAGGTTCGGCCTCGTCCCCACATCCGAACCAAATCCGGTGAGCACGCTTCCCCTGCCGTAATAATCGTTGTTAAATCCGGAAGTTCCTCATAGGGTAGTGCGCGCAGAACGGATGGCGGGAAAACCACTGAGGCAATTTGATTCGCCTTCAGCCATGCCGTAAAGCCCGCTCCGCTCAGCAACAGCTCTTTCCTTGCCATGTATAAAGTGGCTCCGTTCAACAGCGTTGGGAAGATTTCGCCTACCGATGAATCGAAGCTGAAGGACGAGAACTGCAGCACATGACTCTCTGGCACAATACCATATGTCGGGGCAATGAGACAGAAGTTGCTAACTCCCCGATGTTCTATCATTACTCCTTTGGGCTGACCTGTAGAGCCTGACGTGTAGATCATATAGGCCAAATCCTCCGCCCCATTTACTTGCACGGGGTTGCTTCGCTCCTCTTCCTTCCACTCTCCTTCATCCAGTGGAATGACCCTTCCTCTATAGGCTACTGGCGGCTTCAACCCTTGCTGCACGAGCATATATGCCGATCCGCTGTCCTCCAGCATGTAGGCAATTCGCTCCTCGGGATAGGAGGGATCAAGCGGCACGTACGCCCCCCCTGCCTTCAACACACCAAACACACCAATGACCATCGCCACCGAGCGATCAGCCAGAATACCTACAAAAGTCTCTCGCCCTACTCCACAGGACCGCAGATAATGCGCGAATTGATTGGCTCGCTCATTGAGCTCTTTATAGGTCAGCTCTGTGTCCTCAAACACCAGCGCTTTCCTTCCAGGATGCTCGCTTGCCCGCCGCTCGAATTGCTGCTGCAGCGTGTCCTCCCTGAAGTAGCTTTGATCCGTCCGATTAAACTCCTCCAGCAATTGCTTCTTTTCTTCTTCCGTGACCAGTTCAATCTCTCCCAGACATATCTCTTGCTGCCCACTGATTTGCTTTAAAACATGCTCAAAATGCCGACACATCCGCTCAATTGTTGTCTTTTTGTATAGAACCGTATTATATTCAACCGTAAACTGCAGCGCCTCTCCATCCAATGCTTCCCATGTCATATCGAACAGGGATGCAGTCCAGCTAATTGGATAGGGGCTTGTATCGAGATTCGGTAATTCAATAGTAAACAGATCAAAATTTTGCATGGCAAACATGGTATCAAATATCGGATTGCGATCTGGATTCCGATGGTAACCAAGGCGACCGATAATCTCTTCAAGCGGGAAGTCGCCATGCTCGTAACCATCAAGCACGCTCGTTTTTACATCCTGCAAAAATTGTGTGAATGAGAGTTCCTTGCTCGTTCTCCCACGCATGACTAACGTATTGACGAACATTCCACAAACGCTCTCAAACTCGATGCGTGGTCTCCTCATTACAGGGGCTCCAACGATAATATCTTCTTGTCCAGTATAGCGGGACAACATGATCTGATAACAAGCAAGCAGCAGCATGTATAGTGTAGCGCCTTCTTCTGAGGCGAGTTGTTTCAACCTAACCGTCAGATCTGGGCTGATCTTGAAAAGAAGCTTGTCCCCTTTGAATTGCTGAATGGAAGGTCGAGGGTAATCTGTGGCAAGCTCAAGTACGGTAAGCTCTCGATCAAGTTGCCCGAGCCAGTATTCCTCCTGATTACGCCATCTTTTTTGTCCTCTACTCTTGCTCTCCCAGATCGCATAATCCTTATATTGCACGGCTGGGAGACTCAGATGCTTACCTTGATAGAGCAGGCTCAACTCCTCATTCAGAATATGTTGAGTCGTGCCGTCACCTATGATGTGATGCATGTCAGTAATCAGAATATGACGCTCCATCAACTCATTAGGTGTATTGAGCAGCCGGATCAGCCCAACTCGGAATAACGGTGCTTCTCCAAGATCGAATGGAGCAATAAATAGCTGAATCAGTCTGTCTGCTTCCTTTTCATCCTCTGCATCCCAACAGATTAATGGCAGTTCTGTGAGGTCATGCACTTTTTGGACAAGCTGTCCGTCTATAAAATGGAATGAAGTGTGCAGACTCTCATGCCTCATCAGCAATGCATTAATCGCTTTTTGCAGGGTTTCCTTATCAAGTTGTCCTGTTATTTCCGTCGCCGCTGGCAGATGATAAGCTGCGCCAACATTCTGTGTCTGCTCAATGGCATACAACCTTGTCTGCATAGATGAAGCAGGGTAATGAGGCTGTTCTCCTACCGCCTTGAGCAACGTAGGTACAGTATAGTTTAAACAGCCGATATGTAGAGCCATGGCTTCAACTGTCGGCAACTCAAATAAGACTCTAAACGAAATTTCTACACCAAATTCCTGCTGCAACCGAGTAAGCAGCATGGACGCTTTCAAAGAATCGCCGCCAAGCTCTATAAAACGGTCGTGAATACCGACTTGTTCCACCTGCAGCACCTGCTGCCAGATTTCAGCAAGCGCCCGCTCCACTTCATTCGTCGGCGCTACGTAGTCCGCTTCCACTTGTCTGCCCATGTCGGGCTCCGGCAGTGCTTTCTTGTCCACTTTGCCGTTAGGTGTAAGCGGTATTTGCTTCACCTCCATAAAGGAGGACGGCACCATATAGTCCGGCAGCCTGCTGCGAATATGCTCCCGCAGCTCATGCGCCGTCCATTCCCGCCGGGGTACTACGTAGGCGCACAGGATGCTTCGTCCCTCCCCGTCCGTATAGGCTACTACGGTCGATTCGCTTACCGCTCCATGCTCCAGCAGCACTCGTGCTACTTCCCCCGGTTCAATCCGGTGGCCCCGGATTTTCACCTGATCGTCTATTCGTCCGATATATTCTATCGTCCCATCAGGCAACCAGCAGGCCAAATCTCCGGTTCGGTACATTCGTTCTCCTTGCGCATATGGGTTGGGTACGAACTTCTCCAGCGTCAGTTCTTCCTTCCCCCAATACCCTCGGGCTAGGCCGTCTCCTCCGATGCACAGTTCTCCCGGCACCCTGATCGGCTGCAGCTTTCCTTGTCCATTCACAATATAGATTTTTTTGTTCGCAATCGGCCTGCCAATCGGCGGCTTCTCCATCTCCTCCGTGCAGACCCCCACCGTGCTGCCTACTGTTGCCTCTGTTGGTCCATACGCATTCAGGAAGGTTCGGCCTCGTCCCCACATCCGAACCAAATCCGGTGAGCACGCTTCCCCTGCCGTAATAATCGTTGTTAAATCCGGAAGTTCCTCATAGGGTAGTGCGCGCAGAACGGATGGCGGGAAAACCACTGAGGCAATTTGATTCGCCTTCAGCCATGCCGTAAAGCCCGCTCCGCTCAGCAACAGCTCTTTCCTTGCCATGTATAAAGTGGCTCCGTTCAACAGCGTTGGGAAGATTTCGCCTACCGATGAATCGAAGCTGAAGGACGAGAACTGCAGCACATGACTCTCTGGCACAATACCATATGTCGGGGCAATGAGACAGAAGTTGCTAACTCCCCGATGTTCTATCATTACTCCTTTGGGCTGACCTGTAGAGCCTGACGTGTAGATCATATAGGCCAAATCCTCCGCCCCATTTACTTGCACGGGGTTGCTTCGCTCCTCTTCCTTCCACTCTCCTTCATCCAGTGGAATGACCCTTCCTCTATAGGCTACTGGCGGCTTCAACCCTTGCTGCACGAGCATATATGCCGATCCGCTGTCCTCCAGCATGTAGGCAATTCGCTCCTCGGGATAGGAGGGATCAAGCGGCACGTACGCCCCCCCTGCCTTCAACACACCAAACACACCAATGACCATCGCCACCGAGCGATCAGCCAGAATACCTACAAAAGTCTCTCGCCCTACTCCACAGGACCGCAGATAATGCGCGAATTGATTGGCTCGCTCATTGAGCTCTTTATAGGTCAGCTCTGTGTCCTCAAACACCAGCGCTTTCCTTCCAGGATGCTCGCTTGCCCGCCGCTCGAATTGCTGCTGCAGCGTGTCCTCCCTGAAGTAGCTTTGATCCGTCCGATTAAACTCCTCCAGCAATTGCTTCTTTTCTTCTTCCGTGACCAGTTCAATCTCTCCCAGACATATTTCTTGCTGCTCACTGATCTGTTCAACTATCGCTATAAAGTGATGCATCATACGGGTAATAAATTCAGCTTGAAATCGCGCTTTCTTGAATATCATCATGAGCTGCCCGCTATGCTCATTCATTCTAAATACAAAATCATAATGATCGCTGACGACTTCATCATCAAATATAACCACATGATCAAAGCGTGTAGACCAATGCTCCTCCACGGAGCGCTCTCCCTCCTGAGAGCCTATACTTTCCAAGGCAGCAAGATACGCTGTATTGGTATGTATGATAAGATCAGCCACCCTATGCTCCGAGTTAACGGTAACTGCTATCGGTAGGATGTTTCCATTCAATGATGTGCCGAACAGCACCTCGTCAACATGGTTATAGGCGCTTAACAATATTCCCCATGCAGCAAGCAATACAGACGAAGGCTCCGTGTAGAGTTGATTAGCCGCAGCTTGCAGACGCGTGATAACAACGAATTCCAAATCTCCACGACAACTTTTAAATACGCCCGGAGTATGTGATTCTGAGGTGAATACTGGAATTTGTGTCGCTTCCCAATGAACTTCCTTAAGCATCTTTTGCTCCTTTCTGTTCCCTTGTATCATCCTGTCCTCCTGTTTGCTGCAAGCGACTAACGCTCAGTGATTTTCATCATAATCGGATGTTGATTGTTTAAAGTTGTTAACGTAACCGGAGCTGCCTCACAATCCCCAATACTTGTGAAATTATATCGCTGACCGATTGCTGCCATAATCATCACCAACATATTGAGTGAAAGACCTTTGCCAATACAGATACGATTGCCTATTCCAAATGGAAAAAATGCGTATTTATCCAATTCTTTCAGAAAAGTGTCAGAAAAACGCTCAGGAATAAACTGTTCTGGCTGAGAAAAAAAATGAGGGTGACGATGCATCACATATTGGCTGAACATCACAACAGCATTTTCAGGAATCACAGTGTCACCCAAAGTTATACTTTCTTTTACAACACGTCCTATCTGATACGACGGTGGATAAAGTCGAAGTGACTCCAGAATGATATGGTTGGTATATGCCAAATCAGTTACATCCTCAATTCCAGGTGCTCTACCCCCAAGAACCTGATCAAGTTCCTCCTGCATGCGCAGCTGCACCTCGGGATGGCGTGTCAGGAGATGCAGTGTCCAGGTCAAAGCAGTTGCGGTTGCTTCGTATCCAGCCAAAAATAAGGTGCCCACATTATTTCTTATTTCCACGTTTGCTTCCTCAATGCTGTCATCAGACTTCCTGGCTTGGACTAGCATATTCAAAAGGTCGTTGTAGTGCTCAGGCCTCTCCCTCCTCTCCCTGATTTCCTCAAAGATTACAGTATCCAGACAGGTAATAAGCCTCTCAGCTTCTTCATCCTCCTGCTCTGTCAACGGGCGCTGCGTCATAAAGATTGCAAGCAGGCTGTTCAAGGTCTGACTTACAAGTTCCAATTGCTCGGCTCTCCCTTGATCTCCGAGGATGTTCCGGCCAATGATCCGAATTGTCAATTCCAGCATGGCTTCAAACACATTAACAGATTGGCCGGTTTCCCAACTCGAAACGTACTGCTGAACCTCATCCCTGATACTATCTGACAAAGACTCAAGTTGTTTCTTTTGGAAGACGGGGCTCATCCAACGCCGTTGATTTCTGTGCTCTTCTCCGTTACTAACAAAGACGGAGTTGCCAATGAATCGCTCAAGTATCTTATTGCCATGCGGAACCTTAATAAGTTTTGATGCATTCTGTATGAGGAGCTCTCCAATCAGCTCCGTATTCAATATGTAGTACATCTCACCAAAATGTTCACTTTTCACCTGCACCAAATCATAAGAAAGATGGTTTTGCAGTATCTGTTGAAAGAGGGCTACAAAATTTCCATTCATTTCAATCTCCGATAAATCAAGCTGGCTTATTCTCAACTTAGACAGCGATTTCATGTACACTTTCCCCCAATTCTTATTCAGGTAAATTCAGACACGATGCCCATTTCTTTAACTTCTTATTGCAAAGCATAAATTATTAGTGTACTATTCAAGTAGTTCAATAATACACAGCAAGGCTACTTTCTCACTCCTCTCTATGGCTTTTTATTTTAATTTAAGACAAAGGAGTCGATTAGCTTGATGATTACAAATCAGATTACAAAATGGATATTTATTTTGTGTGCGGCTACATTGGTGATTAATGGATTTCTCTACTGGGGTTTCCAAAAGAATGAACTTCTTTATGGAATCTATGGTGCACTTGGACTTAGCACAGTTACAGGGGTTTATTTACTTTTAAATCTAATAAAGAAATAGAAGTAATTTTATTTTAAGGATTTTATTCCCTTATCGTACTCATGCTAACATCTTTTATAATATTTTGGCAATATTTTTAAAAAGTTTTTTATTTGAAAGTGAAATCACTGTGAACAACAGGGGAATCATTAACACGATTTCGGGTAACACCATGTTTTTATTTCAACATTAATAGTTTCGGGGTGAATTATGTCAAGCATTCCTGTACTACAACTGAAGCGTTTAATGAAAAAGTCACAAGACCGCACTATCGTAGATGACCTTTCGCTTGACATTTACCCCGGTGAGGTGTTCGGACTCCTCGGACCGAACGGTGCAGGCAAAACAACTACGATACGAATGATCGTCGGATTATCGACTTATAGCACAGGCGAGATCATTATTCGGGGATTTAATCTGAAAAAGCAATTTGTCTCAGCAATTTCGCACGTCGGGGCAGTGATAGAGAATCCTGAATTCTATAAATTTCTTTCCGGTTATAAAAATCTGAAACTATTTGCACGCTTACACCACAGGGTGGATGATGCACGGATTATGGAAATCGTTAGAATGACTGGATTGGAGCAGCGCATTCATGAAAAGGTGGAAACCTACTCACTAGGTATGAAACAAAGACTTGGATTGGCTCAGGCGCTTTTACATTCCCCATCTGTTCTTATTCTGGACGAACCAACCAATGGATTGGACCCGGAAGGAATTCGAGAACTAAGAGATTACCTTACATATCTTGCGCATGAGCAAGGAATTGCTGTCTTCCTGTCTTCCCATATCCTCGCTGAAATGGAGTTGCTCTGTGACCGTGTCGGAATTGTACAGCATGGCAAACTGCTAGAGGTTGTAAAACTCAAGGAGTTAAGAGATGAATCAACAGTGGTTCAATCGCTGGAGGAAAAATTTCTAGAGTTGACCCGAGGAAATCAGATATGATCGTTATCTCGGCGATACGTAATGAAGTAACTAAGCTTGCAGGACAGCGATCCACATGGATTATCTATTCCTGTACCCTTCTTATCATGATCTCTACCGCTATTCTGCAGCACATCGCAGGAAAGATCGAAATATCCTCATACTGGGATTACGCCGTCTCGTTGTCTCAAACCAGTATTCAGCTCTACTCTTTATTTGCTGTTCTGTTATCCATTCAATTGATTCAGGTGGAGCTTTCAACGGGTTCAATCCGTTTACTCCTCGTTCATCCCTGCACTCGATCAAAGATTTGGTTTGCAAAATTTATAGCAGCACTTCTGTTTTCCCTTGGTGGTTATGCAGCCATCGTGATGCTTGCACCACTACTTGCATTACTCCTGTCCAGTTCCGAAGGAATTGCAAAGTTCGATCAAATGATCCGCTTCTTTACTGTCTCTGCCTCCAGATTACCAGATTATCCAATAGCAATTGCTAGTGCGTTCACAATGATCATGCTAACCAGAAATATGGGGTTTGCCCTCATATTCAGCCTGATTGTTACGATAACAAGTGCTAACATTTTACTTTTTATAAGCGAATTTAGCAGCTGGATGGCTGCCGGATTCTGGCTGATTTTCTTAGCAGTCATCACCATACCAGGGTGGAAGGATTTTATAAGGCAGGAGTTTTAATTCATTATATCTGTGAGGAGTATATACCCATGCGCGCTGTTCCAAAATATACGAAGCGTAACCGGATATACATTGTACTAATTGTCATTCTCTTAATAAGCGGGGGAGTTATCTTCAACAATTTGTTTACCAATAAAATAAACAAAGTAGTCAAGGCTTCAGCCACGGGAATACAGCATCTACTGATCTATAGCCCCATGGTGGAGGTACGTCTCCATCATTCAAGCAATCGTTCAGAGATACAGGCAGAATTATCCGGCATAGCGCCTGCCATGAGCGATTTTGATTTGATTTTGGAAACACGAGATAAAACCATTGAATTGCGAACGGTCGGAAATAATAACGGATTGGCTGTCCTCAGTACGAGCACCCAGGTTTTTGTTGATGTATATCTGCCCGATATTCGTTATGAAACGATTACTCTATCCACTCAATTCAGCAGCATCTTCAGCGACTACAGCATACGTGCACGCCAACTTAACTTCACCAGTACATTAGGCGGCCTTTCACTCCACAGCTTCGAAGGTGAACAGTTGCATGGCCGCACTACGCTTGGTTCTCTGCGAATAGAGCAGCTGGATGGTAAAGCTGCGTTGCAAACTAGTGCCGGCTCGATCGTCATTGATCGCTGGAATAACTCACTGACTGACAGCTTCATTCATTCCGACAGGGGGAATATATATATAGGAATGTCTGACCCAGAAGACATAAATCCGCTGTACATCAACCTGCGTTCCAACGGGAGGGTCCAAACCAATCTGGAATACTCCTCGACCGCCCCCCCCGGTGACTGGAGAACGATTGGTATGAATAAAATCTCGGGACATATCGGTAGACCGGGCAAAGCCTTATCCGAAGTATCCGTTAGCAGCAATACCGGACGCATTACACTATTAAATCTAAAGCAGTCGAATCTGTAAGAGGAGTTGTTCAATCCGAATGCACTATTGGTCTGCAATAAAAAATGAACATATCAAGCTGTATAGTAAACGTTCTACATGGATTACGCTCGGCATCGCATTTGCCTCCACACTGATCATACTGCTATTGTTTCAGTTAAGCGGACGACCCTCCATGAGCAGAGCGGAACGAATTCAGTTTTTTATACAAACCGAGAATCAGATAATATATCTTCTATTAATCACTGCGGTATCACAAAGCGTTTGCGGCGAACTTTCCTCAGGTACGGCTAGGATGCTCTTTATCCACCCACTCTCCCGAGTGCTTGTCATACTCTCCAAATTGGCGACATCTTTGATCTATGCCGCCAATCTATTTCTGATGAGTATGATGTCCTGTATCGTTATTGCATATCTGGTGCCAGCAACTATGGAACTTACAATGGATGATCTTTTGGAAATCATGTTTGTAACAAGTGTAAAGCTTGTCTCTATTCTGCTGTATACTTGTTTGTTTTTTTCCATCTCATTGCTTGCTAGAAACATGACCATCTCCATTGTAGTCGGAATTATATTTATGAGTTCTATTCAAGCCCTACCAAGCATGATGATATTCCCTGAAACTAGCTTCCTTATGTCATTTGTAATGTGGCTCTCACTTTGCATTGTCTTATTCATTGGCGCTGTAATTCACTTCTCCACAAGCGATATACCTTAATATATCTGCGCTGTCGTTGCTAGGTTCGACATGGATCAAGCACCTGCTTCATCCATGTGCAGTTTACGTTGGGCACTCGAAAGCTCCCTAGAAAGTGATTGATTCTCTTGTTGAAGCTCTTTCTTAATTTCCTGCTGGGTTTACGTCCAGTTCTTCAGGGCCTGGTTTACCCCGGGCTGCATGGGTTCCCTTTGAAATCGTGTAAGACCACGGTACACTTCAGCTTGGACCTGATACACTTCACTATTGTCATAAATGATCATCCGATCCGCTAGCGCATCGCTCTTGGCAAGTTCTCCATGGAGGTAGCGCCAGCGGATATCCTCTTCCGGGATATGATGGCCACCCTGAGCGACACGCTGCGCCACCCGATTGATATGTAAGTCTACTGAATTCAATCCAACATAGTACATATTGATGCTAAAACCTGCAGCTTTGGCCATCTCCATTTGTCTGAGAACGTTCTGGCCACCAAGCGTGGTCTCAATAGAAAAGTCAACGCCTTGTTTGATGCAATCGCGTACCTGTTTCACCGCTTCCCGTTCGGCTGCAAAGTTAGCTTGATTCTCAGGCAAATGTTTCATCGTTTTTGCGATCGCGTCCGCATCGATAACTTTGACATTCGGGTTCTAATGCTGCAAAATGCTGGTCAACTGGGACTTCCGATCCCCATTGGTTCCAGCAAAAACAGTCATAGACGGACTACTTTCCGGCGTAGTCCACTTCTTTAAATCCTCAATCATAACTCACCTCGGTCATATGTCCATCAGCATATTTCCGGATCACTTTACCATCCTTCGAAAAAGAGACAAATGTATTGGAATCTTTGGCATTATGAGCTGCGTTCTCCGCTGCTTGCTTTCCGATTCCCTCTAATTGTTTGATATCCAAAGGTTTCATCTCGTCACTTCTCTTCACTTAAGTATCAACGGGGATTCTTGCCTACAATTAAACCACAAGCCGGACACTCGTTCCCATGTATTGAGGGGAATTGCGCATCCGGCATGCGGACTCTTTCTGCTTCTTCAACCCAAAGCGGCCTTCTTGGATCAGCTTTTTACGGATCGTACTGAACCCGATGCCTTTCCATGGGTGATTCACATATTCTTCGGTTTCGCACCACTTATCCAGTTTATCCGGATGATACTCCCCTAGTGTTTCAATTTCTCGGATAGATGCAAACGGGCAATCCGCACAAGCGCAACGCTTCACGAAATGATAAACAAAAAAGCGATTAACCGTTTACCCCATGATTGAGCGTTCCAATTGTATTAGGTGGAACGGGAACAATGATAGACGGTTTGTAATATGAAGTGCTACACCTACTGGAAATAAATAAAAAAGGCCCCTGGCCGAATTCGTGTAGTATGAAAGTTCTCACACAAGGAGAATCCACCATGGGTTACACACATCTTAGCATAATCGAACGTAGCAAGCTAGAAATCCTCCATCAGCAAGGTCATGGTTCACGAGCCATTGCAAAAGAGCTGGGTAGGCATCCGTCAACGATTTGCCGTAATTGAAGCCCGCCGGTTCATCGCAATCCTATCATGCAGAACAAGCCCAGAATGCTTACCAGGAGCGCTGTAAAGTCTCCGTTTCTCTTGGGGAATGGTCCAGTGAACTGAGTCACAATGACAGCAGCAGCTACGGTTGCCCACTCCTGTGGCAGTGCAAGTGCCAGCGGCAGAACGACGAGTGAATTCCATGTTGCTGAACTGAAAATGAGTGCCCTCCCTGCGCCTACATTCAATCGAAATAGAATAGCAATCGTTCGTGATACAAGGGGCATAATCACCATAAATGCAACGTAGATCGGAACGGGCAGCCAGGCCGTTACATTCATCACCCGCTCTCCAGTTACTTTTCCTCTCGAAAAGACCTGTGTCATGATAGCCAGCAGGAGCGGAATAACGATCAGGAACAGGAAAGCCTCCACGAACGGCCCTATCCGCATCACCTGTGCCACCTTCTCCCCCACCAACAACCACAAATAAACCGGCAACAATATCATCTGTATGACAAACAGGATAGGCGTTGCAGCAAGTATTAGCTTCTCATTGCCCCGACCAAGCTGAGTAAAAACAATAACGTAATCAATGCAGGGAGTTAATAGTACCAGATAAACTCCAATTAGAACGGCAGGGGATTGTGGAAAAAGTAGTGTTAACAACCATACAACCACAGGTACAACGATAAAATTAGCTACCAGCAGAGCACCCATAAATCTCAGGTTAGACCCGGATTCTTTTAGCTGTAAAAAAGGAATCTGTGCAAACATGCTATATAGTAGAATCGCAAGCACCGGAGATACTGTATCGTGCAGAGCTGTTCCCCAATCAGAGTTCCCCAGGCCAATGGCTAACCCTAGGAATAGCGCAGCTACATAAAACCAGGTCTGCTGTTTCTCCATCGTTTCTCTCGTAATCAATCCTCATCCTCCTCTATTAGACATATTCCTGCTTCATTCAGCGTACATTGGGACAGAGTACGAAACAGTGAGCGGCAGACCATAGGAAATCGGAAGACCATCCTGTGAATTTTTTTGCGGCTGCTTATTAGAATGTGGGAGAACTGGGTATATTCATTATAGACTGACCCGTGGTTCATTCATTTTCGTTAACCCAAGGAGGAAACACAATGTCACGTAATAATCCGTACAAGTGGTTAAACGCCATTGGTTTTATCGCTGTTATTGTTGTGAATTACCTTTCCAACGCTCTGCCAATCGGAGGCAGAACCAACAAGGAAGTATCGGATATGTACCCTGTGCTACTCACACCTGCGGGATACGCCTTCTCCATATGGGGTCTGATTTATCTGCTGCTCGCAGGTTTTGTGATCTATCAGTTTGTTCCTGCTTCGTGGAAAAGGGACTCCATTACCCGTCTCGGTTATTGGTTTCTGGCAAGCTGTGCCTTCAATGTAGCGTGGATCTTCGCATTTCAAAATCTCAAGATCGGTCTCGCCTTACTCATCATCGTACTGCTTCTACTGTCACTAATCATGCTCTATGTAAAAACACGTGCGATTACCCCACCAACCACTGCGGAAATCTGGCTTGTGAAGCTGCCTTTCAGCATTTATCTGGGATGGGTTAGCGTAGCAACCATTATCAATGCAGCTGTTCTATTATACAAAATCGGCTGGGATGGCTTCGGAATCAGTGAGCCCACCTGGACTATCATTATGTTAATTGTAGGACTGGTGCTGGCTGTACTGGTAAGCTTCCCTTATCGAGACAGCATCTACCCCCTGGTCTTTACATGGGCATACATTGCCATTGCGCTCAAACAGAAAGACATCGTTTCTGTATATTATACGGCAATCATCATTGCGATCGTACTGGCGATCTATGCGGTATGGCTGTTCTTCGCACGCAATCAGGATCGGGATTAAGCGAACTCTAGCGCACTCTAATTATCATAAACTCAAAAAGCCGATTTCAGTCATCAGACCAGAAATCGGCTTTTATGTACTTTGATATGAATCCAAGATCATCCTATTTCAGGGCAATGACCTCAATCTCTACAAGGGCATCCTTCGGCAGACGAGCGACTTCAACCGCACTGCGTGCCGGATAAGGTTGTTCAAAGAAGGTACTATACACTTCGTTAACAGGAACAAAATCGTTCATGTCTTTCAGGAAAACCGTCGTTTTTACTATTTTATCCATACTCGTACCTGCTGCTTCAAGAATTGCTTTTACATTGCTCAAAGACAAACGAGTCTGCTCCTGTACATCTGCGCCGAATTCTCCCGTTTGAGGGTTCAGACCAAGCTGACCAGAAGTATAGATGAAATTGCCTGCATCGACTGCCTGGCTGTATGGACCGATGGCGCCTGGCGCCTGATCGGTAGAAATTGGTTTTTTCATGGACGAGTTCTCCTTCATGTTCGCTCGCTATCCTGCCGCCGCATGGAGACAGGCCTCGAACTCTTTTTTTGAAGCTTATTATACCACGGATCCCGTCCAGGCACGAAACGTCACTTGTTAACCGCTTTCAAACTGGAAGATCAGAAGTCATTAGGACTCATCCAATCCCAGTGCATGAATGACGTCATTGGAATACACATGATTCCCCTTTGTTCGAACAAGTGCAATGTTAATCATGGCCCGGGCTATGGTTGAGGCGTGAATCGCCCGGTATTTATCCACTCGACCTTTCATCCAGCGATCCAGAAACTTCATGGTACGAGCCGCCAACTGCTCACCCAACCGTTTCTCTTTGCGATCTCCGAGAATTAACGAAGGACGGAACACATGCAATGAACGAAAACCGACTGCTGACAATGCCTCTTCCATCTCTCCCTTGGTTCGGCTGTAGAACACACGAGACCCGGCAGCTGCTCCCATGGAAGAAATCACAAGCATCTGGGATACCCCTTGCTCCTTGGCAAGCTTAGCTGCCTGTACAGGGTAGTGGTAATCCACTTGACGAAAATTCTCCTGACTGCCTGCTTTCTTAATGGTTGTACCCAAGCAGCAATACAGATCGTCGATCCCACGAAACAGATGCCCCTGGTCCTCAAGATGCTCCCAGTCCACTACGTGTTGCTCCAGCTTGGGATGCTCCAGTTCCAGCGGCCGCCTAACCAGCACAAGAATTCGGCTATATGCCGGATTCTGAAGCAGGCTGCGAACGAGTAGGTCGCCCACAAGCCCAGTGGCTCCAATCACAATGGCTTTCCGTTCGAGACTATTCAAGTACATCCCTCCACTTCGCCAACCTTTATCTAACAGCCTATTACATTATTCGATTTTAATCGCTCCGAGTACAGATTGGAAGTTGCTCTCTGGAGGTACACCAAATGCTCATTTCAGCAATACACGACGGCCCAGTGTAAACGTAAGTACCAGCATCGCTGCACCAACAACCACCTGAAATCCATAGCTGGATATCCATGTCATCGCATCCGGCAAGGTGTCCATCCTTTCATACAACCAACCGCCAATAAGTGGTCCAAGAAACGAAGTTACCCCTGTCAGAGCCGAATACACAGCAACAAACATCGGTCTTTCACTTTTGGGTGTATCTCCGATCGTAAAGTTGAAGGCTAACTGGTTGAATCCGCCTACACCGATTCCGAGGAAGATATGAGATAAAAAAAGCGCTATCAAAACAGGCATAAACGACATCAATCCCCACGACAAACAGGAGAGTGCAATGATCGGCAATGTCCAGAATAATAAGGTTTTGTTGCTGAATCTCGCGTTTAGATTACCCCAGATATAGAATCCGGCCATCATGACGAGAGTCTGCACTACTGTAATAAGCGATACCATCTGATAATTAATATGAAGCAGATCGAGCATTACGTAAGAAAAGAGCGGAACAATCAACGTCTGGATCAGTAACCAGATAGCCAAAAACAGGGCAGCCTTCAGGAAGGAACGATCCTGAAACGGCTTTTTGAACATCAGCCAGAAAACCTTCTCGGTAGAACGCTCGAAAGGCACATCCGGGTAAAAGAAATAGATCACTGTATTGGCGATCGCGCAGATCCATACCGGAATAAACAGAATCAAAAAGCCCATTTCCCCAGGGAAACGGTCTAGAATGATACCTCCCACGAATAAGCATACGCTTCCAAGCGCATTCAGAATTGTGTTCCGAATTCCGAAATAACGTCCTCTTACCTTGGCAGGTACGATGTCTCCAATCAATGAAGTCCAGATCATACCACCAATCGTATTGGCTATAAAAGCAACCGTATACACTCCGATATAAATGCCTACCCACCACTCCTTCGGAAATAGAAACGGGATCAGTCCCGTTGCACTCCACAGGATGCGATGTGTTCCCACGAACAACAGCAGCATGCGTTTGCGGCTGCGAATCCGCTGCATCCAGTAAGCTGCTCCAATCTGGGCGATGTTTACAAACGTTGTAATGGCTAACACAAAACCAATATGTCTTGACCCGGCCCCAAGGTACAGCAGAAATCCGGTTAAAAACGGGCCTCCCAGCAAAGTCTGCAAAATGATGGCTGGTATGCCCTCCCATGTTGCAATCGATAAATTTCTGCGTTGTGTCGAACCCTTGCGTCGTGGTTTGCCTGCAAACGAGGGAGGGTTAACGTTGACCATCTTCTGTATGAGGATACACTCCTTAGACCGGGTTTCCAGTGCCGGCCGATGCTAGTTGTCATCCCAAATTCTACTCACAGCTTGAAGGTTGTCAACTCATTTTTCCGCGGTTCAACGGGAGATAGAGACAGAAGGTGCTTCCCTTCCCCTCAGCGCTCTCAAGTTCGATCGATCCACCCAGCAATCTCGCCAAATCCCGACTGATCGACAGACCAAGTCCTGTTCCCCCGAATTTCCGACTAATGGACCCATCAGCCTGTTGAAAAGCCTCAAAAATGGTGTGATGTTTGTCTTCAGAAATACCTATTCCCGTATCTTGCACGGTGAAAACAATCCATCGACTCTGATTGCCGGACTTCTTGGTCTGCTTGGTGCTCACGGTCAGCGTGACTTTCCCCTGATGCGTAAACTTAATGGCGTTGGACATCAAATTCCGCAAAATCTGCTGTACCCGCTGGGGATCAGACCACAGGGTCTCTGGCAACCCTGACTTCTTGTCCAAGAGTAACTGAATTCCCTTTTTCTCGGCAACCAGTTGGAAGTGACTCATGGCATCTTCAATCAGCTGTGTAAGACTGATATCCTCCAATACGATATCCAACCTGCCTGCTTCCACTTTGGACAGATCGAGAATGTCGTTGATTAACGTAAGCAGCTCCTGACCAGAATGGTCAATCATTGTTGCAAAGCGTACGATATCCTCCTGCTCCATCGTATCGCTGTTCTCGCTGATCATCTGGGCAAAGTTTATGACACTGTTCAGCGGTGTACGCAACTCATGCGACATATTCGCAAGGAATTCTGATTTGTATTGCGAAGCAATCATCAGTTGCTTGGCGCGGTCTTCCAACACAATCTGGGCTCTCTGTAATTCTTCCTTCTGCACAGACAATAACCGGTTTGTGCTCTGAATGAGCAAAATTCGATTCTGTTCGTTCTGAAAATCACGCAAAATAAAAGCAAAAATAAGACTGAGCAAAATACCTGCGGGAAGAGTATACGGCATAATATGGGAGAAAAAGTATGTAGCCGGGATGACGCCAAAGATCGCGATGTTGACACTATTGACCACATTTACAATGACAATAACCAGTACACCTTTCACAATCAGCCTGTAGTCACTGCGTCTCATCCATATATTTAAACTTGCGCACAGCACTCCAAGAACGGACATATTGATCACTGCCGCCACCGTAGCATCCGTGATGCCAAAGGTCAGCCTCGTCAGTCCTATTCCAACGCCCACAATGATAACACTATAGGGTTGTCTATACGACAGAACAGCAACAATTAAAGGTACGTAACGAAGATCGAAGATCACTTCATCAGTGAGTTGAAACCCAAACACCGTACTGATCCATCCTGCAGCGATAAAAACAAGTATTGAACTAACCTGCTTCACTTTGGAAGAGGAACGTATTACGATGTATTTATAGAACACACTAGCAAGATAAGCAACGGTTATGAGCATCCCCATATTCAATACGAACATTTTTGAAAATTGCATTTACTCACTCCTGTTGTCCGACTTCATTGAAGGAAATGCCTTAGTTCATATATATCTATCATATCATGCCCATTCACACTTCGACATTCCTTCCTCGTCAAAATAATGCACAAATATACACAAATTAGCATTCAATTTGTGCGATGGACGTAGTAAAATATATTGTTGTTTAAATTTGAACTATATAAGTTGAACTAAAGATTATTTACACAGACACTACGATGACAGAACAACCTTCCAATCGCTGTTATCCCCAGATTTTATGGATTCCCTTTTCTGAAAGGGGAAAATCCGTGGATAAAGGCGACCGCTTTGCTTTTTCAGGTTTTTTCTGTCCTCTCCGTTACGTGTAAATGCTTAGTTCAATTTATATATGTAATTGCTGTGGTCATGTTCCTATTGAACATGAATGAAAGGAGAACAGATGTTGTGCAACCGTTAAAAAATAAATCCTATTGGCTGTCGCTAAGTTTGATGCTTTCCTTGGCCGTCATGGGGGTGTTCTATGATATTCTGAACAGTCCAGAACGCGGATTCGCTGTACTTGATTCCCCACTTGATCGGATCATTCCTTATGTGCCCGCCATGACCATTCCCTATCTGGGCTGGTATCCGTTTGTATTCGGTGTATTGGCTTATCTATGCGCCAAGGATCGGCTCACTTATTATCGTGTCCTGTTATCCATGAATATCTGTGTCTGGATCTGTTACCTGATCTATTTTAATTTCCAGACCATGGTACCTCGCCCCGAGTTAACAGGTACAGGTCTCGGTGCATCAGTTCTTGGATGGCTGTACAGCCAGGATCGTCCATATAATTGTTTTCCCAGCATTCATGCTCTTCATTCGTATCTGGTTATGCGTGCAGTTCTCTCGGTTCAGACCATCCGCCGGCAAGTCAAACTGCTTATTGCTGCAGGTGCAGCCCTGATTATACTGTCCACACTAATGATCAAACAGCATGTCATCTATGACGCCTTGGGCGCAGTTATACTGGGCGAATGCGTTTTCACGATTATATCGGGCCTTGCACTACATCGTAGACGCAGAAAAGAATCGAAATGGACCGAAGGGATCAGCTGACCCCTCGCTCCGATGGCTTCCAAAGATTTTGCTGCCGTCTCCACTCATCAATAAATAAACCTGCGAAATAGGGATCCCACTGGGTCCCTTTTCCTTCTTCCAAAATAGCTAATGCTTTCTCATGACTCATCCCAGTTCGATATGTACGATCGGACGTCATCGCATCAAATGCATCGGCTACAGCAATAATACGGCCAAACAGTGGAATCTCTTCCCCTGCCATACCATCCGGATACCCTTTGCCGTCATATCTCTCATGGTGAGATCGTACACCCGGCAGAAAATCTGCCATGGCATCGATGGGTTCAATCTGTAACAGGATGCTCTCTCCAAGTACGGGATGTGTGCGAATGACGGCGAATTCCTCATCGCTGAGTTTTCCATCCTTCAACAAGACCTCATCGGGTATTCCGATTTTCCCGATATCATGGAGCAGTGCTGATTTGTACAACAGATCGGCTTGTTCTTCGGTCATGCCGCTAAGCTTGCCAATCATAAGCGAATATTCTGCCACACGCATGGAATGACCGGCCGTGTATTTATCTCGGGCATCCAATGCGGCGGCAAGCATAGAGAAATAACTTTGCAACAGCTGCCGATTGCGCTCCTGTCTCATTTCAAGCCGGTTATTCATCATATTGAACCCGGAGATCAGCGCAGAGAATTCATCCGCATACAGATCCGGTGTTCTTCTGCAAAGGGCTCCCTCCTGAATTCGGTTCATCTCTTCCGTCAGCTCAACGACCGGACCCCGAACATCTCGAATCAGCAGACAACTGCCCACCATGGCAAACCCCGCACCCAAAACTACAATGAGAATCCCCCATCGGATATACTCTTTCGCAAATTCGCTATCCATATACTGAAACCGGATAAATGTAGCCAGGAAGAACAGAAACAACGGGAACAATCCAATCAACGCTGTACTTAGCTGAAATTTGCGCTGAATAGATACCAGGATGCGTCCTCCCAGAGAAGGTTCCATACTGTACTGGACCTTGCCTCGACGACGAACCTCCAGCAGCAGGGGCCTAATGGCACTCACAGTCAGGAAATACTCAACCAGAGCGTGCATCATGGCGATCAAAATCGCACACGCGGCTGCCACTCCAACATATCCATAAGGAAATTCCAGCCATCCTGTAGATATCATCCATAACGTTAATCCGACTGCAGGCAGTGAAAAACCAAGCATATGCGGACCCAAAATACGATAGATGGTCTGTCCGGGCAATCGATGAATATGCTCATACATTCGGGTCAATTCATCCTTCTCGTGATGCTCTGATGCAAAGAAATGCCGAAGGGGTCCAAGCTGTGTCCGTAAAGTAATCCCTTCAGCAACCAGCATAAACAAAAGTGAAACCAATACTATGATGATGAGTCTTACGTATTGAACATTCGATATTTGTAGGGTAGACGCCATAACCACTGTACCCACAACAAAAACAGCCGTCAGTGAACCGATAAGATAATTACGCACCAGACGAAAGATAAATGAACGGTATACTTCCACCCAAACCCCTCACTCTCTACATACAATCAGTTCTCCCCATTGAGGAAAGAGGGAAATTAAGGGTATTGCTTACTAATTGTTTATCGGCTATTTGCGCCAAAAAATTAATTAAAGTAGCGGATGGGATACTGCCCTTCTGAATGACATAAAAATCCTCGTCTGACTTATCTATACTCCAAAAACATCATAAAAAGACTGTTCCCCGCAGGGAACAGCCTGATATGGCAAGATATCTCTTATCCTTCAATCTTGGCTGCCAGAACCATTGAACCGCGTGGCTGGTCACCCATCGCGTCGGGCTCCAGCGTGATCGCAACCGTATCGTATCCGCTGGATTCCAGCGTGTAATATACAGCCCCCGTTCCGTCATGGGTCAGGAAGGTACCGGCATTCTGTGCAGAATCCCCCTTGATCAGCCAAACCTGGAATGCCTCATTGCCCTGGAGCTGTGGCAACTTCTCGGCCTGTACGACAAGGTGTGTACCTTTGTCGTCAATGACAATGGTCGCCAGTCCTTCAGCGACGATATCCTGGGTGGCCGGGCTTAGCTTCACAGCCTCGCCCATGCGCACAGAGCGCGCTGGCTGTTGCAAAGCGGCCAACTGATTTGCCAGCTGCTCATTCTGTGCCTGCACCTGAGCGAGCTGGTCTTGCGTTGCCGTCAGCGAACTTACCTGGCCCTGCAGCTGCCCAGCGTACACGCCGAGCACCAGCGCCGCCGCCGCGAGGCCGGCACTCACCACGCGCCAAGCGCGGCTGCTGCGCGCACGCGCGCGCCCTTGAGGCTGCCACGGCTGTGCCTGTGCAGCCTCTTCCACCCGGGCCGCACGTTCGTGCCGCGGCGCAAGGTCCGACTGAAGCACCACGGGTGCTTCAGTCTCCGCAGGAGCAGCCGCCGGCTTCGTCCCGGCGCTCTCCTGCACGTGTCCGAGCACGTTGCCCAGCACACGTGCTCGCATGCCAGGCGGCGGTGCAACAGGTTCCGCCGCGAGTGGCAGGAAGCCAGTTACTTCCTGCAATTCCTTTACCTCCTGGCGACATGACTCACAATTCGCCATATGAGCTTCAAATGCTTCTACTTCCTCTGCTTCCAGTCCGCCCAGCACATACATCGGTGCCAGATCAGACCATTCCTCATGTCGTTCCATCATGGATGTATGCCTCCCTTCCCGCGTCCGGATGCAATTCTGTATCCGCAAGCAGCTTCTGAAGCTGCCGCATTGCAAGCCTGACACGGCTCTTTACCGTACCCAGCGGAATCCCGAATCTGCTGGATACTTCCTGCTGCGTTAAGCCCGCATAATAGATCGACTCAATGACCTGTTGCTGGTCACCATTCAACTGGGATAGAGCCTCCTTGATGCGGACACCCTCCAACTTACGCTGTACTTCTTCTTCCGTATTTGTATGTTCATCGGCATATGCCGCCATTGTCTCATTTTCTACCGAACTTGCGGCTGCACCTTTGGATTTGCGCCTCAGCATGTCCACTGCAATATTTCGCGTAATCGCAAACATCCACGTGGTCAGCTTCCCCTGTGAGGGCTCATATCGTTCAGCGTTGTTCCAGACCCGCAGGAACAGTTCCTGGACAGTCTCTTCTGCCGTCATTGGATCGCCAACAATCCGGTAGGCAAAAGAATACACCGCCCGCTCATAGCGGTCATATAAAAGCTCCAGTGCGGAAGCATCACGTTCCGCAATCTGCCGCATTAACCTGCTGTCCTCCATTGTTTCAGTCATGCGAGGGCCCCTTTCTGTATCTTCCCTCTTATTATAACCTACGCATAAACATTTGAAGAAGATTACCTTATTGAAGAAAAATGGTTGAAATATTATCGCATTGGTTTTCAAACAAAGCTTCACCTTTTCTTTATATTGCAAAAAAATACAACCTGTGGTATGATATAAGAGTTGTTATTTAAACAACCTCATATGATTTTCTGTCTTCTTTAAACCCCGGAATATTTTCTTCATGCTGCGACCGCAGTAAATTAAGTACAACTAACCTATGAAGATTGAAGAACCTGAATCACAATAACCCGGTATTACAGAGTTTCACAAGATGTTCCCATTCACACTGGCGCGGTCATCGGAGCCGCAAGGACAAAAGAGAGGTAGGGCTTTTGTTGTTTTGGATGTCACTTATTCTTGAGAAGATTGAAAACATACACAAAGCACCCGGAATTGGGTTCCGGGTGTTTTTTCTATGTCTAGTTACTGTCAGTTACTATTCCGCTCCTATTGGAAATCCCTCCAGACACGCAAAAAGCACCGATATAACATCGGCGCCTTTCACGGGAGTCACACTAATCCACTTCTTGTTAGATTTGCTGCTGCAACAATTAGATAAACATCGTTTTGGAGATGATCACCAGCAGGATGAACAGTACGAGAATGGTTCCCATCGAACCCCAGCTGCTTCCCCCATACCCATAGGAAGTTCCACAACCTTTTTGATAACCGTGCATCACTGGAGCCTTATTGGCATGGTGTCCATACCCATAGCCATATCCCATTGGCATTGTTCCACAGCCATATCCATATCCATACCCATGCATTTCATGACCTGTGTATTGGTATCCTTGCATATGATCATAACCTCCCATATGTCCGTATACGTGTCCCTGTCCGTTCGGTGAATTCGGTTTTACTTCACTCATTGTTCATTCCTCCTTAACATTTGCCTACACCCCTAACCTATGTATCCTGCCTACCTCTGGACCGGGCTATTGCCCTCCTTTTGACAAAATAGGCACTTATCCCGTTCGATTACAACTTCATTTTCTCAACAGTAAAACCAGGAATCCTGGACTGTTCTGCTTGTCCCAACCTAAAAAAACCCTACCGGTTACCCGGCAGAGTTCACCATGTTATACCCAGAAAGATTTAGTGATGATAACGAGAAGTATGAACAAAACCAAAATAGCACCAGTCGATGTCCATGCGCCGCCGTATCCACCTACAACTCCACTCATGCAAATCCCTCCTTTTATTTGAGGTACAGTTCACTATATGCAGAAGTCATACGCTAGACCGGGCTATGCTGAAAAATGGGCTGTTCTTTATCTGGATTATAATCTCAGTGGACAGATATAAGGTATCAAATAGAACATCATTAAGGGGATTGAAAAGTAGAAGTGCACATATATACAGATGATGGTTCTATAGTCTTACTACGATGTTGAACCACTTTCTGACATATTCAATCATGTTTAAATCCCTTAATTTAATACATTATATTCAATTCAAATTACCATTACGGTATATTTAACTTGATTTATAGTTACCAAATACAGTTGAATTACCTTTTCGGTAAATATCACTATTCATATCTTTTAGTAATGCTATTATTTTACTAATAAAGTAGAAAGGAGTGTCTATGCCCACTCTTGGCGAACGCATTAAATATTTAAGAGAAATTAAGGGTTTTTCACAGAATGAACTATCCCAAAAAACCAACCTTACCGTAGTGCAATTGTCCCGGTACGAAACCAATCATAGGAAGCCCGATCCAGATGCTTTAGGCCGTCTAGTGGATGTTCTGGGAACAAGCGCTGATTATCTAATTGGACTTACTAAAAAACCCTTTCCCAATTTCAACAAAGATTTGGATTTAACCATTTTGTCTTATCTGGACCATCCTGTACACGGGGCCTTTCTTAGGGAATATCTTAATGCTCCTGATCAGTTAAAGGATCAAACCAGGCAATTTTTAAAATTTATCATTGAACAATCACGTACCCCAAAAGCTTGATTATTCCAAACAAAATGATGACCTTAGAAAAAATCCCAACCGATGGGAAGCACATTAGGAGAAATTAGACATTATGAAAAAGCTTATTAAAATTTTGGCATTAACCGCATTTCTTAGTGCTTGTGGTAATTCAGAAACAACAAAAACAGCTGACACCCCAACTCCGGAAGCAACCAATACAACCGAAGCTGTCTCAGCTGAAGCTAAAGGAACTAAATATACTACATATAGTGGAGAAGGCTTCTCATTTTCGTATCCAGATCATTGGAAAAGTGTAGATACAAGTCAATTGAATACGCCAGCAATTAAAGCTGCTTTCTCGGACCAATCCTCATCAGCTACTTTTGCAGATAATATTAACTTTATTATTGAACCCAGTCCGTCAGGCTCAACTGATCCTGAAGAATTCGCCAATAGCAATGTCAACTATTATAAACAAAACGGTGCTACTATCGGTATCTCCGATTACAAAAAAACGAGCTACACCAATAAACCCTACAAGGATTATAGTGCCGGTGTATTGGAAGGGTCCTATAAGCACTCCTCCGGCACAGATGTTATTCTTGTCCAGTATATAATTCCAACAAATACGGAACTTTACAGCATGACGTTAACCTACGCCAAAGATACTTATAATCAAGATGAAGTTAATGAAATCCTTGACTCCTTGAGCATTACTGCTCCTCTAGAGCAAACAGCACCAACTGCAACGACTGGAAATTCATCTGCTGCTGCAACAGCTGGCGATTTCTTTAATGATTTAACACCGCTTGTCACTTCTAATGCAGCCGTATTAGAACAAGCTTCTTATGATTTCTTTGCCGAACAAAGCGATTTATTTCCTGCCAGTACCGCAGAGCTTCGCAAAAAGGCAAAAGGCCTGGTTAACTCCAAAGTGACGACCCGTCATCTGAATAAAAATGTGGCCAACTATTATGAGGCTTTTGTAAAAGTGAGTGGGCAGGTCATTCAGATCGAAGAAGATAACTCTCTCGGATCAACCTTTTCCATTGTTCTCCTTATGGATGATAACGGCAATTATGTTACTGCGATCTACCCTGCGTCGACTGGAGATCTGCTTGACGGCGATTACGCTACTATTATCGGTGCGCCGATTGCCAACTTCTCTTTCGAAAATGTTAGTGGCGGTTATACCAATTCCACTTTGATTGGCGCAGCCCTAGTAGCAGCAGATTAAAAGTGTAATGGTTAACAGGTGCCCAGCTCTAAAAAGCTGGGTTTCTTGGCGTTCTTGAAACCAATGATCCTTATTAATTTGCACGAAATTATTCGCACGAAAACGAAACCCTCTAGCCCTCTTGTCATACTACTCTTATTAAAATGAACATCTTTAGAACTATTTTAATCAATCATTTCTAAAATTCATGAGCATATTAAAATAACATCCTTTCATTGGTCAGTCCAAAATTGATTCATAAGAATTAAAAATATAAATACTTTCTCCCGTGTCAATCCTCCCTAATTGGGGTATTATTCCTAGGTATGACATACTTACATTGGAGATGATGATGCACGTGAAAATGAAAAAGGTTATTATTGCTTTATCCATTGGGATGTTGATTGGTTCCTCATCCATGGCTGTTGCAGCGACCTCCAAAAAGGTACAGGCCACTTTAGCCAACTTTAAAGTTATCGTAAACGGCCAATCCAAGTCTGTAACATCCGATCAATTGCTCTATAAAGGTAATACATATCTTCAACTACGCGAGGCTGCTAAAATCCTCGGTTATGAAGTAAAGTATGCAAGTGCAACTCGTTCTATTGAATTTTCTGCAAAAAGTCAATCTCAGGCAGAATGGATCACTTTGATTGATTTGTCTGCATCCAATGGATACCAGGTTAGTCTCAAGGGAGATTCAGCCGATGTATATAACATTTCAAAAAAATCAAAAACGATCCTCAGCGTCAACGCTAACGGTCTTAAAGAGAATGAAGAAAAAGTGGTAACCGATCCTTCTGGAAAAACAGTTCGTGTAAAGAAACTCCAAGGGTCCTTGGTATTAAACAGAGCTGACCTCAAAAAAGCAGGTTTAATTTTATAATTTCCTGTAAACCTAAAAAGCTTCGCAAGGAGAATTTCCTGCGAAGCTTTTTTCTTTATGAATTAGGCCATAAAAAGGTTAGCCCTATAGGTTGTGAAAGAATCCCCTTAATTCGGACGTACCTGACGCGATGTCAGTTTGTCTTGAACCGATTGCAACTTCTGTATGCTTGAGGCATCCGGCTTATCACGACGGTCGTCGATCTTGACGGATGTGGAAACACGCTGAGCTCCTGACAGAAACGGTGCTTCATGAAGAGCTGCAATTGCTGTAAAGACCTCGTTAAGCGGGCCTTCAATAATGGTGCTCATTGAAGTTAACTGGTATGTAATGCCCCGTTGGTGTTCCAACACCTTCTGCATGTCCGCCACATAACTGCTCAGACTGGTCGTCCCCGTTCCGATTGGAATTACAGTCACTTCTGCTATTGCCATTTTCGCTCCGCCTCCTCTGGGCCCCGTGAACAACCGTTGCCGCTTAATTTCAATCGATTTTGATTGTTTTTATTCTACCAGTTGGATACGTAACAATTCAATCTGACGTGAAGACGTCATCCGAATTGACCAAAAAATTTTTTTGAACCATCTTCAAATCTTCCAGTCCTTTTCCTTTGCGGAATCTCGGGATTTTTGGTATACTCGGAATTACGTTTCAGTGTACTGACCCACTTTACAAACACAATATGTTGGGTTAAAGTGTGTTCACAGGCACAAAATGTAGTAACACTAGAATTCTCCACTTCTAAAAGTCAACTTCTGCATTCTCGTGAAAAACAGGATGAAATCACCTCCAAAGGCACGTCCCTGTAGGTGTAAATCGCTTTCTCGAAACAGAATTGACAGGGAGGTTAACGGGGCTATTTGGACTGTACCCGGTATCCTCAAACTACAGACACGTCCGCACTAGACAAAAACTTACATAAGCACCCTTTTCTGTCATTATTGCGAACCAATATGACCGTAAGGAAGCCAGAGCATCCATGGGCATTTTCAGCCGCGAGGCAGGGAGAATGCTTTTTATATGAGCAAGTTCTGTGTTGTGCTGGTTTTTGTTCCTCTGTTAAACGATTTAAGACGTGACCTGTCACCGCCGTTTCAGTCCGCAATACGCAACCTATATCTTTTTTCTCACCGTAAGAAGACACTCAATTCTTTATATACAAAGAATTTCTCCAATTTATCTCTTTAACATGCGAAAGCGAGGAATATTCATGCCACAAGTTGTGACCAAGCCGAACAACCGCCAGCTTGCCTTTGATGATATGCGCATATCTGTATATGCCGACCGTATTCTGGAAGGGCTGGACATGCTCGACAAGGAACGTCTGGTACGCGGTGTAAACAGCAAGCTCCGTCGTGATGAAGTTACCGGAGACGAGATCAGCAACGCTTTTATGATGAGCGCGCTGGAACTGGTAACCAAAGAGGAGCCTAACTGGAAATTTGCAGCGGCACGCTCCCTGCTTACATCCCTATACAAAAAAGCGGCCACCAACCGCAGATACAAGTCGTACCCGGACGAGCCTTATGGCGCATTCCATCCTCTTCTGGTAGATCTCGTGAAGAAAGGCATCTACCGCGAAGAATTGCTGGAATGTTACACCAAAGAACAGATCGACGAACTTGCAGAGTGCATTGACTACCGCAACGATCTGCTCTTCGATTACATCGGCTTGCTCACACTGGCAGAACGTTACCTCGCTCACGATTTTGACGGAAAAGTCATGGAATTGCCTCAAGAGCGTTACATGGTTATCTCGATGTTCCTGATGCATCAGGAGCCTGCTGAGAAACGTATGGATCTCGTCAAGGAAGCTTACTGGGCAATGAGCAACATGTATATGACAGCAGCTACACCTACGATGTCCAACGCGGGCAAGAAAGTGGCCGGACAACTCTCCAGCTGCTTCATTGATACCGTGGACGACTCACTCGAAGGTATCTTCGATTCCAATACAGATGTAGCACGTCTGAGTAAAATGGGCGGCGGCATCGGCGTTTACCTTGGTAAAGTCAGAGCCCGGGGTTCGGATATCCGTGGTCACAAAAATACAAGCTCAGGCGTTATCCCTTGGATTCGCCAACTGAACAACACAGCGGTCAGCGTAGACCAGCTCGGTACACGTAAAGGTGCGATTGCCGTATACCTGGACGTCTTCCACAAAGACATTCTCGCCTTCCTCGATCTGAAACTCAACAACGGTGACGAGCGGATGCGTGCGCATGACGTGTTCCACGGCATCTGTCTGCCTGACCTGTTCATGGAGCGGGTAGCGAGCCGCGGCGAATGGAGCCTGTTCTGCCCGCATGAAACAAAGAAAGTGATGGGCTGGACAGACGAGAATGGTCGTCCACTCGGGCTGGAAGATTTCTACGATGAGTCCTTTGGCGAAGGTGCGTTCCGTGATAAATACGAAGAAGCGGTCAACCACCCGCTGTTGTCCCGCATCACCGTTCAGGCGATTGATATTATGAAACGTGTGATGAAATCCCAGCTGGAGACAGGTACGCCGTACATGTTCTACCGGGATACCGTCAACCGTGCGAATCCGAACCGTGCACACGGGATGGTCTACTCTTCCAACCTTTGTACCGAGATTATGCAGAACCAATCTGCCACTGTGGTAGAAAAGGAAGAACTCGTAACCAAGGATGGTCAAACACGCATCGTGATTTCCAAAGTGCCTGGCGACTTCGTTGTCTGCAACCTGAACTCCATTCATCTGGCACGTGCCGTGCCTCATAATGTACTGGAGCGTCTGGTACCGATTCAGGTGCGCATGCTGGACAACGTGATCGACATTAACAACATTGAAGTGCTGCAAGCCCAATATACCAATAGCCAATATCGTGCAGTCGGCCTGGGTACGTTCGGACTCCACCACCTGCTTGCTCTCGAAGGCATTCGCTGGGAATCGGATGAAGCTGTTACGTATAACGATAATCTGTACGAAAAAATTAACTACCTGCTCGTGAAAGCCAGCATGGAGCTGTCCAAGGAAAAAGGACATTATCCGAAATTCAAAGGTTCCGATTGGGAAAGTGGTCACTACTTCGACCAACGCGAGTACACGTCAGGTGAGCGCGCAGGCGAATTCGTGACTACGGAACAGTGGAAAGAACTGCAAGCCGAAGTACGACAAAACGGTGTACGTAATGCCTGGTTGTTCGCTATTGCACCAAACGGTTCCACGTCCATCATTGCCGGTTCTACAGCCAGCATTGATCCGCTCTATGAGCTGTTGTCTTATGAAGAGAAAACGACATACAAGATTGCCAATCCGGCACCTGATCTGTCCGAAAAAACGATCTGGTATTACAAAACAGCGTTCATGGTCGATCAACATGCTTCCATCAATATGGCTGCTGCCCGTCAACGCCACGTAGATCAGGGACAGAGCTTCAACCTGTACGTTCGTCCCGATATCAAAGCAACAGAATTCCTGGAACTGCACCTGCACGCATGGAGAGCCGGCATGAAATCGACTTATTATGTTCGTAGCCGGGCATTAACCATTGAAGAATGCGATTCTTGCGCAAGCTAATTTTTATCCGTGATAGAGAAGATTTACTAGATCCACGATGACCACCAGGGCATCCTGTTTTGATTGCAAAATGGCGTTGCCCTGGTTCTTTTTTGCCTAAAACACGATCACAGCATCGCAAGATGTTGATATAGATGCTTTTTCCAAAGTTCTGTCGGCAGAACATTATGAAATTTCAAGGAGTGAACGGAACATGCAATTACAGAAAATTTTCAATACCGAAGCGCCCAACCAGTCTACCCGTATCATTGAAGGTGAATGCTCCGGTATTCTGAACTGGAACGATATTCGTATGCCTCACATGTACAAGCTGTACAAAGTACTACTGCTCAACCACTGGATCGCGGATGAAATTCCAATGTCCAAGGACGCTTCCCAATTTGCCCAATTGGACCCGGAAGAACAGCGTACATTCAAAGTGAACATCTCTCTGCTTGCGGTACTGGACTCCATGCAGACCATGTTTGTCGGAGACGTGAAACGCTATTTCACTGATTCCTCGCTGGAAGCGATCTCGGCGATCATCGGACAACAGGAAGTTATACACAACCAATCGTATTCCTATGTCCTATCCTCCATCGTAGGCGACCAGGAGCAGAAGGAAATTTTTGAATACTGGAAACATGATCCGGTACTGCTTGACCGTAACCGGTTCATCGCAGACATCTACCAAACCTTCCGGGATACCCCGACTCCACAGACGTTCTTCCAGGCCATGGTAGCCGATCTGGTACTCGAAGGTATCTTCTTCTATAGTACATTTGCTTTCTTCTACAATCTGGCCCGTGACCAGAAAATGATGGCAACCAGCCAAATGATCTCTTATATTCAGCGCGATGAGAACCAACACTGCTACTTCTTCGCTGAAGTGTACAAACAGTTGCTGGTTGACTTCCCTGAACTGAACACACCGGAGAACATGGATTATGTATACAAAACGATCAACCGCGCCGTTGAACTCGAAACGAACTGGGCACACTACACACTCAGCAACGTACGCGGCATTGACCTGAACGAGTTGGAGGATTACATCAAGTACATCGCCAACAAACGTCTGCGTTTGATGGGCATGGACAAAGCGTACGAAGGCGTAGATGTGAACTGTATGCCTTGGATCAAACCTTTCTCAGACGAAGCATTAAACTCAACTAAAACCGACTTCTTCGAAGCCAAGTCCCGTAACTACGGCAAAGTCGGCGACGATAACGGATTTGATGATCTGTAAGGTCGGATAAATAACTGCATCTAAATACATCAATATACATCACTCCCTATGTTGGAACGCCTCAATGGCTTCTGCACGCGGGAGTGTTTTTTTGTATTTCATCTCTACTTTCCCATCCATCCCTCAAGCTTGTGAGATATAATAAAGGAGGCTTACATTCCCCTATTGAAATGAGGCATAGTGATGGAAAGAGAACTGCTGGAACAACTCAACTCTTGGCATGAGCAGGACGAATTCAGTCTCATTATTGAACGTATTGAACACATCCCTGAATCTGAGCGGGATTATGACCTGATCGGTCAACTTGCGAGAGCGTATAACAATACAGAACGTTACCGAGAAGCTGTGCAACAGTTGCTGTCTATCAATGAGCAAGGAGCAACAGATCCCCTCTGGCAGTACCGCTTGGGTTACGCTTATTATCATATGGCCATGTATGATCGGGCACTCCTCGCTTTGGAGAGGGCAGACGAGCTCCTGCCTCATGACGACTCGACCATTGAATTCCTGGGATGGACACGACCCAAAGCTGAGAAATTGCGCCGGGATCGACAACGCCACGAAGAGAAAATCACAGCATTGGAGCAGAGCGGTACACTGAACCATCTAAGAGCCGCATCAGGGACTTACACACCCGCAACGTTCTGGGCGCAGAGCGATTATGCGCAGGAAAATCATGTATCAGAACCTTTTGACGAAGAGCAGATTGTGTCCATTGAGCAAGAATTAGGTTACAAGCTGCCCGCTTCCTATATTCAGCTAATGAATACCCAAAACGGCGGTATCCCCACTCTCACTGTATTTCCCACCGAAGAAGCGACTTCCTGGGCTGAGAATCACATTGCCATTTCAAGCATTATGGGGATCGGAAGAGATAAAATATACTCCCTTGGCGGAGAGCTGGGAAGCCGGTTCATGATCGAAGATTGGGGTTATCCTGATCTGGGTATCGTCATCTGTGATTGTCCATCAGCGGGTCATGATGTTGTTATGCTGGATTATCGATTCTGTGGCTCGGAAGGTGAACCCTCTGTGGTTCATGTGGATCAGGAAAACGATTATGAGATTACATATCTTGCACCTAATTTTGAAGCATTTGTCCGCGGACTGGTTGATGAGGATACGTTTGACCTGTCCGACGAAGAGGATGCGGACTAAACTCTAGGAGGCCATATGACAACCCGTATTTATTTTGGCTCCAATACACTTGGTGATGTATCCGCCGCTTCATTGCAGAATGCACTGAATCCGTTTAATCTGGGAACCCTCGTAGATTATCAACAAACGGATGAAGGCGTGATGGGTCAGACGTTACTCGTACGCACTTCCCGTGGAGAGTATATTCTGAAAGGAAACCCGTTATATCCAGGACAGCTGCAGGAAGAGCAATTTTTCGTAGAACAACTGGGAAAGCACACCTCCATTCCTGTGCCTGATCCATACCTCATAAATGAAGACATGAATACGCTGGGCTGGAGTTATGCCATTATGCCGCGGTTACCCGGGAATCACCTGCATGATCCATCGTTCCAGGCTTCACTGTCACAAAAAGATCATGAAGAGATCGCCCGCATGCTTGCCCATACTTTGGCAGAACTGCACCGGTGGAAGGTACCTAACGCTGGGGAATACGATCCTGTAGCCAAACAGATCGTTTCCTTTGCGGGGAACTATCTGGACTGGTTGTATGGAACCATCCACTACTGGTTACAAGATGCGGCACAGTACTCTGTCATTACGGATGAAGATATTCAGTGGGTGGACGAACAGTTAACGAATGCTGAAGTGGCATTTCAATCCAAGGCCGTCCCCGGATTTGTCATGGGGGATTTCAAGGTAGAGAACTTTGTGATTCAGAAACATGGCGACCTATCTCCGGAATGGCAGATTAGTGGTCTGTTCGATTTTACAACCGCCTACTTTGGCGACGGAACAGCAGACTTGACCAAAATGACCGCCAGGTATTTGCACGAAGGCCAAGCTGATCTCGCCAAGCAATTTCTGTGCTGTTATCGGGATCTGGTCTTCGCAGCGAACGCAGAACGAGGCCAACACTTCACCACACGTCTCAGGGTTCATCTGCTCTACCAGCGCATTTTATTGTGGGGTGAAGCCAAAGCAACAGGCCGAGTGACCTGGGCAGAAGAAATGCCTTTTGCACAGTGGGCGAAGCAGTATATCGATTCCGTTGTTGCTTTGCTGGATTAGTAGATTTGCTGTCCGTAGGTTACAAAAAAAGAATCGTGTACCCAAATGCCTTTTGGTGTACACGATCCTTTTTCCCATTCATGTATTTGACCTCCTGATCTTGGCCACGACTACGGACTTATGTGAATACATCACTCTTTATTTGCCGTATGTGCAGTTGAATCAGCAGAGGAATGATGTGAGAATGGATTGGATCTCATAAATATAAACCATACAAGTGAAATGACAAGTAAAAGGCCTCCTGCGATAAAATAAACAACAGAAACTTCATATATACTCATAATAATATATGATAGTAATGGGCCTAAAGCTGCACCAACATCAACAAAAATAGTATATAATGTCATTGCTCTAACTCGATCTGTCTGTGCAGCTGCATTAGCAGCAAAGGTATCCGTTGCAGTTACCAATAAAGTAGAACTTATTTGGAAAATCAACAAAAATATAAAGAGAAGACCAATGGATTGGAGATTACCCAAGACCATAAATAGACACCCTGCTATAAACAAAGGAATTAGCAGAAAGGGATACTTGGAATGATTGGAATCGATTTTCTTCCCGTAGAATGGTGCAACAAAAGGCTCCCATCCCCATCTTATTGCTTGAATCAGCCCAGTAAGGGTTGCCGCCCCAATAACCAGTGTGAGGAAGCTCCAGTCACCTGTATAAATACGTCCAATCAACGGGCTTAAAGTGGATGAGAATAGGCCAAAAATAACTAACCCTACACTGCCTCCGGTTAACAAAATAAGAAGAAAATAAGGTGATCGTACGCGAATACCTGCTAATTGAGTATTAACCTCTTCCTGATGGCGGTCCTGTGGAGGAATGATCATCCAAATGAATGGAAAAAAGCACAATCCAATGACTGAGAATAATGTAGTTACAAATAAAACGGATGTCTGGTCTACAAGTATTCCCCCACTTAACATACCTGCAAGAGAACCGAGCCCCCACAAACCATTATAAAGACCGATATACCTGCCTCTGTTAGTATCATCCGTTATATTTACAATACTTAGGAAACCTCCAAGACGAAGGAGTGACCATCCAACTCCCCAGCAAGCACGCATAATCAACAGGCTCCAAAACTCCTGTAACAAGCCATAGGACGCTGTTGTGACTACAGCAATACCTAAAGCCAACAGCACTCCAGTCCTCAGCTGAAAGTGCTTATAAAACAACCCTACAAGAGGATTCACGGGAAGTCGAATTAGGCGGTTAATTGAAAGCAGAAGACCAATCTGCCATAAAGCACTTAATCCAAATTCTCTCCAATAAATAGGAAGAACAACAAAGAGCATCGCATCTCCCAACACGGCGACTCCAGTCAGGATCGCAATTCCTCTTACTTTGTTACTAATATTCAGATTTGGCTGCATACGCATTCCCTTCTATCATTGCTTTCAGCTTCTCAATAGCCATTCGCCTGTGGTCATTTTGTTCAAACTCACCAGGTTCCATTTCGGCTATGGTTCTCCCACTGGAGAGTTCGAAAATTTGAGAATATCCTAAATCTTTATCTCCTCTTTTTTCAGTTGTTATCTCTCCATACAGTTTAGCCTCCACTACAACAGATTGACCGTTGGGAAAAATCGCAGCAATTGCACTTTGAAAATACGCCTCTCTATTGCTTTCATTATTCATTTTCGTTATGATTTGCTCTGCTCTGTCATCATCCGTACCTTCCATCCATCTTGCAGTTTTAACACCAGGAAAACCATCCAACGCATTCACAAAGAGTCCCGAGTCTTCACCAATAATGATTGATTCACCATCGTTAGGGATCGCCCGGGCTTTCAATAAAGCATTGTCCTCACACGTATCCCCGGTTTCCTCAACATCACTAATATTCGTATGATGATAATTCTCTAAGGTAAAGACGGGAAACTTTAATGAATGCAGCCCTTCACTTAACCACTGCTTTTTCGACTTGTTCCATGTTGCTAGTACGATTTTCATTTCCCTTCTCCTTTTAAGTTAAGGTCTTATGTAGATTTCTAGTTGTTTGTTTGAAATGTTTAAGGGCCTCTTCTGTTCCCCCACTATGATGAAAAATACCTGTTCCAACAACAATCCCGTTAATGTGACTCTCATAAATTTCCTGAAGGTTGTCAAACTTTACTCCACCATCCAGTATAATCTCTTGATTTAAATTCTGATGTTTAAGAAGGTTAGATAAATGTAATGCTTTTGTCAATGAAGGCTTTAATAATTGTTGGCCAATGAAACCTGGATTTACTCCCATAATAATAAACTGGTCCACTTCTCCAATTAACTCACTCAAGTTATGAAGAGATAAACTTGGGTTAATGGCAATTCCTGCCTTTATTCCAGCATTCTTTATCTTATAAATAACTCTTAGTGGATCATGGATCGCCTCGGGATGAATAGTGATCATGTTAGGTGCTAGTCTCATAAAGATATCTACGTGTTCTAATAGCTTAGCGCTCATTAGATGGATCTCACATTCCAACGGAGTGTAATTCATAATTCTTTGAGTTGCCTCTATACCAAAGGTGAAATTAGGAACAAAGTGGCCGTCCATAATATCGATATGCAACCAGTCTGCTCCTGTTACACTATCCAATTCGTCTTGAAGTTTTAGTAAATCTGCACACATTATTGAAGGTCCGATTTTCATGAAATACTCCTTCTTTCAAGTGTTATAAATGTGTAAATCAAGGATTCAATGCTAACGGAGCTCTCTTTAGAAGGAATTGTATCCGTGCAGTATACGCTGAAATCGGTATCCACCTTTTCCCGAATGTACGAAGAATCTGCAAAAAAATGAGTAACTCCATATCGAATACGGGATACGCCGTTTCTCTTTAAATGATGACATAAGGGAATGAGGGTTGAGCCAGAGGAACACAGATCATCTATGATAATTGCTGTAGCTCCTTCTACCTCCACCTCGTTTTCATACCACGTCTCCCCGCTCAGGTTTTTATACTTGTGTAAAGCAAGAAATGGGATATCTAAAATTTGTGCGATTTTCTCAATACGCTTCTGGCTTCCTTTATCTGGACAAATCAAAATCGGTTGCTCTTCCCTTATTCCACGAATCCAATCTACGAACAAATCGTCTGTACTGATATTTATAATTTCTATATGCGTTTCAACATTAACATTTGAATTATGAAGCTCAAAAGTGACCAATGTGTTTACTCCTAACAGCTCCAATATCTTTACTACTATTTCCAAAGAGAAAGGCTCGCCCGGATGAGTTCTTCTGTCTTGTCTAGAGTAGGCCAGATAAGGAACGATGCAAGTAATGGTCCTTGCTCTATTAAACTTTAGGACGTCAACCATCTGAAACAAGTGGCGAAGATTCTCATCTTGAGGTGGACTGGTATTCTGAATGATAACAACATCTTCATTTGTTATATCTTCCTCAAGCTTGATGCAAGATTCACCATCAGGGAAAAAACGGATACTACTTTTTAATTGATGAATATCTGGATATTGGTTCAATTTATCTGCGAGATGAATAGACGCCGGGCCTAGCCACACTCTATGCATCACTCACACCTTCTCTTTCCCATGGGAATTCTACCCATACTAATTTATTATCAATAGGATTTGGAGAAAACATACGACTTACTATTTCACTGTATTCGCCTTGCTTAATTTGATCGAAATCTGCAAACAATGAGACAAACCGGATATTGATTTTATCCCCATACTTATGAATATGAAGTTTTTCAACTAACGAAAATCCATCACCTAATGCCACAATATCATCAACGATAAGAACATTGTAAACGTTCTTTAATTCAGGAAGAGATGGCTCTCCAAGTACTCTCATCGTTGGATTCACATCAAAAGCATCCTCACTATTAGTTTTGCTTGCAACAACCACTCCGAAATTTTTGCATTTAAAACCATGTGATAAAGAGACAGCCAGCGGCAATCCGCCTCTTGCAACCCCTACTATCAAGTCCCATTCTATGTTTCCTAGATTTTGAATGATGAGACCGATATCTTTTTGAAAGGTATCCCACTTGTATTTTTTTATCATCTTGATATTTCAACACCACTTCCCCTCGATGTCTGCCAGTGTCACGGCATTTACGCTTGTTGTTCTCCTTGGCCGCATGACCTAGCTTTTCTTGGAGTTGTTGAACTTTTTCCTTAGGTGTTGTTAGCCGATTGGCATTCACTCACTCGTACCTCCTCCAAAAGCATAAACAAAGCAGGGCTCCTTCCCACAGACGGCTCACTTCGTCTTTTGGACTTATAGAGTGCCTCTTTACGGGTTCCTCAAAAAAATCCCGTGTGGGGGAGGGTCTCGTAAGTATCATTGCATGATCTTTCAAGCCATGTCGTTCCCATTACGCCGGAAGGTTCTTCACTGTTGTTCCAAGTTCTACACAGCTTCCTTGGCCTTTTGTCTATATGAGCAAGACTTGGCCCCTCCTTGGGTTGGACTTTCACCTACTAGATCATGCGTGCCTCTGGGCACGCCGTATAAAAAAAGAGCCGTTAACATCTAACGGCTCGGTACTTACTATACGTATTTTAGAGCTATAAACCACCAATCAAACTTGCAGGGCCGGTTTCTCCTGATGTTTCTGCAAAAATTCCAGCATCCGGCGGTAAACGAGAATTTCATTCGCTTTTCTGGAGAAACCATGACCTTCATCATCCAGAACAATGTATTCCACGTCCAGCCCTTTCCCCTGCAACGCCGCCACGATCTGATCGGATTCGGCTTTCACGACTCTTGGATCATTGGCACCCTGAATGACCAGCATCGGGTTGACCATCTGATCGAGATACGTAATCGGAGAATCCTTTGTTAAGCGTTCGCGGTCACGAACCGGATCACCCAGCCAATTGTCCATCATCGGCTTCCAGTCTTCCGGAACGGATTCCAGAAAGGTGAACAGGTTACTCGGCCCAAAAATATCGACCGCAGCCCGGAATAATTCCGGATGACGTCCTGCCAGCAGCAGAGTCATATAACCACCGTAACTGCCTCCTACCACGAACAAGCGATCTGGCGAAGAAATATCCTGGTCAAACAACCATTGAATACCTGCCACACAATCGAGCCTCGGGCCCTCGCCCCAATCCCTCTCGACCATTTTGACGAATTCGGCGCCATATCCGGTACTGCCCCTAAAGTTCGGTGCAAAGATATGATAGCCCTGAGCCAGCATCATTTGGAACATCGGCCGGAAAAACTTCGCTTCCGATCCTTGTGGTCCGCCATGGGGCCAAAAAACCGTGTACCCATTGGCCTGCTCTGGCTTCGCCTTGAACAATAGCGCTTCGATCTCCAATCCATCATAGGAGTTATATCGAATAACGTCAGGGTAGACAAGATCACTTGGGTCGAGCCCTGTTACCCGATTAGCAGTCAAGGGTTCCCACGACTCACTGCCTGCCATCAACCGATAAATGTTGTGCGGTTGGATCGCTCCACGCCCCAGGATATACACATTTCCTGCCTTCGTAACGGTCACCTGTTCTACCGTGTCCAGTGGCATGTCGACAAGTCTAGGCTGCTCGGAGTCCTTATCCAGCGCATACATCCGATTCTCTGTGCCTGTCAGCGTCCAGAAATACAGCCTCTCTGAAGCCTTGTGCCACCGGATCATCTCAACGTCTTCTCCCTCGATTTTGCACAAAGGACGGAATTCACGGGTATCCAGATGATATTCAGCCACATAGGAATAGGCTTGTTCATCATTCGTAATCAGCAGAATGCGATTTTCATCTGCAAAAATCAGATCCGAAACCTGACTATGGCGATCGGAGGCTGGTAGGATCGCCTGTTCTTCACCGTCACGATGCAGATGAGCTGTCTGATACGTATTCGAATACATTTTCACAATGATATAACTCTTCTCACCAGGGCTTACGGCAGTCAGGCTACTCGTAACCTCTTCACCGCTGTATAACAGCTCATCTTCGCCCGTCTCCAGATCGATGCGGCGTGAATTCAGATAGCTCGGATTACCCGCGCTGGTGACATAATAGAGGCGTTGTCCATCTTCGGACAGCTCAGAGAAATAGCAACGGTCATTCGGCTCCGCAGGTACAATCGGAAACGGAACACCGCCTTCCGGCTTAAGTGCATATAGATGATAATTCTCGTCACCATCCCGGTCAAACGCCGTGAGAATATGACGTCCTTGCGGGTCAGCTTTGATAAATGGACTGCTCTGATTCAAATACGTCAAGGGATACGGGTATCCACCCGGCAGATCCATCGCCCAGATATTGGGCTGGCCATTCAGATTGCTGTCAAAATACAAACGTTTCTCGTCGGCAGATACGGCAAAATGGGAAATCCGATACGTCTGGAAGTACTGTTCCACATCCGGTTTGGGAAACTGAATCATGACAAACCTCCTAAAGTATGAACTAAAGTATACAACAATGGTAAATTAAGGTTCTATTTGTCCATATTATAGGTAATTCCATTGTTTACACAATAGTTTTGTAAGATTTTTCTCAATTTCTTCTCATCGGATTATGGATAGAAAGTCATATGAGGTTTGTCTTCGCGATAATAATCCAGCCTTTGCTTTAGGGTGCCTGTGTGCAGTTCAAACAGATGACCATCCGGATCGGTAAAATAAATGGACAATGCATCCTTCCGATCACGCGGCCTTCCGGGAAGAATGTCTGCTCCGGCTGCCCGCAATTGCTGCACAGACGCATCGAACTCCTCTTCTTTTACGGTAAATGCAATATGTGTATAGGTTCGTTCCGTATAATTGCGAATGACATCTTCCTGATTCAAGGCGATCCATAGACCGGCAAGTTCAAAATAAGCCAGCTTGCGGCCTTTTACCTGAATTCGGGCACCGAGAGCCTGCTCATAAAAAGTTATGGATTGCTCCAGATTGGATACGGAAAAGCACAGATGATTGATTCCCTGAATATTCATGCGGCTCCTAACACCTCCATCAATTTATTTACCTTTATCCTTATTATGGTATATTTTATCCAAAAAACAAATGCCCGTTTCCTTCCGTCGCACCTTCTTCTGGGCGAATGCATAGTGTATCCGTATCAATGAACGTTCGAGGAGGATGAAACACGAATGAATCCTGTCTATCCTTTTTATGGTGAGAAAACGGTATGCAAAGAACAAAAACTGGCCTTCCCGCCCCAGCATCAGGATCAGCAGCCGGGTCTGGAAACCCTGATGGTACCTGAACCGATCAGTGAAGATCCAGCCTATATTGGCAGCTGCAAATTGGAAGGTAAGGTTGCCATTATCACTGGCGGTGACAGCGGAATCGGCAGAGCAGCAGCGATTGCTTTTGCCAAGGAAGGTGCAGATATCGTCATTGCATATTTATATGAACGGACCGATGCAGAGAGGACTCGTGATCGGATTGAAGAGCTGGGCCAACGGTGTGTACTAATCGAAACCGATCTACGGCTGAAGAAAAACTGCGAGGCTGTCATTCGTACAACCATGGAAACCTTCGGAAAGATCGATATTCTCGTCAACAATCATGGTGTGCAGTATGTGCAGCCCAGCATTGTCGATATCACGGAAGAACAGCTGTACCATACGTTCCAGACGAATGTGTTTGCCTACTTTTTTCTAATCCAAGCATCTCTCCCGCATATGTGCAAAGGAGCGTCCATCATCAATACGGCCTCCATTACGGCCTATAAAGGTGAAGTCAAGCTGATTGATTACTCCTCCACCAAAGGGGCTGTGGTCTCTCTGACGCGTGTACTTGCCAAGTCGCTCGCCTCCGATGGAATTCGGGTCAATTGTGTGGCCCCTGGACCGATCTGGACGCCGCTCATCCCTTCCAGCTTCTCCGCAGAAGATGTACAGGTATTCGGAACCCATACGCCAATGGGCCGGGCAGGCCAACCCTATGAACTTGCGGCAGCCTACGTCTATCTTGCCTCCCGCGACTCTTCCTACGTAACAGGGGAATGCATTCATGTAAATGGCGGCGATATGGTAACCACCTAGTCCCTGTGGGTCATATTCGTGCTGGGTGGTTTTGCAGCCATTTCTCCATTCAAGGAAATTCACATTGACGTGGATGTCGCGGTAACACCTCTGTATATCAGGCATGTCAGGTTGGATTACTGACGGCAGCAGGAGAACGACGGTCTTGTTCCGAAAAGGGTTAGGAGTACATTTTAGGAGTACATCCGTAAATCGATCCGGCCAGCCGGAACCTGACATCTTGTGACAAGGAGCTGAGCAACCTGATGAACTATGATCCACTCTATCAGCCGTACCCGTCTTACCGTGTGCCTGTTTATGCCAAGCAAGGCATGGTCGCTACTTCACAGCCTTTGGCTGCTCAAGCAGGGCTGGATATATTAAAAAAAGGTGGTAACGCCATGGATGCGGCCATTGCAACGGCGGCGGCACTGACCGTTCTGGAGCCAACGTCCAATGGCATTGGAGGCGATGCCTTTGCCCTCATCTGGACCGAGGGCAAGCTGCACGGCCTGAATGCCAGCGGTCCGGCGCCTCAGGGCATATCCATTGAGGCGCTCAAGGCGGACGGCCATACGGAGATGCCGAAGCTGGGGGTCGTTCCGGTGACGGTGCCTGGCGCACCGGCGGGTTGGGCTGAGCTGAGCCGCCGTTTCGGGCGGCTCACGCTGGCGGAAGCACTGGAACCGGCTGTCCGCTACGCGGAAGAAGGTTACCCGCTTGCGCCGGGGCTGGCCCGCCACTGGGCACGGGCAACCGAGGTGTATGCACGCCAGGGCAATGCGGAAGCCGGGCGGGCATGGTTTGAGACCTTCGCCCCCGGCGGGCGTGTTCCCGCTGTGGGCGAGATGTGGCGTTCGCCGGATCATGCGGCGACGCTGCGCCGAATTGGCGAGAGCGGAGCGCGAGACTTCTACGAAGGTGAACTTGCGGAGCGTATTCATTCTTTTATGGCAGAGCACGGCGGTTACTTGACCAAAGACGACTTAATAGCATTCCAGCCCGAGTGGGTTGATCCAATCTCCGTCTCCTATCGCGGATATGATGTATGGGAAATTCCACCGAACGGTCAGGGACTAATTGCCTTGGCGGCGCTTAATCTGCTGAAGGGTTTTGATTTTAACGAGAAAGAATCCGTTCAGGCATACCATCAGCAGTTGGAAGCCATGAAGCTGGCGTTTGCCGATGGTGAGAAATATATTACCGAGGAACGCAGGATGGGCGTGACTGTGGAGGAACTTCTATCCGAGGCATATGCAGAAGAACGACGTAAGCTCATCGGAGATACTGCACGCTCACCTGAAGCAGGCGATCCGCGGGCAAGTGGAACGGTCTACCTCGCTACAGCAGATGGTGAAGGCAACATGGTTTCCTTCATTCAGAGCAATTATATGGGATTTGGCTCCGGGCTGGTCGTTCCGGGAACAGGCATTGCCCTGCAAAACCGGGGGCATAACTTCTCGCTTGATCCGGATCATGCCAATGCACTGGAGCCGGGCAAACGGACGTATCACACGATTATTCCCGGTTTTCTCACACGCGGCGATGAAGCGGTTGGGCCCTTCGGTGTGATGGGCGGTTTCATGCAGCCACAAGGCCATGTGCAGGTGGTCATGAATACGATTGATTTCCACCTGAATCCACAGGCCGCACTAGATTCTCCGCGCTGGCAGTGGACGAAGGGCAGAACGATTCTCGTGGAGCCGAGCTTTCCTCAGCATATTGCACAGGCACTCGCCCGCAAAGGACATGATATTCAAATAGCGCTTGATCCGTCCATGTTTGGACGCGGCCAGATTATCTGGCGCGATTCGAACAGCGCTGTATTGTGTGGCGGCACGGAAAGCCGGGCAGATGGCTCCATAGCAGCATGGTAACCCGCAGGAAACCCGGAAGCCACTTTGTATCGTTATCACAGCGTTTTTTATACATTTTGATCGGGCGATGAACACCAACAGCAGGAAAAACACATGAGGTGAAATTTTTGTACGCAACCGACTTAATCTAAAGGCAAAGAAGAGATGGCTTATCTAATCTCTCCTTTGCTTTTTTTCATTTTTCACATCTGCAAACAACCCATTGTAGTTGCATCTACTTTCATTTGACCAATAAATGTAAATGCAATGTATAATTCATGAATTTAATATCATTTTTCGTAAATTTTCATCATTTGCCATAATATATAGCCTCCCCCTGTCCGATATAAATATGATGAAATACTCACTGCACGTGTCATCCATCGTGTGCGCAATTCCCCAAAACCGGGAGAACAGTTCAATCAGCAAAATGCTATTACAGAAATGAGGGTTTAACACATGAAAACAAACAAGTACATCCGCGCAGGACTCACCATGATTCTGATCCTAATGGTACTGAGCCTGGGAGCTTGTTCAGCCAATAATACAACAACGGCTACAGACACAAGAACAAAAGTAGGTATAGTTCTTACTGAAGTTGGCTTGGGTGATCGCTCGTTCAATGACGCCGCTTTTGATGGGCTGGTTCAGGCCAGAAACGAGAAGAGCATTATATTTGACTACCGTGAGCCCAGCAAGGATTTAACCGCTGAAGCTGCATTTGAGCAATTGGTAGAAGCCAAATCCGACTTGATTATCGGTCTGAGCGATGTGGTCCAATCGGATATGGAGAAGGTTGCTACCAAATATCCCGATCAGCAATTTTTAATGATTGACAGTCAGTCCGAGCTGTCCAATATTGCTTCTATTTCATTCCGAGCCGAAGAAGGAAGCTATCTTGCAGGCATTATTGCCGGTTTTGCCACAAAGGAAGATCATGTAGGATTTTTGGGTGGAATAGATATTCCGGTCCTTCGCAATTTCGAGCAGGGCTTCGAACAAGGTGTCAAGGCCGTCAAACCGGATGCCAAGGTTGATGTTGTCTATGCTGGAGACTTCGGGAATGCCGATCTGGGGAAACAGATTGCAGTGGAGATGATCCAGAAACAGGGTGCTGACGTTATTTACGTGGCTGCTGGACTCACAGGCGTTGGTGCGCTTACAGAGATTCAGGAATTAGGAAAATACGCCATCGGTGTAGATACCGATCAATTCTTTTTGGCGGAAAAGGCGATCCTCACGTCCATGCTGAAAAATGTGGATGTCTCCATCTATAACGCCGTTAACACGTTCATTAAGAACAATCATACGTTCCCTCAAAAGGAAATTGTCGAAGGTCTGGCTGAGAACTCCGTAGGCTTGACTGCTCTACATAACATCACGCTCAGTGATGAACAACAGCAAACCTTCGAGGATCTGAAAACACAGATCTCATCCGGCAAAATCAAAATTACACTTAATCCATAAACTATCGGGTTCGAGGAGGTACGCTTATGAAACTACAGGGGAAATTGATACTCAACGCTTTGATCTCACTACTTCTATGCCTTGCATTAGTAGCTTATATCATTACGGAATTACTCGGCATGAATGCCAAGAATCAAAACCTGGTACCTGCCATGCTCAAGGTTAGTGAGCTGAATGCCAATCAGATTCAGACACAACAAGCTCTCGATGTATTTTCATTCTCCATGACAGCCGGGAATCAGGACGCCGTAATCCGCTTGCTGGACGGAGGCCAATCGATGATTCAGGAGCTTACGGGCGGATTGCTCGAAACGGATCAGCAGCTTCAGCTCATTCAGGCCATCCAGACGAAACTGACTGCTCTTCATCAGGGAGCCACCGAAGCCATGACAGCGATGGAAAGTGCAGAAGCAAAACGATATAGCACACGGGTTCGAGGCATACAGAATGATATCTATACGTTGGATGAGATCACCCGAGATCGGTATGATCAATATACGGTCGATCTGGAGCGTAACATCCAGCAGACGTGGCAAGTCGCTCTGGGTGGAGCAATCGTATTGCTCGTCGCCGTTATGTTGTTCAATACGTATACTTCACGTCAGATCGCACGGCGTATTCGCACGCTGAAAGAAGCCGCAGGAAAAATCGCAGATGGTGATCTAACCCAGCAGCTTCCGGATACCCGGGGAAAAGATGAGCTGGATGATCTGAATCGTTCATTCCGCATCATGACGGACAACATACGAACGATCATTCAATCCATTGGCGCGGCAGGAAATCGTGTCGATGTCATGGCACAGGATATTGATCGCGGCAACGATACGATGCAAGCCATTGTACAGCAAGTGTCCCGCACCACCGAGGAGCTATCCATCGGCAGTCAGAAAATCGCTGAGGATCTGAGCGAAACAGTGATGGTCGTGGACAAGATGCAGCTCACCTTCAATAATAATCTTCAGGCAACCTCCCAATCGGCAATCGATGGCAGCGCAGTGTTGAGTACGGTTGAAGAAGGAAACAAAGCCGTACAGGAACAACTTCGCCTGGCGGAAGTGAATCGTATGGCGATGTCTGAAGTGGAACAAACGGTACTGGAACTGGAAGAAAGTGCAGCAAGAATTACAACGATGACAGGATATGTGTCGGAGATTGCCAAACAGACGACCCTTCTGTCGTTAAATGCCTCCATTGAGGCTGCTCGTGCGGGAGAAGCCGGACGTGGCTTCGCTGTTGTTGCGGGTGAGGTGAACAAGCTCGCTGAACAGTCCGCGCAATCCGTAAAGCATATCTACGCAGCTGTTGGTGAGATTGCAGCTTCCATGGATAAGGTGAAGAACTCTGTGGCACAGAGCAAACAGCTCTTTGGCGAACAGGAGCAAGCCACCGGGCAAACCCGTGAATCTTTCTCTGCCATTCGCGAGAGTGTGGAGCGGATTAGCACAGGCATCCACCAGCTTGCAGATGATATGCAGCAATCGAGCGAACTTAGTGCACAGGTACAGCAGGCCATCGAAAATATAAGTGCCATTACCGAGCAGTCGGCCGCCAGCAGTGAAGAGATTACAGCTTCCACAGCGGAACAACAACGTTCCTTTGCAGAAGCAAGTATTAAGGTCAAGTCTTTACGAGACATCAGTACGGAAATGCATGAGGAGCTTCAGCGCTTCCGTCTGTAGCTGGACCCTATACCTCCCGTTTGCGTTCGTCGTCACAGTCTTCATTCAGGGATCAGAACATCGGACGTTTTTATACCGATAGAAAAAAATAAAACAACAACAAGCACAAGACCTCGTTTCCCCCGGTTGGGAGAAACGCAGGTCTTGTGCTTGTTGTTCGGTGAAGTATGATGTGCCGTTTGATGCGCATACAGATGAACAGGTGCAGAACTAAGCAAACAAAGAAGGCTACTCTGTCGTCAGATCACAGCACGTCGATGATATCCCCTGCCAGTAGTGAAGCTGGGTCTCCGCGCAGCAACGCGGCTCGCTCGGCAGCTTGTCCATGGAGATATACGCCGAACGCGGCGGCTTGCTCCGCGCTGAGCCCTTGGGCGAGCAGACCGGCGATGATGCCGGTCAATACGTCTCCGGCACCGCCAGTCGCCATGCCGGCGTGCCCCGTGGTGTTGATGTACGCCTCGCCGGAAGGCGTTGCGATGACCGTTCGTGCTCCCTTGAGCACAAGGGTCACGCCCTGCTCGCGGGCGTACCTGGCAGCGTGTCCAATGCGGTCACGCTGCACTTCCGGGGTCGACATGCCCAGCAGTCGGCCCATCTCCCCGGGGTGCGGCGTGAGGATGGTCGCCGCACTTCGCTGGCCCCAGTCGCGGGGCCCATGTGGGCCGACGTCTGCGAGCATGTTGAGGGCGTCCGCGTCGATGACAAGCGGGCGATCCGTGTGTTGCCACAGACGGCGCAGCCAGTCTGTGTCGCCCTTGAAGCGGCCGAGGCCCGGGCCGGTCGCGAGCACGTCGCGGCTCTCCGCGAGACGCAGCACGGCGTCTGCGGAAGCCGCGTTCCATTCGCCGCTGTCGCCATCGGCGGCAGCGAGCATGAGCTCGGGCACGCTGCCGATGACATGCGGCAGCAGTGCCGCGGGCAGCGCCCATGTGGCGAGCCCGCAGCCTGCGCGCAGCGCGGCCTTGGCCGAGAGCAAGCCTGCGCCGCTCATCGGCAGACTGCCTGCGGCCAACAATACGTGGCCGTAGGTGCCTTTATGGCCGTCCGGTGCCCGGAGGCGGCTCGTGTCCACGCGCAGCGCACTGCGCAGCACCTCTTCCGTCAGCAGACGGACAGAGGGGCCATGCTCTGGCGCAAGCCGCGTGGGAATGCCGATGGCTCGCACCACAATGCGCCCCGCGGCGGAAGCCCCCGGGTACTGCACAAGCCCGCGCTTGAGCAGCGCGAGGCATACGGTCACCCGGGCCTGAATGCAGGACGTGTATATCTCCCCGGTGTCGGCATCCAGCCCACTCGGCACATCGGCGGACACGACCGGCTTGCCGCTGTCGTTCGCCGCCTCAATCAGCGCCGCGTAAGCTCCCCGCGGCGCTCCCCGCGAGCCGGTGCCCAGCAGCGCATCCACGATGCCTGTGCACCGGCTGAAGTCCACGGCTTCGCGTCCGTGGACAAGAGCAGGGATGCCGAGCTTCGCGGCGGCATCCCGCTGCACTGCGGCTTCGCCCTGCAGTGACTCAGGGGCATCGGCGTAAACCAATGTCACGCCAAGCCCCGCTTCAAGCAGATGACGCGCCGCAACCAGCCCGTCGCCGCCATTATTGCCCTTACCGATCAGCATGTACCACTGCTGATTGCTGGGCTGCTCCATCACCAGCGCCGGATCGGCGGTGATGGAGCCACCCCGTTCAGGCCAATCCCCGGGCCCGGTGTGCGCCCGGGAATCAGCACCATTTTCCCAACGCCTCGGTTGTTCCACTCTGTCCCTCATTCCAACTTCCCGGCACAGCCGAATGACTTCCTCAGCAATCACTCTGCCTGCATTCTCCATCAGACTGGCCGCAGGAATGCCCAGCTTGTGAATAGTATGCTCGTCTACAGCTCTCATCTGTTCAGCGGTTACGATAAACAACGTTCATCCCTCCCCGGTGACATCCACCATTCGCCAGTCGTATAGTTTACCTACTTCTTTTACTTCGCAGCCAGATTGCGATCTCTTCCGAACCTGTTATCCTCTGCCTGTGTTGCCTTGCTTCTTGCCTGACGAGTCTTAATAACCCACTGTAAACCGGGATTGAATAAACTGCGGATCATCCAGTTCATCCACTAAAGCCGCTGCAAAATCACCAACAGAAACCGAACTCTCCCCAAGATCATCAGTGATTACACGACTCATGCCAACCCGGAACAGGCCTGTCCGTCTTCCGGTTGTAATCGTAGCTGCAGGGCTCATGTAGGTCCAATGAATATCCGATGCTGCAATCAGCTCATACGCGTCTGCATGAGCCTTCGCCAGTGGCTTGACTTCTTCCGGGAACCCTGGCGTGTCCATCAGCATCTCACCGGAATCAGTCAGCAAGCTTCCCGCTCCGCCAACCACGACCAGACGTCCTGCTTTTGCACGACGCACACCCTCAATTAATGAGCGTGTCACTTCCAGCATTTCTTCTTCTGCACCGAACTTCGGTCCATACGCACTCACAACTGCTTCCTGGCCTGCTGCAAAATCAGCCACCTGATCCGGGTTAAGCAGATCTCCCTGTTCCACACGCAAGCGTTCATGCACCATCTCAATCTTCGACGGGTCACGCACCACCGCTGTTACTTCATGCCCACGATCCATCAACTCCCACAATATCGTCTTGCCAATGGCTCCGGTTGCTCCAAAAATAGCAACTTTCATATCAAATCCCTCTTTCCTTTATATTCGTCCATTACTCCAATGCAAACAAACGTACCGTTATTGTAATACTTAATCCCTTTAATATAACCTTAAACGGCTCACGCCATCTTAAACCGTCTGTTCACACTTGTAAACCATGCCTTGTAACTCTGTACGTTATGCATTCGGTCCGTCTTTTCCCTGCCTCCACCACATGCCCTCCGATTTCGGGCTGGTATATTCAAATCCAAATTGAGCATACAGGCGATCAGCCGGAACATCCGCGAGCAGACTGACCAAACTACGAGCAGGCACAGCTTCACGCAGATAATTCATAATTTCACCCATGATTAGTTTGCCATAACCGATCCCCTGAACATCCGGGTGTACAGCAATATCGACGACCTGAAAGAAACAACCGCCATCCCCTATAACTCGCCCCATACCTACCAGCACATCCTCTTCACGCAGACATACGGCAAACAGACTGTTCGGTAGTCCAATCTCCGCCCCTTCCCTGCTCATCGGACTAAGGCCGGCAATCTGCCGCAGGGCTAGATACTCCACTGCTGCGGGTAGTGTGTGTTCAATATTCACATGATCCATGAAATAATCCCCTCTCCATTAAACTAAATTATTCTTTTAATCTGTTAACCTTATGCCAAAACTTTAACAGAAGCACAGGGGGGATATATATAGGTCTTAACCATTGATAAGACAGATCTTTAAGCAACTGACCGTGCCATAGCCGTCCCTGATCATCCAATTGCATCTTCCATGGGCCGCTGGCCATGGTTTCTCCCTGATCTACAAGTTCACGGGCATCATCATAGGAATACTCTTCTCCCTTATTTCGTTCAATCTCTTCAAGAGCTGCATCATATAAATGCTGCTGTTCTGCTTCCATTTCCTCTGTAAAATCAGAATCATATATCACGGAAAAGTTAAGCCCTTTGAACTTATGCTCCTCAATCCACTCTTTGAATTTATCCGTAATAAAGACCTGCACACCAGGAGTTTCATTAATCTTGAACATACACGTCCCATCCGGTATTTTGGCAGGATCGAATACAAGCTTGTTAAAACGAAACCAAGATCCGTCTTTGAATCGATCTATACCGGAACGGTTATAATCAACACAGTCCAATATATTAGTAACATTTAGTATGAACAATTCCATATTATCATTCGTTATTGGCAAAAATTCTACTTCGCTCGTTAATAAACTCTCTTTCTCCATCATCTCTTTAACTCTTTTTGAGACCACAGGTTTACCGATATGGTATTTCGGAAAATCCTTGTATGATTTTTTATAAAGGGTTTCTAAACTTATTGTTGTCCATCCTTTTATTTTGGATTGACCGTGGAAATCACTATTAATTGGGTGATGATCATCTTCCACTCCTGCTAGTACCTTAGCTTTTACATCATGTTGAAACTTATATACTTTCATTTCCCCACCCTCGCTAGTTAATCCAGATTAGTCAATTCTAGTCTTCCTTCTAATATTCTTAACGTAGAAACTCATTTACTCCAATTACTTTGGCTTCGTCCTTTTGGACAAATAGAATTAAATTTCTGATCTCGTAGCCTTATGCCAAGATCTCAACATTAACACGGGGGAATATAAGCTGTTGTTCAACTAACTTTTTAAAACTATCGGTTATATATATTTAGTGAGATACCCTCTCTTTAATCTTAACTTGGTCACTAACTAATAACTCATCTTCTGATATCCATCCACCAATTTTTGATGCAATATCTATGATTACCTGTTGTTCTGGACTTTGTACCCCTTTCTGCTTGAATTCATCTACTTCCTGTGTAATAGTGAGAGATAGCTTACGTAAAGCGTGTTTCATGATACGTTAAGTTGATGCAAAGGAGGATGAAGTGTGTTTCAACGTTGGATTGAAGATCTAACATCGCGCTCAGGTGCTGTGGCTGTGCTGTTTGGGATCATGGCTCTGCTTCTGGGGATATACATATGGTCTGCCACTGAAGTTCGCCGTAGCCGTGACAGGCGAATGCGAAGGATACGAGATACATTATACATAAGTACAGCCCTCTTGGGACAACTCACCATCCAGGAAAATCGGAAATACGAACGGACGGAACATGAACATAATGATCTGTTAACTGCAATGTTAGCCTGCAAGGCTGCATCTTGCCTCTCCCCCCAGCTACAGGACCAGATCCGTGAATGTATCAAGGAACATGATCCTGCCAGGCTCGGGCTGATGCACAAAGCACTGGAACGAGAGTGTACAGCGTTATCGGATGAACTCAGCCGTGACTCTCATGCGGATCACTGGGGCAAAGCGGTCTGGACTGTCCTTCGACCTTTAGCCGAACCAGCAGCGCTGGTTGCCACAGGGGTTCTGGCGGCAGACTTGGTGTTCCGTCAGCGTATCTTGGACGTGTCTGTGGATTCATGGCAGAGCGTCTTACCGTGGATTCGCATGGTTTCACTGATGATCACCATACTCTATGCTTATCTTCTCTGGGCCAGTCCACGTCAGAGTAACCCGGGTGCGACGATAACCAAAACGCTCTCCTTGCTGATTGCGCTATGCTCCTTGCTTCATCTGGTTGGACTCGTGACTGCTCCCTATGCCCTTGGATTACAGCTGATTTTATTCACCTCGGGTTTTGGACTTACCGGAACCCGTTCTCGCAGTGATCGCCCGTACGCAGGGCATACCGAAGCGGACGAGGACATGAACCGTAGAAGCGATACGCATGTGGAGGAACAAACTGACGCGGGACTAAACCACCATACACCTCGCAGATAGGAGCATAATCAGAAAAGTGAATCTTCTGACCACAGTTGTATGCCGTAGGTTGTTGTTTTACGTCATGCTACAGCTTTCACGTCATGCATCAAAAAGAAGCCGGCATCCTGTGCCGGCTTCTCTCTGTATCTGTAATTTACGAATTGTTCATCATGCCAACCTTATGATTCTATCTATGCCCTGTGTGACAAGCGCAATACAGACTGATATTGGTTTCCTGATTCTATCCCTTCACACTCGCATTCGATCCGCGCAATGAGCGAGCTGAACTGCTTCGTGCAGTGCTGCCGGATTTGGAGGCGCTGCCTGAGGGCGTATTTTCAAAGCGCTTGCGTTCCGTACGCTCCATCTGCACAATCTGACCTTCGTGTACTACGATGTGCAGTGAGCCAAACTCCATGTCATTCAGCTGTCCGGCAATTCGGTCCATCCATACCTCATCCACTTTTAACGGCTTAGCCATAGAGCCGCCTCCTCTTCTCGGGCTGCTGCCCGCTATAATCCTAGATGCGCTGTCATCCAACCGATTTATAAATCATTCTTATCCAACCTATATACTTGGTTTATACATTATCAGGGCTTCCAGTAGCTGTCAATCCGAATTTTTATGTTTATGAGACATCACCCATCTTTATTCCAAACCATCACCGATACCCTATATTGAGCACGGACTTTGAAGCCTCGCATCACGTTTCAGAAATGGCTTTGTGTCCAAGCCAGCTCTTAAGCAGCAACGTGGCGAGAGCCAATATGAGTAACAGCGAAGCTACGGCAAACGAAGCTGAGAATTGATATTCGTTATACAAAATCTCGACATGCAGTGGCAGCGTATTCGTCTCCCCACGGATATGACCCGACACCACAGATACCGCTCCGAACTCACCCATAGCACGGGCATTACACAGAATAATACCGTACAGCAGTCCCCACTTGATGTTGGGCAGTGTTACATCCCAGAAGATTCTCCATCCGGAAGCACCCAGCGTAACGGCCGCTTCTTCTTCCCGGGTTCCCTGATCCTCCATCAGTGGAATGAGTTCCCTCGCCACAAAGGGGAAAGTAATAAACAACGTTGCAATCACAATGCCTGGTAGCGCAAAAATGATTTTGAACTCATGCTCTGCCAGACATGGCCCAAACCACCCGTTCGAACCAAAGACCAATACAAAGATCAACCCGCCCACCACAGGCGAGATCGAAAAGGGAAGATCAATCAGTGTGATCATTAATCCCTTGCCCTTGAACTGGAACTTGGTAATAACCCATGCAGCTGCCACACCAAATATCGTATTAAGCGGTACCGTTATCGCCGCAACCAATAATGTGAGCTTCAGTGCAGACATGGCGTCCGGCTCAGTCAGGGCCGCAATATAGACACCCCAGCCCTGCTTCAGCGCCTCCATGAGCACAATCACCAACGGTAAAATAAGCAGCCACAATAACACCAGGCTTGCCAATCCAATCAACAGCCATTTGACCCATGGAGCTTCCGACGTTGCACGGTTAGATCCGGGGCCGGTTCGTACGGGTGGAACAGGGCTCAGTGGAATGGAACCCGCCATACACTGCACCTCCTTCGGTTTGGGTAATTGACGTCGCACCCTTAATCCATCATGTGGCTAACCACCGTTGACATGCAGCGGGGCACCGCCCGCTGAGAGCTGCAAGCGGTGCGAAATGCTCCATGATCATGCTCTGCCCGCCTTTCGGCTCCAGCGTTGCAAGGAATTAATGATCAGAAGTAGGATGAAAGAGACCAGAAGCAGCAGCAAAGCTACAGCTGTAGCACCCGCATAATCGAACTGCTCCAGCTTGGCCATGATCAGTAAGGGCGCAATCTCCGTTTTCATCGGCATATTGCCTGAGATAAATACAACGGAGCCATATTCACCGATGCCCCGGGCAAAAGCCAGAGCGAACCCGGTCAGCAGGGGTGGAATCAGATCCGGCAGCAGAATCGTACGGAATATCCGCCATCTTCCTGCGCCCAGCGTGGCTGCGGCTTCTTCCACCTCAGCCTCCAGTTCCTCCAGCACCGGCTGTACCGTACGCACCACAAACGGAATGCCGATAAACATCAGCGCGAGGGTAATGCCAGCCTGGGAATAAGCCAGCTTGATGCCCAAAGGCTCTACAAACTGCCCAATCCAACCATTTCCGGCATATATCGCAGTAAGGGCAACCCCGGCCACCGCAGTCGGTAAGGCAAAAGGCAGATCAATGACCGCATCAAACAACCTTTTGCCAGGGAACTCATACCGGACCAGCACCCATGCCAAAAGTAGCCCGAGCACCAGATCAATCAGGGCCGCTGCACCTGCGGTCAGAAAGCTGACCCGGAAGGAAGCCAGCACCCTCGGATTGGTCGCAACCTCAATCATGGTTGCCCATGTCAGTCCTGTAGAGTTAAACAACAGTGCAGTCAGTGGAATAAGTACAACCAGGCTCAGGTAGAGCACACTGTAACCCATCGTTAATCCGAATCCCGGCAGTGTACGACTCCGGGCCACCATCACCTTGCTCATGCACGTTCATCCTCTCTGCCTTCAGCCGGTAAGGCTGGTTGGCCGCTTACCTGTTCACACGATGCTCTCCCCATCCAAACCATTAGCTGCCTGGAACATAGATCTGGTCGAAGATACCGCCATCATTGAAATGTTTGGCCTGGGTATCCCGCCATGTCCCAAATACATCGTTCAATGTGAACAGCTCAAGCTCAGGAAACTGATCCTTGAACTTTTCCTTCACGCTGTCCAGTGTTGGACGGTAATAATTTTCAGCCGCAATCGTCTGTCCCTCTTCACTGTACAAGTATTTTAGGTAAGCGTCCGCCACTTCACGACTACCTTTTTTGTCTGCATTTTTATCTACGATCGCTACAGGTGGTTCAGCCAGGATACTGATCGAAGGCACAACAATATCGAATTGGTCTGGCCCCAGCTCTTTTACCGATAAGAAAGCTTCATTCTCCCAGGCAAGCAGTACATCACCGATACCACGCTCTACAAACGTTGTGGTAGATCCGCGAGCACCCGAGTCCAATACAGGCGCATGTTTGAACAATTCTCCAACGAACGCTTTCGCCTTCTCTTCATCATTGTTGTTATGTTTGAGCGCATATCCCCATGCCGCCAGATAGTTCCAACGCGCACCGCCGGACGTTTTCGGATTCGGTGTAATCACCTGGGTGTCCCCTTTGATGAGATCATCCCAGTCCTTGATGCCTTTCGGATTGCCTTTGCGTACCAAAAATACAATCGTAGATGTGTATGGGGAGCTGTTATGCTCGTATTTGCCCTGCCACCCCGTATTGATCAGACCTTTATCTTCTATTGCATCGATATCATATCCCAATGCCAGCGTAACAACATCCGCATCCAAACCATCTATGACGGAGCGACTTTGCTTGCCTGAACCGCCGTGAGACTGCTTGATTGTCACTTCCTGGCCTTTGTCTTTCAGCCAATGCGCCGCAAACGCTTTGTTATATTGCTCGTAGAGTTCCCGCGTTGGATCATAGGAAACATTCAGCAGCTCGATGGCCTTGGCCCCTTCCGTACCACCTTCCGCTCCCCCCGATGTTCCTGCTGCACTGGGCCCGCCGTTTTCCGAGCCGCATGCTACCAATACCCCTGTTAACACCAGTGCCAGACCAACCAGAATACCTTTATGAATTCTCTTTTTCATAGATAACACTCCCCCCGAATGGATCTGCATGACTACCTTAACAGGCTGAACAGCATGGAACGCACCGAAAAAAAAACAAAAAGACGGAGGAACCCCCGCGCACTCCTCCCTCATAAAGTCATGCCGACCCAAGGCCGTGTATGCTTCATTCAAAAACGATGCGCTGCGGTGTTCCTCCGTCTATACGGTGAGAACGTTATTCTGTTTAGTTTAATTTATTATTCCTACCTGTTTAGTAAGTTATATACGTATAATAAAGGCAGCACATATACCTGTCAAACGTTTTTTCCGATTTTTACCGAGTTTCTTTATCATAGTCAAAAAAATAGGAACAACCGAACGAACGTCCGTTGTTCCTCTTCAGCGAATCCAACATTCACTGTGTATCTGAAAGATGAATTGGATGGGATTGTAGTCCCTTACCCATCCCCTTATCCGTTTCCTTTATCTGCCCGCATACCGGATATTCGGTACCGGAGGTGTGTTCATGCCTTCTCCCAGATAAAATCCGGTGTGCGGCGGTTGATTGTAGGCTACATTTTGCCAAGCGATACCAAGACGGTACACCGGATCATGCATCAGCGTGTATATGCGTTTGTCCGTAACCGCTGTTGTGGTATAGATCCGCAACGCCGAACTGTCATTTGTCCGCCATACCACTTCCTCTCTCCAGTCCCCGAACAGGTCGGCCTGCAGATTCGGTGTGGACTTCGTTCCGTTATTGGAAGAAACGCCGGATGCGGTGAGCAGGTTCACAGTTGTGCTGTTGGCATAATCCCACTTATCGATCCGGTTGCTATCCAATAATTCTCGCAGAAGATCCCCATCCCACCAGATGCCAAAATTCGTAGAGGAAGGCAGGGTTGTCCCGAGTTTCTGTCCTTTGGCTGTATACAGACTGCCGTCTGCCCACACTTCAGCGCCTTTATATCGTGGATCGATATCCGCTGCCATGCCGCGTCCGATATCCTTCGTTGTTTTAACTCCCCAGATTAACTGTCCTGTACGCGCATCGCGGAACTCCACCCCGGCATTGGAAGGTGTCTCATGGACCTGGAATACCTCAAGCCCGGCGCGGTCCGGGTCCAGATCACTCAGATGCATCGCATCGCCATGGTTCAGCCTTGTCGTGTATAAACCATTTCCGTTGTCATCCACCGCCATGGCACCATAGATGATCTCATCTTTGCCATCTCCATCTACATCTGCCACGCTCAGATTATGATTACCCTGCCCAGCATAACCCGAATTGCCGGATGTATTCGAATCAAAAGTCCATTGTTTAGTCAACTGTCCATTCCGCCAGTTATAAGCCACCAACACGGTACGCGTATAGTACCCACGTGCCATGACCAGACTTGGGCGTTCCCCATCCAGATAAGCAATGGCTGCAAGGAAACGATCCACTCGGTTGCCATAGTTGTCTCCCCAATCCGATACATTGCCACGCGCCGGTTCATAGTTCACCGTAGAGAGCGCCTTGCCGTTCTGCCCATTGAAAACCGTCAGGAATTCCGGTCCAGACAATACATAGCCGCTGGAATTGCGGTAATCCTTGCTTGCATCACCAATGACTACGCCCGTGCCATCCCGTGTGCCATCGGCTGTTTTCATCGCCACCTCGGCTTTGCCGTCACCGTCGAGATCGTACACCATGAACTGGGTGTAGTGAGCACCCGCGCGAATATTTTTGCCCAGACTAATCCGCCACAGGCGTGTTCCGTTTAATTTGTAGGCATCGATGAACACTTCCCCGGTATAACCGCTTTGAGAGTTATCTTTGGAGTTGGAGGGGTCCCACTTCACGATCAGTTCATACTGCCCGTCACCATCCAGATCCCCTGCGCTGGCATCATTGGCACTGTACGTATAAGCGACACCATCCGGCGTTGTACCGCCCGCGGGTACACTCAGCGGCACAGACAGATAGTTGTTACCCCATACGCTCGTTGCTGCGGAAGCGGTCTGCTCCGTTCCACTGACTACAGCGCGAACCGTGTATTTGGAACTGCTTGTCCCGCTTGCATCCTGAAGGTTGGTGCTGTTGGTTATAGGTGAAGCGTTCACCTTAGTTCCATCCCGATAGACATTAAACGATACATTCGAACCTTCCGTACCCAAGAGCCGCCAACTGACAAACACTCCTGTCCCGGTCTTCACAGCTACCACACCGCGGTCCAGAAATTCCATCTGCCTTGCACCCGCTGCGTGTGTTACCGGCGTGTTACCCAAGCCAAGCGAAGTAACCAACAACGCGGCGCTTAGCAGCGATACTCCGGCTGTCCGCCATGTACGCTTCCACAATGATCGATTTCCCATAAACCATTGCCTCCCCAATTGAATTGGTAAGCCCGATGCCCTTGTAGCGCCATCTTTTATGTAAGCGCTTTAATATATCCATTTTAAATTAAACATTATATTCCATCTATAGGTCTAAATTAGTAATCTTCTTATAAATCTTTACATCTGATTAGTTAAGTCGTGTTCTTCTTGTGCATTAAACATACCTGACAATAAAAAAGTTGTGACAGCACATAGTTACACATGCCATCACAACTGTTCGTACTACATATACCAAGTTTCTTACAATACTGGAGCAATGCACACCGGGCGAGACATCTCCAATTTGAATCCATTATGCGTCAGACGTCCGTCCTCTCCATTGATCTGAAAAGCAACGAGGTTGTTGCTGTCCTGATTCGCCACCAGCAGAATACCACCTGGCAGCAGATTGAAGTTGCGCGGTGTTTGACCCATCGTCGATGTCCACTCTACCGCTTCCAGTTCACCGGATTCCTGATCGATGTGATACAGAACAATACTGTCATCGCCACGGTTGGATGCGTATAAGAAACGTCCGCAAGGGGATACGCGAATATCTGCCGCCGTCCCTTCTCCGGTATGTCCTTCTGGAAGTGTGGAACTATGCTGCAATGTATTAAACTCTCCTCTGCGCTCATCATATGTGAATGTCGTAACGGTGTTGTTCAATTCATTGATCACATAAGCCCATTTCGAGTTCGGGTGAAACACCAAATGTCTTGGGCCAGAGCCTGGAGGCAGATCTGTCTCCCGATGTGTAACCAGACGACCTTCCTCCATACGGTATACAATAATCTGATCCAGACCAAGATCACATACAACGGCATATTGTCCGGACGGATCTGGCTGAATGGAGTGTGCGTGTGGCCCTTCCTGCCGATCATCGTTCAACCCTCTTCCCGTGTGTTCAACCAGCGCGCTCATCTCTCCGAGCGTCCCCTGATCTCCTACAGGAAATACGTTGACACTGCCGCTGCTATAGTTGGATGCGAGCACCCATTTGCCGTCCTTTGTAACAGACACATAACAAGGCGAAGCGCCCTTGGTTGACTTTCGATCCATCAAGTGCAGCTCACTCGTTGCCGCATCTCTGCGATAGACCAGCAGCTCTCCCTCATCCTTCTCACTCGCCACATATAGATGGTTTTCACCGGGGCATAAAGCCAGATAAGATGGGTTGTCCACACCGTCCGTATGATTAACAATACGCATCTCGCCTGTATCCGCATTCAATACACACAGATAAACACCCGGTTGATCCGCTGAAGCATACGTACCTGTATAGAAAAAAGACTCATTGGTTACTGTCGGTTCCATATCTCTACTCTCTCCTTCTCCATTGAAATTCTTTGATATCATTCTTATCATTGTTATGTATTTACCCAATTCACGGGCTTCTGCTTCACATCGCATAACCCGAACTTCTGAATCCGATCTAGCCCTGTTAACGCTTGCAGATATCGCATTGACTCCCCTATCTTCTCTGACCATAATACAAAGTATGAGACCTTACAACAGACCACCCACACGGCGTAAATCCGACGGATTTTGTATGCAAAAACTCATTGTACTTCCTGATCCGCTGCTGCAAGAGACCGCAGCCTATCCTGTCACGTCCGGATTATACGTTACCGATATCGGGTACTTTCATGAAGCCGAACATCATTACCGCGATCGCCCCGAAGGTTGTGCGTCACACATTCTGATGTACTGCGCCCAAGGGACTGGCTGGTATACGATGGATGGCGGCAAACGACATGATGTCCGTCCAGGAAATCTGGTCATACTTCCTGCACATGTCACCCATGTCTATGGAGCCAACGCAGCAGAACCCTGGAGCATCTATTGGATTCATCTGCGCGGAGAACATGCCTTTTCATATATCGAACCACTGCTTGCCCATAGCACCTCCACCATGCCACCCGCCAAAGCCCAAAAATGGCTTGAGCTTTTTCATGAATGTTATAGCGCGCTGGAGACCGGTTATTCCATGCAGACCATGATGTACACCTCCCAGATTATCGGTTATATGCTTGGCATGCTCGCTTACGCACCTGAAGCTGGGACAGATGGTGGAATCGTAAGCAGTAAACGGGCGGCTGAACAGTCCGTGCAATATATGCTGAAGCATCTTGAGCACGGGGTCACTCTCAAGGAACTGGCGGCACATGCCCGCTTGTCTGCACCCCATTACTCGCAGTTGTTCAAGCAGGCCACCGGACATTCACCTATCGATTACTTCCTGCGGCTGAAAATCCAGCATTCCTGCCGATATCTTGATTTTACCGATTGGACCGTGAAACAGATCAGCTCCGAGCTTGGATTCAAGGACCCTTACTACTTCTCACGTCTGTTTAGCAAAATGATGGGACGTTCTCCCACGGATTATCGCAATAAATCAAAAGGATAGATCATCAGCATATTAAACCTTCTGATATGAACATGTTCGAATAGACCTTGGAAAATTCAAGCAACCTTTTGAACAGAAGGGTCGTCTATAGGGGCAAATAGCTTTTATATAAAGGGATGATCCCTGGAAAAGTGAGGCGAACCTACAATGAAAAAAAATATTTTGGCTACATTGACTGCTGGAGCTTTACTCACACTCTCTCTAAGCGCTGGTCCAATTCACGCGGCTCAAGCCGAGTTCACCGATATTAAAGGTATTGCCGGAGCAGATAAAATTGAAGCCCTTCATCAGGATGAATTAATTAAAGGCGTGAGTGACAGCTTATTCAAGCCAGAACAGGAATTAAACACTGCTCAAGGCATACAACTCATAGCGGATGGTCTCGATCTGAATCTGGACACCATTCGTTTTGTCAAACAACCACTGCCAAGTGACTCCTTCTCTCACGTGAAAGATGGCGTATGGTACAGTGATGCTTTTATTCGCGCCAAATACAATGGAATCAAAATGTCCGATGATATTGACCCGTCCAAGGCACTCACTCGGGAACAATACACCCTTTTCTTGATGCAGGGGATTGAAGCCAAGGGCGGTCTGCCGATGATTAACATCAAACCGGTAGATATCACGGATGAACAGGAGCTTACTCCCGAATATCAAGGCGCTATCCAGCGTTCACTGGTATTAAAAATTAATACGCTTGATGCCAATGGCAACTTCAATCCAAAGGAAACCATTACACGTGCTGAAGCTGCCGTTATGATGTATAACGCGATTGAGCACATGGAAAATTTCAACGCACCCAAAATCCCGGAAACGCCTGAGAAGTAAGGATTAGGCGGGACTTATGACTTGAAAGGCTGAATCACAAGCTGTGCAGTCCAAGTAAAAGGCTTCTTCCATATCTATTTTCGAATGCAAATGAATGCAAAATAGCCGCATGTCCCATCAAGAGGGACATGCGGCTATTTCCGTTATACCTATATAGCTGATCGAATCACAATCAGACTTAGAAAGAACCTTTAACCACAACTTCAGACAGAGGGAAACGTCCTGACGGGTGAGCTGGCTGTGCAGCTTTACCTACAGTAATCAACAACGTTGGCAAGTAACGTGCAGGAATGTTGAATGTTTCGATCAGTTTTTGTGGGTTGTATCCACCGATTGGGCAAGTGTCGTAACCCAGGGAGCGTGCAGCAAGCATAATATTTTGGGAAGCAAAGGATGCGTTGCGAATTGCTTCATCACGAGCCGTTTGCGGGCTTTGGTAAGCCCCGTTGATCTGTCCGACCAATGCGTCACGAACTTCGGCAGTCATCGCTCCACCTTCAACAGCGTGATCGTAGATCAAGGTGTTGCGATTCGCTTCCAGATCTCCAAGAACAGCAATCGTAACAGAACTATCCGTGATTTGACTTTGGCCGTACGCAACTGGCAGTAACTTGGCTTTGTCGGCTTCGGATTCAATTACGAGGAATTTCCAATGTTGCAGATTCCATGAAGACGGTGCTTGTGAAGCCGCAGTCAGAATCGCGTTCAGATCAGCTTCTGGCATTACAACATTTGTTTCATACTTTTTCACAGCGTGTCGTTCGCTAATTACGCGAAGTGTTTCATTGTTTTCAACACTGGACATGTGTTCCACTCCCTAAATTCTATTTTTATAATGTAGTTCAATATGTTCGCAAGGCGAAATGAGATCAACTCTACGGAGTACTCACCTTCCGAAAATAACATCAGCGCAGACGATCGCTTCCATCTGTGTTCACGTTATGCCCGGAATCGCCTGAAATCATCAACGGATCTCTCACCGGAGCAAACGTCCAATCCATATAACCTGTCTACCCTGCCTGACACTCCCAAAGGCCAAATCATGAAGGATCATTGGTTGCAGAATTTGATCTGTCAGGCTTCTCCTGTGTCGACATTTCGTTCATCGAAAAGGTACATGCTTCCCCATTGCTTATACGCTGCTTCACATCCTGAATGGATATACGATCAAAATAAGCGCTTAGCGCTACTTCGCCTCCGTCATAAATGTTCCCCATCACGTCCTGCATATTGGAAGATACGACGCAAGGTGACCCTGATTCCCCTGAACACCAATTGGGACCAAGTGACCCCCCAGCTACAAGTCTGTACAGTTCTCCAAGCTTGATCTCCTCACTCGGGCGACTTAGCAGATATCCACCATGAGCCCCTTCCTTGGTTGTCAGGTAACCATGCTTCCGCAGAACACTAAGCACCTTGCGCACTCTGGCGGGATGTGTACCTACACTCTGGGACAAGTCTTCACTATTCGCCATACACTCATCTTTCATGGACAGAAACACAAGACAGTGCACAGCAATGGTAAATTCACTGTTCATAACTTACTCCCTTCCCGGCATACAACACCGATGAACTTCAACCCAAGGTCATTATAACTGTTATTATATGAATAACAGTTATGTTTGTCAACTTCCGCCTACTGGTGAGCAGAAGACCTCATTTCCCTATCATAACAGTATATACAGCTCTCTCATGCACACACAAACAACCTCTCATATCCCTAGTCCATTCAATGGAAAAAGAACAAAAAAAGTGAGCCTTTCGCTTCGCGAAGGGCTCCAATAAGATAGACATATGAAAGGGCTTACGTGATTATTATAATCGGTTATTCTCAATTTGAAAACGCTTTTTTTGTAAACTGGATCATTATTTCAAATTTCTTTATTAAAAGAATAATCCATGACTATTGCATAACTAATGTAATTAGTTTACGATACTAACAACATTAGTTTTGAGGAGGGTTTTATCATGCGAATTACTCGTGAGCATGCTGTCGTTCAAATTTCATTCCTTCCACGACTCTTCCCTGTGAACGTATACCTTGTGGAAGAGGCAGATGAATTAACTCTTATCGATGCGGGTATGCCATTCAGTCTTAAAGGGATATTGGCCACTGCACAATCCCTCGGCAAACCGATTACCAAAATCATTCTGACCCACGCCCACGGCGACCATGTTGGTGCTTTAGATGGTCTCAAAGATGCGCTGCCCAAAGCAGAAGTCTTCATCTCCAGCCGGGATGCCCGGCTGCTAACCGGTGACGCTTCCCTGCTGCCCGGCGAGCCACAGACCCCGGTACGCGGCAGCGTACCCAAAGCTGTACGTACCCGTCCGGATCGACTGCTGGAAGATGGCGACCAGATCGGCTCGCTGGTCGCCATTGCCTCACCAGGCCATACGCCGGGGCATATGGCCTTTATGGATACGCGCAGCCGCGTGCTTATCGCTGGGGACGCGTACCAGCTACACGGCGGCCTCGCCGTATCCGGTCACCTGCGCCCGCTCTTTCCGTTCCCCGCGCTGGCGACGTGGAATCGCGAACTCGCTCTGACCAGTGCGAAGCGTCTGGCGGAGCTGGACCCGTCCGTGCTGGCGGTAGGCCACGGACGGATGCTGCGCCAGCCCGCGGCCGCCATGCGCGCAGCTGCCGCTGATGCACAGCAGCGGCTGCGCCCTGCCGGGGGTCACCTGTGAGCCCCCGGCAGGGTCTGGATCGCGGCGCTCTGCTCAGCGCCGCCGCCCAGCTTGCTGACAGCGACGGCTTTCAGGCGCTGACGCTGGCCGCATTGGCCCAGCGGCTGGATGTGCGCTCCCCGTCGCTCTACAACCACATCAGCGGACTTCCGGGGCTTCGCCAGGAATTGGCGCTGATGTCTGTACAACAGCTCAGCCACGCATTAACCGCGGCTGTTGCTGAACGCACTGGCGGCGTTGCCATTCAGGCCGTCGCTGCGGCATATATTGGCTTCGTTCGCGAGCATCCAGGCCTATATGAAGCCTCATTCCACGCCACAGACCGTGAGGAGCCACAACTCGTTGCGGCCAGCATGGCTACGCTAGATTTGCTACTTCACACGTTAGAGCCCTATCCTCTAACCGAAGCGGAAGCACTGCATGCCGTCCGTGGTTTGCGAAGCCTGTGTCATGGGTTTGCATCCATCGGCGCACAAGGCGGCTTCGGCATGAACTTCGATCCAGACGAAAGTTTGCGCCTTGCAGTCGCCGCTTTTCTTAATGGACTGCACCATCTTCATAAAAGCTGATCCTTCATCATACCAATGGAAAAAGGGCTGCCGATGCTCTGCAGCCTCTTCCTATGTATATCTCCGTTCCGCTTCTCTGGTGGAACGGTTTTTCTATTGCCAGGGCTGCCGAGCTGCCTGCACTTCCTGCAAAATACTCTTCATCACCGGAACATATACCTTCCAGTAAAACAGATCAGGAATTCCTTTTTGATCCGGCGTAAGTTTCGCTTTAACTACATCCCATCCCTTGATTCGGCGCCAGAATGAATAATATTTCATCTCTCCGAAGGTGCCTGCCATATAATAAGCTCGATTATAACCCTCATAACAGATAAGTGCAGCGAACTCCGCTGGTATACCTGCATTCACCAGCTTCTGCTGACCACTCTCAGTCAAATCGGTATTATACCAAGCGAGTACAGAGTCTTTTTGTTCCGGCACAATGATGTCGAACCAGTTACTATAATGATTATCCTGTTTAATTCCACTCCACTCCTCACCTTTCTGTGTGAATGCGAGTTGTATATCTCCTGTCTCTACATCTTGCCCCTTCTCCAGTACAAGCACCCGTCCATCCTCGTGTACCAGTACAATACCGGCTCCATGAAAAGCCCAATTTCTATTCTCCCTAGCCTCATAACTCATCCGCACCCTCGGGGGTACTTCATCCGCGCTTTGCAGTTTAGATACTGATTTTGCCTGCCACCCGCTGCTTTTCATGCCCAGAATGGAATACATCTGCTCTCTCGTCGAATCAGAAGCCGAGTTCAACAGGGCGCTAAACTCGGCTACAATCGTTACTCCTTTATATGCAGCTTCACGAATTTTTTGCGCATCATATATCGTGAGACCTTCATCCATTTTGCCTTGTATACGTTCATTCGTATCTGACAAAGAAATATTCTGGTTTGCTGTCAGGTAGATCAGATCTGTGTCCGTCAATTCATCGGGCAAGGTCTTCTTAATATAGGAAACGCCATCTTTGATATCATAACCGTAGTAATCTTCCTCATACCTGTAGCGTTCGCCTGTTTGTTGTACAATTTTCTGCTGGTTCAACAGCCACACCAGTCCCTTATGACCCTGATAGGTCAAGTCTGGTTCACTTTTGTCGATAATCATGATGTTAAGTGGTACCGGGGCCTGTGATTGCCACAAAATCCAGGGGACAACCAGAACCACCGATACCACAGTCAGGCAAGCCATCGTCCATACCGTGACTGGCCTGTGATTTCTATTCATGAAACGTCTTCCTCCTTGCTCTGTTCCAAGGTATTACTGCCGACCTCCAACACAGGTCCCAACCATTCTACAACCATGAAAGATGCTTCCTCTTTATCCGTATATGTAACACTTTCTACGAAAGTTTAACTTTGTCCACTGAAGAACTGGGCATACCTGCGTAAATGTTTATTCATGCCCTGATTTTCCCTTACTCGAATAAACCGTTATACATAGGGTACAATAATACAAATTTTTCAATTATATCCTACATGTAGAATACGGATAAATGATACACTAAGCATTCTATCGGCTTTCTGCGTTTGTGATATAATAGGAACAGAAAATTCCGGTAATTCGCATTTTCATCCGGATGTCCGGATCATATATTATTCCGAAAAGAGGGAGTTCTACGTGGCTCAAATCAGTCCGTTTTACCTGCAGATCGGTGCAACTCTGGGTATGCTTGTCATGGCCCTGCTTGCCATTTTCATTCGCATGAAAGCCAGCCACCGTCCGGTAACCATTCGCAAAATACTTATTCCCCCGCTGGGAATGAGCACGGGGTTTCTCATGTTTGTTGTGCCGCAGACACATGTTCCGCTGCTGTGGGCACTAATCGCACTGCTCGTGGGCTGGTTTATTTTCTCGTATCCCCTCATTCGCAGTACCCGGTTTGAACGCATTAATGATGAAATCTTTGCCACACGTTCACGAAGCTTTGCTTTCATTCTGCTTGGCTTGCTGGCTGTACGTCTGATCCTGCATGAAATCATTCAGCGCTATGTGAGCATTCCGCAAACGGGTGGATTGTTCTTCCTTCTGGCCTTCGGCATGATTGTTCGCTGGCGCGTATATATGTACAAACACTACAAGGAAGTTGCAAGTGCTGCATCCTGACAGGCAAATCAAAAGACACGTTCTCCGCACTTTCATCGTGCGAAAAACGTGTCTTTTCCTGTTATCTGCATATTGCATCATTCGATTCAAGATGCTCTTTGGATGTATGCAAAATGCTCGTTGTAGCTATGTGCAAGTTAAAAAATTGATCTATTCAGGGTCTGCAACTTTTACAAGCTGCTTGCCCAGATTATCTCCAGAGAAGAGGCCCATAAAGGCTTCTGGCGTCTGTTCAAACCCGTCCACAATGTTCTCTTCGTACTGGATATGACCTTCCTTGATCCACTTCGCCAATTTGGCGCGACCTTCCTTGAAGGATTTCGCATAATCACCCAGCAGGAAACCTTTCATCAGCGCAGTGTTCGTTAACAGTAATGTCTGTGGACGCATGCCAATATCCGGCTTCTCCAGATTATAGGACGAAATCTGACCACATAACGGAATACGTGCATTCCGATTGATATGACGTAAAACCGCATCAGAAATGTCACCGCCAACGTTGTCGAAATAGACATCCACGCCATCCGGACAAGCCCTCTCAATGGCAGCTGACATATCCTGTTCCTGTTTGTAGTTCAACACCACGTCGAAGCCCAGTTTTTCTTTCAGGTACGTGCATTTTTCGTCAGAGCCTGCGATCCCGACTACGCGCGCACCTACAATTTTGCCAATCTGACCTGCAATCATGCCTACCGCTCCGGCTGCTCCCGATACAACCACCGTCTCGCCGTCCTTCGGTTTACCGATGTCTTCCATACCGAAATAAGCGGTCAAACCCGTCAGACCGAGCGCACCCAGATAAGCTGTAATCGGTGCCTCTTCGGTATCAATCAGAGAAAGATCACCCGTATTCACTGCTGCATATTGCTGCCAGCCCCACATTCCTGACACCAGATCACCTTTGCGCAGATTGGGTTCCGAAGACTCCACAACCTGTCCAATGGCTCCACCCTTGATCACTTCATTCAACGCGTACGGTGCAGCATAGGATTTTGTATCTTTCATCCGGCCCCGCATGTACGGATCGACCGACAAATATAATGTACGTACCAGGACTTGCCCAGCTTCCGGTTCAGGAAGAGGTGCATCAATGAATTTGAAATTCTCTCTGGATGGGGCACCTTCGGGACGAGACGCAAGTACGATCTGTTTATTTACAGACACCAAAATTACCTCCTTGTTGCCAAGTGGACGCAAGGTTATCCCTTGTCAGCTGAGATCACTTACCACTGGCTCTGTGTTAATCACTTCTTATTAGTTTAAACCGAAACAGGCGGATCACAAACGTGGGCCGCCTTGAAATATGCAAATATCGTCACATTGTAGCTGCTTTTAGCTATTATTGTGCAGTCAAAATCACAGGACCATCCGCTGTGATGGCAATTGTATGTTCATACTGAGCAGACAGACTTCCGTCTTGCGTACGTGCAGTCCATCCATCCGAATCCAGCTTACTGCGGTACGTACCGATGTTCAGCATCGGCTCAATGGTAATAACCATGCCTTCCTTCAGACGCGGACCCCGATGTGGCGGGCCGTAGTGAGGTACTTGTGGTTCCTCATGCATCTTCTCACCGATCCCGTGTCCAATAAACTCACGTACAACAGACAGGCCTTCACCTTCCGCATACGTTTGAATCGCATTGGAAATATCACCGATCCGGTTGCCAATCACCGCTAGTTCAATGCCTTTATACAGAGATTTTTTGGTCACATCCAGCAGGTGTTGTGCTTCAGGAGTGACTTGACCTACAGCATAAGACCATGCGGAATCGGCCAACCAGCCGTTCAGATTCACAACCATATCGATCGTAACGATATCGCCGTCCTTCAACGCGTATTTCCCCGGAAATCCATGACATATCACATCATTAACCGACGCACATGTCGCATATTGGTATCCGTTATATCCCTTTTGTTCTGGCGTAGCGCCATTTTTCTTCATAAAAGCCTCTGCAAACTGGTCGATCTCCTGTGTTGTGATACCCGGACGGATCATTCCCGCGATTTCTCTATGGCATGCGGCGAGAATTTCTCCGGCCTTTTTCATATGTTCTATTTGCTCTTTCGTCTTCAACGTAATCATTACAACTACTCCTTGTCCGTTAAAATCTTATCCTGTCTTCTATTGTAACGCGAAACGCTCAAAATAAAAAATTCCGTGTAATCATCAACATCCTATTATACGCCAATGACTTGTCCAATGAATACACTTTTCCATAAAAAAATCGAAACCCCTCCGGTAAAGCCACGTATAAGCTTAAAACAGTTGAAGACGAAAGGATGAACTTTCATGTTCAAAAAGATTATAGGCAAACTTCTCGATTCTAAATCTTCATCTCACCGTAGGCGTAACAGCTCATCGGATCGACGCTCATATAAACGTTACAGCAGTTCTTCAGGCAAACGTAGTTACAAACGCTATTCATCTTCAGATGTGAAATACCGGGATAACCGTCATGGCTCAGGTTACTATAAAAACAGAAAATACAGCTCCAGCTGAACTGGTGCTACTCTATTTAAACTGAACTGCTCGTACCAGCCAGACTGGCGCTAAAATAATGGGATATGTAATATAAAGGGGTGTTCTGCCAGCCGTACTCACGGTCAGCAGAACACCCCTATTTTGTTTCCTTATCGCACCTTCAGCAACACACGCTCAATTTCTACCTGTAACTCCGTTGCCCCACCCTCATACGCTGGGCGTAACCCCAGAAGTCGCTCCAGCATGTGGCGCAAATCCGGCGTGAGCTTGAGTTCTTCCTGCCAGCTGGCAGGTTCTCGGCCCTTCTCCGGTTCGTAAGCGGAGTACAGCATAAACAAGAGAAAATGACCGATATCCTGCAAATCTTGCTCAGGCGAAGCCGGTTCATCTTCAGGCTCGGGCACTTCTCGCATTCGGCGTTTCAGCTCAGGCAACAACGGCTCCCCCATTCGCCGCACCAGGCCAAAATCAATCAGATGTACATGCCCGTTACGCAAAATGACATTCGGGATGCGCACATCCCCATGAATAAATCCTCTCTCATGAACATGAGCAATGGGCACCAGCAGTTGGCCTACCAGCTCCAGGCATTCCTGTTCCGTATATTTGCGGCCTTGCTCAAATATGCACTGTTCCAGTGTCTCCCCACGGATATACTCAGTCACGATGTAACTACGTGCCCGATAGGTGAACGCCTCCAGCAACGCCGGGATAGCCGGATGATCCAGACGTCTCATCACGTCTGCCTCCCGGTCCAGCAATTGTGCAGAGAGTCTGCCCTTGCTGGGCTTGGATTCTTTTAAAGCCACTTCCTTACCAGTATGTTCATCCATACATAGGTATGTCAGTCCATAGCTCCCCATGCCGAGCAATTCATGTATCGTATAACGCCCGGCAACCACCGTCCCTTTCCCCCGGGGACGGTCAGTCCATAGTCCAAGCAGTCTTTGCCAGCTTCGTCGCAGCTCCACAGATCCTCCCTACGCCAGCCATCTGATCTCATCTCTATCTCCTTATAGGTAGAAGCAGAGCAGCAGCCAGTCTTCTTGTTGTTGTATGGAGCCTATTATATCAAGCTATTTGTACGAAATCACGATCAGCGTGAACCTGGTTCTCAGGCTTCTTTTCGCTTCCTCGGCAGCAATCCAAACAGCATGCGCAGCGAACTCCCCTTCGGTTTGCGTTTTCTTCCCTGGAAGCTTCGCAGATTGGTGACCAACTCACGGTCCCGCTCCTCTTCCAGCTTTTCATTCATCCACAGGCGCTGCTTCTCCATCTGCTCCTGGAGAGCAAGATGGGTGTCCGCCAGATGTTGCAGTGTTAACTCCAGCTCATCCACTCGCTGTTGTAGTAGCTGCATCCGATCGTCCTGCTGCTCCACTGCACCGTACGTCACTTCACTCACCAGTTTTCCAAGGCCTTCATAAGCTCTCAGATTAACCGATGGTTCAGGTTCCTCAGGAAATATCGCTGGCATGACGGTTGCCGCACATTCTGTCTCCGAAGGACTCTCCACTGCCATCACAGGCAGGTCTGGAGACAGTACGGTCACTACAGCATCTGCCAGTGGCAAGTTATGTTCTCGGAGTTCTGTCATCAGACGTTCGATGCACTCGATATCATCCGATTTGAACAGTCTGGATTTGTTAGCGGAACGCTCGAATCGGTATCCCTGTTCCTCAAGTGCAGCCGCATATTTACGAAGAGTACTGGCACCAATGCCCAGGCTTTTGGCCGTTTCCGTCGTTGCTCCTGCTTCTTCAATCATTATTATTCCCTCCCGGAATGAAGTTTTTGTGAATTAAAGGTAGTGGCTTCAGCGTTTCCCTTCTGGAACTGTCATCGGATCGGGTCAACCTGTCTCAGGATCAAGTACGCATTTCATTTGCTTGTCCCTATGTATTCGTCAGCTTCTTTACAGATCCCTTTAGCGGTTTTGTTCTGTTTCTGCGGATTCATAAGAACATTTGTCAGTTCTTTTATTCGTAAAAATAACCCTGCATCCGACAATGAGCATAAATGCTGTCATGTCGAATTTCAAGGGTGCGAACGCTGTCACTTTATATAAATATGAATTATTCATGTCAATTTTATTGACTCCGCCACTCCAATACGCTCCCGCGATAGAGGATATCATTGCCGCACAGCTTTTCCTTGTGTTATCTTATGTAACGTAGAAGTAGGAATCAACATATAGTATAGGACTATACTTAACATAAAACTCAATAAGAACGGATAAATCAATGTAAATGGGGGCTGAACGGCGTGTTAGGCAAATCAGGTAAGGTAGCGGTGATCGGGGCGGGTCTTGTCGGTTCCAGTTGTGCATATTCCATGATTAATCAATCGATATGCAGGGAAATTATGATGGTGGACCGGACGTATGATCGCGCCGTTGCGCAGGCGCTGGATTTTTCCCATTGTATGGACTTCACTCACAACCGTACCAAAGTATACGCAGGCACTTATGCAGATTGCGGTAGCATGGACGTGATTATACTGACAGCCGGAGCGAATCCGAAGCCAGGACAGACTCGTCTGGACATTTTGGAAGAGGCCGAATCCATCACCAAAGATATTGTCATTCCCATCATGGATAGTGGATTCCGCGGGATTTTTGTCGTTGCAGCCAATCCGGTTGACATAGTAACTTATATGGTATGGAAGCTGTCCGGGCTTCCGCGTGAACGTGTCATCGGCACAGGGACTTCCATTGATTCCTCACGTCTCAAAACGTTGCTATCCGAAGTCTTCTCCATCGACCCACGAAGTGTGCACGGTTATGCTCTCGGAGAACATGGAGAATCTCAGTTCGTAGCCTGGTCACATGTCACCATCGGGGGCAAACCCATTATGCACATTCTGGAGCAGCACAAGGAGCGGTTCAAACATCTGGATCTGGACGATATCGCCCGTAAAACGAGGGATGCCGGATGGGAAATCTTCACCCGTAAAGGCTCTACTCAATTCGGAATCGGTAACGCACTTGCGCATATTACCCGTTCGATTCTCAATGATGAACACAAGATCATTGCCGTATCTGCGATCCTCGATGGAGAGTACGGGCAGCACAATGTCTGCGTTGGTGTTCCGGCCATCATTGGTGGGGATGGGATTCAGGAGGTTATTGAACTGAATCTGGATGCAGCCGAGCGCGAGAAATTCGACCTCTCCTGTGAAGTACTGTCAGGCAACATTAATCGTCTAACCTTGGTATGATTCATCCCTTCTACGAATGTACTAATCAAATCATCGTAAACATCCAAAAGCCAATAATCTCCTGAGTCAGGAGCCTATTGGCTTATTCATTGTATCTCTGCCTATTATTGTATCTCTGTCTATTATATATCTGCTCATCCATTGTTCAGCTTGGTGCAAGCTGAGGTTCATCTGTGGGTCCCCACTGCTGCAGCACCCGCTTCAACTCACTCAGCATGACTGGTTTGCTGATAAAGTCACGCATTCCAATTTCCAAACAGGCTTCCTTGTCTTCACGTTTGGCATTACCGGTTACGGCAATAATAGCCGGAATTCGTTCCTGTGGAATTAATCGATGTACAAGGTCTGTCGCTTTGAGCCCATCCATGACAGGCATCTGAAGATCCATCAGCACGATATCATAAGCATTCTGCGAAATGGCCTCGATCGCCTCGACTCCATTGGAGCATACATCGGCTTGGTAACCAAGCTTCTCCAGATACTCCGTTAAAATCTTCCGGTTCACCGGGTGATCTTCGGCAACCAGAATACGCCTCGCCACCTTGTCACCCTGACGTGTTCGATCATCCTTGAACTGACGGGCTGATTGCTCTGCAGCCGCATCTACACTTGTTGAAGGAATGGCGAATCGGAAGGTCGAACCTTCCCCGTCCTCACTCTCGACACCGATGCTTCCACCCATAATCTCCACGAGTCGCTTCGAAATAACCAGTCCAAGACCTGTACCGCCATACTTGCGGTTAATCACCGGATGCAGTTGAGAGAACGACTGGAACAATTGATCCAGCTTATCCTCTGGAATGCCGATCCCCGTATCCTTCACGGCAAAATCAAGCATACTCAATTCAGGTCGATTGCCATGAATAATATCCACTGACACATCAATGCTTCCCTGATCGGTAAACTTTAAGGCATTACTGACCAGATTGACGAGAATTTGCCGAATGCGCATCGCATCACCCACCATAAATTGAGGGATATCAGGATTCAGACGATACCGTATCTTCAACTGCTTTTTTTCCGCTCCTGGGGAGAATAGCTCTGCTACCTGTTCTAGCATCTCGCGCAGCGAGAAAGGTTCATAGGCAATAGCCATTTTCCCGGACTCCAGCTTACTGAAATCAAGTATATCATTCAGAATGTTCAACAGTGCATCGCCACTCTCACGGATAATCTCAGCATACTCACGCTGTTCCTCCGAAAGATCTGTGCTAATTAACAATTCCGTCATTCCCACGATTCCGTTCATCGGGGTGCGAATCTCATGACTGACCATCGACAGGAATTCCGACTTGGCCTGTGCAGCAAGTTCAGCAGTCTCCTTGGCTCGTACAATCTCCCGATCGCCGGTCACATCATTGAATACAATAACGGCGCCCCGAATCTGACCCTCATCGATAATCGGTGTAACCTGGTACTCGACCAGAAAGCTGGTTCCGTCTTTTCGCCAGAATACATCCTCCTTAACCGTGCGACACTGTCCGTCCATCACGGTCATATGAATGGGACAATCATCTTTTGGTAAATGACTGCCGTCTGCACGTGAATGATGAATGATCGGATGCGAGCTTTTGTTAACAAACTCTTCAGCTTCATAGCCGAACATGGAAGCAGCAGCCGGGTTTATAAACATGGTGATGCCATCTGCATCCAAGCCATAAATACCCTCTGTAACCGAATTGAGAATCAGGGCATGCTGTTTACTAAGCTCCTGAATCCGCTCCATGTAGTCTTTACGCTCCGTTATATCAGACACAATACCATATACACCCACGAGTTCCTGGTCCACAAGAATAGGGACATTAAGGATGGACACGTCCACCTTCCTGCCACCTGAATTCACAATCCGCGTTTCATACTGCTGAGGTTTCCCCTGCTTCACCAATTCAAAGTAAGCCTTTCCACTCTGAACCTCACATGGATCGAGATGCGATAGGAAAGACTGACCGATCAACTGACCGCGAGGCACATCCAGCATTTTGACCAGATTGCGATTCACTGCACTATACTTGCCCTCCAGATCCAGGGAATATACAGCTGCCGGATTGTGTTCGAACAATGATTTGTACCGCTGACGACTTTCTCTAAGACGTCTTTCGGTATTCTTCTGCTGGGTAATATCACGGCTTATACTTACGATCTGTGTACTTTCGTCTTGCTCTCCAGCCACTGGCTTAGCCAGTGTTTCAACCCAGATGTAATGCCCCTCCTTATGGCGCACACGCATCTTGCAACCATTTCCATTCGTGGACAGTTCCAGCAATTCAGGATAGTCCCCAGGGTAACAATAATCCTTAAGGAACTTACCGGTCACCTCTTCAGGACGATATCCCAGCAACGGATATACGGATGGGGACACATAAAGTAACTTGCCATCCAGCGAACTTGTGGTGATCAGATCCTGCGCATGATCCGCCAGCATCTGATATTTCTCCTGCGTTTCCTTCAGTTTACGTTCCACTTCCAGAATCTCGGTTACATCCTTGGCTATGCCATAGATCCCCACGACATCCTCTCCAACGGTTATGGGAATGTAGGTTACTTCCGCATATTTTATGGACCCATCTTTATGATAAAAGGCCAGTGAATCACTGACTGAATGTCCAGCCAGTACATCCCCGATGTATTTTTGCCGTAAACGTTCACTTTTCGGTGGACTAATCCGATCACGGCTTATTCCAGCCAGATCTTCAATTTTATATCCAGATAACCGCTCAAACGAGGGATTGGCGTCGATATGATTTCCATGGATGTCCATTACATAAATGGCATCGGGATGATTGAAAAACAAGGATCGGTAAGAACTTCCTTCAAAAATAATACGCTTTAGGGTTTCCGTTTTATCCATATCCAAGGCTTACCCCTCTTTTCTCAGCCTATATCTTCATCTAACAATTAAAATGAGTTGTTTTACACGAAATGGTCCTACCTTCGAATAACCACGTAAGCCTGCCTAGAAACAGCTTTTTATATTTTCCAGACTCCAGTCTCGTTTTGCTTACAATCCATGATTCATACTTGCCATTCCTAAAGGCTGGATCAGAATGTTAAAAAATCCCCCTTAAGCCCACATACAATAAGTCTTTGCATGTATTGGCTTAAGAAGGATTATAGATTACTGCCCTCACGGGATGATCAGGCTGTGTAACTGGTCATTTAAATCTCTTTTTTTCTAAAATAGATGATCCCAATCAAAATGAAGAGAATGGCACTGCCTCCGACCACTGTCAGCATCGTTCCCAGCGATGCAACTGGCGGAAGACTATAGCTGTTATTCCCCGCCGTCGACATTAAAAGCATCGGCTGAGCCCATGGATAATACGGGCCAACTGTGGCAGAATTCACGACCAGAATATTGGGTACCGTTAGCGCAAAATTCAGTGCCAACGGTGCGGCAAAGCTGCTCCACACCAAGGAAACGAACAGCTGCAGGGCAGCCAGGGGTACACAAGCGAACAGCCCCAACAGCAATTTGCCTGCCATGAATCCCCATGGCACAGGTGCTGTTATCCCATGAATCACACCCGCCAGCAAAATGGACCCCAGAAGTAATCCTTGAGTCCCCGCCAGAAGTAAAAGCACGATGGTCAGTTTACCAGCATATACGCCTGTACGCGTAAGAGGTAGCACCAACATCTGCTTCCACCCTCCCCCCGCGTGTTCGAAACGGCACACAAAGGAGGTGAATACTCCGGTCAGAATCGGTAACAGGAGCAACCCGTGCAGAAAGACCATTGTGCTCATTAGCACGCCCCAATGGCCAGAAGGGGTGGATAACAATCCGATGAGCAGTGCTATTAATGGACTCAGCAGGATCAAGAGCCATATGGGGGATTTGCCCATTTTCAACCGTTCGGCGGACAGAATTCGGAAATACGTTGTCGCAAAGCTCACTCTAGGCCACATCCTTTCGGCTGAAATGCATCATACCCACGAACATGATCAAGAGCCCCAAGCCTGCACCCATGCCTGCATACATGAGCGGATTTGGTCCAGTCCAGGCCATCTGTGCCCATGCGAGTGGAAAAAGCGGGGATAGGCTGAGCGAGAACAGGCCCATTACGGCGAGAATAATACCAAGGGTAACCGGAAGCGCCTGATTCTTGGCTACCATTGTGAGCCATAGCTCAAGCGCTAACACCGGAAGGGCACCAGCCAGCGGCAGGAGACCCAGCTTGATCGCTTGCGTCCAAGGTATTTCACCGGCATCGAAGCCGAGCACCAGCCCCAGTCCTACAGTCCCCACTGTTAGCAACAAACACGAGATGATAAGAAGAACGCAAGCCAACAGAAACTTGGCCAGATACACAGCCGATCTAGGAATCGGCAGCGCCAGAAGCTGCTTCCATGATCCTTGTTCATGTTCAACATTGGCGATCATGGAACTGAGAATGGTTGCGCCCAGCATCAAGGCCAAGGGTACAAAAACAACCATGTTGCCCAGCAATCCTCCCCATAAATTCCCCGCGTACTGCTCCTTCAGATAATCCAATCGTAATCCGAAGTTCAACGCCTGCATCGCCGTTAGTCCAATCGGCGCCAGAAAAACGAGAAACCAGATGCCTTTGCCACGAATCTTGAGCCAGTCGGACGATAACGCACGGCCGGTCATACGGTTGCCCCCTCGCCGATGACCCGCATGAACAGGTCCTCCAGAGACTGACGGTGTTCTTCCACGCGGTACACCGCGTGATCCTGCTCGACTAGGCGACGTACAAGCAGCGCAATCGCGCTGTTGTCCATATAAGGGAATGTTAACGCAGCCCCTTGTTGCTGTCCGAACTGTCCCTGTTCCCTTGCAAGCTTCATTGCCTCTTCCGGTTCAGATACGGTTAGTCGAATAGAGCTGCCCGTCTGGCTATGCAGATTGGCGATGGTATCCTGGAGCACCATCTTGCCTTCACGAATAATGCCGACACGGCTCGCCATCTGCTCTACTTCACTCAGCAAGTGACTGGAAACCAGCACCGTAATCCCATGTTCCAGTGGCATACGTTTAATTAATTCCCGTATCTCCTGAATGCCCGCAGGATCAAGCCCGTTCGTAGGCTCGTCCAAAATCAGCAGTTCCGGTTCACCCAGCAATGCACTGGCAATACCCAGACGCTGCTTCATGCCAAGGGAATATCCCTTCACCGAACGCTTGGCATCCTTGGTCAGATCCACAATGGACAACACTTCGGCAATTCTGGATTTCGGTACATTGATAATCCGGCGCAAGGCTTCCAGATTCTCTACGGCATTCAGATGTCCGTAATATGACGGATACTCGACCAGTGAACCTACACGACGCAGAATATCCATACGATCCTTGCGGATATCCTTGTCAAATATACGGATGATTCCTTTGGTTGGCTTGATTAAGCCAAGAAGCATCCGAATCGTTGTTGTTTTGCCGGCACCGTTGGGACCGAGGAAGCCGTAGATATCTCCCTTTTTAATATGCAGGTCAAGTTCACGAACCGCGGCACGGTCCCGGTATGTCTTCCATAAATTAGCGGTTTGAATAATGTTATCACTCACTGTTTAATCACCTCGGATATCATCATAACTGCCCGAGGTTAAAGCTAAGGTTGGCTCAAGTTTAAGTTTGGTTTAAAAAAAGCTATTCCAGCGGTTTGACCACTCCCGAACCACTGTAGATGCACATCTGAACACCTTCTTCGGAACTGTCCACCCGCTTGCGCAATCCCATCTCACGAATCAACAGGTCTACAATGGATAAACCCAAGCCTGTCCCTTTCGTATCGGCATCCTTCTGCATTCCCGGACCCCGATCTCGAATAACGAGCGCCGTCTCTCCCTGAATCTGCTTGGTTGATATACCAATGTACTTCCCACTCGCCGCATGACGGACCACATTCTGAAACAGATTGTCGAGAACCCGGCGCATTCCCTGCTCATCCATATGCCAGATCAATGGTTCTTCCGGCAGATCAATATCGATCTCGAACTGTTCTTTTTCCCAGACCGGGTACCATGCTGCCGCCGTTTCCCTTACAACACGGAAAATATCTTTCTCCTCCAATTTCAGTGTATACTTCCCGCTCGTGAGCAGATTGTAAGATAACATGTTATCGATGAGCCCGCCCAGGTCCTCCATCTTCGCTTCCATGCGATTTAATGAACCAACGCCTTGCTCGCTGAGCGCTTCCTTGTTCAGCGCATGCATATGTCCACGAATGACAGTCAGCGGAGTGCGCAGATCATGGGAGAGCCCGGCAATGAGACGTTTCCGCAAATGTTCTTCCTCACGCTCTCGGTGACGGCTGTCCGTCAGTTGATGCACCATCTGATTAAATGACTCCTCCAGCTGACCAATCTCGTCTGACCGACGAATATTAACCGGAAGCGGAATGCCCTCCTTTCCTGTGGTCATCATCGCTGTCTGCAAACGAATAAGCCGCTTGCGAATACGTGCAAAGAAGAGAATCGACATGATGATGAAGATCATGAAAATGATGGCCGTTACGATTCCCAGATACAAAAGTTCCATCTGCCAGTTATTCTGTGACTTTTGCAAAAGTGATCGCGGCACTTCAATGACCATGAAGCCCTGTCCTCTGTCCTGTCCATCCCCGCCTATATATGCAACTACGGTCAGTGGATCACGATAGAAAGCTTCTTTCATGAATTGCACGGCATTGTTCGCATTCCACTCGGCTGGAATTTGGGTCTCTTCGGTTTTACCCGAATCCAGCGACCACTTTAATATGGTGTCTGTCGCGCCATCGGATGAAGTGGATTTCACTAGTGTTACATCTGCACCACCCAGAATAAAGGTGGTCTTACCATCCGCATTCACAAGATACATGGACGATTTGGGATACTGTTCATGCAATCGCTCCAACCGCATGCTAATCTCTCCCTCGGAGGCTCCATCCAGATTCAGCGCTTCACGCGACCACAGTTTACTGATCCGGTCAACGTCACCGTATGGCGCCGTTTGATTCGGGCTCGTGTTGTTCACCACGACCACATAGATGATGGATATGATCGGAAGTACGACGGGTACAAACAACACCGCCGCCAAAATCAGGAGAATATAGCGGGACATCAGGGATCGTCCAAAACGCAGCCTGCTTTTCCCTGACGAAGTCTGAGCGATGCTTCTTTCTTCCCTCGTCGACTCTCGTGCTCTGGACCGCCGGATCATGGCTTCTTCACGCGGTACCCTACACCACGGACGGTTTGAATAACGACAGGGTTGGCCGGATCACGCTCCAGCTTCTCGCGCAGATGACGGATATGTACCATTAATGTCTTGTCTCCATCCAGATAGGATTCATTCCAGACCGCTTCGTAGATCTGCTCTTTGGTCCGAATCATGCCCATATGTCTGAGCAGGTAGGCGAAGATGTGAAACTGTTTTCCCGATAAAATAATCTCTTCCCCCGTCTCGTCATTGACGATCCGATGATCTTTCTCATAGATCGACAGATGATCGAGCTTCACTACCGTATCCGCCGAGATCGCTGTTCCTGCCTTGCGCAGCTGTACTTCAATCCGTGCAGCAAGTTCATCGGGGTGGAACGGCTTGGTTACATAATCGTCGGCAAAATCGAGCCCATGCAGCTTGTCATCAATGGACGTTCTGGCCGAAAGCATGACAATGGGCACAGCAGGATGTTCTTTTTTGAGCCGTTGCCCCACCGTAAATCCATCCAGACCCGGCAGCATGACATCCAGAATAATCAGCGAACAGCCCCCGGCAGCTTCTGCTGCGCCTTCACCACTTCCGAGCCATATCACCTCATATCCGCGCTCCTCCAGGTCCGCCTGGACCCAAGTGGCTATTTCCGTATCATCTTCAATATATAGCAGTTTCGTTTTCATGCGCGCATTCGTTTCCTTTCTGTACCCTTTGGGTTAATTATATATTTGAACACAATGGCGTAAGCTCTTACTAAAATCATCGCTTGTTAATTACACGAAGCTGTTCGGTTATGTCCCTATTCATTATATCGTAATCAATCCATTGAATGATGCCATACCCGCTCCACAAATACATAATCTCTGTATCCATGACGGGAGGAATTTCAACATGCTGCTGGAAGCCATCTATCATCAACCAAAACGGAATTGGGCCTATGCCTACGATCAGGATACGATCCGCCTGCGTCTTCGTACCAAAAAGAACGACCTCACTGAGGTACACGCCCTGACCGGGGATAAATACGCCTGGGAACAAACCAAGGCGTTTATTCCTTTAACCAAGTTTACCACGGACTCCATGTTTGATTACTACGAGGGAGAGGTGAAGCCTCCTTATCATCGGCTGAAGTACTCTTTTCTGCTTAAAAGCGGAGACGAGCAGATCTGGATGACCGAGACGGACTTCCAGAAGGAAGAGCCAGACGATCCTGGTCGGATGTTCCAATTCCCTTATATTCATGCCGGAGCCGTGTTTACACCACCCGCATGGGTGAAGGATGCCGTGTTCTATCAGATTTTCCCGGAACGATTTGCGAATGGCAACCCGGATATCAACCCGGACAACGTAGAACCCTGGGGCGGCGAACCCACACCTTTCAATTTCTTCGGAGGTGACCTTCAGGGTGTAATCGATCATCTGGACTACCTCAGTGAGCTGGGCATTAATGCGATTTACTTCACACCGATCTTTGAGGCGACCACCAATCATAAATATGATACAGAGGACTATCTACGGGTAGATCGGCATTTTGGTGATGCAGACACCGTCAAACGATTAGTCAAGCTGTGCCATGAACGTGGCATCCGGGTACTGCTGGATGCCGTGTTTAACCACTCCGGGAAGACGTTTGCACCTTTTGTCGACGTGCAAGAGAACGGGGAGAAATCCAAATACAAGGACTGGTTCCATGTACACGAGTTCCCGCTGGATGTGAAGGATGGCATTCCTACGTATGAAACCTTTGGATTTGAAGCGCACATGCCGAAGCTCAACACGGAAAATCCCGAGGTAAAAGACTATCTGCTCAAGGTTGCCAAGTACTGGATCAAGGAAGTGGGTGCGGACGGATGGCGGCTGGATGTCGCAGACGAAGTGGATGATGCATTCTGGCGCGATTTCCGCCGTGTAGTGAAGGCCTCCAATCCAGATGCGTATATTCTCGGCGAGATATGGAATGAATCCTCGTCCTGGCTGCAAGGTGACCAGTTCGACGCATCCATGAACTATCCGTTTACCGATGCCGTGAATAGTTTCTTTGTGAAAAACAAGATGCATGCCGAGACATTTGCGAATTCCATTGGACGGCAATTATCACGTTATCCGCTGCAAGCCAGCGAAGTCGCATTCAATCTGCTGGATAGTCATGATACGCCGCGACTACTCACCGTATGCGAAGGCGATCAGCGGAAGCTGAAGCTGGCAGCGTTGTTCCAGTTCACTTACCTGGGTGCCCCGTGTATCTATTACGGAGACGAAATTGGGATGGATGGCGAGCATGATCCAGGTTGCCGAAAATGCATGGAATGGGATGAGGCGAAGCAGGACCGCGAGCTGTTTTCTTTTTATCAAAAGCTGATTGCACTTCGCCATGCCCATCCTGCCCTCCGTGCGGAAGGCGGCGTTCGATTCTTGCAGGCCCGTGAAGGCGGAAGCCAGCTGGTGATGGAACGGCAGGATGATGAGGAACGTATTTTGATCCTGTTCAATCGCTCGGAAGAAACGGCAATTATTGAGCTGGAGGCGGGTGCCGGGGAATGGACGGAACTGTTTGGTGAGAAGCATCGTACAGCTCTGGAGGATGGCATTCTGGCGGTTGAGCTGCCCGCATATGGATATGCTGTTCTAAGTACGAATCCCGCGTAATACGATAAATAGCGCTCACAGACCTGTAGCTGATCTGTTGAGCGCTTATTTGGCGTTAAGGATGGTTCGTTGGGGCATGCTCTTTTTCCATCGTAAGGAGCATCAGACACGTTCAGACCACGCACTCGCTCGCTACAGACGTGTTCAGATCCGCGCCAGCTTTCAGACCGAGGTTTTGAAGACACACTCTAGTTAAAATAGAGTTCATGCCAAGCAAGTTATACCTTAGCTTCTGGTTCGTTTTGATCGGGAGACTTAGACTCCACTTCAGCCTCATTCTCCGCACGCTTCGCCTTCGGTTTGGCAAGCTTCTCCATCATCTTCCGTCCCGTTGGCGTCTGAGCTAGGCCGCCTTGGGCTGTCTCCCGATGACGACTTGGCATCGCGCTGCCTACTTCCAGCATAACGCCAATGACTTCGTCGGAAGGAATGGCACTGCGGACTCCGGCCAGCGCCATATCGGCCGCAGCCAGCGCGGTTACGGCACCCAGTCCGTTACGGACGATGCAAGGAATTTCCACGAGGCCAGCAACCGGATCGCAGATAAGGCCCAATGTATTTTTCAACGCAAGACCTACCGCATGAACCACTTGCTCTGGCGTTCCTCCACGCAGCTCTACCATGGCACCTGCAGCCATACCGATGGCAGAACCCACTTCCGCCTGACAGCCACCCTCGGCCCCGGAGATAAATGAATTGTTGGCAATGACATAACCGATTGCTCCCGCACAGAACAGACCATTTACGAGGTGCTCATCACTCCAGCCAAAACGCTCTTGGGAGCTGATAAACACACCCGGGATAATACCGCAGGAACCCGCTGTCGGTGTCGCCACGATTCGGCCCATAGAAGCATTCACTTCAGATACACACAAGGCATACGCCATGGCAAGTGCCGAAGCATCACCGGAGCAAGTCTCACCCTTGCGAATATACTCGGCCATTTTTTTGCCATCTCCACCCGTCAAGCCACTGCGTGATGTCGTATCTTCTGTCAGTCCTTTGTGTACCGCTTCCTTCATCACCTGATAGTAATCCGACATCTGCCGCACAACATCCGCTTCTGGCGTATTGGTTTCCTGAACCTGCTCTTCAATCATTAACCGGGCAATGGTTTTGGACTCGGCTGTACAGATGGTATTCAGTTCATGCAAATGTTTAAATCGCATCCGGCTCCACTCCTCTCTTCAAATCGATTACGCGAATTTCAAGTACATGGTCCAGCGCTCGCAGGTAATTCAACATCTCAGGATTTGGCACACCATCCATCTCCATCGCAGTTAAGGCTTCACCATCCCTGGCTTTCCGATCCACTTGCATATACCCGATGTTTACACCTGATGAGCTAATTGTGGACGTCACCGAAGCGAGTACCCCAGCTTTGTCCGAATGGCGCAGAACAAGCGTCGGAAACTCTCCGCTGATCTGTACACGGAAATCATTCAAAGCATGCACCGATACACTTCCACCACCAATGGAAGCACCGATTAGAGAACATTTGCGCTCTCCATACCACAACTCAATCTTGACCGTATTCGGATGTGGGGCCGGCAGGCCGCTCGTAAAAAATTCTACCTCCATGCCCGCTTGCTCTGCGTATTGCTCCGCATCCGGGATACGCGGATCGTCTGTGACATAATCAAGCAAACCACCGATCAAGGCAAGATCCGTACCATGCCCCTGATACGTATCGGCAAACGAGCCGTACAGGGTTAACCGGGCGCGTTCCGGCGTACACCCCAGCCACTGACGAGCAATTCGTCCCAGCCTTGCCGCTCCGGCGGTATGTGAACTTGAAGGCCCCGTCATCGACGGACCAATAATTGAGAAAACATCCTTAAAACGCATCAAAAGCCCTCCATTATTAATCATGGTTCATATTTGTAACTTGTATTCGTCATCGTTTCCATCCAGGAGATTAATCCATAATGTCCCTTATTTAAGGTATAATGACATCAAAAAAGGACAGAAGAAGGCCTTAGGCCCTCTCTCTGTCCTCGATACCTGAGAGTTTCATGATGTAGCTACACGGAACGATGCAATCCTGTATTCACCAGGCGATGGCATCAGACAAACCCGTGCTGCTTGATCATATACCCCTTGGGTGGCGCAGTTCGCGCACTCTCCAGAGTTGCGTCCAACGATGGTACTTTTACCTGAGAGATTAACCGCTGCGCCGGGTGCGCAGCAGCTTGCTCCTTCGGTGCCCGATAGCCCGCCATCTTACTTGGTCTGCTCAGGTCTCTCCCGCTCGTTTTCATTCGCTGTATTATCAATCATTTGATTTGGAATGTTACATTACTGAGTTTTGGATCATGTATATCCATAGAGTAATGTACCCAATCATATATGTCAACAAAAGTAACGTGTATTTATCATCTGTTAAGAAAATCTATTCTAACTGAAGCGGATGGCATTGATATTTCTCACTTCTGCTGAAGCACTTGTGACGTTTCAATTTTCGTAAATTCTATGCCTACCGTGTATGCGTTGGTAGTTGTCGCAGGAGCGGTATCCACGTAGGTATTGGAAGAAAGAAACCTCAATGTCCCTGCAGCATTATCTGTACGGGAGAGCTGCAATTGATTAATCAGAACCCCGTTACGTCTGAGGTTAATTGTTATACGAGATATTCCAGTTTGAATCTACAACCACGGCCACTTGCGTACTATTGTCGATTTTTACCCGCTGACCAGCCATCACAGGCACATTAAGGGTTTGAACACCATAGTATTTTCGATAGGGCCTGTGGATAAAACAGCCATATTTTGATGCCTCCTTTTCTCAGCCTTCTGTCGGCGGATTGAGATCATCTTATATGAATATGCTTCATATCGAGTAGCGTGCGCCCGTTTACAGCTTTATGGATGGGATGGATGACCCGCGTTCCTCATAGAACGATCTTCTGGAAGCCAACACTATTTGTCCATCATACCAACAGGGAAGAGAACCAAAAAAAAGGACTGCCGTATCACTTCAACGGCGGTCCTTTTTTTTGGTTCCATTCACGTCAAGATGGATTGGGCAGGGTCAACGCTTCCGCCCAGGCTTGCAGCTTCGCTTCTGTCCAGCCATCGTGCTCACCCATGAGAGAATAGCGTAGTCCAGCTTCGTCCCAGGATATATTCCGAATACTCTTCATATATGTGCCTTCAACCCCACGCACTTCAGTTGATTTCTCATCTGGCAAAAGTGTTGGATTCGCGTCATCTTCCGGCGTCTTGAAGATCGTCAGACTCACTTCAACCTTATTATCCCGCACATAGTACAGTGTCACTTCATCCCGGTTCAGCTCACCGCCCGTATGAGACATCTCGATACGAGACAGCTCCATTCCTTCGCCCTTATACTGCAAAAAAGATTGCCCCAGTGCCTGCTTCGCTTCCTCCAACGTTACTTCCGAGCTCTGGCTCAGATCATTCAAGTCCTTCACATCGACTTCCTTCGGGATGTCGATCACGAAAATGTCTCCTGGAAATTCGGGATCATATTGAATCGGATTGTAGACCATTTCTGATTTTCCATCACCATACTCACTAATGACTTTGACAATCATCCACGTTTTGGGATCCACCCAATATTCAGATGAGATGGATAATGTGCCCTCTTCCTTCGGCGTCAGTTTAATGTGGATGACATCCTGTCCGTGAAGCTTTTCCTGCCCCTTCATATCCACATCATGGGAATCCCGTAACCGTTCTAACTGATCAACCAGCATCTGCTTCTGGGTTTGTTTAGGCTGTTCACCCAAGCTGGATACGTTCATTGAATAAGCTGTTCCCGTCTCTTTTTCGTAGATTGTAATCTCCGTTCCGTTATTGACTGCGTAACTTACCTTGCCATTCTCCTCTGTTTCCGTGCGCTTTCGTCCAGTTTGGCCGTCTACCCATTCCTTGATATGCATCGTGTTAGTCAACTTGTCATCCGTCCATACTTTCATCACACCTTCAGCATAATACGAGGCGGGTTCCGTTTCTGCAGATACAACCTTCTCGATCATCTCATCTCCTGACATGGCCAGCATGTCCTTCTCCGCGCATCCTCCGAGCAAAGACACTGCAAGCAACGCAGTACCAATCATCATCCATCCTTTATTCATCATCCCAATCTTCCTCTCCTGTTTCGAATGTTCTACATTTCAGGTAATCGACATACTGCCAGTGTCCCGTATCCCTCAGATGACCACATACGCATAGCCCCTCTGTGCCGTATTGCAATCCGTTTGGCTATACTTAATCCCAGACCCGAGCTACCTGCATACCCCTTTTCCTTTTCCTTCTGATTCTGATGTTGAACATAGGGCTCGAAAATGCGATCAAGCTGTTCCCCTGGAATAGCCTGCCCTTCGTTATGCACCAGAATCAAAGTAGATCCCTTCCTATATTCATTCAACTCCAAACCCAGCGAAGGAATGATCCATTCCGGCAGCGGCTGATCTGAAGCAATTACCCCCAGACCCATTACACCATTCGTCCTCGTATAGCGCAGTGCATTGGTAATCAGATTATCTGTCAGGCGCATCAGTTGTTCGGGATGAACCCGGTACAGGTGGTCTGTGCGGACAACCGTCCTCACGTCAACATGTTCACGCTCGGCGAGTCCCCCATAACTTCCCAGCAACATGTCGAAGAACTCTTCTCCTTCCACCTCAACCATGGCCATCTCCAAATCACTAGAGCCCAGTGCCGTGTACATCTCAAGTTCACTAATCATCTGTTTCATCCGCTCCACATTTCCAAACAACACTTGCCGGTATTCCTGCCTTTCAAGGTGTTCCAAATGCCGATCATCGCTAAGCACTTCCGCATAGGCACTAATGGACATTAAGGGTGTCTTCAGATCATGGGATAGCGAAGCGACCATAAGCTCTTTCTCTTTTTGCTCCTGCTTCACTTTGATCTGCGTCCGCCTGACCGTTTCCTGCATCGCATCGAATTGCTGCATTAATATCCCCATTTCATCATGGCGAACCGGGAATGAATCCTTGACATCTGTTCCTTGAGCAAAAGCACCCATTCGCTCCATCAGTCGTTGCATGGGACGAAAGAGTTTTCTCGATAGCAGCCAGAGCATCGTCCCATAGAGAGCAGCAAAGAAAACCACCAAGCAGCCTACCACCCATGCGGTGCGCAAGGAAATGCCTTCCAGCCAGTCTGTACGCAGCATCGTTATCTCATAAATACCGATCAGTTCACCCTTTTCCCATACAGGCTTCTTGAGTGAAAATGTACGGTGCTTCAATTGCATATCGTACAGATCCCGGTACAATTCCGCACCTCTAACGGTATAACCGCCCACGCCCACAGACAGTGCATCGGATTCAGATGCGTATACCCGTATGCCTGACGGCAAATAGAGGTTGAAGCTCACCTGATCATTTGCCAATTTGGAGAGCCGCTCATGAGGTTGCGAGGATTGCAATTGATACAGACTTGGATCAGATAACGCCTGCTCAATGGGAGCCATACGACTGGACAGTTCCACATATTCGGACACGGCGCGTTGATCGTTGTAATGGTTGTACAGCGAGAACAACGCCCATCCGGCAATTACAGGCAGCAGCATCACTAGGAGAAACGCGATCATCAACCAGTATTTCAGCTTCATTCCACTGTCACCCCGACAAATCGATAACCACTGCCCCATACCGTTTGCACCCAGCGTGGATGATGCGGCTCGTCTCCAAGCTTCGCCCGAAGACTCTTCACGTGAACTGTGACCGTGCTGGAGTTTCCCGATTCCGGCTGACCCCAGACATGTTCATAGAGTTCAGCCTTGGTGAATGCACGACCCGGGTGAGAGGCAAGCAGTGTGAGCAAGCTCCATTCCTTGTTGGTCAGGATCACATTCGTTCCATGAAGCTGCACCTGCTGATTCAACGTATCGATTCGTAACCCGTCATTGTACAACTGCATACCCGAATCAAGCTTTATACCCTGATATCTTCGGTATCTGTTCAGGTGGGATTCAATTCGTGCGCTGAGTTCAGCCAGACTAAAGGGTTTAGTAATGTAATCGTCAGCCCCCAGACCAAGACCCCTAATTTTGCTCTCCTCTTCGATCCGTGCACTCATCATGAGCAGCGGCACGTCGCTGATCAGCCTGATATTTTTGCATACTGTGAACCCATCCATCTCCGGCAGCATCAGATCCAGCAATACCAACTGATACGTCCCCTCCCTGAAGTCTTCCCAGCTCTCCATGCCAGTTGATGCCCAAGTCACTTCATATCCCTCATGCCGCAAATGATCTCGCAGAATACGGGCTATCTCAGGGTCATCCTCCACGAGCAGTATGTTCACGCTGTCTCTCATCGCTGTCCCATCCTCCCATGACTGTATTGTAACGAAGAATATCCATCTCTCCGCAGAGTTTATACTTTCTTTATAAATGGCGTCACACGAATACAAAAAGAGCACCCTGATCTCCAGGACGCCCGTTCATTATCTTAAAGTATATCTACTAGCATTTATTTATCATACAGGTTAACTCATCCAATAGGAAAGACCTCATAGTTCGTAGAAAATACTCTCGTTCTGCAGATATGGTTTGCAAAATTTGCTGCATATGAGTGGCATCCGTTCTTTCATCCATTCGTGCCTCGACTCGTTCGCCATCTGAAACGCAAAGTAACCAAACGTAAAGATAAGCATAAACCCTTCCATTAACCGGATATCCCGTTCTGTCAGTGGCGCTGTCTGCTTGGTGTAACCCGACAGGAAAATATCACGTTCCTCCCGGTTAAAAATCGTAGCTGCACCTCCTGCATCAAAGAGATAGTAGCCATAGCCATATAAGCAAAAGTCGATCATGGAAATGCCCTGATCCGTCACGAGCAGATTATTGCGCGTAATATCTCCATGGATGACTCCCCATGTCTCAGGATGGTGCGGATATATTTTAAGCTGTCCGTTGATGTTCTCGATCGTCTCGCGAATCACAGTGAAATCTTCCGGAGTAAAGACCCCTCGTCTAACGCCTTCCTCCAGTTGTCCCAGCAGAACCAGATTTTCCTGAATGCTACCATACGCCGGGCGTACCTTTGTCAGATCCATCATGTCAGTCCCCAGTCCTGCCAGCTGTTGATTCGTTTCTTCCACAGTACGATGGCCTTTCTCCGTGCCCGCCGTTGTTCCAGACTCCTCCTGCACACGACCATGCTGATGAAGTATCTGAAGTTGATCGCCAAGATCATGGATCTGCTCTGTGGACAGGCGTTCTCCCTGTTGAATATCCCTGCCCTCAATCCATTCCAGCACGGTACAGCAGATGGTCGCCCCCTCTTCACTTGTCCATACCGTAACCCATTCTCCCGATGCATTTCGCACCGGCTTCTGCACGTGCATTGCTGTCGTTGCGTTTAATTCATGAAGAAGGTTCATCTCTGCTTCAAGGGCTGGCTGTGTATGCTGAATGCCCGTCATACTTGCAAAAGCGGCTTTATGTATACGCAACAGATACTTCTGTCCGGTTACTTCATCAACGACTTGATACGTTAGATTCTCATTATGACGGATAAAGGAAACCGAAGGCTTCTTCATTGAATAATGCTTTATGATCTCGGCCGCTATATTGTCATGGGACATCGTGTGGTTAGTCATCATCAACATCTCCTTCGTTATATCGCATTAGAAGTGCTTGGCCTTTCGTTTCCAACCTATCGAGCTTATCTCTGAAAACGCTATATTCACTCCGGTTATCGTAGCATGATTCTTTTTATTCTGGCAAACAACCCCAAATTAAAAGCATATATAAAAAGGCATAACCCCCGAACAACCTTGCACGGGAATTATGCCTTTCGTTTATTTCTATAGATCTATCTCTTTCTCTATCTCATACTCCATCCAATATAACAATTAACCGAAACGTCCCATGATATATTCCTGTGTGAGACGGTTGTCCGGGTTGGTGAAAATATGCTCCGTATCCCCGTGCTCAATCATGTTTCCCAGATAAAAATAAGCCGTGTAATCCGAGATGCGTGCCGCCTGCTGCATATTATGGGTGACAATGACGATCCGCAGATCCTTCTTGAGCTCCGAGATCAATTCCTCGACCTTACCCGAAGATACCGGGTCAAGGGCAGATGCCGGCTCGTCGAGCAGCAGAATCTGCGGATCAACCGAGAGTGCGCGGGCGATGCACAGCCGCTGCTGTTGCCCACCCGAGAGAGATAGGGCAGACTCGTTCAGTCTGTCCTTTACTTCGTCCCAGAGCGCAGCGCGGCGCAAGCTTTTTTCCACAATTTCATCCAGTGCCTTCTTGCTCTTGATACCACGGTAGCGGGGGCCAAACGCGATATTGTTGTAGATGGACTTGTGAAAAGGGTTAGGCTTCTGCCACACCATGCCAATCTTCTGACGAAGCTTGATTACATCCGTACCTGGCTCATTCAGATCGTTGCCATCCATCCAGATATGTCCCTCCGTGCGGGAGCCTGCGATCTCGTCGTTCATCCGGTTGAGCGACCGCAAGAACGTCGATTTACCACAACCAGACGGCCCAATGAGTGCCGTAACACTCGCTTCGGGAAAAGCCAGGCTAATCTGCTTCACTGCCTGAAAGTGTCCATAATATATGCTTAACTGTTCCGTACCAAAAGGTATGGCCATGTTGGTTCCTCCTTATTTCGATGCTGTCATGCGGCGGTAAACCACCCGACCGATCCAGCGTGCACTCAGATTGAACGCCAGCACGAGAAGTACAAGCACGGCTGAAGCGCCAGCTGCTATCTCTTTGGAATCCGGACCAATGCCTTCACTGTTGACTTTCCAAATATGGACAGCAAGTGTCTCTGCCGGACGGAAAGGGTTAAGCGGCGATCTTGGGCTGGTTGGATTCCAGTCTGTGAAGTCCAGCGGAGGACTACTCATCCCTGCCGTAAACATCAGCGCTGCTGCCTCACCGAAGATCCGGCCCGAGGCCAGAATTGTACCCGTAATTAAGCTGGGCAAAGCCACAGGCAACAGAATGGAAGTGATAATTTTCCATTTGGACAGTCCAAGCGCCAGACCTGCCTCTTTCTGTTCCTTTGGAACGGCCCGGAAAGCCTGCTCAGTCGTCCGCACCATCAGTGGCAGGTTAAAGATCGCCAGAGCTAAGGCACCTGATATCAGAGAGAAACCTAGACCAAATGTATTTACAAGCAGCAAGAGACCAAACAAACCGATAACGATGGACGGAAAAGAAGATAATACTTCAACGACCAAACGAATGAAGCTGGTAATCTTGCCTGGTTTGGCGTATTCCGCCATATAAATGCCGCCGCCCCATCCAAGCGGAATGGTAATAATCAAGGTCAGGACAAGCAGGAAAATCGAGTTAAACAGCTGAGGACCTATCCCCCCGCCGCCCTTGAGCAACTGTGGTGTACTGGTCAGGAAGTGCCAGTTAATCTGCCCAATTCCCCGTACCAGAATGAAACCGAGCAAACCAAGCAGAAGAACAACAATGAACAGGGCCAGTACAACGATGACGGAAGTTGCAATTTTATCGACCGTTTTCGCCTTCATTTTCATACCCGGTTCCTCCTTTCAAGCAAGCGAACCAGAATGACGAAGACAAAGGTCATCACGAGCAGGACAAGCGCCATACTCCACAGTGCATTGTTATGAACAGAACCCATCGTGGTGTTACCCATACTCAGGGTGATTACACTTGTTAACGTTGAAGCCGATTCCAGCAAAGAAGTAGGTACATGCGGTGCATTCCCGATGACCATCTGTACAGCCAGTGCTTCACCGAACGCACGAGCCATACCGAGTACAATACCTGTCAACAAGGCAGGCAGAACCGTCGGGATAATGACCCGATAGATGGTTTGCCAGCGTGTAGCACCCAGAGCATAAGACGATTCACGCAGACCTTTGGGCAGAGCGGATAATGCATCCGCCATAATACTTGTTACTGTAGGCAGAATCATGACGGACAAGACCAGACATCCGGCTGCAATACCGATCCCGGCTCCTCCAAAGATGCTACGTAACATAGGAACGATAACACTCAGACCGATAAATCCGTATACAACGGATGGGATACCCGAGAGCAATTCAATCGCAGGCTGTAGAATCTTTTTGCCTTTACCGGGTACAATCTCCGTCATAAAGAGCGCTGCACACAGACTAAGCGGGCTCGCAATGAGGGCTGCAAGCAATGTGGTTGTAAAGGAACCGGTGATGAACGGCAACGCACCATAAACCGCAGGTTCACCTGCTGGATTCCATGTTTTTCCGAATAAGAATTCACGCAGGCTTATGCCGTCCTGGAAAAAGGTCGATAACCCTTTGGACGCCACAAAATAAACGATGGAGAACATGACAACGATCAGGAAAACAACACAAATCGATGTATAGATCTTTCCAGTCCACTCTTCCCAGTAATGTTTCTCTCTCAAGGGCCGGCGTGGTTTCAGCTTATTGTTCATTACCGTTCCCCCTTCGGTCTGTTCCATAACAACCATCCTTCTATAGTAGAATTAGTGCAAAATATGGGATAATTCCTGAGCAAACCGCGCAAAGAGGCAGGACCTGGGTCCGCCTCTTTCGCTGTATGCGCAAGTTCAAGGAATATTACTGTGTCACGTTACCTGCTGCATCGCGTTTCACTTTCATGCCGGATACCGGAATGTAACCCAGTTCCTTCACATCATTTTGTTGAACTTCGTCACTTAGCATGTAGTCGAGGAATGCTTTCGTTGCTGCATCCGGATCACCTTTAGTGTACATGTGTTGGTAAGCCCACACTGGATATGTTCCTGCTTCCACGTTCTCAACAGTTGCTTCTACACCTTCGTATTTCAGAACTTGCAAGCTGTCATCCAGGTAAGACAGAGCCAGGTAACCAATTGCGCCTGGAGTCTCAGCTACAAGCTTCTTAACTGTACCGGAGGAATCTTCTTGGATCGAACCTTGGATGTCTTCTACTTTCGTTCCCAGAGCGAAGTTCTCGAATGTTGCACGTGTACCCGAGCTGCTAGGACGGTTTACGATAACGATCGCTTGGTCCTTACCGCCAACGTCTTTCCAGTTCTTGATTTTACCGGAGAAGATGTCGATCAGTTGTTGCTTCGTCAAATCTTGAACTCCTGCATCTTTGTTGCTAACTGGCGCGATAGCTACAACAGCTACTTGATGGTCAACCAGTTCTTTTGCTTTGGCTTCTTCTTTCAGCTTCTCTTCTGCAAATACGTCGGAGTTACCAATCGTAGCTTGTCCTTCGGATACTTGTGTCAGACCAGTACCACTACCGCCGCCTTGCACTTGTACCATCACGTTCTTATATTCATCAACTGCCATAAATTTCTGTCCAGCTTGCTCTACCAGAGGTTGCAGTGCAGTCGATCCAACAGCCAGAATGTTACCGCTAAGTTCAGTAGCAGCTTCACCTGATCCATTGCTTGCGGCACCCTCTGTACCCGCGTCATTTTTCGATCCGCATGCTGCGAGCACCAGTACGAACGTTAAGGTCATCAAAATAAACGGCAACTTTTTAAACATGTTTTGTTTTCCTCCCCCAATGTAGTGACGGCGTTTTGTGAATTTGTTTGTTCACCATCAACTCTTTACTCATTGTAGTTTCGGTATGTCATCTCAAAATCATTGTTTTGTAAACGCAATGTTAAAAATGTGGGCTGTAGATCAAAAATGCATTGGAGACAAGTCGCTGAAGTGGTCGCTTCGGGAAGGGACGATGTTTACAATCGTTATGGTGTCCAGATTTTTATAAAAAAATTAACTCAATAATATATGAAGTAGTTGATGCCCGAAGGTGGACGTTCCGGTTACGGATCGCTCTTCCGATCGCTGTTGTCTCCAAATTTTCTTTGAACTGATATGTATAATGTTAAAACTCGGAGACAAAAGCGAGCGCTTCGCTTCTTCGGAATCGATTCCGTCCCCTTCACTACTTCGCTTTTCCACAATCGTTCCGTTCCCTGCGTTTGTCAGCGCTCGTTGGTTCCGGCATTTCAAATCTATACCTGGGGAAAGGCAAAAAAGAAGGCCAGCCCCATAGAAGGCTGACCTTGTGTAAATACTACCGGAAAACGAGAAGGGGATGTCCTATCTGTCATAAGCATGACAGAGGACACCCCTTGTAGCGTTACTTTATTCTAAGGAACCTAGGACACGCTATTTGCTCCGGTTGGCACAGTTCTGAGGTGTAACGAAACACAGAGACGTTATTTCGTCGTATTGGGTCGATTTTCAGGTTTTTACACATTGTATGACGGAATAACGTTACTGAGATTCGTTACACTTTATATTCCTTGATCATCCACCTATTAGGATGCGGTAAATTCGTTAGCGCTTGGAGCGAGAGAACATCCCTGTCGGGATAGCCCAGTAGAAACAAAAAAAGCTCCACCGCCAGTGCATAGCACCAGCAGGAGAGCAGCTTTTCACAATAAGTTGGATCATATGATGATTGTTAATGTAAATACGATTGTACTAACCTAAAATCCAGAGCCATAACGCCAATCCGGCCAACGTGATATGCGCACCCTGAATAGCCAGTGCATTGATCAATACCGTTGGCAGATTATACGCGCTGCTGAGATATCATAGCGAAGCGGAATACTTTTGCGATAGTACAAGAACAACATCGCTGTACTCGCTACAATAGAGAAGAGATTCGGCACAACCATCCGCACGGCATACTCCACAAACGTAATACCGAAGTAATCGGCAGATACGATATTAACCAGATTGCTGACGACCAGTGGCAGTGATGTGGTATCCGCGATAAATCCACTAGCCATGACAAAGGCAAGCACCATCCGCTCATCGAACTTCAATGCACGTACCATCGCCAGCACAATCGGGGTAAGTATAAGCGCTGCACCATCATTGGCGAAGAGAGCGGACACCGCCGCCCCCAGTAAAATGGAATAGATAAATCAACTGGACGATGTAGTTATACAGAGCTGCAGGAGGATTGTCTATCTTTATTTTCTTCTATATAAAGCGCAGTAGGTTCCCTCGTTCAATGTTAAGATTTGCCGCTATCTTTCGGTGATTCCTCCACCATCTTGAACATGCCGAGCAATCCTTGCAATTGTTCTGCCATACTGTTCAGATGTGCTGAAGACGAAGCGATCTCCTCCACAGATGCCAACTGTTGCTCGGATGATGCCGAGACGGATTCCGTATTCGCAGCAGACTCCTGGGTTACGACAGAAATATCGTTCATCGCTTTGGCAACGTGGGAAGCACCACTCTCCAGTTGTTTCGTTGTTTCGGACAAGTCATCCAATGTATGAACAGCATCCTCCACAGCATCCCGAATCTGGGCAAAGGATTGTCCGGACGTGTTCACCGCCTGAATTCCGTCTCCCACCCGGGTCTGAGCCGCAGTCATGGCTTTCAGGGCCGCGTCCATATCCTGACGGATATTATGAACCAAATCACCAATTTGTGCTGCCGAGCTTCCCGATTCTTCAGCAAGCTTGCGCACCTCTCCTGCTACGACAGCAAACCCACGGCCAGCATCACCCGCTCTTGCCGCTTCAATGGAAGCATTCAGTGCAAGCAGGTTGGTCTGTTTCGAGATGGAGGCGATCACTTCTACCATGCTGCCGATCTCTACAGATCGGGCATTCAATGATTGAACTACTTCTGCCAGCTGTTCCACTGTTTCCTGAATGCTGTTCATCTGCTCAACAGCCTGCCCGGCAGCCTCATTTCCTGAATAGGCGGCTCCTGATGTATGCCGCATGTTCTCTGTAATGGATTGCACACGCTCAGACATCATACGGACATCTTCAGCCATACGGCTCATTTGTCCTGATCCATCGCTCACACTCTTCACTTGCTGTTCGGCACCTTCGGCCAATTCCTGAATCGCCATCGTAGAATGCTCAATGGCTTTGGTTGTTTGATCCGCACTGGCAGACAATTCTTGTGAAGAGGCAGATACCTGTTCTGTCGTTTCCTGTACACCCAGAATCATCATGCGCAGATTATCGACCATCCGTTCGAAATACTTCGCCAGATCGCCCACTTCGTCTTTGCGCCCAGTCTCCATTTTTACCGTTAGATCACCTTTGCTTACCGCTCTGGCGGATTCCTGCAGACGTTTAATTGGACGTAACAACGAACGTGTAAACCAGATAATGAATACCAGCGTAAGGAAGGTAGCAGTCAAAATGACCATAAGGGTTGCCATCCGAATGTCTTTACTCGCACTGGATACTTCGCTCTTGAACATTGTGCCTGCAATTTTCCATCCAGTTGCTTCATTTGTATCAAAAATCATCATCTTGGCTTCATCATTATACATGTATTCGAATTGACCTTCTTTACTCTGATACATCTCATTAAGTGTATTACTTGTATCTTGCGTACCCGATTCCTCAACGGGTGAGACCACGTAATTTTTGTCCGCATCCATAATGATGACGTAGCCTTCCTTGCCAACCTTGATGGAAGCCTGTTCACGCAGCGCTGTCAGATCCAGAGACAAACCAATGACACCGGATTGATCCTTTAATGTTTTGGATATGAAAACAACGGCTACTCCATCCGTATTCTTGGATACAGCTGAAATTACAGGAGTGCCCGGCTTCTCCATGGCAAGCTTGTACCAGTCGCGTTCGCGGGGATCGTAAGCAGCTCCCTGCGAGCTAGCCGTGTTTTCTTTGCCACGAATCATGACTCCATCTGTCGTTCCCAAAAACATATTCAAGGCCTCGGGATGCAAGCCCAGATATTGTTTCAGCTTCATCTCGATCTCAGGACTGTCCTTCTCCCCTTTAATGGAGATCGGATCAATAGCTTCCACAAAATAATTGATGTCATAAATTTTGGAATTCACTTGACTTTCAACAATAGAATTGGTGGTACTTACACTCTGCTTGGCACTATCTATCAGCTGGTCTTCCACCGTATGATCAGCAATAAGCAGCGTAACAATACCAACCGTCAGGCTGGGCAAGAGCAGAACTGCCAGGAAGGATACCAGTAGTTTGTTTCTTATATTCCATACAAAACCTTTTTTCTTGTTGTTTTTCTTTTTTGGTTTATTATCTTTTGGTTTGGCTGGCTTGGTAGCCGTCTTGGCCGTCTTCACTTGCTCGTTCTTCCTAATGTCACTCATCATGCTCTCCCCCTCCGAAATTTAAATCTGCCTATTCTTCTTATGTAGGACCTCTTCACTCTGAATAAATACTAAATCCTATAGATATAGATGTAATAAGGTCTACCTTATATATCGGCTAGGAGAGCGTTTTTATTTGAGTGAAAAATTTACAGTGAAAACCAAACAAGCCACTCCGTAATTCAAAGTGACTTGTTGATTAATCTACGGTTCACCACATGCATTTAGGCAGTTGTTTGTCGGTAAGGACCTTGTGGCGGGTGTGCCGCCGGCTTACCAAAGTAGTACCCTTGAGCCAGTTCGATACCTACCGAACGACAGAACTCAAACTCCTCGATTCGCTCGATGCCTTCCGCAAGCACACGTCCGCCAAATCGGCGTGACATCTCGACAATATCGACAATCTTCTGTTGTTTGGTCAGATCATGATCACATCGATCAATGAGGCTGCGATCTATTTTGACAAAATCCGGCTCCAATCGATTCATCACTTCAATGGTTGAAAATCCGGCTCCCACATCATCCAGCGCAACCGACATTCCCCGAGAACGATACACCTCAAAAATATGCTGTAAGCTGGACATATGCTGAATCTGCTCTGTTTCCACCACTTCAAACACAAAATCTTTAGGATCAAGTGCCAGGCGTTCAATGGCTTCAAACGTATGTGTCAGGCAATATTCGGGATTGAAGATGGAGGAGGGCAAGAAATTAACAAAGCGTTTGACGCCATGTGGTAATAAAACCGCGCTTGTCTCGATGGCAGCAATACGCGCTGTCCGATCCAGAAACGAATGCAATCCGGTATCCCGGGCAACTTCAAATAATTCATAAGAACTGAAAGGTCTGCCATTCTCAGCAGGACGAAGTAAAAATTCAAACCCGATAATCTGCTCCGATGAATCTACGATCGGCTGCATATAACTGCTGAATTGATGCTCCAGAATGATGGAAACCAGATCTGCATGCTTGAAGCGGGACTCCTGCATGGAGAGACTAATCCAGCCATCCGCATCCGCTTGACCGTATAGTGGAGCAACCTGAACCGTTAGCAATTCAGGTAAATCCCTCTCGATCTTCCTCATATTCTCAATACAGCTCTGTACAGATTCAAGATTCGAAAAATGCATCCAGATGAGTTCATTCGTATGTTCGACATGCCTTCCCTGCGTTTGCAGCGCTTCCAGCAAAGCGGGGGAAATGGGACGTATGTACAGGGTACCTTGATCCTCTATAGGATGGATTGGACTACAGCCACTGCAATTCATGTAGAACCCCCTTGCCAGTTTATGATTCCATGTCCATTAATGTTAACTGGTATTTACCCAAAGTTTGTAAATATTATAGCATGCGTACTCCAATTAATCTCTACTCTTTTGATGACTTCCTATATGACGGTTATTGATATAGTCCTTGTTACAATGGCATAAAAAAGACCGCCAGTCATCAGACTGGCGGTCTCCATTTTCCGCTTAATGGACTAAAGAAGCGGGAATTACGATTTTCTGTCCAACTTTCAGGTTGTGTACATTTGGAATTGCGTTAAATGTAACAAGCTTGCGCCAGTCCACACCATATTTCAATCCGATACGGTACAGGTTGTCGCCTTTTTTCACCACATATACCACTTTGTCGCCCGCTGGTTTCTCAGGTTGTGGCTTGGTCGTTGGTTTGGTTGGAGTAGTCGGCTTCGTAGGTGTAGTTGGCTTGGTAGGTGTAGGAGCAGGCTCCGTACCTGGTTTCGGAGTCGTTGTTGCTTCTCCAGTCAGTTTCATGCCATACTCCGCAAAACCATCATCATTTGTACCAATGAAAGACATCGCCGGATTTGCTTCTACCAGATTTTTGGCATCCGGGGAAGATGCGAATACCACTTCAAGATCACTGCTTGCTGCTGCCGCTACACCTGCCACTGGTTTGATTGGTGCCAGCGACCAGTTACCGTCAGCGGTTGGGTTAATCGTTTTGTTCTCTCGGATGTAGTCAATGATCACTTGACGGTTCTCATCCGGTGCAGCCAGAATGATACGTTTGCCATCCGGGTTAGCCAGCTTGGACGAAGAAGCACGATAGTTATTCGTCGCTACAATGAATTTTTGCGCTGGGTCAATCGGTTTACCGTTAAAGCTCAGATCCTTGATCCGACTTGCTGATGCATTTACAATGGTTGCTTTGCCGTCATATTTGGCTGGTTGTGTCACATCGATCTGATACGTCACGCCATCGATCACATCAAAGTTATACGTTGGGAAGTCCATATTGATCAGTTGTTGCTGTCCACCCTTGGCCGGGTCGATCTGGTTGAATTGGCCCGCAGACCATTCCAGCCATTCTTTCAGCTCAGCGCCATTAATCATTACAGCATGTACCGTATTAGGATACACGTACAAGTCAGCAACGTTTTTGATCGCAATGGTGCCTTTAGGGATATTCGTGTAATACGAAGCTCCTGAACGTCCGCCTGCCTTGAACGGAGCTCCTGCAGACAATACAGGGATTTTCTCGTATTCCGTACCTTGCATCTGTTTCTCGACATACCATTTCTGGGCATTCGTTACGATCTGAATGGATGGATCATCTTGAACCTGTGCGAAGAAACTGTTGATTGGTGCTGTCGTTTCGCCCACCGGACCACGAACATACTCCAATGTGCCTTTATGCTCTTCATGAACAGCGTCAATGATATCTTTATCTGCTTCTACCAGTGCTTTTTTGTTGGCCGTGTCATAGATTGGACGTGCTTCCGTTTTGGAATCCACCACTTTCCATTTACCGTCTACAAGCTCCAGATCCAGATCGATAATTCCAAGATGGTCACCCCAGAAGCCTGGCTCTACAGCAGGGACGCCATTAATGGTACCTTTTTCAAGATCTACACCTTTTTTACCGGTAAAATCAGCGCTCGGGAACACTTTGTGGGCATGTCCAAACAAAATCGCGTTAATGCCTTCAACCTGGCTCAGGTACAATACCGAGTTTTCCATTAGATCCGTTTGAGGAATATCTTCAAAGCCGGAGTGAGGAATAGCCACAATAATGTCAGCACCCTCTGCTTTCATTTGTGGAATGAATTTCTTCGCGGTAGCGATGATATCCTTGGCAATTACTTTACCCTCAAGGTTAGCACTATCCCACTGCATGATTTGTGGCGGCACGAATCCAATCACACCAACTTTGATGGTGTGCTCTTTGCCATTCTCATCCGTTACTTTTTTGTCCAAAATTTTATACGGGGTAAAATAGTTCTTGTCATTGGTTTCATCATCATCGCCATCATCCACATAGACATTGGCATTAATGTATGGGAAGTTCGCGCCTTCCAGCGTCATGTCGAGGAAATCAAGGCCATAGTTAAATTCATGGTTACCGATGTTTCCTGCATCATAATCGAGCAGATTCATCGCTTTATATACAGGGTGAGTCTCACCCTTTTTGAGTGGATCGATCTTCGCAACATAGTCTCCCAACGGGTTACCCTGAATCAGATCACCATTGTCGAACAGCAAGCTGTTCTTGGCTTCGTTACGTGCTTTTTTGATCAGTGTGGCTGTTTTGGCGAGTCCATACTGGTCTGTTTCTTTGTCGGAATAGTAGTCATAGTTAATCAGGTTGTCATGAATGTCTGTTGTTTCCATGATCCGCAGCTTAACTTTGGCAGCATCCGCGGCCGATACAGGTACTGGAAAAACTGCAAGCACGTTTAATGCAACCAATGCGGCAGTCAGGCTCGATAATACTTTTTTACTCTTTCTCAAGATAACCCCTCCCGGTTATGTACATTGAATCATGCATTAATGGGCAAACGAACAGGCGCAGAAAAAAGATAGATCTCATGGGTTGTGCGTACTGACGCTCGGATGACACGCATCGGAATTCCAGGTTAGTTTATCTCACATGAACATCTATTTATATCTGTGCTTGTCGTTTACATTCCAAATCATAACGCAATGTTCAGCCATTGAAAAGCACTATTTTTTTACGTTATCCGCATATACCCGTCTTTGTTTACATTTTCATGCGTGATTTCGACATCTTTTGCATAATTTCAGTTACTAAATAGTTTATGAACGCTGTTAAATACGTATATTACATGCGCCTTACATGTATATCCAATTCAACATGACCCATGTATAACGAAAAACCGTGAAGCCTTCACGGCCTCCACGGTTGGATGGTTCTCATGTACCTCTGCGTCATATCAGCACCAGAATCGCTGCTTCGCAGAGGTTATTTTCATCATTCGTTTACTGTTCCCACACCTGATGTTTGTGATCCTTGCCCGTATATTCAATACGACTTGGTGTGATATCCAGTATGACATAGTTCGGATCGTTAGGTCCGTCAAACCAAGCTTTCAGTTCATCATTCCACACTTGCTCACGCAAACCTTCGTTTTTGGTCACTTCACAGGTTCCTTCAATCTCAACCACTTCCTTGGACCCCCCCGCCTCATAGCCAAGTAAAAGGCTAACGTTCGGATTATTTTCCAGTTCCTCTACTTTGTGTGTACGGCGGTTCGTTGCCAGATGAATGTTCAGTCCATCGTTGAAAAGTGCCATATAACGGGATTTTGGTTTACCGTTCTCCACGGTGGAGAAACTGCAAAAAGGGTTGTTTTCCAATGCTTTTACAATGTTTTGTTCCAATTCAGTCTGGTTCATGGGAAGTGCTCCTTTCGGTTTGGGGGAATGTTGGAGGGACTATGTAGGCGACCGTTACGGGTACGGATCGTTCTTTCGATCGCTGTTGTCTCGCAATGATCCTGATCTCTTCCTCGTATAAATTGAACTAAAGACGATTTACACTGACACTACGAAGACAGAACAACCTTCCAATCGCTGTTATCCCCAGATTTTTTTGATTCCCTTTTCTCAAGGGAAAATCCGGTGATAGCGTATGCTTCCGATGTAGCTTTCTTTTAGAAAGCTTTTAGGCGAACGCTTCGCTTTTTCAGGTTTCTTCTGTCCTCTCCGTTATCGTGTAAATGTTTAATTCAACGGATATATAAGCGAAAATCTAGGATACAAGCGAACGCTTCGCTTCTTCAGAATCGATTCCGTCCCCTCCACTACGTCTACAGTTCTTCCAATTAGGGTGGATTAAGCTAAAATACCAAAGAGAAGTTTAGTTGTTACTATCCCTTCTCTTTGAAATTTAATGACAGTTCATTAATCGCGTATTACTAGAGCCAGCTTAATGCAAATACTTCTGTAATAAGCCTGTACTTATAGTGTACCCACCTCACCTATGGTGAATCCATGAACCTGTACGCAAACATGACCATATTGGAAAAGTTCTTTATAAAAATGTTTACATAAAAAGGTCAAGCACGTATTTTTCCTAGGGTGATTTTAATTCAGGTCTCCAAGATAGATCGGGGAAGGGCCCTGTTTAAGCAGTAACTCACCAATGGTTTTTGGATATAAACGAATCTGGGACAGATCCTCAAGTGCAATCCATTCCACTGCGACCTGATGATCGTCCGGGTTGGAGCCTTCAAATACAGTTGCCCCAGGATCGATCAGACTGCATTCAAAATAGAACTCAACCTGGTGGACATCTGCATCCCACTCGGCGAATTCATGATTTTGCCCGATATATTCCCGGATATGTAACAACTCTCCCACGTTCACTGCCTGGCCGATCTCCTCCAGACATTCACGCGCAACTGCGTCCCTCAGCTCTTCACTCTTCTCTTGTCCTCCACCTGGGAAAACATAAGCTGCACCGTATTGATCCTCCAGTCGGATCACGAGCAACCGCCCATCCTGTACAATAACAGCTTTCGCCGAATTGCGTATCGGTTTCATTGTCTACATGCACTCCTTGCAATCCATATTGTTCATGCTTTAACATGGCTTAATCATCTAGTATTACAGGGCCGCTCCATGCGCAGATAGGATAACGCCTTCCGTTTCAAGCAACGTACGTATGGCTTGGGCAAAAGCAAGAGCGTGCGATCCATCGCCATGGATACAGATCGTCTCTGCCTTTATGGGCACCAATGTACCTTCCGTGGATACAACAATACCCTCCTTTACCATACGTAACACTTGAGCAAGAGCATGTTCGGTCTGCTGAATGACAGCCCCGGGGGTGGTGCGCGGGGTCAATGTCCCTTCCACTCCATAGGTCCGGTCCGCAAATACCTCGCTCACACTACGCAAACCTATTCGTTCCGCTTCCCGGATCAGCGCACTTCCCGCAAGACCATACAGATACAATTCCGGTTGCACTTTATATATAGCCTCTGCGATTGCCTCAGCGAGCTGTGCATCTTCAGCTGCCATATTATATAAAGCCCCATGTGGTTTTACATGATGCATACGCCCTCCACATGAACGAACAAAAGCATCCAACGCACCGATCTGGTACACAACCATGTCATGGGCTTCCCGGGGTGTAATGTCCATGCGCCTTCTTCCAAAGCCCTGCAAGTCTGGCAGACCCGGATGCGCACCAATAGCCACCTGATGTTGCAAGGCTCTCTCCACGGTTTGTCGCATCGTTGCCGGGTCCCCTGCATGAAATCCGCAAGCGATATTGGCTGACGTAATCAGTGGCAGAATCGCCTCATCCGACTCCATCCGGTACACACCATAACTTTCGCCCAGATCACAATTGATATCCACCGTGTTCATCGATGTTCCCCCATTTCTGCCAATCTTCTGCGAATGAACTGACCCGTCAGCCTCATATCCTGTTCTTGCTTTACGAAAAGTTGCTGGGCTTGATCATGTGTGATCTGTTCAAAAGCAATCCTGCTCCCTGGCCGTGCCTGTGCTAGTATCGGTAGATCTACTCGGGCCACCTGTGCAATGACAGGATAACCTCCAATGGTCTGATGATCGGCCATCAATAAGATGGGCTGACCATCAGATGGTACCTGCACCGTGCCATAGGTAACCGCTTCTGACAAACGTTCTTTCGGCTGAACAAGTTCAAGCTGCGGCCCTTCCAAGCGATAACCCATCCGATCTGATTGGGAAGAGATCACATATCGTTCTTTGTAAAATCGTTCCAGACTAGTCCGGGTAAACTCCGCGGTATCTTTACCCGGCATAACACGAATAACAGGTTCAGGATGGTAGGCAGGCCATTCTCTGCTGGATAAATACCAGACAGGTGCATCCATCCGCTGGTTGTTACTTTCCGCTCGCCTGATCAACCGATGCAGCATTACTTGTGAGTTGTATGAAGACTCTCCTGTAAGCAGCATATCCCCCACCTGCAGACTGCGACCCTTGATTCCACCCAAGCCTGTCTTGAGATCGGTGCTTCTGCTGCCCATGATCTCAGGCACAACGATCCCGCCGGCATACGCCATGTATCCTCGCAAGCCGGATCGGCATGGACCAAATCTCAGCACACTGCCTGCGAGAATTGCGACCGGACGCCATAGCGGAACAGATCTGCCATCTATCGTTGCAGATAGATCCGCGCCACACAACGAAATGAATTGATTTTCATGAAAGCGAAGCTCGGGTCCCGTCATCGTCATCTCAAGTACTGTAGCATCTCGGGAATTACCAAGCAGTGTATTGGCCGCCCAAGCTGCGTATGTGTCCATAACCCCGCCCGGCTGAATTCCATACCGCCGATATCCAGTTCTGCCCTCGTCCTGGATGGTAGACAACAGGCCTGGGCGAATGACTTCAATACTCATCGATCGCCCTCCTTCATTTCCAAGTACGCTTGCAGCGATATGGATTCAAAACGAACCCGATCCCCAGCTGCCAGTAAACTGGGCGGGTCTTCAGAAGGACGAAACAACGATAACGGCGTACGCCCAATACATTGCCACCCACCAGGGGTCACTATCGGATAAACTCCAGTTTGTTTGCCACCAATGCCCACCGTTCCGGCCTCAACCCGGAGCCTCGGCGTCGCTCGTCTGGGTGTAGCAATTTTCTCCGATAATCCACCCAGGTAAGGAAAACCCGGCGCAAAACCAATCATATGCACCAGATAATCCCCGGATGTGTGAATAGCTATGACTTCATCTGGCGTAAGTCCATTCTCACTTGCAACGTGCCCCAGATCCGGTCCCTGCTCACCACCATAACAAACGGGAATAATAACTGTCCTTGGCTGTTTATACGCTTTCGCTTCTTCCGTCTTGTTCAATTGATGAAGCAGCATCCTGCATACCTCGCGATACGGAGAGATCAACGGGATACTTGCTCCCCCGCTTTTTTCACCCAATTCCGTCCCGTCCACTTCTGTCTGAATGCCTGGTTTAATGGCATCCAACAGAAGTAACGGATCATAGAACAGCGTCACTGATGCGAACGAAGGCACCCACTCAATGATGCCTGGTATAGGGCTCTTTTCTAACAAAGCACATACCGACATGACTCTTTGATGTACCTCATCCGATATCACATCCCCACAGCGAATAACCACCCCTGCTTCCCCCAGAGGAGACAGCATCTCTTCAGTCCATAAATATGGCGGTTGGGTCATGCCATCTCCCCCTTGTTCGGATGTGATGTGTATAATGCTGTGATTCCTACTTCTCCATTACTTGCAAAACCAGCTGACGTACACGAGGGAATGGTTCTGTTTCTTCCGTCCGTAGGGACAGATAGAGCGTCTGCAAAAAGACCCGCACATTCAAGCTCATCTGACTGATCTCCAGATGGGATTTCCCCTCTAACTTATCTGCTCGGTTAAGCGACTGCAGCCATACTGCTATATCAGACTCATCCAACAGATTGCGACGAAGAATAGTCACCACGGCATAGGCAATACGCTGATCCTCATCATGGATATAGACCACATCTGACTGGGTTATTTTCCCGGTGAACGCATACAAAAGCTCCAGCAAGGCGGCACGTTCCATATACGGCGATTGCGCTAGATCTTCCACCGCATCTGCCGCATGTGCCGGAGCGTGCGCCCAGCCTTTATCATCGATATAGCCGCGAACATCCTGTTCAAGCTCCAGATACGTAGTCAACCGGCGGTGAATAACTTCTATATCCTCCTTTTTCAGAAAAGGCTGCTGACGATCTACATTCAGAATGGGTGGCAATAATAACACCGAGAATGACCGGGTAAATACGCTGTCGGTTCCCTTCTCACCGATCCCATAGAAAAGGTGTTGATCATCCATCGCTATATGCAGCAACTGCCGGAGCTGTTCTTCCGAAAATGTACCTTGCCCAATCCAGGTCGCAAACGTAACATAGATCAGCTCATCCCGCAGAACCGGGTCCGGGCTACCGATGTGCTGCATCATATGCAGAGCCAATTCGTAAGAATGATCCACTTCATGAGCGGAGAGGTTAGCCGATTGGATGTGCAGCAATTTTTGTTTCAGTGCCAGAGCATCCATCTACAACGACTTCTCGGAGGAGTCCAAATGTATGCTGCAATTGTACAGCTCACACTGCCAGGATTCTGCTTTCCTGGAGATCCGGGTAATCGAGGTGTTAGACAGCTTGGCGCTCACATCAAGTTCAGGCACCAGACCTCTGAGTGTATTGCGAAGAACGGCGCCGTGACTGACAACGATAACTCTTCCATCGGGGTGCTGCCTTAAAATATCTTCAAGCGCAGCACTGCCTCGAATAGCACCTACATCAGCAAGCTCCTGCCCGAGATCCAGGTTATTCCATTCGGCTCCCCACTTGGCTACGCGTTCAGCTTCAGTTGTGCCCTCCACCTGTCCACCGCCCATTTCACGTAACCTCGGGTCCAAATGAATCTCCTGAATTCCTAAGCGGTCGCCAATGATGCGGGCCGTCTCGCTTGCACGCTCTAAGTCACTTGCATAGATGGCATCCCACGTTTCCTCACTCAGTCTTGCAGCAAGCAATAACGCCTGCTCTCTTCCTTCTTGATCCAGCGGATTATCCGTCTGTCCCTGTGAGCGTTTTTCCTTATTCCACGCCGTGCTCCCATGGCGAATCAATGCGATCTCTGTCATTGCTGTTCCTCACCTTTTCCTCTGTCTAATTCATCATCTGTAAAATGTTTACGTGCCTTCGGCTTGGCAAATTTCCCTCCATTGTACGCTGATGATGCGTTTTTGGGGATGGAAAGGCTGTCCCAAGCTGTTTCTTTAAGCATTTTGGCTGCAAATACAATTTGTCCTACATGATACGGATAATGTGCCAATTGCCGAATAATCGCCTCCATAAGGGTGTGCCCTTCATTGCGGATGTATATGATATGAGACAGTTGATCTGGTGTCAAAGAACGAATGGTCTCCAACATACAGCTCCAGCCTTCTTCCCATTTGGCGAGCAGCTCTTCCCGGGTTGAGATATCATTCACGAATTCGGCATCACGTTCACGCCACGGCTTCTCACCGTCGGTTGTCAACACATCCGTCCAGCGGGACAGCATATTGCCCCATAAATGCTTCACAATAACTGCAATACTGTTTGCATCTTCATTCCAGGCTTGAAAAAGCTGCTCGGACTCCAGTTGCGCCATGGCCTTCTCACCAAGCTGCTTGTAATACAAAAATTGTTTCTCGGCTGTATCCAGAAATACCTGATTCATATCCATTCATTCACACCCCTCTTCGGAGAAATAGGATGATGACCTGAGATCATCGTTCGATAGATACGCGATGCGTTACTTATTCAGGAAACGAAAACGTTCCATCTGCATTCGGTTCAAATGGAATAACTTTCCGCACCGCATCCAAATTAAGTTCACCGTAAATATGGGGGAAAAGCTCGTTTAACTCATATAAGTCCTCGTACACCAGCTCCGGCTTCAAGGCTCTCTCATCAATACTAAGCAAAAGGAGATCCGTACGCCCTTGATAATATTGACCTGCTACCCATGGAATCTGTTCTTTGGTAGAACAATGAATGAAACCATCCGTCTTCAGGCTATCCGGTGCATATATGCTTTGCTTGGATACCTGCTCCCATACCTCTTGGGAAATAATACTGTAGATCATCGTTCCCCCGCCTCCTTCAATTAAGTTATGTACCCTGTATGTCATTGGAAGTATTATAGATCATCCCGGATACGGGAGTACAATTTTTGATCCGTAAACACACCTTTGATTTTCAATTGTTTGCGCAGCAAACCTTCAACTGACATGCCCAGCTTCTCCATCACTCGTGCAGAGCCGATATTGTCTGCATTGCATCTCCCCTCCAGCCGATTGCAGTCCAGCTCCTGAAAGCAATAATCCACAATAGGCTGCATCGCTTCTGCTGCGAGACCTTTGCCCCAATATCTGCTGGCGATCGAATACCCCAGTTCAGCACTTTGCATGGATTCATTAAGATGAAAAATGCCGCCTCTCCCGATCAACCTCCCGGTTTCTTTCAGGACGAAGGCCCATAGATAGACCGTTTTCTGCTCATAGTTGCGCAAAGCTCGCTGTATATATTGAATGGAGTCGTCCAACGTCTCATGGCAGTTCCACAAACTTTGCTGACTCACGCTCGGATCGGAGGCATACATAAAGTAATCATCCACATCTTCCAGTGTCAGTCGTCTCAGTACCAACCGCTCTGTCTCAAACTCGGGTGATTCCGCAAATAACTTACTGATATTCATGCTCGCCCCTCCTCCTCATCAAGCCTTCTTATTTCTCAGGAAATAACGGTCAATCCCATACATGCACAGAATACCGACAGCATACCTAAGCAGATCCATCGCCAGAAACCCCTGTCCCAAAATAAGAGCACCCAGCACCGTTGAACGCACTTCGTTCAGCCAAGAGGTCTGAATCATTTGCGAACATTCGATAGCCCAGCTAAAAATCAGGCTAACCACAGTCGCCCACTCTCTGCTGTGATTGATCCATACCATACGTACCCCAAAATAGATCATTCCTGCCCATAAGGCATCACCGAAATGCTCACGCACAAAATCCGGCAAACATGCGCCAAAGTGTCTGGATGCGAGTCCTGCCGCCATGGTCAAGATGAACGCGACGAAATAAATCAGCCTGCCTTTGAAGAACGCCCTCTTCACAAGTTCAAATGCCTTCATCAAGCACTTGTAAAATAAACTCCGTTTTGGCAGCGGTATACGCTTCTCTGTCTTCCTTATTCTCATCAGCAAGCTTAGTCTTCAATGCTGCATAAGCATCAACCAAATCGGGTCGTTGGTTCAACACATCCCGAAACCGGATTTGACGGTCCCAACGTTTCTCTCCTGGGCGCATCAGATGAAGATGAACGGCTCTTTTGCCCTCTTTCACCCTGACCCAGAATCGTCTGTATTCCCGCCCGTCCAATTCAGGCGGAACGTAGTTCCAGCCTGACGGATTCAGTTGTTCAGCAATCAAATGCATGTCATCCCAAGACTGCACTTCTCCCATCAGATCAATAATGGGCTTGGCGGGCAATCCTGGAATGGATGTACTTCCGATATGTTCGAATTTATGGACATGGAGCTGTTGTAACAACTCTCTTAACTGCCAAATCTCTTCCTGAGCCTGTGAGCTCCATTCAGGATTGGGCTCCACAATCTCTACCGATTCTGTCGCCCATGCAGGCCAATTCTCCGGTTGCAGGTGGTCGTTCATATCGATGTTTCCTCCTTTGCGTGACTGTTTTTCAGACGGTACCCTTCCCGGTACTTCGAATGGGCTCGTTTCTTCATGTCCTCAACTGTGGTAAACATCCCAAGGGTCAGTATCGAAAGCAGGGTGAGAAGAAGGTACTTCATGTAAGCCAAGTCATTAAGGTTGATGTCTGAGCTTATAATTAAGGAATTCAGTTTCATCACATCCATTTTTGTTGGTTTAAAGCATCTGGCGTATATAGCCTGGAATTTTTTATACCTAAAAAGGGGCGTATGTCTACGCCCCATCTGTTTCTGTTCACGATGATTGAAATGATCTTCATTATAATGGATACGCTTCATTCAATGAAGCTTTATGTTTATTTTACCGTTACCGGTATTGTCACTTTTTTGTTGCCCCACTTGGCAGTGATGGACGTTTTGCCTTTACCTACAGCCACAATCTTGCCACCCGTCACTGTAGCTACACTTGGTTTAGTGCTGCTCCACACTGCGCTGTCCGTTACAATTGTTGTCTTGCCTGTATCATACCGGGCCATCACACTCAGAGTTGTACTCGCCTTTGGCGATAACACCAATTTTTTCTGACCTGTGATCAGCTTTTTGAGCAAGGGTACAACGGTAACCTCTGCCTTTATTGTCTGATTTTGATAGGTTCCTGTCAAGGTGGCTTGTCCTTCGGTCAGCGTTTTGACCGTTCCGTTTTTCACTATAGCTACATTATTATTGGAAGAGGACCACGTAACCTGTTTCGAAAGATTAATCGTTTTCCCATTGGCATATGTACCCATCACCTTCAGCGCCTTGGACTTCTTGATATTCAGCTGCATGACGGCAGGTGTTACTTCGACTTTGGTAATCTCATCGGTGATAGCCACGGGAACTTTAACGGTCACTGAGCCATACTTGCCTTGTAACAGCACTCTGCCGGGCGTGATTCCTTTAATCTTGCCACTCTCCAGCACCGCCGAAGTACTTGATACCGACCATACAATCTCAGACGTCACGTCTTCTTCCTTACCGTTCGCACGCTTAATGCTTACTTTAGGGAGAGCACCTTCACTGCCTTTAACAAAATTATAGGATTTCGGTGAAGCTGTAATGCTTTTGATTTTGTCCTGAACCTGTACCCGTAACTGAGTCTTGACTCCATTTACCTGGGCATATACCGTTGCTTCACCAGCTGCAATAGCTTTGATTTTGCCTTTGGCAATGGTTGCTACAGCCGCGTTACTCGTGGACCATGTAACTCCTTCCGTGACATCCTGCTTGTTATCGAATCCTTCAATAACCGCCATGACCTGAAGCGCAGTTGTTTCGGATACACTCATCTTCTGTGGGCTGTTATTGGTTATTTCGATAGATGTCACGTCACCTGTGGCCGCCAATGCAAATGAAGAAGCCCATACTGCAAATACAATAATTAGAGCAAGCATTCCTCGAAGTCCTATTTTAATTCTGTTCATTTCAGTCTCCATCTCCTGTAATCCATTATTTTACTTCTATTATATTATATCGGAAACGTATTGCATAAAATTGAATCAGATCGAAGTTTAATTTCGGACAAGAGGAAATTCGACATCTTCCTAATATATGTTCAACTAAACATTTACACGACAACGCAGAGGACAAAATTACCTAAAGAAGCGAAGCTACAAACTTTCTGCATGAAAGCTACTTAGAAAGCATACACTTCGCCTAAAAGATTTTTGAAAGAAAGCTGCTTCCAAAGCATACGCTTATCCATGGATTTCTCCTTGTCAAAAAGGAATTAAAAAAATTTGGGGATAACAGCGACCTTTAAGGTTGTTCTGTTGTCGGAATGCCGGTGAAATTATTCATGAGTTCGCAACACATGTTTCAGGGACAAATACAAAATGATCCGTGTATAATGAGTACAGGTGGAGTAATACTATTTTAGTATAAACCTCAAAAAGCGGAGGGGATTTACATGATTGAAGTGAATTTGCTTGATATGATGGCCCCTAAAAACAACCGGAAACGTATGAAAGTTATTGTCACTTCCGCATCCAGTACAATCCGTCCTGCGGACGAAATGATTCTACTGATGAAGACAGCTCGCAATCGTTTCAAAAAAAGCCTTGAATCCGGACGTATCGAAATCATTAACGAGCGGGAATGGAAGCTGCGTTAAGAATATACATAAGAGAAGTAACAGCCAATGAAGATCCCAAACTTGCATTGCGATTAGAACAAGAATACCAATGGGTCACAGTTAATATGTTTGAATAAGGGGCTGTATTGAAAGGGATTCCCCCCTCGTTCCAAACGCTAACGAATCTACCGCATCTTAAAAGCTCGATAATCAAAAAAATGCAGTGTTTAACAAATCTCAATAACGTTATTCCGTCATAAAATGGCGTTCGAACCTACAAATCGACCCCATCGACGAAATAACCCTCTATGATTCATTACATCCCAGACCTGTGGAAATTAGAGCGAATAGCGTATGCTCGATTCGTTAGAACAAAATAACCCTAACAAGGGATGTCCCGTAAGTCATGTGCATGACTCATGGGACATCCCCTGTTTGCTTTCTATTCTAGCTGACCACTTTTCTCTTACTCTTCATCCCGGTGTGGTAAATTCAAATATTCAGCACCGCCCATATAAGGCCGCAATGCTGCCGGAATATGAATGCTACCATCCGCCTGCTGATGATTCTCCAGCAACGGAATCAGAATACGCGGCGAGGCCACGGCCGTATTGTTGAGCGTATGGCAGTACGCCAGCTTGCCTTCGGCATCACGACAACGAATGTTCGAACGGCGAGCCTGGAAGTCGTGCAGATTCGACGACGAATGTGTCTCTCCGTACACGCCGCGGCTCGGCATCCAGGTCTCGATGTCATACTGTTTGTACGTTTTCTGCGACATGTCCCCTGTACATACGGCCACCACACGGTAAGGTAATTCCAGCAATTGTAGCAATTCCTCGGCGTGTCCCGTAATTTCTTGCAGCATTCGTTCCGACTCTTCCGCATCAGGCGCACATAGAATAACCTGTTCGACCTTGGCAAATTGATGCACCCGGTACAATCCACGCACATCCCGTCCGCCTGATCCAACCTCACTGCGGAAACACGTCGATGCAGCAGCCAGCTTGATCGGCTCCTCTACATCCACAATCTCGTTTGCATAATACGATACCAATGGCACTTCCGACGTGCCAACCAGCCACTTGTTCTCCCCTGCCAGTTCATAGACCTGATCCCGGCCAGTTGGGAAGAAACCTGTGTTCAGCAGCGCGTCCTCCCTCACCATCAGAGGAATCTCCATTGGCGTAAACCCATGCTTCAGTAGCAGGTCCAATGCAAGTTGCTGTACAGCCCGATGCAAAAGTACCCCTGCTCCTTTCAGCACATAACTTCGTGTCCCACCAATTTTCACCCCACGCGGGATATCAATCAGATCGTGTAGCTCTCCGAGTTCCACGTGATCCTTGGCCGTATAATCAAACACGGGCGGCTCTCCCACACGTCGCAGCTCCACATTATCCTCGTCCGATCCCCCCATTGGCGTATCCGGCGATACAACGTTGGGTACCAGCCATTGCAACCTTGTCACTTTCTCTTGCACAACCGCAAGTTTGGCTTCAATGTGCTCCAATTGTTCGTTCAATTGTTTCACCTGAGTCCTTAACACTTCCGTCTGTTCCCGATCCCCGGATTGCATCAGCCTGCCGATGTCCGCCGATAAAGTGTTCCGTACCCTGCGTCCTTCTTCGGTTTCCTGCAAAAGCATTCTGCGTTCTTCATCCCGCTCCAGCAACTCTCGAATATTCACATCGATTCGTTTGCCGTCTGCCGCCGCCTGTACCTCTTCTGCATGTGCCCGAATCCACTTCATTTCCAACATGGTCACCGTCTCCTTTGGCTGTAAAAATACAAAAAGCGCCCTCATCCCTTGGGACGAGGAGCGCTCTGCTCGCGGTGCCACCCAACTTGCCGAATCAGGATATCCTGATACAGCCTCTTGGTCCGCGATAACGGGCGGTTCCGGTTAACTTGGGGAAATATCGCTCCCCTGGCGAAAACGCCTCCGAGTTGGATGCTCTTCAATGGCATGGTCCGATCTGTAATTGTTGTGTCTCAGTATATACGAACCCTCGCCAGAATTGCAAGTCACGCGTGCATAGCTTGACATGTGCTGTTATGATAGAATTTGTTTGTTTTCAGGAAAGCTCCTGAATCAATTTTTGCATAATTTCATTTTATACATAATTTCAGAAGGAGTACTCCATGAAAAAATTGCTCTGGATTGGTTGTTTGTCCTACTTCCTCATTGGTCTCGCACACGTCATTCTCGGCTCCATTCTGCCTGTTGCCCTTGAACATTATGGGAAGGATTACAGTCAGGGAGGAACACTTATATTCGCCCAGTTTGCCGGATTCCTGGGTGGCGTGCTGTTATCTCCATGGTTGAATAGACGTTTCGGTAAAAGGGGCGGAATATTAATCGCTACAGTTCTACTCTGTGTAGCAGAGTTATCTTATATGCTTCTACCCCCTTGGGGATGGATGTTCGTTATTGCACCTGCAGCCGGATTTGGATTCGGCATGATCGAAGCTGTGATCGGTACGATTATCATTGCTGCAATCAAAGACAATACAGCAGTTGCCATGAGCAGGCTTGAAGTGTTATTCGGAATCGGCGCCATGGTCATGCCGCTCATTGCCAGCGGTCTAATCTCAGCAGGATACTGGCGTATGTCCTTTCTCATGGTCGCCATCTGTTCTGCGATGACCTTTGTCTTCTGGGCCAAAAGTTCATTCGGCGAACTGGACCATGTGCTGGGTCGGCGTAACTCAGACGAGCTTCCTGGGAATACTCATATTGCTGAGGTACCAATTGGAGCTCACCCTACAAACGTCAAGACATCTGGTTCCCTTTATCAGGGCCGCAATCTGGCTCTCCTGGCTCTATTTGTCCTATTCTTCTTTCTGTATGTCGGCACGGAGATGAGTCTTGCCAACTTTATGCCTGCGATTTTAATTGAGAAAATGAATATGAAGGAAGCCGGGGCTGCGCTTAGCGTGACCTGTTTCTGGATCGCCATGGCCGTAGGACGGCTGTTCGCCGGATATATCGCAGAGAAATTCCAATACCGCGTCTATATATTATACAGCTGCCTTGCATCTGTTCTGCTGTTGATGATCTTTCCGTTTACCAACCAGATCTGGTCCGCATTTCTGATCATTCTGTTACTTGGACTTGCCCTGTCTGGAGTCTTCTCCATCGCCCTTGTCTTTGCCAACAAGATGCTACCGGGAACAGAAGAGTCTACACCCAGCATCCTGATTGCATCAGGTGGGGTTGGCGGTGCCATTCTTCCCTTGATCACAGGCTGGAGTCTGGATCATCTGGAGGTTAATCAGTCTGCATGGATGCTGGCCATCTTTGCAGTCGGACTACTTGTCATTAGTGTGATTGCTTATCAATGGCAGCGTAAAGATGTGGCGGATTCAGCGATTTAACGGCTATATCCCATCCAGTCCCAATGATTGCATGTAAAAGAAACAGAGATGTCCACCGTCGTGATCAGACGGTGGACATCTTTTTTTATAGCGTCAATCGGGTCTAAAGAACCGAGCGCACGCTATTCGCTCCAATTTCCACAGGTTTGCGATCTAACGAATCACAGAGAAGTTATTTCGTCGATTGGGTTGATTTGTAGGTTTGAACACCATTTTATGATGGTATAGCGTATTGAGTTTCGTTAAACGTTGCATTCTTTGATTATCGAGCTTTTAAGACACGTCGATTCGTTAGTTCCGTGACACGAGAGGAACATCGCTTTCGGAAAGCCTCATTTTATGTCTCGTTATTTTGCATCATTCGATGGTTATCGCTCATGGGTACAAGATCTAGAAGAATCGAATCATTTCGATCTAGTTCTTGCTGATTGGAAGTCGCTTCGGAAATTTATACAAAATGCTCGTCTTTATAATACCTGCCTCATGATCGAAGATACGTTATGCGTTTTGTGCAAGATTACCCAGGAAATACTTTGTTCAGTGACTAATTAAGCACCCTTATTAAAGACAGGGATAACTATCCCTTTACCCTTAACGGATTTACCGAATATATATCGAACGAGTGGTCCCAGAATAATAAGCTGGTAAGGAAGCGCGAGGCTAAAATTACGAGCGATCGTATGAAGATACGTACTCAGTACGGAAGCCCCACTTAGCTGATTTGCAAGATACGCCGAAATTATTCCGTACAAGGACATGATCAGTACCATCCCAACAACCATGAAAAATGACATAACGAGAACGCTCAGGATCTTGTTGGACCTGTCAAAAGGTAAGGAAAATGCAATTTTTCTAGCCAATGGTCCAACAATGAAGGACTCCACTAGAAATGCAATGATGAAGCATAATACGAATTGGAACAGCATTTCAAGCGGGGATATCTTGCCAAGTAGCCCACTGTGCCATAGATTGAAGAACATCATGACCACGACCATCCCCGTACACATCATTAATCCAAACATAATTTGTTCTTTCTTTGTTGTTGGCAATTCTCTCATCCTCTCTGTTTACTCTGACAATTATAAAGATCATGGATGCCCCCACATAAGTGAACATTCTGTGAACTCCATAATTATTGGAAAGTATCTCTTGTTCGTTTTCACAGTGCCAAAATCCCTATTTGACATCCCCAATTTATCGCCCTATCATATCCCTTAAAATGGTAGAAACGAACCAACGGACGATAAGGAGGATTTGGAATATGAGTTTTCAAAAGCGCATTGACCACGTCGGCATTGCCGTTCGTGATCTGGAGACCACGCTCCGTTTCTATACGGAGATTGTTGGTCTTGAATTGAAAGATCGGGTGACCCATACAAATGGGGTCATTCAGCTCGCTTTTCTCGGCTTCAATGGAAGCGACGAGACCGAGATTGAGTTGATTCAGGGATATAGCGACAAGCTGCCTTCCGAAGGAACGGTGCACCATTTTGCCATCCATGTTGATGATCTTGATGCTGAGTATGAACGTATCCAGGCAACCGAAGCCAAGTTTATCGACGGAGAGATGATTACACTGCCTAACGGTTATCGTTATTTCTTTATTTATGGACCAGAGAAGGAATGGATTGAATTTTTCCAGCGTCAATGAAGAACATGAAGATAAACCAGCATTATAGGCAGAGAATCTGCATGCAGAATTGGAGCTGATGTATGAATATTTTAATTACTGGAGCAGCCGGGAAAATCGGAAGAGACTTGTCCCACTATTTATCAGAAGCATTCCATCTGCGTATAACCGATCTGAATATCGATAGACTGAATGAGTATCAAGATACACGCCATGAGATTATCGCACTTGATGTGACGGAGCCAGAAGCCTGCCGGAAAGCATGTGAAGGTATGGATATCGTTGTACATCTGGCTGGGGACCCATCCCCGCATGCCGGATTCTATGAATCCCTACTGGATATCAATATCAAAGGTACATTTAACGTGCTCCGTGCCGCCAAGGATCAGGGCGTGCGAAGAGTCATTCTGGCGAGTAGCGCACAGACAATTGAAGGGTATCCTATCGATGCCCAGATCTATCCCGACATGCCGACACAACCACGTAATTTGTATGGGGTTAGCAAATGTTTTGGCGAATCACTCGCTTCCTACTTTGCTTATACTGAGAGCTTACAAAGTGTTGCAATACGCATAGGGGCATATGATGATTTTCAACCGGATGGGCCACCGCTGGAGGCGCGTGATATGAGTGCTTATATTAGTCCGACTGACCTGTGTGATTTGGTGTACAAAGCGATCACGACTGAAGAACTCGAACCGTTCACCATTCTACATGGCATCTCGAATAATCGTTTCAAACGATTAAATCTGGAATCAACGAAAAAACAGATCGGCTATGACCCAAAATCCGATGCTTTTGCACTCAGTCAGATCCCCCTATACGATACGCCACGATAAATGGTTATAAGGCCGTTATTCACGTATAACGGCCTCTTTTCTTTACGGCACATACCTCCATTGCCCCATCCAGTTCCTGACTGGACATGCATGGCCCTCTGGCCTATAATAACACCTAGTAATGCCCGTAACTTCATAGTTTCCCAGGGGAGTCGGAATTGGCCGGCTGAGAGTGTATCCCACCAAGATACTGACCCTTAGACCTGATCTGGATCATGCCAGCGTAGGAATCGGAGTATATCGAATTGGCGCAGCCTCTTTGCTGAGTGCCACACCTCTAACGCCTGCACGCGTCCCGGATTACCGGGGCGCTTTTTTATGTTCTTTTGTCTAGCGAGAGCTAAAAAAGTGACGTCATCCGGATCATAGCTGGTATAAATCTGTCGATTTATGCAAGATGCTTGGATATGAAGCCAAGGAGTACCCCGTGCCACTGGCCGGACAACATGAAGGAGAGAATCAAAGATGACATGGCGTAAAATGACAGGACTACTACTCTTATGTGTGACACTGATTGCCATAACCGCTTGCGGTGGCAAGGAAGCAGCACCCACGGAACAGAACGGCAGCAGCAACACTGAAAATAGCAGTGGAGGTGACAACGCAGCCCTCAAGGATATTAAAGTGGTGCTGGACTGGACACCAAACACGAATCATACCGGCCTGTATGCGACCGTAGCTCAAGGTTTTTATAAAGCCGAAGGTTTAAATGTAGAGATTGTACAGCCAGGTGCCGGAGGCGCGGATACCATGGTTGCTTCGAACGAAGTACCCTTTGGCGTAAGCTATCAGGAAAGTGTGACCCAAGCCCGTACACAGGGCGTTCCACTTGTCTCGATTGCAGCGGTCATTCAACATAATACGTCCGGATTCGCCGCTCCAACGGATCGGAATATTAAGTCACCCAAAGATTTCGAAGGCAAAACCTACGGCGGCTGGGGCTCCCCGGTTGAGGAAGCCGTGATGCAGTCCATTATGGAAGGCGAAGGTGCCGATGTGTCCAAAGTGAAAAATATTAATATGGGCGACGCGGACTTTTTTACCGCAGTAAAACGTGATATCGACTTTGCCTGGATCTTCTACGCCTGGACTGGCATTGAAGCCGAACTGCGCGGAGAACCAATCGACATGCTGTATGTGAAAGATTATTCCGAAGCACTGGACTACTACACTCCTGTGTTAGTAACGAATGAAAAGACGATTCAGAACGATCCAGAGCTGGTTAAAGCGTTCTTAAAAGCCACTTCCAAAGGGTATCAATATGCGATTGAACATCCCGAAGACGCTGCCAACATTCTGATCAAGGCCGTACCGGATCTGGATAAGGACCTTGTACTCGCAAGCCAGAAGTGGCTGAGTCCGAAATATCAGGATGATGCACCGCGCTGGGGCGAACAGAAGCAGGAAGTATGGAAGAATTACACGAATTGGATGTTTAGCAAAAAACTGCTTGATGAGCAGGTTGATGTGTCCAAAGCGTATACGAACGAATTTTTACCTCAATAATAATTGTTTAAGTTGAACTTTTTTACACAAACGAAGAGTGCAGAACCCATCTGAAGAAGCGAAGCGCTCACCTAAAAGCTTTCTGAAAGAAAGCTTCTTCGGAAGCATATGCTATCCCCGAATTTCCTCCATTAAAATTTATTAAAGAAATCCGGGGATAACAGTGATCGGAAGAGGGTACTGCAATCGGAGTGTTAAGTGTAAAGCTGGTTCAACTCATGCAACTTAACCCGAAAGGAACCGTGATCTCTCATGGCAAGTACATTACTCAGCATTCAGGTCATTCCCAAAACGCCGAATGGCGAAAACTCCTACCCCTACGTCGATCGTGCCATCGAAGTGATTCAGCAGTCTGGCTTAAAATATCAGGTTAACCCACTCGATACTACAATGGAGGGAGAACTGGAGGAGCTGCTTGAGGTTGTCCGTAAAATGCACGAGGTTCTCGTGGAAGCGGGCAGTCCAAGCATCATCTCACAGATCAAGATTGCTCACAGTCCGAACGGCTTAAGCATGGACACGCTGACGGAGAAGTATCGCTAATGTATGCCTATTGGAAAAACGTGTGGCCGCCCTTTGTGGCGGTTATTCTCTTTATAGCGGTATGGCAGGGCGCTGTCTCCCTGTTCCATATTGAGAAATGGATGCTGCCTGCACCTTCGGATATCACTCATGAAGCGGCATCCCAGGCCAAACGACTGGGTATGCATGCATGGGCAACCACCCAGCTCACATTGATCGGATTTGCAGCAGGTACAATCGTGGGATTACTCATAGCGATGGTTCTGCACCTGATCCCTTTTCTAAAGTCAGCCCTGTATCCTTTACTTATTCTTAGTCAAAATATACCGACCATCGCGCTTGCGCCGCTCTTGCTGATCTGGTTCGGATTCGGGCTGCTGCCCAAACTGATCACCATCATTCTGGTTTGTTTCTTTCCGGTCGCTGTCGCGGCCATGGACGGATTAACCCGCACCGATGCGGCGATGATGAACTATATGCGCATGGCAGGAGCGAAACGCCGCCACATCTTCTGGAAGCTGGAGCTTCCGCACGCGCTGCCATCCGTGTTCTCTGGAGTTAAGATCGCTGCTACGTACAGCGTGATGGGTGCCATCATTGCCGAATGGATCGGTGCAGACAAGGGCATTGGATATTACATGATGCTGCAAAAGTCGGCCTATCGGACAGACCGCCTGTTCGTAGCCATCATGATTATTGTGGCGCTCAGCCTGCTGCTCTTCCTGTTCATTGCGTTGCTGGAGAAGCTGCTCGTTCGCTGGCGGCCGCAAAAGCGATGATGACATATTCCGAATGACATGTGTAACGGAGAAACCACATCCGACTGAAAGTTATTCGTTTCGTGCGACTGGAAGATCAGATGATGTAATCTGTATATTAGGATGTGATAACCATATGAAACTGCAACATGACGGACAGATGCATCCAGTAGCGGACATGAGCGTAACAGAGTCAAAGCAGGGCGAAATGTCTAATGCGGCTACCCTGGCTCGACCTGCCGACACTGCTCCAATTCCGATCCCACCAGCGCTGGAAGTGCTGGACGTGTATGCCTCGTTCCGCGAGCGGCGCAGCAAATTACCCGTTCTGGAGGGCCTGTCCCTGACCGTAGAACAAGGAGAATTTGTGGCGATCGTCGGTCCTTCTGGCTGTGGCAAAAGCACTCTGTTCCATATCATCGGTGGTCTGCTCAAGCCACAGGAGGGCCAGATTCGTATGAACGGTCAGGATGTCACTGGACATCGCGGCAAGATCAGTTATATGCCACAGCAGCCCGCCCTCTTCCCATGGCGTACCATAGAAGACAATGTGCTGCTTGCCGGTGAAGTGTCCACGGACGCACCACCCCGGGCTGATGCGCTTGCAGATGCCCGGAAGTGGCTGAGCAGTGTGGGCCTCTCTGGGTTCGAACGTGCCTATCCGCATATGTTATCGGGTGGCATGCAGCAACGGGTGGCATTTCTACGCGCCCTGCTCAGTCCGCAGGAACTGATGCTGCTGGACGAGCCCTTCAGCGCGCTGGATGCACTGACCCGCAGCGATATGCAGCGCTGGCTGCTCGATATCTGGGAACAGAATCGCCGCTCGGTGCTGTTTATCACCCATAATATCGAAGAAGCATTACTGCTTGCTGATCGGATCTATGTATTGTCCAATCGACCTGCCACTGTGTTGCATGAGGTTCATGTTCCTTTTGATCGTCCAAGACGTGAAGAAATGACGGAGAAAGCCGCCTTTCTTGAGCGTAAACGGCAGATTTCCCAGTGGATGAAGGAAGAACAACAGAAAGCCCGCCTATCTAAATAGTGCGGGCTTTCAATCTATTATTCCCCTAAAATGGGTGATCCATCATAAACCAATCTGCGTATCATATTTAAAAACAAAAAGGAGAGGTTCATCCTTGCATTCAACCGCTTTTGCACCCTTGATCGATGCCCATCTTCACTTGGACAAGTATACATCTGATGAACAACGTGAGATGCTCCATTCCTTCCCGTCCCAGCAGGTTGAAGCCGTCATCGCCGTTTCCATGAACCTGGAATCTGCCCAAGCCAATCTGGAATTAGCCAGAAAATACACTCGCACGGTATATCCAGCGTTTGGTTTCCATCCCGAACAGCCACTGCCTTCCGCAGCAGAGCAGGATCTGTTCTTCAACTGGATCAAAAACCACATGGGACAAGCCATTGCGATCGGAGAGGTTGGATTGCCTTATTATAGCCGACAGGAAGCTGAACAGGCAGGTCAAAGCTTCGATCAGAGCGGGTATATCGACCTGCTTGAGCGATTTATCCAGTTAGCGAAACGACATAGCAAACCCATCGTACTGCATGCCGTATACGAAGATGCCGATATCGCCTGTGATCTGCTAGAGCAATATCAGTATCGGAATGCCCATTTCCATTGGTTCAAAGGCTCACGTCGGACCGTTCAGCGGATGGCAGACAACGGATACTTTATCTCCTTCACCCCTGATATCGGATACGAAGAGGATATTCGCGAACTGGCTCGTCAGTATCCTGCCGAACAGGTGATGGCCGAGACCGACGGACCATGGCCTTTCGAGGGACCTTTCCAGGGAAGAATGACACACCCTGCCATGACAAGGCAAGTCATTCAGAGCTGGAGCGAGGTGACCGGTATGGGGACGGAGCGGGCTGCGCGACTCTTTTACCAGAATACGAAACGCTTCTATCGTCTTCCCTAACCATTTGAGGGCGCTTGCGATTAATCCATACAAAAGATATTTACCCCCAACTTTATACACACCTTATCTACAACTCAGGAAAATCACTATTACCTGATAACAAATTAAAAAAGTCAGTTGGCATCCGGCCCAACTGACTCTTTTTGTCATATTATCGTTAACGCTTCATGAAACCTTTGCCTTCAAGGAACGGCTTCATCTGCATACGTGCCGGCTCCGTGAGGCGATTCGCCATCAATTCGGACCATGGTGTGGTGCGTTCTCCATTGGTACGTTCTTTCATATATGCAGCGGTCGTTTCATCATAGCGTTCCACGCCTTTAAGCGTCTGCTCTGCGTTATAGCGGCCATGGTGTAAAACAGCATCCAGCGGCAGACGTGGACGAATCCCCGTCTCCTGATCGGCAACGCCAATGCACATGCCATAGACCGGATAAACTCCGTCAGGCAAACCCAATACTTCATTGACTTCCTCAATGCGGGTACGTAGCCCGCCAATATAGACAATCCCAAAGCCTAGCGACTCTGCTGCAATCGCTGCATTCTGTGAAGCAAGCGCGACATCGATTGTCGCAACCATAAAGTTTTCAGTGGAGTCCTCATAGGATTCCTTCTCTGGTAAATGACGTTTTGCAGCATCACTCAGCCGATAAAGGTCAGCACACCATACGAGAAACACAGGGCATTCGTTGACGTAAGCCTGATTGCCTGCCAATTCAGCCAACTTGGCCTTCTGCTCTGATTCGGTGACAGCAATCACAGTATAGGCCTGGACACTACTCGAAGAGGAAGCCATCTGCCCCGCCGCCACGATGGCCGCAAGCTGTTCCTCACTCACCGGGTCCGGCTTGAATTTCCGCACAGAGCGGTGTTTCATCATCAATTCAATGGTTTCGTTCATTGCTATTCACTCCCAATCCTCGAAGTACAAATTCAATCGTTTGCTCGGCAAGTTCATCTGTATTCATATCCTGATAATCAAAGCCGAAACGTGAATTCTTGGCCCGTTTGTGAGCCAAAGCCACACCCATGACCTGAAGCATTGCATAAGATACGGACTCGATTTGGAATACGCCCTGCTCTTTGCCTTCTCGCAGGAGCTCCCTCACTTTGGTCCAGACAGGGTCCAGAAATCGAAATACGGTAGCTGTACGATGGGTACGCAGCGTAATCTCCAGCTGTACAATATCGCTCATCTCCCGATCTGTCATCGTGAACTTCACAACTTCACCTACAATTCGTCGGATACCTTCCACGGGGGAAGACGAAGACTCTTGAGCCAACGCGTTCATCATATGATCAGGGAAAAAGTGCTCAAATAATGCTTCGAACACCTTTTCCTTGCCACCAAAATGATAGGAGACCAGCGACACATTCGCGCCCGCCTCATCACAGATTTGACGAACACTTGTCCCGTCATACCCCTGCTGTGCAAAAAGTTTTTTGGCTGCAAGCAAAATCCTCGTTTTTATATCCAATTCCGGTTCCGTCATTCCGTCCGCTCCTCTTGTCCGTTCTATTCATTTGCTCCAGCTCATCGGGCTGTAGCGAGACTACTCTATCATTTTATTATGAAAGTTTGTGTATCAAAGCGCAAGCTGTGGCGCCTGTGATCCTCTAAAGTAATCAGCATCACCCTGCTATTACACCAAGCACCCCGGTGAAAATCACCGGGGTGCTTGGTCAGATCCTATGCAGACAACTAGACAACTACGTCTGTACGATTAGCCGTTCATTTGGGCTGGGCTTGGTACCACCGCCGGCATGCGTTGTTTTTTCAACAATGTCACGACCAGAGACAAGGCTACAGCAATCAATAATACAATCGCAACGGAGCCAGCAGCCGATTGGGCTCCAGGTCCACCGAGCTGTACGCTCAGAATACCTTGTACTGCATATGTGGCAGGCAGATACTGACCAATGCCACTGTAGAAGCTGTTCAGCAATTCACGTGGTACCATTGCACCGGATGATACGAGTTGCAAGGACAGTGAAATGATGTTGAACAGACTTCCCGCTGGTCCGAAGCAGATCAGGAAGAACTGGGAGAAGAACATGAACGTACACAGGAAGAGCGCCTGGAACAACCAGAATGCAACGAATCCTTGTTCAATCTGACCTCCGAGCGCAACAATTAGTGACGATCCCAGCAGGGAGACCACCAAGGCGGAACCCATATTAATGACCATTCTTGCACCGAACAATGTCAAGCGAGAGTACGTAGCGGATAGCATACCCATCGCTGTCTGGAGATTCATCCCCATGATCATGGCTCCCACATATGAAGCAAGCACCATCATCATTGGAACCATCTGGTTATTCATCCCATTAACCGGGTTGATTGAAGTTGTTGTACCCTCCACACGGGAAGCCAGGTTAGTAGCAGCTTCAGCAGCCTGGTCCGCAGATGCCCCGGAAGCTGTCAGTACAGTCTGTACCCCTTGAGCTGTGGCTTGCTTGTTCATCGTGTTCGTCACGCTTTGCGATACACCTTGCATCATGCTTTTGATCGTAACCGGGTTAGCCTCGTTAATCGTGTATTTGATCTCAGCGGCGGAACCGGCTGTTTGCAGCAGTTCATTAAATCCTGCCGGAATATTCAGCACCATATGAATCTTGCGATGGTTTAACTGATCAAGCGCTTCAGCAGCACTCAGATTGGATACGGTATGAAAAGGAAGCGTCTCAGCCATGCGATCTGCAATCCCCTTGGATTGTTCTCCATCCTCGTTCACAACGGCCACCGTCAATTCATTCATCCGGTCATTCACTCCGGAATATGCGGTCATCCAGATCACGCTAAAGATCACTTGGAACATAAGTGCCGTCACGATCCCTACAATCACTGGCGGTTTTTTCAACAAAATTCGTAAAGCCTGTACCATAAATAATGTCCTCCATTACTAGATAGTTCTAATTTGATTTAAACGATCGTTTGAATCAAACAATTGTTTTAAATTTTAAGTCCCTATGTCCATATTGTCAATATAATTCTGAAATGTTCAGAAAACATCAAGTTACATTTCACAAATATTGGATCTATTTTCATAAAAGGACATCACTGAACCCTCCGCCTTCTTTCAGAAAGGAAAGGACATGCATTGGGACCTACCCTAACGGTTATTTCTCCCGTAAAAAAACACGGTCCGCCACAGCGAACCGCGCATGTACTCATCGTTTAATCAAAGGAAACGCTGAGCCTGTCTATAGAGTTCAGTCAGTCATTCCGCTTTAGCTTCATTCGTTGCAAACGTAACGAGTTCAGTACAACCGATACAGAGCTGAACGCCATCGCCGTACCCGCCAGCCAAGGGGCCAGGAAGCCTACTGCTGCAATAGGAATGCCAATCACGTTATACCCAAGCGCCCAGAACAGGTTTTGCTTGATATTGCCCATGGTGCGACGACTCATCTCGATGGCATCCGCGATGCTGTTCAAGTCCCCTCGCATCAAGGTAATATCAGCCGCTTCCATCGCTACATCGGTTCCCGTTCCAATCGCCATACCGATATCGGCTGTAGCAAGAGCAGGAGCATCATTGATTCCATCCCCCACCATAGCTACCTTGAGGCCGCTCTCCTGAAGCTTCTTCACTTCCGCTGCTTTGCCTTCAGGCAGTACCTCGGCCAAAACTTTACCGATTCCGGCTTGTTCCGCCACGGCACGAGCTGTTCGCTCATTGTCACCTGTAATCATAATGACATCGATCCCCATCGCCTGGAGCCTGCCAATCGCTTCACGAGAAGTTTCCTTGATGGTATCCGCCACAGCCACAATACCTGCCCATTGACCACCCACCGCCACCAGCATCGCTGTGCGGCCTTGCTCTTCCAGCTTGTTCATCTGCTGGACGGTGTTCTCCGAAACAATCACCTGAGCGTCCGCAAGCAAGCGCCGTGTCCCGACCAGGATCTCCTGTCCCTGAACCCGGGCCCGAACACCATAACCCGGTATGTTCTCAAACTGCTCCGACTGGGTCAGCTCCAATCCTTTGCCTCGGATTCCTTCAACTATCGCCTCAGCCAGAGGATGCTCTGAACTCTGTTCTGCTGCTCCAACCCGTTGCAACAGGTCGGCTTCTGTCCAGTCCGGAGCCGTAACTACATCCGTAAGTACCGGTTTACCTTGGGTTACTGTACCTGTTTTGTCCAGCACAACGGTCTGAATCTGCTGTGCCGATTCCAAATGCTCGCCACCTTTGAACAGAATGCCATATTCAGCCGCACGTCCCGATCCAGCCATAACGGACGTTGGAGTTGCCAGCCCTAGTGCACATGGACAAGCAATGACCAGCACAGCAATCGCCTTCTCCAGCGAACCGGCAAAATCACCAGGACTCGCGAACAGATACCAGATCAGGAACGTCACTGCAGCAATCCCGACCACTATCGGAACAAAAATGCCTGAAATAACATCCGCAATCCGCTGAATGGGTGCTTTGGAACCCTGCGCTTGCTCGACTACTTTAATGATCTGCGATAACGCCGTGTCCGAGCCTACTCGGGTCGCACGTAGCCGCAACACACCATTTTTGTTCAGTGTAGCGCCTGTAACGGTGTCACCCGGCTTTTTATCCACTGGCAGGCTCTCTCCACTTAACATGGATTCATCTACAGAGGATTGACCCTCTTCAACGACACCATCCACAGGGATGCTATCCCCCGGCTTCACCAGTACGAGATCACCAACCGCAACATACGCCGCAGGCACAAGCACTTCCTGTCCGTCCCGGATCACACGGGCTTCACGCGGGGCCAGTTCAATCAGGCTTTTGATCGCCTGTGAAGAACGACCCTTAGCCACGGCTTCGAACCATTTTCCAAGCAAAATTAACGTAATGAGGATTGCACTTGTCTCATAATAAAGTTCCACCGCAGGCATAGCGGCGGCTACGCTTGTACCCATTCCACCATGATCCATCGTGGTGGAGGCTACCGAACCACTTGTGAGAGTCAGATACAAACTGTAGAAGAACGCCGCACTGGTACCCAATGCAACCAACACATCCATATTGGCACTGCCATTACGTAATGCTTTATAAGCTCCCACATAGAATTGCCAGCCGATCACGAACTGTACCGGGGTTGCTAACACCAGCTGGAACCATGGATTCATGAACAGATCCGGTACCCAGATCCAGGTGGTGAACGAGAAATGTCCCACCATCGCCCACAAGAGAGGCAAGGATAATAAAGCAGATATCATCCACTTCCACTTTTTGCGTTGCAGCTCACGTTCACGGACCGATTGGGTTTCTTCTTGGGTCTGCTGCAATTCCGCGCCATAACCAAGCTGCTTGATCTTCGCAGTAATATCCGATGCTTTTAATGCGCCCGCGGCGAATTCTACACGCCCCGTTTCCAGTGCCAGATTCACGTTTGCCCGGGATACACCCGGCAGTCGGGAGAGCCCCTTCTCGATCCGCGCAGAACATGCCGCACACGTCATGCCCGTGATGTTCAGATCAACCGATTCCGTTACTGTGCCGTAGCCAAGTGCCTCCACCTTATCCCGCAATGCATTAATATTTGTTGTCTTCGGATCATAGGTTACGTTCGCTTGTTCGATGGCGAGATTAACGTTGGCCTGATTGACCCCTTCCATTTTGGACAATCCCTTCTCAATCCGGGTGGAGCAGGCCGCACAGGTCATACCTGTGATTTGCAATGTTGTCTGTAGGCCCTTTGATTCCGGTGAAGTTAAGGGTTCTGGTGCTGATGCATTTTCCGTTGTCGATGCCTTATCCATGTTGTTCGCCCCTTTCTTTATGAAATATTTATATGCAACAGATACCCCTAAGGGGTATATAAAAGACAGAAAATCAGGCTTAAACAATGAACTCATCGGAAAAGAGCAGTTAGCTTCTTATCCGTGCAAGATGAAAGTTCTGTTTAAGCCTGCAATGATTAAACTACGTCATACCCTTGATCTTCAATGGCAGCCTTGATCTGATCCACATTGACTTTCTGCTCATCATACTCAACTGCAACCGTTCCTGCTGCCAGATCAACCTGTCCATTCGCCCCCGCATTCTTCACGGCTTCTTCAACGGATTTCACACAGTGGTTGCAAGACATTCCTGTAACGTTCAACGTAATATTAGACATGGATAATTCCTCCTTATGATATAAAAAATGATGGACTTCCTTCATTACAATGAATTACTTCATTAACTTCCTTACCGTTACCAGCAATTCATCCACAACCTCATGTTCTCCAGCCTGGATGCGCTCAACGATACAGCTTTTCATATGGCCTTCGAGCAACAACTTGCCCACTGAATTGAGAGCAGACTGAGCCGCCGCAATCTGTGTCAGCACATCATCACAATAGGTGTCCTTCTCGATCAATCCCTTGATTCCACGAATCTGTCCTTCGACGCGATTCAAACGGGAAATCAGGTTGCCCTTCATCTCTTGGGAGTGATGGCTCTTGCGCACAGGCTTTTCGTCACTGCCTGTGGTATGACATGAATTGGCTTGCTGATCTGCATCTGAAGCTTGTATTAAATCCGGTACGGAGGACTGCAAAGGTTCTTTGGGATCGCTCTGATGATCCATCATGAACACCCCTTTTCTTTCGTTCTTTTATTAGAGTAACATACCCCGTGGGGGTATGCAATACTGTTCCATCATTTTTCTTACAATGGATATTCCCTGCCTATGAAATATAGCACTTTCCAACACTGTGGCTTCGGCTACCATATCCATTTGTTCAGAAAATTTCCCCAATAGTCTTCGCATACTAAGAGCAAGATATTCCGTATCCTTTGCATAACATATCCTCTGTATTTCAAAATGCTGCTCAAAATCCATCTGTTCACTCGAATTACCTCTCATCGTATTGGGCCCTCCCACAGAACATGGATTCACCAATGATTCTTCAATCCCCCACTCAGTCTGGACTTTACAGTATGTACTCCATTCTGCTGCTGCGGACGGCCAGACCCAACTGTTCATAAAATGCCTGTGCTCCCGTGTTAAATGTGGAAACAGTCAGCTCAACACTTTCGACCTGAATCTCTCTGCCAAGTTCGATCAGCACTTGCATCAGTTGTTTGCCTGTCCCATGTCCACGGTGCTTACTGTCCACAACAAGTTCATGGATGTATAGTACTTTGCGATCCAGCAACAAATCCACATTCTGAATCACATTCAACTGTGCGCTCGCATATCCAACAATCTCAACCTCATCCAGCAATTCTGCGACATATAGATAATGATAATCCGTTTCAAGTAGTTGCTCATATTCCTTATAATTCAATCTTGGCTGCATCGCCCTGTATACGTCGGGTCGGGCTTCCACATGCATATGATGCAGTTCATCCATTAACGACGATACTCCCGGATAATCCCCGATTTCAGCCCGTCTAATGTTAAGCCTGTTCATTTTATCCTCTCCTTTTCAAAAACACTTTCCATGATTATACAATAAAAAGCAGATACCTTAATGGCATCCGCTTCGTTTCAAGCTATATTTCGTTCCTCTTATTCCTTGGAGGATTTGGCCTCGTCAAAAGCTACAGGAGAGGGCTTAGCAGACCATTCGTCCGCTTGCGGCTCGATGTCCACCCCGCTCAAAATTTTCTTTTTCTCCATTAAGGAATCTCCGTCTTCATCCAATTTGTTGCGAATTGCCGCCTCATCCTGAGGTTGGTTGTTCTGTTTCACGCTGAAGTCCTCCTTTTTTCGTAATCATGGTGATGTTCCTTTATATAACGTGCCCATTTTCTGTATTACCATTCTCGGGAGGGACAAGCTAAATCCATCTTTGAAGCCTTGCTCATACATTTCCAGCTCTGCTGTTCCCTGAAGAAGGGTTATTACATTACAATAGTCCAAAAATAAAGACATCCCCTCTGGCTTAACATATTCACATAGCTCCATAAATAAACGATCACTTTCTTGATTCAATCTTTTATATTCTTCTGAATTATAAATCACAAGATTTCCAATACTCCGCATACGAAGCGCTTTGAATTGGTTAAATACTTCTTCGAATTCCTCCATCATATCCTCCAAAAAAGTGACATCACTATGAATTTAAATAATAAAGTGATTGCAGACAAAAACAAACGATCCATCGCAATGCAGATCGAGTATCTGATTGAGCAGCATATTGAGGAATTCGAGAAAGAACAAGGTGTTATTTCCCCTGATACACATAATGACGTATAGATCCTGCGCCCGTAGTACATGCGCATCATCCATACGTCATTTTTCATGATACATCCTGTTCCCTATTAATCGAAGTCAACCTGTTTATCCAAAATGACTTCCTCCGCTTCTAGCTGCATTCGATTTATTCAGGGGCACCGCACCTGTAGAACTTGTTGGATAGAACGCACTTTGTTCATTAGACGGTTATAACGATTGGTTGCACGTCGGTTGATGGTGCTCTGGTTTTACTATAAAAAAAGGGCGTCCCGTAAGGTCATGTTCGTGACCTTACGGGACGCCCCTTCAAATTGTCCACCTCAGATAGACATCATTTACGTGTTTTGCTTTATAACAATGAAACTCCAAAATACCCTGCCGAACCTTACTTACGCTTGATCCTGGCGAGCGAGTGCAGCCAGCGCACGCAGCGCTGCTTCAATCTCGTGTTCCACCGCTTGGGCTACCGCATCCGTATGTGGATCATACTCGGCGGCCAGATCGCTGTCTGCGAAACCGTCGATGGCAACAATCGCTCCGGCACGCGCACCACGCAAGGTGCTGACGATGTAGAGCGCCGCAATCTCCATCTCGGCGGCAAGAGCACCCGCTTGCTTGTATTTGCGATGCGGAATGTCCTCTACCCCGGCGAAGAAGGCGTCCAACGTCACGGTAATTCCTGCGCCGACCTTACCCCCGCCCAGGGCTGGCGTTCCCGCATCGCTAACGGCTGCTGCATTGCTTGCGCTGCTATCCAGCCCACGGGCCGCAGCGATCAATGCGCTCGTAACGCCAATGTCCGCTACCGCAGGGAAACCATCCGGTACCAGTTGGCGTGTCAGTCCGTCCGAACGAACCGCTGCCGTGCTGACAATGACGCTGCCTGCCGGATAATCGGCTGTATACGAGCCTGCCGTACCTACACGAATCAGGGTCGTTACGCCTGCCCGAATCAGCTCCTCGAAGCAGACAGCCGCTCCCGGTGAACCTACGCCATGGCTGACAACAGCCATCTGCACACCTTCGAATTCCCCTACAAAGGTACGATATTCGCGGCTAAATGCGAGTTCCTTCGCCCCATCCAGCTTGCGAGAAATTTTTTCCGCCCGTGCCGGGTCACCGCACACGATGGCATACGCCGGCATGTCTTCCGAATGAATTTGCAAAATGGGCAGCAACATGTTCATCCACTCCTTTTAATCATACTTTCTATAATCAAACTTCTTATAATGAAACTTTCTTTAATCAAATTCCTTCTTCGTCCATTCGTCTTCTGGAATCGGCAGATCCTCACCCGAGAAGCGCTGCTCCTTAAACGGATCGGCAAAATGGTGAAATCCATTCACTTCCCAGAAGCCATTGCGATCTTCGGTCATGAATTCCAGACCACGCACCCACTTCGCACTCTTCCAGAAGTAGAGCTGCGGCACGACAAGGCGCAGCGGGAAGCCATGCTTGGGCGTAAGCGGCTCGCCATTATATTTGAAAGCGAGCAATACGTCATCATGCATTAATTCTTCGAGCGGTACATTCGTCTCATAATCATGATCAGCATGAATCATGACGTATTTCGCTTCTGGCTTAACTCCCAGAAGCTTCACAAAATCGGAGAACCGAATACCTTCCCACGGCGTATCAAATTTCGACCAGCGTGTGACACAGTGGATATCACTCACAGTATTCACCTGAGGCATAGCCTGAAGCTCGGCCAAGGAGAACACCTTCTCCTCTTCAACTTCGCCAAATACTTTCAGATCCCAGGTGGACAGATCATATTCCGGCACTTCGCCTTCATGCAGAATCGGAAATTTCTCCGTTAGCATCTGCCCCGGCGGCAGCCGGTCTCCATGCTCGGTACCTGCTTTGGGTGCCTGAGTTTTGGTTTTTTTTAGACGTTCAGCCTTGTTAAGCAACGTTATCCCTCCCTCTTTTACATTAACGCGAGCTTCCGCCCGCTTTCAGTGCGTCCTGTGCATATGTGCGATCTTTGAAAAAGAACATCGCCACCAGTGTCACAATATACGGCAGCATCATTGTAAAGTGAGTTGGCAGGGTGAAGCCCTGCAAACGAATGCTCAATGCTTCCATGAAACCGAACAGCAGACTGGAACCCATGACACCGAGCGGATTCGCTTGTCCCAGCATCGTTGCTACCAACGCGATGAAACCGCGTCCGGCAGTCATGCCCTCCGTGAACATGGTTACCTGACCCAGAGACAGCTGGGCACCCGCCAGGGCGCACAACACGCCGCACATCAGGACGGCCCCATACTGGATGCCACGCACCTTGATGCCAATGCTCTGCGCTGCAATCGGATTCTCGCCCACCGAACGCAGACGGAAACCGGAGACACTTTTGAACAGATAGAATTGTAATCCAATAACGAGCACAATACCGAGATAGACGAGAGGGCTATGCCCTGAGATGACGTCACCGACCCACGGAATATCTTTGATGAGTGGGATGTCCCATTTAGGAAGTCCCTGCATATTTTTATCGTAGTATGCACCCTTCACATCAAAAATCGCACGCAGTGCAAAGGTCGTCAGTCCTGCTGCCAGGAAATTTAGCGAGATTCCGACTACGATCGCATTGGCCTTTAGATTAATACTGATAAAAGCAAACAGTGCCGAGAATAACATCACGATGATAATCGAGAAAAGTACGGCCAGAAGCACATTACCAAACAGATAGTTACCCACAATAGCGGAGAAAGCCCCAATTAGAACGAGTCCTTCGAGACCCACATTAAACAGACCGACACGGGAGCATAAAGCCCCACCGAGCGCTGCAAGCAGGATCGGAGTCATAATCCGCAAAGTAGAGCCAAACATGGCTGCATCAAACAGTTGTTGCATTGGATTTTTTCTCCTTTCTCCGCTTCAGGAATGAATATCCGATCTGAGCTGACACAAATAACGTCAATACCGCCTGGATAACGCTGCCGACCTCAAGCGGCACATCGGTATTACGCTCCATGCCCATGGCACCTGTCTGCAGAGCAGCAAGTAGAATCGCTGCCACAGCTGTACCGAGCGGATGCGAGCGGGCAAGCAGCGTTGCCATAATACCGCTCCACGCGTAACTTGCCGATGACAACGAGCCATCAAGGAAGCGGTACTGTGTGCCAAGCACTTCGCCCGCGCCCGCCAGACCTGCGAGCCCACCACTGATGATCATGGACAGCATCATCATGCGAATGCGTCGAACGCCGCCATACGTTGCAAACGATGGGTTGCTACCCAGCATGCGAATTTCATATCCGGTTACCGTTTTGTGTGTGAACCAGTAGATGAGAAAGGCCGCTACAATAGCAATGATGAAACCGGCGTGCAGTCCCATACCCTGGAACAGCTTTGGCAACCAGACGCTCTGATCAATCATCGGTGTCTGGGCCATGGCTGCCGATCCGGTGCGATCCTTGAATGGGTAGGATACCATGTATCCCCCAAAATAAATCGCAATATAGTTGAGCAGCAGTGTTGTGATCAACAGATTCATTCCAAAGCGTGCATCCAGCCAGCCTGCAAACAGGGACCAGATTCCTCCGGCAATAATACCTGCCACAATCGCCGCGATGCAGACAAACCAGCCCGGCCCCGGCAGATAGAGCGCCGTCAGAGCGGCACTAAGTCCACCGAGAATCATCTGACCTTCCGCTCCCATATTGAAAAATCCGGCACGGAACGCCAGTGCTACACCGAGTCCTGCCAATATGATTGGCGTGGAGCGAGCCAGGGTGTTCGTGAAGAAGTAGAAGTTGCCGAAGGCCCCTTTCCACATCTCCCCATACGTATCCACCACATTACCGCCAACGATCAGAATCGCTACAGCGCCTGCAAGCAGGCCAATGAACACGGCAAGCAGCGGCTGTACGAGTCCGCGAAGACTGTCTTTTACCCGATTCATATCCGCACTTTCCCTCCTGCCATCAACAAGCTAATCTGTTCTTCTGTGGCTTCATCTGCCTTCAATTCACCGGCGATTTCGCCTTCATACATGACAATAATCCGGTCAGACAATTGTAAAATTTCGGACAACTCCGAGGAAACGAGCAGAACACCCGCGCCTTCATTACGCTTACGAAGCAATTCGGCATGAATCGTCTCCATGGCTCCGATATCTACGCCCCGTGTAGGTTCAGCTGCAACCAGAAACGGTGTATCCTGTGCAAATTCACGAGCGGCAATCAGCTTCTGCAGATTACCACCGGACAAAAACTGTGCTTTCGTTTCCGCAGAACCTGTCTTGATGCTGAACTGCTTGATCCAGTCCTCCACCATGGCTCGTGCTGCCTTCGCTTTAATGATCCCACGTGATTGCAGACGATGATGGTGCCCCATCAGTCCGTTCTCACGAACACTCGCATCCTTCGCTGCTCCCCACATATACCGATCTTCCGGAATATGAGCGAGTCCATGCTCACGAATGCGCCGTACGGGCCAGTTCGTTGTATCCTGCCCCGATAGCAGCACACGACCGCTGTCCGCCTTGTGCAGCCCGGCAATGACCTGAATCAGTTCAGACTGGCCGTTACCCGAAATACCTGCAATCCCAACAACCTCACCCTTCCGGACTTCCAGGTGAATATTCTTAAGCGGCGAACGATCCTTGGCTCCTGACAAAGTTAACGCTTCTACTTGCAGAACAGGTTCTGCCGGAACAGAAGGCGACTTATTCATGCGTACTAGCTCACGCCCAACCATCAGACGGGACAATTCTTCCACATGGGTATCCTTCGCTTCCAGCGTGCCTGTCACCTGGCCATCACGAAGGACCGTGATCCGGTCCGCCACGTCCATGACTTCTTGCAGCTTATGGGTGATGAGTACAAACGTTTTGCCCAGCTTGGCAAGAGCTTTCATGTTCGCCAGCAATTCCTTCACCTCCAGCGGTGTCAGCACCGCCGAGGGTTCGTCCAATATAATAATGTCCGCTCCTTGATGCAGCACCTTGAGAATCTCAACACGTTGCTGCATCCCCAAAGGGCACTCGGATACTTTTTTCCACGGGTCCACAGGCATACCATATTGTCTGCCCAATTCGTTCACCTGGGCCGCTGCCTTTTTGCGGTCAAACACACCTGCCCCAGCCGGTTCGCGACCGATCACGATATTCTCCGCCACCGTAAAGGAAGGAAACAGCATGAAATGCTGATGCACCATGCCGATGCCACTTGCCATGGCCTGAGACGGGGTAGCGAAGCTTACCTCGCAACCACGAACTTTAATTGTGCCTGATGTGGGTTGCTCCATACCATATAACATGCGCATCAGGGTCGTTTTACCGGCTCCGTTCTCACCGACAAGGGCATGAATCTCTCCTTCTCGCAAATTAAAATGAATGTCCCGGTTAGCGGTGAAGCCACCATATTTCTTCGTAATCTGCTCCATCTCCAACAGCATATCCAGCGTTCTCTCCTCTCGGTCTGGTCATTTAATAGCAGCAAAACCGGCTGCCTGATCGGGCAGCCGGCTATTCAACGCCATCACTCACTCATTGCACAGAACAATAAAAACTATTGTTGCAATGGATCTTTCACTACGATTTTGCCAGATACGATATCATCCTTAATTGCTTTAACCTTGTCGATAACTTCTTGTCCCACAAAAGCATTCAGCGGGGATTCGCTATCGCGTGTTACGTAAGTCAAGCCTACGCCATCTTCTTTCAAGCCGTAGTTTACAGCGCCTGCTTTGAAGTTGCCTTCTACGAAGTCCTTCACTGTCTCATAAGCAACCGTATCGGTTGACTTCAATTGAGACAATACGATATGTTCCGGATCTTCAACGGTACGGTCTGTATCCTGACCGGAAGTATAGAAGCCTTTTTCTTTCGCTGCTTCGAACACCCCCAGATCGCCTACAGCAGATGCGCCAGCGATGAAGTCAGCGCCTTTGCCGAATTGAACCAGTGCCAATTCTTTTGCTTTGGCCGGGTCATTGAATCCACCAACATAGTTCACGAGGAATTCTGCATTCGGATTCACCGATTCCAGACCGGCTTTGAAACCTTCTGTATATTTCTTGATCAATGGAACGTCCATCGCAGCAATCATACCGACTTTGTCTGTTTTCGTGGACAATCCGGCAGCTGCACCCAGCAGGTACGCCCCTTCATATTCACGGAAACCAACGCTACGAACGTTAGGCAGATCAACGGTTGTGTCCACAATCGCAAAGGACTTGTCCGGATTCTCGGCAGCTACTTTTTTCAATGCATCCTCTGCCTGGAATGTTGCTGTAATAATCAGATCATAGTTCTCCGCAACCGCAGCACGCAGATTTTGCTCAAATGCTGCCGGGTCTGTGGATTCAATCGTTTTGGTATCTACCTTAAACTCTTCGCCTGCTTTTTTGAAACCTTCATCCATCTGTACAAAGAAAGGGTTAACCCCTATTTTTTCAGGAAGTACGAGTGCCATGCGCAGTGATTTCTCCGAATCGCTACCTTTGGCAGAATCGTTACCTTGGGCCGATTGTTCGTCTTTAGAAGCCGAATTCCCACAAGCCGCCAACAAAATAGCCAACATCATGATCGATAAGACGAACGATAAACCTCTTTTCATTTTGAAAATACCCCTTTTCAACATTCTTTTTTCTTATCCTAGCGGATACTGTCGATCCTTGTCAATAAATCTTTGAGCGTATACACTCAAATGGAATATAATTGGTGATTTGCATACTTTGAAGCTCTGGAAAGCGCTCTATATCAAGCTTTATTTCCATTGACATGGAGTGCTTCTCCGTGCTAAAGTCAATCCAATTATTCTATTCAGATAGGATTTGTCAGAATTATAATGCAATCTTCATTATTTTCCAACCCATTTTAAGGAGGCTATTCATTTGAAAAAAATCACCCAGATCACGCTGGCAGCCCTGCTCGCCGCTCCGGTTACCCTTGGCAGCCTTAGCCTGCCCGCTTCTGCTTCCGCAGCCTCTGCTACGCCAACGGGAAAAACGACTTCGTTGACGGTCAAAGGACCGTCAGCCCAAGCTCCAGCGGCTTATACTGAAAGCGCAGCAGATTATGCCCAATTTTTACAAGCCAAGTACAATATTCAATTACCGAAGCAGATCACCAAGGGCGACTTTATCCAAGCGATTGCAGCCATTATTGAAGCCGATCAAGCAGCCATAGCTACGGATGAAGCGAGCAACGGTATAGCCAAGGCACCAGCCTTTACTGATCTGACCTCTGGTGATTCTGCCTATGATGCAGCCGCTTCCTTACATAACAACGGTATTCTGTCCGGCACAGAGGTTCGTGCCAAGGACCCATTGAGCACCTATGCCGCTGTCTTCATCGCGGTGAAAGCAGCCGGGTTCAAAGAGCTTGCCTATACGTATCCCGAAGAGAAAACCGTGAAGGCACTCGCAAAGGTTGGCATCAATCCGAACCGCGTTAAGGGACAAGCGGCACAAGAGCTGGCCGCGGCCATTGACACCGGTCTGATTCCTGAAAGCCTGTATCCTGCTCTTCTTAAGGGAGGCGTAGCGAGTAATGATTTTGCCAACATTCTGCTTGGACGAGTACTAACCAGCCAAGGTAAGTACAAACACGAGATTGGACGCTCCGGCGATGCTGATATCTATTCCAAACTGGTTGCTGCCTTTAGCACGGCAGATCTTATTGAAGCACCCGAACTGAGAAAGATCGTGGATCAGGCGCTGCGGAATGACCTCGTAACAGGTTACAACCTGAAGGATAGCCGCTTCAATTCCAACTTCATCGATGAGCTGACCCTAACTTACGGACATGACAATATCAAACATGCTGTACAGTTGGTTGGTTTACTGCGTAGCGAAGGTATTGATGCCGATGTGCAATTCCAGCCGAAGACATCTGCCTTCATTTATTTGAAGGAATGGGGCGAGCCGAAGGAAACGCCAGACTATAAAGTGACACAGATCGAGAACGGCAACTATATTGCCTATGCGAAGGAATATGACATTCAATTCGAGTTCAACAATGCGGCAGACAAAGCCCGATTTAACGACATCATTTTAAAATATGCCAAAAAGGACAGTGATGATGCGTCAGCTCTCATCCATGCTTCCTGGTGGCAGCCACTGTATTATTCACCAACAACTCTTGCCAACTATCCGGTCATTACGAATAATAAAATCTCGCTCGGCAACTATTATGCACAATCCTTCTCTCTGAAAGAGAATTCCAAGACGATTCAGGAAGGCTTCCGGAAGCTTGCCCCTGATGCGGACATATCCAGTTACAACTTCTGGGTGGACCAGCCTTTCTTCAATTATCTGAACGGTGAATCGGAGTAAACATACTATCCTTGAACATTTGCACTAAAACTCGCATTTTGGCATCATATTGAGCCGTCTTTACCGAACTTTACAATGGATTCGACCCATTGGTTCGTAAAGGCGGTTTTTAATTCAGCATTTTGCAAATTTCTTATGTGAAAATCATTTTTTCTATGCAGGATTTACCAATAAAAGGTCGAATGTCTTTATGTACATAAACATGTAATGATACTACACATATCTGCACGAACAGGAGTTACTCATGGTATACGATGGCATTCTGCTTGGCTTGATCGTTGGACTATTCCGGGGCGGTTTCCGGTATGGTGTCCACCAGTTTGCAGCACTTAAACTGCGGGGTGGCTGGATATTTCCATTATTGTTACTGACTCAGTTCTTCATTTTTTTCCTACAGGAAAGATATGCATGGGTCGCTTCCATTAACGGTTATCTATTTGCTGCCATTTACATCACAGGTCTGGCATTTCTGTGGTTGAACCGGCATTACCGAGGATTTATGCTGATCTGGATCGGCGTATTTTTCAATTTTGTCGTGATGGCGGTTAATGGAGGACGCATGCCTGTTTCTCTCGAATCATCCACTGTACTGGGTTCCAATTATATGGATATGTTGCGGGAAGGCGGGGCGGTGTCCAAACATTTTATGATGGATGCGTCTACACGCCTCTCTTTTCTCGGTGATATCATCCCGCTGTCCGCACCTTATCCGCGTACCCAAGTCATCAGCATCGGTGATGTCGTTATGAACGTCGGCATATTCCTGTTTATCCAGTACATGATGGTGAATCGGAGCAATGAGACTTTGCAATCCACCGAACCCCATCAGGCCTGAAGAGATTCGAACAGACTCCAAGGAAGGGAGGTCTTTTCCATGAAAAAATTCGAGGGCATTAAATATTCCCGTCTGGTCATTAACGCAATCATCGTGGCTTCTGTTGTTGTTGCATTAACATCAGGATACAAGCTAGGCGGCTAGTATTGAACTCGCGAACCAAGAAAAACAGGCCGCCAGCGGCCTGTTTTTTCTTTCTGGATTTTTGGGACGTAACTTGTTATGTTATACATCAACATCGTGCAAACGGATATATCTACAACAAGAGCAGACTAAACCAAGCAGGAGAATTTTTATGAACTTTATTCGTAACCTTATCCATAAAGCAGATCGAAGCAGCTTATACGTTGTGCTGCTATGCTGCACAGGCATCGGTATTTTTCTGTACATGAACAAATGGTCCTACCTTCATTTATCGACTACAGATTGGGTCATGGTCTACACTATGCTGGGTGCAGCGCTAATACTGGATTATTTCACGTTCCAGATTCCACCCAAGGGCAACCAGCAATCCATGGACTCTTCCGTATATCTGGCCTGCATATTCATGTTTGGCGGAGCCTTCAGTCTGTCTGTGCTGCTCCCTGTCTCCATTATCCTGTTAATCAAAGATCGCAAGCTCACCTGGTGGAAACACATCGTTAATTTCAGCATTTACAGTCTCATGATTACGGGGGCTGCGGCCGTATTCGAATGGACTGGCGGTCAGTCGGGAACTTTGGATGGGTACAACCTGTTTCCCTATTTTGCAGCGCTCGCAGCCTATTTCATGATTAACACGATCACACTCGGCTTATTTTTTCACTTTTCAACCAAAGATGCATTACAGCAGATGAAACGGGTATTCGTTACCGAATCCCTGTTGGTTTATCTATGTACACTGATTCTGGCACTTGTCCTGACCATTCTCGTGGTGCACAACGGCGTGTTGGGCCTGATTTTATATCTGAGTCTTAGCATCCTGCTCTCTCATGCATTCAGGCAGTTGTTTGTGATGTATCAGACGATTGAAGAAAAGGCCAATACAGATCAACGAACAGGACTGTTCAATCATAGTTATTTCGAAAGCATGCTGGAGAGTGAACTGACTGCCGCCCGTACCCACGGAACCCCGCTCTCTCTGGGACTCATCGATATTGATGATTTCAAAAAGTATAATGATCGCTTCGGTCACCTGCAGGGCGACAGTCTGCTGGCTTTTCTCGGGGACTTTCTCAGTAGAAAGACAGAAGGTACACAGGTCACTGCGTTTCGTTATGGCGGGGAAGAGTTCACACTGCTCATGCCGGGCATTGATTTAGACGAAGCCTACACGTTCATGAACAAACTGCGCAAGCAACTGAATGATACGCCGTTTGAAGGGGTTGAAGTGTTTCCCCACAGCTGTCTCTCCTTCTCGGCGGGTGTTGCACGGTATCAGGTGGATATGTATAACAAGTCACAGCTCGTGGATCAGGCAGATAAAGCACTGTATTATGCCAAGAAACAGGGTAAAAACAATGTGCATCGCCACGGCAGCAATGATGGCATAGAGCATGAGATCGATCTGGTGCAGGATGTGCGCGATATTGAGCAGCAGCTCAACCTATTCAGGTATAAGGATATGGATACGTTCAAACATTCCAAAAGAGTGTATAAATACGCGCTCGACATTAGTGAGTTACTGGAGCTCGACAATGCAGAGAAACGGAGTTTCGTGCTGGGCGCACTGATTCACGATATTGGGAAATTGGAGATTCCTTGGTCCATCCTGAACAAAAAAGAGAAGCTTACTGTAGAAGAGTGGGAGACGATCAAGGGGCATGTGACGTGGGGCAAAAAGATGGCCATAGCCACGGACCGCTTCGCAGATCTGATTCCTTATATTGAACTTCACCACGAACGGTATGACGGAACGGGTTATCCTTATGGTCTAAAAGGACATGAGATTCCAAGGCTGTGCCGGATGCTCACGGTAATTGATTCCTTTGACGCAATGACTACAGAACGACCTTACCAGGAAACCAAAAACGTCGAAGAGGCGATCAAGGAACTGCGGATGTGTTCAGGTTCACAGTTCGATCCAGAGCTTGCAGAGATATTCATCCGATATATTCAAAAGCGGACTGTACAGCAACAACATTTATAACACGAAACAAGTTAACGTTCCGGTATAAATCCAAAAGCGCTACCCCCGGTCTGATCAGGAGTAGCGCCATTTTTCATTTTCATCATGGAATGAATCGTACACCAGACTACTTCATTCTCGTGCAGATTCTACATTAACGATTGCTATTGGTATTCAGTTCATGTGAGGTCTGATGCAGCTCTTTGATCATCTGCTGCAAAAACATGTTGTCTTGACGACTGATCCCGTGCTGATTGTCTTGAACAAGCATCTGATGAATGTTCTTTTTGAGCAATTCACTGCGACGTTCCAATACTTCTTGACTCATGTTGTTGCTTCACTCCTTAACATGTTTTGTAATGAATTCACGTTCTTTATTAAGTATAGAGGACCTTCTCCGATAGGGAAAACGGACTCAGCCCTCCTCAGCTGTTCACATCAATCCTCATCTAGCGTGACAACATTTCACCCCATGCTGTTCTTAGATATCCTTCTAAATACTCCCTGATCCTCCCCAGGTTCCTCCAAAAGTACAGACTAGGGTCTTGGACAAGCTTGCGTTATAATGGTGCCAAACCTACTTAAACAAACTACATATCTAAGTTAATCCTATACCAAAGGAGTTCTGCATTCATGTCATATAAACAAATCAAATGGATGATCCTGCTTATTCCCACTTTCACCGTTGGCATCTGGGAATATATTCGTCATCAGTTCCTGATGCCATATCTTTCGATGGATGCAGGAAACTGGTTAACCCCTGTCATCGTTTACCTCGTGAGTGTGACGCTGCTCATCCGATTATTTCGCATGCTGGAAGGTGCCAGGGCTGCTCTGGAGCAGGAACGTGCTTCCAAAGCGGCGCTTGAAGCGCGTGACGAGCTGGCCCGGGAGCTGCACGACGGTATCTCACAGTCTCTTTTTCTCCTGTCGGTGAAAACGGATAAGGCCGAGCGCAGCCTGGCAGGCAGCGGTCACGAGAGCGAGATTCGGGAAATTCGCAAAACCGTGCATGAGGTCAACGCGTACGTGCGGCAAGCCATCGCCCAGCTCCGTTACGTACCCGGACATACTGCGGCTCCCGAAGAAATTGCCCTGCATGCACAGGTCGAAGTCCTTGTCAGAGAAACGGTACCTGATGCTCATATTCACTGGAACCTGAATGGAACAACGTTCTCGGCCAAGGAGCAAGTAGAGTTGCTGGCCTGCATCCGGGAAGGGCTGCTCAATGTACGTAAACATGCTCAGGCTACGAAAGTTCAGGTCCACGCTGAAGGTAACCCAATATCATGGTTTATCCATATTCGAGATAATGGTGTCGGACTGAGCGGAGACCCGTTACAGCTCAAAGATCGTTACGGATTGCGAATTACGAAGGAACGTGCTGTTCAGATGGGCTGGTCTTTTACCCTTGATTCAAGACCAGGTCAAACACAGATGACCATTGGAAAGGAGCATGCCTAGTATGGAACATGTACGTGTACTGGTTGTTGATGATCACGCGCATGCGCGTGAGGCAATCTGTAGTATTTTATCCGAAGACAGTCTGTTTGAAGTTATTGGTATGGCTTCGAATGGAACAGAAGCACTGGAGCTTACCGGGCAATGGATGCCCGATCTTATTCTGATGGACGTGCAGATGCCGGATATGGATGGACTGGAAGCCACCCGACAGATCAAGCTCCGTTTTCCGTATGTCATTATCGTCATGGTCACTGTATCGGATGATGTAACCTATCTCTTCGAAGCACTGAAACAAGGTGCTCAAGGATATTTACTCAAAAACCTTTCTCCCTCCACCTGGCTTGAATACCTTCGCGCCATCGTCAGCGATGATGCACCATTAAGCAAGGAGTTGGCCTACCGGATTCTGCAGGAATTCCCCGCACCTCGCAGCGAAGATGTACAGGACAATCCCCTGACCACGAGGGAGCTTGAGATTCTTCAATGGGTCTCTGCGGGATATACCAATCGCGAGATAGCCGACCAGCTTGGCATTTCGGACCAAACGGTGAAGAATCATCTGAAAAATATTTTACAGAAACTTCAACTCGAAAATCGCGTACAACTGACCCGTTACGCACTGGAAAGCGGACTGGCAGGCCGCAAGCTTCGTAAATAATTATTTTTTCAAATATAATCATAAATTCCAATCCAATAGCAGAGCATTCATGCTTTTGTCACAATTCCCTGGATCAAATTGTTTTTTTATAGCCCAAAGTAGTCATACGCCTTTATTTTGGACAAAGTTATAATGGTATAGATTGTGTGCGCATGACAAAGATTGACTACAATTCTACGACCTAAGGGTGATGTTTTTTTGATGTTAGCCTGGTTCACCACGAAATTGGGCAAACGGCATTGGGCAATGATGGTCTGCCTGCTGCTTGTATGTTGCCTTGTTATACCGCAATGGGCATCTGCCCATGCATATATTGTGCAGGCTTCCCCAGGAGAGAACGAACAGCTTGCGGTTGCACCTGAACGCCTGACTCTGGAGTTCAACGAGTCTTTGCAGACGGCCTTTTATGATATTAAAATCACCGGACCTGACGGATCACAGGCAGACGACGGAAACGTACAGGTCGAAGCGGATCGCCCACATATTCTGGAGACGGGTCTGCGTACTGGCCTTGGGAACGGAACTTACGCCGTCAATTGGAAAGCCGTATCTGCGGATGGTCACCCCATTCAGGGAGCTTACGTCTTCCATATTGGAGAACCATCGGGCTCACCCGCCGGGCTTGGAGACCTTACGTCAGGTTCCGGTCAAACTGGCGGTCCGCTAAAATGGATCTTATCCCTGACAGACTGGATTCAATATCTGGGACTGTCTGTGATTTTGGGCACACTCGCTTTCCTGCTCTTCCGGATTGCGCCTTCTTCCATGGCGAGAGAACCACTGGATGTGCCAGGGAGTTACAAACTGTTATGGATCAGTTATGGTGCCACATCTGTTGCCGCTCTGATCAGCCTGCCCCTGAACACGTTGTATGAATCAGGCGTATCACTTGGGGAGTTCAGCTGGGCACTGATCGGCAGTGCACTCAAATTGACATCATTTGGGCAGATTTGGATCGTACAGATGTTGATTGTAATGCTGCTGGCAGTCACCATTCTCTCTGGATATGATCGAGACCGTTCCATAGGTATCCGTATCTGGTCCTCTTACGGATCACTTGCACTTGTTCTTGGCTGGTTGTTCACCCATGCAATGACGGGACATCCCGCTGCTGCGGATCAACGTGCACTCGCGATCACCATGGACTTCGTACATCTGATCGGAGCTGCGTTCTGGATTGGGGCATTGACTGCCATGGCGATATGTCTGCCACCACTGGCGGATAAGCTACCAGCCAAGGTTCGAGGAGAAGTCTATTGGACCGCCATTCGCAGGTTTACCGCATGGGGCATAGGTGCCGTGGCTGCTCTGGTCGCTACGGGAATATACAGCAGCCTGATTATTCTGCCTGCACCCGTGCTGACCTCCTTGTTCACTACAGCATATGGCCTTGTCCTGATCGCCAAGATCGTCCTGCTTATTGTGATGCTTGTCTTCGCTTGGCGTCATGCCAGCATTGCACGTACCGCGAGCGGCAGCAGACTCTCAGGCAGTCTCAAGGCTGAGCTTGCCGCGGGTGCCGTTGTTCTTGCTCTTGCCGCTGTGCTGACTCACTTGTCTCCAGGACAACCAGCAGCGGTCGGGCCTTATAACGAAGTGCAGACCACCGATGATGGTTCTACGATTACACTCCAGGTAAGTCCAAATGTGACCGGAGAGAACCAGTTCAAGGTTGACGTGAAGAAAACAGATGGCAGCACAGTTAACGATCTGGAACAGATCACACTGTCCCTAACACATCTGGATATGGATATGGGCATTTATGAAATTACGATTCCGAAAAACGACACCGGGGTCTATCAGGCAGAAGACTACATTTCCATGCCGGGACGCTGGAACGTCAAGGTACATCTCCTGACCCGTTCCCTGGATTCGCTGGATGCCGAATTTGAGATCGACACCGCCAATCCATAGTTACAAATCATTTAATTAATTGATCTATATATGTTCAACTAAACATTTACACAATAACGGAGAGGACAGAAAAAACCTGAAAAAGCGAAGCGTTCGCCTTTATCACCGGATTTTCCCCTTGAGAAAAGGGGATCGAAAAATCTGGGGATAACAGCGATTGGAAGGTTATTCTGTCATCGGAGTGCAAGTGTAAATCATCTTTAGTTGAAATCATATATGTAGAACTGAGAGGGGTTATTTATTTTGAAGAAAACATCATGGACTTCCAAACTGACATCCACTATCGCAACAGGTGCCGCAGCGTTGATGCTGTTCGCCGGATTCGCTAGCGCTCACGTTACTGTCAACCCAACCGTAGCACAGACAGGTGCATGGCAAACGTACAGCATCAAGATTCCATCAGAAAAAGAACTGGCTACCACCAAAATCACCTTGAAAGTACCGAAGGGTGTTGCATTCAAGCAATACCAACCACTGGCAGGCTGGAAAATCTCCACTGAGAAAAATGCATCCAATGAAGTGACGTCAATTACATGGGAAGTGGACGGAGATAACGAAGGAATTCTGGCTGGTCAATTCCAGCAGTTCAACTTCGTCGCTCAAAATCCGGAGACTAAAGCTGAAGTAGCCTGGGATGCATTCCAGTATTACAGCGATGGCAGCATCGTGGAATGGACAGGCGAACCAAGTGACAGCAACCCGCACAGTATTACGACGATCAGCGAAGACCCTGCTGCTACAAGTAACGCTGCGGCAGGCGGAGATCACCATAGCGGTGCTGCGAGCGGCAACGAAGGACATGAGGATACCAAAGCGGGCACTGGTACTGGAGCTGCTGACGATACCAAAGCAAACGATGATACCACGCTGGGTGACGCCTTGAACGACACCGTTACAGGTGAGCCGAACAATACGGATTCAGACTCGGGTACACTGAAGCTGCAACAGGCAACACTAATCGTATCCATTCTAGCTCTGATTCTGTCCTTCCTGGGGATTGCTCTGGCAACACGTCGCAAAAAACGCTAAGAACGACTTGAAGTTCACGATAAATTAAGATAACTTGAGATAAAAAAGAAGCCTATGGCATAAGGGATTTAACCCGATGTGCTATAGGCTTCTTTTTTTGGCTATCCCTGTTCTTTTTTTACTCAGTGGTTCATGCACTTAATCATACTGAATTCCACAACAAGTTCACACTCATATTAACGCTGAATTGTCATCCACAACATGACATTGCATATTGCCTATCAGCGTCCCTCATCCGTCTGAATCATAACCTCAATATATTGCAGCAAGCTCTTCTTCTGTTGCTCTATTGAATGAATGCGACTGGACAGACCCGCAAAGAACGCTTCAACTTGTTCCCTTGTATGATCCGCGGATTGTCCCTTCCAGTCGTTCAGCCGACCGTACAATGCACGAGCCTCCTGCTCATCCGCTTGTAAACGGGCAAGCAGCTGAGTCAGTTGTTTTTCGGCAATCCGAAGATCATCCAATTCCACCAGCAATTGTCCACCCACTCGTGTTTCCCTCCCCTATGTACATGATATTTACGTTAACCATTCTGGAACCCTAATTAAAATGAACCGGACTCTCGTCCGCCTGCCGAAAGGCATCCGCCTTCTCATCAATGAAGTTCAGGAACTGGCTCGTATGTTTCATATGCCATGTGCTCAATTCGTTAATAGACGCATCCAGCTGGGTCACGATCGGCTCCAGTCTGCGACTGCGACTGGAATGCAGGTATTGTGCCATACGGCTTCGCACCTGATTCAGCTCTGCATTGCACTGTTGTGCACTCTGCTTCCACCGGCTAGCCACACTTTTCAGTTCTTCCGGCGTAACCTGAATCAGCCCGGAACCTGCTGCCCCCGTGGCTACTGCACCTCCGCCACCACCACTTGTCTTGGGACGTACAGGGCCCACGTTCTTGCTAAACGGTCCTAGGTGATCCATAAGACGCGGGGAGTAGCGAACTTTCTCTCCCGTAATTGGATCATACAGGTCATTGGATACATAACCGTTCTTGAAGTCATATCGGTCTAAGCTGTGATAGTTTTCCCCGCCAAACGTGTTCTTGGTTTTATCTATAATACTCACACCATCATTCGCCGAGTCATAATCGGAATTGATGTAATAGGTTGATCCCACATGCCGATCATATCCCCCCAGTGTTCCACTGGCCACCAGATCACTCGGGTTCGCATAGTTCACAACCTGCCCGTCAAATTCACCCGCTTCTGCCCTGCGCCGGGCTTCCGGGGTCAAGTTACCCATTACGGATGGCGCGCTGAACGTCACAGCAGGAATTCCGGTATAAGCGGATGCATACTGCGCATTGCCCCCACCGAGTGAATGTCCGGTCATTGAGAAATTGAGATCCTTATGTTTATCCTGCATGTGACTGGCATAGTTTTCGGATTGATACATCTGGTTAGCCCAGCCTGTAGGGGACACTGTTTTTTCAATATCTTTTACACGTTCACCAGTCCAGTTTTCCACGTCCCTTACTCTGTCACCCGTCCAATCTTCCACTTTGGATATGCCAGTAAAGTCCTTAACGCCCTCAACCCCTTTGTCGAGCCATTCAGGCGTAAGATCATTGATAAAATTTCCAGTCTCCTGCTGTCCCTTGCGAATCAACTCTCCGCCCCCGATTCGGGCATCCATGACAAAGTCAGGTACAGACCGATCCAGAGGCGCACTTCCTTCGGTACCGCGATATGCGATCACCGCTTCCTTGGTCTCGGGATTATAGAAGGTCATAGCATCAAAACCGGATAATTTATTACTCTCCGTACCTTCAAGCACCTCCCATCCAGGGAGTTCTGTTAGCTTATCCCCGGCTTTTTGATCCTGGTACGCTAAATCAGACATAATTTTATACGTCTCGTCATCAATCTTGGACTCGTTACTCAAAACTACACCTCCTCTTTATTTGGCATATGGATCATGTCCCTTGGCCATCATGACTTCCTCAATTTCAGGACTGATTACCAGATTCTTGGTTACCTTCTTTTTGTAGTCGTACGAAATGCCAAAGCTCTGATCTTCATGATCTTTCACATGCCCTTTCAACCCAATCTGTGACACTGCCATCTCAGGCAATAACTCTTTGCTTGTAATCACAACATCCAGTTCGAACTTCTGCTTGAAGTGCTGAATTACGGTCGCTTCAGCTTCCTGGTATAAAGCTTCCTTCTCACTTGCATTCATGTTCTGACAACCTCCCAGAAATATAGTAAACACCATCATCAGTGCGAATAAACCCTTTAGCCATCCTGTACGTTGAATACCAATCCCCCCTTTTGGTTCAAGCGAATGTCCATAGTCCACCAGTACCTGAATCATAGTACAAAATCAACATGGTCACATCGGCTAAGAGCATCGTTTTTATATAACTTTATTCCTATAATGATTCAAACAGAGCTTTTCGGTGTACATTACCCGTTTCCCCCCTTGTTGCATCATACACTTGATAAATATTCGGAAAAACCAAAAGGAGCCTGCTCTATAGAGCGGCTCCGTCTAGCCATACTTAATTGTTATTCCAGCACCAGCCGCAGAGCGGTAAGCGCAATCCCGATAATAAAACCGGTTACGGCTCCGTTGATTCGAATCCATTGCAGATCCTGTCCGACCTTATCCTCAATTAAGGAGACCAAGGAGGCATTGTCCATTTTGTCCACATTTTCACGTACGAGGTTACCTATTTTGGAATGGTTTTTCTCCAGCAGATTCGTTACGCCATCCACAATCTTGGCATTCATCCCTGCCAGCAATGCATCATCTGCCCGCAAATCGGACAATACCCGCTCAATGGCAGGAAGTGCGTACGTCTCTACATACTGCCCATCTTCCATCGCAGCCAGCGCCTTATCCCTCAGTTCGACCAGCTTGTTCAGCACCGTTTCCTCTGCGTTCCATCCATCCAGCATATTGTTCTTCCAGCCGTTGATTCCATCCTGCACACTCTCACTCATAGCCAGACGTAAGGTCTGGGTCCGTACCAGATCAAGCACTTTGTAACGGAGAGCACTGCCTTCCCTCTTCATGTCCTCTACCCGTTCAAACAGGTACCCTTGCAAAATGCTACCCAGACGCTCTTCGTTCAAATAGCCCATGAACGCATTCATCGCAAATTGCATCAACCCGTTCATCTGGATTCCACTGATCGCTTTCAGGCCGCTTTCGCCCAAAAACATAACAGTCTCCGGTTTCACAAGCCACTCCTCTGCCTGTTTCAGACCGTAGTCCAGCGCTTTGGCATCATAACCTCGCTCGCTCATCTGAACCTGCGCCCGCTCCAGAATGGGACCCAGGTCGAAGGCTCCAACCTGTGATTTGATCTCACCTGCAACTAGTGGAGCAATCTGCTCCAGCGGCAGTCCGGCAAGGATACGTTTGCAGAGTGTATCAATCATGGTCTTGATTCCATCGGTGTGGAGTTCACGTGTCAACGTATCCAACACCCTCTCCGCTGCTTTAAAATCAGCGATTTTTTCGGTAATGCTGTCTTTATTGAGCAAGTTGTTCTCCACCGCGGAGACAAGGCCTTCCGTCATTTTATCCCGATTTTTGGGCAGCAATGCTGTATGTGGAATCGGAATACCCAGTGGATGACGGAATAACGCCGTTACGGCGAACCAATCCGCGAGTCCACCCACCAATCCCGCTTCAAATGATCCTACCAGCATTTTCCCCACTACACTGCCCTGGAATGGCAACGACGCGGCAAATCCTGCTCCCATCACGACGAGAGACCAGGCGGCTGCTTTTTTGGTTTGTTTAGGTTTAGCCATTGTCATCTTGCTCCTTTATCGTTAATCGCACGGTCCGGCTTATAACCGAATACCCCGCACTCCTTCTGTTCTTTATGTAAACCCTCCACTAGAGAAGTCTTGGCTTCCATATTTCGTATACTTCATCTTATCACCCACACGCGTCAAAACCAAACCTCTGGTTGGCGAAAAAAGAATAAAAGAGGGGGTTTTTCCAATCTAAATAGTCGTTTTTCGCCAATACCAGACCGTTTCCAGTATAATGAATTCAGACGGCTTCCCTGTTTTCGATTGGCAGCCGGACCACAGGGTAATTACATAATGGAATCATTGATGAATCAAAGGAGGAATTTCGGACCATGAAACACGTGCAGGACACAACAACACTTTATAACGGAGTCAAAATGCCTTGGCTGGGTTTTGGCGTATTTAAGGTTAAGGATGGCGAAGAAGTCGTCGAAGCCGTCAAAACGGCAATTCAGGCAGGTTATCGCAGCATTGATACCGCCAAAGCGTATAACAACGAATCCGGTGTAGCTCAGGGTATTCGTGAATCCGGAATTGCCCGCGAGGATTTGTTTATTACCACCAAAGTGTGGAACGGCGATCAAGGGTACGAATCCACCCTGGCGGCCTTTGAAGCCAGTATGGAACGGCTCGAATTGGAATATCTGGATCTCTACTTGATCCACTGGCCCGTCAAGGGCAAGTATAAGGACACATGGAGAGCAATGGAGAGGCTGCATAAAGAAGGACGTATTCGTGCCATTGGGGTAAGCAATTTCCATATCCACCACTTGGAAGACCTAATGACCGATGCCACCATTAAACCTGCTGTGAATCAGGTGGAGCTTCACCCGCTACTGACCCAAACAGAGCTTCGAGAGTATTGCAGCAAACATCAGATTCAGATTGAAGCGTGGTCTCCACTGGGTCAGGGACATCTTCTGGAGCATCCGCTGCTTCAGGATATCGCTGCCAAATACAGCAAGTCCCCCGCACAAGTAATTTTGCGCTGGGATCTGCAAAATGGTATCGTAACCATCCCGAAATCCATTACACCACAGCGTATTCGTGATAACGCCGACCTGTATGATTTCGAGCTGACTCCTGAAGAAATTGAGCATATTAATCAATTGAACGAGAACAAACGCTTCGGTTCCAATCCCGACAACTTTAACTTTTAATATAAGCATCTATACTTAGGGTGTGTCTTCAATCCATTGTTGTTTCCACCGATTTCTATATGGACAGCTGGATGAGTAACGAGAATCCGAATTGATCCGTCATCGCCATAGCGTACCAAATACACTCCATTCAAAAATCCCGATTCAGATGCCTATGCATCTGGATCGGGATTTCATTATAAAAGTTATAATTAGCCTTTGGCTACCAGCTTGAAATCATCAAAGTGGAAACCTGGTGCTACCACGCATGTAACCAGTACAGGCTCATCGCCCAGTGGACGTGCGGTTTGCCATACGCCAGCAGGAACGAGCACCTGTGGTGATTGTCCCGCAGCAATATCCATACCCAGAATGAGAACTTCCTCGTTCTCCGGGTTCTCCCCGTTGCCGCCCAGTTTCAGTTCAACCGGACTGCCGCTGTGCCACAGCCAAAGTTCATCGGACAGAACCGTATGCCATTCCGAGACTTCATGCGAATGCAGCAGGAAGTACGTCGAGCTTGCCGAGAATCGAGGGCCTGAGTATGTATCCGGCAGAACCGATTGCGGAATCTGATACGATGCCTTCCATTCTTCCTTATACCAACCGCCTTCAACGTGTGGCTGCATATTTAGCGCAGCAACCAATGGCGATAATTCATGTGTCGTCATAACCAGTTTCCTTCCTTTCAAATCGGATTGGAGACACCCTAACCAGAGTTTTGCCTCACTCTCCTTACTCTAAAACATCATCAGACTTTTGTCACCTATGCAGCAAGAGGAGGTGAATAAAAACACGGTCTTAACATTCTTTTTGTCCGATTCTTCTAACTCCCTTTAAAATGATAGCGTTTACAATAAGATGGATTTTCCGTTATGATATGGATATAAACGTGAATTAGCTGAAGCGGAGGGGAGCCGTGTTTATGAGTGTAATAGAGGATCGGATTGGACCCAAATATCGAATTGGCGAAAATTCATTCACCATTGAACATATGAGCAGACATGATGGGAATGCCATGCCACAGCCTCACGCGCACCATTTTTACGAGCTGTATTATCTACTGGAAGGTGAACGGGTATATTCCATGAATGGTCAGCTTCTCACCGCGAGCAAAGGTGATCTGATTCTAATCAATCCCCATGATGTACATACGACTTCCAAAGGAAATATTCCAGGCTTTGAGCGAATTCTGATCGGATTCTCGCCTTCTTTTGCCACCGGGATGGAGCTTGGCATATGTGGTCTGCTCCCCTTTGATCGTTCGAGACTGCTGCACTTCCCCAAGGCGGAACAGCCTGAGATGGAACGAATACTGTGGCAAATGCTGCAAGAATGCAAAGAGCGCCGTCCTCACTATGAAATCGTGGTGAGAAGCCTGCTTGCCCAGCTCCTGATACGCATCCATCGGGTTGAAGAGGCCGTCCGTCAATCATCTCCAGCTCCTCTGCATCCGATGCAGGACAAAATCAGTGAAATCGCCACTTATGTGAACAGCCACTATAATGAACCACTTACTCTTGAAGAAGCAGCTGCCCGCTTTTATATCAGCCCATCCTATCTGAGCCGGATGTTCAGCCGTTTTACCGGATTCCGGTTCAGCGAATATCTGCGTGTTGTTCGGGTCCGAGAGGCACAACGAAGATTGCTCTCCACACAAGAGCGTGTACACATGATCGCAGAGAAGGTAGGATTTGAGCATACGGCTCATTTTAACAAAACATTCAAACAGGTAACTGGTACAACCCCGCTGCGCTACCGCAAAGAACACCGATCAATCATCACATAACATCACCATTGATAGGAGTGGTATCCTTTGTCCATGAGTTACAACCCACACAAGCAAAAAGTAATCGAAGAGATTCAGCACAGACAATTGTCTTCCATCATGAACAACACTAAATGGACCAAATTACAGGATGCGATCTATGATGAGCTGCCCTTCGCTCCTCCTTTTCAAATTAAAATGGTGTTAGAGCAAGCGCCCTATCCGGATTCATTCGAGCAGGATGTAACATATATCGGGGATTGGTTGAGTCTTAGTACTGCCTTCTATAATGTAGAGTGGGTTCGAGTGAAACCACGGACGCTCAAATCTGTCGGTCGATATGTGCAGCCAGAGGTAATGGATATAGAAGCCGAGTGGGTAGCCTTGCTCCAAAAACTACGTATTCCATATATGAAGAAGGATCATAATTACTGGATATATGGCTACGCCACTGCGGCAGAATTTGACAAATTATTATAAACCTTATTATCCATACTTATGGGTACAAACTATTTTGGGGTATAGCTGAAGCTGAGTCCATTTACCTGCGAATGATCACACCACCTCGTACTTCAGGAGCAACGGAGATCTGGCGTCCCTCCTCGTCTGCATCGGCTTCCCGGCACACAATTCCCGCCGAATCATGCCCCGTCACTGTCAGAAGTCGACCATCCGCGCCCTTGCCCTCAATCGCTTCCAACTCCGCACCCTTGCATTGGTGCAAATGAATGAGCGGACCTTCGGTAATCTGAGCGTGCAGTTCAGTGATGTGCAGATGCTTTGCATGAGCACAATGCACACCGCTACGAGCAGCCACCTTGTAACGTTGAATGATCACACCGTCCAAAGGCATTTCCGGCAGTCCACTCACCAATAACGCCGTGTCAGCACCGGCACAGACTACATCCGATATTCGAATATCCCGGAACACCGGCGTCTCTTCGCTAATCTCCTGGAACAGATCACTTCCCCGAGCAGAGCCTTCCTGATTCGCATAGAAAAAGGAAAATGAGATGGCTTCCATGATGATATCCTTCATATATATGCGCTCCACCTGAATATCCTCCACCACCCCGCCGCGCCCACGCGCGCTTTTGAAGCGAAGTCCAATATCTGTTCCGATAAATGTACAGTCCGACACCCTCACATGCCGCACACCACCGGACATTTCACTGCCGATGACAAAGCCGCCATGACCGTGATATACGGTGCACTCCCGAATCGTAATGTATTCCGATGGGAGAGCCAGCTCGCGGCCTTCGGCATCCTTACCTGATTTCAGGCAGATGGCATCATCGCCGACATCGAATACACTTTGCTCCACCACAACATGACGACAGGAGTCGATGTCCAGCCCATCCCCATTCTGGGAGAACCACGGATTCCGCACACTCACGTTACGAATTGTGACATGCTCCGATGCCCAGGGGTGCAGATTCCATGCAGGCGAGTTCTGGAACGTTGGACCGTCCAGCAGTACGCGTTTGCAGCGGCGCAAGCTGACCATGTTGGGACGCAAGAAGTCTCTGATTTCCTCATATGCTGCCACATCACGCACTTGCTCCTGATGAAGACGATCTGCAATCGTCCCACCTTTAAGCGCAGAAGTCGAGGGCCACCAGATTTCTCCATCTCCACCGGATTGCTCCACAACACCACCCGAAGCAACCAGTCGATTCCACTGTGAGGTGGTCATTTTGGAACGTTTCACCGGGCGCCAGGCTTCACCGCTTCCATCCCATATTCCTTCACCGGTAATTGCAATATCTTCAAGCTGATCACCATCAATGGGGGATTGGCAACGTACCGCCTGCCAGCCCTCGAAGCTTGATGCAATTAAAGGATACTGATCAAAATCGCGACTGAACGTAACCAGCGCCCCCGCTTCCACATGAAGCTCAATACGGCTGCGCATAACAATCGGGCCTGTGAGCCAGACACCCGCAGGAATTTTAATTCTACCGCCGCCCGCTTCAGCGCAAGCTGCGATCGCAAGCCGAAACATCTCCGTATTATCCGTTATGCCATCTCCGACAGCTCCATAATCCGAAATGCAGAAATCCTGAGCAGGAATGATGGGTAATTCTACTTCATAAGCTCGAACATCGGACCGGGGACCTGCTCCTGTCGACCCTGAGGAGTAATATGTATTCATTCAAAGCCTCATCCTCTCTACCTGTATTCTTATAGCCATGGGGATTAAACGCTTCTCTTCTATGGTTATTGCTCACTTTTAGTCCAGTATTCTCTAGCTCCATCATATCAATGGCATGGAAGGCCAGGTTGAGCTTTTTTGCCATGTACGGCTAGAACTTGATGTTATTTGTTTTTTATTACAGAGTCATAAAGTGAACATCCCTTTAAGTATACTCTATACATCTATTCCAAAGGTTGGAAAACAACTAGGAGATTCGATTCATTTTTCTGTCAGGATTCGTCACAATCACTCTAATAATCTAACAAACATATAACACATTTACTGGCTATAGCCCTATAAAACCTATTACTTATGTCATGTTTTATCACAAACCAATTGCCATAAGCAGGATGAGTATGTATGATTAAATAACTAGTTTCAATTTATTCCTTAAAATTCCTTTTCAAACAGACGTTGCAGAAAGGATGGGGTGTATTCTTGATTGAATTTAGGGGTGTCCAGAAGCATTTTGGTCATTTTCATGTCCTCAAAGATATTCATCTTCACATTGAAGAAGGAGAGGTCGTTGTCATTATCGGCCCTTCCGGCTCAGGCAAAAGTACCTTGCTCCGCTGCATCAACCGCCTGGAGACGATTACCGAAGGTGAACTTGTCGTCAGTGGTGTCCCTTTACATCAGAAAAAGGTAGACATCAACCTCTTCCGCCGAGACATCGGCATGGTATTTCAACACTTCAATCTCTATCCTCACAAAAAAGTCATCGACAACATTACCCTTGCACCAGTGAAAGTGCGCAAGCAATCTAAAGAACAGGCAGCAGCCACGGCAATGAAATATTTGACCCGGGTTGGCATCGCCGACAAAGCAGACAGTTATCCCTCCCAGTTGTCCGGTGGACAGCAGCAGCGGGTGGCGATCGCCAGAGGGCTTGCCATGGAGCCCAAAATCATGCTTTTTGATGAACCTACCTCTGCACTCGACCCCGAGATGATCGGGGAAGTCCTTGATGTCATGCGTTCCCTTGCCCATAATGGCATAACCATGGTCATCGTTACACATGAGATGGGATTCGCCCGCGAAGTGGCAGACCGGGTCATCTTCATGGATGAAGGCCGAATTGTGGAAGAAGCCACCGCGAACGAATTTTTTGACAACCCCAGAGAAGAACGGGCACAACAGTTCCTGAGTCGTCTGATTCACCACTGAGATTCTTCACAGAAATTCGCAGCATTCATACCATAATCCATTTCGAAAGGGGTCTTTATCCAATGAAGAACATGTTGAAGTGGCCGTCGTTTATGCTCGTATTGATTCTATCCCTTGTCTTGTCCGGGTGTAGCACAGGCGAGGAAAACAGCAGTAGCGGTGGCTCTGGTGGGAATGCCGAAGCGAAAGGCACGATTGAACGGATTAAAGAGCGCGGCAAACTCATTGCCGGTGTGAAATATGATACGAAGTTATTCGGTCTCAAAGATCCCGCAAGCGGTGAAGTCGAAGGATTCGATATTGATATTGCCAAAGCACTCGCCAAGCAGATTCTTGGAGATGAGACCAAGGTGGAACTGAAAGAAGTGACATCCAAAACGCGCATTCCGATGCTGCAAAACGGGGACATCGACATCATCATTGCCACAATGACGATTACAGATGAGCGCAAGGAACAGGTAGACTTCAGTGACGTTTACTTTGAGGCAGGGCAGTCCCTGTTGGTGAAAAAGGATAGTTCCATTACCGGTCTGGACAGTCTCAGCGGTGTGAAAGTGCTCGCCGTGAAAGGCTCCACGTCTGCCCAGAATATTCGTGAGAAGGCCCCGGATGCCGAGGTCCTCGAATTCGACAACTATCAAGATGCCTTCACTGCCCTCAAAGCAGGTAAAGGCGAGGCCTTGACTACGGACAACATCATCCTGATCGGCATGCAACAAACGGATGACAGCTTCCAATTGGTTGGTGGCAATTTCACGAGTGAACCTTACGGGATGGCTATTCGTAAAGGCGATACTGCCTTTGTCGAAGAAGTCAACAAACTGCTCAAAGGGTTGCATGACAGCGGTGAATACGACACGTTACATGAAAAATGGCTGGGCTCCAAGCCCGAGTAATCCCGATTAATGATGGTTACGCGGCGAATTCGCCTGCTGGGTGCTATGCATGAGCAGGTGTAATCGCCGTTTCTACATCTGGAGAACGGAGGCTTCGCCTACATGGGCAAATTGGACTTCACCGTACTGTTCAAACACTCGGATCGTTTCCTGGAAGGCTTCCTCAATACCATCCAGGTGAGTATCATGGCCTTGATCGGCAGCTTTATCCTTGGTGCCATCATGGCCATCTTTCGAATATCGCCTGTTAAGCCGCTCAACTGGATCGGTACGGCTTTTGTGGAGTTTATCCGTAACATCCCCTTGCTGCTGGTCGTGTTTTTCTTCTATCTCGGACTGCCGGCACTCGGCATCTCACTGGATGGATTCATCTCCGGTACTCTGGGCTTGACCATCTATACAGCTGCATTCATTGCCGAATCGATCCGGGCGGGTATTCAGACGGTCCCTCACGGGCAGTTAGAGGCCGCGAGATCTTCCGGTCTGTCCTACGTACAGGCTATGAACCTGGTCATACTGCCGCAGGCGATCAAAATTGTATTGCCGTCCATCGGCAACCAGTTTATTAATCTGGTCAAAAACTCGTCCATCCTGGCGGTCGTGGCTGGCATGGATCTGATGTATTTTGCCGATCTGATCAACTCGGATACGTTCTTGCCACTCAGTGTATACACCATTGTTGCGCTATTATATCTTGTGTTGACTTTACCGCTCAGCTTTCTGGTTCACTATATGGAACGAAGATTCGGACAAAGTGATGCCGACGCCAGCCGTGCCAAAGACAAACCGAAAAAGACCAAACCAACGGGTCAGGTCACGATGTAACATTCGAGCTATATTCTCTCTGTGTTCAGAAGGAGGCTGATGAATTATGGACTTTAGCGGGGCCTATGCTTGGCCCAACCTTCGTTACCTGTTGCAAGGATTCCTGATCACCCTGCAAGTAGCAGGGTTGTCGATTGTATTCAGTTTTGCACTCGGCACGGTTCTCGGTACCATTCGGTACACCCGTATTCCGGTCCTGTCCCAAATCGTGGCGGTTATTGTGGATATGATTCGAAATTTGCCCCTGCTGCTGATCATCTTTTTCATTCATATTGTGCTGCCTCAGCTTGGGATCAAAATGTCTGTCTTCTGGTCCACAGTTGTTGGACTGAGCCTGTTCGAAGGCGCCATGATTGCGGAGATTGTCCGCAGCGGACTCAAATCGATTGAGCGAGGCCAGATAGAGGCGGCCCGTTCCTCCGGTCTGAGCTATATGCAAACATTGGGCGGCATTATTATGCCACAGGCTCTACGGCGCATGTCGCCGCCGATGGTCAGCCAGTTCATCTCGCTGCTCAAAGATACTTCACTGGCGATCATCATCTCCCTGCCGGAGCTGATGCACAACGTGCAGATTCTCGGTGGTCAAAGCTTCGATTACGTTATCCCTGCCCTGCTGCTCGCAGCCGTATTGTACTTTGTCATCAACTACTCCCTGTCCATCGTGGCACGGCGGCTTGAAGCACGGATGAATTGAATGAGTGTATAGAACCGAAAGAACCCAAAGACTCCAACTCCACTTCAACGGTGGTTTTGGAGTCTTCTAAGTTTTCAGCTTGGAACTGAGCCAGATGATGGGCCAGATCACTTTACTTTTTGGTGCAGTCCCTTTTCATATCACCCACTCCGCAAAGGGTTAGTTCGCACCCTCAATCGCCGCTCCGTTGCGACGCAATTCCGACTGTAGCAGCGCGATCGGCAGTTCCACCGGATCAAGCTTCATCTTCACAGCTATAGCAGCGGCTGTTCCTGCAGCCTCACCCGTAGCCATACAGCTTGGTGTCAGCCTTGTCGTCGCATGCGCCTCATGTGTGGTCGAGATGCAGCGTCCTGCCGCCAGCAGATTGCGGATATTGTGAGAGATCAAGCAGCGGTACGGAATATCATATGCCCCGTCTCCCTCTATAAAGGTAGCCACAACACCTTGGCCCGAAGGGTCATGAATATCAATCGGATAACCGCTTCTGGCGATCACATCGTCAAACTTTCGCCCTGCAACCACATCCGCCCGGGTCAACGCGTAATGACCAATAATCCGCCTGGATTCACGGATACCGATCTGAGGTGCTACCGCTGAGATTGAAGCCCGTTCAAATCCAGGCACATCACGCTGCAAAAACTCAGCAATCATCAGCACCTGCTTCCTGCCTTCCTGTTCAGCAGAGGTCAGATCCTCGGCATCTGTCGCATCGAGCCCCTGCACCCGGGTGCAATTAATCAGCACTTCATCCTCAGCCGGTCCGGTAAAAAACAACACCTGATCACGATTAATCGGCACATCCGCTTTTTTCCACTGGGAATAAAAGCCGCTCACGCCGGTTAACGGGATGCTGTCCAACTCAGCAAAGGGGGTCTTCACATAAAAATCTTCCGGGTGCTCCTGCATATATTGTTTCACTCGTCCAAGATCTACACCACGCATGCGGAATTTCATGGTCATTGGTTGTGACTGATGGTCCCCGTCTCGTCCCTTTGCCACAGAAGCCCCCGCAAGATATGCCAGATCCGCATCCCCGCTCGTATCCACGAATACGCTCGCCTGGAACTCCATTCGTCCAGACTTGTTTGTCACTCGCACAGCTTCCACCCGATCATCCACAACGACCACTTCATCCACGAAGCTGTGCAATAACAGCCGGACACCAGCCTCCTGCAACATATCTGTCGCAACCACCTGGAAGATGGCCGGATGGTACGGCGTAACGGTATGCACAAATCCAACCGTATCCCGCAGATGCCCCGGAGAGCCGCCGCGTGCCTGCAATCGTTCAACGATCTCCTGCGCAATGCCCTTAATAACCTGCTCACCACGCTCCGTATGGAAAGTCATCCAGGGATAGACCATGGCGGCAGTCGACATCCCGCCCACAAATCCGTATCGCTCCACCAGCACTGTTCGTATACCCTGCCGTCCAGCCGCGATGGCTGCCGCTATACCCGCAGGACCCCCTCCCACAATAACGACATCTGCCTCTTCCTTTTTCATGCTCATCCGTTCACGCAAATGTTATCCCTCCTTCCGTTCTATTGCACGTATTGCACGGCTTACTCTTTCAGTCCCGTCATGGCAACCCCCTCGATGAAGCGCCGTTGTGCCAGGAAAAAGACAATTAACAGTGGCAAGGTCGCCATGACGGTGGCGCTCATCAGATATTGCCAGGCTGTCCCCACTTCATCTGTAAACAAGGATAATCCAAGCGGCAGGGTCATCAAATCACGTGAGTTAATGAAGATCAACGGGTCAAAAAACTCATTCCAGATCGTCACAAACGTGAAGATCGTCAGCGTAGCCATACCCGGCTTCGCAATTGGCAGCATAATTCGCGCATATATTCGGAAGCGGTTGCAGCCGTCGATCATCGCTGCTTCCTCCAGCTCCGTTGGCACCGTAATGAAAAACTGTCGCATCACAAAGATGCCAAACACACCGCCCGCGCCAAAGATCGGCAATAATATCAGCGGAAGATGGGTATCAATCCACCCCAGCTGCCGCATGAACAGAAACATCGGAATCGCCGTCACCTCATGGGGAATCATCATCGCACTTAGCAGGATGAGAAATACCACATTGCGTCCCTTAAATGGAATTTTGGCGAATGCATAACCGGCGAGGGAGGCAAAGAATACCGTTCCCAGCACAACCAACGCAGAAATGTAGACACTGTTCCAATAAAAACGGTGAAACGGGATCAATTGAAAGACATCGATGTAGTTCTGAAAGCGAAACGTTTCCGGTATCCACTGCGGCGGATAGGTGAATATGCTCTGGGGCTCCTTGAATGACGTCGATATCATCCAGATAAATGGCACAATCATAATGAGCGAAATCAGGGTCAGCAACAAATACGTACCCAGGGTACTTCCTATCTTCCGACCCGAAGGACTAGGCATCGCCTTCATTGAATACCCACCTCTTTCGGAGCTGCCATTGCAGCAGCGTCAGGATCAGAACGATGAAGAACAGCACATACGCGAGGGCAGAGGCATAGCCGAACTGAAATAATTTGAATGCTTTTTCCCAGATATAATAGACCAATACCTTTGTGCTGTTACTCGGCCCGCCCTGTGTCATCACATAGATCTGTCCGAATACTTTGAGCGAGCCAATCACGGTCATGACCACCGTCAGAAACACCGTTGGTGTGATCATGGGCAGCGTGACGTGAAAGAAGGTCCCCCTTCTGCCCGCACCGTCCAATGTTGCTGCTTCGTACAGTGAACGTGGTACCTGCTGAATGGCTGCAATGAACAGCACCATATTCAGACCTACATTTTTCAATACACTTGTCACGATAACCGCAGGCATCGCTAGGTCCTGATTGTAGAGCCAGGCCGGACCTTTGATGCCCACCATCAACAGAAGCTGATTAATCAATCCCGACTCTGTCGCATACATCAGCTTCCACACGATGGCCCACACGATCAACGAGGTCATGACCGGAACAAAGATGGCTGTTCGGAAAATTCCGATACCGCGAATACTTCTGGACAATAGCAACGCGAGCAGCAGGGCGAGCACAATATTAAGCGGTACCAGCCCCGCTGTGAAATAAACCGTATTGGCAAGCACTTTCCAGAACATGGCGTCTGTCATAATATTCCGGTAATTGTCCAGTCCAATAAATTGATGATCCCCCAGCAGTGGCCAATCGGTCAGGCTCATGTATAACGCCAAACCCATGGGAAACAGCAGCAGCAGGGTAAACCCGAGCACCATCGGGGATACAAACAGCCACCCCGCGATCTGGGCCTCTCTGGCGAGCGGCCCCCTTCCTGTACGCTTGCGTGAATGGGTCACAATTAGGCCCTCCCCCTTTATCAAATTTCTCCCCCTGAAGCTGAACTCTGTGACGTTTCTATATAAGGTGAACTATACATTTACACAAGAACGTAGAGGACAGAAAAAACCTGAAGAAGCGAAGTGGTCGCCTAAAAGCTTTCTGCAAGAAAGCTGCATCGGAAGCATATGCTTATCCCCGGATTTCCCCTTTATATAAGGGATTCAAAAAAATCTGGGGATAACAGCGATCGGAAGGTTGTTCTGGCATCGGAGTGGCAAGTGTAAATATTCTTTAGTTCAACTTATATAGTCCGAACGGTTCAGACTGTCCACCGCATTACGGAACCCGTTCACAGCCCTTCGCAGCTGTTCCTCCGTGTTGCCTGTGACGACCGCTCCAAGCATGATCACTTTGACCCCGGTATCGCATAGCACCCGAACATCCTCTGGTACCAGCTTTCGCTGGGAAGGAACCAATACCGGGACCTGGGCCTGCAAGACCAGACGGCGATACTTGAGCACATCCGCAAAGCTGAGCGGTGTACCATATTCTTTTCCAGGTACAATGGATGCCTCCAGAGCGGTGAAGCCGAAGTAAGATGCCGATGTTACGAGGGAAGCATCATATTCCTCATTGATCGCAAACGTTGGGTCCAGCCCCAAGTCATTCAACATGAAGGAAGGCAAGTGATGTGCATAGATGGAATAGAAATCAAAGCCCAGCCCACCAAGACGCTTCACATCCTCCCTTTGTGCTCCATCTATACTACCAGAAGGTACGACCCCAAGCGGACCACCAAACTCACTGCGGATCGCCCGAAACACCTCGGCATACATGTCTAATGGACCAAAATGATTCCCGCTGGCGCGATGACCGACATTATAATGCACCTTCAGTGCATCAGCGCCCTCTTCCATGGCTGCCCGAGCCAAACCAATATCATTCTCAGGCAGGCTGACCACCAACGACAGTGACTTCCGCTCAAGCAATTCTTTGAATTTGCCCATCATCCTCACCTCCTGTTTCTGTCAAATGATTTAGGGTTGCAGCACGCTTTGGATCTCTTCCTGCATTTGTTTCAAATTTCCCTCAGCTTTCGCTGTCCGGGCAAACAGTCGGTCAAACCCCTGCAATACCGCATTGTCGATATCCTGCCAACGGATATGACCGGGAATCAATCGCGCTTTCGGCATTTCATCAATTACTGCCTGCACAATATGCTCCTTGCTCGGATTATTCGGCTGTTGAATGAACGCATCGGAATTCAGTACAGAGGTACGCGGAGGCACAAAGTAGGTAGCTGTCGCCTGAATCCCCTGCTCACTGGCAAAATACTTCAACAGCTTCTTCGTTTCCTCCGGATGTTTGCTATCATTGAACATGGCATATCCGGCCTGCCCCAGCATCGGCACACTGCCTTGAGAACCGGAAGGCATAGGAGCGATGCTCCATTCAAAATCCGTAATTTCTCTTGCTTTGGAAACATAGCTGTAATTATCAAAAAACATGCCCACATTACCCGCATCAAAGCTGACCTGTTCGCCCGCCTTCGGGTGTGATTCATCGGTGAACATCACGCGTTCCAGCAGTTCAAAGGTCTGTACGCCATAGGGATCGTTCCAGGTGAACTTCGTCATCCCCTCATCGAATGGACCGCTTCCATTGGACCAGGAATAGGAGGAAAGCACCGCCCAGGTCTTCCAATCGCGAAAAAAGTTGGCGCCATAGACTCGGTTGGTCGCATCCTTGCTGGTAATGGCTTTGGCGGACTCTTCGAACTGTTCCCATGTCCATTGTCCTTGGGTGGCAAGTGTGTTTGGATCAGTCAGGCCGGCTTGATCGAACAGCGTTTTATTGTAAAACATGACCACCGGAGGTGTAGAAAAAGGTAGTCCCAGCAGTTCATCACCATCACGGAACAAATCCAATGTACTTGGAATATAATCATCCAGTTTAAACTGTGCATCATCCTTGAACTCGGATACATCGGCCAGAATGTGATTGGACTTGAATTGTGGCACCATCCGCTCCGATACCCAAGCGAGATCGGGAAGAGAGCCTCCGGCGGCAAGCACCGAAATTTTTTGCTGGTATTCTGCGAAAGGTACGGATTCCATCGTTACTTTGATGCCTGGATTTTCCTGCGTGAAGCCATCGATCAGCTTGTTATACACATCCATATGTGCCTGATTGCCCCACATCATGAACTTCAGCTCCACCTCTCCATTCTCCCCGGCTGCATTGCCAGAATCACTGCCAGAATTGGAGCTTGTGCACCCGATTGAAGCGACCATCATGAGTACGAGCATCAGTATCAGTCCTGCTTTTTTCATGGAAATCCCCCTTATGGACGTAATGGTATAACCTGGCAACCAAAGTATAACGAAAGCATCGTTCGCTCATAAATCACCTCAACTACAGAAATGGTATGGTTTTTCAAGAAATACTGAATCGATCTCGATATTCCCCTGCTGTCCATCCCACCTGCTGCTTGAACACCAGCATGAAGTGTTTGGGACTCTGATGCCCGGATAACCTTGCCACATCATAGATTTTGAGACCCGTGTTGACCAGCAGCCACTTGGCTCGCTCCATACGTGCCTCAGCGATGTATTCGGAATAGTTGGTTCCCGTTTCATTCTTGAATAGCTGACTTAAATAGGTGGGATTCAGGTTAACAAGTGCCGCTACCGTCTGAAGACGCAGATCCCTATCGGGATGCTGCTTGATGTGCTCCTTCACATCTCGGATAATCTTCCTCGTATCTCCGCCAACGTGCTCTGCTTTCCCAGATGGCTCAGGGATAGAAAGGGTTGAAATACCGTATCTGCGATCCAGCAGCAATTGAATTTTTTGTATACATAATGCCAGTTCATGGCGTTCGATCGGCTTCAGCAGGTAGTATAAAACTCCGTACTCCATCGCTCTGCGCGCATATTCAAACTCGCCGTATCCGCTGATGATGAGCATCAACAGTTCAGGGTACATACCTCTGGCTTTGGATACCAATGTCAATCCGTCCATTTCACGCATGCGAATATCCGTGATCAACACATCGGGCACTTCACACCTCAGAAAATCCAGTGCCTCAGTTCCACTCGAAGCTTCGCCCATCACCAGAAACTGGGAAGACGCTTGCACAATCAGCTCTCTCAATCCCTGACGGATGACCGTCTCATCCTCTACAAGCAATACTTTATACATGTGCTTCATTCCCCTTTCGGTAGAACTTGAATGGATATGGTGACCACCAGACCCTGTCCCGGACTTCCATCGATGCTCAGGCTGCCGCCTTCTCCATATATGAGACGAAGCCTTTGAGCGATATTGTTCAGCCCCAGACTGTCACCGGCATGGCTGCGTAATGCCTGACTCGAAGGCTGTTTCGAGACGGACTCGTTTAACTCGTCAATCTCTGCCTGAGCCATGCCCTTTCCGTTGTCTCGTACGCTAATCAGCAGTTCGTGGTCGAATTTCAAGGCAGATACCCAGATTATTCCTCCATTTTCCTGCCCTTCAATGCCATGGTAGAGAGCATTCTCCACCAGCGGTTGCAGCATCAGCTTGGGGATCAAACATTTCGTTACTGCTGCTTCGATATCATAGATGACCTCTAGCTTGCCGTCGTAACGTACCTGCTGAATGCGTACATAGGATTGTACAAAAGCCAGCTCTTCCCCAAGTGGAACCATCCGGTCCACCTTATCAATCGTATAACGCAGCAGCTTGCCAAGCGCCGTGACCATATCAGACACCTCAGCGTGCTTCTGGCGGACAGCCATCATGTTAATGGACTCCAGCGTGTTGTATATAAAATGGGGATTCATCTGGCTTTGCAACGCTGACAGCTCTGCCTCCCGCTCTTGAATACCCAGCAGAAACACCTCATTGAACAGTCGGTGGATCTCTTCCATCATTCGGTTAAAGCCCCGGCTGATCTGTCCGAATTCATCACTGCTGAAGTGTGCTACCCGCTGGCTGAAGTCTCCCTGCTCCACCCGAATCATATGGTGCTTCAGTCGAATCAGTGGCCGGGTGATGCGATAGGACAACAGAACCGCCAGAATCGCTACAGCCGCCATACACAGCACAGCGAACCCCATCGTGAAGGTAAGCATCTCACCCGACTCCTTTTGAATCACAGCAATAGGTGTAAGGCTGATCACCGAAAGCCCGGAATAGCCGGAATGGTGTTGCACGTAGAGATAGGGCTGCCCATCCAGAACAACTTTTTGGTTTCCTGCATAGCTTTGAAGCTGTCCCTGCAAGAGCAACTGGTCGTACGCAGACAGTCCTCCGGTTGAGGTCCGTTCGAACAGAAGACGCTGCTTGCTGTCTACAATCATCAGGCTTGCATCTTGCTCAAAATTCAGATTGGATAACAGTTGGCCGAAGGCCTCTAGACGGATGTCAATCAGAATGTACCCCAATCGCTGGAGCGTACCCGGATCTCGAAGCACTCTGCCCACTGATATATACGATTCTTGCTGACCACCCGTGTAATAGCCGGGTTCATGCGGAGGAAGCAGGCGCCATGCCCCTTCCGAGTCGTCAAGCTCTGCAAACCAGTCATCCTGCCTGCTGTCCCATACCGGCTTGACCGCCAGCGAATCGAGATTGGAGAACAGAATGCCGCTGTTGCTGATCAGATGAATCCCCCGAATCTCGGGTCGGTCATAGGCTTGACCAGACGTGTAGAGCTTCATTTTCAGATAATCCTCAGACCTCGCCCATGTACCTGACCCCATTGGAGCGTTATATTTGCCCAGAATGCCAAGTACCATCTGATCGTAGAGCGGCAAGAGCGACAACCGCTCAAAGTCCTTCAGCAGCCGATTCAGATTGGCGTTAATCTGGCGAACCATATCAATGGTGAACTGCTCGGTCTTGCGATCCATCGTCTGCGAGAAATGCAGGTAGTTCACCACTCCCTGCAAGCTTAGCGGCAGCAACGTCAGCGCCAGGAACAATAGGAGCAGCTTGGTGCGCAGGTTTACGTTTTTTCCAAAATAGCCCTGTACCTTGTCCATCATTTCCACCCATCCCTCCCTCTCCCGATCATTGTATGAGCCCCCTTCACAGATCAATCTGGATATAACTGGGGTCATCATATCCAGTTTTAATGATCATTGGCTATCCTGCCAACCCTGGAATTGGTACGGAATTTCAAGTTGGCCGCATCGGCTCCAGGTGAACGCAAAAAAGCCGACTGTATCGCTACAGTCGACTACGCTATTTCTATAGAACAAATCCGCTGAATTAATCTATCGAACTAATCTGCTGAACCAGACGAGGAAGCCATTCTTCCAGTGAGTCAAATGTAAATCCGGCTTTGGCCGCTTTTCCTGTATTCATATCCCAGGATGACGTAATGCCAAATGGAGAGGAATGCTGCTGCTCTGCCTGAGGCTGAATAATCGCCCTTTTTCCTACAGCAGCTTCGATATGCCCAATCAGTTCATTGAGCGATATCGTTCCTCTGGACGCCGCATTAACAGGGCCGTTAATCTCCGCATCCCCCAGCCAAGCCAGAAAACGTGCCGCTTCCGAAGAGTGAATGAATCCAATATCCGCTCCCGGGTTAGGTAAACCGATTGGCAACTCCTGTTGAACATGCTCTATATGAAAATGTAATCGTCTCGTATAATCATCCATACCCAGAACAATTGGGGACCGAACAGTTACTACAGGAAATGTTGCCTTTTGTATCAACACAGCCTCCGCTTGTCTTTTGCCTTCCTGATAAGAAACGACTTCATCTCCCGCAATTCGAACAGGATAGGCGGACGGATCAAAGTCCTCTTCATGAAAGCCATCGTCTCCCTGTGTCCCTGCCTCATAGACAGATAAGCTTGAAGTGAGGATGTAACGTTTCACTCTCCCTTCAAAGATGTTCACTGCTGCCAGAGCCGCTTCTGCCGAGTAGCAGGCATGATCATACACCACATCCCAATACTCCAATTCCGCAGCCTGACGCAATGATGCTTCGTTTGCCCGATCCAGGATGATATGGGTAAGCCTCGAATCAAACGGAAACGCAATATTCCCTCTGCTCACTACTGTGACTTCAACGTTCTCCTGGGCTGCCCAATGCTCCACAAGCCTTTTGCCAAAAAGCGGGTGCCTCCAAGAACCAATATTTTTTTACGCATTCCATACCCCTCCATGTCTCATGATGATGAATCCAGAATGCTGCCGGACTCTGACGTTCTATGGGTATACGATAGAAGAGTATTAAAAGATACGCATTGAGTGGATCGGCTTGCTCACTTTCTGGTTTATGCATAAAAACAGCCGACTGCATTATGCAATCGGCTGTCTGTTTCTGAAACTGTTTTTATATTTAAAACGATTATATTCATTAATAAGCTCGTCCAGTACCATGGACTGTCGAAGGACTTGTTTGTCTTGCATGCCATGATTCTCCGCCAAACGACTCAACTCATGCCTGTTCCGCTCGATTTGGTCCCTGATCTGTTTCGGTTCACTCACAGCATGCACCCCCTCTTTTTAAAACATTTTAGGATACATTGCCAAAAAATTCATATTATATTCCTTTGCAAAATAAAATGCTTGTTTGCAAAGGCATACTTTCATAAATCAAGCTTGATTCATGCCCCCTTTAAAAGTCACTAAAACTACATTATGTAGATATGTATTTCTTCATTCGCCCACATATCCCGTTTATTAGGAATCGGAGTTAAAAAGGTATTCATAAATATTCGCATCGTTATCTACAACTACAATATTTAGAAGTTTTTATATGAAGATAGAAACATTTTCTTCATTAGTCGCGTCTATTCTTACAACTAGTCTTAATTTTAGGAGGATTATAAATGTTAAAAAAATTATCTCTCACCGTTTTGGCGGCTTCCATGCTTGCGCTTCCCAATTTGGCTCAACCTGGTTATGCTGCAGACACAGTAAATACAATTGATAGTGGTATTATAAAAAATAATCGTGTACTCATTCCTCTACGTGCAGTTTCTGAAAACTTGGGCGCTGACGTTACTTGGAATCAACAACAAAAAACTATTACCATTACTAAAGATGAAACGGAAATGGTTCTTACCCTAAATTCAAAAAAAGTTCTGCTCAATCAATCGGAGATTCTTCTTGATGTTCCTGCGGAACTAAACTACAACTCCACATATGTTCCGGCCCGATTTGTAAGCCAAACTTTAGGAGCAGATGTGGATTGGAACCAACAAGCTAGTCAAGCCACTATTACTTTGGATGGGAAACAACTCCAAGTAACTATGCAAAAACCACAGGTTCAAATTCCTAATGCAAAGAAAATAACGGATAAACAAAGACAAGTGTTAGTTAACAAATTAAACGAAGCAACTGATCTGTCTTCAATAAAGCAGATCAGAAATCACTTCAGCCCATACTTCACGGATAAGTTTATCAATGAAATCATACGCGACAAAGGATTAAAATACGACTTTAAATTTACGACTATTTATCAATCTGCCATCAGTTATACCGATGCTAATAAAGCTAAACTGAGTCAGTCTTCAGGTCCTAACTCTAAATATGCTCCCAATGAGACACTCTACAGAACTGCAAAACTTGTGTATACGAGTAAAGGATGGAAAATTGACGGTGTGGATTTCTCCATGGTGAGAGAAATATTAAATCCGTAATTATACTCAAATAGAACAAAACAGCTCCTAAAGAGGAGCTGTTTTGTTCTATTTATATCTATTCATTCTTGATGAATAATTATTGTAAGGTTACAACAGGATTCAAAGTAACTTCAAAAGCCCTCTTCCAAATATAGTCTGGCTCGCCATAAGCAAGTGTTGAATTTGCATAGCCAGCAAACGACCAAGTACCCCCGCTAATTTGGCGAACATTATAAGAAGTTCCTGAGCCGCTAATAAGGAATGCACTTTTTCCAGAAAGTGTAGTCTTATGGGTTTGCATTCTGTTTCGTAATACATTCTGTAAATGTGAATAATCGGCAGGACTATTAAATAGCAGCATATTTTGATCCGCGATTGTAGCGACATTAGTATACAGCGAATTCGCTCTGGAGTAGGTACGAATTTCGTCAATAGCGCTCGTTTTGTAATAGTAATCTTTTAAGAAACGTTTAAATAAGAGCGAACCATGGGCATCAACTGCTGTATTCAGCGCAATAGTATCTGTTTCAGTCACCAAGTACGCATATCGGGCTTGACCCATTCCTAAAGAAATCCCAATTTTATTTCCTGGTGTATTCCAGGCACTATAACCCAAAATGCGTCCGGTGTGCTGGCTGCCTAGGAGAGCCTCTGTTACAGTTGGATCTGCTGCTCCTCCACCAACAAAATCAATCACCACGGTTGGAACACGGTTGGTGCTGTTAGCAGCAATCCGATTGACCGCAGCATTGACCTGGGCCGCATCAGTAATCCCAATAATCTCAACATTAGGTGAACTACTTACGGACTGTCCACCGATAGTATCAACATGCCGCAAAATATTCTGATGCACATCCATATATTCATATTGACTGGTGATGGTTGAGCCGTGTGGTCCGAAGTACTGTACCGCATACCTCGGTTTTGCACCATTGCGATAAAGCTGATTTGCCATTCTCGCCATCAGTGCATGACCTAATCCATCGGCATCCGGAAGAATAATAGCACGATCCGGATTTTGACCGTTCGTACCACCGAGCCAAGCATTAATACGCCCTTCCACAAATTTAATCTCGTTGATCTGCACCCCTTGTGTGTTAGCATCATCTACTCCAATGGCTAGGAAATCAATATACCCCGACTGGGCCAGTTGCTCTAGAATGTACCGATTACTCTTGAATTTATGTTGTCTCGTGTTGTAATACTGTTCTTTGTTGAAGTTTGTTGTACTACCATATGAACCGGTAGGAGATAGATTATAACCGGTTAGAATATCAGCAAACTGTGAGAAACTTCTTCGAGGTTGGAGCATAAAAGTACGTGATTCATTATAGGCGGCAAAAGATAATCCATCTGCAAAGGCAGTGGTAGCAAGCCTCATAATCGTATCTAATACAAAGATTGGTTTACTCGGATAAGACTGCTTTACCAAGCCAATGACATCCAACAGATTCGTTGTGGTACTGTCATACGCCGGATAAGTCCCCCCAGCGCTTGTCCGCAAACGTCTGCTAGCAATTAGTCCTCCGTAAGCAAGCATGTCTGAAGAAATAATAAATCCCTCTACAGAAGCTGCATTGTTCAGAATGAACTGTCTTATGTTTGCAGGATTCCCGTAGGTCGGAGAAGATGTCGAGAGAAGGGTAGTTCCAGAGACAGTCTTCTGGGAATCCAAACGGTTTGTAATATCATTTAAATTTGGTGTAATAACATTGATCCCTGCTGATCTTCCTTGCACGATGACATCATCCAAATTCACTGGTCGATCATCCAACGGTATATACAATACATTTTTCATATTCTTAATCTCCTTTGAGTTATATAGGCACAACAACAAAGGGAAGATAGCAATGAAAAGGATCTCTTCCCAAATCCAATTCATTTCTATTTTGTTTATGCCTTCACTTATAAGGTAATTTGAATACCTTAAATACAACTTGAAATAAAAAAAACTTAAATTCGTCCTTTTAACCACTTTATTCAGACTTCTTAAAAACGAAATATTGATACAATGAAAATCAAGAGCATAAGCTCTGTTTTATTAGAAAAGTTACTATATGTTTTTTTGACAGAAGGAGTGAACATAATTGAAAGAGGAACAAACGGTTTTCGAGCGCTATAGAAAAGAGCTTTATAGGATTGGATGGAGAGTGCAATATCGAGCAAAAAGCATTCGCAGAAAAGAAGTTCCTATACATAATAGTCATTCTTCAGGCGTTGATACCACTCAAAACTCTGAAAACAGAATATATGTAAACCAGATTTTAAATTCTCTACCTGAATTCGGTAGGTCTATCATGTATAAATTGTACATAGAGGGTTATTCCGAAAAGGAAATCGCAATTCAGCTGGATATTAGTCAACAGGCGGTGAGTAAATGGAAGCAAAAGATGATCAATCACCTATCACAGACAGTGAATTTATAAGTCTTTTAGAAGCAGCCAGGTTCCAAGACCGTGAATCAATACTCCGACTTATCGATTTATATAGAGGGGACATCCAACGAATGAGTAAGTATATACTTTTACCTGAAGAAGAAGCTATCTCGGAGATCATAGGTGAATTTCTTGAATTCGCTCTAACAAAAAAAGGGTTCCTGTAGCTTCAGGAACTTTATTTTAAAGTTGGAAATAAACTTTTAGAAGAGATTTAGAGTAGACTTTACCTGGATAATGCACAACTTTGTTATCTATTAATCAAAATAATTAACTGAAAAGAACAGAAATGAAGCAGCAACGCTGGCCTCCGAGACCACAGCGTGGGAGGGCGTTCGCAGATAGCGGAAAAACAGCCCCGATGTCCGGCCTGAAAACTGCAAGGCGACGAGTTGTAGGAGCCCCATCGCAATGCACTGGCACATCACGAATCCCTCTATCGCCTGGATCGTTTTCTGGATGCGTTGCCGGTCTTGTTCGTTACGGCTTCTAGGGGACGCGCTTCCTCTTTTTTCAAAAACCGGTTCAGCTTCGGCATGGACTTGCTCCAGAAGCGGTAGCCGAAGGCGTGGGTGACCTGCTTCATTTCCCGAAACGTGCACTCAATTTTGAAGCGATAGCCGTACAATCGGATGATGTCGGTGGCCGCCGGGCTTAAATCCATACTGACCAAGATGGATTAGCGGCCCTGATGAACCACCAGCACAAAACGTAATTCCTGATATAAGCCCTGGCCCCAAAGCAGATCTAGGCACAGAAATTGAACCGTCTCTTCTTTGTCGTACAGCAGAACGGTCGCGGTTTGAAAATCGGCAGCGCGAGTCGTGAACAACTCCTTCAGTTTGATCGCTTGGCCTTTTTTCGGCGGTCGGCCACGCCCGGGCTTCTTCGCAGGGGGACACGTTCGTAAGCGACTGCGTTCGATTTGGCTTTCGTCACCAGGTGCATGCGAGTTTCGGAAGCAAGGTGGCACGCATTCAGTCGCTCCAAGGCCGGAACCGACAAAAAGTAACGATCCAAAAGTAGCAGCGCTTGACCGAAGGCTTTCGCAGCCTCAAAGCCTTGTTCAATCATTTGAACGACATGGGAAGGTGATTCGAGTTCGCTCGCGGACTTCGTCCAACCCAGAATGGTTTTGACACCGTCTTGTAGATTCATGAACAAGGGCAAGCAGAACCACTTGCGGGAATCACCGACCAGAATGCCGATGGCACCGAACAAATGACCAAAGATATAGTCACCTTGGAGACATTCTCGGATTCCTGATGGAGCTTCTTGACCCCCGGCATTCGGCGACCTTCCTTGGCCTGCTTCATCCCGTCGCCGACAAGGAACACGCGATCCTGAATCACCAGCAGAGGCGCAGACTGGCGAACGACCTGAAGCCAAATCTGCCGCAGCGATTGCAAAGACCAAGCGGACGAACGGAAAAAATGAATCAGCGTCTCGTAGCAACGGCTATTCAGCAAGAGATCGCGAATGATGAAAGTCACGCCCAGATGGTCGGAGCGCAGCATAAAACCCACAACAATAACGACAAACCACTCGAACGTGGCTTGTCTGGAAGAGCAGGCACGGAAAGGTTGTAAAAGGTTGTTCAAGTATTTTAGCATAGGTATGGTCAACCGCCTGGAAATGGAGTACAATTTTTGTCGTAACCCATTCAGCGTTTGTTATCCTTTCTGGAGTGAGAACCAAAGGATACCATACAAGCGACGATTGGGTTATTTTTCTATGTTACGATTTTTCGACAAGAACTTTTGACTGTCCAGACATATACATATACAAATTTAAACTCAGCGGGTTTGTCAGTTCACCCTCGTACGTATCTTCACTAATAAACCGAGCCGTAGCCGGATCATACCAACGCGCTCTCAAATACTGGAGGTCTGTCACTTCATCCCAATACTCTCCGGCATAGCGCAAGACGTTCGGGACCGTTTCCTCTGTTGTTTCGGGATTGCCCCAGATGTCATAGGTGTATCGGTTCAATACGTTGCCTGACGCATCCCGGATTTCCGTTACATTCCCAAACGCATCACACCTATATACTTCAAAGGATCCGTTGTACCAGAAAACAGGCGTAGAGGATAAAAATGATCTTGGGGAGAAACCCCAAGATCACTAAGTTTAAATTTCGACTATCATTAATCCTTCTGAATATGACTCTATTGAAGAGATATTAAGCCATGGTAACTCATTTTCTCTAACCGAATAAAAACGTAAAACAATGTCTTCTCCATCATACGATAGTACGAGGGAAAAACTTCTTTGTATGTTAAATTGTCTAAGGAGAACAGCCACATACACATTTAAGTTAGGCCCTTCTGATCCTTGACCTAGTGTAAAAATTGATTGCTTATCAATCAATGAAATTGAGGTCGCAGTTTGTTGTTAGTTATTCTAAATTTCGAAGAGTTGTAAACCCTAATACCACTTCACCCTCATGAAAAAACTCTATAGCATATCCAGAAGTTTGGCAATAAACCCAAGTATCGGAACCGACAGCAGTTACATCATCAATATTCTCCAATACTTTTTTTAAGTTTGTAAGAACCCCGGGAGCATCCGTATAATTCCAAAGCAAAAAGACTTCCTCACTAAATTCACTTCCATAATGGTTATTCAAAAAAATTAATGTTTCCGCAACATCTGTGATTTTATGGTAATCCTCAATTTTACTCCAATCTATTCTTCCCCAGGAAGTAACAGGAAAACAAAATACAAGCTCATTAAATAATTCTTCTGTTTGCTTGGAAGATAATATCCTTGTTTCTTCTCCTAATGATTGAACACATTCCTCAAAAAGCGTCATTTAATTACCTCCATCCTGTTATTTTTGAAGATGCTTTAATAAAGATTTAAATGTATTTTCATTACCTTCAAAAGGAATAACTAGCTTAACAGCCTTATTTCCTTTTCCCCCTCGGTAATCTTCAATATTAATATGTGTTCCTTTATTAGGATCGTAATCCAATCTCCATATTAACTTTCCATCAGCTGATTGTCTGCCAACTACTTTACCATAGCCTGCACTACTCGGGAGACGACCAATAACAGTTTTAGAATCCATTCCTAAACTTCCTATAAGATCAAATGTTAGGTTTCTAGCCTGTTCATATGATTTGAGAGTTGAGTCTAAAGTCTTTTCTACCCCATTTCCAACAAAATTTACTGCTCTCTCAATTTGTCTTCCTTCTTTACTACCTAGCTTAATAATAAGCTTACCACTTTTATATAAGACGGATTGTAATATGAAGTGCGACACCTACTGAAAATAAAAAAATGGCTCATAGCCTGATTCGTGTAGAATGAAAGTTACCACACCAGCATTCACACAAGGAGAATCAGTCCATGAGTTATTCACATCTTAGCATAATCGAACGTAGCAAGCTAGAAATCCTCCACAAGCAAGGCCAAAGTTCACGAGCCATTGCAAAGGAACTGGGTAGACATCCTTCCACGATTTGCCGTGAGCTAGATCGTGTTGTTGCATCGCATCCCTATCAGGCAGAACAAGCTCAGAACGCTTATGAGGAGCGTCGTAAGGTTTCTGTCTCTCCAGGTAAATGGTCAGACGCCTTGGCTGCTTCACTGGAGGAAAAACTTGAGGCAACGTGGTCTCCGGAACAAATCACTGAACGTTTCCGCACCGAAGGCCGGCGTGCAGTCTCTTTCAAAACCATCTACCGCTGGATCTACGCTGGGCGCTTGGTTCGAGGTGTATTACAGGTTCTTCGACACAAGGGGAAGCGCCAGAAACCCGCAGAAACTCGCGGTAAATTCGCTATTGGTCAATCCATTTCAGATCGCCCCAAAGAGGTTCGTTCCCGTGAAACGTTTGGACACTGGGAACTGGATACCGTCGTATCGGGTCGTGGGAAAAGTAAAGGATGCGTAGCGACGTTGATTGAACGCAAAACACGCTTATATACCGCTGTTCTCATGCCCGACCGTACCGCTTTGTCGATGGAGATTGCGCTCGGTGTAGCTATATCACAGTACCCTACTGGGACCTTCCTCACAGCTACGGCTGATCGAGGAAAGGAGTTTGCATGCTATGCCAATCTGGAAACGACCCACAACCTGCACGTTTATTTTGCTGATCCGTATTCGTCTTGGCAACGCGGTTCCAACGAGAATGCAAACGGGTTGCTTCGAGAGTTTTTCCCTAAAGGTACCGATCTCGCTCAAGTGGAGGATGAAGATCTCGCCCATTCACTCGATCTAATGAATCACAGACCACGAAAATGCTTGGGTTGGAGAACCGCTCACGAATCTTTCACAGAGGAACTGTCGCACTTAGTTTGACAATCCGTCATAACTTAGATATCAGTATAAAATTGACTGCGGCAAGTGTTTTGTCAAATGATGAAGAGTTGGGGTCTATTATTGTGTTAATATCATCTACAACAAGGAAATTTGCAACTGCCATAGATGCTTCCAATGTTCCCTCGGTGAACTCATTCCAACATGTTCTTAATCCTACATTCGCACAATGATTTACAATTTGTCTATTGGTATATCCAGTTCCGGTTGGGAAAAATTTATGACCATTTGGATCTACATACTTTAATGGATTGTTTCCTACATAAGCATACAAATTCAAACTCAGTGGATTCGTCAACTCGCACTCGTACGAATCCTCACTAATAAATCGCCCGACACTTGGATCATACCAACGGGCTCTCAGATACTGAAGTCCCGTCACTTCATCCCAATACTCCCCGGCATAGCGCAAGACGTTCGGGACGGTCTCTTCTGTTATTTCCGGATTGCCCCAGATGTCATAGGTGTATCGGTTCAATACGTTGCCTGACGCATCTCGGATTTCCGTTACATCCCCGTGGCCGTTAGTCACATAGGACTGTAGCTGACTCTCTCCTGCCATCTGCCGGGCGGTCAGTTTTCCGGTTGCATCGTATACGTAACCTACCGTGATTTGCACCGTTCCTGTGCTGCTTACCGTCCCTTCGGCCACCAGCAACCCACGGTCATAATAGTAGTAACAGGTTGTTTTCCCTCCCGTACTTCGCTCGGTCATTAGACGTCTCCATTGTAACGGTAGCTCACGTTTGGGTCATTACATGAAGTGATTGAAGATCGCCATTGATTTTAGACAAAAGAAGCCACATGGAGATGCTACTCTCACATATGGCATCAATTTTTTATTCTATTCTTCTTGATGTTCTCGCTGCAATATCGATTTCAAACTTTTCCTCTGGTATGCCGAGTTCTTTTGTTGTATAGAGAATATAATCAGATACATTGTCTGTTAGTTCAAGCTTTATCCAATGGGTATCCCCACCAACGGCTAAAGTTTTAATTCTGTGTGTCTGAATTTCTGTTGGAATATACAATTCCTCTCCTGTGCTAACATTTTTAAGATATAACCGTGCATAACTGTTTCTTTGAAACAAATTAATTAAATCTACTCGATATTCATATTCTCCATCTGCTGATATCTTTAATGTGTCACTTCTTATCTTTTCGTTCGCCCAAGCGTGAGTGTTAACGCTTTGAATTAGAGCAGCAGAGATGAGTGCTGATAAAATTAGCACTACACAAATTCCAACGTAGTCTATTCCACTCGTTGGAGTCCATCTTTTGATGAGTAACATAGTAAACACTACAGCGAACAATAGAACTGGAATTCCTGCTCCCCATAAATAAGTGGTTCCAATAATATCCATACCTCTTTCAAAATACGCTGTTGAACCCATAAGGAACCATACAAATGAGGAAACACTAAATATTATTATTCCTATTAGGAATACCTTTAACCATATTGGCATATTCCTCCCCCTTTCGGAGTTTATACATCTTATTATTTCAACTTTAATATTGGCTCAATATATTTTTTCCAGACGTCTACATTACTGTGCATAGTTGAATGAGCTTGAATTTTCGTGCCGATTTCACCATCTTTTGCACGTACATTATCAGCACCTTTAAACTTCCTTGTAAATGAAGATCCTGCCCACCACCAACTTCCTCCCATCTCACCTTGGACGCTATCCCTATTATTATACATATGAATATGTTGCCCGACCTTTGTTTTTAGTTTATATTCCCTAACGGGAGTCGCTACAGTAATTAACGTCTCGACCTTCATCCCCTTTTTCTCTAGAAGGTTGGCTAACATGATTGCCACATTTCCTCCATGACTATGCCCTACTAATCTAATAGGTTCATCAGGATTTTTACTGTGCCATTCATATACTGTTTTTACGAGGTCCTCAGCCGCATCAGAACGTGCACCTTTGCTGTTTTTGCCTGTCCACTCTAGTGCTTTACTTGATTCATTGAATAGACCTTCCACATATTTCACAAAATCTGGAGTCCATGTATCCGCATCTGAGAAAGTACCATGAATCAGCCAAGCTCTATGACCAGTTGGATCCACATAGTTCAACGGATTATTTTCCACATACGTATACAAATTCAGACTCAGCGGATTTGTCAGTTCACCCTCGTACGTATCTTCACTAATAAACCGAGCCGTGGAGGGATCATACCAACGGGCTCTCAAATACTGGAGGTCTGTCACTTCATCCCAATACTTCCCGGCATAGCGCAAGACGTTCGGGACAGTCTCCTCTGCCGTCTCGGGATTGCCCCAGATATCATAGGTGTAACGGTTCAATACATTGCCCGATGCATCCCGGATTTCCGTTACATCCCCGTGGCCGTTGGTCACATAGGACTGTAGTTGACTCTCTCCTGCCATCTGCCGGGCGGTTAGTTTTCCGGTCGCATCATGCACATACCCTGTCGTGATCTGCACCGTTCCTGTGCTGCTTACCGTCCCTTCGGCCACCAGCAACCCACGATCATCATAATAGTAACGAGTTGTTTTTCCTCCTGTACTTCGCTCGGTCATCAGGCCGTCTGCATTGTAAAGGATAAGTTTTATCCTAAGTAAAATTTATACTTAGAAATGGTCAATCTTTAACCAATTTAGATACGCTCATCTTATATTTCGTTTTAAGAATAATTATTTAGACATATTCAATAATAACAACATCATGTAGGATTACCTTTTAATAAATTTTCACCTTCCTCGAATTAAACAACTGTAAAGTTATTTAATTCGAGGAAATTCATAGATTATCTTGTGAGTTTCTTATTAGTTCTGGAATTTGTATATCACTAAAAGGCTTATTCTGACTAATCGTCTAAGTGAAATAAGCCCTCTAGTGAGTATTAATTTTCTAAATTCATTAATTATATTGGAACGGTCCTGTTTACTCTTTAAAGTTTATTTAAAAATAGCACTGAGATTTCCACAATACAATTCTATTTAATTTGTCATCCTTAAATAATCATCCATTGCACTTCCGTCTAATGCAAATATAGATTCATAAATGCATATTTCTTCTCCCTCATATACAACCTCTATACAAACAGATACAAAACTAATCGGTTCATCAAACCGATAACTCATTGTTAGACTAATTTTATTGATATTGATTTCCAAATAATTCAATTTTATATTATTAAATACTTCTTTAAACTCATCTGGTTCTTCCTTTTTATAATTATCAATGTACGTCCAAAAACTCTTTTTAGTACGTTCGGCTACATTATTTATTAATATCCAATTTTCAAACTCCTCAGTATTCAATTTTTCATCTCCTTAAATGTTAATGTAATCCTTTTTTGAATTGGTCAAAAATAAATTTCCCTGTTTCGTCAATATATCCAAAAATTCGAAAATCTCCATATTCTTTATTTAACACTTTTATTTCATGAGTATACGTTTTCTTACCTATTTTTACCCCGTCTCCTTTTAATGCTTTTATTCCATTTTGACCCTGTGCACCGACTATTCCTTTATCTGCTGCCTTCTTGAAAGCCTCTACACCTTTTTATCCCCACTTTTTACCAATTTGTTTTAGGGCTTTACTGCTAATTGAATCCGAGAGATTCCCCGTCCCCTTATTCGCCTGTCCATTACTTGAAGTCGACGGCTTACTGCCAGACGATCCACTTCCGCCTCTTCCTCCACCTCCACCCATGCTTCCGCCTGGGGTCATTCTCCCTGAACTGGAACTTCCACTGCCACTTTCTAATCCTAACAGTGCATTATTAGCCTGCCTTCTCGCCTCTCCGCTCGGATCTACATAGACCAATGGATTATTTTCCACATACGTATACAAATTCAAATTCAGCGGGTTTGTCAGTTCACCCTCGTACGTATCTTCACTAATTTACAAGTGTTAAATGTGATATTGATTGAATGATGGGCTCATTCGACACTGGGTAACCCCCACTAAAAAAAGCATGCCCTAAAGAAAAAATCTTTAGGGCAAATAATCATAGCTATTATGATTGAGGGAACATTTCCAAATATGTTTCGTACCAATCAGGGCGTTGCGCTTTAATTAAGGAAAGCACCTCTGTCAAAGCAATCCCATTTAAATGAGATAACTTTTCATAACTTATTTGCTGTGTTGCAAGCCAAATTTGACCTATAGACTCACCACAGCTTGCCGCAATCATCTCATCACAGTTACTTTCATTTGACACTTTGATTAAAATGTCCACAGTCTCACCATCTTGGAAGTTCTCTCCTAGTTCAATTATTGCATCATCTTTTTCTGCATCTGATGCAGTAGAGTCTGTTAAAATCTCCATTAATGTTTCCTTTTTCATACATATCACTTCCCTAATGGAATATGAGTTCCAGTACTCCTACCGCCTGTTTTTCCGGTGAACGGATTAATGTAAGTTCCTTTATCGTCTAATCTAGCATCAAAGCGAGATTGATTACTTCCTTTACCAAGCCCTTCCCTTGTACTAGCTTCAGGTTTTAGCTTCAATCTCCAACTAAACGATCCATCAGTACTCTTTACTCCCCATTGCTCAACGCCTCCTGAACTATTTTGCTGTACCCATCCATTTTCTTTTGCCCAAGCCCTCAGATTTCCAGTATTCTTAGAAATGTTACCAGTATCTTTAACTAGAACATTTCCCGTCCCCTTAGTTGAGGACGACTGTTTTTTCACCATGCTTGTCCTTGATGCATGGATTCCTCTGACTTCATCTTTCAATTCATTCAACGACTTCTTAGATGAATATCTCACAAGCCTAGAATTACTTGAAATTTTAGGACTATTCGAAATTCTACTTGATGAGGATATCCCCCTTCCACCACCACCCATGCTTCCGCCTGAGGTCATTCTCCCTGCACTGGAACTTCCACTGCCACCTCCTAATCCTAACATTGCGTTCTTTTCTGGTCTTTTGGATTCTCCGCTCGGATCCACATAGATCAATGGATTATTTTCCACATACGTATACAAATTCAAACTCAGCGGATTTGTCAGTTCACCCTCGTACGTATCCTCGTTTATGAAACGGGCTGTGGACGGATCATACCAACGCGCTCTCAAATACTGAAGTCCCGTCACTTCATCCCAATACTCCCCGGCATAGCGCAAGACGTTCGGGACGGTCTCTTCTGTTATTTCGGGATTGCCCCAGATGTCATAAGTGTATCGGTTCAATACGTTGCCTGATGCATCCCGGATCTCAGTCACATCCCCGTGGCCGTTGGTCACATAGGACTGTAGCTGACTCTCTCCTGCCATCTGTCGGGCGGTCAGTTTTCCGGTTGCATCGTACACATACCCTGTCGTGATCTGCACCGTTCCCGTGCTGCTTACCGTGCCTTCAGCCACCAGCAGTCCACGGTCATCATAGTAGTAACGAGTTGTTTTTCCTCCTGTACTTCGCTCGGTCATCAGACCGTCTCCATTGTAACGGTAGCTCACATACTGGTCGTTAACCGTGGCACCTGTCAATTGGTTACGGGCATCGTAGGTATAGGATGCTGCCGCTGGCGGGCTCCACTCCCGGTCACTTTCCAGACTGCTCCGGTTATCCCGTACATCGTAGGTATAGGTCTCCTGATACTGGCTGGACGTTTGGATTCGGTTCAGCTTGTCATACGTAAATTGGTAGGCGATTCCCTGATCTGTTTTGCTCGTAATATTCCGGTTGTTATCATAGGCATAGCTGTAGCTCGGACCGTTTGTACCATTAAACGTATGCGTGAGCCCGTTCAGGTTCAGGCCGTCGTAGGTGTAGGTTTCTTTCCATCCAGACCCTGCACTTTTTTGAGCCAGACTATTGTTGGCACGGTAGGTGTACCCGAAGCTGCCGAGGGCCGTTCCGCTACCACTCGTCAAGCTCAAGGATTCAGGAAGTGCCGAAGCTCCCTTGTACGACATGCCCAGGTTGAGCGTATAACTACCTTGCTGGAAGGTCTGACGGGTCCGCACGCCTCTGGCATCGTAACCCAGCGTTAGCGTTGCCCCATCCGGATAAGTGATGCTCTCCAGCTCACCGACGGGTGTATACCCATATTGGGTGCTACCAATGGAGTCGACCATACCGGTTCTCCGGCCCATGGCATCATAAGTGAACGTAATCGTCCTGTCACTGGCCCGATTTTCCAGCAGGAAGTTACGGCTGTTGTATACATAGGTGCGTTCTTGCCCTTTACGATCCAGCATCTTCGTCATATTACCGCTCGCATCATACGTATATGTCGTGACCTGCCCCAAAGGGTCTGTCTGTACGAGCAAACGGCCAATCTCGTCATAACGTTTCTGCAGGGTTTTTCCGTCTGCATAGGTTACCTTAGTTAAGTCACCACCAAGATTGTACGTATAACTTGTCTTTTTATTCTCGGCATCCGTCACCGAGGTGAGACGGGACAAGGCATCATAACCATTCGTGGTCAGGTTGCCGTTTCCGTCGGTGACGGTGAGGATGTTGCCCCTGCTGTCATACGTGTTGGTAACCAGAACTACGTTGCCGCTGGCACGGAGTTCTTCCTTTTGGGTCACCTGGCCCATCACATTGTAGGACTCACGAATACGGTTGTTTTCGCCATCCGTGATCGTCAGGGTACGAGCCGTATCATCATACGCCATTAGAGTGGTGGACGTCCCGTCCTGCTCACGAATGACCCGATTGAATGCATCATGGACATATGTTGTCGTCTGTCCAGCGGCGTCCGTCTGGGCGATCATCCGGTCATACGCATCATACGTATACGTCTTGCTGCCCCGTTCATTTGTTTCACTGGATAGCCTGCCCAGCGGGTCAAAACGATATAGGGTTTGGCTAAGATCAGGTGTCGTTACCGTCAATGTATTATTCACATCATCATAGGACAAGGTTGTGATGCTTCCGTCCGGATTCTTCTCGGAAATGATACGCCCAAGCTTGTCATAGGTCGTCGTTGTTGTGTTCTGATTGCCGTCGGTATAACTGCTCATCTCTCCAGTAGCATTGTATCCCGCTTGCAGGGTAATGGTAGAGCTCATCCCTGCTGCATCCGTTACATTGACTTCCTGCTGAGTAGGCCGCATGGACTTGTAACCAAACTGCTGACGAACAATGGTATCCGCCGTCTCTCCCTTCAGTTGGAGCACAACCGGGTTTCCATAACCATCATATTGATAATTAGTCTGTTCCAGCAGATTACCTTGACTGTCCTGTATGACTGACTGTGTTAATGATCCAGTAACCGAATCATAACTGTAATTTGTTGTTGCTTGTTGATTATTACCACCTGTTTCCGTACTTTGAGTAAGTACAATGACTGGAGATAAGTCATACCCACTTAAGAATTTCATTTCGTAGGTGGACTTGACAGTGGCTCCAAGTGGATCCGTTTGGGAGATGACCTGTCCCCAGTCGTTATACTGGAGTGAAGTCACCGCTGCACTGGAGGCACCCGCCGTATCATACGAACGTTCTTCAATACGGGTCGGTACATTCCGGTAAGCGGATTCATTGTACGTATAAGCTGTAACCCGCTGCTGGTTCCCTTCGATGGCGCGGGCATTGATTTGCGTATTATAGACCACGTCAGGTTTGTTATGCGCGACAAATTGTTTCCTGAAGCTATAGTCAGTTCGGGTTAGCCCGTCCTCCACCGTGGTCGTAAAAGAATTACTTTGTCCGTATACGGCGCCAATATCGCCGCTATAACTCACATTGATTTGGTTGGAAACTTCCTGTCCTGCTGCTGTACTATAGAACACTTTGCGCTGCCCATATCGAGGCTGAGTCTCAGCGCCAGTCGGCCCCAGTTTACGCAGTACGGTCCCACCAAAGGTGTATTGTGTCATCGCTTTGGTCGGATGCTCAATGGAAGCCAGAACGAGCCAATCGTTCCATCCCCAATAGACCTGCTGATTTTCTCCCGTATAATCCTTGAAGGAATCAACCAAGTTGAAAAGTAGGCCATTCCAGCGAAGATACCCATACTTCGTTATTCTTCCTTCTGCATCAATGACGTGATCAAGCAAGCTTTGTGTACGATTGTTACTCGTCACATTCCGCTTTTTATACGTGACCGCCCGATCATCAAAGGAAACTTTGACTTCATTGGTGCTGTATGAAAAATCCATCGTCTGCACGGGCTGTCCCTTGCCCGCCCGAGTCATCACAAAACTCAGAACGGTGCCGTAATTGGCTTTAGTGGTGTAATAAAATTCAATGGTGTTATTATACTGATTACGAATTTGCAGTATGTTGCCGGCCTGATCAAAATATTGAACAATACCGGTATTATAATCTTTTAGAACATAGTGAGCTTTTTCTCCTGATACATAGAGATCAGAGTGTTCAAGCCCAAAGTCGAGATTATCCCAAGGATACCCTGCTAACCCGCCTCTTTCTGAATCAGCGAATGTACCGACTCCCGGGATATGAACATACGTCCCACCGCCTTCATGCTTCACATAAGGCAGATCCCAGGTCCAGCCTTTACCAATCGGAAATTTCTGTTCCTCTGTTGTGGATTCGGTTATGTTTCTGAAATCAGGATTTACTCTCGCGTCAATCCGATCCTTGCCCAACGAACTGTCGTATGTGCGACGCAAAGTAAAATCAAGACCGTTGACCCCTGGCATCACGAGGTCAACCACGCTTATATTAAGCGAACCATCGCTCGTGGAGATACTATCGTTGACTGATCCTACTCCATAAGGAGCCTGATCGAACTTGATGGACTGACGTTGTAACGCGATGTCATCATATCCATTTGCAGCGAGAGCAAACGTGTCCGGTGCTGCGTACACCTCGTCTGTGACAGATGCAGGCTCAGAGAAATCGGTGTATGTAACCTGCGTCACCGAGGGCTCATCTGCTCGTCCCAACGAACCCGGTTCATTCTCATACGTAACCGACTCAGGACTGTCCGTTAACGAATGATTCATTGCATCAGGATTTTTCTTTTGCAAGTAGGCCTCGTAGGAACCTCCTTGTTCCTGAGCAAGCAACGCCTGATAAATTTCATTCAACGCATATCCTTTGCCCAGTTCAAGAATGATCCAGTCCCGCTCCACCTGAAAACGTTCGGATACGCTCGTAATCGTAATGAGATCTTTCGAATCCACAGCGCCTCTCAAGGTTGGGTTCAATGAAGCATCGCCATATACGTCTCCCGTAACACTCCTATTCTTCTCGTTGTTATAGGATGGAGAAGCTCCGGCACGTTGTAACCCTATTTCTGGCGGGAATAGCATAGATACCACAAAAGCGAAAATAAGTAGGATAGATAGTCCTTTTTTCATATCTTCAATCTCTCCCTATTTCAATTGTAATTCCCCTTTGGACGAACGCAGCATATCCTTGGATCGTCCCCACTACGATACTTTAAGAATTCAAACTTCCCTATCGCAGAGAAGCGCTCTGAACTATCCTCAATAGATTTCCGTTGGTATCATACTGATATGTATATACCTTTCCATTAGCTTTCGTCACCGATGTTAATCGATTGTTGGAATCATATACATATGTCGTTTTGCCTGCTGCCTGTACTGACGAAGCCATGCACAACATCCCCAGACCTAATACGCACACCCCAGTCCACCTTTTCCATTTCCTTTTGTTTTGCAATTCAATTCCTCCCTATGACAGAATAATTGGATCTCCCTTATTATAGTAAATGTATTTTGTAACTATCTATCAAAATTTGTCGTTTAACCCAGGATATTTAATCATAGTTTTCAACTTCGTTCTTTACCTACCGGTTTCTTTAATCCAGATTCCCCAGTCACCCCGCCCGTTAGCCTTGAATGAAGGTGCTTCTCACGGCGGTGTTTTTCAATTCTCTATGTTCTGATCTGCAGCGATTATACTCATTAATCAATTCATCCAATATCATGGACTGCTGAAGAACCTTATCATCATGCATGCCATGATTCCCTACCAAACGACTCAATTCTTGTCTACCTTGCTCTATTTGGTCTTTTAGAATTCTCGGCTTTCTCACAGCATGCACCCTCTCTAAAACAATTTAGAATACATCTTAAACCCTCCTTTTCTTTTCGTTTAATCCTAAGTACTGACAAAAACATACTATATTTTGCAGAATTTTGTAAAAATGATTCTATAGAAAACTTTATGTCAGTTGTTTTTCCTTGATTTTTGAACATAAAAATAGCCTACTGCAAAAAAAACAGTTGGCTGCTTGAAATATTCCTATAATATTATGCATTTTCATTCAATAGAGTATCATCAATACACTTTAATGTTACCCCATTGCAGAAGTGATCTGATCCAGATGATTCATGGCAATGAGCCTATAGTAGGTGCATTTCCCACTCCTCCCACCCCCGACAGTTTCATTTCCCAAATTCTTGCACACTTAAACTCTCTATTAAAATTCTATACTGCTCCTCCTGAGCATCACTTGCCTGGTTTCTGAATTTCCCATACAAATCTATACATTTAATAGACATGAGGTCGTCGTTACTTGAGGATGAGAGCTCTAGGCTGGAAAGTAAACCCTCGATTCCAGATGAATAGTTTTGTTGGTAAAATCTATATCTCGCAAGTTCGTAGTATAAACTTATATAAGCGTGATTTAACATTTGATCATTATATTTTCCTTTATTAAGCGTGTCATTATTAAATAATCTAATGCAAGAATCAAATCTATCCAATGCAAAATCGATATCAAATAAATATTGATTAGCTGCTTTTAATATACCTACAAAGGCTGTTAAGATTTCTTCGGGATTGGCTTCGACATAATCCAAATAAGAATAAATAACCTCTTCATTACCTAGCATCAATTGATATAAGTAACGATTCCCTTGGGCCCATTTTTGGAATAACTGTATAATTTCGCTGTCCTCATGTGTTGGATTTTTAATTTCAATAACGTTCACATATATTTCTGTATGTTTCAAAGCACTTTCATATTCCTTACGCGCATCAAATACACTGGACATTAACAAATTTGCATATGCTTTGTAAGTAAATATCGGGTAGTACGCAATTCTTTGTCTATTTTTCCGCCTACGAGATTGAAGATCAAGTTGGAAATCAACTTTCCGTTCTAATTCCTCTGCTAATTCATAAACCTTATCCCAGAGGTGTATTGTATTATAGACATTCGCCAAATCTTTAATCGCATCCAGTTGCACTTCTTCATCCAACTTCTCAATATAAGGCTCAAATTTAACCGCAGCGTTTAGATTATCGAATTTACTCTTTGTTTTATGAAGTGAAAAAATACGGTACTGGCATAATGCCAACCGTTCCGAGTGCTGATACTTCTCACAGTCTGCTACACATTCATATAAAATAAGTGCCGCTTCACTCATTCCTTTACTATACAAATCTTCAGCCATTTCAAACAATTCTGAAATATAGGACCGATTATCCGTTACTTGAATAATAACCCTTTTAATACAATTCAGCTTGTTTAGTTCAGCACAACCATACAGAAACGGTTCCAATCGTCTCCAATGTGGTGCCACGTCTATAAAACACTCCACGCTATACATTTCGTAAAAGTATCCTTTTTCAAGCCCCATTCCAGACGTGATCTGATCCAATTGGTTCATGGCTAGAGGCCTACTCCCTTTTAAAACGGCACTCATAGTGCCAACATTAACTCCACAGGTGTTAGCAAATTGTTGAAGTTTGTACCCTTTCTCCTTGATATAATCCTCTATATGCGAGCGAATCGTAGGTGCAAGTTCCAAATCCCTCACCTCCATCAACCATACTAACTTTTCAATAAGTTATAATATATGTAATTTTAATCCTGTATTTTACAATGGTCAATCAATAGATACATAAAACGAGCGTTCCATTTCCAAATTAGGAAATAGAACGCTCGTTAACAATAAAATATCTTCAACTGCTCCACTACATATCAACATCCCTAATATCCACCCGTACCGTGACTAAAAAAAGAAGCTAATATAGATTCCGCACCGCTAATTATCCCAGAGAACAAAAGACATGAACTACAAAGCATTACTACTAACATTGCTTTTTTTAGCATATCGACCATAGACCTCCTTGATAATACTTTTGTACTTTAACATTACTGATTCGGTCGCTTGCGCTCTGTACTCTTCAAATAAACCCACACAATATATTATTGTAGAATCATCTTTGATTTTATGAGCAGATGATAAACAAGTTAATAGACTTCTATATCCTTCATCATATCGTTCCTTAGACAACTGATAAAAAGCTAATTCCGCCCAAAATTTAGTGTACCTATCATCCTTAATTTGAGTAATATAGCTACTTTCGTCATAATGATCCTCAAATAACATATTAATATATAGATTGAATCTTCTAAGAGCATGGTCTACATTCAGATTGTATAAATTGGCAGCTTCCATAATCTTAACTAACCCAAGAAGAGTTTCATTATCGTTATCTTCAATAAAATCTAAATAAGTATTTAGTGCCTCGTAATCACCCATCATCAATTTATAGAGATAGGTATTAACTTCAGCCCAATCTTGAAACCGTTTAATAAATATACGATCCTCTGAAGTAGGTTTTTCAATTTCAAAATTCGTATATTGAGCGGTCTGATCCAAGGCCTTTTGGTAATCCCTACGCTCACCCCACACATTAGACATCAATAAATAAGCATAAGATTTATAGGTGAATAAAGGATGTTTGGAAGTCCTCTGTTGATCCAACCCCCTTTTCTTTTTTTTGTATTGTTCTAAAAATTCAACTCGTTGTTCCAGTTCACCGGCTAATTGAAATACCTTATCCCAATGGCACAACCCACTATATGTATTAGCCAATTCCCTTAACGCATCGAGCTGCCGCTCTTCATCCAACCGATTAATATACGGCTCGAAATGTACGGCTGCCCTGAGATTGTCATGCTGATCCTGACCGAGAGATAAGGTGAAGATGCGATACTGACACAACGCGAGACGCTCCGAGTGTTGATATTTCTCACACTCCGCGACACATTCATATAACATACGAGCCGCTTTCTTTTGTCCACGCTCCAGCATACCCTCCGCCATCCCGAACAATTCCCCAATGTAGGATCGGTCATCCGTCACCTGCTGGATTACTTTGTGAATACACTCCAGCTTGTCCAGCTCGGCACAACGTTGTAGAAATGGCTCCAGCCTTCTCCAATGGGGTGCAGATTCTACAAAACATTCAGCACCGTAGATTTCGTAGAAGTGTCCCTCTTCGAGATTCATGCCCTGAGTGATCAGGTCCAGTTGAGCCATGGCGATTGGCCGTGTCCCTTTGATGATCGCACTTAATGTTCCGGCGTTAACGCCCGATATATCGGCAAAGTATTGAAGGGTAAACCCTTGTTTCCTGATGTAGTCCTCAATAGTTGAGCGTATCGTAGTTGTAGGTTCCATGTCTCCCACCTCCACAATTAAAATCCATAAATTTGAATTTATATGATATGTACAATTTTAATCCTAAATTTTACAGCGGTCAATAAAAATCGTGGCAATTATCTCCACATTCTTACAGGGCAAATCGACTTTATTCCCCTTATAGAAAAAATCCATTAGAAGAATGCCTCGCAACATGGTAAAGTTAGTTTCAACTTAAAATATCCTACTATTTCCATAGGATTAAACAACACAGATGCTTTTCGATTCCAGTCCGAGGAGTAGGTTAGATGAAATTTGCCTTGTTTAGTCTCATGATGAATCTGCCCAACGCGGTGACCGGGGAAGCGCTTACCACACAACAGAAGTTCCACAACATTCTGGAACAAGCCCAGTTGGCTGAACGGCTGGGATTCGATGCCTATGGGATCGGTGAGCGGCATGGTGCACCTTTCTTATCCTCCTCACCACCCGTCATGTTGACCGCCGTCGCCGCTGCGACCTCACGCATTCGGCTACTCACCACCGTTACTGTTCTCAGTATACTTGATCCCGTGCGGGTTGCTGAGGATTATGCCACGCTGGATCAATTATCTGGCGGACGGCTGGAGATGATCATCGGGAAAGGCAATGATCATCGGCACTACCCTCTGTTTGGCATTAGTGAAGAGGAACAATGGGATTCACTCAGTGAACGCTATGAGCTGCTGAAACGGCTATGGACTGAAGAGGATGTAACCTGGCAGGGAACGTATCGTCCTCCCCTTCATGAGGTTACCACTCAACCAAGACCGCTCCAGCAATCCATTCCGATCTGGCATGGTAGCGCATCGAGTACCCGCTCCACCGAGCTTGCAGCGAAATATGGTGAGCCGCTGTTCACCTCGAACTCTTTCCACCCTCAGGCCAAATATAAAGCACTCATCGACCATTATCGGGAACGTCTCGAACATTATGGTCATGATGCCGAGCGGGCGGTGATCGGTTCGGGAGCGGGCAGTCTGTACCTCGCGGATACACGCGAAGAAGCGATTCGTCGGTATACGCCTTATTATGAGGCATTTCATGCTACCGCTGCTGCACAGCACAACCAATCACCCTTCAAAAATCTGGAGGATAACATTGCTCACGGCCCTGTGTTAATCGGCAGTCCCGATCAGGTCATCGAGAAAATCCTGAACTATCATGCTGCATACGGACATCAAGTGCTGAGTATCAGCGTGGATGGCTTAAGCCGTAGCGAGCAGCTCGAGCAAGTGGAGCGTTTTGCCAAGGAAGTTGCACCTGTATTACGACGAGAACTGCCTAGTTCCGTATGGAACGATCCCCCCGTTTTGAACCAGCAACCCCCATCTTCTGCCGCTCCATCTCCAGAATCATGGCCCCCAGCCATCTCGCCGATTGTCCAAATATAGACCCTCGTACAATACACGCCCATGGCAACTTGGGAGATCCTTGTGAATCTCCCTGTTACCCTCCCACACCGCGCCTTAAATAATCCTTCTATTGAAATTCTGGTGAACTCGACATTGCACCCTATCCCACGTTAATCGGACTGGATACCATTGAACAGAGAAGTTAACAGTCGCTGCACATATTCAGCATCCATCGGCTCGCCAGTCACCAACATACGATAGAAAATTGGACCATACACGAGATCTATACATAATCCGATATCACAATCCTTCTTCAGTTCGCCGCGCGTCAGCCCCTTCTCTATAATTCCCCAAGCTTCACGCCTGCGAGGCTGAATGTACCTTGTCCGGTATTCTTCCGCAAGCCCTGGATCGGATTGGCCTTCTCCGATAATCTGTGTAATCACTTTTCCTTCCCGACTGGTCAAAAAATGAACCAGATTACTCGCATGAATGCGCACATCCTCGAATACTGATCCGGTATCCGGCACAGGCAATCTTGCCGTTGCCGCAGACATATACCCATCCATAATGACAGCCCCTTTATTGGGCCACCATTTATATATTGTTGCTTTGCTCACCTGAGCACGTTCAGCAATTTTTTCGACCGTAATCGCTCCAAACCCGTGTTCCAGCAATAATTCATAGGAAGCTGCAAGAATGGCATTCTGGGTTTCCATGTTGCGGGGACGCCCTCTTTTGGCAGTCATCATTATTCCTCCCTGGTGTGAATCGTACAACTAACTTCATTTTATATCATAAAAACGATACGTTCATTATACTAAAATGCCATGGATTTAAACAATTTCAACCTCGCGTTCGCCCGTATAACTAAAAAATATTCTCTCTGCCCATTTACAATACTAAACGTTTAGTTTATTATATGTTTGTAATTAGTGAACACAACGTTTAGTAATTAATGAACCCATGAGAAGTGTCACACTGGTTTGAACATACGGCTGGTCATGGTGATAAGTCAAACCATTACGCTATTCAGGATCATTAACATAAAAAACATTGGAGGATGATGAACATGTCTATGCAACATGATGTGAAGGGGAACAAGGTTCCGAGCTGGTTGATATTCCTTTTGGCTGCAGCTTGTGGACTGATTGTGGCGAATCTGTACTATGCTCAGACTGTCTTGGGGCCGATCAGCGATACAACGGGGCTGTCTTCTGCTGCTGCCGGACTGATTGTAACGTTAACTCAGATCGGTTATGTCATTGGGCTGCTGTTTATCGTACCGCTCAGTGACATTATAGAGAATAAGCGGCTGGTAACCTTGTTCCTCATCGTTCTGGTCATTGCCTTAATTGCCGCTGCCTTCTCTCCCAATGCCATCTTATTTCTGACTGCCTCCCTGCTCATTGGGATCGGTTCTGTGGTTGCTCAAATTCTGGTACCCTATGCCACCTACCTCACTTCGGAGGAGCAACGCGGACGGGTTGTCGGCAATGTGATGAGTGGTCTACTGCTCGGCATCATGCTGGCCCGTCCTGTCGCAAGCTTTATTACCAGCCTCTTCGGATGGCAAACCGTCTTTGTATCCTCGGCCATTGTTATTGCGCTGCTGATGCTGCTCCTGTCACGCGCGCTTCCTTCACGTCAGCTGCAGCCTGCCATGAAATATGGTCAATTAATCGTCTCACTCGGTACCCTGTTGAGAACGTACCCACTACTGCGTCGCCGGGCCCTCTATCAAGCCAGTCTGTTTGGCGCCTTCAGCTTGTTCTGGACCACCGTGCCGTTACGACTGGCTAACGATTTTGAAATGTCCCAGCAGGGGATTGCCTGGTTTGCACTGGCTGGTGTTGGGGGTGCTATCGCCGCTCCCATTGCCGGGAGATTGGCAGATCGCGGATTAACCCGGATTTTGACTGGCGCCGCCATGGTGATCGCTGTCGCTTCATTCGGTCTTGCTTATCTGTTCCAGGGCCACTCTACCGCTACCCTTATCCTGCTTGTTATTGTGGCGATTACACTGGATATGGCTGTGTCGGGCAATCTGGTTCTGGGACAACGCATCATATACTCTTTGGGGAGTGAAGCCAGAGGTCGTGTGAACGGAATATTCATGTCGATCTTTTTTATCGGGGGCGCGATTGGATCATCTCTTGGCAGCTGGTCTTATGCACACGGGGGCTGGAGCCTGACCACACGGATTGGCTTGGTGATGCCTCTGTTGGCACTTGTATACTACTTAACGGAAAAGAAAGCTACCGTCGTCAGCAATCATCTATAAGTGCGTGTTCAAAAAGGTCGGTTTTCAGTACCGAGAAGATGGGATGAAGTTAGAAATGGAGTAGCGGAGCGTAGGCAAACTACGTGAGCAACCACAATGTTTCAAAAGAAACATACTTCGTAAGCCTCCCGCTTATTTCGGCTGAATTCCATATTCGATGCTGAGATGCCGTCAGGCATCCTTCGTAATCAAAAGCGGACTTTTTGAACAACCTCTATAACTATCCTTTCATATGTAAAGAAGGGCAGAGTGATCTCTAGGATCAGCTTCTGCCCTTTTGACTTATTTCATGACACTGAACTTCTTGGTTATTGCCCGAACCATTTCATCCTCGCCCCACACAATGACCCCTACCACTTTGGTGGCTTCCAATTCCATCGAAGAAATCTGATCTGCATATTGTTCGAAGGCATTGTTGAGTGATTGGCCCGTCTGTGAAAAAACAATATGGCTCAGTCCCCCGCTGTCATCTGAGCAGGATTTGACCAGGTTGATCAGTTGATTCTCCCCGGCTTTCAGAATGACCGTACTGTACTGGATACCTGCATGCTGAACTCCGCTATGATCCAGTACAGGTTGATCAGAATATAACCCCGGCTCGTTGAGGGCTGCTTGTCCCATCAATAGGGCAGCCACATTGGCTGCGGCTCCCGGCTCCAGATTTTTGTCCAGTATAATAGCTATTCTTTTCATATGACTGCATTCACCCTCTGTGTATTTTTGGTAAAACATATCCATGGCATGTTGATTCCCTCGCGTAATACTTTATAGGTCACGAGCCCGTAATGATCAGCACAGAGCTGATTCGTGAGCGCTATGGACTTCTCCTTGTTGTACATGACCTTCCTGCAAGCTTCGGGGTTGGATGATACGGTGCTGCTCTCTCTATAGGTTGTATCAAGTTCAGATAACAAGTATGTAGTCGCCGGATGATGATAGATAATGTCGATCTGATCGGGACATACCGCATGGAAGCCGGATAGCACCAGGGCAGGAATCTTCTCTACAAAGCTCTCAGCCACGACTAAATCAGAATCCATGATGAAGCTGTTGAGCTTGGGATACGCCCCAGGAACCAGCAGGCAGGAAATTTCCCCTGACTTCAAGTCTTCCGCAGCCGCTTCAAATTCGGGGTATGGCTTGATTCGTTCAGAGTTGCCCAGCTTCTTCGCGATATGCATGCTGCAAGTCAGGAATCCTTCATCGTCTCCAAGTGTTCCCAGTATGGCATATTTCCCTTTGGTTATCTCCATTTATTTCTATTTCCTCCTTTTTATTTCTAATCCGCTAAAGATCGTATACCAAAAAATTCCTATTGTCAATTAACACTTTAACGTAACACAAATATGTATTTCCGTTCATATTTCCCGCTAAAAAGTATATTGAAATTGGAAGATTATGAGCTATAATGTTATGAAATGAATTATTTTCTATTTTTGCCTTTAAATTGAGGGAGGACTTATGAAAACGATTGTATACATATCTGATTTTAGGCTTCCAACTGGATTAAACTTCATTAAACCTTTGCAGAAATTCGCAAATCATAAGAAAATTCTGATCATTGAACGGCACAATCTCCATCATGATGAGCTGCTCCAGGACTTCTTTGATGAAATTAGATATGTCGACCATCTGGAATCCGTGGATGCCATCCGGGAGCATATGATTCAAATCCGAGAATCCCATTCCATAGAAGCTTTGTTAACTCCGGGGGAGAATGCCATTGAGATCGGCGGTCAGCTCCGATCCGAATTCGGCATCCCCGGTATGCAGCGCAATCAGGCTGAGGCTGTCCGCAACAAATGGATCATGAAACAAATGCTGCATCAACGCGGAATTCGGACATCCGAAATTGCCATCGCACTACATGAACAGGACTATATTCGTTTCACTGCTGCACACGGTTTCCCCATTATTGTGAAGCCACTCAGCGGATATGGAAGTATCAATACGTTCAAATTGTCCAGCATGGATGAACTGGTACATTATCTTCACCATACAAGACAAGCACAGCAAAGGGATTTGCTGGAGGAGTTCATCCACGGTACGGAGTTTCATTGTGATTCCATTGTGTCCAAGGGCAAGGTTGTTTTTTCATCCGTTTCCCAATACCTGTATAACTGTCTGGATATTGCAACGAAGCAGAAGCCGCCAGCTAGTATTACGTTCCCTGAAGGCACGGAAGCTGATTTTATCGATCACATCAAAGAACTCAATGAACAGGTCATTGCTGCCTTGGGTATCAACCAATCCGTAACACATGCCGAGCTATTTCTAACTCCGGAAGGAGAAGTGGTATTTGGAGAAATCGGGGCAAGAATCGGGGGATCGCATGTTATGCCTCCTTGTATCAAGAACACCCATGGCGTTGATTTCTTCGAAGCTGTCACTGATCTGGAAGTTGGAATATATGAGTTTAACCAACAAGAGACGAGCCATAAATTCACAGGCATGATCTGCTTCCCTTCACGCGCAGGGGTAATTCAACACATATCCGGGATAGAGGATTATGCGGATATCCCTGGCATCGTTGAGTTCAATGTATCCTATCAAGTGGGGCAGCGCGCCGGGGACGTAAACGATACGATGACCCGATCAGGGTATGCTATCGTGGAGGGTGATTCGTTCGAGGAATTGCGTCAAACCCTGCTGGATATGTACGACCGCTTCAAGATTGAAGTGACGGTTGCTGAAACCGTATAAGATGTACGGATGATCCTTACCGTTTTTGGTCTGGAGTGAAGGTTATCTTGGGGAGGGCTGGAATTATTGACGTTATTCAAAACCTACGCGGGTCTGAGCCGCGATATCTATTATCTCTGTTTGGCCAGAACGATTAACAGCACGGGGGATTTTGTCTTCTCCCTGATTACCTTGGTGCTTACGTTGCAGATGGGAATGAATGTAGTCAGTGCAGGGATCTTTGTGTCCATGGCAGCCCTGATCAGTGGACCCGGTGTACTGCTTGGCGGCTATTTAAGCGATCTTATGGGTAAAAAAACAATTATTGTCATCGGGCAATCGTTGTCTGCCGTCATGATTATATGCTGTTCCTTTTGGTCAGGCACAATCACGATTGGTTATCTTCTGATTGCAGTCATGTTCTTCATCAGTATTACCCGGCCTGCTTATAATGCACTGATTATTCAACTGTGCACGGAGGAAAAAGAGCGAAAATCCGCCTTCTCCCTCATGTATCTGGGGGCCAATCTGGGGATAGCCATCGGACCACTGATCGCCGGTTTTTTCATCAAGGATTACGTCAACATCGTCTTTATAAGTATCGGCACCGTGTTTCTGATATCTACCTTTATTATCATCAACCAGGTCAAGGTCGGCACACGCAAGGAATTGGCGTCAACAGGCAGCCAACATTCTGAACAACAAGAACAACAACTATCGAGCCAACCGCCTTCTCCATTATTCAGACTGCTGCTGAAAAATCCGCTCGTTGCCTTCTTCATCGTGGTATCATTTCTTAACTATTTTATCTATATGCAATACTCATTTAGCCTCCCGCTCCAGATGAATCACTCGTTTGGGGAAAACGGGGCAGCATATTACGGCTCTGTCATGACCATTAATGCCATCAGCGTCATCATTCTCACCACCTTGATCCTGTCCGCTACACGCAAATTAACTGCCCTAAACTCCATAGCTGTGGGCGCGCTCTTCTATGGAATCGGATTTGGTTCCTTGAACCTGCTGGGTTACTTTCCCCATTTTTCCATCGTCGCCTTATCCACGGTGTTGTGGACCATTGGAGAGATTCTGGTGCAGACCAATATCAACCTGTATATCGCTTCGCGTGTACCCGATACACATCAGGGACGCTTTAACGGCTTGCTGTTATTCGTAGGTTGTCTGGGTTATACACTTAGTCCATATTTGACAGGCATTTTCATCAAAAGCATGGACATGGAGAGCGTATGGATCATTATTCTGGCCTTCAGTCTGGTCTATGCGTTGTGCATGATTATTCTCTGGTATATTGAAAAAAGCTCAACCAGGAAAAGCGAAATGGAGCCGCTGGATCGCTCAAAAAGTGTCTGAACATTGGGCCAGCCGTCCTCCAGGTGCTGCAACATGGAAGACCCATAGCTGGTCGTACGAAAATACACGACTTTGTATACATTCCTTTCCATACGTAAACAAAGGGCAGAGCGATCCAGAGGATCGGCTTCTGCCCTGTTTCTTTATGTTCACACCAAAACAGACAGATGTGCATTCGCATCATACTCAACCAGCTGCTGCCCCGCATGCAATTTTTGCACCAGATCGGGATTGGCGATAAACGGTCTACCGAACGCAGTCAGATCAATGATCCCATTCGTCACAGCCAGCTCCGCGGTCTGAACATCCAGATCACCCACACCAATGATGATTCCGTCCCATTGACTCCGAATCCTCTGGTGAAAAGTTTGTTCTCCCTCCCACGTTCTGGTGTATCGATCTATCGAAGGGTGCAGAATGCTTATGCCTGTCTCACGGAACAGGTTCAGGTATGCGTCGATCATGCCAGCCTTGTCTGCCCAGACATAGGATGGGTCATCGTCTTTTTTCTCGGAAAATCGAACGGATATGCGATCCACACTGATTTCTTTTTTTACTGCAATGATGATGTCCCGAAGGAACCGCAACCTGCCTGTAGTGTCGCCTCCATACTCGTCCGTTCTATGATTCGTCTTCTCATTAATAAATTGATCAATCAGATAACCATGTGCCGCATGCAGCTCAATTCCATCGAATCCGGCCAATACCGCATTACGGGCAGCTATTTGAAATTGTTCAATGGTATCCTGGATATCCTGTACACTCATCGCTTGAGGTATCTGATATGGCTTATGCAATTTGTGGACTCTTCCCTCTGCCCGAAGGCTGGAAGGGGCCAGCGGAGCGGTACCAATCAGATCGGAATGGGACAATCTGCCGACATGCCACAGTTGTGCAATAATGGTTCCCCCATGTGTGTGGACTGCCTCCGTCACTCTTTTCCACGAAGCAGTCTGTTCTGCCGTGTATAATCCGGGGATGCCATAGGTTCCTTTGCCTGCCAACTCCGGGATAATACCCTCAGTAATGATCAGTCCCACGCCATCCCGGGCACGCTGTTCGTAATAAGCCACGACCTCTGCGGTCACTGTGCCATCATGATCATTGGCAAATCCTCGAGTAAGAGGTGCCATCACCAATCTGTTTCTCAAATGCCATTCGTTAATCGTCACCGGGTTTAGTAATGTAGACATGTTATGCATACAGCTCCTTCTCTCTTCGTAATAAGGATATTGTAAGCCGGCTCATATATATCGTAAAATGATTGAAATATATAGATGTATCTCTCTGAGAGATACCTGACAAGGAAATCTGAGGATAACAGCGATCGCAATGTTGTACTGTCCTCGGAGTGCCAGTGTAATATGCATTAGTTGAACTTATATAGATAAAAGCAATCAGGAGGCCAGATCCATGGAACTTTCGGATATCGATATTATTCTCGCGGTAGCACGGTCAGGCAAAATCTCGCAGGCCGCCAAAGAACTGAACTATGCACAATCCAATGTCACCACACGCATCAAAAAGCTGGAACAGGAATATCAGGTGCAACTGTTCAACCGTTTTCCCAAGGGCGTTGTACTGACCTCCAAAGGAGAGCAGTTTGTCCAGTATGCGACACGCATTCGTGACCTGTTAAACGATCTGCACCAGGATATGACCGATCCGGGGGAGCCTTCAGGCATGCTAAAAATCGGGATCGTGGAGACGGCGGCTTCCAGCCGTTTCATGGAAATGCTCAATGAATACCAGGTGAGCTATCCTGAGGTATCCATCTCACTTGTTAATGCCACTTCACCCAAAGTACTGCGCAAGAAAATACAGGACTATGAGATTGATGGTGCCTTTATCAGTGGTGCCTGTGTGAAGGAAGGACTGAAGGTGGAATATGAAATGCAGGACACGGTACATATCATCTCGAAACGGATGGACGTACCACCTGAAAGTCTGTGTCAGGTATCATGGGTTGTTTTTCCACAAGGTTGTCCATATCGTGAGATTACGGAGCAATTTTTACAGGAAGAGGGTCTATCCGCTCGCAATATGATTGAAGTCAGTACGATGGAAAACCTGCTTAGCTGTGTTGAATCGGGGATTGCTTTTACCATTATGCCGTGCAACGTTATTCACAAGAAGCCGGATGCGTTTTCCGTGCATGATCTGGCCGAGCAATTCACACATACCACGACAACCTTTGTCCGTGGTGAGGGTCGTTATGTAAGCAGCGCACTGGACCAATTTGTAAAGCTGTTGAATCAGAAATGCATTACATTTTGAATTCAACATGTAGCTGCGCCACATTATACTTTCGTTAGAATTGAACTTAGAACATAGGAAGAAACCAAAAAAGCACTCATAAAGAGTGCTCTTTGGTTTGATTGCCTCTACATACTAAATATTACTTCTTACTCCACCTTGAATCTCGCAGCCGATTCGGCCAGCTTTTGCGTCAATTGTTCAATGGTTTCCACCATGTTCGCCAGTTGCTGCACCGTAGCAGATTGCTCCATCATGGTAGCGGTCACTTCTTCAACCGATGCGGATACCTGCTCACCTGAAGCCGACAAACTATGCGCTGACTCCAGTACGTCGTCCTTATTCTGCAACATCTCCTGCATCTGTCCTGCCATCGTAGCGATCTGTTGATTAATGACCGTTACCTTCTCCAGAATCACATCGAATGCCTGTCGGGTCTGAATGACAAGCTCATCCTGTCTGGACGAGATGGTATGGATCTCGGCAACACTCTGATTGTTCTCCGCTACATCAGCCAGATTCTGCTCGATGATGCTGGAGATTTCCTTGGACTGGCGTGAACTCTGTTCTGCCAGATTACGAATCTCTTCTGCCACAACCGCGAATCCTCTGCCATGCTCTCCAGCCCGTGATGCTTCGATGGAAGCGTTCAATGCAAGCAGGTTGGTCTGCTTGGCAATCTGGCTAATGGCTTCCGTAATCTGACTAATACTGCCCGAACTCGTTTGAAGTTTGACCGTAATCTCAGAGATTTTCTCCACTTCCCGTTCATTCATCTCATTAATACGCATCAATTCATTCACGACTTCATTCCCATTATGGAATACACTTTCAATCTCATCTGCCCTTGCCTTCACGTCCTGTGCGCTGCTGTTCATGGCAGTCACTTTATCGCCAAAGCTGTTGAACTTGCCTGCAATCTGCTCCGTATCTTCGGATTGGGCCTCCATTGCCTTTGCAATCCCCATGGACGTCGCCGATGTCTCATCAATGGATCTTGCCGTCTGTCTGGACGTGTCCTCCAGTTCCTGGGTGCTGGCCTGAAGTACATGGATGGATTGATTCATGTTGGTAATCAGGCTTCTGTTCTGCTCCACCATGCCATTGAAGCCCTCAGCCAGATCCTTGAATTCACTGTTATATCTGCCATTAGCCTTAACGGTCAGATTCCCTTGAGCAAGCTGCTGGAACAGTCCGATCAGACGAATGATGGGTCTTGTAATACTACGAGAAATCAGCAATCCCACACCAATAGCCAGAGCAATTCCGATCAAGGTCACAATCAGCACCTGCCGCTGTATATCCTCTAATGGACGTTTGATATCGTCATAATCGTCCATAATCACCACCGAGAGATCTGCGCCAGGAATCTGATTGATACGATAGTAGATGTCATCTCGATCCATCGAGGTGATCTTCACTTTGTCCGTTGCCTTGGCCTCAATAAGTTCCATGGCTTCCTTATCCTCTGCAAGCGTTTGACCCACAACAGAAGGGTCCAGAGAATCATACATAATGATGCCGCTCCGGCTCAGCACTTCAACTCTGCCTTGACCATTGATTTTAATGTCTCCGAGTTGCCCCAGGAAAAAGTTGCTGTCCACCGACATGGCGAACACACCCAGAATATTCCCCTCTGCATCGATGATGGGCTCCGAGAATGCAATAATTAGCTTCTTGCTAGTCTTAGAGACGACGGCATCACTGATGAAGGATTTCCCCTGTATGGACTCCTTAAAATATTCCCGATCTCCCCGTGACTGCCCGATCACTTCCGGCATGGTTCCCGCCACCATGGTTCCTTCCTTATCAAACACGAACAGGTCCGGCTTGGAGCCTACCGTTTCAGATATACTGTCGGTAAGAATCGTATTCGCTCTATTGAAATACGGATTCTCATCTGTGAAAAAGGTCTCGTCTGTCATTTCGTTGGTATCACGCAATTTCAAGAGTTCTTTAAAAGTACTATGTACGGATATGGCATGACTCATTTGTTGCTGAAGCTGCATCGCTGTCCAAAGCCCTTCCCCAAGGCGGTCCGCCATCACATTAATCTCATCCTTGCTTTTTCTGACCACAACATCAGATGAAACCATATAACTTGTGGTCGTTGCACCAAGCAGAACCAAAACAACCAATACACTGATCATGATCGACAGCTTGATTTTAAGCGACACATTTCTGATCTTATGACCTACCCCTTGTTTTTTCCCCATTTCTCCACTTCTCCCCACTTTTATGAACCATCTTGATGATATACACCTATACATTATCGGAAAAATTCGTGACGAATTTGATCAAACAGGGAGATATTGCCACTGTTTTTTTCTGAGCGCACACAAAAATGCCTGCTCGTATTGACAGGACCCATAACTTAAGATGGATTGCCGACACGTAGCAGACAGTATTCAAGTGGTATTATGGCCTTGGGCCTTGGCTATCCGCGTAATCTTCGGGAACTCAGCGCGTGATGGCCGTTCTGAAGGAATGTGCTTCGTGTATTCTTCATGAGTTCGATTCGGCGCTCAGCCAAACGGTCCGCCGCCACATAAGTTGCGATGCCTTCAGTCCGGGACGTTTCGAAGATTTTCTCCAGCGTGTTATAGATCTCCCCAACCTTGCTCCACGCACGATCCGCGTTATAGCCGTTCAGCTCATCCGCAATGTTAATTACACCACCTGCATTGATGACATAGTCTGGTGCGTATACAATACCCATCTCATGCAACTTGTCACCATGTCGAGTTTCCAGTAGTTGATTGTTCGCACAACCTGCTACAACCTTGGCTTTGATCTGTTTCAGCGTATCGTCATTGATTGTACCGCCCAAGGCACACGGGGCATATATATCACAATCTACTCCAGTAATATCCGCAGGGTCTACTGACTTTGCACCAAATTGGTCCACGGCCTGCTTGACAGAATCCTTGTGAATATCCGTGACGATCAGACGCGCACCTTCCTCGTACAAATATTTGCATAGATGCATCGCCACGTTACCCACACCCTGTACAGCTACTGTCTTGCCTTCCAGCAAATCGGTTCCGAATGCTTCCTTTGCTGCTGCCTTCATGCCACGATATACACCCCAAGCGGTTGCGGGCGATGGGTTACCGGATGAACCATAGCTCGGCGAGATGCCTGTCACATAATCGGTTTCCTGATAGATCAGGTTCATATCTTCTTCTGTTGTGCCTACATCTTCTGCCGTTACATAACGTCCGTTCAGTCCCTGAATATAGCGGCCGAAGGCCCGGAACATCGCTTCATTTTTGTCCCGGCGTGGATCGCCGATCATGACCGATTTGCCCCCGCCGAGATTCAGTCCAGATACCGCATGTTTATATGTCATTCCCCGGGCAAGGCGCAACGCGTCTTCAATGGCCGCTTTTTCTGAAGCGTACGTCCACATCCGGGTACCTCCCAGCGCAGGGCCGAGTGTTGTATCGTGAATAGCTATAATTGCCTTTAACCCGGAGGCTTTATCCTGGCACAGTACCAGTTCCTCATAATCATGATGTTCCATCGCTTCAAACCAACTCATTTAACCGTCTCCTCTAGCCATTTTTGCGATCGGTTCGCATTCATCTGTCCATTTTCCATTCTCTATTGTACCTATGAATACCAATTTTGTGCAAAATCACATCACAATGTCAGCGAAGCATCGATCGATGCCTCTCTTTTGGCCGGGGCGGGGTGTCGAATTTTTGATTTGAAAAATTTTCATATATCAAGTAGGGTAAGACGAGGGATTACTCCCTCGGACTCCGGGTAGAGGGGCCACCCAACTGGTGACCCGAACCCCCACAGAACCCGGCGTGCGGATTTCCCGCACCGGGCTCTTCAGAACTGGTTTTACAGCATTGCGTATGTCTTCAACCGTTGATACGGGATGAAGATTTTCGGTCGCATTAGTGGAAACAATGAACGCAATCGCTGGTATTCTTCCCAGGTTACGTAGCTCTTTCGGCTTCGTCTGCTGAGTACTTTCCTCCAATAGGTAACGGCTGTAGCGTAGACTTTGCTCAGACACCTCATGTTGCCTACCATTCCATAATAGGCATAATGTCCTTGCAACATTTGGTTCATCTTCTTTGCCTGTACCTCAAGCGGTTCATGCTGCATTCTTCTCATGGTTTCCTGCACGTTTCCTATACTTCGCTTCTTTCGTTTCTTCTCTGTCTTTCTGCCCACCATGAAATTAGATTTCTTTTGGCGCATAAAGGCTCGCACCCTCATTCGCGTCCATTCATCCAGACGCCCAAACTTCTTCTTCACATTCCCTATACCGAAATAATTTCCAAACCCTCGGATGATTTCGTTAGTGTCTTGAGCATTTCGCTCAGGTTGTTTCCTTGTTGTCTACGAGTCGCGTTTCGGATTTTATCCTTATATTTCTTCACTTTCGTGTCCGGCAAGGTCACATAATTCCTCCAGAAGTTGAATCCCAGAAAACGAAATCCCTCTTCGAAGTCCACCACTTTTGTTTTCTCCGGGTGCATCCGCAGTCGCAGGTCTTCTTCCAAGATCTTCTTTGCTGCCTGATACGCCGCTTTTGCCTGCTCCGTTGTCTTGCATAGGATCACTGCATCGTCCGCATATCTGACTACGGCAAATCCCCACTCCTTCATTCCCCAGTCAAACGTATTCAGATAAATATTTGCTAAGAGCGGCGAGATCACTCCGCCCTGTGGAGACCCGATTTCCGTTTCATGGAACTGATCATCTTCCATGACTCCCGCCGTCAGCCATCCGCGAATGAGCGTCAGCACTTTTCCGTCGGTGATTCTTTCCCGTACCTTCTCTATGAGTCCCTCGTGGGGAATTTCGTCGAAGAACGATACGATATCCAGGTCCACTACATGTTCATATCCGTTACGTTTGGCCCGCCGGATCGTGTGTATAGCTTGATGCGCCGAGTATCCTGCCCGAAAGCCAAAGCTATAATAGTAAAAATCCTCTTCAAAGATAGGCTCAATGATTTGACGTACGGCTTGCTGACATACCCGATCCCGGATCGTGGGAATGCCTAGCGGCCTTAACTTCCCATTTTCCTTCTCGATGTAATGCCGCCTCACCGGATCGGGAACGTAACGACCCTGCTGCAATAACCTCTGAAGTTCCTTTAGGTTCGTGCTCACATTCTTCTCGTACATCCTGATACTCACTCCATCGATTCCGCCGCTTCCCTGATTCTTCTTCACCGATAGCCACGCTTCGTGCAGATTGTTCATTTGGTAAACCTTATCGATTAAGGAATAGTAACGTCTTTTCGGTTTCATTGGTGTTTCACCACCTTTACCGCTACTCACCAAGCTGGTCTTGTTTCCGCTACAGAAATCGATTCCTTGCTTGTTCCATCCCGGCAACTGCGTGTTAGAAAAAAAATTCAATCGCTCCTGCTGCCTTGGATGTACTCAGGCCGCCAGTTTGCCTTATCCCCAAGCGTTCTTTCGCTCTCGGCGGGACGCACCCTCTCGGTCAAACTCTCACTGGTTACGGCGTTTACGATCTCCACTCACGAACACTCACAGGCTTTGACGAAGCACGTTCCCTTGGCCTCTGTCTCTCCTCTTTTGGAGTAAGAGCAGGGTATGCGACACCACTTTTTTTTCCGGCTGCTTGCCTCTAAAAAAAATCCTGAGCGCATACTCATCCGGGTGTTCTCCTCCAGTCTGTTACCAGCTTTCATCGGCCCGAATTTACTCGTTACTACGGAACGACCCGCTATCTCGCAATCCTTCGGCTTGGCTTTCCCTTTCGGTTATACCTCCCCTACCTTATCTGCGTTTGCACCAAGGAGACTACGAGACTTCCCTCAGTTATCTGCACCTTCTATTCCATCCATCCTGACCCTAATCACGTCGATGAGTCCTACTGGTCATTTCCCTTTGTTTGGTTTCCTGTAGGATATACATCTATGTATAAGTTTTCCCGTTTTCTAGGCGGGTCACCCAGCATCGCCGCCACCTCTGGTTCACTGCATTCCGGGCTGGACTTTGCCTGCAGGCCCTTCAGATTCTTCCTCACGGAAGACACCCTGCCCATCCGGCTACAGCACTTTAAAGGGTAAAGTTCCCGGGTGGATTTGAACCACCTAGATGGTGCGACTGTGAGGCGCACTAAAAAAAGCCTTTCGGTATACGAAAGGCTTTAAAAGGATATAATCGTAATTTGAGTATCATTAACTTAGAAGAATGAATGCCCGCCTACTCTGTTCCATGTATGATAATGTGCATAATAATAGAATCCTGGGATTTTATCCACATTTAATTCTGGACCTGCTGGTGTTACTCCACCGCCTGCTGTCCTTGCCACTCGTTCAGCCCCCGTCCTAGTTGTGGACCAAACATTTTTCGCAGGAGCTGCAAGCATTGGGTTTACCAGTCTAGCAGCAGCTGAAGTTAAATCGATAGCAGGTCCTACGTAAAGTTGCCCACCCATTATATTTGCCTGATAGTATTCGTGACTTTTTTGTCTCAAAGTCTCTCTTATTTCAATAACTGTAGCCCAAGTTTCGTTTGCTACAATCAATACAGCACCAATTCCAAGCAACCATGCTAACAAACTTTCGCCAATTACGATCCCAATCGGAATCGCAAATGATGCTTGTAATTTATCTTGTTCAATAGTGTAAATTTGATTTGTTTCTAGATCTGTAAAAGTTGCATTGATGTCCCTTTTATAACATTATTTTTGATTTGTAAATATAATGTAATCCCCTACATATTATTAATGTCGTATTGAATATTTTCTCTTTAATTGCAATAATATGAGAATAGAACTAATGAAGGAAGGATGAAGTTCAAGATGAGTTTCGAATTCTATATAGCAGCAGATCGTCCGATCCCCGAGATTAAACTTAGTGGGCAAGAGGTTTTAACTGTCGGTGATATGATTCGTATGAATGTTCCGGATGGCCTGATTCCTTGGAAAGAAATGAATGAAAATGCAAAAGTTCTTTATGGCGATCCAGCAGCCTCTAATTGTTTTCACATAGAAGGTGCTTCATATGCTTTAAAAATAATGAGCAGATATACTGATCTCAATCATATTTATAAATTCGATGTTTCTGATATCAATCTAACGAAGGAGTTGTATAATTATGTAACTTCACTCAATAAAGAAATAAACTTGGAAATCTGGCATCTCTGGTTCGGCTATGATAATGAAGATGAAGTTATTACAAGAAAGAATTTGTCGCGCTCCACTCTTACTCTCCCTGATTTTGATGTCGTTCTTAATGAGAGTTGGTGCATAGCTATTGAAAGTTGATTCGTGAAGCAGGAAAATAACAGAAGGGACTGCTAAGATCAGTCCCTTCTGTTATTTTCTCTCTAAAGTAAATCATTTATTCTCTTGCAAGTTCATGATGCGTGCTCACCTAGATAGTGCGACCAGGATGAAATATTCCTCGTTTTTAGATATCCCTCAATTTTATTATTTATTCTCCTTTATGCATATTATTTAACATCAGTAAATCTTCTAAAATATTGAATAGAAGAATCTAATTAAAGATTACTGTCACAGATAAAAGATTGAGGTTAACGCCACCTATATGTTCTCGTTGACTCATAATTAGCTGTTCTATTTCTATCAATAGCAAATCTCCATCTAAATTTCTTATGATATAACCCTCCATTAAGAACATCTTATTATTTTTAATAATTTCCATTATTTTAATTTAAATAACTTTAATTAACAGGGGTATTATACCATAACGATTCTAAGGTGGTTCTTAATAGAAGTGTATCTCACAACAGGTCTTATCCTGAGATAATTTGATTTCCGCAAAAAAGGCTCTTCGCTCTATTGGATGGGTAGACCAAAGTAAAATAGTTTCAACTGTCATGGTCAAAACGGGATAACGTCAGATTCATTCGATCCGCCACACGATGGAGGTCTGCCTTGAGCCTCTGCCTCATCAAGGAACTGTCAGAGTCTGCTTGCCGGTTCATCATTTGCCTCCTCCTCTGGTTGGTTGGACTTCACGCTACATCATTAGTACCCATACCTTCCCCTCGTGAGCAGGCATTTATGCAGTAGCAGGACTGTAAGGGTAATTCTCGCCATTCACATGAAGTGGAGATAAAAAAGAAAAGAAACCTGCCCGCTATCTCAGCAGTCAGGTCCCTATCGCATGTTATCCGTTATTGAGCTTTTCCGTATGAACCTGACTTGAACGTTGTAGGATCATACCATTTGTATCCTGCCGCTGGTACAGCCCAAGGTTCTGTTTGCGGCTCGGTGGATGCAGCCGGAGCTTCTATAGTTAGCAGACTCGTTGGTGTGTCCAGTGTCAGTCCTGGCACTTGGGCCAGACTGGTATAGCTCTCTTTTACCGCGAGCCATTTCACGGTATTCACAAGGAAGGTGGCATCGTCCACTTCTTTGAATCCATCGTAGGTCTTCTTGGTAGCGCCAGTCTCCTCACGCAAATATTTCGGAGTGGCGTCTTCCACTGGTGAAGAGTCGCCGATAAATGCAGCCTTTCCTGCACCTACCTTGGCAATAGCAGCATAGGCTCCTTCGGCCCGACCCCCGCCATTGTATACGCCTTGGTCAACAGCGTTGCCCCATTTGGATACACCGCTTGGCACGTACACCAGACCTTTGGCCTTATTCGGATCGATAATAGCCAGCGTAGAGCCGGCATGCATCGCTACCGAGTTCACGCCTGTGGTAATGCCAAATGACTGCGTGGGGGCAACAATATCCGATGCGTTCACATCGCCGAGGGCATTGTAGCGGAAACGAACACCAAAGTTTGTGGCCAGCCAGTCCGAGCTAATCACACTCTGCATAGCAGGTGAATTTGCTTCGGCCGATGACATGCCTTTGGCCGGATTCAAGAATGCACCACGGCGATATCCGTTGAACACTTCGGAAGAATCCCACCGATTTTTGTTTCGATCTGCGTTATAGTGGTCGGAGATGAAGAAGACACTGCCGCCATTCTGTACATATTGCAGCAGCGCAGCCTGCTCTGTTGCTTTGAAAGGCACGTTCGCTTCTCCAATCACGAAGACGTTATAGTCTTTCAATTTATTATAGGTGATTGCTTGCTCACCGAATGTATACGGGATGCTGCGTTCCAGCTGATCCACGGCAAAGCCTGCGTTTCGCAAACCATTGGCAAAATCCGAAAATGCCCCATCAATAATCCAATCGGCTGCACCTGCAGTCTGGGCATGGGTATTGTCGAATAATACTTTCTTGCCAGTCCCATCCGGTAATGTTGTTCCTGGATTGGGTTCAGGATTGGTTGTTCCAGAGGAGAGTGTGATTGAGGTTGGGTTTTTAACTCCTGCATAGCTGTTGTACGCACCAAGCGTGCCGGTTACGATGATCTTCTGTCCTACGAGATTGGGATTGGAGGCCAGTCCAACCTGCGAACGATACGATGCAGGAATCTGCACATCAAGCAGCTTCGCATTGGTCTTCTCTGTCGCTGAATCTGCAATCAGGAAGTTGAAATCATTGGCATAAGGAGATGTAAACTTGGCTGTAAGCGAACCGGTAGCATGTCCAACAATATACCCTTCTACCGTTGCCGTTCCTCCACCACTCTGGGCGGCGATGGCCTGAGATACCGTAAGTGGTGCTGCAGCTTGTACCGAACTTTGCGAACCCGGCCCCAGCAATGCCGTTGCCATCATGATGAAGACCAGGAATGCCCCGATCCAATGCTGCCATATCGCTTTCTTCATACGTGCCTTCTCCTCCTCATAATTACCTGATAATGGATCATCCTCCTCTAATTTAATCGTTCATATGCTGAATTCCTCTTTCTTTTTGTAAAATGTTTGAAAATTTTTTTGGAAATAACATCATCGGCCCACCATTTCCTGCTGAATGGCTGGTTCCTTTATCCTTCCGCATACCTTAGTATGTACATTCCTTAACTGCTGGGATGAGCCTATTTTCGAAAAAAAGTTGAATTCTTTTGCTGCTTGGCATTGCATTTTACCATCGTTCATTGCATAATGAATATATATCTATGATAATGATTATCATTATTGACCTTGTCTCGATATAACTGTCAACTTCCTATGATTTTACGATTTTATAGATAAAGGGGAACGAACATCGAATGAATACAACTCTGCAAAAGGCTGACCTGCAGCTCGACGATTATTTGGATCTTCTGAACCTGGCAACCAACCTGGGTGATATCAAATGGCAAAAGGAAATTATCCGCAAGCTGGCTTATACGTATCCCGCAGTTCAATGTAAACAACCACAGTAACATCCTATATGTGAAATAGCTCAATGAAAGATTCTTTACAGGAATCGGATCTTGGGCTATTTTTTATGGATTAGGAGGGGATCGCCATGCAACTGGAAACCGAACGACTTATCATCCGGGATATTCTGGAGACAGACTGGGAAAGTATACATATCTACACATCCATGACAGAGGTTACGCAGCATACGGCATGGGGACCGAACACGGAAGAAGATACGCAGACTTATGTGGAATCTGTGCTGAATACACAGCAAATACAGCCACGAGAGGGATTCGAACTGGCGATATGCCTGAAGAATGAGGGTACGCTTATTGGTGGTGTAGGCCTACATGTTATGGAGCAAACGAACGCAGAGATTGGCTATGTTCTCCATCCCGCTTATCAGGGTAAAGGTTATGCTGCCGAAGCAGCGCGAGCGATGCTTGGCTTTGGCTTCAATACACTAGGCGTACATCGTATTTATGCGAAATGTCGCCCGAACAACAAGGCTTCAGAGAAGGTTATGCAGAAGATCGGCATGCAACGTGAAGGCCTGCTGCGCGAACACTGGTATTACAAAGGAAAGTTTCACGATTCTTATCTATATTCGATGCTTGCGAAGGAATATGTGATTGCGAACGTTGAACGTTTAGACTGAGTATGTGAGCACCGTGAATGATTGTAAGATACAACGCAATGTATACAAAAAGAATGCAACAAAAAGCTGACGCCGAAATTTTCGGACGCCAGCTTTTTCGTTCTCCGTAACGACCCCAATCGCCCAATGAAGATGATGCAGCTATTCATAACCTGCTCTTATTACAGCCGACACAGCTCTACCGGACAGCTCGGGAATGTGGGACATCCACACATAAAGCGCAGGGCTGCAAGATCACGAATCATCAATTTCCCGTCCATGGTGTCCAGCGTCCCCTGCTCTTTCCAGGCCCCCAACATGCGTGTCACACTCTCCCGCGTTGCACCAATCATCTCCGACAGCTCGGTATGATTCAGCTTCATATCCAGCACGATGCCCTCTGGCGTAACTCTGCCATTCGAGTTGCTGGCGCGAATCAGTGTCGATGCCAGCGCACCAGCCTTGCCATAGAGCAAAAGATCACGGAAACGCGACTGGGTAATACGCTGCGAGAGTGCCATCCACTGTAGGAACTTCAATGCAAGATCACCGTGCTTGCTGAGTACACTCTCCAAGTCGCTAAGCGAGATAATCGCCAGTTCCCCTTTGCCACCCATCTCTGCACTGTAGCTATGAGTCAATCCGCCGATGCCGCCAAACTCTCCAATCAGATCCCCGGTTTGCTGAATCGATAAAATAATTTCTTTCCCGTCCTCAGTCGACTTGGTTAGCTTCACTCTTCCAGAGCGAATGTAGTACAGATATCCAGCTTCATCGCCTTCCAGAAAGAGACTGTACCCCGACTTCACACGTTTGGGCTGCATCTTGGTCTCGATTAACCCCCATTGTTCAGCTGTTACGAACGAAAGGATCCCACCTGTTTCCCGTGTCATCTTGCCCGCCTCCGTCTGTTCCTGTACTTCCCTCTGGGTTGCTCTTTCTGTAAATACTGTACTCATAACCATCGTCCCCCTCGGTGTTCCTTATGTATATATCATACCGCGAAAGTTGCTTGGGGGTTATCGGGGGATTACCTGAACCTTGCCGGGAAACTCCCTGAATTTGCTGTGAAAAAAGTCACACTCCACGGATCGCTGCACACCTCCAGCATCGATAAATACCTTGCCGTACTTGGCCTCAGGGTCCACTATAATACAGGATCAGTAGATTAGAGTACGGAAATAGGGGTTTTCCCTGAATTACAATGCGAAAGAAAGAGTCTACAATAGTACTAACATCGTAATATCCTTATTTTAAGAGGTTGTTCAAGAAGTCCGCTTTTGATTACGAAAGATGCCTAGTGGCATTATCAGCACCGCTCTTTTTGAACACGCACTTTAAGATGATCCTGTCCAAAGGTTAATGATATTGATTACACCGTAACCTACGGTATAATCCAAAAAAGGAAGTGTCCTCTCATGTATGATGAACTGCCATCTGGCATTCAGGAGATGATTGACGGCCTGCGCCTGAACACGTCCAGCGACTTCTGTGGACTTGCCTGTCTATCCGGGACGATGCTGCGCTGGAAATATACCTCCGGGGCCAGTAACGAACGAGTGAAACGCATGGAAATGCGCCCCGGACAAGATCTGGTAGGCACAGCCCTTCGGATTGGACGCACAGCCCTATCCGATGCACAATCCACCGAAAAGCATTCACCCGGTCGTTGCCCGTTAATGCTTGCAGAGCGTCTGGTCAGTGCTATAGCGGTACCTGTGTTCCAGGAAGGAAACGTCGTGCCTAACGCCGTCTTGCTCGTTGGCAGCAGACTGCCCTGCACGTTCTCACCAGACATGGTCCGGCAAGCCGAGCAAGTCGCTCTAAAGCTGGAGTCCAAAGTTTATGGATAACGACATCTGAAACGATGCCAAAAGTCTTGTTATCTCCTTATGGGGGTAACAAGACTTTTTTTATAAACTCATTTATGATAAAGAAAGAACTGTGGAAGCGGACAGGAGGAAAATGATGTGATTCAACTATTAGTTGTAGACGACCATGTCGTCGTACGCTCTGGGCTGATCGCCCTGCTGGACGGAAAGAATGATATACATATCGTGGGAGATGCAGCCGATGGCGACGAAGCCATTGCAAGAGCACAAGAGCTGAAGCCCGATGTGGTCTTGATGGATTTCAGCATGCCGCCCGGCAAGGACGGGTTGACAGCCACTGCTGAATTGAAAAAATTGATGCCGGACGTCGCCATTCTGATTTTGACCATGCATGACGATGAGGAGTATCTGTTCCGTGCGATCCACGCGGGTGCATCCGGGTACATCCTTAAGAGCGCACCACACGAAGAATTGCTGGCTGCCATTCTTTCTGTAGCAGATGGAAGTGCTTATCTCTACCCCAGCGCCACCAAACGGTTGATGAGCGAATACTTGGACAAAGCCAAACAGGAGAACGCCGGACCGTATGACACGCTCTCCGAGCGGGAGAAAGAAATCTTGTCATGGATTGCCAAAGGTTATGCCAACAAGGAAATTGCCGAGCATCTGATCATCAGTGTCAAGACGGTCGAATCCCACAAGAGCAATTTAATGGAGAAGCTCGGCCTGCGTACCAGACCCGAACTGGTGAAGTTTGCGATGAAAAAGGGGTTGCTGAACTTTGAGTAGCGCACGCAAAAACAGACTTAGCGGACTGGCCGATCAGCCTATAGACCAGTTGCTATTAGAACTAGATACTCATATAACAGATACTGAATTCTGCAGCCGACTGAAAGGTTCACTACATCAACTGAGTGATCTGAAGTTTGCCCTGGACGAATCCTCGATTGTGGCCCTCACGGACCGTAAAGGGAAAATCCAGTATGTGAACGATAAATTCTGTGAAATCTCACAATATACTCGTGAAGAATTAATAGGTCAGGATCATCGGATCATTAATTCCGGTTATCATGGCAAAACCTTCATGAACAGCTTGTGGGAGACCATATCTTCTGGACGGGTATGGAACGGAGAGATTCGCAACCGCGCCAAGGATGGCAGCCACTATTGGGTCAACACGACCATCGTCCCTTTTCTCGACAACGACAGTGAGCCTTATCAATATTTGGCTGTCCGTAGTGAAGTGACCAAGCTGAAGCAGGTCGAATCCGAGTTGCAGACGATGATGACTCAGGTCATGAACATTCAGGAAGAGGAACGCCGCCGGATCTCGCGTGAACTGCATGACGGGATTGGACAGAGTCTCTTCTCTCTGGTCATTCAGATGGATCGTCTGCTGGCAGAAGGGCCGCAACCAGGTGTCGAAGCACTGCGGAAACAGGTCACGGGCATCATGGAGGATGTACGCGGCATGGCATGGGAGCTGAGACCATCCGTACTGGATGATCTGGGCGTTGTTCCGGCCATTCGTACCTATATTGAGAATTACAACCGCCATTACGGGATTGAAGTGGATCTGGAATGTAATTTGCGAAAGCGACTGGATATGAACCGGGAGATCGCCATGTACCGGATTATCCAGGAGGCGTTAACCAATGTTGCCAAGTATGCCGATGTTTCTGAAGCTCGTGTGACGGTAGAAGATTCCGAGGCAACAACCGTTGTCAAAATTGAGGATCACGGCGCGGGTTTCAGTGGGAAGACCGCAGGTAACGGCGTTGGCCTCTTCAGCATGGAAGAACGTGCACGCGGAGCCGGAGGCACTTTGTCGATAACCTCCGAGCCTGGAGTAGGTACGCTAATTACTCTTTGCCTGCCCAAGTTGGCACAGTAATTTCATTCTGAACGGGAACATGGATAACCGGATTTTGCGGTGAATGTGATCTCTATCATGCCTTATCTTATGTATTTCTTCAATGCAGAAGACTGCTTACGGACGGACTCCGTGAACGGTCTTTTTTCAATGGATGACTGTATTCCACTCCCCCTACTTCATCCCCGATTGGTATAAATGACAAAATGAAAGCTCGAAAACAGATAAATTCAACATTCACGATAAATCTATTGACTCCAATTACGATTCGTCATTAAACTATGAATGCCACATACAAATTGTATTTATCTCCATAATATTTAGTATTTACTTGAATCTATATAATGATTGAAAAGGGTGGTCAACCATGTCAGAGAAACGCTCCTCCAAGGGAGGAGAAATTCCGCAAATGTATAATCTGGACGAGATGGATCGCAAAATTATAGCTGCGCTTCACCAGAACAGCCGGATATCCTATACGGATCTGGGTACACAGATCGGGTTATCGCGTGTAGCTGTTCAAGCGCGCATTAATGCTTTATCCGAAAAAGGGATCATTGAACGCTTCACCGTAGTCATCAACCCTGGCAAGGTTGGGCTTCAGGTCTCCGCCTTTTTCAATGTTGATGTCGAACCGCAATTCCTCGATGAAGTCGCGGAGAAACTCGACGAAGAACCGGCAGTCACCAGCCTCTATCATATGACAGGCCCGAGTACCCTGCACATGCATGGTATTTTTGCAGATATGGAGGAGATGGAGCAGTTCTTGCTGGAGAAGCTATACAAGATGCCAGGCATCGTCAAGGTAGAATCACAGCTGTTATTAAAACGTTATAAAAGCCGGATGGGCATGAGACTCTAGGAGGAAATCAGCATGAGTTGGAAAGATTACAACGGTCTCGTCATCGGAATGGTACGAACCGGAATTCTCGGATATGGCGGTGGTCCTTCGGTTATTCCGTTGATCCGTTACGAGGCTGTGACTCGTTACAAGTGGGTCAGCGATGATGAGTTCGGTGAGATTTTGGCTATCGCCAATGCCCTGCCGGGTCCCATTGCGACCAAGATGGCCGCATATCTTGGTTATAAAACCAAAGGTGTGCTGGGCGCCATTGTGTCCGTACTCGCTCATATTTTGCCGACAAGCATTGCCATTATTGCTCTGCTCGGTTCCATGTACGCGCTGCGCGAGTCGAAAGTGGTGGCAGGTATGGTAGCCGCCGTACGGCCGGTCATTTTTGTCATGCTGGGCATGATGGCTTATGAATTCGCCATGAAAGCCTGGAAGGGACTCGGCAGGGCTTTTGCTGCCATATTTGGCGTAATTGCCTTTGTACTGTTGCAGCTGCTGGATATCCATCCCGGGATTGTGATCGCGGTTTTCCTTGGATATGGCGTCTTCCACCTGGATCTGGTCCAACGATTCAAATCCAAGGGCAATTCCGACAAGGGGGTGTCCTAAGCGATGCTTCAGACATGGTGGGAATTATTTTGGGGATTTTTCGTAGCCAACATATTGGGATATGGGGGCGGCCCGGCGTCCATTCCGCTAATGCAGGAAGAAATAGTGAATCACTACCATTGGATGACCACAGAGCAATTCGGTGATGTACTAGCGATTGGTAACGCACTTCCCGGCCCGATTGCAACCAAAATAGCTGCATTTGTCGGGTACCACGTGGCAGGCTGGTTTGGGGCATTTATCGCCAGCTTTGCCACCATCGTTCCTTCTGCAACCGCATTGATTTTATTGCTTCGTTTGTTGAACAAACATCGCACTTCACCTAAAGTCAAAGGCATGACCTTACTTGTGCAGCCGGTAATCGCTGTACTCATGATTCTGCTCACTTGGGAGTTCGGCCAGGTATCCACCGATTCCATTGGCATCTGGCAGACATTGATTATTGCGGGCATTTCGCTCTGGGTCATGACCAAGACTAAGCTACATCCGGCCATTCTCATTGTGATCGCTTTTGCATACGGTGCGTTGGTCCTGTCTCATTCGATGTAATTGATTTTCATTTTCATGTTCAAAAAAAAGCGGTGATGTCAGCATATAAGCTGTCATCACCGCTTTTTGGATTACAAATCTTGGCACGGTTGTTGCAGATAACTATTTTGCTTCTACGACTACAGTTACTTTTGTTTTCACGCCTGCATAAGTCGCGGTAATGGTTGCTTTACCTTTGCCATTGGCCTGGATGATGCCATCTTTCACCGATGCTGTCGCAATACGGGAAGATTTCCAGAGCGCCGGTTTGGATACGTTCGCTTCGCTGCCATCGTCATACGTTGCTGTTGCAACCAAGGTCACCTTATCCCCAGGTTTCATGGTCAGGGTTACCTTATCGGTTTGCAAATATTTCAAGGTATCCACTTCTAAAGCAACGGTTACAGACTTGCTGCCATACTTGGCTGTAATTTTCACTTTACCTGAACTGAGTGCTTTCACTTTACCTTTAGTCACCTGAGCTACCTTATAACTATTGGTTTTCCATTCAGCTTTATCCGTAACATCACGTTCGCTACCGTCACTCAGATACGCAATAACTTTAAGATCCGCTGTATCCCCCGATTTCAGGGAAAGCACCGGTTCGGATGCTTCGATGCGAGAAATGACGTCCACTTCAACCTGAATCGTCACTTTTTGGGAACCATACTCAGCCGTAATGTTAGCTTTACCACTGCTGTTCGCTGTGATCACGCCTTTTTTCACATCCGCTACGCGTGAGTTGCTTGATTTCCATGTGGCTTCCGAGGATACATCCTGTGTCAATCCATCCTCATCGGTTGCCGTTAGCACAATTTGCTGTGTTTCCTTGGCGGATAACACCACAAAGTTTAGATCAGCTTCCAGTCCACTCGCCATGCCTACTTCAACAGGCAGCGTTAATGTTTTGCCTTCAATTTTGGCTGTAATGGTGGCCTTACCGGTTGCAATACCCGTTACAACACCTTTGCTATCCACTTCAGCGATTTTGTCGCTGCTGCTGCTCCACGTTGCGTCTTCGGATACGTCTTTGGACGTATCACCGTAGACAGCCAGCACTTTCACAGACAAAGTACCTTTCACAGCTACCGAGGCTTTTTTCTTGTCCATTTCATACTTGTCTGCCACGTCTACATTCACTGTAAATTTAACGGTTTTACCGCCGTATGCGGCAGTGATGGTCGCTGTTCCTGACTTGTATGCGATCAGTTCTCCGTTTGATACATATACAATATCTGCGTTGCTTGAAGTCCATGTTGCTTTGGAAGTTACGTCTTCTGTACTCGCATCAATATATTCTGCATTGGCTACCAGTTTCTTGGATTTGTTCTCACCGGTAACACTCATAGCGAGTTTGTCATTAACATCCTTGATGTCCAAATATCTTGCCGTATCTACATCCACAGCAATTTCTACTGTTTTGCCACTATAGGTTGCCTTGATCGTTGTTGATCCTGCGCTAATCGCAGTGACTTGTCCCTTGAATACCGTCGCAACCTTCTCATTGCTCGATGTCCAAGTCGCTTGATCCGTTACATTCACATCAGCACTATTCGGATAAGATGCAGTTAATACTACATTTGCTGTTTTATTAGATCCGGTCAAACGGAAGAAAAGGCTTTGTTCCTCCACACTCAGTTTGCTCGTCAGATCTACATCCACATCAACCGATACGGATTTCGTTCCATATTTGGCTGTGATCTTCGCAGATCCTGCGGAGTATCCTGTAATTACGCCTTTTAACACGTCAGCTACTTTTTCATTACTTGACGTCCACTCTGCCAGACCCGTTACATCTTTGGTCGTACCATCTGGATAAGTGGCCATCAATTTCACGGTCTCGCTTTTGTTCAATAACAGATTGACCTGTTTCTTGTCCACATCCACACGTTTAACAACCTCAACGTTAACATCCACTGTCACGCTTTGGCTGCCGACTTTGGCAGTAATGACGGCTATACCTGCACTTTGTCCAGTTACTTTACCGTTCACAACGGTAGCAACCTTCTCATCACTGGTAGACCATTCTGCGATACTAGATGCTTCCTTGTTTGTCTCATTGTCACTATAGGTTGCTGTCAAAATAATTTCTTTCGTGTCTCCGGTGCGCAAATCAAGGCTTTGCACGTTTTTGGAAAGGGCTTTGACCTTCTTGGTTACTTTCACCTGAACGGACTGACTCTGGCCCTGATAAGCTGCCGTAATCGTTGCTGTACCTTCTTTTTTGGCTGTGATTGCACCATTATATACAGTTGCTACCGAAGTATCTTGGCTACTCCAGGTTGTACTGATCGTTACGTTCGACGATGTATTATCAGAATATACACCTGTCACTGTAACGGCACCGGAATCACCCACTTCGAGCGACATTTCATTCTTGGAAACCACAATTTTGGACAGTTCTTTATCTGCCGCAGCGGCCAAGCCTACGTTGGAAATACTCAGCATCAACACCAGCATCATCACCATGTACTTGGTCAATCTTGGCTTTAACATCATTTCCCCCCGATTATCATCATTTTTTTCCTTATGTTTAATGTCGGCAAGTTCTTTCCAGATGTTTAGGTTTTCAGGAAATATTCAGGGAATTTAGTGGGAATTCATTCAACGGATTAGTTACATTCATTTTGCATAATTCGATTTCTATCGCTAACGTGTACAAGAAATAGACGAACAGGATCATTTCGATCTATATCTTGATGATTGGAAGACGCTCTAGGGATTTATGCAAAATACTCACATTTCAAACAATTCATACCCGTACACATTCCGCATAACCTATGTATAGTGACAATTCTGGAATTCATTTCAACCGATCGGGGGAAAAACATGCGGCAGCCTTTTGATTACAAAGGATATTGGGAGCAAACGTATCGCTCAGGCGAGACATCGGGAAGGGGTTCGTATGGCGTACTGGCTGAATTTAAGGCAGAAGTGGTCAACGGGCTAATTCAACGTGAGAGCATTTCCAGCGTCATTGAGTTTGGTTGTGGGGATGGGAACCAACTGCAGTATATGAATTACGGTGAGTACCTGGGCATGGATGTGGCAGCATCCTCAGTACGGCTCTGTGCCTCCAAGTTTGCCAACGATGCCTCCAAGAGCTTCATGTTGTATACACCAGGTCTGTGGATTAACCGCGGCTTCCTGAAAGCCGATCTTACCGTCTGTCTGGATGTGCTGTACCATATTACGGATGAAACCGATTTTCGCAATACACTCTACGACATCCTGCACACTTCGGCAGAGTGGGTTGTGTTGTACACTCGTTTGAAAGAAAACGGCAATCCGGGGATCGACACGATCCAGGACCGCAATCTGTTTGATTATCTGCTCGACTATCCCGACTTCAAAGTACAGGAGATTATCCCTCAGCGGTATCCCGATCAATCTTCAGCCGACTTCGTTATTCTGAGACGCACTCCTTCCAATAGAAAATAGACCTGGTCGCAGCCAATTATGGTCCGCCCCAATCCGATATTCAGCATAGTTCCTATCTTAATGAAACATCATTCTTGTGACGGTTAAGGTGCCCTCTTCCATTCAGCAGCATTTTCGAGTGTGCTCCGCCTCCATTGAGGAAATCCCATTTTCCAGCCAGGAGGCAAAGCACACTCGAACAGCTGTATCGTGAATTGTGAATTGCACACCCTCATGTATACTTACTGCCCGATGTGTTTTGTTCCTAGATCCCTATGTCTAAAATAAGCCCGGACGTCCACGCAGCTTCGCCAATGCCTCCATATAGAAATAATCGCCGTATATGATCGGCACATTCAGCCCTCGCCCTTCCGGGTAATGCACCGTTCCCTGCATAATCAGTCCTTCTTCCGCTGCCGCCCCGCCCGAGCTGTAGTTCTCATGTAAGCCGCGAACGATTCGTTCCCCTGCGGCTGCATATTCTTCACCGCGTGGCGACAGCTTCGCCAGCTCCAGCAGACCGCTGGCGGCAATCGCCGCAGCGGACGAGTCCCACGCCACCTGATGCTCGGCAGGTGCGCGGAAATCCCACACCGGCACGATCTCTTCGCCAAGCATGGCGAGGAAGAAATCGGCCGCACGTTCCGCTGTCTCCAGATAGCGGGCTTCGCCCGTATACCGGAAAGACAGCGCAAACCCGTGCAACGCCCAGGCGGTGCCCCGCGCCCAGGCGGAACCTGGAGCATGGCCTTGCCCGCCATGCTCGCGCAACTTCTGCCCCGTGTGTGGATCAAACTCCACCACGTGGCAGATGGACCCGTCAGCGCGGACGAATTCGCGCGCCACGGTGTCCGCATGCGCTTCCGCCAGCCAGCGGAAGCGGGGGTCGCCGCTCTGCTCGGATGCCCAGTAGAGCAGCGGCAGGTTCATCATGCTGTCAATGATGGCTACGCCGCGCGTATCCATTGCTGACGAGCTGAAGTTCCAGGCGCGGATAAACTCGCCGCGCACATGGAAGCGGGCAGCAAGCAGGTTGGCGGCGAGCATTCCCCGCCGCCGTCCATCTGCGCTGCCTGTCTGGCGGTAGTTGGCTACGCCACTAAGCAGCCAGATGAACCCCAGATCGTGATCCACCGATTCGGGATCACGCAGACAACCCTCCAATTGCCGCTCACAGCTCTCGGCAATACGATATAACGGAGCGACAGCTTCGTTTTCCGGCGACTCCCCATAGACAAGCCATAACAATCCCGGCCAGAAACCGGCCGTCCACCACTCGGGATCATTTCGATCATACCTCCCCTGCGGGGCGGTGTGCGGAAATGTATCCTTGATACGCTTCGCGTTGCGAATGGTTTTGGCCGCTCCCTGCCGCCACGCTTCTTCGAGCCATTTCACCGACGTTGATGTATTCATGAACATTGCCTCCTCTAATGGTTACCAGACATCTTTTCTAGACGTTCAGTTCTTCATCACCCTGTTTTTCTCCACATCTTTACCAGCCCGACTACGGATCACTCCCCATATATATCTGATCCAGAGCCTGTAGTCCCTCACCTTACATGCATCATCAGCCTGGACGAATTCATGTAACCTCATCCAACCTGATCGTGAACGTTATACTCTGGCTACCGCTTCGTTCCATCCTTGCTTCTTTGAGCAATCCATTACGAGAAGCCACCGACTGTTCCTTCATCTGAATTACCACCCCTTCATCCAGCGCTGACGATTCGGCATAAGCTCCCTGATACTCGCTGCGTACACTATGATTCGTATGCGTAATAACAGCCTGCTCACGGCCATCACTGAACATCAGCGGAATGAGTGCTCCTGCTGCCTCAATCTCACCTTCGAACTCATACGTCACAGTTAGCAAGTCCTGCTGTTGTACATAACGGGTATGCAGTGCCTCTAACCCAGGCAGCGGACCTCGCCATGTCACCACAAACTCATTGGCCTGAGGAGGCTCTTCCTCTTCTACTCCCGCGTATCCTGACCTGGACTCTTCCTGTGGGTCTAACGTTTCAATCCCAATCGAACCCCCACCATCGGCAGGATTAATTCCGGCATCCCGATCATAGACCTCGCCAGACGGAATACCCTCTGCAAGACTGTGCCATACGCCATCTGGTGTCTTCCAGGCAGGGCAGTAGCTTAGGGGATTGATCTCCCCTTCAGCAAACTCCGTGAATCCAGATTGCACATGTCCAGCGGCAGATGGACCAATCAGACCCGGTAATCCCGACTGCTGAATCCGCACTAGACCCGGAACGGTGTAAGGATCATTCATGGCTGTGTGCAGAACCAATTGCTGACCCGGTACAGTAGCGATCATCGTTTCGAACCATCCATCTGTCTGCAACACCCGGCTGCCTACCTCGGAAGGAAGGTACATTCCAGTCACATCATCACCAGGATCACTGAGACAGGCATGGGCCAGTGCTGCGGCCGTCCACAGGTTATAGCCTGTGTGATTTGTATAGATCTCGTACCCATGGCGTGCCTCAGGTGTATACTCGTTGCGAACAATCTTCAAACGTCCATCTTCCATCTTCCAGCGCTCCACGGCAGCAAAACACAGATTGGCCGCGCGTGCGAATGCCCCAGCCATCACCCGATCTCCAGCCTGCAAGGCCTGTGTTGCGTAAGTGGAACATACGTAGGCCGCAGCCGCCTCATTCCATTGATGCTGGGAGCTGCGACCACGCGGCGGGATCTCTCCCAGTGGGGACAGTGTAAGCAGTGAGCTGAATGCACCATGACGCAAATGCTCCTGCAGCTTATCAGCACATGCTCCGTCATATCCCGCTTCAAGCATGACGCCCAGGTGATAACGGGTCGCTATATCATAGGAAAATGGACAGTTTGGACGGTCCAACGGCCCATCCCGATACAGTCCAAGCTTCGTGAATCGTGGCAGATGATACCGATCGAGATAACGATCCATCCACCCGGTGCCCTCACTGGCGAGTTCTTCTTTCCAGCGCAGATATTCCCCGGATATCATAATGGCATTCCAGTTAATCATGCGATTGGGATTGTTCATTTTGCTCATCGTAAATACATAATCTTGCTCAGGCTGTATCTTCCTCAGGGCATCCGCCCAGGTCCTCGCTTGCACAGGCAGATGCGGCTTCAACAGCATGTAAGCTCTCATCATCAGCACAGGGAAAAAATCCGGGTGATGATCCGGTGCACATCCCTCCACTACAGCATTAATGCTATGTGATAGAGCCAACGCTGCTGAATCAAGCAGGTCTGTTCGGCCCGCCTGAACAAGGACAGCCGCAGCCATTGCATAAGCCGGCGTCGAATAATATCGCTCAACCGCTGAGAACGGATCAATAATAGCGCCGTCCTTATCCTGATAAGGGGTGTAAGCGCGCACAACATTCTCAACAAGTGCCAGCTTGCGAGCCTGATTCCAACCATCTGAAGGAGCGGGCCCCGCCTGCTCTGCCAGTACACGGTAACTTTCGAGGGCATCTTTCCATGGATAAGTTGATTTGCACGTATATTCACTCATTCATGTTCACCTCCGTTTCGCATTTTTTCGGTTCAATCGTGAAGCGCACCTCACATACCGTTTCCAGCAGACCAGACCCGTCGGTGCTCTCACTGCAATTGTCCAATATTCCCCGCCAAGCCAGAGAAGTCCGATAGAATGTGACGGGATTATGATCATGATCCTCCGTATTAATCGTCTCTATATGAGCTTGCCATCGGCTTGCATCATAATCCATATATACTTTCGCATGTGCCCCCTGCCATTGAAGCTTCCCTGTATTCACCAGTTCAGGCAAAACTCTGCTCATAAATCGCTCCACCACCATGGAATATCCTGCATCTGAATCGCCCACCGAAGATTGTACAGCAGAAGACAACACCCTCTTTTTCCACTGGAACCGGTCAATCAGAAACATTTCTGCACCATTCCTGTCAGCATCGGGAGCAATTCTCCAGTGAAGACGGCGTGTATAACGAGCCAATGAAGAGGCTTCAGGGTATGCAGCCGTCAGATCCAATGTGGAATCCAGTTCACTACCGTTCTCTGCCAACTGTACCTCTATCACACGGGCTTGTGCTTGCCGACCATAGCTTTGCTCCCGACCTTCAATCAACGGAACGCTGTGCCCGGATGACGAGATGTGGAACAACTGCTCTCTTCCTGGTGCAAAGTAAGCTTGTGTATACAATCCCGCTCCTGGATCACACAGGATGTTCTCGCCGCTGCAATGGATAATGAATTGCCCCAGATCATTATGGTTATGGGGTTCATCGTTATGCCCGCCTTTAACGGAAAAAGCCACATAAACAGGTTCGACATCCGCACGTTGTGTACCCGGATTATCCAGCTTGCCCTTTGCAATCATCCAGCCCAGATTATAGAAAATAAACCCTTGTTCAACTTGTGCAGATGCCCGTTCATCCCCGTATAATGCCGGATCGCTCCACATCACGTTTCGCAACATATGAGCCCAGCGATGACAGGGATCATCCGTAAGCAATGGAATACGAAGCGGTAGATTAACCAGCAACCCTACCCGGGATGCCAGCAGGGAAAGTAATCCTGAAGGGATCTCTTCCTGTTCGGCACTATCCGAATAATTCACAAATACCCCGCCTGACAGGTGAACTCGCAGTGGGAAGGCTGCGATCGCCGCTATGTTCGAACCTGTCAGCAGCAGATCCAGCTCACCCTCACTGTACTCATAAAGCATCTCGGCATAATAAGTGAAATAACCGAAGCCATATACCCAATACCCCATGCCTTCGGCACAGCCGCCATCCTCGCCATAACTGCTCAGGAATGCCTTCATACAGTTGACTGTTTGACAGATCGATTCCCGCAGTGTGGACTCATCCTCCAGCAATAACAATGCCGCCATACCACAGCATCCACCACAAACCGCGGACCAGTTGTGATCCGCTGTCTGCCAGTGGAATGTCCGCTGTTCCCGGTAAAGCGGGGTGAAGATTCGCCGCTCTGCTTCGAACCTGATTCGCTCTATCACAAGATGATCCAGCCGTTGGGCGTGGATCTTCACAATCTCGGCCAACATATGTACAGTCTCTGCGGCAAACAGATCAATGTTTCCATGCACCTGGTCTGCCTTTCCCGTACCCAGATGCGCGGGCAGGCACCACGAATACTCACCACACACGTCCCACAACATATCTTCGAGTGCATGTAGGGCATCCGGCGTAGCAGAGTTCAATGCCAGCATCGCCACAGCCGCCAGCCGACCCCTTCGATCGAAATATGCCTCCTCATAGGCTTTCCTCTCACCCGTATCGCTGAACTGTCTATATAGACGGAAGGACAAGGAAGGCATAGGTTCGTTCAAAGCACGTTCACCATAAGCCTTCAAGTCCGTGTATAGAGTAGCCAGTTCAGGCCGGGATAACTTCTCTATGAGTCTGTCGGCACTTAGGGAATCCACTACATTTGGGTAACATTGCTCCCTCTGTTGTTGATTCTTGTGTTGATCCTGACGCCTATCATTCATCTTCTGATGGATCACCTGCTGAATGCGCAGATCATCCGGCCAGCCCATTGTTTTAGCATTACTTATTTCGTGAATCGAATCTCCCACTGGATTCACCACTCTTCGCTCATGGAATGCCATACAAATATTAACATGTAATCGATTTCATTTTACCGGATTTCAGATCTTTTTTGAAGAATTATCCAATACTATCGAATTTACATACAAAAACAGCCGATTGTAATACACAATTCGGCTGTTTTTGTATGGGGTGTAGGAATGTTATTCACGGTTTAGTGGATGCTCTAATTCCGCATGACCCATTAAACTGTCCGTTGCATTTCCGTCAACAAGCAGATCAATACTGCTTACTTCGTCAAATTGAAAAAAAGTTTCTTTCAACGCATCGAGGGCTAGAACCTCTCCTCCAGCTCCTAATCTCGCTTCATCTGGAATATGCACATCTAACGTCAATTTTCCTTGATCAAATGTGGATGAAAGTAAATCAATGTTAGTCCACAAGGGGATCAGCTCGGATTGATCGTTACTTTGAAGGGCGGCATACGTCTTGCTGTATTTGTCGGAGTCATCTTCAAAAGTAATCTCCTTTGTACTTTTTTCAAGTTGTAGTAGTTGATCATCCGCGTAAAAAACCTGAATTTTTTGAGATTGCTCGCTGTCTTGTTCCTCATTAGCTGCTGGTGTCGGTGCAGTATTTGCAGGACTAGAGCCTTGCACTGGACTAGATGTAGTAGGCTTGCTACCACAACCTACGGTTAATAAACTTATGGCACAGATGACGATAGCAAGATGAATTCCTTTTTTCATAGACGCACATCCTCTTGAGTTTTTCACTTGCACAGACTTATAACTTCAGATACTCTTTTATCCCATCTACGATGGCTTGAGCTGCCTTGTTTTGAGTGCTCTCTAACATCATAGCCTCTTCCTCAATCTGGTTACTTAAAAATCCGATTTCCAGAAGGACGGCAGGCATTGTGGTTTCTCGTATGACTTGATAGTTACCGTTCTTAGAGCCGCGATCTTTAAATCCCATAGCCTTGATCAAATTTTTATGAATAATGTCTGCAAGCTCTTTACTGCTTGCACGTTGGTAATAATATGTCTCGGTTCCCGAAACTTGGGGAGCAGAGGTTACGCTGTTCCCGTGAATAGATACAAACACATCTGCCTTAAGATCATTGGCAAGTTTAACTCGTTCCGGTCGTGTAGGGTAGATATCCGTTTCACGAGTCATAATCACTTCTATATCCGATTCTTGTTGCAAGAGAGCCTGAACTTTAAGGCCCAAAGCAAGGGCAAAATGCTTCTCATGTTTTTGTGTAAAACTTATTGTACCCGGATCACTGCCTCCGTGTCCTGGATCAATAACGACTATTTTTTTGCCACCAGTGACAGGAGTTGCGGTTGTCGGATCGTTTAACTTACTCAGATCAAGGATGAATTTTCCAGCAATAGTTTGTTGATTATAATTAACCGAACTTACATTGTTTAATTCAATCACGATTCGAACCTGAGCCGGATCATTTTTGAAAAGAGAATAACGTATCTCAGTAACATTTGGAAAGTCGCTAGTGTCTAACCTCCCCATGGAGCCTCCAGAGGGTACTTGTCCCAAATTACCGAAGTTGGTAGAGGGGAAATCCACGACGATTCGGTCAGGATTCTTTAGTGTTGTTATGACTGGAGTAATTTCACGCTCCAATGAGACAACAAGTTGATTATTGGTATAGTTTAATTCGTGAATCAGGTTAGTTGTTGCTTCATTCCCACTGCCATTAGTGGGAGAGGTTGGGAGTGAAGGGGTGCTAGTTAGCGTAACAATCTTGTCTTTGTTATTCCAGCCAACTTTCAAACCCATTTCTTCACTAACAAAACGAATAGGAACGACCACCGTATTTTTGATCATTTGCGGAGCAATATTAAGGTTCACGGTGCTGTTTTCTACTAAAGCCTCTTGTTTACCAACGGTTAACGAAATTGCATTAGAATCTTGTTGAATATGTACGTTTTGTGTTTTTTGATCCCAGTTCACACTGAATTTCAAGTTCTCAGCCACTACTCGGATGGGAATCATGACATTGTTTCGCACATTAACAACTTCCACGTCATTAGGTAGATTTAGTTCGTGCCCATCTAGAATAATTTTGGTTTGATTGGTTGCTGCGTGACTCTGAACTGGAATTAATAAAAATATCAGTGCGCTAAACAATAACATGAGTATGGATTTCTTCATTATACACCTCGGTTTTAAAATTAAAGTTTCACCACTTCCACTTGATTCATTACAAGCTCATCCTCCACTCTATTTAGAACGCTGTCAGCAACAAAATAGTTGCGGAATGATATGGATTTTCTACAATAATATTCAATTTTCCGATTATTATCGAAAAGTGTTGCGCAAGAGGAGATCGTTACACCCCAAACTCTCTCTCCTCATTTCTCAAGAACTCTTCGCCAATGGAATGCTACCAAAATCCCATCTGTGTTCCGTTGTAGCAAATTACAAGTTACACAATTGCGAGCGGAGAGTTCTGTACAACAGACAGCCACTGACGTGCGATCAGCTCATGACCTGCCGCGGTTGGATGCACTCCATCCCATAACCAATAAGCTGCGTCCGCCTGTGCGAGCGCATCGTTGAACGTTTGCTGCAACGGCACCCACACAGCCCCAAACTCATCAGCGAGTTCGCGGACCAGATACTGATACACACCGATACGCTCCTGCCAGAATTCCCATTGCTCCACTGTAGCTCCGGTTTTCAAAATAAAAGGCTCCATTAAAACAAGTCCGGTATGCGGCAATACTTCCCGCGTCTCTTCAAGCAAGTGGCGGTATGCTCGTCCGAGACGATCCGTAACACCACTAGGTTCACCGTTCATGGTGCGCCAGGCATCATTGACCCCAATCAGGATGCTGATCAGGTTTGGCTTCAGACTAATCGTATCCTCATTCCAGCGTGCATACAGATCCGATGCGCGATCTCCGCTGATTCCTCTGTTGTAAAATGTTGGCTGCTTACCTGCCAGCTCCACACCCAGTTTGCTTGAGATCAGATACGCATAGCCATGACCGAGAAAATGATTCGGATCATCATTGCGTGATCTTCCCCCATCAGTAATCGAGTCTCCCTGAAACAATACAACGGATGGACTTGTACTCATAATCGAAACCGTTCCTTCCTCTATGTAAAATGTAAAATAAAAAATGAACACCTCAGTCTCCATTTTATTCCTTTCGGCCTCAATAGAAAATAGCGTTTTCAGAACACCTCTGCCAGATCATGACCCCATCAAGTAACGCAAAATCATCATCGCAACCATACCGACAAGTACCGTTCCGAGCAGACTCCGAGTCCAGATGGCCACTGCAATCGTTGGCAGAGCTGCCCACAGGGCCGCATTATGCATAATCGGCACCAGCTGGTTGTCCGACATAAACAACTCCTGCCCAATCAGGGCCGACATCACCGCCACAGGTACATATTCAAGCCATCGTAGCAGCCACATCGGAATCTGTATTTTACTAAACAGCATAAGTGGCAGCACACGCGGGATAAACGTTAACAGAGCCGAACCCATGATGATCCAGAATACATCCCATCTTACTTCCATCGTTCCATCACCACTCCCATCGTTGCCGCAATGACCGCAGCCACAATGATACTCATGCTGCCTAGCGAAGCCATGTTGGCGATGATTACACAGACCACGGCGATGATCGCCACATTCATGTGCAATTTTTTGTTTTTGCGCTGCATCAACTGAAGCACAACCAGACCAATAAACATCGCAGGCAAGGCAAAATCTAGTCCAAGCCGCTCGGGATTGGTGATCCAGCGTCCAAAGTAAGCCCCCGCCATGTTCGCCACGAACCAATTCAGATATGCTGTAATGTTCAGACCATGCATCCAGCGTTCACTCAGCGTCTTCCGGCCAATGGCACGTGTCATTGCTACTCCGAAAGACTCATCCGTGAGCAGCGAGCCAATCCACATATTTTTAAGCGGCGTCAGATGACGAAAATACGGTGATACAGCTGCACTAAGCAGCAGATGGCGAAGATTCACGAAAAATATGGTGAACATAATAGCCGTCGCTGACCCATTAGAAGCCAGCATGCCTGCGGCAATAAACTGGGCTGATCCAGCGTATAGAATCAGACTGAGCAGAGCTGTTTCCGCCAGGCTGAGGCCTGCCGTCATTTCAATGACACCCGCTGCAAAGCCGATACTTAAATATCCAAGCAGGGTTGGGATACAATCCTTGACCCCTTGCATGAATGTAGCCTGATCCGGGACCTCTTCTGTCTTCCCCTGTCCGGATGTTTGTAATGCAGTTTGGTTCAACTCCGATGTACCCCCTCTCCAATTTCTGTCTCCATAAACCGATATATATCGATGTATACCCATTCGGATTCATCCTTCATGAAGACAGCTTCTCTGTGTATTCGACATGACCAGGTACATACCTTAAGCATTAGCATCATTCAAATCACATTAATTCAGAAATATACCACAAGATGAGACCTTCGGGGAGAGATGATTTCTTTTCACAGAGTAGATGTAATCCTAAATACCTATACAACCAAAAAATATTTTCACAAAAATCATAATTCATGTTGAATAAACTCGAATTTTGTCATACGATAACACCAGAAACATCTGGAAAGGATGGAACGAAATATCTTTTACCAGATTGAACTTGTCCACCAGACATAGGGATGGGTTACACAGAGGGGGAATGTGTGTGAAGAAGATTCGTAAACAAGGGACTACAAGAACGCTACAGATGAGAGAAAAATTGATATTGTCCTTTGCCATTGTGCTGCTCATTCCGACGATTAGTCTAGGCATTATTTCCTTCCAAACTGCCGATGCCAAGGTTGAAGAGAAAATGTATGAGAACGCGAGCAGCAGTGTAAATGTACTGAATCAGACCATTGACCAGATCATTGGGGCTACACGTAAAAATGTAGATTTCCTGGCAAGCCAGCTGGATGCAGGCAACGTTGGACCGAAACAGGGCGATGAAACAGAGACTATCCGCACCCTGCTCGATGCTTATAAAGAAACCCATAGCGATGTGGAACTTGCCTCCATCGGTACCGATCAAGGCGTCTATATTAATTCCCCTGTAACTGCAGTGAACAAAGAAGGCTATGATCCACGCGAACGTCCCTGGTATCAAGCTGCTACACAGAACAAAGATGTCCCTACCGTAATCACTCCTTACATATCGAGCAATACCGGCAATGTTGTTGCTTCGGTAGCCCAGACTTCAGCGGATGGCCACGGTGTTGTCTCTGTCAGCCTGTCACTTGAAAGCCTCTCCCAGACGGTTAACTCAACCAAGATCGGGGAGAAGGGCTATGTCTATATCATCGACAATACCAATAAAATCATCGTACATCCTATCGAAAAACCGGGAACCGAAGGAACCATGGCACCCTATAAAGATATTTTTGCAAAGAAAAACGGAAGTCTAACTTATACGCTAAACGGAAACGAAGAACACGCCTTTTTCTCCACCAATGAAATGACGGGCTGGACCGTGGTAGGTGTCATTGACAGTAATGAAGTGACGGAATCTGTCCGTCCAATTCTGTATACCACACTTGTTGTTATAGCAATTGCAATTGCAATAAGCTCCATCATTATTTTCTGGATTGTCCAGTCGATCACCAGACCGCTAAACCGCTTGGTGAAGGCATCGAACGAAATTAGTGATGGTAATCTGACCATCGAGGTTGCTGTATTGGGACAGGATGAATTCGGGAAGCTGAGCACCAGCTTTAATAAGATGAGCGAATCCCTGCGAACCGTCATTCAGGATGTCCGTCACACGGCTGACGAGTTAACCGCCTCTTCAACACAATTGGCAGTCAACTCATCCGAGACAACCAAAGCAACAGAGCAGGTCGCCCTGATTACAGAAGAGGCCGCAGCTGGACTTGAGAAACAAGCGACCAGCCTCAAGCATACGGCGCAGCAGATGAATGAGCTGGCCGGAGGTGTGGGACAGGTAACGAACAGTACACAGCAAGTATCCGAGGCTGCCATGCAAGCAAGTGAGCTCGCGGATAAAGGGAATGCCACCATGCAGACGGCCGTTTCCGAGATGGATTCCGTCAGTCGCTTCGTGCAAAGTATGGCAGAGACGGCAGAGCGACTTGGGCAACATTCCACATCCATTGGCGAGATGGTATCTGTCATTACAGACATCGCTGCACAAACCAATCTGCTTGCTCTCAATGCTTCTATCGAAGCAGCTCGTGCAGGTGAGCATGGACGCGGCTTCTCCGTTGTTGCCAGCGAGGTTCGCAAGCTCGCGGAGCAATCCAGTCTGTCCGGCCAGAAGATTGTAGAGATGGTTGGATCGATTCAACAGGAGATTCTAATGGCCAATCAGAATGTACAAGTGGGCAAACAGGATGTAAGCAACGGAATTCGTGCCGTTCAGTTTGCAGATGAAGCTTTTGCACAGATTAGTCAGGCCGTCGGGGTCGTCAACCAGCAGCTTGAGAACATTGCAGCCGCCTCACAGCAGATGTCTGCAAGCACAGCCGAAGTCGTACAATCCATTGATCAGATTCACACCATTTCGGAAACAAATGCCGATGGAACGGAGAACATCTCTGCAGCCACGGAGGAACAGGTTGCCTCCATGCAGGAGATTTCCTCTTCTGCTGATTCTCTCGCCCACTTGGCCCATAAGCTGCAAAAGCTCGTGGAACAGTTCAAGCTGTAAACCGGCTTCATGTCGATAAATAGGTTATCGTGTTCAGGTAAACACAGGTAGACATTGGTCTTCAACGTATAAAAGTCCCTTTGCCATCATAGCGGCAAAGGGACTTTTTCTGTCATGTCGTGTTTTTAGATGAAATGGATCACTTATTTACCGGATTCCTTTTTATCTCCATGGTACCCTTGATCCCCATACGGCTCAAGCTGATCAAACCAGCGATTCAAACATTTGGCTAATGCATCTTTGGGATCATAATAGGGGCTGTCTTCTTTTTTCAATTTCTCCAGCACTTCGATCATGAAGGCATTCTCTCCATACTCATTCCATTCCGCCTGCAACTGGCGATTGAGATGGCTACCCATCTGCAGCATAAACTTCTGACCATTAAGGGTTTTCAGATTAAGTGTGCTGTCGAGATACACTTTGCCGTTGTGCTCATTGCGGATCTGATATACCCCTGCTTCGGTCTTGACCTCCTTGGCCTGTTCTTGCAGTTCTTTACGGCGGTTCATTTCATTTTTCTCCCCTTTCTCTGCATCTGTCTGCGTTTTGGATTCTTTACGTCCCCGTTTGTTGTCTTTACCACGCTGATCTGTTGTGCTTGCCAGCCAGTATTGGCTACCGTCTTCTTCACGTTCCATCAAGCCGTAGTCAATCAGGTACCTCCGTATTTCGACGTAATCGTCATAGACTTTCTTCAGCAGCTCATTGACCTGTTTCTCGGTATATTTGCGTTCTGGATCAAATCGTTTGACAATCTCGGTGAGCACGATATATTTATGCTTTTGCTGCATGTGAAAAGTAATCAGCGGACCATCCGTTCCCTGCGAAAAATACTTTTTCAGCACCTTCACCCGATCCTGTTCTGAAATATCAAATGAGTCGGAATGAATCTTATGCACATGACTTTTAACAGGGGACACCCACTCCGCTGGAGCATGGGTATCTTTACTTTTGAGAAGCTCCATCAGTGCCAGAAATATCTTGGCCTGCCGCTCCTTCTCCTTCAGTACAAACCGATGGTTGCGGATCGTGGAAGCACTCCCTATGCCAAGTGCTTTCTGTACCTCGGGATCTTTCTTGCCTTCATAGAATTGGGCCAGCAAGCCACGCTGGACATCCGATAATCCGGTCACACTTTTGTCCAGCTCCAGCAAATATTCGAATACCGAGCCGTGGATTTTCTCGATATGGACACGCATATAGCGTGCTGCTTCATAGAGCACACCCTCTTCTGGATAGATGATGCCCACTTCCGTCCTATAGCCACAGCAGACGCATACGTATGCTGGCCCTTCCTCCACATATCCACGTTTGATCTCTTCCAGCGAGGCTGTTTGCAACATTGATTCCGATGATTTCATTGAATGGGACTCCTTTGAGCATATTTATAAGTTGAAAAACTTTTTCGCCAACATCTGTTTATTTGTTTGTTTATTTATAGACATTTTATATTTTTGTTTACATTTTGTCAATCAACAGTAACCTATGTATGTCTTTAATAAAAACGAATGGAGAACGCTCCAATACAAAAAGGGGTGTCCCCAAGTCATCAGCATGACGGAGGACACCCCTTGTTCAGCGTTATTTTATTCTAATGAATCGAGCACACGCTATCCGCTTCGATTCACCCAGGTACGAGGTCTAACGAATCACAGAGACGTTATTTCGCCGATTGGGTCTAATTTGAGGTTCTAAACACCCTATCATGACGAAATAACGTTACTGAAATTTGTTAAATGTTACATTCCTAGATTTTCTGTCTATTAAGACGCGGTAGGTTCGTTAGCGCTTCTGTTATAACTTAAAGCGTTCAATCAAGCTTTGCAGATCTTCAGCCATACGTGACAATGCAGCCGAGGATGCTGCTACCTCTTCCATTGTTGCCAACTGCTCCTGAGCAGCTGCCGAACCATCTTCGGTTCCTGAAGCAATCTTGTTAGATAGAACAATGGTGTCATTTACTGCCTTGGTCACATGACCCATGCCTCCATCAATCCGACGGGAAGCGATGGATACTTCACCAGCTTGTGCAGCCACTAACTGCACGGCATTACGAATATTATGGAAGGCCTCTCCGGCTTCCGTAATCATCTGCGAACTCTTCACCATACCTTCTCCTGTACGGGCAAAGGTGGATTGTACTGCATTCGTTTTCTCCTGCATCTCATGCATCAGTACATTAATACGCTCTGCTGAAGTACCCGAACTGTAAGCCAGTGCCTTAACTTCATTGGCAACCACGGCGAAACCGCGCCCTTGCTCACCCGCTCTTGACGCTTCAATAGAGGCATTCAATGCAAGGATGTTCGTTTGCTTGGCGATGGCCGTAATTTCGGCCACGATCTCCAGTATCTCTCCATTTTTCGCCCGAAGATCCTCAATAACCACAGCCATAGCCCTGCTCTCGTCGTTTACCTGTTGAATATGTGCAACCGCTTCTTCCACTGTAACCATACCCGCTTCGGACTTGGTTGATGCTTCACCAGCTATGCGAGCTGCGTCTTCGGCACTTGATGAGATTTCTTTGACCCCAATAGACATCTCTCCAACGAGTTGACCTGTAGCAGCAAGGCTGTCGTTTTGCAAAGTCGTTCCTACTGCTGCATCCTGCATCAGTTCAGCAACCTGTTCTGTTGCCTTGGAGGTCTGCTCGGAACTCGCCATCAGTTCCTCAGAAGATGCTGCCAGCTGACTTGACGTATCATGCACCTCTCCAAGGACATTGCGGAGCGAAGCAGTCATGGTATCGAAGCTGTCTCCAAGCTGTCCAAACTCATCCCGACGCTGTAACCCTACCCGAACGGTCAGATCACCCGCACTTACTTTGGCTGCCGCCTGTGTTAATTGCGATAATGGACGGTGAATGCTACGGATAATGAACACGAGCAGAATAATACCGATGATCAACGAAACGCCTACAATGGATAATGTACGGATCATAATTGGTCTTACGGCGTCATCCGCTTCGGAAGGAAGCATCTCACCAACAATTTTCCAACCGGTTATCGGATTCGTATAATACACAGCCTCCACTTCATGTCCATCATATGTATACTTTACGGTTCCTCTGTCATTCGCATACATCTCATTAATGTAGCTCTCATTGGATTGCACACCGGATTCAATCTTATAATGGAACAGGAACTTCCCGCCGTTATCCAGCATGTACAGTTTTCCTTTTTCACCGATATGTATCTGATTGACAGATTCCTTCAAGTGGTTGAGACTCACATTCGCCCCGAATACCCCTTTGCCATCAGCCAGCTTGGCTGCTGCCGTTACCACCCATTCTCCTGTGGTTACGGACTGGAAGGTGTCCGAAATAATAGGTTCATCCTGTGACATCCCCATCTTATACCAACTGCGTTCCCGTGGATCATAGATCTGTTCCCCAGGATCAGGGGATTTCATCCAGCTGCCATCTTCAGCTCCTGCGGTAAGTACACCCAGTTCTTGGTGGTTCTCAGACATCCGGTCCATCTGCCTTTGAAGTGCAGGGGATTTATTGATAATATCGTTGGAAGTAATACCCGCCGCGATCTGCGCAGCGTTATCCTTCTCCATATCCAGCATCTGATTAATTTGCAGACTCAGCATTTCTGTCTTGGCCTGTGCGGAACGAATAATTTCTTCCTTGACCTGGTCAGCTGCTTTTTGATAAGACAACCATCCCACGGTAATGCTCGGTACCATCAGGAACAGGAGCAATGCAGCAATCAGGCGTTTCTTTACGGATAACGTGAACCAATTTCGAACCCTTTTCTTCATTTAACTATCCCCCATCATAATCTTCACCCCTCTTTTTATCGGACAAACGATGTAAAAATATTATGTATAGATACTAAATTAATTCGAATTTTAATTATTTTTGTTAGGATAATGAAACACTCCATGCTCATGTCCATTTTGACCCCCTCTGCGAGATCGTTTACAATGCTCATAAGCTGGTTATTCATGAAACGATTGGAAGGAGAGGATTCGAATCTTACGCAAGTCTCAATGGAAACGACCGATTGTCCCTATGTATTCATCCATTTTCCGCATCTTGTTTGCACTCATTTTGGTTACCGGTCCTGTTCTGGGTCAATTCGGCGCAGCTGCAACGGCAGCAACGCTGAGCCAGACCGTTCATATTGAAGTTAATGGTGAGCAACAATCCTGGAAGAACGAACCGCTGATCATTAAAGGAACTACGTTTGTACCACTTCGGGACGTCGTTAATTCCGTTAAAGGTACCTTGAAATGGAGCACCTCTACCAAAACGGCAACCATTACCTATGGACGAGACAAGCTGGTTCATCAAGCTGGCAGTGAATCCATTACGGTTAACCATGATCATCTGGCCTCCAGTGTCAGTTCCAGAACGGTTAACGGTACTTTAATGGTACCGGTAAGGCTGATGGCAAACGCGCTGAAAGCCGACATCAAGCTACAACGAATGGCTTCAGGACAGATGAGCGTTAATATTGAAACAGATAAAGTAAGTCTGCTGGACAATGAAGTCGCCAGTGTAGACCGTTATCTGCGTGAAATCAAGTATCCAGGCATGGCTTTGATTGCCCGCAAAGGCGAAGTGCTGCTCCGGCAGGGCTACGGACTTGCAGATAAACAGACGCTGAACCGTCCAGATCAGAAGACTAGAATCGCTTCACTGAGCAAATCTTTCACGGCTGCCTCTATTCTCAGCTTGGTGGAAAAAGGGAAGCTGGATGTACAAGATCCCATTTCCAAGTACATTTCGGGTATACCGAAGGGCGACGAGATCACCTTGCATATGCTGTTATCCCAAACTTCAGGCCTTCCATCCGCATTTGGCCGGGGCGAAGGGACTTCATTGGAAGAAACCGTTGAGGAAATTCGGCACAAAACGCTGAAATTCGAACCCGATAGCGCCTACCTGTACAGCAACAGCGGCTATGTTCTGCTTGCCTATGTCATTGAACAAGTATCCGGCGTGAGCTATGCCGATTACGTGCAGCAGACCATCTTGAAACCTTTGGGGATGAAAAACTCCGGGGAAGCTTCCCGTAAAGTTCATACCATTAGTGGATTTGTTGCACAGGGTAAAGAGTGGGTACCCGCTCCTTATTACGTTTCACAATCCGGTTCAGGAACGATCTATTCCACCGTGGACGATATGCTGAAATGGGATCGTTCGCTGTACACCGATCAAATTCTGAGCCAGGATACGATTGAACAGATGTACAAGCCTTATTCGGATAAAAATTATGGCTACGCCTGGATTCTCAAGGAAAATGGTCCGAATCGTACCGTCTTCCATAACGGTAGCGGCGGTGGTTTTGCCACAGCCTTTTCACGAAATTTATCGGATGATATCACGATTATCCTGCTCGGTAACCACGCAGGCATGGATATGACTTCACTTATGGATGAGGTCGAGATACAGACTGCCAAGGCACTGGGTTTGCAATAATTCATGATTATTCATTTATACAGCCCAAAGGGACGGTCCTGAAGAGGATCGTCCCTTTGGGCTGTATATGTATTATTTTTTACGGATACACTTCCGCTTCGTCCATTCAACACTTCGTTTTTTCTTCATTCCGCAAAAGGTAGATTATTTCATATCCCCATCACTGTCCAGCTGCTCTTTCATCGTATTTCCTCTATCGTTACAGGAAGTTTCCCGGCAAAAGGAATATGTCCCATCAGCGCCCGAGCGGCGCTATCCATGGCAAGCGGTCGGCTCTCGTAAGCCGCTACATAGACCTGGGCCTCCGGAATCGCCAGCAGATCATAGGGACTTCGCAGTGCCACAACCGTCAAAGGTTTACCCAATTGCTGCAACCAGCCGATTAGCCTGCACTGTGGATCTCCAGAAGGGCTTCCCGCATTATAGGTCCCCACCACAATCTGCCAGATGTCATCCCCTTCCGCAGCCTGAAGCAAGCGGGCAGTTCGGATGGCAACTTCCTCAGGTGTAACCATCAGATCGACAACATCCAGACCACAGTAGGATAAGGCTGATCCCAAGGTGACCACCTGAGTCAGCTGTTCATCAGCAATCGTTGTCACAGACGTGGCAACCGTAATGACCAGCGTGCGTTCCAGCTTCAAAGGCAGCATATTCAGCTGATCACGCACCAGTGTGATACTATTCTCGCTAATTCGCCGGGCCACCTTCTGATGCAACGAACTGTTGCGCTCTGACCCACTGGATGGAGCAGGAGTATTTGATACCTCGGAGGAAGATGTACTCGATACTACACTGTACAAATCATCATTACCCGCACTGCCCATTCCATTTTCCAGCAAACCACGTTTTGCCTTGTACATCAGCAGGCGGGTTACCGATTCATCAATGCGACTCTCTCTAATCCGCCCGCTCTTCACAGCTGCTACCAACGCATCAAATGCCTCTGCCTGAAGCTGAGCCGTGTGGCTGATTAACACCAGATCCGCTCCGGCCTCTACTGCCATCACGGCTGCATCGACGGTACCATAGTTGACGGCAATCGCGTCCATTTCCATGCAATCCGTCACGATCATGCCCTCATAACCCAGTTCCTGACGAAGTAATCCGCTTAATACGGTTGGCGACAATGTTACAGGCAGACGATTCGGTTCCAGAGCCGGAAAATAAATATGTGCCGACATCATCGCATCGACACCTTCGGCTATGGCGGCTCGGAACGGAATCAACTCCAGGCGTTCTACCCGTTCACGATCATGAGTGATCATCGGGAGGTCCAGATGGGAATCGGTATCGGTATCCCCATGTCCCGGGAAGTGCTTGGCTGTCGCTGCAATACCAGCGTCCTGAATTCCTGCAATAGTCCTGGCCCCATATTCTGCAACAGACTGTGGAGATTCGCCAAATGATCGTACACCGATTACCGGATTGGCGGCGTTATTGTTCACATCCAATACCGGAGCAAAATTCATGTTAATGCCCATGGATTTCAGTTCCACCCCGCTGATATATGCAGCCTGATAAGCATCGTCAATGGAACCGGCAGCTGCAATCGCCATTTGCCCTGGCATCAGGGTTATTCCATCGGTAATTCGGGCGACCATACCGCCCTCCTGATCAATGGATATCCAGAGCGGCACATTACCGCTGCTTTTGGCGATCCGTTGTAGCCCTAACGATAACCGCTCTACCTGCTCTGGTGACTCAATGTTACGTGCAAAATAGATTACGCCGCCGATCGGATACTTTCGGAGAAAGGTATTAATATCACCAGTCGCTTCAGTGCCATGAAAGCCACATAGCAGCATTTGGCCGATTTTCTCACGCAGGGTCATCTGTTTCAGTTTCGACTGGTACAACTCTTTTTGCCCACTCATTACACGCCTCCTCCCCATAACAAACTTCCGTACATTATGTGATCATCTATGGATGAACATCATTCTTTAAAGGTATAGCAAAAACGGCTTCCGCCGCTCCTTCCATTCTTCTGCCTGTACATTCCATACTTCCATCAAACGAATCAGTTCATCACGGTCATGAATGCCATCCCTGACTTCCCTGCCTCCGGTTAACAGATCAATAAAATAGCGGGAACCTGGCTGTGGCGGCTCCAACCAGCGAAAATACTCGGGATAGATCGAAGCCAGCTCATGCAAAAGCACCAGCCCTGTGTCTACCGCCCGAAATTCCTTGCGGTCCGTCACGAAAATTCGAACCCCTCCGCATAACTCACCTGCATGCTTGGAGAAGGTTGGCGACATGTAAACCGGATGTGCGTGTACGCCTTTCAGTTGGTGATTACAAAAGCGTTCCGCCAGTCGTTCACCATCTACCCACGGTGCGCCAATCCATTCAAAGGGTCGGGTCGTGCCTCTGCCCTCCGACACATTAGTACCTTCGAACAGACACGTACCCGCATATACTCGTACACTATCCAGGGTGGGTATGTTGGGAGAAGGCAGCATCCAGGGAAGTTCGCAATCCGTAAACTCCATGGAGCGCTGCCACCCTTCCATCTTAATCACACCCAGTTCGCAGGACGCCGACATTTCACTGTTCACCAGAAGGGCCAACTCACCGATCGTCAATCCGGTGCGGACAGGAACACGCCAAGCACCAACGAGCGATTCATACCCCGCGCTCAGCACGCCGCCTTCCACAACGTTTCCGCCCAGCGGATTGGGGCGGTCCAGAATCAGCATGCGTTTGCCAGCTTCAGCGCAGGCCTCCATCATGTGGAATAAGGTTGAGGCATACGTGTAATAACGGATGCCCACATCCTGAATATCAAACAGTACCGTGTCCACCCCAGCCAGCATCGCGGAAGTAGGCTTCTTGTGTTCACCATACAGGCTGAACACCGGAATGCCCAGCCTTGGGTGCAACGTATCCCCGAACCGTATTCCGGCCTGAAGCTCTCCTTCCAGTCCATGCTCACAGGCATAGAGCGCTGTAAACTCGGCATCGGCCAATCCGGAACATACATCCACTGTAGAGACAAAATCAGCCGTAATGCCAGTCGGGTTCGTGAACAGACCGATTCGTGCATCCGTTAACCATGGATGCGACAGCCCTCTGGACAGAAGATCCGTTCCGGTGCTTACCCGGGGTCTTCGTTTGAAGCCGTCCATCCTTCCTCTTATGTTCGTTCTGTTCATCATACATTCCCCTGGCTTATCCAACCGTTATGCTGGTGGTCATTGCCGCCGGATGGAACAGTCTCCTCTTCAGGCTCCAGCACATTCAAAGCAACTTTATGCTGATAGATCGCAAACATACCTCCGAACAGCGCTCCGAAACCAACTACGGTCAACATCAGCAAACCAGTTAGACACAATGCCTGAAAACAGGCGCCCATCGTGTACCCTGGATGACGTAAGAACAGCTTCACACTTTCCCCCATCGCCTGAATGATGCCCATGTTTTTTTGTAAAACAAGCTGCCAGGTATAGAACTGCGACATCAAGGCCATGAGAACGAAGAACGTCTGGAACATACTTACCGCCATGCCAGTCATCCCGCCCTGTCCGCCGTAATACCACCAGGTAGACCATAGAATGAAGCCAAGCACCGCGAAAAGCACCCCTACAGCCCCTCCTGGCATGAGTCCCTTCAACGTTCCGCTCCATAGATCCCGCAATCCATTCCGACGTTCCTTGCGTTCCAGCCTGTGATGCACGGCGTAACAGACACCGAACAACATCGGCATATAAATCACGGCCAGCAGCAGCACCGCCATAGGCAGCGGAGCAAATATCAGAATGGGCACCAGCACGATAGAGCTAACCACGCTGTACAGGGCCACCGAAATGATATCCCGATAGATCTCTGCCCCCGACTTGACCAACACCTCACTCAGCTTACGCATCTCCGTTCTCCCCTCTCTTGCCATTCGTTCCACTGATATAACCTTACTCTCGTCCAATGGCCATTTCTGTCTTCGGGTCAAAAAAATGCGCCTTGCGCAAATCCAGCACGAAATTTTTGTCCATGCCGACATAGGCATGAGTCTCTGGATGTACTTTGGCTGTGACGGTTCGCGCACCCAGATGGAAATAGACCAGATTCTCTGAACCGAGATGCTCCACCACCTGAACACGAGCCTGAAGCATATGATCTCTTGGAATATTCGGTGCAACATCTTCTCCGAAAAAATGCTCCGGACGCAAGCCGAGAATCACCTGTTTGCCCTGATAGCCTTGCAAGCGGGCAAGCACATCCTCTGGCAAAGTGAAGGATGCCCCTTCCACCACAACCTGTGTTCCTTCAATACGTGCATCGATGAAGTTCATTGCCGGAGAGCCGATAAATCCCGCTACAAACATATTACGCGGACTTGCATACAGTTCTTTGGGCGATGCCACCTGCTGAATATCCCCATGATTCATGACCACGATTCGTTCCCCAAGGGTCATCGCTTCCACCTGATCATGGGTGACGTACACAATGGTGGCACCCAGCCGTTTGTGCAACTCGCCCAATTCCACCCGCATCTGTACCCGCAGCTTCGCATCCAGATTGGAGAGCGGCTCATCGAACAGAAACACCTGAGGATCACGTACGATCGCCCGACCTACCGCTACCCGCTGACGCTGACCACCGGATAACTCACGCGGTTTGCGCTCCAGCATCGCTTCCAGCCCCAGAATGGATGCAGCGTTCTGCACCTGTTCATCAATATAGGACTTGGGCTTCTTCAGATTTTTGAGGCCAAAGGACAGATTTTCACGGATGGTCATGTGCGGGTAGAGCGCATAATCCTGAAATACCATCGCGATATCCCGATCCTTCGGATGCAGATCATTCACGATGCGGTCGCCAATGACAATATCACCGCTCGTCTGTTTTTCCAGCCCGGCAATCATCCGCAGTGACGTCGTTTTGCCACAGCCCGAAGGGCCGACAAAAACGACAAATTCCTTATCTTCTATAACAAAGTCTGAACCGGCTACAGCCGTGAACGTTCCTTTATGATCGTCTTTAAATTCTTTACGCACTTGGCGAAACTCCACGCGTGCCATAGGTAGATCCCCCTTTACGTTGTCGCTTGTCCTTGACGGGCTAACTCACCTTAACCTTTAACTGCTCCGATTGTAATGCCCTGCAGGAAATAGCGTTGCAGTGAGAAAAACAGAATGATCATCGGCAGTGCTCCAATCGTCGCCCCCGCCATCATTGCACCGAAGTCGGTCGATTCGGCAAATACAAACGAGGCCAGCCCTACCTGAACCGTACGCATTTCATTCGAATTCGTAATGAGGAATGGCCAGAAGAATTCATTCCACGAGGCGACAAACGTGAAGATCGCCAGCACCGCAATTCCTGGTTTCGCCATGGGCAGAATGACTTTCCAGAAAATGCCGAATTCGCTGCATGCATCGATCCGGGCTGCATGAATCAGAGATGTCGGAAGTGTCGACATGAACTGCTTCATCAGGAAGATGTTCCCCACACTCACCGCCGCAGGCAGAATAATAGCCGTATACGTATCCCCCAGGTCAAACACGTTGACCATTAGAATGTAGAGCGGGATCAATGTGACCTGTGCCGGAATCATCATGGTGCCCAGCAAAACCCAGAATACCGCCTGGCTGCCCGGGAATTTCAATTTGGCAAACGCATAACCCGCCAGAGAGGCGAAGAATACATTCGTTACCGTCAAAATGACCGAGATCAGCAGCGAGTTATATAACCAGCGCCATGCATCCGTTTTGGCAAAAAAACGCTCATACGGCGACAGCGATAGCTGCTCCGGAATCATCTGAGGTTTGAACGAAGCCGACATCGTCGTATCCTGCACCGAACCGACCAGCATCCAGTACATCGGGATGATCGTAACGAGTGCCCAGCCCGCCAGCAGAATGGATGCTACAACAAGCAATGTCTTTTTCTGTGTTGATTTCATGAATTTCATTCACCCCCGGGTGCTTATTGCAACAATCTTAATACTCAATGTCGCTGGAGAAATATTTGAACTGGATGACGGAGATCACAATGATGATGACTGCCAGTACAAATGACTGCGCCGAAGCGAGTCCAAATTCGTAGAATTTGAATGCCGTCTCATAGATCAGATAAGCAATCGTGGTGGTTGCAAAGTTCGGGCCACCCTGCGTCATCAGATAGACAGAGATGAATACCTGAAAGGACGTTATGACGCCCGTCACGAGCAGATACAGTGTTGTTGGCTTGAGCAGCGGCCAGGTGATTTTGCTGAACTGGGTCCAGCCACTCGCATGGTCGATGTCTGCTGCCTCATACAGAGACTTTGGAATGCCGCCCATGGCTGCCAGATACAGAATAATGCCCGCTCCGTGCGATCCAAGCCAGTTCATCAGAATCAGTGAAAAGAGTGCCGTACCTGACTGACCCAGCCAGATCACCGGATCAAGACCGAACAAGCCCAGAAATCGGTTGAGCAATCCTGAATCGGTAGGATCAAAGATCGCCAGCCATACAATGGAAATCGTTACTCCGGAAGCTACCGCTGGCAGATACAAGGTTGCTTTGAAAAAAGTCTGCCATTTGCTTTTCATCTGGAAGATGAAGTAGGACAGCACAAACGTAATGAGAATATTGACCGGGACTGTACCTACGGTGAAGATTACTGTATTTTTAATCGACTTCCAGAACGTTTCATCCTTCACCAGACGTTCGTAGTTATCCAGTCCCACCCACGTTGAATTCATGATGTTGTATTTCTGGAAGCTCATCACAAGTGCCGTCAGCACCGGGTACATCGTAAAAATGAGAAACAGCAGGACAGGCGCCAAAATGAACAAATACGCCCACCCGTAATCTCGCCAAAACCGTCCAACCCGGGAAGTCCGGGGCACGGACGGCTTTGGCGCAAGGGCAGTCTGCATGGCGAATCCTCCTCTCCTAGTCAGTGTGTTGTTGCACGATGCCTTAGTTCAGATGATAGTCGGTATGATGATTTGAGTTATGACTTAGGTACGACCCCACGGTATCGCTCGAAATATGGTTCAAGTATGGTACAAGTCATTGCCCAAACATCTGCTGCCCTTTGCTTTTGAAGTCTTCCGCGATCTGCTCCGGTGTTTTCTCACCTGAGAACAGCGCCTGAATGTTCGGCTTCACAACCTGTTCCTTGAATTGTTTTTGCTGGGATGCTTTGTCGATGTCCAGTTCCAGTACAACCGGCATCGCGATATGTTCAGCCATTACTTTAGCAGCGTCCAGATTATCCTGTTGTCCAAGTTCCTTGCCTTTGAACAGATCCACCTGGGATTGTCTGACAAAAGGCAGGGCCAGTTCATTAGCGGAATTGCCGGCTTTGGCACCGCTCAGCGCCTCCATAACGAGGAATGTATTTTTGGCATGCTGTTCGCCTTTATCCTTCTTCTGTTTGAAGGCGACATAACCCTCGCCACCCATCGTCGTCGCCGCAGGCTGGACGTCATTGTGCGGCACAGGCAGCAATACAAAATCAATTTTCTCGCCCTGCACCTTGCCGTCGTCAATATCCTTGTTGCGGTTCTGAATCATAACGTCATAATAAGGAATCGCCTTGGAGATGATTGCTGTCTCACCAGCATAGAACATATCTGTCCGTTTCGCCGGAGCGAGCGCGGCCGTTTCCTTCGGCATGTATCCTTGATCCATCATGTTTTTGATAAACGAGAGCGTGTCCAGAATGCGACCATCATTCCACTGGAACGTGCCGTCTTTGTCAAGAACGTCGATCATGCCATTGTTACGGGACAGCATTTCAATGAAATCAAGCGAAGTACCGTCTGTAACCAGCGCATACTGTTTGCTTCCGTTATCCAGCGTTTTGGTCAGCTTGGCAGCAGCTTCATTGAATTCGGACCACGTCCAGCCCTGTTGCTGAATGGATTGCCAGTCAATGCCCGCTTCCTCCAGAATGCGTTTGTTACCACCCCAGGCCCACTGGAATTGATACAAGGGCAGTCCGTATTGCTTGCCCTGAATCTGTCCGAGCTCCAGCGTACCCGGCAGGTAGTCGTCCTTGATCTCAGGCGTCAGGTAGCTATCCAGTTCCAGAGCCAGACCCGTATTTACATACGTGCCGTCTACACTATGGAAGTACAGATCCGGCGGATTGCCCGCGTTCAGAGCAACGTCGAATTTTTTGGGGCCTTCCGCCCAGGAGAGCATTTCCGTTTTCACGGTAATATTCGGATGTTCCTTATTGAAATCAGTAATCAGATCCTTCAACTCATCCTCATATGTGCCATGTACCGGATATGTCCACACTGTTACGGTATCGTCCGCATTCGGATCATCCGATGCAGCCCCACCACTGTTCCCACAGGCTGTAACCCAGACCATCATCAACAGCATTGCCAATACAAGACCCTTCCTTTTCATCCCTTTCATCTCCTTCACGTATCATCTTCAATGATCTCATGACCCCATCCTGCTACCCCTTATCACAATCCAGCTTCAACCCGTATCTCCACTTATTAAAAGATTAAAAGCGGACGCAAGGACCAGCACCTCCTTGTAAGTTCAACCTGCAAGCAAGCTCAACCTCTTAAATGCAATATTAACGTCAACTAAGTTAACATTAACAGTATTAATTCCTTCCAAAATTGTAGATTGAGTTCATTATATGAGTTGTAAAATAAAAATTCAACATTATTTTTTATCATAAAATTTAATTTTACTTTTTCGTTTTATGCCTCTATACTATGAAAAAAGAAAACACAAGCTAGCGAGGTGAGCCACGTTGCGAATATATGCAGGCATCGATGGAGGCGGTACCAATACTGATGCAGCAATCATTTCTGACTCCGGGGACATTCTTGCCGAGTTCCGTGGCGGTGCAAGCAATCCCCATAGTGTACCTTTTGAAGAAGCCATGTCGGAACTGCATCTGGTTCTGGATCAGCTGTTTCAGTCCGAAAAAGGAGCACTGTCGAATTGTGAAGGTATATGTCTCGGAATGTCAGGTGTAGATACTATTCAAGAGCGACAATGGATTGCTGACACCATACAGGACTATATGAAGAAGAACCGGCGGCAGGATGCTGCCGATTGTCAAGTCTGGGTCGTTTCAGAGGGAGAAATTGCTCTTATGGCCTCCATAGGACAGACTCACGGTGTGTTGTGCATCTCCGGAACGGGGTCCATCGTATACGGATTTACACCGGAAGGGGAACGGTATCGTGCAGGAGGTTGGGGACATTTGCTTGGAGACGAGGGAAGTGGCTATCACATAGGACAGCGAGCGCTCCAGGCGGTCATGCAAAGCTACGATCGCATTCTTCCGCCAACCGAATTAACCCCTCTTCTCCAACAGAAGCTGGATCTGCCGAATCTGATCGATCTGAAGCAGCTTGTATACCAATCCGGTTGGGGGAAGACCCATACGGCTTCCATTGCTCGCTTGGCCATAGAAGCCGCCGATGCGGGAGATAACGTGGCCAGAATACTCATTGCTGATGAAGCCCGACTACTTGCAGATACAGCAAAGGCATTAATTGCACGCCATAACTCATTCCCCTCCGCCCCATTCGTTCTGTCAGGGTCCATGTTTCGCTACTCTGCACTGTTCCGTGATACGTTTGTTCATAAGCTATCCGAATCTTATGGTGCATTGAATTTCGTATGCAGAGAGCATGCCCCGGCTCCGGCAGTAGGTGCAGCACAGCTCGCGCAGCGAAGATGTTCACTTCATCAATCATTTTGAAAGAGAAAAGGAGGCCACACGGATGAATCATACGCTTAACTCTTTGTTAACTGAACAACCTAATCCGCAGACGGATCATATAGATGAACTGCCCTCGGCAGAAATTATGGCATTAATTAATCAGGAGGACCGCCGAATTGCCGAACGGATTCAACCGCTTATTCCGGTCATTGCTCAGGCAGCCGACCTTATTGTGGAAGCTTTTCAGTCTGGTGGAAGGCTTTTCTACGTTGGTGCAGGCACAAGTGGAAGACTGGGTATCCTGGATGCTTCGGAGTGCCCTCCTACCTATGGCACACCACCCTCCATGGTGCAGGGCATTATTGCAGGCGGATTTCGCGCTGTGAAAGACCCTGTGGAAGGTGCTGAAGACAGTGAGGAAGCGGGAGCCGTGGATCTGGATGAGCACGAATTGAACGAAAACGATGTCGTTGTAGGCATTGCCGCCAGTGGTCGGACACCCTATGTGCTCGGAGCGATGAAACACGCCAGAAAGATCGGCGCTAGAGTGATCAGCCTAAGTAATAACGCAGATACACCGATGACTCCGCTGGCTGATGTTAGCATCGAGGCTGTCGTAGGGCCAGAAGTCGTGATGGGCTCTACACGCATGAAAGCAGGCAGTGCCCAGAAGATGATACTGAACATGCTGACCACAACGGCCATGATCCGCATGGGCAAAGTATATCGTAATTTTATGGTGGATCTGAACCCTTCCAATGAGAAGCTGGTCCACCGGGCCAAGCGCATGATTCAGCTGGCGACCGGAGCGAAGGAAGCGGACATCGAACAAGCCTTTGTCGCTGCAGATGGTCATGTCAAGACCGCTATTGTCATGTTAATGGCAGGTGTTGATGCAGCGGAAGCCGCCCGCAGACTTAAGTTGGCGGACGGCTTCGTCCGCAGCGCGATTGCAGGCCCACTGTAGACAAGCGACCAGATTACGCAGGAATCCATTCTGGAATACGAAGGAGCCCGACCATCAGTCAGGGCTCCTTTGGCTTTCTTTTCACATCTAACCACATGTTATCATCCAAAAAATCCCTTCTGCTTATGGCAGCAAGGGACTCTTTGTGCTTCATTTATGCTCCAGAATAGCCTGCCGGCTCTTCTCCAGATATTCCACCGTTTGACTGTAATCCCGGCTGGCAATGGCCAGATACAGAATATCAATCACATTGAGCTGTGCAATGCGTGAAGATGTCGCCCCGCTCCGAATATCGCTTTCGGTGGACGTAATCATCAGGGGTACATCAGCCAGACTGCTGAGTGTATTGCTGCCCCACTTGGTAATGCTGATCGTTGCTGCGCCACCTTCGCGGGCATGCTTCAAACAGGAGATCACATTGGATGTTTCCCCCGAATACGAGATGCACACCACCGCATCATCTTCACGAAGCGTCGTTGCAGACGAGATCTGCATATGTGGATCGGCGAACGAAAAGCTGGTGCGGTTGATACGCATGAACTTGTAGTGTGCATCCAGCGCAATCAGATTGGAAGCGCCCACCCCGTAGAAAAAAACTCGTTTCGCCCGGTGCAGCACATCCACAGCCTGCTCGACGAGGCGAGGGTCCAAAATATGGACCGTATCTTTCACCGATTGAATATTGTTCGCGGACACATGCTGGATAATGCTCTCCATGGAGTCCTGGGGACGAATCTCCGTATAATTATATTGCTCATCCGTCTGCAAATCTCCGGCAATCTTGAGCTTCAGCTCCTGAAAACCTGCTACTCCCAGCGATTTGCAGAGACGGATAATAGCCGCCGGGCTGCCCCCGCTCCGTTCAGACAGCTGTGCCACCGACGACTGGACGGTTTCCTGCGGGTGATCGAGAATATAAGCTCCGATCTTCCGTTCCGACGGGGTCAGGTCGTCCATTAATGCGCGTAAACGTACAAGTCCACCTTTCATGCCTGCCATCCGCTCCTCCTTTCCATACTGCATTCATGTACAAGCATTTTATCCTATAATTTCTGCCACGTCTAATTCGAAGTTGCTTCGATTCAACAGCCCGTTAACCGACATACCTTGTCCAGTTATAATGTCAGGATTCCCGAGATCACCGCATGTCTGGCTCCCGTAACAGCAGGAAGCGTATTCGTTCTGCCCATCAGCGCTTCATGCCCAAGCAGTGCGAATCCAATCGCTTCCCGGGCATCATCCGGCACACCATAATCTGCTGTGCGCTCCAGACGAATGCCCTCTGGCAGTCTCTCGCGAATCATTCGCATCAGGGTGGCATTGGAGGTTCCGCCGCCACAGGTCAGCATGGCCGAGATGGACACCTTCGGCAGCACAAAGTCCTTTACTGCGCGCACGATCGTCTCCGCGGTCAGGCAGGTCGCCGTAGCCAGAGTATCCTCCATGGATAAGGAACGTGCAGCAGCATGCTCCATCAGACGCTTGGCATAAGCAGCGCCATAAACTTCACGTCCTGTGCTTTTGGGAGGTATTCTCCTGAAATATTCGTCGTCCAGACACAGCTCGACCAGTTCTGGATCAAACTTCCCTTGTGCAGCCATGCTTCCATTCGGATCATAATGCTGCCGTCCTTCCGTAGCCTGTCGCACAATGGCATCCATCACCATATTGCCCGGCCCTGTATCAAAAGCCGATATGTCCTCGGCAGAAGATTCGGCTGGAAGCACAGTCACATTGCCAATACCCCCGATATTCTGCACCAGACGTCCTTCTGTCGAACTGCGGAACATCATGGCATCCGCGTAGGGCGTAAGCGGCGCGCCCTCCCCGCCTGCTGCCATGTCCCGCGCACGCAGGTTGCCAATCACCGGCAGTCCCGTACGTTCCCGCACCACAGCACATTCACCAATCTGCAATGTGGATGCTACGTGGAGACTTGCTCCCGTTGGCCCTGGGAATGCGGACGCCACAGGGGCATGCCATACCGTCTGTCCATGCATGCTGATCGCATCCACCTGCTCTGTTGAGATGCCCGCAGACCGCATCAGTTCCATAACGCTATGCGCATACCATTCCGATACACCAAAATGCGCGGCTGTCAGTTCGTCAACACGAGCTGTCTCCGGTGAACATAACCAGATCAGGACATCTCTCAATTCATTCGAATACGGCACACAGACGAAATCAACCAGATCCATCTGCTGTAATGCCCCGCTCTCATTGGTCTGAATACGCACCAGTGCCGCATCCGTTCCGTCCAGAGACGTCCCGGACATGAGTCCGATCACCAGATGCTCCCGCTTCAAACGATACTTCTCCCACATCGGATAGCTGCCTGTATCCATTCACTTCCAACCTCCCGCAAGACCCGATGAACACGTTCATCTGCCAACATTTCACCCAGTATATGATATAAAATTTCACAAGTCAAACATTACGTGAAATTAAATTACAAAACTGAAAATAAAAAAAAGAGGCGTCAGAGCGCCCCTTCCTGTTCGCTTAAATATGCCGTTTCATTCCCATTAGAATGACAGCTCATCACCCGGAGACATCGAATGTATGTCTGCTTCCGGGAATGGGCTATTGCCGCGCAATCCTGCCCGCAACCGATCGGTCTCTGGGCGATCGGTATGCACAAGCACCGTATGCCGCGCAGGAATGCGATGCAGCATTCGTTCAACATCCTTCCAGCCTTGATGCACCTTATAGCGGATTTTTCTCACCTTGCATTGGCCATATTCCTTGGGCTGCAGCAACAGCTTCTGTGCGAATGTTCCAGCAGCGACATGTCCAGTAAGCAGTATCAGGTTTTCCTCTCTAGCTGACAACTGGCCATAATACCAGCGGGCAAGCGAAGACTGCATCATGCCATCCGGAATGAACCATAGCGAAGCACCATGTTGATCCAGCAGCCGTTCCCGATCTTCCCTCGTTGTAGTCAGTTCCCATCCTTGACCATTCAGAAAGCTTCCAATTCTGTCCTGTAACGGCTCTAACGTAACTCTCTCTTCCTGCTTCCTTAGCCAGTCCGGAACACGAAACAATTGCTTCATGCCGTCCACGAGCTTTTGCTCCACGATGATCGGTGTGCCTTGAAACTGCCGCTGAGCCCATAATATAATCTCCTGCCCCCGGCCCACTGCCGGCATGGGCAGCAGCACCTTACCGCCTTTGGCAATCGTTGTACGAATAGCGCTGTCCAGCTGCTTCAGCTTATCGGCCTGCGTATCCTGGTCCGTACCATAAGCTGCATCCACAATCGCCAAATCCAGCATTGCAACAGAGGAGCTCTCCGCCATATCTGATCCATTAACAGAAGCCAAGTTTCGAGATGATGATGCCGCTCGCTCTGCTATAGCTTGCCCACCATTCACAGCTGCTGCTCTATTGGACATGCATGTGGGTCTACTGACAGGAGCAGCCAATGCTCGACTGTTACCGACCATGTCCGCCTGCATGAACACAGTTGCCGCATCATCTTCCTGTAGAAGTAGTGATTCCGAGGTATAGTCCCCCGAGTAGAAGATCCGTTTCCCTTCCATCTTCAGCCCGAACCACACCGAGCCTGCAAGGTGGCCACTTCGCCCCCAGACCGCCGCCACACCAGGAACAACATTGAACCAGGTTCCGCGTTGTGCTTCATCCTCCAGAAAGCGATAGCGAATCGCCTGTTCATCGGCTTCATCATAAGGCAAGGTATGTCCTGCCCTCTCCGTATTTCTGCGCCATGCGCTGAAATACGTGTCCAACTGTTCCCTCGTCTCCCTCGTTGTCCACACTTCACCCTGATAACCCATCTTGTACAGTAAAGGAATGGCTACGGAATGGTCCTCATGGGCGTGGGATAACAGGACCGCATCCAGTTGTGGAACGATCTCCGGTTCAATCAGCGGATATTCGCCCGTGCCTTCTTTTTTGACACCACAATCCAGCAAAAGGCGAAACCGGCTCCCGCTCAGGAGATACGCGGAACGTCCATGTTCCCCTGCACCGCCCCATACGTTCAGCTTGATCATGATGCATTCCACTTTCTCTTTGAATTCAGCATTTCGATTCCAAGCAGCATCAGCACCGTCATGCCTACAGTCACCACGGCCATCGCCATCCCGAGGGACACCTGACCTTGTTCAAACTGGGCAAAAATATACGTAGCCGATGTCTGCATCGACGGCGGGAGAATCAACAACGAACCTACCAGCTCCCGGGTAGCGATCGTAAATGTCATCATCCAGCCCGCCAGCATGCCGGGTAAGATCAGCGGGATCAAGATTCGCCGCAGAATATACAACGGCTTACCTCCAAATACCTGACCCGCCTGGAACAATGTTCCGTCAATCTGGGTGAAGCTCGATTTTACATACTGCACGGTGTAAGGCAAGAAGAGAACAACATACGTCAGAACAACCATACCGTAGGTGTTATACAGCGTGATTGGCATCCATGGTGAATTCCAGAAGAGAATCAGTCCCACGACCATCACGATGCCTGGCACCGTATTAGGCAACAGGCTGAACAAGTCAATTACACGCTGCATGAATGATGACGATCTGCCGATAGTCAGTGCGAGACCCGTACCGATAATAACCGCGACTGTTGAAGCCGCAAGGGATAATCCCAAACTGTTCCCAATCGCCTTCATGCTCACCGATCCCCAGGATAGCAGCTCCTTGTAATGATCTAGTGTCAGATTATCGAAAGCGAGTCCCGACCCCCGTAGCTTCATGGTCGAAGCGGCAATGATGGAGAAATACGGGATACCTACAGACATAATCAACAGAATCGCAAGATACACACCGCATAACCATCCAGCCCCGCCACGAAGGGAATATCGCTTCGAACGCTGCCCTTTGCCGCCAACCAGACGATAGGTGAACTTCCGGCTCATGGCAGACTGCATATACCACATCACCAGACAGACCGACAGCAGCACCGATGCCAGTGAAGTCGCCTTGCCGAAGTCAATCGGCCAACTGGAGATGTACTTGTGGATTTCGGAGGTCATGACATAATAGCCAATCTTGCGCCCGAAGGTTGCCGGTGTTCCGAATTCCGCAATCGTTTTGACAAAGACAAGCATAATCCCCATGCCGTAAGACGACAGCAACAAGGGTAAAATAATACGTCTGAAACGGTACCCCGCACGTGCACCGTGCACGGCTCCCGCTTCTTCCAGATTGCCGCCGATGCGAATCAAGGCATCCCGAAGCAGCAGATACAGGAAGGGGAACAGATGCAAGCTCATGATGAGCACCATGCCCCAGAAGCTGAAGAACAATTCACTCCAGCCTGCAGCTGAGGGCACCCATTGCTGCAGGTATCCCCCTTTTTGCATAAAGAGAATCCAGCCCATCGAGCCGATATACGGCGGGGTCATGAACGGAATCATCAGGATCACATCGACCCAGCGATGCTCGCCCATCCGTGTCTTCGCCATCATCCAGGCAAGTGGCAACGCCAGCAGCGTGGTTACCGCTACAACGCAGATGCCAAGCCAGACGGAATTCAGCAACACCCCAGACAGATGATGACCGGTAATGGTGCGAATCGGGGCCATCCAATCCCATTGTCCGTTTGCATACACACTTTGCCAGAAAATCAGCAAGAGCGGCACGCCAATGCTGATGGTCAGCAGAAAGAGGGCCAGAATCATGCCCACTCTCCGAAAAATACGGTTGTTGTCCATTACAACAGGTTTCACTACGCTCACCTCACATGACTTTCCACAGACAGCAGGTATTCCTTTTGCCTAATCGTCTCTTTTGTACTGCGTCTTTCAGTATCTTGCATAATTCGAATCAAATCGCTCGCGGGTACAAGGTATAGACGAATAGAAACATTTCGATCTATACCTTGCTTATTGAAAGACGCTCTTTGGATTTATGCAAAAGTACTTATTTAAAAGTCTCGGAAAGACGTGCCGCTGTCTCATCGCCATGTTCGCTCATCCAGTTCCAATCCACTTTAAGTTGTGGAATATCCTTTACGTTGGCACGGTTAGTCGCTTCAATGTCTTCGCGGCCCGGAATCAGATAGGCATCTGCGACGAGCTTCTGTGCTTCATCGGACAACAGGTAGTCAATGAACGCCTTGGCGTTCTCTACATTCGGACTGGATTTCAGAATTGCTGCCGGTCTTGGGCTGATTACAGTGCCTTCCTCAGGATATACGATATCCAGTGGCTCACCTTTGGCCTTCGAGGAATATGCCATGTAATCCACACCTGCCGCTACGATGCTTTTGGCACCCGTAATAACTGGATCCAGTGCTTCCTGATTGGCTCCTGCCATCGCTACACCATTAGCTTTATACGCACTCAGCAGATCCCAACCTTTTTCACCGTTCGCGCTTAGGTACCCAGTGATGAAGTCGAGTGCCGAACCTGAGAGTGTAGGGTCTGGAATGTTGACTGCATCTTTCCATGCAGGTGTAGCAAGCTCTGCCCAACTTGTCGGTGGTGTAGATACCAGTTTCGTGTTATAGACAATGCCCAGTGCGGAAGCGCTGCTACTGAAGTAGTTGCCTTCTGCATCCGACCAATCCTTGTTCAGCTTGTCTGCATTGGCTGCGTCCGGGTAAGGCAGTGTCAGTCCATCTGCTTTCAGAGCCTGTGCCGAAGGCAAAGAGGCCAGGATGACAACGTCTGCAACCGGATTGGATTTCTCTGCTTCCATACGAGCCAAAATTTTGCCTGTCGTTCCCTGGAACATCTCGACTTCGATACCCGTTTTGTCCGTAAATCCGCTCACGATGTTATCCGCCAGCTTCTGTGGGCCAGCACTGTACAATACCAGCTTGCCGCCAGCCGGTTTCGTTGTCTCTGCCGCTGCTGCCGTACTTCCTTCACCTGCGGGTTGTACCGCGTTGCCTGTGGTCGTGCTCCCTGTACTACATCCGAACAAACTGATACTCATCACCGCTGTTAATAGCAGCATTGCGCTCTTTTTCCGTGTTTTCATACCTAACATGTTAGTCCATCTCCCTTGGTTTCTGATTGAATTTGTACCACTTTAGTTGACCGCTGCTATAACTTCTCTCTGCTTCACACTTGGTTTGTCGTAACCGCCCATTCTGCATATCCGCTCGGGGGAAATATAGAGCTGCACCTTCTCCCCTGCACGCACTCTTTGGTTCATATAGGCTGTCCATACGTCTAGCCCTTCCATCTGCACTCGCACTTCATAACGCTCACCTACGTAGCTGACACTAAGCACCGTCCCCGGATAACAGAGATCATCATGCCCTGTTTTGTTCCAGGTGACATGCTCCGGACGAACCATCGACTGATTAGGCGTGAGCCAGTTGGACTTTCCGATAAACGAAGCGACATACGGATCACTTGGCGCAGAGTAGATCGTTTCCGGAGTGCCTTTTTGCAATATCTGCCCCTTCTGCATCACCACAATCTCATCCGACATCGACATCGCTTCAATCTGATCATGTGTGACATACAGCGCAGTCAGCCCCATGTCGCGCACCAATGACATCATCTCAATCCGCATCTCTTCCCGGAGTACAGCATCCAGTGCACTGAGTGGCTCATCGAACAAGATCACACCAGGCTTCACGGCTACGGCTCTGGCAAAAGCAACCCGTTGCTGCTGTCCACCAGACAGCTGATGAGGATAACGATCTTCCATGCCTTGCAGGCGAACCATGTCAAGTGCTTCATTTACCTTTTGCCGTAGATCGGACTTCTGTTTTCCGGCCTTCAGGCCAAAGGCTACATTTTCGTATACAGTCATATGCGGCCATAATGCAAAATCTTGAAACACCATGCCCAGATTACGCTTATGTGTCGGTATATCAATCCGCTTCGCCGCAGAGTAGATACACTGACCATCGGCACGAATCTCCCCCGCATCCGGCTGTTCCAGCCCGGCCAACATGCGGAGCAGTGTTGTTTTGCCACAGCCCGATGGGCCGAGCAGTGTCGTGAACTGTCCATGTTCAAGCGTTAGATCTGTCGGCAGCAGTGCGGGTGTTTGATTAAATGATTTTTGAATTCCGGTCATCTCTAATTTCATAAGCATCCCTGCCTGTCCTTGTTACTTGATCTCTTGCACTGATCTCAGTCTAACGTCTGCTTTCGCGAGTTGTATGTCTTCTATGTAAAATTGGAATTAACTTTTTAGATGAATTCTGTTGATGTTCATAGATTAAATCTATAGTAGGTGAACTAATCGTTTGCACGATAACGTAGAGGAGTGTTTGGACATTGAATCTAATCAAATTGCAAATTGTTGAACTGATCGACAAGCATCATCACATGACAAGTGTGGCCGAGTTACTGGGTATCAAGCAACCCACCGTCACATTTCATATGAAGTCACTGGAGGAAGAGATGGGCGTTCGATTATTTGAATCGCGCAGTGGGAAAACTTTTCTGACCGAGGCTGGACAAGCTCTGCTCCACTATTCCGTCAAAATCAATGCATTGACCCAGGAAGCACGTCGGGTAGTGAAGGAATATGACAGTCTCTATCGGGGTACCCTGCACATTGGAGCAAGTTACGTACCGGCTACATATCTGCTGCCTGCCATGCTCAATACCTTTTCTCAGGAATTCCCGGGCATTCGTATCGTCTTATCCGTCAAACCTTCACCCGTCATTCGCGAGATGTTAATTCGACATCAGATTGATCTGGGTGTGATCTCTTCCGAACCGTTTGTCGGACCCGCACTGCAAGCAGAGACGCTGTGTGAAGATGACCTGGTATTAATCTGCTCTCCGCAGCATGGATTGGCCCAGAAGGAAATATTGACACCTGAGCATATCGCACAGATCCCTTTTGCCTTACATGGCAATGAATCCAGCACTCGCCGTTTAACCAACCAATGGCTGGAGCAACACGACATTCGGCTGCGGAGCACGGTGGAGATGGACTCCCTGGAAGCCATCAAACAACTCGTGTTACTCGGGGGGCATGCCTCATTCATGTCGCGAATGGCGGTGCAGTGGGAGGAGCGGCAGGGGCTCATTGAGGTTCTTCCCATTCCGGGAGAGCAGGCACCGCGCCATATTTATACTGTACATAACAAGGACCGCCACCCCTCTGTTCAGGTGAACCGTTTCAAAGAAGTACTGCGAGAGGTGAGTCGTGGCTTTCCCCTTTTTCACGGATGACTCGCCTGATCCTCTATAAACTATCGTTTGCCATTCATCAAATCTATGCAGGCTTAACGCAATATGCGCTCCCCGTTAATCGCTTCCATATACTCGGGCGATAAAGTGAGTCTGTACGTTAATCCAGATTAGGAGAGTGATTAGTTTTGAAAAAGTGGAAAAAGGTAACTGCCTCATTGATGCTGAGCATCGTCACATTGGGAAGTGGACTGACATTTCTGGGAGCACCACAAGCTTCAGCTGCTGCCAATGCCGTTCCTGCTTATGAAGTGAAGTTTCTGGCCAAGCCGGAACTTGTATTGAATACAGATGGAACACCACGCAGTGAAGTGATTCAGACACTCGGCCTGAATTCCACACCAAGAAACATTAACGTAGAGTACTTTGACACGAGTTCACTCGGATTGGATCAGGAAGGATGGAACGTCCGTCTTCGGAAGAAAGATGACAAGAATAACTATGAATTGACTTATAAAAAGCGTTATCCTGTGATCAATGGTGATATCAACGCAGCACTGACATTGGCGAACCAAGAAGGATTTGATAAATCTGATGATAATTATGAGGCTGAGATTGATTGGGGATATGGCAAACAGACCCTGAGCTTCTCCAACACCAAAAAAGTTGATACCAAAGCGAAAGGTGTTCAACTTCCTTCCGAGCAAGAAGCCCTGACCATGTTACTGGACAAGCTTCCAGGTAAGTTGAAAAACTGGTCTGCCTCCAACTGGGGCAAACAGCAGCTTACACAATCCCGTGCATACGGTCCGATCACGTTTCAACGGTATGAAGGTACATGGAATGGACAAGAACTTACATTCGAAGTATGGCCGATCCGTAACGCAGCAGGTACAGGAACTGAGAATATCGTAGAAGTTTCGTTCAAAACTGATGATGCTGTAGCCGCATCCGGACTGCGTACCCAACTGCTGCAATTGCTGGAGAACAACAACTGGCTGATTCCTGCCGATGGCTTGAAGACACAGACAATTCTGGAAAGATACTAATCTCCTACTCTAACTAAACATGCCAAGCTCCTCTTCCTGCGTTAGCGTAGGAGAGGAGCTTGTTTTGCGTAGTGAACTACTGAATGCTGGGGGCTATGTATCTCGTTGTTCCGATACTCTACCAAAAAATCCATCTGCTTCACTTCCGCAACTTGTGGAAGCCCTGAAACCTTCTTCGTATTCTCTCCGCTATTTTCATTTACTTTTCTTGTTAATGAATGGACTTCTTATTTCTATGACAATATGCGATAATTGATAATGATTCTCAAATACATCAAATGTAATGTTACTATCGCAAGTTAAGGAGGGATTCTGTTGACTTTGGAAGTCTTTCCACTAATATCTAACGGTGAACATACCCGTGATCTATATGCAAGATTCAAGACATCCGAAATGCTTGATCAAGCCTCATTTCTTCCCCCATTCGTACTGACGGACACACACCTTCTGCTCATCTGTACTGGCGGTGAAGCCAATATCCGTATTGGGCATAGGCAAAATCATGCCACACTCGGTAAGATGTATCTGATCCTACCAGGAACATCGATAGAATATATACCCGATGAAGCTCATCCTTTACAGGGCCTCGCGATATATTTTGATCTGTTAAAGCCCATTTCAGATATCAACAAAGCAACTTCCGGCTCTACTGAAATGGAGGTATACCAAAAAGGATTACTTTGTTCGTCTTATGTCGATGAATTACCGTATGAACTCTTTCAGGAATGTACAAGAATTGCCTCCCAGCTCCATGAATGCATCTCTGTACCTCAAGAAAATCGTCCATTTCGAATCCAGACTTTGATGCATGAGTTGTTGGCCCATGTATATGCCGCTCCCAAAGAGAGTACATTAGGGGATTCTGAACATACCTCTGCTTTGGACCAAACGCTTGAACTTATTGAGCATGGATATGCGGAGCATTTATCCCGTGAAGTTCTTGCCGGAGTGGCAGGCATGAGTGTATGGCACTATTCCCGGGTATTCAAAAACCGGACCGGCATCAGTCCCATGGAATATGTGAATGGTATCCGCATGGACCGGGCCAAAGAGATGCTGCTCGTCTCTGGACAAACCATCAAGCATATCGCCTCGCAGGTCGGTTTCCAGGACGAGTTTTACTTTAGCCGCAAATTCAAAAAACATGTTGGCGTGTCTCCTTCCACCTATCAACTGCAGAAACGTAGTAAAATCGCAGCACTTTCCTTCGGAACCACCGGACATCTGCTGGCATTGCACGTCATCCCCCATGCGGCATTGATCGATAACCGACGGGATCAACACAGGAATCTGTTTTTCTCCAATATCCCCTATCATCTGGGGCGTAGCAAACGCATGAATCCTCATATTTGGCAAACCAACGTTGAGTTGTTAATGCAAGCGAGCCCAGACCTCATACTCTGTAATGAGTACGAAGCCCATACGTTAAAAAGAACGCTGCAGCAAATTGCACCTACCATCGTTATTCCATGGAAAGGATTGAGCTGGCGGGAACATTTTGAACAAGTTGCCTCCATTGTGGGACTGCAACAAGAAGCTCAGCAATGGTTGGAACAGTATGATGACAAAGTAACCCGTGCCAAAGAACTGCTTGGTCATCTAATCGGTAAGGATACGGTCTCCATCATTCATATCATGATGGGTCATCTATTAATCTACGGGCGACGCAATGGGGGGGCTGTTCTATATAATGATCTGGGCGTGTTACCTTCACACGATCTGCTTCCAGGGCAAGTCTATCGTGCATTGGATGATCAGGAGTTGCCTCGAATGGCAGGAGATCGCATGTTACTGATTGTGGACCAGGACCCGGAATCCCAGCAGCGCTGGCATGAACTACAACATACTCAGCTATGGCAACAATTGAGGCCCGTGCAGAACCAGCATGTATATCCGCTACATGAAATGCCTTGGTTAGATTATTCCCCGTATGCCCACGATCAAATTATAGATGAAACTGTGAAACTTTTTGGCGGGACATGTGATGGAGTCACCAATGAAACCTTGTAATGGGTGGCTGTATGATCAGAATAATCTCCGATGTATCACGAACAAACCACAGCACATTAATCCATGACTGAAGAGCACAAAAGGCTATGTCTCCCTCAACATGAGACCGTTACAATATAAAGTGTACTGAGAATCAATATCAATAGAACCACAGGGGGATTATGATGTACAGACAGCATTATATCAAAATAACGGGGATTCTGTTCATGCTCGCCATGCTACTTGTTGCTTGTGGACAGACACCTGCAACCACTTCGCAGCAATCTGCGGATGGCGTGAAATCAGCTGCGGGGACAAATGGGGACTCATCCATTGAATCAGCTACGAAGACGGTGGAGAGCGCCAGTGGCAGCTCAGAAATCCCCGCACATCCTGAACGGATTGTTTCCATTAATATGGAGGACATTCTCCTCTCCTTAGAGGTACCGCTGGTACTCGCAACACCGATTGGTCGGCAGGATTACCTGAATGAGCAACTTGAAGCCCAAGGCGTCACTGTCGAACCCATTAATGCGAGTGTCAATTTTGAAGCTGTAGTTAATGCCAATCCGGACCTCATTATTGCCAATGCCAGTTTGGATGCCAAGATTCTCGAACAACTCGATAAAATCGCGCCTACGATCACTTACGATCGTCGTAATTGGCAGGAGTCTATCGTACAGGTAGCTAAAGCGCTGGATATTGAAGAGCGGGCTGAACAGCTTTTACAAAAAAATAAAGACCAAGTGACAGACGCTCAGCAGCTCGCAGCCGATATCACCAAAACCAAACCTACAGCTGCATTCCTGCGCCTGGAAGAAAAGGATATGCGTTTGTTCTTCTCATCCATCCCCTCTACACCCTTTTCGGGTTCCAGCTATGTCGGAGCGGGTTATGAGATTGGATTCACTCCCGATGCTCTCGTTACCAAACTTGAGGCAGAGAACCCGGAACGGATGAATGCCAATATCTCGGTCGAACTTCTGCCTGAGATCAAAGCAGACTATCTGTTCATAGTGTCCATCAGCTCAGATGGGTCAGCTGAAGCATTGCAAAAAACAAAAGATGAACTAAACGAAATCCAACAACTCCAAGTATGGAAAAGCTTGCCCGCTGTGCAAAATGGTCATGTATATGTCCTTAATGCGAAGAAATGGCTCATTGACGGTCCCACTGCCGAATCGCTCAAACGTAATGAAATGATCGAAGTTCTTGGATTATCTGCTCCATAATTCCAAACATCAAGTCCGTTTCATCGAAGACAAATGGAGATCAACAGGATTATTCTGTTGATCTCCATTATATTTATTATTCCAGATGGCTTCATTCAGGAATTCTTCATTGAGTATAATCTCGTTCAGTTATTTTCCATGGAAAATTATTGTGCATGTTCAACCTTTAATAGCTACCATGGCACTCGATGCACCCTTCTAATAGGATGATCTTGTATAATGCCACTGACCAGCGTGAAACTCCCTTGTCGTTGATGTAGTGCTAACAAACAAAGATCATACACATTACCAAACCGCTTGCAGAAGAAATAAGTTAATCCTTCACAATTAAGCCCAATAATCCAACAAAAGACGATGCCTGTGTATCTGAGATTATGCAACCGTCCAGATCTTCAGTATCTACATGTAACATGTCAAAGCTACAATCACTAAGATCAATTCCCTTTAGTTTCACACCCGACATCATGACTTGATCTATTTTGCATTCAGAGAATTCCAATTTATGTGGTGCAGATTGAAAAAAATCACTGCTCGTCAAAGAACATTCCTCGTACTTTACCTGTTTGAGATTGGTGAATCGAAACAACGAAAAGTCAGCCAAACAATTCCGAAAACTCACATTTTGAATCCTGCTATTTGCAAAATTAGTACCGATTAATTTACAGTTCCTGAATTCTGTTCGATGGATGAAGGAACCGTTAAGGTTCATATTGGACAGATCACATTTATCAAAAATAACATCCGTAAGCTCTACCTCCGGTAGAGAGGATTCACTGAATACCACGTTCTCAAAGATGACTTTATCAAATGAAACCCTGCTGGCGCTCTGATTCTCAATCGAGATATTACTGAATCCCCCTTGCTTGATTTCTTCCTTGCTCTCCCATGTTCCTAAGGTGAACGATAAGTCATCGAGATCTAGGGGAATGTTAGGAACTTCTATTTTATTTTTCATAAGTCCTCCCACTATTTTCTTGTTTAAAATTATTATATCAAAAAAGAGCCCTTGCAATAAGCAAGAGCTCTTTTTTGATGTTACCATGAAGCGGGTGATGGGAATCGAACCCACGCTATTAGCTTGGAAGGCTAAAGTTCTACCATTGAACTACACCCGCGAATAAAAAATCGGGATGACACGATTTGAACATGCGACCCCCTGGTCCCAAACCAGGTGCTCTACCAAGCTGAGCTACATCCCGATGCTTATGAGAATAATGGCGCGCCCTGAGAGATTCGAACTCCCGGCCTTTTGATTCGTAGTCAAACGCTCTATCCAGCTGAGCTAAGGGCGCATATATTGGAGCGGACGACGGGAATCGAACCCGCGACCCTCGCCTTGGCAAGGCGATGCTCTACCGCTGAGCCACGTCCGCAAAGCAATTGGTGCGGTCGAGAGGACTCGAACCTCCACGGGGGTTAGCCCACACGGACCTGAACCGTGCGCGTCTGCCAATTCCGCCACGACCGCAAAATATAATGGTGAGTCATGAAGGGCTCGAACCTTCGACACCCTGATTAAAAGTCAGGTGCTCTACCAACTGAGCTAATGACTCATGAAAAAATGGCTGGGGATATAGGATTTGAACCTATGCATGACGGAGTCAAAGTCCGTTGCCTTACCGCTTGGCTAATCCCCATTGAGATAAAAAATGGGGCGATCGAGGGGAATTGAACCCCCGAATGCCGGATCCACAAACCGGTGCGTTAACCACTTCGCCACGACCGCCATAATATATCTCAATTATTCACTGAGAGTATCTCAGTATTCCCATCCACATTTATAATATACATTATACTATAAATTGAAATGAAAATGTAATAAGTGGTGCCGGCGAGAGGACTTGAACCCCCAACCTACTGATTACAAGTCAGTTGCTCTACCAGTTGAGCTACACCGGCACGGTGTAAGTGTAAACTGAATAAAAAAATGGCGGAACCGACGGGATTCGAACCCGCGATCTCCTGCGTGACAGGCAGGCATGTTAGGCCAACTACACCACGGTTCCACAGTACTTTCATCGAAGAAAGGTTAATTGCGGGGGCAGGATTTGAACCTGCGGCCTTCGGGTTATGAGCCCGACGAGCTACCGGGCTGCTCCACCCCGCGTCGTTATTCAAAAATAGATATGGTGGAGGCTGAGGGGATCGAACCCCCGACCCTCTGCTTGTAAGGCAGATGCTCTCCCAGCTGAGCTAAGCCTCCATGTTATGACCCGTAGGGGATTCGAACCCCTGTTACCTCCGTGAAAGGGAGGTGTCTTAACCCCTTGACCAACGGGCCTCACTAAAAAAATATATCTGGCGGAGAGAGAGGGATTCGAACCCTCGAGACGCTTGTGACGCCTACACGATTTCCAATCGTGCTCCTTCGGCCAGCTCGGACACCTCTCCATATGGCTCCCCGAACAGGGCTCGAACCTGTGACAACTCGATTAACAGTCGAGTGCTCTACCAACTGAGCTATCAGGGAATGGTGGAGCCAAGCGGGATCGAACCGCTGACCTCCTGCTTGCAAGGCAGGCGCTCTCCCAGCTGAGCTATGGCCCCATGTTTCACTCCAAAAAGTGAAGTTTATTTTCGAGGTTGATTCCCATTACTTCTCGGGGACCCCGTGCAATTCAATAATAAACATGTATGGTGGGCCCTGGTGGACTCGAACCACCGGCCTCACCCTTATCAGAGGTGCGCTCTAACCAACTGAGCTAAGGGCCCCAATATGTTTCTCTTTTATCTCACTAGGGGGCAAAAAAAATACCCCAAAGGGAATTCGCTTGGCGGCGTCCTACTCTCCCAGGACCCTGCGGTCCAAGTACCATCGGCGCTAGAGGGCTTAACGGTCGTGTTCGGGATGGGTACGTGTGGAACCCCTCCGCCATCGCCACCAAACGCATAGCTTGTAGCTTACATTTCAGAGTATTTGTTCTCTGAAAACTAGATTCGAAACGAAATTTGCGCCTTACAACCTGCATATTGGATAAGCCCTCGACCGATTAGTACTGGTCAGCTCCATGCATTGCTGCACTTCCACCCCCAGCCTATCTACCTCGTCGTCTTCAAGGGGTCTTACATACTGGGAAATCTCATCTTGAGGGGGGCTTCACGCTTAGATGCTTTCAGCGCTTATCCCTTCCGTACATAGCTACCCAGCGGTGCTCCTGGCGGAACAACTGGTACACCAGCGGTACGTCCATCCCGGTCCTCTCGTACTAAGGACAGCTCCTCTCAAATTTCCTACGCCCACGACAGATAGGGACCGAACTGTCTCACGACGTTCTGAACCCAGCTCGCGTACCGCTTTAATGGGCGAACAGCCCAACCCTTGGGACCTACTTCAGCCCCAGGATGCGATGAGCCGACATCGAGGTGCCAAACCTCCCCGTCGATGTGGACTCTTGGGGGAGATAAGCCTGTTATCCCCAGGGTAGCTTTTATCCGTTGAGCGATGGCCCTTCCATGCGGTACCACCGGATCACTAAGCCCGACTTTCGTCCCTGCTCGACTTGTAGGTCTCGCAGTCAAGCTCCCTTATGCCTTTGCACTCTTCGAATGATTTCCAACCATTCTGAGGGAACCTTTGGGCGCCTCCGTTACTCTTTAGGAGGCGACCGCCCCAGTCAAACTGCCCACCTGACACTGTCCCCGCACCGGATTACGGTACCAGGTTAGAACCTAGATACGATCAGGGTGGTATCCCAACGGTGCCTCCACACAAGCTGGCGCTCATGCTTCAAAGGCTCCCACCTATCCTGTACAGATCGTACCCAAATTCAATATCAAGCTGCAGTAAAGCTCCATGGGGTCTTTCCGTCTTGTCGCGGGTAACCTGCATCTTCACAGGTATTAAAATTTCACCGGATCTCTCGTTGAGACAGCGCCCAAGTCGTTACGCCATTCGTGCGGGTCAGAATTTACCTGACAAGGAATTTCGCTACCTTAGGACCGTTATAGTTACGGCCGCCGTTTACTGGGGCTTCGGTTCACAGCTTCGGATTGCTCCTAACCACTCCCCTTAACCTTCCAGCACCGGGCAGGCGTCAGCCCGTATACTTCGCCTTACGGCTTCGCACAGACCTGTGTTTTTGCTAAACAGTCGCTTGGGCCTTTTCACTGCGGCCCCCTCGTGCTATTCACACTACCGGGGCACCCCTTCTCCCGAAGTTACGGGGTCATTTTGCCGAGTTCCTTAACGAGAGTTCTTCCGCGCGCCTTAGAATACTCTTCTCGCCTACCTGTGTCGGTTTGCGGTACGGGCACCATCACCTGGCTAGAGGCTTTTCTTGGCAGTGTGAGATCATGACCTTCGCTACTATAATTTTCGCTCCCCATCACAGCCCAGCCTTATCGATGTGCGGATTTGCCTACACATCAGCCTCACTGCTTAGACGGACATCCATCAGTCCGCGTCACTACCCTGCTGCGTCCCCCCATTGCTCATAACGGCTTACGGTGGTACAGGAATTTCGACCTGTTGTCCTTCGACTACGCCTTTCGGCCTCGCCTTAGGTCCCGACTTACCCTGAGCGGACGAGCCTTCCTCAGGAACCCTTAGGCTTTCGGCGGATCAGATTCTCACTGATCTTTTCGTTACTCATACCGGCATTCTCACTTGTATAATGTCCAGCGCTCCTTACGGTACACCTTCAACCCTTATACAACGCTCCCCTACCCCTGATGCAAAGCATCAAGCCATAGCTTCGGTGGTGTGTTTAGCCCCGTTACATTTTCGGCGCAGAGTCACTCGACCAGTGAGCTATTACGCACTCTTTCAATGGTGGCTGCTTCTAAGCCAACATCCTGGTTGTCTGGGCAACTCCACATCCTTTTCCACTTAACACACACTTGGGGACCTTAGCTGATGGTCTGGGCTGTTTCCCTTTTGACAATGGATCTTAGCACTCACTGTCTGACTCCCGGAAGTAAGTCTATGGCATTCGGAGTTTGACTGAGCTTGGTAACCCTTGCGGGCCCCGCACCCAATCAGTGCTCTACCTCCACGACTCTGTTTTCCGAGGCTAGCCCTAAAGCTATTTCGGGGAGAACCAGCTATCTCCGAGTTCGATTGGAATTTCTCCGCTACCCCCACCTCATCCCCGCATTTTTCAACATGCGTGGGTTCGGGCCTCCAGTGCGTGTTACCGCACCTTCACCCTGGACAGGGGTAGATCACCCGGTTTCGGGTCTACGTCCACGTACTAACTCGCCCTATTCAGACTCGCTTTCGCTGCGGCTCCGGCTCATCACCTTAACCTTGCACGGGAACGTAACTCGCCGGTTCATTCTACAAAAGGCACGCCATCACCCCTAAAACGGGCTCTGACTTTTTGTAAGCACACGGTTTCAGGTTCTATTTCACTCCCCTTCCGGGGTGCTTTTCACCTTTCCCTCACGGTACTGCTTCACTATCGGTCGCTAGGAAGTATTTAGCCTTGGCAGATGGTCCTGCCGGATTCATACGGGGTTTCACGTGCCCCGCACTACTCGGGATCCGTCTCGGAGGGAACAGACTTTCAACTACAGGGCTTTTACCTTCTTTGGCGGGCCTTTCCAGACCTCTTCGCTTAATCGGTTCCTTTGTAACTCCATGTGAGACGTCCCACAACCCCAAAGAGCAAGCTCTCTGGTTTGGGCTTCTCCGCGTTCGCTCGCCGCTACTGACGGAATCACTATTGTTTTCTCTTCCTCAGGGTACTTAGATGTTTCAGTTCCCCTGGTATGCCTCTGCACAACCTATGTATTCAGTTGTGAGTAACTGGAAATTACCCCAGCTGGGTTTCCCCATTCGGACACCCCCGGATCAAAGCTTGCTTACAGCTCCCCGAGGCAGTTTCGTTGTTCGCCACGTCCTTCATCGGCTCCTAGCGCCTAGGCATCCTCCGTGTGCTCTTAGTAGCTTAACCATATCGCTCGTGTTCGAGCTGTCGCTCCGCTTGTTTTGGACTACGTCCAAAGCCAAAAGTCGCTCCATTTCGATCACTCGCTCATGCAATCTACCTTATAAACACTTCACTTGTTTACACAAGATCAGCTTAAAGGAATGTTCTAAATCGCAAAATTTCGTTTCGATATCTAGTTTTCAAAGAACAAGCTCCATGCAAAAGCAAGCTGTTTGAGAGTTTGAGCTCTCAAAACTGAGCAACGAGTGAGTTGCGCAGGTTCTAAGAACCTGCTTATTTGAATGTTTCCACTCGGGAAACGATTCTCCATAGAAAGGAGGTGATCCAGCCGCACCTTCCGATACGGCTACCTTGTTACGACTTCACCCCAATCATCTATCCCACCTTCGGCGGCTGGCTCCTTGCGGTTACCCCACCGACTTCGGGTGTTATAAACTCTCGTGGTGTGACGGGCGGTGTGTACAAGACCCGGGAACGTATTCACCGCGGCATGCTGATCCGCGATTACTAGCAATTCCGACTTCATGCAGGCGAGTTGCAGCCTGCAATCCGAACTGAGACCGGCTTTGTTGGGATTCGCTCCATCTCGCGATTTCGCAGCCCGTTGTACCGGCCATTGTAGTACGTGTGTAGCCCAGGTCATAAGGGGCATGATGATTTGACGTCATCCCCACCTTCCTCCGGTTTGTCACCGGCAGTCTATCTAGAGTGCCCACCCGAAGTGCTGGCAACTAAATATAAGGGTTGCGCTCGTTGCGGGACTTAACCCAACATCTCACGACACGAGCTGACGACAACCATGCACCACCTGTCTCCTCTGTCCCGAAGGAAAGATACATCTCTGCATCGATCAGAGGGATGTCAAGACCTGGTAAGGTTCTTCGCGTTGCTTCGAATTAAACCACATACTCCACTGCTTGTGCGGGTCCCCGTCAATTCCTTTGAGTTTCAGTCTTGCGACCGTACTCCCCAGGCGGAGTGCTTAATGTGTTAACTTCGGCACCAAGGGTATCGAAACCCCTAACACCTAGCACTCATCGTTTACGGCGTGGACTACCAGGGTATCTAATCCTGTTTGCTCCCCACGCTTTCGCGCCTCAGCGTCAGTTACAGCCCAGAGAGTCGCCTTCGCCACTGGTGTTCCTCCACATATCTACGCATTTCACCGCTACACGTGGAATTCCACTCTCCTCTTCTGCACTCAAGTCACCCAGTTTCCAGTGCGATCCGGGGTTGAGCCCCGGGATTAAACACCAGACTTAAATGACCGCCTGCGCGCGCTTTACGCCCAATAATTCCGGACAACGCTTGCCCCCTACGTATTACCGCGGCTGCTGGCACGTAGTTAGCCGGGGCTTTCTTCTCAGGTACCGTCACTCCTTGAGCAGTTACTCTCAAGGACGTTCTTCCCTGGCAACAGAGCTTTACGATCCGAAAACCTTCATCACTCACGCGGCATTGCTCCGTCAGGCTTTCGCCCATTGCGGAAGATTCCCTACTGCTGCCTCCCGTAGGAGTCTGGGCCGTGTCTCAGTCCCAGTGTGGCCGATCACCCTCTCAGGTCGGCTACGCATCGTCGCCTTGGTGAGCCGTTACCTCACCAACTAGCTAATGCGCCGCAGGCCCATCCCCAAGTGACAGATTGCTCCGTCTTTCCAGTTTCCTTCAGGAGAAGAAAACAAGTATTCGGTATTAGCTACCGTTTCCGGTAGTTGTCCCAAGCTTGAGGGCAGGTTGCCTACGTGTTACTCACCCGTCCGCCGCTAAGTATCAAGGAAGCAAGCTTCCTATCCACTCCGCTCGACTTGCATGTATTAGGCATGCCGCCAGCGTTCGTCCTGAGCCAGGATCAAACTCTCCAATAAAGTATTGAAAAGAGCGATAAGCTCATTTTGAATCTGACGAGATTAAAAATCTCATTTGTGCTCCAGCTGATCCAAGCCAAGGCTTGTCTCAAACTTTCGCGTTCATTCTGCAAGCAGAATGTTTACTCACTCGTTGTTCAGTTTTCAAAGATCAAACTTGTTTCTCGTCGCCGTCGTTGTTCTCTCTGGCAACTCTTATATCCTATCATGTCCAAACCAACTTTGCAAGCTCTTTTTTTAAGTTTCTTTCGAAGCTTCAATCATTTGCTTGCCGCACCGTGTTTCTCGTGTTTTCTTGGCCGGATTAATAATATATCACACAGAATTAATAATTACAACACTTAAAATAATCTTTATTAAAAAGTATATTATTGATTTAAATAACTAGTGGCCAAAATGTATGAATCCGTCATCTCCGTTGTATAAGCTCTCACTGTAAATTCATCAAAACGGATTCCAAACAATATCTATCTTCTATTATATTATACTGCACTCATCACCTCATATCTAATGTTGAATCAAAAGCAAGCGTCGACTTATAATGCTCCACCCCCATGCCTTCACTTCTATAATACCCAACGACCTGTCCCCGCACGCCAGCAACAAGAAACAGATTTTTCGGCTTCACCGTATCCAACCGGATCATCTTCTCAAACCCTTCGGCATTGTTATACGCTTCGCCCTGCTCCCGATCATCTTCTCAGTTTCACCGTCAATCCGCATACAATGTGAAGAAAATGCTCCAGCATCTTGAACCTTCCCATCACAAATGAGTAATTTAATCCTTATACGTTAAACTCTTGGTGTGCGATAATCATATGTCGCAATCCGTTCAATCCATTTTTTGACTCACCTTTGCCTTCCTCTACCCTACTTCAGATGGACTCTTGCCTGTAAGCATCTTGAATACCTGGCTGAAATATGTGGCATTACGGAACCCGGTCATCCCACTAACCTCGTAAACCATGTAATGGCCCGACTGCAGCAGTTCCATCGCCTTTTGAATGCGGTAACCATTAAGATAGCTCACAAAATTCTCCCCAGTTACCTTTTTGAATAGTTGGCTGAGATATTTGGGGTGTACAAACAATCCTCTCGCAATCGCTTCAAAGCTGATTTCTTCGGCGTAATGTAGTTCCACGTACTGTTTCACCTGTCCCACCAGTTTATTGCTCTTTTTCTCACCCGTCTCTTTCTTGGTCTGATCCAGCCATTTCCCAATAATGCCGTCCATCCAGCATACCAAATCCTGTAGTGCATATTTCGATTGAATTTCCCGCAAAAAATCACTCATCGCCAGTGGCGGCGCCAACATGGGATACTGCCGGTTCCAGCTATGAATCAGCGTGTTGAACAGACTCACCGCTATAACCTGCACATCCTGAATACCAACACCATTCCCTTTATCCAGCAAACTGCGAATATGAACCCATATCTCCTCTGCCAAATCCGTCCGCATTTCCACCCATGACTCATTCCATTGTCGGAGCAATAGTGAGTAGTCCGTGACGCATGCTGCTGAACCATCTGACGAATCATAGCGATAAATACGGCTGCCACCCTGAAACTCTGCCGTTTCAAGCGCTTCTCTGCTCTCCAAATAAGAATCCATCACCTCACAAAGGTGGTTTTTGGATGTTCCAATTCCGGCACTCACTTCAATTTTGAGATACGTGAAGATCTGATCGATCATCCGCTCCACGAGAGACTGCAATTGCTTCAGGTGATCCTTCCCGGCAAATAGAAGCAACACAAACACCTGATCCGAATAATCCACAATCTCTATCTGACAATCGATCATTTGTAGGCTTTGCTCTTTAACAGTCTCCTGTATAATATCTGCTGCCCCGTACCTTAACAGCTGCCAGTCCCGCTCCTTCATCCTTGCTAGGAACCCGGGACGATTCAATTGCAGACTGATGGCGCGTACCTGAGAGGACATGCGAATACCTACATAATCCATGCGTTCCGCAGGCAACTCATCTGCCTGATAGCGTGTGGTCAACAGCTCATGGAGAAATTGTTTGCGCAAATAGGGAACCACCCGTCCAATCTCCTGTTTATATGTCCGCTCCAGCTGCTCATGTCGCTCCCGTACATCCTGTTCCAGTAGTACTTCGCGCAGCACAGTTTCGATCTCCTCCACCTCCGCGGGTTTCAGCAAAAAATGACTGACGCCCCAGCGCATCGCCGCCCGGGCATTCTCGAATTCGTCATATCCACTAAGGATAATAATCGGTAGATGGGGATGCTCCCGCCGTAGCGTCTGCGTCACCTCAAGTCCCGTCATACCCGGCAAGTATACATCCGTCATGACCAGATCCGGACTTAAGCGGTGAAACATCTCCAGCGCATCCACGCCAGTGGAGGCTGTACCCGCAATACTCAGGCCCAGCGATGGCCAATCAATATGTTCGATCAGCGCCCTTACAATATGAGGATCGTCGTCTACGAGCATAATCGTTTTCATTTATTTTCACCGTCCATCCACAGATTTAACTGCTCTTCCGTATCAATGCGCGGCAACGTAATGGTCACTTCCATCCCACCCGATTCACCCGCCCTTAGATCTACACCATACCCGACTCCACAATACAACTGAATGCGCTGATGCACATTCCGCACACCAATCCCACCCGTCTCTCCCAGCGTCCACCCTTCCTGCAAGCCCTGTCCATTATCTGTAATGCGAATGATGATTCTGGGCTCATCATATGCCAACTTCCTGAACAGACCGTAGTTCTTGGTTTGGCTGCCTAATCTGGATGGATCAGATGGATCAGATGAATCGATGGAGAGACACATTGAAGAAGTATCCACTCCCAGTGGGTGAATGCTCTCCGATTCCCGCACATCCACCTGTATCCGTAGCTTCTCCTCTTTAGGGTGAGCGTGCATAACCGCATTCTCGATAAAAGGCTGCAAAATAATTTTGGGAATATAGCAACCACGGATACGCGGATCAATTTTTTCCTGATAATCAATGGAGAATGGCAAACGTTCGGATTGAATACTGATATAACAACGGGCATGCTCCAACTCATCCCTAACCCGAATAAACAGTCTGCCCCCGCTCAATCCAATACGCAACAGCTTGCTAAGCTGCACGATCATACGGCTGATATCTTTGGCTTCATAATCTAGAGCACGCCAGTGGATCATATCGAGTGTGTTATATAGAAAATGTGGTTTGATCTGGGCCTCAAGCAAGCTCGTCTGAGCTTCGCGCTTTGCACGGCTCTCCTCCTTGACCTGCTCCATCAGCTCCGTCAGCCGGGAGGCCATATGGTTAAAGCCGTACCCCAGATGGGCATATTCCTCGGTAAACGAAAGCTGAATACGAGTGTCGAAGTCTCCCTTCTCCAGTTGCCTCATTCGCTTGATCAACTGACGTATGGGATGGACAATGCGCCGCACAAACAAATACGCGAGTACGGCAGAGCATAACAGACCCAATACAGCAATCGCGAGCACTTTCCATCCAGCCTCCCTGACTGGAGACAACAGCATATGTACAGGGATCGTCTGTACCAAACGCCACTGAAGCATGGCCGGCCTTGAATATAGGACAAGCTGTGATCCACCAGGCTTGCCAGATATGACTTCGAATCCATCCTCCCCATGCTCGGCATGCTTCTGAATCCAAGCACTATCTACAGCAGGTTCACTTTCCCTTATGACAGATCCCTCAGCAGACGTATTAATAGAAGAAGCGCGCTCTGAATTGTCATCACCCATCTGCATAATGACGTTACCTGCAGTATCCACCAAAAGCACCTGTCCATCCAGCACCATGGGCATATCTGCAAATCTGCGCACAATGTCCGCGCGACTCAGTCGGATTAGAACGTAGGCTAACGTACTCCCTCGGCTGTCGAAAATACGCTGGGCATACCCAATCAGCGAATGCCCGGACTCATTTTCCCGCAGAGGCACCCAGACCGCATCGGCCTGTTCAAGCGCAGCAAACCAAGAATCTCCGGCAATCATATCCACCGGATAGATACGATCAGCCATGGTGAACGTGACGCCGTTGAAGGCATCTGTATACAATTCCACAGAGGTAATACCTTCACTGACCACCAGTGTGTGATCCAATATTTTGGATACTTCACGACGCTGGTGGATTTGTGTGAGTCTGCCCGTTCCCGCCGTTTCCAGCAGATTCGACAATTCCCTATTGCTTGCCAGAGAATAGGCGGTTCCCGTCACACCTGTAATAAAATCAAATCCCCGGCGTGTACTCTCGTTCAGGAGAGCCAGCCGTGCTTTACTAATCTCCGTGAAGGTGACGGCAGAGAACGACTGGTACGCGAGCCAGACAATCAGGGAGACGAGCAACAGGTTAAACGCAATAAAGCAAGTCACCATCAACGTGGAGAGCTTGCTTTGTTGCAGCTTTTGATTTAGTAAGCGAGATAATCTTCGTTTCCTCATACGGAATCAACTCGTTTCGTCTTGGTATTACCCTTTGAGCCCGGAGGTAGCGATTCCTTCCACGAAGTACTTTTGACACACGATAAATACGATAAAACAAGGCACCAGCGACAGCACCGACATCGCAAACATTGGGCCCCAATCCGATTGGGAGCTGGAATCAAGGAACAGGCGAAGGCCCAGCGGCACCGTGTATTTGCTGACATCACTCAGATAGATCAACTGGCTGAAGAAATCGTCCCATGTCCACAAAAAAGTGAAGATCATCGTGGTCACCAGCGCAGGGAAGGCCAGTGGAATGATGATTTTGGTATAGATCCGTACAGGACCGCAGCCATCAATGGTGGCCGCTTCATCCAGTTCTTTTGGCAACCCCCGGAAGAACTGCACCATTAGAAAAATGAAAAATGCATCGGTTGCCAGCCATTTCGGTACAACCAGAGGCAAGTACGTATTGACCCACTCCAGGTGGTTGAACAGAATATACTGAGGGATCAGCGTCACATGATGCGGCAGCATAATCGTCATTAGCATCAGACCGAAGCAGATCGCTTTGAAACGAAAATTAAGGCGGGCGAAGGCGTATGCCGCCATTGAGCAGGAGATGACATTGCCCAGCACAGCCCCCAGCGACAGAACAATGGAGTTGGTCAGAAACCGGGAGAACGGATTACCCTGAATCCCCGACCAGCCATTCATGTAATTTTTCCAATTCCATTCCTGCGGCCAGAACCAGGTTTCACTGAAGATCATATGTCCTGGTTTGAATGAACTGCCCAGCATCCAGAGCACCGGATACAGCATGACAAGGGCAATACCTGAGATTAAAACATGCTTGGCGACTACCCAAGTAGCAGAGTTCCGTTGTCCAATCATGATTTTCCACCATCCTCATAGTGCACCCACAGCTTGCTGCTGCGGAATACCAGCAATGTAAACACACCGATCAGAATCACCAGCACCCAAGCCATCGCGGACGCATAACCCATCTGGAAGAAAGAGAACCCTTTTTTGTACAGGTACAGCGAGTACATCAATGTTGAATTGACAGGCCCCCCACTGCCATTACTGATGATAAAGGCCTGCGTAAACGACTGAAAGGACGTAATCAGCTGCATCACGAGATTGAAAAAGATAACCGGTGACAGAATCGGTAACGTTATATAGAAGAATCTCCGCAGTGGACCTGCACCATCCACCGCTGAGGCTTCGTCATATTCGGGTGGAATCTGCTTCAGGCCTGCCAGGAAAATAATCATCGACGATCCGAACTGCCACACGGATAACAGTACGATCGAGTACAGAGCATACTTCGGATTAGCCACCCAGTCGGGTGCCTTAATACCCACCATGGCAAGGACACTATTTAAAAGCCCGTCCCCACCCAGCATTTTACGCCACAACATCGCAATCGCCACGCTACCTCCAAGCAATGTCGGGATGTAATACACTGTCCGGTAAATACCGAGTCCTCGAATCCCCTTGTTCAGCAGCATCGCCACAAGCAGCGCAAAGATCAGCTTGATCGGTACGGATACGGCTACATACGTAAATGTGACTTTGAGCGATTGAGTAAACAGCTTATCCGATGTAAACATCGTGGTGTAGTTATCCAGACCGACCCAGGAAGGGGCGGCCAGGATACTGTAGTCGGTGAACGAAATGTATAATGAAACCAGCATGGGGCCAAGTGTCAAAAACAATAAACCAACCAGCCATGGGGCCAGAAATAAAAGCGCTGCTCCATTATGGGCATATCTCCGTTTCACCCGCCGGACTGTCACGCTCTCGGTTCGGGCCTGACTGACCTGTGTTGTACTCATTTTCGCAACCTCCCCGCAGAATTTGAAGTCTGGAACGGTTCAAGCAGCTTATTGACTGGATGCAAGCGTCGCCTTGGCCCCCTCAATAAACTGAGCAATCACATCTGCTGTATTGCCTTGTCCAAAGGCGATCTGCTCGCTTGCGCTCTTGAAGCTAGTATCCACTTCGGAAAATCCTTGCGGGTATGGAGGATCAATTTCACTGGAGTTTTTGGATACCACATCGATAAATTGGAAGATCGCTTGCTCTGCTTCGGGCAGCGTAGGGTGCATCTTCTCACGAATGCTGGCATTAACGGGCACACCGCGCTCCGAACCGAGAATGGCGGTAGCTTCGGGATCATTGACCATAAAATCAATAAACATCGCCACTTCCTTCGGATGTTTCGTTTTGGCATACCCGGACAGGAACTGACCTGCTTTCAGGTATTCACCGATTTGCTTTTCATCCACACCGTGCGGCAACACTTGTATCCCGAGCTTATGATCCTGATTTTTGTTCACCTGCTGGAACGTCAGCAATTGGTTAGACCACGCAAAATCCATGGCTGCTGTACCCAGCGAGATCGGGCGTGTTTCCAATGCATTGGTTGTGGATGCCGTCACTTCTGCAGAGGTAGCGCCCCCATTCTCACGAAGCGCTCCCCACATGTCAAACCATTGCTGAAGCTCTTCACTGGTTGCTGTTATCGTCCCGCCATCAAATAGTCCCTTGCCTGTTTGCCGAATAAAAACCTCAAACATATTGGTGGTTCCTGACATATCGGCCGAACCGTAGAATCCGTCACCTTTGTCTGCTGCAATCTTGGCAGCGATATCGCTAAAATCCTTCCACGTCCAGCTTTCTTGCGGCTCTTCAATCCCAAGCTCTTTGAATACAGTAGCGTCATAGATGACTCCAGGTGCATTTACGCCCAATGTAATAGCGTATAATTTATCGTCAATCGATCCGGCTTTGAGCATGCTCTTGTCATGATCCTCTGTACGCAGCTCTTTACTCTCTGCGTATGTGGTCAGGTCAAGTAAAGCACCACGTCGGGCAAAATCGGTTAGAAAGGCGTAATCCATCTGTATGATATCCGGCGCATTCGAACCGGCTACCTGTGTGGTCAGCTTGTCAAAGTATCCGTCCCAACCGGAATATTCCGGTTTGATAACAATACCAGGGTGTTTCTTTTCAAATAATTGGATCACCTTGGTCGTTAGATCATGTCGAGTCTGTGATCCCCACCAGGTCATCCGAAGTTCAATATTGCCAGAAGCACCTTCCTGACCGCCTTCATTAGATGAAGCAGTTGATCCCGAAGATCCTCCAGAACAAGCTGTAGCGAACACTAACAGGGACAGGCAGAACAGGGTGACCCACTTCTTTGTATTCAACATGAATGAAATTCCTCCCCTTCTCACTCTTATGAAATCGCTTACAAAACCTATTGTAACGGTCTATGGCGGCTCATGACATAAACAAAAGTAAGCTTTCCTGTCAAAAAAGTAAGGGGTTTAGACGGGTAATTGTAAAGGTCAATTTATTGGGTTTCCGGTATTCGAAGTGATTAAAAACCACCGGGAATAACCTTCCCGGCGGTTATGCATGGCAATAACCATACGCATGTAACACCTAATGCTTCATCTAATACATTATCGTTATACTCAGGAATGCATGGCAGCTGATGATGATACCTTACGCTCAGCCAGATGTTTTCTCATCTTCGCCACCTCGGTCCCCGCCAGCATCATAATGCCAATACCGTGATTATCGTTTGTTACAGTGAGCAGATCCTTGTTATAATATTCAGCTGTGAAAGCATATCTTGATCCGCTGCATACACCATGTACGTTGCCCTGGCGGTCGATTGCTTTGCAGGTTAATCCGTTCCATGCCCGCTGAGCCGCTTCAATGTAACGATCGGATTGCTTCAGCCATCCAAAACGTACTCCCCGGGCAAATCCATAAGCAAACATCGCTGTACAAGAGGCTTCTTCGTAGGTTTCAGGATCATTCAGTACCTGATGCCATAAACCACTCTCTCCTTGAAGAGCCGCATATCCCTCGCACAATTCATTGAAGAAGGTAATTAATGCAGGCCGATCGGGATGCTCTTCTGGCAGTCCTTCCAATACTTCAGTCAAGGAGAACAGTGTCCACCCATTTCCCCGTCCCCATGGAATCTGTGTCGCTTGGCCGTATTTAAAATCGTACACATGGGACATGATTTTGAACTCAGGCATAAACAGATACTTCCGATACAATAAAAATTGTCTGGCAGCTTCGTCCAGTGCTGACATATTCCCCGTCAGTCGTGCATAACGCACGAGAAACGGTGTGCTCATATATAGATCATCCGCCCACATCGTATTCTCCGCATATTCCCCTATGCACTCGCGGTAAAATGCACCGTCCTCCTGCCGTTCCAATCGGGACAGCATAAATTCTGCGATTCGCTCGGCAATCGGCAGAAATGTCGGTTCCTGATACTCCGAATATGCTTCCAGCATAGCCGAGCCAAATGAGCCGCAGTTATCCAGCATTTTCATCATAACCAGTTGCTGGTTCACTGCCGGAAATCCATACTGCTCCCGATCCCACAGCGAGTACTCAAACATTCGTGTACACGCCTGCACATGTTCAGCCGCATAACGTGTGATGTCCGGTCTCTGCAAATAACGCCCAGTCTGCAACAGGCCATACACGGTGACACCCAATGGATAATCCCAGCGGCCATAGTTGGTCACACTACCTACCGTCCATTTGTTGCTGAGCATCGCATTTTCGTAGTAGGGACGTATCCACGCATCGGGTCTGTCCAGTTGCCAATACGTATATTCCGTTTGTGTCTGCTCATTCCCGGTCACTGGATTATCCTGCATCACACTTCCTTTATACACCCGATCCGTTCGCATCAGATCCTGCACATCAGGTTCTACCCCAGATTCAAAAGGTCCGGCATATAACCACGATTCTCCAGAAGCCCCATGCACACGCTTAGGAAGCTCCAGTTGAAGCGACTTGCCAAGGACGGTTGCGTTTAAAATGAAACCCCAGGGCTCCGCCGTATCACTGCATTCACTACATACAAGCAGGTCATTCCGTCCAAAAGATGCGGGTACATCCACCTCGAATGAACCAGCCTCGGCTAACTGAACAACGGCTTGGTCCTGTAACCATATCTGAAGAGGTCCCGAAGAATGACCGGATAATCGAATGGGACTGTCCGTTGAATCGCTATTGTTAAGGTGAGTCCACGCATAAACACGCCGACCAGGAAGATGCCCGTATATTCGCTCAAGGGCTTGTTTTGTCTGATCTTCATTAGACCATTTTGTATCAGGTAACCACTCCAGCTTGTGATCCTCTTCTTTCCCAAGTAGACTCCAGTCTTGAGGCATGTTTCCTGAGCTGTTGACGATATGGTCTGGGCTGAAAGCGAGTGATTCTTCCGAATTTACCGGTTTGGAATAGACCCATCCAGCTTCTCCCTGTCTTTCCTGAAAAGGAGCCAGCACATTCAGAATCCGCACCTTCCCCTCATCCGATCCGAACTGGCACCCAAATCCCGCAGGGGTGTACTTCAATTCCAGCAATAATGTATTCCAACCCGGTTTGATGTCGATTCCCAACTTCACTGTTGCATTTGGATCAATCTCATCCATGACTGTGGAGCGATACACCATTTGCCCATTAAAATAGAAACGAACGGGTCCATAACAGCGGATCAGCACATCCAGATTCCGATCTTCATCCCCCCAGACTAACGCTGCGGCGTAAGAGACCTGTCCTTTTTGCGCATCAGGAAGGCGTGCACCTAAATTCAGATCATACAGACCTTTTTCATTTTGCAAAATACCTGACTTCTGGAATACCCGATACACAAAATCAGCCTGAGCATTGGCGCCAATATATCTCTCGGCCAGTACCTTCAGCACCTGATCCTGATCTTCTCCAAATCGGTAATACATGCTTTGCGGTTCGCTGAAATAAGTCGTCATTAAATGCCCACATTCCTCTCCCGTTGGAATAAAGTCATATATCAATTGATTTCATAACATCCACACTTGACCACTAGATTAGCATAACAATGATTGATTAGGTATAGCGCTTAACCCTTGTGGATTATTCCCTTGTTAAAAGGTGGCTATATTCCTTCTTTTATTGTCAGAACAGCCGAATAATAATCCAAGTATAACTGACATGTTCCATGGTGGCTACAATTTATTGTTTACGCTTTCATTTTTCTTCGACAGCATCTTTCATCATTCGAGGGATTTATGCAAAATACTATTGACGCAACGGTTTAGAAATCTGAAAGCATTACCGATAAAAGTAATAGGCTTAAAATCCACTTTTTGTATGAGAAAGGATCGATGAACCTTGAATATTCTTGAATCTTTGGTTAATGCCATGCCTTTTGTATGGCAGATGTTTCGTGACGATGTATCCATTTCCATTAATGATCAAGAAAGTACTGTATTTTTCCGAAGCCAAAAAGTCTGGAAATTGGTGTGAAGGTTGGGGATGAGCTGCATGAGGACTACAAACATTTCAAAATGCTGATCAACAAAGATACACGTACCGTGGCACGAATGCCTGGTGATCTGCAAGGCAGACCCTTTGATGCCATCCTCATCCCAATCAAGGAAAACGATCAGGTTGTAGGCATATTGGGTGTAAACTACGCACTGGATAACCATATGACACTGGAGACACTTATCAGCGAAAATGAAGCGACCATTAATGCTCTGATGGGTGGTATTCAGCAGATTGCTGCACATTCGGAGGAACTATCTGCAACCTCGGAAGAAATACTGCGCAACTCCAAACGCGCTTCGGAGAACTCCGTCAGTGTGACAAAAGTGACAAACGTTATTCGTGAGGTATCCGAACAAACCAACCTGCTTGGATTAAATGCCATGATTGAAGCTGCTCGTGTCGGCGATCTGGGAAGTGGCTTCGGCGTTGTTGCCAGTGAGGTTCGCAAGTTGTCGGATCACACCAAACAAGCGGTGACGGATATCGAGACTTCACTTGGCAGCGTTCAGGATTCCATGAAACATATGGAGCAGGAGATTGGACAGATCACAACCGCGACGGTAGATCAGGCCAGTTGGTTACTGAGTTTATGGAGAGTATTGAACAGCTTAGCGAGACAAGTGGGAATCTGAAAGCCTTTGTGCAGAAAATGCTGGCGCTGGAATAAGAAGAAGGCTAAGAACAGCTCGTAGTTTGGAGATAGGATCGTCAACAAGGACATGTACATAGTTTTTAAATAGCCTTTTGTATACACCTAGGAAGCGGCTGGAATCGAATGATGCAAAAGACTGAAATATACAATATACAAAGCCTCCGGCTACCACTCCCCTGTTGAGGAGATGAGCGTCCGGAGGCTTCTTTTTGTAAAATCACGTCCAGAGTTGTCGTGTGGTTAGATTTCTACAGCCACACCGAAGTGATCCGATACGATCGGACCATTCGTACCGTTGAGAACCACCGTTGAAGATTTGGCCTGTACATGGCGGTTGGAGAAAATATAATCTATTCTCAGATTACGTTTGTTGCCTGCCCATCCGGCGATGGCTTTGACCACTGTTGCTCCGTCATCCTTTTGCAATGCTGTCGTGTACAGATCATGCCAGCCTTTGTCCATCATATAATCGTAGCCTTCCCCACGCACTTCGGCGACATTGTTGAAATCACCCATAATGTACAGCGGCTGGTCCATGTATGGAGCAAGCTTGCTCTCGGTGAGTTCCCATTGACCCTTGAAAGGCTCCTGTTCATCATCCCACCAGTTATAGTGTCCATTCACAAACCAGGTTACTTCCCCTTCCACGACTGTCTGTACTCCGACAATTTTACGTGTCCGATAGTTATCGTAATCCCGCATATGCGATACATATTCTCCAAAAGTCTGTGTAATCGGTGTCCGGCTCAGGATCGCCAGCCCTTCATCGTATTTGCCGAACCCGATATGGGCCGGAATCCATGTCCAGTGATAGGTCTCGGTTAGTTGCGTGAGCAGAACGTAGGCGTAGTTATCTTTTTTGACCACAGCATCCGATTCAGTAGTGACATAATATTTCAGTTCCTCTTCAGACAGCGCTTCTTCCTGCATGGATTGGTTAACCTCTTGCATGGAGATCACATCAAATTGATGTGTATTAATAAAATCAGCCAGTTGGCTAATCTTGTTCAGTTGGTCTTCTTCTGCCCAAGCATGCGTATTTAACGTAAGTATTTTCATATATGCTCTCTCCTGTTGTATGAAATTTAGCCATTTCACGGTCTGCATCGTTCCTGAAAGGAATACATACGCTAAGCATACACAATATGAAGCTATTATGCGATGCACGGAACACCCGATAACTGATATGATGGATACATCAAATGTACACCATTACGTCCAGACGTGGTGATTACTGAACCTATGATTTCCCGGGAGATGGAATGATGAACATACCAAATGACATGAGAATGGATGATGCGCAGTGGCAACAGTTGATCAGGCAGGTTGCGGAACATTTTAACAATCTGACGATCATGCGCGGATTTCAATATTATAAACAGAAACGAGTCGGACCATTAACCTATACCGAACAAAATGGAATCTCGGCCGTTGTACAAGGTTCGAAAGACTATGAGGTCACACTCAGCATGCAATCACTGTCTACCAGTCACTGCACCTGCCCGGTAGGTTCTCGTTGTAAGCATATGTCTGCCGCTTTAATGAGTTATGCCGAGCAGATGGGACGACCAGTACACGGTATCGTGAATGCTCACTCCAGTACAGCACTGAAACAGGCTGCCAAATCCACTACTGCAACGTCTTCAGGGTATTCGGATTACGCAGAGCGTGAAGAGGATCTAATGATTCCAGATAACCAGTACAGTCAGATCAAAGAGCAGGCAATGGACATTGCCCATCTGGACATCGCGGAATGGCACGAGTTGTTCCGGGCTTGTCTGAAACGATTGGGTACGGGCACGGCAAGTACATCCTATGTACAGGCAGCGGCGGACGAGCTTTATGCGATCAAGCCAAGGCTGTCCACTGGTATGGACCAGCTTTTTGAACTACATGTGCAACTATACCTGATGCGATTCTGTGTGCCTCCAGCCCGCAATTCAATCACCCATACACCAGTGTACCTAAGTTATCCTGCCCAGCTTGCAGTGGATGCGCTCCAGAAAGGCATTGAACAGATCCTTAACCACCCGCTTAATCTGTCAGGTCTGCAGGGCAAGAAACTTGAACAACATTGGAACAGACTCGAAGAAACCTCAGCTTATCTGCGTACTCAGATGTTGTCCGAAACAGCTAGCATGATGTTCTTTACGCCGATCTATCGAGAGTTGTGGTTGAACTGGATTGTGCCTCATGTTCAGGGTGATCAGGAAACGCTCCATTCGGAACTGGACATCTTGAATGATGTAGAACAGGGTTTGACCGCCTCCTCCACACCAGCCCAGTCCGGGGAGAGTGTATTAAGCGTAGCAAATTTAAGCGGAAGTGGACGTGGTACGCCAGGCAAACCTGTAACTCTGCCTTTGCCGCTCGTACTGGCGCAAAGCTGGATCTATTTCCATTTGGGACAAGATGAGCAGGCTTGGCAGCGATTAATCAGCGGAAGCTCGGCATATGGCATTCCTCCGGAGCAACTATTGCATTTTCTGCATGTACTCGCTGATTTATCGGACTGGAAACGGCTTGGAGAGTGGCTGGTCCAGCTTGGACCCCTGCTCGCGAATCGACGCAATTCCCCGCTGAATGATTATATGCAACTATGGGACACGGCCATTCATCATCTGCCAGATGTGGAGAACCGCATGTGGGACACGCTTGTCAGCATGCTTCCCCATTCCCGTCCAGCCTACGAAGACGCTATGCATTCTCGTGGACAGTGGCGAAGATGGATTGATTTTCAGCTGAGCACGGAGACGGAGCCGCTCGAATTCCGTGTCGCTGTATTACAGCCCATTGAGAAGGAAGCGCCTGAGCTGCTGCTACCCTTTTACCATCAAGCGGTGGAGCGTTATATCGGGCACAAGAACAGGGACGGATACAAAGCAGCGGTGAAGCTGCTGAAACGACTATCCAAAATCTACAAAAAAATGAAGCAAGAAGCGCACTGGGAGCAGTTCATCACCACGCTGGCGGTCCGTAACAGTAGGCTGCGTGCCCTGCAGGAAGAGCTTCGGAAAGGTAAACTGATCTCATGAGTCTAATGCACCCTTACACCGAAACGATTGAGGTTCACGTTGCCTTAACCGGATATGGCGATGCCTTATTCTACGGGGCACTGAATACCCACCACTTTGTATCAGGACAGTCGCTCAAGCAGCGACTATTTGCTTGGCATGCGCCTTCCTTCTACGGTACAGAGCTGGAGACTCGACAGATCGAAGAGATTGAGCTGGTTGTACTGCCTGCGGAAGAAGTGATTCCCTTCTTCGCCGAGATGCATACGCTGCTTCATATTGAATGGAAATGGGATGAGCAGGCCGAGCACTTAATCCGCCTGGCTCCCGTGCTGGCAGCAACGATCGAGAATCGTAAATATGTGCCTAGCTTCGAGGCTTTTCGCGCAGGACAACTACAATGGACCTGGGATCCAGACAGCTTGAAGAAACAGGATCGGGCATCCCTCAGCAAAGCCATTCAACAGACGGATGAGAGCTATGCGGAGGGACTTCGTGCGGCCTACTCTGCTTCGGTATTCCAGCGCTGGTATAGCTCGGAAGAAGCTGCAACCGATCTGCGGCGTGAATTCCCGCAACTCTTCCCACCAAGTGGGGCTACTCCTCAGACAGCCGGTATGGATGCCCAGTCCTGGCTCGTGTCCATCGGCTGGAAAGCAGATGCGGCACCATTCCGACCGCTCCTGCAATTGCTGGAGCCGGACGATGATGAACCCGCATGGCGGCTGCGATTGGTATTACAGAACAAGCTGGATGCTGCCGTATTGGTGCCAGTCATGCTGGATTCACGCGGCAGGCTTGAAGGAGAATGGCCAGAGGTATGGACGCCGTTCATTCTGGATCGCTCCATCGGATGGTTGGATCAGCTGCGTGCGCATCTGCCACGTCTTGGAAGCTCCATTAGCGGTAGGCGGGATGTGCTGAGTGATCCACTGGACGATCAGCAAGCTTGGCAGTTCCTGACGCTGGATAGCGGCAGATTGCTGAAAGCCGGATGGCAAGTGCTGCTCCCGGGCTGGTGGGAAGCAGCTCGTAAGAAGAAACCGAAGCTGCGTGCCAAGGTGAAGCCAGAGGAAGGCAGTGAGCGAGGACAGTCGTTCTTTGGACTGGACTCGATTATTCATTTTGACTGGCGAATTGCGATTGGTGACACCGATCTTAGCGAGGATGAATTCGCTGATCTTGTTGCACGTAATGAACGACTGGTCCGTTTTCGCGGGGAATGGGTTCCGCTTGACCCTGACCTTCTAGAGCAGATCCGTCGGGCCATGGGCGGTGTAGATCGAGAACAGGGATTATCGTTCCAGGATATTCTGCACCTGCATCTGCTGCACAATGAGCAACGTGAATATCGCAACCAGAAGCGCAAGGAAGGACAGGAAGTGGAAGAGGAGCAAATACAGTCCGGTGAGAACATTCGATTAGAGGTTGAACTGAACGAACACTTGAATCGGGTCATCGCACAACTCGGCGGCGGACAAGGCGGCGCCCCTTCCCTTCCAATTCCTGCGGGACTCCATGCCGAGCTGCGATCCTATCAGAAGGAAGGTTTCGCCTGGCTTGGTTTTCTGCGCAGATTTGGACTTGGTGCATGTCTTGCAGATGATATGGGTCTCGGAAAGACGATCCAGTTTATTACGTATCTGCTGCACATCAAGGATCATGAACCGCGTTCTCCGGGGCAAGCCCCGGCACTTCTAATCTGCCCGACTTCCGTACTGGGCAACTGGCAAAAGGAGATTAGCCGCTTCGCCCCCTCCATTAATGTCAGTCTGCATTACGGTGCACGTAGATTAAGCGGAGAAGAATTCAGGGAGCAGACGGAGCAGGTGGATATTATCATTACGTCCTTTGCTACGGCTACACTGGATCAGGAAATGTTGCAATCCTATACGTGGGCATGCATCTGTCTGGATGAAGCGCAGAATATTAAGAACGCCCAGACCAAGCAGTCCATGGCCGTTCGAAGTTTCCCAGCGAAACACCGCATTGCAATGACGGGTACACCAATCGAGAATCGGTTATCCGAGCTGTGGTCGATCTATGATTTTATTAATCCAGGATATCTGGGCAGTGCGCGGGCATTCCAGACTCGCTTTATCAGTGCGATCGAGAAGGATAAGGATGAGCAGCGCATGCAGGACCTGCAACAGTTGGTGAAACCGTTCATGCTGCGCCGCAAGAAAAAAGATCCGAATATCCAGCTTGATCTGCCGGACAAAAACGAGATGAAGACCTATATTCACCTTACGGGTGAACAAAGTGCATTGTATGACCAGTCCGTCCAGGCTCTGATGGATAAAATGAAAGAACTCGAAGGTATCAAGCGCAAAGGCGCGATCCTGTCCGCGTTAACCCAACTCAAGCAGTTGTGTGACCACCCACTGTTGCTGACGAAGGAAGCCTTGCCTGAAACAGTATCGCCCGACGGCTCTGTGACATCATATGACCTGTACAGCCCGCAGGATATGGCGATGCTGATCAGTCGCTCCGCGAAGCTGGAACGGCTGATGGAACTTGTCCGTGAATTGCGTGATGAAGGTGAGCGTTGCCTAATTTTCACACAATATATCGGTATGGGACAGATGCTGCAACAGGTACTGAGACAGGAGTTGCAGGAACCTGTGCTGTATCTGCATGGTGGTACCTCCAAGACGGCACGGGATCGCATGATTGACGAATTCCAATCCCGTACATTGCCTACGGATGAGCAACCGTCCGTCTTCATTCTGTCGATCAAGGCAGGCGGCGTGGGGTTGAATCTGACTGCGGCCAATCATGTGTTCCATTTTGACCGTTGGTGGAACCCTGCCGTAGAAAATCAGGCCACCGACCGAGCTTACCGAATGGGTCAGACCAAGGATGTTCAGGTGCACAAGTTCATCTCCCTCGGTACGCTGGAAGAGCGTATTGATGAGATGTTGGAGAGCAAACAGCAGCTTAGCGATAACATCATTACAAGCTCCGAGAACTGGATTACGGAATTGTCGACCGATGAGCTGAAGGATCTGTTCACTCGGCGTCGCGACTGGTCAGGCTAACTTGGAAGCGAACAATGTAGTATGGAGACATGAAACACATCCTATTAGAGCACAAAAAGAGCGAAGTTTCGGAACCTAAGTTCCGTCTTCGCTTTTTTGTTATTGCAGTTAATTATCCGTTCTTAACGCATGTTACCGATGATGGATGATCTTGAATGGCTTTTCAGCTTTTGAACAGCAGCTTCATCCCCATTTTGTTGGGCTGTTTGCAATTGAAGACATCTCCTGATAATCGACATTTTTCGACATTATTAAATATCAAAAGTCCTAGAACCTTGAGCCTATTTTTCAAAAAATTAAGATAAATATAAAATGAATCAAATTCAATGTATTATTTCATCTCACATTGTTCGTGATAACTGATGGATCAACTCATTGATATGTTCCTTTACAGGTTGATCATCAAGGGATTCCACCATCTTGGGATTCAACAGCTGATTCTTTTTCATAAGGTAGAAATCAAACAGTGCCTGACGAATAGTTATATCGTATGTGATCGAAAAAGAAGGCTCTGCCAATCGACGGATTACCGCCTCATCCTGAATCATATACAGAATGGGATTGATTCGGTTAAATATGCCCCGCTCCATACCCTCCTCGAAAAAATGGCCTAACTGTTCACCATGATGTCGTAAAGCTGCCGCGATTCCCTCATATAACCCTGGATACAGCTTCTTCACATCACTCCAGAAAAAATCCGGTAGATATAACACATGGGAGATGGAATGCTGGTACGCAATCTGGAATCGTCGTTCATACGAGACTGAATCATCTCTGATCATGGCTCTGGAATCGTGAATTTCCTCTATATAATCGTCCAAAATATGCTGAATAATTTCCTCTTTGGATGAGAAGTATTTATATAGTGTCGCTTTGCTGATGTCCATATGTTTGGCTACGTCGTCAATCCTAAGCGAACTAATGGTTGTGGTGCGGAGCACGGGAATGATCATGGTCAGAAATTTCTGTGAGTTCTCCAAACGTTTCACGGAGTGTCTCCTCCTTAATAATGAGCTTTGTTCTATTGCAAAAAGAGTGTGTAAGCCAGTCCTGACGATACACGCAATTCATGTTGATTCAAGTAGTTTACGGGCTCTGAGATGGGCAAGATAATATTGAGTATAGCATGGATATACCAAATAGAAACATTGAACGAACTAAACTAATTTCAATGTTTTAGTTTACTTTTGAATAGGGGCATGTTATATTTAGTCTATCAAATTACACACAATTATATTTTACACAATATAATTTAAAGTCTTCAATCTATTATTCTAGGAGGTTTTTCATATGAAAAAAATATTAGTGGTATTGACCAATGTAGATAAATACGCAACAAAGGACGAGCCTACTGGCTTGTGGCTGAGCGAAGCAACTCACTTTATTGAAGAGTTTGATCATAACGAAAATGTTCAGATCGATCTGGTCAGCCCCAAAGGTGGAAATGTCCCCCTTGATCCGAAAAGTCTGGGCGAGTCTCTGGATGAGAGCACCAAAGCCTATTTCGAGAACGAAACGTTCATGAACCAATTGAAAAACACGTTGAAACCTAGCGAAGTGAATGCAAGTGACTACGATGCGATCTACTTCACAGGGGGTCACGGTACGATGTGGGATTTCCCGGACAACACTGAACTTCAAGAGCTTTCTCGTGAAATTTATGAAAAAGGCGGCGTTGTATCCGGCGTATGCCATGGTGTTACAGCTCTGCTGAACGTGAAGCTGTCCAACGGATTGCTTCTGATCAAAGACAAAACGGTTTCTGGCTTCACGAATGAAGAAGAAACATTGGCTCAACAAACCGAATATGTTCCATTTTTGCTGGAAGATGCATTGAGAGAACGTGCTGCACAATACGATAAAGCTGCTGCATTCAGCTCCTATGTCACAACAGATGGCCGTGTGGTCACAGGACAAAATCCTCAATCCAGCAAAGCGGTAGCTGAAAGTGTCAAACAATTGCTTGGCCTGTAAAATAACCGATTGATTCCTCTCCTCCCCCAGGAGATCATATAGATGAACAAATCAAAACAGCACGTAATCCGTCATGACCTGACAGATAACGTGCTGTTTTTTTCTATTTATCTTCCAGTAAAGAAGCTTCCGTTGCTGTTCTTCCAGCCAGTCGCTTTACGATATAAGGCACGGTCATCGAAGTCAGGATCACGGCAAACGCAATTTGAGCAATCGCTGTGTCAACATAAGGCGTATACGCCGGATTGAATCCGGAACCGCCAGGGATTTTTTTGATACGTCCCAGAATATTCATGGTATGTTACAGTTCTGCTCCGTTCGTGCGGATCACATTCTGATACCAAAAGAAGGAATCCTTACGATATCTTTTTAGCGTACCATTGCCATAGTCATCCTGATCCACATAGATAAATCCGTACCGTTTGCTCATCTCAGATGTACCTGAACTGATCATGTCAATCGGTCCCCACATCGTGTAACCAAGCACTTCGACTCCATCGGCAATGGCGAGTCCCATCTGTTCAATATGTTTGCTCAGGAAATCAATTCGGTATGGATCGTTGACCGACCCGTCCTCATTCAGCTTGTCGTAGAAGCCTGAGCTGTTCTCCAGAATGAACACAGGTTTTTGATACCGATCATATACGAGATTAAGTGTATACCGCAGGCCAATGGGATCAATCTGCCAACCCCACTCGTTAGCGGGCAGATGCGGGTTTTTATATACACTGTGTACATTACCTGCCGTTAATTCAAGCTGCTCCGTATCACTGCTGGATATCATGGAGTTGTAATACGACATCCCCACGAAATCAGCCGTATGTGCGCGAATGCTATCCAGATCACCATCCTCGATATTCAGCTGGATTTCCTTGTTTTTAAAATACGTTTTACTGTAATAAGGGTACTCGCCTTTATTGAGCACATCCAAATAGAATTGATTTTTCATCTGATCATCCTGCTGCATCTGGAGTGCATCCTCCGGCTTACATGTGTAAGGATACGTTGTAAAATAAGCCACCATACTTCCGATCTGGTTATTCGGATCAATCTCATGGGCCATCTTAGTCGCTCTGGACGCAGCTACAAATTGATGATGCAGCCCCTGAAACAGCATTTCCTCATAATTTGGAGCATCATAATCGATGATACCCAGCGTCTTAGCTGATGCTTTCACGCTCATGTTGATCTCGTTGAACGTCACCCAATATTTCACTTTTCCCTTGTAGCGATTGAACAGCACATCACAATAGTTCACATACAGATTAATCAGCTTACGGTTATACCATCCGCCGAACTTATCCATCAGTACAATCGGTGTATCAAAGTGACTGATGGTGATCAATGGCTCCATGCCATATTTTAGACATTCATCGATAACTTGATCGTAGAACTGAAGTGCTTTCTCATTCGGAGTTGAATCATCCCCGTTCGGGAATACTCTGGCCCATGAGATGGAATAACGGAATACCTTGAAACCCATTTCGGCGAACAGCGCAATATCTTCTCTAAATGTATGGTAAAAATCAATTCCTCGGCGCTTTGGATATTTCACGGTATCCGGGTCATTTCTGGCCTCTTCAATCATCTCCCAATTCACCCTGATCTGCTTGGTCACTTTGCGGTCATTCTTCTCGTTAAACTTCATCACTTCCGGAATGGTCAGACTCTTGCCATCCATGTCATAAGCACCTTCAGCCTGACAGGCAGACAGGGCACCCCCCCATAAAAAATCTTCTGGAAAATTAGAATTGGTCATTTAAGTTTCCTCCTACAAATTGGTTTCAAGATATGTTAGTCATGCATCACATTTACGGAATCAGCTTGATCAAAGCTTCGCTCTCCCGAATTGGGCCGCTGGTAGCTGTGCTCAGTACGTCTCCATACTGTTGCATGTTGGTTACTACAATGGAAGTAATGGTGTTATAGCCTGCTGACGTAATGCCTTCCCGATCAAATTCAACCAGTAAATCGCCTGCTTTGATCGTCTGTCCCTGTTCGATATGGGCGTTAAAATATTTTCCTTTCAGACTGACGGTATCCACGCCAATATGAATCAGGATCTCGACTCCATTCGCCGCCTTCAGTCCGATGGCGTGTTTGGTACGATAAAGTGCTTCGACTACCCCGTCAAAAGGAGCATACACTTTGCCCTCTGTCGGAACGATCGCAATGCCTTTACCCATTAACTCTTGGGCAAATGCCTGATCTTCTACCTCAGAGATCGGTTTGATCTCCCCGGTCATTGGACTAACGATGAGCATGTCAGACGATGTGGAAGTCTGTGATGTTACTGATGCTGGAGTTGCTTCTGTTGCAACGGCCGGCTGGATGTCCCCTACCGCATCGGTAGAGTGCTGCTTCGGTTTGGCTCCTTTATTATCTTCCTTAATGCCTGCCATCAGCGTAAATACAAATCCCAATACAACTGCGGCAATACAACCAATAACGACATACATGTAACGATCGGATGTATACGTGCCCAGTGCCAATACCCCTGGAAGCGAAATTGCATTCGCTGTTGTATGCACCAGGCTGTAGAATCCGCCGACTAAACCGCCAGCCACACAACCTGCGAAAAAGGGACGTTTGTATTTCAGTGTAACTCCATAGATTGCCGGTTCGGTAATGCCGAACAAAGCAGTAAATCCGCTCGAAGCAGCCGCTGATTTCATCGTTTTACTCTTGGTGAGTACAAATACACCGAAGGCTGCTCCAGCCTGAGCCAAATTCGCCGCGAGTGCTGTGGGCAATAGAACGGTTGAACCGAGTGTTGCAACTTGCTGAACCTGAATTGGCATGATGGCATAGTGCATTCCGAACATAACCATGATCGGTTTGAAAAAGCCAAGAATAGCCCCCGCCAGAACACCAGCCGTCGAGAACAACGAGTTAATTCCGTTCGTTAGCCAGTCACCGATATACGATCCAATTGGTCCAAGTACAATCAATTCCAGTGGGATCATGACAAATAGGACAATCATTGGTGTAATCAGAACTTGCAGAAATTTGGGTATTAACCGGTTAACGAGTGGGTACACATAACTCATGATCCATACCGCCAGAATGATAGGAATGACGGAAGATGAATATTTCATCAACAGGATCGGCATGCCAAGAAAATCAATGCTGTTCACACCCGTCTCAGCAATCTGGGACGCAGCGTTCAGAATAATTGGGTGCATCAGTCCGGCAGCTAGAGCCACCGCCAGGTAAGGATTAGTTTTGAAGCGATTCGCTGCACTAACGGCCAGGAAGAACGGCAGGAAGTAGAAGATGCAGTCCCCGATCATGTTAATGATCGTCAGGAAGCCGGAGCCTTCCAGATACCCCATTGCAGCTATAACAGTAGCCAAACATTTGATCATCCCGCAACCAACAAGTGCTGGCAGAATAGGCGTGAATATACCAGCGATGGTTTCAAGCACTACATTGACAGGGTTGCGTCTCTTTTTCGGTCCACTGTCTGTAGACTCCGTAAGCTCGCCAATATGGTCAGAGGTCAGATTCCTCACTTCACTGTATACCGCATCTACCTTTGCACCGATGACAACCTGAATCTGTCCCCCGGAATTTTGAGCCTTAAGCACGCCATCGAGCTGATCCAGTGCCTTGAGGTCTGCTTTGTTATCATCCTTTAATACGAATCTCAAACGGGTTGCACAGTGCGTTAGACCCGATATATTTTGCTCGCCGCCAACAAGATCAAGTACGTTTTTAGCCAAGTCTTTGTTGTTCATGACCCTTCTCCTTTATAAATAGAGATATAATAGAAAAAATTTATATAAAAAATGACCAAGCCGGGGAATCGTCATTCCCTACGCTTGGTCATGCCTGATCGAATCAGTAACAGTCCATTGTGTAATATTCGTTTGTTTAATTGGATATTAGTCGTTGGATATGCAGAATCAGATATAACTTTTCATCATCAGAACAGGTCCAGCCGTAATTATTTTTCAGAAAATCAGCAATCTTCTCAACACATGCCAGTTCCTTTGGAAACTTTTCTTTCACCATCAGGAAAAGTGATTCATTCTCATCCTTGAGCGATTTACCGCTCATCTGTCGCATGATGAAGTACCTTATATGTGTCGCAAATCGCATAAAGTGAATGGAGTCTTCCTGAAAGTCAATTTTGAGAGCGTATTTAATCACGGATAGGATCTCGCCCGTAACTGTCGTTACCTTGGTGGTGTCTGTCATCTCTCCTGAGCCTACCTGTGCATTCACAAAATGCAGGGCGATCAATGTTGTTTCGGCCGTTGGCAAGGCCACATCCGTCTGCTCTTGAATCAGTTTCAGTGCAGCCTCCCCAACTCGTGTCTCATTAGGGTATAAGGTTCGGACTTCCCACTCCAGCGGATTCTTAATATGGATACCTTCCCGTTGCCGAGTCAATGCAAAACTGATATGGTCGGACAGGGTGAGAAGCAGATTCGGGTTAAATTGTTTGTTCAGAATCTGACTACCAAGCTTGATGACTTCCTCAGCCAAATAAATATCCTCAATCGGTATGCTGTTCAGCAGGTCATACATACGGATATTCTTCGGTGCCACAAATATTTTCTCCACCAAATCGGTCTCCGTCAGCTCATAAGGCGTTTTCAGAAATCCTACCCCTTTACCCACAACAAATACTTCTTCGTTATTATCGTTAATGGCAATAGCCACATTATTATTTACTTTCTTAATAACCTTCAATGTCCTCACCCCCCGACGAAATAAAAAAAGACCGAAAGCGATTACAGTTAAATAATCGAATTCGGTCATGCCTGGTTCTCCCAGTAACAGTCCGTGTTATGAATATAAGTATTATTATAGGCCTGTTCACCAGAATGTCAATCCTCCAATATTCGGGAAACGACTCCTCTACTGTGCAATCCAATTGAAGGGTGTAATGTTGTCCAAATCGTCCATGATATTGACCCCTTCACATCTCCCAAAAAATAATTGTGACCATATGTGCCGGGTGAGAGTCTAATTCATGTAAACCAAAGGGAAATGGTTTCCCGCAACCCATGAAAGGAGCTGGTACCGATGGAATGGACCGGTCTTGTGAACCAGGCCATCCAGGGAAATCGTGACGCCTTTATCAGGCTTATCCGACAACTTGAGAATTCCCTGTACAATACCGCAAAATCCATGCTTCGCAAAGAGGAAGACGTGGCTGATGCCATTCAGGAGACGATTTTGAAAGCCTATAAATCGCTGCATATGATTCGTGAACCCCAATATTTCAAAACGTGGATGTTCCGCATCCTGATTAATGAATGCAACACCCTATTGTCCCGTCGCTCCCTCTCTACGTCCTATGCAGAGGTGCCCGCAAAGCCAGAACCCTCCAGTCCCTTCGATGAGGTCGATATGAGAGAAGCGGTTGATCGGCTTGATGAACAAAAGAGAGTCGTCATCGTGCTGCATTATTTCGAGGATCTCTCCCTGCGGCAGGTAGCAGATGCACTCGATATCTCCGAAAGCGCGGTGAAAATGAGATTAAGCCGGGCAAGGCAAGAATTGTATCACAAATTCAAGAACTTTCGGGAGGTAAAACTACATGTCAAACCCGTTTAATATCGATCAGGAATTAAGAGCACACGCGAAGGAGCGACCCGTCATGTCAGCAACTGTTCGCAATCGAATTGATGCCACGCTGGAATCACTACCGGAATCACCCCGTATGAATTCAGAACCATTTTCACATAATCCGCGTCTTCGTAAAGGTCTGCGTCGTACAGCCGCAGCAACTATTGCAGCCGGAGTATTGGGTGTGACCGTCTTTGCCTCTGGATTTGTGTCTCCCGTTATGGCTGACTCTTTGCGCAGCATCCCGCTGGTTGGCAGTCTCTTCAGCTCCATTGAAGCCGATATGGGATTGCGTACAGCAGGAGACGAAGGGCTTACGAAGCTCGTATACAGCAGTGTGTCGTTCAAGGATGTGAAGCTAGAAGTGTCAGAAACCGTATATGATGGTACTCGTGCAGCCTTCTTGGTTCATGTTACCGCACCCAACCTGAACAATGGCGAATATGACAACGGCAAGGACATCGTGAAGCTTAGCAACGGAATTGAGAATGTCTTTTTTAACGTAAATGGTACAGGGCAAGGTGGCGGTTTGTTCTACGGTTCTGCAGGACAAACGCAGCCGGATACGCTGCTGTTCGAGCAGGTAATCCCCTCAAACCAGATAGCTGCCGGACTGCCAAATCAGTTTGACGCTGAGGTCACGTTCACTTTGCAGGGCATTGATCATGAATTTAAGCTGAACATTCCTTTTACAAAAACGACTGAGGATATTCAGCATATTAAACCTAATGCCATCGTCTCCAATGATCTGATAACCGCATCCGTTACGGAAGCTCAGGTTACGCCGATTACAACACGTCTGTCTACGGTGATCTCACTTAATGGTAAGAGCATGCTCACGGCTAAAGATGAAGAGCAGTTACGAAATATAGGGTTTGCAATTTACGATGATCAGGGCAGACAATTGACTGCATTGAGCGGTGAGGGCTTATATGAGGGCAATCAATTAAAATCCGAACGAATCTATGCCACCACGCCAGGAGACTCAACGTATTTGATCGTGAAGCCGTTTGAGATTAACGATGATTTTACGGAAGAGATCACAGATCGGCAATTCATCAAAGGAATGGACATGAAAATCGAACTTCATCAACCGTAAACCATACATTTAAAAAGGAGTCTTTCCCCATGTCCATTCAACTTACGGTTGCATCCATAACTGTACTGGGTCCACTATTTATTCTCTTCCTGATCGCTCTGGTGTTCTACATCAGGGTGAATCAAATCAGGTACTCAATAAGGCATTACACTTTAATCATTGCATTTGCTGTGTATCTTTTGGCGGTCATGCATTTTGTCTTTTTCCCTATCGATGTCAATATAGGTATGTATGCCAATCAGACGCCCTGGTACAAAACGATTCAGTTCATTCCGATTCTCACGTTAGATATCCCCAGTTTTGCACTGAATATTCTGTTGTTTATGCCGCTCGGCTTCATGCTTCCTCTGGTCAGGTCTTCGGCAGACTCAGTGAGAGAAGCTGTGCGGATCGGATTGATCTTGAGCTTTTCCATAGAAATGCTGCAGCTCATCATCCGGGTTACCCTCGGTAATGGCCGTACTACGGACATAAACGATCTGATTGCCAATACAGTGGGCAGCATCATGGGTTATCTCATTTTTCACAGAATCACAAAACTTGCGATAGGCCAGCGTATGATATCCCCATGGAGTCTGCCAAATCGCTCCCTTCGAAAACATGCGTAGCAGACCAGCTCCCTCTTAAAACCGGAGATCTATTCAGGCAAAACATGGTCACCTCCATCAGATGAAAAAAGTAATGCGCTGTGGTACAATGAAAGAATTGTGTATTCACAGACAGACATGTGGGTAAAGGTGCTGAATCAAACATGCTCAGCACTCTTTATCCATGATCATGCTGCCATTCTAGGGAGGTTTATGGAATAACCATGCTCATTATTGGTATCGCCGGAGGAACCGGCTCCGGTAAAACGACGGTAGCTCGCTCCGTCATAGACCGTCTGGGATCAGGTAAAGTAACGTTTATATCTCAAGACAATTATTACAAAGACCAGTCGCAGCTCACACCTGAGCAACGCCGACTCACCAATTACGATCATCCGTTTGCATTCGATAATGATCTGTTGATTGAGCATCTCACCCTGTTGAAAAAAGGCCAAGCGGCATACGCTCCCGTATATGACTTCACCATAGATAACCGTGCTGCCAATGAGACGGTTGAACTGGCACCGAACCATATCGTCATCGTAGAAGGACTGCATGTGCTAATTGACGAACATCTACGCGGTCTACTGGATATCAAGGTATTTGTAGATACCGATTCCGATGTGCGAATTCTGCGCAGAGTACTGCGGGATATGGAAGAGCGCGGTCGGACGATCCAATCCGTGTACAAACAATATCTCGAAACGGTCAAACCGATGCACGATGCTTTTATCGAGCCATCCAAAAAGTATGCCGATATCATTATTCCAGAAGGTGGACATAATGAAGTGGGCATTCAGATGTTATCCATTCTCACCGAGAAATATCTGACCGGTGAAAAGTGGAACGGTGCTTAATTTTGCTGCAATTTGCTTATTCGCTGGGCGGCTGCGGTACTCACGTTCATGTGAGCGATCTTGGCACCACTTATAAAGTATCACAACAGAAAACAAGATTACGATACAGCGTAATCTTGTTTTTTTGTTTGTCCTTCTTTTATAATAATCCCCATAGTTGAAAGGAGATCTCCCCCTATGGCTACTTTTGAAGAGTTCGTGCAGCATGACATTCGAGTTGGTACTGTGGTGGAAGCCGAACCTTTTCCCAAGGCTCGCATTCCTGCAATTAAAATGACATCGACTTCGGACCCCTTGGTCTTAAGCGTTCCAGTGCTCAGATTACCCAACGATACACGCCTGACATGATGATCGGCAAACAGGTCGTTGCTGTAGTTAATTTCCCACCCCGGCGGATTGCCGGTTTTGTCTCTGAAGTACTCGTACTGGGCGGCGTGCCTGGTGAAGGAGATGTTGTCTTGCTCACACCGGATAGCCCATTGCCTAATGGAACGCCGATAGCCTGACTTTATTTGAGTTAGAAGAATATGGGCTTTTCAAATGCTTGGAAATCGAGTATCCTTGATTTATTAAACAATGAACTACATACGTTGGAGACCTTAAAGCATAAGGCTATGAATCTGCGGATTCGTGGCCTTTTTTTGTGTTTTTTTGAGGATATATAGGTCTGTAGGACTAGTTGTGTATCCATGAAAGGAGGGAATTTGTTGATAAATAATACCAAAATACTAGTTTTACATGGTAGAATATTGATTATTATTACAAATTAAGTATCTATATAAGTTGAACTAATCATTTACACAGAAACGGAGAGGACAGAAAAAACCTGAAAAAGTGAAGCGTTCGCCTTTATCACCGGATTTTCCCCTTGAGAAAAGGGAATCAAAAAAATCTGGGGATAACAGCGATTGGAAGGTTATTCTGTCATCGGAGTGTACGTGTGAATATATCTTTAGTTCAACTTATATAGTAGTCTGACGAGTACATATCAAAGACAGAAAATCAGAATGGAGAGGAGTAAGATTCATGAAAAAAATGATGATTTCAAGCGTAACGGCATTGGCTTTATTAACAGGGGGTATTGTAGGTTTTGGAGGAATGGGGAGTTCTGTAGAAGCGGCACAAGCTACAACCAAATTTAAGGATGTTCCGGCTACACACTGGGCATCTTCAGCGATCAATGCGGCAGTGGAACAGGGATATTTCAAGGGGTATGCAGACGGAACATTTAAACCAAGTTCACCTGTCACCAAAGCTGAAATGGCAAGTATCCTGGGACGTCTTTCAGACCAGCCTAATGCACCGACACAAGAACAAAACAATTTCACGGATATACCCGAGTGGGCAAAAAGCAGTGTCTCTGTTGCTATTGCCAAAGGTTTTATCAGCCCCTCTAATTACAAAGGGAAACTGGAAGCCCAAGCCGCCCTCCAACGAGGCGAAATGGCTGCCTGGCTAACGCAAGGACTGACCGTGGTTGATCCGGAGTACAAGCAAGCACTCTCTGATATGACGAACACCGTTGTGCCTGCGAAGGAATATTTCACAGATAAACTCGCAAGCTCACAAAAAAATGCAGTAGCCGTTGCCCTGGGAACTGGACTGATGAGTGTAGCAAACGACAAAACATTTGGTGTGGATCGTACCACAACTCGGGCAGAAGTTGCTGTGTTGATTGCCCGTTATGCAGCTGTTGCCAAGACAAAGCCTGCCGATTTTCAGGGTCTGAATGAGCTGCGGGAAGTAGGATTGACGGGGACGAATTTGAGTATTATTGCGCCATCGTACAAAAAAACACCTGAGAAAAAAGTTAATCCTAACATTGACTATAATTCTGTAACAGATGACTTTTCAAAAATAAGAAATAAAAATCTTGTTACACTAACAAATTATTCTGATCTAAAAATTCACAATTGGATAATTGTTAGTCCTTATGCTGTAGGAGCAAAACGGAGCATTTATTATCCTGTTTTTGTTGATGAAGGAGTTATTACTACTTTGCGAGGTGCCTATCACTCATTTGTCGAATTTGAATTAAATATTAAAAGTTCATCTATGAATCAATTACAAGCTGGAAGTTTATTAAACTCAAGTGCTGTTGATCCTCTTCTTTCACCAAAAACTAAAACTAGTGCTTCATTTAGCATACCAACTAATATTGAATTCACAAAAAGTAGAGGCGTGTTCACTGTCAAAAACCCCGTTTTCTGGGGAGATGGACTACTCCATTTTGACAAAGCTCTAATTTCTGCTATTACCCTCACAACTAATGAAGGCGTTACATTTAGTGTGATTGATAATAAATAAGGATGGGATGAGTTTGGCGTTAAAAAGTAATATTAATCGATTTCTTGTGATAGCCCTTACTACAAGTGCATTATTAGCCCCCTTTTCAACGATTGAAGCTGGCGGGGGGCCAGGTACTAAAGAAGAAGTTAAACCATTTCACATGGAACCTTCAGGACAAGCAAAGTCACAGAAGAAAGTTATCCCTCTTGAAGGACAAGCAAAAACGAATCTTGGTATCTATATCTTTCAACTTGATAATTTGGATTGGAGGGTAGAAGGTCAATGTAACGACATTAACTTACTAAATGATCGTTCAACTAACCTTCCCAAATCATCCAGAGTATGTGTAAAACTAGATCTCGATAAAGATGTATACAAACCATTAGAGTACAAAGATAAAAATAATGAACAGCCCCCTTCGTCTACAATAACTGAAAGATCAAAGAAACCTCACTACATGGATAATACTGACTATTATAGAATTGGAGATCCTATTTTGCTTTCTGTAGATGAATTCGATGGCTTGAGTACCAAATTCCAGATGCAAATTGGGGGCGCGATCACCCCTACTGCATCAAGAGATTATAATCCTCCAAAATGGTCAGCAGACTATATTTTCAGAACGGATCTTTATTGGAAGGCGTTGGCTGAAATCACTAAAGAAATCAATCTGACCAATGGAGGTCAGCTAAGGTTCGGGGAACAAAGACAACTTAATGCAACTGTTAAAACCAAAAACGGTGATGGGAACTTTGGAGCCGAGACCAATGTAAACACCGGTAGTGGCGGTATAACTAGATGGGAATCATCAAATCCTGGTGTCGCTACCGTTAGTAATTCTGGATTAGTTCAAGCTGTCAGTAGGGGAACTACAACCATCACTGTACTATGGAAAAAGGATGGATTTGAATTAACTACCACGACAAACATTGGTGTCGAGGAAGATCCGGGTACTGGAGGCGGCGGTAACGGGAATGGCGGGGGCGGTTGCACACCAACAATTGGACCACCTTCTACAGGAACTACGATGAATATGAGTGATCTCGATCCAAATGCTAACGGTGTTATTAAGTCGGATAACAGAGACAATGAGACATTCGATGTATTGAAAGGAATTCCAACTTCTGAGTCACTGTATACCAATGCCGTGGCAGACAATTATCTGTTTAAACAAGCCTGGACGAAAATGAGCGGTAAAGTCACGTACAATTGTAATGTAACCATTTCTTATGACAGAGAATGGACGGTACCTGGGCCAGACATATGTACAGAGGATGGTTGCACGGATGGGCCACCTGTTCCAGCAAATGATACCGTACCTGTACCGTACACCTTCCAGATCACAAGAGACTATTCCTATTGGGCAATCAACAATCTTGAAGTGTATAAGATCGTCAAAGCAACGATGAAAAATTATGCACTGCCCGGAGAAACGGTTACGATGACTCCTTCCGGTTATACTCCACCTACACTGGAGTCCAGAAACGATACCTCTGTGGAGAGCCATGTCAAACCAGGGCAAACAACGGCCATTTCATATACTCCATCTAAACTAACAGGTGGTCTGAATTCACCTCCAGATGTGCCGAACGATACATCCCTGTTAAAAGGAATGGCGGAGTCGAATACACCCCAGAGCAAAGTACAAAATGATCTGGTGAGGTTCAACAACACAACCATTATGAATGATGCGGAAGCAACCAAAGATGGTCCAACGCCATCTAACATATCTAATTCAACAACCATCGGACGAGATGTTCTGTACAAGCCCCACAATATGATCAGCAATACTCTGCTGAATAAAGCGAACACAACAAGCTCCGGTGAAATCTATTATGATTTGCTGCCGGGTAACGTGAACGGTGGTGCCAACAAAATATTGCCGATTAACGGTATCAACACCGTCACGGTGCACACACCTGTCGTCAACTACGCCTGGGTGTCGGATGATCAGCCGCATAACCAGAAAACTGTACCGGACCCAACCAGCGCTGCGCTCATTCTGGAACGTCCGTTCATTGTGCGAATTCCTACATCGGGACAGCACTTGGACGCAGCGAATTATCCCGGCTATGGGAATCGGGACTATGCCAAGTATTTTCGGATCAAACAGGTGCAATTCCCGTTTGATGTCTATAACGCTGACCGGAGTCAGTTTATCCCTGCCAAGACATGGGTAGATATTCCGGTGAATCAACTGGATACTACGTTCTATCTTCCGGTATGGGTGGATGAGGGAAAATACCGTATTGAATTCCGCAATATTGCAGAGAATGCACCTGCGAACTTCACGGAGCAACAGGACGCCAATACCAATCTGGCACATCATGTTGCAGCCGACACCGTACCTGTAGATGTCATCGGAAGGTTGTATGATTTTCACGTCACCGATATCTCGGATTACAACTGGGAAAATGTATTTCGTAAGCGATTGGGCAGTCCCGAACCAACGGGGCATAGCTACTGGACTGGGATGAATAGCATTGATGGTGATCCACGAGGCAACCTGGCCCCATTTGTATTACCCATTCGACCAGGCAGCCATCCAGTACAAGGATTCCGTAATGTGGCCGTAAAAACGGGATACCACATCAAGTTTGACCTGAAGACCAAAGGCAATATGTCTGGCAAACAGGATGGTATTCGAATTACACCAACTTTTGCTTTTGTGAACAAAGACGGTTCTTCCCGACAAGACGTGGATTTGTACTACCATCGAGGTCAGGAACGACTCATCCGGATTGGTTCGGCCCAGGATCTGGAGAAACGCTTTGTTATCCTAAACTCGCGATTGCGGAGTGTGCCAGGCACAGAGCTGGGTGATACGGCGCGTTACCAGTATACCTACGAACTGACTGCGGAGGAACAGAGCCAGAGTACACTTGCGGAGCATATGGTTCGATTGGTGGATCAAACCTCGCACCAGAAAACCTGGGTGGGCCGCTATGACTGGACGATCCTCCCTGCTCCAATTCGCACGCTGATCGGGCCCAAGACAGACATCCCTTCTGGTGTTAGTGTAGATCGAGCGAATGCAGCTATCCAACGCTGGTACGGGGAGTATAGCTTGCCAGCCGATGTATATGCCGTGCCAAAGGGAACTGACCTCGAATCCCTAGCCAGACAAAATCAGTTGGATGAAAAATCGGCGATATTCTTAAAGGATGGTTATATCGTGGTCAACTTTAATATGGAGAGCCTGCGGAACGGCAATACGGATGCGCCGCATCTGCAATACATTCATGCACCGTTGATGAACCAATGGCAGATGGAGGGTTTTAATAACAGTCCGGTAACCAGTCAAGGCAGAGCCTGGCCTCTGAAGGATGGCGATGTAGTCTTTTACCATGCAGATCAGTCCAGCCGAAGCGATTTTCAATCTCAAGTACCACATTAATGAATCAACAAAAGGGTTGCTGCATAAGTCATGAACACGACTTTGCAGCAACCCTTTATGGTATTCCTATATTTGAATTCGAGTCTCCTACCGCACTTGTATATCATCTTCTCCTACATAAGTGTGTCAGCCTGCAGAATTACAGCTAATCCCCTCATTCCATATTTCTCGAACCTTTTGGAGATACCCCCGTCACTCGCTTAAACATCTTGGAAAACAACAGCGGGTCTGTATATCCCACAGAGTGGGCCACTTCGCTAACGGATAGCGCTGAATGTTGCAGCAGTTCAGCTGCCCGGTTCATTCGGTATTCAAGAAAAAAAGCCTGCAATGACTTGCCGTATCTTTCCTTGAAAAGTCCTGACAGATACGTGCGATCCAGCCCTACGGCCTTTGCAATATCAAGGATCGAGGTTCTCTGACTGTATCTGTTCTCAATGAACTGAACTGCCTGTTTGATGTACTCCTCTTTGGTGGACAGGGGACGTTGCACCCTCTCTTCTTCGGGAGAAGATGAGATTAACTCCGCGATCAGTCGGTACAACAGGCTTTGGTTGAATACATCTCCCCCTGTGCGTGTTGAAGCCTGAACCATCTCCGCATACAAACGATCAAAGGTATTCGGATCTCCGGCATCAAAAATGGGTCGTTCTGGATTTAGTTGCGCCCGTTGCATAAATGCCTTTGCATGTACCCCCTTGAATCCAAACCAGGAGTACGTCCAAGGCTCCTTCGCATCCGCCTCATAATGAATAAGCGTATCCGGGAAAATCACGAAGCCTTGACCCTGCGTCAACTTATATTCCCGATCCTCCATAAATACGCTGCCCTGTCCTTCATGAATATAATGAACCACGTAGGAATCCCGAACCCCCGGCCCCCAATAGTGGGACGGATCACATGCTTCCCAACCGAAAAATAACAACACCAGCTCCATCTGGGTCCAGTCCACAGGAACCACATTCATCTCAATCGGGCTCACCTTCTCCACTCCTTCCGTCGCTTGTTATGATTTTCTTTGTATCTAAATTATAACAGGTAAACTATCTACATACGGTATGTAAGCGAACCCATAAATGGGATTATGCCATATTTCAGAGAGGTTGAGCCATAGTTATATATGCCTGATCCACCTATATTGAAGATACACCATTTATTCAGGGAGGCTGAACCTTAGATGAACAAGATTACGTTTCTCGGTGCAGGAAGCACCGTTTTTGTCAAAAATGTATTGGGTGACGTCATGATGACCGAAGCATTGCAGGATTTTGAGCTGGCGTTGTTTGATATTGATGCCCAGCGCCTAAGCGACTCGGAGCGTTTGCTTAGCAGTATGGCCCGTTCGCTTGGAAGCCGATGTGCCGTCAAGGTCTATACCGACCGTAAAGAAGCACTGCGCGGGGCCAAATATGTGATTAATGCCATTCAGGTGGGCGGTTATGATCCATGTACAATCACGGATTTTGAAATTCCGAAGAAATATGGATTGCGTCAAACAATTGCCGATACGCTCGGAATTGGCGGGATCTTCCGTAATTTGCGGACAATTCCGGTGATGCTCGATTTTGCACGGGATATGCAGGAAGTCTGCCCGGACGCGTGGTTCCTGAACTATACTAACCCGATGGCGGTGCTGACGAATGTCATGAATGTGCACGGCGGGATCAAAACGGTAGGTCTGTGTCACAGTGTACAGGTGTGCGTACCTCATCTATTTGATGCACTGGGAATTGATCAGACGGGGGTGGTCGCGAAAATAGCGGGCATTAACCACATGGCCTGGCTGCTGGAAGTAACACGGGATGGTCAGGATCTGTATCCAGAGATTAAACGTCTGGCGAAAGAAAGACAGAAAGAGCAGCATGATGACATGGTACGTTTCGAGCTGATGCAGCGTTTCGGATACTATGTAACAGAGTCTTCCGAGCATAATGCCGAGTACCACCCCTATTTTATCAAACGGAACTACCCGGAGCTGATCGAACGCTTCAACATTCCGCTGGATGAGTATCCGCGCCGCTGCGTGAACCAGATTGAAGGCTGGAAGGAAATGCGTGAGAAGCTGTTTGCCAGCGAGAATATTGAACATACGCGCAGTCGGGAATACGCTTCGCATATTATGGAGGCCATGGAGACGGATCGCCCTTACAAAATCGGCGGTAATGTCATGAATAACGGACTGATCACCAACCTGCCGCGTGAAGCCTGTGTAGAGGTGCCTTGTCTTGTTGACGGGTCTGGCATCAGCCCGACGTATATCGGAGACCTGCCTCCACAACTTGCGGCATTGAACCGCACGAATATTAACACCCAACTTTTGACCATTGAAGCAGCAATCACGGGAAAAAAGGAACATATCTATCATGCCGCCATGCTTGACCCGCATACATCTGCCGAGCTGTCCATTGATGACATCGTAGCGATGTGTGATGAACTGATTGAAGCACATGGCGACTGGTTGCCAAAATATACGTCATAAAAAGTTAAATGTAGTTACAGCAAAAAGCGCTGATATCCTCTGAATACTCGAGGGTCACGGCGCTTTTTTGAATTATTTGAATTATTCGTATTACTCCGTATTACCCCGATCTATTCCTGAAGCAGAAAACGATAGCCGATTCCCGGCTCGGTCTGGATAAAACGAGGCCGCGTAGGATCTTCCTGTAATTTTTTGCGCAGATGGCCGACATATACCCGCAAGTAATGACTGTCTGACTCATGATGATGCCCTCCCCAGACTTGTTGCAGCAACTGGCGTTGAGTAATAATTTTGCCTGCATGGGAAGCGAGCACCTTCAGCATTTCATACTCCGTTGGGGTTAACTTCACCTGTGATCCGTCCAAATCAACTTGCCTCTGGGCCAGATCAATCGTGAGCGGCCCAAAACGCAATACCGGCTCATCCGTCGTTTTCGCCACATGGCGAAGGGCGACCCGAATGCGGGCAACCAGCTCGCCCATACCAAACGGTTTGGTGACATAATCATCTGCCCCACCATCAAGCGCAGCGATTTTATCCTCTTCACGTTCTTTTGCCGTCAGTACAATCACCGGTACCTGAGACCATTCCCGGATACGCTGAAGCACGTCCATTCCAGACATACCGGGTAAACCCAGATCAAGCACAATCAGATCCGGATGTACAATGCTCGCTTGGATGACTGCTTCTTCTCCGTCAGCGCATTCATAGATCTCGAAGTTATGTGCCTGAAGCGTAACCTTCAGCAGTTTGCGAATTTGCGGTTCATCATCCACAATCAATATGCGTGCGCCTTGCGGTGCAGTCATTTCATTCTTCCTCTCCTTTTGCCATATACGGGAATGATGCTTCTGGCTGCTCTGCGGGCAAACAGATGCACACCCTCGTCCCACCCTCTGGATTCGGCTCTGCGATAATCGTACCGCCATGAACCTCGACGATGCCTCTACAGATGGCAAGTCCGAGTCCTGTACCTGTTACATGCCGTGACGATTCGGATCGATAAAATTTCTCAAACACCCGCTCCCGATCTGCTTCCGGAATCCCTACACCCGCATCAGCCACTACAATGGTCATTCGGCCAAGCGGCTCATCCACCTTCACCGTAATGACGATTTCACTGTCGTCTGGTGAATATTTGATAGCATTGCTGATTACGTTAACCAGAACCTGCTCCAGCAAAATCTCATCCCCGGATACAAACGGCGGCTGATCCGGCAATACTACCCGAATGCGACGTTGCTGGATGAATTGCTGCACCTGGTTTAGCACAATGCCGATCATGTCGCCCATATCGCACCATTTCCTGCGCAGCTGCAACATACCACTCTCCAGCTTCACCATACCCAACAAATTGGTTACCAGCCTGTTCATGCGCAAGGCTCCATCCCGAATATTGCCTGTCAGTTCCTTTCGGTCCTCCGGGGTAAAAAGAGAATCATTCTCCAGCAGACCTGTCGCTGAACCGATAATGGCCGTAAGGGGTGTACGCAACTCGTGAGACACCGAGTCAAGCAAAGCGGTGCGAATTCGCTCCGATTCCGCCGACATCTGCACAAGTCTCGCTTCTTCCGCCAGCTTAACGCGGGCAATAGCGCCTGCTACGAGCCCACCACATGCTTCCAGCAAACGCAGCTCTTCCCTCTGCTCATGAAGGTCACTGGATTCCAGATTCACGGCAAGTACCCCATGAATCTGATCTTCTGTACGTAGTGGCACATATAATCCAGACGAATCCCGCAGGCTGGAAGATCCACGACCAGCAATTTCACCATGTTTATATACCCATCTGGCAATAGCAACCTCGGATTCACCTTCACCCCACCTGCTTGAACCCGGATCGCCCGAAGATGAGGTAACCTTAAGCTCACCGTCAGCATTCGGCAGATATAATGCCGCCGGAGCCTCAAGCGTTAGGGACACTTGTCTCGCGATGCTAATCAGTAGTGTATCCAAATCGGTAACAGCCGTCATCTGACGGCTCAAAGCATATAGTGAATTCGTCGTAGCCTCGCGCTGCTTCACGACCACCAGCTGCTGCCGCAGACGTCCTGCCAGACTCGCCGTTAACACCGCCACGGCCAAATATACGACAAATGAGAATATATATCGTAAATCCTCCACCGTAAAACTGAGATACGGCGGAATAAAAAAGAAATCAAAGGCAACGATGCTAAGACTTGCTGCATATATCGCCGGTCCCATTCCCCAATACACGGCGCTGACCAACACCGGAAAAAGATAAATCAGTCCTACGTTAACCAAATCTTCACTAATCCCGATGGCATGAAGCAGAATCGTTAACAATGTGATGCCAAGGGTAACCCATATATACTTGGGAACAAGGTTCAGCTTCAACCTGATGCCTTCCCTATTATTTCGTTCAGACACAGCACATCTCACATCCCGCTCAGATCATAATCGTAGTCCGCAACGATCAATACGTCCATATGCCTCGACAACCGCACCAGTCTGCTAACAACCGACCCTTTTCCACGGTAACCATTTAACCACCAGACACGCTTCGCTTGACCTACTACCAATTGCGTTGCTTTTTCTTCAGATGCTTTACCCGCCAAAATACCTGGCACATCCCTCAGCCTCTGGCAGTGATGAATATGAAACTTTCCACCCAGTCGGACGGTGAGCTGTTCCAACTCCTCCAACTGACACCTTACTTCGTCATGCATGACTCGGCCTACATGAACATGGTGCACATGCCAGACCGCTTTCAAGCGGTAAGCTGTGCGAAATCCGCGGCGGATCAGCCGTTCTGCATGCTCATCACTGCTTACGCAAACAAAGACCGCTTCCTGTCTGCGCCAAGGGCCACGCAGTGCGCTTTTGCGCTCCTGGGATTCCAGGCGTTCATCCACATCATCGGCCAATTCACGCAGAGCGAGTTCCCGTAAGGCAATCAGATTACCTATGCGGAAAAAATGAACGAGAGCCTGTTCCACCTTAGCTGCTGCATAGATTTTACCCTCCCGCATGCGTTGCCGCAAGGCCTGAGGGGCTACATCAATGAGCTGAACCTCATCTGCCATTTGCAGAATCTGATCGGGCACCGTCTCTCGGACTCGAATCCCCGTAATATGCTCCACAGCATCGTTCAGACTTTCCAGATGCTGCACGTTAACTGTGGTGATGACAGAGATGCCTGCATTCAGCAGAACCTGCACATCTTCGTAACGTTTTTGCCGCGTGCTCCCAGGGATATTCGTATGTGCAAGCTCATCCACCAGCACCACTTCCGGGCACAGGCGGAGAATTGCTTCGGTATCCATCTCCTCCAGTTGAATTCCCTGATATGCTCTAAATCCACGTGGAATCACGGACAATTGACCGATTTGCTCCACCGTCTCTGCCCGATTGTGCGTCTCCAGCAAACCAATCCGCACATCGATGCCTTTGCGGAGTAGATCATTTCCCTCCCGAAGCATCATATACGTTTTCCCCACACCTGGCGCAGCGCCAATGTATACTTTGAATTTGCCACGCTGGATCTGACCAATCTGTGTTTTCACTTCTTGCTCGCTTAACCTGCGATATGTCGGTATCTCCACATCTGGCAATCGGGTCGGAAGTACCCGTTCTCCCTCATACTGCGCCCGATCCGCGAGCAGAAACAGATCGACACCCCGAACTCTGCGCAGTAGAGAATTAACGAACGATCCCCGCCATAGCTCCTGCCAGCGGCTGTGCCGTGAGTGTCCCATGACAATACGGGTAATCTGATGCTGAACTGCGTAGCGTGCGAGCGTAGATGGAATATTACGGCGGTGTAACACAGGCAATTCCTCAAACTGTCCACCAAACTTTTCCACTAATTTGATCATACTGCGACGAAAAACAGTAGCTTCCTTCGTAAGAGACTGCTTCATATTGCGAAAAGTTACGGCATGCAAATCCCCGTTTAATCTCTTTGCGATCTGCTGGCCCCGCCGAATATAGATGGACCCGTTCCAATGATATTGGGTGGACACCAAAATGCGTTCCATGATGCCTGTTGTAACCTTAATCCCCAGCTCTTCCCGGTGCTCACGCAGCGATTCGTTAACCCCTTCGGCGACAAGCCGGAGGGCCAGTTCGCGCAAAATGCCCAAATTGCCCTGCCGAAACACCGCTTCACCTTCATGTCCCCGAAGATGCCCCTCTGCAAGGCGGCTCAAAACCGTTTCCGGGGTCACATCGATCAGCTTCACCTCATCAGCCAGTTCAAGCGTATCGGCAGGCACGGTATGTTCTGCTGCAATTCCCGTTAGCTGGCGGGCAAGCTCCGTATACCCTTCCAGCTCATAGACGTTCATCGTTGTAATAACGCTGATATTGTGCCGTAACAGATACTGAATGTCTTCCAACCGGTTTGCATGACGTGCCCCTTTACGGTTACGATGCGCCAATCCGTCAACGAGCACCACCTCCGGATTACGCTCCAGCAGGGCATCCAGGTTCAGGTCCTTCATCTCTACGCCATCTTTTCCGCGAGACCAATGAATGCTCGGAATCCGTTCCAAATTACCCAGCTGCTCCACGGTCTCCGGTCTTTGCATGGTCGACACGGCGCAGATGACTACATCAATCCCCTGCTGGCGCAATGTGTTTCCTTCTCTGAGCATATGATACGTTTTGCCCGAGCCGCTGACTGGACCGATATAGATCTTCAAGGTACCCTGCTGTAGCTTCGTAATCATCTTCAAGATGTCTTCAGGGGACTTCCGCTTGAAACTGTCCTCCATCCTGCTCACTCCCCCAGCATACCTTTTACTTCACATGGAGAAAGCCCCTTCCGAAGCTTGGAAGAAGGCTTGATACGAATCCTGCAAAGGTAACTGCATCCTCTGTGCAATGAAAACATGTATATTTTAGATTGGCAAAAAACAACATGTCACTTTAACTTGCATCCGAAACACATCAACTCCACCCAACACGATGCCTGTTATTTCACCTCTGCCACCAACGCCAGATTCAGAGCAGTCACATTCACACGCGGCTCACCGAATATGCCCAGATGTCGTCCTTGTGTATGTTCCTCCACGATATTGGAAAGCTTTTGTTCACTAAGTCCCGTTGTCTGGCTAATCCGCGGAATCTGTGCTCTTGCCGCTTCGGGTGACAGGTCGGGGTCAAGACCAGAACCGGAACCCGTCACGAGATCCGCAGGAATGGGCTGCAAGCCCGGATTATCCCGTTTGAGCTGAGCCACCTTTTCCTTCATCTCAATAATATATGCCTCTGAAGCCACCGCACGAGTGGAACCTGCCGAAGCGGTACCATCATAATTGGCGTTTGATGCCCGGGGCTGGAACAGCCCCAGCGATTTTACTTCCTGCGCCAGCAGCGACGATCCGATGATTTTCCCATCTGTTGTAATCAAACTGCCGTTGGCCTGCTTCGGAAAGATCAGCTGTGCGACTCCTGTTGTAACCAGCGGATAGAGAACACCGCAAATCAGCATAAGCACGACAGACAGCCGAATAGCGGGCAGTACCTGTTTCACATGAATCACATCCTAAATTCGTTAGTAGTTAAATCATCACACCAGGTGAAGACCAGATAGTACCAGATCAATGAGCTTAATTCCGATAAAAGGAACGATCACACCGCCTACACCATAGATGAACACATTCCGTCCAAGCAGCCGTTCGGCTGACATGGCCCGATACTTCACACCCCGCATGGCAATTGGGATTAACAGCGGGATAATGATGGCGTTAAAGATCAGTGCCGACAGAATCGCGGACTGTGGTGAAGCGAGATTCATAATATTCAGTGCTTGCAGCTGCGGCATAGCTACAATAAACATGGCCGGAATGATGGCAAAGTACTTCGCAATGTCATTGGATATCGAAAAAGTCGTCAGCGCGCCGCGGGTAATCAGCAGCTGCTTGCCAATGGAGACCACCGACAACAGCTTGGTCGGGTCGGAATCCAGATCGATCATGTTGGCGGCTTCCTTGGCCGCCATGGTGCCCGAATTCATCGCCAGGCCCACATCGGCCTGTGCCAGAGCAGGAGCATCGTTCGTACCGTCGCCGGTCATGGCGACGAGCTTGCCCTCCTGCTGCTCTTTTTTGATCGCGGCAATCTTGTCTTCCGGCTTGGCCTCGGCAATAAAATCATCCACGCCCGCTTCCAGCGCAATGGTCGCCGCCGTCAAGGGGTTATCCCCTGTACACATAATTGTCTTAATGCCCATGGATCGCATCTCCGCAAACTTCTCTTTCAGCCCCGGCTTTACCGTATCTTTTAGATAAATTACACCATAGATCTGGTTGTCCATCGCAACAGCAAGTGGTGTCCCCCCAGCCTTGGCGATGCGATTGGATATATCATCCAAATCACCGGGTATCCGCCCTCCACAGGAGGAGATATAGCGTTTGATGGCATCCACCGCGCCCTTGCGAATCTGCCTCCCTCCGCTTAGATTCAGACCCGACATGCGGGTCTCTGCGGTGAAGTTCACATGTTCTGCATCTGCATATTCCGTCTCCGCCCAGGTCTCGCCCTGTTTGCTAGCCAATTCAACGACCGAGCGCCCCTCCGGTGTCTCATCCCCTACAGAAGCTTGCAGCGCAGCCCGGGTCATCTCCTGTGCAGATACGCCCTGAACGGGGATAAACTCCGAGGCCATGCGGTTGCCGTACGTAATCGTTCCGGTTTTGTCCAGGATTAGTGTGTCAATATCGCCTGCCGCTTCCACCGCTTTACCCGACATAGCGAGTACGTTGAACTGTGTCACACGGTCCATCCCCGCAATACCGATAGCGGAGAGCAGTCCGCCGATCGTTGTCGGAATCAGACAGACAAGCAACGCGATAAGGGTAGCCAGATCGAGCCGGATGCCCAAATAGTTCGCCATTGGCACCATGGTCATGATGACAATGAGGAATATCAGCGTTAACACAGCAAGTAATGTAGTCAGTGCAATTTCATTCGGTGTTTTCTGGCGCTGTGCGCCTTCAACAAGTGAGATCATTCGGTCAAGGAACGACTCCCCCGGATCGGTCTGCACACGTATGACGATATAGTCGGAAGTGACCCTCGTGCCTCCCGTAACAGAGGAGAAGTCACCGCCCGCCTCCTTGATCACAGGGGCAGATTCCCCGGTAATGGCGGACTCGTCGATAGAGGCCAGCCCCTCCATAATCTCACCGTCCGTGGGAATCAGTTCTCCTGCTTCTACACGGACGACATCTCCTTTTTTCAACTGGGTTGAAGATACTTCCTTGATGGTTCCGTCTTTCTGTACCAGCTTCGCCGTGGTTTCCGATTTCGTCTTCCGCAGCGTATCCGCCTGGGCTTTGCCCCGTCCCTCTGCCAGTGCTTCCGCAAAGTTCGCAAACAGCAAAGTAAACAACAGGGTGAGAAACACCGCGATGTTGTACCCCCGCCCTGCCTCAGATGGTACAAACAGATTCGGATTGATACATAATAGCAATGTGATCAATGTGCCGACTTCGACGATAAACATCACTGGATTTTTGATCATGACGACCGGGTTCAGCTTTTTGAAGGCATCCAGAGATGCCTGAAGAAGAATCTCCCGACTTAATGTTTTGGTTCTTTTGGGCGTGCCTGGATCAGTGCCCGTACCCCTCGTTCCCTTACCATGGGTTCTGATCGTGTCTCTATCTAATTCTGCCACCGTCTGCGCCTTCTTTCGTTCTACAGCATTCATTGCGCTAATTCACCTCCGCACTTTACGTCCTTGCTCATACTGCCATATCCGATCACCGTACCATTCATCATCGGATCATCGCCAAATGTTCCGCAATCGGCCCAAGCGCCAGCGATGGGAAGAATGTGAGCGCTCCAACCACCACAATCATCATCACCAGAATGCCTGCAAAAAGAGGCGTATGCGTACGAAGTGTACCCGTTGTTACGGGAACCACTCGTTTGGTAGCCAGTGATCCGGCAATGGCGAGCATCGCGATCATGGACATATATCTTCCGAATAGCATCACTGCACCTATCGCAATATTGTAAAAATCCGTGTTGGCATTCAGTCCAGCAAACGCCGATCCATTATTGGCAGCCCCGGATGCAAAAGCATAGAGCACTTCAGTCAGGCCATGCATGCCGGCGTTTGAGATAGATGCTACAGCTTCCGGGCGCATAAGCGCCAGTGCAGTTGGAGCCAGAATAATTAAAGGGTGAATGAGCAGCGCGATGGACGCGAGCTTCACTTCTTTCCCCTCAATTTTTTTGCCCAGAAACTCAGGGGTTCGCCCAACCATTAGTCCGCAGATAAATACGGCCAGAATCACATAGAGCAATCCGTTAAGCAGCCCCACCCCTTTGCCGCCAAATACGTTGTTAAGCATCATCTCAGCCAATGCGACCATACCCCCGAGCGGAGTGAGCGACTCATGCATATTGTTCACCGACCCGGTTGTGGCTGCTGTGGTCACCGCCGTGAAGAGCGCCGATTCGGACACCCCGAACCTGACCTCTTTGCCTTCCATATTGCCATGAATCCCCACCGCATCCAGTGCGGGCACACCGCGATATTCCGAAACAAATACCGTGGTCAGCATCACGAGGAAAAGAAAACTCATGGCCGCAAACAGCGCCCAGCCCTGCTTCCGGTTATTCACCATGATGCCGAAGGCATAGACCAGTGCAGTAGGCAGCAGCATCATGCAGACGATATGCACCAGGTTGGACAATGCTGTTGGGTTCTCAAATGGATGCGCTGCATTAGTTCCGAACCAGCCGCCGCCATTGGTACCCAGGTGCTTGATCGACTCCAGCGAAGCGACTAGCCCGCGGCTAATCGTCTGCTGGGCCCCGTCCAGCGTGGTTGCGTTCACTGCTCCCGCCAGCGTCTGTGGCACACCCTGAAATACCAGGAACAGCGCCACAATGAAGCTCAGCGGCAAAAAAATTCTTGTAATCGACCGTATCAGGTCGACGTAAAAGTTCCCCAGTTCATCCCGGCGACCCACCAGGCCGCGAATGAATGCAATAGCCACCGCGAAGCCGGTCGCCGCTGAGGTGAACATCGGAAACGTCACGGCCAGCATCTGTGACAGATACGACAGGGCGTTCTCGCCCGTGTACGACTGCCAGTTGGTGTTGGTCATGAACGATGCCGCTGTGTTAAATGCCTGCGCCGCAGGCATGTTGCCGATGCCATCCGGATTAAGCGGCAAGTATTTTTGCAGCCGCAGTACCAGAAACATCAACAACAGCATGACGAAGTTTGAGATGAGCACAGCTGACAGATACTTTTTCCAGCCCATCGACTCATTCTCCCGGACCCCCATCCATCGATACAGCAGACGCTCAGGTCCGCCAAACACCCGGTCCAGCCCTGTTCGCTTGCCGTCAAACACCTTCACCAGATAACTCCCCATCGGTTTCACCAGTAGTATAATGATCAGCAGCGTCACCGCCACTTGTAATAAACCGCTACCCATATCCGCATTTCCTCCCTAAAATCGACGATCCGGGTGCTTCCAGATTCGTGCACCATGCGACCATCAGAATTTCTCCGGCCTCACCAGCACATAACCGAGATAGACGACCAGCGCGAGTACAATCATGCCTATGACGATCATATGGCTCCTCCCCTTTCATGCCCCCTATGCATTCATGCTTTCTCACAAAACTTTACAAATCCCCAAAATACCACAAACAGTAGCACAACCACGCCGATCATCGTGGCATCGTTCACCATGCGCCTAACCTCCCTCTCTCTACCGTTCTTCTCACTTGCTACATCAATAATCCTAATACGGAACGCTGTAAAAAGGGGGTAAAGAAATACCCATCAGGGTGTAAAAAAAACGTAAAAATAGACCCGTTCACCTCAGCCATCTGCTGAAGAAAACGGATCTATGGATATTGCAGCTTTGTTAATTCACTACCTAATTATTTGTTTTATGAACTGCGTTTAGGCATTTTCATGACATTACGGACACTGTTGTCCGGCTTACTTGTCATATACTTGTTAAAAAAGTCCGTGTTTATTCCTGTCATACGATGAAAGAAGGAAGTCTCCACTTTCCAATCGTCCTCAATCATATAACGAATATCCACAAGACCTTTCTTGGAGAGCAAGTCAATAATGGTTTTGATTCGCATCGGTTTTTGGAGCGGAATTGTATGATCGAAAGGTTCCTTTTCCAAATATCCTCTTCGGTGCATCGCCGCATAGAAATTACGATGATCCTTTGCTTCCATCATTCCTAGATGCGCTGCTCTGTATCCCAGTACTTGCAGCGAGGTCTTCCATTTCTTTTTCAAGTCAAGATATTGATCGGGATTTGTCTGGTGAGTGATGTCACTCATATCCAATGAGAATTCTTCCTCAGGCAATAAAAATGCACCCGCAAACAGATTGGCTTCATTCTCGATCAATTTGTGTTCTTTTCGGTCCAGATTGACAAACTCAAGACGATAATGAAGCAACAAATGGCCAAGTTCATGTGCAATATCAAAATTCCTGCGAACCGCTGAGCGTTTTATGTTACCCAGTATGATAAACGGACGATCATTTCGCGTCCACAGGCTATACGCATCAATTTCCTCACCAATCGCTTTCTCAAAAACGTAAACACCGCTTTTTTCAATCCAGAACATCAAGTTCTCATTCGTAGATGGCTCCAGATTAAGCCGTTGCCGCGCAAGATGTGCAACATAATGGATCTGAGTAGCACGATCATCGTCTGAATGATTCATATATTCAATAACCTCTTCCCGCAGCTTGATAATTTTCAGCGTAGGAAGGCTAATCTGAGCGGTAATATAATTGATGAACGTGTCCAAATACTCTACGTGTTTTGCTTCTGTCTGTGTCTTGGAGATCACATTCATTACTTTCGAACGATAGGCAATGTTCATGACATTAATATTGGCAGAGTTATTATGCTCTGTAAGCATATCTTTTGCATAAAAATACTTGCTTTTCACACTGAAAATGCGTTTCAACTCATTCACGATTGGCACTTTGGGAGAGGTATACGCATTTTCATATTGCCAGACTGCTTGTTCTGTCACACCTAACTGTTCGGAGAGCTGCTTTCTCGAATATCCATGCATGATCCGCAAATTGGTCAAATTTTCACCAACGAACATGCTGTTCCCTCCTTACTGAACTACCCAGGGAATGATCCCCGCTGTTCTTCTTCCAAAATTTCAATATCATAAGCTGCCGGATCAACCATATCTTCCATATCTGGTGCAAGTACCTCACGGTCACTCTCATTTAACTCAGCACCTGAAATCAGATCCGACAAATCCTCTATATAATAAGCGATATTATCATGCGGATTGGGCAGATAATGCTGAACCTTAGAAATTTGATATGCATCATCCATGGCATAAGTGAGTATATGGAATTCATTATACGTAGCTGCAAAATGTTCAAGTTCTTCTTTCACACGACTGACCTGACTTTCTGGAATGGGTAAACAAAGTTGCTCCACTCTCTCGAACTTACCTTGTCCAGTATCGAACGGTTGGGTTAAGGAGAATTTCAAGTCTTTATTAATCTTGGAGAGATCATGTAGATACGTACGGAAAACACCCTTGTTGTCACCACCCGTAGGCAACTTAGCTCTGGAAAAACTATGTTCATTAAAATAGGCGGCATTTTTAATCAGAAAAAGAACTTTTGAATCTTCGTGTGTGAACTGAAGGTAATCCCATGTTAAACCTGCTTTGGATTTTTTGTGAGTAAATCCTTGTTCAACGCAATAATCTGCAATTTTGCTTTCAATAAAGTTGCCCTTAGTCCAGGCAAACGCTGAACTAATCTTCATTTTATCTTTTCGATCTTTACGGTGTTCAATATATTCGCGGTATCCTTCGACAATAGCATCAACAATCATCTGACTATGTTCCGACTTGAACTTATATTGTTCCATATGAATCACTCCGATTCAGAAATATGAAGGCCATTTATATTCTAATCGAAATTCACATGCAAGGATATGATTTTTTTTGTTTTTTTTAAAGTGAAACTGATTTCGATGACCTTCATCCAAACGGGTTCTGTGCCCACTGCATCAATCTCTTCCGGGTAATTTTCCCGTGAGAAGTGTGTTCGATCACCTGACCATTGTCCAATAGCAGAACTTGCGGTGATTCATGATGAACCTCCGTATCTTCCGCAATACGGCGGGACAGTGAACGACTTTCGATCACTCTGACGATTCGGTATTCCATCTTCTGAGCGGGATCTGACGCATGCGAGCCTACAAAAGCCATGAACTCTCTGTACGCTCTCGCACTGGTTGGACAAGTTGTACTGTGTTTCAGAATAAGGACGGGATGATCCTCTGAGCGATGAAGTATCTCTTCCCATTCCTCATGTTTATGCAGTTCGCTGACATGCTCACTCAGCATATCATCCAGCCCTGACCCTGCACGTTTGCTAACGACAGAGCCAATGACTATGCCCAATGCCACACCAAAAGCAACGCCTAGGGCAATCTGGTCTGTAGCCACACCAAAACTCGTTCCAATGGCAATGCCCACCGCAAGCCAAAGGGCCTGAGGATTTACTTTTTTGTCCATGTAGATCATCCTTCCTCCTGCATTCAGCCTACCCATGTCTATTGTATTATTACGTTCACTCAGAACTTCACTGCGTTGCATCCACTATTATTTTAGTTGAACTTAAAGGGCAAGATGAAGGGAGAAGTCAATTTATGCTACACTAATTATACTTTAGAATTACAGTCAGGATAAGAATAGGCATGAAAGGGCGGGAATTCGTTATGGCATATGCTTTTATGATTGAGCCGCAGGATTATATGGCTTTTGAGAACGAAGATGAATTGATTGAGAAGTGTCAGGAATGGGGACTGCTGTCCGAAAAAGCCACGAAGGCCAAAACCTTCTTTTATAAAGGTAACGGATTAAATGTGCCCTGCACGATCATTGGTTTCGTTGATCATATGGCCGCGGTCATTCAACTAGATAACGATCAGAAACACTGTATTCATCCATCTTACCTAAAAGAAATGCAGGCTTCTGGCTATAATGTGAAAAAGCCGGTTGGAGAAGGCGTAGGAAAGTCTAATGAACCTGTAGCGATGTCCAACATAGACGATGTGACGAAGTCTGAAACTGCACTAAAACCAGATGTCAGCTCCGAATCCGATGAGGTTGCACTCCAGGCATATGAAATGGAAGTAGATGATGACGATGATATCTCTTCCGGCCTTAAAGGCGACCCTGAGGGTCTGGTGGAAGAGTATGTTGGACCCGCAAACGAGACAAGCAGTGCAGCCAAACCCAAAGCAAAAACAGCTGGCAAAGCCAAGTCGCTTAAGATTGAATTGCCAGAGGGTAAAGTAAAAATGTCGGCAGTTGTGAAGGAATTTACGACTGTACCAAACCACTTTTCGGACAATGACGACGAAGTCATCATCTATGAGGCTGTTACGATCACTGAGCCTGAAGTGATTGAGATTGGCGAAGCCTGGTCCAGCCACAGTGCCACGATCAAGAAACAGGAGCTTGAGGTAGGCGACGTGCTTACGTTTGAAGGAAAGATCATCAAGAAGAAGCTAACCAAGAATCCGGTACCCTACAAAATCAACAATCCTTCCAAGATCCAAAAGGAAGAATAGCCAAAAAACCTCCAGATGATGTTGTTACTCATGTTCTGGAGGTTTTGTTGTTTCTTCCTATTTGGGAGAGAAAATTAATCGTTGAATTATTGGTTGCCAGGAACGCAGCTGATCTGGAACTGGACTCCAAATTTGTCGGTAACCGAGCCGTAGGCTGGACTCCAGAACGTCTCTTGTATCGGCATTTTCACTTCGCCGCCATCTTGCAGTTGGTTGAAAATAGCTTTGGCTTCATCCGCCGTATCCGTGTTCACCGTAACCGTAACATGATTGCCTATCGTGTGCGGCATGCCTGGAAATGTATCGGACAACATCAATACCGAGCTGCCAATCTGCAAAGAAGCATGCATAATACGGTCTTTCGCTTCTGGCGGGATGGGGTGATCCGGGTTGGACGGACCCTCGCCAAATGTTTGGAGCGCGAGCACTTCCGCTCCAAATGCCTTTTGATAAAAATCTACCGCTTCACGTCCATTACCGTCTGTTACCAGATACACATTCAAGCTGATCGACATGCGTTCTTCATCCCCCTTGAGCTCATGTAATTAAACAATTCACGCCACTTGCGACATGAGTATATATGAACAGGTTGTCCTTTGACAAGAAGGTAATTCTACAAACGCCTCTGCGAACCTTCACACGGGTAGGATTAACCGGATATCCATTTTTCATCCACTATGATCGAGAGTCTTCAACGCGCTCCATTCCCTTTCTCATAAAAAAAAGGCCACTCTCCCGAATCCTGTGGGTAAAATGGCTGTGGTCGATCCTATGAGGTTATCGTGTTTTTACGATGCTATCTAGTTCACTTTTCAATAAGAGGTATCGATGAACACTTCTCATGATCGGGACCTTGGTTAGTTTATTCTTGTCTACATAGAGTTTCATCTGGTCTTTGGTCAGGCCCAACAAACTCCCTGCTTCAGACACCGTCAATACAACCTCGGGATTCGTAGCATTGAATGTTCTTTTCACTTTCTGGTTCCAGTCCTCAAATACCTGCATAGATCAGCATCTCCTATCCATAGCCAGTCATTTTCCAGGCTGAATATACCCATTATACCATACTTGTGAGGCTCGTAACTCAATCCTTGCATAAGTCCATATTCTGTTAGTCATATTTCCTTCTTGACCCTGACGTTAACTCGAGGGTTTATACTGGCTGCAGGAGGGGATTAGCATGAGTATGTCACCTGAACATGTAACCAAGAAACGACGCGGCAGTGGTATGGCCATTGTTGGAATGAGTTGGTTAACGATGACATTGGGTCTGTTTTTTGCTACACTCGCAGGGGAACTCGTCAGCACTGTTGGTGCTGCTGAATGGATGATTCATCTCACCCAGGCTGTCGTCATTAGTAGTATCATCTTACCCGTATTATTCGTCATTCGAAGACGCTTCCATATGAAGTCCGTTCTTCTTCCTCTGACAGGCAAAAGCATAATTCACTTACTCTCCGGTGCACTATTTGCCACTTCTCTGGCCTTCACCGGTTTGGCGATAGCCAGTATGAACAACTGGATTACGATTACGGAGTGGCACTTCTCAGCCGAATTCTTGCTTGTTGTCGCACTCAATAGTTGTATTGCTTTCTTGTATGAAGCTTTGCCAGAGGAACTATCCCTGCGAGGCATGGTATATGATGGATTGCGCTCCAGACTGCGGCTTCCTGTGTTTTTCGCTTATGTATCTCAAATCATACTCTTTCTGCTGGTTCCGATGAGCGTCAGCCTATTGCAAGAGCTCGTCGGTATGGATGCCGGAAACCGGATAACCCTGGATTATATGATCTTGCTCTTGACCTATGGTACTACGTTACAGCTTCTGCGCAGTTTGACCAGATCTTTATGGGCCTCAATCGGATTTCATATCGCTTACCTGGAAGTAGCCAGATTCGTTGTTATTCCAGGTGATAGACCGGCATTGTTAAGCTATACCGAGCAAGATAACGGGTTGGCCGAAATATTTATTTTGTATATGATGACGATCTTCGTCGGTGCGATCATTCTGGCGGTGCTCAATTCATGGCGCTGGTGGAGAATACATAAATCATGAGGGAGGGCTCTGCCGTTGTATACCGTTGGACAACTATCCAAACATACCGGAGTATCCATCCGAACACTGCATTATTATGAGAAGCTGGGTTTGCTGCGACCGGCCCGTAATGAGAACAATCAGTATCGCAAATATGGTGAAGAGGACATTTTGCGGCTTCAGCAGATTACTGTTCTAAAGAAAATGCACTTTAAATTGAAAGAGATTGGAGCATTCCTCGATCAGGATGCTGCCCGCTCCGCGCCAGAGAGTACCCTCTCTTTATGGAATAATACGTTGGAACAACAACTGGCCGTGGTCAAAGAACAGCAGGAGAGATTAAGCAAGGTCGAGCATCTTCTTTTTTCGATCATATATGCCATCAGAGCCTCCGGTACGATTAGCCTGGATGAGATGTTGGGTTTCATCCGTGAACTGGAGCAGCCCCCGGGCAGGTCCCGTCGAGATGTTTTTACACCTGAAGAAATGGAATCGTTACCCCTGAATAATCAGAACAATCCACTATCGTTGGAATGGGCCGATATTCTCAGAGAAATTCATACATGCAAGATGGAACCTGTGGATTCCGAAGCCTCACGGTTACTTGCCATCCGAATCTATGATTATGCCGAAAGGACTTTTCAAGGGAATGCAGAATTGGCACAAAAATATTGGGATTATATCGCCCCGGAGGATGATCAGCCAGCTCGTGTGTATGGTATGACAACGGAAACCATGCGTTACATCGAAACGATCCTGGATCGATGGGCAGTCCAGGATCCGGGGGATCAACCATAAGAGCCACTTCGAAAAGTGGCCCTTGATCCATTCCCTCGCTAAGCTTCATTACGCCTCATCCCAGAAGCGGCGCAGGTTACTCATGGCAATTTTGGATGCTGATTTACATTCCTCCATGCCTTCGAACTCCACCGTAATGTTGCCATTATAACCGGAGTCTTTGATTAGCTTTACTATTTTACGTATCGGAATATCCCCTTGCCCAACGATGGCACCACGCAAGAAGTTGCCGTAGGCGGTAATGAACCACTCTCCTTCACCCGGGTGCTCATCATAAGGGCGGAAATAGAAGTCTTTGAAATGGACCAGAGAAGCGTACGGCAGATTTTTCATGACCCCGATGATCGGATTCTCATCCACACACATGAAGTTGCCAATGTCGAGTGTCGTTTTGAAGTTGGGGCGATCTACGGCATGAAGCACACGCTGCACACGGTCACTCGCCTGCACACTGAAGCCGTGATTCTCAATAGTTGTTGTAATGCCAAACTGTGCAGCATAATCCGCAATGATCTGGCTTCCCTTCACCATCGGCGGCAAGTTTTCCTCGAACCAGGCAATCGTCATTTTCTCCTTGGGCAAAGTAAACGCCGTTACGTCATGACGCATATGCTTTACACCCATTCGGTGTACAACATCGACATGCCTTTTGACCCGAGCCATCTCTTCTTCAAAGGCTTCCTCCGTCTCCTGTACAAAATTGGCAGGCATCGAATAGTTGGACAGCTCAATACCCGCAGAAGCAGCCCGCTCCCGAATGTCGTCGGCCAGATCAGGATTGTCCTCCAACGTATAGCCATACGGAACCATCTCCATATGCTCCCCACCATTTGCAGCAATCCAGTCGATGATATCCAGAACCGTCATTTCACCCGAATTCAGATCGTTCAACAAGCTATACGTACTCAGGCCCACTTTCATCTGCTCAGCTCCCTATCGGTATTGTTGGATAAATTGCACCGCTTTGCGAATGTCCTGCTCCGGCTGGTTGCCAACCTCGCGTTCAATCGTCAGATACCCCGTATAGCCAATCTCCTGAAGAGCAGCGAAGTATCCGTCAAAATCTACACTGCCCTCGCCCAGCGGTACCTCGCGGAAAAACGTGCCAGATGAGACCATTTCGGCGATCTTCTCATGATCCATAGGCGCATAACCCACAGCACCATATACATCTCGCGGGTCTACTTCTTGCAGACGTACACCATCCTTCACATGGGTATGCACAATGTAATCCTTGAGCAGATGAACACCCCGCACAGGGTCATCTCCGGTCACCATCACCATGTTCGCCGGGTCAAAATTCACCGAAACCCCGTTGGTCGACAGGGTATCCAAAAACCTCTTCAAGTCTGCGGCGGTTTCCGGCCCCGTCTCGATAGCGAAGTATGCGCCAACACTTTTGGCGTATTGACCCAGCTCCTCACAAGCGGCATGCAAGGTGGCATATACTTCGGATGTTGGGTCATGTGGGACAATGCCGATGTGCGTTGTGACAATATTAGTTCCCAGATCGAGGGCCAGATCCACGATGCGCTTCGACTTTTCTACTTTCCACGGATTATCTTCCTTGACCTGAAATCCGTGACCTCCCAAATCGCCAACCAGTGCAGAAATTTCAAGACCGAGAGAAGTGATATGACTTCTTAGCTCCTTGCGCGCCGCAGGCGACAAATTTTCGGGGTCCATCTCTCCCTTAACTGCGTAGATCTGCACACCCTCTGCACCTACATCTTTCGCCTTGTTCAACCCTTCCCGTACGCCTACACCGAAGCTGTCTACGATGACGCCGATCTTGTTCGTTAATTTCATGTCATGCCCTCCCTCTGATTAGGTGAATGGATTGGCCTTACATAAGCTTATGATTAATTACTGTCTGACTGCATCTTTTCCCTGTTATTACTGAGAATATGGGATGAGCTTCACCGACTGAATCTCATAAGGCTTAAATGCCAGTTCAAACTTTCCTTCATGGCAAGCCAGCGGTCTGATTTCATCCTCCAACAGATTGACTACAGATGCTTTTGCCTTCGTTTCTGCCCACTGCACCTCGACCGTTTCTCTTCCTCCCGATGATTCATAGAAACGTAGTACCGTTCCTGTACCATCCTCTGAAGCCTTAACTGTATCCAGGATAACATGCTTGCTGCGGAAATGGACCCAGGAATGCTCTGTTGGCAATCGGCCCGAATGCCGGCTCGTAACAACAAGCTCCAGAGGATGGTTAAGTTCCATCGCACGCCGAACCACTCCAGCCTGCCGCCAATCACCCTGATGTGGCAGAAAGGAATAGGTAAATTCATGCTCACCCTGATCCGCATGTTCATCCGGCCATTTCGGAGCACGAAGCAGGGACAGACGGATGGTTCGATCCTTGATGTCGTATCCATACTTGCAATCATTCAGCAGGCTTACACCACTATTGCCCTCGGAAACATCAGCCCAGCGGTGTCCGCAGACTTCAAATTGCGCCTGTTCCCAACTGGTGTTGTTATGGGTTGGTCGTTCCAGCGCACCAAACGGAATTTCGTAGGCTGCTTTGGCTGCTACCAAATCAACCGGAAATGCTACCTTGAGCAACTTATGACTTTCCGCCCAGTTCACCTTGGTTTTGAAATCAACACGCCGCTGGTGACGATACAAAATAATGTCCTGGCTGATCTCGGAGTGATTCAGCTTCCAGTGGAAACGAAGTACATCCTGCGTTGCCCCTCGTTGTACAATCTTTCTGGAGATCAACTGTACCTTGCCTGCCCGTTGGGACTCGAACCGCGGATCGATGTCCCAGGCATCCCAATATGTCGGCTTGTCATGGAAGAATTGCAACTCATTCGCTATATCTCCTGGCTTCAGCCACTCGCGGCGGACAGACTTGTCATACCACCTTGTGATTTCTCCGCTGTCATTGAATTCAAGGGTGTAGAATTCTGTTTCCCATACGGAAGGGAACGGTTCATCTTTCCATGCTGGAAGGACAACATCCGTTGCCGTGCGCAGCCATAAGGTTGTATACCCGAAAGCCGGAATGAATGGAACATACACGGACAGCGTGTACTTGTCTTCATTTTGCTCAAGGTCGCATTCCAGATGTTGTCCCTGATTGTCAAATGCAGCTAAACCGCTAAGTTTCGAATCGCCTGTAATGGTCACCACTTCCCCACGTTCCCAGCCCAGACTGTTGAATACGATGTATGGCAGGCCCTCAAACCGATCTGTCGCAATGTTCTCCGCGAGGGTATCCAACGTATCCTTCAACGCAGATGTTCCCAACGCAAACACCTTGTTGTACTCCTCCGTGGACGTTACATACGCTTCAGGGATCGACGTTCCAGGGATAATGTCATGGAACTGGTTGAGCATGATGAGCTTCCAGCCTTCGTTCAGGTCCTCCTTCATCCGCGTGGCTTCCGATCCCGCAAGCTGTCCCCAGATCTCTGCTTCCCGGTACAGCACTTCCGCTTTGCGATTGCTTCGTTTATTCCGTGCATGGGTGGTATAGGTTCCGCGATGCAGCTCCAGGTATAAGTCGCCATGCCATTGTGGCAAAGTAGGATTATGATTCGAAATTCCTTCGAAAAAGGCTCCCGCCGTACTGAATTTGCTAATCGGCTGTCCAACCATGAAACGAGATCGCTCCGCGAACTCAATCATTTCATTCGTTACACCGCCGCCACCATCGCCATGTCCGTAGAGCAACATCTGCTCGGGGTGCACATCCTTCTGTTTATAGGATTGCCAGTGCTCATCCACATCTTTGGGGCGCGTATGCTCATTCACGCCGTGATTGAGATAGGCAAGCACCGAGGTGCCGTCAATGCCCACCCAATGGAACAGATCATACGGAAACACATTGGTATCATTCCAATTGAGCTTGGTGGTCATAAAATAGGGAATGTCCGCCAGCTTGAGCATTTGCGGCAGGGAAGCACAGTAGCCAAACGTATCAGGAAGCCACTCAATATTCGAACGTTTGCCGAACTCCTCCTGATAGAAGTTTTGCCCGTACAGCATCTGCCTCACCAACGACTCGCCACTCGGAATGTTCAGATCCGGCTCTACCCACATGCCTCCGACCAGCTCCCAGCGGCCTTCGGCAATTCGGGCTTTGATTCGTTCATACAGCTCGGGATAATGTTCCTTTACGAATGCATACAACTGCGGCTGACTCTGCGAATACACAAACTCCGGGTACTCCTCCATCAAAGTACACATCGTGGAGAATGTGCGACTGGACTTGCGGACCGTCTCACGTACGGGCCATAGCCAGGCGATATCAATGTGTGATTGCCCGACCAGATGCATGAATCCATTCCGGTACTCTTCCGGGTCTTCCTCCTGTACCGACTGAGCCAACGAATGTTCGAAGCTCTGTACCCATGCTGCCTCACTCCAGCGCCCCGGCTCGTTGTACATCTCATCCATCACCTGATGAATGGCCCGAACAAGACGAATCCGCTTCAAGTCCTTCTCAGCCAATGCCCGGAGTGACTCGGCGAGTACCGTCACGCTGTACATCAAGCTCTGTAGTGGCTGATTAACCTGAACCAAAGCGGCTCGGATGCCTCGGATTGGCGGCTGAATAACAGCCTGTCGGTTCAGTGGGTCATGCGGCTCCGGTATAGGATCGTAGAGTTCGATCTCCAATAAAGGTGTACTTCCTACCCGATTCTTGGGAAGAGGTACGAATCCATGATTCCGATCCAGCCCGTGATAAGGCGTGCCATTCACCTTCAAGAGCCCTTCACCCCCAGCCTCAAAGATCAACCCGACCGCATGATCCTCCCACTCGACGGGAACCTCCACGGTTATGCTCAGAAAATAAGTCGTTCCATGGTGGCTATCGAGCGGATTCACGCTTTGAACAGCCGCATGCTCCTGTTCGAACTCGTATTCACCAGAGCGGATATACTTCGCCTTCTGCATCCGCCACTGCGGAAGCTCAATGGTATCAAGCCATTGCTGCTGGGCCAGATCCTGAATGAATCTCTGAATTCGAATCATACCTCTACCCCCACCTTCTGGATGTGCAGGCTGCAAGCAGTCCAGTCCCTGGAACTGCGGCCGACCATCAGCCTGAATTCACCTGGTTCTACAACAGGCTGAAGACGGGAGTCGATCAGTTCCAGATGTTCTTTTTGCACAGGGAACGTAACCGTTTGGGTCTGTCCTGGCTTCAGATGAATTTTGCGAAAACCTTTCAGTGTAATTTCAGCCCGCGTTACCGAAGCCGACACATCCGTAATATATAGTTGCACAACCTCATCTCCAGCAACCGCTCCAACGTTCGTGACCTCCACCTGTACCTGTGCCTTATCGTCTGGTCCGATCACTTCCGGGACAACCCTTACATTCTCGTACTTAAATTCGGTGTAGCTCAGCCCGAAGCCAAAAGGATACTGCGGTGCAAGATCCGTCTCCAGGTACCGTTTGCCTCGGGTACGTTTGGCATTATAGTAGACAGGAAGTTGTCCTACATGCTTGGGAATGGAAACGGTCAGACGACCGCACGGGTTCATGTCACCGAACAGGATATCTGCAATGGCATTGCCGCCCTCCTGCCCCGGATACCACGCCTCCACAATGGCCTGAACATGCTCATCAATCCAAGGTTCGGCAATCGGTCGTCCGTTGATATACACAACAATAACCGGTTTGCCCAGCTTATGTACTTCCTGCACCAGCTCCAGTTGAACACCCATCAGGCTCAGAGACGATCGGTCTATGCCCTCGCCGCACTCCATATCGTTCCATGGATCATCCGTAACAACGGATGCCCCCGTCCGCAGATCAATGGTCCCTTCTCCAAAATCACGGGCACTGGACCCTCCCATCACCATAATAATGGCATCCGCTTGTTCAGCACAGGAGAGCGCTTGCGCAAAACCCTCTCTGGAATCGCCCTTGATCCGGCAGCCGGGTGCGTACAGCACCTTTCCGGCGTCAGCACCTAGCTTGCGCGTAATACCATCCAGCACCGTAACGATCTGTCCTCTCGGCTGCGGCGAGGTGTAGTCACCAAGCTGGTTGTAGATATGGTTCGCATTTGGACCAATAACAGCCAGCTTAGTACCTGTTTTGCTGAGCGGAAGAGTATTGTCCTCATTTTTGAGTAAAATGATTCCCTCTTGCGCGACTTCCCTCGCCAGCTGAATATGATCCTCACATCCAATCACCTGCTCCGCAAAGTCGGGATCAACGAAAGGCTGTTCGAACAAGCCCAGTCTGAACTTCATCTCCAGAACTCGCCATACGGCTGTATCCAGATCCTGCTCTCCGATTAATCCTTGCTCCAGCGTCTGCCCGAGATGCTTCCGGTACATGTACCCGGACATTTCCATGTCCACACCTGCCTGGAGCGACTGTGCGACGGCCTGTTCCCCGTTCTCTGCCGTGTTGTGCCCACGGACTAGCATCTGAATCGCGCCAAAATCGGTGATGACGAACCCATCAAACCCCCATTGCTCACGCAAAAGATCATGTAGTAGGTACGAACTCGACGTACAAGGTACACCGTCAATTTCGTTATATGCTGTCATGACGGAGCAAGCCCCGGCTTCCACAGCTTTCTTGAAGGGCAGCAGATCCACCTCATGCAGCTCTCGTAATCCCATATGGACAGGGGCTGCATTGCGACCTCCCTCTGAACTGCCATAAGCCGCAAAATGTTTGAGTGTCGCCACAATTGTCTGATTGGAATCCAGCCGGTCACCTTGCAGGCCTTTCATCGCTTCAACCGCGAATTCACCGATCAAGTATGGATCTTCGGCAAAACATTCCTCCGTCCGGCCCCATCTCGGGTCACGCACGACATCAAGCACAGGGGAATACGTTGCCGCTCCCCCCTGGCTTCGGGTCTCCACCGCAATCGCTTCGCACATCTTACGATATAGTTCCAAGTTCCAGGTGCCGCCTACGGCAAGTGGCACCGGGAATACGGTCGCCCCAATTGCCATATGCCCATGAGAACACTCTTCCCCGAACAAAATGGGAATCCCAAGCCGGGAGTTTTCTATGGCATACCGCTGAATTTCATTCGTGGCAGCAGCCCCCTGCCTGGGGGTCAGCCCCGTCTGCAGCGTCACTTCTGTCCAGGGATCAGCACGAAGCACACCATACAGAGACCCGATTCCTCCCTTTGCAACGTCCTCTTTAAACTCCTCCGTCACCTGTACCGTGCCATCTGATTCTTTAACATAAGTCTTCCAACCCATCGGCTGAATCAGCTGTCCAATCTTCTCCTCCGTTGTCATCCGACCGAGCAGATCCTGTACCCGTTCTTGAATGGGAAGCGAAGCATCTTTATAGTCCATATGCACATTCTCCTTATGAGTTCGGCTTGGTCTGACAACTGTGGTACATATGATAAATGTGTTGACTCTAGTAACCTCTGGTAACATCGCCCTCACATGGCTTTTCTGTAGTCACTTGGCGCTACACCCACCACATTCTTGAAAGCCCGATTGAAGGAATTATAATTCGTATACCCAACCTCCTCACTAATCTCCTGAATGGCTTTGTCAGTCTCCAGCATGAGCTGTTTGGCTTTCTCTATACGATGGCTAATCAGAAGATCCACGAACTTCTCACCAATTTCATCCTTAAAAAGCTTGCTCAAATATTTTGGATTAATATCGAATAAATCACTTAGATAATTCAACGACAGCTCGGGGTTATTGTAGTTCTGTTCGATATATTTGCGAATTTCAAGAATATGAGATCTATGTTTTCTGGAACAATGCAGCGTCTTCATCTGCTCTGCCAGTTCCCGAAATCCTTCCCAGCACAGCTCGCGCAAATCGCCTACCGTCTCCCATCCTTCCAGTCTTGGGAGAAGTGGTGTAAATACGGCTGCCCATTGCTCCTGGTATTCCCGTGGAAGCTCCGCGAACTCCCGGTTGTAATGCTGGAATAACAATTGCACGGTATTCATGATCTCCTGGCGAGAGAGCACGGATTCACGGATCTGTTCAAACAATCGGTCAAAATGCTTTTCCCAGACATCGTCCGTGAGCCGCATCGCCTGCACCAATAGAGAGATCGTCTTCAGGAACTCATATACATCATTGGTTGAGTTCGGCACGTCTGCGCATGGAATGATTCGATTCATACCAAGCACAGCTTTATATTCCAGGGCATGTACTGCCTCTTTCAATGAAGCTCTCAGCCCCCGAACATCGACTGCATCTCTTCCTATACCCATGGTCACCGTGAAGTTCAGATACTGCCCAACCCTGTCGAGATAACCAGAAAGCAGTCTATGCTCTGTTTCCTCCCCCTTTTCCGTCTCGGGAATCCAGACAATCGCATACAGCCGCTGATCCGATATCCACTCCGCCCATACTTCTGTCCCTTCGTGCCTTGCACTCTCTTGCAGAATGCTGGATAACACGAATTTCAGAAGAGATTGGTCCTGATCGTGATACTCCTCCATGAACCGGGAATACTGATCAATCTCCACCACGATCACAGCCCAGCGATCCTCCAACGGCGGAAGCTTGAACTTTCTCATCTCCGCTGCCAGCTCACTGCTATTAAAGTCCCGTGTGCCCTCCAGCAACTCCTGGAAGAAATATTTCTTCTGCAAAATCAGATTTTCTTCGTGCTCCTCCTGATACTGCTTGGTTTGATCAATCATTCGCTCCAAGGTAGTCTGGATAAAATGGAATTCGCTTTCTTTGGTATAGCCCATGCCTGGCTGTTTCTGCGAAGCTACCGTCTCAATCAACGTAACAATCTGTTGAATTGGTTTGTAGTTTCTGCGTGTAACGTAGATCACCCACACCACCCCGATCAGAACAACGACAACAGCAAAAACAAACCAGATGTTATAAAATTGCAATGCAAATTTGACGATCTTGCCATTGTTCAATCCCGTCTGTACCTTCCAGCCGCTGTAGCTGGATGTAAATTCGGAGAACACTTCACCTGAAGCCGTTTTCGGGGAAGCTGTTGTAGCGCCATCCTGCATTCCACCATCCCAGAGACTGCCGCCCGCACGATTGAAGATGTGGACAAAGGTGAACTCGGGATCATACATCTGCAGGATGGACTTCTGCAAGGTGGGTAGATCCACGTTAACAACCACTAGACCCGTGCCATTTCCGACACCACGAATGAGTGTAATCACCTGTTTGCCTTCCTGTGTAGGAAATGCCTTAAAAGATCTTGCCCCTACCCACTTTTGCGTGGCCGCAGCACGGCTGTCTTTAATAAACGACGCGTCCGGGAATTCCTCAATCGGTACCGCCTTGCCGTTGCTAAAAACCGTATCGTCGTTGTATCTCACCAGATAGATGGAATCAATCAGCGGATACTCTATTTTCAATTCATCAATAACCTGGACTGCTTGAATTCCGGCATATACATCTTCGCTGCCCGTTACCGAGTAATAATTTTTCAGATTGGGATTGGTCAAAATATCACGCAGCACCTTGAAATCAATGGAGCGCAGTGAATTGTCCAGATATTGCGTGACCTGTGAGGCCAGAAATTCATTGGCCTTGAGTGCCTCTCTTCGGTTCTGTTCGTTGAATATCTGGAAGAAGATAATGAACAGGATGGTCGTCACGATAAAAAATACGGGCAAATACGATAACAGCAAACGTCTAAACCAATTGTTGTTCATTCTCCTAGGCCCCCCACCACTGTTGATATACATGAGCATTTTGCAAAATGCCGGAACGACAACCATGCCAATCTGGTCGCTAAATTCCCCATAAATATTCAGTAAATTATATCGGATGAAGTGGGGTTGTCAAAGGAGAAGACCATCCCGATCCGGTGTGACATCGGGACAGCCTTAATCATGAATCCATCAACCTTTATTGATTCTTCTCAATGGCACGCTGGTAAATCTCAAGGTAATTGCTAAGTCCCAGGCCATCAAAGCCTTTCACGTACGCGTCCCACTCCTTGTCGATGCTCTTGCTACCGATAATGAATTGAGCCATATTGGTCATCACATAATCCTTGACGGCAGTTGTGAGCTGCGCAGCGGTTTCTGTATCTTCAGGACGGATAAATACGTTCGCAGGATAGACCTCTTTGGGTGCATAAGGCTCATATACATTGGTCGCTTGTGCCAGACGTGTACCGTATCCTTCCGCTTCCAGCGGGTTCTGGCCTTCTGCAAACAGGTTACGGAACGCATTGGACAAGTCATGTGCTCCGATCTGCGACCAGCTCTCGTTAACGACTACGTTCGGATCACGCTCAGGCAGGTTATAATAGCTGTATTTGGCAGGCTCGCCATTGATGTTTTTCTCATCAGCATCCGCCTTCTTCCAGCCCTTGCCTTCCGTCGGTCCGTACTCGGCATATAGGGCACCTTCTTCACTGAACATGTAATCCACAATTTTGATCGCGGCGATCTGTTGTGCTTCGCTCGCTTTGTTCGTGATGGCAAACTCGAATTCCCCTACGCTCTGCGTAGCACCTGTTGTCTGCACACCATCCGGTCCCTTTAGCGGAGGAACAATCTCCCAGTGCTGGTGGCGAGTGATATCTTTGTCGTACGTGTTGACGAGGTAGCTGACCAGCGCTGTGGTAATGGAGCCGACCACTTCATCACCTTCCTTGTTACCCAGCTGCCCGATGGCCTGATCGTTCTGTGTGAAGGAAGCCGGATCAATCAGACCTTCTGCATACAACTTGTGCATATACTCCAGTCCTTTTTTCCACTCCTCCTTGTTCGCTGCAAAATCAACCTTGCCATCATTCACGATCAGATATTTGTCGTTGTCATTATAGATAAAGCTATTCATTAGATAGGCGTCGATGTTGCCATTCCATACATACTTGTTGGGTGCGCCAGTGAGCGGAATCTCATCGGCTTTCCCGTTGCCATTCGGGTCTTGTGTCTTGAACGCTTTCAGAACGGTGTACAGTTCATCCGTCGTGGTTGGCATTTGCAGGCCCAGATTGTCGAGCCACTCCGTGTTAATCCAATATTTCTGAGCATACGTACAGTGGTAACATTCATTAAAAATCGGCAGGGCATAGATGTTGCCATCCGGCGCTGTAATCGCTTCTTTGAAGTATGACTTCTCCTCCATAATCTTGGTTAGATTCGGACCATACTGCTTAATCAGATCCTGTAGCGGAAGGAATACGCCCTGTTTTCCATAGGTTTGAAGGTCTGAGGTGGTGAACTTGCCGTGAAGAAACACTTCCGGATAATCACCACTGGCCAGCAGCAATTGTCTGCGGTCCTGCAGTGCATCTGTTGGAGCCAGGTCCCATTTCAAGGTAACGTCAAACTTGTCTTCGATAAATCGGGTGAACTCATTGTCTTCCATAGACGCTTTGCCTTGGGGAGCAAAGAAGGTCATGGTCACAGGACCCCCGTTCTCGCCGCTACCGTCGCTCCCTGCACTTCCTTCCTCGGATGAACCACATGCTGACAACATCGCCATCGAAGCAAAGACCAGAAATAACATCGAAATCCAAGATTTTTTCAATCTGACTCCTCCTTTTTGTTGAAAACGGCATACCTTCTGGTACTGCACTTGTGTTAAAGCCGATCCCGGAAGCCGGAGTGTTCCCCCACCTCCTTTCAAGTGGCTTACGGGGTGTAGATTACAAGAATTATCCTTTGAGAGAACCGACCATGACCCCTTTGACAAAATGCTTCTGTACAAACGGATACATGATGAGAATTGGAATGCTCGCAACAACGATAAGCGCGTATTTCAACACCTGTTCGAACCCTTGATCCCTCATCTGCTGGCTGGTATTGGCTAGCATCGCCGGATCAGCGGCGTTTAATATGAGCAGATTGCGCAGCACATATTGCAGTGGGAACAACTTCTCGGATCTCAGATAGATCAGTGCATCAAAGTACGCATTCCAGTGGCCCACCGCATACATCAGCGTCATGACCGCCAGAATGGGCTTCGATAACGGAAGCACCACACTGATCAAATACCGGATATCCCGGCAACCATCCATCTCCGCGGCCTCTCCCAGCTCTTCCGGGATGGAAGATTGGAAGAAGGTTCTCGCCACGATGACCTGGAACACCGCGAGCGCCCCTGGCAGCCACATCGCCCAGCGTGTATCCAGCAGATGAAGGTCTTTCATCAATAGATAGGTTGGAATGAGACCCCCGTCAAAGAACATCGTGATCATCATGAAAATGATAATGGCTCCCCGTCCGTAAAATGACTTGCGTGACAAGGGATACGCCAGCATAACGGTTAATGCCACATTGATAAATGTGCCGACAACGGTATAGATGATCGTATTATAGAAACCCATCATCAACTGCTGGCTTTTAAAAATGGATACATAGGCCTTGATGTTAAAGTCTACCGGGAATAACCACACCTGCCCTGATGTTACAGCCCGCGAGGAACTGAAGGAGGAACTGATGATATATAAGAGCGGGTAGAACACCGTTAGCAGGATCAAAATCAGAAAGATATAGTTGAATGTCATGAAGATACGGTCACCGATCGGGTCCTTGATCCGGTTACGATTCAACAGATTGAACATGGATAAGCTCCTCCTTTACCACAAGCTGTTCTGGGAAACTTTGCGGGAAATGCCGTTGACGATGACCAGCAGGATCAGGTTAATGATGGAGTTGAACAAGCCTACCGCCGAGGAGAAGCTGAAGTTCGCCCCGATCAGACCCACCTTGTACACATACGTGGAGATGACTTCCGATGCGCTCGTATTGAGTGGATTCTGCATCAGATATATTTTCTCGAAGCCCACGCCCATAATGCTGCCCAGACTCAGAATCAGCATAATAACGGTGACAGGAACAAGCGTAGGCAGGTCGATATGCCAAATTTTCCGAAGCCTTGAAGCTCCGTCCATACGGGCTGCCTCATAGAGCGAAGGATCAACGCCAGCGAGCGCTGCGATATAAATAATCGATGAATACCCCATGCCCTGCCATACACCCGACCAGACATAGATCGATTTGAAATATTCGGGAATACCCATGAAGTTGGTCATGGGGAAGCCCAGGAAGGTAAAGAGCTTGTCTACGACGCCTACGTGAGGAGATAACATCAGAATAATAATGGATACCATGACAACCGTAGAGATAAAATGAGGAGCATACGTGACCATCTGTACGGTCTTTTTAAAATAACCTGTACGGATTTCATTCAGCGCCAGCGCAAGCAGGATCGGAATGGGAAACCCGGCGAGCAAAGAGTAGAAACTGATGCCAATCGTATTTTTAATTAGCAGCCAGAAGTTCGGGGATTCAAAAAAGGCTTCAAAGTGTTTCAGTCCAACCCAAGGGCTGCCCCAGATTCCTTTTACGACACTGAAGTCTTTGAAGGCAATCTGTACACCAACCATTGGAATGTACTTGAAGATCAATAGATACAATACCGGAGGCAATACCAACAGATAGAGCTCCCAATGTTTCTTGAGACTTTTAATAAATGGATGCTGCCTTTTGGGTTCAACATCATTCCTTCCTTGCTGGAGCTCCACCTGTGCAGGAATGCTTTCTGTAGATCGACTCATTTGCGTCACTCCTTCTACACTTCAAGTGTAATAATACATTACATTCACATTCCTTAAACATCCTTTTCTTTTGGTCTTCTCTCTGATTCAGCGTTAACCGTGTGAAGAATAATGTCAGGTAGCGCTTTCTTAAATCGATAGTACCTTGAGCGGGGTTCTTTTATCAATTTGCAATTTTCTCCCACCTCTCCTTATTCCCAAAACCCTTGTCAGACAAGGGAAAATCGCACTTCCGAGTATGTATATTACAAAAATCACCGTATCGAAAAATCCCGAAGGACTGTAAAGGTCCTCCGGGATTTGAAGTGAAGATTTATTAGGTTGTGAACAATCTGAACGCAAGTGTGATCGGTGCCGTGTCCGTGACTGCCGCTTGAGGCAATTCTACAAGAAGTCCTTCTTCCGTACGTCCGAATGCCAGCACATCATCTGTGCCGATGAGTTCAATCCGCTCCACCTTTTCCACATAAGGAATGATTACCCGAGAACCAACCACCTCGTTCTCTTCTCTGTACAGACGGAAAGCGTACGTTACGTTGATGTCCTCTTTACGTGTAAAGGCCCACTCTCCTGTGAAGTACGGTCCACAAATCCGCGTGCCATAGATGCCTTCGCCGTGTGTACCCAACCAGTCTCCGAGCGCTTTAATACTGCTGACTGCCCCTTTCGGGAGACGCCCGTCTGGTTGTGGCCCCACGTTCAGCGCCAGGTTACCTCCCTTGGACACCACCTCCAGCAGAATATGTGCCAGCTGCCTTGCCGATTTATACTGATCATCGAATCCAAACGCAAAGGAGTTACCCACCGTGATACAGCTCTCCCAAGGTATATTCATTGGATGATCCGGGATGGTCTGTTCCGGAGTGACGATATTCTCGTACGGTCCACCTACTGTGCGATCTGCTGCCAGAAGCCACGGCTGTGTGGTCTGACGTGCCCGCTCCACCACTTCACCCAGGCGGATATCCTGACCATGGCGTCCTTCACGTACCCAGCCGGCATCCAGCCACAGACACTCGATCCGGCCGTAATTCGTAAGCAACTCCATAATCTGCGCATGCGTGAACTCCACGAACTTCTCCCACAGCCACGGATACGCTTTCGGATCATAGGATGGCCCGCGCCACATATGACTTCCTCGCTCCATGCCAGGTGTCCAGTAATACGGAGTGTGCCAGTCTGCTTTGGAGAAGTAAGCCGAGATTCCCAGCCCTTTGGCACGAAAAGCGTCAAAAAGCGCCCGGCAAATATCCGCATACTTATGGGTGTGAAAAGGGGTATCCTTTCCCGTGATCCGATAATCGGTCGTATGGGTATCCCACATGCAGAACCCATCATGATGCTTGGTGGTGAACAGAAAATATTTAAACCCGTTATCGGCAGCCATCTGTGCCCATTCCTCGGGCTGAAAGCGGATCGGATTAAAGGTTTTATTCAGGTCAGTGTATTCCCGCTTGAAATGCTCCATATCGTCAGTCCAGTCGATATCATCGCGTGACCAATCGCCATCTTCGTCACTTAGCGCCCAGGACTCCACGAGTCCAAGCTGGGAATAGGGACCCCAGTGCATCATCAGTCCCAGCTTCTGGTCCTTGAACCACTCCAGCCGTTCATTCAGCAACGGATCTTCAGGCCTCACCCATTCTTCCTCTTTGCTAAAATTGTGTACCCCGGCTTCGACAATCTGCTCTTCCTGTTCCAGCAACGTATCTTGGGTTTCGCTCATCCCGTTCATCTCCTTTGGATCAAATGTCACACGTTGAAAAAGTAGCTTTACACAGGTCACTGCGCGGTCAGAACAATCTTCCGATCGCTGTTATCCCCAGATTTTTCGATCCCTTTCCTAAGGGGAAATCCGGGGATAAAGGCGAGCGCTTCGCTTCTCCAGATTTGTTCTGCCCTCTCCGTTATCGTGTAAATGTTTCATTCAACTAAGAAAGACATATTAAGCCCTGTCACTCCGATTGCAGTGCATTCTTCAGGTTGGTTCTGAACTCCGTTTTGGCGTAATGTTTAGTTCAACAAGTAAAGACTTGTTAGACCTCACTACTTCGAGTGGCGTTGCCATTTTCGTATTGCAACGCCACATCTATAGTGTAATTTCGCGTCCCTGGCGGGCTGATTCGTAGATGGCACAGAGTATTTTCATGATTTCAACGCCGTCCTCTACCGGGCTGAGCGTTTCTTTGCGACCTTGGGTGCTGTCGATAAAATGATTGACCTCATTGCGGAAAGAACCCACAAAATCAAAAGACTTGAAATCCACCTGTGGGGTCATGTTCAGAATAGTGTCAAACTTCTCGCCAATCAGTGAGATTTCCGGTTCCAGTTCAGCCCCGCCCTTATCGCCATAGAGTCTGACCGAGGTTTCATCCTGTTTGGCGTGCAGCGTGAAGCTTACATCCACCAGCAGGCTTGCCCCGTTTTCGAAGCGAATCAACGCATTGGCCATGTCCTCCACCGTGTTCTTGTCCGCATCATAGTCCGCCGCCTGGTAGAACGACAGATTACGAACGTTAGCACGGTTACCCAATCGGTTGGAGACATTGGCCGAGACGGATTTCACCTTCGGTTTGCCCATCAGATACCAGCAGATATCAATAATGTGCACGCCAATATCGATCAGCGGGCCGCCGCCAGAACGCTCTACATCTGCGAACCAGCCGCCCGGATTTCCGAGACGACGCAGACAAGATGCCTTGGCATAATAGATCTCTCCAAGCTCACCTTCATCAATAAACCTCTTCAGGATCTGTGCATTGTTGCTATAGCGGCGGACAAACCCTACCTGGAGCAGTTTTCCGCTGCGATGTACAGCCTTCTCCACCTCCAATGCATCTTCTACCGTCTGGCAGAGCGGCTTCTCGCAAAGTACGTTCTTCCCGGCATCCAGAGCAGCAATGCTGATCTCGGCGTGGGTATCATTCCAGGTACAGATGCTAATCGAATGAATCTCAGGCAGTGCCAGAAGCTCCTTATAATCTGTGAATACGTGAGGAGCATTATATTTTTTTGCCACTTCCTGAGCACGCACTTCATTCAGGTCACATATGGCGTATATTTCAACTTCCGGATTGCTGGCATAGGCTTGTAAATGAAAATCGGATATCGATCCTGCACCGATAACGGCGACTTTAAGTTTGGACATGGATTTTCCCCTCCATAATCTGGTGAATGATGGGCATATCAGTTGACTACTTATTTCAAAAAAGTGATTTAACGTTCTGCGAAGTAGTCGCTCCGGTTACGAATCGTTCTTCCGATCACTCTTATCCCCAAATTTCTGATCATCCCTTATAAGGGGAAATTCGGGGATAAAGGCGCACGCTTCGCTTCTTCAGAATCGATTTCGTCCCCTCCACTAATTTTCGCTCTTTTAAAAACTAATTTTAAGATATTCAACCAAGCTTATATTCCACTTATACAGTAGTACAGCAGTCGCTGCTTATGCTTCCTCCCAGAAGCGGCGGACGTTATCCATTGCGATTCGGGATGCTGTTTTGCAATTTTCCATGCCCTCGAATTCTACAGAGATATATCCGTCATAACCGGATTGCTTCAACACACGGAACACTTCAGGCATGTCGATATCTCCATGACCCACAATTGCACCGCGCAGGTAATTGCCATGCGAGGTCTGGAACCAGCCCTCTCCGGGGTTACGGTAAGAGGGTCTCAGATAGAAGTCTTTGGCATGCACCATGGATGCATAAGGAATGTTATTTTTCACAGCGCTAACCGGGTCTTCATCTACACACAGAAAGTTGCCGATATCCAGCGTTGTCTTGAAATTCTCCCGTGCCGTCTCGTGCACCAACCGTCGGATTCGTTCACTCGACTGCACATAATAACCATGATTCTCAACACTAGTGGTAATACCATGGTTTGCCGCATAGTCGGCAATTCGCTGACAGGCCTTCACCAGGATAGGCAGATCCGCCTCAAATTGGGCTACGGTTCCTTCCTGTGCAGGACGAAACGCGACATCATGGCGCATTCTTGTAACACCAAGTGCGGCAGCAACATCTACATGTTTCATGACAGCTACAATCTCATTCTCCAGTGCATCCGGGCCCTCTCCTGTAACAAAGTTCGCGCCTATGGCGTAATTGGAGATATCGATTCCCACTTCTTGTGCAGCCGCTCGAATCTGGTCTATTAATTCGGGTTGGTCGATCAGGCTGTATCCCATTGGAACAATCTCCACATGCTCTCCGCCCTGCTCGGCGATGTAACGGATGGCATCGGGTACAGTCAGTTCCTTGGTATTTAGCGCCTGTTGCAGACTATATGTGCTGAGTCCTACCTTCATATCATCTCTCATCCTCTCCTGCTGGTGTGTGGCTCTACCTTACGTATACCTTTTTCCATCCAATCGTTCAATTCCCAATAATCGTGTGCTTCTCTATTTTCCATCTGCTGAGTCCAAAACAGGCTTATCTACAAATGTTACAGCTCAATCTGCCGTTCCATGCAGCTCAAACACCACAATTTCATTCTCCGTCAGTGATCTGCCAAATGCCATAAAGGACCGACAGAGCAAAGCGCCTCCAGCGGTCCTTCATTATATTCACAATCCTTGGCACATCTTCCTGTACGCAATTTTTTTCCTTTTCAGCTCTTCACCACTTGGCATCACCGCCACGATCGATGCAAAACTGTGCTGAAACAACTGACCTTGCTGAAAGACATATGGTTTGTCCGCCATAATCTTCATGGTTGGGCCTCCTTTCGGGAAATGATTGGCATAGGGTTGTGTAAATTTCGTTATTTTTGTTATCTTAAAAACGTTATTATTTTATTCATAAACAGTCTAAGACGTTATGGATAAAACGTCAACACGCAAAAAAGACACCCCTAAGGGTGCCTTTCGCTTACTTCATATTTGAACCTATATGTTCACTTTCGCTTTGCCTTTGTCATCCGATTAAACATAATGAGTGCAGCAATCACCATAGCAACAATCGCGATATTACTCGCCGCCTCCTGCGACATGCCGAACAGAACGCCCAGATTGGTAACCAGGCCTCTCACAATCAGCGCAACCGCAATCAGCAGGATTGGACTCCAAAAATTGTACCTTCTCATCCTTCGCAACACTCCTGACCTGATTGTTCAGAAATTCCAGATCTCATAACACAATCATAACCGTCGTCATGTTCAGTTACAACCAATCAGACGATCTGCATTACACCTGTTTGAATTCGATCCAGTCAATCTGTAGACCCGGTTTGGTGAAGTCCAGCTTCAATTCGTACAGTCCTGCTTCCAATTCTACTTTGACAAGTTTCTGTCTGATCCATTTGCCTTCGGTACCATTCGTTTGGATGGTCGTCACCAGTTGATCATTCAGTGTTACATTACAAGCACTTTGAGCCAGTTCCGGTTCAGGAGACCTGATTTGCACAATAATCCGGTATTGGCCTGCTTCGTCCACTTTCATATAGACCGCTTCACCTACAGCAGGTCTTACCTGTGCATTGTCAGCCAGGACTTGCACCTGTTCTGTGGAAAGTGAAGCGTTCGCTTGGAAGGAAGCAACATTCTCTACAATCTCATGTTTTCTGGAGAAGACAGGAGCGTTCATGATGAACTCACAAATATTCATAGCTGAGCGCTGAAGCTCTCCGCGTGTCAACGTCCCATTTTCCAGAGATTCGATCGTGTTGTCATCCCAGCCATTGATTTCTGCACCATAGTTAGGTACAACCATGTATAGATCGTTTTGAGCGCGAACCATCCAATTCGTGTTTTTGCGATCTGCTGGTCCACCTTCAACGCCGTCATTCATAATAGCCCACCAGTCGGTCATCACGATGCCGTGGAAGCCCCACTCTCCACGAAGAATCGTGGTGTTCATATCGTAGTTGGAAGCCGCCCAGTGTCCGTTAATTGGATTATAGGAGGTCATGATCGAATTCGCGCCGCCTTGTTTCACGGCAATTTCGAACCCTTTCAGATAAATCTCGCGCAGCGCACGTTCGGATACAACAGCATCCACTTTACTGCGATGTTTCTCCTGGTTGTTGCAGGCGAAATGTTTCAGCGTAGCGTTAGAGCCACCCTTCATAATTCCTTTTGTACAAGCTGCAGCAAACACACCCGAAATCAGCGGATCTTCTGAAAAATACTCGAAGTTACGTCCATTCATCGGACTCCGGCGAATATTCAATCCCGGTCCGAGTAGCGCATCCACCTGGTTTCTCAGCAATTCCTGACCTTCCATTACATAAAGCTCTTCGACCAATTCCTTGTTCCAGGTCGCCGCAAGCAGTGTTCCAATCGAAACCTGGGTCGCTTTCTCCCCGCTATCCATACGAATCCCGGACGGGCCATCTGCGGTACAGGCAACAGGAATTCCGTAGTTAAACAAACTGTCGCTCACGCCACCGAATGCTGAAGCAGTACCGGATGTAACGAGTGGGCTGCTCATGCCTTCGCCTCTAACGATTGCTGCCAGATCCTGATCGCTCAACTGGGCAATGAAAGCCTCCAGGCTGACTTTGCCATCCTTCACATCTCTCAGCTTGTAGCCCTGATTGCCGGTTTGCTCCAGCGTTTGTGGCAAACTCTGTTCAATCCGTTCAGCCATGGATACCTGGCGCGTCGGTACATCTGCAAAGATCAGCTCATACGAGCCATCTTCCTTGCGAACACCCGGTTTCATTCTCGTAAAGCTTTCTGTAGGCGCCATCGCCTCTTGCAGCTGCTCCACGACTTGAATCGTTTCTACAACGTAGCCATCCTGGCCTTCGATGCTGATCGGCTCCACATTTTTCACACTGGTTCCCACGTGCAAGCGATATGTCCCTTCCTCCAGCACATAAGCCGAAGCATGGCCTGTTACGCCAGCATCATCATAGGAAGCCATGGAATCAACAGGGAAGCTTACCGTCAGGCGCTGTGACTCTCCCGGCTGAAGTACATTGGTTTTTCCGAATGCGACCAAGGCTTTAGCTGGTTGTCCCAGTTTACCTTGTGGAGCCTCGTAATAGACCTGTACAACTTCTTTACCCGCATAGGTAGTGCCCGTATTGGTTACGGTTACATTCACCTTAATGTTGGTTTCTCCTTCTTTGGAGATCAATTTTGCATCTTCAGACTTGATTTCGAATGTGGTATAGGAAATACCATACCCAAATTCAAACTGAACTTTTTCAGGTCGAAACGTTTCGAAATAACGGTAGCCTACGTAGATATCTTCCTGATAAAGGTTCTTGAACTCATTGCCGTAGTTGCTTGTTGAAGGATAATCTTCGATAGAATAGGCAATGGTATCCGTTAATTTTCCACTAGGCGTTACGTCTCCTGCGAGTACATCTGCAATTGCGTTACCGCCCTCCATACCACCATGCCATGAGTAAATGACACTTTGGATCGGATGTACATAACTTTCATCATTCAACCAGCTCATGTCGATAATGTTGGATACATTCAGTACCACAATCGTTTGTTCAAAATGAGTCGTGACCTGTTTGAGCATCGCTTTCTCGTCTTCGGTCAACTTGTAGCTGCCCGGCGCGTCAACATTGTCCTGATCTTCACCTGCGGTACGTCCAATTACGATGATCGCTTTGCTGGACTTGCTTCTTGCCTGCGATACCAATTCATCGGTTAACGGCATTTCCTTTTGGTTCCACGGCTCTGCCGCCCATACTTTGCCGCCATCGTCAAATGGATTTTCCTCAATCCACTTTTCATAGACAGCCGCCAGTTCTTCATTGACTGTAAATCCCTTTTTGCTACGCAGACCATCCAACAAATTGGTTGTATACGCCACATGAACACTTCCGCCTGAACCTGTACCACTGCGATAATAATTGACTTGAATGCGTCCGAAAACTGAAACGTTTTCGTTTTTCAGGATCGGAAGAGCCTGACCCTCGTTTTTCAACAGCACTGCGCCTTCTGCGGCAACCGTACGACTAAACTCTGCAAACCCTTCCAATGGAACTCCGATTTGATGTGTGCTCAATGATTTCCCTCCTAATTGTCATCCCCATACCCACGAATATCGCGATATATAAAATGAATTTATGAAACTCACACTTAGGTCACTCCGATGACAGAACAACCTTCCGATCACTGTTATCCTCGGATTTCCTTAATACCTTTATAAAAGGTTAAAATCCGGTGATAAAGGCGAACGCGTTGCTTCTTCAGGTTATTTCTGCCCTCTCCGTTATCGTGCAACTCTTCTTTGGTTCATTTTATAAAGAAAGATATTCGTTGATCTGGTAGATTACTTGTACATAATCTCATATTAACAGATTCTATAGTAGAAAATATATCAGGTTAAACGTTTTTTCATAATGTGGACATGCTTTGTTAAAAGTACCCCACTAAAAAAAGCCACGGATGTTATCCATCCGTGACTTTTCATTCATTTCCACTCTGTGCATCAGGTCGTTAACTTTGCATATACCAGGAAAAACACCATAACTTCTCCAACGATTACATAGTTAGGAACATGATAGATCAGATCTACAATCATGCAGCATCCAAGGACCCCCAGCATGATCGCCAGATGGCGCGGGCGAAGCCGCATATGAGCATATCTGTATCGATGAAACACGAGAGAGGTCGACATAAAGTACAGCAAGACCGATCCGAATACAAATGCCAACATGAAACCATAATTAAGTTTATCCTGATATAACAGTTGAATCGAAGCCGCAATCATGCTCATGGATATATAGATGAATAAATGGCCGTATATAATCGCTTGCCCGGCTGTTTGTATATCCTTGCTTACCTTTTTCTCAACATTATCAAAATACTGCCACCACATAGCAATCACGAAAATGGACGTAAAGGCGGCAAAAAGTACAGATTTTGTATCCCAATGATCCGCCTGCAGCACAGCAATGATACTGACGACAGATTCACCAAGCAAGATAAGTGTAAACAGAGCGAAACGTTCCAACAAATGATGGGTATGTATGGGCACCTTCACCAGATTTTTGCGTCCAATCAGCGGAAGGATGATATCTACGGCAATCCCCACATACAAAATCGCGTATCGTAACCACGAATCAAAGAACAAGGAACACATTGAAATTAAGATACCGATGGTGAAACACATGCCCAGATAACGAGCAGCCTTTTGTTGGTGTTCACTTTTGGAATTGTGAATCATGAAATATTGAATGGCTGTCAGTGCTCTCGAACCGATATAACCTATAAAGAAGGGAAGATAGTATTGATCAAAATGAGTCGAGAGACTCGCCGTCATCACTAGAACCGCCAGGAGCTGAAGGATGAGAAATACTCTATGGATTAGGACGTCCTGACCATATCGGTTAATAAACAAGGTCTGACCAACCCACGCCCACCAGACAGGAATGAAAATCAACACAAACTTCATTAGATATTCAAACGTGATCACTCCATGTTCGGCATGTAACAGGACATGACCCGCTTTGGAAACCGCCGCTACAAAAAGCAGATCATAGAAAAGCTCCAGCCAGGTAACCTTTTTCTCCATCATCCTTCTGTGCTCCTTTGTTAAACTTATATCGAATGCTTTCGCAGCGATAAATTGAATTATACAACATGCTAATCTAGTAGAACACATGGTTTATACTGGATCGCCACTATCACCGGAGTTCTCCTTACTGAGGAAAATTACGGTGATCAAGGTGCGACTTGCTCCAGTTTTGCTCTCAACTCTTCCTTAACGCACCGTCATAGCATGCGAAGTCTCCAACGTTCTTACCTGGATTGGTTGCAGATTGCCCTCAATTGGGGCACGGTATGGCTCAAACCACTCTGGCAGCATCAATTTTTGTCCCAGCGATTCAGCAGGTTCGTCTTTGGCAAATCCCGGTGGATCAGTAGCAATTTCGAACAGAATTCCACCAGCTTCTCTGAAGTAGATCGCATTAAAATACTGACGATCCCGAACCGGAGTTGGTTGGTAGCCATACTGGCGTACAGCTTCACTCCACTGTGCATGTTCTTCATCATCTTTGGCACGCCACGCAATGTGATGCACAGTTCCTGCTCCGCCTACACCCAAAGCCATGCGTGTAACCGGAACATCGACAACGTTACCGACATCCCCGTTAGAACGGAATCGAGTATACTCCTCATTTTCATCCACTTTGACAAATCCCATTATTTTCTCAAGAGCATCCATCGTTCTTTGCGGGTTAACACTGAACAACACGGCACCTCCAAAGCCTTTGATGGCTTTATCCGTTGGGATTCCATCATGCGCCCAAGTGCTTGTTGCTCCCTCTTCCCGTTCAACAAGTTCAAGTCGCAGACCTTCGCTGTCTTCGAATTGAAGCAGTTCTTCGCTGAAACGACTTGTTTTGGTTACCTCAATGTTATACTGTTCCAACCGATCCTGCCAGAAGCCAATAGTCCCAATTGGAATGACATACGAGGTGATTCCAACCTGACCACCGCCAATTTTGCCTCTTGGCGCTCCGGCGGATGGGAAGAACGTAATGATCGTACCTGGACTTCCATTTTCGTCTCCAAAGTACAGATGGTACACGTCAGGCGCATCGAAGTTGATCGTTTTTTTCACGAGACGGAGTCCCAGAACTCCAGCATAAAAGTCAACATTGGCCTGTGGATCTCCCGCGAAAGCTGTAATATGGTGAATACCTGCTGTTTGAAGTGTCATGATTAATTCCTCCTTGGTTTTATCGAGCATGTTGATTCGGTTTGAGTGTTTAATGATCTAAACATGAATATTTTTTTATAGTCATTTATATTATCTTTAAATTAAGATATATGATCGTTTTAAGTTAGCTATTATTTTGAGTGGCTTGTTCCTGTCTCAATTTATCCGGAGTAACGTCGTCGCCGTTCGGATCATAGATGGTTACATTCAGCAGAATATCATTGATTGAACCGCGAAAGGTTTGCAGATATTCCTGACGCAGACGAATTTGTTCCGCTTTCTCCATCTCTGTCAATCCGCCCTCTTTGGCTTTTCTAGAAAGTTCATTTATTCTGGTCAATGTTGGGATCATCATCTTGATCTCTCCTCATATAATGGATTAAAGATATTTGTTCTTGGGTGTAATTTATATTCAAATCAAATATCTTAAGTTAAAGATAGTTGGTTTGTGATCCGTTGTCAACTCTTTTATAAACATAAAAGGCCAACCCAACCCGTAATTTGGGCTGACCTGATAATACGAAAAGCTAGCTCAGCAGAAATTACACTTCCTCCTGAACTATATAAGTTGAACTAATCATTTACACAGAAACGGAGAGGACAGAAAAAACCTGAAAAAGCGAAGCGTTCGCCTTTATCACCGGATTTTCCCCTTGAGAAAAGGGAATCAAAAAAATCTGGGGATAACAGCGATTGGAAGGTTATTCTGTCATCGGAGTGTACGTGTGAATATATCTTTAGTTCAACTTATATAGCCCTTCTTATATTTATTTCATTAACCCAGCTTTTGACCACATTCGGGACAGAAGTTGGCTCCTTCGTTCTTGGCGCCACAGTTCGGACAGAAATTCGGCTTTTTGTTGCCATCCGAGGAGGAGGGTGTGCCTGCATTGCCGTTTGGATTACCTGCAGGCTTTGGATCAGAGTTCTGATTCTGAGACGAGTCGGTATTGTTGTTTTGATTCTGACTTTGGTTGTTCTGATTCATATTCTTCATCATTTCATTCGCCATGTTCATTCCCATCATCATGCCAGCCATATCCGAGGCCGCGCCGCCACCCTGCACCTTACCGGATGAGATGCCATCTGTCATGCTGACCTGCTGATACTTCTGCAGATTGCCAATCATTTCATGCGAAGCGGTCTTCGTAATCATATCCTGGATCTCTTGCGGATAGTTGAAGCTCATTACCTGGAAGCCCGTAATGCCAATCCCGATATCCATCATCTGCATATCCAAGTCTTCCTGAATACCTTTCGCAATATCCGAGGCATTTGCCTGCAGATTGAACATGTCCTTGCCTTCACGGCTAATCCACTTCATCAGCAGCTGATCCAGCACAGACGTAATCCGGATTTTAACATCCTCGACTAAATAACTCTGCTTGATACCTGCGATTTTATCGATCAGTGTGACATAGTCACTTACTTTGAAATTAAACGTACCATTGGCACGAATCGGCATACCGCCCGGCAGCTGTGGTGTCGGAATCAGTACCGGACTTTTCGTTCCCCAACGAACGGTAAATTCCTTCGTATTTACAAACAGCACTTCGACTCGCATACCGCTGTTGAAACCGAATTTGAATCCTTTTAACGTAGACAGAAACGGAATGATCTCCGAATCGATATTAAAAGAACCCTCGTCCTCAAAGATCCCTTCCACCTTGCCGTTATTCAGGAAAATCGCGTCTTGCCCCGAACGGATAATCAGTTTACTTCCTTTCTTGATCTCCCGGTTACTCCACTTCCAGAAAATCATATCATCTCTGAACTCTTCCCATTCCACCACATTCGAAAATTGATTTCTGAAAAATCCCATACTCGTTCCCATCCCTTCTATAGTACGCATTGTGCACCATCATGCCTACGTTGAATTGCTGCGGATATATCTCATGTTAGAAAGATCGGCTGCTTCCGCTATGTGAATGACCGCCTCCGGTGGTACCTCCACCGCCACCATTGTTATTGTTCTTCTCGATCTTGGTTTTAGTTACCGTTGTGCGGATGTACCGATCCTGACGGTCAATTACACTCGATGTGCTTGAATCCTCATACGTTGCACGATTAACCGTCACACGACCACCCGAACGGTGTGCCATGATCCCAACTACAATACCACCAATGACTACAGAAATGCCAAGTTGAAACCAGATGTTAAACAAGATATTATCGGAGTTTACACTCGAACTTCCATTTGGATACGTATTTGAACTGCTGCCTGAGCTTGCCCCTGAATTTACATCCGGTTTCTCTCCGAGATACTCATAGGCCAATGTAATATACTTTTCAAAAGCCAGCTTGTAATTCCCGTCTGACAGATCCGGAGCTATCTCGGCGGTAATTTGGTCAGCTCTGTAATTGTCGACATATTCTTCTCCTTTATAAAAACCGCCTACATAAACCTTGCGATTGTACATATCCAAGGTCAGAATAACCGCGTTACCATGAGCTTTATCGTATCCTGGTGCCTGTTCATCATAAAAATTCTCGGTGACTAACTTTTCACTTAAATGCTCTTCATTATTAGTCGTCAGAACAATAAGATCTGTCTCACGTTCATTTCCATATTCATTTGCCAAGGTATTCAACTCGTCTATTTCTTGCTGACTGAGCAAGTTTGCTTCATCATAGATGAGGGTCATATTCTCTGCCGCCGCACTATGAAGTGGAAACCACGGAGCCGCAAGGCAACATACGAGCAACATGAGAGTGGTAATTACCGCGAGATGTTTTCCATTTGTCACAGGAATCCCCCTCCCATCATCCAAGCTACGACCTTGATGGACAGAAATGATACAGCGGATACTCCTGCAAACCATCCAGCCACTTTGGCTTTGCTGATCGGAGGTCTGCCAACAACCTTACCCGTCTGACCATTCATAGCAAAGGTGTACTCTGTGCGATTAAAGTCATAGTAGACCATCCATACCGGGAGCAGCACATAGTCCGCATTTTTTAACGTGGTATCAATCTGTTTGTCCGTATAACTCACACTGCTATACCCAGATACCGTTGAAGCAATATAAGAATCAATATAAGATCTTGTTTTATCTTTGGCCCGCGGAAAAAGTTCTTCATCCGTATAACTGTATTTTTCCGCAATGTAACCCGCCAGATACGGGGTCTTGAACAATTTTAACTGGTTATACGGAAAAGGCTCCAGCTTATCCATCAGTTCATCCTTCATTTTCTCCGAAGCATCAATGGGCAGATTCACATAATTAAGCCGGATTCTCCGGTAAATATCAAAATGCTGCGTCTCTGTATAAACGTAGTCCCCTTGAGTATAGGTTCTGACCTTTGTGCCTCGGCCATGAACTTCGATTTTGTTATGTAACTCATATAACCAGAAAGGCACATATATCCCGGTAATGCTCTGAATCCGATCAGCTGACATAAAGCCGCTTGGCGTCAGCAGACCGTTTCTGCACCACTTTTTGAACGCCAGCTTGGCTTCATCCTTGTTAATAGAAAAGGGAATAACCATGGCCGGCGCCAGATCTCCCGTCAGCCGATCACTCAGCACCACAGCTGCACCACAGAAACTACAGGTCGTGGCGCTTGTCTCCGGCTCCGTCACGATGTCAGCTCCGCAGCTATTGCAGTGGTATTGCTTTACCTCATCTTCCGTGAACACTTGCTTCTTCAGCGGATCAGGGATCTGCTCAATGTTGTCCTGTCGTCCGCAGCTGGGGCAGGATAATGCTCCACTCGCACTATCAAAAAGCATTCCGCTGCCGCAGTTGGGACATTTATATTCAATTACCGGCATGTGCTCACCTCAAGTCTGACAAAATAGGATCGTGTATATTTCAAATTTTATCATTCAATTTCTTCTGAATCGCCGCCAGCTCTTCCTCCGCATTTGGCGTCGTCTGTTCATTATTACCCGCATCGGCGTTCATTTGCTGCTCCAGCTGCGCAATTAGTTCATCCAGATCATCTTCCTGAGCCCCTGCACGGAGTTCAGCCAAAGCCTCAGCTTCGTTAAGCGCCTGATTTGCTTTGTCTTCCATCGCATTAAAAGCAGCATTCGCAGTCGCAGCAGAGGCATTCGGTTCATTGGCCTGTTGTTGCGCATTGGCAGCAGCCATCCTGCCCTTCAACTCTGCATGCCGAGCTTCCAATTGCCCCATATCCGCAACCAGCTTCTCTTGCATATGCTTCATCATTTGGGCTTTGGCGGAGGCCCGATCATAGGCAGCTTGTAACTCGTTCATTGTCTCCGCCTGTTTCACTTTTTTCTCCAGAAAACTTCGTGCCTTGTCTTCATCGCCTGACTCCGCCGACTTCTCTGCATACCGCTGCAACTTCTTAAGCTCGGAGTTGCATTCATCCAATGCCCTTTTCGCCCGGCTCTCATCTGCCAGCACCGCAGTCGTCTCTGCCTTCACCTGACCGAGATCACTGCTTAAGCTCCGCATATATTCGTTCACGGTCTTCTCCGGATTCTCCGCCCGGGCCAGCACATGGTTCACATTGGCCTTCATCACGTCTTTAAACCTCGATAAGATTCCCATTATTCGTTCCTCCTCCGATAAGTTCATATGTATACTATAATAGAGGTTGTTCAAAAAGTCCGCTTTTGATTACGAAGGATGCCTAGTGGCATCATCAGCATCGAATATGGAATTCAGCCGAATAAGTTGATGCTTCCGGAGTATGTTTCCTTCGGAAACATTGTAGTTACTCACGTAGTTTTCCCTACGCTCCGCTACTCCATTTCTAGCTTCATCCCATCTTCTCGGTACTGAAAACCGGTCTTTTTGAACACACACTTATACATGAATATAGGGAGGAAGGTTTCAATAAAGCGTATTACCCTGCTACGGCTCCAGCCTCCGATTCTTCTGTGAATGCTGCATCCGGCGATATGCACTTGGGGACATGCCATTCAGCTTATTGAAGCTGCGATTGAATTGAGAGAAGCTGGCGAAGCCGCACTGCTCTGCGATTTCCGTTATTTTCATTTTGGAATTCAGAAGCAGCTGCTGGGCATTACGAATACGAGTCATTTGGATATATTGGGTGAATGTAAAGCCGGTAACCTTATTGAACTGACGGGACAAGTGATGAGCGCTTACATAAAATGTCTTCGAAATGGCTTCCAGCGACAGTTCCTGATGATAATGGCTGTGAATATAGGAGGCAATGGCATATATCTGCTTGGACATGGATGACCCTGTCTCGTGCACAACATAACTATTTTCATGGGAATAACAGTGGATGGCATACAGAAACTCAACGATTTTACTATGGATGGCGACGGATTGAACAGCAGATGGAGATTGAGACAGCGCGAAGATTTCATTTAAAGGTGTAAAAATATCCTTGTGCCGCTCTTCCGTAAACCTGAATATAGGCAGTGCTTCCTCAAAAATGGTGAACAATTCATTGTAACCGCTCTCAAGTCCAGGGATGTTGCGTGGCATGGCAAAGTTAATAATGACCCTTTTAGGAGGAGCACCCTTGGGATAAGTTGTTTTGTGCAGCAATGAAGGCCGAAGTAATACCAGATCAAACGGCTGAATTTCATATAAACGCCCTTCAATAATATGAGCAGCACTGCGATCAAGCAAAATGTGTATTTCATAAAAATCGTGAAAATGCTGAAACTCCATATTCTCATCATGGGAGCGTTCATCATAATCCATATAATAAAAGATTGAGTCACCAGGCTGGTTCACACGGATCGCATATCCCTGCTCGTAGGCCAGATCAAATGGTGTCATGGACATGTACCTCCTATCCCACTTCATTGCAAATATCTTAGCATGAAATGCAATAAAAAGACGTTATTTTAAGCATAAAATACATAGTTTACTACAAACCTCGTTTGCTATAGTGTAAGTTGATATGCAACATACGCACCCTGTACCTACACTTCAAACCAAGGTGGGAAACAAAATGAAAGCGAATTCACTACACACTCGAATCCATACCATTGTTAAACACTTGGAACGTGCCCGATTGACCTCAAAAGTTGATGTACAAGAGCTTTACCATAAAGAATGCGGTTATCACACATGGGAGTTGGTCCACGAAGACCCTTCCTCCTGGAATATTTTCCGAAAGGGAGACGGCTGGGGCGGCAAGGATGTGCACAGTTGTTTCAAAACACAAATTCGCATCCCCGACCATATGCAAGGCAAAAAAGTGGTCTGTGGCATCGTTACCGGTGCTGACGATATATGGAACTACGATAATCCGCAATTTCTGGCTTTCCTGAACGGTGAACTGGTCTGCGGACTGGACGTTAACCATACAGAAATTGATCTGACGCCAGCGGCGACCGCTGGTGAATCGTTTGAACTTGCGCTATATGCGTACTGCAGCACCTCCGCCTCTGATGTCTTTCTTCAAGTATATATAGCTGAACACCATCAGCCTGTCACGGATCTGTATTATGATCTGAAGGCAGCGCTGGATGCCGCTGATCTGCTGCGCGAGGATGATCTGGAGCGGCTGAAGCTGATTGAACAACTTAACATGGCGGTTAACCACCTGGATCTGCGCCAGGAAAACAGTGCCGCTTTTCACGCCTCGGTGCTGGAAGCTCGTCGTTACATGCAAGAAAACATTTACGGTGATATCCGTCCTGCTGGAGATCACATGCCAACAGTCCACTGCATTGGTCATACCCACATTGATGTGGCGTGGCTGTGGACGCTGGATCAGACGAGGGAGAAAGTGATTCGGAGCTTCGCGAGCGTACTGTACTTGATGGACAAGTTCCCCGAGTATACATTCATGTCCTCTCAGCCCAAGCTGTATGAGTACCTGAAGTCCGATTATCCACCGTTGTACGAAAAGATCAAACAGAAGGTTGCGGAAGGTCGCTGGGAAGCCGAAGGCTCCATGTGGCTGGAAGCAGACTGTAACCTGATCTCCGGCGAGTCTATGGTCCGTCAGATCCTATACGGAAAACAGTTCTTCAAGGAAGAGTTCGGTGTGGACAATCGCGTATTATGGTTGCCGGACGTCTTCGGATACAGTGCGGCTATGCCGCAGATTATGCGCAAGAGCGGCATCGATTATTTCATGACCACCAAGATTGCCTGGAACGATACCAACCAGATTCCGAACGACACGATGTACTGGAGAGGCATTGATGGTTCCGAGGTATTAACCCATTTCATCACAACTACCGATTATGACAAACATCCTGACCTCAAGCTTCGCAGCCGGTTTGAAACGACCTACAACGGGCGTTTCAACGCAAGCCAGGTCAAAGGAACATGGCAGCGCTATCAGAACAAAAGTATCAATTCGGATGTTTTACAGTGCTTCGGATTCGGAGATGGCGGGGGTGGGCCAACCGAGGAGATGCTAGAGCATGGCAGACGACTTGAAAAAGGCTTGCCTGGGGTACCAACGGTTAAGCGTACTTTCGTTCGGGAGTTTTTCGAGAAGCTGGAGGACAACTTAACCGATGTTCGTTCTGTCCCCCGCTGGTCCGGCGAGCTGTATCTGGAATATCATCGGGGGACCTATACTTCCATGGCCCGCAATAAGCGTTATAATCGGCACAGCGAATTCGCGTTAGCTGATGCCGAGTTTTTCTCCGTCATTCGTCAGCAGATGGATTCACAAGCAGTCTATCCGGAAGAGGCATTGGAGCGCGCGTGGAAGCTGACGATGCTGAATCAGTTTCATGACATTTTACCGGGCAGTTCCATTGGGCAAGTGTATGAGGATTCGAAGGAACAATATGAAGAAGTCCTGCAAGTCACGGATGAGCTGAAGGCCAATGCGCTGAACAGTATTGTGGGCAAGATTCAGTCCGATGGAGAAGCGATTGTGGTGTTTAACACGACCGGCTTCGAACGGACCGATGTCGTGGAAATTCCTTCTTTTGATCAAAAGGTAGCTGTATATGACGGAGACCGTCAATTGCCGAGTCAACTCACACCGGATGGCGGGTTGGTCTTTCTGGCAGAAGCGGTTCCGGCGGCCGGGTACAAAAGCTTCCGAATCACTCCGGCGGCCGCCTATGATGACACGACTAGCCAGTCGCTCACGCACGGAGAGCCGAGCTTGATACAGACGCCTTTTTACGAGATTCGTCTGAATGACAGCGCCGAATTTGTGTCCGTGTGGGACAAGGCCGAAGGCCGGGAACTGCTCCAGCCAGGCAAACGTGGCAACGTATTGCAGGTATTCGAGGATCGTCCTGCGGAATACGAGGCATGGAACATTGATGAATACTATGAAGAGAAAATGTGGGAGGTCAGCGATCTTCAACAGCTCGAATGGATTGAAAGCGGCCCCGTTCGTTCCCTGCTCAAAGTAAAACGTCAATTCCTTGATTCCGTCATTGAGCAAACGATCATCTTTTACGCACATACGCGCCGTATTGATTTCCGAACCTTTGTGGATTGGAAGCAAGAACACCTCTTGTTGAAAGCGGCTTTCCCGCTGGATATCTGGAGTGAAAAGGCCGTCTATGAAATTCAGTACGGCAACGTGGAGCGAGCAACCCACCGTAACACAAGTTGGGATCAGGCCCGGTTCGAGGTGTGCGGTCAGAAGTGGGCTGACCTGGCGGAGAACGGGTACGGGGCAGCTCTCCTGAACGACTGTAAATACGGGTATGACATTCATAATTCCGTGATGCGCCTGTCGCTGATTAAAAGCGCAACCTATCCTAATGAAACAGCGGACAAAGAACAGCACGTATTCACGTACTCCCTCTATCCACACAAGGGAGACTTCCGAGAAGGGCGTGTCATCCAGGCCGCCTATGATATCAACCGACCTTTGGTCGCCCGTGAGATTCCGCAGCAAACAGGTCCGATTCCTGAGGTGTGGTCACTCGTATCGGTCGATCAGGAAAATGTCATTGTGGAAGTGATCAAAAAAGCTGAGAATAACGATGATCTGATCATCAGGCTTTATGAAGCACATGGACGCCGCAGTCGGGCATCCCTCCAGCTGCCTCAAGGTATGGCCTCCACTGCTTATGCCTGTGATTTGCTGGAGAATAACGAAAGGGAATATGACGTGATAAGCGATCAGATTTCGTTTGACATTAAGCCGTATGAAATTCTGACCTTCCGTATCCCAACCGGGCAATAGCGAATTGCCTAACCTGTAACTTGGCGCTTGTCCAATAACAATACGCCTGTTCCATAACATGACATTAGTCCAATCAGACAGCGTTCATCCACACCAAAAGGGCTCTCCCCGTCATTACTGACAGGGGAGAGCCCTTTTCAACAACGCAAATTTAAGCCTGTATCCCGTCTCTTACGTTTAACCTCACAATTATCCCTTGATCGCACCAGCGATCATGCTTTTCTGTACCTGTTTGTTCAGCAGCAAATAAATAACAATGGTTGGCAATGTCGTGATCATGAGTCCTGCTCCGATAATACCCCATTGGGTAATATAGGTGCCCACCATGGACATCATGCCCACCGTCAGTGTCTGATACGCCTCATTATTAATAAACGTAACGGCAAACATCAGCTCGTTCCAGCAGGCAAGGAAAGTAAAGATTGCTACCGTGGACACCGCAGGACGAACAAGCGGCATGATGATGAAGAAAAAGGTTCTGTATATTCCGCAGCCATCGATGACCGCCGCTTCCTCCAGCTCACGTGGAACCCCCTTGAAAAAGCTGCCCAATATAAACACCGCCATGGGTATGCCAAAAGCAACGTAAGGGATAATCAACGACCAATAGGTGTTCAGCAATCCCAAATTCTTTAATATGATGAACAGGGGAAGGAGTGCGGCGTGAATGGGAACCATGATGCCCAGAAGGATCAGCGTCATCGTGAAGCCGCTCCATTTCCAGTTCATCCTTGTAATGGCGTATGCCGTCATAGAGGAGAGAATCAATACAAAAATAATCGAGATGATCGTCACTAACACACTGTTAAAAAAATAACTCAAGACATGGCCGTCCGACAACGCCTTGGTATAATTGCTCCAGAGAAAGGATTTGGGGAGTGCTACCACATCGCCGCTAAATATCTCGCTATTATCCTTCAGCGAGAAAAAAGTCAGCCAGACGAGCGGATACATCTGTAAGACGGCTACAATGATCAAAAACAGATGCAACAGTATTTTTCCCACCGGTTTTGGTTTTGGGGACGACAACACCACATCAACTGTACTCAGTTTTTTCACCCCCTACTCGGTCTTGAACCATTTATTGATTAAGACTGTACAGATCAGACATTCCAGAATGATAAAAACGGATATCGCACTACCGTAGCCATACCTGTACGTACTAAAAATGGTTGTATACATTAACGTGCTCGGCACTTCGGTCGTAAACAGCGGGCCGCCGCCCGTCAGTACATAGATCAGATCGAATACCTTAAACGCTCCGATGACCGAAAAGATAAGACAAACTTTGAGAATGGGCTTCATCAGTGGAATGGTGATGGAAAATGCCGTACGCAGACGGGAAGCCCCGTCCATTTTGGCCGCTTCCACAATATCCTGAGAGATCGACTTGGCACCTGCGTACATTAGCAGCATGTGATAGCCAATATACTGCCACAACGTTGGCACAAACGAGGCCGCGAGAGCCGTATTCTTCTGACCAAGCCAATCCTGAGCCAAGTGGGACAGCCCTATACTTTCAAGCAAAGCGTTCAGAAGGCCGTAATCCGCGTTATAGATTTTGGACCATAACTGTGCAATCACAACGGTTGAGATCAGAACCGGTATAAAGTAGACCGTGCGATAAAAGCCTTCACCCTTCACACTTGATGCCAGTACAAGAGCCAGCAGCAGTGAGATTGGCAACTGAATGAACACCGATGCACCTGCGAACACCAGTGAATTCTTAATCGAATTTAATACACGTGGGTCTTTAAACATCTCAACATAATTATCCAGTCCGATAAATACACCTTTACCTATGCCATTCCAATCCAGCAGACTATAATAACTGGAGACAAAAATCGGAATGAGTACAATGCCGCAGAACAGTACTAGCGTAGGCAAAACAAATATGGCGATCGTCGTTTTATTGGAAAATACAGTGTTCATTATTGTTCTCCTCTCCAAGTTGCAGCCAGGGATTACCCCTGACTACAATCTTGTATGGGTATTCCTGGATCAAAGACTCAACTCCGTTGGTTTAAGCTGAGCCATCTGTTCGCAGAATTCCTCTGGAGTAACGTCTCCGGCCAAAAGCTGTGCAATCAGATTTTTATGTGCCTCTGCGGATTCCGCGGGCAGAATGTTATCCCACCATGCAATGAACGAAGTCGCTGTTTTCATAATTTCCGCACTGGATTGGTCAAGCGTGGATAATCCGGATGTATCCAGATCGTCCGTGTTCCAGCTCGGAAGCCCTGCACCTGCCAGATAACCTTGCGTGCCGAGCTGCTCGCTCAGATACTTGAGAAACTCAACCGCTTCTTCGGGATGCTGAGTGTTGTTGCTAATATAGAAGCCATCCACGGCTCCGCCGAATATTTCAGTATTATTCCCTTTGCCATCTTCAAATACAGGGAAAGGAATGACCTTCACATTGCCCTTGGTTGCCGAGGATGGATCTTCGATCCCTGCATTTACCCAATTGGCCTGGAACATCATGGCTCCATTTCCTGCGTTGAATGCACCCAGCATTTCATCGTAGCCCATGCTGAACATGCTGCTGTTGAATGCCCCTGCTTTGGCAAGCTCCTGCATTTTGGTTGCCGCTGCAATAAAGTCGGGCGAATTCCATTTTGCCGGGTCTTTAAATGCTTCAATGACCGCTTCATTCCCTGCCTGCCGCATCGCAATGATGTCGTACCAGTACATACCTGGCCAGCGATCCTTTTCCCCCAGGAGAGCCGGGGTAATTCCAGCCGCTTTCAATTTCTCTACCGCATCAAGCAATTCCGTATAGGTGGTCGGCAGCTTGGCTCCTGCCTGCTCGAACAGCGCAGTGTTCACATACAGATTAGCGATATGGGTGTAGACCGGAAGGGTATAGATTTTCCCGTCCTTTTCAATCGCCTCTGCCATCCCTGGGGCCATTCGTTTTTTCAAGTCATCCGTAACATACTTGGTGATTTCCAGCACATTTCCAGACTGGATATATGGCTCCATGAAACTTCCCCCACCCATGCCGTAAAACAAATCAGGTGCCTCACCTGCTGCTATGGATGTCTTGACTTTGGTTTTGTACTGCTCACCTGTTGTGCCTGTCCGTACAATCTGGATGTCGGGATGTTCATTGTTCCATTTCTTGATGATTTGCGGCAATAATTTTGCCGATGGGTCTGTATTGCCGACGGACTGATCCCATAGCTTCAAGGTAACGCTTCCATCTCCGCCTGAACTTGTCCCCTCCGATGACCCGGATGAACATGCGACCAAGCTGCCTGCAATACCCAATGCCAACACCATACCCAGCGATCTTTTTAATAGCGCTTTCATCTTGTGACCTCCCCTAATCAGGTTTTGTTCTACTTGTACTATTTTAGGGAGTCATTTCCAATATTACCATTTAGAAAACGCACAATTCCTTTTAAAATTCAAACATGTTCCAGGTTACGATTTGCGTTGTCTGTACTCATTCATGGATCTCCCTATGCTTTTTTTGAATAACACACTAAAGTAATGCGGGTCCGCAATGCCGACCTGCTCGCCAATTTCATATCCTTTTAATTGTGTCTGCTTCAGTAAGATCTCTGCCCTTTTCATACGCAAATTCGTAAGGTACTCTACAAAGGTTTTTCCCGTTTCCTTCTTCATCAGCCTTCCTAAATGACCTGGACTGACAAAGAAAGCCGCTGCGGTATTCGCCAGGCTGATATTAGAATCGCTCATATGATCTTCCAGGTATGTCTTGACCTGGCTGATCAGGTTGTCTTCCTTGGTCTGGTTCTTGGAATATACCGTTTCGGATACATATCGGACGTAACTCTCCAATCGGGTTAACAGTTCCGGGAGATGATCGACGGTAAGAATGGAAACCAGCGTTGCTTTGTTAAACACCTGATCACTTTCAAACTGCTGCTCCATTGCCGCTCGCTGACATTCCGTAATGACATCCATTGCTGCCAGGCGAAACTGTGACACACTCGAAAAGGATACATCAAAAATAGGATGCAGGGCTTCAATTGCACGCGCTGAAGAACCAACACTGATGTAAAATTGTAATCGCTGAAGAAGATCAGCGTTTGACCGATATGACTGCTCCTGGTTATCCACAATATCCTCGAAGCAGACCACCTGATTTTTTCCGACAAACGATTGGTATGCCAGAGCGCGGCAAGCTTCCTGATAGACTACCGGTGCGTCCTCTACAAGACCATGCTTTCGTCCAATCCCCATGCTCACAGCACAGGGATAGGAAGTGGTCAGACGTGAAATGAGCGCTTCGCCATCTTCAATAAAATCCACCCCCGGAGTTAAGCTAATGATCACAATCCGGTTTCGAGTATCCGTCAAACGAATAACACCCGGTTCTTTTTCATAAAATGCGTCTATTTCGTTGCTGCACTCCATGCTGAGCAAAATCAACTGCTCCTCTGTCTCTTTGGCTGATGCCGTTGAAATTTCAATAACAGCTACCTGAATGCCATCGGTCTCCAGAAGCATCGGAATATTAAAATAGGCCGCTTTCTCTCGAATTTCTGCCTGTGTGGGGAGTAAGCCATTCAACCATTGCAGCAAAAATTTTTCCCGGAGATACGGAAAGTTGCGTTCCAGATCTGCCCTGAGCTTCTGGATCTCCTGCTCACGCTTTCGCTCATCATCAATCATGACTCTCAGCTTGTCTGTCACCGTAAGCAGTTCGGTTGCACGAATAGGCTTCAATATATAATCCACGATGCCTATTTGAATGCTTTTGCGTGCATATTCAAACTCATCATGTCCTGTGACCACCACGATTTTAATATCCGGATACTTCTCCAGAATCACTCGGCTTAATTCAATCCCATCCATGTTGGGCATATAAATATCGGTAAAAATAATATCCGGCGGCTGCTTGTCCACCAAAGCAAGGGCCTCTTGTCCGTTCGAAGCTTCGCCCATGATCCTCATGCCTTGTTCTTCCCAATCAATGCGCATACGAAGCAAGTTCCGTATCAGATATTCATCGTCTACAATCAGCACGTTTAATTGTCCCATGATGCCTCCGCTCCATTCGGTATTCTAATCATGATGGTTGTTCCTTGTCCTGGTTCACTATGAATCGTGATGCCGTCCTGTATTCCATAGAACATTCGCAAGCGTTCCAGTGTCCCCCACAGGCCAAAACTTCTGATTTCGCCTATCCTCTCCGTATGGAGAATCTGATCGATCTCTTCTACCGACATGCCAACACCATCATCGGAGATGGACAGGTTCACGCCACCCTTTGTTTTGCTCGCATGAATTTGGATGGTTCCTTTCGTGCCTTTTGGGCGAATGCCATGGTAAAGTGAGTTTTCAGCCAAAGGTTGCAGCACAAGCTTGGGGATCAGCGTCTGTAGGCAGCCCTGATCCACATGGAATTCAATCTCAAACGTATCCTGATAACGTGTTTTCTGAATTTTCATGTAGTTCCTTACAATCTCAACTTCCTCCCCAAGGGTGACCACATCACGACCTTTGCTGACACTCATGCGATAATACGTGCCCAGCGCCTCCAGTAGCTCGCATACCTGATGATTGCGGCCGGACAGGGCCAGGGAAGTGATGGAGTCCAGCGTGTTATACAAGAAATGCGGTTTGATCTGGGCTTGGAGTGTACTCAGTTCAGCTCTGCGGATCATCTTCTGTTCTTCCATCTTGCGTTTTAACATCTGATCCATCTGTTCAATCATCTGGTTATACCCCTTAAATAGCTGTTCAAATTCATAACTGTTCAGTTCCACATTCACTTTTCTGAAGTTGCCGCTTGGTGCTTTGTTCATGGATCGCAGAAGTTTATGAATGGGCTTGATTATACTGTTTGAAATAATGAACGAGCTGACAAAAAACACCGTTCCGTTGATGATTAACATCACCAGCGCCAGTAACACAAGTGACTTGTTACGGGAATCGACCCTGTCATACGAATTCATACTGATGAACTTCCATTGTTCATTTCCATCCGCGCGATACGAGACGGCATATTTCTGTGATCCGTTATTCAGCGTTAGCGATCCTGAGCTGCTCTGCTCGAAATGCTGCTCCAGTTCATCTTGGTGCCCAGCCAGAATGTCCTGAAAAGAGGTATTGTCTGGATCAACGGTGGAGTTATCAACAATGATCTGATTATGCTCATCCAGAATGGCCATCTGAAATGAATCCTGATTGATGAGGCTGGCGTAAGCTTGAGCAAAGGACTCACCTTTGATATTCATCACAAGAATCCCAAGCTGGGAGGTATTATCGATATCCCGAATCATTCGAATGAAGGAGACAAAAGGTTCATCATCCGCATCGGTGGAAACAGACTCGTTTCCATTGCGAATCAGCACATATTTCCCCTTATTGCGCACGACCTGTTCATACCACGAGGTTTCCTCAACGTTCGCATTCAGAAATGAAGGCAGTTCCTCTGTCCCGATGGAAAATCGATGTCCAGAATTGTCATAAATATATACCGAATCAATCATTGGAACCGCTTGCATAAGATTCACCAAATATGTACTGACCTTGGCCTGGGTTTGCAGGTTGGCATATACGTCTCCTTGTCTTAGCAGATTTTGCAGGTTGTGATCCGAGAAAATCATTTTGGAATAGTTGTTTACATTGTCAATAATCAGCTCCACATTGGTCTGGATGGAAGTAAGGGTTTGCAAGGAGGTCTCATTGATTTTTTTCTGGGCCGAGTTTGCAGAGATTTGGATGAGTACCCAATAACTGAATGCAACCGTGAGCAAAATGATCAGAAAGTAGGCAAATGGTATTTTAAAGGCCAGTTTTTTCGGTTTGCTGCGAATAAAAGAATGCCATTCATTCATCTGTTTTATGATCACTGTATTCCCCCCACTCGATATGACCTAGTTCTGCCGTCACCATATATCATTATAGCCGCAGCTCCGTTTAACTCAATGTACGATATGTGGCGCACTCCGTTAAATAACTGGGGTCTGCATGAGCCATAGATGCCATTCCTCCGTAAGTTGGATATAATTTACTGATGGGGATTGCCTTTTTTATATTTCTGATGCCAACCTACAGTGAATCTTGTAGACAGCATTATTAATTTCTAAAACTCTTTGCACTCGTTTGGGTCCTGTCCCCACAACCGTTTTTCAATATATGCAATAAACCGCTTGGCAGTCGGAGAAATATGGCGATCCTCTCTCCACTTCAAGCCTATTTCCCAATGCCAACCCTCATCGGTAATCGGAATCCACACCATCTCATCCAACATCAATCCCATAGTCCTAGGCAGGACAGATACACCGAGATTTGACTTAATAAATCCGGCTACTGTGATTAAGTCCTCGGCTTCATATGCCGAATCAAGTACAAAACCAGTATGTTGGAAACGCGACATAATGGTCGCTTTTAATCCGCAGTTGTTTTTCAAACCAATGAATGGCTCACCCGACAACTCTGCCAAACTCAAAGCTGAACGATCCGCTAAATGATGCTGGGAGGATACAACAATATACAATGGGACCTGCCGGATAATTATCCATTTATGATTGTCTAAAGTGGATTCCTTCGATGTAATCATAAGATCCGAGCGTCCTTCTTCCAAATGTGCATCTATATCTCCTAGATTCCCTTGTGTCAATTCAAAGCGGACTTTGGGATATTCTAATTGATAGCTTCGGACTAAATTGGGGATTAAATCAACGCCAAGGATATTGAGATAGGATAAAGTAATGACCCCCGTATCCGGGTTAGACCATTCTTCGATTTCTTTTACGCCATTTTCAATGTTTTGCAGTGCTTTGCCGATCCATTTAGAGAACATAGCGCCATTACGGTTCAGCTCCACATTTCTCCCATTACGCTCAAACAAGGGAGCACCGATTTCGTTCTCAAGTTTGGCAATCGCATGACTGAGCGCCGGCTGAGTAATACCGAGTGCCTTCGAAGCCATCGTCATGTGCTCTAACCTTGCAACCGTCATAAAATACTCTAATTGTGTGAGCTCCATTATATGACCCTCTTTACATTAATATTATTCATCAATTTCATTATTATAATAGATTGGACGTTATAAAAGGGTCAAGTGTAACATTATATCCAGCCCCTCTTGAACATTGCCTAAAAGTTTAAGGGACTGAGCGCTGAACAGGCAGATTCAGTTATTCACTATAAGGAGGAATAGATATGAATAGAACATTTGAGTACTCGGCAACAGAATTTAAAGGCAAGAAGGTGCTTGTAACGGGCGGAACAAAAGGAATGGGACGAGCTGTTGTAAATAGACTGGCAGACAGCGGAGCCACAGTTCTGGCAACCGCCCGTTCCGTATCTGCTGACTTGCCAAATTCGGTTAAATTTGTTCAAGCAGATCTTGCGTCACCTGAAGGGGTTCAGCAAGTGATTGCAGCGGTGAAAGAACAACTTGGCGGTATCGATATTATTGTCCATTGTGTAGGCGGCTCATCTACTCCACCAGGAGGAGCACTTGTACTTAGTGATGAAGATTGGCTACAGGCGTTAAATTGGAATCTTCTCGCCGCAGTTCGGCTTGATCGCGGCCTTATTCCATTAATGTTGGACAATAAATCAGGTGTTATTCTTCATTTCACCTCAATTCAAAGAAGATTGCCTCTTTATGAAACGACATTAGCTTATGCAGCGGCTAAAGCTGCTCTCGCGAATTACAGCAAAGGGCTGTCTAATGAATTTTCTCCCCGTGGCATTCGGGTTAATTCATTGTCTCCTGGTTTTATTCAGACTGAGGCAGCAGATGCGTTAATTGACCGGATGGCAACTGCAACAGGAAGCAGAGAAAGTGCGCTCCAGCAGCTTATGGATTCGCTCGGAGGTATTCCAATTGGCCGGCCAGGATTTCCTGAAGAAGTCGCTGAGTTGGTTGCATTTCTGGTTTCTGACCGTGCAGCATCCATAACAGGAAGCGAATATGTCATTGATGGCGGAACCATTCCTACCGTTTAATTATTCAAACTAACTAAGGGGGAGAAACAATGGAAATCGTTCAAATTCCTACTGTGATCCGTAAATATATTGATGCATCGAATCAGCCCAATCCGGAAGCATTTGTAAATTGCTTTTCAGAAGATGCCGTTGTGTTGGATGAAGGAAAAAAGCGGATTGGGAAAAAAGAGATTAAACAATGGAGTGATCAATATCATTTTGGAGCAAACGTAACGTTAGAGCCTAAAACAGTAAAAGAAAATAACGATGAGGTTGTTGTAACATGCAAAGTGGAAGGAACTTACGACAAAACAGGTCTACCCGATCCGTTATTGCTCGATTATCATTTCCGTATTGTAGATGATAAAATTGGGAGCTTATCCATTTTTCTAAACGATTACAAACGAGATTAGAGAAAACAATCGGACAAGCTGTTGATCACTCATGATACTCTAGCTCCAGCCGCTTTCCGGTTCGGGAGATCTCTTGATTAGGATGGAAAGAACCAAAATATCGCTAACAAGGGGCGTCCCCCGTCATGTCATGCTCATGACTTTTGGGACAGCCCCTTCGTTTGGGTCAAATCAATTGGAAGAAAATCCGTTTCTTAAAACTCTTCGTACTCGCTTGGGTCCTGCCCCCACAACCGTCCATTCTCACGATTATAAGAAGAGATGACCTACATCTCCTTCTCACTCAACTCGAAATCAAAAATATTGATATTTTCTTGTTGGTGTTGAAGGGAGCTTGCTTTAGGAATAGGAATTGAGCCAAGCTGGGTATGCCAGTTCAAAATAATCTGGGTGCTCGTTTTTCCATGAACTTTTGCAATGCGGAGGATCTGTTCATCTTTTACGATATCCTGTACAACATCCTTCCCACGTCCGATTGGACTCCAGGACTCGTTCACAATCCCATGCTGTGCATCCTGTTTCCGCTGGTCTTCTTGGTCAAAAAACGGATGCAGCTCGATCTGATTCAGGCTCGGGGCTACCCCTGTCTCTTTAATCAGACGGTCACTCACAAGCGCTTGAATCAATTCGACACCACTGTCGCTGATCCCTTCAGCCCTCCGCTCTGTTCACCCGGTAAGTCAACCTCTCTATAGAGGAAAGTCGCCTCTTCATTCAAGTGAAGAGATGGTCTTGGCCGATAATGGCTGATTGCCTATGAAGTTCTTAATAGCCCTAGCAGCCTGTTTGTACCCACCAGCGTCACGTAGCGTTTTCCCAATAACCTCTGCATGTTCCCTGTAGGAGACATTGCCGAGCACCTCTAATACAGCGGATTTCAGTACATCGGACGTAAGGTTATTTTTATCCACGATTACCCCTGCTCCCAGCTCCTGCACCCGGCTTGCTACACGCGGCTGATCCGAGGTTAACGGGAGCATGATCAACGGTACATTGTAATACAAAGCTTCGCTTGTACTGTTCATGCCTGCATGTGTCAGAAAAGCATCTACACCCTGCAACACTTCCAGTTGAGGAACATAGGGTCTTATGATGAAATTGTCAGGAATGAGATCAGCAATGGGCTCTATATCGGTATCCTTCCCAGAAGACAATATAAACTGCACAGGCAAATCACGAAAGGCTATAAAGCAAAGCTTATAAAAATCTAGATCTTTATTTAAAATGGTTCCCATCGAAATATAAACCGCCTGTTTATAAAGAGCATGCAGAGATTCGTTTGCAAAGGCTGGCGCATCCTTGCGGGGTATAATAGATGGGCCGGTGAACACAAAGCTGTCATCCAGCTTCTCCCCCATGGGTTGAAAATAACGGCTTGTATAGACAATTTTCAGTTGCCCTGGAGGCCCTGAAAGTTCCGCTAGGGAAGGCGCAACCACATTGAACCGGGAAGCTACTTGCTGGGACATTTCCATGATGCCGTTATATAGCTCCTTCACCTCCTCCGAGTCATCCTTCAGTTGATTGTCTGATCCAAGAGGCTCCACGAAAACAAAGGTGCTGGTTGAGCATACCGTTGGTATTCCTAGCTTCTCTCCTAAAATTTGTCCTCCCCAGCCTATTATGGAGTCAAAAATTAAATAATCGTAGGTTTCATCATTTTCGACCAGATTCATGACATCCGGAATAAAACGTTGAATAATTTTTTTCAACATCATATATAAAAATTGGTAAGGATGTTTGAGTTCAAATGGCTTCATACCAGGGTTGTTGAGCAGAGTTGCCTCGTTGAAGGAGTATGCTTTAAATTGTGCGCCTATCGCTTCAATCTTCGTCCGGTATTTTTCGGTACAACAATAGACGACTTCATCACCGTTCTCTACCAGTTCCTTGATTAATCCGAGCGACGGATTGATATGGCCTTCTGCAGGTATCATCACAACTAATACACGTGCCACGACACTCACCTCCATTAAATTTTCCAATCATCAGAGCGAGATATAATACCCATATCTTCATAATGATATAAAATAAAATCGTGCTGGAACCTTCACCCTAGTGGATATATTATACATTATTTACATTTTTGACAATAGAGTACATAGTCACTTTTAAACAAAAAAGAAGCACCTGAGAGGGTGCTTCTTCGTAATAAAACAAGACCATGGAAGCAAGGGAATAACTTTTCCATGCCTATAACTTCAATAAATTTGGATAACCTATCTCAATATCCCCGTGAAAATTCCTTACTTTCTTTGAGTTGAACGATATCATGACCCGTTGGATTTTGGAAAGCTCGAAGGCCAAATGTCGGCGCAACCGCAAAGATGTGATCAAAGATATCCGCCTGAACTGATTCATACACTCCCCAGGTGATGTCATTGCTGAATGCATAGATTTCGAGAGGCAGTCCGTTATCTCCCGGCGCTAGCTGTCTCACAATCAACGTCATATCCTTATGAATTTTCGGATGATTCCTCAGATATTGATGGATGTATTCTCTGAATACACCTACATTCGTAAGCTGTCTGCCGTTCACAATGCTTTCTGTATTAATGTGGTGTTCCATGTTGTATGCGTTGATTTCATCTAATTTTGTCGCGATATAATCGGTAAGGTAGTGGACTTTCTGAAATTCCCTAATCATGTCCTCGGTGCAGAAGCTTATGCTGCTAGTATCGATATAGACGCTTCGCTTAATCCTTCTACCGCCGGATACTTGCATACCTCTCCAATTTTTAAACGAGTCCGAGATGAGGGCGTAACTTGGAAGCATCGTGATCGTTTTATCAAAATTCATAACCTTTACCGTGTTTAATGTAATATCAATGACGTCGCCGTCGGCATTATACTTGGGCATTTCAATCCAGTCACCGACACGCACCATGTCATTCGATGATAATTGAATGCCTGCCACCAAGCCCAGGATGGAATCCTTGAAAACGAGCATCAGCACAGCCGATAATGCACCAAGGCCACTGAGAATAATTAACGGATTTTGACCGATGAGGCTTGAGATGACGATAATGCCCCCAATGATGTACAGGACAATTTTAGCGACCTGAATATATCCCTTAATCGGTCTGATCTTGGAGACTTCATATGATCGATAGATGTCATCAAACACATTGAGCAGCGCGTTGAGTACCGTAATCATGATAACAATCATGTATGTCATGGCAGCCTTCTCAATCAAGGCCTGATAGGATGGAAAAATGTAAGCAGAATAATAGATAATGATCGCCGGCACGAGATGCGACAGCTTGTGGAACAATTTTTTCTCCACAATGATATTGCCCCATTTGTACCGGTTGTTGTTGACGATATGATTAATCGTCTTCAGTACGATTTTTTTGGCGATAAAATTGGCTAGTATGGAGATCACCGCTATAAAAATGACCATGATTATATTCGAAAGATATCCAATGGATGGTTCACTCATGCCCAATCCGTCTAGTTGATTTTTAATAAAGTCCATTGTTTCCTCCTAACGCAATCTAGTTTAGCCTACTATTATAAAGTAGATTGGGGTGCTAAGCAAAATGTGCAGCTCGCTCTCCACCAATACTCCACATTTAAACAAGGTTAAAGGGTCTGCCTATTTTCTACAATTATGATTAGTGATCTATGCCCTTCGAAGGTCATTTATTATACTATCTGTTACTTTACTCTACAAGGAAAAAGGCCCCTAACATTCTATAGAATGATGGGCCCCGTTCTGCTTTATTTCAGTCATACATCATGAGAAATATCCAATAATTCACTTACCGTGACCAGACGGTACCCTTCCGCGACCAGTTCCTCCACCAGTATACGAACAGCCTCCACCGTCTGGAAACGCTCCCCGTACCCGTCATGGAACAGGAAAACGCTGCCGGGCTTCACCGTAGACCGGGTATGCTCCAGAATGTGACCAACACCAGGATTGTCCCAATCCTTCGCACCGCCGTTGACCGCACCAATCGTTCGGTATCCACGCTCTGCAGCCATGGACAAGATATCGTCATTTACGCCAAAATACGGCGGTCTGAAACACTTCGCTGGTTTCCCTGTTACTTCTCGTATGAGGTCTTCCGCACGTCGCAGTTCCTCTCCGGCTTGCTCCAGCATCAGCTTGGTTAGATCCGGATGTGTGTACGTATGGTTTGCAATCTCATGCCCTTCGCGGTGCACCTCAGCCACAATCTCCGGGTAAGCCTCCATCTCCTTGCCAATCATGAAAAAAGTTGCTCGCCCTCCTGCACGGCGGAAAATCTCAAGTACTTGATGCGTGTATACCGGATGCGGACCATCATCAAACGTGAAGGCCACGGCCTTTTCCCGGACGGATACCTGCTCTATCAACGATATATTGATCATAAAACAACGATCTCCTCTCCATCACAGCTTGCTATGCTAACCCTTATTATTCCATGGGCGAAGACTCTGGTCCAGCCCGGTTAAGCATGTAGGCTTCCGGGCCTGAACGGAACAAATTAAAGTATAAGCAGATCAATTGCCATTGCGAACAGACGGTGTAGAGAAACGCAAAAAAGCAACCGATCATGGTCGCTTTTCTGATGATATCGGTGGAGACGTGGGGAGTTAATCATAATTTCTTTGCAAATTGATTGAGCTGCTCCGACATACGATGAATCTCTTCGATGTAAGCCAAGACCTGTTGAGTCGACGTGGCTTGCTGATCTACGATAGACGCTATATGTTCAATCGATTGACGCATGTCATCCATAGCCCCTTCAAATGCCTTCAACGTATGCTGAACCGTATCCGTGGAATGGACTGATTCATTGGATAGCTTTCGGATCTCATTGGCTACAACGCCGAATCCTCTCCCATGATCCCCAGCATGTGCCGCTTCAATCGCCGCATTAATGCCTAGTAGATTGGTCTGGTCCGCTACTCGTCTGACGATAGCTAACACCTTGTCCGTTTCATTCACCTGTTCTACTGTCTGATAGGCTAGATCCCGAAGCTCCTGAGCAGCCCCAGCCAGCCCAAGTGAGCTATCCGTCACTTGCGAGAGCTGACGATTGGCTTGTGATAGTGAAAGTGAAATTTGATTGGATATGGATATGAGTTCCGTCTGCTTCCTAAGCTGAATCGCAATACCACCGATGACTTTGCCGCTGGAATCGTGTAGTGGCGTAGCCGTCCCTATAAATTCGAATCCGTAAAATTCAGAAGGTACTTCCGCTCGCAGAGCTACGTTGTTTCGAATTGCCTGCATCAAAGGCTCCTCTTGATGCAATACGTAAGTCGATATTTTCACCAGGCCAATACGCTAAAAACTTCTCTGTATCACAGATCGCAATCGATAATTCGGCCGGAACTGCCGCCTTAAACATTGGGATCATTGCAATCGCAGCTTCAAGTGATTCAATGCTATGCATCCTGGTGTCCCCCGCTCTGCACGATAAGTAAATTCCTGTTACGCAACCTCATTTTATCAAACTGGTTATCTATTGTAAATTTTAAGGTTTGGAGTTTTTGACTTGCTTACACTAAGAGCTGGGCATTAGAGCAAAAACCACCAACCAGAACGAACGGGTCGGTGATTTCTACTTACTACTTGGAGGAAAGGGACATCGTCTTCCATTGGTACTTAGAATTTCTCATGGGTATTTTACGCTTATAATAGAAGAAACATATTTAATCACAAAAAAGACCAGGTAGTACCCAATCCTCAGTTGTTGACTGCTTTGGCTAGCAAGTATATCTCTAAGCTCTACATCAATAGAGATACTAAAAAGATCTATTTAAATCTTCAACTGACTATGAATGACAAGTTTATGTACGAAAAAACAATGATGAGCGAATGGAAGTAAGTCCTGGTTCTTGTGCCACGACACCTTAAATCACACAAAATAATTCTGATGCCCTATAGTGCTGGTAAAACTCCAGAATTGTAGGGTTTCTCAAACCTCCTTGTATCAGAACAAACAAAAAAGCACCCTTCGAGGTGCTTCTTCTGATAATACTAATGGAGACAAACCGTGGCTATGCAAAACCACAATTCGCCGCAATTTCTACCTGGTCGGGCTTGCTCAAGTCCGTAGGTATTTCACTACCCGAAAGTGATCCCTTTTGGAGTTCATCTTTCGGGTCACCGTTGACTGTCCGCCTATTTATACTTCTTCTTAAAATCTCACTTATGGTGCAAGCAGTTTATCCAACAAGCGAATAATCATCGCAACTGACTCAGCACGGGAAGCAGAATCATTCGGTTTGAACAATCCGTTGCCTTTACCACTTACGATACCTGCATTCGCGAAAGCATTGATTTGTTCAGAAGCCCAGTTCGTAACTACATCCGAAAATGGATTGGATGCGCTGGGAACGTAGTTCGTCAGCCGAGCAAGCATGGCAACGATCTCAGCGCGGGAGATCTCTTGATTAGGATGGAAAGAACCATCACCATAACCCTTGATTATCCCTTTAGACTGTAATGCTGCAATCGCTTCTGAAGCCCAATGCCCTTGCGTGTCAGAGAAGGAAGAACGGCTTGAATCCGTTAGACCAAAAGCTTTTGCAAGCATCGTGGCGAACTCGGCGCGAGTTACCTTTTCATTGGGACGGTAAGAACCATCACGATAACCCTTTACAATGCCCATCTTAGCGGCACGTTCCACTACGGAAGCACTCCACAAAGATGCTGGAACGTCCGTAAAGCTTACAGCGGGAGCAGATTTCTCTTTTTCCACGATAGCCTTAACTGCGTCTACATCTACCTTATCGTTGAAGACAGGCCTCGAAGGCGTTGGTGTTGGTGTTGGCGTCGGCGTTGGTGTTGGCGTCGGCGTTGGTGTCGGTGTTGGCGTCGGCGTTGGTGTCGGTGTCGGTGTCGGCGTTGGCGTCGGCGTTGGTGTCGGTGTCGGTGTCGGCGGCTCGATTTCTGTTGTTTTCACGACAGAAAACTCATCGATCATTTTACCCTCACTCGTACGTGCTTCCACATGAATCTTATCCTCGCTAATTTCAATAGCGGAATATACGGGAACGTCTTCATCAAAGATAAAATTCAAATAATTATATTTAGTGCCATCATAGAATTTCCAGCCCGAAGCTCCACCATCCAGATATACAGTACCCTTATTTGTAGCTTTATTGGGCTTTCCATCCAGCATTGGATAGGTGCGCGCATACACATGATCATGACCAACCAAGATCAAATCAACTTTTTTCTCTTCTAATATAGGTGCAAAATACGTTCGTGTATACTCAACAAGGGATTCCCGGCCATTTTCTGTATGGTAGGCAGGACGGTGGAACATAGCAATAGTCCATTTTTTATCATTCTGATCCAAGTCTTCCTTCAGCCATGCTGCTTGATCAATCATTTGCTCCTCTGTACCTTCTGAGTTCAATACGACAAAATGAGTATCATCGACCTCATAAGAGTAAGCATATTGCATTTGGGATTCCGGCCCGTTCTCTGGGAAATTCGCACCTTTGGTAAATACATCTTTCCCTTCACTCTTCACATCATGATTACCCAATGTTAGAGCAGTTGGAATTGTTGTTGCATAGACCGACGAAGCTTGCCAGAACTTTTGCCATTCTTCAAATGCGCCACCTGCATCAACCATATCTCCACCATGCATAATAAACTGGGTAGATGGATATTGTGTCATAGCGTTAGTCATTAATTCTTGATAGATTTGTTGTCCTTGTAATTGATTCGTATGAGAATCCGTAATAAACAAGAATGAGGTCGGTGTTGATTTGTTCTGATCTACAGTAGAATATTCATGCCACTCCGACCAATTGCCCTCATAGCCTACACGATATTTGTAAGTGGTATCTGCTTTCAAGCCTTCAATCAGAGCATTATGAAACCGGATTTCACCCTTCGTTCCATTTTCCTTCATACTAACCACTTGGAGCTCACTCTCAGCTTGATGCTGTTTTACATGATTGACATCAGGGCTTTCTCCTGTTCCCCATTCACTTGCTTCGATGTATTGAAGATAAGTAAAGGTTTGGTCCGGATTTGTTTGCCAGGCAGCGCTCAGTTGTGAAGACATATCTTCTGCCACATAGGTTTGAACATATTGAGCTTCATCCGTACCGTATTGCTCCACGACTTCATAATGGACAACCTTGCTGTTCTGATCACCGTTGACAGCTTGAACCTGATAGGTTCCTAGTGCCAATGTAGTTAGGTCTGTCGTTAATTGTCCTTTAGCATCTGTTTTACCAACGCTGCTGTTCAATAACTGACTGCTAACATCAGCTTCAGAGATATAGCCCGTTGTTTGGCCATCTGCGAGAATAACCTCGAATAATCCATCCTCAGCTTCTGCTGAAGCGTAGTAACGTTCACCAGCATTTGCAACCATTAATACATTAGAAGACATATCATCATCCTCATATACATTAGACGTTACAGTTTTAACTGTAACTACTGAGCTTTGCTTTAATAATCCGGTGAATACAATATCCGCACCTTCATACGGTTTGCCCTCTCGGTCTAACACTGTAAATGTAGAAGACGTGCCCAAACCAACTCCCGTCATTTCCAGCTGATATGGAAATGCGATTGTATAGTGAATAGGTGCAGCCACCGGTGAGCTTGTCTGAACATCGCCCGCTGTAAGACTCGAATTACTCATAGTAATAGTTTTGTACTCTTCACCGCGCTCTAACAAGGCATGAGAGCTCACTCTGAAGTTAACAGTAACGACATCATGAGCTGCTGCTGTTACCTTATCAAGTGCTACCTGAACAATTCCGTGCTCATTATCAATATCTGAGGTTAGGACAACTCCAGCCGCTGGAGTAATACTTTCAACTTGAAGGGTGTTTGCATCATAATTTAGTGCGAATTTTGCCCCTTCTGCATTCAAGTAATCTTTGATGCTGACTTGAACAGAGTAGATTTCATTGCTTACTGCTTCTTTGCCAGCAGTCATGAACAAACGTTCTCCTGCATTCATTGTAAAATTGTATGTTTTCCCTGCCGGGTTACCAACCTTATCCCTCACTTCAATAACAAGCTCATGGTAACCGCCACCCACATATTTCCCTGGATAGGTTAATACATTTGTATCTGGAGAATAGTGCACTTCATTCGTAATATCCGTTCCATCCAGAAGAACAGATAATGTATCCAAATCCAAACCTGATCCGTTATCGGTCAGCTCAACCTTTAATTCATCAAGCGGAGCGTTTAATGCTTCATTCTCAACAGGGGCTATAGGTTTAATGTTTGGTACGTCTTTATCCTCATTCATTTCCTCATAGATGAAGGTAATATCATCTACCCAAATAGAGCCCTTATTTTTTTTGCTCATATTCGATTGTTTCAATTGGAGAAACAATTCAAGGACAAACGGTCCTTGTTTACCCTGCGGAACATCCGCCTCGATATATTTCCAACCAGACCAGTCTATACCGATTTGATTTTCATTATAAAATTCAGCCTGGAAAGAAGATCCGCCTTTATCTCTAAATTTTGTCGTTAGCAAATGCCCTTCCTTGTTCCCATAAACCCACATGCCTACTTTAGTAGGGTAACCTGTTACTGGGATATTCCCTGTTTTATACCCTACTTCAATTTGAGAGGGGTTATCTACGATACCAATCATATCGTAATCAATTCTAGCCGAGTATTGTCCATTTCTTACATGCTTCTTGTTGTCTTCCAAGTGCAGCGTCGCATCATACATACGTTTAGGATTCAATTTCACATCTGAGATTCCATCTTCAAAATCTTCAACCATGACGGATGACGCAGTTTCATCTGCTGCATAGATATAATTATTTTGACCAATACCTGTATGCAGAGTTCCTCCTAGCAACGTTACCATTGATGCAATCACTACTGTCTTTTGTAATACTTTTGCTTTCATTACTTTTCCTTCACTCCTTAGTGAAATTATCATTCTAAGAGTACTATAACAATTCAATGTAAAATTAATACACCATTACTATTAAGGATCTTTTCAATAAGCAGAATCTTAACATGTAGGAGTCGGACTTCCCATGGTGGGCGTCACCTGCCACTGTTACAATCGTGATATCGCACTCAGCAATGTGTCAATGCGAAGCTACGCAGAGAATACAAGCTGCGTCATAACCCAACTTAACCAGAAAGTTTTCAACGAACATGCCATTACCCAATTGGTACAGTTGCTTTCTTGGTGAATAACCTGAGAAAAAAACGGTTAGCCAAATCGATAAAGCAAAATGCACGCGTCACAGAGGCAGGTTTACGGCAGCTCCTTGCAAGCTTCAATGAGCATGTGGAACTCTTACTTTGAAAATGCAAAAAATCCACAACCTCTTGCGGTTGTGGATTTATATGGTGGAGGCGAGGGGGAGGCGAACCCCTGTCCGAAGATAACGACACATAAGCTTCTACGGGTGTAGTCACAGTTTTGATGTCATCCGAGTATTAGTATCCAGCAAGAACAGGATTAGCTCAAGCAGGTATTGACTCAACACAATAGATCAAATTACCCTGTATGATTTCCGTAACAATTAAAGGCTCGTATGTATTATCAAAGATGATAACCTGATCTGCGATGGCTAGAGCTGGTCTAAGGTTCTTCAATGACTGACCATATCGATAACGAATGTCCTCTTCTGCAATCCAATGTCCACCTTGTTCAACACAATCAATATGTATTTGAACGTTCTCAAGGCCAATATAGTATACGACAATTTCGTAACTGTTTTCTTTTGCAATTTGCATGTGTTTCAAAACAAACGATCCAGATAATGTCGTTTCAATAGCGAAGTTTTTACCACTTTTTATGAGAGATCGGATTCTTTTCACAGCTTCCCTTCCAGCAGACAGGTCAGCACTACGTGGATCCTCTGGCTTCAACTCCCTTGCAATCTGATCAGGATCAACCAGTTCACCAAGCCACTCTCTCATTTGCATGCTGAGTGTACTTTTCCCTGCTCCATTGGTTCCAGCAAACACAGTCATGACTGGTTTAGTTTCACTCATGATACTCAAACTCCTGGCGTTTCCCAGCAGCATCGAAAATAATTTCGAATTTATTACCTTTAGCATCTTCACGAACGCGTTTGTTATTCTTTATATAATAAATAGAGGCACCAGATTCTTTAGCTTGCTTCCGTGCATGTTGATTTGCTTTTTTTAAAATTTCTTGGAGCTGTTCTCGATTTTCAAACATCTTGAGTCCCCCAATCTAAACTTATGCGAATTGTATCATAAACTGAAAAACCACCAACCAGAACACTGGTTGATGGTTTTTGCTCTAATGGAGGCGAGGGGCATCGCACCCTACTTGGTACTTAATATTTCTGGCCATTTACTATGGTCAAAAAAAAGAAAATGATCGGTTAATCGATCATTTTCTTTGAATCAAGCTACTCAAAACAATGTTACGTTCATCCTTTTACTTCTTCAACATTATCAGAAGCAAACCCAGCAATATCCACATTTACATTACCGGAAGAAGAACGGTAACTAACGGTAAAGTCTCCACCACGTACCCCTTGCGGGAAATCATAGATGCTTCTCCAAGTGAAATCCTTTCCTTCTTTTACAGTTTTAGTAAAATAAACCTTGCCACTAGAATGGGTTACCGAAATAATTGTATCGCTCGTTCCTTTATTATTAAAATACAATTTAACATGTCCAAAGGTAGCAGGTACATAAAACTGGCTAGAAGTCATTTTGTTACCGTTCACATTTTGAGCCCAATTATTCCCTATGTTAAAAAGAGTGATATCTGGTCCAGGGTTATTTTCTCCCACTTGATCATTCTGGATAACTGGCGGAGTTGTAACATCCACCGTTTCGCTTGTTTGTGCCGATACTGCTGATACAGCAATCGCACCAAGCAGAACTGCGGAAGCTAATGTAGTCATAGTTTTCTTCATTTTAATTGCCCCTAAATTATGTAATTTATTTTACAATATTTAGGTTAACATCTTTAGCTTAATTTGTAAACAAAATATTAAATATTCCTTTTGGATAAAATTATAGGATTAAAACTCAACTATTGAGAAAAACTTACCACAGGCGATTAAAGTTCAGTAATAATTTTTGTTTTTCCTAATATTCAGTCCAATAGCTTAAATCAGTTGGTTGCACTTGCGGCAGAGCCTTAGGAAGTTTAGGTTTTTCCGCCTCGCACTCCCAGCCTAATAAAAAAATACCCAGTCGCTTTGACCAGGTACCATCATAACAGCATTCATGGGAGAGATTAATTCTATTACTCCCCCACTCTACCGTTCATAATAACACGCATATTTGCACGCATAAAAATTCGACGCGTATAATTACGCACTCTATATGGAGTTAATTATTTCTGATAGTAAATTGGTTTAACTTAAGTTTTTTATTTCAGAATTGAATTTATTAAGAGTATTTTGAATTTTTACTTTATTCTCTTTTTCGTCGATCTTATCTTGCATTTCCTTAAATACAATCAAAATAGCCTCACTCTCCTCAGATATGTATAAGCTGCGATTGCCGTAACGCTGGCATTCATATATGAGGCTTTTACAAAGTCATCATAGCAGCCTAATTTTTTCATCAAATTCCTGTGTCTATCTATTTGCGGCCTTACAAAATCACTCATGGAAGGAATTTGACCAATCTTTTTAAATTCATGCAAGTTCTTATCTTTATTATCATTCAATTGGTAAATAAACATGAATTCATGATCCGGGTTAAATGAGCATTTTACAATCTTAGTGAGTGTCTTATCTTTTAATAATAAATTTAGTCTAATAGCCATTGTTATATCTGGCATGTTAACTTTTGAGTCAAGATATTCTATTTCATCATCTTGCAAAGATTCTAACAGGCTTTCTGCTAGTTCTTCTTCCAATTCAAATTGCGAGGGTTGTACTGGGTTCTCTCGCTTACAGTAAGGGCAGTACTTATAAAACTTACTTTCCCATTTCAGAAAATCAATGAGATATTGAAAATCTTCTGAGTAATGAGTTTCATGTACATCAATTTCAATCTCATTATAATTTCCCATGGAATTTTTCTTGTCTTAGGAGTGTAACTATTAACATCTAGTTCTAATGTCTGATAAAAACTCAGCTTAAAAAGTAAATCCTCAAAAGAGTATTCCCTAAAACTTTTCTTCAAGACATCTCCTCCTAAAAAAACTATCTATTTTGAATTAGAACATTATAAAAAAAGAATCAGATTGCTGATGTTTCAGCTACCTGATTCTTTTTCACTTGAAGATTTTACCTAAACGCCTTCAACATAGTACTTACTCGTTAAGTACCATCTTGGAGGCGAGGGGAGTCGAACCCCTGTCCGAAGATAACGGCACATAAGCTTCTACGGGTGTAGTCACAGTTTTGATGTCACCCGAGTATCGCCCCGTAACCGGCTATACGTTGGGTCAGCCTGATTGTCTTCTTCAGCACACCCCAGGCGGAGATGTGACAGCGTATCCCACTACTAGTTAGCCCCTATCCCTGTCACATGGGCGATGCAGGGTAGAAGCACGCACACAGTTTCTTAGGCTGCGAAAGCGTAGTTTGTTTGTTGTTTGCCGTTTAATAGGCTTTAGCGTTGATAAAGCGGACGCGTCCCCACTACCCGCTACCCATGCTCGAACTACCCCCGTCGAATCCATAAACGCCCCCTCATATAAGAAGGGCTCCAGGATTAATCCGTGAATACGGAGCAAAGGTGCTGCACATCTTTTTCCTCCAAGGTAAAAGATGCTTCTTTCAAACTCGGCATTCCTGTCTGCTACATGAATAATCATAACACAGGACAGATTACCGATATAGTACAGATTACTGGAAGATGTTCCAGCAGGATGAGCACGTGTGCAAGTATATCCAACACAACCGGACTCAATCGTCTACATATTATACCGCGTCACCAGTGGGAAGTAAAGTTTACCCATATCGGACAACGAACAATTGTACCTAAGTATCTTACCCACGATTCAGTCAAATTAAGCAACAACAAGTCATGCCTCTGTATTTTAGCACCGTTAAGGCCTCAAACTCTGATACCTTTCCTTAACGAGAGAACGATCACCAAACAAACCTATTCAAAAGTACCCTTCTAACTCATGTAAACAAAAAAATCATTATGACATGCCTCGGTTATTTAATCACGGTGAACTGCTCATGTTAAAAATTGATATATCAAACAAATATCCTCCCAAAAACAACAGCAACATCAATTAACCACAAACAATTACTATCCACATCAAGAGACTACTTCTCATCCGATCAATACAAATTAAAAAAAGCCTCAATCTATCCCAATACAGGACAATACTTGAGACTTCTTAACCCGAACATCACTCTTCCTAAACTCTATTACGATACTAACTTATATACCTTAACATCTAAACCATTCACGCTCAGCAACCCCAATCAACGCGCAACCTTCTGCTTCTCGCGCAGTACCCGTTGGATATCACGTTGAGCATCGCGCTTCGCGGCAGTCTCACGTTTGTCGAACTGTTTCTTACCTTTGCCCAGCCCAATCAACAGCTTCGCATAGCCATTCCGGATATAGATCTTCAGCGGCACAATGCTGTATCCATCCTGCTTGGACAGCCCAAGCAGCTTGTGGATCTGCACTTTATGCATCAGCAGCTTGCGCGTACGTGTTGGATCTAAAGGGTTATTGCGGTTCCCTTGTTCAAAAGGACTAATATGCATATTGTGAATATGAATCTCACCGTTCCGAATCGTGGCAAAAGAATCCCCAATATTCGCACGGCCGTTGCGAAGAGATTTAATCTCCGTTCCGGTAAGCACCATGCCCGCTTCATACGTATCTTCAATGAAGTAGTCATGGGAAGCCTTTTTATTCTGTGCGAGCACTTTACTCTGTCCATCGTTCTTGCCCATGTCCTCACTCCTTCTCCGTAAAATAAGCCGGTACCATGCTCTATAGCAGTGCACCCTAAGTTGCACAAAGGTACCACGTGCCAGACCTCAATTGTAGCAAGTACGGCTGTTAAAATCAAGAAAGAGGCGACCTCTGCCGCCCCTCCTCATTACACCACTTCCAGACTGTGCGAAACAACACACAGCCCTAAAGCTAATAATCTTACACTTCTTCACTTAGATCACCATGTGTTCAATCCAGCTCTAAGTAAATTTGCTTTATTTTTTCTTTTTCCGTACAAAAGCCGCCGTGCCATTAGCTGACTCGCCTTTGCTTTTCTTGCGCTTGCGACGTGGCGCTCCACCTTCCTGAGCACCACCCGGTGTAGCTGCTTCCCCAATAAACACCCCACTAGTTGATGTGTTTTTGCGTCCACTACCACCTTTGCCACCTTTACCAGAGCCCTTGCCGGACTTGAAGCTTCCCTCACCTCGACCGCTGCTGCTGTTCAGGCCACTTCCTTGTCCACCGATTGAACTACTGTCCTGTCCACCCGATGTAGAGCTGTAGCCACCCTTACCAGAGCCAAAACCAAAGCTTAACGAGCCTTTGCCCCGGCCAGTCGATCCGCCAGCATCACCAGTGCGACGCTCACCCTTCGGTTTGCCCCCACCTTTACCAGCATAGCCTCCGGAAGTGCCTGCACCCGCACTTGCTGCACCGCTACGACCGCCACGTCCACCTTTGCTGCTATCTTCGGTGGTTCTTCCACCACGGTTGCCGCCAGCCCCAGCAGGCTTACCTTTACCGCCCCGTGAACCGCTAAATCCGCCAGACCCAGGCCCGCCTTTTGCTCCACCGCGTCCACCGCTACCTGCCGGACGTCCACCTTTACCGCCACGTCCACCGCTAAAGCCGCCAGGGCGTTCGCCGCGAGGTTTCATGTCGACCATTTCGAAGTCGATCGTATACTCTTCCATACTCACACGAGCCACACGGATCTTCACTTCATCACCGATACGGAATACCTTCGAGGTACGTTCACCAATGAGAGCCATATGCTGATCGTCAAAATGGTAATAGTCGTCCGTGAGTGCGCTCATTCGAATCAGACCTTCAACCGTGTTCTCCAGTTCAATGAACATACCAAAACTGGTCACACTGCTGATCATGCCTTCGAACTCTTCGCCTACCTTATCCAGCATGTACTCGGCTTTCTTCATTTTCTCCGTATCACGTTCAGCTTCAACCGCCACACGCTCACGTTCCGAAGACTGCTGGGCAATATCGGCCATGCGTGCAGCTAAATACTCCTGACGGTTCTCCGGCAAAGCGCCATTATTCTCGATGACTTCACGAATAACACGGTGAATGACCAGATCGGGATAACGACGGATCGGAGACGTGAAGTGACTGTAGAATTCTGCTGCCAAGCCAAAGTGACCCGACATTTCGGAATCATATTTCGCCTGTTTCATGGAACGAAGCATCATTGTACTGATCACAGTCTGTTCCTTCGTACCGCTAATATCCTCAAGCAGAGACTGAAGTGCCCGTGGATGAATCGCGTTGCCACGTCCTTTGACCTGATGTCCGAAATTCGCCGCAAAGGCGAGGAAATTTTGCAGTTTCTCCTGATCAGGATCTTCATGCACACGATAGATGAATGGAACCTTTAACCAGTGGAAATGCTCTGCCACCGTTTCATTGGCTGCCAACATGAATTCCTCAATAATTTGCTCAGCGATCGAACGCTCACGTTTAACGATATCCACCGGTTTGCATTCTTCGTCCACAATGATTTTGGATTCTTCAAAATCAAAGTCAACTGCACCACGACGCATACGCATCGCACGCAACTTCAAAGCAATCTCCTGCATCAAGTGGAAATCATCCACCAGATCCTTGTAGCGTTCCAGCAGTTCCGGCTCTTCGCCTTGCAAAATCTTGCGAACGTTAGAATACGTCATCCGCTCTTTGGTTTTGATTACACTTGTGAAAATGTCATGCTTCACAACCTTCATCTGATCGTTGAACTCCATCTCACAAGACAGCGTCAAGCGGTCTACCTGGGGATTCAAACTACAGATTCCGTTGGACAAACGTTGGGGTAGCATGGGAATAACACGGTCTACCAGGTACACGCTACATCCGCGGTTGTAAGCTTCCTGATCGAGCTTAGAGTTCTCCCGTACATAGTAGCCAACATCGGCAATATGAACGCCCAGACGGTAGTTTCCGTTTGGCAGCTTCTCGACATTGACGGCGTCATCCAAATCCTTGGCGTCTTCGCCATCAATCGTGACGATGTTCAGACCACGCAGATCGCGGCGACCTTGTTGAATAATTTCTTCATCCGTAATGGCATCTGGCGCCTGCTCCGCTTCTTCGACCACTTCATCCGGGAAGGCTTCCGGCAACTGGTGTTTGCGGATCACGGACAAAATATCAATGCCCGGCTCATCCTTATGACCGAGAATCTCGATCACTTCACCTTCTGCAGCAGCCTTACCCTCCGGGTAGCTGACGATACGCGCAACAACCTTTTGCCCATCAACAGCCCCAGCAAAATTCGTACGTGGAATAAAAATATCCCGGTTAATTCGTTTGTCATCCGGAATGACGAATCCATACACCTCATGGTTTTGGAACACACCAACCACTTGTGTGACCGCACGGGTAACAACACGGATAATCTCACCCTCCAAACGACCACCCGAAGGACCTTGAGAAGTCACTTTTACAAACACAGTGTCTCCATTCATGGCGCTCTTCATGTCATTGGCGTTGATGTATACATCCGGATGCTCTCGATCCTCAGGGATAAGGAAAGCAAAACCTTTCGCATGAGCCTGCAAACGCCCGCGCACCAAATCCATGCTTTCTGGCATGCCGTAACGATTATTACGAGTCAGCATGACTTTACCGGATTCCTCAAGCGTATTAAGCATAATTAAAAAGGCTTTGAAATCTGCCGCATCTTCAATCTTGAAATGCTGTTCCAGTTCCTGATAAGTCATTGGTTTATAAGCGGAACCCCGCATAAAGTCGAGCAATTGTTCTTCAGTTATCATTAATATTCACCTCGGGAAACATAAAAGTGTAATCTTGTCTCATCTCTCTATGTAACGGAATCCACACAGATTGAAAAGCCATTTAACTCTGGCCCTACTATCTTCTACCCTAGTATACACGAATTCAATCCAGCGCATCCGTACCCTGCAAAATAAACCAAACCTGTGGAGCCCTTTTCATAACCGCGCTTTCATACATCATAGCAGCGTTTGTGCCGCTTGTATTTTGCTCGCTTCTGGTTGGCTCTTGCAACAGAAATCCCTGAAGATCTAAGCTCAATCATACCTAGTGGTTGGTGTGCTGAATAGACAGAAATGGCGCCGCCCAAGAGGGCGAATATGTAGGAAGGAAACCGAACGGAAGTGAGAAAAATCGAAGATCAGAAACATGTGGATCTCATTGGAAAAGACTGGACATGAATAAACTTATCAAAAAACCTCCGTTTCTTCTCGAAACGAAGGTTAATCATTCAAGCGATTACGCTCAAGCTATTGAATTGTTTGGAAAAGTATCCACTTCTTACTTGGACACAACCGTAACAATAATAGACAAAATGAAGAATCCTGCACCCAGTACAACCGTTGCACGTTGCAAGAAAAGATCCAGTCCGCGCGCTTTCGTTTTACCGAAAAGATGTTCCGCACCACCGGAGATGGCACCCGCCAAACCAGCGCTTTTCCCGTGCTGCAGCAATACTACAGTGATTAGACCGATCGAAAACACCACGAGCAGCAATTTCAAAGCAATATCCATTCTTTCCACCTCCTACCCATGTGGGCATAACATCTCACCATAAAAACAGTTACTTTAATTGTAACACAGCTATTAACGTGATACAAGTAGTGTCAATCCTCTATTTGCCCATAATTAACCACTTTTTTTAACCATTCATAACTATAGAGTTAATAATCTAAAATTAAAAAAGGCAAGCCGATTATCCGGCTTGCCCTAGAGTTGTCAGCAGACAACTTATTTTTTGAGGTTGTAGAATCCTTTGAGACCATTGTATTGAGCCAGTTCACCCAATTGATCCTCAATGCGGAGCAATTGGTTGTACTTCGCAATACGGTCTGTACGGGAAGGAGCACCTGTTTTGATTTGACCAGCATTTGTTGCAACAGCAATATCAGCAATTGTGCTGTCTTCGGACTCACCGGAACGGTGAGAGATTACAGCTGTGTATCCTGCACGTTTAGCCATTTCGATTGCATCAAATGTTTCAGTTAATGTACCGATTTGGTTCACTTTGATCAGGATGGAGTTACCGATACCTTCATCGATACCTTTGCCCAGACGCTCCGTGTTCGTTACGAACAGGTCATCACCAACGAGTTGTACTTTGTCTCCCAGTTTCTCTGTGAGCAATTTCCAACCATCCCAGTCGTCTTCGGACATACCGTCTTCAATTGTGATGATTGGGTATTTCTCAACCCATGAAGCCAGAAGGTCAACATACTCAGCGGAAGTGTAAGATTTACCTTCGCCAGCAAGTGTGTATTTACCATCTTTGTAGAACTCAGTGGAAGCAACGTCCATACCCAGGAATACGTCAACGCCTGGTTTGTAACCTGCTTTTTCAATAGCTTCGATGATTGTGGTGATTGCTTCTTCGTTCGAACTAAGGTTCGGTGCGAAGCCGCCTTCGTCACCTACAGCTGTGTTCAGGCCTTTGGAGCTCAGTACAGATTTCAGGTTGTGGAAGATTTCTGCGCCTACGCGAAGAGCTTCTTTGAAGCTTGGTGCTCCAACAGGAAGAACCATGAACTCTTGAACGTCGATGTTGTTGTCCGCATGCTCACCACCGTTGATGATGTTCATCATTGGTACTGGAAGTGCTTTAGCGTTGAATCCGCCCAGGTAAACGTACAATGGCAGATCCAGTGCGTCAGCAGCAGCGCGAGCAACAGCCATGGATACAGCCAGGATTGCGTTAGCACCCAATTTAGCTTTGTTTGGTGTACCATCCAAAGTGATCATCAATTTGTCGATACCCAGTTGATCCAATGCGTCCATACCGATTACTTCTGGAGCGATTGTTTCGTTTACGTTTTTAACAGCTTGCAGAACACCTTTACCGAGGTAACGGGATTTGTCGCCATCGCGAAGCTCAACGGCTTCGTGGGCACCAGTGGATGCACCGGATGGAACGATTGCGCGTCCGATTGCGCCGGACTCCAAGTATACTTCAACTTCTACTGTAGGGTTACCGCGGGAGTCGAGGACTTCGCGAGCGTACACGTCAGAAATAATAGTCATGTGTGATAATCTCCTTTTAATTTGGAATTTTATTTTAATACGTTCAGAATATATGAGTTTCACCGAGCCACCCTCCGCATGCAGTACCGTCTTCCGATCGCTGTTATCCCCTGATTTCTTTGAACTTATCTTCATAAGTTGAAATCATGTGATAAAGGCGAACACTTCGCTTCTCCAGATCGGTTCTGCCCGCTTCGTTAAGGTGTAACTTTAGTCTTATTCAACAACCTATTAAAATTATATTATTTACGGGTAGCGATGACAGATGTTCCTGTCATTTCAGCCGGTTTAGGCAATTGCATCAGGTCAAGAATCGTTGGAGCGATATCCGCCAGAATTCCGCCTTCACGCAGGGTTACATTTGCATCGGTAACGATGAGTGGAACCGGGTTCGTTGTATGAGCTGTGAACGGACGTCCTTGCTCATCGAACACCATATCCGCGTTACCATGATCCGCAGTGATCAGTACCACGCCACCTTTGGCAAGTACTGCATCCACAACACGGCCCATGCACTCATCTGTTACTTCAACCGCTTTAATGGTAGGCTCCAGCATGCCGGAGTGTCCAACCATGTCAGGGTTAGCAAAGTTCAGAATGATGGCATCATGTTTGTCTGCTTCGATCTCGCGAACACATGCGTCAGCCACTTCATACGCGCTCATCTCCGGTTGCAGGTCATACGTTGCAACTTTTGGTGAGTTGATCAGCACGCGAGTTTCGCCCGGAAGCTCCACATCACGGCCGCCGCTGAAGAAGAAGGTAACGTGTGGGTATTTCTCTGTTTCTGCAATACGCAGCTGTTTTTTATTGTTCTGTACCAGAACTTCACCCAGTGTATTGTCGAGGTTCTTCGGCGAATAAGCCACATAACCTTCAACCGTCTCACTGAACAAAGTCAAGCAAACAAAGTGCAAGCCCACAGGGAACTTCGGACCACGATCGAAACCGCGGAAATCCTGGTTCGTGAATACTTGCGACAACTGGATCGCACGGTCAGGACGGAAGTTGAGGAAGATGACGGAATCGCCGCTCTCCACCAAGCCTACCGGCTCACCATCCGCTTTGACGATTACCGTTGGTTCAACGAATTCATCAAATACGGACTTCTCATACGATTCTTCAACCGCTTTGAGTGGGTCAGTGTATTTAGGTCCATCTCCATAAACGATGGCGCGGTATGACTTCTCAACCCGTTCCCAACGTTTGTCACGGTCCATCGCGTAATAGCGACCTTGAACCGTTGCGATTTTACCTACACCAACTTCTTCGATCTTAGCGATCAGCTTCTGCATGAAGTCTTTACCACTGTCAGGCATAACATCACGGCCATCCATGAAGGCATGAATATATACATCATTCAATCCTTCTTTTTTGGCCAGATCCAGCATAGCAAACAGGTGGTCGATGTGACTATGTACGCCGCCATCGGACAACAAACCGTAGAGATGAAGCTTTGTACCGTTTTGTTTCGCTTCGCGAACTGCTTTGACAAGTGTTTCATTGTCATAGAATTCACCGTCACGAATCGATTTGGAGATACGAGTCAAATCCTGGTATACGATCCGGCCGGCACCAATGTTCAGGTGACCTACCTCGGAATTTCCCATCTGCCCTTCTGGCAAACCTACAGCTTCACCGCAAGCAGTGAGAGTTGTATGTGGGAATTGGCTCATGAAACGGTCGTAGTTCGGTTTCTTGGCTTGCGCTACCGCGTTACCTTCCACCGTGTTACGAAGACCGAAGCCATCCATGATGATCAGTGCTACAGGTTTTGGAGCTGTCATCTTACTTCGCCCCCTCAACAAGCGCGATGAACGAAGCCGGCTGCAAGCTGGCACCGCCAACAAGTGCGCCGTCGATGTCGCTTTGTCCGAGGTATTCTGTTACGTTCTCCGGTTTAACACTGCCGCCGTATTGGATACGAACTGCGTCTGCTACCTTCTGGTCGTACAGATCCTTCACCAGCGTACGGATGTAAGCAATAACTTCATTCGCATCTTGGGAAGTGGAGGATTTGCCAGTACCAATCGCCCAGATTGGCTCATAAGCGATAACAACCTGTGCTGCTTGCTCAGCAGACAGACCTGCAAAAGCAGCTTCCGTTTGCACTTTGCATACGTCTTTCGTTTGGTCAGCTTCACGCTCTTCGAGCTTTTCGCCTACACATACGATTGGAGTCAATCCATGACGGAATGCTGCATGCGTCTTTTTATTGACAGTCTCATCGGTTTCCGCAAAATATTGACGGCGCTCCGAGTGACCAATAATAACGTAATCCACACCCAGGTCTTTCAGCATTACGCCGCTGATTTCACCTGTGAATGCACCATTGTCTTCAAAATGAAGATTTTGTGCACCAATTTTGATGTTTGTGCCTTTAACAGCTTCTACCAGGGATGGCAGATTCGTAAACGGTGCGCAGATTACAGTCTCCACGCCTTCAACTTCCGCTTTTCCTTTAACTTCCTGAATGAAGTCATTGGATTCGGAAACCGTTTTGAACATTTTCCAGTTACCTGCGATAATCGGTGTTCTCATGGGTTTCAACTCCTTCATGCTATAGCTTACTTGTCGTTCAATGCAACTACGCCTGGAAGCACTTTGCCTTCCATGAATTCGAGTGATGCACCGCCACCTGTAGAGATGTGGTTCATTTTGTCAGCCAATTTGAACTTCTCAGCTGCTGCTGCGGAGTCGCCACCACCGATTACGGTGTATGCTTCTGTCTCTGCGCAAGCTTGTGCTACTGCACGTGTACCGTGGGAGAATGGTTCGATTTCGAATACGCCCATTGGTCCGTTCCAAACCACGAGTTTAGAGTTTTTAACAACGTCAGCATAAATCTCACGTGTTTTAGGACCGATGTCGATACCTTCCCAATCCGCAGGAATGTCGCCAACTTCAACGATCTTCGTGTTTGCATTAGCACTGAAGTCGTCGGAGATCACGATATCTACTGGCAGATAGAAGTTTTTGCCCAATTTTTTCGCTTTTTCGATAAAGCCCAGAGCTACATCCAGTTTGGACTCATCCAGCAGGGATTGACCTACTTCGAATCCTTGAGCCTTCATGAATGTGTAGGACAGACCACCACCGATGATCACGTTGTCTGCAATATTCAGCAGGTTGTCGATAACATCAATTTTGTCTTTAACTTTGGAACCACCGATAATTGCTGTGAAAGGACGCTCAGGGTTGGAGATTGCTTTACCCAACACTTCAAGTTCTTTCTCCATGAGCAGACCGGATACAGCTGGCAACAGGTGAGCGATACCTTCTGTAGAAGCGTGTGCTCTGTGAGCTGCGCCGAATGCATCATTAACGAATACATCAGCCAGTTCAGCAAAAGCTTTCGCCAATTCCGGATCGTTTTTCTCTTCGCCTGCGTGGAAACGAACGTTCTCAAGCAACATAACGTCGCCGTTGTTCAGTTCAGCGATTTGAGCTTTCACTGCATCGCCAATGGAATCATCAGCTTTAACGACTTTTTTACCGAGCAATTCGGACAAACGCTCAGCAGCCGGTGTAAGACGCATGGATTCAACCACTTCGCCTTTTGGACGACCCATGTGACTTGCCAAAATGACTTTAGCGCCTTTTTCGATCAGGAAGTTGATCGTAGGAAGCGTTGCACGAATACGTTTGTCATCTGTAATTTTACCATCTTCAAGCGGCACATTAAAATCTACACGGACAAATACCCGTTTTCCTGTCAATTCGATATCACGTACACTTTTTTTGTTCATCTGTATTTCCTCCGCACCCATGTATTTGGTGGATCAATCAAGAGCTGAAATCCCTTATCAATCCCGGTGTTTTTGAGAAATTTGCAAAATGTAGATATATAAAGAGCGGAAACAATAGCATCTGTTTCCGCTCTATGTTATTGCAGATATTACTTAATCATTTTTGCAAAGTGCTCCAACGTGCGAACCAGTTGAGCAGTGTAGGACATTTCATTGTCATACCAAGCTACTGTTTTAACCAATTGTTGATCGCCAACAGTCAGAACTTTAGTTTGAGTTGCATCAAACAGGGAACCGAAAGTGATACCTTGGATATCGGAAGATACGATTTCGTCTTCTGTGTATCCGAAAGTTTGTGGATCGGAAGCTTCTTTCATAGCTGCGTTAACTTCTTCAGCAGTTACTTTTTTGTTCAATACAGTTACGAGCTCAGTCAGGGAACCAGTCGCTACTGGTACACGTTGAGCTGCACCGTCGAGGATGCCTTGCAGTTCTGGGATTACCAGACCGATTGCTTTAGCAGCACCCGTTGTGTTAGGGATGATGTTCTCAGCTGCTGCGCGAGCACGACGGAAGTCACCTTTAGGGTGTGGAGCATCCAATGTGTTTTGGTCGCCAGTGTAAGCGTGAATTGTAGTCATCAAACCTTGAACGATTCCGAATTTGTCTTGCAACGTTTTTGCCATAGGTGCCAGGCAGTTCGTTGTGCAAGATGCACCGGAGATTACAGTTTCAGTACCGTCGAGGATTTCATGGTTTACGTTGTAAACGATGGTTTTCATGTCGCCAGTAGCTGGTGCGGAAATAACAACTTTCTTAGCTCCGCCTTTCAAGTGTTTCTCAGCTGCTTCTTTAGTTGTGAAGAATCCAGTACATTCCAGAACGATATCTACGCCCAGATCGCCCCAAGGCAGTTCTTCTGGGTTGCGGTTAGCCAATACTTTAACTTCTTTACCGTTCACTTTGAAGAAGCCATCGTGTACTTCAACTTCGCCATCGAAGCGACCTTGAGTTGTATCATATTTGAGCAAATGAGCCAGCATTTTAGCATCAGTCAAGTCGTTGATTGCTACAACTTCAATGCCCTCTACATTTTGAATACGGCGGAATGCCAAACGACCAATACGTCCAAAACCGTTAATACCTACTTTAATCATGAGTAAGTTCCTCCCAAGTTTTGATTGATTTTTGTTGAAGCTTATATATTCAAGACAGACGGTGAAGTCCGTCAAGACAACAATGTTTATGGTGTAAAATGAACTACTTATCCATTTCGGCAACGATGACTTCGGCAGCAGCCTCATCAATAATCAGAATATCTTCCTGTCCGAATCGTAATACGGAATGAATCGCGGCTGCTTTACTTTTGCCACCTGCAATTCCTATGACTAGATCAGTTCGTTCAATATCCTGAAGTCGCATACCCAGAGTAAGCATGGTATGTACCACTTCACCCTGATCGTTAAAATAATATCCGAAAGATTCAGATACAGCACCTTGCTCCTGAAGTTCATCTACAATCTCCGTTGCAAGTTTGCGTCGCCGCGCCATTTCCACGGCATCACCGATCCCGTGAATGACAATCCGAGATTTTCGGATCAGTTGCAGAATTTCCTGGACACTCGGGTCCTGAATCAAGGATTCATAAGCATGATCACTAAGCAAATCCGGTACATGCAGGAGTTTGTATTGCGCTCCTACCCGTTTTGCCATTGTGGATGCAATCGTATTCGCTTGGATTTCAAGGCTTTCTCCCAGCCCGCCACGTGCCGGTACGAACCAGACACCTTTGAGCGATGTTGGTGGAGTAAGCTGCTCTGCAACTTCAGCCGTTGTTGAACCGCCAGTAACGGCAACAACGTCGTAATCATTCATGATATTGCCGAGAGCCTTCGCTCCGGCTTTGCCCAGTTCCCTTTTGGCTAGCGGAGAAGTGTCCGAATCGCCGGGAACGACAACTACCTTTTGCAGACCATAGGCTTGCTTAATGCGCTCTTCCAGCTCGGATAATCCGAATAGCTCTTTGGCTACAGGCTCTAACTGCTGCAGCAAATCATGCCCTGCCTCGCTGATCTTCATTCCTGCACTGTGAATTTCAATAAGTCCCTGAGCCTTTAACAGATCGGTCTCAGCCCTCAGAACCCGCTCGGTCATCTGCATGGAATTAGCCAACGTTCTCCGCCCAATCACATCCGATAACATGATCTGATGCAGAATCGTATACCTCTTCTTCAATACATCCATGAGATCAGGCAGAAGCTGCTTTTGCACTTCTAAAATCCTTCGCATGCTTTCCACTCCCGCAAGCTTCTAGTTCCAAGCTCTCTTTCGTGGCCCCAAAACGTCCCGGGTTAACTTTTTAAGTCCCACTTCTATTCTACCTAAAACTGACGCGACATGCAAGTGTTTCAATGTGTTATTTCGACACGTTTCAGGCGTTTGTACGCGCCTATTTTCACAATCTCAGGCTACAATGATCTAAGAAACTCTTACGTACACTATATATAGAAGGAAAGAAAAAAATCGATCTATATATTGCTTCCTTATGCTTTTCATACAGCAAGTCCAAAACCTCTTTTTAGCATTTACCGAATTGCATTCTTTATCCACTTATCTTCATCATGATCATTTTCGGAGTAATCCAAACTCTAGAGTGGATCATCTGCTTGCAATTAAATTATTCATGAGCTATAATCATTATTGCTGTCACATATTTGAAACTAAATTAACGATGTGAATACGTGCTACATAATATAGTAGCAATTCAATCTGCGCCCGTGGTCCAATGGATATGACGTAGGCCTCCGAAGCCTGAGATCCAAGTTCGATTCTTGGCGGGCGCGCCATTCTTATTTAGCAGCTCATAACCCTTTTAACCAATGGAACCGTAAAGGTTTCTTTTTTTTCAAACTTAGTTTGACTTTCTTTGACTTTTTGTTTGAAATTGTTTATGATGTGGGTAATACGGTAACAGTTTAAGTATGAACACCAATTTAACAATTACATTTCCGAGGAGGTTTTTCACGTGAGTTATATTCCAATGGTCGTTGAACAGAGCAACCGCGGTGAGCGCGCCTATGACATCTATTCCAGATTGCTGAAGGATCGTATCATTTTCCTTGGTAGTGATGTAAATGATGTTGTTGCGAATTCCATCATGGCACAGATGTTGTTCCTTACTGCTGAAGATCCGGAGAAAGACATTCACTTATACATCAACAGCCCAGGCGGATCCATTACGGCCGGTATGGCCATATATGATACAATGCAATTTATTAAACCGGATGTATCTACCATCTGCGTAGGTATGGCGGCTTCCATGGGTGCATTCCTCCTGAATGCGGGTGCCAAAGGCAAACGTTTCGCCCTGCCAAACAGTGAAATCATGATTCACCAACCTCTTGGCGGTGCGCAAGGTCAGGCTTCGGACATCGAAATCCGTGCCCGCCGCATCTTGAAAATGCGTGACACCTTGAATCGCATTATCTCTGAGCGCTCAGGCCAACCGTTGGAGCGTATTGAGAAAGATACAGACCGTGACTACTTCATGAGCGCTGCTGAAGCTGCTGATTACGGTATCATCGATAAAGTTATCGAAAATGTAGGATCCCAAGGCATCTAAGCTGGGAGAACACTTATACGGCAAATATAAACAGAAGCACAATTCCATCAGCAACATCTGATTGATTTGGCTATATGAAAAAGGACGCCCTCGTCACGAATATGACGAGGGCGTCCTTTTTTTATCTTTTTTTTGAAATAATATAAAAGTGCATAAAAAGAACTGACTTAATCCCTAACGAACCGAACACACGCTATTAGCCTACATTTCAACGAGATGGGATTCTAACGAATCACAGAGCAGACAAAGTCTCATATTTAGCCCTATAGGGTGCAACAAGTTCGTTAGAGCGAGCACTTACAGCCAGCACGTCGCTTTATTTGTTTGCCGTTAAGCCACTGAACGGTTTGCTACCTTTAGGAAGTAGATCTTTATACATGAACGTGAACTCAGGGAAACCTTCCGCGTAAGCGGTGTACTCATATAACTGGAAGAACACAACTACACCAGTAGGTGTTACATAGAAATCCTGATCCTTATTCAAGCCTTTATAGCCCTCAAGGTAACCACCACGGCCTTTAAGCTGATCCCCCACTTTTTTGCTCACCGTTTCACGCACGGTTTTGTTATTTTGAATCACATCATTCAGGCTCAATTCCTTACCGGAGTCTAATGCAAAGGTGTGCCCTGTACGGAATGACATGCCATGTGCGCCCGCATAATCCTCATAAGTTGACGTAATGAGCCCAAGCACACCATTTTCGTTGTACGTCACAACATAAGAACTATCAAATTCATATGGGCGGCTCGCTGCTTCGTCGCCAAAGTCCTTGGTTTGTTTTTTGAAATCTGCTACAAAAGCATCTACTTCATCCTTCAACACTTTGTTGATCGCCGCTTCTGCTTCTTTGCTTCCAAGTCCGCTCACCTGAGGATATTGAATATCCACTTCAGCATTCTTGATGCTGACATCCACTTTTGCCGCTTTGACTGTCACGCTATTTTGCTTCACTTTGCTCAGCGTTAGTGTCTTGGCTTTGCTATCCCAACTGCCCTGAACACCCAAATAATCTCTCATTGCGGAAAATGGAATGTACAATCGGCCATTGATCAGCTTCGCTTCTACCCCTGGGTAATATTTATTTATTCTCAGCATTGGATCACCATCCAACAGGCTGATCGTCATCGTATTATTGGCTGCTGTCAGGGCATACTCTTTGTTTTTCGCATCATATTTCAGCGTTCCACCTGCCACATCTTTCACTGCGGTAAGAGATACCCAGGTTGATCCCCCTTGCAGCAATCCTTTTTGCGTCAGTGTTTTGCCTCCGGATTTCAACGTCACCTCATTAGGTGTTGTCACTTTCGTCGATACCGAAGCAGCCTGTACAGAACTATCCTGCCACACAGCCCCACTCCCTACAATAATTCCTGCCGCCAACAATGCACTTGTCCATTTTTTCCATGATGTCATATATAAAACTCCTCTCTGAATTCACAATTAGGTGTCATTGCGTATGTAAACCTTGACCTGATCGTATGTCTCATACGCTCACCTCTTTATTATAACTAACCCAATTCCGGAAAGGTTTACAGCTCCAGTTACAATGTTGATGAATATCTGGCGGATAAATTAACCGGAAATGACCGTTTTGTCACGAACATCTATACAAAAAAGATACCAAAAAACAGCATTTCATTACGCTAAAAAAGCTCGCCCCCGACTAACTTCATCAAAGTTCGCTATTTCAACAAAAAAGACCCTGTCCCCAGGACAAAGTCTTTGTCATTATTTCTTTTTACCCTTTCAAAATGTCGCTCGAAAAAGTATTCAATCTTTATTCTATCTTGTTTATTTCATTTCGTAAGTAATGTTCAACGTTGTGCTGACTTTAACCTGTCCTGTTTCAATAGCTGTGCCGCCGGCTGCATCTGACTTCGCTGACATCAAAGCTTCGTTTGCGTACATTACAGGCACATTGGCATCTCCTTGGTTCACAGACAGTACACTACCCAATTGACGTTTAATCGCCTTAGCAATAGCCCCAGCTTTCACATCAGCATTAGCTACCGCTTTCTCAATGACTTGAGCTTCAAAGCTTTCCGGATTTTCTACAGTAAAGCGCACGTTCTCAATGTTGTTGGCACCTGCTTGAGAAGCAGCGTCCAAAAGCTCACCAATCTTGTCCATCTCACGATACGTGATCGTCAGTGTATGATGCGCTGTGTATCCTTTTACTTTTTGTCCTTCATTATCGTTATACGTGTAGTTCGGCTGTACATAAAACTGACTGGTTTGAATATCGTCCGCACTAATTTTCCACGTGTTTTTTAACAGGTTCGTTACTTTTTGAATTTTGGCAGCATTCGCCTTCTGGGCAGAAGCAGCCGTCTCTGCGGTACTGTTTACTCCGATAGAAAGATAAGCAATATCAGGCTTCACCTGAATCTCACCTTTACCTACCACATTAATAACGTTTTGCTGAACTCCCTGTACCTCGGCAGCATACGCATAATTACCAGGGGCCACCCACGCAGTACCCCCAACGAGCAACGTGCCTGCTACCAACACCGCTCCAAGCGGTTTCATCCATTGTTTGCCCATGATATTAGCCTCCTTGTGTTTAACATTTGAAATTCAAAGCTGTTTGATACCTTAACAGACGGGACAAATTCCAAAATGTTGCACTTGACTGACCATGAAACGCAAAAAAGTCCCTTTCGGGACTTCTTCATTGGGTTCAACCATATCTTATTGGTTCTCAAGCTCTTCCTTGCTTACCAGACTAACTAAAGCGTTTACAGCCTGTTCGGCATCCGCGCCTTCTGCACTAATCTGGATTTCAGTACCTGTACTGATTGCAAGGCTCATGATCCCCATGATACTTTTTGCATTGACTTTTTTGTCGTCTTTTTCGACGAACACTTCTGATGAGTACTTATTCGCTTCTTGAACGAACAGTGCCGCAGGTCTGGCATGGAGACCCGTTTTCAAACGGACAACTACCGGGTGCTTTGTCATGGAAACTTACCCCCTATTATGAAATCTGGACATTAAATACACAATTATATTTATACAACATTATAACATTAACCCGTGCAGGACACTAGAAGAAAAAACTCAGGCTGATTTGGATGCCATAATCATGACTGTTTTGCCCTGTCACATCTCCTCATTATACCAGAGAAAGGCTTCCATATCCTTAGCGACCTTGCTGTTTAGTCTATCTGTCAGTGAAGAACCCCAGCAGCCAGACTCGCGAGCTTATTACTTAAGTCATCCATAGCGCTCTTTACGCACCTTGTCAGCCAGCTCATCGATCTTGCGAAGCCGATGGTTCACACCCGACTTGCTAACAGTACCCTTGAGCAGTTCGCCTACTTCCTTCAGATTGATGTCAGGATGGGCGAGTCTGACCTCAGCAACTTCGCGCAGCTTCTCGGGCAGTGATTCCAGACCCACTTCCTTTTGCAACAGCCTGATGTTGTCGATCTGTCTGACTGCTGCTCCAATCGTCTTGTTCAGATTGGCAGTCTCACAGTTGACGATTCGGTTGACGGAATTGCGCATATCTCGCATGATACGTACATCCTCGAATTTGAAGAGGGCCTGGTGTGCACCAATAATGCTGAGTAGCTCAATAATTTTCTCGCCTTCCTTAATGTATAGGATGAATCCTTTTTTACGTTCTATACACCGGGCATTGAGATGAAATTCATTCGCCAGATCCACCAGGGCCTGACAGTGCTCCTCATACATCGACGCAATCTCCAGGTGGTAGGATGAACCCTCTGGGTTATTGACCGAACCTCCTGCCATAAATGCACCGCGAAGATACGCGCGTTTACAACAGTTTCTCTCGAAAAGCTCCTCACTAATCCCAGGCGTAAACAGAAAACCCTCGGATACAATGGACAACTTTTTTAGAATCTCCTGCACCATGGTTGGAATCCGAACAATATATACATTGTTTTTTTTCAGCCGCATTTTTTTGCGAACAAGCAATTCCGTATGCACTTGAAAATGCTTTTTAAGCAGAGAGTATGCCCGTCTTGCAATGGCGGCATTCTCCGTCGAAATATCCAAGATCACTTTTTTATTCGATACCTGCACTGAACCAAGCATACGGATGAGGGCTGAAAGTTCCGCCTTTTCGCAGCACGGTTCACTCTCGATCATCGTTAATTCTTTTTTGGTCTGTGCTGCAAACGACATGGGACTTCACCTCTTCCGCAACATCCAATTTTGTACAAGTTGATAGATGTGATGGCTCAGTTTGTCGGCGTCATGACGAAGATAGGTCCGGAATAGGACCAATGTATCTGCAACGACTTGATATCCAGCACTCTTCAACACATTCATATCCAATACAACCGGTTTTGCTCCCTTTTCCGCATACCTATTCTGCACTTGCAGCGGAATATCACCATTATTCACAATGACATAGTCAAAAATCTGATGCCCTACATGCTCATGAACCGCCTTAAGGTGGTCACTCACCGTATAATTATCCGTTTCTCCTGGCTGTGTCATCACATTGCATATAAACATCTTCACCGCATCTGCCTGTACTACGGCCTCTGCCAGCTTTGGCACGAGCAGATTGGGCAGAATGCTTGTATATAAGCTTCCTGGTCCAATAAGAATGGCGTCTGCTTGACGAATGGCCTCGACGGCCTCTGGCAACGGCTCCACGTGATCCGGTTCAAGGAAAACACGTTTGATCCGTCCGCCCGCCTCAGGGATTTTGGATTCGCCCGTAATAATCGAGCCATCCTCCATCTCTGCATGCAGAACTACGGCCTGCCCAGCAGCGGGCAACACCTCACCACGAACGGCAAACACGCGGCTAAGTTCCCGCACAGCGGTCACAAAGTCGCCCGATATATCCGTCATTGCAGCCAAAATCAAGTTACCCAGGCTGTGGCCTGCAAGCCCTGCGCCTGTATTGAAGCGGTAATTCAGCATATCAGCCAGCAACGGTTCTACGTCAGCCAGTGCTGTGAGCACGTTGCGAATGTCACCCGGAGGTGGCATTTGCAGCTCATTGCGCAGGATGCCTGAACTTCCTCCATCATCCGCAACCGTAACGATGGCCGTGATGTCCAACGGTTTTTCTTTCAAACCGCGCAGCATCACGGATAGCCCGGTTCCGCCGCCCATTACAACAATTCTCGGACGTTCTCTTCGTGGTCCGGCTTCTTTCATCCCTTCACCCTCTTCAATGACGGTCCCGGTCGGCGTCGCGATGGCTCACGGTGACAGCTTCTGTTTCGCTGCTTCCCAACATTTTGCCCAAATATTCCGATATTGCTACCGAACGATGCTTGCCTCCGGTACAGCCGATTCCAATAATAACCTGGCTTTTGCCTTCCTTCCGGTATTGCGGAATCAGAAAATGCAGCATATCCAGCAGTTTCGTCAGAAATGCCTGCGTCTCCGGCCATTTCATAACATATTCATACACATCACTATTCTGTCCCGTATTCGGACGTAAATGCTCAATATAATGCGGATTTGGTAAAAAACGTACATCAAACACTAAATCAGCATCAATTGGAATACCATATTTGAACCCAAACGACGTAATATTTACCGACAGCATATTGCTTTCCAGATGGGAAAAGCGGGATATGATGCGCTCTTTCAGTTGAGCAGGCTTCATCGTACTTGTATTCAGAACCTGATTAGCGGAATTTTTGAGTTCCTCCAGCATCTTGCGTTCCAGCCGGATGCCGTCCAGCGGCATGCCCTCAGGAGCCAGTGGATGTCTGCGCCTACTCTCCTTGTAGCGCTGAACAAGTACAGAATCTGTAGCGTCCAGAAATAGAATTTCACAATGAGTGGTATAATGATGATTTTTAATATAGTTCAATGACTCGGACAGCGCTGTAAAGAATTCACGCCCTCGTAAATCAATAACAAGTGCCACCTTGCCGATCTTGCCGTTCGACTGTTCAATTAGTTCCGCGAATTTGGGAATCAATACCGGCGGCAGGTTATCCACACAGAAGAAACCCAGATCCTCTAGGCTTTGTACTGCAATTGTTTTCCCTGCTCCGGACATGCCCGTAATGATAATGAGCGTGGCGCCTGTGCCCGGTGAAACTTCACCTTCAAGCATAAATGTCCCCTCCTTATCCTATTGCCGGTTTATACTGTTACGAGGTTACTAGGAACGCAAGAGAAGACCTGCCGCGCCAACGATACCTGCATCGTTGCCTAGTGTTGCTTCCAGAATCTGAACCCCTTCTTGCAATGGTTCCGGTGTTAGCTTCGCAAATACGGTACGTACTTCATCGAACAAAATCGTACCCGCTTTGGATACACCACCACCGATAATGAACAACTCAGGATTGATAACAGCCGCTACAGCCGCCATCGATTTGCCCAAGTAGAAGGCTGCGCGATTGACAATTCGCAATGCCACTTCATCGCCCGCCTTGGCAGCATCGAATACTTCCTTCGCTGCAATCTTGTCGACAAGCGCCAGAGATGTATGGTCGCCACGCTCTACAGCGTCTTTGGCCATACGAATAATTCCGGTTGCTGAAGATACAGTTTCCACACAGCCCATTTTGCCGCATCCACACTGAATCGCTTCCAGATCAGGCACAACACTGATATGACCAAGCTCACCAGCCATACCGGAGAACCCTTGATAGATCTTGCCGTTTATAATCATGCCACCGCCAACGCCTGTACCGAGCGTATAACATACACAATTGTCCACACCCTTGCCAGCACCCGCCCAAGCTTCACCCAGTGCAGCCACATTGGCATCGTTATCTATTTTAACAGGCTTGCCCAGACGTTCTTCCAGAATCGAACGAATGGCTACATTCCGAAATCCGATGTTAGGGGCAAGAACGATAATTCCCTCGCGTACATTCGTGAATCCGGCCACTCCAGCACCCACACCCTCAAGTTGTTCCCAACTGTAAGGCGATTCAGCAACGATATGACGGACATACTTTTCGATGTTGGCGATGACCGTGTCTACGCCCTTATCCACTTCAGTCGGTCCTTCATACGTATGCATAAGCTGACCTAGTTCATCGCATATACCGACCTTGATTGCTGTTCCGCCGAGATCGACCCCAACGTAGATTTTCTCAGACATGCTACAAGCCACCTTTATCTATCTAAAATAGTTTAATCCTACGTACCAACTATAATTGAAGGATACGCCTGGGTCAAGACGATAAGACCATTGCTGCAGTTAGCTCCACCGCTATTGTGAACAACATCATAGGCTATTTTGAATACGTATACAAACCCATATGTCTTCTATTAAAACGCAAGCTCTGTCCCTTCCTTCATAGAAGAGGAAGCCTCAATTCATGATATTGCATCATCACTCATTCCATGCATGAAAGATGACCGTTGTCACCTGAAAGGTCATGACAATGGTTACTAATCCTGTCACTCTCCAATCCCTAAGATTGAGTTACGGCATGGAGAGTGTGACACACAAAAACGCCTCCCTTAACGGAAGGCGTCGTTTTATCTTCATTTTAATATAACATCCATAGTGGAACTAATTCTTCATAATTCTTCATCGTTACAGCTTTGTTTCCACACGTATTGGTTCTTCCGTTTTCTCCATCTTGTTGACATCCAGAATGTCGAGCAGGAAGACGAAGATTGGAATACCAATAATCAGTCCCCAGATCCCCAGAAAATGCTGTGACAGAATCAGTACGATAAACGTGTAGAACATCGGCAACTTCGTTTTGTGCGCCATCAGCTTGGGATTCAGGAAATACGTCTCCAGCGCATGAATGATAATGATCATAATGATCACAATAATGCCGAGCTTCAACCCACCCATCTGATACCCGATCAGACAGAGCGGTACCAATGAGATAATAACCCCCGCAACGGGTACCAAACTAAGCAGGAATACCAGAATGGTCAGTGCGAACAAATATGGGAAGCCCAGAATCCATAAACCGAGGATCGTCAGTACGGTATTAAATACAGCAATCAATAACTGTGCCTCAATTACTTTTCCAAAGGAGGATACAAATTTATCTCCCAGGTACGCAACTTCATTATAAAACCAGCCAATCTTGCTCGTTTTGAACTTGGACGTGAATTTGGCTATCTCCTGCTTTTGTAACAAGAAGAACAGACTAAGAATAATAACCAATAGAATGAATTCCAGCCACTTGCTCAAGGCGAAAATATATTTCAAGGCGTTATTCGTATAGTTTTTGATATCGAATGATTGAAGGTAGCCAGCAATTTTGGAAGCAAAATTATCACCCTCAGCCGTATCCAGAAATTTCATAATTTCATTTGTTAACTGAACGACCTGATCCACGATCCGTGGTGAATACCTGGAGATACCCAGTACAATGGCCGCAATAACGATAACATAGAGCAGTATGACCACGACTTTATAGTTAATCGGAAACAACCGATTTAACCACCCAGTAATAAAATGCTGTAGCCTGTTCATGACATACGTCACCAGGAATAACAGCAGAATCATGTGCAGCATATTCCCCATGCTGAACAGAATCAAACAAAACAACAGCAGGATCAAAAATCGCCTAACTGTTGCATTCTGTAACCAATCTTTTATCATTTCCCCCAAAGTCTTCACCTCACAGCTAATATGCCCAATATGTATACGATCTCATGCCCATTAAAGTTTCAAAAAAAGAGAAGCCTTCCGGCTTCTCTCACATCATGAGACTTCCCGTTGTCTCTTACTTCTAACTTATGCCAAACCACACCGTCGTCATGCTTACTTATCCAGTGTTTCGCTCCAATCGTGGACAATACTGCCTTCAAGGAACTTCTCGCAATCCATCGCTGCCATACAACCTGATCCTGCCGCCGTAATGGCCTGACGATACTTCGTATCCTGAACATCACCACAAGCGAATACACCTGGAATATTGGTCTCCGTTGTACCCGGTTTAACGACGACATAGCCGTGTTCATCCAGTGCAATATGATTCCCTAGGAATCCGGTGTTCGGTGTATGCCCAATCGCGACGAATACACCCTCCGCTTCGAGCAGCTCTTCCTGACCTGTCTCGTTGTTGCGCACCTTCAGTCCTTTGACACCCAGCGCTTCAGGCACAACTTCAAGCGGTGTACGGTTCAAAGCCCACTTTACCTTCTCGTTGCTACGAGCCCGATCTTGCATAATCTTGGATGCACGCAATTCATCCCGGCGGTGAACCAATGTGACGTCCGTTGCGAAACGAGTCAGGAAGCTCGCTTCCTCCATGGCGGAGTCCCCACCGCCAACAACCACAATCTTTTTGCCGCGGAAAAAGAACCCGTCACACGTCGCACACGTACTCACACCGCGTCCCACATTCTCCTGCTCTCCGGGAATACCGAGATAACGGGCAGATGCACCCGTCGAGATAATGATCGATTCGGCTTCCAGTTCACCAATGCCTCCAACCTTGACCTTGAATGGCGGTTTGCTGAAATCCACTTCTTCCACCCAACCGTTTTTGAATTCAGCGCCAAAGCGCTCTGCTTGCTTACGCATATTGTCCATCAGTTCCGGACCCATAATACCTTGCGGAAAACCAGGGAAATTCTCAACTTCCGTTGTCGTCGTCAATTGACCACCCGGTTGAAGACCTTCGATTACCAGCGGGTTTAGATTAGCACGAGCCAGATATATCGCTGCTGTCAGACCTGCTGGTCCGGTTCCGATCACAATCGTTCTGTATTTAGACATATAGATACAGCCTCCTTGATAAGGTTGAGAGTGTGTTGTACTAGCGATTAACTTGCTATGATGATATCCTACAGGCATTCCGAGGCCTATTCGTTAAGTTTACCCGTTTTCCAGGCCAATGTATCCTTCACGCTTTGAAATCCATCCCGAAGCAAAATTTCACAGAAAGCCTATACGATTGGTGGGTTGCTGCTACACACCAGGTTAATCTGTCGAGCATATTTACTAACGGTGGAAGCTGATATGCCATATCGGTCTGCTACGCTTTGATAGGAAACTGGGCGGCTATGGATCTTGGCAGCCAGATACTCCAATCCTGCAGCTAGACCCTCAATTTGCTTGGTACCGGGCACCTCAGGGTGCACGCGGGATACATATTCATTCCACAACCGTTCCATCTCTTGCTGTAGCTCCGCTTTCGCTTCAGACATCTGCAGCGCCCGATCCACAACAGCCTGCCAGTGTGAAGAAGATTGCACATCCGCGCGTTCCGTCGTGGACTGAATATTCTGAATCGAACGTGCGGCCACAGAAGTCAGGGTTCGCAGAACAGGAGATACATCCTGTTTTGGTTCCGTCGAATTCAGATCGCTCAGTACGGAACGCGCTGCTTCTATCAGCTGCCGATCTTCTTCGGGTTCCTCAATGAAGGATTGCAATGCTTGCTGCACCTCATAATCACCAATCATGCCCAGTGCATGAATGACCTGAAGCTTGGTTGCCCGGTCACCATGTCGCAATGCCCAGAAGAAAGAGGAACGGATCAAAGGATCATTTTTCATCTCTTCAGGTATGCCGTTTCCATAGTCTTCCCATTGTCTGAATTGCTCATCAAAGGGCAAATGATAGTGGTAACTCAGCTTCTCCGGATCTTGCTCCCCTTGCCGTACAGCCTCCAGACCCGACAGATAGTAACGGGAAACTTCAGAGCCGGGGTCCAGCTTGCCTACATGACGCCATAGGCGCTCAGCTGCATCGTAACGCTCCGTATTATAGGCGGCCACAGCTGCATAATGGGCGAGCGCAGGATCAGCAGCCGTTTCTTCCTCCTTCAACAGACGGCGGAAATGAATATAGGCCGTATCGTGTTGACCCAGGATACCCATCGTGGTAGCCAGTTTGTAGACCTGTTCGTGCTGGAAAGGTACAATAACACGCAATTTTTTGATCAGAAGCAGCACTTGATCTACCCGGTTCTCATTCTGGTGAAAGATTGCCAGATTACACAACGCATGCAGATTACCTGGCTCCTGTTCCAGTACTTCCGCAATCGTCTCTTTTGCTTTGGGAAACAACCCCATATAGTAATAGGCAAGCGCCAGATTGTTGCGCGCAGCCAAATAATCGGGATAATCCGGTGACATGCCTTCAAGCAGCTCAGCTGCTTGTGCAAACTTCCCTTCTTCCAACAGCTCGCGCGCCTGATCGTGTTCAACCACACCTTTACGCGACTTGATCCGGTTCAGTTTGGCTGGGCGATCCAGCTCGTAATATAGAAGCTCCATCATCTCTTCGGCTTCTGTCATGAACTGACCCTGGGTATCTTCCTCCAAATACGTAACAAGCGCTTGTTCGGCTTCTTCAAACCGATCCATATTCGCATAATTGTTTGCCATGTAAAAATAACATTCTGTCATGGACGGATCAACCAGTTCCAGCACATGCGCAAGAATGGCATTGGAGGCTTCGTAATCCCCCTTCTCTGATAATATACCCGCCATATTACAATGATTCACCGGATTTTCCGGTTCATATTCAACAGCTTTACGAAAATATTTTAATGCCTTGTCGACGTGATTACGGTCCAGCGAGCGGACAGCTCTCTCGAAAAAGAAAGAAGCATCCAAGTGAATCGGTATAACATTGGCGAGGTGTCCCTCAGCCCGCAGTAGCTTGCCCTTCATCTTCCAAGGCACCTCCTCTTTGAATTCATTCATACTCTCCAGTATACCACATCTTAAGGCCCACTTCTCAATATGTAGTTTCATGTCGTTTATGAAAAAAATGTAAAATAAAAAAGACATCTCATCCACCAATTCGAATGAAATGACATCTATTGACTTTCTGATTCTAACAAACCCCATTTTTTGAATATATAGATCAATCCTATGTATGAGAACATTCCGATCAGTGACAAATCCTACCCTTAGAAAAACCAACTGAACTTGAGTAAGCACTGATAAGAATGAACGATCAGGTTGTACATGGTAGCAGATCTCCCTTGATCGATTACTTCATGCTTGTTGCAAGACCGAAACCTTGCAGACAACCAAAAAATTTGATTTAACATGTATTCAAGCATTTAGGCATACCTCACCTGAATTATATGCTACTTCTTTATAGTTCCAATACAGTTGGAAAAGAGTCTTGTTCCCATTCCTACAGATATATATCGTAGATGGAATTCAATTATACTTTGGGTGATCTTGAAATACAGATTAGTAAACTTCACCATCGGGGACTGGAATAACTTGATTCTATTTATGCTTAGAGTGTAGTAGTTTGAGGATGAGTATCCTCTTATTATGAATGCGGACACATAGAAATAGTAACAATGAAAATCAAGGAGGATAAGGGAAAAATCCTTTCAGGACTCCTTCATTTATGTTTATGTGTGATGATTTATCAAGCCAAGTACGACAGGGCATGCTTGTAATGATTTATAAGCGGTCTTACATTTAATCATTCTACTTACCGAGAAATCTTCATGAGTTTTAATGGGTTTACGACGTCTACCCATGGGCGAAGAATGCTAACTTATGTATTGGGCTAACCATTCTTGCATTAGGGCCAGCAGCAGTACACTGCGTTCCCAGATATTTATATAATTTGTTCAAAAGCAAATCTGCTGAGTCCTTTGTTGGACTTTCTTGCTATTCCAACTGCTATTTTTCCCAACAATTTTATATAATTTACGCTTATACCCATAAACCACTAGCCCATAAACATTTTTTTATTTGACACCCGATTCTTTTTCTATACCACGTTAGTCTATCCTTATCAGTGAAGGACATCTAGCTGGCTTCGTTTGATTATGGTAAGATGAGTATAGATTCCATGGCCTGATTCTCCTTGTGATTGTTTTGTCATAACCTCCCCCTCCGCGAATCTGCCATTTGCCATTTTTATTCTTTAGCTCATTTCGCACTTCATATTTCAATCCATTCAACTCTGATCCTTACCCACTTTGTGCGACATTAGGCTAACGTATAAAATTACGTCGTTTAAGTCGATTAAAAGGTATATTATCTTAAGGAGATGTTATATGATTATTACAAAAGTAAAACCGCTCGTAATCATCTTAATATGCTTGGTTGCCTTAACCGGATGTTCAAAAGAGGTAGAAATTAAAGAAAATAAGTTCACTTTAGATGATGTATTAACAGCACTTGAATCACAAAAACTGGATTTAGTGTCTTTTGGTATAACTGGGTATCCTTTAAAATTAAATAATGTTATACCTGAGGCATACTCAGTTGAGGTGCCAGAGGCAGAAGAACAATACAACCCTGAATTTATACATTTTTATATCTTCAATTCTGAAAAGGATCGTATAAAAGGGGCTAAAGAATTCAATAAACACATGGAAAGTACCAGTTCTACAACGTTCCCCTTTCTATATGAGAAAAAAAATGTTCTCATCGTTTACTGGAGTAAAACAAAAGATAATCCTCTGTTAAATACAGCAATTGAAACTGCAATAGAGCAACTGAAGTTACATTAGTGCACACATATAATGGACTGTGCAAAGTTTCGCACTTTAACAAGGCAGTGAATCCTTTATATTTATGAAACGGCCTGAAAAGTGCAAAACGACCGGTTGCGGGGCATGATCGAAATGCGCTAATAATTTCAGTGCAGATTTAAGATTCCCATACAGAATTATATAGAAATTAAATATACCCCCTTTGAATGGCATTAGAATAAACCCTCTGGTTTATTCGATGAGATTCTAGGGGGCATTTTTTATAGCGATTAAAGGGCGGCAATATAGCTACTAAGAATAGATAAATAATGAAGATACTCGCTTCACATTGTGTGGAAGTGGACCTACTGAAAGATTAGTGAACACTTGTGAAATCACAATCTAACGAATAAAAAATGGAAGCGGAAATACCATGGGCAGAGTAAATTCAGGCTCTTGGATCAACGAGGCAGAAGAAAAAGAATATATCCATCAAAACTGATATGTTCAACAACATATACGGAAGAATGAAATGCTAAATAAGTGTTAGGAATAGCTGCCAAAACTTATCCCACTAGCATTCTATACAAACTCTTTCCCATATGATATCTAAATCTAGTCGAGGCACAAATCTGAGTCGAGAAATACATTCATTTTATAACCAGGCATAGGCCTCAACGTAAATTAAACAAACTGACGCCGATAGAGTACCGACGCCAGTTCGCAATCCAGTTTTTTCAATGTCCACTAAAGACCAGTGACCAATTAGTACGCGATGGATTTTATTTCATAGTAGACTACTTAATAGCAGCATAATTTATTTCTAGTTTGTCTTGGGAAGCGTTTAAAAGCCCTGTTTGATATTCATTAAAATCGGTAATATCGTTAATTGTTCCTTCTTTTACTAATTGATCAAAGAGTTTACCAAGTAAAATAGCTTTTTCATAACCATATCTTGTTTCTTCACTATTCCAAAACTCTTCTTCTGTTAAACCTGTTATTCTAATTCGATTCGACATGAGTTCTTTTACTAAATAATTATCTGGATCTAGATCTGGATCGTTTAACGCAGCTTTTTCCGCTGTAATAACATCATCAATCTCTTGAGCTGTTGCTTCAAGTCCTAGGTTTTTAGCATTTTGTACAGTCAGTTCTGATTTAATAAGTTCATTGATAATATCTTCATCACTTTGGGAAGCCTGCTTCACTAGATTATTATTATTTTGAAGACTACTGATTAACTCAGAACTCTTCTTGTAAAAGATAAATTTATCCCTTGTAATTTCGATTCCTTCCCCCACAACCAACGGAGATTCAGCTGTTAAATTACGATTTAATTTTTCTTTCTCAAGACTTAATTGAATCTCATCAAATCCGTCTTTAGTTTGTTCTTTTGGAATAGTCGACTGAGAATATATAACTGAACCTGTCAATAGTAAGGCAGCAAATACGCCCATCATAATTGATATATATTTTTTTTTCAAAAGTAGTACCTCCTAATGTGATATTCTGAACGAATCGGAAACACTTCCACCACCGGTGCATTTACCAATATTCGGTGTTGCAACACCGTAATTTTCGACGTTCACAGAAAATGGGGAATCAGTAGTATAAGACCATCCATTAGATTTGTAGCCTATAATAGCTGTTCCGGGTGAAACAATATAGCTTCCTTGAACAGGTAGACTAATCGTCTGAGACCCAAAATTAGTGGACTTTCTTATTCCCAGCGTTGTTGAACATCCAGCTAGACCATAGCTACTTGAAGAAGATGCACTTGCATTTGATTCTGTATAAGTATACAATGTCGAACCTGACTGAACTTTAGATGAATATGTTAATGATGAAGATACTGTGACAAGTACAGTAAATGAAAGCCCTCCGTTTAATCCCCACTGAATAATATTTTTTGATGTGGAATTAGTATCAACTGCCGCACTTGCGGTTGAATAAAAAGGGACCATTAATAAAGCAAGACACAAGGGGATAACTACCAACAACCTTTTTATTTTCTCCAAAGAAATACCTCCAATTATTATATTCCCCCAAGAATATAGCCCCTCCAACAGCCTAAATTTGGGAGTGTTATACTATATAAACGCTTACAACGCACAAAAGTTTAAAAAAATACAAAATAATGGGTGTTATCATGAAAAATAGTATAAAGGTCTCGTATTAATATCTGCCACAGGAAGGAAAAATTATTTTTATGAATGGCAATAAATTTCATCATTCCTTTTTATTAAGTCTAAGTGAATAGTTAATCAATGCATTTATTATATAAAATGCATTGATCGCTATTATGATCTCTCTATTCATCGTTGTATCCTGCGGCCAGGCTAGGGCCCATCCATCGAAATAAAATCTTTCATTCATGGTATTTTCCGTAATTATTCTCAAAAAAAATATACCGAGCTCAGGGCTCGGTATATAGTTTAGTAATGAATTAAACTGAGACTGAAAAGCTTTGTTTGAATTTTCGAGATAGCATCTTTAAGCGCAGAATCGTTTTCTACGGTCAAATCTTGCATCATCCGTATCCCTTGAAGAATCTCAGTATTATTGCTCTCAATGAACACTAAATATTCTATTGCTAAAATGGGATATCATCCAAATGACCCTTAAATAAGCTACTACATAATATTCAACTTGAAGATGGCGAAAGTGCGATATGAATGGTCTTATCAAACGGAGTCATGAAGTTGACCAGCACAACTTTGCACTTGTCAGGCAGTTTCGCCTCCCGCACCGTTGCCGCCAGATGCCCCAGTTCGCCCCCAGACATCTCTATCCAGTCTTCTCCACAGGTATAGCGCAACGTTCCGCCTTTCCACAAGTAGTGCCCCTCACTCGTTTCAATCGCGTCCTCACAGGTCAGCTCCCCTTCGCTTCCGAATACCAAGGACAGCTGCATCATCATGTCCCCCGGTTCCTTTCCTGTGAGATGCATCGTCCAGCCAGTTTCCGTTTGCAGCACTTCTGCCCCTACTTGGAACGTCTGCTCATGAGTCAGTTGACGGCTCTGATGGGGTAGCAAGTACCAAGGACTTATCGCTGATGCAGCTGATTCCGGTAGCAGATTCGCAGGAATCGGACCGTAGTAGCCCTTCTTCTGCTCACCCGATAGAAGATATCCTGACGGGAATTGGGTCATCTGTTGCATCGGTACATATCCCGGGTTGAAATACGAAGCCAGTTGAACCGCGAGCAAACGTACCTTACCATGTCGAAGGGCGAAGAAGGAAGGAATCTCTGTCATCACAGTCACACTTGTCCCGCCATCTCGAATACGAGCCACAGGAGCACCAAAATCGGTATGCATCCGACTGTGAGAGATACGCCCATGATGGCCAGCTCTCTCCATCTGCCCCAGATAACTCTCGCGCACAAAATTCTCATTCAGCATAATCTCATACTTCTCGGGGAGTTCATCCTTCGTACCGCTGGTCTGTTGAAGTTCAGGCTCCAGCAACAATCTAACGAGAGCGTTGACCGAGCATACGCCCGGGTCCGTCAGTGTACTATCTGCCCAGGCTGCCATGCCCGCAAAAACCGGATCTGCATCCATCTTGGCCAAGATGGCATAAGGCAGGTAATACGACGACAAGTCATGGATACTGCCCAGATCCTGCCGACCTGAATAATCCGTCACAATTTCCCCTGTAGGGTGTACGAGATACACCATCATGCGTAGGTTCAGACGCACCGGCTCCAGTAGTTCCGGGCGGTCCAGCAACCTTGCCGCATGTATCAGCATGATATCACTTACAGCATTATAGATTCCATTGCTGCGCTCAGTCCACTCGCCGTCCGGTGTAATATCCATCCCTTCAGCCAGCCATTGCTCTGCGCGCTGCACAGCTTCCTCTACACCAAAAATATCATGCAGGAAACCAAGTGCAGCACATAACACCCAGCGATGATTTGGCGTATGACAACCTCCCGTTAACATCGTTGGAATGGTTCGTTCCAGGAACAACCGCATATTGTCCAGTACGGGCTTCAGAGGAGCCCAATCCTGCTGATCAAGGAGCTGGTATAGCTGAGAATATCCTACAATGACAAAAGCGGTATCCGGTGGGGAATGGTAGTTGGTCCAGCCGGGTGAGATCGATCCGTCCTCATGCTGCTGGCGAAGTACATACTCGCTCGCCAACCGCAGTCTGTCCAACAACGCCTCATCCCGATAGTACATCGAGTCGGGATTGGAAAGGGCTGCGCCCCAATAACACATATCCGTTGGTGTTCCAGTGGTGTGGTTGACCCAAGCCACGCCCGTGAACGGATCAATGGTTCCACCAAAGTAGCGGCTCTCCGGATCAAGCATTTGTCGGTTTACGCCCCGTTCTACCGCCCTGTCATTGCTTTCTACCAGTTGTCTGTACATATGCAGTTCCCCCTCCATACCCATGCATTTGCCCTATGTGCGAAGTATACACCTTTCTGACTACAGCCAAATTGAAAGCACCATGCCACGAACACGGGCTTTGATTTCTCGTCACAGTTCCATTCAAAATCATAAGATCAACCGGCTACGCGCTTTGCAGCCCAAGCCAGCTGATCTTATCTCTCATCACATTTAGCTTTCGAGCGGCTCCATCTTCTTCATCAGCAAATCGTGGCTTTCATGAATTGCATCAGGTTCGCAGGCCGATTTCAGTTCATACACCTTCACCTGTGCCCGGCGGATCATGGGTAGATAGGCATCATAGAAGCTCATATCCTTACTGTGTACATAAGGGCACCAGTGATCAGAGAGACCCAATGTCTCATGGATATGGACACCTACGATATCATCCATCAGCCCCTGCATTTCTCCCACACTGTCATAGAGGCCCAGTCGGTCCATCATGATCGCATGACCGGTATCGTACCAGATACCAACCGGAGCCCCTTTGAGGGCCGTGATAATTGTCTTGGCTTCTGCCAGCGTAGGAATCTGTTGTGGTCTGGACCGCGTCTCTATGCCAAAGCGTACATCCAGACCTTTGGCAGCCGCTCGATTGCAGACCTCATCCAGGCTAACGATAATCTTTTGTACATAGCCTGAACTGAATGCCTGCCGCCGTTCCATCAGTTCTTCCCACTTGCTGCGATATTTCGGGGAATCGGTCCCTTCTTCGTTATACAGCTTGCCAAGCTCCTTACTGATATCCAGAGGGAAAGGGATCTCTCCTGGATGTACGACTACTGCTTCAGCCCCATAACGATGAGCATATTCTGCCGATTCAACAAGTAGTTCTATGGCTCGCTGGCGTTTAACTTCATCCTCGAATCCGAGCAGTACGGAATCCGTACCATAATCCGGATCAGGGTCATGTGGAAAAGTGTTATGAACACTGGAGATGCCGATGTCACCGCGCTCAATCAGGGGCTCAATGGTCGTGAGCATTTCCTTCGTTACGTTATAGTTGAGTTCAACCCGGCGAAAGCCAAGTTCGGTAATCTCCCGAATCATATCCTCACCCACGGTATGATTTCTGATATTCCAGCATGTCGAAAACGAATATATGCCCTTATCTTGTTGCTGCATCTGTTTTCCTTCTCCTCCCTCTGGCTGAACCTCTTCCGACAGCCCTGACTCAACCTTTTACCGCGCCAAGCATCGCACCGCTGACAAAGTACTTTTGCAACCATGGATAAACAAGGAGAATCGGTACAGTTGCAAAAATAACGGTCGCTGCCTTGAGACTCTCTGGAGTTAGTCGTGTACGGTTAGCACCCTCCATCAACGTAAGCTCACTTACCATGTTGTTCTGTACCATTTGGAAGAGCTTCAGCTGAAGCGGGTACAGCTTCGGATCATTGATGTACATCAGGGAATCCTGGAAGCCATTCCACCGTCCCACCGCATAGAACAGGGCCAGTGTAGCGAGTACCGGCATGGATAACGGCAAAATGATTTTAAAGAGCGTGTGTACATGTGAACTTCCATCAATCTCAGCGGATTCTTCCAGACTTTCCGGAATGCCTCTGAAGAAGGAAATCAAGATAATCAGATTAAAAGGACTGACCAAACCTGGCAGAATCAGTGCCCAGACGGAATTCAGCATATTTAAGTCACGAATCAGCAAATATTCAGGAATGATTCCGCCGCTGAAAAACATCGTAATGATGATCACATACATGAAGAGCTTGCGGCCCTTCAACTTTTTCTTCGTTAACGGGTAAGCAGCAGCGATGGTAAACAACATGCAAAGTAGTGTCGTTGCGATCGTAAGAACAGTCGTAAAGCCCAGTGAATAGATCATGGATTGATCAGAAAATACCTGCCCATACGCATCCCAGTTGAATTCTTTCGGGAAAATCGTCACTTCACCCGATGTAATTGCCCGGTTCGAGCTGAGCGAGATCGCAATGGTGTGCAGAAACGGAGCCAGACAAAATATAACAAACAGGCTAATAAAGGAGATATTAACGATATCAAAAATCCGGTTTGAGGTGCGTTCACTCATTTGCGCACAACTCCTTTACTGATGGTCTATATAAACAAGCCGATTGGCGTATCTTTCGTTCTTTGACAATCTACAAAATGCCTTCACCGGTTGCTTTCTTCGAAATATAGTTGGAGCCGAGTACAAAGATCAGACCCACTACTGCCTGGAACAGTCCGACAACGGTTGCTAACGTGTATTGTCCTGATTCAAGACCGACTCTGTATACAAAGGTACTGAGTACATCGGAATATTCACGTACGGCCGTGTTACCAATAATATAAGGCCGATCAAAGCCGATGCTGACCATATGTCCAAGATTAAGAATAAGCAAAGTCACAATGGTTGGTTTGATACTCGGCAACGTAATATGCCAGATTCTCTTCAGCCGCGATGCTCCATCAATCTCAGCCGCTTCAAACAATTCCTTGTTCACTCCGGTTAATGCGGCCAGATATAGAATGGTTCCCCATCCTGCACTTTGCCAGACACCTGTGAACAGGTACGTAACAAGCCAAGGATTTTTCTCTGTCAAAAATGGTATAGAATTTAAGCCCATGCTCTCCAGCACACCGTTAACCATACCGGATTGATTACCGAACAATTGGTATACAATTCCCCCGATGATGACCCAGGAGATAAAGTGAGGAATGTAAAGAATCGTCTGCGATATTTTTTTGAACCATTTAAATCGAACTTCATAGAGCATAATGGCCAAGATGATTGGTGCAGGGAACGAAACGATCAGGTCAAGAAAATTTAGCATAAAGGTATTGCGTAATGTGGTGTAGAATTCTTGCATCCCAAATACCTCGCGAAAAGCATCGAAACCGATCCACTCACTGCCGCTGATGCCCTGAAACAGGTTAAAGTCTTTAAAGGCGATCTGCACACCGTACATCGGTCCATAGCGAAAGATCAGAAAATAAATAAGGGGCAGGGAAATCAGCAGGTACAATTGCCAATACCTTTTCAAGTATGTCATGGTCAAGTAGGTTTCCTCCTATCAACAAAGAAACGGCTGTGCCGCCAACCAAGCTGGCGGCACACGTTCCTTTCTAAGTTAAGCAGTGTAGCATGCATATCTGTTTCGAACTTGATATCATGAAGGGTGAGCTATTTATTTTGCAGCAAGTTCCTGAACGGCTTGTTCAAGCTCTTTCTTCAGCTCTGTGCCGCCCAGTGACATGAAATCAGCTATTTCCTTTTCATACACCGCTTCGAATTCTTCCGGTTTTGCCATGGCTGTTTTTACGATAATGACATCGAGTTTGTCTTTAAGTGCTGTGCTGTATTTCATCTCTGCTTCAATCGGTCTATCAAAGACGATGGGTCCCACCGTGTCGGTGTTGGCAATATCAATGGACTGTTTCAGAAGCTCCTGATTATTTTTCGGGAAGCCCAAAATCCATGCTTTTTCGTTCGTTGCCTGATCACCAATGTTTTTACCGTTAGAGATAATGGCAGTATCCCCTGCGCTGAACAGACGATCCTTCGCTTCCTGGGTTGCATCTTCCTTCACAACCGGAATGCCGTCTACCAGATCATAGTTCTCACCTTCCACACCACTGTAGATGTCGATCAGGTTGTTTTCAGAGGCCATCCAGTCCAGATATTTAATGGCTTCCACAGAGCGTTTGCTGCTCTTCGGAATCATGATGTACATGCCGTTTGTACCGTAGCGAGACTTGATGTGTTTGTTGTCTGCATTCGGATTGGTGTATACATCAACCGGCAGCACTTTGCTGTCTTTTACATTTTTGCTCAAATTGTCCATCGTGCCTTCTCCGTAGAACATGGCATCGACATCTTCAGACCAGTAGCCAATGTTGCCATTTTGGACATCCTTACCTAACTGCGCTTTATCTTCATCAAGACTGAAGTCTTTACTGATCAATCCTTCATTGTAGAGCTTGTTCAGGAACTTCATTGAATCCTTGAAGCCCTCATGGAGTGGCAATTCATACCGTTGACCATAAGTCAGATCGCCACTGACAGGTTTGATGAATGAGTAAATCAGTGTTTCATACTGAGCTGGAGCCAGTGCCATACCCATTGGGATGTTTTTGCTGCCAAGCTGGCCAGGATCTTTTTCTTTAAATGCTTTCAATGTTGTATATAATTCATCTGTGGTCTTCGGCACGGGCAGTCCCAGCTTATCGAGCCAATCCTGACGAATGTAGGAGCTGTATCGACCTGTGATGGCACGTTTACCAGGAATGGCAAACTGTTGTCCCTCCACTTGCCCGAACTTCAATGTATCTTCACCCAGGAACTTCTTCAGGTTTGGTCCGTGCTGATCAATCAATTCTCCGACATCCGTCAGACCTCCCTGCTGGGCATAACGATAAAACACGCTTGAGTCATAAACAAAGACAATATCAGGGACATCTGTATTGCTAGCCATCAGGACATTCAGCTTCGTAACTTCCTCGGAACGCTGAACAGGTACGAATTGCACATCAATATTGTTGGGATCGCCGAACTTCTCCTGAATCATTTTAGACAGATAGTTGTTTGTAATCGTGTACGGTGAAGGGCTATTACCACGGTCAAAAATCTCCACCTTCAAGGTAACACGCTCACCATTACCACCTTCTGCTGATTCTTGATCTGATGCAGATGAGCACCCCGCAAGTAAAGAAACGCCCATTACCATCGTAAGCGCCAAACCCATCCATTTCTTCAGACTCCCTTTGGTTGCTTTTCTTGTCATTTTGTCATCCCCTTTTGCTTTGCGTGAATGTTTAAAGCTTGCCCAGAGTATTTCACATTTTTCCGCTCTTCTGCAATAAACCAGTTTCGGAAGCGCTTTCACAAGGATTATGGTTTATACGTATGCCTATTTTCGCACACTGACTATTTTCCTAACCCCTTGACTAACCTGTGCTGGAGCCTCATTTCGTGCAATTCCATCCTAATTCACCTTCCGTTGCTGTATAAACCATTTTCATGCACTGCCCATATTCGCAGAGGACAGCAAAAAGGGAATACATCTGTGCCCCTGCGGAAAATAGTTGTACCCCTTTCAGCTTACAGATAAACCAACGGAAACAGGGCGAACCCATGCATGTCTACTTTCCTAAATGGAGAGTGACTGCTTGGAGTTCGCCCTGTACCTCATCCTGATGTACAAACAAACGAAGTGTTTTTGTTATGACTCGGACCCTCGGTGTTCACGTTTCAAACGTCTAAAATCTCCTGGTGTAATACCTGTCACCCGCTTAAACACTCGTCCCAATGTAATTCCGTTCGCATACCCTACCTTCAGGGCAATGTCCTGCAATGAATGATCCGTTTTCAGCAAAAGCTGTTCAGCCTCCTTCATGCGAAGCTCTGTAACAAAGTCAACAAACTTCATGTTAAATTCTGTCTTGAACAAATAACTCGCATGTTTGCCCGTAATCTGGAATCGATCACTCAGATGTTTCAGTGAAAGATCCGGATTCGCAAACTGTTCTTCAATATAATTTTTCATTTCGTTAACCATCGCTTTGTAACTCTTGGTTTCCGTTACCGCCACATAGGTTCTGAACAGATCCGTCAGATTATCGAACAAGAGAACTTTGACATCTTCGAGCGTCTCCGCCTCTTCCACCAATTGTAACCACTTGTTGATATGCTCTTCTGACAGCTCTTCCTGTAATCCTTCCGACATCATGGCCACTTCTCGGCTGAGCATCTGTAACATCGCCTGAATCAGGGAGCGAATCTCATCATCCGGCAGCTTGTTCTGTTCGAACGCTGTAAAAATCCCCTCCAGCTGATCACGCCACTGAGTGCTCGACATCCGGAAACGTTTAACAAAGTCAGCAATCATCTGCAAATAGGTGTAGGTATCCAGCAAGGGATGCTGATGTTCTCCGCAATCCCCCTGACCTATGTCCCCGTTCATCAACAGTTTACGTTGCATCACCGCCTCAGCTGCCGCATAGGAATCCCGAATCGAACCTATGCCTTCAGCAATAGGCCCAATTCCGAAGCTAAGGGAAATACGCAGATTCTGTTCAACCCAGGACTGGCATTCCTCTGCCACAACGCGAATCTGTCCTGACATATCCAAGCTACTGTTTTCGCTGTTTTCTTTCGACAAGAAGAGGATTGCAATTCGATCTGCACTGACCCATTCTGCCCAGCATTGCACTCCTGTATTACGTGACAGCTCTTGCAGGACATTCATTAAGGCAAATTTCAGTGTGTTTTGCTCGCCTCTCGTGTACCGCTCCTGAAATCCCTTTTCATACTTGTTGATCTCACCAACCACAACGGCAAAGCGTGACGAATCATGCACATCATTGAGCGGTGACAGCTCCTTCAATTGCTCCGCGGCTTGATCCATGTGTTCCCCAAGCAACAAAGCATTAAAAAGCTTACTACGTTGTAAAAGTGCATTTTCCCTGCTCTTCTTATCGTAATCCATCATATGATTAATCAGATTCTCAAGCACACCGTCAATCATTTTCATCTCATCGGTACGGGTGCCTGACTGTTCCAACGCACGAATCTGATGAGCTTCGATCCGGTTCATGATGATCTGAATAGGCTTATAGTTACGACGAGTAATATAAACGATATAGATGATAGCACAGATAACAGTCACAATGGCAATAACGATCCACACGTAAGACACAACCGATACCCAACCAAACAGGTTACCCGCCTTGATCCCGCTGGATAGCGTCCAGCCCAGTCTTTCCAAGGAAAGACTATTCAGCTCTTGTCCATCTGCCGAGCCTTCATGATCGGAATGTGCGTTATATACAACTTTACCGTCTCGGTCCATGATCGTCATGAAGGAAAGTTGTCCATTCACCATGCTGTCCACACTCTGCTCGATGCTGCTCATCTTAATATTAATGACTAGGGCACCCTCTGTGCCAAAAGGCAGAGGCATATCTTTATTCACCGTCAACACCCGAACAGGGGTGCGTTGAATAAAGTCTACCTCCATTTCCCTGACAGGCTGCCAGCCCGGACCAAGAGATCCGCCCAACATCTGATCAATCCACGCCTTATCCGAAAAACTTTCCACTTCCCTGGAGCCACTCACGGTTAAAACACTTTTATTTTTCTTGTCATATAGATAGATGGATTGAATCCATGAGGAAGAACCAGTTAGCTCACGCAAACTCTGTGCAATATTGTACACGGTTTCTGAACTGATTTGATTTGTATTATTAAAATAAAGCTTATAGGACTGCTCGCTCTGTACCGCTTCCGTTACGGATAGTTCAATATCCCGAATTGTACGATCCAACGTGGTCGCCAGATAACTGGAAGAGATACGGTCTGCTTTCCTCGTTTCCTCTCTGGAGACGTCATTAATGAAAACAAACGCAATAAAGATGAGTATAGTCATGGTTAGAAAGAAAATAGGAAAATACGAAAACAATAACCGGTAATACCAAGTACGCGACAATAGACCCCACTCCTCACTCCACGATGCCAATGTTCATTAGCCGCGGTTCTACTGTTCATCATCCGTCACAACTCTGGGATTGGATCACCCAAATGATAACGCTATCACAACTGATTTTATGTTATTATAGCACAAGCCTCCGACCAGCAAAGTAAGAATTGAATTCACAGGGTCAATACAAAAAACCGTGCTGAGCAGGCAAGCAACTCAGACACGGAACAGTTAATCTGGAATAACACCGTTTATCATAGAATATTAAATGCCAGAATCTTTAAACAACGTTGCCATGGAGCCACCATCCACTATAATGCGAATAGCTTGTGCCAGCATCGGAGCAACAGGTAACACTTTGAAACACTCGGGATGGTCATCCGGAAGTGCTATAGAGTCTGTGACAACCACCTCAGCAATGGAGGGATGATTCAGTTTTCCTAGTGCTCCATCTGAGAACAGACCGTGTGTTGCACATACGTATACATTTTTGGAGCCACGCTCCTTCAATCCTTCCACGACATTCAGAATGGTCGTTCCGGTATCGATCAGATCCTCAATAATAATCGGTGTACGACCTTCAACATCTCCAATGACATGGGTAATGATCGATTCATTATGGCTTGGCCGTTTCTTGATCATAATGGCAAACGGTGAATCCAACCGATTCGCCAATTTTTCTGCCATGGACGCCCGACCTGCATCTGGGGAGACAACAACAGGCTTCTCAATCCCTTTGCTCATCAAATAATCACTAATCAAGTCCAGTGATGTCATATGATCAACTGGAATGTTGAAAAATCCCTGGATCGCTGCCGCGTGCAGATCAATAGTCACCACTCGATTTGCACCAGCGGTAGTTAACACATCCGCAACCATCTTGGCCGAGATTGGCTCACGCGGAGCCGATTTACGCTCCTGACGAGCATATCCGTAGTAGGGAACAATGATGTTCACCGTACGCGCTGAAGCCCTCTTCGCAGCATCAATCATCACAAGCAGTTCGACAAACATCTCATTGATTGGATGAGACAACGACTGTACCAGAAACACATCACAATTACGGATCGTTTCTTCATAGTGGACGTATATTTCTCCGCTCTTGAACCGGGACAGCTTGATCTTGCCCAGTTGTACTCCCAGCTTGTCACATACCTGTTCTGCCAGCTTAGGGTTCGATGAACCGGAAAAAATACGTAACGAATGCTGCATAATGTCCTCCCGAGGGTTGAAGTCCCTATATAATCCCTTATCAGTCTAAAAGTGAGTGTTCAAAAAGAGCGGTTTTCAGTACCGAGAAGATGGGATAAAGCTAGAAATGGAGTAGCGGAGCGTAGGAAAAACTACGTGAGCAACGGACATTTCGGCTGAATTCCAGCTTCGATGCTGATGATGCCATTAGGCATCCTTCGTAATCAAAAGCGGACTTTTTGAACTACCTCTAAAAGGTTATTTCCTACCCCCATTATACTCCACTGCCTTATACATTTAAAGAAATGAACGAGCGATGACGGCCTTCAAAAACAGCTAGCTCCGTACAGCCCAGCTCACGCAAGAGGGCCTCAGCTTCAGGCAAGTAATCCCCCAGCTTCAGTGGATCATGGGCATCAGAGCCCATAGTTAATGGAATACCCAATCGTATAGCTTCCGTCAACATCCTGCGACTGGGAAACATCTCAGCACAAGGCTTCGATAACCCGGAAGCATTCAGCTCCATGGCGCAACCACTTTTTGCAATAGCCTGCAGAGCTGCGTTCTCTAATGTAATACGTTCGTCTGTCTGCTCCGCTGAAGGAACGAAGCCAAACCGTTTAATGACATCCGTATGGCCCATAATATCGTACATGCCCGTGGCGGCCGCCTTGCTTACGGCATCGTAATACTGACGATATACTTCCAGTACGTCTTTGCCCTCCCAGTGATGGGTCTGGCGGAAGTCCGTAATATCCCATTCCCCGAGGAAATGAACGGAGCCAATAATATAGTCCCATGGATAACGTTCAATAATTGCTCGGATTTCCGTTTCCCAACCTTCAATATAGTCACCTTCCAGACCAACACGTACATCAATCTGACCGTGGTAACGTTCTTTTAGCGAGAAACATTCCTCCACATAACGCGGCAGTTCATCCATAGGCATCGCCATTTCCGGATAATATTGAGCCGGATCTACATGCAACAATGGCATGTGATCAGACAATCCAATCTGGGATAGTCCGATCTCCACACCACGCTGCACGTATTCTTCCAGTTTGCCAACGGCATGTCCACACCGCTCATGGTGTGTGTGATAATCTATACGCACAGACTCGCCTCCTAATCGCGGCGAGGCCGTTCATGACGGCGGCTCAGCTCTGACATAATGTCGTCCAGCGGCAGCTTGCGCTCTTGCAATAGAACGAGCAGATGATACATCAGGTCACTGACCTCAAGACGAAGCTCGTCATTATCTTTGTTTTTGGCAGCAATGATCGTCTCGGACGCTTCTTCACCGATTTTTTTCAGTATTTTATCTACGCCTTTATCGAACAGATACGTGGTATACGCACCCTCTGGGCGCTCACGTTCACGCTCTGCAATAACAGACTCCAGTTCAGCCAATACCTCGAAGCGGCTTTCGGAACTGCAAATTGTCGCATCGGCATCTGCACCCGCTCCATCCGAAGTCTTGTCTGCCGATTTCACGGGCAAGCCAATGATCTCATTATGGAAACAAGTCACCTCGCCCGTATGGCAAGCAGGACCATTTGGTTTTACCTCAACCAGCAAGGTATCGCCGTCACAATCATATTTCAGGGAAATAATACTCTGCACATTGCCTGATGTTGCACCTTTGTGCCACAACTCCTGACGCGAACGTGACCAGAACCAGGTCTCACCGGATTCCAGCGACAACTTCAGGGATTCGCGATTCATATAAGCCATCATTAATACTTCCCGAGTATCTGCATCCTGCACAATTGCAGGCACCAATCCGTCACTCCAACGAATGTGCTCCACAACCTGCTCCAAGGATAGCTGTTCCTTGATTTCATCGCTCACTTTAGTCACGGATCTCCACCCCTTGTTCTCTCAAATGTTGTTTTAGCGCCGGTACGGCGATCTCTTTGTAATGGAAAATCGTTGCTGCCAGTCCTGCGTCTGCTTTGCCTGTTGTAAATACATCATAGAAATGGGATTCCTTCCCCGCACCACCCGAAGCAATGACAGGAATACGCACCGATTCCGAGACTGCAGCCGTCAGCTTCAGATCAAAACCATCTTTCGTTCCGTCCGCGTCCATACTCGTAAGCAGAATCTCTCCCGCGCCTAAGCTCTCAGCCTGTTTAACCCATTCCAGCGCCTTGATCCCGGATGGTCTCCGCCCACCATGCGTATAGACCTCCCACTCGCCCCAAGCCTCGTTATACTTGGCGTCGATCGCTACGACGATACACTGCGAGCCAAAACGACGTGCGCCATCAGCAATTAACTGTGGATTAAGTACAGCTGCTGTATTCACTGCAATTTTGTCCGCTCCAGCGCGAAGAATGCGCTTCATGTCCTCCACCTTGGAGATGCCACCGCCTACAGTAAAGGGAATAGCGATCTCGCCTGCCGTCTGCCGTACCACTTCTTCCATCGTTTCGCGGCCTTCCACTGAAGCCGAGATATCGAGAAATACCAATTCGTCCGCACCCTCGCGGTCATATAACGCCGCCAGCTCTACCGGATCACCCGCATCGCGGAGATTGACGAAGTTGACGCCTTTGACGACCCGGCCGTCCTTCACGTCCAGACAGGGAATGATTCTTTTTGCCAGCATGCTACCTCTTCCTCTCTACCCGAATATCCTTTACTTATTTACTGCACGGACCGCTTCAGACAGATCGATGCTGCCGGTATATAACGCTTTGCCCACGATCGCTCCACCCACACCATCATCCGCATGACGACTCAGACGAAGCAGATCATCCATCACACTCACACCCCCGGAAGCAATAACGGTTCGGCCACTCGCCTTGGCAAGAGACACAATCGCTTCCACGTTAGGACCCTGCATCATGCCATCACGAGAAATGTCCGTAAAAATAAACGTTTCAGCCCCATATGCCGTCAGTTCCTTCGCCAGCACCTCAGCCTGTACCTCCGATGTCTCCAACCAGCCACGTGTTGCTACATAACCGTTGCGTGCATCAATGCCGATAGCGACTTTGTCCCCGTAACGTCCTAGTACTTCTTCCGTAAATGCACGATCCTCAATCGCTGCTGTCCCGATGATAAGCCGGCTAACACCCAGACCCAGCAAACGTTCTACATCTGCTACTGTACGAAGTCCGCCACCCACCTGAACGGGTACGTTCACAGCCGAGGCGATCCGTCCGATCAGCTCATCATTAACGGGATGACCCGCTTTGGCTCCATCCAGATCCACCAGATGAACGTATGTACCGCCTTGCTTCTCCCAGGATAAAGCCACTTGAACCGGGTCATCGTTATACACTGTCTCCTGATTATAATCTCCCTGCACCAGTCTTACACATTTGCCGTCCCGGATATCAATCGCCGGATATAGGATAAAAGATGACATACAAGGCCTCCTGATTATTGATAAGATTTGTACGCTTAATTACATACTGACGATATGGTTCATATTGTACGTACAGTTTCGTAACCGCGCGTTTAATTTCAGACATTCTATAGGTTAGAAGAGACGAGCGGAGCTTCCTGCCCAGCACTCAATAGATTAACATGCATAACAGTGCAGCACTCCGTCTCTGATCATATGAAGTGAAAAATAGCTGATACCTTTGGTTTGGACTATACCTTTGTTTTCTTGCACTAGCCCTAGTGTGCTCTTACACCATGGTACTTTTATCTCTGCACAGGCGCCCCTGTCAAAGCCAAATAGTTACCAAGCAACTTCATGCCAAGCTCTCCGCTCTTTTCCGGGTGGAACTGCATGCCGAAGTTTGATCCTCTGCCTACAATGGCTGTAACCGGATGTCCGTAATCCGTCACTGCCAGCAGATCATCCCTGTTTTCAGTAAGCGCATGATAGGAATGGACAAAATAGACGTGAGATGCCTCCAGCCCTCTGAATAATGGGTTTTCGGCGTGTAGGAACTCCAATTGATTCCAGCCCATATGGGGAACCTTCAGTTCTCCTGGTGCGAATCGTACCACTTTACCTGGCAAAATATCCAGACCTTCGTACTCTCCATGCTCCTCACTGGAGCTGAACAACAGCTGCATGCCCAGACAGATGCCGAGCAGTGGTTTGGGTCCTGAAGCGGCTTCTTTCACCACCGTATCCAGTCCACTCTCCCGCAGATGAACCATTGCATCACCAAAGGCACCTACGCCCGGCAAAATCACACCATCCGCTCCGAGAATAACATCCCGATCACCGGTGACCAGCACTTCGTAGCCAAGACGTTCGACCGCTTTGCCGACGCTGTGCAGGTTCCCCATACCGTAATCGACAATTGCAATCGCCATCGTCTACAGCACTCCCTTCGTGGAAGGCACACCCGTTACGCGCGGATCAATCATTGTGGCTTCATCCAGCGCACGTCCCAATGCCTTAAAGATTGCTTCAATCATATGGTGTGTGTTCTGGCCGTAGTGAACAATGACATGCAAGGTAATCCGCGCTTCCAGCGCCAATTTCCACAGGAATTCATGCACCAGCTCCGTGGAGAAACTGCCTACCTGCTGTGACGGATATTCTGCCCGATATTCAAAGTGAGGACGGTTGCTCACATCGATAATGACCTGAGCGAGTGCTTCATCCATTGGTACAAAAACACTGGCGTAACGCTTGATGCCACGTTTGTCACCCAATGCTTCGCGCAAGGTCTGTCCCAGACAGATTCCGATATCCTCAACCGTGTGGTGATCATCGATGTCGATATCTCCGCGAGCCTGCACGTTCAGGTCGAATTGTCCATGCTTCGTGAATAGATCCAGCATATGGTTCAGGAAAGGTACGTCCGTTTCAATCGTTGATTGTCCCGTTCCATCCACGGCAAAAGCCAGTTGGATATTGGTCTCGTTTGTTTTGCGATCAACCTCTGCCTGACGCACAGCACCTTTGTTTTCAAGTTCCACACCATTGTTTTGTTTATCCATTATCTGATTCCACCTTTCCTTCCTGTTCTAACCGTACAGCGATTGCACGGGCATGTCCCTCAAGACCCTCATGGCGGGCCAGTTCTATAATAGCTGCTCCGTTCTGTAGCAGCGCTTCCTTACTATAATAGATCAAACTCGATTTCTTGATAAAATCATCCACGTCCACCGGTGAACTGAACCGGGCGGTTCCATTGGTTGGAATAATGTGATTCGGTCCCGCAAAATAATCCCCTACCGGCTCCGAACTGTACGGACCTAGGAAAATCGCTCCGGCATTCTCGATCCGGCCAGCGTAAGCCATCGGCTCCTGCACCATGATCTCCAGATGCTCTGGTGCGAGCCGGTTCACCACATCAATTCCCTCATCGATGGAATCGACTACAATAATGGCACCATACTGCTCCACGGAAGCAGCAGCGATATCCCGCCGCGGCAGCACATCGAGCTGCCGCTGCACTTCGCCCTGCACGGCTTCCGCCAGCGTGGTCGAATTCGTGACGAGAATGGCCGATGCCATCTCGTCATGTTCCGCCTGCGACAACAGGTCGGCGGCGACATACACCGGATTCGCCGTATCATCGGCGAGCACCACAATCTCACTCGGCCCGGCGATACTGTCGATATCGACCGCGCCGAAAACTTCGCGCTTCGCGAGCGCCACGTAAATATTACCCGGTCCACAGATCTTGTCGACCGGGGCAATGCTTTCTGTGCCGTAAGCAAGGGCGGCGATTGCCTGTGCGCCGCCAACCCGGTACATCTCGCTAACGCCTGCTTCCGCAGCAGCAACGAGAATATACGGGTTAACGCCTTCGCCGCCATTCGTGGACGGCGGCGTCACCAGAACAATCTCCGGCACGCCTGCCACCTGTGCCGGGATCACATTCATCAGCACAGACGATGGATACGCTGCTTTGCCGCCAGGTACATAGACGCCGACCCGCTTCAGCGGCCTTATTACCTGGCCCAGCAGACTGCCGTCCGGCTGCCAATCCATCCACGAATTGCGTTTCTGCTTCTCATGAAACGCACGAATGTTGGCGGCGGCTTGCCGAATCGCCGTCACAAAGGATGGCTCCACGGCTGCATAAGCCGCCTGCAGCTCTTCCTGCGGCACGCGTAATTCCGCGGCCGTCAGCTTCGTGCGGTCCAGCTGCTCCGTGTAACGCAGCAGGGCCGCATCTCCTTCACGGCGAATGTCACTAACAATACGCCGTACCGTTTCATTTTGCTCCGGTGTGCCGTACTCCACTTCCCGCTTCAGATCAAACTCCCGTGCAGGTACAATTTTCATGCGTCCAGCCTCCTTATCCCCTGTAATGCCTGTCATTCATATGACTGATTCGTTTCTTATGTCCCTTATTTTTTCTCTGACGATTATCTTATTTTTTTGATTCGTTCGCTTATTTTGATTCTTTCGCTTCTTCTGTTCGTTTTAATTCTTTCTCTGCTTTCGTTTCTTTGGTCCCTTATTCCTACATTCCTTGATTGCTTATCAATGATTTATCCTCGAAGAATTCCTGTCGACATTTCATTCGATGCTGGAATAACGTGCTGTAGAGCATCACATAATGCCTGAATTCGAGCGTTTTTCATCCGATAACTTACCCGGTTTGCGATAAGGCGGCTCGTGATATCCAGAATTCCTGTCATCTCAACCAGTCCGTTCTCTCGCAGGGTCTGTCCAGTCTCCACCAGATCGACGATTCGGTCCGCCAGACCAATCAATGGCGCAAGTTCGATGGAACCGTTCAGCTTGATAACCTCCACCTGCTGTCCCTGCTCCCGAAAATACTGTGAGGCAATTCTTGGATACTTTGTAGCAACACGCTGCTGGATGCCTGGCTCCCAGTCTGGAAGACCAATAACAGACATACGGCACTGGGCAATTCCCAGATTCAACAGCTCATACACGTCCCGATTTTCCTCAAGCAGTACGTCTTTGCCTACGATTCCGATATCCGCTACACCATACTCCACATAGGTTGGCACATCCACAGGCTTCGCCATGATGAATTCCATTCCGGCTTCTGGCACTTCAATCACCAGTCTGCGTGTATCGTCCACGTCCACGGGAATATCCAAGCCCGCTTCGCGGAACAATTTGGAGGCTTTTTTATAGATTCGGCCCTTCGGCATGGCAACCTTCAAAATATCCGACATCTCAGCGTCCTCCTTCTTCAGATGCGTACGTGATAACCTGTTCAGCCTGAATCGTCTTCCCACCAGTTATAGCGCCAACTTTTGCCGTGCTAGTATCTGCTCCACCCTCGGATAGCAGAGACGTTACTACGTTTTGTCCGATGCTGCGTAGTCTCGAAGCTTCCGTTAGAGCCTCGGCCCGGCGTTCCGGACTATATTGGATCAATACAGGTTTCTTCTCTTCAATAGTAATTCCGTGTACCCCATCAATAATCCGGTTGGTTTTAAGCGCAAAGCCTGTGGCTGGCAACGAACGCCCAAACTGCTGTAATAGGTTATCATATCGCCCGCCACTGCACACTGGTGATCCCAGTTCTGCTGCATATCCCTCAAACGTCATGCCCGTATAATAAGAAAAGTCACCAATCATCGTCAGATCAATCAGCACGTGTTCGGATACCCCGTACGCTTCCAACACCTCGAATACCGCACACAGATGTGCGATCGATTGTGCTGCTTCATCACTTGAGCTAAGTTCTGTCGCGTGTGTGCATACTTCTTTGCCACCGCGCAGACGCAAGATTGCTTCAAGCTGCTCCTTCAGGTTCGGCTCCAGATCCAATGCTTCAATAGATTGGCGATAGCCGACATAATCACGTCCGAGCAACCCCTCTTTTAGCTGTTCCTGTTGCTCCGTTTGACCTGGGATAACTTCCTCCAGTAATCCGTTCAGGAATCCCATATGACCCATCGCTATTTTAAAAGAAGACACCCCCGCTGCCTGCAAAGAGGCTATCGCGAGCGCAACGACTTCTGCATCCGCCTCTGGCGAATCATCTCCAACAAGCTCTACACCCGTTTGGAAAAATTCAGCCTCACGTCCAGCTTCCTCTTCAATGGAACGAAACACATTGGCATGATAGGACAGACGCAGTGGAAGCTCTTCATCCTTTAACAAAGAAGAAACCACTCGTGCAATTGGAGCCGTCAGATCTGATCTCAGCACCAGCGTTGTACCTCGGTTATTCAACAACTTAAACAATTTGCGATCCGATGTGGAACTGGCTACACCCACAGTATCATAGTATTCGATTGTTGGTGTTATGATTTGACGGTAGCCCCAGCGTTCCATGCAATCCAGTACATTGCGCTCGATGGTTCGCAGTTTAGTCACCACATGTGGCGTGTAGTCACGAAAACCTGTTGGTTTTTCAAAGCCTTTTGGTTTGGACATTGGTATTATTCACCCCGAGTCAGTAGTTTAAAAATAGTACATATTCTATTTCAACAGGATTTATGTAGTGTAAATTCCCACTCTATCTTTAAACCCCAGTTCATATTGTTGTTGTCACAAGGTAGCCTGCCATTCTGTTCACTTCGTTCTTTTTTATGCTTTATTTGCGATAATTACTTTCGTATGGTAAAGTGCTAACAAACTAAAGGATATGGGATATGATAACATGAATGCCTCCTCACCGTCAACAATACTGGTGCTTTGTCATCCTTGCATGGACATGTTGTTTTGACCCGATTTCTCTAGTCTTCCGTAACGATATTTATATACGAAAAAAGCTGCCATTCAGCAGCTTCCTTACTTCTTCACTTCTTCATTAGTTCGGCATAATCGCCGTCTACTGACTGAGCCAATTCCGGTTATCTTCTTTATCGTCTGTGCAAGACCTGTCCCAGATCTGTTCCAGACAAATCCTTACCTTGTTTCCAGCCATCAAGTTCTCTTGTTCCATCCTTGATCTGTTATCCACTGTTCTTGCTCTTGTTCTGTTCTTACACTGTTCTTGAATGAACTTTTTGTGATTCGTTCTCCTATTCCAAACGCCCCTGAACAGGTTCATCTGTCTTGACGACGATCTCATCCCCTGAAACATCGGAGCGCGACAGATCACGCAGTGGATTCCCTCCAACAAAAGCTCCTGGGGCTACATCCTTATGTACAACGGCTCCAGCAGCCACAACGGCTCCATCTCCAATGGTCACACCCGGCAGGATGGTTGAATTTGCACCGATCAGCACATTTTCTCCGATAATCACCTCACCAAGCCTGTACTCCTTAATGAGATACTCGTGAGCCAGAATCGTCGTGTTGTAACCGATGACGGAGTTTTCACCGACCGTAATTTTCTCTGGGAAAAACACATCCACCATCACCATTAGCCCAAATGCCGTATGTTTGCCTACCTTCATGCCCAGCATTCGACGGTAGATCCAATTCTTCACCGGAAGAATCGGACAATACCGTGATAATTGAATCCAGATGAAGTTACGTACACCTTTCCACGGACTCACTGTCTTGTAGATATGCCAAAGTGCGTTATGGCTGTCCACTGGATAGCGGGTTACTTTTCTCATGAATGTTCCGTTTCAATACGGATAAGCGCAAGTAAGTCCTTCATGTCATGCAAAATGTAATCGGGTCTATATCCGTTCAATACAGTCTCTCCTTTGAGAGACCAAGCAACGCCTGCTGAGAGTGCACCCGCATTTTGGGCCGACTGAATATCAACCGGACTGTCACCAACCATCAACGTTCTGGCAGGGTCGGCACCCAGTTCCTCCATGGCTTTCAGTACAGGTTCAGCATGCGGTTTCGGATGCGTCACATCCGTCACGGTCACAATCGTTTTCATATACTTCAACAGGTCAAAACGCTCCAGTACTTTAAGGGTGGATGGACGGATCTTCGTTGTAACAACCCCCATCACAATCCCAGCCTGATGAAGAGCTTCAACAACCTCAATCACATGAGGAAATGGCTGAACCATCGCCTCATGATGCACATCATTGTACGCTCGATATCCTTTCACATACTCGGTAACATCCTCTTTACCGGAGAACGTACGCATCTGATTCTCGAGTGTACCACCCATATGTGGAATGATCTGTTCCCGTGTCCATGGGGTAGACAACTGCAACCCCTCCATGACATGAAGGAAAGAGTTGATAATCAGTTCATTGGTATCAATAATGGTTCCATCCAAATCAAACAATACCGTGTCAATCATGTTGCATTACTCCTTTTTATCTTCAGCTTGCTTATGCTCCTCTTTGAGAGGGACTGAGGTTACCGTGTCCTCTTTGCCTGCAATCGGACCTGTATGCATCATATCATCGGATGGTTCCGATGGAACTTTGGATGATACGATCGGATCGCTATAACGCACATCTGCTTTGCCTGTCATTCTTCTCACTACAATGAATACAACGGCAGCAATAATGATACCAATAGCGAGCAGTTGTGAGATTCTCACATTACCGTAGGCTGGATCAAGATATCCTTGCTCGAAGCCCATAGCCGTCATTGGGGACCATAAACCATCCACCATTGAAGCAACCCATTGCGGCGCCTGAAAGCCCAGACTGTCGGTACGTAAAGCTTCGATAAAGAAACGACCAATCGAGTACCAGATAAAATAAGACATGAACAGTTCGCCTGAACGCAGAAACTTCTGACGACGCAGAACGAGCAGCAGGACCAGACCAACGAGACTCCACATCGATTCATACAAAAACGCAGGATGATGGAACACACCTTCCACGTTCATCTGATTAACGATAAAGTCCGGCAAATGAAGCCTATCTCTCAAAAACGTCTCTTCTACAGGACCGCCGTAGGCCTCCTGATTCACAAAGTTACCCCAACGTCCGATCAGTTGTCCAACGATCAGCCCTGGTGCGCAAATATCTGCCATGCGCCAGAAATTATACCCTTTACGACGAAAGAAAATCACTGCACATATGATTGCACCAATCAGTGCACCGTATATGGCGATACCACCATTCCATATCTTAAAAACATCCCAGAAATTATCCTTATAATCATCCCACTTAAATGCCACATAGTATATACGGGCACCAATGATGGCGGAAGGTACGCCCAGCAGAACCATGTCCATAAACACTTCCTGCGGAATTCTGTACCGTTTGCCCTCCTGGATCACGAGCAGCAACCCTACAAGTGCCGCTGTTCCAAGAATAAGCCCGTACCAGTGAACCTTTAACGCTCCGATGGAGAACGCAATCGGGTTCAATAGTAATAATGTATCCATTCATTCACACTCCTATAAATTCACTCATTTACACGCATAACCAATTATCGCATGCTCCCATCCCAGATATAGGAGTAAGCATATCAACAATTGGTCTCTATATAATATTTCTTAATCCATATCTTCCATATCTTCTGAAATGGTTGCTGTCAGCTTGTTAGTGAACTGCAACGCAGCATTAAGCCCCATCTGTTTCAGACGATAATTCATTCCTGCTACTTCAATGATAACAGCCAAGTTCCGTCCCGGGCGAACAGGAATCGTTACAAGAGGTACGTCTGTATCAATGATACGAGTGGTCTCTTCATCCAAACCGAGACGATCATACTGCTTGTCCTGCTGCCAAGCTTCCAGACGAACAACCAATGTAATTCGTTTGTTATTACGTACTGCGCCTGCTCCGAACAACGTCATTACGTTGATGATACCGACTCCGCGAATTTCGAGCAGGTGGCGAATCAACTCAGGTGCTGTTCCGTGAAGCTGAAAGTCTGACGTTTGACGAATTTCTACCGCATCATCGGCAATCAGTCGGTGGCCGCGTTTGACCAGTTCCAACGCCGTTTCACTCTTACCGATACCGCTGCTTCCCGTAATCAGCATCCCTACCCCGTAAACGTCACATAATACACCGTGAATCGTTGCTGTTGGTGCAAGTTTACTCTCAAGGAAGCCTGTGATACGACTGGATAGAATCGTTGTAGCCATATTACTGCGAAGCACGGCCAGGTTCTGTTCTTCACTGATATCAATCAGCTCCTGTGGAACTTCGAGTCCACGGGTCACTACAATACAAGGCGTCTCTTCTGTACAGAGCCGCTGCATCCGGTCACGGCGTTCATCTTCTGGCAACATTGCAAAAAAAGCCAACTCTGTTCTACCAAGGAGCTGTACCCGTTCTTGCGGATGATATTCAAAATAACCGGCCATCTCCAAGCCAGGACGGTTCAAATCGTCTACGGTAATGATTCTTTTCAGTCCGTGGGATCCAGAAACAACCTCCAATTGGAACTGCTGTACCAATTCAGATACTTTCACTTTTTTCGCCATTTGTCTCTTCCTTTCAGCATTCGCTGTCCCTCTATGTACATCAGCATTTTGCATCATTCAATTCCATTATTAAGGCTTTAACAGACGTTTTCCTTACAGTTATAGAATTTCTCAGTATACCCATCCATTCTATAACCTTCAAATAATCTTAAATGAATTCCGGGCTGAATGCAATCGTGGACTCTGCCCGTTCATGAGTCAAAAAAGCCCCTTCCAGCAATAACGGAAGGGGCTCTGATTACAATGTATGATTGCGTTAAATTACAGGTTCCATTATACCCGAGGAATCCCAGTAATAATTAGTCTTGAAGGAGAACGTTCACTTCAGTCTCTTTGTCAAAGATATGAACCTTGTTCATGTCAATTGCCATTTTAACTGTGGAACCATCACGAGTGTTAGAACGTCCGTCTACACGTGCGATTGTAGTGTCGTTACCTACACCGCTCAAGTAGAGGAGCATTTCGTGACCCAAGTTCTCTGTTACATCTACGTGAGTAGAAAATACAGAGTTCGGGGATGCTTCCAGGAATACTGGCTCTTCGTGAATATCTTCTGGACGAACACCCAGAATCACTTCTTTGCCAATGTATCCTCTTGATTTCAGTACTTGCGCTTTACCTTGCGGGATCTCAACATCCACACCAGGAGCTACGAAATGCATGCTAGTACCTTGCTCAGCGAGTTTACCCGAAATAAAGTTCATTGTCGGGGAACCGATGAAACCAGCTACGAACAGGTTAGCCGGCAGGTTGTAAAGCTCTTCCGGAGAAGCTGCTTGTTGGATGATACCATCCTTCATAACAACAATCCGATCACCCATCGTCATGGCTTCGATCTGGTCATGCGTTACGTAGATAACCGTTGTTTCCAAACGTTTCGCAAGTTTAGTGATCTCAGCACGCATTTGACCACGCAGTTTGGCATCCAAGTTGGAGAGAGGCTCATCCATCAAGAACACTTGTGGATCACGGACGATCGCACGTCCCAGAGCGACACGCTGACGTTGACCACCGGACAAAGCCTTAGGTTTACGCTCAAGCAAATGTTCAATATCCAGGATTCTAGCTGCTTCACGTACACGTTTGTCGATCTCATCTTTTTTCACTTTACGTAATTTCAAACCAAACGCCATGTTTTGATATACGCTCATATGCGGATACAAGGCATAGGATTGGAATACCATCGCGATATCGCGGTCTTTAGGTGCAACATCATTAACGACACGGTCACCGATATAGAGTTTACCTTCAGAAATTTCCTCAAGGCCTGCGATCATACGCAGTGTTGTTGATTTACCACAACCGGACGGACCTACCAATACCAGAAATTCTTTATCTTTAATGTCCAGGTTAATATCAACTACTGTTGCTTTATCAGAACCCGGGTATTTTTTGAAAATATGCTCTAAACGTACACCAGCCATGATTGTTGCCTCCTCAGAGAGATCATTTTGTAATCGAATACATTTTGTATTTTTATATTAACCTATTAGCATGGTGTTTGACTATTCGCAAACTGCACAAAAATATCACAGCTTTTTCGTCACTTTGTACATAAGTAGTAAAAGCCGCACCAGAACAGCACTTTCAAAGTTCCTCACATCATATCCAATCTCCTGTTTGATCTTATCCAAACGGTATACTAAGGTATTTCGATGAATGAAGAGTCGCTTTGCTGTCTCGCTGACATTACAATCCAGACTGAAAAAGGTCTCCAGGGTTGCAAGAGTTTCACTGTCATTAAACAATACCGTACCTTTGCCTGTTTCCTTGATGAAACGAAGACGCTGCTGTTCTGGAATGCACGCCACCAAACGTTCTAGATGAAGATCCCAAGGAAGATGGATGTGCTGTGCAACATGGAACGATCTCCCCAAGTGAACACTTTCCTCAAGGAGTGCTGTTACCGAGGACAATTGTTTTGCGGGGATACAAGGTAATGATGCCGACAAATGGAATACTCCCGCCCACTCGCTGGCCACTAGTTCGTACAACCCCAGGCAAAAGGCATTCAGTAAATCCTTCCTGGCTTCAGTTGTATCCTCTTCGGCTTCTCCTGTAACAATCTGTTCATCGCCCAAAAAGAGCCACTCTTGCTCCCCTAAAGGAATCAGCATAATTTCTTCGCCAAAATAGCTTTCCAGCAACTTGTTCAGTTCCTTGGAACGAATACGATGCGCATCGGGTGTCTCACATTGCAGCAAAAACAGGATTTTCTCTGAATTCAATTCTACAGCCAATTGAAAATGATCAGGTACAGGCTCTTGCTTGCCGGGATACTCTATCTGTTGCCGAAGCCAATGACCCAGTTCGGCGAGTTGCTGTTCTCTATCATTTTCATAAATCGTGGGTTTTTCTTGATCGAGTGATTCTCCATTATTACTAATGAGAAGCTCAATTAAACGCTGTACTTCAGGCGTAATGTACTCAGCAGAACAGCTCCAGCATAAGAGCGTTCCATCCTTCTCGTTCTTCCCAATTTCAAAATATATATAATCCTCATTGTTCTTGTCAGATTGATTCCATGCTTCTATAGTTATCTCCGAATCATTCAAGGTAGTGCCTATAATGGCTTCGATTTTAAATTTTAAATCAGGTATGAGCTTCATGTAATGAACGCCACCACTCTGCTTTTTTCTATTATTTTATCACACCTTGCGAAGCCTCGCCTTTCACTCCAATTTTTTTATAACAAAAAAAAGAGTGTTACATCATTATAGTGATGTAACACTCTTTTTGAAAGATGAGTCATGAAGGGCTCGAACCTTCGACACCCTGATTAAAAGTCAGGTGCTCTACCAACTGAGCTAATGACTCAAAAAAACTGGTGGAGGATGATGGATTCGAACCACCGAACCCGTACGGGAGCAGATTTACAGTCTGATGCGTTTGGCCACTTCGCTAATCCTCCAGGATTAAATGGTGGCTCGGGACGGAATCGAACCGCCGACACGAGGATTTTCAGTCCTCTGCTCTACCGACTGAGCTACCGAGCCTTATTTAATTTTTTGGGATTAATGGCGGAACCGACGGGATTCGAACCCGCGATCTCCTGCGTGACAGGCAGGCATGTTAGGCCAACTACACCACGGTTCCAGGCATTAATGGTGCCGGCGAGAGGACTTGAACCCCCAACCTACTGATTACAAGTCAGTTGCTCTACCAGTTGAGCTACACCGGCGTATATGGTGGAGGCTGAGGGGATCGAACCCCCGACCCTCTGCTTGTAAGGCAGATGCTCTCCCAGCTGAGCTAAGCCTCCTGGGTAATATGGTAGCGGCGGAGGGGATCGAACCCCCGACCTCACGGGTATGAACCGTACGCTCTAGCCAGCTGAGCTACACCGCCATATTAATAAAACTTTGTTTTGATTGCTTGTCCATCTTAAGGTAAAGATGGCGGAGAGAGAGGGATTCGAACCCTCGCACCGCTTACGCAGTCTAACCCCTTAGCAGAGGGTCCCCTTATAGCCACTTGGGTATCTCTCCAAATAGTCAATCATAAACAGTTCTCACAAGGATTGCTCCCTGAAAACTAGATTCGAAACGAAATTTGCGTCTTACAACCTGCAATTGGATAAGCCCTCGACCGATTAGTACTGGTCAGCTCCATGCATTGCTGCACTTCCACCCCCAGCCTATCTACCTCGTCGTCTTCAAGGGGTCTTACATACTGGGAAATCTCATCTTGAGGGGGGCTTCACGCTTAGATGCTTTCAGCGCTTATCCCTTCCGTACATAGCTACCCAGCGGTGCTCCTGGCGGAACAACTGGTACACCAGCGGTACGTCCATCCCGGTCCTCTCGTACTAAGGACAGCTCCTCTCAAATTTCCTACGCCCACGACAGATAGGGACCGAACTGTCTCACGACGTTCTGAACCCAGCTCGCGTACCGCTTTAATGGGCGAACAGCCCAACCCTTGGGACCTACTTCAGCCCCAGGATGCGATGAGCCGACATCGAGGTGCCAAACCTCCCCGTCGATGTGGACTCTTGGGGGAGATAAGCCTGTTATCCCCAGGGTAGCTTTTATCCGTTGAGCGATGGCCCTTCCATGCGGTACCACCGGATCACTAAGCCCGACTTTCGTCCCTGCTCGACTTGTAGGTCTCGCAGTCAAGCTCCCTTATGCCTTTGCACTCTTCGAATGATTTCCAACCATTCTGAGGGAACCTTTGGGCGCCTCCGTTACTCTTTAGGAGGCGACCGCCCCAGTCAAACTGCCCACCTGACACTGTCCCCGCACCGGATTACGGTACCAGGTTAGAACCTAGATACGATCAGGGTGGTATCCCAACGGTGCCTCCACACAAGCTGGCGCTCATGCTTCAAAGGCTCCCACCTATCCTGTACAGATCGTACCCAAATTCAATATCAAGCTGCAGTAAAGCTCCATGGGGTCTTTCCGTCTTGTCGCGGGTAACCTGCATCTTCACAGGTATTAAAATTTCACCGGATCTCTCGTTGAGACAGCGCCCAAGTCGTTACGCCATTCGTGCGGGTCAGAATTTACCTGACAAGGAATTTCGCTACCTTAGGACCGTTATAGTTACGGCCGCCGTTTACTGGGGCTTCGGTTCACAGCTTCGGATTGCTCCTAACCACTCCCCTTAACCTTCCAGCACCGGGCAGGCGTCAGCCCGTATACTTCGCCTTACGGCTTCGCACAGACCTGTGTTTTTGCTAAACAGTCGCTTGGGCCTTTTCACTGCGGCCCCCTCGTGCTATTCACACTACCGGGGCACCCCTTCTCCCGAAGTTACGGGGTCATTTTGCCGAGTTCCTTAACGAGAGTTCTTCCGCGCGCCTTAGAATACTCTTCTCGCCTACCTGTGTCGGTTTGCGGTACGGGCACCATCACCTGGCTAGAGGCTTTTCTTGGCAGTGTGAGATCATGACCTTCGCTACTATAATTTTCGCTCCCCATCACAGCCCAGCCTTATCGATGTGCGGATTTGCCTACACATCAGCCTCACTGCTTAGACGGACATCCATCAGTCCGCGTCACTACCCTGCTGCGTCCCCCCATTGCTCATAACGGCTTACGGTGGTACAGGAATTTCGACCTGTTGTCCTTCGACTACGCCTTTCGGCCTCGCCTTAGGTCCCGACTTACCCTGAGCGGACGAGCCTTCCTCAGGAACCCTTAGGCTTTCGGCGGATCAGATTCTCACTGATCTTTTCGTTACTCATACCGGCATTCTCACTTGTATAATGTCCAGCGCTCCTTACGGTACACCTTCAACCCTTATACAACGCTCCCCTACCCCTGATGCAAAGCATCAAGCCATAGCTTCGGTGGTGTGTTTAGCCCCGTTACATTTTCGGCGCAGAGTCACTCGACCAGTGAGCTATTACGCACTCTTTCAATGGTGGCTGCTTCTAAGCCAACATCCTGGTTGTCTGGGCAACTCCACATCCTTTTCCACTTAACACACACTTGGGGACCTTAGCTGATGGTCTGGGCTGTTTCCCTTTTGACAATGGATCTTAGCACTCACTGTCTGACTCCCGGAAGTAAGTCTATGGCATTCGGAGTTTGACTGAGCTTGGTAACCCTTGCGGGCCCCGCACCCAATCAGTGCTCTACCTCCACGACTCTGTTTTCCGAGGCTAGCCCTAAAGCTATTTCGGGGAGAACCAGCTATCTCCGAGTTCGATTGGAATTTCTCCGCTACCCCCACCTCATCCCCGCATTTTTCAACATGCGTGGGTTCGGGCCTCCAGTGCGTGTTACCGCACCTTCACCCTGGACAGGGGTAGATCACCCGGTTTCGGGTCTACGTCCACGTACTAACTCGCCCTATTCAGACTCGCTTTCGCTGCGGCTCCGGCTCATCACCTTAACCTTGCACGGGAACGTAACTCGCCGGTTCATTCTACAAAAGGCACGCCATCACCCCTAAAACGGGCTCTGACTTTTTGTAAGCACACGGTTTCAGGTTCTATTTCACTCCCCTTCCGGGGTGCTTTTCACCTTTCCCTCACGGTACTGCTTCACTATCGGTCGCTAGGAAGTATTTAGCCTTGGCAGATGGTCCTGCCGGATTCATACGGGGTTTCACGTGCCCCGCACTACTCGGGATCCGTCTCGGAGAGAGCAGACTTTCAACTACAGGGCTTTTACCTTCTTTGGCGGGCCTTTCCAGACCTCTTCGCTTAATCGGCTCCTTTGTAACTCCATGTGAGACGTCCCACAACCCCAAAGAGCAAGCTCTCTGGTTTGGGCTTCTCCGCGTTCGCTCGCCGCTACTGACGGAATCACTATTGTTTTCTCTTCCTCAGGGTACTTAGATGTTTCAGTTCCCCTGGTATGCCTCTGCACAACCTATGTATTCAGTTGTGAGTAACTGGAAATTACCCCAGCTGGGTTTCCCCATTCGGACACCCCCGGATCAAAGCTTGCTTACAGCTCCCCGAGGCAGTTTCGTTGTTCGCCACGTCCTTCATCGGCTCCTAGCGCCTAGGCATCCTCCGTGTGCTCTTAGTAGCTTAACCATATCGCTCGTGTTCGAGCTGTCGCTCCGCTTGTTTTGGACTACGTCCAAAGCCAAAAGTCGCTCCATTTCGATCACTCGCTCATGCAATCTACCTTATAAACACTTCACTTGTTTACACAAGATCAGTTTAAAGGAATGTTCTAATTCGCAAAATTTCGTTTCGATATCTAGTTTTCAAAGAACAAGCTTGTAAAATCTTGTTGGTGGAGCCAAGCGGGATCGAACCGCTGACCTCCTGCTTGCAAGGCAGGCGCTCTCCCAGCTGAGCTATGGCCCCATATATTTTTTTAAGGTAAAAATGGTGGGCCCTGGTGGACTCGAACCACCGGCCTCACCCTTATCAGAGGTGCGCTCTAACCAACTGAGCTAAGGGCCCACATTATATATTATATTCGAACCCAAAATGGGTCACGCTTGGCGGCGTTCTACTCTCCCAGGACCCTGCGGTCCAAGTACCATCGACGCTGAAGGGCTTAACGGTCGTGTTCGGGATGGGAACGTGTGGAACCCCTTCGCTATCGCCACCAAACGCTTGAGAGTTTGAGCTCTCAAAACTGAGCAACGAGTGAGTAAATAGCCGACTTGGCTAGATTTTATATTTGAATGTTTCCACTCGGGAAACGATTCTCCATAGAAAGGAGGTGATCCAGCCGCACCTTCCGATACGGCTACCTTGTTACGACTTCACCCCAATCATCTATCCCACCTTCGGCGGCTGGCTCCTTGCGGTTACCCCACCGACTTCGGGTGTTATAAACTCTCGTGGTGTGACGGGCGGTGTGTACAAGACCCGGGAACGTATTCACCGCGGCATGCTGATCCGCGATTACTAGCAATTCCGACTTCATGCAGGCGAGTTGCAGCCTGCAATCCGAACTGAGACCGGCTTTGTTGGGATTCGCTCCATCTCGCGATTTCGCAGCCCGTTGTACCGGCCATTGTAGTACGTGTGTAGCCCAGGTCATAAGGGGCATGATGATTTGACGTCATCCCCACCTTCCTCCGGTTTGTCACCGGCAGTCTATCTAGAGTGCCCACCCGAAGTGCTGGCAACTAAATATAAGGGTTGCGCTCGTTGCGGGACTTAACCCAACATCTCACGACACGAGCTGACGACAACCATGCACCACCTGTCTCCTCTGTCCCGAAGGAAAGATACATCTCTGCATCGATCAGAGGGATGTCAAGACCTGGTAAGGTTCTTCGCGTTGCTTCGAATTAAACCACATACTCCACTGCTTGTGCGGGTCCCCGTCAATTCCTTTGAGTTTCAGTCTTGCGACCGTACTCCCCAGGCGGAGTGCTTAATGTGTTAACTTCGGCACCAAGGGTATCGAAACCCCTAACACCTAGCACTCATCGTTTACGGCGTGGACTACCAGGGTATCTAATCCTGTTTGCTCCCCACGCTTTCGCGCCTCAGCGTCAGTTACAGCCCAGAGAGTCGCCTTCGCCACTGGTGTTCCTCCACATATCTACGCATTTCACCGCTACACGTGGAATTCCACTCTCCTCTTCTGCACTCAAGTCACCCAGTTTCCAGTGCGATCCGGGGTTGAGCCCCGGGATTAAACACCAGACTTAAATGACCGCCTGCGCGCGCTTTACGCCCAATAATTCCGGACAACGCTTGCCCCCTACGTATTACCGCGGCTGCTGGCACGTAGTTAGCCGGGGCTTTCTTCTCAGGTACCGTCACTCCTTGAGCAGTTACTCTCAAGGACGTTCTTCCCTGGCAACAGAGCTTTACGATCCGAAAACCTTCATCACTCACGCGGCATTGCTCCGTCAGGCTTTCGCCCATTGCGGAAGATTCCCTACTGCTGCCTCCCGTAGGAGTCTGGGCCGTGTCTCAGTCCCAGTGTGGCCGATCACCCTCTCAGGTCGGCTACGCATCGTCGCCTTGGTGAGCCGTTACCTCACCAACTAGCTAATGCGCCGCAGGCCCATCCCCAAGTGACAGATTGCTCCGTCTTTCCAGTTTCCTTCAGGAGAAGGAAACAAGTATTCGGTATTAGCTACCGTTTCCGGTAGTTGTCCCAAGCTTGAGGGCAGGTTGCCTACGTGTTACTCACCCGTCCGCCGCTAAGTATCAAGGAAGCAAGCTTCCTATCCACTCCGCTCGACTTGCATGTATTAGGCATGCCGCCAGCGTTCGTCCTGAGCCAGGATCAAACTCTCCAATAAAGTATTGAAAAGAGCGATAAGCTCATTTTGAATCTGACGAGATTAAAAAAACCTCATTTGTGCTCCAGTTGATTCAAGCCAAGGCTTGTCTCAAACTTTCGCGTTCATTCTGCAAGCAGAATGTTTACTCACTCGTTGTTCAGTTTTCAAAGATCAAACTTGATTATTTTCTTTCTTTTTCGTCACCATTTTCTCTCAGCGGCGACTTTTATAATATACCATGCTTCATTCATTTCAGTCAAGCTTTTTTTTGAAATTCTTTTTCAAGTTCTTAACGAACTCATTCATTTCCTCAAAAGCATTTAACCAAGCAAGCAAAGCAACGAGATATAATGTATCATACAAATATCCAGTGAGTCAACTACCCAAATAAAGAAATTTTCAATCCCAACAATAACCCTACCCCTGGCAACCCCAGAACGCTTACAGTACCTATTGTTACAGGGTTCAGCGGGATGTATGTTCCAGTGATCCAACCTGAATAATTGACGATATATATTCCTATTGCAGCTAACACCAGATGAATGCCAAATGATGTAAAGAAGGATAACCCCAGCCGTTTTCTGAATACAACAATAACTAATCCTACCAAGGATACAACCAATATACTCCCCAGAATAAGACTCTTCATATCTAACACTCCCTATAGTTAAATGTCTTATCGCAACTTAAACGCTCATCCCCCGGTCTGCTAAATTAGCCGCCCTCTTCACTCCCGCGCGCTTGGCACGCTTCAAATGAATCTGATATTTACGTTCCGCTGCCTCCAGCACATAGATGGCATAATCAATCTCATCCTCTCCCCGAGCCTCTTCAAACTGTCTTACAGCCCGTTCCCACTCTGATTTGGCTTTCTGGATATCTGAATAAATCTCTTCCTCCTCTAACTCTTCCCGCAATCTGTTACGCTTCTCTGCAGAGCTACGTGCATTTCGCCATATAAACATAAGCTCTCCCCTTCCTGATTAGCACAGCATATTCTCATACATACCAGGGAAAGGACAAACTTAGAACCGCGTCAGCTAGATTGAACAAAAAAAAGAGAGCCCACAGGCTCTCCGCAATTCAAACTTATTTTATACTTTATAGAAAAACGATCCGTGATTGAGCACATTCTCAGTACTGTGCACAGACTATCTTACCTACCGCATTTCCCTGCGCCCTTCTAGCGCTTTGGAAAGAGTCACTTCATCTGCATACTCCAGGTCGCCGCCTACAGGCAGCCCATGAGCTATCCGCGTTACCATAATTTCAAACGGACGAACCAGGCGCGAAATATACATCGCCGTGGCCTCACCCTCGATATTCGGATTCGTTGCCAGAATCAGTTCTTTCACCCGTTCATCACTCAGCCGTGTCAGAAGTTCCTTCAAACGGATATCATCCGGCCCAATTCCCTCCATAGGAGAGATCGATCCTTGCAACACATGGTAGTATCCATCAAATTCTTTGGTACGCTCCATCGCCACCAGATCCTTTGAATCCTGAACTACACAGATTACAGAGACATCTCTGGATTTATCCTGACAGATCCGGCACGGGTCGGTGTCTGTGATATTACAGCAAATGGAACAGTAATGAAGATTCCGCTTAACACTGACGAGCGCTTTGGCAAAATCAATAACGTCATCTTCCTTCATGTTAAGCACATGAAAAGCTAAACGCGCTGCCGTCTTGGGACCCACACCCGGCAACCGGGTGAAGGCATCAATCAGCTTGGCTATTGGTTCGGGATAATACAATCGATTGTGTCTCCTTTGACAGGATCAATTTTTAATTAAAATAATCCCGGAATATTCATGCCGCCTGTGAACTTGCCCATATCCTTGTTGGCAATCTCATCCGCTTTGGCCATTGCATCATTAACAGCTGTCATAACGAGATCCTGCAACATTTCAACATCTTCCGGATCTACCGCTTCAGGTTTGATCGTGATAGCAAGCAATTTCTTGTGTCCGTTAACTTCAGCCGTCACAACACCACCACCCGAAGTACCTTGGACTGTTTTGTCCGCCAATTCCTCTTGCGCTTTCAGCATTTGCTCCTGCATTTTCTTCACTTGTTTCATCATTTGGTTCATGTTGTTCATATTTGTTCATCTCCTTTTTTATAGTTATCGCGCTATGCGCATTATTCTTTGATCACTACAAGGTCCTCACCAAAGAGCTGGATGGCTTCATCAATCCAAGGCTGTTTGTTGCCTGAACCGCCGTCTTCATGCTCAGGTTCAAGCTTAAAGTCCTCCTTTGGCGCTTCAGAAGCTCCTTCCATTGCTCCGGTCCAATCTTTGAGCATCATCGTCACCAATCGTGCCGGACGTCCAAGTTGTTCGGACAACACCCGCTCAATGACTTCGCGGTTAGCCTGCTTCTCCGTCGTTTCACGGTGAATGTTGTTTTTAAAAGCAACCAGCACGTTGTCTTCAAGCAATGATACCGGCTCACCATCCACAAACCAGGCGTGAACGGTAACCCTCTCTTCCTTCACTCGTTGCAGGATCTGACTCCATTTTTTGCTGATCTCCACGAATTCAGGGGCTCCCTTGCGCGCAACATACTGATCCAACTGTGCAGGAAGCTTCGCAGGCGAGTTCCCTCTGGATACTGGAGCTCGTGTTGCCGGACGGGAGGGACTATTGGATGCAGCCTCTCCTCCGGATAAACCACCTTTAAGCGCACGATCTAATTTCTTCTCCAGCTCAGCAAGTTGCTGTTTCAAGCGGTTGATCTCTCCACCATCAGCAAGCGCAGTATGAGATGATGCCGCAGCCTGACTGGCTGCCTCCCCTTGCGCTGGAATACTGCACAGTTTAAGCAACGCAACTTCAAATAACGTCTGCGGCTGTACTGCATATTTCATTTCGCTCTGATACCGGTTAAGCGTATCAATCATCTGGAACAGCTGTTCCTTAGTGAATGATTCCGCCATATCACGAAAAGACTCGGGATCAAGTACACGATCCGTCAGTTTATCCGCATTTGGTACCATTTTAATCATAAGCAAATCACGGAAATAATACAGTAAATTCTCCATGCACTTGTCTGCACTTTTGCCTTCATGCATGAAGCCTTCGATCATCTGCAAAATATGACCCACATCACCTTTGAGCAGAGCGGTAGCAAGCTTGGCAAACTGCTCCGAAGGTATGCCTCCGGTCATATCCATAACCTGCTGATAGGTTACTTTTCCTTCTGTAAAAGAAGAGATCTGATCCAGGACACTAAGTGCGTCCCTCATTCCTCCGTCAGACAGACGAGCAATATACTGGAGCGCATCCTGATCAGCTTCCATACCTTCCTGTTCACAGATCAGTGTAAGCCTTGCTGTCTGCTCTTCCAAGGACACCCGGCGAAAATCAAATCGCTGACAGCGAGAAATAATGGTCGCCGGAAGACGATGGGGTTCTGTTGTTGCCAAAATAAACATCACATGTGGCGGCGGTTCTTCTAATGTTTTGAGCAAAGCATTGAATGCCTCTGTCGTCAGCATGTGCACTTCATCAATAATATAGACTTTCTGCCGGACTTCAGTTGGGGCATATTTAACCTTTTCCCGAAGATCACGGATTTCTTCAACACCCCGGTTAGATGCCGCATCAATCTCCTGAACATCCATTACAGCGCCGGTTGTAATTCTGCGGCAAGTTTCACACTCGTTACAAGGCTCAGGCGCAGGCCCGCGCTCGCAGTTCACAGCTTTGGCCAAAATCTTGGCGGCACTTGTCTTCCCTGTTCCTCTGGGCCCGTTAAACAAATAGGCATGGGAAGTTCGCTGTTCACGAATCGCGTTCTGCAAGGTCTGAATAATATGCTGTTGCCCCACCATATCTTGAAACGACTGGGGACGCCAAGCCCGGTATAACGCGATATGCTCCATGATGCGTTACCTTCCTTCCACTTCGCATTCGAGTCCTTTGTCGTTCCCCCATTATACTATATTCTGGGGTGAATCCAAACTTTATCTGACTCATTCATGCATGGTTTTTTTAAGACATATCAAAAAGACCCCTGCATACATACGACTGCAAAGGTCCCTACATTTAAATGGTAAGCCGTGCACCTGCTATCGATATTTGCGATCCAAGTGGCACCCCTGAACAATAGCTCGGGCTAGGCAATCCTCCGGCACAAGAGTGATCTCACTTATGGCTGCTTCCTTCCGGACCTGACCAGGTTCATGAGTACTCATTGCGGAGGACCCAACCGTCAACACCACGTTCAGGGACCAAACCTCACATCGACAAAACCTCTAGCAGGAATTCAACCTCGCTATAGCGGATTGCGAGTTACAGGGCACCGCTACCTCCCCATCTAGCACGGTAAGAAATAGTATAACGTAAGGTTATCCAAATTGCAACCAAAGGAGGAAGATAGAAATTCGGTATATAAAAACCCCTACCAAATGGGCAGGGGCGTTTTGATACAATTAGCTGACCACTCGTTAAGAGTTGCTGAATTAGACTCCGTATTTTTTCTTGAAACGGTCCACACGGCCGCCAATATCAAGAAATTTCTGTTTACCTGTGAAGAACGGATGGCAAGCAGAGCAGATCTCTACACGCAGTTCGTCTTTCACCGAACCTGCATCAAATGAGTTACCACATGCGCAGGATACTTTGGCTACAGTGAATTTAGGATGAATTGCTTCTTTCATTTCTTTCACCTCTTTCCGCCCTGAGCCTCAAGCGGACCCAGAGTAAATGACACAACATCGAAGATTATAACACGGCCTAATCCTGGTTGCAATCCAATGTTATGAGGAGGTGATCAAACGTTTTGGACGTGCCATTCCTGCTGGTGGAACATGTGTATATGAGCCAATAACAACATCAGGCAACTCTTCTTTAAAGATCTCAAGCATTTGTTTCATCCCCAGGATATCCCCTTGGGCTGGTGGAATTAAGTCCAGATAACTCTCCGGATCAATGTTGAGATTCCGCATCTGAATCAAACGCAGTTTGGTTCTACGGGCAAACTCCACCATGGCTTCAATCTCTTCCTCCCGATCCGTTACTCCCGGGAAGATCAGATAGTTTATCGAGGTATATACACCCTGCTCCGCAGCGTATATCATCGATTTCTCCACATTCGCGAGTGTATAACCACGCGGTTTGTAATAAGCATTGTAGTGGTCATCCAGTGCACTAATTGTACTCACTCGCATCAAATCCAGGCCTGCATCCACAATGCCTCTCATGTGATCACTCAAACCTGCGTTGGTATTAATATTGATATACCCCATGTCGGTTACGGAACGCACCTCACGAATGGCTTCAATAATCAGTTTGGCCTGTGTGGAAGGTTCACCTTCACAACCCTGCCCAAAACTGATGATCGATTCAGGCGTCTTTAAGTGCTCCAGCATCACATCAACGATCTCATCTACACGCGGACGGAAATTCATCCGGGTTTGCGGAGAGACAAATCCACTGTCATCCGGTTGTTCGGAGATACATCCGAAACAGCCCGCATTACAGGAATACGATACGGGCACGCCACCTTCCCAACGATTCAGAAACGTGTTGGACGAAGTCAGACACTCATATCCAAGAGCACAATTGGACAGATGAGTATAGAGACGGTTCTCAGGATACTGCTTCGTTAGACGTTTAACCCCTGAGCGCACATCATCGCGGTCACAATTTAATGGATTCCACTTTTCGGGACTGTCCGACATCTGGGCAGTGACGTAGAACGCACCATCTTTCCAAACTACCGCGGAATATCCGAACAAAGGTAATTTGTACTCCTTATCTGTCTTCACATACCCCGGCAGACACAAACGGGTGAAACCTTGCGGAAGCAAGGCTCCTACTGCCTGTGTGTCATTAGGCATTGGCAGCATTTCACCGGTATCCGGGTCCATACCAATAGGCCGTGTACTCGGGAGTCCAACCAGTGTTGCACCCTCTGGCAGAGGAATGAGTTCATCCTCCATAATTTCGACGATCATATCTCCGCTGCGGGCAAGCCCGTACAGGGATGGATGATCAAATACATTACCTTTTTCATCTGCGTATACTAAATACATGATGTTCTCCTCACATCTAATGGGTTGAGCCAAACGACGAGTTTATTGTAATTCCAGCAGCAATGCTGCAACATTCGAGTTAAATATCTACTGCAATTCTAGGTCGTTGTTGCCGATGCTGCCGTCTGTCTTGGCGAACGCCGAGTCGTAGTTGTTCCGGAATTGCTCGTTGGACTGCTGCCAGCTGTATCAAATGCCGCCAAGAATTCAGCGTTCGTTTTGCTGTTACGAAGTTTCTTCAAGAAGCTTTCGACAAAGTCGTGTGAATCATTCATATTTTTGCGAATAGCCCAGATCGTATCAAGTTCTTCCTTGCTCAGAAGCACTTCTTCACGGCGGGTACCGGAACGACGAATGTCGATCGCCGGGAATATACGACGCTCTGCAAGACGACGATCCAGATGAAGCTCCATATTACCCGTACCTTTAAATTCTTCATAAATAACGTCATCCATACGTGATCCGGTATCAATCAATGCAGTTGCCAGGATGGTCAGGCTTCCGCCTTCTTCTACATTCCGGGCAGAACCGAAGAAACGTTTCGGACGATGGAATGCAGCCGGATCGATACCACCACTAAGTGTACGACCGGATGGAGGAATAACCAGGTTATATGCACGGGCAAGACGCGTAATGCTATCCAGCAGGATAACGACATCCTTTTTGGCCTCAACCAGACGAAGCGCACGTTCAAGTACCAATTCCGCAACCTTGATATGGTTCTCAGGTAGTTCATCAAATGTCGAAGACACAACTTCCCCTTTAACCGAACGCGACATATCCGTTACTTCTTCCGGACGTTCATCAATCAACAGGACAAATAGTTCAATTTCAGGATTGTTGGTTGAGATGCTGTTGGCAATTTCTTTGAGGAGAAGTGTTTTACCTGCTTTGGGAGGTGCTACGATCAATCCGCGCTGTCCCAGTCCGACCGGGGCGAGCACATCCATAATACGTGTGGACAAATGGTTGGGGGATGTTTCGAGAACCAATTTCTTCTGCGGATACAGTGGAGTTAAAGCCGGGAAGTGAAGTCGCTCCGCAGCCGCTGATGGATTCTCACCATTGACAGCGTTGACTTGCAACAAACCGAAGTATCGCTCGTTTTCCTTAGGTGTTCTACACTTACCCGAGACGAGGTCACCTGTTCTAAGATCGAACTTGCGAATCTGTGAGGCCGAGATGTAGATGTCCTCCGTACTTGGCAGGTAGTTAATAGGTCGAAGGAATCCATAACCTTCAGGTAAAATTTCGAGCACGCCCTGCATGAACATCAAACCACTTTGTTCAGCTTGAGCTCGTAATATGGCGAAAATCAATTCTTTCTTTTTTAATGTGCCATAGTAGGGTATTTGATATTTTTTGGCCAGTTTGTAAAGGTCCGTGAGTTTCATTTCTTCCAAATCGGAAATTTGTAGATCCATATAATAACCACCTATTCAATTAATAAGTCCGTGAAATGGATAGTTTCGCTAGATGTCCGGCTATAAGACCAGCATCGTTCTGCCAATCTCTTCTGTCCATTGTACGGAATGTAACTGTTATAATGCAAATACTTGTCTTTGAATGTAAGTTTCCGGGCGGGATGGCCAGTATTCGGCATAATCCGCTAGTGAGTGAACACGAGTACATGAGGCGTTCGATCCGGTTAGACCGGCTATGGAGCGCAGTTCAAACAAAACCGGGGTTTAGGGAAAAGGAAATGATGTTCTTACAGCCATATGAAGTCTGATTCAAAAAAAGACCCTCCGGTATCGGAAACAGAAACATTTCGTCTATCCCGGAGAGACTGAGAACTCTATTAAAACAGGTTTGCCCAATTACTGAAAGGATATGCAGTACTTTCAAAATAATCATTTGATCACACTAATCTTGCAGAGCATGGTTGGATTAATCCGTCTCGCGCCATACATCTGCACCCAGGAGGCGCAGGTTGGTTACCAGATGATCATACCCACGGTCGATATATTCAACGCCTGTCACTTCGGTCACACCTTCACTGACGGTGAGACCTGCGATCACCAGCGCTGCACCAGCACGAAGATCAGATGCTTTTACCTTGGCTGCATTCAGCGCACTGCCTTCAATGATCGCCGAACGTCCTTCGACACGAATTTTGGCGCCCATCCGTACCAATTCAGGAACATGCTTGAATCGGTTACTATACACAAAGTCGCTCAGGACACTCACGCCCGTCGCTTGCGTTAATACACTGGTCATCGGCGACTGCAAGTCGGTTGGGAAGCCGGGATAGACAAGCGCTTTAACATCGACGTGACTGTAGGAAGGTTTTCCGATGACACGAATACTTTCGTCCAATTCCTCGATGCCAACACCCATCTCAAGCAATTTAGCCGTTAATGCCTCCAAATGTTTGGGAATAACATTATCAATCAGGACGTCTCCACGTGTTGCTGCTGCAGCGATCATATACGTGCCCGCTTGGATGCGATCCGGTATGATCGAATGGCGGCAGCCCTTAAGTTCGGACACACCTTCAATACGAATCGTCTCGGTACCTGCACCCTTGATGCTGGCACCCATGGAATTCAAAAGTGTTGCTACATCTATAATCTCAGGCTCTTTAGCCGCATTTTCGATAATTGTAGAGCCTTTGGCACGAGTAGCCGCCAGCATAATATTAATGGTTGCACCTACACTGCTTACATCGAGATAAATCTTTGCTCCGCGCAGCTCTTTGGCATGCAAATGAATGGAGCCATGTTCGTTTGTTACGGTTGCGCCAAGCGCTTCGAATCCTTTGATATGCTGATCAATCGGACGAGGCTCAAAGTTACAGCCCCCGGGTAAACCAATGGTTGCTTCTTTAAAACGCCCAAGCAATGCACCCATCATATAATACGAAGCACGAAGCTTCTTCACAGGGCCGTTTGGCATGGGAATGGATTTGATATCGGAAGGATCGATCTTCATCTGACTGCCTTCCCAAGTTACATGAGCTCCGAGTTCCTCCAAAATTTCCGCATAAACCGCCACATCACTCAAAAGCGGCAGATTGTCCAGCACGACTTCTGATTCGGCAAGCAATGCTGCAGGAATAAGCGCAATGGCGCTGTTTTTGGCGCCGCTTATGGTTACAGTTCCCTGTAACGGACGTCCGCCACTAATCAATAATTTTTCCATAAAGCTTAATGTCCCCCTACGTGTTTTGCAGCCGATAAACGGCAATACGTGCTGATGGCTTTCGATGTAGAAATAAGGTGTGAAAATGGAAAGACACCGGCTAGGCGGTGTTCTTCCCACTTACACAGTATGGAACTGGTGAAGATAAATTACGCTTTGTTGTTGGAACCAAACTCGCGGATTTTACCTTTAACGGTTTCTTTGATTGCATCACGGCCTGGTACGATGAATGTACGTGGATCGTAAGCATCCGGTTTAGCTGCAAGCACTTCACGAACCACTCTTGCGAAAGCAATTTGGTTCTCCGTGTTTACGTTGATTTTGGAAGTACCCAAGGAAATGGCTTTGTCGATATCATGTTTAGGGATACCCGTACCACCATGCAGTACCAATGGAACGTTAACTGCATCGCGAACTTGTTCCATTTCTTTGAAGCCCAAGTTAGGCTCGCCATGGTAAGGACCGTGTACGGAACCAAGAGCTGGAGCCAATGTGTCGATACCTGTTTCTTTAACGATACGTACACACTCGTTAAGGTCAGCGTACATGATACCACCGATAACGTCGTCTTCTTGTCCGCCAACAGTACCTACTTCGGCTTCAACAGAAACGCCTTTAGCGTGTGCATATTCAACAACTTTTTTAGTCATTTCGATGTTTTCATCGATGGAGTGATGGGAACCATCGATCATTACGGATGTAAATCCGGCATCGATCGCTTCTTTACACTTATCAAAGCTGGAACCGTGGTCCAGGTGAATTGCAACTGGAACGGAGATTTTCATGTCGTGAATGAGCCCTTCTACCATTTTAACTACAGTGTAGAAGCCGCCCATGTGACGTGCTGCACCTTCAGATACGCCCAAGATTACTGGGGATTTCTCTTCTTCAGCAGCACCAAGAATCGCTTGAGTCCACTCAAGGTTATTGATGTTGTATTGACCAACTGCATATTTTCCTTCGAGCGCTTTGTTCAACATGTCTGTCATAGATACTAATGGCATGGTTTCAATCCTCCTAGGGGTGTTGGGTTGTGTCTATGGTTTTTAGCCGAAATCACATACGGGCTTATTATACCACATCCCATGTCAAATACTAAACAAGCATTTGCAAAAATGCTGTGCTTTGCAGCACAGTTTTCATAGACACCGCATGATGACGTCCCCATTTCCAATATTCCCCGGAAGCCTGACCTAGATACCCTGCATATCTATTAGTCACTCTTGAGGTTTCTACACGCAAAAAAATCCTGTATCTACAGGATTCAGCTGCATTTATTCGCCTTGTCGTTTCGAAGCTGCATATTGACAGCCACTCGCATCTCATCAATATCAAACGGTTTCGTAAAATGCATGAGTGCTCCAAGGTCCGTAGCTTCCTTGATCATATCCAGTTCTCCATAGGCCGTCATCATAATGACTTTAATATCCGGATCAATTTCCTTAATATGTTTCAGAATTTCCAGGCCGTCCATACCGGGAATCTTCATATCGAGCAGCACGAGATCAGGCTTGTCGTTATTCACAATTTCCAAGGCAATTTTCCCATTGGGCGCTTGGAAAGTATTGTAACCTTCGCTGCCGAACACTTCCATTAAAAGGATTCGAATGCCATTCTGGTCATCAACAATCAATACTTTTTTATTTTCCACTGATTAACCTCCTAGAATTAGGAAAACATGTACATCACCGAATCTGGATAACTCTCCCATAGTCGTCATGATAAGTATTCTACCTCTTCCATTAAAATCCTGCTTCCTTCGCAAAATGTCGAAAACCAATTTCGCCCATCTCGATGTAAAAAAACAGGACGCTCCAGGCACCGTATCGGTTACCTGAAGCATCCCGTTATATATCTTAATGAATTATAATTATTGTCCAATGCTCTCCAAAGAAGCTTTCACAAACTCACGGAACAAAGGCTGGGGCCGGTTCGGACGGGAAGTAAATTCCGGGTGGAACTGTACTGCCAGGAACCACGGATGTCCCGGAAGCTCCACGATCTCAACCAGACGTCCATCCGGGGATGTACCCGAGATGACCAAACCTGCTTTTTCAATCGCTTCACGATATTCATTGTTAAACTCATACCGGTGACGGTGTCTCTCATACACCAGCTCGTCATCATAACAAGCCATTGCCAGTGAGCCCTCCTGAAGTTTACATGGATACAGACCAAGACGCATCGTACCACCCAGGTTTTCGATATCTTTTTGTTCAGGCAGCAGATCAATTACCGGGAATTCCGTAGCCGGGTTAATCTCTGAACTGTTCGCCCCATTCAAACCAATGATGGAACGGGCGTATTCAATAACAGAAACCTGCATACCCAAGCAAATACCGAAGAACGGGATTTTTTTCTCGCGGGCATAACGGATCGCCGATACTTTACCCTCAATACCCCGATCCCCGAAGCCGCCAGGTACGAGAATTCCTCCTACGCCATGCAGAAGATCTCCCGCATTCTCATCGGTAATATCTTCGGAGTGAATCCAACGGATCTTCACATCAGCATTGGATGCGAATCCTGCGTGGGACAACGATTCAACAACACTCAAATAAGCGTCATGCAAAGCCACATATTTACCTACAATGGCAATCTCCACTGTACGCTCAAGCTTGTTAATCCGGTCTACCAGCCCTTCCCACTCGCTCATATCCGGTGCAGGAGTAGTCAGCTTCAGGTGGTTTACCACGATCTCGTCCAAACCTTCTTCACGCAGGTTCAATGGCACTTGGTACAGTGTATCTGCATCACGACATTCAACAACAGCATTCTCATCAATGTCGCAGAAGAGAGCGATTTTGGCCTTCATATCGTCAGACAATTCATATTCTGTACGGCATACAATGACGTTCGGTTGAATTCCGATGCTGCGCAATTCCTTTACACTGTGCTGAGTTGGTTTGGTTTTCACTTCACCGGCAGCCTTGATGTAAGGAATAAGTGTTACATGGATGTACATGACATTGTCGCGACCTACATCACTCTTAATTTGACGAATAGCTTCCAGGAAAGGCAAGCTCTCGATGTCACCCACCGTACCACCAATCTCTGTAATTACAACATCCGAACCCGCTTCACGTCCTGCGCGGAATACGCGCTCTTTGATCTCGTTCGTGATGTGTGGAATCACTTGTACCGTTCCGCCCAGATATTCCCCGCGCCGCTCTTTGCTAATGACGGAGGAGTATACTTTACCAGTCGTGACGTTGCTGTTTTTGGAGAGGTTAATATCAATAAAACGTTCGTAGTGGCCAAGGTCAAGATCCGTTTCCGCACCATCATCCGTTACAAATACTTCACCATGCTGATAAGGACTCATCGTTCCCGGGTCAATATTGATGTATGGATCAAATTTCTGGATTGTTACCTTCAACCCTCTGTTTTTCAGCAATCTGCCCAGCGAAGCAGCCGTAATCCCTTTGCCTAGGGAGGACACAACTCCGCCCGTCACGAAAATATACTTTGTCACTGTTATTACCCTCCTAATATAAGTACAGAAATTCAGGCGATATATGGTATTATCGTAACCCATTTCCCAGGTAATCATCGTTAAAAAGAGCAATGGCAGAAATTCCCTGCATCTGCTAACTGCTCTTTCATGCGAAGACCGTGTGTAAACAGCTTTGCTCTACAGCATAGAATGGTGCAAACCTTCCGGGAGCCACCTTCCGGGTCTGTCCCTAAATAGAGATCATCGGATCGATCTATTTTTGGAGTTTTGGATATACAAAAACAGACCACGGAGTGTTGGCCGGGAGCATGCGGAAATCAAATCATTTTGCAAAATTCTGCCTCTAAAAATACAAAAAAAGTACTCCCGCAGGACGGGGCACTTTTTATAAAAAACATAAATATTAAGTCGCTCATTCATAAGCCCATGCAATAGTTTACCCGTTACCCCGTCCGCTGTCAAGGCTGACTATCCGGGGAAAACGGGTAAAATATCGACATCAAAAATGACTACCGATTATCAGAATCGTCGTCAAATTCACCCTCGTCTTCGGACTCATCTTCATCGAGGTCTTCCTCTTCTAAATCATCTTCTTCGACCAGAACTTCTTCATCACTGTCCTCTTCGTCAAAGATTTCTTCCTCTTCTTCATCCTCGTCCTCATCTTCTTCGTCCTGATCATCATCTGAGTTATCGAAGTCTTCGTCACTATTGTAGCTGTCTTCCTCTTCTCCGAAGTCCTCGTCTTCCAGATCATCGTCTTCGTCGTTGATGATACGCGGACGCTTCGCACCCGTCATGGTATCTTCCGCTCCACCTACCGGATACCAGCGCTTCAAGCCCCACAGACTTGTACCGACGTAGGCAAAACGGCCATCGATATTAATCTCGGTATATAGCTGGGCGATAAACTCGTTGATTTCTTCATCAGTCATTCCGCGCTGTTTCGCTACCTCATTCATCAAATCACGGTAGTAATACGGCTTATTCGCCACTTTCAGCACCATAAAGGCAAGGTCCACTAAAGGAATCTCTCTGACCTTTTCTTTATCAATTTTCAAATTGAGCGAGGTACTCACTGACAGACACTTCCTCTCACACAAATTCACTTTATATCCCTACGAACTGGAACGTTACATATAACATATCCATTAACAAACCTAAGTAAAACCTATTTAGCGTTAAAAAGCAAGTTTTTATGTAAGGATGTTGCATAAAACCATCAAGCCAACTTAATCGGGGAATGTACGGACCTTAAAGTGACATCTAACTTGCAGACATATCGTTTTTCGCATACAAGATACATCGTATAAAGAAGACGGAGTCCCCTCCGCCTTCTGACTGTATACCCTTGAAGGATTGCTCCTCACCAAGGTCCCCGCAAGAGCCCTCTAGCCCTCCATCCATCATATGTCCCTGCGCCCGTTTTGACACGAAGTGAATGTCTTTTTGTAAAAAAAGGGCAAGTTCCCCATGCGGCGGGATGAATGCATTCATAGAATACCTCAGCATGTTCATCCCGAAGGGGGCTGCCCAATATGGACTATACTGGTTTTCTGCATCAATTAATTGAAGAAGTACAGTGTCCCGAACCAGAACAGGGGCGGCGGTACCTGATCCGGTTCGCCAAACCGAAGCAATACGAAGCCTGCCTCGTGGAACTGTCGCGGATGAGGAATGAATATACTGATCTCGGTGCGGTACGCTCCTCCCGGCTGGCCCGCTCCATTATTGCCCCATTGCATTACCCCGAAGAGCTATATCACTACGGCGATGAAATTACAGTTGAAGAAGATGTGCGGATCTCACTCCACGCCACAGCACTCCATAGTAAACCGAGCAGTGTTCAGGGCATACCTTGGGGCGTAAAACAGATTCGCGCTCCCAAAGTATGGTCCGTGTCCACAGGACACCGGATAAAAATCGGTGTGATTGATACAGGTGCCGACTACCAACATCCCGATCTTCGCTACTCACTGGCACGCGGAATCAATCTGTTAAACCGCAGCCTGCTTCCTCATGATGATAACGGTCATGGCACCCATATTGCCGGAACCATTGCCGCAGCTAATAGTACGGCAGGTATGATCGGTGTAGCTCCGCGCTCCCTGATCTATCCGGTAAAGGCATTCGATCATAATGGTTCAGCCTATGTGTCAGACATCGTGCTTGGTATCGACTGGTGTGTGCGTAATCGGGTCGATATTATCAATATGAGCTTCGGTATGAAAACCCGCAGCAAATCTTTGCTTGACGTTGTCAACCGCGCCTCCCAGGCCGGAATTGTAATAGTGGCCTCGTCAGGAAATGACGGCAAACGCCGCAGCATTGATTACCCTGCGCGGTATCCACAGACGATATCTGTCGGTGCAACCGACAAAAATCGTCGCATTGCTTCATTCAGTAATCGCGGTGCATATGTGGATGTTTATGCACCAGGTGACAAGATCGTCTCCTCCTGGATCCAAGGCAAGCACCATGAGATGAGCGGTACATCTATGGCGACATCACATGTCAGCGGTGCCATAGCGCTCTTGCTCTCGAAGCATCCCGGCCTATCACCAGCCGAGATTAAAGCGCTCGTCAAGCGCGCAACCGTTCCGCTGCGCGCACGCAAGACGACCGCCGCGAAGATCAAATTACGCGGCGGCGAGATTGACGCCCTCAAGCTGATGCAGGAGGGCGGAGGGTAGTTAGCGCTGTCCGCCCAGGGAGCTGCGCCGTAAAGCCTCGTAATGCACAGCACGGCTGTGCGTTGTGAGGCTTTACGGCGATTGCCTCTGGAGCGGACAGCGCTGGCCTTGCGTGCTAAGCGGCCGGATGATGTCGGCCGCGAGCACAGCAAAAAGTCTCCATGCCCACGTTGCGTTGCCAACGTGATGCATGGAGACTTTTTGCCAAAGGCAGGGCGGCAGAGCACCGCCGGGCCTTGGGGTTACATTTTGTCTGGTGCGGATACGCCTACCAGACGGAGCGCTGTCGCGATGACGGTGCGCACAGCACCGATCAGCGCCAGACGCGCCTGGGTTTGCCCCGCGTCTTCCGTAATGACGCGTTCTGCACGATAATAACTGTGGAACAGGGATGCCAGTTCATATACATAACGAATAATGCGATGAGGTGCATATCCCGTAGAAGCGGCAGCAATTTCCTCAGGCAGTTCGCCCATTTTGCGAAGAAGGTCATACTCATGATCGGTTGTCAGCTTGGACAGGTCGATCTGTGCCAATGGCAGCAGCTCGATGCCTTGTTCTTCCGCCTGTCTGAATACGCTGCATACGCGAGCATGCGCATATTGCACATAGAATACCGGATTCTCGTTGGACGTTGAGATGGCAAGATCCATATCGAAATCCAGATGGGAATCCATACTACGCATCGTGAAAAAGTAACGAATGGCATCGATGCCCACTTCGTCCATCAGATCTTCCATCGTTACCGCTTTACCTGTACGCTTGGACATCTTCACTTTTTCGCCGTTCTGGAACAAGCTCACCATCTGTGCAATCAATACCACCAGTTTCTCGGGGTCATTGCCCAGTGCTTGCATGGCGGCTTTCATCCGTGGAATATATCCGTGGTGATCCGCTCCCCAAATGTTGATCATCGTGTCGTAGCCACGAGCATATTTATCCCGGTGATACGCAATATCCGGCGTCAGGTAGGTGTACGTACCATCGTTCTTGATCAAAACACGTTCCTTGTCGTCACCGTACTGCATCGTTTTCAGCCAAGTTGCCCCGTCTTGCTCATAGATCTCATCACGATCACGCAATTCATCAAGCACGCGCAACACTTCTCCGTTATCGTACAGGGAGGTTTCGCTGAACCAGTTGTCGAATTGAACCCGGAAACGGCCCAGATCACGCTTGATCTTGTCCAATTCTTTCTCTAGACCGAAGTCACGGAAATAAGCCGCGCGGTCACCAGGGTGCATCGACAGCAATTCGTCACCTTTCTCAGCAACCAGCGCTTTGGCAAAACCTTTAATATCTTCACCGTGGTAGCCGTCTTCCGGCATCTCGGCATCCTGTCCCAGCTCCTGCAAATAACGGGCTTCAATGGAACGAGCCAGGTTGAACACCTGGTTTCCTGCATCATTGATGTAGTACTCCCGTGTCACTTCGTATCCCGCAAAATCAAGGACGTTACACAGCGCATCACCAACGGCTGCCCCGCGGGCATGTCCCAGATGCAGGCTGCCTGTAGGGTTGGCACTGACAAATTCCATCTGCACCTTGCGTCCTTCACCCACATTGATTCTTCCGTAGTTCTCTCCCTGCTCCTGCACAAGCCCAAGTACAGGGTAGAGATAGCTCTTGTCCAGCGTAAAGTTAATGAATCCTGGTCCGGCAATCTCTGCTTTCTCAATTCCGGCTTCAGCCAGATTCAGATTGGCAATAATCTCTTCCGCAATCTGGCGGGGATTACGCTTGGCAATTTTGGTCAACTGCATCGCTGCATTAGTCGCCAGATCGCCATGTGTTTTCTCGCGTGGCACTTCAAGTGTAATTGCTGGCAATTCCTCCTGCGCAACAATTCCGGCAGCCACAATGGCATTGCCGATGGCTGTACTTACCCGTTCGTTAATCGTATCTAGTGGATTACGTGTCATGAAATTGGTTCCTCCTGTATATGCAAACTAATCGCGAAATGTCCGGATTCTTCGTCAAAGCGGTAAAAGTCATAGCTCCACGCTGCCCGTGCACTCAATCCCTGAATGGAAAGCTCAAGTTCCTGGGTATGCGTGGACAGCGCAAACGACATGTATGGTGATCGGTAGAAACCAGGGAGCTTCCGATTCAATTCAAACGTTTGCTCCGATTCCACCTCGCCATGACGTATAATCTTGATGGATTGTCCACCCAGCTTCAATGTTGTTCGAGTAATTCCACCCTCAGGTCCAGCTTGGGGCTCTTCATACCGCACATAGAGCACAGACCCTTTCAACACGGCTTCACCCTGCATTTCCTGCAGTACATCTTCACCTTCATAACGGCTCTGCAGCCGGATCTGAACCGGTCGCATGTTCGACATGAATGTTAACCCCCATTATATTCGAGGCGACGCAAAATCAGGCACGGCCGGTGAGAACAGCCCTTCCCGTATTGTTGTGCCGCTATACGCGCTCATATTCCCGGATAGCTCGCTATCCTACACTCTACTGTATAACTATATCCAGTTCACCCGCTCAATTCAAATCCAAATTCAGAGTTTTTTCCTCATCACGCCAAAAAAGAAGAGCCACACCTGTAAAGTGCGACTCCCTTTTACTTCATTATAATGAAAATATATTCATCAGATCAGGCCCATTGCGATTCATAAGGAAAGGGACATGTTGATTCCAATAGCTTGGCGCGCACCTGTACGAGACAGCCGCAATGCCGACAGGTTGTGCCATATTGCAATCCCGGACAAGCAGAACAGATGGATAACCGCCGCTCATATTCCTCATCTTGCACAGTCGGACGTGAACGGGAAGCCAGCTCTACGAGTCGGGCCATCTTGGCTTCACTTATATTCACATCATATTGATCCTTACATCCTTTGCAGGGCATCCGGCTCTCGTCTTGTCTACCCGTCACAGACGAATTCATTGCATTAACCCTCTACAGCGATAACCCCAACCGATGCTGGCGGAAGTACAAAACGCAGCGTGTTATTCTCCAGCGCAAGTCCCTCCCACACCACGGGCTGAACGTGATCCGGCTGTTCAAACGTATTGAATGCACCAAAATCGGTGTGATGTAAAATTTGCCCGGATACGGTAGCTGCTTGCGTCGATTCAAGTTGGCATACCACTTCCAACTCATCCGTATGGCTGAGATTGCACGCCGTCACATGGATAACCCCATCCTTGTTGCGGGAAGCCGACAAACTGAGTTGCGGAATAGTCTCGTCCCCAAATGTATATCCAGGACTCTCATAATTCAGTTCCAGTCGCTGTGCGTCCATATGCACTTGGTACATATCAAAGACATGGTACGTAGGCGTAAGAAGCATTTTCTCCCCTTCCGTCAGGACAAGTGACTGAAGCACATTGACGATCTGTGCTAGGTTGGCCATCTGCACTCTTTTGTTATGTTGGTTGAAAATATTCAGATTGACTCCTGCGAGTACGGCATCTCGCATCGTATTCTGTTGATAAAGGAACCCAGGATTGGTCCCCGGTTCAACGTTATACCACGTGCCCCACTCATCCACGATAATGCCGACTCTTCCTTCAGGATCATATTTGTCCATAATCTCGGAGTGTTTTATAAGCAATTCATCCATGAACAGTGTCTTCTTCAATGTGGTGAACCATTCAGCATCCCCAAAACCGGTTGCTTGCCCCTTATCCTCCCAGACACCTGTTGGAATAGTGTAATAATGAAGACTGATTCCATCCATGAAACGGGCAGCCTCTCGCATCAGCACTTCCATCCACTCATAGTTGCTGTCATTGGGTCCACAAGCAATTTTATAGATCTGGTTCCCGGAATAATTGCGAACGTACGTAGCATAACGACGATATTCATCCGCATAGTATTCCGGTCGCATATTACCACCGCAACCCCAGTTCTCATTCCCCACGCCAAAATATTTTAGCTTCCACGGCTCTTCACGTCCATTGCTCTTGCGCCAGTTCGCCATTGGAGATTCGCCGTCGAAGGTCATGTACTCCACCCATTCCTGCATCTCCTGCACCGTACCACTACCCAGATTTCCACTGATATATGGCTCTGTATCAAGTAACTCACATAATCTCAGGAACTCATGGGTACCAAAATGATTATTTTCTTCCACGCCGCCCCAGTGTGTATTGATCATTCGGGCACGTTCACTCTTTGGACCTACACCATCTTTCCAGTGATATTCGTCGGCAAAACAACCACCAGGCCAGCGAAGTACAGGGATATGAAGCTTTTGCAGTGCAGTCAGCACATCATTGCGTATGCCCTCTGTATTGGGAATAGATGAATCTTCTCCTACCCATAGCCCTTCATAAATGCAACGCCCCAGATGCTCGGAAAAGTGACCATATATATTGCGATTTATTAATCCTTGATCTGAATCAGCTTTTAAAATAACACCAACCATTATTTCAACCTCCCTAAATATGTTGTTACCGCTTACAATAACTTGTTTTTGAACAGGTTTCAACCGTTTTTATTTATGCACAAACAAGCCACTCCTGACATAATTCATCAGGAGTGGCTTGTTTATTATGTGAATTCATATAGAGACATACAAAATGGATTATCAATCGATTTCAGCCTGGAATTACCTGGATGTTATTTTAAAATAATACGCGATTTAATCCCGTTCTGAGGGTAGTACTATTTTTTGCTTCCATGTTGTTCCGCCGTCTGTCGTCTCATAGATGGCGGGAGAGTTATCACTTGTTACAACAAGCCAGCCTATTGGGGCAGATGGGAACGAGATGCGGGAGCTATAACCCGGATCTTGCAGGTCAATATTTTTCCACGTGAAACCTATATCATACGTACGTCCAATTCCTACTTTACCGGCTGCGGGTGACCCCGCCGATAGATAAGCCGTCTGATTACCGATCAGCGCTATGTTGCCGGGATGACCGCCTGGATTGGCAGGTCCGGTTCCTTTACCCATACTGTTTCCACCTGGTGCGGGACCTCCCCCTGCCGTGGATTGCGCAAATACTTGTGTCCAGTTCTTGCCTTGATTACCGCTCGCATAGAGGGAGTAGGATTGCTGGGACATGCCTGCATCACCGTACAAAACGGCCCATACTTGCTGGCCATGCGCATACAGATCCGCTCCGTTCCATGTGTCTGATACAACTCGAAGAGAAGTCATCCATTTCTTTCCACCATCGCTAGTCCACTTCATGTGATATCCTGATCCAGGCACAACCACGATGGCATATCCCTGCTTCTCTGTCGCGAATGCAACTGCGCGGGTATTGGCAGGGGTGTTGATTTTACTCCAGGTCACTCCGCCATCCTTCGTCTGATATGCACCATTATAGGTGTAACCATAACCTACATTTTTATTGCGGAAATCAATTCGTTTGAATTGGATACCCTGCGTATCGAGCCGCGTCCAGTGAGATCCTCCGTCATTGGTACGGATCAGATAGGTTACGGGTGAATCTTTCACTTGTGCCAGCGCATAGCCGTTCACATTATTCGGAAAATCAAGTTGTGTGAATTGCCACTGCCCGGTATATATGGACTGCCATGTACAGCCTGCGTTCGAGGTGCCGATTAGGAATCCCTCACCCCCGGCTCGCCCGGTTGTATTATTAAGAAAGTCGATATCCGTAAATTGCAGGTGTTGTTCTTCCACACCCCTGCCTTTTTTCAGAGTGGCAGATAATCCATGATCTCCATTTCCACACGTTGGGGAGGATGCAGCGTTAGCTCCTGATAGCGTATGTACCGGCCCCATTCCCCAAGCCAGCGTTAACGATAAAGCGAGTGCGCCAATCCGTTTCCATGTCATTGTACTCTTGGTTGTCATCGTAACACCTCCTTCTATGGTTTTACCCAATTTTGTCTGTTCTAACGTAACAATCCGGTGTACCCTGATGACAAAATCGCAAGAAAAAAACCACCTTTACCCACGATTGGCATCATGTAGGCAGGGGTGGTCATCACGAAACGTTGTACGATCTAAGTTAAATGGGATATGTCCTCATGGCAATGATCACAAAACTGACACTTAGAAACAGGCATACTCCGAAATACAATTTGTTATATTTAAATTCCCGAATACCACAGGCAGCAAACAGCATCGCGAGGTTCAACAACAATAAACTTATATTTACATATCCAGTCATCGCCAATACAAGATTAATTGTAAATACCGTAAAAACCGCAATGAGCCACTTGGGATACATACTCAATTGAGCCCGAATTGCATTCATGAACAATCACCTTCCTCTATTCCCATATTATACATAAATATTAAGATAGAGTCATTCCAAAGTATGATATCTACATGACGATGCTGCTACTAACATATACAACAAATGGTAGTGGCATGGGAACAGACGTGCTATAATTAATCTTATGGACTTTGAATAACGGTGGATGTTTTCCAGATCACGGCGCAGCTTCCCGAAAGGGGGTGACGTCGATGGTCAAACTTGTGGCGTTGCTTGATGTGATCCGATGGATTGCTGCGATCCTCAGTCTAGTGCTGAGTATCCGAAAGCTTTACCGTTGGTTGCGCAAAAAGTTTCGTAGCAAGCGAAAACCCACCTCATAAGGTCGGAAGCCTGACGGTGGGTTTCGCTTGAATAGCATTATTTAGTTCATGCGCGCCGTGGCAATCCACAGCCTTTCGGGTCCTAAGAGTCTTTACCGTTGGTAGCGGTAAAGGCTCTTTATAGTATATGACCGAACCCGATCACCATATACTTCACGAATGTAATATATCAATTAATATACTACTGAATACTTATGTAGTCAGTATAACACAGCTCTGGACAGAAGTTAAATTAAGTTAAATTAAGTTAAATTAAATTAAATTAATTTAACTATTGCGCTTGGCAGAATCGTTTCAGCTCAAACATTCAGTCATCTTCAAGCAGGAGTAGTTGAAGACACAAGTCGCTCGGATAACGTTGACAATGAAAAACGCCCTCTCCTACGCAGGCTTCAACCTGACGCAGACAGAGGACGTTATTATTTCGGCTATTACTTCACGAATCCAAGCAGCATTTCACGAATCATCTTGGCAGCCACAATCTGTGTCTGTTGTGTTGGATCATAGATCGGTGCTACCTCAACCAGATCACAACCGACTACATTCACATCAGATCCTGCAATCATGTGGATTGCTTCCAGCAGTTCTTTGGACGTAATGCCTCCCGCTTCTGCTGTACCTGTTCCAGGCGCCGCAGAAGGATCAAGCACATCGATGTCGATCGTCACGTAAACCGGACGGTTGCCCATTTTCGGAAGAGCTTCCTTCATTGGAGCTGCCACTTCAAACGGATAGAAGTTGATGTTCTCGTGACCATACTGGAACTCCTCACGGGAGCCGGAACGAATTCCGAACTGGTAAATGTTTTTGCCACCCATCAACTCAGCTGCTTTACGCACTGGCGTGGAGTGGGATAACGGCTCACCTTCATAGTTTTCACGAAGGTCTGCGTGTGCATCAATATGGATCAGGATGAGATCCGGGTATTTTTTGTACATTTGTTGGATAACCGGCCATGTAACCAGATGCTCACCACCGAGACCAACAGGGAATTTGTCGTCAGCCAGCAGGCCGCCGATGTATTCATGAATCACTTCAAGGCTGCGTCCAGCGTTGCCGAAAGGCAAGAGCAGGTCACCAGCATCAAAGTAAGTCATGTCCACAATACTTTTATCGAGATACGGGCTATACTCCTCGAGTCCAACCGATGCTTGACGGATATGAGATGGGCCGAAACGGGAACCCGGACGAAAGCTAACGGTGTAATCCATCGGCATACCATAGATAACTGCTTTGGAGTTCTCATAATCCTCAGAGCTGCAAATAAATACGTTTCCTGAATAAGCTTGATCCAGTTTCATTAATGATTTCCCCTTTATTTCGTCAAGTCTTCCACAAATTTAGGAAGAACGAATGCTGCTTTATGCAAACGTGGCGAGTAGTATTTGGTATCCATCTCTGGAATTTGTGTCTCATCCACTTCAAGTGGATCATGTTTCTTGCTGCCCATGGTAAATGTCCACAAACCACTTGGGTATGTCGGAATGTTACAACCGTACACATGTACGATGGGGAAGATTTCTTTGACATCTTTGTTTACCTGTTGGATCAGGTCCGCTTTGAACCAAGGGTTGTCCGTTTGAGCAACGAAGATTCCGTCTTCTTTCAGTGCTTCGTAGATGCCTTGGTAGAAACCGCGCTCAAATAATGGAGCAGCCGGGCCTACAGGCTCCGTGGAGTCTACGATGATTACATCGTATTCATTTTTATGTTCTATAATATGCATGTAGCCGTCATTCACGAGTACTTCAACATTTGGCTCGTCCAGTTTACCGGCGATTTCAGGCAGATATTTTTTGGAATATTCAATTACTTTCCCGTCGATTTCGACGAGGACCGCTTTTTCTACAGCCGAGTGCTTGATGACTTCACGGATTACTCCGCCGTCTCCGCCGCCCACAACCAGAACTTTTTTCGGATTCGGGTGAGTGTTCAGTGCAGGGTGGGCTGCCATTTCGTGATAAACGAACTCGTCCCTCACTGTGGTCATCACCATACCGTCAAGCAGCAGCATGTTACCGAATTCCTCGGTTTCTACCATAGCCAAATCTTGAAAATCCGTCTTTTCGCTTACATACGTTTGCTTAATCTTCGCGGTGATCCCGAATGCCGGGGTCTGTTTCTCCGTAAACCACAATTCCATGATCTCTACCTTCTTTCCGTAAAGTTAATGATCAGCCATACCCGACAAAGTGCTGTGCACTATCGGTTCGCCCAAGCACGTCCAGCGTTCGGCGCCATATAGCGTTATGGTTGCTGGCTGCGGGAAAGGTCCGCGTTTCACTTCATTAATATAGATTAAAAATTGACCAGGCGTGCGTAGTGTCAGACTGATCAACGAATCAATGACCATTGGTGTTGTTCGTCTTTCCATACCTTTGTATATTGTGCCGAACGGCTACTTTTCATTACCCTTTTGCATTATACGCGATTGACGTTTATACTGCAAAACGGTTTTTTTAGCGAAAATGCTACATTTTATAGTCGTGAGCAACCGATTGAATATCCCTGTCAATTGAATCCCATACTGGAAAGAAAAGAAAGGAGCCCGTTTCATGACCCAAACACGCCAGAAGACCCGCAAACGCGGGTTCCGTTTATGGAAATGGTTCAAAACTCTATCCCTGTTAGCTTTGCTTGGTGTGATTGCTACCGTTGCGGGATTAGTCTATTTATACGCTACCAGCCTACCGTTGGCCGACTCGGATCGTAACTCCAGACTGCTGGACAGCCAAGGTGAAGTTATCGCTACCTTCTCTGCGGGTGGGAAAGACTCCGTACCCGTACGGTTGGAAGACATCTCTCCTGATCTGGTCAACGCCACTCTATCTATAGAAGACCGTAAATTCTATGATCATTATGGCTTCGACATCCAAGGAATGGGGCGGGCAGTACTCGTTAATCTGGAGCATATGCGGATGTCACAGGGTGCCAGTACACTAACCCAACAGCTGGCGCGTAATCTGTATTTATCTCATGAGAAAACATGGACCCGCAAAGCCAAAGAAGCCATGTACACAGCACAATTGGAGATGAAGTACAGCAAGGATGAAATTTTGCAGATGTATCTGAACGAAATCTATTACGGCCATGGAGCTTACGGAATCGAAGCTGCTTCGCGGATGTATTTTGGCAAACCGGCCAAACAGCTAACCCTTGCCGAAAGCGCCATGCTCGCTGGTATTCCGAAAGGTCCAACCTACTATTCCCCCTATAATCACATGAAAAATGCCAAGGATCGGCAGAAGATTGTATTGAATGCCATGGCAGATATGAACAAGATTACACAGAATGAAGCGGACAAGGCCTATGAGGAAATGCTCTCTTTCAAGCCGGAAAGTGAACGCAAAACGGTGGAAAGTGCCCCTTATTTCCGGGATTATATTCGGAATCTCGCGATCAAGGAGCTGGGAATTAGTGAAGCGATGCTGGATCATGGGGGATTAAATATATACACAACACTGGATATGCGTGTACAAAAGTCTGCTGAAGACGCCGTAGCCAAGGGTATGGACGCCAAAAGTGACCTGGAAACCGCCCTTGTGTCCATTGATCCTCGCACTGGTTATATCAAAGCAATGGTGGGCGGCAAAAATTATCGCACCAATCAGATCAACCATGCACTGGCGTCCACCCGCCAGCCTGGTTCGGCTTTTAAACCGATTATGTATCTGGCTGCCCTAGAATCCAAACAACTCACCAGTGCATCCATGTTCAACAGCGAACCTACATTGTTCCATTATGACAATGATCGCAAAACCTATAAACCCGGCAACTTTGGAGACAAATATTTGGGCGAAATTGATCTCAGGCAGGCAATCGCTGCTTCGGACAACATCTATGCAGTAAACACCATCATGCAGATCGGACCTGAGCAGGTTGTGAATATGGCGAAAAATCTCGGTATTACGAGCGATCTGAGTGCAGTGCCCTCTCTGGCACTCGGCACCTCACCCGTAAGTCCGCTGGAGATGGCTTCAGCCTTTTCCGTTATTGCCGCTGGTGGACAACGGACCCCTCCCGTCGCCATTCTGCAAGTGACGGATGCCGCAGGACGAATACTTTATGAAGCACCGCAGACCAAAGCCGAGACTGTGGTTGAACCAGCCGCCGCCTATGTACTGACACGTTTAATGGAAAGTGTCTTCGAAAATGGTGGAACAGGTAACCGCGTATCTGCGACTATTAAACGCCCGGTAGCCGGTAAAACGGGAACAACAAATACGGATGCCTGGCTAGTCGGGTTCACACCTGAGCTGTCCACGGCTGTCTGGGTCGGTTACGATCAGGGCAAAATCATTACCACTTCGGATGGTCGCCGTGCAGCACCGATGTTTGCCCAGTTTACAGAACAGGCTCTAGCGAGTGTTCCACCAAAGATTTTCTCCGTACCGGATAACGTTGTCAGTGTATACATTGATCCCGAATCCGGCAAACTGGCGGGTAATGGTTGTGCCGAGAAACGACTGGAAGTATTTATTGGCGGCACTGAACCGACGGAGGTCTGCCGCAGCGCTTCAGACAATTCAGATTCCACGAGCGACGATAAAAGTCGGGAGGTACAGAATCAACAGGGAATACAACAAGAGAAACATTCATGGTGGAAGGATTTCAAACGCTGGTGGGTCGAATAACGAAAGTGACGCAACTACGTAGCGACGTAGTTGCGTCAGCACACCTGGCTGTAGTTTAAGCACATTCCTGCATAAATAACCATTTACTCTCCACCAACACCTATCGTCAAATAAGTAAAAGCCCCGAACCGACATTCTCGGTCACGGGGGCTTTTACTTATTCATTTTGAACAAGTTTGAACAAAAAAATTTAGGCGAGTGCTTCCTTCAACTCATCCGGGGAGGCATTCCACCATTCTTCATTGTGTGTAATCAACAACGTCTTAAGCGCTGCACGATCTTCCGGTCCAAGCTCATCCAGCATGAAACGGCGCTTCATGGCATAATCCATGCGGTTCACATGTTCCGCCAGCACTTTCCATCCGCGTCTCGCTTCTGTATCAATCCACATCTCACATGCCGTTGCTCCACCATACAGTTGCCCTTGCTCCGTGCGATCCACAGCTACCCATACCAACCATACCTGACGTCCGTTGGGTACATCCTCACGATTGGTCGAGAACTTGATATTGCGCTCCACCTTGCTCTTCGCATGCATCGCACCGACATCAATCTTCGCTTCGCCGTTATCAATAATAACCGGTGAAAGGTTGTTCAGATCAATGGAGCCTGCACCGAAACCTTTGTGTTTGCTTTTTGCACTAACGATATTCAAGGCAATCTGTTTTTTGCCGTTTTGCTCGTTTTGGTCCATATTTATAGCCTCCAAGGGTTGATACAAATATTTTAACTAATAATCGTCCCAATGCAAACATATACATGCTGTAGATGCTTGTCAACGGGAGGTATTAAACGATGATTCCACGACGCGCCAAAAGCTGGCTCACCGCAATTATAGCCCTGTGTATACTTACCGGAGGGATCTGGCTAGCTCTGGGTTCCACACGCTCTACTCCATCCGATCTACCTGCGCTCGCACCGGAATCGGGCAAGCCTCCAGCAAAGGTAAAAATCCCAGCACCTCCAGAAAGTGTACAAATACCTACTGCTGAAGTGTACAGCAACCGTGTAGTGGAGTACCACATGGATGTGAAGCTGGTGGACGAGAATGTACTCCAAGGTACCCAGACAATAACCTGGACACATCCAGGCAAGAAAACCGTCAGTGAGCTGTATTTTCACCTGTATCCCAATGCCTTCTCCTCTGCAGACACCACTTTTATGAAAGAATCTGGTGGGAAACTCCGCGGTGATGTCATGCCCACGAACGGTTACGGTTCCATGAACATTACAGAAATGAAAACAGAGGACGGGCTTTCTCTCTTGCACCGGATGCAGTATGTGCAACCGGATGACGGAAATATAAAAGATACCACCCTAATCAAGGTGCGGCTGCCCAAACCCGTCAAAGGCGGCGAAAGCATCACACTACGCACCCGATTTGAGGTCAACCTCCCCAAAATCTTTGCCCGCATGGGAACGGCGGATGATTTTGTAATGGCAGGTCAATGGTTTCCCAAACTTAGCGCATACGAACCCAAAGGCACGCGAGGACGGACAGCCGAGGGATGGAATTTGCATCAGTATCACGGAAATTCGGAGTTTTACGCCGATTTTGGTATCTATAGTGTGCGTATTCGGGTACCCGAAACATACAAAGTAGCCGCTACCGGATTCCCGACCCAGCCCGCCGCGGTGAAGAACGGCGAGAAAATCTATCAATTCTATGCCGATGATGTCCATGACTTTGCCTGGGCAGCCTCTCCTGATTTTGTATATGCCGAGGAACCCTTCTCCGCTCCCAATGTGCCAGGTGTAAGAATCAAACTGTATCTAGATCCCGCCCATCAGGATCTGAAGGAACGTTATTTCTATGCCGCCAAGGCAGCACTGACGAATTATAGCAAGTGGTTCGGTCCTTATCCTTACTCTACATTGTCCATCGTTGTGCCACCCAAAGCCGGCAATGGCGCCGGAGGTATGGAATATCCCACCCTGGTCACAGCCTTTGGGGCTGATGATGCCACTCCAGGCTATGACTTGGAACGTACAGTGGTCCATGAGATTGGACATCAATACTTCTATGGCATGTTAGCGAGCAATGAATTCGAAGAGGCTTGGCTGGATGAAGGATTCACCTCGTATGCAGAAGACAAATTAATGGAAAAGGAATACGGGCTCATCCCGAACCTGCCTGTGCAATCAGGTCTCATTACATCTCCTGCTTCACTCACACAAGAGTCCTGGAAGTATGATTCACAGAATCATTATGCGGCCAACGTCTACACTCGAGGCAAACTCGTATTGCTTGGGATCGAACAGCAAGTGGGTGCAAAAACGATGGAGCGCATCCTCTCTACCTATGTGAAGAAATATCGTTTCAAACATCCCACTTCCGCCGATTTCCAAAAGGTCGTGGAGCAAGTGACCCGCACATCCTGGTCCGATTATTTTGATCAATATGTGTATGGCAGCGGCATGACTGACTTTGCAGTGGAGAAGATTACGGTTACTCCTACCCATAAGGACAGCCAAACATTGTACGAGTCATCGGTCACGTTGGTGAAAAAAGGCAGTGATTACACGAAGGTGCCTGTTCGCATTGTTTTTGAAGATGGGCATATCCTTACCAAAGAATGGGACGGTAGCGAGAAGCGCATTACCTACAAATTGACACATACTTCTCCCGTTTCCTGGGCTATGACAGATCCATTATATACCATCGTGTTAGAGAATCGTCATATAAACAATTTTCTAAAAGCCGGACTGGATGAACCAACCCAATCTCGTTGGAGCATGAGCGCAACCAAAATTATAGAAGCCATATTCGGAAGTCTGTCATGGTGAGGTGGAGACAGTGAAAGCGAAAATACGTGAAGGCTGGTTTCTCGTTCGTCAGCATATGTTCATTGCAGCACTTATATTTCTCTATCAATTAATATGGGGGTATTTCCTCTATAGAATGGTAAAGTCGGCTGTTGTTCCGCTTCTCCTGCGTTATCCTGACCCTGATGCCGGGGAGCTGAGTACCCTTTTATTCAAAATGGAAAGCCAACTCAGCCTGTCAACGAATCCCGAGGTACATCGCTATCTGTGGATTCTAGGGGCCATGCTGCTGCTTCGCATGCTGATCAGCCCCCTGATTCAGGCGGGATTGTTGTACTCACTCCAACACTTTAATCATACAGAAGAACGAATTCCTTTTGTTCGTGGTATCCAAAATCTATGGAAACCGATGCTCCTGCTGCACGCTATCCGAACATTATTGTTGCTACTGCCGGCCTACTGGCTTGTACCAAAACTCTATTCCATCTTTATGGATGGTTTTCATTCCCTCCAGCTACTCTTGCCTGGTATCCCTTACGTTGCTGGGTGGATCGTATACGGGTGGGTGATCCATCATGCCCTGCTCTACATGCAGTTTGGTGTCTCGGCCCCTGACGGAGAAGGTGGAGTGCGTGGTACGTTTCAGGCACTATGGATCGCATTACGTCATGTCTTCACTCTAATCGGTATTGCTATGCTTCTAGGTGGACTTCACCTGCTGGTCTTTGGTGCGTTTACTTCAGCTTCATGGTTAGTAACTGGCTTAACTGGTCTTATACTACAACAAACGTATCCACTTGCCAGATGCCTACTGAGCCTATGGAAAATATGTGCTCATTTCCGGTTATGGCAGTCTAAGTCGGTCAAAGGTTAACATGAACGGTTAAAAAATGGTTACCATTCTATGTAAAGTTACGTTCATTAAACGCTGCTATACAAGCAAACCTCGACCTTTCCCCGTCAAAGGTCGAGGTTTTTTTTGCTAATTTTGTTGCTAAACGTTGCCAAAGCAGCACACCTCTGTTACAATAATCGCAGTGAGTTTTTAGTAACAACTTTGTAATCTTTACATTCATATTTGTAACTACTTAAAATTTAATCGTCATTTCTTGATTTCGCAGGTGCATAACTAGCATAGCCAAATTCCTGGCACCTGGGAAGCGGGGGAACCAGTTATGGGTGAATTGATCTTGCAACAGAGGGATCATAGGGGACCTTCAACCGAATCCTTAAGCTAACCTCGCAGGCATTGGAAGGGGTATATCTCTTGTTAAAAAAGAAATTAACCGCAGCTGTACTTAGTATAACATTCGCACTATCGCTTGGTGCAGGTAGCGCATTCGCAGATTCAAAGATGGACCAAGTAATCGATTCAGCTAAGGGTACTACATATAAAAGCGGAGGAACAACGCTTGACGGTTTTGACTGCTCTGGGTTCACACGGTATGTATTTGACAAGCTGGGCATTGATTTGGCACGCCAATCCAGTTCCCAATTTGACATGGGCGACTCCGTGTCTCGTATGGAAATGAGACCGGGTGATTTGGTATTCTTCAACACAACAGGCAAAGGAGTCTCGCATGTAGGGATCTTCGTAGGAGATGGGAAGTTCGCACACTCTTCTTCTTCCAAAGGGGTTACGATCAGTGCTTTGAGTGAGAACTACTGGGCTAACCGCTATGTTGGCGCTAAACGGATTATGAGCACGGACGCATATGAATCAGTAGCCCTCGACTAGGGGTAAGCTGAGTAACATCATGCTGTAACCAATAACTATACTGTAACGAAGCATAACAGCACCGCCCGGTACATTCTTCGCAGGAATGTATCCGGCGGTTTTTTTGTGCTTCCATTCCTGATCAACTACATCAATTATGCTATAAACACCACTGCACTTGATCAGTCATTTGGTGCTTTATCGTCCGTGCCCTTATGATATTTTTACCCATCCTACTATAATATAAACGGAATTAACGGAACTTTTGTTTCACTTTTTTTCACTGAAATGAAAACTTGCCAAATGAATGCCTCTTTTGTAGAGTAAAAACAGGTCTAGCTATGGAATGACATATCGGATGAACGAATATAGATCATGAACAGCCTGTTCACAATGAGAGGAGCGTACAGTTGTATGGATGAAGCCCCTGTGACGTTTCACGTTGTGCCCATGCAAGAAGAACATGCGGAGCAAATCTGCAATTGGCAGTATGATCCGCCTTATAATATGTATAACTGGCTACCCTGGGAGCAAATGAAGGCACTCGAAGTTGAATTTGGGGATGCCCGGCTGCGGGATGAACAATATGCCGTGGTACTGGGAGAAGATCATCAGATCTGCGGATTCGCTCAGTATTTTCCACTGGGAGGTGTGACCCGCATTGGACTTGGCATGCATCCCGAACGCTGTGGTCATGGTCAGGGGGCGGCTTTTGTATCGGCTATTGTGAAGGAAGCCATTCGCCGGAATCCTGCGGACGAAATTGATCTGGAAGTGTTAACCTGGAATGATCGGGCCATTCGTGTTTATCACAATGCTGGATTTGTCACACAGGATACATACGAACGACAAACACCGAGTGGGCTACAATGTTTTTACTGCATGGTCTATGAAGGTCCACGCGCATAAAATGGGCCATGAAATCGCCGAAAAGTCCCCGGTTATGTGATTCGTTCAAAAAATTACCACAAAATGCTATGATGTGGCTACAGGTTCCGTTATAATGATAGGGATAGTTTCAGGTTAGATGATCTTTCATTCTGGAGGGGACTTAAGGGATGCACAAGTGGATCATGAGCGGGGTATTTTTTGCAGCGTGCGCTTTAGCTATTGTACTAATGTTTACGCTTCCAGGGAAAGAGGAGGTTGCAGAGGAAGCGAAACCGACGATGCCGCAAGTTGCATTGGATGCAGGACAGGCTGAAGCACTGGTCAAGGCCAATTGTATTTCCTGTCACGGGGATCAGCTTCAGGGGGGCGTAGGCCCTAGTCTGCAGAAAATTGGAAGTCAGGACGACGTGGAGAAGATATACTCCACGATCATCAAAGGTAAAGGCAGCATGCCATCCTTTAAGGGCAAGCTGAAAGAAGAAGAAATTGCTAATGTCGCCATGTGGTTAGCTGAGAAGAAATAATTCGAGGCTATCATGTGTACTCCGAAGTAACTCAACGTTGAACGTATAAAGTAGCTGAAGTATTCGGAGTTAAATAATGACCGTTCACAGAAAGAGGCTCTTATTCCCCTGCCGGGAGAGTAAGAGCCTCTTTCTATATAATATATTCACATAATCAACGCGCAGGATACTCAGGAGTTTCCCTGAATGATCCATGGCCAATCCGTGATGTGCTGTTATACACTGCTAGTCCTGTGGTTCCATTCCTGAACAGCTAGAGAATTACTGTCCTTTTGCCTTCTGTTCGGCAAGAAAGGCCTGCACTTCATGTGCGGACGGCATCCCGGACTGGGCGCCGAGCTTTGTCACGGATAACGCAGCCGCGCCCATGGCGAAGCCTACGGCCGCGTCCAGCGTCTCGCCGCGCGCGAGGGCTACCGCCAGCGCGCCGTTGAAGCAATCGCCAGCGCCGGTCGTGTCGACGGCGCTTACGGCGTAACCGGGCGCACGGCACGCGCCAGTACGCCCTGCTTGTACGCGGCCACCAGGCGCCGCCGCGTAAACAGCCCCCTCGGGGCCGAGCGTCGTGACGACAGCGGCCCCGAGGGATGCGGCGAGCTCTGCGACCGCCGCATCCACGTCTTCCGGCCGGAGATCATCGCGGCCGGTGAGCACGGCGAGCTCGCTGCGATTCGGCGTGACAACGTCGACGCACCGCAGGAGCTCTTGGGGCAGACCTGGCACCGCGGGAGCCGGGTTGAGCACTACCAGTGCGCTGCCTTCAGCCGCCAGTTGGGCGGCGCGGGTGACCGCAGGCAGCGGAATCTCCAGCTGCAGCAGCACCGCTGCGGCTGCAGTCAGGCTTTTTACCGTATTCGCGTCCTCCAGCATTGCAGGCACAACTCGCCCGTTCGCTCCGGGAATGACAATAATCCGATTATCTCCTTTTGAGAGCCAGATGGAAGCCGTACCTGTAACGGTGTCATCCAGAATCCGAACCTGCGAAGCATCTGCCCCACTTTCGGTTAGACTTTGCAGCAGACGCTCACCAAAACCATCTGAACCTACCGCTCCAATCATCGTTGTCTGTCCGCCGAGTCGTGCAGCCGCAACAGCCTGATTGGCACCTTTGCCACCCGCCAGATAGTGCAGCTCCTCCCCACTTACCGTCTCTCCCTCTTCCGGAATCGTATCGGTCTTCACCACTAGATCCATATTGAGGCTGCCAACGACAGCAATAAGAGGTTTGTTCTGATCATAGTCTGACATGTGTGCTTCACTCATTTCCGGCAGTGCGATAATAACCGATTCTGGTTATTCCGACCTCATTTTCTCAAAAGCCTCGTTGTATTGCTGCGCTTCCTTAATATCTACAGATGTTATGCCGCCGTCATCCCATGACGTCAAACGCAGCGTAACCGTTGTATAATCAATCGTAATAAAAGGATGATGATTAAATGCTTCCGAGATCGCTGCGACCTCGTCCACAAACGCAATCCCTTTCATATAGTTGGAAAATACGAACTTGCGGACAATCCACCGTCCCTCTTCCAGTTCCCAGCCCTCCAGTCTTCCCAGATGAGCTTCGACTTCCTCTTGCGAAAAAACCATGCGTTATCTTCCTCCCCATATGATGACACCTCATGGGCACCCGCCCATGCTGCCACCGAAACCTTTGGTGTTACCCACATAAACCCAAACCCTCAAGTTCACCGCCTTGCGGTTCCCCCCATTTTCATGACTATCATCTTACCACGGACAAGTCCCAAAATCCAATATAACGAATGGCGTTAGGCCAATAGCCGTAAGGCTTTAAGGGGATTTCACAACTCTGTTTGCAGTGCGAAACATCCGATGTGCACACACTAAATTAGCGGTACAAATGTCAGTTCTTCTTCCCCAATCAAAATATGAATTCGGTGCTGGTCCTTATCATGAATAACGACTCCACTTCCTACCGGAATTACAGAATCCTCACCCAGTGCATAGAACAGATCTTCAGCCAATGCCTCGTCCACTTCGTGTTGCTCTGTTGCCCCCAGTCTCTCCCACTCTTCCGAGTCCATTTCAAAGAAAACATACCGATCCGGTATGCGTCCGATTGCCGTTGTCAAATCTGTCAAAATTCCTTCATAATCCCGTCCATGCTTTACGCCCATTGATTTTTCACTCCTATTCGGCCCCTAAGGAGCGGATTTGATCTTATTATACCTGAAAATAACCCTTAAAAAAAAAGGCCTTCTGGTCGATAAATAGTATATATGACCGTTTTAACTGTTTTAGCAACCGTAAGGAATGCCTAACGTTGAACGGATTGCGGCCAAACATTCGTCCGGAAGCCCGAATACAGCCGCTTGAAAGGATTCAATTTTATCTCATGGATGAGGTGTATGATGAACATTTCAACGATTATTGGACTAATTTTGGGGCTGGTCTCCCTTGTATTTGGTATGTTCTTGAAGGGTGCCCCCTTAATCAACCTGGTTAACAATCCCGCAGCCTACATTATTATCTTTGTTGGTACGGCAGGAACCATCTTTATCGCATTTCCGATGTCTGAAGTTAAAAAAATCCCTAAGCTTTTCGGGATTGTTTTCAAAAATCAAGTACTTATTGATCGCGTATCTCTGATCGGCACATTTATGGATTGGGCTTCCACTACCCGTCGTGAAGGTTTGCTTGCACTGGAATCAAAAGTAGAAGAGATTGACGATCAGTTCCTTCGTGGCGGTATGCGGATGATTATTGACGGCAACGATCAGGAATTTGTAAGTGATGTGCTCATGGAAGATATTCATGCTACAGAGGAGCGCCACCGTGGCAGTGCCTTGATCTTCGCTCAGGCGGGGATGTACGCACCAACGCTCGGGGTTCTCGGGGCCGTTGTAGGTCTCATCGCAGCACTTGCCGATCTCAGTGACATGGAGAAACTCTCCCATGCGATTGCGGCAGCATTTATCGCAACACTCCTTGGTATATTTAGTGGTTACGTGTTATGGCACCCGATGTCTAACAAGCTGAAGCGGATGTCCAAGCAAGAAATGGAGATCAAGCTGATGATGGTTGAAGGACTGTTATCCATACAATCCGGTGTCTCCACCATCGCCATCAACCAAAAGTTATCCGTATTCCTGACACCTTCCGAACGTAAACAACTGGAAGAGAAGGAGGGATCATCAGGTGAAAAAGGCTAAGAAGCACGAACCACATGAAGAGCATATAGACGAGAGCTGGTTGCTTCCCTATTCCGACTTGATGACCTTGTTGCTCGCTCTGTTCATTGTATTGTTCGGCATGAGTTCAATCGATGCAGCTAAGTTCGAGCAGATGGCTTCCGCACTAAACAGTGCATTGAATGGAGGTTCCGGTGTTTTGGATCATACGTCCATGAATCCTACGGAATCCAGCACAGACCTGGGTAAGAACAAAAAGGAACCTGAGGAAATCACCAAGAATGCGCCAGCTCAAATTACGGATTCGCAGATGGCTCAGAAAGAACAGGAAGACCTGGAGAAACTCAAAAAACGACTCGATAAATATATTCAAAAAAACGGGCTTTCCGATCAGCTCAATACCAAGCTGAATCAGTCTGAGCTCAAGATTACGATCAGTGATAAAGCCCTGTTCTCATCTGGACGGGCTGATGTTAAATCTGAGTCACGATCACTGGCTAAAGGCATCTCCAGCATGTTGCAGGAGTTCCCGGAATATGAAGTCGTCGTATCTGGTCATACCGACAATATTCCCATTTCGAATAGCCAATATAAGGATAACTGGGATTTGAGTGCCGATCGCGCACTGAATTTCCTCAAAATCCTGTTGTTGAATGAGACGCTGGACCCTGCCAAATTTACACCTAGTGGTTATGGAGAGTATCATCCGATTGCCAGTAACAAAACCAATGTCGGACGAGCTCAGAATCGGCGTGTAGAGGTTTCTATTATTCGTAAGTATCAAAGTAACAACACCGCTGTAAAAGCTGTTGGACAGGGAAAATAGAAGCTCTTGTAGCCAATAACGAAAGACCGCTCTCTTCATACCGAGATGAGCGGTCTTTTTTTTGTCTTTTTTCCTTACAAAAAGCTCTGCATCCCTTGAAGGGAAGCAGAGCTTGGGTGGGTTGAGATCTATTCCAGCGAATAGTCCAGCAGGCTGCCCAATTCTGACTTTTCCGCGGCTGTCAGCTCTCTCCAGGAACCCGAGGCCATTTCACCGAGATGAATGTTCATAATACGAATCCGCTTTAACGCCCGTACCTCGTAGCCAAATGCACTGCACATCCGGCGAATTTGACGATTTTTCCCCTCAGTTAATATAATGCGGAACACTCGATCGGATATTCGAGTCACGGTACAAGGCAGCGTCATTTCACCAAGAATCTTCACTCCTGTACTCATGCCTCTAAGGAAGATTGGCGTTACGGAGCGATCTACAGTGACAATATACTCTTTCTCGTGGCGTCCTTCTGATCTTAGAATTCGGTTAACGATATCTCCGTCGTTGGTCATCAGAATCAGACCTCCCGAATCCTTATCGAGCCTACCAATCGGGAAGATGCGCTCATTGTGGCCTACAAAATCAACGATATTACCTTGGATGTGCCGCTCAGTTGTACTGGTTATTCCAACAGGTTTATTCAACGCAATATATACGTGCTTTCTTTTTTCCTTAATGGGTTGTCCATTAATGCGTACATCGTCGCCTTCTTCTGCCTGACTTCCCAGCTCGGCTGTAACTCCATTAATGGTTACTTTACCGCTATCCACCAACTTGTCGGCTTCACGCCGGGAACAATAACCTGTTTCACTAATAAATTTATTAATACGCAAAAGGTAATCTCACCTCATCTATTTCTCATCGTTTGTAAGTTCGTTATCCGTCCTATTCTCTTCCTCTTCACTCTCCGGTTGTTTCTCGGAAGCAGGAAGATCGATAATGACGGTTGTTCCCTTGTTCATGACGCTTTTGATATCCATCATGCCCTTATGTGATTGAATAATTCGTTGGCTGACCATCAGACCAAGTCCCGTTCCTGATTCCTTATTCGTAAAGAACGGTTCTCCGAGTTTAGGCATCATTTCTTCTGGAATTCCGGTGCCCTCATCCCTGATTTCAATTCGGACCCGACCCAGCTTCTCATCATGTTTGAGCTTAATGTAGATATTACCTCCGTCCGGCATGGCCTCCATACCGTTCTTCAGTAAATTAATGAATACCTGCTTCAATTGATTCTCTTCACAGTGTACCATAGCTGAATCGGATGAAGCACGCAGTACAAATTCCACACCATGCAGATGAGCCTGACTATCCAACAGTGAAATGACATCTCCAAGAATGAAGCGAATATCCCGTTCCTGGAAGTGAACCGCCTGTGGCTTGGCTAATATTAAAAATTCACCCACAATGAGATTAATTCGATCCAGCTCGGACAGCATCAAATCCAAGTGACGATGATTAAGCTTATTCGTCTCTTGTTGAAGTTGAAGGAATCCACGTAAGGTCGTGAGCGGATTACGTATCTCATGTGCAACACCGGCCGCCAACTGGCCTACCGTTGTCAGTTTCTCTGAGCGTCTTAGCATTTCCTCCATGCGGTTACGGCTGGTAATGTCTCTTGATACACTAATCAGCGCAGTAATCTCGCCTGCTTCGTCTCTGACTGGCGCTGTACTAACACTAACTTCGACACGGCTGCCGTCTTTCTTCATCCATATCGTCTCATTGGATGTAATCGACTGCCCCTCAATCAGCTGCGCATGCTGCAATTTCATTTTCTCTTCAGTACCCGGAGGTATAATCTTTAACTTGCGGCCTTCAACTTCTCGGCCACGCCAACCGTACAATTGCTCAAAGGCCCGGTTTATCCGCAGTACGTTCCCGTCCAGATCCGTAATATGAATCGCATCAGCCGTTTGGTTAATGATCGATTCCAAATGTTCTTTGACCGCCCGGTTTTCCTCATACATCTGTTTCAAGCGATTCGTATAATGCCCCAGATTACGAATCATGGCATTAATGCGATTGGCTAACTGACCCAGTTCATCCTTCCTTTTGACTTTCAGGCGGAAATCGAAATGACCATCAGCCACATCGTTCACTTTGCCCAGAATGGATTGAATGGGGCGTGTAATGTATCCCGCAAGCAAATAACTGCCAAAGATCACGATCTCAAGCAACACAAGTGAAATCGAGGCATGGCTGACCAATTGTTCCGATACCATAGAGGATATTTGCTTATAATCCATAACAATACTGATCACATAAGAAGATTCATTCGGAGTGAATATCGGGATAAAACTTTTAAGTACCTTCTGATCATGAGTTTCACTGACAAAAGATACATTCTGCCCGGTACGGATTGCCCGTACAACCGCTTTGTGATCCTCTTCCGCCGCACCATATTGGTATGTGCCGAAACGAATGGGTCTGTTGTTCAACTTGCTATGGTTAATATCCCTTCCATCATCGTTCATGCTGGGACTGCCGAAAGTCAATGGATTGATCCCTGTAATCTCCAAAATAGAAGGATTAACTTCACGAATTTTGTTCAAAATTTCATCTGGACCAGAGATCTTCACATAGTCATCAACAGCAGCGTTATTATAAAAGGGATTAATTATGTAGTTTCTTTTCCCATCATGATAGTAACCCCAGATATCAATATCCGATGGACTTGATGTAGAGTATTCGAATCCATCTGACCAGAAATGATCCAATGTCTGCCCCTGCGAAATAGTAACCTGATGTTTCTCGAACAGCTGTTTAAACGCCTGATACCAATACGTCATGGATTTAGTGGACAATCCAATCTCTCTTGGATCAGAAGAGCGGGTAACGACAATATCGTCATCGGTCTGCTCCATTAACGAAATATGCGAGACACCCACCTTTTTACTCATGCGAACAAGCTCTTCATTTGTGATATTATTAATATTCGGGTCCAGTTCTTCTGCTGCCATTACAGCTGCCAGCCATAGATTGTTCCCAATCTGTCGTTTAACATATTCCGAACTGGACTGATTCTGTTCGACAGCAATTGCAATCTGTTTAGCCGTAAGCACCATCTTGTTTTCGCTGTCCTGCCTTAAATTCTCTTCTGTAGTATAATAACTCAGTGCAATATTCAAAACCAGAATGACGAGCACCGAGCACGACATAATCATGGATAATTTCGTTTTAATAGACAACTTTCTCGTTCACCTCTCGGCTTGTACCCTCTGGCGATATATGGCAAAACCTATATCCATCATAACTGTTGTATGCCTATTTGAAAAGGATAATTGACCCTAGTCCAAAAGTTACCGATTAGCTAAAAACCGCGAAATCCATTGTATTTTGTCTTTTGCATGCCTACAATGGGAATAATATCTAAAAACTATACACAAATCCACAGGCATGTGGATAATTTGTGTATAACTATGTGAGCAATCACTCGGTTATACACATAGTTATACACATCATGTTAACAACCCGAATATTTGTTCGCTGAATAAATGCTTTTGGAAGGAGTTTTATTGTAATGAAGGATCAAACTCTCCAACCTGATCTCTCGCATCTCTCGGAGGATGCTCAACACGAGTACTGGATGCGAGAAGCGATTGCTGAAGCACACAAAGCCGAAGCGCTTGGGGAAGTCCCCATCGGGGCTATCGTTGTTCAAGATAACCAAATTATTGGCCGAGGATACAATCTGCGCGAGACGACACTTGATTCCACAGCCCACGCAGAGATGGTTGCAATCCGGCAGGCCAGCGAAACCATCGGTGCATGGCGGCTGCTGGATTGCAGTCTTTACGTCACACTAGAGCCTTGTCCGATGTGTGCTGGTGCCATTGTGCAGTCGAGAGTCCCACGCGTTATCTATGGCACTGCAGATCCCAAGGCTGGCTGCGCAGGAACACTGATGAACCTGTTACAGGAGCCCCGTTTTAATCATCGAACCGAAGTTGTTCCTGACATCCTGCAGCTAGAGTGCTCCAACATGCTGACTCAGTTTTTTCGTCGCTTACGCAAAAAGTAGTGCTTAAAACATAGATAGAAAGGAAGTAACCTCATGCCAATTACACTTTACGACACCCCCAACGGTATAAGTCTTAGATTGCTCACTTTACAGGATACCGAAGCTTATCTTGATCTGATTCAGATTACACGTCTTCCCTATCAAGCTGTAGAACCTCTTCGGGATGACGAATTCTATACATTGCATGCGCAAACTAAACGCATTCAGGATAGAATGCAGGCCGCCGAGCAAGGGACAGGTTACCAATTCGGAATTTTCACAATTGATGAGGGCCTGCTGATTGGTCAGATTAGCTTGAACAATGTTGCTCATGGCGTTGCCAACTATGCAGACATGGGATACTTCATACACCCTGAGTACCAAGGCGGTGGACGAATGACCGCAGCCGTCAAACTAGCTGTGTCCTACGCCTTCCGTGCTCTGAAGTTAAATCGTGTTCAGGCTTCTATTCTTCTTTCGAACACAGGCTCCAAGCGTGTTCTGGAGAAAAACGGATTTCAGGCTGAGGGAATTGCTCGTAAATACCTCAAGATTAACGGGAAGTATCAGGATCATCAGATCTACGCTGTACTTGCTGAGGACTTGGCTGAATCGTTACAATAATCGAACCCACCGTTTCAGAGCCTCTACATATAATTAGAATCGGCTCGTAGATCAGGGTAGACCGTTTATCAAATTACAACAAAAAGCCGCCCGACCATAAAGGTCAAGGGCGGCTCTTTGTCTATTACTCATTACGTTATGGGAACTTAATACCCATAAGAAGCGTTCATCAGTTCTTGGAACTTATCCATTGTAATTACGTCTTCGCCAGTAGGGATGTTGATTTTGAATGCTGGCTTCTCGTTAATTTTGGTGTACGTGTTCGAACCGGTAAAGGCCAATTTCATTTCATCCTTGGTATCTGGTTGTTTGATCAACAGATCAGCAACCATTTTTTGATATACCGGGAAGTCTTGTTTGTCCAGAGCGAAATCAATGTGGAACTGGTTGATGGTCAACGTCTCTTTCAGTTTATCCAGATCTTTAGCCATTTCAGCTTGATCGGCTTCAGAGATTTTCAGATCCTCTTTGGCTTTATCGATATCCGCTTGATCCATTTGCAACATATCGCGGTATTCTTCTTTGGACAGAATATCCAGTACTTTTGGCAATGCTTTCGTTACCAGCACAGTAACTGCTTCTTTTACATTGTCATTATTGACCGAGAATTGTACAACTTGCTTGGCGTCTACACCCTCAGGAAGTTTTGCATCCTTCACATCTAGATTTTTGAAGTATTTATCCTGGTCATACTCGCTCAGCACTGCATCCATCACTTCGTTGCTCAACTTTTGCGTTTTGGCTGCATCCATAGCGTCTGGATTCCATTCCGTTCCCTCTTGCTCAGCTAGCTCTTTCAAATCAAGCTCAAGGAATTTACCAACAACCGTTTCTGGAATCGGGAAGAACGGAATGCTAGGCACTTTAACATAAAGCTTCTCAGTGGTCATAACCATAGGGATGTTAAAGGTCATGCCCATATCACCCTTGAGCTCGATACCAACCGTCATTTCGGTTTGCATTGGCTCACTTTGGTATACACCAGTTACATTCAACTGTGCATCCTTCAGCATGCTCATAAACTGAGTCATCGTTGGATCACCTTGTGATCCCTCTGCAGGTTTATAGCTCAATTCATTAATGGTAAAGTTGGAACTCATCTCATACGAAGTCAGTTTCGAAGCATTGGCTGCTGCCGTCTTCAATGCCTCTTTCGGTTCTTGCTTGCTACTACATGCTGTCAGTGCCATAGACACGGTTAACAGCAACGTAAGAAGAAGCGCCCCCATACGTTTAGTCATTTGTTTCTCTCCTCTCGTGATAACCCCAAAAAAATGATTCAATATCAATGATATACCATTTATTCTGAAACGGAAACACGATTTGGGAAAATTGTGATCTATCCTCAGTAAAATGGCTACAAAGACCTAGATCAACTTTGAATATTAACGGATTTCACTCTTGATATATGTACTAACACGCAAAAACCCCGGTAAGTTAACCGGAGTTCTAGGATATTATCTATGCACTATATGTTTTGAAGAGATCATTCATTTCAAGCTATCCTTGAGGGTTGTTATGGTCCACATGGTTTTGGTTTTTCACTTTTTTGGAACCCGATAACGGTTCCTGCATGGAAGAATGCTTATCCTTTTGCCTGTGCTGTTCAGAAGCCTGGGCTTCCGGTACAGGTGTTGCTTTCGGTTTGCTCATGCCAAGTTACCCCCTCTTCATTAATTTAGGAATGGGATGGGTCCATATCTTCCGTTTTATCATGATTCAACGAATCCTGGTGACGGCGGTCATTCGAGTCTTGCTGAATTTGCTGGGCATGATGGCTATTTACAGCTGTTTGCTCCAGATCAGCGACTACATTTTGCAGATTTTTATCTGTTCCAGCTTTGGCTTTACTCAATCAAATTCACTCCTCCAACATGGACTAATATTTTGTTCTGGATTGCAAAGACTGAGCGCATTCGTGAATATGCCTTGTATAATCTTGGGCCAATTCCTGAATGGGTTCTGTACGCTCATCTGTCGTCTGTCCATCCCGTTCCACATCAATTAGCTGCACATTGACCTCACGAGAGTCCACATATGCACATTTGAAATCGAATGAATACATCTGGTGCCCGGCTGTTGCAATGTGAATACGTATAGCCTGTTCATCTGCCTCGTCTGCCATAACTTGAGCCTGATCTCCAACGTTTAGAATTTCGGGCAATGTTTCCTGCCAAGCTCCTACAAGCTCTGCCTGATCGATGTTTAATTCGCGGTTCATCTTACCACCTCCACTTCTATAAAATGCGGCGATAAGGACGTTTTTATGCATTTCAGATGTATTGACATCAAATCATTCGCTATTATTAGATCCCTATAAACGCAAAAAAGGACCCGAGCTTATCGCTCGAATCCTTGTTATAAGTATGGTATGGCGGAGAGGGTGGGATTCGAACCCACGTGAGCTTGCACTCTAACGGTTTTCAAGACCGCCCCGTTATGACCGCTTCGGTACCTCTCCAAAGTTAAATCTTTTATAAAGTTTCAACAAAAAGTATCATACCATAGTTGGGTACCCGAAAGCAACCTTTTTTTGTATCCGTATTTTTCTTTATTACAAATTGGAATAAAATATGCCTATAACGAAAGCAAACCCGCCATGAATGACGGGCATACTTCTTACAGTCAGATCATATGGTAATTAGCCTCTGCCTAGGGACGACGTGCAATCACACTGGTTCCACCCATGTAAGGACGCAGTGCCTCAGGGATAACCACTGTTCCATCTTCTTGTTGGTAATTCTCCAAGATCGCCGCTACAGTACGCCCAACAGCCAATCCTGACCCGTTCAGTGTATGCACGAATTCCGGTTTGGCTTTCGGCTCTCTGCGGAAACGGATATTAGCACGGCGTGCCTGGAAGTCCTCACAGTTGGAACAAGAGGAAATCTCCCGATAGGTATTGCTCTCTGGCAACCACACTTCGATGTCATACGTTTTAGCTGAAGTGAAGCCCATATCTGCTGTGCATAACGTCAGGACACGGTAAGGAAGCCCCAGTAGTTGAAGCACACGCTCCGCATTCTGCGTCATTTTCTCCAATTCCTCATAAGAGGTTTCCGGAGAAGAAAGCTTTAACAATTCAACCTTATTGAATTGGTGCTGGCGAATCAACCCGCGTGTATCCCGTCCCGCAGAACCTGCTTCAGAACGGAAACAAGAGCTGTATGCTACATAGTGTTTAGGGAGTTGATCTGCACTTAGAATCTCTTCGCGATGATAGTTGGTTACCGGAACTTCTGCTGTAGGGATCAGATAATACTCGGTATCTTTCAACTTAAACAGGTCTTCTTCGAATTTGGGCAATTGGCCCGTTCCAAACAAGCTGTCACGATTGACGATATAAGGAGGTAGAATCTCTTCATATCCATGCTGGTCGCTATGTAGGTCCATCATGAAGTTGATCAAAGCACGTTCCAGACGTGCGCCAAGTCCTTTATAGAAGGTAAAACGGGAACCTGTTACTTTGGCAGCCGCTTCAAAATCAAGAATATCGAGATCCTGTGCGATTTCCCAGTGCGTTTTTGGTGCAAATGAAAATGACTTGGGCTCTTCCCAACGACGAATCTCCACATTATCCTCTTCGGACTTACCAACAGGTACGCTCTCATTCGGAATATTCGGGATGGCCATGGTCAGATCATTGATCTTCGCTTCCAGTTCACGCACTTCTTCATCCATCGCTTTGATCCGATCCGAGACTTCACGCATCTCAATAATCAGCTCATCTGCATTCTCACGATTTTTTTTAAGTTTGGCTACTTCGCCCGATACCGTATTCCGACGATTCTTCAGGTTTTCACTCTCTTGAAGCAACTCTCGACGCTTGGCATCCATCTCCGAGAATCCAGCGATTAGATCCAGCGATTTGCCACGGTTAGTCAACGCTTCTTCTACACGCGCATACTCATTCCGCAATATTTTTACATCAAGCACTACATACCCCTCCTAAATACCCCACAAAGTGAAACATTACAACAAGCTCATTCCACAACATTTGCGAAGCCCGTATAACTTCATTATTCCTCAATGATAAGAAAACAACCTATGGAACTCCGGTGACACCCTACGCTGCGTTTCCCGCTTTTGGAAGCAGACATGGGCAACATCAGGCATCCGACCGGACAGCGCCGTACCAGCAAGCTTTGCGAGCTTCTGGAGGACTGATCCGGTTCACCGACAGATCATAGGTTGTATATCCATCACTATTGATTCTGTACAGACTACTTATACGATCTAGCCATGTCTACAAAATAAGCATGCAGTCGATAATCATCCGTCAGTTCAGGATGATAGGAGCAAGCCAGCAGATGCCCCTGGCGTGCAGTTACAATCTCATCCTTGTAAGTGGAAAGAACCTCTACTTGGTCCCCCACACTCTCGATCAGGGGTGCCCGAATGAACACAGCCCTTACCGTTTCCTCAATACCTTTGACCGGCAGATCCGTTTCAAAGCTTTCTCTCTGTCGTCCAAAAGCATTTCTCGATACAGTCATATCCATGAGCTCCAAATGAGCTTCCTCTTGTCCTACGATGTGTTTAGCCATAACGATCAAACCAGCACAGGTACCGAATACCGGTTTACCCTCAGAAGCGAACGCCCGAATAGCATCCATAAAATCATATTTGCGCATCAGCTTGCCGATTGTAGTACTTTCTCCGCCGGGAAGGATGAGACCATCCAGATCCTCTAGTTGCTGAACCTGTTTAATAGAAACACCTTCCGCTCCAGCCCGTTCAATACTACGAATATGTTCGGTGACTGCCCCTTGAAGTGCTAAAACGCCGATCTTCATCTGCAAATCCCCTTCTCTTACCAGCCGCGGTCCTGCATGCGCTCGGAAGGTGCAAGTTTGGAAATCTCGATGCCTTTCATTGGAGCTCCAAGGTTTTTGGATACTTCAGCAATGAGTTTGTAATCTGTGTAATGTGTCGTTGCTTCTACAATGGCACGTGCGAACTTCTCCGGGCTTTCGGACTTGAAGATTCCTGAACCTACAAATACACCGTCAGCACCCAGATGCATCATCAGTGCAGCATCTGCAGGAGTAGCCACGCCGCCAGCTGCGAAGTTAACTACAGGCAATTTTCCATTTACATGTATATCAAGCAAAAGCTCATATGCAACACCAAGATTTTTGGCTTCTGCGTACAGCTCGTCCTTGGACATGTTAGTTACTTTACGAATTTGGCTATTGATAAAGCGCATGTGGCGCACAGCTTCAACAATATTACCTGTTCCCGGCTCACCTTTGGTACGAATCATGGAAGCTCCTTCACCGATCCGGCGCAGTGCTTCGCCCAAGTCTTTGGCTCCACATACAAATGGTACAGTGAACTCATGTTTATCGATATGGAATACTTCATCCGCAGGAGTCAGTACTTCACTCTCATCCAGGTAATCCACACCCAGTGATTCCAGTACCTTGGCTTCAACATAGTGTCCGATCCGTGCTTTGGCCATAACAGGAATCGTTACAACCTTCATCACTTCTTCCACAATGGTTGGATCAGCCATACGGGCTACTCCCCCTGCTGCACGAATATCAGAAGGAACACGCTCTAAAGCCATAACTGCTGTCGCACCTGCTGCTTCAGCAATTTTAGCTTGTTCGGCATTCATAACGTCCATGATGACGCCGCCTTTTTGCATTTCAGCCATACCTCTTTTAACGCGTGATGTTCCCGTTTCCATATTCCTAGCCCCCCATAATGTATGTGTCGTTCTTGGCTCTGAAAAAGCTAGATAACCCGCCTTTCCAAGCAGAAGAACAATAGACTTTTTCACTGAATCATACGTAGAATTCTAACTTGATATTTTACCGGAAAAATTGTAAATATACAATCTATTCCGTCGGAATAACCTGCAATTTGTCAGTGCTCCAACAACAATTCTATTAAAAATGTCGTTATTGTGGACCGAATTATCGAATTACCTATTTAGAAGAGGTTTTTGATGCCGTCAAACAGATCAACGAAGAAATCCTTTACAGCACGGAAGAATAGACGGAACCATCCACCCTTCTCCGCTTCTTCAGAAGTGATCAGATTCACTGTTTTCTCCTGAGGTTCAATCCCGTTAGCCTTATACGTATACGTTACCGTCCCTACCTTAGTGCCCGCCTTGATTGGAGCTACCAGCTTATCGGCCTCAGTTACACTCGCTTTGAACGTAACATCAAGGTTTTGAGTGCCTTTGGGAACTACAAAACTTACATCATTATCGGTTACGACAGGAACTGTTGTCTCCTTGCCTTTTTTCAAAGGTACAGCTTCCCATCCCGTTACTTTCGTTTTACCTGCAACAGTCTGTTTGACTTCAAAGTTGTTAAATCCGAAGTCCAGCACTTTTTTCGTTTCCCTGAAACGCGCAGACTCCGAATCAGTGCCCATAACCACACTAATCAGGCGCATACCATTACGTTCCGCTGTACCTGTGAAGTTATTGCCTGCATTCGTGGTGTGGCCTGTTTTCATTCCGTCCAGACCTTCATAAGCATAGCTTTTGAAATTGGTTATATTTTTATTCGCTTCCAACATCCAGTTATAGTTGATAATTGGAGCTTTATCATTGGGACGGAACTTATAGGATTGAATCGTGGTAAAATCTTTGTAGTCCGGGTGATCCATAATGATATATCTGCAAAGGATAGCTGCATCCCGAGCCGACATGACTATTTCTTTATCTTCAGCTGGACGGAAATCTGCAGGCATATCTGCACGATCCAGACCTGTGGAGTTAATGAAATAGCTGTCTTTCATTCCCATACGCTTCGCTTCATCATTCATCATCTTCACAAAAGCTTCTTCGGAGCCAGCGATGTGTTCAGCCAAAGCTACTGTAGCATCATTTGCAGAACCGACAGCCATAGCAATGTACAGGTCCTTAACCGTATGCTGGTCACCTTCCGCCAGGAAAATACGCGAGCCGACGCTTTGTGCAGCATTCTTTTTTACTGTAACCACTTCGTCCCAGCTGATTTTCCCCTGTTTGACTTGCTCAGCAACAATATACTCGGTCATCATTTTTGTCATACTCGCAGGCGGCATTGCTTTATCAGCATTGACAGACATCAAAATCTGGCCTGTTGAAGCTTCCATCAGCACTGCTGATCTAACCTCAAGTCCGAGCGATTTAACCCCAGGGATCTCCACGGCTTTCTCTGTCTTCTTCGTTGTTGCTGCAGCGGTCATAACCTGTCCCGAGTTATTCGCAGCCATAACTGGCATTACTGCAGACATGCAGAGCATATTAATGAGCATAACCGAGGCTACGCTTTTTTTGAGCATTTGACGTTTCTTTTTATTCATTTGTTTGGCTTTCAATGATGAATACTCCCTTCGATCCAAAGCATTATGTTATATGCTTCAGTGCAGCTTGTGCTGCAATTTTCTTGGTCCCTGACTTGTGTAAAGATGATGTGTGGAGATGTGTACTATATGCGCTGTATCGAAAGAGCAATATCCTTGCTCCTGAAGTCCATTATCGATTGTCACTTAATCAGCATTTGGCAAAATGCTTATGTAAAAAGGACGTCCGCGCTTCTTTCTAGCTGGGCACCCTTTTCTGGCAATCCAATTGCTTTCAAAACAATATTCATAGATTTACGCCAAAAATCCGCCGCAACACTCTAATCCATCAAAGGATCGTCACCGCTTGTTCTATTCTATCACAGGGGTATCCGCAAAAAAAGACAGGCCCAGCGAAAATCGCTAAGCCTGTCCTGGAAATGATTAACACCCTTCGGATTACAACGAGTAGTTAGGTGCTTCTTTGGTAATCTGTACATCATGCGGATGACTTTCACGAAGCCCCGCACCTGTAATACGGATAAACTGTGTGTCATTACGAAGATGATCCAAACTGCTTGTTCCACAATATCCCATGCCTGAACGCAAACCACCGAGCAACTGATGAATGGTATCAGACAACGGACCTTTGTAAGCAACGCGGCCCTCGATTCCTTCTGGAACCAGTTTCTTGTCATCATCCTGGAAGTAACGATCCTTACTTCCTTGTTTCATCGCAGCCATAGAACCCATACCACGGTAAACTTTGTAGCTACGTCCTTGGAAGATTTCCGTTTCTCCCGGGCTTTCTGCTGTACCAGCAAACAAACTTCCCAGCATAACGGCGTGAGCACCTGCAGCAAGAGCCTTAGTGATCTCACCCGAGTACTTGATGCCGCCGTCAGCGATGATTGGCACACCATATTCACGTGCTACACATGCGCAATCGTACACCGCTGTAACTTGAGGAACACCAATACCTGCAATTACACGAGTTGTACAGATCGAACCGGGACCAATTCCTACTTTGACAACGGACGCCCCTGCTTCGATCAGGTCACGAGTTGCATCACCAGTAGCTACATTACCCGCAACGATCGTCAGATTCGGGAAACGCTCACGCAGCTGACGTACAGCATCGATGATGTTAATGTGGTGTCCATGAGCCGAGTCTACTGTAATCAGGTCAACACCAGCTTGTACCAATGCATCAGCACGTTCAAAGGTATCTTTGGAAATACCGATTGCTGCACCAACCAGCAAACGTCCTTGTGCATCTTTAGCGGCGTTAGGGAATTGAATTGCTTTTTCGATATCTTTAATAGTAATGAGACCTTTCAGTGTATTGGACTCATCTACTAATGGGAGTTTCTCGATTTTATGTTTCTGGAGGATGCCTTCCGCTTCTTGCAGTGTAGTACCTACAGGAGCAGTAACCAAATTCTCACGAGTCATGACTTCGCTGATTTTAATGGAGAAGTCGTGGATGAAACGCAAATCACGATTGGTTAGGATACCTACAAGCTTTTGGTCGCCTTCAACAATGGGCACTCCGGAAATGCGATACTTCGCCATAACCGCTTCAGCATCAGAAACCAGATGTTCCGCTGTCAATGAGAACGGATTGGTAATAACACCACTCTCCGAACGCTTAACCCGATCCACTTCTTCTGCTTGCTGCTCCACAGACATATTCTTATGAATGATACCAATACCACCTTCACGGGCAATGGCAATAGCCAATGTCGCTTCGGTTACAGTATCCATACCTGCACTGATTAAAGGAATATTCAGTTTTACGCTGTCACTCAAACGAACAGATACATCCACTTCTTTAGGCAGTGTCTCGGATTTCCGTGGCACTAGCAGTACATCGTCGAAGGTTAAACCTTCCTTACCAAATTTATCTTCCCACACGCGGGTGTTCCTCCTTAAGTTTGCTCAGCTTTACGGTCCTAAAACCGAAGATCCCAGGCAGTTTTTATGCCGAAAATACGTTTTCTGAAAAATTTATTATTGCCATCTTAGCAAAGCGTTATTTAGACTGTCAAGGGAAAGTCCCTGGTTATATAAGGTGTGTTGCCTGCTGCATACAACTGTATTTCTTGTGCGGACAAGTTCAATATATAATAAAATACGCCATCTCGTTTAAAATGACGTTTATGTACATTAAGATTAAGATTACGATATGGAAGCTATTCGCTACATCTAAATCATATCTATTCATAAACAAATAAAAAACCACCACCGAATTACATCGGCAGTGGTTCTTTGCTTGGCGGCGTCCTACTCTCCCAGGACCCTGCGGTCCAAGTACCATCGGCGCTAGAGGGCTTAACGGTCGTGTTCGGGATGGGTACGTGTGGAACCCCTCCGCCATCGCCACCAAACGCATAGCTTATAGCTTACATTTCAGAGTATTTGTTCTCTGAAAACTAGATTCGAAACGAAATTTGCGTCTTACAACCTGCAATTGGATAAGCCCTCGACCGATTAGTACTGGTCAGCTCCATGCATTGCTGCACTTCCACCCCCAGCCTATCTACCTCGTCGTCTTCAAGGGGTCTTACATACTGGGAAATCTCATCTTGAGGGGGGCTTCACGCTTAGATGCTTTCAGCGCTTATCCCTTCCGTACATAGCTACCCAGCGGTGCTCCTGGCGGAACAACTGGTACACCAGCGGTACGTCCATCCCGGTCCTCTCGTACTAAGGACAGCTCCTCTCAAATTTCCTACGCCCACGACAGATAGGGACCGAACTGTCTCACGACGTTCTGAACCCAGCTCGCGTACCGCTTTAATGGGCGAACAGCCCAACCCTTGGGACCTACTTCAGCCCCAGGATGCGATGAGCCGACATCGAGGTGCCAAACCTCCCCGTCGATGTGGACTCTTGGGGGAGATAAGCCTGTTATCCCCAGGGTAGCTTTTATCCGTTGAGCGATGGCCCTTCCATGCGGTACCACCGGATCACTAAGCCCGACTTTCGTCCCTGCTCGACTTGTAGGTCTCGCAGTCAAGCTCCCTTATGCCTTTGCACTCTTCGAATGATTTCCAACCATTCTGAGGGAACCTTTGGGCGCCTCCGTTACTCTTTAGGAGGCGACCGCCCCAGTCAAACTGCCCACCTGACACTGTCCCCGCACCGGATTACGGTACCAGGTTAGAACCTAGATACGATCAGGGTGGTATCCCAACGGTGCCTCCACACAAGCTGGCGCTCATGCTTCAAAGGCTCCCACCTATCCTGTACAGATCGTACCCAAATTCAATATCAAGCTGCAGTAAAGCTCCATGGGGTCTTTCCGTCTTGTCGCGGGTAACCTGCATCTTCACAGGTATTAAAATTTCACCGGATCTCTCGTTGAGACAGCGCCCAAGTCGTTACGCCATTCGTGCGGGTCAGAATTTACCTGACAAGGAATTTCGCTACCTTAGGACCGTTATAGTTACGGCCGCCGTTTACTGGGGCTTCGGTTCACAGCTTCGGATTGCTCCTAACCACTCCCCTTAACCTTCCAGCACCGGGCAGGCGTCAGCCCGTATACTTCGCCTTACGGCTTCGCACAGACCTGTGTTTTTGCTAAACAGTCGCTTGGGCCTTTTCACTGCGGCCCCCTCGTGCTATTCACACTACCGGGGCACCCCTTCTCCCGAAGTTACGGGGTCATTTTGCCGAGTTCCTTAACGAGAGTTCTTCCGCGCGCCTTAGAATACTCTTCTCGCCTACCTGTGTCGGTTTGCGGTACGGGCACCATCACCTGGCTAGAGGCTTTTCTTGGCAGTGTGAGATCATGACCTTCGCTACTATAATTTTCGCTCCCCATCACAGCCCAGCCTTATCGATGTGCGGATTTGCCTACACATCAGCCTCACTGCTTAGACGGACATCCATCAGTCCGCGTCACTACCCTGCTGCGTCCCCCCATTGCTCATAACGGCTTACGGTGGTACAGGAATTTCGACCTGTTGTCCTTCGACTACGCCTTTCGGCCTCGCCTTAGGTCCCGACTTACCCTGAGCGGACGAGCCTTCCTCAGGAACCCTTAGGCTTTCGGCGGATCAGATTCTCACTGATCTTTTCGTTACTCATACCGGCATTCTCACTTGTATAATGTCCAGCGCTCCTTACGGTACACCTTCAACCCTTATACAACGCTCCCCTACCCCTGATGCAAAGCATCAAGCCATAGCTTCGGTGGTGTGTTTAGCCCCGTTACATTTTCGGCGCAGAGTCACTCGACCAGTGAGCTATTACGCACTCTTTCAATGGTGGCTGCTTCTAAGCCAACATCCTGGTTGTCTGGGCAACTCCACATCCTTTTCCACTTAACACACACTTGGGGACCTTAGCTGATGGTCTGGGCTGTTTCCCTTTTGACAATGGATCTTAGCACTCACTGTCTGACTCCCGGAAGTAAGTCTATGGCATTCGGAGTTTGACTGAGCTTGGTAACCCTTGCGGGCCCCGCACCCAATCAGTGCTCTACCTCCACGACTCTGTTTTCCGAGGCTAGCCCTAAAGCTATTTCGGGGAGAACCAGCTATCTCCGAGTTCGATTGGAATTTCTCCGCTACCCCCACCTCATCCCCGCATTTTTCAACATGCGTGGGTTCGGGCCTCCAGTGCGTGTTACCGCACCTTCACCCTGGACAGGGGTAGATCACCCGGTTTCGGGTCTACGTCCACGTACTAACTCGCCCTATTCAGACTCGCTTTCGCTGCGGCTCCGGCTCATCACCTTAACCTTGCACGGGAACGTAACTCGCCGGTTCATTCTACAAAAGGCACGCCATCACCCCTAAAACGGGCTCTGACTTTTTGTAAGCACACGGTTTCAGGTTCTATTTCACTCCCCTTCCGGGGTGCTTTTCACCTTTCCCTCACGGTACTGCTTCACTATCGGTCGCTAGGAAGTATTTAGCCTTGGCAGATGGTCCTGCCGGATTCATACGGGGTTTCACGTGCCCCGCACTACTCGGGATCCGTCTCGGAGAGAGCAGACTTTCAACTACAGGGCTTTTACCTTCTTTGGCGGGCCTTTCCAGACCTCTTCGCTTAATCGGCTCCTTTGTAACTCCATGTGAGACGTCCCACAACCCCAAAGAGCAAGCTCTCTGGTTTGGGCTTCTCCGCGTTCGCTCGCCGCTACTGACGGAATCACTATTGTTTTCTCTTCCTCAGGGTACTTAGATGTTTCAGTTCCCCTGGTATGCCTCTGCACAACCTATGTATTCAGTTGTGAGTAACTGGAAATTACCCCAGCTGGGTTTCCCCATTCGGACACCCCCGGATCAAAGCTTGCTTACAGCTCCCCGAGGCAGTTTCGTTGTTCGCCACGTCCTTCATCGGCTCCTAGCGCCTAGGCATCCTCCGTGTGCTCTTAGTAGCTTAACCATATCGCTCGTGTTCGAGCTGTCGCTCCGCTTGTTTTGGACTGCGTCCAACGCCAAAAGTCGCTCCATTTCGATCACTCGCTCATGCAATCTACCTTATAAACACTTCACTTGTTTACACAAGATCAGCTTAAAGGAATGTTCTAAATCGCAAAATTTCGTTTCAATATCTAGTTTTCAAAGAACAAGCTCCATGCAAAAGCAAGCTGTTTGAGAGTTTGAGCTCTCAAAACTGAGCAACGAGTGAGTTAAAAGCTTTACGAAGTAAAGCTCGCTTCGGAAGCATGCTTCCTGAAGACTTGGTTTTGAATGTTTCCACTCGGGAAACGATTCTCCATAGAAAGGAGGTGATCCAGCCGCACCTTCCGATACGGCTACCTTGTTACGACTTCACCCCAATCATCTATCCCACCTTCGGCGGCTGGCTCCTTGCGGTTACCCCACCGACTTCGGGTGTTATAAACTCTCGTGGTGTGACGGGCGGTGTGTACAAGACCCGGGAACGTATTCACCGCGGCATGCTGATCCGCGATTACTAGCAATTCCGACTTCATGCAGGCGAGTTGCAGCCTGCAATCCGAACTGAGACCGGCTTTGTTGGGATTCGCTCCATCTCGCGATTTCGCAGCCCGTTGTACCGGCCATTGTAGTACGTGTGTAGCCCAGGTCATAAGGGGCATGATGATTTGACGTCATCCCCACCTTCCTCCGGTTTGTCACCGGCAGTCTATCTAGAGTGCCCACCCGAAGTGCTGGCAACTAAATATAAGGGTTGCGCTCGTTGCGGGACTTAACCCAACATCTCACGACACGAGCTGACGACAACCATGCACCACCTGTCTCCTCTGTCCCGAAGGAAAGATACATCTCTGCATCGATCAGAGGGATGTCAAGACCTGGTAAGGTTCTTCGCGTTGCTTCGAATTAAACCACATACTCCACTGCTTGTGCGGGTCCCCGTCAATTCCTTTGAGTTTCAGTCTTGCGACCGTACTCCCCAGGCGGAGTGCTTAATGTGTTAACTTCGGCACCAAGGGTATCGAAACCCCTAACACCTAGCACTCATCGTTTACGGCGTGGACTACCAGGGTATCTAATCCTGTTTGCTCCCCACGCTTTCGCGCCTCAGCGTCAGTTACAGCCCAGAGAGTCGCCTTCGCCACTGGTGTTCCTCCACATATCTACGCATTTCACCGCTACACGTGGAATTCCACTCTCCTCTTCTGCACTCAAGTCACCCAGTTTCCAGTGCGATCCGGGGTTGAGCCCCGGGATTAAACACCAGACTTAAATGACCGCCTGCGCGCGCTTTACGCCCAATAATTCCGGACAACGCTTGCCCCCTACGTATTACCGCGGCTGCTGGCACGTAGTTAGCCGGGGCTTTCTTCTCAGGTACCGTCACTCCTTGAGCAGTTACTCTCAAGGACGTTCTTCCCTGGCAACAGAGCTTTACGATCCGAAAACCTTCATCACTCACGCGGCATTGCTCCGTCAGGCTTTCGCCCATTGCGGAAGATTCCCTACTGCTGCCTCCCGTAGGAGTCTGGGCCGTGTCTCAGTCCCAGTGTGGCCGATCACCCTCTCAGGTCGGCTACGCATCGTCGCCTTGGTGAGCCGTTACCTCACCAACTAGCTAATGCGCCGCAGGCCCATCCCCAAGTGACAGATTGCTCCGTCTTTCCAGTTTCCTTCAGGAGAAGAAAACAAGTATTCGGTATTAGCTACCGTTTCCGGTAGTTGTCCCAAGCTTGAGGGCAGGTTGCCTACGTGTTACTCACCCGTCCGCCGCTAAGTATCAAGGAAGCAAGCTTCCTATCCACTCCGCTCGACTTGCATGTATTAGGCATGCCGCCAGCGTTCGTCCTGAGCCAGGATCAAACTCTCCAATAAAGTATTGAAAAGAGCGATAAGCTCATTTTGAATCTGACGAGATTAAAAATCTCATTTGTGCTCCAGTCGATTCAAGCCAAGGCTTGTCTCAAACTTTCGCGTTCATTCTGCAAGCAGAATGTTTACTCACTCGTTGTTCAGTTTTCAAAGATCAAACTTGTTTTCGTTACTGTTTATCTTTCTCTTCAGTAACTTTTATATCATATCACTTCCGAACCAACTTTGCAAGCTCTTTTTTTAAGTTTCTTTCGAAGCTTCAATCATTTGCTTGCCGCACCGTGTATCTTGTGTTTTCTTGGCCGGAATTAGAATATACCATGTACAGTTTTTGAATGCAAGCTTTATTTTCAATAAATCTGTTAACTTCTTTGCCAACGTAATACGCTTATATATTTTGCTTTGCCAAATCCTATGCCCTCAACATTTTCCTTGAACGTGCAAATACATTCTCTTCAATTCAGAATGACTGCACGCCCTTTTCGCTATTTTCTCTTATGTTACTTCACTTTCTTCACAGGCATTTTTCGCGGCCACAAACTATAACTGAAACTGATTATAAAATCGATTCCCAGTATGATACCCCAAACCCTAATTAGGTTAGAGAAGGAGGCGGTACGTTCCGCATCACCAATCCACCAGATCATCACAAGCAGGAAAAGACTGCCTATACACCACGCCAATAGATGTCTCAGCCAGGCGCTGCGTTCACGACTCGCGTGTTCACTGCCGTATACCTTTTGGCTTCGAGGATTCTCCCCGCCCTTGAACCAATAGAGAAAATATCGATCTGCCCATGCGATCATTTGATGACCATATGCAATACTTACACCTATATATATTGCTGCGATCCCATGGACCAGACTTGCTGTAGCTCCTCGTTGAAGATCCATTACCGTAGCAACCAATAGGAGGACATCTACAATTGGCGTTGCCATTAATAACGCAATACCCGTTCGTTTCATTCCAAGCAGATAGCGCACACTCAAGCCGGCAATGACAAATACCCAGAAGGCGATCTCACATCCAATAATAAAATAGGCAATCAAATGGTCCACTCCTTAAATAGCACAAATGTATTATAATACAATTTAACACGTTTGTACTATAATAATCAACAATGATATACTACTTTCATGCCTAAAATAGTTGATCATGACAAACAGCGCCTGCTTGTTGCCGAAGCGGCTTGGCGCGTCATCCGGAGAGATGGCATGGAACAGGCCTCTGTTCGAAATATTGCTGATGAAGCCGGCATATCAGCTGGATCTATGCGTCATTACTTTTCAACCCAATCGGATTTGCTCTTGTTCGCAATGAATCTGGTATCCGAACGGGTATCGACACGAATTCAGCAAATGTCCTTCGATAGCTCTCACATGGATAATATGAAAAGTCTACTGCTTGAGTTTTTACCGAACACAGACGAAAAAATGGCCGAAATGGAGGTGTGGTACGCTTTTACAGCCAAATCCAAGACCGACCCTGCTCTCAAAAAGCTTGCCGACAAGGTCTATGATGAGCTCAGACAAGCAATCGCTTCTGTAATCACATACCTTATTAAGGTTGAACTTGCCCGGTCCAACCTAGACAAAGAATTGGAAATAGAACGGTTATATGCCCTCGTTGACGGTTTGGGTATTCATACAGTGCTCCGCCCCGACCAGATGAATGCTAAAATGATGGACGACGTACTTACCCTGCATCTTGCATCCTTATGCGATGGAGCAGAATAACATTCAGTAGTCTAACTGAAAGAAGATGGTAGTAGTTTGTACAGTCAAGTTCGAGCAACAGTCCATAAAACAAAAAAACCGCAGGACACTTAGATGTGACTAACCCCTTTCCATAATAGGGGCCATTCCTAAATGCCTGACGGTTTTTCTTTTATCCAATAATGATCCGGCCCTCCGGATGGCGATACAACTTCTTCTCTTTGCGTGGACGAAGCGCGTATGCAATGGTTAATGGTCCAATCCGTCCTATAAACATGGTAAAGGCAATAATGATTTTTCCATAATTGGTCAGTTCATGAGTTACTCCCACCGACAGACCCACTGTACCTATTGCAGAGGCAGCCTCAAACATCAGGGAGAGGAATGGTGCATCCTCAGTCGTAAGCAGGAGCATCACCACAATCATGAATATGATCAAGGAGACCATAATAATGGTCAATGCTCTCATGAGCAGTTCCTTGGGAACACGCTGACGGAAAAACACGATATCCTTATTGCCACGAATCATGGCATATACGGCTCCAATCATGATCAGGAACGTTGTCGTTTTGATTCCGCCCCCCGTTGAGCCCGGCGAAGCCCCAATAAACATCAACAGGATGAAGAAAAACTGAGTTGCCTGTCGCATCTGGGTAATATCAATCGTACTTGTTCCGGAAGAACGTGTAGAGACCGACTGGAAGAAAGCTGCGTATATCTTTTCACTCCAGCTGAGAGTAGCCAGGGTATGCCCATTGGTAAACTCGAAGACAAACAATACGATCGCACCAATCCCGATTAGCGAGCCTGACACGGATAACACCAGTTTGGACTGCAATGATAGACGGCGGCGTTTGCGGTATTCAAACAAGTCATTTAATACAACAAAACCAAGTCCGCCCGATATAACAAGCACAGAAGCCGTCAGGTTGAACAACCAATCCCCTGTATAATACTGAAAACTGTTGCTGAAGAGATCAAAGCCACCATTATTAAATAATGAAACGGAGTGAAAGGCGCCATAATATATCGCTTGTGCAAAAGGCATCTCCGTTGCCCAGCGCAACGCCAATATAACGGCAGCCACCCCCTCAATGGTGAATGAGAAGATCAGCACCTTGCGGATAATGCGTACAATGCCTTCCATACTGTCTGCATTAATAGCCTCTTTGAGCAGCAGCCTGTCCTTGAGTGAAATTCGTTTGCCTAGCACCAATGCAAACAAGGTTGCTATGGTCATGAAGCCAAGACCACCAAGCTGCATTAGCACCATAATCACGATCTGACCAAAAAGGTTAAAGGTCGTGCCTACATCCACAACAACCAAGCCGGTCACACATGCTGCAGAGGTCGACGTAAAGAGAGCGTCAATAAACGCCAAATGCTCACCACTTTGGTTGGAGATGGGCAGCATTAGCAAAATGGTACCCATCATGATAATAAGCAGAAAACCGCCAACCAGGATCAGTGGGGGGGATAGGAATTTAGCAAAGTGAAGCCTGAACTTCATGAAAGGCACCTCTTTTAACAAAGTACGAGCATGGTAAGCAACGATGAGATCTTGGGACGCTTTACATATGGCAGGAACATCACATTCTGACAGATCTATCACGTCGTAGCCTATGTAAACCTAAAGAGGAACTTGCCCAGCATCATACTAAAACTGATTGGCAGGTTCCTCTTCTATTATGAACGGTTGAAACGTTCCTTATTTAATCTTGTGCACGAGGACGCATGTGTGGGAAGAGCAGGACGTCACGAATCGATGGCGAGTTGGTCAGGAGCATGATCAAACGATCAACCCCGATTCCCAGTCCACCTGTTGGTGGCATACCATATTCAAGTGCACGGATGAAGTCATCATCCATCTCATGTGCTTCGTCGTTTCCATGTTCTTTCTCCAGCATCTGTGCTTCAAAGCGCTGACGCTGATCAATTGGATCATTCAGCTCTGTGAAGGCATTTGCGTGCTCACGTCCAACGATGAACAACTCGAAGCGGTCCGTGAAGCGTGGGTCCACATCACTCTTCTTCGCGAGCGGAGAGATTTCAAGCGGGTGTCCCATAATGAACGTTGGTTGAATCAACGTCTCTTCAACAAATTCCTCGAAGAATGCATTCAGGATATGACCAAAAGTCATATGTGGGTCAACCTTAACATTATGCTCTTTCGCCAAACGATGAGCTTCCTCGTCTGTCATGTGTACAGAGAAGTCCACGCCTACAACTTCCTTAACGGCATCCACCATCGTAACGCGGCGCCATTGCGGTGTAAGATCCACTTGATAATCTCCGTATTGGATAACTTGCGTACCGAGCACTTCCTGCGCAATATGAGCAACAAGATTCTCCGTCAAATGCATGATATCCTTGTAGTCGGCATAAGCCTCATAAAGTTCAATCATTGTAAATTCAGGATTGTGACGTGTTGACATACCTTCGTTCCGGTATACACGGCCAATCTCATATACTTTCTCCAGACCCCCAACGATCAAACGTTTCAGGTGAAGTTCAATTGCAATCCGCATGTACAATTCCATATCCAGCGCATTGTGATGCGTGATGAATGGACGTGCAGTGGCACCACCAGCAATGGTATGCAGCGTAGGAGTTTCCACTTCCAGATAGCCAAGGGAATCCAAGTAACGACGCATCGACTGAATGATTTTGGAGCGCATTATGAAGGTCTGTTGTACATCAGGACTCATAATCAAGTCAACATAGCGCTGGCGGTAACGCAGCTCTACATCTGTGAGACCATGATACTTATCCGGCAACGGGTAAAGCGACTTAGACAAAACTTCTAAATCTTTGACCTTAACGGAAGTTTCACCTGTTTTGGTCTTGAAGACCACACCGCTAACTCCAACAATATCCCCTAAATCAAGCAGGCTAAATGCCGCATACTTATCTTCGGGCACCGAGTCCTGACGAACATAGATCTGGATTCTGCCGCTCAGGTCCTGAATATGTGCAAAGCTAGCCTTACCCATTCCCCGCTTCGCCATAATCCGTCCGGCAATACTGACTTCGATATGCTTCTCTTCCAGCTCTTCCTTGGTCAGTTCTTCGTACTTCTTCAGAATGGAGCCGGCTTCTTCCGTACGTACGTATTTTTGGCCAAAAGGGTCGATCCCCAATTTGCGCAGCTCGTCCAATTTGTCACGGCGAATTTGCAAAAGCTCGCTAAGTTCGGTTTCCTGATTCAAGACTTCATCCGTCATGATCTATATTCATCTCCTTATTTACGTTGCAGACATCTTTAGCGGTGTTCATCCTCAAATGTTGAAAAAAGCTTCCCTAAGGAAGCTTTTGTCTCAGTGCCCGACTGCTTCATTGCTATATTACTTTTTTTGAATATCTACAATTTTATATTGAATTACGCCAGCAGGTACGCTTACATCAACAACTGTACCTCTTTTTTTACCCAGAATGGCTCTTCCAACAGGACTTTCATTCGATATTTTGTTCTGAAGCGGATTCGACTCCGCAGAACCTACGATCGTATATTCCGTGCTATCTCCGAATTCCAAATCTTCTACCGTGACTGTTGCACCCACGCTTACAACATCTGTATCAATCTCATCGCTGTTGATAATCCGCGCGTTCCGAAGCAATTTCTCCAAAGTGATGATACGGCCTTCAATAAAAGCCTGCTCGTTCTTTGCGTCTTCGTATTCGGAGTTTTCACTAATATCTCCATACCCGATGGCTACCTTAATCCGTTCAGCCACTTCGCGGCGCTTAACCGATTTTAGCATTTCCAGTTCTTCTTCCAGCTTTTTGAGTCCTTCTGGTGTAAGGATAACTTCCTTATCGCTCATCTCAACCGATTCTCCTGTCATGGGAATAATTTGATTACACGGCAACGGAACCAGTGCTGTTTACAGAGCCCCGCCCGTATACATATTCAAAACTATATGAAGTTCTCCGGAGAAACAGAACGTTCCTCCTGATGCACTAGCCTTATGACGCACATGGCGAATTTATACTGAGAAATTATAGGTGAACGGTCTCGAAAAGTCAATGTTACGTCCTATATAGCTGTAAACGTTTTAATTTTCTAGATCAGGATGCGTTTCCGGCGATTACCGGTTCAGACTCTAGATTACCTTCAATTTTTAGCTGACCCACAAAATTCTCCAGAATCTGTACCATCTCGTCACGTTTGGTTCCTTCCATAATAACGTCCTTGATGCGAGCAGATCCTTTCAGACCTTTCAGGTACCAAGCCAGGTGTTTGCGCATCTCACGTACAGCTACCGTTTCATTCTTCAATGCGATCAGGCGATCCATATGCAGGATGGCCACCCGAATCTTCTCTTCGCCATTCGGGTCAGGAAGCAATTCACCCGTGCTCAAGTATTGAATGGTACGATACAGCATCCATGGATTACCCAGAGCGGCACGGCCGATCATAACGCCGTCACAACCTGTTTCATCCAACATGCGACGGGCATCTTCAGGTGAAGATACATCTCCGTTCCCGATCACCGGGATGGAGACAGCCTCTTTTACATTTTTGATGTGTGACCAGTCCGCTGTACCTGTGTAGAGCTGCTCACGCGTACGGCCGTGTATACTTACCGCCTGTCCGCCAGCGCGTTCAACCGCAAGTGCGTTCTCAACCACGTAGATATGCTCGTTATCCCAACCGATACGCATCTTGACCGTCACCGGCTTCTCGACCGCGTCCACTACAGCGGATACCATCTCGTAGATTTTGTTCGGATCAAGCAACCACCGTGCACCTGCATCGCATTTCGTCACTTTTGGCACGGGGCATCCCATGTTGATGTCGATAATGTCTGCATTCGTTTCTTTGTCCACAATTTTGGCTGCTTCTACGAGTGAATCCCGATCTCCCCCAAAAATCTGAAGGCTCAGCGGTTTCTCGCGCTCATCTACAAACAACATCTCACGTGTACGCTGGTTGCCATGCACGATGGCTTTGCCACTCACCATCTCCGCACATACGAGGCCTGTGCCGAATTCTTTTGCGATCAGACGAAAGGCCGGGTTACATACGCCAGCCATAGGCGCAAGTACGACCTGGTTTTTCATTTCAATGCCACCAATTTTCAGCATGTTAGTCATTCCACTCCTTTGATATCCATAGGCTCTAGCATGAATCCTGGTGGTGTATAGTTCAGTATTGCTACATATTCTTTCATGTTCTATCTGTGCTGTATAAATCAACGATTAACGATCGATCGGTGTCTTTGTGGTTATGGCATGACAAAACGAAACGGCACTACTTGCCCTGCAACTCCTCGATACTGATCGCCAACACACCGGCAATCCGATCCAGTTCCTGCTGTGACACCTTGCGATTTCCCCGCTCAATGGTTCCCAGAATGGCCAGCGAGATGCCGGTCTCGGCAGCAAGTTCCTGTTGCGTTAAACCTTTCAGCTTCCGGAATGCCCGGATTCGATTGGCCAATTGCATGTTTTCCAAAGCTGTATTCCATCCTTTCCATCCAGTACAGACAACGATGAGTGTACAAAGGTATACAAATATGAATCCTCGCCCTCCGGTACGATATCCGACAACGGCACCAGCACAAAAGCCCGTTCACCCATACGCGGATGAGGCAATTGAAGCAATTCGGTATCCCGCATCTCCCCATCCATCCAGAGCAAATCCAGATCAACGGTGCGTGGGCCCCAGCGAATATCCCGGACCCGTCCGAGCCGGTTCTCAATATCCAATAATTCGGTGAGCAGCTGCTCAGGTGTAAGCATCGTCTGTACGGTTGCCGCCATATTCAGAAATGCAGGTTGGTCTACGTATCCTACAGGCTCCGTCTCATATAGCGCAGAACAGCGCAAGACAGATATATGAGGGTGTACTTCCAGTAACGTCAACGCTTCAAGCAGCGTCTGTTCCCGGTCACCCAAATTAGCCCCTAAAGCAATATAAGCCTCTGAAGATTCAGAGGTCGAATGTGCAATCATGATCGGTTCTCACTTTCTTGTGCGGCGAAGCTCTACCGTTACGCCCTCAAAATGAATATCGAACGGCGGATGCGGCTTCGTCACCTTGACTGTCAATGCATTGATAACAGTATAAGTGTCTAGTAAAGAAGATGCAATATGTTCGCCCAAAGCTTCAATTAACTGGAATGATTTATTCTCAACGATCTGTTTCACCAGTTCATGAATTTCTGCATAATTAATCGTCTTGGTCAGATCATCGTTACGTCCGGCCTCACCTAGATCCATATCAATCTCCAGATCAATATAATATCGCTGTCCGAGCTTCCGTTCCTCGGCAAAAACGCCATGATACCCGTAATACTCCATGCGGTGCAATACCATTCTATCCATAAGATCCGCCTGCCCTCTATATATATTGAAATGATGCTCTAATTGATATGTTCTTTCCCTTTTAAAAACGCTACGCTTCCACTGGACGGGTCATCTGGACCCGCCAGTATCATTTTCTCCGCAAGCCTGGAGAAGCATATAACATCGCATCACACATGTCCACCGTGCGCCGAATTGGCTTCACATCATGAACCCGTACCATCTGGCAGCCTTGGGCAATGCCGAATGCAACGGTTGCCGCCGTCCCCTCCAACGCATCACCAGCCTGCACCTGCAAGGTGTTCTGGATGAATCTTTTACGGGAGGTAGCGAGCAGGACGGGATATCCCATTTCATTGAGCAACCCGAGCGATGACATGAGCGCCAGATTTTCCTTCAGATTCTTCACAAAGCCAATGCCTGGGTCCAGAATAATCTGATCGGGATGAACACCCGCCTCCAGCGCGATCTGTACACTTTCCTGGAGATCACTGACCACATCACCCAGATAGTCCGTATAATCTCGTTCGTGCCGGTTATGCATCAGAATCAAAGGACACCCCAATTCCGCCGCAGTGCGTGCCATCTCCGGATCTGCCTTGGCGCCCCACACATCATTGATGATGTGCGCTCCAGCCTGAATGGCCTGACGAGCAACATTCGCCTTATAAGTGTCTACCGATATAGGAATATGCGGGGCTTGCTGTCGCAACGCTTCAATGACCGGGATAATCCGGCTGAGCTCTTCATCCGCGCTAACGGTTTCTGAACCCGGACGCGTAGACTCACCACCGATATCAATCAGATCAGCTCCATCGTCCATCATCTGTATTGCGTGGGCGACCGCCCGCTCCACGTTGGTGTAACGTCCCCCATCCGAGAAGGAATCTGGGGTAACGTTAAGAATGCCCATAATAAGTGTGCGTGTGCCAAGCCTTAGCTCTGCTGGCCCCCATGAATAATTCCGTTCATAGATGACTGGTGTAAGTGTCATGAAGTATACCCCGCTTTCTGCCGGTACATACTCAGAAGTACTGCTGTAACCGGGCCTATATGTCGACTGCTGATTATCGTTTCCGTTCCAGCCTGATCTCGCAAGGTGGTAACAGGAACAAGTTCCGCAACAGAGCCTGTCAAAAATATTTCGTCTGCGTGCAACAGATCCTCCCACAAGAACAACCCTTCCTGACAAGTAATCCCCTGCTGAGCTGCCAGCTCCAGTACAACCGCTCTGGTGATTCCCGGCAAAATACCTGTCGCAAGCGCTGGCGTATTGAGCACAGCCTGTCTCACCCAGAACACATTGCTGACAATCCCCTCTGCAACATGACCATCTCGGGTTAACTGCAATCCTTCTGCCCCTTGCACAGGTTCCCCGTACCTATTCAGCTCACGTTTCGCCAGAATGCTGTTCATGTAATGCAGCGATTTGAAACGCACTTCTCCTTCAGGCGTGTTACGAGGTGTAGACAGCCGTTGAAGCATTTTACCATGCTCGTATAGAGATGGAGAGGGTTCGGGTAATGCTTTTGCCAATACGATGTGATTGGGTTTCACATAATCCCCCGAAGGCAGGCCGAGCGGCGCATCACCCGCCGATACGGTATAACGCACATATGCATCCTGAAGTTCATTCGCTTGCAACAGGCGTTTGATCCATTCCGTTACTTCTGCCACTGTTGTATTGAACGGAATGCCCAGTTCACGGCATCCTGAAGCCATTCTCTCCAAATGTCGATCCAGCAGAAAAGGAACCCCCTGATACGTCCGAAATGTCTCGAACAATCCTAGTCCGTACAAAAAGCCGTGATCCGTTACCGGAACCACGGCTGCCGCTATATTGACCAATTCTCCGTTTATCGCGGCATATTTCATCGTTATACCTTGACCTGCTGAGACAGGAAGTTGCGAAGCATCTGGTGACCGTGGTCTGTAATAATGGATTCCGGATGGAACTGAACTCCTTCAATGGCATATTCTTTATGACGCAGGCCCATAATCTCACCTTCTGCTGTCTCTGCTGTAATCTCCAGACAGTCGGGCAAGCTGCTGCGCTCCACAATCAGGGAGTGATAACGAGTAGCTGTAAATGGGGATGACAATCCGGCAAATACCGATGTTCCATTATGGTGCATCTCGGATGTTTTGCCGTGCATCATGCGCTCTGCACGAATGACATTGCCGCCAAACGCTTGTCCAATGGCCTGATGTCCCAGACATACACCAAAGATCGGAATGCTTCCCTTGAAATGATCGATGACTGCCAGGCTGATGCCCGCTTCATTCGGAGTGCAAGGACCCGGTGAGATCAGAATATGATCAGGTGCCAATGCCTCGATGCCTGCCAGATCAATCTCATCATTGCGGTGAACTTCCACCGTCTCTCCCAGTTCACCCAAATATTGAACCAGGTTGTACGTGAAGGAATCGTAATTATCGATAACCAGTATCATATGCCTGCTCCTCCTCATCTTCCGTCAACGCAAGTGACGGTTGCTTCGTTTTAGTTTTTAATAGCTTCAGTTCGCTCCGCTTGTTCTTGTTCGACAGCTCTGTCCGCTTCCGCTTCCTCGCTGTAATTCACGGCTCTCATCATGGCTCTCGCCTTGTTGCGGCACTCCTTGTATTCACGATAGGGATCGGAATCGATAACAATACCCGCCCCCGCCTGCACATAACCCACGCTGTCCTTGATGGCTAGTGTGCGGATGACGATGTTCAACTCCATGTTCCCGCTGTAGTCGATCCACCCGATAGAACCAGTGTAGGGACCACGTCGTACAGGCTCAAGTTCCTCGATAATTTCCATGGTACGGACCTTGGGAGCCCCTGTAATCGTTCCACCCGGGAACGTTGCAGCGATGACATCAAAAACGGATAATCCCTCTGCCAGCCTACCCTCCACCTGAGAAACGAGATGCATGACATGTGAATACTTCTCGATCGTCATTAATTCGGGCACATGGACCGATCCATAGGCTGCAATTCGTCCGATATCATTCCGTTCCAGATCGACCAGCATAATATGCTCTGCTCGCTCTTTTTCACTGTTCAGTAGTTCAGTGGCCATTGCTTCATCCTCAGCTTCGTCACGGCCTCTTCTCCGTGTACCGGCAATTGGACGGGCACTGACCTTACCGTGATCCACTTTGACAAGCAATTCGGGAGAACCACTCACCAGTTGAAAATCCGGACTGCGCAGCATTCCCATGTAGGGAGATGGATTCACGAGGCGTAGCCATTCATATATGTGTTCGGCATTCGACTGCAGCTGCTTCTCTTGTCGCAGAGACAAGTTCACCTGAAACACGTCACCCTGCCGGATATATTCCTGTACTGTGCGTACCGCCTGTTCGAAGTCCTGCTGGGGAAAAGATGTCTGCCATCCTTCGGTTTCCCTATCCGATTCTTCTGACTGATGTGCTACATTCATTTGTTCATTGCGCCGCTCCATTGCTTGCTTCTGCTCTTCCGCTTGTGCGAACTCCAAGATGCCTAACCATCGCTGCTGCATTGCTACTGCACGCTTTTCCGCTTCTGCGTATAACTTGCGAAGCTGCGCTTCATCCTGATCCGACTGTACAGCCAGATGTACCATACAAAATAAGGCTTGTTCCTCATGATCATATGCCCATATTTCTTCAAAACGCATCCACCAGTAATCTGGCAGAGCCGGTGTATCTTCTGCCAAGGTTGGCAGCTTCTCCAGAGATCTGGCTACGTCATAGCTGAGATAACCTGCGCATCCACCGCCAAAGTCTGGAGTACCACTTACCTTGGGAGCACTGTAAGGTGCTGCCCATCTTTTTAAGACATCAAGCGGCTTACCATTGTCTGCTGAGGCAGTCCCCTTAACAAGATCATGTATAACCGCTTTATTATTTTTGCCGGAAATCACAGATACCGGATTCAGTCCCAGGAAGGTATATCTTCCGCCTTTGCCATTCTCCAGCACCATTGCATAAGGTGATGCCTGTTGCCAGGCCGCTTCCCACGTTAACGGTAAACCGCCATGATACGGTCCCTTATCCGACTTGATCATATACGGCATCATGGTCCAACCTTCTCCGGCCCACTCCGTCCAGTCGGCGTATGTTGTCATCAGGTGTGTCATTGCGGTTTGCCGCCTCCATCTGTCGCTAGTTCTATTGTCTGATAGTATACTAAAGCGCCGCTTCTTTTAAAAGCATTCAGCAAAAAATCCTCCACACCCGTCATGCGGGCAAGGAGGATTTGTTTCATCGCTTGTTAACTTAAGATTCAAAGTTATAAAGCGGTGTGCTGAGGTAACGTTCGCCGTTACTTGGCACGATAACCACGACGCGTTTGCCTGCACCCAGCTGTTTAGCCACTTGCAGACCTGCACGAATGGCTGCACCAGAAGAAATACCAGACAGGATGCCCTCTTCCTTCGCTACCTGACGAGCGGTCTCGAATGCATCATCATTCTCGATGTGAATAATCTCATCATAGATCTCCTGATCGAGAATCTCAGGGATAAAGTTGGCGCCGATCCCCTGAATTTTGTGAGGACCCGGTTTGCCACCTGCCAGGATTGGTGAAGCTGCTGGCTCAACTGCAACAATTTTGATCTCAGGGAAGGCCTCTTTCAACACTTCACCTGCACCTGTAATTGTTCCGCCTGTACCAATTCCCGCAACGAAAGCATCCAACGTACCGCCTACAGATTGGATTGCTTCAACAATCTCAGGACCAGTCGTTTCACGGTGGATCTTCACGTTGGCTTTATTTTTAAATTGCTCTGCCATGAAATACGATGGATTTTCTTTAAGCAATTCCTCCGCCTTTTTAACTGCACCATTCATACCTTCGGCTCCCGGTGTGAGCACAAGCTCAGCTCCGTATGCACGAAGCAAGTTACGACGCTCCATGCTCATCGTTTCCGGCATAACGATAACAGACTTGTAGCCTTTGGCTGCAGCCACCATGGCGAGTCCGATTCCTGTGTTACCACTGGTTGCTTCGATGATGGTATCGCCTGGTTTCAGCTTGCCTTCTTTCTCAGCTTCTTCCACGATGCTGATCGCAATACGGTCCTTGACGCTTGAACCTGGATTCTGGTATTCCAGTTTCACGAATACTTCAGCACTGCCTTCAGGTACGATGCGGTTCAGACGAACAAGCGGAGTACCTCCGATGAGTTCTGTTACGCTATTAACTACTTTAGCCATATGAATGCCCTCCTTAGTGGGATGAATACTACTTAAGTCCTGTTGCCATATACATGTGCGGCCGAAGCAGCCTCTGGATGTTATAGAAGAACTGCGGAAATCCGGTCTAATCCATCCTGTCTGTTCATTACTTTAGACAGGTTTGCCTTAGATCTCCGAAGGTTTCTTTAGTTAATGTAAACCCTCTTATTCCGAGTAAATGAGTAGGTATTTGATTATTTTTATCTTATCAACGTTATACCCTATTGTCAATATGAGTACCAAAAAAATACTCTGCCCTAGGCCCTAAGGCCGTAGACAGAGTATTTTTATCACGATGCAGCAGCGGAACATCTCATTCACGAGCTTCAAGAAGCCGGAATATCGGATAGAATGACAGCTCCGTACTTGTCGCGTAGCCTTTCCTCGACCTGTGATAGAGGGTCGGCTTGACTCAGAGCAAGTTGCATCCGGATTTCTTCAAGGACTTCTTCCAGGGATTGTACCTGGCGTTCCTGTTTATCATTCACCTTAATGATGGCATAGCCTGCTTCAACCTGAACTGGCCCTGCAATATCTCCAACTTCCATTCCATCCGCCAGTTTCAGGATTGCCTCCGGCTGGAATGGGTCATTCTGCTCGATCCAGCCCAATCGGCCCCCCGAATCACGAGAGTAGCTATCTGTCGATTCTTTACGGGCTGTTTCTTCGAAGTCTGCTCCGTTGTCCAGCGCATCCAGAATTGATTCAGCCTGATCTTCATCCTTCAGCACAATCATGGACAGATCGTATTTCTCGGGGGAAACATAATCTTCGCGGTGTTCATTCCAGTAATGTTCAATATCTGCATCTTTGATCTGGATGCTGCTCGTCGCAATTTTCTCCAGCAGAAGCCTGTATCCCGCCTCAAGCTCAAGATCTTGTCTGGATAAACCGAGTTGGGACTTCATCTCGTCATAATAAGATTTCTCTGAATCATACCCCTCCATTGCCAAGGCAAGCTCTTTCGAAATCTCTTGGGGAGTCACTGTAAGATTACGATCAATCGCTTCTGCATAAACTGCTTTGCGGTTGAGCATCTGGAGCAACAACTCACTGCCATAGCGTCGTTTCAACGCCTTGGTCCATTCCGTGTCTGTGATCGTCTCTCCATTAATCGTTGCTACAGTGTTCCCTTCCTCCTGACCGGCATCCTGAGATGCATCTGCACCATCACGTCCAGCACGCAGACCTTGCACGACCATAACCGTACCCATTACCAACATTCCAAGCGTCAAGACAATTACAGCCGTCCACAACCCTTTTTCTTGTCTTGTCATTCCGCGTCCCATCCCCGCATAAATCAGTTCTTGGCTTGCTCTAGGATAGTCTCAAGTTGTTCCTTATTAAACTCGTAGGCTTCATTACAGAATTGGCAGACCACTTCAGCTCGGCCTTCTTCTTCAATTAACTGTTCCATCTCGGACTGACCAAGGCTGATCAACGTTTTCTCTACCCGTTCACGTGAACACTCACAATGGAAATGAATATCCATTTCGTCCAAAACCCGTACATCAGGCAGTACCCGGCGGAGCATTTCTTCCAATTCAAAACCCTCAGCCAGCAAAGACGTCACCGGTGGCAACGTGCTGATTGATTTCTCAATCTCGGTAATTTCATCATCCGTCAATCCTGGAAGCAGCTGTATAATGAATCCACCGGCTACAATAACAGAATTATCCGTATCTACCAGAACGCCAACACCCACAGCAGAAGGGGTCTGTTCCGATTTGGCAAAATAGTACGTAAAGTCTTCGCCCAGCTCGCCTGAAATAATCGGCACGCTACCTCGGTATGGTTCTTTGAGGCCAAGATCCTTGGTCACGTTAATAAATCCTTCTGTTCCGACCACACCAGCAACATCCAGTTTGCCCATGCTATTGCTCGGAAGATGTACATGTGGATTGCTTACATAGCCGCGAACCTCACCTTTGGCATTCGCATCGGTAACAATCTGTCCAATGGGACCGTCTCCCTTAACCTGAATGGTCAGTTTCTCTTCTCCCTTGAGCATTGCACCCATAATCGCTGCTGCTGTAGCCGTACGCCCCATGGCAGCTGTAGCCGTGGGAAACGTATCATGTCTTCTGCGCAGTTCTTCAACCAGCTCCGTCGTTTGGACAGCAAAGGCTCTAACCCGTCCGTTCATTGCTGTACCACGAATTAAACGGTCCTGTTTGTTGTTGTTTTCCAAGTCATCCAGCCTCCTTTGGCGTCATCTCTATCCTTCGTTATAACCAGCATACAAACTGAACAATGTTCATTCAATTCATAAAAAAACGGCATAACACATTAGACTGTAACCCCAGCCCGCAGTATGCCGTCTCTGTTCTTACCTTTCCCGGTTCCGCTCATAAATGATACGCAGCCCTTCAAGCGTAAGCAGCGGATCCACTTCCTCGATGCTACGGGTTTCATCCGCAATCAGCTTGGCAAGTCCTCCAGTCGCAATGACTCTGGGTTTTGCCCCCATCTCTTCGCGAATACGCTCTATAATGCCGTCCACTTGTCCAGCATACCCATATATAATACCAGCCTGCATGGCATGAATGGTGTTGCGACCAATCACTTTCTTGGGCTTCTCCAGCTCTATACGAGGCAGCTTGGACGCTCGCTCATAGAGTGCTTCGGTAGCAATGTGGATGCCGGGTACGATGGCCCCGCCCAGATAATGACCCTTTTCGTCTATACAATCAAAGGTTGTCGCTGTACCGAAATCGACCACAACCAGTGGGCCGCCGTACTTCTCGACAGCTGCAACTGCATTAACAATGCGATCCGCCCCAACTTCACGCGGATTCTCGTACCGCAGATTTAGACCGGTTTTGATGCCGGGCCCGACAAGTAGCGGTTTTTTGCCTACATATTTCTCACACATCGCCTCTATCACATTCACCAGTGGTGGAACCACCGATGAGATGATCACACCTTCAATGTCGCGTGTTGAAATACCGGACATATGAAATAAATTATAAATCATTACGCCGTATTCATCCACTGTTGACTGACGAGATGTGCTCAGACGAAAATGGTGCAGCAACTCTCGGTTTTTATACACCCCAAGTACGATGTTGCTGTTCCCCACGTCTACAACTAGAATCAAAGAGGTTCACCCCTCTTTCTTTTCGTTTAAATCCAGGCTGATGTCCAGGCTCTCAAAAGAATAGGTTAACCTGCCAACCGAAATTACATCCACTCCGCTCTCCGCAATACCACGAATGGTGCTTAAAGAGACATTACCTGACGCTTCGACCTTCACATGCGGAGCCTGCTCATGAATCAGCACAACGGCCTCGTGCATCCGATCTGGATGCATGTTATCCAGCATAATGATATCCGCCTTGGCATGCAAGGCTTCTCTCACCTGTTCCAAATTTTCAGTTTCCACCTCTATGGTCATCGTATGTGGGATGACTGCCCGTGCACGTTGAACCGCTTCCGTAATACCGCCTGCACCCTTGATATGGTTGTCCTTAATCATCACCGCATCATACAAGCCGAACCGATGATTCGCTCCACCACCGACTCGAACCGCATATTTCTCAAGTAAACGGTGTCCTGGTGTTGTTTTGCGTGTATCTACCAGTCGTGTAGGCAACCCTTCCAACGCATCAACATAAGAACGTGTGCGGGTAGCGATACCCGACATGCGCTGCAACAGGTTTAGGGCCAGACGTTCACCCGTCAGCAGACTGTGTGTATTGCCTTCTACCTCAGCCAGAATCGTACCATGGTTGACCGCATCTCCGTCTTTTACCATCGGTGTGAATACAAGGCTGGGATCGACTACCTGGAACACGATTTCGGCTATGCTAATCCCTGCAATGATTCCCTTATCTTTGGCATGAATGACGGCCTTGGATTGATTGCCTGCGGGAATAGTCACACTTGTTGTCACATCCCCTGCACCAACATCCTCGCGAAGCCAGTTTTTGATTGATTCGATGAGTCCTTCATTATATCCGTTCAGTATCATGACATCAATTCCTCCACAATCGCTTGTTCTCGCTGCTGCAAACTATGCTTCTGCCATACGGCATCGTCACGCTGCGGGAAATCCTCACGGTAATGGGCTCCCCGGCTCTCCTCACGGTGTAATGCTCCAGTGGTAACCAACCATGCACAAGTTAAAAGGTTGGCATATTCCATCTCTTCCTTCTGTGTGAGCACCTGATCAAAAAAATGCAATTCATGCTGCAGTTTGTCCATCGCCTTCTGCAGTTTTTCACCATTCCGGCGCAGCCCCACTTGACGTACCATCATTTTTTGCAATCGCAACCGTCTTTCGGATATTGGTTTCTGCTCTTTCGCTACCCCTCGGCCAATATTCTCCGGAGTTGAACCAACTACCTTGAGTGGACCGAGTGGAGGAAGAGATTGAATACGTTCAAAGATTCTGCGACCAAATACAATCGCTTCAGACAAGGAGTTACTTGCCAAACGATTTGCCCCGTGTACTCCTGTAGAGGATACCTCACCACATGCAAACAATCGGCCGATGCTGCTCTCTCCGCTGAGGTCTGTCTTGACCCCGCCCATCATGTAATGTGCAGCAGGAGCAACCGGAATCCAATCCGTTGTCATATCCAGCCCATAACGCATACAAGTCTCATAGATGGTCGGGAAACGATGCTTGATCATCTCTGCTGGTTCATGCGTGATATCCAAGTAAACAAAGGTACTGTTTGTGGACTCCATCTCGCTGACAATCGCTCGGGCTACGATATCACGCGGTGCCAGTTCAAGCTGTGCATGATACCGTTCCATAAATCGCTCGCCCTTCACATTACGCAAAAAAGCCCCTTCACCACGGACCGCTTCTGAAACCAGGAAACGAGGCGCTCCAGGATAACAAAGGGAGGTCGGGTGGAATTGAATAAACTCCATATCCCTAACCACAGCTCCAGCACGATAGGCCATAGCTACTCCATCCGCTGTAGCCACCTCCGGGTTGGTCGTGTATCGATACAGCTGTCCTGCACCGCCAGAGCAGAGCACGGTTGCCTGTGCTTTCACAAAGACTTGCGAGCCATCTGCCTTTTGGACCAGCGCCCCTACACATTCTCCCCGATCTATAATCAGATCGATGACAAAATGCTCATCCCACACTTCAATTCCGGGATGTTCGTTCGCTTGGGCAGCAAGTGCACGCACAATCTCATATCCCGTAGCATCCCCATTGGCATGCAAAATACGGCGGTGGCTATGCGCACCTTCCTGCGTCAACGCCAACTCGCCGTTCTCCAGATCAAATGAAGTGCCCAGTCGAATCAGTTCTTTCACACCGCCCGGACCCTCGTTCACCAATACTTCTACCGCTTCGGAGCGGCATAAGCCCGCTCCGGCAACCAGTGTATCTTGCAAGTGGTAGGCAGGTGAATCATCCTCAGCAATAACCGCAGCGATGCCTCCCTGCGCATACCGGGTGTTACTTTCAAGTAATGACTTCTTCGTGATCATCAACACACTGCGGTGTTCACTCGCTTTGATCGCAGTAAACAATCCGGCAATGCCTGAACCAATAACCAACACATCCGTCTCCACCATCGGCAGCGCGGACAGATCAAAATCCACTAAATATTGCGGTATCATGTTATTTCACCTGTCTTGGAGCAAGAGTAACGCATGCTACTTCACCAGTAACATGCGCTCGAGTGATTCTCTGGCTTTGTCGGCAACGGCCGGTGGTACGTAGATTTGTGGCTTCATCGTTTCCAGGCACTTAACCAGTTTCTTCAAGTTGTTGACCTTCATGTTTGGACATACGAGGAACTTGGTAGCAAAATGGAACTGTTTATCCGGGCTATCCAGACGAAGCTGATATCCTGTACCATCTTCGGTACCCACGATAAATTCTTTTGCTGAAGAATTTTTGCAGTACTCCAGAATGGCTGTTGTACTGCCTACAAAATCACCCATCTCCACAACCTCAGGGCGACATTCGGGATGGACAACAAACTCTGCATTGGGATGCTTAGCCCTCATCTCCACCACATCTTTTACCGTCAGCATATCATGGGTATTGCAGTAACCTTCCCAGATGATCATTTTCTTGTCTGTGTGTTGCTGCACATAATGTCCCAGATTTTTATCCGGAACCCAGATGATTTCATCCGAATCAACAGATTGAATAACTCTGACTGCATTGGCCGATGTACAACAGATGTCGGTCTCTGCCTTGATCTCAGCTGAAGAATTGATGTAAGTTACTACTTTGGCATTTGGGTGCTGTGCTTTCAATTTTCGTAATCCTTCAACATTCACCATATCTGCCATCGGGCAGCCTGCACGTTCATCCGGAATGATAACCGTTTTGTTAGGCGCAAGAATTTTAGCGCTTTCACCCATAAAATGGACACCACAGAAAACGATCACATCAGCATCTGTTTGTGCTGCCTTCTGGGCTAACAGGAACGAATCTCCCCGGAAATCAGCGACCTCCTGTACCTCGTCACGTTGATAATAATGGGCAAGAATAATGGCATTACGTTCCTTCTTCAACTCCATCAGCCGCTCACGCAGCTCCCGGTTCATCTCAGCCTTGCGCTCTAAAGCCAGAGCTTCCACCTGCGATCCTCTCCTTTATCGGAACAGTGTCATTCACTGTTTCATATGGCTAACAAGTCGTAATATTCGCTTGAGAAACGAATCACAAGCGGTTTAACACCTAATGTACACAACGTTCACGACTCTGTCAATAAATGAAAACGCCACAGAAGCACGGCATAACCACCTATTTCCTGCGTAGTACGCCCTAAAGCTCCCGGTTATCATTATCTATAAAAATTGAACTAATTCATAAAAAAAGAGAGCCCTAGGGCTCTCTTCGTCATCTGCTACATTAGCCAGAATAGGTTATGCCTTAAGATGTTGGTTTTGTTCCGCCATCATCCGGGCCATTGTTAATTCCTTTATCCAGATTCGGAGCTTCGTTAGGAATATCTCCAGCTGGTGGCTCAGGCGTTTCATCTTTGCCTTGGATACGAACACGCACATCACCGATGTTGTCGATGATTGGCTCTCCGCTCTCGTTTGGCGTACCTTCACCATCATTGCTATTTTCATCTTTTGGAGTCAGTGAACCTGTCTCGATCAATTCCTTGATCTGATCCATTTCAAGTGTCTCCACTTCAAGCAATGTTTGTGCGATCAAATGCATCTCTCTTGTATGTTTTACGAGCAAATCCTTACATTTCTCGTAACAATCATTAATGAAGCGTTGCATTTCCTGATCAATCTCATAGGCGATGGAATCCGAGTAATTCTGTTCGTGACCGATATCACGTCCGAGGAATACCTGTCCTTGGGAACTTCCAAATTGCATAGGACCCAATTTCTCACTCATACCGTACTCCATAACCATGCTGCGAACAATACCTGTCGCTTGCTGGAAGTCACTGTATGCGCCAGTACCAATTTCACCAATGAACAATTCTTCTGCAACACGGCCTCCGAGGAGTCCGGTTACTTTGTCCAACAGCTCCTGCTTGGTTATAAGCATACGATCTTCTTTTGGCATCATGATTACATATCCACCCGCGCGTCCACGCGGAATAATGGTAACTTTATGTACCATATCGGCATGTTCCAGGAAGTAACCTACAATGGTGTGACCTGCTTCGTGGTAGGCAATGATACGTTTCTCACGATCACTGATGACACGGCTTTTCTTTTCCGTACCTACGATGACACGGTCGATCGCCTCGTCAACTTCTTTCATGGAAATATCTCTACGGTTACGACGTGCTGCAAGCAATGCCGCTTCGTTCAGGAGATTTTCCAGATCCGCACCGGAGAAACCTGTTGTACGCTTCGCAATAATATCCAACTTCACGTCTTTAGTCATTGGTTTGTTGCGGGAATGTACTTTCAGGACAGCTTCACGGCCTCTCACATCAGGGCGGTCAACCGTAATTTGACGGTCAAAACGTCCCGGACGCAACAATGCAGGGTCGAGAATATCTGCACGGTTCGTTGCAGCTACGATGATAATGCCTTCGTTGGCTCCGAATCCGTCCATTTCAACAAGCAACTGGTTCAGTGTCTGTTCACGTTCATCGTGACCACCACCAAGACCAGCACCACGCTGACGTCCTACAGCATCAATTTCATCAATAAAGATGATACAAGGAGCATTTTTCTTTGCATTTTCAAACAAGTCACGTACACGAGATGCACCGACACCGACGAACATTTCAACGAAGTCGGAACCGGAAATACTAAAGAATGGCACACCCGCTTCACCGGCTACGGCACGAGCGAGCAATGTTTTACCAGTACCCGGAGGCCCGACAAGCAATACACCCTTCGGAATCCGTGCGCCTACTGCTGCGAACTTACGAGGGTCCTTAAGGAAGTCTACGACCTCAACAAGCTCCTGCTTCTCTTCGTCAGCACCCGCAACATCTTCAAACGTAACCCGTTTCTTCTCTTCGTTATAAAGACGAGCACGGCTTTTACCAAAGTTCATTACTTTACCGCCGCCACCTTGAGCCTGATTAAACAGGAAGAAGAACAGCAGGAACATAATGATCAACGGAATAAAGGAAGTCAGCAACGTTAACCAGATGCTGTCACCTTTCATTGGTTCCTGATGATATTCGAATTTGTTAGCTTCACTTGCAGCTACAAGCTCATTAATCGCCTCGTCTGTAGGAGGAATATACGTTGAGAAACTTTCTGATTTAGCACCGTCAGGCGCCTTTCTGTATTGACCGGTCACGAGGTACGTCTGACCGTTAAATTGAACTGTCAATTCAGAGACATTATTGGCCTTGATCTCCGTGCGCAACTGATCATATCTAGGGTTTTCTATGACTTCGTTCCCATCTGTGATAAATCTAACCAAACCCACCACAACTAAAAAAAGAATCAAATAAAAACCAGAATTCCGGATGAACCGATTCATCCCCTACCTCCTCTCGAGACACTTAGATTATTTTAACATAGCCCGACATGGCTTCTCAACAGAAGCCAAGGACAGCTCAAGGCTTGGGTCGGGCAGGATATTAGCTACTATATACTTCCGGCTTCAAAATCCCGATATAGGGCAGGTTCCGATACTTCTCGGCAAAATCCAAACCGTAACCAACGATGAACGCATCAGGAATGTCAAAGCCTGTATAATGGGCTTCCAACTCAACTTTACGGCCTGAAGGCTTGTCGAACAGCGTAACCACACGCACCGATTCAGCACCGCGGTTTTGCAGCAGTTCGATCAGATAACTGAGTGTAAGTCCGCTGTCGATAATATCTTCGACAATCAGAACTTCCCGTCCTTCAACGGATACATCCAGATCCTTAATGATCTTGACAACGCCAGATGACTTGGTGGAAGCGCCATAACTGGACACTGCCATAAAATCCATTTCAACAGGTACCGTTATGTTTTTAACCAAATCAGCCATAAATATAAACGCACCCTTGAGCACACAAATGACCAAAGGATTGCGATTTGCATATTCGGCACTTAATGTTGCGCCTAATTCCTTGACTTTACTCTGAATTTCTTCTTCACTGATCAATACTTCCTGAATGTCGTTCTGCAACTGTGCGAACCTCCTAAGTTATACTATGAAAGCCTTAACTGAACCATAACCACTACCCCTGAATCGCTGAATCGCCTACAGTCATGTACAGGATTGCGGAAGTGTCCTCCCTGACAGGAGCTACACCGGACCGTCGAACACCCGGTAACCAAATGATGTTGCCTGCTCCATCACATACCACAGGAATACGTGGACGGATAGACGCGGGAATTTTCTCATCGATGAAAATATTTTTCACCTTTTTGCTTCCGTTTAATCCCATTACTTTCATGGTATCTCCAGGTAACCGTGAACGTATAACCAGCGGCATAAGTAATTGATCCGCATCAAATGCGGCTTGATCCGCCGATTCCGGTACATGATATTCCTCGGGACTCATCGGCATCAACCGAATATATCGATTAATTTCGGTGAGTGAAAGCTCATAAGTTCCGCTCCATTGTGCAAGACGATACTCGTAAGATTGATCCTGTACGTCCGTCCGTATGCCAAAAGAAATCAGATCATACTCCCGGGTGCAGGTGAGTGTCTGTCCTATATCCAGGCTCCAGATCGTCATATGGGTCTCCATGACCTTGCGACGAATGGTTTCTATACGGGTAAAGTCGACAAAATCACTGTCCAAAGGCAGATAATTCAATATTAGTTTAATCAACCTTCGTTGTAAAGCGACATGTAACTTCAAGAAGGAAGGCACCTCAAAGGTTTGCCTTCCGCCGTTCACCTGCACTAGACACCTGTATGTGTCATATGCACTCTGCTCCATGAAATCGTCTTCATCACCCACAATTTCGGCAAGCCGATTCAAAGACGGCGTGAGTTGTCCATTATACTGCCCCAAATAAGGAAGCACATCCAAGCGGATGGCGTTACGCCGATATTTACGCAGGGAATTGCTTTCATCATTAAAATACAGAAAACCCTGGGTATTACAAGCTTCTACAAGGTCTGTCTTGTTTATACGAAGGCATGGACGAATAAGTTCCACATTTTTTTCTCGCCGTTTAAACTTCATTCCTGCGAGTCCAGACAAACCGCTGCCACGCAGCAAATGGAGCATAACCGTCTCTGCCTGATCGTCGGCATGATGTGCCAGAGCAATGCTCGCGGCATCGTATTTGGCAGCCACTTCATGTAGGAATGCATAGCGCTTGTTGCGTGCTGCCTCCTGTGGCCCTTGACCGGTAAGCTTCATATAAGAAGGTACATCGGCCTTCACCCATTCAAATGCAACACCAAGCTGCAAAGCAAGTTCCTTCATCATCTCCGCTTCATGATCCGATTCGTTCCGAAAACCATGATGCACATGGGCACATATCAATTCAAGCGGCACATGCCTGATACTGATCTCATGCATGATATGCAAAAAAGCCACCGAGTCCGGACCGCCCGATACTGCGACGACAATCCGATCCCCGGGAACCCATAGCTGATGCTCTTCCGCTGCATCCAGCACGTTATTCACCAGCATATTCCAGCGTAAAGGCTCCATACCTGATCCTCATTCCTTGCGTTATGTATATGCACTCTCACAGGTCAGAAACGTAGTGCATAGATGAGCACCCCAATAAGTAATATTACAGATAAAGCGAATGCATTCTTGAGCCAGCGCGGTGTTGTACTTTTGGAACGACGGCGAAGAGATGCGGGGCGTGCCATCATTTCCTTCCACACTTTAGCCGCATGGTCTGCATCATGAAATTGACCTCGCAATGCCTGGATCGTCCAGTTTCGAAAAGGACCCAATCGCTCACTGTGCTCCACCAGCGCTACGAGCTGATTAACACTTCGCAGTTGCGGTAGTCCTTCCGCGGCCAATGCCTTGAGCGCATCTGCTTCAAGTACATGAATCAACAATAGCGCAAAAGCAAATACATCATAGGTACCATCTGCTGTTCGGCTGCCTGCATTCCAGAAGCCACGATCATACCATTCGGTGAACTGCTTGACACTCCGGCCGATCAGAGTAACTCCGCCATAGTCAATAAGCTCCACCTGCCCATGATCAGATACCAGTACATTTTGCGGTTTGAGATCTCCAAACACCCACCCTGCCCGATACAACTGAGCTAGCTTCTGCAAAAGTCTGAGTCCAATCAGAAGTGTCCAGTCCGTCCCCTGACGCCGAATGAAGTGATGAAGAGCCTCACCCCGAACGTAACGCATCACATAAAAGGGAATATCCCGGCCTCGAACGGCATAATCATCCACATCTTTGAGATAGGAAGGAATGCCGCTCTGCCGAAGGGCTTCATGATTACGCTGTAATTGAAAAGATTTGAGCACATTGACTTCTGATTGCAGATCTACAGGGTCAAATCCCATTTTTAGCGCATATTGCTTGCCATTTTCACCCCGCTGGACAAGAAAAACAATGCCGTTGGCTCCTTTGCCCAGTAGCTTCCGAATCGTATAACGACCGCGATTCCATTTCCCTGTGATGACTGTTCCTGGAGGGAAAGAGGCGTCAGACAACGTTGTCACCGAGCATTCCTTCTCTTTCAATGCGATAGTTCCCTTCTATTTCCTGCTGTCCCTCCAGTGTACCATAACGGTAAAAATCAATCACCTGTTGAATCGCGGGACCTGTCGGCGTCGCCCCTTTCATCTGCAAACGTCCAAACAATGAACGAACACGGCTCAGATCCGCTGTCCAGTCGATGTCCATCACTGCTTCTTCTCCACTATGTCGTCCCGGGAAATGAAATACGGAAAGATGGCTCTGACCCATACGTGCTTGCAAACTAAGCATTAAATCTCGAATTCCTTCTTCCACAGCAGCAAGCTTAGGCTTCATACTGGCACTTACATCAATTAACAGAACGACCTGAAGTGGTGTGTTCTCCGCCATATCATCCATTACTTCTACCACCTGTGCACGCTTTTCAGGTTCAAGGTCTGTTACCGTTCTGGGTACGCACTCTCCCAAAATTTGTGATAACTCTCTATTAACTGCTTGTTGAATGGTCTGAACCACTGTTTTCCGGGTCATCATCTGCATGGTATGGGCAAGCTGCCGTGTACCGACGATCTGACTAATTCCTCCTCCGGCTTTGGCAATATCCTCGATCTCCCGACTGCCCAACTCGCCAATGGTTCCATAATCAATGACGCCAACGACATTGACTGTAATCCCCTCTTCACGCGCTTCGGCCGCTGCCAGCACCGGACTTCTGCCTACATTGGAACAGCCGTCGGTGATCAATAAGATTTGCTTCATCCGATATCCCTCCGTTTTTGGTTACTCTCCAACTCTATGACTAGCATTGCCAGAATGAAGAGACTTCAAACCGAGGAATATGCAATTAACTGACGGTGCGCGGACGTTCCATCCGGTTAATACCTGGCACTCGCAGTGTGGCCCACTCAGGCCGGAAATGTTCTATTTTTCCTACAATGACAGTCATATCATCATAGATCTCATGTTGCTGATATCGAATAACACTTTCAAGAAGACAATCTGCCACTTCCTGAGGATCATCACTATCAATTTCCTGAATGAGCCGTTTCATCCATAGCTCTTTATTGACAGCATACCCCGGTGCATCATAGATTCCATCTGTCATCATAATCAAAATATCCCCTGGTTGGAGCTGTACGGTTACCAAATCCACCTCAATATCCTTGATAATCCCAATCGGCAGATTGCTGGCCGAAACTGGGATAACCTCTTGTCCTCGTTTAATAAAGCTTGGAGTCGAGCCGATTTTCATAAACGTGGTCTCCGCCGTATATTCATCAATTAGAGCCATATCCACCGTGGCATACATCTCTTCAGGTGAGCGCAGCAGGAGGACTGAATTCACGGATTTGATCGCCAGCTTCTCATCCATGCCAGACTGGAGCAACTGTTCCAGTATATTCAGTGCTGCACTGCTTTCCATGCGTGCCCGTTCTCCGTTGCCCATGCCATCGCTAAGTGCTACTGCAAATGTTCCATTACCAAGTTCAACGGTGCTGAAGCTGTCTCCAGACATCACATCTCCCCCTTTGGCAGCAGCAGCAACACCGGTAGTGACCTCGAAAGTCTTGGCAGATCCGAATGTCACGGTCGCCAGTCCCTGACGAGGGTCGGTCATGGTCTCATGCAAGACGGCGATATGCTCGTCCAGTACATCCGAGATCAGCGGAGCGATCATTTTACGGCATTCGTCGAACCCACGCGTATACGCATGAACAATCTCAATCTCCACATTGCCCGCATCCAGATTGATGATTTCAATGGAATGAATGGATAAACCCAATGATTCAAGCGCATCCCGAATCTGTTCCTCCTGTTGTACCATCTCCTCACTTTCCCGCTGAATTTCTTTCGCCAGGTCTTCCATTACCTGGGATACACCTGACAATTGCTCCGCAACCAGCTGCCGACTATCTATAATCTGACGCTTCCATTGCATATTATGTTGATGCAGCCCATACTGGGCACGCATGACTTCAAGCACTTCTTCGGGCTTCGCACACACCCTGTTCCATTCCACCGGAACCTGCTTGCCAGACATCTCCGGGTTTGCTTCAATGGAACTCATCACATCAGTCATATATTTGTAGGTCTGAACAAACTTCGCATCCCAGCACTGGGTTCGCTTGAAACAACCCGAACATGTGCCTTCGGCTACAGCATTCATAAAATGCTCCATCCCGCCCTCGTTCTGCGCCGGCTCCCCCGCGCCGGACATCTGATCAAAGCTGCGTGACAGCTGACGGAACACCTGCGAGAACCGGGTTACCCGTTCTGCCGTGACATCCCGAATGCGCTTCGCATATTCATGTTGCGATTTCGTATGATCCTGCGTACCAGGAACATATTTGGATATGGCGGTCATCATGCTTTTTGGCGTTAACATAAACAGAACAATAGCAGCACACGTCTCCCATAAGGAGTTCATCACGTCGCCCGGGCCGCCCAGATAAATGGATAGTATAGATGAACCCAGCAGCATACCTAGCGCAACCCCTGCGCGTTTTCCCTCTCGAAGCATACCCGCTAACATCCCGGCAAAAGCGAGCAGACTCATCTGATATATAGCCGACATATCGGCCAGACTCAGAATGAGGCCAGTAATGACCCCAACAGATGCTCCGAGGGGGGCTCCGCCTACCAGCGCAAAGATCAGAATGAGATAACGGGAGAGCATATGCTCGACGGACAGAGACTGAATGGTCCAGCCCACCGCTCCTGTCATCACGGAAGCCAATAGAATAATCAGGCAGAGGATCTCCTCGTTCTTTAGGCTGAATTTTTTTTTGCGATACGTAAAAATGGGAATGGCTTGTATAAACACCAAGGTAAGCACGAAGCTTAGAACGGAATCCATCGTAAGCATCAGCATGGCGTACCAGCTGAAAGACGGCCCAATGACGACTGCGAATAACTTGACCATAAAAGTAGTCGTAAACACCATCGTCGGTGCATAAGATAATTCAGCGCGGTCATAAGACTCCAAGCCTCTGAACAATAAATAGAAGATCGCGATCTCCGAAGCAACAATCAGTGGTACTGGAAATGGGGCAAAGAGGCTTCCGGCGAGTAATGCCGCCCCTACTGGAATAATGTAATCCCTGCGCATGAAGGCTATGACTGCAAAGTAAGCAATGGCAAAGGGCGATAACTCATTTAGAATCATGGCTTTTCCCAGCAAAAATCCCATAAAGGTGAGGAGCAGTACCCATTTACGTGCAGCGACGATCTGGACCGCCTTGCGGGAGCTAATCCACTGCTTGAGACGTACCGACAGCTCCTCCCGAGCTTCTGTACCCCCTTTACCAGCTTTCATTCCCGGAAATTGAATGACATTCCACTTTTCCATCATCCTCAAGGCACCCCATTCGATTAGTTTAATTTTCGTGTTTCGTTCTCGATGGTTCTGATTATAGATAGAATAGGAGACGTAGTTTGTCACAATAGGTGGGGCGTGTCCAAAAACTTTACGACAAAAGAAACAACCTCGGCTCGGTGGAGCAGAACCCCCGGCCTTATTGTGGTTTCATCCATTAAGGGCATGGCTTGCCGACAAGATGCTTGTCTGATTTTGAACCCAAAGAATTCTAGCGTCGCCACGATGTGAGCAGGATACCTGTGGAATGCCACGGAAACCTGTCGGTAAAAAATGGTAGACGACAAATGTTCTTATGTAATTTTTTTTCTGTGCAGAAAAACTGGGGATATGGAGCTTCACTTTACAAAAAAGGCTACAAATCCGGTCTATAGTCTATATCTGAGCGGTAAACCCCACAAGTTGAAAACAAACGCAAAAAAACCGTCAGCCCAAAGGCTAACGGTTTTTCTTATATTTTATATCAGGTTGAGACAGATTAGACGCGCTTGGCACCACGGCCACCGCGTTTGCCTTCTGTATTCTTCTTGAGCGAGGAAATCCGCTCTTCGCTATCTTTCAGGAAGCGTGACATTTTATCCTCAAATGAAGGTTTGCCTGCTGCGGGCTTGAAAGAACGGCCTCCACGGTCACGGTTAAATCCACCACCACCGCCTCCGCCACGGCCTTGGCCGCCACTTGGGCCTCCACCGCTGAATCGTTCGCGATCTCCTCCACTGCGTTCCGGTCTAGGAGCTCTTGGGGGTCTAGACTGTGTTTGTTGCTCAACCGGTTTGTCAACAGCTTGCTTAATGGAAAGCCCAATCTTGCCATCCTTGTCAACGTTGATGACCTTAACAGTAACGAGGTCATTAAGCTTCAGGTGGTCGTTGACATCTTTGACATAATTGTCGGCGATTTCCGAGATGTGAACGAGACCCGTGACACCTCCTGACAGATCCACAAATGCTCCAAAATGCGTGATGCCTGTCACCTTGCCCTCTAACTTGGTGCCCACTTCAATTGCCATAGAATAAAATGATCCTCCCTTAAAAATATACAACCCGATTTTTTGAATGCCAAAATCAATGCTGTGCTAATTTAATTATACCTTATGCCGCAAACCAAGGTCAACTGAGCACTGCCCCTTAAGGCAGCCTATTTTTTCCGGTTTAACGGCTTTAGACATATAGATAACAATCCTTGCTCTGTAATGAGCCAAATTCCATCAGTTCCCTGACTCTTCAACCTGAATTGGTGTTTCCTCAGGCAGATAGTATCCTTTTTTTCGTGCCAGTTGTCCTATGTATTCGGGATCCTTCAACCGGCTGACTTCGTACTTCAACTGATCCAGCTTCTTCAATGTCTCTTTCTTTGAAGATTGCTGAGCAGCCAGATGAGAACTCTTGTCCGAAATTTGTGCATTCTGCACAAGGAACGTATATCCTGTCCAAATAATAAACACAATCATAAAAGTCATCCAGAGCATGAGACGCCTTTTTGCACCTGCAGATTTTCCTTGACCTGCTGGAGCCTTTGATTTACTCATAGATGTTTTACCCATTAACGGACCTCCTTAAAACCAGCGTTTCCACATCGCTGCAATACTTGAACCCGCACGGATCAAGAAGCGTGGCGTTACCCAATGCTTCAGGAGCGGCCTAAACATCCAGCGGAACAACTTGCCGAAAGGTACCAAACATTGCAACACCAGCTTACCCAGGAATATCAGTATTGCGAGTACAAATCCAAATAATACACGCAGTAGCTTGTAGAGCCCTTTAGACGGCATAACGATCAGGATGTTAAGGATATGTCCACACCAATGAATCAGCGTTCTTGCAAGTATTATTAACATTACCACAAAACGCTGGGTTGTAACACTTAAAAGCCAAAAATAGAAGCAAACCCCTATAATCAGCCCCAAAAAGACATAAAACCGCAGCTGTCCGTGGTTTCCAGCGTACAGCATCCGGAAGACGAACAGCGCGGAGGCAATCCAGTACAACAGATCGAGGGTATGGATGCTCCACCTCGGGAACCGCAGCTGACCGGACAGTACCCGGTAACTGTCATAGGCCATTCCCATCACGGCCCCCGAGATCAGCATCCACATCAATGTGATCCATTGAGTATCGGGGCTCATCGGAACATCTTGCCGAAGAGGCCCTTACCGTTCTTGGACTGTGAACCCGGGTCCAGGTATTGTAAAGAGCTGACTGTACCCTCGATGGATAACAGACCTTCTTCCAGGCTCAGGTTTTTGATATGTAAATTGTGCCCCCGGATGGTCAGATGCCCAAGTTCAGTCTGCAGCAAAAATTCTTCACTGTCGAAGCTCTCCACATTGGAGACACCCGTCAGATCCAGCAGTTTCCGATTCTGCATGTTCAGATGATGCTGTTTCGCCTTACCGTTCTCAACCATGGCATGTACCCCTCCTTCTTACACCTAGCTTATGGATCAGAAGTGTGGAATAGAACCAGCGTTAAGTGAAACGGGAAGGTCACTGTATATTCGGCACAAAAAAAACACCCTCCCCTATATGGGAAAGGCATTTCTCTTCATCTTACAATGAAAATGAATGGGTACAAAAGCATATCAGGCAGACTGTTACCAGTTCATCCCGTTATCCTTGGCGATCGGCTCTTCCTTAACCAAGGTGTAGAGGCTACTCGCCTCGTCCTTCTTGGTACTCTCAGCAAGACGTTCTACCTTCACAGTGACCAGCTTTTGACCGAACTGAACCGTCAGCTCGTCGCCCACTTTAACAGCGGCGCTGGGCTTTGCTTCACGTCCGTTCACCAGGACACGTCCTTGTTCGGAGACGTCCTTGGCCACAGTACGGCGTTTGATCAGCCGGGAGACCTTCAGGAATTTATCAAGACGCATTATTTTACGGCTTCTTTAAGTTTGTTGCCTGCTTTGAATGCAGGAACGGTGGACTCAGGAATCACAATTTCATTCCCTGTTTGTGGGTTACGTCCGGTACGACCGGAACGTTTGCGGGTCTCAAAAGTGCCAAAGCCGATCAGTTGTACTTTGTCTCCGCTGGCAAGTGCATCTGTAATTTCTCCCAAAAAGCCGTTTAATACGGACTCAACGTCTTTTTTAGTCAAACCGCTTTTGGTGGAGATGTTGTTAATCAGATCTGTTTTGTTCATTTTAAAAGCCTCCCAAATTGAAAAAAAAGTATCTGCGAATTCATGACAACAGATCTGCTGCCGCTGGCTTCGCGCAAGGTTACTACACATGTATTCTGGCTTGGCATCTGAATTCCTGCCTTAGGCTGCGACTTTTTTTCACTTTCTGCACGTCCTTGTTCAAGAACACTCTAAGTCCAGTACCCGAATCCGCCTATGTTTAATCACGAATATCCAACCACACAGATGAACACACGTTCGTATTAGCATAACACACCCAATGAAATCATGGAATACAATTAGCGTACGATTTAAGAACAAGAATCAATTATAGTGCGTGTTCAAAAAGTCTGTTTTTCAGTACCGAGAAGATGGAATAAAGCTAGAAATGGAGTAGCGGAGCGTAGGGAAAACGACGTGAGCAACTACAATGTTTCCGAAGGAAAAATACTTCGTAAGCATCCGCTTATTTCGGCTGAGTTTCATATTCGATGCTGATGATGCCGCTAGGCATGATTCGTAATCAAAAGCGGACTTTTTGAACAACCTCTTATAGTCCTGCTTTTTTGGCAGCCTGCCAGTACTGCTCCATCTCTTCCACATTGCTGTCAGCCGGAGTGCGACCCTGCTCATGAAGTCGTGCTTCGATATATTGGAATCGCTGAGTAAACTTCCGGTTGGTAGCGGCAAGCGCCTCTTCCGGGTCTGTATCAATAAATCGTGCTACATTCGCAGCTGCAAACAATAAGTCTCCCAATTCCAGCTTTCGTTCCTCAGCAGAGTGGTTATGCTGCACTGCTTCTTTCAACTCAGCTAGTTCTTCCTCAATCTTGGCAAAGACACCCTCCACATCATCCCAGTCAAAGCCAACCTTGGCCGCCTTCTTCTGTAACTTGTATCCCTTCATCAAGGCAGGCAAGTCGCGAGGAATGCCATCCAGCACGGAAACCTTCTGCGGATCCTGTCCCTTGCGCTTTTTCTCCTCTGCCTTCATCTGTTCCCAGTTTTGGAGTGCTTCATTCGCGTCTTCCGCCTGATTATCACCAAATACATGCGGATGACGGAAGATCAACTTGTCATTCAATCCTTCGATGACGTCGTACACGTTAAATGCGCCAACCTCTTCTTCCATCTGGGAGTGCAGCAAAATCTGCAACAGCAAGTCGCCCAGTTCTTCCTTCATGTGATCGGGATCATCCTCATCAATGGTCTCAATAACCTCATACGTCTCTTCGATCAGGTTTTTGCGAATCGACTGATGGGTCTGCTCTTGATCCCATGGGCAACCGCCCGGACTGCGAAGAATGTTCACGATCTCATGCAGGCGTGCAAAGGAGCGTCGACGCAGCGCATCATCCGTATTTTTGGGCACATAAATTAACGACAGATTACCGTATCCTTCGATCCGATCCAGGTCATGCAAAGGTACTTTTTGAATAATCTCTTGTCCCTGTACACCCAGGGCATGTCCGACAAATACTGGATAATCGTCAGGGTAAACATCCATCAGGCACAGCTTTACATCAGAAGCGGTAAACACATCGTACACTTGTCCAATCAAGGTATGAAGCTGTGGTTGGACCAACTCTGTGTTCAGGCTGCTGGCATCCAGAAGCTGAAACCCCTCAATGGGGTCAAATCCAAGACGAATGAAAGCTTCATCCAAAAAACTCTCTCCACCCATGACGCGTAATGAAATACCCATCTGTGGGCAGCGCTCTTTCAATAAGTGTACACTTGCTTCAGCCACCATGGGATGGCCTGGTACAGCGTAAACAATCTCGGTACCCGGTTCTCCCTTGCGTGTGGCCTCAATCAGCCGATTCGCGATCTCGTCGTATACCTCTGGAAACGACGCCTTCGCCTCATAGATGTCATCAAATGATGTCATCTCCAACCCTTCCTGCTTCAGATCATTCAATACGGGATGATCCAGTGTACGGACATACAGTGTGACCGCATGTTTCATTTTTTTGATAATCCCTACCGTCAGCTGGTCTGCATCCCCAGATCCGAGACCCACTACTGTCAAAGCTGCACTCATTAATTTTAAACCTCCATCCGAACCATCCTGTCCAAGCTCCATCCTCATCCTTAATACCATTGAAATGTGGATGATGCCGTGAGTAGAACAGCGCTCTATAATTACATGTATTATACCAGAATCAGACAATATCCTATAATTGCATGTTGCACTAAAGGCTCCGTCAGAAATATTTGCCCAGCTCCAAGCTGCACTAGCCTGGGATAAATGGGTGATGCGGGGATGGGTGTAGCCTCCCCGCAAGGTTTAGCGCAGAACACGCAGTCTGCGCAGCGCCTTGGCCAGGCGGGGCCCCAGCTTGGGCACAGCCGCCAGCTCCGCGGCGGTCAGCAGCCCTGTCCGGGCCGCGGCCAGCAAGAACACGGCCGAGCCTGCGGCTACGCCAAGCAGGCTCACGCCCACCGCGGCCAGCCTGCGATCGGCCGCGATTCCAATGCCGCCGAGCACCACTTCGGCGGCCCAGGCAGTGCCTATCGCCGCCAGACTCATGGCGGCGATGACCAGCGCCGGCTTCGCCAGGACGGCGCCAGGGGCCGGGCGCATGGCGGTGAGCCGCACCAGCAGCGCCACATTCAGGCCAGCCGCCAGCATATAGGCGACTGCGCCTGCAAGGGCCGCGCCGCTGATGCCCAGCGCCGGCACAAGCATGACGTTCAGCAGCGCCTTGACGCCTGCGGCGGCCAGCATGCTGAACGCGGGTGCGCGCACGGCGCCGAGGCCTTGCAGCAGCGCCGCCGCAATAATGCTGACGGTGCTGCCCGCAGCCGTCAGCGCCATGTACCGCAGAGCTTCGGTGCCTGCGGCATCTCCGTACAGCATGCGGTTAATCGGCTCTGCCAGCACCGCCAAACCTGCGGATGCCGCCAGGCCGATTAACCAGAACCAGCGCAGCGCGAGGCCCGCTTGCTGCCTGACGGCTTCCGGCCCGCCCTTCAGCCGGGCTTCGGCCATCGCCGGAATAAACAGTACAGACAGTGACGTAGCAAGCATCGTCACCAGCTGAACCAATGGCAAGCCCCGGTTGTAAATCCCGAACGAAACCATCGATTGAATTTCATCCAGCCCTTCGCGTCTTAACAATCGGGGTACCGTAAAGGTATCCACCAGATTCATCAGCGGCACGGCAAGCGAACCAAGACAGACCGGGATGGCATACATCAGCAGCGTCTTGATCCATTCACCGTTGGAGCGCTGCTGCGGTGGCAGAAGGTTAATCTCCATACTCTTGCGTCCTGTTATCTCCTCTTCTCGTATAACCTGCGGCCTTATTGTTTTCAATCCATGGTGACCTCTATCGTTGTAACGATGAGAGGATTCCGGGGTTCCTTCCCCAGCCCGCTCCGTTCTCGCACTAACCGATAGTTGTTCCCGATTTTTCCGCCGATGACGGTACACATAAACCAGCATGACAAGTAACCCTGCTAGCCCTCCAGCAACCGAACCGAACATAGCCCCTGCCGCAATCGTCTCCAAAGAAGCATCTCGCTCCATAAGCCATAACAGCAGAACAATCATAATGGTAACCCGGACCGTTTGCTCCACCACCTGGGATACCGCTGTAGGCACCATTTGCTGTAACCCTTGGAAATATCCGCGCAGCCCCGTCATCAAAGGTACAAATAGCAAGGCCAGGGAAGCTGCCCGAATGGACGGAATAACACTTCCGTTGCCGATCAGATTCCCGATAAGGGGTGCTCCTGTATACATCAATAAAGCCAATGCCAGTCCGATTCCACCAAGCAGCATGGAAGACAAACGGATAATCCGTCTGCCCTCCTCAGGTCTTCCAAGAGCGTTCTGTTCAGCTACGAATTTGGATACAGCAATGGGTAAGCCTGCAGCAGCAATGGTAATGACAAGCATGTAGAACGGGTAAACCGTATTATAGATACCAAAAACACCGTCTCCCCCGAGATTCTGTAACGGAATTTTTTGAAATGCACCAATGATTTTGGAAATAATGGCGGCAAGCCCAAGCACAAATGCGCCCTGCAGCAATCTTGAGCCTGTAGACGACTGTTGTTTCATATGTCCCTCCTGCGGTTGTCCGTGCGTTCAAGTCCTTATTTCATACCTTGTTATTATACCTGCCCGCAGGCGCTCAGACTAACTCCTCTAGGATAATCTTGTACAGGCTCATGAAATTCCCCTTGGATTATCTCCTAAAATGCAAAAAACTCCTGATTGCCCGCAGGGCACCAGGAGTTGATCTGCTGTCTATTGTTCCATCTGCTTGCCAAGGAAACCGGCAGCCGTCTCAGACATTTTAATTTCCATCTGAGACATCTTCACCGATTCATCCTTATTGAAGAGGATAACCGTTCCGATGGGGTCACCACCTGAAATAATCGGCGCAATAACGAAAGAGGATAACGTCTCGTCATGATCTTTGCTAAGCTCATAAGAACCATTGTTTGTCTCCAAAATGGTCTTTCTGTTTTCCATACAACTCTCCAGCAGTTGACCTACTTGCTTGTCCAAATATTCTTTCTTAGAACCACCTGCCACCGTAATGATTGTATCACGGTCAGAGATCATGGTTACATGACCTGTACTTTCATACAGGGATTCGGCATATTCTTTGGCAAAATCGCCAAGCTCGCCGATAGGCGAATATTTTTTTAGAATAACTTCTCCATCACGGTCCACGAAAATCTCCAGTGGATCACCTTCACGGATACGTAACGTACGGCGGATTTCTTTTGGAATGACCACACGGCCGAGGTCATCTATACGGCGGACAATACCAGTAGCTTTCATTTCACATGTTGCCCCACTTTCTCGAGAAGATTTTTCAACTACTGTTCCTTAATGGGTAGAGGAAAGTCCCAGAACGTTTAGTGTGATATCTTGACCATAGTATTCATCTGTTCCCATTTGCTTATACATACTTCAAAGAATATAGTTGTGTAACTTTTGCAGAAAGGCGACCATGTACCCAATAAGCTACATAATATACAAGGAGAAGCAAGAGGGAGGTCCTAAGTCCTCCCCTTGCTTCTCCTTGTATGGTTGTCCTTATTTTAAATAGCGCTTTGCATCCGTCTCCAGCGGATTATCCCCTGAACGTATGCCACTGCTCCTATTTACTTACCGCTTGTATCCGTACTTTCACCTGTGTTTGCATCTTTATCGGTTCCAGTGGTACCTTTTTCTGTCTTGGTATCCGTACCTGTGGAGCCATCCGTTTTGGGTTCGGTTGTTTTCTCTCCTTCAGTCCCTGTACCCTGTGTGCCTTCAGTCGTGCCTTCTTTAGGCTTGTCTGTTTTCGGCAGTTTAACTTCTTTCACGATTTTGTCCAGTTCACTCTTCATGAACGTATCAATCTCTGCAGCAGCCAGTTGGCTCTTAAGCGACCCTTTTTGCTCAGCTGTCAATTTGCTGTAATCCGCTTCTGTACGGGCTTCCACTTTCATGATGTGATAGCCATACTCTGTCTCTACAGGATCACTGATTTTATTCAGTGCCAATGTTTTGGCTGCTTCCTTGAAGGAATCCACCCAAGTAGCTACAGGTGTATCTTTATACAGTCCACCTTTATCTGCAGAACCTGGATCTTCAGAGTATTTCTTCGCAATTGCAGTAAAGTCTGCTCCGCCATCCAATTTGGCTTTGACTTCTTTCGCCAGTTTCAGAGCATCTTCTTTTTTACGCTCTTTTTGCGTTTTTGGATCCGTGAAGTTAATCAGTACATGACGAACGGAAGCTGTTGTGAACTGATCTTTATTTTTCTCAAATTCAGCCTTGATCGCATCTTCATTGATGCCCGTTTCTTTGTCCTTAATTACGGTCATAATGCGAGTCATGTAATCCTTGATGTTCTGATCCGTCAGGTTTTGAGCTTTCAACATCTCAGTCCATTGTTCTGGTTTAACTTGCGTTTTCATTTTGTCGAATTGTTCTGTTGCTGTTTTGGTACCTTCTGTTTTGGCTGCATCACTTGCTTTGCCGCTCAAATATTCATATGCAACTTCCTGTTTTACCAGGTATTCCTTGAAATCATCCATGTCCATCATTTGTGCATATTCCGGATAGAGGAATTTCATGACCCGTTGCTCCATGTCGAATTCATTAGCTGTAATTGTACCGCCATCATACGTAGCGACTACAGCACTTTTATCAGTCGATTCAGGTGCTTTTGCTTCTTCTTTCTTGCCACACGCAGCAAGCAGGGATAAGGACAGTACTGCAACCATACCCACAGATAGTACTTTCCCTACCTTTTTATACTTTGCTAACATCTTTTAGTTCCCCCTTTGATTTAAAAGCAATTTTCATGGACTCCAAACATTTCTCAACCAGCTCCATCAGTTGCTTGTCCCCAAGCCCTTTGCCCTTGACATGAATAAGCATATGGGGGCCTTGTTCAAATTGTACACGTCTTTCGAACTGATTTCCAATGTGTGCAATTTTCGAGAGCTCAAAGGCATGTTCACGACCTTCATAGAACTTCACCACAAGATCGTCTCCGCGTTGGGAAATGGACTCAATACCATAAATCTTCCCATACACTTTCAGCCTGGCAACCCCGAGCAAGTTGATCACGGCTTCCGGAAGATCACCAAATCGGTCAACCAATTCATCTTCCAGTCCCATTGCATCATCAAAGGAAGCAATAACAGCTACTTTTTTATATATTTCAATCTTCTGAATACTGTCATAGATGTAATCAGACGGCAAGTAGGCATCAATACTGAGATCCAGCGTTGTATTCCACTGATCAGAAGGCACCGGCTCTTCACCGAGCATCGTAACTTTGCGTTTGTTGATTTCTTCCGCCAGCATCTGTGAATAAAGATCGAATCCGACCGATGCAATGAAGCCGTGCTGCTCCGCTCCCAGCAGATTGCCCGCTCCGCGGATCGACAAGTCCCGCATCGCGATCTTGAAGCCCGAACCCAGTTCGGTAAATTCCTTGATCGATTGCAGACGTTTCTCGGCGACTTCGGTCAGCACTTTATCCCGTTGGTAGGTGAAATACGCATACGCAATCCGATTGGAACGACCCACACGTCCACGCAGCTGATACAGTTGTGAGAGCCCCATTTTGTCTGCATCATGCACAATCAGGGTGTTTACATTTGGAATGTCTACACCAGTCTCAATAATGCTTGTGCTGACGAGCACATCATATTCACCGTCGAGGAAGTCCAGAATGGTCTTCTCCAGCTCGGTTTCCGACATCTGACCATGCCCCACACCAACCTTGGCTTCAGGCACCAATTCAGAAATTTCTGCAGCCATCTCCTGAATGCCCTGAACACGGTTATACAAGTAATAGACCTGACCACCCCGTGCCAACTCACGCTCAATGGCCTCACGAACAAGGGCTTGGCTATGTTCAACCACATAGGTCTGTACCGGAAAACGATTCTCCGGTGGTGTCTCAATAACCGACAGATCCCGTACGCCCAGCATGGACATGTGAAGAGTACGCGGAATCGGCGTAGCTGTAAGTGTCAGCACGTCCACGTTTGTTTTCAGCTTTTTCAGTTTTTCCTTATGGGTTACACCAAAGCGTTGCTCTTCATCCACAATCAATAGTCCCAGATCCTTGAACACCAAATCCTGTGACAACAATCGATGCGTACCAATGACAATGTCTACCGTGCCTGTCTTGATACCTTTGGCTGTCTCGTTCTGTTCTTTGCGGGATCGGAACCGACTAAGTACATGAATGTTGAATGGATAACCGGAGAATCGCTCGCGGAACGTCTCATAATGCTGCTGTGCCAGAATCGTTGTAGGGACCAGTACAGCAACCTGTTTCCCCTCAATGGCGGCCTTAAATGCAGCCCGAATAGCGACCTCGGTTTTGCCATAGCCAACGTCTCCACACAATAAACGATCCATCGGACGGTTTTGTTCCATATCTTGCTTAATTTCTTCAATCGCACGTACCTGATCACGCGTCTCATCGTATGGGAACATGTCCTCGAATTCCTGCTGTTCAGCAGAATCCTTGTCGAACCCAAAACCTTTCGCAGTTTGGCGTTCCGCATAGAGCTTGATCAGATCATCAGCAATATCCTGAACGGATGTGCGGACTTTGTTTTTAACCCGTGTCCACTCATTGCCGCCCAGCTTATATATTTTCGGTTCTTTCTCTTCGGAACCAACGTATTTCTGAATCAGATCAATCTGCTCAATCGGTACAGACAGTTTGTCTCCACCCGCATAAAGAATATGCATGTAGTCTTTGTGAATGCCGCCAACCTCAAGTGTACCGATCCCTAGATACTTACCAATCCCGTGATTCTGGTGAACGACATAATCGCCCACTTTCAGCTCACTATAGGATTTGATCCGTTCGGCATTGTCCACATTACGAATCGGCTTACGCACTTTACGCTGCTTCTGAGAGAACATCTCGCCTTCCGTAACGACAGCCAGATGAATGGATGGCATCTCGAATCCAGTTTGCAGGTTACCAATAAGCATCTCGGGCTCAGGAATGTCATAATCCATGAGTACACGGCGCATCCGCTCAAGTCTTTCCTCACCGTTGGCCAACATAAGTACCTGAACTCCAGCCTTGTGCCAACGCTCCATCTCTGCCTTGAGCACGTTCATTTGTCCATGGAAATCCTGCATTCCACGGCTGATAAAATTCAGGATATTTTGCGGTTGGGTATGAGGAACCTGACGCAAAAAGATCGACATAAACAGCGTCTGGAAAGGACGCTCATATATCAGATCATCTCCATCCGCCGATAAATGCAGGTCCGGAAGAGTTTTTCCATTTTGCATCAAATGCAGATTCCATTCCGACTCGTCGCGGTCCAGTTGTTTTGATGTCTCTGCCAGCCTTGCAGGCTCATCGAGCACAAGCAGCGTATCTTCCGGCATATAGTCGTATATCGTCTTATTTTCCGGATAAAGCGGGGAAATGTATTTATACATTTCGGAGAAATAGACATGCTCACGCAGCAGCTCAATCTCCCGGTGAATTTCTTCACGCAGACGCAGCTTGGCCTGCCGATCGGTCATCTTCTCCAACTGTTGGTCCAGCAAAACAACGGCTGCATCTGCTGCCTTTTCCATGCGTTCACGGTCTGCGATTAGCTCTTTACATGGCAGAACTGTAACTTCCTCAATCCGTTCAATTGAACGCTGATCCGCTGGATCGAATGTGCGAATGGAGTCAATTTCATCATCGAATAACTCCACGCGATAAGCGATAGATGAAGTAACCGGATAGAAATCGATAATTCCCCCACGCACACTCATCTCGCCACGTGATTCCACACGCTCCACACGTTCATATCCAAGCTTCACCATCTCCAACAGGAAGGGATCCAATTGAAGTGTGTTGCCTTGTTTAATCATAATTTGAGCATTAGCCATGACTTCCGGAAGCGGAACATATCGTCTTACCCCGGAAAATGGAATAACAACAACGCCCCTGAATCCCTGGGCGCACCGGACCAACACATCAATACGCTGACCCAACGTTTCCGGACTGGAAACAGCAGCTTCAGCGGCAACAAGTTCGTTGGCAGGATAGAGCAACACCTGATCAAGTGAAAGCGCTTCCTGTAAATCTTCTGCAATTTTTTGTGCGGAAAACATATTATGTGTCACAACGAGCAGTGGCCGGTTCATCTCCTGATGTAGAGCAGCCAGCATAATCTGACGCGCTGACCCGGATAAACCCGAAACCAATTGCTCCTTCATGCCGGATTTAATGCCGGCCGTAATGGATCCGAAGTCTGGATCTTTGGAAAAAGCCTGTATAAGTGCTTGTAACAAAAGGGGCACCTCTCTTATAACTTACTTGAGTATCTCACGCAACGCGCAGGTTTATCATTTTAAAAATGGATACAAATTCCTTTTTGTCCTATTTCATCATAATAAAGGATTACTCGCAACATTGCCACATCCCATTGATGTAGCTAACTTTGATTTCAATATGTTTGTATTTTCATTCCAACTGAAAAGAAGCCTCAGCAGGCTGCCAAGGCTATAAAGGTGGAGCGGTATTCCGCAGCCGCCATCATCTGTCATCGGTTCTTGCTGCAGGCGAGAACCTTATTGAAGCGGACTCGCGAGCAGGCTGAGCTCGGGATTGTGCTCCAGAGCCTCCTTGCAATAATCACATGTAATCCGGACCGTAATATCGCCACCGGAATTATACGCTATTATATCCCTCCGCTCGTCGGGGGTCAAGAAATGAAAGCCCAGTTGTGCTTCCGTTATCCGGGCAGAATCGATTCGTCCAATAAAGGTACGGCAATGCCTACACACGTAATTCACTGACATGTTTATGCCTCCTGAACATGGTTTATACATCCAGTATGCCCAATAAGACTGAATCGAACCCGGGTGGTGACCATTCTTCCAGCTCCCGTATAAAGGTTACCCGTTGAATTTAGCCATCGTTTGTTCAAACGTGTGGGTTAAGCTATGCTCCAGTGAGTCACAGGTTTGTTCAATGGTCTGATCGAGTGCTTCCTTTTCTTTCTTCATAAATGTCGACAAAACATAATCAACAATGGCATGTCCTGGTTCTGGTCTTGATATTCCCATACGCACCCGGTTAAACTGCTGAGTACCCGTATGCTGAATAATCGATTTGATTCCGTTATGACCTCCAGCACTACCTTGGTAACGCAATCTGACTTTACCAAGCTCTGTATCCATATCATCATAGACAACAATAAGGTCATCCAGACTAACTTTATAAAAATCCATATATGCACGAACCGATTCACCAGACAGGTTCATAAACGTCATTGGTTTAATTAACACGGTCTTGACGCCGCCAATGTTTCCCTCTCCAATCAACGCCTTACATTTGCTCTGCGTAATGGAGATACTATGACGATCCGCTAATCGATCAAGTGCCATAAAACCTACATTATGACGTGTTTTGGCGTAGTTTGGGCCCGGATTCCCGAGGCCGACAATCCACTTCATCTCGTTCCCTCCTTAGGATCAGTTGAGGTGCAGCATAGACTTCGAATGTTATATTTCATATAATATCAGAAAAGTAAGGTTCCTATTTTACTGTAATTTTCACAGTTTTTATTTCATCAACCCAGGAAGGTGAGCGGGTTTTGCGCGAAGACAACGGACAACTGACTCAACATAGCGATTTTATCTATCACCTTGAATATCACGTACCTGTACAGGTATATGACCGCGATACCCATATTGAGATCGGACTTATCACACGTTTCGATAATCAATTTGTCGAAATTGCCGACACTCTTTTTCATCGGCGTCGGTTCCGTTTCATCTCCCGCCCCGGGTATTAACCATATAAGTTGAACGAGTGATTTGTGTAATTTAGTTCAACTTATATGGACTGACCAGCGTCTGTTTCACTTTTATTAAAACGGCACGCCGACAGGGGTTACATTTTCCATTGATCCGGAAAACGTAACCCCTCTACTACTTTATGCAGACATCCTTATTCAATTTCAAACAGCTTGCTAATTGACAATTCCTCATGAACACGGATAATGGCTTCTCCGAGCAAAGGCGCTACAGACAACACTTTGAGTTTGCTTGTCGGATTGGCATGCGTAATCGGAATGGTGTCCGTTACTATAACTTCCTTCAATGGTGAATTCTCCAAGCGTTCCATCGCAGGTCCGGACAATACCGGGTGAGTACAGCAAGCGTAGACTTCCTTCACGCCGCCTTCCATCAGAGCATTCGCTCCCAGCACAATCGTTCCCGCCGTATCAATGATGTCATCGATCAGAATAGCTGTCTTGCCTTCGATGTTACCGATAATGTTCATCACTTCGCTCACATTCGGCTCTGGACGACGTTTGTCGATAATCGCGAGAGGTGCATTCAGGAAGTCCGCCAGTTTACGAGCGCGCACTACGCCGCCGTGGTCAGGCGATACAACGACCGGATTTTCGATCTGTTTCGACCGGAAATATTGAGCCAGAATCGGCACACCGAGCAAATGATCGACCGGAATGTCGAAGAATCCCTGAATCTGCATGGCATGCAAGTCCATTGCAATTACACGGGTTGCACCGGCTTTTTCGATCAGGTTGGCAACCAGTTTCGCTGTAATCGGGTCACGCGAACGTGCCTTGCGATCCTGTCTTGCATAGCCATAGTACGGAATTACGACGTTAATCGTCTTGGCAGATGCTCGTTTGAGTGCATCAATCATTACGAGCATTTCCATCAGGTTGTCATTAACCGGCAAGCAAGTGGACTGCACGATATAAACGTGACAGCCCCGAACACTCTCGGAGAGTTTCACTTGGATCTCACCATCACTAAAGCTGGTCGTGTGAGATTCACCCATAGGAATTCCGATATAATCAGCAATTTGATGGGCGAGCTTGGGGTTAGAATTGCAAGTAAATATTTTTAATTTCGAATCAAAATAAGTCATAAAATAAAAACCCTCCGTGCTGGTTCATTGGAATCTATAAGCGTCTGCGACATGTCGGCACCTCCCGATATTCAGGAGGCAATCTTAATATCAATACCCCTTATTCGGGTTTGGCATTTTGTTTCTTGGCTTTGGCACGCCCGCGAATTTTCTCCGCATATCCAGGCTTATTCTCCTGGCGTGGACGAGCAATGGCAAGATCGTTCTCGGGAACAGAATGGGTAACGGTAGAGCCCGCAACAACATATGCGCCTTTTCCTACCGTAACGGGTGCAATCAGATTAACATTGCTGCCTACGAACGCATCATCTTCGATCGTCGTTACAGCTTTATTATATCCATCATAATTAACCGTTATTGCCCCACATCCAACATTTACGTTTTTTCCTATTTTAGCATCACCAATATAACTGAGATGAGCCACTTTGGAGCCTTCGTCAATTGTAGCATTTTTCACTTCGACAAAGTCGCCAATTTTTACGTTGCGACCCAGTTTGGTACCTGGACGTAAGTAAGCAAATGGACCTACAGTAGCATCAGTACCAACTTCGGCCTGGGACAATACGGAATGCTTGATCGTAACCCCATCCTGAATGATGCTGTCTTCCACATCTGCCTGAGGACCAATATGGCATGCTTCACCAATCGAAGTCGTACCTTTGAGGATAGTTCCCGGATACAATACGGTATCTGCTCCAATCGTAACATCCGCTCCGATATATGTCGATGACGGATCAATGATCGTAACACCGTTTAACATATGTCGTACAGCTAGGCGTTCACGCATGAAAGCTTCCGCTTGTGAAAGGGCGAGTCGATCATTAACTCCGATAGATTCAGCGATGTCATCCGACATGTACGCTTCAACTACTTCTCCATCATTACGGAAAATGCCAACGATGTCAGTGAGATAATACTCTCCCTGGGCATTCTGGTTCGTCACTTTCTCCAGTGCAGCGAACAATTTCGCATTATCGAAGCAGTACGTGCCTGTGTTAATCTCCTTCACAGCATCTTCCTGCTCCGTGCAGTCCTTCTGCTCCACAATCCGCTGTACCGAACCATCTTCTCCACGAATGACGCGACCGTATCCTTTGGGATTGTCCAAATGAGCCGTAAGTACCGTCGCTGCTGCTCCGCGACTCTCATGAAGCTTCATCAGACCTTCCAGCGTCTCACTGGTCACAAGTGGCGTATCTCCACAGACGACAATGGTAGAACCTGTTTCCCCGCCAAGCAGAGATTTAACCTGCTTCACTGCATGTCCTGTTCCCAGTTGTTCAGCTTGGAGAGCATACTCTGCTCTGGAACCCAAAAATGACTGCACCGCTTCGGCACCATGACCAACCACGACGACACTGCGTTCAACGCCTGCACGTAGAGCTGCATCCAGCACGTGACCCACCATAGGTTTACCACATACGGGATGCAGTACTTTGTACAATTTAGATTTCATCCGTTTGCCTTGCCCTGCAGCAAGAACAATTGCCATTCTTTTCAAAATTCACGACCTCCTATTCTGAATACCCCCATCGATAGACCTTACCTGTATATATCCGATGAGTATCGTTCAGCCGGCTCTACGCCGGTCTTGTTCATCGCCTGCTGTCTCTGTAATCACGCGTAACAACGCGGACACCATCGAATCGTGACCTATATGTATACGCCGTGTACCTGCGAGCTTAACCGAATCCCATGATTCTTAAGATGCCGCCCTGCCACCAAGCGCACGCTGCGCTTTTTTATTCTCTGCTAATAAACTCAATACTGAATATATCTTATTCCGGTCAAAAAGAAAAGAGAGCCATAAGACATGGCTCTCTTTTCCTTCGAACCCCAATAATGTTCTCAGGCACCTTCTTCAATGACTTCTTCCTCAGTTGCAGCGCGATCATACTCAGTCAATACTGCTGCCTGAATCTTTTCACGAGTACCGGAAGAGATCGGGTGGGCGATATCACGGAATTCTCCGTCAGGAGTCCGCTTGCTCGGCATAGCAACAAACATTCCGTTGTTCCCATCGATGACACGAATGTCATGAACGACGAATTCGTTATCGATGGTTATGGATGCGATAGCCTTCATTCTCCCCTCAGAGTTAACACGGCGGAGTCTGACATCCGTAATTTGCATGTGTGTGTTCACCACCTTTTTCCATCTGAACTTGGTGTATAATTCCACACAGCCTATACGAACTCCTTCTTTTTATAACCACAAAAATGTCCTAATTTCAGGAATTTTTTTATTTAATACACAATTCGACAACGTTAGTGCCAGGTCGATGGAATAGAACCTTTCCCGACATGTAATTCGTCATAATTCTACAGGTCAAAATAGTTGCCAGGTTTCACCGAAATCAGTCTGCTCTTCGCATCAACCGCTGTCAGTTTCGCGAGAGATACATAATCGGTCAACAGTCGTTCTTCAGAATCAACCGAACCCGATTCCACCAGAACCCCTACCCCGGCTACCGTTGCATTAAACTCAGCCAGTAGATCGATCATGCCTTGAACGGTACCTCCAGCTTTCATAAAGTCATCCACAATGAGTACTCTGGAGTGCTCACGCATTGCCCTGCGGGACAGGGACATGGTATGCAGACTTTTGTGGGACCCGGATACATAATTGATACTTACGGCTGATCCTTCTGTAGCCTGATGGTCCCTGCGAACGAGCACGACAGGCAGGTTTAGCTGGGCTCCAGTCGCATAAGCTAGCGGAATCCCCTTGGTCTCTACCGTCATGACCACATCAATATTCATATTGCCAAAGGCCGTCGCAAAAATCTTGCCGGCTTCATTCATCAGTGCGGGCTGTCCAAGCAAGTCGGACATGTACAGGTATTCTCCAGGCAGTATCCGATCCGGCTGCGCGAGCTGGGTCGAGAGTCGTTCGGCAAATGCCAATGCCAGTTCTCTGGATACCTTCGGAATCCATCTCACTCCCCCGGCTGCTCCGGCCAGTGTGTGCAGTTCTCCCGACCCACCTTCTTCGAACACTTCCTTGATAATCGCCAAATCTTCACTGATTGATGACTTCGCGGCTCCATAACGTTCGGCAAACGTGGTCAACGGAATAACCGTATGTGGTCTGGACAGTAAGTATTGCGTCATTTCAACCAGCCTTGCGCTTCGTTTTAATTTCTTCACAGAGATCCATCCTCACGATCACGGAAACGTCTAAATCCGAATAATTATTTAAGAATATACCACCTTTATACGTGTTTGTACATTATAAAAGCGAATTTTAAGTCAGCATGCGTACTGCATATACTTCCTTGCAGAAGCCACGCAGGCCATTGTAGATCCGTGCAACCTTAGACTCCTTCGAGATTAGTCCAAACACGGTAGGACCGCTGCCTGACATCAACACTCCATCTGCACCCAACCGAATCATTGCATCTTTCAGATGCTGAACTTCCGGATATAGCTTCAGCGTCACATCTTCAAGCACATTGCCCATCTGGTTGCATACTTCAGCAAAAGATTGGTTGCGAATGGCCTGCTCCATTTTGGCAGCACTCGGATGCCGAACAATCTTGTCACTGCGGAATCGTCCGTAGACATCCGCTGTAGACACATTAATTGGCGGCTTGGCCAAGATCACCCAGCATTGAGGAGGATTAGGCATCGGTGTCAGCTTTTCACCACGTCCTGTGGCAAGTGCTGTCCCTCCTGTAATACAGAAAGGAACATCAGAACCAAGCTCAGCTCCAAGCTCCTGCAATTCGTGATCCGGAATGTTCAGACGCCATAGGCGGTTCAATCCGCGTAGCGCCGCCGCTGCATCACTACTGCCCCCGGCAAGTCCGGCGGCCACCGGAATCTTTTTGTCGAGATGAATATGGACTCCAGTACGCACGTCATAACGATCTTTGATCAGTTTGGCTGCCTGAAAAGCCAGATTTTTCTCATCCAGCGGAATATAACCGGCCTGACTGGAGATGAAAATCGTGTCGCGTGGCAACTCCGATAGTTCCAGTCGATCCGCCAGATCGACCATCGTCATGATCATTTCGACTTCATGGAATCCATCTCTTCTTTTATGTAAAACGTCCAGCATCAAATTAATTTTAGCAGGCGCTTTTTCGTAAATTTTCAAGGCGTTCACCCGTCCTCACCTTTTCCCTAAGACAACTTAACATATTATATCAAAATGGGGCTGTCAAGTCATTTCTATTCCGTATCCATGGGGAAAAAGCGAGGGCATTCCTTACGGATTGCCCCGCTCTCCAAACCGATTGAAACGGATTACGATTTGCGTGCTGCTTGTTCGGCAAGTTGAATGGCGCGTTTCACCATGTTGCCTGCATCCTTGGCTTTAATCCCGCCCCAGCCTTCTTGCTGAACTGTATCATAGAAACCCAAGTCTTTCGCCAGCTCATTCTTGAGATCTTCCGACATCACACTTCTTCTTCGGCTCATGAACCATCCTCCTCCAAAATATATCAGTCATGATAAGTCCACTCATATCCGGGACTATATTGTCCCCAGGCCGGGCTCCATCCATTCGTTCGCGGAAAAACACCTTGGCCTGTTCAGATAGTATGCCGCTTCCTCTTCTGACTCATTCCTGATCATATATGGTTTCGTAATGAATCGAGCATTTAATCAGCCGAAAATAAAAAAGCGATCTGCCCAGGGGGCAGATCGCTGTAAAACGATGCTTACGTCTCCATGTAGGAGCTATGCGTCTGGCTGCCTGGATCAAATACCATGACTTCCACCGATTCCGTAAGTATATCAGCATAACTGTAAGATACTCGCTTGAAGGTTTCTTGCTCCTCGTCAAGCTTAACAATAAACACAGAAGGGTACGTTTCTTCCAATACACCCGTACGCTCTATGGTTTTACGGCGGCCACCATTAGCCCGCAGCATAATTTTCTGACCAATATGAGCATCGAGATTGCGTTTGATATCCAATAGCGTGTTTTTAGCCATTGTCGACGACCACCTCTTTTGTTGTCCATTATACCGGATTTTACAGTCATTGTCAAATCAAAACTAATTATTATAGCAGTATCAAAAAGTTGTTGTCAATGAATTTTTTCCAAACAAAAAAAAGCCCCTTATTAGGGCTTTTTTCTGCCATCATCAGACGGCTGATGGATTCACTTTTAACGTTGACAAATCATTTAACCCTGGCAGACCTACCCGGTAACTGCCCCGTGTCTCAACACCACCCACACCCTGGCTGCCACTGATCGTATTATGCAGAACGTCATTCATGTTCACCGTATCCCGAACCGAAGTGAAAGCCGCCTTGGCTGCCACATATACGGGATCAAGGGCATGAATAAGAATTCGTCCCGGCGAACTGGCAAAGTTTGCCCCAGCCCGCAGCAGCGCTTCAAAATGGGACTGACAGGCTCCAGCTACAATGGTGAGCGCGTCTAGGTGCCGCTCATACTGCCTTGCAACCTGAATAGCCGCCACAAAATTCTGGGAATTTTTATAGCTCCCCAAACTATATAAATCATAAGGCTGACGCGTCTTCAGCACCCCGTCGTGACCTGTAATGACCACGATATCAGGACGTACTTTAGGTAATAGACGGTATAAGGTATCTGCCATAGCCGACTCATGAACATATTGTCCTTCTGCGGGAACACGAAGCTGTTCATAGAGATTCATGCTTTTCTTCAGATAATTGGGATCGCCGTCCAAATGCAACACTTTGCCGGGCATCTCGAAATAAGCGGGGTCCTGCTGAGCAGACCATTCCTGAACCAGACCTGCGCGGTTGCGTTCAGCCTGTTCCATTCGATTCTGTTGCAAGCGCGAGAGGGTCTGATGTGCCTTCACATGCGCTTGCCTGGTCTTGGCACTTTGCGGCTCGTAGGGAACCTGTATCAAGTCGTCCATCGGGGAATCGGCTAACAGTCGGAACTCGGTCCCTTTAATGATCGCACCGTCCAACTGAAGGCCTTCTACCCGGAAAGTCACATCTCCGCCGTATGACTTCCGAACGACCAAGTCTCCGATATTCATCAACGTAATCACCTCTACCCCATCGTATGGGCAAAGACCCGGTTTGGTTCATTCGAATTTTACAGCGCTGCGCGTACCCCTGCTTCCCACAGTACGGTGCTGAGTGTAGCATACTCCTGCAGACTTAACGTCTCTCCGCGTCGGGACGGTTGAATTCCTGCCTGCTCCAGCAGTTGGTCTGCCTGTTCCCTGTTCTCCTTTGTAAAGAAGCGGGCTTTCAGGTTGTTGGAGATTGTTTTTCTCCGCTGGGCAAAAGAAGCCTGTACCACTTCAAAGTAGTGTGCTTCATCAGGAATCTCAACTGGTGGTTGCTCACGTACCTTGAGTTTAATAACAGCTGACTCCACATTAGGCTGCGGAATGAAGACCGTAGGAGGCACAATACACACGAGCTCAGGCATACTGTAGTACTGAACTGCGATGCTCAGACTGCCATAGTCTTTCGATCCCGGTGCAGCAGCCATACGTTCAGCCACTTCCTTTTGAATCATGACAACAATGCTGTCTACCGGCAGCTTCTCTTCCAGGAGCTTCATCATGATTGGCGTCGTTACATAGTAAGGCAGATTTGCTACTACACTTACTTTATCCACTGTTGCAAAATCCGTGCGGAACAGCTCGGCCAGATCAAGCTTCAGCACATCCCCATGATGCACACGTACATTCGGATATGGCTCCATCACTTCTCCTAGGATAGGGATCAAACGCTGGTCAATCTCTACGGCTGTGACAGGACCAGATACCCGAGCCAATCGCTCTGTGAGTGCTCCAATACCCGGCCCAATCTCCAGTGCCCCCTTGGACTCGTCCAAATCGGCTGCGTTAACGATTTTGTTTAATATATTTTGATCGATCAGAAAGTTCTGACCCAGACTTTTCTTGAATGAGAATCCATGTCTTTGAATAATCTCTTTGGTTCGTTTGGGCGTTGCAATTTCTATCGTTTCTTCCTTGTCCTTCATATGCTCACAATCCTTCACGTTCAATTTGCGCTAATGCTGCGGAGAACTCTTCCCGTGTAATTTGAAATACACTCAGACGTTTGTGAAACTGCTTGCCGTTACAATATCCAATACCCAGCAGATTGCCCATCTCCATGCGCCGTGCAGCCGCTTGCGGGTGTACGATAAGCCCTGCGGCAATCAGGTCCTCCCAATCGATCAGGCTCGGGGCACCCTCGTATGAAGTATGTACGCGCGCCAGAGCATGCCGAATCGCCTCCGGTGAGGCGTTCTCGATCCCAATGTCCCCTTTGCGCGTTGCATCGGCTTCCGGAATGAAGGCGTGCTTGCAGCCTGGGACTTTATTGGCAATAATTTTACGAATGCGTTCGCCGGCATGATCCGGGTCTGTCAGTATAATGACACCACGTCTCTCTTGAGCGAGCGCAATCCGCTTCAGAATGCGCTGGTTGATTGCAGATCCACCTGTCTCGATTGTATCTGCCTGGACCGCGCGACGAATGGCTACGGTGTCGTCACGTCCTTCCACCACGATGACTTCTTTTATCATGTTCCATTTCTTCCTTTCTAACGCAAAAAGAAGAGGAATATCCTCTTCTCTGCCAAACGGCGGGGGAGACTGCATTCAGACCCCTCCGCCGCATATTCCGCATGAATCAATCATGCAACTATTTTATAGCATTCCCATTTCAAAGTAAAACGAAATTAGTTCGCTTCCGGCTTCACCGGACCGATTACATAAACCGTCTTGCCTTTCTTACGTCCGAAATTCAGGGCATGCTTTACACTATCATAATACACATCAATTTTGTGGCCTTTAATCGCACCACCTGTGTCTTCCGCACGACGGAAGCCAAGGCCTTCGATATAGACCCACCAGCCAATTGGAATGATTTTAGGATCAACCGCAATGGTGCGCCCTTCCGTTACACGAGTACCGGAAGCTGTTTTAGTACCAATGCCAGGCTCTTCGGAAGAGTAGGCAGTCATGGATACGTTCTTAAGGACTTTGGAGTATTTAAAAGAAGTCCCCGATACGTTAACTACTTTGCTGCCCGAGGCAGATGTTTTCTTCGAGTTCGTTGTCGTTGCTTTTTTGGTTGTAGATGTTTTAGCCGATACCGTCTGAATCTTCGGTTCTTTCACGACTGGTTTAGCCTTGGTGCCAACAGCGATCACTTTATCAACTCGATTATTAGCAACCGATTTGCCAACCATTTTTTTGGAGACCAATTCTCCATCTTGGAACACCTTTTCAATATGCTGTACAATGGTGCCTTCTTTACCACTGACAACGACGCGATTGTCGCCTTTGTACAAGCTAGGGTCAGCCGTTTTGATCACTTTATAAGCAACCGGCTGTTTCACATCTACTGTACGCTTTGTTACACGCACTACACGGATTTTCATGTCCGCTTTAATGTTGGTCCCAAGTGCAGGATACACTTTATCTTTACTTGCAATCTGAATACCTGATTTTTGAATCGCATCTTGGACCGATGAATCGGTTGTATACAGAGTCTTGGTGTTTCCGTCTGCCGTAATATTAACTGGAACGGCCCGCTCAATAACGATGCGGTCTCCATCTGCAATGGCCCCGTTCAAGGGCATGGATACCTGATCGTGAGGGCTGACTGTGATTGACTGCTCCTCCAACATTTCTTGAAGCATTCCTGTACGAGTCTCTACCGCTTGAGCTTTGCCATCAATAACCAGTGAAATTTGCTTCCCGGCCTGACCGTAAACGACTAACAAGATCATGATTGTAAGCGCAATTGAGAAAATCGCGATCAATGCCATTTGACGCAAGTTCTCATGCTTCCACCGCAACGCGAAAGACTTACTGGATGATCGTGACTCATGGGTCTCTTCTGGTTGGAATGTGCCCACTTCTCCGTCCTCCTTCATAGCCTCGCCGTCTAAAGTAATGCATGATGTCTTTGACGTGACTATACCAAATTTTCTACAGAACACAGGTTAGACTAACATAACCGGTTCTGCACCATGAACCAATCTTCGCAACATGATGTCATCGTCCTGAATACTTACCGTATGATGACTGTCTTTCTTTTATTCAAAAACAAAAAAGCCAAAGAAAGAGTTTAAGAGGAACTCTTTCGTGGCTTCCGAATGATTTTGAATATCGGAAATTCATGCACGAGGTTGCCTCTCTTTTTCCGCTTGCGAGGTTAGCTGTCGGGTTCGGGCGAAAGAGAGCCGCCCTATCTCAGGTCATCCGCTCATGGCGGACGCCCTTGAATTCACCCCGAGACCCAAAGAAGAAATCAAATACGGCTTCGCAGATCCATTCGCTGTTTTGGGTCAGCGAATGTTGCGCATCGGTTACTTCCACCGATGTTTAAGCCCTATTGGTTCCCCCGCTCTCCGTTAACGGAGACTCAGCGAGACTGATTCATGAAAGTAATGTTGTTTCATCGGAAAGTGTCCCTTTGTTCATCCCCCGAACATCTGTCCAATTTTCCGCGCAACAATTCACTGAAAAGATGATATCCTGTTTTGATGCATGTTGTAAAGCATCGATCAAGTACGTTTTTCTGAATATTTGGTTAAAATATTGTAATATTCTTGATTTATTTGGATCAAAGAGCAAATTAACTCCGCTTAACTCCCTTTTTCACCTGATTTACTCGATATCTTAACGAATCCCAAATCGTTCCATGGCATTTTTGGTTGTTATTGCAGCAATTTCCTCTAAGGAAATACCTTTAATTTCCGCAGCTGCTGCCGCAACCAGACGTACATGCGCTGTCTCATTTCGTTTGCCACGATAAGGATGAGGTGTCAAATAAGGAGAGTCCGTTTCGAGAAAAAACCGATCCATAGGGACCTTCTCAAGTACCTCCTTGGGCTGCTTTGCATTTTTGAACGTGATTGGCCCACCAAAGGACAGATGAAAGCCCAGATCCAGGCACATTTTCGCCGTTTCCCAGCTCCCAGAGAACGAATGCATAACTCCGCCTACCTCGCCCGCCTTCTCTTCACGCAAAATCTTAACAATATCCTCGTGCGCATCCCGATTATGGATCACAATAGGCATATTCACTTCACGAGCCAGAGCAATTTGTTGTCGTAATACGCGGTGCTGCACTTCCTTCGGCGAAGTATCCCAATGATAATCCAATCCAATCTCACCGATGGCAACCACTTTTTCATGCTTGCATAAAGATGCAATCCATTCCAGATCGCCCTCCTGCATCGTGATCGCATCTACCGGGTGCCAACCTACAGCTGCGTATATAAAATCATAGGTCTCAGCCAGCTTCATCGTGGATGGAATGGTCTCCCGGTTAAAGCCAACATTGATCATACGGCCAATCCCTGCATCCACAGCACGCTGAATCATGTCCTCGCGGTCCTCGTCGAATTGCGGTGCATCCAAGTGAGTATGTGTGTCGAATAACATCATGTATATTGCTCCCTTCGTGTCGAATAAATATTATCCCTTTTCTCAACTAATCATTACCGAAATTAAATTCATATGAATTCCTAAGATTTAAATTTTAGTCCATTTTCATGACTTGATTCCTTTACTTGGCAGGCACATCATCAACATATGGAGATATCCTGCGATTTTAAATCTATATATAGCTAAATTCCGGCCAAATCAGATGTTTCCAAAATGCTCTGATTACAAAATTATGTCGATCTACATATACTCTCCATTAAAGCAGATTACTGTATCATGGAAAATAGCTCTTTTAGAAAGCCTTTTGCATGCATATTCATCATTAGAGTTGGACCTATTATGAGAAGTAGGGGCGAATATGGGACGGTAATTCATGAATAATCGGATCTACCTTATTTTGCGGATAATACAAGTGATGTTTTCCCCGATGAAGACCACTGATTGAACGGACAATATCGGAGACTTCCGACAACTCATGTAACTTATCCTGCCGATCAAGCAGGAGAATCTGCTTATCCGTCGACTCATTCGGGCGAAACACATCATACGGGTTATCTGTTGGAAAATCAATTTCAAGATCATACTCGGGATTGAGACCTGCTTTAATAAAGGCTTCCCGAATCTCTTCAATCATGCTTAAGTCGATCTGTTCAAGCTCAACATACTTATATAATTTGCGATCCATAAAACGTTCGCACAATTCACTCAGAACAGCATCGTCCTCTTTGCGCCACTGCATAAACGCCGTCTGAATCAAAGCCTCGTCCAGTTGCAAATATTCATCCACCGATAGTTCTCCTTGGAATAACTGAGGCAGAGGATCGATCAAGAAGCGGAATTGGAACCCTTGCTGTATAAGCTCTTTCGCCCGTTTAAATATTTGCCGCAATATAATTTCCGAACTTCGGGTAACCGGATGGAAATAAATTTGCCAGTACATCTGGTACCTGGACATTAAGTAATCCTCCACGGCGTGCATGCCCGACTCCTTAACCACGATTCGTCCGTGATATGGACGCAGCATACGCAGGATACGATCAAGGTCGATCGTTCCATAGTTTACACCTGTAAAGTAAGCATCCCTGAGCAGATAATCCATTCGGTCCGCATCAAGTGGACTCGTCACCAGATTAACAACAATCGGCTGCTCATACGTTTTTTGAATAACAGAAGCAACTTTCTCTGGAAAGTCGGGAGCATACCGTCTTAAGATCGCCCCTACTTCGGTATCGCCTGTAATGATACGGCAAGTCCAATCCTCATGATTCATGTCAAAAGCTTCTTCTATAGAGTGAGAGAACGGTCCATGTCCAAGATCATGCAGCAACGCTGCGCAAAGGGCTACGGTCTTTTCCTCCCTCGGCCAATCTGAATAATGACTTCTTTCAAATTGGGAAATAATCTTGCGCGTAATTTCGTAAACACCCAGGGAATGTGAGAAGCGGCTATGCTCTGCGCCGTGAAAAGTAAGATACGAAGTACCCAATTGACGAATACGACGTAAACGCTGAAATTCGGGCGTATTAATCAACTGCCAGATAATCGGATCTTGCACGTGGATATAATTATGTACCGGATCTTTAAACACCTTTTCTTCCGTTAAACGCTGTTCCATGTCTATTCACTCCTTTGATTTCCTTTGTGTTGTCGCTTCCTAGTATACTATCACCAAGGATTCGACATATTTTGACGAATCTTGTCGAATAAAGAAGTTTTGTTGTTTTCCAAATCGACAAAGCTTACATTGATGTTTAAATACGAAAAAATGCTGCCAATCCCTTACCGCCCCTAATCTTAACAAAAACACCCTTAATTTTAAGCTAATTTTAAGGTTGACTGTTTTGGGAATCGTTGGTATGATGGTTATCATAAAACATAAAATAATGTCGAATAATGACAAAGATAGTTAACTGAGAGGAGCACTGATTATAATGATGAAATCAACAGGTATTGTAAGAAAAGTGGACGAACTGGGACGGGTAGTTATTCCAATTGAATTGCGCCGTACGCTCGGTATTGGTGAAAAAGATGCTCTGGAGATCTATGTTGACGGCGAGCGCATCATGTTGAAAAAATACGAGCCAGCTTGTATCTTCTGTGGTAATGCAGAGAACGTTACTTACTTCAAAGGTAAAATTGTTTGTAACGAATGTATTTCCGAAATCCCTGCACCTGTGACAAAATAAGAAACTTCAGGTATAATGGACTTATTAAATTGTTATTTCTAACCTTTTTTTATATTCCTTATTGACCTTCCCGGTGTGAACCCCACCGCTGGAAGGTTATTTTTTTTCCTATTATTGGTTACATTAACCAAAAGGTCGATAATCGATTGTGTTCACTCCAACCAGAAGAGAGCGAGCGGTGAATGTTCGCTACATTTTTAATTCCGCTCTGCTCCTTTTCATATTCCATTAAGGTTGGGTGTTACTCAATTAAAGCATTATAGACGTCGCGCTTGGTCAAACCACGATCCGTTGCCGTTTTCTTCATTGCATCTTTGCGACTACGCCCTTCCGCCTCATAATGGCTCACATGATCCTCCAAAGATAACAATTGCCACCAAGCTTCACGCTCAGCCCTGCGCTCCTCTTCCCTAATGCCTTCGACCAAGAGACAATATTCACCAAGCGGCGGGTGTTCCTCAAGCCAATCTATGCACTCCTGTATAGTTCCTCTTGCGAATTCCTCATGACGTTTCGTCAGTTCACGCGCAAGCACAATAGATCGATCACCCAGAATCTCCTCAAGATAAGTTAATGTTTTTCGAATACGATGAGGTGATTCATAAAATAACAACGTACCGTTGGATTCATCAAACGCCTCCAGCACTTTTCGCATATCCTTTTTCTCCCGCGGCAAAAAACCGCCGAATGTGAAGCGTTCCGTCGGTAAACCGGATACGATCAGCGCAGACAATGCTGCATTGGCTCCAGGGATGGGAATAACCGTGATCCCAGCTTCAAGCGCAAGTTTGACAAGGTCAGAACCAGGGTCCGAAATAGCCGGCAGACCAGCATCACTGACGAGCGCCAAATTTTTTCCTTCTATTATATAGCGTATCAGTTCAGGTCCACTTGCTGCCTTATTATGCTCATGATAACTGAATAGCATGGATGGTGTAATTTCGAAATGGGTCAGCAACTTACGTGTCTGACGTGTATCTTCTGCTGCGATAATATCACAGCTCTGCAATGTCTTGACCGCTCTGAATGTCATATCCTCCAGATTACCAATTGGCGTTCCTACCAAATATAATTTCCCCGTGTCACCAGGTTGCTCCGCATAGCTTTTCTGAACATGCAATGTCACTTAAAGCCCTCCTTCCGCTGTACGTTGTGCCCCGTAATAAATGTCCATGATTTCCTCACAGTATTTCCCCTCATCATTGTAGACAATCAATGGTGGAAGCATCCGTACTTCAGGCTTTCCATCCTTCATTGCTTCAATCAACACCATATTAGCCTCCAGATGGGCACGGGGATGTACCATCCGAATCCGTTTTGGTTCCAGTTTATACTCGCGCATCAGGGAGATGATTTCGCCAAGACGCTGCGGACGATGAACCATGGATACTTTACCGCCATTGCGTACAAGACGATTACAAGCCTGAATTACCTCCTCCAGGGTACATCCGATTTCATGACGTGCCATCGCCTGATGTGTATTCATCTTGAGATCACTGCCATTCAGCGGCATATACGGGGGATTAACCGTTATGGCATCGTATACAGCGTGACCCGTCTCTTTCACCAGTTCTCTCAAGTCACCTTCACGAATCGTAATAGCCTCACCTAATGCATTCAGTTGTACGCTGCGTCGTGCCATATCAGCCAATCGAGGTTGAATCTCAATGCCTTCCAGGTTAGCCTGTGTACGTGTCGTCAGCAAAATGGGAACTACCCCATTACCTGTACATAAATCAAGTACACGACCACGCTTGGGTACCGAAGCAAATCGGGCCAATAATACGGCATCCATCGAAAAACTAAACACTTCATCACTTTGAATAATCTTCAAATCGTGAGAGAGCAGATCATCGATCCGCTCCGACTCATGTAATATTACTTCATCCGTCATTTGGTGCGCTCATCCTCCGGTAATCTATATCTTGTAAACATAGTTTGTTAAAGTTCGTAACCTTGAAAAAAAACCGTAGGGAGCCCCTACGGTCACTTCATTTATTCAGAAAAGACAGGCAGAACAGACAATCACCTTCCGTCCGCAAATGCCCATAATAGACATTGCAGATATGGAATCCTTCGTGATACAGCCGAGCCAAGTTATCATACCCTTCACCTACAACATCTTCACCCGTAGCTGGACCCGCTGGTCTTGCTACCGGTGCCAGTGCAGATGAGATGGGCAGATCTGCCGGAGCTTCACGCTTCAGCAACTTGCGTAACTGCTCATTCTCAATGGTAAGCCGCTGATTATCCTCAAGCAGCTCCTTAACAATCATTTTTAACTCTCCTAAATCACTGTGCAACTGACCCAATTGGGTTTCCATCTCATGAATGTGCGTAAACAGATTTTTCTTTTCCAAGTTTCCACCCCGAAGCAACCTTTATGGTTTACTTGATAACGACGTCATCCAGCGGAAGTTCTTTGACTTTACTGATGTCGAACAGTTGAACATGGACTGTGCGACTACCTGCATTGATTCCGACAACTTTTCCTTCACCCAAAGAGGTGACGACCAACTTGCCTACAGCCGGCAGTTCTTCTCTCACACTTTCATAGTTATCATGCTCAAATTTCAGACAGCACATGAGTCTTCCGCACAACCCGGATATTTTCGTCGGATTCAGTGACAGGCTCTGATCTTTAGCCATTTTGATTGATACCGGCTCAAAGTCTCCCAGCCAGGAAGAACAACATAAAACACGACCACATGGTCCAATTCCTCCAAGCATCTTCGCTTCATCGCGTACACCGATCTGTCTCAGTTCGATCCGTGTCCGGAAAATGCTTGCCAGATCCTTGACGAGCTCCCGGAAATCAACTCTTCCTTCAGCTGTAAAATAAAAAATAATTTTATTGCGATCAAACGTAAATTCCACATCGACCAGCTTCATTTTGAGGCCATGGTCTTTGATTTTATTTAAACAAGTACCGAATGCTTCTTTTGCTGCACGCTTATTCTCATCTACGACACGCGCATCTATCTCGCCCGCTACCCGGATGACTTTCTTAAGCGGCAACACCACATCGGACTCGCCTACTTCTTTCTTACCAACGACAACCTTACCGTACTCTACCCCCCGCGCTGTCTCCACGATAACGCAGTTTTCTTTCTCAATGGGAAGGTCCAAGGGATCGAAGTAATAAATTTTGCCCGCTTTTTTGAAACGGACACCCACTACACTGTACAAAAAATTAACCCCCTCGTAAGCCAATCCCACTTCGTCTGAAGCCCTGTCTTCTTAGGGAACCCACCGAAGTTATAACCGTTTGCATATGATTGGAACAAAATCAGTCCTCTCCCAGCCTTATGCTAAACCGATCAAAAATTGCTCCAGACAAAGCTGGCCATTGACGTTGAAACGCAATTTTTTTCTGCATGCCGCGGCCAAATCCATATAGGAGACCCACTGCTCTGTGCTGCGAGTATGTGCCAACTGAGACAGCATGTCCAACTGATCTATAAAAACGATATGTTCATGCCTACCGTACTGGACATACAGCATGTCCCTGAACCATAAATGGAAAAGACTAAGCATAATATCCAGGTGTTCTGAGAGTCCGGTTTTAAAAATCTTCTGCTGTGCAGAGATCAATGATGTACTTCCTCTACCCAGGGACTCCTTCCCCAATTGTAACATTACGTTTCTAATTTCTGCAAACCAATTCTGCTGGAGAATTTCTCTACATGCTTCCAGTCCTGACGCTAAATGGACGGCAGAGCGAGCCAGATTGGCAGGATGCCCTTCTACAATTAACGATTGCAGCATCTCTTCCGGATTCAGGGCACTGAAAGGAACCAGTTGTGATCGCGAACGAATGGTGGGCAGCATCGCCTGTCCATTATCCGTGATTAAAATACCAACTGCAGGTACCTGTGGTTCTTCCAGAAATTTCAGCAAACTGTTAGCTGCCTGTACAGTCATTTTCTCTGCTTGTTCTATGATATATACTTTAGGGTGACCCGCCTCTGAACGGTATGAAAAGATACGCTGCAGATCCCGAATTTGATCAATTTTAATGTTATTCCCATCTGGTGCGAGCATCGTTAGATCTGAATGATTACCATGTTCCACCTTGCGACATTCAAGGCAATGTCCGCAGGCATCATCTTCAAGTTCTGTACAGAATATTGCCTTGGCGAATGTAATCGCCGTCTGCAATTGTCCACTGCCCGTTGGTCCGCTAAATAAATAAGCATGACTTATGGCCTGACGTCTCAAGCTGCTCTGCAACATCTTCTTGGCAGCCTGCTGACCCATAATTTGTTGAAAGGACATACTTCCTCCTCAGAAGCTTAAATTAATAAGCATTCCCCGAATTTCTCCTACTTGTTGTAATAGCGTAATCTTGCCTTCCTCTGTCTCCAACAGATTATCAGCCATAGATAATAAGGCAGAGTCAATCTCATCGATTAACTTATACCGTTTCCCTCTTCCCCGGCGATCCCATCCTCTAGTCTCTTTCATGGACACACCGCGACGGACCGTTTCTTCCAAAAACCTTTTAACAAGTTGCTTGTATGCTTTCAGTTCACGAATCGTCATGGAGCGAGATAGTCGATCACCCTGCATCTGGATCTCACTTAAACGGCGGGTAAGTTCAGCCTGTGATGCCCTTTCACCCTGGTGATTCATCATATCAGAGAAATTTTTGGATTGAACCGGTTTGGAGCTGGAATCAGAAGAACTGAGCCCACTCTGCATCGGTCGGAATCCAGGGTTGATTTTCATGGAAACGCCTGCTTTCTATCTTAGTAGGCCAATCGCCCATCAGCACAGTGCGCGCTGCGCCTGTGCGTGGAGGAGACCTTAATGTATGACTGAATCACACTCTATATAATAGTAGATCATTATCATCATAACGGACTAATTGGTTAGTTAGTTAAACAATCTCTGTCCAGAGTGCAACTTCTCCCTGTTTTAGATAAATTGCTAATCCGAACAGAGAGCACCGATTTCTGTAAGCAAGAAGGGCGCATCATAAGTCCACCGAGGACTCCGAATAAATTATTTTTGTATCATTTGATTCCAAACGCTATCGGTAATGAAAAACGCTCATTGAATATATGCAAATTGCTCAATTAAAAGTGTTCGAAGCGATCTACCGGGAGAACAAACACGGTAGCTCCGCCTACTTGAACTTCAACAGGTAGCGGCAGGTAAGAGTCGGTTGTTCCACTCATCGGCGTGACCGGAGTCACGAGCTGTTCACGAACCTTACAGCTGCTGCGAATGACGTTCATAACGGACTCGACCTGACCATCATCGACACCGATCATAAACGTCGTGTTGCCTGCCTTCAAAAATCCACCGGTACTGGCCAATTTCGTTGCCCGAAAGTTTGCTTTGACCAATGCGCTGGATAATCGGTTGCTGTCTTTATCCTGTATAATCGCAACAATCAGTTTCATCCTGCATAACCTCCTTCAAATATTAAGCATTCTTGTGAATTGCTCTGTCTATATATTAGACAATTACTCGTCAAAATCCTTCAAAATCCCTGACTCTAACGACAAAATCATAGCTGCCAAGACATCCTCAGGCTTGTGAGAAGCATCAATGATCTTGATCCGTTCGGGAGACTGCTCCTTCAAGAGAAAATAGCCCTCGCGTACTTTACGGTGGAATTCCAGACTCTCCAGATCCAGACGATTAATCTCCCGTCCATCATGGGCATCAATCCGGGCGAGACCTACTTCCGGCTCGATATCCAGATAGAGTGTAACATCCGGCATCAGATCACCTATGGCAAACCGATTAATGGCCCATACGTCCTCGATTCCGAGTCCGCGTGCGTATCCTTGATAGGCCAGACTACTATCGACGAATCGGTCACAGATGACCATTTTCCCGGCCTTCAGGGCTGGCTCAACCCTTTCCGCAAGATGTTGGCTGCGTGCAGCTGCATAGAGCAGTGCTTCGGTTCGCGCATCCATTGCCGTGTGAAGAGGGTCAAGGATAATGGCTCGTATTTTTTCCGCAATCTCAATCCCACCAGGTTCACGAGTAACTACATGAGGTATACCCTGTTCTTCAAAGTAAGAACCCAGTTGGCTGATCATCGTTGTTTTGCCGGAACCCTCTCCTCCTTCCAACGTAATGAATTTACCTCTGCCTTGCATATGCTTCCCTGCTTTCTATGTCAATAATTGCATCTATTTCTGTTGCGATCCATATGATCTCGATCCTTTCATACTCCAGATTATGAAATAACCCGCCTAGAGGTGTATATTCATGAGTCTGGATAGATCAGTTCGAGTATTGTACAAGCTTCTTTCTATATTACTATACATGATCAGGCGTTAGCGGTCAGCTATTCCTGTGATTTTTTATACGAAGCGAAGCGTTCAACCGTAAATGATCCATACCCATAATGGAAGCATGACAGATCCGGCAATGGCACTGATGATCATGGATACGGAACTCAAGGCTACCGCGTTCTCACCATACTCAAAGGATCTTGCCATGCCGAGTGCATGAGAAGCCGAGCCAAGTCCGATGCCATACGCATTTTTGCTTTGAACTCTGGACCATTTCAAAAGCATCGGCCCCAGTAATATCCCCGAAAAACCGGCAATCATTACAAATAAAGAAGTAAAAGATGAATTTCCTCCCACTTGATCAGCAAGTTGAATGGCGACGGGTGTAGTAATGGACTTTGGCAATAATGCAATGACCGTCTCTTTCGGATAACCCAATGTAATAGCCAATAAGGCCCCTGTAGCCATACCAACAATACTGCCTCCAATCGTGCCACCGACAATCGGGATTACATTCCGCTTCAGCACATCGATATGTTTGGATAAGGGAAAAGCAAGAGATACAACCGCTGGACCCAGGAGTTCCTGTATCCATTTGCCACCAAGCATGTACGTATCAAGCTTTATACCGGATACCAGCAAGATCAACACAAGGACCGCAGTCGATGTTAACACAGGCATAAGTATGGGCCATTTCAACTTTTTATATAAATGAGTTGCTGGAGAATATATTAAAACGGTTAGAGCAATCATTCCAATTCCGAGGATGAATGTCGACATGCGATCGCCTCCTTCTTGCCTTGATGCGCCGCTCTCCACGCCATGAGCCATTCACTTATTTTGGCAGACAACAGACATGTGATTAATGTGCTGACGATCAATCCCAGAACAAGCAATAATGTATTAGCTCTGAAAAAATCAAAATGATTAATGATGCCCACAGTAGGAGGGATGAACAGCAATTGCAGATGAGCTTGAAGCCATGACGAACCTTCTTCGCCCCAGCTTATTTTGATCCATCCGAGTTGAATAATGACAAACAATAACAGCATACCAACAATGCTACCTGTTAAAGGCAAATCCAGTATGGCTTGAATCATGTTTCCTATCCAATAGAAGCCATACATCCATATGACTTGCAGGACTATTCCTGTATATTTTTTTAGCGGAATAACCAAAGATGTCCCTTCTTTCCTTATGTCTATCTATATAAGTTCAACAATGATTTTACACAGGACCACTTCGCGGTCAAAACCTTCTTCCGATCGCTGTTATCACCAGATTTTTTCATCCCTTTTTTAAGTGGAAAGCCAGGAAAGCGTATGTTTTCGATATAGCTTTCTTTCAGAAAGATTTTAGGCGAGCACTTCGCTTCTCCAGATTGGTTCTGACCTCTCCGTTATCGTATAAAAGTTTACTTCAAAATATATAACAGTATGTTGTGCGTCCATTATAACAGCAAGCAAGTAAATCAATGACCAAGAGACCCTCATGTGTAGGGTTCGATTAACTTTATCGTTCATAGCCTTCTGGACTCTCTCTTGCGTAGATAGAATCCCGATTTTTCATATTCTCATTTAATTCCTCAAGATTTTCAATGAATACAAAGAACTATCGGACACCCCATGAAACCTTGCACCTATATCCCGCAAAAGCTTGATACGTGCCACAATGGTTGGACTTATGTGTTCGCCAGGATATACGAGAGGAATCCCTGGAGGATACGGAATAACCATCTCGGCAGAAAGATGACCGGCACATTCTTCTAGCGGGAATTTTAACGTATCCTTCTCCAAAATGGGCTGTAATGTAAAAGAGATAGGCTCCGAGAAAGGATCACCTTCATGAGAATTGTTCCACGTGGAAATATATTGCGCTGAGCCTTTCGCAAGCTGCTGTGATGGCTCTGTATTGGATTGAACCTGCTCATACCCATTGGCAGAGCTGATATGGTCTAAAGCGCGCAACAGGTGCTGGGCATCCTGCACCGTAGAGCCCAGGCTGAAGAGCAAGACGACGTACCGTTCGTCGCTCATCTCGGGCACGCAGCCGCATGCTTCCAGCTGCTGCTGCAGCCCATAACCGCTCAGCACTCCTGTGCCGTCATAAATGACGGCCTTAAACGGGTCCTGAGCGGTATAACCCGCGGCCGATGGCATCGCCGCCACGGACAGTGCTTCGGGCCGCCCTGGCACAGCGGTGCCCGTGGCATGCCCGCCAGCCGGCTCCGCCCCGGCTGGCTGCTCTTGCTGCAGCGGCTGCGCAGGCTGCAGCAACTGAAAGCGCGGCAGCTCCGCGAGGCCGCACTTAAAGGCGCTCACGGCGGCAAGCCCCGCCGTGAAGGTGTCCGCGCCCTGCACATGCAGCAGACGGCGCGCCAAATCAAGCGAAGCCATCACAGGGTATGATGGGCTTGAGCTTTGCACCATGGCCAGGCGCTGCCGAAGCAGGGACCGGTTCAACCGTGGTCCCTGAATGTGCAGCATGGCACCCATGGTGAAAGCCGACAGCATCTTGTGCGTCGACTGCACTACACCGTCTGCTCCGCAGGACAGTGCAGAGACAGGCAGCTCCGGATGCTGTCCATAATGCGCGCCATGTGCTTCATCTACGAGCAATGGCATGCCAGCCTCGTGGCACACCTCGGCTATGGGCGTCAGATCAGCGCCCATACCGTAATAATTGGGCAGCGTGACGAGTATTCCCTTTGCCTCAGGATACGTCTGGACAGCAGCCTTCACCGTCTCCATCGACGGTATGACCGCAAGTCCACTCGCAGGATCAACCCATGGCTCCAGAAATACAGCTTTTGCACCAGCCAGCATCAATCCATGAATCACCGATTTATGTACATTGCGTTGCACCAGTACAATGCTATTCGGCTCATCGCACACCGTCAGGAGTAATGACAGATTGCCCGCCGTACTACCACCCACAAGAAAGAAACTCTCCTCAGCACCAAAGCAATCCGCCGCCAGCTCTTGCGCCTCCTGAATAACACCTTCGGGATGATGTAGATCATCTGTTCCTGTAATCTCCGTAACATCCATTTGCATCATCTCCAGGAAAGAACTCACGGGTACAAGCTCTGCTTCTGACTGTCCACCTTCCACGGCCGGAAATTCTCCAATCCCGATGTCCTTCCCTCGTCCCCAAATGGCTGTGTTGCTCTCTTCCTCTTCAGGGGCAGCCCGTCCCACCAGTGGATCAACCCATTCCATATCTTCGTGCTTATCCACTATTCGTTCCGTTGGACGCTGCTTCTCCATTCCCTCCATCAAACTTCGGTAGACTTGCCCATTCTTATGCCCAGGTACATGAAAAGAACGTTGCCCTGAATCACGATAAGTAAGCAACGCTTCATATAAAGGTGCGGTATTTGGTTTATGTTCCATAGCTTATCCATCCTGTACATTCATATATTATAATACTGGCTATACCATTCTCTTCCTATTATATAAGGTGTCCCTCACCCTGATCATTCTATCATGATCGGCTGCATCCGAAATCTGAATCATATTGAATAATTACACTTCATATTTTATTATATCAGGATTTCTCAGCCCACAATTACATTCGATCACACATTGATACAACATCCTCACTATCCTGTAACTTATCTAACCCCATGCTCATGCCTTCCTAATATAAATTGTCACAAGGCTTCTACCCTCGGATTCTTCCACCAGTTGTCGGTCAGCTACGAGACGACTTGGCTCATACCTCGACCAGACCTTCACTGACTAGTGTGGTGCCTAGCTTCCCGAAGCGCACAAAACAGAAAAAGGCCCCTCGGGCCTTTTTACACATCGACACCATTCCATGTGATGTTTTCACTGATATTATTTAACGTATGTTCTTTATGCGTTCTTCTGCACCCAAATCTGTTTCATCTGATGAATAAAATAATTGTACTTGGCATCCTGTGCATCGGTATGAACCATTTCTGCTTCGCAAGCGTCACATATAAATTCGGATACGATAAAAATACCTTCTCTTTTTCTCTGTTCGCAGATAATGCATGTGTGTTCGGCGTGTCCTTCCATCAACCATCCCACCTTGTTTTACGTTTACTATCAGTATTGCACAGTTTCTATTATTTTAAACCTTTTCATAGTGCTTTCTTTCTATAAAATATACATATTCGGTTACCACCCATTGGGTGTCTGTACCGAAACGAAACATAACAAAAATGCCTAAAGCTATATATTTCAGCCGGACAGACTGCATGTAGCGGCTTTCTTTTTTCTGCATCTCATAGTAGCAGCTCCATAGATTGTATCTTCCTCTACTATTAAAAACATCCATCTATGTACTCTCCCCGATAGTCTGAACTTGAATGCCTTTTTCCTGTGATGATCTCCACCCTCGCCCCCTCTGAAAACTTTATATTCTATAATCTTAAAAAATCTTGGATTTACAGCCGATATATAATACATCACCATCAGAACCTGACAGCCAGAGTGTTCAAAGGTATACTTGTATAAGATCCATCTACTCTCCATATCTTGTACATCATTCTGGAGTGGCATACAAGGTTCATATACACACATCTCTACATGATCTACCCCTTTATCAAAGTAAACGAATATCCCTTTACAAATGAACGTGATCCCAGAAGGAGGATTTGTAATCGTATGATCGCCGAACCGGAGAATAAAGCTACATTTTATCAATACCGGCTTCTGAAAAAAAAGACTATTGCTCGCAGTGTCATTTATAGTTATTTGTCTCTGCCTGTTATTATGCTTTTGTTTAACCTATTGGCATTCTCCTGGACCGGCCTCTTCTTTTTTATCCTGGCAGGCCCGATTACTCTTTGGATTCATTATGTCATTGCCAGAACCATATTACTTTTGGTGCGTACCTCCTATGCACGACGTTGGCGCTGGAATCTTCATATGCCATGGTTTGGATACATCCCAGACCAACATTTCAGCTATCGTATGTTCGTCCGGGTACATCTTAATATGAGCTGGATTGGTTTGTGCATCATTACGGTTTGTTTAATCTGGTCACCCTTGTCCTTCACGTTTTCACTGATTTTCTGGCATCTGTGGCTACTTGCCCCACGTCTGTATGTTGTCCTTGCTCTTTCCCGCGAACGTAAGGACGGATTGATCAAACTTAATGAGCAAGACGTCTCTTATTACTTGCAATAACTGTCTTAACCTTTATCCATAATCAATCTACATTTGATACCTGTAATACATAAATAGTTAATTTTGTTCATCCCTCCAGTAGGAACATGCATCGTATCTTGATTTCGGAATATTACGTAACTATTCAAATCTCAAAGGTTATCCACTGTGGATAACCTTTGTTTATTGTTTACTCCTATCCCTTATCCACAGCTTGAGTGTAGTCAAAACAGTTATCCACAATAGAATCGCTTTTTATTTTTTATTCTGTTGCTCAGTCAACTGGTTGAACGTACAACTCTCCCCTCTCCAAACGTATTAAAACCTCTCTACACTCCCTAACCGCTCAACATCCTAAGTAGATATATACAATACGCTGAAGACCTATGATGACTCTATAACGGGTCTAACGACGTTATCATCCCACCTATTGCCCCTACTCTTTTCCTACGACTCTACAACGAACAGAGGCTCTATGTAACGTATCTACAAACGGATCCATTGAAACGGCACCTTTCCCCTTCAACATTCAAACTACTTCATCGAATAGAATAAAAAAAGCCCCCGCCAATTTCAACAGGAGCTTTGCTATATAAGGACCATTACAGCGTTAATTAGTTAAACAATAACTCTCAACCTTCACTCATCGTCATCAAGCGACTTTACTGTCGTATTGGCAGCTTCGCTTTTTGGAACCATCAATGTAAAGAAACCATCATGTACAGCTAAATGTACCGTATGTCCCTCCTTAGCAAACACCCGTAGGGAACTTGAGTCTTTAGATGTACTCTTGGCTTGCTTCTCTGTCCAGCCCCAGCTTTTAATCTCGTCTAGATATACCTCAGGCAAGCTAGTGCTCTCACTGATACCAGAAAGCGTATATCGAACATAATCCAAATCCGAATTGTTCTCGGACTGATCAGATTTATTCGCTACTTTAGGAACCGGGAAACCTTTCTCGTTTACCGCTCCTTCATAAGAAGTCCATGCAGATCCTGCTTCACTACATCCTACAAGCACAGCCAACAGGCAGAGCAAAAGAAATGAATGAAGACCCAGTCTTCGCCAACTTAACACACACACCCTCCTTTTCACAGCTGCACATTCCAGCTCTGTGGTCAGGTACTTTTAGCATATTTAACATAGTCCTATTATACTGGTTTGGCACTAATTTTCCGTAACAAAACTGTTACCTTCCTTTTTACGCTCATAAACAAATAAAAACCACCACCGAATTACATCGGCAGTGGTTCTTTGCTTGGCGGCGTCCTACTCTCCCAGGACCCTGCGGTCCAAGTACCATCGGCGCTAGAGGGCTTAACGGTCGTGTTCGGGATGGGTACGTGTGGAACCCCTCCGCCATCGCCACCAAACGCATAGCTTATAGCTTACATTTCAGAGTATTTGTTCTCTGAAAACTAGATTCGAAACGAAATTTGCGTCTTACAACCTGCATATTGGATAAGCCCTCGACCGATTAGTACTGGTCAGCTCCATGCATTGCTGCACTTCCACCCCCAGCCTATCTACCTCGTCGTCTTCAAGGGGTCTTACATACTGGGAAATCTCATCTTGAGGGGGGCTTCACGCTTAGATGCTTTCAGCGCTTATCCCTTCCGTACATAGCTACCCAGCGGTGCTCCTGGCGGAACAACTGGTACACCAGCGGTACGTCCATCCCGGTCCTCTCGTACTAAGGACAGCTCCTCTCAAATTTCCTACGCCCACGACAGATAGGGACCGAACTGTCTCACGACGTTCTGAACCCAGCTCGCGTACCGCTTTAATGGGCGAACAGCCCAACCCTTGGGACCTACTTCAGCCCCAGGATGCGATGAGCCGACATCGAGGTGCCAAACCTCCCCGTCGATGTGGACTCTTGGGGGAGATAAGCCTGTTATCCCCAGGGTAGCTTTTATCCGTTGAGCGATGGCCCTTCCATGCGGTACCACCGGATCACTAAGCCCGACTTTCGTCCCTGCTCGACTTGTAGGTCTCGCAGTCAAGCTCCCTTATGCCTTTGCACTCTTCGAATGATTTCCAACCATTCTGAGGGAACCTTTGGGCGCCTCCGTTACTCTTTAGGAGGCGACCGCCCCAGTCAAACTGCCCACCTGACACTGTCCCCGCACCGGATTACGGTACCAGGTTAGAACCTAGATACGATCAGGGTGGTATCCCAACGGTGCCTCCACACAAGCTGGCGCTCATGCTTCAAAGGCTCCCACCTATCCTGTACAGATCGTACCCAAATTCAATATCAAGCTGCAGTAAAGCTCCATGGGGTCTTTCCGTCTTGTCGCGGGTAACCTGCATCTTCACAGGTATTAAAATTTCACCGGATCTCTCGTTGAGACAGCGCCCAAGTCGTTACGCCATTCGTGCGGGTCAGAATTTACCTGACAAGGAATTTCGCTACCTTAGGACCGTTATAGTTACGGCCGCCGTTTACTGGGGCTTCGGTTCACAGCTTCGGATTGCTCCTAACCACTCCCCTTAACCTTCCAGCACCGGGCAGGCGTCAGCCCGTATACTTCGCCTTACGGCTTCGCACAGACCTGTGTTTTTGCTAAACAGTCGCTTGGGCCTTTTCACTGCGGCCCCCTCGTGCTATTCACACTACCGGGGCACCCCTTCTCCCGAAGTTACGGGGTCATTTTGCCGAGTTCCTTAACGAGAGTTCTTCCGCGCGCCTTAGAATACTCTTCTCGCCTACCTGTGTCGGTTTGCGGTACGGGCACCATCACCTGGCTAGAGGCTTTTCTTGGCAGTGTGAGATCATGACCTTCGCTACTATAATTTTCGCTCCCCATCACAGCCCAGCCTTATCGATGTGCGGATTTGCCTACACATCAGCCTCACTGCTTAGACGGACATCCATCAGTCCGCGTCACTACCCTGCTGCGTCCCCCCATTGCTCATAACGGCTTACGGTGGTACAGGAATTTCGACCTGTTGTCCTTCGACTACGCCTTTCGGCCTCGCCTTAGGTCCCGACTTACCCTGAGCGGACGAGCCTTCCTCAGGAACCCTTAGGCTTTCGGCGGATCAGATTCTCACTGATCTTTTCGTTACTCATACCGGCATTCTCACTTGTATAATGTCCAGCGCTCCTTACGGTACACCTTCAACCCTTATACAACGCTCCCCTACCCCTGATGCAAAGCATCAAGCCATAGCTTCGGTGGTGTGTTTAGCCCCGTTACATTTTCGGCGCAGAGTCACTCGACCAGTGAGCTATTACGCACTCTTTCAATGGTGGCTGCTTCTAAGCCAACATCCTGGTTGTCTGGGCAACTCCACATCCTTTTCCACTTAACACACACTTGGGGACCTTAGCTGATGGTCTGGGCTGTTTCCCTTTTGACAATGGATCTTAGCACTCACTGTCTGACTCCCGGAAGTAAGTCTATGGCATTCGGAGTTTGACTGAGCTTGGTAACCCTTGCGGGCCCCGCACCCAATCAGTGCTCTACCTCCACGACTCTGTTTTCCGAGGCTAGCCCTAAAGCTATTTCGGGGAGAACCAGCTATCTCCGAGTTCGATTGGAATTTCTCCGCTACCCCCACCTCATCCCCGCATTTTTCAACATGCGTGGGTTCGGGCCTCCAGTGCGTGTTACCGCACCTTCACCCTGGACAGGGGTAGATCACCCGGTTTCGGGTCTACGTCCACGTACTAACTCGCCCTATTCAGACTCGCTTTCGCTGCGGCTCCGGCTCATCACCTTAACCTTGCACGGGAACGTAACTCGCCGGTTCATTCTACAAAAGGCACGCCATCACCCCTAAAACGGGCTCTGACTTTTTGTAAGCACACGGTTTCAGGTTCTATTTCACTCCCCTTCCGGGGTGCTTTTCACCTTTCCCTCACGGTACTGCTTCACTATCGGTCGCTAGGAAGTATTTAGCCTTGGCAGATGGTCCTGCCGGATTCATACGGGGTTTCACGTGCCCCGCACTACTCGGGATTGGTCTCGGAGAGAGCAGACTTTCAACTACAGGGCTTTTACCTTCTTTGGCGGGCCTTTCCAGACCTCTTCGCTTAATCGGCTCCTTTGTAACTCCATGTGAGACGTCCCACAACCCCAAAGAGCAAGCTCTCTGGTTTGGGCTTCTCCGCGTTCGCTCGCCGCTACTGACGGAATCACTATTGTTTTCTCTTCCTCAGGGTACTTAGATGTTTCAGTTCCCCTGGTATGCCTCTGCACAACCTATGTATTCAGTTGTGAGTAACTGGAAATTACCCCAGCTGGGTTTCCCCATTCGGACACCCCCGGATCAAAGCTTGCTTACAGCTCCCCGAGGCAGTTTCGTTGTTCGCCACGTCCTTCATCGGCTCCTAGCGCCTAGGCATCCTCCGTGTGCTCTTAGTAGCTTAACCATATCGCTCGTGTTCGAGCTGTCGCTCCGCTTGTTTTGGACTACGTCCAAAGCCAAAAGTCGCTCCATTTCGATCACTCGCTCATGCAATCTACCTTATAAACACTTCACTTGTTTACACAAGATCAGTTTAAAGGAATGTTCTAAATCGCAAAATTTCGTTTCGATATCTAGTTTTCAAAGAACAAGCTCCATGCAAAAGCAAGCTGTTTGAGAGTTTGAGCTCTCAAAACTGAGCAACGAGTGAGTTAAAAGCTTTACGAAGTAAAGCTCGCTTCGGAAGCATGCTTCCTGAAGACTTGGTTTTGAATGTTTCCACTCGGGAAACGATTCTCCATAGAAAGGAGGTGATCCAGCCGCACCTTCCGATACGGCTACCTTGTTACGACTTCACCCCAATCATCTATCCCACCTTCGGCGGCTGGCTCCTTGCGGTTACCCCACCGACTTCGGGTGTTATAAACTCTCGTGGTGTGACGGGCGGTGTGTACAAGACCCGGGAACGTATTCACCGCGGCATGCTGATCCGCGATTACTAGCAATTCCGACTTCATGCAGGCGAGTTGCAGCCTGCAATCCGAACTGAGACCGGCTTTGTTGGGATTCGCTCCATCTCGCGATTTCGCAGCCCGTTGTACCGGCCATTGTAGTACGTGTGTAGCCCAGGTCATAAGGGGCATGATGATTTGACGTCATCCCCACCTTCCTCCGGTTTGTCACCGGCAGTCTATCTAGAGTGCCCACCCGAAGTGCTGGCAACTAAATATAAGGGTTGCGCTCGTTGCGGGACTTAACCCAACATCTCACGACACGAGCTGACGACAACCATGCACCACCTGTCTCCTCTGTCCCGAAGGAAAGATACATCTCTGCATCGATCAGAGGGATGTCAAGACCTGGTAAGGTTCTTCGCGTTGCTTCGAATTAAACCACATACTCCACTGCTTGTGCGGGTCCCCGTCAATTCCTTTGAGTTTCAGTCTTGCGACCGTACTCCCCAGGCGGAGTGCTTAATGTGTTAACTTCGGCACCAAGGGTATCGAAACCCCTAACACCTAGCACTCATCGTTTACGGCGTGGACTACCAGGGTATCTAATCCTGTTTGCTCCCCACGCTTTCGCGCCTCAGCGTCAGTTACAGCCCAGAGAGTCGCCTTCGCCACTGGTGTTCCTCCACATATCTACGCATTTCACCGCTACACGTGGAATTCCACTCTCCTCTTCTGCACTCAAGTCACCCAGTTTCCAGTGCGATCCGGGGTTGAGCCCCGGGATTAAACACCAGACTTAAATGACCGCCTGCGCGCGCTTTACGCCCAATAATTCCGGACAACGCTTGCCCCCTACGTATTACCGCGGCTGCTGGCACGTAGTTAGCCGGGGCTTTCTTCTCAGGTACCGTCACTCCTTGAGCAGTTACTCTCAAGGACGTTCTTCCCTGGCAACAGAGCTTTACGATCCGAAAACCTTCATCACTCACGCGGCATTGCTCCGTCAGGCTTTCGCCCATTGCGGAAGATTCCCTACTGCTGCCTCCCGTAGGAGTCTGGGCCGTGTCTCAGTCCCAGTGTGGCCGATCACCCTCTCAGGTCGGCTACGCATCGTCGCCTTGGTGAGCCGTTACCTCACCAACTAGCTAATGCGCCGCAGGCCCATCCCCAAGTGACAGATTGCTCCGTCTTTCCAGTTTCCTTCAGGAGAAGGAAACAAGTATTCGGTATTAGCTACCGTTTCCGGTAGTTGTCCCAAGCTTGAGGGCAGGTTGCCTACGTGTTACTCACCCGTCCGCCGCTAACCATCAGAGAAGCAAGCTTCTCATCAAGTCCGCTCGACTTGCATGTATTAGGCATGCCGCCAGCGTTCGTCCTGAGCCAGGATCAAACTCTCCAATAAAGTATTGAAAAGAGCGATAAGCTCATTTTGAATCTGACGAGATTAAAAATCTCATTTGTGCTCCAGCTGATCCAAGCCAAGGCTTGTCTCAAACTTTCGCGTTCATTCTGCAAGCAGAATGTTTACTCACTCGTTGTTCAGTTTTCAAAGATCAAACTTGTTTCTCGTCGCCGTCGTTGTTCTCTCTGGCAACTCTTATATCCTATCATGTCCGAACCAACTTTGCAAGCTCTTTTTTTAAGTTTCTTTCGAAGCTTCATCATTTGCTTGCCGCACCGTGTTTCTCGTGTTTTCTTGGCCGGAATTAGAATATACCATGTACAGTTTTTGAATGCAAGTCTTTTTTTTGAACAAAGGTTATTATCATCATAGAACTAAACAAAATGCCTTCATTATCCCCTATGCTAGACATACTTCTTCCGCGTTTGGTCTCACGAACTTCAGAAGCCACTCCATATGAAGAGGCTTCTTCTCTTCTATACAAGCAAATAGATCCTAGCCTATAACTTCCTGAATGTGGAGCTGTCTTTGCTGCATCAGATTAATGATGGTTCCCTCAATGGATACCATTGGTCGTGTAGGATGATCCCGATCTGAGAAAATGATTTCACCTATCTGATTATCACTGAGTTTCACTCGAATGCCATTATGGATTTGAGTAGAACGTTGAACAAATACATTTACAATGGCAGGATCCAGCTTGCCAAAAGCTTCACTTTGAATTTGTTCCAATACCAGATACGGTGACTGTGCCTTGCGATAGATCTTCTCTAACGTCATGGCGTGGAAAATATCAGCGATGGCTACAATTTTGGCATAGATATGAATCTGAGTGCCGCTAAGTTGTAGCGGGTAGCCCGATCCATCGACTTTTTCATGATGCTGTAAAGCCGCAAGTCTGGCACCTTCATTAATTGCCTTTGCCTGCTTCAAGACCTGATAGCCATATTTCGTATGCTGCCGGATCTCTTCCTGTTCTGATGTAGTTAGCGTGGATGGCTTATGGAGGATCTGTGGATCAACTTTGCTGTTACCGATATCATGGAACAATCCCGCAAAAGCAACCTGCATCCAGTCCTTGGAGGGCAGATCTATCCACTGAGCCAACTGATAGGAAGTCATCGCGCTTAATACAGCATGGTGATATACATAATCATGTTCCTTCATTAGTCGTGGACTGAAAGTCAGCACATTATACTGTTTGAGATATGTAAACAATGCCTCAAGCTGCGTGCGCAGCTCGTATACAGGCAATTCAGCCGCCAGAGAGGAGAGAAATGCGTTTTTGGTCAATCCAACCATCTTCTCGTATTCTTCATGTAAAGATGATATTACGGGAGCTGAAACAGTTCCGCCTCCCTTAACTGTTTGTTCGTTCTTGTCAGTCCCTGGACTTCCTGCGGACGTAGATGAAGCCTTAGAACCAGCACTGCTTGTCCCTGCTCTCTCCTGTTCGATAACCACCTGGTGAATCATGAAGGCACGAAGCACTTCCACATCTTTTGGCAAAATGACTTTGCCTTTCTGAAACAAAACGTTACCGCGAATTGTATGTACGTCATTTCCCAGTTTAAGTCCTGGTTTGACTTCTGACAGGGCGATCAATCCCATGTTTATTCCCCTCACTCATTGTTCTTCTATGATGATAACAAGACTATAGTCCCGACTTTTCACGATATTTCCCATTATATTACTCAAGAATCAGGCTGTACATCCCAGATTTTGAGGATAGTTGTGATGCAACAGTCAAAATAACAAAGGGCCCCCTTACGGGAGCCCTCCAGTTTTATTCCAACAACTCATTCATGCGTTGATTTAAAGAAAAATCTAGACTATGCTTCCGAACCCGAGTCATCGCCTTCAACCTCAGCATCGGAAACAGTCTCCTCATCCAGACTTACCACTGGACCTTCTGACTCTCCGGCTTCTAGCCCTTCAAGCAACTCTTCATCTGGCTCTTCTTCATTCTTGTCTATCCGGCTAACTGTAGCTACAGAATCTTCGTCACGTATATGAATCAGCTTCACACCTTGCGTGTATCGACCCATAGTGGAGATGCCTTCCATACTCATCCGAATTAATGTACCACTAGAAGTAATAATCATCAGATCTTCTTCCGTTTTAACCATTTTGAGGCTGACTACCGACCCGTTCTTCTCTGTGACGTTAATGGTTTTGATCCCTTTACCGCCACGAGTCTGCATCCGATAATCGCTGACAGGTGTACGTTTACCGTAACCTTTGGCTGTAACAATCAGAACATCAAGTTCTTTATCAACTACATCCATACCGATAACCTCATCCTGCTTATCCAGCGTTATCCCTTTAACCCCGGTTGCATTTCGTCCCATGGAACGAACATTTCCTTCCGAGAAACGGATGGACATTCCGTGAGCTGTACCCATGATGATCTCCTGCTGTCCGTCCGTCAGCTTAACGTCAATGAGGATATCATCATCACGCAGGGAAATCCCGATCAGACCACCTTTGCGAATATTGGTGTAATCCTCAAGCGGCGTCTTTTTCACAACCCCTTGACGGGTAGCAAAGAATAGATACATGTCGCTCTCAAATTCCTGGACTGGAATAACGGCATTAACCGATTCACCCTGCTCGATTTGAATCAGGTTGATAATCGGCGTTCCTCGTGCTGTACGTCCAAGCTCAGGAATCTCATAGGCTTTGAGACGGTACACTTTACCTTTGTCGGTAAAGAACATGAGGTAATTGTGAGAGTTGGTCACGAACAGATGCTCAACAAAGTCGGTATCTTTCGTGTCCATTCCCACAACTCCACGTCCACCACGTTTCTGGCTGCGGTATGTCGATACCGGCAAACGTTTCACATAGCCTGTATGAGTAATCGTGATGATGACCTCTTCACGTGGGATCAGATCCTCATCCAAAATGCTCTCTTCACCTACAGTGATCTCGGTACGACGATCATCACTGAAGCGATCACGAATTTCTTGCAGCTCCGTGCTGATAATCTCAAGCACGAGATGCTCGTTGGCCAGAATTTCGCGATACTCTGCAATTTTGACCATCAATTCGTTATATTCATTTTCGATACGTTCGCGTTCCAAACCTGTGAGGCGTTGCAAACGCATATCGAGAATGGCTTGCGCCTGATCATGACTGAGTGAAAAACGCTCAATCAAACCTTCTCTGGCTGCATCTGCATTACTGGATGAACGAATCAATGTAATAATCTCGTCGATATGATCCAGCGCAATACGCAAACCTTCTAGAATGTGTGCACGAGCTTCAGCCTTTTTCAGTTCAAACTGCGTACGTCTGCGAATAACCTCAATCTGATGCTGCAGGTAGTGATACAACACTTCACGCAAGTTCAGAATTTTAGGTTCTTTATTCACAATCGCAAGCATGTTAATCCCAAAAGTGGACTGCATCGATGTATGTTTGTACAGGTTGTTCAGAACAACCCCTGGATTTACGTCTCTGCGGAGCTCGATCACAACCCGCATACCGTTACGGTCAGACTCATCACGAAGGTCTGTAATCCCATCAATCTTTTTATCACGTACCAACTCGGCGATTTTCTCAACGAGTCTCGCCTTGTTCACCTGATAAGGGAGCTCTGTAACGATAATTTTCGCTTTGTTGTTATTCTCTTCGATGTTCGTTTTGGCCCTCATCGTTACCGAGCCGCGTCCAGTTTGATACGCCTGCCGAATTCCAGAGCGTCCCAAAATATAACCGGAAGTTGGGAAGTCAGGTCCATGAATGTAATCCATCAATTCCATGGATGTAATATCAGGATTTTGGATCATAGCCTGTACGCCATCAATCACTTCGCCCAGATTATGAGGAGGAATGTTGGTTGCCATACCTACCGCAATCCCACCGACACCATTGACAAGCAAGTTAGGAAAACGAGCCGGAAGAACAATAGGCTCACTTTCCTCACCGTCATAGTTCGGCTGGAAATCAATCGTATCTTTGTTAATATCTCTGAGCATTTCCATTGCAATCTTGGACAAACGGGCCTCTGTGTAACGCATGGCTGCTGCCATATCGCCATCCACCGATCCAAAGTTACCATGTCCATCTACATGCATGTAGCGCAGGGAGAAATCCTGAGCCATCCGTACCATCGTTTCGTATACAGCAGAGTCACCGTGTGGGTGATACTTACCGATAACTTCGCCGACGATTCTGGCTGATTTTTTATGTGGTTTATCGGGTGTCATGCCGAGCTCCGACATTGCGTACAGAATACGCCGGTGAACCGGCTTCAATCCATCACGCACGTCAGGTAAGGCACGGCTAACAATGATGCTCATCGCGTAATCCATAAACGATTCACGCATCTCGACGCCAATATCCCGATCTTTAATCTGTGAGTTCATTTCTTCCGCCATGCTGGACCTCCTTCTTGTCCTTCAACAAACATTCATTCAGTCATTAAAATTAATTATATGTGTTATATGTGAAAAGCCTAACAAGGCTAAGACCGCGCAAGAACGCTACCCTTTATTATATTACTTTCACAAAAGTTACACAATTAAACGTCCGCTGGGCAATAGCCTTTCTTCCGGGAACTTTGGAGAGTCTGGGGGTTAGCCCTGCCTTCCTCACCATCTGCACATACAATGCTAGAAAAAGCGGCAAATGGACTATCCCTATCTTAGGATGAAGCCGTTCCCGTTCTACGATCAAACTACAAATTGTGCAACAATAGCACAAAACGCCATATTTCTCTATTATACCACTGAAATCATCTCTTGTCCTTTGATTTCTCCATGCCTGTCACTCTTAGAGAACCCAACAAAACTTGAAAGGACTGATGGCTCTTGGGTATCCAGCGTGTCTCCAGCAAATGGACCAAGACAGTTGTGTTACAACGCAGCCGTAGTGTAAATGGATATATACCAGTTACACGAAAATATAGTCGCCAAACCCTGGAACGGATGACTGAATTATTTGAGTCAAACTATATCAAACCGGATCGGGGGACTTATGGAAATGGAGTCATGCGGGTAAAAACCACTTGGATATCTACACTCCCTATCACTGCGGACGATTCGGCTACCGGTGAAGGTACACTCGATCAAGAAACAATCGATGAAGCCGATAAATGCCCCTCCCCTGTCGCAAATGAAACAGAGGTCCAGGCATCTCCAGCGATCGATATAACGACGTACGAACTTCGATACGGTACAGATGAGTTCATCTTTCATTCCCTGGATGAATTGGAAATAGCTCTCAATGAACGCATTGAGAACCGGGAATACATCATTCAACAGGGTATTCCGCTGATGAAGCATGATGGATTGCCTTTCGACTTGCGGGTATTAACCCAGAAAAATCTACAGCACAGTTGGGAAACGACAGGCATTCTGGGCAGAATAGCTGCACCGGGTAAAATTATTACCAACATCCATGGAGGCGGACGGTTGGCCTCATTTGAAGAAGTCGTGCGGCCCCATTTTAACAATCATGAATTTGATCAACTCCGTAGTGAACTATATCGGTTAGGCATTCATATGGCGGTGCAGCTGCAAAGGTCATTTCCCAGACTCAAAGAAATCGGTATCGATATCGCACTGGACGAGAGCGGACGGCCCTGGATTCTTGAAGTTAATACACTGCCGGGTATTTATGCTTTTGCTCTGCTGCCAGACAAGCAAACGTATCGGAAGATCAGACGTTATGCGATAGCATACGGCAGATTGCCCTCCAAAAGAAGGAAATCCTCTCGGCCATCTCATAAGGCTCAGGCCTCCTCTGCCAAGAAACGCACACGTTGATTATAGGAATATAAAAAAGGCGCCCTCACAGGCGCCTCTGTTGGATATCGTTTAAATATCTAGGTTTTTCACGTATTTAGCATTTTCCTGAATAAAGTCACGACGAGGTTCAACGTTATCCCCCATCAGTGTGTCGAACATAGCATCGGCAAGTATAGCATCGTTGATGGATACTTGCAGCATTGTCCGGCTCTCAGGGTCCATCGTCGTTTCCCACAATTGTCCGGCATTCATCTCACCGAGACCTTTGTAACGCTGGATATTAAACTTCGCATTTTCACCGAGCGTAGCAATAATTTCATCGCGTTCTTTCTCGGAACCCGCATAGCGAATAACTTTGTTACGCTCAATCTTGAACAATGGAGGCTGAGCAATGTATACATAGCCTGCCTCGATGATTTTGCGCATGTACCGATACAGGAATGTCAGCAACAGTGTTCGGATATGGGCACCATCGACATCGGCATCCGTCATCAAAATGATTTTGTGATAGCGGGCTTTGGCAATATCGAAGTCATCGCCAATTCCCGTACCCATCGCCGTAATAATGGCTCTAATCTCCGCATTACCCAAGATCCGGTCAAGACGAGCTTTTTCCACGTTCAGAATTTTACCGCGCAGCGGCAAAATCGCTTGGAAATGACGATCCCGACCTTGCTTCGCCGATCCACCGGCAGAGTCACCTTCGACGATGTACAATTCACTGATGGAAGCATCCTTGGATGAACAGTCAGCCAGTTTACCTGGAAGTGAGCTTACTTCAAGTGCACCTTTACGACGTGTCAGTTCCCGTGCTTTACGGGCAGCTTCACGAGCACGTGCTGCTTGCAGTCCTTTTTCCAAAATGCGACGGGATACGGAAGGATTCTCTTCCAGGAACTCCTGCAGTTTCTCGGCAAACAAGGATTCGACAATACCACGCACTTCACTGTTTCCCAGCTTGGTTTTCGTCTGTCCTTCAAATTGCGGTTCCGGAATTTTGACCGAAATAATGGCCGTGAGTCCTTCCCTAACATCATCGCCGGACAAGTTACCCGTACTGTCCTTAATTACCCCCGCCTTGCGGGCATAGTCATTGATAATCCGTGTAAGGGCACTCTTGAATCCTGATTCATGCGTTCCGCCCTCATGTGTGTTGATATTGTTGGCGAAGGAATAGATATTCTCGGTGTAGTTGTCATTGTATTGCAGAGCAACTTCCACCTGGATGTTGTCTCTGGAACCTTCGACGTAAATTGGATTTTCATGCAGTACTTCGCGCTTCTGGTTAAGGAAGGAGACGTATTCGATAATACCACCTTCGTACATGAACGAGTTGGTTGCACCCGTACGCTCATCCGTCAATGTAAGACCGATGCCCTTGTTCAGGAACGCCAGCTCACGAATACGGGCGAGCAAGATATCGTAGTCGTACACTCTCGTTTCCGTGAAAATTTCAGGATCCGGATGGAACCTAACCGTTGTTCCCGTTTCTTCGGTTGTTCCGATCACTTTCAGGTCATACTGTGGAGCTCCACGGCGGTATTCCTGTTGATACACTTGGCCGTCAACCTTAACTGTAACAACAACTTTCTCTGATAGAGCATTGACGACCGATACACCCACCCCATGAAGACCACCAGATACTTTGTAACCGCCACCGCCAAATTTACCACCTGCATGCAGAACAGTCATAACAACCTCAAGCGCAGGACGTTTCATTTTGGCATGTTCACCGACAGGAATCCCCCGCCCATTATCGACTACAGTGACGCTGTTATCTTCATGAATAGTAACTTCGATATGATCACAATAACCTGCGAGTGCTTCGTCAATACTGTTGTCCACTACTTCCCAAACGAGATGATGCAGACCTTTGGCACTGGTGGAACCAATATACATCCCCGGTCGTTTACGTACGGCTTCCAGCCCTTCAAGTACCTGAATTTCATCTGCACCATATGACGGTTGATTCATAGACATGCTTTCACCTACTTCTATAGATTCAATATCGTAAATATGCGTTAACTAAGAATGTTTGCTGAAATAGGCGACGTTCATTTCAGCAAGCTGTCGAAATTAAAACAAGCAGCAAAAGGCACAATTTTTATGCCACAAAAACGCTAGAGATCAGGAAAAATGTGTGCCCGCTTCTTCAGCGTGGCTGAGGAAATAGGCGAGTAGTACACAATGTTTTTGGTCACCACAATGGACTTGGCTTCCTCTTCGCCGATGTGCTCCACTGTTTTTTCCTGCTCCGCATGAGTGACATACTGCTTGGAGATTTTTGAGGATTTTTCAATCGATATATCAAAAATAGCGACCAATTCGGAAGAACGGATGATCTTCTCACCGCCCAGATGAATGTACATAAGCCCTCACTCCTTAGCGTTCAACCTGTCCGGCATGAACGTGATAAATACTGGCATCTTTGAGCTTGTCAACGTTCAGGCTCTCGATCCCCGTAGCCGTAATAAAGGTTTGCACCTTGCTCTGGAACGTTTCGATCAGCTGCGTCTGACGAAATGGGTCCAGTTCAGACAGTACATCGTCCAGCAGCAGGACCGGATATTCTCCGATTTCTTCGTGAATCAGTTCAATTTCCGCAAGTTTAAGGGACAACGCCGTTGTGCGCTGCTGCCCCTGCGAGCCATAGGTTTGTACTTCCCGATCGTTAATGAAAAAGGACAGGTCATCCCGATGCGGCCCACTAAGGGTTGTGCCTCGGCGAATCTCCTGCTCTTTCATTTGTGATAATTTTATCATAAATTGGTCCATTAAGACAGCTTCATCTTCCTCAGCAGCTTCGCTGAAGGAAGGAAGATAGGCCAGCCGCAAGACTTCTCCGCCTCCGGTGATCCCTTGATGAATCGTTTCAGCCCACTTTTGAAGTTTCTTTATGAATTGTTTCCTTTTTTTGACGATTTTAACACCGTGCTCCACCAACTGTTCGTTCCATACCTCAAGCATGGTCTGGGCTGAGGCACCTTGTCCCCATAACTGCTTGAGCAAATTGTTACGTTGCACGAGCACTTTCTGATACTGCTGTAGATGATACAGATATCCTGGGGCAACTTGTCCGATCTCCATGTCAAGAAACCGGCGGCGGACCCCCGGTGTGCCTTTGACTATCTCCAGATCCTCCGGTGCAAACATGACGACATTGAGCGCTCCGACAAAATCACTTAGCTTGCGCTGTTCCAGGCCGTTAATCTTCGCTTTTTTGCCTTGTTGTGACAAAGATATTTCAAGCTTGACCGATCCGTACTTTTTGTCGACCTCTGCTGCAATCCGGGCACGTTCCTCACCAAAACGGATTAACTCCTTGTCACGGGATGTACGGTGGCTCTTTGTGAGCGCAAGTACAAAAATAGCCTCTGCAAGATTGGTTTTGCCCTGGGCATTTTGCCCAATCAACAGGTTTACAGGACCAAAAGAGTCCAGTCTCAGATGTTCATAATTGCGGAATTGATGCAGATCAATGCTGTTGACAAACACGCGGTAACCTCCCTTTTATCCCGTCCGTCAGGAGGCAGCAGGATCGAACTGGTCTTCTTATTCTGCGGCAACTTCGAATGTGCCTTCTCCTTGCACTTCAACGATATCCCCAGGGTATAACTTGCGTCCCCGGCGTTCCTCAGGCTCTTTATTCACACGTACAAGTCCTTCCTGAAGCAGAGCTTTGGCCATACCTCCGGTTGGTACACAAGCAGCTAATTTCAAAAATTGATCAAGCTTGATATATTCCGTTCGAATCGTAACTTGGTTCACTATGATCTTCCTTTCGTTAGTTGGTCGTCCGGTAAGGCAATATGACGTACAGGCTGTGACTGTCGTCCAGCGGTTTCAAGATGATCGGGCTCATAACGCCAGTGAAAGCAATCATCAGCTGCTCGCTTTCCACCACTTTCAGTACATCCAGCATATATTTGGAGTTGAATGAGATTTTCAGAGGTTCACCGTTAAAATCGGCAGGTTCGATTTCTTCTCGTACCTTACCCAGCTCAGAAGAGCTTGATGAAATTTCGATCGTACCAGAATCCATGGTCTGCATTCGCACAATGTTTGTTTTTTCTTCACGCGACAGCAAATAAGCCCTGTCGATGGATTCACTTAATTTTTTTGTATCTAAAACCAGTTCTGTTTTGTACGAAGTTGGAATAATTCTAGAAGTATCCGGATAAGTTCCATCCAAAATGCGTGAATAGAAGAGAACACGGTCGATTTTGAACAGGACCTGATTGTCAGCGACAACGATATCCACAAGTGTATTTTGATCCGGCACAATTTTGCTGAGTTCGTTCAGCGTTTTACCCGAAATCACCACATTGTTGAAACGTACACCCTCTGCATTATCCAGCATTGCTGAACGAGTAGCAAGACGGTGACGGTCTGTTGCCACAAATTTCAGTTCATTGTCACCCAGACTCCAGAGTACTCCCGTCAAAATTGGAGTGGTTTCATGTGTGGAAATGGAAAACACGGTTTGCTTAATCATATTTTTCAGCAAATCGCCTGGAATGGATACGGTTTGGTTTTCTTCGATGCTTGGAAGTACAGGGAATTCTTCAGGATCAAGTCCAACCAGCTGAATCTCGGTGGCACCTGCAGAGATAAAGGTGTTGAAGTTTTCTTTAACCTCCATGTGCACTTCCTGTGATGGCAGCTTCTTGATGATCTCGACAAAAAACTTGGCTGGCAGTACAACACTACCTGGTTGTTCTATCTGAACAACACTTTTATCTCCATCTTCAAGCGGGATGAAGGATTGAATGGATATGTCCGTGTCGCTTGCTGTCAACGTTACACCTTGATGATTCACGTCGAATTTGATACCGCTCAGGATCGGAATGGTCGTACGGCTCGAGATCGCTTTGGATACTTGCTGTATGGAATCGTTTAAGTAGTTTTTCATTATGCTGATTTTCATGGTTTCACTCCTAGCTGATTTTTTGGGTATTGAGGTGTTGAAAGGTGTTTTTCAAAGGCCGGAGGCTTAGCTTCGAAATGGCTATTTTGGAGATGATATCTTTTAGATCTTTATAGTAATAATAGTAATAGGGGCACTGAATATGTGGATAAGTGGGTATAAACCCGTACACCCAAGCCTATCCACATGTGTATACGTTGTGCATAGGCTTGGGACTTGTTCAGGTTGGATTCTTTATTTTTTCGGTTAAGTTGTTGATAACTTTATAGAGATCCTGATCGATTTTAATCGCTTGGGAGATTTTTTCGTGCGCATGAATGACAGTGGTGTGATCTCGTCCTCCGAATGCTTCTCCGATTTTGGGCAGAGAAAAGTCTGTCAGTTCACGAGAGAGATACATGGCAATCTGTCTTGGAAAGGCAACTGCCTTGGTCCGTTTCCGTGCTTTGAAATCTTCAAGCTTAAGGCTGTAGTACTCGCCGACCTTTTGTTGGATGTCATGGATAGTGATCATTTTGGGACGACTGGAAGGAATAATATCCTTCAGTGCTTCAGCTGCCAGATGAGTGGTTACATCCTGATTCGTCAGCGAAGAATAAGCAACGACCCGAATCAGGGCACCTTCCAGTTCACGAATGTTGGTGTCAATCTGGTTGGCAATGTACATCATCGCTTCATTCGGAATATCCAGGTTTTCCGCACGTGCCTTTTTACGCAAAATAGCGATCCGTGTCTCCAAATCTGGAGGCTGGATATCTGTAATTAACCCCCATTCAAAGCGAGAACGAAGTCGTTCTTCCAGGGTCGGAATTTCCTTCGGTGGTCTGTCGCTGGAGATGATGATCTGTTTCCGTTCCTCATGCAGCGCATTAAACGTATGGAAAAATTCCTCTTGTGTCGATTCTTTTCCCGCCAAGAACTGAATATCATCAATGAGCAGAATGTCGACGCTCCGGTATTTGTTACGGAAGCTCTCCCCGCGGTTGTCACGGATGGAGTTAATGAATTCATTCGTGAATTTCTCAGAAGACAAATAAACAACTTTGCTGCCCGGATCATGCTCCAGTACATAATGACCGATTGCATGCATCAAGTGAGTTTTACCGAGACCTACTCCCCCATATAAGAACAGAGGATTGTATGCTTTGGCGGGCGCTTCAGCGACCGCCAGCGATGCGGCGTGGGCAAAACGGTTGCCCGGCCCGATGACAAATGTATCGAACGTATATTTCGGATTCAGCATGCTGAGTACCGCTTCTTCCTGTACAACTTTGGGCTTAGGCGCCGGCAGTTGCGGGTCTGGTTCAGCAGGCTTGCTCTCTTCGATGACAAATTTCACATCGACCTGTTTGCCAAGCAGCTCATATACCGTTGATCCAACCAGTTTGGTGTAACGGCTCTCCAGCCATTCGACGGCAAACGTGGTAGGCGCGGAAATGATGATCGAACGATCATTTAGCTTGGTTGCTTTGGTTGCTTTGAACCAAGTGTCAAAGCTGGGTTTGCTGAGTTTGTTTTGAATAATTGATAAAATTTGCTGCCATAAATCAGAAGTATGGCTGTCCAC